>NZ_CP045995.1 GCF_016899425.1 Burkholderia sp. MS389
GGCTGCAGGAAGCGACAATCGACGACAATCGGCGGCCGCGCTGCGAAACACCGCAGCGCGGCCGCTTCGTTGTTTACCGGCGCAACCGATGTCCGGATTCAGCCCCCCATCTGCTGACGAAGGGACGCGTTCAGCGGGCTCCATTCGAGCAACGCGACGAAGCCGTCCTGCGCGGCGACCACGACCCAGCGCCGGTACTGATGCACGATCTGCCCGGGCTCGTACGTGTGTGCTTCCTGCCACGCGGTGGCGCGCCGCACGTGGACGGTCGTGCCGAAGAGCGGCGCGATCGATTCGACGTTCCCGCAGGCCCGCACGACGCGCATCACCTCGGCCACGGGCTGCGCGAAATCGATCGTGCGCTCGGCATCGGCAACGCGCGGCCAGTAGCTGCCCGCACCTTGCGGACGCCGTTCGTTCCAGAGCCGATCGAAGTCGCGGGCCACGCGCGTGGCCAGCCGACGGGCGGCCATCAGCAGCTTCAGTTGCAGCGTCTCGTGCCATTCGTCGGCATCGAGCGGAAAGCATTCGGAATCGATGATGTCCCCGGTATCGAAATCGGCATCGATTCGATGGCAACTGATGCCCCACTCGCGCCGCCCCTCGAGGATGGCGCGCATGGCCGGGTACGGGCCGCGCCCGTCGGGCAGCGGTGACGGATGAAAGTTCGCCGCATGGCGCAGATAGGGTTGCCACGCCGGAATCTTCCAGTTGTAGCCGGCCACGATCAGCGCCTCGCATTGCCGTTCGGCGAGCCAGCGCAGATCGTCTTCGTCGATGCGTGACAGTTGCACCGGAATGCGCAGCTTGTCCGCGCACTCGACGAGTTCGCTATTGAAGTCGAGCCGGTTGTCGACCGGAATCGAGTAGAGCGCCACGGGCTCCCAGCCGGCGGCCACGAACGCGTCGAAGACGACGCGCCAGCGATCGAAGCCGGCGAACGCGAATCGCATGATCGGTTCTCCCTTTCGCAGTGAAGGTCATGGCGGCATGGACGGCGATGACGGCCACCCCGCTTCACGGTAAGCGCGCACGGTGGAGGACAGCCCGCGCATTCCGAAGTTTCGTCGAGTGCCGCGAACCGGCAAATCAATCGCCGACTGCGTGCCGCGGCGACGGCGTCGCTATTGCGCCTGACGCCGCGCCGCGCGTCAAGACCTCAGCCCGAGGTTTTTCTTGATGGCGTCCTCCGCCGTCTTGGCGGCGGTTGCCGTGAGGCCGGGCTGCCCGATGATGTTGGCGATCTGTTTGAGCCGCTCGCTTTCGGTCAGCGGGGCGGCGCTCCGGCTGGAAGCCGATGTATCGCGCGGCGCCGGCGCTTCTTGCGGTTTTTCGCGCCGCGCGCGGGCAAGCTGCGAAAGCAGCAGCGCCGCTTCGCCCTTCGGAATGCCGCTGTCCGTCAGTAGCGTGTGCGCGGCGATCAGATCCCGATTGCGGCTCGCGCGCGGATGGTTGGCCACGATCGCGAGCGCTTGCCTGGCGCGTTGCGAGCCTGATGCATCGACTGCCATGTCGGCACCCGCGAGCGCTGCAAGCGAGGCTGGATCGAGGCGCCCGATGCTCTGGGTGACCATCGACAGAATGTGCTTGACCACGATGTCGCGCTCGGCATCCTTGTGTACTTTCGCCTTGTCTTCAGCGTGCATGCCCGAGATCAAGCGCTTGCCGAACGACGTCGTGCCGTTGGCATAGCGGCGTGCATCGTCGTAGAGCGACGCATAGATACCCGCCTGCGCCTGCGGGCTGCGCAAGTCCGCAGGCAGGCCTTCGTCCTCCGGCCGCGCCTCCATCGCGCGCAGATCGTCGATCTTCGCACGGCTCGTTTGCAGCGCCGCGCGCAGGCGCTCGTCCCGCGTCTGGCCCGTGTAGTCGTGCGGGGCCAATACCGTGTCGACGTAGCGTTGAATCGTGGCGGCCTTCGCATTGCGCAGGTTTTGCCGTCCTTCGACAAACGGCTTCTTCAAATCGAGCGCTTCCTTGACCGCGTTGGTCAGGTGCCCGGATGCCGCGAGCGGCGCTAGCGCGCCGTGCGAGCCGCCTATGAGCAGCCCGCTTGCCGTCAGGCCGATGGCGGACGTGACCGACTGGTAGAGCGCGCCGTTACGTTGTTTGCCCTTGTTCTCCGCGATGCTCATGGCGGTCAATACGTCGCGGGCATGCTGCGTGAGCGGATGCGCGTCGTCTCGCGCAATGCGCGAGAGCTTGCCTTTGTCGTATTGCCATTCTCCGTTGCTGTTTTTCGTCAGCAGCAGGTTGTCGACCTGGTTGGGGATCGGCGCGCCCGGCGGGCATTTTTCGGGGTGCTCGAAGCGTTCGACGTCGGCGGCGAGCATCGCCTTGACCTTGTTTTCGTAACGGCTATGAATCGAATGCGCGGCGGCGGCGTTCGAGCCCGAGGCCAGCGCGTTCACGAGGTCGGTCGCGGGCGCCGCGTCGTAGCCGAACTGTCCGTGCGCGGCCGTCGATGCGCCGTTCAGGCCGTCTTTCGCGGGCCGCTTGGCGGCGAAGGCCGTCAACGTCATGCCTTTGCGGTTGACGCCCATCGCGTGCGCGAAATCGGCGAAGCGCCGGCCCTTGCCGCCGGCACCCGGCACGAATGCGCCGATGTCGTCCACCCCGGGCTTCTGCGCCGCGATAGCCGCCGCGGGCCGGGGAGCAGCGGGCGCGGCAGGCGGACCTTCCGCGCACGAGCGCTTGCCGAGGCTGCCGAGTTCGTCGATGAGCGCGCCGGCACTCGCGCGCCGGGTCGGCGCCGGCGCGGGTTTCGCTCCCGTGGAGGGGCCGGGGTCGCTCGCCGTGCGGGTGAGGGAGGCGGATTCGATCGCATGCGACCGGAACTCGAGCTTGGGTGGGGGCGCCATGATGTTCTCGACCAGGAGACAAGATGGACTGGACTGTGCGGGCCGGTCATGACACTCCCGTGAACCGCGCGAAGCATCGTCCGGATTGGCGAAGCGGGTTCGCGGCGGCATGCCGACGAGCCGTCTCGCGGGTGTCGCTCATTCGGTTTTCGCGGTGCGGCTTCGCGCGCGCGAACGCTTTCGCATCCGCATTCATTAGATTGGAACGAGGGCCGCCTTCACGCGGTTCGGTGTCGCGCGTTTCATCGAACGCGCGTTTCGTTCACGATCAAGGAGAAAACGAATGAGCTTCATCGGCAATATTGTGAAGAGCGTAGTCGGGGATGTCACCAAGGCTGCCGGGGGTGTCCTCAATGGTGTAGGCAACGCGCTGCACGGCGCGGCGACGTTCGGCAAGGGGCTGCTGAGCGGCAACCCGAAGGAAGCCCTTGCGGGGGCGGGGGCCATTGCGAAGGGCGGGCTCGAGGCGCTCGAGGGCGGCACGGCGCTCGCGGAAAACCTGACGCCGGAGGGCGCCGCCACCGCGCTCGCGCTGGCGGGCGGCAAGGAGGCGGTGCGAACGCTGACCTCAGGCACGGGCGCAGCCTGATGCACGGACGGTGACGAGCATGATGGAGCTTCTTACCGAACTGCCGGCTGATGCGCCGGCCATCGCGCAGGCGATCATCGAGCATATCGAGGCCAACGAGCTGGACGAGGCCGAGGCGCTGCTGGCGCGCATGCACGATGTCTACCCCGAAACGCGCGAGGTGCACGTGTTCGCCGTGACGATCGCGTTGGTGCGCGGGCGTCCGCACGAAGCGTGGCAGATCGTGAACGGATTGCCCGACGATCGCGCGCCCGAACTGAAGGCAATCTGTCTGAAAGTCCTCGATGATCCGTCGTGGCATGGCTATGCGACGGCGCACGAGGACAGTAGCGATCCCTACGTGCGCCTTGCCATGCGGCGCCTGCTCGAAAGAGACTGATGGCCGCTGCCGGGGCCTTCGGCCCCGCTCGGCGAATCCCATCGCGTCGTTTCCCTCGAATCCGTGTCGTCCATGTATTGCCGATGAGCGGCGTTGTCGCGCGGCGGGAAATGCCGGGCAAAAAAAGCCCGCCCGGACATCGGGCGGGATCGTGCGCGCTTCAAACGCCCCGGGGGGCGGACGCGTTCGCGTTCACAGACCTTGCGCGAGGAATTGCTCGGCGTACTTGTTGCGGTTTTCCATTTGCGGATCGGTCGCCTGTTCGTAGTCCTTGTCCCAGACCAGTGCCGCTTGGTCCGCCGTCGTCGTCTGCTTGATGTCCGTGATCGTCTTGCTATACGTCGTGTCGAGTTCCTGATTCATGAAGCCGATGTTGGCTTCGAGGCTGCCCGGGTCGAGTCCGTGCTCCTTCGCATAGTTGATTTCGCCTTGTTTGCGTGTGCCGCCCCATTGCGCAAGCCCCCAACCGTTGGCGTTGTCGTCCGCGAAGTTGCCGGAGGGCGCGCCTGTCGCTCCGCCTTGATTGACGTTGCCTTTCAGCCCGCTTTCCTGCTGCAGGTTGCCGAGCACGCCGGCGACCTGCGCGTCGGTCAGGCCGTAGCGCGATTTGAGGTCCTGTGCGATGGCGTGCGCGGCGTCGCCGCCCGATACATTGGGCAGCGTGTTGCCGCCGCCGTGGCCGCCGCCACCGCTTCCACCGCCGCCTATTCCCGGCGACGCGCCGCCACCGCCCTGGCCGCCACCGCCGCCGCTCACGCCAGCGGGTGCGGCGCCGCCACCGCCGGCATAGGCGGGCGGCGCGGAGTACGAAGGCGTACCGCCGCCGACGCCGCCCACACCACCCGCATCGCCTGAATTCTGGCTGGAGGGATCGAGAATCTGCTTGATTTCTTCGATGAGCAACTCGAGCAGTTGTGCGAGCTGCGATTCGTTCGTGCCGCCGCTGCCGCCGACATCGTCGATGCCGTTCAGATAACCGGCGTTATAGCTTTGCACTGCCGTGGTAGACATGATTTTCTCCGCGTGAGAATGACGTTGTTCATCAGCTGCCGATGGAGGGCCGATAGCGGCCGCCTGCGAAACCTAATTTATTGTCCGGCGCTTACAGCGCGTTGACGGATGCGAAGCCGTCGCCGGATTGCCGAACCGCCGAACCGCCGAACCGCCGAACCGCCGAACCGCCGAACCGCCGAACCGCCGAACCGGGTGGCGGCCGCGATGCCGATGCAAGCGGCTTGCGGCAGGCGAGCCGCCGCGCCACCGATGCGGCCACCTGCACGAACCTTCGTCGTTTCGCTAGCTTGGCGCGGCCCGTGTGTTCAGGCGGTCGTGCGATGCATCACGCCGAGTTCCACCGCGTTGTCGGCGTCGACCGTTCGCCGCTCGTTCGACCGGTTCGACGGGCTCGACGTGCTCGCGGCAAACGGCAGGCATCCCGCGATGATGAGCAGTGCACCCAACGCGTTCTCCGTGAAGTTCTTATCGCCGGCGGACCAATCGCTTCTCCCCCCCACGGCGTGATTGACCACGGCGGTGGCCGCATAAAGGGAGAGGAACAGGCTGAGACGCGCGATTCCCGCGCCGGCCGCCTTGTCCCCGAGCTGCCTGGCCGTGCTGGTTTCGGAGGTGTCGATCTTGCCCCAGCTCAGGCGCAGCGACTTCAGTTCATCGAGCGCCTTGCCCGTGAAGCCGTGCGTCGAGATTTCCGAGGCCACGCGTCCCCCGATCGCATCCAGCCCCTCGCCGGCGGCATTCGCTGCCGAATAGCCGAACAGGCCTTTGATCGCTGCGTTGGTCTTCGTGTGGTGAATGAGGCTGTCGACGTAGGACGTGGCCGACCATTGCGAGCTGGCCTGCGCGGTGTTCACGGCGAGCTGGTTTCCGAAATACGGAACGCCGTTGAGCGCCTGACCTCTGACGGGGTGCTCGTAGCCGGCGTCGTGATTGCCTTCGAGCGGGCGGAACACGTTGATCACGTCGCGCGCCAGGTATGCGTACGATTTGATCGCGCTAGGCAGCATGCCGGCGAGCTGCCCAAGATGCCCGTTGCCTTCGTCGTTCTTGCCGGCATGGGCGGCGAGGCCCACCGTCGTGATCAGCGCGATGAGCTGCGCACCGTGGCCCGCGTAGGTTTTCGTGTCCGCGGTGCCGGTGTGATACTTGTGCAACATCGCGACCAGATTGCCCATCGCCGCCGCCGTGAACAGCGAGGCCGTGATGACGCCGCGTGTTTCGGGCCCGGCGCCGGTCTTGTCGAGGACGGCTTCGGTCGCCATCGAGCACAACTCCCGGAACAGCGTGGCGCCGCCGGTTGCGACGAATTCATGACTGAACGCGTTGACGAGGTTGGCCGTCCACCCTTTGAGCGGTTGCGCGGCGCCGTAGGGGTTCCGAGTCAGCATGTCGCCGACGTTCGAGATGAACGACCGGATTTGTCCCGGCCGGGACAGCGCGGCCGACAGGTGGTCGCTGATCGCGGCGGCCGATGCCGGACGTGTGTCTTCGGGTTCCGCGACCGCCGAGATATCCTCGGCCACCGATGTCCCGGCGGCCAGCGTGCGGGTTTCCAGTGCTATCCGGGACGACGAGCTCGGAACGGTTGCTTCGGGCCGGATTTCGGCATCCTGAATGTCGATGTCGTGCGCGACGCGGTGAGGCGCCGCGAAGCTGGCCGGATTCGGGGAGAGCGGGCTTCGGGGCGTCGTGTCGTGTCCGTCGGGTTTATGTTGATCGAAGACGGGGCTGGACGGAGCGGATGAGGAAGCGTTCGATGCGGCGCGGTGGAGCAACGCCGGGTTCGCCCCCTTGTCGAGCGGCAGCGGGCTGCTCGAGCGGGACGTGGCCGGTTGCTTGCCGGCAGCTTTCGTTTCCACCAGCTCCTGATGTTGACCGGGCGCCGCACTGTCGTGCTCCGATGCAGGCGTGTGTGGCTGCGGTTCGTCGTGTACGGGCAATTCTTCGCTCGACTGCCCGCCCCCCGACAAGTCGAGCACCGGCACCGTCTCGTCTCCCAGGGCTGCACGTTGAGCGCTCAGCTTGCCCGAACCGGGCAGCGACCGTGAGCCGCCACCTTCGCGACCGATCGCGGCGCCTGACGACGATGACGCGCGCGGAGGCAGCGATTTGCGCCTGACCGGCAACGGTGCCGGTAGCGCCGGCGAAGGGGGCTGCGCCGTCCCGGCCGGTTGCGATGTCGTCGAAAGCGGGCCCGCCGGCGCCGGTGCATCGGTGCCGGTGTGCGCCGGAAAGGCCGGCGCATTGCTCAGCGCGCCGAGCAATGCGCCGCCGGAGGGGCGCGGGCCGGTCATCGATGCGCTTCGTTGGCGCGGGGCAGGCGCGGGCTGCGTGTCGTTGCGCGGGAGGTCGAGCGATGATGACCGTACTTGCGTGCTGTTGCTGATCGTCATGACGTTTCCTTTCGGTTGATTTCGATCGTTCGACGTCGCCTCGCGACAAAGGCCTCGATGGACTTGCGCGCTGCCTCATCGCGTCCAGGCGGTCGACGTGCGTTCGCCCGTCGATTCCGTCTTCGCGCTTTGCGAACGTGGGTTCTCGTGTTGGAAAGGTAAAACGACATGACGGTGGCAGCCTGCCGATTCCGAAGTGGCGTGCAAAAACACGCACGTCGATGCCGGCGCCGGTGCGACGACCGCGGATCTCTTTGCGCACTTCATCGCATGTGTCGCATGCGTGCTTCGCAATTTCGCTCGCCGCGTCGCGTCGCGTGCGTTGCGCAATGCCGTCGAGCATAAGCTTGCGCTTGCATTCCTCGATATCGCTCCGCGTGAGTGGGATGCGGGGACCGTGCCGCGCCGACATCGAGCGATGTTGCAGGCGACGGAAATCGTCATGTCACTCAAGGAGTTCGCCATGAACAACTTAGGAATTCGGCCGGGGCTCGTCCAGTCCACTGTCGCGAAGTTCGAGAATGGGACGAAGAACGGTGCGGCCGACGGCGCACAAAAGCAATCGCCCGCGCGCAGCAAAGGCCAACTGGACGGGCTGTCCAGCTTCAAGGGGGCCGACGGCGCGCCGCCGCCTCCGCCTGCGCCGCCGCGCAACTTCGCCAGCCTGCCGGGGCGCGCGGGGAACGTCGGTGCACAGGTGCTGAGTTCGGCGCTTCATGCCGGAAGTCAGTTCATGCCGCCGGGCATCGCGTCCACCGCAATGCATGCGGCGGGTGACATCGTGCGTCCATCGGCCCTCGGCGCAGGGGACCCCGTGACGCAAATGGCTGCGATGCAAAACGACTTCATGAAGCAGCAAAACGAGATGACGCGGCTCAACAACGCGAACACGATGGCGGCCGCGGTCAACCAGCAGTCGCAGGAGCTCACGTCGGCACTGGCGTCGGTGGGTAACAAGGGCGCCAGCAACATTTCGAACGCCGCGAAGGGGCAGTAACGGCGACGGCGGGCCGCGGCGTTGTCGCGCGCGGCTCGCGAACGCCGCGGTTCGTCCACGCGTCCTGCCTGCCTCGTTCCTGCTTCGTCCCCGCGCTTCGCGCTTGCCTTGGCGCTCGCCATACGGGACGACTTCCTCATGCAACGTCGCTTTCCCTGTTGATGACGTTCGCGGGCAGCCGGGTCTCCCGGCTGCTCCTGCTCATCCTACTGCCCGTCATCCGCCAGCTTCATGCGCTCGACGATGCGTTCCACCGAACGCGCGTAGCGATCGCGCTCGGCAGGTGTCTCCGAATGGTACGCACCGATCGCCGCCCAGGTGTTCCCGTACTTGACCATCATCTTGTGCAGGTGCCACGCGGCCACGTAGACGCTCGAGCAGGGGTTCATGAGGTCGTCCGCCGAGACGCCGTAGCGCGACAGCAGCGGAAGGTGAATCGAGTTGATCTGCATCATGCCGTAATCGGTCGAACCGTTCCGGTTGCGATGGCGCGCGTTCGCGTTGCCATGCGATTCCTGCCACGCGATCGCGCGCAGCACGACGGGGCTCACATGTTGATAGGCCGCGGCCGCCGCAAAGCAGTCGAGGGTCTGCGCGCGCACTTCGGCGGGCCGCGCGGACAGAACGGCAAGCGCCAGCACGAGCGCCGGCCTGGGTATGAATAGTCGCATCATGGATCATCCGGTATCCGGTAAGAGCAGCGGTGCGGGAATCGCTTCGCACCGACATGCGAATGAAAACGCCGTCCGACCCACGCGTGTGCGTTTCGTCGGACGGCGTTGGCGGAAAAAAGCCGCGGGCCGGCCGTGTTACCGATCGGGAGTGCAGGCGCTTTGGCCCCGCACACCGCTGCCCTCAGCGGCCCATCGTCTCCGAGGGCGCTTCCTGGAACACGCGCCGGTAGCCGTTGACCAGCGTCGAACGATGGCGCACGCCCCACTTGTTCGCGACGTCGAGCACGCGCGTGGCCGGTGCGCCGTCGTCGAGCAGATCGTCGCGAATGCGCTCCATCCGCTGGCGCCGGATCAGCTCGCTCGGCGACAGCCCGAGGTGGTTCTTGAACGCGGCCTGCATCGCGCGCTCGGTCACGCCCACATGCGACGCCACTTCGCGCACCGAAAGATCCTTTTGGTCGAGGTTGTCCATCAGGTAGCGATAGGCGCGGCGGTATTTCGCCGGCAGGCGGGCGCTCACGTCGTCGGAGCGCTGTGCCGCGCGCGATGCCTGCATGTGATCGGCCGCGGCGGGCATCGACATGCTGTCCGCGCGCACGTGCTGAATCGAGGCGAGCGCGTAGCGGCCGTAGAACTGCGCGAATTCCTGCGTGCGCATCTGCTGCTGCATGATCTTCGCGCGGCAGTAGAGGTAGTCGAGGTACCAGCGCGCATGCTGGCTGCCTTGCGAATTCGCCGCGCCGGACGCATCGAGCATCGCTTCGGCCAACGGCGTCGCGTGGCCGGCGATCGCGGCCAGCGTGATTTCGAGGCACAGGCTGCGGTGATAATCGTTGAGGCCGGCCTGGCGGCTCCAGCTCACGTATTGCTTGAGCGTTTCGCCCGCGCTCGTCCGGCCGTCGGCCAGCGACACGAGCCGGTTCAGGTGCGAGAGTCGTTCGGCCAACAGCGGCAGCACGGTCCCGGCGGGCTGCGTGCCGGGTACCGGCGCCTCGCCCGGCTCGAACTCCGCGATGGCCGAGCGCCAGTAGATGTGGTCGGCGAGTCGCTCGGCGCCGTGCAGTTCGTGCTGCGCGAAGAGGTCCCGCCGCAACGCCTCCACGAGGTAGCGCCAGCGACGATCGTCATGCGTTGCCGCCAGCGCGGCCAGTTCGCCGAGGCGATGGCACGCCGCCTGGATCAAGCCCAGATGAAACGAAACGAGTGTCGCACCGACGAGGCTGTCGAGACGTTGGCGTGGCGTGGCCGCCTTTTCCTCGCCGACGCGCTTGAAGCAACTGAGCGCGACGTTGAACTGGTTGCGGAACAACGCTTGCCAGCCGGTATTGCGGCACGACGCGATACGCAGATCGTCGCGATGGGCGCGAATGGCTTTTTGCGCGCGGCGATACGTTTCCTCCGCTTCTTCATGGCGGCCGAGCATCAGCTCGAGGTCGGCGCAGACTTGCAGCTGTGCGTAGCCGGGCTGGGCTTGCGCCGTGTCGGTATCGGCGTGGCGTGCGGCGTGGCGGACAGCGTCGAGAAACTGGCCCTGGAGCATTTTCGAGGCGACGTCCGCAGGGGTGTCGTCGAAAGCGAGGGCCGAGGCGGCGGCGAAGTAGATCGTTGAGAACATGTCGTGCTCCTGACTCGATGAGCGATGCGTTAAGCGGCGTGAAACGATTCGTGAAGCCGTGAGCGCATGTTTTCATCGCGGGCCGATTTAAGCGCGTGTTTGTGATGGTTTGTTACCTTCGGTTCGGCATCGGCGGTGGCCGGAGAGGGCGGCGCCGCGGCGGACTTTCACGCACGAGCGGCAGGCCTGCGTCGCGATTGTTTGGTGATTTGTTACGTTTGTTGCCGCGGTGCGGTAGTTGGCGCGGTGCACGGCGATGGCACGCGGGACGTGTTCGGTCTATGGATCCGGCAGGCCGAAGGCGCGCGTTCTGGCTGCGCGCGGTCGACGACGTGAAACTGCGCGGCGTGCAGGACATCCTGATCGCGGTGGTCGACGGCCTGAAGGGCTTCCCGGAAACGACGGTCGAGACCGCTTCCCGGCGGATGAGGCAGCGCTCGAACGGATCTGGATGGCGCTGCGCAACGTCCTGACCAGGTGAACCGGTTCCCGGCACGATTGGAAGCGCGCCATGAATCGGTTCGCGCTTGTTTATCCAGAACGATTAAACATTGGAGTTTGAATCTCAATCCGCGTCACACGCGGAATTCCGGATACCTCGCGCACGGCACCCAATTGGCGACTCGCCCGCGAACAGCGCCATAGCACATCATTGTATCTGGCATATTTCCACGGGCGGCCATTCCGTGATTCGCGTCAAAACGTCCAAAAAATACGTGGCAGCGGCCGCAGCGCCTTGCTGGGCGGGGATTGTGCCGCGAGGACGACGCGTTCGGGCCAGTGCCTGTATCATCCATGCCGGCCGAGAAAGAACGATTTTCCGAGAGTATTTTTTTACTTAAAGGCGCGGTGTGCTTTGCCGTAAACACCCATTGATCTGTAGTGATATCCTTACGCGTCGTTACTGTTTTCTTACACAATTTCTTTCGAATTCCTGACGCCTTTCGGTACTGCTTTTAGGGCGGCTATTGGCATGGTTCAAGCAGATTGAAAAGAACGTGGCAACAAAAAAAATAGAGCTTCCGGCGCATCCGAGGTGCGTGAGCGACAAGAGGTGGAGCCGGGCGAGGGCGAATGTCTGGATAGCGGCGATACCGCCGGCAATTCGGGCGCTGCTGGGCGGCGTCTGGTTCGCCTGCACGGTCGCGCACGCTTCCGATCAGCAAGTCATCGTCGACGGCGGGCAGCGCCTGGGCGGCGTCGTGCGCACGGGCGGCCATGACGTTCCGTTGCTGCGCGCGCTCGAACAGATCATGCCGACGAGTTACAGCATCAATGTGCCGAACGCGGGCGCATGGGCCGACGCGCCCGTGAGCTGGCGCGCCGGCTCGTCGGTCGTGCACGCGCTCGGCGAGGTGCTGTCGGTCGATCCCGCGCTGCAGGCGCGCATCGATACGGATATGCGCTTGCTCTCGGTGACTGCGCACGCGCGGCGCGCAAACGTTGACGCGCCGCAGCCTTTCCCGGCGGCGGCCGGCGCGGCGTCGCGCATGAACGGTGCCGCCACGAATGCGTCTACCACCTTGCCCACGGGCGCGGCGGCGATGGCTCCCGCGGCGGGGCCTGCCATTGGACAGGCGCAGACCGTGGCGCAGGCGCGCGTTTCGACGTCGATGCCCGCAACACCGGTATCGGCTCGCACACACGCGGCAGCATTGGCGGTCCCGCTCGTGCCGGCACCCGCACCCGCACCCGCACCCGCACCCGCACCCGCACCCGCACCCGCACCCGCACCCGCACCCGCACCCGCACCCGCTCTGGTGATGTCGCCCGCACCGGCAGCCGGGCCGGCCATGCCGGCATCGGCACCGGCACGTGTTTCAGCACCGCCGCGAGCGCAGGTACCCACGCCGGCAAAGCGTGACGCCATTGAGCCCCCGCTGCTCGCCGCTACGCAATGGGCGTCCGGCCCGGGCTCGCCGGCGCCGTCGTCGGCGCCCACCGCCACGCCGGCGTTCGCACCCGCGGCGCCGCCCGAGCGCACGGAGTGGCAGATGCGCCTGTCGGACGGCTCCGTGCGCAACGCGCTCGCGCGCTGGGCGAGCGAAGCCGGCTGGCAATTCATTTGGGACGTGCCGACCGATTTTCAGGTCGACGCGACGGCCACGATACACGGCACGCTCGCCGAAGCGCTGCGTCAGGTGACCAATGCGCTCGCCGGCTCGCAGGTGCCGATCCAGGTGGTCTTGTACCAGCGCAACCGCGTCATGCGCGTCGTTCCCAAAGGAGCAAGTTGATGAGCGTCCTCCGTCGTCCTTTCGTCATCCTTGCCGCATGCCTGTCGCTGCTCGCGGGGTGCACCGGTCTCCTGGACAAGATCGAGCGCAGCTCGCAGGTCGATACCGCGCGTGCGGGGCAATTGCTCGGCAAGCTCTCGAACGGCGACAACCGCGCGGTGCCGGGCAGTGACGACGTCATCGTCAAGGACGAACTCTGGCTTTCGGGCAAGACGATCAAGCTCGCGACGAAATCGACGCTGCCGAAGCTCTTCGACGAGCCGGCGAGCTTCGACGGCACGGTCGATTCGCTGCGCATGTTCGCCGATCGCATTTCGCGCCTCGCGCACCTGCCGGCCAAGGTCGCGCCGGGCACGAGCGAAGCGGCCGCGCGCGCGACGCAGACCGCGGTCGATACGGGGGGCGCGGGCGCCTATCCCGGCGTGCCGCCGCTGCCCCCCGGCCTGCTGCAGGGGCCTGCACCGAGCACGAGCGCCGCGACGGTGGTCGCGCGCGTGCCGAGCGTATCCTCGCCCGTGCGCATCGCGTATTCCGGCGGCACGCTGCGCGGGCTGCTCGACACGGCCTCGGCTCGCTTCGGCGTCTACTGGAAGTACGAGGACGGCGCGATCGTCTTCTTCTACACAGCCACGCGCGTCTATCAGGTCGTCGCCATTCCGGGCGACTCGAAGCTGGATACGAACGTCGTGAGCGGGGCGAGCAACAGCGGCGGCGCGTCGAGCAACAGCGCGGGGGCGGGCGGATCGGGCGCCGGCGGCGCGGGCATCGGCGGCGGAGGCGGTGGCGGGACGTCCGGTTCGCCCTCCGTGTCGTCGGACAACACCGCGAATATCACGATGAACGCGCAGCTTTCGGTGTACAACGGCTTGCAGACGGCGATCAAGGCGATGCTCTCCCCGGTAGGCTCGGTCATCACCTCGCCCGCCACGGGCTCGATCTCGGTCACCGACACGCCCGACGTGCTCGAGCGCGTGGGCGAGTTCATGGAGCAGCAAAACCGCGTGCTCGCGCGGCAGGTGCTCGTCAACGTGACGGTGCTCTCGGTCACGCTTTCCGCGCAGGACAGCTACGGCATCAACTGGCACGCGGTCTATCAGGCGCTCGGCACGCAGTTCGGTATCACCACCGCGTTCACGAGCATGATCCAGAACCCGAGCGAGCTCTCGGCCACGGTGATCACACCGTCGAGCCGCGCCTCGAGCACGACGGCCATCATCGATGCGCTTTCGACCCAGGGCACGGTGCACCGCAAGACCTCGGCGTCGATCACGACGCTCAACGATCAGCCCGTTCCGGTGCAGGTGGCCGAGCAGCAAGGCTATCTCGCGCAGATCTCGACGACCAACACCGTCAACGTCGGCAGCCAGACGTCGCTCACGCCGGGCACGATCACGACCGGCTTCAACCTCACGGTGCTGCCGCACATCCTCGACGACGGCACGATCATGATGCAGTTCTACAGCAACATTTCGTCGCTCGTGAACCTTGCGCCGTTCGGCCCGGCGAACCAGCAGATCCAGTTGCCGACCGTCGATACGCGCAACTTCCTGCAGCGCATCGCGGTGAAGTCGGGGCAGACGCTCGTCATCAGCGGCTACGAGGGCATCACCGATCTGGATAACCGGCAAGGCGTCGGCCATCCGTCGAACTACGCGATGGGCGGATTCAACGCGTCCGGCACGCGCGAGGTGATCGTCATCCTGCTGTCGCCCATCGCGATCAACGGCGCTTGACGCGCGCTCGGGCACAGGAACCGTCATGGCGACGCAAGTCATCCAGATCGGCCGCCAGCGTTTCATATGCGGCCTTTTCTGGCAATCGCTCTCGCGCCGGCACGCGCTGCGCGCGGAGGCCGTGGAACTCGCCGCGCGCCTGAATTTCGATGCGATGGTGCTGCGTATCGACCGCACGTTCGCGGGCGCGGGTTTCGCGAGCACGCGCGAGGGCGCGCAACTGGGCTTGCCGTCGCTCGGCGCGCTCGTGTCGAAGACGATCGCGGCCGAAGGCGCGTTCTACGACGGACGCCAGCAGCCGGCGCCCAACTGGCTCGGCGCGTTTCATCTGCCCGACGGGCGCTGGGCCTACTTCGCCGTGCGCGACGGCGCGTTCCTGCCGAACGGCGACTGGATCGGTTCGAGCGACGAAGTGTTCGAGCGGCTGCACGGCGATTACAGCCTCGGCGGCTGGAACGTCGTCATCGGCGATCCGCAGCTGGAAGTGCAGGGGTTCCACAACTTCTACGCGCGGCGCATCGAGGACATGATCCCGCGGCGGGGCGGCAAGCCGCATTTGCCGCGCTGGCTCAATCTGTCGCGTGTCTCGCGGCGCGCACCGCGGCGCGAGGTGCTGCTCGCCGCCGCTGCGATCGTGGTGGCGGCCGCGGTGGCGGCCGGCATCGTCGCGTACCGGCGCCACCGCATGGAACTCGAGCGGCAGCAGGCGTTCGAGCGGATGCGCGCGGAGCTCGCGCTGCATCCGCCCAAGCCCGCGGCCCCGCCCGAAGCGCCGCACCCGTGGGCCAGCGAGCCACGGCCCGATGCGTTCGTTCGCGCGTGCCTCGATCACTTCACGCACCTCGCGCCGGGCGGCTGGGAACTCGACGACTACGTTTGCCGCGCGTCGAACGTCAGCTACAGCTGGTCGCGGGGTGGATCGAACGTGGCGATGTTGATGGCGGCGGAGCCGCGCGCGACGATCGACGGCAACGGCGAGCATGCGAGCTACGTGGAGCCGCTGGCATTGCCCGTGGGGGGAGACGAAGTGCTCGAGGGCGTGCGCGGCGTGCGCTTGCGCATGCTTTCCGCCTTCCAGTTGCTGGGCATCGGCCTGACGTTCACGCTGCAGCCGGCAAGCGCGCCGCAGCGCAGCCTCGCTTCGCAAACGCTGGACCGCCTGCACCCGGGCGGCGAGCCGCCCCCGGCGCCGCGCTGGCAGACCTGGCGCATGTCGGCGCAACTGGACGACGTGCGGCCCGACAGCCTCATCAGGTACCTCGACGAGCCGGGTGTGCGCGTCGAGACGCTTTCATACAAATCCGGGCAGTGGACGCTCGACGGAGTGCTCTATGAGAAATGACGCTGCATTGACTGTACTGGTGCTCGCCTGCTGCTGGGCGTGGCCGTTGGCCGCGTTCGGCGAGGCCGGCGCCGCAGCTGCCACGGCCGCCGCGCCCGCTGAAGCGGCGCCGCGCATGAATGTCGTTCCGACGCCGGCCGCCGTGCAGGCAGCCAACGAACTGATGCGGCTACAGGAGGAAACGATGATCCTCAAGGCCCAGCTGAAAAAGCTCGACGCGCAGGCGCAGGTGGCGGAGCGGCAGGAAGCGCTGCACCGGATGGGCAGTACCGTCTCGTCGTATTCGGACGTGTCGCTCGTGGCGACACAAGGGCTCGGCAAGAAGCTCGGCGCAACGGTGGCGACGAGCGACGGCGCGGAGTTCGACGTCGGGCCCGGCGATACGCTGCCCAACGGCATGCGCGTGGCGGCCATTCGCCCGGGTGCGATCGTCCTCGCATCGCAAGACGGACGGCGCACGACGCTGACCGTCTCCGCGAGCGCGCGGCAGCAGCCCGCGCGCAGCGTAGCGTCGACAGGCTCGCCCGGCGTGCCGCCGGTGCCGACGCTGCCTGCTTTGCCGATGTCTGCGAGGTGACGCGATGAGTTCGTCTCCGACACCGCCGGGCAAGACGCCCAAAAGCGTGACGCCGCTGATTCTCTCGCGCGCCGTGAAGCCGATCGAAACCGATCCGTCCGTGACGCAGGTTCAGCCCGCGGCCCCGGCCGCGCCGGCGCTCGCGCCCGTTGCGCGGTCGCGCGAGCCGGTGCTGAGCGCCGTGGCCGCTGCCGCCGCCGCTTCGGTGCAGCCCGCGCAAACGGCGTCGCAAAGCCAGCCGCCGGGGCAGGCGCTGCCGCTCGCCGCCGTGGCGCGCCCGCTTTCCGACAGCGGCGAGTTCGCCGCGAGCGACGAGGAGCGCAAGTTTCTCTGCCTGCTCGACGACGGCACGCTGCTCGTGGCCGAAGGGCACGAAATGAATCCGTTCGTGCTGTCGTACTGCGCGAGGCTCGAACGGCTCAATTGCCGCTATACGACGCGGCTCGTGGCGCTCGATGCGATCAGGCGCAGCTATCAGGGCCCGCGCCGCGACGGCAGCGCCGAGCGCATCGATCACACGCAGATGCAGGTCGTCGCGAAGAACCTGATCGCGCGGGCGTGCGATGCGCGTGCGTCGGATATCCATATCCGTGTGAACCGCTTCAGCACGGAGATTCTGTTTCGCATCCACAACGAACTCGTGCGCATGTCGGAGCAGACGCGCGAGTACGGCGAGCGGCTGCTCGCCACGCTTTATGCGGCGATGTCGAGCGTATCGGACAACACCTACAAGCCGAACGAGCGCCAGGACGCGGCCATCGGCGATCGGGACAAGCTGCCGGACCGGCTTTTCGGCGTGCGGATCGCGACGGCGCCCACGAGCGTCGGCAGTGTCATGGTGCTGCGGCTGCTCTACAACGATGCAGGCGAGGCGACGGCCCTGACCGAGCTCGGCTTCACGGTGGCGCAGGCGAACGCGTTCGAGCTGCTCGCGCAGCAGCCGCACGGCATGAACATCATCAGCGGCCCGACCGGCTCGGGCAAATCCACGACGTTGCAGCGCGTGCTGACGAAGCAACTGCGCGAGATGGCCGGCTCGATCCACGTCATCACCGTGGAAGATCCGGTGGAGTACCCGATCGAGGGCGCGGTGCAGACGCCCGTCGTCAACGCGCCGACGGAAGAGGCGCGCTCGCTCGCGTTCGCCGCCGCGATCGCGAATGCGATGCGGCTCGATCCCGATACGATCATGATCGGCGAGGTGCGCGACCGCGCATCGGCGCAAAGCGCGTTGCGCGCCGCGATGACGGGCCATCAGGTCTGGACGACGGTGCACGCGAACGGCGCGCTCGCGATCGTGGACCGTCTCGTCGATCTCGGCTTGCCGATCGCGATGGTGACGGACGAATCGCTCGTCACGGGGCTCATCAGCCAGCGGCTCGTCAAGCTGCTGTGTCCGCACTGCTCGCGCCCGCTGGCCGAGTCGATGGCGCAGCTCGACATGGGGCTCGTCGCGCGCGTGAAGCGGGCCGTCGGCGCGCGGTTCGACGCGGTGCGCGTGGCCGGGCCCGGTTGCCCGCATTGCAAGAACGGCACGGTCGGCCGGACCGTGGTGGCCGAGGTCGTGCGCACCGACGCGACGTTTTGCGAATTGCTGCGCGCCGGGCGCAAGCCCGATGCGCACGCGTACTGGCTCGGCGAGCTCGCGGGGCAGACGGTCGCGCAGCACGCGCTCGAAAAAGTGGCGGCGGGCCTCGTCGATCCGCGCATGGCGGAGCGCGTGGTCGGCCCGTTCATGCCGGGCAGCGGGGGGCGGCCGCAGCCGCTCGGAAGCGGCTATGGCACTTGAGCTCAACCGGCGCTGGGCGCGCCTGCAACTCACGACGCAGGCGCGCCTGCGGCTCTATCGCAAGATCGCGAAAATGCTCGCGAACGGTTTGCCGTTGCTCAAGATTCTCGAGGAGCTCGAGTTGCGTGCGTCGCACGAGGGCCGCAAGCCGAACGAGCCGCTGGCATTGACGCTCGCGGACTGGCGCAGCGTCGTGCAAAACGGCGGCATGCTGGCCGAGGCAATGGCGTGGTGGGTGCCGCATACCGAGCAGATGATCGTCATGGCCGGCGAGCAGTCGGGGCGCCTCGAGGCCGCGCTGCTGAACGTGTGCAACGTCGTGCAGTACAGCCGCCGGATCCGCACGGCCATCGTCGGCGGGTTGACCTACCCGTGCGTGATCGTGGCGATGACGATCGGGTACGTGTACCTCTTCGGCCAGCTCGTGATTCCGCGCTTCGCGTCGATCGTGAACCCGGAGCACTGGCACGGCGTGGCGAAGTCGCTCTACGAGCTGTCCCGGTTCGTGCAGGGCGGAATGATCTACTGCCTCGTGGTGCTCGCGATCCTCGTCGCGGCGCTCTTTTACTCGATGCCGCGCTGGTCCGGCAACGTGCGGGTCTGGCTCGACCGCTACCCGCCTTACTCGATCTATCGGCTCATCACGGGCTGCGGTTTTCTCGTCGCGTTTTCGTCGCTGCAGGCGGCGGGCTTCACGGTCGAACGCTCGCTCGCGCGGCTCGCCACCGATGCGAAGCCGTGGCTCAGGCGGCGAATCGACGACATGCTCTTCGGCGTGAAATCGGGGCTCAACGTCGGCGAGGCGATGAAGAACGCCGGCTACCGGTTTCCTTCGGAGGAGATCGTCGACGATCTGTGCGTGTATGCCGAATACAAGGGCTTCGCCGAGGCGCTGCACGCGATCGCCAACGAATGGATGACCGACGGCGTGGAGACGATCGAGGCGCAGATGCGCGTGGTCAACGGCGCGGCGATCGTCGTGCTCGCGCTCGTGCTGTCGTGGCTGATCAGCGGCTTCTTCGGAATTCAGCAGGAAATTGCGGCTTTGGCCCGGAGTCTGCATTGAGCCTGCCGTGTAATGACGTGTAAGCGCAGTGCAAACGAACGGGTGTCGAAAGGAGCGGCACGTCTTTCTCGAGTGCCGATTGAGGAAACCAAGGAGAGCAACATGAATGTCAAGACCATCGCATCGATTCGCGCCAAGGTGGGTAGCCGCGGGTCGCGGCGCATGCAGCGTGGCGCCACGCTGCTCGAAGCGATCGCCTATCTCGGGATCGCCGCCATCGTCGTCATCGGCGCCATTGCGCTGCTGCGCGGCGCATTCGGCAGTGCTTCGTCGAATCAGACGGCCGAGCAGGTGACGGCCATCCAGACCGGCGTCAAGAAGCTGTATATGGGGCAGACCAACGGCTACAACGGGCTGGCGACGACCGTCGCCATTGCCGCCGGCATCATCCCGACGACGCTCGTCATCGACACAGCGGCAAATACCGTCACCGATGCCTGGGGTGGCGCGGTAACCGTGACGGGCACCGGCAGCGGTACCTTCACGATCGAATTCGATTCCGTGCCGACGGACGTCTGCATCAACGCAGCATCGGCTGGCGGAACCTGGACGGCCGTCTCGATCGGCGGTGCGGCGCAAACCGTGCCGGTCACGCCCGCCGCCGCTCAGGCGGCTTGTGCCGGCGGTGCGAAGAACATCATCTGGACCTCGGCCTGATCGCGGCCCGAGTACCGGCCTTCGCCCCGATTGACGCCACGAGCCGCCCGCCATGTTCCTGATCTGGATCGTCGCCGCCTTCGCGATGCTGACCGGTGCCTACGCGCTGCTCGGCGCCGAGGCGGCGCCGGCACCGCTCGCGCCGTCGGCGATGGCGCTCGCGGCGAACATGAGCGCCTACCGGCAGGCCGTGGTGGCGTTCGCGCGCGCCAACCCGTCGTTCGCCGGCAGCGTGCCGGCGGCCAGCCTCGCGCCCTCCCTCGGGGCGACCGTTCCCGATCCGATGTGGCGGAACTACGTCCAGCCCAATGCCGGCTATGCGGGCAGCCTGGTCGTGGTCTATGCGGCATCCGCGTCGGCCGCGGCGGCGGTCGACGGCATCGAGCAGATTGCGCAGGGCTCGGCGCTGGCCGGCGTGGCGCTCGGCGCCAACCTCGTGTCTCCGGGCAACCCGGCGGTGCCGCTGCCGGCCGCACTGGCGAACGCGATCCCGAACGGCATGCCGGTATGGATGGCGCAAGCGTATGACTGAGCGCACCCGCACCCGCACCCGCACCCTTGCCCGCACCGGCATGCGGCGCCGCGGCCCCCGCGCGCGGCCGGCTCGCCGCATGTCCGGCTTCACGATGGTGGAGATGCTGGCCGTGCTTGCGCTCGCCGCATTGATGATGGCGGGCCTCGTCACGCTCACGAACTCGTCGCTCGACGATACGCGCGCGCAGCAGGCCGCGCTTTATCAATCGCAGCTGACGGCGGCCGCCACGCGGCTCATTCGGCAAAACTACACGGCGCTCGCGGCCCAGGCCACGACCACCTCGCCGGTGATCGCGAAAATGACCGGCTCGACGTATCAGCTGTCGACCTACCTTCCGAATGCGTTGGGCGGCACGAACCCCTATGGTCAGGCGCCGTGCCTGCTCGTCTACGCGGCGCCGGGCGGCGCGAACCCGGTGGCGTTGCAGGCGCTGCTCGTCACGGAGGGCGGCCGGACCATTCCCGATCCCGAACTCGGCTACATCGCGGCGAACGCCGGCCCGGGCGGCGGTTCGATCCAGGCGACGAACAATGCGAACGGCGCGGCCACCGGCGCCTTCGGCACCTGGAAAATCGATACGCCGAACCCGGCGAATACATCGTGCACAGGCAAGAAAACGGGCACGGGCCATCTCGCGAGCCTCATTTTCTACGACGGCACGCAGGCGCAGAACGTCGACTATCTGTACCGCGTGGCCGTGCCGGGCAATCCGCAGGCGAACACGATGCAAGTGCCGATCGTGCTCGCGCGGCAGATCGACTATGCCGCCTGCACGCAGCCCGGCGCCATCGCGGCCGACGCGTCGGGCAACGTCCTGAATTGCGACGGCACGCAGAACCTCTGGGTGCCGCAGGCGGCCTATCACTGGCGCGAGCCGGTGGCCGACGAAGCGGCGCTCGCGGGCGTGGCCGCGCATCAGGGCGACGTGCGGCTCACCACCGCGACGAATCGGGCCTATGCGTACAACGGCGCCACATGGCAGGCGCTGGCGGTGGACGAAGCGGGCAATCTCGCGCTCGGCAACGCGCACAACGTCGGCGACCCATGCCCGCCCGCGCCGCAGAATTCGGCCATCGCCCCCGCGTCGGCGAGCACGACGCTCGTCTCCACCGATGCGAACGGACGCGTGCTGTCGTGCCGCGGCGGCAGGTGGCAAACGCAAAGCGAAATCGAGCCGGCGTCGTCGCTCACGGGCTGTCAGCTCGTGATGGCCAACCCGAACGGCGCGGGCGATTACTCGGCCTGCACGGGCCAGCCGGCGACGAACTTCCAGTCGGGCGCCTATTCGTACAACGGCAGCAACGGTACGTACTCGTATACGTTCAGGACGACCGTCAACCTCGCCAAGCCGGGGATCATCGTCGCGTCCACCTGGGCGCACCTGAACGACGGCATGTGCAACGGCCCTACCGGCAACCGGGGGCAGCTCTCGCAGAGCATCGACATCACCGACGGCGGCAACCACAACCTCGGGCATACGGAGAGCCAGACGCCGACGCTTCAGGACGATTCGGGCGGGATCAACAACGCGCTGTCCCAGGCGGGCACGCCCGGCACCTACACGATCGTCGTGACGACGAACTGGGCGACGTACGCCGGTATCACGACGCCGTGGATCAGCAGCTTTTGCGGGGAGTCCGGCCAGACGGTCTGGAACACGCCCGTCGCGGCGGGCTGGACGATCAACTCCTACTACTGAGCGCCCGACCGTGAGCCTATCCATACCGCACACCTTCGCAGCACGGCCACGCACGGCGCGACCGGCGAAAGCGGCGCCATTGCGCCGGCACCGCCTTCGCGCGGGCTCAGTGCGGCGCGAGCGTCTGCAGCATTTCGTGCAGCTCGAGCCGGTTGTAGGTCGCGCGCAGCACGTCGCGTGGCAGGCATTGCTGCTTCGATACGAGGCTGAAGAGGTGATCGTTGAGCATGCGCGACATGTTGTCTTCCTTGCGCTTCATGAACTCGGCAAGGTACGGCAGCTTGCCCGGATCGGTCAGCAGGCCGCTGATCTGCTGATTGTTGTTGAAGAGCAGTTCGCTCGCGAGCACGAAGTTCTCGCCATCCTCGGTCGGCACGAGGCATTGGCAGATCACGCCGATGAGGCAGTTCGCGAGCGCGGCCGCATAGCGCTCGCGCTGCTCGGCCGGAAAGAACGACAGCAGCCGCGTGAGCGTGCCGATCGCGCTGCCCGTGTGCATCGTCGCGAGCACGAGGTGGCCCGATTCGCCGGCCTGCAGCGCCGTCTCCGCGGTCTCGGGGTCGCGCACCTCGCCGACCATGATGACGTCGGGTTTCTGCCGCAGCGCCTCGCGCAGGCCGGCCGAGAAGCTCGGTGTGTCGGTCGGCACTTGCCGCTGCGAGACGATCGACGTGCGGCCCTCGAGTTCGTATTCGATCGGCTCCTCGATCGTGACGATATGGCTGTTGCGCGTGCGGTTGATGTGCTCGAGCAGCGACGCGATCGTCGTCGTCTTTCCCGAGCCGGTCGGGCCCGTCACGAGGATCAGCCCCTTGGCGCTGTCGATCATCGAGCGCACGTAGGCGGGCAGGCCGAGCTTGTCGAGCGCGAGCGGCTGCAGCGGCAGGCGCCGGATCGAAATGACGAGCTTGCGGCCGCCATTGGTGCGGTAGATGTTGCAGCGAAGGCGGCAGCGCGTGAGCACGAACGGGCGATCGATCGCGCCGTGCTGAAGCAGCGCCTCCCAGTCCGGTTCGATCGACGCCAGCGTGGGCAGCATTTCGTCGTGGAGCACGGGCTCCTCGCCGACGGCGAGCCACCCGCGCGGCGCCTTGATCATGATCGGCCGGTCCTGCTCGATATGGATGTCGGTGAAAGTCTGCCGCAGGTCGATCAATTCGAGAATCTCGCGCGTCAGGTCGCGACGTTCGTGACTCGGAGCGTTCATCGTCAATGCCCTTCCTATGAAAGATAGTCGGAACTTACATGAAAACTTTGTCGATGTGTCGGAGAAGCACCGCGTGGCGGTGCGTACGCTTCATCGCGGGCGGCGTGTCATGAACTGGGCTCGCCGACTGGGCACCGTGGCCCTCGCCGCCGCGCTCGCATTCGGGGCGACCGCCCCCGTCGCCGAGGCGGCGGCCGTGCGCTGGAAGTCGTCGAGCGTCGACTACGAAGCGCAGGGCAAGGACATCAAGGACGTGCTGCGCGACTTCGGCGCGAGCCAGGGCGTCCCCACGCGCATCGCCGCCGACGTGAGCGGCACCGTGAGCGGCAAGTTCCATCTGCCGCCGCGGCGTTTTCTCGATACGCTCGCGGCGTCGTTCGGCTTCGTGTGGTACTACGACGGCGAAGTACTCGACATCACGACGGCCGCCGAACTGCAGAGCACGCTCGTGAAGCTCGATTCGGCCGATACGGGCGCGCTGCGCGATGCGCTCGACCGCCTGCGCATCGCCGACGAGCGCTTTCCGATCGTCTACGACAGCGCGCAGGGCACGGCGCTCGTGAGCGGGCCGCCTCGCTACGTGCAGATGGTGACGAACGTGGCCTCGCGGCTCGACAACAACGCGGCGCATCGAAGCGGCACGCAGGTACGCGTCTTTCCGCTCTATCACGCGTGGGCGCACGACCGCACGGTGCCCATCGACGGCCAGCAGGTCACGCTGCAGGGCGTGGTGGCCGTGCTCAACGGCATCTACCACCCGGGCACGGCCAAGGCCGCCGACAAACGCGGCGAGGGCGGCCGCGCGGCGAGCGGCGTGAAGCGCACCACGCCGATCAACGACGTGAACGGCAATGCGTACAACGGCCCGTACGTACCGCCGCCGGTGCCGTCGGGCGCGGCCGGCAAGGGCATGTTCGCCGGGCTCACCGGGCAGCCGTCGCCGGCCGTGGCGGCGGCGGTGGGCGAGCCGCCGCCGCCGCAGAACACGAGCACGGCGCCGGCGAGCGACGATCAACTGCCCGTCATCGTCGCGGACCAGCGCACGAACTCCGTCGTGATTCGCGATACGGCCGACCGGATGGATCAGTACGGCAAACTGATCGATCGCCTCGACGTCAAACCGCAACTGATCGAGATCGAGGCGCACATCATCGAGATCGACGACGACGCGCTGCATCAGCTTGGCGTCGACTGGACCGCGCACAACAGCCACGTCGACGTGCAGACCGGTACCGGCACGCTCGCACAGAGCACCTACAACGGCACGCTCTCCCAGAACTTCGGCCAGACGGCGCTGGCGGGCAACATGCTCGCGGCGGCGACGCCCGTGGGCGCATCGGTGGCCGCCGTGCTCGGCGACGCCGGCCGCTATCTGATGGCGCGCATCTCGGCACTGCAGCAGACGAAGGCCGCCAAGATCGACGCGAGCCCGAAGGTCGTCACGCTCAACAACATCGAGGCCGTGATGGACAACCAGACGCAGTTTTTCGTGCCGGTGTCGGGATACACGTCGGGCGATCTCTACAGCGTGTCGACCGGCATCTCGCTGCGTGTGCTGCCGATGGTCGTGGAGGAGGACGGGCGCACGCGCATCAAGCTCGACGTGGCGATTCAGGACGGCCAGCTCACCGATCAGACGGTCAGCAACCTGCCGGTGATCCAGAACAGCACGATCAACACGCAGGCGTTCATCGAGGAGGGGCAGGCGCTGCTCATCGCCGGCTATCGCGCGGACAGCGCGACGATGGGCGTGACCGGGGTGCCCGGGCTCTCGAAGATTCCGTTGATCGGCGCGCTCTTCAGGACCGACAACCGCCAGAAGAGCCACATGGAGCGGCTCTTCCTGCTGTCGCCGCGCGTCATCTCGCCGTGATGCACCGCAACCGCCCGCCCCGGGTAATGCAGGAGGCCATGTGAACGAATCCCGTACTCAGCCGCATTCGCTGCCCGACGTGCAGCCCGGGAAGCAGTCCGAGCCGCGGGCCGCCCAATCGGGCTTGCCCGCCGACGCATGCGGCGAGGGCGCCGCCGATCGCCGCCTGTCCGACGACGACGCGCGCCGCCTGCGCGGCACGCTGCGCGGGCTGCCGTGCGGGGTGATCGTGCTCGATCGCGCGGGCGCGGTCGTCCACGCGAACGCGCGCGCGCTCGAGATGCTGGCGATGACGCTGCCCGCGGGCGTCGATTTCAGCGTGGCGCTGAGCGAGCGCTTCGAGATGACGGATGTGCCGCGGTTGCGCGATCTCGAAGCGGGCCGCGAGGTACGCGTGGACGATTCGACCTTCTGGATTCAGGCGGGCCCCGCCGGTGCGTGCGCCGGTGCGGGGGCGGGCGAATCCGTCATCGCCGTGACGGACGTGACGCCGTTCGCTCGCTCGCTCGACGAGCGAGCGATGTCGCTGCGCTTTTTGCTGCACGATCTGCGCTCGCCGCTCAATTCGATCAGCGCGCTCACGCAGCTCGATGCGAGCGACCCCGACGCGTTCGAGCGCTGCGGCGGCATGCAGCAGATCACCGCGCTCGCGCAGTACGTGCTCTCGCTCGGCGAGCAGTTCATCTTCTCGTCGGTGACCGAGCATTTGCAGGCGCGCGACTTCAAACGGTTCGATCTGCGCGCGACGCTGCGCCAGATCATCTCGCAGCTGGAGGTCACCGCCGTCTATTGCGGCGTCGCGCTACACTTGTGGCTGCCCGACAGCGCGCCGCTCTGGGTGAGCGGCATGCGCAACTTCGTGGCGCGCGCGGTCCAGAACGTCATCGACAATGCCGTTCGCGCGTCGCCGCGCGGCGAGGCGGTGACGGTGTCGATCCGGCAGGCCGACGGTTTCGCCGAGGTGGTCGTCGACGATCGCGCGGGCGGGCTGCCGGGTCTCGTCGCGGGAGATCGGCTGACCGACTTCGAGAAGCTCGGCAAGCGGACGGCAACGGGCTTCGGTCTCGGGCTCAAGCTCGCCGTGCAGATCGTCGGCATGCACGGCGGCGCGCTTTACGCCGAGCTCAACGGACAGGGCGGTACCGTGTTCGTGCTGCGTCTGCCGTGCCTGAATCCCGTCGCCGCGAAGCCGCACGCGACGTCGCTCGTCGATGCCGACCGCGCGTTGCGCGCGGCGCGCGGCGAGTGAGGCGCCAGCGCGCGGCCCGTATTCGTTTGACACGCGTTGCGCGGACCGGCCGCCGGCTCCCGCGCGGCCGTCAGAACCAAGGGGTCTCATGAAATCGCTTGCAGGCAAACCCGTACGCATTCTGTTCGTCGAGGACGACGTCGCGCACCACGCGCTCATTCATTCCTGGCTCAAGAGCGAGGGCTACCACATCGACGCTTTTCACAGCGGGCTCGACGCGCAGCAATTTCTGTCGGAGCAGTGGGCCGATCTCGCGATTCTCGACTGGGATCTGCCGGGCGTTTCCGGCGACAAGCTGCTGCAGAAGATCCGCAGCCGCTCGCAATCGATCATGCCCGTGATTTTTCAGACCGTGCACTCGGCGGAGTCCGACATCGTGCGCATACTCGATGCGGGTGCCGACGACTATCTCGTGAAGCCCTACGACAGGCAGGTGCTGCTCGCGCGCATGCGCGCGCTGCTGCGGCGCTTCGCGCCGATGAACGTGCAGGGCCGCAAGATGTTCGTCGACGACGAATGCGCGCTCGATCAGCAGGCGCGCTCGCTCGTGGTGGCGGGCGTGGCGCACAAGCTCGGCACCAAGGAGTTCGACATTCTCTGGCATCTCGCCCGGCACACGGGCGCCGTCGTGCTGAGGCAGGATCTGATGAGCGTGGTCTGGGGCTGGGATGCGGCCGTGCAAAGCCGCTCCGTCGACATGTACGTGAGCCGCCTGCGTGCGAGCCTGAAGGCGGCCGGCGTCGGCTGGACCGTGCAATCGGTCTATGCGACCGGTTACCGCCTGACCCTCAAGCCGGATATGGATCCGTCGGGCGCCGATGCGTCGGGCGCCGGTGCGTCGGGCGCCGGTGCGTCGCCGGAAGGCGCCGCATGAGCGCGGCACGCACGCGAGCGCTCGCGCGCGGCGCCGTCGCTGCCTTCGTCTGCGCGGCCACCGTGCATGCGCAGGCGGCGAGCATGGCGTGGGCCGGCGGCCCCGGCGCCCGCTTCGTCTACGTGACGAATGGCGCGGGCCTCGCGGAGGTCCTGAATGCCTTCGCGGCGGGGCAGCACGTTGCGCTGCGCATCGACGGTCAGGTGGAGGGCGTCGTGAGCGGCCGTTTCGCCATGCCGCCGCAGCGCTTTCTCGACGTCATGAGCCGTTCGTACGGATTCGTCTGGTACTACGACGGTGCGGTCCTGCATGTGTCGCCCGCGAACGAGCAGGCGCATATCGCCATCCGGCCTCACTTCCTTTCGGCGAATGCGCTGCGTACGTCGCTCGAGCAGGCAGGTCTTGCCGATACGCACTTCCCGTTGGCGGTGGATGCCGCCGCGCAAACGGTGAACGTGCGCGGGCCGGCGACCTACGTGGAGCGTATTCGTGCCGCGGCCGAGCGCTTCGAGCGCGACGCGCGGGAGCGCGTGCGCTTGTCCGTGCGGGTGTTTCGCCTGAGTGCCGCGAATGCCGCCGACGAAACGCGCGTGGTCGATGGCCGCACGCTCGTCGTGCCCGGTGTGGCCACGCTCTTGCGGCGCCGTTTCGAGCGCCCGGCCGTGGCGAACGGGACCGCCATTGCCGATGCACCGCGGATCGTCGAGTTCGATGCGGCGTTGCCGGCGATCGAAGCGGATGCGACGACGAATTCCATCCTGATACGCGATCGGGCCGAGCGTATCGACGCCGACGGCGCGCTCGTCGCCAGCCTGGACGTGCGTGCGCAGCTCGTATCGGTCCAGACGTGGGTGGTGGATGTCGATGGCGACGCGCTCGACGCGTTGCGGCCCGCGTTGCCGCCGGCCATGGCCGACGGGGCAGCCGCCGAGCAGGCGACGGCGGACGCGCGCGCGCACCGCGATGCCGGTATCGCGCCCGACGGCGGCCGCGCGCTGCTCGCGCAGCTCAAGGCATTGGCCAGCCGCGGCCGCGCCGAAATCGAGGTGTCGCAAACGGCGCTCACGCACGACCGCTCGCCGGCCGTCATCGACCGCCACGAGGCACGTCTCGCACGCCGCGATGAGGATGACCTGCCCGATGACGGCGCCCGCGATCTCTGGCTCTCGATTGCACCGACGGTCGAAGGCGCCGCGTCGATGCCGCGTATCGGCTTGCGCGTGGAACTGGGGCGTCGCCGCGATGCGCGCCGCTATCGGGCCGTCGACGAAAGCCTGGCGCCGGGCGAGTGCCTCGTCATCGAGGGGCCGGCGCGGCACAGGGGCGATGTCGAGCGTCGCGCGGACGATACCGGTTCCGGCAGTGCGGGAGAGGGCGGCACGCGTCGCCGCCTCGTCTTGCTGATACCGCGCGTGGCGGCATAGCGCCGAGCGGGCGAGCGCCCGCGATGGCGTGAGCGTGAAGCGACGTGCCGTGTACGAACGGTTGCGATGGCCGGCCAGGCGTCGATGCCCGCGGATGCGCCCCTTGCCTGCGGTGCGCCCGCGCTCGCCGGGCTTACGCCCGCAGCCACATGAAATTGCCCGACGCAATGCCCTCGAACATTTCGTCGGGCGATTCGAGGATGTTGTTTTGCCAGTAGCGGCCGTGTTCGGCGTAGTGCGAGAAGAGATCGGCGAGATAATCGCCGGTGATCGTCGGGCCCATCGGCAGATGGACGAGCAGCACGACGTTGCCCGTATCGGATTCGAGGCACAGTTGCGCCTGGTCCTGCGCGTAGACGAGCAGGTTGGCCTCGAGCATGAGCCGGAAAACGACGAGCGACCGGCCGGGCGTGACGGCGCCGTAATGAAAGCTGACATAGACCGAATCGGGGTCGGCCTCGTGGTGGTCGAGATGGACGTCGAACCCTTCGATCTCGAGCGTTTGCGTGTCGACGACATACTCGGCGTCGGGCAGCCCGACCACCGCGCAAACCTCGTGAATCAACTCGACGAAACGTTCCCTGCTCATGGGCGGCAATCTCCGGCGAAAATAGGGCGGGCCGGTTGCAAAAAAGCGGGGGCACGGAGCCGGAAAGCCGGGCTTTCCGCTTTCGTGCCCCTCGCGCCAACGGACCGCGGCAACGCGAGTCGCTTACTGGCCCTTCGCGGCGTCGGCGATGTTCTTCGCGCCGTTGTTGCCGACGGAGGCGAGCGCCGACGTTTCCTGCTGCTGCATGTTGATCTGCATGGCGGCCATCGTCATGGCGTTGTTCTGGTTGGCCATGGCCTGCATCTGGCCGACCATGTCGGCGTTTTGCGAACCGGCTTGCGAGACGCCCGAGCTTCCGATCGATGAAGACATGATGTATTCCCCTTATCAAGAAAGTGATGAAAAAAGCACTGCTGTGGGTTGACGCCTGATGCTTCGGTAAAAGGCCCGTGGCCGTGGTGGCCGCCGGTCCGGACCGGCTGACGCGCAGCCGGATGCTGCAACTGCAAACTGTCTAACCTTCTTCCGTATCGCCGCGGATGCCGTCAAAGCGCCGCGCCACGCGCGCTGTGGCGCTCCTGCAGCGTGAGCACGATGCGGCGCGCCGCGATCATCCCGCGATAGAGCTTTTGCAGATCGAGCCGCTCGCGCTCGTCGGCCGCGGACTGCGTGGCCGTACTGATCCGGCGCGCGGTTTCGTCGAAGGCCGCCGCGATGCGCGCGACCCGCTGCGCGCCGTCGGGCGCCGAGAGCGTGGCATCGAGCGCGTTCAGATCCTGCGCGATGGGAAGCAATGCGTCGTACATGTCGGTTCCTTTGGTGGTCGAGGTCAATTGTTTGCTTCGTCCCTGCTGCTCGCGAACAGATGCTTCGTGCCGTCGGGCGTCTCGATGTAGCGCAGCCCGCCCGTGGCGATCACCGACGTGTACTCGACATCGGGCGTGAGCGCCTGCGCCTCCTTGACGTCGACGTCGACGCGCTTGACGTTGTCGCCGAGGTCGGCCCTGATACCTGCTATCAGCGTGCGGAAGGTCGTCATCGACTGCACGCTGCCGCTCACGCGGAAGATGCCGTGGCCTTGGTAACTCACTGCTGCGCCCGTGCCGGCGAGCGACTGCTGGATGTTGTCCACATCTTGCTGCGCGACGTCGTATTCGCGCCGCACCTTGCCGCGCGCGAGACTGTCCATGATCCGCTGCGCCTTCGCGCTTTCGTCGCTGCTCGTCACGATGCCGCGCACCGCCACACTGTCCTTGCGTGCCATTGCCTGCAGATCGCCGAGGCCTTCGCGGTGCAGGGCCTCCTGCAACTGCCGTGCGATCGCGTCGGCGTCGAACTTCACGCTCGCCGCTTCGCTCGATTGCGTGCCCGCGAACATCACGCCGGCCACGGCGATGCCGCCGATCGCAGCGGTGCAGGCGAGCGCCAGCACGGCCGTGCGCCAGCGCACCTGGGGCGACGCGGTCGGCGCGCGGCCGGCGCCGGGTTCGTCCGCATGGGCCGGGTTCCGGTCCGGCGCGCCGCTATCCGCGTCAGCCGCCGTCGCGGTGTCGGCAGGCGGCTCGGCTGTCTTCCAGAGGCCCGCCAGCAAATCGAGATCGCGCGGCCAGGCTTCGCCATCGGGGCCCACGCAAAACACGACATCGCCGAACGGCACGGCCACGAAGTCCGCCACGAGCACCTCGTCGCCGTTCGCCGAGCGGATCCGCGCCACACCGTCCTCGCCCACGCAAAGCTCGATGTCCTCGACCGTCCAGTCGCTGATGCAGACATCCGCGTGCTCGGCGGCGCCGATCCGGTAGGTGCCGCTCGTGAGCCGGACCTGGGCTCCGGCGTGGGTGCCGGTCAGTACTCGAAGCGCTTTCATGATCGTGGTATCCGTGTATCCGACGTGGGTCATGCGGTTGCTCTTGCGGGTCGCCGCTCCGGCGTGTCGCTGCTTCGCGCATCGGGCCGCCGGGCCTTGACCGTCAAAATCAGTTTAGGGTTTTGCCGTTGGCGCGGCCGGCGCCATGCGAACTTCGAACGTCTTATCCGAAGCGCCGGCCGTTGCCTTGGCCGCCCCTTGCCGCGCGGCGCCGGTTTGACCGCCGATCGCGCCGCCCGTCGCGCCGCCCGTGACGGCGGCACCGGCTGGCGCCTTGCCGGCCGGCAGCGCGGCTTGCGTGTCGAGAATGCATTGCTTCACTGCCGCGATCGATTGATCGTCGTACGAGTATTCGATGCCCGCGCGCTGGCGCGCGAGCGTGTTGTCGAGCGATACGCCGAGCAGCCCGGCCACTGCGGCGGCCTTGCCCGGGGTCGCGGCGCTTTGCATCAGCGCCGCATGGCGGTGCGCGTGAAGCCGGGCAGCATTGCGCCGGAGCGCCATCGGCGAGCGCATGGCGAGCAGCATCGGCACCGCCAGCAAGGGCCCCAGTTCGACCTGCGCGGCAAGCCGCAGCACCTCCTTCGCGCAGGCCGCCGCGAGTTCGGCCGGCAAGTCCGGTGCACCGAGCTTTTGCGTCGCGAGCAGTTGCATCGTCGCCGCGAGCGGCTGGCTGCGCGCGGCGGCCTTGGCCCGGCCCGCCTTGCCGATCGCGAACTTGCGCGGTGTGTCGCGGCCTTCGCCGGACTGACGGCCGTCGCGCCGAGGCTGTCCGTCGCGCGGCGAACGCTGCTGCGGCTGCCCCTGTTCTTCGCCCTGTTGGTTCGAGCCGCGATCGTGCCCATGGCCGTTGCGATGCTGTTGCCCCTCGCCGTGTTGCTGATCGCGCTCGCGCTTTTGCTGCTGACCCTGCTCGTGCTTGCGTTCGCGCTCGTGCGGGTGTTCGTGCTCGTGCCTGGGCTCGAGCGCGTGCGGGTCGTCCGGCCGTTCGTGAGCCGATGCCTCTTTGCCCTGCGCCTTCGCCGAGCCCCCTGGCCGCGGCCGTTGGCCGAGCTGGCGCATCAGCTTTTGCGCGGAAGGGGGCGGCGGCTTGTGCATGCCTTCGGCAAAACGCTTGCCGCGGTAGAAAGCAGCGGCGAGCATCTTGTTGTGCTGCAGGCGCGCGCGCTGCATCTTCGTGTGCTGCACCTTCACGCCCGTGAAGCCGCGCGCCTGGGTCATCTGCCCCGTGTGCTCGGCGCCGGCCTGCGCCTGCTGCGCGAGATCGGCGGCGTGGTGGCCGTGGTTGTTGCGGATCGGCGCATTCACGACGGCACCGCGAGCGTGACGATCTGATTGGCGAAGCGCAGGATCGCGGCGGCGCCCCAGGCGCCGATCATCAGCACGGTGGCCACGACGGCCACCAGCTTCACCGCGTACGAGATGCTTTGGTCCTGCATCGACGTGATGGCCTGCACGAACGAAATCGCGAGGCCGGAGAGCGCGGCGACGACCACCACCGGCATCGAGACGGACAGGCAGAGCAGCAGGCCCTGCGAAGTGATGCGAACGAGCGTATCGGTTTCCATGGTGTGCGCCTCAGCGATAGGTCATGACAAGACCGTGAATCAATGTGGACCAGCCGCTCATGACGACGAACAAGAGCAGCTTGAACGGAATCGCGACGTTCGTCGGCTGGACCTGGTTCAGGCCCATCGCCATCAGCACGTTGGCGATGACGAGATCGACGACGATGAACGCGATGTACAGCAGAAAGCCGATCTTGAAGGCGTCGGCCATCTCGGTCAGCGTGAAGGCCGGGGCGAGGACGATGAGGTCGTCCTCGCGGATCTTCGCCGCCATGTCCTTCGGCCAGACCACGGTTGCCGAGCGCACGAAGAACCGCTTTTCGCGTTCGTGCGCGTGCTTCTTCAGAAAGGCGCGAAACGGCTCCTTTGCCGCATCGAAGGCATCGAGCACGACGAGCGACGTGTCGCTGCCGGGGGTGCGGTGCATCGTCTGCATGGTTTGCATGGCCTGCATGCCGATCGGCGCCATCACGTAAGCGGAGACGAGGACCGCGATGCCGTTGAGCACCATGTTCGGCGGCACCTGCTGCACGCCGAGCGCGTTGCGCAACAGCCCGAGCACGACCACGATCTTCGCGTACGAGGTCGCGACCATCGCGACGAACGGGATCAGGCTGATCGCGACGACGGTGATCAGCAGCCCGGTGAGATCGCTAAACTGAACCATGGCCGCGCGACAGCTGAACGAGACGCACGCCGAGATGATCGCCGACGCTCACGAGTTCGCCGAAGCCGATCGTCTGCCCGTAGGTGACGAGCCGCACGCGCGCATCGGGCAGCGCGGTCGGAAGCTCGAGCACGTAGCCCGCGCGCAGCGCCGAGAGCTGGGCGACCGGCATCGAAACCGTGTCGATCTCGAGCTTCAGCGGCAGGTCCAGCTGGCTGATTTCGACGGGCGTGTCGATCGAATCGGAAAGCGGCGCGTTGAACTGCGTCTCATGGCTCATGGTGGGGTCCTCGTTCAAGGTCATCAGATGGTGGGTGACGTCTGCCACGGCGCGCAGTTGCCGCGTCCCGTAGCGGCCCCAGACGACGTGCATCGGGGCGGACGAGCGCTCGCTCGCGAAGAGCGCGCGGGTGGCTTCGGGTACGGCACGCAAGATGACGTCGCCCGCGCGCAGCGAATCGAGCGTCGTCACGTTCATCGTTTTCTCGCCGATCTGCAGCCGGCCCGGTACGGCGATCTCGCTGACGTGGGTGGCGAACGGCGTGCATTGCCGGGCCACGAGCGTTTCGAGTGCGTCGAGCCAGCCGCTGTCGACGTGCTCGACAACCGCATCGAAGCGGGTATCGCCCACGCGCAGCGAGAGCGCGCAGCAAGGCGCGCTCAACGGCTGACGCGCGGCAGGTTCGAGCGAGACGACTTCCACGCCGTCGAAGCCGAGCGTTTGCAGCGCGCGCCGCAGCGGATCAAGCAGGATCGCGCACACGGCATGGCGCAAGCGCGCGTTGACGGGCTCGTCCGACGCGACGATGCTCGCGAGCCCCGTGTGCTGTCCGACGTCGATGCGCACCGCGGCCGTCTCCATGCCCCAGCGCAAGCGCACGACGGCGGCGCGCTCCGGCTCCACGAAATCGTGCGTACCGACGCTGAAGGCCGAGACGCCGAGCGCGTGAGCGAGCAGTGCGCTCAGGCGCTCGTCGACGGCGAGCCGATGCTGGCGCGCGGTGGCGGCCGCAAGCGCGGGCAGCCGCGCGGGATCGAGCAAGACGGCCACCGCCGGCGCTTGCGCGGCCGCCGCAACGTGGTCTGTCAGTAGCGTTCGTGTGGTGTCCATATTCGTTTTACGTGACGATGATCTCGACGCTGCGCGCGCCGTCGAAGCGGCTTTGCATCACTGCCTCGAGGCTGGTGCGCAACGTCGCCGCATGCTGTGAGATTAGTTCGCGCGAGCGTGCGTCCGTGGTGTCGAAGCGAAGCGTCAATTGGAAATGCGAAAGCGCGAGGTCCAACGTGCAGCCTGGCAGCAGCGCCGGATCGATGGGAATCGTGATCTGCCAGTCGCCGCTTGCGAACACGATCGGATTGGCGCAGAAGTCCGACACTTCGGCGACGATCGAATCGACGAACCGGTTCATGTCCTGGCCCGTGCGCGCCGGTGCCCGCACGGCGACCACGGCGTGCGGGCCGGCTGCTTCGGAGCGCTGCGGCTCGCGCGTGGCTTGAACGCGCGGCGTGGCCGGCGCAGCCGTCGATGGCCGGGCGTTGGGCGGCCTCTGCGGTGAAAGTGGCGCCGCGCCGTGCACCGGCATCGGCGTCGGCGTGGGCATCGTCGAATATGCCGGTACATGCATGGGCGCATGCATGGCCGACTGCACCGGCAGGTGCATCGTCGAATGCATGGGCGGATGAATCGTCGCAGGCACCGGAGCCGGCGCCGGCACCGGCGCTGCCGATCGAGCGTGCCCGGCAGCGTCATCGCGTTCGTCGCCGGAGCCAGCCTGTGCGTCGTCGTCGCGCTCGCCGCTGCCGGCATCGTCGCGATGGTCGTCCGCGGCGAACCCGGGGACCGGGTAGAACGGTTCGGCTTGCTCGCCGAATGGAGGCTCGGCCGGTGCGGCGCATGGCGGCTCGTCGCCGGGCGTTTCCGATGCGCCGGCGCGCGCGCCTTCGCGCAGGCGCTGAAAAAGCGCGGCCTGGCGGTTCAACTGCGCGGCCGGCATCTCGGGTGCGGGGTCGGTGTGCGCGGCCGGCGCTGCGATGACGCGGGCGCGATGAGGGGGGCAGGTGTGCATGGCGCGGCTCGCTCGATCACATCGCCAGGCGGCCGACGGGCTGGAGATCGACATGCGCGCCGAGCTCCTGGTACGAATACACGGGCAGCCACGGCAGCCGCGCCTCGATCATCCGCTTGATGTAGCGCCGGATGTCCATCGACGCGACGAGCGCCAGCGGCTGCCGCGGCGTATCGCCGACGATGTCGGCGATCTTGCCGACGAGCTGGGCGATTTCGTCGGGCGGCAGCGCGAGGAAGTTGCCCGTGGGCGTCTGTTTGATCGACTGCCGGATGTGCTGCTCGACCTGAATGTCGACGAGTACGACGGGCAAATCCCGCACGCCACCCGTCGCGCGATAGGCGATGAGCCGGCCGAGCTCCATGCGGATGTATTCCGTCAACATCAGCATGTCCTTCTCCTTCGGTCCCCAGACGATCAGGCTTTCGGTGATGCTGCGGATATTGCGCACGGGCACGTCTTCCTCCAGCAGCCGGCGCAGCACGTCCGCCATCTTCTGCAGCGGCAGCGCCTTTTGTACTTCCGCGACGAGGCCCGGGTAGTCCTCGTTGAGCTGATCGAGCATCCACTGTGCTTCCTGGATGCCGAGAAAGAGATGAGCATTGCGCCGCAGCAGGTCGATCGTGTGGCGTGCAATCAATGCTTCCGGGGTCGCCGCGGCGGCAGGCGCGTCCGCGACGCCGCCGTCGGCCGCCGCGTGTACCGCGCGCGTTTCGGCGAGCGTGGTGCGCCCTTGCGGCACGTCGAAGATGAGCACTTCGTAACTGTCTTCGGGCAGCGTGCCGTCGGTCCACATCATGATGCCGGGGAACGGCAGGCCGACTCCCGATTGCAGCGCGTGGCGCTGGGCGTCGAACGCGCGGTCGAGCGCATCGGCCGCGAGACGCGCGCTGACGTCGGCGGCGAGGCGCACGCCGAGCGGGCAGGTGAACTGCGGCGGGCGTGGCAGGATCGACGGCGCGTCGCCCTTGGCGCCGGCGCGCTGCAGTGCGCCTACGGGCTTGCCGGCGCCTTTGGCCGGACCATCCTGCTTCTTCTGCAGACGGTAGCCGACGAAGCCGAGCAGCCCGGCGAGCAGCGCGAAGAGCGCCGCCGGAAAACCGGGCACGGCGGCGAAGCCGAGCAGCAGCAGCGCGGCGAAGTATAGCGCGCGCGAGCTGCTCGTGAACTGGCGCCTGATGTCTTCGCCGAGGGAGGAATTTCCATGGTCGCCGCCTTCGTCCACGCGCGTGATCATGACGCCCGCGGCCACCGAGATCAGCAGCGACGGAATCTGCGAGACCATGGCGTCGCCGATCGAGAGGACCGAGAAGCGGTTGGCCGCGTCGCCGGCCGACATGCCGTGATAGGCGACGCCCACGGCGATGCCCGCGACGATGTTGATCATCGTGATCATGAGGCCGGCGATCGCATCGCCTTTCACGAATTTCATCGCGCCGTCCATGCCGCCATGCAATTGGCTTTCGATGGCGAGCCTCGCGCGTTTCCTGCGGGCTTCGTCCGGCGTCAGGATGTTCGCGCGCAGGTCGGCGTCGATGCTCATCTGTTTGCCGGGCAGCGCATCGAGCGTGAAACGGGCCCCCACTTCGGCGACGCGCTCCGAGCCCTTGGCGATCACGATGAACTGCACGACGGAGATGATGACGAACACGACGAGGCCGACGACGAGATTGCCGCCGACGACGAGCTGGCCGAAGCTTTCGATGATTTCGCCGGCATCGGCGTGCAGCAGGATCGACTTCGTCGACGCGATATTCAGCGAGAGCCGGAACAGCGTCGTGAAGAGCAGCACGGACGGGAACGCCGACAGCGTGGCGATATGGCCCACATACATCGTCACCATGAGCAGCGTGATGCTGATCATGATGTTGATCGCGAGCAGCCCGTCGATGATGGCGGGGGGCAGCGGCAGGATCATTAGCGAGACGATCGCGATCAGCAGGACGGCGATGCCGGCCTCGCCGATGCCGGGCAGTTTCATGGTCTTGAACATGTCCACTACTCCGTGGTGGCGGTTTGAGGCGCGAGGCCGTCCACCCAGCGAAGAATCGCGGCGACGACTTCGAACAGTTCCTCGGGAATCGGCTGATTGAGCGGCACCTTGTGCAGCATGCGCGCGACGGGCGGGTTCGCGACGATGGGCACGCGCGCGTGCATCGCCTGCTGGCGCAGCCGCAGCGCCTGCTCGTCGAGGCCCTTGGCGAGGACGACGGGCAGCGGAAACTCCGCCGGGTCGTAGCGCAGCGCGACCGCGTAGTGAACCGGGTTGACCACGACGACGTTCGCGCGCGCGACGCCGCCTTTCGGACCTTCCTGCGATATCTCCCTGGCCATGCGCTTGCGCTCGCCCTTGAGTTCGGGGTTGCCTTCGCTCTCCTTGTGCTCGCGCTTCACCTCGTCTTTCGACATCCGGTTCTTGCGGATGAAGAGCCACTTCTGCAGCTTGTAGTCGAACGCGCCGATGACGACGAACACGCCGAGCGCGACCACGACCACATGCATGAGCACGGACCACAGCACGCCGATCAACTGCGGTAGCGACTGATCGAGCGCGCTCGCCACCACGGGCATCGCGCTTTTGATCGTCTGCCACATGACGGCGACGAGAATCGCGGCCTTGCCGACCATCTTCGCGAGGTCGATCGCCGAGTTCATCGAGAAGATGCGCTGAAAGCCGGACCCGGGGCTGACCGACGCAAGCTTCGGCATGACGGCTTTCAGCGAAATCTTGAGTCCCGTCTGGGGGGCGAGCGCGATGATGGCGGCGACGAGCGCAACGGCCGCGATCCCGCACAGCAGGCCGAGCGTCTGCAGGCCGATATGAACGAGGATGGTCCAGAGGTCCTGCAACTCGCGCTCGCCGTGGGTGAAATCGACCGCCTCCTTGACGATCGCGCGCAGCGTATCGGCCAGATAGTGCTGGCCCGCCGTCAGCACGAGCACGATCGAGCCGAGCGACGCGACTTCGACCAGGTCGGAACTCTTCGCGACCTGGCCTTCCTCGCGGACTTTGTCCAGCTTCTTGTCTGTGGGCTCTTCGGTTTTCTCGTCGCTCATGACCGCTGTCCTTCGCTTGTCGCAGGCGCGCACCCGGGATGGGGCGCCCCGATGCAACGTTAGCGGCGCCGCGCTATCCGGCGCGACGGCGATGCGAAGCAAGGGCAGGGGCTGCGAAGCGAGGCGGCGCGACGGCGTGTCGCCCGGGCGCAGGCCACGTGAGCAAGGCGACCCGCGCGGCGGCGGGCACGCGCGAAGACGTCCGCGAAAAGCGGCACGGACCGCCGCCCGTCGCACGCGGCGCTTCGCAATTCGTTGTGCGACTTCGTGCGCGGCACGTGGCGCGCCGATCGTGTTGCGTAACTTAGCGTCAACGGAAGGCCACGCCTCATCGGGTGCGGCCCATCGGATCGAATCTGATTTCGTTGGGGGAAAGGATGGACGTTCTGAAGGATCGGCCGCAGTGCCCATTGGGAGTCGTCGGCGCGATCGTCGACCTGGTCAGGGTGGCATTGGCCCGCGCAGGCACGCCGGCGCAAGTCGACATCGACGATCTCGAGCACCTCGTCGACATGCTGCATCTGCTGCGCCCGGATTCCGCCGAATTCGCGTTTTTCGACGGCTGGCTGCATATGGTGCGCGAGGAATGGAGCGACGCCGAACGGCTCTTTCGCGATCTGGTCGAGCGCTCGGTCTGCCTGCCGGCCAGCAAGGGAATGTTGCTGCAGTGCCTGAAGGCCCGCCAGGAGTTCGGCTGGCAGGAGGAGGCCCGGCACCTGCTGGAGGAGGGCGGCAACGAAGAGGTTGAACGGCTCGCGAAGGTTCTGCTTGCGAGCGAGGAGCTGAAACAGGCGGTCGCGACCGCGAAGCGCACGGGCCGCTTCGTTGCGCCGGATTCCGCGCTCGCGTTCGAAAACGGAGCGCACGCCGAAGACGGCGAAGCGGTCGCGACGCCGTCGTCCTCATCCAGCGACATGCTGCTGACGATGCAGTACATGCGCGTCTGAGCCTGTTGCCCCTACCAGGAGAAACGAAATGAGCATCACGACTGCATCGCAACTCCAGTACGAACTGGCCCGCGTCACCGGCACGACGCCCGCGGCGCCGAATGCGGACGCGATATCGCAGCCGCTCGTCGACAAATTCCAGGCGATGATGGCTTCGGCGCCCCAGCATGCGGCAGCCGTCCACCCGACCGAGCGCGCGGACCTCGTGACGAAAGCAGTCGAGGAGCAGGCGGACTATTACCGGCAAGTGCCGAACGACGTGCTCTATATGACTCAGCATATGAGCGCGCTGTCGATGGAGCGCCTTGCCGCCGCCGACATGACCATCCAGCTCGAGATCGCCAGCCTGAACGCCGATCTGCAGGTGAAGATGGCGACCGTGCAGTCGTCGAAGGACGCCGTGCAGACGCTCATGAAGAACCAATAACTTGACTCCCCGTCCTGAAGGACAGGGTTTCTCGGAGCAACTGATGAAACCGAACCTCATGCCTTCGAGGCTGCACTCCGCATGGCGGCTCGTCGCGGTGGCGGCGCTCGTGCTGTCGCTTGCGGCCTGCAAGCAGGAACTCTACGGGCAATTGACCGAGAGCGACTGCAACGAAATGGCGGCCGCGCTGCTGATGTCCGGCGTCGACGCGCAAAAGAGCACGCCCGATGGCGGCAAGACCTGGTCGGTCAGCGTCGACGAAAAGCAGATCGTGCATGCGGTGGAAGTGCTGCGCGCACGCGGCCTGCCGCGCAAGAAATTCGACGACCTCGGCTCGCTGTTCAAGAAGGACGGGCTCGTGTCCACGCCGACCGAGGAGCGCGTGCGCTTCATTTACGGTTTGTCGCAGGAACTCGACGACACGTTGTCGAAGATCGACGGCGTGGTCGTGGCGCGCGTGCAGATCGTGCTGCCGAACAACGACCCGCTCGCACAGTCGGTCAAGCCGTCGTCCGCATCGGTCTTCATCAAGTACCGGCCCGACGCGAATCTCGAGCGGATGACGCCGGCGATCAAGAACCTGGTCGTGCACAGCATAGAGGGACTGACCTACGATCAGGTCAGCGTGACCAGCGTGCCGGCCGATGCGCTCGATCCGCCCGCCCACCCGCACCGCCAGGACGGCTGGGTCGTCTATGCGGGCGGCGCGCTCGGCTTGCTGCTGTTGACGATCGCCGGCGGCTTCGCGCTGTTGCGCGGCAACCTGCTCAAGGGCGGCGGCGGACTTGCGGGCCTGCTCGCGCGCCGGACGGGGCGTGCAGCGAAAGCGCCGGCATGACCGTCGATCCGAACGATCGCGTGGCCGGCATGGTAAGCATGGGTGAGCCCATGATGAGCGCATACGACGCAGCCGATGCATACGACGCAGCCGCCGACAGCGTTGCCGCCCCGCACGGCGAGACGCCGGCGGCCGTGGCGGCGAGACTGGCCGCCTACCATCGGCGCCGGCGTACGCTGTTCGACTGGATGCATCCGGCGTGGCTTGCACGCGTGCCCGGTGCGGACCGAATCGGCGCATGCAGCCCCGCGCAGGCCGAGGCGCTTGCCGATGCGCTGCTCGACGAATGGGGCATGCCGGCGCCGCCGCTTGCCGCGTTCAACGCGCCGGAAACGGCGCTTGCGTTGCTGCCGGCGCACGATTGTCTGACCGTATTCCGCTTGCGCGCGCTCGTGGAGCAGGCGGAGCCGTTGCGCGCGTGGATCGACCGGCCGCGTCGCGAGAAGTTGACGGGCTGGATCGGGGCGCGCGGCGTCAATCTGCTCTTCGCGCGCGGGCGCGAGCTTGCCGGCGATGCGCGCTCGCTTGCCGCGCGCGCGCACCACGCGGCAGCGGTCATGCAAGTGCCGCTCGACGCCGCCGATGGCGATGACCTCGCGTGGCTCGGCTTTCGGCTGTTCGCGCGCGACCGCCGATGGGCGCCGGGCGGCCCGCTCGCGATCATGCGGTTGGCCATGCCGGCGCGCGACGACGGGGGGCCGTTGCCATTCCCTTCGTTGCCGCCGTCGCTACCGTCTTCGGAAGGCTCGAGCCCGAGCCTTTCGATCGTCTCGCAACTGCCCGACTTGTTTCCGGAGGGATCATGGTGATCTGGTTACGCAATCCGCAGGCCGAAGGCACGGATCTCGGCGTGGGCGTCGAAGGCGACGTCCTGCGCCACGAACGCGTCGCGGCGATCGTCGAGATCGATGCGGCGTACGCGGAGATGCGCCGGCAATGCGACGAGGCGCTGGACGCGGCGCGCGCCGAGGCCCGCATGCTGCTCGACGAAGCCCGCGCCCGCGCGGACGAACTCGTCGAGCGCGCCATGCGCGAGTTCGCGCAAGCGGCCGAGCGCGGCTATGACGACGGTTTGAGGCGGGGGCTGACCGATTGGCACGAACGCGCGGCGGCCGCGCATGCCGAAGCCTGCCGGCTCGCGCCCGGGCAGCATGACCGGCTGGCCGGGCTGGTGACGCTGGCGGTCGAGCAGATCGTCGCGTCAGTGGAGCCTGAAGCGCTTTTCGCCCGCGCGGCCGCGACGGTCGAGCGGATCGTCGCCGACGGCAGCCCCGTTCATCTGCGTGTTCATCCGTCGGATCTGGCCGCGGCGAGCGCGGCCTTCGACGAAGCGGCCGCGGCGTGGCGCGAGGCCGGGCGCTCCGTGCGGCTGTGCGTGGCGGCCGACGCGACGCTTGCGCCCGGCGCATGCGTCGCCGAAACCGACCTGGGCGCGATCGACGCGAGCTTGTCGTTGCACTTGGCGGCGATGCGCGATGCCTTGGCGCGCGCGGTGCGAAGCGTGACGGAGGGCCCATCGCGCGACGCGCCGGATGCGCGGCCCGGGGATGACGCGCAAGCCGTCGACGTGCAGACCGGTTTCGCGGGCAACGACGAGGTGCCGATCGGCGAGTACGCCGTCGGAGCCGGCGAGGGCCTGGCGGACCCGGATGCGCGCGCGGACGACGGCGACATCAGCGACATCAGCAACATCGGCGACATCGGCGACATCGGCGACGAAGAAGGTTGGCAAGACGAGGCCGCGGCCGTGCAAACGGCGGGCGACCTGCGCGACGAGGGGTGGACCGATGCCGCGTATGCCGACGCCGACGCGATGTCCATCTGAACCGATCTTCGAGCGGCACGTGGAAGAAGACACGACAACGAAAGGAGCGCCATGATCGACAGCGCGGATGGTTTCGAAACCGACGAAGCGAGCGGGGTGCCCATCGCGCAGCTACGGGACGTACGCGGCTTCTCGGCGCTGATGGATGCGATGGAGCGCGAACTGCGCGCCCGCCCACAACCCGCCGCATGCGGCAAGGTCCAGGAAGTGATCGGCACGCTCGTACGCGTATCGGGGCTCGATGCGACGCTCGGCGAGCTATGCGAGCTGCGCTCGCCCGAAGGCACGTTGCTGCAGCGTGCCGAGGTGGTCGGCTTCTCGCGCGACGTCGCGCTGCTCTCGCCGTTCGGCCGGCTCGGCAGCGTGTCGCGGGCGACACGCGTGGTGGGACTCCGGCGTCCGCTTTCGCTGCGCATCGGCCCCCGCCTGCTCGGCCGCGTGATCGACAGCCTGGGCGAGCCGATCGACGGCAAGGGGCCGCTCGAATGCGACGAGTGGCAGCCCGTCATCGCCGATCCGCCCGATCCGATGTCGCGGCCCGTCGTCGATACCCCGATGCCGACGGGCGTGCGCGTCGTCGACGGCATGATGACGCTGGCCGAGGGCCAGCGCATGGGCATCTTCGCGCCGGCCGGCGTCGGCAAGAGTACGTTGATGGGCATGTTCGCGCGCGGGGCGCGCTGCGACGTCAACGTGATCGCGTTGATCGGGGAGCGCGGCCGCGAAGTGCGCGAATTCTGCGAGCACATTCTCGGGCCCGAGGGAATGGCCCGCTCGGTCGTCGTCTGCGCGACATCGGACCGCTCGTCGATCGAGCGCGCGAAGGCCGCTTATGCGGCAACGGCGGTGGCCGAATACTTCCGCGACCGCGGCATGCGTGTGCTGCTGATGATGGATTCGCTGACGCGCTTTGCGCGCGCACAGCGCGAAATCGGCCTGGCGATGGGCGAGCCGCCGACGCGGCGCGGCTTTCCACCGTCGATCTTCGCGGAGCTGCCGCGGCTGCTGGAGCGCGCGGGCCGCTCGGAGCATGGTTCGATCACCGCCCTTTATACCGTGCTGGCCGAGGACGAATCGGGCGGCGACCCGATCGCCGAGGAAGTACGGGGCATTCTCGACGGCCACATGATTCTTTCGCGCGAGATTGCGGCACAGAACCGCTATCCGGCGATTGACGTGCTCGGCAGTCTTTCTCGCGTGATGACGCAGGTGGTGCCGCGCGAGCACGTGGCGGCGGCAGGACACGTGCGCCGGCTGATGGCCAAGCACAAGGAGGTCGAATTGCTGCTGCAGGTGGGCGAGTATCAGAGCGGCACCGATGCGCTTGCCGACGAAGCCATCGCGAAGATCGACGCGATTCGGGATTTCCTCGGCCAACCGACCGATCTGCTCGTCGACCCGAACGACACGCTCGCGGCCCTCGGCGAGATCGTGCAGTCCTGATGCCGGAGGCAAGCGATGAAAGACCGCCGCGTTGCCGCGTTCGAGCGCGTGCTCTCGCGCCGCCGCCAGCTCGATCGCAAGCTCAATGCGGCGCTCGGCGGCTTGCGCGGCGAGCTGCAGGCGCTCATCGACGCGTTGGAGGAAAGCCGCGCGGCGGTGCGCGCGCATGCGGCCGGGCTCGCCGCGCACGACGGCAAGATCGACGCGATGCTGGGCAGCGTTTCCTTCCGGGCGGACGCGTATCTGAAGCTGCGCGAATTCCGCTCGCACGCGGCCGAGCAGCACGCGATGCTCGAGGCCCGGGCGGCGCAGGCCGGGCAGGCGCTGGCGGCGAAGGAGGCGCAGATCGGCGCGCTGCGCACGGAGATCCTGCGCAACCGTGCCCGCATCGACATCTACGAGAAGCGGCGCGACACGCTCGTCAAGGCGATCGAGCTCGCGATCGAGGACGCGCAGGACGAGGAAACATCGGAGAGCCGCCGGCCCAGCCCGGCGTTTTGAAGCGGCGAGCGCGCCCGCAAGCCGCGCATCCATTGAACGACAGGCGACTGAAATGAGCGAGATTACCTTCGCATCGATCGAATCGAGCCATCAACTGGTCAGGTTTCTGATCGTGCTGGGCCTTTGCAGCGAACGATTGATGGTCCTGATGATGATTTTTCCGCCGACGTCCGACAACGTCGTGCAAGGCCGCGTGCGCACCGCGCTGGCGCTGCTGTGGGGCAGCTTCATCGCCTACGGGCAACGCGGCCTGCTCGAGCAAGGGGATGCGACGATGCTCGTGGGCATCGGGTTGAAGGAGGCGCTGATCGGCGTCGGCCTGGGCTTCGCGGCGTCGACGGTGTTCTGGGCCGCCGAGAGCGTCGGCACGTACGTCGACGATCTGACCGGTTTCAATCAACTGCAGATGCAGAACCCGAGCCAGGGGCAGCAGACGTCGCTGACTTCCACGCTCCTGAGCCAGTTCGCGATCGCGGCGTTCTGGTGTCTGGGCGGCATGACGTTCCTCCTCGGCGCGATCTACGAATCGTATACCTGGTGGCCGCTGGCGAACCTCATGCCGGCCGGGGGATCGGTACTCGAATCGTTCGTGCTGCTGAAGACCGACTCGCTGATGGAAACGGTGGCGAAGCTGGCCACGCCGATGATGCTGATGCTGCTGCTGATCGATATCGGCTTCGGCTTTACCGGGAAGGTGTCGCAAAAGCTCGATCTGCCGTCGCTGGCGCAGCCCGTGAAAGGCGCGCTCACGATCCTGATGCTCGCGCTGATGGCGGCGATTTTCATCGATCAGGTACGCGATCAGCTGTCGCTCGTGGGCATCGCGGCCGAGGCGAGGGCGCTCGCGGGCGGCAAGTGAAACGCGCCGAATGCGCGAGCGAGCGCAAGTATGCGTTCGACGATGGCGATTGACGGAAAAAGCCGGGAGAAGAACATGATCGAGACGTTGAGCGACAACGCGATCGTTACGGGGATGATGGACGTGCTGTGGGCCGGTGCGGCGCTGGATACGTTTTCGGACGTTCAGGACCTGCTCGATGCGATGGCGGTGCTGCGTCCCGGGAACGGCGAAATGCGCGAGGTGCTGGCCTGGTGGCATGTGCGGGCACGCGCGTGGGGCGAGGCGCTGAGCGAATTGCGCCGGGTCGAGCGCGATGGCGCGCTGTCGTCGCGCGGCATCGCGCTCGCGGCCGTATGTCTTTACGCGCTTGGCGATGCATCGTGGCGTACCTATGCCTACGCGGCGGCGTACCGATCCGACGACCCGATGGCGACGCGCACCGCCCAGGCGCTGCTATCCGCGCCCGCGATCGGGCGCGGATAGCCGCCCGCAAGCTCCCATCGCCGTGTTCGGCCGCCTTCCCGCCGAAAGAACGGGAGAACGCGCAACATCGCCGCCGCTCATATCACGCGGATTCACCCGCCCCCGCTGGATCGTAGAACAGCGCAAACAATTCCGACTGCGACCCGACACCGAGCTTTGCATAGATGTGCTTCTTGTGTGCGCGCACGGTCTCGAACGAGATCGACAGTTTCTCCCCGATCGCCCGCGTGGAGAAGCCGCTCAACGACAGCATCGCCACTTCGGTTTCACGCGTCGTCAATGCGCCGCGTCCGCTCTTTCCGGTCAGCATGCCGAAGCGCGCGTGCGGATCGGGCGCTTCTGGTTGCCTCGCGCGCGGCGTTTCGTTCACGACGAACGTTTCGAAGCGCAGGCGCTGCTGCATCAACGACAGCACCCAGGGTGTGTAAAGCGTAAGCAATGCGATCTCGCGCTCGTCGTATTTGCTCGTCTTGCCGAGCGAGAAGCCCAGCGTGTGATCGCGATCGATCACGACGTTGAAATGCACTTCGTCGCCGACGATGTTCTTCTTGAAGTACCGCTGGTAATACTCGGTCATCCGGAAGTTGTCCGGCGCGACGTCGGCGAGCGTGTAGAAGCCCGACGCCTGCGTTTCGAACGCGGCGAGATAGAACGGATCGAGCTGGTAGAGCGCGGCCAGATAGTCCTGGAACATCAGGTCGATCTTGCCGTCCGGCATCGCCTGTTCGGCAAGCACCAGCGGCGCCGCATCGCGCGCGAAGCGCAGCGCGACCCAGTTGTCGAAATCGAGATGCCGCTCGAGTACGCGCGTGAGACGCGCCCAGAAATGCGGGCCGTCGAGGGCGTCGATGGCCGAGCCAATCTCCCGATGAAAAGCGAGATCTCGCCATTCGAGGTCCATCGTGTGCTCCGGTGAGGGTAACCCTGGCGGGGAATTTCAGGTCAAAAATAATAACCCGATAATCGGCCTCGATTCGACGGGCGGCGGGCCGTTCGCCGCTTCGCTCGACGCGCGTCGCATGACTCGTGCAACGCATACGACATGCCACTGAAAGGCAATTGGAAGGAGAGGGCTTCATGCAGGTAGAACTCGCGCAACTGTCGCTCGTCGACGGAGACGTCGTGCACAACACGCGCAAGGTGATCGACACGATCGAGCGCGCCGACGTGGTCGGCGGCACGAAACTGATCGTGTTCCCCGAAACGACGCTGTCGGGTTTCCCGACGCGGGAGAACGTCGCCGACGTCGCCGAGACGCTCGACGGCCCGCGGCTGGTGGCGGTACGCGATGCGGCACGTCGCAAGGGCGTTGCCGTCGCGGTGGGCCTCGCGGAGCGCGACGGCGAACGGTTCTACAACACGACGGTACTCGTCGACGAGCGGGGCGACATCGTCCTGCGCTATCGCAAGACCCATCTGTGGGCGTCGGATGTCGGCGTATTCACGCCGGGCGACCGCTTCGCGACCTGCGTCTGGAACGACCTGACGGTCGGCCTGCTGATCTGCTACGACATCGAATTCCCCGAGACGGCGCGCGCGGTCGCCGCGCTCGACGCCGATCTGCTGATCGTCACCAACGGCAACATGGACCCGTTCGGGCCCGTCCATCACCGCGCGATCGCGGCACGTGCGATGGAGAACCAGATGTTCGCGGTGATGGTGAATCGCTGCGGGCCCGGCGACGACGATCTGACGTTCGCCGGCCTGTCCACGCTGGTCGATCCGTTTGGCGAGAGCACGATCGAACTCGGCCGGGACGAAGCCGTCGCACCGGCGAGCCTCGATCCGACTCGCCTCGAAGCAAGTCGCGAGCATTACAGCTATCTGCACGACGCACGCGTGGCGCTCGGTCTGTCGCCTGTCGAACAGGTTGACGGGAGTCGCGTGCTCACGATCGACGCGGGCCGTCACCGCACCGAGTAGCCCGAATCCCCGGTCCATCCGATGCATGGAGCAGGGCGCGATGCCCGCACATGCCCGGTCGTCCCATTGACATGCCGGAAATGCCTGCCGCACGGCACCCAGGCACTCGCATCGGCCCCAGAGGGGCCCAGGAGATCACATGCAAGCGTCGTCATCCAGTGAACCCGTCCGCCTGAAGCGCACGCTCGGCCTGCCGTCCGTGCTGCTGTTCGGTCTCGCCTATATGGCGCCGCTGATCGTCTACGGTACCTACGGCGTGCTCGCCAAGGCCAGCGACGATACGGCCGCGCTCGCCTATCTGCTCGCGCTGATCGCCATCGCATTCACCGCGCTCAGCTACGGCAAGCTCGCGCGGCTCTATCCGGCCGCCGGCTCGGCCTACACGTACACGCGCAGGACGTTCAACCCGCACCTGGGCTTCATGATCGGCTGGGCGACGCTGCTCGATTATTTCTTCCTGCCTATGGTGATCTGGCTGATCGGTGCGGCGTACCTGAACGCGGCATTTCCGCACGTGCCGACCTGGATCTGGATCGTCGCGTTCATCGTGCTGACGAGCGGATTGAACATCGTCGGCATCGAACTGGCCGCGCGCTTCAATATCGTGCTGATGGTCGTGCAACTGGCGATCGTCGCGATGTTCGTCGTGCTGTGCTGGCACTATGCGTCGGCTGCGGCGGGCCCGGGCGGCATCGCGATGGCGGAGCCGTTCTTCAGGCCGCACGTGCCGTTCGGCGCGACGATGGCAGGCGCCGCGATCGCCGCGTATTCGTATCTCGGCTTCGACGCCGTCTCGACGTTGACCGAGGAAACGATCGATCCGAAAAAGAACATGCCGCGTGCGATCCTGCTGATTGCGCTGATCGGCGGCGCGATTTTCGTGATCGCGGCGTATACGATGCAGCTCGCGCATCCCGGCGTCGAATTCAAGGATACGGATTCGGCCGCGTTCGAAGTCGCGAAGATGATCGGCGGCGACCTGTTCGTCACCGTGTTCCTCGCGGGCCTGATCCTCGCGCAGTTCGCATCGGGCATCTCCGCGCAAGCGAGCGTCGGGCGGCTGCTGTATGCGATGGGCCGCGACGAAATCCTGCCGAAGCGCATCTTCGGGTTCATTCATCCGCGCTTCAGGACGCCCGCGATCAATATCGCCCTCGCCGGCGTCGTCGGATTGATCGCGCTGAAGCTGGATGTCGCCACGTCGACGTCGTTCATCAACTTCGGCGCGTTCCTCGCCTTTACTGCCGTCAATCTTTGCGTGATCCGGCTGTATCTGTCGGACCATCACGGTGAGCGCAGGATCGGGGTATTCGGCGGCCTCGTGTTTCCGTTGATCGGCGCGGTGTCCGATATCTGGCTGCTCGTGAGCCTCGAGAAGACGGCGCTCGTGCTCGGCGTCGCATGGTTCGTGCTCGGGCTCGTGTATCTGTGCTGGATGACGCGGCTGTTTCGCCAGGCGCCGCCGGAAGTGGCGATTTGAACGACCGATCAGTGACGACGTGATCCGGAAGCTGGACGGGCGCACCCAATAACCTGCGGCAGGTTGCGCGACCCGGCCGCACGTGGCGGCCGCGGCCGCCGAAACTTGATCGGGAAAAGCACCAGAAGCTTGCGGAATTTCTTCCGGTTATAGTGGAATCGCTGAAGGTAGACGCGGCGCTGATTGCCGATACCGTTCAGGTAACGACCGTAGACGGGTGCTGTATGAAAAACATAATCGACAAGACCGCCGGACCGATCTGGGGCGTGGCAGCAGGATTGCTTCTTGCTGGTGCGGGATTGAGCTTGGGTATTTTCCCGGCGGCGCTGCGCAGCTCGGGCAGCGCAAACGACTTCATGGCGTCCGGCGTCGCGATGCTGGGCATCTTCCTCGTCGTCTATTCCACGCACGAACTGCGAAGAAAGCGCTCGCACTGAGCGTTCGCGCCCCGCTGATCGCGACACGCGACTCGAGCCGGCCGACGGCGCCGGGCGGGCGCTACGCGTTGCGGATTTCGTGGTTGTAGACGAGTTCGACGATTCGCTTCGTCGGAATACTCGCGCGCAGACGGTCGACGCTGTCGATCGGAAACCACTTGCATTTCTCGATCTCGTTGCTCGCTTGCGGCGTCTGGTCCGGCCCGACTTCCGCGAAGAACACGTGATGGATCTTCGCGAGTCCGGTGAACTGCATCGAGTACACCAGATCCTGGCCGGTCATGCCGGTTTCCTCGCCCAATTCGCGATGCGCGGCTTCGAGCGGGGTTTCCCCGCGCTTGATCGTGCCGCCGGGAAGGGCCCAGCGCGACGCCGCGCGCGTGACGAGCAACACGCGCGCATCGCGATAGCAGACGACGGTCGCGCGTTCCTTGATCGGAACGGCAGTCGTTTCGGGGGTTTGGTCGGGCGCGAGGGTTTGGGGCATGCGGTGATTCTAACCAGCCGAAATCGATCGGCCAAGGCGCCCTGACCGGGTTTGACGATTGATTGCCGTTACTTCCTTTCCGGCAGGAACCAGTTCATCACGAGCGCGCAGATGCCGCCCGTCGCCACGCCCGATTCCAGCACGTTCTTCAGCGCATGCGGCAGGTTGTTCAGAATGTCCGGCACCTGCGACACGCCGAGGCCGAGCGCGAGCGACACCGCGATGATCAGCAGCGCGCGGCGATCGAGGTGCACGCCCGCGAGGATGTTGATGCCCGACGCGGCCACGGCGCCGAACATCACCATCGCCGCACCGCCGAGCACGGGCTCGGGCACGGCCTGCAGCACGCCGGCGACGACCGGGAACAGGCCGAGCACGACGAGCATCGCCGCGATCCAGATGCCGACGTGACGGCTCGCGACGCCGGTGATCTGGATCACGCCGTTGTTCTGCGCGAATACCGAGCTCGGGAACGTGTTGAACACGCCGGCCAGCAGCGAGTTCGCACCGTTGACGAGCACGCCGCCCTTGATCCGCTGCATCCACACCGGCCCTTCGACCGGCTCGTTCGAGATCTTGCTGGTGGCCGTCACGTCGCCGATCGCTTCGAGCGACGTGACGAGGTAGATGATCAGCATCGGCACGAACAGCGCCCACGAGAAGCCGATGCCGAAATGCAGCGGCGTCGGCACCTGGAACAGCGCCGCCTGGTGCATGCCGGTGAAGTCGAGGCGGCCGAGGAACGCGGCCGCGAGGTAGCCGATCGCGAGCGCGATGACGAGCGCGGTGCTGCGCACCCAGACGACCGGCACGCGGTTCAGCAGGATGATCGTGCCGAGCACGAGGCCCGACAGCGTCAGGTTCTCGGCGCTCGCAAAGGTGCCCTTGGCCATCGCGCCGTAGCCGCCGCCCATGCTGATCAGGCCGACCTTGATCAGCGTGAGGCCGATCAGCAGCACGACGATACCGGTGACGAGCGGCGTGATCAGGCGCTTCACGAACGGCAGGATGCGCGACACGCCCATCTCGATGAACGACCCGGCGATCACGACGCCGAAGATCGCGGCCATCACGGTCTCGACCGGCGTGCCCTGCTTGACCATCAGGCTGCCGCCGGCGATCAGCGGGCCGACGAAGTTGAAGCTGGTGCCCTGGACGATCAGCAGGCCGGCGCCGAGCGGGCCGAAGCGCTTGCACTGGACGAAGGTCGCGATGCCGGAAATCACCAGCGACATCGACACGATCAGGGTCGTATCGCGGCTGGACACGCCGAGCGCCTGGCAGATCAGCAGGCCGGGCGTGACGATCGGCACGATGATCGCCAGCAGGTGCTGCAGCGCGGCGACGAACGCGACCATCGGCGCCGGCCGGTCGTTCGGGCCGTAGACGAGGTCGCGGGCCGCGTCTGCGGCGTCGGCGCCGTGGGAGGCGGATGGGGCGGAGGAGGCGGGTTGCATGGCGAGCGGGCGGGCAAGGTGGAAAGTGCGGCATTTTAGCCGAAGGGGCTGGCGGCGCCGCCCGGCCGGGCCGCGGTAGTGGGGCGTCGGCGGTGCGTTGCCGGCCGCGCGGCTGGCCGGCAAGCACGCCCGCAAACCGACGTCAGCCGGCCGCGCGGGCTCCCTTGCCGCGCGCCGTCGTGCGTGGCGGACGGGAATCCGGATACGCGCGCTGGCACACGGCGATGACCGTGTCGCGCAGACGGCGATGGACGGGGTCGCCGTGCATGCGCGGATGCCACAGCGCCGACACGAGGATCGCCGGCAGGCGGACCGGGACCTCGAAGCTGCGCAACCCGAGCGCTTCGATGAGCCCGGGCGAGCACGCGTTGCCGAGGCTCGAGCGCGGCACCAGCGCGATCAGGTCGGTGCTGGCCGCGACACGCATCGCGTCGGGGTAGCCCGGCACGACGACGTGCACCGCAGGGTCCGGGCCGGCATGGCTGGTCGAGTCGTCGGCCGGCCCGCCGAAATCGCCGAGTTGGGCCGCCATCACGTGGCGGCAGGCGGCATAGCGCGCGGCCGTGATCCGGGCTGACGCGAACAGCGGATGCCCGGCGCGCGCCACCGCGACGTGCCAGTCGTGAAAGAGCATGCGCGTATGCAGCTCGGGCGCGTCGTCGCCGCGCTTGCCGATCTCGAGGTCGACGGTGCCGTCGCGCAGCGCCTGCGGATCGCGGTCGCGCTTCGGGACGAAGCGGATCCGTACGTGCGGTGCGACGTCGGCCAGTGCGGCGACGACCGGGCCGGCCAGCATTTCCATGAACGATGCGGCCGCGCGAACGGTGAACGTAGCCGTGAGCGTTGCAAGATCGACGTCGGCCGTCGCCGGCCGGAGCACGGCGCGCGCGTCGCGCGCGACCGCATGGACACGGTCGCGCAGCGCGGCGGCATGAGGCGTCGGCACGAGCTTGCGCCCGGCGCGCACGAGCAATTGATCGCCGGTGGCGAGGCGCAGCCGCGTGAGCGTGCGGCTCATCGCGGACGTGCTCAGGCCCAGCCGGCGTGCGGCGCCGGTCACGCTGCTCTCCGACAGCAGCACGTCGAGCGCGGTGACGAGGTTCAGGTCGATGTCTTCCATGCGGACAGGATACGCCACTGGGAGGTTTGACATGGCGTTCGATGCAATGATGGGTTGCATCCGGTGCGTCTGGCGCCTGGTGTGGTGCGCGCCTATAGTGGGCGCATGACGAAACACGGCAAAGGCGAAAAACCATGCAATCGACTGAATCGAATCGACGAAATACCTCCGCGATCCTCCTCGTCGCGGCGTCGCGCGGCCTCGGACTGGCAATGGCGGAGGCATTCCTGAACAAGGGCTGGAACGTGACGGGCACCGTGCGCGAAGGATCGGGGCGCACCAAGCTGCACGACCTGGCCGACCGGTTCGACGGCCGGCTCGAGATCGGCACGCTCGACATCTGCGAGCCCGCGCAACTGGCCGCGCTGCGCGAGCGTCTGTCGGGCCGGCGCTTCGACATGCTGTTCGTGAATGCGGGCACGACCAACGATCCGAACGAAACGATCGGCGAAGTGACGACCGACGAATTCGTGCGCGTGATGATCACGAATGCACTGGCGCCGATGCGCGCGATCGAGACGCTGCAGGATCTCGTGACCGACGACGGGCTGATCGGCGCGATGTCGTCGGGGCAGGGCAGCGTCGCGAACAACGTCAGCGGGATGCGCGAGGTGTATCGCGGCAGCAAGGCCGCGCTGAACCAGTTCATGCGCAGCTTCGCGGCGCGTCAGGCCGATACGCGCCGCGCGCTGGCGCTGATGGCGCCCGGCTGGGTCCGTACCGAACTCGGCGGGCCCGACGCGCGCCTGACCATCGACGAGAGCGTGCCGAGCCTCGTCGACGTGCTGCTGGCGAAGCGGGCGCGGCCCGGGCTCGAGTATCTCGACTATCTGGGGCGGACGGTGCCGTGGTAGCCGGGGCGGCGGCGCAAGCGCGCGGCGGCCGGCCCGGTTCCGGCTCGCCGTGAACGTGCGGCGCGATTCGGCCTGCCGTTGGCGGCCCGGTCGCGGCACAGCGCAGGCCGTGCCGATTCAATACAATGCGACGACGCGTCAGCGATACGGTGCCGCCTCATCGCGTTTGAATTCATCCGGTTCGTGGCGGATGGGGGGCGCTCCCGTCGCGACGGGCTTGTGTCCAACATGGAGCGCAGCATGAACGAACCCTATCTGCAGGTCATCGCGCATTTCTTCGCGAAACCCGGCAACGGCGACCGCGTGGTCGAGCTGCTGGCCGAACTCGCGCCGGCCACGCGCACCGAGCCGAAAAACCTCGACTACGCGTACTTCCGGTCCCCGGAGAACCCCGACCACATCGTGATCCTCGAGCGTTACAGCGAGGCCGACGGCCTCGACGTGCATCGGGAAACGCCGCATTTCCAGCGGATCGGTGTCGGCGCGATCATGCCGTTGCTCGAGCGTCGCGACGTGATCCGCTACATGGTGCAGCCGGACACCGGCACGGCGACGCCCCCGGGAGGCGCCCAATGAACCCGTTTCAATTCCGCACCGTTCCGACGCAGATCGTCGAATTCGGCGCCGCGCGCCGGCTCGGCGCGCTGTTGCGCGAACGCTTTCCGGCGCTCGCGCGCCTGTGCGTCGTCACCGATGCGTTCCTGCACCGCAGCGGCGTGCTCGCGCCCGCGCTGGAGAGCCTCGCCGCGCACGGCTGGCAGGTCGCCGTGATCGACGACGTGATCGCCGATCCGCCCGAGCACGTGGTGCTCGAAGCAACCGCGCGAGCCGTCGCGGCCGATGCCGAGATCGTGCTCGGTCTCGGCGGCGGCTCGTCGATGGACGTCGCGAAGCTGATCGCGGTGCTCGCGCCGGGCCAGCAGGCGCTGGCCGACATGTACGGCGTCGACAAGGTCGCGAGCGCGAGGCTGCCGCTCGTGCAGATGCCGACCACGGCCGGCACCGGCTCCGAGGTCACGGCCGTGTCGATCGTCACGGTCGGGGAGGCGCGCAAGATGGGCGTCGTGTCGCCGCACCTGTTCGCGGACGTCGCGATCCTCGACGCGGAACTCACGCTCGGCCTGCCGCGTGCGGCGACGGCCGCCACCGGCATCGACGCGATGGTGCATGCGATCGAGGCGTACACGTCCGCGCGGCTGAAGAATCCGGTATCCGACATGCTGGCGACGCACGCGCTGACGCTGCTGTCGCGCAACCTGCTGGCCGCATGCGACGACGGGCAGAACCGGCACGCGCGCGAAGCGATGCTGGTCGGCGCGATGTTCGCGGGGCAGGCGTTCGCGAATGCGCCGGTCGCGGCCGTGCACGCGCTGGCTTATCCGGTCGGCGGGATCTTCCACGTGCCGCACGGGTTGTCGAATGCGTTGGTGCTGCCGCACGTGCTGCGCTTCAATGCGCCGGCGGCCGCGCCGCTTTACGCGGAACTGGCGGCCATCGTCGCGCCGTCGGCCACGGGCAGCGACGAAGCGAAAACGCATGCGCTGATCGCCGAGATCGACCGGCTGATCGTCGCGACGGGCATTCCGCGCACGCTGCGCGACGTCGGTATCGGCGAGGACGACTTGCCGAGGATGGCGTCGGACGCGATGTTGCAGACGCGTCTGCTCGTGAACAATCCGCGCGAGGTGACCGAGGCCGACGCGCTGGCGATCTACCGGCAGGCGTGGTGACGCGGCGGGCGCGATGCCGTCCGCCGGCCGGGTTCCGTTATTTCAGGTCGCGATCCTTGCAGGTCGGCTCGAATTCGCCGTCGAAGTACTGATACAGGTGCACGAGCAACGTGTTGGCGCCGACCTTGCGCCCGAGGTAATGCGTGCCCTCCACCGACGTGCAGGTCGAGAACGCGAGTTGCAAGCCGCCGTCGAGCACGGCTTCCGGGTGTGCGCCCTGACGCACGAAATGCGCGGCGCCGACGACGCCGAAGCCGCGCGTGTCCGCCGGCACCGACTTCGGCAGCGACAGGGCGTACGCGGCGATCGTGCGGTCGTCGTGCAGGCTGTCGAGAATCTGGTTGCCGGGCTTGCCGGCGCGGCCGGTGACCGTCGCGCAGCAGCGCGCGACGCCCTTGTCGTCGTCGGGCAGCACTTGCAGCGACGTACCTGCCGCGAGATGCGTATTCGGCGTGTAGTAGACGCCGTCGGCCACCACGCCGACCTGCTGCGCATGCGCGGCGATGGAGACGGCGAGCGCCGGGGCGATCAGGATAGAACGAAGCGGTCGGATGGGCATGATGGCGGCGATGATACACGCGGCGCGCAAGCGCCGCGCGGGCCGGGCACCGATCGCGATCAGGCCCGCGACGCGTCGGCGCCGGCCGCGACCACGTACGCCGACGCCTGTTTCGTGCCGTCCAACTTCGTCTGCAGGTACACGCCCTGGATTTCCGGCTCGAAGCCCGGCAACGCATTGATCCCGGCTTCGAGCGCGCGGAAGTAGTCGAGCGCCGGGCCGCCCCATGCTTCGCCGGGCACCACGCAGAAGATGCCGGGCGGATAGGGCAGCGCGCCTTCGGTCGCGATCCGGCCTTCGATGCGCTCGAGCGTGACGAGTTCGACGTTGTTGCGGATCAGCTCGGTATTCGCGGCCTGCGGCAGCATCGCCTGCTTCGGGAACTGCGCGCGCCGGAACATCTGTTTCTGCAGATGCTTCATGTCGTGGCTGCGGTAGAAATCGTGCATGCGCTGGCACAGCTGCCGCAGGCGCATCGTGCCGTACAGCTCCGGATACGCTTCGCACAGCGACGGAATCGCTTCGCGCAGCGGCGTGTCCTGGTCGAGATGGCGCTCGAACTGCGCGAGGTGCGCGACCAGATGCTGCAGCTTGCCGGCACTCTCCGACGGCGTGAGCAGGAACAGGATCGTATACAAGTCGGCTTTTTCGGGCACGACGCCGTGCTCGCGCAGGTAGCGCGCGAGGATCGGCGCCGGCGCGCCGAACGGCGCGTATTCGTGCGTGTCGCGATCGATGCCGGGCGTCGTCAGCAGCAGCTTGCACGGATCGACGAAATACTGGTCGTCCGCATAGCCTTCGAAGCCGTGCCACCTGTCGGCCGGATGGAAGCGGAAGAAGCGCAGGTCGTCGACGATCTGCTCGGTCGGGTAGTCGGCCCACGGGCGGCCGTCGATCTGCTGCGGAACGAACGGGCGAATCTGGCGGCAGGTTTTCAGCAGCAGCTTGCGCGCATCGACGCCGTGTGCGACGCAGTCGCGCCACAGGCGCCGGCCGGCCGGGCCCGCATGCATCTGCGCGTTGACGTCGAGCGCCGCGAACATCGGATAGAACGGGCTCGTCGACGCGTGGATCATGTATGCGTTGTTGAAGCGCCGGTGATCGCAGAAGCGCTTCTGCCCTTCGATGTGGCTGTCCTTCTTGTGGATCTGCGAGGTCTGCGAGAAGCCGGCCTGCTGCTTGTGCACCGACTGCGTGACGAAGATGCCGGGATCGTCGGGCCCGAGCGTCAGCATCAGCGGCGAGCAGTCCTGCATCATCGGAATGAACTGCTCGTAGCCGACCCATGCCGAATCGAACAGGATGTAGTCGCACAGATGCCCGATCCGGTCGACGATTTCGCGCGCGTTGTAGATCGTGCCGTCGTAGGTGCCGAGCTGGATCACCGCGAGCCGGAACGGGCGCGGCAGGTCGGCGCGCTCGGGCGCGACGTCGCGGATCGCGTCGCGAATGCGCGCTTCGCCGAGCGCCGCGCTGTCGACGCCGCCGATGAGGCCCCACGCGTTGCGCGCGGTCTCGAGGTAGACCGGCCGCGCGCCGGACAGGACGAGCGCGCCGAGGTGCACCGACTTGTGGTTGTTGCGGTCGAACAGCACGAGATCGCCGGGCGCGAGCAGCGCGCTCGTGACGACCTTGTTCGACGTCGACGTGCCGTTCAGCACAAAATAAGTTTTATCCGCGTTGTAGATGCGCGCGGCGTTGCGCTGGGCTTCCAGCGCGGGCCCTTCGTGAATCAGCAGATCGCCGAGCCGGACGTCCGCGTTGCAGAGATCCGAGCGAAACAGCGTCTCGCCGAAGAAATCGAAGAACATCCGGCCGAGCGGATGGTTCGAGAAGAACTGGCCGCCCTGGTGGCCCGGGCAGTCGAATTCGACGTAGCCGCGCTGCACGTAGTCGCGCATGACCTTGAAGAACGGCGGCAGCAGGTTCTCGCTGTAGATGTCGGCGGCGGCGGAAATCTGCCGGCCGTGGTAGTGGCGGCCGCCGTGCCGGAGCGGGATCACGCCGCTCGCGTTCGGCAGGACCGACGGCGGCACTTCCTGGTCGGGCTCGACCGCGACGAAGAACGGAATCGCGAAACCGGTTCGCTCGACGGTTTTCAGCACCTTTTCCGCGGCCTCGATGCCGACGACGACGGCCGCGATGTTCGTGAAATCGGTCTGGAATACGTCGACCTGTTCGTGCGTGGTGAGAAAGGCGCCGATCAGCGCCGGCTCGACTGCGATTTTCAACAGGCTCACGCGAACTCTCCGGTAAATGACCTGAAACGGGAGCCGCATTCGCGCTGGTGCGTGATGTCGATACGACACGCGCTGCAGCCGATTGAAACGTTCCCGCGAATGCCGAACGCCGAATGCGGACTGCACCGAGAAGCATTGAGCAGCGCGGCACGGCCGTGATCGGACAGTGTCCGGCGCCGCCGATCGTAACAACAAAGGCACGTGAATTCAATCGATCGGAATCGTCAATTTCATTGACGGCTGAGCCTGATCAATTGATCGGGAATTGGCGTGCTGCGGCGCATATAAAAATGATCCAATGATGAAATCAGATTGGAAAGGCGCCGATGATTTCGCCGAACCGTCGGCTTTTCATCGTAAGGCGTTCATGGCATAGTCGGCTCCGAACTGGATGGCGAATCAAGCCGGAATGGCGAGCGTCTCATGCCGCTGCCCGTGACCTGCCGTCCGCGTGCTCGTGAGACGAACGATACCAATCGAAGCAACGCAACAGCGAGGGCAACAACGTGAACACTTCCACTGGCGGCATGCGTCGTCTCGGCATGCGTGCGTTACTCGTCGACGACGAGATCGCGCAGGAAACGGCAACCGGGCGTGCGGTGCGCACGCTGAGCGCGGAGCTCGCGCAACGCGGTATCGACGTGTTGACGGCGACGTCCTCCGACGATGCCATCGTGCTGATCCGCTCCGATCCGTCGATCCAGTGCGTGCTGCTCGACTGGGATCTCGGCGTGGACGGCCACGGGCCGTCCGAGGCCGTGGTCGATGCGATCCGGCATCGCAATGCCAACGTGCCGATCTTCCTGCTGGCCGACCGCAGCGTCGCGTCGACGGTGCCGGCCGCGGTGATGGGCAAGGTCGACGATTTCGTGTGGCTGCTCGAGGATACGGCCGACTTCATCGGCGGGCGCATCCACGCGGCGATCGAACGCTATCGCTCGACCGTGCTGCCGCCGATGTTCGGCGCGCTCGCGAAGTTCTCGCGCGTCTACGAATACTCGTGGCATACGCCGGGCCACACGGGCGGCACCGGCTTCCTGAAATCGCCGGTCGGCCGCGCGTTCTTCGAATACTTCGGCGAATCGCTGTTCCGCTCGGACCTGTCGATCTCGGTGGGCGAACTCGGTTCGCTGCTCGATCACTCGGGCCCGATCGGCGAAAGCGAACGCTATGCGGCGCGCGTGTTCGGCGCGCATCGCACGTATCACGTGACGAACGGCTCGTCGACGTCGAACCGCATCATCCTGATGGCGAGCGTGAACCGCGACCAGATCGCGCTGTGCGACCGCAACTGCCACAAGTCGGCCGAGCATGCGATGACGATGTCGGGCGCGATTCCGACCTACCTCGTGCCGACGCGCAACCGCTACGGGATCATCGGGCCGATCGCATCGGAGCGCCTCACGCAAGCGGCGATCCGCGAGGCGATCGCGTCGAACCCGCTCGCGGCGGGGCTCGCCGACCGCCAGCCGAAGCATGCGATCGTCACGAACTCGACGTACGACGGCCTCTGCTACAACGTGACGCGCGTCGAGGAACTGCTCGGCGCGAGCGTCGACCGGCTGCACTTCGACGAAGCGTGGTATGGCTACGCGCGTTTCAATCCGATCTACCGCGACCGCCATGCGATGCACGGCGACCCGCGCGACCACCACAAGGACCGGCCGACGGTATTCGCGACGCAGTCGACGCACAAGCTGCTGACCGCGTTGTCGCAGGCGTCGTACATCCACGTGCGCGACGGCCGCAGCCCGATTCCGCATGGTCAGTTCAACGAAACGTTCATGATGCACGCGTCGACGTCGCCGAACTACGCGATCATCGCGTCGAACGACGTCGCGGCCGCGATGATGGACGGCCCCGGCGGCGCCGCGCTGACGCGCGAATCGATCGAGGAGGCCGTCGCGTTCCGGCAGATGATCGCGCGGATGAACGGCGAATTCGGCGCGAAGGGCGACTGGTTCTTCGAATGCTGGCAGCCCGACACCGTGCTCGAGGCGCGCACGGGCCGCACGCTGCCGTTCCACGAAGCGCCGCCCGAGCTGCTCGCGACCGACCCGGCGTGCTGGGTGCTGCGCCCCGGCGCGCAATGGCACGGCTTCGGCAATATCGAGGACGGCTACTGCATGCTCGACCCGATCAAGGTGTCGATCGTCACGCCGGGCGTGGCGCCGGCCGGCGGCCTGATGCCGGTCGGCATCCCGGCGAGCGTCGTCACCGCGTATCTCGATGCGCGCGGGATCGTCGTCGAGAAGACGACCGATTTCACGATCCTGTTCCTGTTCTCGATCGGCATCACGAAGGGCAAGTGGGGCTCGCTCGTCAGCGCGCTGTGCGATTTCAAGCGCGACTACGACGCGAACCTGCCCCTCGACATGGCGATTCCGTCGCTCGCGCAGGAGCATGGTTCGCGCTATGCGGGCATGGGGCTGAAGGATCTGGCCGACACGATGTTCGCGGCGATGGAGCAGCTCGGCACGACGCGCCTGATGTCGGAGGCGTTCTCGATCCTGCCGAAGCCGGAGATGAGCCCGGTGCGCGCGTACGAGCATCTCGTGCAGGGCCGCGTCGAGCAGGTCACGCTCGACGAACTGGCCGGGCGCACGGTGGCGACCGGCGTCGTGCCGTATCCGCCGGGCATTCCGCTGTTGATGCCGGGCGAGAACGCGGGGCCGGCCGGCGGCCCGGTGCTCGGCTACCTGAAGGCGCTCGAAGCATACGACCGGCGTTTTCCCGGCTTCGCGCACGACACGCACGGCGTGGAAGTCGAGGACGGCACGTATCGCGTGTACTGCCTGACGGCCTGAAGCCCCGAAGCCCCGAAGCCCCGAAGCCCCGAAGCCTGACCGGGCGAACGGGCGACCGGCCGCGCGGCGGCCTCACATCGAAGGATCGAACACCATGGACAACGCAGCGCACCTGGCCGACGCGGCCCCGGCGGCCGCGCCGAAGAACCGGATGAACGTCTGGCAGCTCACCATCCTCACCGCGGTCAACATGATGGGCTCCGGCATCATCCTGCTGCCGGCGAAGCTCGCGCAGGTCGGCACGATCTCGCTGCTGTCGTGGATCGTCACGGCCGGCGGCTCGCTCGCGCTGGCCTACGCGTTCGCGCGCTGCGGGATGCTGAGCCGCAAGCCGGGCGGGATGGGCGGCTACGCGGAATACGCGTTCGGCAAGGCCGGCAACTACATGGCGAACTACACGTACGGGCTGTCGCTCGTGATCGCCAACGTCGCGATCGGCGTCACGGCGGTCGGCTACGGCACCGTGCTGTTCGACGCGACGCTGTCGCCGCTGCAGACGGGCCTGTGGACGATCTTCCTGCTCGTGCTGACGACGGTCGCGAACTTCGGCGGCTCGCGCATCACTGGCCGGATCGGCGCGGTGACGGTGTGGGGCGTGATCATTCCGGTCGTCGTCGTATCGCTGATCGGCTGGTTCTGGTTCAGCGGCGCGACCTGGGGCGCCGCGTGGAATCCGCACAACCTGCCGTTCGGGCCGGCCGTCGGCGGCTCGATCGCGGTGACGCTGTGGGCGTTCCTCGGGCTCGAATCGGCGTGCGCGAACGCGGACGCCGTCGAGAATCCGGAGCGCAACGTGCCGATCGCCGTGCTCGGCGGCACGATCGCGTCGGCGATCTTCTATATCGTGTCGACCAACGTGATCGCCGGGATCGTGCCCAACGCGATCCTCGCGGCGTCGAACGCGCCGTTCGGCCTCGCGTTCGCGACGATGTTCACGCCGACCGTCGGCACGATCGTCACCGCGCTGATGGTGATCGCGTGCATCGGCTCGCTGCTCGGCTGGCAGTTCACGGTCGCGCAGGTGTTCAAGAGCTCGGCGGACGTCGGCTATTTCCTGCCGGTGTTCGCCCGCGCGACGCGCACGGGCACGCCGATCGTCGGCATGGTGATCCTGCTGGTCGCGCAGGTCGCGCTGGCGCTGATGACGATCAGCCCGGAGCTGAGCAGCCAGTTCCAGAAGATCGTCGATCTCGCGGTCGTCACGAACCTCGTGCCCTACGTGATGTCGATGGCCGCGCTGATCACGATCCAGAAGGTCGCGAAGGTGCCGCCGGGCAAGGCGCTGGTGACGAACGCGGTCGCGATGGTCGCAACCGCGTACAGCTTCTACGCGCTCTACAGTTCGGGCGAGCAGGCGCTGATGCTCGGCGGCCTGTGCGTGTTCCTCGGCTGGACGCTGTTCGGCTTCGTCAGCGCGCGCTTCTACCAGATGGAAGTCGACGCGCACGTGAAGGAGCCGGGGAAGTCGCTGCAGGCGTGAAGCCCTAGCGGTCGGGCGTCGTCAGCAGCGGCGGCAGGGTGCGTTTCAACAGATCGACGACGGCCCGCACGCGCGGCGGCAGCGGCCGCTGCGCGTGCACTAGCACATTGAGCGCGAAGTCGGGCACGTCGTAGTGCGGCAAGAGGCGAACGAGCCGGCCGCGCGCGAGCGCGTCGGCGCAAGCCGGGTGCTGGACCACGCCGATACCGCCGCCCGCCGCGATCGTGTCGAACATCGGGCGCCAGTGGCTCGCGGTCATGACCGTGCGGATGCGCGCGTATTCGACCGCACCGCCGTCGCGCCGCAGCGGCACCTGCTCGTTCGCGAACACGCCTTTCACCCGGATGAACGGATGGTTCGCGAGATCGGCCTTCGTGTCGAGCGGGCCGTGCCGCTCGAGATACGACGGCGCGGCGACGAGCACGCGGCCGACCGCGCCGAGCGCGTAGGCGACGAAGCCGCCGTCGCGGAGCTGGCCGGCCCGGATCGAAATGTCGACCCCCTCGGTGACGGGATCGACGATCTCGTCGTTCAGCACCAGGTCGATGTGCAGCTTCGGATACGCGGTGCGGATCTGCATCAGCACGGCCGGCAGCACGACCTCGCCGAAACACTGCGGCGCCGCGAGCCGGATCGTGCCGTCGAGCGCGTTCTCCGTCCTCGACACCGACGCCACGGCCAGCTCGGCCGCTTCGAGCAGCGCCTTGCTGCGTTCGTAGAAGAGGCGGCCTTCTTCCGTGCACGCGAGCGTGCGCGCACTGCGCATCAGCAGCCGCGTGCCGAGATGCTTTTCGAGTTTCTCGATGCGTTCGCTGACGGCCGGTTGGCCCATGTCGAGATCCCGCGCCGCGCCGGACATCGTGCCGCGCTCCACGACTCTCACGTAGATGCGCATCGTCGCCAACAGATCCATTAAGTCGCGCCTCGTGTTTTCCGATGTCTTCCGGTTCGATTTTTACCGATCGATGGATGGTACCAAAGCGGCGTCGACGCAATGGTGCGCGTCGGGCCGATACTGACCATCGGCCGGTGTGCTTACGGTGCCGCCGAAGCCGCGTGCGTTCGTCCGCGCCGTGCGCGAAAATCGGCGTGCTTTCACACGGCCGACAGGGGACGCGACATGACGCAACGGAACGAAGCGCGACGGACGCATTGCGTCGCATGGCAGATCGTGCAGACGTGGCAGGCGGCAGAATGGTGCCGGCTCGACGAGTCGCCAACGGGCAACGCGCTGGCGGGTGCGGTGGCGGGCGCGATCGACGGCACGCCGTTTCGTATCGACTACGCGGTCGCATGCGGCGCCGACTGGCTCACGCGCTCGGCGCGCGTGACGCATTGGACCGGCACCGCGCCGCCCCGGCAATGGGACATCGCGTGCGACGCGGGGCAGTGGACGATCGACGCTATCGCTGCGCCGGCGCTCGCGGGCGCGACCGATATCGATCTCGGCTTCAGTCCGTCGACCAATACGCTGCCGATTCGCCGGCTGGCGCTCGCCGTCGGCGAGTCGGCGGAGATTCGCACCGCGTGGCTGCGTTTCCCGGATCTCGCCATCGTGCGCGGCGAACAGCGCTATACGCGCACGGCGCCGTACGTGTACCGCTACGAGAGCGGCACGTACGCGGCCGATATCGGCATCGACGATGCGGGCCTCGTCACCGACTACGACGAATGGCGGCGCATCGGCGCGGCACGGGCGTCGTGACGCGTCACCGCGCGCTGGCGACCGACAGCTTGCCCGGAATCAGCTTCAGCGTGCTGAACGCGTCGGCAATGCTCTGCTGGTACGCGACCGTCGCGTCGGTGATCGGCTGCACGCCGTAGCCGGCACGCTTGAGCGCGACTTCGAGCGTCGGCGCGTCGAGGCCGACGAGCGGCGACAGTTGCGCGGCGACCTCCGGCACGTGATCGCGCGCCCAGCGATCGACCGCGTCGACTTCGTCGAGCAGCGCGCGCAGCACCTGCGGATGCGCGGCCGCGTACTTGCGCGCCGCGAGGTAGTACTGCGTGTTGCGCACGAGCCCTTCGCCGTTCGCGACCACGCGCGCGCCGAGCTGTCGTTCGGCGGCGGCCAGGTACGGATCCCAGATCACCCATGCATCGACGCTGCGCTGCACGAACGCGGCGCGCGCGTCGGCGGGCGTCAGGTAGATCGGCTGGATGTCGGCATAGGTGAGGCCCGCATGTTCGAGCGCCTTCACCAACAGGTAGTGGACGTTCGAACCCTTGTTGAACGCGACCTTCTTGCCGCGCAGTTGCGCGACGGTGCGGATCGGCGAATCGGGCAGCACGACGATCGCCTCGCCCTGCGGCGCGGGCGGCTCGTTGCCGATGTAGACGAACTCGACGCCGCCGGCCTGCGCGAAGATCGGCGGGGTTTCGCCGACCGTGCCGACGTCGATCGCGCCGGCGTTCAGCCCTTCGAGCAGTTGCGGGCCGGCCGGGAATTCGAGCCATTGCACGGTGACGCCCTGGCTCGCGAGACGCTTCTCGAGCGTGCCGCGCGCCTTGAGCACGACGAAGTTGCCGTATTTCTGGAAGCCGACGCGCAGCCGCGTGCCGCTGTCGGCGGCCGCGCGGGCGGGCACGGCCGCGAGCGGGCCGAGCGCAAGCCCGGCCAGTCCGGCGGCCGCGCCATGCAGCCACTGGCGGCGGCGCGGGTTCGCCGGGGTCGTTTCAAGGTCTGCGTGCGGTGTGTCGTTCATTAGGGCGTGTTCACGCTAATAACGGGTTTGCGCTGGCCCCCAGAAGGGCCGAGCGCGAGGATTGCGACGAAGCGAATACTCGACGTATTCGCGAGGAGCATGACGCGGCGATCGGCCCTTCTGGGGGCCAGCCCCGCGAATGAATTTTTCCAAACAGGGGAACGTGCCTTTCCGCCCACATTGCGGCGTCGTGCGTCGCTTGTTTGGCACGGCCAAACGGCGCTCCTTACTCCTTGCACTGCGGGCGGAAAGGCACGTTCGCAAACCCGTTATTAGCGTGAACACGCCCTAAGGCGTCCTGCTGGCGGGTTCACGGGGCGCGCGCGAAGGCGGCGCGGCCGGCGCGGGACCGGGCCGGATGCGGGCGACGCGCGCAACGGGCCGGCCCGCGCCGGAGTCGAGACGATACGGCCCGGCGGGACGGCGGCCAACCAATGAATCCGCATATGCAAATCAGCGGCCGGACGATGCGTGAACGGTGACGCGGCGGGGCGCCGCCGCGCTCACGCGGTGACGAGCAGGCTTTCCTCGATCGAATCGACGCGGTCCGGATAGAACGCGAGGTGCCCGCGAATCGATTCGACGGCCGGATTCGGATGCTCGTACGTCCACACCGCGTTGGTCGAGCGTTCGCCGCCGGCCGGAATCGAGTAGTACGCGCAATCGCCCTTGTACGGGCAGTAAGTCGCGTGGTCGGTGCGTTCGAGCAGCGACATGTCGGCATCCTCGCGCGGAATGTACAGCACCGCCGGATAGCTGGCCTCGCGCAGCACCAGCGCATGGCGCGTATCGGCGACGACCTTGCCGGCGACCTTCACGATCACGCGCGACGAATGCGGTTCGATCAGGATCGGGTGATCGGGGCCCGGCGACTTCACGGGACGAGAGGGCGTATCGGGGTTGATCGACATCTGGGTCCTCCAGGAAGAGCGGCGCGCACGGACGCGCCGTGCCGACATGTGCACGCCGGGCGGATTCCCGCGCGCCGATGCCGGCGTCGGCCAACCGATACGATGCACCCATTCCGGAGAACCTGCAGAGGGCCGGAAGACCGGCGGCGCGAATGGTTTCGATGCGCACGCCCGGGGCGGCCGGCCGCAACGGTATTCGGCATGTCCACGGCGCTCGCATGGCCATTCCGACGCAGCGGCAGCGGGATGCATCCGCGACGATAAGCAACGCGGAATTAATTGGTAAGCGATCGGCGGGCGGCGCGCGAAGATCGACGGTCGTCATTCGCATGACACCTCTTTCTTCCCTTTGCCACCATGAAGAATCCTTTCGTTTCGTCAGCCGCGCGCCGTTCGCGCGGCGTATCGCCTGCCGCTGTCGCGCTCCGCTGCATCGCCGCGTCGCTGCTGCTGGCCGGCGCCGCGACGCACGCACTCGCCGCGCCGGCAGGCAAGACACTCGTGTACTGCACCGAAGGCAGCCCCGCCGGCTTCGATCCCGGCCAGCACACGACGAGCACCGATTTCGATGCGAGCACGTACCCGGTCTACAACGGGCTCGTGCAGTTCAAGCGCGGCACGCTCGATCTCGAACCGGCGCTCGCGACGAGCTGGGACGTGTCGCCCGACCAGCGCACGATCACGTTCCATCTGCGGCGCGGCGTGAAATTCCAGACGACCGCGTGGTTCACGCCGACGCGGCCGTTCCAGGCCGACGACGTCGTGTTCACGTTCCGCCGGATGCTCGATCCGGACGACCCGTTCCGCAGGGCTTATCCGGTCAGCTTCCCGTATTTCAGCGATCTCGGCTTCGACCACAACGTCGAGCGTATCGAGAAGGTCGACGACTACACGGTGCGCTTCGTGCTGAAGTCGCCCGACGTCGTGTTCGTGCGCAATCTCGCGATGGCGTTCGCGTCGGTGCTGTCGGCCGACTATGCGGGACAGCTCGCCGCGCGCCATCGCGAGTCGGACATCAACCAGTTCCCGGTCGGCACGGGGCCGTTCGTGCTGCGTACGTACCAGAAGGACGCGTTGATCCGCTACGACGCGAATCCCGACTACTGGAAGCCGGACGACGTGAAGCTCGCGCGCCTCGTGTTCGCGATCACGCCCGATCCGGCCGCGCGATTGCAGAAGCTCGTGGCCGGCGAGTGCCAGGTGTCGGCGTTTCCGCGGCCGGCCGACCTCGAGACCGTGCGGCGCGATCCGAAACTGACGCTGTTTTCGGGGACGGGCTTCAACGTCGGCTTCGTCGCGTACAACACGCAGCATCCGCCGCTCGATCGCGTCGACGTGCGGCGCGCGCTCGACATCGCGATCGACAAGACGGCGATCGTCAAGACCGTGTTCAACGGCGACGCGACGATCGCGACGAACCCGATGCCGCCCGCGCAATGGTCGTACAACCCGCGTCTGAAGGATGCGCCGCGCGATCCGGCCGCCGCGAAGGCGCTGCTCGCGCAGGCCGGCTTCCCGAACGGCTTCGACCTGACGTTATGGGCGATGCCCGTGCAGCGCCCGTACAACCCGAACGCGCAGCTGATGGCGCAACTGATCCAGCAGGACTGGGCGAAGATCGGCGTGCGCGCGAAGATCGTCAGTTACGAATGGGGCGAATACAACCGCCGTGCGAAGCACGACGGCCAGCACGACGCGATCCTGTACGGCTGGTCGGGCGACAACGGCGACCCCGACAACTGGCTCGGCACGCTGCTCGGCTGCGACGCGGTGCACGGCAGCAATCTCGCGAAGTGGTGCAACAAGGACTTCGAGCAACTCGTGACCGCCGCGCGTTCGAACGGGGACGTCGCGAAGCGCACGGCGCTGTACGAGCAGGCGCAGGTGGTGTTCAAGGACCAGGTGCCATTCACGCCGATCGCGACGTCGATCGTGTCGCTGCCGATCTCGAAACGCGTACACGGGCTGACGTTCTCGCCGCTCGGCGGGCACCGGTTCGACGGCGTATGGCTCGATTGATCGAAGCGGGGCCGGCGCGCCGCGGGCGCACCGGAGTTTGCCGCATCAGTTGAGTGCGACGGCGGCCGCGGTTTCGACCGGCGCGCCTTCGAGCGCGACCGATGGCCTGCCGTCGGGGCCGACCGGCACGTCGCCGATGAGCGTCGTGCGATACAGCTGGCGGTCGAAGTCGAGATCGAAGATGTCGACGGGTGCGAGATGCGCGGTCGCACGGTTGTCCCAGAACGCGATGCTGCGCGGCTCCCACTTGAAGCGGATCGTGAATTCCGGCCGCGTCACGTGCTCCCACAGCAGTTCGAGCAGCGCCTGGCTCTCGCGCGGCGTCAGCCCGACGATCGATTTCAGGAAGCTCGGGCTCACGTACAGCGCGCGTTCGCCGGTCTCCGGATGCACGCGCACGAGCGGATGTTCGGTCACGAGCGGGCGGTGCTCGACCGCGTCGTCGAAGGCGCCGGTCGCGCGCGCGCCGGGCGGCGGCGTAAAGCGATGGATGCCGCGCAGCGTGTCGACGAAGCCGCGCAGCGGCGCGGACAGCGTTTCGTACGCGCGCACGAGGTTGGTCCAGTGCGTGTCGCCGCCGTACGGCGGGATCGTCACGCCGCGCAGGATCGACGCCCACGGCGGATTCACGGCGGCGGTCACGTCGGTATGCCAGCCGGTCCAGGGCCGGCGCACCGGCTCGCCTTCGAAGCGCGTCGCCTTGCGATGCTTCGCGATCGAATAGACGGCCGGATGGCCGTCGACGTGCCCGAACACCGGGTGGCCGACGGTCGGCTCGCCGAACTGCGCGGAGAACGCGACATGCTGCTCGTGCGTGAGGAATTGTTCGCGGAAGAAGATCACGCGCCATTTCAGCAGCGCGGCGCGGATCGCCGCGATCTGCGGCGTGGTCAACGGTTGCGTGAGGTCGACGCCGCGGATTTCCGCGCCGATATGGGCGGACAGCGGAATCACGTCGACCGGTTGGGCGGCGGGTTCGAGTAGGGCGCTCATGCGACGCTCCGGGCGGAAGTGAACGGGACGGAGGAACGACATCGTTGCGCGTGCAAGTGTCGGTCCGGTGGTGCGAGCTTCATGGCGGTTGTCCTCCAGCAAGGAGCGCGACGGCGCGCGGGAGACGGCGCCGTCGCGGGACGCCGACGTTATTGCAGCGTGGCGCCCGGCCCCTTGAGCAGGACGCTCTGGCGGCCGTCGATGCCGACCGGCACGTCGCCGTGAACGGTCGCGCGGCGCACGACGCGGCGCGCATCGCCGTAGTCGTTGATCGCGTAGTGCTGGGTCGCGCGGTTGTCCCAGATCGCGACGTCGCCTTCCTGCCAGTTCCAGCGCACGGTGTTCTCGAGGCGCGTCACGTGCTCGTGGAACACCTGCAGCAGATGCGCGGAATCCTGCGCAGACAGCCCCTTGAGCCGCTGCACGAAATGCCCGAGCACGAGCGTGCGCTCGCCGGTTTCCGGATGCACGCGCACGACCGGATGCTCGGTTTCGTAGACGGTCGACGTGAACACTTCGCGGTAGCGCTTCAGTTGCGTATCGTCGGCGTGCACGTGCGTCGACGCATAGTCGTACGCGTTCGTATGCAGCGCCCACAGCGTGTCGGCGAGCGCGCGCAGCGAATCGGGCAGATGCGCATACGCGGCGGCCGTGTTGGCCCATACGGTGTCGCCGCCGAACGGCGGGATCACGACCGCGCGCAGAATCGAGATCTTCGGGTACGCATCGACGAAGGTCACGTCGGTGTGCCACGAATTGGCGCGTGCGCCGTGCGCGGAATCGAGTTCGAGCAGCGCCGCGCTGCCGTCGACGGACGGCACGGTCGGGTGCGCGACCGTGTCGCCGAAGCGGCGGGCGAACGCTTCCTGCGCGGTGTCGTCGAGATGGTGCTGGCCGCGGAAGAACAGCACCTTGTGGCGTAGCAGCGCGGCGTTGATCGCGTCGAACGTCGCGTCGTCGAGCGTGGCCGACAGCCGCACGCCGGCAATCTCGGCGCCGATCCGGCCGGCGACCTGGCGAAGCTGAAGCGGGACGGCGGCCGTGCGCGGCGCGGCGTGCGAAGCAGGCGAAGACGAGTGGGCGGCGTGCTGGACATCGGACATCGGGAGTCTCCTGGGAGTCGGGTCGGTCGAGTCTCCATTCAAGCAGGCGCGGCGCGGAACCGGAACCGATGAATCGTCACAACCTTAGCGTACGCGCTGCGATGATCGATATGTGTGGTAGTGCTGAGCGAATCGGCGCGTCATGCGATCACCACGCGAGCCGCCATTCGCCGATCCGGTGCGGGCGCGCCGTGTCGATGCGCTTGCCGCCCGAACCGTCGTCATTCGGCGGTTCGCTGTCGTCGAAATCGGCGAGCACCGTGTCGCGCAAGCGCGCGAATGCCGGCGAATCGCGCCGGCGCGGCCGCGGCAGCGCGACGTCGACGATGCGCGCGATGCGGCCCGGACGCGGCGCCATCGTGACGACGCGGTCGCCGAGATAGACGGCTTCGTCGACGTCGTGCGTGACGAGGAGCATCGTGATGCGCTCCTGTTCCCAGATACGCAGCAGTTCGTTCTGCATCTTCGCGCGGGTCTGCGCGTCGAGCGCGCCGAACGGTTCGTCGAGCAGCAGCACGCGCGGGCGGTTCACGAGACCGCGCGCGATCGCGACGCGCTGCGCCATCCCGCCCGACAACTGGTTCGGAAACGCGTGCTCGAAGCCGTTCAGCCCGACGAGCGCGATGTGCTCCGCGATCGCGCGCCGTTTCGCGGCGGCGTCCAGCGGCGCGTTGCGCAGCGCGGCGCCGATGTTCTGTTCGACGGTCAGCCACGGGAACAGCCGGTGATCCTGGAACACGATACCGCGCTGCAGCGACGTGTCGCGCACGCGTTCGCCGCCGGCGCGGATTTCGCCGGTGTAATCGGTGTCGAGCCCGGCGACGAGCCGCAGCAGCGTCGACTTGCCGCAGCCGCTGGCGCCGACGATCGTGACGAATTCGCCGGCGCGCACGTGCAGCGATACGTCGTCGAGCACGGCGAGCGCCGCGCCGCGTTGCGCGTAGTGCTTGCTGACATGGAGGATGTCGAGCGAATCGGAGGCGAGAGTCGTCATGGCGGTACGGAAAAGGATGCGAAACGGAAGGAAAGGGCGCTCAGCGCGCGAGGTCGCCGCGCCGGGCCAGCACCTTGCGTTCGATCGCCCGCGCGGTCGCGTTCAGTGCCCAGCCGGTCACGCCGACGACGATGATTCCGAACAGCACGAGATCCATCCGGAACTGCTCGCTGCCGTCGATCAGCGTGTTGCCGATCCCGCTGCCGGCGACGAGCAGGTATTCGGCGCCGAGCGTCGCGAGCCACGAATAGATCAGGCCGAGATACAGGCCGGTGAAGATCGACGGCAACGCGGCCGGCAGTATCACGTAGCCGATCAGCTGAAGCCGCGAGTAGCGCAGCGCGCGGGCGACGTCGACATACGTGCGCGGCACAGCGTGAATGCCGTCGCAGGTATGGGCGGCGACGGGCAGCAGCGCGGCGAGCGACAGGAACACGACCTTCGCGACGTCGCCGAGGCCGAACCACACGGAAATCAGCGGAATCCACGCGAACAGCGAGATCTGCTTGAACGTGTCGAAGCTCGGGCCGACCATCCGCGCGGCGACGCGCGACAGCCCGAGCACGGCGCCGAGCAACAGCCCGCCCGTCGCGCCGATCGCGAACCCGCACGCTTCGCGCGCGAGCGACGCCGACAGCGCGCGGCCGAGCGCGCCGCTCGTGGCCTGCGCCCACGCGGTGTGCAGCACGTCGGCCGGGCCGACGAACAGCCCGCTTTTCACGAGGTGTGCGGAAGCGAGGGCCCACCAGCACGCAAACGCGGCGAGCGGCAGCACGACGCCGCGCCAGTCGGGCGCATGCAGGCGGCGGGCGGTCGTGGTAGGCGCTGTGAGCGACGGTGTAGCGGCATGCGGCACGGGCGATTCTCCTTCGAGGGCGGTTCAGCCGCGAAACGCGGACGGCACGCCGCGGCGCAGGCGCGCTTCGAGCGCGTCGAGCGCCCGGTTGATCAGCAGGCCGACCGCGCCGACCACGACGACGGCCGCCATCACGAGATCGAGCTGGAACAGTTGCCGCCCGTACACGATCAGGTAGCCGAGCCCTTCGGACGACGCGACGAGTTCGACCACGACGAGCGCGAGCCACGACTTCGTGAACGCGAGCCGCACGCCGGTCGCGAGCGTCGGGATCGCGGCTGGCAGCACGACGTGGACGATCCGTTGCCGGCGCGTGTAGCCGAACCCGCGCGCGACTTCGTCGAGGGCGGGCGGCGCCTGGCGAAACCCCTGCAAGGTACTCAGCGTGACCGGGACGAGCGCCGCATGCGCGATCAGCAGGTACTTCAGCGGCTCGCCGACGCCGACGAGCAGCAGCAGGAACGGCAGCCAGCCGAGCACCGGAATCTGCACGAGCGCGTTGAAGCTCGGCAGCACGTAGGCTTCCAGCGTGCGCGACAGCCCGAGCGCGACGCCGATCGCGACACCGAGCAGCGTGCCGGCCGCGAAGCCGACAAGCACGCGCTGCAGGCTGATCAGCGTGTGGCGCACGAGATCGCCGCTCGACGCGAGCTCGGCCAGCGTGTCGACCACCCGTTCGGGCGGCGGCAGGATTTGCGGCGCGATCCAGCCGCGCGCGCTGCCGACGCTCCACAGCGCGAACAGCAGCGCGGGCAGCACCCACGGGGCGAGCTGCCACGCGAGCCGTTTCAGCACGACCGCGCGGCGCGGCGGCACGGCGAGCGTGTGCGGTTCGGTCGTCGTGACGGAAAACGCGGTGTCGCTCATCGGGATGGTCCGGTCAGGAGAGGGGCTTGCCGGCGGCGTCGTAGCGCGGCCAGTAGTGTTCGAGCTTCAACGTGCGCAACGCATTGTCGAGATACTTCGGTTCGAACCAGCCGTCGACGTCGACCGGCTGGCGGATCAGCTTCAGGTTCAGCGCATCTTGAGCCACGGCCTTGTAGCGCGCGACGACGAACGGATCGATCAGCGGGGACAGGCGGTCCTTCAGGCGCTGGTTCGCATAGTCGGCCTGCCACGACGAATACGGCACGCCGCTTTTCGCCCACAGCTTGAACAGCGCATCGCGGTTCGCCTCGTCCGACGACCATTGCGCGCCCTTCACGAACGCGGTGACGACGCGCTGCACGATATCCGGGTGCGCGCGGTCGAAATCGTCGAGCACCAGCAGGTGGGTCTGGCGCGTCAGTTGCGGGCCGTCGTTCTGCGACTCGTAGATGATCTTCGCGAGGCCCGCGTCGCGCAGCTTGTAGAGCGCGTAGTCGCCGACCGACGCATCGATGCCGTTCGACGCGAGCGCGGCGAGCGAGCTGGCGGCGTCGAGGTTGATCACGCGCAGGTCGCGTTCGCCGAGGCCGTTCTTCGCGAGCGCGTTGTCGGCGACGAGCTGCAGGTTGGTGCCGCGGAAGATCGACACGCGGCGGTCCTTCAGGTCCTTGATCGAGCGGATCGCGGAGTCGGGCGGCACCGCGATCTTGATGCCCGAGCGTACGCTCGCGGCGAGCAGCAGGCGCGTCTTGATCCCGTTCGAGCGTGCGAGTACGGCCGGCAGGTCGCCCTGGTACGCGAAGTCGAGCGCCTTGTTCGCGATCGCCTCGTTGACGGCCGGGCCCGCGCCCTTGAAGAACAGCCATTCCACCTTGATGCCGTCGGCGGCGAATTCCTTTTCGACGAGCTGCTGCAACTGCACGGTGGCGGCGCTCGATCCGCCGAACGTCGGCGGATCGCCGGCGCCTTGCTGGGCGACGCCGATGCGGATGGTGGCGGGTTTGTCCGCGTGCGCGGCGGCGGCCGGCAACGCAATAAGGGACGCGATCAGCAGCGATCGCAGCAGGCGCAGTGGGAGCATGAATCGATCGGTCAGGAGTACGTTTGGGGCGGCGGTGCCGGGTGTCGGTCCGTCGAATCATTCTCGATGACGTGTCCGGGGCGGACAAGAAACGATTTGAACTATGCTTATCGCAGCGCGACAGGGGACGAAACCCTGTCACGTAGGCGAGCCGTCCTTGCGGCTGCATGGACAACGGCTAGGACGTCGTTCAAGACAACGGTCATACGGAGACGGTCATGCAAGTGCAGGACCTGGCAGGCGCGACGCTCGATTACTGGGTGGCGATGGCGGAAGACCTCGTCGCCCCGCGCATCGACACGTCGCGATGCATGGTGATCCGCGAACCGGGCGGCGTCCCGACGTCGTTCGCGCCGTCGTCGTCGTGGGCGGACGGCGGCCCGATCGTCGAGCGGCTGCCGTTCGCCGCGTTCGAGCGCGACGGCGGGCGGGGCGCGTGGCATGCCGTGCTGCACCGCGCCGTGCCGGCCGCGGGCGAGCGCTGCACGTTCAACCAGTCGGGGCCGACGCTGCTGATCGCCGCGATGCGCACGCTCGTCGCGTCGACGTTCGGCGACGACGTGCCGGATCTCGATATGGCGCGGCCGCGCTGAGCACGTCCTCGCGCCGCGTCGCTCAGGCGGACACCTGCCGGATGGCGATCGACGCGACGTCGACGCGGCGCGGCAGGATCGCGTCCGCCGCCGCGCGATCGGCGACGCGCTGCAGCACGGCGATGTCGGCGTCGCTGAGGCTGCGTTGCGCGAGCGCGGCCCGGCGCGCGATATCGGTGGCCGCGTCGGGCGGCAGGCGCGTGAGCGACGCATAGACGCTCGCGTAGTCGGCCGGGTGCGCGAGCGCCCATTGGCCCGCCCGGGCGAGCCGTGCGAGCACGTCCGCCAGCGCCGCGCGCTTGCCGCGATCGTCGAGCGTGTCGACCGGCGACGTGAGGAACGCGAGCCCCGAATTGATGCCGCTGCCGTCGCGGACGATGCGCGCGCCGCGTCGCACCGCATGCCCGTAGTACGGATCGAACGTGGCCCAGATGCCGATCCGCTTCGCCTCGAACGCGGCGAACGCGTCGACCGGCAGCACGAAGCGCACGTCGACGTCGCGCGGCGCAAGCCCGTGTTCGCGCAGCGCGCCGTACAACTGGTATTGCGAGATGCTGCCGCGCGCCGACGACACGACGACGGTGTGCCCTTTCAGGTCGGCCACCGTGCGAACCGGCGAGTCGGGCTGCACGACGATGCCGAGCGACGTCGGCGAGCCGACGCGCGTCGCGACGATCCGCAACGACGGATCGCCGAGCGCGGCCGTCAGGACCGGCAGGTCGCCGGCCGGTGCGAGGTCGATCGCGCCCGCACGCTGCGCTTCGAACAGCGGCGCGGCGCCCTGGAAGTTGGCCCAGCGGAACCGGTACGGCGCGCCGTCGAGCACGCGTGCGGCTTCGGCCAGCGCCCGCAGGCCGCCGGCCTGGTCGCCGAGGACGAGCGTGACGCCCGACAGGTCGTCGCCGGCCGCGCGGGCGGGCAGCGCGAGGCCGCCCGCGAGCGGCGCGGCGGCGAGGGCGGCAAGGCGCTGTAGCGTGCGGCGGCGCGCGGTGGCGAAGGAGTGGGTCATCGGCGGCGTGTCCTCGGTGATCCGCGCGCGGGCGGCGCGGCTGCCGGGCAGGTTACGGAATCGGTTTCCGGCCGACAAACATCGAATCGTGGAATGCATATTCGCGCGGCGACGGTCGCTTCGCCAACGCGGACCCGACGCGCTGGCGCGTGCGCGCAAGCGTTACGCGGCCGGCCGGATCGTCCGCAGGAATGCCCGCACCGCAGGCGCCTTTTCGAACTGCCGGTGCGCAAGTGCGAGCGCCGACATGATCGGCTTGCCGGCGATCGGCCGGTACACGACGCCCGGCAGCGACACGCAAGCGGCGAGCGCATCGGGAATCACCGCGACGCAGCCGTTCACCGACACGCACGCGAGCACCGCCAGCAGGCCGCCCGGCCGCGCGGCCGCGACCGGCGCGAAGCGGCCGCGGCGCGCGACTTCGAGCGTGCCGAGCTCCTGTTCGGGCACCGCGAAGCGCGCGTCGGCGAGGTCCGCCGCGCGCACGGCCGCCATCGCCGCATGGCGCGAATCGGCCGGCACGGCGGCGACGAACACGTCGCGCTGCAGCGTGACGATCCGCAAGCCGCCGGGCAGCGGCAACGGCGGGCGCACGTACGCGAGGTCGAGGCGGCCCGCGTCGAGCTGGTTCGCGACGTCGTCCATCGGCACTTCGCGCAGGTTCAGCTCGATGCGCGGGTGCGCGGTGCGGAACGCGCCGACCGTGCGCTGCAGCGTGCCCGAATAAACGGCCGACGACACATAGCCGATCTCGATCCGGCCCAGTTCGCCGCGTTCGGCCAGCGCGGCGAGTTCGCTGCCGCGCTGCAGATGGTCGAACGCGGCGCGCGCTTCCGCGAGATAGGCTTCGCCGGCCGCGCTCAGCGTGACCGCGCGGCGCGACCGGTGAAACAGCCGCACGCCGAGCACGCGCTCCGCTTCCTGGATCTGCCGCGTGAGCGCGGGCGGCGCCATGTCGAGCGCGTCGGCCGCGCGCGCGAAGTGCAGATGTTGCGCGACGCTCAGGAAGGCGCGCACGTGACGGAATTCGAGCTGGCTCATGGTTGCAATTTTCGTCAATGAAACGGCATTGAAATGTCAATGACAGGCAATAGCGGGCAAGCCTAGCATACGGCTCGTTCATCCTGTTCCGGAGTGGCCGATGTCCCAGTCTTCACCGGCGTCGCGCGCGAGCGCGGCGGCTGCTTCGCGCGCCGGCGGCAACTTGCCTGCCGCCGCGACGCTCGCCGTCGCGTCCGCGACCTGCGCGCTGATCGTGCTCGACACGAACGTCGTGGCCGTCTCGCTGCCGAGCATCGCGCGCGGCTTTCACGCGAGCTTCGCCGATATCGAATGGGTCGTGAGCGCGTACATGACCGCATTCGCCGCGTGCCTGCTGCCGGCCGGCGGGCTCGCCGACCGCTTCGGGCGCCGGCGGATGCTTTTCGCGGGGCTCGCGCTCTTCTTCGTCGCGTCGCTCGGCTGCGGCATCGCGCCGTCGGCCGGCTGGCTGATCGCCGCGCGCGCGGTGAAGGGCGGCGGCGCCGCGTTGCTGCTGACCGCCGCGCTCGCGGTGATCGCGAACCGTTTCCCGGACGGACGCGAACGGGCGCGTGCGTGGGCGATCTGGGGCATGTGCATGGGGATCGCGACGGCGATCGCGCCGCTCGTCGGCGGGGCGATCACGCAATGGATCGGCTGGCGCTGGGTGTTCCTGCTGAACCTGCCGGTCTGCCTGCTGCTGGCGGCCGGCGCGCGCGTCGCGATCGACGAATCGAACGATCCGCAGGCGAAACGCGTGGACGCGGCCGGCAGCCTGCTGTTCGGCGCGGCGCTCGCCTGCGCGATCGCGGCGCTGATCGGCGCGCCGTCGCACGGCTGGCTGTCGGCCGCGACGCTGGGCCGGCTCGCGCTCGCGGCCGCGCTGCTGGCGGCATTCGTCGGCGCGGAGCGCTGGCAGGCGCGGCCGATGATCGATCTCGCGCTGTTTCGTCAGCCGCGCTTCGTCGGCGCGGTGCTCGCGATGTTCGGTTACGCGGCGTGCGCGCAGGTGATGATGACGTTCCTGCCGCTGTACCTGCAAAACGCGTTCGGGATGTCGGCGATCGATGCCGGGCTCGGGATGCTGCCGTTCGCGTTCGCGATGATCGCCGGTCCGTCGCTCGGCGCGGCGCTGGCCGCGCGCGTGTCTTCCGCCGGCGTGCTGGCGGGCGGGCTCGCGCTGATCGGCGCGGGCAATCTCGCGACGGCGGCGCTGACGGCCAGCGGCGACTACCGGCTCGTCGCGCTCGGCATGTTCGTGACGGGATGCGGCGCGGGCATCATGAACGGCGACACGCAGAAGGCGATCATGGCGTGCGTGCCGCCGGATCGCACGGGCATGGCGTCGGGCATCAGCACGACGACGCGCTTCTCGGCGATCGTGACGGCCGTCGGCGTGCTCGGCGCGGTGCTGGCGGCGAGTACGCATGCGCGGCTCGACAGCCTGCTGTCCGCGACGCCCGGCCTGCGCGCGTTCGCCGATGCATCGTTCATGTCGAGCCTGCTGGCCGGCGATCTCGCGCAGGCGCTCGGCCGCGTGCCGCCGTCGGCCGCCGGCGCGCTCGCGCAGGCCGCGCCCGTCGCGTTCGCGAACGGGTTCGCCGATGCGTTGACGGTGAGCGGCGTGCTCGCGCTCGGTTCGGCCGTCGTTGCGTACAAGTTGCTTGCGCAACCGATGCGCGGACGCGCATGACGTTGTGCACGATCCTGCCGTGGACGCTCGGGCCGATCAGTGCGACTTCGTCGCGATGCGATGAATGCGTGCGGCCTGTGCGACGCGCGCCGGAGGCGACGCATGACAATGCGTGCCCGGTCTGCGGCGCGCGCGCTGGGCGAGGCCGGGTGGATCGGTGACGGCCGGCGCGGGTTTCGGCGCGTGTGCATCGACCCCGGAAGCGGCAACGGCGGCGACCGCGGCGACCGCGGCGACCGCCGGCAGCATCGCGTCGGCGTCGAGCCATGCACGCGTCGCTTCCGCGATCAGCCCGCGCAGCCATCGACCGCCTTCCGCGCACGCGCCCGATTCGTTCCACGTCATCCGGTACGCGATGTCCGGCGGCTCGGCCGGCAGCGCGACCGCGGCAAGCGGCAGCAGCTTCGCGTAGTGCCGCGCGAGCCGGTACGTGGTGGTGAGGATCAGGTCGCTGCGCACCAGCGCATGCGCGGCGAGTTCGAAATGCGGCAGCGTGACGACGATGCGCCGCTGCAGGCCCACGCGTTCGAGCTGCCGGTCGATCGCGCCGGACGCTTCGAGCCACGACGGCGTCGGGCACAGCTGCGGCGCCGCCGCGAACCCGGCGGCCGTCATCGCGCCGTGCCGCGCGAGCGGATGCGTCGCGCGCATCAGGCACACGACGCGGTCGTCGAACAGGTCGTCCTGCCGGAAGCGCGACCGGCGTGCGGGCCGGTTGTCGATCACGACGTCGAGTTCGCCGTCGGCCAGCGCGCGCTCGTCGTCGAACCCGTCGCCGAGCGGATGAAACACCAGTTGTGCGTTCGGCGCACGCTCGCGGAACAGCGCGACGAGCTTCGGCACGAACAGCACGTTCAGATAGTCGGGGCAGCCGATCCGGTAGGTGCGCACCGACGTGCGCGCGTCGAACCTCGGCTGCTGGACGCGGATGAAGTCGATCACGCGCAGCGCGTTGCGCAGCGGCTCGATCAGTCGCGCGCCGAACTCGGTCGGCACCATTCCGTAGCGGCTGCGCACCAGCAGCGGATCGCCGAGCAGCGTGCGCAGCCGCTTGAGCGCGGCGCTCGTCGCCGGCTGCGACATGTTCAGGCGCACGGCCGCGCGCGACACGGTACGCTCGGTCAGCAGCACGAGCAGGATGCGCATCAGCCGCGCATCGAGCACGTCGAGCGCGCCCGCGGCGTCGCCCGCGTCGCGGGGCGGGGCGGTTGAGTCTAGCGGGCGCCGCATGCCGATACGCGTGCCGGAGAGACAGGCTGAGCGCGCCGCACGGCGGCCGGCCGGCGGCCCGTCATTTCGCGAAGGTGCCCGGCCAGCCGACGATCCGCTTCGGGCGCGGCGGCGCGTACGTGCGGACCTTCGACGTCTTCAGCTTCAGGCGCACCAGCGACTCGGCGAGCGCGACCGCGGCCGACACGCCGTCGACGACCGGCACGCCCGTGCATTCCTCGATCTGCCGGTCGAGGCCGGCCATCCCGCCGCAGCCGAGGCAGATCACTTCCGCGCGATCGTCCTTCACCGCGCGCTGCGCTTCGACGACGATCGATTCGATCGCGCGGGCCGGGTTCTCGTCGAGCTCCAGCACCGCGAGGCCGCTCGCGCGCACCGACGCGCAGCGCGCATCGAGCCCGGCGAGCTTCAGGCGATCCTCGATCAGCGGCACCGTGCGGTCGAGCGTCGTGACGACCGAGTAGCGATGGCCGAGCAGCATCGCGATGCTCGCGGCCGCTTCGGTGATGTCGACGACGGGCACCGTCAGCAGTTCCTGCAGCCCTTCGCGGCCATGTTCGCCGTAGCCGGCCTGGATCACCGCGTCGTACGGTTCGTCGTAGCTCAGCACGCGATCCATCACGGCGATCGCCGCGAGGTAGCTCTCGAAGTTGCCTTCGATCGACTCCGCGCCGAAGCGCGGCGTGAGCCCGACGATCTCCGTGCCCGGCGACGCGGCGGCTTGTGCCTGCGCGGCGATCGCGTCGGTGATCGACTCGGTCGTGTTGACGTTGACTACCAGGATTCTCATCAGAATTTGCTCCGATAAACCCCGCCATTTCCCCCAAGGGGACTTCCTTCGGGGCGGATGGCGGGACGGGACGGCGTGCTGTTGACAGGCAGCTTCTTCCACGGGTTAGGATCACCTGCATGATCCTTGTCTACCGCTACCGCGTGAAGTCGCTCAACGGACTGCTCAACAAGCAGAGCCGTGCGGTGAACTACGTCTGGAACTACTGCAACGACACACAGAAGCACGCGCTCAAGTGGGGCAAGAAGTGGCCGACGGGTTTCGACCTGAACGTGCTGACGACCGGTAGCAGTAAGGAACTCGGCATCCACTCCAGCACGGTCAACGCGACATGCGAGCAATATGCGAAGTCGCGCAGCCAGCGTCGACACCCTTATCTGCGCTATCGCGGCAGGAAATCGCTGGGCTGGGTGCCGCTGAAGGGGCGTGACCTGAAGCGCGAGGGCGACGCGTTCCGTTTCGCCGGCAACACCTTTCGCGTGTTCAACAGCCGACCGCTTCCCGAAGGCAAGATCAAGGACGGGACCAACTTTGCGCAGGATGCGCGTGGTAACTGGTTTCTGAACATCGCGATCGAGATGCCCGATGTGCAGGCCCGCCCGGTCCGTTCCGGCGTGGGCATCGATCTCGGCCTGAAAGACTTCGCCACACTTTCGACCGGCGAAAAACTGCCGAATGACCGGTTCGGCCGACGCGCGGCGGAGAAGCTGGCGAAAGCGCAACGGGCACGAAAGCACAAGCGGCATATCGCGAAGCTGCACGCCAAGGTCGCGAATGCCCGTGCCGACTTCCAGCACAAGCTCGCGCTCGATCTGGTGCGGCGCTTCGATTACATCGCGGTCGGCAACGTGTCGGCCGCAAAACTCGCCAGAACCAGAATGGCGAAAAGCGTCTACGACGCATCCTGGTCGTCCTTCCGAAACAAGCTCCGCTACAAAGCGATCGCGCACGGAGCCACGTTCGAGGAAGTGGACGAAAGCGGTTCTACCCAGTCCTGTTCGGCGTGCGGGTCGCAAGCCAGCACGACGCGGCCGAAAGGTATCGCAGGACCGAGAATAAGAGAATGGGCCTGCAGTGACTGTGGTGTCGAGCATGATCGTGATATCAACGCTGCGCTGAACATTCTCCGATGCGGACGTGCATCGCCAGGTGTGGGAATCCTTCGCTTTTAGGCGGACGAGGACGTCAAGAAGCAGTACACGAGCACCGCGCCGATCGCGAGCGACGCAAGCATCTGCCACCCCGACAGGCCGAGCGCGAACAGCCCGATCGCGAACGAGTAGTTCGCGATGTTGTGCACGTCGTTGGTCCATAGCGCGAAGATGCTGTAGCGGCCCCACGTGCGGCCTTCGGCCTGGGTTGGCGCGAGGTCGGCGTTGTGCAGCCGCGGGCTTAGCGCGGGATCGCGCGCGGCCGTGTCGGTTCGATGCGATGGGGCGTCCGCGCCGGGCCCGATGCCCGCGCGGTGGATGGCTTCCAGTTGCACGCCGTTGTCTCCTTCCATGTGCGGGGCGCGACACCGGCCGCATGTCGTACGCAGCGCGGGCCGGGCCCCGGTGGACGTTATGTCTCGGATTTGTTCGCGAGTATGGGCGGCGGCTACCGCGATGGGAAATTAAATATTCGGCTGGGCGTCATTTGAAAAATGAATGCAATGGCGCGCGGCCGCGGAGACGGGCGACGGCACGCATATTGCGAGTCAGCGGGTTCCATCCACATCGACATCAGCGGAGGTGTCATGCAGCGATATTCCATTCGTCACGTATCGCGAGCCGTCTTCGCCGGCATCCTGATCGCGGGCCTGGCGGCAGGCGCGGGTTGCCAGAAGAAGGGCGACAACGGCGCAGCCAGTTCGGATTCGAGCGCAGCGAGCGGCATGTCGGCCGCGCCTTCCACCGCACCGTCGGGCATGCCGAGCAGCGGCGCGGCCGGCACGACCCTGCCGGGCGCGGCTTCCGCCCCGGCCGGCGCGAGCGGCGGCGGTTGACCGGCATTGGGGGGATCGGGCGGGCGGCGCGCCAGCGTGCCGCCGGTTCGCCCACCGAGCGCCGTGTCCGTCGGCGCGTGCGCCGAACGGCGTACGTGCGGAGCGGTGCGCATGAAAGATTTGCAAGGACCGTTGTAGCGAATTCCGGCGCGGCGACGACGGCGTGACGCCGACGTCCGCCGGCCGGGCAAGGAGGTGCGATGCAGAACGCGGAATCGAACCCTACCCCGGAAAAGCAGCGGGAACAGATTGCGAAGAGCCCGGTGAAGACGCCGGCGGCCGGCGACATGCCGGACGCGGCGACCCAGGCCGCCCAGACGGCGCAGCGTCCGCTGACGCCGGAGGCCGTTGCCGGGAAAATGCCGACCGGCCTGCCGGAGATCGACGTCGACGCGCACGCGGTCGACAGCGGCGATCCGGTGCGCCGGGCCGCCGGCCGGATCGTCACGCTCGACAACGCGAACATGGCGATGACCGACAACACGGTCGACGTCGACGGCAAAGGCATGGAGGCGCGCACCGGCGCGTCGGAACTGCAGGACAACGTGATCTATTCGAACGCGTCGCTCGACGAAGCGGTCGATACGCCCGACGAAGGGCTCGGCGGAATCGAGAGCCGGCCGTCCGGCAACATGCCGCAGATCGCGACGCGCCCGGGCTGGCGCGTGCGCCATGTCGGCGACGTCGATGTCGAGCACGGCGACGGGACGCGCGCCGAGCACGTGATCTGCCTCGAACGGACCGACGACCGATAGCGGGCAGCGATATCGACGCTCGATACCGGTATGCGACACACGGCGGCCGATGCAATCGCACCGGCCGCCGTGTGTCGTTTTCGGCCCGTTGCCGCGTGAGTGGCTGCGTTATTGCGGCCCCAGCTCCTGCGCGGACGTATCGGCGTCGTTGCCCTGCGCGACGAGCACGTGAATGTCGTTCGGCGTCACGTCGCCGATGCCGCCGGACGGAATCGTCAGGAGCAGCCAGTCCGCGTTGTTGGCGATGCTGACCGGCGCGGTCTTGAGGATCGGCGACTTGCTGCCGGCCGTCGTGACGATCACCTGGTAGGTGCCGCCGTTCAGGTAGACCGAATCCTGCGTCGAGGCCGGCACGGCATTCTGGTAGGCCGCGCCTGCCAGCGTCGGGCTCTGCGTCGTGATGTCGGTGCCGGGCGGCACGACGTACACGTCCACGTTCTGCGCGTTCGGCGATGCGTTGAAGCCGCGCACGCGCGCCTTGTCCGACAGCAGGCCCTTCGCGTATGGATCGTCGATGACGGAGATCAGCGACGTCGTGCTCGGCAGCGCGATCGTCGTGTAGTGGTGCCCGTTCGCGGCGCTGAACGATTGGGATGCGACGGTCGCGGTCGTGCCCGACACGTCGTAGCTCGCGGTCTGCGTGCCCGAGTCGATGTCGTGATAGCGCGTCACGCCCTTGTATGCGACGCCCGACTGGTCGACCTTCGCGTTCAGGTAGTAGTCGAGGTTCGGGCCGGCCGGCACCGCGTTGATGAAGCGCGCCTGCGGCTTCGAGATGCCGAGTACGGTCCCGGCGTCGTCGCCGCCGCCGCACGCTGTGAGCACGGAAATGACCGAGCACAGGGCCACTATCGTTCGTATTGATTTCATGTCGTCCTCTCGTTCAGGAAACCTGCCTTGCGATGCGGGACCGCCGCGCAAAGGATCGCGCGGGGCGCAGCGCCGGTTGGAAGGAAGATGGCTGTCCGCCGGATGGCGGGCGCGGAGGTGACGCAAGCGGTGTGCCTGTGCGGAGAAAAAGCCGGCGAACGACGGCGGGGTGCCCGACGCGGGGCGTTGGGGGGAGCGGGCTGCGCGATCGACGCGGTTGTAAAAAGCACATCCGCGCGCCACGCGCCGGGGTCAGCCGGCGTGCCGAACGCTCGCGGGAGCGTGCGCGAGAATCCGGCAGGCGGGCGTGCGTCGACCGTCGCGCCGGACGAAATGACCTGTCGGACGAAAATGATGGCCGGCGACGGCTGTAAATCTTGCCAGGTTCGACCATCGTTTAACCATTCGAAACAATGTGTTCACCGAAAGGGGCATGATCTCCGGCGATCGAGCAGGCATACTGTCGCCTATGTTGCTTAATGCACGCCGGCCGGCGTGCGCTTGCCCTCCATGCCCATTCCAGTCTCTTTTCGAACCCTGCGATGGTTGACCATTGCGGCGACTGCATGCTTGCTCGCCGCGTGTTCGACTGCTTCCGACGTGACCGCGACGTCGAACCCGAACGTATTCACCGTGACGACGCGCACGGTCGGCCTGTCGACGACGTGGGCCGACGCCCATCAGAAGGCCGTCAGCGAAGCCACCAACTACTGCTCGCAGCGCGGGATGCGCGCGAGCATGAAGCAGGAATCCCTGACCGCCGGCCGCCGTGTCGACGCGCGCTCGGAACTCGCGTTCGAGTGCCATCCGACCTTCGAGACGGCGTCGAACCCGCGCGGTTGACCGATCGGCGGCATGATCGCGCCGCCCGCGTTTTCCTTCCCCCGCATGCAAACCGACCCGCGATGCCCTACGGGCACATCGCGGGTCGGCGCACGTCCGGCGTCGGCCGGGCGGGTCAGGCCGGCTGCGCCTCGTACAGCTTCACGCACGCGGAGAAGTCGAGCGTGCCGAGCCCCTGCTGGCTCATCGACTGATACAGCTGCTGCGCGAGCGCGCCCATCCAGACCGGCTGATGGGCGCCGCGCGCGGCTTCGGTCGCGAGGCCGAGATCCTTCAGCATCAGGTTCGCCGCGAAGCCGCCCGCATAGCCGCGCGCGGCCGGCGCCGTGTCGCTCACGCCCGGATACGGGTTGTACGCGTCCGAACTCCAGCAGCGGCCCGTCGACGTGTTGATGATGCCGGCCAGCACCGGAGGCTCGATGCCGAGCGCCGCGCCCAGCGCCATCGCTTCCGCGACGCCCATCATCGAGATGCCGAGCAGCAGGTTGTTGCAGATCTTCGCGATCTGCCCGGTGCCGGTGCCGCCGCAGTGCACGACGTTCTTGCCCATGTCGAGCAGCACGGGGCGGATGCGCTCGAACAGCGCGGCGTCCGCGCCGACCATGAAGGTCAGCGTGCCGGCCTGCGCGCCGCCGGTGCCGCCCGACACGGGCGCGTCGGCGAGCGGAAAGTCGCGCTGCGCGGCGACGTCGGCCACCGCGCGCACGGTGCCGGGATCGATCGTGCTGCAGTCGATCAGCGTCGCGCCGGCGCGTGCGCCGGCCAGCACGCCGTCGTCGCCGAGGTAGACGGCGCGCACGTGCTGCGCGGCCGGCAGCATCGTGATGATCAACGAGCCGCGCGCGGCGGCGTCACGCGGCGACGCCGCCGCGGTCGCGCCGGCGCGCACCGCGGCGTCGACCGCATGCGCGTCGAGGTCGAACACCGTCAGCGCGTGGCCGGCCTTGAGCAGGTTGGCGGCCATCGGGCCGCCCATGTTGCCGAGTCCGATGAAGGCGATTTCCATGTGCGGGCTCCGTCGGATCAGCGCAACGCGATCGTCGTGTTCACGCCGCCGGCCGTCGCGTCGTCGTCGAACCAGCGCGCGGTGACCGTCTTCGTCTGCGTGTAGAACTGCACGACCTGCTTGCCGTACGGGCCGAGATCGCCGAGCTTCGAGCCGCGCGAACCGGTGAAGCTGAAGTACGGCACCGGCACCGGAATCGGAATGTTGATGCCGACCTGCCCGACGTCGATCTCGCTCTGGAACTTGCGCGCGGCCGCGCCGCTCTGCGTGAACAGGCCCACGCCGTTGCCCATCGGATTGCGGTTGACGAGCGCGATCGCGTCGTCGAGCGTGTCGGCTTCCATCACGACCACCACCGGCCCGAAGATTTCTTCCGTGTAGATCGACATGTCGGTCGTCACGCCCGAGAAGATCGTCGGGCCGACGAAGTTGCCGTGCTCGTAGCCGGGCACCTTCACGTCGCGGCCGTCGAGCAGCAGCGTCGCGCCTTCCTTCACGCCGGCGTCGATCAGCGACAGGATGCGTTCCTTCGCCGCCTTCGACACGACCGGGCCGACGTCGGTGCCGGCTTCGGCTCCGGCGTTGACCTTCAGCGCCTTCGCCTTTTCGACGAGATCGGGCAGCCAGTCGCGTGCCTTGCCGACCAGCACGACGACGGAGGTCGCCATGCAGCGTTGGCCGGCCGCGCCGAAGCCCGCGCCGACGAGCGCGTTGATCGACTGCTCGCGGTGCGCATCGGGCAGCACGACAGCGTGGTTCTTCGCGCCCATCATCGACTGCACGCGCTTGCCGTGCTGGCTGCCGAGGTTGTACACGTGCGTGCCGACGCGCGTCGAGCCGACGAACGAGATCGCCTTGATGTCCGGGTGCGTGCACAGGCGGTCGACCACCGTCTTGCCGCCGTGCACGACGTTCAGCACGCCTTGCGGCACGCCGGCCTCGATCGCGAGTTCGACGAGCTGCATCGTCGACAGCGGGTCCTGCTCGGACGGCTTCAGCACGAACGTGTTGCCGCAGACGATCGCCATCGGGAACATCCACAGCGGAATCATCCCGGGGAAGTTGAACGGCGTGATGCCCGCGCACACGCCGATCGGCTGGCGCAGCGTGTAGGTGTCGACGCCGCCCGCGACGTTCTCCGCGAATTCGCCTTGTTGCAGCGTGCCGATCGAGCACGCGTGCTCGACCACTTCGAGGCCGCGGAAGATGTCGCCCTGCGCGTCGGGCAGCGTCTTGCCTTGCTCGGCCGTCAGCGTGTGCGCGATCCGTTCGAGATTGCGGCGCACGAGATCCTGGAACTTCAGCATGATGCGCAGCCGCGCGCCGATCGGCGTCGTCTTCCAGGTCTGGAACGCGTGCTGCGCGGACGCGATCGCGGCATCGACCTCGTCGAGCGTCGCGTACGGCACGCGGCCGATCACTTGCTGCGTCGCGGGGTTGACGATGTCGCCCCATTCGGCGCTTTGCGAATCGACGAACGCGCCGTCGATCAGCAGCTTGGCGGTGGGCAGGGCGAGGGTGGTCTGGGGAACTGCGGCGTTCATGGAACTCTCCGGGAAACGGTGGTGCGAAGCAAAAGGGTGGCCTGCGTCCGCCGCGCGTGCGGCCACGGCGGACGGCAGGTCGAACTGAAATCGATGGAATGCGGGTGCGGCGCTACGCGCGCGCCGGCCGCATCAACGCGGTACACACGAGCGCGAACACGCCGAAGCCGACGAGGTACGCGATCACGTAGTGCGGCTGGCCGCCGCCGGCCTTGAGCAGCGACGTCGCGATCATCGGTGCGAAGCCGCCGCCGATCACGCCGGCCAGCTGCACCGACAGCGAGATGCCGCTGTAGCGGATTTCCGCCGGGAATTGCTGCGCGAACAGCAGCGATTCCGGCGCATAGAGGATCGGGAACACGACGCCGAGGCCGAGCACGATCGCCCACCATGCATACGACGTCTGCTGCGTGCCGAGCATCATGAAGAACGGCGCGGCGAACGCGCACATCAGCACGAGGCCGATCGCGAACATCCGGCGCTGGCCGATGCGGTCGCTCAGATGCCCGCACAGCGGCATCGTGACGAGCGACAGCGCCGCGCCGGCCGTGATTGCGTGCAGCATCTCGGCCTTCGGCAGATGCAGCTGCTGCGTCGCGTAAGCGAGCGCGAACGTGACGACCATGTAGAACCAGGTGTTCTCGGCGGCGCGTGCGCCGACGATCGTCAGCACTTCGCGCGGATGGCGGCGCAGCGCGGCCGTCACCGGCGATTTCTCGGCCTTGCCCTGCTTGCGGACCTTCTCGAAGTCGGGCGATTCCGGCACCTTCGCGCGGATGAACCAGCCGAGGCCGACGAGCGCGATGCTCGCGAGGAACGGCACGCGCCAGCCCCACGACAGCATGTCGGCTTCCGGCAGCGCGGCCACCGCGGCCATCGCGACCGACGACAGGATCAGGCCGAGCCCGACACCCGTCTGCGGCAGGCTGCCGAACAGCCCCTTGCGGCCTTTCGGCGCGTGCTCGACGGCCATCAGCACCGCGCCGCCCCATTCGCCGCCCACCGCCATCCCCTGCAGGAAGCGCATCGCGATCAACAGCGCGGCCGCCCAGTAGCCGATGCTGTCGTACGACGGGATCAGCCCGATGATCATGCTCGGCACGCCCATCAGCAGCAGCGTGATCATCAGCATCGACTTGCGGCCGATGCGATCGCCGAAGTGGCCGAACACGATGCCGCCCATCGGCCGCCCGATGAAGCCGACCGCGAACGTGCCGAACGCGGCGAGCGTGCCGACGACCGGGTCCAGCGACGGGAAGAAGATGCGGTTGAACACGAGCGCGGCGGCCGTGCCGTACAGGAAGAAGTCGTACCACTCGATCGTGGTGCCGGCCATGCTGGCCCAGCCGGCCAGCAGGTAATGCTTCGCGGTGCGCTCGGGCGCCGGCGTCGCGATGGTCGCATGCTCATCGAGGGTGGATCGGGTCTGCATGGTGTCTCCGGTTTTATTGCCCGCGGCTCATGGTCCGCAGGTCACGGTCGAGTATAGTTATGCGCAGATTCACGATGTACCGATAAAGAAACCGGTTGGATGTGCATTTATGCATATCGACGGCCGGCCCGGAGACCCCTCCTTTTTCCTCGCCGATGCGACATGCCACCGAGCCGGTTTCCGGCAACCTGAACTGGGACGACCTGCGCTTTTTCCTCGAAGTCGCGCGCACGCAGCGCGCGAGCGGCGCGGCGAAGCGGCTCGGCGTCGACTACACGACCGTCGCGCGGCGCATCCGCGCGCTCGAAGCCGCGATGGGCACGCTGCTGTTCGACAAGTCGCGCTCCGGCGGCTTCACGCTGACGGCCGAAGGGCAGCGGCTCGTCGCGTATGCGGATGCGATGGAGACGACCGTGCAATCCGCGTGCGACCAGGTCGCGAACACGGGGGAGGCGCTGTCGGGTCACGTGCGGATCGGGTCGACCGAAGGGTTCGGCTGTTTTTTCCTCGCGCCGCAGCTCGCGCAGTTTCGCGCCGCGCATCCGCACGTGACGGTTGACCTGCTGCCGGTGCCGCATTTCGTCAACCTGCCGAAGCGCGAGGCCGATCTCGCGATCACGCTCGAGCGGCCCGAGCGCGGGCCCTACGTGGTCACGAAGCTGTGCGACTACCAGTTGCGGCTCTATGCGACGCGCGACTATCTGGGGAATCACGCGCCGATTACCTGCACGGACGATCTCGCGCAGCACGCATTCATCAGCTACGTCGACGATCTCGCGTTCAGCAACGAACTGCTGTACCTGGACCGCGCGGTGCCTGGTGCTACGGCCGGGTTGCGCACGACGAGCGTGATCGCGCAGGTCTTCGCGGCGCTACAGGGCGGCGGCCTCGCGATCCTGCCGTGCTTCATCGCGGCCACGCAGCCGGCGCTGGTGCCCGTGCTGCCGAACGACGTGGTCGTCACGCGGTGCTTCTGGCTGACGTGCCGCGAGGATCTGCGCAAGCTGCGGCGCGTGACCGCGCTGTGGGATTACCTGCGCGCGGCGGCGGACGCGAACTGCGCGCTGCTGTCGGGGGAGTCGGGCACGCTGAGGTTCGTCGGCGAGCCGGCGTAGCGGTCGACGGGCGGGGCGCGACGGCGATGCGATGATCGATCTGGATGACAACACGGCCGGCGGCGATTCGACCGGCTAGCGGGGAGAGGGCAAATGGCTTCGACGCATGCGGGCAAGGTGTTCGTGGTATGCGTGGTGGTATTCGGCGTGACCGCCTACTGGCTCGCGTCGCGCATGGTGCGCCGACAGACGGGCGGCAAGCGCGGCTCCGGCGGCGCGGTCGCGTTCTGGTGGCTCGTGTGTTTTTGCCTCGTGTCGCTGTTGTTCCCGTTCGCGTACTGGATCGGCGACGAGCTTTACGCACTGGCGGTATCGCCGAAATACGAAGCGACCGTCGTGTCCTACCAGTCCGAGTGGGATACCTGCGAGCGCCGCGACAGTTCGGGGCGAACCTCGTCGTACCGGTGCATCAAGTACACGTCGATCCTGGAAGCCGTGATGCCGGATGGCGAACGTATCACGCTACCCGGCAACATTCGCTCGGGCGCCGTGCCCGAAATCGGCGAGAAGATCGATGTCGTGTTGCCGCAAGGGGCGCATCAGTGGCACGAACGCAGCGTGCGGAGTATCGGGTTGCTGGCCGGCGGCACGGTGATGGTCGCGATCGTCGGGTATTTCGTGTACCTGATCGCGGCGTACGGGGCCGGGAAGAAGATCGACGGCGCGGCGCGCTTCGGCGTGGCGGCGGTGCTGAACGGACTCGTGCCGCTTGGGGCGCTGTTGATGGAACTTGCCTTCCTGAGCGTGCCGTACCGTTACTGGGCGCACGGGAATCCGCAGCAATGGCCGGTGTGGGTGCTCGCGCTATGCCTGCTGTTCGCGCTGGCGCTGCTGCCGTTGCTGCTCATCTACGCGCGAACCGCATGGCGGGCGGTGGTGAAGTAGCGGAGGTGCGCCGCCTCGCGATCGCGGCGCGGGGGCGGGCCGCGCCGCCCGGCACACTCAGCCCGGGCAACCCAGCCGATCCGCGAGTTCGTTCAGATCCCTCACGTCGAAATCCCACGCATCGTCGGCTTGCAGGTCGGTCGTCTGGCCGGGCCCGTGCTCGGTCGGCCGCAGCACGAACGCGGTCGACAGCCCGAGCCGGCGCGCGGCCGCCAGATCGCCGTTATGCGCGGCCACCAGGCACAGCTCGGCCGGCGCGAGGCCGAGAATCTCGACCGCTTCGGTATAGACGGCCGGCGACGGCTTGTACGCGCGGGCCACCTCGGCGCCGAGAATCGCGTCCCACGGCAGCCCGCCGTGCTTCGCGACGTCGACCATCAGCCGGATGTTGCCGTTCGACAGCGGCGCGATGATGTAACGGCGCTTCAGCCGGTGCAGCCCGGCGACGGCGTCGGGCCACGGATCGAGCCGGTGCCACGCGAGATTGAGTGCGTCGATGTCGGCATCGGGCACGTCGACGATCCCGAAACGATCGAGCGTACGGACGAGGTTCTCGCGATGCAGCACGTCGAGCCGCACGTAACGGCGGCGTCCGCTGCGGATTTCTTCCATCGACGGCGAATATTCGTCGCGCCACGCATCGGCGAACGCGAACGGGTCGGGCATCGGCGCGTGGCGGTCCAGGAATGCGGCGGCGCCGCGTGCGACACCGCTTCTCCAGTCGACGATCGTTCCGAAGACATCGAAAACGAGCGCCTTGATTTCGGCAGGGTTCGTCATGGTGATCCAGTGAAGGTCGTTCGATGAGGGGCCACATCGCCGTGCCGCCGGATGGCGCGGCGCCGGTTCGATCGACATTGAATCACGGATACGGAAACGCGGCGGGGGAGGCCGCGATGCGGGCCCCCGCCGGAGCCGGAAGCAGGACAAGCGCGCGGTGCCGGCCTGACAGCGCCTGCCGTCGCGCGCGCCCGGCCGGTCAGCAGATCCGGAAGGATTGACGGGCGGCGCGCCCGCGCCAGCCTGCGCCGCAGCAACCTTGGCATCGAATCCGCCGCCGCCTGCAAGCCGCGCGAGAACCGAGCGTAAACCCCCGATGCAAGCAGGCACGCCGATCGTCACGGATTGGTGTTAAATACATTTCGGCGCGCCCTCGCTCGGCGCGCAAACGGGGCGCACCGGGGATCGGCGTAAACCCGGAGCGGAACAGGGCACGAAATATCGATAACGAACCGGGCGCACCAGACCCGGTCGGACAGACGGCAGGATTCACTTGAATACCGAACCGCAAAGTTCTCGCTACAGCCTCGGGCTCGCCGCGGAAGTGCTCGCATCCGAGCAGAGCGTGCTGAGGCTGATCACACGCAACACGCCGCTGCCGGAACTGTTGGTCGAAGTTTGCCGGCGTGCCGAGGCTTTGCTCGGCGACGGCGCGTCGTGCACGATCCTGCTGCTCGATACGGACGGCGTGCACGTGCGCGTCGGCGCGGCGCCGTCGCTGCCCGCGCAGTACAGCGCGGCGATCGACGGCGCGACGATCGGCCCCGCGGCCGGCTCGTGCGGCACCGCGATGTACGAGCGCCGGATGGTCACCGTCGAGGACATCGAAACCGATCCGCTGTGGGCCGACTATCGCGCCATCGCGTTGCCGCTCGGCTTGCGCGCGTGCTGGTCGGTGCCGTTCCTCGACGACGCGGGCGCCGTGCTCGGCGCGTTCGCCGTCTATCATCACCGGCCGTGCCGCCCGAGCGACGAGGAAACGGGGCTGTTGCGCGATATCGGCAACAGCGTCGGCCTCGCGGTGCACCAGGACCGGATCGCACGGCAGCTCGCGCGCAGCGAGGAACATCACCGGCTCGTCGTCAACAGCCTGAGCGAGGGCATCCTCGTCGTGTCGCGCGAGGGCGTCGTGATCGCGAGCAATCCGAGCGCGAACCGGATGATCCGCGCGAAGGGCGAACTCGTCGGCCGTCGGCTGTCCACGGTGATCCTGCGCAAGCTGTACGAGGACGGCACGCCGATCGACCCGCACGACTGGCCGAGCCGGCGCGCGCTCGAGACGGCCACGCCGATGCTCGACTACACGGTCGGCTTCGGTCTCGCGGACGGCGACATCATCTGGGTGCGCGGCAACGCGGTGCCGATCGTGCGGCCGGGCGAGACGCAGGCCGACTCGGTGCTCGTGTCGTTCAACGACATCGGCCCCGTGCGCGAAGCACAGCAGCAGTTGCGCTACATGGCGACCCGCGACGCGCTGACGGGCCTCTACAATCGCCGCTGGCTCGGCGACCGCATGCGCGAGCTGTTCGGCGTGCGCGATGCGGCGGCCGGGTCTGCGCGCGTCGCGATCCTGTTCATCGATCTGGTCGGCTTCAAGAAGGTCAACGACACGGCCGGCCACGACGCGGGCGACGCGCTGCTGCGCAGCGTTGCCGCGCGGCTCGCGGCGTGCGGCGGCGGCCAGTACGCGCTGACGCGCGTCGGCGGCGACGAGTTCGTGATCCTCGTCGACGACTGCGACGATCCCGAGCGTCTCGCGGGGCTCGCGCGCGAGGTCATCGACGCGATCGCGAAGCCGTTCGCGATCGCGAACAACGAATACTGGCTCGGCGTATCGATCGGCATCAGCGTCGCGCCGCGCGACGGCGACGACGCCGTGACGCTGATGCGCAACGCCGATTCGGCGATGTACGACGCGAAGCAGCACGGCCGCAACCATTTCACGTTCTTCACCGCGCAGCTCAACCTGCGGCTGCAGCGCCGCTTCGCGATCGAACAGTCGCTGCGGCGCGCGCTGGCGTCGGACATGCTGCGGCTCGCGTATCAGCCCGTGGTCGACGCGCGCACCGGCCGCACGGTCGGCGCCGAAGCGCTGCTGCGCTGGACGAGCCCCGAGCTCGGACCGATGTCGCCGGCGGAATTCATTCCGGTCGCGGAAGACACGGGGCTGATCGTCGCGATCGGCCAATGGGTGCTCGAAACCGCGTGCCGGCAGGCGGCCGAGTGGCGCCGCACGATCGCGCCGGACCTGATGCTGGCCGTCAACCTGTCGCCGCGGCAGTTTCACGAAGGGCTCGTCGAATCGGTCGCCCGCTGTCTCGCGCAAACGCGGCTCGACCCGTCCGCGCTCGAACTCGAGATCACCGAAGGCGTGCTGATGAACGACACGGACACCGTGCTGCCGATGCTCGAAGCGCTCACGGACATGAACGTGCGGATCTCGGTCGACGATTTCGGCACCGGCTATTCGTCGCTCGCGTACCTGAAGCGCTTTCCGCTGCACAACCTGAAGGTCGACCGTTCGTTCGTGTCGGGCGTGCCCGATCATCACGACTCGGTCGCGATCACGCAGGCGGTCGTCGCGATGGCGCATTCGCTCGGCATGAAGGTCACGGCCGAAGGCGTCGAGACGCAGGCGCAGTCGTGGTTCCTGCAGCAGATCGGCTGCGACATGCAGCAGGGCTATCTGTTCAGCCGCCCGCTGGATGCGCACGACTACGCGCGCCGGCTCGGCGCCGCGTGAGCGCGGCGCGCTCGCCGGACCTGGCGCGTGAGTGCGCTAGCTAGCGCTCGCCGAACCCGCCGGCGCCCGGCGGCGTCGGCGACGGATCGATCTCGACCCGGTTCTTGCCTTCGTGCTTCGCGCGATAGAGCGCGCGGTCGGCCGCCTCGATCAGCACGGTCGTCGGCAGGCCGGGTGCGGGCACGATGCTCGCGCCGCCGATGCTGATCGTCACGATCTGGTTGCCCGTCGACGCATGCGCGTGCCGCACGCGCAACGCCTCGACCGCGAGCCGGATCTTCTCGCCGAGCAGCCGCGCGGCGCCCGGCGACGTGGCCGGCATCACGACCGCGAATTCCTCGCCGCCGAAGCGCGCGGCGAGATCGCCCGACTGCCCGAGGCAGCGCTCGATCGTCGACGCGATCTGCTTGAGCACGCTGTCGCCGGACACGTGCCCGTACGTGTCGTTGTACAGCTTGAAGTTGTCGACGTCGATCATCAGCAGCGACAGCTCGCTGCGCTCGCGCGTGCCGCGCCGCCACTCGGCGGCCAGGTATTCGTCGAGATAGCGCCGGTTCGACAAGCCGGTCAGGCCGTCGGAGTGCGTGAGGCGCCGCAGCTCGAGATTGGCCTCGAGCAGTTGCTGTTGCGACTGCCGCAGCGCGCGATAGGCTTCGTCGCGCTGCAGCAGGTTCATATATGAGCGCGAGTGGTAGCGGATGCGCGCGACGAGCTCGATGCGATCGGGCAGCTTGACCAGATAGTCGTTCGCGCCGCACGCGAACGCGGCGCTCTTGATCACCGGTTCTTCCTGCGTCGACAACACGATGATCGGCACGTCGCGCGTCGCCGGATTCGCGCGGTACGCGCGCACGAGGCTCAGCCCGTCGGTGCCGGGCATCACGAGATCCTGCAGGATCACGGTCGGGCGCGTCTCGATCGCGGCGGCCATCGCGTCGTCCGAGCGCGGGCAGTAGTGGAAGTCGATGCCGTCCTCGTCGACGAGCGCGCGGCGCACGGCTTCCGCGACGATCGTCTGGTCGTCGACCAGCAGCACCATCGCCGGCGCGTCGGCGGGCGACCCGGTCGGGCCGCCCGGCGGGCGAGTCAGGTCAATCGTCATGGTCGATGCGGGTTGTTGCGGTTGTTGCAAGGGCAGGCATGGGCGTTGCGCGCGGTCATCGTCGGGCTCAGATCCGCGCGAGCGCCGCCAACTCGCCCGCGATGCGCCCGAGCGGCAGGATCGCGCGCGCCGCGCCGAGCGTCGCGGCTGCCTTCGGCATTCCGTACACGGCGCTGGTCGCCTCGTCCTGCGCGATCGTATGGTAGCCCTTCATTCGCAGCGCCTTCAGGCCGATCGCGCCGTCGCGCCCCATCCCGGTGAGCAGTACGCCGATCACGCGGCCGGGCCAGTGCTCGGTCAGGCTGTTGAAGAATACGTCGACCGACGGACGATACGGCGTGGCGGCGGGTTCCCGCGTGTATTCGAGCGTGCCGGCGCGCGTGATGCGCAGGTGATCGTCGGTCGCGGCGAGCAGCGCGACGCCCGGCTGCGGGCGGTCGCCTTCGTGCGCGACGCGCACGGCGAGCCGGGTCTGACCGTCGAGCCATTGCGCCATGCCTTCGGCGAACGCGCGATCGACGTGCTGCACGATCACGATCGGCGCATTGAAATCGGCCGGCAGGCTGCCGAGGATCGACGCGAGCGCGCCGGGGCCGCCGGCCGATGCGCCGATCGCGACCAGCGGGCCGGCGCCGCCGCGCGCGGCCGCGCCCGTGACGCGCGTGCCGCCCGGCGCGTCGAGCAGACGGCCGATCTGGTCGATCTTCGCGAGCAGCAGTTTCGTCGTGTCGCCGGCCGCGCCGTCGCCGAGCCGCGGCGTATCGACCGCGTCGAGCGCACCGGCGCCCATCGCCTCGAACACGCGCCACGCGTTCGCGCCGATGCAGCTCGTCACGATCAGGATCGCGCACGGTCGTTCGGAGCGCATGATCCGCCGCGTCGCTTCGATCCCGTCGAATTTCGGCATGATCAGATCCATCAGCACGATGTCGGGCGGCTGCGCGGCGCACAGTTCGACGGCCTGCGCGCCGTCGGTCGCGACCCACAGCACGCGGTGCTCGGGCCGTCGCGCGATCGCGCGGCGCATCGCCTCGACGGCAAGCGGGAGGTCGTTGACGATGCCGATGTTCACAAGCGGAATTCTCCGGTCGGTTCGTAGTGTTGTTGGAGGTGGGCCGGGTTCATGGAAGGTGCAGCCGGTTCGGCGCGTCCGGGCGGCATCGGCGGCCGGACGGCGCGGCATTCTTTTGGGTTGACGACGCCCGAATGCTGTCATGCGGCGCGGGCGGCGGCAATCGAAAAATTTGCGCATGGTGCCGTTTCAGTGCGTTTCCTCTATGGCGATGCCGCATTGCCTGCAAGCGGGCCAGTCGATCCCGTCCGGACACGCCGCAAAAGTCCGCATGTTACCGTGCCGGCATCGACAAAAAGAAAGGAGAGAACCGGATGACCGTGCCCGATACCGTCCTCGTCAGCCGCGACCCGCATGCGCCGATCGTGATCGAGCAGGACGGCCGTTTGCTGTACCGAATCCACATCGAGAGCGGACACGCGTCGTTCTACCGCGATTTTCCGGTCGAACCCGATGCGGTGCACGTGCTGCGCGACGACGCCGAACGCTATTACTTCCTGTTCGCGGCGCTTCACCATCCGTACCAGTTGAGCGAGACGAACCTCTGCGACGCGGAGCGCGAGCGGTATTTCAGCACGATCCTGTTCGCCGGCCGCGACGCGGTCGAAGCCTTCATGACGGAACGCGATCGTGCCAGCAACGGCGCGGTGGCGAATTTGCTGGGGATCTTCACGCAGGCCGATTACCGACAACTGCGCGACGGCCGGTGGTTCGGCGTGGGCGCGGGCACGCCGGCTGCATAGCGGCCCGTACCGCGGCATCGGGCCGCGCAGCGGCCCCGCCGCCGCGCCGTCAATGGCTGCGCGCGTAGCCCTGGATCAGCGCGCGCATCATCCCTTCGACCGTCGCGTCGAGCAGGTCGCTTTCCTGCTCGGCTTCCTCGACGAGCGCGGCATAGGCGGTCGCGAGCGTCACGCGGTCGACTTCATGGCGTTGCTCCATCAGCGTCACCATCCCGTCCTTCGCCAGATGGGCGGAGAACGCGCGGCTGCCGATGGTCTGGAATACGTCAATCATGGCGGCTCTCCCGTACGTTGCCGATGCTTTTCAGTTTAGTCGGCGTCCCGGGCCCGCGCCACGCGTGCGGGCCGGCCCGCCCGATTCGTCCGATGAAATGTGACCGACACACGGCGCGGGCACGGTGTCCGTCGGCTTCAACGTTTACCCGAACCGGCGAATTATCGACTTTTTATCGATAAAGTCTCGTGTTAGATTTCGCCGTCCGAGCCCGATGCAAACCGGGCCGGCCGCGCGCGGACGACGTGCCGCGCGTCCAGACACAAGGAGGGGAAATGCTGGTGCTGATTGGCGTGCCGATCGTCGTGATCGGCTTCGCGCTGCGCTTCAATGCGCTGCTGGTGGTCACGATCGCGGGGCTCGCGACGGGGCTGGCGGGCGGGCTGAATTTCGTCGACATCGTCAGCGCGTTCGGCAAGGCGTTCACCGAGAACCGCTACATGGGGCTGATCTGGCTCACGCTGCCGGTGATCGCGCTGCTCGAGCGCAACGGGCTCAAGGAGCAGGCGAAGCGGATGATCTCGCGGGTCCAGGCGGCCACCACGGGCCGCGTGCTGATGCTGTACTTCGTGCTGCGCCAGGCGACCGCCGCGCTCGGCCTCACGTCGCTCGGCGGCCACGCGCAGATGGTGCGGCCGCTGATCGCGCCGATGGCCGAGGCCGCCGCGGTCGGCCGGCACGGCGAACTGCCCGAGTCGGTGCGCCAGCAGATCCGCGCGCATGCGTCGGGCGCGGACAACGTCGCCGTGTTCTTCGGCGAGGACATCTTCATCGCGATCCAGTCGATCCTGCTGATCAAGGGCTTTCTCGAACAAAACGGCATCGCCATCGAGCCGCTGCACCTGTCGGTGTGGGCGATCCCGACCGCGATCGCCGCGCTGCTGATTCACTGCACGCGCCTCGCGCTGCTCGACCGCCGGCTCGCGCGCGGCTTCGGCCTGGTGAAGCAGGAGGGCGCGCGATGATCGGCCTCGAATCGCTGTACACGCTCGCCGGGCTGATGTTCGCCGCGTTCGCGTACTTCAACCTGACGGACCGCACGAACCCGCGGCGCGTCGTCAATTTCGCGTTCTGGGCCATCTACGCGGTCACGTTCCTGTTCGGCGCGCTGCTGCCGCATTTCGTCACAGGGTGCCTGGCGATCGCGCTCGCGCTGATCGCCGGCTCCGGCAAGCTCGGCCGCGGCCAGTCGGACGAGGCAGGCGTTGCGGCGGCCGTGCGGCGCGAGACGCTCGCGCAGCGCTTCGGCAACCGGCTGTTCCTGCCCGCGCTGCTGATTCCGCTCGTCACGCTGATCGGCACGTTCGCGCTGAAGCTCGTGCCGTTCGTCGAGCCGAAGAGCGTGACGCTGATCTCGCTCGTGCTCGGTACGATCGTCGCGTTCGTCGTCGCGCTCGCGATGCTGCGCGATTCGCCCGTGCATGCGCTGAAGGAAGCGCGCCACACGATGGACGCGGTCGGCTGGGCCGCGATCCTGCCGCAGATGCTCGCGGCGCTCGGCGCGCTGTTCGCGGTCGCGGGCGTCGGCGGCGTGGTGTCGGGGCTCGTGAAGGAGTGGGTGCCGATCGATTCGCCGTTCGCGGTGGTCGCGGCCTACACGGTGGGCATGGCGCTGTTCACGATGATCATGGGCAACGGCTTCGCCGCGTTCCCGGTGATGACGGCCGGCATCGGCCTGCCGCTGATCGTCCATCAGTTCCACGGCAATCCGGCGATCATGGGCGCGATCGGGATGCTGAGCGGCTTCTGCGGTACGCTGATGACGCCGATGGCCGCGAACTTCAACATCGTGCCCGCGGCGCTGCTCGAACTGAAGGACAAGAACGGCGTGATCAAGGCGCAGTGGCCGACGGCCGTGCTGCTGCTGGCCGTGAACACGCTGCTGATGTACGCGTTCGTATTCCGCTTCTGATTCGATGGACGAGATCCTCATGACCGACCGACTGACCCCCGAACTCGCGTCGAAATTCGCGTCGCTCGCGCTCGCACACCTGACCCGCGAATATCCGAACAAGCTCACGCATGCGCTCGAAGGTCCGCACGACGTGCAGGGGCCGCGCGCGCTGCACCCGATCTTCTACGGCAGCTACGACTGGCACTCGTGCGTGCACGGCTACTGGCTCGTGCTGCGCGTGCTCGAACGCTACCCGGCATTGCCGGAGGCCGAGCGCATCGTCGCGATCGTCGACGCGCACTTTACCGACGCGAACGTTGCCGGCGAACGCGCGTATCTCGCGCTGCCGCACAACAGCGGCTTCGAGCGGCCGTACGGCTGGGCATGGCTGCTCGCGCTCGTCGCGCAGCTCGAGCGGCTCGCGCTGAAGGGCGTGTTGCCGCAGGCCGCGCGCTGGGCGAAGACGATGGCGCCGCTGGCCGACCTGTTCGTGTCGCGCTTCGAGACTTTCCTGCCGAAGGCGACCTATCCGCTGCGCGTCGGCACGCACTTCAACACCGCGTTCGCGCTGGCGCTCACGCTCGATTTCGCGCGCGATACGCAGCGCGACGGGCTCGCCGCGCTGATCGTCGATACCGCGAAGCGCTGGCACCTGAACGACGTCGCATGCCAGGCGTGGGAGCCGTCGGGCGACGAATTCCTGTCGCCCGCGCTGATGGAAGCCGAACTGATGCGGCGCGTGCTGCCGGCCGCCGAATTCGACGGCTGGTTCGCGCGCTTCCTGCCCGACCTCGCGCGCGGCGAGCCGGCGACGCTGTTCGAGCCGGCGACGGTCAGCGACCGCAGCGACGGCAAGATCGCGCACCTCGACGGGCTGAACCTGAGCCGTGCGTGGTGCCAGCGTTCGCTGGCCGGCGCGCTGCCGGAAGGCGATGCGCGGCGCGCGAAGCTGCTCGATGCGGCCGACCGGCATCTCGCGAGCGCGCTCGCGCACGTGGCGGGCGACTACATGGGCGAGCACTGGCTCGCGACGTTCGCGCTGCTCGCGCTGGACGCGTAGCGCGCGAAACCCCGCCAGCGGCAAGGTCTTCGGCGCGCGGCTATACTCGCCGCTCGGGCCGCTTCGCGCTGCATGCGTGGCGCGAAGCGCGCCATCCGCCAGTTCGCCGTCTCGCCATGGACAAGCTTATTTCCTACGTCGCCGCGATCCACGGGCTCGCCGGGTCCGTGTCGGTCGTGTCGCACGCGACATCGCATGATCGCTGGACCGACGACGACGTCGAGGTCACCCGCGACGAAACCGAATACCGGTTCGATAACGGCGCGATCGTGCGCCGCTCGGTCGAGCAGGACCGTGCGCCGTCCGACCTGCTGTGCGCCGAATGCTGGATCGACTACGACGTGCTGCGCCATCCCGATGCGCAGCCGATCAACCCGTCGCGGTTGACGTTCGACAACGCGTGCCGCGAAACCTTCTGGCTGCGGTACCACCTCGCGTGAACGTGCGCGCCATGCATGAGTGCTTGAGGCTGCATCAGGCCGGCGGCCGACGAAGCGCGTGCCGGGGATGTCGGCGCCGCCGGTCTCGTCGAACACGCGAGTTTGCTGGTGTTATTCGAGCAAGATTGTCAACAGAGAGCGATGAATAAAAAGGCTTGCCGCCTGATGTATGCCCGGTTCCGGCGAATGGTAGTGGCCCTCGAGGAAGCGGCAAGTACCTTGGCCGCACGCGCTTGCCGATTGCCGCTGCTTCGCAGGCGGCGAGCTATCCATTGACCAGTGCGCATGTGGTCCAGGTGCACAACGGATTGCCGCAAGTAAATACCACGAAACCATCGGATGCCGGGGAGGGCAGTCAATAGCTCTATTGTGTTATCCCGCTTTGCAATGCAGATTGATATAAAAAGCGGAGCACACGGGACGACCTCGATAACTCTCGATTTAGGTTCAGGAAAACGCGCGACATTGACTCGCGCCACAGGTTCTATCGATGCAAGCCGATCGATGAGGCAACGCAGCGCCGTTTCGGAATTGATGCTGCACTGGTCGAAATATGCGGGCCTCACTGCCAACGCGTTGGCGTACATGCGGCAACTGGGTCTGGATGTGCTTCAGGGCACGCCGCTTGACGCGCTCAAATCCGCCCGGCTGCTGGCGTTTCCATGACGCCTGACGCGACGCGCATACCTCGGTCCGCCTCCGCCCTGGCACAGGCGCGAGCGTGCGGGCAGTTCCCGCTGCAGCGCGCCGCCGAGCGGTAAATAGGCAACCGATGGAAGGGTTTTTGTACTAATTCAGTCAATCTTTCATGGAAGGCGACCGCCTTTGCGTCGCATGCAACACCGCTTTCCATGACGAGGGCCGACGCGGCGGCGGCGACTCGCTACACTGCCGTACCGGTTGGACGGGCCCCGGCATCAGGCCCGCGAGCAAGGAGACAAAAGAGGATGGACACCCCACGCGCAGCGGTCGTCACGTACCGCGGGAAGGCGATCGAGAACACGCACATCGCCCATGTGGCGGTCGTCGATGCACGCGGCCGGCTGCTGGCCCGGTTCGGCGATCCGTTCCGGATGACGCTCGCGCGGTCGGCGGCCAAGCCGGCCCAGGCGCTGTCGGTGATCGAGACGGGCGCGCCGGAGCGCTTCGGCTTCGACGACGCGGACATCGCGCTGATGTGCGCGTCGCACAGCAGCGAGGATCGTCACATCGAACGCACGCGCGCGATGCTCGCGAAGGTCGCCGCGCACGAATCGGATCTGCGCTGCGGCGGCCATCCGCCGTTGTCCGACGCGGTGTACCGGGCGTGGATCAAGCGCGACTACACGCCGACCGGCGTATGCAGCAACTGTTCGGGCAAGCACGTCGGGATGCTGGCCGGCGCGCAGGCGATCGGCGCCGCGATCGCCGATTACCATCTGCCCGACCATCCGATGCAGGTGCGCGTGAAGCAGGTGGTGGCCGATGCATGCGGGCTGCGCGACGACGAGGTCGACTGGGGCATCGACGGCTGCAACCTGCCGACCCCGGCGTTCTCGCTGGATCGGCTGGCGCGCCTGTACGCGTCGCTGGCCGACGGCGCGGACGCGGTGGAAGCGGGCGGCGCGCTCACGGACCGCATTCGCGCACTGGCGCGCATTCACCGTGCGATGACCGCTCATCCGGAGCTGGTGGCCGGCGAAGGGCGCTATTGCACGGTGCTGATGAACGCGTTCGGCGGGCAGGTGGTCGGCAAGCTCGGCGCGGATGCGTGCTACGGAATCGGCGTGCGCGCGTCGGAACGCACGCGGCAACTCGGCGCGGACGGCGCGCTCGGCATCTCGGTGAAGATCGAGGACGGCAATCTCGACGTGCTCTATATGGTCGTCAGCGAAATCCTCGAGCGGTTGCAGATCGGTACGGCCGAGCAGCGTGCGCAATTGTCCGCGTTCCACCGGCCGCGGATGCTCAACACGCAGGGCGTCGAGTTCGGGCACGCGACGTTCCCGTTCGAATTGCAGGCGGCCTGAACGCGGTCGCCGCGCCGATGCCGTCGGCCCGCAATCCGGGCCGTACCGCGGCGCGCGCTACGCGCGTGCGTCGCGAATCTTCGCCAGTTCCCGCTCCGACAGCTCGCCGATCTGCGCGAGGTGTTCCGCGAGAAAATCCTTCAGCACGCGCAGCTTCGCCGAGCTGCGTCGGTTCGCCAGATACGCGATGTAGATGAATTCGCCGGTCAGCCGGTTCTGCAGCCGGTAGCGCGGCAGCACGGCTTCGAGCTGGCCGCTCGCGAGCAGGTCGCGCACCAGCCAGATCTCGAATTCCGCGATGCCGAGCCCCGCGCAGGTCGCCTCCAGCAACAGCTCCGAATGGTCGGTGACGAGATTGCCGGCCGGCAGCACGCTGTGCCGCGTGTCGCCGCGCACGAGCTCCCAGCGCGGATCGCCTTCCGGGTGCACGTAGCGCAGGCAGTTGTGATGCTTCAGGTCGTCCGGCGTCGCCGGGCGTCCGCAGCGGTCGAGGTAGCCGGGCGTCGCGCACAGGATGCTGTCGTTGCGCGACAGCCGGTGGACGACCAGGTTGTCCAGGTAGTTCTCGCCTTCGTGGATGTCGAGATCGAAGCCGCCGGCCACGAGGTCGTTGTGGTTGTCGGTGAGCCGCACGTCGAGCTGGATCGTCGGGTAGCGCGCGAGAAACGGCGCGATCAGCGGCGCGAGATGGCGGCGGCCGAACGCGACCGGCGCGGTGAGCTTCAGCGGGCCGCTCGGCTGCGCATTCAGCTCGGCGACGACACGCAGCGTGTCGTCGAGATCGGCGATCAGTGTGACCGCGCGCTCCAGATAGATATGGCCGGCCTCGGTGAGCGTCACGCTGTGCGTCGAACGGTGCAGCAGCGCGACGCCGAGCGCCTCCTCGATCGCGGTCACCTTGCGCGCGACCGTCGACGTCGACACGTGCATCTCCTTCGCGACCGCCGAAAAACTCCCCGTTTCGACCACCCGCACGAACGTGCGCATCGCGCCCAGGTGATCGATGCCGGTTTCTCTCGCGCCTTTTTTCATTCGATTCTCGCTGTTGCGTCCCACGCAAAACCGCTTTCGATAATACAGAAGGGAGCTTGTTTTTGCAAAGGCATAGAATGCGAACCCGTCGCGTCGGCAAGCGGCGGCCGGCGAGCGGCACGAGACATTTCAGGAGGGCACGATGGCAGAACACGGCTTCCGCGTCGAAGCGGATCTTTTAGGGAAACGAAGCATTCCGGATACCGCCTATTACGGCGTCCACACGCTGCGCGCGAAAGAGAATTTCGACATTTCGGGCCGCACCATCGCGTCGCTGCCGTACCTCGTGATGGCGCTCGCGTCCGTGAAGGAAGCGGCGGCCGACGCCAATTGCGAACTCGGGCTGCTGCCGCGGCCGTTCCGCGATGCGATCGCCGCCGCGTGCGTCGAGATCCGCGAAGGGCGGCTGCACGACCAGTTCGTCGTGGACGTCATCCAGGGCGGCGCCGGCACGTCGACCAACATGAACGCGAACGAGGTGATCTGCAACCGCGCGCTCGAAATCATGGGCCACGCGCGCGGGCAGTACGAATACCTGCACCCGAACGAGCACGTCAATCTCGCGCAGAGCACCAACGACGTCTATCCGACCGCGATCCGGATCGCGACGTGCTTCGCGGTCGAACATCTGCTGGAGGCGATGGCGCGGCTGCGCGATGCATTCGCGGAGCGGGCCGACGCGTTCGCCGGCTTGCTGAAGCTCGGCCGCACGCAGTTGCAGGACGCGGTGCCGATGACGCTCGGCCAGGAATTCTCGACCTACGCGGTGATGCTGACGGAAGACATCGCGCGGCTGCAGGAAGCCGGCTGGCTGATTCGCGAGATCAACCTCGGCGCGACCGCGATCGGCACGGGCATCACCGCGCATCCGCAATACGCGGAGAAGGCGCTGGCCGCGCTGCGCCGCATCACCGGGCTCGACCTGAGCACCGCGCCGAACCTGATCGAGGCGACGCAGGATTGCGGCGCGTTCGTCCAGGTGTCGGGCGTGCTCAAGCGGATCGCCGTCAAGCTGTCGAAGATCTGCAACGACCTGCGGCTGCTGTCGAGCGGACCGCGCGCAGGCTTCGGCGAAATCAACCTGCCGCCCGTGCAGGCCGGCTCGTCGATCATGCCCGGCAAGGTCAATCCGGTGATTCCGGAAGTCGTGAACCAGGTCGCGTTCGAGGTGTTCGGCAACGACGTGACCATCACCTTCGCGGCCGAGGCCGGCCAGCTTCAGCTCAACGCGTTCGAACCGGTGATCGCGAGCGCGCTGTTCCGCAGCTTCAGCCACCTGACGGCCGCGTGCACGACGCTCGCACAGCGATGCGTGAGCGGCATCACCGCGAATCCGGAACGGCTGCGCGAAACGATGGAGCGCTCGGTCGCGCTCGCGACCGCGCTGAATCCGTATATCGGCTACAAGCGCGCGACCGCCGTCGCCGCCGAAGCGCATGCGACCGGCAAGTCGATCCGCGAGGTCGTGCTGGCGCGCGAACTGATGACCGAGGCGCAACTCGACGAAGCGCTGCAGCCCGAAGCGCTGATCCGGCCGCGCGCGTTCTGACGCGAGCCGGTTCGCGGTCGTACCGAAAGCGCCTCCGGAGCGGGGCGCGACACATCTACAAACAACGGAGACTCACGATGACACACCCCAGCGAGCGCCCGGCCGGTCCGGCCGGCGGCGCGGATGCCGCGCATGCCGATCCCGATGCGATGTTCGCGTCGCACGAAGCCGGCTATGCGAAGCAGTTGAAGCCGCGGCACGTGCAGATGATCGCGATGGGCGGTGCGATCGGCACCGGCCTCTTTCTCGGCGCGGGCGGCCGCCTGCAAAGCGCGGGGCCCGCGCTCGCGCTCGTGTATCTCGTGTGCGGCGTGTTCGCGTTCCTGATCATGCGCGCGCTCGGCGAACTCGTGATGCACCGGCCGACCAGCGGCAGCTTCGTGTCGTATGCACGGGAGTTCATGGGCGAACGCGCGTCGTTCGTCGCGGGCTGGATGTACTACCTGAACTGGGCGACGACCGGCATCGTCGACATTACCGCGGTCGCGATCTACATGAAGTACTGGGCCGTGTTCACCGACGTGCCGCAATGGGTGTTCGCGCTCGGCGCGCTCGGGATCGTGTCGGTGATGAACATGATCGGCGTGAAGGTGTTCGGCGAGATGGAGTTCTGGTTTTCGCTCGTCAAGGTCGGCACGCTGGCGGTGTTTCTCGCGGTCGGCGCGGTGTTTCTCGCGAGCGGCTATCCGGTGGCGGGGCAGATGACGGGGCTGCATCTCGTCGCGGATCACGGCGGGATCTTCCCGCACGGGATTCTGCCGGCCGTGCTGATCGTGCAGGGCGTCGTGTTCGCGTATGCGAGCATCGAACTCGTCGGCGTCGCGGCGGGCGAGACGGCCGACGCGCGCAAGGTGCTGCCGAAGGCGATCAACAGCGTGATGTGGCGCATCGCGCTGTTCTACGTCGGCTCGGTCGTGCTGTTGACGCTGTTGCTGCCGTGGACCGCGTACAGCTCGCATGAAAGCCCGTTCGTCACGTTCTTCAGCAAGCTCGGCGTGCCGTACGTCGGGACCGTGATGAACGTCGTGGTGCTGACCGCCGCGCTGTCGAGCCTGAATTCCGGTCTCTATTCGACCGGCCGCGTGCTGCGCTCGCTTGCGATGGGCGGCTCGGCGCCGCGCTTCGTGTCGCGGATGAACGCGCGCGGCGTGCCGTACGGCGGGATCCTGATCACGGTCGCGATCAACGCGATCGGCGTGCCGCTGAACTACATCGTGCCGGCGCAGGCGTTCGAGATCGTGCTGAACATGGCGTCGCTCGGGATCATCACGACGTGGGGCTTCATCGTGATGTGCCAGATCCTGTTCCGCCGCGCGGTCGATCGTGGCGAGATGAAGGCCGTGTCGTTCCGGATGCCCGGCGCGCCGTTCACGTCGTGGCTCACGCTCGCGTTCCTCGTCGGCGTGCTGGTGCTGATGGCGTTCGACTACCCCGGCGGCACGTGGACCATCGCGATGATTCCGGTCGTCGTGCTCGCGCTGGTGATCGGCTGGAAGCTGGCGAAACGCGGTGCCGAGCGCGAACGGGCGGCGGCGATGCCGGCATCCGTGCGCGCCGTTGCGGATCCCGCGCAGAACGCGTGATGAACGCTTGACGTCATGCACCGGGGGCGTCGGTCCGTTCGCGGGCCGGCGCCCCCGGTGCGTTCAGTTCCGGTTCAATTCACATTCAGTTCAGCCCGGCGCGCTCGCCGACCCATCGGCCGAAATCGCCGGCCATCTCCGCGGTCAGCTCGTGGCCGGCCGCATACAGCCGCGTGTCGTGCGCGACGCCGAGCGCCGTCAGCTTCGCGTCGGCCGTGTCGGCCCACGCGATGGGCAGCTTGTCGTCGAAGCGGCCGTGCATCACCAGCGCGTGCAGCGTGCTCAATGCATCGCGCGGCGCGATCAGCGGATCGATTTCCGGCAGGACGCGCCCGCACAACACGGCGAACGCGCTCACGTCGCCCGGCGACGTGAGGCCGACGCTCGCGCTCATGATGCCGCCCTGGCTGAAGCCGGCGATCACGGTCGGCAACGCGGGCGCCGCGCCATCTCGCGCGCGGAACGCATGCAGCAGCGTGATCAGTTGCATGCGGCTCTCGTCCGCACGCGCCGCATCGATTTCAGGGCCGTTCGGGCCGAAACGCACCGGAAACCACGCATGCTGATTGGGCCCGAACGTGAGCGGGCCGCGCAGGAACGCGATTTCGATGCGCGGATCGATCGTGTCGGCCACGTTCAGCAGGTTGGTTTCGTTACCGCCGACGCCATGCAGCAGCAACAGGCGGGCTGCCGGGCGGCCGGTGGCCGGACGCAGCCGGTATTGAAGGCCGGATTCGGGTTCGGTGGTCAGCGGCAGGACGTCGGTCATTGCGTGGGTCCGGAAGAGGATCGATGCGACAGTCTAGAGCGAGCGGATCGGCAGGGGAATCGCCGGGACGGGATTGATTGTTTCCTGTTGGGAATGAATCGGGGCACGGGTCGTTTCGAGAGCCGGTCACGATGTCACGCGGCCACGCATCTGATCGCGGCCGGCACGCTGATCGGCCCCCACGGCTCATTGATCGCAGGGCAGGCGCGTGCCCGGCACCTGGTGCTCGTCACGCACAACGTCCGCGAGTACGAGCGCGTTCCGCGGCTGCAGTTCGAAGACTGGCTCGCCGAGCCGGACGAAGGCTGAACGGTCGATCATGCAGAGTCGACATTAACGAACCAGCCGGGCGAATACTGAGACGATTATAAAAAACACCAAAACAAACCGCCCGTCGATAATGCGCAAACGTTTTGCCGGAATTCAATAAGACGGATGTTGCGCGAATGAATAAAACAATGAATTTCCGCTATTCCGGCGATTCGTCGAGCGCCGCAGCCGTACGGGGCATGGCGGCGGAAAGTTAACGGCAAATCCGCAAAAAACTTTAGGCATTTCCGTGCGCAATTGATCATTGCGATTTCCTCGATGATCGATTGGTTTTCGGTCATCGGACAGTCATACACCATCCCCGATAATGCGGCGCTCATTCTTTCAATAGACAAATGGGCGATCGAACCCGGATCGCCGCGGGGAGCTGTACTCATGACCATCCGTCATCGCATTACGCTGCTAGTCGTCCTGACGTTCTTCGCGCTGTCCGCGATCGGCGTCTACGCCGTGTACCAGACGCGCAAGAGCGCGTCCGAGGTGCGTCAGGTCACCCAGGGAATCGTGCCGAGCGCGCTTGCGTCGGCGGATCTCGTCGCCGACGTGAAGAACATCCAGATCGCGACGATGACGCTCGTCTACGCGCCCGACGCGAACACCGCCGCGCAGGCGCGCGACGAGCTGAAGGCGAAGCAGGCTGCACTGCGCGCCGCGCTCGACGGGCAGGCGAAATCGGCGGTCGGCCGCGCGCAGGAAGGGCTCGTCGCGCAGGCGAAGGACAGCGCCGCGAACTATTTCGCGGCGATCGACGACACCGTGAAGATGAAGACGGACGGCAAGGTCGAGATGGCGCAGGCGTACCTGTTCGCGAACGTCGCGCAGTATCGCGACGAACTCGAAAGCATCGTCGACACGCTGCGCGTCGAGAAGAACCGCCAGAAGGACGACGCGATCGGCGCGTTGAACGGGATGCTCGCGACCACGGCGACTGCGATCGCGGGCGTCGCCGGCACGGTGATCGTGCTGCTGACCGTACTCGGCTTCGTGCTGTATCGCCAGATCACGCGCCCGCTGATCGGGATGCAGACGGCGATGAGCGAGATCGCGACGAGCCAGGATTTCACGCGCCGCGTGCCGGTGGGTCGGATGGACGAAATCGGCCATTCGATCGTCGCGTTCAACGGGATGATCGAGAAGATCCAGGAGAACGCCGCGCAACTGAAGCAGAAGACAGCCGACATCCAGGCGATGCTGCAAAACATGCAGCAGGGCATCCTGACCGTCGTCGAAGGCGGCGTCGTGCATGCGGAGTATTCGGCGTACCTCGAAACCATCTTCGAGACGAACGACATCGCCGGGCGCGACCTGATGGCGCTCGTGTTCGACGATTCGGCGATCGGCGCCGACGCGCGCTCGCAGGTCGACGCGGCCGTGCATGCGTGCCTCGGCGAGGACAGCATGAACTTCGAGTTCAACGAGCATCTGCTCGTCAACGAAGTCGCGAAGCGGATGCCGGACGGCCGAGAGAAGTGGCTCGACCTGAGCTGGTCGGCGATCACCGACGAGACCGACACCGTGGTGCGCCTGATGTTGTGCGTGCGCGACGTGACCGAGATCCGCGAGCTGACCGCGCAGGCCGGCGAACAGCAGCGGCGCCTCGAGATGATCGGCGAGATTCTGTCGATCAGCCAGGACAAGTTCCACGACTTCGTGCACAGCGCGAAGGGCTTCCTCAGCGAGAACGAACGGATGATCCGCCAGCACGAGCGCGTCGATCACTCGATCGTCGCGGCGCTGTTCCGCAACATGCACACGATCAAGGGCAATGCACGCACGTACAGCCTGCAGCACCTGACGAACATCGTCCACGAAGCGGAGCAGGCGTACGAATCGCTGCGCCGCGCGGACGGCGGCCCCGAGTGGAACCGCGACGCGCTGATGGACGACCTGGCGCGCGTACGCGAGGCCGTCGACCACTACGCGACGATCAACGCGGTCACGCTCGGCCGCAGCGGCGAGCCGGCACCGAATGGCGCCGATTTCCTGATGGTCGAGCGCGCGCACATCAGCGAGAGCCTGCGCGTGCTCGACGGCGCGGATCCGGCGAACGCGTCCGACTGGCACGCGGCGCGCGATGCGGTGCGCCGCATGCTGAGCCAGCTCGGCACGCAAGGGATCGGCGACGCGCTCGGCGGCGTGATCGAATCGCTGCCGTCGCTCGCGGCCGAGCTCGGCAAGCCGGCGCCCGTCGTGCATATCGACAGCCACGGCCAGCGCGTGCGCAGCGAGATCGTCGCGACGCTGAAGAACGTGTTCATGCACCTGCTGCGCAATGCGATCGACCACGGCATCGAATCGTCCGACGCGCGGCGCGCGGCCGGCAAGCCGGCGTCCGGCACGATCGACATCGCGGTCGGCGTGGGCGGCGGCGAACTGTGGTTCGTGCTCGCCGACGACGGCCGCGGCCTCGCGCTCGACCGGATTCGCGGCATCGCGCGCGAGCGCGGCTGGATCGATGCCGCGAGCGAAGCGGCGCTGTCCGACGAGGACGTCGCCGAGCTGATCTTCCGGCCGGGCTTCTCGACCGCTCAGATGGTGACCGAAGTATCGGGGCGCGGCGTCGGCATGGACGCGGTGCGCAACTTCCTGAAGCGCGACGGCGGCGATATCGCGCTGCGCTTCACCGACGATCGCGTCGGCGCGCCGTATCGCGCGTTCGAGACGATCGTGTCGCTGCCGGCGCGCTTCGCGGCGGACGGTGCCGCGCACGGCGCGGGGCACGCGCAGCGCGCGCGCAGCGCGGATATCGGCGCGGCGGAGTGACGGCGTGATCGTGCAGGCATGGATGATCCAGATGGCCGCCGCGCTGGCGGGCGGCGGGGTCGTCGCGGTCGCGGCGGCGGTCGTGTTTCGCGTGATGCGCCAACGGCTCGTCGCGTCGATGGAACGCGACACGCACGCGTTACGCGGTGCGCTCGACGCAGCCGCCGCACGCGCCGATGAAGCGGCGTCGGCGCATGCGCAAGCAGCCGACGCATGGGCGCAACGCGAGGCGCAGCTGGAGGAGGCGCTGACGCGCGAGGCATCCGCGAACGGCGCGCAGCGCGACGCGGTGCAGGCGCTGTCGGCCGAGCGCGCCGCGCTCGCGCAGCATGCGCAGAAGATCGCCGACGAAGCCGCGCGTTTGCGCGGGCTCGCCGGCACGTTCGAGCGCTGGCACGAGCAGATGATCTCGCTGACCACGCAGAACCAGGACATGCGCGCGAAGAACCAGGAGCTGTCGGCGATCGTCGCGCACGTGTCGATCGTGTCGCTGAACGCGTCGATCGAGGCCGCGCGTGCAGGCACGGCCGGGCGCGGCTTCTCGATCGTCGCGAGCGAGGTGCGCGGGCTGGCCGCGCGCTCGCAGGAGCTGTCGAACAGCTATCGCGACAGCCTGAACCGCAACGATCTCGTGACGGCCGCGACGTTCCAGGACATCCAGGCCGGCGGCAAGATGATCACGGCCGCGCTCGCGACCGTCGAGACGCTGGCCGGGCAACTGCATGCACGGATCGAAGGAGAAGCCGCGTGATCAGCGCGCAGGCGAGGGCCGGGTTCGAGCGGATCTTCTTCGATGCCGCGCGCACGCGGCTCGCGGCCGGCGGCGTGTGCGACATCCGGCCGGCCGCCGGGCATGAACACGATGCGCCGGATCGCGTGCAAGCGAAGTCGCGATCGAAGCCGAAAGTGACCGGACATGTCGTCGTGCTGACGATCTCGGCGCTGCATTTCCGGCTGCTGCTCGCGCTGCGCTTCAGCGACGACGACGCGACGCGTCGCCATTTCGCCGGTGCGACGGCGGGCGCGAACAGCCAGCGGCCGCTGACCGACGCGTTCATGGAAGTCGCGAACCTGTGTTGCGGCGCGATCAACCAGGCGCTGACCGCGCCGTTTCCCGATCTCGGGATGTCGACGCCTTACCTGCTGAGCGGCGCGAGCCTCGACTTCATGCACGCGCTCTCGCCCGATTACGTCGCCGCATACGACCTGACGCTCGACGGCGACGTGCGGGTCGGCGCGACGCTGTGCGTGTGCGCGAACGCGCCGGTCGATTTCCACGTGCCGGAAACGGCCACGGTCGATACCGGCGGCGAGCTCGAACTGTTCTGACCGACCATCAGGAGTCCATCAGATGACCGAAGACCAACCCGTCAGCAAGGTGCTCGTACTCGACGACAGCCGCGTGCACGCCGACGCGCTCAAGCGTTTCTGCGACGCGCACAACCTGGTCGGCCTGACCGTGCGGCGCAGCCGGCTGCTGAAGGTGCTGCGCTCGAACATCGATCTCGGCGCGATCCTGCTCGCCGAGGATTACGGCGGCTCGCCGGCCGAGAGCGCGATCATCGCGACGCAGATCGACGCGCTGCGGCCCGAGCTGCCGATCATCCTGCGCCGCGAATCGCTCGCGTCGCGCGACGGGCTGCCCGATGCGCTGGCACGCGTCGCCTGCGCGGCCTACGTCGCCGACGACATGACGCCGCTCGCGCGCGCGATCGACGAATATCTGTTCGGCCGCGACTACCCGAACGCGCTGGTGCGCGGCATCTCGGAGATCACCGAGGCGCGCCTCGACAGCCTGTTTCCGGGCATGACGATCGAGCACGACACGCCGTGCATCGTGCGCGACCAGATCATCTTCGGCGAAGTGTTCAGCCTGATCGCGCTCGAAAGCGCATGGTGCCGCGGCTACATGCTGCTGCAGACGAGCGAGCAGCCGCTGCTCGACATGATCGGCGGCACGCGCGACGGCGGCCGCGCGCCGGATTTCCGCGACGTGAACAGCGTGCTCGGCGAGTTGACCAACCTCGTGTGGGGCGCGTTCAAGAACCGCTATCTCGGCGACGCGGAGGCGCTGGCGCGCCATCCGGTGCAGGTGCCGCTCGTCGTCAATCACAAGCAGAAGTTCATCTCGTTCGGCGGCGACTGTCCGCAGCTCTGTTTCAAGTACCGGATGACCGATCCGGCATCGGGGCGCTCGGTCCGTCTCGACCAGCGTTTCGTGTTCAGCCTCAGCTGGTCGCCGGAGGATTTCCGCGAATCGGTGCAGGACGTCGGGCCGATGGTCGAGTCCGGCGAACTCGAACTGTTTTGAATGTTGAAGTCAGCAACAACGAAAAGGGGAATACGACATGGCAAAGATTCTGGTGGTCGACGATTCGGGCACGGTGCGCGACGAAGTCGCCGGCTTCCTGCGCAATCACGGGCTCGACGTCGCGACGGCCGTCGACGGCAAGGACGGGCTCGCGAAGCTCAAGGCGACGCCCGGCGTGCGGCTCGTGATCAGCGATGTGAACATGCCGAACATGGACGGGCTGACGATGGTCGAGAAGATTCGCGGCGAACTGGCGAACACGGCGGTGAACGTCGTGATGCTGACGACCGAGAGCAGCCCGGCGATGAAGGAGCGCGGCAAGGCCGCCGGCGTGAAGGGCTGGATCGTGAAGCCGTTCAAGGGCGACGCGGTGCTCGACGCGCTGAAGAAGCTGGCGGGCTGACGCGCCCGCGGGCCGTCGAACGGTTGCGCGCGCAATTTACAGCGCGCCGGGATGTCCGTATCCTGCCGGATGCCGAGGGCGGCGTGGCGGCGCATCGTGCGCCGCACGCCCGGCATTGACGAACATCAGGAACGGAACGAAACCGATGGCATCCGAATACGGGCGACCCGCTGCGCGGCACACGGGAATGCAGATCGCGAAGGGCGTCGTTTTTACCATCGTGGGCACGTGCATCCTGATCGGCGTCGCGCTGTACGCGCAGTCGACGCGCGAATTCCTGCGAACGTCGGTCGTCGTGCCGGGGCGTGTCGTCAAGCTGAACGCGGGCACGCATCATCCGGAGATCGCGTTTACGACGCTCACGGGCGAGCGGGTCGAATATGCGCAGGGCGGCGATGTCAGCGTGCAGGACGGCGCGACGGTCGAAGTGCGCTATGCGCCGGACGCGCCGAAGATGACCGCGCGGATGAATACGTTCGGCGCGATCTGGGGCGGCGTGCTGGCGATCGGCGCGATGGGGGCGGTGTTTTTCGCCGTCGGCGTCGGTCAGTTGTGGTCGGGTGTGCGTGCATGGCGCAGCGGGCGGAACGCGACGGCGCGCTGACGCCCTGAAGCGTGGAGGCTGGCTATCGGCTCGCCGCCGCCGTCGCGAACTCCTCGACGACGGCTTCGATCACCGCCTGCACGCGCGCGGTCTTGTAGAGATCGGCATGGGCGACGAGCCACACGTCGAAATGATTGCACCGCTGCGGCATGAGTCGCACGAGTTCCGGCTCGGTGTCGGCGCGGAAGCACGGCAGCTCCGAAATTCCGAGCCCCGCCAGCGTCGCCTCCACCAGCATCATCGTCGACGAGGTCTGGAACATCACGCGGCCGCGCGACGTCGGCTCGCCGCACAGCGCGTCCCACATCGTCGGCACCACCGGCTGCTGATACATCACCAGATCGTGCCCGTCGAACGCGCTGCCCGCGACCGGTTCGCCCCGTTCGGCCAGGTAGGCGCGCGATGCGTAGATGCCCGTTTCGAGATGCCCGAGCCGCCTGGCGATCAGGTCCGGCGATTCCGGCCGCAACGTGCGGATCGCGAGATCCGCCTCGCGGCGCGTGAGGTTGGTGATTTGCGCCGACGTCACGCACACGACGTCGATGCCGGCATGCCGGCGCCGCACGCGGGCGATCGCGGGCACGACGAAGCGCTTGCCGAGCGTGTCGGTCGTCGCGATCCGCACGGACCCGGCCAGTTGCTCGTCGAGCCCCATTACCCGGCGTTCGATCGTGAGCGACGCGCGCTCCATCGTTTCGGCCGGTTCAAGCAGCGCTTCGCCCGCGGTCGTCAGTACATAGAGGGACGGCGTGCGCAGAAACAGCCGGGCCGACAGTTCGTCCTCGAGCGCGGCGATCCGGCGCCCGACCGTCGCCTGGTCGACGTTCAGCTGCGTCGCGGCGCCGCGCAGCGTGCCGGTGCGCGCCAGCGCAAGGAAGAAGCGGGCGTTGTCCCAGTTCATACGGACTGATTGTGTCATCGGACAGGCGGCGACGGACGGGAAACGGTGATGCAAATCTGCATCGGGGAAATGCGAAATTATCACTTTTCCGCATCGCGCGCCCGGTCCTAGACTTCCGGCATCCGCATGGAGGTGTCATGTCCGATTGCCGTTCCGTTTCCGTCCCCGTTCCCCTCGCTGTGGCGGCCCCGAGCCGCGCGACGAAGCGCGAGCAGCGCCTGACGCTCGCGCTCGTCGCGGTCGGCATGTTCATGGCGGTGCTCGATTCGACCATCGTCAACGTCGCGCTGCCGGCGATGCGCACGAGCCTCGGCGCGACGGTCGCGGAACTCGCGTGGATCGTCGACGCCTATACGCTCAGCTTCGCCGCGCTGATCCTCGCGGGCGGTGCGCTGTCCGACCGGTTCGGCGCGAAGCGCGTGTACCTTGCCGGATTGGCGCTGTTCGTCGGCGCATCGGCGGCGTGCGGCGTCGCGTCGTCGGTGGCGATCCTCGTGGCCGCGCGCTTCGTGCAGGGCATGGGTGCCGCGCTCTTTTTGCCCGCATCGCTCGCGATCGTGCGCAGCACGTTCGACGTGCCGGCCGAGCGCGCGCGGGCAATCGCGGTGTGGGCCGGCATCGCGTCGGTCGCGGTCGCGGTGGGGCCGGTGCTGGGCGGCATCCTCGTCGACGATTTGGGCTGGCGCAGCGCGTTCCTGATCAACGTGCCGACCGGCGCGGTCGCGTTTGCCGGCGCGGCGGCGCTCGTTCGCGCATCGGTCGCGCGGGATGTGCGCCACTTCGACTGGGCCGGCCAGTGCGTCGGTGCGGCGGCGCTCGGCGCGCTATGTTTCGCGGTGATCGAATTGCCGACCCGCGGCGCCGGCGCCACGGAGGTCCGCGCCGCATTGCTGATCGCCGCGCTCGCCGCCGGGGTACTGGTCGTCGTCGAGCGGCGTGCGCGCCATCCGATGGTGCCGCTCGCGTGGTTTCGCAATCGCGTGTTCGTCGCGATGAACCTGATGGGCAGTCTCGTCTATGTCGGCTACTTCGGGTTGCTGTTCGTGTTGAGCCTGTACCTGCACGGGCGCTTCGGCATGAGCGCGCGGCAAATCGGGCTGACGCTGCTGCCGTTCGCGCTGAGTCTGTCGCTCGGCAATCTGCTGTCGGGAAAACTGCATGGCCGCGTTCGTCCGGTCACGCTGATGGCGAACGGTCTTGCGATGGCCGCGCTGGCCATTCCGGCGATCGCGCTTGCGCTCGCGCTGCGTGCGCGGTGGCCGGTGGTCTGGATCGCCATGGCCGCCTTCGGCACCGGGACCGCGTTGTCGGTCGCGCCGATGATCGCGACGGTGCTCGAACAGGTGCCTGCCGACGCGGCGGGCGTGGCATCCGGGTTCCTCAACGCGGCACGTCAGGCCGGCAGCCTGCTCGGCGTGGCCGTGGCAGGCGCCGCGACGATACTGTTGCCGGATCTGACCGATGCGCTGTGGGCGGTCGCGGCGCTCGGCTGCGTCGCCTATGCGATCGCCGCGCTGGCCGCGAGGACGGCAGGCCGCGCGGACGCCGCGCAACGACGCCGTTGACGCGAGACGGGCACGGGCGTTGCGCATGGCCGGCTGACCGCCACGCATGCGCGTGCGCGTGCGGCACCGCGGCTGGACGCCGTGCGGAATGTGGAGGACCATTTCGTGACGATGCCGCGAACGGACGGATAAGCGTTTCGCCCGGTCGCGCTGCATCGAAACCTGCCGAACCCGTCAAGCGGAACACCATGGAACCCATTCACGAGACAGCCGAGCCGATCCTGCTGCGCGACGCGCACGACGGCGTCGTCACGCTGCGCCTGAATCGCCCGCAGCAGTTCAACGCGTTGTCCGAAGCGATGCTCTCGGCTTTGCACGATGCCTTCGATACGCTGGCCGCCGATCCGCACGTGCGCTGCGTCGTGCTGGCGGCCGAAGGCAAGGCGTTCTGCGCCGGCCACGACTTGCGGCAGATGCGCGGCAAGCCCGAACTCGACTACTACCGCACGCTGTTCGCGCAGTGCAGCCGCGTGATGCTCGCGATGCGCGCGTTGCCGGTGCCGGTGATCGCGCGCGTGCATGGCATCGCGACGGCGGCCGGCTGCCAGCTCGTCGCGGCATGCGACCTCGCGATCGCGGCCGATACCGCGCGCTTCGCGGTGTCGGGCATCAATGTCGGGCTGTTCTGCTCGACGCCGGCCGTCGCGTTGAGCCGCAACGTCGCGGCCAAGCGCGCGTTCGACATGCTGGTGACCGGCCGTTTCGTCGATGCGGCGACGGCCGCCGCGTGGGGGCTCGTCAACGAAGCCGTGCCCGAGGACGCGCTCGATGCGGCCGTCGCGCGCAAGGTCGCGGAGATCGTCGCGAAGAGTCCGGCCGCGGTGCGGGTCGGCAAGCAGATGTTCTATCGTCAGCGCGAGTTGCCGCTCGACGAAGCGTATGCGTACGCGGGCGACGCGATGGCGCGCAACATGATGGAAGAGGATGCGGGCGAGGGGATCGACGCATTCCTCGAGAAGCGCAAGCCGACGTGGCGTTCGTGATGCGGTGACGGAGGTGGGCAGGGACCGCGTTGTCTCCCCGACGGTGGGTGCAACGCGCTACGACGTGACGCCCCGCCGCAGCGCCTCCGGTCAGCGTCCGTAGCTCCCCGTGCGCAGCGCCGGTTGCACGGTCGACGCGCCGGGCGGCACGATCACGACCGGCACGCGGCGCGCGAGCGCGCACATCAGCTCGTAGCCGATCGTGCCGCTGGCTTCCGCGACATCGTCCACCTTCACCTGGTCGCCCCACAGCTCGACGCTCGAGCCGATGCCCGCGTTCGGGCACGGCGTCAGGTCGACGGTCAGCATGTCCATCGACACGCGGCCGACGACGCGCGTCATCACGCCGTCCACTGCGATCGGCGTGCCGGTCGGCGCGTGGCGCGGATAGCCGTCCGCGTAGCCGCACGCGACGACGCCGATCCGCATCGGCCGGTCGGCCGTGAAGCGGCGGCCGTAGCCGACCGTTTCGTCGGGCGCGAGCGTCTGCACGCCGATGATCTTGCTGGTCAGCGTCATCGCGGCCGTCAGCGGCGTGTCCGCGATATCCCGCGCCGCGCCGGTCGGCGACGCACCGTACAGGATCGTGCCGGGCCGCACCCAGTCGCGGTGCGCGCGCGGATGCCACAGCACGGCCGCCGAATTCGACACCGAGCGCTCGCCCGGAATCCCGGCCGTGGTCGCATCGAACTGGTCGAGCTGCCAGTCGACTTCGCCTTCGTCGGCGTTCGCAAAATGCATCATCAGCGTGATCTTGCCGATCGACGGCGCGCTCGCCGCGCGTTCCCACGCGGCGCGGAACACGGCCGGCCGGTAGCCGAGCCGGTTCATGCCGGAATTCATCTTCAACTGGATGTCGATCGGCTGCCGCGGCTTCGCGGCGATCAGCAGGTCGAGCTGTTCGTCGCAGTGCACGGCGACCGTCAGCCGATGGCGATCGGCCAGCTCGACGTCGGCCGGTTCGAAGACGCCTTCGAGCAGCAGCACGGGCTTGTCCCAGCCGAGCTCGCGCACGCGCACGGCTTCGTCGAGATCGAGCAGCGCGATGCCGTCGGCGGCCGCGAGGCCCGGGTAGATCCGTTCGATGCCGTGGCCGTACGCGTTGGCCTTGATCACGGCCCACACGCGCGATGGCGCGACGGTGCGGCGGATGAAGTCGAGGTTGTGGCGAACGGCGTCGGGGCGGATATGGGCGACGATGGGACGGGGCATGGCAAGGGCTCGGGTCGGATGTCGTTCGGCGCAGGGTAGCGCGGGGGAAAAGGGCTGGCCGGGGCTGGCCGCGCGCGGGCCGCGTCTAGCCAGTGTTGAGCGCTATGTTATGGGTGTTCGACCAGTTTTAATTAACGTATTTGTCGATGATTTGGTGGAAATTTTGGCGGCGGCGCGGGCCGGGCGCCGTCATCCGCGGCGTGTGCGGCCGAGTCTCCCGTCTAGAAAACCCGTGCGCGAACGGCACGGCGCAATGCTAAGCTCTCGGCGATCTTGTCATTGATCAATGTAATCATAACGGAGGAGACTTTGATGACGACGTCCCAGCTGTGCCTGTTCATCGTGGCGCTGTTGCCGTTCCCGATGACGTTTCTCGCCAAGGCCCGCAAGGGTTACGACAACCGTACGCCGCGCGACTACCTGGCGAAGCTCGAAGGCTGGCGCGCCCGCGCGCAGGCCGCGCATCAGAATTCATGGGAAGCGCTCGCGCTGTTCGCGGTCGCGCTGCTGGTGGCGTGGCACAACGGCGCGAACGTGCATCGCGTCGACCAGCTCGCGATCGCGTTCGTCGCGATCCGCGTCGTCTATGCGCTGATGTACCTGCTGAACTGGGCGTCGCTGCGTTCGCTCGTATGGTTCGGCGGGATGGCGTGCGTCGTCGGGCTGTTCTTCGCGACGCCGTAAGCGGCCGCCCACCGGCAACGCGCCGCCGGCCTTGCAGGCCGGCTCCTCAGGCGCGGCCCGCGTCCCGTGCGTGACGGTCATTGGATGCGGGCGCAACGATCTTCGACACGAACGGCGGCGCGGCCGCTTCGCTGCGCAGGAACGCGATCAACGGATCGAGCAGCCGGTGCCGCGTCGACGGATGGCGGCGCAGCACGAAGCGCCATGACGCATCGCGTGCGAGACCCGGCACCAGCGGCACCAGGCGCCCGCTGCGCAGTTCGGGCTCGATCAGCGGCACGCGGCCGAGCGCGATGCCCGCGCCGCCGACGGCCGCGCCGATCACCTGGCTGAAGCTGCTGTAGCGGACGATCTTCGTGTCGAAGTCGTCCGGCAAGCCGAAGTGCACGGCCCAGTTGCGCCAGTCGATCTCGGGGCTGTCCTCGTGCATCTCCTGCAGCAGCCGCGAGCGGCAGACGTGCTCCGATGCGTACGGAAACAGTTCGGGGCTGCAGACCGGAAACACGGTTTCCCGGATCAGCACGTCGTCGTCTGCGCGCAGCCGATGCACGGGCACGTGCACGATCGCCAGATCGACGCTGCTGCGCGCGAAATCCGGCTCGTCGTCGAGCACGACCGCATGCAGCGGGGTGTCGGGATGCAGCGACGAGAATTCCGCGAGACGGCGCGCGAGCCACATCGACGAAAACGGCGCGTTGGCGGACACGGTGAGCCGTTGTGCGGTGCCGCGAATCTCGGCGCACGCGTCGGTCAGACGCGACAGCGCATCGTCGACCGCCGGCAGCAGCCGCGCGCCGGCCGGCGTGAGGCCGATGCCGCCGAGCCCCGTGCTGCGTTCGAGCAGCCGCGCGCCGAGCGATTCCTCCAGCGAACGGATCTGGTGGCTGACCGCGCTGGTCGACACGTTCAGCTCGGCCGCCGCGCGCGCGAACCCGCCGAGGCGGACGGCCGCCTCGAAAGCACGCAGCGCGCTGAGGGGAGGAAGGTGCGACATGCGGGGTATTGTAGTTGACTCAACACCCGTTGAAAAATCATCTTTTGCCGCGCGCGAGCGGCGCGGGTAGCCTCGATCCGGTCCATAAAAACGCAACGAAACACCGACCGGAGGGCTGCATGTATTTCGACCGACGACTATGGGCAATGATGGTGGGACTGCGCTGGCGCGTGGCGGCTGCCGTCGCGCTCGGGCTGCTCGCGATGGGTGTCGGCATCCTGCGCTTCGTGTTTCTCGGCCGCGTGCTGGCGCTGGTGTTTTCCGGCGCGCCGGCGCGCGGCATCGGTGAGGCCGTCGCCGCAACGGCGGCTTGCGTGCTGCTGCGCGCATGGCTCGACCATCGCCGCACGGTGCTCGCGCAGCAGACGGCGGGCCGCGTGCAGGCGACGCTGCGCGCGCGGCTGTTCGACCGGATCGCCGCGCTCGGCCCCGCGTGGTTCAGCGGCGAACGCACGGGCGGCGTGATGCTGGCCGTCGTCGACGGCGTCGAGCAGTTGCAGACCTTCTTCGGCGTCTACCTGCCGCAGCTCGTGATCGCCGCGTGCGCGCCGGTCATGATCTTCGCGGTGCTCGCGTGGTGGGATGTGCCGACGGCCGCGATCCTGCTGGTCGCGGCGCTCGTCACGCTCGCGCTGCCGCAACTCGTGCATCGCGCCGACAAGCGCGCGGCGCTCGCGCGTTCGACCGCGTTCAAGGCGTTCGGCGAGGAGTTTCTCGACGCGGTGCAGGGCCTGCCGACGCTGAAGGCGTTCGGGCAGAGCACCGCGTTCGGCGCGAAGCTGGCCGCGAAGGCGCGCGCGCTGTCGGACAGCACGTTCTGGGTGCTCGCGCTCGGGCTGCTGACGCGGCTCTTCACGGATCTCGGCACCGGCCTCGGCGCGGCCGCGGCGATCGCGGTGGGCGCGTGGCGCGTGCAGCACGGCGACATGAGCCTCGAAGCGCTGCTGATCGTGCTGATGGCCGGCAGCGAGATCTTCCGGCCGCTGCGCGACCTGCGCGCGGTGCTGCATCAGGGGATGATCGGCCAGTCGGCGGCGAATGCGGTCCATGCGCTGCTCGACGCGGGCGATCATGCGCGTTCCGTCGACGCGCCGCGCGTAGCGGGCCTACGGCCGGAGATCGTGTTCGACGACGTCAGCTTCGCGTATCCGGGGCGCCGCGCGGACGCGCATGCGGCGCTGAGCTTCACGGTGCGCGAGGGCGAGACGGTCGCGATCGTCGGGCCGAGCGGGGCCGGCAAGTCGACCATCGTGCGGCTGCTGCTGCGCCAGCACGACGCGCAGGGCGGTGCGGTCCGGATCGGCGGCCACGACGTGCGCACGCTCGATGCCGACCAGGTGCGCGAGATGATCGCGGTCGTCGCGCAGGATGCGACGCTGTTCGACGGCAGCGTCGCCGACAACCTGCGGCTCGGCCGCCCGGACGCGAGCGACGCGGACATGATCGCCGCCGCGCGCGCGGCCAACGCGCACGATTTCATCTCGTCGCTGCCCGACGGCTATGCGACGCGCATCGGCGAACGCGGGCTGATGCTATCGGGCGGCCAGCGCCAGCGGATCGCGATTGCCCGCGCGCTGCTGCGCGACGCGCCGATCCTGTTGCTCGACGAGGCGCTGTCGTCGGTCGATGCGGAGAACGAAGCACTGATCCAGCAGGCGCTCGACCGGCTCACGCGCGGGCGGACGACGCTCGTGCTCGCGCACCGGCTGTCCAGCGTGATCGGCGCCGATCGCATCCTGGTGCTCGACCAGGGGCAGGTCGTCGACGAAGGGACGCATGCGGCGCTGATCGCGCGCGACGGCCCGTATCGACGGCTGATGGGGCCGCAGCTGGAAGCGGTCGCCGAAACCGTCGGCGCGGCGGCGGCGGCCGGCGCGACCGCGCGCGCGTCGTCGGGCCCGCAGGTGCTGCCGCTGAACGACGACGCGGCGACCATCGGATGGCCGGAGACGTTGCAGACGCTGCTGCGCTTCGTGCGTCCGTGGAAGGGCAAGGTCGTGCTCACCGTGCTGTTCGGGATCGGCCGCGTGCTCGCGTTCATCGGTGTGGGTGTGATCGGCGCATGGGTGGTCGGCGCGGTACCGACCGGCCATGTCGGCACCGGGCTGGTGGCCGCGCTGCTCGTGATCGCGCCGGTCGCGGCCGTGCTGCACTGGCTCGAATCGTGGCTCGCACACGACATGGCGTACCGGCTGCTCGCGGAAATGCGCATCGCGCTGTTCGCGACGCTCGAACGGCTCGCGCCGGCCGGGCTGCTGCGCCGCCGCTCCGGCGATCTCGTGGCGCTCGCGACGCAGGACGTCGAGACCGTCGAGTATTTCTACGCGCATACGCTCGCACCCGCGTTCGTCGCGGTGCTCGTGCCGGCCGGGGTGCTGGTGTTGCTCGCGTCGGTCGCGTGGCCGCTCGCGCTGGTGCTGCTGCCGTTCCTGCTGTGGGCCGGGCTCGCGCCCGTGCTGGCCCGGCGCGACGTCGACCGGCTCGGCACCGGCGCGCGCGACGCGCTCGGCCAGCTCGGCGCGCATCTGACCGAAACGATCCAGGGGCTCGCGGAACTCACCGCGTTCCAGGCGATCGCGCGCCGGCGCGCGGCGTTCGTGGTCGAAGTCGATGCGTACCGCCGGCAGCGCGCGAAGCTGCTCGACGATCTGTCGATGCAAAGCGCCGCGCTGGAAGTCGCGAGCGGGCTCGGCGGGCTGGCCGTCGCGGCGCTCGGTGCGTGGTGGTGCGCACGCGGCGGGTTTCCGCGCGAGTCGCTGCCGCTGCTGGTGCTGGTCGCGGTGGCCGCGTTCATGCCGGTGGCCGAGATCGGCCAGGTCGCGCGTCAGCTTGCCGACACGATCGCGTCGACGCGCCGCTTGCGCGCGCTGGAGAAGGAACCCGTGACGGTGACGGACGGCGCGCACGCGATGCCGGGCAATTCGGCGGTGCGGTTCGACGCGGCGTCGTTCACGTATCCGGGGCGCAGCGTGCCCGCGATCGACCGTGTGAGCTTCGAGGTGCCGGCCGGCAGCACGGTCGCGCTCGTCGGCGCATCGGGGGCCGGTAAGTCGACGATCGCGAGTCTGCTGCTGCGCTTCTGGGATCCGCAGCAGGGCCGCGTGACGCTCGGCGGCGTCGACCTGCGCGACCTGCGGCTCGACGATCTGCGGCAGCACATCGCGCTCGTTGCGCAGGATACCTACCTGTTCAACGACACGCTCGAAGCGAACATCCGGCTCGCGGCGAGCGACGCGTCCGACGCGGACGTGCGGCGCGCGATCGACCACGCGGCGCTCGGCGACTTCGTCGCGCGGCTGCCGGACGGGCTCGCGACGCGCGTCGGCGAGCGCGGCGTGCAGTTGTCGGGCGGCCAGCGTCAGCGCGTGGCGATCGCGCGCGCGTTCCTGAAGGATGCGCCGGTGCTGATCCTCGACGAGGCGACGTCGCACCTCGACACGATCAGCGAACAGCAGATCCGCGCGGCGCTGGAGGACCTGATGACGCAACGCACGTCGATCATCATCGCGCACCGCCTGTCGACCGTGCGCCATGCCGACCTGATCCTCGTGATCGAGCAGGGCGCGGTGATCGAGGCCGGCCGCCACGGGGAGCTGATGGCGCGGCAGGGCGCGTATGCGCGGCTCGTGTCGCATCAGGCGAGCGGGGTCGCGGCGTGACCGCGCGGTGTGCCGGCCGCATCCGGTGTTGTCGATCGCGGGCTATTGACAACATATGTTGCATCATTGTCTAATTCGTCATCGTGCGTTGCGAACGTCTGGCCGCGTGCGTCCCGACATCGTTTGACGGGGCCGGCCAATCGGGCGCACGCTGCATGGCGGCCGAATTGATCCTATTGCACGACATCCGCGTGCGCCTGGGCGAGCTCGCCCGCCCGGTATGCGACGCGTACATGCAGTAGAGCGACGCATGGCAGGCCGTGCGCCGCCGTCCGTTCGTCGATGCGCTGCGGCAGGCTGCGCTCGCCGCACACCCCGGTCTCGTCGCGGAACTGGACGGGATCGCGGCTGGCGTCGGGTGGCCGTCCGCGCACGCGCCGCACACATCCTGATCCATGAGGCCACGCATGACGACCGTTTTCCATCGCGCCCCGCGCGCCACCTTGCCCGTTGCCGTCGCAGGCGACGGCATCGAGATCATCGATTCGACCGGCAAACGCTATATCGACGCGTGCGGCGGCGCGGCCGTATCGTGTCTCGGTCACAGCAACCAGCGCGTGATCGACGCGATCAAGCGGCAGGTGCAGCAATTGCCCTACGCGCATACGTCGTTCTTCACGACGGAAGTGGCCGAGGAACTGGCCGACCGGCTCGTCGACGCCGCGCCGGCCGGGCTCGACCACGTGTATTTCGTGTCGGGCGGCTCCGAGGCGATCGAGGCCGCGCTGAAGCTCGCGCGCCAGTATTTCGTCGAGAAGGGCGAGCCGCAGCGCCGTCATTTCATCGCCCGGTGCCAGAGCTATCACGGCAATACGCTCGGTGCGCTCGCGATCGGCGGCAACGCATGGCGGCGCGAGCCGTTCCTGCCGCTGCTGATCGAAGCGCACCACGTGAGCCCGTGCTATGCGTACCGCGACCAGCAGGCTGGTGAAACCGACGAAGCGTACGCGCAGCGCCTCGCCGACGAGCTCGAACGGAAGATCGTCGAACTCGGCGCGGAAAACGTCGCGGCGTTCGTCGCGGAAACGGTGGTCGGCGCGACGGCCGGCGCGGTGCCGCCGGTGCGCACGTACCTGAAGAAGATTCGCGCGGTGTGCGACAAGTACGGCGTGCTGCTGATCCTCGACGAGATCATGTCGGGGATGGGGCGCACGGGTTACCTGTATGCGTGCGACGAAGACGGTGTCGCGCCCGATCTGCTGACGATTGCAAAAGGGCTCGGCGCGGGCTACCAGCCGATCGGGGCGACGCTCGTCAGCGACCGCATCTATCGCACGATCGTCGACGGCTCCGGCTTCTTCCAGCATGGTCACACGTACCTCGGCCACGCGACCGCGTGCGCGGCCGCGCTCGAAGTGCAGCGCGTGATTGCGGAAGAGAAGTTGCTCGACAACGTGAAGGCGCGCGGCGAGCAGTTGCGTGCGTCGTTGCGCGAGCACTACGGCGCGCATCCGCATGTCGGCGACGTGCGTGGTCGCGGGTTGTTCGTCGGCGTCGAACTCGTGCGCGATCGCGACACCAAGGCGACGTTCGACCCCGCGCTGAAGCTGCATGCGGCGGTCAAGCGCGAAGCGATGCAGCGCGGGTTGATGGTGTATCCGATGGGTGGCACGATCGACGGCGTGCACGGCGATCACATCCTGATCGCGCCGCCGTTCGTCTGTACCGCGCAGCAGATCGACACGATCGTCGAGCGGCTGTCCGGCGCGATCGGCGCGGCGCTCGCGTCGGCCGGCGCGTAAACCCCGACCTCAATGATTCCTCACCATGACAGACAGACTGCCTCCTTTCGATCCGGCGTCGGCCACCGACGAACAGAAGGCCGTGCTCGCCGACATTCTCAGCGGCCCGCGCGGCAATCTGAACGGGCCGTTCCTCGGCTGGATCGCGAGCCCCGAACTGGCCCAGCACGCGCAGAAGCTCGGCGCGTTCTGCCGCTATCGCACCGGGCTGCCGCTGCGCCTGTCGGAACTCGCGATTCTAGTGACGGCCGCGCGCTGGCGCTCGCAGGCCGAGTGGCACATCCATCATCCGATCGCGCTCGAGGCCGGCGTGCCGGCCGCGACGGCCGACGCGATCCGGCTGGGCGTCGCGCCCGCATTCGAATCGGACGACGACGCGCTGATCCATGCGTTTGCCACCGAGCTGTACGACACGAAGCGCGTGAGCGATGCGACGTTCGCGCGTGCGCAGGCGCGCTTCGGCCACGAGACCGTGGTGAATCTCGTCGCGCTGCTCGGCTATTACGCGCTCGTCGCGATGACGCTCAACACGTTCGGTATGCGCGCAGACGGACAAACTGATTTGCCGTTTCCGGAATAATCGCCGCGGGTGCGTGCGTCGGTAGCCTGCCGCGCATGCATGCAGATTGCCGGAAAAGCCCGTATACGCGGGCGTTTCGGCACGGATCGGTCGGCTATCTCGCCGCGTTGTAAGACGTACGCCGCACGACTGCACCGTCAGAGCAGGAAATTTTCCCCGTCTCTAGAATTTCTTCGAAAGAGCTACGGGGGAAATATCGATGCGCTGGGTCCTGTTGATCGTGTTCATTGTGTGCGTCGCGTACACGCATCGGCGCGGCAAGGTTCGGCACCGGTTGTTCAGGCAACTATCCGACCACTCGACCTTTACCGCACCGCTGAACTGCTTTTCGTACGCGTTTTCGTCGGTGCCGACCACGCCGTTTCTCGACACCGATCATTTTCCGGAGCTCGCGGTGCTGCAGCGCGAATGGCGCACGTTTCGCCGCGAAGCGCTCGCGTTGCGCGACGCGAGCCGGATCAAGGCGTCGGGCGAGTACAACGACATCGGCTTCAATTCGTTCTTTCGCCGCGGCTGGAAGCGGTTCTACCTGAAGTGGTACGACGCGCCGCATCCGTCCGCGCAGGCGTTGTGTCCGCGCTCGGTCGAGATCCTGTCGCGGATGCCGTCGATCAAGGCGGCGATGTTCGCGCAGTTGCCGCCGGGCGGGAAGCTCGGCCTGCATCGCGATCCGTATGCGGGCTCGCTGCGCTATCACCTCGGGCTCGATACGCCGAACGACGATGCGTGCCGGATCGTCGTCGACGGCGAAGCGTACGCGTGGCGCGACGGCGACGCCGTGATGTTCGACGAGACGTACCTGCACTGGGCCGAAAACCGCACCGCGCACGATCGCGTGATCCTGTTCTGCGACGTCGCGCGCCCGATGAAATATCGCTGGGCGCAGCGCGTCAACGATGCGGTCGGGCAACTGCTGATGCGCGCGGCCGCATCGCCGAACGAAACCGGCGATCGCACGGGCGGGCTCAATCGCGCGTTCCGGTACCTGTATGCGATTCGCCGCGCCGGCAAGCGGCTGAAGGCGTGGAATCGCACCGTGTACTACATCGTCAAGTGGCTGCTGTTCGGCGGGATCGCGGTCGCGATTTTCTGGATCTGACGACGGGCGAGAGTGGGCGGTTGCTTTCCGTCTGACGATAGCGCGGCCTCGCACGGGCCGACGGCCTTGCGCCGCCGTCAATGCAACCAAATGTATTCGTGCGAGATCAACGTGCATTGGCCGCGTATGATGGCTTGTTCACATCGATAGGTCGGTGAGCAAGCATGACGAGTACCCGTAAAACCATGATGATCGCCGGCGGGCTCCTGGTCGCCGCGGCCGGCACCGCGTACGTGATGCTCCTGCGCGCGGACCACCGTGCGATCGAAGACGCCGGCATCGCCGATTCGGCCGCACCCGTTGCCGCGGCGTCCGCGGGCAGCGATCACGCGGTGCAGGGCGCGATCGCGCCGCCGGCGCCGGCGCCGGCTGCTGCGACAGTACCGAAACAGGCGGCTGTCGCGGCACCCACAGCACCAGCCGCACCAACACCCGCGCCGGCCCCGACCGCGCGCGTCGCCGCCGCGCCTGCGCCGGCCCCCGCGGTCCCGGTCGTCAGCGACAAGCCGCAACTCGTGACGAAGCCCGCTGCGCCGCCGCCGAAGGTCAATGTCGTAACGGTGGATGCGCAGGATTCGACCCCACCGGCACCGGCACCGGCCCCGGCCGCGAAATCCGCTCAGTCCATGCCACCCGCGCAGGTCACGCAGCGCGCGCCGCGCAAGCGCGACGGCCTCGAACGCCACGCCACCGCCGCGCCGCCGGCCGCGACGAAATCCGAAACGCCGGAGACCGCCGCGCTCGTCAGGGAATCGGCGAAGCTCGATCCGTCGTTGCCGCCGCCGTCGATGTCGTCGATCTCTTCGATGCCGGCGAGCACCGGTTCGTACCGGCAGGGGAGTGGGTCGTCCGGCGCGAATCCGGTGGCGGCCGCGATGACCGAGCAACTGGTCAGGCAGTCGAGCAGTTTCAAGTCGACGGCGCCTGCGCCGGCGGACGGCGGCCCGAGCGCGACCAAGTAACCGCGAACGCCTTCGGCATAAAAAGCGCCCCGCACGCCGACCAAAGCATGCGGGGCCAAGAGAGACAAACTTTAATGTCGTCGGGGCTGACGTCCGTCAGGCGGCGACCGCTTCCTCGGCTTGCGGCTGAGCGGTCGTCACGGGCGCGGCCACGTCCTGCCGGATCAGGTGGTCGAACGCGCCGAGCGACGCCTTCGCGCCTTCGCCGACCGCGATCACGATCTGCTTGAACGGCACCGTCGTCACGTCGCCGGCCGCGAACACGCCCGGCACCGACGTCGCGCCGCGCGCATCGACGACGATCTCGCCGTGCTTCGACAGTTCGACCGTGCCTTTCAGCCATTCGGTGTTCGGCACGAGGCCGATCTGCACGAACACGCCTTCGAGCTCGATGCGCTGCGTGTCGCCCGAGCGCAGATCCTTGTACACGAGCCCGTTCAGCTTGCTGCCGTCGCCAGTCAGCTCGGTCGTCTGCGCCTGCGTGACGATCGTCACGTTCGGCAGGCTGCGCAGCTTGCGCTGCAGCACCTCGTCCGCGCGCAGTTGCGTGCCGAATTCGATCAGCGTGACTGCCTTCACGATGCCGGCGAGGTCGATCGCGGCCTCGACGCCCGAGTTGCCGCCGCCGACCACCGCGACGCGCTTGCCCTTGAACAGCGGGCCGTCGCAGTGCGGGCAGTACGCGACCCCGCGGTTGCGGTATTCACGCTCGCCCGGCACGTTGATTTCGCGCCAGCGTGCGCCGGTCGCGAGGACGATCGTCTTCGCTTTCAGCACCGCGCCGTTCGCGAGGCGGATCTGGTGCACGTCGCCGGGAATCAGCGCGTCGGCGCGCTGCACGTCCATGATGTCGACGTCGTATTGCTTCACGTGCTGTTCGAGTGCGGTCGCGAACTTCGGCCCTTCGGTTTCCTGCACCGACACGAAATTCTCGATCGCCATCGTGTCCAGCACCTGGCCGCCGAAACGCTCGGCCACGACACCCGTCGCGATGCCCTTGCGTGCCGAGTAGATCGCCGCGGCCGCGCCTGCCGGGCCGCCGCCGACGATCAGCGTGTCGAACACCGGCTTGTTTTCGAGCGACTTCGCCGCGCGTTCGCTGGCGCCCGTGTCGAGCTTCGCGAGGATTTCCTTCACGCTGCTGCGGCCCTGGCCGAACGATGCACCGTTCAGGAACATCGTCGGCACGGCCATGATCTGGCGCGATTCGACTTCATCCTGGAACAGCGCGCCGTCGATCGCGACGTGGCGGATGCGCGGGTTGATCAGCGACATCACGTTCAGCGCCTGCACGACTTCGGGGCAGTTCTGGCACGACAGCGAGAAATACGTTTCGAATGCGTAGTCGCCGTCGAGCGCGCGAATCTGTTCGATCACGTCGTCGTCGAGCTTGATCGGATGACCGCCCGTCTGCAGCAGCGCGAGCACGAGCGACGTGAATTCATGGCCCATCGGGATGCCGGCGAAGCGGATGCCGGCCGGCTTGCCGGGTTCGCCGATCGAGAACGACGGCTTGCGCTCGGCGTCGTCGCGGCGTTCGGCCACGGTCACGCGATCCGTCAGCGACGCAATCTCGTTCAGCAGCGCCAGCAGTTCCTGCGATTTCGCGCTGTCGTCGAGCGAGGCGACGAGTTCGATCGGGCGCGTGATCTTTTCGAGGTACGCTTTGAGTTGGTTCTTGAGATTGGCGTCGAGCATGGCGTTTCGGATTCCGTATTGATGATGCTGGTCGGGCACGTCGTGCCGGAGGAGGGCGCGGGCCGCGCGAGGCCGCCCGTGGTGACGCGTGTCGCGCGCCTCGTGCGAGGCGCGCTGCGCCCCTTAGATCTTGCCGATCAGGTCGAGCGACGGGGTCAGCGTTTCCGCGCCCGGCGTCCACTTGGCCGGGCACACTTCACCCGGGTGAGCGGCGATGTATTGCGCGGCCTGGACCTTGCGCAGCAGTTCGCCTGCGTCGCGGCCAATGCCGTTGTCATGGATTTCGCACAGCTTGATCTCGCCTTCCGGGTTGATCACGAACGTGCCGCGCAGCGCCATCCCTTCTTCCTCGATCAGCACGTCGAAGTTGCGCGACAGCGTGAGCGTCGGGTCGCCGATCATCGGGTACTTGATCTTGCCGATCGTGTCCGACGTGTCGTGCCAGGCCTTGTGCGTGAAGTGCGTGTCGGTCGACACGCCGTAGATTTCGACACCCAGCTTCTGGAATTCCGCATAACGGTCGGCGAGGTCGCCCAGTTCGGTCGGGCAGACGAACGTGAAGTCGGCCGGGTAGAACACGACGACGGACCACTTGCCCTTGAAGTTCTCTTCCGAGACGGGCACGAATTCGCCGTTGTGGTAAGCGGTTGCCTTGAACGGCTTGATTTGGGTGTTGATGATCGGCATCTGGACAATTCCTTTTCGTCAGGGGTGAGTGGAGTGTTGCCAGTATCCGGGTTCACCCTGAACTTGTGAAATTGCTTGTTTCAATCCGGGGCATCGGGATTTTCTATCTGCTTCCGGCCCTTGATTGGCGGGGGCGGGCGGGGGATGCATTGGGTGGGCAGGGGCGGCTGTACATGTCGTCACCATTCCGAGCGCAGGTCCTCCTGGCTGGCGATCTCGCGCCCCTTCCATAGACCGAACACATTGTTGACAAGTGTGTGTTCGAGTCGCGCGATATAGGCGTCGATGGCGTCGCCGATGATCTCGGCGCGGGAGCGGTTCCTGGTCGCTGCGATGAGGCTCAACGCGGCATGCTGGTCATCCGACAGATCGATCGGGATCGTGCGCATTGCAATCTCCATGACTTGATGCATCCATCATCGATATGCGGTTGCGCAAATGCAAGGTCGCCGCCGATCCGAAGCGAATACCGCTTCGCGGTTCGGTCGGCGGGACACGCGCCGCTCAAATCCCCGCCATCTTCCGCAACCACGCCGCCAGCCGCCGCGCCCCGTCCGGCATGTCCGCGTCCTCGCGCGTGCACAGGTAGTAGTCGCGCCCGTCGTCGAGCGCGTGATCGAACAGCTGCACGAGTTCGCCGTTCGCCAGTTCGCGCTGGACCAGCGGCGCGCGCAGCAACGCCGCGCCGAGATCCGCGCGGGCGGCGCTCAGCGTGAGCTGCCCATCCTCGAACATCGGCCCCACCGCGTGCGACACGTGCCGCACGCCGGCGCCCTGCAGCCAGTTGACCCACGTGCTGCGATCCTCGTCGTGCACGAGCGGCGCGCGCGCGAGATCGGCCGGCGTGCGGAACGGCCCGTGACGCTTCAGGAACGACGGGCTGCACATCGGCACCATCGCGCCCGGCAGCAGCCGCTCGCAGCGATAGCCGGGCCAGTCGCCGGTGCCGAAACGGATCGACAGGTCCGACGCATCGCTTCGGTAATTGCGGTGATGCGCGTACAGCACCGTGACGTCGACATCGGTGTTGTCGGCCAGGAACGCGTGCAGCCGCGGGATGAACCAGCCGATGCCGAGCAGCGGAATCAGGCTGACGGTGATCTGGCGCAGCGACGAACGGTCGCGCACGAAGCGCGTCGCGCTGCGCAGCACCGAGAACGCCGCGCTGATCGACCGGTAGTAGTCGCGTCCCTCGTCGGTGAGCGCGAGCAGCCGGCCTTCGCGTACCGTCAGCGGCGTCTGGATGAACGCGTCGAGCAGTTGCAGCTGATGGCTGACCGCCGACGGCGTGATGTCGAGCTCGCTGGCCGCCGCGGTGACCGACCCGAGACGCGCAAACGCTTCGAACGCACGCACCGCACGCAGCGGTGGATCGTGCGGCAATTGTTCGATATTTTTCATGTATCGAATTTTATCGAAAAGTCAGGGTAAGCGACAACACAAAAATATCCGGTATTTACAGGGTGATACGTTAATGTGTCTGGAACGGCATAAGCATCCAACAATTGGGTATTTGGGGTTTGGATGTCGAATATTTAATATTTTTCATGTTTCAGATCCAACCGACCGATCCCCGCACATGAAAATCGCTTTCCTCTCCGTCAGCCTCGCCTTCTCGGCGGCCGCCCTGGTCGCTACCGTTCCCGCGTCCGCGCAGTCCGCGCCGCAGACGGTCCTGATCGGTCTCGCCGCGCCGCTCACCGGCCCGTCCGCGCGGATCGGCAAGGATCTGCAGAACGGCGCGCAACTCGCGATCGACGACGCGAACGCGAAGCATCCGACCATCGGCGGCAAGCCGGTCGTCTACAAGCTCGTCGCGGCCGACGACCAGTCCGACCCGCGCACGGCCGTCGCGGTCGCGCAGCAACTCGTCGACCAGCACGTGATTGGCGTCGTCGGTCACTGGAACACGGGCTGCAGCGTGCCGGCGTCGCGCGTGTACCGCGATGCGGGCATCCCACAGATCGCGCCGGCGTCCACCGGCCATCAATACACGCAGCAGGGCTACGCGACGGCGTTCCGCATCATGGGTCACGACGACGCCGGCGGCCATTTCACCGGTGCGTACGCGGTGAAGACGCTGAAGGCGAAGCGCATCGCGGTGATCGACGATCGCACGTCGTTCGGCGCGGGGCTGGCCGATCAGTTCATCAAGGGCGTGCAGGCGAACGGCGGCACGATCGTCGATCGCCAGTACGTGAACGACAAGACGACCGACTTCAGCGGCGTGCTGACCGCGATCAAGGCCAAGCGCGCGGATCTCGTGTTCTTCGGCGGCCTCGACGCGCAGGCCGCGCCGATCGCGCGCCGGATGCGCCAGCTCGGCGTGAACGCGCCGCTGCTCGGCGCGGGTGGTTTCGTGAGTCAGACCTTCCTGTCGCTCGCGGGCAAGGACGGCGACGGCGTGACGGCGCTCGAACCGGGCCTGCCACTCGACCGGATGCCGGGCGGCAAGGCGTTCGACACGCAATACCAGGCACGCTTTCATGCGCCGATCGAATTGCATGCGCCGTTCGCGTACGACGCGGCCGCCACGCTGATTGCGGCCGCGCAGAAGGCCGGTACGACGCAGCCGGCGAAGCTGGTCGCGGCCGTTCGTGCGGCCGATCGACCGGGCGTGACCGGGCGCATCGCGTTCGACGCCGAAGGCAACCTGAAGGACCCGGCTTTCACGATCTACCAGGTGCGAGGCGGCAAGTGGGTCGTCGTCGACGTGATCGGCGGTTCGCGCACCGCGGCCAGGTAACGATAAAACGACAATAACCAGGACGATTCCCATGACAGAAGCGAACCCGACATCCGCCGCCGCTCCCGAGGACACGCGCCTCGGGATCCTCGCGCGGCGCCGCATCGAAGCGGAAATCATCAAGCCGATCTACGAGATCATGAAGCGCGAATTCGGCGCCGAGCGCGCGCAGGCCGTAATCGCGGAAGCCGTGCGCGGCGCGGCCATCGACGCGGGCCGTACGTTCGCCGCGCAGGAGCCGGACGGCACGAGCGTGAAGTCGTTCATCGCGCTGCAGGTGCTGTGGGAGAAGGACGATGCGCTCGACGTCGAGGTGCGGCGCGCGGACGACGCGCACTACGACTACGACGTGCATCGCTGCAGCTACGCTCAGATGTATCACGCGATGGGGCTCGGCGAGATCGGGCACCTGCTGAGCTGCGCGCGCGACAGCTATTTCATCCAGGGCTATGCGCCGGACATCGCGCTCACGCGCACGAGCACGATCATGCAGGGCGGCAAGCGCTGCGATTTCCGTTATGCGCTGCACAGCGCGCCGGAGAGCGGCGATGCGTGACGCTACCGATACCGCGAGCATGCCGCGCGTCGACGGCGAACGCCTGTGGGCGTCGCTCGAACGGATGGCGCAGATCGGCGCGACGCCGAAGGGCGGCGTGTGCCGTCTCGCGCTGACCGATCTCGACCGCGAGTCGCGCGACCTGTTCGTGCAGTGGGCGCGCGATGCCGGTTGCGCGGTGCGCGTCGATCGGATGGGCAACGTGTTCGCGCGCCGTGCGGGCCGCAATACGGACGCCGCACCGGTGATGACGGGTTCGCACGCCGATTCGCAGCCGACCGGCGGCCGCTACGACGGCATCTACGGCGTGCTCGGCGGGCTCGAAGTCGTGCGCGCGCTGAACGACGCGGGCATCGAGACCGAACGCCCGATCGACGTCGTGATCTGGACCAACGAGGAAGGCTCGCGCTTCGCGCCGGCGATGGTGTCGGCCGGCGTGTTCTCGGGCGTCTATACGCTCGACTACGGGCTGTCGCGCACCGACGGCGCGGGCCGGACGATCGGCGAGGAGCTCGAACGGATCGGCTACGCGGGCGCGGAGCCGGTCGGCGGCTATCCGGTGCACGCGGCGTACGAACTGCACATCGAGCAGGGCGCGATTCTCGAGCGGGCCGGCAAGACGATCGGCGTCGTGACGGCCGGGCAGGGACAGCGCTGGTACGAGGTGACGCTCACCGGGGTCGACGCGCACGCCGGTACGACGCCGATGGCGTTCCGTCGCGACGCGCTGGTCGGCGCGGCGCGGATGATCTCGTTCGTCGACGTGCTCGGCCGCCGTTACGCACCGGATGCGCGCGCAACGGTCGGGATGATCGAGGCCCGGCCGAATTCGCGCAACACGGTGCCGGGCGGCTGCTTCTTCACGGTGGAATTCCGTCACCCCGACGATGCGGTACTCGACGAACTGGACGCGGCGCTGCGCGCGGAACTCGCGCGCGTGGCCGACGAAACCGGTCTCGGCGCGCAGGTCGAGCAGATCTTCACGTATGCGCCGGTGCCGTTCGCGCTGCGCTGCATCGATGCGGTGCGTGACGCGGCGCGCTCGCTCGGGCTGTCGCACATGGACATCGTGTCCGGTGCCGGCCATGACGCATGCTATGTCGCGCGTGTCGCGCCGACCGGGATGATCTTCGTGCCGTGCGTCGACGGGCTGAGCCACAACGAGGCCGAAGCGATTACGCCGGAATGGGCGACGGCCGGCGCCGACGTGCTGTTGCGCGCGGTGTTGCAGAGCGCGCAGGAAGCATAAGCGCGGCGCGCCCGCGTTACTTCGCTGCCTTGCGCCGCGCCCTATACGCGAGATACGCGACGATCTGGTCGAGTTCGCGGTCGCTCAACTGATCGGGCGGAAACGCCGGCATGCTGCGGCCCGGCCAGTCGCGCACCGACGCCGGATTGCGGATGTAGCGGCGCAGCGCGGCGGGCTGAAAGTAGTCGACCGGGTTCATCGGCGTGTTCAGATCGGGGCCGGCGTGGCTGCTGCCCGCGCCGTCGATGCGGTGGCACGCGAGACATTGCGTGACGAACAGACGCTGGCCCGCACGGGCCGGATCGTTCGCGGGCAATGCGGTGTCGACCGCGAGCGACGGCCAGCGCGCGAGCGGCGACGATTCGATCGTGATGCGCACGATCTGGTACGGCCACTGCTCGCCGCGCACCGACGACGCGTCCGGGCCGAGCCAGACGAGATAGAACGGCCCCGCGCTGACCTGCTTGCCGGGTAGTTTCGGCCACGGACGGGCCGGATCCTCGATCGCGAGCCACGGGGTCGCGCCGGCCGGCGCGCGGCGGCGCACGAGATCGAGCGGCAGTTGCGCGGCGAAGCCGTCGGCCGCGCGCGTTTCGAGCACACCGTCGTCCGGCAGCGGCGTGTCGCCGAGCAGCGCGGCGAACGGCACCGCGCGGAACGTCATCGGGCGGCCGTATGCGATGTCGCGCGGCACGTGGATGTCGGCCGCGTCGGCGCGTGCGAGCAGCGTCTGGCGGGAGACGGCGCGGGCCGTGCCGTCGGTGTCGAGTTCGAGCGTGGACTGGGCCGACGCATGTTGCCCGAGCAGGCAAACCGTCAGCAGCACAAGCGAGAACCACTGGCGCTTCAGCATTCGTTCTCCGGGAAGGGGCGTTCCGGCGGCGGCAGGAGGCGGGGCGCCGCGGCCGATGGAAGGAATCGGGCGACAGTCTATCCGGTACGCGCGGCGCTGGCGAATTCGGCAGAGGAAAGGCGCGGCGGTCGCGGTCGGACAGGCCCGCGACAGCGCGCCCGACTACCGGGTTGGCGGGGTGGTGTCATAGCGCGGTCCGGACGGAGGGAAGACGAAGGGCTCGCTGGCGACACGCGGCCTGCCCGCGTTCACGACGACATTGCGTTACCGGGCCGCCATCAATGATTCGAACACGTCGCTTCGTTTTTCGGCATCGGCGTGTCTTGCTTCGGTTCGAAATCGGCTTCGCGCATTCCCGACGGCGTCAGCGACACGAAATGCATCGCCGTGCCGCGCGCCGGGAAGCCGGCGACGCCGGTCGAGCCCCACGGAATCGGTGAGCGCTGCACGCCGCTCATCGCGATGTCCGCCGGCGCGAGCGCGAGCGTCAGCAGCCGGCCGTCGCGGGTCGGCACGTACGCGTGCGTGCCGGAAACGCCGATGTCCGATTCGCGCACCGACGCGGGCAGGCAGTCGAGCGTCGCCGTGCGGCGGCCGTCCGGGGCGATCAGCATCGCGACGCCGCGATCGTCCGCCGTCGTCGTGACGACGATGAAACGGTCGATGTCCGGCACATAGGCGGCCGAATACACGTAGTACTGGATCGCGCCGTTCAGCGAGCCGAGTTTTTCCAGCTTCGCGGCGACCGGGTCGAACATCGCGTATTCGAGCGTCGCGTCCGTGCTGCCTTCGATGAACTTCTGCCACACCAGCAGCGCGTTGCGCGGCGAGCCCGCGATCACGGGCCACCACTCGCGGCGGTGCGGCGCGACCGCGACATGGTTCAGCACGCGCCCGGCCGCGTCGTAGGTTTTCAGGTAGACGCCGTTGCCGCTGCCGAGGTTGTCGACCCCGCCGCCGTTGACCCAGTCGGCCGAATAGAACACGACGAAGCGGTCGCCGACCGTCGCGACGTGCCCCGAATGGCCGCCCGATTCGACGTCGTTCGGATAGGGCTTGATCGGCTTCAGGTCGCGGCGGTAGACGCCGTAGCGCTGGCTGACTTCCTGCGACGTGTTCCAGCCGTCCTCGAACGTGACGAAGATGTCGCCGCGCGCGTTCTGCGCGATCGACACGGGTTCCTGCGCCTCGGGGCGGCTGATGAACGTGCGGACGCGCAGCGCGCGCCGCTTGTCGGGCAGCCATTCGCCGACGTACACGTCATGCGGCCAGTTGCCGCTGCGCAGCGCACCGCGCGGCACGATGCCCGAGCTGCTGAAGAATACCCAGCGTTTGCCGTCGCCCGCATCCGCCACGCCGATGCCGTGCATGAAGCGCCGCGGGTCGCCGGTGTCCTGCGGCGACGGGGCGCTCGACACGGTGACCGTATGCACGGCCGGCGCGCCGGCGAGGGCCGGCGAGCCTGCGCCGACGCCGCCCGCGCCGCAGAGCACGGTCGCGGCCAGCCGCATGACCGCCTGTCCCGCGCGCGTTCGCCGCGTCATTCGACGGTCACCGATTTCGCGAGGTTGCGCGGCTTGTCGACGTCGGCGCCGCGCGCGCAGCCGACGTGATACGCGAGCAGTTGCAGCGGGATCACGTTGACGATCGGCGACAGCAGGTCGCCCGATTCGCGCACGCGGATCAGGTGCGTGTCGCGGTCGGCGTCGATCTCGAGCTGATTGCCGGCCAGCACGTAGAGCCGGCCGCCGCGCGCGCGCACCTCGGCCATGTTGGACTTCAGCTTCTGGAACAGGCGGTCGTCCGGCGCGATCGTGACGACCGGCATCGCGCTCGTGACGAGCGCGAGCGGCCCGTGCTTCAGCTCGCCGGCCGCATAGCCTTCCGCGTGGATGTACGACACTTCCTTGAGCTTCAGCGCGCCTTCCAGCGCGATCGGGAAATGGATGCCGCGGCCGAGGAACAGCGCATTCTCGGTGCGCGCGAATTTCGCGGCCCAGCCCATGATCTGCGTTTCCAGCGCGAGCGCGTGGCCGATGCGGTCCGGTAGCGCGCGCAACTGCTTCAGATGCGCCGCGACTTGCGCGGCATCGAGCCGGCCGCGCAGTTGCGCGAGCGTCAGCGTCAGCACGAACAGCGCGACGAGTTGCGTGGTGAACGCCTTGGTCGACGCGACGCCGAGTTCGATGCCGGCCCGCGTCAGGAACCGCAGCGGCGCGTTGCGCGCGATCGTGCTGGTCGCGACGTTGCAGATCGCCAACGACAGTGCCTGGCCCATCGCGCGCGCCTGCTCGATCGCGCCGATGGTGTCGGCCGTTTCGCCCGACTGCGAGATGCCGACGACGAGCGTGCGCGGATCGGCCACCGTATCGCGGTAGCGGAATTCGCTGGCGATCTCGACCTGGGCGGGCACGCCCGCGATGCTTTCGAGCCAGTATTTCGCGGTCAGGCCCGCGTAGTAGCTGGTGCCGCAGCCGAGCAGCAGCACGCTTCTGACCCGCGACAGCAGCGCGCGCGTGCCTTCCGTCGCGTCGAACAGCGCCGGCGAGATCGTGTCGATGCCGTCGAGCGTGCTGTCGATCGCCTTCGGCTGCTCGAAGATTTCCTTCTGCATGAAATGCTGGTACGGGCCGAGCGCGGCGTCGTCCGCGCGCGCCTTCACTTCGCACAGCGGGCGCCGCGCGTCCTGCCCGCCCGCGTCGACCACGGCGATGCGCTCCGGCGTGATCAGCGCGACGTCGCCGTCCTCCAGGTACACGAAGCGGTCGGTCAGGTCGCCGAGCGCCGCGCAGTCGGACGCGAGGTAGTTCTGCTCGGCGCCGATGCCGATCACGAGCGGCGAGCCGGCGCGCGCGGCGACGAGGCGCTGCGGCTCGCGCGCGCCGAGCACTGCGATCGCGTACGCGCCGTGCAGCCGTTTGACGGCGCGCACCACCGCGTCGAACAGGTCGTCGCGATAGAAACTGTGGATCAGGTGCGCGATGACCTCGGTGTCGGTCTGTCCGCGAAACGTGTAGCCGCGTTGCTTCAGTTCGGCGCGTAGCGTGTCGTGGTTCTCGATGATTCCGTTGTGCACGACGGCGATCGTGTCGCCCGACATGATCGGGTGTGCGTTCATTTCAGACGGCGCGCCGTGCGTCGCCCAGCGCGTATGCGCGATGCAGGTCTGTGCTTCGAGACCGAGCGTCAGCACGCGATCCTGCAGATCCGTCACGCGTCGCAGCGTGCGTTCGCTGCGCAGGCGGCCGTCGCCCTGCACGGCGATGCCGCACGAATCGTAGCCGCGATATTCGAGCCGGCTCAGCGCATTGACCAGTTGCGGCACCTGATTGTTCAGGCCGCTTGCTCCGACGATTCCGCACATGATTCACCTCGTCTCCATGAAGTTTTACGGCTGGCGCGCGACGCGCGCCGGCGCGATGTCAGAAGCGGCGCCGCGTCGCGCGGCAGGCGTCGCGCCCGGCGCGGCACGTCTCCGGCGGGCTATTCGCGGGGCTGCGGCCCGGCATGGGCGACCCATTCGATGCCCGAAATCGACCCGTTCGCATCGTGCGACGCGACGAGAATGCGCGTCGTGCGCCGCGCGCCGCGCCGGCGCTCGCTCGCGAACGCGGTCGGCGGCACGGAGCGCACCTTCACGCTGGCCGAGCGCCGCATCATCTTCGATACGCGTAACCGATAGGCGAATGGATGCACGACGCGTCCCGCGATCAGCCACATGACGATCGTGCCGGCGATCAGCGCGATGCTCGTCACGTAGAACACGATCTGTTCGATCGGCATCTCGGCCTCGTTGAACGGCAACAGGTAGCGATACGTGTAGATGCAGATCGATGCCCATACGCCCCCGACCAGCGCGGGCCGCACGAGGCGGAACCACGCGACGAGCACGGGCCCGACGATGCTGCCGCGTTCGGCGATCATGTCGCGCGGTGCGCGCAGGGAAAGGTCAATAATCGGCGCGTTCTTCATGTTGAATGCCTCGGTCGGGACTGACCCAAACGGCGCGCTTGCCGCGGCCCCGCAGTACGACGGCGGGCAGGGCGACGACAGTGGTGATCATGCTGATCAGCCAGAACGCGACGGGGTACCAGATGGTGTCAAGGAAGTACATCAGGAGTTTTTCGTCGTAACGACGATCGATCATGCTGCCGATGATCAGCTGCAGGATGCAGGTCGCGACCAGCAGCATCCCGTGCCAGTGCGGCACCACGGACACATGCCAGTTCGGCGGAAGCGGGTAGACGACGTCGATCAGCGCGAGCAGCAGGATGAACGACATCGAGTACGCCCATGCGATGCCGATCAGGTACTCGACGAACAGCGGCCACATCATCATTTGCGTCGGCCGCATCAGCGTGCCCGCGTACTTGAGCAGCACCTGGATGCCGCCCTTCGACCAGCGCAGCCGCTGCCGGTAGAGCCCCTTGATCGTCTCGGGCATCAGGATCCAGCTGAGCGCGTGCGGCTCGTACACGACGCGCCAGTCGCGGCACTGCAGCTTCCAGCTGATGTCGATGTCCTCGGTCAGCATGTCCGAGCTCCAGTAGCCGACGTCGGCGAGCGCGGTCTTGCGGAACATCGTGATCACGCCCGACACCGTGAAGATGCGGCCGTACACCTGCTGCGTGCGCTTGATCAGCCCGACGATCGACGAGAACTCGCCGACCTGCATGCGGCCGAGCAGCGACGTGCGCGTGCGGATGCGCGGGTTGCCGGTCACCGCGCCGACGCCCGGGTCGGTCAGGAAGTGCTCGAGCATCCAGCCGATCGCGTCGTGCGCGAGCAGCGCGTCGCCGTCGATGCACAGCAGGTACTCCGCGTTCGACACGGCCGCCGCGGTCGTGAGCCCGACCGCCTTGCCTTCGTTGCGCGCGTGATGGATCACGAGCAGCCGCGGAATCTCGACGGCCAGCTCGTTGAGGATCTCGCCGGTGCGATCCTTGCTGCCGTCGTTGACCGCGATGATGTCGTAGTTCGGATACTGCATCCCGTTCAGATGCGCGATCACGCTGCGCGCGTTCGCGGCTTCGTTGAAGCAGGGCACGACGATCGAGACCTTCGGGATGCCGCTCGACGCGATCGTGCGCGTCGACAGCTCGCGGCCCTCCTCGAGCAGGAAGTAGTGCACGACGCCGCCGATCATCCACAGATACGACATGAAGAACGGATAGTAGAAGACGAAATCCTGCAGGCGCTGGATGAGGCTATGGGAGGTCATGGCGTCTTGGTTCCCTGCGCGTGCTGCATCTGCATCAGCGCGTTGATCGAGGTCGGGTCGAGGCGCGACTTCAGCGACATCACGTCGCGCATCGCGTCGAGCTCCGGCTGGCCGTTCAGGAAGTTGTCGGGGTAGTAGCCGAAATTCACGGCGCCCTCGCTGCGCAGCCGCCGCATCTGAGCAAGCAGCGTGCTGGCGGGCACGGCCTTCTGCGCGTGCCAGTCGTACGACTGCAGTTCGAACACGGTGCGCTGCAGCCCGCGCTGCTTCGTGCGCACCGCCTTCACGAGTTCGTCCAGCCAGCCTTCCGGGTCCTTCGCCTGCTCCATGTACGGCATCGCCATCAGCGCGACGTAGTCGTAGGCGGCGAGGAAATCGTCGTAGTTCTGCGCATACCATGCTTCCGATTCGGGCTTGAGCACCGGCATCGCGAAGATGTTGCGCGCGGTCAGCACGTCGCCGACGTTCTGGTGAGCCAGCACGATCTGCTCGAGCTGCCGGGTCATGTCGATCAGGTGGCGCGTCTTCTGGCGCGTCCAGCGCTTCATCAGGTCGGGGTTCTCGCGAATCTTGCCGACGTCGGCCGGCAGCCCCCATTGGGAATAGGTGCGCAGCGCATGCCGGCCCGCGTCCTCGTAATCGTCGAGCGCCGCGTCGTCGCCGAACAGGATGCCGCTGAACGACGCATGCTTGCTGAGATCCTCGTAGATCTGCTGGATCATCAGTCGCGCATCGGGATCGAACGGGCTCAGCCGGAACACGCGCGTGCCGTTCTCGCGGGCCGGCGCGCCGCCGAATGCCGTGACGGCCTCGAGGCTGCGCTGCTTGTCGGCAGGCGGCCGGAACGCGAGCACCGGCATCCATGCATACACCTGCACGTTGGCGCGCGTATTGAGTTGCCACGCGGCACGCGAGAACAGGTCGGAACGCATCGGCAGGTGCCGGTTCGGGAAATACACCGCTTCGGCCACGCCGGTGCCCTTCGGGTCCGCGTACGCCTGCAGGTACACCGATTTCGGCTGCATCCGGTAGATGCGCTCGATCAGCTTGCCGAGATTCGCTTCCTGTCGCGCTGGATCGGGATCGTAGACCTGGTCGAGGTCGACCTGCACGGTGCGCTCGGGCACGTCGACGTCGCCGCGGTTCGACGCCGGTTCGCGCATCGAGCGCTCGAACCCGCCGATGTCGACGTCGTACATCATCAGGATCCGTCTCAGCCGGTCGAGCGGCACGTCCGGCGTATTCGGGCCGGCGTCGAGGCTGAACTGGATGTCCATGCCGAGCGACGTCGAGATCTGGCGCACGGGCTGGTTTTCCGCGCCGTACGGCCACACCATCGAGCGTGCGACGATGCCGGTGCGTTCGCGGATCTGCCGCACGCACGTCTGCAGGTCGTCGTGCACGCGCGCGTGGAACTCGGCGTCGGTCTCATAGCGCTTCTGGTCTTGCAGATAGAGGTGCGACGTGGTCGCCGGCAACTCGTTGCCTTGCGGATTGGCGATCGCGCCGTGATGGAGATTGTGCGTGTGGCAGCCGAGCTCGACGAATTCCGACTGCCCGAGCTTCTTCACCTCGTCCCACGACAGGAAGTAGTCGCGCGGCACCTGAACCTTGTCGCTGATGCGGATCGGCGTATCCGGCGGCGTGTCGATCCATGCGGTGACGAGGCCCATCACGGCCGGATACTTGAAGCGCTCGAGCAGCGGCAGCACTTTCGTATAGTGGCTGCGGAAGCCGTCGTCGAACGTGAGCAGCACCGAGCGCGGCGGCAGCGGCTTGCCGCCGTGCCGCGACGCCTCGATCTGCTTGACCGTGATCGTGTGGTAGTTGTTGGTCTGCAGCCACGAGAAGATCGCGGTCAGCGTGCCGGTGTCGACCGCGAACGGATCGATGATGGCCGTCGGCGACGAAAACGACGCCATCAGGTTGTCGCGCACGTCGTGCATGCAGATCACGCGGAACGTCTTGCCGTCGGCCGGATCGGACGGCGGCAGCAGGTCGATCATCTTGGCGCCGGTCACGCCCGGAAACAGCGAACAGGCGGCAAACGTGCCGAGGCATCCGCACATGAAGGTCCGTCTGGATTGCAGCATTGCCCGATCTCCTTGCTAGAACGGCAGGTTGAGCGACAGGAAGCCGGTTTCGGAGCGCTCGCGCTGGCCGTCGTATGCGTGACTGCTGACCTCGACGCCGTAGCTCAGCGTGATGTCGTGCTTGAACGTCCACGCGTGCTCGAGGCGCGCGCTCCACAGCGGGCTGGTGCCGAAGCCGCGCTCGTTGTACACGCCGCCCGACACCGACACGCGCTGTTGCAGCCCCACGTCCCCCTTCTTGAACAGCGTCAGCTGATGCATCACGGTCGCGGCGGCCGCGTAGTCGCGACCGGGGCTGAAGTAGGGCGCGTCCCGGCGCGTGTTGCTGTCGGTACCGAGGTTCAGCGAGACGTTGACGAGCTGGTTCGCAGCCGTGTACACGCGCTGCGTGGCGGTCGCCGCGATCTCCTGGTGGAAGTTCGAATCGCTGTAGCGGCTCACGCCGTAGCTCAGCCTGACCTGGCGTCGGTCGTTCTGGCGATACACGACCTCGACGTTCGCGGAGCGGCCCCAGATGTGCGCGGCATACGCCTTCCACGGCAGCGAGTTGTCGTTGGTGTCGAGCCCGGCGCTGACCGTCCAGTAGTCGTTCAGCGCGTACGCGATCGTCCCGCGGCCGCCGGTTCGACCGTCCCCGCCCATCGAGCGCGTGACTTCGCCCAGCACCGTGAGCGGCCCATGCCGGTAGTCGCCGCCGATGCCCGTGCGCGTGCGGCTGAGGTTGCCGTCGTCGGTCTGCGCGAAACCGTAGAACGTGTGCGAAAACACGCGCCAGTTGTCGCCGAACGGTTGCGAATACACATAGCTGTCCGACGTGAAGCTGTTGTTGGCCAGTGCGCTGTTGCCGTGCTCGAAGCTCAGGTCGGTCGTGAACACCGGGCTGCGGTACGCTTTGTAGTCGCGCTTGAAGCCGCGCACGGCGCCGCTGTCCGGGAACGTGTTGCCGAGCGTCTGGTCGACGGTCTTCGCGGTCGCGTAGTCGTCCGCCACGAGCGACGCGCGGCCGAGGCCCGCGAGCATCTCGACGCTGTCCGGGTGATCGGTCAGCGACGCGCGATACATCGAGATCGCCTGGCGCGGATGCGACTGGCCCGATACGGCGTCGGCGTGCGCGGCGCGGATCTCCGCGTTGAACGGCACCTGCTTCTCGAGTTCTTCGAGCGCGGCGATCCCCTGGTCGACGTGTCCGGTGAAGATCAGGTACTGCGCGCGCAGCCGGTAGTAGCGCAGATAGTCGCTTTCTCCGGGACCGACGTTGGTCACCTGCTTGACCGGCGGCAGCGACTTCTCCATGTCGTCGAGCACCTGCTTCGCTTCGGGCGCACGCGCCTGGTCGACGTACGACCAGAACAGCCCTTCGCGCAGCTCGATCGGCTGCGTGCGTGCGCCGTACTGGAAGCCGCGGGTCGCGCGATCCGTCGGCGACGCGGTCGCCTGCTGCAGCGCACGCGCGTAGACGGCGTTCGCCTTGGCCGGCTCGCTCAGGTACAGGTAGGCGTCGCCGACGGCCGCCAGCGCGTCGATAGAGATCTCCGCATTCGACGGAATCGTCTCGAACGTCGCGACGGCCGGCTTCATGTCGCCGCGTGCCGCAAGGGCGACGACCCGATCGCCCGCGAGCGCCGTGCGGACCGGCGTGTACTCGGGTGTGGCCGGCATCCGCTTGTCGAGGTCGTCGGCCGCGCGCAGCGCGTTGTCGAGCCCGTCGAAGCGGTCCGAACTCGTCATCGAACGTGACTTGTCGCGTCCGCCGCGCACCTGCTGGCGAATCGACAGTTCTTCGAGTTGCGCGATGTCGACGGCGGAGAACGCATCGGGGCGGGCCTTCGCTTCGTCGAGCGCCTTGACCGCGCCGCCGCTCGCCGCGAGGCCGAACACGTCGTTGCGGACCGTCGCGACGTCGGCGGTGCGCAGATTCGGCGCCTGCGCATTCGGCGCCTGGACGTCGGGCCCTTGCGATCGCTGGATTGGCTCGCCGGGAAGTTGCGCGCCGGGTGACTGTGAATTCGGTTGCGGGGACGACGGCGGCTCGGCGCCGGATGGCTGGGTCATGGGCGTGGGCGAATTCGGCATCGGCGTGCCGGACGCCTGCGCGGTGAGCGTCGGCGTAGTCGGTGGCGTGGGCGGTGTGGGCGGTGCGGCGGTCGCGGTTTGGGCGGGCGGCTGCGGTGCATCCGACGTCTGCGCGCGTGGCGCCGACGTATCCGGCGGCGCGGTGTCGACGAATGCCTGCGCAAGCAGCATCGGCGCATTCGACGATGGCCCGCTCGGCTGCGGCGCGTCGGGGTCCACCACGACCGTGGTCGGCATCGCCGGGTTCGATCCCTGCGCGATCTGCATCGACGTATCCGACGCCTGCGCGATCGGCGTCGGCGCTTGAGGGGGCTGTGTACCGGAACCCTGGGCGACCTGCGGCTGCGCGTCGCCTTCGCCGGCAAGGCACGGGCCGGACGCGACGAGCAGGCACAGCAGCGGCGCATGCAGGAGGATCCGCCGGGTCGGCGGAACGACGGTGGTGCATTGTTGTTGACGATTGTTAGCCACGGTGTCTCCTCACTTTGAAACGATCACATCGGTTGCACGCCCGACGGCGCGCGTCGCCGGCCGTCATGCCGCCGGGCGGCAAGGCCCGGCGACATCCGGCCCGCTCACAAGCGGTTGCGGATCGCTTGTCCAAGCAGCGCGCGCGATTCGCTGTTCTTCGGATCGATGGCGAGTGCACGGCTCGCGTTTTGCTCCACACAGCTCCATTCGTCGATCTGTGCGCACCAGCGCGCCTTGGCCAGCGCGCGGGCGCCTTCCAGCTCTTCGTGTGTGACGCTGGTCGCTTCCATGTGCGACGTGCCGGCGAGATACGATTGCGGTTGCTGTTTCGGCACGGGGTCGGGGTGTTTTCTCGTGCGCGCCAGCGCCTGTGAACGGGATGTCCGGTGCGCGTCGCCGGCGCGCGCCGTGCGCCTGGCGGCCGACGCGGCGTGCGGCTCGGCCGCGAGCTTCGTCGCCGGCACATGCGCGGGGCGCATGGGTTTCACGTCGGAACGGGCCGTCGTTTGCGGCGGTACGGGCGGTTCGGCTGCGGCCGACATGGCCGGCGTCGCCGAGGCAGACGGCGGAATCGGCCCGGCCTGCGCGACCGTCGCCGTCGAGCCCGCGGGCGCCGCGGTGCCGGACGCGCCGCCCGTTGCCGCCACGATGAACTCGCGGTACTTGCCGGCGGCGTTTTCGATCACGCCGGCGATATCGTGCGTCACGCTCGCATGGCCGATCCTTGCGTCTCGCTCGACATACGCGAAGGCACCGAAGATCGCGGCAAATGCGGCGACGCTGAGCGCCGCATTCTTTCCCGGACCCCACGAGGGTTTCGGCTCACGGGCGGGCGAGTCGTCCGGTCGTTCTGCACGAGGCATTCAAGGCTCCTTGATTCGATACGTTCGACGAATGACGCGATCGGCGCGACGCTCACCATCGCAACTGCGTCGTGAGCGTGCCCGTCTCGACGATCGCGAACTGGGTTGCTCCCTGATAGGTTCCTTCGACCCGGTAGCTCGCATCCGGCACGCTGAACAGGCAGCGCGATCCCGATGCATTGAATTCGACGAGCACGCGCCCATGCCGGCGCAGGCGCACTTGCACGTTGGAGAGCGGCTGTCCGGTGCTCTCCGACAGGAAAGACACGCCCAGGTTGTACGGGCGTCCGTCAGGCGGAAGCGGCGCGGTACCGTCGATCCGCGCGTCACCGCAGATATACGAAATCACGTACCGGTTCGCCCCCGGCCCGGACGCCGGCGACGAAGCCGCCGGTGTTTGGGCCATGACGTTCATGCAGAGCGTGGAAAGCACGGCGCTCAGGAAAGGGCGAGCATGTTGTCGAAGCGAGGGTGACATTGCAATCTCCCGTCCAGACGCGATGACGCGCATCGACGCCGAGTCGAATTTGCCAACGTTCTTTTTGCGACACGCTATTGATACACGATGGTTTTTGAACCAACAACTGCGTGTGGCCCGAATGGGACGAAGGGAAAGATCCTATCTAAACAGGATAAGGACGGATTGGTGAGGATTTCTTAATTCTGAATAAAGTCGAGAATTCCGAACATGGAAATTGCTCGTCGGTAGCGATGATCGAGCACGCTTTGAATCACGTCGGAGGTATCGACTTTCGTGCCGAAAAATAACGACTGATAAAAGAAACTATTGCACCTGTATTCAAGGCGAATCGATGAAGGTCCGAGTACAGGTCGCGGATTGTGAAATGAGGGTGCGACGTTTTTGATCATCCCGGCAGTTACAGGTAAATGGAAACTTGTGTAACAAGGTATTTCTGTCTGGAAAATCTCGCTGAATATTCTTACTTAATACCGAAAACAGTAAAAAATACGATGTGAATTCGCAAACGTTTGCGCTTTTCCGCAGATCGATTACAGGTCTGCAAGGGATTTTATGGCGTCGGACGGGATTATCGATTGCTATTGAAACCACGCGCATTCGCGCCGTGGATGCTCACGGCGCGAATGCGCGATCAGCGGCTGCCGCCCGCGCTTCGCCGCGCGCTGCGCATCGCCGGCGCGGCCGCCTCTTCGGTGCCGATCGCGCCGTCGAGCGCCGTGCGCGGCCGGTTCATGATGTAGGCCCACAGCTGTTCGGCCGCGAGCCCGCGCTTGCGCGCCGATCGATACAGGCGGATTTCGAGTTCGGTGATCCAGTCGCCGGCGCCCGCGCACACGAGCGTGCCGTCCACGAGCTCCTTCGCGACACAGCTTTCCGGGAGCCAGCCGATGCCGTGCCCGGCCACGACCATGCCTTTCAGCGCCTCGGACATGTGCGTCTCGAAACACCGGTGCAGCACGTACGGCTCGGTCGCGTTCAGCAGCAGCATCTCGACGATGTTGCCGAGAAACGCGCCCGACGAATACGCGAGCAGCGGCAGCGGCGCGTCGGGCGTGCCGGGCAGCTGGAACACCGGCTTGCCGCGCGCATCGGGCGACGACACCGGCAGGATCCGCTCGACGCCGAGGCTGACGAACGGGAAGTGGTTCGGATCGAGCACGATCGGCAACTGCGGGTGGTGATAGCCGAGCAGCAGGTCGCATTCGCCTTCGACCAGTTGCTGCACGCCCTCCGGCACGTTCACCGCATTGACGCGGGCCGTGACGTGGCCGACCTCGCTATTGAGCTGCTTGAGCCATTCGGGAAACAGCGTGAACACGAGCGTGTGCGCGACGGCGAAGCGCACGACCTGGTCGCTCGCCGCGAACTGGTCGTAGCCGTTCACGAGATTGCGCGCCGCATACATGCTGCGCAGGATGTCCGCGGCGAGCCCACGGAACATCTGGCCGGCCGGCGTCAGCGCGACCGGGTTGATGCTCCGGTCGACCAGCTTCGCGTCCATCCAGGTTTCAAGCGCGGCGATTCGTCTGCTGAATGCCGACTGCGTCAGGTGCCGGTGACGCGCGGCCCGGGAAAAGCTCTTGGTATCCGCCAGGCTCAGGAAATCTTCCAGCCACTTTGCTTCCATTTCGATCTTCGCTTTTTATAGTCGGGCGCCTGAAAGGCGGCGCCGTCTGCTGCACCAACGTTCTAGCGTACCGCGCATCGCGCCGGTCGGGCCGATGTTTTTTTTCGATCGGTGTCAGTCGAAATATGCATGGGCGTTGTCGGCGGGATTACGGCTGCATAGCGTTGAGGGGCCGGACCGGTTAACCGGACAGTTCACCGCGTTGGACTGTCCCGGCCGCCCGGACGGCACTTCCCCAGGGCCGGCAGCGCCGTGTGCGTGCCGGCCCGCCCCGTTCACGGTCGTTCCGGGGGCCCGGCTCGCCGTTTTTGGTGCAGTGCAGATTGCACATTCGTGACACGCGGGGGAACTATGTTCGTCGGACGCGGCGCAGCATCGGCCGTGTGCGCTCGCGGCGCACCGCCAGCGCCCGTCGCGCCCGACGTTGCACCGTTATGGTGCGCAATGCCGCGCAGGCGTGCCTGCACGGCGCAAAACAGGGGGATATCGAAGGGATCGAGCAAGGCACGTTCCTTGCAAAGCAATCAGTACGCCGGTCCGGCATGCGCAATGCCGGGGAAAACGATCGATGGAGAGAAGATCGATGAAGCCATTCGATGAAATGCTGCAATCCGGCGACATGGTGAGGGCGCCTTACGCGCGCCTGAAACAATGGCTCGACACGCAGGATCCTGCGAGCCTCGCCCAGAAGGCCCACGACGCGGAAGGCGTGTTCCGCAAGACAGGCATCACGTTCGCCGTCTACGGCGACGCGGAAGCCGCCGAGCGGCTGATTCCGTTCGATATCGTCCCGCGCATCATCTCGGGTTCGGAATGGAGCCGGCTGTCGCTCGGCATCGAGCAGCGCGTGATGGCGCTGAACGCGTTCCTCGACGACATCTACCACCGCCAGGAAATCGTGCGCGCGGGCATCGTGCCGAAGCACCTGATCGCGCACAACGAGGCGTTCATCCCGGAGATGATCGACTTCCGGCCGCCCGGCAACGTTTACACGCACATCATCGGCGTCGACATCGTGCGCACCGGCGAGAACGCGTTCTACGTGCTGGAAGACAACGCGCGCACGCCGTCCGGCGTGTCGTACATGCTGGAAAATCGCGAAACGATGATGCAGCTTTTCCCCGAGCTGTTCCAGCAGGTGAAGGTGCGCCCGGTCGAAACCTATCCGCAGATGTTGCGCCAGTCGCTCGCGGCCGTGTGCCCGCCGGGCGGCAACGCCGACAACCCGACCATCGCGGTGCTCACGCCCGGCATCCACAATTCCGCGTACTACGAGCATTCGTTCCTCGCCGACCAGATGGGCGTGCACCTCGTCGAGGGCAGCGACCTGCAGGTGATCGACGGCCGCGTCGCGATGCGCACGACCGAAGGTTTCCAGCCGATCGACGTGCTGTACCGCCGCGTCGACGACGCGTTCCTCGATCCGCTCACGTTCCGCCCCGACTCGGTGCTCGGCGTGGCCGGCATCATGGACGTGTACCGCGCGGGCAACATCACGATCGCGAATGCGCCCGGCACCGGCATCGCCGACGACAAGGCGATCTACTCGTACATGCCGGAAATCGTCGAGTTCTACACGGGCCGCAAGGCGCTGCTGGAGAACGTGCCGACCTGGCGCTGCGGCGAGGCCGACAGCCTGAAGTACGTGCTCGCGCATCTCGACGAACTGGTCGTGAAGGAGGTGCACGGCTCGGGCGGCTACGGGATGCTGGTCGGGCCGTGCGCGTCGAAGGCCGAACTCGAGGCATTTTCCGCGAAGCTGCGCGCGCGTCCCGCGAACTACATCGCGCAACCGACGCTCGCACTGTCCACGACGCCGATCCTGACCGACGCCGGCCTCGCGCCGCGCCACGTCGACCTGCGACCGTTTGTGCTGGTGTCGGACCGGATCCGCATCACGCCCGGCGGGCTCACGCGCGTCGCGCTGCAGGAAGGATCGCTGGTCGTCAACTCGAGCCAGGGCGGCGGCACCAAGGACACCTGGGTGCTGGCCGACTGAGCCGGGCACGACCGCGCGCGCCGGAGTCGGCGCGCGAACCGAACGAAGACGGAGTGGACACGAGATGCTTCTGGGACGTACTGCAAGCGGTCTCTACTGGATGTACCGCTATATCGAGCGCGCGGAGAATATTGCGCGCATCGTCGATGCCGGGCTGCGGATGGCGCTCACGCGCACGGCCGACGCGCCGGCCGAATGGTCGTCGGTGCTCGTCAGCTCGGGCGCGGACGACGGCTATCGGGAGAAATACGACGCGTATGCGGCCGATACCGTGACCGACTACCTGCTGCGCGACCGCGACAACCCGTCGAGCGTGCTGTCGTGCATCGAGGCCGCGCGCTCGAATGCGCGGATGGTACGCACGGCGCTCACGCGCGAGGCGTGGGAAAGCGTGAACGGCGCGTGGCTCGCGCTGCGCCGCGCGTTCGCGCAGCCGGTGCCGGAAAGCGAGCTGCCGGCCGTGCTCGACCAGGTGAAACGCGAAACCGCACTGATTCTCGGCAGCTTCTACAGCACGATGCTGCGCAACGAGATCTTCGATTTCGCGCAGATCGGCGCATTCATCGAACGCGCGGACAACACCGCGCGGATCATCGACGTGAAATACCACCTGCTGCTGCCGTCGGTATCGCACGTCGGCACGATCCTCGACAACTACCAATGGGAGACGATCCTGCGCTGCGTGGCCGCGCATCGCTCGTACCGCTGGGTGTACGACGTGCAGTACAAGCCGCTGAACATTGCCGACTACCTGATCCTGAACGGCCGCATGCCGCGTTCGCTGCGCTATTGCTACGGGCGCGTCGTATCGAGCCTGAACCTGCTCGCGAAGGATTACGGCGTGACACACCCATGTCACGACACGGCCACGAAGATCCTGCAAATGCTGTCCGATACGTCGGTCGAGCGAATCTTCAAGAGCGGCCTGCACGAGTTCCTGACCGACTTCATCGGCCGTAACAACAGCCTCGGGCTCGAAATCGCCCAGGCTTACAACTTCGACTGAGACTTGCCATGCGACTCGCCATCCGACACATTTCGCGTTATCAGTTCGACGATCAGGCCACCCACGCGCTGCAACGGTTGCGGCTGCGCCCGCAGTCGGGCCCCGGGCAGACGGTGCGCGCGTGGCAGGTCACGATCGACGGCGTCGAGCCGACGCTGTCTTACGCCGACGGGCTCGGCAACCGGATCGACCTCGTGCGCCACGATCGCGGCGCGAAGGCCGAGATCGTCGTCGTGGCGGCCGGCGTCGTCGAGACGCAGGACCGCTCGGGCATTATCGGGAATCCTGAAGGCTATGCGCCGCCGTGGATCTTCGAGCGCGAAACAGCGCTCACGAAGGCCGGCGACACCGTGCGCGCGCTGACCGACGCGCTGCCGATCGAGCCGCACGGCCTCGACGCTTTGCACTGGCTGATGACGGAAGTGCACGGCCGCATCGCGTACGCGCCGAACCTGGCCGCCGACGCGCCCGTCGATGCGGAAACCGCGCTGCAAAGCGGCGAGGGCACGAGCCGCGACCATGCGCACGCGTTCATCGCGGCCGCCCGCGTGCTGAAGATCCCTGCGCGCTACATCTCGGGCTACGTGCTGGCCGACAGCGCGATGCAGCGCATCGCCGATGCGAAGCAGAATGGGACCGACGTCGAGGACGAGGAAGCGCTCGCGCTGCAGAGCGGCGACGGGATGCAGCAGGTGCTCGGCGCATCGCATGCCGCGCAATCGCAATCGCAAGGGCAATCGCAGTCGCAATCCCAGGGGCAGCCGCACGCGGCGCTCGGCGCGCAGCCGCAAGCCACGGCGCTGATGCAGCAGCCGGCCGGCCATGCGTGGGCGGAGGCCTATGTCGAAGGGCTCGGCTGGGTCGGTTTCGACCCGTTCATGAACCGTTGCCCGGACGAACGCTACGTGCGCATCGCGGTCGGCCTCGACCATCGCGACGCGCAGCCGGTGACGGGGCTCGGCGCGACGGCCGTCGGCGTCGAGATCAGCGTCGTGCAGACGCCGGAACTCGTCTGACCCGCGGCGCGCCTTCGCCGCATCCGCCATGCCGGGCCGCCGCGTCGCAAACGACGCGGCGTGCGCGGCCGGCCCAACCCGACTCGAGCTCCCATGTCCATCCACGTCGCGCTGCATCACACCACCCGCTATCGCTACGACCGGCTCGTCAACCTCGGCCCGCAGGTCGTGCGACTGCGGCCCGCGCCGCATTGCCGGACCCCGATCCTCGCGTATTCGATGACGGTCGAGCCCGCGCAGCACTTCATCAACTGGCAGCAGGATCCGTTCTCGAACTATCTCGCGCGGCTCGTGTTTCCGGAGCGCACCGAGCACTTCGAGATCACGATCGATCTCGTCGCCGAGATGTCGGTGTACAACCCGTTCGACTTCTTTCTCGAAGCGAGCGCGGAGCAATACCCGTTCAGCTATGACGACGCGCTGAAGACCGAACTCGCGCCGTATCTCGCGTGCGACCCGCAGACGAGCGCCGCGCCGCTGTTTCGCGCGTATCTCGACGGCGTCGACCGCACGCCGGCCGGCACCGTGAACTTCCTCGTCGCGCTGAACCAGCAGCTTCAGCGCGACATCGGTTATCTGGTGCGGATGGAGCCGGGCGTGCAGACGCCCGTGCAGACGCTCGAACTCGCGTCGGGCTCGTGCCGCGACAGCGCGTGGCTGCTCGTGCAGCTGTGCCGCCATCTCGGCATCGCCGCGCGCTTCGTGTCCGGCTACCTGATCCAGCTGACCCCCGACGTGAAATCGCTCGACGGCCCGAGCGGCACGTCGGTCGATTTCACCGACCTGCATGCATGGTGCGAGGTCTATCTGCCGGGCGCCGGCTGGATCGGCTTCGATCCGACGTCGGGCCTGCTCGCCGGGGAAGGGCATATTCCGCTTGCGTGCACGCCGCAGCCGACGAGCGCCGCGCCGGTCGAAGGGCTGATCGACGAGTGCGAGGTGTCGTTCGAGCACGAGATGAGCGTGACGCGCGTGTACGAATCGCCGCGCGTGACGAAGCCGTACACCGAATCGCAGTGGGTGGCCGTGCTCGCGCTCGGCACGCAGGTCGACGGCGCGCTGGCCGCCGGCGACGTGCGGCTCACGCAGGGCGGCGAGCCGACCTTCGTGTCGATCGACGATCGCGACGGCGCCGAGTGGAACACCGACGCGCTCGGCCCGACCAAGCGCGGCTATGCGACCGAACTCGTGCAGCGGCTGCGCGCCGAATACGGCGACGGCGGCTTCCTGCATTTCGGGCAGGGCAAGTGGTACCCGGGCGAGCAACTGCCGCGCTGGGCGCTGTCGATCTTCTGGCGCGCAGACGGTCAGCCCGTGTGGCACGATCCGTCGCTGTTCGCCGACGAGCGCGAACCGTCGTCGTACACCACTGACGACGCGAAGCGCTTCATCGATGCACTCGCCGCGCGGCTGAGCCTGAGCGGCGAATTCATCCAGCCTGGCTACGAGGACGTCTGGTATTACTTGTGGCGCGAGCGCCGGCTGCCCGTCAACGTCGATCCGTTCGATGCGCGCCTCGACGACGAGCTCGAACGCGCGCGGCTGCGCAAGGTTTTCGAGCAGCAGCTCGACAGCGTGGTCGGCTACGTGCTGCCGGTCAAGCGCACGGACGACGCGCCGGGCCTCGCCGGGCCGCGCTGGCAGACGGGCCCGTGGTTCTTCCGCGACGAGCGGATGTATCTCGTGCCGGGCGATTCGCCGATGGGCTATCGGCTGCCGCTCGATTCGCTGCCGTGGGCGGCGCGCGCCGACTATCCGTACCTTGTCGAGCGCGATCCGTTCGCGCCGCGCGACGTGCTGCCGGACGCCGCCGCCATTCGCGCCCGTTACGCGGGCCCGGCCGACGCGCCGCGCTATCTGGCCGGCGTGCATCGCGAAGCGTCCGCGCAGACCGTGATGCAGTGGCGCGACGACGGCACGGCCGCGAGCGGCCGACCGGACGCCGCGGATCCGCATCGCCGGCCCGAGCGCTTCGAATCGGCCGCGTGGATCACGCGCACCGCGCTGTGCGTCGAAGTGCGCAACGGCATCCTGTACCTGTTCATGCCGCCGCTCGCCGCGCTCGAGGATTATCTCGACCTGCTCGGCGCGATCGAGCTGACCGCCCACGCACTCGGCGTGAAGCTCGTGCTCGAAGGCTATCCGCCGCCGCGCGACGCACGGCTGAAGCTGCTGCAGGTGACACCGGATCCCGGCGTGATCGAGGTGAACATCCATCCGGCCGCGAGCTTCGACGAGCTCGTCGACCACACCGAATTCCTGTACGACGCCGCGTGGCAATCGCGGCTGTGCAGCGAGAAGTTCATGGTCGACGGGCGGCACGTCGGCACGGGCGGCGGCAACCACTTCGTGCTCGGCGGCGCGACGCCGGCCGACAGCCCGTTCCTGCGCCGCCCCGATCTGCTCGCGAGCCTGATCGCGTACTGGCACAACCATCCGTCGCTGTCGTACCTGTTCTCGGGGCTGTTCATCGGGCCGACGAGCCAGGCGCCGCGTGTCGACGAGGCGCGCAACGACCAGCTTTACGAGCTCGACATCGCGTTCGCGGAGATCCAGCGCAACAAGCTGCTGTTCGGGCAGGACATGCCGCCGTGGCTCGTCGACCGCGTGCTGCGCAACCTGCTGATCGACGTGACGGGCAACACGCACCGCAGCGAGTTCTGCATCGACAAGCTGTATTCGCCCGATTCGTCCACCGGCCGGCTCGGCCTGCTCGAACTGCGCGCGTTCGAGATGCCGCCGCATGCGCGGATGAGCATCGTGCAGCAACTGCTGCTGCGCGCGCTGGTCGCGCGCTTCTGGGCCGCGCCGTACACGACGCCGCTCACGCGCTGGGGCACCGCGCTGCACGACCGGTTCATGCTGCCGGAATTTCTTCAGATGGATTTCGACGACGTGCTGGCCGAGCTGCGCGACGCCGGTTTCGCGTTCGATCCGGCGTGGTTCGCCCCGCACTTCGAATTCCGGTTTCCGCTGTTCGGGCAGATCGCGGTGAACGGGATGGAACTGTCGCTGCGCGGGGCGCTGGAACCGTGGCACGTGATGGGCGAGGAAGGCGCGCCCGGCGGCACGGTGCGCTACGTCGATTCGTCGGTCGAACGGCTCGAAGTGCGTGTGACGGGGCTGAACGACAACCGGCACGTCGTGACCGTCAACGGCCGCGCGCTGCCGCTGCAGCCGACCGGCACCGTCGGCGAATACGTCGCGGGCGTGCGCTACAAGGCGTGGTCGCCGCCGTCGGCGCTGCATCCGACCATCGGCGTGCACGCGCCGCTCACGTTCGACATCGTCGATACGTGGCTGCAACGCTCGCTCGGCGGCTGCCGGTATCACGTCGCGCATCCGGGCGGCCGCAACTACGCGACGTTCCCGATCAATGCGTACGAAGCGGAGAGCCGCCGGCTCGCACGCTTCGTCGAGATCGGGCACACGCCGGGGCGGATGGAGGTCGCGGCTGCCGCGCCGAGCCGCGAATTCCCGTTCACGCTCGACTTGCGGCGGCCGTGATCGATCGATGACAGGGCGGACGACGATGCGCGGTTCGCGACCGCCCGGCGCATCGGCCGGTCGCGGCCCCGCCGGAATGCTAGGATGCGGGCAGAATGCGGTTCCGCACTGCGGCTTGCCGCCTGAATGGCGGCGCGCATGCGCGGCCGCACCCTGACGACGGAACGACATCGTGCCGCCCATTGACCTCGACCATCTCGCCGCCCTCGACGCGATGCCCACGCTTTTCGATACCGGCGCGCAGCCGGACGCCGCCGAACTGGCCGCCGCGCTCGCGGCGCCGGCCGCCGCCGGCCGCTACGACGAACTGCGCGGCAGCGCGGCCGGCCTGCACGCGCCTGCGCTGGCGCCCGCGTGGCGCAGCTTCTTCACGTCGATCGGCAGCGACGGCGTGGCCGACCTCGACCGCCGCGCCGACGCGCTGCACCGGCGCATGCGCGAGAACGGCCTGTTCTACCAGTTGCACGAGCAGCGCGCCGGCGACGGCGCGGTCGGCCCGTGGTCGCTCGACCTGCTGCCGCTGATCGTCACGCCCGAGGACTGGGTCGGGATCGAGCGTGGCGTGCTGCAGCGCGTGCGGCTGCTCAATGCGACGCTGGCCGACCTGTACGGGCCGCAGACGATCCTGCAGCGCGGGCTGCTGCCGCCCGCGCTCGTGACCGGCCACCCCGGGTATCTGCGTGCGATGCGCGGCGCGCGCGTGCCGGGCGATACGTGGCTGCACGTCGTCGCGTTCGATCTCGCGCGCGGCCCGGACGGCCAATGGCGGATCGTCGCGCAGCACACGCAGGGCCCGGCCGGGCTCGGCTACCTGCTCGAGAACCGGCTGATCGTGTCGCGGCTCTTTCCGCGCGGGTTTCGCGGGCTGCGCGTGCAGCGGCTTGCGTCCGCGTACCGCGCGCTGCTGCAGAGCATGCAGTCGCTCAGCCCTGCCGCGAAGAGTTCGCGGATCGTGCTGCTGACGCCGGGGCCGCACAGCGCGACCTATTTCGAGCATGCGTATCTCGCGCGCTATCTCGGCCTCACGCTCGTCGAAGGCGGCGACCTGACCGCGCGCGACAACCGCGTGTTCCTGAAGACGCTGAGCGGGCTCGAACCGGTGCACGGCATCCTGCGGCGCGTCGACGATGCGTGGCTCGATCCGCTCGAACTGCGGCCCGATTCGATGCTCGGCGTGCCGGGGCTGTTGCAGGCCGTGCGCGCGGGCAACGTGCTGCTCGCGAACGCGCCGGGCTCGGGCTTCCTCGAGTCGCCGGCGATGCTCGGCTTCATGCCGCGTCTCGCGGAAGCGCTGCTCGGCGAAACGCTGACGCTGCCGGCCGTGCATTCGTGGTGGTGCGGCGAGGCGGCCGCGTGCGACGACGCGCTGCCGCAGCTCGCGCGCGGCATCGTGAAGGCATCCTATCCACCCGACGTGCAGGAAGGCGGTGCATTCGAACCGGTGATCGGCGCGCGGCTCACGCAGGCGCAACTGGCGGAATGGCGCGCGCGGATTCTCGCGCAGCCCGAACACTACACGGTGCAGGCCGACCTGCCGCTGTCGCAGGCGCCGACCTGGCCGCGGCCCGACGCGCCCGACGGCAACGACAGCGCGCGCATCGTGCCGAAGCCGCTGCTGCTGCGCGTGTTCGCGCTCGCCGACGGCGCGCAGCGCTGGCGGCTTCTGCCGGGCGGGCTGTCGCGGGTCGGCACGCGCGACGCGCTGTTCAACGCGCCGATGCCGCGCGGCGGCAGCACCGTCGACACGTGGGTGATGACCGAGGGCATCGTCGATTCGACGACGCTGCTGCAGACGCATCTCGGTCCCGACGACCTCGTCGAGCGGCCGCGCGCGATCGCGAGCCGCGCGGCCGAGAACCTGTTCTGGCTCGGCCGCTACACCGAGCGCGCGACCAACCTGATGCGCCTCGCGCGCGCCGCGCTCGAACGGCTGCGCGGCGAAGACGACGTCGACAGTCCCGCGCATCTGGAACTGATCGACACGTTGTGCCGGGACACCGGGCTGATCGCGGCCGATGCGCCGCACGCCGTCGATGCGCCGCGCGCGTTCCAGCATGAGCTGGCGACGTCGCTGACGCGCGGCGCCGACCGCACGTCGGGGATCGCGTCGTGCCTGTTCGGCATGCGCGGCGCGGCTGCCGCGATCCGCGAACGGCTGTCGAGCGATCAGTGGCGGCTGATCGACGACGCGACCCAACTGTTCGCCGACAGCGCAGGACAGCAGGAAGCGGAGGAGCAGGTCGGCAACGACGCGCTGCAGTTGCTCGAGCGCCTCGGCCTGCTGCTCGGCGCGATCACCGGTGCGCAGACCGACAACATGACGCGCGACGACGGCTGGCGATTGCTGTCGATCGGCCGGCAGATCGACCGGCTCGACTTCCTGTGCAGCGTACTGAAGTTCGCGTTCGACGAAGGTGCCGTGCATCGGCAGGACGGCTTCGAGCTCGTGCTCGAACTGTTCGACAGCACGATCACGTTCCGCTCGCGCTTCCAGCGCGGCTTCGACGTCGCGCCGCTGCTGTCGCTCGTCGTGCTCGATACCGACAACCCGCGCTCGCTCGGCTGGGTCGTGCAGGCGCTGTGCGGCCGGCTGACGAAGGTCGAACGCGGCGAAGGCTATGCGCTGTCGGAACTGGCCGAGACGGTTCCGGACATCCCCGCGTGGTCGCTGCACGAGCTGTGCGAGACCGCCGAAGACGGCCGACACGACAAGCTGCTCGCCGCGCTCGACACGACGGTAAAGGCCGTCTGGGAGCTGTCGAACCGGATCGGCGAGCGCTATTTCAGCCACGTGCGCGAGGCGGGCAGGACGCTATGGTGACGACGAAAGGCGCACCGAAAACCCCGGCTGGTTCCGGCAACGCACGGCAGGCGCCGCCCTCGGCTCCGGCCGCGACGGGTGCGCCGGCCGCCGTCGCACCGGGCCGGTTGCTGCGTGTCACGCACGACACCGAATACCGTTATGCGGCGCGCGTCGAATCCGCGCAGCACCAGGCACGCCTGCAACCGCTCGCGACGCCGCGCCAGCAGGTGCTGTCGTTCTCGCTCGACATCGAACCCGCACCGGAATCGGTTTGTACCGAAGTCGACGCGTTCGGCAATGCACGTGCGTCGTTCGCGCTGAACCTGCCGCACGACACGTTGCTGGTGCGCAGCCGCAGCACCGTGCGCGTGACGCCGCCCGTGTGGTCGCTCGGCGCGCGCGGCGCGCCGCCGCCTGCGATCGCGAACCCGGACGCCGCGCATGCCACCGCATGGGAGGCCGTGCGCGACCGCCTGCGGTTTCGCGCGGGGCAGCCTTACGACCCGGCGAGCGAATTCGTGTTCGCGTCGCCGCACGTGGCGTGCGACCCGGAACTCGCCGCATACGCGGCCGCGAGCTTCACGTCGCAACGGCCGCTCGTGCAGGCGGCATGGGACCTGATGCGGCGCGTGCATGCCGATTTCGCGTACACGCCGAACAGCACCGACATCACGACGTCGGCGCTCGACGCGCTGCGGTTGCGCAAGGGCGTGTGCCAGGATTTCGCGCACGTGATGATCGGCGCGCTGCGCTCGCTCGGGCTGGCCGCGCGTTACGTCAGCGGCTACCTGCTCACGCAGCCGCCGCCGGGCCAGCCGCGGCTGATCGGCGCCGACGCTTCGCATGCGTGGGTCGAGGTTTACGACCCCGCGTGGCCCGAGGACAACGGATGGCTGCAACTCGATCCCACCAACGATCGTGCGCCCGGCGACGACTACGTGATGCTGTCGGTCGGCCGCGATTATGCCGACGTGACGCCGCTGCGCGGCGTGATCCGCGGCGGCGGCGCGGATCAGGAGCTGAAGGTCGGCGTGACGGTCGAGCCGCTCGATGCCGATTGACGCGGGTTCGCCGATCGGAGCGGTCGTTTGTTGATCGCGTGTCTGCAGACGCGTACGTTCGTGACGGCTGCGAACCGGACGGTCCATGCGCGCGGCTCGGAAGACACTTCGTACTCGACCGTGAGACATGACCGGAAAGTCACGTGTCATTCTGTTCGATTGAGTCGGACGAGTTCAATTCTGTAGGAAAAGAGAAAACTGCACTTGTGCGCTGGTGCCCGGATTTCCGATGATCCGGATCTGCGTTCACGTCGCGTCAGCCTGAACGGCTGGCGGCGGAACGGCAGCAAAACACCAAATCGCGCGCAGGAGCCAGGGTGACGCAGCTTTATCCGGATCATCGATCGGCGATGGATGAACCCGTCGCACGGTCGATCGATGCCACCGAGTCGGACAGCACCGGAACGCCACGCAAGCCTCCACCGATTGTCGTCGGCCGAGGCGACGGGGTGTCGATGTGGACGAAAGACACTCGGCTGATCTGCATCAAGCAAATGCCGTTGCCCGGTATCGTCATCTTCGTCCATGGCGTGAACTCCGAAGGCGAATGGTTCGAAGCCGCCGAGCAGGGGCTGTGCGATGGCCTGAATCGCCGGCTCGGCCGGCTGGACGATCAATTGATGTATCACGGCATCGACGCCGGGCAATTGGTGCCGGCGAAGTACACGGAAAGCGTGACGCCGGATGGGTTTGTGAATCCGAAGCTGCTTGCGGACAACTACGTCAAGCCTGATCCGTCGTTCTCGCCCGTCATTCATTTCCGATGGGGCTATCGGGCAACCGCCGCAGAGCTGAAAGAGTACGGCGACAAGATTTTCCTGAACGAGAAGGACTATTGGGGCGGCGGTCCGTTCACGAACGGCTGCGCGAGCCTGCCCGATCTCTGGCACGGCGGCCTCGACGACCGCGCGGCCGGGTGGCTGACCGTCCAGGGGATCAACCCGACCAACCGGCCGCTGTATCGCGCGCCGCCCCGCGCATATGGCGTGCTCGCGGCGTTGCGCCTTGCGAGGCTGATCGAGTCGATTCGCCGCATGCAGGCCGACGTGCCGATTACCGTCGTATGCCATAGCCAGGGCAACATCGTGGGCCTGACGGCGGCGTTCTTCGGCGATGCACTGCCCGATGTCGAAGATCCGTGGGGACGTAGCGGGCATTGCGTGGCGGATGCCTACGTACTGGCGAATGCGCCGTACAGCCTTGCGCGCGCAGACGGCCCGAATCCATCCGATACGTTCATGGATACCTGGTCGCAACGCGCGACCAGGGACGGCAGCGGTCGTCGCGGACGGCAGACCTACGCCGCGCGCACGAAAACGTTCGGCAAGTTTCTGTCGATCATCGGCACGCGCAAAACCTACGAACTGCCCGCCGGCAAGATCGATGAAGACATGGCCAACGAACGGGTATCACCGACCAGCAAGCGGTCTTATGCGGCACAAGAGGATCGGGCTCGCCACGGCCTGAACGAATCGACTTATGGTCGCGTCACCGCGTATTGCTGTCCACACGACCAGGTGATTTCGGCGGTCACGGTTCAAGGCATCGGCTGGCGCGGCATCGACGAGAACGAGCTGAACGATATCAGCGTCCCCGACGTGCTGACGCAGCGCGTCTTTGCCTCCGGCTTCCAGGTTGGCGTGCAGGAGCGCTATCAGTATTGGGAAGATGACTGGCGGCATGGCAAAAAGGGAACGACGTCGGGATTTTGGTATCCGCCTTCGCCACCTGCCAAGTTCAACCTCATCGGTGCGCTCAAAGGGAACGAAAGTGTCTGGGGCGTGGCGGCTACGCTTGCAACCGCGCCGCTGATGTTTGTCGTGACCGGGTTCAGCTCGGCATTGAATATGTTCCGCGTGAACGCCGATCCGCCGGAGCGCTGGGCCGTGGTGGCGGACGCGCCGGCGCTCGACGAACCGTTCGCGCCGCAAGCGTTGCGTTTCGGCAAGCCCATCGAAACGAAGGACGGCAATGCGACAAGCGACTTCAACGAAGGCAACGATCCGCCGGCCGCATGGCGCGACGCAAGCAAGAGCGAGGCAGACAAGCGTGCGGACGATCCTTACGATCAGTACGAGGCGAAGAACGCGGACAGTGTCGCGCAAGGGACGGCAGAGAGCGAAGCCGGACAGCGTTACGAGGACCGCGCGCTGATGCGGATGGAGGCGCGGCGAACGCTGAATACGGAATGGCTCGATGGTAATGGCCACGTGATCGGCGAGGACGGCAAGAGCGAAATGCCGGAGGGCTACAAGGAATGGCGCGACAAGCAGATTGTCGATTGGCTCGATCGTGGCTCGACCAACAGCCCGACGAATCACTCCACGACGATGACCAATCCGAAGCACGCCGAAAAGGCGCTTGCGTACGATGTGGCGATCGGGGTTTCCTATCTGACGCCGGATCAACTCTACGACTTGCGGATCGAGGCGGATTGGCGGATGGGGGACGGCATTCCCAATGGCAATCCGAACAAGAAGTACTACGACTATTTTGCGTCAGGAACGCTCGATAGAACGCCCCTCGATGAATGGGTACGTGCCGAGAAAAGCGAAGGCAAGATTCCCTCCGCGATCGTGGACGAACGCGAAGGACAAGTCTATCTCAAGGTCGGGGGCGCGATTTGAAGATTCTGATTTCTACATGGCCTCGACGTGTCGCCGTTGCGGTCGCAGCGTGGATGATCGCAGCCGTACTGATGGCGCACGTTGAGCAACCCGACTCGACCCAATTCGAAATAGGAGATTGGATGAAGCGATTTGTAGTAGTGCCGAGTCTGATGGCACTCGTGGCGTTTCTGTTCACGACGGCCATGGTCCGTTCGGTGCATTCCGCACCCGCCCCTGAGCCGATAGCGAACGCAGTTCCCGCAGTCGAAGAGCCGGCGAAGCCATTCGTTGCGCAGGTAGTCGGCCTGATTTGGTTGAACCCGTTGCAACGCATGGACTACCCGACAGAATGGCAATTGCTGTGGACGCAAGGGCTTGCCGCACCGAACAAAAGCGATGACATGGTTCGAACCGATCCTAAATCCTTTGCGACGCTTCAATCAATTGGCGCACTGGTGTACGGTAATCGCGGTGAGGAGACATTCAAGGGATTCTATGCCAAGTACATTGATAAATTCATCCTGCTCATACGCACCCGTTATATTAGCAACGCAAAATATTTCTACACGGTGAAGCCCGAGAAGCAAATCGATTGGCGTGAACTCGCTGGTATCCGGGTCGAAATTGCCACTCCACTTCGCCTCGACGCGGCCTATGCCCGATCGCGCATGATCGATCGGATGATGAACTTCTTCGAGATCGGCCCGCCGTCACCCAAGACTTTGTGGAGCCGCGACACGCCTCCCGACGTACAAATCACGCAAGGCGGCCCCAACGCCGGCTTCACATCGCTGAACAACGCATTGGACTACTTGCAGGCGAATCCCGACAAGAGCGTCTGGGTGATGAACTGGGACGCACCCAACTTCCCGCCCACGGATGCACAGATCAACGAGAATCTGGTCGCGCTGTTCCTCGCCGGCCCAGCCTTCAAAACCGAGCGCGAACCGCTCGCCTGGATCGGCAAGGCCGCAACCGGCAATACGCATGATTTTCCGCAGAAGGTCGGCACGACCCGCGCCGTGCAGGCGTGGAAGGCGACCATCGACCAGGCGTCACGCAACGCAGGCGTCGCGGTCCCGGATCTCCATTACATCGTTCACGACGCAGGCAAGGGCAGCGATGCATCGTCGGCACGTCTTGCCTCGCTCTCCCGGACCTTGACCGAAACCCTCCCCGAATACGACCACTCGAAGCAGGCATTCAACACGGCCGCGCTACTCGGCGACATGGGAACCGGCAGCGCATTGACCGACGTCGCGCTTGCGATCGGCCGGATCAACCACTTCGGCGGCAACGCACTCGTCGCCGGCACGACCGATCCCGAGCATCCCGTCGCGGTCGTTGTCCGGCCACCGTCGAAGCTCACGCCGATCGATCCCGACAAGGACTGGTTCCGCGCACGCGGCGGCAACAATGCCTACCTGCCGTGGTGGGGACGCCGACACGATACGAATTACGGCATGCAGGGCTATTCGTGGTGAGCTCCGCTTGTGCGACGACCGGCCGGTTTGGCACCCCCGATGCGCGTCCCACCAGGGCGCGAGACCCTGCCAACGCTTTAAGTCTTCGTTAATTCTGCACGCCTAGCATGGTGATGCCGGCGGACGGCTCGGACCCCGGTCCGGCGCGCCGGCGGCACGCGCGGGTGCGTCGACGTCACGGCGCCGCGCCGTCGCGCGTCGCCATTTCCCTGCAACGGCGGCGGACATGATCAAGAATTTCGACTATACGCTCGGCAACGAGAAGATCGAGCTTTGTGCGAGCTTCGGCGCGGGTCCGGCATTCCGCCGCGTGCTCGTGAGCCGTGCGGATTCGATGGAAACGCTGGTGGTACTCGACGCGCGCGGACTGTCGGGCCTGCTGAAGGTGGCGACCGAAGAACCGGAAGGGCTGCTCGACGACGCGATCCGCAAGGTCGGCGACGAACAGCTCGTCGAGCGGGCGATCAGCGGCCGGACGATCGTCGAAGCGGCGTTGTGATGGGGCGGCGCGTGAGCGTGCCGGCAGGCACGGCAACACGCGCCGCGTCGCGTGACGTCGCTCAGGCGGCGAACCGGTCCGTCGCCGCAACCAGCGCCTCCAGAATCCCCGGCTCGTTGTACGCGTGCCCGGCGCCGGGCACGATTTCGAACGTGGCGTCCGGCCACGCCTTCGACAACTCCCACGCGGTGCGCGCCGGCGTCGCGATGTCGTAGCGGCCCTGCACGATCACGCCAGGGATGCCGGCGAGACGATGCGCGTCGCGCAGCAACTGGCCTTCCTCGACGAAGCCCTTGTTCACGAAGTAGTGGTTTTCGATCCGCGCGAACGCGAGCGCATAGTGGCCGTCCGCGAAGTGCGCGGCGAGCGCGGAATCGGGCAGCAGCGTGATCGTGCGGCCCTCCCAGATGCTCCATGCGCGCGCGGCTTCGAGTTTCGCGGCTTCGTCGTCGCCGGTCAGCCGACGATGGTAGGCGGCCATCAGGTCGCCGCGCTCGGCTTCCGGAATCGGCGCGAGGAAGTCTTCCCAGTGATCGGGGAACAGCCACGACGCGCCGTCCTGGTAGTACCACAGCAATTCCGCGCGACGCATCGTGAAGATGCCGCGCACGATCAGCGCGCTCACGCGTTCCGGATGGGTTTCCGCATACGCGATCGCCAGTGCGCTGCCCCACGAGCCGCCGAACACGAGCCATTGATCGGCACCGACCATCTCGCGCAGGCGCTCGATATCGGCGACCAGATCCCACGTCGTGTTGTTCTCGAGGCTCGCGTGCGGCGTCGAGCGGCCGCAGCCGCGCTGATCGAACAGCAGGATGTCGTAGCGCTCGGGATCGAACAGGCGGCGATGGTCGGGACCGCAGCCGGCGCCGGGGCCGCCGTGCAGGAACACGGCGGGCTTGCCGGCCGGGTTGCCGCAGCGCTCCCAATAGATGCGATGGCCGTCGCCGGTGTCGAGGTGGCCGTGGGCGTAAGGTTCGATCGGTGGATACACAGGCAGACTCCGGGTGAGGGTCGACAGGAGGCGGACGAGGCGCGGACCGGTGCGCGGGCGGGGTACGGGACTGCGTGGATTGCTGCGCCGCAAAAGTCGTTGCGTGGGCATCGGACCGGCCGCCGCCGGACAAGGATTGTCATTATGCCCATTCGTCGCGCCGGACGTTGACCCGCCGGGAAGCAGCGTCGCCGGCGGTGTGAGTCACGCGGATTTTTGAAGTAATTTCATTCCGATATTTTTCATACAAAATCCGGCGACAGGTCGGCGGGCTGATCGGACGCCGACCCATTCCCGCTCCTTCACCGTGCCAACGGAAACCAGCCGATGAACCATCGCGTCACGCAGTTGACCGGGTTGCGCGCCGTCGCGGTCGCGATGGTCGTCGTCGGTCATGCCGAGCATGTGCTACCCGGCGGCTATACCGGCTGGTACGCGCCGTTGCGGCTGATCGCCGACGGCCGGCTCGGCGTGCTGATCTTCTTCGTGCTGAGCGGTTTCCTGATCACCAACGTGCTGCGCGCCGAGTTCGCGCGCACGGGCGGCATCGCGCTGACGTCGTTCTACGTGCGCCGTGCGCTGCGGATCTGGCCGGCTTGCTACGTGTATCTCGCGGCGGTGGCGATCGTCGCGTTCGCCGGCGGGTTCGATGTCGACCGCCGGCAGTGGCTTTATGCGGCGCTGCACCTGTGGAATTACTCGGCGTGGTTCGGGCTGACCGGGGACAACGCGCTGCATCCGGACGGCGCGTGGTACCTCGGCCATTTCTGGTCGCTCGCGCTCGAGGAGCAGTTCTACTGGTTCTGGCCGCTGCTGTTCGTGTTCGGCATCCGCCGCACCGGCACGCGCTGGCTGGCCGCGCTGATCCTGATCGTGCCGCTGGTCCGTGCGACCACGTATTTCCTCGCGCCCGCGCTGCGCGGCCAGCTCGGGATGATGCTGCATACGGGTATCGATCCGATCCTGATCGGCTGCTATGCGTCGCTCAACCGCGAACGGCTCGAAGCGTGGATCGGCTCGTGGCGCGGCGAGGCGCGCATCGTGACGGCGCTCGTGTTCGTCGTGCTGCTCGGCATGCCGCTCGCCGAACACCGGCTCGGCGGCTTCTGGAATGCGACGTACGGCGTGACGCTCGAAGCCGCGCTGATCGCGATCGTGATCGTCGTGCTGAATTTCCGCAGCGAGTTCTGGTGCGCGCGGTGGTTGCGCGCCGGGCCGGTGGTGTTCGTCGGCACGATCTCGTTCAGTCTTTATCTGTGGCAGCAGCCTTTTGCGAATCCGGATCTGCCGGTGCCGCATGGGTTTCCGCTGGGCATCGTATGGGCGCTGATTGCTGCGACCGCCAGCTATTTCCTCGTCGAAAAGCCGTTCCTGCGGCTGAAGGATCGCTATTCGGCGCGCGAGGCGCGACGCGTGCGGGACGACGCGTTGCGGAGGCCGGCGCCGACCGATGCGATCGGGCCGAAGGTGGTGGAATAGGTGGGCGGGGTGGTGATTCGCGTGGCCTTACTTGAAGCGCTTCTTCGAGGCGGGTGAATACCAGAAGTCGCGGAACATATCGATTCCATACGACTTGCCGTCGTATTTGACGATCGTGCGCATGGTACGTTTCCCGGTGGCCGAGCCATTGTCGTCGTCGCTTTCCATATCGGTGACGTGCGCCGTAATCGATAGATCCGCGAAACCGTTGTGAGACGTTTTCTCGACAGCAATCGTCATGTGCGCAGATTCACTACGCAAGTCGCTCGTGTCGGGGCCGCAAGCGGTGCCCGTGGTGGCTACCCAGCCATGGAGATTTGTACCGAACACCGGCCGGAGGCGGGCGCCGTCGCGAATCCACAGCGTCAGGTCGTTCTCGGGGTATGCGTCCACGCAACTTGGCCCGCGCGCGCTGCTGGTAAACACGACGCCGAACGCACGCACGTCGGGTGACAAACGGTAGGGCGCCGTGTCGATGCGGTAGCTGTTCTCGCCGATCTCAGTCGCCGCATCCTCTTCGACCACCGACCGATCGGCCGCCACGACCTTGCCGCCCTCGACGAGCGCGACGACCTGCAGCTTTTTGCTCTCGTCCGGGTTCTTGCTTTTGGGCAGCGAATCGAACGCGACGGCCGCGATCGTCGTTTGCGGCGCGTTCGGCATGGCCTTGCACGACGACGCGACGACGAGCCGGTCCGCGTCGCGCGTGGCGATGCGTGCGCTCGCGATGCCGGCCCAGCGGGCGATGGCTGTGACGGTTTCGTCGCTGCAGGACTGGCTGTCTGCGGCATGGGCGGCAGTGAGCGCCAGCAGCAGGGCGAAACAAAAAGATCTCGTAACCACGATGGAAAATTTTCGTTGAAGCGCTTATCGATCCGTGCACCCTTTGAATTATGGGAAGTGTACTTCGACGTAATGCCGATCGGCACAGCACATGTTATCGCGTTCAAGACTATCCGGCATGCTACAGCTTCAGGTGATCTTTAAGAGCGGGAATGAGTTCGTTGGCTACGTGCTCGACACTTAGAGACTCGCTGAGGCGGACATATTTCTTCATTTGTAGAAAAATCGGTAATTTGTCGTGGCTGACATCTTTGGCGATGACGCACAAGATCAAGATATTATGCCCGCCACCAAATCTACTCAGGAATCCCTCCATTTCTAACTTGCACCAGGATGACTCCAAGAATTCGGGTGTAATGAAAAATATAACGGCGCCTGAGGTAACGATTCCAGATTGAATTGCGGTTACAATGGTTTCCCCATATTGGATATTGACCTTGTCATACCATACGGGCAAACCCTTTCCGTTGAGATACGGGATCAAGTCCTCGACAAAAGGCTTGTTATGTGAGGAGTGACTCAGAAAGACAGGTAGGGCCTTTCCTAGCGGCCTCATGGAAATGGTGGATGCAACCTCTGATCGATCTTTGTACCAAAAAAGACTTGGTGTAACGAAGTCGATGCTGTCTGGACCGGCAGTCGCTGCATATTGGAAGCGTTTGTTCGCAAGTTCACTGAATAGATCGTCGTTGACGAGATCTGATCGATATCTGGCTCCGCACGCCACCATCGATTTCTTCATCTCCTCAATTTGTCCGTCAACTGGGGTTTCATATCCAAAAACAATATAAAATTCTAGATTGTATGGGTTGTTGTTTGCATAAATAAAGCAATAGGCGAGTTGGTATGGGTTTTGTGTGGAGAGAATAATTTTTAGGCGATTTAGTACGAAAGAGTGTTCGCCGTAATCGCATTCCCAAACAAAATCTCTATAGTCGATGGTCATATTGGTTTGCTTTTGTGCGTGGTTGAGGTTGATAATACCAGAGGTTGGCTGCATTCTAACAACGAGCAAGAAATAGGAAAGCGGATGGCTGTTTCCTGACTCGATCCCGTAGGGTCACGCTTGCTCGCATGCCGATAACGTGCCCCTGTATTTCTGAGGAATGTACGGAAACAAAAAAGGCCCTTCCGGGCCTTTTCGTAGACGAAGTTACGGACAACGCTTACCGCGTCAACTGGGTAAAACCATCCAACAACCGCTCGACATCAGCCGCCTGAATCGCGCCCATCGTCGAGATCCGGAACAGTTCCTTCGACAGCCCGCCTTGCCCCGCATAAATCACGAAGCCACGCGCCTTCAGCCCGTCGTGCAGCGCTTCGTACGTTACACCTTGCGGCAGCCGATACGCACGCAGCACGACCGACGACGCACCTTCCGGCAGCACCAGCGGCATCCCGCGCGCCGCAAGCCCGGCCTGCGCCTGGTCGGCAAGCGCCTTGTAATGCGCATGCCGCGCGCGCCAGCCGCCAGCCTCGTCAAACTCGCGCAGCGCCTCGACGAGCGCGTAATACGCATGCACGGAAGGCGTAAACGGCGTATTCCGCTGATCCTGCAGCTTCGCAAGCCGCCCGAGATCGAGGTAGTAAGTCCGGCTCGCGGCTTTCACGAGCGCGCTGCGGCGCACGATCACGAACGCCGCGCCCGGCACGCCGTGCAGACACTTGTTCGCGGTAGCGGCAACGGCGTCGATCACGCCACCGCCGAAATCGATCGCTTCCGCACCGAAGCTGCTGACGCCATCGACAAGCATCTTCACGCCACGGGCACGACAGACTTCGGCGATCGCATCGAGATCATTCAGCCGGCCGGTCGTCGTTTCATGATGAATCACGGCGACATGCGAGTACCCACCTGCATCGAGCTTCGCACCGATCTGCGCGAGATCCGGCGCCTGCATCCACTCATGCTTGAGCACGTCATGCGCGATGCCGTACTGCGTGGCGATCTGCGTGATCCGCTCGCCGTACACGCCGTTCTCGATCACGAGCAGCTTGCCGTCCTGCGGCACGAGCGCCGCGATCATGCTCTCGACGGCGGCCGTGCCCGAACCCGTCATCAGCACGGCAGCCCATTCGGCCGGATCGAGTTCGTACGCGGCGACGAGGCGCGCACGCGCTTCATCCTGCAGGTCGAAGAATTCGCCTTCGCGATGGCACAGATCGGGTTGCAGCAGGCTGCGGCGCACGCGTTCGGTGAGCGTGACCGGGCCGGGGTTCAGCAGCAGCATCAATGGGCTCCTTCAACGTGGGCTTCGGTCTGCTCGGCGCCGATGTGCCGCATCAGACGGGTCTTGACCTCGACCGGCGTGACGGTCGGGCGGGGCAGGCCGTCGGGCACGCCCGTGCGGATCGCCACGCGAACGAACTGCGCACCGGATGGCCGGCCCCCCTCGCTGGTTGAGGCGAGCGTCGCATCGAGCACGTCGAGCGTATCGCCTTCGACCGCCGACGCGTAACCGCAAGCGGCCGCGACGCCCGCGAACGACACATGCTGCGACACCGTCGCCTGGCCGCCCGTCGATTCGTGCGCGCCATTGTCGAGCAGCACGTGCGTGAGGTTGGCCGGGCCGTAGGTGCCGAGCGTCGCGAACACGCCCATGCGCATCAGCGCGGCGCCGTCGCCGTCGACGGCCACCACGCGCAGGTCGGGGCGCGCGAGCGCGAGGCCGAGCGCGAGCGGCGTCACGCAGCCCATCGAGCCGACCATGTACAGCTGGTTCGGGCGATCGTCGAGCGCGTAGAGTTCGCGCCCGCAGAAACCGGTCGATGCGAGCACGACGGTCGAATCGACCGGCGTATGCGCGATCACGCGCTGCAGCGCGTCGTGACGCGTCGGCCACGCGTCGGCCGACGCCGCGCGCGACGCCGATTGCGCGGCGACGTGCGCGCGCGGCTTCGCGGCCGGGTTCGCCTTCAGTTCATACGGCGCGACGCTGCCTTTCTGCATCACGAGCGCGTACGGGCGGCCCGTCGCGTCCATGTGCGCGATCGCGCGGTCGAGTGCCGGGCCGACCTGTTCGGGGTCGGTCGGGAACGTCTCCCACGGGATCTCCATCGTGTCGAGCATCGCCGGCGTGATCGGGCCCATCAGCGCATGCTGCGGCTCGTCGGCCACGCCCGGCTGGCCGCGCCACGTGACGATCAGCAACTGCGGCAGGCGGAACGTCCAGGTCAGCGACGTGAGCGGGCTCACCGCGTTGCCGAGCCCGGAGTTCTGCATCATCGCGATCCCGCGCTTGCCGCCGAGCGTCGCGCCCGCGATCAGCGCGACCGCGTCGCCTTCGTTCGCGGCCGACACGTAGTGCAGCGTCGGGTCCTGCAGCACGTAATTGATGAACGGCGTCAGGTACGAGCAGGGCACGCCCGCGTACCAGTCGAAGCCGCGTTCGCGCGCGGCCTCGACGAACTGGGCCGCTTCGATCATTGCGCGCCCCCGTTGCCGGTACCCGGTTCGGACAGCGGCGTCTGGCCGTGCGCGAAGTCGCCCGCGCGACGGAAGTCTTCCAGATCGTTGACGCCGCGCCAGTGGCCGTGCACGTACTGCACCTCGATCTTCTCGCCGGCGGCGATCAGCTCGTTCAGCAGCGACGGGATGTCGAGCGTGTCGAAATCAGGACGTGCCTGCAGCGTCGCGAGCATCGCCTTCAGGCGGTCGACACCGGCGCCGCGCACGTTCAGCAGACCGATCCAGCGGCCGTGCGGCGTGCTCGCGGCGACGTCGCTCGACACGCGTTGCAGATAGGTCTTCTGGCCGAACAGGCCGCGATCGTCGGCCGCCGAGCAGAGGGCGAAGTCGCGCACGCTCTGATTGGTCTCGGTGAGCGACGAATCGACCACCACGCTGAACTCGGCCTCGCTCTCCGCAAGGTCGCGCACGATGTAGCTGCGGAACAGCAGGTCGCCGTACGAGATCACGGTGTCGCCGGTCAGGCGTTCGGCCGCGCATGCGAGCGACGCGAGCTCGCCGGTCTGCGCGTGGCGCTCGTTGACGACGAGCTTGATGCCCGACGTATCGATCGCATCGGCGCGATAGCCGCCAACCACGGTGATGTCGTTCACGCCGTGCGTCTTGAAGCCGTCGACGAGCCAGCGCAGCAGCGGCTTGCCGGCGACCGGCAGCATGACCTTCGGCTTGTCTTCGGTCACGGCTTCGAGGCCCTTGCCGCGGCTCGCGGCGAGCACGATCGCGGCATTCGACGCGCGCGACGACGACGACAGGTAGATACGCTCGGCGGCCGAGTACTCGTCGGCGTCCTGCAGGCGGAAGATCTCGTTGACCGACGCAACCCGGTCCTCGACGTTGATCAGCGTTTCGCTTTCGTGGATCTCGCGCGCGGTCGCCTGCATCGCCGATGCCGACGCGCGGATCAGATGATTCGCCCAGATCACGGTGCTGATGCCGGCCTGGCGGAACACGTCGGTCGGCGTGCTGTAGTACTTGGTCGGCACGATCACGAGCGGCGCCTTGCCGCTCCATTCGCGCGCGAACTGCAGGATCTCGTCCGGGCGCGACAGCTTGCTGTGGATCAGGATCGCGTCGGCGCCGGCTTCCGCGTACGCGTTCGCGCGGCGCAGCGCCTCGTCCATCCCCCAGCCTGCGATCAGCGCCTCGACGCGCGCGACGATCGAGAAGTCGGGATCGGTCTGCGAATCCTTGCCGGCCTTGATCTTGCCGCAGAACTCGTCGATTTCCGCGAGCGGCTGGCGCTCGCCGCCGATGAAGCTGTTGGTCTTCGGGAACTGCTTGTCCTCGATGCAGACGCCCGCGATACCGCGCTGTTCGAGCTTCTTCACGAGGCGGCGCACGTTGTTGAAGTTGCCGTAGCCGGTGTCGCCGTCGAGCAGGATCGGCAGGTCGCTCGCATCGGCCATGAACTCGAGCACGTCGACGACCTGGGTCCAGCTCGCTTCGTTGTTGTCGCGCACGCCGAACTGCGCGGAGATCGCGAGGCCCGACGCCCAGATGCCCTTGAAGCCGGCTTCGCGGACGATCCGCGCGGACAGGCCGTTGTGCGCTTCCATCAGGAATTCGAGATCGCTGCTCACGAGCATGCGGCGCAGGCGCGCGCTGCGCGATTCGGTGAAGTTGGGTTCGCGTGCGTTCATCGTGCGGCTCCGGCGGTGGTGCGTTGAATCAGGGGAAGAATGTCTTGCGTCGCGCGTGCGACGTCGTTCGGGAAGTCGATCTCGATCCACGGCGAGCCGGTGACGTCGGCGACGTCGAACGAATGGCCGCCTTCGAGCAGCAGGTCGCGCACGGCTTCCTCGTGCGGCATGTTCGCGCGGCCGCTGTCGACGTAGCCCGCGACGATCGTCGCGAGGCGGCGTGCGGTGCCTTCGGTGAAGCGGAAGAAGCCGACCGATTCGCCGATCGTGTCGTAGTCGAGGTCGACCGCGAGCTGCTTGCGCAGTTCGACCGGCACGCCGTTCTTCAGGCACAGCTTGACGGGTTCGTCGCCGGCCTCGAAGTCGCGGTCGATCAGCAGGCGGTCGACGGTCTTGTCGGCATCGGCCACCAGCGCGTGCAGGATGTTCTCGTCGTACAGCACGTCCGCGTCCATCAGCAGCACGTCGCCGCCGCGCGTCATCGCATCGGCGACGGTATGCACGGTCAGCACGCTGCCGAGGTCGTAGCGGTCGTTGATCACGATCTCGGCGGTGCGGCCGAGGCGCTTGAGCTCCTGTTCGACCTTCTCGTGCTGGAAGCCGAGCCCGAGCACGATGTCATCGACGCCCGCGGCGTCGAGCACGCGCAGATGGCGCTCGAGCAGCGACACGTCGTCGAAGCGCAGCAGGCACTTCGGGAACTGCGCCTCGGGCGGTTGTTGCAGGCGCAAGCCGAGGCCTGCCGCAAGAATGATGGCTCGCATGGGTTCTCCAACCAAAAAGCCGGCGATCTGAACGATCAGTCGGCGAGCGGCTGCGGCGCACGACGCCGCTGCCAGTTTCTTTCACTGAAATGCAGATAGAGCAGGCCGGGCAGGCCGAGCGCGAGTTCGCGCGCGCGCTTCGCGAGCGACAGCGCGAGCGCTGCGTCGGGCGGCAAGCCGACCAGCGGTGCGAGCAGCAGGTAGCCGCCTTCCTGCGCGCCGAGCGAGCCGGGGATCGCGAAGGCCGCCCCGCGAATCGCCTGGCCGACGCTTTCCAGCAGCAGCGCGTCGAGCCAGCTGACCGGGTGCCCGAGGAAGTGCAGCGCGAGCCACACTTCCGCGGTGCCGACGATCCAGCCGACGAGGCTCAATGCGAAGGTCTTCGCGACTTTCGCGCGATCGCGGTACAGCGCGCCGACCGCGTCGTCGATCGCGTCGGCGCGCGTGGCCAGCGACGACCAGTCGCGCGGACCGAGCAGCTTCGACGCGAGGCGCAGGCCGCGGCCGAACAGCCCGCGTCGCTGCGCCGCGTAGAACGCGACGGCGAGGGCGCCGAGCACGCCGGTGGCGATCAGCGCGGGCGTGCGCAGATACGCGACCGACTCGTGCGTCGCATACAGGCTGAACGCGGCGATGCCGATCAGCGCGAACGCCATCTGCGCGAGCGCCTGCATCGTCGTGCCGACGGTCATGGCGGCAGCCGCGTCGGCCATCCGCGTGCCGCGCTGCGCGAGGTAGCGCACCATCAGCACGGGGCCGCCGATCTGCCCGGCGGGCAGCAGGCTGTTTACCGATTCGCCGACCCAGCGCGCGCGCAGCGCGTTGCCGAGTTCGGCGCCCGGCTGCCCGCGGCGGAACATCACGGAGATCGCGACCGCGTCGATCGCGAGCGGCACGACGTGGAACGCCGCGACGAGCGCGAGGCCCCAGCCGGCCGCGAGGAGCGTGGACGCTACCGCGCCGACGCCCTGCCAGGCCAGCAGTGCGATGAAGAGTGCGGTCCCGAGGGACAGCAGGATGAGGCCCGCGCGTGTCATGACCCGCTCGTGCGTCGCGTGGCCAGTTGCTTGAACACCTGGCGGAAACCGAAATACGCGATCGCGTCCTTCATGTTCGAGATGAAGCGCTTCCACGGCCGCATGCCGGGGTTCGTCACGTATTCGAACGTGAGCGACACGCGCATCTCGTTCTGGCCGAGCGGCGTGATGCGGTGGCGCAGCTTGTCGCCGTCGAACAGCACGATGCCGCCGTCGGCGATCTGCACGGAGCCCGGTTGATCAGGCACGTCCGGGTTGCGCGTATGCAGCTCGTAGTCGAGCCGGCACGACGATTCGTCGATCACGCCGATCAGCAGCGTGTAGCGGCGGCCATCGTAGTACGACGTGTCGTAGTGCCAGCCGATGTGGTCGCCGGGCTTCGTGTAGTAATACAGCGCGTACGCGTGCGGATCGTCGTCCGGCGACAGCATCAGCTTGTCGCCGGTGATCTTCTCGAGGAAGGAGATGAGTGCCTTCGAGCGATACAGCTCGGCGATGTACGGCGCCTGCTCGTCGATCGTATGGCGGCTCACGCTGCCGCCCTGCTTGTGGCCGGGCAGGTAATTGCGGTTCAGGCCGGCCTGCATCGCGCGGGCCGCGTTCGCGAGCTTCGCGTGCGCGTCGGCCGGCAGGAAGGTGTCGAGGTAGAGGAACGAGCCCTGGCGCGTGTAGTCGCCGCGCAGGCGGTCGAGGTCGAGCTGGCCGACGCGGTCGGCCACGGTGCGATCGGGATCGGCCGCGGCCGCGCGCACGGGCGCGGGGCGTGCCGGGCTCAGCACGGAATCGTCGCGCGTGCTAGGAGTCATTTGGAAGCCTGGATTTCGGTTGGGTTCTGCGCGGCCGGGGTCTGCGGGAGGTTGCCGCGCCGCACGATGCGCCACCAGTCGATCACGACCCAGGCGGCGAACAGCGGGGCGCCGATCGACGCCGCGAGCAGGAACGGCTCGACGCCGTCGACGAGCGTCACGATCGGCAGCAGGTACAGCACGTCTTCGGTCTCGAAGCCGCCGGCGAACGCCTGCTTGGTGCCGGCCTTGCCGGCGATCGATTCGATCCGCATGCGCAGGAAGAAGATCAGCGCGACGGCCGCGCCGGCGACCGCGCCGAGCAGCACCGGCGACGCGGCCATCTGGCCGCCCTGGGCGACGATGCCGACGCCCATGCTGACGAACAGCGCGACCGTGACGAGCGCATCGGCCGCGAGGTCGTAAAAATGACCGATTTTGCTGGACTTGCCGCTGATGCGCGCGAGTTCGCCGTCGGTGTGGTCGACGAAGTTCGACAGCACGATCAGGAACGCGCCTGCATTGCCCCAGACGAAGCCGCCGTGCGCGAGGCACCAGGCGCCGGCGAGGCCGATCAGCAGGCGAAGGGTGGTGAGGTGATTCGGCGTGACCGGCGTATCGACGAGCGGCCGGACAAGCGAGCGCGCGAGCCGCGCATCCCAGGTGCGTGGCGGGGGCGGCTCGGGGCGTTTGACGGTTTTTCTTTGGTCCATCGGCGAAATATATACGGAATTGTAATTTGTTGCTTTTTATTCGATCAATGTCCTGACATGCGGGAGTGTTACCGCGTCTTGCAGGCATCGGCCGGTTCAAAAACGCACCCGCGAACGACGCGGCCGACCGGGCGGCCGGACCCGTCTTCCAGTGTGGTTCGCGTCGCGCGGCTGTCAAGGCCGGACGGGCCTCGCAGGCCGGCGAGGCGGTGTTTTTCGCGCCGCCCGGCCGGTGTCGCGCAGCCCATGCGACCTTGATCTCCGTCAGCGCCGGAAAAACCGCATCGGGCGACAATCGGCCGCGCCGGACGGGTCGCGGCGATGACCGAGCCGAACAGACCGGTCGATCGACGCGCGACGGCCGGCGATCGCGAACCGGCGATTCGCCCGATGCTTTCGTGCACCTTTCGTGGGTGTCCGGCGCGGGCGGATCGCCTGTCACAGAACGGTCGTTCGATACCCGGCAAATCCGGCAAGGATCTTTTGCATCCAGCGGACATTTCGCGGCGATCGCCTCTGCGATACTCCGACCGTGCCTGTGGTGCCGGGCCGCCCCTCGCGGCCCCAAGGGCTTCGCGTCGCTCAGGAGACACCCCCCGCGACGTCAACGACAGACCCAAGCGTCAGATAACCAGCCATGTCTTCTTCACGCATCCTCGCTCCCGCCCTGCGTTCGCTCGTCCGCACCGCCGACGAAGCCGCCGCGCTGATCCGCCCCGGCATGACCGTCGCCATGAGCGGCTTCACCGGGTCGGGCTATCCGAAGGCCGTGCCGGCCGCGCTGGCCGCCCACATTGACGCGGCGCACGCGCGCGGCGAGGACTTCCGGATCAACGTGCTGACGGGCGCATCGACCGCACCGGAACTCGACGGCGCGCTCGCCCGCACGAACGGCATCTCGATGCGGCTGCCGTACCAGTCCGACCCCACGCTGCGCGACAAGATCAACGGCGGCGAAGTCGATTACCAGGACGTCCACCTGAGCCACGTCGCGCAATACGCATGGTTCGGGCTGTACGGCGATCTCGACGTCGCGATCGTCGAAGTCGCGGGCATCCGCGAGGACGGGCTGCTGATTCCGTCCGCGTCGATCGGCAACAACAAGACCTGGCTCGAGCGCGCGAAGCATGTGATCCTCGAAGTGAATGCGCGGCAGCCGCTCGGCCTCGACGGGATGCACGACATCTATTACGGCACCGCGCTGCCGCCGCACCGCAAGCCGATTCCGCTGACGAAGAGCGACGACCGGATCGGCGAGCCGTACCTGTGCTGCCCGGCCGACAAGATCGTCGCGATCGTCGAGACCGACGCGCCCGATCGCAGCAATGCATTCTCCGCGCCGGATGCGACGTCCAAGCAGATCGCGCTGCAGCTGATCGACTTCCTGCGTCACGAAGTGAAGCGCGGCCGCCTGCCGGAAAACCTGCTGCCGCTGCAGTCGGGCGTCGGCAACATCACGAACGCGGTGCTCGCGGAACTCAGCTCGGCCGGCTTCTCGAACCTGACCGCCTACACCGAGGTGATCCAGGACGGCATGCTCGACCTGCTCGACGACGGCACGCTGAGCTTCGCGTCGGCCACCGCGCTGTCGCTGAGCCCCGCCGCCGTGCAGCGTTTCGCCGACGAAATCGCGACGTTCCGCGAGAAGATCGTGCTGCGCCCGCAGGAGATCAGCAACCATCCGGAACTCGTGCGCCGGCTCGGCTGCATCGCGATGAACGGGATGATCGAGGCCGACATCTACGGCAACGTGAATTCCACGCACGTGATGGGCACGAAGATCCAGAACGGCATCGGCGGCTCGGGCGACTTCGCGCGCAACGGCTACCTGTCGTGCTTCATGTCGGCGAGTACCGCGAAGGGCGGCGCGATCTCGCGGATCGTGCCGATGGCGAGCCACGTCGACCATACCGAGCACGACGTCGCGGTCGTCGTCACCGAACAGGGGCTGGCCGACCTGCGCGGCCTGTCGCCGAAGCAGCGCGCGCGCAAGATCATCGCGACCTGCGCGCACCCGGACTACCGGCCGATGCTCGAGGACTACTTCGAGCGCGCGTCGCGCGAGAGCTTCGGCAAGCACACGCCGCATCTGCTCGCCGAAGCGCTGTCGTGGCACGAGCGCTACGTGCGCACCGGGTCGATGAAGGCCTGACGGGGCCTGGGACGGGCGCAGGCGGGCCCGTCAATCCATCGCCGCATGCGCGACGTCGACGCTCGCCGCTTTCTGCGGCGGGCGGATCAGCAGCAACAGCGGGATCATCAGCAACGTCGCGACGCGCGAGATCTTTCCGCAGATGCTGGAGGTGGGCGATACCGCCGCCGATGACGGGCTGCGCGGCTTCACGCCCGACGAGCGCGGTACGCTGGTGCGGCTCGGTACGCCGGCGCGCGGGTCAACCGGCCAGCGCCGCGAGCGTGTACGCCGCAAGGTAGAGCCCCGCGCCGTACGACAGATGCGTGACGAGGCTGCGCCGGCGCGCGACGCCCGGCCGCGGCGTGCGCGACGCCGCCATGCCGAAACCGAACGCCGGATGCATCACGAAGAACGGCGCGGCCACGCTCGCGAGCCCTGCCACGAGGGCGGGGAGCAGCGTCGGCGCGTCGATCCACGCCGGGCCGGCGATCAGCACGGGCAGTGCCGCGAACGCGATGCCGATCGCGTAATGCGCGACCCATCCGAGCACGCGTTCGCCGGGCACGGGCGCGGCGGCGACGATCGACGCATGCCGGAACCGGCCGTGCGTCATGTGGCCGAGCCAACGGCCGACCAGCGCGTAGTCGAGCGACGGAATGCCGAACGCACGCCGCCGGAACAGCGTCCACAGATCCATCACGAGCGTGGCGCCCGCGCCGATCAACAGCAGTTTGAGGAGGGCATCGGGCGTGCTCATCGCGCCCCTCCACAGCGGGCGGTGATGGCGATGCGGTACAGCGGAATGCGACGCGGTTTCAACGGTTTCATGACGGTTGGGGCTTGTCTTCGTGGAGTCGGGCGACTATCTTGCAACTTCAAGTTCACTTGAGGTCAAGCATGAGCCGACTGGACATTGCGGACGTCGCGCGGCGCACGGGATTGCCCGCGTCGACGCTGCGCTACTACGAGGAAAAGGGACTGATCGTTCCGATCGGCCGGCACGGGCTGCGGCGGCAATACGACGAGTCGGTGCTGGAGCGCCTGGCGCTGATCGCGCTCGGGCGGGAGGCCGGGTTCTCGCTCGACGACATCCTCGCGATGGTCGGCGCGGAGGGCCGGCCCGCGATCGACCGCGCGAAGCTCGACGGCAAGGCCGACGAGCTCGATCGCACGATCCGCCGTCTCGGCGCGGTACGCGACGCGCTGCGGCATGCGGCCGTGTGCCCGGCCGTGAACCACCTCGAATGCCCGTCGTTCCAGAAGCTGCTGCGCATTGCCGCGCATCGTCATCCGGCGCGCCGCGCGAAGGCGGAAGGTGCGTAGGCGGCGAGCCTGCGCGAAGCGGGCGGTGCGGTAGCGGTGCGGCAGGAGAGGCTACGTGGCGACGTAACGGGTTCGACCCGTCGAATCGCGAAAAGGCGACGCGGCCTGTGCCGCCTTCGACGTCAGCGAAACCGCCGACGCCTGCATCACCCTGCGTAATACACGCGGCATTCCATCTCGCGCCCGCGCACGATCCGCTTGCCGGCGAGCGCGCCGTACGTTCCGGTGAACACGGTGCGCTGGTGCTCGCATTGCACGGCGTCGTAGAAGTAGAGCGACACCCAGTCGGTCGGGCGCCCGGCTTCCGGCGTGCGCATGGCCGCATGCTGGCTCAGCACCGTGAAATGCCAGCCGCCCTTGGTCATGTGCATCACGGGCGGCGGCACGTAACCGTCCGCGTTCAGGCGCCGGTGCGCGAGCGTCGGCAGCACGCCAGCGGCCGCCTTGTTGCGGTACTGGCGATCGATGTAAAGCAGCAGTTCGACGGGCGGCTCCGTGCCGGGGCCGGCATGTCGCATATGGCCTTGCCAGCGCCGGCGGCGGCTCAGCACGTCGTCGAGCGCGGCGCGGATGCCGACCGCGCGTCGCGGGCCGACGCCCGCGATCGTTTCGAGCTGGCCGTTGCGGGCCGCGCGTTCGAGCTCCTCCAGCGTGTCGATGTGCAGTGCGTCGTGAATGCGTAGCGCGAGCGCGTGGCCGATGCCCGGCACCGCTTCGAAGGCGGACGCGCGTTCCGCGTCGCCGCGCAAGCGGTCGAGCTGGCGCCAACGTCCCGTGACCAGCAACTCGGCGATCGCCTGCGCGACGCCCGCGCCGATGTCGGGCAGCGCGCCGAGCGCCTCGACGCCGCCGGTTTCGAACACGGTACGGATGTCGCGGTCGAGCGCGCCGACCGTATCGGCCGCCGCGCGGTACGCGGCGACCCGATACGGGTTCGCGCCCTGGTCGACGAGCCACTGCGAGGCCTCGCGCAGGCAGGCCGCGACAGTCCGGTTTTCCTCGTACGTCTGGCTGACGGTCGACTGCATGGCAAGAGACCCGGAAAGCACAAACGGAATGGACGCGGCGAGCGACGCGCCGGTCGGCTGTCAACCATTGTCGCGACGCGCGATGAAGAAAACTTGATGCGCGTCAATGGCAAACGTAACACAGGCGCACGGCGCACGGTCGTGCCGGAGTGCGGCATGACCGTGCGCCGTGCGCGATGCGGTTACGCGTCGAGAAACGACTGCGCGTTCTCGGCCTCGGCGGCCGTACGCAGCGCGGCGAGCGCCCGTTTCTCGATCTGCCGCACGCGCTCCCGCGACATCCCCGCATCCTGCGCGATCGCGTCGTAGGTGTCGGGCTCGGCGCCGCCGAGGCCGAACCGCCGGCGCAGCACGTCGGCCTCGGTCGGCGTGACCGAACGCAGCAGCGCCCGTACGCATTCGCGCATGCGCGTGTCGGCCAGTTGCTCGAACGGGCTGGCCGATGCCTGATCCTCGATCAGCTCCACGAGGCCGGTGTCCGCGTCGGGCAGCGGCGTGTCGAGCGAGACGGGCTCGGCGGGCAGCGCGAGCACCGCGCGCAGCTTGTCTTCGGCGAGACCGGTTTCGGCCGCGAGCTCGGCCGGCGTGGCCCGCCGGCCGGTGCGCTGCCGAAAGCGCAGCGCATGCCGCTGCACGCGCTGGTACTGGTCGCCGACGTGCACCGGCACGCGGATCGTGCGCGAACGATCCGCGACCGCGCGCGCGATCGCCTGGCGAATCCACCAGGTCGCATAGGTCGAGAACTTGAACCCGCGCCGGTATTCGAATTTCTCGATCGCGCGCATCAGGCCGAGGCAACCGTCCTGCACGAGGTCGGACAGGTCGACGCCGCGGTTCAGGTACTTGCGCGCGATCGACAGCACGAGCCGCAGGTTCGCCTCGAGCATCGCACGCGTCGCGTCGCGGACCTTCTGCTGGCCGTCGCTCAGCGCGGCTGCGAGGGCGCGCCGCGCGACCGCGTCGAAGCCCGCGGCGTCGGTCGCCGACGGATCATCGCGGGCGGTGGCGAGTGCGCGCACGGCACGACTTGCGTCGTCGACGGCCGGCGCGACCCACGCGAGCGAACCCAGCAGGGTCGCCACGTGGTTGCGCGCGTCACGGTAGTCGGCCGAACGGCTGCCATGCGTATGCAACGCGTCGCGCAATGCCGACACCGCTGCGTGCAGCGCGTCGTAGCGGGCGGGCGCGGACGTTTCGCGATCCTCTTCATCGGGCGATCCGGTTGCACCCGTCGCGCGATGGCGCTCGAGCAGCGCGTCGACCGCGGGCGGATAGCCGGCAATCGCATGCAGTATCTGATGGCGGCCCGTCTCGATCTCGCGGGCGAGCACGATTTCGCCTTCGCGCGTGAGCAGCGGCACCGCGTGCATGCGCCGCATGTACAGCGCGAGCGGATCGGTCGACGCGCTCGTGCCGCGCGCGAGGTCGCCGAGCATGGCGCGGCCTTCGTCGAGCGCGTCGCGATCGACCTCGACCGGCGCCGCGCCGGCGAACGGTGCAGGCACGGCCGGCTCGTCGAGTACCGCGATGCCGATGTCGGCCAGCGCGGCGCGCACGACCTCGAGCGCGTCGGGGCTGTCGCTTTCGGGCGGCAGCGCGTCGACGAGGTCGGCGTGCGTCAGATAACCCTGCTCGCCGGCAAGGGCCAGCAGCTGGATGATCGGATCGAGCGGTGTGTCCGCCCGGGGAGTGGGGCGTGGCGTAGTCATGTCGATGGCGGCGCGAGCCGCGTTCCTGTCAGGGCGGGCCGAAGCTCGCCGGTTTGCGGTTGCCGGTGGACCGCGGACGCCCGTCCGCGCCGGTCAGCCCGACATCGTCCAAGTTGAGGGCATTTGCGCCAACTTCAACGCCGGCGCCGCGGACGGGCCAGCACGCGGCGTGCCCGCGCGGCCGTCCGGCGCAGGAAACAAAAAGTAACCGATCATACGCGCGGAAATCTGCAGGGGACGTAAGCTAGAGTCAGGCGCGCGCCCGGCGGCGGCGCGCGGATTCTGCCGGAGTACGAGATGAACCCGATTTCCGCCGCGAGGCCCGCCGTCGTCGCGCTGGCCGCATTGACGCTGGGCGGCTGCTACTACACGAGCCCGTACGGTTATGCACCTTATTACGCGCCGGTGCCCGCCACGGTGACGCAGCGCGAGATCCTGGCCGCACCGGCTGCGTCCGGTCCGGCCGCGTCGACCGTGCCGCAGGCGCAGGTCGACGCCGGCACGGCGGTGCCCATGTACGTCGCCCCGGCCTACGTGCCGCCACCGTATCCGTATTACTACCCGGCGTACTACTCCGGCTGGTACGGGCCGCCCGTGACGATCGGCTTCTGGGGCCGCTGGGGCGGCGGATACTGGGGCGGGCGCGGCGGGTATTGGCATCGTCCGTGGGGCGGCGGGCATTGGGGGGGCGGTCACTGGGGTGGCGGCCATCGGCACTGACCGGCGCCGCGGGAGAGCATCATGAGGAACACGATTGTCCGAAGTCTGTGCATCGTCCTGGCTGGCCTCGCGGCCGCGCCGGGCGTCGCCGATGCGCAGAGCAGCGCTTACACGAATTCGCCGGCCGAGCTGTATGCGGGGCCGGCGCCCGATTACCCGGTGGTCGCGCAGATTCCGCCCGGCACCGCGCTGGGCGTATTCGGCTGCCTGAGCGACTACACGTGGTGCGACGTCGCGCTGCCGGGCGTGCGCGGCTGGATCGATGCGCAACTGCTCGACTATCCGTATCAAGGCAGCTACGTGCCGTTGCTCGAGTACGGTGCGATCATCGGCGTGCCGGTGACCGGATTTGCGATCGGCGCGTACTGGGATCGTTATTACCGGCACCGCCCGTGGTATCCGGACCGCGACCGCTGGGCGCGCCGTCCGGAGCCGAGGCTCGGCCCCGGAGGCATGCCGCCGGCGCAAGGGCGTCCGCAACCGGGCGCGCCGATGCAGGTCGCGCCGGGCGGCCCGCCGCCCGTGCATGACACGCGGCCGTCGGCGACGCGCGGCGGCTGGAACGGTGCGAACCGGATGCCGGCGCCGGCCGCGCCAACGCCGATGCCGGGCGGGATGGGCAATGCGCGTCCGGCGAGCCCGGCGCCCGCGCCAACGCCGATGCCGGGTGGGGTGGGCAATGCGCGTCCGGCGAGCCCGGCGCCAACGCCGATGCCGGGCGGAGCGGGCAACGCGCGTCCGGCCGGCCCGCCGCCGGCCGTGCTCCGGCCGCCGCCCGCGCCGGGCGGCGAGGCCCGCACGATGCCGCCGCCGGTGCGGCAGGGAGCCGGAGGTGGTGGCGGTTATGCGCAGCCGCAGGGCGGCGGAAACGGTGGCGGTAACCGCGGCGGCGGTGGCGGCGGCCCGGACGAACGCCGGCACTGACCGCGCCGGTGCCGCGGGTGCTCCGGCACCGGACGAAAAAAAGCCGCTCCGGAGAGCGGCTTCGGGATCAGGCAAGCGGGGGCGAGGTCACGCGCTACCGGTCGCTCGCAGCCCGCTGCGTCAGTCGTCGAGCAACGACAGATCGCGCACCGCGCCCTTGTCGGCCGACATGACCAGCTTCGCGTAGGCCTTCAGCGCCGCGGACACCTTGCGCGGACGCGACTGCGCGGGCTTCCAGCCCTTCGCGTTCTGCTCCTCGCGGCGGCGCGCCAGTTCCTCGTCCGATACCAGCACGTCGATCGTGCGGTTCGGAATGTCGATGCGGATCCGGTCGCCGTCGCGCACGAGGCCGATCGCGCCGCCCGCTGCCGCTTCCGGCGAGCAATGGCCGATCGACAAACCCGACGTACCGCCCGAGAAACGGCCGTCCGTCAGCAGCGCGCACGCCTTGCCGAGCCCCTTCGACTTGATGTAGCTGGTCGGGTAGAGCATTTCCTGCATGCCCGGGCCGCCCTTCGGGCCTTCGTAGCGCACGATCACCACGTCGCCGGCCTTGACCTTGTCGTTCAGGATGTTCTCGACCGCTTCGTCCTGCGATTCGGTCACGTGCGCCGAGCCTTCGAACACGAGGATGCTCTCGTCGACGCCGGCCGTCTTCACCACGCAGCCGTCGAGCGCGATGTTGCCCGTCAGCACCGCGAGGCCGCCTTCCTTCGAGAACGCATGCTCGTACGAGCGGATGCAGCCTTCGGCGCGGTCGAGGTCGAGGCTCGGCCAGCGCGTGTTCTGGCTGAACGCGACTTGCGTCGGAATCCCGGCCGGGCCGGCCTGGTAGAACGTGCGGACCGCTTCGTCCTGCGTGCGGACGATGTCCCACTGGTCGAGCGCATCCTTCAGCGTCGGCGCGTGCACGGTCGGCACGTCGGTGTGCAGCTTGCCGGCGCGGTCGAGTTCGCCGAGGATCGCCATGATGCCGCCTGCGCGGTGCACGTCCTCGATGTGGTACTTGTTCGTGTTCGGCGCCACCTTGCACAGCTGCGGCACGATGCGCGACAGCCGGTCGATGTCCTTCATCGTGAAGTCGATGCCGGCTTCCCGCGCGATCGCGAGCAAGTGCAGGATCGTGTTGGTCGAGCCGCCCATCGCGATGTCGAGCGTCATCGCGTTCTCGAACGCCTTGAAGCCGACCGCGCGCGGCAGCACGCGTTCGTCGTCCTGCTCGTAGTGCTGGCGCGTCAGTTCGACGATGCGGCGGCCGGCGCGCTTGAACAGTTGTTCGCGGTCGGCGTGCGTGGCGACCACCGTGCCGTTGCCGGGCAGCGACAGGCCGAGCGCTTCGGTCAGGCAGTTCATCGAGTTCGCGGTGAACATGCCCGAGCACGAACCGCAGGTCGGGCACGCCGAGCGTTCGACTTCGGCGACGTCGGCGTCCGAATACGACTGGTCGGCCGCGATCACCATCGCGTCGACGAGGTCGAGCTTCTTCAGTTCGATGGCCTTGGTGACCGGGTTCGCGAGGCGCGTCTTGCCGGCTTCCATCGGGCCGCCCGACACGAAGATCACCGGAATGTTCAGGCGCATCGCGGCCATCAGCATCCCCGGCGTGATCTTGTCGCAGTTCGAGATGCACACCATCGCGTCCGCGCAGTGCGCGTTCACCATGTATTCGACCGAGTCGGCGATGATGTCGCGGCTCGGCAGCGAATAGAGCATGCCGTCGTGGCCCATCGCGATGCCGTCGTCGACCGCGATCGTGTTGAATTCCTTCGCGACGCCGCCCGCGGCTTCGATCTCGCGCGCGACGAGCTGGCCGAGATCCTTCAGGTGCACGTGCCCGGGCACGAATTGCGTGAACGAGTTGACGACCGCGACGATCGGTTTCGAGAAATCGTCGTCTTTCATGCCGGTGGCGCGCCACAGCGAGCGCGCACCTGCCATGTTGCGGCCGGCGGTGGAGGTTTTGGAACGGTAAGTGGGCATGGTGATGGCTGAAGAAATATCGCGGGAAAAGGGTGGAGGCTCGGGGAATAAAGGCCTCTCTCGCGCCCGTGCGAACAACCTCTTGAGCTGCGCCCTGGGCAAACTCCGCGATTATCCCACAGCCGCCGGGCGGGCGGCGCCGGCGGGAGCGGGCGGCGCGGGCGGTGCAGCGGACAGCGGCCGACTGCGCCGACTGCGCGAGTCCTACCAGACCCGGCAAACACGAAGCCCGACGCAGGCCATCGCCGGCGCAACCGGGCGGCGGCTCCGTCGCCCGTTCCGCCGACGATGAAGCCGCGCCGCTCGATCGCGCATCAATCGAGCAACGTCAGGATCTCGTCGTACAGCGGCTTCGGAATCCGCACCCCATTCGCGATGCTGCGCGCGCGGGCGTCGAAGCGCCGTTGCGACGGCAGCCGCGCGCCCTGCGCGACGATCGATTCGAACATCCGCTCGCCGCGCGCGAGCCCCGCGTCGAGATCGTCGCCGAGAAACACGTTCGGATCGAACGCGATCACGAGTTCGCCGTGGCACGGCGTCGCGCCGACGCCTTCGTCGAAGTCCATCGATTCCCGGCTCGTCATGTCGCCGATCAGCGCGCCGCCGAGCAGCTCGACCATCGCCGCGAGCGCCGACCCCTTGTGGCCGCCGAACGTGCGCATCGCGCCTTGCAGCGCGGCCTTCGGGTCGGTGGTCGGCTGGCCGTCCGCGTCGATCGCCCAGTGCGCCGGAATCGCCTTGCCCTGTTTCGCGTGCAGCTCAATGTCGCCGCGCGCGATCGCGCTCGTCGCGAAATCGAACACGAACGGCTCGCCGCCCGGGCGCGGCCACGCGAACGCGATCGGGTTGGTGCCGAACACGGGCTCGCGGCCGCCTTCCGGCGCCACCCAGCTATGGCTCGGGTTCATCGCGATGCCGACCAGCCCTTCGGCGGCGATCGCCTCGACCTCCGGCCACAGCGCGGAGAAGTGATAGCAGTGGTTGATCGCCATCGCGGCGATGCCGTGCTGCTTCGCCATCTCGACCAGCACGGGCAGCCCGGTCTCGAAGCTCAGCAGCGAGAAGCCGCGATGCGCGTCGACCGCGACGACCGACGACGACAGCCGGCGCAACGTCGGCACGGCCTGCGGATCGACCTTGCCTTTCTTCAGCGAGCGCACGCACACGAGCAGCCGGTACACGCCGTGCGAATGGCATTCGTCGCGCTGGCCCTGCGTGATCACGTTGGCGATGGCGCGCGCATGCGCGTCGGACATCCCGTTGTGCGTCAGCACGCGCAGCGCGAGCGCGTGGACTTCGTCGAGCGACAGCACGACTTCGGCGGTGCGCTCAGACATGGTTCACCTCGCGCGGGGCGGGCACGCCGTCGATGCGTTGCGGCACGTGCAGCGGATTGCTGCTGCGGAGCGCGTCCGGCAGCAGCGCGTCCGGCACGTCCTGGTACGACACGGGGCGCAGGAAGCGCTCGATCGCGCGTGCGCCGACCGACGTCGTGCGCGTGTCGGACGTCGCCGGGAACGGGCCGCCGTGCACCATCGCATGGCCGACTTCGACGCCCGTGCCGAAGCCGTTGACGAGAATGCGGCCGGCCTTGCGTTCGAGCGTCGGGCGCAGCGCGGCGAACAGCGCCGCGTCGCCGTCGGCGAGATGCGCGGCGATCGTCAACTGGCCTTCGAGCGATTTCAGCACGCGATGCAGCGTGTCGGCGTCCGCGCAGCGCACGATCAGCGACGCGGGGCCAAACAGTTCGTCGCGCAGTTCGGGGTGCGCGATGAACGCGTCGGCGGAGGTCGCGAACAGCGCCGCGCGGGCCTGATGGCGGCCGCCTTCGACGCCTTCGGCCAGCCGTTCGACGGCCGAGTGATCGCGCAGCGCCGCGACGCCTTGCGCATAGCTCGCGTGGATGGCCGATGTCAGCATCGTTTGCGCGGCGACGGCGCGCACGGCATCGGCCGCTGCGGCTTCGAACGCGCGCAGCGCGGGGCCGTCGACCGCGAGCACGAGGCCCGGATTCGTGCAGAACTGCCCGGCGCCGAGCGTGAGCGACGCGACGAACTGCGATGCGATGGTGTCGTGACGCGCATCGAGCGCGGCCGGAAACAGCAGCACCGGGTTGATCGAGCTCATTTCCGCATAGACCGGAATCGGTTCGGCTCGCGCCGCAGCGATATGCATCAGCGCCACGCCGCCACGGCGCGAGCCGGTGAAGCCGACGGCCTTGATGCGCGGATCGGCGACGAGCGCCTGGCCGATCTCGCGCGATGCGTCGAACAGCAGCGAGAACACGCCGGCCGGCATCCCGCATTCGCGCGCGGCCTGCTGGATCGCGCGGCCGACGAGCTCCGACGTGCCCGGATGCGCGGAATGCGCCTTGACGATCACCGGGCAGCCGGCCGCCAGCGCCGACGCCGTGTCGCCGCCGGCCACCGAGAACGCGAGCGGGAAGTTCGACGCGCCGAACACGGCGACGGGCCCGAGCGCAACGTTGCGCAGCCGCAGGTCGACGCGCGGCAGCGGCTTGCGCTCGGGGCGTGCCGGGTCGATCCGCGCGTCGAGAAAGCCGCCGTCCCGCACGAGCGACGCGAACAGCGCGAGCTGGCCGACCGTACGGCCGCGTTCGCCCTCGATGCGCGCGCGCGGCAGTCCCGTTTCGACGATGCAGCGCTCGATCAGGTCGTCGCCGAGCGCGATGATGTGGCGGCCGATCGCGTCGAGGAACGCGGCGCGTGCTTCGAGCGACGTCTCGCGATAGGTGTCGAACGCGTCGTCGGCGAGTGCGCACGCCGTTTCCAGATCGTGCAGGCTCGCGCCGCCGAAGGCCGGTTCGAGCGGCTCGCCGGTGGCGGCGGCGAGCGCGTGGAGGGTGCCGTTCTGTCCGGCGACGGCCGACTGGCCGATCAGGAGCTGACCTGTGAGTTGCATGGTTTTCCTCGAAAAAAGCAGGGCCGGGCGTGGGGCGCCCGGCCAATGGAAGGGGAAAGGGTGCGGGCGCGTCAGTCCTCGTCGTCGTCGAGTTGCAGCTTGTCGGCGCGCACGCCGGTGTTCGCGCCCCAGTAGTAGATGACGAGCGCGACGGCCGCGACGACGACCGTGTCGTACGGATGCGCGAGCCGGCCCGTGCCGCCGAAGCCGCCGAGATACGACAGCACGATCATCGCCGCATAGAACGCGATCAGCCACGCGGACGAACGCACCTGCTCGGCGAGGCTCAGGTGCGCGGTCGGCACCCAGCGGCGGCACGCGAGATAGACGACGAACATCGCGATTTGCAGCCCGAGCAGCCAGGACACCGTGCTCCAGCCCGACCAGTAGACGATCAGCGCGGCGATCACGAACGACGCGGGGCCGGTGAGGCCGAACGCGCTGGCGCGGAACGGCCGCGGCAGGTCGGGCGCGGTGCGGCGCAGCGCGGCGACCGACACGGGCGCGACCGCATAGCTCAACACCAGCGCGGCCGACACGATGTTGATCAGCGCTTCCCACGACGGGAACGGCAGCGTCCAGAAGATCGCGAGGCCGAACGTGAGCCACAGGCCCGCGCGCGGGATGCCCGACGCTTCGTCGACGCGCGTGAACACCTTGAAGAACGTGCCCGTTTTCGCCCAGCCGTAGACCACGCGCGGCGTCGCGTTCATGTAGATGTTGCCGCAGCCGCTCGGCGAGATCATCGCGTCGGCGACGACCATCACCGCGAGCCAGCCGACGCCGAGCGCGAGCGCGATGTCGCGGTACGGCAGCGAGAACGCCTTGTTCACGTCGTGCCAGCCGGCGGCGAGCATGTCGGTGGGAATGCTGCCGATGAACGCGAGTTGCAGCAGCACGTAGATCAGCGTCGACAGCAGGATCGACAGGATCAGCGCGATCGGGATCGTGCGCTGCGGATTGCGCACCTCGCTCGCGACCGACACGATCGGCGTGAGCCCCAGATACGCGAAGATAATGCCGCCCGCGGACACGGCCATCTCGATGCCCGGCATGCCGAACGGCGCGAAGCCGTGCACGGTCAGGTTCGCAGGCCTGAAGAACGTGAACAGCACGCCGATCACCGCGAGCGGCACGATGAACTTGAAGATGCTGATGATGTTGTTCGCCTTTGCGAACGTCTTCACGCTCGAATAGTTCAAGTAAAAGAAGAAGCAGAGCAGCGCGGCCTGCACGAGCCAGCCGAGCGTGGTCGGGTCGCTCGATCCTTCGACCGTCAGGCCCGGAAACCACGCGGCCGCGTACTGGCGCGCGGCGACGACTTCGATTGCGATCAGGCTCGAGAACGCGATCAGCGTGATGAAGCCCATCAGGTAGCCGAGCAGCGGGCCGTGCGAGAACACCGGGTAGCGCACCACGCCGCCCGCGCGCGGCAGCGCGGCGCCGAGTTCGCAGTAGACGATGCCGAGCAGCAGCACCGCGAAGCCGCCGAGCAGCCACGAGAAGATGCCGGCCGGGCCCGCGATCGTCGACACGTGACTCGCGGCGAACAGCCACCCCGAACCGAAAATGGCGCCGAGACCGATGAACGTGAGATCGGTCAGCGACAGCTGTTTCTTGAACTTGCCGTGACCCGCGCCGGGGTGCGCGGAACGGGAAAGCGGGACAGACGGGTGTGCATTGCCTTGGCCTGGCATGGGCGTGTCTCCTGGAGGGAATATCGGCACAGGCTTGAGGTGCGCCGCGCTCCGACGGAGCAGCCGCGCCTGCCTGTCGGCCGGCAACGCCCGGTTCGAGCGACCGGGGCGGGCTGCGGGACATTCACGCGCGGCGCGGGCTGGCGCCGGGGGCGAACGGGCCCGCAGGCCATGCCGGACCGGAGACGGCGGCGCGCAGGCGAAATGCCCGCGCACCGCCGCCGCAGAGGCGTCGATCAGAGACCGACGTCGGGCAGCGCCGGGCGCGTGTCGAGCGCCTTCGCGACGATCGCCTTCACTTCCGCGAGCGTATCGCCTTGCAGCGCGAGGCGCGGCGGACGCGTGACCGCGCTGCCGCGGCCGACGAGTTCTTCGCACAGCTTGATGCACTGCACGAGGTCCGGGCGTGCGTCGAGGTGCAGCAGCGGCATGAACCAGCGATACAGCGCGAGCGCTTCGTCGAAGCGCTTCTGCTTCGCGAGGCGGAACAGCGTCTCGCCTTCCTTCGGGAACGCGTTCGACATGCCCGATACCCAGCCTTCGGCGCCGACCGCGATGCTCTCGACCACGACGTCGTCGAGGCCCGCGAACAGCACGAAGCGATCGCCGACCGCGTTGCGCAGGTCGATGAAGCGGCGCGTATCGCCCGACGAATCCTTGAAGCAGACGATGTTCTCGCAATCCTGCAGCGCGATCAGCACGTCGGGCGTCACGTCGTTCTTGTAGATCGGCGGGTTGTTGTAGACCATCACCGGCAGGTCGGTGCTCGTTGCGACCGCGCGGAAGTGCGCGGCGGTTTCGTGCGGCTTCGCCGAGTAGACGAGCGCGGGCATCACCATCACGCCGTCGACGCCGACGCGCTGCGCTTCGCGCACCGTGTTGCGCGCGAATTCGGTCGTGAATTCGGCGATGCCGGCGATCACCGGAATCTTGCCGCCGGCCGCGTCGCGTGCGGCCTCGATCACCTGGAGTTTCTCGCTCGTCGACAGCGACGTGTTTTCGCCGACCGTGCCGCAGACCACGAGGCCCGACACGCCGTCGTTCACCAGGTTCTTGACCACGCGGTGCGTGGCGTCGATGTCGAGGGAAAAGTCCGGCTTGAACTGGGTGCTGACGGCCGGGAAAACCCCGGTCCACTGAATGGCTTTGCGGCTCACTGAAATCTCCTACGTTCGTATCGGTCGGCCGACGGGTGTGTCGGTGTGGCAACCAGTATCGCCGCGCAAACGTCCATCACGCTTGAGTCGTATCGCGGAGCAAAATGACGAAATCGGCACAGCGGCCGGCAGGGGCGCGAAGGGCGCGTCGCACTATGCCGATTTCGTCGTCGTCCTCATCGAAAAGCCACAAGCGGACGGACGCGCGACGGAGGAAGCTATGCTCCTTTCCCCACTTCGGACAGCTCATGATGAAGCGCATCCAGATCATCGATTCGCACACGGGCGGCGAACCCACTCGGCTCGTCGTGTCCGGCTTTCCGTCGCTCGGCAACGGCACGATGGCCGAGCGCCGCGACGTGCTCGCGCGCGAGCACGACCGTTATCGCACCGCGTGCATCCTCGAGCCGCGCGGCAGCGACGTGCTGGTCGGCGCGCTGTTGTGCGACCCGGTGTCGGCGGACGCGGCAGCCGGCGTGATCTTCTTCAACAATAGCGGCTATCTCGGGATGTGCGGGCACGGCACGATCGGCGTCGTGCGCACGCTGCATCACATGGGACGGATCGCACCCGGCGTGCACCGGATCGAGACGCCGGTCGGCACCGTCGAGGCGACGCTGCACGACGACCTGTCGGTCAGCGTGCGCAACGTGCCCGCGTATCGCCATGCGCAGGGCGTCGCGCTCGACGTGCCGGGATACGGCCCCGTGAAGGGCGACGTCGCGTGGGGCGGCAACTGGTTCTTCCTGATCAGCGACCACGGGCAGCGCGTCGCCGGCGACAACGTCGCGGCGCTCACCGCGTATGCGTCGGCCGTGCGCGAAGGGCTCGAACGCGCGGGCATCACCGGTGCGAACGGCGGCGAGATCGATCACATCGAGCTGTTCGCCGATGATCCCGCGCACGACAGCCGCAGCTTCGTGCTATGCCCGGGACTTGCCTACGACCGTTCGCCGTGCGGCACCGGCACCAGCGCGAAGCTCGCGTGCCTCGCGGCCGACGGCAAGCTCGCGCCCGGCGTCGTGTGGCGGCAGGCGAGCGTGATCGGCAGTGTGTTCCACGCAAGCTACGAGTTGGCCGACGGCGGCATCGTGCCGACGATTCGCGGCAGCGCGCACCTGAGCGCGGAAGCGACGCTGCTGATCGACGAAGACGATCCGTTCGGCTGGGGCATCGGGTCGTGAGCGAAACGAAGTCCGACGTCGTCGTGATCGGCGCCGGCATCGTCGGCGCGGCGTGCGCGCACGAACTCGCGCAGCGCGGGCTGCGCGTGCTAGTCGTCGACGACGCGAGCGGCGGCGCGACCGGCGCGGGCATGGGGCACCTCGTCGCGATGGACGACAACGCGGCCGAGCTCGCGCTGAGCCATTACTCGATCGGACTGTGGCGCGCGTTGAGTGGCGAGATGCCCGACGGCTGCGCATACCGCAACTGCGGCACGCTGTGGCTCGCGGCCGATGCGCACGAAATGGATCTGGCGCGCGCGAAGCAGGCGACGCTCGCTGCCCACGGCGTGGCCGGGGAGCTGATCGACGCGGCGGCGCTCGCGCGACTGGAGCCGATGCTGCGCGCGGGCCTCGGCGGCGCGCTGAGGATTCCGGGCGACGCGATCCTCTATGCGCCCGTCACCGCGAACTGGCTGCTGCAGCGCGCGCCGCGCATCACGTTGCGCCGCGAGCGGGCCGTCGCGATCGACGGCCCTAGCGTGACGCTCGCGAGCGGGGACGTGCTGCGCGCGGAGCGTGTGGTCGTCGCGAATGGCGTCGCGGCGCGTACGCTGCTGCCCGAACTGCCGCTGCGCCCGAAAAAGGGCCATCTGCTGATTACCGACCGTTATCCGGGCCACGTGTCGCACCAGCTCGTCGAGCTCGGCTATGCGGCGAGCGCGCACGCAAGCGACGGCACGTCCGTCGCGTTCAACGTGCAGCCGCGGCCGACCGGCCAGCTGCTGATCGGCTCGTCGCGCCAGTTCGACACCGAGGACGCGCAGGTGGAGCCGCCGGTGCTCGCGCGGATGCTGCGCCGCGCGGTCGGCTATCTGCCGGATCTGGCCGACCTGAACGGCATCCGCGCATGGACCGGCTTCCGCTCCGCGAGCCCCGACGGCCTGCCGCTGCTCGGCGAGCACCCGGCGCGGCCGGGCGTGTGGCTCGCGGTCGGGCATGAAGGGCTCGGCGTGACGACCGCGCCGGGCAGCGCGCGGCTCGTCGCCGCGCTGATGGCCGGCGAGCGGCCGCCCATCGATATCGAACCGTATTTGCCGGGACGCTTCCTGAGCGCGTCCCTCGTCACCGGAGCGCTGACATGAAACGACCCCCACGCTCACTTTGTTCGCTGTCGACCGGAGTTGGTGCATCAGCGCTTACTCCGGTCCCATGCAACGCTCCCCCCGAGGGGGCGGTCAGCCGCCCACGGCCGGCTTTGCAAAGCCGGCCGGCTACGCAGGCGCAGAGCGATGCTCTACGAATTCCCTGCTACGCCCTTGGCGCGGCCCGGCGGCGGAGGCTGACATGATCATTCATCTGGACGGCCGCGCGCTGACGGTGGCCGACGGCGCGACCGTCGCGGCCGTCGTCGCGGCGAGCGGCGACGACACGACGCGTGTGTCGTGCACGGGCGCGGCGCGCGCGCCGTTTTGCGGGATGGGCATTTGCCAGGAATGCCGGATGACGATCGACGGCCGCCGCCGGCTCGCGTGCCAGACGCTGTGCCGCGACGGCATGCAGGTGGAGCGCACGCGATGAAACAGGAACGACTGAGCGTCGACGTCGCGATCGTCGGCGCGGGTCCGGCCGGGCTGTCGGCCGCGCGGGCCGCCGCGCGAAGCGGCGCGACCGTTGCGATCGTCGACGACAACCCGCGTGCGGGCGGGCAGATCTGGCGGCAGCCGGCAGCGGCTGTACCGACGCCGGCCGCCGCCGAACGCGTCGCCGTGCTGCGACAGCCGAACGTCACGCACCTCGCGGCGACCCGAATCGTCGCCGAAACGCAGCCGGGCACGCTGCTGCTCGAAGACGACGAACGCGGGCTGCTGCTCGATTTCCGGACGCTGATTCTCTGCTGCGGCGCGCGCGAGCTGCTGCTGCCGTTTCCGGGCTGGACCCTGCCGGGCGTGACCGGCGCGGGCGGCTTGCAGGCGCTGATCAAATACGGGCTCGACGTGCGCGGGCAGCGTACGGTGATCGCGGGCAGCGGGCCCCTGTTGTTGGCCAGCGCGGCGACGGCCCGGCAGGCCGGCGCGCGCGTGTCGCACGTGGTCGAACAGGCCGCATGGGGCGACGTGGCCGGCTTCGGCGCGGGGCTGTGGCGCTGGCCGTCGAAGCTCGCGCAGGCCGCGAAGCTCGTTACGACCGCGTATCGGCCCGCTGCGCACGTCGTCGAGGCATTCGGCGATAAGCGGCTCGAACGCGTGCGAATTCGCCAGGGCGATCGCGAATTCGACGTCGACTGCGACCGGCTCGCGTGCGGCTTCGGCCTCGTGCCGAACACCGTGTTGCCGCGTCATCTCGGCTGCCGGATCGACAACGGCGCGGTGGCGGTCGACGCGCACCAGCGCACGAGCCGCGACGGATGTTTCGCGGCGGGCGAGTGCACGGGCGTCGGCGGCAGCGAGCTGGCGATGGTCGAAGGCGAGATCGCCGGCTATGCGGCGACCGGGCAGACCGCACAACTGGCCGCGCTGGTTGCACGCCGCGCGCACTGGCAGGCGTTCGCGGATGCCGTGCGCGAGCGCTTCGCGATCCGGGAGCCGATCCGCCGGCTCGCGCGACCCGACACGCTGCTGTGTCGTTGCGAAGACGTGCGGTTCGATGCGGTCGCGCGGGAACCGGGCTGGACGGCCGCCAAACTGCAATCGCGCTGCGGGATGGGCGCGTGCCAGGGCCGTGTGTGCGGCGCGGCCGCGCAGGTGTTGCTCGGCTGGACGCCGCTGGCGCCGCGCACGCCGCTCGTGCCCGCGCGGGTCGGCACGCTGATGCTCGACGGCACGGAATCCTGCGACCGCGCGTGACGCATGCAGCGTCGCGGTGATGCGGCCCGGTTCAGGCCGGGCCGCGCCTTTTACTCTTCCTCCACTTCGGATCGGCGACGCGATGCTGTTGACCGCGTTCGCCGTTGTTACCGCGCCACGCGTGATCGCGGCGGTCGTGATGCTCGCGCTCGGCGTGGTTCGCGGAGGTGCGGTACGCGCGGCAGCCGCCGACGGGTTGGCGGGCAAGCAGGCCTGACAGAAGGAAGGGCGGCCGGATTGCCGATCCGGGAAGCAGCGGGATACGACAATATATAAAGTTATATAATATTAGTTCTTTAATCGTATCCCGCCCCGATGAACGACGATCTTCCCGCCGGCTTGCCCGGCCTCGATCAGATGCGCGCCGCCGCCGAATCGGCGTGCGCGCTCCTCAAGGTGATGTCGAATCCCGACCGGCTGCTGCTGCTGTGCGAACTGTCGCAGGGCGAGCGCGGCGTGAGCGATCTCGAGGCGCGACTCGACATCCGTCAACCGACGCTATCGCAGCAGCTCGGCGTGTTGCGGGACAACGCGCTGGTCCGTACGCGCCGCGAAGGCAAGTCCATCCGCTATTCGCTCGACAGTCCGGCCGTGATCGCGGTGATGGGCGTGCTGTACGAACAGTTTTGCGGGGCGACCGCGAAGGAGGCGCGCGATGCAGGTTGATGCGCTTCATTTCACGCCGTGGCTGTCGCTGGCCGGCGGCGTGCTGATCGGGCTCGCGGCAGCGTGGCTCGTCGCGTTCAACGGCCGGATTGCCGGTATCAGCGGGATCGTGGGCGGCTTGCCGACGGCGGGCGGCGCAGAGCGCGGCTGGCGCGCCGCGTTCGTCGCCGGGTTGATCGCAGCGCCCGTCGCGATGCGTTTCGTCGGGAGCGATCTGACGCCGCAGGTCGACGCCAATTGGCCAGAATTGCTGGCGGCCGGGCTGCTGGTGGGAATCGGCACGCGGTACGCGGGCGGCTGCACGAGCGGTCACGGCGTATGCGGGATATCGCGCGGGGCGTTGCGTTCGATGGTCGCCACGGCGACCTTCATGGTCGCGGGCTTCGCGACCGTCTTCGTGCGGCTGCACGTGGCGGGAGGCTGACATGCAAGCAGGATTCGCGTTTCTGGCGGGGCTGCTGTTCGGCGTCGGCCTCATCGTGTCGGGCATGGCCAATCCGCAGAAGGTGCTCGGTTTTCTCGACTTGGCGGGCCGCTGGGATCCGTCGCTCGCGTTCGTGATGGCGGGCGCGATCGGCGTCGCCGTGTTCGCGTTTGCGTGGGCGAAGCGCCGGACACGGTCGTGGCTCGGCCTGCCGATGCAGTTGCCGGCATCGCGGGCGATTACCGTGCGCCTCGTTGCAGGAAGTGCGGTATTCGGCATCGGCTGGGGAATTGCCGGGTTCTGCCCGGGGCCCGCGATCGTGTCGATCGGCTTCGGGTCGGCCAAGGGGATCGGGTTCGTCGTCGCGATGCTGGCCGGGATGGCCCTGTTCGAGTGGATCGAGCGTCGGCGGAACGGGCGGTGACGCCGGGGCACGCTCGCCGGGTACGGTTGCCCGGAACATCATGTGTTCGTCGGTCACCGCGATGATGCGATGAGCTCCCAGTGTTTCCCGCGGCAGGCAGGTCGCGATGTCAGACATGCTCGCTTACGTGGCGGCCGCCGTGCGCTCGCCCGGACAGCCGGCGCAGGATGCCGCGCCACACCGAGAGCATGCCTCGTTGCCCCGAGGGTTCAACGATCGTTGTGCTGACCACGCCGCTGCCGCGAGCCGACAGCGCGACATGACCGGCGGTTTCGAGCGTCAGGCATTCGCCTTCGTCGAGTTCGCGGCGAACGTATTGCGGTACATCGGGCAGCCAGTCGAGCCCGCCGTGGCGCAGCGTGACCGCCAGCGCGCCGTCCAGCACGATCAACTGGCTGCCCTTGTCGAACCACGCAAAGTGGCTTTGCCCGGCGTCGAGCCGGAGGTGTTGCGTCCGCATGGCGATTCCCTTTTTCCGGTTACTCCGGTTGTGCGGCCTCGCGACGACGAGGCGACATCGTGCAATCAGGTTAGGGAAACGGACGTGCGCACGACAGATTCAGGGGACGGGAATCTGTTGCGGTGCAGGCGACGATTTCGGGCTGCTGTATCGGTGGGTTTTCCCCGGATCTGTATCTGGCGTGCGCGGGAGGCAGCGGGCACGATGGTCCGCATGACGATTCTCGCCGACGCATCCCGCACGCCTTTGCCGAGGGACGGCGAGCCGCTTTACGAACGGCTCGCCGAACATTACCGCCGCATCATCGCGGCCGGCACGCTGGCGCCCGGCGACCGGATGCCGTCGGTCCGCGCGTGCATGGCGCAGCACGGCGTGAGCCTGTCGACCGCGATCCATGCGTTTAGGCGGCTCGAGGATGCGGGCTGGTGCGACGCGAAGCCGCGTTCGGGTTACTTCGTGCGCCGCCGCGCGGCGGCCGTGCTCGACACGCTGCCGGAAAGCGACGGGCCGCCGCTGAGCGTCGAGCCGCCGTTCGCGGGGCTGCACGAGCGCGTATCGCGCGTGATCGACCGTGCGAACGCGGCGACCGATGCGTTGAATCTCGGCGGCGCATCCGCGCACGCCGCGCTGTATCCGACCGAGCGCCTGCAGGCGCTCGCGATCCGGCTGCTGCGGCGCAAGCCCACGTTGCTGACCGACGCGGGGCCCGTCGGCGGCTCGCCCGAATTCCGGCAGACGATGGCCAAACGCGCGTTGTCTTACGGCGTGACGCTGACGCCGGACGACGTGATGTCGACGAGCGGCGGCGTCGATGCGGTGAATCTCGCATTGCGGGCGGTCGCGCGGCCCGGCGACACGATCGCGATCGAATCGCCGGCCTTCTTCGGCCTGATCCAGTTGCTCGAAAGCCTCGGCCTGAAGGCGCTCGAAATCCCGGCAAGCCCGACGACCGGCCTGTCGATCGAGGCGCTCGACGTGGCGCTGGCTGCCTATCCGGATATCCGGGCCGTGGTCGTCGTGCCGAACCTGCAAAACCCGCTCGGCTGCGTGATGCCCGACGAGCGCAAGGCCGCGCTCGTCGCGCTGTGTTCGCGCCACGGTGTGGCCGTGATCGAGGACGAGCCTTATCGCGAGCTCGTCGAGGCGCCGACGGCGGCCAGGCCGGTCAAGGCATGGGATCGCGACGGCACGGTGATCTACTGCCCGTCGTTCAACAAGGTGCTGGCCCCCGGGATGCGGCTCGGCTGGATGAGTGCGGGCCGCTGGCAGGCGCGCGTGAGGATGCTGAAATTCGCTCAGAGTCGACACAACGCCGCGTTGCTGCAGGCCGTGGCCGCCGAATTCGTCGGCTCCGGCGCATTCGATCGACACCTGCACCGGTTTCGCGAACAGTTGCGCGTGCAGCGCGACGTGACGATCGACGCGATTGCGCGGCATTTCCCGGCCGGCACGCGGATGAACCAGCCGCCGGGCGGGATGTTGCTGTGGATCGCGTTGCCGGCAGGCGTGCGCTCCGATGCGCTGTTCGACGCCGCGCTGGCGCATGGCGTCAAGATCGCGCCCGGTTCGATCTTCTCGAATTCGGACCGTTTCGACGGCTATATCCGGCTTGCCTGTACGCGCGTATTCGACGCGGCGCACGAGGCGGCGTTCGACATACTCGGCCGCCTCGTACGGGAAGCCATGGCGGCCGCGTAAGCGCGACGGCGGCAGCGGGCCGGATTTCCGAATACGCGAGTGCTCCGGCCGGACGCGGTACCGAAGCGGCAAGCCGCCGCCACTTCATCGGCCGACCGAATGCGTGGCGAGGTGCTGGCGGATCAGCGACAAATAACGATCGCCGACCGAGAAATCGCGTGCCGCGCGCGGCCGGGCGGGGGCCGGACGCAGCGTGGCCGGCGCGCTCATGCCCAGGTACCGGCAGACGGCGGACGGAAAGGGCTTGCGCGTATGCCCGAGCTGACGCGCCGCGCGCTCGACGCGGGCATCGCCGACCTGGGCACGCAGCCACGCCAGCACTTGGCGATCGGTGTCGTTGACGATACGGACCAGATGTTCCATCGCGCACCTCACTGTTCATAAATACAGTACTGTAAATATAACCAGTGTTTGCGCGAACCGCAAGCGCGGGCGCGTCGGCTGGCCGTTCGGCCAGGGTCAGCGCACCGGCGCGGCGGTGCGCGCGACCCGGGCCGCAGGAGGCGCAGAGGCGGCAGGCGCGGCCCGGCCGGTATAGCGCGCATCGGTCAGCGTGCCGAGGAACGCGACGATGTCGTCGATTTCCGCGTCGGTCAGCGCGGGCGGCGTGCCGGGCCGGCGGTTCATCGGCGTCGAATTCACGTTGATGTTGCCGCGATAGGCGGCCGGCACGTCGTCGAACGTCTTGGCGCCGTGATACCAGAAGCCGGGATCGGTCGAGCGCGTGTTGTAGAACGCGACCGCGTCGCGCAGCGTCGTGAACACGCCGTTGTGCATGAACGTCTGCTTGAGCGCGACGTTGCGCAGCCCCGGCGTGCGCAGGTAGCCGCACCATTGCGTCGGCTCGGGCCAGCGCAGCCGCCGCGCGGTATTGCACAGCCCGTTGTCGAAATGGCGCGGATCGCGGTTCGCCGGCAGCGCGCGGTTGCGCGGCACGGCGATCGCGTCGTAGCCGAAATCGGTGAACAGCGAGCGTTCCGGGCGGCTCGACGTGTCCGACAGCGTATGGCAGGTCATGCAATTGCCCTTGTCCGGATTCCGGAACAGCGCGAGGCCGCGCATCTCGGCCGGCGCGAGCGGCTTGCGCGTGCGCAGGAACGCGTCGAAGCGCGACGTGAACGGCGCCATCTCGTCGCTCTGCAGATAGGCTTCGACGGCCGCGCCCAGCGCGCGCACCAGTTGCTCGGGATCGCGCCGCACCGGCGCGCCGAAGCGCGCGGCGAGATCGGGCGCGAGTTCGGTCGCATCGACCTTGCGCAGCAGCGCGGCCGGCGACCGGTTGTTCATCTCGTTCGGATCGAACAGCGGCCCGCGGATCTGCTCGGCGAGCGTATCCGCGCGACCGTCGCTGAACAGCCCGCCGAACGGCGACGGCGCGGGCGCATCGTCGTCCTGGTAGAAGTGGCGGCGCGGCACGTAGCGCACATATAGCAGCGATGGCGCATTGCGCTGGCTGAAGCGTCCGGGCCGGCTGCCTTCCGGCACGCCGGGCCCCGCGAGCGATGCGGCCGACAGTGTCGGCGCGAACGCGCGGCCCGGATCGTGGCAGCCCGCGCACGACATGCCGCGCGGCTCGGACAGCCGCGGGTCGAAGAAGATCCGGCGGCCGAGCGCGACGAGCGTCGGGTCCGGCGCGAAGCGCGCGGTGGCCGCGTCGATCTTGCCCGTCACCTGCGGCGTGCCGTTGCCGATCGTGTCGACGACGCGCGACGGCGGCGCGCCGGGAAGCAGCACCGTTTCGGCCGGCGCGGCGTGAACCGCGAGCGTCAGGCCGGCGAGCACGGTGGCGGCAAGCGTGTGCAGCGTCTGCCGGCCACGCTTGCCACGGCCGTCGCATCGAACTTCTTTCGTCACGGCGCGATGAACCCCGTCTTGTCGCAGGCGAGCGTCCGGCCCGACTGATTGCACGACGCCAGCAGCTTGCCGGCCGCCGAATACGCATGGAACGTCCAGCCCGTCGCCGGCGCGGCGTTGCGCTCCATGATCAGGAAGCCGAAGCTGTTGTTGTGCGACAGCCGTTCGATCACCGCGCCCGGCGCGGGCGTCAGGCCGGCCGGGAACGGGTCGGGCAGCGCGACGTCGAGGTTGTCGCCGCCGTTGCCGGACACGATCGTCGCCGGGTGCCCGGAGGAGAAGTTGATCGCCTGGAAATCGTGCACGTGGCCGTGCAGCGCGACGTGCACGCCCGGCGGGTAGTACGCCTGCGCGTTGAGGCTCGACATCACCGACTGCAGTGCGAGGTTGCCCGGCGCGGGCGTACTGCCGGCGATCGGCGCGAACGCGAGGATCGGATGATGGTTCGTGAAGATCGTCGTCGTGATGCCGGCCTTCGACGCGAGCGCCGCGACCGTCTGGAACTGCTTCTGGTAGATGCCGAACTGCGCGTCGGTGGTCTTCAGCGGCGTGCGGCCGACCTTCGCGGTGTCGAACACGATCACCTGCGAGCCACTGCCGAGCGACACCGCATAGGGTTCCGAATAGTTCGCGTTGTTGTCGTTGGCAGGATCGTCGCACGAGCGTACGGCCGAATACGGGCGCGGGTCGAGGAAGCGGAACCAGCCCTGGCCCGCTCGCGCGCATTCCTCGTGGTTGCCGCGCACGACGACCCACGGCGCCTTCGCGAGCAACGGCGCGGCCGGGCGGAACAGGTCGGCCTGCCACGTATCCCAGCCGTAGCCCCACGGGCTGTCCTTGCAGCCGGCGATGTCCGGCGGGCATGCGTTCTCGCGATAGTGGTAGTCGCCGACGTGCAGCACGAGATCGGGCGACAGCTTCGCGACGCTGGCCGCGATCGTATCGAGCGGCCAGACCGACGCATCGTTGCACGCCTGCCATGCGTTGTCGGCTTTCTTCATTCGGCAGCCGGTGTCCGCGATGATCGCGATGCGCTGCGGCTGCGCTTTCGGCAGCGGCAGCGTGCGGCCCGCGACGCTTGCCGCCTGCGCGCCGGCCGGCAGCGTCGCCTCGCAGACGGACACCGGGAAGCTCGACGGTTTCGAATCGGCGGGGTCGCTGGCAGTCGGCCGCTGGGGGACGGTCGCGGCGCCTGCGCGCAGCGCCATGCGCGACACCTTGCCGTCGACGCTCAGTTGCGGGCACAGCGGGTCGCCGGCCGACGCGGGCGTGTAGTTCGTGATCACGCGCGCGATCGCCTGGTTCGCATCGCCGATCTCGACCCATGCGGCCTGGACGTTGGCCGACGCGCTGGCCGGATCGTCCGGCGTATCGATGTGATTCGAGCACGCGGACAGCGCGGCGAGGGCAGCAAGGGGAGCGCAGCGCACGAGCAGGCCGCGCGTGAGGAATCGTCGCATGGGAGGGGCAGGCACCGTAGGAAAGTCGTCAACGATACGCAGCGCGAATGTAAGAAATGTGAAAACGGGGCGTGACGGGGCGCACACCGGCAGTCCTTGACTTCAAGCCGGCTTGAAGCGGCACAGTCCGGTTCGTGATCAATGAAACGGAAGGGGATCGACGATGGAAGCCAACCGGCCCAATGAAGCGCAATCCGCGCTATGGAACGGTCCGTCGGGGCGCGCATGGGTCGATGCGCAGGCGCTGCTGGACCGGATGTTCGAGCCGTTCGAAACGCTGCTGGCGGATGGCGCGGCAGCGTCGTCTGCCAGCAGCGTGCTCGACGTCGGCTGCGGCACGGGTGCGGTCACGCTCGCGATCGCGCGGCGGCTCGGCGCGAACGCGCAGTGCACGGGCATCGACATTTCGGCTCGAATGATCGACGCCGCCCGGGCGCGTGCCGGACGCAGTGGTCTGCCCGCCCGGTTCGTGTGCGCGGACGTGCAGACGCACGCGTTCGAGCCGGCGAGCGTCGACCTGATCGTGTCGCGTCTCGGCGTGATGTTCTTCGACGATCCGGTGCGTGCGTTCGCGAACCTGCGGCATGCGGCGCGGCCCGGCGCGCAGATGCGGTTCGTCGCGTGGCGCGGCGCGGCCGACAACCCGTTCATGACGACGGCCGAGCGGGCGGCCGCGCCGCTGTTGCCGAATCTGCCCGCGCGGCAACCCGGCGCGCCGGGGCAGTTCGCGTTCGGTGACCGGCAGCGCATTGCGTCGGTGCTGTCGGACGGTGGTTGGGCCGACGTTGCGATCGAGCCGGTCGAGCGGGCATGCGTGCTGTCGGAATCCGCGCTGGACGACTACCTTGCCCGGCTGGGCCCGGTCGGCCTGGCGTTGCTGGAGACGGACGAGGCGACGCGGCGGCGCGTGATCGACACGATGCGCGCGGCGTTCGAGCGGTACGTGCACGGCGCCGAGGTGCGCTTCGATGCGGCGTGCTGGCTGGTGACGGCGCGCGCGCCGTCCGCATGACATGTAGCGTGGAAGCAGCGGATGAGGAACGGCATGGCCGCCCGTTCGCCCCGCACGCGACCGTGCCCGCGTGACGAAGCTGGGGCTGCGCGACCTGCGTGCGTCAGCGTTTGCGCGCGCGCAGCATCAACCACGCGCAGCCACCGGCGACCAGCGCCAGCCCGAGCAGAACGGCCTCGGCGCCGAGTGCGAAACCCGGCGGCATTTCGCCGCTGTTCGGCGCCGGCGACAGGTTGCCGCCCATCGCGACCGCGCCGCCGGCAAGCAGTGCCGCGCAGACGATCCAGTAGACCTTGCCGAGCGGCGCCGCGGTGCGGATTCGCCACAGCGCGATGCCGGCGCCGCCGAGGTACAGCACGGCGAGCGTGCCGAGCGCGATGACGTCGACCGCGCGGCTTTGCAGCAGTCCGCTCATTCGGCCTCCGTCGCGTGCCCCGGCGCGCGGCTCAGCAGATGCGTGCGGGTGTCTGCCGCGAGCGATACGTAGCGTTCGTACTGGCGCAGCACGTCGGCGATCACTTCGTCGCCGCGCAGGTATTCGACGTCGTAGCCGAGCCGGCCATCCTCGAAGAACGTGACGATGCCATACACGTGCGCACGTGCCTCGTCCGGCTCGGCCGTCTCGCGCACCAGGAACGCGGCTGCGGATTTCGCGGTGACGCGCACGCCGTAGACGAAATCGCGATGTTCGGCTGTCGGCACGGTCAACCGCACCGCATCGTCACTGTCGTGCTGTACGTGCGCATCGACGCCGCTCGCGCGCAACTCGTCGGCGACCTTGCGCAGCGCCGGTTTGACCGTTTCCGCGATGAACTGGCGCGCTTCGGCCTCGGTCGTCTGCCGCAGGATGTGCGTCAGGCGATGGCGCCAGTGCTGACCGGTCCAGAAGCTCGTTGCAGGCGCAACGTCCTGCGAATAGTGCGCGCGATCGGCCGCGAGCCCGCGCCACAGCCCGTAGCAGAGCGCGAGCATGATGATGGCGACCGGCAGCGCGGCGATCAGCGTCATCGCCTGCAGCGCGCCCAGCCCGCCCGCGACGAGCAGCACCGCGGCCGTCACGCCGAGCAGTGCGGCCCAGAACAGCCGCTGCCAGACCGGCGAATGCGCGCTGCCGCGCGTCGCGATCTGATCGATCACGAACGCGCCCGAATCGGCGGACGTGACGAAGAACACCGCGATCAGCACGATCGCGACGATCGATAGCAGTTGCGGCAACGGCAGGAAATCGAAGAAGCGGAACAGCAGCGCATCGACGTTGGTCGCCGTCTGCGCGAGCGCGCCGGCCGCGCCGTGCGTATCGAGCCAGATCGCGCTGTTGCCGAACACGGTCATCCAGACGAGATTGAATGCGGTCGGCACGAGCAGCACACCGATCACGAACTGGCGGATCGTGCGGCCGCGCGAGATGCGCGCGATGAACATGCCGACGAACGGCGACCACGACACCCACCACGCCCAGTAGAGGATCGTCCAGCCCCCGAACCAGCCTTCCTCGCGCGGCGGTGCGTACGCATAGGTGCGGAACGACAGGTCGACGAGGCTCGACAGGTACTGGCCGATGTTGTCGCCGAGCGCGCGCAACAGGAACGCGGTCGGGCCCGCGACCACGACGAAGGCGAGCAGCAGGAACGCGAGCAGCAGGTTCAGCTCGGACAGCCGCCGCACACCCTTGTCGAGGCCGCTCGCGGCCGACAGCCCTGCGAGGATCACGACGAGCGCGACGAGCCCGATGCGAAACAGGTTGCTGCCGGTGTCCCATCCGGCGACCGTATGCAGGCCCGCGCTGATCTGCATCACGCCGTAGCCGAGCGTCGTCGCGATGCCGGCGACCGTGCCGACCAGCGCGAACGCATCGACGGTGTGGCCGATCCAGCCGTTGATGCGCTCGCGCAGCACCGGATACAGCCCCGAGCGCAGCGTCAGCGGCAGGTTGTAGCGAAAGCCGAAGTACGCGAGCACGAGCCCCATCAGCCCGTAGATTGCCCACGCATGGAAACCCCAGTGGAAGAAGGTCATCAGCATCGCCTCGCGCGCGGCGGCGGACGTGCCGGGGTCGACGGTCGGCGGCTTCAGGAAATGCTGCATCGGCTCGCCGACGCCGAAGTACATCAGGCCGATGCCCATGCCGGCCGCGAACAGCATCGCCGTCCACGACACGAAGCTGAATTCGGGTTCGGCATCGTCGGGGCCGAGCCGGATGTTGCCGAAATCGCTGGCGGCGATCAGCACGAGAAACACGAGGAAGCCGGTGACGGCGAGCACGTAGAACCAGTCGAACCGTGCGATGACCCATTGCTGGCCGGCGGAGAACAGCGCGCCGGCTTCGCTCGGGCGCAGTGCGCACACGACGAGCAGCGCGCCGATCACGACGAGCGCGGGCAGGACGACCTGCGGCTTGAATGTCGTGCGGGGCGAGGGACGGGAATCCGGCATGGCGGGTATCCAGTTGTGGGCGCAACGAGGCGCGACGCCGCCCGGCGCGTGGTGCGCGTCGGACCCTGATACGGCGTGCGTCGAGTGTACCGCGGTGTCAGGACTGCAAGAACAGGGCATGCAGAAGGGTAAACCTGACGAATTGTAAGGTATCGGGGCGAGCGAGAAAACCCGCGCGGTGCGTGCGGCGGGCCGGCGAGGCCGGGAAAAACGCCGCGGCGAACGCATATCGGACACCCGGACGGCGCGCACGGCATGCGCAGCGTCCAGGCGTCCAGGTAGAAGACAGCGCGCGGAAGGCGCCGTCGGGCGGGTTCAAAACGTGACCGCGATCCCGGCCATGCCGACGAACTGGCCGTGCGTCGTCGACGGCGTGAGCTGCTGCGAATCGCCGACGATCGGCGCCGCGTCGACGATGTGGCCGGCGCCTTGCGCGCCGAGCGTCCGCCCGCTCGAATGCGTGTACGCCTGCAGCGCATAGAGCGTCGTGCGTTTCGACAGGCTGTACGACTCCTTCAGCGAGTACTGCTGATAGCGGGCCGCGTTCGCGACGCCGTTCGCCTTCGATGCGAGCGTGTACGCGAATGCGCCGGCCACCGAGAACGTCGGCGTGAAGCGGTACGCGGCGAGTGCGCCGTAGGTATTGAACACGGCCGTATCGGTGAAGGCCGAGCCGTTGCCGGGCAGGTACTTCACGTTCGAATAGTTGAGCCCCATCGTCAGGTCGCCGAGCGTGTAGTTGCCGGCCGCCGCGACCTGCTCGACGGCCTTCGCGGTCAGGTAGCCCTGGTTCAGCACGGACACCGCGAAGCTGCCCGACGACGCGGTGGCCGGATTCAGGAAGCCCACGGAAGAGCCCGAGCTGTTGATCCGCAGATAGCCGGCCGCGATCCCGATCGGCCCGTTCGCGTAGCGCAGCGCGGCGCTGAACGTGTTGCCCTTGCCGGTCGCGCCGGCAATGCCGCCGAATGCGTACATCGCGCTCGCGGTCAGCCCGGCGAAGGTCGGCGACGTATAGGTAACCGAATTGTTCACGCGAATCGTCGTGTCGAGGCCGTCGATGTCGCCCGGATGCGCGCCGGTCGCACCGGTCAGCCAGCTGCTCGACGCGTACGGGCCGACGAACAGGAAGTAGGGCGTGTACTGGCGGCCGGCCGTCACCGTGCCGTAGCTCACGTTGCGCAGGCCGACGAAGGCCTGGCGATTGAACATCGTGCCGGCGGCGGCCTGCGCGCCCGTATTCAGGTTGAAGCCGGCCTGCAGGTCGAAGATCGCATGCGTGCCGCCGCCGAGATCCTCGTCGCCGCGCAACCCGAACTTCGACGCATACAGGTTGCCGTCGCGCAGGTAGATGTTCGAGTGCCCTTGCTGGTTGTTCACGTACGCGAGCGAATCGTCGACGACGCCGTACAGCGTGACGCTGCTCTGCGCATGGGCGGCGGTCGCGCCGAGCGACGCGGCCGATAAAATCAGGATTGCATAACGGTTGACGGGTGCTTTCATTGTCGATCTCCGGGGTGCTTCATCTTTTCAAGGGGCGGGAGGTTGAATGCCTCCTCTGTGGCAGGCGGCGGGCCGCGCGAACGGCCCGCCTGATCGGGTTGGCTTCAGTGGTTCAGTGGTCGAACGCGACGACGAGGCGGCGCCACGCACCGTCCCCCGCATCCTGCTCGACACGCGCGCCGCGCACGGCGACCGGGCCTTGCAGCGACGCGGGCAGCAGGATATCGACGCGCTCGGCCGGGCGCGCCGGGCGGCCGTCCCAGCGGACCGACACGCCGAGCTCGCCCGACGCCTCGCGGCCGGTCTCGATGCGCCACAGTCCGTATTCGCCGTCGCGCCACGCTTCCGTCTCGCCGTCGTCCTCGACGCATTCGCCGTACGCGACGCCGTCTTCGATGCGCGGTGCGACGACGAAGCCGCGCGTGTCGGCACGCGCACCGAAATGCTGGTCGGCGACGTTCAACGGCAGCACGCGACCTTCGCGCAGCAGCATCACCGGCGTGTCGAGCGGCGCGGGCAGCGTCACGCTCGCGCCGCCGTCGAACGACTGCGCGCTCGAACAGCATGTCCAGCGTGCGCCCGACGGCAGGTACACCGTGCGTTCGGTCCGGCCGGGATCGACGACCGGTGCGACCAGCAGCGCGTCGCCGAGCATCATGTCGTCGCACGCGTCGTAGCAGCGCGCATCGCCGGGGAAATCGGCGAGGGTCGGCCGCAGCACGGGCTCGTAGCGCGTCGTCGACAGCCACAGCAGGTGATAGAGGTACGGCAGCAGCCGGTAGCGCTGCTTGATCAGCGACGCGACCTGCGCGGTGATCTCCGGGTACATCCACGGTTCGTTGACGGTGCCGTCGTCGTTCCACGAATGGATGCTGAAGCGCGGCATGAAGATGCCGAACTGCACCCAGCGCAGCAGCAATTCGGGCGACGGCGCGGGGCCGGAGAAGCCGCCGATGTCGTGGCCGATGTTCGACACGCCCGACAGCGCGAGCCCAAGGCCCATCTTCAGGTTGTAGCGCAGCGTTTCCCACGACGTAGTGTTGTCGCCGGACCAAGTCTGCACGTAACGCTGCATGCCGGCGCCGCCGGAGCGCGACACGAGGAACGGCCGCCGCGCCGGCGCATGCGCGCGCTGCGCGTCGCGCGACGCGCGCATCATCAGCATTGTCTGCAGCACCTTCGCTTCGCGCGCCGGAAACGGCTGGCCGAAGCCGTGCGCGATCGCGTCGGGCGACCAGATCTCGTATTCGTTGTTGTCGTTCCAGGTCGATTCGATCCCGTATTCCAGCAGCGCCGACGTGACCTGCTCCTGCCACCAGCGGTAGGCGTCCGGCTGCGTGAAGTCGATGTACGCGCCGACCTCGTCCCAGAACTGCACCCATGCGGGCTCGCCCGACGCGGAACGGATCAGCAGCCCGCGCTGCGCGGCGTCGTCGAAGGCGGGATGGTCGCGCAGCAGGCACGGCTTGATGTTCGCGCACAGGCGGATGCCGTGGTCGCGATAGTGCTGCACGAAGCCTTTCGCATCCGGAAACTTGTCGCGGTTCCAGTTGAACACGTAACGCTTCGCGCCGATCGACGTATAGCCCGACGACAGGTGGAACGAATCGCACAGGATGTCGTGCGCGTCGCACTGCTCGACGAACTGGTTCATCTGCTGCTGCGCGTCCGGCGCGTCGGTATAGCTCATCGTCGAACCCGAATAGCCGAGCCCCCATTTCGGCGTGCGCGCGGGGCGCCCGGTCAGCCACGTGAAGCGTCGCGCGGCCGCGAGCGGCGTCGCGGGCGACGCGATGAAGTAGTAGTCGAGATCGCCGTGCTCGGCGACGAAATAGCGATAGAGCCCGTGATAGTTGTCGAGCTCGCGGCCCATGTCGAACACGCAGTCGGACAGCGTGTCGTAGAACAGCCCGAAGCCCTGGCACGCATCGGGCGACCACGTGATGTAGAACGGGATGTGCTTGTACAGCGGGTCCGTGCTTTTCGCGCTGTAGCCCATCGCGTCGATGTTGCGCATCTCGAAGCGCGCGCCCGTGCGGTCGAGTTCGCCCGCGCGTTCGCCGAGGCCGAACACCTTGTCGCCGCGCTCGCGGGCGACGTAGTGATACGCGCGATCGTCCCACCAGCCGAAGTTGTATGCCTGCGTCGCGCGGTCGGCGAGCGCGACGCGCCATGCGCCGTTCGCGTCGCGCATCGACCACGTGCAATGGCCGCCTCGCCGGCGCACCGTAAGCCGGACCTGCGCGGTTTCGATCCGCACGCCGTCGTCGTCTTCGACGAAGTCGTAGTGGGGCAGCGCGAAGCCGCTCAGGTCGAGGCGGTCGCGCCCGTCGAGCGGCACGTCGTCGAGACCGGGTGCGATCGTCCACGTGCGCGGGGTGCGCGCCGTCGCGTCGGGCAGCACGCGCACGCGCACGATGTCGTCCTCGAGCACGAAGATTTCGACGGTGGCGCCCGTATCGGACGCGAGCAACACGCGGTTCGCGTGGTGGCTGGCGACGCGGAACACGGGCGGATGAAGGAGCGAAGTCATGAATGCGATTCCTGGTGAAAACGGAGGTCAGGCGTGCTGCGCGAGCAGGCGTTCCTGCTTCGACTGCCCGCGGATCAGCAGCGCGAGCAGCGTGACGCCGATGATGTCGAACAGCCCGAGGCACGCGAACAGCGGCGCATAGCCGATCTTGTCGGCGAGCGCGCCGACCAGCAGCGAGAAGCCGAGGCCGCCGATCCACGCGGCCATCCCGGCGAAGCCGCTCGCGGTGCCGACTTCCTCGGGGTCGAACACGTCGGCCGACAGCGTGTTGACGAGCGCGGAGATCATCTGGTGCGCGAAGCCGCCGACGCAGAACAGCGCAATCGCCGTGTACGGCGACGACACGAGCCCGATCGTCGCCGGCCCGAGCATCAGCACCGCGCCGAGCGCGACGCCGGCGACGCGCGACCACACGAGCGGCAGCTTGAAGCGATTCGCGAGGTACGGCGACAGGTAGCCGCCCGCGATGCCGCCCAGGTCGGCTGCGAGAAACGGCATCCACGCGAATACCGCGATCTGCGTGAGCGGCATGTGGCGCTCGGTCGCGAGGTACAGCGGAATCCAGAAGCTGAAGGTCTGCCACGCGGGTTCCGCGAAGAAGCGCGGCAGCGCGATCGCCCAGAAGCGCCGCGCGGTGACGACGTCGCGGATGCGGCGCTTCGACACGGGCGGCATCGTCGCCTGGCCGTCGCGGATCAGCGTGCGCTCCTGCGGCGTGAGGCGCGGATGGTCGGCCGGGGACCGGTACTGCGTGTACCAGAGCGCGGCCCACAGGAACCCGAGCGCGCCGGTGACCATGAACGCGGCCTGCCAGCCGAAGCGCATCGAGATGAACACGACGAGCGGCGGCGCGATCGCGGCGCCGAGCGACGTGCCCGCGTTGAAGTAGCCGACCGCGACGGATTTCTCGCGATCGGGAAACCATTCGGCGACGGCCTTCATCCCCGACGGAATCGCGGCGGCCTCGAACAGGCCCAGAAAGCCGCGCAGGATGCCGAGCGACAGCCAGCCCGATGCGAAGCCGTGTGCGACGCCGACCACCGACCACAGCATCGCGAACAGCGCGAAGCCGAGCCGCAGCCCGATCAGGTCGACGATGAAGCCGCACACCGGCTGCATGATCGTGTAGCCGATCTGGAACGCGCCGACGATGTACGAGTACTGCTGCGTCGAGATCGCGAACACCTGCTTGAGTTCGGGCGCGAGCACCGCGAGGGAATTCCGTGCGAGGTAGTTGAGGATCGTGCCGAGACACACGAGCACGATGATCCACCAGCGCAACGCCTTGACTGTCTTCACTGCTGTCTCCTGTCAGGGAGGGCGGCGCGCGGCGCCTGCCCGGTCCATGAGGGCCATCCGTCGGAATGGCTTGTTTCGTTTTGGTTCGTACGATGTCCGATCTTGATGCGCACCGGTTTTTGCCGGTTCATATCGAAATCACGGTGTTCGAGCGAACATTTCGTCGTCACAGAGCTGCAATGTTATCTGACGACTGATCATTTTCGAACATCCTATGTTCGAATGCGAATCCGGTCAACGTGAATCTGCATTCGAACGAACGTACTCGGGGTTTTCCCGATGACCGGATGGCGACCGTGAGCGGCGACGCAGGGCGATCGGCCGTCAAAGGCCCGTGGGGCGGGGCCGAACGATCGTCCGCACGGTCGACGGACGCCGGTTGAGGCGCAACACACCCTGATGAAAATTTATTTCTTTTCAGTCGGGAGATTGTGTAAATTCATTTTCATCGAACCTTGCAACAACCCTTCGCATGACGCCTCTCGTTCCGCCCGATGTCAGTCACGACGAACCCGCGATCGCCGCGCGGATCGCGTCGGCGATGCCGTTGATGACGCCGATTCACCGGCGCATGGGCGAGTTCGTGCTCGCGAACCCGTTTCGCGCGGCGACGATGCGGATCGACGAGCTCGCGCAGGCCGTGAATGCGTCGATCGCGACCGCGAACCGCTTCGCGAAGGCGCTCGGTTTCGACGGCTATCCGGCGATGCGCGCGGCGCTCGTGCGCGGCTTCGAGGCCACGCTCGGGCCGGTCGAGCGGCTGCGTTCCGCGCAGGAGCAGGAATCCGGCGTACGCGGCGCAGTCTGGATCGATGCGGTATTCGACCAGGCTGTCGCCAACATCGAGAACACGCGCGCGCAACTGGACGCGGCCGATGTCGAGGCGGCGGTCGAGGCGATCGTCGGCGCGCGGCGCGTGCTGATTCTCGGCGCCGGGTCGAGCGCGTTCCTCGCCGGGCTGATCGAGCATGGCCTGTCCGTCTGCCATGACAGCGTGCAGTCGCTCGCGCTGCTCGGCGGGCCTTCGCATGCGGCGCGACGCCTGTACACGGCCGATTCGCGCGATCTCGTGATCGCGCTCGCGTTTCCGCGCTACGTGAAGGACACGATCGAGCTGGCGCGTCGTGCGGCGGCGCGCGGCGCGCGCGTGCTCGGCATCTCCGACGGCCCGCAATCGCCGCTCGCGCCGATCGCGTCGCTGAACCTGTACGTGAAGGCCGAGCGGCGTTTCGCGGCCACGTCGGAAGCGGCCGTGCTCACGATGATCGAGGCGCTGATCGATGCGGTCGCGCTGCGCACGCACCGGTCCGCGAAATCCGCCGCCGAGATGACTGAATTCCTGCTGCCGTGGCTCGTGCAGCCGCAAGCGGCGCTGCCGGCCGCGAACCCTTCTTCCCCACGTCCGAAAAAATCATGACTTCACCCGCGATCGTCGCGATTCACGGCGGCGCAGGCACGATCCTGCGCGAAGCGATGGATACCGACACCGAACGTCGGTACCGCGCCGAACTCACCGCGATCCTGCAGGCCGCGCAGCAAGTGCTGGCCGACGGCGGCAGCGCGCTCGACGCCGTGACCGTCGCGGTGCGCATGCTCGAGGACTGTCCGCTGTTCAACGCCGGGCGCGGCGCCGTCTATACGGCCGAAGGCAAGCACGAACTCGACGCGGCGGTCATGGACGGCGCGACGCTCGGCGCCGGCGCGATCTGCTGCGCGACGCGCGTACGCAATCCGGTGCTCGCCGCGCGGCGCGTGATGGAGGCGAGCGAGCACGTGCTGTTCGCCGGCGCGGGCGCGGATGCGTTCGCAGCCGCGCAAGGGCTCGAACTCGCGGAACCCGGCTACTTCGACACCGAAGCGCGGCATGCGCAGTGGGTCAAGGCGCGCGCGGCGGCCGGGATGATGCTCGACCACGATGCGGCCAGCTTCGCGTTCGGCGGCGCCGCGCAACCCGCCGAGCCGCTCGATCCGGACCGCAAGCACGGCACGGTCGGCGCGGTCGCGTGCGACGTGCACGGCCACATCGCGGCGGCGACGTCGACGGGCGGCATCACGAACAAGCAGCCGGGGCGCGTCGGCGATTCGCCGATCATCGGCGCCGGCTGCTATGCGGACGACGCGACCTGCGCCGTCTCCGCGACGGGCACCGGCGAGATGTTCATCCGGCTCGCGACCGCGCATGACGTGGCCGCGCAGATCGCGTATCGCGGCGCGTCGCTCGCGGACGCCGCGCACGACGTCGTGATGAACAAGCTGCCGCGCCTCGCGGGCCGCGGCGGGATCATCGCGGTCGATGCGCACGGCAACGTCGCGATGCCGTTCAACACCGAAGGGATGTACCGCGGCTACGCGCGCGTCGGTGAAGCGCCGGTCGTCGGCATCTACCGCGACGATGCGGCCTGATTCCGGATCGCACGAGGAGAGATGCCATGACTTCGAGCCGTAATCCGTCGCCCCTGACGTTGCCCGAGCAGCGCGTGGTGGCCGTCGACGACCTGTCGGTCACGTTCCGCCGCGAAAACGCGACGTTCGACGCGGTGCGCAACGTGTCGTTTCACGTCGATCGCGGCGAGACGCTCGCGATCGTCGGCGAATCGGGCTCGGGCAAGTCGGTCACGTCGCTCGCGCTGATGCGGCTCGTCGAGCACGGCGGCGGCGAGATCACGAGCGGCCGGATCGCGTTCCGGCGCCGTGGCGGCGCGCTGGTCGATCTCGCGCGGGCGAGCGCCGCGACGATGCGCGGCATCCGCGGCGCGGACATCGCGATGATCTTCCAGGAGCCGATGACGTCGCTGAACCCGGTGTTTACGGTCGGCGACCAGATCAGCGAGGCGATCGCGCTGCACCAGTCGAAGAGCGCGGCCGAAGCCCGCGCGGAAGCGCTGCGGCTGCTCGATCTCGTGCGCATCCCGGAAGCGCGCCGCGTGTTCGCGCGCTATCCGCACCAGTTGTCGGGCGGGATGCGACAGCGCGTGATGATCGCGATGGCGTTGTCGTGCCGGCCCGCGCTGCTGATCGCCGACGAGCCGACGACCGCGCTCGACGTGACGATCCAGGCGCAGATCCTGCAACTGGTGCGCGGGCTGCAGGACGAAATGAACATGGGCGTGATCTTCATCACGCACGACATGGGCGTGGTGGCCGAAGTGGCCGATCGCGTGCTCGTGATGTATCGCGGCGAGAAGGTCGAGGAGGGCGAGTCGGACCGCATCTTCGCGACGCCCGCGCATCGCTACACGCGCGCGCTGCTCGCGGCCGTGCCGCGGCTCGGCTCGATGCAGGGCACCGACGCACCGGAGAAATTCCCGCTGTTGAAGGTGGACGGCACGAACGCGACGGCCACGGCCGCGACGACGGCGTCCGCGGCGAACGACGCGCAGCCGCCCGTCGATCATGCCGCGCCGCCGATCCTGCGCGTGCGCGATCTCGTCACGCGGTTTCCGGTGAAGAGCGGCGTGTTCGGCCGCGTGTCGCAATACGTGCATGCGGTCGAGCGAGTGAGCTTCGAGCTGCGTGCGGGCGAGACGCTCGCGCTCGTCGGCGAATCGGGCTGCGGCAAGTCGACCACCGGCCGTTCGCTGCTGCGTCTCGTCGAATCGCAAAGCGGCTCGATCGAATTCGACGGCCGCGACATCAGCGCGCTGAAGGGCCCGGACCTCCAGGCGCTGCGTCGGAACATCCAGTTCATCTTCCAGGACCCGTTCGCGTCGCTGAACCCGCGCCTGACCGTCGGCTTCTCGATCATGGAGCCGCTGCTCGTGCACGGCGTCGCGAGCGGCAGCGAAGCGCAGGCGCGCGTCGACTGGCTGCTCGACAAGGTCGGCCTGCCGCCGGATGCCGCGCGCCGCTATCCGCACGAATTCTCGGGCGGCCAGCGCCAGCGGATCGCGATCGCGCGTGCGCTCGCGCTGAATCCGAAGGTCGTGATCGCCGACGAGTCGGTGTCGGCGCTCGACGTGTCGGTGCAGGCGCAGATCGTCAACCTGATGCTCGACCTGCAGCGCGAGCTCGGCGTCGCGTACCTGTTCATCTCGCACGACATGGCGGTCGTCGAGCGCGTCAGCCATCGCGTCGCGGTGATGTATCTGGGCCAGATCGTCGAGATCGGCCCGCGCCGCGCGGTGTTCGAGGCGCCGCAGCATCCGTACACGAAGAAGCTGATGAGCGCGGTGCCGGTGGCCGACCCCGCGCGCCGGCATGCGCCGCGCCAGCTCGCGGCGGACGAGATTCCGAGCCCGATCCGCGCGGTCGGCGACGAGCCGGTCGTCGCGCCGCTCGTCGCGGTCGGCCCCGATCATTACGTCGCGACGCATCGCGTGGGCGGCGCGTATTGAGGAGTGGCGTCGTGCGCCGCGATGACGGTGCGCGAACCAGCAGGCAGTCGAAACCGAAACGCCCGTGAGGCGTCACCGATTCACCGATAGGAGCCCAGCAAAATGAGCAAGCAGCATCCGTTTCCGATGTTTCGTCCGCGCGCATGCTTCGTCGCGCTCGCCGGCGCGTTCGCGCTGTCGGCCGCGCTGCCCGCGTTCGCGCAGCAGACCGCGGTGATGGCGGTGGATTCGACCTTCACGACGATGGACCCGTACGACGCGAACGACACGGTGTCGCAGGCGGTCGTCAAGTCGTTCTACCAGGGGCTGTTCGGCTTCGACAAGGACATGAAGCTCGTCAACGTGCTCGCGACCGGCTATGAAGCCAGCCCCGACGCGAAGACGTACACGATCAAGCTGCGCTCGGGCGTGAAGTTCCACGACGGCACCGATTTCAACGCGGCGGCCGTGAAGGCGAACTTCGACCGCGTGACCGATCCCGCGAACCATCTGAAGCGCTACAACATGTTCCGCGTGATCGAGAAGACCGAAGTGGTCGATCCGACCACCGTGAAGGTCACGCTGCACGAGCCGTTCTCGGCGTTCATCAACACGCTCGCGCACCCGTCGGCCGTGATGATTTCGCCGGCCGCGCTGAAGAAGTGGGGCCGCGACATCGCGCTGCATCCGGTCGGCACCGGGCCGTTCGAGTTCGTCGAATGGAAGCAGACCGACGACCTGAAGGTGAAGAAGTTCGCCGGCTACTGGAAGAAGGGCTATCCGAAGATCGACGCGATCGACTGGAAGCCGGTGGTCGACAACAACACGCGCGCGGCGCTGATGAAGACGGGCGAAGCCGATTTCGCGTTCCGCATTCCGTTCGAACAGGCGGCCGACCTGAAGAGCAACCCGAAGGTCGACGTGGTCGAGCGGCCGTCGATCGTGCAGCGCTACGTGTCGCTGAACATGCTGCAAAAGCCGTTCGACAACCCGAAGGTGCGCCAGGCGCTGAACTACGCGGTGAACAAGGAAGCGCTCGCGAAGGTCGCGTTCTCCGGCTTCGCGACGCCGTCGACCGGCGTGGTGCCGCAGGGCGTCGATTACGCGACGAAGCTCGGGCCCTGGCCGTACGACCCGGCGAAGGCGCGTGCGCTGCTGAAGGAAGCCGGCTATCCGAACGGTTTCGAGACGACGCTGTGGTCCGCGTATAACAACTCGACGTCACAGAAGGCGATCCAGTTCGTGCAGCAGCAGCTCGCGCAGGTCGGCGTGAAGGTGCAGGTGCAGGCGCTGGAGGCCGGCGAACGCGTCGCGAAGGTCGAGAGCGCGCCGGATCCGGCGAAGGCGCCGGTGCGGATGTACTACATCGGCTGGTCGTCGTCGACCGGCGAAGCGAACTGGGCGATCACGCCGCTGCTGGCCGGCGCATCGGCGCCGCCGAAGCTGGTCAACACCGCGTACTACAAGAACGACACGGTGGACGGCGACCTGACGAAGGCGCTGGAGACGGTCGACCGCGCGAAGAAGGCCGAGCTGTACGCCGATGCGCAGAAGCAGATCTGGGCCGATGCGCCGTGGATCTTCCTCGTGCAGGAGAAGATCGTGTATGCGCGCAGCAAGCGGCTGCAGGGCGCGTACGTGATGCCGGACGGCTCGTTCAACTTCGACGAGATCTCGCTGAAATGACGGCGGCTTGCCCGCCACGCAGTGCCGGCGGCGCGGGCCGCCGGTGCGCTGATTCGATCGGTGTCCCATGCTGAATTTCCTCGTCAAACGCCTGTTCGGCCTGCTGCCCACGCTCGCGATCGTCGCGGTGCTGGTGTTCCTGTTCGTGCATCTGCTGCCGGGCGACCCGGCGCGGCTCGCGGCCGGTCCCGAAGCCGACGAGGCGACCGTCGCGCTCGTGCGCGCCGATCTCGGGCTCGACCGGCCGCTGCCCGCACAGTTCGCGCGTTTCTTCGCGAAGATCGCGCACGGCGATTTCGGGATGTCGACGCGCAGCAAGCGGCCGGTATCGACCGAGATCGGCGAGCGCTTCATGCCGACGCTGCTGTTGACGCTCGTCAGCATGGGTTGGGCGACGGCGTTCGGGATGGCGATCGGCATTGCGTCGGCGGTCTGGCGCAATCGCTGGCCTGATCGGCTCGGCATGACGCTCGCGGTGTCGGGCATCTCGTTTCCTGCGTTCGCGCTCGGCATGCTGCTGATGGAGATCTTCTCGGTGAAGCTCGGCTGGCTGCCGGTCGTGCCGGACGGCACGTGGAAGAGCTACGTGCTGCCGTCGCTGACGCTCGGCGCCGCGGTCGCGGCGGTGATGGCGCGCTTCACGCGCGCGTCGTTCGTCGAAGTGCTGAACGAGGATTTCGTGCGCACCGCGCGCGCGAAGGGCGTGCATGAACCGATGGTCGTGCTCAAGCACTGCCTGCGCAACGCGATGATCCCGGTCGTCACGATGATGGGGCTGCAGTTCGGCTTCCTGCTCGGCGGCTCGATCGTCGTCGAGGCCGTGTTCAACTGGCCGGGGCTCGGGCGCCTGCTGGTCGACGCGGTGACGATGCGCGACTACCCGGTGATCCAGGCGATCGTGCTGCTGTTCTCGCTGGAATTCATCCTGATCAACCTGACCGTCGACGTGCTGTACGCGGTCATCAACCCGACCATCCGGTTCAAGTGAGGCCCGCATGAACGCGACTGTCCAGCCCGCGGCGCCGGCCGCAACGACCGCGATCCGTACGCCGTGGCGCGAATTCTGGCGCAAGTTCCGCAAGCAGACCATTGCGCTCATTGCGGGCGGCTTCGTGCTGGCGCTCGTCGTGCTCGCGTTCGTCGGCCCGCACATCGTGCCGTTCGATCCGGAAAACTATTTCGACTACGACGCGCTGAACGCGGGGCCGTCGGCCGTGCACTGGTTCGGCGTCGATTCGCTCGGCCGCGACATCTTCAGCCGGATCGTCGCGGGCACGCGCATCTCACTCGCGGCCGGCTTCTTCTCGGTGGCGCTCGGCGCGGTGATCGGCACGTTCTTCGGGCTGCTCGCCGGCTATTACGAAGGCTGGTGGGACCGCATCACGATGCGCGTCGCCGACGTGCTGTTCGCGTTCCCGGGCATCCTGCTCGCGATCGGCGTGGTCGCGATCCTCGGCAACGGGATGGTCAACGTGATCTGCGCGGTCGCGATCTTCAGCATCCCGGCGTTCGCGCGGCTCGTGCGCGGCAACACGCTGATGCTCAAGCACATGACCTACGTCGAGGCCGCGCGCAGCATCGGCGCGTCCGACTGGACGATCATCATGCGGCACATCCTGCCGGGCACCGTGTCGTCGGTCGTCGTCTACTTCACGATGCGGATCGGCACGTCGATCATCACCGCCGCGAGCCTGTCGTTCCTCGGGCTCGGCGCGCAGCCGCCGACGCCGGAGTGGGGCGCGATGCTCAACGAGGCGCGCGCGGACATGGTGACGGCGCCGCACATCGCGGTGTTCCCGAGCCTCGCGATCTTCCTGACCGTGCTCGCGTTCAACCTGCTCGGCGACGGGCTGCGCGACGCGCTCGACCCGAAGCTGGAGCGCCGTTGATGCAGGCTGCGCCGATGTGGGCCGCGACGCTGCCGGCCGGGCCGCGCGGCACGATCGCCGACGTGCCGGGCGTGATGGTCGGTCATTGCACGCTCGACACCGGCAGCGTGCAGACGGGCGTGACCGTCGTGAAGCCGCATCCGGGCGACGTGTACCGCAGCAAGGTGCCGGCGGGGGCGGCCGTGATCAACGGTTTCGGCAAGAGCGTCGGGCTCGTGCAGGTCGACGAACTCGGCACGCTCGATACGCCGATCGCGCTGACCAATACGTTCGGCGTCGGCGCGGTCGCAGAGGCGCAGATCCGCGCGGCGATCGCCGCGAATCCGCGGATCGGCCGCGACTGGCCGACCGTCAATCCGCTCGTGTTCGAGTGCAACGACGGTTACCTGAACGACATCCAGGCGTTCGCGGTCACCGCCGCGCATTACGACGACGCGTGCCGCGCGGCGTCGCGCGACGTCGCACGCGGGGCGGTGGGCGCCGGGCGCGGGATGTCGTGCTTCGACCTGAAAGGCGGGATCGGTTCCGCGTCGCGCGTCGCCGTCGCGGCCGGCCGCCCCTATACGGTCGGCGCGCTCGTGCTCGCGAATTTCGGCCGGCTGCCGATGCTGACGCTCGGCGGCGTACCGCTCGGCCGCGTCGTCGCGCAACGGCGCGCGGCCGACGCCGCGCACGCGGCGCCGCCCGAGCAGGGCTCGATCATCCTGTTGCTGGCGACCGACGCGCCGCTCGACGCGCGGCAGTTGTCGCGGCTCGCGCGCCGCGCGGCGGCGGGGCTGGCCCGCACCGGTTCCGTGTACGGGCATGGCAGCGGCGACATCGCGCTCGCGTTCTCGACCGCCTACACGATCGCGCCTGACGCATCGACGATCGCGCTGCCGGCCCTCGTGGCCGATGCGGCGCTCGATCCGCTGTTCATGGCCGCGGCCGAAAGCGTCGAGCACGCGATCGCCGACGCGTTGCTGCAAGCGGTAACGGTCGCCGGGCGCGACGGCCACGTGCGGCCATCGCTGCGCGACGCGGTGCCCGATCTCGACCGGTGGTTCAACGAATACAACGAAGGACGTTCGACCCTGTCATGAAGATCCTGATCTCGACCGACATCGAGGGCGTCGCCGGCGTATTCGCGACCGAGCAGACGCGCGCCGGCAATCCGGAATACGAGCGCGCGCGCCGCTGGATGACCGCCGAGGCGAACGCGGCGATCGAAGGCGCGTTCGCGGGCGGCGCGCAGGCCGTCTGGGTCAACGATTCGCATGGCGGCTTCCGCAACCTGCTGCCCGACGGGCTCGATGCGCGGGCGCGCGTCGTGCTCGGCAAGCCGCGTACGCTCGGGATGATGACGGGCGTCGAACAGCAGCCCGATCTCGTGTTCATGATCGGCTATCACGCGAAATCGCAGACGCGCGGCGTGCTCGCGCACACGATCAACAGCTTTGCGTTCACGCAGGTGTGGCTGAACGGCGTCGAGCTCGGCGAAGCCGGGCTGTACGGCGCGCTGGCGCGCGAATACGGCGCGCATGTCGCGCTCGCGACCGGCGACGACGTATTCGCCGAGGAAACGCAGCCGCTGTTTCCGGACGCGCGTTTCGAGACGGTCAAGACGGCCGGCGGCGCATCGAGCGGCGAGACGCTGACGCCGTCGGCGTCGTGCGCGCGGATCGCGACCGCCGCGCGGGAAACGGTCGCGCATGCGCTGTCGTCCGGCGTGCGCGCAGGCGCGCATCGGCCCGCGCCGGCCGCTTGCACGCTGCGCGTGCAGACGGTCGCGCTCGCCGACCTGTTCTGCGTGCTGCCGTCGCTCGAGCGCGTCGATGCGGTGACGCTGCGCTTCGACGGGCCGTCGGTCGAGCACGTGGTGCGCACGCTGAACAGCCTGTCGGCGATGTCGTTCATGCTCCGGTGATGCGTGCCGCGACGCCGCCGCCGGTGCGCGGCCGGTCAGCCGGTCGCGACGGTGCCAACCGTCGCGGCGAGCAGGAATGCTTCCATTGCCGCAACCGGCGAGAACGGCGTCTCGTTCATCGGATGGGTGTTGGCCGCGAGGTCGCGCAACGGTGGAGCGAGTCGTGGATCGTTCGAAGGCGACCGCCTTCGATATCGGGTCATTGATGATGGAATTCGGGCCGTGAGAAATACGCAGCTAGATCCCTACGAACACATTCCCCGGAGCGTGGTCGTGACCGCCAACGACTATGCGGGGGGCACGACGTTTCCGGATCACGCGCACGTGCGCGGACAATTCGCGTTCGCGTCGCGCGGCACGATCAGCGTGTCGACGCCGCACGGCCGCTGGCTGGTGCCGCCGCAGCGCGCGTGCTGGGTGCCGGCCGGCGTGCGGCACGAAATGACGATGACCGGGCCGGTCACGATGCTCAACGCGTTCGTGGCCGCGGACGCCGCGCAGGCGGCCGGGCTGCCCGCGCAGTGCGGCGTGTATGGCGTGTCGCCGCTGCTGCGGCAACTGCTCGACGATGCGGTCGACCTGCCGGCGATGTACGACGTCGACGGCCGCGCGGGCAAGCTGATGGATCTGCTGGTCGCCGAAATCGCGACGATGCCGCGCCTGTCGCTGCATGCGCCGCTGCCGGCCGACGCGCGGCTGGCGAAGGTGTGCCGGCACCTGTTCGCGGCGCCGTCGATCGCGGCCGATCTCGACCGGGTCGCGGCCGACGCGGGCGTGAGCCGGCGCACGTTCACGCGGCAGTTCCGCGCGCAGACGGGCGTGAGTTTTGCCGCGTGGCGCCAGCAGGTGTGCATGCTCGCGGCGATTGCCCGCCTGACCGACGGGCAGCCGGTGACGCGCGTCGCGCTCGATCTCGGCTATGCGAGCGCGAGTGCGTTCACGTCGGCGTTTCGCCGCATTCTGGGCGACACGCCGAGCCGGTATCTGGAGAGTCGCCGCTAGGCGGTGCCTGCCGCCAAAAAATACGCGTCCGCCAACTTCGGCCAGACGCGTTCAAAGGCACTCCGTGTGAAAAAATGCGCGACCGGCCTGTCGGGCAGCGTCGCGCATCGTCCATATCATTGTTGCTTCGTCCGATTCAATCCTGCCAGCTCGTTGCGGATAACGAAGCATACGCTGCATAACGCGCAAACGATATCGTGTCGATCCCACGATTCATGTGCTGTCGCAGCATGCGTTCCGATTGCGCATGCGATATCGGAGCGGAAAACCGATGAGGACGGGCATCCGCGGCTCCCCCGGTCACGATGCGCCGCACCATCGAATGCGGGCGACGGAGTCCCCCAAACGCCGCGTGGCGCGATGCCCATCGGTATCGCGCCACGCGGCGGTGCGGTTGCAGGCGAAGCCGACGTGCGCCGGCGCACGCGTCAAACGTCGAAGAACACGGTTTCGTCCGGCCCCTGCATGCGGATGTCGAAGCGATAGACGACCGGCCGGCCCGGCTGCGCGTCGCGTTTCGCGACGAGCGTCGCGCGGCGCTCGGCGGGCACCGCATTCAGCACGGGGTCGGTCGCGTTCGCGGCGGCCTCGTCGTCGAAGTACACACGCGTGAACGCATGGGTGAGGATCCCGCGCATCATCACGGTCACGTTGATGTGCGGCGCGTCGTCGGCGGCGACGCGGCCCGGCTTCACCGTCTCGACGACGAAGCGCTGCTGCGGATCGGTGCCCGTGCCGACGCGCGCGAAACCCGTGAAGCCGGATTTCGCGATGTCGTCGCGCGACGCGGGATAGCGGCCCGCGCCGTCCACCTGCGTGAATTCCAGCACCGCGTCGCCGACGACGTTGCCGTCGCCGTCGAACACCTGCCCGACCAGCAGCACATGCTCGCCTTCGGCGTGCGCGGCGGCAATCGTCGGCGTGAACAGGCTTTTCAGGTCGTAGTCGTATTGCTGCGGGCACAGGCCGTACGCGAAGTACGGGCCGACCGTCTGCGAAGGGGTTTGCTTCAGCGTCGTCATGGTTCAGCGCTCCATCGGGGTGGCGTCGCGGCCGCGCAGCACGATGTCGAATTCGTAGCCGAGCGCATAGCCTTCTTCGGTGATGTCCATCGAGAAGCGCGAGATCAGGCGATCGCGCGCGGCCTCGGGCGTGCCCTGGAAGATCGGGTCGTACGCGAGCAGCGGATCGCCGGGGAAGTACATCTGCGTGACGAGACGCGAGCCGAAGTAATCGCCGAACAGCGAGAAGTGGATGTGATTCGGACGCCACGCGTTCGGATGGTTGCCCCACGGATACGCGCCGGGCTTGATCGTCAGGAAGCGGTAGCGGCCTTCGTCGTCGGTCAGGCAGCGGCCGGCACCGAGGAAGTTCGGGTCGAGCGGTGCGTCGTGCTGGTCGACCTTGTGCACGTAGCGGCCGGCCGCGTTGGCCTGCCACACCTCGACGAGCGTGTTGCGCACGGGCTTGCCGCCTTCGTCGAGCACGCGGCCGGTGACGACCATCCGCTCGCCGAGCGGCTCGCCGTTCTTCACGGCGTTCTTCGTCAGGTCATGGTCGAGCGCGCCGAGATCTTCCGCGCCGTAGACGGGCGCGTACTGGTCGCGCAGCTTCTCCTTCAGCGGGATCAGCGGGCGGGTCGGGCCGCGCTTGACGGACGAACGGTACTCGGGGTGAACATAGGCCGGATGCGACGGCCAGTCGCGCGGCGTGAGGATCGTGGGGGAATCCATCGGGCGTCTCCTGTCAGTTTTTCGCGAAGTGGATGGCACGACTTTAGCCAATCCGGAAAGTTATGCAAAATGACCTTTTTTCGCGAATCGCATAACCGTTCGTTATGTTCGTCCTGACAATGAAAATTCCGCCGGACAGGCAACCTGTCCGGCGGAAAAAGCGATCGGGCTTCGCGTCGTCGGTGACGACCCCGTGCACGGCCCTCCAGCCAGCCCGTCGCTGTTTTTTGTCTTTCGTTCTCGTTGTTATCCGGTCTCCCCGAGCGTGCCCGTCGTCATGGATGGCGGGGATCGAAGACGATCCCGTCGAATTCGAGCACCAGCGTGCCGCTGCGCAGCAGGGCCGACGGTGTCGACGCGTGGCCGGCGCCGAGCACGTCGGTCACGTACTGCGCGCAGAAGCTGCGCCGCGCCCGCAGGTTCAAGCGACTGCCGAGCAGCGCATCGATTCGCTGTTCGGCCAGCGCATGGACGTGACGCTGCGCGTCGGCCGACGCTGCCGCGACGCGGCGCGCCAGTGCGATGCGTCCGCCGTCGGTACGGGCGACGAAGCGCGACAGCGGCGTGAGCTTCGTCCACGCAAACGCGGTGGACTCGGCGATCAGCGGTTCGTCGCCCGACGTATCGACGACGATGCCGAAGCGATTGGCCCAGGTGTCGACCGCGCCAGCCGCGGCATCCGATGCACCGGCCGGTACGCGGATGAACACCAGATCGCCGACATGTGCGCCGGCGGCCAGCGTGCGCACGGTCGCGAGCGGCATCGTGCGATCGGTGTCGCGTGCATCGCGCGGGGCGGCGTGGTGCGGTTCGCAGAGGGCAGTGTCGATTCGGGTCGTCATTTCGGCTCCGTCGTTGCGTGACAGGACGGAGCGGATTATGCAGACAAGTAACCAAAAGTGCTGATGTGGATGCGCAAGTAGCCTAATATCCGACCTCGAGCATCATTTTTCGATACCGCCATGACCGAGACCGCCCAACTCATCGAAACGCTGAAGCGCCAGCTGAAGGCGCAGGGAATGACTTACCGGGACGTCGCGCGTGCGCTGGACGTGTCCGAGACGAGCGTGAAGCGGCTGTTCGCGAGCGGCCGCTTCACGCTGGAGCGTGTCGCGGAGATCGCCCAGCTGCTCGGCTATACGCTCGCCGAGCTCGTGCAGGAAGCGTCGGCGTCCGCGCCGCGCTTGCGCGTGCTGACCGAGCAGCAGGAGGCGTTGCTGGTGTCGGACGAGAAACTGCTGCTGGTCGCCGTCTGCGCGATCAACTACTGGACCGTGCAGGACATCGTGTCGGCCTATCGGCTCACGCAGGCCGAGTGCGTGAAATATCTGCTGATGCTCGACCGGATGAACGTGATCGCGCTGCTGCCCGGCGACCGGATTCGCGTGCGCGTCGCGCGCGATTTCGACTGGCTGCCGGGCGGGCCGATTCGCCGCTACTTCCATGCGCACGTGCTCGACGACTTTCTCGGCAGCCGCTTCGACGGCCCGGGCGAGACGATGACGTTCCTGCAGGGGATGCTGACCGATGCGGCCGCCGCGGAGCTCGAACAGGAACTGCGGCGGCTCGCCAGCAAGGCGGCGGCGCTGCATGCGGAGTCGTCGTCCGCGCCGCTGGGGCAGAAGCACGGTACGGCCCTGCTGATCGCGAAACGGATCTGGGAGCCGACGGGATTCCACGCGCTGCGGCGCCATGCGTGATGCCGCGCCGAATGCTTGGGCCTTTCCGGAAAGTTATGCAAAATGGCGATTCATCATCATTCGCATAACCACCCGTTATGAATAACCGTATCGCCGACGGCCGTGTCAAATTCCGGCACCTGCAGTGTTTTCTCGCGGTCGCGCAGCTGGGCGGCGTGCAGAAGGCGGCCGAAAGCCTGTCGATCACGCAACCGGCCGTGTCGAAGACGATCGCCGAACTGGAGGCGATCCTCGGCGTGAAGCTGTTCGAGCGCGGCCGGCACGGCGCGCAGCCGACCCGCGAAGCGCAGCTGTTCATGCCGCACGCGAACGCGTGCGTGCTGGCGCTGCGGCAGGGCGTCGGGCTGCTGGCGCGCGAGGGCGGGGCCGCCGCCGCGACGCTGGAAATCGGCATGCTGCCGACCGTCGCGGCCTCGCTCGCGCCGGCCTTGATGAAGGCACTGACCGCACGCTGGCCGCGCATCGTCGTACGGATCGCGACGGCCGCGAACGCCGAGTTGCTCGAGCGTCTGAAATCCGGCGCGATCGAGTGCGCGATCGGTCGGCTGTCGGAGCCCGAGCGGATGATCGGGCTCGCGTTCGAGCAGTTGTACAACGAGCCGCTCGTCGCGGTCGTGCGCGCCGGGCACCCGCTGCTCGCGAGCGCGGCGCCGGCCGCCGAGCTGGCGCGCTATCCGGTCGTGCTGCCGCCGTTCGGCACGCTGATCCGCCAGTCGGCCGAGCAACTGCTCGGCGCATGCGGCGCGCCGCCGCTGGATTCGTTCATCGAGGTGCTGTCGGTATCGGTCGCGCGCGCCTTGGCGCTCGAGAATGACGCGGTCTGGTTCGTGCCGCTCTATGCGGCCGAATACGATCTGTCGGCAGGCGCGCTGGCGCGCCTGCCGCTGCCGTCGGCGGGCACCGACGAGCCGGTCGGGCTCGTGCTGCGTACCGATGCGCAACCGTCGCCGGTCGCGCGGACGCTGATCGACGCGGTGCGCGACATCGCGCGATCGCGGTTCGGCGATGCGCACCCGCACCGGGCGCCGCGTGCGGCGCGCAAGCCCGGTCGCGGCAAGCGTTGATTCATCGGGCCGGGCGACGCGCCGGGCCCGATCTCCTTTCTTGCTGCAGGGATCCGCCATTCGGCCAGTAGCCGTCATAGGGGTGCTTGGCATATCGTACCGTTTTTGATACGATTGGCGGCAAGACGATGACGAGACAGCAGATTCAGGCCACGCTCGGCGTGCGGTTCTTTCGCTCGGCCCGCGGCAACGAGCCGGTGCGCGAATGGCTCAACGCGCTCGGGCAAGTGGATCGAAGGGCGATCGGCGAAGAGATCAAGACCGTTCAACTCGGCTGGCCGCTCGGCATGCCGCTGGTCCGCAAGATGGCGAAGGATCTGTGGGAGATCCGCGTGGCGGTGCCGGGGCGCAGCGCACGCGTGCTGTTCACGGTCGTCGGCGACACGATGGTGCTGTTGCACGGCTTCTTCAAGCAGTCGCAGGCCACACCGTCGGACGATCTCGACGTCACCGTCGCGCGCCTGAAAACGCTGATGCGCGCCATCTGAATTCCCCGGTTGCGCCGGAATACACCGTCTCCGACGGTCGGGCAGCCGGCAACGCCATGCACTGGAGTACGACATGACGACCACGAACAATCCGCATATCGGCAGCGATTTCGATGCCTTTCTCGAAGCGGACGGCAATCTCGAAGCGGCCACCGCCACCGCGATCAAGCGCGTGATCGCGTGGCAGATCGGGCAGGAAATGAAGGCGCAGCACATCACGAAAACCGCGATGGCCGCGCGGATGAAAACCAGCCGCGCCGCACTCAACCGTCTGCTCGACGAAACCGACACGAGCCTCACGCTGGCGACGCTCGCGAGCGCGGCCGCCGCGCTCGGCAAACGGCTCAGCTTCGAGCTGGTGCCGGCCTGACCGGCGCGAACGAACGGCGCACGGGCGGCTCGACGTGATGGTTCGCGCGCCGGGCGGGGCGAGCGGGCCGGCGTCGGCCCGCGGGCGCATGCCGGGTCATTTGCGCGGGCCGGCGACCTGCAGATAAAGCAGTGCGCCGCCCGCGAGCAGTAGCGGGAACAGGAAATACCAGCCGGTCGTCATGAACAGTCCGGCCACCGCAATCAGCGAAATCCACGCGCAGCGATACGCGATGCCGCCACGCGGCAACAGTTTCAGCGCGGCCGCCGCGCCGAGCCCATACACCATCACGAAACATCCGGACGTCACAAGCACGAGCGGCTTCGGCCCGACGTCCGACAGCGCCGTGGCGGCCAGTGCGACGGCCGCGAGCACGGCGATCACGCCGAGGCTGCGGCGCGGCACGCCGCCCACCTGGCTGCCTTGCGCGAGCCACGCAGGCAACGCGCCGTCGCGTCCGAGCGCCGCGCCGAGCTTGGCCGCGCCCGCGAAATACGCGTTCATCGTGCCGAGCGTGAGCAGCAGCGCGGCGGCCGCCGCCAGCACTTGCGCATGGCCGCCGATGCCGCCCGCGATCAGTTCGGCGAGCGGCGCGCCCGATGCGCCTGCGGAAGGCCCGAGCACCGTCACGCTCGCGGCGGCGACCGACAGATACAGGAACCCGACGACCACGACCGCGATGCCGGCCGAACGCGGCATGTCGTGCGCGGGCCGGCGGAATTCGGCGGCGAGATGGGTGATCGCTTCCCAGCCGGCGAAGCTCCACACGAGCAGCGCGGCGGCCTGGCCGACGGCGAGCCAGCCATGCGGGGCGAATGGATGCAGGTTCGCGGTGCGCGCATGCGGCGCGGACGCAAGCACCGCGGCGAGCAGCAGCGTGACGAGCAGCGCCGACAACACCAGTTGCATGCGGCCCGACACGGTGACGCCGAATGCATTTGCGGCCGACACGGTCGCGATCAGCGCGGCGGCGGTGACGATGACCGTCGTGTGTCCGCCGCCCGTAACGGCCGCGACGTATGCACCGCCGAACATCGCGGCCGCCGGTGCGCCGGCAGGCACCGCGAAATAGAAGCACCAGCCGACGATGGCGGCAGCCTTCGGGCCGAATGCACGCCGCGCGTAGGTCGACACACCGCCCGCATCGGGATAGCGGGCGCCGAGTGCGGCGAAGGTGGCCGCGAGCGGCCCGGACAGCACGACGAGCGCCGCCCATGCGAGCAGCGAGGCCGGCCCCGCGACTTCGGCGGCGAGCGCGGGCAGCGCGATCACGCCGGTGCCGAGCACCGCGCCGATATAAAGCGCGGCGCCCTGGAAAATGGTCAGCGAACCCGCGTGATGAGCAGCGGGCGAATCGGCATGCGAAGGCATGAGCGGCAGTCTCCGGGAGTCTTGTTTTGTGTGGACGACGCGCGAAAGCCCGCGCGGTCGATCACCGATGCTACCCGAACGATGGCGCTCGCGCGGCCCGGCGATGAGTAGTCTCGTGCCGCGACCGTGTCAGCCGATGTCAGCAGGAACGCGCGAGCCGCAGGCGCGCGTCCTCGCGCGCGGCAGGCGACAGGTCGGGCGCGTAATGGAACGTGCCCGATACCAGCGAGGCGACGGGCACGCCGTCGCGGAACAGCACGCGATTGCCGGCCAGCGCCGGCACCTTGTCGCCGGGCAACAGCGTGCCGGCGAGATTCAGCGGATCGGCGCCCGTCACGCATAGGTATTGTCCGTCGCCCGGTTGCCGTCGGAGTTCGCGCAGGATCGGGATGGCCTCGGGCAGCGCGAACTGCTCGCCCGCGAGCCCGGCGACGAAGCGACCGCCGCGAATCTCGCCGCGTGCTTCGAGGCGCTGCAGCACGCGCACGAGTTCGCGCCAGCTGGGCAGCCAGTCGGCTTCGCGTTCGAGCAGCCGCCAGAACACGACGCCGTAGCGGCGCAGCAGCGTCCACACGATATGTTCGAGCGCGTCGGGATCGGTCGTGGCGAGGTTGCGTTTCGGTGCAGGCGTGTCGTCATCCGGCGGTGCCTGACGCTGTACGAGCGCCCAGCGGCCGGCGTCGTCCATCCCGCCGATCAGCGCGCCGCCGCGGCGCGTGCGTGGCGCATACGTCGCGCTGCGCTTGACGGCCGGCTTCAGCAGCGCGCGCAGGCCCGCGTAGCTGTCCGCATTCACGAGGCCGGCCGACACGAGTTCGCCGAGCGCCTGTTCGAGTTCGACGGGCAGCATGTGCAGGTCGTCAAGCAGCGCATCGAAGAACATCGCGCCGTGCGCGGCGAGTGCGTCGCGCACTTGCGTGGCGCGCGCGGACAGCGCCGGTTGCGCATCGGGGTCCCGCAGCGCCTGCCACGCGGAAAGATGACGGCGTGGCAGCAGCACGATTGGCGTCGTCTTCACGGGCGTGCCGGCCGCGCGCGCCGGCGCGCCGATGCGGGTCCACACGAGCTTGCCCGAGCGGCACAACTCGTCGAGGCCGCCCGCCGTGTAGTCGGTGAGCCGCGCGGGCAGCAGCGCGTCTTCCCACGCGCTTGCCGCGGCCTCGTAGCCTTCGAGCTGTTCGACAACGGCTGCCAGCGCGTCGCGGCCGGTGCCGCGCGTGTCGGGCGTCAGGTGCTGCCAGTGGAACAGGAAGCGCATGAAATCGGCGCGTTCGACCGGCTCGATCTCACGACGCAGCCGCTTCACCGTATAGCGATGAATGCGCGCGAGCAGATGGCGTTCGCACCATTCGTCGATCGTCGCGCCCGGCGTGAAGCGGCCGCGCATCACGTAGCCTTCGCGCTCCAGCGCCGCGAGCGCCGTCGCCACCGACGCGGGCGGCAGCCCGAGCGGCGCGGCGATCGCATCGAGCGTCAACGGCCCGAAGCCGGTGAGCCGCGCGCGGATCACGTCGACGAGCGCCGCATCGGCTTCCCACGGCTGCACGCATGCGGCCGGCACCTTGAGCGCTGGTGTCGCACGGGCGTCCGCATGCAGCGCGCGCAGGCAGACGAGCCGCTCGACCGGCACCCACAGCGCGGCGCCGCACGGCGTGGCGAGTTTCGTCGCGCGGCGGCGTTCCGCGAGTTCCGCCAATCGCTCGGGCCAGCCTGCGTGCGCGTGCGCCTCGCTGTCGGCGACGCACGCGAGCGTGAGCAGCGCATCATGCATTTCGTCGGCGTCGCGCACGAGCGGCCACGCTTCGTCACGCACCGCGTCGATTGCGTCGGCGTCGAGCGCACCGAGATCGTCGGCCGATTCGGGATCGCTCCAGCGGCGCGACTGCACGGCCTGCGTGCGGCGTTCCTCGAGCGGCGCATCGTCGAGGAATGCGTAGGGCTTCGCGTTCAGGATCTCGGCCGCGAGCGGCGACGGCGCGGGCAAGTCGCGCGCGACGAGCTCGATCGCGCCGCTTTCGATCCGGCGCAGCAGCGCGAGCCAGCCGTCGGTGTCCATCGCGTCGTGCAGGCAGTCGTCGAGCGTCTGGTCGACGAGCGGATGATGCGGAATCTCGCGTTCGCCGACGATGTTCTCGAGGCACGCGACCTGATCGGGGAACACCGTCGCGAGCAGATCGTCGCTCTTCATCCGCTGCAGTTGCGGCGCGGTGCGCCGGCCGCCGGTGAAACGCGGCAGCGCGAGCGCGGTGGTCGCGTTCCAGCGCCAGCGCACGCCGAACATCGGTGCGTCGAGCAGCGCCTGGGTCAGCACGTGCTCGGCGCTGGCCGAACGCAGGTAGCGCCACACTTCGTCGAGCGCGAAGCTGTGCGCGAGCGACAGCGACAGGATGATCGCGTCGTCGGTCGCGGCGGCCTGCAGTTCGAAGTTGAAGTTGCGGCAGAAGCGCTTGCGCAGCGCGAGCCCCCAGGCGCGGTTGATCCGGCTGCCGAACGGCGAATGGATCACGAGCTGCGTGCCGCCCGATTCGTCGAAGAAACGCTCCATCACGAGCGTGTCCTGCGTCGGCAACGCGCCGAGCGCGGCGCGGGTGCGCGCGAGGTAGTCGGCGATCTGGCGCGCGGCGTCGGGCGACAGGTGCAGATCGTCGACGAGCCAGCGCAACGCGGGGGCGAGGCGGCTTTCGGTGGGGGCGAGCGCGGTGCCGCCGGGCGCGTTGTCGGGCGAGGCGGGCTGCGCGTCAGTCTCGGCGGCCGCTTTTCGGCGTTTGCCGCGGGTAGTCGTCTTGCCTGCCTCGGTGACGTTCGCGTGCTTCGCCGCGTCGGTCCGCGCCTGCCGGTCGCCATCGGCGAACAGTCCGTCGAGCCGCGCGCGCAGCCGGCCGACCGCCGCCGACAGCTCGTCGCTGCGCCCGAGCCCCTCGCCGAGCCAGAACGGAATGCTCGGCGATTGACCCTGCGCATCCTCGACACGCACGCGGCCCGTCTCCACACGAATGATCCGGTACGACTGGTTGCCCAACTGGAACACGTCGCCGGCCAGGCTCTCGATCGCGAAATCCTCGTTGACCGTGCCCACCTGGATGCCCTGCGGTTCGAGCAGCACCGCGTAGTCGGCCATGTCGGGGATCGTGCCGCCGGAAGTGGTCGCGGTCATCATCGCGTTGCGGCGGCCGCGCACGGTGCCGCCCACCACGTCGCGATGCAGGTATGCGCCGCGCACGCCGCGCCGGCTCGTGAACCCTTCGGCGAGCATCTTCATCACTTCGTCGAAGCGCTCGCGCGTCAGCCGCGCGTACGGCGCGGCGCGCGTGAAGCTCGCATACAGCGCGTCTTCCTGCCATTCCGTGCACGCGACTTCGGCGACGATCTGCTGCGCGAGCACGTCGAGCGGCGCTTCGGGAATCCGCAGCGCGTCGAGTTCGCCGCGCTGCACGCAGTCGAGCAGCGCCGCGCATTCGACCAGCTCGTCGCGCGACAGCGGAAAGAGCCGCCCCTTCGGCACGCCGCCGACGTGGTGCCCCGAGCGGCCGACGCGTTGCAGGAACGGCGCGATGCCGCGCGGCGAGCCGACCTGGCAGACGAGATCGACGTCGCCGATGTCGATGCCCAGTTCGAGCGACGCGGTCGCGACGAGCAGTTTCAGTTCGCCGCGCTTCAGGCGCTGCTCGGCGTCGAAGCGGTGCTCCTTCGCGAGACTGCCGTGATGCGCGGCGATCGCGTCCTTGCCGAGCCGGTCGGCGAGATGGCGCGCCATGCGCTCGGCGGTGCGGCGCGTGTTGACGAACACCAGCGTCGTGCGGTGCGCGGCCGCGAGCCCCGCGATGCGGTCGTACACCTGTTCCCACACGTCGGTCGCCATCACCGGTTCGAGCGGCACGTTCGGCAGTTCGAGCGCGAGATCGCGCTCGCGTGTGTGGCCCGTGTCGACGATCGCGCAGTCGCGCGGCGCGTCGGCCGGCCCGCCGACCAGGAAGCGCGCGACCGCGTCGATCGGCTTTTGCGTGGCCGACAGCCCGATGCGCGGCAGCGCGCGGCCGACCAGCGCGTCGAGGCGTTCGAGCGACAGCGCGAGATGGCTGCCGCGCTTGGACGACGCAAGCGCATGGATTTCGTCGACGATGACCGAGCGCACGTTCGACAGCATTTGCCGCCCCGACGTGGACGACAGCAGCACGTACAGCGATTCGGGTGTGGTGACGAGGATGTGCGGCGCGCGCTTGCGCAGCGCGGCGCGTTCGGCCTGCGTCGTGTCGCCGGTGCGCACCGCGGTGCGGATCGCGGGCACCGGCAGGCCGAGTTGCGCGAGCGATTCCGCGATGCTGGCGAGCGGCGCGTCGAGGTTCACGTGGATGTCGTTCGACAGCGCCTTCAGCGGCGATACGTAGACGACCAGCGTCGCGTCGGGCAGCGTGCCGTCATGCGCGAGCGCATCGCGCACCAGATCGTCGAGCGCGCACAGGAACGCGGTGAGCGTCTTGCCGGAGCCGGTCGGCGCGGCGACGAGCGTCGAGCGGCCGGCCTTGATGTGCGGCCACGCGAGCGCCTGCGCGCCGGTCGGCGCGGCGAACGTGCGCCGGAACCACGCGGCGACGGCCGGGTGGAACACGTCGAGCGCGCGGGCGGCAGGGCGGGTAGCTGTGACGTCCATCGGAGCGTTGAAATAGGGTGCGAGCGGGGGGCGAGCGTGCGACGGATCGCACGCGAATCGAATTGTCAGTGTGCCAGACGCCGCGCGCGCGTGCCGGGCATGCGTGCCGACGATTCCAATTCAGATGGGGGCCCGCGCCGTGCTTTCAATCGACGGAAAGTTGCGTGCCCGCCGGCACGCCGAGCGCGCGCTGAATTGTGTCGAATTGCAACTGGGCCGAGCCCCAAGCCTGAATTTTTCCGAACAGCGGAACGTGCGTGATGAGCGCGAACCGCTCCTAGACGCGATGCAGCCAGCCGAGCCAGTGTTCCACCAACGGCGCACGCGACCACAGCGACTGCGCGAGCCACAGCGTGCCGCCCCACGCGGCGGCCACGACGATCAGGTCGCAATGCCCGCTGTTCCACAGGTTCAGCGAATGGCGCCGCCAGATCCACGGTACGCCGAGCGGATTGGGCCAGTCGGCGAGCAGGTGCATCACGCCGCCGCAGGCGAAGCCGAACAGCGGCGCGGCCCACAGCGGATGCGGATGATGGGTGAGCCCGTGCCAGCCGAGCGCGAGCAGCGCGACCCAGCCGATACCCCAGTGCGTGAGGGTGCGATGCGTGATCCACAGGCGGCGTTTGCGGCTCCACCAGGCGACTTCGAGCCAGTCGGGCGCGGTGCCGCCCGCGACGCCCGCCGCGAACGCGGCGAGCATGCCCGAATGCCACGGGCCGGTTGCGCCGGTTTGCGCGACGAGGACGGCGGCGGCGACGCCGGCCGCGAAGCCGGACGCGTGATGCGCATTGTGTGATGCCATAGCGAGCGAGACGAGGAAACGTGAAGCGGCGCGTGCACGAAACGATGATGCGGCGCGCAAGCGGGGCGCTATCTTCGCAGATCGGCCTGAGCCGCGCGCGGCGCGTTTGCAGATTTTTTTACGCGCAATGCACGGCATGCCGCGCGATTCGCAACTTTCGGTTTTGTGCATTGCGCGACGGCGCGCGCCGCAGGCGGTGCCGAACGCTCCACGTGTGCGTCGCGGCGCCGCAACGTGACCGGCCGCACACACGCGGCACGCTTTCGTCGCGCGCCGCGTGTTCGACCCTTTTTGTGCCCCTATACTACGAAGCCGGCATATGGCCGTCGGCGCGCCAGCGGCCATCCACGGATCAGGTGCTTGTCGTGCCTGAAGGAGATCCACATGGGGGACATGCAATGACTACGCTGAATCGCTTCAAATCATCCGCCGCCGTGCTGGCGACGGTGGCCGGCATCGGCTTCCTGCCGAACGCGCCCGCCTACGCGAAGGGGCCGCAGCCCGCGGTCCTGACGAGCTCGGCGGTGGCGGTGGCCGACAAGTACAGCGCGGATGCCGCGGAGCGGATCTTCAAGGAAGGCGGCAACGCGATCGACGCAGCCGTCGCGATCGCGTTCACGCTGGCCGTCACGTACCCGGAAGCCGGCAACATCGGCGGCGGCGGCTTCATGACGATCTACAAGGACGGCAAGCCGTACTTCATCGATTACCGCGAGCGCGCGCCGCTCGCCGCGACGAAGGACATGTACCTCGACAAGGACGGCAACGTCGTCAAGGGCATGAGCCTGTACGGCCCGCGCGCGGTCGGCGTGCCGGGCACCGTCGCGGGCATGTGGGAGGCGCAGAAGCGCTTCGGCAAGCTGAAGTGGAAGCAGGTGCTCGCGCCGGCGATCCACTACGCGCGCGACGGCTTCGTCGTCGACGAACAGCTCGCGCAGCGCGGCGTCGACGCATCGAAGGAGTTTGGCGGCAAGACCAACTTCGACAAGTATTTTTCCGGACTGAAGGCCGGCGCGAACTTCAAGCAGCCCGATCTCGCCGACGTGCTGACGCGCATCGCGAACGGCGGCGCGGAGGGCTTCTACAAGGGCAAGACGGCCGAGCTGATCGCCGCGTCGATGAAGACCGGCGACGGCAACGGGCTGATCACGACCGAAGATCTCGCGCAGTACCGCGCGGTGTGGCGCCAGCCGGTGCAGGCGAAGTGGAACGGCTATGACGTGATCACCGCGCCGCCGCCGAGCTCCGGCGGCATCGGCCTCGTGCAGTTGCTGAAGATGAAGGCCGACCTCAAGCAGGACTTCGAGGGCGTGAAGCTCAACTCGCCGCAGTACATCCACCTCGTCGCGGAAATCGAAAAGCGCGTGTTCGCCGATCGCGCGCAGTATCTCGGCGATCCCGACTTCTACAAGGTGCCGATCGCGCAGCTGACCGACGACGCGTACATCGCGAAGCGCGCGGCCGAGGTCAACCCGAAGGAGCCGTCGGACACGAAGAGCGTGCAGCCGGGCCTCGGCACGACGATGCCGGAGAAGGCTGAAACGACGCACTTCTCGGTGGTCGACAAGTGGGGCAACGCGGTATCGAACACGTACACGATCAACGGCTATTTCGGCTCGGGTGTGATCGCCGACGGCACGGGCATCGTGCTGAACGACGAGATGGACGACTTCTCCGCGAAGCCGGGCGTCGCAAACATGTTCGGCGTGGTCGGCAGCGACGCGAACGCGATCGAACCGAAGAAGCGCCCGCTGTCGTCGATGTCGCCGACGATCATGACGAAGGACGGCAAGGTGTCGCTGGTGATCGGCACGCCGGGCGGCTCGCGCATCTTCACGTCGATCTTCCAGGTGATCAACAACATCTACGACTTCAAGATGCCGCTGAAGGAAGCGGTCGGTGCGATGCGTTTCCATCACCAGCTGCTGCCGCCGAACACGATCTTCTGGGAGCCGTACCACCCGATCGAAGGCGAACTCGCGAAGCAGATCGAGGCGCGCGGCTATACGCTGAAGGGGCAGGATTTCAGCGGCGACATCCAGGTCATCAAGATCGACGGCAAGACGCCGGAGGCGATGGCCGATCCGCGCGGGCGGGGCGTGACGCGGGTCATTCGTTGACGTTGACGCGAAGCGATGCGTGCGCGTTGGCGACAGCCGCCGCGCGCGCCGTTCGGCAGCCGGTGTGTCGACCCGGCTGCCGAATTTTTTCAGCCGGTCGTTCGGATGAAGCCCGCGATCCGCGCGGCAATGGCTTCGGGCGGATCCTCGAGGCAGCCGTGCCCGATGCCGGTCCGCTCATTTCGCTTCCGACGGGCTTGGCCGCCCGTTTTCATGAATTTGACGCGCGACGCTGGGATAATGGACAAGTTTGGCTGCGTCAATGATGGAAGGAGGCCCCATGGGCGACAACGATACCCGCACCGAGACCGACAACCGCACCGATACGGACCCGATGGAAGCGCGCCAGCGCCGTTTCGAGGAGGATCTCGTCGACGCCTACGACGAAGAGCTCGAGATGGAGCTCGACGACCGCCGCTTCGACGACGGCGAGGACCTGCTGTTCTCGCCCGAGCGTCGCGAGGCGCGCAAGGAATATTTCCGCGAGCTGTTCCGGCTGCAAGGCGAGCTCGTGAAGCTGCAGGACTGGGTCGTGAATACCGGACACCGGCTCGTCGTCATTTTCGAGGGGCGCGACGCGGCCGGCAAGGGCGGTGCGATCAAGCGCATCACGCAGCGCCTGAACCCGCGCGTGTGCCGGGTTGCCGCGCTGCCGGCGCCGAACAACCGCGAGCGCACGCAATGGTACTTCCAGCGCTATGTCGCGCATCTGCCGGCCGGCGGCGAGATCGTGCTGTTCGACCGCAGCTGGTACAACCGTGCGGGCGTCGAGCGCGTGATGAATTTCTGTACCGACGACGAGTACGAGGAATTTTTCCGGTCGGTGCCCGAGTTCGAGAAGATGCTCGTGCGCAGCGGGATCCAGATCGTCAAGTACTGGTTCTCGATCACCGACCACGAGCAGGAGCTGCGCTTCCAGAGCCGGATCGCGGATCCGCTGAAGCAGTGGAAGCTGAGCCCGATGGACCTCGAAAGCCGCCGCCGCTGGGAGGCTTATACGGCCGCGAAGGAAGAGATGCTGCAGCGCACGCATATTCCCGAGGCGCCGTGGTGGGTCGTGCAGGCCGTCGACAAGAAGCGCGCACGGCTGAACTGCATTCACCATCTGCTGGGCCAGGTGCCGTATCACGAGGTGCCGCGCCCGACGATCGATCTGCCGCAGCGCGAGCATCACGAGGATTACATTCGCCGGCCGGTGCCGGACAACATGATCGTGCCGGACGTTTATTGAGCGATTCGCCCGGTCGATCGCAATGCGACGAAGCGCGCCGCGGTATGCGGCGCGTTTTTTTTGAGGTCTGGCGGAGGGTGGGCGGTTCGAATGCATGCAGTGCATGCGTACGCGCGCGCCGCGTGGGCTGTCGCCGCAACGGCTCAAAGATCAGGAAACCCCGAGCGCCCCTGCGTCAGATCGAACAGTTCGGCTCTTGTCGCGGCTTCGGCGGTTTCGGGCAGCTTGATCACGAGCTTCACCGTCATCCCGTACGCGCTCTCCACCAGTTCATAGCCGGCTTGTTCGATCCAGCGGCGCACGCGCGCCTCTTCCGGGTAGCCGATCTCGACCGCGAGCCGCGTGCGCCGAATGCGCTCGACGCGCTCGGCATCGAGCAGCGCCGATGCGATCGCATCCGTATACGCACGCACCAGCCCGCCCGCGCCGAGCTTCACGCCGCCGTAGTAACGCACGACCGCGCCGAGCACGCCGTCGAGGTCGTGATGGCGCAGCACTTCGAGGATCGGCCGGCCCGCGGTGCCCGACGGCTCGCCGTCGTCCGACATACCGGACTGGCCGCCCGCCAGCAACGCCCAGCACACGTGGGTGGCCGCCGGATGCTCGTCGCGCAGGCGTTGCAGGACCTGCATCGCGGCATCGCGGTCCTCGACCGGAACCGCGTACGCGATGAAACGGCTCTTGCGGATTTCGAGTTCGCGGATGGTGGAGGCGGCGAGCGAGTAACTCATGCGTCGCGACGCGGAAAGTGTAGGGAAATCAAGGCGATGATAGCTGGTCGATGCGTTTGACGGGGGCCCGTGGACGAATGGATATCGTCTGCATGAGCGCGGGGCAAAGACGGAATTTTACCGTGGCGCGCGTCGAAGCATTTCGATGCCGCTGCGCACGGCATCAACGCACGCCGACCGACGACCGCAGCGCCGCGCCCAGCGTGCGCAGCGCCTGCCGGGCGTGCGCATCGGTCAGATTCGAGTAGAGCACCACGTCGCGCGTCGGCAACGGCGGCAGCCCGTAGCGCATCCCCATGTCGACGGTGCCGGCGGGCGCCACGCGATGCCCGAGCGCCGCGATGGCCAGCCCCGCGGACACCGCCGCGCCGATCGTCGCCACGCCGCCGCCGACGAAGACTTCCGTCCACGCGACACCGGCTTCGTCCAGCGCGTCGACCGCCATGCGGCGCACGCTGCACGGTTCGGCCTGCGTGGCGAGCCGCAGCGGTTGCGGCGGATGGTATTCGAAATCGGCCGCCGCCATCCAGCCGAACGACTCCGACAGAATGGTTTCGCCGTCGAGCCGCCGGCTGTCGTGCTGCAGCGCGACGGCCGCATCGAGCAGGCCGCGATCGAACGCATCGAGCACGTCGCGCGACGCGGCGACGCGGATCTCCAGCACCAGCGCCGGCTCCGCTTCGCTCATCCGCCGCAACAGCATCGGCAGATCGGCGCCGACGACATGGTGGCTGACGCCGATCACCAGCCGTCGCCGGCTCGTGCCGAATGCGCTGATTGCGCCATGGTGAGCAGCCACCAGTTCGCGCGCCGGCTCCAGGAACGCGGTGCCGTCGGCCGACAGACGAACCTGCCGCGGCGTGCGTTCCAGCAGGCGGCGGCCGAGCCCGTCTTCCAGCCGCTTGATCTTCAGGCTCACCGCGGACTGCGTGGTGTCCAGCGCCTCCGCCGCCCGCGTGAAGCTCTTGAGATCGGCGGTCAGCACGAATGCCTGCACGGCTTCGATGTCGAGCGTTTTCATCGCACCCTCGGTCATTTAAAAATCGAATCATTGAAATATTCTGCCATCGTCTTTTCAAATGATTCAAGGTCTTCTACGCTGCGCTCATGCCGTCCGGAATGCCGTCCGTTTCTTTCGCCAGGAGTCGATCATGCTGACCGCGTACTACGTGCACCGCCTGCCGGCGGACTACGACCTCGACATCATCCGCCAGCGTGTGCGCGAGCGCGGTCGCCTGTGGGACGACACGCCGGACCTGCTGTTCAAGGGATTCCTGCTGCGCGAGGCAGGCCGCCACGGCGCGACGGAAAACGGCTACGCGTCGTTTTACCTGTGGCGCAACGAACAGGCGTTCGCGCGGTTCGTGACGGACGGCCGCTATCGGGTCGTGACGGACAGCTTCGGCCGCGCGCCGATCGACACGCAGGTGGCGCTGGACGCGCGCAAGGGCAGTGCGTCGACGGGACGTTTCGCGCGTCTGGAAACGATCGAGATTCCGGCGGATGCCGACCTCGATGCGGCACTGGCGCGGGAGATCGAACGCAATCGCGAAGCGGCGGCACGGCAGGGCGTGGTCGCGGCGGCCGTCAGCCTCGATCCGCTGCGCTGGCGGCTGACGCGTGCGCTCGTGACGGAACACGAACCGGACGACGGCGGCGCGGGCACGGTGTACCAGGTCCTGCATCTGGCGAGGCCGCTGCTCGACACGCTGGAAGCGGGCAGCGCGTGATGGCCGGCATCGTGTCGCGATTGCCGGCCGGCGTGGTGGTGGCCGCGCATCTGGCGGGTGTGGTGGCGGGCATCGCCGCGATTGCGGCGCTTGCGACGATGCTGGCGCTGCTGTTCAGATAAGGCGCTTCAGCGCAGTGGTGGTTCAGAAGGGGCGCCGCGCATGCGATGCACGGCGCCCCCGGGTCGCTTCATCGCCGCTTGCTCAGTGGCCCTGCAAGCGGATATCGCGCGACGACGCGCCGACATACACGGTCCCGCCCGGCACGAGCTTCCAGCCGTTGCGCGACGTATCCCACACGCTCTGCATCCGTGGCGACACGGTCACGCGCACACGCCGCGCCTCGCCCGGATTCAGCCGGACCTTTTCCCAGCCGACCAGCCGCTTCGGCGGCTCGTCCTTGTACGGCACGCCGAGATAGACCTGCGGTACTTCCGCGCCAGCCACGCGCCCGTCGTTGCGCACCGTGAACGCGACGCTCAGCGAGCCGTCCCATTGCTTCGACACCGACAGGCCCGAATACGCGAAGTGCGTATACGACAGGCCGTAGCCGAACTCGAACATCGGCTTGATGTTGCGCGCGTCATACCAGCGGTAACCCATGTTCAGCTTTTCCGCGTACACCGGGTCGGGGTCGAACGTGCCGTTTTGCCCCCACGTCGGCGAGTCCTGATCGCGCGCCGGGAACGTCACGGGCAGCTTGCCCGACGGATTGACCGCACCGAACAGCACGTTCGCGATCGCCTTGCCGCCGGCTTCGCCCGGATACCACGCCTCGACGATGGCCGACACGTTGTCCTTCCACGGCATCAGCACCGGGTTGCCGCTCTGGACGACGACGATCGTATGCGGATTCGCGCGCGCGACGGCTTCGACGAGCGCATCCTGGTTCGACGGGTTCGCGAGGCTCAGGCTCTGCAGATCGCCGAAATCCTCGCCGGCCGGCTGCGCGACCACGACGATCGCGACATCCGAGCGGCCCGCGAGCGCCGCGGCCTGATCGATTTCCTGCTGCGTGTATGCGCGGAACGGCGACTGCTGGTCGCTGTTGCCTGCATACGTGACCTGGGCGGCCGGCGCCAGCGCGCGGATCGCCGCGACGATCGGCACGTCGACCTTGAGCCACGGATTGCGCCACCAGCTGCACCCGGTCGACGACCCGAACGTCAGGCCGCCGCAGCCGGCGAACGAACCCGATACCGGGTCGCGCGTGTTGCCCGAGCCGCCGCCGGACAGCACGGCCGCATCCGCATGGCCGCCGATCACGGCGATACGCGACAGCGCCGACGCGACCAGCGGCAACTGGTTGCCGTCGTTCTTCAGCAGAACGATCGACTGCTCGGCGGCCGCCTGCGCGAACCGGTTGCCGGCCGCGAAATCGATCGTGCCGCCGCCCTGGGCCGGATCGTCCATCACGCCGACACGGATCATCACCGCGAGCTTGCGGCGCACCATGTCGTCGAGGCGCGCGGTCGACACCGAGCCGTTCGCGATCGCCTGCTTGACGGCCGCCGGCGCCAGGTACACGCTCGGCCCGACGTCTTCTTCCTCGTCGAGGCCGGCGTTGATCGCGGCGGCGGTGCTGTGCGTGGCGCCCCAGTCGGACTGAACCTGGCCCTGGAAGCCCCACTCGTTCTTCAGCACGTCGTTCAGCAGGTGAGGGTTCTCGCACGCATAGGTGCCGTTCAGGCGGTTGTAGCTGCACATCACGCTGCCGGGCCGGCCGCGCTTCGCGGCGATCTCGAACGGCAGCAGGTACAGCTCGCGCAGCGTGCGCTCGTCGATCTGCGTATTGCCGCCCATCCGGCCGTGTTCCTGCTCGTTGCCGGCGTAGTGCTTGATCGTGGCGATGACTTTCTGCCGCTGCGTGGCGAGCGTGCGTTCGGCGAGCAGGTCGCCGGCGAGCAGCGGATCCTCGCCGAGATACTCGAACAGGCGGCCGCCGCGCGGCTCGCGCGCGAGGTTGGTGCCGCCGGCGAGGCCCATGCCGAATCCTTGCGCGCGCAACTGGATCGCGACCTGCTTGCCGAAGTCGTACGACAGCCGCCGATCCCAGCTCGCGGCGACCGCGATCGTGGCCGGGAACGTCGTGCTGGCCTGCGACGTGCTGCCGGAGCCGGTCGCCGAATCGACCATGTTGAGATCGGGAATGCCGAGCCGCGGCACGCCCTGGATGTAGCCGGCGCCGCCGCCCGGCACCTTGGACATTTCGTATTGCGAATGAATGAATTGTAGTTTTTCGTCGAGCGTCATCTTGCGCACGAGCAGGTCGGCGCGCCGTTGCGCGGCGGCTGACGCGAACGTGTCGGTCGCGTCAGCCTGCGCATTGAAATCGGCGTCGCCGGCGTAGGCGGTGGTGCAGAGGGTCGCTGCCAGCACGACGGCCGGCCAGAGTGTGTCCCGCATGTTGCTCTCCTGATCGTATTGCCGGTTGTTGGAATGATGTCTGGAGTTGCGTACGTCCGGCGGATTCGCACCGGACGCATTCGGCTGGCGATGCAGGGTGGTTGCGCGTCGGCATGCCAGCCAGGCGGGGAATCGTTACGGCCGGTTGGGCTCGATCGAGCAACGCGGACGGCGACGCGGACCGTCCGATGCTGCCGAATCGGATGTAGCGATTCTCTGCAGCGACTAATCGTACGAATGTAGTTTGACTACAGCATCGGTGTTTCTACCGATACGTGTGATCTTTATTTCGTAGGGACGCGCGGCGGGGCGGAAAGGCGGTCATCGTTCCCGATCGGGCCTGCGCGGCAGAGTAAGAATTGCCTGCGCATGGGGCGCTCGGAGGGGCGGAAGGTCGGGGCGTGTATGCCCGTGCGATATGGTTCGTTGCGCGCGCATCGAACACGAACAGCGTCGGATGCCGGTCGCCCCGTGCGGAAACCGGCGCGGCACCGACAGTGGGCTAGCCGCGTCGAGCGACCGGACTGCCGGGCATCGGAATCCCGGCGCGATAGACGACGGTGGCGAGTGCCGCGGCGACCGCCGCCTCGGCCATCAGCACGGCGACGGCGGCGCCCCGCTCGGCGAAATACCTGGCGAGCACGGGCACCAGCACGATGTTCAGAATGCCCGACGACATCAGGATTCGCGTGAATGCCGACTTCATCCCGAGCGGCAGCATCGTTTGCACACCGAACAGGTCGGTCATGCCGGCCATGAACGGAATGAAGGCCATCCAGCGCAGCACCTGGACCGTCGGTTCGTACGAAGGGCCATACAGGATCCGCACGGCGAGCGGCGCGCCGAAGAAAATCGCGAGCGAGATGCCGAGCACCATCGCGACCTGCACGACGAACAGCTTGCGCAGGAACGAGAACGCGTCGTTGCGCGCATGCCGCATCAGGTAGCTGATGCGCGGATAGGTGGCCGCCTTCAGCGGTTGCAGCATGCTGAGCGCCGCGCGGATCAGCTTGTCGCCGGCGGCGAAGTAGCCGGCCGCGACGTTGCCCGAGACGAAGCCGAGCAGCACGGTGTTGGTCGACGCGTAGAACGCGATCGACGTCGACGCCAGAAACACCTGCCAGCCGCCTTTCAGCGATTCGGCGATGTCGGCCGCGCCGACGCGCACGAAGTCGATTTCACGGTTGAGGTACAGATAGGCCGCCAGCGCGATCGCGGACAGCGTCGGCACCGCTGCGTTGACGATCATCGCGCGATCGATGTCCGCCGGGCTGTGCACGAGCGCGAACATGGCCGGCAGGCTCAGGATGCGCCCGACGAACAGGATCATGCTGAGCGCGCGCAGCTTTTCCATTCCCTGGAAATACCAGCCCGGCGTGAACGCCACGCCGGCGACCATCCCGAACCCGATCAGCAGCAGGTCGCGGTCTTCGCCGAAGCGCTCGACCGCAAAGGTCAGCGCGACGAGCACGACGAAGCAGATCACCGCGATGCCGATCTGCGCGTATAGCGTCGCCCAGAAGATGCGCGAGCGTTCGGCGCGGTTGTCGCGAGCGAGCGCGATGCGCGGCGTGGCGGTCAGGTCGAAGCTGTAGCTCGTGCAGTTGGTGAGATACGCGATGACGGCGAGCGAGAACGCGAGCTGCCCGTAGCCTTCGGGCCCGAGGGCGTGCGTCAGCAGCGGTGCGATCAGCAGCGGCACGGCGTACATCGAAATCTGCAGCGTCAGCAGCAGCAGGAAATTCTTCTTGAGGTTTGACATTCGCTCGGTCGGCGCCGTGAGTGTCGCGGTGCGGCGGCATGGGACCGCGGTGCGCGCGTGCATCCGGTCGGCGCTGACCCGGGTTGCATGGGTGGGTGGCGCGTCCGGCGTCGCCGGGCACGGCCACATCGTATGGCGGCCATGATACGGGCCGCACGGGACGACTATGTTCGCGAGCCTACCGTTCGCGGATTCCGTTCGTGCGCGCGGCATGAATCGCGGCACGGCGCGCGTCGGCGTGCGTTGTCGTCTCGCGACAGCGATGAATCTATTTGTAAGCTGCCGCACCGAAGGACGTTCGAACCGAGTGCTTTAATCGATCGCACTGTTTTGGTTCACGGTGCAAACCGCCCGACGATGCCTCGGGCACGCAACATCACCTCCCGCGGGCATGGGGAGCAGGGCAACGCATGGAACCGGGCGGGCCGCGCAGGGGCGCGGCGGGGGCCGCTGCCGCGCGTTCATCGACGAGTCGCACGATCGTGGATCGCTCATTCCGGTGGAGCGGCCCGAACGCGTGTCCGCGTCCGATAAAAATACCGATCCGAGGAGTACCGATTGAAGCCGATTACGTTCGGCAGCTGCGTGGGGTGGCTGCACGAAGGACAGACGACACAAGGTGTGATCCTGTGCGAATCGCTGGGACACGAGGCATCGTGGACGCACAAGCTCATGCGGGCGATCGCCGAGCGCCTTGCCCGCGACGGCGTCACGGTGTTGCGATTCAACTATCCGTGCACTGGCGATTCCGCGGGCGACGACCGTGACGCCGATCGGTACGCCGCGACCGTCGGCAGCATTCACGATGCGATCGATCTGCTGCGCGACCAGGTCGGTGTCGCGTCGCTGACGCTCGTCGGAATCCGCGCGGGCGCGCTGTTCGCGATGCTGGCCGCCGCGGGCGACGGGCAGCACCCGTCGCCGCGCGTCGACGCATTGGTGGCGCTCGCGCCGGCCGTGCGCGGACGCGCTTATCTTCGCGAGCTGTCGTTCGTGCATCGCCAGTGGCTCGACGTCACGTCGCCTGCGATTCGCACCGCCCATCGTGACGAGCCCTGCATGAACGTGCTCGGGCACCGCTTTCCGGACGATTTCGTCGCCGCGTTGAAGGCGGTCGATCTGTGCGACGTCGTGCGCGCTGCCCCGAGGCTGCCTGATGCGATGCTGCTGATTCAGCCCGATCAGGACGGACCTGCGTTGCGCGATGCGCTGCTCGCGCGGGGCGTGAACGTGGCGGCCGATCCGTTTCGCGAATGGCCGACGACGATGCTGGACGGGACGCGCTCGCGCCTGCCGCTCGCGGCCATCGACACGCTCGCGCGCTGGATCGGCGAACGCGTGCCGCGCACGGCCGCCGGCATCGACCCGATGTGGCGGCATGATCCACCGTGGAACGGCGAATCGGCCGCCGCGCTCGACATGACCGACATGACCGAGCAGGTCGTCGCGGTCGGGCCGGACCGATTGGTCGGCGTACTGTGCCGTCCCGCCGATACGGGGCCGGCGAATCCCGCCGCTCCGGCGCTCGTGATCGCGAACACGTCGACGAATCCGCGAAGCGGCGAAGGCCGCTTCAGCGTGCGCCTCGCGCGGACGCTTGCACGCGCCGGCGTCACGACGCTGCGGATCGACGTGAACGGCGTCGGCGACAGCGGCGCGGCTGCGCTCGACGACCAGTCGCGCGTCGTGTATTCGGCGCAGTCGAGCGACGACGTGGCGGCCGCCGCCGACTGGCTGCGTGCGCTCGGCCATCCTGACGTGGTCGCGGCCGGCATCTGTTCCGGCGCCTATGCGGCATTGCATGCGGCCGTGAAGACGCCGTCGCTCGGCGGCGTGATCGCGATAAACCTGGCGCGCTTCGTGTGGCCGGCCGGGCTCTCGCTCGACGCGGTGCAGAAGCAGCGGAACAACTCGGTGCGCGGTTACTGGCTGTCGGTGCGCGACTGGCAGAAGTGGAAACGCCTCGTGCGCGAACGGCGCGATTTGCGGCCGATCGCGCGCGCCGTCGCCGCCAATGCGATCGCGCGAGTCAGCGTGCCGGTGAAGGAGGCGGCCGCGCGCGTCGGCTGGAAGCCGCGCGCCGGCACCCCACGCGGCGTGATGCACGTGCTTGCGCAACGCAATGTCCGCACGACCCTGGTATATGGCGCGCTCGATCCCGGCATCGACGATGTCCGGCGCCACTTCGGCGCGATCGAGCACGCATTCAGATGCTCGCGTCACGTGCGGCTGCACCTCGAGCCGCAGGTCGATCACGCGGTGTACGGCGCGGTCGGCACGGACATCGTGATCGAGCGGTGCTTGCAGGCGCTCGGTCGCGACTTGACGAGGCCGGCCGTGCACGTTGCCGATCCCGTCGCGCGTGAAGCGGCTGCGGGATCGTACGCAAACGTGTCGGTCGGCAGTCCGTGATGCGGGCGGTGCCGCATGCGTCGGCGCTTTGGGGCGCGATCCCCGCTTCGTATGAAGATCGACGTTCGGTGGGGTCGCTCACAGACGCGCCGTTCGCCGTGGTGTCCAATCCCTTATCGATGCATGCACGGTCGTGCCGCGGCATGACCGGCCGGGACGGGTCAGTCGCGATCGCCCGGCTCCGCATAGGGTGATTTCGCGTAGGGCGATGCGTACAACGTGTCGCTGCGCCATACGTCGTCGGCGGGCGCATGGGCGACCTGCGCGCGATGTGGCCGCGTCGGCACGAGCGGCCGGCGCAACGCGATGCGGGCCCGCGTGTCGGGCTGGACGGCGGCGCTCGCGGCTGAACGAGCGATCGCGGGTGCTGTCGCCGCAGATGCAGCCACGGACGCAGTCGCGGCGGGTTCGGCGGCCGCACTTGCGCCGGCAGCTTGCGCCGAGCGTTGTGGCGGCACCGGCGCAACGAGCGTCGACGACGCGAAGGGCGATGTATCGGCAGGCGTGCCGGACAGCGTTTGCGCACCGGCGGTACAGAGGAAGCCGGTCGACACGATGCAGACGAACGGCGCAAGCGACGAAGAGAAGTTCATGACGGATCGTACGGAATGACGTGCGGTGAAGAGGGTGGTGCGGCATGCAAGCTGCAATGCAAGCCGCGCTGGGCAAGCGTAATGCCGGAATTCGCCGCGTTCGGCGGGTTACCGCACAGTTTTGGAAGGACACCATGTCAATCACCACGCAACCGGAATCGACGCGCGGCACGCCGCGGCCCGGCGCCCGTCGCGCACCGTGGCTGTCGCGCATGGCGATCGTGGCGGCCGCATGCGCGCTGAGCGCATGTGTGCTGTCGCCGGGCATGACTTACCGCGCGCCGGCGGAGCGCGACGCGAATGCGCGCGTGAGCGCCGACGCATCGGGGTCGGGCGGCCTCGACGGCGTGCAGAACGTGTCGAGCGAGGATCTGATCGAGATCACGCCGGCATTCGTCGCCCAGCACCAGGCGGGGCGGTCGGCCAATGTCGACGCGGAGATCCGCCGGCTGTTCGGCAAGCCGACGCCGTATACGATCGGCCCCGGCGACGTGCTGGGCATCGTCGTATGGGACCACCCCGAATTGAACCTGCCGACGACACAGACGCTCGGCGGCGGTGACGGCGTCGGCGCCAGCTCGGTCGCGACGGGCTATACGGTCGACGCGACCGGCAACGTCCAGTTCGCGTACGCGGGCCTCGTGCACGTGGCGGGATTGACCGAGGCACAGGCGCGCGCGCTGCTGACGAAGCGGCTCGGCGAATACGTGCGCAAGCCGCAGCTCGCACTGCGCGTGCAGAGCTACCGCAGCAAGCGGGTCTATCTCGACGGCGAGGTGCGCACGCCGGGCCTGCAGATCGTCAACGACATGCCGATGACGCTGCCCGAGGCGATCGACCGCGCGGGCGGTTTCACGCCGACGGCCGATCGCTCGCAGGTTTCGGTGACGCGCGGCGACACGACCGTGAACGTGAGCCTGCCTGCCCTGATCGCGGCGGGCGTGAATCCGTCGAACATCCTGTTGCGCGACGGCGATCTCGTGCGCGTGCGTGCGGCGAGCGACGCGAAGGTATTCGTGCTCGGCGAGGTATCGCGGCCCGCGACGCTGACGTTGACCGACGGCCGGATGAGCCTCGGCGAAGCGCTCGGCGACACGGGCGGCGTGAGTCAGTACACGTCGGATGCGCGCCAGGTGTTCGTCGTGCGCCGCGGCCCCGACAATCGCCCGCGGGTGTACCACCTCGACGGCAGCTCGCCCGCGTCGTTCGCGCTCGCCGACCAGTTTCCGCTCGAGCGGCGCGACGTCGTGTTCGTCGATGCGTCATCGCTGGTGCGCTGGAGCCGCGTCGTGAACCTGCTGATTCCGTCGTCCGCGCAAGGTGCGCTGACGGCGAAAGCCATTTCGCCGTGATGCCCGAGGCGGATTTCGTGACCGCGACCGTGCGTCGCGCCATACGGGACTGATGCTGTATGAACACTTCGACCCTGCCTGACCCGCACAGCGGGCGCATTCTGCGGCCGTCCTATCCGGTGCGCCGCTACTGGAGCATGCTGTATGGCGGCCGGCGACTGATCGTCTGCACGGCGCTCGCGGGCGCGCTCGCGGGCGGCCTGTATGCGCTGTTCGCGGCTCCCGTTTACCGCTCCGACATCCTGTTTCAGGTCGAGCAAAGCCAGACCGATTCGAAGCAGACGTCGCCGCCCGGCGATCCGTCATCGGTGTTCGATCTGAAGACCGATGCATCGACCGAGATCGAGGTGCTCAAATCCCGTGCGGTGCTCGACCGCGCGATCCAGAGCACGAACCTCGCCCTCGACGCACGGCCGCATTACCTGCCGCTGATCGGCTGGCGCTTCGTGAACGCGGCCGACGGGCTGTCGTCGCCGTTGCCGGGCGGATACGTGTATGGCACCGAGCGCATCGACGTGCCGACCTTCGACGTGCCCAAGCGCCTGCTCGGCAAGCGTTTCGCGCTGACCGTCGGCGACGACGGCGCCTACACGCTGCAGCGCACGGGCTTTTTCGGCCGGAAAGGACCGGCATGGCAGGGCCGCATCGGCCAGCCGCTGCACGTCGAGACGCCGCAGGGGCCGATCGACGTGTTCGTGCGCGACGTGGCCGGCCAGCCCGGCGCACGCTTCGACCTGACGCGCTACAGCGACGAGGAGGCGACGACGTGGCTGCAGAAGAACGCGCTGATCTCGGAGCGCGGCAAGCAGTCGAACATGATCGGCGTGACGCTCGACGGCATCGATCCCGTGCACGACAGCCGTGTGCTGAACGCGATCGGAGATGCGTATCTGGCGCAGAACACGCAGCGCAAGTCCGAGGCGGCCGACAAGCTGATCCGATACATGGACGGCCAGTTGCCGCAATTGAAGGCGCAGCTGGAAGCGGCGGAGAGCCGCTTCAACGCATTCCGTGCATCGCACGGGACGGTCAATACGAGCGATGAGGCACTGGCATTGCGTCAACAGTCGGTCGACATCGAGACACGCGTGCAGACGCTGCAGCAGCGGCGCGAGGAACTGCTGACGCGCTTCATGCCGAAGCATCCGGCCATCGTGGCCGTCGATGCGCAGCTCGCCGATGCGCAGCGCGCGCTCGACACGGCCCGCAAGCAGATCCAGCAACTGCCGACCGTCGAGCAGGGCGTGCTGCAACTGCAGCGCGACGTGGCCGTCGACACCGCGCTGTACACGAACCTGCTCAATACGCGCCAGCAGATGGTCCTCGCGCGTGCCAGCAAGACGGGCACCGTGCGGATCGTCGATACGGCGAAGGTCGCCGAGCAACCGATCGGTCCGCATCGCGGGGTCGCGGTGGTCGGCTTGCTGATGGTCGGCCTGATGGCGGGCGCGGCGATCGTGGTCGCCCGGCAGCGTGTCGTTGGCACGATCGGCGACGCGGAGGAAATCGAGTGGGCGACGGGTTTGCCGGTGTTCGCGACGGTCCCGCACAGCGCCGTCGCGGCACAAGCGGAGCTGCGGTCAAAGGTGCGCCGGCGCGGCCAGCGCATGCTGGCGACGCAGGCCCAGGCCGACGGACAGGATGCGGCGCTCGAAAGCCTGCGCAATTTCCGGGCGGCGCTGCAACTGTCGATGCCGGCCGCATCGAATCCCGTCGTGCTGATTTCCGGCCCGACGACGGGCGTCGGCAAGTCGTTCGTCGCGGCCAACATCGCGTCGCTCGTGGGCGCCGCGAAGCGGCGCGTCCTGCTGATCGATGCCGACTTGCGCAAGGGCTCGCTGCACGACCGGTTCCGCTATAGCCGCGCGCCAGGGCTGTCCGACGTGGTGGCGGGCACCCACACGCTCGACGACGCAATCAAGCGCGGCGTCGCACCGGGCCTGGATTTCATCGCGATGGGCAACGTCGTTCCCGATCCGGGCGAACTGCTGCTGCAGCCCGCGCTCGCCGAACTGATCGAGCGGGTCGCATCTCGCTACGACATGGTCGTGCTCGACGGCCCGCCGTTGCTCCCGGTCGCCGATGCGCTGGTGCTGGGGCGCCTGGCGGGCGCCGTGTTCCTCGTCGCGCGGAGCGGCGTGACGACGTTGACGGAACTCGATGAAAGCGCGCGGCGGCTCGAGCACGCGCATATCGGCGTACGGGGCGTGATCCTGAACGACTACAAGGGCGCGCCGGGACGGTACGACTACGGCTACAACGATGCGAACACGCATCAGGCCACGTCCGGGTTGACGGGGATGATGGCGTCGCGGCAACGGGCGGAACGCCCGTCATGAACCGGCGAGCGGGCAGGGCTGGAGGCGGGCCGCGACCAGGCCCGGCGACGTTGCGCGGGATGGCGCGCGTGCGCGGTGCGGCGGGCGGTTACACGGGCTACTGGTGGGAAGATCCGGCCCGGCTCGTGCTGATGTTCATCCTGCCGTTGTACGGATTGCTGTCGCTCAGCCTGCTGGGCGACCAGAAGTCGATCGCGAGAATCTATTTCGACGGCTACTACGCGTTCGTCGGCGCGCTGTTCCTGATGGTGGTGGCGGCCACGGCGTGGCTCGCGACGACCGAAGCGCGGACGCGGCGCGGGCCGCCGGAAACGCCCGTCGAGGTGCCGCCGCGCGTGCTCGATTGCCTGTTTGCACTCGCGCTGTTCGGCAATCTCGTGATGATGAGCGGAGTCATCGCGCGTCCGGCGCTGCTGCTCGAGTTCCTGCACGGGCAGGCTACCGCGTACGACATGCTCCAGCAGATCGGTCGGATCACCGGGTTGAGTTCGTTCACGCAGGCGACGGCGCCGTTCGTCGCGCTCTATTTCTACGTGTTCCGAACGCCGGCGAAGGGCCTGAACCGCTACAAGATCTACATGGCCGTGCTCGCGGTGCTGACGCTGCTGCGCAGCTTCCTGTTCGCGGAGCGCCTCGCGTTGATCGAGATGGTGATGCCGCTCGCGTTGATGGTCGTGCGGTTCCGGCTGCACGGCCGGTATGCGCGGCTGCTGACGCTCGGGCCGTACGCGGCGATCCCGCTGTTGTTCGCGCTGTTTATCGCGAACGAGTACAACCGTTCATGGGAAGCCTATTACGTCAACATCTACGACAACATCTTCGACTTCGCGCTCGAACGGCTCGGCCTGTACTATTCGACGTCGCTGAACAACGGTGCGGGGATGCTCGCCGTGCTCGGTTGGGGGCAGGGCCATCCGATGTTCACGTTCGATTGGCTGATGCGCTTTCCGGTGATCGGCGCGACGTTCCAGCCGTGGTTCGATTCGAGCGACAGCTTCAACCTGTTTCTGAACAGCTACGCGGACCCGGAATTCAACAATCCGTCCGGGATCTTCGTCCACTTCTATGAATGGGGCTGGTTCGGGCTGCTCGACGCAACCGTGCTCGGCTGGATGGTTGGCCGCAGCTATGCGGGCTGGCGCAGCGGCAACGGATTCTGGTGCTGCGCGCACGCGGTGCTCTACGTGTCACTGATGGAAATCATGCGTACGCCAAATCTGTTCAGCGGACGCAATTTCCTGCCGATCGTGTTGCCGATCATCGTGTTCCATTGGTTCGGGAAGCGCCCGGCGGGCGTTGGGCCTTCCGGGCATACGGGATCCGGACGCGGGACGCGCGCCGCGGAAACGAACGAGCGGGGCGGCAGTGCAACGGCATAGCAGCTCGCAGGGCGCCCGGACCTCGGGATGATCGCGCGAAGCTCAAGCGGTACGCGTTCGTACCGCCGTGTCGCGTCCTGGCCACGCGGGGAAGCCGGCAATGTGCGCGAAGCCTGTCCGCAATGCGACCAGATAGACGACGATCGGGATCGCGACACCGGCCAGCGTGCCGAGTACGAGGTGTAAGGCGAGATCGGTGATGCCGGCGCGCATCAGCACGATCCGTACGGCCGCCATCGCGAAGATGTGGGTCAGGTAGATCGGCATCGATGCGCAACCGATTGCCGCCAGCCATGCCGCGCGTGCCGGCTGCGACGCATACCGATGCGCGAGTTGCAGCGTCAGCGCGATGCCCGAGAACGCGGCGGGAAGCGCCCAGATGCTCGTCGCGCCACCGAAGCCGTGAGCGAATACAACTGCGGCGACGAATGCCGTTGCCGTGGCGGCGCATGCGGTTGGCCCGCTGTTGCGCGCGAGCCAGCCGGGCAACGCCTGCGACGCAATGACGCCCGTCACGAAGAACGGTGCGTTCATCAGCGTGATCGACAGGATGCCCCACTGCGTCGCCGCGCCGAGTACCAGCCCGAGCACCGCGCATCCGGCGAGCCAGCCGCGCGCCCGCGATGGCATGGGTGAACGCGTCGTATTCGGCACGGCCGCCGCGAAAGCCCGGATGCCGAGCATGCAGAGCATCAGCGCGTACAGGAACCAGAACTGTGCGAACGGTCGCCAGCCGATCGCCAGCAGGTCGTCCAGCGTGAACGGATGATTGGTGCCGTGCGACGCCATTGCAATCTGCACGGCGCCCTGCGCGATCGACCACAGCAGGTACGGATACACGATCGTCCTGATCTTCGACCACAAGAAACCGTCCGGCGCGCGGCGCAGCGAGCTGCAGACGTGCAGGCCGGACAGGAAGAAGAACAACGGCATGTGGAACGTGTAGATCACGTAGTCGTTCCACGCGAATGCCGTGTCGGCCGCGCCTGTCGGCACAAGGTCGGCGGAAACGGCACCGCGCAGCACGTGGCCGTATACGACAAGAATGATTCCCGCGCCGCGGGCGACATCGAGGCTGGTTTCGCGAGCAGTCATGATGAAGGGGCGGTCGGCCCGTCAGGTTCCGCACCGCCGGGATATCGGACAGTCGTTCACTGTATGGCGGACCGATGCGCAGGACAGTGCGGTGGGCGACAGTGGGTCGTCGTGCAGCCCGACGGATGTCCTACAGCCCCTCGAATATCGCCTTCATCATCTCGGCGCTTCGGCTCCAGCGATACTTCTCCGCGTGCAGGCTTCCCTTGCGTTTGAGCTCGGCCCTGAGTGCGTCGGAATCGAGCAGGCTCCGCAATTTCCGCGCGATGTCGTCCTGCGAATACGGATCGCAGTACAGCGCCGCATCGGCACAGACTTCCGGCAGGGCCGCAGATTTGCCGACTACGACCGGGCAGCCGTAGCGCATCGCCTCGAGAGGCGGTATGCCGAAGCCTTCGTAGATCGACGGATACAGGAAGCACGCGGCGTGCTGATACAGCGCCTTCAATTGTTCGTCGCTGATATAGCCGACGTACTTGACGTTCGGTTCCGCCGCCGCCATGAGGTCCTGCTTGCCGAACACGGTGGTGTTCTGCATCCCGACGATGACGAGATCGACCGACGGATCGTCGATCTGCCTGAACGCCGCGATCAGCCGGCCGAAGTTCTTGGTGGGATTCATGCTGCTGACCGCGAGCACGAACCGGTTCGGTGTCAGCGCATGCTTATCGAGCACGCTGGTGTCCGGTTCCAGGGTGTCGAGATGATCCGCGCCGAGCGGCACGACGCTGATCTTCTCCGCGGCAACCCCGCAGTGATGCGCGAGGCGATCCCGCGAGAAATAGGAGTTGGTCAGCACGCAGACGGAGGTTCGCGCCAGGATCCAGAACATGACCCGGTACCACATGCGAAACGGGCGGGAGAAATGCGCGGGGGTGTCGAACACGGCCGCGTCGTGCATGTAGATGATCTGGTTGCCGATGAAAATGGATGCCGAATTGCTGAGATTGACGATGCGGCCGCGGCGTGCGAACAACGGGAGCACCAGCTGTTCCCACACCACGCCCTTGTAAAAGCCGACTTTGACCATCTTCGCTCCGCTTACCTCGATGCCCGGCTGCGGAGGCACCAGCACGGTTACCGGATCCTGCGGCTGAAACTTGATCAATGCGGCGATCAGCTCGCGTGCGACGCGTTGCACCCCGGTTGTCTTCTGCGTGGTGAATCGGCCGTTGTATACGAGTGGCTTCGGTTTCTTGAACGAGATCATGTCCATAAGGGGATATCGAAATCAGGCTTTGACGTGATCCGCTGCAACCGGCTTGAACTCGCGCGTGTCGACGCGCGGCTCGTCGGTGCCGAGTCCGTAAAGCGCATGCCATTGCCGGAAGATCGCGCTCATCGAAAACCGCTGAATGGCCCGCTTTCGCGCGGCATCACCCATCCGCTCGCGAAGCTGCCGATCGTCGCGAAGGGCGGTCACGTACTCGACCATCTCGTCGGCGGTTGACGCGACATAGCCCGTCACACCATGAATCACCACGTCGCGATTGCCGACAACGTTCGTCACGACGGCCGGAATTCCGGCAACCTGCGCTTCGATCAGCGCGACCGGCATGCCTTCCCAGCGCGAGGTCTGGACATAGATGTCGAGTTCCGACGTCAGCGCCAGCGCGCGTTCGCGGGTTACCCAGCCACTGCATGCGACGGCCTCGCGCGCGGCGGAATCCGGGATCTCGGCCGCGTTGCCGCCGATCCACAGAAACTCGACGCTGGCGCCGTGCAACATGTCGGCGAGTCGCACGAATGCTTCATGGTTCTTCTGGAACGACGCGCGGCCGCTCATCCCGATCACGACCTTGTGGTCGTCGCGCGTACGGCGGGCCGGAATCTCCGCGACGTTCACGCCGTTTTCCACCAGGACCGCCGATCTTGGCCTGACTTTTCCGTTGATCTCGCCGAGCTCGCTGCCCGAGCACGCGACAATGGTGCCGCCGATGCGCGCCGCGATGCGCTCGAAGCTCAGATAAGCGAACTGCTTGATGGGCGACACGTCGCAGCGCAGGAATGACAGGCCGTGTGGCGAGTAGAGAACCGTTGCATTCGGGGCGGCGATCCGGGCAGCGATACGTCCCAGCACGCCGGCCTTCGACGAGTGCAGATGAATCGCGGTCGGCTTGCAGTCGCGCAGGGTACGGACGAGCGCGTGCACACTCCGCAGATCCTGCCGGACGTTGACCTCGCGCACCATGTCGACATAGACCAGCTTCACGTCGGGCCGGAACAGCGTCGAGAAATCGGCCGGCGTTTCCGGCCGGATCGCGTGCAGGACCGTCACGTCCACGCCGGCCGCGGCGGCATGGTTGGCGAGATAGGTGAGCATCGACAGCACGCCGCCGCCGAATGCTTCGGCAATATGAACGATCTTTTCCTGGGTCATCTCTCGGTCTGTCGATTCGGTCGCGCTGTTCGTTACCCAGTGCGACGATGGAGGCGGCGTATCGTCAAGTCGTCAGCGGACCACGCATGCCGTACGTCCTATCCATTACGCATTCCTGATTGATTGATGCGCGATCGCCGCCGCCATTGCTTCCGGTCTGTCGGACTTGATCGCGCGAACACGCCACGTGGCGGCGAACATCTACGCGCCACGCATGCATCAATTGGTCCGGACCATTGTGAAGCGCACGCCGCACGCACTCGGTGCGATGGCTAACCGAACAAGCGAATCGGCAGCCGCAGTCGCGTCCGGATGGGATTCATCGCGCGCCGGTGCGTTGGTCGGGCGACTTGCGTACGCGAGCGAGCGGATTGGACAGATAGCGGATCGCGCGATTGCTCAGCGTTGACGATGGCAGCAAGCACGCGAGCGACAACACGGTAACCGCCACTTTCTTGGCCGGGCGCCAGAACGGGTTGCGCAGCACGGTGTGCCAGTAGCGTCCCGATTCGCATAGGAACCAGCGCCAGCGCCGCGCGAGCGGCGCGCGATACAGCGTGCTCGCGAAGCGCGCCTTCTCGATGGCGAAGTCGAGCGGGGCCATCGGTAGCGCTTCCCGCAACCGCGTGCCGGCAAGCGTGCGCAGGATCGACCAGCGGCGTTCGGCCTTCAATGCACCGGTTGCCGCGTCTTCCGAGTTGGCGAGCGCGAGGGCCGGGCCGTCGGCCGCGCTTGTGTTCGACTGCTGGTGCATGCGATAGCCGCCGAGCGTCGCATCGATCATGTGGACGGCACCGAGCAGCGCGATGCCGTAGATCGCGTAGAAATCGGCGCCATGGAGATTGTCGGCAGTGACGGGCACCGGAAAAATGCGTTTCAGCGCAGCGACCTGGTACGCATTGCCCGATGCAGGCGGCGACGGGTACAGCCAGCCCGCGCGCAACAGGCGGCCGCAATCCGTATCGATCACCGACTGCGGCACGCTCGCGCCGGTTCGCGCGCCATCGTGCGCGATCACGTCGAGCCGGAAATGGACCTTCACGAAATCGCCGGATGCGAACGCGGCGAGCACGCGTGCCGCGGCGTCGGCATAGAGCAGGTCGTCCGCGTCGAGCAGGATGACGTAGCGCGACGTGACGTGCTCCAGCGCGCGGTTGTACGCGGCAACCTGACCGCGATTCTCCTGGAACACCGCGGCAATGCGCTCGCCATACGAGCGAATGATGTCGCGCGAATCGTCGGTCGACCCGTCATCGACGATCAGAACGCGGACGCCGTGCGCGGTCTGTGCGAGCGCCGAGTCGATCGCGTCGCGCAGGTACTTGCCGTGGTTGTAGTTGCAGATTGCGATGGTCAGGTCGGTCATGTGCGGAAGTCGGACGGGCGCGCGGACGATCGGGGTCATGATACGGATCGCGCGGCTGCGCACAGTTCGCGAGCCTACCGTTCGGGAGTGCGCGCGCGCATGGCATATCGCGTCGTCGATGCGGTACTGGAGCGCTTGGTCTGATGACGCACCGAAGCCGTTCGGAGCCCCTGATCTAATCGACGTTGGAGCATCGCCGCTTTCGTCGGCTTAGCGGACAGGCCACGCAGCCGGCCGTCAATACGTGCGGTTCGACGTGCACGAAGACTTGTCAGGGAAACGATACGATATGCATGAATTGCAACGCCTGTCGCGCTTTGTGGTCGCCGGCATGTGCATGGCGGGCGCGCTATCGTGGCCGGCGCTCGCCGCGCCCGCCACCTCCGCGACCCAACCGGCCGCGCTTGATGCGGCGGTACCGGACGCGTACGTGCGTCCGGACCCCGCCGCGGCCGATCAGGGCGACGCGCTGCAACGCGCGCTCGACGCGCTGCGGCCGGGGCAGCGGCTTGTATTCGCACCGGGGCGGTATGTCGTCGGCCGGTCCCTCGTCGTGCGGCAGGCGCGTGTGGTGCTGTCGGGCTTCGGCGCGACGCTGATCGCGACAGCGCCGAACGATCAGACGATCGAGTTGCACGGCGACGGTACGACGCTCGTCGGGTTCCGGCTCACGGGAACCGGCACCACGCGTCTCACGACGCCGGAGTCGACGAAGATCGAGGTAACGGGGCGCGACGTGCAGGTGCTCGACAACATCGTCGACGGTGGCGCAGGCGCGGGCATTTTCGTGTTCGGCGGTGCGGATGTCGCGATCGTCGGCAACGAGGTGCTGTCGACGCTGGCGGACGGCATTCACATGACGCACGGCTCGCGCAACGTGCTGGTGCAGGGCAACGTCGTGCGTGGAACCGGCGACGACATGATCGCCGTCGTGAGCTACCAGGCGGAAGGCGTGCTGACCCGCAACGTGATGATTACCGGCAACTCGCTGGAAGGCAACCCGTGGGGCCGTGGCATCACCGTCGTCGGCGGCGCGAACGTGACGATTTCAAACAACATCGTGCGCAACGTGCAGGTCAGCGCCGGGATTCTCGTCGCTCAGGAAGACAGCAACCGCACGGTCGGCTCGTCTGACGTCCGGATCGAGCGCAACGTGATTGCCGATATTCAGACGGCGACAGGTCGGACCGATTCGCGTCCGCTCACGCAGCAAGCAGCGATCGAGGTCAGCACGTGGTCCGGTTCGGTGTCGCGCGTGACCGTGATCGGCAATCGCGTTTCGAATGCGCGATTCGATGGCATTCGGTTGTGGGGCAACGTGTCGGACATACGGCTGGCGGACAATCAGCTGTCGGGGATCGGCGGCATGCCGGTGCGGGCCGGACCTGAACCGGATTGCGCCGCCGGCGCGTCCGCAGGTTCGTCCGCGAACCATCGGGCAAGGGGCGCGCCGTGCACGAGCACGCGCCTGTCTCGGCCGGGCGCGCCCGACGCCGTCGGCGCCGATACGTCACTGCTGCCACGCGTGCGCGAATCCGTCAGACGGGCGCGCTGGTCCCAACGCGGCGTCGATTGATCGTGCGGGGCGCGGCCAACGCGCCGGCGCGATTCGCATGCACCTGTCCGACGCTCGTCCGGCTAACCGGGTTCTCCGGCCGAGAGCGATACGACCGGCGTGGGTTGCGCGGAAGTCGTCCTTGACGATGGCTGAACCGTCCCGACGACCGCCCGCCCATACTGATCGTCGAACCGCACGATATCGTCCTCGCCGAGATAGTTGCCCGATTGCACCTCGATGATTTCGAGCGGAATCCGGCCGGGATTCTCGAGTCGATGCACTTCGCCGACGGCGATATACGTCGATTCGTTCTCGCACAGCAGGAACGTCTCGGCGCCGCGCGTGACCTTCGCGGTGCCGCGCACCACGATCCAGTGCTCGGCACGGTGATAATGCATCTGCAGCGACAGCTGCCTGCCGGGTTCGACGACGATCCGCTTCACCTGGAAGCGCTCGCCGAAATCGATCGAATCGTAATGGCCCCACGGCCGCTGCACCTTGCGGTGCTCGCTCGCCTGCGGGCGCTGGTCGGTCTTCAGGCGCGCGACGATGTTCTTCACGCGCTGCACGTCGTGCTTGTTCGCGACCAGCACCGCATCGGCCGTCTCGATCACGACGACGTCCTTCATCCCGACGCACGCGATGAGGCGGCCTTCGGAGCGCACGAGGCTGTCCTGCGTATCCTCGAACACGATCGGCCCGCGCGCGACGTTGCCCTGATCGTCCTTCGGCATGATTTCCCAGATCGCGTCCCACGTGCCGACGTCCGACCAGCCGGCCGCGAGCGGCACCACGATGCCTTCGATGCCGAGCTCGCCGTGTTGCGCGAGGCGCTCCATCACCGCATAGTCGATCGAATCAGACGGGCACGCGTCGAAGGCCGCCGCATCGATCCGGAAGAACGGATCGTCGGCGACGCCCGCGCGCCATGCGTTCTCGCAGGCGGCGTGGATGTCCGGCGCGAGCGCGCCGATCGCCTTCAGCCAGACCGATGCGCGCGTGACGAAGATCCCGCTGTTCCACCAGTAATCGCCCGATTGCAGATAGCGTTCGGCCAGCGCCGCATCGGGTTTTTCGACGAAACGCCCGATCGCGTAGCCGCCCTGGCTGCCGTGGCGGCCCGAGCGCGGCTCGCCCACCTGGATGTAGCCGTAGCCCGTCTCCGCGCGGCGCGGCAGCACGCCGAGCGTGACGATCGCGCCTTCCTGCGCATAGCGCGCCGCGCGTGCGATCGCGTCCTGGAACGCGCCGACGTCGACGATCACGTGATCGGCCGGCATCACGGCGAGCACGGGGTCGTCCGCGAGCGCGCTCGCGTCGAGCGCGGCCAGCGTCAGCGCGGGCGCGGTGTTGCGCGCGGCCGGCTCCAGCAGGATGCGGGCGGGCGCCGAGCGGCCGTGCACCTGCTCGGCGCTCATGAAGCGATGCTGTTCGCCGCAGACGAGCAGCAGCGTATCGCCGAGCGACGCGTTCGCGATGCCGTTCAGGCGGCGCGCCGTCGCCGACAGCGGCGACTCGTTCGAGACCAGCTCGATCAGTTGCTTCGGATACTGCTCGCGCGACAGCGGCCACAGCCGCGTGCCGGAGCCGCCGGCGAGAATCACCGGCAGGATGCTCGGCAGATCGGGTTCGGGAACCGGGCGAAGGGTAGGGGTCATCGGTTCGCTCCGGTATCGGCGGGTAGCCGGGTGCGCGCGCGGCCGTCCGCGCGCGTGTCGTCGTTGCGGGAGACGGAAACGGCCCGCGACAGCAGGTGACGCAGCGCGCCGGCTGCACGGTCGGCCGACCGTACCAGGCCGACGAACGGCGCACCCTGTTCGAGATACGGGCCGTAGGCCTTGCGGAATCCGAACTGTTTGTAGAATGCCTGACGCGGCGCGGGGACGTGCGTGCGCACCGCGGTGTCCGGCCATGCGGCCTGCGCGGCGGTGAGCGCGCGCCCGATCAGGCGTTCGAGCGTGTCGTCGTCGCGGCAGCTTTCGCTCGTCAGCACCTTGTCGATCACGACGTCCGGATCGATGTCGTCGCCGGGCAGGATGCGCGCGTACGCGGCGACTTCCGTCGTGTCGCCGTTGCGCACGCTCGCATAGACGTGCAGCGCGCCCGCGTCCTTGCCGTCGATGTCGAGATGCGTGTGCGCATCCTCGACCACCAGCACGGCGTTGCGCGCGCGCAGGATTGCGTAGAGATCGACGGCGCTCAGGTGTTCGAATTCACAACAATGCCATTCCATGATGCGGTCCTCGCGTGATGCCTTCGGCACGCCGCGCCGCACGGACGCGGTCGTTCCGTGCGGCGCGGCGATCTTCATCATCCGGATGCGGGGTGCGGCGGTCTGTTCGAAAGCGTACTCACGCTCCGGATTCGCATGCACGGCGCGGGATACGACGCGACGTGCGCGTCACGGGAGCGTCGCAATGTGCGATAGCACACACCGTCGGGGCCGGTGCCTTTTCATAATTGCTTCATCGTGGCGGCCTGCAATGAGGCGCGACCGACATCGCGCGCAAAACGGGTCACCGGGACGCGGGACCGAGGATTGCGGTGGTTCGCGACCGGCCGGTCGCGCGCTTGCACCGTCGTGGTGATCGGCTGGTGCGTTTGCTTCGGGTCGTGACGTGCGCGGTGGCCGATCGCGCCGGGAGGGCCGTCATGCTGCACCGCACGGCGCGCGGGCGTGCGTCCGATGCCCGGCGCCCGGCACCCGAGCCTGTCGGCGGGGAATTCGCCGAAAAGAGGCTGCGCGGCGCGAGGCCGGTGATTACGACGTGTAACGGCCGGGCGGCCCGCGCGCCGGCGCAAGGCGATGCGGCGACCCGCCGGCGCGCGCGATTATGCGGTCCGGACGCGCGGTCCCACGCACTTTTGGGAGATTTCGGTGAAAATCGCAGGTAATCGATCGTATCAATCTTGCGGAAAAGTAGTATTTGCCACTGATTGACGGGAATGGTCGGAGATAATCAAATCTCAGTGGTCAAAAGCGCGCAGCGCGGGGCCACGGGCAGCGTAACCGACTGATTCAGGATTATCTTTTGGTAACAAGGTCATCTCGAAACGGGGTGTAGATTCAGGTGCGGATGAAATGGGGCGGTCAATCCGGGCGCGGTTTGGCAGCCCTCCGGTTCAGCATCGGGCGCGACTGTCGTGTACGACGCGACGCACATGCGGACGGAATGTCCGTTTGCCGGCGTGCCCCGCCTGACGGCGGGTCGCTTCAAAGCCGGAATGTCATGGCTCCCGCAGCCGCGCATTCCGTTCGAGTTCGATGACAACGAGGCCGGATGACATCCGGCTCGACCTCCGGGGGTTTTCGCCGTGTGCAGTTTCGATCTTCGCCAAGGCTGCGGAAACGCAGCGCGGAAGGGCGGCCATGCGCCGCCGGCCGCAGCGCACGCGGACGGTTCGCGGAGTGCAGAGAGTGACGGTTCGTTATGAATATGCCAATAACGCGCGATAAGAGCGCCGGCGCGGGGAGCGGTAACGGGCAGCGTCCGCTGATTTACTGGACGCAGTCGCCGTCCGTGATGCTGCGAAAGGAATTGTCGCGCCGCGACTGGAAAGTGACGGTCGTCGCGCATGCGAACGACCTGCGCGACACGTCCGGCGAAATTACCTGCGGCATTCTCGATCTGAGCGGTGGCCATGCCGATGCGATCGGCAGCATCGCGTCGACCTGCGCGTCGATGCGCGACGTCGTCTGGGTGGCGCTCGTGGACGTCGGCCAGACGGCGTCGCCGAACGTGCGCGCGCTGTTGCGCGACTACTGCTTCGACTACGTGACGCTGCCGGCGTCGCACCAGCGGATCGCCGATACGGTCGGCCATGCCTATGGCATGGAGTGCCTGTTCGCGCGCGATCGCGAACAGCTCGAATCGGAGGAAAAGGGCATCGTCGGCACCTGCAGCGCGATGTTGCGGCTGTTCGATACGGTGCGGCGTTTCGCGCGCACCGACGCACCGGTGTTCGTGTTCGGCGAAACGGGAACCGGCAAGGAGCTCACGGCCGTCGCGATCCACCGTCATTCGGAGCGACGCAACGGCCCGTTCGTCGCAGTCAACTGCGGCGCGATTCCGCCGCATCTGCTGCAGTCCGAGCTGTTCGGCTATGAGCGCGGCGCGTTTACCGGCGCGAACGCGCGCAAGATCGGCTACGTCGAGGCCGCGAACGGCGGCACGCTGCTGCTCGACGAAATCGGCGACCTGCCGCATGAAAGCCAGGCGAGCCTGCTGCGGTTTTTGCAGGAACGTTCGATTCATCGCCTTGGCGGCAGCGATCCGGTGCCGGTCGATGTCCGGATCGTGTCGGCGACGCACGTCGACCTGCGCGACGCGATGGAGGAAGGGCGTTTCCGCGCCGACCTGTTCCACCGGCTGTGCGTGATGCGCATCGACCAGCCGCCGCTGCGCGCGCGCGGCAAGGACATCGAACTGCTCGCGCACCACATGCTCGAACGCTTCCGCGGCGATGCGCGCCATCGCGTGCGCGGCTTTTCGACGGATGCGATCACGGCGCTCTACAAGCACGACTGGCCGGGCAATGTCCGCGAACTGATCAACCGCGTGCGCCGTGCGGTCGTGATGACGGAGGGGCGCCTGATCACCGCGCAGGATCTCGAGCTCGAATACTGTCTCGATGCGGCGTCGCCGTCGGTCGCCGACATCCGCAAGTCGATCGAGCGCGAGGCGATCGAAACCGCGTTATTGCGGACGCGCGGACGCGTCGCCGCTTCGGCGCGCGAGCTCGGCGTGTCGCGCGCGACGCTGTATCGCTGGATGGAGGCGTACGGCATCGAGCGACCGCGCGGGACGGGCTCGTCCGACTGATATGCGCCAGCATGACGCTCGCGCCGGACGCGAGCGTCGTGTCAGCCGGCCTGCGTGGCGCGCACCGCGCGCGCGGCGTTGACGGCCCGGATTTCCACCGTGGGCGCGACGTAGTCGTCGGCCGCCGCGAGCTTCCCGTCCGTTCGCAATGGAATGAGCGCGATGCGCGCAGGCGTGCCGGGCGCGAGATGGAACCAGTCGTCGCTCGGCATGAAGCCCGGCGCGTCGATCTGCACGTGGCGGGCGACGTGTCGCGTGTCGATGTCGACGTGCCAGGTCGCGCCGGTGCGCGACACGCATGCCTCGATCCCCGGTTCGCGACGCGCCAGCACGGCCGGATGCGTGCGGGACGGAAAATGGAACGCCTGCGACAGCAGCGTGCCGTCGTCGGCGCGTAAGGTCGCTACGACCGTATCGTGTTCGCAGGGGCCGAAGCGGTACGCGTAGGTCCAGTCGAAGAAGCGGCCGAGCAGCTCGGCCGAGCCGAGCCGTACCGTGTCGTGCGCGGCGATCCGCACCGGAGAGCCGGCCCGCGCGACCGGCGTGCGGCCGTCGCGCAGCGCGACCAGCTCGATCGCGGCCGACAGCGGCGCCGGGCGTTCGTTGACCACATGTACGTCGAGCCCGTTCAGGCCTTCGTCGACGAGCAGCACCTGGATCGGCTGCAGCACCTGACGCAGCGCATACCAAGCCGATTTCGGCCGGTGCGCGGCGTCGATCACGCCCCATCCGGCGCCCGGCATCACGTCCTGGAACTGCCACACGAGCGCGCCCGCGCAACGCGAACCGGTGCGCCGCCATTCGGAAAACGTCTCGCGCATCACGTCCGCGATCACCGCACGCGACAGCTCGAGGTAGCGCGCCGGGTCCTCGCGCCGCAGCCGGTCGGGCACGAAGTCGTACAGCGTCTGCAGATAATGGTCGCGGATATCGTCGAAATCCCACGACGTGCCAGGGTCGCGGGGCACGGCCGCCTTCCAGCGCGGTTCGTGCACGCCCGGCCAGCCGAGTTCCGCGAGCGTCGCATCGCCCGGCACGTTCGCGAACGCGAGGCATTCGCTCGCAAAGCGCACGTCCGCGCGGCGCGCGTCGTCGAGCGGGCGCAGATACGCGCCGACGCCGTAGTAGTGCGACACGCGTTCGCGCGGCATGAACGGCAGCACGCCGCCGTCGGGCGAATCGGGCACGTACGGGACGTCGGGGCGGTGTGCGGCCGCGTGGCCGGCCAGCCGGTCGGCGGTCAGCTCGACGAAGCGCTGCTTCGGCCCGAGCCCCGACATCGCGGCCTGCTGCGCGATCTCGCTGCCGCCGCACAGCACCGCAAGCGACGGCGAAGGGCCGTGACGCGACAGGAACTGGCTCGCCTCGCGATCGACGTTGGCCGCGAACGCGGGATCGTCGAGCGCGTAATCGAAGTTCGCGAAACCGAAGTCCTGCCAGACCAGCAGCCCGAGCCGGTCGCACCATGCGTGGAACGCGTCGGCCTCGTAGGTCATCGTGCCGCCGACGCGAATCATGTTGAAGCCGGCGTCGCACGCGAGCCCCAGCAGGCGGCCGTAGGTCGCGTCGTCCGCGTGCAGCGCGAGCGGCGCGGCGCTGCTCCAGCATGCGCCGCGCGCGAATACGGGCACGCCGTTGATGCGCAGTCCGAAACCCTTGCCGTCGGCGCCGGCGTCGACGTCGATCGTGCGAAAACCCGTCGAGCCCAGCGACCGGCGCGCATCGCCGATATGCAGGGCGATCTCGTAGAGCGCCGGTTCACCGTGCGTATGCGGCCACCAGCGGCGCACGTTCGGTATCGCGACGCTCGTGCGCAGCCGGTCGGCGCCGGCGCGTTCGAGCGTCGCGTGATGTTCGCCGCATGACAGCCGCGCCGCGAACATGTCGGGCAGCGGCGCGGCGAACGTCAGTTCCGCATCGAGCCAGCCCGTGTCGCCTTCGACGCGTGCATGCAGTTTGCAATCGGTAAGAATGGGCCCGTCGGACGGATCGAGCACGTCGATGGGCCGCCATGGGCCGGTGGGCACATACGGCGGGAACCAGCCCGGCATATGGCCGAACAGCGACGTGCGGATCGTGCGCAGCGTGGCCGGTTCGGCCAGCCGCGTGCGCCAGCGTGCACGGCGCGTCGCGCGCGCGTCGCGCAGGTGCGGCGCGAGCGCGCGGAAACAGACGGTCAGCCGGTGCGTGCCGTCGAGCGACACGGGCACGTCGTGCGCGACGAACATGCTGTCCGAGCAGTGGATCGGCGTGTCGTCGAGCCAGGCCTGCGCGAGCGTCGCGAGGCCGTGAAAGCGCAGGATGCGCAGCCCGCGCCCGCGCAGTTCGAGCCGATACCAGTGGTCGCGCTCGTCGAGCGACGCGGCTTCGTCGAGCCGGCCGGACAGCGCGAGCGCCTGCGCGACCGTGCCGGGCACCGGCGCCGCGATCCAGCCGTCGTGGTCGGCCGGGAGGTCGCGCGGCTCGCGCACGGCGCCCGCGGCCGTCGCCCGCATCGACCATGCGGGCAGCGTGCGCGCGCGCGTCACCGCATGGCCGGCACGGGCGCTGCGTCGGCGCGCACGGGCGTCACGTGCCGCAGCGGCGCGCCGATCTGCCGCGCGCACGCGACGAGGTCGGCGTACGCAGCCTCGATCGCTTCGAGCGTCGCATCGCCGCGTTCTTCCTTGCCGCGTGCGCACGCGCGCGCGAGCCGAAATTCGAGCACCATCGCTTCGGACGCGATGCGATCGCACGAGGCGCGGATCTCGGCGAACGGCCCGGTGCAGCCGCTGGCGTGCAGCCAGCGCGCATAGTGGCCGAACAGTTCGAAATTCGCGCCGAGCTGCCGCACCGAATTGAACGAGTACGCATGGAAGCGTTCGAGCGGCGCTTCCGCGAGGATCTGCGCATCGGTCTGCAACTGCCGGCGGAACGCCGCGATCGGATCGACGACCGGCAGGCGCCGCAGGTGGCGCTGCAACGCGGCGAGCGAGGCTTCGCACAGCGCGCGCTCGTCGAGCGGCGCAAAGCGTCGCTTCGCGCATTCGACATACGGCGGCAGCGTCATCGGCGAACTCGCGCCGATGAGCCCGTTGTAGTCGAAATCCTCGGCAACGTAATAGCCGCTGTTGTGGAAGTAGCCGATCTGGTGCTTCTCGCGGTCGATCGCGTCGATGCCGATCGTCGTCTTCGTATGCTGCGTGCGGTAGCTGGTGCCGCGCGTATCGGGCAGGAACCACGCGTCGACCTCGACGATCATCAGGTGGCCACGCGCGACCTGCGTCTCGATGTGCTGGTCGAGCGGCTCGTAGATCGAATGCTCCTGCACGACGATCCCGTAGAGCCGCTCCAGTTCGTCGTGCGGAAACTTGAAGAACGTGAACTGGTCGCCCTCGAAATCGAGCGCGATCGTAAACGGCAGCGCTGCATACGGATTGAGGCCCCACCAGCGGAGCACCTCGAGCCACATGTCGACGTAGCAGTTGGTCTGCTTCCAGACCATCTCCTGACTGTGCAGCGGGTGCGGCCGGTAGTGGCGCGCGCGGTGGCGCACGCCCTCGAACGACGCGTCTTCGCCGTCGCGGGAAACGAACCTCATCGCGCGCCCCACAGCACGTCGCGCACGTCGCTCGGCCATGCGTCGATGTCGAAGCCGTGGTGGCGGAACAGCGCGAGCGTGAGCCGCTCGAGGCCGAAGCCGACGCAGCCCGTGTGCGCGACATCGCCGGTCGCGGTGCGGATGTCCCACAGCAGTCCGAAGTGGTCCATGTGGTAGTTGAAGCTCAGGCACGCGGTCTGCCGGTCGTCGTGCTCGATCGGAATCAGCAGCTCGAACTTCAGGTTCTGCTCGCGCTGGCTGTCCGCGACGATCTTGCCGCCGCGCCCGAAGAACGGGTCGTTCGCGAGATCGATCGCATTCGGCAGGCGCAGCGCGTCGATCATCCGCGTGCCGCGTTCGATCCATGTCTCGCGGAACGAGACGATCTGCTCGGGCGTGCCGATCCGCACGTACTCGCGCATCCGGAACAACTGCATGCGGGTCGGGTCGAGCGACGGTTCGTGACGGAAGCAGTACGAGAACACGTCGACGATCCGGCCGTCGGCGGGCAGCGCGCCCGCGCGCGCGACGACGGGATACACGGGGTAGCACGCGGCCGGCGTCATCACGACGTAGGTCGGCTTCTGGTTTTCGGTCCAGTCGTCGCCGCGATCGAGGCATTGCAGCACGCGCTGATGCTGGCGTTCGTCGCCGCAGAACGCATGCACGCTGCCCGCCAGTTGCGGAAAGCTCTTCATGTATTCGCTGCGCTCGAACTCGGTGCGGCTCATCGCCGGCGGGAAGCGCAGCACTTCGGCCTGCTGGTCGGCGCCGATGCGCGTGACGAACGCGTCGAGCGCTTCGACCACGCGCTCGAATCGTTCGCTGCGGCCGAACAGGCCCTGGATGCCGGTCGAGACCAGCAGGCCCGCATCGATCAGCGCGTCGCGCAGCGGATTGACGCCCGCGCGGTCGAGCGGTGCGTTGGCGGGAACGGAGGGGGCGGTGGGCACGGCGAGGCGATCGTTCACGTATGTTTCTCCAGCGTCGCGGGACGCAGCGCGAGCAACAGGCTCGCAGTGTTGGCGGCAATGCGGTCGTTGCTGATCATCAGCGGCGCCGCGTGCAGGTCGCGAATGTGGCGGCCGATGCTGAACGGCGTGCCTTGCTTGTAGCCCGCCATCCCGCAGATCATCATCGCCTGGTGCGCGACCTCGAGCGCGGTCGCCGACACGTAGGTCTTCAGCGTATTGATCTCGGCGGCCCATGCCATGCCGGCCGACCACGAGCGGGCCGACGCGTTCGCGTGGAGGCGCAGCACGTTGTCGACGCGCGCCTGCATCGCCTGCATCAGCGCGAGCGATTCGGCGATGCGCCGCGCGGCGGGCGACGGCGCGCCATCGGTCTGGCGCGCCTGCGCGCGGAAGAACTGGTGCGCGCGATGGAACGCGTCGCCGGCCACGCCGATCCACACCGCGGCCCACAGGATGTGCGAGACCGGCACCATCGTTTCCTCGGCGATCTTCGCGAACGGCACCGGCAGGCATTGCACGGCGGCGCCCTGCGCGTCGAGCACGAAGCCGTTGCTGCACGTGCCGCGCATGCCGAGCGTGTCCCATTCGCCGCGGCGCGTGAGCGTATAGCCGTCGCGCAGCAGCGTGACGAGCACCTGCTCGGAAGCCGGCGCATCCGCATCGCGTCGCGCGGTGGCGAGAATGCCGTCCGCGTAGTCGCCGTACGAGATCGTCGGCGCGGATTTGTGCAGCCGGAACCCGCCGCCGTCGATCTCGAGCGCGCACTGGCTCGCGCGCAGGTTGCCGCCGACGCCGTCTTCCGACGTGGCCGAGGCGAGCAGCCACTGGTGACGCACGAGCTGCTGCAGGAACAGCTTGTGCCAGCCCTGGTCGGCGGCATGGCCGACGATGCACGCCACCTGGATCTGGTGCATCGCGAACACCATCGCCGACGACGCGCACGCCTGGCCGAGGATCGAGCAGGCCGACGCGACGTCTTCCAGCGACGCGCCAGCGCCGCCGAGATGGGCCGGCACCATCGCGCCGAGCAGCCGGCGCGCGCGCATCGCCTCGATTGCCTCGACGGGGCAGCGCGCGTCGCGATCGACCGCATCGGCATGCTGCGCGGCGATCTGCGCAACGGCATGCGCGGCCTCGTCGAGCCGATGCGAATCGCTGTCGGACGCGAGTTCGGGAAGCAGCGCGCTCATGCGGAGTGCTCGGTGCGTTGCAGCGTGGCGATCGTGTCTGCGAGCGCGTCGATGCTGCGGAACAGGTTGCGGTTCAGCATCTCGTCGGGAATCTCGATGTTGAACTGCTTTTCGATCGCGAGCATCAGCTGGATCGTATCGAGCGAGGAGAGGCCCGCTTCGTAGAGGTCGTCCCCGTCGCGGATCGAGTCGATCGCGGCTTCGAGGTGGGCGACGTGCTTCAGGATGGTTCTGATTTCGTTTTTCACGTGCTGCTCCGGCGTGCGTGGTGTCGTCCGCTCGGGCAGACGCGCGATAAGCGCTGACATCCCCCCGGCAGTCCGGCATCAGTAGACCATCGGCAGCCCCGGCGTTCTGTTCGCCACCCTACAAACGGCTGACCCGGCACGCGGGCGGCGCCGAAGCGCCGCCCCGACCCGGCGCGCCGATCACGCGCGCGACGCGGCCGGCACGCCGGAGTCGGCCGACAGGATGCGCTTCATCTCGTCGCGCACGATCGCGCGGCAGCCGCACGACATTTTTTCGAGGCCGTCGAGGTCCGCGAGCTCGATCGAGCTGCGGTATTGCCGGATCAGGCCGAGCTTCTGGATTTCGCCGGCGGCGTCCGTGACCGTTTCGCGTCGTACGCCGAGCATTTGCGCGAGCATGCTGTGCGTCACCTGGATCTCGATGCTGCGCGTGCGATCGAACGCGAGCAGGAACCATCTGCATAACTGATGTTTGAGCACGTGATGACGGCTGCAGAACGTGATCTGCGCGACCTGCGCCATCAGCAGCCGCACGCAGACGAACACGAGATGGCGGATCACCGGCGACGCCTCGAACGCGGTCGCGAAGACGCGCCGGTCGAGCCGGTAGACGAAGCCGTCGCGGCACGCGACCGCGCGGCAGGGCATCCGGCCGCTGCCGCCGATCACGTCGTCGCAGACCACGCTTTCGCTGCCGATCTCCGCGACTTCCAGCGTCATGCCGCCGGACGACACGTACTGCAGCGAAATCGCGGTCGTGACCGGCAGGTAGACGGCGGCGAGCATTTCGCCGGGTTCGCACAGCACTTGCCCGGATTTCAGGTGAACGAGTTGCAGGTGGGGCGTCAGCGTGGCGAGTTCGTCGCGGTCGATGGCCGCGAGAAACCGGTTGGCGTCGAAGCTGTGGGAAAGCTCGATCATGCCGTTCGCATAAGCGACGGCGTCGGTGGCCTGATGAGTCACGGCGCATCCTCGCAGGTGGGCGGTCGCGCGTCGTTGCGGCGAATCCCGGAATGGAAATCGCACGATCGTGCGGACTTTGTTGATCAAAAAAACGGAATGACGATACTCGCGAAAAAGGCTAGCACGCAATTGAATTCGGCCAATTCGACCTTTTGCCATTTCACAAAGTTTGACGATTTCGACTGCACGCAAACGTTATGTCGATTTAAGAATTCCTTTCTCCGGAATTAATCATCCGGAAATGGAATCGTGAACCTGCTTGTCATTCTATGTCGACCGGAATCAATCGGACAACGTGACGAATCGTACAGAAAAAGTGGCGGGAAGACATTGAACATTATTTGACAAATAAATGGGGTCATCCAGATTTTGTATTTATATCAACGGCTTGCAGGCGATATGTGCGGTGGTGGACAGAGTGGGGAATTAGTGTGCCGATTCAAATTTGAGACAGTTTGAAACGAGCGTGTGCGGTGCGGCGACGCCGGGAAATGCTGCGCCGCACATCACGGAAACAATTGAAAATCGGCTGTAAGTATTTGAACGATAAGCATCGCGACCGCAACGCCGGCGTCCCGAGCCGGCGCGCGGGAATTGATCAGTCGAATGCGTGCTGTGTCCGTCGTATGGGGGAGTGTCCGGAAATGAGACGTTTTTTCGGTTTTGGGGTCGGTTATTCAGGGGCTCTAAATCGGATGTGATTCATATATTAAGGACGGGCGGCTATTGGCACGTAAATCGCTTATTCGGGCTGGCGTGTCGAAACGGGGCAGTCGACTCAATTCGGCGTTGACAAGCCGATGATCAGTCGGATTCAGGGTTGTGGGCCGCAACCGCTGTCAACGTCCGGGCGCGCATCGCGATAACGAGTTCCGTGCCTGCCGCTGGCGGCGCGGACGATAAAAGGGATACAGACATGCTTCATCTTCACTCGAGCTATTCGGCGAACGCCATTCTTGCTGCCCTCCCGGAGGACAGCATCCGCGCCATCGCCCCGCATCTCGAACTGGTCAGGATCAAGGCCGGGATGCTCGACCGGGTCGGCGAGCCGATGCGTCATCTGCATTTTCCGACGACGGCGATGATGTCGGTGCAGCACCTGATGGAGGACGGTGCGATGGTCGAGGTGGCGGTGGTCGGCCGCGAGGGTGTGGTCGGGCTGGGGACGCTGGTCGGCGGTATCGCCGCGTCGAGCCGGGTCGAAGTGCGCATCGGCGGAATGGCCTATCGCGTGCCGAGTTGCGTGATGCGCGCCGAATTCGAGCGGTCGGCGCAGACCTACCGGCTGTTGCTCAACATCTGCCAGGCGACGATGGCGCAGATCTCGCGCAGCGCGCTGTGCAACCGGCATCACTCGGTCAGCGAGCAGCTCAGCCGCTGGCTGCTGCTCGCGCACGACCGGATCGACGGCGACGAGCTGGCCGTCACGCAGCAGACGATCGCGAACATGCTCGGCGTGCGGCGCGAAGGCGTGACGGAAGCGGCCGGGAACCTGCAGGAAGCCGGGCTGATCCGACAACGCCGCGGCCGCATCACGGTGCTCGACCGCGACGGCCTCGAACATCACGCGTGCGAATGCTACAGCCTGATTCGCGCCGACTATCGGCGGTTGCTCGGCACGCGCGAGCATGCGAGGCAGGCGACGATTCGCCCGCGCATGCCGGACGCGTACCGCGGATTCCCCGCGCATGGTGCGTGACGATGCAGTCGATGTCCGGTGGAACGAATGCGATCCGGCGTGCCGCGATCGCGGCGGCCGACGTCGTGCTCGTGCTGGCCGGGGCGCTCGCCGCGCAGGCGGCGTCGGGGCTCGGTTGGCATGCGCTGTCCGACGCGCAGCGCGGCGCGATCGCACTGCTGTGCGTGCTGACGGTGGCGCTGCTGCCGCGCTACCTGCGCACCGTGCGCGGCGGCGTGGCGGTGCGGGGCGGTGCGCACGTGTTGACACACACGCTGGTGGCCGTGGTGTGCGCGAGCGTGCTGACGGTTGCCGGCACGATGTGGATCATGAATCGCGGCGGCACCGTGACGACCCGCTGGATCGCGCGCACGGTGCTGGCCGGCGACGCGGCGCTGCTGCTCGGCCGCGCGGCGCTGCTGGCGTTCGCGCTGACGCGTGGCGACCCGCGTGCGCGGCAGCGCCGCGTAGCCATCGTCGGCGCAACGGCTTACGGGCGCGTGGCGATCGAGCGGATGCAGCTCGCGCCGAACGGCCCGTTCGCGGCCGCGTGCGTGTTCGACGACGATGCGCCGGCCGCCGCGGGCGGCATCGGCGGCGTACCGGTGATCGACGACTGGAACGCGTTGCGCGAGCGGATTCGCGGCGGCGACATCGACGAGGTATGGCTCACGCTGCCGATGTCGCACGAGTGGCGGATCCAGCGGATCGTGCGCGAGTTGCGCGACGAGTTCGTCGAGTTGCGGCTGTTGCCCGACGTGCGGCAGATGGCGGTCGTCGATCGTTCCGCGACCGACGTGCTCGGCATGCCGGCGATCAATCTCGCGACCACGCCGCGCTCCGCGCCTGAGCTGTGGGCCAAGTTCGCGTTCGACCGGCTGTTCGCGTTCGGCGTGCTGATTCCGTTGCTGCCGCTGCTGACGATGCTCGCGATCGCGGTCAAGCTGTCGTCGCCGGGGCCCGTGCTGTTCAGGCAGCGCCGCAAGGGCGTCGACGGCCGCGAGTTCGACATCCTGAAGTTCCGGACGATGCGCGTGCATCGCGTGCAGCCGGGCGTCGTGCGGCAGGCGTCGCGCAACGATTCGCGCATCACGCGCGTCGGCGCGTTCCTGCGGCGCACGTCGCTCGACGAGTTGCCGCAGTTCTTCAACGTGCTGTTCGGGCAGATGTCGGTGGTCGGCCCGCGTCCGCACGCGATCGAACACGACGACTTGTATCGGCAACTGATCGACTGTTACATGTACCGCTACCGCGTACGGCCCGGCATCACCGGATGGGCGCAGGTGAACGGCTATCGCGGTGAAACGCGCAAGGTCGAGGCGATGGCGGCGCGCGTGAAGTTCGATCTGTTCTACATGCAGAACTGGAGCTTCTGGTTCGACATCAAGATCATCCTGCTGACGGTGGTGCGCGGCTTCATCGGGCGCAACGCGTTCTGAGGATTCCGAATGATTGCAGCAGCGCTGCGCGAGCGATCGTATCGACCGCGCGATGCCGGTCCGCGGGCGCGGAAAGAACCGCGGCGACCGCACGGGAAATTGCTGCGCTGCGGGTGTGCCGACGCGCTGCGCCGCCCGCGCCGCAAGGCGGGGATTGCGCGTCCGTCCCCAGTTTCCGCACCGCTGCCGCTGCGTGAACGGCACGCTGATTCCGGTCAACACACGCGTGTTCAATGGGTTTATCCTGCGTCGAATGCGTCCGGCGTTTCGCGTCCGGCCGCCCATCCGGATGCGACCGCGCAGGTCATGCCTGCGCGCCGCGCACCGGTGCGATACCGCGCGCCGCTCTTGTTTCGCGCGGAACCCGGAACAGGAGAGACGGCCATGTCGCTCGACCCACGACAACGGCAGACGCTGAAGCAGCGGCTGAACGAGAGCGAGCAGGCGCTGCGTGCGGAGATCCGCGCGAGCGAAGACCAGCGCGCGTCGGAATCCTATGCGGAGCTTGCCGGCGCGGCGCCGGACGAGGGCGACGAGGCGAATGCGGACCTCTTCGTCGACGTCGACCATGCGTTGATCGGCATGAAGCTGACCGAGCTGCGCGCGGTTGGCCGCGCGCAGCAGCGGATGCGCGACGGCAGTTACGGCGAATGCATCGACTGCGACGGCTCGGTCGGCTACGAGCGCCTGCTGGCGCGCCCGACCGCCGAACGCTGCACGCATTGCCAGTCGCTCTACGAGCGGCGCTACGCGACGACCCCGCGCGCATCGCTCTGACGTCGTGCGTGCGTACGCTCGCCGACCATGGCCGCGACATCCGGACGATGATCGCGAACGGCGACAATCCCGGGAAGATTCCGTCGATCGGGCGCGGCTGGCTGACGCGGCATGACGTGCTGAACACGCGCACGCTCGCGCAACCGCAGCCACTGCTGGCGCGCACGATGGGCGGTGCGGGCAGCACCGGCGGCAGCGGCACGCAGCGGAGCCGGTCGAAGGGTGCGTGAACGCGTCGCGCCCGGCCGCGACGCGTTCGACTCATGCCGGCAAGCTCATCCGAGTACGCCGGTCGCCGGGACGTAGGGCAGCCCGAGCGCCTGCGCGACCGCTTCGTACGTGATATGGCCGTCGCACACGTTCAGGCCCGCGCGCAGATGCGGATCGTCGAGCATCGCCTGTTTCCAGCCCTTGTCGGCGAGCGCGAGCGCATGGCCGAGCGTTGCATTGTTCAGCGCAAAGGTCGACGTGCGCGCGACCGCGCCGGGCATGTTCGCGACACAGTAGTGGACCACCCCGTCGACGACGAAGGTCGGCGCAGCATGCGTGGTCGCATGCGAAGTCTCGAAGCATCCGCCCTGGTCGATCGCGACGTCGACGACGACCGCCCCCTTGCGCATCGTCGCGATCATGTCGCGCGTGACGAGCCGCGGCGCCGATGCGCCCGGCACGAGCACGGCGCCGATCACGACGTCGGCATCGCGCACGGCTTCGTCGACCGTATGCGCATTCGAGCAGACGGTCGCGATCCGGTTGGCGAACACGAGATCGAGCTGGCGCAGCCGGTTCACGTTGGTGTCGAGCACGGTGACGCGCGCACCCAGGCCCACCGCCATCTGCAGCGCGCCGGTGCCCACCACACCCGCGCCGAGCACGACGACGTGCGCGGCCGGCACGCCCGGCACGCCGGCCATCAGCACGCCGCGGCCGCCGCGCGGGCTTTCGAGGTGGGTCGCCGCGACCTGGATCGACATGCGCCCCGCGACTTCGCTCATCGGTGCGAGCAACGGCAGGCCGCCGCCGGGGCCCGTCACGGTTTCGTAGGCGATGCAGACCGCGCCGGATTTCACGAGCGCGGCGGCCTGATCGGGATCGGGCGCGAGATGCAGATACGTGTAGAGGATCTGGCCGCGCCGCAGCATCGCGCATTCGGCCGGCTGCGGCTCCTTGACCTTGATGATCATGTCGGCGCGCGCGAAGATTTCGTCCGCGCCGTCGCTGAGCAATGCGCCCGCGGCCGTGTAGTCGTCGTCGAGCAGGCCGATCGCCGTGCCCGCGCCGCGCTGCACGAGCACGCGATGGCCGTGCCGCGTGAGTTCGCGCGCGCCGGCCGGCGTGAGGCCGACGCGGTATTCGTGGTTCTTGATCTCTTTCGGCACACCGATCAGCATGAGTCGCCTCCATGGCCTTCGTTATCGTCGTCGTGCGGGCAGCCGGTTGCACAGCGGCGTGCCGATCGCAGTACTGGAATAACAGCGTAGTGGTGCGCGGAGGGAAGTCAAGCAGCCGGCTCGCGCGACGACGCATCCGCACTGCAGCGCAGCATGCGCGGCGACCGGTTGCGACCGGACGTCGCAATGCGCGCGTGGCCGGGTTTCGGTATCGTCGTGCGTGGCGCGGGCCGGGGCCGCGTGCCGAATCCTTTCGGCAACACAACGGGACGAGGACATCGATCGACATGACAGGTGCGTATTTCAGCGTGCCGACGCTTTGCGCCATCGCGCTCGTGCACGTCTACTGGGCGTTCGGCGGCCGGCTGGGCAAGCGTGCGGCCATTCCGGAGCAGGACGGCGTACCGCTGTTGCGGCCGACTGCCGTCGGCACGCTTGCCGTCGCGGCGGCACTGCTGGGCGGCGCAGGCGTGGTCGCCGCGCGTGCCGGCTGGCTCGGGCGCAACGCGTATCCCTGCACGATCGCGTTCGCGGTCGTTGCGCTCGCATTGATCTTCGCGGTGCGGGCCGTCGGTGATTTCCGCTACGTCGGCTTCTTCAAGCGGATTCGCGGGTCGCGTTTCGCGCGGATGGACACGCTGTATTACTCGCCGCTGTGCGCGGCGCTGGCGTTGTCGATCGCGTCGATGTTCTGGCCGTGGTGAGTGGCGGCCGGCGCACGGCTCACTCCGTGCGCGTATCGTCGATCAACGCTACGTATTCGGCTGGCACGGCATCGGTCAGCCAGACGCCGTTTTCGGCGACGAAGAACGTATGGCCTTGCCGATGCATGCGCCGCGCATCGACTTCGAGGATCGCGGGCACGCCGTAGCGCGCGCCGACGGCCAGCGCCGTGCGGACGTCCGCCGACAGGTGTACGTGATGACGGGCGCCGGGCTTCAGCCCTTGCGCGCGAATCGAATCGAGGAAGCGCGTCGCCGTGCCGTGATAGAGGCGCTCGGGCGGTTGCGCGGCCGGATATTGGCGCTGCACGGCGGGCGTCGAATGGCCCTGTACCGCGCGGATGCGTTGACCGTCATCCGACAGCGCGAAGCGCTGCTTGTCGCTGGTTGCGCACACGCTTTCGATCGTCGCGCGATCGAGCTGGCGTCCGTGACGGGCGGCGCCGGCGATCAGTTCGTCGATGTCGGCCCAGCCTTCGGCGTCCAGTTGGAGGCCGATGGCCTGCGGCTCGTGGCGCAGCAGGTAGCTCAGATATTTGCTGATGCCGGTCGCATCGGGCGCCGGCTGTTTGTTTTTCTCGGTGTTCATGAGTTGCGGAGGCTACCAGAGCGCGCTGCAACTCGATACCGTCATCTGTCCGGGCGTCGCCGGAAAGCGACACGCGCGCGCCGCAGCTGATCGTCCGCCCGGCCGGCAAGCTGTCCGCTATCTCGCCATCCTTGCACATTCCGGCTTCCGAATTTCCCATTGTTGCTAATTTCGATGCACTGAATTGCATTGAACCCCCTGGCAATGGAACCGGTTCCAGCTATAATTCGCCCGCACTCGTCGCCGGACCCGAAAGAGGTCGTGCGCGTTGCGCTTGCCGTGGGCAGACGCGACGTCTAAGTTGAACAAGGGTCATGGGCGATGACGGACAGATGCAGGCCGATGCCGGTATTTGTCCGACGATAGGCCCGCAATGAGGTCGATCCGCGCAGCGCGCCGCCGGCATCCGGGGCGCCGCGCGGCCGCAACGAGGGCGTCCCCGCGAATCGCGGCCGGCCGCCAGCATCGAGGTTGTGCGCAACACACGAAAGAACAGGGCAACCGGCCGCCTGCGGCACGGCTGCCTGCCGGGCACGCGGCATGCGGAATGCGCGCGTCCGAACCCCGATCCCCAACGATCAACATCCGACCATGTCCACGTCACCTGACAAACCCAATTCGCGTCGCCGTTTCCTGCGCACATCGGTCGCGCTCGTGCCGATCGCGTCGGTCGCCGGCTGCGACCTGCGCTCGTCGTCGTCGCCGTCCGCGACGACGGCCGGCAACGCGTCCGCTGCGTCGGCCGGCGCCGACCGCGCGCCGTACAAGCCGACCTTTTTCGATGCGAAGGAATGGGCGTTCGTCCAGGCCGCGGTCGACCGGCTGATTCCGGCCGACGCCGAAGGCCCCGGCGCGCTCGAAGCGGGCGTGCCCGAATTCATCGATCGCCAGATGGAGACGCCGTATGCGCACGGCGCGACGTGGTACATGCAGGGGCCGTTCCAGCAGGGCGTGCCGGAGCTCGGCTACCAGTTGAAGCTGGTGCCGCGCGACATCTACCGGCTCGGCATCGCGGCGGTCAACCGCTATTGCGAAAAGGCGCACGGCAAGGCGTTCGCGGATCTCGACGCGCCGACGCGCGACGCCGTGCTCGGCGCGCTGGAGAAGGGCGGCGCGCAGATCGACGACGTCCCGCCCGGCCTGTTCCTCGGCCAGTTGCTGCAGAACACGCGCGAAGGCTACTTCTGCGATCCGGTGCATGGCGGCAATCGCGACATGGCCGCGTGGAAGATGATCGGTTTCCCGGGCGCGCGCGCGGACTTCATGGATTTCGTCAACCAGAGCGGCAAGCCCTATCCGTACGGCCCCGTCTCGATCAACGGGGAGCGCAGCTGATGGCCGCAGACAAGAAGCCGCATGTCGATGCGGTAATCGTCGGTTTCGGCTGGACCGGCGCGATACTCGCGAAGGAACTGACCGAAGCGGGCCTGAACGTCGTCGCGCTCGAGCGCGGCGAATATCGCGACACCTACCCGGACGGCGCGTATCCGAACACGATCGACGAGCTGACCTACAACATCCGCAAGAAGCTGTTCCTCGACCTGTCGAAGACGACCGTGTCGATCCGCCACGGCCTGCAGGACACCGCGCTGCCGTACCGGCAGCTCGCCGCGTTCCTGCCGGGCGAAGGCGTCGGCGGTGCGGGGCTGCACTGGTCGGGCGTGCACTTCCGGATCACGCCGGAAGAGCTGCGCCTGCGCAGCCACTATGAAGAGCGCTACGGCAAGAAGTTCATCCCCGAAGGGATGACGATCCAGGATACGGGCGTCACGTACGACGAGCTCGAGCCGCATTTCGATTTCGCCGAGAAGGTGTTCGGCACGTCGGGGCAGGCGTACAAGGTCGGCGGCAAGGTGGTCGGGGACGGCAACGTGTTCGAGGCGAACCGCAGCGACAATTTCCCGCTGCCCGCGCAGCTCAACACGTATTCGGCGCAACGCTTCTTCGATGCCGCGCACTCGCTCGGGCTGCATCCGTACAGGCTGCCGTCGGCGAACACGTCGGGCCCGTACACGAACCCGTACGGCGTGCAGATGGGCCCGTGCAACTTCTGCGGCTACTGCAGCGGCTACGCGTGCTACATGTATTCGAAGGCGTCGCCGAACCTGAACATCCTGCCCGCGCTGAAGCAGGCGCCGAACTTCGAGCTGCGCTCGAAGTGCCATGTGCTGCGCGTCGACCTCGACGACACGAAGAAGCGGGCGACCGGCGTGACCTACGTCGATCCGGCCGGGCGCGAGGTGCACCAGCCGGCCGATCTCGTGATCGTGGCCGCGTTCCAGTATCACAACGTGCACTTGCTGCTGCTGTCGGGCATCGGCAAGCCGTACGACCCGATCTCGGGCGAAGGCGTGGTTGGCCGCAATTTCGCCTACCAGAACCTGTCGACGATCAAGGCGTTCTTCGACAAGGATACCTACACGAATCCGTTCATCGGCGCGGGCGGCAACGGCGTCGCGGTGGACGACTTCAACGCGGACAACTTCGACCACGGCCCGCTCGGTTTCGTCGGCGGCTCGCCGCTGTGGGTGAACCAGGCCGGCGTGAAGCCGATCAGCGGCATCGCGACGCCGCCCGGCACGCCGCAGTGGGGCTCGGCGTGGAAGAAGGCCGTCAAGGACAACTACGCGCACACGATCTCGATGGATGCGCACGGCACCAACATGTCGTACCGCGACGTGTATCTCGACCTCGATCCGACCTATCGCGATTCGTACGGCCAGCCGCTGTTACGGATGACGTTCGACTGGAAGGACAACGACATCAAGATGGCGCAGTACGTGACCGGCCAGATGAAGAAGATCGCGGAAGCGATGGGGCCGAAGGCGATCGGCGTGTCGACGCGCGAGTTCGGCAAGCATTTCGACTCGCGCCAGTACCAGACGACCCACCTCGTCGGCGGCGCGATCATGGGCACCGACCCGAAGACGAGCGTGCTGAACCGCTACCTGCAGTGCTGGGACGTGCACAACGTGTTCGTGATGGGCGCATCGGCGCTGCCGCAGGGCATCGGCTACAACCCGACCGGGATCATCGCGGCGCTGGCCTACTGGTCGGCCCGCGCGATTCGCGAGCAATACCTGAAAAATCCCGCCCCGCTGGTGACCGTATGAAGAGGACGATGAACCACCACAACGCCGCGCGCCGCGTTTCTCCGCTGCGGCGCGCGCTGGCGATCGGCTCGGCATGGGCGGCATTCGGCCTCGCGGGTGGAACCGCGTTCGCACAGCCGGCGTCCGCGCCGACCGCGGCTTCGGGCCCGGCGGCCGCACCTGCCGCCCAGTCGGCCGACGCGGCCCTCGTCAAGCGCGGCGAATATCTTGCGCGCGCAGGCGACTGCATCGCCTGCCACACCGCGAGCGGCGGCAAGCCGTTCGCGGGCGGGCTGAAATTCGAGACGCCGATCGGCGCGATCTACTCGACGAACATCACGCCGGACGCGAAGACGGGCCTCGGCGGCTGGACCTACGAGGACTTCACGCGTGCGGTGCGCGAAGGCGTGCGCAAGAACGGCGACACGATGTATCCGGCGATGCCGTTCCCGTCGTACGCGCGGCTGACCGACGACGACATGAAGGCGCTGTATGCGTACTTCATGCACGGCGTCGCGCCGGTCGAGCACGAGAACCGCAAGGTCGACATCGTGTGGCCGCTGTCGATGCGCTGGCCGCTCGGCATCTGGCGCAAGCTGTTCGCGCCGTCGCCGAAGCCGTTCGACGCGGCGTCGTACCCCGACCCGGTCGTCGCGCGCGGTGCATATCTGGTGCAGGGGCTCGGCCACTGCGGCGCGTGCCACACGCCGCGCGCGCCAACGATGCAGGAGCGCGGCCTGACCGACGCCGATGGCCTCGACTTCCTGGCCGGCGGCGCGGCGATCGACGGCTGGGTGCCGACGAGCCTGCGCGGCGAGCCGCGCACCGGCCTCGGCACGTGGAACGAAACCGAGATCGTGCAGTTCCTGAAGACCGGCCGCACGCTGCGCACGGCCGCGTTCGGCGGGATGACGGACGTGGTCGGCCACAGCATGCAGCACATGACCGACGACGACCTGAACGCGATCGCGCGCTACCTGAAGACGTTGCCGCCGCGCGTGCAGGGCGAGCGGCCGCACGTGTACGACGCGGCCGCGGCGAAGGCGCTGCAGACCGGCGACGCGAGCAAGCCGGGCGCGGCCGTCTATCGCGACAACTGCATGGCTTGCCACCGCAGCGACGGGCACGGCTACACGCGCGTGTTCCCGGCGCTCGCCGGCAACCCGGTCGTGCAGGGCGACGACCCGACGTCGCTGATCCACGTCGTGCTGGAAGGCAGCGCGCTGCAGGGCACGCGCACCGCGCCGTCGACCTTCACGATGCCGCCGTTCGGCTGGCGGCTGTCGGACCAGGAAGTCGCGGACGTGTCGAACTTCGTGCGCACGAGCTGGGGCAACACGGGCGCGCCGGTGACGGCCGCGCAGGTCGCGAAGGTGCGCAAGAGCGTGCCGTCGACGCGGCCCGAGCCGCCGCCGGGCGCGCGGTTCCCGCAAGCGTCGCGCTGACCGGAGCGGCGGGACGCGGGCCCCGCCTGCTGCTGGGGCGGCGCCCACGCGCGGCGGGTCCGCGCGACGCCTTTCCCTTCGCCGGGGTTGTACCCCGCACCGCGCGCAGCGGCGTGAAATTTTCGCGGCTGCGCGCCATTCTTCCGCCTCATCCCTTATCCTTTCACTCTTGAACCTTACTAAATAGTTACAAGAGCTTGGGAGGGGGGATGCCTCATGACGTTAGCCTGATTGCGTTGCTCGCGGCCGGTTTCGGTCTCGCGATGATCTTCGGTTACCTCGCGTCGCTGCTGAAAATGCCGCCGCTCGTCGGCTATCTGCTCGCCGGGATCGTGATCGGCCCCGGCACGCCCGGTTTCGTCGGCGATCTGTCGCTCGCGCAGCAGCTCGCCGAAGTCGGCGTGATGCTGCTGATGTTCGGCGTCGGCCTGCATTTCTCGCTCGGCGATCTCCTCGCGGTGCGCAAGATCGCGCTGCCGGGGGCGATCGTCCAGATCACCGTCGCGACGCTGCTCGGCGGCGGGCTCGCGCTCACTTGGGGCTGGAGCCTCGGTGCGGCGCTCGTGTTCGGGCTCGCGCTGTCGGTCGCGAGTACCGTCGTGCTGCTGCGCGCGCTCGAAGGGCGCGGGCTCGTCGAGACGGTCAACGGGCGCATCGCGGTGGGCTGGCTGGTCGTCGAGGATCTCGTGATGGTGCTCGTGCTGGTGCTGCTGCCGCCGGTGGCGGGGCTGCTCGGCGGCACGCCGCCCGGCGACGCGCATGCGGCCGGCGGCAGCGTGTGGGGCACGCTCGGCGTCACGATGCTGAAGGTCGCCGCGTTCATCGCGCTGATGCTGGTGGTCGGCAAGCGCGTGTTCCCGCGCATTCTGTGGCTCGTCGCGCGCACGGGTTCGCGCGAATTGTTCACGCTTTGCATGATTGCCGCGGCGGTCGGCATCGCGTTCGGCGCGGCGAAGCTGTTCGACGTGTCGTTCGCGCTCGGCGCGTTCTTCGCGGGAATGATGATGCGCGAGTCGGAGTTCAGCCGGCGCGCGGCCGACGAGACGCTGCCGTTGCGCGACGCGTTCTCGGTGCTGTTCTTCATCTCGGTCGGCATGCTGTTCGACCCGAAGGTGCTGATCGAGGAGCCGCTGCACGTGATCGAGGTCGCGGCGATCGTGCTGGTCGGGAAGACGCTCGCGGCGGTCGCGCTCGTGATCGCGTTCCGCTATCCGCTGAACACCGCGCTGACGGTCGGCGCGGGTCTCGCGCAAATCGGCGAATTCTCGTTCATCCTCGCGGGGCTCGGCCGTGCGCTCGGGCTGCTGTCGGCCGAGGGGCAGAGCCTGATTCTCGCGGTCGCGCTGATCTCGATCGCGATGAACACGCTGCTGTTCGCGATGATCGATCCGGCGCTCGCATGGATTCGCAAGCATTCGGCGTTCGCGCGCAAGCTCGAGGCGCGCGACGATCCGCTCGCCGCGCTGCCGATGTCGACGCCGCAGACGCATCTGACCGGGCAGGTCGTGATCGTCGGCTACGGCAAGGTCGGCACGCGGATCGCGCATGCGCTGGACGAGCGCGGGATCGCCTATGTCGTCGTCGAGCAGAATCGCGAGCTCGTCGAGAAGCTGCGCGCGGACGGCACCGCGGCCGTGTCGGGCGACGCGATCGAGCCGATCGTGCTCGTGCAGGCGCATATCGCGCGCGCCGGGATGCTGGTCGTCACGCTGCCCGACGTGTTCGACGTGCGGCAGATCGTCGAGATCTCGCGCACGCTCAACCCGACGCTCGAGGTCGTGCTGTGCACGAACAGCGGCGACGAGGCCGCGCTGCTGTCGAGCGAGGGCATCGGCACCGTATTCATGGGCGAGACCGAACTCGCGCGCGGGATGACCGAGCACGTGCTCGGCCGGATGGCGAAGCCGGTCGCGGCCGCGCATTGACGGCGCGCGGCATCGCGGCTCGCATCGTCAGCCTGCGGTAGCGGCCTTCGCGGGCGCGGGAGTGCCGGATTGCGCGGCCGTCTTCAACGATGCCGCCGGTTTCGGCGCCCCGACCGTCTTCTGCGGCGCGGCGGCCTGCGCCGGTGCATTCTTTTCCGGTTCGACCGGCGCATCGGGCGGCACGCCGAGCAACTGCAGCGAGCCGCTCGTGACCGACGCGAACACCGGGCCCGCCACCGTGCCGCCGTAGTACCCCTTGCCGCGCGGCTCGTCGATCATCACCGCGACGATCAGGCGCGGGTTGCTCATCGGCGCCATCCCCGCGAACAGCGCGCGGTACTTGCCCTTCGCGTAGCTCGCGCCGACCTGCTTGCGCGCGGTCCCCGTCTTGCCGCCGATCCGGTAGCCGTCGACGCGCGCGCGGCGCCCCGTGCCGCCTTCGCCGACCGCCATCTCGAGCATCGAGCGAATCGCGGCGGCCGTTTGCGGCGACGTCACGCGGTGGCCGCGGTGCGCGTCGATCGTCTGCTGGTCGGTGCCGTTCTTCAGCAGCGACACCGGGTGCAGCGTGCCGTCGCCCGCATAGGCCGTGTAGGTCTGCGCGATCTGCAGCAGCGACATCGACAACCCGTAGCCGTACGCCATCGTCGCCTGCTCGATCGGCCGCCAGCGCTTGTAGCCGCGCAGCCGGCCCGACGCAACGCCCGGGAACGTCAGTTCCGGCGCGCGGCCGATCCCGTACTCCTGGTATTTGTTCCAGATCGTTTCGGCGGGCAGGTTGAGCGCCAGTTTCGCGAGCGCGACGTTGCTCGATTTCTGCAGCGCTTGCGACACCGTTAGCGACCCGTGGTTCGACGTGTCGTGGATCACCGCCGGGCCGATCTTGTAGGTGCCCGGCGACGTGTTGATGATCGTGTTCGGCGTGACCTTGCGCTCGTCGATCGACAGCGCGACGACGAGCGGCTTGATCGTCGAGCCCGGTTCGAACGTGTCGATCACCGCGCGGTTGCGCAATTGCTGGCCGGTGAGGCGGGCGCGGTCGTTCGGGTCGAAGGTCGGATAGTTCGCGAGCGCGAGGATCTCGCCGTTCTGCGCGTCGAGCACGACGACGCTGCCGGCCAGCGCATTGTTCTCGATCACGGCCGCCTTGAGCTGGCTGAACGCGAGTTGCTGGATGCGGCGGTCGATCGTCAGTTCGATCGTCGCGCCGTGCTGCGCGGGGACGAGCGGGCGCGTGTCCGACACGATGCGGCCGAGCCGGTCGCGGATCACCTCGCGCTGGCCGGACGTGCCCTGCAGGCGCGCATTCGCCGCGAGCTCGACGCCTTCCTGGCCCTTGTCCTCGACGTTCGTGAAGCCGACCACGTGCGCGGCCGATTCGCCTTCCGGGTAGAAGCGTTTCGAGTCGGCGATTTGCGTGATGCCGTCGATCGCGAGCTTGTCGAGCCGGCTGGCGGTGTCCGCGTCGACCTGCCGCTTGAGCAGCACGAACGTCTTGTCGTTGCCGAGACGCCGCTTCACCTCGGCGAGCGGCAGGTCGAGCAGCTTCGCGATTTGCGGGTAATCGGTGTCGGCGACCTGTTTCGGGTTCGCCCAGATTTCATAGGTCGACAGGCTGACCGCGAGCATCGCGCCGTTGCGGTCGACGATGCGTCCGCGCATCGCGTCGAGCTCGATCGTGCGCTGATAGCGCTTCTGGCCCTGGCCGACGTAGAAATCCTGGTTCGCGACCTGCACCCAGAACGCGCGCGCGATCAGCGCGGCGAACGCGAGGAACACGACGACCACGATCAGCCGCGAGCGCCACATCGGCAGGCGCGCGGCGAGCATCGGATTCTTGGTCGCCGCCGCGTACGGATCGGCGGGGTGGGTCTTCTTTTTCACGCTCATGCAATGGCCGGGTCGGGCCGCCGTGCGGCGGTGGGTCAGTCTGAATAATGCGATTGTAATAAATGAGTAAACACCGTGTGAGGAAAGTATGGTCCGGCCCCGCAAAAAGACGAAGGGTAGGCCGTCTGGAAAAGGGAGGAAAGCGCAGCAAAGGGGGCGACGCAGGATGCCGCGGCGGCTGCGGAGGATGAAACACGGGCGATCCGTCGCGAGCGGAGCCGGACACGCGGTCTCCGCCATCGCGCGATCGCGACCGTTCCGACGCGCGATCAATTGCCCGCGCGACGATAATTTCTCTAATCTCGAAAATAAAAAGCGCCTCGAACGGAGGCGCCATTCATGCTGAATATCGAAATGAATATCACTACTGCCGGAATAAACCCGAAAACCGCAGACGATTCATGTCAATAATACCTAGCGGGCAACGGAAATAAATTCCCGGTATTCCGGCTGGGTCGTGCAGGTATCGACCGCCTGCAGGCGCCATGCGCCGTCGGGATGATCGCCGGCGAGCACCGCGGGGCCCTGTTCGCGGCGCATCGCATCGAACGACAGCCCCTTCAGTTGACAGACGGCATTGCCGCTGTCGGCTGCACAGAGCGCCATCGCGCCCTCGATGTCGCGGACCTTGCCCCAGGTCGGAAGGTCGATGCCCTGATGTGCCTCGCGCGACCACAGACCCTCGTCGGTATCGACCCACAAGACTGCGAAGGAATGCCGGGTTGCCGATTCGCTGCCATTAATCCGAATGGTGAGGCGCATTGCATCGTCTCCTTAAAAAAAGACACATTCGACCGTTTGAACTTGAACAGTCTAGATAGACTGGTGTGAAACGCAAGTGATAATCCGCAATAAATTTATATTGAGCCCATTTCGATTCCAGATGAAAGGACGTCTGACGATTCATGGTCATTCCCGACGCGTCAGCACAGGCGCGCGATACCGGCGATGGCCGTGGCCGGTCGGGCACGCGCCGCGGTCCAGACATGGGATGACAGGGCCGCCGGCCGCGTCGATCTGTCGCGCACCGGCTGCCATCGCGACCGGGTCGATCGGCGCGTTTCGGCACCGGTCGAATGCAGCCGACCGAACGTTTCGTCGTTTTAATCAGCCGACCGGCACGACACACTCCGACAATCGCGTACAAATCGGCACACTTTCACGAAACTTTCGGGACAGACTTGCATGCGGTCGGGCCCCACACTGGGAACTTCCCCGATCCTGTGCCGCGGACGCCCGTCCGCGCCGGCTGCCGCCGCCTCGTGCCAGAGCGCGATCGACGCGATCGCAGGCCGCACGCCCGATCGGGAGCCGCCGGGGCCCGCGTCGGCCCCGGCCCGGCCGGCGAGCCGGGCGGCGCCCGCAACCGCGGGCGCCGCGCCGCCCCGGCCGATTCTTCGAAGGAGACTATCGTGCTGATCTGGAAAACCGCGTTGTCGCTCAACTGGCGGACGAGCCTCGTGTCGCCGGCCAGCGCACCGGTCGCGGCGGCGAACGTCGGACGGCTGGTGCTGACCGGCGCCACCGGCTTCATCGGCAGTACCGTGCTGACGGCGCTCGTCAATGCAGGGCTGCTCGAACGCATCGCCTGCGTCGTGCGCGCGCGGGACCGCGGCCATGCGGTCGCGCGGCTGCGTGAAGCCGCGTTGCGCGCGGGGCTCACGCCGTACTGGGCGTCGCGCCTGACCGACGCGAACGTGATCGTCGGCGCGCTCGGCGATGTGTGGCACGGCGCCGATGCGTCGCGCCTGGCCGGCGCGACGCACGTGATTCATTGCGCGGGCCATGCGTCGCCGGCCGACGGCGCGCACCTGCGGGCCGACATCGCCGATGCGGTGCGCTTCGCCGAGCGCTTTGCGCGCGCGCCGCGCCTGCAACGCTTCGTGTACGTCGGCACCGCTTACGCGCATGCGGGCCGCGGCGGGATCGTGCAGGAAGAGGCGGAGCGCGCGGGGAACGACGTCGTGCCGCGGGCCGGCGACGGCCTGCCGGGCGCGGTGCTCGCGGCCGACTATCTGCACGCGAAGGCGGAGACGGAGCAGCGCCTGCGCGCGCTCGGACTGCCGCTCGTCGTCGTGCGGCCGTCGCACGTGGTCGGCCATACGGTGCTCGGTACGCGGCCCGCGCCGAATTCGTTCTGGATGTTCCGGCTCGCGCATGCGGCGCGTCGCTTCACCGCGCGGCCGATGACGCGCATCGACATCGTGTCGGTGGACGACGTGGCGCGCGCGACGATGCTGCTGGCCGTCAAGCCGACGCTCGCGCACGACGTCTATCATGTGTCGGCCGGCGACGAGGCGCCGCAGGTCGCGCAGATCGTGCGCGCGATGGACGAGGCGGCGGGGATGACCGGCGCGCCGCGCTACGCGGCATGCGCGCCGGCCGAACTGCCGCTCGTCGTGCGCGACGTGCTCGGGCGGCCCGATCCGGCGCTCGAGCGCGTGATCGGCCGGGCGCTGCAGCGCTGCGGCGAATTCGCGACGGTCGATCGCGTGTTCGACAATCGCCGCGTGCGCGACGAAATCGATTTCGAGCCGCTGCCGTTCATCGATTACGTCGAGGAGTGCATGCGCACGTCGCGCGGCGTGGCGGTGACCGAGCTGATGCGCGGCGCGATCCACTAACCGGTCGCATCGCCCCGGCGCCCGTTCCCGCCCATGGCGGGCGCGGGCGCCGTCTTCATGCCTGGTTGCCGAGCTCGATGAGCCGGTCGAGCGCGCGGTAGATGTCGTCGAGGCCGTCCTCGCCGAATCGCGCTTCGAGCTGACGATATTGCTCGTCGATGCGCGGACCGATTTCCGTCACCAGTTTCCTGCTTTGCGGCGTCAGGCTGACCAGCAGCCGGCGCTGATCCTCCTGCGCGCGCGTGCGCGTGATCAGGCCGTCGCGCTCCATCCGTTCCAGCACGCCGGTCAGGCTCGGGCTCAGGATGCAGCAGCGTTTCGCGATCTGCCCGGCTTCGAGCGCCTGCGCCGGTTCGCCGTCAAGCACGCGGATGATCCGCCATTGCTGTTCGGTCAGCGAGAATTCCTTGAGAATGGGGCGAAACAGGCCCATCAGCGTTTCGCGGGCCTCGAGCAGCAGCATGGCCAGGTTGCGATGGTCGAGCGTACGGTTCATCGGGGTGAGCAGAGGACGGGGACGCATCAATCTTAACAGCCGAAGCTGATGAATTTCGCGTATCAGGGTAATCGAGGTTGTCAGCGCCCGATTGTTTACTTAAGATATTAACTATTGATGATGCGCCGCGACGCGCGGCAGGGGAATGACGCATGGAGCTGTCTTGCACGACCGCCGCGGCGCCGCCGTTGCCGGTCGCCATCGGTACCGTCTACGGCGCGCTGCTCAACGAGCGCGGGGCGCTCGCCGCACTCGGCGACGCCGTGAACGCACCGCCTTACGGCCGTCCGCCGCAGGCGCCGGTCCTGTACATCAAATCGGCCAACACGCATGCGGCCGATGGCGCCGCCGTCGTCGTGCCGGCCGGCGTCGACGCGCTGGAAATCGGTGCGTCGGTGGCCGTCGTGTTCGCGCGGCGCGCGACGCGCGTCGCGGCCGCGCGGGCGCTCGACTACGTGCACGGCTTCACGCTCGCGAGCGACGTATCGGTGCCGCACCCCGATTACTACCGTCCGGCCGTGCGCTTCAAGTGCCGTGACGGCTTCTGCCCGCTCGGCCCGGCGATCGTGCCGGCCGCCGCGCTCGCCGATGTCGACGCGATCGGGCTGACGGTGCGGATCGACGGCAAGGTGGCTGCGTCCGCGTCGACCGCGACGCTGATTCGCCCGGTGCGCGAGCTGATCGCCGACGTGACGGCCTTCATGTCGTTCGACGCGGGCGACGTGCTGCTGCTCGGCGTCGCGGGCGGCGCACCGCATGCCCGCGCGGGCAGTACGATCGAGATCGCCGCGGCCGGCATCGGCACGCTGCGGCATACGCTGATGGCGGAGGAAGCACGATGAAGACGGCGCGCGTGATCTACAACGGCGCACTGCATGCGGCCGAACCGGCCGGCGACGGCGCGATCCGCATCGATACGGGGCGCGTGGTGGCGGAGGATGCCGTGGTGTGGCTGCCGCCCGTCGCGCCGCGCACGACGTTCGCGCTCGGCCTGAACTACGCCGACCATGCGAAGGAACTCGCGTTCAACGCGCCGAGCGAGCCGCTGATCTTCCTGAAGGGGCCGAACACGTTCGTCGGTCACCGGTCGCTGACCGTGCGCCCGGCGGACGCCACGCACATGCACTACGAGTGCGAACTGGCCGTCGTGATTGGCCGCCCGGCGCGTCACGTGAGCCGCGCGCAGGCGATCGACTACGTGGCCGGCTATACGGTCGCGAACGACTACGCGATCCGCGATTACCTCGAAAACTACTACCGCCCGAACCTGCGCGTGAAGAACCGCGACACCTGCACGCCGCTCGGGCCGTGGTTCGTCAGCCGCGACGAGATCGGCGACGCTGCCGACCTGACGCTGCGCACGACCGTGAACGGCCGCGAGACGCAACGCGGCAGCACGCGCGACATGGTGTTCGACGTGCCGGCGCTGATCGAGCACATCAGCAGCTTCATGACGCTCTCGCCGGGCGACCTGATCCTGACCGGCACGCCCGAGGGGCTGGCGGACACGCAGCCGGGCGACGAGGTCGTGACCGAAATCGAAGGAATCGGCCGGCTCGTGAACACGATCGTCGGCGAAGCGGACTACTATCGCGCCGGCTGAGGCCGTCGCCAAGGAAGGAGAGCACATGACCATCAAGCACTGGATCGGCGGCCGCGAAGTGGAGAGCCGCGACACTTTCACGACGCTGAACCCGGCGACGGGCGACGTCATCACCGACGTCGCATCGGGCGGCGAGGCCGAGGTCGACGCGGCCGTGCGCGCGGCGAAAGATGCGTTCCCGAAATGGGCGAACACGCCGGCGAAGGCGCGCGCGAAGCTGATGCGCAAGCTCGGCGAGCTGATCGAGAAGAACGTGCCGATGCTCGCGGCGCTGGAGACGCAGGACACCGGGCTGCCGATTGCGCAGACGAGCAAGCAGCTGATTCCGCGCGCGTCCGAGAACTTCAACTTCTTCGCGGAAGTGTGCGTGCAGATGAACGGCCGCACCTATCCGGTCGACGACCAGATGCTGAACTACACGCTGTACCAGCCGGTCGGCGTGTGTGCGCTGGTGTCGCCGTGGAACGTGCCGTTCATGACGGCCACGTGGAAAACGGCGCCATGTCTCGCGCTCGGCAACACGGCCGTGCTGAAGATGTCGGAGCTGTCGCCGCTGACGGCCGACCAGCTCGGCCGGCTCGCGCTCGAAGCCGGCATTCCGCCCGGTGTGCTGAACGTCGTGCAGGGTTACGGCGCGACGGCCGGCGACGCGCTCGTGCGGCATCCTGACGTGCGCGCGGTGTCGTTTACCGGCGGCACGGTCACCGGCAAGCGGATCATGGAGCGCGCGGGCCTCAAGAAGTATTCGATGGAGCTCGGCGGCAAGTCGCCGGTGCTGATCTTCGACGACGCCGATTTCGACCGCGCGCTCGACGCGTCGCTATTCACGATCTTCTCGATCAACGGCGAACGTTGCACCGCGGGCTCGCGGATCTTCGTGCAGCGCACGATCTACGACCGCTTCGTGCAGGAATTCGCGCGCCGCGCGAACAACCTGGTGGTCGGCGATCCGGCCGATCCGGGCACGAATCTCGGCGCGATGATCACGCGCCAGCACTGGGAAAAGGTGACGGGCTATATCCGCATCGGCGAGCAGGAAGGCGCGCGCGTGGTCGCGGGCGGCGCGGACAAGCCGGCCGGGCTGCCCGATCATCTGCGCAACGGCAACTTCGTGCGGCCGACCGTGTTCGCCGACGTCGACAACCGGATGCGCATCGCGCAGGAAGAGATCTTCGGGCCGGTCGCGTGCATCATCCCGTTCGACGACGAAGACGAAGGGCTGCGGCTCGCGAACGATACGGCGTACGGCCTCGCGTCGTACATCTGGACGCAGGACGTCGGCAAGGTGCATCGGCTCGCGCGCGGCATCGAGGCCGGGATGGTGTTCGTGAACAGCCAGAACGTGCGCGACCTGCGCCAGCCGTTCGGCGGCGTGAAGGAATCGGGCACCGGGCGCGAGGGCGGCGAGTACAGTTTCGAGGTGTTCGCGGAGATCAAGAACGTGTGCATCTCGATGGGTTCGCATCACGTCCCGCGCTGGGGCGTGTAACGGGCGCGTAGCGATTCGCCGCAAAGAACCATACGGAGACTTGAACGATGGGCAAACTGTCCCTCGCCGCGAAGATCACGCACGTGCCGTCGATGTACCTGTCGGAATTGCCCGGCAAGCATCACGGCTGCCGTGAAGCGGCGATCCGCGGCCACCGGCTGATCGGCGAGCGCTGCCGCGCGCTCGGCGTCGACACGATCGTCGTGTCGGACGTGCACTGGCTCGTCAACGCGGGCTATCACGTGAACTGCAATGCGCGGTTCGCGGGCACCTATACGAGCAACGAGCTGCCGCATTTCATCCGCGACATGCAGTACGCGTATCCGGGCAACCCGGCGCTCGGGCGGCTGATCGCGGAAACGGCCACCGAGCGCGGCGTCGCGACGCGTGCGCACGAGATCGACAGCCTCGAGCTCGAATACGGCACGCTCGTGCCGATGCGCTACATGAACGGCGACCAGCACTTCAAGGTCGTGTCGATCGCCGGCTGGTGCATGTGGCACACGCTCGACGAAAGCCGGCGCTTCGGCGAGGCGCTGCTCGAGGCGATCGAGAAGAGCGATTCGAACGTCGCGTTCCTCGCGAGTGGCTCGCTGTCGCACCGTTTCAACGACAACGGCAGCCCCGAGGAATCGATCCACCAGATCAGCCGCGAATTCTTCCGGCAGGTCGACCTGCGCGTGGTCGAGCTGTGGAAGCAGGGCGATTTCAAGACCTTCTGCGCGATGCTGCCCGAGTACAACGTGCATTGCCACGGCGAAGGCGGGATGCACGACACGGCGATGCTGCTCGGGCTGCTCGGCTGGGATCGTTACGACCAGCCCGTCGAGATCGTCACCGACTATTTCGCGAGCTCGGGCACCGGGCAGATCAACGCGATCTTCCCGCTCGCCTGAGCGCCGCATACCTATCAGGAGCGTTGCCATGCCACACATCGTCGTCGAATACACCGCGAACATCCGCGACGACGCGCGCATTCCCGCGCTGCTGCGCACGATCAACGCGACGCTGATCGCGCAGGGCGGCGTGTTCCCGACCGGCGGCATCCGTTCGCGCGCGATCGAGCTGCACGACTACTGCGTCGCCGACGGCACGGAGGACGACGCGTTCGTCCACGTGACGCTGAAGATCGGCGCGGGCCGCAGCGACGAAACGAAGCAAGCCGCGTGCGACGCGCTCTTCGACGCGATCAAGGCCCATTTCGCCGAGTTGTACGCGAAACGCTATCTCGCGCTGTCGATGGAACTGACCGAGTTCAGCGAAAGCGGCTCGTACAAGCACAACAACATCCACGCCCGCTACAAGCGGGCCGGCTGAACCCCATTCCCGATCCGATCATGCTCGAACCCGCCATCATCGACCAGCTCGCGCACCGTCTGCACGACGCCGAGCGTGCGCGCACGCAGATCCGCCAGATCTCGCTGGACCATCCCGACATCACGATCGACGACGCGTATGCGATCCAGCGCGCGTGGGTGACCCTCAAGCTCGCGGAAGGCCGTACGCTGAAGGGGCACAAGATCGGCCTGACGTCGAAGGCGATGCAGAACACGTCGCAGATCGACGAACCCGACTACGGCGCGCTGCTCGACGACATGTTCTTCGAAGACGGCGGCACGATCCCGACCGGCCGCTTCATCGTGCCGCGCGTCGAGGTCGAGCTCGCGTTCGTGCTCGGCAAGCGGCTCACCGGCCCGAACTGCACGATCTTCGACGTGTACGACGCGGTCGATTACGTCGTGCCGGCGCTCGAGATCATCGACGCGCGCAGCCAGTCGATCGACCCCGACACGAAACGGCCGCGCAAGGTGTTCGACACGATCGCCGACAACGCGGCGAACGCGGGCGTCGTGATCGGCGGCCGGCCGGTGCGCCCGCAGGACGTCGATTTGCGCTGGGTCGCGGCGATCATGTCGCGCAACGGCGTGGTCGAGGAAACCGGGGTCGCCGCCGGCGTGCTGAACCATCCGGCGAACGGCGTCGCATGGCTCGCGAACCGGCTGTCGCGCTTCGACGTCGCGCTGGAGCCGGGGCAGATCGTGCTCGGCGGATCGTTTACGCGGCCGTGCGCGGCGCGTTCGGGCGATACGTTCAGCGTCGACTACGGCCCGCTCGGGACGATCCAGTGCTACTTCGAGTGAGGTGAGCGAACGATGCAGATGCCGTCGAATGTCTTCAAGGCCGCGCTCGCACGCGGCGACGCGCAGATCGGCCTGTGGCTCGGTCTCGCGAATCCGTACAGCGCCGAAGTGGTCGCGGGTGCCGGTTTCGACTGGCTGCTGATCGACGGCGAGCATGCGCCGAACACGGTGCCGACGATCCTCGCGCAACTGCAGGCGATCGCGCCGTATCCGTCGCATCCGGTCGTGCGCGTGCCGTGGAACGATCCGGTGATCGTCAAGCAGGTGCTCGATCTCGGCGCGCAGACGCTGCTCGTGCCGATGGTGCAGAGCGCCGACGAAGCGCGTGCGGCGGTGGCCGCGACGCGTTACCCGCCGCACGGGATGCGCGGCGTCGGTAGCGCGCTCGCGCGCGCGTCGCGGTGGAATCGCGTCGGCGCGTACCTGCATCGCGCGAACGACGAGATGGCCGTGCTCGTGCAGGTCGAGACGCGCGCGGGGCTGGACGCGATCGATGCGATTGCGCGGGTCGACGGCGTCGATGGTGTGTTCATTGGCCCGGCCGATCTCGCGGCCGATCTCGGCCATCTCGGCCACCCCGGGCACCCGGACGTGCAGGCCGCGATCGATGGCGCGATCCGCGCGATCAAGGCGGCCGGCAAGGCGCCGGGCATCCTGAGCGCGGATGAAGCGGCTGCGCGGCGCTATCTGGAAGCGGGTGCGTTGTTCGTCGCGGTCGGCGTCGATACGACGCTGCTGGCACGGAGCGCGGAGCGGCTTGCCGCGCAGTTCAAGGGGAACGGCGGCGATGTCGTGAAGAAGGGCGACGGCACGTATTGACGTAGTGGCGGGCGGTTTTTGTCCGCTGACCGCCGGCCGTTCGCCGTGCGGCTTCATGCACGCGCATGGCCGTATCTATTCCTCCGCTCGCCTTCCCGTCTCCATATACTTCCCCGGCGTCGTCCCCAGCGCACGCCGGAACATGTCGATGAACGCGCTCACGTTGTCGTACCCGAGATCGAGCGCGATCGTCGTCACCGGCACGCCGTCGGCGATGCGCTCCAGCGCTCGCAGCAACCTCGCCTGCTGACGCCACTGCGCGAACGTCAGCCCCGTCTCGGCGACGAAGCGGCGGCTCATCGTCCGTGCGCCGATGCCGGCCCATTCGGCCCATTCCTCCAGCCGCCGGTCGTTCGCGAGATCCGCGGCCAGCGCATCGGTGATCTTCACGAGCCGCGGGTCCCGCGGACGGACCAGCCCCAGCGCCTCGGCTTCCGATGCCGCGATTTCGTCAAGGATCACGTCGGCGATCCGGGTCTGCGCGGCATCCAGTTCCGAGTCGCCCCAGCTTGCGGCGCGCTGCACGGCTTCGCGCAGCAGCGGCGTCGTGCGGATCGCGCGCGGCGTCGCCGGCAGCGTCGCGCAGCGGGCTTCGGCGACGAACGCCGACCAGCCCGAAATCGGCCCGAACGAGCGCAGCGAATGCCGGCAATGCGGCGGAATCCAGATCGCGTGGATCGCCGGCACGACCCATTCCTGGTCGTCGAGGCCGATCGTCACCAGCCCACTCAGCGCGCCGACGAGCTGGCCGCGCGCATGCGAATGCGGCGCGGTGATGCGCGGGTCGCGTTGCGACAGGACGGCGGCGACCACGAACGGGCCGTCGTCGGACGTGACGAAGCGGGCGGGCAGGAGTGGATCGGACATGGCCGGATATCGGTATCGAATGGCCGTTATACCGGAGATCGGCCGGTTTCGCACGCCTACACTGCGTCCATCGATGACAACCGGAGTAAGACGCGATGCGAGCCGAACAGATGCTTCCCGACCATGCCAACCAAATCGATGCCGGCGGAACGACGATCCGCAAGGGGACCGTTGGCGCGTTTCTGGTCAACGCGCGTGTGTTGACCGATCCGAACGCCGCGCCGGCGGAGAGGGCGCGCGCGGAGGCCGATGCGATCGACGCGTTGCCTGCACTGCGTGCGCTCGGCCTGTTCGACGTACTGGAAGTACGCGATCCCGCGCTGCGCGCGTGGCTCGATGCCCGGTAAGGGCCCACCGTCCAGGATTGAAGGAACCACCATGAAAGCAGCAGTCGTTGAAGGCGCCGGACAGCGTCCGGTTTATACCGAGTTCGAACCGCCGCGCGCGATGCCGGGCCACAGCCTGATTGACGTGACGGCGTCCGCGCTGAGCCGCATCGCGCAGGGGCGCGCCGCGGGCACGCATTACTCCTCCGTTGGCGGTTATCCGTTCGTCGTCGGTGTCGACGGCGTGGGGCGTCTCGACGACGGTCGGCGCGTCTACTTCTTCGGTGCACCCACGCCGTTCGGCGCGATGGCCGAACGCACGATCGTGCCCGATACGCAGTGCGTGCCGCTGCCGGACACGCTTGACGATGTCACCGCCGCGGCGATCGCGATTCCGGGGATGTCGTCGTGGGCGGCGCTGACCGAACGCGCGCGGTTCGTCGCGGGCGAGACGGTGCTCGTCAACGGCGCAACGGGCACGTCGGGGCGGCTCGCGGTGCGGATCGCGAAGCATCTCGGTGCGGCGAAGGTGATCGCGACGGGCCGCAACGCGGCCGCGTTGCAGGCGTTGCTGAAGGCCGGCGCGGATGCCGTCGTGTCGCTGCAGCAGGACGACGCCGATCTGGCGCGGGCGCTCGAACCGCATTTCCGCGCGGGCGTGGATGTCGTGCTCGATTATCTGTGGGGCGCCAGCGCGCGGACGCTGCTGGGCGCCGCCGCGAAAGCGACACCGGGCGGGCGGCGGCTGCGTTTCGTGCAGATCGGCTCGATCGGCGGCGCGGACTTGCTGGTGCCCGGCGCCGTGCTGCGGGCGACCGCGATCGAACTGATGGGCAGCGGGATCGGCAGCGTGTCGCTGCCGCGCTTGCTGGCGTCGGTGCGCGGCGTATTCGACGCGGCCGGGGAGGCGGGCCTTACGATCGACACGCGCACCGTGCCGTTGTCGGCCGTTGGCGAACACTGGAGCGATTCGAGCAGCGTCGTGCGTCCGGTGTTCACGATGCGTGGCGAGTGAACGGCGGATCGCCACGTGGCGGGCCGGATGTGGCCTGAGCGCCGGGTTGCGCGGCGGCATCGGGCCATTCGCCGTCATGCCGCCGCGCGTAGCGTGAAAGCAGGCGGGGCGGCCGATCACCCGCTGCCGCTCGTCACGTCAGCTTCAAAACCGCTGCTGAATCCCCGCCGTGACCCCGACCTGCGTGGTGCCATACCCGTTGAAATCGCGCGACACGCCGACTTTCTGGTCGTGTTTCGCGATCGCGAACGCCCCGGCCGCATACAGCACCGTGCGCTTCGACAACGCGTACTGCGCGCGCACCGACACCAGTGTCGGGTCGGCATCCGTGCCGCCCTTGATGTTCTGGTGATAGACGGCCGCGATCAGCGAGAACGTCGGCGTGAACTGGTACGACCCGCCGAGCCAAACCATGTCGCTCAACTGGTTCGCCGCCGTGGTGCGGAACGTGCGCTTGTAATTGCGGTATCCGGCCATCGTTTTCAGGTTGCCGAAGTCGTAGCTCAGGCCCGCGTGGATGCCTTGAATGTAGTTGACGGTATCGGCCGGCGTGACGCTGTCGGCCGCACCGTTCTGCCGGTCGAACGTGACGACGGCGGCGAACGGCCCCGTCTCGTAACCGATCGCGAAATCGTACTTGGAGCTGGTCTTCACGCTGCCCGGCACGTTGCCGAAACCGTACAGCGCGCCGAACTTGAAGCCGCTGAATTCGCCGTCGTAGCGCACGGCGTTCGACGAGCGCGTGAACATGCCGTCCTTGCGGCCGCCCGTCGCCATCGACGACGAGGCCCACGAATAGTTCTGCGAGTAACCCATCGGGTCGAACGGCATCATGTAGTCGTACGTGACGGTGAAGTTGCGGCCAAGCGTCAGCTCGCCCCATTTGCTTTTCAGGCCGACCGTCGCGCGGCGCGCGAAGATCGAGTCCGGGCCGTCGTCGGACGCACCGTTCGCGAGATCGATGCCGCTTTCGAGCCGGAACACGGCCTTCAACCCGCCGCCGAGATCCTCGACGCCGCGCAAGCCCCAGCGCGACGTGTTCTTGTTGCCCGACTTCAGCTTGATCGAATTGCCGCCTTCCGGTGCCGCATGGTTCGCGAATTCGATGCCGGCGTCCATGATCCCGTATATCGTGACCGACGACTGCGCGTGCGCGACCGGCGCGGCGAGACAGGCGGCTGCAGCCGAACCGGTGAGGACTACTGCTCGAATAGAACGTTCTGCGCGTGACTTCATTTTGACGGTGTCTCCTGGGTTGTTTTAGGCGGGGTGAAACGGAAAACGGGCACGCAGCGCGCCATCGGCGGACGCGATGAAGCGTCCGTCGATGCGAGTCGCAAAGGGATACGCGCTCGACTGCCAGCGCGGCGGCGCGCGAGCCGCCGCGATCGGGTCAGCCCGCTTTCGCGAACGCCCAGCAGTCGTTGGTCGGGAATTCGATCCAGTGCTTGCCGGCCGCGCGCGGCACATGGCCGAACGCACGCAGGCGCATGTCGCCGCAATGGAACAGGTATTCCCATCGGTCGCCGAGATACATCGACGTGACGAGGTCGGCCTGCAGCCGGTTCGCGCCCGGGCCGTCGGCGACCTGCACGCGTTCGAGACGGATCACGGCCTGGGCGTCCTGGCCCGGCGCGAGCGTGTCGCGGGCAAGCGCTTGCAACTCCCAGCCGTCGCCGGCGAGCGTCACGCATTCGCCGTCGATCGCGGCGACGCGCGCGTCGATGCGGTTGTTGCTGCCCATGAACTCGGCCGTGTACAGCGAGCGCGGCGCACCGTACAGCTCGGCCGGCGTGCCTTCCTGCTCGATGCGGCCGTTGCGCAGCAGCAGGATGCGGTCGGACATCGCCATCGCTTCGGTCTGGTCGTGCGTCACGCACAGGGCCGACAGCCCGAGCGACACGATCAGCTCGCGCAGCCACGCACGCGCCTCCTCGCGCAGCTTCGCGTCGAGGTTCGACAGCGGCTCGTCGAGCAGGATCACCGGCGGGTTGTAGACGAGCGCGCGGGCGATCGCGACACGTTGCTGCTGGCCGCCCGACAGCTGATGCGGAAAGCGCTCGGCGAGATGGCCGAGGCCGAGCTGGTCGAGCGCGGTCTGCACGCGCTGCTTCTGTTCGGCCGGCGCGACGCGGCGCAGCTTGAGGCCGTAGCCGACGTTGTCGGCGACGGTGCGGTGCGGCCACAGCGCGTACGACTGGAACACGAGGCCGAGCGAACGCTGTTCGACGGGCAGGTCGATGCGTTGCGCGCCGTCGAAGAACACGCGCTCGTCGAGCTGGATGCGTCCGTCGGACGGCTGTTCGAGGCCGGCCACCGCGCGCAGCAGCGTGGTCTTGCCGCTGCCCGACGCGCCGAGCAGGCACACGACTTCGCCGGCCTTCAGTTCGAACGACACGCCCTTGAGGATCGGGTTGGCGCCGTAGCTGAGGTGCAGATCGTCGACGATGAGCTTATCCATGAAGTTTCACTCCGAAGCGCAGGGCCACGCCGAGACCGGCGCCGACCATCGCGATGTTGATGACAGAGAGCGCGGCGACCTGGTCGACGGCGCCGGTCGCCCACAGCGACACGAGCAGCGCGCCGATCACTTCGGTGCCGGGCGACAGCAGGTAGACGGCGGTCGAGTATTCGCGCTCGAAGATCATGAAGATCAGCAGCCACGCGGCGAGCAGGCCGAAGCGCACGAGCGGCAGCGTCACGTCGAGCGACACGCGGCTGCGCGTCGCGCCGACGCTGCGGCCGGCTTCTTCCAGCTCGGGGCCGACCTGCAGCAGCGCGCTCTGGATCAGCCGCATCCCGTACGCGAGCCACACGACCGTGTACGCGATCCAGATGCTCCACATCGAGTTCTTCAGTTCGCGCAGGCCGGGCACGAACAGGAAAATCCACAGGAACGCGAGACCGGCGAGCAGGCCCGGCACCGCGCGCGGCAGCAGCACGAGGTAGTCGAGCAGCCTGGTCGCCCAGTCGGGGCGACGGTGGCCGGCGAACGCGACGAGCGAGTAGAAGCCGATCGCGAGCGCGCCGCCGATCACGCCGATGCCAAGCGTGTTGACGATCGCGCGCACCAGGTTGTCCTGCTCGAACAGCTCGATGAAGTTCGACAGCGTCAGTACCTCGGCGAGCGCGACGCCTTCGCCCCAGTTGGTCACGAACGCGCGCAGCACGATGCCCGAGATCGGCACGATCACGGTCAGCATCAGCCACAGCGCGACGATCGCGAGCGCGACCCAACGCCACACGCCGAGCGGCAGCACCGTCGCGCGGCCGGCCTTGCCCTTCACGGTGACGAAGCGGCTCGCGGTCTTCAGCAGGCGGCGCTGCAGCAGCACGAGCGGGAACGTGATCGCGACGATGCACACGGCGACCGCGGCCATCAGGTGATACGACGGCACGCCGAGCTTGTTGGTCAGCTTGTACAGGTAGGTCGCGAGCACGAGGTGGCCTTCCGGGTCGCCGAGCACGAGCGGCAGCCCGAACACCTCGAAGCCGAGGAAGAACACCAGCACGCCGGCGAACAGCAGCGCGGGCATCGTCATCGGCAGGCTCACGTCGAGCGCGACGCGGAACGGGCGGGCGCCCGTCACGCGCGCCGCTTCCTCGACGTCCGAGCCGAGGTTGCGCAGCGCGGCCGACGAATACAGGTACACGTGCGGCACGTGCGTGAGGCCGACGATCACCGTGATCGCGAAGATCGAATACACGTTCCAGGGCACGTTCTGCACCCCGAACAGTTCCTTGAACCACACCGAGTAGAAGCCGACCGGGCCGGCCGCGACCACGTAGCCGAACGCGAGCACCATCGGCGACACGAACACCGGCGTGAGCAGCAGCGGTTCGAGCCAGCGGCGGCCGGGCAGGTCGGTGCGCACCATCAGGAACGCGAGGATGCCGCCGAGCGGGATCGAGATGAACAGCATCCCGCCGGCGATGATGAACGAGTTCTTCACGGCCGACCAGAAGTCGGGATCGCTGAAGATGAAGCGGAAGCCGTCGATGCCGAGCGTCTTGTTCGCGTCGAAGAACGGCGCGGACAGCAGGCTCTGGAACAGGATGAAGCCGAGCGGCAGCGCGACCGCGACGGTCAGTACCGCGACGACGATCCAGCGCAGCATGCCGGCGAGCGGCTGCAGGCGGCTGACCGGCAGCGCGGGAACGGCGTCGCGCGGGCCGGCGGCGGGTGGAACGGCCGGTGCCGTGCCGCGTGTGCTGGTTGAAAGCATGAGTTCGCCCCTGCGGCCATCCGGATGGCCGCCTCAAGGAAGTCGGTGAGGAGAAGGGGCCGCCCGCGCGACGGGCGGCGGGCAGCCTGGGTCAGCCGAAGCCGATCAGCGCATCAGCGCTTGATCGCCTGCTGCCATTGCTTCAGGAACGCGAGGCGCTTCGACTGGTCGAGATAGACGAGCAGGCCGGTGCCGATCTGGATCGGCTTCAGCGAATCGCCGAGTTCCTTCGTGAGGCTCGCGGCCGACGTCTCGCCGGTCACGTCCGCGCGGATCGCGTACAGGTTCGCCTGGTTCGCGATCAGCGTCTGGCCGCGCTTGGACAGCAGGTAGTCGACCCACAGCTTCGCGGCGTTCGGGTTCTTCGCCTTCTTCGACACGGTGGCGAGGCGGCTCACGACCTGTGTGTAGTCCTTCGGAAACACGTAGCCGATCGACTTGTCCTTCTTCGCCTTCGCGTACGCGTACGAACCGATGATGTTGTAGCCGATCAGGTTCTCGCCCGACGAGATGCGCTCCATCATCGCGCCCGTGCTCGACTGCAGCTTCGGGCCGGTCGCGCCGATCGCGTTTACCAGCTCCCACGTGACCTTCTCGTTCACGTGCGCGTCCTGGGTCAGGTAGTTGAAGCCGACGCCCGATTTCTCGATGTCGTAGGTCGTGACCTTGCCCTTGAACTTGTCGGCCTGCGTGGTGAGCAGCTTGATCAGCTCGGCGCGCGTCTTCGGCACTTCGTTTTCGGGGATCAGGCGCTTGTTGTAGACGATTGCGAGCGGCTCGAACGTCGTGCCGTACGCCTGCTTCTGGTATTGCGCCCATTGCGGCACGTTCGGGCTTTCGGGCGAATCGTAGGACGCCATCAGGCCGTCGTTGACGAGCTTGACCTGCAGGTCCATCGCCGAGCTCCACAGCACGTCGGCGCTGGTGCTGCTCGCCGCGTTCTCGCTGATGTAGCGGTTGTACAGCTCGGTGCTGTTCATGTCGTTGTACTCGACCTTCACGCCGTACAGGCTTTCGAAGTCCTTGATCAGCGGACGTACGAGGCCCGTGTCGGTCGTCGAGTAGACGATCAGCTTGCCTTCCTTCTTCGCGGCGTCGATCACGCCCTGGTAGTTCCCCGGGTAGCCGGCCGGAACCTGCGCGGCGGCGCTGCCGGCGGCGGTGCCCAGAAGGACCGCCAGCGCGGCGGCGAGGTGCTTCGGTGCAAACGGCATGTCTTCCTCCAGTGATGCGTCGATGTTGTTCGAGTGACGCGGATGTTAAGTGCGACGCACTTTCAGCCCGCTTTCATTTCCGTTCACAATCGTGCCGTTCGTGTCATGGATTTCCCGAGGTCGACGCGGCCGCCGCCGCGGGTTTCGCGGCGCGCGGCAGGGTTCGAAAGGGAGAGGGGGCGAGGTTGCCGGCTACGCGGACGCGGCCAGCAGTTGTCCGAGGACGCGGCCGCCATGCCGTGCGTGCGCGGCCGTCAGCGCCGCATACCCGACGACGACGCCCGCTTCGCACCGGGCGCTTCGACAGAAGCCGTGGATCGGCTGCAACTCGATGCCCGCCGCGCGGGCTTGCGAAACGTACGCAGCCTCCTTGATGCCGGGTGGCAGCCACAGCACGAAATGAAAGCCCGCATGCTCGCCGGACACCGTGTATCGGCCGCCCGCATGCTTCGCCAACTGGTCGAGCACGATGTCGCGCCGCTGACGGTATGCGTGGCGGGCGGCGCGCAGGTGCTTCGCGAAATCGCCGTGGCCGATGAAGCGCGCGAGCGCGAGCTGCGGCGCGACGCCGACCGAGCGCGCGGTCGCGTGCCACACGGCGGACAGCGCCGGCCGCAGTGCCGCCGGCACGACCATGAAGCCGATGCGCAGCCCGGAAAACAGCGTCTTGTTGAACGACCCGCAGTAGATCACGCGATCGCACGCATCGAGCGATTTCAGCGCGGGCAGCGGGGCGGTCTGGTAGCTGAATTCGCCGTCGTAGTCGTCCTCGATGATCCACGTGCGGTGGCGTTGCGCCCAGTCGAGCAGTTCGAGCCGACGCGACACCGACATCGTGACGCCGAGCGGCGCCTGATGGGCCGGCGTCACGTAGGCGGCGCGCGCATCGGGATGGCGGTCCAGCGACGCGGTGTCGATGCCTTCCCGATCGACCGGCACGTCGATCGCGGTCGCGCCCGCGAGCGTGAAGATCTGCCACGCCGACGCATAACCGGGATCTTCCATCAGCACCGTCGAGCCGGGCGCGAGCAGCGTGCGCGCGACGAGGTCGATCGCGTGGCGGATGCCGGTCGTGATGACGATGTCGCCGGCCTCGCACGGGATGCCGCGGTATTCGCGCAGGTACGCGGCGATTTCGGCGCGCAGGCTTTCGACGCCCTGGGCCGGCGTCGCGCCGAGCTCGTCGGCCGTCGCGGCAAGCAGGCCGGCGCCGAGCGCCTTCTTCCATTGCTGCATCGGCAGCAGGCCGGGATCGGCGAGCCGCGCGACGAACGGGACGCCCGGACGCACGCCGTGCTCGGATTCGGCCGCGGCGGCCGGCGCCGGGGAGGCGGCGGCGTGGAGCGGGGCGCCGTCGCGCGACTGCGCGGCCGCGCGCAGATAGCTGTCCGGCACTACCGCGCAGACCCGTGTGCCGGACCCCTGCGTGCGGGCGATGTAGCCCTCGGCGCACAGGATGTCGTATGCCGCTTCGACGGTGCCGCGCGCGACGTCCCAGCGCGCGGCCAGCGTCCGGCTCGATGGCAGCGGGCTGTCGGCGGACAGCAGGCGCTTCAGGATCGCGTCGCGAATCGTGTCGGCGATGCATTCCTGCTTCGATTGCGGGCTGCCGCCCGACAGCCCGGCGGGGCGCGGCAGATCCAGCGGAATCGCGGCTTTGCCTCGCGGCATAGTGGTCCAGGCAATAGTCGATTTAATGGCCCTTCAGCTTATATCACTTTCACCTTAGATTGCTGTCGACTTCACCCATCCTGACCGAAACGGACTCACCGCATGAAGACGCGCTCATTACCCCGATGGGGCTGGCTGTTCCTGCTGATGCTCGTGGTGTGCCTGCCGCGCGTCACGATCGATGCGTACCTGCCGTCGCTGCCCGCGATGGCGGACGCGCTGCACGGCACCGACGCGCAGTTGCAGCTCACGCTGACCCTGTACATGGTCGGCTATGCGCTGTCGATGCTGGTGTCGGGGCCGCTGTCCGACCGCTACGGCCGACGTCCGGTGCTGCTCGGCGGCCTGGGCGTGTACGTCGTCGCAAGCGTCGCATGCGCAGGGTCGACGAGCATCCCTGCGCTGATCGCCGCGCGCATGTTCCAGGCGCTGGGCGGCTGCACCGGGACCGTGATCGGCCGCGTGATCGTGCGCGAACGTTTTCCGGCCGCGACGCAGGCCACGATGCTCGGCCATATTTCGGCCGGCATGGCGCTGTCGCCGGTGGTCGCGCCGCTGGCCGGCAGCGCGATCGCCGAGTGGCTCGGCTGGCGCGGCGTGTTCGGCTGGCTGGCGGCGGGCGGGCTGGTCGCGGCCGCGATGGTGCTGCGCTACCTGCCCGAGACGCGCGAATGCGACGCGCGGCCGCCAGCCGGCGCCAGCGCGGGGTTGCTGCGAACCTACGCCGGCCTGCTGCGCGAGCGGCGCTTCCTGCGCTATTCGCTCGCGATCAGCTTTGCTTACTGCACGTACTACCCGTTCATCGCGGAATCGTCGACGCTGTTCCAGCGGCACATCGGCGTGTCCGGGCCGGTCTATGCGGCGATCTTCGGCGTGACCGTACTCGGCTATCTGGTCGGTTCGAATATGTTCGCGCGGATCAGCGCGCGCTGGTCAGCCGATTCGGTCATCGCGGCGGCGGCGGCCGTCAATCTCGTCGGCGCCGCCGTGCTGGGGATCGGCGGCGCGATCGCCCCGACTTCGGTGACGGCCCTCGTCGCACCGATGTTCGTCGTGATGATCGCGGTCGGGATCGCGATTCCGGCCTGCCAGTTCGCGGTGATGCAGCCGTATACGAAGATCGCCGGTACGGCGTCGGGGCTGTTCTTCTTTATCCAGATGGCGATCACGGCCGCGTGCGGTGGCGTGCTGGCGTGGCTGTCGGACGGCACCGCGCGCCCGATGATCGCCATCACGGCCGGCGCGAGTATCGCGTTCGTCGCGGTGGTGGCCGGTTTTCGCGAGCGGCGTGTGACCGGCGATGCGCGCATCGCGGCGCGCAACCGTCCGGCTGCCGAGCGCTGAGCGGCAGCCGCCGGCGCCGCCCGCGGCCGCTTCGCAACACCCGCGCAACCCGTGTTTGCGCGAGGCGTGGAGACGGAAAGGATCATGTAATGTAGCGGGCTGTCGCTGACCTTACCGGAATCCCCATGCGCGTGCTGCTCGTCGAAGACAACCCGAACCTGGCCCAGTCGCTGAACGACGCGCTGAGCGCCGCGCGCTTCGCGGTCGATCACATGGCCGACGGCGAGGCGGCGGACCACGTGCTGCGCACGCAGGATTACGCGCTGGTGATCCTCGATCTCGGGCTGCCGAAGCTCGACGGGCTGGAGGTGCTGCGGCGGCTGCGCGCGCGCCGCAATCCGGTGCCGGTGCTGATCCTCACCGCGCACGGGTCGGTCGAGGACCGCGTGAAAGGGCTCGATCTCGGCGCCGACGACTATCTCGCGAAGCCGTTCGAATTGACCGAACTGGAGGCGCGCGCCCGCGCGCTGATCCGGCGCAGCCTCGGTCACGAGCACTCGCGCGTCGAATGCGGGCCGCTTTCGTACGACAGTATCGACCGCGGCTTCCATCTCGCGGGCGAGCCGCTGTCGCTCACGCCGCGCGAGCGCTCGGTGCTCGAGGTGCTGATCCTGCGCAACGGCCGCGCGATCAACAAGGACACGCTGTCGGAGAAGATCTTCGGGCTCGACGAATCGGTCAACGCGGACGCGATCGAGATCTACGTGTATCGCCTGCGCAAGAAGCTGGAGAACTCGGGCGTCGCGATCGTCACGCTGCGCGGGCTGGGCTACTTGCTCGAAGCGAAGGCGGACGAGTGATCCGCCTTCACGCTCACCGTCATTCACTGGCCCCCGAGGAGGCGCATGCCGTCGCCGGCCGGCTTCGCAACGACGACCTCCGGCCCGGGCGCAGGGTAATGCTCCGCGAATGCCCCGCCATGCCCGTCGGGACGGCCCGGCGAGCCGCATGATGACCCGCCCGAACCTGCGCGCGCAGGTCGCGCTGTGGCTGCTGTTGCCGCTGCTCGGCCTGCTCGCGCTCGACTCGTGGCTCACGTACCAGCGCGCGATGAGCGCCGCGCACGTCGCGTTCGACCGCACGCTGTCGTCGTCGCTGAAGTCGATCCGCGAAGGCGTGCGGCTCAACGCCGGCGAGATCGAGGTCGACTTGCCGTATCTCGCGCTCGAAATGCTCGAATCGAGCGACGGCGGCAAGATCTACTACCTGATCCGCGAGGACAACGGCCGCACGGTCACCGGCTATCCCGATCTACCGCTGCCGCATGGCCGCGACGCGGGCGATGGCGCGCTGTTCGTCACGCGCTACTACGACGTCGTGTATCGCGGCGAGCAATTGCGGATGGCCGCGTTGCGTATTCCCGTGCACGACGTGCCGACCGCGCAGTCGCGCATCGTGTGGGTGATGGTCGGCGAGACGATCGAGGCGCGTCAGGCGCTCGCGCGCGAGATCCTGATCGGGTCGCTGCTGCAGGAAGGGCTGCTCGTCGTGCTGGCGCTCGGAATCGTGTGGCTCGGCGTCGGGCGCGGGCTGCGGCCGCTGAACCGGCTGTCGGCGACGGTCGCCGCGCGCAGCGAGGACGATACGACGCCGCTCGACACGGGCGCGATGCCGAGCGAACTCGCGCCGCTCGTCGATTCGATCAACCAGTACATCGGTCGCACGCAACGGATGCAGGTGGCGCGGCGCCGCTTCTTCGCCGATGCGGCCCATCAGTTGAAGACGCCGCTCGCGGCCGTGCAGGCGGGCGTCGAACTCGCGTTGCGGCCCGACGAGCAGCCGCGCGCGAACGTGCACCTGCGGCGCGCGAACGGCGCGGTGCGGCAGGCCGCGAAGATCGTCCAGCAACTGCTGTCGCTGTCGCGGCTCGATTCGGACAGCGGTCATGCGGTCGCGCACAAGCCGGTCGCGCTGCATCGGCTCGCGCGCAGCGTGACGCTGGACTGGTCGCCCGTCGCACGCGCGCGCGACATCGATCTCGGGTTCGAGCACGAGGCCGACGTCGACGTGCTCGGGCAGTCCGACCTGCTCGGCGAGATGATCGGCAACCTGATCGACAACGCGATCCGTTATGTGGGCGACCATGCGGTGATCACGGTGCGCGTGTCGCGCGACGGGGCGGACGCGCGGCTCGACGTGATCGACAACGGGCCGGGCATTCCGGCCGACGAACGCGACGCGGTGTTCGAACGCTTCCATCGCGGCAGCAAGACGCAGACGGTCGAAGGCACGGGGCTCGGCTTGTCGATCGTGCGCGAGATCGCGCGCGTGCATCAGGGCAGCGTGACGCTGGCCGATGCGCACGGCGGCGGGTTGGTGGTCACGGTGCGGCTGCCGGCGGCGAGCCATCGTTAGAGAGGGTTTCGACACGCGTCGCAGCCGTTGCAGCCGAGTGGCGGGGCGCGCGGCCTGCCGACCGGACGCCCCGGCGCTCACGGCTTCAGCAGCAGCTTGCCGATGGACTTGCGGCTTTCCATGTCGGCATGCGCGTGCGCCGCGTCCGCCAGCGGGTATTCGCCGCCGATCCGGACCTTGAGCCGGCCTTCCGCGATCCAGTCGAACAGCCGCGCCGAGTGCGCGCGGAGCAGTTCGGGCGTGTAGATATGATCGAAGAAGGTCGTATAGCCGATCTTGATGCTCCTCGGCAGGCTCATGAGGTCGATCGGCCCCGGCCCGCCGAGCACCGGACCGTACCAGCAGAAGGTTCCCGAGCGGCGCAGCACGTCGAGCGACCCCTGAAAGGTCTTCGGCCCGGAGCCGTCGTAGACGACGTGCACGCCTTCGCCGTTGGTCAGGCGCAGCGCCTTCGCGGCGAACCGCCCGCTGGTATCGACGATCAGATGATCCGCGCCCGCTTCCCTGGCCGCGGCGACCTTGTCTTCGGACGAGACGCGCCCGATTACCCGGCCGCCGCGCAGCTTGATGATCTGCGTCAACAGCAGGCCCAGCCCGCCGGCCGCCGCGTGGACGAAAGCGACGTCGCCCGGCTGTACGGGATAGAAGTCGGTCGCGAAATGGCTGGCGGTGAGACCCTGCATCATCACGGCGGCGGCCGTGCGATCGTCGATCGTATCCGGAACCGCCACCAGCGACGTGGCGGGGATCGCAATCTGCTCCGCATAGCTGCCGGGCGCGTAGGCCCACGCGACGCGCTGGCCGGGTGCGATGCCGTCGACGCCGTCGCCGACCGCCAGCACCCGGCCCGCGCCTTCGACGCCAAGAATCTTCGGGTTCGGCCATCCCGTCCACGCCATGCCCTGTCGCACGCCAATGTCCATGAAGTTGACGCCTGCGAAGGCGATCTCGACCAGCGCCTCGCCCGTACGTGCGACCGGGGCGGGCCGCTCGACCTGCTCCAGCATGTCGCGACCGCCGGTGCCGTTCATCACAATGGCTTTCATGATTTACCTTGTTATTGAATGATCATTCATTAATTTGCCAAAAAAAATCTACCGTAGCGCCCGCAGCGTCATGTCGGCCAACGCGCTCAGGCTTGCGTGGTCGGCGCCGCCGCGACCGGCCGCGCGGATGCCGGTGATGTTCGCGATCAGGAACCGGGCGGTCGCTTCGGGGACGAGGCCGGCGGCCACGTCGCCTTCGCGCTGCGCATCGCGGACTCGGGCCGCGATCGCGGCGATCAGGCTATGGGCCAGCACCGCATGGATCTCCGCGAGCTCGGGGCGGGACACGCCGAATTCGTAGACCGAAATCGTACCAAGACAAGGTTGGGCGGCCGTTTCGACCACGCGACGGAGCAATGCGTCGATCCCGTCGATCGCGCGTGCGCCGCTGCGCAGCGCGTCGAAGTGCGCAGCGCATTCGCCCATCCCGTAGCGGCGCACGGCCGACAGGTAAAGCTGCCATTTGTCGCCGAAGGCCGCATAGAGGCTCTGCCGCCCGATGCCCATCGCGCTGACGAGCATCTGGGCCGAGCTGCCCTCGAAGCCATGCTCGCTGAAAACGGCGATCGCGCCGTCAAGCGCTGCATCCGTGTCGAATTCCCTTGGTCTTGCCATGAGCGAACTATATCAATTCAGGAACAATCGTTCAATAAAATTGTGGGTGGAGAGCCGAGCCTTGATCTGCCGGCGCATGTGCACGCCTGTCCGGCAGTCGTCGTGGCGGATCGTCGCTCAGTCGCCGAACCCGATCTCCGCTTCGACCGGCTGCCCGACTTCGAGCCACGCGCCCGCGCCTTCGACGACGATCGCATTGATGCCGAACGTCAGCGCGCCGTCGTAATTCGGGTTCGCGCGATAGGTCTGCATCGTGTCGGTTGGCTCGTGCGGCCATGCGGGATCGGGCGTGCCGGTGGCCTGGTCGATCGTCGGCACCGGGCAGCGCGTGCACAGCTTCACGAGCCGCAGCCGCACCGGCGTGTCGCCGTCGGTGTCGAGGTGCTCGACGAAATCCTCTTCGTACGCGTCGAGATCCGACACGACGATGTTCGGACGGAAGCGGTTCATCGGGATCGCCGGCGCGCCTTTCGCGGCGAGCCGCGCATTCAGGTCGTCGAGCGACGACTGACCGATCACGAGCAGCGGATAGGCGTCCGAGAATTGCGTATGCGTATCGATGTCGCCGGTCCATTGGCGGTTGCAGCCGCGGCGCGCGTCGGGGCCGAAGCGCGCGAGCTTCGTCGGCGTGCCGAGGAATTCGGTGAGCCACGCGGCCGTGTCGGCGCCCGTGTCGATCGCGTCGACGGTGTCGCGCCACACGGTCGCGGCCATCTTCGGCGTGGCGGGCGTCGCGTCGCCATCCAGCGGCGTGCGGATTGCCGGCATGCCCGGCGCGTTCAGCACGAGCGCGTCGCTGTCGAGCGTCGGGCGGATCAGCGCGAGGCGCGGGTGCGTACGCTGCGTCAGCATCTGCCCGTGCGGATCGGTGATCAGCCAGTGGCGGTCGTACGCGAGGCCCGTTTCGAGCAGTTGCGCACGCGGCAGCGCGATGCCGGCGCAGGATTTGATCGGGTAGACGAAGAGTTCGGCGATGGCTGGCATGACGTGGCGCTGGCTGAAGGCGGGATGATCGAAACGCGATTGTGCCAGATCATGCCCGCGCCGTTCGGGCGGTCGCGCGCCGCCACGCGGCCCGTCACGCGAGCGGGAAGCCGGTGTCGAAGGTCGTGCGCACGTCGAGCGGCTGGCGCAACAGCCCGGCTTTCAGATAGAAGTCGGCCGTGCGCTGCTGTTCGGCGATCACCGCTGCGTCGATCGGCTGCCAGCGCGTGCCGCGGCGCTCGAACTGCAGCTTCGCGGCGGCGGGCGGAATGCCGATGATGCGCGCGAGCGCGGCCGAATACGCGTCGACGTGCCGGTACGACCACGCCTGCGCGCGCACGACGCGCCGCAGGAAATCGTGCAGCACGTCGCGCTTCGATGCGATCGCCGCGTCGGTCGCCGCAAGATAGCTGAGGCCCGACCACAGCCCGCGGCCGTTGACCAGCACGCGTGCGCGGCCGCTCGTTTCGGCGAGCGCGGTATAGGGCTCCCAGGTCGCCCACGCGTCGATCGAGCCGGTGGCGAGCGCCAGCATCGTGTCGGCCGGCGGCAGGAAGCGGAACGACACGGCATCGGGCGGCAGGCCGGCCGCGTCGAGCGCCTTCAGCGTGACGAAATGGCCGATCGAGCCGCGCGTGGTGCCGATGCGCTTGCCTTTCAGGTCGGCCGCGCCTTTCAGCGCCGCGTCGGGTTGCACGAGCACGGCCGTGCCGTATGGATCGGAACGGTTCGCGCCGATCACCTTGATGCGGGCGCCCGACGCGAGCGCGAAGATCACCGGCGCGTCGCCGATCGGCCCGCAGTCGACGGCGGCCGCGTTCAGCGCTTCCGCGAGCGGCGCGGCGGCCGGGAATTCGGTCCATGCGATGTCGTATGCGAGGCCGTTCAGTTCGCCGGCCGCTTCGAGCAGCGCGCGCAGCCCGCCTTTCTGGTCGCCGGCGCGCAGCAGCGGGCGGGCGCCGGATTGCGCGCGCAGGGCGGCCGGCGCGGCGACGATCGTGGCAAGGGCGCTCGCCTGCGCGAGGAAGTGGCGTCGGGTCGGATTCATCGTGAAGTTCTGTCGAAGGAAGGATTCGTGGGTTCAATGCGGGAGCCCGGCCTGTACGTCGCGCACGGGTTCCTGATCGACGCGCAGCAGCAGCGCGGTCAGTGCGTCGCCGCTTGTCACGCGCGCGGCGGCCGGCCGGACCGCCGCGTCCGAGCGGCACAGCAGGTCGGCATCCGACCAGCCGGCGCTGCCCGGCAACGCGCGCGCCCGCAGCCAGCCGCGCCGATCCGCCAGCAGTTGCGTGCCGCCGAGCGCGTCGGGCGCAACGCCGGCAATCGTCGCGAATGCGCGCCACGCATCGGCCGTCGTCGCGACGCAGTTCGCGCGCGCGCCGGCTGACGTTGGCACGGGCGCGCCGCGTTCGGTGACGAGCAAGGTCTGCCAGCGCGCGTCTTCCGGCGGTGGCGTCGCACCCGGCGCGAGCGCGACGACGCGCACGCGCTGACCTTCGCGCCAGTGCTGGAGCGCCTGAGGCGCGGCGTCGCCGCAGCGCACGTCGAGTGCCGGCAGCGGGACCGGCACCGGCCACGCGCCTTCCGCCTGCGCGCCGCTACCGGCGGACAACGCTTTCAGGTAGTCGAGCACGGCCCACGTGTCCTGCGGGCCGAGCGTCGCCGCGAAGCCGGGCATCGTCGCTGCGCCGTGCTCGTCCTGCGTGCCGTGGCGCACGCGCCAGAACAGTTCGCCGTCGAGGCGACGCGCGAGCAGCGTGCCGGCGAAGGTCGGCGGCCAGTGCGCGAGCGTGGCCGCGAGCGGCCCTTCGCCGCGTCCGTCCGCGCCGTGGCAGGCCGCGCAATGTTGCGTATACAGGTGCGCGCCGCGCATCACGTTCGATACGGAAAACGGCGCGGGATCGCGCTGGAAGCTCGTCGGCACGGCAGGCGCGAGCCACAGCGAAGCGGGCGGCCACGGCGCGAACCACGCGACGGCGAGCGCGGCGATGGCCGACGCGACACGCCACTTGCGCGAAGCCAGTGCGAGGCAGGCGAGCACGACGGCCAGCGCCGTCACGCCACAGGCGAACGCGAGTTGCCGCGTGAGTCCCGCGTCGATGTGCAGCGTTTCGAGCGCGATGCGGCGTGCCCACGGCCACGCGGCCTGGCCGTCGGCGTCGCCGGTCAGGCCGAGCGCGTGCAGCACACGCGCCAACGCGATCTGCGCGCGATACAGCAGTTGCAGGAACGCGATGGCCCAGTCGGCGAATGGCGGCGCGTTCATCGCGCGCGTCTCCGGCGTACCGCAGTCAAACGTCGAACGGCATCCGGCATCTACCAGCTCGCATCGAGCCCGAGATGCCGCAGCGCGTCGTGGCGCAATGCGGCGAGGCGCGGGTCGCCGCGATGGCGCGGGTAGGGCAGGTCGACGCGCAGTTCGGCGACGATCCGTGCCGGGCGCGGCCCGAACACGATCACGTGCTGCGCGAGGAACAGCGCCTCTTCCACGTCGTGCGTGACGAGCAGCGCCGAGAAACCGTCGCGTTGCCACAGCGCGGTCAACTCGGCCTGCATCGTGAGCCGCGTCAGCGAATCGAGCTTGCCGAGCGGTTCGTCGAGGATCAGCAAGCGCGGATCGTTGACGAGCGCGCGGGCGAGTGCGACGCGCTGCGCCATCCCGCCGGACAACTGATGCGGAAACACGTTCGCGAACGCCTGCAGCCCGACGCGCGCGAGCGCATCGTCGACGCGATGCTGCGCGGTGCGCGCGACGCCGCGCGCTTCGAGGCCGAGCGCGACGTTCGCGCGCACGCGCCGCCACGGGTACAGCGTCGGGTCCTGGAACACGACGATGCGCGACGGATCGGGGCGTTCGATCGGCGTGCCGTCCTGCGCGATCGTTCCTTGCCGCGCGGCGTCGAGCCCCGCGACGAGCCGCAGCAGCGTCGATTTCCCGCAACCGCTCGGGCCGAGCAGCGCGACGAATTCGCCGGCCGCGACCGACAGCGACACGTCGTCGAGCACCGGCAGCGCGCCGCCGGGGCCGTCGAACGCATGGCTCACGCGGCGGATGTCGATGCGTGCGCCGCGCGGCGACGTGACGGCGGGCGCCGCGACCGTGGCAGCGGACGATTCGAGTACGGCGGCGCTTACCATTTGACGGTTCCTTTCTGCCACGCGAGCACACGGTCGCGCACCGCGAACAGCAGCGCGATCAACCCGGAAAACAGCAGCGCCATCACGAGCAGCGCCGCATACATGTTCACGTACGACGCCCAGCCCTGCGCCCAGCTCAGATACCAGCCGAGCCCCGACTTGACGCCCATCATCTCGGCGACGACCAGCACCGTGAACGACGCGCTCAGCCCCATGAAGATGCCGACGAACACGTGCGGCAGCGCGGCCGGAATCGCGACGCGCAGCACGAGGAAGCGCGCGTTCGCGCCGAGCGTGCGCGCGACGTCGTAGTACTGCTTGTTCACGCTCGCGACGCCCGACCACGTCAGCACGGCGACCGGAAACCCGGTGGCGAGCGCGATCAGGAACGCCGCGGCTGAATAGCTCGACGGGAAGAAGTAGAACGTGAGCGGCAGCAGCGCGGTGGCCGGCACGGGGCCGAGCACGCGCAGCACCGGATGCACCCAGTAGCCGATCCGGCGCGACCAGCCGATCGACACGCCGACCGCGAAGCCCACCGTGACGCCGTACGCGAACCCGAGCGCGAGCAGCTTCAGCGTGTTGCCGGCGCTGCCGGCGAGGCGCGGCCAGTCGTCGACGTAGACCTCGATCAGCGCCTGCGGCGGCGCGAAGAACGGCGTCGGCAGCCAGCCGGTTTTGGCGGTGACGATTTCCCACGCGGCGAGCACGAGCGGCAGCGCGACGAGCCACGGGCCGGCCGGTCGCACCCGTGCGAGCCGCGTGCGGGTCGCCGCGACGAGATGGCCGAGCGTCGCGGCGACGAGCAGCAGCGCGGCGATCGTCCACGCGGCCGTGCCGAACGTATCGGTGTACGCCCAGTCGCTGAAGCCGACGATCCGGTTCGGCCACAGCTGCGTGAGCGCGCCGAGCGCGGCCCACGCGAGCGCGGCGGCGATCCCGGTCGGCCAGGTGCGCGCGCGCCGGGCTTCTGCGGCCAGCGTGGCTTCGCAAGTCGTGCAGGCTGCGCGCGCGGAAACCGTAGCGTTGGCAGCGGCGCCGGCCGGGGCCGATGCGGCGCGTGCGGCGGAAGCGTGTTCGATCGTCGACATCGCGTTACCCCAGTACGTTCGCATAGACCTGCTGCGCGAAGCGCTGCGGGTCCGTGCTCTTCTTCAGCACGCTGATGCGCCGGAAATCGTCCGCATAGAACGCGATTTCCTGCTGCAGGTCGACGTTGGTCGGGTGATGCGTGTAGGTGAGCGTCGCGTACAGCTTGCGCAGATCCTCGGGGCTGATCTTCGGCGAATACTTCGCGAACACCTTCGCTGCTTCGTTCGGGTTGTCGTGCGTGTATTCGGTGGCCTGCACGATCGAGCGCGCGAGCGCGGCGGCCGACGGCCGGTCGTTGCGCACGAGGTCGCCGCGTGCGCCGATCACGCAGCACACCTTGCGCGCGTATTCGCCGGACAGGTTGGTCGCGAGTTCGGTATACGCGCCGTTGCTGCGCTTTTCGAGCAGGTAGAGATTCGGGTCGCCGTCGGCGATCGCGTGGATTTCGCCCTTGTCGACCGCGACGCCGAGCAGGTCGGCCGGATACTGTCGCCACGTGATGTCGCGCTCGGGATCGATGCCGTTCTTCGCGAGCAGGATCGAGAAGAAGTGCTTGCCGGGCGCGGCCAGATCGCTGACGCCGACCGTCTTGCCCTTCAGCGCCTGCAGCGTCGTGACGCCTGCGGCCTTCGCGCCGAGCAGCCGCACGCAGCCGCCGTGCGAGCTGCCGATGATCTTCACGTCGAAGCCGGCTTCGAGCGGCTTCAGCCAGCGGTGGATCATCCCGACCGCCGCATCGGCCTTGCCGGTCGCGATCGATTCGAGCAGCTGGTCGGTCGAGCCGCTGTAGTTGATCAGTTCGACCTTCAGCCCGTTTTTCTCGAAGAAGCCGCGCTCCTGCGCGACGACGATCGGCGTCAGGCAGAACGCGTTCTGGTTCCACGCGAACGTGAGTTTCTTCAGCGGCGGCGCGGACCAGGCCTTGCGGCCGAGCGTGATCGCCGGCACGGCGAGCGCGGCGGCGCCGGCCGCGCGCAGCAGGCGGCGGCGTTGGTCGTCGTGCGCGTCGGCAGGCGTGGGCGCGGTGGTGTGGGTCATGTTGTCTGGTCTCCGGTGTGGCGGAAAGGCGGCTCAGTCGAGCAGGTCGGGTTCGTCGGCGACGACGCGCGCGAACAGGCTGTCGAACGCATGCAGCGCGCCGTCGGGGCCGCCGATCTGGCCGTGCGTATGGCGCGCGGTCGCATGATCGATCGGTTGCGGCGTGCCGGCCGCTTCGGCCAGCAACTGCGTGTGCGCGACGTTGTCGAGCGCGATGTACCACCACGCGGCGGCCTCGACCGTCGGGCCGGCCGTCAGGATCCCGTGGTTCTTCAGGATCACGCCCTTGTGCGTGGTGCCGTCCGGCTTCGCGAGCGCATCGGCGATCCGCGCGCCTTCGCTGGTGTCGACGACCATCCCCGTGAAGTCGTCGAACAGCGCGTGATCCTCGTAGAACACGCACGCGTCCTGCGTGAGCGGATCGAGCGGGCGGCCGAGCGTCGACCAGGCCTTGCCGTAGGTCGAATGCGTGTGCGCGGCGGCGACGACGTGCGGATGGGCTTCGTGGATCGCCGCGTGGATCGCGAACGCGGCCTTGTTCAGCGGCCGCGTGCCGATCGCGGTTTCGCCGCGCGCGTTGACGAGCAGCAGGTCGGACACCTTGATCTGCGAGAAATGCACGCCGAGCGGGTTCACCCAGAAATGGTCGGGCAGCTCCGGATCGCGTGCGGTAATGTGGCCGGCGAGGCCCGCCGCGAAGCCGAAGCGCGCGAACAGGCGGAACGCGGCCGCGAGCCGCTCCTGCCGGTGGCGGCGCTCGGCGGCGACGTCGACGCGCGGCGCGGGCGGATCGAACCAGAAGTGCTGGCGCGGCGTATCGGCGAGCACGAGGCCCGATGCGGTACGGTGGGGCGAGGACAGGACGGCGGACATGGTCGCGTAGGGCTCCGTTGGTCTCAGGCAGCGCGGCGCGCCGCGTCGCGTGCGGCGACGGCGCTGCGCACGCGCGGAATCAGTTCGCGGCCGTAGTCGATCGCGTCTTCCAGCGGATCGAAGCCGCGGATCAGGAACGTCGTCACGCCGAGGTCGTAGTAGTCGAGCAGTGCGTCGGCGACCTGTTCGGGCGTGCCGACGAGCGCCGTCGAATTCGAGCGCGCGCCGGTGAGCTTCGCGATCTCGGTCCACAGCCGCTTGTCGACGCGCGAGCCGCGCTCGGCCGCGGCGAGCAGGCGACGCGCGCCTTCGCTCTGCTGCGGGCCGCCGGCGCCGAGTCCGGCCGCTTCGCGCAGCCGGCGCGTTTCGTCGAGGATGCGGTGCGCACGCGCCCACGCTTCGTCCTCGGTCGCCGCGAGGATCGGGCGGAACGACACGGAGAAGCGCACCTGGCGGCCGTGTTTCGCGGCTTCGGCGCGGACGCGCGTCGTCAGGTCGCGCACCTGGTCGAGCGATTCGCCCCACAGCGCGTAGACGTCCGCGTGCTTGCCGGCCACCGCGAGCGCGGCTTCCGACGCGCCGCCGAAGTAGATTGGCACATGCGGCTGCTGGACCGGCTTCACTTCCGAGAAACCCTGCTTGAACCGGTAATGCGTACCGTCGTGATCGAACGGCTGCGCTTCGGTCAAGATGCGCCGCAGGATGCCGAGGTATTCGTCGGTGCGCGCATAGCGTGCGTCGTGATCGAGGAAATCGCCGTCGCGCTGCTGTTCGCTGTCCGAGCCGCCGGAGATGAAGTGCACGGCGAGCCGGCCGCGGCTGAACTGGTCGAGCGTCGCGATCTGCCGCGCGGCGAGCGTCGGCGCGGTGAAGCCCGGCCGATGCGCGAGCATGAAATGGATGCGCTCGGTCGCGGCCGCCGCGAACGCGATCGTCAGCGTCGCCGACGGGCCGGTCGAGTGATGCGGCACGAGAATCCGGTCGAAGCCGGCCGTTTCGTGGGCGCGGGCAAAGTCGCGCACATAGTCGGGATCGACCACGGGGCCGGACGCCGGGTGGATTTCCGACTGCTTCTGGCTCTGGATCATGCCGATGAATTCGACGCTCATCTGGGGTCTCCGGTACAGGGACGTCCCGGCGCACGGCCGGGCAGGAATGGAGCGCAGGTTAACGCCGGGATCATGCGGAATGGAAATAATCAATCCCGATTTGAATATCAGATTTGCATGGTTTGGGGCCGTATGCGTTGCGCATACGCTATGGGCTCGCGAATGATCGGGCGCGCGTTGACGCTGTATTTGCCGCCGCGCTTTCGCCGCCGTGTTCGACCTACCCAGGGAATCCGTTTCGATGTCCGCCAGCCTTGCCGCTTCCTCGCCGCCACCGCAACCTTCGCTGCGCCTTCTGCCTGCTGACGCTGCTGACCTCGTCGCCGCTGCAGACGCCGACGAGGCGAGCGACGCGCGCGTCGCCGCGCTGCTCGAGCGCCTCGCCCCCGAGCTCGCCGCCGATGCGGCCCGCAACGACGTCGACGGCCGCTTTCCGCACGAGAACTTCGCACGGCTGCATCGTGCCGGGCTGATCGCGCAGGTCGTGCCGCGCGAGCATGGCGGCGCCGGTGCGACGCTGGCGCGGGCGAGCCGGATCGTCGCTGCCGTCGCGCGGGCCGACCCGGCGACCGCGCTGGTGTTGACGATGACGTATCTGCAGCATCGCGCGCTCGGCCGCGCCGACAACCGCTGGCCGGCGCAGGTGCGACGCGCGGTGTTCGACAGCGCGGTCGCGCACGGCGCGCTGATCAACGCGCTGCGCGTCGAGCCCGCGCTCGGTTCGCCGTCGCGCGGCGGGCTGCCGGACACTATCGCACGCCGCGATGGCGACGGCTGGCGGCTGTCGGGCCACAAGCTCTACAGCACCGGCATCCCGGCGCTGCGCTGGCTGGCCGTGTGGGCGCGTACCGACGAGCCGACGCCGCGCGTCGGCGTGTTTCTCGTGCCGCGCGACCCGGAGACCGACGGCGACCGCATCCGCGTGATCGAAAGCTGGAATCACGTCGGCCTGCGCGCGTCGGGCAGCCACGAGGTCGTGTTCGACGACGTGCCGCTGCCGGCCGATCACGCAGTCGACGTGCGCGCGCCGGACGCATGGGCCGTGTCGGCTGCCGCGCACGCGGATGCCGACGCGCAGGCCGATCAGCAGGCGTGGATGGTCGCGCTGCTCGGCAGCCTGTACGACGCGGTGGCGCGCGCGTCACGCGACTGGCTGGTCGAGTTCGCGACGACGCGTGCGCCGAGCGGGCTCGGCGCGCCGCTCGCGACGCTGCCGCGCGTGCAGGAAGCGGTCGGTGAAATCGAGGGCTGGCTGCATACGAATCGCGTGTTGCTCGACGAACACATCGCGCGCACCGACGCAGGCAACGCGCCGTCGCTGACGACCAGCGGCCTCGTCAAGCGCACCGTGACCGAGCACGCGATCCGGACGGTCGAGCAGGCGTTGAAGCTGTCCGGCAATCACGGGTTGAGCCGCGCGAATCCGCTCGAACGCCATTATCGCGACGTGCTGTGCAGCCGCGTGCATACGCCGCAGGACGACGCGATCGCGGTGGCGGCGGGGCGGGCGGTGCTCGATGCGACGACGCGCGGGCGGACGAACGCGGCGGCGGACGCAACGTCACGCAACGGGATCGAAACCGGTCGACGCGATGCGTGAGCCGGGCCGGGTTGCCTTGCCCGGAAATGGCGAGGCGGGAGGCAGGCGCTGTGCGGTGGCCGCAGCCACCGCCACCACGTTAGGCGGCCTTGTCGTGCGATCGCTCGGGCAGCGCGAATGCCGTGCGCGCATGCGCGGCGACGGCCGCCAGCGGCGCGTCGAGGCGCGCCGCATCGTGCCGGCGCAGCAGCCACAGGTCGATCTGCGGCTTGAAATCGGCGAGCGGCACGATGTCGAGCGCATCGCGCAGCGGGCTGCCTTCGACGAGCGGCAGCGGCATCAGCCCGAGGCCGAAGCCGTTCGCGACGCTCTGCAGTTGCAGGTCGCGGCCGTACGCATCGAGCGTGACCGGCATCGGCAGGCCCTGCGCGTCGAGCGCGCGCCGCAGGCCCGCACGAAAGCCGCAGCCGTCCGGATTGAGCACCCAGCCGCGCGCGTGGCAATCGGCAAGCCGGTAGCTGCGTCGCGGCCAGTCGCCCTTGCGGCCGACCGCGACGAGCCGCGTGGCCAGCAACCGTTCACCCTCGACCTGCGCCGGCAGCACCATTTCGCGGGCGAGGAAGACCAGCGCCGCATCGAGTTCGCGGCGGGCGACGCGTTCGACGAGCAGGCCGCCCCATGCGGTCGTGACCTGGGTCGCGAGCGCGGGCCACTGCGCGGCGAGCTCCGCGATGAGCGCCGGCAGCATCAGCTCGCCGAGCCCTTGCGTGAGCCCGATCCGGAATTCGCCGGCCGGGGGCTGCTCGCCGGCCGTCAGTTCGCGCAGCGCGTCGACCTCGCGCAGGATCGCGCGACACTGCTCGAACACCTGCCGGCCGATGTCGGTCGGGCGCGGCGGCTTCGTGTTGCGGTCGAGCAGCGTCACGCCGAGCGCTTCCTCGAGATTCTGGACGCGCCGCGTGATCGCGGGCTGCGTCATCCCGAGCTCGGCCGCGGCCTGGCTCAGGGTCTGGCAGCGGACGACCGCTGCAAAAGCGTCGATATCGCTAATTTTCATGTTTGTTCTGCATGGTCTTTCGGGTGCATCATGACGATCCATCATATTCCGCATCATATTCGAGGAGCCGGCCGATGAGTACGCTTTCGTTGCAGCAGACGCCGCTGCGTCCGTTCGTCGAGGGGCTGGATGCGCTGCTCGCGTCCGGCGCGAACGAGGCGCGCATTCTCGACGAGGGCGGCGCGCTGCTTGCCGCGCTCGTCGAACACGACGACTGGTTGCCCGACGCGTTCGCGCAGCCCGATCCCGAGCGTTACCGGCAGTACCTGCTGCATCTCGACCCGGACGAGCGCTTCTCGGTCGTCAGCTTCGTGTGGGGGCCCGGCCAGGCCACGCCGATCCACGACCACACGGTGTGGGGGTTGATCGGGATGCTGCGCGGCGGCGAGTTCTCGCAGCCGTACCGGTTCGACGCGGCCGGCAAGCCGGTGCCCGCGGGCGACGCCGTGCGGCTGCAGCCGGGCGAGGTCGAGGCCGTGTCGCCGCGCATCGGCGACGTGCACCGCGTGACCAACGCGTTCGCCGACCAGGTATCGATCAGCATCCACGTGTACGGCGCGAACATCGGCAAGGTCGAGCGCGCGGTGTACCTGGACGACGGTACCGTGAAGCCGTTCGTGTCCGGCTATTCGAATGCCTGACGCGAACGCGCGACGCCCGGCCCGTTGCGGGTGCGCGCGGGCAGGGCCACGCTTGATTTGTTCCGCTTTCTTCACCGACTTCAACGCATTCAACATAGAGACATCGTGACGCAATCCGCCGATTCCACTTCCCGTTTTCCCGCCGCGTCGTACGAGGACGTACGCGCACGCCTGCTGGCCCGCGACGAGATCGCGCTGATCGACGTACGCGAGGAAGATCCGTATGCACAGGGCCATCCGCTGTGGGCCGCCAACTTTCCGTTGTCGAAGCTCGAACTCGACGCGTGGACGCGGATTCCGCGCCGTGACACGCCGGTCGTCGTGTTCGGCGAAGCGGGTGGCGAGGATCTCGCGCCGCGCGCGGCCGCGACGCTCGCGCGGCTCGGCTACACCGACGTGCGGCTGCTCGACGGCGGCCTCGCGGGCTGGGTCGCGGCGGGCGGCGAGCTCTTCATCGACGTGAACGTGCCGAGCAAGTCGTTCGGCGAATGGGTCGAGGCGGAGCGCCATACGCCGTCGCTGTCCGCGCAGGAGGTGCAGGCGCTGATCGATGCGAAAGCCGATGTCGTGATCGTCGACGCGCGCCGCTTCGACGAGTACCAGACGATGAACATCCCGACGTCGACCAGCGTGCCGGGCGCGGAGCTCGTGCTGCGCGTGCGCGCGCTCGCGCCGGATCCGCGGACGCAGGTGATCGTCAACTGCGCGGGCCGCACGCGCAGCATCATCGGCACGCAATCGCTCGTCAACGCGGGACTGCCGAACCCGGTCGCCGCGCTGCGCAACGGCACGATCGGCTGGACGCTGGCCGGCCAGACGCTCGAGCGCGGCGCGGCGCGCCGCTTTCCGGACGAGATCGACGCGACGCAGCGCGCCGACGCGCGTCGGGCCGCCCGCGCGGTGGCCGAGCGCGCGGGCGTGCCGCGCATCGCGCTGGCCGACGTCGCGGCACTCGACGAGCCGGGCCGCACGCTGTACCGCTTCGACGTGCGTACGCCCGAGGAATACGAAGCCGGCCACCTGCCGGGCTTCCTGAGCACGCCGGGCGGCCAACTCGTGCAGGAGACCGACCATCACGCGGCCGTGCGCGGCGCGCGGATCGTGCTGGCCGACGACGACGGCGTGCGCGCGGACATGACCGCATCGTGGCTCGCGCAGATGGGCTGGGACGTGCGCGTCGTCGAACCGGCCGGTGCCGCGGCATTCGCCGAGCGCGGCCAGCCGCCGCGCGACGTGCCGGCGACGCCGCCCGCAGCCGACGTGTCGCCCGCGACGCTCGCCGGCTGGCTGAAGGAAGCCGCGCCGGGCGAGCTCGCGATCGTCGACGTGACGGCCAGCGCGAACTACGTGAAGCGTCATATCCCGGGCGCATGGTTTGCCGTGCGTGCGCAGTTGCGCGACGCGCTGGCGGCGATTCCGCCCGCGAAGCGCTACGTGTTCACGTGCGGATCGAGCCTGCTCGCGCGGTTCGCGGCGGACGACGCGCGCGCGCTGCTGCCGGCCTCGGCCGAGATCCGGGTGCTGACCGGCGGCACGGCCGCGTGGATCGACGCCGGGCTGCCGCTGGAGAGCGGCGAGACGCATCTCGCGTCGCCGCGCGTCGACCGCTACCGGCGCCCGTACGAAGGCACCGACAATGCGGCCGCCGCGATGCAGGCATATCTCGACTGGGAGTACGGACTGGTCGACCAGTTGAAGCGGGACGGCACGCACCACTTCAACGTGATCTGACCGACGCGGGGCAACCGGGCGCGGCACGTCGTGCGCGGCGCCCGGTCGCGATGCGGGTCGGCGCCGGGTATCAGCGCTTGAACGTATCGACGGCCGTGCGACCGACGGCCGGATCGTCGGTGAAGAAGCCGTCGATGCCCGCGCGCAGGTATGCCTGGATCTCGCGCACCGAGCCGGCCGTATTGCGCGTGGCCGGCGTGCCGCCATCCTTCAGCGATGCGGGCAGGAAGTTGTTCTCCGGGCGGAACGTGTACGGATGCACGACGAGGCCGGCCTCGTGTGCATGGCGCACGTACGGCGTCGGCTGCTGCAGCGTGCCGTCCGCGGCGACCGCGATGATCGACGTCTTGTACGGCCCGACGCCGTTCGCATAGGTCGCGATCTCGCGCATCCCGTCGCGCGTCGACAGGTCGCCGTAGGTGCGCGTGTCGTTCGCCTTCACGAAGTCGTACGGGCGCTGGCCCGCTTCGTCCATCAGCTGCACGAGCTTCCAGTTCGGCTGGCTCGACTTGATCCGGTTGCGGATCGTCTTCAGGTTCGCGACCTCGAACGACTGGATGTAGACGGTCGCCGTGCGCGACGTGTACGCATCCTTCAGCAGCGCGTCGACGAGGCGATCCTCGAGCGGCAGGCCGATCGACTGGAAGTAGGTCGGATGCTTGGTTTCCGGATACAGGTGGATCGTGCGGCCGGTCTGCGCGGACATCTGTTTCGCGAGCGCGACGATCTCGTCGAACGTCGGAATCTCGAACTGGTCGTTGTACGCGGTGTTGGCCGGGCGCACCTGCGGGATGCGCTCGCGCGCCCGCAGCGTCTTCAGCTCGGCGAGCGTGAAATCCTCGGTGAACCAGCCGGTCAACTGCGTGCCGTCGATCGTCTTGGTCGCCTTGCGGCTCGCGAACTGCGGCAGCGTCGACACGTTCGTCGTGCCCGAGATCTCGTTCTCGTGGCGCGCGACGAGTACGCCGTCGCGGGTCGACACGAGGTCGGGCTCGATCACGTCGGCGCCGTCCTCGATCGCCTTGCGGTACGACGCGAGCGTGTGTTCGGGGCGCAGCGCGCTTGCGCCGCGATGGCCGACCACCTGGACCTTCGCGGAAATCGGCTGCGTGGGATCGCGCGTCAGATCGTCGTCGCCGCCGCACGCGGCGAGCAGGAACGCGGCGGCACAGGCGAACGGGACGTAGCGCAGGGAGGTCGGGCGCTTGAGGGGCATGTCGATGAACCTTCGAAACGGAGTCGGGAAAGGGCGCTCGCGCCGGCGGCCGGGCAGGGCGCCGGGCTGCGGAGTCGAACGGTGCGCGATCGTCGCATCGAATCATTACATATGTATTACTTCGACCTTTCCGTTTCGTTTTGGGGCGGCGGTGCGCACGGTAGCGCGCGCGACGGCAGGCGGGCGCGCACCGCATTCCGGCCGTCACAGCGAACCCGCGCGCCGGATGCACTAAACTTGCGGGAATTTTGCATCGCCGCACCGGGGCCGACGCCCGCCTGGCGCGACGATGCGGCGACTCGCGGGCCGGCGCGGGCGCCCGGCGCCCGTGTGCGTCCGGGGCCCGCGCCGGCCGATTTTTCCCGACCCATGACGACCCATACCGATCCTGCCTATCTGCTCGGCGAGCTGCTGAAGAACGTTTCCCGCTCCTTCTACCTGACGCTGCGCGTGCTGCCCGACGGCATGCGCGACCCGGTCGGCCTGGCGTATTTGCTGGCGCGCGCGGCCGACACGATCGCCGACACGGCCCTTGTCGCGCCCGACCGGCGCGCCGCGCTGCTGACCGACCTGCGCGACGACGTCGAGCGGCTTGGCGACGGCGCGGCGCTGTCGCGTTCGCTCGACGACGTGACGCGGATGCAGACCGATTCGCACGAACACCTGCTGCTCGGCTCGATGGAGCCGATGCTCGCGCTGCTGCGCGCGCAGCCGGAGGCCGATCGCGCGTCGATCCGCAAGGTCGTCGCGACGCTGACGGCGGGGATGGAATTCGACCTGCGCACGTTTCCGGACGAGCAGTCGGGGCAGGTCGCCTCGCTGCCGACGCGCGACATGCTCGACCGCTACACGTATCTCGTCGCCGGCTGCGTCGGCGAATTCTGGACCGACATGACGGGGATGCACACGCGCGCCGCGCGCGACTGGGATCTGGCGGACATGCGCGAGAAGGGCATCCGTTTCGGCAAGGCGCTGCAGATGACCAACATCCTGCGCGACTGCGCGAAGGATCTGCGCATCGGCCGCTGCTACCTGCCCGACGACGTGCTGCGCGCGCACGGGCTCGCGGTGGCCGACCTGATGCGGCCCGAGGATTCGGCACGCGCGCGCGGCGTGCTGGTCGACCTGCTGCGCGCCGCGCTCGACCAGTATCGCGACGCCTGCCTGTATACACTCGCGATCCCGCGCCGTTTCGTGCGGCTGCGGCTCGCGTGCCTGTGGCCGATCATGATCGGGCTCGAAACGCTCGAGCTGCTGGCCGGCCACGCGGCGTGGCTCGATCCGGCGAAGCCGGCCAAGGTGCCGAGAAAACGTATCTACCGGATCATGGCGGCGTCGCTCGCGCTGGTCGGTTCGAACACGGCGATTCGCGCGCGCCTGACCGCGCTCGCCGATGCGGTGTCCGCGCGGCTCGCTTCTGCGCCACGGCATTGAAGATCGCCGGCATCGCCTCCCGGTCCGCGTTCGCCGGACCGTACCCGTCCGGTTCCCGGCACGCGGACTAAAAACGTTTTCATGATTTCGTGTCTCGAAATGTGGGTGTCACGAATGTCGGCGATCCTGCGCGGCGGCGTGAATCGCGGCGTCAGCTTCGAACGCGCATTGGTAAGACGTTTTGTCGCCGAAGGCGTCTGACGACATCAGGCGGTCGCGTTGCACCCGTAAAAATGTAAAGCTAGGGTTTTCACCGGCAAATGCCGGAAACACCCGCTGCACAAGCGTTTCGGGCTGTCTTGTAACCGTTTGGTGAACCGCTGCGTTGCGTCGATCATACGATGACCGACCGCACATGTTGGGAAACAATCGGTAATCCGTCAGAATCGCGTCGGCATGTACTCGCACATGTGTCGGTCATAAAACCACACCAGAAAAGAAACATTCTTTGAGGACGGAGAATCAATGAAAAAGCGCGTCGCTTTTGCCATGACGGCAGCGGGTCTCGCAGCCGCTACCGCCGCCCACGCCCAGAGCAGCGTGACCCTGTACGGTATCGTCGACAACGGTATCGCCTGGCAGAACAACTCGTCGGCAGTCGGTGCGACCACGGGCGGTCACTCGAAGGTGCAAATGTCCACCGGCGTGTGGGCAGGCAGCCGCTTCGGCCTGAAGGGCAGCGAAGATCTCGGCGGCGGCACGAAGGCGATTTTCCAGTTGGAAGCCGGCGTCAACACGGCTAACGGCTCGTCGCAGTGGACGGGCGGCATCTTCACGCGCCAGGCATGGGTTGGCCTGACCAACTCCACGTACGGTACGCTGACGGCCGGCCGCCAGTACACGGCGTACTACACGCTGCTGTCGCCGTACAGCCCGACGACCTGGCTGACCGGCTACTACGGCGCGCACCCGGGCGATATCGATTCGCTGGATACCAGCTACCGCGCGAACAACTCGCTCGTCTACATGTCGCCGAAGTTCTACGGCTTCACGGTCGGCGGTTCGTACTCGTTCGGCGGCGTCGCAGGCGCGACGAACCGCGGCTCGACGTGGAGCGCGGCGATCCAGTACCTGAACGGCCCGGCAGGCATCGCGGTCGGCTACCAGAAGATCAACAACTCGACGCTCGGCGGTGGTGTGTGGGGCGCGAACTCGACCGCCCAGAACGGTCTGGACACGAGCGGCAACGGTGCGGAACAGGCCGTGTCGTCGATCAACAACGGCTACAAGACGGCACAGTCGCAACAGCGCGTCGCCGTGACGGCCGGTTACCAGTTCACGCCGTCGTGGGATATTTCGGCGTCGTACTCGAACGTCCAGTACATCCCGGGCGTCGGCTCGTCGTTCCGCAACACGGCGATCTTCAACACGGCAGGCGCCGTGCTGCACTGGAAGGCATCGCCGCAGTGGGACTTCGCCGCAGGCTACTCGTACACGCGTGCGACCGAGTCGAACGGCATCTCGAGCTCGGCCAAGTACCATCAGGTCACGCTGTCGCAGTACTACAGCCTGTCGAAGCGCACGGGCCTGTACGCGGTTGAGGCGTATCAGCACGCGAGCGGCAACACGCTCAACGGCGCGGCGGTCATCGCGGCAACGACGTCGATCGGCGACGGCGTGGGCGCGGGTTCGAAGCAGAACCAGATCGGCGTCGGCGTCGGCCTGATCCACCGCTTCTGATGTCGCGCGGCGCGCGAGCGCCGCTCACGGCATGCGGTATGAAAAACCGGCCTTCGGGCCGGTTTTTTCATGGGGCGGCCGTTTGCTCCGCCCAGTCTCCCGCCAGCGCCTGAAACAGCGCGGCCGTATCGGTGAGCCGGTCGGCCTGCGCGCGCGTGCGCTCGAGCGTCGTCTGCAGCGCCTGCCGCTGCGCGTCGAGCAGCTCGAACGCGTTGATCCCGCCCGCCGCGTAGCGCACGCCGGCAATCGCCCAGCTGGCTTCCGCCTCCCGCGCGGCCGTGTCCCGCGCCTGCCATTCGGCGGCATCGTGCTCGACGGCGCGCATCGCGTCGGCGACCTGCTGCAGCGCCTGCAACACGATCGACCGATAGCTCGCAAACGCCGCGTCGTAGGCGGCCTGCGCCGCGCGTCGCTTCGCCCGCAGCTCGCCGCCGCGAAAGAGCGGCTGGGCGAGACCGAGGCCGATGTTCCAGATATTCAGGCCGTTCACGATGTCGGCCACGCTCGTGCGTTCGGAGCCGACGCCGGCCGAGATCGAGAAGCGCGGATACAGGTTCGCGGTCGCGACGCCGATGTTCGCGCTCGCCTGATGCAGCATCGCCTCCGCCGCACGGATGTCGGGCCGCTCGCGTGCGAGCGTCGACGGCAGCGTAATCGGCAACGCACGCGGCAGCGCGAGCGCATCGAGCGTCAGGTCGGGGAGGTCGGCATCGGCCGGCGGCGCGCCGAGCAGGATCGCGAGGCGATGGTCGGCCTGCGCGAGTCGTGCCGCGAGCGGCGGCAGCGACGCCTGCGTCTGCGCGAGCAGCGTGCGCTGCGCGTGGACGTCGGCCTGCGACACGCCGCCCGCCGCCGCGCGCGCCTCGACGATGCGCAACTGCCGCGCCTGCGCGTCGGCGAGCTGCCGCGTGAGCGCGATCTGCTGCACGAGCGACGCGCGCAGGATCGCGGTGGCGACGACGTTGCCCGCGAGCATCAGGCGCGCCGCGTCGAGCGTGTACGACTGGTAGTCGATCCGTGCGCGCAGCGCTTCGAGCGCGCGCCGGTTGCCGCCGAACACGTCGAGCGTGTACGACACGCTCACCGATGCGTCGTACAACGTGAACGGCCCCGGGTTCGGCACATTGGCCGGCAGGCCGAACGCGGCGATGTCGACCTTCTCGCGCGTCGCGGACAGGTTCGCGTCGACGCGCGGCAGCATCGTCGCGCCGGCTTGCGCCACATGGTTCTGTCGCGCTTCGGCGAGCCGCGCGCGCGCTTCGGCGAGCGTCGGGCTGTTGCGCCACGCGGTATCGACGAGCCGGTTCAGCGGTTCGGAGCCGAATCGCGTCCACCAGCGCACCGGCGCATGCGCGGCCGGCGCGAATGTTTGCACGGCGTCGGCCGTCGTCGCCGGCGGTGCGCCGCGTGTGTAGCGTTGCGTCGCCGGCGCGTCCGGCGTGCGGAAATCCGGCCCGACCGCGCAGCCGGCGACGAACGAGGCGACCGCCAGCGAAACGGCGATGGCCGGGCGGGGGGCGCGCGCGCGACGCGAAGCCGGTTTCATCGCGCGCCGCCTAGTCCAGCGTGCGCCGGTAGAAACGCAGCGCGACGCCCATCACGACGACCGTGAACAGCGCGACCGGCCACACCGATGGCCACAGGTCGGCCCAGCCGTCGCCTTTCAGCAGGATGCCGCGCACGAGCCGGTTGAAGTAGGTGAGCGGCAGCAGGTTGCCGATCGCCCGCGCCCACGCCGGCATTCCCGCGAACGGGAACATGAAGCCCGACAGCAGGATGTTCGGCAGGAAGTAGAACACCGCGAGCTGCATCGCCTGCAACTGGTTCTGCGCGAGCGACGACAGCGTGATGCCGACCGTCAGGTTCGCGGCGATGAACAGCAGCGCGGCGAGGTAGATCGCGGGCAGGCTGCCGATGAACGGCACCGCGAACACGAAGCGTGCGGCCGCGAGGATGATCGACACCTGGATCAGGCCGATGAACACGTACGGCACGATCTTGCCCGTCATCACCTCGAGCGGCCGCACCGGTGTCGCAAGCAGGTTCTCCATCGTGCCGCGCTCGCGTTCGCGCGTGATCGCGAGCCCCGTCATCATCACCATCGTCATCGTCAGGATCACGCCGATCAGGCCCGGCACGACGTTGTATTGCGTGATCCCCTCGGGGTTGTACAGCCGGTGCAGCACGACGCCGAACGCGGCCGGGCGGCCGTTCAGGTGCGCGAGCGGCCCGCTCAGGTCCTTCGCCGCGACCGCTTGCGCAAGGCCCGACAGCGCGCCGAGCGCGGACGCGGTCGCGACGGGGTCGGTCGCGTCGGCCTCGACGAGCAGCGACGGCCGTTCGCCGCGCAGCAGCCGGCGCGAGAAATCGGCCGGCACGCTCAGCACGAACAGCACGTCGCCGCGCGCGAGCGCGCGCCGGCCGGCCGCTTCGTCGGGCAGGGTCTCGACGATGTCGAAATACGCGGAGTTGCGCATGGCGGCAATGAAGCTGCGCGTGAACGGGCTCGGATCGGCGGCGATCACCGCCGTCGGCAGGTGCTTCGGATCGGTGTTGATCGCGAAGCCGAACAGCGCGAGCTGGATGATCGGCACGCCGACGATCATCGCGAACGTCACGCGGTCGCGGCGCAACTGCAGGAATTCCTTCAGCACGATGCTCCACCAGCGCGCGGCCGAGAACGATTCGTGCAGGCGCGCCCACGGTCTCATCGCGTCGCTCCGCCGGCCGGGCCGGACGCGCGGCTCATCATGTAGATGAAGACGTCCTCGAGCCCCGTCTCGATCGGCGCGATGCGCAGCGCCGCATCGTCGCGCGCGACCTGCGCGAGCGTCGCGTCGAGCGCGACGCGGTCGTGGCCGCTCACGTGCAGCGCGGAGCCGAACACGACGGTCTGGTCGATGCCCGGCATCGCATGCAGTCGCGCGGACAGTTCGGCCAGGTGCTCGCCGGTGACCGCGCGGGTCGACAATCCCTGCGATGCGACGATCTCGGCCGACGTGCCTTGCGCGAGCAATTCGCCGTACGCGATATACGCGAGCTTGTGGCAGCGCTCGGCTTCGTCCATGTAGTGCGTGCTGACGAGCACCGAGATTCCTTGCGCGGCGAGCCGGTGCAATTCTTCCCAGAAATCGCGGCGCGCGGCCGGGTCGACGCCCGCGGTCGGTTCGTCGAGCAGCAGCAGTTCGGGCTCGTGCAGCATGCACGCGGCAAGCGCGAGGCGCTGTTTCCAGCCGCCCGACAGCGCACCGGTGAGCTGGTCCGCGCGGCTCGCGAGGCCGAGCCCGTCGAGCGCGCGCGAGACGGCGGCCTTGCGGTCGGCCATCCCGTACACGCGCGCGACGAAGTCGAGATTCTCGCGGATCGACAGGTCCTCCCAGTACGAGAAGCGCTGCGTCATGTAGCCGACGCGGCGCTTGATCTGCGTGCTGTCGCGCACGATGTCGTAGCCGAGGCAGGTGCCGCTGCCCGAATCGGGTGTCAGCAGGCCGCACATCATCCGGATCGACGTGGTCTTGCCGCTGCCGTTCGGCCCGAGAAAGCCGAAGATCTCGCCGCGCGCGACGCGCAGCGATACGTCCTTCACGACGTGCTTGTCGCCGAAACGCTTGTTCAGGCGCTCGACGTCGATCGCATACGGGGCTGGCGACGCGTTCACGGCACCCTCACGGCGACGGGCTGGCCCGGGCGCAGCTTCGATGCGTCGGCCGCGGCGGGGAGTGCCTCGATCATGAACACGAGCTTGCTCCGGCTCTCGTTGCTGTAGATCACGGGCGGCGTGTATTCGGCTTCGCTCGACACGTAGGTGATGCGTGCGGGCACGTCGGCCGCGCAGCCGTCGCAATGGATCGCGACCGCGCGGCCCGGCGCGAGCGAACCGACGGCGGCCTCCGGCACGAAGAAGCGCACCTTCAGGTTCTGCGGCGGCAGCATCTGCACGACCGGATTGCCGGCCTGCACCCATTCGCCGACGCGGTACAGCGTGTCGTACACGCGCCCGGCCGCCGGCACGGCGACGCGCTTCTGGTCGAGCTTCCATTGCGCCTCGGCCACGGCCGCCTGCGCGGCGTCGACCTGCGCGGCCTGCGCGGCAACCTGTTGCGCGCGGCCCGGCAGGCGCGCGACGTCGACCTGGCTTCGCAGCTCGCGCATCTGCGCGGCGGTGGTCTGCGCGGCCGTGCGCGCATCGTCGAGCTGCTGCTTCGAGATGCCGCCCGCCGCGTACTGGCGTTCGTCGCGGGCGAGCTGCGCAGCGGCGCGCGCGGCCTGGGCGGCCGCCTGCGCGAGCTGGGCCTTCGTCACGTTCACTTCGGGCGGGCGCTTGCCGGTCTGCAGATCGGCGAGCTGCGCACGCGCCGCGTCGAACTGATGCCGCGCCTGCTGCAGCGCGGCCGTTTCGTTGACGGCCTCGAGCGAGAACGCGGGCGCGCCGGCGGCGACTGCCTGGCCGCGCTCGACCGACAGCTGCGTCAGCGTGCCCGATTGCGACGACGACAGGTACACGAATTCGCCTTCGACGTAGCCTTGATACGTCGGCGTGCGATCGGTCTGGCGGCCGCAGCCGGCGAGCAGCGCGACGGCCGCGCCCAGCGCGAGCGGCCAGGTGCGCGCCGCGTTCACGACGGCCTCCGCGGCGCGCGCGTGCGTGCGCGAGGGGCGGCAGCGGGCGGCCGCATGCCCGAATCCAGCAGCGCGCGGACATGCCGGTGCAGCACGTCGCGGTCGATCGGCGGCAGGCCGCGCGCGCTTTGCCACAGCTTCGCGGTCGCGAGCGGCAGCATCACGAGCGCGACGATCGAATGGAACAGGAACGCGGGTTCGAGCGCGGGATTCAGCGTGCCGGCCCGCTGGGCGGCGCGAATGCGTTCGGCGAGGTGTCCGACGTGCTCGAGCGGAATGCGGCGGATCATCCGTTCGCGCAGCAATCCGCCTTCGTGGACGATCTCGCGCAGCCAGATCGACGGCAGCCACGGCATCCGGCCCGTCACGTCGAAGAAGCGGTCGACGAGTTCGGCGGCGAGCGCGAACGGGTCGTCGGCGGGCGGGTCGGTCGGCCGCCACACGAACGCGATGGCGTGCGCGATCCGCTCGTCGACGATCGCGTCGAGCAGCTGCTCGCGATTCGTGAAATAGTAGTGGACCATCGCGGACGTGACGCCGGCAGCGGCGGCGATCTGCGCGACGGTCGTCGCGGCGATGCCGCGTTCGGCGAACAGTTGCGTCGCGACGTCGAGCATGTGGTCGCGCAGGTCGAAATCGTCCACCGACGGGCGGCGCCCGCGCGGCCGGGCGACGGCGGATTTCGCGTTCATGCAGATGACGCTAATTGATGGGTTAGTTAATTTCAAGGAAGGATCCGCGCGTGCGTTGATCGCGATCAGGGGAACGGCAAGCAGCGGCGTGGACGAGCGGGGGGGGCGACGCGACGGCGGGCAGGGCACCCGCGCCGGAATGTAGGAAGCGGCTAACGAGAAAGGGCGGGAAAACAGGCGGAAAACAGCCGGACAGCGAACGCAGGCGGAAAACCGGCGGGCGAGCGCGCGGCACACGGGCGCGGGCCCTGTCGCGCCCGCGCCCGTTCCGGCATCACTGATCGATCGGCGACTTCAGCGGCTGATGCTCGCCCGTCAGCCCGAACACGACGAGTTGCGCGGGCTCGGTCGCGCTCGCGTTGCGCGACACCTGATGGCGCGAGCCGGGCGGTTCGTACCAGCCTTCGCCGGCGCGATAGCGGCGCAGCGGGCCGTCGTTCACCTGCGACAGCACTTCGCCTTTCGACACGACGGCGAACACCGAGCCGAGATGCCGGTGCGGTTCGGACACCTGACCGGGCGCATAGTCGACCGTCGCGACGACAGCGAGCTTGCCGGGCGCTTCGGGCACGGCCTGCTGCATGATCGCGTGCACGCTGTCGTCGGCGTCGTGCGCGTGAGCGGCGGCCGGCAGCGCCGCGGCGAGCACGAGCCCGGCGCACAGCGCGACGCGATGGAGCGGGGAACGGATCATCGTCGGCGCCTTACTCGGGCATCTTGCGGAACGCGATCGCGAAGCGGTTCCACGCGTTGATCGTCGCGATCAGCATCGACAGGTCGAACAGCTCCTCGTCGGTGAAGTGCGGCTTCACGGCTTCCCAGACGGCGTCGGGCACGTGGTTGCTGGCCACCAGCGTCAGCGCCTCGGTCCATTCCAGTGCAGCGCGTTCGCGCTCGGTGAAGAACGGCGTTTCGCGCCACGTGACGACGGTCGCGAGACGGCGGTCGGTTTCGCCGCCCTTGCGCGCGTCGGTCGTGTGCATGTCGACGCAGAACGCGCAGCCGTTGATCTGCGACGCGCGCAGGCGGACGAGTTCGGCGAGCGGCTTCTCGATCGAGCTCTTCGCGAGGAATTCCTCGGCGTTGCGCATCACCTTGATCGCATTCGGGCTGGCGGCATAGAAGTTCAGGCGCGGTTGCATGGCAGGTCCTTTTCGGTTGGGTGCGCCGGAGTGGCGCGACAGGACCCACTTTAAGAGCCGTACTGGCCTGCTTGAATAGCCAATTCCACGGAAATTCAGGTAACCAGTGGCGGGCCGCCCGCGATGCCGGCATCGAGCAAGCCGGCCAGCTTCGCGAGCGCCGTGTCGATGCGCAGCGCGTCGATCCCGCCATAGCCGAACAGCAGCCCCGGGCGCACCGGCCCGCCCACGTGAAACGCCGAGATCCCGTACAGGCCGATGTCCTGCGCGCGCGCCGCGCGGACCAGCGCCGCTTCGTCGAGCCCCGGTTTCAGGTGCGCGGCGAGATGGATGCCGGCGGTCGGCACGATCGCGTCGAACCACGGCGCGAGTTCGCCGCGCAGGTGCGCGATCAGCATCTTGCGACGCGCGTCGTAGTGCTTCTGCACGCGCTTCAGGTGCCGCGCGAAATCGCCTTCGAGCATGAAGCGCGCGAGCGCCGCCTGCGTCAGCGTGCACGTGTGCCAGTCGACGATCTGCTTCGCCTTGGCCAGCGCGCCGCGCAGCGCGCGCGGCGGAATCGCGTAGCCGATCCGCAGCTCGGGAAAGATGGTCTTCGAGAACGTGCCGACGTACGCGACGAGGCCCGTGCGGTCGAGGCTCTTCAGCGATTCGACCGGCCGGCCTTCGAAGCGGAATTCGCCGTCGTAGTCGTCCTCGATGATCACCGCGCGGCGGCGCTGCGCCCATTCGAGCAGCGCGACGCGGCGATCGAGCGTCATCGGCATGCCGAGCGGGAACTGATGCGACGGCGTCACGTAGACGAGCCGTGCGTCGTCGGGCAGCCGTTCCGTGACGAGGCCCTGCGCGTCGACCGGCACGCCGATCACCGTCGCGCCGAGCGACGCGAACGCGGCGCGCGCGGGCGGATAGCCGGGATCCTCGACCGCGACGACGTCGCCCGGCCGCACGACGACGCGCGCGAGCAGGTCGAGCGCCTGTTGCGCGCCTTGCGTGACGAGCACGTCGTCCCAGCTGCAGGCGACCGCGCGGCTGAATCCGACGTAGCGCGCGATCGCACCGCGCAACTGCGGATCGCCGGCCGGGTCGTGGTACTGGCCGGGCCCGCGCGCCTGCTGGCGCAGCGCGTGATGCAGGCAGCGCCGCCAGGCGTCGAACGGGAACAGCGTCTTGTCGGTCACGCCGCCGCGAAAGTCGAAGCCGGGCGCGTCCTGCGGCGCGGGCATCGCGAGCGCGTCGGGCAGGTCGTTCCACAGCGCGCGTGCATCGACCGCGTCGATGCGCGGCATCTCGTCGACGATCGACGGCGCCGACGTTGCCGCGGCATGCGGCACGCGCGCGAGGCCGCGGGCGACGAACGTGCCGTCGCCCGCGCGCGTCGTCAGGTAGCCCTCGGCGACGAGGCGCTCGAACGCGTCGAGCGTCGTCTTGCGCGACACGCCGAGCTGTTTCGCGAGGTCGCGCGTCGACGGCAGCCGCGCGCCGCCTTCGAGCCGCCCGTCGACGATCGCCGTGCGCAGTTGCCGGAAGATTTGCCCCGTCAGGTCGTGACGGCCTTCGATGCGGATCGCGATGTCCATCGCAGTGGTTACCTTGATTCCCGGGATTTCGCTTGGATCAGCATACCGGAAGTCGACCGCGCGGCGGCTGTTCGCGGCTAGCGGCCGCAGCCGCGTCCGGCATTCAAAGCGACGTCGCCTTCGTCTCCGGCAGCAGCAGGACGGCGAGCAGCACCACGCCATAGGCTGCGCCGGAAAAGATCGCGATGGCCAGCGCGAGGCCGAGCGAATGGCTCAGCATCCCGACGAGACTCGGGAACAGCGCGCCGATGCCGCGTCCGAAGTTGTAGGTGAAGCTTTGCGCATTGGCGCGGAAAGTCGACGGATACAGTTCCGTCAGGTACGCGCCGACGCCGCTGAAGATGCCGCATGACGAAAAGCCGAGCGGAAAGCCGAGCCACAGCATCTGTGCATTCGACAGCGGGACGGTCAGGTACGCGCACACCGACACGAGGGAGAGCGCGGAGAACAGCATGAAGTTGCGTCGGCGTCCCCACCAGTCGGAAAGATACGCGCCGACGACATAGCCGCAAAACGACCCGACGATGATCACGAACAGATAGGCGCCCGTATCGAGCACCGACAGGTGTCGCTCGATCTTGAGAAAGGCCGGCAGCCACGTCGACATCGCATAGAAGCCGCCCTGGATGCCGGTGCAGAGCAGCGCGGCCAGCACCGTGCGCCGTGCGTGCGCGCGCGAGAAGATCGCCCACACCGACGGCTGGCCTGCGCCTTGTTTGCGGGCGGCGTCCGCCTGCACGAACACTTCCGGTTCGGGTACGTGCTTGCGTACGTACAGGACGAGCAGGGCGGGCACGATACCCACCCAGAACAGGCTGCGCCAGGCCAGCGACTCGGGAAGGACCGAAAACGCGATGCTGTAGAGAATCGCCGCGCCGCCCCAGCCGATGGCCCAGCCGCTCTGCACGAGGCCGACCGCTTTGCCGCGATGGGCGGGTGCGACGATCTCGCCGATCAGCACGGCGCCGACGGCCCATTCGCCGCCGAAGCCGAGCCCTTGCAGCGCGCGCAGCACGAAGATCTGCTCGAAGTTCTGCGCGAAACCGATTGCCAGCGTGCAGACGGAGAACCACAGGATCGTCCCCTGCAATACCTTGACCCGTCCGTATCGATCCGCGAGGATGCCCGCGATCCAGCCGCCCACGGACGAGAAAATCAGCGTCACGGTGCTCAACAGGCCGGCCTTGCCGCGATCGAGGCCCCACAGGTCGATCAGCGAAGCCAGCACGAAGCTGAACACCATGAAGTCGAACGCATCGGTCGCCCAGCCGGCGAACGCCGCCTTGAACGCGCGCTTGCCCGCGGAATCGAGTTCGGCGTACCACGACGCGCGCGGCACGATTCGCAGCGCGGCTTCGTCGGCATCTCTCGTTGTCGTCATTGTTGTTGTTCGTGAAGTAGGGATGGCGCTATCGAAGCGCGGAAGGGCGTTTGCCGGTCGCGAGTGCGCGCCGCACGACGTCCGGCGTGGCCGGCGCTTCGCGGATGCGTACGCCGGTCGCGTGATGGATCGCGTTCAGGATGGCCGCGGCCGTCGGCACGAGCGCCGGCTCGCCGATGCCTTTCGCGCCGTACGGGCCGACGGCCGTCGGCGCCTCGACGAAGATCGACTGCACGTCGGGCATGTCGTGCACGGTCGGAATCACGTAGTCGTGCAGATTGTTGTATCGGCCGGGGTGGTACTTCTCCATCAGCGCCATGCCGATGCCTTGCGCGACCGCGCCTTCGACCTGTCCTTCGAGCAGCGTCGGATTGACCATCCTGCCGACGTCGTGCGCGGCCACGACCTTGAGTACGCGCACGCGCCCGCTTTCGCGGTCCACCGCGACCTCCGCCATCTGCGCGCCGAACGCGTAGGTTGCATAAGGCGTGCCTTGCCCCGACGCATCGAGCGACGTGGTCGGCGGATCGAAGCGCTCCTCGGCCGCGATCACGTAGCCGTGCGCATCGACGGGCAGCGTCCGCAGATCCACCGGATGGCCGTCGACGGCGATGCCGCGCGCATCGGACGAAATCCGCGCATCGGACGCCGCGCCGGCGAACGCGAGCAGCCGGTGGCGCAGCGCGGAGCCGGCAAGGAAGGCCGCGCGACCGGTGATGAAGGTCTGCCGCGACGCCGACGTGCGGCCGCAATCGGGCGACAGCGCGGTATCCGGGCCGACGAATCGCAGCCGGTCGACCGGTACGCCCAGCGCGTCGGCCGCGATTTGCGGAATGACCGTGTTCGCGCCCTGGCCGGCATCCACCGCACCCTGGTGCAGGACGATCGTGCCGTCGCGCCGGATGCCGAAGCGGACCGTCGACGGATTCGGCAATGCGGTGTTGCCGCAGCCGTAAAAGAACGCCGCGACGCCGACGCCATGACGAATGTGGCCGGGCGCCGCCGCATTCAGCGTCGCGATCCGCGCATGCGCGTCACGCCACGCCGGACGCAGCGCATCGAGGCATGCGACGAGGCCGACGCTGTCGTCGAGCACTTGTCCGGTCGGCAGCGTATCGCCGGGGCGCAACGCATTCAGCGCGCGGAACTCGAGTGGATCGATGCCCGCCGCGAACGCCAGCTCGTCGATCAGCTGTTCCTGCGACATCGTCGTCTGCGGCACGCCGAAGCCGCGGAAAGCGCCGGCCGGCGTGACGTGCGTATGAATCGCGCGCGTGTGCGCCGCGTAGTGCGGAATCACGTACGGGCCGCCCGCATGCACCGGTACGCGATTCGCGACGGCCGTCCCCCAGGACGCGAACGCGCCGGTGTTGTAGTCGCCTTCGAACGTCACCGCGCGCAGCCGCCCATCGGCATCGGCGGCGATGCTGGACGTCATGCGGCCGGGATGGCGCTTGGTCGACGTGGCCATCGATTCCTCGCGCGAGAACGCCATCGCGACGGGCCGGTCGAGATGCCAGGCCGCGATCGCGAGCAGCGGCTGGACCGTCATGTCGAGCTTGCCGCCGAAGCCGCCGCCGACCGCGGTCGCCACGACGCGCACCTGTTCCGGCGCCACGCCGAGAATGCGCGCGAGGTCGGCGCGATGCGGATGCGGCGCCTGCGTCGACGAATGGATTTCGATCACGTTGCCCACGCGTCGCGCCCAGCCGGCTTCCGGCTCGAGGTACGCATGCTCGACGAAACTGGACTGGAACGTTGCGCTGACGACGTGACGGGCATCCTGTATCGCGCGCTCCGGGTCGCCGCGGCGCACCACGCCCTCGATCAGCACGTTGCCGGGGCGATCGGCGTGCAGCTGCGGACTGTCGTCCAGCACGGCGTCGGCGATCGCGAGAACCGGCGTCAGCGGCGCCCACCGCACCGGAAAGCGGTCGAAATCGAGCGCCGCGAGCGCGGCGCGCTCGCCGACCACCAGCGCGACCGCCTCGAGATGGTGGCGTGTCTCGGTATCCGGAAGGACCGGCTGGTCCGCGTACGGCGTCGCGACGCCGTGCAGATTCATGCCCGGCACGTCGGCGTGGGTGAGGACGCGATGCACGCCCGGATGCGCGTCGACGAATGCGGCGAGGTCGCCGAACGCGAAACGTGCGCGGTGATGCGGGCAACGCACCGCGCGCACGAACAGGCTGTCGGCCGGGTAGTCGTCGGCGCCGAATCGCTGGCTGCCGTCGACTTTTTCGGGGCCGTCGAGACGCGTGAGCGGGACGCCGACGGACGGCCCTTCGGCCGGCGCGGGCGTGCGGCACCGTGCGGCGGCGCCGCATCCGACTTCGGTCACCGCGTCGACGATCTTCTGATAGCCGGTGCAGCGACACAGCACGCCGTCGATCGCGGCCCGCGCACCGGCGCGGTCGCTGACTTCGCCGGCGTCGATGGCCGCCGCCGCCGCGGTGAGCATGCCGGGCGTGCAGAAACCGCATTGCACCGCCTGATGGGCGAGAAACGCCTGCTGCAGGCGGCTGCCGCATCGCGTGCCGTCGGCAAGACCTTCGACGGTGACGACACGGCGCCCCGCGATCTGCCCGACCGGGATCAGGCATGCATAGCGTGCGTCGCCGTCGACGATCACCGTGCAACTGCCGCAATCGCCCTGGCGGCAGCCTTCCTTGGTGCCGAACTGGCGCAGGTCCGCACGCAGATGGTCGACGAGGCGCTGCGAGCGGTCCGCCGGCAGGGGGCGCCGCGTGCCGTTGAGGTCGAACCAGTCCGGTTCCGGCGAAATCGCCGGGCCGCCGCCCGCGATCGTTTCGCGAACGTCGGCAAGCGGGTCAGGCTGCGGATGCGCCACGTGCGTTCTCCTCGATGCAGCATGTGAAAGCGCGCGAGATGGCCAGCCGCGCGAGATGAAGGCGATGCAGGGCGGTCGCCCGGCAGTCGTCGGCCGGGGACAGCTCGTCCAGCGGCGACGTTGCAAGCACGTCGGCCAGTTCGTCGCGCCGCCGGCCCGTCAGTGCATTTTCGAGCACCTGCATCCGGCGCGCAACGTCGGAGGCGCCGCCGACGGCAACGGCGGCCGCCTCGATCGTCCCCGCGGCGCACACGCGCAACTGCGCGGCGGCCGACACCACGGCGATCGCCGCGCCGTCGCGATTCGTGCACTTGATGAACGACGTACGCGCGTGCGCGCGGGGTTGCGCAAACCGCAGCGCCACCAGCAATTCGTCGGCGTCCAGCGCGGTCCGGCGGTTGCCCAGCAGGAATTCGGCCAACGGCAAGCGGCGCATGCCGCGCACGCTGGCCAGTTCGACGCTCGCATCGAGCGCCAGCAGCGCGGGGATGCCGTCCGCGACGGCGGACGCATGGCACACGTTCCCGCCGATCGTGCCCTGCACGCGAATCTGCCGGGGGCCGATCGACGCGGCTGCGTCCGTGAGCGCCACGGGCAGCCATGCCGTGCGCGCGATGGCGTCCCACGTGGCGGCCGCACCGATACGGGCGACGCCGTCGTTCAGCTCGATGCCGCGCAGCGCGTCGACGCGGCTGATATCCAGCCATGCCGAGCGCGCCGGCACGAGCCCGATATCGGCAAATGCGTCGGTGGCCCCGCACACGATGCGCGGCCGCGGCTGCGCCGCGAGCGTACCGAGCGCTTCGTCGAGGGTAGTGGCGCGAACGTAGTTCATTTCAAGGTGTCTGCATCGTCATGGTCACGCGGGGCGACATCGGCGCCGGCACACGCTCAATCGCCGATCGGCGGATCCTTGCGAACGACCCGCAGCACGCTGTCGATGACGAACGCTTCCCATCGGCGCACGGCCTCCGGCGCATTCAGTTCCTCGCCGAGGAACGCGGACAACGTGTGGCGGTTCGACGTATAAAAATACGCTGCCGAAATGATCAGCAGGAAAACGTCGCGCGCGTTCAGTTCCGTGCGGAACAATCCTTGTTCGGCGCCGTTTTCGAGAATCCTGGCCACGATCTGCACCGCATGCGACGAATATTCGCCCCGGCGTTCGAGCCTGGCCAAATGCTTGCCCTGGTGCAGGTTCTCGGTGTTGAGCAGCGTGATGAAATCGGGATTGCGCCAATAGTAGTCCAGCTTGAAGCGAATCACGGTCTTGAGCGCTTCCACGGGATTCGACGGATCCGGCGCCATCTTGAGCTCCGCCTCGTCCATGCGCCGATAGATGCCTTCCAGCACCGCGACGAACAGGCCCTCCTTGCTCCCGTAGTAGTAATAGATCATCCGGTCATAGGATTTCGCCAGCCTGGAGATCCGCTCCACGCTGCCGCCTTCGTAGCCGTAGCGCGCGAAGACCTTGGTCGCCGCGCGCAGGATCTTGTCGCGGGTTTCCTGTGCCGCTGCCTCCCGGACACCGGTTCCGCGCACCGTCTTGGCTTTTGTTGCTTGAGTCATACCGCTCCTATGGCGGCCGGCAACCTCGTCCTGCCGCCTGAAAGAAACCTGGAACAGCGGCATTCCTCGAACTTTCGTACAGGGAACGCTACATGAATTCGGGATTCTACGGAACTCTCGACGGGTTCGCAACAAATCATGAATAGGTAATTGATTCAAGGGGTTGTGGGAGTCGTGTCCGACGTATCGGCACGCATGGAGGAGGCGTGAACGCTATCTTCACATTTTTATTTTGAGAAACTGCTGCTACCATTCGTTTGTGGAGTACTCACTACATGAAATGTTGATTTCAGGTTGGCAGAGGCCGATGCCGGCAAGCAGGAGATAGACCCATGAACAACGAACTCGACGATGTCTGCAGCGCGCTCGCTGCGCGGACGCCATGGAAATCGCGCGTCGATCCGGGTGGCGCCGAAGCGGGCCCGGCCTTCGACGAACTCATGCCTCGATCGCTGCTGTCGATCGACGTGCACGTGTTGCACGACGTCTCGCGCGCAATGGCGCACGAGGCTTCGCCCGCGACGCGCGTCGCGACACTGCTCGAGTCGGCGCTGCGGGGGGCGGGGGCAACGTGGGGCGTGATCGCGGTGCTGCGCGACGGCGGCTGGGAGGCAGCCGCCGTCGCGACGGCCGCGAACGGACCGCACACCGAGCGGCGGTCGGTCGACCGGCTGCCCGTGCCGATCATTGCCGCCGCCGTGCACCTGCGCAACGGCCTGGTGCTGCGCGATGCGTGCGCCGCCGACCATTGGCGAACGGACGACTATGTGCGCCGCCGCAAGCCGCGCTCGGTGATCTGCGTGCCGATACGGTGCAATGGTGAACTGATCGGTGCGCTGTATCTCGAGCATGGCGACCTGCCGGGCATGTTTACGCCGGCGAAGGCCGCACTGGTCGAGATCATTGCGCCGCATGCCGGATGCGTGCTGGAGAATCTTCGGCTGCGCGACGAGCTGGACGCGCAGCGCGCACGCGTGGGCAGCGTCGAAGCCGCGATGCGCGAAACCCAGTCCGAAATGGACCGCACCAGTCGGCTGACCGCGTACGGAGAGCTTGCGGCGTCGATCGTGCACGAGGTCGCCCAGCCCGTCACGGCGATCGACACGTCCGCGCGTGCCGGGCTGAAATGGCTCGACCGCGGCGCGCCGAACATCGAAGCCGCCCGCGAGATGCTTGCGCACATCTGTGCGTGCACGGTGCGGGCGCGGACCATCATCGGTGCGCTGCGCGCCAGGGCACGGCGCACGGCGCCCGTGTTCGCCGTGTTCGACCTCGCCGATGCGCTGCGCGAGGCGGCGGAGATACTCGAAAGCACGCTGGACGCGATGAAGGTGAACCTGCGCGTCGACGGATGTGCGTCGGCGATACCGATGCGCGGCGAACGCGTGCCGCTGCAGCAGGCCATCATCAGCCTGCTGATGAACGGCGCGGAATCGATGATTGGTACACCTGAAGGAAAGCGTGTCATCGTGCTGACATGCGAATTGGAGCGGAACCTCGTGCGCATCCGGATCGACGACAACGGCGACGGCTTCGATCCGCAGGTGGCCGCGCGCCTGTTCGAACCGCTGTTCACCACCAAGCCGCACGGAATGGGCATGGGGCTGTCCATCTGCAAGTCCATCGTTGAAGCGCACAACGGGCAGCTGGAACTTGCGCCGCGCGAGCACGGCGGCACGCGGGCCACGGTGACACTGCCGGTTTCTTCGATGTGAGCGGGCACGGGCGCGATGTGTCGGGGCGTGAATCGGTGCGCGACCGGTGCACGTCGCGGGAAGGGGCAGGGGGGAAACGGACCGGCTGCCTATACGAACGTATGCGGCGACTCATGCCGACGCGTCAGGCGGCTAGCTGCAGATGCTATGGAGCACGCCGACGCGTCACCTTATGCTCGCTTCACCGGTACACGATTCACGTTGACGACGGCTCGACCGACCCGTCAGCGAGTCGGAATCGCGACGCGGCGCGGACGTGATGCGTGCGCATCGTGACGACGCAGGTCGCCGGAACACACGTGCTTGTCGATCCGATACCAGACATCCAAGGAACCCATCATGAAACTCCGACACATCGTCGTCACCGGCGGCCTCGCCGTCGCCCTGATCGCCGGCATGAACCTGCGCGCGTTCGCGGACGAACGACCCGATACGGCCGGCGCGGATGCCGCGCTCACGACGACGCCGGCGGCCGGCACGTCGAAGAAGGCGGTCCGTGCGGCCAATCGCACGTTCTCGCGGTCGGTGCAGAAGGCACTGTCCCATACGAAGGGGCTTGAAGGGAAGCCGATCGTCGTGTTCGGCAACGCGTCGACCGGACGCGTGACGCTGACGGGCCAGGTCGAAAGCGAAGACCTCGATCATCTGGCGGTCGAGGCGGCGCGGAAGGTACGCGGCGTCACGGCGGTGAACAGCCGGATCACGCTGCGCTCGGAAGGCGGCGCCTGAGCGACGGCCGGACGCACCGCCGTGGCCGCTTGCGTGCGTCCGCTTTCACACGACCGATACGACCGACACGACCGGATGGGAGAAACGATGATGGCGACCCTGCCTGAAGCGGACATCATGATTCGCACGTTGATCAATGTCCTCGATCCTTCGCTGGAGCAACGCGATGTTTGCCGGCAAGCGCAGCGCACGCGATACAAGTCGCGCCGCTTCGGCCGGCGCCGGTGCGACGACGACGACACGCGCGCACGTGAAGCCCCGCTTGACGCGATCGAGGTGATCGAGTGCCTGTCGTCGTCCATGATCACCGTTTCATGGAGCGACTCGCGTTCGGGACGGTATACCGAGCAGATCTGGTGCCGCAGCCGCGCACGCGAACCGGCGGTCTGCGCGTTGACGGGAAGCGCGATCGCGCGCGGCGATCGCGTGTTCCGTCCGCGCTCGAGCGACGTTTGCCTGCCCGCCAACCGGCAACGCATGATTCTCGCGGCGACCATTCAGTCATGCACCGGCGTATCGGTGCCCGACGCGACCGAGCCGGACGCGTGATGCGCGCGGCGCGAGCGGCGGCCCTACGCGGACGGCACCGTCACGACGATCAGCGCCGCACCGCGAAGGCGCTCGGCGAGATCGAAGTGAACCGGGCGCTCGCGCCACCAGCGCGCGAACCCGCTGCTCGCGCGATGGCCGACGACGATCATGTCCGGACGGGTGGTCAGCGCGTGGGCGGCGACGGCGTCGGCCGCGCGTCCGAATCGCACGAAGCCGCGCGCGTCGATGCCGTCGTCCGCGAGTTTGACGATCGCGCGCTGAAGTGCGTCGCGCGCGAATTCCTCGAGGCGGTGGTGGGCGAGACCGGTGAGCAGTCCGGCCGTCTGCGCGTTCGCGGTCACGGGATCCACGACGGTGACGACGTCGACCGCCGCGGACAGCGCGTGCGACAGCGCCGCACATCGCGCGAGCGCGGCCTGTGCCTCGTCGGTTCCGTCATAGACGAGTAGCATTCTGGAAAGTGCTGACATATTTCGTGTCGAGTAGTAGGTGCCTGGTCGCATCCCCCGCGGCGGATGCGATTGCCTACACTGAACACGCCACGCACGGCGTTTATTCCGTCGCCGTTCGTGCATGGCCGCGACGCGCCGCGAGCGAGGCGGACCCGCGGCGATCGACTTGCCCGCGGCAACGTGCATCAGCCGCCGGCCGCCGAACCCGTGAAGTTGTCCCGCGACGTGCGCGCTGCGCCGCCGCCGAGCGCGATGCGGATTGCCTTGCGCGCACGCGATATCCGGCTCATGACGGTGCCGATCGGGATGTCGAGTGTGTACGCGGCTTCCCTGTAGCTCAGCCCGTCGACGCTGACGAGCAGCAACGCGATGCGCTGCGGTTCGGGCAACCGTTCGACGGCGTCGACGATCTGGCGGACGGCCACGGCGGTCTCCGACGCTGCGCGCGGATCGGCGACCGTTTCCAGCAGCGCGTCGCTGCACTCGAGCAGCAGGCGGTCGCGCCGATTGCGTCGCCGCAACTCGTTGAGCCAGATCGAATGGACGATCGAGAAGACCCAGCTGACCGGCGCCGTATCGGACCGCAGTTGATGAACCCGCTCGAGCGCGCGAATGCATGCGCGCTGCACGAGCTCGTCGGCGTCGTGTCGATTCCCGCTCAGACGCAGCGCGAACGACCGCAGACGCGGCAGCATGTCGGGAAGCATCGTTGAAAATTCGGTTGGCTTCATGGGCGGACGGGCGTGCCCCCTACCTGGGGCGAAATGCAGTGACGGCCCGGGCGCAGGCGAGGACGCCGGCGGTGTCCCGCCCGTGCCGGGCTCGACACGAGGGCTGCCGTTCAATGCCCGGAATAGAGTTTCCTCAGCGCGTCGAGCTCGCCGTTCTGTCGCGCCGCCACGAGCTCCTGGCGGACTTCCGAGCGGGTCTTCGCCATCGGTGCGAGCGGCGCCCACTGGGTGGCGGCCTGCACGTCGGAATGTCCGGCGACCGTGTCGGCCGGGGACGCCGCGTAGGCCGATGCAGTCAGCGCGAGCGCGGCGAATGCGAGCGTGATTTTCGAAGTGTTCATGCGGGGCTCCTGAAGAAGGATGGATCGGAACGTATTCGCGTCACCTGATGGCGTCGGGAGCCTGCATGGGCCCGCGGCGTCGTGTTCGTATCAGGCTCCGCCGTGTGTGTATTGAGCCTCCGGGAGGTATCGCGCATGTGTCCGGCGCGCAGCGTTTTGCAATGTCATGTATCCGCCCCGAAGCCCGATACATTCGGATACCCATGGGTGCGTCGGCGCGTAGCGGCAACCGACGGACGCGGTCGGCGCGGTCGATATGCAGCGTCGTTTCCGCGCGGACGCCGATGCACGACCGGCGGTCATGCGCTGTGACGAGGCCGCGCAAGCCGATGAACTGCCGAGCGCGATGCGCACGCAGTTGCATCGGTGAATTGCGACTGGAATAATTGGCGCGTTCGCGTGTTTTCATTGATGCCGGCAGAGTGGGCGATCGTTGGGGCATCGTCCGCATGCGTCGCGGCAACGTGCCCGGCCGCACCATGCGAACGGGGCATCCCGCTTCGAGCGACGGCCGCACCGCATGCGTCGAGATGCCTTCGCGCCGTCACGCGGCCGTCCCAGCAAATTCACCAGCGAATATTTCAATGCCCGAGATCAGAATGCCGAACGTGGCGACTTCATCCGACGATCGGAGCGGCCGTGTCGTCTACGTCGTCGACGACGACGAATTCGTGCGTGCCGCGCTCGTCAGCCTGTTGCGCTCGATCGATCTGGCGGTATGCGCGTTTGCGTCGACCGAAGCGTTTCTCGCGGCGCCGAAGGGGACGGGGCCGTCTTGCCTCGTGCTCGACGTGCGATTGCGCGGGCAGAGCGGGATCGCGTTCCAGAAGTCGCTGGTCGAGAATGGCGGCCCGCAGATGCCGATCATCTTCATGACCGGGCACGGCGACATCGCGATGACGGTGAAGGCGATGAAGGCCGGCGCGATGGATTTCCTGACGAAGCCGTTTCATGACCAGGAAATGATCGATGCGGTCGTCGCGGCGCTCGACCGCGACGCGCAGCGGCTGGAGGCCAGCCAGTCGCTGCTCGATCTGCGCGAATGCTGGGAATCGCTGACGCCGCGGGAGCGGGAGGTGCTGCAACACGTCGCGACGGGCCTGATGAACAAGCAGGTCGCCGGCAACATGGGCATCGCCGAGATCACGGCCAAGATCCATCGCGGCCAGGCGATGCGAAAGATGAAGTGTCGTTCCGTCGCGGAACTGGTGCGCAAGATGACCGCGCTCGGCATCGAATTGCCGTCGCGGTAGCGATGGCGCCGTCGGGAGCAAGCCGACCCATACGTAGATATGGTGGCGGTTCGGCGGCGTGACGGTATGCTGGCGACTTGTGTAGCAGTATGGGGCGAGCGTGCTCGTTCCCCAGGCCATAAGCGCGGATGTCTCTTTCACTCTCAGTCACCGATCTCGTAGCGATTGTCGACGACGATCCGTTCGTGCGCGCCGCCGTGAGAAGCTTCGTGCGCGCGCTGGGCGGCGACGCGTGCGAGTTCGCGTCGGCGCCGGCATTCCTCGTGTCCGACCGGGTGGCGCGCACGCGCTGCCTGATCTGCGACATCCAGATGCCCGGGATGGACGGCATCGACGTGCTGTCGCGGATCGAAGCCGCCGGCGCGCGCATTCCGACCATATTCGTCACGGCGTTCGCCACCGTTCGCCAGCGCGAGCGCGTGCGCGCGAGCGCCGCGCTGTGTCTCCTCGAAAAACCGATCGACGCGCGGGAACTCGAAGGGTGGCTCGCCCGCGCGCTCCGGCGCGGCTGACCGTCTGGCGGTTTAGGTTGCCGCGGCGGCAACCTAAACCTTCGTAGGGGGTGAATGGCCGCTCGTTTGATGGTGCACGCCCCCGTGCGCGTGTTTTCATCTGTCCTGTACCGTCCGCCGCGACGGCGACAGGAGAACGAAGATGGCGCACATTCCTACCTTATCGTCAGCGACTGTGTTTGAATCGCGGGCCACGCGCAGCCTGCGTGGCGTCGCCCGCGCAGTGTTCCCGCATCCGCGCGAACTCGTCGTGTGGTCGGTGCGCCTCCTGCTCTTCGCCGGCGTGCCACTGGTCGCGGCCGGCATATACGACGCACGCGCGACGTTCGCGAACCCATTGCGCGCGGTGGCCAGCGAGGGTCTGCTGATCGCCGCCGTCGTGGCGATCCTGTTCGCGCTGGTCGCGGCCGTGCTGTGGTCGTGGCTGCGGATGCTCAGGCTGGATGCGACCGTGCGCGAGCTTGCCGATGCCATCGACAAGCAAGGTATCGAGGCGCTCCCCGATACGTGGGCCGAACGCGGCGCGCCATCGATCTCGACGCTCGCACGCGCGATCAACGGCGCGCACCGCCAGCATGCGGAACGCATGACGGAATTGCTGCACGTGCTGGCCGCCTATGCGCACGACCTGCGCACGCCGCTCACGCGAATGATGCTGCGCAGCGAGATGCTGGATGACGGTGCGCTGCGCGATGCGATCGAGCGCGATCTTGCCGAGATGAGCGAACTGGTCGACGCGAGCCTGGCGTGCGCCCGGCTTCAATGCAGCGTGCCGGAGCCGCCGCGCCGTGTCGACGCGGACGAGATGCTCGGTGTGCTGGTCGACAGCTATCGCGACGCGGGCCTCACCGTCGATCTCGACGGACGGGTCGGGCATCCTCTCGTGACGTTCCCGCACGCGCTGCGCCGCGTGCTTGTCAACCTGATCGACAATGCGTTGCGTTACGGGGGCGACGTCCGCCTGTGTGTATGCGTCGACGCGCGGCACGTGATGCTGACCGTGCTGGATTCGGGGCCGGGTATCGTGCCGACGGAGCTCGAGGCGGTGTTCAAACCCTGGTACCGCGCGCCGCAGACGGCGGCGCGCGCGCCGGGGTCGGGGCTGGGGCTCGCGATCGCCCGCCGGCTCACGCGGGCGATGCAGGGGGACCTGCGACTGAACAATCGCAGCACCGGCGGCCTCGAGGCGACGGTGATACTGCCGCTCGCGCCTGCATGAACGCATCGCCGCGGGCCGTTCATTTCCTCCGATACATTTCGATACGCGAGCGACATACGCCGGATACATGGCGGGCGTCCAATCGGGAAATCGGGCGCGGCATTCCGCTGGATGGCGCGGTCAACTGAAGGACCGGCAGGCCGGCCGGAATTTCGAGACGACAGGAGGCACGATGGCCGATCCCCACACGATGTCCGCGCGCGGCGCATCGTTCGTGCTGCTGGGCGCGCTGTTGACGGCATGCGGATACGGCGCGACGTTCCTGTTGTCGATGCATTTTCGTTCGGCGGGCGGAGGCGACGTCGATACCGGCGTCGCGCTGGTCGAAGCGATGGTCGGCGCGTTGATCGGCCTGCCGCTGGTCGCATGGCTGGCCCATTCGATCGGCACAGCCCGTACCGCTGCGCTGGCTGCACTCGTCGTCGGCGCGGGCGTCGTCGGGTTTGCGCTGATCGACCGCACCGGCTCACTGAGCGTCGTGCCCGGACTGCTGGTCGGCGTCGGCTGGGGCGCGTTCTACCTCGCGGCGCCGATGATGCTAGCCGAGCGCACCGCGGATACCGAACGCGAGCGCTGGTTCCTGCGGTTCGGGTCGTTTCAGATGGCGGGCGTCGGCGGCGGCCCGGCCGTCGCGTCGCTCGCGATACGCAACTGGCACTGGACGACGGGGACGGTGTTCTGCACCGTCGGCGGATTGTGCGCGATGGCCGCCGTCATGCTGGAATGCTTCGGCCGGCTGTCGCCGGCGTCGCTGCCCGCCGCGCGGCCGATGCGGCCACGATGGGGCCGCGAGATGGCGGCGATCGCCCGCACGCACGCGATCTATCCGATCGCGATCATCGCGCTCGGCTCGAGCGTCTTCTCGGGGCTGATGACGTTCCAGATGTCGATGGCGCAGGAAACCGGCGTGAAGGCCGGAACGTTCTTCGGGCTGTATTCGGCCACGGTGGTCGTCATCCGCTGGCTGCTCGGCGCGCTCGTGATCCGGATGCGCGTCGATGCGACCACGCAGATCCTGCTCGGCTTCATGATCCTGAGCGTCGCGGTGACGTTCGCCGTGCCGCACCATGCGCTCCTTCATTCGGCCAGCGCCGTGCTGCTCGGCACGGGCTACGGCCTCATCTATCCGATCGTCCAGGCGCAGGCCGTCAACAGCGCCGATGCGCGGCATCGGCACGCGGTGCTCACGTGGTTCGTCGCATCGTACTTCGTCGGCGCGTTCGGATTCCCGGCGCTCGGCAGCCTGGTGCTGGTCACCCTGGGCAGGACGATGCTGCTGACGCTCATCGCCGCATGCGGGCTGGCGGCGCTGCTGCTGTCGGTCGTCGAGCACCGCAAGCGAGTGTCGCTCGCGGCGTTCTGAAATCGGCGCAACCGGCGCGGCGCCGGGCCGCCGTTCAGCCGGCGGCGTGCTCGAGAATCGTGCGGACTTCGCCGAGCAGTCCCGGGATGGCGCGATGGCTCGTATGCGCGAGTCGCAGGACGCCGTCGATCGTGCAGGCGCCGATGACCTGATCGTCGGCGAATCCGGATGTCACGAACGGACCCCACAGCGCGTCGAGCGATACGCCGTCGTACGTGGCGGCGATGGGTTGATTGCCGAGATTCGACAGCAGGACGTCGAAGGCCAGCACGTTCGACAGGAAGCCGGCCGCGTGTTCGACGCTCGGTCGCGCCGCCATCGCGGTATCCAGCGCCTTCAGCTCCGCCGCGACGCTCGCGCGCGTTTGCGACGGCGCGAGGTCCTGCTTGATCTTGCGGGCGGCTGTCCACAAGTCGACCCCGCGCGGGTGATCGTCGATCGTGACGGTCTGCGTGATGTACACGCCGTTGGCGACACCGGCTTCGCTGGCGAAAGCGCGTACGTCGATCGGCGTGACGGTCCTCAACGCGCGCGCGGCCCAGTCGCTCGACAGGCGCCGGCCCGCTTCATGAACGGCTGCGGCAATCGCGCCATGCACGGTCGTGCACGCTTGCCGGGCGCGCGCGGCGAGGCGGCGCGTGGCTTCGGCTGAAAGCGCGACGGCGTCGATGTGCGGCAGCGCCGTCGTATTCGCACGGAACGGCTTCGGCTCCGGCGCCGGAACGGGCGCGGGCAGGGTGGCCGCGTCGTTCAGGTCGGCCGCGAGCAGCGTCTCGAGCGACTGCACGAGCGGCAGCGGCGCCGCGGGCTTGCCCGTCAGCGTGCGCAGCAGTTCGTCGATCAGATACGCGGCGCCCATGCCGTCGAGTACGGAGTGATGCGCGACCAGGATCAGCGTCGACGTCGATTCGCGCTGCAACAGTGTCGCGCGCACCAGCGGCGCGGTCGCCCAGTCGAAGCGCGTCGCGATTTCGCGGGCCGTTTCGGTTTGCCACGACGTCGCGTGGTGCTCGATCACGCGCAACGGCACCACGGCGCCGGGTACCGAATGGAACGCCGAATTGTGCTGCGCGTCGGTGGCGATACAGGTGGACAGCAGCGGATGTCTGCGCTGCAGCGCCTGAAAGGCAGCGTGCCATGCGCTGGGCGCAAAGCGCCGGTCGATCTCCGCGACCATCGCGAAATGCGTCGGCCGATTCTGGTCCAGCAACCAGAACAGATGTTCCGTGCTGCCGAGTGCCCGCACGCGCGTGTGCGCGGGCGTCGGACGATCGTCGATTTCCTGCTGCGGGTTCTGCACCGTTTCACTCCCGAAAGGTTGTCTGCCTCAACAGAACACCGCAGGGCGAAGCGTTATTCCCGCTTCGTTTCGGCAATGGCTTTGCCCGGAGCGGCGGATGTGTTTCTCAATGTGTACGCGTCGCGAATGGATACATGACGTTGCAATAGCCCGGCGTCGGGACACATGACCGATACGTGGGCGCGCTCTAATGCATCCCGGCGACGCAATACGTTCTCCGTTCATTCACCCCCATCCAGCACGGTACCGATCATGAGCCAGCAAACCAGAATTCTGTACACCGGCAAGACTCGCACCACCGGCGGGCGCGACGGCGCGGCCCGCAGTGCCGACGGTCGCCTCGACGTGAAGCTCGCCGGGCCCGGCTCGGCCGCGCCCGGCACGAATCCCGAGCAACTGCTGGCGGCGGGCTGGTCGGCATGCTTCATCGGTGCGATGGGGCTGGCCGCGCAACGGCTGAAGGTTGCGCTGCCGCGCGATACGCACGTCGATGCGGAAATCGATCTGGCCATGGCCGACGGCGCGTACTTCCTGCAGGCCCGGCTGAACGTCAGCGTGCCGGGCGTCGACGCGGACGTCGCGCAGGCGCTGGTCGATGCCGCGCACCAGACGTGCCCGTATTCGAAGGCGACGCGCGGCAACGTCGACGTGGTCGTCACGGTGATCTGACGCGCATCGCGCGCCACGCCGCCGACGCACGGCCGGCGCCCCGTGATCCGGCCTGTCGGGCGACACGCGACCGCGGATGGAATATCTGCGCCGTCCAGCTGTTTACGTGGGCTGTAGGGGTGTTGCCCGTTCAATTTCGCCTAAACCCATGGATACACATCAGACATGGCCGTTCGTCCGCGTCGGCCGGCTTGCACGTTGCGGAGATCGACGTCGATGACCGCGGCCGAACTGTCCGCCATGCTGCCCGCGATGCTTCCGCGCCTGTGGACGTTCGCGCTGCGTCTCTCCGGCGATCGGCACGACGCGGAGGATCTCGTGCAGTGCGCGTGCGTGCGTGCACTCGAACGCGCGCATCAGTTGCGGCCCGGAACGGCACCGCTCAGCTGGATGTTCTCGATCGTGCAGTCGACCTGGCTCAACGAGCTTCGCGCGCGCAGCGTGCGCCGGCGCTCGGGCATGGACTGGGACGACGACCTGCTCGAAACCATCTCCGATCCCGCCGCGCCGACACTGGAGCAGCAGGCGCTGGATGCGCAGATCGTCAGGGCCGTGCAGCAACTGCCCGAAGCGCAGCGCGCGGTGATGTTGCTGGTGAGCGTGGAAGGACTCAGTTATAGCGAAGCGGCCGACGTGCTCGATGTGCCCATCGGTACGATCATGAGCCGGCTGTCGCGTGCTCGCCAGGCGATCGGTGCGCTGTTCGCCGATCGACACGAACGACCCGTGAAAAGCGCGGCGAACAGTGAGGATCAGGGGGCTTGAAAATGGACGACGTCCTGCTCATGGCATACGTGGACGGAGCGCTCACGTCGCACCAGCGCGCGGAAGTCGACCGGGCGATCCGAACGTCGGTCGAGATCGCGACGCGGGTGGCCTTGCTCGAAGCATCGGTGTTGCCCTATCAGCGCGCGTTTCAGCGTCACCCATGGCTGCCGGTGCCGCAGAGTCTGATCCGGACGGTCGCCGACATCGCGCACGCGCATGCGCCGCCGTCGGCGCGGCCGGTCGGCGGCGGCGATCATCGGCAAATCTCGGGTCCAGCGCAGCCCGGCATACGTGGGCGGCCGTCCACGCCGGTTCGCTCGCGCGTTCGCATGATGGCGCCGTGGCTCGCGGTCGCATTCGTCGCGGGCGCGTTCTGCAGCGCCGCCGTACTGCGCTTCGCGCCGCCACCCGCATCGGTGGTCGCGCAGGCGCGGATGTCGCCGTGGATCATGGCGGCCGTCAATTATCAGCGGCTCTATACGCGCGACACCGTTGCATTCGATTCGGCGAACTTCGCGGCCGCCGCGCAGACGATCGACACGATTCGCCGGGACGACGGACTGGGGATTCGGATTCCGGACCTGCGCTCGGCCGGGCTGACGTTCAAGCGCATCCAGCGCCTGAATTTCAATCGCAAACCACTGGTGCAGATCGTCTATCTGCCCGACCAAGGCGCGCCCGTCGCGCTATGCGTGATGAAGGACGAGCGGCCGGACACCGTGCCCGACCGTCAGCAGGTCGGCAACATGGACGTCGTGACGTGGCGGCGCTCGGGAGTCGCGTATGCGCTGATCGCCGCCCCCGGCGACGCGGACCTCGGCGCGCTCGGCGACCGGATCGCCGACAGCGAACCATCGTGACGGCCGGCGCGACGCGCGTGGTGCAACCGGCTGCCGACGGAGCCCGGTACAAACCGATACAAACCGGACAAACGCCGGATACGTCGTCCATTTCCAATCTATCCGTGGACGGCCTGACGGATGGCCGTCTGCACGACGCGCGATGCCCGCACCGACGGCGGATCGCGCGACCCATGAACTGAAATCACATACCGTTGGGGGAACCAGGACATGTCAGAGGATTCGATTCCGCGCGAAATTGCCCATGCGAACGGCGCGCCGGTCAGCAACAACGTCAACATCCAGACGGCCGGCGCGCGCGGTCCCGCGCTGCTGCAGGACGTGTGGCTGATCGAAAAGCTCGCGCATTTCGATCGCGAGGTGATCCCGGAGCGCCGCATGCATGCGAAGGGCGCCGGCGCATACGGGACCTTCACCGTGACGCACGACATTTCGCGGTACACGAAGGCGAAGCTCTTCTCCGAAATCGGCAAGCAGACGCCGATGTTCGTGCGCTTCTCGACGGTGGCCGGCGAGCGCGGCGCGGCCGATGCGGAGCGCGACATCCGCGGCTTCGCGCTGAAGTTCTATACCGAGGAAGGGAACTGGGATCTGGTCGGCAACAATACGCCGGTGTTCTTCTTTCGCGATCCATTGCGCTTTCCCGACCTCAATCATGCGGTCAAGCGCGACCCGCGCACCGGCATGCGCAGCGCGGAAAACAACTGGGATTTCTGGTCGCTGCTGCCCGAGGCGCTGCACCAGGTGACGATCGTCATGAGCGAGCGCGGCATTCCGCGATCGTACCGGCACATGCACGGGTTCGGCAGCCATACGTACAGCATGATCAATGCGCAGAACGAGCGGACCTGGGTGAAGTTCCATTACCGCTCGCAACAGGGCATCGAGAACCTGACCGACGCGCAGGCGCAAGCGCTGATCGCCCGGGACCGCGAAACCCATCAGCGTGACCTGTTCGACAGCATCGAGGCCGGCAATTTTCCGCGCTGGACGCTGTACATTCAGGTGATGACCGACGCGCAGGCGAAAGCGTTTCGGTTCAACCCGTTCGATCTCACGAAGGTCTGGCCGAAGGCTGAATTTCCGCTGATCGAAGTCGGCGAATTCGAGCTCAACCGCAATCCCGACAATTTCTTCGCCGAGACGGAGCAGGCCGCGTTTTCGCCGGCGAACGTCGTGCCGGGCATCGGCTACTCGCCGGACCGGATGTTGCAGGCGCGCCTGTTTTCCTACGGCGATGCGCAGCGATATCGGCTGGGCGTCAACTTCGCCCAGATCCCGGTGAACGCGCCGCAGTGCCCGTTCCACAGTTATCACCGCGATGGTGCGATGCGCACCGACGGCAATCTCGGCGCGGCGCCGTCGTACTGGCCCAACAGCAAGGGCGCGTGGTCGGACCGGCCGCAGCTCGACGAACCGCCGCTCGAGCTGAACGGCGCGGCCGCGCATTGGGATCATCGCGTCGACGATGATCACTATCAGCAGCCGGGCGACCTGTTCCGGCTGATGGATGCGCGGCAACGCCAGTGCCTGTTCGATACCACCGCACGGCAGCTTGCCGGCGTGTCGGCGGACATCCGGCAGCGCCACATCGACAACTGCTCGCGGGCCGACCCGGCCTATGGCGCGGGGATCGCCGCGGCGCTCGCGCGACTGGCTGGCGAACGCGAATAGCGGCGGGGATCGGCGCTGCGCGTTCGGCCGCGGCCGGCGCGCGGCAGCGCGGCTGGCGGGCCGGTTCGACGTCCGACGTCACGTCGCCGGCCGCGCGGCGCCGCTCGACCCGCCGCGGCGGTCGGCGACGCACGCGCGAGCGCCGCCCGTCACGAACGCGCGGCCGTCTTTGCTTCCAGCATCTTCACGAGCAGATGGAGCGTCCGATTGACCGGCGTGTCGATGCCTGCCGCGCGCCCGCGCCGCACGACCGCGCCGTTCAGGTGATCGATCTCGCCGGGTCTGCCGCGCGCCAGATCCTGCGCCGTCGACGAATACTGGCCGGGCGGAATCGTCGCTTCGATGCGCTCGACGATCGCGGCCGGCCCGTCGGCGAAATGGATGCCTTCGGCCGCCGCGACCGCGATGCACTCGGCGACGGCCGCACGCATCGTTTCGCGCAACGCATCGCGATGCGACATCTCGCCCAAGGGCAACTGCACGATCGCGGAAATCGCGTTGTACGCGCAATTGAGGATGAACTTGTGCCAGAGCGCCGCGCGCACGTCGTCGGCGATCCGGGTCGGAATGGCCGCTGTCCGCAGCACCTGCGCCAGCCGTTCGCTCGACGGCGACGCTTCGATCGCGAGATCGCCGCGGCCATGGTGCAGCAGATGCCCCGGGCCCGCCATCTCGCTGGCGACATAGACCGCCGCGCAAATGACCGGGCTGGCGATCTCCGCGCGCAGCACGGCCGCGTTGTCGACGCCGTTCTGCAGACTGACCACGAGCGCTTGCGGCGCCAGCACGCGGCTCAACGTGCGCGCGGCTTGCGCGGTATCGCCGGACTTCACGCACACGAACACCACGTCGGCCGATGCCGCGGCGTCGATATCGGTCGACGCGTCGGCCGGCACGCGACGGTCGAACGTGCGCGTCTGGACGCGCAGACCCCGGTCGCGAATCGCGTCGACGTGCAATGGACGGCCAATGAAAACCACCTCGTGGCCGTGCAGCGCCAGCATGCCGCCGAAGTAGCAGCCGACCGCGCCGGCGCCCAGAACCGCAAAACGCATGATTGCTCCAGGAGAAGGCGTGAACGTGTCACGCACGGGCGAGGCGCGCGCAAGCGGCAGGCTCGTGCGCCCTCCATCCTCATGGAACACGCGACGGCGGCCGTTTATTCCCGGCGTCGCACCGGATTCGCGACACGGCGTGCCGACATTGCTCCGCCTGCAGTCCAAATGGAGGTTGCCGAGCGCAGCCTTGAACAGTCGCCGCGGAAAATCGACGCGCAATGGAATGACATGGGGTGCCCGGGTGTTGTCCATCCGTAGCGCGTCATCGGGTTGGCGCGCGGTTCCCGATTCCTGACTTTTTCGAGATGAACTTTCCAGACTCGCTTCAGATTCCGGCTGTATCCCATCGCCCGCTGACCGGCCGCGATCACCGGACGCTCGCGCTCGCCGCGCTCGGTGGCGCGCTCGAATTTTACGATTTCGTGATTTACGTGTTTTTCGCGACGGTCATCGGTCAATTGTTCTTTCCGCCATCGATTCCCGACTGGCTGCGGCAGTTGCAGACGTTCGGCATTTTCGCGGCGGGTTATCTCGCGCGCCCGCTCGGCGGCGTGGTGCTCGCGCATTTCGGCGATCTCGTCGGCCGCAAACGCATGTTCACGTTGAGCGTGATGATGATGGCGCTGCCGACGTTGGCGATGGGGCTGCTGCCGACCTATGCGTCCATCGGCATTGCCGCGCCCGTGCTGCTGCTCCTGTGCCGGTTGTTGCAAGGGGCGGCGGTAGGCGGCGAGGTGCCGGGCGCGTGGGTGTTCGTGGCCGAACACGTGCCGCCGCGCCATGTCGGCTATGCGTGCGGCCTGCTGACCGGCGGCCTGACGCTCGGCATCCTGCTTGGCTCGCTGATCGCGTCGACGATCAATCGTCATTATTCGCCGGCGGAGATCGGCGCGTATGCGTGGCGACTGCCTTTCGTCGTCGGCGGCCTGTTCGGGATCGTGTCGGCGTTGCTGCGACGCTGGCTCGACGAGACGCCCGTATTCGTCGAAATGAAGCGGAGCCGGTCGCTGACCCGCGAAGTGCCGCTGAAAGCCGTGCTGCGCGATCACGGGCGAGCCGTGCTGGTATCGATGATCCTCACGTGGACGCTCACCGCCGCGATCGTCGTCGTGATCCTGATGACGCCGACCCTCGTCGCCAGGCAATTTCACATCGCGCCCGCGCTTGCGTTGCAGGCCAATTCGGCCGCGACGTTCTGCCTGACGATCGGATGCATCGTCGCCGGTTCGATCGCGGGACGGTTCGGCACCGGCCGCACGATCTTCGTCGGCTGCCTGATGCTCGGTGCGTCGTACTGGCTGATGGCGTCGCGACTCGCCGTCGATCCGTCGCTGCTGTTGCCGCTTTACGCGCTATGCGGCTTCTGCGTCGGGGCGGTCGCGGCGATTCCGGTCGCGATGGTCCACGCGTTTCCGGCGGCCGTGCGCTTTTCCGGGATCTCGTTCTCGTACAACGTCGCCTATGCGGTGTTCGGCGGTCTCACGCCGGTGTTCGTCTCGGTACTGCTGAAGTCGCATCCGCACGCGCCGGAACTGTACGTGGGCGCGCTGTGCGTGGCGGGTGCGCTGACGGGCATCATGCTGCGGCCTGCACGGTAAGCGGTGCGCTGAAGCCATAGGGACAGGGAGATCCGGCGGTGACGACCGTTCGCGGCAAGCGGGCGGCGCAGCCGCGATCGCCCGATTGGACCGCGGCGCGCCAGTACCTTACGATCCACGACATCCTCACCGTGGAGCGACCTCATGCTGTCCGAAGACGAACTGGCGCTGCTCGACGCGATCCGCGCCACCGGCAGCCTGTCGCGGGCCGCCGCGCAGCTCGGCAAGGCGCCGTCGACGGTGTCGCACGCGGCGCGCCAGCTCGAAACGCGCTTCGACGCGCTGCTGTTCGACCGCCGCGGCTACCGGCTGCAGCTCACGCCGGCCGGACAATTGCTGGCCGACGAGGCGGCGCGGCTGGCGCTCGACGTCGCCCGGCTGACGCAGCGCGTGCGGCAGGTCGCGAGCGGCTGGGAGGACCGGCTGTGGATCGTCAGCGACGAGGTGCTGGAGTTCGATACGCTGCTGCCGGTCGTCCGCGCGTTCGATGCGCTCGATTCGGGCGTGTCGCTGCGCTTCACGCACGAGGTGCTCGGCGGCACCTGGGAAGCGTTGCGCGACGGCCGCGCGGATCTGGTCGTCGGCGCGACGAACGAGCCGCCGGCGATTCCGGGCCTCAAGTGGTTCGAACTCGGCGCGATGGAGTGGGTGTTCGCGGTGTCGCCGCGCCATCCGCTGGCGTCCGTGGGCGGGGTGCTGACGCGCGACGCGATCGGTGCGCACCGATCGGTCGTCGTCGCCGATTCGTCGCGGCGCGCGGCCGGCCGCGCGTACGGGCTGCTCGGCGGGCAGGCGGTGCTCGCGGTGCCGTCGATGCGCGCGAAGATCCTCGCGCAGCGCGATGCGCTCGGCGTCGGCTGGGTGCCGCGCCGGCGCGTCGCGTCGCTGCTCGCGCGCGGCGAACTGGTCGAGAAGCAGACAGCCGACCCGCGGGAGCCGAACCTGCTGTATGTCGCATGGCACGACGACCGCGACGGCCGCGCGCTGCAATGGTGGCTGGAGCAATTGCGCGAGCCGCGGCTCGCGCAGCGGCTGCTCGACGGGATCGACGTCGTCGGCTGAACCTGCTCGCGCCAACATGTTCGACGTTTTCGAACATGTTCGTCGCGCCGGTCGTACGGCAAGGCCCGGCGCCGCGCGCATCCTGTGTTCACGGTCAACTCACCGGTTCACAGGAGAACATCATGCAACGCTTCGAAGGAAAGACGGTCCTCGTCACGGGCGGCAACAGCGGCATCGGCCTGGCGGCCGCCCGCGCATTCGCGGCCGAAGGCGCGCGGGTCATCATCACCGGGCGCGACGCCGACACGCTGGAAGCGGCCCGCCAAACGCTCGGCGAAGGCGCGCTCGCGATTCGCAACGAAGCCGGCAGCGTCGCGTCGGCCCGCGCGCTGGCCGACGCGCTCGCCGCCGCCGGCGTGCGGCTCGACGCCGTGTTCGTCAACGCGGGCGTCGCGAAACTCGCGCCGTTCGCCGACAGCGACGAAGCGATGTGGGATCTCGTGTTCGACACCAACGTGAAGGGCGCGTATTTCCAGATCCAGTCGCTGGTGCCGCTGCTGAACCGCGGTGCATCGATCGTGATCAACGGCTCGATCAACGCGCACATCGGGATGCCCGGCTCGTCGGTGTACGCGGCCAGCAAGGCGGCCGTCAATTCGTTCGCGAAGACGCTGTCGACGGAACTGCTGCCGCACGGCGTGCGCGTGAACGTGGTGAGCCCCGGGCCGGTGCAGACGCCGCTGTACGGCAAGCTCGGGCTCGATGCGGCGACGCTCGACGCGACGGCCGACAAGATCAAGGGCCTCGTGCCGATCGGCCGGTTCGGCACGCCGGACGAAATCGCGTCGACGGTGCTGCACCTGAGCGCGCCGGAATCCGCGTTCATCGTCGGCGCGGAAATCATCGCGTCGGGCGGGATGGGGTTGCTCTGAGCGGTGAGGCGGGCGGGGACCGTAACCGGCCCCCGTCACCTGCACCTATCGGGACGCACAGGCGCCGCGTGTATCGTCGCCGGTTCCCAGTTGCGTCACCGTCAACCCCGAAAACGTCGCGCGGCCCTGTTCGGCAAACACGGCCACGCGATCCGCGTCGAGCGGCGGAAAGACCAGGTCCGTCAGCGCGACGCGGCCGCCGTTCGCGAACACTTCGACCGAGCCGCGATCGACGACGATGTCGAGCCGCAGTTGCCCGCGTTCGAGCGGCAGATCGACGATATGCTCGCGGCTGAACGTGCCGGCGAAATTCGCTTCGCCGGATCGCGAGCGGTCGAGCGTCAGCGTGCGCTTCGCGGTGTCGTACACGATCCGGGTGCCGATCGACCCGTCGGCCGAACGCCGCACGATCAGCCCCGCGCGCGCGGCACGCTGCGGCGAGAGCGTCACCGTGATGCGCTGGACGATGCCGCGTGTGGCGGCCGACAGCGGGCGGGTAGCGGAGTCGACCGTGACGTCGCCTTCATGCACGGCCGGCCGGCCGTCGGCCCATGCGTCGAACGCGGCGGCCGGCGCGACGATCAGGGTCGGCTCGCCGTCGATCGCCTTCAGCGACAGTTCGCGCGGCAGCGTGGTCGCGCCACGCCACGGGGTGGTCGGCACTTTTGCCGCGTAATCCCAGTTGCTCATCCAGGCGATCGCGACCGGCCGGGCGCCGGGTGCGCCGGAGAACGTGCCGGCCGCGTAGAAGTCGGCGCCGTGATCGACCCAGCGGAAGTGCGCGGGATCGGAGCCGGCGGGCGCGACGCGGTCGGGCGTGAACGTGCGGCCGTCGAAATCGCCGACGAAATACATGGCCCCGGAGCCGCCCGCGATCGACCACGGATTCACGTTGACGATCATTACCCATTTGATTCGCTTCGGATCGCCGTCGAGCGGTAGCGGTATGAGGTCCGGCATTTCCCACAGCGCGCCCGCATGCGGCACGTCCGGCAGCGTGAAGTCGCTGAGGAACGACCAGTGGATCAGGTCGTCGGAACGATAGAGCTTCACGACGTGCGCATCGGCGACGACCGTCGTCATCAACCAGTAGCCGCCCGCCGCATACCACGACACTTTCGGGTCGCGAAATTGCTTCGATTCCGGATCGAGCGTCAGCACCGGGTTGTGCGCATACGGCTGCCAGGTCGTGCCCTGGTCGAGGCTGTACGCGAGCGACTGCGCCTGTATGCCCGGTGCGTGACCCGAGCCGGGCTTGTAGACGCTCGTATAGAGCGCGACGAGCGGCGTGTGGCCCGGTGTGCCGAGACCGGACGTGTTCAGCGTATCGGCGACGATCGAGCCGGAGAAGATTTCCTCGGTGGCGTTCGCGCGCATCGCGACCGGCTGCTCGCGCCAGTGGACGAGGTCGGTGCTGGTTGCGTGGCCCCACGACATGTTGCCCCAGTCGTTGCCGAGCGGGTTGTACTGATAGAACAGGTGATAGCGGCCGTTCGCGTAGACGAGCCCGTTCGGGTCGTTCATCCAGTTGCGCTGCGGCGTGTAGTGGAGGGCGGGCCGCCACTGCGGCGTGCCGTTGTCGGCCGGCGTATGGCAGGACGCGGCGACGGCCTGCGTGGACGCCATGCAGACGAGCAGCAGCCGGATGAGGCGGACGGAAAAGCGGAAAGACGTCGATTTCATGCGGTGCCGGAGGCGCTTCGTCGGACGAAGCGGGAAAGGAGGGCGCAGGCCGCCTGCAACGGCGGCATGCGCAACGGTCAAAAGAAAGTCGAAAAAAAGCGGAGGCGCGCACGCGGCACGCGCGATACGCGACTCCTGAACCTCGTGCCTTTGTCGACGATGGTTATTTTCGGTTGCTTAATTGGCTTGGCCGTTCCCGTCGTTGTGGCCGGCCCCCGTCGCCGGCAGGTTCGACGGGATGTCGCCGTAGCCGCCGAGGCCGCCGCGTCCATACGTGCGGTCGACCGCCGTCGACGTGCCGTTGATGTTCACCTTCACCGTCGGCGCGAGCGTGCCGCCGCGGCGCGGGCCGATCGCGTCGATGAACGACTCGACGAGCCCGCCCGGCATCACGTAGTGCGAATACGACTGGAATTCGCGCGGGTTCTGGTTCGGGTCCTGCGCATACGGTGCGCCGGCCGGTGCGGAGAAGTCGGTCGGGTTGCCCAGCACGAGGCCGCTGCCGCCGTTCAGCGGCAGGTAATCGCTGCGGATGCCGTTGCCGACGAAGCCGTACACGCCGTCCGGGCCGTCGACGCCGGCCGCCATCGTCGTGCGGTGGCTGATCGTGAACAAGTAGTACTTGCCGTCCTTCAGGTAGATCTGCGGGCGCTCGGTCTGGTCGTCGACGCAGTTCGCCGACAGGATCGGCGGCAGGAACTTCCACTCGGTCAGTTGCGGGTTCGTCGCGACCGCGAGGCCGACGTTGGCCTTTTGATACACTGCGCCCGAATTCATCACCGCGTTGAGATCTTCGCGGTTCGGATCGTTCGGTGCATAGCCGAGATCGGCCTCGGTGCAGGTGCGTGCGCCGCGCGGGCCGCCGGTGTTGCCTTCGAACACCATGTAGGTCTTGCCCGGATGCGCGGGGTCGGTAAACACGAACGGATCGCGGAACGAGAAGTAGGTGTTCTGCTGGCCGGTCTGGTAGTAGTTGCCGTCCGGCTGCAGCAGCGCCTTGTGATCGCCGAAGCCGGTGAACCACACATGCTTGTCGTCGGCGTGGATGTTGCCGTCGGCGCGCGTGATGATCGCCTGCGGCGGCGTGATGTCGGCGCCGCCGGGGGCCGAGCGGTTGAACGACGTCGCGGTGTAGTACAGGCTGACGTTGCTGCCGTTCGTGAGGCGCGCGGAGCCCGACCATTCGGCGTTGTTGGTCATCGGCGCGGTGCCGAACACCCGGGCGCTCGCGCCGTCCGGGAACAGGTGGCCGCCCCAGGTCCAGCCGCCGTTCGCGGGGCGTTGCGACGCGGGGATGCCGGCGCGGCGATAGAAGAAGCCGATGCGGGCGTGGACGTGACGGTCGTCGAACGTGTAGCCCGCGTGCGGATCGGCGGTGAGCGAGAAGATCACCTCCCAGCCCTTGTAGCTGAGCTGGTTCGCGCGCAGGTCGGCCAGCGGCCACGTGTCCCACACCCACACGTTCGAGTTGATCAGCGGGAAGTCCTGCGGGATGTCCGGCATCGTCAGCGCTTGCGGCAGCGAGTTCTTGTCGGCGCCGGCGGTGTGCGACTGGGCGACGATCTGGCGGATGTCCGCGCGCGTCCAGCGCATCGTGAAGTTGCCTTCGGGATCGTAGGCTTGCTGCGTATGGGGCGTGGGCACGGGCGCGCCCGTGCCGCCGGACTGCGCGTGCGCGACGGACGCGAAGGCGGCGAGTGCGCCGCCAGCGAGCAGCAAACGTTTGGCCGCGATCGGGCGGAAAAGGGGAAAGTATGTCATCTCGTCGTTGTTTCCTTGGCAGGTGAAAATGAACGGCTGAGTGGGCATCGATGTCCAAACCGGTTTGGATGCTATTTCAAACCGGTTTGGAACGCAAAAGATATTTATTTGACGGTAATGATTACTCAATGGAAATAATTACCCGGTCGGCGCATCCCGGACCTCGGGCGGCCGGGCGGATCGGCGAATGCGAGGAATGACGGTGAAGGTGAATCTGAAGGCGCTGTCGGACGCGCTGGGTCTGTCGCGGACGACGGTCAGCCGCGCGTTGAACGGTTACGACGACGTCAGCGAGGCGACGCGCGAGCGCGTGGCGAAGGCCGCGCGCGAAATGGGCTACGTGGCCGATCCGACCGCGCGCCGGCTGGCGACCGGCCGGGCCGACATGATCGGCATCGTCTATCCGTTCGGCGCCGGCGATCTCGGCGATCCGCGTTTCGGCGAGGTCGTCGCGGGCATCACCGAGCGGCTCGCCGAGCGCAATCTCGATTTCATCATCGCGTCGGCGCGACCGAACGCGGAACTGGACACCTATCGGCGGATCGTCGACGGCAAGCTCGTCGACGGGCTGATCGTCGCGCGCACGCAGGTGGACGATCCGCGTCTCGCGTACCTGCAAGCGAGCGCGTTTCCGTATGTCGCGTACGGCCGCACGCAGGCGGCCGGCCCGTATGCGTGGTTCGACTTCGACAACGAAGCGGGCGCGCGCGACGCGGCGCGCCGGCTGATCGGCTTCGGGCATCGGCGCATCGCGATGATCAGCGCGCCGCTCGAGCTGAATTTCGCCGCGCAGCGGCGCGCCGGTTATCTGTCGGCATTGCGCGAAGCCGGTATCCAGGCCGATCCGGCGCTGCTCGTCGAGTGCGCGTTTACGCACGACGGCGGCCAGCAGGCGGCGCGGGCGCTGCTCGAGCGCGCCGAGCCGCCGACCGCACTGCTGGTCGACAACAACATCGCGGGCGGCGGCGCGTTTCGCGCGCTGGTCGACAGCGGGCTGCGCCTGGGCGCCGATATGTCGCTGATCGTCTACGACGGCGTGCCGCCCGATATCGCGCACCCGTATCGTGTCACGGCGGTCGTGCAGCCGACCGGGCACGCCTCGGGCCGCGCGCTGGCGGAGCTGATGCTGCGGCTGCTGGACGACGGCGTGCGCGATCACCGGCTCGAAGCGCCAGTCATCGAAGCGGGGGACACGGACGGGCCTGTGCGCGGGTAGCCGTCGGGAGCCGGCGCGGCTGCAGCGGCCGGCTGCTGCGGGCAAACGGCGAAGGGCGGCGACGGCGATGCCGGACTCCGCCCCCCGTCGAAAAGGCCATGACGACGGCAGGGGCGAATACGCGTTCGTCTAGACGACCGGTCTAATTCGCGGCTATCATCCGTCCTTGTGAATGCGGCGACGTCCCCGGCAGCTTCATGTCGCGAGACGCCGTCGTTTTATTTCGGCTACTTCTAGACGACTGGTCTAATAGGTGTATGTCGCATGCGGATGAATGAATCGCACGTTGCCGCGCGCGGGCGGACTAACCATCAGGTGCGCCGCGCCGACGTGCGGCTCCGTTCCCCCGTTCATTTTCGAAGGAGTGTCCGATCATGAAGATTCTGGTTGTCCTGACCTCGCACGACACGCTCGGCGACACCGGCAAGAAAACCGGCTTCTGGCTCGAGGAACTGGCCGCGCCGTACTACACGTTCAAGGATGCGGGCGTCGAGCTGACGCTCGCGTCGCCGAAGGGCGGCCAGCCGCCGCTCGACCCGAAGAGCAGCGACCCGACGGCCCAGACCGACGCGACGCGCCGCTTCGACGCCGATGCGGCGGCCCAGGCCGAACTCGCGTCGACGCGCAAGCTGGCCGACGTGTCGGCGGACGACTACGACGCGGTGTTCTACCCGGGCGGCCATGGCCCGCTGTGGGATCTCGCCGAGGATCTGCATTCGATCGGCCTGATCGAGCGCACGCTCGCGGCCGGCAAGCCGGTCGCGGCGGTCTGCCACGCGCCGGGCGTGCTGCGCCACGTGAAGAACCCGCAGACCGGCGAGTCGGTCGTGCGCGGCAAGCGCGCGACGGGTTTCACCAATAGCGAGGAAGCGGCGGTCGAGCTGACCGAAGTCGTGCCGTTCCTCGTCGAGGACATGCTGAAGACCAACGGCGCTGAATTCGAGCGCAGCGCCGACTGGGCGCCGCATGTCGTCACCGACGGGCTGCTGATCACCGGGCAGAACCCGGCGTCGTCGGCGCCCGCGGCCGAGGCGCTGCTCGCGAAGCTCGGCCACCGCTGAACACATGGCGCCGGCCCGGCCGGCGCCGCGTCCTCGCCGTCGCCGGGCGCAGCCGGCCCGCCGACGGCCCGCATCGTTGCGCCGTGCGCCCCGCACGACGCATTCCCCGTTTTGCAGGACCCAATAAAGGAGTCGTGGATGTCTGCCCTGTTCGAACCGTTCAAACTCAAGGATGTCACGCTGCGCAACCGCATCGCGGTGCCGCCGATGTGCCAGTACGTCGCCGAAGACGGCGTCGTCAACGACTGGCATCACGTGCATCTGGCCGGCATCGCGCGCGGCGGCGCGGGCCTCGTGATCGCGGAGGCGACGGCCGTGTCGCCGGAAGGCCGCATCACGCCGGGCTGCGCGGGGTTGTGGAACGACGCGCAGGCCGAAGCCTTCGCGCCGTCGGTCGCGGCGATCAAGGCGGCCGGCGCGGTGCCCGGCATCCAGATCGCGCACGCGGGCCGCAAGGCCAGCGCGAACCGCCCGTGGGAAGGCGACGACCATATCGCCGACGGCGATCCGCGCGGCTGGCAGACCATCGCCCCGTCGGCCGTGCCGTTCGGCGCGCACCTGCCGAAGGTGCCGCGCGAAATGACGCACGACGACATCGCCCGCGTGCAGGCCGATTTCGTCGCGTCCGCGCAGCGTGCGCGCGACCTCGGTTTCGAATGGCTGGAACTGCACTTCGCGCACGGCTATCTCGGCCAGAGCTTCTTCTCGGTGCACTCGAACCGGCGCACCGACGAATACGGCGGTTCGGCCGACAACCGCGGCCGCTTCCTCGTCGACACGCTCGCGGCCGTTCGCAAGGTCTGGCCCGAGCATTTGCCGCTGACCGCGCGCCTCGGCGTGATCGAATACGACGGCCGCGACGAAGAGACGCTCGCCGAGTCGATCGCGCTCACGCAGCGGATGAAGCTCGAAGGGCTCGACATGCTGAGCGTGTCGGTCGGCTTCTCGACGCCCGACGCGCAGATTCCGTGGGGGCCGGCGTTCCTGGCGCCGGTCGCCGAACGCGTGCGCCGCGAGGCCGGCTTGCCGGTGTCGTCCGCATGGGGAATCGATACGCCGCAACTGGCGAACCGCGTGGTGGCGCAGGAACAGCTCGATCTCGTGATGGTCGGCCGCGCGCACCTGGCCGACCCGCACTGGCCGTACTACGCGGCCAAGCAGCTCGGCGTCGAGCGTCCGTCGTGGACGCTGCCCGCGCCGTACGCGCACTGGCTCGAGCGCTACCGGATCGCCGACAAGGTGGCCTGAGCGGCGCGCGTCCGCGCGGCGCCGGGTGGTCCGCGCATCGATCGCGCGTGCCGCCGATCCGGCGCCGATGGATAGAATGGCGGTTCGTCCAGGCCGATTGCCTGGGCGAACCGCCATTTTTTCATTTCGACAGAGGTGCCATGGGCGCACATGTCCCGTCGTCTTCCGATTCCGCCGCGCGGCCGCGCGCCCAGCAGGTCGCCCGCATCGCGCTGTATGCGGCGCTGCTGGTGCTCGCGCTGTGGGTGATCCGCGACTTCCTTCCCGCCATCGCATGGGCGTGCGTGATCGCCATCGCGATGTGGCCGCTGCTGAAGTGCTTCGAATCGCACCGGCTGTTCCGCAATCGGCCGACGCTGATCGCGACCGTCATCACGGCGGCGATCTCGCTGCTCGTCGTGCTGCCGGTGGCGGTCGCGACGACCCAGGCGATCGCGCAGGCGCACGACCTGCGCGAGTGGCTGCACACGATCCAGGACAACGGCATCCCGCTGCCGGACGTGATCGGCCGGTTGCCGTACGGCGCCGCGCAGATCACCGAATGGTGGCAGGCCAATCTCGGCCATCCGCTGCATGCGGCCACCGCGATGCACGGCGTCAATAGCGAGAAATTCATCGCGTTCGGCCGGCAATTCGGCACGAAGCTCGCGCACGTGCTGCTCGAATTCGGTTTCATGCTCGTCACGCTGTTCGTGATCCTGCGCGCCGGCCACAAGCTGTCGGGCGCGTTGCTGCAGGGCGCGCGACGTGCGTTCGGGCGTAACGGCGCGGAACTGATCGAGCGCATGGTCGCGGCCGTGTACGGCACGGTGACGGGGCTCGTCGTCGTCGGGCTCGGCGAGGGCGCGCTGCTCGGCATCGCCTACGCGCTCGCGGGCGTGCCGCACGCGGCGCTGCTCGGGCTCGTCACGGCCGTCGCCGCGATGCTGCCGTTCTGCGCGCCGGTCGTGTTCTGCGGCGCGGCGCTCTGGCTGTTCGTGCAGGGGGCGACCATGTGGGCCGTCGCGATCGCGGCGCTCGGGTTCATCGTCGTGTTCGTCGCCGAGCATTTCGTGCGGCCGGTGCTGATCGGCGGTTCGACGCGGCTGCCGTTCCTGCTCGTGCTGTTCGGCATCCTCGGCGGCGCCGAGACGTTCGGCCTGATCGGGCTGTTCGTCGGCCCCGCGCTGATGACGGTGCTGACGATGCTGTGGGCCGAATGGATCGCCTGATCGCGCATGCCGTTGCACCGGTTCGATACGACGGTGCGGCGGTGCGGATGCGCATGCGCGCGCGCCGGCTGCAACGATTGATGACGATTCAGCCGGCGCGAAGGCCTGCAAACGCAGGGATTCGGATAAAGATCTCTACATTTCTTTTCGATCCGGACCCAAAGGTCGAGTAGCATGGGGTTTTCGATCACGCCGGTATGGCGCAGCAGATTTCCCGAGCATGCGATTGATTCCGATGGCCCGTCCCGCAGCGACGCTGTCCCTGGCCGCCAGTTGCCTGATGTTGCATGGCTGTGCGTGGTTCGACTCGTGGCTGCCGTTCTCGTATTCGCGCACGCCGCTTGCACGGGCCGCGTCGCGGCACGGCGCGACGCGCGCCGACGTCGTCCGCGTCGCCGGCAACCCGCGCAGCGTCTGGATGGTCCGTAACGGCGGCGGCGTCTGCTACAACTACTTTATCGAGCACGGCAACGATCACCGCGCGTACTTCGTCGTGTTCGACAAGGCCGGCGTCGTCACGCAGTCCGGCTTCGATACCTGCATGGACGCCGATCGCAAGGGCACGCTCCAGTCCGGCAAGCGCGCGTCGCGCTAGGGCGGCGGCCACGCGCGGCGCGAGCGCGTCATCCGGCCGTCACGCTATCGTGTCGACCACGCCGCCGTCGACGCGCAATGCCGCGCCGGTCGTGGCCGACGCCTGCGGCGAGCATACGTACACGACCAGGTTCGCGACTTCCTCCGTCGTCGCCGGCCGCTGGATGATCGAGCTCGCGCGTTCGCTGCGCACGAACTCCACGGCAATGTCGTCGATGCTGCGGCCCGTTTCGTCAGCCTGCGCCTTCAGCATCTCGCGCACGCCTTCCGACATCGTCGGCCCCGGCAGCACCGAATTGACGGTCACGCGGGTGCCGGCCGCGAGCTTCGCGAGGCCGCGCGCGATCGACAACTGCGCGGTTTTCGTGAACCCGTAATGAATCATGTCGACGGGGATGTTCAGGCCCGATTCCGACGAAATGAACACGATGCGCCCGGCATTGCGTTCGATCATCCCTTTGAGGTAATGCCGCGCGAGCCGCACGCCGGACATCACGTTGATCTGGAAAAATGTTCCCATTCGGCGTCGTCGATGTCGAAGAACGCCTTCAGGCCGTAGATGCCCGCGTTGTTGACGAGAATGTCGGCGTTCGGCGTGTGCTGCGTGACGCGCGCGACGCCGGCCGCGTCGGACAGGTCGGCGGCGACGCCGTCGAAGTTTGCGCCGGGCACGGCGTCGCGCAGTTTCCCGAGCGCGGACTGCACCGACGTGTCGCTGCGGCCGTTGACGACGACGTGCGCGCCGGCGCGCGCGAGGCCTTCGGCGATCGCGAAGCCGATGCCGGCGGTGGAAGCGGTGACGACCGCGGTCTTGCCTTTCAGATCGATCTGCATGTGTGTACCGGTGGGAAGAGGACGCGGAACCCGCCGCGTCTGCCGCGGCGGCCGAATTCAAAGCTTAGGCGATCCAGCCGCGAAGCGTCGGCTCGCTGTTGCGCGGCACCGCACAGTCTTGTACGGTGAGCGTTCGCCGTTCGAACCGGGAGCCCGCCGCGTGAGCCGTACCGCCAACCGATCCGCCGTACCGTCGCCGTTCTGGCGCGATACCGCGCTGCCGTTCATCGAGGCGCGCACCGTCGACGACGGGCGCGCGATCTGCTACGCGAAGCACACGCACGACACGTTTTCGGTGGGCGCGATCGTCGGCGGTACGAGCACGTACGTGAACGGCGCGACGCACGCACACGTCGGGCGCGGCGTGCTCGTGATCATCGATCCGGAGCAGGTGCACGCATGCAATCCGTACGGTGCCGATGCGTGGGCGTACCGGATGGTCTATGTCGACGTGCCGTGGCTCGCGCGGCTGCAACATTCGCTGGGCCGCGATCCGAACCGCGATTTTCACGGGTTTTCGCCGAAGTTGACCGAGCGCGGCGATCTGTTCGCGCAATTTGGCGGCTTCTACCGCACGCTGGTGTCGCCCGCCACCGATGCGCTCGGCAAGGAGAGCGCGGCGGTCGAATTCTTCACGGCGCTGCACGGCGCGCTCGACCGCGAACTGCCCGACCCACGGCCCGGAGACGACAACGCCAAGCTCGCGCGCGCGGCCGACTACATCGCCGCCCATTGCCGCGAAGCCATCACGCTCGATGCGATCTGCGCGGCGGCCGACCTGTCGCCGTCGTACCTGATCCGCGCGTTCAATGCGCGTTACGGGATGACGCCGCATGCGTTCCTGATCGATCGGCGCGTGCAGTACGGCCGCACCGAGTTGCGCCGCGGCCGGCCGATCGCCGAAGTCGCGCTCGACGCCGGCTTCGCGGACCAGGCGCATTTCCAGCGCGCCTTTCGGCGGATCGCGGCCGCGACGCCGGGGCAGTACCGCAGCGCGAGGCGCTGAACGCAACGGTGTCTACACGTCGAGCAGAAACAGCGCGCTGCCCGCGAGCAGCAGCGCCATCAGCCGGTTGAACACGCGCATGCGCCGCGCGTTCGCGAGCCGGTGCCGCAGCGACGCGCCCGCATAACCCCAGCATGCGATCGACGCGAAGCAGATCACCAGATACAGCGCGGCGAACTGCCAGACCTGCGCGCGGTCGCCGTCGGCCGCATACGCGCCCATCGCGGCCACGCACGCGAGCCACGCCTTCGGATTGAGCCACTGCATCGCCGCGCCGGCCGCCGCCGACGGGCCGGCCACGTCCGGATCGGCCGCGAGCCGGCCGTCGTCGAGCGCGAGCCGCAGCGCCAGGTAAAGCAGGAACGCGATCCCCGACCACTGCGTGGCCGTCGTCAGTGCGGGCCAGCGCGCGAGCGCCGCGTGCAGGCCGAGGCCGATCAGCAGGAACAGCGCGACGAAGCCTAGCGTGGCGCCGGCCGCGTAGCGCAGGCTCGCGCCGAGGCCATGGCGCGCGCCCGCGCTGAGCGCGACGATGTTGACGGGACCGGGGGTGATCGACGAGGCGAGCGCGAACGCGGCCATCGAAACCAGCATGCTCATCAGGTGTCTCCATGCGACATGTTGAAAGTCGCATCGAGACTACGGGCGCGGCGTCGGCCCGTATTGAAGAAAACTGCCCTCGGCGGTGCTGCCGGGATTCACGTCGTGCTGAACCGCGCGCAGCGCTCACGGGCCGACCGAAAGCGATAGGGCGCAGGCGTTGCGGCCGAAGCCATCCAGTCTCACTTCACGGATGGGCAGTAGTCGCGAGCGCGTCGAACGCGTCGGCTTCCGGAAGCCGGCGCCACGACTCCGGGCCTGCGTCGATTTCTTCGACCGTCAGCAGACACGCATCGAGTTCCCGCTGCAACTGGACGTGATCGATCGACTGACCGATGAACACGATTTCCTGCCGGCAATCGCCTGTCGGCTCTTCCCATTTTTTCAGCACACCGTCGCGACGATAGTCGTCGTGCGGCCAGTCCGACGGGGGCGTAAACCGCCACCATCGGCCAACGTAGCCCCACTGGAACGCGTCGCCGGCCTGCACGAGCATGGCGGTTTCGGCATAGCGGTGCGCAGCCCACACATATCCCTTGCAGCGAAGCAGCCGGCCGTTGGTCCAGGGGCGACGCAGCCACGCGAGCAGGCGCGCCGGATGAAACGGCGCACGTTCGCGATAGACCCACGATGCGATTCCGTATGTATCCGATTCCGACGGGCGCTCGTCGGCCTGCATGCGTTGCATCCATCCCGGAGATTCGACGAGTGCCGGTAGATCGAAGCGCCGCGTATCGAGGACGTCCGACGGATCGATCCCGCCGTGCTGCATCGGCAGGATTCGCGCGGACGGATTCAGCGATGCAAGGACTGCGCGCAGCCTGTCGAAACCCGCGTCGCCGATCCGGTCGAGTCGGCTCACGAGGATCACGTTCGCATATTCGACTTGTTCGATCAGCAGGTCCGACAGCGTGCGCGGTGGACCGGTGCCGCTGCCGTTCGCGAGCGGGGCGTCGCGCGTGACCGGTTCGACCGACGCGATCATGTCCTCGAACGTCTCGCCGTTGACCACCGTGACGAGCGTGTCCAGCCGCGCGAGTTCGCTGAGGCTGAAACCGTCCCGATCGAGAAACGCGAACGTCTCCGCAACCGGCATCGGCTCCGAGATGCCGGTCGACTCGATCAGCAGATAATCGAAGCGATGCTGCCGCGCAAGCGTGCTGATCTGCTCGAGCAAATCGGCGCGCAGCGTACAGCAGATGCAACCGTTGCTCATTTCGACCAGTTCGTCCTCGCCTCGATGCAGCTCGACGTTGCGACGCACGTCGTCGGCGTCAACGTTGACTTCGCTCATGTCGTTGACGATCACGGCGACCTTCAGGCCGGCGCGATTGCGCAGGATATGGTTCAGCACCGTCGTCTTCCCGGCACCGAGGAAGCCGGACAGCACCGTGACCGGAATCCTCGGCGCCGGGGCGGCCGACACTTGTCGATTGTCCGGCGTCGTCATGCGCTCTGCCCGGACGCGCGATCCAGGTAGCCTTCGAACAGGTCGACCACGACATAGCCGTCGTCGGCGGCGTCACCCCACAGATCCTTCACGCGGAACTCGACATGATAGGTCGGCTGATGCGCGGCGCCGGTGTCGCCGTGGCCGATCGCGTCCGGGAACGGCCACGATTCGGTTGTCCGGTGCAACACGACGCCCGTCTTGCCGCGAACGTAGCCCGGCGCGCGGATGTGTCCGCTGACGTATTCGTCGCGAACGACGACGCGATCGCCGACCTCGAACCGCGTCGACTCGGCCGGGGCTGCCCGGCCGCCGGCGCGCGGCGGGTTCGCGAGCCGGAAAGGCGAACCGAGCGCGCGGTCGAGTTCATCCTGCGTGAGCACGCCGGTTTCGACGAGCAATGTCGCGGTCGCGATCACGTAGCGCTCGTAGTAGCGCGTGCCGACGTGCTGGCGCACGTCGATGCGCTCGACTGCGTGACGTACCTCGTCGACGCTGAATTTTTTCAGTGGGTCCACCCCGACGAACATCAGGCTGTACGCGAGATGCTCCCAGTCTTCCTTGAAGACCGGTTTGTAGCCGAGACTGTTGATCGTATGCGGCACCGGGCCGAAACCCTGGAATCCGCCGAGGTCGTGAAAGCCGTCCATATGTGATCTCCGAGATGTGAAAGTCGAGCGCGAAACGCGGTGCGAGTCAGTGCGCGCGCGGTAGCGCAACGCCGATCAGCACGTCCTTCGTGACGAGCGCGCGCAGTTGTTCCTCGGTCATGTGCTCGCTGCCGGCCGGCCGCACGGGCAGCACGAGATAGCGGCTTTCGGCGGTCGTGTCCCAGACCTTCACGACGACGTCGTCGGGCAGGTCGGTGCCGAGTTCCCGCAGCACCGTGCGCCCTTCGCGGACGAGCCGCGCACGATATTCGAAGCCCTTGTACCACTCGGGCGGCAGCCCGAGCACCGGCCAGTTCGTGCATGAGCACAGGCTGCAGACGATCACGTTCTTCAGCGTCGGGGTGTCCTCGAGCGCGACGATGTATTCGCCCTGCGGGCCGGTGTAGCCGAACTGCGCGCACGCGGCCGTGCCGTCCTTCAGCAGAAGTTCGCGAAATGCCGGGTCGACCCACGCACGCGCGACGATGCGCGCGCCGTTGGCCGGATCCCAGGTCGTGGACATCAGCTCGGTCAGGTTTTCGATATAGCCGTCGGGAATCAGGTTCTTCTCTTTCATCACGCGAAACAGCGCCCAGGCGCGTTCGCCGGGCGTCGACGCTGTTTCCTCGGAAGCAATCGGGTTCATCGTGGGGGCTCCTTGTCGTGGTTCGGGTCGACCGCCGCCACGACGTTGCGACTGGCGTGGCGGGGATGGGCGCGTCGTGTCGGTCACGCTCGATGAGCAGGGTAAGAAGAGAAAAAGCGCGGTTCTTTGCCGGCACGGATCGGAAACTATGCCGAGACGGCCCCGTGGCGCGGCGGGCGCCTACGCGCAACGGATGCCCGGCGATGCGCGGCATCTACAGCGCGTCCGGCATGAAACGGCGGCCGCCCGCGCACGTTTCGCGACCGCTGCGGGGCGCCGGCCGCGGAGGCCCGCCACAGCCAATTTCTTGTTCCGCCGGAAAACAGAAATGCGGATTTTGCCTTTCTATTCTCACCCTCAAGCGACGGCCGTTCGATGTCGCGAATCGTCGGCACTCGCCCGAGTACCGGCGGAATAACAGTCAGCCAGCACCCGCGATTCCACCGTCCGGCAACGGTTTCCGTTCGTCGTACGTCGAGCGTGGCGGTGTCTGCGCATCCAGGTGAGGAGCATGATGGACAACGTCAAAAGAATGAAGCTGAAGCGAATCGCGCGCTGGATCGGCCTGTCGCTGATGGTCGTCGCATCGCATTACGCGGGCGCGGTCGAGGTCGATCCCGGCGACTACGAGCAGTATCCGGTGGGCGCGACGATAGGCGTGCTGTACTACAACTATTCGGCGACGAACGCGTACTACGCGAATGGCCAGCGGACGTCGGATTTCGACCTGCAGTCCAATGTCGGCATCGCCCGCCTGCTGCATGTGTTCCAGCTCACCGACAGGCTCACGATCGATCCGCAGGTACTGCTGCCGTTCGGTCACATCAGCAGCTTCGGCAACGCAGGCGCGCTTGGCAGTACGAACGGCGTCGGCGACGTGATCCTGACCGCGCCGTTGAAATTCCGCCTGAACGAAGCGAAGGACGTCGTCGCCGCGACGGTCTACGTCTACGCGCCGACCGGGAGTTACGACCAGAACCGGGGCCTCAATCTCGGTGCCAACCGCTGGTCGCTCGATTTCCAGGCCGCCTACGTCAAGCACTTTTCGCCGCAGTGGGCACTCGATCTCGTCGGCGACGCGATCTGGTACGGCAACAACACGTCGTACGGCGCGAACGGTGCGACGCTGCATCAGCGGATGAGCTACAGCGCCCAGGCGATGGTGCGTTACATGCCCGATCCGGGCACGTCGCTCGGGGTCGGCATCACCCAGTTCTGGGGCGGTGAAACGAGCGTCGGCGGCGCGGACAACGACGACGCGCTTCGCACCACGCGCCTGCGGATCACCGCGGCGAAGTTCGTGACGAAGGCCGACCAGGTGCAAATCCAGCTCGGCACCGATCTGAGCGTGCGTAACGGCCCGAAAAACAGTGTGCTCGCCGGCCTGCGTTACGCGCACATCTTCTGACGATCCGCATGCGCCGGGATATGGCCGGCGCATGGCGTTTCGCGTCCCCACGTCGAACCTTCGACACCCGATTTCCTTTTCCAGAGAGGTCACGCATGGAATCCGCCATCGACAAACACCTGATCTGCCCGCGGACGCTGTCGCGCCGCGTCGCCGACGATTACCAGCCGCCGTTCCCGATGTACGTCGCCCGGGCCGCCGAAGATCTGAGCCAGGTCGTGATGGGCTACTTCGGCGTCCAGTATCGCGGCGCCGACAAGCGCGCGGCGGCGCTGGCCGCGTTGCGCCGGATCGTCGCCGATTTCGGTGCGCAGGACGGTCCGAACTCCTTCGACCTGACGCAACACACCGATGACCAGGGCTACGAGAATCTGATTGCCGTCGGCTACTGGCGCGATCCGGCCGCGTATGCACGCTGGATCGCGTCGCCGGCACTCGTCGAATGGTGGGCCTCCGACGCACGCCTCGCGGACGGGATCGGCTACTTCCGGGAAATCGTCGCGCCACGCGCCGAGCAGTTCGAGACGCTTTACGCATTTACGAGCGATTTCCCCGGCGTCGGCGCGATCATGGACGGCGTCAGCGGCGAGATCGAGGAGCACGGTTACTGGGGATCGATGCGTGACCGGTTCCCGATCTCGCAGACGGACTGGATGCGCGCGGACGGCGAATTGCGCATCGTCGAGGGTGATCCGGCTCGCGGCGGCCGTGTGGTCGTACTGGCGCACGACAACATCGCGCTGATTCGGTCCGGTCAGGACTGGCGCGCGGCGGAGAGTGACGAGCGCCAACTGTATCTGGAGGAGATCGAGCCGACGCTGCGCAGCGGAATGGAATTCCTGCGCGACAACGGCAAGGACGTCGGCTGCTACAGCAATCGCTACGTGCGTTCGATCGATCTCGACGGCAACGTGCTCGACGAAAGTTACAACATCGGCCACTGGCGCTCGCTCGACCGCCTCGAGCGCTGGGCCGAATCCCATCCGACGCACCTGCGGATCTTCGTCACGTTCTTCCGCGTCGTCACCGGGCTGTCGAAACTGCGGCTGTATCACGAGGTTTCCGTTTTCGACGCAAGGCATCAGGTCTACGAATACGTGAACTGTCATCCGCGCACCGGGCTGATGCGCGACGCCGTCGCCCGCTGAATCCCACCGGCGCCGCCAACGCTGGCGGCGCCGCTTACCGAACTGGAGAACGTCGATGGCCATCAAACGCCCGACTCGCGAACAACTGTCCGACATTGCAGCCGGCTTCGGCTTTCATGTCGATTCCCGCCAGCTCGCCGAATACGACGAGGCGCTGCAGGCGAACTTCGACGCGTACGACGTGATCGACGCGCTGCCCGACCATCTGCCCGTCGTCGCGTATCCGCGCACGCCCGGCTACCGCCCAGAAGGCGACGAGAACCGGTACGGCGCATGGGCGCACAAGAGCACGATCCACGGCGCCGCCGACGGCAAGCTGCGCGGCAAGACGGTGGCCGTGAAAGACAACATCTGCGTCGCCGGCGTGCCGATGCGCAATGGCGCGAGCACGTTCGAGGGCTACGTGCCCGATATCGACGCGACCGTCGTCACGCGGGTGCTCGACGCCGGCGCGACGATCGCCGGCAAGTCGACCTGCGAGTACTACTGCTTTTCCGGGGGCTCGCACACGAGCGCGTCGGGGCCGGTGCACAATCCGCGCAAGGCCGGACACTCGTCCGGCGGCTCGTCGTCCGGCAGCGGCGCGCTGGTCGCGAGCGGCGAGGTCGACATGGCGCTCGGCGGCGACCAGGGCGGCTCGGTGAGAATCCCGTCCGCCTATTGCGGCATCTACGGGATGAAGCCGACGCACGGGCTCGTGCCGTATACCGGCGCGATGCCGATCGAGGCGACCGTCGATCATCTCGGGCCGATGACGAGCACCGTGCTCGACAACGCGCTGCTGCTCGATGTCATCGCAGGCGACGACGGGCTCGATCCGCGCCAACGGATGGTGCCGCCGCGGGCCGATTATCTCGGCGCGATCCGCGACGGCATCGCGGGCCTGCGGATCGGCATTCTGCGCGAGGCGTTCGGGCTCGCGAATTCGGAGAAAGTGGTCGACGAGGCCGTGCGGGTCGCCGCGCTCCGGCTGCGCAAGCTGGGCGCGAGCGTCGACGAAGTGTCGGTGCCGCTGCATGCGGCCGGCACCGCGATCTGGCTGCCGATTGCGGCCGAGGGGGCGACGCAGCAGATGATGAAGGGCAACAGCCACGGTTTCAACTGGGACGGCCTGTACGTGACCGGCATGATCGATCATCACGCGGGCTGGCGCGAGCGCGCCGATGAGTTGCCGGATACCGTGAAGGTGACGATGCTGCTCGGCGAATATTTCACGAGCCGGTATCGCGGGCGCTATTACGCGAAGTGCCAGAACCTCGCGCGACGCTTGCGTTCGGCTTACGACGCGGCGCTGCAGTCGTATGACGTATTGCTGATGCCGACCGTCCCGATCCGCGCGTCGGCACTGCCGGAGCCCGGCTGTGCGATGTCCGAGTCGCTGACGCGGGCGTTCGAGATGCTCGCGAATACCGCGCCGTTCGACGTGTCCGGGCATCCGGCCATATCGCTGCCGTGCGGGGTGGCCGACGATCTGCCGATCGGGCTGCAACTGGTCGGGCGCCGCTTCGACGAGGCGACGCTCTATCGCTGCGCCTATGCGTATGAGCAGTCTTCCGACTGGCGTCAGACGACCTTCGCATGACATGCCCGGCGCGGCAGCGCATCGCCGCCGCGCCGCCTGTCGGTCCGGCCGGCCACGCGGCTTTCACGGTGGCCGATTGGACAATGCGCTTTTGAACGGGCACGCTACAGACTGCGTGTTGGCTAACCCATGTGGGGCACGACCATGACGATGCGTCCTTTCCCGCGCGCCGCAAGCGGCGACGCGCCCGGCCCGGCGGCCGACAGCCCGCCGGACGAATGGACGAATTCGGCCATCGAGGTGGCCACCGACGGCTCGGTCAGCCAGCGTATCGAGTTTTGGCGCGAGACGATTCTGCGTTTGTTCGCGGACGTGCAGATCGCCGCCGTGCAGAAGGCCGATTTCTTCGGCCAGGTGCGGCAGCGCAAATGCGAAAAGATGCGGATCTCGGAAATTCACGCAAGCGAGCAGGCCGTGATCCGGCGCTATCGCCAGGCGCGGAGCGAGTACGAGGACAAGTATTTCGGCGTATTGATGCTCGAGGGCAGCCAGTCGGTCGAACAGGACGGCAAGATCGTCACGCTGCACCCCGGGGATTTCGCGATCTACGACGCGACCCGGCCTCACCACCTGCAGTTTGGCCAGTCGTGGCGCGAGATCGTCGTCAGCATTCCGCGCGCGACCCTGAACCAGCTCGTCGTCGGGATGGAACACCGCACGGCTTGCCCGACGCACACCGGGGAGGGCGTCGGCAGCGTCATGCGTGCGTTTCTCGAGCAGATGTCGTCGCAGATCCGCAGCGTGACCGAGGACGAGATGCGGCAGTTGTCGGATACCGCGATCTCGCTGATCGCGATGACGCTCGGCGGCATGCAGCGCAACGACCTCGCGCAATCGAGGATGAAGGCGTTGACGCTGACGCGCGTGAAGCGGCATCTGCTCGAGCACCTGCACGACCCGGAGCTGAGTCCGATGATGATCGAGCGGTCGATCGGGATTTCGTCGCGGTACATCAACAAGCTGTTCGAGGCCGAAAACACGTCGCTGATGCGCTACGTGTTGAACCTGCGGCTCGAACGGTGCGCGCAGGATCTCGCGAATCCGCAATGCGCGGTGCTGCGCGTGTCCGACATCGCGTTGCGCTGGGGATTCAACGACATGTCGCATTTCAGTCGCGTGTTTCGCGAGCGGTTCGCGATGTCGCCGCGGGCGTGGCGCGAGCAGGGCGGCAAGCCGCGCGCGTAACGCGTCGTCACGGGCCGCGTTCGCGTCAGGCAAGCGCCGATCGGAAGCGGCTGGACGTCGACAGGCGCGACGCCGTCAGTGCAACGCGCGCGGCACGTGCGCCGGGCGAGCGCCGCGCGGATCCGCCGGATTGGCCGGATTGGCCGGATTGGCCGGCTCGGTGGAATCGGCCGGGCCAGCGGCGTCGGCCGCGCGCAGCGGCCCGCCCGACCACGGTTGCGTCGACACCGAAAAACCGAACGTGTTGACGCCGCCCGAGCACGCGACGAACACGCCGCCGCCGTGCATCTCGGCCACGGCCTTGACGATCGACAGCCCGAGCCCGTGGTTTTCCTTGCTGTTCGCGCGCGCTTCCTCCAGCCGGTAGAAGCGCTCGAACACGTGCGCGCGCTGCACCGGATCGATCGGCTCGCCGGGGTTCGACACGGCCATCTCGACGAGCGCGTCGCGGCGCGCGATCGTCACGTTCAGCGTCGCGCCCGGCGCCGAATGCTGGATCGCGTTGATCAGCAGGTTCGTCATCGCGCGGCGGAACAGCGACGGATCGACGGCCGCGCGCGCATCGCCGTGCAGTTCGGCGCGCAACTGCGCCTCGTCGAGCGGGATTTCGAGGAAGTCGAGCATGCGCCGCACCTCGTCGGCGAGCGACACGTCCTTCAGGTCGGTCGCGCGTTCGCCGCGGTCGCTGCGCGACAGGAACAGCATGTCGTTGATGATCACGCGCAGCCGCTCGAATTCCTCGAGATTCGACTGCAGCGTCTGGCGCATCCGGTCGACCGAGCGGTCGCGGCTCGTCAGCGCGACCTGGGTCTGGCCGATCAGGATGCTGATCGGCGTACGCAGCTCGTGCGCGACGTCCGCGTTGAACGCTTCGAGCCGCGCGTAGGTTTGCTGGATGCGTTCGAGCGCGCCGTTGAACGACGTCGCGAGATCGCGCAGCTCGCTCGGCAGCGCGTCGGTGTGCAACCGCTGGCGGCGGTTGGTCGCGCTCACGCTCGCCGCGTCCTGCGACAGCCGGTCGAGCGGCGCGAGCCCGAAGCGCGCGACCGCGCGGCTCAGCAGCAGCGTGATGACGGTGGCCGTCGCGATCAGCGCGGCCAGCGTCCACACGAAACGGCGCAGCATCCGCTGCGTGCGCTCGCACGACGACGCGACGATCAGCTTCACGTCCGGGCGCTCGCCGCTGCCCGCGATCGCGACGGTCTTCGTCATCACGTTGTAGCTGCTGTTGTTGAGCGCGTACTGCTGGAACGCACCGAATGGCTTGCCGTCGGGCACACCGTCGACGGGATGACCGAAGCGGAAAGCGGCGTCGGGGCTGTCGACCTGATAGCGCGTCGACCCGTCGGGCGGTTCGAGGTCGGCGAGCTTTTCCTGCATCACGCGGCCGCGCGCGGCCGTGGTCGCATGCGACACGATCATCTGCGCGACCTTCGCGCGCGTGTCGATCGTCGCGCGCAGCTCGGCGAGCAACTGGCGCTCCATCATCACGAACAGCCCGCAGCCGACCAGCGTGAACACGAGCAGCGACACGATGCCGAACATCGCCGACAGGCGCAGGGCGATCGAGCGTTTCATGCGTGTCGCTCCACGTCGCCGTCCTCGCGCGCCTCGAGCACGTAGCCCATCCCGCGGATCGTGTGCAGCAGCTTGTCCGCGAACGGGCCGTCGAGCTTCGCGCGCAGGCGCTTGATCGCCGTCTCGACGACGTTCGCGTTGCTGTCGAAGTTCACGTCCCACACGAGTTCGGCGATGGTCGTTTTCGACAGCACCTCGCCGCTGCGCCGCGCGAGCACGCCGAGCAGCTGGAATTCCTGCGCGGTCAGGTCGAGCCGCGCGCCGTCGCGAGTCGCGCGGCGGCCGATCAGGTCGACGCGCAGGTCGCCGATCGAGATCAGCGTCGATTCCTGCACGCGCGCGCGGCGCGTCAGCGCGCGCAGCCGTTCGATCAGTTCGAGGAACGAGAACGGCTTGGTCAGGTAGTCGTCGGCGCCGCCGCGCAAGCCCCGCACGCGGTCGTCGACACGATCGCGCGCGGTCAGCATGATCACCGGCGTCTGCTTCTGCGCGCGCAACGCGCGCAGCACGCCGAAGCCGTCGAGCTTCGGCAGCATCACGTCGAGCACGACCACGTCGTAGTCGAATTCGACAGCTTTCCACGCACCGTCCTCGCCGTCGAGCGCGGTGTCGACGACCCAGCCTTCCTCGGTCAGACCGCTTTTCAGGTATTCGACGACTTTCGGTTCGTCCTCGACGATCAGCACTTTCATGTTCGTTGTCCGCGTAACCGGGTTAAGGGCGGCTCAAGGCCCGACGCTCGCGCCGCGCGGCGGGGCCGCCGACGCGACGTCGGACGGCGCGGGGCCGTTAGACGCATCGCCGTCCCAGCCGCCGCCGAGCGCCTTCGCGAGAAACACGACGAGCGCCGCGCGCTGGCCCTGGATCTGCACGGCCTGGCGCTCGCTCGTCAGCAGTTGCTGCTGGGCCGTCAGCACGTCGATGAACGGCGTCAGGCCGCCCGCGTAGCGGTCCTGCGCGAGCGACACGAGCTTGCGCGCGTCGTCGACGGCCGCCGACGCCTGCTGCGCCGCCTGCGCGAGCACCGACAGGCCGGTCACCGCATTTTGCACCTCCTGGAACGCGGTGAGCACGGTCTGCCGGTAGCTGGCCTGCGCGGCGACGTAGCCGGCCTGCGCGAAATCGACGCCGGCCTTCAGCTTGCCGCCCTCGAACAGCGGCTGGCTGAGCGACCCGCCGACCGACCACAGCAGCGCCGGCACGGTGAACAGGCCCGCGAAGCGCGTCGCGTCCCAGCCGATGTCCGGCGACAGCGTGATGCGCGGGAAATACGCGGCGCGCGCGACGCCGATCTGCGCGTTCGCGGCGGCCATCGCGCGCTCGGCCGACGCGACGTCGGGGCGCCGCTGCAGCAGGTCGCTCGGCATGCCGGTCGGCAGCGCGGGCGCGTTGATCGGCACCACGCGCGGCGGCAGCGAGAACGCGGGGGCCGGCGTGCCGACCAGCGTCGCGATCGCGGTTTCGACCTGCGCGCGCTGCTGAATCAGCAACTGCGCCTGCGTGCGCGTCGCGTCGAGCTGCGCGCGCTGCTGCAACAGGTCGAGACCCGACACCGCGCCGAGGTCGTGGCGCGCGCTCACGTAGTCGAGCGCCTTTTGTTGCAGTTCGATCGAACGCCTGACGACGTCGATCTCGGTGTCGAGCTCGCGCAGCGCGAAATAGCTCGACGCCAGATCGGCGCCGAGTACGAGGCGCGCGTTCGCGAAATCGTCGCGCGCCTGCTCGGAGCTGGCCTGCGCGGCTTCGACGTTGCGCCGCACGCGGCCGAACAGGTCGAGTTCGTAGCTGACCGCCGCGCCGACCTGGATCTCGTTCTGCACGGTCGACATGCTCTTCGTCGCGTAGTTGGTCTGCGGCCGGTCGGCGGAGATCTTGAAGCGCTGGCCGCTCGCGTTCAGCCCGACGGCCGGATACCGCGCGGATGCGACCGACGCGAGTGTCGCCTTCGCCTGGTCGTAGCGCGCGGCGACCGCCTTCAGGTTCTGGTTATTGCGCAGCGCATCGGCTTCCAGCGCGTCGAGCTGGGCGTCGCCGAACGCGGTCCACCAGGCCGGATCGAGCGGCGCGCGGGCCGGCGCGGCCGGCTGCCAGTATGCGTCGGCCGGATCGAGCCGCCACGCGGCCGGCGTGTCGACGGCCGGGCGCCGGTAATCCGGGCCGACCGTGCAGCCGGCGAGCACCGCCGCCGCGACGATCGCGACGGCGCCAATCGCGGCCGGGTGCACGCGCGTGCGTATCGCACTCACGACTTCGCTCCCGCGACGGCCGAGGCCGGCTGCGCCGCCGGCGCCTGCACGACGACCGCGTCGCCGGTCGCGAGCGCGTCGCTCGGGTTCGCGACGAGGCGATCGTTCGGCGTGATCGGCCCGTCGACTTCGAGCGTCTGCCCGATCGTGCGCACGACCGTCACCTGTTTCAGCCGGACCTTGCCGTTCGCATCGACGGTCGCGACCGTCGGGCCTTCGGCGCGGAACAGCAGCGTATTGGCCGGCACCTGCAGGCGGCCGACCGGCGTCATCGGCAGCGTCGCCTGCACGTACGCGCCGGGCAGCAGCCGCCCGTCCGGGTTCGGCAGCGTGATCTCGATCTGCAGCGAACGCGTGGCGACGTCGATCGCCTGCGACGTGCGCGTGATCGTGCCGTCGAAGGTCCGCCCCGGCAGCTCGGCCTGCGCGACGCTCACGTGCTGGCCGACCTTGATCTGCTGTGCATACGCCTGCGGCACCTGCACGTACAGGCGCAGCCGGTCGGCCTGCACGACCGTGAACAGCGAGCGGCCGGCGTTGCCGGAATTGACGAGATCGCCGACGTCGACGTTGCGCTGCGTGACGATCCCGTCGATCGGCGCGACGATCCGCTGGAAGCCCTTCAACTCGGTGAGGCGGCGCATGTTCGCGTCGGCCGCGGCGAGATTCGCGGTGCCCTGGTTGAACGCGCCTTGCCGGTCGTCGAGTTCCTGCTGAGACACGGCATCGCGCTGGCGCAGCTGCTGCGCGCGGTCGAACGACGTCTTCGCGAGCGCGAGCGACGCTTGCGCCTGCTGGCGTTGCGCGGTGGCCTGCGCGAGTTCCTGGTTCAGCTCCGGCGTGTCGAGTTCGGCGAGCGTTTGCCCCTGCTTCACGTGCGCGCCGATGTCGGCCTGCCAGCGCAGCACGTAGCCGCTGGCACGCGCATAGATCGGCGCCTCGACGAAGCCGCGCAGCGTGCCGGGCAGCGTCAGCTTGCCGCCGGTGGCCGCGTCTACCGGATGCACGACGCTCACGTACTGGCGCGTGTTCTGCTCGGCGACCGCGTCGAGGCGATGCCGGTTCAGCACGTTGACGACGAGGGTGCGCGCGGCGCCGGCGGCCAGCAGCACGCCGATCACGATCACGACGATCCGGCCGCGTCGCGACACCGACGCGCGCGCCGGCAGGTGCATGCCGTGTTCGTCCACCTGGATGCCGACGGCGCTGTGATGTTTCTCTTCCATGAATTCAACCAGTTCAACCGGGTAGTGGGGCGAAAGTCAGTGACCGGCCTGGCGCGCGCGTCGCCGGGCCAGTCGCGCATGCACGCCGCCGAACACGAGCGGCACGAACAGCAACGTCGAAACGGTCGCGAACAGCAGCCCGCCGATCACCGCGCGGCCGAGCGGCGCGTTCTGCTCGGCGCCTTCGCCGAGACCGAGCGCCATCGGCACCATCCCGATGATCATCGCGAGCGCCGTCATCAGCACCGGACGGATCCGTGTCGCGCCGGCTTCGAGCGCGGCCGTGAGCGGCGGCGCGCCGGCCGCGAGGCGCTGGCGCGCGAACGACACGACGAGAATGCTGTTCGCGGTCGCGACGCCGACCGTCATGATCGCGCCCGTCAGCGCGGGCACGCTCAGGTGCGTGCCGGTGACGAACAGCATCCAAGCGATGCCGGCGAGCGCGGCCGGCATCGCGCTGATGATGATCAGCGGGTCGAGCCACGACTGGAAATTGACGACGATCAGCAGGTAGACGAGCACGATCGCCATCGCGACGCCCGCGCCGAGGCCGACATACGACGTGCGCATCGTCTCGATCTGGCCGCGCATCGTGAGGTCGGTGCCGCGCGGCAGCGTCGCGCGCGCGTCGGCCACGATGCGGTCGATCTCGCCCGCGACCGCGCCGAGATCGCGGCCCTCGACGCTCACGTACACGTCGATCGCCGGGCGAATGTTGTAGTGCGTGATCACGGCCGGGTTCACGGTGCTGCGCACCTGCACCAGGTTGCCGAGCAGTTGCAGCGGCATGCCCGTGCGGCCGCTGGCGGAGATCGGCGTGCCGAGCAGGTCGTCGACCGACGACAGGTTGTATTGCGGGGTCTGGATCTGCAGCGGGTACTGGACGCCGGTGCGCGGGTTGATCCAGAACGACGGCGTCGTCTGCGAACTCCCCGACAGCGAGATCAGCATGTTCTGCGCGACGTTCTGCGCGGAGAGATTGAGCTGCTGCATGCGCGTACGGTCCATGTCGGCCAGCAGGGTCGGTTCGTCGTTGCGTTGCAGCACGTGCACGTCGACGGCGCCGGGGATTTGCCTGATCTTTTTCATCAGGCTGCTCGCAATGGTCATGTTACTCGCGAGATCGTTGCCGAGCACCTGCACGTCGATCGCGGCCGGCTGCCCGAAGTTGAGGATCTGCGTGATGATGTCCGACGGCTGGAAGAAGAACTCGACGCCCGGGAAGCGTTGCGGCAGCAGCGTGCGCAGCGTCTCGACGTAGTGCGCGGTCGCGCGGTGGCCGGGCTTCAGCGCGATCAGCAGCTCGCCGTCGAGCGTGCCGATCGTGCCGGCGTTGCTGTACGACAGGTTGATGCCGCTCACCGGCAGCCCGAGGTTGTCGACGATCGCGCCGAGCTCGTCGGGCGGCACGGTTTCGCGGATCACGCGCTCGACCTGGTCGGCGAGCCGCGCGGTTTCCTCGATCCGGTAACCGGTCGGCGCACGCACGTGCAGCCGGAGGTTGCCGGAATCGGCGTTCGGGAAGAAGTCGCGGCCGAGCACGAACACGAGGCCCGTCGACAGCACGCAGAAGGCGAGGAAGCACAGCGCGTAGAAGCGGCGGCGCACGAGCAGGATGCTGAGCAGCACGATGTACCACGCGCGCAGCCGTTCGAACGCATGGTTGAACGCGTGATGGATGCGCGCGAAGCGCGACGTCGAAGCGGCGGGGCCGGTGCTCGCCTGCTGCGGGCGGAACAGCAGCATCGCGAGCGTCGGCACCAGCGTGCGCGACAGCACGTACGACGCGAGCATCGCGAACACGACGGCTTCCGCGAGCGGCACGAACAGGAAGCGCGCGACGCCGGTCAGGAAGAACATCGGCACGAACACGATGCAGATGCACAGCGTCGACACGAGCGCGGGCACCGAGATTTCGCCTGCGCCTTCGAGAATCGCTTCGTGCAGGTCGGTACTGAACGACGACCCCCACGCTCCCTCCGGTCGCTGCCCCCCGAGGGGGCTGCTCGGCACGCTTGGGGCGGCCCGGCGCGTACCGAGATGCAAATGCCGCTCGATGTTCTCGATCGTGACGGTCGCATCGTCGACGAGAATGCCGACCGCGAGCGCAAGCCCGCCCAGCGTCATGATGTTGATGGTCTCGCCGAGCGCGGACAGCGCGATCAGCGACGTGAAGATCGACAGCGGGATCGAGATCGCGATGATCAGCGTGCTGCGCCAGTTGCCGAGGAACAGCAGGATCATCATCGCGGTCAGCACGGCGGCGATCAGCGCCTCGTGGATCACGCCCTGGACGGCCGCGTTGACGAACACCGACTGGTCGAACAGCGGCGTGATCGTGAGCCCCTCGGGCAGCGTCGGGATCACCTTCGGCAGCAGCGACTTCAGGTCCGACACGACCTTGAGCGTCGACGCGTCGCCGCTTTTCAGGATCGAGATCAGCACGCCGCGCTGGCCGTTCTGGCGCACGACGTTGGTCTGCGGCGCGAAGCCGTCGCGCACCGCCGCGACCTCGCGCAGGTAGGTCGTCGCGCCGTTGATCGTCTGGACCGGCAGGTTGCTGATGTCGGCGACCGTATCGGCCGACGCGTTCGTGTCGATCCGGTATTCGGTCTGTCCCATCTTCGCTGTGCCGGTCGGCAGCACGAGGTTCTGCGCATTGACCGCGTTGACGATGTCGGCCGGCGTGAGGCCCTTCGCTTGCAGCGCCTGCGGATCGAGGTCGATCGCGACCACGCGCGTGCGGCCACCGTACGGAAACGGAATCTGCACGCCCGGCACCGTGATCAGCTGCGGGCGCAGGAAGTTGAGCGCGATGTCGGCGAGCGACTGTTCGCTGAGCGTCTTGCTCGACAGCCCGAGCTGGATCACCGGAATGCTCGACGCGGAATAGGTGATCACGAGCGGCGGCGTCGCGCCCTGCGGCATCTGCCGCACGATCGCCTGCGCGGACGACACCGTCTGCGCGATCGCCGTCTGCACGTTCGCGCCCGGTTGCAGGAACACCTTCACGACCGCGATGCCGGGCAGCGACGTCGATTCGACGTGCTGGATGTTGTTGACGGTCGTCGTCAGGATCCGTTCATGGACGGACGTGATGCGATTCGTCATCTCCGTCGCGGAGAAGCCGCTGTAATTCCAGATCACGCTGATCACGGGGATGTTGATCGCGGGCAGCACGTCGACCGGTGTGCGCATCAGCGCAAGCGGGGTGGCCAGCACGATCATGATGGCCATCACGATGAACGTGTAGGGGCGCCTGAGCGCGAGATTGACGATCCACATGGAGGCAGCGGGGCAGGCGGTGATCGGGCGTCGGTGAAGGGAACCCGAATGATAGGCGTCGGCCCGCAACGGGTTACTGTCGCGAAACTGGCGGAATGGTCAGGTTGGGGCACGCCGGCCTTCGGCCGATTCCGCAGACGGAGTGCGCGGTCGCGATGGCGACGGTTTCGTGCAGCGGGCGGCGCTCACAGCTGCTCCATGCCGAAGCGCGCGAGCGCGTCGAGATCGACGACCTCGATCTGGTTGTACGCGAGCCGCAGCGCGCCGAGCTTCTCGAGCTGCTGCAGCGCCTGGTTGATCCGCTGGCGCGACACGCCGACGAGCATCCCGAGTTCCTCCTGCGAGATCGACAGCGACGGGCCGGTATCCGGATACAGCGCGGGGTTGAAGAGCTGCGCGAGCGCCTGCGCGACGCGCGCGTCGACGTCGAGCAGCCGGCTGTTCTGGATCGACGCGATGAATTCGCCCATCCGGTTGTTCAGCTGATGAATCACGAAGCGCGTGAACGGCAGGCTCGTGTCGAGCAGCGCATGAAACGTGTCGACCGGCACGAACAGCACGGTCGAGCGCTGGATCGCGACGACCTCGTACTTGCGCAGCTCGCGCTTGATCACGCTGCCTTCGCCGAACCAGCCGCCCGACGGCACGCCGGAAAACGTGCAGCCGCGCCCCGACACGTTGAAGATCGCGAGCTTCAGCAGCCCTTGATGGACGCCGATCCAGTATGCGGACGGCGCGAGCCGGCGCGCGATCACGTCGCCGGCGTCGCACTGCACGACGTGCGACTGGGCGAGCACGAGCGCCTGGTGTTCGGGCGCCAGCGTGCGGAACCACGCGCACTGGCCGAACAGCGTCGCGAGCGGCGGCAACGGGCCCGGTTCGGGGAGCGTATCGGCTGGCCGGGCGGCCGCGTCGGGATGGTCGTGCATGGGTGCGGGTTTGCGAGGATAGGGATAACGCGCAGCGCCTGAGCGGCACTCTGTCGTTTCGACGACAGACGGCTCACAATAGCGCCCGTTAGGCTGTCGGCCATTGAACCACATCAAGACGATCCGGGGTGCACGCATCCCGGTCGACAGAACACGGGAGACAGGATCATGACGCAGATGTTCGAGGCCGGGCTCGGCCGCCGCGATGCCAACTACGTACCGCTCACGCCGATCGATTTCCTGATCCGCGCGGCCGAAGTCTACGGCGAGCGCCTCGCGATCGTGCACGGCGACGTGCGGCGCACGTGGGGCGAGACCTGCACGCGCGCGAAGCGGCTGGCGAGCGCGCTCGCGCAGGCCGGTGTCGGTCGCGGCGACACGGTCGCGGCGCTGCTGCCGAACATCCCGGCGATGGTCGAGGCGCACTTCGGCGTGCCGATGGCCGGCGCCGTGCTGAACACGATCAACACGCGGCTCGACGTGTCGTCGGTGCTGTTCATGCTGCGTCACGGCGAGGCGAAGGTGCTGATCGTCGACACCGAATACGCGGAGCTCGCGCATCGCGCGGCGCTCGAGGTGCCGGGCCTGAAGATCGTCAGCGTGGCCGACGCGATGCCGGCCGACCCCGACCGTTTCGCGGGCGCGACCGACTACGAGGCATTCGTGGCGGGCGGCGACGCCGGCTACGCATGGACGCCGCCCGCCGACGAATGGGAGGCGATCGCGCTGAACTACACGTCGGGCACGACCGGCGATCCGAAGGGCGTCGTCTACCACCATCGCGGCGCGTATCTCGCGGCGATCAGTAACATCCTCGAATGGGACATGCCGAAGCACGCGGTGTATCTGTGGACGCTGCCGATGTTTCACTGCAACGGCTGGTGTTTCCCGTGGGCCGTCGCGGCGCGCGGGGGCGTGAACGTGTGCCTGCGCAAGTTCGACGCGAAGACCGTGTTCGACCTGATCCGCCGCGAGCGCGTCACGCATTACTGCGGCGCGCCGATCGTGCAGAGCGCGATCGCGAACGCGCCGGCCGAGTTGCGCGCGGGGATCGACCATACGGTGCACGCGATGGTCGCCGGCGCGGCGCCCGCGCCGGCCGTGATCGCGAAAATGAAGGAAATCGGCTTCGACCTGCTGCACGTGTACGGGCTGACCGAGGTCTACGGCCCGGCGACCGTCTGCGCGAAGCAGGCGCACTGGGACGCCGTCTCCGACGAGGAACGCGCGCGGCTCAATGCGCGCCAGGGCGTGCGCTACCACCTCGAAGCGGGCGCGACGGTGCTGGATCCCGACACGATGACGCCGGTGCCGGCCGACGGCGAGACGCTCGGCGAGATCATGTTCCGCGGCAACATCTGCATGAAGGGCTACCTGAAGAACCCGAAGGCGACCGACGAGGCGTTCCACGGCGGCTGGTTCCATACCGGCGATCTCGCGGTGCTGATGCCGGACGGCTATATCCGGATCAAGGATCGCAAGAAGGACATCATCATCTCGGGCGGCGAGAACATCTCGAGCATCGAGGTCGAGGACGCGCTGTACCGGCATCCGGCGGTGGCGGTCGCGGCCGTCGTCGCGATGCCCGACCCGAAGTGGGGCGAGGTGCCGTGCGCGTTCGTCGAGCTGCGCGAAGGCGCGAGCGCGACCGAGGCGGAGATCGTCGCGCACTGCCGGCAACTGCTCGCGGGCTTCAAGGTGCCGAAGGTCGTGCGCTTCGGCGAGCTGCCGAAGACATCGACCGGCAAGATCCAGAAGTTCCAGTTGCGCCATGCGGTCGGCTCGGACAAGGCGATCGACCTGGCGGGCGACAAGAAGTAAGCGAGCCGCCCGGCCCAGGTCGATCATCGGTCGCCCGTCACGCGTTGCGTTCGAGCCGGAACACGCTGACCGCGTCCGACAACTGCGCGGCCTGGTCCCGCAACGCGACGGCCGCGCGCTCGGCATCGGAGATCAGCGTCGCATTCTGCTGTGTCGCTTCGCCGATCTGCGTGACGGCCAGGTTCACCTGCTCGATCCCGGTCGATTGTTCGCGCGACGCCGCGCTGATCTCGCCGATCAGCGTGCGGACCTGGTCGACCCGCGCGACGATGTCGCGCATCGTGCCGCGCGCGGCGTCCGCGATCCGGTAACCCTGTTCGACGGTCGTCGACGATTCGGCGCTCAGCGCGTCGATCTCCTTGACCGCGGCCGCGCTGCGCTGCGCCAACGCGCGCACCTCGGCCGCGACCACCGCGAAGCCCTTGCCGTGTTCGCCCGCGCGGGCGGCCTCGACGGCCGCGTTCAGCGCGAGGATGTTGGTCTGGAACGCGATGCCTTCGATCGCGCCGGTGATCTCCGCGATCCGGCGCGTCGCGCGGCCGATGTCGTCCATCGTCGCGACCACGCGCTGCACTGCGGCGTCGCCGTTCGTCGCGGCGGCCGATGCGTCCGCGACCAGCGCGTTGGCTTGCGCCGCGTGCTCGGCGCTTTGCTGCACGGCGGCGGTGATCTGCTCCATGCTCGCGGCCGTCTGCTCGACGCTGCTCGCCTGCGTCGCGATCCGCGCGGCGATGTCGCCGCTGCCGGCCGCGATGCCGACCGTACCGTGCGCGATGTCGGCCGCGCTGTTGCGCACCTGTGCGACGATGCGCGCGAGGCCGTCGCCGATCCCGTCGACCGCCTGCACGAGCCGGCCGATCTCGTCGTTGCCCGCGCTGCCTTGCTCGACCGCGCCCGCGCTGTCGCGAATGCGCACGCTGAGATCGCCTGCCGCGTAGCGCTCGGAGGCGCGGGCGGCGGCTTCCAGCGGCCGGCTCACGACGCGACGCACGACGATCACGAACAGCGTCGCGAACGCCGCGACCAGCACGGCGCCGATCATCAGGAAGCGGTTGCGGGTGGCGCGCATCGTGGCGAGCAGTTCGTCGTCGAGCGCGATGCCGCCGACGAGCCATTGCCACTGCGGAATCGTCGTGAAGGACACGACTTTCGCGGTCGGGCCAGCGTCGTGCGCGGCCGGGTCGGTCGACGTGTATGCGAGCCGGCCTTGGGCCGTCGCGAGCATCTGCGCGTAGGGCGCGCGCGTGTTGTCGGCCGGTTGGCCCGCCGCGTCGGGATGCACGACGAAGGCGCCGCGCGACGGGCCCTGCGATGCATCGAGCACGAAGTAGTAGCCGTTGTCGCCGATCTTCAGCGAGCGGATGCCGTCCTCGACCAGCTTGAGCTCGGCGCCGATGTCGAGGCCGACGAACAGCGCGCCGATCACGCGGCCGGTCGCGTCGGTCACCGGCTTGTACTGCGTGATGTACGACCGGCCGAACAGCTTCGCGAGGCCCGTATAGCTGCGCCCCGCGACCAGCGGCGCATACGCGGGGCCCGCGCGGTCGAGCTTGGTGCCGACGGCGCGCGCGCCGTCCTGCTTCTTCAGCGACGTCGTGATGCGCACGAAGTCGTCGCCGTCGCGCGCGAAGATCGTCGCGATCGCGCCGCTTTTCTTCAGGAACTGGTCGGGAATCGAGTAATCGAGGTCGAGCGGCTGGCCGCCCGCGAAGAGGGTCGGCGCGGCGACGCCGCCGATATCGACCGTGCGTGCCGGGTCGAGCGAGAAGTCGGCCGGCAGGAAACTCGCGAACAGCGACATCGAGCGGTTGGCTTCGGCGGTGAGCGCCTTGTCGAACAGGTCGACCATCGCGCGGATCGACTGCTCCCTGTCGTCGATCCGCAGGTGCGCTTCTTCGGCGAGCTGCTGGCCGGCGAAATGGGCGAGCGTCCACGCGAACACGGTAAACAGCAGGGCGACGAGCGTGCACGCGAGCGCGGCCAGACGCGCGCCGACGCTCACCCGGCCCAATTGGGTCAGTCTCATGGAACATCCTGAGTGGAGTGAGAGGGGGCGGAACGCACGCGTCACCGCTCGTGGACCCGTTAATACGGCAACTTTCGCGAAATCTTTAGCGGCTGTCGCGCATCGCGGACCGGCAGGCGGGCGAAGGGAGGGCGGAGGTCAGTGCGTGACGAGCCACGCGACGGCCAGATAGCGGCCGACCTTTGCGATCGTCACGATGACGAGAAAGGTCGGCAGCGGCTCGCGCAGCACGCCGGCGATCATCGTCAGCGGATCGCCGATCACCGGCGCCCAGCTCAGCAGCAGCGACCAGCGGCCGTAGCGCGCATACCAGCCCTCGGCGCGCGCCAGCGCCGACGGCTTGACCGGAAACCAGCGGCGCTCGCGAAAGTGCTCGATGCCGCGCCCGAGCGACCAGTTGATCGCCGAGCCGGCGACATTGCCGACGCTCGCGACGAGCACCAGCGCCCACACGGGCTCGCGGCCGGCGAGCAGCAGGCCGGCGAGCACGGCTTCGGACTGGAGCGGAAACAGGGTCGCGGCGACCATCGACACGGCGAACAGGCCGCCGTAAGTGAGCAATTCGGACATCGCGCGATTGTACTGGCCCACTCTAGGCTATTCACGTAAGCAGAGTAGGTAGCCGACTCGTCCTTGGCAGTTCCAAGGGCTCGCCAGAGGGAAAAGGCGCGTTCACGCGTGAAGGTACCTTCGAACTGACCACGAACAGAATCGGGGCGACTCTCTTTAACGGAGTTGAGCGAAGTTAAATCGCACTGGCGCCTAGTATCCTCTCGTTGCAAGGAGCGACGGGCAATTCGGTTCAAGAAATCACAGCTCGATCCGTCCGATTTCGATTTGCCTTTTTTGACATAGAATGGAGTTTCATCTCAATGTCCTGATTTCGGTTCGGATGATGAGAGTCACATAAAATTTTGGATTGTAAAATGAAAAAGAAGAGCGAAGAGACCAGTAAGTTAAGTGGGCGATCCAGTACCCTTTCGATTCGTTTAATGAACAAAGGAGCTTCTGTCAAAGATGGCTTGCGCTCGGGGCACACAATGATTGAGCGAGAAAGCGAGGGTGGATATCTGTATACGGCGCAGTCCGAAGATGCCCCGCCAAGCTGGGTCAAAATTGTCCGCGAATTTTCTATAGAAGATCTCCCGGATTTGACCAATCGTCACTGCTCGGCGGTCCTGTTTTTGGAGGTTACCCCCTCTGATCTGCGAATGAGTAAACGATTTTTTGCGATAACATTTGGTAGTGGTCATCTTTTCCTTAATCCGGATTCTTACGTTAAAAATTTCGGATTGCGTGTGACGCTCAATGCGGTGGCTCGAAGTGATTTGCGCAATGTGGATGTCGCTCAATTGGATACTACTCTTATTCAGAAGAGAATTCAGGCAAGTAGAAAATCTGATCTGCGCGACTTTGGTATCGATGAGCAGAGTGACTTGTTGAGGCTGGCTGGCGGAGCCCCTACTGATAGAGAGTTTGCTCGCGCGCTAGTTGGGAAGGATGCTTTGTCTCTCACGGCAAAAATAGATCCTGCTAAGATTGCCGATAAGTGTAGGGAGGCATTTGATTTATATTGTGAAAAGCATTACGAGAGAGATTTTAAATTTATTGATTATATCGTTCCGGAAAATCGCCAAAGTGTTGTAAAGGTTCTCGATAAGAAGGTTTTTGATTCATTAAAATCGATGGTTGATGGAAGGTCGTCAAGTCTTCATATTGCGATTCCCGAGATGATTAACCCGGAGGATGCATTTGAAATTGGATATTATGGGAGTGGACTTAGATCAGGGAGCAAGGCGACATATCCGGATGTTGAAATTGAAGACTATGTTTCGGAGCTTCGATCTGGACGTATGGCGGATATCGCTGATATGTCAGAATTGAAGGCTAGTCACGAAATTCGTGTAATTGTCAATGGGGAGGGGGATAAGCGTCAGCGTCAGCGGTTATATGACTGCTTTATATTTGAAGCAAAATATGGGGGTGCAACTTATGTACTCTTTGCTGGATCATGGTATCGAATTGACAGTGGGTATTATGCACGAGTTGTTTCGAATTTTGAAAAATATTTATCAAAAAAGCCATTTGTAAAATCAACAAATTCAGTTAATGAAAGAGATTTTATTGGTGAATTGAATGCCCGTAAGGAGTTGTTGAATTTGGATCAGGTTAAATTGTCTCCATTAAATGCATCTGGCGCAAATCTTGAGCCTTGTGATTTTTTTTCTAAAAGCAGACAATTTATTCATTTGAAAGATGGGCATGATTCTGCTCCAATTAGTCATCTTTGGAATCAGGGCTTGGTATCGGCTGAGTGTTTGGTTAGTGATGGTGAGTTTCGTCAGCAATTAAGAGATAATGTGCAGATTCGCCAAATCAAGTACGGTCGAGCTGGATTTGTGAAGCTCTTGCCCAGAAAAGGGGATCAGACCGTGACTGCTAGTTATTCCGTTGTTTATGGAATTATGCGAACTGCATATGTATCAAAAAAGGCGAGGTCAAAGGGATTGGATTTGCCATTTTTTAGCAAAGTAAGCTTTCAGCCGATCGCGGAGCGCATAGGAAGGATGGGGTTTAAGGTTGAAGTGCATTTGATTGAGAAAAAAAGAAAGTAAGTATGTGTTTTGATAAAATTTTCTTAAGAATATCGGTTTATCTGGGCGAAGCGGTTTCGGTTGACATGTTGATCAGAGAATTTGTGTTTTTTCAGTTCCAGCCGACCATGATCGCGCCCATCCCGACGAGCAGCCCGCCCGTCACGCGGTTCATCGCCCGCATCCGCGCCGGCCGCTGCAATGCGCGGCTCAGCCGGTGCGAGAACAGCGCCATCGACGCGACGCCGCCCGCGAACAGCAGCGCGAACGTCGCGGCGAGCAGCAGGAATTGAAGGTTCAGGCTCCAGTCGGCAGTCGGGCTGATGAACTGCGGAAAGAACGACGGAAAGAACAGCAGCGTCTTCGGATTCAGGCCGGACGTCGCGACGCCGCGCCAGAACAGCGCGCGCCCGGTATCGGTGTCCGGCGCGGCGATTTCGGTTCCGGTGCCAGTGGCGCCGGCGTCGGCCGGCGCCGCGGCTGCGCCGGCCGGCGCGCGGCTCAGCCACTGCTTGGCGCCGAGCCAGACGAGATACGCGGCGCCGGCCCAGCGCAGCACGGTGAGCGCGTGTTCGTCGAGGTGGACCAGCGAATTCAGGCACAGGGCGGTCAGCGCGAGTTGCAGCAGCACGGCGAGCGTGCCGCCCCAGACGCACGGCAGCGCGCGGCGCCAGCCGGTGCGCAGCGCCTGGTTCATCGTGAGCAGGTTGACGGGGCCGGGTGCGTAGATGAGGACGACGGAAGCAGCGAGGAACGACAGATAAAGCTTGAACGACATGACGGACGGGCAGGAACGGGGAAGCAGGCACCGGCCCCGCACGCGGTCGGATAGGCGTGCGGGCGGCGGGGAATCGCATGCCTGCCGGCCGGCACCGCAACTCGTGATTGCGGCCGTGCGTCCCGTTGCGAGGGGGTGATCGCGGGGAGCGTGCCGGGCAGCAGGCATGGAGAAAATGTATCAAGCGGCCCGGTTAAAAGGCTTCCTGTTTTCCAGCAAAACAGACCTGAAACCGGAATGTCGTTCAGATAGAATGCCCATTTTTAGTAGAAGATTCTTCTCATCATGGCTACCCGCGAACGCACGCCGAAAACGCTCGACAATCAGGACCGCAAGATCCTCGGTGCATTGCAGAAAAATGCGCGTCTGTCGAACGCCGAACTGGCCGAACAGATCGGCATGTCGACCACCGCCTGCTGGAACCGCACGCGGCAACTCGAACTCGACGGCTACATCGACGGCTATGTCGCGCTGGTCAACCAGCGCAAGCTCGGCTATGCGGACATCGTGATTCTCGAAGTCACGCTCGATCGCCATGAAGACGACGCGCTGGCGCGCTTCGGCGCCGAACTGGCGGCGCTGCCCGAGGTGCTCGAGGCGTATCTGGTGTCGGGCGAGTACGACTACTGGATCAAGGTCGCGGTGGACGGCACGGCCGGCTACGAGCGCTTCCTGCGCGAAAAGCTGTACCGGATTTCGAGCATCCGCCACAGCCGTTCGATGTTCGCGCTGCGGTGCATGAAGGACGTGCCTTCGATTCAGGTGTGACGGGGAGAGACAGGAGCGCGGCCGTCGCTGTAACGACGGCGGGTGCGATCGGACCCGGGCGCGGAGAAAAGCCGGCGAACGGCTTACAGGAAAGGCTCGCCGGGCAGACGGCCCGCGGGAGCACAAAAACGGATGAATCTTCCGTCCGGCATGGCCCGGCGCCAGCGCGCGCAAGAAGGGAAGAATGGCTTCCCGCCCGGACAACCGCCTGACGACGATCCGCGCCGATGCGAATCGGCGCCGGCTTCGGCCTGAAACACGGCCTCGAGACGACCTTGAAACGCTTCCGATGCGGTGAGCGTATCCGGCCGGGAAGGACGACCCCAGCCTCTTTCTACATGACCGGCGCGCCCGTCCAATACGTCGCGCAACAGCCGCGGTCGGCGCGCGTCAGCGCAAGCGCATCAGGCGGCCGGCGCTCCGCTCAGCGCGGCAGGCGCGCGTGTGCTTCTGCGATGACTTCGCAGTTCTCGAGGTGCAGTGCCCAGGCTTCCGCCAGCAGCTCGCCAACACGTGCGAGCCAGCCAGTGGATTGGGTGGAACGATCGGAGACATTAGACGTTTGCATGACGAAGCCCCATATAGGTGGCGAGTTAGGGATAACCCTAATCATAACGAAACGGCCCCGCCTTGTGAAATGCGATTTCGTTATATGAGAATTACTGACAATTCATGTTGCTGCTGCGCAACATGAACATTGGCGGCCCGCGGTTGTCGGTCAGGCGTGACGACGCCGTGCCGGCGCGGCCTCGCGGGCAGAAAGAAGCGGAGTCGAACGTACGTACGTCGGGGAAAGGGCGCGGCTACCGGCCGATCCACCCGAAGCGCCAGGACAGCCGTCGCGTCGCGGCGCGCAGCGTCTGCGCCAGCGCGCTGTCCGGCCCGCGCGGGAAGCCGCGCGACGAGCCGATGATCGCGATCACGAGCCGGATGCTGCCGGTGTGATCGAACACGGGCGCGGCAATCGTGCCGATGCCCGGCACCGGCGCGTCGAACGCGAAATCGAGTTCGTCCGCGCGGATCGCCGCGAGCCGTGAGCGGAAGGCCGCGTCGTCCGGCGCGGTGCGCGCGCCGGCGAGCCGCACGGGCTCGTCGGCGAGCAGGTCGGCCAGCACGTCGTCGGACATGCCGGACGCGAAAACCCGACCGATCGCCGTATTGACGAGGGACATCACGGTGCCGACCTGCAGGCTCACGTGCTGCGGCCGCGCCGATTCTTCCAGCCGGATCACGGTCGGCCCGAGCGGCCCGAGCGTCGCGGCGGCCACGCTCATGTCGGTCGCGCCGGCGAGCGCGACGATCTCGGCTTCCGCGTCGCGCGTCGGCGACACGCGCTGCATCGCGATCAGGCCGAGCGCCTGCGCGAGCGGGCCGCCGTCGAAACAGCCGGCGTCGTCGCGGCTCAGCAGGCCGATCTTCTGCAGGCTGACCAGATGCGGAAACGCCTTCGCCGCCGGCATGCCGGCCACCGTCGCGAGATCGCGCAGCGGCAGCGCGCGGCCCGCCGACACCAGCGCGAGCAGCAGGTCGCCGGTGCTGTCGAGCGCATTGATCCCGCGCTGTGCCTTCGCGTCGTCGGCGAGCGCGGGCGGTACGCGCGCGGTGCCCGGCGCCGGTGCGGGCGCCGGCTCCGCACGCACCGCACCGAGCGACGCGGTGGCCTGCCGCGCCGCGTCGCGCAACGCCGCGGCGATCGGGCCGTTCCAGTCGACATCGATCGAACCCGTCGAACCGATGACCGTCAACGCGAGCTGCAGGCGCCCGTGCGCGTCGAAGACGGGCACGCACATTCCGCTGACGCCCGGGCTCGGCCGGTCGATGCTGCGTTCGATGCCGCGCGCGCGGATCGCGTCGAGTTCGACGTGTTGCGCAACGGCATCCGGCACGACCGGCTCGCGTTCGGCGCCCGCCAGCGTACCGCCCGCACCGGCCTGGCTGGCCGCCATCGCGTTGATGTGCGCGGCGTCGCCGAACGCGCGGAACACCCGGCCGGTCGCCGTGGTGTCGAGCGACATCACCGAACCGACGTGCAGGTTCATGTGCAGCGGATAGCCGCCGTGCTCGATGCGCACGATCGTCGGGCCGAGCACGCCCGGCACCGACAGCGCGACGCTCAGGCCGACCGTTTCCGCGAGCCGCGCCGCATGCGGCAGCGTCGCGCGGTAGGCCGGCTGGCGCTCGATCGACATCAGCCCGAGCCGCAGCGACAGCGGGCCGGGCTCGTAGTTGCCGGTGATCGCATCGCGCTTCACCAGCGCGAGCCGCGTCAGGCTCACGAGATAGGTGTGCGCCTGCGCGGTGGAGAGCTCGGCCGCCGCGGCCAGTTCCGACAGCCCGAGCGGCTTGCGCCGGCGCGCGAACGCGTCGAGCAGCCGGCCGCCGACCTCGACGCTCTGGATGCCGCGCTGCGCCTTGGGCGGCGCGTCGTCCGCGCTGACTTCGTGGTTCTGCACGCGATGATTCTTCCGTTGACGAAACCCCGCATGGTATCCGACGCCGTTTTCAGCGCCAGCCCGCAGGTTTACCCGTATTAGACAATAGCAAGCTCGTTTGCCATTGACAAATATTCGACGCAAGCCGATGATCCGCTCATTCCCCTCAACACATGGCTCGCAGCCACGGAACGCACAATGGCCAAAGCATTCGCCTCCCAAGCCGATCTGGAAGAGAAGAAAGTCACCTGGACGAAGCTGTCCGAGAACGCGTACGCGTACACCGCCGAAGGCGACCCGAACTCGGGCGTGATCATCGGCGACGACAGCGTGCTGATCGTCGACACGACCGCGACGCCCGCAATGGCGCAGGACCTGATCGCGAAGATCCGCAGCGTGACCGACAAGCCGATCAAGCACGTGGTGCTGTCGCACTACCACGCGGTGCGCGTGCTCGGCGCGTCCGCGTACTTCGACGAAGGCGCGCAGCACGTGATCGCGAGCCGCGGCACGTACGAGATGATCGTGGAGCGCGGCGAGGCGGACATGAAGTCGGAGATCGAGCGCTTCCCGCGCCTGTTCGCCGGCGTCGAGACGGTGCCGGGGCTGACCTGGCCGACGCTCGTGTTCGAGCGCGAGATCACGCTGTTCCTCGGCAAGCTCGAAGTGAAGATCATGCACGTCGGCTCGGGCCACACGAAGGGCGACACGATCGTGTGGCTGCCGTCGCAGAAGGTGCTGTTCTCGGGCGACCTCGTCGAATACGACGCGGCCTGCTATTGCGGCGACGCGCAGCTCGAACAGTGGCCGGCCACGCTCGAGGCGCTGCGCGCGCTCGGCGCCGAGAAGCTCGTGCCGGGCCGCGGCCCCGCGCTGCTGAATCCGGCCGAAGTGAACAAGGGCCTCGACTACACGAAGGATTTCGTCACCACGCTGCTCGCGCAGGGCCGCAAGGCCGTCGAGCGCAATCTCGACCTGAAGGCGGCGATGGCGCTCACGCGCGAGGCGATGGACCCGAAGTTCGGCCACGTGTTCATCTACGAGCACTGTTTGCCGTTCGACGTGTCGCGCGCGTTCGACGAAGCGAGCGGCATCGCGCATCCGCGCATCTGGACCGCGCAGCGCGACAAGGACATGTGGGCCGCGCTGCAGGAGTGAATCGCACGCGGCGGGGCGGCATTCGGACGATCGCCTCGCCGTTTCACTGAGGGTTGCGGCATTCGCGGCGGTATCGTGCCGCGGCGCCGGCAGCCGTATCCGGTCTCACAAGAAAGCAGGGCGCATGCACGCCCTCGGAGACTGCCGCGCGCTCGATATCGCGCGGCCCGTTTGGAGAGAGACATGCCCCAATCGCTTCCCGCCGAAGCGACGCTCGCGCACGCGAGCGCTTCGGCGCCGACTTCCGCATCCGCATTCGGCGATGCGCTGCTGTTCCGCAAGATCGCGTGGCGGATCGTCCCGTTCCTGTTCCTCTGCTACGTCGTGTCGTTTCTCGACCGCATCAACATCGGCTTCGCGCAGTTGCAGATGAAGCACGATCTCGGCTTCAGCGATGCGATGTACGGCCTCGGCGCCGCGGTGTTCTACGTCGGCTACGTGTTTTGCGAAGTGCCGAGCAACATGCTGCTCGCGCGGTTCGGCGCACGCCGCACGTTCACGCGAATCATGCTGCTGTGGGGCCTCGCGTCGACCGGGATGATGTTCGTGTCGCAGCCGTCGCATTTCTACGTGCTGCGCTTCCTGCTCGGCGTGTTCGAGGCCGGCTTCTTCCCCGGCATCGTGCTGTACCTGACCTACTGGTTCCCCGCGAACCGGCGTGCGGCGGCGATCTCCGTGTTCTTCGCGGGCGTCGCGGTGGCCGGCGTGCTCGGCGGGCTGCTGTCCGGCTGGATCATGCGCGACATGAGCGGCGTGCTCGGCCTGCACGGCTGGCAGTGGATGTTCGCGATCGAAGGCGCGCCGGCGATCCTGCTCGCGTTCGCCGCGTTCACGTTGCTGGTCGACCGGCCGCAGGACGCGACCTGGCTCACGGCCGACGAAAAGGCGCGCGTCGCCGCGCTGTGCGCCGAAGGCCGCGCACACGGCGGCGCGCACGACGGGCGCAGCGTGCTGGCCGCGCTCGCGAACCCGCGCGTGTACCTGTTCGCGTTCATCTATTTCTCGCTGACCTGTGCGTCGCTGACGCTCAACTTCTGGATGCCGCTGATGATCCGCGACTTCGGCGTGACCGACGTCGTGGCCGTGAGTCTCTACACGGTCGTGCCGAATGCGGTGGGCGCGGTGGGGCTGGTGCTGATCGCGCGCCGCTCGGACCGCACCGGCGAGCGGCGCAAGCACTTCGCATGCTGCACGATCGGCGGCGGCCTCGCGCTTGCGGCGCTGACGCTGCACCTGCACAGCTTCGCGGCGATGCTCGCGTGCCTGTCGGTCGCGGCGACGCTGATCTTTGCCGCGCTGCCGATCTTCTGGGCCGTGCCGACCCGCTACCTGTCCGGCAATGCGGCCGCGGCCGGGATCGCGCTGATCAGCAGCATCGGGATCACGAGCGGCATCGTCAGCCCGTGGGTGATCGGGATGATCCGCACGCGCACGGGCAGCATGGATCTCGCCGTGTACCTGCTCGCCGCGCTGCTGGTCGCGAGCGGCGTGGCGCTGATGGTGGGCGTCAAGGGAGAATCCGTGCGGCGCGGCTGAACGTCGGCTTCGGCCGGTCGCCGTCGGCGGGCGGCGGCGACTGGCGTCGCGGTTCCCGCCCGGCCCGTATTCGCATCCATCGAGGAGACGATCGATGTCCATCCCCCTGCAAGCGGACGCCGCGCACGCGGCTGCGTCCGGTTCCGCCGCGCCCGGCAACGACGCGCTGTACCGCCGCATCGGCATCCGGATCGTGCCGTTCCTGTTCGTCTGTTACATCGTGTCGATTCTCGATCGCAGCAACATCGGCTTCGCGCAGTTGCAGATGCGGCAGGATCTCGGCCTGACCGATGCGATGTACAGCCTCGGCGCGGTACTGTTCTTTGTCGGCTACGTGCTGTTCGAGGTGCCGAGCAACGCGCTGCTGCGCCGCTTCGGCGCAAGACGCACGTTCGCGCGGATCATGGTCCTGTGGGGTGCGGTGTCGGTCGCGATGATCACCGTCGACAGCGCGAAGCAGTTCTACGTGCTGCGGTTCCTGCTCGGGCTGTTCGAAGCCGGTTTCTTCCCCGGGGTGGTGTTCTATCTGACGTACTGGTATCCGGCGCGCCGGCGCGCGTCGGTGCTGTCGATCTTCTATGCGGGCGTCGCGGTGGCCGGCATGATCGGCGGGCTGCTGTCGGGCTGGCTGATGCGCGGGATGTCCGGCGTGCTCGGGCTGCACGGCTGGCAATGGATGTTCGCGATCGAGGGCGCGCCCGCGATCCTGCTCGGCGCGATCGCATGGTTCTGGCTGTGCGACCGCCCCGAACACGCGCGCTGGCTGTCCGACGACGACCGGCAACGGCTCGCGGCCGACCTGGCCGCCGATTGCGCCGATGCGCCCGCGCACGCGGCTGCTTCGCTGCGGCGGGTATTGGCCGAGCCGCGTACCTACCTGTTCGCGTTCATCTATTTCTCGCTGACGACCGCGTTGCTGATGCTGCTGTTCTGGATGCCGCTGATGATTCGCGAATTCGGCATTCACGACGTCGTGCACGTCAGCCTGCTGTCGATCGTGCCGAACGCGATAGGCGCGGCAGGCCTGATCGCGATCGCGCGGCGCTCGGACCGCAAGCGCGAACGCCGCCGGCATTTCGCCGCGTGCGCGTTCGGCGGCGCGGTGGCGCTCGCGTTGCTGACGCTGCACCTGCCGAGCATCGTCGCGATGATCGCGTTGCTGTCGATCGCGGCGATGCTGATCTTCGCCGCGCATCCGGTGTTCTGGGCCGTGCCGTCCGCGTATTTCGCGGGGGCCGGCGCAGCGGGCGGGATCGCGCTGATCAGCAGCATCGGCGTATCGAGCGGGATGATCACGCCGTGGATCGTCGGCGTGATCCGCACGCGCACCGGCAGCATGGATGCGGCGATGCTGATGATCGCCGGATTGCTGGCCGCGTGCGCGGTCGCGATGCTGCTTGGCGTGCGCGCCACGCCGCGCGGCGCAGGCCCGGCCGACACCTAGCGAGCCGCAGTGTAGCGCGGGGCCGGCGTATCGGCCGACAAATGCGGCGCCATCGTGCGGCGCGCGGCCTCGTACGCGTCCCATTCGTCACCCGCATGCAGCGAAGGGATCGTCACGAGCTCGCCGCGATCGAATCCGACCAGCGCCGCATCGACCATGTCCGGCGCCGTCATCACGATTTCCTTCGGCAGGTGCTCCAGCGGCAGGCCGCCCGTCTGCCAGAAATCGGTGGCCGTCGCGCCGGGCAGCACGGCCTGCACCTGCACGCCCTTGTCGGCGAGCTCGTGATGCAGCGACTGGCTGAACGCGAGCACGAACGCCTTGCTGCCGCCGTACACGCCGTTCAGCGTTTCCGGCGAGATCGCGACGATCGACGAAATGTTGATCACCGCGCCGCGGCCGCGCGCGACGAAGCCGGGCACGGCCGCATAGGTCAGCCGCGTGAGCGCGGTCACGTTCAGGTCGATCATCCGCGTCATCGCGTCGACGTCGCTGTCGAGCAGCGGCGCATGCGTGCCGATGCCCGCGTTGTTCACGAGCAGCGTGATGCTCGCGTCCTGTTTCAGCTTCGCTTCGACGGCGGCGAGCGCCGCGCGGTCGTTGAGGTCCGCGTCGACGATCTCGACGCTGCGCTGCGTGTCGTTCGTGATGCGCTCGGCGAGGGCGCTCAGCCGGTCGCGGTTGCGCGCGACCAGGATCAGGTCGTAGCCGCGGCGCGCGAGGCGGTCCGCGTAGACGGCGCCGATGCCCGACGACGCGCCGGTAATGACAGCGGTACCGCGATGTGCTTGCGTCATGATGTACTCCGTTTTGATGAGAATGGCCGGATGGCGTGAACGCATTCTGGCCTCGAAGCGCGGCGACACAAATGACGTAGATGGGTATGATTTCGGACATCGGGGCCAATCGGCACGAAACCGGAGAACGCGGATGCACCGAATCGGCTTTCTGATCAGCGACGGCTTTCAGATCATGGCGCTCGCCGCGCAGTCGGTGTTCGAGTACGCGAACATGGGGATGGACGCGCCGTTCTACGCGATGGACAGCTATTCGGTCGACGGCGGCGACGTGCGCTCGTCGCTCGGGCTGCCGGTCGCCACGCGCGCGCTGCGCGGGCGGCTCGGCGTCGACACGTGGATCGTCGCGGGCGTCAACGATCCGCTCGCCTCGCCGGCGCCGGCCGGCGTCGTTGCTTACCTGCGCCGCGCGAACGGGCAGGCGCGGCGGATCGCCGGCATCTGCACGGGCGCGTTCGTGCTGGCCGAGGCCGGGCTGCTCGCGCAGCGCCGCGCGACCACGCACTGGGCGTTCGGCCGCGACATGCAGCGGCACTACCCGGAGATTCGCGTCGAGGACGACCGGATCTTCATCGTCGACGGCCCGATCTGGACGTCGGCCGGGATGACGGCCGGCCTCGATCTCGCGCTCGCGATGGTGGAAAAGGACCTCGGCGCCGACGCCGCGCGCTCGGTCGCGCACAAGCTGGTGATGCATCAGCGCCGGGCCGGCGGCCAGTCGCAGCATTCGGAAATGCTCGAGCTGGCGCCGAAATCCGACCGGATCCAGAACGCGCTCAACTACGCGCGGCAGAATCTCGGCCGCGCACTGACCGTCGAGGAGCTGGCCGAGGCCGTGCACCTGAGCCCGCGCCAGTTCAGCCGCGTGTTCACGCTCGAAACCGGGCAGTCGCCGGCGAAGGCGATCGAGCGGCTGCGGCTCGAATCGGCGCGGCTGATGATCGAACAGAGCCGCCATCCGCTGGACGTGATCGCGAAGGAGAACGGTTTTCGCGACCGCCGGCACATGCGCGACGCGTTCGTGCGCGGGTTCGGCGTGCCGCCGCAGGCGCTGCGGCGCGATGCGCGGGCGGGCGAGCGGGAAGCGGGCTGACGGGCGCAGCCGTACGCCGCCAGCACCGGTCGGGAAAATCGCGCAGAATCCCGTCGACATGTTTCGCGAGGAGACACGATGCACGCCGAGCCGTTCGACATTGCGATACCCGATCAAGCACTTGACGACCTGCGTCGACGTCTGCACGACACCCGCCCGCCGAACCTGGCGCCTGCCGAGCCGTGGCAGCAGGGTGTAGACGGCGCGTGGCTGCATGAGCTGGCCGCGTACTGGGCCGACGGCTTCGATTGGCGCGCGGCGGAACGCGCGCTGAATCGGCTGCCGCAGTTCGTCGCGGACGTCGGCGGCCGGCGCGTGCACTTCGTGCATCGGCGCGGCACAGGCCCGAAACCCTATCCGCTCGTCGTCACGCACGGCTGGCCCGGTTCCGTATTCGAATTCCATGCGTTGATCGATCGCCTGTGCGATCCGGCCGCGTTCGGCGGCGATCCGGACGACGCATTCGACATCGTCGCGCCGTCGCTACCAGGCTTCCTGTTTTCTCCGGCGCCTGCGGTGCCCGGTACATCGGCGCTCCAGGTCGCCGACTGCTGGGCGGAATTGATGGCCGGCCTCGGCTACCGACGCTTCGGCGCGCAGGGCGGCGACCTGGGCGCGGGCGTGTCGGTCGCGCTCGGCGCGCGGCACGAGGGCGTGGTCGACGGCATCCATCTGAACTATCTGCCCGGCAGCTACGAACCGCCGATCGACGCGGCGCGGCCGCTGACCGACGACGAACAGGCGTTCCTGAAGCAGCGCGGCGACTGGGCGGCGCTGGAAGGCGGGTACGCGCACGTCCACATGACGAAGCCGCGGACGCTGGCCGTCGCGCTCAACGATTCGCCGCTCGGGCTGGCCGCGTGGATCGCCGAGAAATTCCGTGCGTGGAGCGATTGCGACGGCGACGTCGCGCGGCGGTTTTCGTACGACACGCTGTTGACCGGCATCTCGCTCTACTGGTTCACCGGCTGCATTGGCTCGTCGATGCAGATGTATTGGGAGAACCGGCTGCAGCCGATGCGGTTTACCCCCGGGCAACGCCTGGCGGTGCCCGTCGGTTTCGCGCGCTTCCCGAGGGAAATCAGCCGCCCGCCGCGCAGTTGGCTCGAACGCGTATTCGACGTGGTGCAGTGGACCGACATGCCGAGCGGCGGCCATTTCGCGGCGATGGAGGAGCCGGATTTGCTGGCCGACGATATTCGGCGGTTTTTCAGGCGTTTTCGATAACGAGCGGGGCGGTCGGCGACGCGTGCGAAGTACGCCGGTGGCCATCCTGGCAACCGGGTGCGGCCGCATCGCGCGGATCGCGCCGACGCCTATCTCGAGTCTTACCGCGTAACGAACGCCGTGGCCGCATCCGGCGCCGTACGCGCATGCTTGCGCTGGCGCAGCAGCGCGACGCGGCAGTTCTCGCGCGCCGTTTCGCGGCCGTCGTCGTCGAGCAGCACGAGGTCGCCGCGCATCACGTTCAGCGTGATCACGTCCTCGCCCGGCGCGCCGAGCGTTTCCGGCGTATGCACCGAGCCGGCCGGTTCGAGCACCGTCGAACCGGCGTGCGCGACCCAGTCGTATTCGCGGTAGCGCCACGCACCCTGCAGCGTATGGACGAACACCTCGCCGTCGTGACGATGGCGCGGCAGCCTGCCGCCGGCCTGCATCTTCAGCAGCGCGGTGAGCGTGTCCTCGGCCGCGTTGATGTGCAGGTACTTGATCGCGAGCCCCGGCAGGTCGGCGCTCATCGGCAGCCACGGCAGCGCGTCGCCGGGCAGGCACGAGATCGGCGGCAGGTCGGTGGAGAGCGGGGCGGACGGCTGCGTCATGGCGGAAGGCGGGGTGGAAACGGGAAGCCCGCATTATCGCAGAGGCGGATCGCGCGGCCGAACGGGACACGACCGCGTGCCGAAAACGGGGGCGACAGCCGGCTCCTTGCACGATGAAATATACAGTCAAACTGTACAGTTTGACTGTCGATGTGCTATCTTGAATCCATGAACTCGCCATCGTCTCCCCCCGACACGCTCCCCCTGGCCGGTCTCGCCGGCGACCTCCGCATCTCGGTCGGCAAGCTGATGCGGCGGATGCGGGAGCAGACCCATCCGAACGACCTCACGTCGTCGCAGAAATCGGTATTGCTGCGGCTCGATCGCGACGGCCCGGCGACCGTATCGGCGCTTGCACGCGCCGAAAGCGTGCGCCCGCAGTCGATGCGCGTGACGGTCGCGACGCTGGAGGCGCTCGGCGCGGTCGCCGGCGCGCCCGATCCGACCGACGGCCGGCAGACGCTGATCGCGCTCACGCCCGGTTTCCGCAAGGTGCTGCAAGCGAACCGCGCGGCCAAGGACGACTGGCTGTTCCGCGCGCTGCACGCGCAACTGTCGGCGGCGGAACAGGCTGAGCTCGCGGCGGCCGTGAAGCTGCTGCAGCGGCTCGCCGAATTCCAGGACCCGGCGCGTTCGTAAACCGTATCGACCCGCTCGCTGAAAGGATGGCTCGCCCATGAACTTCCTGCATCTCGTGTCGTACTTCTTCGGCGGCGCGTTTCTCGCGAATGCCGTGCCGCATCTCGTCAGCGGGCTGCGCGGCGAGCCGTTCCAGACACCGTTCGCACATCCGCCCGGGCGCGGACTGTCGTCGTCGACCGTGAACGTGGTGTGGGGCGTCGTGAACCTCGTCATTGCTTATGCGCTCGTGCGCCGGGCCGGCGATTTCGACCTGAAGATCACGGCCGACGCGGCGGCGTTCGGCCTCGGCATCCTCGTGCTGGGGCTGTTCCTTGCGCGCCATTTCGGCGAACTGCACGGCGGCAACGCGTCCGACCGGGAGCGGCGATGAGCGTGCCGGCCGCGGGCGTGTTCCGCTCGCTTCGCAGCTTCAACTATCGCGTGTGGGCGATCGGCTCGCTGGTGTCGAACATCGGCACGTGGATCCAGCGCACCGCGCAGGACTGGCTCGTCCTCACGCAGCTCACGCATCACGACGCATCGGCGGTCGGCACGGTGATGGCGCTGCAGTTCGGCCCGCAACTGCTGCTGTTGCCGTGGACCGGCTACGCGGCCGACCGCTTCGACCAGCGCAAGCTGCTGATGGCGACGCAGGCGCTGATGGGCGCGCTGGCGCTCGTGCTCGGCGTGCTGACGGTCACCGGCGCCGTGCGGCTCGAGCACGTTTACGTGTTCGCGTTCCTGTTCGGCTGCGCGTCGGCGTTCGACGCGCCGGTGCGGCAGACCTTCGTTGCGGAACTGGTCGGCGACCGCGAACTCGCGAACGCGGTCGCGCTCAATTCGACGTCGTTCAACGCCGCGCGGATGGTCGGCCCGGCGGCGGCCGGCTTCCTGATCGCATCGGTCGGCACCGGCTGGGCGTTTCTCGCGAACGGGCTCAGCTTCTTTGCGGTGCTGGCGTCGCTGTCGCGGCTTCGGGAAGACGAATTGCGCGCGAACGTGCGGGCAGGCCGCTCGCGCGGCAGCCTGCTCGACGGGTTCCGCTACGTATGGCATCGCCCGGACCTGACGGCGATCCTCGTGATGCTGTTCCTGATCGGCACGTTCGGGCTCAATTTCCCGCTGTTCATTTCGACGATGGCCGCCAGCGTGTTTCACGTCGATGCGCGCGGGTTCGGCTTCCTGTCGTCGATGATGGCGGTCGGCACGATCTCGGGCGCGCTGCTCGCCGCGCGCCGCGAGCAGCCGCGGTTTCGTCATCTGTGGATCGGCGCGGCGCTGTTCGGGCTCGGCTGCACGTTCGCCGCGCTGGCGCCCGGCTACTGGTCGTTCGCGGCCGCACTGGTGCTGACCGGCATCGCCGCGATCACCTTCATGAATTCCACGAACAGCCTGATGCAGCTCTCCACCGAGCCGGCGATGCGCGGCCGCGTGATGGCGCTGCGCCTCGCGGTCGCATTGGGCGGCACGCCGATCGGCGCGCCGGTGGCCGGCTGGGTCGCGAACCATCTCGGCCCGCGTTGGGCGCTCGGCCTCGGTGCGGCGTCGGGCTTTGCCGCGGCGCTCGTCGCGACCCATTTCGTCACGCGCGAGCGCGCGCAGCCGCGCGCGGCCGACGATGGGGCCTGAACGAAGCCGCCGCTACGCCGCCGGCAACACCGCCGCATGCGCGGCTTCGAGGCACGTCTGGAACAGCAGCGCCGCCCGCGACGGCTGCGGCGAGCGTCGCAGCAGGCTCACGAACCGGCACCGGTAATTGAACCGGTGCGGCGCGATCGGCTGCATCAGCCCCTTGTTGTCGAAACTTTCCGCGTAGTGATCGGGCAGGAAGCCCAGATAGCGGCCCGACAGGATCAGCGTTGCAATCGATTCCTGGTCCGACGCGGTCGCGCTGCGCGTGAGCTTCGCGCGATGGCTCAGCTCCATGTTCGGCGAATGGAAACCGAGCCCCGCGAACGCGTGGTGGCGGATCGTCGTCCACGTGAGCTTGCCGTGCGGCGCGTCGAACAGCGGATGCTGGCGGCCGCAGTACAGCAGCATCCGTTCGTCGAACAGCGCCGAATACACGAGGCTGCCGGAGTTGCGGTGCGCGGGAATGATCCCGACGTGGTAGCTGCCGTCGATCACCCCGCGTTCGACCTCGTTGATCGACGCGACGTGCAGGTTCAGCGCGACGTCGGGCGCCTCGTCCGCGAACTGGCGGATCGCGTCGCCCAGGCGCGCATGCGGGTTGGTCGCCGTCTTGTCGAACACCGCGATGTGCAGTTCTCCGCCCATCTTGTCGTGAATCCCGTCGATTCTGCTGCGAAATGCCTCCATCGACGCGAGCAGCCGCAGCGTTTCCTCGTACACCGTCTGCCCCTCGGGCGTCAGCGTGAAGCCCGCGCGGCCGCGCCGGCACAGCACGAGGCCGAGCCGCGTTTCGAGATCCTTCACGTGCCGGCTGATCGTCGAGATGCCGATATTCAGTTCCAGTTCGGCCGCCGCCATCCCGCCGCACTGCACGACGCCCTTGAAGACCCGCAGCAGGCGGAGATCCATGTCGCTGAGCTGCCCGAGCAACGCGCGGCTCTTCGGTTTCTTTGCTTGCATAGTTGCGCAAGTGAACATTGATATTGCGATATTCAAAAGACTAATTGGCGTCCCGACAATGCGCAATATCAATACGAGAAGGAGGGGCGCGCCGCGCCGACCGACATGACCGACATCACCACCGCGCAGCACGACGAAACCAACCTCCGCACCGACGCCGCCTGGCTCGACGCGCACTGGATGCCGTTCACCGCCAACCGCCAGTTCAAGGCCGATCCGCGCCTGATTGTGTCGGGCAAGGGCGCGTATTACACCGATGGCGAAGGGCGCAAGATCTTCGACGGCCTGTCGGGCCTCTGGTGCACGGGCCTCGGTCACGGCCGCACGGAAATCGTCGAAGCGGTGAGCCGCCAGGTCGCGCAGCTCGACTACGCGCCGGCCTTCCAGTTCGGCCATCCGAAATCGTTCGAGCTCGCCAACAAGATCAAGGAGCTGACGCCGGCCGGCCTCGACTACGTGTTCTTCACGGGGTCGGGCTCGGAAGCGGCCGACACGTCGCTGAAGCTGGCCCGTGCGTACTGGCGCGCGAAGGGCAAGGGCACGAAGACGCGCCTGATCGGCCGCGAGAAGGGTTATCACGGCGTGAACTTCGGCGGTATCTCGGTCGGCGGGATCGGGCCGAACCGCAAGCTGTTCGGCCAGGGCCTCGACGCCGATTTCCTGCCGCATACGCAACTGGCCGAGAACAAGTTCTCGCGAGGGATGCCCGAACACGGCGCCGAGTTGGCCGACCGCCTGCTCGAGTTGATCGCGCTGCACGACGCGTCGAACATCGCGGCCGTGATCGTCGAACCGTTCTCCGGTTCGGCGGGCGTGGTCGTGCCGCCGAAGGGCTATCTGAAGCGCCTGCGCGACATCTGTACCGCGCACGACATCCTGCTGATCTTCGACGAGGTCATCACGGGCTTCGGCCGGGCAGGCGCGATGACGGGCGCCGATGCCTTCGGCGTGGTGCCGGACATCATGAACTTCGCGAAGCAGGTGACGAACGGCGTGCAGCCGCTCGGCGGCGTGATCGCGACGAAGGAAATCTACGACACGTTCATGGCCGCGGGCGGTCCCGAGTACATGCTCGAATTCCCGCACGGCTACACGTATTCGGCGCACCCGGTCGCGTGCGCGGCCGGCGTCGCGGCGCTCGACCTGCTGGTGAAGGAAGACGCGGTGGCCCGCGTGCGCGATCTCGCGCCGCATTTCGAGGCGGCCGTGCACGGGCTGAAGGGCCAGCGTCATATCACGGACATCCGCAACTACGGGCTGGCCGCCGGCCTGACGATCGCCGCGCTGCCCGGCGAACCGGCACGGCGCCCGTACGAGATCGCGATGCGCTGCTGGGCGAAGGGCTTCTACGTGCGCTACGGCGGCGACACGATCCAGCTCGCGCCGCCGTTCATCGCCGAGAAGCGCGAGATCGACAATCTCGTGAACGCGCTGTCCGACGCGCTGAACGAAGTGGATTGAGCCCGCGCTCGCTTCCGGCCATAACCGAATTCAAGCAAGAGTCAGACACATGAAACACGACAGCAATGTGACCTCCACCGTCGGCCACCTGATCGACGGCAAGCGCGTCGACGGCGGCAGCCGGGTCCAGCCGGTGTTCGACCCGGCCACCGGCGAATCGCACAAGAGCGTCGCGCTCGCCGACAAGCTGACCGTCGAAGCCGCGATCGGGTCCGCGCAGGCCGCGTTCCCGGCATGGCGCAACACTCCGCCGCTGAAGCGCGCCCGCGTGATGAGCCGCTTCAAGACGCTGCTCGAGGAGCACGCGGAAGAGCTGTGCGCGCTGATCACGGCCGAGCACGGCAAGGTGCTCGCCGACGCGATGGGCGAACTGCAGCGCGGGATCGAGAACGTCGAATACGCGTCCTATGTGCCCGAACTGCTGAAGGGCGAGCACAGCAAGAACGTCGGCCCCGCGATCGATTCGTGGAGCGAGTTCCAGGCGCTCGGCGTGGCCGCCGGTATCACGCCGTTCAACTTCCCGGTGATGGTGCCGCTGTGGATGTGGCCGATGGCCGTCGCGTGCGGCAACACGTTCGTGCTGAAGCCGTCCGAGCGTACGCCGTCGTCGACGCTGCGCATGGCCGAGCTCGCACTCGAAGCCGGCCTGCCGCCGGGCGTGCTGAACGTCGTGAACGGCGACAAGGAAGCGGTCGACACGATCCTGACCGATCCGCGCGTGAAGGCCGTGAGCTTCGTCGGCTCGACGCCGATCGCCGAAACCATCTACTCGACCGGCTGCGCGCACGGCAAGCGCGTGCAGGCGCTCGGCGGCGCGAAGAACTTCGCGGTCGTGATGCCGGATGCCGATATCCCCAACGCGGTGAACGCGCTGATGGGCGCCGCGTACGGCTCGTGCGGCGAGCGCTGCATGGCGATTCCGCTCGTCGTCGCGATCGGCGACGAAACGGGCAACCAGGTCGTCGCGGGGCTGAAGGCCGAGATCGAGAAGATGAAGGTCGGCCCGGGCAACGGCGCGGGCGTCGACATGGGCCCGCTCGTCACGCAGCAGCATTTCGAGAAGGTGACGGGTTTCGTCGAAGCGGGCGTGGCAGCGGGCGCGACGCTCGTCGTCGACGGCCGCGGCGTGAAGGTCGACGGCCACGATGGCGGCTACTACCTCGGTCCGTGCCTGTTCGACAACGTGAAACCCGGCATGCCGATCTATCAGCACGAGATCTTCGGGCCGGTGCTCGGCGTGATCCGCGTGAAGTCGCTCGACGACGCGATGGCGCTGATCGACGCGCACGAATATGGCAACGGCACGTGCCTGTTCACGCGCGACGGCGAGGCCGCGCGCTACTTCAGCGACAACATCCAGATCGGCATGGTCGGCATCAACGTGCCGCTGCCGGTGCCGGTCGCGTATCACTCGTTCGGCGGCTGGAAGCGTTCGCTGTTCGGCGATCTGCACGCGTACGGTCCGGATGCGGTGCGGTTCTACACGAAGCGCAAGACGATCACGCAGCGCTGGCCGTCGGCCGGCGTGCGCGAAGGGACCGTGTTCAGCTTCCCGTCGAACCGCTGAGTTGACGCGCGCGCCGGCCGCATGCAGCCGGCGCGACGTGCAAAGCCGCAAAAGCCCGCCCCGATCGACGATCGGCGGCGGGCTTTTTCACGTCCCGGCGAAACGCGCGGAACGCGGCGCAAGCCGGCTCAAGGCGCGACCACGTGCCACACGTTCTTGAAGTTGTCGCCGTTGCGTTCGCCCTGTTTCATGTCCTTCGAGTAGAAGTACAGCGGCTTGCCCTTGTATGCCCATTGCGGGCTGCCGTCGTCGCGCTTGACGATCGTGTAGGGGCCGACCGGTACGTCGGTCGCGCTGGCCTTGTACGGCGGCCAGAGGGTTTCGCATGGGCCCGAACAGGCGCTGGTGCCGGCGTTGGGCTTGTCCTTGTCGAACGAGTAGACGGTCATCCCGTTCGCGGCGACGAGTGCGCCGTTTTCTTCCTTCGTGATGGAACCCTGGGCCGTGGCCGAAGCTGACGCAATGGCGAGCAGGGCGGAGCTGACGAGCAGCGCGGCTTTCATGAGTGCCTCCTGATAATCCGGTGGGCGGCCGCGATTGCGTGCACGGGCGAGCGTGCGCCGGAATCGCGATGAATGGTGCCGGAGCACGGCGCCGTCGCTGCCGGCCCGCGCGAGCCGCGGCGGGGCGAATGGCGGCGAACGGAGCGCCTTATTCACGATAGGCGGTTTTTGGCGGTGCTGCGAGAAGATGGGGGGGCATATCGGCGGCACGCACGCGGCGCGCAACGGCGCGACGATCGTCGTCGTGCCCGGGTATTCGGCATCCGTCCCCGCGCCCGCGCCGGGGGTGCGTTGCGGCGGCAACGACCCCGATACGGGTTTGCTTGGATGACATCGCGCGCATTCCGCCGGAATATCTTCGTCAGCGCGAGCCGGGCTCGCGCCGATCCTTCCGGGAGGGACGACGATGCTTCAGGATCCAGGCGATGTTGCGCGCGCCAGCTATCGCGCGTATGTCGACAAGGACCGCGACGCGATCGAAGCGCTGATCGCGCCGGATTTCCATTTCACGAGCCCGCTCGACAACCGGCTCGATCGCGATGCGTATCTCGCACGTTGCTGGCCGAACAGCGCGATACTCGCCGCTTTCGAGTTCGTCGACGTCGCTGTGCACGGCGAATACGTGTACGTCGTGTACGAAGCCGTGACGACCGCCGACAGGCGGTTCCGCAATGCCGAACGGTTGCGCGTGCGCGATGGCCGGCTTGTCGAGGCCGAGGTGTATTTCGGCTGGTATGTGCCGCACCCGGCGCCCGATGGCGGGTTCGTCGAATCGGGCAGGTGAATGCAATCGCGCGGCGCGAAGCTGACGTTTCGCCGTCGCGAGGGGCCCGCGCAGGGCGGCCCGCCGGGGCGTCGCCGGTTGACGGCGTGCGCGCCGCTCAACCGGCTGCATCGTCTTCCCCCAGCGCCCGAATGAACCGCGAAAACAGCTCAGGCTGCGACGAGATTCCAAGCTTCGCGTAAAGGTGCCGCCGATGCACCTTCACCGTCTCCGGTGAAATCGCGAGCCGCTCCGCGATCGCCTTCGACGAATTGCCGCGCAGCACCATTCTTGCGATCGCCATCTCGCGATCGGTCAGCACGCCCGCGCCGAAGCGCGCGAGCGCCTGCTCGACGCGCGCACCGAGGTCCGCGTCGGGCGTGGCGCGCGCGGCATCGCCCACCAGCCGCCAATGCTGCCGGATGACCGCGAGCACCCACGGCATCGCGGCCGTCAGCTTGCCGAGCGGCTCGACGTCGAAGCGCGTCGACGCACCGAGCGACAGCGACAGCAGCGTGTCGGCGTTCGGTCGCACGAGAATCTGGATCTCGTCGTCGCCGACCGCGTCGCGGAAATAGCTCAGGAAATATTCGCTCTGCCGGAACAGGTCGGGTGCGACTTCCTCGAGCCGGTAGCAGCCGTCGGCGAGCCCGTCGTGCGCGGCTTGCAGGAACGGATCGAGCAGATATAACCCGTTCAGGTAAAGCGGCACCGGCGACGCGGTGTCGGCGCCGCCCGTGTCGTATTCGTCGAGCACGAGCGGCACGCCGTCGCGGCCGATCGCGGTCGCGAGCGCGTTGTCGAACGGCGCCATTTCGTTGAGCAGCAGCACGAGGAACCGCCAGAAGCGCGGCTGGCCGAGATGATCGATCGCGCGGCCGAGCGCCTGGTGCATCGCGATTTCGGAAAAGAGACGATCCATACCACCACCGGAAGGGCGTAACACGAAGGGGGAATAGCGGTCCTGAAATTGGCTTCCTAGACTGCCACGCAATCAATCGGGCCCGAGTATGGGTGTTCAAAAAAAGGCGGCAAAGGAACAAAGGAGCACGAAATGGCGATGATGTCGGAATCGACGGGCACGCTGCAAGCGGCCTCTGCGACGGAAGACGCGCCGCGCGCGCTGTCGCAGACGCTCAGCGTGCGCGACGCTGTGATGATCACCGTATCGGGCGTGACCCCGGCCAGCTCGATCTTCGTGATCGCGCCGTTCGCGATCCAGCAGGCCGGCAGCGGCGCGGTGCTGTCGTTCGTGCTCGGCGGCGTGCTCGCGCTGGCATTCGCGCTCTGCTATGCGGAACTCAGCGCCGCGCACCGCAGCGCGGGCGGCGAATACGTGATGGCCAAGCGCGTGTTCGGCACGCTGCCCGGCTACCTGACCTTCATCACGGTGCTGTCCGTCAGCGTGTTCATCCCGGCCGTGCTCGCGAGCGGCGCCGCGCCGTACCTGAACAGCGCGCTCGGCACGCACTTCGGCAATCAGTCGGTCGCGCTGACGATCGTGCTGCTCAGCTATCTGCTCGGCATGCTGAACATCAAGACGAATGCGTGGATCACCGGCGCGTTCCTGGTCGTCGAAATCGGCGTGCTGATGCTGATCGCCGGGCTCGGCTTCGGGTCGCCGCATCGCGGCGCCGACGTCCTGATCGCACCGGTCGTCGCGAGCGGCAATGCGCTCGTGCCGGCCACGCTCGCGGCCATCGTGCCCGCGATCGGCACCGCGATCTTCTGCTACAACGGTTTCGGCTCGGCCGCCTATCTCGCGGAGGACTTGCGCGGCGGCAACCGCAACGTCGCGAAGGCGGTGATCTATTCGCTGCTCGTGATCCTCGTCGTCGAACTGGTGCCGCTCACCGCGATCGTGCTCGGCGCGCCTTCGCTGACGGAACTGACGAAGAGCGCCGATCCGATCGGCTATGTCGTGCGCTCGCTGAGCAATCCGGCCGTGTCGCGCGTGGTCAGCGGCGGGATCTTCCTGTCGGTGTTCAACGCGATCATCGCGATCGTGATCGCGATGGGCCGCCTGCTGTACAGCAGCGGCCGGCATGCGCTGTGGTCGCGCACCTGCAACCGCGCGTTCTCGACGATCCATCCGCGCCTCGAATCGCCGTGGCTCGCGACGATCGCGCTCGCGATACCGTCGGCCGGGCTCGTGTTCGTGTCGAGCCTCGATGAACTGACCGCATTCACGGTCGACCTGTTGCTGCTGATCTACCTCGTCGTGGGGCTGGCCGCGCTCGCGAGCCGGTTCGTGCGCCGCGACGTCGAGCATCATTACCGGATGCCGCTGTGGCCCGTGACGCCGCTCGTCGCGGTGGCGGGCGCCGCGTATACGCTTTACACGACGCTGGCGACGGCGACGAAGCCGACCGACCTGATCATCATCGCGGGGCTGCTGGTCGCGGCGCTCGTGATGTACGTCGTATGGGCGCGCCACAGCGCGGCATTCCGCGCGCTCTGAGCATCGGCTCGACTCCGTACATCACCGATACACCGAATCATCGAAAGACAGGAGGAATTGCATCATGCGCACGAGGGATCTCGGCATCCGCATCGGACTCGGCACGCCGGGCCGCTTCAACGCGATCACGGACGTGCCGGGCGTGCGGGTCGGACATTGCACGCTGAACGTCGAGAACGGCGACGCATCGATCCGCACCGGCGTCACCGTCATCGAGCCGCGCGTGGGTGCCGCGCACGATTCGCCGTGCTTCGCGGGCGTGCACGTGCTGAACGGCAACGGCGACGCGACCGGGCTCGAATGGATTCGCGAAGCCGGCCTGCTGACCACGCCGATCGCCTATACGAACACGCACAGCGTCGGCGCGGTGCGCGACGCGCTGGTCGCGAACGAACGCGAAGCGGCGGCCGGCCGCGTGTACTGGTGCATGCCGGTCGTGATGGAGACCTACGACGGACTGCTGAACGACATCTGGGGGCAGCACGTGAACGCCGCGCACGTGCAGCGCGCGCTAGCAGCCGCGCAGTCGGGGCCGGTCGCCGAAGGCGGCGTGGGCGGCGGCACGGGCATGATCTGCCACGAGTTCAAGGGCGGCATCGGCACCGCGTCCCGCGTGCTGGCGAGCGATGCGGGCGGCTGGACCGTCGGCGCGCTCGTGCAGGCGAACTACGGCGTGCGCGAGATGCTGCGCGTGGCCGGCTACCCGGTCGGCGAAGTGCTGCGGCACGTGCATTCGCCGTTTCGCGAAGCCGAAGCGAAAGGCGAGGCCGGCATGGGTTCGATCGTCGTCACGATCGCGACCGACGCACCGTTGCTGCCGCATCAATGCACGCGTCTCGCGCAGCGCGCGAGTGTCGGGCTCGCCCGCGTCGGCGGCGGCACCGAGGATTCGAGCGGCGACATCTTCCTCGCGTTCGCGACCGGCAACGCCGGCTTGCCGGCGGTGAACTACGGCAGCAAGGGCGCGCCGACCACCGACGTGCGGATGGTCAACAACGACCATATCTCCGCGCTGTTCGTCGCGGCGGCGGAAGCGGTGGAGGAAGCGATCGTGAATGCGCTGGTTGCGGGCGGCGACGTCGCGTCGCGCGGGGTGCGGGTCGAAGGGCTCGGGCCGGCGCGCTTGCTGGATGCGTTGCGCGAAGTAGGCTGGCGGCCGGGGCGCGGCGCCTGAAACGGCACGCGCCGCTTCAATCGAAGCGGCGTGGTGTAGGACGGCGATGCGGCGATCGGCCGGGCCGCGATCGGCCGGGCCGCGATCGGCCGGACCGCCGTCCGTCCGCGCACGTCATGCATGCGGTGCGGGTGATGCGGGCCTGGCCGTGACGACGCGGCGTCATGCTCAGCTGCCGAAGTAGATGTTGCAGAAGCTGACGGGGCCGACGCACGCGTTCGGGTCTTCCTGCTTCGATTGCGCACGATCGACGCGGCCGGCGGCCTGGATCGCCTCGGCGCGGTTCGCCTGTTGCGGTGCGGCGTCTGCCGGCGCCGGCTGCGCGTGAGCGACGGCAGCGGTGAGCGACAGGGCAACGAGGGCGAGGTGCAGCGGCTTCATTTTGTTTCTCCTGGGTGAGTGCCAGTCTCGCTGGCAGTGAGGAAACTATAGGCTCGCACTGCTTAAAGATTAATCACCGCGCCTGTAGAGCTTATTTCCATCCGGAACAAGGATCCCGTTGCGCGCGCATCGATCTTCAATGGCGGTGCCGGTTGAACGGCGCGTCCTTGTCGAGCAGCGCGCTGCGCATGAAGTGCAGGCAGCCGACGATCCGCTGCATGTTGCGACGCGCGTCGGGCACCGCGTACCACGCCTGCAGCGCGTGCTGCGCCGCGCGGATCGCGAGATTCACGGATTTCAGCGTGCGCGCATGGCGGGCGGGCGTCGGATCGTCGAAGAAGCGCGGCAGTTCGAGCAGCACCGCCTCGATCGAACCGGTCCAGCGCAGCGTCTGCGGCGGTCTCGCCGCGCAGAACATGTGCAGCTCGTCGCGCAGGTCGATGACCGCGTGGCCGATCTCGAGCGTCGACAGCATCCAGCGCAGTGCATCGCGATGCTGCCGCGTGCGGCGCACCAGCAGCGTACGCAGTTGCGCCATCAGGTCGTGCGTGCTCGACTGGAAGCGCTGCGCGAGGCCGTCCGGCGCGCCTTCGCACGCAAGCGTCACCTGGCGGCGCAAGTCGTGCGCGATCCGGCCGGTGAGCCAGGGCATGTGCGTCGGGAACACGACGGCGAACACGAGCGAGCACGCCAGCATCGCGACGACGACCGCCAGCCCGTTGTTGATCAGCACTTCGGGCGTATACGCGATGGTGTTGTCGGGGCCCGCGAGCAGGCAGAAGAACACCGCGAAGCCGATCCCGTAGCCGGACAGGCCCGGCCGCATCGCGAGAAACGCGCCGAGGCCGAGCACCGGCGCGAGCGCCGCGCACAGCAGCGGAAAGCCGTCGATGTTCGGATAGACGTAGCACAGGAAGATGTAGCCGACGGCGGTCGCGAACGCCGCGCCGACGCCCATCTGCGCGACGAACTTCGGCGCGCGCGGCGACGTCGAGCTGAGCGCGCACGCAATCGCGGTGGCGATCACCGCGAGCGAGCCGCTCGGCCATTCGGACGCGATCCAGAACGCGCTCATCGCGCCGACGGCAACCACCGTGCGCAGGAACGCGAAACCGACGAAGAACGCATTGGTTTTCACCGCGTAATGCGTGACCGAGCGCTCGAACGCGTGATCGTCCTGGTCGAGCGACGCATAGGTGTCGACGTAGCCGAGATATTCGCCGATGAACCGGTACAGCAGTTCGATCGCGGTATCGAAGTCGAGCAGGCCGCCGGCCGCGTGCTCCTCGATGGCTCGCCGTGATGCGCGCGCGGCCTTCGGCAATGCACCGTGGAAGCGGCGCAGTTCGAGCAGCGCGCCGGTGGCCGGCGCGATGCCGCGCTGGCGTTCGTCGCGCAATGCGGCGAAGCGCAGTGCGAGCGCGTCGACGTGCGGCGCCAGCGCGTCGAGCACCGCGTCCGACTGATTCGCACGCAGCCGCTTGACGAGCTGGTGCAGCGCATGCAGCCGCGTGCATGCGTTCATGAACTCGCTGTTCAGCCGTGCGAGCCGGCGGCTGCGCGCGCGAATGTGCGGATCCTCGAACGACGCGAATGCACGGTTCGCTTCGAAGCCGACGATGTCGTCGACGAAATCGGCGAAGCGCCGCTCGAAATCGCCGCGCGCGACGTCGCCCGACAGCGCGCCGGCCGTGAACGCCGCAAACGTCGCGTGGCGCGCGCTCAACGAGCGCATCAGCGCCTTCGCGGAACTCAACGGCAGGATCAGCGCGCTGACCGCGCCGGAGCATGCGATGCCGAGCGCGACTTCCGCGGCGCGCGTGAGCGCGGACTGGAACAGCGTCTGCGGCGTCATCACGGCCGGCAGGCCGATCAGCGCGGCCGTGTAGCCGGCGAGCACGAAGCCGTACCAGCGAAAGTGGCGGTTGCGCACCGCGAGCGCGATGCAGCCGCCGATCCACAGCGTGATGCCGGCCATGTACAGCTCGGGCTGCTGCGCGAACAGCCCGCCGAGCGCGAGCGCGCCGACGAGGCCTGCCGCCGTGCCGAGCACGCGGTAGAAGCTCTTCGCGAACACCATCCCCGACAGCGGCTGCATCAGCACGAACACGGTGGTCATCGCGGTGCGCGGCTGCGACATCTCGAGACGCATCGCGATGCCCATCGCCAGCAGCGCCGCGAGCACGGTTTTCGCGAGGTGCAGCCAGATCAGCCCGTCGGTCACGGCCCAGTCGCGCGCCGCGTTGCCGAGCGGATCGAGCCATCGCCTCCATCGTGCCGGTTCGATGGAAGGTCGCGCGATCGCAGGTGGTGGCTTCATGAAAAGGGGCCCAAGGCCGCCCGCGCGAGGTGCCGCGGTGCGTCCGAACGGGTCCGTTCGACTGGTGAGGCGCCGATTGTAGGAGCGCGGCGCCCGCGCATTAACGCAGTTGCGGGGAAACGATAGTTGCAGCCCGAGTAACAATCTGTCGCATCCAGTGGAGGAAAATGGCGGCTCCGCTACAGGTCGCTCACAGGAATGGATACCCTACAAAACATGCGGGTGTTTACGCGCGTCGTCGAGACGGGCAGCTTCACCGCCGCCGCGCAATCGCTGAATTCGACGACGGGCGCGATGTCGCGTGCGGTGTCGGAGCTCGAGGCGCGTTTGCGCACCCGTCTGATGAATCGCTCGACGCGCCGTCTCGCGCTCACGTCGGCCGGCGAAAGCTATCTGCGGCGCTGCCGCCAGATCCTCGCCGACGTCGACCGCGCGGAAGAAGAGGCGAGCTGCGCGCACGAGCGCCCGGCCGGCGTGCTGCGCATGCACAGCTTCGCGAGCGTCGGTCATCACTATGTATTGCCCACGCTGACGCGCTATCACGCGCAATTCCCGGACGTGTCGATCGAACTGTCGCTGTCGCAGCGCATGCCCGACCTGTTCGACGGCACGAGCGACACGGCCGTCGTCACCGCGTCGTCGCTGCCCGATTCGGAACTCGTGTCGCACCTGCTCGGCTCGACGTTCAGCATTCTGTGCGCATCGCCCGACTACGTGAAACGGCACGGCGTGCCGGCCCGCCCGCAGGATCTCGCCGCGCATGCGTGCCTGACGCTGTGTACGCCGGCGTTTCCGACGCACGAATGGGTGCTCGAAGGACCCGAAGGCGTCGAGCAGATTCATGTCGCCGGGCCCGTGCAGACCAATACCGCCGAATCGCTCGCGCTTGCGATCCGCGACGGCATCGGGATCGGCATGCTGCCGCTGTATTCGGCGATCGACGCGCTGCGCGACGGCTCGCTCGTCCGCGTGCTGCCCGCGCATATCCTGCAGAAGATGAACGTGTATGCGCTGTACCCGTCACGCCGCTTCGTCGATGCGAAGGTGCGGACCTGGGTCGAGATGCTGCGTGCACAGGTGCCGACGATGATCGCGCGCGACGTCGAGATGCTGAACGCGATCGATCGCGAACCGCAGGCCGCCTGAGCGCAAGCCGCCTTGACCCCGCGCGCGCATCGGCGCGCGGCGGGTTGCTTCATGCCCATGCCGGAACCGCGTCACTCGCCATCCATGCTGGATGCGAGCGACGCGCGCCGTCACAGCGCGGGCTTGGCCGCCGCGCCCGATTCGGTTGCCGGCTCGCCGGTCGGGCCGTAGGCGGCCCGCGCCGCTTTCCGTTCGGCGAGACGCTTCGCCTGCAGTCGTTCCTGCGCCGCGAGAATGTCGTCCGGATAGTTGCCGATTTCCCCGCGCGCCGGGTTGTAGCCGACCGATTCGAGGTCGATCAGCTCCTGCAGCACCTGCGCGCGCGTGACGGGCGACTTCGCCTGCTGGGCGAACGACAGGGCCGGTGCGACAAGCAGGACGGCAGCGGCGGCGGTAACGACGAGCGATTTCACGAGGTTCTCCTGAATAAGGGGTGGGTGGCCGGATCGACACGCTGCGCGCGGCGCCGACCTTGGACGTCAGTCTACGGAGCGAGTCCGCGTGCAAACACCCCGATTCCAGGAGGGCTGCGTTCCAGAAGCAACAACATTGGCGGCGTCGCCCGCGGCTACTGAACCCGTGTGTGCACACGGCTCCTGCAGGCGGACGACGTCGCGCGATGCCGGTCAGAACCGCGTGCGCATGCCGATCGTGCCGACCACCTGGTTCGCCGTGCTCGACGCGCCGCCCGACGTGTTGATGAACGCCTGGTAGCCGCGGCCCGACGCATGCTGGAACATCGCTTCCGCGTACAGGTCGGTGCGGCGCGACAGCTTGTACACGGCCTGCAGGTTGGCCTGATGCCACTTCGGATCGCTGCCGTGCTTGCTGTCGGGATTCGACACGCTGGCGTCCGTGTACACATAGGCCGCGCCGACGCTGACGGCCGGCGTCACCGCATAGCGCACGTTCACGTCGTAGTTGTTGAACGCGATCTGGCCGCTGGAGCCGAACGCGCCCGTGTTGTCGTACTGCGAGCGCGTGTAGACGAAGCCGACGGTCGCCGGGCCGAACACGTAGCTGACGCCGCCGCCGTAGCTGCGCATGCGGTCCGAGCCGATCGACCAGCCGCCCTGGTTCAGGCTTTTCGCTTCGGCCGAATCGGTCGCGCCTGGGCTCGCGCTCGTCGAGCCCTTCGTGCCGTTCATCTGCAGGTACGCGCCGGCCAGCTTCAGCGGGCCGTTCGTGTAGCTCGCGGCCACGCTGTACGCGCGGTTCGCGCTGAAGTTCGCCGAGTTGGAGAACGCGTACAGCGCGCCGACCTTGAAGCCCGCGATCGTATCGCTCGTGTACTTGACCGCGTTGTTGATACGCAGCGAGTGGTTCAGGTTGTCGTTGTCGAACGGATGCGCGAAGCCCGTATCGCCGAAATCGCCGGACGTCGCGGACAGCGGCGCGACGAAGTCGACCATCGTGTCGTACTGGCGGCCGAGCGTCAGCGTGCCGTAGCCGGCCTGGCTGAGGCCGACATATGCGTGCCGGCCGAACAGCTTGCCGTCCTGGCCGAGCCCGCCGTTGTTCGCGTTGAAGCCGTTCTCGAGCACGAACAGCGCCTTCAGGCCGCCGCCGAGATCCTCGGTGCCGCGCAGGCCGAAGCGGCTGCCGTTGATCGTGCCGGTCGCCATGCGCCACTGCGACGCACCGTTCACGTTGTTGGTATAGGCGATGCCGGCGTCGATCAGGCCGTACAGCGTGACCGAGCTTTGCGCGTGAGCGAGCGGCGCGAACAGGGCGGCGGCGCACGCGCCGGCGATCAGGGTTTTTTTCAAGGTGAAGCTCCTGCGTGTGGGACGGGAAACCAAAGTTCGGCGCCAGTATAGGAATGCGCGGCGCGCGCAAGGGCCGGGCGGCCGCGAGCGCACTGTTCCGGATCCTGCAAGAGTCGTTCACAAAACCGACACGACGCGATGCGCCCGCGCCGGCCGGCGGTTCTTGCGCGACGGCAGGCCCGCGGCTGCTGTCCTGCCCGGCCCGGCTGTCGTGTCGATGCAACATGCACGGTACGTGCGCGCATCGCTGCTTTTCCTCCATACTGGTTGCCCGGACCACACGGCCGCCGACTCGGATCGCGCGGCCGTGTCAATGCATACGACAAGAGGCCCCCATGAACCTGTTCAACGTACGCCTGCGCGGCCGCGACGGCCTGTTCACGATTGGCGTCGATGCCGGCAAGATCGCGCGGATCGATGCGCAAACCGCACCGATCGCGTCGACGAACCCCGACCATATCGATGGCGGCGGCCGGCTCGCGATTGCGCCGCTCGTCGAACCGCATATCCACCTCGATGCGGTGCTGACGGCCGGCGAACCCGCGTGGAACATGAGCGGCACGTTGTTCGAGGGCATCGAGCGCTGGGCCGAGCGCAAGGCCACGATCACGCACGAGGACACGAAAGCACGCGCGCATGCGGCGATCGGCATGCTGCGCGACCACGGGATCCAGCACGTGCGCACGCACGTCGACGTGACCGATCCGACGTTGGCCGCGCTGAAGGCGATGCTCGAAGTGAAGGACGAGGCGCGCGGGCTGATCGACCTGCAGATCGTCGCGTTCCCGCAGGAGGGCATCGAATCGTTCGACGGCGGCCGCGCGTTGATGGAGCAGGCGATCGAACTCGGCGCGGACGTCGTCGGCGGGATTCCGCATTTCGAGAACACACGGGAGCAGGGCGTCAGCTCGATCCGCTTCCTGATGGATCTCGCGGAACGCACGGGCTGCCTCGTCGACGTGCACTGCGACGAGACCGACGATCCGCATTCGCGCTTTCTCGAAGTGCTCGCGGAAGAGGCGCGCGTGCGCGGCATGGGGGCGCGCGTCACCGCGAGCCACACGACCGCGATGGGTTCGTACGACAACGCGTACTGCTCGAAGCTGTTCCGGCTGCTGAAGCGGGCGGGACTGAACTTCATCTCGTGCCCGACCGAGAGCATCCATCTGCAAGGGCGCTTCGACACGTTTCCGAAGCGGCGCGGCGTCACGCGCGTCGCGGAACTCGACCGTGCCGGGATCAACGTGTGCTTCGGGCAGGATTCGATCAAGGACCCGTGGTATCCGCTCGGCAACGGCAACATCCTGCGCGTGCTCGACGCGGGCCTTCATATCTGCCACATGATGGGTTACCAGGACCTGCAGCGCTGCCTGGACTTCGTGACCGACCACAGCGCGACGACGATGCATCTCGGCGATGGCTACGGCATCGCGGTCGGGCGGCCTGCCAATCTCGTCGTCCTCGACGCGGACAGCGACTACGAAGCCGTACGCCGGCAGGCGAAGGCCACGCTGTCGATGCGCCACGGGAAGGTCATCATGCGGCGCGAACCGGAGCGCGTGACGTATCCGGATTGACGGGAAGGCGGGCGAGCGCGGCTCGCCGGCCTTGAGTATTCATGAAATGCATCAGTCGATTCGAAAAATACGTTTGTCTCATGAGAGGCGCGGGCCTACGATTCGGTCCTGACGACGGCGTGCCACTTGCGCGCCGTCCTTTTTCCTCTTCGTTCGCCGACCCCATGCGCCTCGATCTTCCGTCCGCTCCCGCTGCTGCTTCGCCGACCGCCAGCCCGTTCGCGCGCATGGCCGTCGTCACGGTCCTGACCGGCATCGGCGCGGGTCTCGGCGGCATGCTGCTCGCGTTGCTGCTGCATGCGATCCAGCACGTCGCGTACGGCTACAGCGTCGCGCACGTGATCGGGTCCGAGAGCTTCCTCGCTGGCGTGACCGCGGCCGAGCCGCTGCGCCGGGTCGCGGTGCTGGCCGTCTGCGGGATCGTCGCCGGCGGCGGCTGGTGGGCGCTTTACCGGTATGGCGGGCCGCTCGTCAGCATCCGTCGGGCGGTGCGTGCGGCCGATCCGCGGATGCCGTTCGTCAGCACGACGGTTCACGCGCTGTTGCAGATCGTGACCGTCGCGCTCGGCTCGCCGCTCGGCCGCGAAGTCGCGCCGCGCGAGATCGGTTCGCTGCTCGCCGGGCGGTTTGCCCATGTGGCGCGGCTCACGCCCGACGACTGCCGGCTGATGGTCGCGTGCGGCGCCGGCGCGGGGCTCGCGGCCGTCTACAACGTGCCGCTCGGCGGCGCGATCTTCGTGCTCGAGGTGCTGCTCGGCACGTTCGAACTGCGCGCGCTGATCGTGGCGGTCGTGACGTCCGCGATCGCCGCGGTCGTCGCATGGATCGGCCTCGGCAACGAGCATCAGTACACGGTGCCGGCGTTCGTGCTGAGCACGCCGCTCGTCGCATGGTCGATCGTCTGCGGGCCGCTGTTCGGTTTCGCCGCGTACGGTTTCGTGCGGCTCACGAGCCGCGCGCGCGCGAACGCGCCGAAGGACTGGCGGCTGCCGGTGTTCGCGCTGCTCAATTTCGCGGTGATCGGCGTGCTCGCGATGGGGTTTCCGCAACTGCTCGGCAACGGCAAGGGCCCGGCGGCGCTGGGTTTCGACGGCACGCTGACGATCGGCTTCGCCGCGACGCTGCTCGTGCTGAAGGTACTGATCGAGGCCGGCAGCCTGCGGGCCGGCGCGGAAGGCGGGCTGCTGACGCCGGGTCTCGCGAACGGCGCGTTGCTCGGCGTCGTGCTCGGCGGATTGTGGAGCGCCGTGTGGCCGGGCGCATCGCTCGGCGGATGCGCGCTGATCGGTGCGACCGCGTTTCTCGCCGCATCGATGCAGATGCCGATCACGGCCGTCGTGTTGATGCTCGAATTCACGCGTGCGAATCACGACAGCCTCGTGCCGATGTTGCTGGCAGTGGCGGGTTCGCTTGTCGCGTATCGGCTTGCGCAGAAGCTGGCGGAGCGGCGAGCGACCGCGATCGCGGCCGTCGGCACGCCGGAGGCGGTTGCTCGCTAGCGGGCTCACGCCAGGGCTCGAGTACGCATCGATGCGCGCGGCGATCCATCCACGACGTGGCGTATCTGGAGGGCGACGGGTGGGTACGGGAAGCGCATGCATCGCTGACGCATCACTTCCGTTTCAGAGGGGATTATCCGGGAAATTCTCCCCATAAGATACAACATCAGGGAATTATATTTTCTAAGTACATCCCTTCTATAACTCTGTGATATTGTGAGTTACGAGAGATATCACGCCGGAAGCCCCCCTATGTTGGAATTAAGTTTTCGCAAGCCCAATGAAATCGTCACGCTGCTTTGCGCCAGGCTTCGCACGGAGCGGCTGGCGTTGCAACTGACGCAGAGCGACGTAGCCGCGCGTGCCGGCGTGGGTTCCAATACCGTGTCCAATCTGGAAGCCGGACGCAATGTGAGCCTCGAGACGGTAGTTCGTGTAGCCATGGTCCTGGGACGAAGCAAGGAACTCGAAGGACTGTTCCTGCCGAAGCTCGATAGCCTGGAAGACGTTCACCGGTATGAAAAAAGTGCCAAACGTCAGCGCGTCAAGAGGGGCAACCAGAAATGATCGAGCGGATCGATGTCTACTATGACGGCTGGGGGGAGCACTGGCTGTGGGGATCGATGGTTTCTACGACGGCGATCACGGGGCGCCCGTTGATCGTATTCGAATATAGCGATGACGCGCGCAAGAGGGGGCTGGAACTGTCGTCTTATGCGCTCCCATTGCATGGGGCGAGGCTGCGCAAGGACTTTCCGTCCCACCAGCTGGGATTGCCCGGCCCAGTCTATGACGCGCTGCCCGACGGATGGGGCATGTTGCTCATGGACCGCTGGTTCAAACGCCGCGGTCTCAACGTGGCACGCATCGGGCCGCTGGAGCGGTTGGCTCACATTGGCAACCACGCAATGGGCGCCCTGTCGTTCGAGCCGGTCGCGCTCGAGATCCAGGCACCGCAGCCGGATATTCCTCTCGACCGGCTCGCGGCCGAGGTACAGGAAGTCCTCAATGGTGAGGGCGGCGAATTCCTTCATCAACTGCTGCAGGTGGGCGGCTCTCCGCAAGGTGCCAGGCCGAAGGCCCTGGTCTATCGTGATCCGCAGTCCGGCGTTTTTACCACGGCCGCGGTGGCGGGTTTCGAAGCATGGTTGGTCAAGTTCCCGGCCCGGCAAGAGCATCCCGAGGTGTGCGCGATCGAAATGGTCTACGCCGAGTGCTTGCGCATGTGCGGCATCGAGACCCCGGACACGCTGCATTTCGATTTGCCTGACGGGATGGCCGCATTTGCGTCCAGGCGTTTCGATCGACGGGACGGTCTGCGCGTGCCCATGCAAAGCGTTGCCGCCTTTACCGGTGCCGATTACACAACGCCGGGTGCGCTGGACTACGTGAACTTCTTGCGCGCGACTCACATGTGCACCAACGACGTACGCGAGAAGGCGCGGGCGTTGGAACGGGCTGTCTTCAATGTCGCGTTCAACAATCGCGACGATCATCCGAAAAACTTCGCATACGTCATGTCGCGATCCGGCCAGTGGAAACTCGCGCCGGCCTACGACGTGACATTCTGCGAGGGACCGGGCGGTTACCACCAAATGGACGTCATGGGCGAGGCGCTGCGGGTCGACCGGGTGGCATTGGTCGGACTGGCAAAGGAAGCGGAGCTTTCCGCAGCGGCTGCCGGCGACATGATCGACGCAATGTGCGGAGTGGCCAGCCAGTTCTCGGCCATTGCGAAGCGCCGCTACGAGGGGATCATCACAGAAGACACGCTGACGGACATTCAGCGTCGAATCGACGAGAACGTTGCGCTGCTGCGCTAGGGCGTGAACATGCCCTCGGGGGGGCAGGGGTTGCCGAAAGAGAAGCGGCGAGACGGGCGTTCGTCGGCTCACGGTCTCGCACATGCATGATGGGGATCGGCTCTTGGCAGCGGGGCGCCATCGCGGGGCTCGCCGTGCGCGACATCATAGGATATTGCGTGACGACGCTGCTGTTCGCGGGCGTTGTGTTCGTCGCGCGAATGTACCTGTTCCGACGGCGTGAGGCGCGAGGGGCGGGGGGAACCCGCCTCCCGCCAGCTTGATTCCAGCCGGGCCTTCAGCCGCGCGACCGCACGTCGGCGCGCTCGTGCCCGTGACGCAACGCGAGGCTCGCGAACGCCGCGACGACGAGCGCGGCCGCGAGCAGCGTCAGCCCGTTCTTCGCATTGCCGGTCGTCTGTTCGATCGCGCCGACGACGGTCGGCCCGACGAAGCCGCCGAGCAAACCGCAGGTATTCACGAGCCCGAGCCCGCCGGCCAGCGCACTGCCCGCGAGCCGCGACGCCGGAAACGTGAACACGATCGACTGCACGACGAAGAACATCGACGCGGCCACGCACACGCAGAGCAGCCCCGCCAACGGCGATGCATGCGCGGCGCCGACCATCCCGGCCGCCATGATCACCAGCCCCGCACACAGCATCCGCCGCGAATGACGCGATTCGCGGGCGAAGCGCGGCAACGTGCCTGCGCCGAGCGCGGCGGCGAGCCAGGGCAGCGACGTCAGCAACCCGACCGCGACCGGCGACAGGCGCCCCGACGCGCCGATGATCCCCGGCAGGAAGAAGATCACCGTGTAGATGGTCAACTGATGGCAGAAGTACACGAAGATCGCGAGCCAGATCTGCGGATCGCGCAGTGCGGCGCCGAACGCATGGCCGCCGTGCGCGGCGACGCCTGCGTCCTGCTCGGCGGCCAGCTTGCGCTCGAGCGCGCGGCCGGTTTCCGCGGAGAGCCACGGCGCGGCGCTCGGCCGATCCGGCAATCGCGTCCACACGACGAACGCGAGCAGGATCGCCGGAATGCCTTCGACGACGAACAGCCATTGCCAGCCGTGGAAGCCGAGCGTGCCGTCGAGCTCGATCAGCGCGCCGGCCAGCGGCCCGCCGACGATATTCGCGATGCACACGCCGAGCAGGAAATAGCCGGTCGCACGCGCACGCTCCTCGCGGCCGAACCAGTACGTCAGATACAGCATCACGCCGGGAAACAGGCCGGCTTCGGCCACGCCGAGCAGCAGCCGCATCACGTAGAACGACGTCTCGCCGCTCACGAACGCCATCGCGACCGACAGCGCGCCCCACGTGATCATGATCCGCGTGATCCAGAAGCGCGCGCCGACGCGATGCATGATCAGGTTGCTCGGAATCTCGAAGAGCGCGTAGGTGAGAAAGAACAGCCCCGCGCCGAGCCCGTACGCGGCCGATGAAATGCCGAGATCGACGCCCATCGAATGTTTGGCGAACGCGATGTTGGTGCGGTCGAGAAAACTGATCACATACGCGGCGATCAGCAGCGGCATGAGTTTGCGGAACAGCAGCCGGTTCAGCGACGCGTTCGCGTCGGTCGCGGCGGACGACAAGGCCTGAGCGTGATGAGTGGACATGCGGACGACTCCGGTAAGGGGCGAACCGGCGCGCACGGCAAGCACGGCGCGCCGCGTTCGGCAAATGCCGCTGCGGCAAGGCAGCGGATGGGCAGTCGACGGAGCCGCGCCGGCGGCGCTCGAACGGAGCGGGGCGATCAAGGGCGTCCTGGCGCCGGCCGGCTCGGGCCGGCGCCTTGTCACTGCGCTTGCGGATGCTCGTGTTGAGGGCGGGACCCGGCGATCAGAAATTCACCGCGTCGCCGCCCTTGAGCGCGAGCATCGCGCGCGCCTCGGCCGGCGTCGCGATCTCGAGCGACAGGCCTTCGAGCACCTGACGCATTTTCAGGACTTGCGCGGCGCTCGATTCCGCGAGCTTGCCGGGCGCGATCCACAACGAATCCTCGAGCCCGACGCGCACGTTCGCGCCTTGCGCGGCGCCGATCGTCGCGAGCGGAATCTGGTTGCGCCCGGCGCCGAGGATCGACCACACGTAATCGCCGCCGAACAGGCGGTCGGCCGTGCGGCGCATGTGCATCAGGTCCTCCGGATGCGCGCCGATCCCGCCGAGCAGGCCGAACACGCTTTGCACGAAAAACGGCGGCTTCGCGAGCCCGCGGTCGACGAAGTGCGCGAGGTTGTACAGGTGCGAGATGTCGTAACACTCGAATTCGAACCGCGTGCCGTTCGCGCCGCAGCGCGTGAGGATCGTCTCGATGTCCGCGAACGTGTTCTTGAACACGAGATCGCGGCTTTTCTCGAGATGTTCGCGCTCCCACGGATGCTTCAGCTCGGTAAAGCGCTCGAGCATCGGATACAACCCGAAGTTCATCGAGCCCATGTTCAGCGACGCGACCTCGGGCTGGAAATGCAGCGCCGGCTGCAGCCGTTCGTCGACCGTCATGTGCGGGCTGCCGCCCGACGTGAGGTTGATCACCGCGTCGGTCTGCGCCTTGATGCGCGGCAGGAACTCGGCGAACACGGACGGATCCTGCGTCGGTTTGCCGTCGGACGGGTTGCGTGCGTGCAGATGCAGGATCGCCGCGCCGGCCTGCGCGGCCGCGACCGCGGCCGTTTCGATTTCGTGCGGCGTCACGGGCAGATACGGCGACATCGACGGCGTATGGATCGCGCCGGTCGGCGCACAGGTGATGATGACTTTGCGAGCGTTGGCCACGGATGGATTCCTTTCGATGAACGATGCAGGACGCGTCAGAGCACTTCGACGTTGCCGCAGACGGAGATCGCTTGGCCCGTGATCCCGTGCCCGCCCGGCGAGCACAGGAACAGCGCGGTCGCGGCGATTTCGGACGGATCGGTCATGCGCCGCAGCGAGATCTTCTCGAGATAGCGCTTTTCCATTTCGTCGTAGCCGATGCCGAGCTGCTGCGCGCGCGCGTCGATCACGCGGCGCATCCGCGGACCGCGCACGATGCCGGGCTGGATCGCGTTCACGCGGATGCCGAGCGGCCCCAGTTCGATCGCGAGGCTTTTCACGAGGCCGACCACCGCCCATTTGGTCGCCGCATACGGCGTGCGGAACGCGTAGCCGAGCCGGCCGGCGACCGACGACAGCGCGATGATCGCGCCACCGTGTTTCGCTTCGCGCAGCAGCGGCACCGCGCGGCGCGCGAACTGGAATTGCGCGTTCAGGTTGATCGCGACGGTCTGCTCCCACTGCACGGGGTCGATTTCGTCGATGCCGCCGGTCGGGCCGGCGATGCCCGCGTTGTTGACCAGCACGTCGAGGCCGCCGAGCCGCGTCGACACGTCGGCGAACACGCGCTCGACGGCGGCCGGGTCGGATACGTCGGCCAGCGTCGCGCTGATCGCGCCGGCCGCGGCGTGCGGCGGCCGGTCGGCGAGCGCCGCGATCGCGGCTTGCGACGCGTCGCACACGTGCACGCGCGCGCCGCATTCGGCGAACGCGTCGGCGATTTCGAGACCGATGCCCGACGCGCCGCCCGTCACGAGGACGCGCAGGCCGTCATAGGGTTTCAGCAGGTCGGAAGCTGTCATGCCGGGTTGTCTCCATCGTTGATGTAGTGGGATGGCGGCCGCTCGCGTGTCGGGCGGCCGTCGCAAGCGGCCGCTACGGCTTCGCGTTCACGGTCCGCGGCGTCTGTTCGGCCCGCAGCGTCTCGGCGAGATCGTGCGCGGCGCCGCCGATGTCGAGCGCGATGCCGGCCCGCACGCCCGCGCCGTCGCGACGTTCAAGCGCATCGACGATCGCGCGGTGCGCATCCATCGAGCGCCGCATGTGCGGGATGTCGAGCGCGACCATGTTGAGGAACGGGCCGACGCGCATCCACAGGTTCTCGACGATCGCGAGCGTGTTTTCGCTGGCGCCATGCGCGTAGATCGCGCTGTGGAACGCGAAATTGCTTTGCAGGTAGGCGCGCGAGCGGCCGGCCTCGACGTGTGCCTGCATCGTCTCGCAGGTCCTGCGCACGGCCGCGATCTGCGCGTCGGTCATCCGCTCGCACGCACGCTCGGCGATGCAGCCTTCGAGCGCGATCCGCACGTCGCGCAGTTCGTCGAGCATGTCGAGCGTCATCGGCGGGACGACGAGCGCGCGATTCGGGCCGTCTACCAGCGCGCGTTCGGCGCGCAGCCGCGTGAGCGCGGCACGCACGGGCATCGTCGACGAGCCGACCGCCTCGGCCACGCTGCGCAGGCTCAGCGCCTGGCCGGGCGCGAAGCGGCCGCTCATCAGTGCTTCGCGCAGTTGCTGGTAGACCTTGTCGGCCATCGTTTCCTGTTCGATGGCTTTCAGTGCGGGCGGGACGATACGGGGCGGCAAGGCGTGGCTCCTGGGTTTGATCTGCGATCTGTGATCACACTGGTGATGTGCGAAGTTTTGTCGATCGGCGGAGCCGAGTCAAGGCGAACAGGATCGGGGAAAACCAGGGGATGGACGAAGAGGCTGTCGGCGACAGTCGGCAATACTTTTCCGCGTCGGGGTTGGATCCGATCATCGAGGCACGACTGCGGATGGCGATGGAGGCGACAATCCAGGGGCGCGGCCAAGTTACTTCAACGAACCGGGTGCGCGGTATCGTACCGATCGCGCAAATTTTGGAGCCTGTCATGAGGCGAATCTGGATCGCTGCCGCGTTGGCGTGCATCGCGTTTCAACCGGCGATGGTCGTGGCGAAGGACGTCGCACAGCAGTCGCCTGAAGCAGGCTCACGGATTTACCTCCAGAACTTCAAGGACATGGTGCTTGCGGAGTGCCTGGCTACCGCTTATAAGCACGAGCCCGGCGCGAGCACGGACATCGGCAGCAGCGCCAGCGCGTTGCGCGACTGGACCTACTACGACATGGAACGTGCGCCGGACGTGATTCACGCGCTGGTCGCGAAGTATCTGGCGCGCGACTATCGGAATCCGATTGTCGAATCCGAAGTCCGGGATGTGAAGTTCGACTTCCTGAAGTGCATCGATCTGTATCACGGCAAGGCACTGGACGCTGCGGCGAAGCAATTCGTATCGCGCCCGAACCGTACCTACCGGGTCGAGCATCCGCCGAAGCCGCAGTAGCGATCGAACGTCGTTGCGCGATGCAACGGCGCGCCGTATGCCATTTCGCCGCCGCTATTCAAGCGTCCGAATCGAATTGCTGATCCCGCGCGCACAGTCGATCACCGCCGGCGCGAGCTTGCGACGCGCGTCGTCGAACGTCCAGCGGCTTGTCGGCGCGACCACGTGCACGGCCGCGACCGGCTGCCCCTGGCTGCCGAGCACGGGCGCCGCGATCGACATGTCGCCGATGAACAGTTCTTCCTGGTTGGTCGCATAACCTTCGCGCCGTGCGCTGTCGAGCAACGCGACGAGATCGTCGAGCGCCGTGACCGTGCGCGGCGTATGCGGCGTGCGCGCCATGCCGTCGAGCCGCACACGCGCTTCTTCCGGCGCCAACGCGCTCAGGAACGCGCGCCCGGAGCCGGTGCAGTACATCGGGATACGGCTGCCGATCGGCATGTGGATCGGCACGAACTTCGTCGACACGAAGCGCGCGACGTACACCATTTCATCCTCGTCCGGCTCGGTGAGGTTGGTGGTTTCGCCGGTCAGGTTCGTGAGCTCGGACAGGAACGGATTCGCGACGTCGATCAACGTATCGGCCGCCAGATAGTTGAAGCCGATCCGCATCACGTGCGGCGTGAGCTGGTAGCGCCGCGTGACCGGATGCTTGCGGATGTAGCCGAGCTTCTCGAGCGTATAGACCATCCGCTGCGCGGAGCTTTTCGTCATCCCCGCCGCGTCGGCCACTTCCGCCAGCGTCATCGTGCGCCGCTTCGCGCTGAACGCGCGCAGCACGTTCAGCCCTTTTTCCAGCGACTGGTTGAACAGCAGATCGTTTGCTTGGTCGGGCGACGTTTCCATGGCGAAGGGCGGAATCGATTCGATATCGCATCATAGCGTATCGAATATCGATACGCAAAAATCTGTTTGCGATGTTTTTGATTCGTTTTAAGATCAAGTCATCGTCGCAGTGTCGATCAGCGACCGGCCGGCGCCCGGATTATTCGAGAAGGAGTCACCATGGTTCCGTTCATCAAGCGGTTCGGCGCACTGGCCGCCGGTTTCGCCATCTGTATCGCACTCTCCACGGCATCGGCGGGCGCCGTTGCGGCCGAGCCCACGCTGAAGGTCGGCGCGACGGCCACCGGCGTGCCGTTCACGTTTCTCGACGTCAAGAGCAATTCGATCCAGGGGATGATGGTCGATGCGATCACGGCAGCCGGGAAGTCGGCCGGGTTTCGCGTCGACGTGCAGCAGACCGTGTTTTCCGCGCTGATCCCGTCGCTCACCACGCAGAAGATCGACATCATTTCGGCCGCGATGCTGAAGACGCCCGCGCGCCAGCAGGTCGTCGATTTCTCCGACACCGTCTACTCGTTCGGCGAAGGCCTGATCGTGAAGGCCGACGATCCGGGCCGCTATACGTCGATGGACGATTTCAAGGACCAGGTGGTCGGCGCGCAGGTCGGCACGGCGTTCGTCGATGCGCTCAACAAGAAGGGCATCTTCAAGGAAGTCCGGACCTACGATTCGATCGCCGACATCATGCGCGACGTCGCGCTCGGGCGCATCAAGGCCGGTTTCGCCGACCAGCCGATCGTCGCGTACCAGATCGAGCACGGCGTCAATCGCCAGGTGCGGCTCGTGCCCGAATACCAGAGCGTCGTGAAGGGGCAGGTGTGCTTCATCGTGCGCAAGGGCGACACCGCGACGCTCGAACAGCTCAACGGCGCGATCCGCAAGATGAAGACCGACGGCACGCTGCAGCAGATCCTGCAGAAGTGGCACATGAGCTGAGCGTCGTCGCTCGATTCCCGACCGGTATCGCCCGCGCGTCGCGGGCATCCCCAGCGGCGGTCTGTCCGGACGTCGCATAGGAGACCTCATGTTTTTTCAGAACGCGATCGATTTTCTGCCGATCCTGCTGAAGGGCGCGGTGGTCACGATCGAGATCACCGCTTGCGCGTTCGTGCTCAGCTCGGTGCTCGGGCTGATCCTCGCGCTGCTGAAGGTGTCGCGCAATCGTGCCGTGTCGACCGCCGGCAGCACGATCGTCAACGTGATCCGCGGGCTGCCGATCATCGTGCAGCTGTTCTACATGTACTTCGTGCTACCTGATCTCGGCATACAACTATCGGCGTTCCAGGCCGGCGTGCTCGGCCTCGGCATCGCGTATTCGGCATATCAGGCCGAGAACTTCCGCGCGGGCATCGAGGCGATCGACCGCGGCCAGATCGAAGCCGCGCACGCGATCGGCATGCGCGGCCCGATGATCATGCGGCGCGTGGTGCTGCCGCAGGCATTCCGCATCGCGCTGCCGCCGTACGGCAACACGCTGGTGATGCTGCTGAAGGATTCGTCGGTCGCGTCGACGATCACGGTCGCGGAAATCACGCGCGCCGGCCAGTTGATCGCGTCGTCGACGTTCCAGAACATGAGCGTCTACACGCTCGTCGCGCTGCTGTATCTCGCGCTCGGCCTGCCGCTGATGTTCGGCGTGAACCGGCTCGGCAAGCGGCTCGCACTGAGGAGGGGCGCATGATCCGGATCGATTCGATACACAAGCGGTTTCAGCAGCACGCGGTGCTGAAGGGCGTGAGCCTCGACGTGCAGGCGGGCGAAGTCGTGTGCCTGATCGGGCCGTCCGGTTCCGGCAAGTCGACCGTGCTGCGCTGTATCAACGGCTTCGAGACGTATGACGAAGGGTCGATCACGATCGACGGCGTGAAGGTCGACGCGCATTCGAAACGGATCCACGAACTGCGGATGCGGGTCGGCATGGTGTTCCAGCGTTTCAACCTGTTCGCGCACCGCACGGCGCTCGAGAACGTGATGGAGGGGCCTGTGCACGTGCGGCGCATGCCGGCCGCGCAAGCGCGCGAGCAGGCCCGCGTGCTGCTCGACAAGGTCGGGCTTTCGCACCGGATGAATGCGTATCCGTCGGAACTGTCGGGCGGACAGCAGCAGCGCGTCGCGATCGCACGCGCGCTCGCGATGGCGCCGCAGGCGATCCTGTTCGACGAGCCGACGTCGGCGCTCGACCCCGAGCTCGTCGGCGAAGTGCTCGGCGTGATGCGCGGGCTCGCGCGCGACGGGATGACCATGGTGGTCGTCACGCACGAAATGGCATTCGCCCGCGAGGTGGCCGATCGCGTGTGCTTCCTGCACGACGGCACCATCTGCGAAAGCGGGCCGGCGCGCGACGTGCTCACGCAGCCGGCCCATCCCCGCACGCAGGAATTCCTGCGCCGCCTGCTGGCGTCGGACGGCGCCGACCACCCGGATCGAACATGAGCGCAACGCACGCGGCACCCGGATGGCCCGACTCGCCGTGGCCCGATTCGCTGTGGGCAGCGACCGCCGCGCCGGCGGCCGATACGCCCGCGCTCGACGCGTCCGTGTCGTGCGACGTGGCGATCGTCGGTGCCGGCTTCACGGGCCTGTCGACCGCACTTCACCTGGCCGAACGCGGCGTGAACGTCCGCGTGATCGACGGCGCGCAGCCGGGCTGGGGCGCATCGGGCCGTAACGGCGGGCAGGTGATTCCCGGGCTGAAATACGACCCGGACGAACTTGTCCGCCGATTCGGCGACGAGGCCGGCGAGCAGCTTGCCGGCATCGTCGGCGGCGCGGCCGATACCGTGTTCGACCTGATCGCGCGGCACGGAATCGACTGCGATGCGCGTCGCGCCGGCTGGATCCAGCCGGCGCCGACCGCCGCGATGCTCGACACGGTCGCACGCCGTGCGCAGCAATGGGCGGCGCGCGGCGCGCCGGTCGACGTGCTCGGCCGCGACGACGTCGCGCGGCGGCTCGGCACGCCGGCGTATGCGGGCGGATGGATCGATCGCCGCGCCGGCAGCGTGCAGCCGCTCAGTTATACGCGCGGCCTCGTACGCGCCGTGCAGGCGAGCGGGGCGGTCGTGCACGGCTTGACCCGCGCCGTCGGGCTGACGCGCGCCGACGGCCGCTGGCGGATCGCGACGTCCGGCGGCGCGACGCTGTCGGCCGAGCGCGTCGTGATCGCGACCAACGGCTACACGGACGGGCTGTGGCCTGGCTTGCGTCAGTCGGTGATCGCCGCGAACAGCTTCATCGTCGCGACGGAACCGCTCGCGCCGGCGCTCGGTCGCGACATCCTCGCCGGCGGCGAGGTCGCATCGGATGCGCGGCGTCTGCTGCTGTACTTCCGCCGCGACGCGGCCGGGCGCCTGTTGATGGGCGGCCGAGGCCCGTTCGCCGACCCGCGCGCGCCGAGCGACTGGCGACATCTCGAACGCGCGACGACGCTGTTGTATCCGCAACTGAAGGGTGTCCGGTTCGACTACCGCTGGGCGGGGCGCGTCGCGATCACCGCGGATTTCCTGCCGCACGTGCACGAGCCCGCGCCGGGCGTGACGATCGCGCTCGGCTACAACGGCCGCGGCATCGCGATGGCGACGACGCTCGGCAAGCATCTGGCCGCGCATCTGTCGGGCGATGCGCAACTGCCGCTGCCGTTCCGGGTCACGCCGATCCGGCCGATCCCGTTGCACGGGCTGCAGCGCTTCTATATCGCGGCCGGCGTCGCGTGGTATCGCTTGCTCGACAGCCTGTCCTGACGCAAGCGTGACGGCAGTCGCCATTCGTCGTCCGATCGGGCAGAATCGGCCTGCCCAGTGTCGACCGACGGATGCCGCATGACCGAACCGAACGAACCGCCCGGCCGCCGCGCGTACGCGAGCTTCGCGCAACGCTATGCGGATCTCGCGCCGACGAAGGCGCACAACGCCCTTTACGAGCGTCCGGCAACGATGGCGCTGCTCGGCGACGTCGACGGCCTCACGATGCTCGACGCCGGCTGCGGGCCCGGCATCTGCAGCGCGCATCTCGCCGGTCGCGGCGCGACCGTGCATGCGTTCGACGTGACGCCGGAGATGGTTGCGCTCGCGCGAACGCGCTGCGCGGGCCTGCCGGTCGACGTCAGGGAAGGCGATCTCGAAGCGCCGCTCGCGTGGCTGCCCGATGCGTCGGTCGACAAGGTGCTGTGCTCGCTCGCGCTCGACTACGTGCGCGATCTCGCGCCGACGCTGCGCGAATTCCGGCGCGTCGCGCGTCCGGGAGGAACGCTCGTGTTCTCGATGGCGCATCCGATGCGCGACTGGATGGACGAACGCACGCGCGGCGACGGCACGTACTTCGACACGTCGCGCTTCGGTTTTCACTGGTCGGGGTTCGGCGAACCGAGGCCGTACGTCGAAGCGTGGCGGCGGCCGCTCGCCGACATCCTGAACGCGGTCGCCGACGGCGGCTGGCGGCTCGACCGCTTCGTCGAACCGAGGCCGCTGCCGGAGATGAAAGCCGTATCCGAACGGCTTCATGCGGAGCTGTCGCTGGCGCCGGCATTCCTGTGCATCCGCGCGCGCTGCTGATGCGGCGCGGCGCGCGGCCGGCGCTCAGTGCTGCGCGGGCGCGTCCGTCAGCGTGCCGAGAAACGCTTCGATATCCTTGATGTCCTGCGCCGTCATCGCAGGCTTGTCGCCCGGCTTGCGATCGAACGGCGCGTCCGTCACGTCGACGTTCGCGCGATATTTCGGCGGGATGTCGTCGTATTCGTCGACCTTGCCGTCCGCACCACGCGCATAGAACTTCTGCGGCGAAATGCTGCGCTCGTTGTAGAACGCCATCACCTGATCGAGCGTGTGGAACACGCCGTTGTGGAAGAACACGTGGCGCGTCGCCGAATTGCGCAGCGTCGGCGTCAGGAACATCCCGCAATACTGCGTCTGGTCCTTCAGGTCGTCGCGGAACGGCCCGCACACGCCGAGATCGTAGAACGCCGGGTTGCGGTTCTGCGCGAGCGCCCGGTTGCGCGGCGCGCCGAGCGCCTCGTACTGGTAATCGGTAAACATCGGCGGCAGCCCGTCCTTGCCGGGTTTCGACAGGTGGCAGCCCGCGCAATTCGCCTTGTCCGGATCGTTGAACAGGCGCAGCCCGCGCAGTTCGGCCTGCGTGAGGCGCGCGCGGCCTTCGAGCCAGCGGTCGTACTTGCTGTCGTACGGATGGAACGACGGATCCTCGACCTGATAGCGCGCGATCGCGAACATCGCCTCCGACACCGCGAGCTGCGGGGCGGAGAACACACGCGGCCCGAACAACTGCTCGAACTGCGCGCGATGCGACGACTGCGCGAGCTTGCGGGCGACATCGTCGACGCTCGCGTTCGCCATCTCGACCGGATTCAACAGCGGGCCGAACGCCTGCTGCTGCAATGTATCGGCGCGGCCGTCCCAGAACATCCCGCCCTGCGGCACGAGTTGCGGCGCGGCCGACGTGCCGGCCACCTTCTGCGCCTTGACGACGCCGGCCGCCGCCGTCGCCTGCTGCGCGACGCTGGGCGCGGCGTCGTTCTCGCCGGCATCGGGGCCGATGCTGAAGTTCGGCTGGCGGTACAGGTACATCAGCGACGGCGGCGGACGATAGCCCTGCTGCGTCATCGCGAGGCCGCCCGGCTGCACGTCGAGCGCATTCGGCGGGCCGTACGCATGATCGGGGCTGTGGCACGACGCGCACGATTGCTTGCCCGATGCCGACAGCGACGGATCGTTGAACAGCGCGCGCCCGAGCTGCGCGACCGCCGACAGCGGCTGCGCGGCGGGCCGCTGCAGCACGACCGGATGCGGGTTCGCGCCGGTCCAGTCGGCGACCACGGTACCGATCGCCGTCGGCACCCGCGCGGGAAACGCGACGGCGAACGCGCCATAGCCGAGCACGGCCGCGCCGAGCGCGAACGCCGCGCGGCGCAGCAGGCGGGAACGAGCGCGCGGCGCGGGCGTGCCGGCGGCATCGGGAGACGGAAACGCGGGGCGAGCTGTCATGCTGTCGGTCGAAAAAACGGGCGTCGCACGAAGCGACGCGTTGAAATGGAAACGGCCGGCGCGTGATGCGCCGGCCATGCGGTCAGGCCGTGACGGTCAGATCGCCGGGGCCGCGCTCAATGCGGTGCCGAGCGTCGGGTCGAGATACAGCGGCGTCGTGTTCGGCCTCGACGTGAAGTCGAACAGGTTGCGCAGGTCGCCGGCCGTCGCATCGAACGAACCGCCGCCGATACGCTGGCCGCCGAGCCAGTTGTCCTCGATGAAGCGCACGACGGACGCCTGGTCGAGCATCGTGTGATCGACGTAGTTCTGCTTCGCGTACGGCGAGATCACGACGAGCGGAATGCGCACGCCCGGGCCGCAGCGGCCGTTCACGGTCGCGCCGTTCACGCCGGTGGTGCCGCCCGTGCCGCACTTGCCGGCGCCGTTGAGCTGGTCGACCGGGTCCGACGACGCGTGCGTCGGCGGCGTGTACACGTGGTCGTACCAGCCGTCCGAGTCGTCATAGGTGACGATCACGGCCGTGTTCTGCCAGTCCGGCTGCTGCTGCAGGAAGTTGACGACCTTCGTCACGAACGCCTGCTCGTCGAGCGGATCCGAGTAGCCCGCGTGGCCGTCCTGCGCGGCCGGCGCCTTCAAGTAGCTGACCGACGGGAAGTTGCCGGCCTTCACGGCGGCGAAGAAGTCGTCCGTGTCGTACTGGTGGTTCGCCGGTTCGGCCGTCTTGCCGTCGGTCTCGACGCTCGAGCCGATCGCCGCGATCGAACTCGGGCGCGTGTGTTGCGGGTTCGCGGTCGACGCGTAGTACTGGAACCAGTTGTGGTGCGGGATGTAGTCGGCCGTCGCGGCATTCACGGCGGTCGCGACCGTGCTGCGCGCGCAGCCCGTCGTGCCGTTGCCGTTCGTCGTCGACAGGTTGAAGCCGCCCATGAAGCCGCCCCACGTGATCTTCGCGGCGTTCAGCAGGTCGCCGATGTTCTTGCCGGTCATCATCGCCTGGTCGGTCGTGCTCGAACACACGTCGAAGCCCGGGTCGACGTCGTTGATCATCGTGAGGCCGCCCTGGCCGTCATTGATGTAGTACGAGCTGGCGGCGAGCGTCGACGGCTGCTTCGACGTCTTGACGATCTGCATGCCGTTGGTCTGCCCCGCGACGACGTTCAGCGCGCCCGGCGTCGACGGGCCGTAGACCGTCGTGAACGTGTTGTCGCTCATCGCGAAGCGCTGTGCGTAGTTCCACAGCGCGGTCACCGTGTTGCCGTCGAAGTAGCCCATCACCTGGCCCTTCGTGCCGAATGCGCCGGCGCCGCCGGACGAGCCCTTGCCGGTGTATTTCGGGAATAGATCCGCAAGACCGTTGTCCTCGGCCTGCTGTTCGGCCGTGTACGCGTGGTTCTGGTCGGCGGTCGCGGCCTGCGTGCGGTCGAGACGGAACGGGTTCGCCGCGTCGGTGCCGTTGGCCGTGTTCGTGAAGTTCGGGTTCGCGGTGAGCAGCGTGCCCGTCAGGCCGTTGGACGTCGGCGTGCCGGACTTCGCGGTGAACGCCGGTTCGCCCGACGGGTTCGTCGCGTTCGGATAGGTGCCGAAGTAGTGGTCGAACGAGATGTTTTCGCCGTAGATCACGACGACGTGCTTGATCGGCGTGGCGGTCTGCAGCGCATCCTGCGACGACACGGCGGCCGTCGGCGTGGAATCGTCGCTGCCGCCACAGGCGAACAGCGCCAGCGCTGCGGCTGCGCAGGCGGTGACGAGCAAGGCTTGACGGAACATCGGGAAACTCCAGGGTAAGGTCTTCGATGGTGGAGAACGGCCCCGTCGCCGTGTCGGTTCGGCGCGAAGCTCGTGAGGGAGCACGCGCATTGGAACAGCCGCGTATGAAAATATGGGGACGGAGTGTTTTCGCGACGGTTGCGCTCCGGTATCGGTTTCATTACGGTGCGGCGCGAGGCGAAAGAGAACGGAAAGGGGCGGACCGCCCTCAATCTCGCGTCACATGTCGCGGCTGGGCGGCTGCTTGCGGCGCAAGCGATGCGGGGCGGGCGATGGAGAGCCGGCGGCCGGATCGTTGACGGCGCGCCGTGCGTCGCTTTTTTGACAATCCGGTGACGCATTCATACGATGGACGCCTGCCGCGCACCGCGCGGCCTCCGACCCGTCAGCGAGGTTTCAGCGTGCCGATCCCCGTTCTGTTTGCCGTTCTGTGCGCGGCATTCCTGCATGCGTCATGGAATGCGCTGGTGCGCAGCAGCGGCGACCGGCTGCGCTCGGCCACGGTGCTGCAGATCGCGATCGGGCTGTTCGCGCTGCTGTTCCTGCCGACTGCCGCGCCGATCGCGCCGGCGAGCTGGCTCTGCGTCGTCGCGTCGGCCGTGATCCACGTCGTCTATACGCTGCTGCTCGTCCGTGCGTACGAGCACGGCGACCTGAGCGTCGCGTACCCGGTCGCGCGCGGCACGGCGCCGCTGCTCGTCACGCTCGGCGCGGCGGCGTTCGCGGGCGAGCACCTGAACGTCGGTGCGCAAGGCGGGCTGGTGCTGATCTGCGCGGGCATCCTGGCGATCGGGCTGGATCGCGGGCGCGGCGCGAAGCACCGGATGATGCAGGTGCTGCCGACCGCATTTGCGACTGGCGTGTCGATCGCCGCGTACAGCGTGGTCGACGGGATCGGTGTGCGCGAGAGCGGCAGCACGGTCGGCTATACCGCGTGGATGTTCGTGCTGACGGGCGCGCTGATGGCCGTGTACTACCGGCTGCGGGCGGGGCCGCTGCGGTTGACGCAGGCGGTCGGCGAAACCGCGAAGGCTGCCTGCGGCGGCGTGTTCGCGGCGCTCGCGTACGGCATCGTGATCTGGGCGATGGACCGTGCGCCGATGGGGCCCGTGTCGGCGCTGCGGGAGACGAGCGTGGTGTTCGCGGCGCTGATCGCGCGCGTGTATCTCGGTGAGCGGCTGACGCCGCGCCGGGCGGCAGGGTGCACGGTGATTGCTTGCGGGGCGTTGTTGATCAGTGCGTTCGAGGCGGTGCGGTGAGCAAACGCCAAGATGGCCCCGTTCGGACGCCGTGTACGTACGCGCGCAGCCGACAAATCGTCATTGCCCCTCACAGAATCGCCTTGCTTCGGGGCGTAACGCGCGGGTCGTCGCAAAGCCTTTGACACCCGCCTCGGCAAAGGGGGGTTAGCTCGATGTCGATCTGGTACAGGGTTAGTGTTCCGTCGCTGTTCCGCACCATGGCATCGGTGAAAGTTTTTTTGTCGATGATGATGTGTTCGTTCCTGATTCCAAGTTGCTTCAGATATTCGCTCGCGATCTTGGCTCGCTCGGTCTTCAGGCGCTCGCGGTTCCGTTCCGTCGTATATGCACCGGATATGACAACGGCCTGAATTTCTGCATCCGGCCATTTTCGCGCCTCGATTACAGCATTTGCGATTTTCAGCCTGTCAGCATTGGTCACGTCGACGCTGTTGAGCGGTAACGGGATTCGCACCGATTCCCCAATCGTGCATGCATGTGCTGGAAAGATGCCGGCGCATGCCGACAGTGCAATCACCCGTGAGATACCGGAAAATACGGCTTTGATATGGACTCTCATTCCATGATTCTCTTGTCGAAGGTTGCGATGTATCCCGTAATACTGTCCGCATTTCTAATGGCGACGTCGGCATTGCTTTCTGCAAAAGCCCTTAGCCCTGATTCTGTGTCGGAATATATGATGTCGCCGGAATTGAATGTGTCGACATAGTGCGTGCATTCATGGATCAGTGTTTTAACCTTTGATGCCGTCCATAGGTCTCCGTTTGAAATTGTGCAGAATTTTGAATAGATGGCGATGATCCGCTTCTCAGAGTCCGGCTTGCATACCCCTGCGATGTTGTTACCGCTGTCGGGCACTACACTGCAGGTAAGACGTCTGTTCATGGAGTCGTCCCATCGAACGATCTTCTCCGGCACGAGCGCCCGCATCGCATTAAGTAGTCTAGGCAAGCCAGCGGCAAGGACTGATCTGACATCATTGTCGGAGCGGCCGAAGTAGAGTCGAGCCCGCGCTTGTTCAGCCTTGTCCCAAGCTGTGACGCCCTCAATGCGCTGTAGTATTAGAGAGATTGCTGCATCACGAGCCTTCATGATCAGCTTTCGGAATTCTCTGTTACTCATATTCGAGCATATGGGAGTCGTGTTGATTGACACATACACCATTGAGCCGGGGTTGGTATTGGTGATGGCGCCGGAATGTACCAAAACCCAATTCTCACTGTCGTCAATGTCGAAGTCGTACGGTTTTTTGTCGAAAAAATTGGTCATCCGTCAGCACCCCTTTACATGGATTCTCAAGGATCAAGCTGAGTTCTTGAGGAATGCTCTAGGGTCGCCAGAAGGGCGATTATTGTCCATCGGACGTATTCGAAATTTTGATTGAATCCGCCCGTGGCTCGTAGCGGGCCGCGCGCATACGAACATGAGATCGTAGCGCTCGATGCAATGCGGATGAGCTGCGAGGTGTGCTACGCGAGGTGGGAATAGGCCGACGAGGGATTCGAGCCTATTCGGGGCGACCACGTGCTGCGGATGCCGGGCGCGCGAATGGCGCCGCCGAGAATCCACGTGTGAAGGTCAGCCCTCCACCGGCATCGCACTCGTGCACTTGATCTCGTCGAGGCACACGCTCGAATGCACGCCGCTCACGCCGGGAATGCGCATCAGCGTCTCGAGCAGGAATCGCGACAGCCCCTTCAGATCGTGCGCGACGACTTTCAGCACGTAGTCGATGTCGCCCGTCACCGAGAAACATTCCTGGATCTGCGCGAGATCCGACACGAGTTTCTGGAATTTCGACAAATCGCGGATATGCCCGCGCTCCATCGTCACGTGCACGAACGCGGTGACGCCGAAGCCGAGCGTGTCGGGGCAGAGCCGGGTTTCGTAACGCCGGATCGCGCCGATTTCCTCCAGCCGGCGGTGACGTCGCAGCGTCTGCGCGGGCGACAGCCCCACGGCCTTCGCCAGATCGAGGTTCGACGCGCGGCCGTTCTCCTGCAGCACCGACAGCAACTGACGATCGATACGATCGAGAACCGGGTCAGGCATTTTTGTTTCCTCATTCGTCTCCCGGATGCAATCTTATCTCATAATGTAGGGTTTGCATGAGCGGGTTACGCAACCCGATTTCGCGGTCGCGACGCTAAACTGACGCCGGATTTTCGTGTGCGGCCGCAGCAGTGCGGCGTGAGCGGGCGAGTCGGCGGCCAGTCTGACCGGCGCGCTGACGCGAATCGGTTGCCGCCGCACGCGAAAATTGCAGTCCCCAACCCGGCGCCCCCACGAACGGCCGCCGGCACAGCAAAACAGCGCCCGGCACACCGAGGCGCGCCGCACCGCTTCCGGCGGAGGCGGGCAGAATGGAGAAGACATGGTTTCTGGAAACGAGAGCGACGGCCTGAAGCGCGGGCTGAAGAACCGGCACATCCAGCTGATCGCGCTCGGCGGCGCGCTCGGCACGGGGCTGTTCCTCGGCATCGCGCAGACGATCAAGATGGCCGGCCCGTCCGTGCTGCTCGGCTATGCGGTGGCCGGCATCGTCGCGTTCTTCATCATGCGCCAGCTCGGCGAGATGGTCGTCGACGAGCCCGTCGCCGGCTCGTTCAGCTACTTCGCGAACAAATACGTCGGCCACTTCACCGGCTTCCTGTCCGGCTGGAATTACTGGGTGCTGTACATCCTCGTCAGCATGGCCGAGCTGTCGGCCGTAGGGATCTACGTGCAGTACTGGTGGCCCGGCGTGCCGACCTGGGTGTCGGCGCTGGTGTTCTTCGTCGCGATCAACCTGCTGAACCTGGCCAGCGTGAAGTCGTACGGCGAGACGGAATTCTGGTTCTCGATCATCAAGGTCGCCGCGATCGTCGGGATGATCGGCTTCGGCGGTTGGCTGCTCGTGAGCGGCCATGCCGGGCCCGAAGCGAGTGTCGCGAACCTGTGGCAGCACGGCGGCTTCTTCCCGAACGGCGTGTCCGGCCTTGTGATGTCGATGGCCGCGATCATGTTCTCGTTCGGTGGGCTGGAGTTGATCGGCATCACCGCGGCCGAAGCCGACGATCCGAAGCGCAGCATTCCGCGCGCGACCAACCAGGTCATCTACCGCATCCTGATTTTCTACATCGGCGCGCTGGCCGTGCTGCTGTCGCTGTATCCGTGGCAGAAGGTCGTCACCGGCGGCAGCCCGTTCGTGCTGATCTTCCACGCGCTGAGCAGCAACCTGGTCGCGAACGTGCTGAACGTCGTCGTGCTGACGGCCGCGTTGTCGGTCTACAACAGCGGCGTGTACAGCAACAGCCGGATGCTGTTCGGCCTCGCGCAACAGGGCAACGCGCCGAAGGTGCTGTGCTCGGTCAACAAGCGCGGCATCCCGCTCGCCGCGCTCGGCGCATCGGCGCTCGCGACCGGCGTGTGCGTGCTGGTCAACTACTTCATGCCGGGCAAGGCGTTCGAGGTGCTGATGGGCCTCGTCGTGTCGGCGTTGATCATCAACTGGGCGATGATCACGGTGATCCACCTGAAGTTCCGCCAGGCCAAGCGTGCTGCCGGGGAGCAGACTTCCTTCCGCAGTCTGGGCTATCCTTTCACGAATTACCTGTGCCTGGCGTTCATGGCCGGCATTCTCGTCGTGATGTACCTGACGCCGGATCTCCGTCTGTCGGTGTACCTGATCCCGGTATGGCTCGCGGTGCTCGCGATCGGGTATCGCTTCCGTCAGAAGAATGCCGGCTTTGCGGTGCACGACGGTGCGTCCGCACGCTGACGCAGGCCACGACCGACCATTCTTCCAAACGAGACCGATTCAAGCCATGTTCGAACACATCGACGCGTACCCGGGCGACCCGATCCTGACGCTCAACGAGAACTTCCAGAAAGATCCGCGCGACCAGAAGGTCAACCTGAGCATCGGGATCTATTTCGACGCCGAAGGCCGGATTCCGGTGCTGGGCGCCGTGCGCGAAGCCGAAACCGCGCTGCAGCGCGACAGCGGCCCGAAGCCGTACCTGCCGATGGTCGGCTTGGCCGCGTACCGCGACGCCGTGCAAGCGCTGGTGTTCGGTGCGGATCACCCGGCTCGCGCGGCCGCCCGCATCGCGACGCTGCAGACGCTCGGCGGCTCGGGCGCGCTGAAGGTCGGCGCCGATTTCCTGAAGCGCTATTTCCCGGATTCGCAGGTGTGGCTCAGCGATCCGAGCTGGGAAAACCATCGCTTCATCTTCGAGCGCGCCGGCTTCACGGTGAACACGTATCCGTACTACGACGAGGCCACGGGCGGCCTGAAGTTCGACGCGATGCTCGCGGCGATCGACGCGCTGCCGGCGCGCAGCATCGTGCTGCTGCACGCGTGCTGCCATAACCCGACCGGTGTCGATCTCGACGAAGGCCAGTGGGAGAAGCTGATCGACGTGATCGAGGCGCGCGGGCTGCTGCCGTTCGTCGACATGGCGTACCAGGGCTTCGGCGCGGGCCTCGACGCGGACGCGTTCGCGGTGCGCGAACTGGCCCGCCGCGGCGTGCCGACGCTCGTCGCGAACTCGTTCTCGAAGAACTTCTCGCTGTACGGCGAACGCGTGGGCGGCCTGAGCGTCGTCTGCGAGGACGCGGCCGCGGCCGAGCGCGTGCTCGGCCAGCTGGCCGGCGCCGTGCGCTCGAACTACAGCAACCCGCAGACCTACGGCGCGAAGGTCGTCGCGGCCGTGCTCGGCACGCCGGCGCTGCGCAAGCAGTGGGAAGAGGAGCTGTCGGCGATGTGCCGCCGCATCGCGCGGATGCGCCAGTCGATCCACGACGGCCTGCGCGACCACGTGAGCGGCGAAGCGCTCACGCGCTACGTGAAGCAGCGCGGGATGTTCACGTACACGGGCCTGACCGAAACGCAGGTCGACGCGCTGCGCGAGGTGCACGGCGTATACATCCTGCGCTCGGGCCGGATGTGCGTGGCGGGCCTGAACGACTCGAACGTCGGCATCGTCGCGGACGCGATCGGCAAGGTACTGAAGAGCGGCGTCTGAACGCGGCGCGCCCCGGCGCGCAACGCTGAAGAACCGGCTGTTTCCCGTCGCGGGAACAGCCGGTTTTTTGTTGGGCGGCCGTCATGTGCGAGGCGCGGATGACCCACGGGCAGGCGCGGCGGTACGATCACGGGATCGTACGCAATGCAGGGGAGCAGAGGAGCGACATGGGCATCCGGATCATCCAGCTCGGCACGCCGCGCGCGGCCGGCGAGGGCCTGCGGATCGGCACGGTGCGGCGGCCGCCGCGCGGCGTACCGAAGGCGGAATTCGCGTCGCGCAACTACTATGATGTATGGTTGCCGACGTTGTCGCCGAGCCCCGAGCTCGTCGCGCAAGCGCAGGCCGCTGAAACCGACGCCGAATGGAACGCGTTCAAGCGCCACTTCCGCGCGGAGATGGCGCATGGCGATCCGGCCAAGGTGCTGGACCTGCTGGCCGCGCTGTCGGCGACGACTGCGTTCTCGATCGGCTGCTACTGCGACGACGAAAACCATTGTCACCGCAGCGTGCTGCGCGAGCTGCTCGCGCAGCGCGGCGCGGCGATCGAGCCCGACGCCGGCTGAAGCAGAGGAAGCGGCGGCGCGCGGCTACACCGCGATCGTGCGGTGCAGCGAGCCTGTTGACGTGGGTCAAGCGCGCGGCCGCGCGCGCCACTATGCTCTCGTCATGGAGCCATCACGACGATGACAGACCGACAGATGCACATCGTTTTCCCGTCCGAGCCGCCGGAATACTGCGCGCGCGATCTGGTCGTCGCGTTTTCGGCGCTGGTCGACGGGCGTTGCGTTCAGTGCGCGGTCACGGCCGAGGCGCTGGAAGACCATTTCGGCGCGCAGTCGCTGCTCGAACGCGATCTGCTGGGCGCATTCGACGCGCACCGGTCGGCCATCGAGGCGATGGCACGACGAATGCTCGAGGAAATCGGCGGCCGGCCGGTGCTGCTGCACAGCGGGCACTTCCGGCTCGAAGGCTGATACCGCAGGAGGGCGCATGACACTGCAGGGCAACATTCACGAACGCGACTGGTCGGTCGAAGTGGAGACGCGCCCGTGCGAATCGGGCGAATTCCGCTGCCGCGTGTCGGTCGAGCACGGCGCCGGCGCCGCGCGGTTTCATCATACGTTCGAGCACAGCCACGCGTATCCGACGGAGCGCGAGGCGATGATCGAAGGGTTGCGGGCCGGCATGACGTGGATCGAGATGAAGGCGTCGCAGACCTTCAACGTCTGAACGGTCCCGCGCCTGTCGGGCGCGGGCAGACAATCGGCCGGCCGCGATCGAACAATGCGCGCCGCGCCACGGGAAACACGGGCCGCCCCATCGTGAGGCGGCCGGCACTTGCAAGGCGGTCGACGAGCGGGCGGCCCCGTCAGGAGAGACGACATGGGCGTGGGCATGCAGATCGCCTGCCTCGGATTCACCGGTTCGGCTGCGGTCGAGGCCGAAGCCGGCGCGCAACTGGTGCGACTTGAACGGTTTCGCGCGTGGATCGAAGGCTGCCATCTCGCGATCGAATCGCGCACGGCGGCCGATGGCGCGCGCCGGTACGACGTGCGGCTGGAGCTGGTGATGCGCGACGCGACGCTCCGGTCGTTGCCGCCGTGCGTCGGGGCCGACGTGGACGACGCATTGCGTCTCGCGTTCGCGCAGGCCGAACGGGCGCTGCTCGCGTGGCAGGCAGGCGCCGCAACGGTTGCGCTGCGCGACGCGGCGACCGGCGACGCGATGCGGTGACGCCGCGCCTGTCAGCGCGGCGCCGCGTGTCAGACTCGCGCGAGCGCTTGCGGGTCGATGATGCGCACGCGCTTGCCGCGCGTTTCGACGAGCGCGTCGCGATGGAACCGCGAGAACATCCGGCTGACCGTTTCGAGCTTCATCCCGAGATAGCAGCCGATTTCCTCGCGCGTCATCCGCAGGTTGAATTCGGTCGCCGAATAGCCGCGCGCCTCGAACCGCGACGACAGGTTCAGCAGGAAATGCGCGACGCGCTGCTCGGCCGACATCGTGCCGAGCAACAGCATCTGGCTCGATTCGCGGACGATCTCGCTGCTCAGCATCTGGTAGAGGAAGTGCTGCATCGGCTTGATCTCGCGGCACGCGGCTTCGAGCGCGCCGAACGGGATGATGCACACCACGCTGTCCTCCAGCGCGATCGCGTCGCAACAGTGCTGGCCGCTGCCGATGCCGTCCATCCCGAGCGTTTCGCCGGCGATCTGGAAGCCCGTCACGTGCTCGCGGCCGTCGCGATGCATCATCACCGTCTTGAACGAACCCGCGCGCACCGCGTAGATGCTCTGGAACGGATCGTCGGTGCGGAACAGCGCGTCGCCCTGGCGAACCTGTCGCGTCGTGCAGATGATCGCGTCGAGGCGGCCGTATTCGGCGGGCGTCAGGTGCGGCGGCAGGCACATCGAGCGCATCGCGCAGGCCGAGCAGCGTGCGGCCGGGTGCTTGGCGGCGTCGGCGCGCGCGGCCGGGCGCGGCGGAATCGTCGGCCGGGGTACGACGGATACGTCGGCGAAGGCGGTGGCGGTGGACATGAGGCGCTCCGGCTCGTCAGGGGCGGCGCACGCGAGCGTGCACCAGGGATTCGATGACACGGCATGCGGTGTCGAATTCGACGGTCTTGTCGAAGAAGTAGTCGGCTCCCGCCGTCGCGCATGCCTCTCTGAATGCCGGCGCCGAGTGGTTCGTCAGCACGATCGTGACGATGCGCGGCGCGGCCTTCGACAGCATCCCGATCAGGTCGAGACCGCTGCCGTCCGCGAGCCGCACGTCGACGATCACCACGTCCGCGCGACTGCTGCGGATATGCGTCCACGCGTCCTGGCCGTCTTCCGCTTCGCCCACGACGGCGACGCCGCGAATCGCGCCGACGAGCAGCGCGATCCGCTGGCGGACGGCAACCGCGTGATCGACGAGAAACACCCTGAGTGCGGCGGGTGACAGGCTGGCATTCATGCCGGCAGTATCGTGTTGCGCCGCCGAAATTGAAATCGGCCGAATTGGAACTTCGTGTAGGCCGCTTCGACGCGGTGTAGGGCGTTTCCTACACCGCGTACGGGAAATCGCCGGTGTGAATCCGACGATGCGATGCCGCGCGAGCGGCGCGCACGGTGGCGCGAACGGTGGCGCGGCCGGGTCAGCCGGCGCGGCGCGCGGCCAGTGCGTCGCGCGCGGTGCGGCACGCGGCCAGATCCCATGCGGCGCAGCCGACGCTCTTGAACAGCAGCGGGCCGCCGCGGGCGAAGGTGCCGTTCAGCACGTCGGCGAGCGACGCGACGTGCTGCCAGTCGACCTGCGCGACGATCAGGTCGCCGGCTTCGTGGCGCGCGCCGGCCGGATCGTCGACGACGAGCCGGCTGCCCCGCACCGTGTTCGCGTCGATCTCCGCGGCATCCGCGGTGAACGCGCCGACGCCGACCACGAGCCGGCCTTCGCGCGCGGCGTCGCGATAGACGGGCGTGCGGCTCGTCGTCAGCGTGACGACCACGTCGATCGCATCGGGAATCGCGTCGCCGTCGAGCGGCGCGAGCTGCGGCGCATGCGCGCGGTGGGCGGCGCAGAAGGCGGCCGCGCCGTCCGCGCTCGTGCCGCGCACGTGAAGGCGCGCGTCCGGAAAGATCGCGGCGAGCGCTTCCGCGTGATTGGCCGCCTGCTTGCCGGTGCCGATCAGCAGGATGTCGCGCGGCGCGGCGCCATGCAGCGCCTGGATGCCGAGCGCGGTGATCGCCGCCGTGCGGCGGCCGGTGACGGTCGGGCCGTCGAGCGCGAAGCGCATTTCGCCGGTCGTCGCGTCGTACGCGGTGACCTCGCCGAGAATCGTCGGCAGCCCGCGTGCGCCGTTGCCGGGGCACACGTTCACGAGCTTGTGGCTCGCCAGATCGTGTGCGCTCGACGGCATCGACAGCATCACGCCGCCGCGTTGCAGCGGCACGACCAGGCGTTCGGGGCTGACGATGTCGCCTGCCGCGTACTCGACGACCGCTTGCCTGAGCGTGGCGAGCAGCGCCGGATAGTCGAGCAGCGCGGCCGTGTCGGCCGCATCGAAAACGGGAATCGGGGAGAAGGCGGTCATCGTGTACGTCTTGGCGGTCAGTGAGCGTGGACGGCGGACGCATGCCGCGCCAGCCGCAGGTCTGCCGGTACCGTGACACAGGGCAGTGTGGATCGAATCTATACCACTTGCTGGCGCGTCGGCAACCCAGAAAATAAAGCGTGCCGGTGATTTTGGTTCTAATATCTGGCCAGAAGGCTCGCCGCTGCCGCGCTGCCCGCGCCGCTCCGGTATAGTGCGAACCCATTCCAGATCCACGCCCGCGAACGGGCAGGAGCCACACGATGATGTCCGCGCGTCCCGACTCACTCGAAGGCGGTTTCAGGCCGCTGCAGATCTACGAGCAGGTAGCCGAAAAGATCCGCGACGAGATCCGCGCGGGGCGCTACGCGGCCGAATCGCGGCTGCCGTCCGAGCGCGAGCTCGCGGCGCTGTTCCAGGTCGGCCGGCCGGCCGTGCGCGAGGCGCTCGGCGCGCTGCAGAACGAAGGGCTCGTGTTCACGAAGCGCAATTCGGGCACCTACGTCGTCGCGGCCCCGCTCGACGTGCTCGCACAGCGCGGCGACGCGCACGCGGCGTCCGAGGCCGACTTCAGTCCGACGTCGACGCTCGACGTGCGGCTGATCCTCGAGCCCGCGATCGCGCGCCGCGCGGCCGCTCATGGCCGCGCCGACCCCGGCGCCGAGCGCTATCTCGCGCAAATGGAGACCATCACCGACGTCGACGATCCGCACCAGCGCGCGTTGTGGAACGAGAGCGACCGGCTGTTCCACCGGCAGCTCGCGCTGATGACCGGCGACGCGCTGATCGTGAAGATCGCGGACGAAGTCGCGAAGACGATGGACCAGCCGCTGTGGAAGCGGCTGAAGGACGATGGCATCTACGACGGGGGCCGGATCCGGCTGTACGTGTCCGAGCACCGGTTGATCTACGAGGCGATCGTGTCCGGGGATGCCGATGCGGCCGCGTTCTATGTCGAACAGCACATTCGCCGCGTGCGGCGCGACATTGCGCCAAAATGATGGGAGTGGTTTGGTCTTCAATGTGACCAAAATCCCGATAATTATTTTGAAATTGCTTGCGATGTGACCACGCGTGTCCTACATTGGTTTCACACAAAACCAATCAGGAGACACCATGCGACACCTCATGACCGCGCTCTCGGTGGCCGTGGCCGCCGGCGCGCTGACTTCCGCGCATGCGCAGGAAGTCGTGATGATCGGCCATTCGGCGCCGCTCACGGGCCCGCAGGCCGCCAACGGCAAGGACAACGAAAACGGCGCGCGGCTCGCGATCGACGAGCTCAACAAGGCCGGCGTGAAGGTCGGCGGGAAGACCGTGACGTTCAAACTGGTTTCCGAAGACGACCAGGCCGACCCGAAGGCCGGCGTGCAGGTCGCGCAGAACCTCGTCGACAAGGGCGTCGTCGCCGTGCTCGGCCCGTACAACTCGGGCGTCGCGATTCCGGCGTCGCGCGTGTATTCGACGGCCGGCGTGCCGATCCTGCCGGTCGCGTCGAATCCGGCGCTGACGAAGCAGGGCTTCAAGAACATCTTCCGGATCGGCGCGAGCGACGAGCAGCTCGGCGGCACGATGGCCACGTTCGCCGCGAAGACGCTGAACGCGAAAACCGCCGCCGTGATCGACGATCGCACCGCGTACGGGCAGGGCGTCGCCGAGCAGTTCATCAACGTCGCGAAGGCGAACGGGATCAAGATCGTCGACCAGGAATACACGAATTCGTCGGCCACCGACTTCCTCGGCATTCTCACCAAGATCAAGGCCGCCAACCCCGACGTGATCTTCCTCGGCGGCTATGCGGCCCAGGGTGCGCCGATGGCCAAGCAGATGAAGCAGCGCGGCCTGCGCGCGAAGCTGCTCGGCGGCGACGGCATCTGTTCGGCCGACATGGGCAAGGTCGCGGGCGAGGCCGCGTCGATCGTCTATTGCGCGCAGGGCGGCGTCGCGCTCGAGAAGACGCCGGCCGGGCGCGAATTCCTGAAGAAGTACCACGACGCCTATCGCACCGATACGCAGGTCTACGGCGTCAACTACTACGACGGCATGAAGCTGCTCGCCGATGCGATGGTCAAGGCCGGCACGACCACCGACAAGGCGAAGCTGATCGCGCAGCTCGCGAAGACGAACTACGCGGGCGTCGCGGGCACCTATTCGTTCGACGCGAACGGCGACCTGAAAGGCGCGCCGACCACCGTCTACGTGATCCGCAACGGCCTGCCGGAACCGTACGCGAAGTAATTGCCGCACGGCCCGTCACCGGACGGCGGCCCGGCCGCCGTCCTTCGTTTCAACGCACCCGATCCCCCATGAAAATTTCCCGATCCCTGTCCACCGTCGAAGTGCACACCGGCGGCGAGGCGTTCCGCATCGTCACGAGCGGGCTGCCGCGCCTGCCCGGCGACACGATCGTCCAGCGCCGCGCGTGGCTCAAGGAACACGCCGACGAAATCCGCCGCGCGCTGATGTTCGAACCGCGCGGCCACGCCGACATGTACGGCGGCTATCTGACCGAGCCCGTGTCGCCGAACGCCGATTTCGGCGTGATCTTCGTGCACAACGAAGGCTACAGCGACCATTGCGGACATGGCGTGATCGCGCTGTCGACCGCGGCCGTCGAACTCGGCTGGGTGCAGCGCACGGTGCCCGAGACGCGAGTCGGCATCGACGCGCCGTGCGGCTTCATCGAGGCGTTCGTCCGGTGGGACGGCGAGCATGCGGGGCCCGTGCGCTTCGTCAACGTGCCGTCGTTCATCTGGGAGCGCGACGTGTCGGTCGACACGCCGTCGTTCGGCACCGTGACCGGCGACATCGCGTATGGCGGCGCGTTCTATTTCTATGTCGACGGCGCGCCGTTCGACCTGCCGGTGCGCGAATCGGCAGTCGAGAAACTGATTCGCTTCGGCGCCGAGGTGAAGGCGGCCGCGAACGCGAAATATCCGGTCGCGCATCCGGAGATCCCGGAAATCAACCATATCTACGGCACGATCATCGCGAACGCGCCGCGCCACGCGGGCTCGACGCAGGCGAACTGCTGCGTGTTCGCGGATCGCGAGGTCGACCGCTCGCCGACCGGCTCCGGCACCGGCGGGCGCGTCGCGCAGCTCTACCAGCGCGGGCTGCTCGCGGCAGGCGACACGCTCGTCAACGAATCGATCGTCGGCACGGTCTTCAAGGGCCGCGTGCTGCGCGAAACGACGGTCGGCGACATCCCGGCCGTGATCCCGGAAGTGGAAGGCAGCGCGCATATCTGCGGGTTCGCGAACTGGATCGTCGACGAGCGCGATCCGCTCACGTACGGATTTCTCGTGCGCTGAGCCGCGGCGCGGGGCACGCCGCCGTCGCGCGGCGTTCCGGTTGTGGTACCAGGTTTGGCGCGTCGCTCCGATTGCCGGACACGCGCCTTTTTTTGCGTGAGCGCCGGCGTAACACCGTACCGCGTGTGCCAGCCCAAGGCCGCCGCGGGCCGGACGGCCGCGCGAGTTTGGTACGATGCAGCCTTTTCAGCCGAGCTCCACCCGCGTGAATCGCCGAAACGTGCCGTCAGTGCGTGCCTTCTGTGCCAGATGGGTCGCGCGCGCCCAACCCGTCGCGGCGGCCGCCGTCGCGCGGGTCAAGCCTCTCGCCGCCACCGCGTGGCGCCATGTCCGCCACCCGACGCGCCGTGGCGCGCTGCTCGCCGCCGCCGCCGTGCCGGCGCTGTTCGCCGTGTACGTGGTCGCGCTGATCCCGTTCACGCCGGGCATCGGCGACATCCGCAAGGCGCGCGTCGACCAGCCCGCGCAGGTGCTGTCGGCCGACGGCAAGCTGCTGGCCGAATTCAAGCCGTCGAACCGCGAATGGGTGTCGCTCAAGCAGATCTCGCCGCACATGGTCGACGCGCTGATCGCGACCGAGGATCATCGCTTCTACGAACACCACGGCCTCGACTGGAAGCGCACGGCGTCGGCCGCGCTCCATACGTTCTCGGGCAGCCGCCAGGGCGGCTCGACGATCACGCAGCAGCTCGCGCGCAACCTGTACCCGGACGAGATCGGCCGTGCGCCGACGCTCACGCGCAAGGTGAAGGAGGCGATCACCGCGCTGAAGATCGAGGCCGTCTACAGCAAGGACCAGATCCTCGAGACCTACCTGAACACGGTGCCGTTCCTGTACAACGCGTACGGCGTCGAGATGGCCGCGCGCACCTATTTCGACAAGTCGGCCGACGAACTCGACGTGCTCGACAGCGCGACACTCGTCGGGATGCTGAAGGGCAACAGCTACTACAACCCGGTGCTGAACCCCGAGCGCGCGCTGCAACGGCGCAACACGGTGCTCGGCCAGATGGTGAAGTACGGCAAGCTGTCGCCGGCGCAGTTCGCGCAGCTGCAGCGCCGGCCGCTGCGCATCGACTTCGAGCGCCAGAAGGAGCCGCCCGGGCCGGCGCCGCATTTCGCGCAGCAGTTGCGCAAGTGGCTGATCGCGTGGGCCGACCGCAACGACTACAACATCTACTCGGACGGGCTGATCGTGCGCACGACGATCGACTCGCGGCTCCAGCAGATGGCGACGCAGGCGCTCACGCTGCAGGGCAATCAGTTGCAGGGCATCGCGAACAACGCGTGGAGCGGCCGCGACGGCTGCGGCACCGACAACGAGGTGTTCCGCACCTTCATGCGCGAATCGCCCGAGTACAAGGCCGCGCAGGACGCCGGCAAGGACGACGCGGCGGCGATGAAGCTGCTCGCGGCCGACCGCGGCTTCCTGCATGCGCTGTGCAAGGCGAAGACCGACGTGCAGGCCGGCTTCCTCGCGATCGATCCGCGCGACGGGCAGATCCGCGCGTGGGTCGGCAGCCGCGACTTCACGCGCGAGCCGTTCGACCACGTCGCGCAGGCGCGGCGCCAGCCGGGCTCGACGTTCAAGCCGTTCGTCTATGGCGCCGCGTTCGCGAGCGGGATGAAGCCGGAGGACACGTTCATCGACCAGCCGGTCGAGATTCCGCTGAAGGGCGGCGAGATCTGGCGACCGAACGATGACGCGCCGCCTACGGGCAAGCCGATGACGCTGCGCGACGCCGTCGCGCTGTCGCGCAACCGGATCACCGCGCAAGTGATGGAGAAGGTCGGGCCGGGCGCCGTCGCGCGGCTCGCGCGCGACATGGGCGTGCGCGAAAGCCCGCTCGAACGCGTGCCGTCGCTCGCGCTTGGCACGAGCCCGGTCACGCTGAAGGAAATGGTCGCGTCGTACGCGACGATCGCGAACGGCGGGCTGTACGTCGAGCCGCAGATGGTCACGCGCATCGAGAACCGCCAGGGCGAGGTGCTCGCCGAATACGCACCGGCGCCGCCCGAGCGTGCGCTCGATGCCGAAACCGACAAGACGCTGCTCGACGTGATGCGCGACGTCGTGACGCGCGGCACGGGCGGCAGCATCCGCACCCGCTTCGGGATCCGCGGCGACGTGGCCGGCAAGACCGGCACGACGCAGGACAACGCGGACGGCTGGTTCATCCTGATGCAGCCGGGCCTCGTCGCCGGCGCGTGGGTCGGGTTCGACGACGGCCGCGTGACGCTGCGCAGCGATTACTGGGGGCAGGGCGCGCACAGCGCGCTGCCGATCGTCGGCGATTTCTTCCAGCGCGCGCAGCGCGCCCGGATCGTCGATACGAAGGCGAAATTCGATACCGAGCCGTCGCCGGGCTGGTTCGGATCGCTGCGCGAGCGCGTGACCGACCTGTTCGACACGTGGTTCCCGCCCGAGGCGAAGAAGGCGCCCACGCCGGTCAGGACACAGCGTATCGAGCGTCCGGCCGAGACCGACGAAGAGGCGGCGTCGGCGGCTTCGGCTGCATCGGCGCCGGATGCCGCGTCCGGCGGCATCGTCGAGGAATGGGTGCCGGCGTCCGAAGTGGCCGCGTCGGCTGCGGCGCTGTCGGCGAGCGCATCGCAGTCTGCGCAGCCACCGGCAGGCGCCAGTATCACGAGCGGAAGCAGCACCGGCGTCGGCGCCGCCCCGTCGGCCGTGCCGGCTCCGCCACCGCCGGTGCCGGTCCCGGCGTCGCCCGATGCCACGGGTGCGTCGCAGTAACGAAGCCATTCAGATTCCGCGCGATGCTGCCGTAATCAAGTTGTCACGATAGCTCGCGCGGTCGCTCCGCGCTTCTCCGATGCGGCTTTCCACCGACTACGTCGCGCTCGCGCGCGACGATCTTTCCGCCGGCGTCCCGCTCGGCTTCGACCTCTACGACGCCGACGGTGCCGCGCTGCTGCCGGCCGGCACGACGCTGCAGGATGCCGCGCAGCATGCGTTCCTGTTCGACCATTTCCACCCCGTACGCCGACGCGAGGGCAGCGGCATCGAGCCGAGCGTGCCCGGGGCGGCGGGCGCGCCCGCCACGCGCATGGGCTTGTCGGCGGGCGCCGCGATCGGCATTCGCCGCCGGGTCGGCACGACGCGTGCGCTGCAACGCTGCCGGCTGATCGGTGTCGGTGCGTCGGGCGCGCTGTTCGTCGAACCGCTACCCGCCGCCGTGCTCGAGTTCGCACGCGGCGACGACGTTGAAGCGGTGGCGATCGGCGCTGCCGCGGTGTTCCGTTTCGGCGCGACGGTCGAATCGGTGCAGGCGTCAGGCGCCGCGCCGTTCATGATCCTGTCGCCGCCCGGCTTCGTCGACCGGCTGCGCGCGCGCGCGGAGCCGCGCGTGCCGGTGCGCATCGCCGCCCGCTGCAGCGGCGCGGCGCAGGGGGCGGAAGGCATCGGAATGGTGCACGACATCAGCCTGAGCGGCTTGTCGATCGCCGTCGACCGGCCGCTCGCGGCCACCGGCGAGCCGTTGCGCGTGCTGCTTCCGTACGAAACCGGCGGCCGCGTCGAGCAACTGGCGCTCGACGGCACGGTGCGGGCCGTGCATGCCGACCCGGCGGCCCCAGCGCTGACGTTGCATCATGCGGCGTTCGGCGACATCGATGCCGACGATCGCGTGCGCCTCAAGGCGTTGCTGTTCGACAGGCAGATGGCGTCGGTGGATACCGATCGCCCGCGCTGACGCGCTGCCGAGCGTGCCGGATGCCGAAGAGTGGCATTCGGTGTGCGAGCGTCGATAATCGTCTGATGAATCACGTTATTCCCGCGCGATTGTACGGTTTCGGTCAACAGTGAATTTGCGATTTAAGTATTTACCCTGATAGCGGCGACTCCTAGACTTCTACTCATGCGCAACGACCCCGAGTCCGAAGCGCCTGACAAAACAATCCTGGAGGTAACGCATCATGAAATCGCTGATCAAGGCAGTTGCACTGGCCGCCCTCGTGGCTGCACCGGTCGTCTCGTTCGCCCAATCGAACCAACAGCCGCTGACGCGCGCGCAAGTGCGCGCCGAGCTGGTCCAGCTCGAAAAGGCCGGGTACAACCCGAACGACTGGATCAACTATCCGGAAAACATCCAGGCCGCCCAGGCCAAGATCGCCGCCGCGCAGAACACGGGCGCGCAAGCCGACGCAACCGGTTACGGTTCGAACCCGATCGCGACGTCGCAGTCGGGCCAGCGCGCGGTCGTGCCGGCCGTCAGCGACCGCTCGTCGGTGTATTTCGGCCACTAAGTCGGCCGTTGTGTCGCGGCCCTTGGGGACCGTGGCTGAAGGTTTGTCGAGAAAGCCCGCACTCGGTTCAGTTCCGAGTGCGGGCTTTCTCAATGATGCGCAGCGATCGGATGCTTTCGCCGTCAGGAAAACACGACAACCGGCGAAATCGCGTCTCGGGCGTCACCCCGGCACCCGCTGACAATCCGCCGCGCGTGCGCTAGCATCGCGGTCGATGTCGCCGCGGTGGCGCGGCCCATGCACACGGGGCGCAACAAGGCGCCGGGTTCCACACTTCAACGAACAACAAAGGAGCATCCATGCGTGTCTTGACCGGTCTGCTGGGCTCGCTGGCGCTGGTGGCGAGCGTCGCCCATGCGCAGGCGAATTGTGCGGACGCGACGGATCAGGCGACGATGACGGCGTGTGCCGATCGCGCGTACAAGAAATCCGACGGGGAACTGAACCGGATCTACCAGGCCGTCACCGCGCGCCTGCGCGGCGCGCGGCCGCTCGCCGACAAGCTCGTGGACGCGCAGCGCGCGTGGATCGCGTACCGCGACGCCGAATGCCATTTCTCGAGTGCAAATGCCGAGGGCGGCAGTGCATACCCGATGGTCGTATCGACCTGCCTCGACGATCTGACCAAAGTGCGCACCGAAACGCTGAAAGGCTATCTGTCCTGCGAGGAAGGCGACCTCGCGTGCCCGGTGCCCGCGAAGTAACGCGTCATGCGCGGGCCTGCCGAGGCCCGCACCACGCCGGCCAGACGTCGTCCGTTACACGTCGTCCGTTTCGTCGAGCAGCTTGTGCCGCATCGCGTAACGCACGAGCGCCGCTTCGTGCGGCATCTGCATCTTTTCCAGGATCCGGGTCTTGTAGGTGCTGACCGTCTTCGCGCTCACGCACAACGCGTTCGCGATCTCGGTCAGCGTCTGGCCGGCGGCGATCCGCCGGAACACGTCGAATTCGCGGTCGGACAGCCGCTGGTGCGGCAGCGTTTCGGCCGGCTCGTTCAGGCTCTGCGCGAACTGCTCGGCCATCGCGAGGCTCACGTAGACGCCCCCCGACGCCACTTTCGTGACCGCGCCGACCAGCTCCGCGCTCGCGCTTTCCTTCGTCAGATAGCCGGACGCGCCCGCGCGGAACGCACGCACCGCGTATTGCTGCTCCGCGTGCATCGTCAGCACGAGCACGCGCAGCGCGGGTTTCTCGTCCTTGATCTGCTTGATCAGTTCGACGCCGTTGCGGCCCGGCATCGACAGGTCGAGCACGAGTACCTGCGCAGGCGTCGCCCGCACCAGCGCGATCGTCGACGGGCCGTCGAAGGCTTCGCCGGCCACCTCGAATCCGGTGGCGTTCTGGAGGATGTGCCGCAGACCGTCGCGTACGAGCGTATGGTCGTCGGCGATGAGCACCTTGATCATGTGATGAGCGTGTCCTGTTGAACGGTGCCGAGCGGAAACGAGACGGTAATCGAGAAACCGCGCGCGAGCGCGGTATCGATGGTCACGGTGCCGCCCAGCATGTGTGCGCGTTCGCGAATGCCGATCAGGCCGAACGATTTGTCCTCGTGGGCCGGCCCGCCGGGCGCCGCGCCGCGGCCGTTGTCCGCGACGCGCAGCACGCAAAAGCCTTCCTCGATGTCGAGCCGCAACGCCACGCGCGTCGCATCCGCATGGCGCGCGACGTTCGTCAGCGCTTCCTGGACGATCCGGAACAGCGTGGTCGCGCCCGTGCTGGTGAACGTGAGGCCGCCCGTTTCGATGTGGCGCTCGACATCGATCCCGTAGCGGTTCGTGAAATCGTTCGCGAGCCATTCGATCGCGGGCACGAGGCCGAGGTCGTCGAGCATTACCGGCCGCAGGTCGGCCGCGATGCGCCGCACTGACGCGACCGTCGCGTCGATCAGCCGCCGCATGCCTTGCAGATGCGTCTGCAGGCCTGCGTCGGGCTGCGCGCGGCCGGGCATGCGCAGTTGCTGTTCGACGACCGACAGATCCATCTTCAGCGCGGTGAGCTGCTGCCCGAGGTCGTCGTGCAGCTCGCGCGCGATGCGGGTCTTTTCCTCTTCGCGCACGTTCTGCAGGTTCGCCGATAGTTCGCGCAATTCCTCGCGCGATTGCTTCAGCGCGTTCTCGGCCCGCAGCCGCTCGGTGATGTCGCGCAGCATCACCGTATACAGCTTGCCCGACGCGTCGCGGATCTGCGAGATCGATGCTTCGATCGGGAATTCCTCGCCGTTGGCGCGCAGCCCGAACAGCACGCGCTGGCGGCCCATCTGCCGCTCGGACACGCCCGTCACGCCGAACTGGTCGACGTGCTTCGCATGTGCGGCGCGGAACCGTTCGGGAATGAAGCGCGACAGCGGCGCGCCGATCGCCTCCATTGCGGACACGCCGAACACCTGCTCGGCCATCGGATTGAAGATCACGACCGTCTGCTTCTCGTCGATCGTGATGATCGCTTCCATCGACGACCGGATGATGCCCATCATCCGCGCTTCGTTGAGGCTGCCGCGACTGCTCGCGCCCGCATCGGCGCGGCCGCGCAGTAGCGCATGGACGAGCGCCGCGAACCCGAACGACGCGATCAGCCCGGCGGCGAGCACGGTGCCGGCCGCACGCTGCGCGCCGGTCGCGCTCGGCCGGCCGTCCGCGGAATAGGCGAGCGTCAGCGCGGTGCCGCCGAAATTCAGCACATCGGTGCGCCGCATCAGGTCGGGCGACGCCGATGCTTCGTCGGTCGTCGTCTCGACGCTGACGATCGCGCGCGAATCGCCGCTGGCGGTCATCCACAGATCGATCCCGCGTTCCGCGTCGAGCGCACGCTCGACCAGGCGCCGCGGGCTCAGCGCCGCGAACAGCATCCCGTCGACGCCGGCTTCCCGCGTGCCGGACGGCGTGGCGGCGGCCAACGGCGAGCTCGTCACGGGCAGGAACAGCGTCAGGGTGCGGGCGTCGCGGGACGCGTCGTCGTCGGCCGGGTGGACGCCGAGCGCGATATCGCCGGTCCGCAGCGCGCGCGTGAGCGGCACCGCGTCGGACGCACCGAAGCGCACGACCGGCGAGTTCGACACGGGCGCGCTGAGCGTCGCTGCCGCGAGCGGATCGGCCGGCAGCGGCTTCGCGCCGGCCAGCGCGCCGCGCGCCGCGCGCGTCAGCGGCGCATAGCCGATCTGCCGGACCGGCGAGCGGCCGCTGTCGAGATCGAGCGTCTCCGCATACCGGCGCCATTGGCCGGGCGTCATGTCCGGGACGAGGCCGAACGCGCCGCGCGCACCTTCGAGCACGGCGACACCGGCCTGCAGTTCATGCCGCAGCATCGCGGTCACGTGCGTGGTCCGGCGTTCGAAACGCGTATGAACGGCGGTTTGCCACTGCTCGCGCACGAGCAGCGCGACGCCGAGCGACAGCACGGCGCCCGCGCACAGCGCAACGACGCCGGCCGCGAGCGGCTGGCGTAACATGATCTCGAGGCGCGTGGGCTCTCGGGCGTCCCGCGTCGGGGTTCCACTGACGGTCATTCGATGGCCATTCTGTTGTTCGGGCTGCCGGGGCACGCGGGCAGCGCGGCAAAACCGGGGGGAAACTCGCACCGGCTGCGTGCAACGATGATTTTCAGGACGAAATTGTGCGCGTTTTACACGTTTTTTGTAATGGGGGCAGTTGAAATTGCGGCAAACGGCGGGCAGCAGCAGGCGCGCCGGGCACGCTTGACGCGCGTCAACGCACGCGTCGGCACGTGGGGCAGACTGTTCGGCAGGCAAGCCGGCGCCGGGCCGGCTCGCGGTAACGGGCCGTGGTTGCGCAACGCGCGACGCACGCCCGGTCGGAGGGACGGACCATGTACAAGCGGATTTTCGTCGGGCTCGATGGCAGCCCGAGCGCGCGTCTCGCGCTGAACGAGGCGATCCGGATCGCGGCCGCGTCCGGCGGCGAAGTGACGTGTGCGTACGTCGTCGAACATCGGCCGCAACTCGTCGACGTCGACGCCGGCTTCGCAGCCGAGCGCGACGGCGACGCCACCGCGACCGATGCCGCGACGCCGGTGCTCGACGACGCGAAAGCCGCGCTCGCGCAGCAGCATGTGCGGGGCACGGTGCGCGCGCTCGACGCGTACGGCGAGGACATCGCGACGGTGCTGATGCGCACGGCGGCCGAAGCCGACGCCGATCTGGTCGTGATGGGCACCAGCGGGCGGCACGGCCTGCGCAGGCTGTTGCTCGGCAGCGTAGCGGAATCGTTGCTGCGCGCGGCCGACCGGCCCGTGCTGCTGGTGCGGCACGCCGAGGGCGGGACGCCGGCGGCCGCATAAGCGACGCGGTGCGGCGGTCGACGCTGCCTGCCCCGCGCATTGGCGGGCCGCAGGGCGCCGCGTGCTTGACCGCACATGGGCGTGATCGGCGTACTGCGCCGTGCCACCGGTACGTTCGACGGTGCGTGATTGCACGTCGGCGGTTGCCTCCCGGCACGCAGTTCTGGCAGCATCGGCCGGTGTCCGCTTGTTCGCCGCGCGCATGGCCGCGGCGATCGACGCAGGGACATCCGGCGGCACGCGATCGCAAGAATGAGGGTCGTGCAACCCCGCCGGATGCCGGTTTTCACCCTTACCGACGTCATCCGCCATGCCGATTTCCGCGACCGACCTGATTCGCCAGTTCGACCTGCAGCCGCATCCCGAAGGCGGCTATTTCCGTGAAACCTACCGCGCGACCGATTCGGTCGTGCGTCCGGCCGACGGCGCGCCACGTGCCGCGTCGACCGCGATCTACTACCTGCTGTGCGACGGCGCGTATTCGTCGTGGCATCGCATCCGCTCCGACGAGGTCTGGCATTTCTACGCAGGCGATCCGATCGAAGTGTGGGTGCTCGACGCGCGCGACGGGCTGACGATCCACCGGCTCGGCAACCCGCTCACGCATCCGGGCACCGTGTTCCAGGCGGTCGTGCCGGCCGGCAGCTGGTTCGGCGCGCGCTGCGCGTCGCCGGAGCACGTCGCGCTCGTTGGCTGCACGGTGGCGCCGGGGTTCGAATTCTCGGAATTCGAGCTGGCGGACGCGGCCGCGCTCGCGGCCGAGTTTCCCGACTACGCGGAACATGTCGCGCAACTCGCGCAGCGCCCGGACGTGTGACCGTCACGGTCGCGTCACGCCGGGCGCAAAGCCCGTGCGGACGGCCCGTGTTCCGCGCGGCCGAGGCCAAACCCGTTTAGAATGCGCAGGATGCACCGGTTGGTCGCGGACATGCCGCGGCGGCCGTTGCGCCGCCGTACCGACGGCCCTGTCGCGCGGCCCGCATGTCTTCCAGGAGCGCCGCCGTGTGGCACTTTCCCATCGCAATTCCATCGTCGCTCGGCCCGTGGGCCGTGTTCGCGAGCGTGTTGATCACGCAGCTCGGCGTGCCGGTGCCGGCCGTGCCGATGCTGATTCTCGGCGGCACGATGGCGGCGATGGGGCAGGCGTCCTGGGTCAGCATGTTCGCGGCGGCGATCGGCGCGACGATGCTGGCCGATTCGCTGTGGTTCTTCATGGGCCGCACGCGTGGCCGGCGCCTGCTGAACGGCCTCGTGCGCTTCTCGCTGTCGCTCGACACGACGCTGCGTTTCGCACGTAACGTATTCGAAAGGTATGGTGCGCCGCTGCTCGTGCTGTCGAAATTCCTGCCGGGCCTCGGCCTCGTATCGGCGCCGCTGCTCGGCACGACCGCGATCGGCATCGGTGTGTTCCTGTTCTGGGATCTGGCCGGCGCGTCGCTGTGGGCGGCGTTCTGGCTGATCGGCGGCGCGGCCATTCACGACCAGATTGTCCAGTTCGTGCTGTGGGTGCGCGCGAGCGGCGGCACGATCCTCGACGCGTTCCTCGCGATCTTCATCACGTTCCTGCTGTACCGCTGGGTGCGCCGCGTGCAGTTCCGCCGCTATCTCGCGCAGGTGCGCATCTCGCCGCCGCAGCTCGTCGAAATGATGACGTCCGACGAGCCGCCGCTGATCTTCGACGCGCGGCCGAAGGCGATTCGCGAACGCGAGCCGTACCGGATTGCCGGCGCGGTGCCGGTCGATCTCGATTCGCCGGACCTGCTCGACCCCGAAGTGTTGAAGCGGCCGATCGTCGTCTATTGCGTGTGCCCGAACGAGGCCACCGCGAAGCGGCTCATCGCGAAGATGCAGCGCAAGAAGATGATCCACAACATCCGCGCGCTGAAGGGCGGGCTCGATGCGTGGGAAAAGCACGGTTATCCGGTCGAGCCGCTGCCGGCCGATCTGGATTCGTCGCGGTATTTCGTGCGGCCCGAGCAGGGCGGGCTGGAAGGCGAATATACGGTGCGGGCGACGTTGTCGAAGTGATGCGGCCAGCGTTGCAGGTTTCGGCGCTCGATAGCGCATATTTTCCATCTTGATTTTTATATATTGTCGACAAGCGAGTTTCGCGGAGCGATCTCCGCTTATCTCGCAATGGTTCGGCTAACAATATCAGGAGCATTCAGCTGCGCTCGGTCGATTGGCACTGTGTCTAAAACCGCGTCGCACCTATCCCAATAAAGTTGCATCCCACCTCAGAATTAACAATCTGAAAACATTATAAAAATATTAATTCTTCAGCATTTTTTAATATCTCCGCCTGCAGGAGCAGGGAAGGCCAATGCTCCTCGTGTCGCGTTAATCATTTCTGACAGTGTGCGGGGATTGCTTCTGCTAGGATCGCGCAGCGGATAAGAGGAGACCCACTGCGAGCGCCGTCTCGCAATCGCGACACGCATGAGAGGCGCTGTCGTTCTGACTATCCGTTGCAAGCGCGTTCAAGACAAGACAGTGAATTACGTTCTGTCCTATTGGCGCTGAATTCAAATCGGATTGCAAGCAGGAACGCAGTGCGCGTCAACGAAGAATGAACAAGAAATGCTATCGGGTTGTGTTCAATCGCGCGCGGGGCGCGATGATGGTCGTTCAGGAAAACGGTAGTTCACCGCATGCAGCCGGGAATTCCAAAGGCGTGAGCGCGCTATCGCGCTTGCGGATCGTTTGGCAGCCGATCGCGATGGCTGCTGCATTGCTGTTTGGGGTGCCGCTATTCAGTTTCGCTCAAATCGCTCCGACTCCGGGCACGAGCACTCATGTCATTCAGACGCAGAGCGGCATCCCGCAGGTGAATATTGCCGCACCGTCAGGCGCTGGCGTGTCGGTGAACACGTACAACCAGTTCGACGTACAAAAGCCGGGCGCGATCCTGAACAACTCGCCGACGATCGTCAACACGCAACAGGCGGGGATGATCAACGGCAACCCGAATTTCGGTGCGGGCCAGTCTGCGCGGATCATCGTCAACCAGGTCAACAGCAATGCGCCGTCGCAACTGCGAGGTTACGTTGAGGTCGCGGGCAATCGCGCCGAAGTGATCCTGTCGAACAGTGCCGGTATTCAGGTTGACGGCGGCGGGTTCATCAATACGTCGAAAGCCGTTCTCACGACCGGCACACCGTATTACGGTGCCGACGGCTCGCTCGGTGGATTCAACGTATCGCGCGGCCTGATTTCTGTAAGCGGTGCTGGCCTGAATGCATCGAATGTCGATCAGGTTGACTTAATTTCGCGTGCAGTGCAGGCCAATGCAGCCATTTACGCAAAGAATCTGAACGTCGTCGCAGGTGCGAACCAAGTCAACCACGACACGCTGGCGGCTACGCCGATCTCTGGCGATGGTGCGGCACCGGCGATCGCAATCGACGTGAGCCAGCTCGGCGGCATGTACGCGAACAGGGTCTTTCTCATATCGAACGAGAACGGCGTCGGTGTCGCGAACGCCGGGACGATCGCGGCACAAGCGGGCGACCTGACGCTGCAATCCAACGGCCAGCTCGTACTCACGGGCAAGACGACTGCGAGCGGAAATCTCACGGCAACCGCAAATAGTATTCAAAACAGCGGCACGACGTATGCGCAACAGAGTGCAAACGTTTCAGCAGCCGGTACGTTGTCGAACAGCGGCACGCTCGCAGCGCAACAGAATACGACGCTCAACGCGAGCACCATCAATTCGACGGGAATGCTGGGCGCAGGTGTCAATAGCGATGGTTCCGTCGGGAAAAGCGGCGATCTGAATCTGTCGAGCACCGGCCAATTGACGGCGACCGGGCAGAACGTTGCGGGCGGGAGCGCGTCGATTTCAGGTGCTGCCGTGAGCCTCGCGGGTAGCCAGACGAGGGCGAACGGTAACGTGTCGCTGAACGCAAGCGCCGGGGACTTGAACCTCTCGAATGCGACAACGAGTGCGCAGGGCGCGCTCAATGCGAACGCAGCGGGTGCGTTGATCAACGATCGCGGCACGCTGTCGAGCCAAGCCAACGCAACGTTGACCGCAGGCAGCATTTCGAATCAAAGCGGCAAGATCTCGGCGCAAGGTCCGCTGAACGTGCAGTCGAACGGCTCAATCGCGAATCAGGGCGGCACGCTGGTTTCTGAAAGTGCGATGCAGGTGCGCGGCGGCGCAATCGCGAACAACCAGGGCACGATCCAGAGCGCGGCCGGAATGAATATTTCGGCAAGCTCGCTGGACAACAGCGCAGGTCGCGTGACGTCGCTGAATTCGGACGGTCTGTCCATTGCCACGACGGGGCAACTGACGAATGCTGCCGGTACGACCGCACTTGGCGCCCAAGGCGGTGTCATTGGTGGCAACGGCGGCGTGGCGATTCAATCGGGCAGCGTCGTGAACCGTGGCGCGGTCAGTGCGCAAACGAATCTGAATGTCGACACGCAATCCCTCGACAACGGCAGCGGGACGTTGTCGGCTGCGCAAAACGCAGTGATCAAAGCGGGTGCGCAGTTGACGAACGGTTCGGGCAGCATCACGGCCGGACAGTTCGCGACCGTGAATGCCGCGACGCTGAGCAACGATGCGGGTTCGGTACAGGCAGCGCAGTTGTCGCTCGGGGCGACGAATTTATCGAACCACGGCGGCACCATTACACAAACCGGGACCGGCGCAATGAATGTTGCCGTCTCGAACACACTTGATAATTCAAGCAACGGCGTTATTCAGACCAACAGCACCGACCTGAACCTGACGCCCGCGACGCTGATCAACGACCACGGGAAAATTACTCACGCCGGAAGCGGTGCGCTGTCGATTTCGACCGGCGCTTTGTCGAACCAAAGCGGCACGATCGCGACCAATGGCGCGTTGAGCCTGAAAGCTGCAGCCGTATCGAATAGCGCAGGTACGCTCGCCGCGCAGCGACAGGCGACGCTCGATGTGCAGTCGCTCGATAACCATGCGGGCGGCTACATCGGTGCGGACAGCATTACGCTGAAGGCTCAAGGCGCTGTCGATAACCGTGCGGGCACGCTCGAAGCGAACAACGGCGTTTCCGTGACGGCCGACAGTCTCGCCAATGATGGCGGCTCGCTTAAAAACGTGGGCACGAGCGCGCTGTCGGTTGGGACGACAAATGCGCTGACGAATACGGCGGGCGGTACGATTGGCGGCAACGGAGCCGTTTCCGTGTCGGCGGGCAGCGTCGACAATTCCAGCGGATCGCTGCTGGCTGGACAAGCGCTTTCGGTACAGTCGAACGGCGCAATCACGAATGCAGCCGGCCTTGTTCAGGCGAACGGGAATCTGTCGCTGCGAGCACAAGGCGCGATCAACAACAGCGCAGGGCAAATCGAAGCGAACGGCACGAATTCGACGCTCGCGCTGTCGGGGAGCAACGTCGACAACAGCGACGGACGTATCGCGAATATCGGCAGCGGTGCAACGACGATCGACGGCGGTGCATCGATCACGAACACGAACGCGTCCGGCAAAGCGGGAGCGGGCACGATCGGCGGTAATGGCGATGTTACGCTGACCACCCAAACGCTCACGAATGCACAAGGCGGTCAGACGCTTTCCGGCCACGATCTGACCTTGAACGTCACAAACAACGTGAATAATGCGAGTGGCGTGCTGTCGGCCGCGAACAACCTCGAGCTGAGCGCGGCAAACGCTGCGTTGTCGAATCAGGCCGGATCGATTCGTGCAAACGGCGCACTGTCGTTGAACACGGCGTCGATCGACAACAAGTCCGGAAAAATCGGCAACGACGCAGGCAGCGGCGGCAGTATTTCAATCCAGACCGGCACGTTTGCCAACCAGAACGGCGTTATCGGCAGCGATCAGGACCTGACGTTGACCGCGAGCGCGTTGAGCGGTGACGGATCGATCGTAGCAGGCCGAAACGGTGCGGTGACGCTCGGTAGCGACTACACGCAGACCATGGCGAACAAGCTGCACGCAAACGGCGACCTCACGTTTTCCACGTCGGGTAAGCTGACGAACCAAGGCGTGCTGGATGCCAACGGCGCGCTGACGGTGAATGCCGCGACCGTGGAGAACCAAGCGGGCGCCGATCTGAATTCCGGCACGACGACAATCAATGCCAACGGCGGCACGATCGATAACGCAGGTCGCATCGAAGGCGATACGGTTACGACCAACAGCACGACGCTGAACAACACCGCGACGATCATCGGCCGTGAAGTGACCGCTAATGCGAGCACGATCACCAATACCGGTGCAGCGGCGGTGATCGCCGCAGCCGAACGGGTGAATTTGTACGCGTCCAACCAGTTGTCGAACACGGGCGGCGCGAATGTCTTCAGCGTTGGCGACATCAATATCGCCGCGAACGGTCAGCGCGACGCGGACGGGTTTCTCGCGAACCGTACGCAAAATGTCTTGAACGATCAGTCCACGATCGAAGCACAAGGCAGTATCGAACTCGCGGCTGGTACGTTCACGAACACGCGTCCGGCTCCGGTGGTGACCACTGAAACCACGAGCACGACGAGTAAACACGAAACCAAGCGTCAGAAGTACATCGTGTGCGCGACGATGAATGCGGACCCGAACGGCGGGTGCTCGCAGGCAATGTGGGTGAACGGCTACAAGACGCCGCTCACCTCCACCTATAGCCCTTCGCAGGTTGTATCGGAAACGTCCGGACCGAACGCGACCGACAAGGTATTGGTCGTGAACGTGAACGGCAAGCAGCAGACGATTTACTACAACACGCTGACGACCCACGCGGACGGTACGGTGACGGTCAACTACTGGGATGCGTACGATCCGCACGTCAACTACGTTCCGGATACGGAATACACGACGCGTAGCGATGGCCACAATGGCTATCAGCGTGTCGAAATCTGGCGCGACACGACGACCACGGTTCAGCAGGACAAGATTGCAAGCCAGGCGCAGCAAGCGCAACTCGTGGCAGGCAACAACATCGTGATGAAGAACGTCGGCACGATCAACAACGAATACAGTTCGATTGCGGCGGGCGGGTCGATCAAGATCGGCGATTCGGATGTGTCCGGCAGTGCAGGTTCAGGCAGCTACGGTGGCACGGTCGTGAACAACGTCGGGCGGACGCTGTATCAGTATCAGACCGACAACATCGTATCGATGTACGCGTGGAACGAGGATACGACGCAGGATCGCGGCACGATCGTTCAGCCTTCGAAGGTGTATACACCGGTTGCCATCGGCGGCACGGGCGGCACGATCATCGCCAACCAGTCGGTGATCATCGACGCAAAGGATGTCAACAACCAGAACGTTGCCGCGCAGAATTCTTCGACTGGCGCAACCGGCGGCACGCTTGGAAATAATTCGACCAATGAGGGCGTATCCGGTGGCAAGTTGACGCCGGTTGGAGCCGCAGGCGGCTCATCGACACCGGTTGGCGCACAGCAATCGGTCGCGAATGCGTCGGGCGCACTGCCGATCACGTTGCCGACGAGCGGTCTTTATTCGATTCACGACGCACCTGGCCAGCCGTATCTGATCGTGACCGATCCACGCCTGACGAGCTATACGAACTTCATTTCGAGCGACTACATGCTCGGCCAGTTGAACCTGAATCCGGCGAGTATCGAGAAGCGCTTGGGTGACGGGATGTACGAGCAGCAGATGGTGCGCAATCAGATCACGCAACTGACGGGGCGCACGTTCTTGCCGGGCTACGCGAGTGCCGAGGATGAATATCGTGCGCTGATGACGAACGGGGCGAACTACGCAAAAGAGTTCGGCCTGGTGCCGGGGATGGCGCTGACGGCCGCGCAGATGGATGCGCTGACGAGCGATATCGTATGGCTGGTCGATCAGACGGTAACGTTGCCGAACGGCAGCACGACGCACGTGCTGGCGCCTGTCGTCTACATGGCGCAGACACACGCGAACGACCTGCAACCGACTGGCGCGTTGATCGCGGCGGACGATGTGGAAATTCATGCGACGGGTAGCGCAACGAATTCCGGCGTGATCAAGGGCGGAACGAAAACGGTCCTGACGGCGACGGATATTTTGAATCGTGGCGGTGCGATTTCGAGCAGCGGCACGAACGGCACGACGGTCGTTTCGGCGAGCAATGATGTCGTGAATGCGTCGGGGATGATTACCGGCAATCGGGTCGCAGTGTCGGCCGGTCGCGATATTGTCAATACAACGTTGGTCGACACAGTTGGCGCAACCGGCACGTCGGGCGCAAGCAAGGTCAGTACGAGTCTGATTGGCCAGCAAGGCACGATTGCGGCAACGGGTGATCTGTCCGTTCACGCCGCGCGCGATTTGAGCATTCACGGCGCGAATTTGTCGGCGGGCGGCGATGCACTGGTGACGGCGGGTCGGGATATCAACGTCGATACGGTTCAGTCCACGACGAACCAATCGATGTATCTGAATGATCAGCATCATTGGGAAGAATCCACGACGAAGAACGTAACGAACGGCATCACCGCAGGCGGCAGCTTGGGGATGCAAAGCGGCAACGACATGACGCTGAAGGGCGCGACTGTATCCGCCGGAAAAGACTTGTCTGCGCTTGCAGGCGGGAATTTGACGGCAACGACGGTCACGGATACCGCGAAGCTCGACAATGTGGCGGCGGACAGCAAGACGCGTAAGGAAGTTGATCACAACTACGACGAGCACGCTGTTGGCACGCAATTCACGGCAGGCGGCAATGCGGCGCTCGGGGCGGCGAGCACCGATGTGTCGAAAGGCAACGTCACGCTGACAGGTTCGTCGCTGACGGCGGGCATGACGAACGGTGTTGAGAACGGTACTGGTGCGGCGAACATCGTTGCAACGGGCAACGTCACGGTGAACGAGGCCCGCGAGGAACACGACAAGTACCAGTCGGTGCAGGTCCAACGCGGCAGCTTCGTCAGCAGCACGAAAACCGATTCGATGCAGAATACGCAGGCGAATGTCGGTGTCGGCAGCACCGTGTCGGGTAATACGGTCAACATTCAGTCAGGCCGTGACCTGACCGTTCAAGGTAGCACGGTGGTAGGGACGAACGATGTCAATCTCTCGGCGGCGAACGACGTCAATATCACCACGTCCAAGGATACGGTTACGCAGGACAGCTACTATCACGAAACGCATTCGGGTATTGGAACCAGCGGCTTGAGCGTGAGTATTGGCACGCAAACGAAGAAAGATACGGATCATGCTTCTTCTGTCACGAACAACGCGAGCACGGTGGGCTCGCTCAATGGCGATTTGACTATCAAGGCTGGCGATACGTTGCACGTGACAGGTAGCGACTTGATCGCCCGGAAGAATTTGACCGGCATAGCGTCGAATGTCGTGATCGATTCGGCAACCGATACCAGCAACAGGACCCATAGCGAGACAACCAGTAGCAGTGGCGTCACGCTCGGCTTGTCGGGTAGCATTGGCGATGCGATCAACGGCGCTTACCAACAAGCGCAGGCAGCGAAGAGCGGAAGCGGCGACGGTCGGGCGACGGCCCTGCATGCGATTGCAGCGGCAGGTAATGCAGCAATGGGTGTGGCCGGTTTGACAGGCGGTGCGCTTGCGGGCGGTGGTACACCGAGTATCGGCGTTCAAGTCAGCGTCGGATCGAGTCATAGCAGACTCGATACGTCGGAGAACCAGGCTACGCAACGCGGATCGAGCGTCAGCGCTGGCGGCACTACATCGCTGATTGCGACCGGCAACGGCGCGCCTGGTAGTGGCAATATCACGGTGGCCGGTTCGAACGTTTCCGGCAACGATGTGCTGTTGGCCGCGAAGAATCAGATTGACGTGCAGAACACGACGAACACCGATTCGACGCGCAGTTCGAATTCGTCATCGAGCGCTAGCGTCGGCGTGTCGATCGGCACGAACGGTATCGGGGTGTCGGCCGCCATGTCGCGCGCACATGGTGACGGCAACAGCGATGCGGTGATGCAGAACAACTCGCACGTAACCGGTTCGAATAGCGTGACGCTTGTTAGCGGTGGTGATACGAATGTAATCGGCTCGACCGTATCGGGCCGCACCGTCACTGCGGACGTGGGCGGCAATCTGAACATGCGCAGCGTGCAGGACACGACCGTCAGTAGCGCGCATCAAAGTAGCGCGGGCGGCGGCATCAGCGTCAGCACGATGGGGGGGAGTGCCAGCTTCAGTTCGTCGCACGGAAACGCGAACGGCAATTACGCGGCCGTGAACGAACAGGCCGGGATTCAGGCAGGTGAGGGCGGGTTCAATGTAAACGTCAAGGGCAATACGGACCTGACGGGCGCGGCGATCGCCAGCACAGCCGATCCGTCGAAAAACACGCTGACGACCGGTACGCTGACCTATCGGGATATCGAAAACCATTCGACCTACAACGCGGATAGCAGTGGTTTTAGCGCGGGCGCAGGCGTTGGTGTCACCGGGAAGTCGATCGGACCGGGATCGGTCAGCGGCGCAGGTGGCGTGACGCCGATGATTTCGCAGTCGGATAGTGGTAGTGAAAACGCGACCACACGAAGCGGCGTGAGCGTGGGCACGATCAATATCACTAACCCGGCGGGCCAGACGCAAGACGTGGCAAACCTGAACCGCGACACGTCGAACCTGAACGGAACGGTTTCGAAAACACCGGACGTGCAGAATCTGCTGGATAAGCAAGCCGATACGATGAACGCTGCGCAAGCTGCAGGACAGGTCGTCGCGCAAGGCATCGGCGCTTACGCGGATATGAAGCAGAAGGAAGCCCAACACGCTGCCGATGCGGCCAAGCTGGCAGGCGATACGACGGCGCAAGCCGCCTATCAAGCCGAAGCGGATTCTTGGGACGAAGGCGGAACTAACCGACTTTATCTGCACATAGCAGGCGGTGCGCTGATCGGTGGCTTGGGTGGCGGCGGAGTCGGGAGCGCGGCGCAGGGTGCAGCTGGAGCAGGACTGGCGGCGTTGCTAGCCGATCAGACGAAGCAGGCCGCAAATGCGGTGGCTGGTGCGACGGATTCGACCCTTGCCGGAAAGGTGTCAGGGAACTTGCTCATTGGTGCGTTGGGTGGGCTGGTCGGAGGAACAGCGGGCGCGGCTACTGCTTCGAATGTGAACCTGTACAACCAGTGGAACCACACGGATACGGACACGCTTGAAGAGGCCAGTGGGCAAGGCACGCCCCGGAAGAAAACGACAGCGCTTGATCTGATATTTCAGGGTATAGCGAACGGGCTGAACGCGATTAGTGGGTTTGGTGGCGGTAAGCCGCCTACGGCGAGTCCGGGATTGGTATTCGTTGGCGAAGGGGCGGGCGGGCCGACGGTCCAGTCGAGAGGGGCCGGCTATGGGCCCGGGAACGTGATGTTGAACAGCGGAAACGCCGAAAATGCTAACAGTAATTCTAATACGAATGGGAAATCACGAAACAAGCCACCTGCCCCTTTGCAGGAAGCCGAGGGATTACCCCATACAATCATAGAGCGGCCTGGACCTGACGGACAGTACACCACGTATAACGGCGACGGAACCTCGATGCAGTATCGTGGCTCCGGGCAAGATCACGGGGGAATACCGCGTCCGAATGTTAAAGAGACGACCATTAACGTGGCTCCGGACGGCACGGTCTTTGTGGGGAAAGGTGTAGTTCGACCGGCTAGACCCAATGAAATTCCAAAGGGGAAGTGAAATGAATGTGGAAGATTGGAAATACGACGCTTTTGTCAAAGCAAACGGAGGAAAATTCTCTGTTTTGGACTTCGTACATGCAGTTTTCGCGAAGGTTTCATTGCCTCAAGATTTTACGCTCTGTATGGGTCGATTTTTTGCGCCACGGATGATTATGCTTGATGGCATTATCGTAGCCTCGGACTGGTTTGATGGCGAGCGATACAAAGAGTATCGAAATAGTGGGATGAGTCCTCGGCAGGCGCAGCCGTGGATAAATATGGTGGAGATTACGGATATTTTTCGAGGAATTTCGTTCGATAATGCAAAGGACCTAGCGGCACTCATAGCGGGATTGTGGGATAGTCGAATCATTCAGAATTTTCCAGATGAGGAAGCCAGGGCTACGGTCATCCTGGAAAATGACGCGGGTGAGGTATTTGTTACTATTGGAGAATACGTTAAGGCGTAGCAGCTAATGTATTTGTGGCATTTTATGTATCGCCAATGGATTGAAAGTGCTTATTGGATTTGGCCGTGGCACGCCTACTTTTTTTGGATTGTGAGGTTCCGGGGTATTTGAGGGGGCGGGAATTTTTGGCGAAATGACGAATATGTGCAGTATGGCACCCCGTTTAAGTTGAATCACAAGAAATGCGAGAGACCAGGAAATTTCCACTTGTGGTCGATCTTGACGGCACGTTGACAACTTCGGATACCTTGATGGAATCCGTGATACGTGTCGTCAAGCGAAAGCCTGCAAACCTACTGCGCCTGCCTTTTTGGCTCGCGGGCGGCCGCGCCGCCTTCAAGGCCGAGGTCGCAGAGCATGCGGATTTTCGAGCGGAAACAATTCCATATCGGAAGTCGCTCATCGACTACCTCACCCGCGAACGCGAGAGCGGTCGAAAAATCGTGCTTGCAACTGCCGCACATTGTTCGATCGCCGAGCGTGTGAGCACGCATCTCGGCTTGTTCGATCGTGTCATCGCTACCAGTGGCGACACGAATCTCGAGGGGGAGGCGAAACTGGCCTGTATTCGCGAGCAGATCGGCGACGACTTCGTGTATGCGGGTGACAGCAAAGTTGATTTGCCGATTTGGGCCGGCGCGAGAGGTGCCATACTTGCTGGCGTTTCGTGTGATGTCGCCGCCGATGTTCGCAGCCACGTTCCCATCGAACACGAGTTCACGAATGTACGTGCAACGTTCTCCACATGGTGCAAGGCCCTGCGTGTTCACCAGTGGCTAAAGAACCTGCTGCTGTTCGTCCCATTGCTGACGGCCTTTGCATTCCTTGATGTCGACAAAGTCGGCGTGCTCGCACTGGCGTTCTTGTCAATGTCGCTTGGCGCGTCGGCAACCTACATCGGCAACGATCTTTGGGATCTGGACAGTGACCGCAGACATCCAAGAAAGCGCAATCGTCCGTTTGCGAGCGCGGTGTTGTCGATCAGTCAGGGCATCGCGTGCGCAGCGGTACTGCTGACATTGGCGTTTGCATTGGCGTTGGCTGTGTCAGCCGAATTTACAGGCATGTTCGTGCTCTATCTGTTCCTGACGACCGCGTACAGTTGGCGCTTGAAGTCGATCGTGCTACTCGATGTGGTCGTTCTGTCATTGCTGTACACGTACCGAATCGTCGCCGGAGCAGTTGCAGCGGAAATTATGGTGAGTCGATGGCTCCTTGCATTCTCCGTGTTTGCTTTTCTCAGCCTCGCGCTCGTGAAACGTTGCTCCGAGTTGGTGTTCTTGCGCCAGAGTGAAAAAAGCGCAACGGCTGGTCGGGATTATCGAGTAGGTGACCTCGAAGTCCTTTGGCCGTTTGGCATCGGTGCTTCCCTTGCTGCGGTGGTCGTATTTGGTCTGTTCATCAATGCCCCGGAAACGGTAGCTCGTTACACGGTTCCGCACCTTCTCTGGTTCGTGCAGATCGGGTTGATCTACCTGTTCGGTCGTCTATGGATCGCAACAGTGCGTGGCACGATGCACGACGATCCGATAGTCCATATTCTCGAGAATCGCGGTAGCTTCAGCATGCTTTGCATCATGGTGGTGATCGTCCTGGCCGCTCACTTCTTGCCAGCTCCGTGAGCGGCACAGTTCCTATGACCGAAAAAAACCGAAACCGCGTGCTGGCGTTCTGCCGCTTCGCCATCGTCTATGTGCTGCTGTTCGTATGCGCGGGAAACATCACCAACAGCATGTTGCTGAAGTGGGGCTTTCGTGACGACCAGAAAGGGGATTTTGCAACCAGCTACAGTCTCGTCGGCATGATGAACGGCGAGGCACCGAAGCCGTATGTCTATCGCTCGTCGTTCCCGCGAGCCGCAAAATGGATAGCCGAGCGGCTTGGGCAGGAGAAGCAGGAAAAGCTTTTCAAATCGATCAAACGACATGATTCGCTGCACAACGCCTATTTCACAAGTGTGCCGGACGAATATTGGACACCGATCGTGGCGCTCGTCTATCACCTGACGTACATCGCGATCGTGTTGTCGACGCTGTTCGCGCTGTTGCTGGTCTACAAGCTCGCCAGACTACACGGCCTGAACTTCGGGCGATCCGTTGGCTTTCTGGCGGCGTTCGGCTTCGTCTATCCGCTCACGTTTCAGCAGGGCGGTTACTACTATGACTTTTTCGAACTGCTCGGCGTACTCGGTGCCTGCTATTTCCTGTTGAAGAAGCGGATGCTGGCATGCACGTTGATGGTTTCCATCTTCTCCCTGAACAAGGAAACGTTCTTCCTTGTCCCGCTCGCGCTATTTTTCCTGCACGAGCGCGACGTTCCGGTATTGAAACGAGTCGGTTGGCTGGTGCTGCAGCTTGTGATCTGCGTGAGCACGCGCCATTTCATCATGAGCGGCTACGACGCGAATGCAGGTGGTTTCGTCGAATTTCACGTGTGGGATAACCTGAAATTCTGGCTTAATCCCTTGTCTTACCTGTCGTTCTACAACCTGATCGGCAAAGGCATCTTTACGCCAAGTCTCGAAAATCCGCTGATGCTTGTCCCGCTTGCGGTGTTCTTCGGCTCGGCGTGGCGCGCGACGCCACATCGATACCGTATCTATTTTTTTGCGGCATTCCTGCCGGTGCTGGTGTTGTTCTTCTTCTTCGGCTACCGCGATGAGGCGCGAAACTTTTCGGTCGTCTTTCCCGCCATCGTGCTGATCGCGCTCCATGGCGCGAATCGTTTCAATATGATTTTTGATGGGAACACGGGCGCATCCGATGACACCCGCACAAACGCCAGTCACCGACCAGATGTGGAAGTAGTGACGGAGGCCGCGCGGTGAACGGGCTGATCGTCGTCGCAAGTGGCTTTTTCGGTGGTCTCGCGAGCATATTGCTCCGCGTTGCGGCGCTCAAGGGAATCGCACTGGGTGAATCGAGCGTGTTGCCATGGATCGCCCGTGGGGCGGCCATAGGTGCCTACGGTGTCGGGTTCCTCCTTTACGCAATCGCGCTGCGCAAAACAACGCTAGGCGTCGCGTATCCGGCGATGGTGGCGATTTCCATGCTCGTGGTGTTGTCGTTCACCGCGTTACACGAATACCTGTTGCGGCCGATGCAGGTCGTCGGCGCTGTCGTCATCCTGATTGGGGTCTGGATGATCACGCGGTACGCGTAATCGAGAGAATCAAATACATGAAGAAGAAAATCCGAGGGGGTAGCCTTGTTGCGGGGTCGTTGCTTATCGCATCGACCTGTGCGATGGCACAGTCGGTACAGCCGCTTGGTAACGAACAACAGGCACGTCAGCAGGAGGAAGCGCGGGAGCGGGAGCGAATCGTTTCCGCGCCGGGGGTTCGTTCGAGTGTCGCGGCGAGCGCAGGCTACCCACAGCTTCCGACCGAAACACCGTGCTTCCGCATTGATCGTTTTACGGTCGACGTTCCCGATTCGCTGCCGGAGGGCGTGAAGGCGCGAGGCGCGTCCGTACTGCCCATGGATCGCTTCGCGTTCGCGCGTGAATGGCTTGAACACTATACGGGGCAGTGCGTTGGCAAGCAAGGGCTTGATGTGCTCATCAAGGCGCTGTCGCAACACATTCTTTCGCGCGGCTACATCACGACGCGCGTGCTGCTCCCCGAACAGGATTTGTCGTCCGGTACGTTGAAAGTCTCGCTGATTCCCGGCGTGATCCGACACGTGCGCTTCGCCGATGAAAAACTGCGTGGCACATGGAAAACCGCATTCCCGACGCGCGACGGCGAACTGTTGAACCTGCGCGACCTCGAGCAAGGTCTGGAGCAGATGAAGCGCGTACAGAGTCAAGACGTCTCGATGCAGATCGTTCCGGGCGACGTACCGGGCGAAAGCGATGTCGTGCTCGACGTGAAACGCGGCAAACCGTGGACTGTGGTGGCGTCGATCGACAACTCGGGCACGCGCGCGACCGGCAAGCTGCAAGGCAACCTGTCGATCGGCATCGATAACCCGCTCGGGCTAAACGACATCTTCAACGTCGGCGTGAGCCAAGACCTCGAACTTGGCGACAACCGCCTTGGTTCGCACGGCTGGAACGGCTTCTACTCGATCCCGTGGGGTGACTGGACCGCGACGTTATCGGCCTACACGAACACGTACTACCAGCAAATCGCTGGCGTGAATCAAACATTCGTTGCAAGCGGCAATTCGAAGACGATCGATTTCAAGCTTGCCCGAGTGCTTGCCCGTAGCCAGAACGACGTATTCGGCGGCTATGTCCGCTTGTCCCGTCGCTTCGGCCAGAGCTTCGTCGAAGATACGGAAATCCCACAGCAGCGTCGCAACAACACGTTCGTTGAATTCGGCCTGACTGACCGCCATTACTTCGACGGGGCGCAGTTCGACGGCACGCTGGCGTACCGACAGGGCGTCGCGGGCCTGGGTGCGCAGGACGACATTCTCGCTGCCGGTGGCGGTCCTACTTACCGCTTCAAGATGGCGGTACTCGATGCGAACCTGTCGGTGCCGTTCGCGATCGCGAAGCAGCCGTTCCGATACGTGACGAGCATCCACGGCCAATATACCGGGAACTCGCTGTACTACATCGATGACTTGACGATCGGCAGTCGCTATACAGTTCGCGGTTTCGACGGCGAAACGATGCTGGCAGCGGCACGCGGTTTCTACTGGCGCAACGAGCTGCAGATGCCGATCGGACAGACCGGACAGGCGATTTATGCAGGATTGGATTACGGCCGCGTTTGGGGGCCGCAGCCGGTTGCGTTGGTCGGTACGCAGTTGGCCGGTGCCGTAATTGGCGTCAAGGGCAGCGTCGCGACGCGTTTCGGTGGCTACGGTTACGACCTGTTCGCCGGTACGCCGGTCTACAAGCCGTCCGGTTTTCCCACTGCGCGTGTGACGGTCGGATTTCAGATGACGGCCCAATTTTGAGCGGGATCGTGACGCCCGTTGCGATCTAGCGTTGTATTCCGCGCCCTCCAATCCAACCACCACTTTCACCCACCGCGATTTTCCCCAAAATCGCCTGGCGTGAAACCGCCGATCCTCCCTATAATCCCGCCTGCATATTGCGTGCGCTTGATTGTGCACATTCGACGCGCGGTCATTCGCGCCGAAAGCGATGGATCCCGTTATCGCTCGTCAGGCGCACAGCCGCGTCGCGCGGGCCGTTCGGGTGTATTCCGTGAAAGGCCCGATCCGTTTTTCCGGCTTGTTCCGTGAAATACGGATAATCCGCGCCAATTCCAACCGAATTGACGCGGCATCCGTGTCGTTTCCCATTCGGAAATCGACAGCGGGGATTATTTCGTTTTCGGCTGCCAAAAATCGGCATGAACGGTCGCGCATGGTCATCGACACAATGACGGCGGCCCGCTCGCGGCTGCCAGGAGACGAATTTGAAACAACCTGAAGACCAGTTGCACCGCGGGCTGGAAGAACGCCACATCAACCTGATGGCGCTCGGCGCGACGATCGGCGTCGGCCTGTTCCTCGGCTCGGCCACCGCGATCCGCACGGCCGGCCCGGCCATCCTGCTGACCTACCTGCTCGGCGGCCTCGCGATCTTCCTGATCATGCGCGCGCTCGGCGAGATGGCGATCACCAATCCGGTCGCCGGCGCGTTCAGCCGCTATGCGCGCGACTACCTCGGCCCGCTCGCCGGTTATCTGACCGGCTGGACCTACTGGTTCGTGTGGATCGTCACCTGCATGGCGGAAATCACCGCGGTCGGCGTCTACATGCACATGTGGTTTCCCGGCGTGCCGAACTGGATCTGGGCGCTCGCGGCGTTGCTGGCGATGGGCTCGGTGAACTTCATCGCGGTCAAACTGTATGGCGAATTCGAATTCTGGTTCGCGCTGATCAAGATCGTCACGATCGTGCTGATGATCGTCGGCGGCGGGTTGATGATCGCGTTCGGCATCGGCAACGGCGGCATCGCGACCGGCATCTCGAACCTGTGGTCGCACGGCGGCTTCATGCCGAACGGAATCAACGGCGTGATCGCCGCGCTGCCGATCGTGATGTTCGCGTATCTCGGCGTCGAGATGCTCGGCCTCACGGCTGGCGAGGCGCGCAATCCGGAGAAGTCGCTGACGAAGGCCGTGAATTCGGTGTTCTGGCGCGTGCTGATTTTCTACATCGGCGCGCTGTTCGTGATCATGTCGCTCTATCCGTGGGACCAGATCGGCACGCAGGGCAGCCCGTTCGTGATGACGTTCTCGCGGCTCGGCATTCCGGCCGCCGCCGGCATCATCAACTTCGTCGTGCTGACCGCGGCGCTGTCGTCGTGCAACAGCGGCCTGTTCAGCACCGCGCGGATGCTCTACAACCTCGCGCAGCAGGGCCAGGCGCCGGCCGCGCTCGGTCGCGTGAACCGCAGCGGCGTGCCCGTGTATGGCGTGGCCGTGTCGGTCGCGCTACTGCTGATCGGCGTGTTACTCAACTATCTCGCGCCGCAGCACGTGTTTACGTGGCTCACGTCGGTGTCGACGTTCGGCGCGATCTGGACGTGGTGCGTCATCCTGATCGCGCAGATGCGTTTTCGTCGCACGCTGTCGGCCGACCAGATCGCGCGCCTGCCGATCCGCGTGCCGCTCTTTCCGCTCGGTTCGTTCGTCGCGCTCGGCTTTCTCGTGCTGGTCGTCGTGCTGATGGCGTTCACGCCCGATACGCGCGTCGCGCTCGTGATCGGGCCGGTGTGGATCGTGCTGCTCGGCATCGCGTACACGCTGTTCTACGCGAACCGTCCGGCTGCGTCGATGCCGACGAAGTCGTAAGCCGCGCGGGCAGGGTGCCGCGCGACCGTTCGCGATCGTTGATCGCGATCATGCACGCGCGGGCCGGACGGCCTATGCTGAACGAACGCATTGCTTGTCCGCGCTTCGCGTGGCATCCCGCCGATCCCTGACCGTAGCGGCTGTCCGGCCGCCGCGCGAAACGCCCCGTCGTCGCCCGGCGACGACGTGCACGCACGGAGACCTTCGCCATGCAGCCTGCCCAGCCCATCCCGACGCTCGCGCGAATCGCGCTGGCCGTCGATCCGACGCCCGAATCGCTGACCGCCGCCCGTTACGTGCGCACGCTGCTGCGTCCCGGCATGCGATTGCGCATCATTTGCGCGATCGACAATCCGCGTCTCGTATTGCCCGACATTCCGCGCATCGACGCGCTGCTGACGTCGGCGCGCGAGGACATGATGCGCGACGCGCAGGCCACCTGCGAGCGGATCGCGGCGCTGTTCGCCGACAGCGGGATCGAAGTCGAACAAGTGGTCGTCGACACGTCGGTCACGGGCGGCTCGGTCGCCGACGCACTGGTCAACGATACGTCGACGTGGCACGCGGACGTGCTGGCGATCGGCGCGAATCCGCATCACGGGCTGTTGCGGCTGGTCGAAGGCGCGATGTCGGACACGCTGACGAAACGCGCGCGCTGCGCGCTGCTGATCGTGCCGTCGGCCTATGCACGGACGTCGGACGGCACGCTGCAGCGGCTGATGTTCGCGGTCGACGGCAGCGAGCCGTCGCTGCACGCGGTGCGCGTGGGGCTCGGCTTCGCGGCGCCGACGACGTTGCTGTATGCGGCGTACGTGATCGATCGCGCGGTTCGTCTGACCGATGTCGTGCCGGTGCGCGCCCTCGAGGATGCGTACCGCGCAGAGGGCGAGGATGCGCTCGCTAAGATCGGCCCGCTGTTTCATGCGACAGGCAACCCGACCAAGCGCGGCATCGTCGAAACGCATCCGACCAGCGACGACGTGGCCCATGCACTGATGCGCGATGCGGTGCACTGGCGGGCGGAGCTGCTGGTGGTCGGCACGCATGGCCGTCGCGGCATCGCCGCCTGGCTGATCGGCAGCGTCGCGCGGCGGGTCGCGCATCTCGCGCAGGTGCCGGTGCTGCTGGTGCGCGGTGCGGAATGAATCGCGTGTCGTCGCGATCGAAGCGGTATGGATTGACCTGCATCAGAAACGCGGCGCATGTCGCGTGAGACAGTGGGGGAGCGTCCCCGCGACGCGGCTGGCCTTCGCATGCATGCGGGACCAAGGCCGCGCCGGCGTGCGAAAGGCGATGAAAGGCGATCGCTGTCGCACTCGCCGCCACATCATGTTCGGGCGCCGCGCCGCGTGTGTGTCCGGCGCGCCATCCGACCGGAAACTCTCTGGCACGAGGGTAGGCAACCGACGGTTGCCTTGGAGGACGGGCGGGGTGGAAGTCACCCCGTCCGCTTTCCGCCTGGCCCCGTCGAATTCATTTCCCCGTACGAATGGTCTGGAATGCGGCCGCGTCGAGCCGCGCGTCATCGCGCGCGGTCGCTTCGATACGGATCGCGGCGGACAGCGCGCATGCACGGCGCCGTGCCGTGCGCCGGTGACGTGCGCAGATCAGAGGGAGCGAAGAATCGATCGCAGGTCGTGCCGGCGGCCCGTGCAGCGACGGACCCGCGCATGCGGACGCACGACATGGAGCGGCGCACATACGCTGCACGTGCGACTGCGCAAACGATTCGCATGGGGCCACCCGGGGCGCGCCTTGCGACGCGGCTCCGATGCGGCCGGCGCGTCGGCCGCGTTGCGCGCGGACAGCGCCGCGGCGAATCGCTGCAACGCGAGGACGGACCCCGCGACGCTCTGATACTTTTCGCGGCCGATCTGCCCGTCGAGCGTGACGAGCAATCCGGCCTCGCGTGCGAGCGCGAGCAAGGTGTCGAGGTCGTCGGACGGACGGTTGCCGGCCGACGCGGGCCGGGCGGGCAGGGCGCGCGCGTTGCCCGACGCGCGCCGCTGGCCGTCCCGGCCCGGTAAGGTGCGATGTGCCATGGTTGGTCTCCTGCGCCGGACCCCGCGTGCCGGCTCGATGGCCGACTGAGCGATGTTCCGGTATGAACGCCTGGTTCATGTGATCAGTATCGTGTGGCGACGGCGCGCTGCCAAGCGGCGCGCGCTGAAGTCGCTGTCAGGAAATTGCGCGGCGCTATCGGAATCCGCTGACACGCGCGGCGGATGATCGGCCGCACCGCCGCGTTCGTCCGACGAATGCATCGCAGGGGGGCGCTTGACGCATGATTTCGGTCGGTCTAAGTTTCCCCACTGCATCGGCGTCGCGCGGCGGTCCACCCGCCGCCCGTCGCCCATGCCGCGCCCCGGGGTGGCGTGGCAAGGCTTCCATCCAGTCTCGTTCGCGGGCCATGTGCACCGCGAACCCTGCGCGAACGGTTCGGAAACGGATCGACGCGGCGGCACGCAACGTGCCGTTGATCGCGCGCAAATCCGCGCCGGCGCATCGTACGCCGCGTGTCTGTCCAGTCTTTAAGCTTCCAGTACCGTCATCTTTTCGTTCCTCGACCGTCAGGAGTCTGTCGATGTCCAAGGACAATTTGCTCGATTCACTGAAGGAAGCCGCCGAACGGCGCGCGATCGGCGCGGATCAGCTGCGTGCGATGCTCGACGACGAAGTGCGTGCGCTGTCGTCCGGCGCGCGCGTGCACGACTACATCCACGTATTCGCGATCCGGCACCTGCGCGAGCGGATGCGCCAGAAGGACGTCTTCGACCGCGACACCCGGGCCGATGCGGCGCCCGCGGACGCCGATCCACGTCCGCGCCACCGGCTGTAGGGAGTAGCCGGCGGGCAGCACGCAGGTCGAACCCGGCCATCCTGACGATTTATTGGCAGTCGCAGACACCTGTCGTCATACGTTTCATCGAATCGTCACAACGACCTCAAGTAAGTGGCCCGATTTGCCGTTTACACGGTGAATTCGTCCAATCGGGCGTTCCTGCTCTCTTACCGAGTCGTTGCCATGTTCTCGTCCATTCGCGCCCGCATCCTTGCCGCGTGCGTCGCCATCGTCGTATTCGCGCTCGTCGCCACGACCCTGATCAACTATTTCATCGCACGCGCGTACAACGACGACGCGATCGACCGCAACCTGACCTCCGTCGCCAGCGGCCACGTGGTCGGGATCGCCGATTGGGTCGCGACCCGCAGCCGGATGATCGCGTCGCTGCAGGATGCCGCGCTGACGCCCGACCCGCTGCCTGTGTTCAAGCAGATGGCGGCGGCCGGCGGCTTCACGAACGTCTATGCCGGCTATGCCGACAAGGCGTTCCACTTCTCCGACCCGACCGGCATCCCGCCCGACTACGACCCGACGGGCCGCCCGTGGTACAAGCAGGCCGCGCAGGCCGGCAAGCCGGTCGTCACGCCGCCGTACGTCGATGCCGGCACGGGCAATCTCGTCGTCACGTTCGCGGTGCCGATCCTGCGCGACGGCGCGCTGAAGGGCGTGGTCGCCGCAGACCTGTCGATGGACAGCGTGATCGCCAACGTCAAGTCGATCCGCCCGACGCCGGCGAGTTTCGGGATGCTGGTCGACAGCAGCGGCCACGTCGTCGCCCACCCGGACGCCAAGCTCACGCTGAAGCCGGTCGCCGACGTGTCGCCCGAACTCGGCTCGCTGGGCGTGGCGTCGATCGCGGCGGCGAACGCGCCGGTCGAGGTCGGCGTCGGCGGCCACGCGAAGCTGGTGCGCGCGAAGCCGGTGCCGGGCACCGACTGGTACGCGCTGGTGCTGCTCGACAAGACCGAGGCGACGGCCGGGATGCGCTCGCTGCTGACCGCGTCGCTGATCACGCTGATCGTGATCGTCGGCGTGGCGTCGCTGATCATCGGCGCGATCACCGCGACCGCGTTCCGCCGCCTGTCCCAGGTGCGCCAGGCGATGGCCGCGATCGGCTCGGGCGCCGGCGACCTGACGAAGCGGCTGCCGGCCGACGGCCGCGACGAAGTCGCCGACATCGCGCGCTCGTTCAACAGCTTCGTCGACAAGCTGAACGACGTGATGCGCCAGATCCGCGACGCGAGCGAATCGGTGCGCACGGCCGCGAACGAGATCGCGGCGGGCAACCAGGACCTGTCGTCGCGTACCGAATCGGCGGCGGCGAGCCTCGAGGAAACCGCGGCGTCGATGGAAGAGATCACCGCGACCGTCGGTCAGTCGGCGGCGGCCGCCGGCCAGGCCGACGAGCGCGCGGCGGCCGCGTCGCGGATCGCGTCGCACGGCGGCGTGGTCGTGTCGGACGTCGTCGCGACGATGGGGAAGATCGAGGAAGCATCGGGCCGGATCGGCGACATCATCGGCGTGATCGACGGGATCGCGTTCCAGACCAACATCCTTGCGCTGAACGCGGCCGTCGAGGCGGCGCGGGCAGGCGAACAGGGCCGCGGCTTCGCGGTCGTCGCGCAGGAAGTGCGCAGCCTCGCGCAACGCAGCGCCCAGGCCGCGCGCGAAGTGAAGGTGCTGGTCGAGTCGACGGTCGCGAGCGTGTCGGCCGGGTCCGGGCAGGTGCGCCAGGCCGGCGATACGATGCGCGAGATCGTGGCCAACGTGGCGAACGTGACGACCATCATCTCCGAGATCACGCATGCGGCGAACGAGCAGACGCGCGGGATCCAGGAAGTGAACCGCGCGGTCAGCCAGCTCGATGAGATGGTGCAGCAGAACGCGGCGCTCGTCGAACAGTCGACCGCGGCCGCCACCGCGCTGCAGTCGCAGGCGAACGCGCTCGCGACGACGGTCGGGCAGTTCAAGGTCGCCTGACGCGGCGGCCGACCGCGCCGCTTACGAACCGTCCTGGTCGCGCATCAGCGCGAGCCGGTTGTAGAGCGTCTTCAGGCTGATGCCGAGCGCCTTGGCCGCGCGCGGCTTGTTGCCGTCGAAGTGACGCAGCGTCGCCGCGATGAAGCGCTGCTGTGCGTGGTGCAGCGTCGCGCCGACCGGCAGCGCCATCGCGCCTTCCGACGTGCTGTCGGCCACCGGCATCGGCTGCTTCGGCAGGGCGACGTCGATGCCTTCGTCCGCCAGGATGTACGCGCGCTCGATCGTGTTGTGCAGTTCGCGCACGTTGCCGGGCCACGAATACGCGCGCAATGCTGCGATCGCCGCGTCGGTCAGCCGCTTGTGCGCGCGATGCCGCGCGTTCAGCGTGTCGACGAATTCCTGCGCGATCGTCTCGACGTCGCCGTCGCGCTGGCGCAGCGGCGGCACGTAGATCGCGAACGCGGCGAGCCGGTAGAACAGGTCCTCGCGCAGCCGGCCGTCGCGCACCGCGTCGGCCGGATTGTGGCGGGTGGCCGACACGAACCGCACGTCGAGCGGAATCGATTCGGTGCCGCCCACGCGCACGATCGTGTTCGACTCGATCGCCCGCAGCAGTTTCACCTGCAGCGCGGCGGGCATTTCCGCGACCTCGTCGAGCAACAGCGTGCCGCCGCGCGCGGCTTCGAAGAAACCCTCGCGCTGCGTGATCGCGCCGGTAAAACTGCCTTTCTCGTGCCCGAAAAGTTGTGCCTCGGCAAGATCGGCGGGAATCGCGCCGCAGTTCATCGGCACGAACGGGGCGTCGCGCCGCGCGCTCAGATCATGCAGCCGGCGCGCGACGATATCCTTGCCGACCCCGCTTTCGCCGGCAATCATCACGCTCGCGCCGGTGGGCGCGATTTTGTCGATACGGGCGAGCAGCGCGCGCATCGCGGCGGACCGGCCGGACAGCCGGCGACCGTCTGCGCGCTGCTTCGTCCGGTTGGCGGATTCACCCATAAGCGTTCGCGGGCCGTTTTGAAAAACGGCATCACGCGTCCCGTTGAATGCAATATTTATCATCGACAGCGAAACGACCGCGAAGGTGCCGCGGAATAGAAAATTCCAATGTGCGCGGCGCGAGCGAAAGAAATCGTCCATCGTTTTTCGCGCACCCTTGCACGACGCGTCGGTCAGGTGATAACCGGCGCTTTTTTACAGAAACTCGATGAAAAAAGCGGTCGGCGACCCATTGCGACGGTGCGCGTGGCAACACCGGCAGCCACCCATCCGGGCCGCAGCCGACGCGGGCGGAGGGTCCGGCCATCCGTTGCCCGGAACGCCGCGCGCGGCCACCATCGGGTACGTCGTTTGCTGGCGTTTTCCTGCTCGCCCGGCGCGCTCGACGGTATGCCGGATGGCCGAAAGGCGGCATCCCCCCGCATGACGGGAGCCGGCGCGATGCAAGGACGCAATGAGGACTCTGACCCGTGAGTTGTTCCGGCAGGGTGCATGGGTCGTGCTGGCCGTCGGGCTGGCGTCCGCGCTGCAGGCGTGGGCGATTCGGGCCGTCGGCCAGCACGCGCCCTTTGCGCCGCTGCCTTTTTATGCCGGCGTGGCGGCCGCCGCATGGCTGACGTCGTTCGGCGGCGGCCTCGTCGCGACCGTCGCGAGCGTCGGCGTGATCTCCGCATTGTGGTGGCGCGACGCGCCGCTGGTTACGCTGCTGGCGCAAGCCAGCGCGTTCGTCGCGATCGGTTTCGTCGAATGCGTGCTGGTGGCGGCGGTGAAGCCGCTGCTCGCGAACGATCGTCCGCACGGGACCGGCGACCACGACGACGATCCGTATCCGCCGCATCGCGAGCCGTCGTCCGTCGCGTGCGTGTCCGACGACGGGCTGCTGCGCCGCGTGGTCGATGCGTCGCCCGATGCGATCGTCGGGACCGACGCCGAGCGCCGGATCGTCAGCTGGAATCCGGCCGCGGCACACATCTTCGGCATCGATCCGGCACAGGCGAGCGGACGCGACATCGTCACGATGATCGCGCCGCGCTGGTTGCGCCGGCATGCGGTGCCGGCGTCGTTCGCGAACCTGCGCACGCCGGTCGGGCCGCTCGACGTCCTGTGCGTGCGCCCCGACGGCGGCCGTTTTCGCGCCACCTTCGCCGCGTCGCCGCTCGTCGACGCGCAGGGCAACTGCACGGGCCTGTCGCTGACGCTGCGCGAAGCGGGCGAACGCCGCCGCAACGAACGCCACCACCTGCGCTCGCTGCGCGGCGCGCGCGACGCGCGCGTGCAGGCCGACGCGTCGAACCGGCTGAAGGACGAACTGCTGGCGACGGTGTCGCACGAACTGCGCACGCCGCTGAACGTGATCTACGGCTGGGTCGAGGTGCTGCGCAACGCCGACGGGCAGGGCCTCGCGCAACAGGCGGTCGACGCGATCGATCGCAGCGCGCGGTCGTTGTCGCACATGGTCGCCGACCTGCTCGACGCGTCGTCCCTCGCGACCGGCCGGCTGCGCCTGGAACGCGTGCCGGTCGATCTCGTGCGGATCGTGCGCGACGCCGCGCGCGAACTCGACGCGACGGCCGAGGCGAACGGGCTCGTGCTGTCGACGGAGTACGCGATGCCGGCCTGCGTGATTCCGGCGGACGGCGAACGCCTGCGCCAGGTCCTGTCGAACCTGCTGTCGAACGCGATCAAGTTCACGCCGCCGGGCGGACGCATCAACGTGTCGCTCACGCGTGCCGGGGAGCGCGTGCGGCTGTCGGTCTCCGATACCGGGCAAGGCATCGCGCCGGAATACCTGCCGCACCTGTTCGACACGTTCAGCCGGCCGGAAGGCGCGTTCACGTCGCCAAAGCGCGGCCTGGGGCTCGGCCTGTCGATCGTGCGCAACATCGCGCAGCTGCATGGCGGCGAGGTCGTCGCGACGAGCGCGGGGGCGGGGCGCGGCATGACCGTCACGGTGACGCTGCCGGCCGGCTGGGACGCCGACGATCCGGTGGAGCAGCCGCCACGCGCGAAGCGTATGTCCGATACGGTCGCGCTCGACGGCCAGCGCGTGCTCGTGGTCGACGACGACCCGACGTCGCGGACGAGCCTCGCGGTGGCGCTCGAAACGATGGGCGCGCAGGTATCGACCGCGCGGTCGGGGCACGATGCGCTCGAGGCGGTCGAGCGGCAGCAGCCGAGCGTCGTGCTGTCGGATCTCGCGATGCCGGACGGCGACGGTTACTGGCTGCTGGACCGGATCCGGCGCCTGCCGAACGGCGGCGGGCATCTGCCGGTCGTCGCCGTCACCGCGCACGCCGGCAACGCAGACCGGCGCCGCGTGATGGCCGCCGGGTTCGATGCCTATCTGTGCAAGCCGGTCGACATGCCGACGCTCGCGAGCGTGATCGTCGACGTCGTACCGGACGACCCGAACGACAGGAGCGGCGGGAAGCCGCGCGAGCAGTAGCGGCGCACACGGACGGCGCGGCACGCCGGTCGCGTGACGCTGAGCACATACGAAAAAGGAGACGCGATGGACGCAACGGAAAACCCGCGGCGCGACGGCACGGACGGCAAGCCGGCACGCACCCGACGCAGGACGCCGGTCGTGCCGATCGCGAGCATACTGATGATGTCGTGTGCATGGTTCGCGACGCCCCGCTACGCATCGGCCGACGAAAGCACACGTGCGAAGCTGGCGAGCCAGGCGTCGGCCGTCGGGGGCCAGATCCGCGATGCGACGCTCGCGTCCCGCGTCAGGGCCGCGCTCGTCGCCGAACGCGGCCTGGCCTCCGGCGACATCGACGTGCAGGTTCGCGACCGCGTGGTCGAACTCACGGGCAACGTGCCCGACGAGCGGCAACGCGCGACCGCCATCCGCGTCGCGCACGACGTCAGCGGCGTGAGCGGCGTGCGCGACAAGCTGCAGATTCGCCGGAAGTAACGTGATGCGCGGGCCAGCGCCGGACGATCGGGCGTCGCGCGCCCGCGACCCTGCGCGTCACCGGGCAGGAGGTTCGACATGGACACCATCATCGCGGGCCGCTTCTCGCGGCTCGAACAGGCGGAACGCTGCGCGGAGCAGTTGCGCGGCCACGCCATTCATCGGGACGACGTGAAGGTCTTCTTTCTCAATCCGCCCGGGCAGCACGCGCTGTTCTGGCTCGGCGGCGACGTCTATGCGGACTCCGCCGCGCGGCCCGGCGGCCTCGGCGCGCTGGAAGGCGTGGCCGTCGGCGCGGTCGTCGGGCTCGCCGGGGCCGCGCTGCTGTATCTCGGCGGCCTTCATTCGCCGCTCGCGTGGATCGGCGTGCCGCTCGTGGGCGGCTATGTCGGCGCGTTGTGCGGCGCGCTCGGCAAGATGCGCGACGATGCGCCGGAGGGGCATGGCGCGTTGAAGCAATGCGAAAACGGCGTCGTGCTGGCCGCGCATGTGACGCGGCGCACGATCACGTTCGCGGAGCGGACGATGCTCGCGGCCGGCGCGCTGTCGGTGGAGCGCACCGAGGGCGCATGGCACCACGGCGCGTGGACCGATTTCTTCACGTCGTCGGCCCATCGTCCCGCGTGACGGCAAGCCGCGCGGCCGGCCCGCTCCGTCGTTCCACACGGGAGGCCCCGGATGACGAAAACGACCCCAATCGAGCAACGCACGCGTCGGCGGCAGGCCAGCGTGCTGACGGCCATCGCCGGTGTCCTGGCGTGCGCGGCTTCGCACGCGCAGACGCCGGCTTCGTCCGCCCGGGTCGCGCCGGGCGTCATCCTCCCCGGCCCGACCGCCGACGAGGCCGGCATGACGCAGCGGCCGACCGGCATCGACGCCGAGTTCGTCGACAAGGCCGGCATGATCGGCAAGGTGGAACGGCAAGCCGGCCAACTCGCGCTCGACCGCTCGTCGAACGCGGACGTGAAGGCCTTCGCGCGCCGGATGGTCGACGATCACGCGCGTATCGCGGACGAACTGCGGCACCTTGGCGCGCAAAAGGGCGTGCCGGTCCAGACGCGAATGCTCGTGGACCCGGCCGTGACGGCATTGCGGGCGAAGAACGGGCGCGCGTTCGATACGGCGTATGTGGCGCTGGCCGGCCCACACGCGCACGAAGCGGCGGTCCGGCTTTACGAAGCCGAGGCGAAAGAGGGCCGCGACGCGCAGCTACGCGCATTCGCGGCCCGCACGCTGCCCACGCTGAACGCGCATCTGGGCGCCGCGCGGCAACTCGCGAAGGCGGTGGCCACCGCGCAGTGACCGGCTTTCGGGCGGACAGTTCGGATAGCGTTCAGTGCTGCCGCGACCCGTCTTCCGGGCTGCCCGGCGACGCCTCGTACGGCGGCGAATCGAGCGCCGTTTCGCCTTCCTCGATCAGCCAGTACGGCGAACGGCCGTAATACGCATGCAGCGCTTCGGCCCACTCGGGGTCGGCCATCGTCGGCCACCGGCTCTTGTCGAAGCCGGGCGCCTCGCGCACACGTGCAGTGTCGACGGGCAGCACGAAGCATTCGCGTTCGGCATCGAGAACGAGCGCGTTCCACGGCACCGCGAGCAGCTTGTCGCCGATCCCGAGCAGACCGCCGGACGACACGACCGCATACGCGATCCGCCCGGTGCGCACGTCGAGCATGATGTGGGCGATCTTGCCGATGTCGTCGCCGTCCATCGTCAGCACGCGATCGCCTTCGAGCGTGCGGGCGGCCATCACGTCGGGCCCCGGCCCGCCGGCGGCCGTACGCGGATTCGCGCCGACGATGCGCGCGGCGTCGCGCGACGGTTTGTCCGTTGTCATCGAAAACCTCCTGGTCGAAGCGGCAACCCCGCCCGCGCGCAGACTCGTCGCGCGGGTAGTGCGCCGGGGCGGCAGGCCGCGGGATGATCGGAGCGCCGGTCAGCGGCGGCGCGGCAACGAGACGTCCTCGAGCGTATTGGCCAGCTCGTCGCGCGCCGGTCCGCCCGCGCGCGTCGCGATGTCGCCGAGCGACACCATGCCGACGAGCTTCAGGCTGCGGTCGAGCACCGGCAAGCGGTGCAGCTGCACGTCGGCCATCCGCTGTTGAACGTCGCCGACGCCGTCGTCCTCGACGCACCACTGCACGGGCCTGGACGCGACCGCCTGCACCGGCGTATCGGGCGAATGGCCGTGCGACAGCGCCCGCACCGCGAGGTCGCGATCGGTCACGATCGCGACGAGCTCGGCGCCGTCGCAAACGGGCAGCACGCCGATATCGAAGCGCTGCATCAATTCGGCCGCATGGCGAATCGTGTCGGTCGGCGCGACGCACACTACGTCGCGCGACATGATCTCGTTGACGCGATACATGAACGCCTCCTTCGTGATCGGGACGATACGGGAGCACCGCTTGTGCCACGCGCACGGCGCGTACACCGGAGCCAACGCCTGTTCACGCTGATAACGCAGTACCGGGCTTGCCGGGCGACGGAGAAATTTGCCAGCGCGCTTGTACATCTTCCACGGCGGCAGCCGCGGCCTGGCGACGGGGGCGTCAGTGACCGATGCCCGTCATCGTGACGATTGCCAGCACTACCGCGCTTTCGATCGCGGCGAGCGCCGCCACGCCGGCCGCGCCACTGATTTCATGCCATCTGCGTTCAAGGACTTTCATCGGATCGCTCCTGATTTGAGCCGACGCGGGGATACGCTGCCACGCAACGCGCGCCGGGTGGCCCCGTCAGCCGTGATCGCGGGGCGGGGAAGGGACGTGCGGCGCGCGACGTTCGCGCTCGCCGGACGGCTTGGTGGGGTCGATACGCGTCGCACCGCCGACGGCGGGCGGATCGCTGGCCGGAAACGTCTCCTCGAGCCCTTCGTCGATGCGCTCCTCCGTCTTGTCTTCAGACGGCGGACGCGACGAGGCGAGCCGGAGCAGTCCGGCAGCCGGTGACACGGCGTCGCGGCGGCCGGTGGAGTATACGGTCATGGTCGAACCTCCTTGTCGATGAGAAGCCGCAAGCACCGTACCCGCGGCAGCCGGGGGCACGGCGTTTGCAAGCCGGCGGAACCAGCCGGCACGCGTCCGGGATGGACGAGAGGACATCGTGATGAATGCAGCCAGGGAAAGGATACGTTACGACGCGAACGTATGCGGTGGCGATTTCGGCCATGTGCGCGAGCGTTTCGATACGTGGAAACGCGAATCGCGGCTCTATCGGCCGGAGCGGCGCATGTTCGACGGCAAGGACGAGGTGCGCGAACTGAACGACACCGTTTACGACGGCCCGGAACGCGCGCAGCAGGCACTCGTCGCGCAATGCGAACCGTCCGATCCGTTCGCGCTCGCCGTGCAGCTGACCGCCGAGGGGCGCACGATGTGGCTCGTCATGGCGGCGTACGACGCGTGAGCCGACCGGCCAAGGGGCGCGACAGCAGGCACGCCGCTTGCGAGGGCTCGCCTCGCCATTGAACGGCGCGCGCCGCCGCGCAGGAGTGACATGAACACGCCATCCATGCTGCACCGCCCCGAACCGACGACACCCGACGTCGACCCGGATCCGCCGCCGCCCGGGCACGACGACCCGGTCGATCCGCCCGTGCCCGACGGGCTGCCGCAAGGCGATCCGCCGTCGAACCCGCCGCCGATGCGGATGCCGGGCGGGCGCCGTGCGCCACGACCGGCCACGCGAACATTGAAAAGGAGGACCGTCATGGACATTCACGTGCAATCGCCAGACAAGCGCGCGATCGCTCAGGTACTGGGCCGCTATTTCGAATCGCGTTCGCTCCGCTATCACATCGAGGAATTGCCGGGCGGCGTGCTGCAGATCGGCTTTCGCGCGAGCGGCCGTCCGGTCGCCGTCACCGTTTCGTTCGACGATGCCGCCTACGACACCTACACGCACTGGGACGCGAGCCAGAAGCAGCTCGCGCTCGGCCGGCTCGCCGACGGCTTCTCGCGAATGATGTCGACCCGCAGTCCGGCCGCGCTCGCCGGCGACTATCACGTCGAGCGTTTCTGATTCCGCAATCGTCCGCCGGCTCGTGCCGGCTTTCGGCAAAGTGCCCGCCCACAACGGGCGCTTTGCGTCTGCGCGCGCGTCGCGTAGGATGTCCGTTAATTCAGCGCATGCTACGTTCGCGCCGCAGGCTGCCTGCCGTTGCAGCCGATGAAGCGCGACGCGCTTTCCCTCAGGTTCGTTTCGTGCAACCGACGGAGACCGCCTTGACCACTGTTGCTCGCCTGTTGCTGTCCGCCGGCGTACGCCGGTTCGTATCCGGCCTGTCGGCATTCGCGGCGCTCGCCGCCGCCGGCGCCCGCGACGCGTCGGCCCAGACGCCTTCGCCGCTCGGCGAATGGCAATACACGGCGGGCGTACCGCTCCAGAAACTCTTCGATCCGAACATCCCCACGTGGCAGGTGAGCGTCGGCGCCGCGATGACGCTGCAGCCGCGCTACGCGGGCTCCGACCGCTATCGCGTGATGGGCGGCCCGAATTTCGACATCCGCTATCGCGACCTGTTCTTCCTGTCGACGGGCGAGGGCCTCGGCGCGAACGTGCTGCGCGGGCCGAACTGGCGCGTGAGTCTGTCGGTCGGCTATGACCTCGGGCGCCGGTCGGCCGACGATCTCGGTCACCTGAACGGTCTCGACAACATCAACGCGGCGCCCGTGATGAAGCTCGCGGCCGACTACGTGGTCTCGAAGGATTTCCCGCTCGTGCTGCGCGCGGACATCCGGCGCAGCATCGGCGGGTCGAACGGCTGGACCGGCGATTTCTCCGCGTACATGCCGATGCCCGGCAGCAACGAGCACTTCTTCTGGTTCGCGGGGCCGACCGTGACGTTCGCCGATTCCCGCTACATGAACAGCTGGTTCGGCGTGAACCAGGGCGCGGCCGCGCGCTCCGGGCTGCCGGCCTATTCGTCGGGGGCCGGGATCAAGTCGGCCGGCGTGGGCATGACGATGGTGTGGTTCGTGAACAAGCACTGGTTCGTCACGGTGGACGGCGCGCTCGAGCAGCTCGTCGGCCGCGCGGCGCGCAGCCCGATCACGCAGCAGTCGACCAACGGCGTGTTCGACATGTCGGTGAATTACCAGTTCTGACCGGCCGGGCAGCGCAAGGGCGATGCCGCGTGCGGCATTGCCCGTCATATTTGATATGATTGCGACCTGTACAAATGTACAGTGATCGATCCCCGTGACGCCTGCCTCGCCGACGCCTCCGGCGTTTTACTACCTGACCAATTTCGAACGCGCGCTGGCCTGGCTCGGCGAGCGTTACGACGACCTGTTCGACGCGCACGAGCATGCGTTCGTCCGGCAGTTCGCGACGCTGCCGCAGGCGTCGCGCGCGCTGCTCGTGCGGATGCTGATGCGCAACGGGTCCGATTTCCGCGCGACCAAGCTCGTGTACGACGAGATCGGCTGCACGCTCGACGCCGCCGCGCCGCTCGTCGCGCTCGGCTGGGTCGATCCGGCGCCGGCGCTCACGCTCGACGAGCTGTTCGCGCTGTCCACCAAGGCCGATCTGCTGCGCATCTTCCCGGCGCTCGCCGCGCATGCGGGCGAGCGCAAGGCCGACTGGCTCGACCGGCTGCGGCCCGCGCACGACGTCGCGCAACCGCTCGACGCGTGGTGCGCGCAGCCCGGCGATCGGGTGTTACGGGTGACGGTCGGCGCGCTGTGCGACCGGCTGCGGCTGATGTTCTTCGGCAATCTGCATCAGGACTGGAGCGAATTCGTGCTCGCCGATCTCGGCGTGTTCCAGTACGAAAGCGTGCCGATCGCGCCGTCGTCGCGCGCGTTCCAGCAGCGCGGCGACGTCGACGCGTATCTCGCGCTGCAGATGTGCCGCGACGCGCTCGATGCGTGGCCCGACGATCTGCCGTTCGACGACCTGATCCGCGCGCTGGATGCAGTCGACTGCGCGCAACCGTGGCTCGCGACGCGCCGCGCGAAGTTGCTGTTCGCGCTCGGCCAGGCATGCGAACGCCGTGCCGACTGGTGCGCCGCACTCGACGCATACGCGCGCAGCGCGTGGCCCGGCAGTCGCCACCGGCGAATCCGCGTGCTCGAACGCTGCGGGCGCGACGACGACGCGCTCGCGCTGGCGCTCGACGCCCGCGGCGGCTTCGAGAGCGACGAGGAGCGTCAGCGCGTCGAACGCATGCTGCCGCGCCTGCAGCGCCGTGCCGGCCGGCGCGTCGAACGCGCGACCGCTGCCGCGGACGTGCCGCGCGAGACGCTCGTGCTTGCGCGTCCCGACGCGTCCATCAGCGTCGAATTCGCGGTGCGCGACCATCTGGCGCAGCCGGCTTCGCCGGTCCACTACGTCGAAAACACGCTGATCAATTCGCTGTTCGGGCTGCTGTGCTGGGAGCCCGTGTTCGCGGCCGTGCCCGGCGCATTCTTTCACCCGTTCCAGCGCGGCCCGGCCGACTTGCACGCACCCGATTTCGCCGTGCGCCGCGCGGCGGCCTTCGACGCCTGCTTCGCGCAGCTCGATTCGGGCGCGTACCGCGACACGATCCGCCGGCATTTCGCGACGAAGGCCGGGCTGCAGTCGCCGTTCGTGTTCTGGGGCGTGCTGACCGACGCGCTGCTCGACGAAGCGCTCGCCTGCCTGCCGCCCGAGCACCTGCGGCTGTGGTTCACGCGCCTGCTCGCGGATATCCGCAGCAACCGGTCCGGCTTGCCCGATCTCGTCCGCTTCTGGCCCGACGAGCGCCGCTACGAGCTGATCGAGGTGAAGGGCCCCGGCGACCGGCTGCAGGACAACCAGACGCGCTGGCTCGCGTACTGCCTCGCCCACCGGATGCCGGTGCGCGTCGTCGACGTCGAATGGGCCGGCGACGACGTCGCGCACGCCGAGGCGGCGGGGTTGTCCGCATGAGCTACGTGGTCGCGGTGCGGGCGATGTGCGAGTTCACCGCGCGGCGCGGCGATCTCGACCTGCGCTTCACGCCCGCGCCGACCGCGCTCGAAGGCATCGCCGGCCACGGCGCGGTCACGTCGAAGCGCGGCGCGCGCTACGAAACCGAGATCGCGCTGACGGGCACGTGGGGCACGCTCACCGTGCGCGGCCGCGCCGACGGCTACGATCCGGTGGCGAACCGGCTCGAGGAAATCAAGACCTATCGCGGCAGCCTCGACGCGATGCCGGCCAACCATCGCGCGCTGCACTGGGCGCAGGCGAAGGTCTATGCGCACCTGATGTGCGACGCGCGCGACCTCGAGGCAATCGACGTCGCGCTCGTGTATTTCGACATCGTGTCCGAGCGCGAGACGGTGCTGACGGAAACGCTGGATGCCGCCACGCTCGCGACGTTCTTCGCCGAGCAGTGCGCGTGCTTCGTCGGCTGGGCCGAACGCGAGACGGCCCACCGCGCCGCGCGCGATGCGGCGCTGCGCGCGCTCGCGTTCCCGCACGGGCAGTTCCGCAGCGGCCAGCGCGAGCTGGCGGTGGCCGTCTATCGCGCGGCGCGCAACGAACACTGCCTGATGGCGCAGGCGCCGACCGGCATCGGCAAGACGCTCGGCACCGTGTTCCCGCTGCTGAAGGCATGCGGCGAGGGCGAGCTCGACCATGTATTTTTCCTGACCGCGAAAACGCCCGGCCGCGCGCTCGCGCTCGAAGCGGCGACGACGCTCGGCGCCGGCACGCCCGCGCTGCCGTTGCGCGTGCTGGAACTCGTCGCGCGCGACAAGGCGTGCGAGCATCCGGACCTCGCGTGCCACGGCGAATCGTGCCCGCTCGCGAAAGGCTTCTACGACCGGCTGCCGGCCGCGCGCGACGCGGCGATCGAGGCCGGGCTGCTCGATCGCGATACCGTGCGCGCCGCCGCGCTCGCGCACGACGTCTGTCCGTACTACCTGGCGCAGGAACTCGCGCGCTGGTCGGACATGATGATCGGCGACTACAACTACTACTACGACGGCAGCGCGATGCTGCACACGCTCGCGCAGCAGAACCAGTGGCGCGTCGGCGTGCTCGTCGACGAAGCGCACAACCTGCTCGACCGCGCCCGCAAGATGTACAGCGCGTCGCTCGATCCGTTCGCGTTCGCGGCCGCGCGCGAAGCCGCGCCGGCCGCGTTGCGCAAGGCATTCGACCGGCTCGCCCGCGCGTGGGGCACGCTCAATCGCGCGCAGGCCGAGCGCTATGCGGCTTATCCCGACGTGCCGGGCCCGATCGTGTCGGCCGTGCAGAACCTCGTCGCGGCGATCGGCGAACACCTGACCGACGCGCCGCGCGCGAACGGCGACGCGCTGCTGCGTTTTCATTTCGAGGCGATCCAGTTCGGCGTGCTGGCCGAGGCGTTCGACAGCGCGTCGATCTTCGACGCGACGCTGCAGGGCGAACCGATGCCGCGGCAGCCGGCGCTCGACGGCGTCGCGACGGCCGGCCGTCGGCGCCGCGTCCAGTCGACGCTGTGCGTGCGCAACGTGATCCCTGCCGGTTTCCTCGCGCCGCGCTACGAAGCCGCGCGTGCGACCGTGCTGTTCTCGGGCACGCTGAGCCCGTTCCATTTCTATCGCGACACGCTGGGGTTGCCCGGCGATACGGGCTGGCTCGACGTCGACGGGCCGTTCCGCGCCGAGCAGCTGACGGTGCGCGTCGCGAGCCACGTGTCGACGCGCTGGCGCGACCGCGATCGTTCGCTCGAACCGATCGCCGACCTGATCGCCGCCCAATACGCGGCACGGCCCGGCAACTATCTCGGCTTCCTGAGCAGCTTCGACTACCTCGGGCGCGTGGTCGCGCTGATGCAGACGCGCCATCCGGACGTCCCCGTGTGGGCGCAGGCGCCCGGCATGGCCGAAAGCGAGCGCGACGCGTTTCTCGCGCGCTTCGACGCGGGCGGACGCGGCGTCGGCTTCGCGGTGCTGGGCGGGGCGTTCTCGGAAGGCGTCGACCTGGTCGGCGAGCGGCTGATCGGCGCGTTCATCGCGACGCTCGGGCTGCCGCAGGTCAACGACATCAACGAGCAGATGCGGCGCGCGATGGACGCGCGCTTCGGCAACGGTTACGACTACATGTACCTGTATCCGGGGCTGCAGAAGGTCGTGCAGGCGGCCGGGCGCGTGATCCGCACCGAGCAAGACGAGGGCGTCGTGCATCTGATCGACGACCGTTACCGACGGCGCGAAGTGCGCAACCTGCTGCCGCGGTGGTGGCGGATCGGGTGACGGCGGCGTCGGTCGCTACAGCACGTTGAGCATCGCGAGCGCGGCTTCCTGCAGATGCGGCAGCACACGTCGCACGGCCGCGTCGGTTGTCTCCGCGCCGATCGGCATGTTCGTGCTCAGCGCGGCGACGACTTCGCCGTGACGGTTTTTCAGCGGCACCGCGATCCCGCGAACGCCGACCTGCAGTTGCTGCTCGATCGCCGCGTAGCCGGCATCGCGCGCATGGTCGACCTGTTCGAGCAGCCGCGCCTTGTTGGTGATCGTGTGCGGCGTGAACGGCGGCAGCTCGGTCTCGTCGAGCCACGCGCGCACGGCTTCGCGATCGGGATGATGGGCGAGCAGCACGACGCCGGGCGACGTCAGCGGCGCCGGCACGCGCGCGCCGAGCACGAAACCCGTCGTCATCACGCGCGACACGCCGTTGCGGGCGATGAACACGAGTTCCCAGCCGTCGAGCACGCTGACGTACGCCGATTCGTTCAGCGACGCGCTCAGTTGCTGCAGATAAGGCTGGACCGTGCGCGGCAGCCGCGCCGAATCGAAGTACGACCAGCCGACCCGCAGCACGCGCGGCGTGAGGCCGTACAGCTTGCCGTCGGTGTACACGTAGCCGAGCGATTCGAGCGTCAACAGGTAGCGCCGCGCGGCCGTGCGCGTGAGGCCCGTGCGTGCTGCGGCCTGCGTGGGCGTCATGCGCGCGTGCTGGCTGTCGAAAGCCTCCAGGATCATCAGGCCTTTTTCGAGGCCGGCAATCCAGTCGCGTCGGTCGAGTTCGGGCTTTTTCGTCATCACGAATGGGCTATGGCGCGCGATGTTCGCGCAGGAGTGGGCGATTATCGCGCGACTGGTGGGGGAACGGGAGATCGGTTGATCCGCGATCCTTGCCCGCCGGATAGGGGCTCACGTTTCGGCAATTGGACAGGTCTGAATCTGGTTTTCCGCGAGCGGGAAAAAGCCGACGGGTCGCGGAAGTAGACGTTCCGACGATGCATCGCCAGTCTGGCGCAGACTGCGGGAAGAAGCGTGAAGCAGCACGCAGTGTGCTGACGTGAATAGATGGCGGCCGATGGCAGAGCGCTGCGCGGCCGCGCATGGAAGCGACCGATACGGCATGAAAAGCGCGAGAACCGGATGCGACGCGACCGTTACGCGCGCCGCATCCGTCATGACTTTACTCGCTACTCGTCCACTCGACGTTCGCGCCCACCGAACGCAGGTTTTCGACGAAATGCGGATGCGCGCGGCGAATCGGCAGCGCGTTCATGATTTCCGAACGGCCTTCGATGCTCGCGGCCACCATCAGCAGCGCGATCGCGACGCGAATGATGTACGGGCTCTCGACGCGCGCCGGCGTCAGTGGCAGCCCGCCGAACGTGATCAGCCGGTGCGGATCGGACAGCAGCACGTGCGCGCCGAACTTCGACAGTTCGCCGGACCAGCCGAGCGCGCCGTCGTAGACCTTGTTCCAGAACATCGCGCTGCCTTCCGCACGCACGCCGAGCGCGATGAAGATCGGCAGCAGGTCGACCGGCAGGTACGGCCACGGCGCGGCCTCGACCTTGGTCAGGATGTTCTGCGTGAACGGCCGGCGCACGCGCAGCGGGCCGTCGCGCTCCGCGCGCGACCAGCCGTCGCGGTGCGTGACGGTGACGCCGAATTTCGCGAACGTGCGGTCGATCAGCGGGAAATGCTCGGGCGACGAATTGCGCACCGTGATGTCGCCGCCGGTGATCGCGCCGAGCGCGAGGAACGTCGCGATTTCATGGAAGTCCTCGGCGAAGCGGAACTCGCCGCCGCCGAGCTTGCCGCCGCCCGTCACGCAAAGCCGCGACGTGCCGATGCCCTCGATCGCGACGCCGATCATCGCGAGGAACTGGCTGAACTCCTGCACGTGCGGCTCGGAGGCCGCGTTCATCAGCGTCGACGTGCCGTTCGCGGCCGTCGCGCACAGCGCGAAGTTCTCGGTGGTCGTCACTGACGCGTAGTCGAGCCAGTGATCGTTGGCCGTCAGCGGGCCGTCGGTACGAACGATCAGCGAATCGGGCGTGCGTTCGATGTGCGCGCCGAAACGTTCGAACACCTCGACGTGCGGATCGATCTCGCGCACGCCGAGCGTGCAGCCTTTCACGTCGTTCTCGAGGCGCGCGACACCGAAGCGCGCGAGCAGCGGCGGAATCAGCATGATCGACGAACGCATCGCCTCGGGCAGCCGATGGACGGCCGGATCGAACGTCGTGTTGCGATGGTGAAGCTCGAGCAGACCCGTCGTGAAATCGACCGACACGTCGCTGCCGAGCGTGCGGAAGATATCGAGAATCTTGCGCACGTCGGTGATGTCCGGCACGCCGACGAGACGCAGCGGCTGATCGGTCAACAGGGTGGCGCACAGAATCGGCAGGACGGCGTTCTTGTTCGCGGACGGCTTGATGTCCCCGCGCAGCGGAGTGCCGCCGTGGACGATGAGATTCGACATGATATGGGGGCGTATCGGTGACTGACGTAGGCCCATATGATGCCATTGGTCGGCACGCGGCGTGGAATGTTCGGAGGGGGAAAAGGGGAATCGGCGCGCGTAACTGACAGTGTTTGACGTCGCGCCCGCGATGTAGCAGGTCGAATTGCAGCACGTCGAATGTCGGCCGGCATGGTCGCATGACCGGCCGCGTGGCCGACCGTGAATCGGGTCGGCCATCCGGTTAGGCGATCATTGCGCCGCCCGCATCCGCGCGGCGACCACCAGCGAGATCAGGCAGCCGGCCGCCAGATAGCCGGCCACGAGGTGCCACGAACCGCCGGCCACGCTGACGAGCCCGACCGCGATGAACGGCGTGAACCCGCCGCCGACGACGCTCGCGAACTGATAGCCGACGCCGGCGCCGCTGTAGCGATATTCGGCGCCGAACAGCTCGGTGAACAGCGGCTGCTGGACGCTTACGACCATGTCGTGCGCGGCGTTCGCCAGCAGGATCGAGAAGATCACGATCCACGCGATCGAGCGCGACTCCAGCGCGACGAAGAACGGCACCGCGGACGCAAGGCCGATCAGCGCGCCGATCAGGTAGATGCGGCGCAGGCCGTAGCGATCGGCCAGCCACGCGAAGCAGGGGATCGTCACGCAGCTCACCGCGCCGACCAGCAGGCCGATGTTCAGGAACAGGTCGCGCGACATGCCGAGGTTCGTCGTCGAATAGCTGAGCGCGAACGCGGTGACGATGTACATCGTGAACAGTTCGGCGAGCCGCAGCGCGACGATCAGCAGGAACGCCTTCGGGTGGCGCGTCAGCGCTTCCAGCACCGGCAGGCGCAGCTTGCGGTTGCCGTGCTCGACCTTGTCGACGAACTCCTGCGATTCGTCCATGTTCTTGCGCACCCAGAGCCCGATCAGCACCAGCACGATGCTGAACACGAACGGCAGGCGCCAGCCCCACGACTTGAACGCGGCCTCGCCGAGCGTATGGCTCAGGATCGAGACGATGCCGGTGGCCAGCACGAGCCCGACGCCGTAGCCGACCTGCACGCCGCTGCTGTAGAACGCCTTCTTCTGCTTCGGCGCGCTCTCGACGGCCATCAGCGCCGCGCCGCCCCATTCGCCGCCGACCGCGAAACCCTGGATCGCGCGCATCAGCACCAGCAGCACGGGCGCCCACCAGCCGATCGTCGCGAACGTCGGCAGCAGGCCGATCGCGACCGTCGACAGCCCCATCAGCATCACGGTCAGCACGAGCATCCGCTTGCGGCCGAGCCGGTCGCCGTAGTGGCCGAACACGATGCCGCCGAGCGGCCGGAACAGGAAGCCGACGCCGAAGGTGGCGAACGCCGCGAGCGTGCCCATCGTCGGGCTGACTTTCGGGAAAAACTCGGAATTGAATACCAGCGCGGCGACGATTCCATACAGCAGGAAGTCGTACCAGTCGACGACGGCGCCGACGAAGCTGCCGATCGCGGCCTTGCGGGCCTGGCTGCGTGCACGCGCGCCGGCGGCGGCGTCGAGGGTGTCGAAGGTAGGGGTCATGGCGGTGTCTCCTGGCACGGCGCATCGTGGAATCGTGGCGGCGCCGCGTCCGATGCTGCATTGAAGTCGATGGGTGAACGGAGAATAGGGCGCGCGCCGCACGGCGGCAATTGGCCAATCGGATAATGCGCGCGATTATCGTTCAATTCCGTGCGATTATCGAACGATTTTCGGGTTTGCACTAGGCGGCGTGTCGATATCCCGTTCGGCCGGGGTGTGCCGCCGTGAACGATCTGGTTAAAATCTGCAGCATCGACAACTCGCCCGTCCGGGGCGGAAGTGCGGCCGCCACATCGGCCGCGCATGCCGCACGCGACAGGCACCATTCCCCCATCGACCGCATGCCCCCGGAGACTGGAATGCCCGGCAATTCCCACCCGTTATCCAGCGATACGCCGCCCGTCGCCGATCCGGCCGCCAATCCGCTCGGGATGGCCGGCCTCGAATTCGTCGAATTCGCGGCGCCCGTGCCGGACGCGCTTGCGCAGCGCTTCGAGCAGTTCGGGTTCAAGGCGATCGCGCGGCACGTCAGCAAGAACGTCACGCTGTACCGGCAGGGGCAGATGCATTTCCTGATCAACGCCGAACCCGAGTCATTCGCCGCGCGCTATGCGGAGGAATACGGGATGGGCGTGTGCGCGATCGGGTTGCGCGTGGCGAACGCCCGGCGCGCGTTCGAGCGCGCGATCCAGCTCGGTGCGTGGGCGTTCGAAGGCGAAAAGGTCGGCGTCGGCGAACTGAAGATTCCGGCGATCCAGGGCATCGGCGATTCGCACCTGTATTTCGTCGACCGGTGGCGCGGGCGGGACGGCCAGCGCGGCGGCGTCGGCGACATCTCGATCTTCGACATCGATTTCCGACCGATCGACATCGCGACCGCGCATACCGATCTCGATTGCGCGGGCGTCGGCCTGCAGCAGGTCGACCACTTCACGCAAACCGTCGGCGCGGGCCGCATGCAGGAGTGGCTGGATTTCTACCATGACTTGCTGCATTTCCGCGAGATCCACCAGATCGACGCGCATTGGCATGTGTCGGAGGAATCGCGCGTGATGGTGTCGCCGTGCGGCGCGGTGCGGATTCCGGTCTATGAGGAAGGTACGCGGCGCACCGAGCTGATGCATGCGTACCTGCCCGACCATCCGGGCGAGGGCGTGCAGCACGTCGCACTGGCCACCGACGACATCCTGGCGTGCGTCGATGCGCTGCGTGCGAACGGTGTCGAGTTCATCGAGCCGCCCGCACGCTATTACGACGACGTCGATGCGCGGCTGCCGGGGCACGGCGTCGATCTCGACGCGCTGCGCGGCCGCGCGGTGCTGGTCGACGGCGAGATCGGCAGCGACGGCGTGCCGAGGCTGTTTTTCCAGACCTTCGTCAAACGCCGTCCCGGCGAGATCTTCTTCGAGATCGTGCAGCGCAAGGGGCACCACGGGTTCGGCGAGGGCAACCTGGCGGCACTCGCCCGCGCTCGCGACGCCGGCTGAACGACCTGGCGCCGGCGGCCGTTACGCCGCCGCGCATGCCTTCGATCACGCCGGATCGGCCGCCGCGAGCTTGCGGCTGTGCCGACGCATGCCGTCGAAGATCGCGTCGGCCACGTCCGCCGGAAAATCCGCCGGGATCTGCGCAGCGGCTTCGGCAATCGCGGGCTCCGTCCGTGCGGCGACGGCCGCCATCGCGACGCGCACGTCGTCTTCAGTCAGGCCGACGCGGCGGCCCTGCGCGATCCAGTGGCGCGGCTGGATTTCGCCGATCACGTAGTGCCGGTTCTTCCCGCAGACAGCCATCGCGAGGCGTGCGCGGCGCGGCGGAATCTGGTTGCGGCGCGTGCCGATGATCGGATGCGCGGACAGCACGTCGTACAGCGGCGTGCTTCGATACGCATTGCCGGGCAGGTGCGCGATGCTGAAATTCTTCGCGTGGCCGTCGATCGCCGCCAGCACCCAGAACACGAGCTGGGCGACGAAAAAATTCATCCGGTCGCGCGACGCTTCGGCCGAGTTCGCGAGGATGCCCATGATCGTCTCGATGCCGGGGCCGCCGTCCGATTCGTATTTCGCTCCCGATGGCGTGCCGGTCGCCTGGCACATGTCCTCCTGCGGCAATCGCAGGATCCACGAGCCGTCGCGCGACGGACGCCGGTCGAAGCGCTCGACGATCAGCGCCTTCTGGTCGTCGAACCGGCCGATCTCGCACGGCGCGACCGGCAGGCCGTACGCGGCGACGAGTTTCGAGCACAGCCATTCGTTTTCGACGGACGTGCGCATGTCGGCCTGCATGTTGCCGACACGCCCGAGCGGCAGCTTGAAGATGTGCGTCGTCGGCGTGCTGCCCGACGGCCGCAGCCAGCGATTGCGCCGACGCAGCAGCGCGGTCTTTTCCTGCGCGCCGGCAATCGACAGGCGCAGGTCGGCGTCCGGCTCCGCGCGGCCGGGCAACGGCGCGGCGGTCGCGTGGCGCAGCACGTCGGCGACGGCTGCGTCGTCGAGCGTCGCGCCTTCGATGGCCTCGAGATCGACCGGCGTCTCGCCCGGCGGCAGCATCTGGATCGCGCCGACGCAGTCGCGGCCGATCGACGCGAGCAATTCGAACGGCGCCGTCGATCCGAGCCGGTAACGCTGCGCGATGCGGCGGCGGATCGGCTCGCTGTCCGGCAGCAGGTTGTCGAAGTAGTCGGCCACGATCGCGCCCTGGTGCGGCTGGTTGCCGGGCGTGAAGGGCAGCGACAACGACAGGGGCCGGCCCTGGGGATCCTCGAGCCAGTCCGGCAGGTAGACGAGACGTTCGACGCCGCGGCGGATTTCCCAGTACCCGACGGGAATGCCGTTCATCCACAGGTCGAGCCGGTCGTGGCGGGCACGTGCGGCCATCGTCACCAGTCCTCCCGCTTCGACACGCGTGGCCTGGCGCGAGTCGTCGCTGCCGGGCGCTTCCGCGCGGCGTCGGCCGCGGCTCCGGTCGAGGCCTGGGCGGCCGTGGCGCCGCGCTTGCTCGCGACCGGCTTGCGGCGCGCCGGCGGCTCGGCGCCGGAAGCCGAATCGGCTGCTTCCGCCGGCGCATCCCGTTCGTCCGGGCTGAGCATCATCCGAACGCCGAGCGCGTTCAGCACCTTGAAAAGCCGTTCGATGCTGACCGCCGACGGGTTGGCTTCGAGCTGGGCATAGGATTGCTGGGTGATGCCGAGGCGGGCGGCCAGTTGCGCCTGCGTGAGTCCCGCGGATTTCCGGAAGCCGACGAGTATCGGGCGCAACTGGGTCAGGGTCTGGACTGGAAAGGCCATCGGGCGCTCCGCGAGATGACAGGCGATCGTTTGTAATCGGAAAATACAGTTTATGGCATGTATTGTACAAATACAAATCATAGCCTGTATCAAAGAAAAACAAACGATAGCCTGTTAAGCGGGGCCGATCGTACAGGCATGGGCGCGAATCGGGCGTTGGGCGACACCCGCGGCGTTCACGACCCGCGCGTCGAGCGATTCGCCCAATCCGCCCATGCCGGCCACTGCGCCCAGCCGCGACGGACGAACCCGGCGCCCGTGCGGATCACGAGCGCGCCGATCGCGAGCGCCGCGAGGTCGTCGAGACGGCCGAAGCCGACCAGCGCCGCGCTCATCGCGAGCGCCGCGAGCAACGACGACAGCGCATCGGTCCGCACGTGCCAGCCGCTCGCCTCGAGCAGCGCGGAGCCGGTCTCGCGCGCCTTGCGCAGCATCCAGTACGACAGCACGGCCTTGCCGGCGAGCGTGACGACAACCAGCGCAAGCGCGGTCGCGCCCGGCTGCACGACGGGCGGCGTATCGAACCGCGTCAGCGCATGCCAGATCATCTGCGCACCGGTTACGGCCAGCAATGCGCCGAGGCCCGCGAGCGCGAGCGGCTCGTAGGTCGGGCGGCGCTCCGGCGGCAGGCGCGCGTCGAACCGGCAGGCGACGAGGAGCAGCGCATCGGCTGCGAGATCGATCGCCGCGTGCGCGACGTCCGCGAGCAGCCCCGACGAATGCGCGGACCATGCCGCCGCCGCCTCGACGGCGAGCAACAGCAGGTTGATCGCGAGGCTGACGGCGAGGGCGCGGGACGTGGCTGTGTAAACGTGGGACGTGGCGCGCGACGGGCGCTGCATGGCGGGTTCGTCTGTAGAAAACGGGGGGGAAGCTCGAACGCTACCGGTCGACGATGGCAGGTCCGTGACAGGCGGCCGGATAGCGGGGCAACGGGGCGCGATGCTCGACGCGAAGGCGGGCTGGGCGGGAAGATTCAACGCTGTGATCGGGGAGGGCCGCCCGAAGCCGACGATTCAACATTATAGAAATAATGTCAAATCTAAACCCTGAAAAATTGGGTATTTAACGGTTTACGTTATATTATTTACGAAATTTCCTTCGAAGCCCGCCATGTCCGACCTCGCCGCCGATGAACCCCGCCTGACCGCCGAAATCGAGCGCCTCAAGGCCGACTTCCCGAAAACCCGCGAGCTGTACCGCGAAGCCTGCGCACTGCTGTTCTTCCGTTTCGGCATCACGCCGACGGCCAACCGCCTGTACCAGCTCGTGCGCAAGGGCAGCATGAGCACGCCGACAGCCGTTCTCGGGGAGTTCTGGGCCGAGCTGCGGGAAAAGAGCCGTGTGCGCATCGAGCATCCGGACCTGCCGGCCGATCTGCAGGCGGCGGCCGGCGAACTGGTTGCGGCGCTATGGAACCGGTCGAGCACCGACGCGGCCGCCGCACTCGACGCGCTGCGCGCGGAAGTCGAGGCCGAGCGGGCAGCGGCGCAAGCAGAAGTGGCGACGCTGCAAGCCGAACTGGCCCGCACCGAAACCGCGCTGGAGCAACGCACGGCCGCGCTGCTGGCTGCGCAGGTCCGCATTCAGGAACTGGAGCAGGCAAGAGCGGCGGACGATGCATCGCGGCGGGCAATGCAAGCGGATATCGAACGCCTGAAGGCAGACAACGCGGAGGGCGACCGTGCACTCGCGCAGGCCCGTGCGGACTTCACCACCCAGCTCGACCGGCTGCGCGACGACACCGGGCGCGCCGAAGAGCGGCTGCGCGCATCGGAAAAGCGGGCGCTTCAGGAAATCGATCGCGAGCGGCTCGCGACCGTGCGCTTGCAAAAGGAACTCGACGCGGCGACATCGCGCGCGGAACAGCGCGACGCGCAGCAGCGGAAGGAAGCGGCCGCGCTACAGGCACAACTCGGTGACGCGCTGCATCGCTGCGGCGTGCTTCAGGGGCAGCTCGACGGCGCACTGGCGGCCGACGCGGCGCGCAGCGCCGAACTTGACGCGCTGAGGCGCGAGATGGCGGCGCGGGTGCGCCGGCCGCCGTTGCGCGGCGTCAAGACCATCCCGGCCGTCGAGCGGAGCGAGCGGCGGGCGCGCACGAGAAAGCGTGCCGACGAAGCGCCGCGCTGACGGCGAAACCGAGTCGTCGACATGACGCGCCACGCGCAGACGGCACGCGCGGGCGAGCAGCACGCCGGCCGGGCATTGGGCGCACGACTGGGATCGGGTAAAGTGCCGCTCAACATGCCGGCTCGACGTTACTAGACGACCGGTCTAATCGTTGCTACCATACGCCATCATGAATGCATCTTCAGGCGCCGAAGTCCGCCAGCACATCCTGAACATCGCGAAGCCGATCATGCTCCACAAGGGGTTCTCGGCGGTCGGTCTGAACGAGATTCTCGCTGCAGCGGGCATCCCGAAGGGCTCGTTCTACCATTACTTCGGCTCGAAAGAAGCATTCGGCGAAGCGCTGCTCGAATCGTATTTCGAAGGCTATCTCGCGCATCTCGACAAGCTGCTCAAGCAGCAGGCCGGCACGGGCGCCGAGCGCCTGATGACGTACTGGGGCAACTGGCTGCACACGCAATGCGCGGACGATCCGGAAGGCAAGTGCCTCGCGGTGAAGCTCGGCGCGGAAGTGTCGGATCTGTCGGAAGCGATGCGCGCGGTGCTGCGGCGCGGCACCAGCCAGATCATCGAGCGGCTCGCGGGCGGCATCGAGGCCGGGCTCGCCGACGGTTCGCTGAGCGGCGTCGACGATCCGTCGCACACGGCCGCGATCCTGTACGAGCTGTGGCTGGGCGCGACACTGCTGGAAAAGATTCACCGCAACCGCCAGCCGCTCGAAAGGGCGATGGCCGAAACGCGGCGCATGCTGAGCCTGCCGCCGGCCGCATCCGACGGTGCGCAGTCGTAGTCCGGGCGCGCACCGGCGCGCCTTGTTTTTGCCTTGACCCTAGACGACTGGTCTACTCAATCACTCATGACGAACGCTTCACGCCGCGTTACGCTGTCCCGATCGTTCCCACCGCCTGCCTGCGACCGCACCGGCCTGCTTGCCGATGCCGCCGCAGACGCGCACTTCCCGCTGGTCCATCCCTGATCCGATCGTGCCCACGAAGCACGTTCATTCCTGTTGACGGAGGCACACATGCCGCAAAGCAAGATCGCAAACCGCCAGATCGTCCTGAATTCGCGCCCGGTCGGCGCACCGACGCCGGACAACTTCCGCGCCGAAACCGGTGACGTGCCGGTTCCCGGCCCCGGTCAGGTACTGCTGCGCACCGTCTGGTTGTCGCTCGACCCGTACATGCGCGGCCGGATGAGCGACGCGCCGTCCTATGCGCCGCCGGCCGAACTGGGCCAGCCGATGGTCGGCGGCACGGTCAGCCGCGTGGTGTCGTCGAACCTGCCCGCGTTTCGCGAAGGCGATCTCGTCGTCGCCGGCGCCGGCTGGCAGGACTACGCGCTGTCCGACGGACGCGACCTGATCCCGCTCGGCCGCGATTTCGCGCACCCGTCGTACGCGCTCGGCGTGCTCGGCATGCCGGGCTTCACCGCATACACCGGGCTGCTGAAGATCGGCGAACCGAAGGCCGGCGAAACCGTGGTCGTCGCGGCCGCGAGCGGTGCGGTCGGCGCGGTGGTCGGCCAGATCGCGAAGCTGAAGGGTTGCCGCGTGGTCGGCGTCGCGGGGGGCGCCGACAAGTGCGCGTACGTGACCGGCACGCTCGGCTTCGACGCGTGCGTCGACCATCGCGATCCGGCGTTCGCCGCGAAGCTGAAGGACGCGTGCCCGAACGGCATCGACGTGTATTTCGAGAACGTCGGCGGCGCGGTGTTCGACGCAGTGTGGCCGCTGCTGAACGACCATGCGCGGGTGCCGGTCTGCGGCATCATTGCGCACTACAACGATGCGGCCTACGACGACAAGGCCGTGTCGACCGGCCGTGACCGCGTGCCGGCGCTGATGGGCGCGATCCTGCGCAAGCGCATTCGCGTGCAGGGTTTCATCATCCTCGATCACTATGCAACCGGCTATGCGCCGTTCCTGAAGGACATGAGCGAGTGGGTCGCGCAGGGCAAGGTCAAGACGCTCGAGGACGTCGTGCCCGATCTCGCCGACGCGCCGCAAGCGCTGATCGGCTTGCTGGCCGGCAAGAATTTCGGCAAGGTCGTCGTGCGCGTCGGCCCGGACGAACTGGCCTGATCCCGCCGTTCGGCGACAGACAACCGCTGCACGCTGGCGTCGCGAGACGCCGGCTTGTGGCATGCTCGTTTCCGTTTTCAAAGGAGTAGAAAATGGCGCTTCACGTGATTGCTTCGCTGTTCCTGAAACCCGAACACGCGCAGGCCGCCGAGGCCGAACTGCGCGGCATGGTCGCGAAGACACGCACCGAGCCGGGCAACCGGCGCTACGACCTGTTCCGCGAGCAGGACGGCGCGCCGACCCTGCATCTGTACGAGATCTACGACGACCAGGCGGCGTTCGACGCGCATCTCGCCAGCCCGTATTTCGGCGAATTCCGCACGAAGTCGGCCGACTGGTTCACCGCACCGCCCGTCATCAAGGTGCTGTCGGCCATCGACGTGGCCGAGTAACGACGCAAGCACGCAACACCACCGCCGCGGCTCGCCCGCACCCGGGCCGCGCGGCACCCGTTGCGCACGACGCAACGGCGACGCCCCCATGACGCGGCGCGCATCGTTCGCGCCGCTCCCCAATACAACGGCCCCGGAGGCTGAATGATCACCCTCAACATCAACGGCGAAACCCGCTCGGTCGACGCCCCCGACGACATGCCCTTGCTCTGGGTGCTGCGCGACGTCGTCGGCCTGACCGGCACCAAGTTCGGCTGCGGGATCGCGCAATGCGGCGCGTGCACCGTGCATCTCGACGGCGTGGCCGCGCGTTCGTGCGTGCTGCCGGTCGCCGCCGTCGCGGGCCGCAAGATCACGACGATCGAAGCCGTCGGCGCGACGCCGGCCGGCCACAAGGTCCAGCAGGCGTGGCGCGAGCTCGACGTCGTCCAGTGCGGCTACTGCCAGTCGGGGCAGGTGATGGCCGCCACCGCGCTGATCGCATCGAACCCGAACCCGAGCGATGCCGACATCGACGCGGCCATGGCCGGCAACATCTGCCGCTGCGGCACGTACCACCGCATTCGCGCGGCCGTCAAACAAGCCGCGAAGGAGGCCTGACATGTCGCGAGGACTCCTCGAAGCAGGCAGGGTCGGCGCCGGTGTGTCGCGCCGCGGGTTTCTGAAACTCGGCATGTCGCTCGGCGCGGCGGCCGGCGGCGGCTTGCTGCTCGGCTTCAGCCTGCCGGCGGCGGGCGACGATGCGCGCCGCTCGGTGATCGGCGGCGACGCAGCCGAGCCCGCACCGTCGGGCGTGTTCGCCCCGAACGCATTCGTGCAGATCGACCGCGCCGGCAAGATCACGCTGGTGATGCCGAAGGTCGAGATGGGGCAGGGTGTCTATACGGCGCTGCCGATGCTGATCGCGGAAGAGCTCGAGGTGCCGCTGTCGAGCGTCACGCTCGATCATGCGCCGCCGAACGAGAAGCTGTTCCTCGATCCGCTGCTCGGCGGCCAGCTCACCGGCGGCTCGACGTCGGTGCGCTACGCGTGGGAACCGCTGCGCCGCGCGGGCGCCACCGCGCGCACGCTGCTGGTCTCGGCGGCCGCGAAGCAATGGAACGTCGATCCGGCCAGTTGCCGCGCGACAAACGGCGAAGTGCAGCATCCGCCGACCGGCCGGCGCGCATCGTACGGCCAGTTGGCCGACGCCGCGGCGAAACTGCCGGTGCCGAAGGACGTCGCGCTGAAGCAGCCGGCGGATTTCAAGCTGATCGGCACGCCCGCGAAGCGCCTCGATTCGCCGGAGAAGGTCGACGGCACCGCGCAGTTCGGGCTCGACGTGCGCCTGCCCGGCATGCTGTACGCGGTGATCGTGAACAGCCCGGTGTTCGGCGGCACGGTCGCGAGCGTCGACGACACGGCGGCGAAGAAGATCCCCGGCGTGCGCCAGGTCGTGCGCGTCGACAACGCGGTCGCGGTGGTCGGCGACCACACGTGGGCCGCGAAGCGCGGCGCATCGGCGCTCGTCGTGAAGTGGAACGAAGGCGCGGGCGCGAAGGTGTCGACGAAGGACCTGTTCGCGGATCTCGCGCAGGCGGCGGCGAACGGCAAGGGCGCGGTCGCGCGCAAGGAAGGCGACGTCGGCAACGCGTTCGCGAACGCCAAGACGCGCGTCGACGCCGTCTACGAACAGCCGTTGCTCGCGCACGCGACGATGGAGCCCGTGAACTGCACGGTGCACGTGCGCGGCGACGGCTGCGATATCTGGGTCGGCACGCAGGTGCCAACCCGCGCACGGGACACGGCACAGCAGTTGACCGGCCTGTCGCCGGACAAGATCGTCGTGCACAACCATCTGCTCGGCGGCGGGTTCGGCCGGCGGCTCGAGACCGACATGATCGGGCAGGCCGTGAAGGTCGGCAAACAGGTCAATGCCCCGGTGAAGGTGATCTGGACGCGCGAGGAAGACGTCCAGCACGACATGTACCGGCCGTGCTACTACGACACGCTCTCGGCCGGCCTCGATGCGAACGGCAAGCCGGTCGCGTGGCGGCACCGGATCGTCGGCTCGTCGATTCTCGCGCGCTTCGCTCCGCCCGCGGTCAAGGACGGCGTCGATCCCGACGCGGTCGAGGTCGCGGCCGAGCTGCCGTACGACCTGCCGAACCAGCTCGTCGACTACGTGCGCCAGGAGCCGCGCCACGTGCCAACTGCGTTCTGGCGCGGCGTCGGGCCGACGCGCAGCACGTTCGTCGTCGAAAGCTTCATCGACGAACTGGCCGTGCAGACCAAGACCGACCCGGTGCAATACCGTCGCGCGCTGCTCGACAAGACGCCGCGCGCCCGCAACGTGCTCGACGTCGCGACGAAGGCGGCCGGTTGGGGCGCGTCGCTGCCGAAGGGGCAAGGGCGCGGCGTATCGGTGATGCATGCGTTCGGCAGTTTCTTCTCGATCGTCATCGACGTCGCGGTGGACGACGGAGAAGTGCAGGTCAAGCGCGTCGTGTGCGCGGTCGATTGCGGGATGGTCGTGAATCCGAACACGATCGAGGCGCAGGTGCAGGGCGGCATCATCTTCGGGATCACGGGCGCGCTGTACGGCGAGATCACGATCGAGGACGGCCGCGTCGTGCAGACCAACTTCACCGACTACCGGATGATGCGAATCAACGAGGTGCCCCCGATCGAAGTCCATCTGGTGAAGAGCGGCGAGGCGCCGGGCGGGATCGGCGAGCCGGGCACGGCCGCGACCGCGGCGGCGCTGGCGAACGCGATCTTCGCGGCGACCGGCACGCGGCTGCGCAAGCTGCCGGTCGGCAACCAGCTGAAAACGGCCTGAGGAGGAGGGGACGACCATGCGACATCTCACCCTGAACCCGAATGCGCTCCGCGCGTCGCTGCTCGCGCTGTCCGCACTGCTGGCCGGCACGGCCGCGCAGGCCGCGCAAGCGGCGCCCGCCGACAGCGCACTCGTCGCGCGCGGCGCGTATCTCGCGAAAGCCGGCGACTGCGTCGCGTGCCACACCGCGCCGCGCGGCACGCCGTTCGCGGGCGGCCTGAAGATGGTCACGCCGATGGGCGCGATCTACACGACCAACATCACGCCCGACCCGGAGACCGGCATCGGCGGCTATACCGAAGCCGAGTTCGCCGGCGCGTTGCGCAAGGGCGTCGCGAAGGACGGTCACAATCTGTATCCGGCGATGCCGTATCCGTCGTACGCGAAGCTGAGGGACGACGACGTGAAGGCGCTGTATGCGTACTTCATGCACGGCGTCGAACCGGTGAAGCAGGCGAACCGGCCATCCGACATCCCGTGGCCGCTCAACATGCGCTGGCCGCTCGCGTTGTGGAACAAGGTGTTCCTCGACACGACGCCATACGCGGACAAGCCGGCGAAGGACGCAATGTGGAACCGCGGCGCGTATCTCGTGCAGGGGCTCGGGCACTGCGGGTCGTGCCACACGCCACGCGGTGTCGGCTTCCAGGAGAAGGCGCTCGACGAAAGCGGCGCGGCGTTCCTGTCGGGCGCGTCGATCGACAACTGGTTCGCGTCGAACCTGACCGGCGAGCACAACACCGGGCTCGGCCGCTGGAACGAGGCCGACGTCGCGCAGTTCCTGAAGACCGGCGCGAACCAGCACGCGACCGCGTTCGGCTCGATGGTAAGCGTGATCAACCACAGCACGCAGGAACTGACCGACGACGATCTGGCATCGATCTCGCGCTACCTGAAATCGCTGCCGGCGGCAGGCGGCACGGGCGCGCCGCCGTACCGCTACGATCCGAAGGCGACGCAGGCCGCGCTGGGCCGACCGGCAACGGATCCGGGCGCGAAGGTGTATAACGCTTACTGCCTGCATTGCCACGGTGTGGACGGGCGCGGCTACGCGCCGCTGCTCGCGCCGCTCGCCGGCAATCCGAACGTGCTCGAGGCCGATGCATCGTCGCTGATCAACGTGACGCTGAACGGCAGCGACACGCTCGTGATCGGCGGCGTGCCGTCCGCGTATCCGATGCCGGCGTTCTCGAACCAGTTGAACGACCGGCAGATCGCCGACGTGCTGACGTTCATGCGCGCCGGCTGGAACAACGGCGCGCCGGCCGTGCAGGCGGCGGACGTCGCGAAACTCCGCAAGGCGACGGCGGCCGCGCACTGAGCGCGGTGCGCCGCGCAACGATGGCGGGCCGGCGTGCCTGCCGTCGACGCCGCCGGGTGCGTGCCTGCCCCGGCGGCTTGGCTTTTTCTGTCAACCGGCGTGCGGCCGTTCGCGGCCGCGCGCGTTTTATCGACGCAATGTAGGGGTGTCTGGATGGCTAACGTGACTTATACGGATACGCAATTGCTGATCGACGGCGAGTGGGTCGACGCCGCGAGCGGCAAGACGATCGACGTCGTGAACCCGGCGACCGGCAAGGCGATCGGCAAGGTGGCCCACGCGGGCATCGCCGATCTCGACCGTGCGCTCGCCGCCGCGCAGCGCGGCTTCGAAGCATGGCGCAAGGTGCCCGCGCACGAACGCGCGGCGACGATGCGCAAGGCGGCCGCGCTGGTGCGCGAACGCGCCGACGCGATCGCGCAGTTGATGACGCAGGAGCAGGGCAAGCCGCTCACCGAAGCGCGCGTCGAAGTGCTGTCGGCGGCCGACATCATCGAATGGTTCGCGGACGAAGGGCGCCGCGTGTACGGCCGGATCGTGCCGCCGCGCAATCTCGGTGCGCAGCAGACGGTCGTGAAGGAACCGGTCGGCCCGGTCGCGGCGTTCACGCCGTGGAATTTCCCGGTCAACCAGGTCGTGCGCAAGCTGAGCGCCGCGCTCGCCACTGGTTGTTCGTTCCTCGTGAAGGCGCCGGAAGAAACCCCGGCGTCGCCGGCCGCGCTGCTGCGCGCGTTCGTCGATGCGGGCGTGCCGGCGGGCGTGATCGGTCTCGTGTACGGCGATCCGGCTGAAATCTCGTCGTACCTGATTCCGCACCCGGTGATCCGCAAGGTCACGTTCACGGGTTCGACGCCGGTCGGCAAGCAGCTGGCCGCGCTCGCGGGCCAGCACATGAAGCGTGCGACGATGGAACTGGGCGGCCACGCGCCGGTGATCGTCGCCGAGGATGCGGACGTCGCGCTCGCAGTGAAGGCCGCCGGCGGGGCGAAGTTCCGCAACGCGGGACAGGTCTGCATTTCGCCGACGCGTTTCCTCGTGCACAACAGCATCCGCGACGAATTCACGCGCGCGCTGGTCAAGCATGCGGAAGGGCTGAAGATCGGCAACGGTCTCGACGAAGGCACGACGCTCGGCGCGCTCGCGAACCCGCGACGCCTGACCGCGATGGCGTCGGTCGTCGACAACGCGCGCAAGGTCGGCGCGAGCATCGAGACCGGCGGCGAGCGGATCGGCGCGGAAGGCAACTTCTTCGCCCCGACCGTGATCGCGAACGTGCCGCTCGAAGCGGACGTGTTCAACAACGAGCCGTTCGGCCCGGTCGCGGCGATTCGCGGGTTCGACAAGCTCGAGGATGCGATCGCCGAGGCGAACCGTCTGCCGTTCGGTCTGGCCGGCTACGCGTTCACGCGTTCGTTCGCGAACGTGCATCTGCTGACGCAACGCCTCGAAGTCGGGATGCTGTGGATCAACCAGCCGGCGACGCCGTGGCCGGAAATGCCGTTCGGCGGCGTGAAGGATTCGGGCTACGGGTCGGAAGGCGGGCCGGAAGCGCTGGAGCCGTATCTCGTCACGAAGTCGGTGACGGTGATGGCGGTTTGATGGTCGGTTGAGGGTGGGCGCGCTGCAGTTGGGGCGCGCCCGATTGGCAGATTTTTCAGCGTATGGACGCATTCGAGATTGCCGAACCCGCGCCATAGAGGGTGATCATGGCTATTTAAAATTTGACATAAGGTGAATTATCGACATTTTTTGTTGTGGCAGCCATATCCTAATGTCGTGTTCTGGCCTGTAGGTTGATTGTCCGCACCCTTGGGAGCGCCAGCGACGAACGCGACTGGGACGATCACCATGACGTCCACGTCACATCGGATCAGCCCGCCGTCGTCCGCCCCGATTCAACACGGCACCCGACCACCCACACCGTTGCCCATCATCGTGCACCAGCGCTGCGTGTCCTGTTGCGGTGCCGGATACGGCAACCCGGTCCGCGGATCGATCGAGTCCAGCGGATTCGGGCCGGGCGGATGGTTTGCCGCGTGCATCGCGGCGTTCTCCGCCATCTGTTTCGCGGTCGCCGCGTTCTGTCGAGCGAGGTCCGCCTTCTGCGCGTCGTCCAGCTTCTTCGTCATGGTCACCAGCCGCGCGAACTGCGGATCGCGAACATCCTGCAGCGGCGGCAAAGGCGGTGCGAACGGCATGAAAAGCAACGGCCCGTCATATCGCGGCACCGCCAGTTTCGACGGCTTGCCGAAATCCGCGGCCATGCTGATCTCCCACATGCCGGCGTTCATGCCGAGCGCGTGTTCGTAGTGTCGGTTCACGTCCGCCAGGCTGAGCGGCCCGGACGGTGCAGGCAATGGTTGCAGGGATGGCGGCAACGTCTGCCGGGTGGCAGGATAGATTGCGCGAACCCAGCTCACCGCAGCGAGCGAGTATTGATAGAGAACCGCGTCGTACTTTTCCAGCACCTGCGCTCGACTATAGTTGCCGGGATTCTGGAAAACGGGCTTGTACGCCGCGAGACTGTCGATGTATCGCATGTTCGCATTTCGCTGCTCCGCAACGAACTGCTGCTGAGGGTCGACCGGCGCAGATGAAGACAGCGCAGCGCAGCCCGACAGCAGACTGACGACGAATGCAACACCGGCCGTCGTTCGGGACACCAACCGGATGGGACGCAAGATAGGGGACATCGGAAACGCCATGGAGACTCGACAGGTTTTCGTGAATCGGCGCGCTGCCGACAGCGGTCGGCATGCGCCACGCGCGCCCTATTCTGCCCTGCTCCATGTCGTTCCAGGTGGAATCGCGTCCGATCGTGGTGGATTCCGGTCTCGGGATTTCTACGGCGAGCGTTCGGGCCGGGTCTAGACGTTCGGCACACCACCGTCGCGCGATGGCGCGCCGAACCCTACGCACCGTCTCAGCCGCTCCTTCCCGACCGTCTCCCCGCAAGTCGCCCTACCGCGATTCCGAGTGATTGGGCAGAGGACCTTTCCTGTGCAACGCCTTAATCGACCGCCGCACGATCTCCAATAATGGCCGCTCGATCCGTCGGCCGCCAGGCCGGCCCAACAACAACAAAACGCCTATGCATTCCTGCCAAACGAACCAGCATGCCGGCACACGCGTCGCGGGGACCGTCATTGCCGCCTGCCTGACCGGCTTCGTGTCGGATGTCGCGCTTGCCCAGAGCAGCGTGACGCTGTACGGCCTGATCGACACGTCGATCACCTACTCCACCAACCACCGCACGCGCGGTGCCGGCTCGCCCGGCAGCGGCGGCGTCGCGATGACGAGCGGCGCATTGAATGCGTCGCGCTGGGGGCTGCGCGGTCGCGAGGATCTCGGCGGCGGACTGGCCGCGGTCTTCTCGCTCGAAAACGGCTTCTCTGGCACCACTGGCAAGCTGTCGCAGAAAGGCGTCGATCTGTTCGGCCGCCAGGCGTGGCTCGGCGTGGAATCCAGGACGGCCGGCGCGCTGACCTTCGGCCGCCAGTACGACCTGATCCTCGATTTCGTGACGCCGCTCGGCGCGTCCGGCCCCGGCTGGGGCGGCAACCTTGCGGTCCACCCGTACGACAACGACGATTCGAACCGCAACCTGCGCATCAATAACGCGGTGAAGTACACGAGCCCGACGGTTCGCGGGTTGACCTTCGGCGCGATGATCGGGTTTTCGAACACGCCCGGCCAGTTCTCCAACAACGCGGTGTGGAGCACGGGCTTGTCGTACGCGAACGGGCCGCTGAAGCTCGGCGCCGGCTACCTGAAGATCAGCCGCGACCGCAACGCGCCGAATCCGGACGGCGCGCTGAGCACGGTCGACGGCTCGGCGACCATCACGGGCGGCAACCAGCAGATCTGGGCGATGGCCGGCCGTTACGCGTTCGGGCCGCACTCGGTCGGCGCCGCGTGGTCGCATTCGACCACCGACGGCGTGACGGGCGTGCTCCAGGGCGGCAACATCGCGCCGCTGAAGGGCGAATCGCTGGTGTTCGACAACTTCTCGATCGACGGACGCTACTTCGTCACGCGCGCGCTGAGCGTCGCCGCCGCGTACACGTACACGATTGGCCGCTTCGACACCCGCACGGGACAGACCCGCCCGAAATGGAACCAGGTCGTCGCGCAGGCCGACTATGCGCTGTCGAAGCGCACGGATGCGTATCTCGAAGGCACTTACCAGAGCGTGAGCGGCGGCAACGGCAATCCGGCGTTCAACGCGACGGTCTGGACCATGACGCCTTCCGCGAACAGCAATCAGGCCGTCGTCGCGCTGGGGCTACGCCACAAGTTCTGACGATGCGGCGTGCGGGCGGCGCCGTCACGCGGCTGACCGACTGCATTCGGCGAGCGCTTCCTCCATCACCCGATCGCGGTGTCCGGCACCGGCAAGGCCGCGCGCTCTGCGCGGCCTTTTTCGCCGTGGCGGGCGTCGCGTACCGCACCCCAGGCGCGGAAGCAAGAATGCCTCCCGGCTGTCGCGTTTGCGCAAAAAATGCGGAGAAACTGGGCACGTTGTGACATTTTTCCTAATCTGTTTGCAGCGACGCCGCGCTCCGGCGTTCCGGCCCGCAACATTCTTTCATCTGGCGCACCACCGGCTTACGAACCTGCATCACGGCAACGGAGCCGGACCTTTCGCGCCATGGCGACCGGACGGCTGCGTGCGAATGGCACGCGCCCCGCTTTCAACGCAGTCAACCGCTGGAGAAGAACGATGAGCAAAATGAAGCGAATTGCGGTCCTGGCAACTTTCGTCCTGCTGGCCGGTTGCCACCACGCGGCGAAGACGCCCGAGAATGCCGGCGCGGCGCCGACGCCGTCGAGTGAAACCGTCGCGACGGTGACGGCCGACGATCTGAACAATCCGAACAGCCCGCTCGCGAAGCGCAGCATCTACTTCGATTTCGACCAGTACTCGGTGAAGCCCGAATTCCAGTCGCTGCTGCAGGCGCACGCCGACTACCTGCGCAGCCATCCCGCGCGGCGCGTGCTGATCCAGGGCAACACCGACGAGCGCGGCACGTCCGAATACAACCTCGCGCTCGGCCAGCGCCGCTCGCAGGCCGTGGCGAGCGCGCTCGAAACGCTCGGCGTGCCGGCGACGCAACTCGAGGCTGTCAGCCTCGGCAAGGAAAAGCCGGTCGCGCTCGGCCACGACGAGGAAGCGTGGGCGCAGAATCGCCGCGCCGATCTCGTCTATCGTTGATCCAGGCACCGCCGCGGCGATACGCAAAAAGCATGGAATAAGCGCCCCGCCGAAACGTCTTGTCATCGCGCAGACGCGGTTCACGCGAACCGCCTTTCCTGTTGCCTGCGCGCAGCAAGGAGATCGCAATGAAATCGGCAACGTTGGCTGCGGCGCTGATCGCGGCGCTGGTGCTTGTGCTGTCCACGGGCTGTACGTCGTCGGGCAGCGGTACGTCGCAAGGACCGGGCATGAGCCGGTACGGCGGCGCGGGAGGCAGCGGAGGCGGTGGCGGTGGCGGCGGCGGCGGCTACTGACGCGCCGCCGCAAGGAAGAGGCGCGAAATCGCGCGCGAACACCGGAAGCCGGCTGCTCGCGCGCGGTGCACTACCCCGGGACGCGACTCAACGCATCGCCTTCACGTCGGCCGGCGTGACGCTCGCGGGCTGGCCGCCCCACGTCGCGCGCAGATAGTTCGCGAGCTGCGCGAGTTCGTCGTCGCTCAGCGTTTTCGCGAAACCCGGCATCGGCTGCAGGTTTTCGAAGCCGGCAAACTTCTGCTCGTCGATGCCGTCGAGCATCGCGACCAGCAGATTGCGCGAGTCGGCCTGACGCACCGTCGAATTGCCGTTCATCGGCACCGCCACGTGCGGCTTGCCTTCGCCGTTGAAGCCGTGACAGCCCGCGCACACCGCGAGATACACCGAGCGGCCGGCCGCCAGTTGCGCGGCATCGGCCGACACCGGCTTCACCGGTTGCGGCGCGGGCGGCGTATCGCCGAGCAGGTACGTCGACAGGCCGCGCAGGTCGTCCTTCGTCAGGTATTGCGTGCTCAGGTGCACGACCGGATACATCTCGCCGAACGCCGAGCCTTGCGGCGCGATGCCGACGCCGAAGAACGTCTGCAGGTCGGTGCCCGTCCAGCCGCGCGCGGCGAGGCCGGCCGGCGTGATGTCGGGCGCGGCCACGCGGCCGAGCGCGGCGCCCGCGAACGGCTTCGCGCCGTCGAGCTGACCCGTGAACGCGCGCGGCGTGTGGCATTCCGCGCAGTGACCGAGTGCGCCCGCGAGATAGCGGCCGCGCTGCCAGTCGGCGGATTGTCCGGCCGATGCATCCGGCAGACTGTCCTTCAGGAACAGCATGTCCCAGAAGACCATGCCGAAGCGCAGGTTGTACGGGAACTTCAGGTCGTGCGCGCGGTTTTCCTGCGCGACAGGTTTGACCGTCATCAGGTACGCGTACATCGCGTCGGCGTCGGCGCGCGTGAGCTGCCGGTACGACGTGTACGGCATCGACGGATACAGGCGCTTACCCGGCGCCTTGCCGTCGTGCAGCGCGGCGTAGAAATCGTCCGCGCTCCAGCCGCCGATCCCGTGATCCTTGTCGGGCGTGATGTTCGAGCCGTAGAACGTGCCGAACGGCGATTCGAGCGCCGCGCCGCCGGCGAACGGCGCACCGTCCTTCGCGGTGTGGCACGCCGCGCAGTCGGCGGCCTTGACGAGATAGCGCCCGCGCGCGACCGCGTCGGCGCCGGGCGCGCCGGACGCCGCGCTCGACGCCGGCGCGTCGTGGCCGCCGCACGCGGCGAGCAGCAGCGCGAAGGACGCCGCGAGCGCGGGCAGGCCGGCGGCCCGCGCGGCACGATGAGCGAATGTGCGTTTCATGGCGCTTCCTTCACGAGTCCCGGCGTCGTCAGCACCACGTCCTTGACGGCTTCGTAGTAGCGGACATAGCCCGTGCAGCGACAGAGGTGTGCGTCGAGCGCGTCGGTGATCGTGCGCTCCACGTCGGCCTTCGCGATCGGCTCGCGCTTCAGGCGCTCGATCAGCACGGTCGCCGCGTTGACGAAGCCCGGCGTGCAATAGCCGCACTGGAAGCTGAAGTGCTCGAGGAACTTCTGCTGGATCGGCGACAGCTCGACCACCTCGCCGGCTTCATTGCGCTTCGCGTGGCCTTCGATCGTGCGGATCGAACGGCCGTGGAAGAAGTGCGCGCCGGTGATGCACGTGCGCATTTCGTCGCTCGTGCCGTCCGGCTTGTCGACGATCACGACGCACGCGTGGCAGATGCCCTGCCCGCAGCCGAGCCGCGAACCGGTGAGGCCCAGGTACTCGTGCAGGAACTCGATCATCATCAGCCCTTCCGGCACCTGCATCGGGCCGACCGACTTGCCGTTGATGTTGAGCGACAGCGGCTTCTGCTGGAACCGGACGAGCGGACGCTCGACGGGCGCCGCAGCGAGTGCAGCCGGTGCGACGGGCACGGATGCCGAAGCGGCCGAAGCCGCGCCGGCGCTCGCGGCCGAAGCCGCGGTTTGGGCGGTCGTCATGCGAGCACCTCCTGAATCTTTTGCGGGGTCACCGGCAGGTCGGTGAAACGATGGCCGATCGCGTGCGCGATGCCGTTCACGATCGCGCCGACGACGGGAATCATCACCACTTCGGCGACGCCCTTCGGCGGATCGGTCTCGGACAGCGGCGGCAGCACGTCGCCCGTCTGCGTCCATACGGCGACGTCGGACGCGCGCGGCAGCCGGTAACGGTTGAAGTTCCACGTGCCGTTGCCGGGGCCGTCCTCGTAGAGCGGCAGATACTCGTGCAGCGCATGGCCGATGCCCATCGCGAGACCGCCCTGCAACTGGCCCGATACGAGTTGCGGCGAAATCTGGTTCCCGCATTCCATGATCGAGTGATGCGTGAGCAGCTCGACCTTGCCGGTCGCTTCGTGCACGGCCAGCTCGACGAGCGTGCCCACCGCCGTGTAGTACGTGACGGCCGCGTTGTTGCGGCTCGTCGGCGGGATGAACACGCGCTTGCGATCGAGCACGCGATAGCCGTTCGCGGTCGGCGGCAGCGTGCCGCGCAGCGCGGTCGCGCCGGCTGGTGCGGCGGTGCCCGGCAGCGGGCCGTCGTCGCCGGTCTTCGGCGCGCCGACGCGCAGCGACAGCCCGTCGATCGGCAGACGCTCGACCGCGCCGCCCACTTCGAATTCGGCGTCGGTCCACTGCCAGCGGTTGAACACGTGCACGACGGCGCCGGTCGGCAGGCCGAGCGCATGCGCCTGCTTCGCGAGCTGCTCGAACGTCAGCGGCTCGAGGCCGTCGGCGGTCAGCTTGCCGTCGACCCAGCGCGCGTCCTCGATGCGGATCGTGTACGGCGCGGCCTGGCCGCCGCCGAGGCCGCGTGTCCAGATCGACATCGCGGCCGGCCACAGCCCGTAGCGGAACACGGCGCGCGCGGCTTCGCGCGTGCTGTGCGTGAAGTAGTACGCGGAGTTCGTCGCGCTCGACGGCGACGCATAGCCGGGCGACCAGCGCGGGTTCGCGCTCAGGCGGTCCTGATCGGCCTGCGACATCAGGTACGGGTCGCCGCTCGTCTCGACCGGCAGGTCCGGCCATTCGGTCAGCGCGACGCGCACGTCGGTCGCCGGACGGCCGAGCCATTTCGCGACCGCGACGGCCTGAGACGTCGACATCCCGGTGCCGATCTCGGCCGCCGTGTGTTGCAGCGACACCTTGCCGTGCGCGTCGAATTCGACCTTCGCGAACGACGCTTCCGCACCCGTGCCGAAATCCTTCTGCACGCACGCGAAGCCGACGCCGTAGCGCTTGCCCGGATGCGCCGCCTCGAATTCGGCCTTGCGCGCGGCACGGCGCGTCCACAGCGGATGCTGCTTCGCGCGCTCGAGCACTTCGTCGACGCGCAGCGCGCCGGCGGGAATCGCCCCCTGTGTGTTCTTCATTCCCGAACGCAGCGCGTTGCGCAGCCGGAAGTCGATCGGGTCGATGTTCAATTGCGCGGCGATCTCGTCGACCGCCATCTCGGTCGCGGCCATGCTCTGCAGCGTGCCGTAGCCGCGCGCGGAACCGGCGTCGATCGCGCGCGACGCGATCGCGACGGCCGCGAGGTCGCTCTTCGGGAAGTAGTAGATCGATTGCGCGGCCGTGGCGCCGACCATCGCGACCGACGGCGAGAAGTTCGAGCGCCCCCCGCCGTTCGCCTCGAAGTCGCCCTTGAACGACTGCAGCAGGCCCGTGTTGCGGTCGACCGCGATCCGGTAATGCATCTTGAATGCGTGTCGCTTCAGCGACGTCTGGAACTGCTCGTAGCGATCGTTCGCGAAACGCACCGGGCGGCCGTCCGCGTACAGCGCGCAGACGAGGCCGTAGAACGGCACGTTGAAGTGATCCTTCGAGCCGTAGCCGACCGTGTAGCACGGATGCACGAACAGCTTCTTCACCGGGAAGCGGCATTTCGCGACCATCGCGGCCGCGTTCTCCGACACTTCCAGCGGCGACTGGGTCGGCACGACGAGATGCAGCGATTGCGTCGCGGCGTCGTACCAGCAGTTCGCGTTGTCGGGCTCGAGCGCGGCCGTGTCGACCGACTGCGTGTTGTATTCGCGGTCGAACACGAGCCAGTCGGCCGACGGCTGGTCGAGTTCGGCGGCGATCTGCCCGGCGAGGAACATGCCCTGCTCGTCTAGCTTGCCGTGCTCCTTGCCGTCCGGCCAGACCGGCAGATGCTTGCGCATCATGCTCGGGAAGATCGGCGCGTCCTTCAGGCTCGAATAGACGTCGTCGTCATAAGCCGTCTTGCCGCCCACGCGCACGTAGCGGAAGGTGCCCCACGGATCGCGCTCGAGCGGGCCCGTGACCGCGCCGTAGCGGATCACGTCGTCGCGGAACTTCAGCGCGTTCTTCGCGAAGCGAAAGCGCGCGAAGTCGTGATAGATCAGGATCGCGACCGCATGGCCGAGATACGCGGGCGTCTTGCCGGCCGGCAACAGCATGTCGTCGCCGTAGAACGCCGGGAACGCGACGCCGTCGCGCGCGAGATCGTCGGCCGTGACCACGCGGTCCGGTTTCAGCTCGTCGCCGAGCAGCGACAGGTCGAAGCCCTCGTACGTGCGGTCGGCCTGCGTGACGCGCAGGATCAGCGCGTGCGACTGCTGCTGCGGCCAGTGCGGCATGTCGGCCGCGCGCACGTCGCGGGCGAACACTTTCGAGCCCGTGACCTTCGCGATGCCGTCGATGCGGAATTGGGGGATGCCGGTGACGCTATCCCATTTGACGGGCGTGAGGAGTTTTTCTTCGAAGAGCGCCGCGAACGCGCGGCTGCCGATGGGCGCGACATACACCGCGACGCCCGCCAGCACGCTGGCTTTCAGAAAACCCCGCCGTGACAGGCCGTGGTTTTTCATTTGGGGGGAACCTCCTGAGGCGGCTCGGACGGCGATCGGGTGTCGCGGCGTCCGGAGCGGCGCGCATTCTGGCATTGTTTTGGATATATCGCCTATAGTATTTCCCGCATGAAATACTTATTGGAATTCTTATAACGGGTTTCAGCCGGGCTGCGGCGGGTGGTCGCAGCGGCGATTCGTTTGCGGTTTGCTTGCGGCGGAGGCAGTCGCGCCGGCTTCGGCGGCCGCCGCACATCGTTCCGTTCGCAACGAACGCTGCGTTCGCGCCGCCGCCTCCGCAAGCCCCCGCCGCCGGGGCTGACAACCCGAGCACGAGACGATGCGCGGCGCCGCCAACCGGCCCGCGACGCCGGTTTTTCGTGGTAATGTCGTGCGCATCCGGCTCGGCCGGGCTTCCGCCACGTGCCGTGCGGAGCCGCCAGCCATCGCAACATCGTGTCGAGGTCGACAATCATGGCAGTCAGGGCGTCTCTCCTGAACTCCGTTCTCGCCACTCCCCCCTCCGGCAACCACCGCGTGACGGCCGCGCTGCGTCCGTCGATGCTCGTGACGCTGTTCGAGGACATCCGCCCGATGGCACTGTCCGGGCTCGGGAGCGGTTTCGTCGCGGCCGTCGCACTGATGCGGCTGCAGCAGCTGTGGTGCCTCGCGTGGCTCGTCCTGGACGTCGGCCTGCTCATTGCGCGCCTGTCGATCGTACGAGCCTACACGGTGCGGCGCGACGCAGGCGACGATCGCATCGAGTACTGGGCGATGCGCTATGCGCCGGTGTCGCTCGTCGCGTGCTTCGTGCTCGGCCTGGGCGTGATGGGCTGCGTGCAGGCCGCCGACGTCGAGCTCGGCACGCTGTCCGTGATGGTCGCGGGCGGCGTGTTCGGCGGAATCGCGTCGCGCAATTCGGCGCTGCCGCGGCTCGCGATGACGCAGGTCGTGCTCGGCGTGCTGCCGATCGGCGTCGGCGCGCTGCTGGCGCCGCGAACCGGCGCGTGGCTGCTCGTGCCGCCGCTCGCGATCTATCTGGCGGCGATGCGTACGGTCGTGCAGCGTCACTACCGCGTGCTCGTCGCGCTGATCGCCGCGCGCCAGCGCAACGCCGAACTCGTCGCGCGCTTCGACGCCGCCCTCACCTACATGCCGCACGGCCTGTGCATGATCGACGGCGACAGCCGCGTGATCGTCGCGAACCGGCGCACCGCACAACTGTTCGGCTCGCCGCGCGAGATCATGCTCGATACGCCGCTGCCGGCCGTGGTCGCCGCGCTCGGCACGCATGCCGTGACCGATCCCGGCGGCGCCGGCCTCGCCGCGCAGTGCGATGCATGGCTGAACCGCGCCGAGTCCGGGCCGCTCGACATCGTGCTCGCCGACGGCCGCCAGCTCGAACTGACGCGCCACCGCGTGCCGGACGGCAACGCGGTGATCATCGTCGAGGACGTCACCGCGCGCCGCCAGACCGAACAACAGATCCGGCACCTCGCGCGGCACGACGCGCTGACGGGGTTGCCGAACCGCCACGAACTGCATGCGGCGCTCAAGCGGATGCTCGCGCGCCGGCCGCAGCTGCCGAGCCCCGCGCTCGCCGTCATGTATCTCGACCTCGACGGCTTCAAGTCGATCAACGATCGCTTCGGCCACCAGGCCGGCGACGAAGTGCTCACCCAGGTCGCCGAGCGGCTCGGCAAGACGCTGCCGCCGGGCGAGCTCGCCGCACGCATCGGCGGCGACGAATTCGTCGTCGCGATCGACGACACGACGATGCAGGCGTGCTCGATCCTCGCCGCGCGGATCATCCGGCAGATTTCCGCGCCGTACGCGCTGTCGATCGGCGAGACCGTCTGCATCGGCATCAGCATCGGCATCGCGCTCGACGACGGGCACGGCTCGCCCGACGAGCTGATCCAGCACGCCGACAGCGCGCTGTACGACGCGAAGTCGGCCGGCAAGGGCATCTACTGCTTTTACTCGAGCGGCAGCGGCAGCCGCCGCATGGCGCCGGCCGCCACGACCTGAGCCGCCGACGCGCGCCGCGCCTCCGCCCTTTCCCGGCCTGCCGCCGCCTCCCGACGATTCAATTCCGAAACGCTTTGCGGGTTCGCACGTGACGCCGCGCGTTCGCATGTCACGTGACGTGTTCCGTAACATCGCCGTCCGGCGCCCCGCACGATGACGGCAGAAGCCCGCACGATCGAGGCCGAGCGCGGTATTTACCGGCTGGCATTCTTATTGCTCCTTGATGGGGAAAGAACGTTTCAGGGAGCTCGCCATGAATACCGTCGACGTCCTCGCGCGAACCGAAATCATCGACGAACAGGCGGTGATCGACGGCGCATCGCTGATCCGCCGGCTCGTGTCCGACCGCCGGATGCCGGCCGCGTACGATGCCGCATGCATCGACAATCCGCCGCTCACGCTGTACGGCGCGTTTCGCCAGGGCGTCGCCGATCACGCCGCGCGGCGTGCGAATCCGTATCGCGCCGGCAGCCGTTTCTGGGCACTGTGGGAAGAAGGACGTCTCGAAGCTGAAACATCCGGCCGGTAAGCCGGTCGTACGCGCCGGCCCTGTCGCGACAAGGGATCGGCGCGAAACGCGACGCGCGAATGCAGCCGGCTGGCGCACCGGCATGCGTTCATCGCTGCAACATCGCGCGGCCGCGCGTGGAGGGCCGCCAACGCACGGCAACGCGCCCGGCCGCGGCCGCGCGTCTCGCGGTCGATCCCGCCCCGCCCGCCGCGCGCGGCCGGTTTCCCCTATAAGATGGCAGATTCCGTTCATCGAACGATACCGCCATGACCGCCTCTTCCTCTCCGCGAAATCCCATCCACTGCGAAATCGATCTCGACGCGCAAGGCAAGCACGCGGGCTACCTGCGGCTACCGCACTCCGTGCACCGCTCCGCCTACGGCTGGCTGCCGATTCCGATCGCGTCGATCCGCAACGGCGACGGCCCGGTCGCGCTCGTGATGGCCGGCAACCACGGCGACGAGTACGAAGGCCAGATTATCGTGTCGCAGCTGATGCGCGAGATCGAACCCGACATGGTCAGCGGCCAGTTGATCCTGCTGCCGATGGCGAATTTCCCGGCGGCGGATGCGGGCCTGCGCGTGTCGCCGCTCGACGAAGGCAACCTGAACCGCAGTTTTCCCGGCGACCCGACCGGCACGCCGACGCAGATGATTGCTCACTACATCGAGCACGCGCTGCTGTCGCGCGCGCAGTATCTGGTCGATCTGCATTCGGGCGGCAGCTCGCTGCTGTACCAGGGCGGCAACATGCTCGCGATCGATCCGCTCGATGCCGACGAAGCCGAGAAGCTCAACGGGCTGCTGGTCGCGTTCGGGTTGCAGAACGCGCTGCTGCACGCGCCGAATCCCGTGCATTCGGCATCGGCCGCGCGTCGGCAAGGCGCGATCTCGATCGTCACCGAACTCGGCGGCGCCGGCATGGCCGATCCGTCGCTGATCCGGCTCGGCCGCCACGGGCTGCTGCATTACCTCGGCTATATCGGCCTGCTGCATGGCGCGCTCGTGCCCGACGCGCCGCCGACCGTCACGCGTTTCATGCGCGTCGACGGCGATCGTCATTTCGTCTATGCGTACGAGCGCGGGCTGTACGAGCCGCTCGTCGAACTCGGCGACCAGGTGAAAGCCGGCCAGCCGGCCGCGTGGGTGCATTTCCCCGATACGCCGTTACGCGAACCGGTGCTGCACCGGTTCAACGGCGATGGCGAAGTGGTGTGCAAGCGGGTGCCCGCGCAGGTCCAGCGCGGGGATTGTCTGTTTCAGTTGGCGGAATTGTCGACGCCGCCGCGCGTCATCGAGTGAGGAACGCGACTCGCGTGTTCGGGACCGTCGTACGCCAACGCCGGTGCGTACACGCGGACCGTCAGTCGGATGACACCGGCGACTCATTGCCCTGCGCAACGCCGCATTGATGGCAATGCGGGAAAAAGAAGAAATTCCGGCCACCGCATTCGCATACGTTGAAAAGCCTCAATCCGCAATGCACGCAGAACGTGGAATCGTCGCCGCCGAGATTCCATTGTTTGTCGCACGACGGGCAGCGCTTTTTCTCGAGCGACCGGACGGCTTTTTCGTATCCGATCGTCCGCGCGCGTTCGCCCCGATCCTGCTGCAATTCGAGCCGTTTGCGCTCGGCATAGCGCTGAAAGGCCTTCATCATGTAAAGGCCGGCGAATACCGTCAGCACGATACCGACCAGGACCCGCACATAGCCGCCGAAATTCGGCAGGTACGGCACCAGTTCAATGAAAAACGCGCTCAATGCAAACAGGCCGAAACCGTACACGAACGGCCAGTAGCGCGCCTTGCGGTAGCGGATGAACAGCCAGGTCGCAACCAGCAGGATCGGCAGCGTCAGCGCCAGTCGCAGCCCGAACACCTGCATCTCGTAGCGCCGCGTTGCGTCGTCGAAGCGCCGTTCGGCGGCTGCGTCCGCTTCGGCGATTTGCGTGTCGACTTGAGCCTGCTGCGATGCCAGTGCCCGTTGCTGGTCGCCGATCGCATCGATCTGATGCTGCCAGTTGACCACCACGGCCTGGAGCGTATCGAGCGTGCGCGTTCTCGCCAGAATGTCCGGGTCCCTCGTCCCGTCACCTGTCACCGCGCGGGTGGCCAGCCAGTTGCGGAAGCTTTCCTTCTCGGCCGCGTATTCCTTCGCGGCGCGGCCGCGCGCCACTTCCATCGTGTCGGCCTTCTCGGCAAGCGCGTCGCGCTGCGCCCGCAACTGGCGCCGCGCCGCGTCCAGCCGCGCTTTCACCGGCGCATCGGCGAATTGCTCGATGACCGGCGGACCGCCCCTCGGGGCGAACGCCATGTCGCGGATCACGAGACTGCCGAGCATGTTCAGAAAGACGGCGAAGATGATCGCAATCGCCCAGGAGGCGAGTCGCACGAGCCGCGCCGGGCCGGTCAGGCCGTCGCCGGAAGTCATCATTGTTTTTTCCCCGTTGTTCGACTGGTTTCCATTGTCATCAATCTTGATGCAACCGTCGATTGCCTCGTGCTCGACGCCGCCACGATTCTGTGCAGCAGCATCACGGTTTCGCGCCGACGAGCACAACGCGCGCCTCGATACCAACGAAACGCGGCTCACCTCTATGCGGCGTAGGCATCCAACGCGTCCATAGGCACATGCAGTTTGCTATCTGCCGTGAGTGCGTCCAGCAGATGTTTCACGGTGACTTGCACCCGTGGCGCCACGAGTGCCCGGTGCGGGTACTGCATCACCATCTCGTATGTTCCGGGATGGTGAAACTGCTGGAGGACTGTCTTCAACGAACCGGAACGCAACCGATCCCACGCAAGATGAACGCCGACCTCGGCAATGCCAACGCCGTCGCATGCCGCCTGGACCAGGGATTCCGGTGCGGACAGCGTCAGCGTCGCTTTGCCGGACGGATCGAGCGTCGTGATGCTTTTGTCGTCACCGTTGAAATTCCACGACGCGACCTGACCGCTCAGGAATCGCCGTGCAATAAGTCGGTGCACGCGCAACGAATCCGGTGTCTCGGGCACGCCATGGCGCGCCAGATAGTCGGGAGACGCAACCAGCACGGTATTCAAGCGACAAACCGGGCGGGTCACCAGCGCGGAGTCCGGGATGTTGCCGCCTCTGACCGCAATGTCGTAACCGTCCCGGACAAGATCGACGACCCGATCGTCAAAGTCGACTTCGACCGACAGGCCGGGATAACGCGCGAGCAACGCAGGCAACGCCGGCAGTACATGGTCGCGCCCGAAGGCCGCGCTTGTCGAAATACGAACGCGCCCGGTCGGCACCGCGCGCTGCGCGGCAACCGAATCGATCGCTGCATCCAGCGTTTCGAGCGCGATGCGCGCGTGGCGGAGAAACGCCTCCCCTTCTTCAGTCAGCTTGAGCGAACGGGTCGTGCGATTCATCAACCGCACGCCCAATGCTTTTTCGAGGCCCGCCACATTCTTGCTCACGGCGGCTGACGTGACGCCCAATTGCCGGCCCGCCGCCGCAAAACTTCCCGCATCCACGGCCTGGACCAGGGAAATGATGGCTCGAACACGCTGCGAAGAATCCACATTTTCTCCATGACGGTCATCGCGCTCGTCGTTGCTGCGCAGGAGGATTCTAAACTTCCAGTTGAGGGTGGTTCAACCCTGTCGGAACTTCTCGTAACGATTGACGGTGGCGACAATGCCGAGCATCGCCACTGCCGCGAACCTTGCGAGACCTGAATGCTCATTACCGTCCTCTATGACAGTGGCTATGGCCACACCGCGAAGCAGCCGCAGGAGAAGAATCGTGTCGGCGGTTGGCTCGGCGCCATGGCGCAATCGGATGACGCGTCGCCGGACATCACGCCCATCCAGAGCGATATGGAAACGGCTGCCCATCTTGGCGAGCGCGTCGCCGAAGTGACCGGCCAGTTCAAGTCAGGAGCCGCACGATGAAATTACTTTGCCTCGATGTCCCGCTGCCCGGCGCCAGCCCGCAAGCCTATCAACCTCACCTCGTCGAAGAAGCGCGCCATGCGTGGCATCTCTATAAAAACGGCTTCGTGCGCGAAATCTCGTTCCGTCAGGATCGCCCGGGCGTCGCCATCATTGCCGAGAGCGATTCGGTGGACGCTGCAAGGCAGGCGCTCGCCGAGTTTCCGCTTGCCAAGGTCGGCCTGATCGACTGGGAGATCATTCCGCTCGGCCCGTTCGTCGGCTGGGAATCGCTGTTTGCGTCGCGCGACGCTTGACGATTCGGCAGCGTCTACCCCGAAGTCGATCCGTGTTTTTCGTGTGGTGATTGCGCAAGGTCGACCGCGAGCCACAGGCTTTGCGCGGTATGTCCAGTGGTGCCGTGTCGTCCCAAACCCTTCAAGGTGAATATGGAATATGTCAATCTGGGCCGAACGGGCCTGAAAGTCTCTCGTCTCTGCCTTGGATGCATGAGCTATGGCGAGCCGACTCGCCTGCCCCAGCCTTGGTCACTGGATGAAGCGGCCTCTCGTCCGTTTTTTCGGCAGGCCCTCGAAGCGGGCATCAATTTCTTCGACACTGCCAACATTTATTCGGGCGGAAGTTCCGAAGAGATCACGGGCCGGGCGCTCAACGACATGGCACGGCGCGAAGAGATCGTCGTCGCGACCAAGGCCTTCTTTCCGTGGCGTAACGCGCCCAATACCGGGTTTCTGTCGCGCAAGGCGCTGCTTCAGTCGATCGACGACAGCCTCGGCCGGCTCGGGATGGATTACGTCGACCTCTACCAGATCCACCGCTTCGACCACGGCACGCCCATAGAAGAAACGATGGAGGCGCTGCACGACATCGTGAAGTCGGGCAAGGCCCGCTACATCGGTGCATCGTCCATGGAAGCATGGCGCTTCGCCAAGATGCAGCACATCGCGGAGCGCAACGGATGGACACGCTTCATCTCCATGCAGCCGCAGTACAACCTCCTTTATCGGGAGGAGGAGCGCGAAATGTTGCCGCTTTGCGCCGACCAGGGCGTCGGGGTCATTCCATGGAGCCCGATGGCGCGTGGCAGGCTGACGCGCGATTGGAGCGAAACCACGCACCGCACGCAGAACGATGCCTTTGCACTGGCAATGTATCGGAACGCTGAAATCCAGGACCGGAAGGTGGTCGACGTCGTGGCGCGCATCGCCGAGGCTCGCGGCGTTCCGCGGGCGCACGTTGCGCTGGCGTGGCTACTGGCGAAGCCCGGGATCACGGCGCCGATCGTCGGCGCGACGAAGCCCGAGCATCTGGCCACCGCAATCGGCGCGCTCGACTTCGCACTAACGCAGGACGAAATCGCTGCGCTCGAAGCGCCGTATGTCCCGCATCTGGTTGATGGCATCGTGCCGCCGCTTCCGGACCATCCGCCGACGATCTCGTCGCCTCGGCACTGAATGTCCCGACCGGCGAAGCAAACGGATGGCGGTACGTCGCGCACGCGCCCCCGCCATCCGAAGTGCCGTCCGTGGACGAACGTCGAACGCAGATCGATCTATGAACCGCCCGTTCATCGAATATCGCCGCCCTGTCATCTTCGTGCTCGTGATGATATGTGTGCTGCTGTGGTTGGGCAAGCACGGTAACGTCCACGCGCAGGAGCCGAAAATGTTGGTCCGAATCTCGGAAATCGAAATATTCAATCAGCATCTCGACGAATATCAGCGCGTTCTGAACGAGGAGGCTGAGGTGTCGGTACGCGCGGAACCGGGAGTGCTGTGCATTTTCCCGACCGCTCAAAAGGACAGTCCGACGCACATCAGGATTCTGGAAATTTATGCCAGCCGCGACGCTTACGATGCGCATATCAAATCGCCGCATTTCCAGAAGTACAAGCGCTCGACGCTGGAGATGGTGAAGTCGCTGCGACTCGTGGACATGGCCGCGCTCGATGCGGACGCAATGCCGCTGATCTTCAAGAAAATGAGCGGTCGGCCGTAACGAATGCTTTGCCAGACCGGAAGCAAGGATTGCAATTCGAGTAAGGCCGGCGTCAAGCTCAAAAACGAACGAGCGGTCCTGCAGTGCGTGGCCGTCCGCTTTCGGAGGTCGAGTGGCCCGCCAGGCGGCTTGTCGCTGCAGGCTCACGACCGTTCATGGCCGGCAACCCTCCCCGTCATATAGAATGACGCGCTTTGCCCGTACGCCTATGTGGTTCAAGAACCTTCAGCTTCACCGTCTTCCCGCACCCTGGGCCGTTACCGCCGACCAGATGGAAAAATGGCTGGCGCCCCACGCGTTCCAGCCGGGCAGCAGCGTCGAAATGCAGCGCGCCGGATGGGCGTCGCCGCGTGACGACGGCGCGCTCGTGTATTCGAACAACCGGCAGATGCTGCTGCTGTTTCGTGCCGAAAAGAAGCTGCTGCCGGCGTCGGTCGTCAATCAAGTGACCAAAGCGCGTGCGCTCGAAATCGAGGAGCAGCAGGGCTTCAAGGTCGGCCGCAAGCAAATGCGCGAACTCAAGGAACAGGTGACCGACGAACTGCTGCCGCGCGCGTTCAGCATTCGCCGCGATACCCGCGTGTGGATCGACACGGCGAACGGCTGGCTCGTCATCGATGCGGCTGCGCAGGCGCTTGCCGACGACGTTCGCAGCCTGCTCGTCAAATCGATCGACCAACTGCCGCTCGCCGGCGTTCAGGTGGCGCGTTCGCCGGTCGCCGCGATGACGGACTGGCTGCTGTCCGGCGACGCGCCGGGCGGATTCACCGTCGATCAGGACGCCGAGTTGCGTTCGACCGGTGAAGGCGGCGCCACGGTGCGATACGTGGGCCACGCGCTGGAAGCGAACGACATGCGCCGGCACATCGAAGCCGGCAAACAGTGCATGCGCCTCGCGATGACCTGGGATGACCGGATCTCGTTCGTGCTGACACCGTCGCTGACGATCAAGCGCGTCACGCCGCTCGACGTGATCAAGGAGGCGGCGGACCCGACCGCGCAGAATGACGATGAACGCTTCGATTCGGACTTCACGCTGATGACGGGTGAATTGGCGCGGATGCTGACCAGTCTTGTCGATATCCTGGGGGGCGATCGGCAGGACGCGATTCCTCAGGCGGCGGCAGCCTGAACGCCGTCGTCGTCGTCGATCGTCGCCCCGCGCTGACCCGACAATTCGGGGAGAACCCGTCGCCACGCTGGCGGCGGGCCTCGGCCGAGCGCTCGCGATCCTGACGAGCCAGCCTCGAATCGGCCTCACCAGTCGGCCGTCGAAACGACGACACCGCGCCAATCCTCGGCGATCATCCACGTCTTACACACCTCGAACGGGCATGGCCGCCACCCCGCCCGTTCGCCCCACCCCACTTCTCCTGCAAGCCTTCTTCCACCTTCGTCGAAATCCTTATCGAAATTGCTTCGTTCGTCTTTGCCGGCCGCGCCGCTAACGTGTTCAAAACGGCGGCGGCGCGCCCGATGCATCGCACGAAGCACGACAGCCGCCGCCATCACGACAACTGCGTCGCGATAACGGAACAGACCGGACGGGCCGCGTGCCCGCACCCCGCCAGGAACGTCCGCATCGCGCGCCCTTCGCGATGCCCATGGCCACGAACGACCGCATCATCGACACGACGCCGCTCGACGTCCGCGCGCAGCCGCTGATCGACGCACTGATCGACGAGTATTCGACCCGTTACGACGCATACCGCCCCGACAGCCGCGCGTCGGCCCGCGACGAACTCGCGCGCTACCCGGCCGAACTGTTCGCGCCGCCCGAAGGCGCGTTCGTGCTGTTGCTGCGCGACGGCGAGACGATCGGCGGCGGCGCGTTCAAGCGCTACGACGCGCAGACCGCCGAACTGAAACGCATCTGGACGCGCATCGACCTGCGCCGCCAGGGCCTCGCGCGGCGCATCGTCGAAGCGCTCGAACTGCGCGCCACACAGCAGGGTTATCGCCGTCTCTACCTGACGACCGGCTTTCGCCAGCCCGAAGCGTGGGCGCTGTACGACCGCACCGGCTACACCCGGCTGTTCGATGCGTCGATCGATCCCGAAGCGTATTTCCACCTGCGTTTCGGCAAGGATCTCGTCGATCCGTCGCGCACGTCGACGCTGGCCGACCTGTGGGCGCCCGTGCCCGAAGCGGCACTGCCGCGCTGATCGCACGGCACCCGTTCCGCTTTCAACGATTCCCCGCTTCCACGACAGGACGTTTTCATGCATCGAGCCGTACCGCTTTCATCCCGTGCCGTGCGCACGCTGGCCGCCGCGCTGATCGGCCTGAGCGCCTTCGCCGCCGCGATGGCCGCGGCCGCCGCGACCTTCGACCTGAGCCCCGAGCAGCGCGGCCGCCCGCGTGGCGCGGCCGATGCGGCGGTCGAGCGCGCGGTACCCGCGTCGTTCAAGTTCGCCGAGCCCGGCACGCTGACGATCGGCATCGCGCCGAGCCTGCCGCCGATCAGTTCGTATGCGACCGACGCACGCACGGTGATCGGCTTCGATGCCGACGTCGGCCAGCTCGTGTCCGACAGCCTCGGCCGCAAGCTGAAGATCGTCGCGCTCGCGTGGGCCGACTGGCCGCTCGCGCTCGAATCCGGGAAAGTCGACGCGGTGATCTCGAACGTGACCGTCACCGAGGAACGCAAGCAGAAGTTCGATTTCTCGACCTACCGCAAGGATCAGGTCGGCTTCTACGTGCGCAACGACAGCAAGATCCAGTCGATCCGCGAGCCGAAGGACGTCGCGGGGCTGCGCGTCGTGACCGACGCCGGCACCAACCAGGAAAAGATCCTGCTCGCGTGGGACCGCGACAACGTCGCGCACGGGCTGAAACCCGTGCAGATCCAGTACTACGACGACCAGGCGATGCGCATCGTCGCCGTGCAGTCGGGCCGGGCCGACGTGGTGTTCAGCGTGAACTCGGTGCTCGCGTATCAAAGCGCGCAGCAAGGCAAGACGCGGCTCGTCGGCGCGATCAGCGGCGGCTGGCCGCGCACGGCCGACATCGCGATCGCGACGCGTCGCGGCAGCGGCCTCGCCGATCCGCTGACCGTCGCGCTGAACGGGCTGATCAAGAATGGCCGCTATCAGCAGGTGCTCGACCGCTGGAACCTCGCGTCCGAAGCGATCGACCAGTCGCGCACGAATCCGCCCGGGTTGCCGAAAAGCTGAGCGCCCGCAACCGTCCATCCACGCTCACGCAGGAACGCCGCTCACCATGTCTTATTCGCTTTCGTTGCTGGACAAGAGTCCGATCGCCGACGGCGCGAACGCCGCCGATGCGCTGCGCTTCACCACGACGCTCGCGCAACGCGCCGAACAGCTCGGCTACGAACGCTTCTGGGTCGCCGAGCATCACGGCACGCCGGGGTTCGCGAGCTCGGCGCCGGAGATCGTCGTCGCGCACCTGCTCGCGCACACGTCGCGCATCCGCATCGGCTCGGGCGGCGTGATGCTGCAGCACTACAGCCCGTTCAAGGTCGCCGAGACGTTCAAGCTGCTGGCCGCGCTCGCGCCGGGCCGCGTCGATCTCGGCATCGGCAAGGCGCCCGGGGGGCTGCCGCTGACCACACGCGCGCTGCAGTGGTTCCACGACAAGACGCGCAAGCCCGATTTCGCGGGGCAGCTCGCGGAGCTCGACGCGTTTCTCGGCTGGGGCGTGGCAGAAGATCATCCGCTCGCTGGCGCGGTCGCGATGCCGGTGCCGCCGCAGTTGCCCGAACGCCTCCTGCTCGGCGGCTCGCCGGATAGCGGCGCGCTCGCCGCGCGCAACGGCTGGCGCTTCTGCTACGCGGGCCATTTCAACGGCGACGACGCGAATCTCGAACGCTCGCTCGACGCGTACCGCAGCGCGGGCGGCGAGAAGCCGCTCGTCGCGCTGTACGCGGTCGCCGCGCCGACGCGCGACGAGGCCGAGCGGCTGATCGGGCCGCTGAAGATCTTCAAGCTGCAGTTCGCGGGCGGCCAGAGCTTCAATCTCGGCAGCGCGCAGGCCGCCGCGGAATTCGCGCGGCAAAGCGGCGCGTCCGACTACCGGATCGACGAGTTGCGCCCGACGGTGCTGGCCGATACGCCCGAGCGCGTGCATCGTGCGCTCGACGCACTGAGCCGGCGGCTCGACGTCGACGCGTTCGTGATCGATTCGCCGGTATCCGACTATGCGGCGCGGCTCGCGTCGGCCGAATGGCTCGGCGGCGCGTTGTCCACCACGCCGTTGCAGGCGGCCTTCGCGGCCGACCGCTCCCTCTCCCCTGACCAGAACGCGTGACGCTCTCATCATGACGACCCGACGATCGATCCCTTTCGGCCTGATGCTGCAAGGCGCAGGCAGCCACATGAATGCGTGGCGGCATCCGAGCAATCCGCCCGACGCAAGCATCAACCTCGACTTCGCGATCGGCGTCGCGCGCAAGGCGGAAGCCGCCGGCGTCGCGTTCGCGTTCGTCGCGGACGGCCTCTACATCAACGAGAAATCGATCCCGCACTTCCTGAACCGCTTCGAGCCGCTGACCGTGCTGTCGGCGCTCGCGGTCGCGACGAAGAAGATCGGGCTCGCGGGCACGATTTCGACGTCGTACAGCGAACCGTTCACGGTCGCGCGCCAGCTCGCGTCGCTCGACGCGATCAGCGGCGGGCGCGCGGGCTGGAACGTCGTGACGACGCCGCTCGAAGGCACTGCGAAGAATTACGGCAAGGCGCACCCGGATCACGAACTGCGCTACGAGATCGCCGACGAATATCTCGACGTCGTGCAGGGTCTGTGGGACAGCTGGGACGACGATGCATTCGTGCGCGATCGCGCGACCGGCCGCTTCTTCGACCGCGACAAGCTGCATACGCTCGATCACCACGGCCGCTTCTTCCAGGTCGCGGGCCCGCTGAACATCCAGCGCTCGCCGCAGGGGCAGCCGGTGATCTTCCAGGCCGGCTCGTCCGATACCGGCATCGGCCTCGCGGGCAAATACGCGGATGCCGTGTTCACGCATTCGCCGTCGATCGACGAAACGGCCGCGTTCACGCGGCGCGTGAAACAGAGCGCCATCGAGCACGGGCGGCAGGCCGACGACGTGAAGATCTTCCCGGGCGTCGGGCCGATCGTCGGCCGCACGGCCGCCGAAGCGGAGGACAAGTACCAGGCGATCCGCGACCTGCTGACCATCGACGAAGCGCTCGCGTACCTCGGCCGCTATTTCGATCACCACGATTTCACGCAGTACGCGCTCGACGCGCCGTTCCCGGAACTCGGCGAGCTCGGCCGCAACAGCTTCCGCTCGACCACCGACCGCATCAAGGCCGATGCGAAACAGAAAGGCCTGACGCTGCGCGAGACGGCGCTCGCGGTCGCGACGCCGCGCCCGAACTTCATCGGCACGGCCGAGCACGTCGCCGACGAACTGATCCGCTGGCACGACGCGGGCGCCGGCGACGGCTTCATCCTCGGTTTTCCGGTGCAGGCGCAGGGCGTCGACGATTTCATCGAGCTCGTGATTCCGGTGCTCGAGGCGCGCGGCCGCTACAGCCGCGACCTGCCCGGCGCCACGCTGCGCGACCACCTCGGTCTGCCGCGCAAGGCGAGCCGCTACGCGACGCCTGGCGCCGCACAGGAAGCGGCCGCCGAAGCGCACGCTTGACGCCGCCGCGCCGCCCGTGCGCGGCGCGGTGCACCTGCCCGATCGATCGATTCGAGGATTCCCACGACATGAGCGACACGACCCACCTCGGCGGCGCGCTGCCGCCGCTCTCTTCCCCCGGCACACGCGAGCCCGGCACGCATGTGCGGATCGTGCCCGCGCGCCACCGGTCGCGCACGGCCGGCACCGTGCTCGCGCTCGTGCTGATCGCAATCACGCTGCATTCGATCCTCGGCAATCCGCAGTGGGGCTGGCCTGTGTTCGCCGAATGGTTCCTGTCGCCGCCGGTGCTGTCGGGGCTCGCGCGCACGCTGGTGCTGACGCTGCTCGGCGCGGTGTTCGGCTTCGTGCTCGGCGCGTTCGTCGCGCTGGCCCGGCTGTCGCGTTCGCGCCTGCTGTCCGCCAGCGCCTGGACCTTCGTGTGGCTGTTCCGCTCGATTCCGCTGATCGTGCTGCTGCTGATCCTGAACAACCTCGGCTACCTGTACGAGCATGTGCGGCTCGGCGTGCCGTTCACCGACATCGTGTGGTTCGACACGCCGACCACCGATCTGATCAGCCCGTTCCTCGCGGCCGTGCTCGGCCTCACGCTGAACCACGCGGCGTTTTCCGCGGAAGTGATCCGCGGCGGCATTCTCGCGGTCGACCAGGGGCAGCTCGAAGCCGCCGCCGCGCTCGGGCTGCCGCGCGGCCGGCAGACGTCGCGGATCGTGCTGCCGCAGGCGATGCGCGCGATCCTGCCGACTGCGTTCAACGATCTGATCTCGCTCGCGAAAGGCACGTCGATGGTGTACGTGCTCGCGATGCCGGAGCTGTTCTACACGGTGCAGGTGATCTACCGCCGCAACCTCGAAGTGATTCCGCTGCTGATGGTCGCGACCGTCTGGTACCTGATCATCCTGACCGCGCTGTCCGCGATCCAGGTGCAGGTCGAGCGGCACTATGCGCGCGGCGCGCTGCGCAATCCGCCGCCGTCCGTGGTCACGTTCGCGCTCGCGCGGATCGGCGGGCTGTGGCGGCGTGTCGCGTCGCGTCGTGCGGTATCGAGCGCGCATGTCGACGAGCGCCGCGCCGATACCGCGGCGGCCGTGTCGCGCACCGGCGGCGAAGTGGCCGTGCATGGCGTGTCGAAGCAGTTCGGCATGCAGCGCGTGCTCGACAACGTATCGTTCGTCGCGCCGCGCGGCAGCGTGACCGTGATCGTCGGGCCGTCGGGCTCCGGCAAGTCGACGCTGCTGCGCACGATCAACCATCTCGAACGCGTCGACGACGGTTTCATCGACATCGACGGCGAACTGATCGGCTATCGCCGCGACGGCGACGTGCTGCACGAATTGAACGAACGCGACGTACTGAAGCGGCGCACGGCCGTCGGCATGGTGTTTCAGAACTTCAACCTGTTCCCGCACCTGACGGTGCTCGAGAACCTGGTCGAAGCGCCGGTCGCCGTCGCGGGCGTGACGCACGACGCAGCCGAGCACACGGCGCGTACGCTGCTCGCGCGGGTCGGCCTCGCGGATAAGGCCGATGCGTACCCGCGCCAGTTGTCCGGCGGCCAGCAGCAACGCGTCGCGATCGCGCGGGCGCTCGCGTTGCGACCGAAGGTGCTGCTGTTCGACGAACCGACGTCGGCGCTCGATCCCGAACTCGTCAACGAAGTGCTCGACGTGATCAAGGAACTCGCGCGCTCGGGCACGACGCTCGTGATCGTCACGCACGAGATCGGCTTCGCACGCGAAGTCGCGGACAACGTGCTGTTCATGGAACGCGGGCGCATCGTCGAGGCCGGGCCGCCCGCCGTCGTGCTCGACGCGCCGTCGCATTCGCGCACCCGTGCGTTCCTGTCGCGGGTGCTGTGATGCGCGCCGCTTCCCACCTGCGAGGTGCCGCGCGATGACCGATCGACGCCGATTCATCACGGCCGCGCTGGTCGCGGCATCGGGCCTGCCGTGGCATGCGGCGCGCGCGGCGGCCGCCACCGCCGACCTGGACCCGCGCCAGGCCGGCCGCCCGCGCGCCGGCGCGGACGACGCGGCCATCCGCGCGGCAAGCGGCTATCGCTGGGTACGCGACGGTGCGTTCACGGTCGCGATCTCGCCGCATGCACCGCCGGTGTCGACCTATGCGACCGACGCGCGCACCGTGGTCGGCGCCGATCCCGACTATGCGCAGCTCGTCGCCGACGCGCTCGGCCGCACGCTCGTGCTGGTGCCGATCGCGTGGGCCGACTGGCCGCTCGGGCTGACGTCCGGCAAGTACGACGCGGTGATCTCGAACGTCGGCGTGACCGAGAAGCGCAAGGAGAAATACGATTTCACGACCTACCGGCTCGGGCTGCACGGCTTCTACGTGCGCACCGCCAGCCCGATCGCGAAGATCGCGGAGCCGAAGGACGTCGCGGGTTTGAGGATCATCACCGGCGCCGGCACGAGCCAGGAGCGCATCCTGTTCGAATGGAGCAAGCGCAACGTCGCGCAGGGGCTGAAGCCGGCCGAGCTGCTCTATTTCGACGACGATGCGACCGCGCGCGTCGCGCTGCTGTCGGGCCGCGCGGATGCGGAGCTGAACCCGAACGCGTCGCTCGCGTACGAGGCCGCGCGCAGCGGCAAAATTCGCCGTGTCGGCGTCGTCAATGCCGGCTGGCCGGCGAATGCGGATGTGGCGATCGCGACGCGTCGCGGCAGCGGGCTCGCGCCCGCGCTGACGCTCGCGACCAATGCGCTGATCGGCAACGGCCGCTACGGACAGGCACTCGCGCGCTGGGGGTTGCAGAGCGAGGCGATCGCGCGGGCGGAGACCAATCCGCCGGGGTTGCCGTCGTTTTGAGCGTTCAATGCACTCGCCCCGGCATGCCGTGACGGCGATGCCGGGGCGATTCGACTCACTGCTTGTTCGCCTACGCCGACACCGCGTCCCGATACCGGTCCAGTTCCGCGACATGCGCATGAATCGCCGGAATCAGCTCGCGCCCGTAAGCCAGCGCATCGTCGAGCGGATCGAAACCGCGAATCAGGAACGTCGATACGCCGAGCCGATAATACGCGCCCAGCGCCCGCGCGACCTGCTCGGGCGTGCCGACCAGCGCGGTCGAATTCCAGCGCGCGCCGGTCAGGTTCGCGACGCCCATCCACAGCCGCTCGTCGACCACGTCGCCCTGCGCGGCGGCCGCCATCAGCCGCTGCGAGCCCGCATTCTGCGGCGCGTGACCCGCGATCGGCTGGCCGTTCGCGATCCGCGCCGCGCGCACGCGCTCGCGGATCGCCTCGGCCTTTTCCCACGCGGCTGCCTCGGTATCGGCGATGATCGGCCGAAACGACACGCTGATGCGCGGCGCCCGCCCGAACGGCGCGGCAGCGGCACGCACGCGCGCGATCTGCTCGCGCACCGCGTCGAGCGGCTCGCCCCACGTCATGTAGACGTCCGCATGCTCACCGGCGACCGCGAGCGCGGCCGGCGACGAGCCGCCGAAATAGATCGGCACGTGCGGCCGCTGCGCGCCCTTCACGACCGGCGACGCGCCGCGCAGCCGATAGAACGCGCCGTCGTGATCGACCGGCGCATCGGCCCGCCAGATCTGTTTCAGCACGTCGAGATATTCGCCGGTGCGGCGATAGCGCGCATCGTGCGGCACGAAATCGCCGTCGCGCTGCAGATCCGCATCGTCGCCGCCGGACACCACGTTCAGCGCGAGCCTGCCACCGCTGAACACGTCGAGCGTCGCGATCTGCCGCGCGGCGGCCGACGGCACGATCACGCCCGGCCGGTGCGCGAGCAGCAGCCGGATGCGTTCGGTCGCGGCGGCCGCGAACGACGCGACGATGAAGCCGTCCGCCGCGTTGCTGAAATGGCCGACCAGGATCTGGTCGAAGCCGGCCGCCTCGTGCGCCTGCGCGAAGCGGCGCACGTAGTCGGGCTGGACGGCCGCGCCGCCCGGTACGTCGACCTCCGCGCCGGGTGTCGCGGTGATCATGCCGATGATGTCGACTGGCATGTCGGGGTGTCCTTGGGTATGTCGATCGGGAATCGCGGAAATCGCGGGAATCGTGAAGCGGGCCGCACGGTCACTGCGCGGCTGCCGTCTTCTGCGCGAACGCACCCGCATACGAGCGGTCGAGCAGCTTCGACGTGTCGTACGCGGCCGGAATCACGCCGGACTTGTGCAGGAAGTCGGCCGTGTTCTGCGCATCCTTCGCGGCCGTTTCGTCGACCGGGCCGACGCGCTGTTTGGCATTGTTGAGCCAGCGATACGCGACGTCGGGTTCGAGATTCGCGCGTTTCGCCCACAGGTCCGCGTACTCGCGCGGATGACTGTCGACCCACTGGCGCGCGGCCACCACGCGCCGCAGGAAATCGGTGATCTCGGCGCGCTTGCCCGACGCGGCCTGCTCGTTCGCGGCGACGAAGCTCAGCGCGGGCATCAGCCCCTGCGCGGTCGTCACGGGCCGCGCGCCCTGCCGCAACGCGAGCGTGCTGACGAACGGTTCCCACAGCGATACCGCATCGACCGAACCGTTCGCGAGCGCGTTGGTCGCGTCGATCGGCATCAGGTACGCGTACTTCACCGAATCGGCGCGCAGGCCCGCATGTTCGAGCGCGCGCAGCACGAGCTGCTGGCTCCAGGCGCCGCGCCAAACCGCGATGGTCTTGCCCTGCAGGTCGGCCACGGTGCGCACCGGCGAGTTCTTCGGCACGAGGATCGCGACGCCGTCGAGGCTCTGCCGCGACACCGCGACGACCTTGACCGGCGCGCCGCGCGCGGCCAGCGTGAGCAGCGCGGAATCGCCGAGGAAGCCGATGTCGATCGCGTTGCCGTTCAGGCTTTCGGCCACCGGCGCGGCGGCCTGGAAGTGCTTCCACTCGATCGTGTAAGGCAGGTCCTTCAGCACGCCGGACGCTTCCATCGACGCCTGGATGTTGAAGTAGTTCTGTTCACCGACGCGCAGCGTGACGGTGTCTTTGGCGATGCCCGGCTGCGCGGCGAGCGCCAGCAAGAGCGCCGTGACGATTCGGCTCAACAACATGATCTCCCGGAAGGTTGGCGGGCAGCCGCGCGACCGCGGCGCCCTTTTGTCCGTTTCGTCCGCCGTGCGAAACCGCCGGCGAGACGGATGGAACCGGTGAAGATACGTCGATCCACTTCATGACACAAACGCAATATTCTTCTATGTAAAGATGCGAATGTTTTATGAAGCATTCGTCCATGAGCGGGGCTCGCCGCCGGCCGCCGCTTCGTGAATTTCGAACGATTCCTCGATATATATTTCGCACACGAAATAAATCATGAACTATATTTCGCATACGAAATAACTGCCCGATCGAGGATGGCCATGACCTCCCAACCCATCGAGTTTTCCGCGGCCGACGGCTATGTGCTGCACGGCACGCTGTGGTCGCCGGACGCGACGCCGCGCGCGCTGGTCCTGATCCATCCGGCAACGGCCGTGCCCGAGCGGCTGTATGCGGGCTTCGCACGCTTCCTGACCGAGCGCGGTTTCGCGGCGCTGACCTACGACTATCGCGGCATCGGCGCATCGCGGCCCGCGCGGCTGGGCGCGCTTCGGGCCCGCATGCGCGACTGGATGGAGCTGGACGTGGGCGCCGCGACCGCATGGGCCCGGCACGCCTACGAAGGGCTGCCGCTGCTGGCGGTCGGCCATAGCGTCGGCGGACATGCGATCGGGCTGTCCGGCGCGACGCCGCATCTGCGCGCGGCCGTGCTGGTCGCCGCGCATGCGGGCAGCACGCGGCTGATCGCGCAGGCGGCCGAACGCGTGAAGGTCCGGCTCATCCTGCGCGTGCTCGGCCCGCTGATGTCCGCGCTGCTCGGCTACGTACCCGGCAAGCGGCTCGGGCTCGGCGAGGATCTACCGGCCGGCGTGTTCCGCGAATGGAGCCGCTGGACGACGCTGCCGCGCTACTTCTTCGACGATCCGACGCTCGGCGCGGCCGAGCGCTTCTCGAAGCAGCAGTTGCCGATCCTCGCGCTCGGCTTCGACGACGATCCGTGGGCGAACCCGGCCGCGATCGGCCTGCTGGTAAGCTATCTGGCCCGCGCGAAGGTCGAACGCCGTCAGATCGATCCGCGCGCGGCGGGCAGCGGCCCGGTCGGGCACATGGGCTTCTTTCGCAGCCGGCCCGGCGCCGTGCTGTGGCCCGACGTCGCCGACTGGCTCGCGCAGGCAATCGACACGCCGCGCAGCGCGAGCCGTCCGTCCCTTTCCATTGCAGCCGGGAACCCAGCTTGAGCGAAGACCGACGACTGTTTTTCATGTTGAACATCGGCCAGCGGCGCGTGCAGCGCTGGATCGACCGCAACGCCGAAACCGACACGCGCGCGAGCGCCGCGCAGGCCGGCGCGCTGTTCTGCCTCGCGAAGCAGGACGGCGCACTGATCGGCGAAGTTGGCGCCGCGCTGCAGCTCGCGCCGTCCGCGATGACGGGGCTCGCCGACCGGATGGCGAAGGCCGGCCTCATCACGCGTCACGCCGATTCGGACGACGGCCGCGCAACGCGGCTCTATCTGACCGACGCAGGCCACGCGGCGCTCAAGCGTGCGCGCGTGCTGCTGCGCGAACTCAACGGCAAGCTGTGCGACGGGTTCTCCGACGACGAACTCGACGTCGTCGCGCGCTGGCTGCACGCGTTGCAGGAACGGTTTCCGGCAGAGCGCTGAGCAGCGCATCGCGCTGGCGACCGGCTCGCGCCGGCATCCATCGCAAGCGATTGCGATTCGCGTTTTCGATTCGATTTTCATGCCGCCGCAACGGCAAATCTTGCATGCCGGCCACCCGCTTCCGGCAACGCTTTCCGGCTACGTCCTGTTACAAAAAACCGCCTGTCGCGCGACATTCGAATCGCCTACATTGCAATCCACTTCGACACATTCGTCGCATGCCCTGACTGGCGTTCCCGTCGGGTCGACATCGCAGACACACCCGACAAGCATTGAAAACGAAGAGGAGTCTTAACCGAAGCGCTGGCGGCATCCAGCGCACGCGGATTGCGATGACTGAAGCGGCACGCTGAACCGGACGTCACGACGTGCGCGGCACGATCGGCCGCGCTTCGGTTCGCATTGCCTCGTCGTGCCCCGCCATCGCCCCCGCACCTCACCGAGGAGTCGTCCATGCGACGCATGATCGTGTCCCATCCGCTTGTCACCCGCCTGTCCGCCGCGATGGCGCTGGCCGCCGCTGCCGCCGCGCACGCCGACCCCGTCGTCGTGTCCGGCCCGAGCCCGTTCGCCGCGTGCACCATCGGCGGCCCGGGCACCAACTACGTGAATGCAGAAGTCGAACCGTGGCTCGCGGTCAACCCGGCGAACCCGAACAACATGATCGGCGTGTGGCAGCAGGACCGCTGGTCGAACGGCGGCGCCCACGGGCTCGTCGCCGGCTACACGTTCGATGCGGGCGCAACGTGGGCGCGCACGCCGCAGCCGTTCAGCGCCTGCGCGCCGGGCGGGCTCAAGTACGAGCGCGCGTCCGATCCGTGGGTCTCGTTCGGGCCGGACGGCACCGCGTATTCGGTATCGATCTCGTTCAACCAGTCGAACAACGCCAACGCGGTCGGCGCGTCGGTGTCGACCGACGGCGGCCAGACATGGAGCAGCCCGGCCGTGCTGATCGCGAACGACGAACCGACGACGCAGTTCTTCAACGACAAGGAATCGGTGACCGCCAACCCGGTGAAGGCCGGCACCGCGTATGCGGTATGGGACCGCCTCGAGCTGCCGAACGGCAATCCGTACGCGAACCTGCACACGGCGGCGTACCGCGGGCCGACGCTGTTCTCGAAGACGACCGACGGCGGCAAGACGTGGAGCGCCGCGAAGGTCATCGTCGACGTGCCGTCGCGCCAGCAGACGATCGGCAACCAGATCGTCGTCGATCCGAAGAGCGGCACGCTCTACGATTTCTTCGACCTGATCCAGCCGCCGTTCAACAAGGCGGCCGGCAAGGTCGCGTTCGTCAAGTCGACCGACGACGGCGCGACGTGGACCAAGCCGCGGATCATCGCGGGGCTGCAGACGGTCGGCGTCACGGATCCGAACACCGGCGAACCCGTGCGCACCGGCGACATCATTCCGGAGCCGGCGATCGACCCGGCATCGGGCCAGCTCTACGTCGCGTGGCAGGACAGCCGCTTCAACGGCGGCACGTACGACGAGATCGCGCTATCGACCTCGAAGGACGGCGGCGCGACCTGGAGCGCGCCGCAACAGGTGAACACGCCGACCGGGCGCCCCGCGTTCAATCCGTCGGTGCGCGTCGACAACACGGGGGCGGTGATGGTCACGTACTACGACTTCCGCGACCTGCAGGCCGGCAACACGACGACGCTGCCGACCGGCTTCTGGCGCAAGATCTCGCACGACGCCGGCGCCACGTTCGCCGACGAGCGGCGCGTCGGCGGCCCGTTCGACATGAAGCTCGCGCCCAACGCCGAAGGGTTCTTCATCGGCGACTATCAGGGGCTCGACGTTCGCCCGTCGTCGTCGTTCCATCCGTTCTTCGTCCAGACCAATGCAGGCAACCTGACGAACCGCACCGACGTATTCTTCGCGCCGTGATACGAGGATGACCGTCACGCCGCCGCCGCGACGCCATCCGTCGCGCGGCGGCGTGCGCCTGTTCACCGCATCAATGCATGTCCGTCAGCACGATGCGGCCGTCGACCTTCCCTTCCCGCAGCTTCGCGAAGATGTCGTTGATGTTGGCGAGCCGGTCGCGATGGATGTGCGCGCGCACCAGGCCGTCCGCCGCGAAATCGAGCGACTCCTGCAGATCGCGCCGCGTGCCGACGATCGACCCGCGCACGGTGATGCCGTTCAGCACGGTCGAGAAGATCGGCAACGGGAAATCGCCCGGCGGCAAGCCGTTGAGCGCGACCGTGCTGCCGCGACGGACCATCCCGAGCGCCTGCGCGAACGCGCTGCGCGACACGGCCGTGACGAGCACGCCGTGCGCGCCGCCGATTTCCTTCTGGATCACTTTCGCGGGGTCGTCGACCGACGCATCGATCGTCAGGTGCGCGCCCAGTTGCCGCGCCAGCGCGAGCTTGTCGGGCGAGATGTCGATGGCCGCGACGTGCAGGCCCATCGCACGCGCATATTGGACGGCCACGTGCCCCAGACCGCCGATGCCGGAGATCGCGAGCCACTGGCCCGGCCGCGTGTCGGTGACGCGAATGCCCTTGTAGACCGTGACGCCCGCGCACAGGATCGGCGCGATCTCGTCGAACGCGACCTGCGCGGGCAACTGGCCGACGTAATCGGGATCGGCCAGCACGTATTCCGCGTAGCTGCCGTTCACCGAATAGCCGGTGTTCTGCTGGCCATGGCACAGCGTTTCCCAGCCCGTGCTGCAGTACTCGCAATGGCCGCAGGCCGTGTAGAGCCACGGCACGCCGACGCGATCGCCCTCGCGCACGTGCGTGACGCCCGCGCCGACCGCCGCGACGATCCCGACGCCTTCGTGGCCCGGGATGAACGGCAGCGACGGCTTGACGGGCCAGTCGCCGTCGGCCGCGTGCAGATCGGTATGGCAGACGCCCGACGCCTTGATGTTGACGAGAATCTGGCCCGGCCCCGGTGCGGGAATCGGAACTTCCTCGATGCGCAACGGCTCGCCGAACGCGTGTACCACGGCCGCTTTCATGGTCTGGGTCATGCGTTGCTCCTGTCTGGTCGATGAGCAAACCAGTATCCGGTTTCGGTATCGGAGCACGTTGATACGCGTCAACGCATCGGAACGATGCGACGGTCGACGCGACAGCCCGAGCCGGCGGCCGCACGCTGCCCCGCCGCTCACGCGACCATTTCACCGATCCGACAGAAACCCGACGGAGTCCCGCCATTCAGCTTGGAATTTGAAATGATATAACATATCATTTTGCGTGCTCGTCCGCCTGACGCCGTTTCAACCCAGGTGGCCGGGCCTCGCCGAGCCATGTTCCAGCGGGTCATTGCGCGTCAATGACGCAACAATATATCGTATCCAGCGGTGACCCGCATCGCTCGTTATCCGATCCGATTCCAACCGATTCACCGACCATGCGCGACCTTCCTCGCTTACCGCTTCGCCCGCTCTCGTCCCTGTCGTTGATCCTGTTCGCCGCCGCTGCTCACGCGCAGACCGACGTGCCCGCCGCGGCCGGCACCCATACGCCTGCCGCCGCGCCGCTCGCGCCGATCTTCGTGACCGCGAACCCGCTCGGCGACACCGAACTGATCGCGCCGACCGTCCAGCTTTCCGGCGAGGCGCTGACGCGCCGCCAGGCCGATTCGCTCGGCGAAACGCTCAACGGGCTGCCCGGCGTGTCGACCACCACCTACGGGCCGATGGTCGGCCGTCCGATCATCCGCGGGATGGACGGCGACCGGATCCGGCTGCTGCAGAACGGCGTCGCGGCGTATGACGCGTCGTCGCTGTCGTACGACCATGCGGTGCCCGAGGATCCGCTGTCGATCGAGCGCGTCGAGATCGTGCGCGGCCCGGCCGCGCTGCTGTACGGCGGCAACGCGGTGGGCGGCGTGGTCAACACGATCGACAACCGGATTCCGCGCGAAGCGATCGAAGGCGTGACCGGCGCGCTCGACGCGCGCTACGGCGGCGCGAATTCGGTGCGCGCGGGCGCCGCGCAAGTCGAAGGCGGCAACGGCCGCTTCGCGTTCCACGTCGACGCGTTCGACCGCGAAACGAGCAAGCTGCGGATTCCCGGCTACGCGCGCAGCAGCCAGCAACGCGCGATCGACGGCCCCGACACGCCGCAGCCGGAAGGCAACGTACCGAACAGCGACGGGCGCGTGCACGGCGGCGCGGTCGGCGCGTCGTACACGTGGGCGGACGGCTTCGCCGGTCTCTCGTACAGCGGCTACGAATCGAACTACGGCTCCGTCGCGGAAAGCGACGTGCGGCTGCGGATGCGCCAGGAACGCCTCGCGTTCGCGTCCGAGGTGCGCAACCTGAGCGGGCCGTTCACGAAGCTGAAATTCGATTTCGCGTACACCGACTATCGCCACAAGGAAGTCGACAACGGCGAGACGGCGACCACCTTCCGCAACCGCGGCTACGAGGCGCGCATCGAGGCGCGCCATCGCAAGATCGGCCCGTTCGAAGGCGCGATCGGCGTGCAGTTCGGCCAGAACACGTTCTCGGCGCTCGGCGACGAAATGCTCGTGCCGTCCACGCGCACCAACAGCGTCGCGCTGTTCGGCCTCGAGGAATGGCAGGTCGTCCCCGCGCTGAAGCTGAGCCTAGGCGGCCGCTTCGAGCACGTGAAGGTCGATCCCGATCCGGCCGGCATCGAGAAATTCGCGGGCGCGCAGCCGCGCGACTTCAATGCGGGCAGCCTGTCGGCCGGCGCGCTGTTCTCGCTGACGCCGGTTTGGTCCGTCGCCGCGAACGTCGCGTACACCGAACGCGCGCCGACCTTCTACGAGCTGTATTCGAACGGCCCGCACGATGCGACCGGCCAGTTCCTGATCGGCAACCCGAACGCGTCGAAGGAAAAAGCCGTGTCGACCGACCTGTCGCTGCGCTATGCGAGCGGGCCGAACCGCGGCAGCGTCGGCGTGTTCTACAACCGCTTCTCGAACTACCTGACCGAATACAACACCGGCCGCGTGGTGGACGACGACGGCGCGCCCGTCGCGCCGGGCGCCGACGGCTCGCTCAACGAGGCGATCTATCGCGGCGTGCGCGCCGAGTTCTACGGCATCGAGCTGGACGGCAAATGGCGCGCGTTCGCGCGGCGCGGCCACACAGTCGATCTCGAACTGACGGCCGACTACACGCACGCGCGCAACGTCGACACGGGCCAGCCGCTGCCGCGCATCGCACCGCTGCGCGCGACGCTCGCGGCCGACTACGGTTACGGCCCGTTCGGTGCGCGTGCGCAGGTCACGCACGCGTGGTCGCAGCATCGGGTGCCCGACGACGACTTCTCGACGGACGGCTACACGTCGCTCGGCGTGATGCTGACGTATAAGTTCCGCGTCGGCCCGACGCACTGGCTCGCGTACCTGCGCGGCGACAACCTGACGAATCAGGAGATCCGCTACTCGACGTCGGTCGTGCGCGGCTTTGCACCGCAAGGCGGACGCAGCGTGATGGCCGGATTGCGCACGACGTTCTAACCGCGGTACGGCTCGCGGCGCCCGCCGCGGGCCGCTTACCGATGCGAATCCGAACTGGCTGCACGCGCACGAAGCCGACATGCGCCACTGGCGACCGCCGACCGGCTTCCGCGTGACGGCATACGCGACGGAGACGACGATGCGCATGCCGTCATGCACGCATGCGCATGCGTCGGTACGATCGCGCGTCATTCGCGCCGCTCGCCGCACAGCCTTGTGCCCACTGCGTCACAGCGTGCAGCAAATTTCGGTCCCGCTCGGGCATCGCCCGTTGCCGCACCGCCGTCATGGGATACCGCGCGACAGGTTCGCGCGCGCCGTTTGTCGACCCGGACTTTTAAAACGCACGAATGACGAGTATCCTAAAAAAGCACTTTTCGACCGGACGGCGAATCGCGTGCCCCTGACTCCCGTCCGATCGCCATGCGGCCCCGTCGTATCGCGCACCGCGCGCCGATGGCGGCGTATGCCTGTCGCGCCCTGGCCGCACGAACCTTTCCCCAACAATCGTCAGGAGAGCTGGTGAGCCGACTCGTCGTCGTATCCAATCGCATTGCAGATCCCCGTAAAGCCGCGGCCGGCGGGCTTGCCGTCGCCGTGAAGGACAGCCTGCAGGAAACCGGCGGCGTCTGGTTCGGCTGGAGCGGCAAGCTACGCGGCGGCGACGATCGCCCCACGCATGGCGACGACGTGCAGATCCAGAACGTCGGCGGCATTCAGCTCGCGACGGTCGATCTCGATCCGCAGGACTACGACGCTTACTATCTCGGCTACTCGAACAACGTGCTGTGGCCGGTGTTTCACTACCGGCTCGATCTCGCGCAGTTCGACCGGCGCTTCGCCGACGGCTACCGGCGCGTGAACCAGCTGTTCGCGCGCAAGCTGCGCACGCTGCTGCGGCCCGACGACGTCATCTGGGTCCACGACTATCAGCTGATTCCGCTCGCGGCCGAGCTGCGCGCGATGGGCTGCACGAATCCGATCGGCTTCTTCCTGCACATTCCGATGCCGCCGCCGCCGATCATGGCCGCGATCCCGGAACACGAATGGCTGATGCGCTCGCTGTTCGCGTACGACCTCGTCGGCTTCCAGACCGAATCGGATCTGCTCCACTTCGAGCATTACGTCGAAGCGGAAGCCGGTGCGGCGCGGCTGCCGGACGGCCGGCTGCGCGCGTTCGGCCGTACGTTGTCGGCCGGCGCGTTCCCGATCGGCATCAACGTCGACGAGTTCGAATCGCTCGCGCGCGATCGCGACGGCCTCGACATGTTCGAACGCATGCGCGACGAGTATTCGCGCCGTCAGTTGCTGGTCGGCGTCGACCGGCTCGATTACACGAAAGGGCTGCCGCAGCGCGTGCATGCGTTCCGCGAGCTGCTCGAACAGTATCCGGAGAACCGCGACCGTGCGACGCTGATCCAGATCGCCGCGCCGAGCCGCGAGGATCTCGGCGCGTACGACGACCTGCGGCGCGAGATGGACAGCCTGTGCGGCGCGATCAACGGCGACTACGGCGAGCTCGAATGGATGCCGATGCGCTACATTCACCGCACCGTCGCGCGCAAGCGCCTGCCGGGCCTCTACCGCGCGAGCCGGGTCGCCCTCGTCACGCCGCTGCGCGACGGGATGAACCTCGTCGCGAAAGAGTTCCTCGCCGCGCAGGACGCGGCCGATCCGGGCGTGCTCGTGCTGTCGCGCTTCGCGGGCGCGGCCGAGCAATTGAAGGCCGCGCTGCTCGTCAATCCGTACGACACGCAAGGCACCGCGCAGGCCATCCAGCGCGCGCTCACGATGCCGCTCGAAGAGCGCCGCCAGCGTCACGCGGCGCTGATGGCGATCATGCGCAAGACCGACGTGCACTGGTGGCGCACGCGCTTTCTCGAAGCGCTCACCGAAGCGGCCGAAGTCGCGGCCGCGACCGAATCCTGACGCGCTGACGCGCGCCTACGCCCCGTCGTCATGCATTCGAGCGCGCCGCCGTTCGACTGATACGTGCGCGTCGCTCAGCGCGACGTCGTGGTGGGAAGGACCATAAAGAAAGACCATAAAGAAAGCGTGCGACGTCGGAATATCGGCGCGCGCCGGTCCACGCAGCGGCTTCAGCGATCGGATTCGTGCGACCGTCCGTACGCGACGAAATCGCGCTCGACGGTGGACGCCTGCTCCGTTTCGATCGCGCCGCCGCGCGCACCGGCGTCGTCGCCCGACGAGGCCGACGCGGCCAACGACGGTTCGATGCGCGCGTCGATCAGCGCCTGCAGCGCGTCGCGTTCGAGCACCTCGCATTGCAGCAGCCGTCGCGCGATGCGTTCGAGCGCGTCGCGACGTTCGCCGAGCGTCGCCGCGACGCGCGCATGTGCATCGGCCAGCAGCGTGCGCACCTCGTCGTCGATCATCCGCGCGGTGTGCTCGCTGCAGCGGCCGTCGCCCGCATGCCATGCGCCGGGCAGGCCCTGGCGCGCGTCACCGTCGTCGAACGTCGCGAGCCCGATCTTCTCGCTCATCCCGTACTGCATGACCATGTGGCGCGCCATCGCGGTCGCGCGTTCGAGGTCGTTCTGCGCACCGGTCGACACGTCGCCGAACACGAGTTCTTCCGCCACGCGCCCGCCGAGCAGCGCATCGATCCGGTCGAGCAGCTCGCTGCGGCGCAGGACGTAACGATCCTCGGTCGGCACCTGCTGCGTGTAGCCGAGTGCAGCGACGCCGCGCGGAATGATCGACACCTTCTTCACCGGATCGCAATGCGCGCGGCTTTCCGCGACGAGCGCATGGCCGGCTTCGTGATACGCGATGGTCAGCTTCTCCTGCTCGTTCATCACGCGGCTCTTGCGCTCGAGGCCCGTCAGCGCGCGGTCGATCGCCTCGTCGAAGTCCGCCATCGCGACCGCCGGCTTGCCGAGTTCGGCCGCATGCAGCGCGGCCTCGTTGACGACGTTCGCGAGATCGGCGCCGACGAAGCCTGGCGTGCGCGACGCGAGCTCGCCGAGATCGACGTCGGCGGCGAGCTTCACGCGCTTCACGTGCACGTCGAGGATCTGGCGGCGGCCGTTTACGTCGGGCCGGTCGATCGCGATGTGACGATCGAAACGGCCCGGGCGCAGCAACGCGGGATCGAGGATCTCGGGCCGGTTCGTCGCGGCCATGATGATCACCCCGGAGCCGGCCTGGAAGCCATCCATCTCGACCAGCAACTGGTTGAGCGTCTGTTCGCGCTCGTCGTTGCCCGACATCGGGCCGACGCCGCGCACCTTGCCGAGCGCATCGAGCTCGTCGACGAACACGATGCACGGCGCCTTCTGCTGCGCCTGCTCGAACAGGTCGCGCACGCGCGCGGCGCCCACGCCGACGAACATCTCGACGAACGCCGAGCCGCTGATCGAGAAGAACGGCACGGCCGCCTCGCCGGCCACCGCGCGCGCGAGCAGCGTCTTGCCCGTGCCCGGCGCGCCGACGACGAGCACGCCTTTCGGAATCTTGCCGCCGAGCCGCTGGTAGCGATCGGGGTTGCGCAGGAACGCGACGAGCTGCTGCAGTTCGGCCTTCGCTTCGTCGATGCCCGCGATGTCATCGAACGTGATGCCGGTCTCCTGCTGCACGTACACGCGCGCGCGGCTCTTGCCCATGCCGGTGAAGTCCTGCAGCCCGCCACGCTTGCGCAGCATCATGTTCCACACGAACACGAACACGAGCAGCATCAGCGGCAGCAGCCACGACGCGAGCGACGCGATCCAGCCGGTGTCGGGCGTGCCGTGATAGCGGATGCCCGCGGCGGTCAGCGTGTCGATCAGGTGTTCGTCGGTCACGCGGCTGGTCGTGAAGCGCCACGGCGCGCCAACCTGCTGCACGACCGCCGCGTCGGACGCCGGCAGCATCGCGCCGGCCTGCGGCATCTTCAGCGCGCCCGAGATCGACGCCGGGCCGACCTCGAGATCGTCGACGAGCCGCGCGGCGACGAGCCGGTGGAAATCGCTGTACGCGATCGGCGTCGACGTCGGGTGCAGCATCAGCAACTGCGCGGCGAACAGCACGAAGAAGCCCGCCGCGATCAGCAATCCCGGGTAGTCGAATTTCCTGTCCATCGCATCGGGCCTGCCATCTCCGCTGCGCGGCGTGCGCTCACGCCGGCACGCGCGCAACCGGTACGCGCGCAACCGGTACGCGGCCGCCATGCGAAAACGACTTGCATCCGCGCATCGTCGCCTCGCCGTCTCGCGTCGTTCGTCGCATCGATGCCGCCTCGACAACACCGTCGTCGGCATTGCCGGGCGATCCTCGCCCGGGCGGCACGCCGTGACGCACCGCCCTCGATTCCAGTCTAGTTCGTGCGCGGGCGTCGCGCCGCTCGCCGCGCAGCGTCGAATCGTCGGACGAACGGCTTTCATCCGCCCCCTTGCCGCGTTATAGTCGCGTGCATGACATTTTTGTGACAGTCGCCTCGCGCCGCCGCGCGCGAGGCCGGCCGTCTCATCCCGTCCCGCGTCGCGGCAGCCCGCGCGGCGCCGGCGCGCATCGAACGACAATGCCCACCCGCCCATCCGAGGAGCCCACGACGTGAACGACACCCCCGATCGCCCCGACGACCTACCCGCCGATCCCGACCGCCGCCGTGTGCTCGGCGGCCTCGCCGCACTCGGCGCCGGTGTCGCGCTCAGCGGCTGCGAAACCACCGCGGGCAACGCGCCGCGTTCGGCCGCCGACCTGCGCATCGACGAAGCGCTGCGCCAGCGCGTGCGCCACATCGTCGTGATCTATGCGGAAAACCGCAGCTTCGCGAACCTGTACGGCGATTTCCCGGGCGTGCGGTATCCACTGAGCGAAGTGCGGCCCGAACACGCGCAGCAGCTCGATCGCGACGGCAAGACGCCGCTGCCGGCGCTGCCGAAGATCTGGGGCGGGCTCGTGCCGCAAGCGCAGGAAGTGGACGGCAAGCGCTACGCGATCGCCGAGCGCGACATCGACAAGCTGCCGAATGCGCCGTTCCGGATTTCGGACGCGCAAGGCAAGCCGCTGCCGAACGGCGTGATCACGCGCGACCTGTGGCATCGCTTCTACCAGAACCAGATGCAGATCGCGGGCGGCCGCAACAACCAGTTCGCCGCGTGGGCCGATTCGGGCGGCCTCGTGATGGGCCATTACCGCAATTCGGCCGACACGCTGCGACTGTGGAATCTCGCGCGGCAATACACGCTGTGCGACAACTTCTTCATGGCGGCCTTCGGCGGTTCGTGGATGAACCACATGTTCCTGATTTCCGCGCAGCCGCCACTGTATCCGGACGCGCACAAGCATCCGCATGCGGCGAAACTGCTGTCGAAGGTCGAAGGCGACGACCCGGCCGGCACGCGCCTGAAGCTCGCCGACGATTCGCCCGCGTCCGCGCTCGACGGTCCGCCGAAATTCGCGGTCGACGGCCCGCTGACGCCGGACGGCTACGGTGTGAACACGATGGCGCCGCCGTACCAGCCGAGCTACGTGCCGCCGCCCGATCCGGGCAACGCCGCGTATGCGGATCCGGCCGACCATCGCGTGATGCCGCCGCAGGGCTACGCGACGATCGGCGACCGCCTGTCGGAAAAGAATGTCGACTGGGCGTGGTACAGCGGTGCATGGCAGTATGCGCTCGAGCATCGCGACACGGGCATGGTGCCCGACTTCCAGTACCACCACCAGCCGTTCAACTACTTCGTGAACTTCGCGCCGGGCACCGAAGCGCGCCGCAAGCATCTGCGCGACGCGGGGCTCGGCGACGAGCCGTCGACCAACCACTTCATCGCCGACATCGACGCGGGCCGCCTGCCGGCCGTCACGTTCTACAAGCCGCAAGGCAACCTGAACATGCATGCGGGCTATGCGGACATCGAATCGGGCGACCGCCACATCGCGACCGTGATCGACCATATCCGGCGCGGCCCGCAATGGGAAAACACCGTGATCGTGATGACGCACGACGAGAACGGCGGCTGGTGGGATCACGTCGCGCCGCCGGTCGGCGATCGCTGGGGCCCCGGCTCGCGGATTCCCGCACTCGTGATCTCGCCGTTCGCGAAAAAGGGCTTCGTCGATCACACGCTGTACGACACGAACTCGATCCTGCGCTTCATCAGCCGCGTGCACGGCCTCGCGCCGCTCGACGGCGTGGTCCTGCGCAACAACGCGTTCGCCGCGCGCGGCGCGACGCCGCCGGGCGATTTGACGAACGCGCTCGATCTCGGCTGACACCCGGCCGAGCGCCAGAAACGACGACGCCCCGGGCCATGCGATGGATGGCCCGGGGCGTTCATGCCGCTTTCAGGTGGTGACGTCGATGCCGCTCGTCAGCCGCCGATACGCCGCTCGATCTTCTTCATCGTCTCGGTCATTTCAGCCGGCAAGCGCAGCTTCAACGTATCGAACAGCGCCGCGTGCAGCTTCAGTTCCTCGCGCCATTCGTCGGCGTTCATCGACGTCACCGCATCGAACTGATCGCGCGTGAAATCGAGGCCGTCCCAGTGCAGATCTTCATACGCGGGCGACACGCCGAACGCATGCTCGCCGCCACCGCCCGTGCCTTCGAGACGATCGAGCATCCACTTCAGCACGCGCATGTTCTCGCCGAAGCCCGGCCACACGAACTTGCCGTTCGCGTCCTTGCGGAACCAGTTGACGCAATAGAACTTCGGCAGCTTCGCGCCGGCGGCTTCGAGCTGCTTGCCGAGTGTGAGCCAGTGCGCGAAATAATCGCTGACGTTGTAGCCGCAGAACGGCAGCATCGCGAACGGATCGCGGCGCACGACGCCCTGCTGGCCGACCGCGGCCGCGGTCGTCTCGGAGCCCATCGTCGCGGCCATGTACACGCCTTCGACCCAGTCGCGCGCTTCGGTCACGAGCGGCACGGTCGTCGAGCGGCGGCCGCCGAAGATGAACGCGTCGATCGGCACGCCGGCCGGGTTTTCCCAGTCGTCGTCGATCGACGGGCACTGCGCGGCCGGCGCGGTAAAGCGCGAGTTCGGATGCGCGGCCTTGCGGCCGGTTTCCTTGCCAATCTCGGGCGTCCACGGATTGCCCTGCCAGTCGGTCAGCTTCGCGGGCGGCGTGTCGGTCAGCCCTTCCCACCACACGTCGCCGTCTTCCGTCAGCGCGACGTTCGTGAAGATCACGTTTTCCTTCAGCGTGGCGATCGCGTTCGGGTTGGTCTTCACGCCCGTGCCCGGCGCCACGCCGAAGAAACCGGCTTCCGGATTGATCGCATACAGGCGGCCGTCGCGGCCGGGCTTCAGCCACGCGATGTCGTCGCCGATCGTCGTGACCTTCCAGCCGTCGAAGCCCTGCGGCGGGATCAGCATCGCGAAGTTGGTCTTGCCGCACGCGGACGGGAACGCGGCCGCGACGTGATACTTCTTGCCGGCCGGCGACGTCACGCCGAGGATCAGCATGTGTTCCGCGAGCCAGCCCTGATCGCGCCCCATCGTCGACGCGATGCGCAGTGCGAAACACTTCTTGCCGAGCAGCGCGTTGCCGCCGTAGCCCGAGCCGAAGCTCCAGATCTCGCGCGTTTCCGGAAAGTGCACGATGTACTTGACCGGATTGCACGGCCACGGCACGTCCTGCTGGCCGGCTTCGAGCGGATGACCGACGCTGTGCACGCACGGCACGAAATCGCCGTCCTCGCCGAGCACGTCGTACACGTCGCGCCCCATGCGCGTCATGATCCGCATGTTCACCGCGACGTACGGGCTGTCGGACAACTCGACGCCGACGTGCGCGATCGGCGAGCCGAGCGGGCCCATCGAGAACGGCACGACGTACAGTGTGCGGCCGCGCATCGCGCCGCGGAACAGCCCGTTGAGCGTCTCGCGCATTTCGGCCGGCTCGATCCAGTTGTTGGTCGGGCCGACGTCATCGCGCGACACCGCGCAGATGAACGTGCGATCCTCGACGCGCGCGACGTCCGACGGATCGGATTGCGCGAGATACGAGTTCGGGCGCTTCGTCGGGTTCAGGCGTGTGAGCGTGCCCTGGTCGACCATCGCCTGGCACAGCGCGTCGTATTCTTCCTGCGATCCGTCACACCACACGACACGCTCGGGCTCCGTGAGCGCCGCGATGCGCGAGACCCAGTCGATCAGCTTGCGATGCTTGACGAAGGCCGGCGGAGCGATCAGCGGGCCGTGTGTCGCTTCGGCCAAAGTGTTTTGCGACATGAGGATGTCTCCAGATTATTGGGCGGGGATGGGGATGCGGGGCGAGCCCGCGAGATGGGGAATGCGTGCGGAGCGCAGGAAGATGCGGCGCGCAGGACGGGACGCGCGAGCGGAGCGCGCGTCGATGCCGCGATGCGGGCGAGAGAAGATGAAGTCTCGTTAGAAAGTGCGAACACGAGTTTCGCCATGCAAGCAACCTGCCATACAACTCCATGCCGGCCAGCATACCATCGCCGTTATTGACGAGGCGTTGCGTTGCAACAAGAAACAATTGTGACGACGTGCCGGCATGCGCGTTGCAGACAGGCGCTTTTTACGGCGTCGTCCCGCGCGCTTTGGGGACGAAACGAGCGCGACGACCGCCCCGCAAGGGTTTCGCACGAACGGCAATTTCAACCTGCCGGCCGTGCGCACGAACCACGCGAACCCGCGCCGTGCGAGTTAGCGTTTTCGCTACTCAGGCAAACCCTGAATTAGGTTGTGTACACAAACATCCCGTTCGAATACCCGATGCACGCCCCTGCTTAAAACGGTGCGCGCGGCAATCCGGGGTAATACGTGCGCACGCTGTTCGACAGCGTTCGCAATGACGAGAAATTCCAGCGCAATGTGCGCCGAGATGATGAACCGCCGCGGGCGTTTCATCGATTTCGAACCGATCGACGTGGTGTCGACGAGCCAGTACGCAGTACGTCGTAAAGGCCATGTACGGATAACGCACGGCGATCGCGCAGACAAAAAAACGCCAGCCCCGAGGAGCTGGCGTCGTGCTGCGGATCTGACGATGATCAGAACTGGTTCATCGTGTTGTCCTTGCCCGCTGCCTTCAGCGCCGCTTCGCCGCTGAAGTATTCCTTGTGATCGTCGCCGATGTCCGAACCTGACATGTTCTGGTGCTTCACGCACGCGATGCCCTGACGGATTTCCTTGCGCTGCACGCCCGCCACGTAGCCGAGCATGCCCTGGTCGCCGAAGTATTCCTTGGCCAGGTTATCGGTCGACAGCGCAGCCGTGTGGTACGTCGGCAGCGTGATCAGGTGGTGGAAGATGCCTGCTTCACGCGATGCATCGGCCTGGAACGTGCGGATCTTCTCGTCGGCGAGCTTGGCCAGTTCGGTTTCGTCGTATTCGACGCTCATCAACTGCGCACGGTCGTAAGCCGACACGTCCTTGCCCTCGGCCTTCATCGCATCGTAGGCCTGCTGGCGGAAGTTCAGCGTCCAGTTGAACGACGGGCTGTTGTTGTACACCAGCTTCGCGTTCGGGATCACCTTGCGGATCTCGCTGACCATGCCGCCGATCTGCGCGATATGCGGTTTTTCGGTTTCGATCCACAGCAGGTCGGCGCCATTCTGCAGCGACGTGATGCAGTCGAGCACGCAGCGCGCCTCGCCCGTGCCGGCGCGGAACTGGAACAGGTTGCTCGGCAGGCGCTTCGGACGCAGCAGCTTGCCGTCGCGCTTGATGACGACGTCACCGTTGCCCAGCTGGTCGGCCGACAGTTCTTCGCAATCGAGGAACGCGTTGTATTGATCGCCCAGGTCGCCCGGCGTGTTCGTCACGGCGATCTGCTTGGTCAGGCCCGCGCCCAGCGAATCGGTCCGCGCGACGATGATGCCGTCGTCCACGCCCAGTTCCAGGAACGCGTAGCGGATCGCGCGGATCTTCGCGAGGAAATCCTCGTGCGGCACCGTGACCTTGCCGTCCTGGTGGCCGCACTGCTTCTCGTCCGACACCTGGTTTTCGATCTGGATGCAGCACGCGCCCGCTTCGATGAACTGCTTGGCCAGAAGGTAGGTCGCTTCCGCGTTGCCGAAGCCGGCGTCGATGTCGGCGATGATCGGCACGACGTGCGTGACGTGGTTGTCGATCTTTTGCTGGATCGCGGCCTTCGCAGTCGCGTCCTTCGCGGCATCCAGCTCGCGGAACAGGCCGCCCAGCTCGCGGGCGTCGGCCTGGCGCAGGAACGTGTAAAGCTCGCGGATCAGCGCGCTGACCGAGGTCTTTTCGTGCATCGACTGGTCGGGCAGCGGGCCGAACTCCGAGCGCAGCGCGGCGACCATCCAGCCCGACAGGTACAGGTAGCGGCGTTCGGTGCTGTTGAAGTGCTTCTTGATGGAGATCATCTTCTGCTGGCCGATGAAGCCGTGCCAGCAACCCAGCGACTGCGTGTACTTGGACGGATCGGCATCGTACGCGGCCATGTCGGCGCGCATGATCTTCGCGGTGTACTTCGCGATGTCCAGGCCGGTCTTGAACTTGTTCTGGGCACGCATGCGGGCCGCATACTCGGGGCTGATGGCATTCCACGCGCTGCCGTGGTTTTCCTTCAAGCCAGCCACTGCCTTGATGTCGTCTTGATATTGGGACATGTCTATCTCCTGGGAACGAAGCGCATTGAGTAAAGGGGTTCAGCGTGCCCGCCGCGTGTGACGAAGCGAACTGCATGGACTCAATAGTAATCCTGTCTCACGCGTTTTCGGCCAAGTCTTATATAAGACATAAGATATAAATTTCTCTTGTTTTTCAATTGGATAGCCAGTCGTTTTTGCGATGCAAAACACGGTTTCAAGCGGCGGTAAAACGCGGCGGCAGGAATTCGGCCTGCATCCCGCAATATGAAATTCCCTTTCGGCTGCTGAAGAATCGGCGCGCTTCGCGCACACTGGCGCCACGACGCCCGCCGCCCTTTGTCATATCAATGACAAAACGTCTATACTTGGACGATTATTTGACCCGTGCGCCTCGACGCGTGGGCCTGCCTGGAGCGACATGAACGACTCTCCCGTTTTCGACACGCTTTGCGAACTGCTGACGACATCCGGCGCGCGTTTTCGCGTGCTCGAGCATCCGGCGGAAGGCAAATCCGACGCGATCGCCGCGCTGCGCGGCACCCGCCCCGAACAGGGCGCGAAGGCGATGCTCTGTACGTTCAAGGATGGCGGCGACGGCGCCGCGCTCGCGGTGATTCCCGGCCATCTGAAAATCGACTTTCGCAAGGTCGCCGATGCGGTCGGCCGGCGCAAGGCGACGCTCGCGTCGCCCGACGTCGCGGCCGCCGTCACGCGCTGCGTGATGGGCGCCGTACCGCCGTTCGTGTTCGATACGAACGTGGCGCTCGTCGTCGATCCCGCGCTGGTCGAGCGCAACGCCGAGATCGCGTTCAACGCGGGCCGCCTCGATCGCTCGGTCGTGCTCGACGCGACCGACTACGTCCGGATCGCGCGCCCGCTGCTGGCCGACATCACGCGGCCGGAAACGACGGACACCCCGACACACCAGGATCACGCATGAGTACAACCCGCAAACCGCTGCTGTCGGAGCAGGCATCGCTGATCGAACAGGTGCAGCGCATCGCCGAAGGACTCGGCGAGATGTTCGCGCCGTTCACCGAGGTCGTCGTGCACGACCTGCGCACGCCGGAGCACGCGATCCTCGCGATCCACAACAACCTGTCCGGACGCGCGGTCGGCGATCCCGCGACCGAACTCGGCCTCGCGCGCATCGCGGACGACGATTTCCCGCAGGTGCTCGCGAACTACCCGAACCGCTTCGCCGACGGCCGCACCGCGAAAAGCACGTCGATCGGCATCAAGGATTCGACCGGGCGCTATGTGGCCGCGCTGTGCCTGAATGCCGACGTCACGTTGTTCCGCGGCTTCCAGGGCATGCTGAACCAGTTCTGCCGCACGGACGGCGAAGCCGTCGTCGACACGCTCGACCCGGCCGGCGCGGACGCGATCCGGCAGCGCATCGACGCCTTCGCGACGCGCCTTGCGACGACGCCGCGCGAGTTGAAGACCGACCAGCGCCGCGAGCTGATGCAGACGCTGAAGGCCGACGGCTTCCTCGAGGTGCGCCGCGCGATGGAGATCGTGTCGCAGCATCTCGGCGTGTCTCGCGCCACCGTCTACAACGATGCGAAGTGACCCGGTGCGCCCCCGCATTCCAGTCGACTGACTTTTCAATCCTCCAGCAACCATGAACTCTCCCGCTCTCCCCACGTACGACGACGTCGCCGCCGCCGCGACCCGGCTCGAAGGCCACGCGCACCGCACGCCGGTGATGACGTCGCGGACGATCGACGACGCGCTCGGCGCGCAGGTGTTCTTCAAGTGCGAGAACCTGCAGCGCATGGGCGCCTTCAAGTTCCGCGGCGCGTTCAACGCGCTGTCGCGCTTCAACGCGGAACAGCGGCGCCACGGCGTCGTCGCGTTCTCGTCGGGCAACCATGCGCAGGCGATCGCGCTGTCGGCGCGCATGCTCGGCATTCCCGCGACGATCGTGATGCCGCAGGACGCGCCGGCCGCGAAGATGGCCGCGACGCGCGGCTACGGCGGCAACGTCGTGACCTACGATCGCTACACCGAGGATCGCGAGCAGATCGGGCGCGATCTCGCCGAGAAGCACGGGCTCACGCTGGTGCCGCCCTACGATCACCCGGACGTGATCGCCGGCCAGGGCACCGCGGCCAAGGAACTGTTCGACGAAGTCGGCCCGCTCGACGCGGTGTTCACGCCGCTCGGCGGCGGCGGGCTGCTGTCGGGCACCGCGCTCGCCACCCGTGCGCTGTCGCCGCACGCGAAGCTGTACGGCGTCGAGCCCGAAGCCGGCAACGATGCGCAGCAATCGTTCCGGTCCGGCACGATCGTGCACATCGACACCCCGCGCACGATCGCCGACGGTGCGCAGACGCAGCACCTCGGCAACCTCACGTTCCCGATCCTGCGTCGCGACGTCGACGACATCCTCACCGTGACGGACGCGGAACTCGTCGACTGCATGCGCTTCTTCGCCACGCGTATGAAGCTCGTCGTCGAGCCGACCGGCTGCCTGTCGTTCGCCGCCGTGCGCCGAATGAAGGATGCGCTGCAGGGCAAGCGCGTCGGCGTGGTGATCAGCGGCGGCAACGTCGATCTCGAGAACTTCTGCGCGCTGGTGTCGGCACCGGCCTGAGCGTCGCGGCACGCATCGATAACGACACGCGCCGGCCGTCGGCCTTCGGAACGACGGCCGCCGGTTCCGGCGCGACCGGACGCGTTCGAACCCGGCCGTTTCTTCAGACCTGAAACACGGCCCGCGCCCCTCGAACGAAAGGATTCGGAAAGCCGCCGCCGGGCAATGACGTTTTTTCGCACCCGCGCGCGGCCGGACGATTGACGTCCCTGACCGCCCGCCATTACCCTTGCGCGCTGATGGTTCCCGGAGACGGGATCAAAAGGGAACGCAGCAGGGGCAACGCCCCGAATCTGCGGCTGCCCCCGCAACTGTGAGCGGCGAATCCGTGCCACCGCATGCCACTGGGAAACCGGGAAGGCCTGCACGGATGAGGACCCGCGAGCCAGGAGACCTGCCATCGACCCGAGGTCCACGCAGCCGCACCGGGCGGGGTGTCCCGATGCGCGCGGCACCGCCCCCGGCGGTCGCCCGTTGCATGGACGACCCGACCTCAGGATCCGTCAGATGTCCATCGTTCCCGAATCCGCTTCCCGACCCGAAGCGTCGCACCGACGCGCCGTCGGCATGCGCCACCTGCCCGCCCTCCGCCCGCGATCGCCGTACACGTCACACGCCTCGTCCCGCCGCCTCATGAACATTCGTCACCTGCTCGCCACGTCCGCCGCCACCGCGCTGCTTTCCCCGCTCGCCCACGCGGCCGGCGAAACGGCGCTCGCGCAGCCCGCCGCGCCCGCGCCCGGCGCGGACCTGCCGACGATCAGCGTGACCGACACGCGGCACCTGCCCGAATCGTTCGACCGACGCTATGCGTCGACCCAGGTGCTCACGCGCGAGGACCTCGACCGGCTGTCGCCCGCCGACCCGAGCATCACGCAGGCGCTCGCGACGCTGCCGGGCGTGACCGTCGCGCAGAACGGCGGGCCCGGCTCGTCCGCGTCGGTCAGCATCCGCGGCTCGTCGGCGAGTCAGGTCGCCGTGTTCATCGACGGCATCCGGATCGGCTCGCCGACCACCGGAATCGCGCCGTGGGCCGACCTGCCGACCGAAGCGTTCGAGCGCGTCGAGGTGATCTCCGGCCCGGCCGCCGCGTCGTTCGGCAACAACGCGATGGGCGGCGTCGTGCAACTCTTCACGCGCCGCGCCGCCAACCAGCCGAACCGGACCACCGTGTCGGCCGGCGGCGGCTCGAACAAGACGTTCGACACGCAGTTCCGCACGTCGGGAACGGTGCCGTCGACCGGGCCGCTGGCCGCGCTCGGCGGCCTCACCTATTCGCTCGGGCTGCACGACTACAACACGGCCGGCATCGATGCGACGCGGCCGTTCTTCTACGGCCACGAAGACGGCCGCAATCCGTATCACGCGCAGGATCTCGACGCGCGGCTCGGCTATGCGCGCGACAACTGGTCGATCTCGACGTTCGCGCTGTATCACCGCTCCGATCTGTCCTACGACAACAGCGGCTACGCGAATCGCGAGCTCGACCACCAGTTGACGACGGGCGTTGCGTTCCATCTCGACATCACGCCCGATACGCAGTTCGACCAGTCGTTCGGCTATGCGAACGACCGCCAGTTCATCTACGCGGACGACCCGGCCCTCGCGACCGACCAGATCAATTCGCAGCGGATCAGCACGTCGACGTCGCTGACTCATCAGGAGCACGGATTCCACCTGTTCGGCCTGCCGTTGTCGGGCGAATCGAAGCTCGCGTACGACTTCACGCGCGAACAGGCGTTCCTGCCGGTCGACATTCCCGGCGGCGTGCCGACGCGCAACGATTCCGCGTTCTCGCTGCACCAATCGGCGACGCTCGGCAGCGTAACGATGTTCGTCGCCGGCCGTCACGAGATCATCGCCGGGCAAGCGGTGAACACCGGCAACGCCGCACTGTCGTGGGCGATCACGCCGGTCTACACGGCGCGCATGTCGTACGGCAACGCGTTCCGGCTGCCGACGTTCAACGACCTGTACTACCCCGGCTACGGCAACCCGAACCTCAGCCCGGAACGCAGCACGTCGGTCGAGGCCGCGCTCGACGCGAACACCGCGTACGGCACGTTCACCGCAGCGATCTACGACACGCGCGTCAACAACCTGATCGCGTACAACCCGGCGACGTTCTCGCCGATGAACATCGGCCGCTCGCATATTCGCGGCATCGACCTGTCGTACAAGGGCACGATCGGTCGCTCGACGCCGATCAGCGTCGCGGTCGGCATCCTGAATCCGCAGGACGAAACGAACCGGACGTGGCTGAGCCGCCGGCCGCGGCAAACGGTCAGCCTGAACGTCGATCACACGTGGGACGAACTGAAGCTGCATGCGCTGAGCACGGGCGCGTCGCTGCTGTACGGCGGCTCGACGTTCGACGATCCGGCCAACCGGCAGTATCTGGCGTCGTACCTGACGGTAAACCTGCGCGCGTCGTACCGGATCAATTCGCACCTGACGGTGTCGGCATCGCTGTCGAACCTGTTCGACCGGCAGTACATGACCGCGTACGGTTACAACACGCTCGGGCGTACCGCGTTCGGCAAGGTCAGTTATACGTTTTGACGGCCCCACGCATCGGCGCAACGCGCCACGCCGGCACGCGCATGAAATTGACATCGCGACGAAAGCTAATAGAATTAGGTTTTTGACTAATCTTCGTAGCATTCGTCATGGCGCGTGCCGGCCTTACCGTGGACAAACTCGTCGAAGCCGGCGCGCAACTCGCCGATGAAGCCGGTTTCGAGCAGCTCACCGGCGCGGCGCTCGCGCGGCATTTCGACGTGAAGCTGGCGAGCCTGTATTCCCATATCCCGAGCTTCGACGATCTCAAGAGCCGCATCGCGCTGTTCGCGCTGCAGGAACTGGCCGATCGCGCCGCCGACGCGCTGGCCGGCCGCACCGGCAAGGACGCGCTGGCCGCGCTCGCGAACGTCTATCGCGACTACGCACGGGCGCATCCGGGCCGCTTCGCCGCCGCGCGCCATCCGGTGAGCGCCGAGCGCGCCGCCGCGAGCGCGGGCGGGCAGCTCGTCAGGATGACGTCGGCGGTGCTGCGCAGCTACGACCTGCCGGATGCCGAGCACGCGCATGCGATCCGCCTGCTCGGCGGCTTCTTCATGGGCTACGTGACGCTCGAAAACGCCGGCGGCTTCTCGCACAGCGCACCGGATGCCGACGCGTCGTGGTCGCGCAGCCTCGATGCGCTCGACGCGATGCTGCGCCACTGGCCTTCGCCCGCATGACGCCCCGAACGGAACCCAAGCGATGAAAGACAAACCCGACGGCGTCGTGCTGCCGAGCCGTGTCGTTCCCTTCCCGACCTCGATCAGCGATGAAGCGCGCGCCGCGCTGCAACGCCTGACCGGCGACGACGGCGTGCCGCTGAACGCGCTGCACGCGATGCCGGCCGTCGACGACATCGACGCATGGATGCGCGTGAAGGCCAGCGCCGACGCGCATTACGCGACCGCTGTCGCGCAGTTCGCCGGCTCGTTGCGTTCGGGCGTCGAGACGATCCGGGTCGGCGCTGCGGACGTGCACGTCGCGACACCCGAAGCGGTGCCGTCCGGCGCATGCGCAATCATCGACCTGCACGGCGGTGCGCTGATCGTCGGCGGCGGCGCCGCGTGCCGTGCCGGCGCGCAAATGCAGGCCGACCGGCTCGGCATTCGATGCTACGGCGTCGACTACCGGATGCCGCCCGAGCATCCGTATCCCGCCGCGCTCGACGACTGCGTCGCAACCTATGCCTACGTGCTGAAGCATTACGCACCGGAAAACGTCGTCATCGGCGGCCGTTCGGCCGGCGGCAATCTCGCGGCCGCGATGGTGCTGCGCGCCCGCGACGAGGGCCTGCCGCTGCCGGCCGCGCTGGTGCTGCTGTCGCCGGAAGCCGACCTGACCGAATCCGGCGACAGCTTCGAAACCAACCGGCTCGTCGATGTCGTGCTGCCGGCGCCGCTGATGGCGAACAACCTGCTCTACGCGAACGGCGCCGATCTCGCCCATCCGTATCTGTCGCCGCTGTTCGGCGATTTCGCGGCCGGCTTCCCGCCGACCTTCATCCAGAGCGGCACGCGCGACCTGTTCCTGTCGAACGCCGTGCGGCTGCATCGCGCGTTGCGCCGCGCACAGGTGCCGACCGAACTGCACATATTCGAAGGGATGCCGCACGGCGGGTTCATGGGCGCGCCGGAGGATATCGAGCTGAGCCAGGAAATCGCGCGCTTCGTGCATGCGCACTTGCATTTGCACGCATCGAATTGAGCGAAGATGAACGGCAACGCACACAAGAACGACATCGGCATCGGCCCGGATCGCTGGATCGCCTGCGGCGATCTTGCCGGCGGCCACGCGCAGGCGATCGACGTCGATCCGCATCTGGCGGCCGTCATGCCGTTGATCGACGCGCTGGAGATCCACTGTGTCGCCGGATGCTGCGGCATCGATGCGCTCGGCCTCTGGCCGGACGACATCGCCGTTGCGCTCGACACATGGGAACCCGACGCATTGACACGGCTCGTCGACGATCTGCTGTCGGTTCGGCACGCGATCGAGGCGCTGCCGTCCGATATCGTCGTCAGCATGCGATCAACCAGTACTTCCGGAAAACGGTGATGCTCGAGCTGCTCGCCCATATCCGGACGACGGTCGACGCGATCCGCTCGACCCGCGCTGCCCCGCGCGCCTAGATCAAGCCACGTACGCCCGCGACCAGCTGGATCGCGCCGAATACCGCGACGACCGCTGCCGACATGCGCGACAGCCCGTGCATGAACGCGAACGACAGCTTCGCGCGCAGCGCGGCGGTCGCGCTGCTCAGGCACAGCCACCACGTGGCCGAGCCGACGAACACCCCGGCCACCATCCACGCGACGGTCGCCCACATCGCGCCTTCCCGCGCCCCCGGCAACGGGCCGAGCGCCGCGAAGATCCCGACGAACGACACGATCGTCATCGGGTTCGACAGCGTGAGTCCGAACGTCGTCAGGAAATCGCGCAGAACGGTCGTACGCGGCAACTCGCGCTGCCCCACCGGTGCGGCCGGCGGCTGGCGCGCGATGGTCCATGCGAGCCACACGAGAAACGCGCCGCCGCCGATCTTCAGGCCGACGGTCAGCATCGGGAACGCGGTGACGATGCCCGCGACGCCCAGCGCGCCGAGCAGCCCGTAAATCGCATCGGCGCACGCGGCGCCGATGCCGGTCGCGAATCCGGCCCGGAAGCCGCGGCTCAGGCTGCGCTGAATGCACAGCATGCCGATCGGGCCGACCGGCACCGCGATCGACAGCCCCATCACGACGGATTTGATGAACAACATCGCCTGCTCCTTTCCCACATCCAGTGGCTCGAACAGGCATCGTAGGGAAAATCCGCGCCCCGCTGAATGCGGTTTTTGAGGAAAAATGGCGGCTCTACCTTAAAAACTCCCGCCGCGATGGACGATCTGGACTGGAAGATACTGGCGCTGTTGCAGGACAACGGACGCCTCAGCTATACGGAGCTCGCGCGCCAGGTCCACCTGTCGGTGCCGGCCGTGACGGAACGCGTGAAGCGGCTCGAAGCAGCCGGCGTGGTCGAAGGCTACACCGCGCGGATCAATCCGTCCGCGGCCGGCTATCCGGTGAGCGCGCTGATCGGCATCACGGTGCAGCAACCGGCGAAAGCGAAGTTCCTCAAGCTGCTGGAGACGATTCCCGAAGTCGTCGAATGCCATCACGTGACGGGCGCGGATTCGTACGTGATGCGGTTGGTCGCCGTCAGCATGGCCCATCTCGAACAGCTGATCGAACGCATCAACCTGTACGGCGAAACGCGCACGTCGATCGTGATGTCGACGCCGCTGCCGGCGCGCGGGCTCGCGCGGCCGGCGTCGAAGCCCGGCGACACGCGCAGGTAGCGGGCCACGGTTTCGGGATTGTCCGATGGTCCCGGGCGGGACCCGTGAGCGCCGATGGCGGTCCTTCCCTGGTCATTCGGCCGGGTTCCCGTATGACGCGGCACGGGCCGGCTATTTTCCGGCCACGCCGCCGAGCAGGCCGCCCACCAGCAACGTCACTGGCGCGAGCGGATTGGAGAGACCGCCCAGCGACGAGCCGCCGCCGCTCGTACTGGTCGCGGAGCCGTTGTGCACGGTCGCCGGGATGCCGCCGACCACGCTCGTCACCAGACCGGCAATCGGCGCCGCGCCATTCGCGCCGCTCGGGTTCACGAGGCCGCCCGCATTGGTCACCGTGTTGCCGACCGCCCGGACGAGACTGCCGGCAGCGCCGACGATCGGCTGAGGCGACGTGGACGTCACCTGCCATCCGGCCGACGTGATCGCCCCGCCGACCTGTCCGAGCAGGCCCGCGACCGGCTGCCCGAGGCCGGTTGCGGTGCCGACCTGCTGCGTGAGTTGGCCCGCCGTCGTCACGACCGGCGTGATCGCGGTGCTGATCGCTTGCGTCGCCTGCTGGACCGGGCCCGACGACAGCGCCGAGCCGAGCATGGTGCCGCCCGACTTCAGGCCGCCGGCCACCGTGTCGAGCAGGCCGCCGACGGGCGTCGCGAACGGCGCGAGCGGCGACAGCGGGCCGGCGCCGAGCGCCTTCACCGTTTCGCTGAGGCCGTTGACCGGGTTGCCGGTCGAGCCGACGAGGGTGCCGAGGCCCGCGACCGTCCCGCCGACAGGGTTCGGCGTGAAGCCGATCTGGCCGATACCGTTGCTCACGGCATTCGTCGTATCGCGGATGATCGTGCCGACGCCGGTGACCGTGTCGGCCGGCCCGGCCGTCGCGGCCTTGCCGACCCCGGGCAACGTCACGTCGCCGAGCGTCGCCCCTGCGGCCAGCACGACTGCGCCGGCGGAACTGATGATGCCGTTCGTGCCGGGTGTGCCGCTGGTTCCGCTCGTTCCGCTCGTTCCGCTAGTCCCACTAGTCCCGCTAGTCCCGCTAGTCCCGCTAGTCCCACTAGTCCCGCTAGTCCCACTAGTCCCGCTAGTCCCACTAGTCCCACTAGTCCCGCTAGTCCCGCTGGTTCCGCTCGTACTCGTCCCGATAGTGTTACCTGCCGGCGTCGGTGCCGTAACGTCCCCACCGCCGCAGCCCGCGAGTGCACACGCAGCGGCAACGGCGGCGAGTGCAACATTCGCCGTGATGAAGTGATCTTGCATGGAAGCCCCCGTTCGCTATTCAGCCGATCACTCCACCAAGCATCTACCGTGCCATTTCCATCGGCCTCCTTCACAGTTTCACAGTCGCCTTGCAATGGACGTCCACGCCGCGCGGCGGGGAAGCGCGCATCGGATGCGGATCGTGCTGCCCGGCTCAGCCCGGGCAGGCATTCCGATAACACTGACGTAACACCGGCCCTGCGTTACGTAGCACAAGAAGGGAAAAACCGACGGCGCCCACCCGTGCGCACGCCGGATCGTCGTCACGGTCGCTTCACCAGCTTCACGATCGTCAGTGTGCCGTTGACGTTTTCCACCCGAACCCGAACCTTGTCGCCTACATGCAGCGACGGGATCATCGCCGCGTCGCCGGCCCTGAATGCCATCGTCATCGGCGGCATCCCGATGTTGTCGAGCGCGCCATGCTTCAGCGTCACGCGCCTGCGCCCGGCGTCGATTTCCTTGACTTCGGCATCGGTCATTTTCGAATCCTGCGCCAACATGCTCGCATCGCCTGAATTCATGCCCGACATGTCGCCGCCCGCGAGCGCCGGCATTGCAATGACCGCCATCGCAAACGACATGGCGACAGTGTGAAAGCGGATCTTCATCGAGCGTCTCCCGTCGCACCCGGCGTGTTTCTGCCGCCAGCCGGTGCCGCGCATCACACGATCAACGTCACACCGGCCCACGCAATCAGCACGACACCCAGCACGCGGCCGATACGATCGCCGCCGGGCACGACCTTTTCCACGAACACGAACAGCGACAACGCGACGATCCACACGACATTCATTACGCCGCCGACGAACAGCAGCGCCATCAGCAACCAGCAGCAGCCCACGCAAACCACACCGTGCCGCGCGCCCAGCAGGAAACTGCCGGCAACGCCCGGACGCCAGTGCGCAACCAGGAACGCCGCCGGCGCACGGCATTGCCGCAGACACGCGCGTTTCAGCGGCGAGAATTGATAGAGCCCGGCCAGCGCCAGCACGATGGCGGAAAGGAGTGCGCTCTTCGACCACAGCATCATCGCGGAGATCAGCCCGGCCGGCTGCAGCAGCGCCTGAAGCAACGCCGCGCCGATCGAGAACGCGAGCCATGTCGTCAGATAGCCGGCCAGCAGCGCCACCGACGTGAACGCCGATCCCGCCGCTCCGTTGCCGTGCTGCCGCAGCACGCGCCGGTACAGCATCACGAGCGGCGCGGCGCCAGGCGTCATCATCGCGATCATCATCACCCACCACATCGCGATCACGGTCGGCAGAGACGGATCCATGCTGCCCATGCCATCCGCCAGCCGATGCGGAAACAGCGCGACGGTCGTCATCTCCCGTGCCGACATGCCGGTTCCCGCGCCGGTCCACAGGTAAAACCAGCACAGGCCGACGAGCGCGGCCATGCCGAGCAGCGTGACGGCGCGCTCGCGCGCGAGCCATGTATCGACCGGCGTCATGCCGCGACGCGATGCCGGATCAGCCCGTGGTTGTTCAGATGCAGCCGAGCGAATTGCGCATAGGTTCCGTCGAGATTCAGCTCGATGTTGCCCTGCGAGCGCCCCGTTCCCGAACCGATCTCGGCCAGCTCGTATTCGAAACCGTGCGGCAGGTCGATCCGCACACGGTGCTCGTCTCCCGTCACCGGATTGCGGATCGGTTCGCCGGCGGCATCGAACACACCGTCCACGTGAATCCGGCCCCGCCGCGCGTCGACATCGACGTCGAAATCGATCGTCGTGAAGATCGGATCGAACGCGTGCTCGAGCGTCGACGCATACACCGAGAACATCGTCGCGAATGGATCGGTATCCTGACCGGTCATGATTTTCAGCACGGCGTCGCGCTGCGCCGGACTCGCGCGCTCGTCGACGATCGGCTGGCACTTGCCTTTCCCTTCGTGAACCGCACCCGGCCATTGAAATACCACCGCGATCCTGACGCCGTCGAGCACCACGTCGCCGTAGTGGCCGCGGTCGATCGAAATCGCGCCCATCGCTTCGCAGCTGCCGTTGGTCGGCAACGCATTGAACTGGCAAGGGCAACCGTATGAGCAATTGCAACTGATCATTTCGGTGCCCTGAATCTCCCACGGCGTCATGGCTTCACCTCGCGCTCGGAAACGGACGAACGCTTCGAATCTAGTGCACGCGACCGGGGAAAGCAAAGCGATAACGACAGCATGAAAACCGCGGGTTTCGGCCTCACGTAAGACGTTTCGGGATGGGTTCGCGCGGTTGTGCCGGCAACCGTCCGGTCACCCCGTTCTCACACGAACAGCGACACGACGATTGCACACCACACCGCGCTCGCGCCGCACAGAAACACGCGTCGCGCGACGAACATTCGCGACTCGTCGTCGGGCGTTTTCATCGGCGACGTCGCGAGAAACGGCACGCTGGCGAGGCACGCGAACCCGGCCAGCGCGGGAACGATCACGACGTAGTCGCCGAACCGCCAGGGCAATGCTTCGTGCCATCCCCAGTAGCCGAGAAACAGCATGCCGATCGAGAACATCGTCGCCGCGGCCGAGCTGAGCGCGACCACCGATCCTGCTGGAAATTGCACGGGAACCTCCCCTCGCGCAGCGCGCGATGCAACGCCTGTCGCCGGAGATCAGCATGATCTCGTCCGCCGGCAGCGGAATCAGCGTTCGTTTGGGGCGCGAATGCATCGAGCGCACCGTCTCCACTCGTCAACGAATGCGCGTTGTCACGGATTGACGGATTCGATCCGGTCGAGCGGTATTTCGTGCCCGTTCAATCGGGCAGCACCTGCATGACGTGGCTAACCCGGTTTCTTCGTGCCCTGCGCAACGGAAATCCACCCGACCACCGCCGCGGCGACCCAGCAACAAGTGATCATCAAGTCCAGATCCATCCAGCCCTGGAAATTCGTGCTGTTTTCGAAGCTGCAGCGCTGATGGCCCCTGACCCACATGCAGCCGCTGATCAACTGCTGGACGTGCATGTAGATGCTGTACACGGCAACCGCCGACGCGATGACGGCGACCCGCAGGCTTAGGCTCTTTTTCATTGACGCTGAAGGCGTGGGATGGTCGTGGGATGGTCTCCCGACGATCTTAAGCCAATGGCGATGCGTGATGCAATCGATCCGGTGTCGACCCGATTGACCGGCACGCGTAAAGAGCGTCGATTCCGACAGCGGCGAGCGGATGCGGGACGGCGCGGGTCGGCGCTCGCCGACTCTGGCCCCCCGCCCGGCGTCCGGACTGTCAATCCGGACGAGACGCATCGCCACCGACGGCGGCAAAGAACGAAACCGTACTGGCCATTCTCGCCGCGCGAACGCGAGCGACCTCGATCCGCGTCAGGTCGTATGCATACTCGTCCCGTAGCACACGGAGCCGGTCCGAACTGCCGTTATCGAACTGGCGACGGGTCATCTCCAGAACGGTCCGTTGCCGTCGCGCGACCGCGCTACGGGCCTGCAGCGCGGTCGCATCGCGATCGATTTCGGTCATCGCATCGGCGACGCTCTGCAACGCGCCCAGCACGACCTTCCGGTAGTCTTCGAACGTGGCATGGTAAGCGGCAACCGCCGCATCCCGCGCCGCACGCAATTCTCCACCATGAAAAACCGGTGCGCTGAGCTGAGCACCGATATTCCAGATCGTCGTACCGCCGGCGAACAACTGACCGAGCACCAGCGGTGACGACCCAATGCGCGCATCCAATTCGATCCGCGGGTAAAGATTGGCCGTGGCAATGCCGGCCAGCTCGCCGGCTATATGCAGGCTCGCCTCCGCTGCGAGAATGTCGGGCCGTTGCCGCACAAGCTCCGACGGAACCACCGATGGCAGATCCTGCGGCAACTGCAAATCGTCCAAGCGAAACTGCGGCAGCGATACGGGCGATGGAACACCGGCATAGACCGCAAGTTGAAACCGAACCTGCAGCAGTTCCGCGCGCAATACCGCCAGTTCTGCCTCGATTCGATCAGCGTCCGAATCGCCATCGATCGTTTCCCGATACGCGACGCTGCCGATTTCATGCCGTTCGTGCAGCATCTGCCGAACGGCTTGCCGGTTCTGCAACACTGCGTCGGTCAATTCGATTTCGTCGCGCAGCCGCCCTTCCCGGACCACCGCAGCGATGATATTGCTGGCCAGTGTCAAGCGTGCAGCGTCTGCCTGATGCTGTCTCAGAGCCGCTTCGTACCGTTTCGCCGCGATCCGATGGCGCTGCGCACCGAAGAAATCGAAGTCGTATCGGACGTTCACGTTCGTGTTGTAGAGCATGAACGGGGACGGGTTCGGAATCATCGGCAAGCCGGCAGCTGCGGTATTCAACTGCTCCCTTTTGGCCGACGCGCCGAGGTCGATCTGCGGATAGCGACTGGCACCGTGTTGTCCCGCAAGATACTTCGTGGCCTCGATCAACCGCGACTCCGCGCTCTTTACGGACGGACTATCCTGCATCGCCTGCTCGACGAGTGCATCCAGCGCCGGCGAGCCAAAGCGCCGCCACCAACGCGGATCGGGTTCGCCACGCACACCCGCGTCATTGCGATCGGTCGACCTGGCACTCATTCCCATGAAGGTGGAAGGCAATGCCAGCTCGCCCGCGGAGCGTGGGATAAACGCGGGATGGCTGCACCCCTGCACCGCGACGATGGCAACCGCGATCAACAGGACCGCAATCGCACGGCAGGCGCGGCGGCGTGGAGAGGTTCGTTGTGCCATCGTCGTTCAATCGAGCGTGGTTCGGTACGCGAGCAGGCCGACCGTCATCGCAACCAGCGCGAAAACGACCATTGTCGCGGCATCGGGCCATACTTCGTTCCATCCGCTCCCCTTCAGAAGGACACCTCGAATGGCCCGGTTGAAATAGGTCAACGGCAATCCGTTGCCGAGCAGACGCGCCCAGCCCGGCATGCCTGCAAACGGAAACATGAATCCGGAGAGCAGGACGCTCGGCAGGAAATAGAAGAACGTCATCTGCATCGCCTGCAACTGGTTGCGTGCGACCGACGAAATAGCGATGCCAACCATCAGGTTCGCGACGATCAGCAACGATGCGAGGCAATAGACCGTTACAGGATTGCCTTCAAACGGCACGCCGAACACGAACCGGGCCGCCAGCAGGATGATCGTGCATTGCAGGAGGCCAATCAGAATGTACGGCACGATTTTTCCGCAGATCACCTCGATCGAGGTTGCCGGTGACGCGAGGATGTTCTCGATCGTTCCGCGTTCACGTTCACGCGTGATGGCGAGGCTCGTCATCATGACCATCGTCATCGACAAGATGACGCCCATCAATCCGGGGATGATGTTGTACTGCGTAATGCCGGCCGGATTGTAGATCCGGTGCACGCGGGCCGAGAATATTTGCGGTGACGCAGTTGTCGCCAAGGCCCCCGTCAAATCCTTGTTCAACACCGTCTGCGTCATCGTATTGAACGCGGCGATCGCATTTCCCGTTGCCGCGGGATCGGTCGCATCCGCCTCGACCAGAATTTCCGGACGCTCGTTGCGCACCAGCCGGCGCGAGAAGTCGTGCGGCACGCTGACTACGAACTGCACGGTGCCCTTTTGCAGCGCGTCACGGGCCGCCCGTTCGGAAAACAGGCCGCCCCGGACATCGAAATATCCCGTGTTGCGCATACCGGCGACGAGCGATCGCGAAAATTCGCTTGTGTCGTCAGCGAGCACGATCGTCGGAAGATGCCGAGGGTCGCTGTTGATCGCAAAACCGAACAGCGCCAGCTGCACGATCGGCAACACGGCGATCATCCCGAGCGTCACGCGATCGCGACGGATCTGAAGGAATTCCTTCGTCACCATGCTCCACCAGCGGGAAATCGAGAATTCGATCATGATCAGCCGGGCTCCCCCGATGCGTCCTTCATCAAATGCAGGAAAACGTGCTCGATATTCGTCGCGATTCTGTGAACCTCGACACCATCGCCGCAGACGGCTGCGAGACTCGCCGCAAGCATGGCCTCGTCGCGTCCCGATACGTGCAGTGCACGACCGAACGCAATCACCTGTTCGATGCCCGGCCGGCCCTTGAGCCGGTCGTTCAGCCGGACGAGATCGCCCCCCGACACCGACCAGGTATGGAGCGCGTGCCTCCGTACGAGATCACCGGCCTCGCCGTGTGCCAGCAGCGTGCCGTACGAGATGTAGGCCAGCTTGTGGCAACGCTCGGCCTCGTCCATATAGTGCGTGCTGACGAGCACCGAAATACCGCGGGCCGCCAGACGGTGCAGTTCCTCCCAGAACACCCTGCGCACGCCCGGGTCGACACCGGCCGTCGGTTCGTCGAGCAGCAGTAGTTCCGGCGACTGCAACAGCGCAGCGGCAAGCGCCACCCGCTGCTTCCAGCCGCCCGACAACGAGCCGGTCAGCTGGCTCGCGCGCGACTCCAGACCCATCTCGGCGAGAATTCGCGCGACGCGTTGCTTTCGCGCGTCGATCGCATACAGCCGGGCGACGAAGTCGAGGTTCTCCCGCACCGTCAGATCGTCCCAGTACGAAAAACGCTGCGTCATGTAGCCGACTCGTCGCTTGATCTCCCGGCATTGCGTCAGGATGTCGAATCCGAGACAGGTTCCGCTGCCGGAATCCGGCGTCAGCAATCCGCACATCATGCGCAACGAGGTTGTCTTGCCACTCCCGTTCGGACCGAGAAAGCCGAATATCTCGCCGCGGCCGACCTGCAGGCTCAGGTTCTTGACGACGTGCCGGGTGCCGAAATGCTTGTTCAGATCGCGCACATCGATCAGCGGCATCGCACGGTTCATGGCGTCACCTCGATCGGCAGGCCGGGATGTAGACTCCGCGCGGCAACGGTATCGGGCCGCGCCTCGACGAGAAACACCAGCTTCGAACGCGCATCGTTGCTGTAGATGACCGGTGGCGTATATTCCGCGTCCGACGCGATATGGCTGATCGTCGCCGTATAGCCGCGTTCGCAGCCGTCGCATGCGATCCTCACGACACGACCGACGTGTAAATTGGCCAGCGCGGCCTCAGGCACGAAGAAGCGCACTTTCGTATTGCGATCGACCAGAATCTTGACTACCGGGTTGCCGGCGACGACCCACTCGCCCGGCGTGAAGAACGTATCGACGACGACGCCCTCGCCGGGGGCCTCCACGGACAGTTGCCGGTATTGCGTCTGCAACCGTTCGTATTCGGCCCGCTGTGCGTCCGCGCTCTGTCGTTGAGAATGCAGTTGACCGTCGCGTGCCGGCAAACGCGCCGTCCTCAGTTGACTGGCGAGCTCGCTGACTCGTGCTTTGTCCACCCGGGCTGCCGCACGTTCGCGTTCGAGCTGATCGCGCGAGATCGCCTGTATCCGGTAGTCGTCTTCTGCACGCGCGAGCCGTTGCGTTGAAAGGGCGGCGCTCGCCCGGGCCTGTTCGATCTGTGCCTTCACCGTATCGATTTCCGATGGGCGCTTGCCCTGCTGCAGGTCGCCAAGTACGTTCAGCGACGATTGCCACTGGTGATACTGACGCTTGATCGCCTGTTCCAGGTCCGGCGCGCCGATCTCGAAGACGACCGCGCCCGATTCGACACGATCGCCGCGCGCCGCGCGCAATGTCTTCAGGTTTCCCGCGTATGGCGCAGACAGATAGGAAAACTGCCCTTCGACATAGCCGTGATACGTTTCCGGCGACTTGGTACAGCCCGCGGCGAAGAAGCACGCGCAAACGAAGCCGTACCCGACCCACCGGGGCATGAGCGTGATGCGTTCCATAGTGAAAGAACCGAATGTGGCGCGGTTGTATGCGATGAACGCTTACGCGGTCGGCGCGCGATGGCCCGACTGGCATCGAGCGCCGATTCGCTGCCTGTAGGCATCGAAAAACTCCGCGGCTGCAGCTCGCCGGATTTCCGTCACGTATTGCGTGCAGCAATGGTCTCCATCGGCGAACAACGTCAGCTTGACGCCGTCGGTTCGCCCGAGCTCGTTCAGGGTATCGCGCAGCCATGTCTTGTCTGCGACCGACACCAGCGGATCGCGGCCGCCATGAACGATGTGGACACGGGCACGGATCTTTCCGAGCATCGTGACGTCGCGGATGGCGAAGTGGTCGACCGAATCCCGGGCGTCGTCGAGCGACGTAATGCCGAGAATCTGGCAAAACTTGCTTTTCAGGAAGAAAGGCAGCTTGTTGAATTGGCGCGCATCGACCGGGCCGCCCAGATCGAGAATCGCTCCAACACGCGAGTCGACTGCTGCAATCTTGTAAGCCCACATGCCGCCCCAACTGATACCGGCAATGGCATAGCCTTCCGTGTCAATTCCCGGATAGTCGGTCAACGCGTCGACGGCCGCGACGATCGCCTCGTCGAAGTTCTCCGGCCACGTCGCGCCATCGAGCAGAAATGTTTCGCCTTGCCCTGGGCCGTCGATGCACAACACGGCAAAACCCGCTTCGGAAAACAATAGCTCGCTCGCAAGATGCTCTTCCTTGACGTCGTCCATGCCGTGCACGATCACGACCAACGGAATCGGCCCCGACGATAAGCTCGGTTCCGGCAAATGCAGGTTCGCCCACATCGGTTTGCCTTGCCAGTCGATGCGCATACGGGCGAATCGCCCACCAAATGCCCGGCGTTCGGCCTCGATGTAGAAGTCTCGACAGTGCCGATAGGCCCTCGTCTTCGCCTCCGAAAGCGGCAGGCAGCCCCATTGGACCAGATGGGCGAGGAACGACAACCGCCGGTAGTGCGCAATGGCATCGTCGCCAGACATCCCAGCCAGCATCGCCTCGACCTGCCGAATCTCGGCTTGCAGGAAGTCCATGCCTTCCGTCGGCCAGTCGGAAAGACCGTCTATCGCCGCAAGGAAGCGATCGAGCGTGTTCTGGTCGAACAGCGCCGCCCGCCAGCGATTCCAGAACGGCCGCGTGATGTTCTTCACGCCCACGACGCGCGACAGCGCGAAGACGGCGCGACTCAGAATGTGATCGGCAAAGGAGTAGGTCTCGGTTTCGCTCAGGTTACGCATCGTGATTACCCTGCCTAATCTTCACGCCGAGTTCGGCGGCCTCCTGCTCGCTCAAGCCGAGCATGGTTGCGCCGAGGCGCACGATGGCCGGATCCGGCGAGCCCGCGGCCGCCTGATCCGGCGCGTACCCGAGCCGACGTTCGTTCGCGTCGATGACCTGATACAGATCGAAACCGAATCTCGAACGCATGACCGCCCGGCCCAACTCGTTGATCATGCAATTCGAGCTGCATGCGCCCGTATTTTTCGGGCGGATCCAGTCATATCGATCGATAAGCGCAATCTGGATCTCCCTCTCGGGCTTGCGCACGAGTTCGTAGTACGGCACGAGCACGGTCGGAAACCCGATCTTGTCGGGATCCGCATCGAGCGAAGCCGCGTGATCCGGGATCGCTTTGCGGAACGGCTGCACGAACCTGGCGACGAGATCGTTGACCTTCGGCAAGGCTTGCGCCGACAACACGCCCGCACCCTCCAGATTCAACCGGTTCTGCCCTTTCTGCGTGCCGATGAAGCACAGCGGAATGCGATGACGATTCGCAAAGGCGCTTGCGCTGACCGCGATCAGCGAAAAACACGGCCAGCACGCGGAGCCGTACGTCATGGCTCCCTTCTGTAGATCGACATCCGAGTTCCCGTCGATCGAAAATCCCGATCGGAACAGCGTATCCGCAAGCGCTTTATCCGGACGTTCGATCACAAGCGGAATACCGAGTTTGGCGGTGACGCGCCGTGCACTCTCGAGTGTTTGCGGCGACTGGTAACCGGGATCCAGCATCCACGCGCAAACATTCAATCCTTTCTCCGCCAGTTGAACCAGCATGTAGGTGCTGTCCTTGCCGCCGCTGTAGAGCACCATCGCGGAATACGTCGAACGCGGTTCGCGTGCCGGAATCGAATCGAGCATGGCGGCCGCCGTCCCGAGACCGCCGTCACCGACGATTGGCAAGCGTTTCGCGACCGACAGCGCCTTGTGACGCCAGGTTCGTTCGCCGTGGGCGCTGGAAATAATCGCATCGAGCAACCATTCGTGATCGGCGTCTCGTTCGTATTCGCGGCGGCGCCGATCGGATTGCATGCCCGAACAGTGTGCGCATAGCGCCGACGCTACGGTCTTGTCGACGTCGGTGCCATTCATCAGCGCGTCGTAGTGCAACGGCATCCCGCAGCGATTGCATCCTCGATAGATCGGGATCGTCTTCACGAACGGCCTCCTCGCTCGCCGGACAATCCGTCCCCATCGCGCAGAAAACGGCGGAAAGCGGTCACATCAAGCACATGCTTTCCGCATTGGAGGGACGGAATTCCGAACTTCAGCTCATCGAACGCGCGCTCGTAGGCGAGCAGTTGTGCCACATCGGCCTCGCCGATATTGCTTGCGAGCTGCGGCAGACTGGCGCGTAATACCCCCTCGGCCAGGCACGACCATGAGACGACGCTGCCGTGTCCGACGTCATCGGCGAAATCGAACGGAAAGAACGACCGATATGCGGTCGCACCTGCATCGACGAGCCCTGCGTCGCACGGAAGGATGTCGCCACGTGCCCGCACGCGCGCCCACGCTGCGTTGCGATCCCAGCAATATGGCTGGCTGTCGTCGATCAGGATCGTGCCGGCGCGCACGAGGTCGATATCGAGGATGGATGGCGTGCTGACCGCACTGACGATTACGTTGGCATCGCGGTAGCACCGGCTGCCATCCGGCAACGCGTAACGCGTCGGAAGCACCTCTACCGATACCCGCATCGGTGAACATGCCATCACTTCGTCTGCAATCGCGCGAACCCTGTCCTGCTGTTGCAGCGTGTCGACGAGGATCAACTCCGCGGGTCGCGTGGCCCGGGGCGAGTGCGCCAGCAGCCTCGCTACTCCCGCGCCCACACTGCCAACGCCAAGGATGGCGAGGACCGCATCGCCACCGCTCAATCCCGACTCGGACAGTGCCTTGTCGATCTGCCGGACGATCGAGACCGACGTCACCGCATGGCCGGTCGTCAATTCGATACCGAGTTCCTTCGAACGTGCTTCGATGCGGCGGCCGTAATTCGTCAGCGCCCCCGTCAGGCCGCCCAGGCAGACATGTCGTGCGCCCATCGCGGCCGCCTTGGTCAACCCCTCCTTCTCCATGCGACTGCGACTCGATGCACGCTTTCTCGGATCGAGCATGTCTTCCGCGAGAATCGGCAAAAAAAGGATTCCGATGTTGATGCCTTTCGCCTCGATGATCTCGCCATAGACGGGTTGCAGACAGTCCAGCAGATCAGCGAGTGCGTCGCCGTCGAGCATGCCCGCCCACGGAAACATCCGCTCGACATCGGCTCTATCGCGCGGATGAGTCAGCAGAACGACGTCCACGTCGCGCGGCGCACCGCGTCTCAGCCATTTTCTCTGCGCGGAAGGACCAAAATAGACATTCGATGCCGTTGCGGATCGGGATTCTTTTGTTTCATCCATTGATGCGCCTCCATCATTAAAATTCGAATAGACACGACAAATCCATACAGGATGGATTTAAATTCGATCAGATGTGGTAAACCGCAAACCCGAATGCGACTAGACCAAAGAAAAACCCGCAAGCGAAGCGAATCGCCATCGTCAGTTGGGACGCACGATGCAGGAAAGTAAAACTCGGGACGAAGCAAAAACCCCCTAGACTGGCGACGGATTCTATTTTTATGGAATCAATGCGTCAATGCATGACGATGCGCCTTTTCATTCTAATTTTGAGATTGAGGTGATAATTTTCAGTTTGAAACAAATTTATCACTAGGACACGTACTAAATAAAATCCGTCAGCCGAATAAACTCCGTGGCATGCTTCAGAAAATTGGCGACCCACGAGGCCGATCATCGCAATTCCGCATTGCCGATAGTGCCCTCAGTATGCCGATAGCGATAAAGCAAACCAATTCGTCAATCCGGTAGCTGAATGGTTTTCGGCATCGCAACGGCAACGTTCCGGCCTGTGGTCGTGCCGACCGCCTGCCCCCGCGACGGCCAATCCCGCCGTCCCGACAAAAAACGCGGAGGCTTGAGCTCCGCCGATGGCAGGCTTGCGTGCGATGGCGCCGCGAACCAGCCGCGCTGCACGCGCTGGTCCGTGACGCGCTGGCACGAAAGAACGTGACCGGCGCGGCATGCGGGGCGCCGCTCGCGCCGCCGGTGCCGATCAATCAGCAAGCGGGCCGCTCGGCCGCCGTTTTCCTGGGACGCGATTCCGATTGCCGGCCGCAGGTCTCGGACGACGCTGCAGGCCATGTTCAAGCTGACCCGCAGCAAAGCGTCGCTGGTGCTGCATCTCACGCAAAAAGGTTGTCGCTCCGGAATTCTGCCAAAACGACGGCGCCCCACCACAGCCCCGCGCGGTTAATTTGCCCCCGGTGTTGTGGGAAATGGGCGTGACGCGGCAGACCGAGCTGACGAGCAGACTGGCATGCCGTTTGCGTCGCTGCCCTCGCCCTGCTGACACCATGCTGGCAGCAGGCGGCGCTTAAGCTCGCATGATCGCCCGCCCAGGAATGTCGCCCATGACTCGTCCCGGAGAAGTTTCTGCGCTCGTCGGCCGCATCGTCAAACGCCGCGGCGTGACCCTGCTCACGCTGTGCCTCGCCGTGCTCGTCGCCCAGATCGACACGGCCGTCGTCAATCTCGCCACACGCGCGATCGGCGCCTATTTCCATGCCGGTGTCGGCGCATTGCAATGGGTGGTCGACAGCTACAACCTCACGTACGCGGTGCTGTTGCTGACCGGCGGACTGCTCGCCGACCTGTACGGCCGCCGCCGCGTCTTCCTGGCAGGCACGGCCGTCTTCACCATCGCGTCGCTGCTGTGCGCACTCGCGCCGTCGGTGTCGGTGCTGATCGCCGCACGCGCGCTGGCCGGCGTCGGCGCGGCGTTGTTGCTGCCGGCGTCGCTCGCGATCGTGCGGGTCGTGTGGCGCGACCCGGTGGAACGCGGCCGCGCGCTCGGCATCTGGGCCGCGTGCAACGGCGTGGCGATGGCGATCGGGCCGACGCTCGGCGGCGTGCTGATCCGGCACTTCGGCTGGCGCAGCATCTTTTTCGTCGTCGTGCCGCTGAGCATCGCCGCGATGCTGCTCGCGATCCCGGCCGTGCCCGAGTCGTCCGATCCGCACGGCCGGCATTTCGACGGCGCGGCGCAAGTCACGGGCGCACTCGCGCTCGGCGCGCTCGCGTATGCGGCGATCGTGTTCCGCGAGGCGCCGGTCGCATGTTCGATCGCCGGTTGCGTCGCGGTTGCGTCGTTCGTTGCGTTCGTCGCGATCGAGCGCCGCCACGGCGAATCCGCGCTGGTGCCGCTCGACATTTTCCGGATCAGCGCGTTTCGCGGCGCGATCGCGGCGACCACCGGCATGACGTTCGGGATGTATGGCGTGCTGTTCCTGCTGCCGCTGACGTGGCAGAGCACCGGCCGCCTCGATTCGACCGGCGCGGGCCTCGCATTGCTGCCGATGGCGCTCCTGTTCGTCGCCGTGTCGCCGTGCTCCGGGCGGTTGTCGGAGCGCGTCGGCACGCGGGCGGCGACGGCCGGCGGCGTCGCGGTGATCGCGAGCGGACTCGTCGCGATCGGCGCATCGGCCGGTTCGTCGAGTCTGCTCGGCGCGGAGATCGGGCTCGCATTGACGGGGCTCGGGATGGGGGTCGCGACGGGTCCTTTGATGACCGTCGCGGTGGGCGCGGTCGACGCCGCGCGCTCGGGCACCGCGAGCGCACTCGTCAACGTCGCACGCATGACCGGCGCGACGCTCGGGATCGCGGTGCTCGGCACGGCGTTCGCAGCCGCGCACGGCGGCGCGGCCAGCCTGCGCGTGGCGATGTTCGCCGGCGCGGCGGTTCAACTGACGGGCGCAATGGTATCGGCAGTCAGCGTGCAGCGGGCCGCATGACGCGTCAACTGCATGCTCGCCCTTCGCTCGACGATGCTTCCCGCCACACTTGCGCGTCCGGTGCTCGGCGCGTCTCTGCAGCAGCGCCGGCATCAGTTCCTCGATGTACTGCCACGCCAGCCCGCGCGTAAAGCCGCGGGCGAACGGCGTCGCAGCGTGCACGGTCGGTCGTCGGCCCGTGCGGTTTCAGCGATGCAGGCGACGTTTGTCGCATGCGATCCGAACGCGCGGCTCGTGACGATACCGAATGGCGGGCAGTAACCGATGCCGGAATGTTCGCTGTATTTCGCGATGGCGATCGAGGATTGCCTGCGGGACGCGGCCGCCTGAGCGAGGAACACGCGCGGCGCCGGCAAAGGCGGGAGAGGTAGAAGTAGCCGCCGCGGCGCGATGGCGCCGCTGGCGACCGACGAACGGCGCACCGTGCGCCGTTCATCCGGTTCGTCCGGCCACGGGGCCGGACAGTTGGCGATCGGTGCGCGTTGCTGCGCACCGGTCCTGGCCGCTTAGCGGCGCGGCTGCCCGCTTCGCGGCGGACGCGGGGAATTCGCGTCCTTGTGCCGGAAGTTGATGCGGCCCTTGGTGAGGTCGTACACCGACAGTTCCAGCGTCACGCGATCGCCCGCGAGAATGCGGATGTGGTTCTTGCGCATGCGGCCCGACGCGTACGCGCCGACCACGACGCCGTTTTCCAGCGTGACACGGTATTTGCTGTCCGGCAGCACTTCGTCGACGATTCCGTCCAGTTCCAGCAGTTCTTCTTTTGCCAAACCAATTCCTCCAGACAAGGTGATTGACCGCGGCCGCGGCAACTGCCCGGCGCCGCTCCCGCAAACGGGACGGCGGCCGGCAGGCAGCCGGGATCGGTTCGTTCAGACGGGCCTCGGGCCTGTCTTGCGATCGGAGCCCGGCGCGTTGCGACGTTCGGGCGGTCGGTGGCTGCGGCGCCAGCAGCGCCGCGCAAGTCGGGACCGCGCCAGCTACGGCATGGCGGCGGTCTGCTCGGGTTGATGCGTTGAAGCGGTGATGCGCTCGCGAAACGACGTGCGCTTCGCGAGGGCGTTGCGTCGCATGCGGTTCACGCATGCGATGAGGGAGGCGTCACGACCGATGCATCGTGAATGTCGCGATGCATCGGTCGTGCGCATCGGAACGCACAGGCCGCCGTCATGCGGCGCCCGCGCGATACTCCATTCGGCATCGGCCGCCGCTTGGCGACCGCTGCCGATGCGGCTTACTGCGGCGTGATGTTCGACGCTTGCAGACCCTTCGGGCCGCGCTTCACTTCGAAGCTGACCTTCTGGCCTTCGGCCAGGGTCTTGAAGCCCGTGCCGCGAATTTCGGAGAAATGGGCGAACAGATCGTCGCCGCCGTTGTCCGGGGAAATGAAACCAAAGCCCTTGGTTTCGTTGAACCACTTGACGGTACCGGTATCCACAAATACTTCCTTAATACAAATAATTGAACATGCGCCCGCGACGGGCACAGAAAGAATCAAAGAGGGAGAGACCAACGACTGCCGCACGGTGTACGGCCAATGATGAGCAATCGGACTTCTTGATGACTTCGGTCTCGGACACTACGCGGTACCGGACGTTTCGTCAAGTTATTTTGATGCGGCGCACAAGCACGAGCGCTTCGGACGCGTTCCATGACGGAGGTTTTGAGTCGACACAGCCCGTTTGAATGCATCCCTCGTTCTTTGCTGACCGCCCGCTTTTACTGCGGCTCCGATTCGTGTCACCACCACAAACCCAGCATGTCGGTCTACAGCGCCATGGTGCCCGGCGCGAACAGCGAATGCGTCGCACGCGGCATCGAGCCCGCCCCCGGCGCTAGTCGAACGGATTCAACAACCGAACGCCGGTGCGAGCGAAATCGTCGACGTTGCGCGTGACGACCGTCAGATCATTGATCAGTGCGGTGGCCGCGATCAGCTTGTCGAGTTCGTGCGTCGGATCGGGCACGCGCAAATGCCCCCACATCTGGCTGATCTCGATATCGACCGGTAGGATGTTCGGCGCATAGCCGGACACGATCATCGCCATCCAGGCCTCGAGCGCCGACGCCTGCGGGTGATCGCCGCGATGACGGATCAGGTCGACGCCGCGCCGCAGCTCGGCCACCGTCACGACGGACAGGTAAAGCGGGCTCGCTTCGGCTTCGGCCTGCCTGAAGAACGCCCGCACGCCGCGGTTGGTTCGCCTGCCCTTCCTGATTTCGCTGATGACGTTCGTATCAATCAAAAACACGCGTGACCTCGCCTGAATCCTGAACACGTTGGAAATCCGCGTCTTCGCCCACCTCCGGCATGCTCATCAGCACTTGCGCGAATGTGCGCCGCTTCGGTCGGCCGAGCGCTTCGGCCAGAATGGCTCGATGTTCGGCCTCGGCGCTCCTGCCATTAGCCGCGGCCTGCTCGCGCAGGCTTTGAACGATAGTGTCATCCACGTTACGCACCAGAAGATTTGCCATGAGTACCTCCATCCAGATTTGCTATCAATGATAGCACCATGAAGGTAAATTGCAAGCATTGCTATCACCTTCAGGACCGGACGGATCCCGGGTCGGCGTAGACCAGCGGCAACGGACGGCAGGAATCCGCCCTTCTTCCGCCGCTGGCCCGACGCATCGAACTGCTGTCGCTCAAGGTAAGCCCGCGCCGGACGACGGGGAAGCCGGCCGAATGGCCAGTCGCGTGCCATTGACGACGACGAATGTCCGACCGGCGAGGAACAGGATTTGCGAGGCGAGCCCCGCAGGCGACCAGCACGACGAGTACGCGCCCGCATCGATTCGCCCTGAAACATCGTGTTGCACAACGGGCCGCCACATCGCCCGCGACGCTCGCAATCGTTTGATACCATCGGATCACAAGACCGGCGATCGAAAGCCGTGCGAAGCGCGCAGAAGACCTTGCATCGACGCGGACCATCCGACCATCCGTGCCTGACATCCCGATCCAAGACACGAGACGCTCTTCAGTGGACTTTGTTACGCCCTCTCTGGAAACCCTGTTCTCCCCGACACCCGACAAACTCTACTTCCCGGCATGCGTTGCGGCCGTGGCGATCATCGCGTGGCTCGTCGCGCGACACGTGCCGTTCTACCGGTCGGCCGTCGACAAGTCGCTGTCGATGCGCTATCGCAATCTCGACGGTTTCCGCGGCCTGCTGGCCGTCTCCGTGGTCTTCCATCATTTCGCGTGCAACCAGGCGTTGCTGTCGACCGGCGTCTGGGGTGCCGGCACCGATTTCCTGCGCAATCTCGGCACGATTCCCGTCGCGATGTTCTTCATGGTCACCGGGCTATTGTTCTGGGAACGCGCATGCCGAGGCGCGCTCGACGTGCGGAACTTCTTCGTCGGACGCGTGCGACGCGTCGCGCCGCTCTATCTGTTTTACGCGGCCGTCATCGTCGTCTGCACGCTTTACTGGTTTCCCCGCAACGCCGTCGGCGCACCGACGCAGTTGCTGGCCGACCTGCTCAAGACCGTTTCGCTCGGCTGGTTCGGCGCGTTCCCGATCAACGGAGCGGAGCGGACGCCGTATCTGAGCGGCGTCTGGTGGACGCTCGCCTACGAATGGCGGTTCTACGTCGCCGTTCCGTTTCTCGCCTGGTTCGTCGCCACACGTGCGTGGCGCAAGCTGCTCGCGCTCGCGATCGTCACGGCGTGCGCGGCGCTGTTCGGGCCGCCCGGCGGCATGGCGCTGCTGTTCGCGCTCGGCGCGGTGGCCTACGAGGTGTCGCGGCACCCCGCGATCCGCGCGCGGCTCGCGACGAAACCGGCGGCGACCGTCGCGCTGCTGATCCTCGCGATGTCGCCGTCCCCGGCCGAACGCTATTCGATCGAAGGCGCGCTGCCGCTGCTCCCGGTGTTTCTCTGCATCGCCAGCGGGAACACGTTCTACGGCCTGCTCGACACCCGGCCGCTCGCGCTGCTCGGCACCGCCAGTTTCAGTATCTACATGATCCACATGGTGATCGTGTACATGATCATTCATGCGTTCAACAAGTTCGTTTTCCCGATCAATTCGGCTGGCGATTCCGGCATCTGGGCGCTCGCGCTCGCATGCGCGCTGGTTGCCGTCCTGTGTTCGCTGCTGACTTACCGCTATGTCGAGCATCCGTTCATCGCCAAGCGCCACGACGCACGCGCGGCACGCCGCGCGACCGCGCAAACGCGCCTGCGCCACGTCGAGCAGCGTCCCGCCGACGACGAACATGCCCTCGATGCGGTCGGCGAGACAGCTTCCCGATGACCGGCGGAATCGGTACCATCGAGCGCTTGAGGCCCGGCGGCCGCCGCGCGACCCCGCGCCGGCGCCCGTCTTCCGTACCACCGATTTCACCATGTCCCGCGAACCCACACATTCCGCGCTGCTCTGGATCGTCGCCGCGGCGTTCTTCATGCAGTCGCTCGATACGACGATCGTCAACACCGCGCTACCGTCGATCGCCCAAAGCCTGCATGCGTCGCCGCTCGCGATGCAGCCCGTCGTGGTCGTCTACACGCTGACGATGGCGATGCTCACGCCGGCCTCCGGCTGGCTCGCCGACCGGTTCGGCACGCGCCGCGTGTTCTCGGTCGCGATCCTCGTGTTCGTGGTCGCGTCGATCGGCTGCGCGGCGTCGCACACGCTCGGCCAGCTCGTCGTCGCGCGCGCCGTGCAGGGCATCGGCGGCTCGATGCTGCTGCCGATCGGGCGGCTCGCCGTGCTGCGCCGCGTGCCGGGCGAGCAGTACGTCGCGGCGATCGCGTTCGTGTCGATCGCCGGCCAACTCGGCCCGATCGTCGGGCCGACGCTCGGCGGCTGGCTCACGCAGGCGATTTCGTGGCACTGGGTGTTCATCGTCAACGTGCCGGTCGGCGTGATCGGCTTCATCGCGGTGCAACGCTACCTGCCGCACGACCAGGCGACGCAGCCGCCGCCGTTCGACTTCGTCGGCTGTGCGCTGCTGTCGGCCGCGATGATCGCGCTGTCGCTCGCGATCGACCCGCCGATGTCCGCGCACCGCACCGCGTGGGCGACCGGGCTCGCCGGGCTCGGGCTGGCGAGCGCGCTGGCGTACCTGCCCCACGCGCGGCGCCGCACTCAGCCGCTGTTCCGGCTGGGGCTGTTCCGCGAGCCGAACTTCGGCTCGGGGCTGCTCGGCAACCTGCTGTGCCGGATCGGCACGAGTTCGGTGCCGTTCCTGCTGCCGCTGCTGATGCAGGTGCAGCTCGGCTATACGCCGCTGCAATCCGGGCTGATGATGCTGCCGGCCGCGATCGCGGGCGTCGTCGCGAAACGCTGGATCGCGCCGCTCGTGAAGCGCTTCGGCTATGCGGCGTTTCTGGTCGTGAATACGGGGATCGTCGGCTTCGCGATCGCGGGGTTCGCGCTGGTGTCGGCGCGGCCCGCGCCTGTTCTGGAAGGCGTGCTGCTGATCGTGTTCGGCGCGGCGAATTCGATGCAGTTCGCCGCGATGAACGGCGTGACGCTCAAGGGGCTGTCGCATGCCGATGCCGGCAGCGGCAACAGCCTGTTCACGATGATGCAGATGCTCGCGATGGGGCTGGGCGTGTCGATCGGCGGCGGGCTCGTCAACCTGTTCGCTGCCTATCGGGGCTCGATGGCGCACGGGTTCATGCTGTCGTTCGCGTGCATGGGCGCGGTGACGCTGCTGTCGTCGGTCGTGTTCCGGCGGATCGATACGGCCGCGCCGCCGGCCGGTGCGGCGGCGCGCCCTTCCGCGTGATCGCGGCCGTCAGTTCACCTGGCTGCGCTCGACGACGCGCTTGAGCACCCAGCGGATCGACGAACCGTCGGCCGGCGGCCGCGCGACGCGGTATTCGTCGACTTCGAGCGTGTACAGGTAGCCGGGCTGGTACGCGAACCCTTCGATTCCCGCATACCACAGGCTCCACGGCTCGCTCGGGCTGCTGCGCACCTGCAGGCACTCCATCGGCGCGACGCCCGTGCAGCGCGCGGACTGCGGCGCGACATAGACCGTCTTCGTCACGGGCGTGCCGTCGGCCGGGCGCGCCGCGCTCGGCGCGATGGCAGCGGCGTCGGTCTGGCATCCGGCGACGAGCGTGCTGCCGGCAATGACGGCCGCGCCGAGCAGCGTTCGAATCTTGTGAATCATCTGGTATGCCTCTGCGAGCGTTGGAGGGCCAATTAGACGAACCGCCCGGTGAGAAGGTTCACAAACACCTTACTGAACGTGCTCGACTGCCGTCGTTTATCGGATGTCGCGTGCGAGCCGATACGTTACCGTGTTCCGGTTCCGCCGCGCGCTTCGTCACCGGCCGGGCGATCGCCGTCGACGGCGGCTTCACCGTATGGTGATCGTGTACCATCGGCGCTTCCCGATACGCTTTCGTGCGCTGCGGTCGTGCGCCCGGCCACGCCCGTGCGATTCGCGCAGCGCGTTTCCTTCGCATGACCGCATCCGCTTCGCCCGACACTGCACTCCGCCCGCTGCCGATCGATACGCTGACCGTGCCGGCCGCGCTCGACGGACGCTCAGGCACCAATCGGTCGGGCAGCGCGCATCCGCAGATCGCCGCGACCAACGACCTCGACGCCGTGCGTGCGTGGCTCGCGCGCTTCGTCGATACGCCGACCACGTTCCAGAACTACCGCAAGGAAGCCGAACGCCTGCTGCTGTGGGCCGTGATCGCATGCGGCAAGCCGCTGTCGTCGCTCACGCACGAGGATCTCGTCGTGTACCGGCAGTTCCTGCTCGCGCCCGCGCCGGCCGAGCTATGGTGCGCGAACGGCGGCCGCAAGCATCCGCGCGACGATCCGCGCTGGCGGCCGTTTTACGGGCCGCTGTCGGCAGCGAGCCAGCGGCAGGCGCTGGTGATCCTGAACGTGATGTTCTCGTGGCTCGTGCAGGCCGGCTATCTGGCCGGCAACCCGCTCGCGTTGTCGCGTCAGCGGCAGCGCCGGCCCGCGCCGCGCGTCACGCGCCATCTCGGGCAGCCGTTGTGGCAATCGGTGAAGGATGCGATCGCCGCGATGCCGCGCGACGATGCACGCGCATGCTTCCATGCGGATCGCGCGCGGTGGCTCTTCACGCTGCTGTATCTCGGCGGGCTGCGCATCACCGAAGCGGCCGATACGACGATGGGGCAATTTTTCTGCCGGCGCGACGCGAACGGGCACGCGCGCTGGTGGCTCGACGTGACGGGCAAAGGCGGCCGGCAGCGGCTCGTGCCGGCCACCGACGAGATGATGGCCGAGCTGTCGCGCTACCGGCGTGCGCACGGCCTGCCCGCGCTGCCGCTCGACGGCGAACCGACGCCGCTCGTGCTGCCGGTCGGCCAGACGCGCAAGCCGCTCACGCGTGCGGCGCTGCACCGGATCGTGAAGCAGGTGTTCCGGCACGCGGCCGACCGGCTACGTGCGAATGGCGAGGCCGGCGAGCAGGCGGCGCGCGTGCTCGAACAGGCATCCGCGCACTGGTTGCGTCACAGCGCGGGCTCGCACATGGCCGATGGCCGCGTCGACCTGCGGCTCGTGCGCGACAACCTCGGCCATGTATCGCTCACGACGACGAGCCAGTATCTTCACGCGGACGACGACTGGCGCCATCGCGAGACGGAGGAGAAGCACCGGATCGGGTGGGACTAGGGCGTGTTCACGCTAATAACGGGTTTGCGCTGGCCCCGCGAATGAATTTTTCCAAACAGGGGAACGTGCCTTTCCGCCCACATTGCGGCGTCGTGCGTCGCTTGTTTGGCACGGCCAAACGGCGCTCCTTACTCCTTGCACTGCGGGCGGAAAGGCACGTTCGCAAACCCGTTATTAGCGTGAACACGCCCTAGGCTGCGTTGCGCCGCTCAGCGTACGAGGTCGAGCCCGCCGAGACCGCCGTTGCTGCGGCACTTCGCACGATCGCTTGTGGCCGGCACGTCGATCTCGCCGCACAGCAGCACGTCGATGCGCTTGCCGTGTCAGTACACGGCCACCCAATGCCCCGGCACCCACGCCCAGTGATTGCCGGCCCACCGGTAATGCCCCTTCGCCCAGCGATAGCCGGGTGCGGGCGACGGCGGCGCCACCTCGACGACGGGCGCGGGCTGCGGCGGCCGCACGGGCTCGACTACGCAGGCGGACATCAGCACGGCACTCGCACTCACCAGCACGGCCAGCGAAACGGATTGGATCTTCAATGTCGATTCTCCCTGTTGTGTAATAGGTTGAGCGGGCCGCGCGCGGCATGCGCCACGTTACGCGACCCCACGAATCAGGCCGCTCATCGGCCGTGTCGCGCCGCTTTCCGCAAATAACGCGGACGCGGTGCGGCGCGGATCGAGCCGCAGGCTGTCGGCGGCCGCGCCCGCGATCAGCGCGTCGAGCGACGCGGTCGGCTTCAGGTCACGCCCTTCGTACAGGTCGCCCGGCCGCAGCCCCGGCCAGTCCGCGATCACGCGCCCGCCGGCAACCGCGCCGCCCGCGAGCATCGCGACCGACGCCTGCCCGTGGTCGGTGCCCCCCGTGCCGTTCACCGCGGCCGTGCGGCCGAACTCGGTCGCGACCAGCACCGTGGTCTGCTGCCACGCAGGTCCAAGGCCGTCGCGCAGCGCGGCGAGCATCGTGTCGAGCGCCTTCAACTGATTCGCGAGCCGCGCGTTCTGCGCGCTATGGGTATCCCAGCCGCCCGTCTCGATCATCGCGATCCGCGGCCCGTCGTCGCGCGCGAGAAACGTCGCGGCGAGCTTGCCGACGCCGGCCGGGTCCTGCCGTGCATGCGCGTCGCCGGCGAGGCCGCGTGCTTCCATCGCGGATTGCCACAACGGGCCGAGCTGCGCGTCGGCTTCGTAGAGCGCCGACACGCGGGTGAGCAGATCGTCCGGCGCGGCCGGCAAACCGGACGGCGCATACGACGCGGCCTGCACCGTGCCGCGCAGCGCGAGCGGCACGGTGGGCGCGAATGCGATCGCGTTGTCGCGCGTCGCCGGCAGCAGCGCGGCGAGCCGGTTCAGCCAGCCGTCCTTCACCTGGTACGGCGCGCGGCCGCCCGTTTCGAGCACGTTCTGGCCGTCGAAATGCGAGCGGTCGCGATACGGCGACGCAATCGCATGGACGAACAGCGCCTGCCCGTCTCGGTACAACTGCGCGGTCCGCGCGAGCGACGGATGCAGCGCGAACGTGCCGTCGAGTCGCGTCGCGGCCGCCGTGTCGATCGCGAGCGGGCCGCGCAGTGACGCATACGCGGGCTCCGCATACGGGACGACGATGTTCAGGCCGTCGGCTGCGCCGCGCTGGATCACGAACACGAAGCGCCGGTCGGTCTCGACGTTCGCGAACACGATCCGCGGCGCGACGAGGATCGCGCCCGCGCCGGCGGCGGCCACGCGGAGGAATTGTCGGCGGGACAGTGTCATGGTCATCTCCGTTGGAAATCGGGCGACACGAGCAGCAGCGCGAGCGAGGTCGTCGCGCTTTCGGCGCGCGCGACCGCGGTCGCGGTCGGCGCGCTCATCGAACCGGCGAGCAGCGTGTTGCCCAGCGTGCGCGGATCGAGCCGGTCGCCCGTACGCGCGGCCAGACGCTGCGCGATCTCGACGCGGCGCACGAGCGCGTCGGGCGCCGCCCAGCTCGCGGCGACGTCGTCGTAGCCGGCCGGCGAGCCCGGGCGCCACACCGGCTGGCCGAGCTGCGCGAGCAGCGGCGCGGCCTTGAGATCAGCGGTGTCGCGCCAGCCGAGCCCGCGCAGCGTCGATACGGCCCATTCCCACGGCGTCTTGAACTTGCGGTTGACCGGCGACCACGCGTCGGGCGCGTCGACCAGCGCGCGATAGACGGTCGGCAGGTCGCCGCCGCTCGCGTCGAATGCGCGCGCGAGCCGGTCGGTCAGCGCGGGCGGCGGCGTGTCGGCGACGAAATGACGGGCGAGCTGGAACGCGATGTGCCGGCCCGTCGCCTCCGATCGCGCGAGGTCGTGCAGGACCGCGCGCCCCTGCGCTTCGCCCGGTTGATCGTAGGTGCGGCCCATCACCGTGCGTGAACCCGGTTCGTGCAGATTCGCGCGAAACACGAATGCGCCGGGCGCCGCATCGCCCGGTTGCGGCCCGCGGCCGCCGGCGATGCTCCAGCCGGTCAGCGCACGCGCGAATTCCGTCACGTCGGCTTGCGTGTAACCGGTGCGCACGCCGAGCGTATGCAGTTCCATGATCTCGCGGGCGAGGTTTTCGTTGAGCCCGCGCTTCGCCGACGGATTGCGTGCCTGCGCGCGCAGCGCGGCCGGGCTGTCGGGGCCGACCGAGCGCGCCTGATCGAGGAACACCTGCATCGCGGGATGCTGCTCGACGGCGACGAGCATGTCCTCGAAACGGCCGAGCACGTGCGGGCGGATCGCGTCGCGCTCGAACGCGCCCGCGTACGCGGCCACCTGCCCCTTGTCGACCGATACCGCGAAATGGTTCGCCCAGAAATGCACGAGACGCTCGACAAAAGGCGCGGACGTAGTCAGCGCGCTGTTCATGCGCGCGGCGACGGCGCTGCGATACGCGTCGTAGCCGTCGCGGCGAATCGATTGCTCGGTTGCGCGCTTGGCGGTCGGGTCGTCGCTCGTCATCGCGTTGCGGGTGTTCGCGAAGCGCGTGGCGAGCATGATCGCGTCCGGCTCGCTCGCCCATGGGGCGGGCCCTGCGTCGTAGCGGTCGAACTGGGCGAGCAATGCGGCCTTCGGGTCGGCGGGCGGGGCTTCGTCGGCGCGCGCGCCGAGACCGAAGCGGTTCAGCGCGATCGCGGCCGGTGTGGCGTCGTTCGGGTGGTCCATGACGGGCTCTCTTGCGGTGCATACTCACGTTCAACGCAAGCACACCAAGAAATCCGTCGCGGGAAGGGAAATATTTTTTGTGATCGGGGAAACGCCGGGCGAAAGTCTCGCAGCGCGGCGGCGTGCGTTGTCGATGGATAACGACCGCGCGATTCATCGGAAGCGGCACACGCATGACGCGCGAGCAACACGCAGATTGCATGCCGCCCGCGCGCGCGGTGTTTATTCGGCTTACTCGCTCGCCGATGCGTCCGGCTTCTTCTGCAGCCTCGGCGGCAGACGCCAGTTTCCGCTGTGCTGCAAGCCGTCGACGAACTTCACGCGCTCGTCGGGCGTCAGCGTCGCCGCGAAATCGACGACGCTGCGCTCGATCTGCGCCCGCATCGCGGTGTCGGCCGCGCGCGTGCGGTCGAGCGCCGCATCGATCGCCGCCCGATCGAGTTGCGGCGCCGCGAGCAGGTCGAGCACGGTGATCCGGCCGTCGCGCCCTTCCCGCGCGAAATCGCGGCCGCTCTTGCGCGCCGCCTTCAGCGCGGCGGCGAACTCGCGCTGCCGCGCATCGGGCAATTCATCCGCGGCGAAACGCAACGCGGTGCGCGATGCGGGCGTGCCGGCCGCGTGCAGGTCGCGATGGGTCGAGAACCACTGATACGCGCCGCCGCCGATCGCACCGAGCATGAACACGTTCAGCACGACCGAGCCGATGAGGGTGAATTTCCAGCCGCGTTCGGTCATTCGTCGGCTCCGTCGATGCTCGGGCCGCCGAACGTCGTCGTCAGGTAGCCCGGTTCGTGTTGCGCGATCGGCGCGCTGCCGAGCATCAGCATCGACACGGCCACCGCACCGGCCAGCGCGCCGGCCAGCCCGACGCCTGCGAACGCGGCGCCCGACCACCACACGCGGCCGCGGCGGCGCGCGCGTTGCGGCGGCGGCGCCGTCGCGACGATACGTTCGACCAGCGCCGGCGCGGGCGGCGCCACCGTATCCTGCATCAGCCACGCGTCGAGCTCGGCGGCCTCGTCGAGCGCGTTCAGTGCGTCGCGCGGATGCGCGTGCGCCCACGCTTCGGCCGCCGCGCGTTCGGCTTGCGGCCAGCGCCGCGCGTCCGAGCCATACGCGGCGACGATGGTACGAAATCGTTCGGGTGTCATCGCTTGTCCTCGCTAGGTGGGTCGCCGGCCAGTTGCGCGCGCAGGTTGCGCCGCGCACGGGCGAGCAGGCTTTCCAGCGCATCGACGGTGATGCCCATCAGGTTGGCCGCTTCCCCATTCGACATTTCCTGATAGTACTGGAGCACCAGCGCTTCCCGCTGCCTCGGCGGCAACGCGGCCAGCGCCTGCCGCACGCGCGCGTCGCGCGAACGCAGTTCCGCATGCACGGCCGGCTCCGGCTGCGTGTCGGGCACGTCGGGCAGCGTGTCGCCGGGCTCCTCGCGCCGGCTGCGCAACCGGTCGTAGCACAGGTTCAGCACGACGCGATGCAGCCACGTGTCGAAGCGGGCTTCGCCTTCACGCCAGCGCGGCGCCTGGTTCCAGATTCGCAAGAACGTCTCCTGCGCGACGTCCTCGGCTTCGTTCCGGTCGCCGAGCATGCGCGTCGCCAATGCGAGCAGCCGCGGCAGCTTGCGTGCGACAAGCACGCGCACCGCCGATGCATCGCGTGCGCCGACGCGCGCGACGAGTTCCGCGTCCGGATCGCGGTCGCCGCGATCGTTCAACGCCGCCTGCTCCGTTGCGCGGCGCGCGGGCGCCGCATTGTCACGGCAGAAGGACCCGCCGCCCGGCTGAAGCTCATCGTCGTGCTCTCCTTGCATGCGTCGGGCCATCGCCGGACGGCGCCATGCCGACGGTTCCGATGGTTCGGGATCTCCGCGCGCGTCGCGCCAGGCGTCGCACACGGCATCGGCCGTGCCGGTTTCATCGACATCCGGTTCGCGCCGCATGTCGATCCTGTCTGCCGGCCGCGCGACCGTCGGCCGGCGCGCTCAATATACGACGACCGGCGCGGGCCGGTAATACACCGGACGGGCCGGCACCACGACGCAGCCGGCCAGCACGAGGGCCGCGGCCGCCAGTATCACGATGGTTCGAAAAAGCATCGCTTCGACTCATGAGGTTGCATGAAGAATCCGCCGCGCGCGCATCGCTTCGACGCGCGGCGGCGTGCACGTCAGGGCCCGTCAGGCCCAGTGGCCCGGCACCCAGCGCCAGGCCGGGCCGCGCGCCGCCCAATGCCCGGGCACCCAGTGGTAACCGACCCGCACGATCTGCCAGTGGCCCGGAATCCACACGTAACGGCCCTGCCGCCAGTGCCAGTGCCCTTGGTCCCAGACGTAGCCCGCCCGGGGCGCCGGCATCACTTCGACGCGCGGCGGCGGCGGCGCAAAAGGCGCGACGATGACGGCCTGCGCGAATACGGCGGACGTCGCGAACGCAGCCATGCAGCCGGCAGCCCATCGCAATGGAACAGAAAGTTTCATGAAAGACTCCGAAGTAATGGCATTGACCGGAAGCGGTCGTTCATGCGTTAAACGGAGCAGGCGGGAGAAATCCGTCGCGACATCGGCGAATAATTTTCACGGAGGCCGCGCGGCGCGGGGCCCTATGTATCGGCCAGCGCACACGCCGGGTTGCGAACTGTCACAACGCGGCAAAACTGCCCTTCGACAATGCATGCGACCGGGATCCCGCTCGTTTCCGGCCCACGCCCCGGCCGCGCTCGCGCATGGCCGTGCGGCTCCCCTCTCGCGTCCCATCAACGAACACACCGACCATGTCGAACCAGGACACCTCCCCTGATCAGCCGAACGAGCCGGCCGCTTCCGTGTCGCGTCGCGGCTTCCTGAAACTCGCGGGCGTCTCCGGCCTCGCCACCGCCGCCGGCGGGCTCGCGGCCGCCCGCGCTGCCGCGTCGAATCCGGACGGCACGCCCGAACAGGTTCACCTGACGTGGGGCAACGACCCGACGTCCGAAGTCGTGATCTCGTGGGCATCGCTCGCCGCGGCCGTCAATCCGCGCGCGCGCATCGTCGCCGACGGCGAGCCGCCGCGCACCGTGCACGGCGTCCAGCGCCTGTACACCGACGGCCTGAACGGCGAGACCGTGTTTGCGTATCACGCGCGCGTGCACGGGCTGAAGCCCGACACACGCTACCGCTACGAAATCACGGCCGACAACGACAGCAACGCCGCACAGCCGTTCTCCGCGAATTTTTCGACCGCGCCGCGCGGCCGGGCGCCGTTCCGTTTCACGAGCTACGGCGATCTCGCGACGCCGAACGGTGCGTGGGTCCTGTCGTCGCCGCAGAGCCGCTTCGCGGTGCAGGCCGTCGAGCAGTTCCAGCCGCTGTTTCACCTGCTGAACGGCGACCTCTGCTACGCGAACCTGAACCCCGCGCACCAGCCCGAGGTGTGGCGCGATTTCGGCAACAACAACCAGACGTCGGCCGCGAATCGCCCGTGGATGCCGTGCCCCGGCAATCACGAGATCGAGTTCAACAACGGCCCGCAAGGGCTCGACTCGTACCTCGCACGCTATACGCTGCCGGAAAACGGCACGCATTTCCCGGGCCGCTGGTACAGCTTCCGCGTGAGCTCCGTGCTGTTCGTGTCGCTCGACGCAGACGACGTCGTGTACCAGGATGCCGCCGCGTTCGTCGGCGGCCCCGCGCCGCTCGTGCCGGCCGCGAGCACCGGCCGACCGCCGATCGAGCCCGGCACGTCGTTCTACGTGCGCGGCTACAGCAACGGCGAGCAGACGCGCTGGCTCGAACGCACGCTGCGCCATGCCGCGCATGACGACGACATCGACTGGATCGTCGTGCAGATGCACCAGGACGCGCTCAGTTCGTCGAAGACGGGCAACGGGTCCGACAAGGGCATTCGCGAAGCGTGGCTGCCACTGTTCGACCGTTACGGCGTCGATCTCGTGCTGTGCGGCCACGATCACGACTACGAGCGCAGCTACCCGGTGCGCGGCTGCAATCACCGCGCGGGCGTCGACGCGAAGACCGGCGAAGTGGTCGAGACGCTGCAGCCGCGCCCGGTCGGCTCGAACGATCCCGACCGCACGAAGTTCGACACGAGCCACGGCACGATCCACCTGATCCTCGGCGGCGGCGGCACCAGCGCGCCGCTCGACGTGTACGGCGAAAACCCGTCGACCGGCTTTGCGCAGGCGAAGGTATTCACGAAGCCGAACCGGCCGGTGCCGGGCACCGCGCCGAACACGTTCGTGCGCCAGCCGGCCGATGCGCTCGAGGATGCGATCTGGTCCGCACGCCGCGATACGGGCACCGGCTACGGGATCGCGGTGTTCGATCACGATCCGGGCAAGCCGGGCGGCCACACGACGATCACGATGCGCTACTACCACGCGCCGGGCGCCGACCAGCACCCGACCGCGCAATACGAGCTGTTCGAGACGATCGAGCTGAGCAAGAAGCGGCGCGAGCGGTGATCGACGCATCGGGCGCCCGCTGCGGTGGGCGCCCGATGCGTTACAGTCGACGGACGGGAAGCACGGCGCGGGTTAGACTGCCCGCCTCGCACACCGGTCCACGCAGATGAGTTTCGAATACCGCATTCACACGCCCCCTTCGGCCGACGCATTCGACGCCATCGCCAATGTGCTGCGACAAGCGCATGGCGACGTCGACATCGACATCGACGTCGATCCACACGAACGACGGCTTGAAATTCGCGATGCGGCCAACGGCTGGCCGCTCATCGATCTGTCGATCGAAGCAGCCGGTTTCCTCCTTGTCACGACGCTGGGCCCGACGCGGAACGCGATGCTCGATTCGATCGGACGTGCGCTGTCGGAAATCGGTGCACCGTGGCGTATCGACGACGCGTGATCGGCTCGCACGACCGAATCGACCGGACACGCCGGTCCGGCTGAATCGCCGCGACGGCTGCGCCCCCGTAAAATGCGCGCTTCCGGCGAAATCTCCGTTTTGTATCGCTGCTCGCGATGACGGCATGCGCGAGCCGACCCGAATCATCCGAAATCGAATCAGCATGTTGAAACAGGCAGCAAACATCAAACGCAAGAACAACGCAACGCTCGTCGGGCTCGGCGCGGTGCTGTTATGGGCGTCGGTGGTCGCGCTCGTGCGCGGGGTCAGCGAAAACCTCGGCGCGACCGGCGGCGCGGCGATGATCTATACGGTGGCGTCCGTGCTTCTGCTGTTTTCGATCGGCTTCCCCGACCTGAGCCGGTTCCCGAAAAACTATCTGCTGTGGGGCGGGCTGCTGTTCGTGTCGTACGAGGTGTGCCTGTCGTTGTCGATCGGCTATGCGAGCAACGCTCGACAAGCGGTCGAAGTCGCGATGGTCAACTATCTGTGGCCGAGCCTCACGCTCGTCGCCGCCATCGTGTTCAACAAGCAGCGCGCGAACCTGCTGGTCGTGCCCGGCGTCCTGCTGTCGATGCTCGGCATCTGCTGGGTGCTCGGCGGCGACCAGGGGCTCGATCCGGCCGGCATGCTGCGCAACGTCGCGGACAATCCGCTGAGCTACGGGCTGGCGTTCTTCGGCGCGCTGATCTGGGCCGCCTATTGCACGGTGACCGCGCGCATCGCCGACGGCAAGAACGGCGTGACGCCGTTCTTCATGCTGGTCGCCGCGGTGCTCTGGATCAAGTTCGCGATCGAAGGCGGTGGCGGCATGACGTTCAGTTTGCGTGCGGTCGCGTATCTCGTGCTGGCGGCGTCGGCACTCGGCTTCGGCTATGCGGCCTGGAACACCGGCATCATGCACGGCAACGTGACGGTCATCGTCGGCGCATCGTACTTCACGCCGGTGCTCGCCGCCGCCCTCGCCGCGACGCTGCTGCACGCGCCGCTGTCGGCGGAATTCTGGCAAGGCGCGTCGATGGTGTGCGGCGGCTCGATCCTTTGCTGGCTCGCGACGCGCGGACGGCGTCGTGACACGACCGAGCCCGTGCCGATCGCCAAGGGAGCGAAGAGCAATTGCCAAGGGTGACGATGCCGGGTGCCGTCGACACAACGCCGGATCGCTGCCGGCGATTCCCGGAACCATTGATCGACGCGCGCTAGCTTCACGATTCCAGCGCGATCCGCACGGCCAGCCCGGCCAGCACCGTGCCCATCAGCCAGCGCTGAACCGCCGCCCAGCGCGGCCGTCCCGCGAGAAAACCCGCGATCGAACCGGCCGCGCACGCGATCAGCGCGTTGACGCTGACGCTCACCGCGATCTGCACGCAGCCGAGCGCCAGCGATTGCGCGAGCACGCTGCCGTGCCCCCGCACGATGAACTGCGGCAGCAACGACAGATACATCACCGCGATCTTCGGGTTCGCGAGGTTCGTGACGAAGCCCATGATGAACAGCCTGACGCGACTGTCGTGCGGCAACTGCCGGACCTGGAACGCGGAGCGCCCGCCCGGCTTCAGCGCCTGCCATGCGAGGTAGGCCAGATACAGCGCGCCGGCCGCGCGCAGCGCATCGTACGCATACGGCACGGTCATCAGCAGCGCGGTGATGCCCACTGCCGCGCACACCATGTAGAACACGAATCCCAGCGCGACACCGCCGAGCGAGACCAGCCCGGCGCGGCGGCCCTGGCAGATCGAGCGCGACACCAGATAGATCATGTTCGGTCCGGGCGTCAGCGCCATGCCGAGCGACACGAGTCCGAACGCAAACAGGATGGGCGGGGCCGGCACGGCACACTCCTTCGGGATCGATGACGAGGTAGGAACAATGTATTGCATCCCGGCCATCGTCAGCATGAATAAACTGCACGTCGCCCATGAGCGCCGTTCATCGCGTTCGCCGCTCGCTATTTGCCCTTTTTCGCGCGCGTCCGGATCGTCTTTTCGGCCTTCGGACGCTGCGCGTCGACGAGCCGCACGAACTCATCGGCAACCGCATTGCCGGCGGTATTCCACGCCAGTCGCACGGAGCGATGCAGCCGTGGCGACAGCGCCAGCACGCGGCCGCCGAACGGCGTGTACGTGAGCGTGATGCGCGGCACGATCGACACGCCCATGCCGGCCTCCGCCATCGACAGGATCGTGCGCATCTCGACGACGTTGAACGCGGCCCGAAGCGGCACGCCGCCGCGCGCGAAGTAATCCGCGATCACCGGCCCGCACCCCGCCTTCGAGAAAATGAACGGCGCCGCGGCCAGTTGCCTGGCCGACACGCTCTTGCGGCTCGCGAACAGATCGTCTGCCGCGACCGCGACGAAATCCTCGTCGAGCAGCGGCAGGTGGTGCGCGAACGTCTTCGTGCCGGCCACCACGCCGACGTCGGCCGTCCCGTCGTCGATCCACCCTTCGACTTCGCTGTCCGTCCCTTCGAGCAGCACCGCCGATACACCCGGGTGCATGTCCTTCAACGCCTCGAGCGCGGGCACGACGAACGCCAGCGACACGCTGGGCAGCGATGCGACCACCAGTTTCCCTTCGAGCTTGCCGCGCGACAGGCTGAACTGCTGGCGCAGCAGTTGCGCTTCCCGCACCACGCTCTGGACATACGGCCACAGGCGTTCGCCGGCCGCCGTCAGGACGACCGGTTGCCGGTCGCGCCAGAGCAGCTTGACCTGCGTGATGTCCTCCAGCTCCGTCAGCGCGTGGCTGATCGCGGATTGACTGCGGCTGAGCCGGTCTGCCGCGGCCGTCAGCGAGCCGAGTTCGACCACGGCGGCCAGGGCCTGCAACTGGGCAAGCGTCATCGGATTTCCTTTCGTTCGGGGATATGCACGCCGCGCATGAGGCGGCCAGTTCTGTTGAATTATATTGAACCGGTTCGATGGTCATACGTCGGGCGCGAGCGGGATCGCACACGGGTTCCGAAAGCTGCGACGCGCCTGTACCGCGGGCCGTCGACCGCCCAGCGCGTCATCCGGCCGGCGCCACGCCCTGCTCCATTCCCGAAGACGCGTTAGACTATTCGGATGGAACAATGTCGTTATTGCCAGAGAATCCGCGATGAATGGGATTGCCACGGCGACGAATGCCGCCGCGCGATCGCCAAGGCGCTGCGCCGACAGCGCGCGGGCCTGCCGATGGTGCCCGATCGCATCCGCAACGAGTTGCCGTCCGGCGCGCCGACCCAGCAGGTAATCGCCGTCCTGTCGCGCCAGCGCCTGCGCGCGCGCCGCGGTAACGAGGAACGTCGCGAGCGCAAGGAAATCGACGACGACGGGGTCTGATCCGGCAGCGCTGTCGCCCTGCGGTTCCACCGTGAGCTCTTCGCCCCGTCGTTTACCGTCCGGCGCGGGCCCCAGCCCCCGCCCCCACTTCTCCCGCGATTGCTTGCCATTCTCGCAATACAGCATGGGGACGGATCGCGTTTGCGTCGAATTATTACCCGTAAAGCAACGATCTTTCGCTGAAAGTCACGTTTACCCTAGGTGAGCCGACGCCTACGATGTAATCAACCGCTGACGACATGGTGTCGAACGCGGAAAGCCAATAAACATCGGAGGTCATCATGAAATCGCTCGTTTCCGCAGTCGTTGCCGCCGTCGCCCTGTCCGCCTCGTTCGGCGCATTCGCGCAAAGCACCGTGACCCGCGCCCAAGTGCGCAACGAACTGGTCCAGCTCGAAAAGGCCGGCTACAAGCCCAGCCAGGCGAGCCCGCACTACCCGGCCGACCTCGAGGCCGCGCAAGCCCGCGTGCAGGGCATCGACAACAGCGGCTTCGGTGCGCAGCCCGCCGCGACCGTCGAAGGCGGCGCACCGGTCGGCCGCGCACACAGCCCGCGCGACTCGGTCTACTTCGGCCACTAAGCGTGCCGCTGCGCGCCTTGCGCGTGCAGCCCGCGCCCGTGACGAGCCCGTCCCGCGACGGGCTCGTCGCGTTTCGCCCCGCCGTCAGCCGCTGCTGCTCGATGCGGCACGGTCGGTCCCGTCGGGCACGCCGCCGCGGACCAGATCCTGATAGCGCACGCACACGCACTGCGTGGAGGCCTTCGCCGCGTACATCGCCGCGTCGGCCTTGACGAGCAGCTCCTCGGCCGATGCGCCGTCCGCGGGAAACTCGCTGACGCCGATGCTCGCGCCGACGGCCATGCGCCCTTCGTCGAACTCCAGCTCCTCGGCCATCACGATCTGGATGCGCGTCGCGACATCGCCGATCACCGCCGGTGAATGCACGTCCGAAATCAGCACGATGAATTCGTCGCCGCCGAGCCGTGCAGCCATGTCGTCGCCGCGCAGCACCTGGCTCAACCGCTTCGCGACCGCGACGAGCGTGCGATCGCCGGCCGAGTGGCCGTGCTGGTCGTTGATCTGCTTGAAGCGATCGAGATCGACGAACATCACCGCCAGCCCCTCGCGCGCCGCGGCCGCATGCCGGATCGCCGCATCGAGATGCTCCATGAACAGCAGGCGGTTCGGCAGGCCGGTCAGCGGGTCGTGACCGGCGAGATGCGTGAGCTCCTGCTGCTTCGCGCGCAGCATCGCCATTTGCGTGCGGATCTCGACGCGCATGCTGTCGAAACAACGCGCGAGCACGCCGATCTCGTCGGCCCGCGCGACCGGCAGCCGTTCGGCAGCCGAATCGTCGAACACGTGCGTCGCCGCGCGCGCGAGCGCCTGCAGCGGCCGCGTGATCGCACGCGCGAACAGGATCGCGAGAATCACCGCCAGCACGCTCGACACGAGCACCATCCTGACGATCCGTTCGCCCAGCATGCCGTCCGGCGCGAGCACGTCGGCCAGCGGGCGCGCCATCCCGAGCACGACGAAGCGGCTGCCCTCGTCGTGCCCGAACGGCGTGCGCACGAACGCGAACATCTGGCCCGGCGCCTGATCGGGCTGCGCGAGTCCATTGAGCGTCACGTTCGTGCGCCCGCCGTCGAACAGCACGCGCGTGACGGCAAAACGGTCCTGCATCAGCACGCGCCGGCCGCGATCGAAACCGAACGCCTGTTCCGGATCGGGATGCACGAGAAAATCGCCCCACTCGTTCGCGAGATAGACCGCATAGTCGTCCGGCAGATCGCGTTCGATCCGGTCGAACACCCGGGAAAGTTCGACATCGACGACGAGCGCGCCGACCGTCTGGCCCGACGCGTCGACCACCGGCGTCCCGACGCGCAGGATCGGCAGCCCTTGCGCCGCATGAGATCCCGTCTCGTGATTGATCACGATCGGCGACAGGTAGATATGGCCGGGCGCCGTCGCGAGCGTATCGAATACGTAGGAGAACTGCCCTTTCTCCTGAAACGCGCTTTCGGGCAGCACGACGATGCCGCGCGCATCGCGATCCACGTGAATGCGTTCGATCCCGAAATGCCCGCTTGCGATCAGGCGGATCTGCAAGTATTCCGCATGATTTCTCATGAAGCTGTAATACACCTGCTCGAGCCGCATGCGTCGCGCGTTGTCCGCATTGTCGCCGCCCGCGACGGCCGCGGACGACGGCAACTGCGCGAGCACGAGCGCGTCGTCCGCAACGTCGGCGAGCGCGGTCGTGAAGCGCTGCCCGAGCAGTTGCGTCGACATCAGCAGACTGTGCTGCGCTTCCTGCACGAGCATCGCGCGGTTGGCGCGATACGCGTAGTAGCCGGTCGTGCCCGACGCGATCACGCCGATGCACGCGAACAGCACCGACAGCTTCGACGTGAGCCCGAGCCGGATCATTTTGCGAACCGCTCCGGCCGATCGCCCGACACGATGCGGCTCCACAGCGACTCGCGGCGCGCGATGTCCTCCACGGGCTGAAGCCACACGAGATGCTGGCGCCCGGTATCCAGGCCGCGCGGCTCGAGCGTGTTCGCGAGCCCCTGACGCTCAGTCAGCAGCGTGCCGATCGCCGGTTCGAGCATGTAGTTGATCCACGCGAAGGCAAGCTCCGGCCGTCGCGCGCCTCGCGTGACGGCCCAGCAATCGAGCCACGCGAGCGCGCCTTCGTCCGGGATCACGTAGCCGACGTCCGCGCCGGCGCGACGCAACTGCTCGACCTGCTGCGTGCCGTAGTTGCCGAACATCAGCGCCGCGCGATGCTGGATGAACAGCGCGGTCGCTTCCTCGGGAAGCGTGTAGTACGTCAGCAGGTTGCGGCGCAAGTCGATCAGCTTGCGGGCCACGGCAAGCGTCTGCGCGGGCGACAGGCGGAACGGATCGGGATAGCCGAGCGCCAGCGCCGTGAACGAGAAATTGTGCTGCGCGCTGTTGAAGTCGAGCACCTTGCCGCGATAGCGCGGGTTCCACAACTCGCGCATCGAGCGCGGCGCGGCCGGCACCTGCTTGCGGTCGTAGATCAGTCCCATCGACGAATACGTGAACGGGATCGCGTAGGACGCGCCGTCCTGCACGAGGCCGCCGATCGTCGCGAGCTGCTGGAAATTCGGCAATTGCCGCCGCCGGTTCGGGATATGCGTCAGGTCGATCGGCGCGAGCAGGCGTTCATGCGCATAGCGCTGGATCTCGGCCGTGTTCGCGGCCAGCACGTCGTATGGCGGCGGCGACGCGCTGTGCATCCGCGTCCACAGCGCTTCGTCGGAATCGACCAGCGTCACTTCGACACGCACATGAAACTGCGTCTCGAATGCGCTGACGATATCGCTATCCGCGTAACCGGGCCAGGCCAGCACGCGCAGCACGTTGTCGTTGACGGTTTCGGGAGAGACGGCGAAGGCCGGCAGAGCGGGCGCGAGCCAGCCCAGCATCGATATGACGAGCAGCATGCGCACGGCGCCGCGGGCGCGCGCGCATGCGCCGATTCCCCTGATCAATCGGACCCCGCGTGAATCGCCCGCCTGCATCCGACTGTCCTTTTTTGAGTCGATGCGATATCCCGCAACGAGACCATAAAACGCAGGGTCACGCAATCGGAACAAGCCGCACATCGCGCATATTCGCGGGCCTCACGGCCGAACGTCCCCCAATTACAGGGGCCCGTGTGGGGGTCGCGCCGACGCCCGCGCACGTCGCATCGCGCGGCGGCATCCGGAACTGCGCGGGCAATTTCGCGGGCATCTTCATCACGACCTTCACCGACGTGATGCTGTCGATCGCGACAGGCTCGTTCGTGGCGCCGCTCGCGGTGGCCGGCGGGCTGTGCGTCGTCGTGGTCGGCAAGGTCGAGCCGGTGCCGCCGCCGCCGCGCGGCAGCGGCGGGCCGATTGCCGAGCCGAACGCGGCCTGACGCAGCGGGACGGCGCGGCCGACACACCCGCGCCTTTCCTTTTCAGGCCGCGCATCGGACAATGTGCCGCGCCCGCCGGCGCGGCGCCGCTCCGGCCCGCGCACGGCGACGACGCGCTCCGCCCACGCCGATGAAACGCTACGAAACCCTCGCCCATACGATCGCCGACGACATCCGCAACGGCAACCTTGCAGTCGGCACGCGCCTGCCGTCGCTGCGACAGATCATCGCGCAGCATGGCGTCAGCCAGTCGACGGTGTTTCGCGCGTACTACCTGCTCGAACAGTGGGGACTGATCCGCGCGCGCGAACGCTCGGGCTACTACGTCGCGCCGGGCGCCCAGCCGGCCGCGAGCCCGACGACGAAACGCCGCGCGAGCCGCGCCGGCGTCACGCGCAAGGTCGACATCAGCAGCCTCGTGTTCTCCGTGCTCGATGCGGCCACGCAGCCCGGCATCGTGCCGCTCGGCTCCGCATTCCCGGCGCCGCAGCTGTTTCCGCTGCCGCGCCTGGCGAAGTCGCTCGCGCAGGCCACGCGGCTCGTGAGCCCGTGGAGCACGGTCGTCGACCTGCCGCCCGGCAACGAGGCGCTGCGCCAGCAGATCGCGCGGCGCTATCTCGCGACCGGCATCTCGCAACCGATCGACGAAATCGTCGTCACGAACGGCGCGCTCGAAGCACTGAACCTGTGCCTGATGGCGGTGACGCGCCCCGGCGACGTCGTCGCCGTCGAAGCACCGGGCTTCTATGCGGCGCTGCAGGCGATCGAGCGGCTCGACCTGCGCGCGGTCGAGATTCCCGTCGATCCGCGCACGGGCCTCGATCTCGATGCGCTCGCGAACGCGCTCGACCGGCACGACATCCGCGCGTGCTGGTTCATGACCAATTTCCAGAACCCGACCGGCGTCACGCTGACCGCCGAAAAAAAGCGCGCGCTCGTCGAATTGCTCGCGGCGCGCAACGTGCCGCTGATCGAGGACGACGTGTACGGCGAACTGCATTTCGGCCCGGACTATCCGCTGCCCGCCCGCGCGTTCGACCGTCATGGCCTCGTGATGCACTGCAGTTCGTTCTCGAAAACGCTCGCGCCCGGCTACCGGATCGGCTGGGCCGCCGCGGGCCGGTTCGCGGAGAAGGTGCAGCGGCTCAAGCTGATGACGACGCTGTCGGCCAGCATTCCCGCGCAGGCCGGCATCGCGAACTATCTGGAGCACGGCGGCTACGACCGGCACCTGCGCAAGCTGCGCGGCGCGCTGCACACGCAGCTCGACCGGATGGACGACGCGCTGCGGCGCTGGCTGCCGGCCGGCGTCGAATGGGTGCGGCCCGACGGCGGGTATTTCCTGTGGCTCGCGTTTCCCGACGCGATCGACGCGATGGAGCTGCATCGCCAGGCAATCGCACGCGGTATCAGCTTCGCACCGGGCCCGCTGTTTTCGGCCGCGCACGGCTTCGAGCGCTGCGTGCGCGTGAATTTCGGCCATCCGTGGAGCCGCGACATCGAGCGCGCGATCCGCGTGCTCGGCGAACTGGTCGCGCAGCCGTCGGTCCGCAAGGCAGGCTGATCGCGCAACGCGCGCTGCGCCGGCCACGTCACGGCCATGCAGACGATCCGTACGCGGGTTACATTGCAGGTCCCGCCGCCCTTTCCCGATTGCCCATGAGCCAATTGCCTTACCTCGATCACGACGCGCTGCTGAAACTGACGGCCGACGCGGCGCACGTCACGCTGCCGTGCACGTGCACGAAGACCTCGCTCGCCGGCTGGACGACCCTGCCGCTGTCGCTGCCGGACACCCAACTGATCGAAGTGGCCACGCTCATCCCGCCGGGCGAACCCGAGCCGACCTACGCGGAATATCATCCGGCCGGCACGCGCTACGCGTCGGACGACGCGCCGATCGCGCCGCGCCATTTCCCGTACAACCGCTGCGCCGTCAGCCGCTGTCGCGCGTGCGGCCGCCTGTTCCTGCGCTACCAGGAAGGCGGCGGCTACTTCATCGACCAGCGCATTCGCGCGCTCGATCCGGCGCTCGTCGTCGACGCATGACCTCGGCCACGGGCATGCGCGCATGCCCGGCCCACGCCGGCGCCCCACCGGCCATCTGCTGCGCCTTTTTCGTTCCGATCTGCTGCTTGTCGCGCCGCATCGCGTTCCCTACGCTGTCTTCCGTTGCCTGACATCCGTCGCAACGCCTTCCCGCGCCGCGCGCCATTCGCCGTGGCGCCTCTCGCGTATCACGCCATGTATCGATATACCGATTTCGACCGGGCGCTCGTGCACAGCCGCGCCGCCCAGTTCCGCGACCAGCTCGAACGCTGGCAGCAAGGCACGCTCGGCGAGGACGCGTTCCGGCCGCTGCGCCTGCAGAACGGCTGGTACGTGCAGCGCCACGCGCCGATGCTGCGCGTCGCGGTGCCGTACGGCGAGTTGTCGAGCGCGCAGCTTCGCATGCTCGCGCGGATCGCGCGCGACTACGACGTACCCGACGACGCCACCTACCGCGCCGCGTGCGACGCCCAGGCGTTGCTCGGCACGTTGCGCCTGCCGACCCGCAGCGCGCACTTCACGACGCGCACCAACGTGCAGTTCAACTGGATTCCGCTTGCGAAGGCGGCCGACGTGATGGACCTGCTCGCGACCGTCGACATGCACGGCATCCAGACGAGCGGCAATTGCATCCGCAACATTTCGTGCGACGAACGCGCGGGCGTCGCGCCGGACGAGATCGCCGATCCGCGCCCGTTCGCCGAAGTGATGCGCCAGTGGACGACGCTGCATCCGGAATTCGCGTTCCTGCCGCGCAAGTTCAAGATCGCGATCACGGGCGCGACCGAAGACCGCGCGGCGACCGACTGGCACGACGTCGGGCTGAAGCTCGTGCGCGACGACGCGGGCGCGCTCGGCTTTCGCGTGAGCGTGGGCGGCGGGATGGGCCGCACGCCGACGATCGCGATGCTGCTGCGCGCGTTCCTGCCGTGGGAGCACGTGATGAACTACGTCGAGGCGATCGTCCGCGTGTACAACCGCTACGGGCGGCGCGACAACAAGTACAAGGCGCGGATCAAGATCCTCGTGAAGACCGAAGGGCAACGCTACATCGACGACGTCGAGGAAGAGTTCCGCCAGATCGTCGTCCACGACGGCGGCCCGCACACGATCCCGCAGGCCGAATTCGATCGCGTCGCCGCGTCGTTCGTCCCGCCGCGGTTGAAGCCGCGCACGCTCGACCTCGCGGACGCCAACGCGCGCGTGTCCGCGCAGGCGAGCCGTCATCCGGCGTTCGCGCGCTGGCTCGCCCGCAATGTCGCCGATCATCGCGACCCGGCACTGCGCATCGTCACGCTGTCGTTCAAGCGCCGCCTGCAGGCGCCCGGCGACGCGTCGCCGGACCAGCTCGACGCGCTCGCCGATCTCGCCGACCGCTTCTCGGCCGGCGAGGCGCGCGTCACGCACACGCAGAACGTCGTGCTGCCGTGGGTACACGTCGACGACCTGTTCCTGCTGTGGGAAAACGCCCGCGCGATCGGGCTCGCGAGCGCGAATGTCGGGCTGCTGACCGACATGATCGCGTGTCCGGGCGGCGATTTCTGCGCGCTCGCGAACGCCCGCTCGATTCCGGTCGCCGACGCGATCGCCGAGCGCTTCGACGATCTCGACCTGCTGCACGACATCGGCGACATCGACCTGCACATCAGCGGCTGCATCAACTCGTGCGGCCATCATCACAGCGGCCACCTCGGCATCCTCGGCGTCGACAAGGACGGCGCGGAGTGGTACCAGGTCACGCTCGGCGGGTCGGACGGCTCGATCGCAAGCGGCCCCGCGCGGCCGGGCAAGGTGATCGGCCCGTCGTTTTCGGCGGACGAGATCGTCGACGTCGTCGACGCGATCGTCAACGCGTATCTCGACGCGCGCGTCGACGCGAACGGCCGCTGCGAACGATTCATCGACACGGTGCGCCGCGTCGGAACGGAGCCGTTCAAGGCCGCCGCGAACGCCGCGCGTCATCAGGAAGAACCCGTATGAACCACGAGATCGCGAACGCAAACGAACGCATCCGGCTGCTGACGCCGGCCGACCATGCCGACGATACAGAGCAGCACGGCGCGACGACGCTGACGATCGGCAACGACGAGGCACTGCCGCCGCTCGCCGCGCGCATCGCGCAGGCCGAGCGCATCGACCTGCAGTTTCCGTCGTTCACCGACGGCCGCGCATACAGCCAGGCCTACCTGCTGCGCAAGCGCTACGGCTTCGCCGGCGACCTGCGCGCAACCGGCGACGTCCTGGTCGACCAGTTGCTGCTGATGGAACGCACGGGGTTTTCGAGCGCGGTGCTCGGCGACGACACCGACCTCACGGCCGCACGGCGGCAGCTCGACCGGTTTCCGGGCTTCTATCAGCGCGATGCGAGAACGACGATGCCGCCGCAGGACGCGGCAGCGCAGCCCGGAAAATGAAACGGGCGGCTCGCTGGCCGCCCGTACGATGAACCGGAAGCAAAACCGGCCGGCGCCCGCCGTCACGCGGGCGCCGCCGGCGTTCAGCGCGCCGCCGCCGGCTTGCCGAACCCGCCGAGGATCTTCTTCTCGAGCGCGATGTAATCGCGGCCGAAGTGGTGATCGCCCTGCGTCTTGATCACGTCGGCACCCGTGTTCGCGAGCGCCGGGCACATCGTGTCCGTCTCTTCCGCGCCATAGAAGCACTGCACGAGCGCCGGCGGCACCTTCGCGATTTCCGGCGCAACCTTCAGCGCCTTGTCGCTCGCGGGCATGCCGAGCCAGCCCGTCACGCGGATCTGGAAATCGGCCGACGGCGCGAAGCCGAGCAGCGACATCACCGCGACCTTGTCGCGCAGGTCGGCGGGCAGCCGGTTGTACGCGAACGGCATCACGTCGGCACCGAACGAGTAGCCGACCAGCGCCACGCGGTTCGCATGCCAGCGCGCCGTGTACGTGCGCATCACGCGGGCCAGATCGCGGCTCACCTGCGCGGGCGGCTTCTCGCTCCAGAAGTAACGCAGCGCGTCGATGCCGACCACCGACACGCCGTCGCGCTGCAGCGCCTCGGCGATCGTCTTGTCGAGATCGCGCCAGCCGCCGTCGCCCGAGATCACGATCGCGAGCCGGTCGCTGCCGCCCTTGGCGGGCAGTTCGACGAGCGGCAGGTCCGACACGTCGAGTTCGTCGCTGCTGCTGGTGTCGCGCAGGTGCGACGTGACGAGCGATACGAGCTTCGCGGTGTCGCCCGCGGCAGCCGTTTCGACGAAACCCGGCATCGCGCGGCGCACGATCGTCGAATCGGGCGGGCACGGCTTGAAGCGCGGATCGAGCTTCGCGGCCGGACCGACCGCGACGACGCCGGCGATCGTGTTCTCCGGCGCCATCGACAGGATCTGCTTCGCGATCGCGCCGCCCTGGCCCATGCCCGCGACGATCGGCGTGAAATAGCGCGACGACTGCGCAAGCCGTTCGAGTTGATGGCTGACCGCCTCGGCGTCGCCGTCGAGGTGGTGGCAGGCCTCCTGCTTCGCGGCGAGATTCGCCGCGTAACGCCCGGAATCGACGCCGACCGTCATCGCGCCGGCTTTCGCGAGCGCGTCGGCCGCCTGCTGATCGGCGGCATGCCAGCCGGCCTCACGCGAGAACAGCACGACGAAACCGCGCAGCGGCCCGCTCGGCCGGGTCACGGTCACGGGCCCGTAGCGGCCGCCGGAGACGGTTTCTGCTTTCACTGCGGCCGGCTGCGCGGCGCACGCGGCGCCGGCCAGCATCATTCCCGCGCAGGCGGCTGCCGCCCGCGCGATTAACTTCTTCGACATCATGAACGCCGACCTCCAGCCAGCAATGACAGATCCGCGAGCGTGACGAACACGCCGACCGAGCCCGAGGCCGCGAGATAACGCGGCTCCCAGTGCGGTTCGAACTTGCTCTTGAAAGCGCGCAAGCCGCGGAAGTTGTAGAAGCGGCCGCCGAAGCGCCAGACCATCAGGCCGAGCCGGTGGAACGGCGACGGCATCTTCGCCGCCCCCATCCCCGAGAACGGCGCGATGCCCAGGCTCAGCTTGCGGAACCCCGCTTCCTTCAGATGCAGCGCGAGCTGCGTAAACAGATACTCCATCGCGTACGGCGATGCGTCGGGCAGATGGCGCATCACGCCGACCGTCGCCTCGGTGTTGAGGTCGGTCGTCATGAACGTGACGAACGCGATCGGCTTGTCGGCCTGACGCACCAGCATCACCGACTGCGTCGACAGATAGCCGTCGTGGAACGCGGCCACCGAGAAGCTCTTCTCGCGCGCATCGCGGCTGTCGAGCCAGCCGTCGGAGATGTCGCGCAGCGCCGGCAGCGCGGCCGGCACGTCGCCCGGCGCGATCACCTCGACCGTCAGCGCATCCTTGTCGCCGCGGCGCAGCGCGTAGCGCAGGTGCGACCGGTTCGATCCCTTCAGGTCGAACTGGTCGAGCGCGATATGCGCTTCCTCGCCGAGCTTCATCAGCGTGAGCCCCGCGTCGAGATACAGCGGCAACGCGTTCGCGCGCACCTGGTAGAACGCCGCGCGGCCGCTGTGCGCGTGTGCGAGCGCGATGAACTTGCTGATCAGCGCCGGCCACTCTTCACGCGGGCCGACCGGGTCGTGCAGCGCGGCCCACGTGCGGCCGTTCTTCGCGTACATCAGGAACGCGCGACGCGATTCGGAAAACAGGAACGACTTGTCGCCCATCAGCGCGAGGCCCGCGTCGCTGCACTCCTGCGCGCGAATGATCTGCTCCGCGTCGATCAGGTCCTGCTCCGCGGGTTTCACGAAACGCCCGGGCGCCGGGCGCAGCAGTTGCCACAGCGCGAACAGCGCGACGAACACGCCGGACGCGAGCGTCGCGCGCAGCGCCCGCGGCGCGCGCGCATCGAACGAGAAATGCGACCACAGATCGCGCGTGTACGGCACGTCGCGAAACGCGAAGAACAGCACCCACACGGCCAGCATCAGCACCATCGCCACCGACACGAACCAGCTCACCGTGAAGCGCTCGGCGAGCAGCGACGAATGACGGTTGAACCGGCGACGGCTGACGAGCAGCAGCACGAGCAGCGTGCCGAGGACGCCGGCCTCGACGAACGCGAGGCCCTTGGCCAGCGACAGCGCGAGGCTCGCGAGCGTCAACGCGAAGGTCATCCACCACGCGCCGTCGAGCCGGCGCAGCAGCCCGCGCGCGACGAACAGCAGCGCGACGCCGAGCACGCTGCAGATCACCTGCGAGCCTTCGAGCACCCACAGCGGCACGATGTGGCGCAGGATCGCGATCCGGTGCCAGAACGCGGGCGTCGCGCTCGAGATCACCAGCATCCCGCCGACCGCGAACGTCACGAGGCTCAGGAACACCGGCGCGAGCTGCGACACGCGCACGGCCTGCCGCGTCACGAGCCGGCGCCGCAGCGCGCGGCCCTCGAAACCGGCCAGCAGGCCGGCCGACAGCACGAGCGGCACGCCGAAGTAGATCGCGCGATACGCGATCAACGCGGCGACCATCGCGTGCGCGGGCACTTCGCGACCGAGCGTGAAGACCATCGCCGCCTCGAACACGCCGATCCCGCCCGGCGTATGGCCGATCATCCCGAGCAGCAACGCGGCCGCGTAAACGGTAATGAAGGTCGGGAAGCCGACGGGCGCCGCCGGCAGCAGCACCCACAGCGTGAGGCCTGCGGCAACGACGTCGAGCACCGCGTAGACGACCTGCGCGACGAGATCGCGCCGCGCCGGCACGTCGAACGACAGCCATTTGAAGCGCGTGACGACCGGGCGTGCGGTGTTGCCGCACAGCACGACCAGCGCGGCGAGCGCGACGAGCAACGCGGCGCCCGTCCACGTGAGCACGCCGGGCGCGACGTGCAGCATCGCGGCGAGCGCCTCCGGCACGCAGACCATGCCGACCGCCGTCATCAGCACCATCGCGAGCGCCAGCGTGCCGCTCGTGAACACCGTCATCCGGCCGATCTGGGCGGGCGTGACGCCCGACACGCCGTACACGCGGGCGCGCACCGCACCGCCCGTCAGCGCGCCGAAGCCGGTCGCGTTGCCGAGCGCGGAACCGGCGATCGCGCCGATCCACAACGCGACGCGCGGCACCTTGGCCGCGACATAGCGCAGGCCAACGGCATCGCGGGCGACGAGCGCGAGGTAGCTGAGGGCCGTCGCGGCGAGCGACGCGCCCCACTCGCCGACGGACATGTGACGCAACTGGCGGATCACCGAGCGGTAGTCGACGGATTCCGACAGATGCTGGAAAACCACGATCAGCAGCAGGCCGATGCCGAGCGCGAGCAGCGGCGACAGCACGCGCTCGTGGCGGATCAGCGCCCGGGCACGGGCGATCACCGCCTCGGCACGACCGGGCGAACCAGGGTGGCGGGAAGACATAACGTGTTCAGTGGTGGTGCATAGCGTGTCGCGGCGCGGGTTGGCCGGGCGGCGACCTGTCTGGTTGTTCTGCATGGGCGGCCGGCCGAAGACGGGCGTGGCGCCTGGATCAGAACTTACGAGTATACGGAACTTATATTACAGAATCTTTCACGTCGCCTTTGTGCGGATTTGTGGTTTCTCGCGCATCGAAACGCATAAAGAAACCGTGCGTCCCACGAACGCAAGGTGCGCATCATACCGGCAACGGAGGTCGTTTTTTCATCGGATGAATGACTTGTGATGCATTTCGGTGGAATTTACCGCGCCGAGCCCGCCGGGTGAGGACGAAAACGCGAGGGCGCGGCGCGGTGCGGAATGGCGGCGGGCCGATTCGCTGCGCCCCTCCGCGGCGCACCGCCGGTACGGACATACGCCACCGCGCGTTACTTCGCCCGCTCATGCTCCCCCATCCCGATCGCCTTGTAGTCGTATGTCGGGTAGAACTCCGTGCGGTACGCGCCCCAGGCCGTATCCTCGAGCACACGATTGACCTCGCGCACCCGCGACGCCGGCAGCCGCAGCACGACGATCTGCCCGACTCCCATCGTCACCGTCCAGCTCACCACCTCGACGCCCGGCGGCGGAAACGCCTTGTAGAACCCCTGCTTCGCAAGCTGCGCATTCAACTCGGCGAGCGGGCGCGACTGGTCGTGTTTCAGGAACACGGTCAGCAGCACCGCGTTGTCGGGCGTTGCGACAGCCGTGCCGGCCGGCACCGTCGACGTCTGGCCGATGGCCGCTGCGCTGCACACCGCGGCGGCCGCCAGCGCAGCGGCAATCACGAACGTTCGAATCGGAAAATGCGGGAATACGGTCATCACGCGACTCCATGGCTTCGTGGGGGGAGCCGCCATCATGCGCCGCCGGGTCCATTGCTGCAGCGAGCGGCCGACGCGCTTACGCCGCACCCGCGCCTTCGCGCTCGCGCAGCACGTCGATGAACGCGCGCAGCTTGGCCGGCATGTGCTTGCGATTCACGTAGTACAGCCACATCGGCGGCAGCGTGCGGCACGCGCCCGGCAGCACCTCGACGAGCGTGCCGTCGCGCAGGTCCTGCTCGATCCGCTCGCGCACGAACGCGAACGCGATGCCGACACCGGCGCGCGCCGCGTCGATCACCGCATCGTCGTCGTTCGTCACGAACACGCCGTCCGGATCGAGATCGACGTCGCGTCGCCCGTCGCGCAGCAGCCATTTATGCAGGCGTCCGCTTTCCGAGAACCGGAAACGGACGCACGCATGATGCTCGAGCTGCGCAATCGATTCCGGCGCACCGTACCGCGCCAGATAGCCGGGCGACGCGACCAGTGCACACGTCAGCGCAGGCGCGATCCGCACGCCGATCATGCCCGGCTGCAATCGATCGGCCAGGCGAATCCCCGCGTCGAAGCCGTCCTTCGCGATGTCGACGAGTTCGTTCTCGTAGCGAATTTCGAGCCGGACTTTCGGATAGCGCTCGCGGAACGTGGCGAGCACCGGCGCGATCACGAGCAAGCGCGCGAGCGGCAGCGCGGTCACGCGCAACAGCCCGTTCGGCTCGCTGCGCGCATCCTTCAGTTCGTCCCGTGCCTGCATGACCTGCCGGTATGCCGGCTCGGTCTGCCGCCGGTAGCGTTGGCCGGCTTCGGTGAGGCTCACGCCGCGCGTGCTGCGGTTGAACAGCTTCACGTTCAGCTCGCCCTCGAGCTGCCCGATCGCCAGGCTGACGGCCGCCGGCGTCAGGCCGAGCGCGGCGGCGGCCCGCGTGAAGTTGCCGGCCGTCGCGACGGTCATGAACACGTGCAGGCCGGCCATCGGATCGCGTCTGCTCATCGTCTGTTCATCATTAGAAAAACTTGAAACTGCTTCGAGCGGAATACGGATTCTCCCATATACCGCAACTGCCTACACTGGCGCTGTCGTTCCTCGGAGCCTCGCATGAACCCGCTCACTGCCTCACTTCCGCTGCCGCTCGCCGTCGCCCGCCGCACGATTGACGCTGCGCTCGCGCATGCCGCGTCGCTGCAGGTGGCCGGCGTCGCGATCGCCGTCGTCGATGCCGGCGCGAACCTGCTCGCGTTCGTGCGCACCGACGACTGTTTTCTCGGCGCGATCGACCTCGCGCAGCGCAAGGCGCTGACGTCCGTCCGCTTTCGCACGTCGACCGGTGCGCTGGGTGCGATGTCGGGCGACGGTCCGCTGCGCGGCATCGAACACAGTCACGGCGGCCTGGTCACGTTCGGCGGCGGCGAGCCGCTCGTCGACGGCGACGGGCGCTGCGTCGGCGCGATCGGCATCTCGGGCGGCAGCGTCGACGAAGACGCCGCGATCGCGCAGCACTGCCGCGACCTTTTTCAGGCAACCCTTCACTCCACGAGGTAAGCACATGACACGGAAACGCATCTTCATCACCGGCGCGGGCACCGGCTTCGGCCGCGAAGTCGCGCTGCGGCTCGCCGAACGCGGCCACGACGTGACGGCCGGCGTGCGCACGGCCGTCGAGATCGACGCCCTGACGGACGCCGCCGCGCAGCGCGACACCGCGTTGCGCGCGGTGAAGCTCGACGTCACGTCGGCCTACGATCGCGCGCGCGCCGCCGAACTCGACATCGACGTGCTCGTGAACAACGCGGGCGTCGGCGAAGCCGGCGCGCTCGTCGACCTGCCGATCGAGATCGTGCGCGAGCTGTTCGACGTGAACGTGTTCGGGCCGCTCGAACTCACGCAGCAGATCGCACGCGGGATGCTCGCGCGCAAACGCGGCAAGATCGTGTTCGTGTCGTCGATCGCGGGGTTGATCACGGGGCCGTTCACCGGCGCGTACTGCGCGTCGAAGCACGCGGTCGAATCGGTGGCCGAGGCGATGCACGCGGAGCTGGCGCCGCACGGCATCCGCGTCGCTGTCGTGAACCCGGGCCCGTATCGCACCGGCTTCAACGACCGGATGATGGAAACGACGCGGCGCTGGCACGATCCGGCCGTGCATACCGTGACGCCCGAGCGGTTGACGTTCCCGCTCGAACAGCACGACCCGGAGGAAATGATCGCGAAGATGGTCGACGTGATCGACAGCGACGGCGGCGCGTTCCGCAACCTGCTGCCGGCCTCGTCGGAAGCGTTCGTGCGCGCCGAGCAGGCGCGTGCGTGGGAACGGCAGCAATAAGAAACGCCAATGAGATGAAAGGCCGGGGGCTGTTTGAATGTGTCAGGGTCCTCAAACAGCTCCCACTACATGAGCCCCTGACTTCTCCCTCCCTCGGCGAGAAGGTAGTCGGTGACTGGGCCCGCGAACACGGCTGTGCCCGTGATCTTGCTGGACATGCACTCGTCGCCTGCTCAGGGCTGAAATTGTCGCTCGCAATCGAACGTCAATTCGTAATGGTCACTTCGACACGACGATTTCTCGCCCTTCCGGACGCGGTAACGTTGTCCGCCAGCGAATCGGCATCGCCATTTCCCTCGACGATGATGCGCGGCGCCGGCACGCCTGCCGCAGCGAGAATCTGGGCGACGTGCCGGGCACGTGCTTCGGAAAGCGCGTAGTTGGATGCTTGACGTGCCGAACTGATCGGTGTGCTGTCCGCATATCCTGCCACTCGGACGGTCGCGTCCTTGGTCACGGTCGCGATTTCCCGGCCTGCCGAAGCCGCGACCGAAGCGCCCCACGGCGCGACCGTTGCGTCGCCGGGCCCAAACATTCCGCTGAATCGGAGCGTCACCGCATGGCGCCCGGCGTCGCGAATCAGTTCGACATTCCCTGCCGCGACTTCATCGCGCAGCCGCAGTTCCAGATTGCGAACCAGTGCATCGAGCGTCGACGCCGGTCGCCTCGATTTCGCGTGAACCCACCGGTCCACCGCGGCGTAGCCCCCGGCCCCCAGCAATAACGCGACGGCGAGACCTCCGGCGAACCTCGCTCGCGATCGACGCACCGAAACGGGACGTACCCACGGATCGACCGTCTGTCGCTGACGTTTCGGCGGCTTGCTGACGCGATTCACGCCGTGTCCCCCCGTCGTGACCACGTCGTGTACGTGTTCGCGAATGACCTGCAGGCGCTTTTGCCCCCCGGCTTCAAACCGGTAGCGCCCACGAAAGCCGAGATCGAGTACGTTCTGGTATAGCTCGATCAGATCGAGGTTCGCACGCGGATCGCGCATTGTCTCGTCGATCAGTCGGAAAACACGGTCGCCGCCCTGACGATCATGTCCGAACGCACTCGCCAGGCAGTTGTCCTGCCATTCGACGCCGGTTGCTTCGCCCTTTCCCCAAGACGTCTGCATCGCCGCCTCGTCGAGCGCGGAGCACAGACAATAGCTTGCGGAACGGACATGCTCGGGTCGGACCGGGAGCGCATTGCAGATCCAGGTAAAGAGGCGAACTTCGTGCCCCAGCCATCGACGCCGCGGTGCGATCGCATCGGCATCGAGCGTTTCCGGCGTATCGGCCAACGCCTGCAACAGGACGCGCGACGCTTCGAGTAGCGGGTTGATCGCTTGCCGGGCAGCCTCGAGACGTGCGGCAACAGGCAGCGACGCCACAGCCCTTGCGTCACCCTGCGGGCAAGATGTCGAAAGAGTCATCGATCGATTCCTTCCGATTCAGCGGGAGGCGCTTTCCGTGCTCGCCGGCAACATGCCTCGCGGCAACCCCGGCGGCGGGCCGCTGTCCGGCAGGTTGAACGTCGACATCGTGCTGGGACACCGGAAGGTCTTCAGCACGTCGCTCGTGAGCGGATTCGCGACGCTCCCGGCGCTTACGACGTCGAGCGCCGCTTGTCGACCGTCGAAACTGAACGCGATGCGCGTACGGCCCGGCGTCGCCGTGTCCACCACGCGACCTTTCTGGAGCAGGCGCATCAACGCCCACGGTCCGTCCGCTGCGATCGTCGACGTGTCCGGCCGAATCCGCGGGCTGGCCGTGATTTCCGTGTGGACGCCACCGCGCGGCCCCGGCCACGTGACCGTGAAAGGCGCGACCGGACCGTGTTGATAGAGCGCAGTCTGTCCGTCGATGTCGAGCGACAGACTCATGATCGTCGGGTCAAGCTCGGGAATCCGGATGTCGGCCTTCCATGTCAGTTGCTTGTGGCCGGGATCGTTGAAAAAGACATCGCGAATGGCCTTCGCATGCTCGAACGGCTCCAGGTCCGGCCCCCGCATGGGTTCGGCTGCGCCAGGCAGCGTCCGGTAGCGCCACGGCTTCGCGGCCGTGTCGACGAACGGGGCAAGCGTTTTCGTGAAGAAGTCGTCGATCAAGCCGCCCTGCGCAAATACCCGCGTGAAATCGTCGATGCCGACGTCCCGCGTGCTGTCCGGTGAAAACGGATAGTTGCCCTCGACGATCAGCCGGCACGTATCGCCGACCACCGCCTGCATCTGGCGCGACAGCAGGTGGCCAATCCCCTGATTGACTTCGCGCGAGCCGTCGGCCGAGAGCTGCAGCAATACCGCGCGGAACGGCGCGGGCATCGTGTCGGCCGTCATTTTCAATTTCGCGGCGACGTCGCTCGCCGGTGGCATGCTGTTGTTCGACAACGCATTGTCGGCGACGGTGAGCGCCGTGTAATAGTCGTTCAGCAGGTTGGTGACGCCATCCAGCCCCGTCTTGTCCGCCCGCGCGGCGACAGGCTGCGTATCGGACTGCGCATCCACGCTCCCCGTCACGACCTCGCGCAGCGCCGCGAAGTGATTGTCGACGAGTTCCCGTTCAACGCGCTCCGACGCCCGAATACCCGACGCCTTGTCCGCCTTCTGATTGAGCTGGTCGGCGGCCCGCTGCAGCAGCGAACCGTCCGACGCAGCGAGCGGCTGCGTGAGCGTCGTCTCGCGCACGGCCGCGCGGGCCAGCCGCACGAGCGGCGAATCGGGCGCCGCGAAGCTGCGCAGCACCTTCAGATTGAACGCAAGGCTCGTACCGCTCACGGTGCGGATGTCGTCGAGAAACGCGTCCCATTGCTGCGCATATTCCATCAGGTATTCGCGGCGGACCGCGTCGGTCAACGCATCGTCCGCGCCAGTCGCGCTGCTCACGATCTCAGCCGTTTTTTTTTGAGCCGAATCCGACGAACCCGCCAGATACGAGCGCCCCATCACCCACGCATCGTCGTCTCGCGCGATTTGCACGAATTCCGGCAATCGCTTGTCGAACAGATTCCGATAGCCTTCGAACGTGAAGAGCCCCGACACGCCGCGCGACAACGGTGCATCGCTCGCTCGCGTGAACACCGTGCCGGCCTGCGGGCCGATCGCGCGCAGCAACGTAAATTCGTCGGGCGCCTCCTTGAGCATGGCTGCCTTCGCGCGCTGGTAAAGGCGATCGGTTGCGTTGCTGCCATCGAGAAACGCGCGCGCCTGCTGCACCAGCGCATCGTTGCGGATGAGCGGCGACTGCACCACGCGCGCTCCGGAGAAAAGCTGCTGCACGTGGTCGATCATCGACACACGTCCACCGAAAGCAGCCGCGCTGTCGGTCTTCGCCCAGTCGTCGAGCACCCAGGCCTTGACGTCATCCGCGTTGAACTTCGCCTTGTCGTACAGCATCAGGTAGACGCGCAGCGCATCGTAGGCGGCCTTCGGGTCCTTGCTGGCGATCGCCCGGGACATGACGTCTTCCAGGCGGTGCACGATCTGCGGCAGCAACAGGTTGTCCTCCAGCACGTCATACGCATGGCGGCTTTCGGTGGCGATGTCCGCCGACGTGTAGAGACCGTAGCGCCACGTGCTGTCCGGATTCGACAGGTCCAGACCGGGGAAGGTCGGCAAATCGCGCGCGTCGGTCAGCGTGTCCGGCACGGCCTCCGGTTTGGGTGCCTTGTAGAGCTGGGTGACGCGCGCCGCAAGCGCCTGCACCTTGCGGTCAACCGCATCGAGATAGTCGCTGTTGTGGCCGAAGCTCGCGCGGAGTCCGATTGCCAACCACACGAACAACACCAGCGCCAATGTGTGGCCGATCAGGCGCGAGAGGCGGTAACGATATTCCCAGCGCAGGTTGGGGCTCACCAGATGCGCTTCAGGGAACACGACGCGAGTCAGGAGATCGTGCAAGAAGAAACCCTGATTGCCCTCGGCGCGCGCGGGTGAAACGGGCGCGTGTTTCTGAGTCGACAGAAGACGTTGAACGACTGTGTTGCGCTTCGCAACGAGCTCGCCATCCCGTTGCCGCGCACTCGTGAAATACACGCCGCGCAACGTCGAATGGAGCTGGGTGTCGTCGTAACGCGAATCGAGGAACACGCGGTCGATCATCTCGAGCAGCGGTCCGAGCAGCGCGGCGAACTCCTCGGGCAACGCGGCAAGCGATCGGCGCTTGTGCGATTCGTATTCGTCCTGCAAATGCGTATCGATCGAAGCGCTGAGCCGTTGCGCAAGTTCGGCGAGTTCCGTATGGCAGCGCGCGCGCAGCCCTTGCTTCGCAACGGTTTCCTTGCCATACGGAAGCGCGAAGCCCCATGCCTGCGCCCGCCCCTCGGCTGTCAGCGCGCCGAAATACTCGGCGAAGCCTGTCAGACGATCCATCTTCGTGACGACCACATAAACAGGAAAACGAATACCCAGCTCCTGCCTCAGTTCCGCCAGCCGCGCGCGCAACGCGGCAGCCTCCGCCACGCGCGCCTGTTCGTCGGCGCTTGCCAACGTCGCAAGATCGATCGTCAGCAACGCGCCGTTGATCGGTGCGCGAGGACGATGCCGGCGCAGCATGCCCAGAAATCCGAGCCACTCCGCACGATCCACCTTCTGTCGGCGTTCGCCCGTACCCGGGCCAGGCGACACGACATGGCCGCTGGCCATCGACGTTGCAGCGGCTTTCGAGTGCGACGCCTCGTTCTGCTTCTCATCTTCTCCAGCACCATCCGCAGCCGGCTCGGCATCGGCGCCGGCCTTGCCCGGAACGCGGGTTGCGGGCTTTCCCGTTTCCTCAGTGGGCGCGCCGACGTCATCAGCCGTCGACGTGCCATGACGCGTGTAGTAGCCGGCCGTGTCGATCAATACAGCTTCGTTGGTCAACCACCAGTCCACCGCGGCAGCGTCGCCGACAGGCGTCCCGGCCGCGCGCTGCATCTGCTCGGCAACGGGAAACGCCAACCCGCCGTTCATCAGTACGCTCGTCTTGCCGGACGCGTGCGAACCGAGCGTGATGTACCAAGGCAGTTCGTACAAATAGCGCTTGCCCTGGAATAGCTTGCCAAGACCACGCGCGCCGGTACGCATCGATTGCAGGCGCACGAGCGCGCTCGTCACGATCCCTTCGATTTTCCGCAGGCGGGCTGCAGCGGGCGACTCATTCTTGCGGCGATCCATGCGCAGCATCTTCTTCATGAACGCATCGTCTTCGCGCATTTTTTGCCACACGCGGACGATCCAGAAGAGGACAAAAGCCGCCACGATCAGTGCGATCGCGGTGAGTCGGGCCGACACGGGCTCGAACGGCGTTGTATGGCCAAGCGACAGCAGCGGCGCCGCATACCAGATCAGCAGGCACAGCAACGCGATGAACACGATGCTCGTCGACACGCCCACGAGCCAGAGCAGCACACCGGCGAGCAACAGCGCGATCAGCAGCACGCGGATGCCGGCGCCGGCGAGCGGCTTGAGCCCGCCGAACGCGAAAAACGGGCCGACGAACCAGATCACGAGCGAAACGACGATCAGTGCGAGGAACGCGAGGAACTGGCGCGAGGCCAGAAACGACAGGAACTGGAACTTCTTCATGTGTTATTCCGGAAACGGATCTGGCTTAGCGTGCGACGTCGATCTCGACGCGCCGGTTTTGCGCACGCCCCTGCGCGGTGCGGTTGTCGCCGACCGGATCGGCATCGCCCTTGCCGACGGCTTCGAGCCGGTTCGCCGGCACGCCGGCGGTTTGCAGCATCTGCATGACCTGGGTGGCGCGTTCTTCCGACAGCATCTGATTCGATGCGAAATGTCGGCTGCGAATCGGCACGTTGTCCGTGTAGCCGATGATCGTGACCTTGCCCGGCACCTTGGCGATCTCTGTGGCGATCTTCGAAATCAGCGGATTCATCGATGCCTGAACCGAAGCGCCACCGGGCTTGAACATGGCGTCGCCGCGGAACGTGACGGCGCTGTGGCGGGCATCCTCGACGACGCTTACCGTGCCTGCCGCGATTTCGTCCTCGAGCAACTGTTTGAGATGCAGTTGTGGAGGCGGTGCAGGCGGCGGCGTCATGCGGGCGATGTCGGCAATCTGCTTCTGGACGTCCGCGCTGCGGCTGAACAGTTCGTACTTGAACCATCCGAACAGGCCGAGCAGGATGACCGACAGGATCGTGACGGTGATCCATACCGGAAAATCGGTGAACGACAAGCGTTTGCCTGTCGCGGGCGATTGCCAGTGGGGCGATAGCGTCAGCGGCACGGGTTCGCGCTGAGACGTGATCACGTTGTAGAGCCGTTGACGAATCGCGTCGTGCTTGCGCTTGCCGTCGGTCATGTCCCGGTATCGGCCTTGGAAACCGAGGCTGAGAATGCGGTAGATCACTTGAAGAAGGTCCCGGTGCTCATCCGGATCTTCCAGCAAGCGCCCAATCAGAAGATAGACCTTGTCGCCGCCCTTGAGATCTCCGTGGAAAGTGGTTGCAAGCCCATCGTGGATCCATTCGATTGCCGCCGAACCCTCCTGGCCCCATGCGGTTTGTGTTGCGGCTTCGTCCAGTGCCGTGCACAGACAGTAGCTCGCGCCGATCATGTGATCTCGCCGGATGTTTGCCTGTTCGCAGAGTTTCTCGAATACGCGCACTTCCTGATCGAGGAGCATGTGTAGTGCAAGTATCTGCTCAGGTTCAAGATGTTCCGGCATATCCGCCTGCGCACGCAGGAGTGCACTTGCTGCTTCAAGCAACGGGTTTTGTGCGCTCTGGACGGCCAACAGCCTTTTCGGCAACGGGATGGCCATGGCTCCCGGAGCTTCTTGCCGATTATCCGGTGATGGCTTTTGATCGACGAGGGGCGCCACGGCCTCGCTTGATTGGTTAGTCATAAAGAAACATCGATTTTTAATAACGCTTACATAACAATACGAATTTATTTAATTCAAGATACCGATATGGTTTTCAATCGACTCACCAGCACACATCCGCAACCAGCATGATGTGCTTCGAGAGCAACCGGCACTCCATCGACCAGGAAAGTTTCGTCCCCTTCCTCGATTCGATTCACGCCGTGCTCTGCGCAACGGACGAGGTCGAATTTACGAACAATGGCTTTTCCTTCAATACTATCCGTACTACTTCCCGTTAATATCTCGCCGCCGTGAGGTGCCAGCGTGTCACTGACCACAATGATCTGTCGGGACATGTTTTCTCCATTGAAGTCAATTATGGACAAGAAATCGATCGACTGCGGAAATTAAATAAATCGTTGATATGGCATCAAGACCGTGATCGAACGGTAATGCGTCGACGTCCCGCGATATATGTCCTCGACCGTCAGGCGGCGGCACCGCGTTCTTCGTGGACGATGGTGTCGTCGCCTTGGCCGCATCGATCAGTGTCTTGATATCTCCGTTCCATTTCGGTAATGGTGTCGGGGGGAGAGGAAGGATCTTGTCTAGGTTCGGGAGTTTCAGACGACCTTGATAATGCTCGAGTACTTCTCCGATCTTGTAATAGCGCTCAGCGCGTGCGCTGTCTACGTATCCGACTAAACTGCGCCCTTCTGCCAGGTTGAATCCCCTAAATTGGGCGCGAATCATGCTTGCACATTTTCTACTTCCGAGCCTTACACCTTCATGCAGCGTCTCAAGCGCCCGCCTTCTGGCATCCGGGGTCTCCTGTCGGGCATAGATGTAGCTAAGCTTATAGGCCGCATCCCCATATCCTTGCGCCAACGCGCACTCGAGCATCTGCGTCGCAATGGGTTCATTCCCCCAGAACTCGCCGCCTGGATCGTCATACGTTCCGGCTAGCTTGCTGGCTAGGAACGTCATGGCCGCCGGACTTCCCATATCCGCTGCTCTCTGGAAGAACGCATAAGCACTGGTGGCGTTTCCGCCTTTGACCAGCCCCCTCTGGTGGTACACACCCATCTGATCGTACGCATCCGGCACACCTAGCGTCATCGCCTTCTCCACCCAACGAATCGCTACTTCCGGATTACGCTCAGGCACGCCCGGATAGCTGCTCAAAATCAATCCCGCGAGATTCAGCATTGCCTTCCAGTGATCGTGTTCGGCCGCCTGCTCGTATAGTCGATAAATCTTCGCGTAGTCGCGCCGCTTGTAGTACACGTCCGGATCGTCGAGCGCCAACGCCTGCTGGAACCACTGCTCTGCCTGTAGATCGATCGGCGGCACGTGCTGATCCTGATATACGCACTTGAATTCCTTGCGGTGCGGATTAAGCAGCGGAAGTTTCTCGTAGCGGGGCTGGTCAGACATCGCGGCAGTCAATTTGTTGGTCACGGTAGTTAGCGGCCCCGCCTGCACGCTGACCGCGAACAAGCAAAGGCTCATGACCACAACGCACAAGCGCCGCCCGACCACACTCGTTCCGGATTTGCTCACAGCGCAATCCTTTCGAAACCGTCGTCCGTCCGTGCATTGGGGCTACCCATGAAGACCCACTGCACATGCACTGGGTCAATCTCCAGGTGACGATCAACTGGTTTCGGAAACGGCTGCCCCTCCGGCACGAATGCTTGCTGATCCCAGCGGTTGTACAAGGCCGCGAGCGGATGATCCACGCCGACGCTTGCCTCCCAAATACCCGTTTGCGGGCATCGCTCCGATCCGTGGCACGACAACTTCTCAGGCTGCGTCTCAAGTTGACGCAAAAATCCGGCATCACGCAGTTGCGCCAGAAATACCGATCGACTCGGCGGCACTGGTCGAGATTCGCCCAGGTAATGCCACTGCACCTGTTCGGCTTCCAGCCAGTTGACGTGCGGCGGGTCGAAACGCTCACCGGCCCGATAGCGCTCGGGGTGACCGCCGCGGGCAAATTTCAGTTGGTCCTTACGCATGGTCGACAAGCCGTAGAGCGCCATCCAGTAGCCACTTTCCGGCACCACCTTGTCACCGTTCACGGCATACGGACTTTGCGCTAGCGACATGACACCCTGCCCCTCAGGCATGCGGGCTCGACCTTCCAATTTGGATGCCGGGTCTTTTTTCGGAGGTGGTGTCACTGCCTTGGCTGCATCGATCAGTGTCTTAACGTCGCCATCCCATTTCGGCAACGGCGCCGGCGGGAGCGGAAGAACCTTGTCTAGGTTCGGGAGCTTAAGACGACCCCGGTAATGCTCCAAGACTCGGGCAATCTTGCTATACCGCTGGGCGCGGGCTTGATCGATGTAACCGACAAGATTGCTACCGTCGGTCAAATCAAATCCATCGAATTCGGTAAAGATATTGCTAGCACATTTGGAACTTCCAAGCCTCACCCCCTCGTGCAGCACCTCTAGTGCACGTCGCTTCGCCGATGGCGTCATCGATCGGGCATAAATGTAGCTGAGTTTATTGGCGGCATCCCCATGCCCTTGCGCCAAAGCACACTCAAGCATCTGCGTCGCAATGGGTTCATTCCCCCAGAACTCGCCCCCCGGATCGTCATATGTCCCGGCTAGCTTGCTGGCTAGGAACGTCATGGCGGACGGGCTTCCCATATCAGCTGCTCTTTGGAAGAACGCATAAGCACTGGTGGCGTTTCCGCCTTTGACCAGCCCCCTCTGGTGGTACACACCCATCTGATCGTACGCATCCGGCACACCTAGCGTCATCGCCTTCTCCAGCCAACGAATCGCTACTTCCGGATTACGCTCAGGCACGCCCGGATAGCTGCTCAAAATCAATCCCGCGAGATTCAGCATTGCCTTCCAGTGATCGTGTTCGGCCGCCTGCTCGTATAGTCGATAAATCTTCGCGTAGTCGCGCCGCTTGTAGTACACGTCCGGATCGTCGAGCGCCAACGCCTGCTGGAACCACTGCTCTGCCTGTAGATCGATCGGCGGCACGTGCTGATCCTGATATACGCACTTGAATTCCTTGCGGTGCGGATTAAACAACGGAAGTTTCTCGTAGCGGGGCTGGTCAGACATGGCGGGGATCAATTTGTTGGTCAAGGTGGTCAATGGCCCCGCATGCGCGTGGATAGCATGCACGAACAGAGCGGCACAAAGAAAACGTACAAGGCCAATCGCAACAGTCATCGGCATCTCCTATCACACCGTCACTCGTTCGTTCAACGACGGAACAGTGACTCCCGCGTGCATGGTCGCTGTAGATCGATAGTCCTCAAATGGCAGCAAAAAACTATTCATCGGTTTTTCGCGCTCCCTCAGATCAGCATTCTTTTCCATTTGCTTATTCCATTTATCGAATACTTCCGACAACAAATCTCTTTCTCCCGCCCCACTTATTCGCCCCCCCGATTGCAATCCAAACACCCGCTCACGCAACTTCGCAGCCCACTCCTCCCCAGTCGCAGCAATATTGATTTCGCTATCCACCGACATACTTCGTTGATTCAGGTTGGCGCTCCCGAGTGTCACGAATACATCGTCGATCAGCATCAGCTTCGAGTGAATATAAATCTCGCGATACGCCATCTTCCCTCCCACCATCCCGCTTGTGCGCAGTCGCGCCACGCTCACTTTCAGGCCAAGCGTGCCCTCCAACGCCTCCACGCTCGGACGATCGAGCACCTTGTGCCTTGCCTTGACCTTGAGCGGATTTCCGTGTTCATCCTTGAGATTCAGGTCGTATTGAACATACTTTGCTCTTTTATAGTCCTGACTCATCTTTCCGGAATCCACCAAATCGGCCTGATTCGGCATCGCTTTTCCGTGACCGAGTTCCGTCAATGTGTCAAAGGTACGCGGCACCATTCCGTCGTCCTCCGGATGTGGAATGACGATGAACAGATGGAGCCTAGGAATTTCGGCAATCGGCTTCTTGGACAGACGATCCCAAGCATCACAGAACTTTTCTCGCTGATCCTTCAAATGACGCGCGAATTCCGGGTAATAAAAGTACTGATTTTCGATATAGATGTAGTTACGTGCGTAGCTTGTCGCCTGGAAATACAGCTCCTTGATGCTTTTTTCCCGCTCGTGAGCCTGAGTCCGAACTATCTGTACAGCCTGCCGTGAATTTTTCGGCAAGGTGGGGATCCGAGGTGGCAACGCTGCCAACTCCTTCGTCTTCCAGTCTTTGGGCGCGAACAAATTCCAGCCTTGCTCAAAATTCTGGTGCAGACGCTTGAGCGCCGGCCCGACTACCCGGCAAGCGTAATCTTGCAGTGGCCTCGCATGCTTGTATTGCCCCGTACCAGTTCGATTTCCGGGATTCTGCGTAGCTTTTGCTTGCGCGTGCTCGCCATCGACATTTGTTGCCGACCAGGTCTCGCGCAGCGAGTCGTCGATTCGATGGTTTTCGCTGTCCCAGTAGTCCGTCACGGAGTTGAGGCCCATGACATATCCAATGGCATGAAGGCCTCCTTCATGCTCGTAATCAATCAGTATCGGCTTCTGGTGATGCGTCGGAAAATTCCACAGAAGCCCGGCCTCGTCTACGGGGTTATACCATTCGAACGCGGGTGGATCTTGCTCCTTTGGAGCCTGATCGATTAAAGCCTTGACATCTGATCTGGAAATACTTCGCAAAACGATCTGTAGATTTGGGTTTCTTCCTTGCGCCCTTTGCGACGAAGGGAGATGATCCTGCCACCACTTCACGCAGTAATCGTGGCGAGCGTGATTTGCGTATGGCGATCCAAGTGGTCCGTGCTTCGCATCGGTGTAACCAGGCATGTTGTTCTGCTTGGTCGATGCGAGCAAGTCATACCAAATCAGCAAGCGAACGCGAACGGGATTCCGCGCTCGAGTAGTGACTTCATGCAGCAACTCACCGTATGTTTTTCCACGCTTCCATTCCGCCCCAGAGCGGACGAGTTCCATTGCCGGATCGAACCCCCAGCAGACAATATCCACGGTTGCCTTGGCGTCACGGATGTCCTTCTCGATTCTTTCGAAGCCTTCGCGGCCACATACAAAGAAATCCAATGCGTTGCCGTAAGTAATCGGATTCTTCTCGCGCTTTTCCAGCAGCCATTGCACGGTGCCTTGCGCCCTACGCCCAGCTTCGTCGATTGCAATATCAACTGGATTATGCGTCTTGATGTCGTCGGCCATATAGTTGTCCCGTAGCGTTTCGAGCACACGTCACACGCGTTCGCCACGATTCGAGCGCAGATCGACATGCTCGGGATCGTGATTAAGCGCATCGCGCACCTTAAGATTGAACTCACCGCCGTTGCTGAGTTTGACGCGATACGCGCTTGTTCCCGGCTGATGATTCATGACGATCACGCGCCCGAACTCGTCGGTCACGCCCTCTCCGATCTTTGCGGTTCCCTTGAACAATTCGTACGGCTCGTCCACGTACCGGTTCGCGGCCCCAGGTAGCGCGCCAAGCGTGAAGTGCAGGTTTTCCGGCAATTCCGGGGCGTCGAGCACGAGCGGGCTGCTCTTGTTGTCCGGACCGGTGAATATGCGCCCAGCCGAATGCACTTCGAAATTCCCGTTTGTACCGCTTGTGATCTCACCGGCACGCCAGCGCGTGTAGCTACCGCCTCCGCTTATTTCCACTTCCTGCTGAGCACTGATGCGAATCCGGTCGGCAACGACCGTGACATTGAGTTTCGCGAGCAGGTTAATACTGTCTTTCAGCGCCTTTAGATCGATGTCACCTGCCGCGGCCACCAAGCGCATACCGGCTTGATAGACAAACAACCGTAACGCCTTGCGCATGCTCGCGAACAAGCCACCGCCCGTGCTGACCGACATGTCGGTACCGACAGTCACCGCGGCAGCACGGCCACTGCTCAGATGAATCTGTTCCGGCGTACTCGCAACGATGCCGGCGGGACTGGCGAGTACAAGCTGAGGGTCCCGGAACTGATTCAGCTTGCCGCCGCCCCGAATAGCATTCGCCTGTGCTTTCAAAGACGTCACAATGGTGGTTTGTTCACCATCGTGCGCATGAACGGACTGAGCAGTGTGTGCAAGCCCTTCTGCAAGCTCCTGGGACTCGGAAAGCTGCGCATCGATCTCGTCGACGCTGAATGCGTCGCCATTGGCGGCTGGTCGACTGAAGGTCGTGAGCAATAGCCCTTCGGCCCCCCGAACCGCAGCTTTGCCGTCCGTTCGCAATTCAGCCCCTCGACCACGCTCATCCTGCCGCCCAGCATTGCCGGCAATGCGCGTGATATACCCGAGATTCAACTGCGAAGTGCCTTCGTCGCTCGACAGGTGGGCCTGGATTTTTCCGTTCGTGTCGTCGAAGGCGAGCGTATTCGCCCGACGGCCGCCGACCTCCCGGCTGCGATAGCCGGCAAGCGTCTGGTTTTTCGGCAATGCGAACGGCGGCATGTTGAATGCATTGGCCGCACGCCCCACGATGATCGGTAAGTCCGGATCGCCGTTGACGAAAGCGACTTCGACCTCATGCCCCCGGCGCGGCAGAAAGATTCCGCCGAACTGATCGCCATGCCACGCACCGGCCACGCGCACCCAGCAACTTGAACGCTCGTCGTTGTTGCCGAGCCGGTCCCACAGAAACTGGAGCTTCACCCGACCGTACGCATCAGTCCAGATTTCCTGATTCTCCGGACACGTCACGACGGCATATTCGACGCCGTTCACACGTGGCTTTGCAATCGTACGCAGCAGCCTGAACGGTTCAATTGTCGGCTGCACCGTAAAATCCGCCTCGCAACGGTATCGCTGGCCGGATCCGGACGCTTCGCCAATCTCCTCGATCGTCAGCTTGCAGGCGATCACCGCATACTCGCGATTCGCCGCATCCTGCGGATAGTGCGACAGCACGAACGTCTGGCCTGCCACCATGCCGCGCAGGTTGCCTTTGCCGTAGGCCCTCAGCCCCTGACAACGCCGAGCCTCCATCTGCACCAGCGTCAGGTACTCCGCTTCCGTGCGCGGCTCGTTGTGATCGCCCGAGAGTCCAGCCGCACCAGCCTGCGGCTGTGCGTAATCACCCCACGTGTAGTGCTCCTGGTGGGCAAGCCCCGTATCGCGAGGATCCTCACGCGTCACCTTCAGGTCCGCACGCGGCAACGTATAGTCGTAGTCGACGCTCGTCACCGCACCTGCGGTCAGCGCGTGGGAGACCGAGAAGTCCTGAATGTGTTCCTCGTCAAGCCGTCGACCGGTCGGCGGTTCGTAGCGAAGCGCGGCATACGCGTCACCAAGCGGTTTGAGCGCGCCCATCGAGTCGCACAGCACAAGGCGATGCTTGCCTTCGCCATGCTCGAAGAAGTAGTAGATGCCCCACTCTTCCCACAGGCGCTGCAGGAACGTCCAGTCGCTTTCGAAGTGCTGGCGTTGAATGTCACGCTTGGGCCATGCGTTGTTCGGCCGCGGCGTGGTGAGCCGTTTTTCGACCGGGAACGGATACGACGAGAGCACCGCATCAGTGATCTCGACCACGGACATGTCCTGGAAGATACGACAGTCGCAATTCTTGGTTGCTTGCCAGAGCCATGGCCGCAGCGTGAGTGCATACACGATCGAACGACCATCCTCGCGCACGAGCGTCGCATGGCTCACGATACCGGTAATCTCGCGTGCGCCCGCGCCGAGATTGGCCATGCCAGCATTGCCGGCCAAGCCGGGGATGAAGCGGCCCTTGCCCTCGAGCTGAATCGATACGGTCACTTCCGTACCGATCAGCGTGTCGAGCTTGACGTTCGCCGCGATGCTCTGCGAAAACCCGAGCGCATCCGGAGTTTTCAGCTCAAGCGTGTACTCGAACAGTTCGCCAACGGTCTCGCCACCGGTGAGTTTCACCGGAGTGAGGATCGACTGTCCCGCATACAGCGGCAGGGCCGCGCCTGAGACTGATAGTGTCCGTGGTGCATCAAACAAAGCCATTCCGACATCTCCATTGAATCACTTGAGCTGCGGTTTACCTATAGTGCGTTCGGGTATCGACGCCTATCCGCCGATTCATTTCCAGCCGTTGACGAGCTGAGGCGGATTATTAATGAAATAGAAAAACAAAATACCCACCGAAACAATCAATACACAAAAAACATATACAAGACCAAGAAAGATTCCGCCGGCGATATCCGGTTCGCCGCGTACAAACAAGACAATCGCACAACCGACCGCTAGCAACGGTGGCACGATAAGGCCATAGCCCCCCCAAAACGACTGCGATCCCACACCTACAAATAAGACAAAGCAATAGCCTACGACCACAATCAACCAAGCCAGTCCGATACCGCGCCGTATGAGTTCTTTCTGAGTTGGGTTCGGAGACCGCTTGGTGATATTTTTCATTTTCCAGATTCGAGTTAGTTAAGAGCTTGGGCCAATTAGCTATCTAGCTCTCTCGCAACGGACGCGCTTATGCCCGTACGCCCCACAATTCGAGCTTGAGCGACGGAAACTCCCCCGCGACATGCAACGCAACGCCGCCATGCCGCACGACTTCCTCCCAAAGCGGCCCGCCCTGAGTCAATTCGTAATAGATGTAGCCCGCGTTGAATGGAATCTGCCGCGGGGGCACCGGCAACGCTTCGAGGCCAATACCCGGCAAGTGACTGCGCACGAGGCTCGGCAGCTTGTCCGACGGCCCCGCCTTCGCCTGCGCGAGAAACTGCTGCTTCAGCGCATCCGCAGGCATTGCCGCATGCACGGCCAGCACCAGCGCGGTGAACCCTTGCATGTCGACCGGATCGACCACCGCGTTGCGCATGCCGTGACCGCGATCCTCGAGCGCGATGCTCTGCGCGCTGCGCACCAGCACGGCGTTGAGCAGCCGATGCGTGTCGTCGACAACCGGCTTCAGGCACACATGCGGCGTCGTATGCTGATACATCGGATGCGTTTCGAGCGGACGGCGCGTATCGGTGCGCAGATGCGTCGACAACTCGCCAGCCATGCCGATCAGCAGCGCGTATACGTCCGATGGCGATGTCGCCGGCACCCGCAGCAGATGCTGAAGCAGCGGCTCGTAGCGGTTGAGAATCTGCAACAGCAGGTAATCGGTAACAGTCGCCGCGCTCGCGGTGGTGTCATCGGTTCCGGCCAGGCGCTGCGCCAGCGCATTCGCGCGCAAGCGCGCGAGATCATGAATCTTTGTCACCCAACTCGTGAGCAGGTCGCTCGCGCCGTAACCGGATACGGGCGGCACAAGCGTGTCGTCGAGCGCGATGCTGCCATCCGCGCGAATCGTCTTCACGCACGTGAGTGCGAGACCGATCCACGCATCGCCCAACTCCTTTTCAGGCAGCAGGCGTACTCGCAAGTTCGACAGTTGCACCGATTCGGGCGCAAGACCGATCGAGTTCGTGTCACGCAGCTCCGTGTCGAACACCTGATAGCGTGCGAGCGAATCGGGTGTGTTGTCGAAGGTGGTCTCCTCGCAATTCGGCAACCGGACAGGCACGGCCAGATAGATGACCTGATCCAGATGCTCCTGCCGAATCGTCAACGGCGGCGGCAACGGCGTGTTGCCCGGCGCATCGAACGGCGTGCCGTCGGCGAACACCCCGGCCGCCGACTTGACGACCACCTTGCCGAGCGCCAGCGCTTCATGGTCGAGCGCGTAGTGCGTGAAGCCGAAAAAGAACGGCGACAGCGGCGCCGCACGCTGATGCGCGTATTTCTCGAAATAGCGGTCCTGCTGCTGGAACAGCTGCGGGCGAAAGAACAGCCCTTCCTGCCAGGCGACCTTGGCGTACCAGCTCATGCGTGCCGTCCGTTTTGTTGCGCGACGTGTTTCATTTTTTCGCTTCCGTGATCTTGACGGCCTTGGCCTCGAGATCGATGGTCAGTTTCAGCTTCGGCGTGAACAGGCGGTACCACGCCTTGTCCGGTGCGGTCGGCATCACATAAACTGCTCGCCACACCGCATTCGGCAAGTCGCGATAAGCCGCGATCACGCCGATGGCCTTCGTGGCCGAATCGGGCCGGCGCACGAACGTCCGGTGCTCGCCAGGGCGCAACTGCAACTCGTCGCGTTTCACCACGTCGTCGGCCAGCACCGTTTTGTGCTGGGTCTGCAGCGTGAAAAAGTCGGATGCCTCGAAGGCACCGTCGTTCTTCAGTTCGTAAACGCGCACGACGATCGGCGCAGCCCTTCCCCGGTCGTCCGGATTGACATCGGGCAGCGCGTTCACGCGCATATCGAGCCGAATCGGCTCCTTCGGCTTCGGCTCGCCACTGCTTGCGCAAGCGGAAAGCGCGAGCGCGCAGACAAGTGTGGCGACGGTCGGTATCGAGCGCATGCAGCTATGAACCCTTATTCCCAATGTGGGACGCCCCACAACCGACGGAGACGATTCGCCTGCACCGGTTGCGAGGCATCGATGCGATTACGCTTCCTTGTTGCCCTTGATGTCGAAGCTCGCGGTCACGGCGCCACCGCTGCCGCCCTGCGCGTTCTGCACGACGTACTCCTGCTTGACCTTCGCGAACGACAGCGACACCGATTCACGGCTCTTTTCCGCGTCGTTCTTGCTGCCCGACGGCTTCACGCGCGTGACGATCACGTCGCTCATCGTGAGCTTCAGGTATTCGAGCGGGTTGCCGCCGGCCTTGCGCATCACCAGCGTTGCCTGGTCGATGTGCTTGCCCGTGAGCGCGTACTTCATCAGGTTCGGGCTGGCGCGGTCGATGTTGTGCTCGAACGTCAGGTCCTTGACGGTGGCCTTGCCGGCGCCGCCGCCGCTACCGGCGTGCATCGTCGATTCCTGCTGGATGTCCCACTCCCAGGTCAGAACTTCGATTTCGTCCTTGTGCTTGTCGTCGAGCGATTCACCGTTGATGCCGTCGATCTTCAGGAAAATGTCTTGCGCCATGCGTAGTACTCCTCTTATTAAATGATTTGAAACCGGTCGATCATCGTCCACCAAAGGCGTTCGATGTCCGTCCCTGCTGGACCTACCGGATGGTTAAGCCGCTTCCTTGATCGACGGCAGCTTCGTCACGAGCCGCAGCGAGACGGTCAGCCCTTCGAGCTGGAAGTGCGGACGCAGGAAGAATTTGGAGTTGTAGTAGCCGGGGTTGCCCTCGACCTCCTCGACCACCACTTCAGCGGCCGCAAGCGGCCGGCGCGCCTTCGTCTCCTGCGACGAGTTGGTCGGATCGGCGTCGACGTAATGCATGATCCATTCGTTCAGCCAGCGCTGCATGTCCTCGCGCTCCTTGAACGCGCCGATCTTGTCGCGCACGATGCACTTCAGGTAGTGCGCGAACCGCGAGCACGCGAACAGGTACGGCAGGCGCGCGGACAGGTTCGCGTTGGCCGTCGCGTCCGCATCGTGATACTCGGCCGGCTTCTGCAGCGATTGGGCGCCGATGAACGTCGCGTGATCGGTGTTCTTGCGGTGCACGAGCGGAATGAAGCCGTTCTTCGACAGCTCGGCCTCGCGTCGGTCCGAGATCGCGATTTCGGTCGGGCACTTCATGTCGACGCCGCCATCGTCGGTCGGGAACGTGTGGGTCGGCAGGTTCTCGACCGTGCCGCCCGATTCGACACCGCGAATCAGCGAGCACCAGCCGTACTGCTTGAACGAGCGGTTGACGTTGACGCCCATCGCGTACGCCGCGTTCGCCCAGCCATAGCGCCCATGGTCCGAACCGTTCGTGTCTTCCTCGAAATCGAATTCGTCGACCGGGTTGGTCTTCGCGCCATACGGCAAGCGCGCGAGGAATCGCGGCATTGCAAGCCCCACATAGCGCGCATCTTCGGTGTTGCGCATCGAGTTCCACGCGGTGTATTCGAGGTTCTGCGTGAAAATCTTCGTCAGGTCACGCGGGTTCGCGAGCTCCTGCCACGACTCCATCTGCAAAACTGACGGTGCGGCACCGGTGATGAACGGCGTGTGTGCGGCAGCCGAGACCTTCGCAATCGAGCCGAGCAGGTCGACGTCCGGTGGCGTATGGTCGAAGTAGTAGTCTGCGACGAGACACCCGTACGGTTCGCCGCCGAGCTGACCATATTCCTCTTCGTAGATCTGTTTGAAAAGCGGGCTCTGATCCCAGGCCAAGCCCTTGTAGCGACGCATCGTGCGATGCAGCTCGGCTTTCGAGACATCCATGAAGCGAATTTTCAGATGCTCGTCGGTTTCGGTGTTCGACACGAGGTGATTCAGGCCACGCCACGCGGATTCGAGCGCCTGGTAATCGCCGTGGTGCAGAATCAGGTTGATCTGCTCGGAGAGCTTGTGATCGATCTGCGCGATGATCGCCGCGATGCTCTTGTACGCATCGTCGCTGATCGTTGCCGTTTGAGCCAGCGCCTGCTCGGCGAGCGTCTGAACGGCCAGTTCGACGGCTTCGCGCGCGTCGTCGGTCTTGGGTCGGAATTCGCGCTCCAGCAGCTGAGTGAAATCGGATTCGGTATTCGTCTGCGCCACTGCGCCCCGTGCTTCCTGTTTCGCCATGATGGTCATCCTTTATCGGTTCGTCGGTCAGTTCGCGCCGTCTTGTGCGGCGGTTTCGTCCGCATGGCGCTCGGGCTTCGGCGCCGCGGCCAGCGACTTGAGCAGCGCCGGGTCCTGAAGCAGCTGCGTGACGAGCGCCTCGGCACCCGACTTGCCGTCCATGTAGGTCTGCAGATTGGCGAGCTGCGTGCGCGCTTGAAGCAGTTGGCGCAGCGGCTCGACCTTGCGCGCGATCGCGGCAGGCGAAAAATCCTCCATGCTCTCGAAGGTCATGTCGACCATCATCTGCCCGTCGCCCGTCAGCGTATTCGGCACGGCGAACGCGACACGCGGCCGGATCGCCTTCATGCGCTCGTCGAAATTGTCGATGTCGATTTCGAGAAAGCGCCGGTCCGATACCGCCGGCAGCGGCTCGGCCGGATGCTTGCCCGACAGATCGGCGAGCACGCCCATCACGAACGGCAGCTCGACCTTCTTCTCCGAGCCGTAGACCTCGACGTCGTACTCGATTTGCACACGCGGCGCACGGTTGCGCGCAATGAATTTCTGCGAACTGCTGGAAGCGGCCATGAATGAAACTCCTGAACAGTGGTGGTGGGACGGCGAGCTCAGCGAACCGGCTCGTCTGAATGAAGGGCGGTAGCGTCGAACGCGAGGGCCTGCCCCGGTGCGCCGGACGGATCGACCACGCCGATCGAAATACGCGACAGGGTCTGCTTCGCCTCGAAGGCCTCGAGCCACAGCGACGACAAGCGGGGCAGCACGTACTGCTCGATGAATCCGATCAACACGCGTGCGCCGGTTTCCTGCACGAGACAGCGGTCGACGATGTAATCGACGACCGCGTCGTCGTACGTCAGCGCGATTTCATGGCCGTCGGCCATACGCTTGACGACCCGGCCCAGATGCAGGCGGACGATGCTGGCGAGCGCACCGTCGGCAAGTGGCCGGTAGGGCACGACGGTCACGCGCCCGAGGAATGCCGCCGGGAATGTGTTCAGGAGTTCAGGCGTCAGTGCTGCCCGCAGGCCGTCCTGATCCGGCGCAAGCGACGGATCGGCGCAAAGACTCGTGCTCAGTTCGGAACCGACGTTGCTCGTGAGCAGGATCGTCGTATTGCGGAAATCGATATAGCGGCCGTCGCCGTCTTCCATGTAGCCCTTGTCGAATACCTGGAAGAACATCTCGTGCACGTCGTGGTGGGCCTTCTCGATCTCGTCGAGCAGTACCACCGAATACGGACGGCGGCGCACCGCCTCGGTCAGCACTCCGCCCTCGCCGTAGCCGACATAACCCGGGGGCGCGCCCTTCAGGCCCGAGACGGTGTGTGCCTCCTGATACTCGCTCATGTTGATCGTGATCAGATTCTGTTCACCACCGTACAGCGCTTCGGCGAGCGCCAGCGCGGTTTCCGTCTTGCCGACGCCAGAGGGGCCGGCGAGCAGAAACACCCCGAGTGGTTTCTTCGGATCCGTGAGACCTGCGCGTGCAGTCTGCACACGTTCGCCAATTTGACGCAGCGCATCGGCCTGGCCGATCACGCGTGCCTCGAGCGTGTCGGGCAACGTGCGCACCGCGGCGACCTCGTCGGTCAACATCCGGCCGACAGGGATGCCGGTCCAGTCGGACACGATTGCCGCGACGATCGCCTCGTCGACTTCGGGAAAGACGAGCGGCGCATCGTCTTGCAGCGCCGCGAGCGCGCGTTCGAGTTCGCGCAGCTTCGGAAGCGCTGCCGCATCGTCCTGCGGGGTTTCGCCGTCGTGGGGTTCAATGGCTTCGCGTGCGGCGAGCAGCGCCTGTGCGGCAGCCGCCTGAGCGCGCCAGCGATGTTCGATTGCCGACTCTTCGCTCGCCAACGTATCGATGCGCGCGCGCACGGCCGTCAGCGCCCTGTCGGTATCCAGGCCGATACGGGCTTCCTGCACCAGCAACGCTTCCTCGGCACGTGCGGCCGCGAAGCGCTGGCGCACATCGTCCAGTTCACGCGGCGCAGCATGCTGCGACAGCGACACACGCGCGCAGGCGGTGTCAAGCAGGCTGATGGCCTTGTCCGGCAGCTGACGCGACGGAATGTAACGGTGCGAGAGCGTCACCGCCGCGCGGATCGCTTCGTCGAGCACCACGACACCATGATGCCGCGAAAACGTTTGCACGAGCCCGCGTACCATATCGACCGCGGCAGCCTCGGACGGCTCCGCGACCTGCAGCACCTGGAAGCGTCGGGTAAGCGCCGGATCTTTCTCGATGTGGCGTTTGTACTCCGCCCAGGTCGTCGCGCCGATCGTACGGATCGTGCCACGCGCAAGCGCGGGCTTCAGCAGATTGGCGGCATCGCCCGTACCCGCCTGACCGCCCGCGCCGATCAGCGTGTGAATCTCGTCGATGAAGAGGATCACCGGCGCCGGGGATTTTGCAGCGGCTTCGAGCAGCCCTTTGAGGCGCGCTTCGAACTCCCCTTTCATGCTGGCGCCAGCGAGCAATGCGCCAACGTCGAGCGACAGCAGTCGCACGTCGGCCAGCTTCGGCGGCACATCGCCCGATGCAATTGCCCGGGCAAGCCCTTCCACGACGGCCGTCTTGCCGACGCCGGCCTCCCCCGTTATCAGCGGGTTGTTCTGCCGACGGCGCAACAGAACGTCGATCATCGTGCGAATCTCGAGTTCACGGCCGATGACCGGATCGATCTCGCCCGCGCGAGCGCGCGCTGTCAGGTCTGCGCAGTACTGGTCGAGCGAACCGCCCTTCGATACGACCGGAATTGCACCGGACGCTTCGCCCGGCGTTGCCGCCGAAAAGTCGCTGTGATCGTATGGCACATCGGCGGCTTCCGGCGAGCCGTCGATCCATGCGGGCAATTTGTCGCCCAGCCCGTCGACAGGAATCTTGCCGAACGCGGGGGAGACTGACAGCAGAACGCGCCTCAACTCGGGCGTCGAAACAAGCGCAGCGACGAGCCACGCACCGCGCACGCGGCGATCGCCATGACTCAGCGTCGCGAGCACCCACGCGCGTTCGATCGCCGTCTCGATGTGCCACGAGAAATCGCCGATCGAACTGGCACCGGCCGGCAGCGCGGCCAACGCGGTTGCGAAATCCCGATCCAGTGCGTCGCGATCGATGCCAGCATGCCGCACGATGCGATGCAGGTCACTATCGGGTTGCTGCAGGAGCTGATGCAACCAGTGGACGAGCTCCACGTACGGATTGCCGCGCAGCTTGCAGAACCGTGTCGCCGATTCGATGCTGCGGTAGAGCTGAACCCCGAGCTTGCCGAACAGCGCCTGGCGTGAAATCGTCATGCGAACCTTCTTGTTGTTGATTCGATATTTTCCCGGCTCTGGCCGGAACGATCAGGAATCCTGTTCATGCGGCATTGGCCTGCTGCCGCACTTCCCACATAAATAATGTGCAAGCATCTCAGGCTGAACATTATTTCAATTAACTTTCTCCGCCGTCAATCCACTCAAACGGGCAAGCACCCAGCCAATCAAAGATATTCCGCGTTCGTCCCACGTACCGAACGAGAGAGGCAACCACCCACATGACAAACCTACTAACCAATTGATTAAATTGATAAAATACGAAATTAAACGTGAACGAAATTTTTTACAATCACCCGCCAACCCCAACCATCCCAATATTCGCCGTGCGCAATCCATGCATCACATGAATTTATTATTTGGAGATTTCATCTCGATAATATTTTCAAATCGATCGGCCCATTTAAAATCGTCCAATTACGTACATCCATGAGTAAAATGCGCAATCCGCCATCACTGACTCTTCCATGCGCTCATTCCGCTTGCCGTGGCACCGTCGACTCGACACCTCGCTTGCCGAGCCCGAGTTGCGTAACGCGCCGCGCGGTCCCGACAAGCAGGAGGACGGCGCAGCCGCACTCCCGTTCGAATCGTCGGGTCTCGCTGGCCGCGGTCAGTCGATCCTTGATCTGATTGGCAGCCACGGTATCAGCGGAAACGGCGTCCGCGAGAAGCTCGGCGGCGGATCGCTTGCGACGCCGGCCCCTGAACGCACCGACGACCTCGTCGAAACGCTTCACGCGCAGTACTGGCGCGCGCTAACGGACCCGCACACCGCCCTGTCCGACTCATGGCGCGAACAGCTCGACTCCCCTGCGACGCCTGTCGCGTCAGTGATGCCCGATTTGCACGACGTACAGCTGACACCGGCAAATCCAGCCAGCGCTGGTTCCATTGAAGTGCTGCTATCTGGCAAACACAATCTCGAGGACGCGTTCGGACAGCTGGAGCAGAGTTTGATGCCCGATCTGGAAGTCGAATCCGTTCCGGAAGTGTTACGCCTCTTTGCGCCGGCCGAATTCCATGCGGCGCAAGCGCACCGCGCACCGCCTCTGCCGCCCGCGCTCACCCGGCGTGAGCATCACGCGCTGTCGGTCGACAGCCCGCTGTCCGCGCCTGTACGCGAGAGCGAAGCATGAAGATGCCATTTGCAGCCGCAGAGCCGTCCAGTCACGCCCCGAACAACGAATCGCGGGGATTTCGGTCTCTTCGAGCTGGCCCGCGCGTAATTTGGCTCGTGTGTGGCGGCCACCACTACCGGAGAATCGGTCGATGACCGAGCGCAAACAGCGTCCAGTGCGGGGCAACTCGGCCGTTCCCCGCCCACCGAGGCAGGCAAACGCGCACCTGATGCCGACCCTGCTGGACCGGCTGCGGGACGACGCACCGCTTCGACTCGTCGAAGCGCCCGAAGAATACGCCGTCACGCGCAAGCAGATGCGCGATATCGTCCAGCGCGATCTCGCCTATCTGCTGAACACGACGAGCATCGAAGACCAGATCGAGCGCGCGCACTATCCGCAGGCGGCCGCGTCCACCGTCAATTTCGGCGTGCCGCCGCTCGCCGGCACTTTTCTCGCGTCGCGCCAATGGAACGACATCGAGCAGATGATCCGGCGGGCCATCACCGATTTCGAGCCGCGGCTGATCGCCGATTCGCTGGTGGTGTCGCCCCGTCAAGGTGACGACGCCAGCGGTCATCACAATGTGCTCGCGTTCGACGTGCGCGGCCTGGTTCACATGGACCCGTATCCGCTCGAATTCATGGTGCAGAGCTCGCTCGATCTCGAGACGAGCGAGATCCAGATCACCGGCATGCGCGCCGGGTAGGCACGGCACAACGACACAACGAGACCTTTCCTATGGACCCGCGGCTACTCGACTATTACAACCAGGAACTTGTCTACATGCGCGAACTCGCCACCGAGTTCGCACAGGCGCATCCGAAAATCGCGCGCCGGCTCGGCATGCAGGCCGGCGAAGTGGCAGACCCCTACGTCGAGCGCCTGATCGAGTCGTTCTGCTTCATGGCCGCGCGCATGCAGCTCAAGCTCGATGCGGAGTTTCCGCGCTTCACCGGGCGGCTACTGGAAGTGATCTACCCGAATTACGTCGCGCCCACGCCGTCGATCGCGGTCGCGCGCCTGTATCCCGGCCAAGCCGAAGGCAATCTGGCCGCAGGCTACCGTATCGCGCGCGGCACGTCGTTCAAGGCGCGGATTCCCGATGGCGAAAAAACCGCCTGCCAGTTTACGAGTGGCCAGGACGTCACGCTCTGGCCGCTCACGATCACCGATGCGCGCCTGACGGGCATTCCGCCCGACATCCCGGCGCTCGACCGCTATGTTCCACCCGACCGACAGGTGCGCGGCGCATTGCGCCTGCGGCTGGCGACGACAAGCGACATGCTCATCGCCGATCTGAAGGGGCTCGATCGGCTGCCCGTGTATCTGGCCGGCGACGAACAGGTCGCCTCTCACCTGTTCGAGCTGCTGCACGTCGCCGGCGTCGCGTCCGTGATTGCCGCGCCGGGCAAGTTCGGCGCACCGGGGGGCGCTCCCGCCGCCGTGACGCACGGCGCGATCGAACACGAGGGCTTGCGCACCGATCAGAACTTGCTGCCACTGACCTGGACGAAGTTTCACGGCCATAACCTGCTGCACGAATACTTCGCGTGCCCCGCACGATTCTGGTTCTTCGCACTCAACGGTCTGGCGCAAGGGCTGTCTCGCGTGAACGGTCGCGAGGTCGAAATCGTCGTGCTGCTCGACCGAGCGCCGGGCCTGCTCACGAACCTCGTCGACGCGTCGCGCTTCGCGCTGTTCTGCACGCCAGTCATCAATCTCTTCAAACGGCATACCGACCGCATCGAGATTTCTCCCCGCGAGACCGAGTCTCATCTGGTGCCCGCCCGGCTCGCACCGCTCGATTACGAAGTGTTCTCGGTCGAGACCGTGCATGGACAGGTCGCTGCAACCTCGAACGAACTGGAATTCCGTCCGCTCTATCAGACGCTGAACAACGACGAAGGCAATCACGGCCGGTATTTCTCGACACGGCGCGAACGACGGATCGTGTCGGATTCAGCGCGCCGTTACGGCACACGGACGCCCTATGTCGGCACCGAAGTGTTTCTCTCGCTGGTCGATCAGAACGAGGCGCCTTATGGCGAGAACATTCGTTTTCTGTCGGTCGCCGCGCTGCTGACGAACCGCGATCTCGCCACGCTCGTGCCGCGCAATGGCGTGCGCGACCTCACAACCGACGCGTCCACGCCAGTCGAAAGTATTGGCCTCATTCGCCCGCCGAGTCCGCCGAAAGCGCCGTATGCGGAACGAGAAATGGCGTGGCGCCTGATCCGCCAGCTCAACTTCAACTACCTGCCGCTCGAAGGTCTCGATCATCGTGACGGGGGGCAGGGAATACGTGACCTGCTGCGCCTGACCGTGTCGAACGACAACGATGAACAGCTGCGGCAGATCGAAAGCCTCGTCGGCGTCAATACTCGCGCGGTCACGCGCAAGCTGCCGGGCACCGGCCCAATGACGTTCGGGCGTGGCATCGAGTGTGCGGTCACGGTCGACGAGACCGGTTTCTCCGGTGTGAGCCCCTATCTGTTCGGTACGATTCTCGAGCACTGGCTGGCGCGGCATGTATCGATCAACAGCTTCACGCAGACCGAATTGCATTCGATGCAGCGCGGCCGTATCGCACGCTGGCCCGTGCGCACCGGGACCCGCGGAGTGCTGTGATGGAACGCGCTACCTTGCCGGCGCTCGTGCGCGACAGCACGCTCTCGCCCGACCTGCTGGAGAGTCTTCAAATGGAGCCGTGGCGCTTCGGGTTCCTGTCACTGCTGCGGCGCATCGGCGCGAATCCCGCGGTCGACCCCGTCGGCACTGCCCGCCGACCACGGTCGGAGCCGTTCCGGCTCGGACAACAACCGAGTCTCGCTTTCGCGCCGCGCGAAATCGCCAGCGTCCAGGAAGCGGCGGGACGGCTCAAGGTACGGCTCTTCGGTCTCGGCATGCTCGGTCCGAACGGGCCCCTGCCGATCCATGTGACCGAATGGGCGCGTGAACGCGAAGAGAGCCGTCGCGACACGACGACGGTCGACTTCTTCGACATCTTCCATCACCGGTTCCTGACGCTGTTCTATCGTGCGTGGGCATCGGCACAGTCGACAGCCGGCCTCGACCGGAAAGACGACGAGCGGTTTTCGTTCTACATTGCGAGCCTCACGGGCCACGACACCGCGGAAATCGCGCGGCGCCCCCTGCCCTCGCACGCGCGATTGGCGGCGTCCGCGCATCTCGTCCGCGAGTCGCGCGACGCGGACGGCCTGCGCGCCACACTCGAGCACTACTTCGGCGTGCCGGTCGCGATCGACGAGCACGTGTTCCACTGGATCGCAATCGATCCGGCCGATCAGGGACGCATGGGCCGGCCTGGTCCCGCCGCGACGATGGGGCAAGCCGCGATGCTCGGTCGAGTGGCACCGGACCGTCAGCACCGGTTCCGCATCGTGATCGGCCCCATCGATCTCGACGCGTATTTGCGCTTCACACCGCAGGGCGAGGATCTGCCGCGCCTCGTCGAATGGGTGCGGGCATTCGTCGGCTACGAACTGGAATGGGAACTTGAACTGCGCATCAAGCCCGAAAGCGCGCCGCCGGCCGTGATGGGCGGCCGCCAACGCATCGGATGGTCCGGGTGGCTTGGCCGCCCGAACCCCGACCGGCCGATTACCGGCATGCGGTTCGAGCCCGAGCGTTACGTACGGCATTTCGAACGGCGCACGGCTGAATCCGACAATCGACCATGAGCAAAAAGCAATCAACCCGACGGTCCGTATCCGGTCAAGGTACCGCGAAGGACACGCCGCATCACGACTGGCTCGCGCCCGTGAGCGATTCCATGCCCTGCGGCCCCGACCTCGAATACGACCACGATTTCGTCGTGCTGTTCGCGCGTGCGGCACCCAGGCAGGATGTGCAGTACGGCGCGTTCGTCGGCGCACCCGATCCCATCAACTGGAGCGAGCTCGAGCGCGACTGCCGACGGCTCATGGTGCGGACGAAAGACATTCGGGTCGCCGTGCTATATACGCGGTGTCGCACGCGGCTCGCCGGTGCCGCAGGTCTCGCGGATGGCACGAAACTGCTGGCCGCGTGGCTCGATGCATTTGCCGAACACGTCCATCCCCAGCCCGATATCGACGGTGGGCACGGCGCCGCAAGTGAAGTGCGGATGAATGCGATACAGGCCCTCGCCGATCCGGAAGGACTGCTCGCAGACGTGCGCGAGATCGTGCTTTCGAAGTCGACGCTGGCGCGACTGCAGGTGCGCGATGTCGAGCGTGCTTTTGCGCACCCTCGCCCCGCCGATGCGCTCGCGCCCGAGTCCGTTACGCAGCAGTTGCTGGATGTGCGCGCGGTGCAGCCAGAGGTGATGACGGGTTTCGATGATGCGATTGCGCATCTCGCTGCAGTCGATGCGTGGTGCGCCCGTCATCTCGAAGGATATCTGCCCGATCTGGCGTCACTCACTCGGCTGCTCGGCAAGCTGAGTGTCACGGTGTCGGCGAACACCCCCGAACAGATGGAAGAAGCCCCCGATCCTGCTCTAGTCCACGACGCATCCTCAGAGAGCGATGCGTCGGTGCAACTAGAACCGGCGAATGACAAAACGGTTGCTGCCAACGACCACATCACGGCCCGACCGACATCCTCACCCGCAGACCGCCAGGCCGCGCTCACTCTGATTCGTACGGCGCGAACATGGTTCGAGACCCACGAACCCAGCAGCCCGATTCCCGTATTGCTCAAGCGTGCGGAGCGGTTCGTCGGCAAGCCTTACGCTGAGGTCGTCACGGCAATTCCGGCCGAGCTTCTGGCGCAGTGGGAAGAAACCAGCGGTTCATGACCATGGCCTCCTCGTCAGCGAAACATCGTATAGGCTCATCGAGCGCGCGACGGATTAATCGCCCCGCCATTCATGTGGTTAGCGTTTCCAAGCTGACGGCGGAGCGGCAAGCGCCCCAAGACGCCCGTCGCTCGCCCGGTCAATACACGTCCCGCATATAGCGCCGTGCCTTCGAAAGCCGCGCGACGTAGTCGTTCGCGGCTTCGTCCGACATGCCGCCGTGCGTGGCGACGATCGCCTTCAGCGCCGTATCGACGTCCTTCGCCATCCGCGCGGCGTCGCCGCACACGTAGAAGTGCGCGCCTTCCTCCAGCCATGCGAACAGCTCGGCGCCCTGCTCGCGCATCCGGTCCTGCACGTAGACCTTGTCGGCCTGGTCGCGCGAGAACGCGAGATCGAGCCGCGTGAGGAACCCGCTGTCGCGCATCGCGCTCAGCTCGTCGCCGTAGTAGAAGTCGGTCTGCGCGTGCTGCTCGCCGAAGAACAGCCAGTTGCGCCCGCGCGCGCCGCGCGCCTGCCGCTCGTGCAGGAAGCCGCGGAACGGCGCGACGCCGGTGCCGGGACCAACCATCACGATCGGCACGTCGCCGTTCACCGGCGGCCGGAAATGCGCGGACTTCTGCACGAACACGGGCACGCGGCTGTCGTCCGCGCGATCGGCGAGGAACGTCGACGCGACGCCTTTGCGCGCGCGCCGGCCGTTGTGATAGCGCACGGCCGACACGGTCAGGTGAATCTCGCCCGCGTGCGCGCTCGGGCTCGACGCGATCGAATACAGGCGCGGCTGCATGCGCTTGAGCATGCCGACCAGCTCCGCGCCCGACAGCTCGACCGGGTATTCGTGCAGCACGTCCGCAAGCTGTTGCCCCCACAACCATTGCTTGAGGTCGGCCTTGCGATCGTCGCCGAGCAGCGACTTCAGCGCGCCGTTCGCGCTGCGCGACGCGATGAAGGCCAGCGTGTCCGGATGCGGGCGCGTGATGTCGAAGTGGCGCGCGAGCGCGTCGCCGAGCCGGATATCGCCGACGCCCGGCACCGACACGGGTGCATCGGCCTTCAGCGCGGTGACGGACAGCAGTTCGTCGACCAGCTCCGGGCAGTTGGTCGGCCACACGCCGAGCGCATCGCCGGTTTCGTATTCGAGGTTCGCGCCCTGGGTCGACAGCGACACGTAGCGCGTGTCCTTCGCGGCGCCCGGCCGGTTCAGCCGCAGGTTCGCGACGAGTTTCGACGGCGCCGGATGCGCTTTCGTCGGCAGCAGCCCCGACGGGCTCAATCCACCGGCCGGCACCGCGTGCAGCGCGGCATCGGCCTCCTTGATCCGCGCGACGACGCGCTCGAGCCATTGATCGGCATCGTGCTGGAATTCGACGTCGCAATCGACGCGCGCGCACAGGCGCGCCGCGCCGAGTTCCGCGAGCCGCGCGTCGAGCCGGCGGCCGTGGCCGCAGAACTGGTCGTAGTTGCGGTCGCCGAACGCGAGCACCGCGAAATGCACGCCGTCGAGGCGCGCGGCGCTGCCGCCCTGCAACGCGTCCCAGAACTCGCTGCCGTTGTCGGGCGCATCGCCGTCGCCGAACGTGCTCGTCATCAGCAGCACGTATTGCGCGCCGGCCAGCGACGCGACCGGATAGTCGGACATGCACGCGGTGCGGATCTCGAAGCCCGCGTTCATCAGCTTGGTCGCGTAATCGTCGGTCAACGATTCGATGTTGCCGGTCTGCGACGCCCACAACAACGTGACCTTCGGGCGCGGGCGCACGATGCGCACGCCGCCGGCCGCCGCAGCGTCGGGCGGCAGCGCGGGCGCGGCACGCTCCGCGGCGTGCGCGGGCAGCGAGCGGCTGAACAGCCCCGCGAGCATGCCGTCGAGCCAGAACCGCACGGGCGGCGTCAACGGCGCGCCGGCCGGCAGCACGGGCACGCTGCCTTCGCGACGGCCGGCACTCGCCTTCAACCCGCTGACGAGGCCGGCCACGTACAGCCGCTCGGTGTCGGTCAGCGGCGGCGGCGCGAAATCGGCGACGCCGAGCGCGGCCGCGAAAGTGTCGATGTCTGCCATGTCGGATTCCTGTGAGGCCGTGATCGGCGCTATCGCGGGCACGGGCGCGGGCGGTGCATCGTCCTCGCGTGCGTCGGTGCGCGCCGTGTCGTCGGCGGTCGACGCGAACGCGTCCGTGTCGACGCGCGTCAGCGCGACCGCGCAGTATTTCAGTTCGGGTTGCTGCGATTCCGCGTCGATCGCGTCGTTCGTCACCGCGTTAATGCACAGATCGTCGCCGTACACGTCGTTCCAGTGCATCGGCGCGAAGCAGTTGCCGCGCCGCACGCGGTCGGTCACGACGGCCGGCAGCACCGCGCGGCCGCGCGCCGAACGGATCTCGACGCTGTCCTTCGCGGCGATGCCGAGCGCGCTCGCATCGTCCGGGTGCAGTTCGACGAACGGGCGCGGGTTGAGCTTGTTCAGCATCGCGACCTTGCCCGTCTTCGTCATCGTGTGCCACTGATGCTGCAGCCGCCCGGTGTTCAGCACGATCGGGAACATGTCGTCGGGCAGCTCGGCCGGATCGACGTGCGGCCGCGCAAAAAAGCGCGCCTTGCCCGACGGCGTGGGGAACGCGAGGCGCGGCGCGTCGTTGCCGCCGGCTGCCGGGCGCAGCGCCTGGTTCACGCCGTCGTTCAGGTAGCGGATCGGGTGCCGCTCGCGCGCGGCGCCCGGCGCGACCGGCCACTGTACGGGCCCATCGCGCAGCGCCGCGTGGCTCGCGCCGCGCAGGTCGTAGCCGGTCGCCGGATTCGAGAAACGGACGATCTCGTCGAACACGTCGGCCGCCGACGCATAGTCGAACGCATCGCCGAAGCCCATCGCGCGCGCGACTTCCGCGATGATGCGCCAGTCGGGCAACGCGTCGCCGGGCGGCGCGACCGCCGCGCGCATCAGCGTCATGTTGCGCTCGGAATTGATCATCACGCCGTCGCCTTCGGCCCACAGCGCGCCGGGCAGCAGGATGTCCGCATAGCGGTTGGTCTCGGTGTCGAGGAAGGCATCCTGCGCGATCACGAGCTCCGCGGCTTGCAGCCCGGCGATCACGTTGCGCCGGTTCGGCACGGTCGCGACCGGGTTCGTGCAGACGATCCAGCATGCCTTGATGTCGCCGGCCGCCATCCGCTCGAACAGGTCGATCGTGCCGTTGCCGGTGTCCTTGCACAGCGTGCCGGCCGGCACGCGCCACAGGTTCTCGACGAAGCGGCGGTCGTCATCGGATGCCACCGAGCGCTGGCCCGGCAGCCCCGGCCCCATGTAGCCCATCTCGCGTCCCCCCATCGCGTTCGGCTGGCCGGTCAGCGAGAACGGCCCGCTGCCCGGGCGGCAGATCGCGCCGGTCGCGAGATGCAGGTTGCAGATCGCGTTGGTGTTCCACACGCCGTGCGTGCTCTGGTTGAGCCCCATCGTCCAGCAGCTCATCCATTCCTGCGCGTCGCCGATCCATTGCGCGGCCGTGCGGATGTCGGCTTCCGCGAGCCCCGTGATCTCGGCGACGCGCTCGGGCGTGTAGTCGGCGAGGAACGCGGGCATCGCGTCCCAGCCTTCGGTGTACGTATCGATGAACGCGGCGTCGGTGCGCCCGTTCGCATGCAGCAGATGCAAGAGCCCGTTGGTCAGCGCGAGATCGGTGCCCGGCCGGATCTGCAGGAACAGGTCGGCCTTGTCGGCGGTGCCGGTGCGGCGCGGATCGACGACGATCAGCTTCGCGCCGGCCTTCACGCGATCCATCATCCGCAGGAACAGGATCGGATGACAGTCGGCCATGTTCGCGCCGATCACGAAGAACAGGTTCGCGCGATCGAAATCCTCGTACGACCCGGGCGGGCCGTCCGCGCCGAGCGACTGCTTGTAGCCGGTGCTCGCGCTCGCCATGCACAGCCGCGAATTCGACTCGATGTTGTTGGTGCCGACGAAGCCCTTCGCGAGCTTGTTGACGAGGTATTGCGCCTCGATCGACATCTGCCCCGACACGTAGAACGACAGCGCATCGGGCCCGTGCGTATCGAGCACCGCCCGCAGCCGCCGCGCGGTCTCGGCGATCGCGTCGCGCGCCGGCAGCGGCACGAGGTCGTCCTCGCGGGCGCGGCGCACGAACGCACGGTCGAGCCGCCCCGAGCGGCGCAGCGCGACGTGCGCGGACGAACCCTTCGTGCACAGCCGCCCGAAGTTGGTCGGATGGTCGGCGTCGCCGGACACCTTGACGACTTCGCCATCCTCGACGTGCAGCACCATCCCGCAGCCGACGCCGCAGTACGGGCACACGCTCTTGACGGGGGTGGCGGTCATGCGTGCTCCGGGGCGCTCAGGCCGCAATCCATACGAAGCCGTCCTCGACCCGCGACGGATACGCGCTCACCGATTTCTCGGGCGCTTCCAGGCATTCGCCGGTGCGCAGGTCGAAGTGCTGCTTGTACAACGGCGATGCAACGACGACGCGCTCGCCGAGGCTGCCGATCAGCCCGCGCGACATCACGGCGGCCTGCGACACGGGATCGACGTTGTCGATCGCGAACACGCCGCCTTCCTCGGCATGCGCGACGTGAAACACGGCGACCTGCTCGCCGTTGACGAGCGCGCATACGCCGGTGTTCGGCACGATGTCGTCGAGCGGGCACACGCGGGTCCAGGACAGCGGAAGACGATCGTTCATGATGGGCTCCTTGGAAAAGACGCTGGTGTCGGTCAGAGTCAAACGGTTGCGGGTTCGGCGACGACGGGAATCGACACGGGTTTCCCGCCCCCGCGCTCGCCGGGCGTCGCGGGCCGGATCTGGCCGCGCGTCTCGACGAACTCGATGGTCGTATCCGGCGCGTCGCTGTTCACGAAGTGGCGGAAGCGCTTGCGCGTGTCGGGATCGGTGACGGCGCGCTTCCATTCGCACTCGTAGGTGTCGACCACGTGCTGCATGTCGGCTTCGAGCTCGGCCGCGATCCCGAGCTTGTCGTGCACGACGACGTCGGCCAGATAATCAAGGCCGCCTTCGAGGTTGTCGCGCCACACGCTGGTGCGTTGCAGCCGGTCGGCCGTGCGCACGTAGAACATCAGGAAGCGGTCGATATAGCGGATCAGCGTGTCGCGATCGAGATCGGACGCAAGCAGTTCCGCGTGGCGCGGCTTCATCCCGCCGTTGCCGCACACGTACAGGTTCCAGCCCTTCTCGGTCGCGATGATGCCGACGTCCTTGCCCTGCGCTTCCGCGCACTCGCGCGTGCAGCCGGACACGCCGAACTTGATCTTGTGCGGCGCGCGCAGCCCCTTGTAGCGATTTTCCAGGTCGATCGCGAGGCCGACCGAATCGTCGACGCCGTAGCGGCACCACGTCGACCCGACGCACGACTTCACCGTGCGCAGCGCCTTGCCGTACGCGTGCCCCGATTCGAAGCCGGCCGCGATCAGCTCCTCCCAGATCGACGGCAGTTGCTCGACGCGCGCGCCGAACAGGTCGACGCGCTGGCCGCCGGTGATCTTCGTGTAGAGGCCATATTTTTTCGCGACCTGGCCGACCGCGATCAGCCCTTCCGGCGTGACTTCGCCGCCCGGCATGCGCGGCACGACCGAATACGTGCCGTCGCGCTGAATGTTCGCGAGGTAGTAGTCGTTCGAATCCTGCAGGCCCGCGTGCTCCTTCTTCAGCACGAACTCGTTGAAGCACGACGCGAGGATGCCCGCGACGGCCGGCTTGCACACGTCGCAGCCGAGCCCGCGGCCGTGCTTGTGCAGCAATGCGTCGAACGTCGTGATGCGCTCGACGCGGATCAGGTGGAACAGCTCCTGGCGCGAATACGGGAAGTGCTCGCACAGATGGTTGTTGACCGCGAGGCCCTGCTTCTTCATCTCGGCCTTCATGATCTGCGTGACGAGCGGCACGCAGCCGCCGCACGACGTGCCGGCGCCCGTGCACGTCTTCAGCGCGCCGAGGCTCGTCGCGCCGTCTGCGACGGCCGCGCAGATCTGCGACTTCGACACGTTGTTGCATGAGCAGATCTGCGCGCCTTCCGGCAGCGCATCGACGCCGATCGCCGGCTTCGCCGCGCCGTCCGACGACGGCAGGATCAGGAATTCCGGCGACTCGGGCAACTCGATGCGGTTCAGCATCATCTGCAGCAGCGTGCCGTACTCGGCCGCATCGCCGACCATCACCGCGCCGTGCAGGAACTTGCCGCAGTCGGACACCACGAGCTTCTTGTAGACCTGGCGGCGCTCGTCCGCGTACTGGTAGGTGCGGCTGCCGGCCGTCGTGCCGTGCGCGTCGCCGATGCTCGCGACGTCGACGCCCATCAGCTTCAGCTTGGTGCTCATGTCGGCGCCGGCGAACGCGGCGTCCGCCGCTTCGTCCGCGTCGCCCGCGAGCTGCTTCGCGACCACGCGCGCCATGTCGTAGCCGGGCGCGACGAGGCCGTACACCATGCCGTTCCAGGCCGCGCATTCGCCGATCGCGTAGATGTCGGCGTCGCTCGTGCGGCACGCGTCGTCGATCGCGATGCCGCCGCGCGGGCCGATCTCGAGCCCGCACGCGCGGGCCAGTTCGTCCCGGGGACGGATGCCGGCCGAGAACACGATCATGTCGGTATCGAGATGCGAGCCGTCGGCGAACGCCATCCGGTGCGCGCCTTCGTCGCCGTCGACGATTTCGAGCGTGTTCTTGCCGGTATGCACGGTCACGCCGAGCGCCTCGATCTTCGCGCGCAGCATCCGGCCGCCGCCGTCGTCGACCTGCACGGCCATCAGGCGCGGCGCGAATTCGACGACGTGCGTTTCAAGCCCCATGTCGCGCAGCGCCTTCGCGCATTCGAGGCCGAGCAGCCCGCCGCCGATCACGACGCCGCGCTTCGCGTGCGCGCCGCACGCCTGCATCGCTTCGAGATCCTCGATCGTCCGGTACACGAAGCAGCCCGCGCGATCGCGGCCCGGCACCGGCGGCACGAACGGACGCGAGCCGGTGGCGAGTACCAGCTTGTCGTACGCGAGCGTTTCGCCCGACGCGAGCGTGACCATATGCGCGGCGCGGTCGATCGATGCGACTTGCGCGTTCAGGCGCAGGTCGAATTGCGGATGGCGCGCGAAGAAGCCAGGTTCGACGAGCGACAGCTCGTCCGCCGACTTGCCGGCGAAGAATTCCGACAGATGCACGCGATCGTAGGCCGGGCGCGGCTCCTCGCCGAGCACGGTGGCCTGCAGCGCGCCGGCCACGCCGGCTTGCGCCGCGACGCATTCGAGGAGCTTGTGGCCGACCATGCCGTGGCCGATGACGATGAGTTTCATGATGACGGTTCCTTCGGTCGATCAGTTCGCGGCGCTCGCGGCGGCCAGCGCGCGATCGCGCAGCTCGGCTTCGCGCGCCTTGTGTTCTTCGCTGAAGCGCACGGCCATCGCGCACAACGCGGTCGCGGTCACGGCAAGGCCGAGCAGGCTCAACGTGTGCTGCACATCGCCGACGCCCTTCAGCAGGAAAGCCGCGGCGACCGCGCCGACGTTGCCGCCCGCGCCGACGATGCCCGCGACGCCGCCGAGCGCCTTGCGGTCGATGAACGGCACCAGCGCGTAGGTCGCGCCGCACGCCATGTGCGTGAAGAGGCCGAAGGTGAGCATCGCGACGAGCGCGATGCCGATGCCTTGCGCATGCGAGAACCAGATCAGCCCGAGCCCTTCGCCGATGATCAGCGCGCACAGCAGCGTCGCGCGCACGTCGAGACTGCGGCGTGCGGCGATCTTGTCGGACAGCCAGCCGCCGAGCGCGCGGGCGAACAGCGCGAGCAGCCCGAACATCCCGACCGCGAAGCCGGCGTCCTTCAGCGACAGCTTGAAGTGATCGACGTAGTACAGCGCGGCGATGTTGTGGATGAACACCTCGACGCCGAAGCACGCGCCGTACGTGACGAACAGCATCCACACGCGGTAGTTGCCGCAGGCCGCGAAGAAGCTCGCCCAGCCGCCCTTCTTGCCGCTGTCGATCGTTACGCCCTGCTTGCGCAGCGCGACGAAATCGCCTTGCGGGCAGTCCTGCGTGAAACGCCAGTACGCCCACGCCATCACGAGCATCGCCACGCCCGGCACGACCAGCGCGATGCGCCACGACGAATCCTCGCCGAAGCCGAGCATCAGGCCCGCGGCGACGAGCAGCGGCATCAGCGCCTGCGTCGCGCCCGCGCCGGCATTGCCCCAGCCGGCCGTCGTCGCGTTCGCGGTGCCGACCACGTTCGGCGCGAACATCACCGACGTGTGGTACTGCGTGATCACGAAGCCCGCGCCGATCGCGCCGATGCCGAGCCGGCAGATCAGGAACCACAGGTAGTCGTGCGTGAACGACACGGCGAACACGGGAATCGCGCCGAGCAGCAGCAGCCCGGCATACACGCGGCGCGGGCCGAAGCGGTCGCACATCGGGCCGACCAGCAGCCGCACGGCGATCGTCGCGGCGACCGCGGCGATGTTGATGTTCGCGACTTGCGCCGCCGTGAGATGGAATTCGCGCGCGATCAGCGGCATCAGCGGCGCGCACGCGAACCACGCGAAGAAGCATACGAAGAACGCCATCCACGTCAGATGGAACGCGCGCATCGGCGCGGTGCGGAGGCTGAAGAGATCGATACGGGTAGCTTTGTCGGTCATGTCGTCCGCCCAAACGAAAAACGGCGTCCTGCGCACCCGGTCTCGTCGAGACCCGATGCGTAGGACGCCGTTGCCCATGAAGCCCGTTGCCGGGCGCGTCAGTATTCGGTACTGCGGGCGAATCGCCGTTGATCCGCCCGAACCAGCTTACGCAAACGCCGTGCCATATCGGCACGAATCCGGCCGAAAGCCTCGTCGCACAAGGCTTGCCGGACAGCACGCGACGCGAGGCGACGCATCGCGCGCTCTCCGTCGCGATGCACCGAGGCACAGATGTGGTGCGCTGCAGCACTGTCGCCGTGCGACATCGCGGTGCGCGCGGACGGCGCACGATGCACACCGATGCGACATGGCGATGGCCTATGTGAGGCATGCGCATGCACGCGTGCGGCCATCGCGCAGTGCATCGCGGCATGCGCTGACCGCGCGTTGCGTCGGTTGGCCCGGATATTGCTGAACGCTATGCATCACCGGCAACGGCGCCGGTGGGCAGTCCCCGCAAAACCCTGCCCGCCCTTCACGGCGGGTCCGACAGGACAACGGCGTCCCCCCGTGCACGGCACGGCCGGATGCCGGTGCGTTTCGACCGCCCGCCGCCGCCGCGCAACAACGCGACATCAGACCGCCGCAGCGATGCGATGCGGCACAGGAATACGACAATGACGACAGGCAAAGTCACGCTGCTGGGCGCCGGCCCCGGCGACCCCGATCTCCTCACGCTGAAGGCGGTAAAGGCGCTGGCCGCCGCCGACGTGCTGCTGCTCGACGATCTCGTCGCGCCCGGCATTGTCGGACTCGCGCCGCAGGCGCGCGTGATCCGCGTCGGCAAGCGCGGCGGCTGCCGCTCCACGCCGCAGGCGTTCATCGAGAAGCTGATGCGTCGCTACGCGCTGCGCGGCGCGCACGTGGTGCGCGTGAAGGGCGGCGACGCGCTGCTGTTCGGGCGCGCCGGCGAAGAGCTCGCGACGCTGCGCGCGGCCGCGATTCCGGTCGAGATCGTCAACGGCATCTCGTCGGGATTCGCCGCCGCCGCGAGCCTCGGCATCTCGCTCACGCACCGCGAGCACTGCCAGGGCGTCACGTTCGTCACCGCGCACCGCCAGGACCATGGCGAACCCGACTGGGCACGGCTCGCGGCGACCGGCACCACGCTCGCGATCTACATGGGGATGAGCCGCGTCGACAGCATCGCGGCCGGCCTGCTCGCCGCGCTCCCCGCGTCGACGCCGGCGGCAGCCGTGCAATGGGCCGGCACGCCCGACGAGCGCCGCTGGACCGGCACGCTCGGCACGCTCGCGCGCGGCGTCGAAGCGGCGCGGCTCGGCAGCCCGGCCGTGATCCTCGTCGGCGGCGCGATCGGCGAAGCGGCCGCGCAGGACGCGGACGCGGCAGCCGACGCGGCGCTTGCGCGGGCCGCCTGACATGCGCGGCATCGCGCGGCCTCAGCCGCTCCCCGTTTCCTTTCGCCCCGGCCGCGCGTGCGGCCTGCCTGCATCGCTCGCCGGTTGCACCGACGCATCACTGCTCCTGTTGCCCGCCTCATGAGTTCGTCCGCCCCCGCCCGCCTGCGCGTGCTGCTCGTCACCGATACCGACAAGCCGATCGGCGAACTCGGCGACGCGCTCGCGCGCCTCGGCTACGAGATGCTGAACGACGTCGCGACGCCCGCGCGCCTGCCGGCGGCCGTCGAGGAGCAACGCCCCGACGTCGTGATCATCGATACCGATTCGCCGTCGCGCGACACGCTCGAGCAACTCGCGGTCATGCATGCAACCGCGCCGCGCCCCGTGCTGATGTTCAGCCACGACGCCGACCAGGAACTGATCCGCGCGGCGGTCGGCGCGGGCGTCAGCGCATATCTCGTCGAAGGGTTGTCGGCCGAGCGCCTCGCGCCGATTCTCGAAGTCGCGCTCGCGCGCTTCTCGCACGACGACGCGCTGCGCCGCCGGCTGGCCGACGTCGAGCGCGAACTCGAGGAGCGCAAGCTGATCGACCGCGCGAAACGCGTGCTGATGGACCAGCGCAAGCTGTCCGAACACGACGCCTATGCGGCGCTGCGCAAGCGCGCGATGGATCAGGGCCTGCGCATCGTCGACGTCGCGCGACAATTGCTCGACGCGTCACCCCAGTCATGAGTCCAATGAATACCTCTCCTCCCGCCGCGCCGGAACGCGCGCATCTTCGCCTCGGGTTCGTCGCGCTCAGCGACGCGGCCCCGCTGATCGTCGCGCAACGCCTGAACCTCGGTGCGCGTCATGGCCTCACGCTCGAATTAAGCCGCCAGCCGTCGTGGGCGGCCGTGCGCGACAAGCTGCTCAGCGGCGAGCTCGACGCCGCGCATGCGCTGTATGGGCTCGTCTGCGGGCTGCAGCTCGGCATCGGCGGCCCGCAGGCCGACATGGCCGCGCTGATGGTGCTGAACCGCAACGGCCAGGCGATCACGTTGTCGCGCGGCCTCGCCGACGCTTACCGTGAGACCGGCAGCGTGCGCGCCGCGTTCGCGACGCTCGGCCGCAAGCCGCTGCTCGCGCAAACTTTCCCGACCGGCACGCACGCGATGTGGCTGAACGCATGGCTCGCGTCGCACGGCGTCGATCCGCTGCGCGACGTGCGCAGCGTCGTGATTCCGCCGCCCGAGATGGTCGCGGCACTCGCGGGCGGCGAGCTCGACGGCTTCTGCGCGGGCGAGCCGTGGCACGCGGTGGCCGAAGCGTGCGGCGCAGGCCGCACCGTCGCCGTCACGAGCGAGATCTGGCCCGATCACCCGGAGAAGGTGCTCGCGACCCGGCGCGATTTCGTCGCACTGTATCCGGCCGCCTCACGTGCGCTGGTCCGCACGCTCGTCGACGCATGCGCGTGGCTCGACAGCGCCGCGCACCGCCGCGAGGCGGCCGACTGGCTCGCGTCGCCCGACGCGCTGGGCGTGCCGGCCCGGCTGATCGCGCCGCGCCTGCTCGGCGACTACGGCGCGGGGCCGTTTGCGACGCCGCCGCTGCCGATCCGCTTTCACGACGGCGGCGCGGTGAACCGGCCCGACCCGCGCGAGGGCCAGTGGTTCCTGTCGCAATACCGGCGCTGGGGCATGCTCGACGGTTCGCACGACGACGCGGGCATCGCCGCGGCGATCGCGCAGACCGCGTTGTATGATGCTGCGGTCGCCGAAGGCGGCGCGGCGGGTCTGTCGCTGGCGTAGCGCGTAGCCGTAGCGCGCACCGCGCAGTGCAGCCGGTCCCCGCTGGCGCCCCGGAGGCGGCGCGGCCGCCGACCGCCGGCCGCTCGTGCCGCTCGGGCGACACCGCGTTGCCACCTCATCCCCGCTCCGAATCAATGCCGAAACCAACGCGCGCGCCGCTCGACGTGCTGCTCACCGAAATCCGCGCGTGCCGTGCATGCGAAGCCGACCTGCCGCTCGGCCCGCGCCCGGTCGTGCGCGCGCATCGCGACGCACGCATCCTGATCGTCGGGCAGGCGCCGGGCGCGCGCGTCCATGCGAGCGGCATCCCGTGGGACGACGCGAGCGGCATGCGGCTGCGCGACTGGCTCGGCGTCGACGCCGACACCTTCTACGACGAGACGCGCTTCGCGATCGTGCCGATGGGCTTCTGCTACCCGGGCCGCGGCGCGAGCGGCGACAACCCGCCGCGCCCCGAATGCGCGCCGCTGTGGATCGACCGGCTGCTGGCCGAACTGCCGTCGATCCGGCTCACGCTGCTGATCGGCCAGTACGCGCAGCGGCATTTCCTGCGCGGCGCGCGCAAGGCGACGCTGACCGACACCGTGCATGCGTGGCGCGACTACGGCCCCGCGATCCTGCCGCTGCCGCATCCGTCGCCGCGCAACCAGGCATGGTTCAAGCGCCATCCGTGGTTCGACGCCGACGTCGTGCCCGAACTGCGGCGCCGGGTCGCGCCGCTCGCGACGGGCTGACCAGGTAGGCGCGGGGCCGCGCCCGTCCCCGTCGCGCCCGGTTCGCTGTACCATCGCGGCTCCACCGCGTCACGAACAGCACAATCCTTCATGCCCTCCACCGCCCCGCCGCGCCTGTACGGGATGCCCGAACGCAGCGACCGGCTCGATTTCTACATCCGCGACCAGGCGTCGCGCCAGGCGATCACCGAGCCGCACCGGCACGCGTATTTCCAGATCCAGTTCAATCTCGGCGGCGACACCGAGCAGCGCATCGGCGGCGTCACGCGACCGTTTCCGCGCGGCGCGCTCGCGTTCGTGCTGCCGCACCGCGAGCACCTGATTCCGCACCCGGAAGGCGCGCATTTCATCGTGATCAACTTCAGCCAGGCGTTCCTGCGCGCCGATCTCGACGTCGATCCGCTCGATCTCGAGGACGTGCCCGCGCACCGCTTCCCCGAGCTGACGCCGTTCCGCTTCCAGGAGCACGTCGATTTCATCCTGACCGGCGATACGTACGACGAAGCGCGCCGCCTCGCGCTGTGCATGCTCGACGCCGATCGCGTGCGCACGTTCGGCTCGACCACGTTGCTGCGCGGCTACCTGCTGCAACTGATCGGGCTCGTCTGCACGCAGTACGCGGGCGCGCTCGACAAGCTCGCGCAACGCGGCGCCCAGCGCGCCGGCCGGCGCGACGCACTGGCCCGCGTGCTGCGCCACGTGCGGGCGAACCTGACCCGGGAGGACCTGACGCTCGCCGCGACCGCCGAAGCCGCGTTTCTGTCGCCGAACTACCTCGCGCACCTGGTGCGCAAGGAAACCGGCAGCACCTTCACCGATCTCGTGACCGAGCGCCGGATCGCGCTCGCGCAGTCGCTGCTGGCCCATACCAGCCGGCGCATCGCGGACATCGCACGCTCGGTCGGCTTTCGCGACGAAGGCTATTTCGCACGGCGCTTTCGTGCGCGGGTCGGCGTGTCGCCGAAGGCGTACCGCGACGCGAACGCCGCGCTGCCCGCCGCCGACGACGCGCAGCCGGCCGCCGACGCGTAGTTTTGTCCCGGTAAAACGCAGTTGCGTCGCATCCGCGCGCACGCGCGTCGGGTATCGTTGCACGCATGCCGGCCGACGCGCCGGTCGTCCGTCTTCCTACCGAACGAGGCCAATCCGATGTCCGCCTATGTCATCGACGCCGCTGAGCGTCCTTCCGTCGAAGTCGAACAGTCGTCCGCGCGCTTTCCGGTGCGCCGCGTCTTCTGCGTCGGCCGCAACTACGCCGACCACGCCCGCGAAATGGGCGCCGACCCCGACCGCGAACCGCCGTTCTTCTTCACGAAGCCGGCCGACGCGATCGTCCCGGCCAGCGGCACGGTCGCCTATCCGCCGCTGACGAACGACCTCCACCATGAAATCGAGCTGGTCGTCGCGATCGGCAAGGACGGCCGGTCGATCGACCCGGCCGACGCGCTGTCGCACGTGTGGGGCTACGGCGTCGGCGTCGACCTCACGCGCCGCGACCTGCAGGCCGAAGCGAAGAAGCTGAGCCGGCCGTGGGACTGGGCGAAGGGTTTCGACGCATCGGGCCCGGTGACCGCGCTGCGCGCGGCGACGGCCACCGGCCACCCGGCGACCGGCCGCATCTGGCTCGCGGTCAACGGCGACACGCGCCAGCAAGGCGACCTCGCCGACATGATCTGGCCCGTGCCCGACGTCATCGCGTACGTGTCGCGCTCGGTCGAGCTGAAGGCCGGCGACCTGATCTTCACCGGCACGCCGGCCGGCGTCGGCGCGCTGCAGCCGGGCGATCGCGTGACGGGCGGCGTCGACGGCATCGCGACGTTCGAATTCGTGGTCGGCGCGAAGCCGTAACGCGACATGCGCGGCGGCCGCGTGCCCGGGCCGCCGTGCGAGATTCTGATGCCGGTCAGTCGTAGCGGCGCAGGAACGCGTCGGCGACGGCGGGCGGATTCAGCGCTTTCGCCGATGCGTTTTCCAGCGCCTCGGCCGCGTCGTCGTCGCTGATCGACACGAACAGCGTGATGGCCGCCCTGTCGTCACCCGTGCCGAACACGCCGTCGCGATCGAGCAGCCGCAATGCCGCGATCATGTCGACGTGCAGTTGCCGGGAAAATTCGCTGAAGCGCGATTGGACGAACTGCGGGCTCAGCACTTCGTCGGCGAGCCTGCCGCAGATCGCGTTGAACGGCGACGCCTCGGCCGCCGCGTACGCCCATTCGGACACGCCCCACACGAACCACGGATCGTCGTCCGCCACCGCCTGTTGCGCGCGGATTCGGCGCAGCCCTTCGACAGAATTGGCGGCCGGCACCACCGTCATCGCGCCGCTGTCGGTGTACAGCGCAAACGCATAGAAATGCTCGTCCGGGTGCAACGCCCGCAGCGCCCTGAAGGTCGCCCTCGCGGCGTCGGCAATGTCCCGCTGGAAATCAGAAAAGTCGCTCATCGCATCCTCGTCCAGTCGCCCTTTGCGCTCGCCGGGACACGCGGCGCGCGGATCATGCGTCGTCTCCCGGCATGCGGCGGATTGTCCGTCATTCGGCCGCGCGCCGGTACCGGGGCGCACCCGCGCTCACCGCCCGGCGTCCTGCCCGTCGAACGCCCGCACGCACACGGCGGCCGCCAGCGCGATCGCCGCCGACAGCAGCATCATCGCGAGCGGCAGGTAGCCGGCATTGCGCGGGGTCAGCAGCGCGCCTGTCAGCGACGACAGCGCGGCGCCGCCGCCGATCGTCATCGCGCCGGCCAGCCCCGACGCGCTGCCTGCCAGCTCCGGGCGCACCGACACCGCGTCCGCATGGGCGCCTGGATTGCTCAGCCCGTTGCCGATGCCGACCAGCACGCACGGACCGAACCATGCGAGCGCGTGCGTCGCGCCGCCGGACACGAGCGCGAGGCCGGTCAGCGGACCCGCACACGCCGCGACCCGCCCGCACAGGATCGTCGTGGCCAGCGCGTAGCGGCGCGCGACCCGCGCGGCCAGCAAGCTGCCACCCACGAAACCGGCCGTGATCGTCCCCATGTAGAAGCCGATCTCCGCCGGCGCGATGCCGAACAGCGTTTTCGCGGCGAGCGGCGCGCCGGCCAGGAATGCATAGAACGTGCCCGTCGAAAACGCCATGCACAGCGCATAGGCCCAGAAACGGCGCGCACGCAGCAGCGCCGGATACGCACGAAGCTGCTGCGCGAAGCTCGACGGCCGGCGCGTATGGGTTTCGACGAGATCGAACGCGCACCAGCCGAACAGCGCGCTGCCGACCGCGCCGAGCAGCCAGAAGCTCGCGCGCCACCCGACCGTCTGATCGAGCACGCCGCCGAGCGTCGGGCCGAGCATCGGCGCGAACGCGGCGGCCATCGCCGCATAGCCGATCCGGCTCGCCGCGCGCGCCCCGCCGCCGGTATCGCGGATCGCCGCCATCGACACCGGATAGACCGACGTGATCGCCGCCTGCATCAGCCGGCAGCCGAGAAACACGCGAATATCGGTCGCCATCGCGCAGCCGAGCGAACCGAGCGCGAATATCGCGACGCTCGTCAGCACGATCGGCCGCCGCCCGAACCGGTCGGACAGCGGCCCCGTCACGCATTCGAGCGACGCGGCCACCGCCGCATAACCACCGAGCGACAGCGCGACGAGCGCATAGTCGGTGTGCAGGTCGCGCACGATCGCCGGCAGCGACGGCAGGAACAGGCTCAGCGGCAGCACCGACAACGCGCACAACAGGATCAACGTTGCGTGTCGCGGCGACGCCGGATCGGAAGCGGTCGACAGGTTCGATGACAAGCGGATGCCCTCCCGCGCACGGGCCGCACGGCCGTGCGCAACACAAAAAAAGCCCCCGAACGAGTCGGGGGCGCATGGGTGCCGGCGCGGTGCCGCTACCGGACCCTGCGCCTGTGGACTACTACGATGAAGCAAGCCGTTTTCATGCCGAGTGGCTCCTGAATGCGTGGCGGACCGCCAGCGATACCGGACGATGTTAGGCGGACGCTAGCAGCCGCGTCAACGCCCTACCGCACGCGCACCGAGACGAACTTCCGCGCGTTGTTGCGCTGGATCAGCACGGCGATCACGCTGCCGCCGCTCGCTTCGAGCGTCTGCACGTCGTCCGGCGTCTCCAGCAGCGTGTCGTTGAGTTCCAGCACGACGTCGCCGGGCAGGATGCCTGCGCGCGCGGCCGGGCCGTGCACCGCGTCCACCATCATCCCGATCGCGAGCCCCGTCGACCGACGCTCGGCGTCGCTCAGCGCGTGCATCGTCAGCCCGAGGCGATCGCCGCGGTCACCGCTGGCACCACCGTCGCCGGGCTCGCCGGCGGCCGGCCCCGGCCCCGGCCGTCCAGCGGACTTAGGTGCGGCCATGCCGACCGTTGCGGCCGCGCTCATGCCCGCGTCGTCGGCGCCGGTGATCGTCAGCTTCACCGGCGCACGGTTGCGGATCACGCGCAGCGGCGCCTTTGCGCCGGGCAACAGCGCGGCGGCCAGGTCGTCCAGTTCCGCCGAGCGACCGATGGTCTTGTCGCCCATCTTCACGATCACGTCGCCGGGCTTCAGGCCCGCCGCGGCGGCCGGCGAGCCGGGCGCGACGCCGTTGACGAGCGCGCCTGCCGGACGCGGCAGCCCGAACGCCGCGGCCAGCCCGACGCCGACGTCCTGCACGTCCGCGCCCAGCGCATTGCCCGACGGCGCAGGCGCCTGGGCCTGCTGCGCCTGCTGTTGCGTCTGCATCTGCGCCTGCTGTTGCGCGCGCAACTGGGCGCGCATCCTTGCCGCGAATGCGATCGGGATGGCGAACGTCGTGCTTGCGTAGCGATCGGTGCCCGTATAGACCTGCACCGCGATGCCGATCACGTCGCCCGCGCGATTGAACACGGGGCCGCCCGAGTTGTCCGGGTTCGGTGCGATGTCGGTCTCGAAGAACGGAAACGCGCTGCCGTCCGGCAAGCGGCGCGACGTCGCGCTGACGATGCCGGCCGTGACCGTGTTGCCCGATCCGTCCGGCGCGCCGATCGTCATCACCGGTTCTCCCGCGCGGACCTTCGACGAATCGCCGACGCGCACGAACGGCAGCTTCGTCGCGTCGACGCGCAGCACGGCGACGTCGCTTTGCGGATCGACGGCCAGCACCGTCCCCTTGAATTCGCGGCGGTCGGTGAGCCGCACCGTCACGTCGGTCACCTCGTCGACCACGTGGGCGGACGTGAGAATCAGGCCGTCGGCGCTGACGATGAAGCCCGAGCCGCTGCCGGACACCGCACGCGGCGTATCGGACGCCGGCGCCGCCTGTGCGGGCGGCGCCGCACCGTGCCGGAAGAACGCGGCGAGCGGATCGTCGGGATCGAGGGCGGCAAAGGCCGGCCCGCCGGTTTGCGGATCGGGTGTGGCGGCCACGATGGTCACGACCGCCGGGCCGTAGCGCTCGACGATCGCCGGGAAATCGACCGGCATCGCGTAAGGCGCGGCGGGCGGCCGCACCTTCATCGCCGGTGGTGCGGCGTGCGGTGCGAGGGTGCCGGCAACGGCGGCGGGCGGCGGCCAACATCCGGCAAACACGCCCCCGATCAACGCGGTGCGAAGCACGGCGCGAGCAAGCGTCTGGCAAACCACGGTGCCACCTCCCCCGGCAGCCGCGACGCTACCCTGCGCGAGACGCGCAGGCGCCCGACAAGCACCGGTACACCCAACCATTTATAGCGCACGCGCCGGTTGGAACACACGAATCGAAACCCGTATGCCGGGAGGCGCCGTGGCGGCGGAACCGCGACGGCGTTCGTTTCGAACAAAGCGCGCGGTTCGTCAATCCGAATATCCACCACGCAGCGGTGCGCGTGCCGGCGTCAGCGTGACGGTCTGCGGGCAATCATCAGCCTGTCGCGCATCACCGACAGACAGCATGCGAAGCGCGGATGGTCCGTCATCGGTCCGCATCCGTCGACGAGCCGGCACCCGCTCCGTTCAGTGGCACGACAATACCGCCACCCCGCCGACGCCTTGCGTGTTCGGCAACGCAGCCGTGTAACCGACGGCGACCAGCGGCTGGGCCGCGTCATGTCCGACAACGATCGATTGAATCGTTGCGGGCCCGGTGGTCTTCAACACACCGTTCAACGGCACCTGCGTATATGTCAGCCCGTGTTGCGCACTTCCGAGCTGGATCGACAGGTTCAGCGTGGTGAGCATGCGCGTGACCGGATCCAGCATGGCCGAAGCCGAAACGAGCGTCCCATCCGCGCCGCCGTTGTTGCTCGCCACCGTGTCGGAGATTACCTGCGTACACGAAAGCGGAGCGCCCGTGGCGGGCAACGACAGCGGCGTGCCGACCGCGTAGTGCACGCCCTGCGCATCGGTATAGGTATTGCCGTCGGTGTCCATCGCGCGATTCCACCGGCCGATCGCCACATCGGTGCCGACGCCCTGGATCTCGGTCACGGCCCCGTGGTCGAGCCCGAGGCAGTCGGTCGCCGCCGCCGACGACGCCAGCGTCGTAAACGCGCCGCTTCCCTGCTGAACCAGGCTCGTCGCCGGCACATTGTCCGCCGTCATGTTGCGGTTCTTCGCCCACTCGCTCGGCAAATTCGGCACTACGAGCACCGCCAGTTGGCCGTTGTTCGCCGCAACCGGCGACGCCGCGCCCGAATAGCTGAAGCGGCCGTTCGGTCGGCAGGCCGTGGGTGCGGACGGCTGGGCAGGCGCGCCCGGCGCCGGCGTGGCGGGCGGCGTGACCGTCGGCGTTCCCGCCGTATCGTTGTTCGATGCGTTGCTGCCCGTTTTGGCCGCGCCACCGTCATCGCCGCCGCCACACGCCGCCAGCATCAACACCGTACTCGCCAGACCCACCAGACAGACTTGCTTGCCCCGCATGCTTTACCTCGTTTTCTCGTTGTAGAAACCATCATGACGCGCGCTCAGTTCGCGCCGTTGTCGTTTGCCGTACGCGCGGGCGCCATTCGCAGCGCATCCACCGACTTGACCAGCCCCCATGCGCCGACGCCGCCCAACGCGAGCGCGCCGAACCACCAGGACGTCGGCCAGATCTCGAGCAGGCTCTCCCTGGTGAGGACGAACGGCGATTTCAGTGCGACGATGACCACCGCGGTGTTGTAGCAGGCGTGAATCAACATTCCCGGCAACAACGATCGGGTAGCCGCATAGAGCTTTCCGATCAACAAACCGAGTCCGAATGCGAGCGCGAATTGATACACATTCAAGTGTGCGAGACCGAACACGGCGGCCGAATGCGCGATAGCCGTTCCCTCCGGGTACTGTCGCAAGAAGCTGCGCAGCATCACGCCGCGAAACAACATCTCTTCGAGTAGCGGCGCAATCACGCAGGTCAATACGATCAGGCCGAGTCCGCCATTCGCATAAACCTCGTCGGCGTCCTCCCGGCTTCCGCTCCACGGGAAAAACTGCCCGACGCCGACTTCAAGCACGCTCATCGCCACGAGCAATGCCGGTGTGATCAGCAAAACGGGCACGAGAAATCGCCTGATCGTCGTTCGCCAGGAATCCACGCTGTCGTGCAGCAGGCTACGGTAGGTCAATTTGCTGTGATGAAGCAGCACCGTAAATAAGAGCCCGTTCGCGAGCACCCTTCCGATGCTGGCGATCGCCATCGTCTGAAGCCCTGCGTTGCGGCCGAGCGACCAGATAATCGAGTTCGTCAAATACTCGACCAGGTTCAGCACGACGACGATAAAAAACGCTTCCAGCAGATTCGGGAAGCAATAGTGGCTTGAATCGGGTTTCATCTGGCTCTGTACGATGTCGCAGACGGCACACGCGGTGATTGCGCGCTCGGATGCCTGCGGCCGATCTCATCGGATCGGCATTTTTATTTATAGGAGCACATGGCCGATGCGACGCATCGCGACTTGCGCCGGCCTTCGTCCTCCACTATCCATTCATCATGAAAAAGTAACCGCTTGTCACGGGGCAGAATCGTCGCTCATGGCATGTGTCGTGGCAAGCGACATTGAACATCCCTTACGATCGAAAAAGCAAGACTTTCGATTCACGTCGCGCGTTCAGGAAACTTCAATATCAGGATATCGGCCGATTTTTTAAAATATTGAATGTTTTGCTGACGGCGCAGCCTTTCGGTGTTTTAAAGCACCGGTTACTTGACGCACCAGTAACGCGCGGCGAATTCCTTGTTGATTGTCACCGAGACCGTCCCGTAAGCGCCGCGCGGCGGTTTGCCGTCGGTGCAGGCGGCGCTGTCCGATACCTCGTACGTGATATTGCCGCGCTTGAACGACCAGTCGGTGCTCACGCACGGATTCGTTCCGCCCGTGGTTTCCGTGCCGCCGCGCACGTCGACGTCCGGCTTCCCGTCGACCGGATGCGGCTTGTTCCATGCGCGGTAGCGCAATGCGCGATCCGCCGCGTGGTCGATCACGATGTGATGCTTGTCGGTATCGCAGACGAAGCCGTCGCGCGTCGGTTGCGCGTGAGCGGCGACGGTCGCCCACGACGTGCAGGCAATCACAGCGAACAGCAGGGATGGGCGGAGCGTCATCACGATCGGGCAGCAAGCAGTTGAAATCGAGAAACCATACCATCACGCGCCACCCGCGCCCACCCGCTCCGCGATCGTCGACACCATCCGCAACATCGGCTCGAACGCGTCGGCCGACGTATTGCCGAAGCCGAGCACGAGCCCGTTGCCGGCCCGCGCCGCATCGATCGCGAAACCCGACAGCGGAAACGGCCCGATGCCATGCGCGCGCGCCGCTTCGACGATCGCGCGATCGCGATAACGCGCCGGCAGCCGCAACGCGAGATGCAGCCCGCACGGGCCGCCCTCGACCTGATGCGGCACGCTCAGGCTGCTGTCGAGCGCGGCGAGCAGCAAACGCCGCCGGTCGCGATACAGCCGGCGCATCCGCCCGAGATGCCGGCCGTACTCGCCCGTCTCGATGAAATCGGCCAGCGCGAGCTGCACGTGGCGCGTCCCGCCGCGCAGCATCTCCGGCAGCGCCGGCCGCACGGCGGCCAGCAACGTGTCGGGCAGCACGAGAAAGCCGATCCGCAGCGCCGGAAACATCGTCTTGCTGAACGAACCGAGATAGACGACCGGCGAATCGGACGCGAGCCCCTGCATCGCGCCGATCGGCTCGCCGGTGTGACGGAATTCGCTGTCGTAGTCGTCCTCGATGATCCACGCGCGATGGCGGCGCGCCGCATCGATCAGCGCGAGCCGGCGCGAGATCGACAGCACGGCGCCGGTCGGGAACTGGTTCGACGGCGTCGTGTAGACGAGGCGCGGCGGTCGCTCGCGCCAGTCGTCCGGTTCCGCGCGCAGCCCTTCCGCGTCGACCGGCATCGGCACGACGTCGAGGTCCGCCGCCTGCATCGCGGTGCGCGCGCCGCGATAGCCGGGCTCCTCGACCCACACCGTATCGCCCGGATTCGTCAGCAACTGCGCGCACAGCGCGATCGCGCCCTGCGCGCCCTCGGTGATCACGATTTGCTCCGGGTCGCAGCGCACGCCGCGCGTGACGGCCAGATGGCGCGCGATCGATTCGCGCAACGCGGGCTCGCCGAGCGGATCGCCGTACGCCAGCAGGTCGCGGCCCGCGCGGCGCAACGCGCGGTCGATCGCGTGCCGCCACGCGTCCACCGGGAAATGCGACAGCGCGGGCACGCCCGGCCGGAAACCCTCCGATTCGCCGGTGCCGACGAGGCTCGGGCGAATCCGGCCAAGCCGCTGCGCGACGGCCGGCGGCGCCGCACGCCGGCGCGGCGGCGTGGGCCGCGACAGCCCGACGACCCGCGTGCCGCGACGGTCCGACTGCAGGAAGCCTTCGGCGACGAGCTGCTCGTACACGGCGGCCGTCGTATTGCGCGACACGCCGAGCGTTTCGGCCAGCGCGCGCGTGCCGGGCAGCCGCGTGCCGGCCGGCATCGCGCCGCCGAGAATCGCGTCGCGCACGCGGCGCAGCAACTGGCGCTGCAGCGAAGGCGCGCCGGGCGCGCGCGCCAGCGGCGCATCGAGCGGCAGCAACGGCGCGTCGGCGGAAGGAAAGGCAGTCGTCATCGGAACATTGCAGCGTGAAAGGCGGGAACGGGACGGATGGGCGGTGGCGCACCGGTAAGCGCTCATACGCCTGACGGCCACCGCTCATGGCACCATAAATTTGCCATACTCTGGCGCTTCTCATGGTACCTCGCCGGGACTACGATCGTCTGCATGCCGGCATGTCGCCGGCCGACAACCGAAGCGAGATCGACCTTGCCCACGCTCACCAACGCTTTCCAGCAGCCCATCGGCCACCCCGTTCCCGACTGGTCCGCGCGTCCGCGCCCCGAGCGCATCGCGCTCGAAGGCCGTTACTGCCGACTCGAACCGCTCGACGCCGAGCGCCACGCGGCCGACCTGTACGCCGCCTACGCGCAAGCGCCCGACGGCAGCGACTGGACCTATCTCGCGCACGGCCCGTACGCCGACGCGTCCAGCTACCGCGACTACGCGCGCGGCGCGCAGGCGAGCGCCGATCCGCTCCACTACACGGTGATCGATCGCGCCACGGGCCGCGCGGTCGGCACGCTCGCGCTGATGCGCATCGATCCGGCCAACGGCGTGATCGAGGTCGGCTCCGTCACGTTCTCGCCACTGCTCAAGCGCACGCCGGTGTCGACGGAAGCGCAGTTCCTGCTGATGAAGTATGCGTTCGACACGCTCGGCTACCGGCGCTACGAATGGAAGTGCGACGACCTGAACGCGCCGTCGCGCAAGGCGGCTGCGCGCCTCGGCTTCCGCTACGAAGGCACGTTCCGGCAGGCGATCGTCTACCGCAGCCGCAATCGCGACACCGCGTGGTTCTCGATCATCGACGGCGAATGGCCGGACGTCCGCGCCGCGTTCGACGCGTGGCTCGCCCCGGATAACTTCGACGCCGAAGGCAACCAGCGCCAGTCGCTCACCGCGATCCGCCACGCGCAAGCCGCCGCGCGCGATGCGGCCAGCCGCGCAAACGACGCCACGCGCGTCACGGTGCGCCCGCTCGTCGCCGCCGACGAAGCCGCGTGGCGTCCGCTGTGGCAGGGTTACCAGACGTTCTATGACACCGCGCTGAGCGGCGCGGTGTTCGCGACGACCTGGGCGCGCCTGATGGACCCGGCCGAGCCGATGTTCGTGCTCGGCGCGTTCGACGCGTCCGGTGCGATGGTCGGGATCGTGCATGCGATCTACCACCGCTCGTGCTGGACGGAAGGGCCGTACTGCTACCTGCAGGACCTGTACACGGCGCCCGACGCGCGCGGGCAAGGCGCGGGCGGCGCGCTGATCGAGGCCGTGTACGAACGGGCCCGCGAAGCCGGCGCGAGCCGCGTGTACTGGCTCACGCACGAAACCAACACGACCGCACGTGCGCTGTACGACAAGCTCGCGAACAACGCCGGGTTCATCCAGTACCGGCACGATCTGAAGAAGTAACGTCGTCGCCCGGACGGCGTGCGTCGCCGTCCTCCGGCGCGCCATCACACGCCGAACCGTCCATACCCGACACCGCTGCCGGGTGGATCATCTCGTCGCCATTGGCCGGCACGGGCCGCCGCACCGGCCGGAACACCGGCTCGCCCGGCTCGATCGTCTGCCCCGAGAGCGCGCAGCGACCGGGCTGCAACGCGACGCGCAGGCGCCAGCGCTGCTCGCCGTAATGACAGCGGCCGCTCTCGACCCATCGCACCAGCAGTGCATCGTCGCCCGCCTCCAGTACCGTGACGAACAGTTGCGGGCGCAACGGCGACGCCGCGGCCGTCGCGTGCGCCGGAATCGGCGCGAGCGGATGCGCGACCACGCCGTCGCGCGACGGCGGCGCATCGTCTCCGTCGAGCGTGGACGCGAGCACATCGCACGATCGGTCTTCTTCGCAGATCAGGCTTTCCATGATGTCGAGCATGCTTGACGGATTTCCGTGCAGGTGGACCGACGCAGGCGCAGCACTCAGCGCCGCCCCATCGGTTCGCGCCGCAGGAACAGACCGATCGCCGCGCCGGCAGCCGCGCGACGGCGGCATGGCGGCATGGCGGCATCGGCCGCGACCGGCGCTTCGGTCATCGTCACCGCCATCGAAGCGGCAGCGTGCAACGGGATGCCTGACGCGAGCGCAATCGGACTGCCGCACATGATACAAATTGAAGTTAACTTCAAGTAAAGGGGTAGCGTGCGCAACGATCCGTTTCGGCGATGACGACAATGGCCGGCGCGACGCCCGACGGCGTCCTGATTTAAGCTGTTGGCCTCGCCCCCGACAACGCTGCGCACCTACGCATGCCGACCGCCTCCCCCGCCCCGGCCACGCTGTTTCCGCTCGACGAGGCGTGGTCCGCCTTCCCGCGCCGCAAGGCGGCCGTACGCGCGTTCATCGCCGGATACTGCGCCGCGCGCGACCGGCGCGATGCGCCGCTGCACGACGGCCCGGACGGCCATGTCGTGCAGTTCGACGACGCGATGGGCCGGCCGTTCGAGCATTTCATGATCGAGGGTGCGCCCGTCGCCGGCGCCGGCCCGTTTGCCGTCGGTGCGTGGATCACGCGCTACGGCGCGGCCCCGCTGCCGCCCGCGCTGCACGGCAGGACGCGCCGGCTGACCGACGAGCACTTCATGGCCGCCGATATCGACGGGCTGTCCGGCGACGACGCGCTCGCGCGAGCACTCGCCTGCGACACGCCGGACGCCATCGCGGCGTTCAACGCCAGCGGCGTCTTCCCGCCGTTCCAGCCGAATCCGGCCGCGGTCCTGTTCGCGCACCGCATCGACGGCCAGATCGCGGCCACCGCGCGCTATGGTTTCGCGTCGCCGCGCGATATCGTCGTCGACCGCGTCGGGACGGCGGACGCATACCGGCGTCGCGGCCTGGCGACGCAGCTGCTCGCCGCGATCGTCGCGCACGCGCGGCACCGCGGTGCGCAGCGCGTATGGCTCATCTCGACCGAAGCCGGCCAGCCGCTGTACCGCGCTGCGGGATTCACGGCGCTCGCGACGGTTGCCGTCGACGAAGTGCTCGCCTGACTGCGGATCGAGCAACGCTGCCCGTGGCGGTTCGTCTCGCGATTCGTCTCATTGCGCTGAGACGAACGTCCCGGCGTCTCACTCGACTCGCCGCTTCGCTATCGCAGCAAATTCGACCCGCCATTTCTTCCGAACCTTTACCGGACGGCGAAAAGCGACATGGTGCAGTGCGCGTACCGGCATCTTCCGACCGCCACGCACAGCCCCGATTCACGCTGGCCCCGTTCCTGCATACCGGTCGATCGCGCAATCGCGCGACGGGCGCACCGGCAGCGTTGCCGCACGCCCGACGACAACCTGACGGAGACAGCAACGTGAGTACACCGGCATCGATCACCCCGCCCAGCATGAAAGCCGCCGTCTGGCATGGCCGCCACGACATCCGCGTCGAACAGGTTCCCGTTCCGGAGCGCCCGCCCGCAGGCTGGGTCACGATCCGCGTGCACTGGTGCGGCATCTGCGGCTCCGACCTGCACGAATACGTCGCCGGGCCGGTGTTCATCCCGGTCGACGCGCCGCATCCGCTGACCGGCCTGAAAGGCCAGTGCATCCTCGGCCACGAGTTCAGCGGCGAGATCGCCGAACTCGGTGCGGGCGTGTCGGGCTTCGCGGTCGGCGACCGCGTGACGGCCGACGCGTGCCAGCATTGCGGCACCTGCTGGTACTGTCGGCACGGGCTGTACAACATCTGCGAGAACCTCGCGTTCACCGGGCTGATGAACAACGGCGCGTTCGCCGAATACGTGAACGTGCCGGCCGAACTGCTGTACAAGCTCCCCGATAATTTCCCGACCGAGGCCGGCGCGCTGATCGAACCGCTCGCGGTCGGGCTGCATGCGGTGAAGAAAGCCGGCAACATCGTCGGGCAGACCGTCGTCGTGGTCGGCGCGGGCACGATCGGCCTGTGCACGATCATGTGCGCGAAGGCCGCGGGCGCGGGGCGCGTGATCGCGCTGGAGATGTCGGCCGCGCGCAAGCAGAAGGCGCTGGAGGTCGGCGCGAGCGTCGTGATCGATCCGAAGACGTCCGACGCGATCGCGGAAGTCAGGGCGCTGACGGGCGGCTACGGCGCCGACGTGTCGTTCGAGTGCATCGGCCACACGACCACCGCGAAGCTCGCGATCGACGTGATCCGCAAGGCCGGCAAGTCGGTGATGGTCGGCATCTTCGAGGAACCGGCGCCGTTCAACTTCTTCGACATCGTGTCGACCGAGAAGGAAGTGATCGGCTCGCTCGCGTACAACGGCGAATTCGCGGACGTGATCCGCTTCATCGCGGACGGCCGCATCGACGTGCAGCCGCTCATCACCGGACGCATCGCGCTCGGCGACATCGTCACGCGCGGCTTCGAGGAACTGGTCAACCACAAGGACCGCAACGTGAAGATCATCGTCCAGCCGGCCGTCTCCTGACCGCACGGCATGCGCGGCCGCGGCGTCGATTCACGCCGCGCCGCGCAGGCTCGCGTACCGCCAACGCATCCCGATCGACGACGTGCCGCGACACGACACGACACCACGGCGCGATCGTGCAGGACGCCCCCGGCCCTGCTGCCGCGTGCGCCGATCAATCCGCCGGCCGCCGCACGCGAGTCCGGCGGATCGCCGTCGCGGCAGGCGACACCGCAACCGCGCACGATTCTTCGATATACTGGGCCGAACCCTTTTCGGGGCAACAAGGGCAACGGCGCCTTTCGCGCGTCCGCCCCGACCTGCGTGGACTAGCGCACCGTGAAACCGCGAGCCGGACTGATTCTCGAACTCTTCGTCAACCTCGTGCTGCCCTGGGTGGCCTATCGGGTCGCGCATCCGTATTTCGGCGAAACCGGCGCGCTGTACGCGTCGGCGGTTCCGCCGATCGTCTGGTCGATCGTCGAATTCATCCGCTCGCGCCGTGTCGACGCGGTGGCGGCCATCGTGCTGCTCGGCATCACGCTGTCGATCGTCGGAATGGCGTTCGGCGGCAGCCCGCGCACGCTGCTGATGCGCGAATCGATCGGGTCGGGCACGATCGGCATCGTGTTCCTGCTGTCGCTGTTCCGCGAACGCCCGCTGATCTACTATCTGGCCCGCGCCACCGTGGCCCGCGAGATGGACGGCGGCGCCGCACACTTCGAAGCCGTCTGGGACGCGCAGCCGGGCCTGCGGCAGATGCTGCGGCTGATGACGTTCGTGTGGGGCGCCATCATGACGATCGAGATGCTGCTGCGCTGGTGGATGGTCGTCAACTGGCCGGTCGAGCGCGTGCTCGTCGTGTCGCCGGTCATGGGCTATACGGTGTTTGCCTGCCTGCTGCTGTGGACGTTCTGGTACCGACGGCGGATGCGCGTGCGCAACAGCGTCGACATCCCCGGCCGCAGCGGCGTCACCGAGACGGCCGGCCGCTGACACGCGGCTGGCCCGTTGCCCGGCGGCATGTCACGGCGCCTGCTGTATGATGCGCGGCGTCTCGTCCGCCGATCCGTTTCCCGTCATGTCCCTTTCGCTCCTTCCGTGTGCCACGATCTGGATCGCCCTGTTCGCGGCCGCCGCATTCGCATGGCATCGCCCGCTGCACGGCCTGAGCATCGGCCTCGCCGCGCTCGGCTATGCGGGCGCGCTGGCGTTCGGCCAGCTTGCGCCGATCACGCTGGCGCCGTTCGCGCTGCTGATCGCGGCCGGCTGGGGCGTGCTGCCCGGGCGCCCGCTCGCGGTGCGCATCGCCGCGCACGTCGTCTTTGCCGCGCTCGCGATCGCGCTGAGCCTGCACCTGATTCCCGGCTTCCATAATCCGCGCGTGATCGGGCCGATCCGCTTCACGCCGGACGCCGTGCCGTTCACGATGTACCTGAATTTCGACAAGCCGCTCGTCGGCCTGTGGCTGCTGTGGATGCTGCCGTGGGTCGCCCCCGACGTCGCGCTGTCGCGCGCGCTGCGCACCGGCGTCGTGGCGGCCGTCGCGACGGCTGCCGCGTGCCTGGTCGGCGCGCTCGCGTTCGGGATGGTCGGCTGGGCGCCCAAATGGCCGCCGTCCGGCTGGCTGTGGCTCGCGAACAACCTGTTGCTGGTGACGCTCGCCGAGGAAGCGCTGTTCCGCGGCTACGTGCAAGGCGGGCTGACCCGCGTGCTCCGCGCCTGGTCATGGGGCCCGTGGGTCGCGCTCGCGGCCGGCGCGGTGCTGTTCGGCGCCGCGCATGCGGCCGGCGGCTGGCCATGGATCGTGCTGGGCACGGTGGCCGGCGTCGGCTACGGGCTCGCGTGGCGGCGCGGCGGCCTGCTCGCCGCCGCGCTCGCGCATGCGGGGCTGAACGTCGTGCACTTCGGCCTGTTCACCTATCCAATGCTCGCTACCGCGCGGTGATCGCGCCGACGCCTGTGTCGCCCGCGCCGCCGCTCAGTTGAACCCGGCCACCGCGTGCGGCACGTACGGGCGTTCGAGCGTGGCGATCTCGTCGTCGGTCAGCTTCAGCGCGAGCGCGCCGAGCGCATCGTCCAGTTGCCGCGGCTTCGAAATGCCGACGATCGGCGCGGTCACGCCGCGCTTTTGCGCGACCCACGCGAGCGCGACCTGCGCCCGCGGCACGTTGCGCGCGGCGGCGATCGCCGCGACGGCCTCGACGACCGCCTTGTCGGCGTCGGCCGTCGCGTCGTAGAGCCGCTGGCCAACGTCGTCCTTCTGCTGCCGTTCCGACGACTCGTCCCAGTTGCGCGTCAGGCGCCCGCGTGCGAGCGGGCTCCACGGGATCACCGCGATGCGTTCGTCCTCGCACAGCGGCAGCATTTCGCGCTCTTCCTCGCGATACAGCAGGTTCAGGTGGTTCTGCATGCTGACGAAGCGGGTCCAGCCGTTCTGCTTGGACGTGTGCAACGCCTTAGCGAACTGCCACGCGAACATCGACGACGCGCCGATATAGCGCGCCTTGCCGGCCTTCACGACGTCGTGCAGCGCCTCGAGCGTCTCCTCGATCGGCGTGCCGTAGTCCCAGCGGTGAATCTGGTAGAGGTCGACGTAGTCGGTGCCGAGCCGCTTCAGGCTCTGGTCGATGTCGGTCATGATCGCCTTGCGCGACAGGCCGGCGCCGTTCGGCCCCGGCCGCATCCGGTAGAACACCTTCGTCGCGATCACGACGTCGTCGCGCTTCGTGAAATCGCGCAGCGCGCGGCCGACGATCTCCTCGGACGTCCCGTCCGAATACATGTTCGCGGTGTCGAAGAAGTTGATGCCGGCCTCGACCGCGCGCTGGATGATCGGGCGGCTTTCCGCTTCCGGCAGCGTCCACGGGTGCGTGCCGCGCAACGGCTCGCCGAATGTCATGCAGCCCAGCACCAGCTTCGACACATCCAGCCCGGTCGACCCGAATTTCACGTATTCCATTGCACGCCTCGCCACTCAAGTTGGGGGTTGCGGCCGGATGCGCGCCGCGCATCCGCCAGACGTTGCATGGTATCCCGCATGCCGCGAACGCGTATGACCGCGCGCCGCATGCAGGCTGCGTGAAAGGACGGACCTCGAAGGACGAACCGGAAGGCCCCGGTTACTTGGCCTGGTCGGCGATCGGCTGCAGGAACGCGGAGAAGCCGGTCAGCATGATCTGCACGCCGATGCACAGCAGCAGGAACGCCGACACGCGCTTCGCGACCTTGGTCCCTTCGCTACCGAGGTAGCGCGCGAGCAGCGCGGAGCGGCTGTAGACCTGCCAGATCACGAGCGCGACGAGCACGGACACGGCGATCGACACGATGCTCGACAGCATGAATTCCGACAGCTTGTGCGTGCGGTTCGCGTTCAGCGCGATCGCGGTCGCGATCGAGCCGGGGCCGACCGTCAGCGGCACCGTCAACGGGAAGAACGCGCGCGTCATGATCGCGTTCGCGTCGATCGGCTTGACCGGCGTGTCGCCGCCACCCGGACCGTCCGGTTCGTTCAGCATCTGCCAGCCGGCGACGGCAACCGCGAAGCCGCCGCCGATCCGCAGCGCTTCCATCGAGATCCCGAAGAAATGCAGCACCGGCGTGCCGGCGAAGAACGCGACCATCAGCACGACGAACGCATTGAACGCGACCTTCCGCGCGAGCAGATCCCGTTCGTGCGCGGTAAGCGCCTCGGTTCGTTCAAGAAACAGGAACGCGATACCGATCGGATTGATGATGCCGATCAGGCCGGTAAAGCCGAACAGGATCTCGGAGACAAGGCGATTGACGATCATCGTGCGAAGCATCGGTCGGGACGGGGCCGGCAGCGCGCCGGGGGTCACGCATTGTAGTGCAAGCGCCCGCGCCCGAGATGCAAAATGCGGCCGGCCCGGTTCCGCCGTCGATCGTCGTGAAAGTTCGTCGCGCGGCCTTATTCGGTGCCCGTCTCCCACGCCGGCGGCCGCTTCGCGAAGAAGGCCGCGAAGCCTTCCTTCGCCTCCGGCGTCGCCCGCACGCGGGAGATCGTCTGCGCGGTGAACGCCGTGCGTTCGTCCGACGGCGGATACTCGCCGATCGCATCGAAAAAGCGCTTGATCTCCATCAGCGCGTGCGGGCCGTTGCGGCCGAGTTCCGAAAGCGTCCGCTCGAGTGCGTCGTCGAGCGCATCGAGCGGCACGGCCTGATGGATCAGGCCGATCGCGACGGCCTCGGCGGCCGCGAGCTGCGTCGCGGTCAACGCAAGCCGGCGCGCCTGACGCTGGCCGACCGCCTCGACCAGATACGGGCCGATCACGGCCGGCAGGATTCCGAAGCGCGCCTCACTGACCGAAAAACGCGCGTGGTCGCTCGCAATCACGATATCGCACGCCGCGCACAGGCCCACGCCGCCGCCGAACGCGTGGCCCTGCACGCGTGCGACCGTCGGTTTCGGGCACTGCCGGATCGCGCGCATCATCGCGGCGAACCGCTCGGCGTCACGCAGGTTCGCGGCGGCGTCGTTCGCGCTCGCGCGCTGCATCCACTGCAGGTCGGCGCCCGCGCAAAATGCGCGGCCATCCGAACGCAGCACGATCGCGCGTACGTCGTCGCGCCGGCCGAGCGTCGCGAACGCGTCGGTCAGCTCCGCGATCATCGTCTCGTCGAACGCGTTCAGCACGTCGCCGCGCTGCAGCGCGACGGTCGCGATGCCGCGCGCATCGACCGCGACGGCCAGGGTCTTCAATTCATCCATCGAACAGGTTTCCTCGGGTAGAACGGCACACATCGACATCAGGCGGCCTGGCGGCGATCGATCACGCGCCGCGCCTTGCCGGTCGCGGTCGCGGGGATACCACCGGCCGCCAGCACCGTCACGCCGGACGACACGCCGACCATCGTCTTGATCCGGTGCTGCAGCTCGCGCGCGAGCGCCGCGCGATCGCCATCGGTGACCGATGCCACCGCCTCGGAGCGCAATTCGACCGCGAGGTCGAGCCGGTCCATGTGACCGTCGCGCGACAGCGTGATCTGGAACTGGCCCGACAACTGCGGCAGCGCGACGACGATTTCCTCGATCTGGCTCGGGAACACGTTCACGCCGCGCACGATCAGCATGTCGTCGGAGCGGCCCGTGATCTTTGCGAGCCGGCGCATCGCGCGCGCGGTCGGCGGCAGCAGCGCGGTGAGATCGCGCGTGCGGTAGCGGATCACCGGCATCGCCTCCTTCGTCAGCGACGTGAACACGAGCTCGCCCTGGCTGCCGTCGGGCAGCACTTCGCCGGTGACGGGATCGATGATCTCCGGGTAGAAATGGTCTTCCCAGATCACCGGGCCATCCTTCGTCTCCACGCATTCGCACGCGACGCCCGGGCCCATCACTTCCGACAACCCGTAGATGTCGAGCGCGTCGATGCCCACGCGCGTCTCGACTTCATTGCGCAGCGCTTGCGTCCACGGCTCGGCGCCGAAGATGCCGATCTTCAGCGACGATTCGGCCGGGTCCATCCCCTGCCGCACCATCTCGTCGATCAGGTTCAGCATGTACGACGGCGTGACGAGGATGATCTTCGGCTCGAAATCGCGAATCAGCTGCACCTGCTTCTCGGTCTGCCCGCCGGACATCGGCACGACCATGCAGCCGAGCCGCTCCGCGCCGTAGTGAATCCCGAGGCCGCCGGTGAACAGGCCGTAGCCGAACGCGTTGTGCAGCGTATCGCCCGGGCGGCCGCCGGCCGCGCGGATCGAGCGCGCGGTCACGTTCGCCCACGTGTCGATGTCGCGCGCCGTGTAGCCGACCACGGTCGGCTTGCCCGTCGTGCCGCTCGATGCATGCACGCGCACGACCTGCTCGCGCGGCACCGCGAAGAGGCCGAACGGATAGTTGTCGCGCAGGTCGCTCTTGGTCGAGAACGGGAATTTCGCGAGATCGGCGAGCGACTTCAGGTCGTCCGGATGCACGCCCGCCGCATCGAACGTGCGCCGATAGTGCGGGACGTTGTCGTACGCGTGGCGCAGCGACCACTTGAGGCGCTCGAGCTGCAGCGCCTGCAGTTCGTCGCGGCTGGCGGTCTCGATCGGCTCGAGGGCGGCGGCGGGATGCGTCGGGTGAGTCATCGGGGTACTCCTCCAATGGAGTGATGTCGTTGTCGTGTTCGAGGTGACGCGGTGGTCACGATCGGAACGTGCGGCCGGCCGCGTGCAGCGCGGCAAGACGCGGCGACACGCGATAGCGGTCCTCGCCGTAGCTCGCCGCCAGGTTCGACAGCACGCGATGCACGCGGCCGATGCCGATCGCATCGGCCCATGCGAGCGGGCCGCACGGGTAGTTCACGCCCTTCTCCATCGCGAGATCGAGATCGGCCGGCGAGCACACGCCCTGGTTCACCGTGTCGGCCGCCTCGTTCGCGAGCATCGCGACGGTGCGCATCGCGACCATCCCCGGCACGTCCGCGATGCCGACGACGCGAAAGCCCGCGTGCTGGAACAGGCCGACCGCGTCCGCATACGCGGCGTCGCTGCACTGGAGCGCGCGCGTCAGCGCGACGAGCCCCGCCTGCGCGTAATCGCGCGCCAGGTCGACGAGCACGAGATCCGCCACGCCCGTCCGGGCGGCGCGCGCGGTCGCCGTACGGCCGTCGGTCAACGCGATCGACGCGCGGCCGGCCACGGCGAGCAGCGCGTCGGCATGCGCGTCGTGGCGCCGCGCGGTCGCGATGCGTTCGACGAAGCGCGCATGCAGCGCGGCGGCCGGGCCGTCCTGCGCGAACAGCGCGACGTCGGCCGGCGCGTCACGTGCAGGTTCGAGGTCGGGCGCGGGCGGCGTCGCGCCGTCCGCATACGAGTAGAAGCCGCGCCCGGACTTGCGCCCGAGAAAGCCCGCGTTCACGAGCTCCTGCTGGATCAGCGACGGCGTGTAGCGCGGATCGTTGAAGTACGCGCGGAACACCGACTCGGTCACCGCGAAGTTCACGTCGTGACCGATCAGGTCCATCAGCTCGAACGGCCCCATCCGGAAGCCGCCCGCTTCGCGCATCACCGCGTCGATCGTGGCCGGCGCGCCGCCCTGTTCGTTCAGCACGCGCAGCGCCTCCGCGTAATACGGCCGCGCGACGCGGTTCACGATGAAGCCCGGCGTCGATTTCGCCATCACCGGTTGCTTGCCCCACGCGGCGGCGGTCGCATGCAGCATCCGCGCGACCTCGGGCGCGGTCGCGAGCCCGCAGACCACCTCGACGAGCGCCATCAGCGGCGCCGGGTTGAAGAAATGCAGGCCGGCGACGCGTTGCGGCACGCGCAGCCCGGCCGCGATCGACGTGATCGAGATCGACGACGTGTTGGTCGCCAGCACGCAGGCGTCGTCGACATGACGCTCGAGCGTCGCGAAGATTTCGCGCTTCACGTCGAGCCGTTCGGCCGCCGCCTCGACGATCAGCGCGGCGCCCGCGAAATCGGCCAGCGCGCGCACCGCGCGAATTCGGTTGCCGGCCGCGTCGGCCTGCGCCGGTTCGAGCCGGCCCTTCTCCGCGAGCCGCGCGAACTGCGCGCGGATGCCCGCCAGCGCCTTGTCGCAGGCCGCTTCGTTCAGGTCGTACAGCAGCACCGGATGGCCGGCCGCGGCCGCGACCTGCGCAATGCCCGCCCCCATCGCGCCGGCGCCGATCACGCCGACGACGGCCGACGGCGCCAGCGCGCCCGAATTCACCGAATGTGCAGAGGAAACAGCCATCGCTTGCGATCCGTCATGAAGTGGAAGTGCGAGCGATTATAAACCGACCGGTCGGTAGATTTATGTCAGGGCGAGCCCGAATGTGTCGTGCAAGACACCGTTACGGAAGCTGCAACGACAAAAAATCGACAGGCCGGGGCACTTTTTGTAAACCGAAAGGTCAATGTAATGATTCGAATATGAGATAGTGCCCCCCGATCGCCTGATAAAATTCGACAAATCGCCGGATTCCAGGGGAAACGCGTGTCGCGACATCACCGCCGTCCGTCGCTCCCTTTCGGGGTCGAATCGCGGCTCCGGCCCGCGCGTCGCCACGTGATGTTCGTCGCGCTGTCAGCGGGCAACCGCATCGAATCGTTTCATCCCGCGACGGGCTTCGGCCCGCCCGCGCCGTCGCCGCCTCGCGGCAGCGAACCCAGGGCGGCACCGCTGCGTGCCGCCACCCATCGGTTTCATCGTCCTCGTTCGGCGGATAGTACGGCCGGGCTTCGTCAACCCGTGACGGCGCGTCGCGCGCCGCCACTCGCATAAGGAATCCCTCATGCCGCTCTCGTCCAACCAGCTCCCGCGCTGGACCCTCTGGGCCCCGCTTGCCGCGTGGCTGGTACTCGCGCTGTCGCGCGTCGTGCCGGCCGAAGGCCTCGTCATCGCCGTGTTCGCCGCCGCGCTGGCCGGCGCCGTGTTCGCCGCCGTCCATCATGCGGAAGTCGTCGCGCACCGCGTCGGCGAACCGTTCGGCACGCTGGTGCTCGCGGTCGCCGTGACCGTCATCGAGGTCGCGCTGATCGTGTCGGTGATGCTCGGCGCCGGCCCGGAAAAATCGGGCCTCGCCCGCGACACCGTGTACGCCGCCGTGATGATCATCTGTAACGGCATCGTCGGCATCTGCCTGCTGGTCGGCGCATGGAAGCACGGCGAACAGGACTTCCAGGGGCGCGGCGCGAGCAAGGCGCTCGCGGTGCTCGCGTCGCTGTCGGTGCTGTCGCTCGTGATGCCGAACTACCTGAGCGCCGCGCCCGGCCCGTTCTTCTCGAAATCGCAGCTCGCGTTCGCCGGCGTCGCGTCGCTCGTGCTGTATGGCGCGTTCGTGTTCGTGCAGACCGTGCGCCACCGCGACTACTTCCTCGCCGCGCACGACAGCGCGGACGAAGCGGTGCATGCCGCCGCACCGAGCAACCGCACCGCGATCATCAGCATGGTGCTGCTGTTCGCGAGCCTCGTCGCGGTCGTGCTGCTCGCGAAGCTGCTGTCGCCGGCCGTCGAGCATGCGGTGCTGAAGCTCGGCGCGCCCGAAGCCGCGGTCGGTATCGTGATCGCCGCGCTCGTGCTGCTGCCGGAAGGGCTCGCGGCCGTCACCGCCGCGCGTGCGAACCGCCTGCAGACCAGCATGAACCTCGCGCTCGGTTCGGCCCTCGCGAGCATCGGGCTCACGATCCCGACCGTCGCCGCCGTATTCATCTGGGTCGGCCAGCCGCTCACGCTCGGGATCGGCGCGATGGAAACGGTCCTGCTGGCGCTCACGCTGCTGGTCAGCACGCTCACGCTGAGCCAGGGACGCACGACGGTGCTGCACGGCGTCGTGCACGTCGCGCTGTTCGCCGCTTATCTGTTCCTGTCGTTCACGCACTGACGTCCCGATGCGCGCGGCCCGGCGAATCCTCTTCGCCGGGCCGCGTGCACGTCTTCCCGTCCCTTCCGCCCTCCTTCGCTTCACGCCGCCGTCACCGGGTCGCAATCGCACAATGCGTCCGGATCGACAGCGCGTTACGTCGCGTCATCGCGCCGCGTATCGGCGTGGAATCCGTAGAGCGCAGCCGCGTTGTCCACCAGGATTGCGCGAGCCGTCGCGTCGTCGGCCGCGCAATCGCGCAGCCAGCCGAGCAGGCGCGCATCGTCGGGCACCGGCGATGCGTTCGGGTGCGGCCAGTTGCTGCCCCACACGCAGCGCGCCGAATGGCCGCGCGCGAGCACGGCGGCAAGACGCGCGACGTCGTCGTAGCCCGGCGCGCCGGATCGCGACGTCTCGTACGGCGCGGACAGCTTCACCCATGCGTGGCCGCGATCGAGCAGGCGGCGCAGTGCGAGGAAGGACGGCGCATCCGGTGCGACGGGCGTCAGGAATTTGCCCGTGTGATCGATCACCACGCGCGCCGGCAGCCGCGATAGCGCGTGTTCGATATCGCACAGCGTGCGACCGTCGAACTGCAGATCGATATGCCAGTCGAGCGGCGCGATCCGTGCGGCCATCCGCTCCAGATCGCCCCATTGCGCAGTGCCGCCCGCCAGCATCATGAACCGCACGCCGCGCATGCCGGCGGCATGCAGACGTTCCAGCTCGGCGTCCGGCACGTCGACCGGCAACGTCGCGACGCCACGCGAGCGCGAACCGAACGCGGCCAATGCGTCGAGCGTGCAGCGGTTGTCGAAGCCATAGCCGGTCGGCTGCACGACGACCACACGCGTGAGGCCGAGCGCCCGCTGCATGCGCCGATATGCATCCACCGGCGCATGGGGCGGCCGAAACGTCGCCGTCGGCGCGAGCGGATACGCATCGTCGTAGATATGGATATGGCAATCGCACGCATCCGGGAACCGCATGCCGTCTGCCCCGTCGCGCGTCATTGCAGCCCCTGGCCGACGGATGCGCTCGACCTGCGCCAGCGCGCGAGCCGCGTCGCCTGCATGGCGTTGACCGCGCCGTTCGGCACCCGTCCATCGAGCAGCGCGGCAAGCTGGTCGACCGTCTCCAGCGCCTGGTGTTCGATCGCCGGCAGCGTCAGTCCGCCGATGTGCGGGGTCGCGATGACGCGCGGATGCGCGGCAAGCGCGGGAGGCGGCATCTGGTCCGCCGCGCGGCCGACGTCCAGCGCGCAGCCGGCGAGCCGGCCGCCGTCGAGCGCGTCCGCAAGCGCCTGCTCGTCGACGAGTTCGCCGCGCGACGCATTGATGAAATACGCGCCCGGCTTCATCGCGGCGAATGCCGCCGCATCGATCAGGTTCGCGGTGGCCGGCGTGGCCGGCGCAAGGCAGACGACGTAATCCGCGTCGCGCAGCAACGTTGCGAAATCGACCTGTTCAAGCGGCGGCGAGTCGATCCGCACGTAAGGATCGCTGACGAGCACACGCATCCCGAGCGCCGTCGCGATCGGTGCGAGATGACGCGCGATCTGCCCGTAGCCGATCAGGCCAAGCGTGCTGCCGCGCAGTTCGCGCCCCATCCTCGGCACCGGCGGTGCACCACGATGGTAGGCATCCGCGTAACCGCCGATTCCGCGCGCGAGGTCGATCATCGCGCCGACGACCCACTCGGCGACGGCCGGCCCGAAGCCGGGGCTCGCCTGCGTGACCAGCACGCCGAACGCGCTCGCCGCGGCGACGTCGATCGTGCGGATGTCGACCGCGCAACGCAGGAACGCGGCGAGTGCGGGCAGCCCCGCGAACAGTTCGCGAGGCGCGGGGGTCTGCCGGTACGCGATGATCGCGTCGCATCCCTGCGCGGCGGCAATCAGTTCGTCCGTACCGAGTTCGCGATCGTGCGGGTTGCAGGTGACGTCCGCGAGCGCGCCCAGCGCGCGCAACGCCTTGGCGCCGAAGTAGTGGTCGATCATCCCGGTCGGATGCGTGACGTAGACGCGCGTCATGCTTGACCTCCGCTCGTACCGGCCGCATCCGGCGGCGGCGGCGCGACCGATGCGCGCTCGACGAGCGTCACGTCCGCGAACACGCATTGCCCCGGTGCGGACGGCGCGTCGCCCTCCTGCCGCATCACGCGCCGCACCATCTCGCCGGCCATTTCGGTGACCGGCAGTTGCACCGTGGTCAGCGCCGGCCACGAGATCGCCGACAGGAAATGACCGTCCATCCCGATGACGGACACGTCGTCCGGCACCCGCAGCCCGCCGTCGCGCAGCCCGGCCATCAGACCGAGCGCGAACAGGTCGTTGACCGCGACGATACCGGTCGGCCGCGCCGGATCGGCCGCGAGCTCGGCGCCGAGCGCACGCCCGACATCGACGATCACCGAGTCGCCGTATTCGTTCGCGGGGCCGCCGTCGAGCACGCGGGCCTGCATGGCGCCGCCCGCCTCGCTTGCCGCGGCGAAAAACCCGCGGATCTTGTCGCTGCGGCTCACGGTGATGCCGGCCACGGTCGCGAACGCGAGCCGCGTATGACCCGCGTCGACGAGGCGGCGCGTCGCGAGCCGCGCGGCCGCCTCGTTGTCGGCCGTCACGTGATCGACCTTCGATTGCTCGCCGGGCGTCGCGCGACGGTCGTAGCTGACGACCGTCATCCCGCGTTCGGCCGCGCGCTCGAGGTGGCTTTCGTCGGCGAGCGACGAGATCACGATCACGCGCCGCACGCCATGCGCGTAGAGATCGTCGAAGAACGACGCCTCCTTGCGCGCATCGCGGTACGTGTTGCCGATCAGCACGCGATGACCATACCGTTCCTGCGCGCAGGCCTCGACTTCGCGTGCGATGTAGCCGTACATCGGGTTCGCCATCGACGGCACCAGCAGCCCGACGAGCGGCGTCTGCCCCGTCTTGAGCTGGCGCGCGAGCGTGCTCGGCCGGTACTGCAGCGCATCCATCGCCGCCTTCACGCGCTCGAGCGTTGCCGGCTTCATCTGGTCGGTGCGTCCGTTGAGCACGTTCGAAACCGTGCTGACCGAAACGGCCGCATGACGGGCCACGTCCTGAATCGTACTCATGTCGTCTTGCATGGAACGGGCTACAGGCCGAAATGGGCCGGCAGCCACAACGAAAACGCCGGAGCGAAGATCAGCGCCACGAGGGCGGCGAACAGCACCAGCAGGTATTTCACCATCGGCCGGGCCACGCGGCCGACCTCGGTGCCCGTGATCGCGCACGTCGTGAACAGCCCGAGCCCGACCGGCGGCGCGAACAGCCCGAACCCCATCGCCACCACCACGACCGTGCCGAAATGCAGCGGATGGATGCCGAGCTGCAGCGCGATCGGCGCGAGCAGCGGCCCGAAGATGATCAGCGCGGGCGCGCCTTCGAGCACGGCGCCGAACACGATCATCAGCAGCGCCGACAGCAGCAGGAACATCGTCGCGCCGTACTGATGGGCAAACGCCGTCATTGTGCCCGAGACGAGGGCCGGAATCTGCTCGATCGACAGCGCGAACGACACGCTCGACGCCGCCGCGACGATGAACAGGATGCCGCTCGCCATCGACGCGGCGCGCACGAATACGCGGCCGACCGAGCGCCACGTCAGTTCGCGGAACGCGAGCCAGCCCACGACGAGCGCATAGACCACCGCGAACGCGGACACTTCGGTCGACGTCGCGATCCCCGACGTCACGCCCTTGCCGATCATCGCAACCATGACCAGCGCGACGAGCGCGCCGCCCGCGAGCGGCAGCCACGCGCGACGCTCGCCGAATACCTCGGCCACGTCGATCTTGCGTCCGGTGATCACCGTCACGACCGCGAGCGACGCGGCGAGCACGGCCGCCGGCACGATCCCCGCGACGAACAGCCCGGCGATCGAGATGTTCGCGACGAAGCCCATGATGATCATGTTCACGCACGGCGGAATCGTCTCGGCCATCACCGCGCTGCATGCGAGCAGCGCGGCGGTTTCGTTCGGGTCCTGCCGCGCGCGGCGCACGGCCGGCATCACGACGCCGCCCACCGCCGCGATATCGGCCAGCTTCGAGCCCGACACGCCGGAAAAGCAGGCCGTCGCGAAGATCACGATCAGGCCGAGCCCGCCCCGCACGCGTCCGAACATCCGCAGCAGCAATTCGACGAGCCGCGCCGACATCCCGTTGGACTCCATCAGCAGCCCCGCCAGCACGAAGAACGGCACCGCGAGCAGCACGAAGTGATCGGCCCCCGCCATCACCTGTTGCGAGTAGACGAGCAGCGGCAGCGTCGGATCCGCGAGGAAATACAGCAGCGCCGAAAACGCCAGCACGAATCCGATCGGCACGCCGAGCACCAGCCCGCCGACGAAGCCCGCGACGAGCAGCGTGCCGGGCGCGACCGCATGCGCGGGCCACAGCGCGTTCCAGCCGTAGACGGCGGCCGCGAGCGCCGCACAGCACGCGAACGTGCCGATCACCCGGCGGCGCGGCGCGTTCAGCGCATTGGCGAGCGCGAATACCGTCATGAACAGCGCGCCGAACATCATCGGATACCCGTTGATCCAGCCCGGCAAGCCGCCCGTCGTCATCTGGTCGTACGAATCCGCGAGCAACTGGCTCGACGACACCAGCAGGTTCAGCGCAACGGCCGCCACGATCCAGTGGCCGGCCTGGGTCAACGCGCCCTGCCAGCGTGCGGGCAGCAGGCCGCGAAACACGTCGATGCCGACATGCTGGCTGCGCCCGAGCACCGTCGCCGCGCCGAAGAACACCAGCACGATCATCAGCGCGCTCGCCACTTCTTCGGCCCAGTCGACCGGGTCGTGCAGGAAATAGCGGAACACGACCGACACGAACACGACGAGCACGTCGACGGCGAGCACCGCGGCCGACAGGATCTCGATCCAGCGCAGCACCGCATCCAGCACGCGGGCGGCGCGATGCGCCGGGCGGCCTGCGGCGGGCGCCGGCGCGGCGCCCGAGACGGAATGCATGTCCATCGCTCAACCCCGCGCGGCGGCGATCGCCGGAAAGAGCGGCGCAGTGGCCGGATACTGCTTCGCGAACGCCACATACAGGCGGTCTTGCATCGTCTGCCGCAGCGCCGCGTGCTCGCCCTCGGCCAGCGGGTGAAACGCCATGCCGCGCTGCTTCAGCGCCTGCTCCGCCTGCGCGGCCTTCTGCGCAGCAATCGCGCGCTGCTGCACGGTCGCATCGGCCACCGCGCGGTCGAACGCCGGCCGCAGGTTGGCCGGAATCCGGTCGAGCGCACGTCGCCCCATCACGACGGTCATCGCCGCGAATACGTGGTGCGATTGCCAGCACGACTTCACGATCTCGTCGAAACGGCTCGCGAGCACCGTGGCGGGATCGTGTTCGAGGCCGTCGACGACGCCCGTCTGCACAGCCATGTACAGCTCGCCGAACGGGATCGGCGTCGGCACCGCGCCCATCGCCTTGAAGGTATCCATGAACGCGGGCGTCGGCAGCACGCGCAGCTTCGTCCCCTTCAGCCCGGGCAGCGCCGTCACCGGCTGCTTCGTGAATACGCAGCGTCCGCCGAAATGCGAGCCCCAGGTCAGCACCGAGCAACCCGCGCGCTTTTGCAGCAGCGCGTTCAGGCTCGTGCCGACCGGGCCGTCGAGCGCCTTCGCGACGTGCGCGTAGCTGTCGAACAGGTAGCCGAGATCGAGCATCCCGAGCTCCGGTGCGATCGTGGCCCAGATCGACGAACCCGCGATCATCATGTCGATCGCGCCGATCTTGACCTGCTGCACGACGTCGCTTTCCTTGCCGAGCTGGCTGTTCGGAAAGTAGTCGACCCGAATCGCATCGCCGACGCTCGCCTTCAGGTTCGCGGCGAGACGCTGGTACCACACGTAGTGCGCGGCGTTCTGGTCGGCCGGCATCGACGACGAGCAGCGCAGCGTGACCGCCGGCTGCTGCGCGCGCACGGTCTCCGGCAAGCTGCCCGCGGCCGCGAGCGTGGCGGCGGACACCGTCTGCAGAAAGCGCCGCCGGGTATAGGTACTCATGAGCCGTCTCCTTTGCGAGTGCGTCTCGCGACGCAACTGTATCGATTTAGTGTATCGATACAGTAATACGACGACCGATGAGAGAAAAATGAGGGTTTCCCCTGTCCGGGGTGAAATGATGGGTGGTATGCGGGTGGGTTCCGGCGCAATTTTGGATGAAAGATCGCCGTTTCTCGTGCGTTTCAGACGTCGCCGAAATAATTCGAACCTACGGACCGAATCATCAGACGACAGACTTTTGAAGGCGGAAGGACGCCCCGCTCATGCGAGCGGGCGCCGCTAAACGCCCGCGTCGTCCGGGCAGCCGGTCAGAAACCGCTCGACCATCGCGTTGAACAACGGCAGCGCCGGATTGTCGTTGTCCGTGCGCCATGCGAGATACAACTCGGCCGCCACGTTCGCGCCCGCGAGCGGCCGGAACACCACGCCGTCCACATGAAGCTCGCGCGCCGACGCCGGCACCAGCGCCGCGCCGAGCCCCGCGCGCACGAGGCCGAGGATCGTATGCGTCTGGCCGACGTAGTGCAGGTAGTTCGGCAACCGCCCGGCGCCTGCGAACATCCCCGAGATCATGTCGTGGAAATACTTGCCCTCGTTCGGCGAATACGCGATGAACGGCTGTCGGTCGAGCTCGTCGGGGCCGAGTTGCGCGTAGGCCGCGAGCGGCGCGCCTTCCGCGACCGCGACGAGCATCGGTTCGCGCTGCACGAGCCGGTATTCGAGCGGCTGGCGCGCGGCGCGCTGGCGGACGAAACCCGCGTCGAGCATCCGCGACGCGAGCGCGTCGATCTGCACGGTCGACACCATCTCGCGCAATTCGACGTCGACGTCCGGCAACGCATGCGCGGCATGCGCGAGCAGCACCGGGATCATCCGGTACGCACTGACGGCCGTGAAACCGAGCGTGATGCGCCCGGCCCCGCCGTGCGCGACGCGCTGCGCGGCCTGCTCGGCGCGCGCGGAGAATTCGAGGATGTGCCGCGCGTCGCGCAGGAAGCGCTCGCCGGCCGCGGTCAGGCTGACCTGCCGGCTGCTGCGCTCGAGCAGCGCAATGCCGAGCGCGTGCTCGAGCAACTGGATTTGCCGGCTGAGCGGCGGCTGGGTCATGAAGAGCCGCCTGGCCGCCCGGCCGAAATGCAGTTCCTCGGCAACCGCGACGAAGCAGCGAAGCTGGTGTAGTTCAATCATTCAAATCTTGAATCAATCGATAGTCTTTTGATGTTAGACCGATATCGATGCGATTTCTATACTCGGTTCCACCTGATGCGCGGCCTACGTCGCGCACGACGACCGAGACTTTCATGACCATCGACATCCTGCTGACGCAGCCGCTCCCCGACACCATCGACGCCGAACTGTCCGCCCGTTACACCGTGCATCGACTGTATGCGGCCGAGCAACCGGACGCGCTGCTCGATCGCGTGGCGCCGCGCATTCGCGGCGTCGTGACCGGCGGCGCGAACGGCCTGTCCGCCGCACTGATGGACCGGCTCGCCGCGCTCGAGATCGTCGCGATCAGCGGCATCGGCACCGACGCGGTCGATCTCGACCGCGCGCGGGCGCGCGGCATCCACGTGACGACCACCCCGGACGTGCTGACCGACGACGTCGCCGACATGGCGCTCGGGCTGATCCTGATGACGCTGCGCGACCTCGGCGCCGGCGAGCGGATCGTGCGCACCGGCCGCTGGGGCAAGACGGCCCAGCCGCTCGCGACGCAGGTCACGGGCAAGCGGCTCGGCATCGTCGGGCTCGGTCGCGTCGGGCGCGCGATCGCACAGCGCGCGCAGGCGTTCCGGATGCCCGTCAGTTACTTCGGCCCGCGCGAGCATCGCGACAGCGGCTATCGCTTCGTGCCCGACCTCGCCGCGCTCGCGCGCGACAGCGACGTGCTCGTGATCGCGGCGTCGGCCGATCACGGCAACGTGATCGTGACGGCCGACGTGCTCGCCGCGCTCGGCCCCAAAGGATTCCTGATCAATGTCGCGCGCGGCAAGCTGGTCGACGAGGCCGCGCTCGTGCGCGCGTTGGCCGACGGCACGATCGCCGGCGCCGGGCTGGACGTATTCGCGAACGAACCGCACGTGCCGGCCGCGCTGCTCGAACTCGATCGCGTGGTCGTGCAGCCGCACCGCGCGAGCGCCACGCACGAAACGCGCGAGGCAATGGGCCGCATCGTGCTCGCGAACCTCGCCGCGTGCTTCGCGGGCCAGCGCCCGCCGACCAGCGTCACGCGCTGAGCGCGGCACGCCCCTTCCCGTTACAACACCGATGCCTTCGCACGACGAAGGCCAGGAGACACGCATGTCCAATCGATCCAGCGGCGCTGCGCTCGCCGCATCGTCCGCCGCGTCGCGCACGATCGGCCGCGTCCGTTATGCGGTCCTCGCGCTGATTTTCGCGGTCACCGTCATCAATTATGCGGACCGCGCGACGATGTCGATCGCCGGCACCGGCGTCGCGCACGACCTCGGACTCACGCCCGTCCAGCTCGGCATCGTCTTTTCGGCGTTCGCGTGGGCCTATGCGATCGGCCAGATTCCGGGCGGCTGGCTGCTCGATCGCTTCGGCGCGCGGCGCGTGTACGGCCTGAGCCTGTTGCTGTGGTCGATATTCACGATGCTGCAGGGCACGGTCGGCGGGTTCGCCGTGCAGGGCGCGGCCGCGACGCTCGCGCTGTTCGTGATGCGCTTCATGCTCGGCCTGGTCGAATCGCCGGCGTTCCCGGCCAATTCGCGGATCGTCGCCTGCTGGTTCCCGACGGCCGAGCGCGGCACCGCGTCCGCGCTGTTCAATTCCGCGCAATACATGGCCGTCGTGCTGTTCACGCCGGCGATGGCGTGGCTCACGCATGCGCTCGGCTGGGAACACGTATTCCTGTGGATGGGGCTGCTCGGCATCGCGCTCGCCGCACTGTGGTTCGCGTGGTATCGCGAACCGCACGGCCACCCGCGCATGACCGACGCGGAGCGCGACTACCTGCGCGCCCACGGCGCGCTCGTCGATCTCGAGGCGAACCGCGTGCGCGAGCGGCCGCGCGCGTCGTGGCGCGACGTGTCGCAACTGTTCCGCCACCGGAACCTGTGGACGATCTACATCGGCCAGTACTGCATCACGGCCCTCACCTACTTCTTCATCACGTGGTTCCCGATCTATCTGATCAAGGGGCGCGGGATGACGATCATGGAAGCCGGCTGGGTCGCCGCGCTGCCGGCGATCTGCGGGTTCACGGGCGGCGTGCTCGGCGGCCTGCTGTCGGACTGGCTGATCCGGCGCGGCATGCATCCGTCGCGGGCGCGCAAGACGCCGTTCGTCGCGGGGATGGCGATGGCGACGCTGCTCGTGCTCGCGAACGGCGCATCGTCGAACGCGGTCGTGATCGCGCTGATGACGATCGCGTTCTTCGGCAAGGGACTCGCGGCGGTCGGCTGGGCCGTGCTCGCCGACACGGCGCCGGAAGGCATGGTCGGGCTGAGCGGCGGTGTCTTCAATGGTCTCGGCAACATCGCCGGGATCGTCACGCCGCTCGTGATCGGCTACTTCGTCGCGAGCACGGGTTCGTTCGCCGGCGCGTTGTGGTTCGTCGCCGCGCACGGGCTGATCGGCATTGCCGCGTACACGTGGCTCGCGGGCCGCTTCGAGCGGATCCGCATCGCGCCGGCCGCATGAACGTCGCGGCCGTGCGACGGCGCACCGTTACGCGCGCTGACGGCCGGCTGGCGCGTGCTCGGTCGTCAGCCGGTCGAGTTCGCGCAGATCGTTCTCCAGCGCGGGCGTGAGCGTCGTGCGCAGGTGATCGAGGAAGGTGCGGATCTTCGCATCGAGATAACGGCGCGTCGCATAGACGGCATAGACGCTCACCGTCTGCAGCCGGTATTCGGGCAGCACGCGGATCAGGCGCCCTTCGCGGATATCGTCGAGCACCGTATACAGCGCCACGCACGCGATCCCGCGTCCGGCACGCACCGCGACGCACAGCGCATCCGGCACGTTGACCTGGAATGGCGCCGGCTGCAGCGCGTAGACGGTCTCCTCGCCGTCGCTGCGTTCGAGCCGCCATTCGCCGGCCGGCGACGCGGGCGTGTCGAGGCGCAGACATACGTGGTTCGGCAGCTCGTCGGGCGTCTGCGGCGTGCCGTGCCGCGCCAGGTATTCGCGCGACGCGACCAGCACGCTGCAGCTCGTGCCGCAGGTCTGCGCGACATAGCCGGAATCGGGCAACTGCGACGCGGTCACGATCGACACGTCATAGCCCTCCTCGACCAGATTCGGCATCCGCTGCGCGAGCGTCAGCTCGACCGACACGTCGGGGTTGTCCGCCTGGTAGCGCACGATCGACGACACGACATGACTCTGCCCGAGCCCCGTCATCGCATGGATGCGCATCTTGCCGCTCGGCCGCAGCAGCGCGTTGCGTGCCTCCGCGTTCGCGTAGTCGAGTTCCGCGAGGATCGATTTCGCGCGCTCGAAATAGCGTTCGCCGCTTTCGGTCAGGCCGAGGTGGCGGGTCGTGCGATGCAGCAGACGCGTCTGTACGTGGGCTTCGAGGTTCGAGACCGCGCGCGACACCTGCGCGGTGGTCGCGTCGATTTCCTTCGCGACCGCAGTAAAACTGCCGGCTTCGACAACGCGCACGAACAGGCGCATGTTTTCGAGCATGTCCATTGAATTGGCTTGGGGAGAGTCGGTGGGGAGGCGTCGGCGGCGCTCGCGTCAGAGGGGCAACGGAACGCGGCCGCGAACCGCGTCGAATCGATCACCGTGCCGGGGAGAAGGCGGGAGAGCGGGCATCGAGGACAGGGTTCTGGCATGACGGGGGAATTGACTGCGCCGAATTGTACGCCGCTGCAGACAAATTTGCGCGGTGATGCGCGCGCAAGCTCTCATGCGATGAAAGGATTTTGCAAGACTTGTACGTCGTGCGCGTGCAACGGCGTGATGCGGCGCGGCAATTTATATCACAACACGATATAATTCGACGCTTGTCACCGCGCCCCAGCGCCGTCCTTTTACCGCTCACCATCCATGTCGTCAGGCTCCTCCCCGTCGCGCCGCACGTTGCGGCAATGGCTGCACAGTTTCATTCCCCATCCGATGACCCTCGGCTGGCGCGAGCGCCTGCGCGCGTGCGCCGGCGCGCTCGTGGGCATTGCGACGGTCGGCGTCACGATGCGGCTGCTGCCCGGCGCGCCGGGCCTCGTGCCGCTGCTCGTCGCGCCGATGGGTGCGTCGGCCGTGCTGCTGTTCGCGGTGCCGGCGAGCCCGCTCGCGCAGCCTTGGTCGATCGTCGGCGGCAATCTCGTCGCGGCGACCGTCGGCGTCGCGTGCGCGCAATGGATCGCCGATCCGATCACGGCCGCCGCGGTCGCCATTGCCTGCGCGATCGGCGGCATGTTCGCGCTGCGCTGCGTGCACCCGCCGTCGGGCGCCGTCGCGCTCACCGCGGTGGTCGGCGGCCCGGCGATTCATTCGCTCGGCTTCGGCTTCGTGCTGCAGCCGATCGCGCTGCAATCGGCGATCCTGCTGTCGGCCGCGCTCCTCTACCACGCGCTGACCGGGCACCGCTACCCGCACGGCGGCGTGCGCCCCGAAGCGAAACCGCAGGCGGGCGCCGCACCGGCGCGCGGCGGCTTCACGCGCGACGACCTCGATGCGGTACTGAAGCGCCGCAGCGAATGGCTCGACGTCGATCCGGACGATCTCGAAACGCTGCTGCGCGAAACGGAAATGCAGGCTTATACGCGCACGTTCGGCCAGTTGAAGTGCGCCGACCTGATGACGAAGCATGCGATCGAGGTCGCGCCGTCGACGTCGGTCACGGCCGCGCTCACGCTGCTCGACCGCCACCGCGTGAAGGCGCTGCCCGTGGTCGACGGCGAAGGCCGCCTCATCGGCATCGTCACGCGCGCCGACCTCACGCGCCAGTTGCGCCATCCGGCCCCGCTGTGGCAGCGCCTGTCCGCGCGGCTGCCGCAATCGTTCGGCGGCCAGCCCGCGAGCGTCGCGTCGGTAATGACGCGCGACGTCGCGTCGGTGCCGGAAACGATGCCGATCACCGCGCTCGTGCCGCTGTTCACGCATTCGGGCCACCACCATATTCCGGTCGTCGATGCATCGCGCCGGCTCGTCGGCATCATTACGCAGACGGATCTCGTCACGGGCCTTTATCAGCAGACCCAAATGCTCGAAGCCGCGTAGCGCGCACCACATGTAGCCGCCGGCGGAACGCGGAATGCAGCCAATCCGACCGATTTCGGCCATTTATATCACATTGTGATATATTAATCGTCACCGCAACCGACTGCCCGAATGACCTCGATGACCGATACCCGACGCGCACTGACGAAAAGCGATTTCCAGCAACTGTCCGAGTTCCGCTACCAGATGCGCCGCTTCGAGCGCTTCTCCGAACGCGCCGCGCAAAGCGAAGGCGTGACGCCGCTGCAATACCTGCTGCTGCTGCACATCAAGGGTTATCCGCATCGCGAATGGGCGACCATCGGCGAACTCGCGGAACGCCTGCAGGCGCAGCACCACGGCGTCGTCGCGCTGGTGACGCGCTGCGAAGCACTCGGGCTCGTGAAGCGCAAGCCGAGCGAAGCCGACCGCCGCCAGGTCGAAGTCCACCTCGAGCCGGCCGGCGAAACGCTGCTTGCCCGTCTCGCGGCCATGCATCGTGCCGAGCTGAAGTCGCTCAAGGGCACGTTCCTGGTTCCCCAGATCGATTACTGACCCTTGCCACTCCGATGAACGCACCACACAAACGCGATTTCTCGACCAACGAACGCCTGCCCAGGATCGCGTTGCTCGCCGCCGGGATCGGCCTGCTCAGCACGCTCGCCGCATTCGTGCTGTTGAGCCTGATCCGCCTGTTCACGAACCTGTTCTTCTTCCAGCAACTGTCGTTCGCCGACCATTCGCCCGCGAACAACACGCTCGGCGCCTGGGTGATCGCGGTCCCGGTGATCGGCGGGCTGATCGTCGGCTTGATGGCGCGTTTCGGTTCGGAGAAGATCCGCGGCCACGGCATTCCCGAAGCGATCGAGGCGATCCTGTTCGGCAAGAGCCGGATGTCGCCGAAGGTCGCGATCCTCAAGCCGCTGTCGTCCGGCGTCGTGATCGGCAGCGGCGGCCCGTTCGGCGCCGAAGGCCCGATCATCATGACGGGCGGCGCGCTCGGCTCGCTGATCGCGCAATGCGTGCACGTGACCGCCGCCGAGCGCAAGACGCTGCTCGTCGCCGGTGCGGCCGCCGGCATGACGGCCGTGTTCGGCACGCCGGTGGCCGCCGTGCTGCTCGCGGTCGAACTGCTGCTGTTCGAATGGCGTCCGCGCAGTTTCCTGCCGGTCGCGCTCGCATGCGCGGTGGCCGGCTTCGCACGCGCGGTGTTCTTCGGCGTCGATCCGCTGTTTCCGCTGACGACGGCCGCGCCGACGCCCGTCGCGCTGCTGTCGTGCATCGTCGCGGGCCTGCTGTCGGGCATGCTCGCGTGCGGCCTGTCGGCGGCGCTCTATCGCGTCGAAGACGCATTCGCGAAGCTGCCCGTGCACTGGATGTGGTGGCCGGCGCTCGGCGCGATCGTGATCGGCGTCGGCGGCTGGCTCGAGCCGCGCGCGCTCGGCGTCGGCTACGACGTGATCGGCGACCTGCTGCACCAGCACATCGCGCTGAAGATCGCGCTCGCGCTGCTGATCGTGAAGGCCGTGATGTGGGTGATCGCGCTCGGCTCGGGCACGTCGGGCGGTGTGCTTGCCCCGCTGCTGATGCTCGGCGCCGGTCTCGGCACCGTGCTGTCGCCGGTGTTGCCGGGCGGCGATCCGGCGTTGTGGCCGCTCGTGTGCATGGCCGCGACGCTCGGCGCGACGCTCGGCGCCCCGCTCACCGCGATCGTGTTCGCGTTCGGCCTCACGCACGACGCCAACGCGCTGCTGCCGCTGCTTGCGGCGACGCTCGTCGCGCACGGCTTCGCGACCATCGTGATGAAGCGCTCGATCATGACGGAGAAAATCGCACGTCGCGGCTATCACATCTATCGCGAATACGGCGTCGATCCGCTCGAACGGCATGACATCGGCGAAGTGATGACGTCGGCCGATCGGCTCGTCGCGATCGACGGCGCAACGACGCTCGATACCGTCGAAGCGCAATACTTCGGCGCGAAGCAGACGCACCGCGCGTATCCGGTCGTGCAGCACGGGCGACTGCTCGGCCTCGTCGATCGCGCGATGCTCGATGCGCAGCGCGCGCAAACCGGCGCAGACACGCCGATCTCGGACGCGTTCGCCAACCGCGCACCGGCCGTCGCGCTGGCGCACGAAACGTGCCGCGTCGTCGCGTCTCGCCTCGCGATGCTCGGCCTCGAACGCCTGCCGGTGGTCGCCGACGAACAATCGCTGCGCGTCACGGGCATCGTGTCGCGCAGCGACCTGATCAAGCCGGCGCTCCAGCACTTCGACGACGAACAGAAGCGCGAGCGCTTCCGTCCGGTCGTTCCGGTCAACCTGCGCGACGTCGGCTCGCGCAAGGCCAGCTGACACAAACCGCATGCGGGGCGTTCGCCCGGCCGCGCATCGCTTCCCCGCCGCCTTCCCGCGTTTAAAGTTGGTTAACAATTCGGCAGACGAAAGTTTGTCATCATGGTGCTCATGCGACGGGGCCATCCATCAGCCATTCCACTTCGTCATCAGATAAAGCGTCGCGGCGCGGGATGCACAGACATCCCGCCAGCCGCGGCCGTCACTTCACCACACCACGATCGGGCAGCGCGCGGACCGCGCCACGCATGACGTCGAACCGTACACGACGCATGCCGCGCCGCAGCAACATGCGCAGCATCCGAGCCGCCATTTGGCAAGCGCGTTAACAACTTGTTTCGGAATGGCCGGAACCGTGCTTGCAGGATGGAATCTCACTTGCACGCAGCATTGCTGCGCATCCCACTCAATCAATCACGACTCGAGGGAGATAACGTGAACGTGAAATACTTACCGCTCATCGCATTGACCGTGGCAATTTCTGCTCATGCCGCCGAACCTGCCGTGCAGAACGTGGGACAAAGCCAGAAAGACGCGCCCGAGGTGTCGGCGTGCATCGCCAAGACCTGGGCCGACAAGTCGCAACAACAGGTGATCTCGCAGAACGTGCTGGCCAATGGCCTCGCGACCGACGTGTATGCACCGGGCCAGCAGCCGCCGAACGGCGCCGCCGCGATGGTTCGTCCGTCGTGGAAGCCGGGTGCGAAAACGTGGGTCGGCGTGCGTGGCGACGCAGCGTCCGCCGGCGACATCAACGCCTGCCTGTAACGCAGTAACGAGAACAGGCGCTTCGGATGGCCTTGCGCCATCCGCTTGCGACCAGCCCCGCTTCGGCGGGGCTTTTTCTTTGCCGCGCGGGAAGCGCCTTACAGGTAGCTGCAGACGTAATCGAGCGTCTCGAGCACTTCGATGTCGAAGCGGCTCTTGCCCGGGACCGAGAACGATTCGCCGGCGCCGTAGGTCTGCCATTCGCTGCTGCCGTCGAGCTTCACGCGGCACTTGCCGGCCTGCACTTCCATCAATTCGGGTGCATCCGTGCCGAAGTTGAGTGCGCACGGCAGGATCACGCCGAGCGTCTTGCGCGTGCCGTCCGGGAAGAGCACGGTATGCGACACGCACTTGCCGTCGAAATAGACGTTCGCGCGCTTGACGACCGATACGTTGTCGAATTGGGTTGCACTGGTCATGGGATGCCTCTGATTGCTGGATGCCGGATGGCGGTGTGGTTGGCGGCCGGCCGGAGCGGCGGGCCGGCCGCTATGATACCGGCTCGCGCAAGGTGCGCCCGAATGGCGCGCGGCCGGCACATGCCGGGCCCATGATCGTCAGGATCACTACGTGATCCTTGCGGGCGCGCGCTCACCTTAATCCCTTGCGTCGCGCGGAATCGCGCAGGCAATCGAGCAGCATCGCCGCGGCCGGCGTCAGCGGGCTGTCGCGGCGCGTGACGACCTGCACCGATACGCCCGGCAAGCGCTCGCGGATCGGCAGCACCGCGAGCTGATCGCGTGCCCACTCGCCTTGCAGCAATTGCTCGGGCATCGACGCGATCAGGTCGCAACCGGTCATCAGGCTGTGCGCGAGACCGAAGCTCGGGCACTCGACGACACGCGCCGGCACCGGCAATCCGTACGCGACGAACGAGTTGAACAGTACCTGCGTGGAGCTTTCCGGCGACGGATTCATCAGCCAGTCGGCCTCGACGAGATCGGCGAGCGACGTGGCCGACGCGAGCGGATGCCCTTTGCGCGCGACGATCAGCGAGCGGCTCGCATAGAGCTCCGCATGATCGAACTCGGCCGCCAGCAGCTCCGGCACGACGACGGCCACCGCGAAATCGAGCGAACCGTCGTGCAGGCGCGGTAGCGCAACGCCGGGAAACCCTTCGACCAGATTGACGCGCGCCACCGGAAAGCGGCGCCGGAATGCACGGAATGCGTCGGGCAGGATCGTCACCGCCGCCGCCGGCGTGATCGCCGCCGCGACGGAGCCCGTCATCGCGCCCTGCGCCTGCTCGATGTCGTCGCGGGCGCGCTGCATTTCCGCGACGATCAGCCGCGCGCGCACCTGCAGTTGCTGGCCGAACGCGGTGAGCTGCACGCCGCGCGCGGTGCGCACGACGAGCGATACGCCGAGCGCGATCTCCAGCTCCTTGACCGCCTTCGTCAGCGCGGCCGGCGACACGTTCAGGCGCCGCGCGGCCGCACGAATGCTGCCTTCCTCCGCGGCGGTGACGAACGCTTTCAGCTGATGGTATTTCATGGGGCAATGCGTGATCCGTGGAAACCCTGTGCGCCGTGCCGCGCAGGGGTTCAGGGTATTCCCGAGCGACAACCGACGGTGTGCACCAAAGCAATTTAGCAGCTTCTGGTACGCAAAAGAAATTTATATGCTTGGTCGTCATATGCGCGTCAAACGCCCCACCCGCCCCACTGGAGAGACCATGCTGCCAGCCGTGAACCCCGTCATCCCCGGCATCGCCGCGATCGCCCCCGAACTCGTCGAGGTGCGCCGCCGCATCCACGCCCATCCCGAACTCGCATTCGAAGAAACGCTCACGAGCGATCTCGTCGCCGAGTTGCTCACCGGCTGGGGCTACGACGTACATCGCGGTATCGGCAAGACCGGCGTGGTAGGCGTGCTGCGCGAAGGGCAAGGCGCGCGCACGGTCGGCCTGCGCGCCGACATGGACGCGTTGCCGCTCGCGGAAACCACCGGCCTGCCGTACGCAAGCCGCCACGCGAACAAGATGCATGCATGCGGCCATGACGGCCACACCGCGATGCTGCTGTGCGCGGCGCGCCACCTCGCGGCCACGCGCCGGTTCTCCGGCACGCTGAACCTGATCTTCCAGCCCGCCGAGGAAAACTTCGGTGGCGCGAAGGCGATGATGGACGACGGCCTGTTCGACCGTTTCCCGTGCGACGCGATCTTCGCGATCCACAACATGCCGGGCCGCGCGGCCGGCGACATGGCGTTCCGCACCGGCGCCGCGATGGCGTCGGCCGACCGCGTGACGATCACGCTGCGCGGCGTCGGCGGCCACGGCGCGATGCCGCATTTCGCGCGCGATCCGATGTCGGCCGCGGGCAGCATCATGGTCGCGCTGCAGACGATCGTCGCGCGCGAGGTCGATGCACAGCATGCGGCCGTGATCACCGTCGGCAGCGTGCAGGCCGGCGAGGCGTTCAACATCATTCCCGAAACCGTCGTGATGAAACTGTCGGTGCGCGCGCTGAACGCCGACGTGCGCGCGCTGCTCGCGCGCCGTATCGAAGCGCTCGCGAAAGGCCAGGCGGAGAGCTTCGGCGTCACCGCGGAAGTCGACTACGACTACGGCTATCCGGTGCTCGTCAATCACGCGGAACCGACCGCGTTCGCGGCCGACATCGCGCGCCAGATGCTCGGCGCCGAACGCGTCGAAACCGACGCCGCGCCGCTGATGGGCAGCGAGGATTTCGCGTTCATGCTCGAAGCACGCCCCGGCTGCTACGCGTTCATCGGCAACGGGATCGGCAGCAAGGGCGGCTGCATGGTGCACAACCCCGGCTACGACTTCAACGACGACATCCTCGCGATCGGCGCGAGCTACTGGGTCCGCGTCGCCGAAGCCTGGCTCGCGGCCTGACGATCCTTCACCACGCAGTTTCGTGCCTACCCGGGGGAACCCCATGGAAACGTCCGCCCTTCCGTTCGCCGGCACGCCGGTCGACGCCCGCGCCGCCGCGAAGAAACGCCGGCTGATCGCGGCCGCCGCCGTCGGCAATGCGCTCGAGTTCTACGACTTCACGGTCTATAGCTTCTTCGCAATCCTGATCGGCAAGCTGTTCTTTCCCGTGCATTCGTCGTTCGGACAACTGATGCTCGCGGTCGCGAGCTTCGGCGTCGGCTTCGTCACGCGTCCGCTCGGCGGGCTCGTGATCGGCATGTATGCGGACCGCGCCGGCCGCAAGAAGGCGATGATCCTCACGCTGCTGCTGATGGCGCTCGGCACCGCGACGATCGCGGTCGCACCGACCTTCGCGCAGATCGGCATCGCCGCGCCGCTGCTGCTCGTGCTCGCGCGGCTGCTGCAAGGGTTCGCATCGGGCGGCGAAGTCGGCGCCTCGACGACATTGCTACTCGAACAGGCACCGCAGCATCGTCGCGGTTTCTATGCGTCGTTCCAGTTCTCGAGCCAGGGGCTCGCCGCGCTCGCGGGCGCGCTCACCGGCGTCGCGCTGACGTCGACGCTGAGCGCCGCGCAACTCGAAAGCTGGGGCTGGCGTGTGCCGTTCATCATCGGCACGCTGTTCGTGCCGCTCGGTTACTGGCTACGCCGCACCGTCGAGGAAGTGCCGGCGGCGGCACCCTCGCCCGCCGCCGCGCACGACGAACCCGTTGCGTCGCTGCCGCTCGCCGACGTGCTGCGCCATCACGGCAAAGCCGTGTTCGCGGGGCTCGGCGTAACGATCGGCGGCACGTCGATCCACTACATCATCGTGTTCTACATGGCGATCTACGGCGTGCAGGTGCTGCACCTGCCGACGTGGCTGTCGATGACGGCCGGCTGCGTCGCTGGCGCGATCCTGATGCTCGTGACGCCGATCGGCGGCCACCTGTCCGACGTGTATGGGCGCAACCGGATCGTCTGGTGGACGCGCATCGTGTTGATGGCCGCGATCTACCCGGCGTTCATCGCGCTGAACCGCTGGCCGGGCGCCGCGTCGCTGCTGTCGATCATCGCCGCGCTGTCGATCGTGCATGCGATCAACATCGGTGCGACGGGGGCCATGCTCGGCGAGTTGTTTCCGCGTGCGGTGCGTGCGACGGGCGGTGCGCTCGTGTATAGCGTCGGCGTCGCAATCTTCGGCGGCTTCGCGCAATTCTTCGTCACGTGGCTGATCGCGGCGACCGGGAATCCGAATGCGCCGGCGTGGTATGCGATCGGGTGTGGCGTGTTCACGCTGCTCGCGATTCGTTGCATGGACGAGAAGGCCGGGAAGGCGCTGGATTGAGCGGTGGCCGATGCGTGGGTGCGTGACGTACGTCATTGACGCCGCGCCCGCGCATCGGGCATGATCATTCAATGCACAACGCCACGATCACCCTTTCGACGACCACGCGCACGACCGCCTTCGGCGGGTCCGTGCGGCGAGTGCGCGCAAGATCGTAGCGTCACCGATTCCCACAGGCCCCGCCGGTTCCGGACGGGGTCTTTCCGTTTCTCCGTCTGCATCGGCCACTCAGGAGAAACGCAATGTCCGAAGTCCCTTTCCCGAAACGCGCACTGCTCGTCATCGACATGCAGGTCGGGTTGTTTCATGGTCCAGATCGTCCGTATGACGGTGAACGCGTGCTGGCCAACGTCAACCAGCTGATTCGTCGCGCGCATGAAGCCCGCGCGCCCGTGTTCGCCGTGCGTCACACCGGCCCGGCCGGCTCGCCGATCGCGCCCGACGCGCCGCTGGCCGCGTTGCTGCCGGAGCTTGCGATCGATACCGCACGCGACATCGTGTTCGACAAGACTCGCCCAAGTTGCTTCGCGGGCACGCGGCTCGCCGAGTGGTTGCATGCGGCCGGTATCGGCGAGATCGTGATCGCGGGGATGAAGACGCAGTACTGCGTCGACACGGCGTGCCGCGCGGCCGGCGATCTCGGCTTTCGCGCGGTGCTCGTTGCCGATGCGCATACCTGCATGGATACACCTGCGTTGCCGGCCGAGCGGATCGTCGCGCATCACAATGCGACGCTGGCGGGCCCGTTTGCGGTGCTGACGAAGACCGAGGCGTGCGTGTTCTGATGCACGGCGCCGATCGGACTGCGGTGGATCAGCGCAGGCCTGCAATAGCGTCAGCAGAGACCCGCCATACGCATTGCTTCAATGCTCGATGATGTGTCGCGGACTGAAACGACCTTCGTCGAAAGCACTACGTCCGCGGACAGGAAATCGCTGAGCTGCTTATCGAAGCGGAACGAAAACTTGACCAATCCGATGGTGTTCCTGAAGATCTCCCTAGGCAACTTTCCGGTCACCGTCGCCCCGATGAAGCGCTTGATCAGGCGTATCACTCGCACACGGAACGGGACTTCGACCTTCAGGATCAGCGAACACTCGGCGAGCAGCGGATACATCCGCTTGTCGTACGCGCCTTCGACGAACCAGCCGGCTTCGGCGATGATCGTCGCGATAGCGTCAGCCATCGCCTGATCCGAGTTCTTCACATACTCTTCACCGCTCTTGTCCCAATAGACGTTGTCGAATTCATACGCGTCAGTATCGAACCTCCGAGCCAACTCCCGAGCGATAGTCGTTTTCCCCGCACCCGACGGGCCTACGATGCAAACCTTCATGTTTCAGTTCTGTTCAACCGCGCATGTTGATGCTCGCGCATGAAGTGTTTCAGCATGGGTAAGAAGAAATCGTGCCCACCGATCAGCGTGAATACCTCTCCAAAAAGGAGAAACCACTGGAAGCGGAATTCAATAGGCTCACCACCGGGACTTGAGTCGACCTCGAAATGCGTCCGGTGCGCCTTCATTGCAATGGCATCACTCACCATGACATGCACGACATGCCGATGCTGAATCTCACTTCTTCCGAATTTCTTCATCGAACAGAAGTAATCGCCGAGGACACGCACGACTTGAGCGTCGCTGATACCGCTCTCCTCGCGAAGCTCGCGTAGCTCGCGTAGCTCGCGTAGCGCGGCGGCTATTGGCACTTCGCCGTGGTTCATCGTGCCGGCAACCACTTGCCTCCCGGCTTCCGGGAACTTCGGTTGGGTAAACGTGAGCAGTCGGTCTCGCCACGTAACATAGACCAGTACCTTGTTCTTGATTTGCACGATAGTGTTTTCAGCCAAAACCACTTCCATCCTCCGGGACAGCCAAGCCGTCGCAGAATTTTCAGCCCATAAACGTCAGAAAATGTGAATCCCTCCAGCTACGTTATCGGTAGCACGACGCGTAACGCCAGCTATAAGACTCGCGGCGAAAAGATGAACAAGCGATGCGCGGGAGCCATATAGCGGCCCGCAGGCAGGCCCGGCGCACCTCAATCTGCGCGCCGGCGCTGATGTGCACGTCACAATGATTCGGCAAAGCCGCAAACGCAACAAGGCACGGGCTGCCCTCGCCCGTGCCTTGCGTGCACTGCGCCTACACTCAGAACGTATGCATCATCCCCACATACGCGCCCGTCTGCGACTCGCCCGTCATCGGGTTCGTACTCGACGTCGCGCCACGCGGCGTCGCGAGCAGCGAGAAATTCGAATTGCCGCCGTTGCGCACGTACGCAACAGTCCCGTACAGAAACACGCGCTCCGACAGGTTGTACGTCATGTCGAGCACGTACATCATCGCGCGCCCCGAGGATCGTACGACGCATCGCCGCCGTCGCCTACCTTCGCGTAGTACCCCCGTCTGACCATTCATCACCTGGAACGCGGTTTCCAGATTAAAGACCGTCGGCATCCCGCCGCCGACATCAACCCGCTGATCTTGTCCCACGTCGGCGACTGCCGTCCCGGCTTTATCTCGACGAGCCGCCTCTCGAAGTTCACATTGCGAAACATATTCACGCCGAGATTGAAGGAACCACGGCTGATGCCAAAACCCGTCAATATCGGTTACTGAATATCAATCGCATGCGAACGCAGGCGGTTTGTCCCGCCGTCGTGCCGTTTCCGTAATCTCGTCAGACTCATATTTTGGCCTCGGACTATCGGACTGCAGAAACTCGGAGGATGAAGATTCGACTACGATGACCGTTGGACAATACGACGCACGTCGTGACCTGCAGAGGCCTGACGACGTTGGATATGCACGACAAGCTGCGCGGCTACTATGAACAGGAACTGACGAAACTGGAGGATCAGTTCGCAACCTTCTCCAACGAGTATCCACGAATTGCCGCCCGCCTGAGCTTTACAGGCGGACAGACGGAAGACCCACACATCCAGCGGATGATGCAGGCGTTCGCGTTGATTGCAGCCGAAATCCGGGCCAACCTGGACGACGGCGCACCGAAGTTCACCGAAGCGCTGCTCCATGTCTTGCACCCGCACTACTTGCGACCGTTCCCTGCATGTTCGATCGCTCGCTTCGATCCGATCAAGGAATTACCGGGCAAGCCGGTCGTCTTGCCGCGTGGCATGGAGCTCACGTCGCGCGGCGGGGAAGTTCGCTTTCGAACCGCTTATGACGTAACGCTTGCGCCGCTCCACATCGCAAACGCTCGATTCTCGCGCAGCACCGTCGCACCGGCACAAGTCGCATTGCCGCCGAACACAACCAGCTTCATTTCCATCACGATTGAGCCGACGGTAGCCGCCTCGCCTCTCGGCGCGATTTCGCCCAACACGCTGCGCGTCCATTTCGCTGGAGAACGCCAGACCGTCGTCGCGCTGCTGGATACGGTCCTGCTGCGCGTCCGTGGCGCATTTGTCGAAGCGGACGACAGCGGACGGTGGATGCCAATTGCGGGGATACCGGTCACTCCGGTCGGGTTCGGCCCGGACGATATGCTGCTGCCGCCGTCGCACAATTCGCCGCTGGTTCAACCGCTGCTGGAATACGTCGGATTTCCGGACAAGTTCGATTTTGTCGACATTCATTTACGCCGATGTCTCAAACCTCTCCAAATGAACCGCGCGCGGCGCGTAACACTGCATCTGGCGATCGAAGGCATGCACGCCGATTCACGCATCGCGCAAGCGCTCACCCCGCTATCGGCGGACAACATCGGATTGTTCTGTACGCCAATCGTGAACCTGTTCAAGCATATGGGTGTCAAGTCGTCGCGTGGCGAAATCGCCGCGGATTATCCCGTCGTGCCGAAACCGAGCCGACCAGACATACGCGGCATCTATTCGGTTGATGCGGTTCGCGATCCGTCAGACGGGACCACTATTCCGTCGCTGAATGCATGGGGCGTCGGGGCCGGCGAACGATTCTGGATCACGCGCCACGATCCCTACGCGGCAATCCATCATCCCGGACGTGAAACGTCGCTCGTACTGCTACGCGCGGACGGGACAGCGGTGGCGAAAACGCCGCTGCAATTGAATGCCGACCTCACCTGCACGAATCGCGACTGGCCTTCGCGGATGCGGATCGGCTCCCTCAAGGGCGATCTGAAAAACGAAAACGATCACGTGCCTTGCAGGATTACGCTGCTGAAACAGCCGACACCGACGTATAGCGCGTCCCGTGAGTCGGAAGCGCAGTGGCGCGTGCTCGCACTGACGACAGCCAACCTGGCGCAGTTGACACGCGAGGGATGGCCGGACTTCGTGAAACTCATGCGCCAGCTTGCACCGAGCGACCGACGCGCCGAACACGTCGGGGCGATTTCGTTCGTCAAGCGAAACGTCGTCGAGAGACTACTGGCGATCAAGCCGCATTCGGCCCTAATGAGAGGCTTCGAAATTGTGATGGCGGCAGATGAGAGCGCGTTCATTGAAAACAGCATGGGCACGCTGATTCTGCTGCTCGACCTGTACCTGTCGCGCTACGCGCCCGCCAACAGCTTCACCCAGCTCGTCGTCCTGTCGAAGAACGACGGCTCCGTGATCGTGCGCTGTCCGATGCGGACTAGCATCGTGCCGCTGCTATAGCGCTACGCGAGACTCGAAATCAGGTGGCAGCCGCACGTCGCTCGGTGGCCGTGTCGCGCAATCGGAATGCCGTTGTCCTTCATCGATTCATCGCCTTCCTCGATGAGGTTCGGTGACACGTTGGGATGCTGCGGACACGACACGCGATCGCCTTTACGAGCGACGTAACGGCCATCGAATTTCATGGTCGATGATCCAGTTTCAACCTTACCGCCGTGGTCGGTGCCGTCACCAACTCGAATTAGATTCATCACATTTTTAAAGTGTTGAAAAATAAATTACTTCATCCTATCTAGGACCCGAGGGGGGATTTTTGCGGAAATCCCTTTTTCATTCATTTGCCGCCTATACTCACGATACTCCAGAGCCGCCAACTCTTTGGCGTCAATATCCCAATATGCATCAGCCAAATTCAATCTAGCCACGGTTCGGCTTGGGAATTTTTTCACCAAAAACTGCAATACCTCCACCGCATCACCACTTCTCTTATATTTCCCCAAATAAAATGCCAAATTATTGATGTCTTCAACATTGTCAGCATCGATATATGACCCAAGCTCAGCCACACGAAAATCCGGCATTTCGGCGATATACTTCTCTAGCGACGACTGTTGCTGGGCAGCCTTCTTAAAATCATCCAATTCACTGCGAATTTCGCTCCGCACTTGATCCTTCGATTTGTACGTCAGCGAGTCGTTTTTTCCTATAGTCGCACATCCATTTACCCGCAAAACATCCTCTACTGGCACCACCATTCCAGACGTAATATCAGATTTTTCACCATTGACTTGCCGGATCAAGCACCAATTTTTTTCGCTGGCACTCCACTTGTAGATGTAGCGATATATCTGCCCTCCTTGACTAGAGCAACTTCCATCAACAGCCAATAGGTTTGTATGCGGAATTATATATATACCCATCATGCTGCATTCATCAAAACTCTCAACCCTATACGAAAGCGATCGCCCCAAAGAAGGCGAGTAGTATTGAATATTCAACCCATTATGCGCAGCTTCGGATGTGAAAATTCCGGGTTTTCCGATTCCTTCAAAGTCGCCAACTATTTTATTCTCACCAGATAGCGCCAAAGAAGAGTGGGCACACATAGTCAACGCACAGACAAATAGTATACTAAATACGTTTTTTTGCTTCATGACCCAACCTTTAATTAGGATGCCATCAGTGCTAAAAGTCTCGCTTCAGCATGTGGGCGCACAACGGCAATGTGATACCAATTCTGATCCTTTGGCTTGCCGTGCTTATCCACCGGCTTACCTGCCGCATCATCAAGATCAAGGTATCGCCTAAATCCCTTAATGGCCTCGTCCTTATCCTTTGACGTACCCGAGACTGCCGAACCGGGATCGTGCCAATGACCCCAACCAAATGACGCACGCTTCTCGTTATAGGCACGACTCTCCTCAAATTTATATATACCTGCCCGATTCAGCTTCGTGCAAGCCTCTAGCCCAAGAGCCTTGATAGCCAGATTGAGATAGCTCAATCGATGATCATACCCATTAAATCCACCATTAATAATTCGAGAAGCCCAAATTAAATCATCTTCCTCGCTAGGTTTAAGCAAATTTACATGAATAGCAAAAAACCAAGCTGCCGATAAAACCGAATGCGGCGCCTTCTCGACCTTCTCAATCTCCGGCATCCCGGATGTTACGTCTTCGCCAGAATAATCTTGATAGGCTTGGTAATTCTCCTTGTGCGTGAGTTGAATCAACCCTCGACCTCGCCACGGGTCATACTCAAGCGGAGCATTATTCTTTGACAGCTCCCGGGTATATTTAAACTCGCCACTTTCCGTAAGTATTTGAGATATGAAATAAGCGCGCTGCATGCATGTATTGATCTTGTAATCGACAAATGCCTGATTTATAGAATCAAGGTACTCGTTAATTTTTGCGTCACCACAGGTTGTCGCAATTTTCCGCATGCTTGATAGCTCAAGTCGAGAACCAGCACAATCGCATCCTCCGCTTACCAGAAAATTCCCGATCAATCCAATCGGATGAAAGTGCCAAGGCGAAAGGTCTGTGGGGAAACCGTCAATCCCCTTGATTTCCTCCCACCACTGAAGCTTCGCGAGTCGGTCAAGTTCCGTCTTCCACATCTCCTTCTGCGTCTTCATGAGCGGGGAGAGATCTTCCCACTTGCCGAGGCCACCGCCCCATTCGGTTTCATTGCGCACTATAAGGTGCGAGACCGCTTCGGCCATCCAGCGCGTATCCAGTGCGTGCTTCAGTTCCTGCGCCGACACCGTCCCGTCGTGATTCGTATCGATCGCCTTTTCGATCTTCGTGATGAGTTCGCCAGCGTTAACCTTCGCCGCTTCCCCCATAAACTCCGTGCCGTCCTCGTCCGCCAGATATTGCTCAGTCGTATGGATGTGGCGTTTGAACATGTCGGCAGGGCCAACACTACCGTTATCGGCCAATTCGAAACCCGGCCATTCCCAAGGACTACGAAACTGTACGTTAAGGTGGCCAGTGTCGCACACCCAGCCTTTCAGTTCGGAGCCATCCTTCGAACCAATCGTGATGTTCCACCAATGATGGCCCTTGTCGTCGATTGCAACGTTACCCTCGCCAAGCTTGTCGAGTTCAGCACGACGAAGCACGTCCCGGAAATCCGCCCCCGGCCCGCTTGCCTTGGAAACGTCTAGCGGAAAGTTCTGCCAGCCTGACACATTCGCGGTACTGATCGTGTTCGCAAGACTGCTCTCTACCCATATCGGGTTCCCGACGTTTGCTAAATTCTGCGTGGCCTTCTGCTTGCCCTTCGCGGGCACATTTGTCACGCTCTTGGGCTGCACCTTGACCCAGCGCGAACCCTTTGCATCGGCCAGCGGTACAAGCTTCAGTCCCGCCTGCGTCAGTTTCTGATCGGGCGCGGGAATTTCGGTGACCAGCTTGGCCCCCGGCTCTATTTCCAGAAGCGGCTTGTTTTTATCGTTCAGTTCTTTGGCACGCGCGCGGCTTCGGTCCATGAAATCTTTGAAATCCGCGCCCGCGAATACTTCGAGATGCAACATTGGGTAGTTCGGCTTCGGCGGTATCGGACTCGCCTTCATGGGCCATTGATACTGGCCGACATGCGCGACGACTTCGCCTGCCTTGATGCGCTGCGGCACCTTCAGGATCACAACCGTGTCGAGCGGCTTCGGATCGACAACGGCATCCAGTTCCCCTTTGAACACGTAGCCCCAAGGCGCTTGGGGGGATACCGGCTTGCCCACTTCGGCAGGCAATATCGTGCCCGATTTGATGGCCTTGATCTTGATCCAATCCGTGTGTGCGGGATCGCCGTCACCGGCAATCACTTCGGCCCCAGTCGGCAGTATCCCGAGAATCTTGCACTTCCCGTTTGACAATTCCCGAATGCGCAATCCCGTCTGGGGAGCCGGTAGGGCCACATCTTGATCGCTATCGGTCGGTATCGGTTCGTTCGGGCTGGTGTTGTTGATCGGCAGATTGTCTGCCCCATCGGCACGCGTAGCGGGAGACTGCACAGGCGCCTTCGGCACCGATTGTTGGTCCTTCGCCTTATCGCCGACTCGATAATAGCGATCGCCTTCCCAGTACGACATCGGCGTGGGAAGCTCTGGATCGGGCTTCGGGTTCGCCTTGGCCTGCTCAATCGCCTTCTGATAGGTCGCCCAATCCATCGTATGCATGTACAGGCTGAAAAACACGAGTGGTTTGTCGTTCGCCGGTTTGGTGTTGGACGGCGCGTTATCGGCTGGAGCGGGTGCAGGAGGCGCAGCACTAGTCGATGCCGGCGCGGGAGCCGAAGCCGGAGCCGGTTTCGCAGGGTCCTTCGGTGCCGGTTTCGGCGGTAATTTCAGCTCATGTCGAACCAATACGAAGCCGGTCGAGTAGTGCGCCAGACCCAGGTTGTTCGGGTACGTCGTTTCCTCGTATTGCGTGTTCAGCCGATACGCGACAATTTTGCCGTCCGCGATGGCACGCACGCCGCTGTCCTGCTTCAACATTTCGGCGCTGCCGTCGGCGAAGTGCACGCCCCCGTGCCACATGCCGCTGACGCCTAGCGGATAAAAACCGTTCTCGCACTTCGCCAGCGCCTTGAAATACGTCATCGGGTCGGCCGCGTCGGCCTTACCTACCGGCGTGAATGGATACGCCCAGCTCAGCGGCGTATCCGCAGGTTCCGTTGGTTTCGGGGCCGATTGCGGCGCGGCTGCTGGAGGGTGCTTCTTCCTATGGGTCGTTTTGGTCATGATTCCCGACTCGGATTCGGTTTTCAGAATTTCTTATGTTGCCGCTATACCGGCCGCGCGACTCAACCGGAGAACAGCGTAAAACGCCCGCCGTCGACCGATACCGGCGACGAATGCAGCGGGTTTTGCAAGGTGCCGCTTGCCGCTCCTGCTTTCTCCCAATTCGCGCACTTTTCTACAATCTGGCCCGACGTTGCATTCTCGATCATGTTCGCCGTCAGCTTGATATACGAGCCATTCGCGCCGATCCAGATCTCATCGGCCGACAGATACATCTTCTTGCCCGCCGTAATCTTCACATCTTGCGAGGCGGCCAAACTCATCGAATCGTTCTGGGCCTGGAGATCTATCGGGCCGCTCGCCGCGTAGACCTTGACACCGAGTTTTTCCGCAAACAGGCTGATTTGCTCCAACACACTGGCGAGCAACGCCCGACCGGCTGCAAGGTTGATGTCTTCCCCGGCAACCACGTTGGTTTGCTTGTTTGCCGTGATATGCGCCGACCCTTGCGTCGATGCAGCAATGCCTTCCGGACTGGACAACAGCATGATCGGCTTCGCAAAGCCGTTCGCGTTACCCGTGCCGCCGCCGGCCGTGCGACCGCCCTTGGTCGTGCCGGCCACCGGATGCTGCGTTGCGTCCGTGAAAGTTTTTAGTGCATCGTGGCCGTCTTGTTGACTCTGCGCGCGATTCGTCTGGCTCGCCTTCGACGTCGTCGCCAGCATCGCTTCGGCGCGGGTAAGCTGTTCGGACGCTGCCGTCACACTCAGCGGTTGGGTCGTGGCAGGTTGCGTCGAAACGTAGAGCCCTTGCTCGGCCCGCACCGCACCATAGCTCAATGACTTGAGGTCAAAACCCTGCCCGATGAACGCGCCGCGCGTGTTGCCCGAGTGCTGGATCAGATAGCCCAGGTGCAAATGCGAGCTATAGCTCGTCGAGTACAAATGCACGCGGTTCTGCCCACTGGCGTCGTCCATCATCAGTTGGTTATAACCTTCACCGCCGTACTCGCGCGACAGCAAGCCCGAAGTCAGCCCGTGCGTGTGCCATTCGGGCATGCTTTCGCCGCCGTGCATTCTGGACAGGATCACGGGACGATCGCAATTGCCGTTGATGAAGCCAATCAAGACTTCGTCGTTCTTGCGCAGCGGGAACATGCCGCCGCGCTTGTGGCCCGCATCGGGCATCGCCGCACGTATCCACGCCGACACGTTCTGGTCGCCGTCATTGAGTCGATTGGACGTCAGCCGCACCTTCGCACGCAGCATCGCATCCGTATAAATCTCTTCGTCCTCGGGACCGCCGACGATGCCCGTCTGAAGCTGCATGATCGGCTTCTTGTGTTCGAACGGACTACGAAACGCGACGCGGCGCCGTTGCGCCTCGATTTCGACGTGGAAGAATCCCACGCCGCCGTCGTCATGGCGTACGGACGAACCCGCACCGCTCGCGCGCGCTTGCTCGACTTCAGCGCGCAGGCTCCTGCGAAAACGCATCAGGTTCTCGAGTCCCGGCACGTTATTCTGAATGAGCCAGTTCACCGAGAGAATTGCCATTTCGCGATCCTGATCCGGCTGCGCATCGTGCACCGGGTGCCCGTTCAGCACCCCATAGCGGCCAGGCCATGCGCAACGCAATGCGCCCACACCGTAGAAGCGTTGCGCGCGTGAGCGCCATTCCTCGGTGACAACGTTTGCCTGAGCCTCGCCCATGTCGCGATCGGACCACGTATGCGACCCGGTGTATTCGTACTGCTCACCCAGCCCCGGTACATCGTCAAGATCGAACGCAGGCATCGTGACGTGCTTCGAAAGATCCGGGCGCTTGTAGTCGAACGTGCCTGTGTCGAGTTCGGCCGACTGAATTTCCTGCGAATCGATCCACTCGCTCAGACCATCGAATTCTTCGTTCTGCACCGAGCGGCTGAACAAAATGGTCTTTTGCTTCAATTCGGGAACCGAGAAAAGATCGTCCATGATGACGACCTTGTGCGACTTGCCGTCCTGCGCGATATCGAAACGCGGAAAAAGACCAAGCTCTTCGAATGTACGATGGACGTAGTTCCAGTCGGATTCCCATTGCATCCGCTGAGAATACGAGCGCAACGATTGACGCAGTTGCCAAGTAAAGTTGCCGGCCGCCTGCGGATACTTCCCAAGCACATCGGACACGGTTTGCTGCGCGGGAGTCTCGATCCAGTCGCGCCGGTCACTGCCGAGCCGCAGCAGCGCGAGGAACGAATTGAAGCGGAGCTGGTAGTAGGTATTGGCTCCGTCCCCGCCCAGGCGACTGAATGCAGTCACATAGCCGTGAATTGGCATTTCGCTGCCGTCCATTTGCCGAATCCACAGCGTCACGGATTGCCGGATCAGCGCCTTCGCCTGAATCGTTTCGAGTCGCGTCGACGTTGCGTCGATCGTGAATTCGAAGTCTCTCCCGAGACACGCGCGCCCACGGACGTACAGCGGGACCAACCCGTCTTCGCCAAGCGGCGTATCGAGGCGGACAATGCGTCCGTGTTGCACGTATTGCGTGCGCAGCGCCTTGTTCAGGAGATCGGAAACCATCAAGCTACCCCGTACCGTGTAGTAACAAAAACGGCCGCCGGGCGGTGCCGGGCGGCCGATTGGTATCTCATCGATACGGGAGCTTACGTGATGCTTTCGAGTACAACGATGTCGCGGGGCAGTATAGGCACGCGGCCCGTCGGGGGATGCATTCGACGTCTGCAGCGAAAGTGCCCGCCGTAGCTGGCATCAGTCAGACGGCGATAAATCGGGCAACCGACGTTTGCCTTGAAGTTTCCGGTCCACAAACGTTAGAAAGTGTGACGCAATCGCGCGTGTACTGCACCCGCAACGCGATACGTATGTAAGCCACGCCCGAGCCGGCGAACCGATGGCAGAGCGACATGTCGCGGCCACATAACCGATACGATGCCTCTGATTCCGCCGACCGACATCAGCACGCTTGCCAGAACGCTTCGCAAGCGCTGTAAACGCAAAAGGCACGGGTTCATCACCCGTGCCTTTTGCGTATCTGGCGTTGCCTACACTCAGAACGTATGCATCATCCCCACATACGCGCCCGTCTGCGACTCGCCCGTCATCGGGCTCGTCCCCGACGTCGCATCCCGCGGCGACGCAATCAGCGAGAAGTTCGAATTCCCGCCGTTGCGGGCATACGCGACCGTGCCATACAGGAACGTCCGTTTCGACAGGTTGTACGTCGTGCCGAGCACGTACATGATCGCATGCCCCGACGGATCGTGCGACGCGTCTCCACCGCCATCACCCACCTTCACGTAATACCCGCCGCCCGTCACCGCCCACTGCGGCGTCGCCGAGTAGGTCGCACCAAGCCAGTAATGATCCGCACGATCGGCGACACCAGCCGGGCTATCCGGCGCCTGATAGTGCGTATACGCACCCTGGATCTTGAACTTCGACACCTTCACGTTCGCGCCGACGAAGTACTCGCGCGACGCCGTGAAGATGTTGCTGAACTTGCCGTTGTTGTCGCGCAGCTCGTCATAGATGCCGCGCACGTCGAGCACCGGCGAGTGGTACGAGATCATGATCCCGTCCGAGCGGCCGAAATCGTCGGCCGCGCCGTAGTTGAAGCCGCGCGACTGGTTGCCGAACGCATATTGCGCCTGCACGTCGAAGCCGCCGATCACCGGGCTGTGATATTCGATGTTGTTGCTGCTCTGCTGCCAGTTGCGGCCGCGCACAAGCGACGCCGACGAAAACGCCTGCTGCACGAACGGATCGAATTCCCACACGCCGTCGCTGTCGATGAACAGGTTGCGGCCGGCCTGCAGTTGACCCCACGTGTTGCTCTTCAACCCGACGTACGCGCGCCGCGACCACATGCGCCCGCCGCCCGTCTGGCCGTTCATCACCTGGAACGCGGTTTCCAGGTTGAAGACGGTCGACATCCCGCCGCCGAGATCCTCGACACCTTTCAGCCCGAACATGCTGGTGCCCCAGTCGCCGCTTTCCGCGCTCCAGCGCGTCCCGCTGCCGCCGTTCGGCTTCGCGATGTGGTTCAGGTATTCGATGCCGCCGTCGATCCGGCCGTACAGCGTGACGCTCGTCTGCGCAAACGCAGCCGCCGGCGTGGCGGCCGCGATCAGCCATGCAAAGTATTTGAGTCGCAAAATGATGCCCCCTCGAAGTCTCGACCGTCCGTCGCGCGCCCCATGCACGCGCCTCCGGTCGCTTATCCGCGATCGATCGAAAAACGTCCGGGGCCGGCCGCGCAGAGCGCAAGCAAGCCGCCCGAGATCGCGATGTTCTTGTAGAAATGAATCATGTTGTTGATCTGCTCGCCGCCCGTCATCGTCCAGTAGTGGTGGCCGATGATGCCGGTGCCGATCGTATACAGCGCAAGCAGCAGCGCGAGCGGCCGCGTCTGGAAGCCGACGAGGATCGCGATCCCGACGAACAGCTCCATCACGACGGAGATCGCCGCCGAGATGATCGGAGCCGGCGCGCCCTCGCTGCCCATGAACGCGATCGTACCGGAGAAGTCGATAATCTTCTTCCAGCCGAACATCACGAACAGGATCACGAGCAGGATTCGGGACAGCAGCAGCAGCACATCGCGCTGGGACGCGAGAAACGGTTGATTCGGTGTCATGGTGTGATCAACGAAAACGATGCGCGCGCAACCGCACGCACCGGATTGCCTGTGAACCGGAGCGAGCGGCCAATCGCGCCGCCCGCCCCGCTCTGCAACAACCGGCATCGGGGCCCGCCCGATGTGCTGTGCTCCTCCTCTTTTACGTTGTCGCCCTGCTTCGTCGCATGCCGCGTCAGCGCAGCTTCGCGACGTCCTGCTCGGTCACCTTCGCGGCCGGATTGCCGAACTGCCCGGTCACGTAGTTCGTCAGCGCGGCGATCTGCGCATCCGACAGCTCGTGGCGGAATGCCGGCATCCCGACGTCCTCGCTGCCGGCCTTGCGCTGCACGCCGTTCAGGATCACCTGCACGAGGTTGGTCGGATTCGGTGCGCCGACCGTCGAGTTGTGGAACAGCGGCGGGTAGTAACCGTCCGGCGTGCCCTTGCCTTGCATCTGGTGGCAGGTCGCGCAGTTGCCGAGATACAGCCGCGCCGGATCGATGCCAGACGACGCGAGCGCGACGCCGCGCAGCTTCAGGCCGTCCTCGGCCGGCTTGCCCCACGACGAGCGCGATTGCTTCGCGTCGCCGTTGGCCACCGCCGGCACCGTCCGGATGTACGTCGCGATCGCGCCGATGTCGGCTTCGGTCATCTTCGAGAAGCTGTGCTCGACAGCCTCGGCCATCGGGCCGGCCGCCTGCGCAAGGCCCGGCACGCTGCCGGTGCGCAGGTACTGGACGAGCTGCTGCTGTGTCCAGCCGCCGATCCCCGCATTCGGGTCGGACGTGATGTTGTAGCCGTCCCAGCCCGCGAGCACCGAGCCCGACAGGAAGCTGCCGCCCGTTTCGTCGAGCGACTTCTCCTGCATCGCGATGCCGCGCGGCGTGTGGCACGTGCTGCAATGCGCGAGGCCCTGCACGAGATACGCGCCGCGGTTCCACTCGGCGCTCTGCGCCGGCTTCGGCTGGTAGACGCCGTCCTTCAGGAACAGCCAGTTCCAGATCTTCAGCGGCCAGCGCATGCTCAGCAGCGCGGGGATCTCGTTCTTCGGCGGCGCCTGCTTGACCGGTTCGACGCCGTGCATGAAGTACGCGTACAGCGCCTGCACGTCGTCGTCGTTGATCTTCGCGTACGACACGTACGGCATCGCCGGATACAGGTTGGCGCCGTTCTTCGACACGCCGTGCCGCACCGCGCGCTCGAAGTCGTCGAACGTCCAGTTGCCGATGCCTGTGTCCGGGTCGGGCGTGATGTTGCTCGTATAGATCTTGCCGAGCATCGGCACCGGCATGCCGAGGCCGCCCGCGAACGGCTTGCCGCCCTTCGCGGTGTGGCACGCCATGCAGTCGCCCGCGACCGCGAGGTATTCGCCGCGCTTGACTTGCGCCGGATCGGCCGAATCGGCCGCGCGTGCGAGGCCCGGCAGCGCGAGGCAGCCGGCGAGGAGGAAGGTGAGAGTAGATTTCCGCACGGTCAGACTTCCTTCTTCAGCGTGTCCGACATCCGCAGCGCGAGCGCCGCGATCGTCAGCGTCACGTTCACCGTACCGACGGTCGGCATCGTCGAGCTGCTCGAGATGAACAGGTTCGGATGGTCGAACGTGCGGCAGTCCTTGTCGACGACCGAGTCGCGCGCATCCGCGCCCATGATCGTCGCGCCGGTGATGTGGTTGTTCGGCGCGAACTCGTCGTTGAAGACGACGTCGGTGCCGCCGAGCACCTTCGCGGCCGTCGCGTAGACCTCGCGCGTGTGCACGGCGCCGCGCTTCACGTAATCGTCGATCGCATACGTGATCTCGGGGCGCGGGATGCCGACCGCGTCGGTGGCCGTCTTGCTCGGCACGATGCGGTTCTCGGGCTGCGGCAGGATTTCGTGGAAGCAGTCGAACTGCACGTAGCGCGCGGAACGGTCGCGGATCTGCGCGTCGAGCTCCTCGTGCTTCATCAGCTTGCCGGCCTTGAAGATCTTCTGCGTCTCCTGGTTGATGCGCGACATGTTCGACAGGTGGATCTTCTTCGCGGCTTCGGTCGCACGGAACGGGCCGTCGCGGAAACCGATCAGCGACGTCATCTCCTGCGGGCCGCGGCCCGGCCACAGCTTCTCGTTCGCGTAGAACGACACGCCGGTGCCCGGATGGTCCATCAGGTTGCGGCCGACCATGTCGGAACTGTTCGCGACGCCGTTCGGGAAATCGCGGTTCGCGGACATCAGCAGGATCTTCGGCGTCTCGATGCCGTTGGCGGCGAGCACGAAATACTTGCCCTCGACGCGATGGTCGGCGCCCGTCTTGTCCTTGTATATCGCGGCGACGATGCGCTTGTCCGGCCCAGTCTCGAGCTTGTAGACGACCGCGCTGTCGATCAGCTTCGCGCCGGCCTGCTCGGCCTTCTCGACGTGGACGATGCCGTTGTACATCGCACCGATCGGGCAGATCGGCATGCAGTTGTTGTTCCCGCAACAAGTCGGCCGGCCGTCGTACGGGCGGCTGTTGCGCGCGACGGGCTCGGTCACCACGTGGAACTTCGGGTCATAGCCGTTCAGCGCGCTCTTGATGGTCTGCTCGTTGAACGACAACGGCAGCGGCGGCATCGGGTATGCCTGCTTGCGCGGCGAGTACAGATCTTCCTCGGGGCCCGGGCCCCACACGCCGAGCTCTTCCTCGGCGCGCTGGTAGTAATGCTCGAGGTCGTCGTACTGGATCGGCCAGTCGCGGCCGACGCCGTACACGGTCTTCATCTTGAAGTCGTTCGGGATGAAGCGCCACGCCGACGCGGCCCAGTGCCACGTCGTGCCGCCCACCGCGCGGATGTACTGCGAGTTGAACTTGTGCTCGCCCTTCAGGATCAGGTAGTCGTTCGGCGGGCCGTATTCCGGATGCGGCGCCCACGGGCTCGACGGGTACGGCGCCATGAAATCGGTCTTGTCGGGCTGGTTGCGAAAACGCTCGACGATTTCCCAGCGCGGCATGCGCGGGCCGGCTTCCAGCAGGATCACGGACTTGCCCGCCATCGCGAGCTGGTGTGCAACGATCGCGCCGGCGACACCCGATCCGACGACGACGATGTCGGCTTTTTGCGTATCGGTATCGGCCATCAGGCTTGCCTCTCGATCGGTTTTTCGGCCCAGAAGCCGGGTTTGTTGGGGCAATACGAAGGGATTACGAGGGTATCGGACACCACGCTGAACATTAATGCTTCTTCGTAAGTAATCACGACGTTGTCGACGATGCCGAGATACCACGCGCCGAGAATCGTCAATGCGAGCGATTCCTGGTCGGGATTCAGCGAGCCGGATGCGAGCGCACCGGCGAGTTGCGACAGGCTGTCGGCCGTCTTGAACGAGCCCTTCTGCAGCGCCTGCAGATAGCGCTCGCCGGTGACGCGGCTCAGCCCTTTCTTGCCGGTCAATGCTTCGGAAAGCGTCATGAACGTATCGAGCGGCGCGGTGGCCGGATCGTCGGCCAGGGCCCGCAACGCCAGCGAGCCGGTGAGGCCCGCCGCCGTCAGCGCCAGTGCGCCCTGCAGCCATTGACGCCGCGTGATGCCGGTTACGGCTGCGTCGTTGTCACGACGCGATTGGGGGGTGTTGTCGTTGTGCATGTTTCCTTCTCTCGAACACCGGATTCGGGAAAACCACGCTTGATATTTCTCAAACATTGGCGCGGCCCTGAAATGTACGCGCACAAATCGGATCGAACAATCTTTTTATAGTCCATTAAATGTTCCGCAATCCGCGACAATCGATATTTCGCTGCAATTTTGTGTCGTCGGCGCGACAAATCTGCCGCGGGCACGCCCGTGTCGCGCGCCGACCACACACTGCACCTGCACGCCGTGCTGCGCGCGCGCGGCGGTCGGTTAGAATCCCGTGCAATCAAACAGAAAGCTTCCCTCCGAGGGCAATCGAGCGATGAAGCAGCACGACAAGCACAACAAAGAAACGAACCACACCCACCACACGACCCGGCTGCTCTGGCGCATCGGCGCCGTCGCGGCGCTCGGCGGCGCCGCCGCGCTGTCGCTGCATGCTGGCGCGGCGCGCACGGTGAGCGTGTCGCCGCAAGGCACCGTCACCGAAGTCCGGCAGAGCGTCGTGAAGTTCGACGAACCGATGGTCGCGTTCGGCTCGGCCTCTGCGCCGAATCCGGCGCGCGTGACCTGCAACGATTCGACGGCCGCGCGCGGCTCGGGCCACTGGCTCGACGACAAGACCTGGGTTTACGATTTCGAAAGCGACCTGCCGCCCGGCGTACGCTGCTCGGTCGCGCTCAACGACACGCTGCGCTCGGTCGCCGGCAATGCGGTCAGCGGCCCGCGTCGCTTCACGTTCCAGACGGGCGGCCCGTTCCCGGTGTCGGTGCGCCCCGGCTCCCGCGAGATCGAGGAGCGGCAGGTCTTCGTGATGAAGCTGAACGGCCCGGCCGAGCCGCGTTCGGCGCTCGCGAACATCTGGTGCGAAGCGGCCGGCATCGGCAACCGCATTCCCGTCACGGCGGCCGACGACGAGACGCGCAACGCGCTGCTCGATCATTTCGGGCTGAAGAAGGAGGCCGCGCGCGTGCTGACGCTGTCGTGCTCGCAGGCGCTGCCGGCGAGCGCGAAGATGCAGCTCGTGTACGGCAAGGGCGTCGCGAGCCCGAGCGGCATCGCGAACGAAACCGAACGACGCTTCGATTTCACCGTGCGCGCACCGTTCGCGGCGAGCTTCTCGTGCGAACGCGAGAACGCGAAGGCGCCCTGCACGCCGCTGCGCCCGCTCACGCTGTCGTTCAACGCGCCGATCGCGCGCAAGCAGGCCGAAGCGATCAAGCTGCGCGGCCCCGACGGTTCGCTGTCGCCGACCTTCGCGGCCGACGATCACAGCGAGGAAGTGACGACCGTCACGTTCAACCCGCCGCTGCCCGCGCAGGCGGCTCTCACCGTCGAGCTGCCGTCGGGCCTGCACGACGTGACCGACCGGCCGCTGTCCAACGCGGACCTGTTCCCGCTCGCGACGCGCACCGCGCCGATGCCGCCGCTCGCGAAATTCTCGTCGGGCACCTTCGGAATCGTCGAGCGCTTCGCCGAGCCCGGCACGCCCGCGCTGGTGCCCGTCACGCTGCGCAACGTCGAGGCCGACCTGCATATCGCGGGCCTCAACGCGGGCGGCGCGCAATTCGCGAACCTGAAGGTCGAGAACGACACCGCGATCCGCCAATGGATGCGCACCGTCGATCGCTTCGACAACTGGTCGATGACGGCCGGCTCGGTCGACGACCAGATTCCCGGCCTGCTGGAGCGCAAGGGGCAACGCCCGGTCTACGTGCCGCTCGAGGCCGGCGAAAAGCAGCCCGCGCCGAAGAACCGCCGTATCGACGTGCGCTCGCTGTCGCTGCTCGCGGGCGAGCCCGGCGCGCAGGTGCTGACGCTGCCGAAGGCCGATCCGAAAGCGCTGCGCCCGTTCGAAGTGGTCGGCGTGCCGATCGAGAAACCTGGCTTCTACGTGCTCGAACTCGCGTCGCCCGCGCTCGGCCGCTCGCTGCTCGCGAAGCCGTCGAGCATGTACGTGCGCACCGCCGTGCTCGTCACGAACCTCGGCGTGCACCTGAAACAGGGCCGCGAAAACAACCTCGTGTGGGTCACGACGCTCGACAAGGGCAAGCCGGTGCCGAATGCGCAGATCCGCGTGTCGGACTGCAACGGCGACGAAATCGCGGCCGGCAAGACCGACGCGCAGGGCCTGCTGAAGATCGACGGACCGTTCGAGCCGAAGCGCGAATGCAGCTCGTCGGAACAGCGCTTTAGCGACTACTTCGTGTCGGCGCGCGTCGACGATCCGAAGACGGGCCCCGACATGGCGTTCGTCAGCTCGGGCTGGAACCGCGGGATCGAATCGTGGCGCTTCAACGTGCCGACCGACACCGACAGCGCGCCGACCGTGCGCGCGCATACGGTGTTCGACCGCACGCTGCTGCGCGCCGGCGAAACCGTGTCGATGAAGCATTTCATCCGCACCGAGACGCTGCAGAGCCTCGCGTTCCCGTCGCAATACCCGACGCGCGTGACGATCCGCCATCTCGGCACCGGCCAGACGTACAAACTGCCGCTCACGTGGGCGGCCGACCACAGCGCGGATTCGCAGTTCACGCTGCCGGCCGCCGCGAAGCTCGGCGAATACAGCGTCGAGCTCGAAGGCGGCCCGGACGATGCGCCGAGCGCCACCTACTACAGCGGCAGCTTCCGCGTCGAGGCGTTCCGCCTGCCGGTGCTGAAAGGCTCGATCGGCGCGCGCGACGCGCAGAAGAGCCCGCTCGTCGCCGTGAAGGAAGCGCCGCTCGCGGTGCAGATCGACTACGTGTCGGGCGGCGGCGCATCGAACCTGCCCGTGCAGGTGTCGGCGCTGATGAAGTGGGCATCGCCGCCGTTCGCGGATCGTTTCGAGGATTTCAGCTTCACGCCGTATCGCCCCGACACGAGCGACGGCAATGCCGACGACGATGCGCAGGACGGCGACAACGCGTCGGCGGCGGCGTCGAGCAACGATCCCGACGCGACGAAGCTGATCGCCGACAAGCTGCCGCTGACGCTCGACCGCAACGGCGCGGGCTCGGTCACGCTCAAGGGCCTGCCCGACGTCGACGCACCGAAGCGTATCGCGCTGGAGGCGACGTTCGCGGACCCGAACGGCGAAGTGCAGACGATCCGCGGCGACACGATCCTGTGGCCGGCCGCGGTGGTGGCCGGCATCAAGGCCGGCCGCTGGGTGTCGGTCGGCCAGCGCGTGCCGGTGCAGGCGCTGGCGGTCGACCTGCAGGGCAAGCCGCGCGCGTCGGTGCCGATCGAGATCAAGGGCGTCGCGCGCATCACGACGTCGTCGCGCAAGCGGATGGTCGGCGGCTTCTATGCGTACGACAACAAGAGCGATACGCGCGACCTCGGCGTGCTGTGCTCGGGCAAGACCGACGACAAGGGCCGCATGGCCTGCGACGCGACGCTCGAGCAGGCCGGCAACGTGCAACTGATCGCGGTCGCGAAGGACGGCGACGGCCGAACGTCGAATGCGTCGACGTCGGTATGGGTCACGCGCGAGGACGAGCTCTGGTTCGGCGGCGACAACACCGACCGGATCGACGTGATCCCCGAGAAAACGTCGTACGAACCGGGCGAAACGGCCCGCTTCCAGGTGCGCATGCCGTTCCGCTACGCGACCGCGCTCGTCGCGGTCGAGCGCGGCGGCGTGATGGAAACGCACATCGTCGAGCTGAACGGCAAGAACCCGACCGTCGACCTGAAGGTCGGCGAATCGTGGGGGCCGAACGTCTACGTGTCGGTACTCGCGCTGCGCGGGCGGATTCGCGAGGTGCCGTGGTACTCGTTCTTCACGTGGGGCTGGAAGGCGCCGGTCGAATGGGCGCGCGCGTTCTGGCGCGAAGGCCGCCACTATGAGGCGCCGACCGCGTTCGTCGACCTGTCGAAGCCCGCGTTCCGCTATGGCCTCAGCGAGATCAAGGTCGGCACGGGCGTTCATCGCCTCGGCGTGACCGTGACGACCGACGCGACCCGCTACACGGTACGCAGCAAGGCGCAGGCGCACGTGAAGGTCACGCTGCCGAACGGTCAGCCGGCACCGGCCGGCACGCAGATTGCGATCGCGGCCGTCGACGAGGCGCTGCTCGAACTGATGCCGAACAACAGCTGGGACCTGCTCGACGCGATGCTGCGCCGGCGCGCGTACGGCGTCGAGACGGCCACCGCGCAGATGGAAATCGTCGGCCGCCGCCACTTCGGCCGCAAAGCCGTGCCGGCCGGCGGCGGGGGCGGCAGCGCACCGACCCGCGAGCTGTTCGACACGCTGCTGCTGTGGAACCCGCGCGTGACGCTCGACGCGAACGGCAGCGCAACCGTCGAGGTGCCGCTGAACGACGCGCTCACGCGCTTCCGGATCGTCGCGATCGCGGCGGTCGGCCCCGACCGTTTCGGCACGGGCAGCACGTCGATCCGCAGCACGCAGGATCTGCAACTGATCTCCGGCCTGCCGCCGCTCGTGCGCGAAGGCGACGCGTTCCGTGCGCAGGTCACGCTGCGCAACACGACCGACCGCGCGATGCAGGTCGTCGTGACGCCGCGCGTGACAGGCCTCGACGTCGCACCGCAAACCGTGTCGCTGGCCGCGAATGCGGCGACCGAGGTCGCGTGGACGATCACCGTGCCCGAACAGGCGCTCGATGCGGCCGGTGCGCTGAACTGGCGCATCGAGGCGGCCGAGCAAGGCGGCAAGCGCGCGTCCGACGCGCTGGCCGTCGCGCAGAAGGTCGTGCCCGCGCTGCCGGTGACCGTGCAGCAGGCGACGCTCGCGCAGGTCGACGGCACGCTGACGGTGCCCGTCGCGGCCCCGGCCGGCGCTGTGAGCAACGCACAAGGCGTGCCGCGCGGCGGCATCGCCGTGTCGCTGCAGTCGAAGCTCGCCGACGGCCTGCCCGGCGTGCGGCGCTGGTTCGAACGCTATCCGTATCGCTGCCTCGAACAGCAGACGTCGCGTGCGATCGGGCTGCGCGACCCCGCGCAATGGCAGGCGCTGATCGCGCGCATGCCCGTCTATCTCGACAGCGACGGGCTGGCGAGCTACTTCCCGCCGTCGTCCGACGATTCGCATCATGGCAGCCCGACGCTGTCGTCGTATCTTCTCGTGGTGTCCGACGAAGCCAGCCGCCTCGATCCGCGCTTCGCGCTGCCGGAAGACCTGCGCACGCAGCTCGAGGCCGGGCTCGCGCGCTTCGTCGACGGCCGCCTCGAGCGCAACGCGTGGGCGCCGCGCCAGGATCGCGACCTGCGCAAGCTCGCCGCGATCGAGGCGCTGTCGCGCTACGGCGCCGCGCAGGGCCGCATGCTCGGTTCGATCGAGATCGCGCCGAACCAGTGGCCGACCTCGGCGGTGATCGACTATCACGCGATCCTCACGCGCGTGAAGGACATCCCGCAACGCGACGAGAAACGCGCGCAGGTCGACCAGATCCTGCGGGCGCGCCTGACTTACCAGGGCACGCAACTCGTGTTCTCGACCGCGCGCGACGACGACCTGTGGTGGCTGATGACCAGCAACGAGACCAACGCCGCGCGCCTCGCGCTGGAATTCGCGGGCGACCCGGCATGGAAGGACGAAATGCCGCGCGTGACCGCCGGCCTGCTCGCGCTGCAACGTCAAGGCGCATGGCAGACGACGACGTCGAACGCACTCGGCCTGCTCGCAGTCGAGCGCTTCTCGCGGACCTACGAGAGCACGCCGGTCGCCGGCGCGACGAAGGTGGCGCTGGGCGGCGACGAGCGTTCGATCTCGTGGTCGCAAGCGGCATCGGCCGCGCCCGCCGATGCGCCTGCGTCGGCCACGCCGGCGACCCGCGCGGCCGCCGCGCGCAGCGTGCTGATGCCGTGGCCGCGTGCGTCGCAGGGGCCGGCCACGCTGTCGGTCACGCAGGACGGCACGGGCCGCCCGTGGGCCACGGTCGAAAGCCTCGCGGCGGTGCCGCTGCGCGCGCCGTTCGCGGCCGGCTACCGGATCACGAAAACCGTCACGCCCGTGTCGCCAGCCGTCAAGGGTGTGCTCACGCGCGGCGACGTCGTGCGCGTCCATCTCGACATCGACGCGCAGAGCGACATGACGTGGGTCGCCGTCAACGATCCGATTCCGGCCGGCGCGACGATCCTCGGGTCGGGCCTCGGCCGCGATTCCGAAGCCGCGACGCAGGGCGAGAAAACCCCCGACGGCGCGTGGCCGGCGTTCATCGAGCGCGACTTCGACGGCTATCGCGCGTACTACGACTATTTGCCGAAGGGCAAATTCTCGGTCGAGTACACGGTGCGGCTGAACAACGTCGGCACGTTCGGATTGCCGCCGACGCGCGTCGAGGCGCTGTATGCGCCGTCCGTGTACGGTTTGTGGCCGAACCCGCCGATGACCGTGAAGCCGGCCGACGCGGGCAAGTAACCGGGCAAGCGATGATCGATCTGGCTTTGCCGCGGCCGGCGCGTTTCGCCGGCCGCGTATTCGTCGCCGTCGTGCTGGCCGCGCCGCTCGTCGCGCATGCGCTGCCCGGCTACGACGACGTGCGCCGCAACTGGCGCAGCTCCGACTGGGTGCTGCTCGCGCGCGACGGCACGCCGCTGCAGCGTACGCGCATCGACCGCACCGAACGGCGCGGCGACTGGGTGTCGCTCGCCGACGTATCGCCCGCGTTCCGCGAGGCGATCGTCGTGTCCGAGGACAAGCGCTTCTACGAACACAGCGGCGTCGACTGGCGCGGGATTGCCGGCGCGGCATGGGGCAACCTGTGGAACGAGCGCACGCGCGGCGCGTCGACCGTGACGATGCAGCTCGCGGGCCTGCTCAGCGATTCGCCGCGCCGCTCGGGCCAGCGCTCGCTGCCGCAAAAGGCCACGCAGGCCGTGAACGCGCTGTGGCTCGAACGCAGCTGGCGCAAGGACCAGATCCTCGAGGCGTACCTGAACCTGGTGCCGTTTCGCGGCGAGACGATCGGGCTCGGCGCGCTGTCGCAGGTGCTGTTCGGCAAGGCGCCGTCGGGCCTCGACGCGCGCGAGGCCGCGATCGCCGCCGCACTCGTGCGTGCGCCCAACGCGGCGCCCGCGAAGATCGCCGAACGCGCGTGCCGGATCCTGCGCGACATGCAGGCCGCGCAGGCGTGCGCATCGCTCGACGGCTACGTGCAGCTCGTCACCGCGCGCCCGGCCAACGCCGTACGCGACGACGGCGCCGCCCTCGCCCCGCATTTCGCGCGACGCATCGCGGCCGAGGTCAAGCCGGCGGCCGGCGCGCAGATCCGCACGACGCTCGATGCGCCGCTGCAGCGCTTCGCGCGCGACACGCTGATGCGCGCGCTGACCGAACTGAACGCACCCGCGCATCGGCGCAACGTGCAGGACGGCGCGGTCGTCGTGATCGACAACGCGACCGGCGAGATCCGCGCGTGGGTTGGCTCGTCGGGGGCGCTGTCGAGCGCGCGCGACGTCGATGCCGTGCTCGCGCCGCGCCAGGCCGGCTCGACGCTCAAGCCGTTCCTCTATGCGCAGGCGATCGACGAGAAGCGGCTGACTGCCGCGTCGCTGCTCGACGACGCGCCGATCAACCTCGCCGCCGGCGGCGGCCTCTACATTCCGCAGAACTACGACAAGGATTTCAAGGGCTGGGTGAGCGTGCGCAGCGCGCTCGGCGGCTCGCTGAACGTGCCGGCCGTGCGCACGCTGGTGCTCGTCACGCCGCACCGCTTCGCGCGCACGCTGACCGCGCTCGGCCTGCCGCTCGCGCAGGAAGGCGATTACTACGGCTTCAGCCTGGCGCTCGGGAGTGCGGACGTCACGCTGCTGTCGCTGACCAATGCATACCGCGCGCTCGCGAACGGCGGCGTCGCGCGCAAGGTCGTCGACCTGCCCGCCACGGCGCCGACGCCGGCATCCGGCGCATCCGGCGCCTCGGCGCCCGCGCGGATGGACGCCGGCACGCGCGTGTTCAGCGACGCGGCCAGCTTCGTCGTCACCGACATCCTGTCCGACAACAACGCACGCGTGCGCACGTTCGGCTTCGACAACCCGCTCGCGACGCGCTTCTTCTCGGCGGTCAAGACCGGCACGAGCAAGGACATGCGCGACAACTGGACGATCGGTTTCACGTCGCGCTATACGGTCGGCGTGTGGGTCGGCAATGCGGACGGCTCGCCGATGTGGGACGTGTCGGGCGTCACGGGCGCGTCGCCCGTGTGGTCGGCCGTCGTCGGCTACCTGCATCGCGACCTGCCGAGCCGTGCGCCGCGTGCGCCGGCCGGCGTCGAGACGCGCCGCATCGCGTTCGAGCGCGACATCGAGCCGGCCCGCAACGAATGGTTCATCGCGGGCACGGCGGTCGACACGATCCGGCTCGCGGCGCCCGTCGCGCCAGGCAAGGACGGTGCGCGTGCGCCGCTGACGATCGGCGCGCCGACCGACGGCACGATCTTCGCGATCGACCCCGACATTCCGCCGAAGAACCAGCGGATCTGGTTCGAGCGATCGGCCGGGCACGCGACGAAGTTCGCGTGGCGGCTCGACGACAAGGTGATCGGCCATGCCGATCGCGTCGCGTGGCTGCCGTGGCCGGGCCGACACCGGCTCGAACTCGTCGATGCGCGCGGCAACGTCGCCGACGCGATCGGCTTCGAGGTGCGCGGCGCGTTCGCGAAGCCGGGTGCGCGCAAGCGCTGAGGCGGTGAGGCGGTGAGGCGGTCTTATCGGCCGGCCGTATTCGCTTTCCCCGGATCACGACATAGAATGACAACAGCGCCGCATTCCCCCACGCGCACCGGTTGCCTCATTCTCTCGGATTGCCCGCGACCATGAACATTCGCCTTACGCGCTTCACCCGCCCCGCGCTGGGCGTTTTGTGCGTCGCAACGCTCGCCGCCCTCCCCGCCTGCAACGGCGAGGCCTGCTTCGGCGTCGACGCGTGCTTCAACGACAACACGCAAACCGTCTCGCTGTCGGGCACGGCCGCGACGGGCGACGCGCTCGCGAGCGCGCAAGTCACGGTCAACTGCGCGGCGGGCTCGGCAACGACGCTGACGGACGGCGGCGGCAACTACCATGTGACGCTCAACGCGGCGCTGCCATGCGTGATCACCGTGGCGTCGGGCGGCGCGAGCCTGCATTCGCTCGCCTATGCGGGCGGCACCTTCAACACGGCGCCCGAGACCGAGCTGATGCTCGTCTATCTCGCGGCGCAACTCGGGACGAACACGGCCGGGCTGATCGGCAATTTCCAGGGCACCCTGCGCTACCAGCGGGCGATGAACAGCCCGGACACCGTGCAGGCCGCGCAATCGGCCGTGGTGACGAACCTGCAGCAGCGCTATGCGGTCACGCTCGCCGCGCCGGCGTTCCTGACCACGTCGTTCGTGGTCGGGCAACCGGGCGTCGACAGCGATCTCGTCGCGCTGGGCAAAGCCGGGGCGATCGATTCGAACGGACTGCCGGATCCGGTGGCCGTGTCGCTGTTGCAGCAGGCCGGGGCCGCCCATCCGCTGTAAGCGATGCGAGGGGGACGAGAATCGACCGTCAGGCGCCGGCTTCGTGCGCGTCGTCGGCCAGCAACGCCCAACGCTCGTGGTCGCGCCATTCGCCGCCGATGCGCAGATAGCGCGGCGAAAATCCCTCTTGCCGGAAACCGAGCCGTCGAACCAGCGCGATCGACGCATGGTTGCCGGGCTGGATGTTCGCTTCGAGCCGGTGCAGCCCAAGTTCGCCGAACGCGACGTCGATCGCCGCGCGCAACGCGTCCGTCATCAGCCCCTTGCGGCTGAAATCCGCCATTCCGTAGTACGCAAGATAAGCGCTCTGAAACACCCCGCCGACGATCTCGTTGAGATTCACCACGCCGACCACCGCGCCCGACGCCCGCTCGCGCGCGACCAATCCGACGTTCGGCCCCGTCAGGCAGCGGGCGAACCATTGATCGAACCCGGCCTGGTCGATGAACGAATCGACCCACGGCAGATGATGGCTCCGGTTCGCGCGGTTGCCGGCGATCAGATCGGCGGCGTCGGACCGGGCGACGCGATTCAGCAGGATCCGGTTCATGAGTCGATCACCATCCGCGCTTACGCCGCCTCCCCGCGCCCGCACACCACCGGCGCCGCCTGCTGCTGCGACAGATACCGCAGCAGCTTCGTCACCATCCACACGACGATGAACGACAACGCGACGAAGAACACCGCGAGCGGCGTCAGCACGTGAATCGACACGAAACCGGCCAGACCCATCATCGCGGACGACACGAGCAGCAGCGCACAGCCGAGAATCGCGCTCGTCAGGCCGGCGATATGCGGAAACAGCGAATTGCCCTTGGCCATCAGCGTCGGATACATCGCGCCCGCGCAGAAGCCCATCACGAGCACCGGCGTCGCGAGCGTCCACACGCGCAGGCCGACGGTCAGCGCCAGCACCAGCATCGCGATCGACGCGCCCGCCATCACGCGCGCGCCGATACGCAGCCGTTGCTCGGCGCTCGGCAGCCCGCGGCCGTGAATCCGGTTCGACAGGCCGCCGAGGAAATACATGAGGCCGATGCCGAGCGCGAGATACCCGAAGAAGGTCGGCGGCTTGTGCAGCGTGGTCTGCACCATGAACGGCCCGACGATGTTGAACACCAGCAGGATGCTGTAGCACAGCCCCTGGGCGAGGAAACAGCTCTGGAACACCGGGCTCGTCAGCACCTTGCCCGTGTTCGCCATCAACGTGCGCGGCTCGAGATGCACGGGCCTCGGCAAGGTTTCGCGGTAGCGCCACAGCAGCGCCCACATCGCCAGCGAGTAGACCAGCAGGAACACAAGGCATGCGCGCCAGCCGAACCATTCCTGCAGGTGCGCGCCGATCACCGGCGCGATGATCGGCGCGAGCCCCCACGCGATCGACATGTAGGTGAACGCGTGCATCAACGCCTGGCCGGAGAACGAATCGGTGATGATCGCCTTCGCCAGCAGGTTGGTGGTCGCGATTCCGAAGCCCTGCAGGCAGCGCGCGAGTATGAACGTCTCGAGGTTCGACGCGCCCAGCGACAGCAGACAGCCGATCGTGTAGATCACGAGCCCGAACGCAAGCACGCGCTTGCGTCCGTAGGCGTCCGCGATCGGCCCGAAGATCAACTGGCCGAGCGCGTAGGCCGCCATGTAGCCGGACACGCTCGACTGGATCGCCTGCGGCGTGGTCGCGAACGAACGGGCCATGTCGGGCAGCGCGGGCACGTAGATATCGATCGCGAGCTGGCCGGCGGACGCGAACAGGCAGATCAGGAACAGCAGGAAGCGCGGCGAATTCGACTCGCGCGCGGGAGTGGGCGTGGCGTTCATGAGGACCGGGAAGGAGGTCGGGCAGCAGTGCCGCACCGCAGTGTTCGGATGTCGAACATGCGTGCGGTGGTGGCGAATTCCGTATTGTGCCCGTTGTTGCACCGGGCGACAGGATTACCCTGGCGCGGGCGAGGTTGAATGCCGATGGCGGCGCATCATGGAATGCGCGGATCGGGCCGACCGACGGCAGTTTTAATGTTGATTTAAGCCGACGGTCGCATTGTCTCGGATGGCTCATTCCGTGAGCCGTACGTCATTGTTGATTCAGTCTCGTTTGATGGAGATACGAAGATGCGATTCCGTTCGTATATGGCGGCGGGCGCGCTGGCGCTGGTGCCCGCGTTCGCGCTGGCCGGGCAGGCCGGCGCGGCGGCGGCCGCCCAACCGATGCTCGTCAATGTCGACGGGCAGGCCGTGCCCGTGAAAGCCGAAACGCGCGTCGTCCAGACGGCCGTCGGCCCGATGAAGGTCAGCACGTGGCGCTGGCGTAGCCCGCAAGGCGGCGCGAGCTTCGAGATGCAGACGTCGTCGTCGGGCGGCGTGCCGCCCGCGGCGGCGTTGCGGCAAATACAGGCCGCGCAGTACCGGATGCAGGCGGCGCAGGCGCAGATGGTCGCGATGCAGCAGCAGATGATGGCGCTGCAGCACATTGCACTCGCCAACGCGTTCGCGATGCCGATGCCGCAGCCCGTCGGGTTCGCGATACCGGCGTGGGCCGCTCCCCAACCGGTGCTCGTCATCGCCCCGGCACGGCCGCCGATGCCGTCGGCGGCACCGGCCGCACCCGCCGCGCGCGGCCCGGAGATCAAGGCCTGACGCGCTTCGCGCCGCTCGGCGCTCTGCGCTCGAACCGCCGGCACCTGCCGGCGGTTTTTCGTTGCGACGGCCGAATCAGTACTGCGCCTGATCCGTCGGATTCCTGAACAGCTGCTTCATCTCCGCCGACAGCGGATAGTTGAGGCTCACGCCCTTCGGCGGAATCGGCTGCATGAACCACTGGTCGTACAGCTTCTCGGCCGCGCCCGAGGTTTGCATCTTCGCGATCACGCCGTCGACCACTTGCTTGAACGCCGGATCGTCCCTGCGCATCATGCACGCGTAATTTTCGTGGACGAGCGGCGTGCCCGCGACCGTATACGCACCCGGATTGCGGTCCTTCGCGATCTCGCCGTACAGCAGCGGTTCGTCCATCACGAACGCGACCGCGCGCCCGGTCGTGACGTTCATGAACGCTTCGGCATGATCCTTCGCGCTGATGATCGTCATGTTCATCGCCTTCTCTTCGTTGAGCTTGCGCAGCAGACGCTCGTCCGACGTGCCGGCCGTCGTCGCGACCGTCTTGCCGGCCAGGTCCGCGAAGTCCTTCACGCCCGAATCCTTGCGCGTGCTGAAACGGATGCCGTACAGAAAGATGCTGTTCGAGAACGCGGCCTGCCTTTGCCGTTCGAGCGTATTCGTCGTCGATCCGCATTCGAAGTCGATCGTCCCGTTCTGCAGCAGCGGAATCCGGTTCTGCGACGTGATCGGGATTTCCTTCACCGCGAGGTTCGGCAGGTTCAGATCGGTCTTCAACCGGTCGATGATGCGCGACGCGATGTCGCGCGAATAGCCGATGTTCTTCTGCTGGTTGTCCGAATACGAGAACGGCACCGACGATTCGCGGATACCCAGCGACACGACGCCCGTGTCCTTGATCTTCTTCAGCGTACCGGTGAGAGCCTGCGCGTGCGCGGTGCCCGCCAGCGCGCACGCGAGCGCAACGGCCAGCCAACGAAAGCGGCGATCCATGCTTTTCTCCTGACGAAACGTTGATCGAATCGCGATCGTACGCCCAACAAAATTCGCGCCGCATCGGGGAAAGCGTCAAGCGGCCGCTGTCGCGGCCTCACCGAGAAAATCGTTTCCGCGGCGCGCAAAAGCGCCTGTGCCGAACGTTTCGCCGGGTCGACCGCCTGCAATCTTGCACCCGATGAACAGATCACTCGTTCCAAACGCGCGTTCATGCTGCAAGACAGCATCGCAATCGTTTGCGTCTCGCCCCTTTTTCACACAAAACATATTCAAGAAGCCGCCTCATCAGCCGTTACCCAATGCATGGCGCGTCGCAGCAGCGCTGCGTGCGCCGAACAAAAACAAGGTCCGGTGTGCGCCGGACCAGGCACCACCGCCGGCACGACGGTTATCTTCGAGGATCGACTTTCAACATGAAAGCCAAACGCTTCAATTTCGCGCTGGCGCGCCCCGCCCATGCGCGCATGCTCGCCGGTATGCTGTCCGCCGCCGCTCTCCTGCCCCTCGCCGGTTGCGGCGGAGGCGGCGGCGACGGCAGCAACCCTTCTTCGTCCAACGCGTCCCCCGCACCGACACCGGCCCCCGCTCCGACGCCCGCTCCCGCACCCACCCCGACCGCCCCGCCCACATCGTCCGGCGGCAATGCGTGCACGTCGCAGCAGGCCGCCGTACAGATGGCCGCGCAGACCGCACCGGTCGAGCCGCCGGTCGATCACCTCATCGTCAAGCTGAAAACGCTGACGGCCACGCGCGCGATGGCGACCATCGACAACGGCTCGCGACTCGATGCGGTGATCCAGCGTGCAATGACGCGCTGGACGGCGCCCGTGACCGGCAACGCACGCGCGTACGCGAGCACGGTCGGGCAAACGCCGGTGAACGTGCAGGTCGAACGAACGATCTCGAGCGGCGCGGCCGTGCTGTCGCTCGGTCAGCGCATGGCCGCCGCCGATGCCGCCGCGCTCGCCCAGGCGTTCGCGGCCGACAGCGATGTCGACTACGCGGAGCCGGATCACCCGATGCAGATCCGCGACACGCCGAGCGATCCGCTCTACAACCAGCAGTGGTACCTGTCCGACCCGGCCGCCGGCATCGACCTGCCACCGGCGTGGAACGTGACCAAGGGTTCGCCGACCGTCGTCACGGCCGTGCTCGATACCGGCTATCGGCCGCACGGCGATCTCGTCGGCAACCTGCTGTCCGGCTACAGCTTCATCAGCAACGTCAACACCAGCAACAACGGCTTGACGCGCGGCCCGGACGCAACCGATCCGGGCGACTGGGTCACGCAGCAGGAAATCGACAACGTCAACGGCCCGTACTATCACTGCGCAAGCCAGCCGAGCAACAGCAGCTGGCACGGCACGCGCGTGATGGGCGTGATCGGCGCGACCGCCAACAACGGCACCGGCGTCGCCGGCGTATCGTGGCTCGGCCAGATCCTGCCCGTGCGCGTACTCGGCAAGTGCGGCGGCGTGACGAGCGACATCGCGGACGGCATGCGCTGGGCAGCCGGCATCAACGTCGTCGGCGTACCGACGAACCCGCGGCCGGCGAAGATCATCAACCTGAGCCTCGGCGGGGTCGGCGCCTGCAGCACGACGTTCCAGCAGGCGATCGACGACGTGACCGCGAAGGGCGTGACCGTGGTCGTCGCGGCCGGCAACGACGGCCTGTCGACCGGGCTCGACCAGCCCGCGAACTGCCGCGGCGTGATCACCGTCGCCGCGACCGACGCGACGGGCCGCCGCGCGTCGTTCAGCAACTTCGGCGCCGACGTCGCGCTGAGCGCGCCGGGCGTCAACATCCTGTCGACGTCGAACACCGGCACGACGACGCCGGGCTCGGACACCTATGGCCCCGCGAACGGCACCAGCCTCGCGGCGCCGCAGGTGACGGGGGTCGCCGCGCTGATGCTGTCGGTGAACGGCAACCTCACGCCCGCGCAGATCCTGCAGAAGCTGCAAGGCGGCACGCGCGCGGCGAAGCTCGCGGCCGGCACGTCGTGCACCGCGCTGCCCGCAGGCTCGGGCATCCTCGATGCAGGGGCCGCCGTCGCGACTGCGAACCAGTAACCGGCGCCTCGTTCGACACGGCCGCGCGCATGCCGACATGGGATGCGCGCGGCTGTTTCGTGACGGGCTGTCGCACACGCCTGCGAACGCGCACTGGCGCGATCGATTATCTCGAAATAACGCCTGACAAAAGGGTTGACGCTTCGCACAGCGAGCCATTACCATCGCCCCCGTCTAGTTACATGGAGTGTTCTGTGAACACCGATGCGAGTTGTAGTTGGTGCATCACCAACTTGACTGCTGCCTGAGGAAAACGCGCAGAGCCTCGTCTTCTGCCGCATCCCGGGAAGCAGGATGCGGCGCCCTTCCGGCCTGACTATCGGCCAGATCTCCCGCCCGAATTTTCGATGTTGTCGAATGCACGCGACGCGCCGTCGTGCGCGTGCGTTCGCGTTGCGCGCGGCGCCAGCCGCGTGCGCCCGCCGTTCGCGTGCCGTCCGGCCGCGCGCCTCGTTGCGCGCGCCGCTGCCGATCGCCCGTGCCGACTATCCGCAACCGACAGGAGTGCAGATGAACTCAGACGACAGTAGTCGATTACCGCTCGCCGGTGCAACGCTGCGCATCGACACGCCGTCCGCATGCTGCGCGCCGGCGAGCGTTCCCGCCTTTACCGACCCACAGCCGATCGCGCCTGACGCGACGCGGCGGGGAGCGCTCGTGCGTCGATAACGTCACGGCCGCTCCCCGCCCGCCGCCTCGTGCGCAAGGAGCGACTCATGACGACACGACACAACACCTCGCACAAGAAACAGCGCGGCTTCATCAAGGCCGGCGCAGGCCAGCAGAACGACCCGCGCATCATGCGCGCCGCGCAGGAAGCGGCCCGCCCGCTCGAAGACACGCTGAAGTCGCTGCGCACCAGCACACGCGGCCTGACCTACGACCAGGCCGCCGACCGCCTGCAACGCTACGGCCCGAACGAAATCGCGCACGACAAACCGCCGCACTGGACCCGCCAGTTGCTGCTCTCGTTCCACAACCCGTTCGTCTACGTGCTGCTGGTGCTGGCCGCCATCAGCTTCTGCACCGACGTCTACTTTGCGGCGCCCGACGATCGCGATTACGTCGGCATGACCATCCTGCTGACGATGGTCACGATCAGCGCGCTGCTGCGCTTCGTGCAGGAATTCCGTTCGCTGCGCGCGGCCGAGAAGCTCAAGGCGATGGTCCGCACGACGGCGACCGTGCAGCGCGCGGTGACCGACACGTCGGAGCCGGCGCGCCGCGAGGTGCCGATGCGCGAAGTGGTGACGGGCGACATCGTGCATCTTTCCGCCGGCGACATGATCCCCGCCGACGTGCGGCTGCTCGCGTCGCGCGACCTGTTCATCAGCCAGGCCGTGCTGACCGGCGAGGCGCTGCCCGTCGAGAAGTACGACACGCTCGGCGCGGTGGCCGGCAAATCCGCGAGCACGCATGCAGCCGGCGCGGCGAACGACGCACCGGCATCGCTGCTCGATCTCGAGAACGTCTGCTTCATGGGCACCAACGTCGTCAGCGGCACGGCGACGGCCGTCGTCGTCGCGACCGGCGAAGATACGTACTTCGGCTCGCTCGCGCGCAACGTCGTGAGCCACAAGCGCATCGAGACGAGCTTCGACCGCGGCGTCGCGAGCGTGAGCTGGCTGCTGATCAAGTTCATGTTCGTGATGGTGCCGATCGTATTCATGATCAACGGCCTGACCAAGGGCGACTGGCTGAGCGCCCTCACGTTCGCGCTCGCGGTGGCCGTCGGCCTCACGCCCGAGATGCTGCCGATGATCGTCAGCGCGAACCTCGCGCGCGGCGCGGTCGCGATGGCGCGCCGCAAGGTCGTCGTCAAGCGGCTGAACTCGGTGCAGAACTTCGGCGCGATGGACGTGCTGTGCACCGACAAGACCGGCACGCTCACGCAGGACAAGATCATCCTCGAACACCACCTCGACCTGTCCGGCCACAAGAACGAGGACATCCTGCGGCTCGGCTGGCTGAACAGCTTCCACCAGAGCGGCCAGAAGAACCTGATCGACATCGCGGTCGTCGCGCGCGCCGACGAGATCGGCGACCGCGTGAAGCCGCGGGGTTACAAGAAAATCGACGAACTGCCGTTCGATTTCGTGCGGCGGCGCCTGTCGGTCGTCGTCGAGGATACGCACGGCACGCATCTGCTGATCTGCAAGGGCGCGGTCGAGGAAATGCTGGCGGTGTCCACGCACGTGCAGGATGAAGACGGCGTGCGCCCGCTCGACTTCGTCGCCCGCAAGCGGCTGCTCGAACAGGCCACCGCGTACAACGAGGACGGCTTCCGCGTGCTCGTGCTCGCGACGCGCACGATCCCGCGCGGCGACGAACGCGCGCAATACCGCACCGCCGACGAGCGCGACCTCGTCGTGCGCGGCTTCCTGACCTTCCTCGATCCGCCGAAGGAATCGGCCGCGCCGGCGCTCGCCGCGCTGCGCGAGAACGGCGTCGCGGTGAAGGTGCTGACGGGCGACAACCCGACCGTCACGATGAAGGTGTGCCGCCAGGTCGGCCTCGAGCCGGCCAAGCCGATGCTCGGCACCGAGATCGAAGCGCTCGACGATGCAACACTTGCGCAGGCGGTCGAACGCACGACCGTGTTCGCGAAGCTCACGCCGCTGCAGAAGGCGCGCATCGTCAAGGCGCTGCAGGCGAACGGCCACACGGTCGGCTTCCTCGGCGACGGCATCAACGACGCGCCCGCGCTGCGCGACGCGGACGTCGGCATCTCGGTCGACAGCGGCGCCGATATCGCAAAGGAAACCGCCGACATCATCCTGCTCGAAAAGAGCCTGATGGTGCTGGAGGAAGGCGTGATCAAGGGCCGCGAGACGTTCGGCAACATCCTGAAGTACCTGAACATGACCGCCAGCTCGAACTTCGGCAACGTGTTCTCGGTGCTCGTCGCCAGCGCGTTCCTGCCGTGGGAGCCGATGCTCGCGACGCAGCTGCTCGTGCTGAACCTGATCTACGACACGTCGCAGATGCTGCTGCCGTGGGACAAGATGGATCCCGAGTTCCTGAAGAAGCCGCGCAAGTGGGAAGCCGGCAACATCGGCCGCTTCATGCTGTGGGTCGGGCCGACGTCGTCGGTATTCGACATCACGACGTACATCCTGATGTGGACCGTGTTCGGGGCGGGCGCGCTGTATCACCTGAACGGCGGCGCGAGCGGCCAGATCGTGATGAATTCGGGCTGGTTCATCGAGAGCCTCGTATCGCAGACGCTCGTCGTGCACCTGCTGCGCACGCAGAAGATCCCGTTCCTGCAGAGCACCGCGTCGCTGCCGGTGCTGCTGTCGACCGTCACCGCGATCGCGATCGGCTGCTGGCTGCCGTTCTCGCCGTTCGCGGACGCGATCGGCTTCATGCACCTGCCGGGCACCTACTGGCTCTGGCTCGCCGCGACGATGGTCGGCTACATCGTGCTCGCGCAAATCGTCAAGACGATCTACGTGCGTCGCTACAAGCAGTGGTTCTGATGTCGCGCCGATGACGACGTGCCGGCCCGTGCTCGCGAGCGACGAACGGGCCGGCGCGACGTCCGCGTCGAGCCATCCGTATGCCTCGGGCCGTATCAGCGGCCCGTTTTTCAATCATTGCGCATCGTTCGCGCCGAACAATTGCGCGCACACCGCGCGCCCTTCGTCGGTCAGCGCAGCGCTGCCGGTACCGTCCTCGTTCAGCGTCGTCGCGCTCAGGCCGGCGGCGTCGAGCTGCGTCAGCACACGGCGCAGCGTGCTCATCGGCAGTTGCGCACGCTTTGCGATCTTCGGCAGCGACCACGGCTTGCCGGCCGGATCGCTCGCGACTTCGTTCAGCGTCGCGAGCGTGGCGACGAGTGCGGGATCGAGCGGGGATTCGTCGGATTCTGAAGTCATCGGTTCGGGTTGGTCGGCCGGCGTCGGGCCGGCATGCATGGAGACAACCATCGCGAGCACTATACGCCGCGTCACGCGCCCTTGAGCGCGGCGCGCATGAACGACACGAAACGCGTGGTGACGGGATCGTCGCGCTCGGCCCGCCACGCGAGCCCCACGCGCCACTTCGCGTCCCGGCCGTCGAGCGGCAGCACCGTCGCGTCGCGCAGCAGGTACTGCGCGCTCGACGGAATGAATGCGACGCCGACGCCGGCCGCGACCGACGTCAGCACCGACTGCACGTCCTCCGCCTGCTGCATCACGTGCGGCACGAAGCGGCGCTCGACGCACCACCGATCGATCTGCGCGGCCAGCCCCGGGCCGCGCGCGCGCTGCAGCGCGATGAAGCCGATCTCGTTGAGCACATCAAGATTGGCCGGCACGCGCTTGAAGCCGAGATGCGGCGGCACCGCGAGCGCGAGCGCTTCGTTGGTCACCTTGAACGACGACAAGCCTTCGTCGGCGGGCAGGCGCAGGAAACCGGCGTCGAGCTTGCCGGCGTGCAGCCGGCGCGTCTGTTCGGACGACGACAGGTCGCTCAGCGTCACCGCGACACCCGGATTGCGACGACGAAATTCGGCGATCAGTTTCGGCACGAGCGTGAGCACGGACAGGCAGATGCCGAGCCGCAAGTGCCCGCGCTGACCGCTCGTCGCTTCCCGCGCACGCGCCAGGATTTCGTCGGCATCTCGCACGAGCGCCTGCGCGTCGGGCAGGAAGCGTTCGCCGAACGGCGTCAGTTCCGCGCCATGCCGGCCGCGCTCGAACAGCTTGCCGCCAAGGCTCGCCTCCAGCGCGCCGATCTGCTTGCTGAGCGCGGGCTGGCTCATGTGCAGCGCGTCGGCCGCACGGCTGAAATGGCACAGCTCGGTCACCGTCAGGAACGTGCGTAGCAGTTTCAGTTCCATTCTTTAATGGAATCATAACGATCGAAAGATTCATTTTACCGATCGAATGCAATGGCGTTCAATACGGACATGCCCTTCCCGGAACTTACTTTCATGTCCGTCGATCCAGCGGCCGACTGCGTGGCCGAGCCGTCATCCGATGTCGCAGATGCAAGCGAATGCGCTGCTGCCGCCGCTGCGCGCGCACCGAAGCGTCGTGCTGAACGCACGGACGGGCGCAGCCGCCGCTTTCGCTTCGGCGATGCGCTGGAAGACGTGCCGCCGCGCGCGGTGACCGGTTCGATCGCGATCAGTTTCGCGGTCGTGTCGCGGCGGAACTGGCCGCGCTGAACCGTGCATCTGCCCGCCTTTCACGCGACGCGCACCGCTTGCCCGGCAGCGCAAAAAAGACCGAAATCATCCCGTATCACGCGTCATTGCGCGTCATCCAATCGTCATCGTCCCGCGATCGACCGTATAATTTGCCGCACCCGCTGACCGCCCATGCATTCCGCGCAGCCGCATCGCGCGTGAAAAGGAGACTTTCGCTTGACCGGCCTCATCGCGCGCCTGCCTCGCGCCCGGACCACCCTGATCCTCGCCCTGTCGTTCCTGCTGCTCGCATTCGCCGCGCATGCGTCCGCGCAACGCGTGCAGCCGCATCGCGCCGCCCATGCGCAGCCGCATGCCCATACGAAGGCCGTCAAGAAGACACCCCATCGCAAGAAAAAAGCGGTCAAGCGTCGTCGCTCGCGCGTGACGCATCAAGCGGCCCAACGCCACGCGGCACCCGCATCGCAGCAGCGGCGCGCGAAACGCACGACCGCCGTGCGACCGCCCGCGCCCGCGAAACCGAAATTGCTCGCCAGTTGCGGCTATACGCCGCGCGCGGTCGCGTCGCTGCATTCGCGCGCGGCTTACGTGCTCGACGTCGATTCCGGCACCCCGCTGCTCGCGCGCAACGCGCGAACCGTACGGCCGATCGCATCGATTTCGAAACTGATGACGGCCGTCGTCGCGCGCGACGCCGATCGTCCGCTGAACGGCGTGCTGCGCGTGACCGCGCGCGACCGCGACACGATCAAGTTCACCGGCTCGCGCCTACAGGTGGGCTCGGAACTGTCGCGCCGCGACATGTTCCATATCGCGTTGATGTCGTCGGAGAACCGCGCAGCCGCCGCGCTGAGCCGCGACTATCCGGGCGGGCGCGCGGCGTTCGTGAAGGCGATGAACCGCGAAGCGCGCCGGCTCGGCATGCGGCGTACGCACTTCCGCGAGCCGACCGGCCTGTCGCCGCGCAACGTGTCGACGGCGGAAGATCTCGCACGGCTCGTCGGCGCGGCCGCGCAGGATCCGCTGATCCGCTATTTCTCGACCGACCTGTCGACCACCGTGCGCCCCGGCGACGGCGAACTCGTGTACGTGAATTCCGACCCGCTCGTGCGCTACCGCCGCCTGCCGATCCGGCTGCAGAAAACCGGCTTCATCAACGAATCGGGGCACGGCGTCGTGATGCGCATGCGCGTGAAAGGCCGCCGCGAAACGGTCGTGCTGCTCGGCGCGCCGACGCGTGCCGGCGTGTCGAGCGACGCAATCAAAATCCATCGCTGGCTGTCCTGCTCGATCCAGTAAACACACACGGGCAGCCGGCGCGTTCACGCTAACGGAGCGACGCGATGCAGCACGAATACCGCTTCAACGCCTTCGGCCGGCTGCTCGCCGTCGTGCGCACGGACGGCCGCTGGGCCGTGTTCGATCTCGGCGCCGAAGGCAAGCGGCGCCCGGCCAATCTGCAGATTCCATCGGCGCTCACCGCCGACGAACTCGGCCAGTACCTCGGCGATCTGCTGCACGAAAACGCAACCCCGCGATACAGCGAAGTCGTACCGGTCGCGCATCGACGCACGTAATCGCGCATCGGACAGTAACGCCGGCCAGCGATCAATTCGACAGTTAAACTTGCAAGTCTAACTGTCGTGCTCTATGATTCGCCGCATGAACCCGCCACGCAAATCCGGCGTTTCCGCCGAAACCGTCGCCGCCGACCTGACCCTCGCGGTCGGCCAGCTCATCCGCCGGCTGCGCTCCGAGATTGACTCCGAAGGGCTCGGCATGTCGCAGACGAGCGCGCTCGCGCGACTCGAACGGCACGGGCCGATGACGACCGCCGATCTCGCGCGCGCCGAGGCGATGAAGCCGCAGTCGATGAAGGCGATTCTCGCGAGCCTCGAGGAAGACGCGCTCGTCGAGCGCGAACCGCATCCGACCGACGGCCGCCAGATCCTGTTCAAACTCACCGCCGCCGGCCTCCACGCACGACGCAAGCGCAACGCCGCGAAACACAAGTGGCTCGGCGCCGCAATCGAGAAGCTCGACCCGCACGACATCGACACGCTTGCCGCGGCCATCCCGCTGATCCGCCGCATCGGCGACCAATAAACCCGGCCCGTGCGCCACGCAGCATTCGCGCACGGCTTTCCTCGCCCTTTCCCCGGAGCCCATCATGAGCGCAACCCGTCTCGACACGAACACGGCGCTGGTCGTCATCGACCTGCAGAAAGGCATCGTCGCCCTCCCCACCGCGCACCCGGTCGCACCGGTGATCGCCCACGCCCGCGAACTGCTCGACGCCTTCCGCGGTCGAGGGCTGCCGGTCGTGCTGGTCAACGTCGCGGGCGGCGCACCGGGCCGCACCGAGCAACCGCCGCGCACGGCGCAGCTTCCCGCCGACTGGACCGAACTCGTGCCCGAACTGAACCGCCAGCCAAGCGACCACGTCGTGACGAAGCGGACCTGGGGCGCGTTCACCGGCACCGGTCTCGACGCGCATCTGAAGGCAGCCGGCGTCACGCAGATCGTGCTGACCGGCGTCGCGACGAGCATCGGCGTCGAATCGACCGCGCGGCAGGCGCACGAACTCGGCTACAACGTGACGCTCGCCGTCGACGCGATGACCGACCTCAACGCGGACGCACACGCGAACAGCGTCGAGCGGCTGTTCCCGCGCCTCGGCGAGACGGGCACGACGCAGGACATCGTCGCGCTGCTCGACCGGCGCGGCGCGTGAGCGAGCCACGCAGACAGCCAACGCCGGGCCACGCGGCCGGCCGGCTCGATCCGTCGATCTGGAAAGTCAGCGCGGTCGCGACGCTCGGCTCGCTGCTGTCACAGCTCGATGCGACGATCGTCAACGTGTCGCTGTCGAGCCTCGCGACCGACCTGCATGCGAGCCTGTCGACGATCCAGTGGGTGACGAGCGGCTACCTGCTCGCGCTGACGCTGGTGCTGCCGCTGAGCGGCTGGCTCGTCGATCGCATCGGCGCGAAGGCGCTGTACCTGTGGTGCTTCTCGGCGTTCACGCTGACGTCGGCGCTGTGCGGGCTCGCATGGTCCGCGCCGTCGCTGATCGCGTTCCGCGTATTGCAAGGCGTCAGCGGCGGCTTGCTCGCGCCGATGGCGCAGATGATGATCGCGCGCGTCGCCGGCCAGCAGATGGCGCGCGTGATCGGCTACGCGGCGGTGCCGGTGCTGCTCGCGCCGATCCTCGGGCCGGTCGTCGCCGGCGCGATCCTGCAGCACACGTCATGGCGCTGGCTGTTTCTGGTGAACCTGCCCGTCGGCGCGCTCGCGCTCGCACTGGCCGCGCGGTTCCTGCCGGGCGACCGGGACGACGCGCCGCGGCGCGAACTCGACTGGATCGGCCTCGCGTTACTGTCGCCGGGCCTCGTGCTGTTCCTGTACGGCGTCGAGCGGATCGGCTCGATGCCCGGCATCGCGGCGGTCGCAGGTTCGGCGCTATTGCTCGTCGCGTTCCTGCGCTTCGAGCGCCGCCAGGGCGAGCGTGCGCTGATCGATCTCGCGCTGTTTCGCTCGCGCGTGTTCGGCGCCGCAGCCGGCACGCAGTTCCTGTCGAATGGCGCGCTGTATGCCGGCCAGATGCTGATTCCCGTGTTCCTGATCCAGGCGTGCGGGCGCTCGCCGGGCGAAATGGGCTGGCTGCTCGCGCCGCTCGGGCTCGGCATGCTCGTCACCTATCCGTCGATGGGCGCGCTGACGAGCCGGTTCGGCGTACGCCGGCTGGCCGCCGCCGGCGCGCTGCTCGCACTCGCCGCGACACTGCCGTTCGTGTTCGTCGCGCTGACCGGCTACGATCCGCTCGTGCTCGTCCCGGCGCTGTTTCTGCGCGGCATGGGCCAGAGCGCGATCGGCGCGCCGTCGATCGCCGCCGCGTATGCGTCGGTCGAGCGCCGCGACCTGCCGATGGCGACCACGTCGCTCAATATCGTGCAGCGGCTCGGCGGCCCGACGTTCACGACGCTCTGCACGCTGTTTCTCGCGTGGCGGCTGCACGCGGAAGCGACGTCGGCCGGCGGCACGCAGGCCGTCGCGTATGCGTGGGCGTTCGGCCTGCTGTGCGCGCTGCATGCGGCGAGCTTCGTGACGACGCTGCGGCTGCCGTTGCGATCGGCCGGTGCAGGCGGCGACCGACGGGCCGGCAACGCGCCGGCCGGTTCGCGCTGAACGGGCGCCGCGCCGCACCGCGTGCGCGGTTTCCTGTTACGGCAACCACATCGGCACGATCGACGCCACGAGCAACAGGCCGAGCCCCGCATTCAGGCAACGCCACTGCCGCTCCGTGCGCAACACGCGGGCAAACAGCAGCCCGGCGAAACACCACAGCGACAACGACGCCATCGCGGCCACGCCGAACGCCACCCCAAGCAGCACACCGAGCCGCGCCGGCCCCGACGCGAGCGCCGCGAACGACGCGGCCGCGCCGAGCGTCATCGCCCAGCCTTTCGGGTTGTGCCACAGCATCCACACGCCGCTGACGAACCCTTGCGGCCGGTGCACGTCGACATCGAGCCGCGGCTTGCCGCCACGTCCGATGCGCAACGCCAGCCACATCAGGTACGCCGAACCGACCGCCTTCATCGCGAGCTGCAACGCGGGCAGCGCGAGCAGCACACTGCCGAGCCCGGCGGCGGCCGCCGCCGCCATCGACGCGAGGCCCGCCGCGATGCCCGACATCAGCGGCAGCGAACGCCGATAGCCGAAATGGGCGCCCGAGGCGGTCGCGAGCGTCGTCGCGCCACCCGGCGTCGCGGTGGAGACGATCACGAACAGCACCAGCGGCAGATAGTCGTGAAGCGGCACGAGGGCTCCCGGTTGTCGTCATTGAAGCCCCGTTTTTACCTGCGATTGCGCCATTACGACAGCGAAAGATTTTTATGCCTTCCATTAGCATCCATAATGCGAAGCATGGCTCGCAATCTCGATCTCGCGCTGCTGCGCGCATTCGTCTCCGTCGCCGATCATCGCAGCATGACGGCGGCCGGCCACGCGCTGCACCTCACTCAAGGCGCGATCAGCCAGCAGGTCGCGCGGCTCGAAATGCTGTCGGGCCCGCTGTTCGTCCGCCAGCATCGCAACCTGCTGCTGACGGCGGCCGGCGAGCGGCTGCTCGAACAGGCGCGCCGGCTGCTCGCCGTTCACGATGCGCTGCTCGCCGACCTGAGCGCCGGTGCGGTGGAAGGCCCGGTGCGTCTCGGCGCACCGCAGGATCTGGTCGGCACCTGTCTCGCGCCGATCCTGAAAAGCTATGCGCACGCACATCCGCACGTCGCGCTCACGCTCGTGTGCGCGGCATCGCCGGAGTTGCGGCGCGGGCTCAAGCAGGGTGATCTCGACGTCGCGCTGATCGAGGCGCCGGTCGGATCGTCGCGCGGCGAATGCATCGCCGTCGACCGGCTGGTGTGGGTCGGCGCGAAAGGCGGCACCGCGCACCGGCACTCGCCGCTGCCGGTATCGATGGTCGCGCAGACCTGCGCGTTCCGCCCGACGGTGCTCGACGCACTACGCGGCAGCGATCGCGCGTGGCGCACCGTGTTCGAGAACGGCAGCTTCGATGCCACGGCCGCGACCGTGCGCGCCGATCTGGCCGTAACCGTGTGGCTCGCGTCCACCGTGCCGGCCGACCTCGAGATCCTGCCGGCCGGCAGCGGCCTGCCCGCGCTGCCGAATTTCTCGATCAACCTGCATGTGCCGCGCGGCCAGCACACGGCGGCCGCGGCGGAACTGGCCCGTTGCCTGCGCAACGGTTTCGCACGCCTGCGCGCGGTCGCGTAGCGCTGCTGAGCAAGAGCGTGTTCACGCTAATAACGCACGTTCCCGTGTTTGGAAAAAATCGTTCGTGGGGCTGGCCCGTTATCGGCGTGTACAGGCCCTACACCGTGCCCGGCTCCTGCGGTGCGGGCGTCGCGCCCGCCGCCTCCAGCGCCTGATGCAGCGTGGCAAAGATGCACGACGCGCCGACCGCCTCGGTGATCCCGTGACGATCCATGTCCGCGCGCAGATAGCGGTTCACGCGCCCGAACAGCACGCCGATCCCACGCACATGCAGCGCCCTGACGAGATCGACCAAGGTCCGTGCGGCCGAATAGTCGACGTCGGTGATCGCGCCCGCATCGACGACGAACCAGCGCGGCGGCACCGGCGCCGCATCGACGAGTTCGATTACTTCGGCAGCGAACAGATGATCGTTCGCGAAGAACAGGTCGGCGCCGAACCGGTAGACGATCAGCCCGGGCGCCGTCATCGCGCCGCGCCGGGCGGGCACCGGCTGCCACCGTCCGTTGCCGGCGACGGGTTCGAGCACCATCGTGTGCGGCTGGTAGCTGTGGCGCACGTGCCGCATCAGCGACAGCGCGACGGCCAGCAGGATGCCCTGCTCGACGCCGACCGTCACGACGGCGGCGGCCGTGACCAGCGCGAGCGTGAATTCCCCGGGGCTCTCCCGACGGATCGCGGCGAGACTGCGCACGTTGATCAGCCCGAGCGCGATCGTGAACACGATGCCGGCCAGCACCGCATGCGGCAGATACTGCAGATACGGGCTGAAGAACAGCAGCACGATAGCGACGACCGCAGCGAACGCGAGATGCCCGATCTGGCTGCGCACGCCCGCGCCGTCGGCCATCGCCGTCTGCGTCGGGCTGCCGTTGACGACGAACGCGCCGCCGAGCGCCGCCGCCGCGTTCGCGGCCGCGAGGCCGAGGATGTCGGCATTGGTGTCGACGTCCTCGCCGTACTGCTGCGCGAACACCCGCGCGGCGGCCGCGCTCTGCGCGATGATCATCACGAAGCACGAAGCGGCGACCGGCACGAGATCGAGGAACTGCTGCCACGTGACGGACGGCCAGCGCAGCGGCGGCAGCCCGCCCGCCACGGGCCCGAGCACCGCGATGCCGTGCGCGGCGAAACCGAACGTTGCGCTCGCGGCGATGCTGCCCGCGACCGCGATCATCGGCATCGGCACGCGCGGCAGGAACCGCTTGCACGCGAGAATTGCGACGACGACGAGCGCCGCGAGCGCGAGCGTCGGCCGGTGCGCGTCAACCAGGTGCATGACGACGTAGTCGAGTTGCGCGAGGCTGCGCGACGCCGGGTACGGCACGGCCACGCCGAGCATGTCGCCGAGCATCGCGATCGACACCTGCACGCCGACGCCAGCGAGGAAACCGACCAGCACCGTGCGCGACAGGAAATCGGCGAGGAAACCCAGCTTGAAGATGCGCGCGAGCAGCAGCATCGCGGCGGTCAGCAACGCGACCATGCCGGCGAGCGCCGCATAGTCGGCGCTGCCGGCCGGCGCCATCGACGACAGCCGGCTCGCGAAAATCGTCGCGGTCGCGGAATCGGCGGCGACCACGAGATGGCGCGACGCGCCGAAGCATGCGAACGCAACGAGCGGCAGGAACACCGTGTAGAGCCCCGTGACGGCCGGCATGCCGGCGATGCGTGCGTAGCCGAGCACCTGCGGGATGTCCATCGACGCGAGCGACATGCCCGCGAAGATGTCGCGGATGGCACCCGCGCGACGGATCGGGAGGAGGCCTTTCAGCAGCCGCACGCGCGACGGACGGCTTTCATTGGAATCTTGCATGCGTGAAATGCGTGAAGTCGAAATGACGGGCCACGAACGGGTGCGCAACGGTGTCGCGTGTCGCTCACCGTTGCCGGAGGAGCCGCACGCCAACGCGCGCGGCACACCGACGACGCCTGCGACGTCCGCATGATTGCATGGATCGCCGACCGCGCGCATCGAAACGCGACGGCCTGCCGTCATGGCTTCGGGCCGATCGCGTTCCTGTAGACGCCGCATCCGGCAACCGGCTCGCACGCCGGCTTGCGGTGATGCGGGTTCACCGGCGACCTTCACCTCGATGCAGAGGATACCTTCACAAAGGTGAGCCGATTCGGGAGCCGATCGACCTGCGTTCACGGCACGCATTCCGCTCGAACTACCCTGCTTCACCGATACGACGACGTGAGTCGACTACGAGGCCATCCAGGCCGACCTGTTCGACCACCTGATCGCCGTGCTGCCGGCGTTCCCGCTGCGCATGTACCCGCATCCGCCGGCCGGCAGCGCTCACCGCGCCGCGCACTCCGACGCGAGCCGCCCCAGCACCTTCAGCGCATCCTCGATCTGCCGCGACCACGGGTAGCTGTAGTTGAGCCGGATGAAATGCCGGTAATCGGTGCCGGCCGAGAACATATGCCCGGGCCCGAGCGTGATCCGCTGCGCGAGCGCGAGCGTATACAGCTTCATCGCATCGACCCGCGGCGGCAGTTCGACCCACAGCACATACCCGCCCTGCGGCTGCGACAGCCGCGTGCCTTCCGGGAAGAAACGCCGCACCATTGCACTCATCAGGCTCGCCTGCTGCGCATACAGCTTGCGCATGCGCCGCAGATGAAAATCGTAGCCGTCGTGTTTCAGGTATTCGGCGATCGCGAGTTGTTCGATCGCGGGCGTCGCGAGCGTGTTCAGGAATTTCAGCTTCTCGACCTGGTCGCGGTAACGGCCCGGCATCGCCCAGCCGATCCGATAGCGCGGCGACAGGCTCTTCGTGAACGACGCGCAATGCAGCACCAGCCCGTCGCGATCGAACGACTTCAGCGCGCTCGGCGCCGTGTCGCCGAAGTGCAGCTCGTGATAAACGTCGCTCTCGATCGCCGGCACGCCGTGCTTCGAGAGCAGTTCGACCAGCGCGCGCTTGCGCGCATCGGGCATCTGGAAGCCGAGCGGATTCTGGAAATTCGGCATCACCATGCATGCGGCGATGCGCTCGCGCGCGAGGATCCGCTCGAGCGCGTCGAGATCGATGCCGTCGCCCGGGTGCGTCGCGACTTCCAGTGCACGCATGCCCATCCGCTCGATCGCGTGCAGCATCGCGTAAAACGTCGGCGACTCCACCGCGATCGTGTCGCCGGGTTTCGCGACGGCCTGCAGGCACAGGTTGATCGCCTCGGTCGCGCCGATCGTCATCACGATCTCGCCCGGCTCGACCGCGACCCCGCGCTCCGCATAGCGCCGCGCGATCTGGCGGATCAGCTCCTGGTTGCCGGGCGGCAGGTCGTCGATCACGCCCCAGCGCGTGCGCCGCCGCCCGATCGCCTGCGCATAGCGCGCAAGACGCTGCACCGGAAACTGCGACGCGTCGGGATACGGCGAGCCGAGCGGCACCGCGTCGTCGCGCGCGATCGAACGCAGCGTCGACAGCACGAGCCGGCTCACGTCCACGGCCGACGGCTCGGCGGCCGGCGCGGAAATATGCAGCTCGGCCTCGGCCGGCACTGCCGCACGCGCCCGCACGAAGTAGCCCGACTGCGGCCGGCTTTCGATCAGGCCGCGGCTTTCCAGCACGAGGTATGCGCGCAGCACGGTCGTGACGCTGAGCTGCTGTTGCCGGCTCGCGTGCCGCACCGACGGGATCCGCTCGCCGGGCCGGTACACGCCCCGCTCGATCTGCGCCTGGAGATCGTCGGCCAGTTGTTCGTAACGCTTCACGCGCTTCCCCTTTCAACTTCCCTTCAGCAACACAGTTGCGATCCGCATGGGATGAATGGCCGGAACTGTACTCTTTTTTGAAGTGAACAGGTGTACACACAGCCGCACGGGTGCCGCGCGTACTCTGCACGCATCGACCCCGACACCTGCATCATGAAAAAGAAATCCGCGACCGCGCGCATCGAACCGTACACCCACCCGGCCGCCGGCTGGGGCGCGCTGAAAGCCGTCACGATCAACCTGATCAAGGAAAAGGTCGCCGGCGGCAACTACCGTACGCTGCTGCGCCAGAACCAGCCGGACGGCTTCGACTGCCCGGGCTGTGCATGGCCGGACCGACAGCACGCGTCGACGTTCGAATTCTGCGAGAACGGCGTGAAGGCCGTGGCCGCGGAAGCGACGAGCAAGCGCGTGACGCCCGAATTCTTCGCCGCGCACACGGTGACCGAACTGCTCGAACAATCGGATTTCGAGCTCGAACAGCACGGCCGGCTCACCGACCCGATGGCGTACGACGCACAGACCGACCGCTACGTGCCGATCGCGTGGGACGATGCTTTCGCGCTGATCGCGCGCCACCTGCGCGCGCTGCCCGACCCGAACCAGGCCGCGTTCTACACGTCCGGCCGCGCGAGCAACGAAGCGGCGTTCCTCTATCAACTGTTCGTGCGCCTGTACGGCACCAACAACTTCCCCGATTGCTCGAACATGTGCCACGAGGCGACGAGCCGCGGGCTGCCGGCGTCGGTCGGCGTCGGCAAGGGCACGGTCACGCTCGACGATTTCGAGCATGCGGACATGCTGCTGATCTTCGGCCAGAACCCCGCGACCAATCACCCGCGGATGATGGGCGAGCTGCGCGAGTGCGCGAAGCGCGGCGCGACGATCGTGTCGATCAACCCGCTGAAGGAGCGCGGCCTCGAGCGCTTCGCCGATCCGCAAAGCCCGCTCGAGATGCTGACGATGTCGGGCACGAAGATCGCATCGACGTTCATCCAGCCGACCATCGGCGGCGATTTCGCGCTGATCAAGGGGATGGCCAAGCGCGTGCTCGAACTCGACGACGCCGCGCGCGCCGCCGGTGCGCCGCGTGTGCTCGACACTGCGTTCATCGACGAGCACACGGCCGGCTTCGATGCGTTCGCCGACGATCTGCGCGCCGAAAGCTGGTCCGCGCTGACGGCCGAAAGCGGCGTGCCGTACGAGCAGATCGACGCGCTTGCGCAGCGCTATGCGCGCAGCGAACGCGTGATCGCGACGTGGGGCATGGGCATCACGCAGCACAAGCATTCGGTCGCCACGGTGCAGATGCTGACCAACCTGATGCTGATGCGCGGCAACATCGGCCGCCCCGGCGCCGGCCTGTGCCCGGTGCGCGGCCATTCGAACGTGCAGGGCAACCGCACGGTCGGCATCGAGGAAAAACCGTCGCAGGCGTTCCTCGACCGGCTCGGCCACGTGTTCGATTTCGAACCGCCGCGCCACCACGGCTACGACGTCGTCGAAACGATCGAAGGGATGCTCGACGGCCGCGTGAAGGTGCTGATCGGTCTCGGCGGCAACTTCGCGATGGCGACGCCGGACACGCCGCGCACGTGGGAAGGGATGCGCCGCTGCGCGCTTTCCGTGCACATCACGACGAAGCTGAACCGCAGCCACCTGATCCACGGCCGCGACGCGCTGATCCTGCCGACGCTCGGCCGCACCGAGATCGACCTGCAGGACAACGTCGCGCAAGGCGTGACGGTCGAGGATTCAATGAGCATGGTCCACGTGTCGTACGGGATGAACAAGCCGGCGTCGCCGAACCTGATGTCGGAGCCCGCGATCGTCGCGCACATGGCGCACGCGCTGTTCGGCAGCGGCAAGATCGACTGGCTCGCGTACAAGGACGACTACGCGAGGATCCGCGATGCGATCGAGGCGACGCTCGACGGCTTCTACGACTACAACACGCGCATCGCGCGGCCCGGCGGCTTCCACCTGCGCGTCGCGTCGCGCGACCGCGAATGGCTGACGCCGACGGGCAAGGCGAACTTCATCGCGCACGCGCTGCCGACCGACACGCCGATCCAGCGCGCCCGCGTGCTGCACGGCGAACGGCTGATGACGCTGATGACGACGCGCTCGCACGACCAGTACAACACGACCGTGTACGGGCTCGACGACCGCTATCGCGGCGTGTTCGGCCAGCGCCGCGTGGTGTTCGTCAACCGCGACGATCTCGCGATGCTCGGCCTCGCGGCCGGCGAATGGGTCGACATGGAAACGGTGTGGCACGACGGCATCGAGCGGCGCGCGAACGGCTTCCTGCTCGTCGAATACGACATCCCGCGCGGCTGCATCGGCGCGTACTACCCGGAAACCAACCCGCTCGTGCCGCTCGACAGCGTCGGCGACGTGTGCAACACGCCGACGTCGAAGTCGGTACCCGTGCTGCTGCATCGCGCCGCCGCGCCGGCGTCGATCGCTGCCTGACGGAGCACGACGATGATCGTTCGTCCGCGCGAGCACTGGCTGCGGATGCTCGATGCGCATCTCGACAAACTCGTCGCGATGGTGAGCGGCTGCGAGCGCATCGCGTCGACGCCGATTCCGTTTTCCTACGACGTGCTGCTGCCGTTCGGTCTCGTCGATTCGATCGGCGCGGCGACACTCTTCGTCACGGTGTTCGTCGCCTATACGCTGATCGCGCTCGATGCGATGACGCGACAGATCGAGCGCACGCTGCTCGAACTGAACCGCGAGCCGCTGCCGGCCGAAGTGACGCCCGGCCCGTCGTACCGACTCACCTGACCCGCTTCGCCTGACTCGCGCCGCTCAATCGCGGCGGCCGCGCAGGAAGCCGCCATGTTCGGCGGCCGCGTCCGCGATCCGTCGCAGCAGGACAATGCCGCTCAGCAATGCATGCGCGGCGTCGCCGTCGCGCGCGGCCACGCGACGCCGCAACAGGCGGGCCGCCGCGGCACACGTCTGCTCGAGCCGCGCGAAATCGGCCTGCGCGATGCGCCCACGCACCACCGCTGCCGCGCGGCGCGCGGCCGGCTCGCGCGTGGCCAGTTCGGCAAGCGACAGCAGGCTGTCGCCGAGCCCCCAGATCGCGAGCAGGTCACGCATGTCGCGCTCGATCAGCGTCTGCGGCAGGCTGCCCGCGAAACCGAGCTCGCGCCCGAGACGGTCGGCCGTGCGGCTCAGCCATGCGCTTGCGGACCATGCACGCGGATCGCGTGCGATGCCGGCCAGATCGCGACGCACCGCGCGGTGCAGACGCCGTCGGCTCGTGCCCGGATCGCCGGGAAACACCAGCGCGAATACCAGCGCGCCGAACGCGATGCCGAGCAGCGTCGCGAGCGCGCTGTTCAGAAACGCGGCGTCGCCGATGCGCGTCGTGTTGTCCGGCGACGTGAAATTCCAGAAGAAGATCGAGAACGCGCTGCCCATCGCGGCCGTGCGCGGATGACGCATCGCGACCCCGGTGCCGATCAGGAACATGCCGAGAATGTAGGCGAGCATCTCGAAGCCCGACACCGCCGGCAGCAGGATGAAGTTGCAGACGGCGCCCGCGACCGCCGCGCATGTCGTGCCTTTCATGAAACCGACGATCGCACGCACCGAATTGGGGCGTGTCGAGAACAGTGCGCTCACCACGGCCGTGATCGCAACGAAGCCGCCGCCTGACGGCCACGCGGTGAAGATCCAGATCGCCGACGCGGCCAGCACCGCGATGAACGCGCGAATGCCGTTGTGGCACGCGAGCACCGGATCGCGGTGGAACGCGTAACGCACGCGTGCAGAGGGAGGCACCGGCCGGTCGAACAATGCCAGGCTCGCGAATGCGCGGTCGAACCCGCCGAGCAGTGCCGACAGCCGGTCGAGCATGAGCAGGCGCGACGTGTCCGGGCCGGCCGGCACGGCGGCTTCGACACGCAGTGCATCGTCCACGCGCGCGCGCAGCGCCGCCATCTCGTGCGCCGCATCGCCCGACACGGCGACCCGGTCGAGCACGCTTGCCGCCTCGTCGACGAGCGGTTCCGGCGCATCGCCGCCGCGCGCCGCGTGTTCGCGAATCGCTTGCCCCGCGGCCTGCGCGGTGAGCACGCCGAGCGCCGCCGCGCGCACATGGCCGATCATGTTGCGCACCGGCGGTGCGCCGGCGGCCGCATATTCGGCCGCCGTGTCGAGTTCGAGCGCCTCCGCGAACAGCCGGTGCACGGCCGCGCCGTTCGGCTCGCGGCGCAGCGCGCCGGCGCCGAGCGCCACCGCGCGCTCGAGATAGCGCGCGAGCCGCGTCCGGACATCCTCCAGCGGTGTGCCCGGCGCGAACACCGTTTCGAACAGCGCACCGCACAGGATGCCGACCACCACGTACAGGAACCGCGCGACCGCGATATCGAACGCGTGCAGCGGCGCCGACACCGCGTCCATCGCGACGATCGCGGCCGTATAGCCTGCGAGCACCGCCGCATACGCGCGGAAATTCCGCTGGAACGTCGCGATACCCGCGCACAAGCCGATCCACGCGGCGAGCGCGGGCAGGAACAATTCGGGTGTCTGCGCGAACGCGCCGGTCAGCGCGAGCGCGACGGCCGCACCGATCGCGGTGCCGAGAATCCGGTACTGGCTCTTCGACAGCCCCATCCCGCGGCTGCCCTGCGCGACGATCCAGACGGTCGACGCGGCCCACATCGGATCGTCGAGATTCATCCGGAACGCGATATAGAGCGCGAGCAGCGACGCGGCCGTATTGCGGAGTGCGAAGGCAAGCGCGCCGGGCGGCAGCGTCGGCCGCGCGTCGCGCAGCGCGGCCCGGACGGCCGCGAGCGGCGGCATGCTGGGGAATGCGAATTTCATGCGGCGAGCATACGGTCGCGCGCCGGCCGCCACTACGGGGCAGCGGCGGGATGCGTTATTGCGCCGGGCGGGATAATCGGCTCGACCCGCGGCGATCCGGCCCGCGACGGTAAGATGCGCGCATGTCGAACACTGAAACGAATCGCATGGACCTCGAGAGCATCCGGATATTCCTGCGCGTGGTGGAGCGCGGCAGCTTCACGGCCGCCGCCACGCAACTCGACATGCCGCTCAGCCGCGTGAGCCGCAAGATCCGGCAGCTCGAGGACGACCTCGGCGTCCAGCTGCTGTACCGCACGACGCGTCGCGTGTCCGTCACCGAAGCCGGACGCGACTATTACGAACGCTGCCTGCGCGCCGAGGAGATCCTGCTCGATGCGGACCGTCAGGTGCGCGCGCTGCGCACGGAGCCCGAAGGCACGCTGCGCGTGCTGGTGCCCTACGCGATCGGCCTGTTCGAACTGGAACCGGCGCTCGCCGAATTTCGCCGGCGCTACCCGCTGGTCCAGCTCGTGCTGATCTACGACAACAGCGCGCTCGATCTCGTCGAACACGGCTTCGACGTCGCGCTGCGCACCGGCGTGCTGACGGATTCAGGCTATGTCGCGCGCTCGCTCGGCTGGTCGCACGCGAAGTTCGCGGCCAGCCCGCACTATCTCGACCGCGCCGGCCGGCCGCAGACGCCGCAGGATCTCGCCGATCACGACATCCTGTTCGTCGGCCGCGACACGCCCGGCCTGACGCTGCGCCTGACCAACGCGGCCGGCGACGTCGCCGACGTGCCGGTGCGGCCTGTGCTGATCTCGAACGAATCGGTCACGGTGCTGCGCCAGGCCGCGAGCGGCGGCGGCATCGCGCTGATTTCGACCCACTTCACCACACGGCGGCTCGCGAGCAACGAACTCGAAATCGTGCTGCCCGACTGGCACCGCACCGACGACGTCGAGCTGCACGCGCTGTACCCGAAGCGCGCGACACTCGACAGCAAGGTGCGTGCGTTCGTCGAATTCCTGACGGAAGTCTTTACTGCGTGGCGGGCCGCGTCGTAGTCGACTCGGCACGACCGGCAATCGATGCACGTCCGCTGCATTATTGCAGCGCAGGAAAGGAATTAATGAGCGCGCAAGCGTTGATCGCCGTTCGCCGCATCGTTAGCCTGTGCCGATGAAAAATGACCACACACGCGACGGCAGCCACCTGAGCGCTGCCCGCCGACGCGTCACGCGCGTCGCGCCGTCCTGACCGGCCTGCCTGCTTGCCGAAGCCGTCACGGCTTCGCCGATCCGATCGAACGCCTGAACCGCACGCCGCGCGCGAGCGGCCCTCCGCTTGGCCGGCCGCGCGCACGTCGCGCGTGTCCGCACGCGCGGCCGCCGCACGCCCGTGCGCGGTCGCCATCGGCGCATGCGCCCCGCGGGCCACTTTCCATCACGCAGGAACACCATGTCATCTCCGTCACCCCAGGCGCCGCTGTCGGGCGGCAAGCTCGCGATCGGCACGATCGCGGTATCGCTCGCGATGTTCATGAACGTGCTCGATTCGTCGATCGCGAACGTCGCGATCCCGACGATCTCGGGCGACCTCGGCGTGTCGGTCGACGAAGGCACGTGGGTGATCACGATCTTCGCGGCCGCGAACGCGGTGTCGATTCCGCTGACCGGCTGGCTCACGCAGCGCTTCGGCCAGGTGCGCCTGTTCGTCACGTCGATCCTGCTGTTCGTGTTCGCGTCGTGGCTGTGCGGGATCGCGCCGAACCTGCCGACGCTGCTCGCCGCGCGAATTCTGCAAGGGGCCGTGGCGGGACCGCTCGCGCCGCTGTCGCAGGCGCTGCTGCTCGGCGCGTGGCCGCGGCAGAAGTCGTCGACGGCGCTCGCGCTGTGGTCGATGACCGCGCTCGTCGGTCCGATCGCGGGGCCGTCGCTCGGCGGCTGGATCACGTACGACTACAACTGGTCGTGGATCTTCTACATCAACATTCCGGTCGGCTTCTTCGCGGCGGCCGTCACGTGGTTCGTGTTCCGCGATCGCGAATCGGCCACGCGCCGCCTGCCGATCGATACGGTCGGACTGCTGCTGCTCGTGCTGTGGGTCGCCTCGCTACAGATCATGCTCGACAAGGGCAAGGATCTCGACTGGTTCAATTCGCCCGTGATCGTCGCGCTGGGCATCGTCGCGCTGATCGGCTTCGCATTCTTCCTCATCTGGGAGCTGAACGAGGCCAACCCGATCGTCGACCTGCGGCTCTTCACGCAACGCAACTTCGCGGGCGGCACGATCGCGATCTCCGTCGCGTACGGGATGTTCTTCGGCACGCTCGTGCTGCTGCCGCAATGGATGCAGGGCTATCTCGGCTACCGCGCGGTCGATTCGGGGCTCGCCACGGCGCCGCTCGGCGTGTTCGCGATCCTGCTCACGCCGGTCATGGGGCGCCTGCTGCCGCGCACCGATCCGCGTTATATCGCGACGCTCGCGTTCGTCGGCTTCGCTGTCGTGTTCATGATGCGCACGACGTTCTACACCGACGTGTCGCGCTGGGATCTCGTGCTGCCGACGCTGCTGCAAGGCATTCCGATGGCGATGTTCTTCGTGCCGCTGACGTCGATCATCCTGTCCGGGCTGCCGCCCGACAAGATTCCGGCCGCGGCCGGCCTGTCGAATTTCGGTCGCACGTTCTGCGGCGCGGTGGGGACGTCGCTGATCAGCAATGCGTGGAACGACCGCACGATCCTGCATCACGTGCGGCTCACCGAACAGGCGAGCGTCACCAATCCGGTCTTCACGCAACAGCTCGACACGTCCCGTTCGCTGCTGCACCTGGGCCCCGATTCGGCGCTCGCGTTCTTCAATGCGTCGGTCGATTCGCAAGCGGCCGTGATGGGATTGAACGACATCTTCTACGTGTCGGCGATCATCTTCGTCGCGATCATCCCGCTCATCTGGATCACGAAACCGGTGCGCTCGGGCGGCGGCGATGCCGATGCGGCGGCGGCCGGCGCGCATTGATCCGCATGCGCGGCAGCGGCGCGCCTCGCGCCGACAGCGCGACGACCGGGCGATCCGCCGGTCGCGACGACAACCGAAGCGAGCGCCCGTCCGACAGCGGGCGCCGGTTGTATCGAATCGTTTCAACGCGCCAACGGCGTCAAATGCTGCGGGTATACTCCGTCGTCAGCCGCCTGCCGTGTCGTCGTCCGTCAAAAAGGCCCGATTCCAGGCGGTTTCGTCGCGAAGCTTCGCGTTTCGCTCCCCCGCGCCCCAGCCTCGATACGAGACACCCGACGACCGATCATGAAACGATTCCTGCTGCTTCTTCCCGCCGCCCTGCTCGCCGCCTGCGGCTCCGCACCCTCGTCCGATTCGGCCGGCTCGGGCGCCGCGCCGATGATCTACGTGTCGTCGCAACGTCCAGCCTACGCGGTCGCGAACTGCCTCGACAGCCGCCTGTCGGGCACCGAACAATCGCAGCACAACGGCGTCACCGACATCGCGGTCGGCTCGAATTCGTACTTCGTCACGCTGACGCCGTCGGGCAACGGCTCGGTGATCAAGGTCGTGCGCGGCTCGGGCAACGAACCGGCCGAGGAAGCGATGCGCTTCGCGGTCGCGCGCTGCGCGATCTGACGCCCTCCGGCGCCGGGCGCCCGCCCGGCCCTCCCGCCTGCCTGCCGCTGCGCGCCACCCGGCGCGCCTGCCGAATATTTTCATCCGGGTGCCCGTCGATGAGAGAATCGCACCACGATTCCCTTTCGAAGGAGCCCGCATGAAGCACCTGCTGTCCCGGCTGTTCGTCAGCGCCGCGCTCGTCGCGCTTGTTCCGGCGCTGCCGGCGCAGGCTGCCACGCCGCCCGGCATCTTCGTCGTCGCCACGCAGCTCGGCGAATTCACGACCCTCGACCCGAGCGGGATCTACGAACTGGTGCCGTCCGAATACGTCGCGAACACCTACGAGCGGCTGGTGCGCGTCGACCTGAAGGACCCGACGCGCTTCGACGGACAGATCGCGCAATCGTGGACGGTCGGCGCCGACGGCGTGACCTACACGTTCAAGCTGCGCCCGGGCCTTACGTTCCATTCCGGCAACCCGGTCACCGCCGACGACGTCGCGTGGTCGTTGCAGCGGACCATCCTGCTCGACAAGGGGCCGGCCGGCGTGCTCGCCGATCTCGGCCTCACGAAGGCGAACGTGACGCAGAAGGTGCGCGTGGTCGATCCGCAAACCGTCGTGCTCGAAACCGACCGCAAGTACGCGCCGAGCTTCGTGCTCAACGTGCTGAGCGCGTGCCCGGCCTCGGTCTTCGACAAGAAGCTGCTGCTGTCGCACCAGCAAGGCAACGATTTCGGCAGCGGCTGGCTGCGCACCAACGACGCGGGCTCGGGCCCGTACCAGCTCGTCAAGTGGACGCCGAACGAGAGCATCGTGCTGCAGCGCTTCGACAAATACCGCACGCCGTACCCGATGAAGCGCGTGGTGCTGCGCCACGTGCCCGAAGCGTCCGCGCAACGGCTGCTGCTGGAGAACGGCGACGCCGACGCCGCGCGCAACCTGAGCCCCGACAGCCTCGCCGCGCTGTCGAAGGCCGGCAAGATCAAGATCGCGTCGTGGCCGGTGTCGGCGCTGCTGTACCTGAGCCTGAACACGAAGAACCCGAACCTCGCGAAGCCCGAGGTGCAGCAGGCGATGAAGTGGCTCGTCGATTACGACGGCATCCAGCGCAACATCGTCAGCACGACCTACAAGGTGCATCAGACCTTCCTGCCCGAAGGCTTCCTCGGCGCGTCGAACGCGTGGCCGTACAAGCAGGACGTCGCGAAGGCGAAGGCGCTGCTCGCGAAGGCCGGCTTGCCGAACGGTTTCGACGTGACGATGGACATGCCGAACGACTATCCGTACCTCGAGATCGCGCAGGCGCTGCAGGCGAACTTCGCGCAGGGCGGCATCCGCGTGAAGCTGATTCCGGGCGACGCGAAGCAGGCGATCGGCAAGTACCGTGCGCGCCAGCACGACATCTTCGTCGGCGAATGGTCGCCCGACTACATGGACCCGAACAGCAACGCGCGCGGTTTCGCGTGGAATCCGGACAACTCGGACCAGTCGCCGACCAAGATGCTCGCGTGGCGCAACAGCTGGGACATTCCGCAACTGACGAAGGACACCGAGGCCGCGCTCGTCGAGCCGTCGCCCGCGAAGCGCGCGCAGCGTTACGAAGCGCTGCAGAAGGCCGTGCTCGCGAACTCGCCGTTCATCATCATGTTCGAGAAGGTCGTGCAGGTCGCCACGCGCCCCGGCGCGACCGGACCGGAAATCGGGCCGATCAACGACCTCGTGTCATACCGCACGCTCGCGAAGTAATCGCGGCTGCCCGCGCGTGCGGCCACGCCGCCGTGCGGGTAATCGCCGCGCGCCGCGGCGCTGGCGCCGGGCCGTGCGCGATCGACAATGACCGCCATCGGTCGGATACCGTGCCGCGCACACGTCACGGGACGAGAACGCGCATACCCGTTCAATTGAATGCCGCCCATACCAGGTACGCATTCAGCCCGACGATCACGACCGTCGCCGCGCCGGCGACGATCCGCAGCGGCATCCGCATCGCGTAAGCGCCCATCACGTCCTTGCGCGCCGACAGCATCAGCAGCGCGATCATCGGCATCGGCAGCACGAAGCTCAGCACGACCTGGCTGGCCACCATCGCCCGCGTGACGTCGCAGCCGAGCGCGACCACCACGAACGCGGGCGCGATCGTCACCGCGCGCCGCACCCAGATCGACATGCGGCGGCGGATGAAGCCCTGCATCACGACCTGCCCCGCCATCGTGCCGACCACCGAACTCGACACGCCGGAGGTCAGCAGCGCGACGAGAAACAGCGCGCCGGCCGCCGGCCCGAGCACCGGGATCAGCGTGTGATAGGCGTCGCCGATGTCGGTCATGCCGGGCGCGGCCGCGTGAAACGCCGACGACGCCATCATCACCATCGCGAGATTCACGAATCCGGCGAGCCCCAGCGCGATCACGACCTCGCGGTTCGAGAAACGCACGAGCCGCCGCCGCTCTCCGTCGTCGCGCGGCGCGGTGCGATCCTGCGTGAGGCCCGAATGCAGATACAGCGTATGCGGCATGATCGTCGCGCCGATGATGCCGACTGCGATCGTCAGCGCCGCATGATCCGGAATCTGCGGAACCACCAGATGGAACGCGGCCGCATGCCAGTCCTGCGGCGCGATCAGCAGTTCGCCGAGATAGCACGCGCCGATCACGCCGACCAGCGCCGCGATCGCCGCTTCCAGCGGCCGGAAGCCGCGTTTTTCGAGCGCGAGGATCGCGCAGGTCGCGAACGCGGTCGCGATCATCCCCGCGAGCAGCGACAGGTGGCACAACAACCCGAACGCAAGCGCGCCGCCGAGGAATTCGGCGAGATCGGTGGCCATCGCGGCGATCTCCGACGCGATCCACATGCCCCACACGACCGGCGCGGGGAAACGGTCGCGGCACAGCTCGGCGAGATTGCGGCCGGTCACGATGCCGAGCTTCGCCGACATCGCCTGGAACAGCATCGCGATCGCGTTCGCGGCCAGCACGACCCATAGCAGCCGGTACCCGTACGCGGCGCCGGCCTGGATGTTGGTCGCGAAGTTGCCGGGATCCATGTAGCCGATCGACGCGATCACGGCCGGGCCGACGAACGGCAGCAGCGCGGCGACGCCGGTGCGGCGCCCTTCCAGCGCGGCGCGCGCCGCGCCGTCGATAGGCTCGATGGACCGGCCCGGCAGCGCGAAGCCACCGGCAGGTTTGCTCGGGACGGGGATCATGTGAGTATTCCGTTCGAATAAGGACGGCTGATTGCGGATCGCGCCCGCCGTGGCCGGCATGCCGCGTGCCGGCCACGGCAAGACGCCGGCGACATTACAGCGGCACGACGTCGGGACGATTGCGCGGAAACTGCGCGATCACGTCCGGCGCGATGTTCAGGTGCGCTTCGACGAGCTTCGGCGGCGTGTGCGCGAGCCAGTCGGACAACGACACCTCCGCATAGCGGTCGGTCTTGAAGATCTCGAGGAACACGAGGTCGGTCTGCCCGGTGTTCTGCACGTAGTGGCCGAGGCTCTTCTTCACATAGCCGACGTCGCCCGCGCGGAAGTCGGCCGTCTGCGCCTTCGGCCCCGTGTCGAACACGGTCATCCGCGCCTCGCCCTGCAGGTAGTACTGCCATTCGTCGGCGTTCGGATGCCAGTGCAGCTCGCGCATGCCGCCCGGGTGCACGGTGACGAGCGCCGCCGCGACGGTCGTCGACACGTTGAAGTTGGTGCTGTCGGCGATCCGCACCTCGCCGCCGCGCGTCTTCCTGACCGGCTTCATGTCGCCGAGCGAAAACACGAACGGATGCGGCGGCGCACCGGCCGACGCGGCCGACGCGCGCTGCGCGTCCGCGAGCGGGCCCGGTTCGTCGCCCTGGAAGATCCACAGGTTGTCGAGCGGCACGTTCCTGAACGCGTCGGCCGGCACGCCGAAGTTGAGCGCGAGCACGTCGGGCGGCGTATGCGCGATCCAGTCGGTCAGCAACAGCGTGTTGAATTCCGATGCGCGGCCGTTATCGAATGCGAGCAGGAATTCGGCGCCGTCGCTGCCGAGGCCCTGCAGCGAATGCGGCAGGCCGGGCGGGAAATACCAGAGATCGCCGGTCTTGACGTCCTGCACCGACGGCCGCCCGAGTTCGTCGAGCACCGTGATCCGGCAGCGGCCGTCGAGCATGATCGCCCACTCGGCCTGCTGGTGCCAGTGCATCTCGCGAATGCCGCCGCGCGTCAGCCGCATATTGACGCCGGAGATGGTTTCGGAAATCGCGAAATCATCCTGCGTGACTTCGCGCGCCCATCCGCCATTCTGAATGCGCTTATGCGCATTATTGAAAGACGCCCAGAATAACGGCATCCCGTTGATATCGGTAGCCGGCGGATCCTGAAAGGACGGGAATTGATTGGCGATGGCCGGATTTTTAGGCCCCGGGTCGGTCAGGCTCTGACGGTTGCGCGCATTCACCGCGCCTTCCGGCGGGCTGTCCGGGTTACCGAACGAAGCGGCCTTCGCCGTTACCGCAATACCCGCCGCGGCAATGGCGCCGGCCGTACTCGTCAACATCCTGCGTCGAGAAAGATTCGTCATGATTTCCTCTTCATTTCTGCAATCGAGAGAATTTCCACTACGGAACACTTGCCGTTTTTCGAATTACCGAAAATCGAACATCCCGTGACGCAAGTTAAATCCATATTCATCTAAAAATTAAATGAATTATTAACCTGAATTAATGACTAAAACTGATCGATTTTAATTTTTTGTAATTATTGCGATGCAGCAATGGATGAATGGCGACGAGAAGAGATCGATAGGCGCGCCGCACGATGGCGACTCAATGCGATCGACGGGAACAGGAAAATGCGGATGCGCGTGCTTTCACCTGCCCGGCCCGGACCTGGACCGGGTCACTCCCGCGGCATGTCGGCAAGCCGTTGCGCAGCGAAGCGCAATCCGCCGAGAATGCGTTCGGCGATCCTTGCCGGAAACCCGGCCGGCAGCGCCGCGCCGACCGATTCGATCACGTGCGGCGTCATCGCAATCAGTCGTTCGACAATCGGCGTAGCGATATCGCCAAGCAGGCAATACTCCGCCATCGCAGTGAAGTGCCGGCGCGTGATGTCGCGCATCGCGTAGTGCTTGCGCTTGCCGTGCACGGCCATCGCGAGCTTCGCCTTGTGCCACGACCACTGGTTCGCGCCATCTCCCTCGACCGGCCAGATCGACATCACGTCGTAGAGCGGCGTCAGGTGGAAGCGGCCGCCGGGCAGCAGGCGCAGGCTGAAGTTCTTCGCATGCCCGTCCGGTGCGGCGAGCATCCAGAACACCACCAATGCGGCGAACAGCGTGTCGAGGTCGGCCTGCGCCGTTTCCGACCGGCGCAGGATGCCGGCCAGATCGGGCACGCCGGGGCCGCCCTGCGATTCGTATTTCAGATGCGGCGGCACGCCGAGCGCCTGGCAAAAATCCTCTTGCGGCAAGCGCAACAGCCATCCGCCATCACGATGCAGCGCGCGATCGAAGCGCGCGACCGACAGCACCTTGTGTTCGCCGAAACGCAGGATGTCGGCATCCGCCGTCGGCAAGCCGAACGCGCGCAGGACCGCGAGGCACAGCCACTCGTTTTCGACGGATGTCGTCAGATCCGCACGCTTGTTGCCGACCAGCCCGAGCGGCAACTTGAGGATATGCGTGGTCGGCGTCGCGCCATGCGGACGCATCCATCGCCCGTCGTGAAACAGCAACGCGGTCTTTTCCTGCGCGCCGGCCAGCGACAGGCGGAAGTCGTCGTCGTCCTGCGCACCGCCCGCCGCCCCGCTCGCCTGATCGAGTACGCGCGCCACGTCGTCGTCGGACAACGGCGTACCGTCGATCCGGTCATGGCCGGTCGGGGCTTCATCCTCCCCGAGCAACTGCACCGCACCGACGCAGTCCCGGCCGAGCGCGGCGAGCAGATCGAACGGCTCGGTCGTCGCCGTGCCGAATCGCGACGCAAGCCGGCGCCGAATCGCGTCGCTGTCGGGCAGCAGATTGTCGAAGTAGTGGTTCACGCGCTCGCCGCGCAACGGCGCAGGGCCGATGCCGAACGGCAGTGACAGCGACAGCGGGCGGCCGGCATCCGACTGTTTCCAGCCGATGTCGTACAGCAACTCCATGTCGCCGCGCGCGGGAATCCGCCAGATGCCGACCCGCACGCCGTTGGCCCAGATCGATAGCGCGCGGCTGTGCGATTTGCGTCCCATCGATTACCACTCGACGTTGGCAGCGTCGCGCCCGTCCTTCGTGCGAATGCTGAGCTCGAGACCGTACAGCGCGGTCAGTTCGAGCAACTGCTTGAGCGACAGGCTTTCGGTGCGGATCGTTTCCAGCGACGACAGCCGCGATTGGCCGACGCCGATGCGTGCCGCCGCCTCGGCTTGCGTCAGCCCCTTGGCCTGACGCGCGGACGACAGGATTTCGCCCAGTTGAGCAGGGGTATTGACGATGAGATTCACGGCGCGGGTCCTCTATGCAATCCATGCAGTATATCTCTGACAGGCATAAACGCAAATTATCTCTGATACAAATAAACGCGAAATATCCCTGTCAGGAATATTTTCACACTACAGGGCGTGGCGGCCCCAGTCGTTGCGCGCACGCACCGCCCTATCGCCTCCTACCACCCCATAGTTTTTATTCGCTGGCGCCGATGATTTTGGCTTTGTCAGATAGATGACATCGAATCATCAAATGACAACGATCTAACAGCCCGATGACCTGCGCATTCGCCCACACCGTCGAATCCCGCTTTGCCGAGTTGACGCCGACCGCGAAACGCATCGCCAGCTACATGCTCGCGAACCTCGATCGGCTCGGCCTCGAAACCGCCGACCAGATCGCGCAGCAGACCGGCACCAGCGGCATTTCGGTCGGGCGTTTCCTGCGCAGCGTCGGTTACCGGAATCTCGACGATCTGAAACGCGAACTGCGCGGCGGCGGCGACCGCCCGTGGATGATCACCGACCGCCTCGACGAGTACCGCCGCGCCGCCGCCATGCCAACGACCGCCGACGCGCGCGACAGCGAGCGCAGCGCCGGCACGCTCGCCGCATCGCTCGACCGCGAACTCGACGCGATCCGCAACGTGTACCGGCTCGCCGAGGAACCGGTGTTCGCGCAGGTCGCGGACCGGATCGCGCATGCCGATGCCGTCTTCATCCTCGGCATCCAGTCGACGCGCGGCATCAGCAATGCGTTCAGCAGCTACCTCGAATACCTGCGCCCGCGCGTGTTCTATTCCGACGGCCAGTCGGGCTCGTACGTCGATTCGCTGAATTCCGAGTTCGAACGGCCGTACTGCATCGTCACCGATACGCGCGCCTATTCGCGCAGCGCGCGCCGCTATTGCCAGGCCGCCGCCGAGCGCGGCCAGCCGTTCGCGCTGGTCACCGATCTGTATTGCCCATGGGCGCGCGAATGGCCAGCGGATCTGCTGCAGGTGAAGACCGACGTCGGCCAGTTCTGGGATTCGCTCGCGCCGCTCACCTGCCTGTTCAACCTGCTGATCACCGCCGTGGTCGACCGCCTCGGTCCCGCGATCGACCGGCGCGTCGCGCGCAACCGCGAACTGCAGCGCACGTTCGACCAATTCGAATCCTGAGCGAACCGGACCGCCGATGAACCCGCACCGCCTCGTCGAAATCACGCCCGCCACGCATCGCGTCGAGATCGATCTCGTCTACGCGACCGAGCGCAACCTGACCGGCAAGCCGATCTACCGCCACGCGCACTGTCTGCTGCTCGAGCCGGCCGAAGCCGCGCTGCGCCGCGCGGTCGACGTCGCCGCGCAAGCCGGCTTCACGCTGCGCCTCTACGACGCATACCGGCCGCCGCAGGCGCAGCAGGTGCTGTGGGATTTCCTGCCCGACCCGAACTTCGTCGCCGATCTCGGCCGCGGGTCGAACCACAGCCGCGGCACCGCCATCGACCTGACGCTCGTCGACGCGAACGGCGCGCCGCTCGACATGGGCACCGGCTTCGACGAGATGGTGGCCGCATCGGGCCACTTTCACGCGGGGTTGCCCGAGCCCGTGCAACGCAACCGTCTGCTGCTGCTCGGCGTGATGCACGCGGCCGGCTTCGCGCACATCGACAGCGAATGGTGGCACTACGAGCTGCCGGGTTCGCACGCGCTGCCGCCGATCGACAATGCGGCGAGCGGCCCGTGGCGCCTGATGTGACGACGCCGCACGCCCCCTTTTTCATGCACGTTCACGTTCAACGACTCAAACGACAGATGGAGAAGCGCCCATGAAATTCCCGACCTCCCCGCTCGTCGCGGCGCTGGCCGCCGCGTCCCTGCTCGCCGCCGTTCCGTTTTCCGCCGCCCGCGCGGAAACGCCGAAAGACATGTTCGTGATGGCCACGCTGCTCGACGAATTCACGACGCTCGACCCCGGCGAGATCTACGAGCTGGTGCCGGAGGAATACGTCGCGAACACGTACGACCGGCTCGTGCGCGTCGACCTGCGCGATCCGTCGAAATTCAACGGCGACGTCGCGCAGTCGTGGACGGTGAGCCCGGACGGGCTGACCTATACGTTCAAGCTGCGCGCGGGCCTCAAGTTCCACTCGGGCAACCCGCTGACGGCCGACGACGTCGCGTGGTCGATCCAGCGCACGGTGCTGCTCGACAAGGGCCCGGCCGCGGTGCTGACCGGCATCGGGCTCACGAAGGCCAACGTCGCGGCGAACGTGAAGAAGCTGGACGACCAGACGGTGTCGATCACGACCGACCACAAATACGCGCCGACCTTCGTGCTCAACGTGCTCGGCTCGTGGCCCGCGTCGGTGCTCGACAAGAAGCTGCTGCTGTCGCACCAGCAGGGCAACGATTTCGGCAACGCGTGGCTGAAGACAAATGAGGCCGGCTCCGGCGGCTACAAGCTCGTCAAGTGGGCGGCCGGCGACAGCATCGTGCTGCAGCGCTTCGACGGCTACCGGCTGCCGCTCGCGATGAAGCGCATCGTGCTGCGTCACGTGCCCGAAGCCGCGAGCCAGCGCCTGCTGCTCGAAAACGGCGACGTCGACGCGGCGCGCGACCTGAGCCCCGACGATCTCGCGTCGGTCGTGAAATCCGGCAAGGCGAAAGTATCGGCCTCGCCGCAGGCGACGCTGCTGTATCTCGGCCTGAACACGAAGAACCCGACGCTCGCGAAGCCCGACGTGCAGGAAGCGCTGAAGTGGCTGGTCGACTATGCGGGCATCCAGTCCAACGTCGTGAAGACGACCTACAAGGTGCACCAGACCTTCCTGCCCGAAGGCTTCCTCGGCACGCTGAATTCGAACCCGTACAAGCTCGACGTCGCGAAGGCGAAGGCGCTGCTCGCGAAGGCCGGCGTGCCGAACGGTTTCTCGGTGACGATGGACGTGCGCAACGACTATCCGTACACCGAGATCGCGCAGGCCGTGCAGGCGAACTTCGCGCAGGCGGGCGTCAAGGTGCAGTTGATCCCCGGCGACAACAAGCAGACGCTCGCGAAATACCGCGCACGCCAGCACGACATCTACATCGGCGAATGGTCGGCCGACTACATCGATCCGCACAGCAACGCACAGGGTTTTGCATGGAATCCGGACAACGGCGACAAATCGAGCTATAAGATGCTGGCCTGGCGCAACAGCTGGGACATTCCGCAACTGACGAAGGAGACCGACGCCGCGCTCGCCGAGCCGACCGCCGCGCAACGCGCGCAGCGGTACCAGGCGATGCAGAAGGCGATGCTCGCGCGCTCGCCGTTCGTGATCATGTTCGAGAAAGTCGCGCAGGTCGCCACGCGGCCCGGCGTGAGCGGGCTCGAAGTCGGGCCGATCAACGATCTCGTGTCGTACCGCAACCTGAAGAAGCAATAAGAATCGCCGCATGTCGACTCCCGCCTCCTCCCTCGAAGCACTGCGCACGCTGCCCGCGCGGCGCCCGGCCGTACGCTGGGCGCTGCGCGTGGTGCGCTGGGCGCTCACGCTCGCCGTCACGTTCGCGGGGTTGCTCGCGCTGACGTTCGTGATCGGCCGCAAGGTGCCGATCGATCCCGTGCTCGCGATTCTCGGCGATCGCGCGTCCGCCGAAGCGTACGCGGCCGAGCGCATCGCACTCGGCCTCGACAAGCCGCTCGTCACGCAGTTCCTGATCTACGCGCGCGACGTGCTGCACGGCAATCTCGGCATGTCGCTGCTGACCGCGAACCCGGTGCTCGACGACATCAGGCGCGTGTTTCCGGCCACGCTCGAACTCGCGACGATCGCGACGTTGATCGGCATCGCGATCGGCGTGCCGCTCGGCGTCGCGGCCGCGGTGAAGCACAACCGCCCGATCGATCACATCGCGCGCTTCGTCGGGCTGATCGGCAATTCGGTGCCGGTGTTCTGGCTCGGGCTGATGGGGCTGCTGCTGTTCTATGCGCGGCTGCACTGGGTCGGCGGGCCCGGCCGGCTCGATCCCGTGTACGACGGAATGGTCGACCCGCGCACGGGCAGCCTGTTGCTCGACGCGGCGCTCGCCGGCGAGTGGGACGTGTTCCGCAACGCGGTGTCGCACATCGCGCTGCCGGCCGCGATCCTCGGCTACTACTCGGTCGCATACCTGAGCCGGATGACGCGCTCGTTCATGCTCGACCAGTTGAGCCAGGAATACATCGTCACCGCGCGCGCGAAGGGCCTCTCGGAGCGGCGCGTGATCTGGCGGCATGCGTTCGGCAACATCGCGGTGCCGCTGCTGACCGTGATCGCGCTCACGTACAGCAACCTGCTCGAAGGCTCGGTGCTGACCGAGATCGTGTTTGCGTGGCCGGGGCTCGGCTCATACCTGACCGGCGCGCTGCTGAACGCCGACATGAACGCGGTGCTCGGCGCGACGCTCGTGATCGGCGCGATGTTCATCACCGTCAACCTGCTGACCGATGCGCTGTACCGCGTGTTCGATCCGCGTGCACGCTAAAGGACCGCCCCGACATGACCGCTTTCACCCCGCTTTTTTCATCGCCGATGCCGAAGGTCGTCCAATCATGAATGCCGAGCGTCTCACATTGCGCGCGTGGCTGCTGTCCGATGCGCCCGCGTCGCGCTCGCAAGCCGCGTTCGGCCTCGCGTACCGCCGCTGGCGCCGGTTCGCCACGAATCCGCTCAACCTGTTCGGGCTCGCGATCCTGGTCGCGCTGATCGTCGTCGCTATCGTCGGCCCGCTGATCATGCCGCACGATCCGCTGCGCCAGGTGCTGTCCGACCGGCTGCTGCCGCCCGGCTCCGCATCGCACTGGCTCGGCACCGACCAGCTCGGCCGGGACATCCTGTCGCGGCTGATCGCCGGGTCGCGCCTGACGCTCGGCATCGCGCTGCTCGTCGTCGTGATCGTCGTGCCGATCGGCCTGTTGATCGGCACGACGGCCGGCTATTGCGGCGGCTTCGTCGACAGCGTGCTGATGCGCATCACCGACATCGCGCTCGCGTTCCCGAAGATCGTGCTCGCGCTCGCGTTCGCGGCCGCCCTCGGGCCCGGCGTGATCAACGCGGTCGTCGCGATCTCGATCACCGCGTGGCCGGCCTACGCGCGGCTCGCGCGCGCGGAGACGATCCGCATCGCGCAGGCCGACTACATCCACGCGGCGCGACTGCAAGGCGCGTCGGGCCCGCGCATCCTGCTGCGCTACATCATGCCGCTGTGCATGTCGTCGGTGATCGTGCGCGCGACGCTCGACATGGCCGGCATCATCCTGACCGTCGCGGGCCTCGGCTTTCTCGGCCTCGGCGCGCAGCCGCCGAGCCCCGAGTGGGGCTTCATGGTCGCGTCGGGCCGCAACGTGCTGCTCGACGCATGGTGGGTCGCGACGCTGCCCGGCATCGCGATCCTGCTCGTGAGCCTCGCGTTCAACCTGCTCGGCGACGGGCTGCGCGACGTCTTCGATCCGCGTCATGGAGCGTGACATGCCAATGAATTCCACCGCCGCGCCGGCCGCACCGCTCTGCGAGATCGACGGCCTGAAGATCGGCTTTCGCGGCCACGACGGCGTCGTCACCGACGCGGTGCGCGACCTGTCGCTGACGCTTGCGCCCGGCGAACGGCTCGGCATCGTCGGTGAATCGGGCTCCGGCAAGTCGCTGACCGGCCGCGCGCTGCTCGGCCTGCTGCCCGACGCCGCACGCTGCTCGGCCCGCACGATGCGCTTCGCGGGCCACGACCTGCTCGCGATGTCGCCGCGCGAACGCCGGCGCCTGTGCGGCAGCCAGATGGGGATGATCCTGCAGGATCCGAAGTATTCGCTGAACCCGGTGATGACGGTCGCGAAGCAGATGGGCGAAGCGTTCCGGCGGCACGAGCCGAACCTGCGCGGCCGCGCGCTGCGCGAGCGGATCGTCGACGCGCTCGCGGCCGTGCAGATCCGCGACCCGGCGCGCGTCGCCGATGCGTATCCGCACGAGCTGTCCGGCGGCATGGGCCAGCGCGTGATGATCGCGATGATGGTGTCGACCGGCCCGCGCCTGCTGATCGCCGACGAGCCGACCTCCGCACTCGACGTCGCGGTGTCGATGCAGGTGCTCGCGGTGCTCGACGCGATGATCGCGCGGCACGGCACGGGCCTGATGTTCATCAGCCACGACCTGCCGCTCGTGATGTCGTTCTGCGATCGCGTCGCGGTGATGTATGCCGGCCGCGTGGTCGAGACCTGCGCCGCGCGCGACCTGCGCGACGCATCTCATCCCTATACGCGCGGGCTGCTCGCGGCGAACCCGCCGCTCGCGAACCCGCCCGATGAATTGCCGGTGTTGCAGCGCGATCCGGCGTGGCTCGACGCCGCTGCGCCCGCGCCGACCGCTCATGTACCGCAAGAGGCCGCACGATGATCGACGTCGATCACGCATCGATCCGTTTTCCGACCCGCACGGGCCATGTCGACGCCGTGCGCGACGCGAGCTTCGCGGTGCGCGACGGCGAAGTGTTCGGGCTCGTCGGCGAATCGGGTTCCGGCAAGTCGACGCTGCTGCGCGCGCTGACGGGTCTCGTGCCGCTCGCGTCCGGCAGCCTGTCGATCGACGGACGGCCGGTGGGCGGCACGCCCGATCGTGCGTTTCGCCGTTACGTGCAGATGGTGTTCCAGGATCCGTACGCGTCGCTGCATCCGCGCTTCACGGTCGACCAGACGCTGCGCGAGCCGCTGTCGATCCACGGCATCGACGAACCCGACGCACGCATCGCCCGCGCATTGTCCGAAGTCGGGCTCGGCCCGGCGTTCCGCTTCCGCTATCCGCACCAGTTGTCGGGCGGCCAGCGCCAGCGTGTCGCGATCGCGCGCGCGCTGATCGTCGAGCCGCGCGTGCTGCTGCTCGACGAACCGACCTCCGCGCTCGACGTGTCGGTACAGGCCGAGATCCTGAACCTGCTGCGCCGCCTGCATCGCGAGCGCAACCTGACGATGATCCTCGTGAGCCACAACCTCGCGGTGATCGGCTTCCTGTGCCAGCGGGTCGCGGTGATGCAGCATGGCGAGATCGTCGAGCAGCTCCGGATCGAGGACGTGCGCGCCGGGCAGGTGGCGCGCGACTACACGCGCACGCTGCTGAACGCGACCGAAGGCTACCGCCGTCTGGACCCGGCGATCGACGCGCCGGCGGCCTGACGCGCGGCGCTCGGCGAAAGTACGACCCTGCGCGCGTCGCATGACATGACCCGAACGCGACGCGATAGGCCGGCCGCCGTCATGCTCCGTCGGCCGGTCATTCCAGTTCCAGCCCGCTTCGAATAGCGCGACCGCCGGAAATCGGCCCCTCGACCGATTTCCGGCATCGGCATGCCCGCCCACGCGAGCGCCTCCTGCCGGCCCCCACGTCCCTCCGCCCGCCTGCCGGCTTCTTCAAAAATTAGTACGTGTACTAGAAGAAATCCTAATCCATTCGTACCAGTCAAATTACAAAATCCTTACGCAAATCGCATAATTTCATCCGAAACGCGCCATTCTGAGATTTAAATTCAACCCGCGCTTTCGAAAACCGACGTTTATTTGGAGATTTAAATATGCGAATCATCAAGCGCAGCGCAATCCCGTTCCTGCTCGCCGTCGCGAGCGCAGCCGGTTCGTCCGCGGCCTACGCGGCGGACGGCACCGTCAACTTCTACGGCAACGTCATCGCGTCGACATGCAGCGTCGAGGGCGGTTCGGATCTCTCCGTCCCGCTGCCGCCGGTCAGCACCACCGCGCTCGCCGATGTCGGCTCCGTCGCCGGTCGCAGCGCGTTCTCGCTGGCGCTCAAGGGCTGCGCGGTCGGCGATGGCAACCCGGTGAAGGTCGGCGTCATGTTCGAAAACGGCACGAACGTCGATCAGTCGAGCGGCCGACTGACGATCGACACGGGCGCCAAGGCCGCCGAAGGCGTCCAGATCAACGTGCTGGATTCGCAGCAGAAGCTGATTCCGGTCGGCGCGCAAACCGGCGCGAGCACCGAGATGGCCACCATCGATGCCGACGGCAAGGCGAAGCTGAACTACTTCGCCGAATACTACGCCTCGGGCGCCGTGAAGGCCGGCGACGTCAAGTCGCGTGTCGAGTACTCGCTGATCTACCAGTAAGGACGAGACATGGAGGTCGCCGCTCCGGCGATCTCCATGCGTCACGCCGTGCGGCGCGGAAACCGCCGCATCCGCCTACTCCCTGCCCCAACGATCCGAGTCCGCACGCCCATGAAACTGTCGAAGCTCCTCCGTACGCTGGCCCTCGCCGTCACCGCATTCGCGTCGCAAGCCGATGCGAGCGTCGTGATCGCCGGCACGCGCGTCATCTTCCCGTCCAGCGAGCGCGAAGTCACGATCCAGCTCACGAACGACAGCAAGCGACCGGCGCTGGTGCAGGCGTGGCTCGACGACGGCGACAGCCGCGCGCTGCCCGAGAACATCGACGTGCCGTTCACGCTGACGCCGTCGATCTTCCGGATGGAAGCCGGCAACGGCCAGGCGCTGCGTCTCGTGCATACCGGCGAACCGCTTCCTGCCGATCGGGAATCGCTGTTCTGGCTGAACGTGCTCGAAGTGCCGCCGAAGGCGTCCGCGGCAGAGGATCGCAACCGCATCCAACTGGCGTTCCGCTCACGCATCAAGATCATGTATCGCCCCGCCGGGCTGGCCGGCAATGTGGACGACGCACCGATGCAGCTCGACTGGCGCGTGGTTCGCATCGACGGAGGCTATGCGCTCGAGGCAAGCAATCCGACACCGTTCGTCGTCAATTTCGGCAACGTGCTGCTGAAGTCGGCCGGACGCAAACACGACGCCGGCATGGGTTACGTGCTGCCGCGCAGCACGCAACGGTTCCCGATCAAGGAACTCGCCGGCGCGCCCGCCGTGGGCGCAACGGTCGAATTCGGCAGCATCAACGACTGGGGCCGGGCAACCGACATCGAACGTCCGGTCGGCATCGCACCGTAACTCGACCGAGGCCCTCGACACGCACCAACGGCACGTGCCGGCCGCTTCACCACTTTTCTTCCACCGTCGTTTCGGCCGTCCCGACGACCGGCACGCCCCCCCCCGAACTTGCCATGCGCCGCCGCAGCGCTGTGTCGCGCAACGCGCACGCCTGTGCGCCTGCACCCGCCGAACGCGCCCGCTCGATCCGAAACTTTGTGGAGTACTACGCATGACCCCGACTCGACCGCCGTGCCACGGCGCGGCCGACATGCCACGCGTCAAGCCGATCCATCTGCTGGTGGCGGCCTGCGTCGCCGCGTGGTCCGCCGATGGCCGCGCGACGACACCGGCTGCCGCGGAAGGCACGCTCGCGCAAGTCGAGTTCGACGGCGCGTTCATGCAGAATCGCCTAGGCAGGGATTTCGACGTGTCGCGCTTCGCCCGGCGCAACGTGACGGCCCCCGGGGTGTATACCGCCGACGTGCATGTCGGTCCCGACTGGATCGGCCGCTACGACGTGCGCTTCGTGGCCGCGCCGGATTCGGGCGACGCGCGTCCGTGCTTCGACCGCACGCTGCTCGAGCGCGTCGGCGTCGATTTCGGCAAGCTCGCGCCGGACGTCGTCGCGCGACTGGACGGCGACGACGCCTGCCTGCGACTCGACGAAGTCGTGCCAGGCGCCAGCGCCGCATTCGACTTCACGCGACAGACGCTGCGGCTGTCGATCCCGCAGGCATCGCTCGCGCGCAAGGCACGCGGCTACGTGAGCCCCGATCAATGGACCTCCGGCGAAACCGTCGGCCTGCTCGGCTACAACTTCAACCTCTACACGTCGAAGGCCAGCGGCCACACCGCGCAAACGCAAGGCTATCTCGGCCTGAACGGCGGCGTGAACATCGGCACCTGGCGCTTTCGCCACGAAGGGTCCTATTCCTGGTCGTCGCGCGGCGAGAGCCGGTACCAGGGCCTCGCGACCTATCTGCAACGCGACTTGCCGTCGCTGTCGTCGCAGCTCGTCATCGGCGAAAGCTACACGTCGGGCGAGCTGTTCGACTCGACGCAATTCCGCGGCGTGCGCCTGTCGACCGACGACCGGATGCTGCCCGACTCGCTGCGCGGCTACGCGCCGGTGGTGCGCGGCATCGCGAACAGCAACGCGAAGGTGACGATTCGCCAGAACGACGTGACGATCTACGAGACGACGGTCGCGCCCGGCAATTTCGAAATCGACGACCTGTACCCGACCGGATATGGCGGCGACCTGCAGGTATCGGTCGAGGAGGCCGACGGCTCCGTGCACTCGTTCTCGGTGCCTTATGCCGCCGTGCCGATGTCGCTGCGGCCGGGCATCGGCCGCTACAGCTTCGTCGCCGGCACGCTGCGCAATCCTCATGGCTCGAGCCAGCCGCTGTTCACGCAGGTCACGTACCAGCGCGGCCTGACCAACCTGCTGACCGCCTATGGCGGCGTCACACTCGCCGGCGGCTACGTGTCGGCGATGCTGGGCGGTGCGTTCAACACGACGTTCGGCGCGTTCGGCGCGGACGTCACGCATGCGCTCACCACGATCCCCGGCGCGAAGCGCTACAGCGGTTCGAGCGTGCGCGTCAGCTATGCGAAGTCGGTCGACTCGACCGGCACCGACATCGCGCTCGCCGCGTATCGCTATTCGACGGACGGCTATTTCGGCCTCAATGACGCGATGCAGGCGCGCGATGCCGCGCGCGACGGCCGTTCGGCCCAGTCGGTCTGGCGCCAGCGCCATCGCGCGTCGCTGGCGCTCACGCAGCGTCTCGGCACGACCGGTGGACGCATCAATGCGACGGCATCGGCCGTCAACTACTGGAACCGCCCCGGCTCGGACGTCAATTATTCGGTCGGCTATACGAACCAGTTCCGCAACGTGTCCTACAGCCTGACGGCCACGCGGCAGCGCAATGCCGGCGGCGACATGAGCACGCTCTATTACGCCAGCGTCACGATCCCGTTCGGTCGCGAGCGCCCGATGACCGTCTCGGGCAACGTGTCGCGCGACACGCTCGGCCGCACCCGGCTGCAGTCGACGCTGTCCGGATCGGTCGGTGACGACCACGCGCTGTCGTACAGCGTCAGCGCGAACCACGCGTCCGGAACGAATTCGACCACGGACGGCAGCGCCAACGTCACATACCGCACGCGCCTGGCGGAAGTCAGCGCCAGCGCGGGCGCGAGCACGGAGTTCCAGCAAGGCTCGCTCGGCGTACGCGGCGCGCTCGTCGTGCACCGCGGCGGCATCACGTTCTCGCAGCCGGTATCCGAAACGTTCGCGATCGTCGAGGCGCCGGGTGCGGCCGGCGCGCGCATCACGAACGCGGCGGGCGTCAAGGTCGACGGCAACGGCTACGCGGTCGTGCCGTACCTGACGCCATACAGCCTCAATACGGTCGCGCTCGATCCGAAGGGCATCTCGATGGATGTCGAGTTGAAGGAAACCAGCCGGCAGATCGCACCGCGCGCCGGCGCGGTGCCGCTCATCCGGTTTGCAACCGACACCGGCCGCGCCGCGCTCGTTCAGGCGCGCCAGGCCGACGGCACGCCGCTGCCGTTCGGCGCCGCCGTGCACGACGAGACCGGCAAGGAAGTCGGCGTCGTCGGCCAGGCGAGCAAGATCTTCGCGCGCGGACTCAACGACAGCGGCTCGCTGACCGTGCGGTGGGGCGCCGATTCCGGCTCGATCTGCCGGATCGCGTACGACCTGCCGGTCGCAAAACACCACCGGCAAGCGCCGGGCATCCAGACCGTGACGAGCATGTGCCGCCCCGATTCGACGACCGCCGACACTCAGTAAGGAATCCCTATGTCCCACTTTCGCCAATCGCCCGCGTTGACCCGAGTCACGATCCCGGCAGGCATGGCGCGCACGCGCGACGCGCGCGCCGACATTACCCGACGCGCATCCCGCATGGTCGCGGCCGCCGCGACGCTTCTCCTTGCATGCGCGGCATTCGCGACCGACGCGGCCGCCCTCAATGCGTTCGGGCAGGCAACCCTTTCCAGCCCCGGGAACGCCACGCCCGGCACCGTCGTCGCCCGTCATTACTTCACGCCGCAGGACGTTTGCGGCAAGAGCACCTGCCAGATCACGAGCATCGCGATGTATCCCAAAGGAAGCGTGTGGGCGTCCGACGGCCCCGACCTGGAAACCAACGTGTCAGGCCTGTCGACACGCATGATCGTCGATGGTAACGTCGCCGTCGCGTCGACGAAGACGACACTGCGCAACACGCTCGAAATCACGCTGTTTCGCGACAGCCGGCCGCCGCAGGACGGGTCGCTCAATTCGGGCTTGGCCAGCGCCTATTACACGATCTACTACAAGTCCGGCCTCCTCGGCGGGTCGAACCCGGTCAACCTGGCCGCCAAGGTCAGCTTCATCAACGGAACGTGCTCGATTCCCGACCAGACCGTCACGCTACCGCCCGTGCAGCATCGCGAATTCAACGGCGTCGGTTCGACCGCCGGCGCGACGGATTTTCAGGTGCAGTTGAACAACTGCCCGGCCGGTTACAACCGGATCGGCTACCAGTTGGCCCCGCTGGACGACGTGGTCGCCGACACACCCGGCGGGATGCAGTTGCGCCCGGATGCCACGGCCATCGGCGTCGGGATCCAGATCGCCGACGCCACGACGGGCCAGCCGCTGGTGCTGCGAAAATCGCACACCGTGACGAACTACAACCAGGCCACCGGCGGATCGCCTTCGATTCGGCTCCGCGCGTCCTACCTGCAAACGGGTGCGAAAGTCGGCGGCGGTTCGGTTCATGCCGCGGCGCAGGTTCTGCTCGACTATCAATGAATGACGCGCAATGAACGACGCGCGGCCGCGGCGGCCCTGACATCCGCGCGACGCGGCGACGTGCGATACTCGGCACGCCGCGCGCCGGTTCGCCGCCGCAGGGAACCCCGGCGCGCCGCGCGAGTCCATTTCCTTTCGTCAACAGCTCAACAGCAATAGGGAGGCGTTCATGCTGCAATTCATCGAAACCCTGGTCGTCGGGCTCATCGTCGGCCTCCTCGCCCGCGCACTGAAGCCCGGCGACGACAAGATGGGCATCCTGATGACGGTCGTGCTCGGCGTCGTCGGCTCGCTCGTCGCCGGCTACATCGGCCGCGCCGCGGGCTGGTATGCGCCGGGCCAGGGCGCAGGCTGGATCGCATCGATCATCGGCGCGATCGTGCTGCTCGTCGTCGTGGGTGCGGTGCGCAAACGCGCAAGCTGACCTCAGCGTCGTTCACTCCGACGCAAACGGCCGCTCGTCACACACGAGCGGCCGTTTTCCTTTGGCGAATCGTCATCCTGGGGATTGGACGAATCGTTGAGCCCTCAACGATTTATCTGCAAATCCCGCATCCATTGGCACGCTTCCCCCGAGCCTACGTCATCGGCAATACCCCGACTTGCGGCCGCTCAATTTTGAGATAAATTGATTGAAGGAACACGGCGTCGTTTGCTCGTCGTCGTTATTTCCGGTTTCTCACTCAAGAGGTTCGATGAAATTGCCGTTTACGCATACAGCACCGCAGCGTTGACGGACTGCCATTCGAGCGGCCTCGCTGCGACGCGCTTCCTCTCTGGAGCCTGTCATGAAGCATCGTTCGTTTGCCGCCTCGTTTGCCCTGGCTGCCTCGCTTCTGGCCTCGACCTCGTCATTTGCCGCCGGCACGGGCGGCATCATCCACTTCACCGGCATGATCGTCGAGCCGCCCTGCTCGTTCGCGCTCGACACGGCCAACGCCGCGCATGCGCAGGTGCGGCCCGACTGCCCGCGCCCGGCGAGCGGACATGTCGCGTTCGTCGACGCGGCCAGCCTGCGCACGATCAAGACCACGACCTTTACGCAGGCCTCCCGCGCAATCGTTTTACCTGACCGTCCGGGCAACGCGCGCGCGCCGATGATCGCCGTCGTGACTTACCAGTAGAAGCCACCGCTGGAACCGCCGCGCGTCAGTCGCGGTGGCGCGCGATCCAGTCGCTGAACGCGCGGATCTTCTGCTGGCTGCCGAGGTTTTCGGGATAGACGAAGAAGTAGCGTGCGCCCGTTTCGAGCACGATGTCGAACGGCCGTTCGAGCCGGCGCGCGCTGACGTCGTCGTCGACGAGCGTCACGTCGCCGATCGCGACGCCGAAGCCCTGCATCGCCGCGTTCGTCGCGAGATCGAGCGTGTCGAACGTCGGCCCGCGCGCGGGATCGACGCCACGCTCGCCCGCATGGTCGAGCCAGGCTCGCCAGTCGCGGTGGTCGCGCGTCGGATGCAGCAGCGTATGGCGCGCGAGATCGCCGACCGCGGCGAGCGGCGACGCCTGCCGCAACTCGGGCGCGCAAACGGGCGTGAGCCGCTCGTCGAACAGCGGCAGCGCGACGACGCCCGGGCCCGGCGACGTCCCGTAGACGATCGCCGCATCGAACGGCTCGCTCGAGAAATCGACGACGTGCTGCCACGCGGTCGTGATCTGCACGTGGAGATCGGGATGTTCGCCCTGGAAGCGCATGATGCGCGGCAGCATCCAGCGCATCACGCAGGTCGGCACCTTCAGCGCGAGATCGGTGCGCTGCCGCGTGAGCTTCATCGAGATGTCCTCGATCCGCGCGAAGCTCTCGTCGACCACCGGCAACAACTGCTCGCCCTCGGCCGTCAGCGTGAGGCCCTTAGCATGCCGCCTGAACAGCGGAAAACCGTAATGCGCCTCGAGCGTCTGGATCTGCCGGCTCACCGCGCCCTGCGTGATGCACAGCTGCTCGGCCGCGCGCGTGAAGCTGCGGTGGCGAGCCACCGTCGAGAAGATCTGCAGCGCGTGCAGAGGCGGAAGTCGGCGCATGGCGAACGGGAAACGGGAACGGAAAACGACGCGGAAGGACCGCGCGCCGACGCCGGCGCGCGCTGACCGACACGATAAGCCAAACGCCGGCTTCGCGCGAGACGCCGGGGACTCAGGCCGTCGCGGCGAGCGCGCCCGCCGCGATGCGCGCCGCCGATGCAACGACGTCCGCGCGCGCCGCGGCATCGGCCTGCGGCTGCGTGAACGATACGGCCATCACGATCGGCGCGCGCGACGGCGGCCACAGCACCGCGATGTCGGTCGTCGTGCCGAAGCCGCCGGTACCGGCCTTGTCGGCGACACGCCAGCCGGGCGGCACGCCCGCCGCGATGCCGGTCGCGCCGCGTGCGCCGCCGACCATCCATTCGGTCAGTTGCGCGCGCTGCGGTTCGCGCAGCGTGTCGCCGAGCAACAGCCGCTGCAGCGTGTCGACCATCGCGACCGGCGTCGACGTGTCGCGCTCGTCGCCGGGCGCCGCCTTGTTGAGTTCGGGTTCCCAATGATCGAGACGGAAGGTGGTGTCGCCGCTTTCGCGCGCGAACGCCGTGACGGCCTGCGGGCCGCCGAGTACGCCCATCAGCAGGTTGCCCGCGCCCTTGTCGCCCGACTGCAGCATCGCCGCGCACAGCTGCGCGATCGTCATGCCGGTGTCGACGTGGCTCTCCGTAATCGGCGAGCCGGACACGATTTCGTAGCGGCGATACAGGATGCGGCGCGGCAGCAGCGATGCGTCGAGCGAGCCGCGCGCGAGCATCGCGGCAGCGGCCATGACCGCATACGTGCCGCACAGCGGGAAGCGCTCGCGCGCATGGTGCGCGATGCGCACGCCGTTCGATGTATCGAGCGCGGCGACGCCGAGCCGCCCGTTCGAGGCTTTTTCGAGCGCGGCGAGTTCGGCGTGCGCGGTATGGGCGCGCCCCTGGTCGGCGACCGGCGCGGACGTGCACGCGGCAACGAACGGCGCGGCAACGGCGGCAAGCAACAGCGAGCGGCGTGTCGGAGAGTGTTCCATGAATGAGGTCTGTGCTGTCGGAAACGGTGGCGCGAAGCGACACGGTCGCGCGTCGGCGACGCGCGACCGTTCACGCCGACGGCCGGCCCGCGACGGCATTCGCCGCGCATCCCCGAAAGACGCCCGTCGGCCCCGCGATAGCGGGATTCGCATGAACAAACCTTAGCGTAGCAGCGACCGCCGCCGCGTTCCAGCGAAACGGCCCGACTTCACCCTTGCGACGAAGGCAGGTACGGCATCGGATTCACCGGCTTGCCGTCGCGTCGCACCTCGAACAGCAACGCGACGCGCGAGTTGTCGAGGTCGCCCATCTCGGCGATCGCATCGCCCTGATGCACGATGTCGCCCGTCTTCACGAGCAGCTTGCGGTTGTGCGCATAGGCGGTCAGGAAATCCGCGTTGTGCTGGACGATAATCAGGCTGCCGTAATCGTTCAGGCCGGTGCCCGCGTACATCACGCGCCCATCTGCCGCGGCGCGGACCGGGTCGCCCGGCCGGCCGGCAATCTGGATGCCGCGGTTCTGCCCGGGCCGGAACCCTTCGACGATCTTGCCGGTCGCCGGCCACTTGAGCGCGACACCGCCCGCATGACGCTTCGTTTCCTTGACGACCTGACGGTCGTTCGCGGTCGACGCGCTGGCCGGCGACGTGGCCTGCGCAGTTCCCTGATTACCCGCCGCGCCATTGCTCGCGACGACCTGCGTGCCGGCCGCGCCCGCGGGCGGCAGCGGCTGCTGCTTGACGATCCGCAGCACCTGCCCCATGCGCAGCCTGCCGTTCGCGGCCAGCTTGTTCCAGGTGCGCAAGTCGGCCACGCTGCAATCGTTCGCGGTGGCGATGCCCGTCAGCGTGTCGCCGCGTTTCACGATATATTTCCGCGCGACGAGAATCGGCGCGGCCGGCATCGGCGCGGCCGGCGGCGCCGCGGCGGACGAGCTCGAATCAGAGGGCTGCGCCGCCAGCGTGTCGCTCGGCGGAACGGACTGCGTATTTGCACAACCGGCCATGACGAGCACGGCGGCCAGGCCCGACAGCCACGCCGCCTTGCGGTGAATCTCGCGCGTTTTCATGGACGATCCGACTCCGGTTTGACAATCTTTCAAGCATCTCAAAAACGGAACGGCCGACGTGTAACCGGATGCAAACAATGATGACAAACGATCACGGACCGGATGCCGGCCGGCATTCGCTACCGGTAATACGGTCCGATCCGGAAAAACTTGATGGTCTGGGCGCAGAAAAACGGAAGAATTTTCGTCGCAAAAAACTATGGTTCATTTGTTTCGATAGTCGCGCGACGACATTCATCGCAACCATGCGACGAATTCGGCACCGGCCCACGCGACGCCGATACACAGGAACAGCAGATGCAGCGCGATCTTGAACGACACGCCCCACGACGAATCGATCTGCATGACGGGCTCCGCGGTTGATGTGTGTCCATGATCGGGCGTCGATCGCGCCCCGAAAATGCGGAAGCGGCGAACCGGGTCTCAGGCTGGCCCTGAGACCGCCGCCGCGGTTCCTGCTAACTTATCGGCCATTCCCCGAGCCATCCCTCCGCCCATCATGCGCTTCGACCTGACCGACCTGCGGCTCTTCCTGAACATCTGCGAAGCCGGCACGATCACGGGCGGCGCCGAGCGAACGCACATCACGCTGCAGGCCGCGAGCGAGCGCATTCGCGGGATGGAGGACGAGCTGGGCGTGCCGCTGCTGCACCGGACCAAGTCCGGCGCGCAGGCCACCGACGCGGGCCGCGCGCTCGAACACCACGCGCGCACCGTGCTGCAGCAGATCGATCACATGCGGGGCGAATTGCAGCAATACGGCCAGGGGCTGCGCGGCCATATCCGGTTGCTGTGCAACACCGCGTCGCTGAGCGAATACCTGCCCGATGCGCTGGCCGATTACCTGCCGCACCATCCGAAGCTGTCGATCAGCGTCGAGGAACGCTCGAGCCAGGAGATCGTGCATGCGATCCGCAACAAGACGGCCGAGGTCGGCATCGTCGCCGATTCGGTCGGGCTCGGCGGCCTCGAACAGAAGCCGTTCCGCGAAGACTGGCTGATCGTCGTCGTGCCGGCCACCCATCCGCTCGCGTCGTACGGCGCGGTCGCGTTCGACGACATCGCCGGCGAAGACTTCATCGGCCTCACCGACGGCAGCGCGCTGCAGGTGCATCTCGCGGACCAGGCGCGCGCGCTCGGCAAGCGGATCCGCTATCGCGTGCAGTTGAAGAGCTTCGACGCGATCTGCCGCATGATCGCGAGCGGCGTGGGCATCGGCATCGTGTCGCGGCATGCGGCCGAGCGCGCGATGCAGACGATGGACGTGCGGCTCGTCGAGTTGTCCGATCCGTGGAGCCATCGGAAACTGACGCTCTGCGCGCGGTCGTTCGACGCACTGCCGAAGTACACGCGCGAGTTCGTCGCGTTCCTGTCGGGCGACGCGCCGCCGCTGTAACGCGCGCCGCATTCGATTCGTCCCATCGACCTACGGAGACATCGCCATGACCGATACCGATCTCGCCACCCGCTATCGCGCGTATATCGACTGCCTGAACCGGCAGGACTGGACGGCGCTCGGCGAATACGTGTCCGACGACGTGATCCACAACGACCGGCCGCTCGGCCTCGCCGGTTACCGCGCGATGCTGGAGCAGGACTTCCGCGACATTCCCGATCTGCGCTTCGACATCCGGCTGCTCGTGTGCGAGCCGCCGCGCGTCGCGTGCCGCCTTCGCTTCGCGTGTTCGCCGAAAGGAACGTTCATGGGGCTCGCCGTCGACGGCCGCAAGGTCACGTTCGCCGAAAACGTGTTCTACGAGTTTCACGACGGCAAGATCCGCCAGGTGTGGTCGGTGATCGACAAGGCGGCGATCGAGAAGCAGCTTTGAACGTCGTCGAAACGGCGGGTCGGCGCATGCGGCGGCGGGCGGCCGTGAGCGGCTTACTGCATTCCGATTCTTACAGATAACGTTTTCTCTCTTCATGCACCGAGAACCCGTTTCCCGCCCATGCTCGCCCTCACCGCTTCAAAGCTTTTCTTTCGCACGATGACCACGCGATCATCAAGATAAACATCCCGACGATTTACGCGTAATTCCGATTCCCCTCTCGCACGCCCCGGCTTCCTCCATTCGGGTTTCTACCGGCGCATCCGATGTGAAAGTTCATTGACATCGCGCCGATCGATGCCTAAATTTGGAAAACGTTTTCCAATGCTCGAGCGCGACGCCGGTCACGGCCCGTGCAGGGGGAACGCTTGCCTGCTCGATTTGCGATTCAGGCCGTCCGTCTTCAGGGATCAGGGTTTGCAAGGCGGACGCCCGGTATGGGTACCGAGCGCGGCATCGGCGACACGTGCCCGTGCTTCATCACTATTCAAAATTGGAGACACCATGCATCCGCGCAGCAGATTCACGCTCGGCGCCGCGCTCGGCGCCCTTTCCGTCGTGCTCGTCAGCGCGTGCGGCGGCAACGACGTGACCGACACGCCGTCGTCGCCCCCTACGTCCACCCCGCCCGCGCTCGTAGCGAACTCGCTCCAGGCGCTCGTCTACGGCGCGCCCGACACCCGCGTGCCGGCCGGCACGAACATCCCGCTCACGATGATGGGCCAGATGCGCGCGCTGTTCGACCTGATCCGGAAATCGCCCGATTTCACGCAGGTGGTGATGGATCTCGGCGACGGCACGCCCGTCCACGTGCTCGACACGAATACCGGCGACAAATTCCTGCCCGGCAAGCTCGCGCTCGGCCTGTCCTACATCCTGATCGACATGAAGTCGAAGAACGACCCGCAATACGCGAGCTACCTCGCGACGTACCAGACGATCACGACCGCGATGATGGCGCAGTCGGGCGGCAACTACGCGTATGCGAATACCTCGTGGGGCGAGTACTACTACCTCGTCGCGCTGAACAACCTGAAGGCGCACGGCATGCTCAACGAAGTCTTCAGCGATGCGATGCTGGCGACGCTGCAGCAGCGGCTCACGTTCTGCGACATGTTCGGCCCCGATGCGAGCGGCAAGACCACGACCTGCCCGGCCGCCGGCACGCCGATCGACATCGCGTCGCTCAACACCGCGCAGAACTACTATGCGGTGTCCTACGGCATTGCCGGGCTGCGCCAGAAGCTCGGCTGGAGCAGCCCGTCGTTCGCATCGAAGACCGATCCGGCGGTCGCGACGATGAGCGCACGCGACGCGCTGCTGTACACGCTGACGAACCACATCCGCAACGACTCGTCGGGCGGGTTCTCCGACGAAGCATCGAACACGCACACGACCTACTACGACCAGGCGCGCTTCGACCGCTACAGCACGCTGCTGATCGGCGAAGTGGTCGAGCGCACGTTCGAGATGGGCAACGAAGCGAATCTGACGCCGGAGCTGAAGGGCTATCTGCGCAAGTCGGTCGACCTGATCCTGCCGCAGCTGAACGCCGACGGCCAGGGCTTCAACTACGGCCGCTCGATCGGCCCGTACGGCGATTCCGCGTTCATGGAGGTGCTGACGGCCGCGGCCAATGCCGGCGTGCTGACCGATCGCGAGAAACAGGTGGCGTATGCATTCATCTACCAGGCAGCGCGTCGTTTCGACACGTACTGGTACGACCCGTCGCTGCCGACACCGTCGGTGAACATGTGGGTCAAGGGCCGCGGCACCGACACGTATCGCGGCAAGCCGCGCGTGATGGGCGAGAACTTCAGCCTGCTGCACCAGTACCTGTACGTGAACGCGTGGTGGAACAAGCTCGGCTTCGGCGGCCAGGCGCCGATGGCCGACGCGGACTACCGCGCGTGGCTCGACGCGCTGCCGCGCTACACGCTCACCTGGTACAACCAGCCGGGCGATGCCGCGCATCCGTACAGCGCCGCGCTGCTCACCGTGCGCGACGGCCGGCGCGTGATCAACCTGAACCTCAGCCAGGCGCCCGACTACGACGCGTACACGCCGTATTACCCGGTGCCGTTCTCGGACAAGCTGATCTACGGCACGACCGACCTCGGCTATGCGCTGCTGGTGCCGCAGGTGACGTACAACGCGAAGACCTACATTCCCGTCACGTACTACAAGAACCTGAACGTGCAGCAAAGCAACGGCCAGGTGATCGTGTCGTTCGATACGACGAAGTTCCGCGTCGCGTCGAAGAACACCGCGTACACGACGGATCTCGACCTGCAGGTGCACACGGTGCTGACGTTCGCGCACGGCACGATCTCGCGCAGCGATACGCTGAGTTCGGGCACGCTCGCGGGCAACCTCGCGGTCGAGACGGACTTCACGTCGTTCGCGGATTTCGCGTCGACGCAGGCCAACGGCGACGGCGTGTCGGTAACGTACGCAAACAGCGCGGCGACGCGCTATGCGGCATCCGGGTTCGACAACTGCGCGCTGTCCGCCTTCGACACCGCGAACGGCACGACGAATCCGCTGTCGACGACGCCGATCGGGCAGCTGCATTCGAACTTCGCATGCACGACGAAACCGTTCGCGCTCGGCGCAGGCGCGACCCGCACGGTCGGGTGGACGCTGAGGTACGCCGATCCGGCGTAAGCGCCAAGACCGCGCTCCCGCGCCCCTTCCCGAAGCCGGTTGCCGAAGCCGGCTTCGGGATCATGCAGTGCCCGGGCCCGCGTTCACCACCAGCGCGATCAGCCCGACGAAGAAGCAACGCTTGAACATCTTCTCGCTCATCACGCGCCGCGCATATTGCCCGCCGGCCATTCCCGCCAGCGCGGGCACGAGCGCGAGCGCCGACACGCCGAGATCGACCGTCTGCAGCGCGCCCGTCACGCGCAATTGCAAGCCGAGCACGATCGTCGATGCGGTAAACGACAGCCCGAGCGCCTGGATCAGATCGTCCTTGGACAACCGCAGCGCCTGCAGGTACGGCACGGCCGGTACGACGAACACGCCGGTCGCGGCCGTCACGACGCCCGTCAGGTAGCCGACCACGGCCGACAGCCATGTTTCATGGCGGCCCGGCGCGGGCAATCGCGCCGCCGCCAGCCCCCATACCCCGTAAAGCACGAGCACGACGCCGAGCGCCGCGTGCGTCCACGTGCTGCCGGCCGCGAGCGCCGGCAGCCCGCCCGTCAGCGTGCCGACCGTCAGGCCGGCGAGCAGCGGCCACAGCCGGCGCAGCAGCGCGCCGAACGACGGGCCGAGCCACAACTGCCACACGTTGGTGATGAACGACGGCACGAGCAGCAGGCTCGCCGCGGCCGACGGCGGCATCGCGAGCGTCAGCAGCCCCATCGCGATCGTCGGCAGCCCGAGCCCGATCATCCCCTTCACCGCGCCGGCCAGCAGGAAAACCAGCACGATGATCGTCAGCGTATGAATTGACATGGCGGCATTCCGTCCGTTGAGTACGGCGCCGATGGTGCCTGCCCGCCATGCCGCCCGCCATCTGGCTTTGCCTGAGGCTGGCTCGGGCCCGCCGGACGGGGCTTCGGGGCCCCGACCCGGCCCCATGCATCACCCCCGGCCCTGCTCGCTGTCGAGGTGCGCCATCTGCGCGGCCGGATAGCGCTCACCGGCAGCCGCCCCGGCGGGAACCGCCGCTTCGATGCGTGCACGCGCTTCGACCGTTAGTTGCAATTCTGTCGCCAGCAAACCGTCCTGCAGTTGCGTGCGCTTGCGCGCGCCGACCAGCGGCACGATGTCGGCGCCACGCGACAGCGCCCACGCAATCGCGACCTGCGCCGGATTGCTGCCCTTCTCGTCGGCGATCGCGCGCAGCGCGTCGACCAGCGCGAGGTTGTGCGCGAGGTTCTCGCCCTGGAAGCGCGGGCTCGCCGCGCGGAAATCGCGCTCGCCCTGCCGCGCCGCCGTCCAGCGCCCGCCCAGCAGCCCGCGCGACAGCACGCCGTAGGCCGTCACGCCAATGCCGAGCTCGCGGCAGACGGGCAGGATCTCGGCCTCGATCCCGCGCGACAGCAGCGAATATTCGATCTGCAGATCGGCGATCGGCGCGACGGCGGCCGCGCGGCGGATCGTGTCCGCGCCGACTTCCGACAGCCCGATATGGCGCACGTAGCCGGCCTTCACGAGATCGGCGATCGCGCCGACCGTCTCCTCGATCGGCACCGCCGGATCGACCCGCGCCGGCCGGTAGATGTCGAGGTAGTCGGTGCCGAGCCGCTTCAACGAATACGCGACGAAGTTCCGGATCGCCGCGGGCCGCGCGTCGTAGCCGGCAAACCCGCCGGCCGGATCGCGCAGCGCGCCGAACTTCACGCTGATCACCACCTGGTCGCGCGCCCGGCCGCGCAGCGCGTCGCGGATCAGCATCTCGTTGTCGCCCATCCCGTAGAAGTCGCCGGTATCGAGCAGCGTGATGCCGTGGTCGAGCGTCGCGTGCAGCGTCGCGATGCTTTCGTCGCGATCGGCCGGCCCGTAGAGATCCGACATCCCCATGCAGCCGAGCCCGATCGCCGAAACCTGTGGGCCCGTGCGGCCCAGTTGACGCCTGTCCATGTCCGTTTCCTTCGAATGGTGAGTGGATGAAACGGATTCTGGCCGCACGACGCCGCGCGATAAACGCGAAACGCTCCACCAAACCATTCGACGGTGATTAACAATGGAGCCTTGTTCCCGTTCCCGCCAAGGTTCTCGCCCGCATGGACCATCTGCAAGCAATGCGCGTCTTCGCGCGCGTCGCCCATCTCGGCAGCTTCACGAAAGCGGCCGAGCAGCTCCAGCTGCCGCGCCCGACGGTCAGCAATGCCGTCCAGTATCTGGAAAAGCACCTGAAGATCCGCCTGCTGCAACGCACGACGCGGCGCGTCGCGCTGACGGCCGAGGGCGCGACCTACTACGAGCGCTGCGTGCAGTTGCTCGCCGACCTCGACGATGCGGAGACGCTGTTCGAGGATGCCGGCGCGTCGCCGCGCGGCGTGATCCGCGTCGATCTGCCCGAGCGGTTCGCGCTGAACCAGGTGATTCCGGCGCTGCCCGATTTCCACGCGCGCTATCCCGACCTGCGCATCGCGATCAGCACGACCGACCGCTTCGTCGATCTCGTCGCGGACGGCATCGACTGCGCGGTGCGGGTCGGCGTGCTGTCCGACACGTCGCTCGTCGCGCGGCGCGTCGGCGAAATGGCGCAGATCAACTGCGCGTCGCCCGCGTATCTCGCGCGACACGGCCTGCCCCGCTCGCCGGACGATCTGCCGGACCACGTCGCGGTCGGCTATTTCTCGAGCCGCACGGGCCGCGAGCTGGACTGGGAATATACGGACATGGATTCGGGCGAGATGCACACGGTGAAGATGCACAGCGTCGTGTCGGTCAACAGCTCGCAGGCGTATCTCGCGTGCTGCCTCGCGGGCCTCGGGCTGATCCAGGCGCCGCGCGACGGGCTCGCGCCGCTGCTCGCCGACGGCTCGCTGGTCGAGGTGCTGCCGGAATGGAATGCGGGGCCGCTGCCCGTGACGGTGGTGTTTCCGACCGGCCGGCATCTCGCGCCGCGCGTGCGGATCTTCGTCGACTGGCTCGCGGAAACGCTCGACGGCCCGCACCGGGCGGACTGACGACGGCCGTGCCGGGGCCGTTCGCCCCGGCGCCGCCGCCCTCAGAACTTGTGGCGGATCGCGGCGCGCACCGCGAACTGGTTCGACGACGCCGACGGGCCGTCGGTCCCGACGACATAGCCGCCGTCGGCTGCCGTGCCCGTCTTGTCGCCGCCCACCTTCTGCCATGCGCCCTGCAGGTACACGTCGGTGCGCTTCGACAGGCTGTAGTCGGCCATCAGGCCGACCGTGTGGTACTTCGGCTTGAACGAACCGGCCGCGGCGTCGTACTTGCCGTCCGTATACACGTACTGCGCGCCGAGGTAGAACTCGGGCGTGAGCTGGTACTTGCCGTTGATCTCGAAGTTCTGGAACTTCGTCGCGGTCAGCCCGAGGCCGGCGAACGTCGACGCCGGCAGGTAGACCGTCGATACCGGGTTCTTCACGTCGGTCTTCGTATAGACGACGCCGACCGTCGCCGGGCCGAACGTGTAGTTGACGCCGCCGCCGAAGATGCGCAGCCGATCGGCGACGAAGTTCGCGTCGTCGGCCGCGATCGCGCCCGCGTTGCCGATGCCCGGGTTGTTCGCCTGCAGGTACGCGGCCGCGACCTGCAGCCCGGCCAGCGAATACTGCGCGCCGATGCTGTACTGGCGGTTGTTCGAGAAGCCCGTGCTGTTGCTGAAGCTGTACGTGCCGCCGAACGTCAGGCCGTTCCAGTCGGCGCTCGCGTACTTGACCGTGTTGTTGACGCGGAACGAGTTGTCCGTGTTGTCGTTGTCGAACGGGTGCGAGAACAGCGTGCCGCCCCAGTTGCCGTTCGCGGTCAGCGGCGCGAGATAGTCGACGACGGCATCGTACTGACGGCCGAAGGTCAGCGTGCCGAAGCGCGACTCGGACAGCCCGACGAACGCCTGACGGCCGAACATGCGGCCGCCCTGGCCGAGCCGGCCGTTGTTCACGTCGAAACCGTTTTCCAGCGTGAAGACCGCCTTCAGCCCGCCGCCGAGATCCTCGCTGCCCTTCAGGCCCCACCGGCTGCCCTGAGCATAGCCGCTTGCGAGCTGGTAATTGGTCTTTCCGACCCCATTGACGTTGACGTTGTTCGTGTAATTGAAGCCTTCGTCGATCACGCCGTACAGCGTCACGCTGGTCTCGGCAAAGGCCGGCGCGGCGAAGGCGGCGAGCGCGGCGACAAAAATGACGTGCTTCCTCATGACGAATCTCCGGAGCCGGGGGCCGGGCAGGCCATGCGCCCGGCGAATTGTTCGATCTGTTGTATGTGTGGCCCGCAGGGCGGACGACGCGGTGTGCGGCCGCGTGAGGACAAAATGGTGTCACGACGCAAACCGCCCGTCCATCGGGTGCGGGTCGTCGCGCGCAAAGCGTTGCGCTCGTCCAACTGCCCCTTGCGCGGACGGCCTGACCGGGCTTGTCGGTAGCGGCCGGCCGGCCCGCCATTCGCGTAAACCCGGAAGGCTTCGCATCGATGGCACAATGCGCATCCGTTCGCCATTTCTTCACGAAGTCATGCTTGACCCCGATTCATGCGCGGCGCGTACCGGCCGCGCCCGCGGCCCGTGCCGAAAGGCGCCCCGATGACCGCGCCGGCCCGAGCCGGCCGCTACGCCGAGCTCGATTTCTTCCGCGGCCTCGTGCTGCTCGTCATCGTCGTCGACCACATCGGCGGCAGCATCCTGTCGCGCGTGACGCTGCACGCGTACGCGCTGTGCGACGCGGCCGAGGTGTTCGTGTTCCTCGGCGGCTTCGCGACCGCCATTGCGTACAACTCGCTCGCCGAGCGGCATGACGAGGCCGCCGCACGCCAGCGTTTCATCCGGCGCGCGTTCGAGATCTACCGCGCGTTCCTGGTGACGGCCGGCCTGATGCTGCTGATCACCGCCGTGCTGAACGCGTTCGCGATCGACGGCCCGAACATGCCGACCAACGATCTCGACGGGCTGCTGCACAAGCCGCTCGCCGCGCTGCGCGACATCCTGCTGTTCCGCCGCCAGCCCTACCTCGCGTCGGTGCTGCCGATGTACGCGTTCTTCGCGCTGCTCGTCCCGCTCGCGCTGCCGCTCGCGCGCACGCAGCCCTGGCTGATGCTCGCGTTCAGCGGATCGCTGTGGTACGCGGCGCCGCACGTCGCACGCTTCTTGCCGACCGTCGAAGGCGCGCCGTGGGATTTCAACCCGTTCGCGTGGCAATTCCTGTTCGTGCTCGGCGTGATCGCGCGCTGCCAGCCCGTCTACCAGACCCTCGCGCCGAAGCCGCAGGGCTGGCTGCTGACGGCCGCGGCGCTCGCGATCGTCGCGGCCGGCGCGTACTACCGGCTGCGCATCGAGCCGTTCCCGACCGATCCGTCGATCAAGCAGAACCTCGGCGCGCTACGGCTCGTGAACTTCCTCGCGATCGCGTGGCTCGCCGCCAAGCTCGTGCACCTCGGCTGGATGAAGAAGGTCGCGCACGCGATGCCGTGGATCGGCACGATCGGCCGGCAGGGATTGCTGTGCTTCGTCGCGGGCACCGGCATCTCGCTCGCGGTCGATTCGCTGCTCTACCAGGCGACCGAAGGCTATCTCGACGTGCCGCTCGGCCTGACCGCCGACGTGGTCGCGATCGGACTGCTGTATCTCGTCGCCAAACTCTACGGGCCGCTCGTCGCGCGGCTGCCGTTCGGTTCGCGGCCATGACGCGCCGCGCCGTCATGCGCCGCTGCTACGATAGCCGGCGCCACTCCTGAAACGATTCGCCATGCGCCGACTCGCCCTTCCATTCGCCCTCGCCCTGATCGCCGGCGCGATCGCCACCGCCCACGCCACGCCACCGTCGGCCGCGCCTGCCGCCGCGCCGGCCATATCGCCCGCGCCGCCGGCCGTCCAGACCGCGACGACGCCATCGACCGCGCAGGAGCCGCCCGTCAATCCGGGCAGCAGCGTCGTGCTGCGCACGTTCCGGTCGGCGTCGCTGAAGCGCGACTGGTCGTACACGGTCTACCTGCCGCCCGGCTACAACCCGGAAGGCGCGCGCTACCCGGTGATGTACCTGCTGCACGGCAACGCGGGCAACGCGAACGACTGGGTCACGCAAGGCCGGCTGCAGGCCACCGCCGACACGCTGATCGAGCGCCACGACATTCCGCCGGTCGTGATCGTGATGCCGCAGGGCGGCACCGACTGGTACGTCGACCGCAAGGAGAAGATGCAGAGCGCGTTCCTCAACGACCTGCTGCCCGAAGTCGAAGCGCACTTCGCGGTGTCGAACCAGCGCGCGGGCCGCGCGATCGGCGGCGTGTCGATGGGCGGCTTCGGCGCGCTGCGCTTCTCGCTGCTCGAACCGGGGCTGTTCTGCGGCGCGATGCTGCTGAGCCCCGCGATCTATGCGAACGAGCCGCCGCTCAATTCCGCCGCGCGCTACGTCGGCGTGTTCGGCGACCGGCAGTTCGATTCGCGCGTGTGGCACGAGCTGAACTACCCGGCACTGCTGCGCGGCTATTTCGCGCGCAATTGGCGCGTGCCGATGTTCATCGCGGCCGGCGACGACGACCTGACGATCCAGGCGGAATCGAGCGTGCTGTACACGCATCTGCGCCGCGCGCAGAACCCGGCCGAGCTGCGCATCGTCGACGGCGGGCATACGTGGGACGTCTGGCGCGGGTTGCTCGGGCAGGGGTTGAAGTATGCGCTGGAGTGCGTGAAGTGACGGCCGGTGGGCGTTGTCCCGCCGTCCCGCTCGCTCGGCTCCGCGTTCAGCGAAAACCATGGCATCCGATGCGCTTGACGGCGTCGCCTGAATCCGTACCCGCCGCATTTCGTCTACATTGCCGAAGTGGCGATGACATCGTTCGTCGCCTGCCTCCCCTACTCGACCCGCAGGAAATCACGCCATGTCCGTCTCGAAGAAATTCGCCGCCGTCACGGGCGCCGGCTCCGGCATCGGTCGCGCCGCGGCCCTCGCACTCGCCCAGGCCGGCTTCATCGTCGCGCTGCTCGGGCGCACGGAGGCGTCGCTGCGCGACACGCAGGACGCGATCCGAGCCGCCGGCAGCGACGCCGAAGTGTTTCCCGTCGACGTCACCGACGAAGCGTCGGTCGACCACGCGTTCGCGCAGATCGCGCAACGGTTCGGCCGGCTCGACGTCCTGTTCAACAATGCCGGGCGCAACGCCCCGGTCGTGTCCCTCGACGAATACGAACTCGACGTGTGGAACAGCGTCGTCGCGACGAACCTGACCGGCGTCTTCCTGTGCGCGCGCGCCGCGTGGCGGCTGATGAAAACGCAAACGCCGCAGGGCGGCCGGATCATCAACAACGGCTCGATCTCGGCGCACGCACCGCGCCCCGATACGATCGCGTACACGGCCACCAAGCACGCGGTAACCGGAATCACGAAGTCGCTGGCGCTGGACGGCCGCCGGTACAACATCGCGTGCGGCCAGATCGACATCGGCAACGCCGCGACGTCGCTCACGGAACGGATGACGCAAGGCGTCCCGCAAGCGGACGGCAGCCTGGCGCCCGAGCCGCGGATGGACGTCGCGCATGTCGCGAACGCGGTCGTCCAGATGGCGAATCTGCCGCTCGATACCAACATCCTCAACATGACGATCATGGCGACCGCGATGCCGTTCGTCGGGCGCGGATAGCGCGCGCCGCGGCCCGTGCCGGGAGGCGGCGTTCACGCACTGGCTGCTACCGAATCACTCCGTCGCAACGACGCTGCATGCAAGCACGTTCGCGAAGCAGATTCAGTGCGGCAGGCTGATCGCTCGCCGCTCGTCCTCGAGCAGTTGCGTCAGCGAAGCGTGCAACCGTTCGAGGCTGCACGGCGGTAGTGCGAAGCTTGCCCAACCGAGCCCGCCATGACGCAGTAACAGCACCACGCCGCCCTGCACCGGATGGCGCTCGGCATACCAGCAGGGATCCATTTCCGTCACGAATTGCTGCCCGTGTGGCGGACGCTCCGGCACCGCCGGCTGCATCGACGCGCGCAGCAGACTCAAGTACTGGATGACTGCGTCCACGTCTTCCGGATCGAGCACGGCTGCGCCCCGTTCGATCGACATCAGCACCACGAGCTTGCCGCGCTCCTCGATCATCTTGATGCTCAACGGTTGTGTCATTTTTGTCGTCCTTGCCGGAATGACGCGATCCCATTATCGACCTCGGTACATCTGAACCGGCTGAAGATTCGTGAACTGCGCATGAATCTTTTTTTAGAAAGCGCTGGAAAAGTGCGCAGCTTCATCGGCTATGTGATCGACCCCTATCGCACACCCGACCGCGCCGCCACGCAGCTTGCCGCCGCCTGATCCCCCCGGCATCGCGCACGCCGTGGCACACATCCCGACGTCGAAGACGATCCGCGGCTCGCGGCCACCTGCCCGGTTAAGCCCACCCGCTCCTTAAAACTTGTTTCATCTTTTTTGCGACCGGCTGTTAGTGGCCGCTCCGCAGAATGCGCTCATCGGTTGCGCCTCGGGTTTTTCCCGACGACGCGCACATCCGGCTCTTCTTCACGACGATATTGAACGGAGCAGCACCTCATGCTGAAAATTGTCCGGCTCGCGCTCGCCCGGCCCTATACGTTCGTCGTACTGGCGCTGCTGATCCTGATCGCGGGCCCGCTCGCGGCGGTCCGAACGCCGATCGACATCTTCCCGGACATCCGCATCCCGGTGATCAGCGTCGTCTGGAACTACGCGGGCCTGCAGCCGGACGACATGTCCGGACGCGTGATCACGTACTACGAGCGCACGCTCGGCACGACGGTCAACGATGTCCAGCATATCGAGTCGCAATCGTTCCGCGGCTACGGCATCGTGAAGATCTTCTTCCAGCCGACGGTCGATATCCGCACGGCGACCGCGCAGGTCACGTCGATCTCGCAGACCGTGCTCAAGCAGATGCCGCCCGGCACCACGCCGCCGCAGATCCTCAACTACAACGCGTCGACCGTGCCCGTGCTGCAGATCGCGCTGACCAGCAACACGCTCGACGAACAGAAGCTCGGCGATTACGCGGTCAACTTCATTCGACCGCAGTTGCTGTCGGTGCCGGGCGTTGCGATTCCGACGCCGTACGGCGGCAAGACACGTGAAGTGCAGATCGATCTCGACCCGCAGGCGCTGCAGTCGAAAGGGCTGTCGGCGCAGGACGTCGCGCACGCGCTCGCGCAGCAGAACCAGATCATCCCGGCCGGTACGCAGAAGATCGGCCGCTTCGAATACAACATCAAGCTCAACAACAGCCCGCTCTCGCTCGACGCGCTGAACGACCTGCCGATCAAGTCGGTCGACGGCACGACGATTTATGTCCGTGACGTCGCGCACGTGCGCGACGGCTTCCCGCCGCAGGGCAACATCGTGCGCGTGGACGGCCACCGCGCGGTGCTGATGAGCATCCTGAAGAACGGCTCGGCCTCGACGCTCGACATCATCGCCGGCGTGAAGGCGAAGCTGCCGCTGGTCGAACAGACGCTGCCGCCGGGCCTGAAGCTCGTCACGATGGGCGACCAGTCGACCTTCGTGAACGGCGCCGTCAGCGGCGTCGCGCGCGAAGGCATCATCGCCGCCGCGCTGACCTCGCTGATGATCCTGCTGTTCCTCGGCTCGTGGCGCTCGACGCTGATCATCGCCGCGTCGATCCCGCTGGCCGTGCTGTCGGCGATCGCGCTGCTCGCGGCCACCGGCGAAACGCTCAACGTGATGACGCTCGGCGGCCTCGCGCTCGCGGTCGGGATCCTGGTCGACGATGCGACCGTGACGATCGAGAACGTGAACTGGCACCTCGAACAGGGCAAGGACACGCGCACCGCGATCGTCGACGGCGCGAAACAGATCGTGATGCCGGCGCTCGTCTCGCTGCTGTGCATCTGCATCGTGTTCGTGCCGATGCTGATGCTCGACGGCATCTCGCGCTTCCTGTTCGTGCCGATGGCCAAGGCGGTGATCTTCTCGATGGCGTCGTCGTTCGTGCTGTCGCGCACCTTCGTGCCGATGCTCGCGCAATACCTGCTCAAGCCGCACGCATCGGCCGGTCACGCGTCGGGCGAACTGGCCGCGGTCATGGATCCGCACGCGGGCCATGCCGGCGCGCACGACGTCCCGCCGTCGCGCAATCCGCTGGTGCGCTTCCAGCGTGCGTTCGAGCGCCGCTTCGAAGCCGTGCGCGCGTCGTACCGAATCCTGCTCGGCCTCGCGCTCACGCGCCGCAAGCCGTTCGTCGTCGCCTTCCTCGGCATCGTGGCCGCGTCCTTCCTGCTCGCCCCGTCGCTCGGCCGCAATTTCTTCCCGACCATCGATTCCGGCGAGATCGCGCTACACGTGCGTGCGCCGGTCGGCACACGTGTCGAGGAAACCGCCGCCGAGCTCGACCGCATCGAGAACACGATTCGCGGCGTGATCCCGCCCGCGCAGTTGCGTGCAGTGATCGACAACATCGGCTTGCCGAACAGCGGGATCAACCTGACCTACAACAACAGCGGCACGCTCGGGCCGCAGGACGGCGACATCCTGATCTCGCTGTCGCACGATCACGCGCCGACCGCCGACTACGTGCACACGCTGCGCGAACGCCTGCCGCGCGCCTATCCGGGCACCACGTTCTCGTTCCTGCCCGCCGACATCGTCAGCCAGATCCTCAACTTCGGCGCGCCGGCGCCGGTCGACCTGCAGGTGGCCGGCCCGAACCAGCAGGCCAATCTCGCTTATGCGCGCGAGCTGTACCGCAAGCTGCGGCTGGTCGCCGGCGTCGCCGATCCGCGCATCCAGCAGGCCAGCACCTATCCGCAGTTCACGGTGACGGTCGATCGCACGCGCGCCGACCAGCTCGGCATCACCGAGCAGGACGTGACGAACTCGGTGGTCGCGACGCTGGCCGGCACCAGCCAGGTCGACCCGACCTACTGGCTCAACCCGCACAACGGCGTGTCCTATCCGATCGTCGCGCAAACGCCGCAGTACAGGATGACCACGCTGTCGGCGCTGCGGAACCTGCCGGTCACCGGCGCGAACGGCCAGTCCCAGTTGCTGGGCGGCCTGGCCACGATCACGCGCGGCGTCGGCAACGCAGTGGTGTCGCACTACAACATCGAACCGCTGTTCGACATCTACGCGACCACCCAGGGGCGCGACCTCGGTGCGGTCGCGGCCGACATCGACGACATCGTCAAAGCCACCGCGAAGGATCTGCCGAAGGGCTCGACCGTCACGCTGCGCGGCCAGGTGCAGACCATGAACGGCGCGTTCGCCGGCCTGCTGCTCGGCCTCGTGGGCGCGATCGTGCTGATCTACCTGCTGATCGTCGTGAACTTCCATTCGTGGGCCGACGCTTTCGTGATCGTCTCGGCGCTGCCGGCGGCGCTGGCCGGCATCGTCTGGATGCTGTTCACCACGCATACGCCGCTGTCGGTGCCGGCGCTGACCGGCGCGATCCTGTGCATGGGCGTGGCCACCGCCAACGCGATCCTCGTCGTCAGTTTCGCGCGCGAACGCCTGGCCGACACCGGCAACGCGCTGGCCGCCGCGCTCGAAGCCGGTTTCACGCGGTTCCGCCCGGTGCTGATGACCGCGCTCGCGATGATCATCGGCATGGCGCCGATGGCGCTCGGCCTCGGCGACGGCGGCGAGCAGAACGCACCGCTCGGCCGCGCGGTGATCGGCGGCCTTGCGTGCGCGACGATCGCGACGCTGTTCTTCGTTCCCGTCGTGTTCAGCCTCGTGCATCGGCGCGACGCGCTGAAGCACGACGCGTCCCGCGCTTCCTCCCTTTCCGCGTCCGGAGCCTCCCATGTCCACTGAGATCGATATCAAGTCGCCGAAACGGCTGCCCAACCTCAAGCTCGTCGCCACGCTCACCGCGCTGATCGCGGTCGGCATCGTGGCGACCGGCATCGTCGGCCGCGCGCACGCGAAACGGGAAATGACGACCTGGTCCGCCGAACAGGCGGTGCCGACCGTGGTCGCGTACACGCCGTCGGCCGGCGGCGACGGCGCGACGCTCGTGCTGCCCGGCCATCTGTCCGCATTCGAGAGCGCGCCGATCCACGCGCAGGTGTCGGGCTACCTGCATGCGTGGTACACCGATATCGGCGCGCACGTGAAGTCGGGGCAATTGCTCGGGCTGATCGATACGCCCGAACTCGACCAGCAATTGCAGCAGGCGCGTGCCGACCTGCAGAGCTCGCTCGCCAACGAGAAGCTGGCCGCGTCCACGGCCGCGCGCTGGACCAGAATGCTCGCGCAGGATTCGGTGTCGCAGCAGGAAACCGACGAGAAGACCAGCGACCTCGCGGCCAAGCAGGCGATCGTCGCCGCCAACGAAGCAAACGTGCGGCGCCTCGACGCGCTGGAGGAGTTCAAGCGCATCGTCGCGCCGTTCGACGGCGTCGTCACCGCGCGCAAGACCGACATCGGCCAGTTGATCTCGGCCGGCGGCGGCGCCGGCCCTGAGCTGTTTGCGGTGTCCGACGTCCACCGGATGCGCGTCTACGTGAGCGTGCCGCAGAACGAGGCCGCCGCGATCCGGCCCGGCATGACGGCCACGCTGACCGTGCCCGAGCATCCGGGCGAGACCTTCCGGGCGACGCTCGCCGATACCGACGACGCGATCGCCGATTCGACCGGCACGCTGCTCGTCCAGTTGATGGTCGACAACCGCGACGGCAAGCTGATCCCCGGCGAATACACCGAAGTGCATTTCGCGCTATCGGCCGGCAGCACCCACGTGCTGACGATTCCGGCCAGCTCGTTGATCTTCCGGCAGGCCGGCCTGCAGGTCGCCGTGGTCGGCAAGGACGATCGCGCGGTACTCAAGCCCGTGACGATCGCGACCGATCTCGGCACGCACGTGCAGATCGCGACCGGCCTCGCGCCGGACGATCGCGTGATCGACAATCCGCCCGATTCGCTGGCCGACGGCGACCCGGTCAGGCTCGCGGCGCCGGCCCCCACCGTTGCGTCTGCCAAGCGCAACACGGAGCGTGCGCATGGCTAACCGGCTTCGGCTCTGCGCGATGCTCGCCGGCGTCGCGTTCCTCTGCGCGTGCTCGTTCGCGCCCGCCTATCACGCGCCGCAAACGGCGCTGCCGGCCAGCTTCAAGGAAGCGGGCGGCTGGCAGGCCGCGAAGCCGGCCGACCGCATCGCGCGCGACGGCTGGTGGACGGCGTTTCGCGACCCCGTGCTCGACCGGCTCGAGGCACGGGTGGCCGCGGCCAACCCCGACGTGGCCGCGGCCGTGGCGCGCCACGACGAAGCGGCCGCGCTGTTCGATCAGGCGCGCTCGGGGCTGTTCCCGACCATCGGCCTCGGCGCGCAGGTCTCGAGCAACCGCCAATCGGCCACGCGGCCGCTGCGCGGCTCGAACCAGCCGAACGTCTATGGCGACAACACCCTCGACGCCGGCTTCGACTACGACCTCGACTTGTGGGGGAAAGTCCGCAACGAAGTCGCGGCCGGGCGCGCCGACGCACGGGCCAGCGCCGACGATCTCGCGTCGGTCCAACTGAGCCTGCAGGCCAGCCTCGCCAGCGCGTACTTCAGCCTGCGCGGGCTCGATCAGCAGCAACGGTTGCTGGCCGACACGATCGACACCTACCGGCGCGCGCTGCGCCTGACGATGAGCCGGCACGCGGGCGGCATCGCGTCCGATCTCGACGTGTCGCGCGCGCAGACGCAGCTCGATTCGGCCCGGGCGTCGGCCGAGGACATACGGGCGCGGCGCGCGCTCGACGAGCACGCGATCGCGACGCTCACGGGCGTACCGGCGTCGTCGTTCTCGCTGACGCCGAACCTGAACGCGGCGTACCTGCCGACGATCCCGGCCGGCATTCCCGCGACGCTGCTGCAGCGGCGACCCGACGTCGCGGCCGCCGAGCGGCGCATGGCCGCCGCCAACGCGAAGATCGGCGTGGTGCGCGCGGCGTTCTTCCCCGACGTCACGCTCGGGCTGGTCGGCGGCTACCAAAGCTCGGGCCTCGGCCAATGGCTCCGCGCGCCGAACGAGATCTGGTCGATCGGGCCCAGCCTCGCGCTGACGCTGTTCGACGGCGGCCGGCGCCAGGCGCTCACCGACCAGGCGCGCGCGCAGTTGGCCGAGAACGGCGCGAAATACCGCGCGGTGGTGCTCGACGCGTGCCAGCAGGTGGAAGACAACCTCGCACTCACGCATCACCTCGGCGACGAAGCCGATCGCGAGCAGGAAGCACTCGAGGCGGCCGAACGCACGTTGCAGTTGTCGATGTCGCGCTATCGGGACGGCGTCGTCAGCTATCTCGATGTGGTAACCGCGCAGACCACCGAACTCAATACGAAGGTTGCGATGCTGGCGCTGGACACGCGCCGGCAACTGGCGGCGGTGGGGTTGATCGCCGCGCTGGGCGGCGGGTGGTCGACCGATGAAGCCGCATCCGGTACGCAAGCACCGGCTGCGACGCCGGCCCGTGCAGCGAACTGATTCCCTTGCGACACGGACGAGGCGTGTCGTATTTCAAGGCACCCGTCGCGATGACGGGTGCCGTTTTTTACGTCTGCCCGACCGCGCGGAACGCTTCACGGCATGCCGGTTTGATGTCGCCGCGACTGCGCGCCGATGCATGAATTTCTTTTCACGTTGCGTATGCCGATCCGCTAATGTCCGCCCCCTATGCTTGTCCTCAACCCATGCGCGACACCGACACGCCGCGCCGGTGGATGAACCCGTTCAATCATCATGAGGACTCCCGACATGAAAACCGCCAACGTCATTGCCGCCACCCTGCTCGCCGCAATCGGCACGCTGTCCGTTCCCGCGTTTGCACTGACCGGCAGCCGGCCGGTGCAGATCTCCCCGGCCGCCACCAAGGACGGCGTGCCAGGCACTCAGGCTGCCGGCCAATGGGTGCCGCCCTACGGCCAGCCGATTCATGAAAAGACGCGCGCCGAGGTCCATGCCGAGCTCGTGCACGCCGAACAGGACGGACAACTCAAGTACCTGAACTCCACGCTCTATTCGCATTGATGCGCGCGACCGTGCGGCCGGGCGCGGTGCCCGGCTCACGCCGGCAGCGCCGCCAGCCGTCCACCGAATTGCTCAAACTTCATGAAACTTCGCCCGTTGCTCGCTCGTTGCGCCCGTATCGCACTCGTCGCGATGGCTGTCAGCGTCATGTTGTCCGGGTGCGCCTCCGCGCCGCCCGACGGCCCGGACGATTGTGTCGGCCCGCCCGACTTCTGCGTGCCGTTCTTCGGCTCGTAAACGAACATGACGGGCGCGCTGCCATCGGCAAGGCGCCCGTCATGTTCGTTGCTCGGCCGGAATCGCGCGTTCATGCGTCCGGCGGCGTCACCGGATAGCCGTAGCGGCTTGCGCTATCGATTCGAACGTCGGGCATCTCAGCCCTGGTGCGATTGCGTGCTCGATCTGTCCGCGCGATGCGACGCGAGATTGCGCTCGGCATCGATCGCACGATCTCCATGTTCGGCATTTGCGTGCGCGAGCGTCACATCGGCAATCGCGAGCCCGGTTCCCTGCACCTTCGCGAACGCCGGCAGCGACGAACACGCCAGCGCGATCAGTCCAGCCGTCATGACGGTCGATTTCATTGCATTACCCCCAGTGCGCACCGCGCGGTGCGCGGCATCGAATGATCCATCGCTCGACGATACGCCGCTGTGCCTGACCATCCGGGAACACAGGCATGAAGGATTCTTTAACTTTCAGTGCATGCGGCAGCCAATGCATGACCCGATGCGGATTTTCCTAAAACATGTTTCATCATCGCGCTGCTGTTTGGATAGTCCGCTGTCCCTAATCTTCGTCTTGCGGCCGACGCAGGCATCCTGCCGTGCGGCCTCTATTCAACGCTATCCAGGAGCCGAAGATGAATCATCCCATCCGTTACCTCGTCTGCGCCGCCATGCTCGCATCGAGCGTCTCCGCGCATGCCGAGACGAAGCTCACGTCGGCGCAATGCCACGACTATCCGTTCGTGCACGCGAACGGCCCGATCTCCCACCGACAGCTCGTCAACGAACTGAACGAGTTGGAATCCGTCGGCTACGACCCGTCGTCCGGAGACGAGAGCAGCTATCCCGACGATATCGATTCGGCGCAGGCGCGCCTGATGCAGAAGTACCGGCGCGATTGTGCCGGGGTAGCCAATACCGTCGCGTCGAGCGGTAACTGAATTGTCCGCATGGCAACCATTCTCCGAGTTTGCGCGCGAGCCTTGTGACCGCGCGCGTTTTCTTGTGAAGTTGATAACCGATACGCCCCATCGATGCTTCACGACCGGCTCGCCAGTATCGCCTTTCGTCCGTCGACGGACTCGTACGTCATGGCGTCGTCGATCAGATCGAAGTTGAATTCCTGACCGACGCGCGTCCTGAACACGGGATCGCCGATCACGCTCTCGAGCGCATGCAGCGCAGCCACCAGCCTTTCATGCTCTCGCACCGTGCGGCTCTCGAAATTGCTGAAACGCTGCATCGACAGATCTTTCATCATGAAGAGCGGCGCCGACACGGGAAACGGAACGGGGCCAGCCATCGTGCCGTAGAAATATACGGACGAGCGCATCGGCAGACAGTTTGCCAGCTGGCCGGTCAGCGCACCGCCCACGCCATCGAATACGGCCGTCGTTCCAAGCTCCGATGACAGCTTTCCAAGTGTGTCGGTAAAGTCTTCATCGGCGCGCACGATATGCTCGACACCATCGCGTTGCAGAGCCTCTTGCGCAGCCTGGCTCCTCACCATGGAGATGACCGGCATATTTCTCTGACGAGCGAGGGCCGCGAGCGCCAGCCCGGTTGCCGAGTTCCCCGCCGTGGCAATCACGCCGCGATGCCCGGCCTCGGTAATCGTTTCGAGAAACGCATAGGCTGCGATCACGTTGACCAGCGACCCGCAATAGTCCCGTGCGCTGACGTGTTCGGGCAAGATCAGGCAACTCGTGTAAGGCACCTGCGCTTTTTCGCACCAAAACCCGAGGTTGTACGCGCTACGGTTCAGCGAGCGGTAGACAGCGACACGTCTCCCCATATAACGCTCTGGTACACCGGCACCCGTCGCCACTACCGTCCCGGCACCGGATGCGCCCCACACACCGTGCTGGCTCGCCCGCAGCGCTTTGCCATCGTCAGCACGCGCACGCAAAAATATCTTGTCGCCATGGTTGATTGCAGATGCCTCCATGTCGATCAGCACATGGCCTGCTTCCGGCCGGCTCGGCGGCCGGATATCACGAACTTCCAACGAGCGTTCAGCGGTAACGCAGATAGCTTTCATGACGCGTTTCTCCAGCGATAAACAGCGATGGCGGTAACTGCACAGGCCGTAACTTAAACAAGTAAGCCCGTTGCCGAAACGCAGCCTCCCGGCATACCATCGATTCCAATACAGAATGGATCGATACGAATACCCATGGATCGTCTGGATGCAATTCGCCTGTTTGTCCGACTAGTCGAATGCGGCAGTTTTTCCGCCGTAGGGCGAGAGGAAGGCATTGGACAACCAACCGTAAGCAAGCAGATTGCCGCGCTGGAGCAGTATCTCGGTGCTCAACTGGTGTTGCGAACGTCGCGTCAGGTGGTGATCACCGCGGCGGGCCAGGCGTTCTATGAATCGGCCAAGCCCTTGATGGAGGGCTTCGATTCGCTGGAGTCGTCGGTCGGGACGCGACAGCAATCTCCGCAAGGCTTGGTGAGATTGACGACCGCGCCTGCCTACGGCCGCCTGTGCGTGACGCCGCTCCTTCCCGGGTTCTTTCGGCAATATCCGCACGTTGCGCTCGAATTATCCGTATCCGAACGACAGGTCGACCTGGTCGGGGAAGGCGTGGATCTGGCAATCCGCCACGGGCCGCTGGTGGATTCCTCGCTGACAGCGAGAAAACTATCGGAAACGGAATCGCTGCTCGTGGCCAGTCCGGGCTATATCGCCGCTAAAGGCCGGCCTGCCCGGCTGGCCGATCTGGACGGACATACAGGCGTCGTCTTCGCTCGAAACCATGAGCGCCGCCCTTGGCGCTTCAAGGTCGGGCGGGAAACCGTTCATCGCGTTCCTCAGGGGTCTTTCTTTACGGGTGACGCAGAGCAGGTGCGCGCCGCGGTACTGCACGGGCTCGGCATTGCCCAGGCGCCACGATGGCTCTTCGGAGCGGAAATCGATACCGGGCAAATCGAAGTCCTCCTGCCCGAGTTTCAGCCGGAACGCATGGCGACCCATCTCGTCTATCCCGCCGGTCGACGCGTACCGACGCGAGTCAGGGTAGTGATCGATTACTTGATGTCGGCACTCGGAACCACTTCTACCTGAACCGGGCTGGCCGATCGCGCGTAGCGGCTTGTCGCCATCCTACCTTTTCAAACTTCGATCCCAAGGCGGCTCGTTGCCGCACGCTGCAGTCAGGTAGTCAACGAACCGTCGAACCTTGAGCGGGATGCGCCGAGCACTCGGGTAGACCGCCTGTATCGTCAACTCGGTTGCTCGGTAGCCTGGCAGTAGCGCGACGAGCTCGCCACGTCGCACATGCTCCCCGAAGACGAAAGTCGGGCCGTACGCGACGCCGGCGCCCGCCAACGCGGCAGACAGCAGCATCTGGGTGTTGTTGGCAGCGACTCGACAGGGCCCTTCGATGACATGCGCGCGGTTTTTCGCATCGAATAATGTCCAATCCCCGGCCGAGACGGCCTCGCTGAAGACGAGCCGCTGTGCATGAAGCAGATCACTCGGCTTACGCGGCATTCCATGCCGCTCGATGTACGCGGGCGACGCGCATATGACCATTCGACATGGCGCGATGCGACTTGTAACGAGCGCGCTGTCCTGCAGCTTCCCAATTCGGATGGCGACGTCGATGCCGTCCTCCAGGAGATCGACATAGCGGTCGCCGAGCAGCACTTCCGCGTTGACCTCAGGGTGGTCCTCGAGATAGCGGGCCGTGACCTCGCCCAAGTGCATCGCACCGAACGTGACAGGCGCCGCAACGCGGAGAACGCCGCGCGCCGTGCGTTGCGAATCGTGTGCTTCCCGGTTGGCGTCTTCGAACGCTTCCAGGATTTGCTTGCTGCGAGCGTAGTACGTCTGGCCGATATCGGTCAGGCTCAAGCGCCGCGTGGTGCGTTGCAGAAGTCGCGCATTCAGTTGAGCCTCGATCGCACTCACGTGCTTTCCGGCCATCGCCGGCGACAATCCGAAGCGCCGCGCGGCCGCGGCCAGACTGCCCTCTTCGACAGCAGCGACGAACACGCCAAGGCTGGTCAATCGGTCCATTTTCGCCCCCGCCTGATTCGATAGCACCATTATCGACTGCCGCTATCCCGCGTGCAATTATCAAATTGCAGGCGCGACGCTACGATTCATCCATCCAACCGGGAAGAGGCAGCGCAAATGGAAATCGAAGCGAATGGCACGCGAATCCACGTGACCCAAGCCGGCCAGGGCGACCCGGCCCTGGTGTTCCTGCATTACTACGGCGGCTCGTCGCGGACATGGCAACGCGTGACGGACCTGTTATCGAGCCGATATCGCACCGTCGCCACTGACCATCGGGGCTGGGGCAAGTCCGATGCGCCGGCGGATGGCTACGGTATCGCCGATCTCGCTGCCGACGCCGAGGGCGTCATCGAGACACTGGGTTTGCAACGCTACGTACTCGTCGGTCATTCGATGGGTGGCAAGGTCGCGCAGTTCATCGCGTCGCGACGGCCGAACGGGCTTCAAGGCCTTGTGCTGGTCGCGCCATCGCCACCATCGCCGATGCTGCTTTCCGCGGAAGAACGTGCGACGCTGACGGGCGCCTATCAATCGCGCGAGTCGGTCGAATTCGTTATCGACCACGTACTTACCGCCAAACCGCTCGACACCGCCTGCCGCGAAATGGTCATCGAGGATAGCCTGAAGGCTGGGCCGCAGGCTAAAGCCGCCTGGCCGGAGGTGGCGATGCGCGAAGATATCAGTGCGGCCGTAACTTCGATCGACGTACCGACGATCGTCCTCTCCGGGGAACTGGACCAGGTGGATCGCGTGGTCACATTGCGAACGGAACTGCTGCCGCGTATTCCGCAAGCGACCATGCATATTCTTCCTGGCGTCGGCCACTTGGCGCCGCTAGAGGCGCCGACCGAAGTTGCGCGACTCATCGAAGACTTCGTTGCTGCGGCAAAACCTGAATGGCGTGCCGCACCCACCGCACAATGAGCACCCGACGCCCACGGCGCGCATACTCACTCTTCGTGCGGAATTCCGTCGATCGGACATTCCGGCGTGCCGGGTGTTGCGCGCGTGAGCGCTTCGACACGGCGACGCGTGGCGTCGGGATCCGCAATCCAGTCGCGATAGAAGCCGAACGGACATTCGGCGACGCCATTCGCGCCATCGCCGGAATGGATCGTGCCGGTATAACCGCGATGCAGCAGCTTGTACAGATGGTTCTGCGACTGCATGTTGCGCCGCGCGTCGCGAATCATGCCCAGCGACAGCTCCGCATACTGCACGCCCATTTCCTCCTCGCCGCATTCGCCGAGCGTGCGCCCGTCAAACCCGACGATCGCCGAATGGCCGAAGTACGAATACACGCCGTCCCACCCCGTGGCGTTGGCCACGGCCACGTAGGTGTTGTTCATCCACGCCATCGCCTTCGCGACCATCACCTGCTGCTCTTTCGCCGGATACATATAGCCCTGGCAGCGCACGATCAGCTCCGCGCCATTCATCGCGCAGTCGCGCCAGATCTCCGGATAATTGCCGTCATCGCAGATGATCAGGCTGATCTTGAGGCCCTTCGGCCCATCCGTCACATAGGTGCGGTCGCCCGGATACCAGCCTTCGATCGGCGTCCACGGCATGATCTTCCGATACTTCTGCACGATCTCGCCGCGATTGTCGATCAGCACGAGCGTGTTGTACGGCACCTTGCGCGGATGTTCCTCGTGGCGCTCGCCCGTGATCGAGAACACGCCCCACACGTTGGCCTTGCGGCACGCCGCCGCGAAAATATCCGTCTCTTCGCCGGGAATCGCGGACGCCGTATCGAACATCTCCTGGCGGTCGTACATGATGCCGTGCGTGGAATACTCGGGAAACACCACGAGATCCATGCCCGGCAAACCCTGCTTCATGCCGACCACCATGTCGGCGATACGCCGCGCGTTGTCGAGCACCTCCGCCTTCGTGTGCAGACGCGGCATCTTGTAGTTGACCACCGCGACGCCCACACAGTCGCGGCTACTCGAAATATCACCCTGTCGCATGACGCTTCCTCCTCTAACACGTACACGTTGACGCCGCGCGCGATGGCCGCTGCTTCCGCGCATCGGCTCGCGCGCGGCACACCTTAGTGGCTGATCATCCACGGCCGTCCCGCCGGCCGCTTGAGGCCGTCCGACGCCGTGCCTGCGAGTTTCGACGCGCCGCCCGAGCAGCAACTGCAACCGGCGCGATGGCGTAGTGGCGGCCCGTCGCCGGACTGACGCGGCGCGTGCGCGGCACGTTCGTTGGTCGTGTGTGCGGCGCGGCGCGTACCTCCCATCAACGCCAGTGATGGCGCGCTGATGACGCGCCCGCCTTCGGCGCCGCAATCGGGACAGCGGCACGGTTTCTCGCGATCCGCGATGCGACGCATGACGGAGAACGGCCCGCAGCTCGCGCATTCGAAGTCGTAGATTGGCATGACGGCCTCCTATTCCTGCGTCATTTCAGTGTGTCGGTCACGCGTTCGCGAGATCCGGCGAACACGGCAGATCGACGCCGCCCTGGATGTGCCGGATCGGGCCGTCGGCATTCGGGCGAATGTCGAAGTCGAAGATCTGCGTGGGCAGCCACAAGGTCGCACACGCGTTCGGAATATCCACCACGCCGCTGATGTGCCCCTGCACCGGCGCACAGCCGAGCAACGAATAGGCTTGCGCGCCCGAATAGCCGAATTTCTTCAGGTACTCGATCGCGTTCAGGCACGCCTGGCGATACGCGGTGGTGACATCGAGATAATGCTGGCCACCCTGTTCGTCGACCGAAATGCCCTCGAAAATGAGGTAATCGTTATAGGTCGGCGTGATCGGGCTGGGCTGAAAGACGGGGTTGCGAATCCCGTATTTCGCCATGCCGCCCTTGATGAGATTCACGCGCATATGCACCCAGCCGGCCATTTCGATCGCGCCGCAGAACGTGATCTCGCCGTCGCCCTGGCTGAAGTGCAGGTCGCCGACCGACAGGCCCGCGCCATCCACGTACACGGGGAAAAACACCTTCGAGCCGCGCGACAGATCCTTGATGTCGCAATTGCCGCCGTGCTCGCGCGGCGGCACCGTGCGCGCGCCCTGCGCGGCGGCCCGGTCGCGCGCGTCGCCCGCGAGCTTGCCCATGTGCGCGGTGGCCGCGAATGGCGGATTCGCGAGCGGCGGCACACGATCGGGCGCGGTGGCGATCAGGCCGGTTTCGCGCGCGTTCCAGGTCTCGAGCAGCGCCGGGTCGGGCAGGCAGCCGATCAGGCCCGGGTGAATCAGGCCCGCGAAATTCACGCCCGGAATATGGCGCGAACTCGTGTACACCCCGTGAAAATCCCAGATCGATTTCTGCGCGCTGGGGAAATGATCGGTGAGAAAGCCGCCGCCGTTGGTCTTCGAAAAGAAGCCATTGAAGCCCCACTGACTATCGGCCTTCGCGCCGATGTCGAGCAGGTCGACCACCAGCAGGTCGCCGGGCTCCGCGCCATGCACGCCGACCGGGCCGGACAGAAAGTGCACGATCGACAGGTCGATGTCGCGCACGTCGTCGGCGCTGTCGTCGTTCTTGATGAAGCCGCCGGTCCAGTCGTAGGTTTCGAGGATGAAATCGTCGCCGGGCTTGACCCAGCAGGCCATCGGAATATCGGGGTGCCAGCGGTTGTGCACCTGTTCGTTTTCGTAAGCCGACTGGTTCAGATCGACCTTGATGAGAGTCTCGGGCATGGCGTTCGCTCCTGGGTTCGCGGATTGACATACGGCGCGGCGCGCGAACGCCGCGCCGCGCTCAGACGGACAGATATTCGCGGATGCGGTCGGTGTCGCCCGCATCGCGCGTGCTTTGGTGCACGAAGCGCCCGCCCTCGATGACGAACAGGCGGTCGGCCACGTCGAGCGCGAAGCTCAACACCTGCTCCGACACGACGATGGCGATATGGCGGCTCGTGCGAATCTGGTTGAGCGCCTTGGCGATGTCCTTGATGACGGACGGCTGGATGCCTTCGGTCGGCTCGTCCAGCAACAGCACTTTCGGGTCGGTCGCGAGCGCGCGCGCAATCGCGAGTTGCTGTTGCTGGCCGCCCGACAGATTGCCGCCCTTGCGCTTTCTCATGTCGAACAGCACGGGAAACAACGCGTAAAGTTCGTCGGGCACGCGCTGGCTCTGCGCGTTTTCGAGGCCCGTCTGGATGTTTTCCTCGACGGTCAGCGACGCGAAGATCTGCCGCCCTTGCGGCACGTAGCCGATGCCTTTCGACACGCGGCGGTAGCTCTCGTCCTTCGAGACGTCGGCGCCGGCCACGCGCACGGTGCCGCGATTGGCGGGCAGCATGCCGATCAGCGCCTTGAACAGCGTCGTCTTGCCCATGCCGTTGCGGCCCATCACGGCCACGCTTTCGCCTTGCGCAACGGCAAAGCCGACGCCGTGCAGCACCTCGCTCTGACCGTAGCTGACGACGAGATCGTCGACTTCCAGCATGATGTGTTCTCCGTGTTGTCGTTCGGTTGCCGGCTCAGTGGCCCAGGTACACGTCGATCACGCGCGGATCGGCCTGCACCTGCGCCATTGGTCCTTCCGCGAGAATCTTCCCCTGATGCATGACCGTGACCTTGTGCGCGATGCGCTCCACGAAGGCCATGTCGTGCTCGATCACGATCATCGAGCGGTTGCGGCAGATGCGGTCGAGCAGATCGGCGGTCAGTTCGCGCTCGCGCACGCTCATGCCCGCAATCGGCTCGTCGAGCATCAGCAGTTCGGGGTCCTGCATCAGCAGCATGCCGATTTCGAGCCACTGTTTCTGGCCGTGCGACAGCAGCCCCGCTTCCAGATCGAGCGTGCCGGCGAGGCCGATTTCATCGGCCACGTCGCGCACGCGATCGGCCACGTCGGCGTCCTCGCGATACGCGAGCGCGCCGAACACGCTGCGTCCGCGCGGAAACGACACTTCGAGGTTCTGCGCCACGCTCAGGTTTTCGTAAATCGACGGCGTCTGGAACTTGCGGCCGATCCCTTTACGCACGCGGCGGAATTCCGCGAGATGCGTGATTTCCTCGTTGCGGAACTTGATGCTGCCCGCCGTTTCCTTCGTCTTGCCGCAGATGAGATCGAGCAGCGTGGTCTTGCCTGCGCCGTTCGGGCCGATCACGACGCGCAGCTCGCCGCGTTCGAGATAGAGATTGAGCGAATCGATCGCCTTGAAGCCGTCGAACGACACGGTCAGGTCTTCGATCGCGAGCAGAAAGTCGGTATTGCTCATGCTTCATGCCTCCTCGTTCGCCGCGCCGAGCAGCCGCCGCACGCGCGGGCGCACATGCTCGTCGTACAGACCCGCCAGCCCGTTCGGAAACACCATCACCACGCCGATGAACATCGCCGCCATCAGATAGAGCCAGAGGTTCGGAAAACTCTCCGAAAACCAGCTCTTGCCGAGATTGACGAGAATCGCGCCGTATACCGCGCCGACCAGCGACATGCGCCCGCCGACGGCCGCGTAGATCACCATTTCGATCGACGGCACGATGCCGACGAACGACGGCGACATGAAGCCCACCTGCAGCGTGAACATCGCACCGCCGATGGCCGCGAGCATCGCCGCGAAACAGAACGCGAACACCTTGAACATGGCGACGTCGTAGCCCGAGAAGCGCACGCGGTCTTCCTTGTCGCGCATCGCGAGCAGCAACGTGCCGAGCTTGCTGCGCTGAACCCAGCGGCACGCGAGCAGCGCGCCGATCAGCAACGCGGCGTTCACGAAATACAGCACAAGCTTCGCGTGATCCGTGCGGATGTCCCAGCCGAGCAGCGTGCGCAGGTCGGTGATGCCGTTCACGCCGCCCGTATAGCCCTGCTGGCCGATGATCAGCACCGACAGAATCAGCGCGACCGCCTGCGTGATGATCGCGAAGTACACGCCGCCCACGCGCCGCTTGAACATCGCGTAGCCGATCACGAACGCGAGCGCCGTCGGCACGACGAGCACCGCGAGGATCGAGAACGGCAACGAGTGAAACGGCTTCCACCACGTGGGCAGTGCGGTGAGCTGGTTCCAGTCCATGAAGTCGGGAATGCCGGGCGTCGTCTGCGTGTGCGTGGCGGCCGGATCGGATGCCTCGAGCTTGAGAAACATCGCCATCGCGTAGCCGCCGAGGCCGAAGAACACGCCCTGGCCGAGACTGAGCACGCCGCCGTAGCCCCACGCGATCACGAGGCCGATCGCCACGAACGCGTAGGTCAGGTACTTGCCCATCAGGTTCAGGCGGAACGTGTCGAGCGCGAGCGGAAACACGACCACGATCAGCAGCGCGAGCAGCACGATGCCCGCGTAGCCCGACGCATCGAGTCGCGCCACGCGCACGCGCCAGCCGGCCGGCGGCGCGCCCGGGCCGGATCGCGGGGATACGCCGCTCGCCGCGGATTGGATGGGTTCCATGTCCCTCTCTCCAGTCGAATGAAGCTGTCAATGACGCTTGTGCATGAACGCACGCTCAAACTCGCCGCACCTTCGACGCAAACAGGCCTTGCGGACGCAGCATCAGAATCACGACGACGGTCAGCAGCGTGAGCACGCGCGCAATCGAGCCCGACAGAAAGAACTCGCTGATCGACTGCATCTGCGCGATGCCGAACGCCGACGCCACGGTACCGAGCAGGCTCGCCGCGCCGCCGAACGTCACGACGAGAAACGAATCGACGATATACAGCGAGCCGCTCGTCGGTCCCGTCGAGCCGATCGCCGTGAAGGCCGCGCCGGCCACGCCCGCGATCCCGCAGCCGATCGCGAACGTCATGCGGTCGGTGCGCCGCGTGTTGATGCCCGCCGCGTTCGCCATCGGCCGGTTCGCGACCGTGGCGCGCACGCGCAAGCCCCAGCGCGACCGATAGAGCGCGAGCAGCAGGCCGCCCGTCATCAGCAGCGCGAGGCCCATCACGAACATGCCGCTCACCGGAATGTCGAGGCCGGGCGTGGGCTCCCACGAACCCATCAGCCAGTCGGGCAGCGCCGGACTCACCTCCTTCGGCCCGAAGGTCGAGCGGAACACCTGCTGCATGCCGAGGCTCAGGCCCCAGGTGGCGAGCAGCGTGTCGAGCGGCCGCTTGTACAGATGGCGGATCAGCGCCCATTCGGCGAGCCAGCCGGCCGCGAAGGCCAGCGCGAACGCCGCGAGAATCGCGAAGAAGAAATACACGGGCGTGAGCGCGTGCCAGACGTTCTGCGAAAACCACGAAAACAGGTAGACCGTATACGCGCCGATCGTCATGAATTCGCCGTGCGCCATGTTGATCACGCCCATCTGGCCGAAGATCACGGCGAGCCCGAGCCCCATCAGGAGCAGGACGCTGAAGAGGCTCAGACCGGCGAAGCCCTGCATCAGCGTGATGTTGAAAATATCGGTAGCGGACATCGAACGCTCCTCGCGCGGCGGCGTCATCGGCCGCCGCGCCGCTGCGGTTGACGGATTACATGTAGCCCTTCGGGAACGGATTCGGCTGGATCGGCTGCTCCGACTGCGCGACGACCTTGAACTGGCCGTCCGCCTGGCCCTGCCCGATCAGCGAGCGGCTCCACAGGTGATGGTTCGCATCGACCTTCGCATAGCCTTGCGGCGCGTTCGCCACTTCGATGCCGGCCGAATGCGCGACCACCTTGTCCACGTCGAAACTGCCCGCGCGCTCGCACGCGGCCTTCCAGATCCACGGGCCGAGATAGGCGGCCTGCGTCACGTCGCCGATCACCGACTTCTGGCCGTAGCGCGCCTTGAATGCCGCGACGAACTTCTTGTTGTTGTCGGTATCGAGCGACTGGAAGTACTTCATCGACGAATAGAAGCCCGCGAAGTTGTCGCCGCCGATGCCGAGCACTTCGTCCTCGGTCACCGACAGCGTCAGCAGAAACTGCTTCTGCGGCGTGATGCCCGCGGCCTTGAGCTGCTTGTAGAACGCCACGTTCGAGCCGCCCACCACGGTCGCGAAGATGCAGTCCGGGCGCGCGAGCTTGATCTTGTTCATCAGCGACGCGAACTCGGTCGTGCCGAGCGGGTAGTACTCCTCCCCCACCACCTTCGCATGCAGATGCTGTTCGATATGGCGCCGCGCGATCTTGTTCGACGTGCGCGGCCAGATGTAGTCGGAACCGATCAGGAAGAAGGTCTTGGCCTTCTTCGTGTTCGACGCCCAGTCGAGCGCCCAGACAATCTGCTGGGTCGCTTCCTGGCCCGTGTAGAACACGTTCTTCGACTGTTCGAGGCCTTCGTAGAAGGTCGGGTAATACAGCAGGCCGTTGTCCTTCTCGAACACCGGCAGCACCGCCTTGCGCGAGGCCGAAGTCCAGCAGCCGAACACGGCCGCGACGTGGTCGTTCTCCAGCAGCTTCTTCGACTTTTCGGCGAAGGTCGGCCAGTCGGACGCGCCGTCTTCCTGAATGATCCGCACCTTGCGGCCGAGCACGCCGCCCATCGCGTTGATCTGCTCGATCGCGAGGCGCTCGGCCTGGATCGAGCCGGTTTCGGAAATCGCCATCGTGCCCGTGGCCGAGTGGAGCTGGCCGACCGTCACGGTCGTATCCGTGACCGCGAGGCCCGTGGTGTTGACCTTCGCCGTGGGCGGCGTTTGCGCCAACGCGCCGCGCGGCAGGCCCAACGCCATCAGCGGCGCGGCGGCGAAACCGCCGAGCATTTTCCGGCGCAGCGGCGAAGGCATCCGGGCTTCGTCATCGAGTCGATCGTCTGCGGACATCACGTTCTCCTTATCGGGCGCCCGGCGCGGATCGCTGCGGGCTGGGTCGAGGTTGGACGCAATGTAGAAAGCCAATTTGACGATCGAAATACGTCAATCGACGTATTTCCGGCGCACGTACTGGAATGTAATTTGCATTGCAGGGCGATCCTGGGCGCCGTGGTCCGCCGTTGTGCCGTTCACGCCCCGCTCGTGCCGCTTTCGCACCAATTCGGATCATCGTCATGTCCCAGAGTCACCCGTCAATGGGCGCGCCCGGTACCCAACGCATCGTCAAGGTGCGCCGCGACTACAACGCGTGGGTCGGCGACGAAACCCTCGAGGACTACGCGCTGCGCTTCACGCCGCGCTCATTCCGGCGCTGGTCGGAGCTGCGCGTGGCCAATACGGCGATCGGCGCGGTGTCGTTTCTGGTGCTGGAGGCGATCGGCGGCAGTCTCGTCGTGAACTACGGCTTCACGAACGCGTTCTGGGCCATCGCGGCCGTCTCCGTGCTGATCTGGCTGACCAGTTTGCCCATCAGCTATTACGCGGCGCGCTACGGCGTCGACATGGACCTGCTCACGCGCGGCGCGGGCTTCGGCTATATCGGCTCGACGGTCACGTCGCTGCTGTACGCGGTGTTCACGTTCATTTTTTTCGCGCTCGAAGCGGCCATCATGTCGCTGGCGCTCCAGCTGTATTTCCATATTTCGCTGGCGATCGCCTACGTCGTAAGTTCGCTCGTGGTGATTCCGATCGTCATGTTCGGCATCACGCTGATCAACCGCCTGCAAAGCTGGACGCAGCCGCTGTGGCTCGTGTTGTTCGTACTGCCCTACGCCGCCGTGCTGTGGCGCCATCCCGACCTGATCGCGCAATGGACCACCTTCGCGGGCTTCGCGCCGCAAGGCCGCGCGTTCAGCCTGATCGCCTTCGGTCAGGCGTCGACGGTCGTGTTCGCGCTGATCGTGCAAGTGGGTGAACAGGTCGACTATCTGCGGTTCCTGCCGCCGCTCACCGCGAAGAACCGCACGCGCTGGTGGTTTGCGCTGCTCTCGACGGGGCCTGGCTGGATCGTGCCCGGCGCGCTCAAGATGCTGGGCGGCGCCCTGCTCGCCTTCATCGCGCTCCAGTATGAAGTCGATGCCAGCCACGCCACCGAGCCGACGCAGATGTACCTCGTCGCCTATCATCTGCTGCTCGATCCGCTGGGGCTCGCGAGCTGGGCGCTGCCCGCGATGACGCTGTTCGTGATCGTCTCGCAGTTGAAGATCAACGTGACCAACGCCTATGCGGGCTCGCTCGCGTGGTCCAATTTTTTCGCGCGGCTCACGCACAGCCATCCGGGCCGCGTGGTGTGGCTCGTGTTCAACGTCATGATCGCGTTGCTGCTCGTGGAAATGGGCGTGTTCGATGCGATCGCCAAGGTGCTGTCGCTCTACGCGAACATCGCGATCGCGTGGATCGGCGCGTTGTTCGCCGATCTCGTCATCAACAAGCCGCTCGGCTACAGCCCGCGACATATCGAGTTCAAGCGCGCGCACCTCTACGATGTGAACCCCGTGGGCGTCGGCGCGATGCTGATCGCGGCCGCCGTCGCGATGCTGGCGCATAGCGGCCTGTTCGGCGCGCTCGCCCAGGCGATGTCGTCGTTCATCGCGTTCGGCGCGGCGTTCGCGTGCGCGCCCGTGCTCGCGGTACTGACACGCGGTCGCTATTACATTGCCCGCGCCGCGCAACCGACCGGCGACGCCACCTCGCTGCGCTGCGCGATCTGCGAAAACACCTTCGAACCCGACGATACGGCGTACTGCCCGGCCTATGGCGGCACGATTTGCTCGCTGTGCTGCTCGCTCGACTCGCGCTGCCACGACCGCTGCAAGCCGCACGCGCGCTTCGCGTCGCAGGCCGGCCGCGCGCTGCATCGCGTGCTGCCCGGTGCGCGACTCGGCCCCGCCGCGCTACGCCTGATCCACTATGCGAGCCTCGTGTTCGCGATGCTCGCGGTGCTGGGGAGCGTGCTCTATCTGATCTGGTCGCAGAGCGCGACGTCGATGAGCGCCGCCGGACCGTCGATCGGCCATGCGCTCTCGGGCAGTTTTCTGAATATCTTTCTCGCGCTCTCGCTGGTGGGCTGCATCGCGGCCTGGTGGTTCGTGCTCGAGCGCGAAAACCGTCGTGTCACGCAGGAAGAATCGCAGCGGCAAAACGAATTGCTGATGCTGGAAATCGACGCGCATCAGAAAACCGACGCGGCGCTCAAGCGCGCGACCGCCGCCGCGGAATCGGCCAATCAGGCCAAGAGCCGTTACGTGTCCGGCTTGAGCCACGAGTTGCGCACGCCGCTGAACAGCATTCTCGGCTACACGCAGTTGCTGCTGCAGGCGAAGGAAGAACTCACGCCCACGCGCTACAACGCCGTGCGCACGATCCATCGCAGCGGCGAGCATTTGCTCGCGCTCGTCGACGGTCTGCTCGACATCGCGCGCATCGAGGCGGGCAAGCTTCAGTTGAACATCGCCAAGGTATCGCTCGCCGATTTCGTCGCGCATCTGACGTCGATGCTCCGTCCGCAGGCGCTCGAAAAGGCGCTCGCCTTCGATGTGCAGACGGCCGGCCGGCTGCCCGCCACCGTGCGCACCGACCAGAAGTGCATGAGCCAGATCCTCACGAACCTGATCGGCAATGCGATCCGCTTCACGTCGAGCGGCACGATCACGCTGCGCGTGAGTCACGGGCTCGATACGCTCAAGTTCGAGGTGATCGATACCGGCCCCGGCATCCCGCCCGCCGAAATGGAGCGCCTGTTCCTGCCGTTCGAACGCGGCGAAGCGGCCCATGCGTACGATCACGGCGCCGGCCTCGGACTCACGATCTGCCGCCTGCTCACGCACGCGCTCGGCGGCAGCCTCGAAGTGGACAGCGAAGTCGGCCACGGCACGCGCTTCGTGGTACGCCTGTTCGCCCCGGCCGTCGACGCGGCGGCCGAAACCCCGACCGAACTCGCGTCGATTCGCGGCTATACGGGTGCGCGCCGCACCATTCTCGTGGTCGACGACCTCGACGACCAGCGCGATATCGTCGTGCAATTGCTGACGCCGCTCGGCTTCGACGTCGCCGAAGCGGCCAGCGGCACCGATGCGCTGCGCTGGCTGGCGGTGCACACGGCGGACGCGATCGTCATGGACATTTCGATGCCGTTGATGGACGGCTACGAAACCAGCCGCCTGATCTCCGAGAATCAGTTGTCGAGCGCACCCATCGTGCTGCTCTCCGCCAACGCGTTCGCCGACGACCGCGATCGCGCGAGCGCGACCGGATGCAAGGGTTATCTGGTGAAACCGCTGCAGGTGAATCTGCTGCTCGACAAGCTTGCGCAACTGCTTGCACTCGACTGGATCGCGTCCGATACCGGCGCGAGCGCGCCGGTCGCGACAGCGCCGCTCACGGCCGCCGTGTGGCCGCGGGGGCTCGTCGAGCATCTGCATGCGCATCTCGAAGTCGGCTACGTACAGGGCGTGATCGAACAGCTCGACGCCGCCCGTGAGGCCTGGCCCGCGTTGCGGGATCAAATCGACGCGTTGCGCTCGTTGGCGGAACGTTTTCAGCTAAGGGAACTCGAGCATGAACTTGACCGACTCGCGCGCGGCGCGGACGCATGACGCACACACCCCGATCGCGGCCTCCCCGATCGTCGAGGCTCCGGCCGTGTGGCTGCGCGAACGGCCCATGATATTGATCGTCGACGATACGCCGGAGAACCTCGCCTTTCTCTCCGATACGCTGCAGGCGCACGGCTACGCGGTGATCGTCGCGCTGTCCGGCGACGACGCGCTCAAGCGCCTCGCGCGCGTGACGCCCGACGTGGTGTTGCTCGACGCAATGATGCCCGGCATGGACGGCTTCGAAACCTGTGTGCGCATCAAGCAGGACGGACGGCACGAGCATCTGCCCGTCATCTTCATGACTGCATTGACGGAAAGCGAGCACGTCGTACGCGGCTTTCGCGTGGGCGGCATCGATTACGTGACCAAGCCGGTGCAGCCCGAGGAGTTGTGCGCACGCATCGGCGCCCACGTGCGGCGTTCACGCGCACAGTTGTATGCGGAGGCCGCACTGTCGCTCGACACGCGCGCGGCGCTGATCGTCGGCGCGGACGGCACGATTCGGTGGCAGAGCCCTCAGGCTGCGCATCATATCGCTGCATACACGGCCGCGCATGACGACCGCTTCGATGCCGCGCAAACCACGAACGCGCGCGATACCGAGGCGCCGCCGAAACTGCCTGCGCCGCTGCGCGCCTGGTTCATCGACTGGCTCGCGCGCGGCGCCCAGGACGACGCCGTGCATGAATTCGGCTCGGGCCAGATACGCCGCTCGGCCAGTGCGACGCTCGGTCCGGAGCCGGGTGAATGGATCGTTATCCTCAAGGAAAGGGACGACACGGTGCATTGCAATGCGCTCGCCGAACGCTTCGGCCTGACCATGCGGGAGGCCGAAGTGTTGCTGTGGGTGTCGCACGGCAAGACGAACCGCGATATCGGCGACATTCTGGGCATCGCCCCGCGCACGGTCAACAAGCATCTCGAACACCTGTTCCGGAAGTTGCATGTCGAGACCCGTGCGGGAGCCGCCGCAGCAGCGATCAAGATGCTCGAGCGCACGTGAAAAGCTACCGCTTTCCCGCATATCGGTGGCGCGAACGTTGCTGGCGGGGCGATGCGTTGAACGACCGTCCGAACGATCGGCGGATAGCGGGTGCCGCCAACGATAGCCAGTCGGCAGCCCGATGCGCGAGATCCGTCGATTCCTAGGGTCTGTTTACATATGGAACGCGCATGCGAATGCCCGAAATCGCTCGTCCCCCAAGGGGACTTCCTCCGGGGCGTATGGCAAGGAGTGAGGAGCGCCGTTTGGCCGAGCCAAACAAGCGACGAGCGACGCCGCCATACGGGCGATTTCGGGCATTCCCGTGGAATGATTTTTTAATTTGGGGTTGCCACGAGAACGGCCGCTCGCCGCGTTGCGCTCCTTGCGAATACGTCAGTATTCGCGGCGTCGCGCGCCTCGCGAGCGGCCGTTCTCGTGGCAACGCATGCGCGTTCCACATGTAAACAGACCCTAGCGCACCAGAATGCGTGTCAGCGCTCAACGCGCGAGCGATGCGAGCGCCGCCGTTATCTCCGCCACCGTTCCTCGCCCGTCACTTTTCCGAACAGCGCGTGCTCGAATGCCCGGTTGAGTTCGGTCAGCTTCGCGTCGAGCCGAGCCAGTTCCGGATGGGCCGGTAACGGACGATCACCGGATATCGCGAGCGTTCCGTGCCCCACGTTCGCGGCCGCGTCGAGTCGCATCGAGCGACTGTGATCCAGATCGTCCATCAACGCATCGATTCGCGTGACGATGGCTGCGCGTGAATGCCGTTCGAATCCGACAACCGAGCCGTCGGCTTCAGCAGGCAGGAGCGTCGCGACGATCCGGCCATGCAGCCAGCAAGACAGCAGCGTGTCCGACAACCGTCGCGCATCGCCGGATACGCGGAACATGCTCCACGCAGCCAGCGGCCTGATCGCCATACGCACGTCGTGAAAACGGCGATCGGCCGCGCGCATCTGCGCCGCCTCCGGCCGCGTGCCATCGTCGCGCTCGTGCATGAGTTCGCGCAGCGCCGCCAACAGGTTGTGCGAACGCATCGCGATGTGGCGCGACGCCGCCAGTGGCATCACCAGCATCGCCGCCGCGAGCGAAACCGCGCAGCCGATCAACACCTCGCCGATACGCAGTTCCGCAAGCGTTCCGATCTCGAAGCCCAGTTGCGCATAGACGACGCCGATCAGCACCGTCAAAAAGAATACGCCGCGCCCGTAGGCATGCAGGATGTGGTACGCCCAGGCAAACACGCACACGCCCATGACGATGACCACGACTGCATTCGCATGATGAACGGCACTGACGACGAGTACGCTCGCAAGCGCGCCGGCGAGCGTGCCGACGACACGTTGCGTGCCGCGATAGATCGTGTCCGCACACGAATACGTGCCGAAGAACACGACGAACGTGCTAAGCACCGCCCACATCCATCGCTCCGACGACAGCGTCTCGCCGATCAACATCGCGGCGCACGCAGCCGCCACGGCGCGGATCGCCGGCAACCATGCAAGCGTGCGCCAGCCGGCGCCCCACCGAACCGCACGCGCATGCGGCGGGGACGCGGGCGGACGTGTGGCGGTCCTGCGCGCCGCCACGTCGCCGGCGACGGCATCGAAGCGCGCAATCGCCGCGCGTAGCGCCGCGGCGGCGGCATCCGTCCGGTCGTGGTTCAGCACGCGCCGGGCGGCTGCGAGCTCCAATGCGACGAGCGCGGCGTGCAATGCACGCGCGTCGCGTTCACCGAATGTCGACGCATGATTCTCGAGTGCGATGGCGGCTTCGTTCAACGCGAGCAAATGCGCCATCGCATCGAACTCGCCCGCGTCCGACACGGCGCTTCGCGCAATGCATGCCGCGTGCAGCGATACCGAGCGCGCGATGAGCCGGGGCGTGTGCGCCGCATGCGTCGGCAACAGCATCCGGCAGACGAGCACGACGCCCGCCGGGCCCGCGATCGACATCGCCAGCATGTGGCCGACCTGTAGCGCGGCCGGATGCAGATAGAGGCCAAGGTAGTACATCGCGATCGCCAGGAACGCACATCCGATCGTGCGCGGCCCTTGAGTCTGGCACAGCATCGAACAGAACAGGACGATCACGAAACCCGCCTTGCCGACCGCTGGCCACGCACTCGCGACGGCGGCCGCGGCGAAACTCGCGCATGCGACGCCGTATTGCCACGCCAGCGATTCATACCAGTCCAGCCGGCGAGCATCGCGCAGGAAGAGCGGCGCGATCATCGCGAACAGTATGCCCACGGCGCCGGTGGTGATCGCGAGACCGAGATGCAGCGCCGATGCAATGCCGAGCGCGCCGACGAGCACGCTCGCGAGTGCGGCGCGCACACCGCCCAGCAGCCGGTGAAGACCGGGGTCGACAATGAACAAGCGGTCCATGGCGCGTGACAACGAAACAGCTGACATGATCAAAGCATTCCAGGAGGCGGCACGGCTGCTTCCGGCCGGCATGCCGGCCGCGGCTTTCAGGACGGCCGCCACGACACGCGATGGCCGCCGTGCCGAACTCAAAACACGCGGTCCACCCAGCCGTGGCGATCGGCTTCGCGCCCGTTCTGGATATCGAGCAGCGCCCCCTTCAGCCGCGACGTGACCGGCCCCGCGCCGCCTTCGCCGATCGTGAAGTCGTACGCGCGACCCTTCACCCGGCCGATCGCCGTCACGACCGCCGCCGTGCCGCAGGCGAACGCCTCGACCAGCCGACCGCTGCGCGCGTCCGCCTGCCACTGCTCGATCGTGTAGCCCTCCTCCCGCACCGTGTAATTCAGTTCCCGAGCCAGCGTGATCAACGACGCGCGCGTGATGCCAGGCAGAATCGTCCCGTTCAGCGGCGGCGTCTGGATCGATCCGTCGTCGAACACGAAGAACACGTTCATCCCGCCCAGTTCCTCGATCCAGCGGCGTTCGACCGCATCGAGAAACACCACCTGCTCGCAGCCTTCGCGAGTCGCCTCCGCCTGTGCGGCCAGGCTCGCCGCGTAGTTGCCGCCGCATTTCGCGTCGCCCGTGCCGCCCGGCGCCGCCCGCGTGTACTGCTCCGACACCCACAGCGTCACGCCCGACGCGCCGCTCTTGAAGTACGCGCCGACCGGCGTCGCGATCACGCAATACAGATACTCCGGCGACGGCTTTACGCCGAGCACCGCCTCCGTCGCGATCATGAACGGCCGCAAATACAGCGCCGCGCCGTCGAACGCCGGAATCCAGTCGCGATCGGTGCGGACGAGCGCACGTACCGATTCGACGAACATCGCCTCCGGCAACGGCGCCATCGAGAGCCGCTCGGCCGAATGACGAAAGCGCCGCGCATTCGCATCGGGACGGAACAACGCCGCGCCGCCGTCCGGCAGCCGGAAGGCTTTCAAGCCCTCGAAGATTTCCTGCGCGTAGTGCAGCACGAGCGTCGCCGGATCGAACCGGAACGGCTCGCGCGGCCCGATTTTCGCGTGATGCCACCCTTCGTCCGCCGAGTACCGGATCGTCACCATGTGATCCGTGAAGACCCGGCCGAAACCGGGATTGGCGAGCAGCGCGGCGCGCTCGGCCGCCGCGACGGGGTGAGGATTTTGTTCGAATTCGAAGTGCTGGACGGAATCGGTGCTCATCGTTTGCCCCTTGATCGGCAGCGGGACCGTCCCGGCTGCTACGGGCAAAAATTTATCGTAGAAAAAATAATTTCAGGTTGCGTGTTCGCCTTAAGATGGGCGCGATTTAGCAATTCCATGCTTCAAAACCCGAAAACCCGGGCACCGCGTGCCTCAACCGAATAGGTCCGATCAATGGCCGTCATCGAACTGGACGAAATGGACCGTCGCATTCTGAACGTGCTTCAGGAAGACGGACGAATCCAGAACGTGGAACTCGCGCAGAAGGTGGGACTGTCGCCGTCACCGTGCCTGCGTCGGGTCAAGCAGCTGGAACAGGCTGGCGTCATCGAGCGCTACGCGGCGCTGCTCGACGCATCGAAGATCGGCGCGGGGTTGACCGTCTTCGTCCGCATCTGGCTGACGAGCCAGGACGCGAAAACCGTCGACCGTTTCACCGAAGCGGTTCAGCGTCTTCCACAGGTGCTCGAGTGCCACTTGATGGCGGGCGATTGCGATTGCCTGCTGCGTGTCGTGACCGCCGATATCGACGCCTATCGGCAACTCCAGATCGACCACCTGACCCGGATCGAAGGCGTGCAGAGCGTGAAGACCGAGATTCCGATGCAGAAGATCAAGCAGACTTCCGTGCTTCCGCTGTGATCGCGCACGGCGCCAGGAAACGCCGGCGCGTCGTGTCGAACGGGGCATGGGCATCAGAAGTGATGCAGCAGCGCGATACGTGCGACATATTGATTCGGGCCTGACGAGATATCGGCGGCGCCCGGAATGTACGCGTAATCGAAGTCGGTTCCCGTGTGCGCGTTCATCGCATGCTGATAGACGCCCTCTACGAATACCGACGTGCGTTTCGACAAGTCGTAATTCACCTTCGTGCTCAGCTGATGCCACTTCGGATTGAACGCGCCGACCGTCGACGCGACGCGGGCCTGCGTGTACGTGTATGCCGCGCCGACGTAAAACGCAGTCGTGAAGTGATAGAGGCCGTTCACCTCGAAGTTGTCGAATTTCCACGATTTCCATGCACCGCCCGCCGGCTGCGTCGTGCCGGTGAAATACGCGTTCGAAGTCGGGTCGTAGACGTCGACGTGCGAATACGTGAATCCCACGAGCGCATTCGAGAACGCATAATTCACGCCGATACCGATGTTCTGCTGCGACGACGCATCGAACGTGTTGTCGCCGGTGATCGCCCCGGTCGAATCGGCATTGCGTGCGTTGTTGATCTTCAAATACGACGCGCCGACCGTCAGCCCGCCCTGCTGGTATTGCAGCGCGGCGCCATACAGGCGGTTGTTCGCGAAACCGCCCGCCTGATTGCTGAACCCGTACATCGCCTCCGCGGTCACGCCGTGCCACACCGGCGACACGTACTTGACCGCGTTATTCACGCGGAACGAGTAGTCGGTGTTGTCGTTGTCGTACGGATGCGAGAACAGGTAGCCCGTCCAGTTGCCGTTCGCGGTGAGCGGCGAGAAGAGATCGACGCTCGGGTCATACTGGCGACCGAACGTCAGCGTGCCGTATCGATCCGACGCGATGCCGACGAAGGCCTGGCGGCCGAACTCCCGACCACCCTGGTTCATCTTGCCGGTGTTGACGTCGAAACCGCTCTCGAGCGTGAAAATCGCCTGGTAGCCCGCGCCAAGGTCTTCCGTGCCCTTGATGCCCCAGCGGCTCCCGTAGTCATAGCCGCTTTGCAGTTGCACGGTTCCGTGGCCGCGTGCGTTGCTCGTGTAGTTGATACCGTCCTCGATCTTGCCGTACAGGGTCACGCTGCTCTGCGCATGAGCGGCTGCAGCAAGCAACGCGGCGGGTGCGACGATCCCCCAACGCTTGTTCATGACGATTTACCCCCAAATCTTTCGTTTGCCGGTCGTAACGCTTGCGCGCTGCGTCTGTGCCGCGTCGAGACTGCTCGGCGATGCGACGGGCGCAGTGTAATGAGCCGATTTTTTACTGTTAGCCCCTCGCGGCAGGAAGGTGCTCTTCAAAATGGGGGATGTTTGTCAGCGAGGAAAGCGGCTAGCGGGCGGTTGAACGGTGGACCGGCCGGCGCTCCATGGACAGTCGCGCGCCGTTTGGCGCGTAGCCCGGAGCCGGGATCCGGACGTGTCGATCGAAGGCTATTACAGGGTGCGAGGGGAATCGTCCATTCGCGCTAACGGCGATGTCGACCAGCCGTCAGCGTGATCGAGCCCGCCTGCCTCTTCCGCGGCCTTACCCGTGTCACGGCGCGGCGATCAACGCCTGGACCAGATTGGCGGCCATCGGGCGCCCGAGACCGGTTACGTAGTCGTATCCGGTTGCCGCCGTGCAAAGCGTGCCGCATGCGCCGTTCGAGCCGCTGACGATGTCGCGGAAGTTCGTCGCGTAGGCGCTCGACGCGAGCCCGTACAGCACACTCTGGATCGCGCTCACCGCGTTCAGCGTCGTCTTGCCGCGCGCGATGCGCACGCTGTTCGCGATCGCGATCAACGCGGACCATTGTGGTGCGCCGGCGCTCGTGCCGCCGACGACGAACCACCCGCCCTGCCCCGCATAGCCGTACGAATCGTAGACCGCGAAGCCGGACGCCGGGTCGGCGTCATAGGCGACGTCGGGCAGGCCGCGCAGCCCGAGGCTATTCGACGGCAGTCCGAAGTTCGATTGATACGTCGGCGCCGTCTCGACGGCGCTCTGCCCGCCGCCGCTGCCGACCCACGCCGTTTCGTCGACATAGGCGCCGCTCGCATCGGTTGCGATCGACGTGCCGCCGACGCTCAGCACATACGGCGACGCGGCCGGGTAGTCGACCCCGTTGCCGCCGTCGCCGGATGCCGCGACGAACGACACGCCGTTCGCGCTGGCGAGCTGCCCGTCGAATTGCGTTTCGGCCAGGAACTCGCCGCTCCCCCAACTGATCGACACGACCTTCGCGCCGACCCCGCCCGGGGCCGGACGCGTCGCGAGTGCGACCGCGCTCATCAGGTCATCGAGCGAACTCGATGCGGCTTCGACCAGCACGATCCGCGCATTCGGTGCGATCGCGTGCGCCCACTGCACGTCCAGCGAACTCTCGAGTGCCCACAGTGCGTCCGGCGGCGGCGGACGCTTGTCCGCCGTCGCGTACACCTTCGTGAAGCAGCGCGGCGACGCGCACGGCGGCAGGCCGAACGTGCGGCTGAACAAGCGCAGATCCGCCTCGACGTTCGGATTGTCGTACGCATCGACGATGGCGATGATCTGATCGTCGCCACCGTAGCCGCGCGCCGGCAACGCGTCGAACCCGTAGAAACGGCGAATCTGCTGCGGCGACAGGCCCACAGGATTCCGTTTCGCGGCGCCATGCAGATGGAGCGGCGGCCGTGCAAACCCGCGCGGCGCTCGATGCGCGGACTGTGCGAACGACACGCCGAACATCAGCGCGATGCTCGCCGATACGGCCAGCATGCGCAGCGCACGCGCAAACGAAGCTCGCTTCATGGTGTTCCCCGTTGGCAAAGGAGCCGGCGCGCGTCAGTGCACCTTCGCGCTCGTGAACGTCAGCGACTTGCCCGAGCCCGCGATGACCAGCCAGTTGACCGGATCGGTGCTCACGACCGTCGCGCTGCCGCTTTTCACGCTCGGCAACTGGTACGTGCTCTTCGGCAACAGCCACGTCATGTCCTGCAGACTGGTCGGCTGCGTCGCGCTGAACGTCCAGCTGGTGCCGGTATCGGTCGCCGTCCAGTTCACGAGCAGACGGCGCCGGTCGAACTGCGTGAGCTGATCCATCGTGAACCACTTGAACTGGCCGGTCGTCGCCAGCGACGCGGCGTAGCCGAGAATCGTCGTGACGACGTTCGGATACCACGACGCGCCCAGCGGGTGCATGTAGATCAACCGGCTCGTGCGGTTCGCGACGACGAAATCCATCAGCGACAGATACCAGTTCTGGACGTCCGTCGTCGGCACCGCGAACTCCTGGAACTCTTCGAACGTCGCATACTTGCCGAACGGCATCACCGGAAACGCCCAGATGCCCGGATTCAGCAGCGAACCGTTGCGATACGCACGCGTTTGCGCATTGCCGGTATGGCCGGTGAAGTAGTAGCCGGAGTAGCCGTTCGATTCGAGCCAGTTCACCGCCCACGTCGGCGTATTGCCTTCCGGGGCCGCCCACTCGACGTCCGGCTTGCCCGTCACCGACTGAACCGCATTGTGGTTCAGCACCAGATACTGCGTGAACGTGCTCGCATTGGTTTCGCTCGCGTTCGCCCCCCAGTAGTCGTGCGCCCAGCCGCCGTGGCTGCCGACCTTGTGCCCGCGCTTGAGCAGGAACGCGACCAGTTGTTTCGCCTGCGTATTGTTCGTCAGGTTGATGCCGAGACCGTCGCCGATCGTCACGTCGTCAGGGCCGGCCGTCATCACGATCGAATACGGGCCGCTGTTCCAGACGCCGTAATTCTTCAGGTACTGCGCCGGCTGAATCTGATCTCGCGCACAGAAGTGCCAGTTCAGGACCATCCCGGCCTGCGCCCGCGGCTGCAGCGACAGGTGCGGCATCGACAGGATGTTCGTCGTGAAGTAATGCAGGAAGCCGTGGATCGGCATGCTGTCGGTTTGCCCGTCGAGATACGCGAGCGGCAGGTTGACGAACATCACGCCGCCGTTTCCATACGCCTGATAGCCGGCGACGAGCCCGAAGTTCGGCGACGTCAGCAGCGTCGTGCCGGTATACGTGCCTTGCGTGACGTAGCTCGGATAGGTGAGGAAGCCGTATACGTAGCCGGAGATGCCTTCGAGCACGTCGGTCGTCGCGGCGGGCGACGCGGTCGCGAACGACGTCGCGCCCTTCACCGCCGTCGATACCGGCGACAGCATCGTCGAGGTCGGCGAGTACGATCCGGATCCGACCTTTGCGCCGGCCGACACGCGCCCGAGATTCAGCGGCACGCCGGTCATGCGCCCGTTGACCGTCTTGTACGTGAAATACGCCTGATGGTTGTAACCGGCAAGCCCGCCCGGGTTCGACGGGCTCGGCTGCAGGTAGAGCAACGGGTTCGTCGTCGAGCCGGTCGATGTAGTCGACGCGGTTGAGGCCAACGCGGTCGCCGCCGTCGTCGAGCCCGGCCATGCCATCGACTTCCCCGGAGGAATCTGTAGCGCGCGCAACGTGCTGCCCATGCCGGTCACGTTGCCGAGGCCGATCATGTTCCCGCCGAGCGTGTCGTAGAGCACGTAGTTGACGCCGGCCATCGAGCTGAAACGCGATTGCCCGGCCGGATAGAATCCCGTCGCGTTCAGTACGCCGAAATCATAGACGAGCATCACGCGCCCGCCGTTCAACGCATAGCTCTGGATGGCGGTCACGAGCGTATCGTCGGCGACCGTATGCACCTGGTCAGGCAGGATGAGTCCCTGGTACTGCTGCAGCGACGTGCCGCCCTGCTTGAATTGCGTGTCGCTGATCAGCGAGATCTGCAGTCCCTCCTCCGCCGCGGAATCGAGCCATGCGGACACACGCGGGTCCGGCAACGTGAAGTTGTCCGGCAGCAGCAACAGCAACTGGTTCGACAACGCGCTCGCCCGCCCGGGTGCCAACGTCATCAGGCAAACGGAAAAGACGATCAGAAACGCTCGTAGGGTCCGGATTGGCTTGGCCGACATTTTTTCTCTCCCCGTAGGAGGTGGGATGACAGCCGATGCTCGACTCGTCACTGCGTGCGCGTTGCGCTCGTCATGATCGAGCGGTCCGCGTCCGGATCGGGGTGCGCCATCGGCTGGCGGCGCAGAGCGAACGTGCCGTGTTTCGGACGCCCCGCGACGCATGCGCGTCGATTTGTCGGACGATCAGGAGTGCATGGCGACTATCGTTCCTACCGCCCCCCGGTGAAGCGAACAACGTGCCAGTCTCGCGACTGCGTTGTCGGGACGGCCCGCGGCGATGCCGGGCATCCGGCACGGGAAAATCGCGCCAAAAACGTTACAGCGCCGATACGGCGCACGTGGCGGGTAATGAAGCGGGGCCGGGGGAACCGTCGCGATGGACGACGTGAGGCTATTCGGCGCCGCGCCGGATGGGGCTTCCGATCGCTGCCTGCGTTGTCGGGCATCGGCAAGCGCGCGGGGATTCAACGGAAAATGATTCCGCCGTGCAACACCGGCTCGGCACGCATGTGGCCGTGCCGGGCTCGCCTGCACGGCGTGCGGTTCTACCTGCGAAGCATAGGAAATTGACGACGGTTCATCGATCGATTGAAGACGAGGGACAACCCGCCACATCGAAAGACCCGTTTCACCATCCCTGTTCCCACGCGGTCAGAACCTGGAATTGACGCGCACATATGCCGACTGCGCCGACACATGGCCCGTATTGATCGTCGCATCCAGCCCGAGCGATACCGTGGTCGTCTTGGCGGCCTGCAGCGTGACGCTGGCGCCCGTGGTGAGGAACGAGCGTGGCAGATCGGTACCCGGCGCCGCGAACACGGTCCCGTCCTGGCTCTGCACCTGGACGACGCGACTGTCGCGCAGCACCTCGTGCGCATAGCCGACGCGCAGCTGGACGTCGACCGGGCGCACGGCATCGCCGAACGCCTTGGCGAGCGACACACCCACGTACGGCTGCAGGCTCCTCGCGCTGTCGGGGCCGACGTGCAGGTTCTGGCCGTTGGCGCCGTCCTCGCTGAAGCCGCTGCCGCGCACGTATGCATACCGCAGCCCGACGTGCGGCGCGAACCGGAAGCCGCCGGCCGCCATCGGCAGGCTGGCCTGCGTAGCGGCGGTGAATTCGTGGCCGAGATGGTCGCCTTCGGCGGTACCCGCGCTGCCGAATGGCCGCTTCTGCGACAGGAAATCGAGACCGTAACCGAGCGTGGCCGACAGGTTGACCGCGCCGATCGGCTGCGCGCCGTACAGCGCGACGCGCAGCGTGTCGATGGCGCCCGATGCGCCTGTCGTGTCTTCGGACAGCGCGGTGTGCGTGTAGCCGCCGGCCGCACCGACGGTGGCGTCGCCGAGCCGTCCCTGCCCGCCCGCCAGGAACCCGTACGCGTGCGTGAGGAAGCCCGGCGCGCCGCTCGTGCCGCCCACCTTGGTGCTGGAACCGCTGGCAACGGCCCACACGTTGCGGGAGCCGGACGCATCGTCCTCCGGGGCCGCCAGACGCCCGAGCAGCGTCGAACTGGCGCTCTGCGCCTGCAGCAAGGCCATCGTGCCGAGCGCCGAGTAGATCGACGTCCTGGTCGGCGCGATGATCGTCGGGCCGGCCGGCGTACCGGGCCCCGTCGGCTCGGCGAGCAGCAGGTCGACCGCGTTGGCGCCGTAGTCCACCGACGATTGCAACGCGCCGAGATTCGCGCCGGCCGTGGTGGTGCCGACGGTCGCGAAATGGCCCGTCACGCCGTTGGCCGCGCTCAGCACGGTGTAGCGGCGGGCCGTATAGGTGCCGGGATCGAACAGAACGGCCAACGTGCCGCCGAGCGTCGCGGCGCCGCCTACGCGCAGTTGCGATGCTTCCGTCGGGCTGACCTCGATCGACAGCGTGCCGCCGGCCGCCTGCGTATAGTTGCCGCCCACCGACAGCGTTCCGATCGAGCCGCCCGGTGCGACCACGCCGCTGCTGCTGACGTCGCCCGATATCGTGCCGTGGCCGCGCAACGCGCCGAGCGAATTCACCACGACGTTGCCACCCAGCACCGCGGCGGGATTCGCCGCGTCGCCGACGGCCAACGTGCCGCCCGCCACCGTCGTCGTGCCGGAGAACGCGTTGCTGACACCGTTCAGCGTCAGCATGCCCGCGCCCTGTTTGACCAGGCCGCCGGTGCCGACGAGACTGCCGCCGAAGGTTTGCGACGAGTCGTCGGACAGCGTGAGCGCACTGCCGCCCAGCACCACGCGGCTGCCTGCCACGCCGGACAGATGCGCGACCGTCTGGCTGCCGGCCGCGGACAGGTCGAGCGCGGCCACGGGGCCGGCGAGCGTGACCGCCGTGGACGATGCCAGCCGACCGGCGCCCGACAACGCGAGCGTGCCCGCGTTAACCGTCGTCGCGCCTGTATAGGTGTTCACGCCGGACAGCGTCTGCGTACCGCCCGCAACCGTCAGCCCGCCGCTGCCGCTGACGGTTCCGCCAAACGTGCCGGCCGCATTGGCGAGTGTCAGCGTGCGGCTGCCCAGCGCGACCGTGCCGCTGCCGGTGAGCGTGTTGATCGTGGCGCCGGAGGTGGTCGCCGAAATGTCCAGCGTGCCGTTGTCGACGACGCCGCTCGAGGCGGCAATGCTGCCGGCGCCGGTCAGCGCCAGCGTGCCGGCATTGACCGTGGTGGTGCCCGTGTAGGCATTCGCCGCCGACAGTGTTTGCGTACCGCCGCCGACGGTCACTCCACCGGTCCCGTTGATGGTCCCGCCGAACGTGCCGGCCGCATTGGCCAGCGTCAGCGTGCGGCTGCCCAGCGCGACCGTGCCGCTGCCGGTGAGCGCATTGATCGTCGCGCCGGTGGTGGTCCCCGAGATATCGAACGTGCCGTTATTGACGACACCGCTGGACGCGGCGACGCTGCCCGAACCGGTCAACGCCAGCGTACCGGCGTTGATCGACGTTGCACCGGTAAAGCCGTTGGCGCCGGATAGCGTTTGCGTGCCGCCCGCCACGGTGAGCCCACCCGTGCCGCCAATGGCGCCGCTGAACGTGCCGGCTGCATTGGCCAGCGTCAGCGTGCGGTCACCCAGCGCAACCGTGCCCGTCCCGGTCAGCGCATTGATCGTCGCCCCCGCGGTCGTCCCCGAGATATCGAACGTGCCGTTGTTGACGACGCCGCTGGACGCGGCGACGCTGCCCGAACCGGTCAACGCCAGCGTACCGGCGTTGATCGACGTTGCACCGGTAAAGCCGTTGGCGCCCGACAGCGTTTGCGTACCGCCCGCAACCGTCAGCCCGCCCGTGCCGCCAATCGCGCCGCTGAACGTACCGGCCGCATTGGCCAGCGTCAGCGTGCGGTCGCCCAGCGCAACCGTGCCCGTGCCGGTCAGCGCATTGATCGTCGCCCCCGCGGTCGTCCCCGAGATATCGAACGTGCCGTTCGCGACGACTCCGCTGGAAGCAGCAATGCTGCCCGCGCCGATCAGCGCGAGCGTGCCGGCGTTGATGGTGGTGCTCCCCGCATAGCCGGCGACGCCGGATATCGCGAGCGTGCCGGTCCCCGCCTGCATGAGGCTGCCCGTCCCGCTGATCGTGCCGCCATACGACACCGTGTCGCTGCGGTTGAACGCCAACGTGCCGTTGTTGACGATGTCGCCGGCGACGGAGCCCGTGGTCCCGCCGCTGCCGATCTGCAGCGTGCCGGCGGTGATCGTGGTGCCGCCGGTATAGGTGTTGTCTCCCGTCAGCATGATCGTTCGGCCACCGCGCACAGCGACGTTGCCCGCCCCGGATATCACGCCTGACACCACGAGGTCGGTCGTGGTGGAATCGAAGGTCACGCGGGACGCGGCATCGCCGAGCGTGACCTGGTTGGACAACGAGAGCCCCGCGGAGCCCGCGGTGATGGTGGTCGTCGCCCCGGCCGTCACCTCGAGGTTACCGACGATGTTGGACCCGGTGACCAACTGCAGCGTATTGTTCGCGCCGTTGAACCGGATGGCTGATGCGCGCGTCACGCCGTCCGCGTACAAGCCGCCCGCGATCGTGCCGCCGTTGACGACGACATCGCGGCCATTGGCGATGACACCGGCACCGGCAGCCCCGCCGTTGCCGGCGCCGCCGGTGATCGTGCCGACGTTGGTCAGCACGGTGAAGTCGCTAGCCAGGTTGACGCCCGCGCCGCTGGCGCCGGCCGTGCTTGCGCCGCCGCCGCTGACGCCGCCCACGCCACCGACGACGGTCCCGAGATTGGTTACCTGCGAACCGGGGCCCAAGGTCAGCAGCCCGTCGCCGCCCCCGCCTCCGCCGCCCGGGTTTCCGCCGCCGCCCCCGGTGCCGCCGTTTCCGCCGACGAGCGTCCCCTGGTTCATCACGTCGGCCGCCGGCGTCACCATGACCAGCCCACCGCCTCCGCCCCCGCCACCGCCGCCGTTCGACGCAGGCCCCGACGTGCCGGCACCGCCATTCCCGCCGCTGCCGCCCTGCACGGTCACGCCGTTGCTGACGGTCACGCTGGTGCCGGTCGAATACACGCCCGCGCCACCGCCGCCCGCGCCACCGGCAAAATTGAATCCGTCGAAGGCCTGACCTGCGCCGCCTTGCGCGTTCGCGTTGACCACCGCATCGCCGGCAAGCACCACCGCGGGTGCACCGCCGACGCCGCCCTGCCCGCTGTCGTTCGTCGCGCCGGTGCCGCCGGTCCCGCCCGACGTGGGGCCGCCGGGAACCTGGACCGTGGCGGAGCCGCCGCCCAACGTGGAGGAACCCCCGCCACCGCCGTTACCGCTGCCGCCGTTGCCGCTTCGGTCCGGGATGCCGGCGCCGCCGGGGGCGCTGCAATTCGCGATGGTGCCGGAAGAGCACGTGACGGCCCAACCCGGGACGGCCGCGCCGGCCAGGCCGAGCGACACGCCGATCGAAACGACGGAAGCGATGGAAGCGCAGCGGCGCGCGGGCGTGGCGCCATGACCGGCGTCGACTCCGCCGTGTGATGCCCTCGTGTGTTCGGATACCACTTGCGGAGCACGCAAGCTACGGCTCCAGACCAGCCGATAGACCCGGTTCATGTCGATCCCCTCGGTGCATAGACCCATGGGCCTGGCGCTGGTCACGAAGAGGCTGTACCGGTGGCGCGACGGACCCGTCGTTGTTGTCTTTCTATGGCGCGCCGGTCCGCGGATACTGATTGTGTTGGCTCATCGGTCGGGGCGCATGCGCGCGCAATATAACACCTGCCGCGAACACACATCCAGCGCTGTCGCGGGGCCGCCACTGTCCAAGGGCGAGAGGAAGATAAAGCACGGCCGACTACCCCTCGCGATCGAGCCGGGCAACCATGCTTGACTTGCATCATCATCGCTTCGTCGCGGCCTTCGCGTCACGCTCGCGTCAAACGCGGCCGCGCTCGCTGCCCCCGTCGATATGCCGTCGGCGCAGGTCCGGACATGCGCTCGAACGCGTGACTGCATGCGCTTTCGGTCGATGTTCGATGCATCCGCGCGCATACGCGGCGGAGCAACGATCTCGCCACACGCTACGCGATGAGGAATTCGTCGCCGTGTTGCCCGATACCGGCGAACGAGGTGCCGCCAAGTTGGCGATCGCCTCCGAAAAGTCGCCACCGCGTCCCTACCGCGCCAGAACCCGCTCCACCAACTTCACGAAATAACTCGCGCCCACCGGCAACAACGCATCGTTGAAGTCGTAGCTGGCGTTATGCAGCAGGCAAGGCCCGCCGCCATGCCCATGCACGCGATGATCGCCCGCCCCGTTCCCGAGGAATGCATAGCAACCCGGCTTCTCGCGCAGCATGAACGAGAAATCCTCCGCCGCCATGGTCGGATCGACGGCTGCGTTCACATGCGCGTCGCCCACCAGCTCGCGCATCACCGTCACCGCCACCGCCGTCTGCCCGGCGTCGTTCACGGTGGCCGGATACTGGCGCTGGAAATCCACCTCGCTCTCGCAATCGAAGGCCGCGGCCGTCGCGGCCGCCACGGCGCGCATGCGCGTCTCGATCAGGTCGAGCGTCGCCTCGGAGAAGGTCCGCACCGTGCCGCCGAGCCACGCATCGGTCGGCACCACGTTCATCGCCTCGCCCGCATGCACCTGCGTGACCGACAGCACCGCGCCGTCGATCGGATTGCGGTTGCGCGTGACGATGCCCTGCAGGGCGCTCAGCACCTGTCCCGCCGCGAACACCGGATCGCGGCCCAGGTGCGGCATGGCCGCGTGGCAGCCGGCGCCGCGCAAGTCGATCCGGAACAGACTGGTCGACGCCATCAGCGGCCCCGGCCGCACCGCGAAATCGCCGGCCGCGATGCCGGGCCAGTTGTGCAGCCCGAACACGGCATCCACCGGAAAACGCTCGAACAGGCCGTCCTCGATCATCGCGCGCGCGCCGCCGCCCGCCTCCTCGGCCGGCTGGAAGAACAACTGCACGGTGCCGTCGAACTCGCCATGCCGCGCCAGATGGCGCGCGGCCCCCAGCAGCATCGCGGTATGCCCGTCGTGGCCGCACGCATGCATCGCGCCGGGCACCGTCGAACGATGCGCGAAGGTGTTGGCCTCGTGCACGGGCAGCGCATCCATGTCGGCGCGCAGGCCGATCGCGCGCGCGCTGCCGCCGCGCTTCAAGGTGCCGACCACGCCGGTGCGGCCGACGCCGCGCGTGACGGCGTAACCCCATTGCTCGAGCCGCTCGGCGACGAGTTCGGCGGTGCGGAACACGTCGTAGCCCACCTCGGGATGGGCATGGATATCGCGGCGAATCGCCGTCAGTTCGTCGGCGTACGCGACGATGGAATCGATCAGTGTCATGCGGAAGGAAGCGCTCTTGTCGGTCGTCGCGTCGCGGCACGGCGGCGGGCCGCGCCGCGACGCATCGGATCAGATATGGAACAGCTGCGCCACCAGGGTCGCGCCGATGAAGGTGCCGGCATTGGCCACGAAGGACACCAGCACGATGCGCCAGCCGAGCCGGCGGAAGGCCGGGATGTCCTTGGCGATCGACAGCCCCGCGAACACCAGCATCGGCGTGGTCACGCCGAGGAAATCGTTGTGCGAGCTGAGCGCGGCGATCTGCGATGCCCACGGGGACCACGGCGAGGTCAGGAACATCGCCACCACCGATACCCAGCAGACCGCCGGAATCCGCCGCCCCGTCACACGCGCCAGCGCATCGCCGACGATCGTCGCGCACACCATGATCGCGATGCCCGGCAGTCCCGCCAGCGGGGTGGTGCCGTGGGCGATCCAGTCGCACACCAGCGCCATCGCGGCCGTCACGATCCAGGCCAGCAGCTTGCCGCCGTAGCCGAGCGCGGGCGCCTCGGTCCGCACGTCGCCCAGCGACGGGCTGGCCGCCTCGGGCTGCGCCGATGCCTTGGTGGTGCGTCCGATCAGCGGCTCCAGCACGCGATAGCCCCAGACCGCGAGCGGCAGCGAGATGAACAGCGTGAAGTAGGTACCGATGGTGGTGGTGATCAGGTTGCTGGCCGCGGCGAACGCGAGCACCGATTTCGCCGTCTCCGGGTCCTGCTGCGCGGCGATCGCGCCCGACGCGGCCGCCATCATGCTGCCCGAGCCGACGCCCGAGCCCATCGCCAGCGCGAGTGGATCGAAGATGCCGAGGCTGCTCACGAAACCCGCGAATACGGCGATGAACACCGCGCCGAACACTGTGCCGGTCAGGTACTCGGCCAGCACGCCGCGGCCTTCGGCCGAATCCATCCCGTACTTCTCGCCGATGATCGCGAGGCTCGGCTCGCGGCCCACCGAGAAGGTCGCGCCAATCGCCTCGCGCTTGATGCCGAGCAGCAACGCAAGCGGCAGGCCGAGCAGGATGGTGCCGACGAAGTGGCCGAATTCCTGGAAGGCCAGCGCCCAGCCCGCGGACGCCAGCTTGGGCAGCGCGCTGCCCACCATCAACCCGAGCTTGGAGACGAACAGCAACAGCGCCGGCTGCAGGATCGCGGCCGCGAAAAACTGGTCGGGCACGCTCAGGCGCGCGCTGCTGTTCCAGCGCGCGCTGGCCAGTCCGACCGCGGCGCCGAGCAGCAGCGCCCAGATCATCGGCAGCAGCACGACCTTGCCCGGTCCGAGCTTGAACGTGAACGAACCGATCCATTCGGCGACCAGCAGGATGCCGGCCGCGTAAAGCAGGACCTTGGCGGTGGCCGCGCCGCCCAGCTCGCGGCGCTCGATACCCAGTGCGTGTTCCATGACGAGTCTCCCCTTGAAGCCCGGCTGCCGTCGCATGCGGGCCGGTGATTACAAATAACCGAACGCGGTGGGCGGCGCTTCGGCCGTCTCGACCCACACGCTCTTGGTCTGCGTGTATTCGTACAGCGCCTCGACCCCGCTCGAGCGGCCGTAGCCGCTCATGCCGTAGCCGCCGAACGGGGAAGCCACGTTGATGGTCTTGTAGCCGTTGACCCAGAAGGTGCCGGCATTCACCTGCGCGGCCACGCGATGCGCACGCGCCACGTCGGTAGTCCAGGCCGCGCCGGCCAGGCCGAAGTCGGTGTCGTTGGCGATCGCGATCGCCTCCTCCTCGGTGTCGAACGGGATGGCCGCCACCACCGGCCCGAAGATCTCGGTGCGCGCCACGTCCATCGCGTTCGACACGCCGGCCAGCACGGTGGGCGCCACGAAGTAGCCGCCGCGGCCTTCCCCGACGCGCTCGGCCGAGCCGCTGGCAAGCGTGGCGCCCGCCGCCACGCCGCGCGCGATCATCGACATCACGTGGTCGTACTGCTTGCGATTGTTGATCGGGCCCACCTCGGTCGCCTCGTCGAGCGGTGCGCCGACACGGATCTTCTTCGCGCCGGCCGCCACCATCGCGACGAATTCGTCGTAGACGGCGCGCTGCACCAGCAGACGCGAGCCGGCCACGCAGCTCTGGCCCGCGCCGGCGAAGATCGCCGCCTGGGCGGTCAGCGCGGCGCGCTTGAGGTCGGCATCGGCGAACACGATATTGGCCGACTTGCCGCCCAGCTCCAGCACACAGGGCAGCACGCGGCGCGCGGCGGCCTCGGCGATGCGCGCGCCGGTGGCCGGCGAACCGACGAACACCACTTTGCTGACCACGCGATGCGCGATCGCGGCCTGCCCGGCGGTGTGGCCGAAGCCGGCCAGCACGTTGACCAGGCCGCGCGGCAGCCCCGCACGCTCGCCGAGTCTGGCGACCGCCAGCGACGTGAAGGGCGTCAGCTCCGAGGGCTTGAGCAGCACGCCGTTGCCCATCGCCACCGCGGGCGCCACCTGCCAGCCGCAAGTGAACACCGGCGCATTCCACGGCGTGATCTGCAGCACCACGCCGGCCGGCTCGCGGCGCGTGTAGTTGAGGTGCGAGGTCGGCACCGGGATCACGCTGCCGTAGAACTTGTCGGTCCAGCCCGCGTAGTACTCGAACATCTCGGCGACCTTCGCCACCTCGCCCCGGCAGTCGCGGATCGGCTTGCCCGAGCCTAGCGCCTCCAGCCGCGCGATCGCCTCGGCCTCGGCGCGGATCGCGCGCGCCACCTCCTGCATCACGCGACCGCGCGCGGCATGCGTGAGCGCCCACCATTCGCGCTGCGCGCGGCGCGCGCTTTCGGCGGCATGGTCGACCACGGCTGCGCCGGCGTCGCGATAGGCGAGCGTGGCCTCGCCCGTCGCCGCATCGTCAAGCTGGATCGTGTCGCCCTGGCCGGCGACGAGTTCGCCGTCGATATACGAGCCGATCGTGGCGGCACCGGGGAAAAAATGGGCGAAGGCGGCAAGCAACTGGTCTGCGTGCTGGGTCATGTCGGGTTTCCGTATAGGTGGGTCGAGCGGAATCGTGGCGCGGGCTGCCCGGCCTCAGGCAGGATCGACGAAGTCGACGATGCGGTTGAAGTCCTCGCCGTCGGCGACGGAACCCTCGCTCGCGGCCCACACGCGCGCGGCCTCGCGCGCCACCGGCGCGACGCTGTCGAACTGGTCGAGCAGGCCCAGCGCGAGCCGCACGTCCTTGCGCATCAGCTTCATCGTGAAACCGGAATCGAACTTGCCGTTGAAGATCCAGGTCGGGTAGTTGGTCAGCGTCGCGCTGTTGCGGCCGGAGCCGCCGTTGAGCGCGTCGACCAGCTTTTCCGGATCGACGCCGGCCGCGCGCGCGGTGCGCACCGCCTCGCTGGCGACCAGCAAGTGCACGCCCGTCAGCAGATTGTTGAGCAGCTTGGTGACGTGGCCGGCGCCCACCGGGCCCACATGCACGCGCTTGGCGCTGATCGCCGCGAGGATCGGCTCGATGGCCGCGATATCGCTGTCCGAGCCGCCCAGCACCATCGTCATGGTGGCGGTGGCCGCGCCCTTCGGGCCGCCGCTCACCGGGCCGTCGACGAAGCCGATGCCGCGCTCGGCCAGGGCTGCCGCCACGCGCCGCGTGCTGTCCGGATCGGCCGTGGTGGTGTCGATCACGATGCTGCCCGGCTTTGCGTTCTCGAGCACGCCACCCGCGCCCAGCACCACCGCCTCGACCACCGCCGAGGTCGGCAGCGACAGCAGCAGCACGTCGGCGTCGCGCGCGATCCCGGCCACCGAATCGCGCGCCGACAGCACTTCCTGCCCGGCCAGCGCGAGCGCCACGCCGGGCGCCGCGTCGTAGCCGAGCACCGTGTAGCCGCCGCGCCGCAGCGAACCCGCCATGCCGCGCCCCATGTTGCCCAGACCGATCACGCCCACCGTTTTCATCCGACGACTCCCGATAGCTGTTGGTTCGAGGCCGGCGCATCAGCTTGCACCCGCCTTGCATGGCAACGATGTTCGGTCCGGCGACCCGTATAATCAATCAACGCCAATATTGATATTGTTCTCTTTTTTAGAACACCCGAATCATGAGCGATACCCTGACCGACAGCCGGATCGTCTATTTCTACGAGGCCGTGCGCTGCGGCACGATTCGCGCCGCGGCGGACTGGCTCGACGTGGCGCCGTCGGCCGTGAGCCGCCAGATCGGGCTGCTGGAGAAGGAGCTCGACGCCACCCTGGTGGAGCGCCACGCGCGCGGCGTGACGCCCACCGAGGCGGGACACTGCGTGATCGAGTATTTCCGCGAGCAGCTCGCGCACCGCGACGACCTGATCTCGCGCCTGCAGGAGCTGCGCGGGCTGAAGACGGGCCAGGTCAGCCTGGTGCTCGGCGAGGGCTTCGTGTCGGACCTGCTGGCCGGGCCCATGCAGCAGTTCTGCCGGCAGTTCCCCGGGATCCGCGTCAACCTCGACGTGGGCAGCACCAACGACGTGATCCGCAAGATCTCGAACGACGAGGGCGAGATCGGCCTGGTCTACAACCCGCCCGCCGAGCCCAAGCTGGTGTCGCGCGCGTCGAAGCGACAGCCGATGATGGCGATCGTCGGCCCCGACTTCCCGCGCCGCAGCCACAAGGTGCTGACGGTGCAGCAGCTCGCCACCTACCCGCTGGCGGCCACTCACCCGTCCTACGGTACGCGGCAAATGATGGAAGCCGTGGAATACGCGGAGCGCGTGCGGCTCACGCCGGTCGTCACCACCAACTCCTTCGCGATCCTGAAGGAGTTCGTGAAATCGGGGCTCGGCATCGCGGTGATGCCGGCGTTCGCGGTGACGGCCGAACTGCAGGCCAGGGAGTTGTTCGCGATCGACATCGCGCATCCGATCCTCGAGAACGCCGAGGCGCACATGGTCACGCGCGTGGGACGCAAGCTGTCGGTGGCCGCGAACAAGATGCTGCAGATGATGACGGGGCAGATGCGGGCGTTTCGTTAGCGGGGGGCTGGCCCGACTCCTCCTCGCGACGCCTGACCACCCCTGTCGGAAACGCGGGTTTTCGCCGCTGGCGATCCGGACCGGACTTTTTTCAAGAATTCGACGCGTCTGCCGTTATCTCGGTATTCCCTCAACCTTTCCTCGTCGTGGCGGGGACTCGCCTTGGCGTCGGCAATGACAGTCGATCTAGCTACCCTCTACCTGCTGGCGATCGGAACGTTGCTTGCCAGTTCCGCCATGACGTACTGGGAACATATTTCACATCCCAAGCGCGGCAACGAACTGCGAATGCTGGCGATTGGATATGCGGCACTCGGTGGCGGCTGCGCACTCGCGACATTTCGGCGCGAACTGCTGGGCGCCGCTGGCGCCGCCGTGAGCAACCTCGTGATTCTGGGTGGCTATCTGCTGGTTCTGCACGCCGTGGCAATGTTCAATGGCCGACGGTATGTCAAAAGCTCAACGGGTTTGCTTCTCTTGATGGGGCTGACATGGACAGCCTCTACAGCGTCCTCTCAGACGGTCATCTGGCTCTATGTCAGCGCAATCCCGATCGCGCTCGTCTCCGCCATGACGGCCTTCGAGCTCACGCGACGCGATGGCATTCCAGCGGTTCAATCCCGACGCGTCGCGGTGGCGGTGACGGGAATCCACGCCCTGTTCTATGCCACCAGAGCATTCGCCCTGCCATGGCTGATCTCGGTCTTTGGAGCCGGCGCACAATCGATTGCCAGCAAAATCACCATGTACGAAGGGGTCCTTTATTCCGTTATTTTGCCGATGACGTTGCTCCGCCTGACACGGGAAGAAATTCATGGCGAGCTCTTGCAGGAGTCCCGTACCGATTACTTGACTCGCCTGGGGAATCGCCGGCTGTTTTTCGAAGAGGGAGACCGGGTTATCCACGAGCACGGGATACGTCGGCTACCTGTCGCTCTCCTTGCATTTGATCTCGATCAATTCAAGAGAATTAACGATCGCTTCGGGCACCAAACCGGCGACGAGGTATTGAAGTCATTCGCGGATACGGTTCGATCCGTTGTCGACGCAGAGACGAGCGTGGTTCTCGCGCGCATCGGCGGCGAAGAATTCGCTGCGCTGCTGCCAGGTTACGACACCCACCGCGCAAGAACGGTGGCAGAGACCATCGCAAACCGGTTCGCGGCGATATCGCATGGCACTGACGGCAATCGCATTCGCGCTACCGTAAGCATTGGCCTGGCCGAGTCGGATCATGAGACGGCTTCGCTTACCCACTTGCTCTCGGTTGCCGACCAGGCACTGTATCGAGCAAAATCGCTCGGCGGAAATCGTCTCGTCCACGCAACGGGCGAACACACCGGACATGCAGCAGTGTTTTGAAAGAATGGAGCCCTTGCGGCCCGACTCCGGATATCGTTGCAGGCCAGGATGGCTATATCCGGCAATTCAGCTGAAATAAAAACAGTCAATCCATTGAGTTATCAAAACTCAAAACGCCCTCAAACATCCGGATCCGGAATCCGCGCCGACTGAATCACCACCAGCGTGTCGCCCGCCTCGATCCTGCACGGCGGATCCTCGTAAAACGAATAAATCTTCCCGCAGCGATCGAGCCCGATCACGATCGCGCCCGGCACGATGTTCGTCAGGCAGCCGATTTCATGCGGCAACGCCTCGCGCTCCAGCAGCGTCGCGCGCCCGCGCGTCGACAGCATGTCGTTGACGAACGGCACGATGTAGCGGCTATGGACCGCATCCGCCAGCAGCAGCGCGCCGATCTTCGTCGACGATACGATCACATCCGCGCCGGCCTGCCGCAGTTGCCGCTGGTACAGGTTCTCCTGGATCCGCACGACGATCTTCGTATCGGGCGCGATGCTGCGCACCGACAGCGTCAGCAGGATCGCGGTCGGATCGTCGGTCACCGAAATGATCACGGCCTTCGCCGCGCGCACCTGCGCCTGCTGCAGCAGATCCTCGTGCGCCGGATCGCCGAGCAATCCGGTCACGCCGAGCGACGTCGCCGCCTCGAGAGCTTGCTGCTGCGAATCGATCACGATCACCGTCGCCGGATCGACGCCGCTTTCCAGCAGCTCGCGCACCGCGATCGACCCCGACAGGCCATAACCGCACACGACGATGTGATCGGACAGTTGCTTCTGCAGGCGTTTCATGCGGAATTCCTCGATGACGCGCTGGATCACGAACTGATACGCCGTGCCCAGGAAAATGAACCAGATGCCGATGCGGATCGGCACGATGAAGAACGCATCGAGCAGGCGCGCCCGCGCCGTGACGGGCACGATATCGCCGTAGCCGACCGTCGCGACCGTGACCATCGTGAAGTACACGAGATCGGCGACCGTCATCGGCGTGCTCTTGGTCGAATCGCGCAGGCCGTCGCGATCGAGATACAGCACGAGGAACGCAAGCATGCACAACAGCACGACCGCGCCGAGACGGAACAGCAGCGTGCGCCGCGGCGACGTCGCGGGGCGTGTGAACAACGTGCGCGCACGCGGCGCCTGCCACGGATTGCGGGCGCGACGCAGGCGCATGCGCAACGAGCGGCGCTGATCGGATGGCGTGGCCAACGGGGAATCTCCTGAAGGATGCGGGCTCGATTCTACGACGGGAACGCATGCGCCCGGCCGTCACAGCATGCTGCGCGGCCGCACCATCGTCCCGTCGACGAAACGCCTTGCGCGAAACGCCGACAGGTCGAGCGACGGCGCGCCCGTGTCGATCCATTCGGCGAGCAGCCGGCCGACGATCGGCCCCATCGCGAAACCGTGCCCGCAGAACCCGGTCGCGATCGCGAGCCCCGATGGCGTGCCGGGTGCATCGATCACCGGGATGCCGTCGGGCAACACGTCGATCAGGCCGGCCCACGCCTCGACGATCTGCGCATCCTTCAGCGCGGGAAAGATCGCCTTGAGCTTCGCGAGCGCGTGCGGCGCATGCGTGCGATTCGGCTGCGGCTGAGGATCGCGCGGCTCGATCGGCCCGGTCGAGCCGTTGATGCGGGCGAGCACGTCGCGCCACGCGGACGCACCCAGTTGCAGCCGGAATTTGTCGCGCTGCGACCAGAATTGCGGCCAGAAGAGGCTCAATCCGCGCAAATGGCCGAGCGTCAGATCGACGTCGACCTGCATGTCGTCGGCGAGATTGATCGCGCCGCTCTTGCGCTGCCGGATGCCGAGGCCATGGCCCCACACCGTCGCCGCCGTCACCGGCGGGACCACGTTGGTGCGCATGCAGGTGCCGCGCACGGCCTGCTGCGGCAGCCGGATGCCGACGCCGTCGAGTAGCCGGAAACTGGTCGCGCCGGCCGCGCAGATCACGCGCCGCGTGCGGATCGTGCCGCGTTCGGTCGCGACGCCGACGACCGCGCCGCCGGCCGTCTCGATCGCGGTCACGCCGCAGCCTTCGAAGAAACGCGCGCCGGCCTCGGTCGCGCGCGCCGCGAAGGCGGCGGCCACGCGACGCGGCTCGGCCTGCCCGTCGGTCGCCGTATACAAGCCGCCGAGGGTACGCGCGTGCGTCGACAGCCCATTCACGCGTTCGTCGATCTGCGCGCGCGTCAGCGTGCGCGTGTCGAGCCCGTGCTCGCGCGCCACGGCGAGCCACGCCTGGAACGACGCCCAGTCGTCTTCGTTGTCCGCCATGTAGAGGCAGCCGCCCTGCCGCCATTCGAGATCGAAGCCGAGCGCCTGCTCCAGGCCTTCCCAGATCCGCATGCCGGCCATCATCAGCGGCACTTCGGCGGATTCGCGTCCCTGCTGTCGCACGAAGCCCCACGCGCGCGTCGATTGCTGGCCGGCGATGCGCGACTTGTCGAGCACGACGGCTTTCAGGCCGCGCAGGCCGAGGTAGTAAGCAGCCGCGCAGCCCATGATGCCGGCGCCGGCGATCACGACGTCGGCTTCGGGCGGAAACGCCGTATCGGCGTGGCTCAATGCGTCGTGCAGCGGATAGGTGGTGGTCATTGTTTTCTGTCGAGTGTCAATGCATGGCCGGCAAAGCTTATCGCGGCAACGTCGTCGCATGAAGCGATAAATGGCGGGAAACCGTCATTCGGCCATCCCGTCGAGGCCCACCATCGCATTGACGCCGACGGCGGTCGCGCGGGTCTGCCGAAGCCACGGCGCCGGAGCCGCGCATTGCATTGACGGTTGCCGTCGCTTGCGCATCGATACCGGTAGCGATGAAAACGTCGACCGACACCGGCGCGCCCACACCCAACGCCGTTGCGGAAATTCCATTCGACGATGCGAAGCCGCGGAGCGCAACGCGAACGGCTGCTTCGAATGGGCTCGACGCTCGATGCAATCGTCCTCTCAAACATTCGGCGTTTTTTATTCAATCAGGACTGCCAATGCAACGGCAAACCATGCCCGCTCCATGTCGGGCATCTAGCCATGTCATGCGCGGTCGGCGCCGGTCAACAAGCAATTGCGGCAATCGCTTCCGGCTACCCGAGCAGCGGCCGATCCGGCGCGATCGACCGGCCCTGTTTTTTCGGCTTGACGACCCCGGACCGCCGCGAGATAAACTGTATATCCATACAGTATCATCGCAGTAAAAATGATCCTCCCCCCATTCGATCCCCCGAAGCTGAACGACCTCACCGAATGGTGGACGAAGTGCACCTACGCGGACGTACAGCGCCTGATCCTCGAAGTGCAGCACCTTCGCCTGACGCTGTGGGAGTTGAAAGCCCACGTCGCGGACGCATCGCGCCGCATCCGCGTGCTCGATCCGGACATGCTCGCGCATGGGTCCGCGCTCCGGCGGCTCGGCTACCTGCTCGACAAGGAGATCGAGCGTGCCAACCCGATCGGGCGCACGCGCGACGTGTATGCGCCGTTTTCGGACGAATGGCGTGCGCGCGCGTCGCTGCGCTGCGCGTTGCGCGGGCAGCCCGAGCCGGCCGAGGCAGGCACGCTGCCGAGCACGATTCCGGAATTTCAGCGCATCACCTGGGCCGAGCTTCGCGATCGCTGGCGCCACCTGAGCGACAAGCAATCGAATCGGCAGAACGTCGAACAACGGATGGTGCTCGAGATCGCGCGTCAGCGCTCCGTGATCCTTGCGCGGGCGCGCAAGCTGGTCGACGCGGCGATCGCCGAAGCCGCGGCGGATGGAAAACGGCTGTTCGCGCTGGATCAGCTCCAGCGGCTGCTGTCCGTCGAGCGGGAGGACGGCGAGCCGTTCATGTATATGCCGGCGTAGCGCGAACGCGCAATCCATCCGTATCGGCGCCACGGCGACATGGCAGCGCTGGATCAACCACACGGCCATTGAGGCGGGCGTCTCGATCTCCACGGGCGCCGCCGCCATGCAAGCGCCGTCAGTGCGAATAGCGCGCTTGGGTGCCTGCCGTGCGGTCGAACGGCTGCAGCCTCGCAAGCTGCTCGATCGACATCGCGACGACCTCGAGAACATGCCGCGCGATTTCGTCGGCGGCCATGCCGGCATTGACGTACCGCTCGATGCTCATCGTGCGGGGCGGATAGCTGCCGGTTTCGTCATCGACGATGTCGATCCTGGCGGTACGCCGCTCGGGCGACAGCACGATCTGGACAGTTTTGCCGTGAACGACGGTCTGCATGCACAAAGTGGACATTCGCAGTCTCCAATTGCGTTGCCTTCGGACGATCGATACCTCACAACAGGAGTCGTCAATCTACAAATTTCCGAACGCATTCGCAATCTTCAGGCAGGAATGACGGCCGTTCGGGGCGCCGCACCGGTCAACCCGATGCCGTCTTTGCACGGGCACGGGCATGCGCACGCGCCGCGCTACGCATAGCGACTCAGCCACTCTTCGGAGAATTGTCTCGCGTACGCGACCGCTTCGGCTTCGGTCTCGAACTCACCCAGCTTACGGAACGCAGCCTCACGGCTGAAACCCACCTTCGTGACCTCGACCTGCGCGGCGTATTTGCCGGCCTCCGTCACGCGCGGCTCGCAGTTCATTTCGTATCCGCGCATCAAGAATTTCTTCTGCATCGGTTCAACACTTTTTTGAGACGGCAAAAATCGTAGCACGCAGTTGCGCTGACGCCCGAAAGTGTATCCACGTTGGTTTCACTAGAGGAAACAGTCAATCGCTCGTCCTGCAAAGGCGTCAGCGGCCGTCGCGCGATATCCTTCAAAAATGGGGCGAATACCTCGGTCAGGGCAAGGACGCGCCCCGCGTTGGTGCATGGCGCGGCGATTACCTGCCGCCTCGTGCGGAATCGCCTCCCGTCCGTAGCAATCCCGACGCGGAGCTGCCGAACGCACCTTTTCGCGCACGCGCCGCGGCAGGCCGAACGTAACTTCATGACACACCTTTCACACAAACGCACCTTTCACCACACTGAATGGCGACCATTTTGCGGTAAAGTTATCTTTTCCGTGCGTGGCCGGTCGGCTCGCCATTGGACGTCATGAAGACTGTCCGCCGAGACTGCCGCAAGGCGTCGTTCTGAACGTCACGATCCGTTCCCGTAGCATGACCACTGAAGCAATCACCACGGATTCCCTCGCGGTTGCCGAGCGCGTGCGCGAGCTGATGACCCGCAACGGCATCGGCAAGCGCCAGCAGACCACCGAGCTGTGCCGCATCCTCGATCTGAGTTTCTCGCAAGGCCACCGCAAACTGCGCGGCAGCAGCCCCTGGACGCTCGCGCAGATCAAGAAAGTCGCCGAAGCGTACGGCGAGCCCGCCGCCCAGCTGTTCGGCGCGCAAACGCTCGACCCCGGCATGGTCGGCGCCTATTCGCAGGAAGCCGTCCTGTATGCGGGCGTCGCAGAAATTCCGTGCACCGCCTGGATCGGCGCACCGCTCGAAGCCGGCGCGCGCCCCGAGTTCGTCGCGTACGAACAGAATGGCCGCTGGCGCGTGCTGCGCCATACCGGCGTGCTGTACCAGAACGCGTACGACGTGCACAAGATCGAGATCTACCCCCGCCGCGCGGAGAGCGACAAGCTCGTCGTCGCGGTGATCGATCCCGATCGCGTCAGCGCGACCGAGCTGTGCCGCTATCTCGAACGGCAAAGTTTCGCGACGGCCGCGTTCGACGGCCTCGCGGCGTTCGTCGACGCGCTGCAGGGCCAGGCCTTCGACGCGGTCCTGACCGAATGGCTGTTCGACGACGGCACGGCCGCCACCGCGATCAAGGCCGTGCGCACGTCCGACAACCCGGGCGCGCCGATTTTCGTGCTGACGGGCGACCTGCTCACCGGCCGCGCGAGCGAAGCCGACATCAGCGAAGTGATCCGCGCGTTCGACGTGGTGTGCTACGAAAAACCCGCGCGCATGGCGATCCTCAGCGCCGATCTCGCGAAGCGGCTCGCGCGCGGCTGACGTCCGCCGGGCCGGCCGCCCGTCGAAGGGCCAACGCACGCGCGGCGCCGCGGGCATGAACGGGTTCCTCAGTACAATAACCGCACCCGTTCACGCCCACGCCGGCATCCGGCGCACGACTCCATGGCCCGCCTCATCCCCGACGACTGGAAAAGCCTCGCCGCGACCGGCGCGGCCGAACGCGAGCGCGAAACGCTCGCCGCGCTCGAACACGCGCTGCCCGACGGCTACACCGTGTATCACGGCGTCCACTGGACGCGCGCCGACCAGGCGTTCTCGGTGTTCGGCGAAGCCGCGTTCGTCGTCGTGAGCCCGGCCGGCCGCGTGCTGCTGATCGAACAGAAGGCCGGCTTCCTGCGCGAAACCCCGAAAGGGCTCGTGAAGGTCTACCTGCAGAAGGAGCGCAATGTCCCGATCCAGCTCGCGCGCACGCAGGAAACGCTGCATCGGCGCCTGACGGCCGCGCTCGGCGCGGGCGTCTACGGCGTCGAGGCGCTGCTGTACTGCCCCGACTACGCGATCCGCGACGCGTCGATCGCGGGCGTCGCGCCCGACCGCATCGTCGATGCGTCGCGCAAGGCGCAGCTGGCGCAGGTGATCCTGCAGATCCTGCCCGAGAACGACGAACCCTTTCCGAACGCGCCGAAGCTCCACCATTTCCTCGCGGACGAGCTCGCGCTCACGCCCGACACGAGCGCGCTCGTCGGGCAGGCCGGCACGCTCGTCACCCGGTTGTCGGGCGGGCTCGCCGCATGGGCACGCCAGCTCGACTTCACGCCGTTCCGGCTGCGCATCACGGGCACCGCCGGGTCGGGCAAGACACAGCTCGCGGTGCAGGTGATGCGCGACGCCGTCGCGGGCGGCCAGCGCGTGCTCTACGTCTGCTTCAACCGGCCGCTCGCCGACTACATCGCGCGCATCGCGCCGCCCGGCGCGAAGATCGCGAACTACCACCAGCTGTGCGACTGGGTCGCGCGCGACAGCGGCTATACGCCCGACTTCCAGGTACCCGGCGAATTCGAACGGCTCGAGGCGCGCTTCGCGCAAGCGCCGATTCCCGAACGCTGGCGCTTCGACGTGCTGATCGTCGACGAAGGGCAGGATTTCCATGCGCCGTGGGCGGCCGCGCTGGAGCGCCTGCTCGCGCCGAACGCCGCATGGTGGTGGCTGGAAGATCCGCTGCAGAACCTGTACATGCGCGAACCCGTCGCGCTGCCCGGCTGGGTCACGCTGAAGGCGCTCACGAATTACCGCAACCCGCGCGACCTGCTCGACTTCGTGCGCGACGTCGTCGGCCGCGTCGAGCCGCTCGCGGCCGAACTGCGCTCGGGCAGCCCGTTCGACGGCTCCGATCCGTCGGTGTCGGCATACGGAGAAGACGGCGCGTCGGGCGACGCATTGGCGCAAGCCTGCATCGACGCGACCAAGCGCGCGATCACGCAGGCGCTGTCACTCGGCTTCCGCAAGCAGGACATCGCGGTGCTGTCGTACCGCGGCCGCGAAGGCTCGGTGCTCGCGCCGCTCGACCAGCTCGGCCCACACCGGATCAAGCGCTTCACCGGCAAGTACGACCTGTTCGGCAACCCTGAGTATCGCGAAGGCGACGTGCTGCTCGATTCGATCTACCGCTTCAAGGGCCAGTCGGCGCCGTGCGTGATCCTCACCGAAGTCGACTTCGACACGCTCGACGCGCGTGCCGCGCGCAAGCTGTTCGTCGGCGCGACGCGCGCGACGATGAAGCTGCTGATCGTCGCGTCGTCGCGCGCGGCCGCGCAACTCGCGGACGCCGCGGGTTGACGCGGCGGGCGGGCGAACGCCTGTCCGCTTCGGGGACACTCTTCGATATCGGGGCCGTTGACACAATCGGGCACATTTCTCGATGCTCCGGACCCTTGTCCACGCTCGTTTCGACCTGTTAAGGCCATCCTGACGGTTTGTCCGTTTGCAGCCGGCTTTTACGATGCCAGGCCATTCGTTGCAAACGGAATAGCCCATGGCCGACGTGAAAAAACTGCCGTACTACAAACCGACAAAGGGATTGTTCGGATCGGAGTTGAGGGAATACAAGGGTTCCCAAGGGTGCGTTCCGCTTGATACGCAAAGGAGCGTATCGATCGACCGGCTTGCACCGGGCGAAAAGCCGCCGCCACCGCCTCCGAAAGCGATTTCCGGGCCTTCGAATGCCCCGAAGCCTCCTGCGCCACCTCGACCGCCGCCGCAAACCGATCAGGCAAGAACCAAAGAACCGCCGACGCAGGCGGAGTCGGAAGTTTGCGAAAACCCGCCGCCTTTCGATCTCCAGGACGTGCCGATTGCGATGGACAATCTCGGCTGGAAGGTTTCAGCCAGGCTTGCGCGAATCTGGTTTGCGGGCGCGGCGCATACCTACAATGACGATCCAACGTCGGTCCAGCCGATGAATAACGATGACGTTACCCTTGATTGGGTGTTGAAATTCGGAAATGTCAGGGAAAAATACGAGAAACTTCTTGAGAGCGATATTTACAGCGAGCGCTCCATACGCACAGCAACAGACATCACGAAGTCCTTTGTCAAAGAGCTATTTTTTTGACAGAAATTCGACATTCAATTTCAACACCTCGTCGTTTATAGGAAATTTTCAAAAATTTCACAACAATTGGCAATTTCAACTATCTAAAATAGGTAATTTTGACACCCTGAAAAACCTTTCCCCGACGGATCTCACAGGGGCATTGGCCAATTTTAATATTTATGCGGCCATTGGAAACGTCGAAATTTCCAGTGAAAAATACTTCAAATATGAAAAATCAAGCACCTTTTATTGCCTAAGCGCCACGGGGAAAATTACGCACATCTATGTTTACGTGAAAGACAACTACTCATTCAACGGAAAACAATATTTAGGCCACTGGAACAAACATGGAGTGATCATTGCGACAGGGTCGCTTCTCACCGGATCAGGATCGCCAAGGCGAGAATTCGACATTGATATTTGGTCAAAAAATATCAACAAACCAGTCGACACCCGAAGAAGCATGTTCGGAAAATTCAAAAGGCCCGACGTTTACTTTCCGATCTACAACGCAGATTACAGTCGCTGGAGAGAGAGGCATCACAGAGGCAGAGACTTCATGATATATTCAAAGCCAGTCTATTTTAAGCTGAATAAGCCGATCGACCTTAATCTTGGTGAAATATGCCGAATAGAGCCATCAGATACATTGGCCTAACCATTGCCATTTACATATGCGCAGGTTTGATCATTCATTTCAGTCGCCCCGCCTACGGACGATGCGATTTCTATGATCGCGCGGATACATTGGATGGCGGCAAAAAAAACATGAATGGCGTTTGGTATCGATTCAAGCTGTGTGGCACTGGCGGGAATGATCAGGACGCGACCGACGACAACATCGAACTAAGCGTGTTTAGTGAAAATGGCGAGCTTCTTGCGAGACGATATTTCTCCGTCAACTGGTATCACGGAGATAGCTCTCACCCGCCCCTGCGCTACGAGGGCAACCTGGTTCGCTATATCGACTTGACCGATGAATCGAATATAAAAAAACATCTGATGATCCCTCCCTCCAAGTGGGATTGGCTTCGCGCCAGATTGCCTTTGTTTTAAGGGTTACAACCTAAGTTTTTGATTTATAAGAAACAAAGCCCCGCTAGCGGGGCTTTGTTTCTGGACAGACTGCTCGCTCGGATCACCGACGAGAGCATCGACCAACCCGCGAAACAGGTCGCATCAGCCCACAGGTCCGCGGCAATTCACCTCGTCACGCTCAAGCCACCCGAAACGCCCCCACCGCGCGACGCAGCCCATCCGCCTGCTCCTCGAGCGACGCGGCCGCTGCGGCCGCCTGCTCGACGAGCGCCGCGTTCTGCTGCGACACCTGATCCATCTGCGACACCGCGCGGTTCACCTGCTCGATCCCGTCGCGCTGCTCGCTCGATGCGGCCGCGATCTCCGTCATGATGCCCGTCACGCGCCCGATCGCCTGCTGGATGTCCTGCATCGTCGCGCCGGCCGTACCGACGAGCCGCGAGCCGGTCGCGACACGCTCGACCGATTCGCCGATCAGCGTGCGGATTTCCTTCGCCGCGGACGCCGAACGTTGTGCCAGCGTGCGCACCTCGCCCGCGACCACCGCGAAGCCGCGCCCCTGCTCTCCCGCGCGCGCGGCCTCGACCGCCGCATTCAGCGCGAGGATGTTGGTCTGGAACGCGATGCCTTCGATCGTGCCAATGATGTCGGCGACCTTCTGCGAACTGCGGTCGATCTCGTTCATCGTGCCGATCACCTCGCCGACGACCGTCGCGCCGCGCGTCGCGATCTCGCTCGCGCTGTCCGCGCAGGCCTGCGCCTCGAGCGCGTGGTCCGCGTTCTGCTTCACGGTGGCCGTCAGCTGCTCCATGCTCGCGGCCGTCTCCTGCAGCGCCGACGCCTGCTCCTCGGTGCGCTGCGACAGGTCGGTGTTGCCGGCCGCGATCTGGTGCGTCGCCGTCGAGATCGCTTCGGAACCCTGGCTCACCTGACGCACCGTATCCGCGAGGCTGCGCTGCATGCCGGTCACGCCGTTGACCAGTTCGGCCATCTCGTCGCGCGACGACCAGTGCACTTCCGACGTGAGATCGCCGTCCGACAGCCGGCGGAAATGCGACAGCAGGCGATTCACCGGTTGCGTGATCGCGAAATGCAGGCCGATCGCGCAACCGAGGCACGCGGCAAGCCCAAATGCGATGCCCGCGATCGCGCCCATGCGCATCCAGCCGTAATAGGTTTGCGCGGTGTCGTACACGTCCTTGCCGCGCGCGGCCTGGTACGCATCGAGCGCGTCGGTCGCCTGCGTGAGCGCGACCGACAGCGGCGGCGCGACCGTCATCAGCAACCGGTCGGCTTCGTCGCGCCGCCCTTCGCGAATCGCATCGATCATCGGCTTCAGCGCCTGTCCGATCAGCGCCTGGCGCGCGGCATCGAGGCGACTCGCGAGCGGGCCTTCGTCGTCGCCGTGCGGCATCGCCGCGTAGTTGCGCCACGCCGTGTCGGCCTTCGACAAATAACCCTCGGCCTTCTTGACGAGCTCGGGCACCTCCGCCGCTTCCGGATGCAGCAGCGCGCGGTCGAGCGTGGTGCGCACGATCGTCAGGTTCAGGCTCGCCGCGGACAGCGCGGTCTTCGCGGCCAGTTGCCGCGTGTAAGCCTCGTCGAGGGCGCGGTTCGAGCTCTGCATGCCCGCGAGGCCGATCAGCCCCGACACGACGAGCAGCGCGGCGACGAGGCCGAGCGTGGAGAAAATCCGCGTACGGATCGAGAAACGGGAAAACAGGGCGTTCAGGTTCATGACGGCACGTGAGCGATGAAAAATGCCGCGGCAATCGGTCCGCGGCCCTCTGTATTACGGTTTGCCTGCAAAAAACTTGAGTCCGTCCCTGCATCGAGGCTGACCGTGGTCAATTTTCTGGGCGGGCAACCTCCTGTTACGACTGCAACATATCGAGGCTGGGCAGAAATTGACTAGTCAATCATCCATGGCTATATTTCGATCCAATTCCCTGCCATGGCAGATATCTCGATGACAACGGACACTTTCCTCACCCGGCCAGCCGCCGACGCGGCCCGCCGCGACGCGCCGACCGGGCTGATCGTCGCCGCGCTGCTGCTCGTCATGCTGCTGTCCGCGCTCGACCAGACGATCGTGTCGACCGCACTGCCGACGATCGTCGGCGAACTCGGCGGGCTCGACCAGTTGTCCTGGGTCGTCACCGCATACCTGCTGTCGTCCACCGTCGTGCTGCCGCTGTACGGCAAGCTCGGCGACCTGTACGGCCGCAAGATCGTGCTGCAGGCCGCGATCGTGCTGTTCCTCGCCGGCTCCGCGCTGTGCGGCGTCGCGCAGGACATGACGCAGCTGATCGTGCTGCGCGCGCTGCAGGGGCTCGGCGGCGGCGGCCTGATGGTCGTCACGATGGCCGCGATCGGCGATCTGGTTCCGCCCGATCGCCGGGCGCGCTACCAGGGGATGTTCGGCGGCGTCTACGGCCTCGCGACGATTGTCGGCCCGCTGCTCGGCGGCTTCCTGGTCGAGCATCTTTCATGGCGCTGGATCTTCACGATCAACCTGCCGCTCGGCCTGCTCGCGCTCGCGGTGATCGGCACCGCGTTCCGGCCGCACACCGCGCACGTGAAGCACCGGATCGACTATATGGGCGCCGCGTTCCTCGCGACCGCCCTCACCTGCGTGATCCTGTTCACGAGCGAAGGCGGCTCGCTGCTGCCGTGGACGTCGCCGCAGCTGTGGATGACGCTCGTGCTCGGCCTCGTCGCGATTGGCGGCTTCATTTATGAGGAACGCATCGCGGCCGAACCGATCATGCCGCTCGAGCTGTTCCGTCATCGCACCTTCGTGCTGGTCAGCCTGATCGGCTTCGTGGTCGGCATCGCGCTGTTCGGCTCGGTGACGTTCATCCCGCTCTACCTGCAGGTCGTGAAAGGCTCGACGCCGTCGCAGGCCGGCATGCAGCTGCTGCCGATGATGGGCGGGATGCTCGTCACGTCGATCGTCAGCGGGCGGCTGATCTCGCGGCTCGGCTCGTACCGGCCGTTTCCGATCGCGGGGACGCTGACCGGCGGCATCGCGATGGCGTTGCTGTCGACGCTGACGCTCGATACGCCGCTGCATACGATGTACGCGTACATGGCGCTGCTCGGGATCGGGCTCGGAATGGTGATGCCCGTGCTGACGCTCGCCGTGCAGAACACCGTCGAATTCCGGCATATGGGCGTGGCGACGTCGGGCGCGACGCTGTTCCGGTCGATCGGCGGCTCGCTCGGCGTCGCCGGGTTCGGTGCGCTGTTCTCGCACGGGCTGCAGTCGCGCATGATGCACGCGCTGCCGGCCGGCACCGAGCTGCCGCCCGCGCTCGGCCCGGCCGCCGTGCGCCAGTTGCCGGATGCCGTGCGCGACGCGTACCTGCACGCGTTCGCCGGTTCGCTGCACGTCGTGTATCTGGTGGCTGCGGCGATCATCGCGATCGCGTTCGTGTTCGCATGGTTCGTCGAGGATGCGCCGCTGCGCAAGCATCACTGAGCGGCCGGCGGAGCGCGACGCGCTCCATCCGCACCCGCCGTCACGCCAGCAGCACGACCCCGCCCGTCGTCGCGCGCGACTCCAGCAACCGGTGCGCATCGGCCGCCTGTTCGAGCGGCAGCCGCGCGCCGATCTCGACGTGCATCCCGCCCGCCAGCCGGTCGAGCGTCGCACGCGCGGCGTCCCGATACGCGCCGACGTCGCGCGCGATGAAACCGAGCACGCTCGGCCGCGCCAGCGCGATCGAACGGGCCGGCCCGAGTTCGTCGAGATCGAACGTCTGCCGCGCGCCGATCGCCGCCACCTGCCCGATGCTCGCGACCATCCCGAACGGCCGCACCGCCCCGAGCGTGCGGGTCAGCACGTCGCCGCCGATTCCGTCGATCGCGTAGTCGACGCCCGCACCGCCGCCGAACGCACGCGCGGCCGCGACGAAATCCTCCTCGCGATAATCGACCACCGCTTCGGCGCCGTGCATGCGCACGAGCGCGGCTTTCGCGGCCGATCCGACGGTACCGATCACGCGCGCGCCGAGCGCACGCGCCCACTGCGTCGCCAGCAGCCCGACGCCGCCGGCCGCCGCATGCACGAGCACCGTATCGCCGGCGCCGACCCGCCGGACGCGATGCAGCAGCATGTAGACGGTGATCCCCTTCAGCAGCCCGGCCGCGGCGGCTTCGTCGCTCAGCCCGCCGGGAATCGGCAGCACGCGCTCGGCCGGCATCGTGCGCAGGCTCGCATAGCTGCCGGTCGGCATGCCGGCATACGCGACGCGCTGACCGGGCACGAGCGCCGTCACGCCCGGCCCGACCGCGTCGATCACGCCGGCCGCCTCGACGCCGAGCGCGTCCGGCAGCGCGGGCAACGCGTGCGCACCCGTCCTGAAATAGATGTCGACGAAGTTCACGCCGATCGCGGTCTGGCGAATCCGCACTTCGCCGGCGCCGGGCGGCGCGACGGGCGCATCGACGCGGCGCAGCACGCCGGCGTCGCCGTAACGGTCGATCCCGATCCGGATGGCGTTGGCTGTTTGGATCATGACGTTCCTCGCTATCGAATGAAGTGACACAATCATCCCATCGTGCATAATCGAACGGAATTCACGTTGAACGCCCACTTACTGTGCAAAATTCGACCGATTACGATTCTGCCGCGACGCCCGCGCTGCCGATGAGTTGGGACGACATCCGCTACTTCCTTGCGGTGATGCGCGGCGGCAGCCTGTCGGCCGCGGCGCGGGCGCTGCAGGTCCAGCACTCGACGGTCGCGCGGCGCATCGACGCGCTCGAGTCGGCGCTCGGGATCCGGTTGTTCGACCGTCTGCCGCGCGGCTGGCCGCCGACCGACGAAGGACTGCACCTCGCCGAGCACGCCGCGCGCCTCGAAGCCGACGCGCATGCGTTCGCGCGTGCGGCACAGGGCGCGGCCGCGCTCGACGGCATCGTGCGCGTATCGGCGTCGCCGGTGTTCGCCAGCCATTTCCTCGCGCCGCGCCTGGCCCGTGCGCAGCGCGCATGGCCGGCGCTGCGGATCGACCTGATGGGCGAGATGCACGCGGCGAACCTGTATGCACGCGAAGCCGATCTCGCGGTGCGGCTGTCGCGGCCGAGCGAGCCGGGGCTCACCGCGCGCCGGCTCGGCACGATGCGCTTCGCGCTGTGCGCGACGCCGGAATGGGCGAACGCGACGCCCGACAGCTGGCCGTTCATCGGCTACGACGATGCGCTCGCGCAAACGCCGCAGCAGCAATGGCTCGAACGCTTCGCGGCCGGCCGTCGCTTTGCGTTCATCGCCAACGACCTCGCCGCGCAGCATCGCGCCTGCGCAGCCGGGGCCGGTGTCGCGCTGCTGCCGCGGTTTCTCGTCGACGATCCGGCCGCGCACGCCGGCGCGCCGCTCGTCGAACTCGCGAACGCGCCGCGCTGCGACATCGAGCGCGAGATCTGGCTCGTCGTTCACCCGGACGTACGCCGGTCGCCGCGCGTGCAGCGCGTCGCCGACGCGATCGCCGATGCGGTTCATGCGGCGGACGGACGGCTGTAAGCCGCCGAAACCGCAAACGGGCTTTGCCACGCGCGTCGACGGCCGGCATAGTAGCGTTTTGACTTCAGGCCCTGCCGCCATGTCCACCGCCACCGCCTGCGTCGTGCGCGACGCGACCGACGCCGACCTCGACGCGATCCACGCGATCTATGCGCACCACGTTCACCACAGCGTCGCGTCGTTCGAGGAAACGCCGCCCGACGCCGCCGAACTGCGCGCACGCCGCGACGCGGTGCTGAACCACGGGCTGCCGTATCTCGTCGCCGAATGCGACGGCCGCGTGGCAGGCTACGCGTACGCGACGCCGTACCGCACGCGCAGCGCGTACCGCTTCACGATCGAGGATTCGATCTACATCGACGACACGCAGCGCGGGCGCGGCATCGGCCGCGCGCTGCTCGAGGCGCTGATCGCGCGCTGCGAAAGCGGCCCGTGGCGGCAGATGATCGCGGTGATCGCCGACGGCGGCACCGGCGGCTCGACGTCGCTGCATCGCGCGTTCGGCTTCGAACCGGCCGGCCTGCTGAAAGCGGTCGGTTTCAAGCACGGCCGCTGGATCGACACGGCGCTGATGCAGCGCCCGCTCGGCGACGGCGCGAACACGCGCCCCGCCTCGCCCGAGCCTGCCGCGGCGCGCTAAAATCACCGCATGTCAAAACAGACTCATTCCACGCCCGACGAGGCCGCGCCGGATTCCCGCAACGAGTACACGGTCGACGAACTCGCGCGCGTGTCCGACACCACCGTGCGCAACGTCCGCGCGTACCAGGATCGCGGGCTGCTCGCGCCGCCGGAGAAACGCGGACGCGTCGGCATCTACGACGACACGCACGTCGCGCGCCTGAAGCTGATCAACCATCTGCTCGCGCGCGGTTACACGCTGTCGAACATCCAGGACTTGATCAAGGCGATCGACGAAGGCCACGACCTGCGCTCGATCCTCGGCCTCGAAAACGCGATCGGCGGCCGCTGGTCGCACGAGCTGCCGAAAACCTATTCGCTCGCGCAACTCGCTCAGATGTTCGGCCCGCAAGCGACCACGCAACTGTCGCGCGTGACCGAGCTCGGGCTGCTCGAACGGCGCGGCCTGTCGTTCGTCGCGAAAAGCCCCGCGCTGCTCGAGGCGGCGGCCGCGATGACGAAGGAAGGGATTCCGCCGCGCGAGCTGCTCGACGTGATCAGCCTCGCGCGGCCGCATTTCGACGCGATCGCGCGGCTGCTCGTCGATCTCGTCGTGAAGCGGCTCGACCGCTACGACGCCGGCACGCTGCCGCCGGCCACCGACGTGCCCGAACTGGTCGACGCGATCTGGCGGCTGCGCCCGCTCGCGGCCGTGTTCGTCGAAGGCGAGACGAACCGCGCGCTCGAAACCGCGGCCGGCGCGTATCTCGGCGGCCGGGTCGCGACGATCCTCGACAAGAAGCTCAGCGACGAAGCGGCGCGGCAGTCCGGTACGAGCGATACGCAAGGCGACGGCGACAACGGATAGCCGCGCGGCCGTCATGCAGGCGTCGGCTTGTCGCCGCGACGCGTGCGTAGTCGGTTCGCGGCAGCGCCGACGGCCATTGCCGGTCGCAACCGCGGTCCGCATGGGTCGGCGAATGGCCAGGCGCGCCGCTCGGCGCGCATTCCAGCCGGACGGCGTCGCATCGCTCCCCGCACGGTAACCCCGCGTGCCGCGACACAGTTACAAGTTATCGGTTGACGCAAGCCCGCCCGGCGGTTAGTGTACGCATCGAAGTCCAAGAAGTCCGATTGCTGTTCATCAATTGCTCGCTCCTCCCCAGCGGTATTCGTTGTCCTCTCCCTCCTTGACGCTTCACGCGCTCTTCAACAGAGCAAATCTCTATTTTTTTCTCAAGGAATCTTCATGGATACCGGTATCGTCAAGTGGTTCAACGACAGCAAAGGCTTTGGTTTCATCACGCCGGACAACGGCGGCGACGACCTGTTCGCTCACTTCTCGGAAATTCGTGCCGACGGCTTCAAGACGCTGGCTGAAAACCAAAAAGTGAGCTTCGAAACGAAGCAGGGCCCGAAGGGTCTGCAAGCGGCCAACATCAAGCCGCTGTAAAGTTTGAAGGGCCCGGCGTCCGTCGACGGACGCCGGGTCGCAGCGACATCCCCACGGAGCTTCGTCTCCTAAAGTTGGCGCGATCGGCTTGAGCTGCCTTTGTTCAGTGAGCAGCTTGCCAGGCGCCACACGTCTCGTTGCACTTCATCCCCCCTCCGGCCGCAACGCCTTATTTTTCGCTTTCCGACTGCGTCAGATTCCGCTCGCAATGGCGTTGAATCGGCATACCCGTGCGCATTTCGCACGGCACGCGCGCACTCGATCATCATTAAAATTAAAATGCACAACCAACGAATTCAACAGTACAACGGCTATGCCGTCCAACCCTCGGCGCATCGCCTGCCCGACGGGAGCTTTTCATCCAACCTGCTGCTCGAACGCGCCGATAGCACGCGCGACGAAGGCCGCTACCAGTTCTATTCGCTCGACTACTTCGCGAGCGAAGCGCAGGCGATCGCGCATTCGGCACGCTGGGCACGCAACTGGGTCGATACGCGCGGTTAAAGGCCACGCTACTGTCGATATCAGCAGACGGTCATAAAAAGCCGGCGGGCAACGTGCCCACCGGCTTTTTGCATGACACGCCCGTTCACCTGTTTCGCCGCATTCCGGCACGACGGAGTCGTCCGATCCGGCAGGCCACGACGCCAAAGCATAGGGCGGCCGCCGTCATATCCATATCGGCAATGCTTCGTTTGCGGGCGCGATCGCCCATGCGACGATTCTTCCAACCGAGCGGCGCCCGCCGCTCCCCGAAGATGCCTCGCATGGAGTTCGTTCGATGATTCGTTTCACCCGCTGGATCACCCGCGCCGCCGCCGTCTCGCTCGTTGCGCTGTCCGCCGCGTCGGCATTCGCGCAAGGCGGCACCGACAAAATCGTGCGCATCGGTTATCAAAAGGCCGGCCTGCTGTCGATCGTCAAGGCGCAGGGCGCGCTCGAAGCGCGACTCAAGCCGCTCGGCTATGACGTTCAATGGTTCGAATTCCCGGCCGGCCCGCAACTGCTCGAAGCACTGAACGCGAACAGCATCGACTTCGGCTACACCGGCGCGCCGCCACCCGTGTTCGCGCAGGCGGCCGGCGTGCAGTTCGTCTATGTCGGCGCGGAACCGCCGGCGCCGCACAACGAAGCGGTATTCGTGAAGAGCGATTCGCCGATCCGGACGGTGGCCGGCCTGCGCGGCAAGAAGGTCGCGCTGCAGAAAGGCTCGAGTGCGAACTACCTGCTGCTCGAGGCGCTGAAGAAAGCCGGCGTGCGCTATGACGAAATCCATCCCGTGTATCTCGCGCCGGCCGACGCGCGCGCCGCGTTCGAAAGCGGCAATGTCGATGCGTGGGCCGTGTGGGATCCGTACTACGCGGCCGCGCAGAACGCGCTGAAGGTGCGCACGCTGTCCGATTACGCGGGGCTCGCGGCGACCAACAATTTCTACGAGGCGACGCGGCGTTTCGCGCAACAGCATCCCGACGTGGTCGGCGCGATCCTGAAACAGGCGCGCGAAACCGGCCAGTGGGTCAACGGGCATCCGGCCGACACGGCCGCGCTGCTTGCACCGAAGGTCGGGTTGCCCGAGGCACTCGTCGAAACATGGATCAAGCGGGTGCCGTTCGGTGCGGTGCCGATCGATGAGCGCATCGTCGCCGCGCAGCAGGGTGTCGCCGATGCGTTCTACGCGGCGAAGCTCATTCCGCAGAAGCTGAGCGTGGCCGACAACGCATGGGTCGACAAAACCGTGGCGAGTGCGCTGGCGGCGAAGTAACGCTCGCGGCCCCATCCATCAGCAGGCCGGCCGGGCGCGATGCCCCACCGGCCGCTTTCGTGTCCAGAGCGGCACGCGCTCAACGCAGCGCCCCCGCCACCTTCTTCTGCCGCCACAAACACAGCAGATCGCACGCCACATGCGCAGCCGCGATCGCCGTGATGTCCGCGTGATCGTACGCGGGCGCGACCTCCACCACATCCGCTCCGACCAGATTCACCGCGCCGAGCGAGCGCACGATCGCCAGCGCCTGTGCGGACGACAATCCGCCCGCGACCGGCGTCCCCGTCCCCGGCGCGAACGCCGGATCGAGGCAATCGATATCGAACGTCAGATACGCAGGCCGCGCGCCGACGATCTCGACGATCCGCTCGACCGCCGCTCGCGGACCATGGTCATGCACCCACGCGGCATCGAGCCGCTCGATCCCGAGAAAGTCGTCGTTCCACGTACGGATGCCGACCTGCACCGACGTCGCGGGATCGATCAGTCCTTCCTTTACCGCCTTGTAGAACATCGTCCCGTGATTGAGGCTGTCCGGATCGTCGTCGGCCCACGTATCGCAGTGCGCGTCGAAATGGATCAGCGACAGCGGCTTGCCGTAGCGCTCCGCGTGCGCGACCAGCAGCGGATACGTGATGTAGTGGTCGCCGCCGAGCGTCAGCATCTTCGCGCCCGAGCTCAGGATCGTGCGCGCATGCTCGACGATCGCCGGCTTGATCGACAGCGGGTTGTGCGCATCGAACCAGCAGTCGCCGTAGTCGACGGCCGCGAGATCGTCGAACGGATCGAAGCCCCACGGATACGGATTGAGCTCCGCGAGCTGCACGCTCGCCGCGCGGATCGCGGCCGGCCCGAGCCGCGCACCGGAGCGATAGGTCGTCGCGAGGTCGAGCGGCACGCCGGAGATCGCGACGTCGACGCCGTCGAGCGCGCGCGAGTAGTTGCGGCGCATGAACGACAGCACGCCCGCGTAGGTGTTTTCGATCGACGAGCCGTACGGCGTCGTGCGACGGATCGCGCCGTCGCCGTGGAAAAGTTCGGTCATGGTCGGACCTGTTTTCGTGATGGCCGGACCGCCCCGCTTCGACTGAGCGCGCGGGCCGGGCACGGCGGGGATTCATCGGGCATGTACCGGCTCGCGCATCCAGTCGCGAAGCAAGGCGGGACATCGACAACGACAACGACAACGACAACGACAACGGTAATACCGCGGCGATCGTAGCAAGCCGAATCGGAACCGTTGCCCCGGTTCAGCCGGGGCAACGCGCGAAAAAAGTCCGGTGGCGGCGTCGCCCGCGGTCGCCGTCGTTTCCTAGAAGGGTTCGCCGGTTTTCGCGCACCCGTTCTTCCGGATAATGGCCGGCAGCCACGCGGTGAACGGCCCATCGTCCACCGCGGACAACAACAAACCGGAGACACCCGCCTTGATCGCCACGCTTCCCGCCACCTACCGCCGGCTCTGGCCGCTCGCCATCGCGGCTGCGCTCCTGTACGGGCTGTCGCTCGCCGCCGCGCCCTATCCGGGCCAGGCCGCCGCGAAGGCCGCGATGGGCATCCTGCTGCTCGCGGCGGGCGGCACCTGCGGCGCGGCGCGCGAACGCGCGTGGCTGTGCGCGGCACTCGCGACGGCCGTGCTCGGCGACGTGCTGCTCGCGTTGCCCGACTGGCCACTGTCGTTCGTGTTCGGCCTCGGCGCGTTCCTGCTCACGCACCTGTGTTATTGCGCGATTTTCTTCCGGTGGCGCGCGCGGCCGCGTGGCTGGCGCATCGTTGCGCTCGTCGGGCTGTGGATCGCCGCGCCGGCGTTCTACGTGGCGTTCTTCCCGCACCTCGGCGAGCTGCTGGCGCCGGTCGCCGTCTATATGCTCGTGCTGTGCGCGATGGCGAGCTTCGCGCTCGCCGCCCGCACGCACGGCCCGCTGGTCGCGACCGGCAGCCTGATCTTCGTCGGCTCGGACACGCTGATCGGCGTCGGCCGGTTCCTCGGCGGTTTTCCGGGCATCGACTATCTGATCTGGGGCCTTTATGCGCTAGCGCAGGTCACGATCGTGGCCGGGGTTTTCCATGAGACGGCCGCTCGATCGATCCGTCCCTGATACCGTTTCAAACAGGCCGCCGCGCGCCGGCGGCTTGATCGCCAGCGCCTCCCGCCCTGCCGACGGCCTTTTCCGCGCATCCCGCATGGCGGAAACGGGACCGTTCCAAACCCCGCTCAGCCTTTCCCCGCTTGATTTCCTGCCCTTAGAGCGTCGCTTCTAGCCTCTTGCGGTTTCCGGGTTCACCCACTATCGTTACATCAACCAATGTAACATTAAAAAATGAGCCAGATCGGAGACACCCGGATGAATGCTCGCACGTTGCCTTTCGGTCCACCCGGCCCTGACGGCCGGGATGAAGCCATCGACATCGCCATCATCGGCACCGGCTTCGCCGGCCTCGGGATGGCGATCCGCCTGAAACAAACCGGCGCGACCGACTTCGTCGTCCTCGAGAAGGCCGCGTCGGTCGGCGGCACGTGGCGCGACAATCATTACCCCGGGTGCGCATGCGACGTGCAATCGCACGTCTATTCGTTCTCGTTCGCGCCGAACCCGCGCTGGACCCGCATGTTCGCGCCGCAGCCGGAGATCCGCACGTATCTGGAAGACTGCGTGCAGCGCTTCGGCGTCGGCCCGCACCTGCGGCTGAATCACGAGTTACAGCGCGCCGAGTACGACGAAGCCGCGCAACGCTGGCGCCTCACGTTCGCGAACGGCAAGCGGCTGTCGGCGCGCGTGCTGGTGTCCGGGATGGGCGGGCTGTCGCGCGCCGCACTGCCGGCGATTCCCGGTGTCGAGACCTTCAAGGGCCGCGCATTCCATTCGCAACAGTGGGATCACGACTACCCGCTCGAAGGCAAGCGCGTCGCGGTGATCGGCACCGGCGCGAGCGCGATCCAGTTCGTGCCGCAGATCGCGCCGCGCGTGAAGTCGCTCGCGCTGTTCCAGCGCACGCCGCCGTGGATCATGCCGAAGCCCGACCGCAACCTGACCGGCGTCGAGAAATGGCTGTTCCGCACGCTGCCGTTCACGCAGAAGGTCGTGCGCAGCGGCATCTACTGGATGCTCGAATCGCGCGTGCTCGGCTTCGCGATCCATCCGTCGCTGATGAAGAACGTGCAGAAGCTCGCGCTGCGTCACATCCGCAAGCAGATTCCCGATCCGGCACTGCGCAAGGCCGTCACGCCGAACTACACGCTCGGCTGCAAGCGCGTGCTGATCTCGAACGACTACTACCCGGCGCTGTCGCGCAAGAACGTCGACGTGATCACGACCGGCATCGATCGCATCGAAGCCGACGCGGTCGTGACGACCGACGGCAAGCGTCATGAAGTCGACTGCCTGATCTACGGCACCGGCTTCCAGGTGGCCGACCCGTATCCGCGCGGCGCGATCATCGGCCGCGGCGGCCTCGACATCGTCGATGCGTGGCGCGACGGCGCGCACGCGTATCTCGGCACGACGCTGCCCGGCTACCCGAACTTCTTCATGATCGTCGGCCCGAACACGGGCCTCGGCCACAACTCGATGGTGTTCATGATCGAGTCGCAGATCGAATACATCCTCGGCGCGCTGCAGGCGATGCGCCGCGAGCGCGCGGAGGCGATCGAGGTACGCCCGCTCGTCGAGGCGCAGTACAACGACGACCTGCAGGGCAAGCTGAAGAAGGCGATCTGGTCGACGGGCGGCTGCAAGAGCTGGTACCTCGACCCGCGCACCGGCAAGAACACGACGCTGTGGCCGGGCTTCACGTGGCGCTTCCGCCAGGCCACCGCGCAGTTCTCGATCGCCGATTACCACGCGTATCGCGCACCGCACGACACGACCGCGCGGCCCGCCGCCGCGCCGGCCGCTTCCGCTTCCACGTCCGCCGAAGCGGCCTGAGCCAGACAAGGAGCCATCGACATGAGAGATTTCGCCAACAAGGTCGCCGCGATCACGGGTGCCGGCTCGGGCATGGGCCGCGCACTCGCGATCCAGCTCGCGCAGGCCGGCTGCCACGTGTCGCTCGCCGACAAGAACGGCGTCGGCCTCGCCGAAACCGAACGAATCGTCGGTGCGATCGCGCCGAACGTGCGCGTATCGACGCGCGTGCTCGACGTCGGCGATCGCGACGCGATGTTCGCGTGGGCCGACGACACCGCGAAGGCGCACGGCAAGGTCAACCTGATCTTCAACAACGCGGGCGTCGCGCTGTCGAGCACGATCGAAGGGATGGACTACAGCGATCTCGAGTGGATCGTCAACATCAACTTCTGGGGCGTCGTGCACGGCACGAAGGCGTTCCTGCCGCACCTGAAGGCATCGGGCGACGGCCACGTGATCAACACGTCGAGCATCTTCGGGATCTTCGCGCAGCCGGGCATGAGCGGCTACAACGCGACCAAGTTCGCGGTGCGCGGCTTCACCGAATCGCTGCGCCAGGAACTCGACATGATGAAGTGCGGCGTGTCGGCCACCTGCGTGCATCCGGGCGGCATCCGCACGAACATCGCGCAGTCGAGCCGCGTCGCGAAGAACATGGTCGGCTTCATCGTCGAGAGCGAACAGCAAGGCAAGGACAGCTTCGAGAAGTTCTTCATCACGACCGCCGACGACGCCGCGCGCACGATCCTCGCCGGCGTGCGCAAGAACAAGCGCCGCGTGCTGATCGGCCGCGACGCGAAGGGCGCGGACTGGATGGCGCGCCTCCTGCCGGCCGCGTACCAGGCGCTCGTCGTGCTCGCGACGCGCCGCGAGGCCGCGAAAGCCCGCCGTGCCGCACGCGGCACGCCGGCACCGGTGCACGCCACCTACAACAATGCAGGCAATCAGGGAGAACAATCATGACGACACCGAACATGATGCCCGTGCGGCGCGACATCCGTTTCGCGCTGCCGCCCGAACGCGCGAAGGACTGGCATGTGCAGGGCGTGCCGGTCACGCACTTCATGAATGCGCTGTCGCTGCTGTTCCCGGCCGGCGAACGCTTCTTCATGGATTCGGTGCGCCACTACCGCGACCGGATCGAGGATCCCGAGCTGAAGAAGCAGGTCATCGGCTTCATCGGGCAGGAAGCGATGCACACGCGCGAGCACATCGAATACAACGATCTGCTGCAGGCGTCAGGCCTGCCCGCGCACAAGCTCGACAAGCGTCTGTGGACGATCCTCGGCTGGTTCAAGAAAGTGCTGCCGCACTCGATGCAGCTGGCGATCACGATCGCGCTCGAACACTACACGGCGATCCTCGCGAACCAGTTGCTGTCGGGCCACGAGCACCGGATCGACGGCTCGGTCGAGGGCTACCAGCAGATGTGGATGTGGCACGCGATGGAGGAAACCGAGCACAAGGCGGTGTCCTACGACGTGTGGCGCACCGTGATGAAGCCGGGCCTCGGCAGCTACCTGCTGCGCACCGGCACGATGCTGACGACGACGGTATTCTTCTGGGCGATCGTGTTCGACTTCCACGTGCGGCTGATGCGCGCGCACCGTCGCGAACACGGCAAGTTCGACGGCATGTGGCGCCTCGTGAAGTATCTGTACAGCCCGAAGAACGGCGTGTTCCCGAGCATCGCGCGCGAATGGCTCGACTACTTCCGCCCGGGCTTCCACCCGTGGGATCACGACAACCATCAGTACCTGCAGGAGCTCGACACGCTGCTCGATAACATCGACGCGACCAACGCGCGCTATGCGGCGCAAGCCGCCCCGCGCCGCGTGCCGCTGCATTCGGTAGCGCAGGCATGACGCGATCGCGCGCTCACGAGATGCTGACCGTCCGGTCCGGCGACGTGAAACTCGCCGTCTACGTCAGCGGGTCGCGTCGCGCGCCGCCGCTGATCCTCGTGCATGGCTACCCGGACTCGGCGACCGTGTGGGCGCCGATCCGCGCGCGGCTCGCGAAGCGCTACCGCGTGATCGCGTACGACGTGCGCGGCGCCGGCGCATCCGATGCGCCGCGCCGCCGTGCCGACTACACGCTCGAACGGCTCGCCGGCGACCTGAAAGCGGTGGCCGACGCGACCTGCGGCGGCCGGCCGTTCCACCTGGTCGGCCACGACTGGGGCTCGATCCAGTGCTGGGAGGCCGTGACCGACCCCGCGTTCCGCGGCCGCATCGCGTCGTACACGTCGATCTCCGGCCCGTGTCTCGATCACGTGTTCCGCGCGAAGATGCGGCTCAAGCAGAGCCTGAAGTCGTGGTACATCGGGTTCTTCCATCTGCCGCTCGTGCCGTCGCTGGTATGGCGGCTCGGCGGCGCCGCGCTGTGGCCGCGCTGGCTGCAGCTCACCGAACGCGTGCGCGCCGAGCGCGATCCCGTGCAACTGAAGAACGCGCTGAACGGGATGCAGATGTACCGCGCGAACTTCCTTGCCCGGGCCCGCAAGCCGCGTGAGCGGTACGCGCAGGCGCCGGTGCAGATTCTCGTTCCGCTGCGCGACCGCTACGTGACGCCCGAGATGTCGGTCGACCTCGACCGCTGGCTCGGCGAGCACGTGCGCGAGGAAATCGACGGCACGCACTGGATCGTGCTGCGCCATCCGGACATGATCGCGTCGCGGATCGACCGGTTCGCGGCCGCGCATGAACGGCCCGCGGTTGCCGCCGCGTCGGCAGCGGCGCCGGCCACGAGAACGGGAGCCGCGGATCAGCGCAGCGGCGGCAGTCGCTCGAACAGCGTTTCGTAGTCGATCACGAGCCCGTCGTCGTCGATGTCCATCTCCGCGGTGAAATCCCGGAAGATCCCTTCGTAGCGGTAGCGGCGGCCCGGTTCGATGCACGCATAAGCCTGCTTGACCGGCATGACCTTCAGATCCGGCGTCGAGATGTACGCGACGTCGAGCGGCCGCCGCTCGCCGCGCGCGAGCCCGAGGCGGCCGATCGGCAGCGAATTCGTGAACGGCGTCGCGGCGATGTCGATATCGATGCAGCCGTCGAGCTCGTGCAGTTCGCGGCCTGAGCCGTCACGCCAGTGCCCAGCCCCGTCGCCACGCAGTTCGAGCGTGCCGCCGCCCATCACCTTGAGCACCGCGTAGGTCACGCGCCATTGCAGATCGCATTCGACGCGATACGCGAGCCCGTACGCGCGGCCATACCGCTGGCCGACCACCGCGCTTTCGACGACGATGCCGGATTCACTCCGGTCGAACGTCAGATGTTCGATTCCGTCGCCTTCGAGCGACGCCCAACGTACTTCGCGCATCGTTCCACCTCCTTGGTATCCCGCGTCGGGGCATCGTCACACAAATCGTCGCTATCCGGAATGCCGCCGTCGATTGAGTCCAGCTCGGCGGCCCGGTCGCTAGAGCGTTGAAACTGACGCGCATGGGTCCCCCCTCGGCAACCCCGCGTGCACGCGAAAGCAATAGCGATGGCGCAAATTTGATATCGAATCGCCAGAATCTCGCGAAAACGCTAACAACACATCCCGAGTACGCGCACCGCACCTCGCGATGCCCCGCTTCAGGGCATCGACCACAAATCCTGACTATCCGGAATTCCCTATTCCGGTGCATCGCAGCATGTCCTATGCTCGCGGCTCATCCTGTTCCGCCGCGATCATGCCTACTGCCCGCCCCGCTTCGCCGTCGATCGACCTGCGCATCCTGCTGCGCGGCATCGGGCAGATCGTGCTGCAGGCGAATGCGCTCACCGGGTCGCTGCTGCTCGCCGCGCTCGCGCTGAACGACCTGCGGCTCGCATGCGCGGCGCTGGTCGGCTCTGCCGCCGCCAGCATGACGGCCGTGCTGGCCGGCGCCGAACGCCGCGACGTCGAACAGGGGCTGCACGGCTTCAACGGCGCGCTCGCGGCGCTGATCGCCGTATTGTTCGCGCCCCATCAACTCGCCGCCGTCGCGCTGGTGCCGCTGGTCGCGATCGGCGCGGCGCTCGTGCAACGCGCGATGCGGGCGTCGCTCGCCCGCTGGCGCCAGTGCCCGTATTCGAGCCCGTGCCTGGTCGTCACCGCGCTGTGGCTGCCGTTTGTCGCGTTGCAGCATGCGGACGGCGCGACCGCCGCCCCGGTGCCGACACTCGCTTCCGCAACCGACGCGCTGTTGTCGGGCGTTGCTCAGACCACCTTCGCGCAAGGCGCATGGGCCGGCGCGCTGGTCGTCGCCGCCCTCGCCGTCGCGTCACGCCGCGCGGCCGCGTTCGCGCTCGGCGGCGCGATCGCGTCGACCGTGCTGCTGATCGCGCTCGGCGCAAGCGACGCGTCGTTCGCCGGCGGCCTGCTCGGCTTCAACGGCGCGCTCGCCGCACTCGCGCTGATGTCGCGCGGGCCGCGTGCGGCGCTCGCGGCCGCCGCACTCGCCGCGCTGATCCAGTGGCTCGCGATGCGCGCGGGCATCTCGGTGTTTACAGCCCCGTTCGCGCTCGCGGCGTGGGTGACCGTAGTCGTCGCGCGCCGCCTCACCCTCGGAGCACCCGATGTCATTCGCACACCGTCCTGACGCCGTGAAGCCCGGCGGCCCGATCTCCGACGCCGAACGCAGGCTGCGCGTCGACCTCGCCGCCGCGTACCGGCTCGTCGCGCTGAACGGCTGGGACGACCTGATCTACACGCATCTATCCGCGACCGTGCCCGGCGAGCCCGGCCACTTCCTGATCAACCCGTTCGGCCTCACGTTCGACGAGGTACGCGCATCGAACCTCGTGAAGATCGACCTCGCCGGCAACCGGATCGGCGACAGCGAGCACGCGGTCAACGTGACCGGCTTTGCACTGCATGCGGCCGTGCACGCCGCGCGCGCCGATGCCGTCTGCGTGATGCACCTGCACAATACGGCCGGCATCGCCGTGTCGATCCAGCGCGACGGGCTGTTGCCGGCGTCGCAGCACGCGTTGCGCTTTCACGGCGATCTTGCGTACCACGACTACGAAGCGCTCGCGTTCTCGCCGGCCGAAGGCGCACGGCTGACCGCGAACCTCGGCGCGAAATCCGCGATGCTGCTGCGCAACCACGGCACGCTGACGGTCGGCCGGACCGTCGCCGAAGCGTACGTGCTGATGGATACGCTGATCAAGGCGTGCGACATCCAGGTGCGCGCGCAAGCTGGCGGCGGGCCGCTCGTGCTGCCGGAGCCGGCCATCGCCGAGCGCACCGCCGAACAGTTGCGCGACGGCGGCGCGATCGAAGGCGAACTGGAATGGCCGGCGCTGCTGCGCCGGCTCGACCGGATCGATCCGTCTTATCGCGACTGACCGCGCATCCGCACCCGACCGAATCGTCCATCGTCAATCGTTCAATCCCAACCGGAGCCTGTGTCATGCCGACTTTCAATATCCAGCTGTTCGAAGGCCGCACCGTCGAGCAGAAGCGCGCATTCGTCGAAGCAATCACGCGTGTCACGTGCGACACGCTCGGCTGCACGCCGGGCTCGGTCGACATCATCCTGACCGACGTGAAGAAGGAGAACTGGGCGACGGCAGGGAAGCTGTGGAGCGACGAGCGCTGAGCACCGACGGCGGCGTCGCGTCGGCACCGTCCGCTCTGTGCTGAGCCCTGCACTGAGCCCTGCACCGCAGCGCCTGCGACGCGTGCTGCACGCCAGCGCCTCCACTCGCCTCCGTTGTGCGCCCGCACATCGCTTTGTCACGCAATCGGCGCATAATGCCGGACAGACGCAGCAGCCAATGGCCACCCGACGGAGACCGCCATGGAAGCGAAGAACGAGGAAGTCGTCGCACACCTGCTCTCCGATGTCGTCGAATTCGCGCGCGCTCGTCTGCCCGACGCCACGTTCCGGATCGTCGAACCCTTCCTGCGTCATTACTACGATTTCGTCGATGCCGACGATCTGCAGAGCCGCGGCATCGCCGACCTGTACGGCGCCGCGATGGCGCACTGGCAGACCGCCCAGAAATTCGTGCCCGGCAGCGAACGCCTGCGCGTGTACAACCCGATTCTCGAACAGCACGGCTGGCATTCCGACCACACGGTGATCGAGATCGTCAACGACGACATGCCGTTCCTGGTCGACTCGGTGACGATGGCCATCAACCGTCTCGGGCTCGCGCTGCACTCGGCGCTGCATCCGGTGTTCCGCATCTGGCGCGGCGCCGGCGGCGGCATCGAGCGCGTCGACGCGGGCGGTGCGACGTCCGGCGACGGCCAGTCGCAACTCGCGTCGTTCATCCATTTCGAAGTCGACCGCTGCGGCGACGCCGCGCTGCTCGACACGCTGCGCGAGGACATCGCGCGCGTGCTCGGCGACGTGCGCGCGTCGGTCGAGGACTGGCCGAAGATCGTCGACATCGCCCGCGCGACGATCAAGGAGATGAAGGCGCGCGAATCGACCGCGGAGGACATCGAGGCGCGCGCGTTCCTCGAATGGATGGCCGCCGATCACTTCACGTTCCTCGGTCAGCGCGACTACGCGCTCGTATCGGACGGCACGGGCTTCGGCCTGCGCGGCATCGAGGGCTCGGGCTTCGGGATCCTGCGCGAATCGCTGCGCACGTCCGGCGCCGCCGACGTGACGCCGCTGCCGCCGGCCGCCGCCGACATCATCACCGGCGCCTGGCCGATCTTCGTGACCAAGGCGAATTCGCGCGCGACGGTGCACCGGCCCGGCTACCTCGACTACGTCGGCGTGAAACTCGTCGGCGCCGACGGCAAGGTCACCGGCGAGCGCCGCTTCATCGGGCTCTACACATCGACCGCCTATTTCGGTTCGTACACCGAGATTCCGATCGTGCGCCGCAAGTGCGCGAACATCGTGCGGCGCGCGGGCTTTTTGCCGAAAGGGCATCTCGGCAAGTCGCTCGTGACGGTGCTCGAAACCTATCCGCGCGACGAACTGTTCCAGGCCGACGAAGACCGGCTCTACGACATCGCGCTCGGCATCCTGCGCCTGCAGGAACACCAGCGCACGCGACTGTTCGTGCGGCGCGACCGGTTCGACCGCTTCGTGTCGTGCCTCGTGTTCGTGCCGCGCGACAAGTACAACACCGACCTGCGCCGCCGCATCGCGAAGCTGCTGGTCGACGCGTACAACGGCGTGAACGTCGAATTCACGCCGCTGCTGTCGGAATCGGCGCTCGCCCGCATTCACTTCGTCGTGCATGCGGAACCGGGCACGATGCCCGACGTCGACACGCGCGAACTCGAAACGCGGCTCGTGCAGGTCACGCGCCGCTGGCAGGACGATCTCGCCGACGCGCTGCTCGACGCATTCGGCGAAGAACAAGGCAACCGCCTGCTGCAGCGCTATGCCGATTCATTCCCGGCAGGCTATCGCGACGACTATCCGGCGCGCACGGCCGTGCGCGACATCGAGCTGATCGAGCGCGTGAAGGACTCGGGCCAGCTCGCGATGAACCTGTACCGGCCGATCGAGGCCGAGCCGCGCGCGTTCCGCTTCAAGGTGTATCGCGCGGGCGACCCGATCGCGCTGTCGCGCAGCCTGCCGATGCTCGAACATCTCGGCGTGCGCGTCGACGAGGAGCGGCCATACCGGATCCAGACGCAGGACGCCGCGCACGCGTGGGTACACGATTTCGGGCTGGAACTCGCCGACGATACCGAGTTCGACATCGAGCGCGTGAAAGGCCTGTTCGAAGATGCGTTCGACCGGATCTGGAGCGGCCGGATCGAGAACGACGACTTCAACCGCCTCGTGCTGCGCGCGCACCTGAGCGCGCGCGAGGTCACGATCCTGCGCGCGTATGCGAAATATCTGCGGCAGGTCGGCTCGACCTTCAGCGACGCGTATATCGAACGCGCGCTGACCGGCAATCCGGCGATCGCGCGGCAACTCGTCGAGCTGTTCCTGCTGCGCTTCGATCCGCGCATCGGCGACACGCGCGACGTGCAGGCCGAACGGCTGCTGAAGGCGATCGAAGGCGCGCTCGACCAGGTGCCGAACCTCGACGAGGATCGCATCCTGCGCCAGTTCCTCGGCGTGATCAACGCGACCGAGCGCACGAACTACTTCCTCGCGGACGCGAACGGCGAATCGAAGCCGTACCTGTCGTTCAAGTTCAATCCGGCGAAGGTGCCCGGCCTGCCCGAACCGAAGCCGATGTTCGAGATCTGGGTGTATTCGCCGCGCGTCGAGGGCGTGCACCTTCGCGGCGGGCGCGTCGCGCGCGGCGGCCTGCGCTGGTCGGATCGCCGCGAGGATTTCCGCACCGAGGTGCTCGGGCTGATGAAGGCGCAGATGGTGAAGAACGTCGTGATCGTGCCGGTCGGCTCGAAAGGCGGCTTCGTCGTGAAGAACCCGCCGCCGCAGAGCGATCGCGAAGCGTGGATGCGCGAAGGCATCGCGTGCTACCAGACGTTCCTGCGCGGGCTGCTCGACCTCACCGACAACCTCGCCGGCAACGCGATCGTGCCGCCGCCCGACGTGGTGCGCCACGACGCCGACGATCCGTACCTGGTCGTCGCCGCCGACAAGGGCACGGCCACCTTCTCCGACTATGCGAACGCGATCTCGCACGAATACGGCTTCTGGCTCGACGACGCGTTCGCGTCCGGCGGCTCGGTCGGCTACGACCACAAGAAGATGGCGATCACCGCGCGCGGTGCGTGGGAATCGGTGAAGCGGCACTTCCGCGAGATGGGCATCGACACGCAGGCGACCGATTTCACCGTGGTCGGCGTCGGCGACATGTCGGGCGACGTGTTCGGCAACGGGATGCTGCTGTCGCCGCATATCCGGCTCGTCGCCGCGTTCGATCACCGGCACGTGTTCCTCGACCCGAACCCCGACCCGGCAACGAGCTTCGCGGAGCGCCAGCGGATGTTCGCGCTCGAACGCTCGAGCTGGGCCGACTACGATACGTCGGTGATTTCGCCGGGCGGCGGCGTGTATCCGCGCACCGCGAAGACGATCCCGCTGTCGCCGGCCGTGCAGTCCGCGCTCGGCATCGACGCGCACGCGCTGCCGCCCACCGAGCTGATCCGCGCGATCCTGCAGGCGCCGGTCGACCTGCTGTACAACGGCGGCATCGGCACCTACGTGAAGGCCGCGCGCGAAACGCACACGCAGGTCGGCGACCGCGCGAACGACGCGGTGCGCGTGAACGGCGCGGACCTGCGCTGCAAGGTCGTCGGCGAAGGCGGCAATCTCGGCTGCACGCAGTTCGGCCGCATCGAATTCGCGCAGCGCGGCGGCCGCATCAATACCGACGCGATCGACAACTCGGCCGGCGTCGATTGTTCGGATCACGAAGTCAACATCAAGATCCTGCTCGGACTCGTGGTGTCCGACGGCGAGATGACCGAGAAGCAGCGCAACGCGCTGCTCGCCGAGATGACCGACGAAGTCGGGCTGCTCGTGCTGCGCGACAACTACTACCAGACGCAGGCACTGTCGATCGCCGGCCGCTATGCGGTCGAACTGCTCGACGCCGAGGCGCGCCTGATGCGCTGGCTCGAGCGCGCGGGCCGCCTGAACCGCGTGATCGAGTTCCTGCCGACCGACGACGAAGTCGCCGAGCGGCAGGCCGCGAAGCTCGGCCTCACGTCGCCGGAGCGCGCGGTGCTGCTCGCGTACAGCAAGATGTGGCTCTACGACGCGCTGCTCGAATCCGACGTGCCCGAGGATCCGCTGGTGGCCGCGATGCTCGTCGACTACTTCCCGAAGCCGCTGCAACAGCGCTTCAGCGAGCCGATGCGCCGCCATCCGCTGCGCCGCGAGATTCTCGCGACGCATCTGACGAACGCGCTCGTGAACCGCGTCGGCTGCGCGTTCGTGCACCGGCTGATGGAGGAAACCGACGCGCAGCCCGGCGACATCGTGCGCGCGTGCATCATGGCGCGCGACGTGTTCGACCTCGATGCGGTGTGGCGCGATATCGACGCGCTCGACAATCGCGTCGCCGACGACGTGCAGGCCCGCATGTTCGTCGACGTCGCGCGGCTGCTGGAGCGCGCGGCGCTGTGGTTCCTGCGGCATCTGCAGTCCGGCGCGGTGGCCGACGGCGGCGTCGCCGGATTGATCGCGCGCTGCCGCGACGCGGTGCAGCGCATCGCGCCGCAACTGCCGTCGCTGCTGCCGGCCGACGATCTGGAAGCGCTGTCCGAGCGGCAGCGCGTGCTGGTCGACGCCGGCGTCGACAGCGCGCTTGCGGTACGCGTCGCAAGCGGCGACATCTCGGCCGCGCTGCTCGACATCGCCGAAGTGGCGGCGACCTGCAATCGCAGCCTCGAACTCGTCGCGGGCGTCTATTTCTCGCTCGGCACGCTGCTCAATTACGGGTGGATCGGCGAACGCGCGGCGAACCTGCCGACGCCGACGCACTGGGACATGCTCGCGCGCGCCGCCGCGCTCGCGGAAGTCGCGCGGCTCAAGCGCACGCTCGCGACGAGCGCGCTCGCGGAATCGCCGGATTCGACCACGCCGGACACGATCGTCGGCGCGTGGCGCGTGCGCCGCGAGGCCGCGCTCGCGCGTTACGAGCACCTGCTCGCGGATCTACGCGCATCCGGCGGCACGAGCCTCGCGGTGCTGCTCGTGGTCGTGCGGGAAATGGCCGTGCTCGAACGCGCGTGACGAAGGCGACGGGTCAGACCGTCGCGACGAGCAATTCTTCCGCGCGGTTCGGCGGCCGCAGGCCGTCCATGCGATCGGCGAAATAACGGCGCGTCAGCTCGGCGGCCGACACGTATTCGGCCTTCGCAAAACCGGCCTCCCGTGCAAGCGCCTGGATCTGTTCCGGCATGAAGAAGCTGATGAACGGCGTGCCGCTCGCCCGCGCGCCCTTCGCGGCCATTTCCAACCCGGGGCGCACGTCCGGATCCGCATTTTCCAGCGGCAGCAGGAACGTCATCGCGAACGTCGAACCGGGCGCGAGCGACGCGACTTCGCGCAGCGCGGCCGCATTCGCTTCGCGCGTCAGGTACATGCTGACGCCGGTGGACACCACGACCGCCGGCTGGCCCGCATCGAAGCCCGCGCCGACGAGCGCGTCGCGCCACGACTGCTCCGCCTCGAAATCGACCGGCACGAAACGCAGCCAGTCGGGCACGCCGAAGCCGAGTTCGGCCAGGCGGCGCTGCTTCCAGCGTTGCGGCGCCGGCGGGTCGACTTCGAACACGGTCACGCGCGACGCCATGTCCGGCCGGCGCTGCACGAAGCTGTCGAGCCCCGCGCCGAGGATCACGTACTGGCTCACGCCGCGCGCCGCCTGTTCGGCCACGAGATCCTCGATGAAGCGCGCCCGCGCGACGATCGACGCGCGAAACGGCCGCGTGAACTGCGGATCCATGTCGCCGCGCTGCTGCCAGCCGGGCGCCGGCGCGAGCAATTGCAACCCGATTGCGTCGGCGAGCACGTGCGGCGGCGCGTCGAGTTCGACGTGCAGCGCACGCCACAGCGCGACGCGCGCGGCCGTGCTGTCGGGCGCATCGTCTTCGCGGATAACCGTCATGTCGACCTCACGCGAGCTGCTTGCCCGGCGCCTGCAGACGCCACACGCGACCGTCCGGATCGCGCACGGTCATGTCGCGCGTCCCCCAGTGCGTATCCTCGAACGGCGCGACGACATCGACGATCGGCCGCGGCTGCACCGCCTGCTCGTCGGCGACCTTGATCACGACCTGCATGTCGGGCTTTTCGCTCGGCGGCGCTTCGGCGATGAACAGGAACGGGCCGTCGCCGCTGCGCAACTGGCCCGACTGGTGATCGGTTTCGAATTCCAGCGTGAAGCCCAGCGCCTGGAAGAACTTCGCCGACTTGCCCCAGTTGTGCGTGGTCAGATACACGGCTTCGATTCGCTCGGATGACATGTCACTCCTCCTGGTTGGACGGTCCCGCGCCGGGCGGCGGCGCGGCCAGGTACGCGCGCAACGCGTCGGCCACCAGCGCGGACAGCGATTGCTCCGTTTCGATGGCGCGATGCTTGACCTGCCGGATCAGGGAGAGCGGCAGGTACACGTTGAATTGCTTCACTTCTTCGTCGGTCATGGGGCTAGTATGCTAGCAAAAGTCAAATGCGGATGCGGTGAAACGACTGGAATGAATCGGCGCGCGGCTCGCGAGCAGGCCGCTTGCAGTGCCTCGTATGTCCGCGTTACCGCGCAACTCGCGCCGCGAGCCGCGCGAACAGCGCGTCGAGATCGAATCCCGCCGTATTGACGCCGATCGTGTCGCGCAGGCACGCGGCCCAGTCGGCTGCTGTGTCGAACGTGACCGTGCGCCCGGCGCCCGCCGCGTCGCGCAGCGTCAGCACGGTGTTGACCAGCGCCGCGCGGCCGTCCGGCAGCACGCGGCACGCGATCAGGTCGTTCACGAAGATCGATTCGGGATACGTCGACGTGAACCAGTTCGCGGCGTCGTAATCGATCCATTCGGCCGGCTTCAGCGAGAAGCGGTAGGTCGTGTGCCAGCCGTCGGGGATCTCGAACTGCATGTCGAATTCGCCGTGGACCGGCGCATCGACCACGCGAAACGCGCCATGCGGCGTCAATTGCCGCTCGCCCGGCGCGAAGCGCAGCGGCGCGGTCAGCGTCGCGCTGCCGAAGCCGATGTCCGCGAGCCACGCCGCGCCGTCGAGGTCGATGCGCAGCAGCATGTGCGTCTGCGCGGTGACGATCTCGGGCGGCCGCATCCAGCGCACGCGCGCGATCAGCGGCGTCACGCGGAAACCGATCGTCGTGAGCGCGGTGTAGAACAGCTTGTTGAGTTCGAAGCAGTAGCCGCCGCGGCGGCGTTCGATCACCTTGTCGACGATCGCGGGCAGGTCGAGCGCGACGCGCGCGCCGGTCAGCGGATTGAGGTTTTCGAACGGAATCGCCTGCGGGTGCAGCAGATGCAGCCGGCGCAGCACGTCGAGCGTCGGCTCGACCGGGCCGTCGTAGCCGATGCGGGAAAAATAGCGCGAGAGGTCGAACGAGTCAGTCATGAACCGGCACCGATGAAAGGGACCCGCCACGATAGCATCGCGCGAAATCCCCATGTTGTGCGGGCCTATCGTTCGTGGCCGGCGTGCGCGATGATGGCCACGCATCGCCGCCGCACCCGCACGACGTTACGGCAGCAGCTTCAGTGCGGACGACGCGACCGACGGCACCGAAATGCCCTGGCTCGTCGCGAACTGCACGGCCTGGCTGAGCGTCGCGGCAAGCGACTGCAACTGGCCCGGCGCGCTTTGCGCGATATACGTCGCGGCCTGCATGTTCTGCGGATTCAGGCCCGACTGCAGCAGCGACGCCGCGCTCGTCGAACCGAGATTGCCGAGCCCCGACTGCAGTTGCGAATACTGCGTGAGCCCCTGCCCGAGCGAGGCGAGGCCGTTGCTGAACGCCTGCTTGTCGATCGGCCCGTGCGTGGCGCCGCCGCTCGCGAACGCCTGGCCGAGCGCCTGCGACACCGATTGCTGCGCGCCGCCCATCTGCGACAGCGTGGCCGGCGACAGCGCATCGCCGCCGGATAACTGGCTCGCGGCCTGCTGCGCCTGCCCGGCCGCCCCGGTCAGGCCCATCGCCGATGCGAGCGACGACTGGCCGCTCAGCACCTGCTGGTTCGCGCCGACATAGGCCTGCAGCAACTGCGCGACACCGCCCTGCGCCGGCGCTGCCGCCTGCTGCTGCCCGCCGCCGAGCAGCGACGCGCCGATCGACTGCAGGTCGAGCTGCGCGTGTGCGGCGCCGCTCGCCAGGATGCCGAACGCGATGCCTGCCGAGGCCAGATGCCGGCCCGTCGCGCGAATGTGCTTCATGTTTTTCCCTCGTGCCCGAATGGTCGAGGCGATATTGTCGAAGCGCGTCGCGCGCCGCCGCAACGACTGAAACACATCGAAACGAAATCACCGCGCGCCGCCGCTTGCAATTCCGCGGCCGGCGACCGTCGTCGCGCCGATTCGTCCATGTTTGCGGTGCGATGTGATGCGCGTACCGGCATTCTTTCTCCGGTTGCGTCAATGGACGCAGGCTCCGGCGTGCGCAGGCAGCGCGCCGAAACACCTCCACGGGCGCGTTTCGTGTCGAGCGATGCCAAGCAAAACGGGCAGCGCATCGCCGCCCGCTTCGTCATGCGGCCACTACCGCCCGCCACTGCCCGCCGGCGACGCCGTTACGCTGCCATCCACGCCGGCAACCGCTGGTTGACCCAGTCGGCCGCCTGCTCGTAGCCGTGCGCAAGCTGCAGCACGGCGAGATCGGCGCGCGGACGCCCGATCAGCTGCATCCCCATCGGCAATCCCGCGTCGTTGAAGCCGACCGGCACGTTGATCACCGGGCAGCCGGCCAGCGTCCACGGCACGACCGTTTCCATCCAGCGATGGTAGGTGTCCATCGCGCGGCCCGCGATCTCCTTCGGCCAGCGCTGGTCGACGTCGAATGGGAACACCTGCGCGGTCGGCGCCGCGATGAAGTCGTAACGGTCGAAGAAACTCAGCACCGCCTGATGCCACGCGGTCCGTTCGACGCTCGCGTCGAACATCGCCGCGCCCTGCATCGCGAGCAGCCCCTCGACCTCGTAGATCGCCTCGGGCTTCAGCAGCGCGCGCCGCGCCGGGTCGCGATAGTGCGCGAGCAGCCCGCCACCCGACAGCAAGTGCCGGTGCGTGAGCCACAGACGCCAGATCCGGTCGGGCGCGAACGCCGGCAGCGCGGCATCGACGTCGCAGCCGATTTCCCGCAGCGTCGCGAGCCCCCGCTCGCACTGCGCGAGCACGCCGGCCTCGGTCGCCAGATAGCCGTTCCAGTCGCCGACCCACGCGATGCGCTTGCCGCGCAGGTCCGCGTCGAGCGGTTGCGCGAACACGGCCGGATCTTCCGCGAGCGACAGCGGATCGTTGCGGTCGTAGCCGGCCTGGATCGCGAGCAGTTGCGCGACGTCGCCGACGGTGCGGCCCATCGGCCCTTCGATGCCGAGCTGCTGCATGAACACGTCGACGCCCGGCCAGCGCGGCACGCGGCCCTGCGACGGACGGAAGCCGACGATGTTGCAGAACGCGGCCGGATTGCGCAGCGACCCGCCGAAATCGCTGCCGTCCGCCACCGGCAGCATCCGCGACGCGAGCGCCGCCGCCGTGCCGCCGCTGCTGCCGCCCGCGCTCTTCGTCAGGTCGTACGGGTTGCGCGTCGCGCCGTAGACCTCGTTGAACGTGTGCGAACCGAGCCCGAACTCGGGCGTATTGGTCTTGCCGATGAAGATCGCGCCGGCCGCGCGCATCCGCGCGACGCCGACGGAATCGGCCTGCGGCACGTTCTCGCGGAAAATCGGCGAGCCGTAGGTCGTCCGCAGCCCCTTCGTCATCGCCAGATCCTTCGGCGCCTGCGGGATCCCGTGCAGCCAGCCGCGATAGTCGCCGCGCGCCAGCTCCGCATCCTTTTCCGCGGCTTCCGCCAGCAGCGCGTCGCGGTCGCGCAGCGCGACGATCGCGTTGACCGCGCCGTTCACGCGCTCGATATGGTCGAGATACGCACGCATCGTCTCGACGCACGAAACCGCCTTGCTGCGGATCGCCGACGCAAGCTCGCCGGCCGACAGGCGCACGACCGGATCGACGGGAATGGAAGCGGGAGCGAGAAACTGCGGGGCGCCGTGCGGCATGCGGGGTCTCCTGGGAAGCGGTATCGGATGGCGCGCCGCCCGGCGGCGGCCGCCGCTCTACTCTACGCGACGCGATCCGGGCGACCTCCGATATTTTGCGGCGCAATTCATTGCGGATTCGACTGAATCGCGATGCTTCGGACAGCCGGCGACGACCGGGCGGGGCCGGCGTCGCCGCTCGCTGCCGTTTATGCGCATAAACTTAAATTTCTTATATTTTTAATCGGTGCGTCACAGGACCGCGCACGTTAACGACATTTTTATACGGCCGACCGATCTCTTTAGATCGCTTCGTCCGGCCGCCCGCTACGCTGGAAGCACTTCGTTTCCGGGTTCATCGTCCATGCTCAAGCTGCTGGTTCCGGTCGGCCATTCGCCCCGCTCGCTTCAGGCAGTTCGTCACGCGACGTTCCTGTATCGCGAGCGCTGCGCGTCGGAGGTCGTGCTGATCAATGTGCAGGCGCCGCTGGAATCGACGCGGCTCGAGGCCTATCACCCGCTGTCGCGGCTGCGCGCGATCGAGACACGATTCGCGACCGACGATCTCGCGATGGCCGAGCGGATCCTGCGCGATGCGGACGTGAAATTCAGCGTCGTAATGAAGGTCGGCCCGGTCGCCGATACGATCGCGGCCGTGGCGGCCGAGACCGGGTGCGACGAGATCGTCGTCGCCGCGCCGAGACGCGATCCGCTGCACGCGCTGATGTCGGTGTTCCGGCGCAGCGTGATGGCGCGGCTGGTGCGAATTTCGAACGTGCCGGTGACGGCGGTGCAATGACGGAAAGGCGCGTCACGCGTGCGCATCGTGCGCACGCTGTCGCGCAGCGCTTATTTGATGGCCTTGCGCCAGAACACGAAATAGGCGGCCGCCGAAGACGCCAGCAGCAGGATCGCCCACATCGGGGCAAGACTGATCAGGACGGAAGAGACGTTCAACATTTGGATTCCTCACTATTTCGACAGCGATATTCAACACCTGCGTGCTTGCCGGACCTGACGCGTTGACCCTGCGTCGCGTTTCGTCAAATCATGCATTCATGCTATCGCCTTGAACGGCCGCGCGACCGCCGCCGCCCGCCCGTACCCTGACATTCGTCAAACTACCGCGCATTGCCCGCCCGCCGGGCGGCGGCGACGGAAAAACAGGACAGGATCGTCCCGCCCCGCTACCGCTTTCAGCAGACGTTTACCGGGGGAAGCCCCAAGTGCTTCGTCGAACGTGTCCGCGTTACGCTTGAGCGACGAGGAGACGAACCATGAGACGCGCCGTACATATCGCTGTTTTTGCACTGCTGGCCTATCTCATCGGCGATCGCGCGATCCTGCATGCGCAGGGCCGCGACGCCAGCCCGCTCGCGTGCGAGCAAGGCGCCGCGCAGGTGAAGGCCGACGCGCTCGGTCGCGGCTTTGGCGAAGCCGCCGCCGGCAGCCAGAGCGAGGCCTTCATGTCGGGCTGCCTGGTGACGGGACGGAACGATCGGAACGTCGCGATGGCGGCCCGCTGACGCGTATCATCCGTGGGCGAGCCTGCGCGCCCGAAGTCGCAGGCTCGGGCGCCGGTTTGCGCTGCCGGCCGCTACTTTCCCGATCGACGTTTCGACGGACGTCATCGTCCGCCCCTCCCTGCCCCGTTACGCCCAACATGACCGATCCGAACACCGCGTTGATCCAGCGCTTCTACACGGCCTTCCAGCAGCGCGACATCGATGCGATGCTCGCGTGCTACGCCGACGACATCGTGTTCAGCGATCCCGCATTCGGCGAACTGCGCGGCGAACTTGCGCGCGACATGTGGCGGATGCTGGTCGCGCGAGCCCAGGAGTTCTCGCTGACGTTCGGCGAAGTCGCCGCGGACGACCAGGCCGGGCGCGCGACGTGGAGCGCGCGCTACCGGTTCGCCGCGAGCGGGCGGATGGTGGTCAACCGGATCGATGCGCGCTTCCGGTTTCGCGACGGACGCATCGTCGAGCATCGCGACCATTTCGACCTGTGGCGCTGGGCGCGTCAGGCGATCGGGATGAAAGGCGCGCTGCTCGGCTGGACGCCCTTCATGCAGCGCGCAATCCGTGCACAGGCACGGAAAAATCTCGACGCGTATCGCGCCAAGCGGAAATAAATGAACCCGCGCGCGCCGCGGCCCCTCCGCTAAGGCTTCATCGTCGCGTTGATCAGGTCGTACGCCATGTCCGGCACCACGCCGTCCGGGTTCGTGAGGCCGTTCTGGCGATACCAGCTTTCATCGGCCTCCGGATGCGGGCCGGCAAGGCCGACGCGCCCTTTGCCGTAGCGGTAAGTGGCAGCCGCGATGTCCTTGTTCGGGTAGATCGCCAGCACGATCCCGCCGGAGCCGATCGGCGCGACCGGCAGCCTCGCGCCGTCCTGATAGTAGATCCAGCGCTTTTTCCCGCGCCAGACGACCGGCGTCACCGTGTCGGCGATGCCGTGAAGCGTCGAGCCCGGCCGGTCGACCTCGGAGTCGATATCGCCGGCAACCAGCCCGAAACCCTGCGCGCCGGCCAGGTAGGCGCCCATGCACAGCCCGAGGTATCGGCCGCCGTTCGCGACGTATCGCCGCACGGCCCGCATTTCGTTTCGGCCGATGCTGGCTGCCGCGCCGGGAATGTCCTGCCCGCCGCCGGGCTGCACATAGAGCGCCGCACCGGCCAGCGCGGCGGGCGTGATCCTGAGCTTTTCCGCCGGCCCCACGTAGATCACCCGGAACCGCTGGTCCGATTCCCGCAGGCGTGTGGCGATGGTTTCGGCGCACCCGTCACACGCGGCAGGACCGCGATAGACCAGCGCGACCGGCCGACTCGCCGCATCCCCCGCTTCGTCGCCGGGCGTAGCCGCGTAAACGGCCGGCGACGCGACGAGCGCCATCATCAGGAAAATCGCGTTTCTGGAGTGCATGTGGTGGATCGCCGGAGTCAAGGGAAGCGCTACCGCCCGGGCCGAATCGACGGGGCGCGCGACGACTTCCGCCTCCCGTTCCGCCACCCGATTGCAAGCTGCGTGACGGCAAGCGTAGCGGCCCGAACGCGCCCGGTGTGTACCGTTTCCTGCGGGATTGTGCAGATACGTGCGATACCGACGACCTGAACCGACACCCTCCATCCGCCCGCCGGCCCGCCCGACAAGGCCGGCTCCGCCATGCAGCCGCGCCTCCCGTCTTTCGCATTGCCAAGTCTTATATAAGACATAAGACATTTGACGTTCCAGACCATTGAGATTAGAATCCCGCTCAAAGCAGTGCCTGGAATAGCCCCGGAGTGCCGGCAAGGCCTTCCCCTCAAACGCAATATCAGCAGGTCTCCCCATGCTTGAAAACTTTCGTGCTCACGTGGCCGCCCGCGCCGCGCTCGGTATTCCTCCCCTGCCGCTGACGGCTCAGCAAACCGCCGAACTGGTCGAATTGCTGACGAACCCGCCCGCCGGCGAAGAGCAGACGCTGCTCGAGCTGATCACCCATCGCGTGCCCGCCGGCGTCGACGAAGCCGCTCGCGTGAAGGCCGGCTTCCTGGCCGCCGTCGCGAAGGGCGAGACCGCCTGCCCGCTGATCTCGCGTGCGCGCGCCACCGAGCTGCTCGGCACGATGCTCGGCGGCTACAACATCCAGCCGCTGATCGAGCTGCTGTCCGACGAAGCCGTGGCCGCGGTCGCCGCCGACGCGCTGAAGAAAACCCTGCTGATGTTCGACCAGTTCCATGACGTGAAGGAACTCGCCGACAACGGCAACGCGCACGCGAAGGCCGTGCTGCAGAGCTGGGCCGACGCCGAATGGTTCACGAGCCGTCCGGAAGTGCCGCAAAGCCTGACCATCACCGTGTTCAAGGTGACGGGCGAAACCAACACCGACGATCTGTCGCCGGCGCCGGACGCCACCACCCGCCCGGACATCCCGATGCACGCGCTGGCGATGCTGAAGAACGCGCGCCCGGGCATCACGCCGGAAGAAGACGGCAAGCGCGGCCCGGTCAAGTTCATCGAATCGCTGAAGGAAAAGGGTCACCTGGTCGCCTACGTCGGCGACGTGGTCGGCACCGGCTCCTCGCGCAAGTCGGCCACCAACTCGGTGCTGTGGTTCACCGGCGAAGACATCCCGTTCGTCCCGAACAAGCGCTTTGGCGGCGTGTGCCTCGGCGGCAAGATCGCCCCGATCTTCTACAACACGATGGAAGATGCCGGCGCGCTGCCGATCGAGCTCGACGTGTCGCAGATGGAAATGGGCGACGTGGTCGAACTGCGCCCGTACGAAGGCAAGGCGCTGAAGGACGGCAAGGTCATCGCCGAATTCCAGGTGAAGTCCGACGTGCTGTTCGACGAAGTGCGCGCCGGCGGCCGCATTCCGCTGATCATCGGCCGCGGCCTGACCGCGAAGGCGCGCGAAGCGCTCGGCCTCGCGCCGTCGACGCTGTTCCGCCTGCCGCACCAGCCGGCCGACAGCGGCAAGGGCTTCTCGCTCGCGCAGAAGATGGTCGGCCGCGCGTGCGGTCTGCCGGAAGGCCAGGGCGTGCGCCCGGGCACGTACTGCGAACCGAAGATGACCTCGGTCGGCTCGCAGGACACCACGGGCCCGATGACCCGCGACGAACTGAAGGATCTGGCCTGCCTCGGCTTCTCGGCCGACCTCGTGATGCAGTCGTTCTGCCACACCGCCGCGTATCCGAAGCCGGTCGACGTGAAGACGCACCAGACGCTGCCGAACTTCATCAGCACGCGCGGCGGCATCGCGCTGCGCCCGGGCGACGGCGTGATCCACTCGTGGCTGAACCGCATGCTGCTGCCCGACACCGTCGGCACCGGCGGCGATTCGCACACGCGCTTCCCGATCGGCATCAGCTTCCCGGCGGGTTCGGGCCTGGTCGCGTTCGCGGCCGCCACCGGCACGATGCCGCTGGACATGCCGGAATCGGTGCTGGTCCGCTTCAAGGGCAAGATGCAGCCGGGCGTCACGCTGCGCGACCTCGTCAACGCGATCCCGCTGTATGCGATCAAGCAAGGCATGCTGACTGTCGCCAAGCAAGGCAAGAAGAACATCTTCTCGGGCCGCATCCTCGAAATCGAAGGCCTGCCCGACCTGAAGGTCGAGCAAGCGTTCGAGCTGTCGGATGCATCGGCCGAGCGTTCGGCCGCCGGTTGCACGGTGCACCTGAACAAGGAACCGATCATCGAGTACCTGAACAGCAACGTCACGCTGCTCAAGTGGATGATCGCGCAGGGCTACCAGGATCCGCGCAGCCTGCAGCGTCGTATCGCCGCGATGGAACAGTGGCTCGCCGACCCGCAGCTGCTGTCGCCGGATGCCGACGCCGAATACGCGGCGGTCATCGAGATCGACCTCGCCGACATCCACGAGCCGATCGTCGCCTGCCCGAACGACCCGGACGACGTGAAGACGCTGTCCGACGTCGCCGGTGCGAAGATCGACGAAGTATTCATCGGCTCGTGCATGACCAACATCGGTCACTTCCGTGCCGCGTCGAAGCTGCTCGAAGGCAAGCGCGACATCCCGGTCAAGCTGTGGGTCGCGCCGCCGACCAAGATGGACCAGAAGCAGTTGACGGAAGAAGGTCACTACGGCGTGTTCGGCACGGCCGGCGCACGGACCGAAATGCCGGGCTGCTCGCTGTGCATGGGTAACCAGGCACAGGTGCGCGAAGGCGCGACGGTGATGTCGACGTCGACCCGCAACTTCCCGAACCGCCTCGGCAAGAACACGAACGTGTACCTCGGCTCCGCTGAACTGGCGGCGATCTGCTCGCGTCTGGGCAAGATCCCGACCAAGGAAGAATACATGGCCGACATGGGCGTGCTCACCGCGAACGGCGACAAGATCTACCAGTACATGAACTTCGACCAGATCGAGGACTTCAAGGAAGTGGCCGACACCGTGCAGGTGTAAGCACGCGGTCGGGCTGCGACGGGCGGTCGACGTCGCAGCGCACTGACAGGCGCCGCAAGCCGAAAGGCCGCGGCGCTTTTTTTCATGCGTCGGCGACCGGACGCGCCCGTTCGGTCAGTCGTACAGCGCGTGCAGCCGCTCGACCACGTCGAACGGCAAGCCTTCGTCATAGCCGTCCGCTTCGTCGAGATCGACGTACTCGCGTCCGTCGGTCGGTTGCAGCATCAGCGCCGGCACAGGCCGCGCGACCGGTACGTCCGGATAATCGTTCGGCCCCGCGCCATCGAAGTCGTGCGGATCGAACCAGATGCCGTGATGGGCGTAATAGCCGTCGGCATAACGTTGTTCGATGTCGCGAAGCAGCCGGAACGTATCGAGTTGATACGACGCGTCGCCCAGATCGCTTTCGTTCGCATACTGCACGAACCACGCGGCGCCGAGATTCCAGTAGATCAGCAGTGCGGTCGCGCGATCGACGTTGCGGTTGTCCAGCAGCCAGCGCAACGCGCGGCCGTTGCCATCGCAATTGGAGCGTGCGGCGAACCGGTGCCACTGCTCGGGCGTCGCGCGTTCGAGCCACGCCCGGACGATGTCCCACGCCTTCTGTTCGATTTCGGTGTCGTCCATGGATTGCGCGTTGCGGAATGAGCGGTAACGGGAAAGTCTTCGATGAGCGGCGATTCTAGCGCCGCTGCCATTCATGCGGCGTCGTCGCCCGACTCGCGACGGATCACCAGTTCGTTGAAGCCGGTGCCCGCATCCGGTTCGCGCGAGAAACGATGCGCGGGCAGCAGCGCGAGCAGGATCTCGGCCGTCGTGCGCACCACGCAGCCGCTCGCAACGTGGCCGCCCGTCACGCGGCCGGCTGCATCGGAGATCGACATATGCAGGTGTGCGCCGTCCGGCGATACGGAGCCGGCCAGCGTCAGGATTTCGAGGTCGCCGCGCAGCTCGGTCGGCTGATCGACGCCGGCGAAGCGCAACTGCGCGACGCTCAGGCTGCCGATGCCCTGGATCACGAAGGCCGCATGCGCTTCGTGCTGGCGTAGCGCTGCCTCGATGGCGCCGCGCAGATCGTCGCCGGGAGAAAGACGCAAAGGATGGGCTTGCATGGTCGAGAACCTGTGGGTCGGTCGCGGTATCGGCCAAGCGTACGTTCGCCGCGTGAATCCGGCAAGTCATCCGCTCACGATAGTCCGCGCGCGTCGGCGTCTTCCCGGCGCCGTTTCATCCACTACCGCTCGACTCCGGCGACCTGCGCATACGGAATCCGCGGCATGGTTTCGCACCGGCCGCAGCGCATCGGTTTGTTGACGTACGGAACGCACACGTATCCGTATGAAAACCGACCCCAACGTATGCAAGAATCAGTTCCTCGAGGCAATCCCTGCTTTATCGCCCTCTTTCACCGAACGCTCCGTCGAATGCCCAAATGCCAGAATACGTATGAGCGGTTCCACACCCCAAGCGACGACATCGCCGCGCGGGAAGTCGCGGCAATGAGCGATGAGGAGCGTGCGCGCGCCAAGTCGGTGGGGAGCGTGCATGTCCGAAGCTGGCTCGCCATTCTGGTGATGCCGGTCGCAGTCGGGCCTGCGATCCCGATGCTCGCGTATTTGCTGGGTATGCTTGCATACCGCGGAACGGTCGATCCGGCCTTCGATATGGATCGTGCGGTTAGCGAAACAGCCGTCACCGTCATATGGGTCACGGCGCTCTTCATCGCAGCGTGGATCGGCCTGAACTGGTGCGTCGCGACGTACGGCACCCGACAGCGGTACTGGCGTGAAATGCCGTCGAACGGGCATGTCGAATTGGAGCGCCATACGCTATGCTCGGCAATCGTCGTGTGGTCGGACGACTACGATCCGGAACCCCTCTACGTCGAGGAATGGATCGACGGCAAGCTCAAATCCAGCATGACCGGAGTCAGGCAATGGATCCTGGCCCGAACGTCCGCCGGTCATTGGCTGGTGCTGGATCATCGAATTGCGGCAGACGGTTGGGGCGCGCCGCCAACGTTCCCCTCGGAGACGAAACGATTGATCCCGCGGCGAGAATTGGCAATCGCATTTGCGCCACGCACCCATATCCGCATCGGATTGAGATGGAGTGGACCAGCGGCGCCATTGACCGTGACGTCCTACCTGCTGTCTCATGCCGAATGTGAGCGCCTGGCTGCGGCGGCTCATCACTATGCTTTTTTTCCGCCGGATCAATATGGCGTCGTCGATCCCGCCGATGCAGACTGGGTCGAGGAACTCGCCGCCAAGGCACTGGAGCGCGAAGTGCCTGTCGACGTGGCGGCCGGGCGAGCGTTGACGTAATCGTCGCCGACCGATGGATTGCAACGCTGCGCGGGAAAGACAAGGTCGAGGGCTGGCTCGCGAAGTTGTGAATACAACCTCATCCGCCGACCGTCGAATCGAACTTGGCGGGCCGAATCCGATTGCGCCGCGCGAGTGCATCAGCGCGTGCGCGATCGTCTCCGCCGGAAAATGGACTGCCGCCGCGGCAGCATCAGCCGCGGTCGCGCGCCAGCAACCCGTACAGCGCGCTATCCGACACTTCGTCGCCGACGATCCAGCGTTCGCGCAGCAGCCCTTCCCGGACGAAACCCAGCCGTTCGAGCAGCCGCGCCGACGCGACGTTGCGCGGATCGATATCGGCCTCGAGCCGGTTCAGCCGCAGCGTGTCGAACGCATGATCGATCATGGCCGACGCCGCTTCGCGCATGTATCCGCCGCGCCAGAACGCGCGCCGCAGGCTGAAGCCGATCTCGGCGCGCCGGCATTGCGCGTTCGCGTGGAACAGCGCGCATTCGCCGAGCGTTTCGCCGGTTTCCCGCAGTTCAAGCACGCAGGTCAGGCTCTCCCCGCTCACGGACGTCTGCACGTTGCGCGCGACGCGCGCCTCGGCCTGCTCGATCTGCGTCATCGGCGAGAACGAGAAATAGCGCATCGCTTCCGCATCAGACCAGATCTCGAAGAACGCCGGTGCGTCGGCGTCGCGAAGCGGCCGCAGCACGAGGCGGGAGGTATTCAGCGTGACGGGTTCGAACAGGGGCATGGCAGCGGTCTGATGAAAATCGGGACCGTGCATTAGACCACGCGAGCCGTGCGGCAACCAGGGCGCCCGTTTGCAACGCTCGACATCGAACGACCGAATCGCCGCGAAATGGACAGACCCGGGCGAACATCCCCGGGCCTGAGCACCTCATCCGTTACTGCCGGCCCCGCTTACGCCTCGAGCGCCTCCAGCACCTTCCCCTTCGTCTCGATTCCGACGAAGTGCACGGTCAGCGCCGCGATCAGCGGCACCACGCCGATCAGGTAGAACGCCGGCGCGAGGTTTCCGCCGATGATCGCGTGCGGCACGATCATCGGCGCCGCGAACGACGCGATCTTCAGCCACGCGCTGCCGAGCCCGCAGCCCGACGCGCGGATGCTCGTCGGATACTGCTCGGGCGTATAGACGTACGCGGTAATGAACCCGGACGCCATCAGCCCGAGCGACAGCGAGCAGAAGATCGCGACCACGTACACCGACGACGCGTGATAGATGCCGGCGAGCGCGAGCGACAGCGCGCACAACACGAACGACCACACGATCACCGGCTTGCGGCCGAGCTTGTCGACCAGCAGCGCGGACGCCAGCGAACCGAGCACGCCCATCACCGAGCCGATCACCGCGAGGTTCAGCGCGAGCTGCAGCGGCGCATGATAGAAGTTCTTGTAGATCGTCGGCAGCCATGTCGACAACCCGTACTGGATGAACCCGCAGGTCGCCCACAACGTCGCCACCGCGAGCGTGCGCTTGCGATATGCGGCGCTGAACAGGTCGCTCATCCGGCGCTTCGGATGCTGGCGCACCATCTCGTCGAACGCGGCCACCTGCGTGACCGGCGGCAGTTCGCCGCGCACCGATCCTTCGAACACGCCGACCGCGCGCCCGGCTTCCGCGAGCCGCCCGCGCGACGCGAGCCAGCGCGGCGATTCGGGCACGAGGTGCGTGAGCACGAGCGACAGGATCAGCGGCAGCCCGCCGACGAAGTACATGATCTCCCAGCCGAAGCGCGGCACGAGCCACGCACCGAGCGCCATCGACACGAGCAGGCCGATCGGGAACACGATCTCGTACAGCAGCACGAAACGGCCTCGGCCATGCGCGCGCGTGATCTCGTTGATGTACGTGGCCGCGACCGGCAACTCGCCGCCGAGCCCGAGCCCCTGCAGAATCCGCAGCAGTACGAATATCTCGAACGTCGGCGCGAAACCGCACGCGATGCTCGTGATGCCGATCACGGCCGAACTCCATGCGATCGCTTTCACGCGGCCATGCTTTTCCGCAAGGGCGGGAAACAGGAATGCGCCGATCAGCTGGCCGATCGCGCCGGACGCGATCAGCATGCCGATCTGCGTCGGCGACAGCCCCCACTTGTGAATCAGCAGCGGCAGCGTCGCCGCGATCGTGATCACGTCGAAGCCGTCGAAGAACGTCGCGGTGCCGATCAGCACGCGCGCGCGGATCTGCATCGCGTTGGCCGGAAGCCGCTCGAGCCGCGCGATGATCGCGCCGGGCGTGGAGGCGGCAGCTTCCATCGTGGCCCTGCCGGCCACGACGTTGTCGAAAGTGCTCATGCGGGGTGTCTCCTGGGTCTCTTTCCGGTCGAGCCGGTCAGGCAAGCGCTTGGGTCGTGTCTGCCAGGGCTTCCGTATCCACAGCCCGGCCCTGGTTCATCCACTTGCGCGCGAGCTTCAGCTCACGCGCGTTGTTCACGGCGATGACACCTCTCACATGCCCGTCGCCCACAAAAAACAGCGTCGCACGACGCGCGGCGAGATCGCCGCGCACGACGAGCTGCGCATCGGCCGGCAGATCGCCGAGGATCTGCAGGTTCACGTCGTACTGATCGGACCAGAACCACGGAATCTCCGCGTACGGTGCACGCTCGCCGAGCACGGCCTTCGCCGCCGCGATCGCCTGGTTCTGCGCGTTCGCCCACGATTCGAGCCGCACGCGCCGTTTCAGCCAGCCGTTGTGATGGTTCGCGACGTCACCGCACGCGAAGATCGCCGGGTCGCTGGTGGCGCCGTATTCGTCGACGACGATGCCGTCGGCGACCGCGAGCCCCGCATCGCTCGCGAGCGACGCGTTCAGCGCGAGGCCGATGCCGGCCACCGCGAAGTCGGCGTCGATCGTCGTGCCGTCGGCGAGCGTCGCGCGCACCTTCGACGCATCGTCGGGCTGCGCGTCAAGCGACGCGAGCGCCGCGCCGAGCCGCACGTCGACGCCGTTCGAGCGATGCAGGTCGAGCAGGAAATCCGACACGATCTGCGGTACCGAGCGGCCGCACAGGCGCGGCGCGCCTTCGACCACGACCGCCTCAACGCCGAGCTTGCGCGCGGTCGCCGCGACTTCGAGGCCGATCCAGCCGCCGCCGATCACGAGCACGCGCCGGCTCGCACGCAGCTTCTCGCCGAGCGCGGCCGCTTCGTCGAGCGTGCGCAGGTAGTGCAGATTCGGCGTGTGGACGAGCGCATCGGGCAAGCGGCGCGACGTGCCGCCGGTCGCGATCACGAGCCGGTCGTATTCGATCTCGCGGCCGCTTTCGGTTTTCACCACACGGCGTGCGCGATCGATCGAGCCCGCGCGTTCCGGCTGCCACGCTTCGACGTTCAGCGCGTCGAATTCATCGGGGCGCACGACGCGCACGGTTTCGATGTCGGCGTCGCCGGCCAGCACGGCCTTCGACAGCGGCGGGCGCTCGTACGGCAGGTGCGGCTCGTCGGCGATCATCACGAGGCGGCCCGCGAAGCCTTCAGCGCGCAGCGTCTTCAGTACCCAGCCGGCCGCCTGGCCGCCGCCGATCACGACGACCGTGGCCGGCGCGGGCTGCTCCTGTGTGTTCCCTTCGCTCATGATTTCCGCTCCGTCATGAACTTGCCTTCCGGCGCCTTCGCGTTCTTCTGCCGGCGCGTGTTGCCGTCGAGGCCGCCGTCGACGGCCCACTCGGCGAACACGGTCGGGCCCGGTTCGAATTCGCGCGGCTGCCATTCGGGCGTCAGCACGTCTTCGTCCGCGTAGTACTCGATCAGCGCGCCGGCCGGGTTCTGGAAATACCAGAAGTACGCGGACGACACCGGATGACGCCCCGGGCCGAGTTGCGTTTCCCAGCCGCAGCGGTCGATGTGCATGCCGCCGCCGAACACTTCGTGGATGTCGCGCACGGTGAACGCGACGTGGTTCAGGCCGCGCTTGCCATTCGGCAGCGCGAGCAGGAACAGGTCGTGATGGCCGCCGTGCGGCGCGCAGCGCATGAACGCGCCGCGGCCCGGATAGCGATCCGACGTCTCGAAGCCGAGCAGCTCGTGATAGAACGTTTCCTGTGCGTCGAGGCAATTCGTGAAGAACACCACGTGCCCGACCTCCACCGGCTCCGCATGCGTATAGATCGGGCTCGGCTGGTCGACGCGCAGCGTCTGGCCCCACACGTTCGACGGCGAGCCCGTGAGGTCGAGTGCGCGCTTGCGCGTGACTTCGACGCGGATCGCCATCCCGTTCGGGTCGATGCAGCCGACCGCATCGTCCTGTGCGTAGTAGCCGGGCTGACCGGCCAGCTTCGTGCGCAGTGCGTCGAATTCGCGCCGCGTCGCGACGCCCCACGTGACTTCCCGCAACGTCGGCCCCGCTTCGAACGCAGGCGGCAGCGACGGATCGTCGGCCTTCACGACGAGCACGGTGCAACCGTTCAGCGTCTCGAAACGCGCACGCGTGTCGTCATGCGCGACTTCCTTCAAGCCCCAGTCGGCGAAAAAGCGCCGGCACGTCGCGAGATCGTCGACACCGTACGTGATCTGCTCGATTCCCAAGATGCTCATTGCGTCATTCCCCTTCGCTCAGTTCGCCCACGGCAGCGGCGCGTCGTTCAAGCCCCAGTAGAGGCTCTTCTGCTGCATGTATTCGCGGATGCCGAGACGCCCTTTCTCGCGGCCCATCCCGCTCTCCTTCCAGCCCGAGAACGGCGTGGAGATCGAGAACAGCTTGTACGTATTGATCCAGACGGTGCCCGTCTCCAGTGCCCTCGCGATGCGCCACGCGCGCTTGTAATCCCGCGTCCAGATGCCGGCCGCGAGGCCGAACACGCTGTCGTTCGCCTGCGCGATCAGCGACGCTTCGTCGTCGAACGGCATCGCGACCAGCACCGGCCCGAAGATTTCCTCCTGGCAGATGCGTGCGCTGTTCGACAAGCCTTCGAGAATCGTCGGCTGATAGAAGAAGCCGTCCTCGCGCCCGTCGCCCGACGGCCGCTCGCCGCCGCACAGCAGGCGACCGCCTTCTTCCAGCCCGAGCGCGACGTAGCGTTCGACCGATTCGCGATGCTTCGCGGTGATCAGCGGGCCCATCTGCGTGTCGGGCCGCGTCGGGTCCCCCACGCGCAGCTTGCGTGCGCCGGCTACCAGCCGCTGCATGAATGCGTCGTACACCGCGCGCTGCACGAACAGCCGCGACCCGGCGATGCATGCTTCGCCCGACGAGCTGAAGATCCCGTACAGCACGCCGTTGACCGCGTGATCGAGATCGGTGTCGTCGAACACGATCGTCGGCGACTTGCCGCCGAGTTCGAGCGATACGGGCATCAGTTTCTCGGCGGCGATGCGGGCAATGCCGCGGCCCACTTCGGTGCCGCCGGTGAACGACACCTTCTTCACCAGCGGATGACGCACGAGCACGTCGCCGATCACCGAGCCCTTGCCCGGCAGCACGCTCAGCACGCCCTTCGGCACGCCGGCTTCCTCGCAAATGCGCGCCAACGCGAGCGACACGAGCGGCGTGACCTCGGCCGGCTTGAGCACCACCGCGTTGCCGCCGGCCAGCGCCGGCGCGAGTTTCTGCGCATCGGATGCGATCGGCGAGTTCCACGGCGTGATCGCCGCGATCACGCCGATCGGCTCGTACACGCTCATCGTCAGGTAGTCGCCGCGCGACGGCGTCAGCTCTTCGTCGAGCGTTTCGAGGCACGCCGCGAAATAGCGGAACGTGTTCGCCGCGCTGGCCACCAGCACGCGCGTCTCGGCGATCGGCTTGCCGTTGTCGCGGCGCTGCAGGTTCGCGAGCGCCTCGTGACGCTGCATGATCAGGTCGGCGATCCGGTACAGCACCTGCGCGCGCTGGTGCGGCTTCAGCCCGGCCCAGTCGGCGCGGCGCCATGCGGCGTCGGCGGCCGCGACGGCGTCGGCCGCGTCTTCCGCGTTCGCCGTCGACACTTCCATGTTCAGCGACTGGTCGGCCGGATAGATGCTCGCGTACGGCGCGCCTCGGCCGCGCCGCCACTCGCCGCCGATCAGGATGTTGCCGTCGGGCACGAGGCTCGTATCGAAAGGAGTCATGTCACAAGTCCCACAAATCTGTCTCTGCACATCCGCCCTCACCGTGGCGCGGGCGGACGCTCGATGGTCCGCTCAGATCACGCAGCAGGCCGCGCGGTTGCGCAGCGCGCGAATCGCGCTGTACGCGGTCAGCGCGGACGTCTTCGGGTTGTCGGGCAGCGGCTTGCCGCTCATTTCCAGCGACATCTCGCCGAATGCGCCGCGCGCGGTGATGCGGTGCACGTTGCGCTCGACGGCCGGATCGGCGATCAGGCGCACGTGCGTCGCGTCGAGGCCGAGGCCCGCGAGCGCCACCGTCGCCGCGACGTTCGCGTTCTTCGGATACAGCCGCGCGGCGTCGCGCGCGGTGCCTTCGAAGATCACCTTTTCCTCGCTCATCGCGTGCAGGTCGCACAGCGCCTCGGCCGGCGTGTCGAGCCAGCCGAGCGGCGGCTTGCGGCCGACGTACAGCACTTCGTCGAGCCCCCCCTGCTTCGCCGACGCCAGCGCGTCGATGCCGCCGATTGCGCCGGACAGCAGCGTCACGGTGGCGCCACCTTCGTCGGCGGCCTGCGACAGCACGTCGAGCAGCGCGAGGTCGGACAGCGCGCCGATCGACGCGACCGCGCAGTCGGTGCCGGCCTTCAGCAACGGCACGACGTGATCGACGAGCGCGCTGTGGCCCGCGCATTCGAGCGCGAACCCGGGGCGGCGGGCCAGCGCGTCGACCGACGACACGACCTCCACCGCACTGCCAAGCTCGCGCTGCACTGCGTCGCGCTGATGCTCCGGCACGATCACGTGCGCGACGTGCAGCGACGCATCGTGCTCGACCGCGCGGTACACGGCTGCGCCGATCGCGCCGAAGCCGATCATCGCGACGTCGACGGGTGCCCGCTTGTGCCCGTTACGCATACTGGCGCTCCGTCGGCGCTTCCTTCTTGACCGGCGGGCCCGCGAACGCAGACGCGAACGAGCCGACCGACAGCATGTCGACCTCGACCATCACCGGCCCTTCCTTCGCGATCCCTTCGCGGACGATCGCTTCGGCCTGGTCGAGCGACGTGATCCGGTAGTGCGTGAGGCCGAAGCTCGCGCAGAACTGCGCGAAATCGGGCTGGTGCAGTTGCACGAAGCAGCGGCGACCGCCGTAGTGCGCGTCCTGGATGTTGCGGATCACGCCGTAGCACTGGTCGTTCATCAGCACGATCATCACGTTCGCGTTTTCCTGCACGGCCGTCACCAGTTCGCCGACGTTGACCATCAGGCCGCCGTCACCGACGAGGCAGACCGTCTTCGCCGCCGAACCGGCCAGCGCCGCGCCGATGCCCATCTGGATGCCCTGGCCGATGCCGCCGCCGAGCGCATGCACGCCCGCGCGCGGCTCGAAGATCTTCAGCAGGCGGTTGCCCCACGTGCTGTTCGAGATCGTCACGTCGCGCACCCAGTTGTAGTCGCGGCCAACGGCGCCTTGCAGCGTGTCGACGAGCTTCTTGTACGGCCCGAGGCCTTTCGCCACATCGGCCACCGCGTCCTCGCGGGCCGCCGCGAGATCGGCCGCGAATTGCGGATCGACCGACAGACGGCCTTCGAGGTGGTCGGCCAGCTCCGCCAGCACGCGCTTCGAATCGCCGTGCACGAACAGCGCGTTGCGATAGCCACGGTTGTCGGCGAGCGCATCGGCATCGACGCGGAACAACGGCTGCGGCAGCGCAAGCTTGTACTTCAGCGTTTCGTTGCCGCGCAAGCGCGAGCCGACCACGACGAGCGCGTCGCAGGTCTTGTAGAACGCCTCGACCGACGCATGCACGTTGAACGCGCCGAGCGTCGCCGGGTGATCTTCCGGCAGCACGCCGCGGCCCTGCACGCTCGTCACGACGCCGAAGCCGAGCTTCACGAGGCGTTCGACCTCGTCGCGTGCATGGCGCGCGCCGCCGCCGAGCCACAGCAGCGGGCGGCGCTTGGCCGCGAGCGCGTCGGCTAGCTTCGCGACGCGTGCTTCGTCGTGCTCGCGCACCGCGACGTGCGCCGGTGCGAGGTCTTCCGGCCATTCGATTTCGGCTGCCTGGATGTCGATCGGAATCTCGACCGACACGGGGCCCGTCGGCGCGGTCTGCGCGACGCGCACGGCTTCGCGGATCGTCGGCAGCACCGTTTCGACCGTGCGCACGCGGAACGCGGCCTTCGAGATCGAGTCGAGCATCGACAACTGGTCGGGCGCTTCGTGGATGTACGCGAGATCCTGGTCGAGGTACGGCGTCTCGATCTGCCCGGTGATGTGCAGCAGCGCGGTGCCGGCCGTCAGTGCCTCGACCATCGCGCCGGCCGCGTTGCCCGCCGCCGTGCCGGTGCTCGTGAACGCGACGCCGAGGCCGCCCGACACGCGGGCCAGCCCGTCGGCCATGTTCAAGGCGCCGGCTTCGCCGCGTGCACCGACATACCGGATGTTGCCGCGCGAGTTGATCGCGTCGAGGATCGGCATGTTGTGGATCGAGATGACACCGAATGCGGTCTTCACGCCGCACTGCTCGAGAAAGGCGGCAATCAGCTCGCCAACCGTGGTTTTTTTAGACATGGCGTGCAAAGCCTCCAGAAACGTCGATATGGCTGCCCGTCGTGTAGGACGACAGATGCGTTGCGAGATAAAAAAGGGCCCAGGCCGCCTCGTCGGGCTTGCCGAAGCGATTCAGCGGAATGTTCTTCTTGCGGGCGAGCGCGCTCGTCCAGTCCTCCCAGCTTTCGCCGGGCTGCGCCTGCGCTTCATGGCGGCGGCGCCACTGCCCCGACTCGACGATGCCGATCAGGATCGAGTTCACGCGGATGCGCTGCGGCGCGAGTTCGGTCGCGAGCGATTTCACGAGGCTCAGCACGCCGGCGCGCGCCGACGACGTCGCGACCATGTGCGGCTCCGGCTGCAGCGCGAGCAGCGAGTTCACGCAGGTGATCGACGGCGCGGCCGCCTCGCGCAGCAGCGGCAGGAACGCGCGCGTCGGGCGAATGATGCTGAAGTACTTCAGCTCGAGTTCTTCGCGCCACGCGTCGTCGGTCGTGTCGGCGAAGGTCGACACGCGGCCCTGGCCGGCGTTGTTGACCAGCATGTCGGCGCGGTCGAAACGGGCGGACACCGCTTGCGCGAATGCAGTCACGTCGGCTTCGTCGAGCACGTCGCAGCGTGCGGTCAGCAGTTGGGCATCCGCGTACTTGTCGCGCAGCACCGCTTCGGCGCGTGCGAGGCGTTCGCCATCGCGGCCGCAAATCGCGACCGACGCACCGGCCTGAAGGAACCGTTCGGCCGTCGCGAGGCCGATGCCGGACGAACCGCCCGTCACCACCGCTACTTGCCCGGTCAGATCGATCTCAATCATCGGAGTCCTAAAGCCTTCATGAACGTGTGCTCGTCATCCGAGCGGTAATTGAGCCGCCGCGACAATTCCGCCGCCGCGCGCTGCACCTTGTCGATCAGCCCGTCCGCGATCAGCGCCGCGTCGATCTCCGGCCTCGGCACCGTCACCGTGATGCACGCGACGATCTTCTGCGTCTCGTTGCGCACCGGCGCCGTGACGACCGAGATCCCGCGCTCGAACGACGAATTGCTGACGCCGTAGCCGCGCAGCGCATCCTCGCGAATCACTTCGTACAGCGCGTCGACCGTCTCCGGCGTCGCGCTCGTCATCCGGTTCAGCGCGCCTTCCGGATACAGCGCGTGCAGTTCGTTCAGCGACAGGTCGCCCATCAGCACGTGGCCGTGCGTCGTTGCATGCGCGGGCAGCCGCGTACCGACGTTCACACGAATCGAGCTGAACACCGGCGACTGGCTCTGCGCCTTCGCGACGAACACCACGTCGCGGCCGTCGCGAATCACGATATGCGTCGTGAAGCCGGTCGCATCGCGCAGGCTCTCGATCACCGGCAGGCCGAGATCGGTCAATTCCAGCGAGCTCAGGTATTCGAAGCCGAGCCGCAGCACGGCGATGCCGAGCTTGTAGTTGCGATCCTTGTCCGCACGTTCGAGAAAGCCGAGCGATTCGAGCGTCTGCAACAGACGGAACACCGTCGTGCGCGGAATGCCGAGCCGTTTCGACAGCTCGGGCGCGCCGAGCACGGGCTCGCGCGGCGAGAATTCGGCGAGGATGCGCAGCCCGCGTTCGAGGCCCGGCACCACGTAGCCGGCTTCGGTCTTCGCATTGTCCGCGTCCTGCTGGTGTTGCAACGGTTCGCTCATTCCCGCCCCCGTTGACCATCGCACTGGCGGCAGAAGCCGTCGATCAGCGCGGAATAGACTGCCGGCGCTTCCACATAACCGGCGTGCCCTGCCTGCGGAATCACCTGCAGCCCGACGTGCGCGGCCGCGGCGATCCGCTCGCATGCAGCGGGCGGCGTGATCGCATCGTTCGCGCCGACGGCCACGGCGATGCGGCCGCGAAAGCCGGCGAGATCGGCCGCGAGATCGGCGTTCGCGAGCAGATGCGTGGCCTGCGCATAGCCGGCCGGCACGATGCGCGCCATGTTCCAGCGCACCCACGCCCGCGCCTCCTCGTTCGCGAAACCGGACAGCATGTTGCCGCTGCGCTGCTCGGCGAGCCCGGCCGGGCCGAGTTCCGCGAGCATCGCGAGCCGCGCGTCGCGGCGCGATTCGCGCGTGTCGGCCGGTGCGCCGCCGTAGCCGCCCGCGGGCGAAATCAGCAGCAGGCCGGCGATCCGCGCGGGCATCACGCGCGCCAACCCGCCCGCGATGATCGCGCCGAGCGAATGCCCGACCAGCACGCAGCGTTCGATGCCGAGTGCGTCGAGCCACGCGTTCAGCGACGCCGCGTAATCGGCGGCGGCCGGCGACGCGCCGCGCACCGGCGTCGACACGCCGTAACCGGGCGCATCCCACGCGAGCACGCGGCGCGACGCGCCGAGCGTGTCGAGCTGGCGGACCCACGATGCGGCGCCCGAGCCGATCCCGTGCAGCAGCACGACGGGCAGCGTGCGGCCCGCAAGCTGCGCGCCGGCCTCCCGGTAGCCGATCGTGCCCGCCGCGCCGGCTTCGCAACGCTGCTCGGGAAACTGCCCGAGCAGCGCGGCGAACGCCGCGGTGCGGTCGCGTTCACGTTCGCGTTTGTCGATGACACTCATTGCTTCACCGGCCCCGTCTCAACGCTTGATCTTCGCGAGCGGCGAATCGGGCGGATACGTCGGCGTGATCGGCTTCGACGAACCGAGCATCACGCACATCAGCGCATCTTCCTCGCCGATGTTGATTTCCGTCCGATACACGCCCGGCGGCACCGAGATCAGGTCGCGCTCGCCGAGGATCGCTTCCCAAGTCTCGCCGTCGCGCTCGCAGATCACCTTCATCTTGCCGCGCAGCACGAAGAAGATTTCCTCGACGTCGATATGGATGTGGCTCGGGCCGATGTTGCCGGCCGGGATCACCATCGTCGAGAACGTGAAGTTGCCGGCCGGCACCGTGTTGACGTCCTTCGCGACGCCCGTGCCGCCCGTGCCGACATAGCGCATCTGCGCACGGCGGTACTTCGGGTCGTAGTCGGCCTGGAACTTCAGTGCGTCCCAGTCGTAGCGCCGCGTCGCGTAGCGCGCGACGCGCCCTTCCATCCAGTCGTTGAAGCTTGCGCCTTCCGGCTGGTCCCACGACTTGCGTTCGAGATCGGCGTCCGCCATCGTCCTCTCCTTCATTTCGAGTGAAAACTTCAAATCAGTTCATTACGAAGCCGCCGTTCACCGGCAGCAGTTGACCCGTCACGAAACGCGCGCCGTCCGACAGCAGGAACAGCACGGGGCCCGTCACGTCGTCGGGCACCTGCGTGCGTGCCAGCGCACGGCCCTGCAGGTAGAACGCATGCCGTTCGGCCGGCACGTAGGCGGTCGCCTCGACTTCGGTCAGCCCCGGCGCGATCGCGTTGACCGTCACGCCGTGCGCGCCGAATTCGCGTGCCTGTGCATGCGTCATCGCGATCACCGCGCCCTTGCTCGCGACGTAGGCGAGCAGCTTCGGCGCGCCCCACAGCGCGGTGTCCGATGCGAGGTTCACGATCGCGCCGCGGCCCGATTGCGCGAGATGCGGCAGCGCCGCATTGCTGACGAGCCACACGCCGCGCACGTTCACGTTCATCACGGCATTCCACGTCGACACGTCGAGTTCCGTCGAGAGCTTGCCGCCCGAGTTCGTGATCGCCGCGTTGTTGATCAGCGCGTCGATGCCGCCGAGCGCCGCCGCGCCCTGCGCGACGAACGCGTCGATACTGGCCGGGTCAGCCAGGTCGAGCGCGAAGAAATGCGCGGTGTGGCCGGCTTGCGCGAGCTGCGCGGCCAGCGCGCGGCCCTCTTCGATCAGCACGTCGCCAAACGCGACCTGCGCGCCCGCCTCGACCAGCGCCTTCACGAAGGCGGCGCCGAGACCGCGCGCGCCGCCCGTGACGAGCACGCGGCGACCGGGCAGCGCCACGACGGGAGCGAGCTCAGCCATTCGCGGGCTCCGAAGCGGCGTGGGCCGCGCGATGCGCGTCGAGCGCGGACAGATGCTCCTGCGCACGCTGGCGCAGCATCCGGCGCACGCGCGTGATGCCGACGTCGTGCTGGTACAGGTATTCGTGATCGCGCGCATGCGGCGCGAGGCTTTCGAGGACGTAGCGATCCTGCTCGAGCACGTCCCAGTGCAGGCCCTCGAGGCGGTTGCGGTACATGAAGCGCCACACGTCGCGCTGCCAGCCGCCGACCTTGCGGGTACGCCAGAAGTAGACCTGACAGTGGTCGCCGTCGACCGGCGTCGCGAAACCGATGATCCCGAAGTTGCCGCCGGGGCCGAACTTCTGCTTGTACGGAATCGCGAGGCGCATCCACAGGCAGCCGGTTTCGCCGAGCTCGACCCAGTCGAAGTTCACGTCGCGCTGGCCGATCTTCTCGAACATCAGGCCCGTGTCCGTCTTGCGCACGCGCATGTCGGCCTGCTTGTCGCCTTCGGCCATCGAGTGCGACGTCGCATGCAGATACGCGCCGTGCATCGGGTCCATCACGTTGTCGATCGCATACTGGTAATTGCACTTCCAGTTCGACACGCACAGGAAGTGCGCGTACTCGTCGGCGACCAGCTCTTCCGGCAGGTTCAGCGCGGCCGGCTCGCCGTGCGCTTCGTCGCCGAACCACAGGAAGATCGCGCCGGCCTTCTCTTCGACCGGATACGACTTCACGCACTTCGTGCCTTCGAGCGGACAGTTCGACACGGCCGGCACGCGATTGACCGTGCCGCCGCCGTCTACTTCGATGCCGTGATACCAGCACGCGATGTTGCCGCCGAGGTTCCAGCCGAGCGACAGGCGCGCGCCGCGGTGCGGGCAGCGATCTTCCAGCGCGTGGACCTTTCCTTCGTGATCGCGCCACAGCACGATCTGCTCGGACAGGCGCGTGAGGCCGACGGGCGCGTTCGACACCTGCCAGCTCGGCGCGACGGGATACCAGTAGTTCTTGATGCCGCGGTCGAGATAGTCGCGGACCGCGTCGTGTTGGGTTTCGTGTTGGTCGGGGGACGTCATCAGTGTGCTCCGGATGCGGTTGTCGTCGGGCCGCCGCTCAGGCGCGCGGCGCGGTCGGTGCGTTCATTCCGCCAGCGAGGCCATTTCGGCGCGGAAACGCTCAGGTGTCCAAATCGTGCCGTCCGGCGCGCGAAAGCCGATGCGGTTCAGGCCCGCGACGACGTCGTCCAGCTCGGTCGCGCCGCTCTCGAACACGCGTTCGAGCGCATCGCCGAGGTCGTTCTCGTACTGCGTCGGTTCGGCCTTGCGGTTCTGCCAGACCTGGTTCTCGACCTGCCCCGGAATCTCGATCTGCCCCTTGCCCGCGACGTTGTTCGGCTGCGGCGCCACCCACGGCTTCAGGAAGGGATTGAAATTGACGGTCGCTTCTTTCATGTCATTCCACCTTGATCTGGATTTCTTCACCGGCCAGACGCACCGCGTACTGCTTCAGCGCACGCCCGCCCGGGCCCTTCAGGCATGCGCCCGTCTTGATGTCGAACACGGCTTCGTGCAGCGGGCATTCCACCGTGCCCTCGTCGACGAACCCCTGCGTCAGCAGCGCGTACGCATGCGGGCACACGTTCTCGAGCGCATACACGTCGTCGCCGACGCGGTAGATCCCGATTTCCACGCCGTCGGTCCGCTTGAACTCGATCGGCGTGTCTTCCGACAGCGCGCCGGCGTGGCCGGCGCAAACCCATTGTTCAGACATCTCGCACCCTTCCTTCTGATCGACTCTCGGTTTGTTCCCATTTGTTCCATATTAGGAACGTCAGTTTATGGATGGTGATTATAGGAGCGACTTTCCACGAGTAAAATAAAAAGCTGCATGTCCTAGGGAAAACACCGACACCTCGCTCGACCGCTCCCTTCGCCTACTCTGTCGAATGTAATTTTTTGTTATGTGACGGGGATTTATCGGCTTTTTCGAGACGTCACGCAGGATTGCCGGGAGTCGGCCCGGCGCTCATCCGTCCCGAAAAATTTATTTTTGATCGGGCGCACACCCCCTCTATACTCCATTCCATTAAAGGCACGTTGTTCCTTATATGGAACATAAGAATGTCCTTTCGGCGATGAACATGCGCGACGGCCGGCCGTCCCCGCGCAGGCCGTCACAACACGTATTCATCAGGTTGGAGAGTCAGGAGATCAAATGGTCAAGCATGCGGTAGCAGCAGCAGTCATCGGGATGGGCGCCGCGTCGGGCGCGTGGGCGCAGAGCAGCGTGGTGCTGTACGGCAGCATGGATGCGGGCGTCGCCTACGTGAACAACGTCGGCGGCCACGCGAAGTGGGCGATGATCCAGGGCAATACGCAGCCCGACCGGTGGGGCCTGAAGGGCAAGGAAGATCTCGGCGACGGGCTGTCGGCGATCTTCCAGCTGGAAAACGGCTTCTATACGAACAACGGCCAGTTCGCGACGGCGAACACAATCTGGAACCGCGCGGCGTTCGTCGGCCTCAGTGCCGAGCGCTACGGCACGCTGACGCTCGGCCGCCAGACGCCGCTGACGTTCGACTATCTCGATCCGCTCAGCACCGCGTACCTCGCGCTGAGCTGGTTTGCGTTCCATCCGGGCAACATCGACACGCTCGCCGCAACCGGTAACGTGCCGTACAACAATTCGGTCAAGTACCGTTCGCCGACCTTCGCGGGTTTCTCGGCCGCGGCGACGCTCGCGCTCGGCAACACGACGAACTTCTCGACCGGCAAATCGGTCGGCGTCGCGCTGAACTATGCGAACGGGCCGTTCAAGGCGTCGGCCGTCTACTCAAACGAGCACGACCGCTCGATCCTGATCAGCCAGACGGGCATCACGTCGTTCCAGGGGCAGAACACCGCGAACGGCTACCTCGCGAACAAGGTCGAGAACATCGGCGCGGGCGCGTCGTACCAGATCGGCGACTTCCTCGTGCATGGCCTCTACACGCGCGTGAAGATGCAGTCGAACGGGTTTTCCGACACGTTCCAAAGCTACGACGCGGGCGTGAACTACCGCAGCAGCGCGTTCAACACGATCGCGGGCGGCGCGGCGACCACGACGCTGGCCGGCCGCCGCTGGACGCAGGTCGAACTCGGCGACATCTACGCGTTGTCGAAGCGTACGCAGTTGTATGCGAACGTGCTTTACGAACACAGTTCGGGCGGCGCAAAGGCTGCGTTCTTCACGGCCGGCGTGTCGAGCACCGCGAACCAGGTGATCGTGCTGACCGGCATTCATCACTCGTTCTGAGTGAACTCGGGCACCGCGCCTGCGGTGCCCGAAAACGACAAGAGCAGCCCGCGGGCCGCTCTCTTCGTTGCGATGCCGCGCGCCGCGGCCGGATCGATGCGCGAACGTCAGAACATCGCGACCTTGTGGCGCGCATGCGCGAACGTCGGGTCGCTTTCGAGCGGACGATAGTTCAGCCGTTGCGACAGGTCGACCGCCGCGCCGCACACCGCTTCGACGAGCCGTTCCTTCTCGCCGGCCTCGCCGATCTCCGAGCGCGGCACCGTCGCGGTGATCGCCGCGACGATCGAGCCCGAATGATCGCGCACGGGCGCCGTCACCGCGGAAATACCGCTCTCGAACGCCGCCTCGCTGACCGCATAGCCGAGCCGCGCGTAATGACGCACGCGCTCGTACAGCTCGTCGACGGTGCCGGGCGTGCGCTCGGTGAACTGTTCGAGTTTCTTCTCCGGATAGAGCTGTCGCAGCGCATCGCGCGTCAGGTCGCCCATCAGCACGTGGCCGTGCACGGTCGCATGCGCGGGCAGGCGCGTGCCGACGTGCACCTTCACCGAGCCGAACATCGACGCATTGCTTTGCGCCTTCGCGACGAACACCACGTCGCGCTGGTCGCGGATCAGCAGGTGCGTCGACAGGCCGGTCGAATCGCGCAGCCGTTCGAGCACGGGCGTGCCGAGATCGGTCAGTTCGAGCGAATTCAGGTATTCGAAGCCGAGTCGCAGCACGCCGACGCCGAGCCGGAAATAGCGGTCGCCGTTCACGCGTTCGAGAAAACCGAGCGCCTCGAGCGTCTGCAGCAGGCGGAACGTGGTCGTGCGCGGAATGCCGATGCGCTTCGACAGCTCGGGGGCGCCGAGCACGGGCTCGCGCGCGGAGAATTCAGCGAGGATCCGCAGCCCGCGTTCGAGCCCCGGCACCAGATAGGACGAAGCGCCGCCGCCCGACGACTCGTCGTCGCCAGGCACCGCCGGCTCAGGGGCATCGCTCATCGTTGTCTTGACCATGTGGACATGGACGGAAGGAAATCAGTCACGAAACAGGTCATGGATCGCCGTGGAGATTCAGTCATGCTACCTCAGTGCGCGCGTGGGCTCGCACCGCTGCGCGGCGCCGCGATGCAGCACGCGCATCCACGCACCATGACGCGTCATTCAAGGTCGAGAGGATAGCAGCGTTGGACGGCGCGACGCCATGCGGAAATCGCCGGACGACGGAAAGGCGGCCGCGCGGCACGCGGCACGCGGTCGGGCAACGATGGCCGAAGCGTGAGCTTCGACGCCGGACAGCCTACAGGCGCGACAGATAAACGCGAATGGTCGTGCGGTCGTACGTAAAGCCGCCGGCCGGATCCGGCTGCAGCACGCGTGCCAGATCGACCGGATGCAGCCATCCGGCGCCCAGCAGGCCGCCGTTGATCCCGCGAATCCGGGTGCCGCCGACGGCGATCGCGGCGTGAAAGACATTGGTGCCGCGCGCGAAGCCGACCGCGGTGCCCGCCGGAATGCTCGCGCGCCCGTCCCACTGATTGCCGGTCTCGAAGTTGAAGCGCGTCTTCCACAGCTGGCCGATCGTGTCGAGCAGCGTGCCGGGCGCGATCATCGCGTCGGCGCGCAGCAGATAGCGGACATAAGCAGCGGCATCGTAGCAGACGCCGCCGGACACGTACTCGTCGATGTTCGCCATCCCGAACATCAGCGCCTGCGCGTGTTTTTGCCGTTCGGCGACGCCGGATTGGGCGACATGCCCGCCTAACTGGGTCAGTTGCACGGATAGCTCCTTTCAGGAAGGCGGGACGTCATCGTCCCGCGGATGCAATAACGTCATATCTTATTACGATATGGCTCGGCGTTTTCCAGGCTTGTTCGCGCCAAACGCGGTGCGTGCTTGCCGGCGGGTCGCGAGCCCGCGTCCAGGCTTTCGCCACGCGCGTCGCATCGTCGGCGCAAGGACAGGTGGCGCGGCGAACGCCAGCGGGCAGGCGCCTCTCGCCACCAGCGAAAAGCGAAAAATGCAAGGCAGTGAGGAAAGCGCCGCCCCGTAACGGACGGCGCAGAGGAAGACGATCCTCGGGCGGGATCGCCGCGACGGCGTCAGGCCGTCACGGCGGCGTCATATTCGGCGCGGGCAAGCTGGCCGGCGGCGTATGCCTCGGCTTCGCCGCGAAAGCCTTCGCGGCTGAACGCCACGACTTTTACGCCGACGCCGGTCGCCCGCTTCACCGTCAGCGCCCATTGCCATCCGCCGTCTTGCTCGAAGACGTGCAGCGAGGGTGCGAAGGAAGGGTCGAGTACGGTCACGCGTTTTGCTCCTGCCCCGTTGCGCGCTGCGTCGGCCACGCACGGAGACATGTCGAAAGGGTCGCGCCGATAGGCCGGCGCATTTCTGTCATTCGACAGTTTATTCAAGGATTGTTGCGACGCACCATCAGAGGTTTCACTCACCTATCGGAACCGGGCGGTCGATCAAATCTATCTGAAACCCATACGGGACGGGCCTCTGCGCCCGGTCACGCCGGCCGGCATCGCGTTCGTGCGGCAACGTGCCGCACGCGCGGCCGATTGCTTGCATCCAGCTTTCGTGGATCAAGAAAACGGGGCGCGATCTATCCGCCCGCCATCGACACGCGCCGGAAGGTCAGGTTCACGCGTTCGCCCTGCACGCCCGGCGCCTTCGGCACGCGGTGCTGCCATTCGGCCTGCGTGCGTCCGCGCATCACGAGCAGGCTGCCATGCACGAGACGGTATGCATGCGTGACGCCCGTCGCGCGATGACGAAGATCGAACACGCGCATCGCGCCGAGACTCACCGACGCGATCACCGGCGCGTCGCCGAGTTCGGGTTCGTTGTCCGCGTGCCAGCCGAGGCTGTCCAGCCCGTTGCGATAGCGATTGAGCAGCACGCTGTTGAAACGCACGCCGCAGGTCGCCTCGATCGCCTGCTTCAGCCCGAGCACGGCCGGCGTCCACGGCTCCGGGACGTTGCGGATCCCCGAGTACACGTAGACGGCATCCGGTTCGCCCTGCCACGCGGTGAGCCGCGGCAACGGAACGCGTCCGCGCGGCGTGCGGATCGTGTCCTGCCGCCACGCGACCTCGTCGAGCAGCGCGGCCAGCGCGCGATCGGCGTCGGGCGGCGCAAGCCAGTCCGGGTACCAGTCCACGTCGGGCACGGGCGTATCGGCGAAGAGATCGGGGATCGACATGTCGGCAGGAACGGGCAAGGAACGGAGCGAAAGATGCATGTCTGCATACTAGCCAACGGCGCCGCGCGCCGCCATGCGCTGTCATTCGCGCCGAAAGGCCGACAGGAAGCCGCCGCGCGCCGCGAGGCGCATTCGTATCGCGCGACGGCCGCCTCCCGGCTATCGGCTAGCCGCGCGTCAGCCGAATCAGCGTGATCTCGGATGGCACGCCGAAACGGTTCGGCGGCCCCCAGTAGCCGGTGCCGCGGCTCGTATACAGCCACATGTCGCCGAAGCGGTTCAGCCCGCCGATCACCGGCTGCTGCAACCGCACGAACGGCGGCCACGGCAGGAACTGGCCGCCATGCGTGTGCCCCGACAACTGTACCGTAAAGCCCGCGCGATTCGCCGCTTCCGCGCTGCGCGGCTGGTGTGCGAGCAGGATCTTCGTGCCGACGTCGCGCGGCGCACCGGCCAGCGCCTGCTCAGGATCGCTGCGATGCGCGGGATCGAAGCCGCCCGCGGTGAAATCGGTCACGCCCGCGAGCACCGCCCGCGCGCCGCCGTGCTCGATCAGCACGTGCTCGTTGAGCAGCACCGTCAGCCCGATACGACGAAACTCGTCGATCCATGCATGCGCACCCGCGTAGTACTCGTGGTTGCCCGTCACGAGGAAGGTGCCGTGCCGCGAGCGCATCTGGCCGAGCGGCGCCGTGTGTTCGCGCAGGCGCTTGACCGAACCGTCCACCACGTCGCCCGTCACGACCACCAGGTCGGCGTCGAGCGCATTGACCGCGCGCACGATCCGTTCGATGTACGGCCGCTTGATCGTCGGCCCGACGTGGATGTCGGACAGTTGCACGATCGTCAGCCCGTCGAGCGCGGCCGGCAGCCCGGCGACCGGAATCGACACGCGCTTGACCGCCGCCGTGCGACGCGCGCCGACGAATCCGATCGCCGTCGCGAGCACCGCGGCCGCCAGCACGCCGAGCGCCGTGTCGGGCGCCGCGCGGCTCCATGCACCGTCATGCCCGAGATGCCGCCACGCGAACACGCCGAGCAGCACGATTTCGCGCAGGAACGTCAGCACCAGCAACGACGAGAAGAAGCCCATCGCGAGCGCGCCGGCCCATCCGACCAGTGTCGCGGCCCACCCTTCGTCGAAGCGGCGCGAGAACATGCCGACCGGAATCAACACGACGAAACTCGCCAGCACGAGCGCCGCGACCGTGCGTGCGAGCGGCGACGCGAACGCATCGGGAATGATCCGCATCCCGACGTACAGATGGAACAGCACGCCGATTGCAATGAACCGGACAAAGAAACTTCGCATGGAACGTTCACCTTCGTTGCAGTACCGCTTCCCCGACGCGCGTCGCGCGGGCCGTGATGCCCGGTGCGGCGCGTCGCGCCCTACGCACGATGGTACACAGATCCCGGCCGCGACGACGGGTCGCGGCCGGCGGCGCAGCGCCGTGCGGCTGCGCACGCCACTCGGCCACCTTCCCGCCGCAACGCCATGCGCTTCGTTCTCGTCGACGTCAAACTTTTCACGCAGATCGCGAAAGCGAACAGCCTGCCGGGCGTGCTGCACCACGCTCTCGTCGACCTGCTCGTCGAGGCTGCGCGCGGGTCAGCCGGACCGACCAGATTTGCATGGGTCCAGGCGGCAATCGACGGTTTGCGCGCCGATTGCCGCTGCGTCGACATGGCAAATTCCGCTGCGCGATTTCATCTGACAATCCTTTACAGTCCGTTAGCAACCCTACGCGAGCGGGTGCTGGCAGAATCGCGACGGTCCGATCATCGATGCCGACACACACTGCCGGACCGTCCGGCATGACCGACCACGCGGCCACGGCCAGCCTACGTGCCGGATCGCTGGCGGTCCGCATCGCGCTGATTTATGATCGCCTCCGTATTCAGGAATCGTCGTCGCGGCCCGGCCGGTCGCGACGATCCGCATTGCGCCGCGCCCGGCATCCACCCCCAACGTCGAGCTCGTCACACCATGAGAAGAACAACGCCGCGCGCGCCCCTGCGCGTCGCCGCCGTGCTGGCGCCCGTCCTGCCGCTCGCGGGCTGCGCATCGCGCGGCGCACCGTCCTACGTGCTGTTCGGCGCGTATTTCCCGCTGTGGCTCGTCAGCGCGATCGTCGGCATCGTCGGCGCGATCGTCGCGCACCGCGTGTTCGTCGCGACCGGCTGGGCCGCGACGGTGCCCTACCAGCTCGCCGTCTGCACCGCGATCGGGCTCGTGGTCGCCGTGATCGTCTGGCTCACCGGCACGGGGCCGTTCGCATGAAGGCCGCCGGCATCGCCCGCCCCTCCGTCAAAGGCCGCGTGATCGCGCTCGCGATCGTCGCGCTCGGCATCGCGGCGCTCGCGTACGCGTACCACCGCACGACCGCCTATCCGTCCACCGACGACGCGTCGATCGACGCCGACGTCGTGCACGTCGCGTCGCCGGTCGGCGGCCGCATCGTGCAGCTCGCGGTGCATGAAAACCAGCGCGTCGCGAAAGGCGAGCTGCTGTACGTGATCGATCCCGTGCCGTACCGGCTGACCGTCGCGCAGGCGCAGGCCGACCTCGAACTCGCGCGCGCGTCGCTCGACACGCGCCGCCGTTCGCTGATCGGCGAGCGCTCGAACGCATCCGTCGCTGCCGAGCAGGTCAAGCGCGCGACGCAGAACTACGATCTCGCGACGCGCGACGTGAACCGGCTCGCGCCGCTCGCCGCGCAGGGCTACGTCAGCGCGCAGCAGTTCGACCAGGCGAAGGTGCGCCAGCGCGACGCGTCCGTGTCGCTCGCGCAGGCGCAGGAGCAGCAGCGCGCGTCCGCGCAGACGATCGGCGACGATGCCGACGCGATCGCGACGCTGCATGCACGCGAAGCCGCGCTGGCCCGCGCGCAGCATGCGCTCGACGATACGGTCGTGCGCGCGCCGCACAACGGGCTCGTGACGGGCCTGAGCGTGCGCCCCGGCGAAACCCTCGCACCGAACCAGTCGATCTTCACGCTGATCGACGCGAGCGAATGGTTCGCGGTGGGCAATTTCCGCGAGACGTCGCTCAATCGCATCGCAGTCGGCGACTGCGCGACCGTCTATTCGATGATCGACCGCAACCGCCCGATGACGGGCAAGGTCGTCGGCATCGGCGCCGGCATCGCGGACAGCGCGCGCATCAACCTGCCGCGCTCGCTGCCGATCGTGCAGAACTCGGTGAACTGGGTGCACGTCGCGCAGCGCTTCCCCGTGCGCGTGAAGCTCGACGAACCCGACGGCAAGCTCGTGCGTGTCGGCGCGAGCGCGATCGTCGAGGTCCGGCATGGCTCAGCCTGCCGCTGACGTCCGCACGCCGGGCCCGCGCGAAGTCCTGCGGCTGCTCGCGCCGTTTCCGGGGCGCGCGGCCATGTCCGTGCGCGTCGCGCTGATCTGCGCGCTCGTCGCGCTCGTGACGAGCGGATACGGCACGCCGGAAGCCGCGATTTCCGCGTACGTCGTGTTCTTCCTGAACCGCGCCGATCGCGTGACGAGCGTCGTGCTCGCGGTCGCGATGTTGCTGCTCGTCACGGTCGTGATCGCGCTCGTGATCGGCGCCGCGATCTTCAGCATCGAGTATTCGGTACTGCGCGTCGCATGCATGGCCGTGCTGTCGGTCGGCCTGCTGTACCTGACGTCCGCGAGCAAGCTGCGCCCGGTCGGTGCGATCCTCGCGATGATCGTCGGCTTCGGGCTCGACGAACTCGGCCTGGCGCCGGTCGGCGAAGCCGCGACGCGCGCGCTGCTCTATGCATGGCTGATGGTCGCGATCCCGGTCGGCGTCGCGATCGTCGTCAACCTGCTGATCGCGCCGTCGCCGCGCAAGCTCGCGCACGCTCAGCTCGCGAAGCGGCTGCGGCTCGCCGCGCGGCGGCTGCGCGGCGGCGACGACGCGCGCGCCGCGTTCGACGCCAGCCTGCGCGAAGGCGACAAGCCATTGCTCACGTGGCTCAAGCTGTCGAAGCTCGAAGGTTCGTCGTCGGGCGCCGATGTCGTCGCATTGCGGCAGGCCGTCGCGTCGAGCACCGCGCTGCTCGTCGCGGTCGCGCTTGCGGATCGCGAAGCGGACGCGCGGCTGCCCGACGCGTTCGCCACGCCGATCGCGACGACGCTCGACGAGATGGCCGCGATCCTCGAACGGGGCGGCTATCCGGTCGACGTGACGCTCGCGCTGCCGGCCGCCGATGCGCTGCCGCCGCTCGCGCGCGTCGTCGCGACCGACCTGCACACGGCGATCACGCAGTTCGCGCAACCGCCCGCGATCGACGCGGCGGCCGCACCGGCCGATACCGCCGACACGCGCGCCGCCGACAAACCGGCGGAACCCGCCACACCGCCCGCCCCGCGCGGCGGCTTCTTCCTGCCGGATGCGCGCACCAATCCCGACCACATCCGCTATGCGCTGAAAACGACGGTAGCCGCCATGTTCTGCTACCTGCTGTACTCGCAGCTCGACTGGTCGGGCATCCATACCTGCTTCATCACCTGCTACATGGTGTCGCTCGGCTCGACGGCCGAAACGGTCGAGAAACTGACGCTGCGCATCGCCGGCTGCATCGTCGGCGCGCTGATCGGCACCGCCGCGCTCGTGTTCGTCGTCCCGTCTCTGTCGTCGATCGGCGAGCTGATGGCGCTCGTCTTCGCCGGCGCGTGGCTGTCCGCATGGGTCGCGTTCGGATCGCCGCGCATCGCGTACGCGGGCTTCCAGATCGCGTTCGCGTTCTTCCTGTGCGCGATCCAGGGCGCGGGCCCCGGCTTCGACTTGACGCTCGCGCGCGATCGCACGATCGGCATCCTGCTCGGCAACGTGGTCGTGTATCTCGTGTTCACGCGCATCTGGCCGGTCAGCATCGGCAAGCAGATCGACGCGGCGCTCGCAACGCTGCTCGACCAGTGGCGGCGCGTCGCGCAGATCGCGCAGCCGGCCGAACGGCGCGCGCTGGCCGCCGAAGCGTTCGCGCGCCACGGCGCGATCTCGCAGGAGCTCGGCCTGATCCATTACGAACCGTCGTGGGTGCGGCCGGCCGCGACGTGGCTGGCCACACGGCGGCGCGCACTCGCGGAACTCGGGGCGATCGAAGGTCCGCTGTTCCTGCTCGCCGAGCGCAAGCCCGGCGACGCGGCGATCGGCGCGCAACTCTCGCGCGTGACTGCGCCGGGCGACGACGAAACCGCGCCCCGCACGAATGCCCCGACACCACCGTCGGACATCGCCCCCGCCGACCCCACGCGCGACGCGCTACTGAACCTGATCGACGCGCGGCTCGCGCAGATCGCCGACGCCGCCCGTCAAGCCACACCGAAGGAGCCTGCCCCTCATGCGCCCACCTGAACCGCCGGCCGCGTCGATCGCCGCTGCCGCGCTCGCGACCGCCGTCGCGCTGGCCGGCTGCGCGACGTCGTCGATCGATCTGGCGCCGGAGGCGTCCGACCGCCCGTGGCAGCCGCAAACGTCGGCCGCGGGCGACATCGTGGCGGCGCCGCCACGCGCGTCCGCACAAGGCGCGCACGACTACACATTGCCTGCCTCGCCGGCGCTCGCGTCGGTGTCGGCGCCGGCCGCGCTGGATGCCGCGCATGCGTACACGCTGCCCGAGCTGATCGATCTCGCGGAATCTTCGAACCCACTGACGCGTATCGCGTGGAACGACGCGCGCAACGCGGCGCTCGCAGTCGGCCTCGCCAAGTCCGCCTATCTGCCGCGCCTGTCGGCGACGGCGATGGGCGCGTACCAGGCGAACCACGGCTCGACGTCGACGATCCTCGGCGATTCGTCGAGCAACACCACCGCGCACGGCACGATTTCGGCGCTGTCGCTGCAATGGCTGCTGTTCGATTTCGGCGGCCGCGCGGCGCGCGTCGAAGCGGCCGAACAGGCGTCGATTGCATCGAACGTCGCATTCACGGCCGTGCATCAGCAGGTGATCCACGACGTGACCGTCTCGTACTACCGCTACGAAGCCGCCCGCTCGCGCGCGCTCAGCGCGCAACAGGGCCTCGCGAACGCGGATGCGATCCTCGCGGCGTCCCGCGCGCGGCTCAAGCACGGCGTCGGCACGGTCGTCGAGCTCGCGCAGGCGACGCAGAACCGTGCGCAGGCGAACCTCGCGCTCGTGCAGGCGAACGGCGCCGAGAGCGACGGCTATCTCGCACTCGTCTCCGCGCTCGGCATCTCGCCGCTGTCGAAGCCGACGATCGCCGCGTTGCCGAAGCGGACGCTGCCGCCGGCGCTTGGCTCGTCGGTCGACGCGATCGTGTCGGACGCGATCGCGCGCCGCCCCGATCTGCAGGGCGCGTTCGCGGTCGAAAAGGCCAATCGCGCGAAGATCAAGGCGGCGGAAGCCGCGTTCATGCCGAAGATCTTCCTGTCCGCGTCCACGTCGTATGCGAGCGGCGGCACGTCCATCTCCGCGCTGCCCGCGATCGGCGACCAGGCGCCGACCGTCAACCTGAACGGCAGCCGCTACGGCGGCGGCGTGTTCCTCGGCGTGACGATTCCGCTGTACGACGGCGGTTTGCGCTCCGCCGTCTTGATGCAGGCGCGCAACGACGCGGAAAGCGCCTCCGCGCGCCTCACGCGGACCAAGGAGGAAGCTGTGCGCCAAGTCGTCGCCGCACAGAACGCGGTGCAGACGAGCCTGGCGTCGCACGACGCCGCGAAGGCGCTCGTCGATGCCGCGCAAACCAGCTACGACGCGGCACTGACCGCGTACCGGAATGGCGTCGGCTCGGTCACCGATGCGACGATCGCGCAAAGCCAGCTGCTCGCCGCGCGGAACGCGGAAGTCGACAGCTATGCCGGCGCATTGTCGGCCGCCGCCGCGCTCGCGCTCGCGACGGGCACGATCGGCTCGGCGCAGTAGCGCCGCCGCAGGCGGTTGACGCGAGCGCGCGCCGCCCACTAGAATGCCGCCCATTCTTCCTTCAGGAACCATCGTGGACAGTTGCAGCACTCCGTTGCGTGCGCCGCTTGCCGCCTGAACGCCTGTCCGCCGCAGTTCTCCTGCCGCGGCTCGCGTTCCGCGAGCCGCACGCTCCCCCGTTTCACACTGAATGACGCATTCGCGCGGTACAGTACCGCGCAATGACGGCTATCGCCGCGTCGCGTTCGGCCTTGCGCCGCGGCGACGCGCGCCGGCATGCGCTTCTTGCACGGCAGGACAACCATGACTTTTGATTTCGCACTCCGTCTTTTCACCGCGTTCGCCTGCGGCGTCGCCATCGGCCTCGAGCGGCAGATGCGCCAGCGCACGGCCGGCCTGCGCACCATCACGCTCGTCGCGAGCGGCGCGTGCCTGTTCGTCACGCTCGGCGTGCTGACCGGCAACGGCGTCGCGGGCGTCACGCAGATCGCCGCGTACGTCGTGTCGGGCGTCGGCTTTCTCGGCGGCGGCGTGATCATGCGCGACAAGGGCTCGATCCAGGGCATCAACACGGCCGCGACGCTGTGGTGCTCGGCCGCCGTCGGCGTGCTGGCCGGCTCCGGCCACTACGTGCCCGCGCTCGCCGGCACGGCCGTCGTGCTGCTCACCAATACGGTGCTGCGCGGCGTCAGCCAGGCCATCAACGCGACGCCCGTGTCGAACGCCGACCTCGTGCGCGAATACCAGATCACCGTGATCTGCCTCGCCGCCGACGAAGTGCACATCCGCACGCTGCTGTCGAACGCGATGTATGCGAAGCCGCTGTCGTTCCAGAGCCTCACGAGCGAAGACGTGCCCGAGCAGCCCGACCGGCTGAAGGTGACCGCGACGCTGAAGCTGCATCCGAAGGATCAGCAGAAGCTCGAGCAGATCGCGAGCCGGATGAGCATGGAGAAAAGCATTTCCAGCGTGAGCTGGACCGCAAAGGAAGCGGAGCCGATGATGGAGTGAGCCGCGGCGCGGCGGACGCGGCATCCGGCGCCGCCGTCGCACGACGTCACGTCAAGGTGCTTCGATGAGCCCGGCCGAAATCGCCTTGACGACCGCCTGAACCTTGTTGGTCGCGCCAAGTTTCTCGAGGATGTTGTTCACGTGGAAGTTGACCGTCCGCTCCGAGATGCTGAGGATCTGGCCGATTTCGCATGCGGTCTTGCCCTCGGCCGTCCAGCACAGCACCTCGCGCTCGCGCGCGGTCAGCGTGACGCCCGCCGCGGGCGACAGCTTCGGCACCATGAAGCGGCTCATCAGCGAATGCGACAGGTTCGCGAGCCAGTTCGTCTGCAGCGTCAGCATGTTGATCTCGGCCGGCGTCAGCCGGTCGGCATGACGGGCGATGCTCAACAGGCCGAACGCGCCGCGCGCCGCCCAGCTCGATTGCGCGATGCCCACCGACAACCCGAAATCGCGCGCGTCCTGCCACAGCGGACACGGGTCGAGGTTGTCGACGTCCGGCCAGACGATCATGTTGGTGCTGAGCGCGCCGTCGCGAACCGTCGAGTCGATCTCGATATAGTTCTGCGCCTGATAGTGCGCCATCCAGCCATCCGGATAGGTATTGAAGATGGCGACCGCCGGCTTCGAAACGGGCAGCGGTACGCGAATGCCGTAACAGCAATATTCGAATCCCAGCCGCCTGGAATAGGCGGCGATCCGCTGGAAGAGCTGCTGCTCGTCTTCCGCGGCGCTGAATTGTTGGTAGGCATCCTGCCAGCGCAGTTCCATTCTTTCTCCGACAACGTCACGCTGTCATACTTGTCAGGTTCCAGCACCCTTTCGAGGCTGATACATTCCGCGCATGACTTCACCCTTGCTGCACCCTGTCCCCGGCCCGTCCCCGGACGGCTACGTACGCCTGTCAGAAGGCGCACTGGCCGCACTTGTGCTCGACCATGTCGCAAGCGGCCTCGACCCTTCTTTGCTCGCCGAACTGCGCGACAACGCGATCGACGCCCGCCTTGCCGGCTATACCGAATGGCATCGCGCGGCCGGTGCCGGCGTCGCCTACGTGACGGTCGGCTGGGACTGGTACCTCGAACGCGCGACGGGCGCGTTCGTGATCGCGGGCGGCGACGTCCGCAGCAACGTGATGGCCATCGACGCCAAGGGTGCCGACATCGGCATGTTCCGCACGGCCGCCGCGCTCGCCGCGCGGCTCGCCACCCTCGACTGGCCTGCCGCGGTCGCGTCCGCCCTGCTCGGGCCCAACGACGCCTATCATGCCGGTCCGACGCTCCAGTGACAACTGGCCGCGCATTCCTCTGACTATTTTGCAAGACTGGCGCTCTTTATAAATAAAACCGCCCCGGTTTTCAATCCCGTCGATCAAGAAACCGTTACCACCGCGCAAATGGCGTCTTTTACGCCGCCACCCTGTAAGAGTTACCAGTTACAGGCTCCTCGTGCCGCGCGCTGTAATGCGTGCATACAAAAGCACAGATCCGAGGACATCCATGCAGACCTTCGTTCACGAGGAAGGGCGGTTGCCGCACGCACTCGCGGCGGACCTAGGGCGCTATCGGCGCCGCGTGTTCGTCGAGCAGCTCGGTTGGGCGCTCCCGTCGGCGAACGAAAGTTTCGAGCGTGACCAGTTCGATCGCGACGATACCGTCTACGTGTTCGCGCGAAACGCCGCCGGCGACATGTGCGGATGTGCGCGCCTGCTGCCGACGACGCGCCCGTATCTGCTGAAGTCGCTGTTCGCCGACCTGGTCGCCGAAGACATGCCGCTGCCGCAATCGGCCGCCGTCTGGGAACTGTCCCGGTTCGCGGCGACCGACGACGAAGGCGGGCCCGGCAACGCCGAATGGGCCGTGCGCCCGATGCTCGCGGCCGTCGTCGAATGCGCGGCGCAGCTCGGCGCGCGCCAGTTGATCGGCGTGACGTTCGCGAGCATGGAGCGGCTGTTCCGCCGGATCGGCATACACGCGCACCGCGCAGGCCCGCCGAAGCAGGTCGACGGACGTCTGGTGGTCGCGTGCTGGATCGATATCGACTCGCAAACGTTTGCCGCGCTAGGAATCGAGCCGGGGCAGGCCGCCCGGCAAGCTATCGCCGCCTGAGCCGGAACGCACGTTTCCGTCCGGGTGGCATCGTAACGAAGGAGAACCAACGTGGACCAGTCCCAGGTCTTTCGCGCGATGATGCCCGGGTTGACGAGCGCCAGCGGCGCCCGCATCGCGGTCGCCTATCCGTCGTTCCCCAGGCCGTTGCCGCTCGTGCGGCTCGACCGCCGCGGGCTCGTGTTTCGTGCGACCGGCGCCGCGCCGCTCGTGTGCGGGCTGCCGCGGCCGGCCACCCTGCTGGTCGCGGACGAGCCGCTGTGCTCGCTGCGCCTCGTGATCCGCGACATCGCCGCGGTCGGCGACGGCCGGCACGACCTGACGATGCAGCCGTCCGGCGCCGCCGGCGACGAATTGCTGTGGCACGCATTGCGCGATCGCGAGCCGTACCGGCAGATTCGGCACCCGCTCGCGCCGGTCGACGCGCCCGTCGCGTCGGATCGCGAACCGCCTGAGGCGGCCGGCGAAATCGCGGCGCGCCCGTCGCGCAGCGCGGCTTTCCGCCTGCCCAGCCACAGCGACGCGCTGTTCTTCGCGGACTGGCTCGAATATCACTTCGACGAACTGCGCGCGCTGTCCCACCAGCACGGGCCGCAACTGCAGCTCAATCAGCTTGAACGACAGGTTGACGATGACGAGGTCGGTGTGCGTTTCGTCTACGACATCGACGGGCATGCGACGCGGCACGCATTGACCGACTGCGCGCGCGAGGCGTGCGCATGGATCGAAACGGAGATGCGCAGCAAATACGCGCTGCCCGTCGCGCAGGAGCGGTTCGGCGCGTTTGCGACGCACGCACGGGCCGGAAGCGTATGAATAAGGCTGTGCCGCGCGCCGCCGCCAGGCGGTCTGCGCGGCGGCAAGTTGTGCGGATACAACGAGGGCTTGCAAACGTCCGGGTTTTCCCTTAAATTTACCTCTGTCTCCTCCATGTCTCCAAACATGGATTCAGCCCGCTCAAGCAGCGGGCTTTTTTATTGCCTGAACGGTTTGTGGGGCCGCATCGCCTCCCCCGCCTGACTAGCCCGCCGGACGCACGCCGGTCGGTCGCAGCCGGTAGTGATGCTCCGCAAATATCAGCGCGACCGCCGCGACGAGCGCCAACAGCAGGTACAGCCACCCCTTCCGGGTCGTCGGCAGGTCCGTCAGGGCACCGACATCGCCCGTCAGCGCCGCCAACGCGACCATCGCCAAGCCGGCCAGTACCAACGTCCCCTTTGCCGCCCATCCGAAACCGGCCTCCAGTCCGGCCGCCCATCGCGACTGACGATAAGGTCCGGCAACAGGTCGACGAAGATCGGACTTATCCATTCGTCACCTCCCGCCCGGCATGCGCGTATCCGCGCGTCGTGCAGCAGGCGCTGTCGAACGCATGCCTTCGAAGGTCTTGCTGACGAGTGGCCGCAGCAACGCGGAGTGCCCATACTGGATCGACAAGCGTCATGTTTTTTCTTTCGCGAGATGAGGCTCGACACCATTCGATCCGTTTGGCCGCGCCGAATCGATATCGTTCGATACGGCGAGTATCGCGGGAAACAAGACTCGCTCGCCTCGCGCGATCGCGATCGGCCGGCTTATCATTGAGCGGCCCGCCACTTCCCGCCGAGGCCCTCTTGCACGCCCATCTGCGCATTGCCCGCCCGGTCAGCAACCTCGCCCACACCGAGCGCATGTATCGCGACGCCCTCGATCTATCGGTACTGGCGCGCTTCGAGGATCACGACGGCTTTTCCGGCGTGATCCTCGGACGCGAAGGCCTCGACTATCACTTCGAGTTCACGCACTGCCCCGACCATCCGATCGCGCCGTCGCCGACGCCCGAGGACCTGATCGTGTTCTATCTGCCCGATCGTCCGAAATGGGAAGCCGCCTGCGAGCGCGCGACCGCACACGGCTTCATGCCGGTGACGTCGTTCAATCCGTACTGGGAAATATCAGGCCAGACTTTCGAGGATGCCGACGGCTACCGGATCGTGTTGCAGAACGGCACGTGGCGTTGACGGGCAGATGCGCGTGAGCGGTTACGCGCCGGCGTGACTGCGGGGAGCGGTCGCGCGTCCGCCGATCGCCAGCGACGCAGCGTCGGGCGTTCGATTTCGAACTTCGATGGCGTGATCGTCATGGGCGGTGCGGAACGGGCGGACGCCGCGCGCAACGCAGCTGATGACATAAGCGCGGCACTAGAACGAATGAGGGGGAAATCGCGATCGTCGCTTGTACCTGCAACGATCGGAAAACAGATGACGAACAACGGGCGCCGTCGCGCCCGCTCCGGTTACTCGTTTTCTTCGAAGTAATGCCCGAACTTCGTCTGCTTCGTGCGGATATAACGTTCGTTTTCCTCGCGCACGGGCACCGCGAGCGCCACGCGCTCGCAGACGGGAATACCGTGCTTCACGAGCGTATCGAACTTCTTCGGATTGTTGCTCATCAGCCGCACCGACGTCACGCCTAGGATCCGCAGGATCGCAGCGGCCGAGTCGTATTCGCGGGCGTCATCGGGCAGCCCGAGATCGAGGTTCGCCTCGACGGTGTCGCGCCCCTGCTCCTGCAGCGCGTACGCGCGGATCTTGTTGCTCAGGCCGATGCCGCGGCCTTCATGGCCGCGCAGATACAGCAGCACGCCGCGGTCTTCGGCCGCGATGTAACGCAACGCGAGATCGAGTTGCTCGCCGCAATCGCAGCGGTACGAGCCGAACACGTCACCGGTCAGGCATTCGGAATGCAGCCGGGTCAGCACGGACTGCTCGCCCGTCACGTCGCCCATCACGAGCGCGAGATGTTCGGCATCGCTGCCCGATACGCGAAACGCGTATGACGTGAACGTACCGTAGCGCGTGGGCAGCGACGCGGTGGCGACGAGCGTCACGCACTCGTCGGCCTGGCCATTGCCCGGCGTGGGCGATTGGGGACGCGAAGACATCATGAATTCAATCGAAACTTCAGGAATGTAGGAGTTATGTGGATGGTGCGTGACGGGAGTTTACCGCTAATCTGGAAACGTCACGCGACTGCCGCCGCCCGCCCGGCTATACTGGGCTCACCGGGTGACGCGCATCACGCCCCGACTGCCCTGCATCGACTGCACACGGAGAAAGCGAATGAGCACGACTGTCGCGCAGATTCTCAAGGCCAAGCCGGATTCGGGCCGCACCATCTACACCGTCACGAAGACCGATCTCGTCTACGACGCCATCAAGCTGATGGCGGAAAAGGGCATCGGCGCACTGCTGGTCGTCGACGGCGACGACATTGCGGGCATCGTCACCGAGCGCGATTACGCGCGCAAGATCGTCCTGCAGGACCGTTCGTCGAAAGCCACCCGCGTCGAGGAAATCATGACGGCGAAGGTGCGCTACGTCGAACCGTCGCAATCCACCGACGAGTGCATGGCGCTGATGACCGAGCACCGGATGCGCCACCTGCCCGTGCTCGACGGCGGCAAGCTGGTCGGCCTGATCTCGATCGGCGACCTCGTGAAGAGCGTGATTGCCGATCAGCAGTTCACGATCAGCCAGCTCGAACACTACATCCACGGCACGCCCAACGTCACGTCCGCCTGATCCGCCCAGCAAAAAAGGCCCAAACGCGTCAGCGTCTGGGCGGAAAGCCGCCGGCATGCGGCGACGGAGGTTCTGCTCCTGCGGGCGAACGACGCGCGCGACCGGCGCGCGTCTCGTCAATTCAGCGGTGCGCTCGGGCAGACCCGGGGACGTTCAATCAATTACCGAAGTAGACCGAATTCACGGGATTCGGCGCTTCCCGCGTCACGCGGCGGCCGCCTTGCGCGGCGCCCGTTGCCACGGCGCCGTAGCCGCTCGTATCGGCTTGCGCGAGCATCGGCTGGTTCGGCTGAATGCGCTGCTCGGCGACCTGGATGTCGCTCGGATATTGCGAATCGCTCGCCACCGGCTTGTAGCCGTTCTGCTCGAGTTGCACGAGTTCGGCCTTGACCTCCGCGCGGGTCAACCCCTGCTCGGATTGCGCGAACGATGCGATCGGAGCGGCAAGGACGGATGCGGCGATGGCTGCGTAGATGATCGACTTCATGATTTACCTCCGGAATATTCTGTTTTGACGTCGCCTCGGCAGGACTGTCTGAAGCGATTGAATCCAGTGTAGTGCTCGCCACCCCAAGGGGAAACCCTTAGTTTGAACATACAGCGTTGCGTTTTTGGAAAAGATCGCCCACTGTTTCGGAACAGGGCCGCTCCAACTTGCCTCACCTGCACAACAATCGCTGACGAAACGCCGACAGTCAGATCACATGCCCGGAAGGTTGTGTTGTAGAATCGTAAGGTTTTATTCGCCAGTCGATATTCCATCCACCATGTACGCGCTCACGTCCCTTTCGGTTTCGCCGTCCGGCCCGGCCGGCGTGTGCGCGCGCGCCAGCCAGCCGGCGCATCCCCTCGCTCGACGCACGGCCCAGGCGCCGCTCGCCCCTGCCCGGCGCCTGATCTGACCGCACGGTCTCCACCCGGAGCCAGGTTAGACAGGCTCCGGGCGATCCTCATAGGCACGCCACGCCTGCCCCTGCCGATCATTTGGAGAACCACCATGAAACAACGCCTTTACCAGTTGACCGAACTCGACGTCGCCCGCCTCGAAAAGCACGCCGAGCACAACCCGCGCTTCCAGACCATGCTCGACACGCTGCTCGAACGCGCGGATATCGTCCAGCCCGACGCCATCAAGGCGAACGTCGTCACGATGAACTCGCAAATCACGCTGCTCGACGAAGCAACTCAGGAACAGGCCACGTGGACGATCGTTTATCCGGACGCCGCCAACCTCGAACGCGGGCGCCTGAACGTGTTCTCGCCCGTCGGCATGGCGCTGCTGGGCACGCAGCGCGGCCAGATGGTCAAGGTAATGCAGCCCAGCGGCGCCGAAAAGCTGATGAAGGTCGCCGCGATCGTGTTCCAGCCGGAAGCCAACGGCGAATACACGCGCTGAGCTAACGGCCGGCCAGCGCCCCGCCATACGCGCGCAGAACGACAAAAGCGAGGCACGGGCCTCGCTTTTTTGCATCCAGACGATCCGGATTATCGTCATCGCCTTCCGCATACAAAAAAAAGGCGCCCGAAGGCGCCTTTTCGATGCTGCGGAGCGGGTTACCCCGCCCGTCACGCTTAGAAGCGGTGACGCAGACCAACCGTTGCTGCGGTTTGGTTGATCGACGAGCTCGGCAGGTTGTTGTTGAAGCTGTCGCCGTTGTAGATCGACGCGCCGATGCCGTTCTTCGCTGCACGCTGGTACACAGCTTGTGCGTAGACGTCCGTGCGCTTCGACAGTGCGTAATCAGCTTGCAGGCCGAACTGGTTCCAGTGCGTGCTGCCGTTGTTGATCTTCGCGTTCGTGTACGTGTAAGCAGCACCCAGGCCGAGAGCCGGCGTCAGGTTGTACTTCGCGTTGACTTCGTAGTTGTCGGTGCGCAGCGTGCCTGCAGCAACTGCGTTGTTGTCGAGACGTGCTTGCGTCCATGCAGCGCCGACTTGTGCCGGGCCGAATGCGTAGCCAGCAGCAGCACCGTACGTGCGGACGCGGCCTTGGTTAGCGATGCCACCGATCGCCGACGACGTCGCGCCGTTTGCGTTCGTGCCGTCACCCAGGTTCGCTTGCGAGTATGCAGCAGCCAGCTTCAGACCTTGGAACTGGTATGCAGCACCTGCGCTGTACGCACGGTTGTTGCCGAAGTTCGTGTTGTTCGAGAACGAGTACGTGCCGCCGAATTGCAGGCCAGCGTAGTTCGCGCTCGTGAACTTGATCGTGTTGTTCTGTGCGACGTCACCGTTCGTGCTCAGACGGTCGAGGTTCAGCGGGTGCGCGAAGTACGTGCCGCCCCACGAGCCCGTTGCCGTCAGCGGTGCCAGGTAGTCTTGCGTTGCGTCATACTGCTTACCCAGCGTGACCGTGCCGTACTGGCTCGACAGGCCGACGAAAGCCTGGCGGTTGAACATGCCGCCGTTGCCGTTCGCGAAGCGGCCGTTACCGATGTTGAAGCCGCTTTCCAACGTGAAGATTGCCTTCAGGCCGCCACCCAGGTCTTCCGAGCCACGCAGGCCGAAACGGCTCTGGTCAATGCCCGAACCCATCGCCCAACGCGACTTGCCAGCTTGGCCGAGTGCCGGCTGGACGTTGCTCGTGTAGGTGATGCCTGCGTCCAGCACGCCGTACAGCGTGACGCTGCTTTGCGCGTGAGCGACGGTAGCGAACGATGCTGCAGCTGCTGCAACGATCAGAGTCTTGTTCATTCGTGGAGCTCCCTTCTAAAAAGAGGCAGGTCTCGCGACCTTGTTCATAAACGGTCTGCAACCGCCCGGGAGCGCCATCGGTCCTGCTGGCGGCGCCCGGATAGTTGCCCGTTTGGGAACCGTGAGTTTAGGGGTGTACCCTAGGGGAGCGATCCGCAAATAAAGAAATAAGCTTTTCCAGAACTAGAAATAATGAAAGTGGGGACGCGTCATAAGTATTTGTTTTAACGTTTGTTTTTGACTTCTTGACGAGCCCTTTTTGGAGGCTTTCATCGCACCATTCTTACATGTCATCGTCTTGACGGTTGCATAGAAACAACAAACGGATTCGGTTCGGCACCCCAAAATCGGTAATTGTTACCCAAATCAATCTCAAATATTGGCCGATCTGCCTCCGAAACGTCCCGCCGACCCGTCAACAACGGGCGGCGCCAGTGCCACGGCGAGATCCCGTCGGCCGGCAGAAAGGGAAGGCGGCTCGCGCCTGCCGTGACACTCGGTAACAGCCTTGACCGCCCGCGTAACCCGGCGGGCCTGACGGCAGGCTAATGTAAGGCGGTCTTGGATACAGAACGGGAACCGCCATGAATCGACGCTCGCTGCTGCGCGCCATCGGATTGACCGCAGCCTTCGCCGGCACCGGCTGGCTGCGTGCCGCCTCGGCCCAGCCCGCCCCGCCCGCGTACCGGCCATCCGGCCCGCACCGCGTTCCCGGCGGGCCGCCGTATGCGGATCGCCCCGGCTTCGCACCCCCGGCGGCACGCCACGACCGTCGCCCGCCGCCGCCACGGCCGCACGGCTATATATGGACGGACGGCTACTGGCGCTGGCAGCATGGCCGCTATATATGGGTGTCCGGCCGCTGGGTCGCACGGCGCCCCGGACGTCGCTGGATGCCCGGCTACTGGCGCCGGCAGGGGCCGGTGTGGGTCTACGTCGACGGTTCGTGGCGGTAAGCAGCGGTCCGGCTCCCCGGTCGATGAAGGTCCGGAGCCGGACCGTGCGCGAGAGCCGGCGCCGTCCGCGCCACGGAATCGTGCGCTACGGCAGCCGCGCTACGGTCAACCTATCGTCTGGCCGCCATTCGGCGACATCATTCGAATAACGAAATCATGCCGTGGCGATGCGAATGCATTCGGCCATGCTCGCCGCCCGCGCACTCGTCTGCCGCTTACCGCCCGCCAACGGACCGATGCGTGCACCGCGCTCAGCGCCCCCTTCCAGCTCGCGCGCACGACGGCACGCCGCGCAGATCGCGCGATGATGTCCGTGGGCCCAGCGGATCGTCGCCGCGGGCAGGCTAACGTACGTGCGAGCCGCCTACGACAACATTGCCGCTCGCGCACCCGGCCGCGTGCGGCCATACGCGACCATCATCGCGAAGCTGAGCAGGAAACCTGCGCCGCCGATCAGCAGCAGCCCCGTCTCGCCGAATAGGGGTAGCAGGTTCGTCAGCGCGCCCGTCACGACCCACGCGACCGCCATCACCGAGCCCGCGACGCCGAGCGCCCAGCCTTGCCGATCGTCGCTGACCGCGTCGGAAAACGCCGTATACATCGTCGTGTACGCAACTATGTCGAAGCAGCCGACGACCATCGCGAGCGCCCACAGCATCGGTTCGTGCGGAAACAACGCGGACAGGATCTGGCCAAGCCCGGCGACGAGCAGGCCCGTCTTCGCGATATCGATCACGCGCCACACGCGCAGCATCAGTCGCACGACGCACAGCAGGCCGAACACGAAGCAGATGCCGATCACGCCGCTGAACAGCCCGAGCCGCGCGCTCGTATAGCCGAACTTCGCCTGCAACAGCAGCATGATGGTCTGCAGGTAGAGCCCGTAGCCCACTTGCATCAAGAAGAACACCATCGACAGGAACGCGACGTTGCGCTGGCGCGCCGCCTCCCCGATGATCCGCAGCGGCAGCAGCGGATCGATGCGCGTATCGCCGCGCGGCGCGGCGGAATCGCGATACGACGCCCAGGTCCAGCACGCGCAGATCAGCGACAGCGCGGCGACCAGCACGAACGGCGTGCCGTAGTCGAACAGCGGCGAGATCGTCCGGTCGGACGTGACGCCGCCGAGCACCGGGCCGACGATCACGCCCGCGCTGAACGCGAGCGACATGATGCTCATGTTGTACGCCTTCGTGTCGGGCGTGCTGAGATCGGTGATGGCCGCCTGCGCGATGCCCTGGCAGCCGGCCATCAGGCCGGTGAGCCCGCGGCCCGCCAGCAGCAGCGCGATGCTCGCGTGCCACGCGCCGGCCGCCATCATCGCGTAGCCGGCCGCGAGACCGAGCACGCACAGCAGCAGGATCCGGCGGCGGCCGTAGCGGTCGGACAGTTCGCCCATCAGCGACGAGCCGAAGAACATGCACAGCGGGTAGATCCCGTAGCCGAGGCCGAGATAGAAATTGCGCGCATGCGCGCCGGTGTCGGCCGGCAGGATGCCCGCGTGCGGATCGCTGAAGATCGCGGACATCATCGGATAAACGAGCCCGAATCCCATCGCGTCGAGCGCGATGGCGAGCAGACAGGGGCCGAGCAGTGTGTAGTCGAGCCGGGACATGGCGACCTTCCGGACAGAGTGGATGATCGCCCCAGCGTAATGATCGCGCGGCGGCCGCGGTAGGCAGCCGGCCGCGATGCTAAGCATCGGCTCGTGCGATACCCTGGACGGCCCGCGCCGAGGGATCGCCGTCCATGCCGTGCGGCCGCTACGCGACGCTCAGCGGCTCGCGCTGAAATCGTCGGCGCGCGACCACGCACGGCGCGCCGTCGTGCATGAACACGCTGGCGAGCAGCCCGAACGACGCCGCACGCCGTCCGCATGCGGCGCTCTCGTTCGACTGGATAACACGAAGCGATTTATTGCGACCATGGTCCACGCGGCGCGGCCGATGCGATGTCAGTGCGCCGCCTCGGCCGTCGACGCGCGGCATGCGATCAGGCCGCGTTGCACGGCCGGCCGCGCGGCGATATTGGCAAGCCAGCGCTCGACGTGCGGGAAACCGGCAATGTCGAGATCGAGCTCGGCCGCCGTGCGCAGCCACGGAAACGCCGCAATATCGGCGATCGAATACCGCGACGACGCGAGATACGCCGATTCCGACAAGCGGCCGTTCACGACCCCGTAGAGACGCAGCGCCTCCTTCCGGTAGCGGTCGATCGCTTCCGCATTGCCCGTCTTCGATGCGCGCAGGAACCACCACAGCTGGCCAAGCATCGGCCCGATCCCGCCGATCTGGAAATGCAGCCATTGCTGGACCGCCGTGCGCTCGGCCAGCGTTTCGGGCTGCAGGCAACCCGTCTTCGCGGCGAGATAGCTGAGGATCGCGCCGGATTCGAATACGGCGAGCCCCGTGTCGTGGTCGACGATAGCCGGGATCTTGCCGTTCGGATTGATCGCGAGATACGCCGGGCTGCGCTGCTCGCCGGCGGACAGGTTCACCTGCACGCGATCGTGGGCAAGCCCGGCCTCTTCGAGGTAGATCGCGATCTTGTGTCCGTTCGGCGTGTCGGCCGTATAGAACGTGAGAGCGTGCGTCGAGGTCATGTCGGTCCTTGTCATCGGGTTATCGTTGCAACTACAATCGTTGCAATTGCAATCCTATGCCGAAAACGACGGCGTTGGGACATGCCAGTACTCGAAGGAGGGACATGCGGACTGTGCGACCCGGTGCGCCCGCGCGGCGCACGGCCGCTCGGTACGCCGGATACCGCTACTTCGCGTCGGCTGCCGCGTCGCGGGCCGCAGCGGTCGCACGATCGAGCGCGGCGGCCATCGCCGCCCGCTCCTTGCCGGTGAACTGGTCGAGAAAAAGCTCGGCGACCGTCGACTGGTACACCTTCCACATCTTTTTGCGCAGCGTCCGCCCCTTGTCGGTGATGCTCGCGAACGCGGCACGGCCGTCGTCCGCCGAACGCGTGCGCGTCACGAGCCCCTCCTGTTCGAGTCGGTCGACGAGCCGCGTCAGGTTGTAGCGCTCGATCGCGAGCACGTCGGCCAGTTCGTGCATGCGGCGCGTACCGTCGGGGCCGCTTTCGAGCCCCCACAGCGCGTCGTACCACGCATACGCAGGCAGGCGGGCCGCCGCGAGGCGACGCTCGATCTCGCGGATCATCGTCCGGTGCGCGCGGACGAACGAGAACCACAGATCGGGTTCGGTTGCGTTCATGTCAGGTCGTTCCTCTCGCTTGATTGCAGTTGCAATTAAATTTTACCGCGAGAACGACGGCCCTTTCATGCGCCTGCAATCGCCTAGGCGTTGCCCACCGATCGGCAAGGCAAGCGTTTCGTCGCGCGACGCGGCGCCACGACCGCCGCGCCGCACTGCTCGCATTACTTCCCCGACCGAGCGAGCGGGCCTTGTGGGCCCTGGCCTGTGCCCGCCGGCCAGCCGCCCGCGAGCGCCTTGTACAACGCGACCGTCGACGCCGCGCTGCGCATCCGCCCGTCGGCCGCCGCATCCTGCGCCTGCAGCAGCGTCCGCTGCGCGTCGAGCACTTCGTAGTAGTCGATTGCGCCGGCGGAGAAGCGGGCCTGCGCGAGCTGTGCGGCACGCGCGCTGTCGTCGGCCGCGCGCACGAGGTGCGCGGTCTCGTCACGCGTTCGGGCAACACGCAGCAACGCGTTCTCGGTTTCCTCGAGCGCGCCGAGCACGGTCTGCCGGTACTGCGCAAGCTGGCCGGCCGCTTCCGCGTCGCTCGCGGCGATCCGCGCACGCACGCGGCCGACGTCGAGGAACGACCAGTCGATGCCGAGCGCGATCAGGTTCGTGTCGCTGCCCGCGCGAAAGAACCCGTAGCTGCTCGTCGCGCTGCCGAGCAGCCCGGACAGCGTGAAGCGCGGAAACAGGTTGGCGGTCGCTACGCCGACGCGCGCGGTCGCCGCATGCAGCCGCGCCTCGGCGGCCGCGACATCGGGACGGCGGCGCAGCAGGTCGCCCGGCGTGCCGGGATCGATGTCGACGGCAAGCGCCGGCAACGGCACCGGCGCGGCCGTCTTCGGCCAGTCGAACCGGCCGATCAACGCATCCGGCGTCCGCCCGGTCAGCACCGCGAGCCGATGCTCGTCGACGCCGATCGCGGCTTCGTACACGGCGATCCGCGATGTCGTCGATTCGTACTGCGCGCGTGCTCGCGCCGCATCGAGCTCCGAGCCGCGTCCCGCGCCGACGCGCGCATTGATCAGCGCGAGCGTCTGCTTCTGGTTGTCGGCGTTCTCGCGGGCGATCCGCAACCGCTCCTGCGAGCCGCGCAGGTCGACATACGTGCTCGCGACCTCGCCCGCGATCGCGACGCGCACCGCACGCACGTCGGCCGCGCTGGCCGCCGTCTCCGCGCGCTGCGACTCGATCGAGCGGCGCACGCGGCCGAACAGGTCGAATTCCCACGCGGCATTGATGCCGACGCTCGATATCGGCGTATCGCGCTGGCTGCGCGGCGCGCCGAACGCCTGGTCCTTGCTCGTCAGCCGATGGCCGATCTGACCGCTCGCGGTGAGCGTCGGATAGCGGTCGAACGTCGCCTGTGACAGCAACGCGTTAGACGCGTCGTAGCGCGATACGGCGACCTGCAAGTCCTGGTTCGCCGCGAGCGCCGCATCGATCAACTGCGTGAGCGCCGGATCGCCGAAGCCGTGCCAGAACGCGGCATCGGCCGCCGCCGATGCATCGGGCGGTATACTTGGCTGTGCATCGGCCGGCGCCGCGTCGCGCTGCGTCGCCGGGTGAGCATCGCGCACGAACCGCGCGGCGGTGGCCGTTTCAGGCCGTTTGAAATCGGGGCCCACCGCGCAGGCGGCCAGCGTCACCGACATCGCGAGCGCGGAAAGACGGAAAGCGGCGCTCATCGGTTTTCTCCTTCGAGGGTGCCGTGCTGTTCGCTCCAGACGGCCGGCGTGCCGCCCGCGAGCTTGCGGATCGCCACGTAGAACACGGGTGTCAGGAACAGCCCGAACAGCGTGACGCCCAGCATCCCGGCGAACACGGTGACGCCGGTGGCCGCCCGCACCTCGCTGCCCGCGCCGCTGCCGATCAGCAGCGGCACCGAGCCCGCGATGAACGCGACGGACGTCATCACGATCGGACGCAGCCGCAGCTTGCACGCTTCGAGCGCCGCTTCGACCGCTCCCTTGCCCTGGATCTCGAGCTCGCGTGCGAATTCGACGATCAGGATCGCGTTCTTGCACGCCAACCCCATCAGCACGACGAGTCCGACCTGCACGAACACGTTGTTGTCGCCGCCGGACAGCCACACGCCGAACAGCGCCGCGCACATGCACACGGGCACGATCAGGATCACCGCGAGCGGCAGCGTCCAACTCTCGTACAGCGACGCGAGCACCAGAAACACCAGCATCACGGCAAGCGGGAACACGACGATCGCCGCGTTGCTCTGCGTGACCTGCTGATAGCTGAGGTCGGTCCATTCGAGCGTGATGCCCGGCGGCAGCACGTCCTTCGCGATCTGCTGCAGCTTCGCGATCGCCTGCGACGACGACATCGTCTTCGGATCGGCGTCGCCGATCAGGTCGGCGGCCGGATAGCCGTTGTAGCGGACGACCGGGTCGGGTCCGTACGCGGGCCCGACCGTCACCATCGAGCCGATCGGCACCATCTCGCCCTTCGCGTTGCGCGTGCGCAGGTTCGCGATGTCGGCGGCCGTCTGCCGGTGGCCGGCATCCGCTTGCGCCATCACGCGATACACGCGGCCGAACACGTTGAAGTCGTTCACGTACATCGAGCCGAGATACACCTGCAATGTATTGAACAGATCGGTCAGCGCGACGCCCTGCGCCTTCGCCTTCAGCCGGTCGACCTTCACCTCGAGCTGCGGGATGTTCGCCTGGTACGAGCTGACGGGATAGCTCATTCCCGGTGTCTTCGCGACCGCGGCCTGGAACGCGCTGAGCGCCTTCTGCAATTCGCCGTAGCCGAGGCCGCCGCGATCCTCCAGATACAGCGAGTAGCCCGAACCATTGCCGAGACCCTGGATCGGCGGCGGCATCAGCGCATAGGTGATGCCGCCATCGATCGCCGCGAAGCGCGCGTTCAGATCCGCGTTGATCTGCGCGGCGCTGCGATGACGCTGGTCGAACGGCTTCAGGATCACGTACGAGTTCGTGATGTTCGGCGTGTTCACGCCCTGCAGCGCATTCAGCCCCGCGAACGCCGGCACCATCTCGACGCCGTCGGTGCCGAGCGCGATCTTCGTCATCTGCTCGGTCACCGCACTGGTGCGCGCGAGCGACGCGCCTTCCGGCAACTTCGCGCCCGCGAACAGGTACAGCTTGTCCTGCACCGGGATGAAACCGCCGGGCACCGCATTGAACAATAGCGCGGTCGCCGCGAGCAGCATCGCATAGACCGCGAACACCACGCCGCGCCGCTTCAGCGTGCGACCGACGACGCCGTGATAGCGATCGGAGCTGCGCTCGAAGAAACGGTTGAATGGATGGAACAGCCAGCCGAACGCGCGATCGAGCGCGCGCGTCAATGCATCCTTCGGCGCGCCGTGCGGACGCAGCAGCTTCGCGGCAAGCGCGGGCGACAGCGTCAGCGAGTTGATCGCGGAGATCACCGTCGAGATCGCGATCGTCACCGCGAACTGCTTGTAGAACTGGCCGGTGACGCCCGACATGAACGCCATCGGCACGAACACCGCGCACAGCACGAGCGCGATCGCGACGATCGGCCCCGACACCTCGCGCATCGCCTGATGCGCGGCATCGCGCGGGCTCAGGCCCCGTGCGATGTTGCGCTCGACGTTTTCGACGACAACGATCGCATCGTCGACGACGATCCCGATCGCGAGCACGAGCCCGAACAGCGTCAACGTGTTGATCGAGTAGCCGAGCAGGTACAGCCATGCGAACGTGCCGACCACCGACACCGGCACCGCGACGAGCGGAATGATCGACGCGCGCCACGTCTGCAGGAACAGGATCACGACGAGCACGACCAGCACGACGGCCTCGATCAGCGTGTGCTGCACCGCGCGGATCGATTCGCGCACGAACACGGTCGGGTCCCACACGGGCCGATACGCGACGCCCGGCGGGAAGCGCTTCGACAGCTCGTCGAGCTTCGCATACACGGCTTTCGCGACGTCGAGCGCGTTCGCGCCCGGCGACAGGAAGATGCCGACCACGGCCGAATGCCTGTCGTTGAAATACGAGCGAAGCGTGTAGTCTCCCGCGCCGAGCTCGATGCGCGCGACGTCGGACAGCTTCACGACCTGGCCGTCGTCGCCGTTGCGCAGCACGATGTCGCTGAATTCCTGCACCGTGCGCAGCCGGCCGCGCACGTTGATCGACACGAGGAAGTCGTTCTTCTTCGGCGACGGCTCCGCGCCAAGCTGGCCGGCCGACACCTGCACGTTCTGCTCGCGCACGGCCGCGATCACGTCGCTCGCGGTGAGCCCGCGCGACGCAAGTCGATTCGGGTCGAGCCACAGCCGCATCGCGTAGTCGCCGGAGCCGTACACGCCGACGTCGCCGATGCCGGTCAGGCGCGACAACTCGTCCTTCACGTGCAGCGTCAGGTAATTGCGCAGATACAGCGAATCGCGGCTGTTGTCCGGCGAGTAGAGACTCACGTACATCAGCGGCGTGGGCGACTGCTTCTGCGTGGTCACGCCGTACTGGCGCACTTCGTCGGGCAGGCGCGACAGCGCCTGGCTCACGCGGTTCTGCACGCGCACGGCGGCCGTATCGGGATCGACACCCTGCAGGAACGTGACGACGACCTGCAGGCTGCCGTCCGAACCGGCGACCGACTTCATGTACATGATGCCTTCGACGCCGTTGATCGCCTCTTCCAGCGGTTCGGCGACCGATTCGGCGATTTCCTTCGGGTTCGCGCCCGGATACGTCGCGCGCACGACGACGCTCGGCGGCACGACCTCCGGATATTCGCCGGCCGGCAGCATCGGAATCGAGATCAGGCCGAGCGCGAAGATGACGATCGACAGCACGACCGCGAAGATCGGCCGGTCGATGAAGAATCGGGAGAAATCCATCACGTGGCTCCCGTTATCGCGAGGCAGGCGTGCCGGCATCGGCCACGGCCTGCGTACCGGCGCCGGAGTCCACCGCCCGCACGGGCAGCGCCTTCGGCTTCACCTGCGCGCCCGGATAGTAGATGCGCTGCACGCCGTCGACCACCACGCGATCGCCCGCCTGCAACCCCTTCTCGACGATCCGCTCGCCGTCGAGTTCGCGGCCGATCGCCACGTCGCGGCGCAGCGCCTTGTCGCCGGGGCCGAGCACGTACACGTACTTGCGATCCTGGTCGGTCAGCACGGCCTTGTCGTCGACCAGCAATGCATCCTGGTCGCGGCCGCTGACGAGCTGCACGCGCGCATACAGGCCCGGCGTAAACGTATGGTCCGCATTCGGCAGCCGCACGCGGGCGCGAATCGTGCCGGTCTGCGGATCGAGCCGGTTGTCGAGGAAATCGACGGTGCCCGCATGCGGGAAGCCCGTCTCGTTCGCGAGTCCGACGCGCACCGGATCGGCGCCGATCGCGCGATGCGCCGGATCGGCGCGCCGCGCGTTGTAGCGCAGGTAGCTCTGCTCGTCGCAATCGAAATACACGTAGACCGGATCCTGCGACACGACGGTCGTCAGCAGCGTGTCGTCCGCGCGCGCGAGGTTGCCGACGGTCGCGACCGCGCGGCCGACGCGGCCCGCGATCGGCGCGCGCACTTCGGTGAAGCCGAGATTGAGCTTCGCGTCGGCCACGGCCGCATCGGCCGCCTGCAGATCGGCGCGCGCCTGCTCGGCGGTGGCGCGCGCATTGTCGAGTTCTTCCTGCGACGTCGCATGCGCATCGATCAGCGTCTGCACGCGCTTGAGCTGCACGTTCGCGAGGCTCGCGGCCGCGCGGGCGCGCTGCTGCTGCGCATTCGCACGGTCGAGCGCGATGCGGTACGGGCGCGGATCGATCTCGAACAGCAGCGCGCCCTGCGCGACCACGTCGCCCTCCTTGTACGCGACACGCTGCAGATAGCCGCTCACGCGCGGCCGCAGCTCGACCGCGTCGACCGCTTCGACGCGTCCGTTGAATTCGTCCGCGAGGCGGACGGTACGCGGCGCGACGGTAGCGACGCCAACTTCGGGAAGGGGCTGGGCCGACGATGTACCTTTGCCGTCGTGACAACCCGACAACGCCAGCAACAGGGCGCAGGCGGCGCCCAAAGGCGGCGTCCTGCGTAGGGAAAAGGAGAGCATGATGCCTCGCGACGGGTTAAACTGCCGCGTAGCATAAAAGTTGAAGTTAACTTCAAGTCAAGCTTTCCCGGAGGGTGTCATGGGTATCCAGGAAACCCCGCAATGGCCGCTGATGTCGATCCGCGAAGTGGCCGCGCGCAGCGGCGTGCCGGCGTCGACGCTGCGTTTCTACGAGATGCGCGGGTTGATCAAGTCGCACCGCAACGGCTCGAGCCATCGCCACTATTCGCGCGCAGTGCTGCGGCTGATCGCATTCATCGTGTTCGCACAGAAGATCGGCTATTCGCTCGACGAGATCGCCGAGCAGCTCGTCAGCCTGCCCGAGGACACGGCGCCGAGCAACAAGGACTGGCAGCGGCTGTCGCGCGGGTGGAAGCAGCGTGTCGCGAGCCGCATCGAGGAGCTCCAGCGGCTCTACATCAACCTCGACGAATGCATCGGCTGCGGCTGCCTGTCCCTGAAACGCTGCAAGCTGACCAACCCGGAAGACCGCGCGGGCCGCAACGGGCCCGGCGCGCGGCGCTGGCTCGGCGACAAGCCGCCGATCGATTCCGAATGACACGCAGGCCGCGCGCGCCATGCATCATCCGACGCGCCAGCCGCCGTTCACCGCGATCGTCGCGCCCGTGACGAACGATGCGCGCGGCCCGGCGAGCCACGCGACCGCATCGGCGACGTCGTCCGGCTGCCCGGCGCGGCCGGCCGGCGTCTGCGCGCGGATCATCGCCGCGACGGCCGGCGCGACCCCGCTATCGCCGAACAAGTGCGTGCCGGCGATATAGCCGGGCGCGACCGTATTGACCGTCGCGCCGCGCGGCCCGAGTTCGCGCGCCAGCGCGACGGTGAAGCCTTCGACGCCGGCCTTCGCGGCCGCATACGCGAGGCCGCCCGGCAACAGGCTGCCGGCGCGCGCCGCGATCGAGCCGATGTTGACGATTCGCGCGGCACGGTCGGCCAGGTGCGGCAGCACGGCCATCGTCGTCAGGAACAGGCTTTTCAGGTTCGCATGGAGCACCGCATCCCATACGGCCTCGGCCTCCCCTGCTTCGGTATCCGCGCCGACGCGCCCGGTGCGCCCCGCATTGTTGACCAGCACGTCGATGCGCGGCCATCGCGCGACGATCGCGGCGACCACCGCTTGCGCGTCGCGCCGGACGCTCAGATCGCCGGCCTGCCCGATCGCTGCGCCGCCGAGACGCTCGACGGCGGCCTCCAGCCTCGCCGCATCGCGCCCGACGATCGCGACGCGATACCCGTCCTGCACCAGCCGGCTCGCGATCGCGAAACCGATCCCGCTCGACCCGCCCGTGACGATTGCCGTGCGTTGCTGTTCATTGCCCGTCATGATCTGTCCTCCTGAGTATCGACGGTTGACGACAGGGACATTCTGGGCAGCTCGGAGTGATAGGTAAAATACGAATTCGATGATCTACTGATACATGGAAGGTATCGCATGATCGATCTGCGCCAGTTCCGGCAATTCATCGCAGTGGCCGAAACGCTCAGCTTCCGCCGCGCGGCCGAACGGCTGCACATGGCTCAACCGCCGCTCAGCGCGGCGATCCGCAAGCTCGAGGACGAACTGGGCGTCGCCTTGCTCGAACGCGACAATCGCGGCGCGCGGCTCACGCCGGCCGGCGAAGCGTTCCTGCTCGAAGCACGGCGCGCACTCGAACAGGCCGAGCGCGCGGTGGCCGTGGCCCGCCGGGCGGGCGCCGGCCTCGGCGGCACGCTGCGGCTGCGTTTCGTCGACAGCACGGTGAACGCGCTGTTGCCGCTGATCCTGCGCGCGTTCCAGGAACGGCATCCCGACGTCGATTTCCAGCTGGAAGAAGGCACGACCGCCGAGCAGGTGCTTGCGCTGCGTCAGGACCGCACCGACGTCGGCCTCGTCGTGCTGCCGGTGGCCGACGCCGGCGACGTGCATGTCGAGCCGCTGCTGCGCGACCGGATGGTGGCCGCGCTGCCGGACGGGCATCGGCTCGCGCGCCGCCGCCGCATCGCGCTGGCCGAGCTGGCGGACGAACCGTGGGTCATGTTTGCCGCGCACCACGGGCCCGGCATGCACGCGCTGATCGTGACGGCGTGCGCGCAGGCGGGCTTCGCGCCGCGCGTGGTCCAGCAGCCGCGCCAGATGCAGACGACGGCCGGGCTCGTCGCCGGCGGCATCGGCGTCGCGCTGATGCCGCGCCTGTTCGTGCCAATGCATCCGCAAGGCATTGCGTTCTGCGAACTGAAGGATGCGGGCAGCCCGCTCGCGTACGAAGTGGCGCTCGCGTACCGTACGCCGTCGCCGCTCGTCGATGCGCTGCGCGACACCGCGCGAAACGCGGTGCACGAACTGGGCCTGGTTGCGGCGACGTGACCGCGCGCATCGCGCGCGCGGCGCTCAGTCCCGGTCGCCGAGGAAGTTGAACACGACGCCGAGCACGGCCTCGCGGAACGCCTCCGGCCGCGTCGGCAGCGACGTGTACTCCAGCATCATGTGGCTGTACGACACCGTCGTGCCGATCGCGCTCGCGATCATGAAGAACAGCACGTTCGGATCGACCGGACGGATCGCGCCGGCCTCGACCGCGTCCGCGATCAGCGGAAACATCGCGTCGTGATACGGGCGCACGATCCGCTCCTGCAGCCGATCGAGCCGCGCGCCCTCCTCGGTCGCCGCGGTCGAGAAGAACATGCCGATATCCGGCTCGGCGAATTCGTGATCGACGCACAGCTCGAGCGCGCGCCGCACGCGGTCGCGATGCGGCAGCGGCGACGTGCGCAACGCGCGCAGCGCGTCGAACATCGGTTCGGCCAGCTCGACGATCTGCTCGACGACCGCCAGCCACAACGTTTCCTTCGCACCGAAGTGATGGGCGATCAGCGCCGCGTCGATCCCTAACTCGCGCGCGACTTCGCGCACGCTCGTCGCGTCGTAGCCGCGCTTCGCGAACGTGCGGCGCGCGGCCCGCAATATCACGTCCGGACCGACGGATGCATCCGCCGACGGCCGTCCGCGCGTACGCCGCTTCGACGGCGCGCGCTCAGTGACTTCTGCCACGTTTTTCCTGCTCCTTGAACGATTCGAATGCCCGTATCCGGCGCCGGTTTCCCGGCCCGGAATCGGGCGGCTTGCCCCGCTCCGTTGACACGCGGAGCCGGGAAGCGCTAGGATCATACCTTATTCATCACGTGATGATTTATCCATGACAACCCCTACACGTATCGTCATCGTCGGCGGCGGGATCGCCGGGCTGCAGCTCGCGACCCGTCTGGGCGAGCGTCTCGGCCGGTCCGGGCGGGCGCAGATCACGATCGTCGACCGCAGTCCGACGCACATCTGGAAGCCGATGCTGCACACGATCGCGGCCGGCACGCGCGACGTCCAGCAGCAACAGGTGATCTTCCTCGCCCATGCCCGCGACCACGGCTACACGTACCAGCCCGGCGAACTGAAGGGGCTCGATCGCGCGCGCCGCCGCGTGCAGCTCGGCGAGATCCGCTCGCAGGACGGCGACGTGGTGATCGACGCACGCGAACTCGACTACGACGTGCTGATCCTCGCGCTCGGCAGCCAGGCCAACGATTTCGGCGTGCCCGGCGTGCGCGAGCACTGCTATTTCATCGACAGCCAGCAGCAGGCGGAGACCTTCAACGAAGCGTTGCGAATGCGCGTGTTCCGCAGCATCGCGCGCGACGAGCCGTTTCGCGTCGCGATCGTCGGCGCGGGCGCGACGGGCGTGGAACTCGCGGCAGAGCTCAGCCGCTTGCTGGAAGTGGCGCAGGCGTACGGTGACGAAACGGTGCGCGAGCGGCTGCAGCTCACGCTGCTCGAAAGCGGCCCGCGCATCCTCAACGCGTTTCCGCCGCGGATTTCCGCGTCGGCCCAGCGGCGGCTCGAACAGATCGGCTTTCGCGTGCTGACGTCGACGCGCGTCACGTCGGCCGACGCGAACGGTTTCCACTACGGCGACGGCTCGTTCGCCGAAGCGGACCTGATGGTCTGGGCGGCCGGCGTGAAGGCGCCCGATTTCATGCAGGGGCTGGGCGGGCTCGACACGAACCGCGCGAACCAGATCGTCGTCAGCCCCACGCTGCAGGCGAGCGGCGACGAACACGTGTTCGCGATCGGCGATTGCGCGAGCCTGCAGCTCGAGGGCCAGGAACGGCCGCTGCCGCCGACGGCGCAAGTCGCGACGCAGCAGGCCGAGCATCTCGCGAAGCACCTGCCCGCGTGGCTCGACGGCACGCCGATTCCGCCGTTCGCGTTCCACGATTTCGGCGCGCTGGTGTCGATCAGCGATTACGACGCGTTCGGCTCGCTCGGGCAGTTCGGGTTCTTCCGCGGTGGCTTCATCCAGGGGCGTTTCGCGCAGTTCAGCCACCTGATGCTCTATCGGCGGCACCAGCAGGCGCTGCACGGCTTCTCCAAGGCGACCTTGCTGTGGATCGCCGAACGGATCAACGGCTGGGTGCAGCCGCGCATCCGCCTGTCGTGATGCCGCGCGTCGCGGCACCGCGTAACGTTTCGAGGAACAGAAACATGAACAACCGTGCAATGCCCTGGCTCATGACCGTCGCCGCAATCGGCAGCTTCGACATGCCGTCCGTCTCGTGGGGCGAGCCGCGGCGGCGCAGCGTCACGCGCGACCGGCTGCCGTCGTGGGACGCGACGAGCAAGCCGACCATCAGCGTGCTCGAACGGCCCACGGCCGACACCGCGATGATTTCGTGGTGCGACGCCTGCACCGGACACTACGGCTACCAGAAGTGGCGCCTGTTCACGACGCGCAAGCGCGGCGTGTGCGCGCTGTCGGGGCGACCGATCGAGATCGGCGACAGCGTCTATGCGCCGCAACTGCTCGGCTCGACGCCCGGCAACGCCGCCGCGATGGTGCTCGCGGCGTGCATCGACGACGCGTTGGCGGGCTGAGCATCAGGTCGACGTGGTCTGACCGGCGCCATAGGCCGGAGCGCGGTTCTGCCGTTCGAGTTCGGCATCGAGATGCGCGGCATGCGCGTTCGCTTCGGACTCCGACATCAGCTCGCCTTCCCACTTCGCGACTACCGCGCTGGCGATCGAGTTGCCTACCGCGTTCGTGGCCGAGCGGCCCATGTCGAGGAACGTGTCGACGCCGAGAATCAGCAGCAGTCCGGCTTCCGGGATGTCGAACTGGTGCAGCGTCGCGGCGATCACGACGAGCGACGCGCGCGGCACGCCGGCCATCCCCTTCGACGTCAGCATCAGGATCAGCAGCATCGTGATCTGCGTACCGAGCGACAGGTGGATGTTGTACGCCTGCGCGATGAACAGCGACGCGAACGTGCAGTACATCATCGAGCCGTCGAGGTTGAACGAATAGCCCATCGGCATCACGAAGCTGGAGATCTTGCGGCGCACGCCGAAACGGTCGAGCGCGTCGAGGATCTTCGGATATGCGGCTTCCGAGCTCGCGGTCGCGAACGACAGCATGAATGCTTCCTTGATCAGCAGGAGCAGCTTGAACACGCGGCGGCCGAGGAACAGCAGCCCGGCCGCGACGAGCGTGGCCCACAGCAGCACGAGGCTCACGTAGAAGTCGCCCATGAACACCGCGAACTTCAGCAGGATCGACAACCCGTTGACCGCGACGGTCGACGCCATCGCGGCCATCACCGCCAGCGGCGCGAGCTTCATCACGTAGCCGGTGATCTTCAGCATCACGTGCGCGAGCTGGTCGATCGCGGCGACGAGGATCTTGCCGCGCTCGCCGAGTGCGGCCAGCGCGATGCCGAAGAACATCGAGAACACGACGATCTGCAGGATCTCGTTGTTCGCCATCGCCTCGGCGATCGATTTCGGCACCATGTGGCCGACGAAATCCTTCAGCGTGAACTTGGACGTCGCCAGATGCGCGGACGCGCCGATGTCCGGCAGCGGCAGGCCGAGGTTCTCGCCGGGCCGCAGCAGGTTCGCCATCAGCAGGCCGAGCAGCAGCGAGATCAGCGACGCGGTGACGAACCAGCCGAGCGCCTTCACGAACACGCGCCCGACCGACGACGCGTCGCCCATGTGCGCAATGCCGACGACCAGCGTCGAGAACACCAGCGGGCCGATCACCATCTTGATGAGCCGCAGGAACACGTCGGACACGAGCGAGATGTAGCCGGCGATTTCCGCGGCCGACTGCTTGTCCGGAAGCTGCGTATAGATCAGGTAGCCGATCAGGATGCCGGCTGCCATCGCGAGCAGGATCCAGCCTGCCGCAGACATTCGTTTGTTCATGAGGGAATTCGCCGCATGGCGATCGAGTTGACGGAAAAAGGCGCGCGGGCCGCTCAGGCTGGCGGATGTCCGCCGACGGACGCGCCGCCGCCGCGCACCGGCATTCGCGGCAACGCGAACGCCGGCGGCAGCGATTCGGCATGAAACGATCGGTCAGTAGCCGATCGCGGCGCCCGCCGGACGGCGCGGGTCGTTGTAGCCGTAGATGAAGCCGACCCGCACGTTGCCGGACACGGACGAATCGTTCCCGGAGCTCTGGCGGCTCGCCGCTTCGGTGCCCGGCAGGCCGACCATGATCAGCTCGGCGGCGCCCCACGGCGTCTGCTCGACCATCTTGTAGCCCATGTTGCGCAGGATCGCGAGCGTGTCGGGCGACAGGCCGTAGGTTTCGTAATAGACCGCATCGGGCAGCCACTGGTGATGGATGCGCGGCGCGGCGACCGCATCCTGCGGCGTCATCCCGTAGTCGATCACGTTCAGCACGGTCTGCAGCGTGATCGTGATGATGCGCGAGCCGCCCGGCGAACCGACCACCATGAACACCTTGCCGTCCTTCTTCACGATCGTCGGCGCCATCGACGACAGCGGACGCTTGCCGGGCGCGATCGAGTTGCGCGTGCCCTGCACGAGGCCGAACAGGTTCTGCGCGCCGACCTTCACGGTGAAATCGTCCATCTCGTCGTTCAGGAAGAAACCCGTGCCCGGCGCGATGACCACGGCGCCGAAGCGGCCGTTGACCGTATAGGTCGTCGACACCGCGTTGCCGTCGTGGTCGACGATCGAGTAATGCGTCGTTTCCGGCTTCTCGTGCACGCCGACGCCGGGCTGCACGTCGACCGACGGCGTCGCCGTATCGGCATGGATGCTCTTGCGGATCTGCGCCGCGTATTCCTTGCTCGTGAGCTTCGCGATCGGATTGTCGATGAAGTCCGGATCGCCGAGCAGCGTGTTGCGGTCTTCGTACGCATGGCGCATCGCTTCGGTCATGTAGTGGACCGCCGCGGCCGAGTGGTAGCCGAGCTTGCGCAGGTCATACCCTTCGAGGATGTTCAGCGTCTCGCACATCGTCACGCCGCCCGAGCTCGGCGGCGGCGCCGACACGAACTCGTAGCCGCGATACGTGCACGTCAGCGGCGACATGTCCTGCGCGCGATAGGACGCGAAATCGGCCGCCGTGATCACGCCGCCGCCGCGCTTGGCCGCTGCCTCCACGATCTTCGGGATCTCGCCGTGATAGAACGCGTCGGGCCCCTGCTCCGCGATGCGCTCGAGCGTGCGGGCCAGGTCCTTCTGCACCAGGCGATCACCCGGCTGCAACGCGGTGCCGTCCGGGCGCAGGAAGATGCGCGCGGCTTCCGGATCCTTCTTGAAGCGCTCGACCGTCGTATCAAGGATGTCCGTATCGCCGCGCGTCAGCACGAAGCCGTCGCGCGCGAGCCGGATCGCCGGCGCCATCACCTGCTTGCGCGTCAGCTTCCCGTACTTGCGCTGCGCGAGATCGAGGCCGGCCACGGTGCCCGGCACGCCGACCGCGCGATAGCCGTACAGGCTCTGCTCCGGAATCACGTTACCCGACGCATCCAGATACATGTTCGCAGACGCCGCGGCCGGCGCGGTCTCGCGGAAATTGATGAAACGGTCGCGGCCGTCGGCCAGGTGGATCGTCATGAAACCGCCGCCGCCGATGTTGCCGCAGCACGCGTTGGTCACGGCCTGCGCATAGCCGACGGCCACTGCCGCGTCCACCGCGTTGCCGCCTGCCTTCAGGATGTCGACGCCGATCTGCGACGCGAAGTGCTGCGACGATACGACCATGCCGTTCTTCGCTTCGACCGCCGGGTCCGACGCGGCGAACGCGCACACGCTCATCGCCGACAACAGGGTGAGTATTACCAGCCGCCTCATGACGGGATCCTCCAGACGAATAAACTGGGCCATGCCGGGATGCGTCGACGCGCAAGCGCGTATCGACGCGGCCAATCCAGCATGTAATGAACGATACATTTCAGCGAGGCCGCGATCATAGCACTCGCTTTTTTCCACCAAAACCTAGGGTAATCACTGAATTTAAAGCGAATAAGCGTGACTGTCGTCGTTGGTAAATGTTTGTTTTATTACATATATGAACGGATTCACTGGACGAGCGATGCGTCCCTCTAATTTCGGACCGCCCGCGGCCTGCCGCACGTCAATCGGCTAACATGCGTGCAGTTGTCGGCGGACGCCCGTCCGCCGTTTGGTCGTTCAATTCAGATAGAGAGCCGGAGTGCCCGATGGGGACGAGCATCAGGGCGTTGCTGTTATCCCAGATGGATAGCTTCACGCCGTCGGAACAGAAGGTCGCACAGGCGTTGCTGGATCGCTACCCCAGCCTCGGGCTGGGTCCCATCGCACAGTTCGCGAAGCAGGCGGAAGTCAGCGACCCGACCGTGTTCCGCTTCGTCGTGCGGATCGGCTTTCCGAACTACTCGTCGTTCCAGCAGGCGCTGCACGACGAGATCGACACCGCGATGAATTCGCCGCTCGCGCGGATGGATGCGTTCCACTCGGAAACGGGCATGCGCGACAACCATGCGGCGATTTTCCAGCGGCTGTCCGAATCGCTCGCGACCACGATCGAAGGGCTCGACGCGGCCGCGTTCGATGCGGCCGTGGCGGTGCTGGCCGATCCGGACGTGCGCGTGTTCTGCGGCGGCGGTCGTTATACGGCGCCGCTCGCATCCTTGTTCTCGTTCACGCTCGCCTATGCGCGGCCGCATGTGCAGTCCGTCGAGCCGAACGTGAATCTCGCGTCCGTCGCGCTGGCCGACATGGGGCGCAACGACGTGCTCGTGATCTTCGACTTTCGTCGCTACCAGAAGGACAGCATCCGCTTCGCGCAGGCCGCGCACCAGCTCGGCGCGCGGATCCTGCTGATCACCGACGAATGGCGCTCGCCGATCGGCGAGTTCGCGGAGATCGTGCTGCGAATCCAGGGCCGCCCTTTCGCGATGCTGCAGACCAACGTGCCGGCGCTGGCGCTCGCCGAAGCGCTGGTGATCGGCGTGACGAACCGGCTGCCGGAGCTGGCGCGGCAGCGGATGGAGAAGATCGAGCAACTCAATGCGGGCGGGATCGAGTGGGATGTAAGTCAGCGGGATTTGCCGGAGTGATGGCGTATTGCCATTCAGGCGCGGGCGTCAGCGCTCGGCCTCGCGGCGTGTGCAATTCGAATCCCAAACGGCAAACCCCACATGTCACGCGCCATGCCAGCCCCCGTCGCGTTCCCTCGTTCAGGGCACCAGTTCCATCCGGTTGCCGGTCACGACCAACTTGACGGGGTCCGTCTTCTTCCACTGCGACTTCGGAATCACCAGTTGCCACTCGGCACCGCGCCCATCGCGGAAGAACCCCGCCACGCCCACAGCTTGCGCGTCGGCTGCCATTGGCACAGACAGAGCCATCGAGGCATCAGGCACGAGCGTGATCTCCATGCTGTCGAGCAGCTCGGCCTTCAGTAACGCACTGTCGTCATTGAGCAGCGAAACGTAAGCTGTGTTTTCGAAGACCTTCGCATCCTTCAACTGATAGACGCGCATCACGACCGGTAGCGATTGTCCCTGCTCGTTCTCGTTGAGTGCGGCACGGCTTTCGATCACGAGGTTCATCTGCTTGACCTTCGTGACGAAAATCGCGCGTGTCATGCCGCCGATCGTCTCTTTCGTCGATTGCCACATACCGCAGCCAGACAGCAACGCGGCCGTCATCGCAATAGCAGCCGCCAATCGAATGCTTCGCATCATCGGATGTGCTCGCGGTGTCACAGCCAGTCTCCCGTCTTGATCGTGCATGGATAGCGCCGGCTCGGGCCGCCCACGCCTTCATACAGCACCAGCCGCACCGCAAAATGGAAGCACGCATAGCGGCCGACGAAGCGACTGAGTACGTCGCCGAACAGCGCGACGTCGCCGGACCCGGCAAAACCCGACGGCTCGATACCCACGTTCACATTCACGATACGGTCGACGCGCGCCCCCACCCGTTCCGTTTCCTCATCGAGCCAAACGTGATGAATCGCGTCGATGCGTCGCCGGTTATCGTCATCTCGCCTCCAGTCGTACAACGACAGCGCGCCGCGCAGCACATTCGCGTCCATCATGTTCAGCTCGGTTGTGCCCGCGCCATTGAAGTGAGAAATCACCCGCCAGTCATAATCGCCGCCGCGCGGCGGATACAGCGGCATCGTCAGGGCCGTCAAGTTGTGCACGCGCTCGACACCATTGAAGGTCGAAGCAGGCGTGGTAACCATCGATTCACGCAGCGCCATACGCGGCAAGCGCCCGTTGTTTGCCAACACCCGGACCGTTACGTGTCCGTCCGGCAAGCTGCCCGGGTCCTCCCACAGATGCCCGCCCAACGTCACGACCATCTCGCGCTGGCCCGTTACACCCTGCCGAATCGAAGCGTGGTAGTACCGATCCGGCGACTCGTGCCGCATCATCCCGCCGCGGTGCCGGAATGCCTTGATCGATTGATACGGGTATTGCCTGGCGGTGCGCGGATCGGTCGCCACCACCGACAATACATCGTACGGCTCGACGTGCTCGCCTGCGGAGGCCGGGGCGCGCACCGGATAGTCGCGATCATGCGCATTGGGACGGATTGCCTGCGCGTCCAGTTCGAGCAGATTGATCACCGGCGTGCAGAACAACCGGATGTTGTCCGCACAGAACGTGGCGTCACCGGGGATCCGGTCTCGAATCACGATTTCGAATTCAAGACGTGTTTCGCCCGGCGGCACGCTGGCCGCGTCGAAACCGCACAAATCCACGAAGTGGAACTTTTCGGGGAATGCGAAATATTCGAGCATCGTCTGCTCGCGGTCGAGATCGACGTCGCGTACATCGAGGTCGGTCGGCCACAGTCGCGCGTGCGCGCCGAAGCCCGCCGCCTCGATCGTCATCGCCGGGCGCAGTTGTAGCTGGCCGTCTAGCAGGCGCGGCATGCGCACGCCGATCGACTCCACCTGGCGCGTGAAAACCGCGTACAGCGCCGATGCAGTCGGCCGGTCGCCATGCAGGTATAGCCGGATACGCGACAGGTCGTCCACCAACCGCTGCTCGCGGTGCAGCAGGTCGAACGCGAGCCGGATTACCGTAAGGCCGTCCTCGCGCATGCGCGCGCCCGCCTCGCGCACGTTGAGCGGTAGCAAGTGTATCGCCCGAGTGGTTCGATAGACACATATCGTCCCGTCCGGTCCGACCGGTGTCGAACGTACCTGCAACCCTGGTGGCAACGTATCGAGTATCCGCGCCTCGCCGGTGCGCGGCACGCACTCGAGGATGGTCAGCGACGGAATCGTACGGCCTGTATGCGGCCACAGATGATCGAGCAGTGGATCGGTGATTTCCGGTGCCGCGTCATCGAGCTTCATCCGCAGCCGGCTCGTGAGAAACGCGAAACCCTCGTAGGTCTGCTCGACACTGTCGTGGCGCGCGCCAGGCATCGTCATTCCCACACGGCGGGCGCCTTGTGGCTGGGACCTCGCGAACTCCTTCCCCGCCTCGCGCAGATAACGCATCTCCGCATCGAAGTAGCGCAGGTATCGATCGTCATCCGCACCGACACCGCTTCCTGCAGGCTTCGTCGGATTGTTCTTGTCTTCACTCATGGCTGGAAATCCGGTGGCAGCGGCGGCAGAAGCGGCATCGTCGGCACGGCACCCGCCTTGCCGACGACGAAAATGCGATCCGGCATGCGGAACCCGCGCAGTTTCAGCAGGTCGATCGGCCCGGCGCCGACCCGCGTACGCAATACGTACGACAACGGCTCGCTGCTCCCCGTGTTCCATGTAAGCCGATAGCGCGTGCCATCGAGCGGCTTGATGTCGGCCTCGCTCAGCAGACGCAGGAATGCCCAATCGCCGGCCGAATCAAATGCCTGTCGCAGGCCTGCGTCGCGCGTCTGCCATGTGAGCCTCGCGTGCCCGTTCAGGCCGTTGCCGGGCCATGCCAGTGGGGTCCAGCGCTCCTGCTGATTGAAATAGACGATCCGCATGCCGTCGACCGACAGTTCCGATCGCGTCACGTTCGGCGTCGGCAACGCCATCATTTCGAATTTCTGCCCCGCATCGGCCTGCGGGTAAAGCTGTACCCCAACCGTCGACAACTGCCGGACGGCGCTCAGGAACGTCGGATCAAACTGCAACGCCGGCGGTGCTAGTTCGCTGGGCGCCCAACGATCGCCGTCGAGCTTCATCACGCCGGCCAGTTGCGTCGTGATGAAGCGCGAAATCAATCCGGTATCGGGTCGTATATAGCGGCCGAACTCGGCGAAGGACGCATCGGCCTGCGTATCGAAGAACGGATAACGGCCGCTCATCGCTGCGTTGAATGGTGCGGCAACACCGGCTCGCCATGCGTCATTCAAGCTCGCGGCAGCCGGTTGCAGGATCGTCTGCCATGCGGTTTCGAGCGGCTGCGCAAACACCGTATCGCCGAAGCCCGCCCACGCCGTACCCAGGCTCGCGGCCGTGAGCGCCGCGTCGTTGCGCGCCTGGGACAATTCCGACAACTTGCCTTGAAACACGGTCTGGGCGAGCGAGCGCGCCATTACCTGAGCGTCCGGACTGCCCGCGATCTGCTGCAGCTTCAGCCGCATCGTCGTGACTGCCGTCAGGTAGCGCGACAAGCTGACACCGCTTAGCGCGATGTCGGCTGGCGTGGCGCGCTTCCCGTTTTCCGCGGCAGACGACGTGCCCGTATCGCCCATCAGCACCAGCAGTGGACCAAACGGCTTGTTGAGCGGGTTGATGACGGTCGCCCCCGCCTGTTCGTCAGCCCCGATCAGGTTCTGCGCCTTTCTCACCAGGGTGTCGGCCAGCGCCTGCGACGGCCGTCCCGCTTGCGCCTGATACTGCACGGATTTCATCAGCGCGATCAACGGGGACGTCTGCGCGTCCGCCAGTCGAGAAAGCTGTTCGATCGCGCCACCGAGGTTGGACGTCGGTTGCCACTGCAGGCTATTGAGCATGCGCTGCCATGCCGCCGTGTACTCGCCAAAATACCGGGCCGTCAATCGCTGCTTCAGTTCCTCGGCTGCGCGTTTCTCGTCGTCGATCGCCGTGGTTTGGGTCATACCGTTCGCGAGCGTATTGCCGATCCTCTGCGAAATCTGCGAGCCGGACAACACCCAGTCACCGCTGATCCGGCGTTCATGCGACGCCTTGTCGATTGCCGAGGCGACCATGCCGTCCCACGCCGCACGCGTATAGATCCCCGGGACGGTCTGTGATGCCTTGAACATTCCATGCGCATCTGCGCCATTCAGCAGCGTTTCGAGCGACGCGTCGGCGTATTTGTTTTTGACTTCGTCGAGGATACGTTGGTACACCGTGTCCTCCGCCGACGCGAGTCCCATTTGCGTGACCAGCATGTTGCGGGTCGAGGTCACGATGCGATCGTCCGTCGCTATCCGCCATTCGGGATGCGCTTTCAGGTGCTCGGCGTAGAAGCCTGCAAGCCGCCTGCCAGTATCGTCACGCTCGCCGAGCGGCATCTCGTCCGGCCGCGCCCATAGGGTGACGAGCGTACGCTTCAGAAATGCGGGCTCGGTGCGCGATGGCTCGCCGAGCATCAGATAAGTCTTGAGCGCGTTGTAGGTACTACGTCGCGTGTCCTGCGATTGCAGGCTATCGGCGCGTGCCTGATCTGCTGCCTTCAACACTTCCCCGATCGTTTGCACCACGGGCACCTGCAAGTTACGCGTCGCAGCGAGTCGGTACGGTTGCCAGAGACTGCCGAGAACATCGTCATTTCGCGACAAGCCGGCCCGCAGGTACCACGGGGCGCCATGCTGCTGCCGGTATTCGAGCCTTTCCATCAACTGTTGTAACGCCAGTTGCGCGCGCCAGGCGGCTGCGGTCTGCGGCCGCGCATCGACCGCCGCGCGCGCCGCCGCCTTCGCTTCGCGCATGAGTTGCTGGTTACCGACGAACGATGCGGTCATCCATGCGCACCACGCTATCGCCGCAATGGTCACGCCCATCGCTAGCACATCCGGCCAGTAGAATCCGACCCGCCGGCCAATGCGTCGCCGGTTGGCGATAGCGCACCACGCGGGTAGCAGTGCAGCCGGTTGCGGCGGGAACTCGATCGGGATGTTCGTCACCCTTGTGCTCGCGTCCGCGGCGATCGGCACCGGCGTCGGCATCGCCGCTGTCGCCTCAAATATGGGAACGAACATCACGCCAGCCAGCGGCGCGCGCAGCCACTGCGATGCATGAAGCGCTTGCCAGCCGGTAACGATGTGTTCGAGCCGTGTCCCGATGTATTGCGAGATTTCGGCTAGATAGCTGACCCGGGTGGGTGCTGTACATTGCTGCACGCCCGCGTCCGCCGTACCACGCTCGATCGCGGCAAGTTGATCGCGCAGGACCAGCGCCGGCTGCTCCCCCTTGTATGCCGCCCGCGGAAATGCACCGATCGCTTCGAACGTCTCGGCTCGATCGCCCTGCGCCGGCACGGCGTGCAGCAACGTGACAGGCGCGGCCCAGCCGATGTCGGCGGCCAGCGCGGCGAGTACGCGCGGCAATTCGACATCGCGCTCGTCCACGTGTGTGACGTGCACCACGCCGTCGACCGGCCGTCTGCTCCGCAGCTTACGGATCTGCCGGCGCCACACGCCCGCGTCGATGCCGTCCGGTGCTGCGTGCACGAGGATCGTATTGCCAACCGGCATCGCGCCCGCGCGCTTCAGGCCCGGCGCAACCTGATCGAGCAACGTGTCCGCGCCGTGCACCATCAGCCACGGTGAGCGGTATCGCCAGCGCCGGCCCTGCGATACCCGTAGTTCCTCGAACAGGCGTTGCAGACGGGCATCGCGTTTCAGCGGCTTCCGCATCTTTGTCGCGTCGCCGATGTCCCGCCGAAACATTCGTCCGGCGATGCCGTATGCGCCGATAAAAAACAGGCAGAGATGTATGGCGACGAAGACGATCAACGCGATGACGATGACGACCACCACCTGCATGCGCGCCCCACCGGGCGCGAGATCGAACAAGTCGCCGCGCGCCCATACAAGGCCGATCACGAAAGCCGCGACGATCAGCGCCGCAACCACCACGCCCCAGAGCGCAAGGCGTCCGGACGGCGGAGCCTCTGCAGCGCGCGCCGAGTCAAGCGATCGCAAAGTCAGTTTCGGATCGGTCATGCTGAGTGTGTCCAGGCAACGAAGTTTCCTTCCCGTGGGTACCGGGAAGCACATGAATGATGGCGGACTGCACGCCATCGACGATCAGTTGCGGCACGTCGACCGCACCGCATTCGATAGCGGCTGCGATGGAGAGCCAGCCGCTGGCATTGCCAAAATCCCCCACGATGTAGGTGAGGTCGTATTGCGCGTCGCTATTCGCAAGCGTCGCCAGGTTCGCGATGCGCAGTCCTTGGTTGCAACGCTTGACCGAACGCGTGGTCCAGGCACGCGTCACGGCATCGGAATCGGTGTCGCCCCAGATCACGGCATTCGCGAAACCGTATTCGATCTCGTCAGGCTTGCCCTCGACAGGACGATGCAGGGACGCCATCACGGGCACCCCTTCCGGTAAGCGGTAGACGCCGGCATCGAGCAGCATCGCGACACATCCCTCCGTGTTGCCGGTCGGAGGCCATTCTTCATGCCATGCCGTTGCGATTACGAGCAGCGGGCATGCGTCGCGGGTGTCGAGCCATGCGTCTGCGACCAGCAATCCTTGGGAAGCCGGTGCGGCTGACACCGCAAGCAGCGGCAGACCGGCCAATTGCAACGCATCGTGCACTTCCTGCTCGCGCAAAGCTTCTTCGCCGGGTTCGGCCAGTACGCGCACTTTCGGCCAGTGGATCGCTTCGTAATGCGTGAGTGCCTGCAAGCTCGCTGCGATTGGTTCGAGCGCTTCGGCGATCCTGTAAGCCAACTGAGTAATGGGGTGATTTGGCAGCGCATCTTCTGACGCGTCAGTTTCGCTGTCGCCGGCCTCATCGATCTTGTCGACGTCGTCAGTCTCGTCGGATATTTCCAGTGGGTCGTCAAAACGGCAATGCTCGACGACTCCCGCGCCATAGCGAGGTTGTTGGGATCGCGGCAGACGCGCGCCGGCACGGATCGCCTCGACAAGCGTCTGGCCGTTCAAAGGCAAGCAATAACCGGCGCCAAGGACTCGAAGCGGTTGTTGCGCGACACGGACGCGCTCCGCCAGCCATCGATCGCGATGGAGATTGCGGTGGTATGCGCGGTACCACATGGCCTCATAGCGTGCGCGTTCGATCGCGAACAGAAGGCCGAAAAGCCCGTTCGGGATACCAACGACGCAGAACCAGAACCAGGGGCTACCTGCCCGTTCACCCTTCGGCCAAGTCAGCAGGACAATCGCTGCTCCGGAAACCGCGCAGGCTAGCCACACGCAGAACCACCACGGCCACAAGCGTGGATGGCTCGGATAGGCGCTCGGGCGCCCCGCCTGGGAGAGGTCGACAGGCATTATTCGAAGTGAACGTTCGGTAACGACGAGAGCAATTGACAACCACATGCGCAGCGATGGCCGTCCAGCGCGAATGGCTTGTTGTCGCGATCGGGAAACTTGTCGGCGCCTTCGTCGATGACGGTCGAGCCATGCTGCTCGCAGAATGCCTCGTCGCCCTTGCGGGCAAGCGGTTTGCCCATGAATGTCGTCCATGGTGAGCCACTGGTGACTTCGCCGCCGTGTTCGAGTTTGTCGCCTTTGCGGACGGGAGATTTCATATTCATGCAGTCAGCTTAAATTAAGTCGGTTATGGCTTTTAAATTGACAATCTAGTAAAACACTTTTTAGGAGAGTTACGACTCCAATAGGTGCTAACCAGGTAACGCCGATTTTTATCCACCACAAGGTTAAAAAACCCATCCCCACACGACGGAAACCTTTCCACAAACTCATAAGATGACGAAAAAAATGTAAAAATTCTATCGACGCTATACACACCCTTCCCATCGTCCATATACGACACCCGAAAGCCCGGCCGCCCACTAAAATCGTAACTATCCACTTCGATACTCAATGGCTTTTCCGTATCAAAACTTACCATCCCGTATTTAACTCCACCGTCGCCCGACAACCTCCAAACCAAACTATCACCTTTTATTTTTACCGTCGCAACAACACCCAGAGACGGAGAAAAAGTTTCCAAAAAATCGTCGGCATACGAAAAGAAAGACGCCGCGAGCATAACCACAGCCACCGAACCCTTGATTGCCATCATAAATTACCCCAGACATCCCATGGCTTTCCGCCCCCATGCTTTCGGCAATAAAGATAATATCAGCGCAAATAAGATTGCAAAAATCACTCATTTACACACCACAAAAATATCACCGACAATTTATGCCGAATTCAACCATACAAAGAAAATCAAAAAACGAAATGACAAAAATAAATCCCTGAACACCCGCTCCCTCTCCCTATCTATCTTATACGTTCGATTCCCATAATACAGACGAAAAATAATCGAGCGCGCGTCGTTGCCAGCGATGAAAACTAGCTGTCTTTTTTGATACCCCACATCAATCGCCGCCGATTTTTCTGCTGAATAGCTTATTATATAAAGGTCACCACCTGACAACCGAATATGCTCCTGCGATACCACCTTAAATAAACCGTTTTGAGCCGCCCCTCCCACCGACTCGATTTTCGTCAGACTATCCGCTATCGGCGCTGCCTCGACGGTCAGAGAAAAATCTGTCAAAGCGCGCCAGTCGTCGGACATGCGCGGCATAGCGCCAGTTCGTTTAAGCCCGAGCCGCCCCGTATATAGAAACGGTATGTAGCACTCGTCCTTTCCCAACGCGATGGTATGCTTCACGTCGACATACTCAAAACCATTGGGAACCGCAAACGACAAATGACAATCAGCTCTCGAGACCCTCTCTGGCCCCTTGCCGCTCGCCGCACATACAAATGCCATAAATCCCAAAATGCCCAGTCCAAGAAAGATGATTGGCCTCACGACTCCTCAAATTACTAATTTGCAGTCAGAGCTTGACACCACCCCATCAACGGACTTGTAAAAATTTCAACAAATCCATACCCCATCATTCTGCCACCTTGGATCAAGACTCGCTCCAATTGGGACCATACAGTAAGCGTTTTGCAGAATTTGAAACCATGCCATCTCTCTTTATTTTTTAAAAAGGCCGGCACAGACATCGTCCGCCACCACAACACGTCGATTATTTTTTATATCCCACACTCCGGGGTAGGATGTTTCTGAACAATCCATTTCACCGGTTGGCGCCACATAGCGCCCATCGGGAGAAATAATCGATGCCCCCGCCTCACCACCACTGTTAAAAGCCGTACCCCTAAGTTCACTGAGTTTTTTTCCAGCGACATACGCCCCCTTCAAAGACACAATATTTTTGGAAGTACCGACACGCGCCACTGTCGCCAAATATGAAAATGGCTGCACATCAACGAAATCAAGTGCAACGTAAATTCCCTTCGATATATTTATATCTGACAGCACGCCAACGCGCGGCGGGATCGAAAGAACGTGAACAGCTATTCCGGTTTGACACCGATCCAACTGACGCTTATCAACGTAAGTCGTCTCAGAAAGCATGACAGCGGATTTATCGAAACTCTCAATCGCGTAGCGCGGCCTCCTATCAAGTGAACATATTTTTGAATCACCTATTTTCAGCGAGGCCCCGGCTACCTCATAAGTGCTATCAGCATAAACACGACCGCCAATAGAAGCCAGCACGAGTGCAAGCAAATTTCGCCGAAGTTTACGCACTTTTACCTTCATTATAAAATCACCATCTTTACAAAACGCGTAAACTCCAACCGACGCTCCCAATCTGTATAGCCGCCGTTAATAGCATACGTAACGTCGCGCGATATTGCCTGCTCTTTTTGTCGATCGTTTTTCGAAATTACCACCGCAGGGAAGTCGCGATCGATATTTCTAACCACTTCCGGCCGCTCAAATATCATGTAAAACCCTCCACTATCCATACTGTTATCAGGAAGAGCAACGTCATGAGGCCTATCAATTACTGCAGGAATCTTCGTCATACCACTGCGATTTCCTGCACGAAATGCTGAATCGGTCCACCACGATTCGGTAAAGGACGTGCTCGAAATCCACCCCCTGAATACCCAATAACTGGCATAATTACTTCGTCCAGTCAATTGCTTGAAACCTCTTCCACGAAACTTCTGTGAATCGTCCCGATCACAGTTGCCATTCCGCCAGTCGTACGAGCTCGCGATGCGCGCACCTTTACTGTTAAATTTTTCCGACCGATACCAAGCATCATCCTCACCAGAATTCTGACCATACCAATGCCCCAATGTCGATTCCGGCACTTTCGATGCCGGATTGATAAATTGACCATGGAACTTTCCATCCTTAACTTTTCCGAGCATGCTTGTTTCCTGCATAGATGCCAAGCAATTGCTCTCAATAGCACCTTGACCAATAAAATGGGACAACCGGGTCAGTGATGTCAGCCCATACTTTCTCGTCGCCTTATTTAATGGCCCCAAATAAGTATCTCGCAATTGATTCGGAGTTGGCAGCTGATCCTGGCGATAGCGGTTATCTGCATAGATATTTTTGAATTCACTCCTATCAATCCATCCGCACTTCCTGAAATGCCGAATAAACTCAAGCGGATGAAAAAACCACAACTTCTGCCCCGCCGGAAGCCCCGTTTTGTCCCAAAACTGAACCTCCTTCAGATACTTCATGAAATCGTTGTAGCCTTTGTCATTTCCGTGATAATAGCCCCCCTCGTCAAGCAGACGCGCATAGCGCTCCTCGTTGTTCGTACTGTCCCATTCACTCGGCGCGTTGCAGACGAGCCCGCGCAACTGCTGCCGTACCTGGGCGTTGCCTTGTACATACCCTGAAAGCGCTCTCGCCTTGTGAGCTTCCGGCGTTTCATCCTTCACCGCCGGTACCTCGTACGGAGCGGCATCGCCCAGTATTTCCTTCAACGCAGCCACATCGCACATGCCATCACTGTCGAACGGCGTGCTTCCTTCACTGATTTTCTGCCAGCCCATGAATGACAGGAAATCCGCGTCGGAGAACTTCTGGATACTCGGGTCATTGATATCGATGTAGCCTGCCTTACCCGCCGCCCAATTGACCTGCATCCACGTCGTGCGCGCATCTGCCGCCAGTGTTTGAGACGGCGACAGGATGCGACCGAAACGCAGCAGTTCGTAGCCGTCGCTCGGACATGACGAATAAAGCGCCGTCGCACGCTTGTACAGGTCGTATTCGTAATCCTTTTCCTCGACGGGTTGCGGCGTAAGCAGCGTGCGGGTGCCGTCTTGCGCCATACTCCAGACCTTGGTGTATTTCGAACCGACGCTGAAGTAGGTCTCGACAAGCAACGGCAACGTATTCGAACCCTCGTGACCCGGCTTGAACTCAATCCCGTGCAACTTGTTTCGAGCATCGGCCTTCTCAGGCAAACGACGAAAGTTGCCGCCTGCCGGAATGACGAAATACGCGTGCCCCCACCAGTCCGTTCCATTCGGCGAAGTGGGTGCGCTGTTACCCAGCTGTGTGCTCCCGAAGTAGGCGTCGAAATCGTCCGGCAACATGAAGATTTCGAAATGCAAGTGCGGCATATACTCATATTGGCCGCGCCATCCGAGTACATCCTTGCGCCGGACCTTCTTGCCCTCTCCTGAAGCAGCCGGCGTCACCTGCCCCTTGCTGACCGGGCCAGTCGGCACGCGCAAGAATTCCGGCAAACGCTTTTTGTCTGCGCCGTGCCCCTCATATTCCACCAGCGGCAACAGATGCATATAAAGTGAGTAGAAGACCAGCGTGCGGCCTTCCCCCGTCTCGGTCGTGTGCTTGAGCAACACGAAGCCGATATGGCTCGCACCGCTGTCAACCGCATGCTGGCAAACTCGATAGGCAACGACTTCCCCGTCGGCGATCGCGTACACCTCGCCCTTCTCATCGGGCTGAAGATGCATGCCGCAATGCCAACGCCGATCGAAGGCGATCGGATAGATGCCGTGATCGCATTCGCGCTCGTCTACGGCATCCATCATCGGATCGGGGTTCGTCCCGGTCGGGGCCGCAAGGCCGGCTTTGGGCAAAAAAGGTGGGCTGATGATCATGTCGTTATCGTGTGTGGCTGTATCTGGGGCTGGGCGAGTAGTCGCTCACCGGCAGTTGCGGCAAATTGACGGATGTATGGCGCGGCCCTTCGAACACGAACGAGGCAGCGCGGATACGAAATTCACCCGGACAAGTGAAAACGACATTGCCGCGTTCGATGGACATCGACGCGCCGCCGCACGCCACCATCGCCCTTGTCTTGGCGCTCACGAGCACATTCGCGCCGGCGCTCGACACGTGCAATTGCTCGTCGGAGAAGAGATCCATCGAAGCGCCTTGCGCCTGAAGCTCGATCTTTCCTTTCGAAAAAATCTTGATGCCGAGCTTGTGCGCACACAGCGAGATCAGGTCACCCGCCACCATGCGCAATCGCTTCACGATGCTCACGTCCATGTCCCGGCCTGCGGTAACGATCACGTTCTCGCCCGTCGATTGCTGCAGTGATTTCGGTGTCACGAATGCGATGCCGCCGGGAGCACTCGCAAGCAGCCCCGCGTCGCGAAGCTGATCGAGGCCATCGAGCAGCGCCGCCTGCGTCGCGCGGTCCGCAGGGTCAGCCTTGGCTTGCGTCGTCGCGGCCGCGAGGTCCATTACGCGCTGCAATGCTGTCTTGAGTTGCGCGATAGCGGCGGGCATGTCGAGATGCGGTGTCTCGGATCCACCTGCTGCGTCTGCCGAAACGAACAGCCCCTTCGACGCGCGCAACGTGCCCCAGTTCTGCGTGGTCAATTCGAAGCCCTGGCCGCGCTTGTTCTTGTCCCCGTCGACCAGATGGCCCATGTTGAGCGACGACTGCCCGAACACCGTCGCCAACCGGATACCCTCGTGGTCTTTCAGATCCTCGAAGCGCAACTTGTTGCCGAGCAAGGGCGAGCGGAATACGGTGCGGCTGTACCACCCTTCCTTGCCGTGGACGAGGTCGCGACGCGCATGGTCATGCAGCGCCCCTGCGATCAGCAGGCGGTCGCAATTTCCCTGGGTCGCGACGACGCGTACTTCGGACCGCGGCAGCAAGGGGATGTGCAGGCCGCCCTGATACGACGCCGACGTACGCAGCACACGCAACGGCATGCTGTTCGTGCCGCGCTTGCCGCTGTGCCGGGTGAACAGGAGCCTGACGCGATAGCGGCCATATTCGTCCATCCATGCGTACGGCTCGTCATCGCCGGACTCGACCACACCGATCAGCATGCCGGCGATCCATCGCCAATGCTTTTCAGGAACGTATTCGGGCCGGTAGGTCTGATGTGCTGGGATCGCTTCGAAGGTGTTGACCACCGACTGGCTCCGGCTACCGGTCGTGACGAGCTTCGTGATCACCATCCCGTGCGGCGCCTCGTGCACCTCGTCATTGGTGATCCGCACCACCATGCCAGGCGTCATGCCGATGACGTTACTCGTGCCCTTGAGTCGCATTTGCCGCGTGAGCAGTTCGTCACGCCGCGCGTCAGCCAGCGCCTGCCCTTCCTCGACCGAATGGAAATGCTCGACGCTGCGGTTCACGCTCCCGTATACCGAGCGATCGTCATAGGCCACGATCGATTCGACCTGCAGCGGATCGTCAGGTATGCGGTAGTTGCGATCCCATTCGCGAACCGTCTGCGGCACCAGCGCGCGCGTGACTTCCAGCGTCAGAATCGCCTCGTGCCAGCTCGTCAGACCGGAATGCGGCATCACCGGCACCTCGAGCGCTCGCATATAGCCTCGAGGCGTATTGCCGAACACCAACGTGTCGCGTTGCGGGCCGTCCTCCTTCTTCGCCTGCTTGAAGTAGTAATAGACTCCCACGCGCCGGCAGTGCCGGTCGATAAAGTTCGCGACCGTCTCTTCGTACATCACGGTTTGCTCGAACTTCCCGTCGAGCCCTTCCAGCTCGAACTCGACGTCGAAGGATTGGAACAAGTCGCGATCGATGATCATGTCGCTCAGCAACTCGCGAAACGACCTGTCCAGCAATACGGCCGAATCGTGCACCTCTTCAAGCAGCGAGAAGCGCGGCTTCAGATGGACTTGGTAGGTTGCTTCGTCGCGAGACGTTTTGACGCGAGTCCATTGCGTTACGACGCCGTGCACGGTACGCGCCGCATGCCGAACCGGATCGATCACAGCCGCCATCGAGGGCACGGAAGCGTACTCCTCGATCGTGAAGACTGCCGGCTGGCCCACAATCGTCGCACCGTCGATCCGCTTGTCCTGCGAGGTCACGATGATGTCCGCGAGGAATCGCGTATTCATTTCCTCGGTCAGAACGAATGACAGAACGGAGACCGACGCATCGAGCGCCGCGATCTCGAGATGCAGCGGTTGGGTAACGACCGAATTGGGGTGTTTCAGTACATCCTGAATGGTTCGCATGGTTGCCGTTGAACGAGAGGTTTTACACCGGCACGTTCTCCCATTCACGCATTCAGGGACGCAGTGCCACAACGCTCTCGCCAGTGAAGCATGGGTTCACGAGGATGAACACACACCGGTCACAGATCTGGCAGTTCGGAACTTTTACAGAATCAAATCAATCACTTATTTATTTTATAAATTTTTATTTACTTTTAATTAGCTTTCTATTTTTTCTTATCTCTTATTACCTCAAACCGCGATCCCCAAAAGCATCGCTAAAATCAAAAAACTGAATAGGAAATATAGGTCATCATGGGATACAAAAAGGGCTCTCGGCCATCATACGAGAAAGCCAATTCTATCGAAATGAAAGTAGATTTCATAAATCATGATATCCCACAAAATCCCCTATAAATCCTCGACATGCCGAACGATATCAATCCATCTATCTGATACATAACCGAATTTCGAAATGTAGAAAATTGTCACACCCCAACGTCGGCGCGACATCGGTGACGGAGGAATGTCGCGCCTTACATATCTACTTTCCGACTTTACGACTCGACATCCTCCAGACTGAACACTTCCGTCTTGTCGTTGTACGAAAAAACCTCCCCGTACCGCCCCCAGTCGATCACCGCATCGAGCGTTTCCTCCGCCGCTTCGTCGGACAGGAAATCCTCCAGCTCCTGCTCGAAGCGCACGCGCGGCGCACGGTGGCCCGGGCGCTCGTTCAGCACCTTCCGGATCCGCGCAGCAAGCGGCACATGTTTCAGCAGGTGATCCGCGAACATCAGCTTGCGCTCCTGCGTGCCGAATTCCGCGAACACGCGCGCGGGCGGCGTCAGGAACACGTCACCTTCGCGCACGTCCGCGAAGCCGAGGTGCTGCAGCACTTCCGCGATCGGAAACAGTTCGTCGACTTCCAGATGCAGCGAACGCGCGATTTCCGGCATGTCCGCACGACCGTGGTACGGCGCCATCGCGAGCGTCTCGATCAAGCCGGCCATCAGGTTGGTCGACACGCGCGGCATCCAGCTACCCAGTTCCAGCCCCTTCTTCGTCGCTTCGCCGGTCCGACGCGCGGTCATCTTCGCGTAGATGTCGTCGACGAGCTTGCGGAAATCGGTGTCGAGCCGGTTGCGCGGATGCTTGAACGGCACCTTGATCTCGGCGATCACGCGGCCCGGGTTCGACGACAGCACGAGAATGCGATCGCACATGAACACCGCTTCCTCGATGTTGTGCGTGACGATCAGCACCGACTTGATCGGCATGCGGCCTTGCGTCCACAGATCGAGCAAATCGGTACGCAGCGTTTCGGCGGTCAGCACGTCGAGTGCGGAGAACGGCTCGTCCATCAGCAGAATGGTCGGATCGACGACCAGTGCGCGTGCAAAACCGACGCGCTGACGCATGCCGCCCGACAGTTCTCGCGGGTACGCGTTCTCGAAGCCGTCGAGACCGATCAGGTCGATCGCGGCCAGCGCGCGTTCGCGCCGCTCGCGCGCGCCGACGCCGAGCGCCTCCAACCCGGCTTCCACGTTCTGCAACACGGTGAGCCACGGGAACAGCGCGAAGGTCTGGAACACCATCGCGACGCCTTCGGCCGGGCCGCGCAGCGGCTTGCCGAGGTAGGTCACCTCGCCACCGGTCGGCTCGATCAGGCCGGCGATGATGCGCAACAACGTGGATTTTCCGGACCCCGACCGGCCGAGCAGACCGACGATCTCGCCTTCGCGCAGCGACAGGTTCGCGTCGTCGAGCACGAGCAGTTCGCCCTGCGACTTGCTGAAGCCGCGGTTCACGTGCTCGACGCGCAGGATTTCTTCGCCGAGCCGCGGCGGCTGCAGCGGTTGAGACGTCTTGACGGGGGCGTTGACAACGGTCGAATTTTGCATCGCGCTTACTCTCAATCGAGACGGAGCCGGGATTCCGCATAGGCGTACATCGGACGCCACAGCAGGCGGTTGAACAAGGTAACGAACAGGGACATCACGGCGATGCCCAGGATGATCTTCGGGAAATCCCCGGCGGCGGTGGTCTGCGCGATATACGCGCCGAGGCCGTGCGCGACGACCTTCGTGTCGCCCCACTGCACGAACTCCGACACGATGCTCGCGTTCCACGCACCGCCCGACGCGGTGATCGCGCCCGTCACGTAGTACGGGAAGATGCCGGGCAGCATCGCCTGGCGCCACCACTGCCAGCCGCGGATGCGGAAATTCTTCGTCGCTTCCTTGTAATCGTTCGGATAGGACATCGCGCCCGCGATCACGTTGAACAGGATGTACCACTGCGTGCCGAGCACGATCAGCGGCGACAGCCAGATGTCCGCGTTCAGGTGGAAATGGACGATGACGATCACGAACACCGGAAACAGCAGGTTCGCCGGGAACGCGGCGAGGAACTGCGCGAGCGGCTGGATCTTCTCGGCCAGCTTCGGGCGCAGCCCGATCAGCACGCCGAGCGGCACCCAGATCACCGATGCGATCGCGATCAGCACCAGCACGCGCAGCAGCGTGATGAGCCCGAGCACGAGCACGTGGCCGACTTCGGCCATCGTCACGCCAGTCGCGACGAAGCTGACGACGCGCCATGCGACGTATGCCGTCAGCAGGATCACGAACGCGGCCCACACGATGTCGCCGATGCGCGACGAACGGCGCGCCGATGCGCCGCGAGCGCGCGTGCCCGCTAGCGACGGCACGCGCAGCGGAATCCGCGCGGCCTGCGACAGCAGCCAGCCGGCCGGCACGAGCAACTGATGGATCAGATGCGTGCGGCGCATCATGTCGAGCAGCCACGACTGCGGCGCATCGCCCGACGCGGTGTTCTCCATCCGGAACTTGTCGGCCCACGCGACGAGCGGGCGGAACAGGAACTGGTCGTAGGCAAGGATCACGACCGACATCGCGACGATCACCCAGCCGACCGCGCCGAGATTCTTGTCGGAGATCGCCTGCGCGAGATACGCGCCGATGCCCGGCAGCGTGATCGTCTGGTTGCCGACCGTGATCGCCTCCGACGCGACGACGAAGAACCAGCCACCCGACATCGACATCATCATGTTCCAGATCAGGCCCGGCATCGAGAACGGCACTTCGAGCTTCCAGAAGCGCTGCCAGGACGTCAGGTGGAAGCCGCGCGACACTTCGCTCAGGTCGCGCGGCACCGTGCGCAGCGACTGGTAGAAGCTGAACGTCATGTTCCATGCCTGGCTCGTGAAGATCGCGAAGATCGCGGCCAGCTCCGCACCGAGCACGCGGCCCGGAAACAGCGCGAGGAAGAACGTGACCGTAAACGAGATGTAGCCGAGCACCGGCACCGACTGCAGGATGTCGAGGATCGGGATCAGCACCATGCCCGCGCGGCGGCTTTTCGCGGCGAGCGTGCCGTAGACGAGCGTGAACGCGAGCGACGCGACCATCGCGGCGAGCATCCGCAGCGTGGTGCGCAACGCGTATTCGGGCAGGTTCGATGGATCGAGCGAGATCTTCTGCGTCTGCAGCACGCCGATCGGCGCCATCGTCTCGTGAAAGCCGACGATCGCCATCGCGAGCATGCCGATGATCAACGGAAACGCGACCGCGTCCCAGCGGTTGGGCAGCACGCGCCACGCCGACGCGTTGGCGGTGCGATTCGGATCGAAGAAACGGATATCCATCGGTAGCGTCTTGTGTCTTGTGTTGAATTAAAAATCGATGGGTCCGGACGCATGCCGCGCAGCCCGCTCGCAGCCGCGGGGCGAATCAGGACAGCCCGTGCAGTGCGAACGGCAGCGCCGAGCCTTCCTTGACGAAGCGTAGATCGACGGCGAGATGAGTGCCGGCATCGACGATGCCGCCGGCAATGATCGAAGAAAACAGCGCGAAGCTGGCGGGGCGCATGCGGTGACCGACCGCACCGCCCGTTTCCGTTGCCGCGAGGTTCGGCATGAAGGGCTCCGGAGAGGGTATTCGGAGTGGGAGGCTATCGGGCGGCCGTGACGCAAATGTGACATGTCACTTACAGGACATTGACGGGTCATCCGGCGGGCGTCGCGCATCGCGCCATCGGCCGCGCGCACGGGGATTCGATCTCGCAACGCGCGGGAATAAATCCGCCGCTTCGCCGGTATCGCATGCGAAGGCGCCGGCTTATTCCAGGACGATCCGGCCGTCCGGTTTCGTCACACGAATGCGAGGCTTACATGTCTTCATCGACCCCCACCCGCCCGTCGCGCCGCAAGGCCTTGCAATGCATGGCCTTCGGCGGCCTCGGCACGCTGTTTACGCTGTCGGGCGGCATCCTCACGCCGTTCGACCTCGCGCTCGCGCAGACCGGCGACGCGCGCCCGGCCGACGCGGGGCGGCCGCTGTTCGTGCAGATCAGCGATACGCACATCGGTTTCAACAAGGACGCGAATCCCGACGTGTCGGCCACGCTGAAGCAGACGATCGATCTCGTCAACGGGATGCCTGCGCTGCCCGCGCTGGCGATCCACACCGGCGACATCACGCATCTGTCCAAGCCCGAGGAATTCGACCACGCGTCGCAGTTGCTGTCCGCACTGCGCGTGCCGGAACTGCACACGGTGCCCGGCGAGCACGACGTCACCGACGGTTCGGGTGCCGAATATTTCGGCCGGTTCGGCAAGGCGTCGGACAACCGCGGCTATTACAGCTTCGATCACGCGGGCGTGCACTTCATCGGGCTCGTCAACGTGATGCACTTCAAGCCGAACGGGCTCGGCAGCTTCGGCGACGAACAGCTCGCGTGGCTCGCGCAGGACCTGAGAGGCCGCTCGTCGAGCACGCCGATCGTCGTGTTCTCGCACATGCCGATGTGGACCATCTACGAACCATGGGGCTGGGGCACCGGCGACGCGCCGCAGACGATGGCGCTGCTGCGCCGCTTCGGCTCGGTCACCGTGCTGAACGGGCACATCCATCAGATCGTGTCGAAGGTCGAGGGCAACGTGACGTTCCATACCGCCCGCTCGACCGCGTTCCCGCAGCCGACGGCCGGCAACGGGCCGGGCCCCGTGCCGCTCACGGTGCCGCACGACCGGCTGCCGTCGATGCTCGGCGTGACGACCGTCGAGTTCGCCGGCCATCCGGTCGCGTCGTCGCTGCACGATGCGACGCTCGCGTGACAAAAATAAGGAGACCGACATGATCCGCTTCAAGCCATCTCCAATCATCGCCGTGCTGATGCTGTTCGGCGCGGCTGCCGGTACGCCGCTGGCCGCGTTCGCGCAGGGCCCGAACGGCCCGCTCGTGACAATCCGCAATTTCATGTTCTCGCCGATGTCGACCACGATCAAGGCCGGCACGACGATCACGTGGAAGAACCTCGACGCGGAGCCGCATACCGTCGTCAACGACGCCGGCATCTTCCATTCGAAGGCGCTCGACCAGGACGAGACGTATTCGTTCCGCTTCGACAAGCCGGGCGTCTACAAGGTGTTCTGCGGAATTCATCCGTATATGAAGGAGACGATCACCGTCGAATGACGCGGCTCGCCACGAAGCGCGCGGGCGAACGACGGGCGGCTGCCGCCTCCAACGACCGTCGTCCCCTTCGCCCGCGACCCACACGGAGCGGCCCACGATTCCCGCATTTTCCGGTCGATCGATGTTCGTCGCGGGCGGGCCTTGCATGCAGGCTCACTGCCCCGCCGCGCGCAAGTCCGGCGCGGTGCCCGCGACGACCGGACACGACTGCGGCAATGCGTGCCCGAACAGCACGGCCAGCCCGCACGCGGACGTGAACATGCCGAGACCGTCATGCCCGACACCCGGCACTTCGACGACCTGCTGCGCGAGATCGCCCGGATGCCGCTTTTTCAGGTAATCGAAATAGGCGAGCCCGCGCGCCAGCCGGTACGGCCCCTGCGCCATCGCCGCGCATGAACGGTCGATGAAATGCGTATAGGGATTCGTGTCGGCCTGCCCGAGCAGGTACACGACATGACGCGCGACGTAGCGCGTTTCGAGATCGCGCACGTCCTGCGACGCAACGTAAGGCGGCGCCGACTTCAGCCCGTACTTCCATTCGGTCGCGCGCGGGCATACGCCGCCGGCAAGTGCATCGGCATTCGGTCGCGCGTCGTCGAAATACAGGTAACTCGACGGGTTCGCGACCACATAGCGTATGGCGATGCCGGCTCGCGCGAGCGCGTCGCCTTCGCGACCGGCCACTGCGTAACGCTGCAGCAACTGCGCACCGGCGGAGTGGCCGATCACGACGACCGTCGTCAGCGACGGGTACAGGCTGCGGTCGGTGAAATGCGCGAGCAGCGCGTCGAGCGCGGCAAACGAGCTGATCGGCGCCGGCTGGCGCGCGGGTTCGCCGCCCTTCCATCCTTCCTGCGTCCACGCGAGCGTCGATGCGGGTAGCGAAAACGCGCGCACGTCGGCGCGTGTCAGGAATTGCGGCGCGACGACCATCGTGCCCGCGCCCGCCGCACCGGCCTTTTCGACGACTGTGCGCCCCGATGCGTAGTACGCGTCGGCATTACGCAGCGTGCCGTGAATCACGATGAACACGCGCGTGACGTCGGGCGCGGCCCGGTCGAGCGGATGATCGGCGTAGACCGGCAGCATCGCGCTCCCCTGCGGCGTATCGACGGCCACGCGCTGGTCGGCGACGGCCTTGACCGGCGCTTCGAGACGTTCGCGCTGCGCGGGCGTGGCGGCTTCGGCCTGCAGCGCGCCGGCCAGCGTGCCGGCGGCGGCGCAGGCGACCGCGAGCGGGACGGCGTATGACAAGGCGCGCGCGGCCGGCAGCGCACACGAGCGTCGGAGACTGGCAAACGCGACGGAAAGGACGGACATGGCGGCGGCTCGGGAGGCAGATATGACTTGAACGGCGATGGTCGCAGAATCCGTCGCGCGCCGCCGGGCCGTTGCGAACAACCGATCAGCCGGCCGGTTGCGCACCGCGTTCCGCGTCGATGCACCGTTGGCCGGAGCGGCTCGCGCGCGGCGGTATGAGATTGCCGACAAGACGAACTAAAACTAGCGAGTTCATCGAGAGCGGTTCACGGCGCGGCCCATGCGACCCCAAGATTACGATTCCCTATCAACCCCATTGCCGACAGTGCTTTCAAACATATCGTCAAAATACGATATAAGATTCGCCCATCGACGATACTTGTTTGCCCGATCGAAACGCCCACCTTTCCATGCCGACCGAACTCGACATCGACGCGATCCTGAAAGCGCTCTCGAACCCCGTGCGCCGGGAGATCCTCGTCTGGCTGAAAACGCCCGGCGAGCATTTTCCGCAGCAGACGCTGCCGTACGAACACGGCGTCTGCGCGGGCCAGATCGACGCGCGCTGCGGGCTGTCGCAGTCGACCGTCTCCGCGCACCTCGCGACGCTGCAGCGCGCGGGGCTCGTGACGTCGACGCGGATCGGCCAGTGGGCGTTCTTCCGTCGCAACGAGGCCGTCATCGACGCATTTCACGACGCCCTGCGCCGCGAACTCTAGCCAACGGCCGAACCGGCCATCCGGGGCGCCGTCGCGCACGACGCGCACGCTTCCCCGCCTTTCGTGAAGAGGTTATCTGCCATGCCCACGTTGTTCGATCCCATTACGCTCGGCGACCTGACCCTGCCGAACCGCATCGTGATGGCGCCGCTCACCCGCTCCCGTGCGGGCGCGGCGCGCGTGCCGAACGCGCTGATGGCGCGCTACTACGCCGAGCGCGCATCGGCCGGCCTGATCATTACCGAAGCGACGTCGGTCACGCCGCAAGGCGTCGGCTATGCCGACACGCCGGGCATCTGGTCCGACGAGCAGGTCGAAGGCTGGAAGCAGATCACGCAGGCCGTGCACGCGGCCGGCGGGCGCATCGTGCTGCAACTCTGGCACGTCGGCCGGATCTCCGATCCGATGTTCCTGGACGGCGAGCTGCCGGTCGCACCGAGCGCGATCGCCGCGGGCGGCACCGTGAGCCTCGTGCGTCCGCCGCGTCCGTTCGTGACGCCGCGTGCACTCGAACTCGACGAAATTCCGGGCATCGTCGCCGCGTACCGCAAGGGCGCCGAGAACGCGAAGGCGGCGGGCTTCGACGGCGTGGAGATCCACGGCGCGAACGGCTACCTGCTCGACCAGTTCCTGCAGGACAGCACCAATCGCCGCACCGACGCATACGGCGGCCCGATCGAGCATCGCGCGCGCCTGCTGCTGGAAGTGGTCGACGCGGCGATCGACGTGTGGGGCGCCGGCCGGGTCGGCGTGCACCTCGCCCCGCGCGGCGACGCGCATACGATGGGCGATTCCGATCCGGCGGCAACGTTCGGTTATGTCGCGCGCGAACTCGGCCGCCGCAAGATCGCGTTCATCTTCACGCGTGAATCGTATTCGGGCGACCAGTTGAGCCCGCGCCTGAAGGAAGCGTTCGGCGGCCCGCTGATCGCGAACGAGCAGTTCACGCTCGACACCGCGCAGGCCGCGCTCGCGAACGGCAGCGCCGACGCGATCGCCTGGGGCAAGCTGTTCATCGCGAACCCGGACCTGCCGCGCCGCCTCGAAATCGGCGCGCCGCTCAACCAGCCGGTTCCGGAGACGTTCTACGCGGAAGGCGAAACGGGCTACACCGACTACCCGGCGCTGAGCGACGCGGCCTGACGGTGGAACGGCGCGGGTTCAGGCGGGCACGTCCGCACGCATGAACACGCGCCGCGTTTCGTCGAGGCCGAGCGCGACGTGGTGCGCGCGGATCGCGCGCAGCGCGTCGTCGAGCGCCGCATCGTCGATGATCCGGAACCCGAGACGCGCGTAGTACGGCGCATTCCACGGCGCATCGCGAAACGTCGACAGCACCACCTGCTCGACGCGCTGCCGCGCCGCGCGCGCGATCACCTGCTCGATGAGACGCACGCCGATCCGCTGCCCGGCATGCGACGGCGCGACATCCAGTTCCTCCAGATACAGCCGCTGCGCATCGAGCAGCCGATAGAACGCGAATCCCACGCACGTGCGTTGCGGACCGACCGCGACGTACGCGCGACCGTCGTCGATCCGCTCGAGCACGGCGGCCGCATCGGTCGGCTCGGCATCGGCGATGTCGGCCATGCCGATCTCGCGAAACCGCTGCGCGGCGGCGACTTCCACGGCGGCCATCGCGGCCGCGTCTTCCCGCGTGGCGGGGCGAATCAGGATCGAGGCAGGCATGACGGCATTTCAGGCAGGCAGTCTTGAACGGCCGTCACTATAATCGAAACTTCATACGTATCGTTTCGAACGATTTCGAACGCCCGATCCACGAGGTCCGTCATGACGCTGTCCGCACTCGCCGTCTTCGCCTTCGCCCTGCTCGTCACCGCCGGCACGCCCGGCCCGAGCGTCGCCGCGCTCGTCGCGCGCGTGCTGACGAACGGCGTGCGCGACGTGCTGCCGTTCCTCGCGGCCATGTGGCTCGGCGAGGCGCTGTGGCTCACGCTCGCGGTCGCGGGGCTGTCCGCGTTCGCGCACACGTTCGCGACCGGCCTGATCGTGCTGAAGCTGCTCGGCGTCGCGTACCTGCTGTTCCTCGCGTGGAAGATGTGGACCGCGCCGACCGGCACGGGCGCGGACGACCTGCCGCGCGGCCAGTCGCCGTGGCGCATGTTCGTCGCCGGGATGCTGGTCACGCTCGGTAATCCGAAAATCATGATCTTCTATCTCGCGCTGCTGCCGACCATCGTCGACCTCACGCACGTCGGCGTCGCCGCATGGGCCGAATTGGTCGGGACGATGCTCGCGGTGTTGATCCTGGCCGACTGCTTCTGGTCGCTGCTCGCGTCCCGGGCACGGGCCTTCCTGACGTCGGCGCGCGCGAAGCGGATCGCGAACCGCACGAGCGCGACCGCGATGGCCGGTGCGGCAGTCGCGATCGCGACGCGGTAGTCGCCGGCGACGCGCCGGCCGCTAACAGCGAAACGCCTTGCGCCACACGCCCCGCTGCGGCGTGTGATCGTTGCATTCGATCAGCGCACGCACCAGCGCCCAGTCGTCGTCATCGCAGAAATCGAGCAGCATCGCGCCGTACGGGCCGGGCTGCTCGCGCAAGCGCTCGGCGAGCCGCGCATGAATGCCCTGCACGCGGCCATCGCCGTGTGCGACCACCGACGGATTCGCGCCCATCCCCGTTCCGCTGCAAAAATTGAGCGCCCAGCGGCCGCTGTCCGGCAGCGGCAGATGCGTCAGCAGCGCGTCGATCGCGCGCCACTTCCACGCGATCGACGCGGCCACCGGCACGCGATACTCGTCCTGGATCACGAACGCGCCGTCCGGATGATCGATCGTGAACGTCGCGTTGTCGGGCCATGCGGTCAGGTCGATCCCGAGCGGCCGGCCGCTGCGGAAACGCCGCAACAGCACGATCGCGCCGCGCACGTCGCCGAGCGCGGGCAGCGTGCCGCCGGCATGCCAGCGCAGCCACGGGTGCCGCGCGCGATGCGCATCGAACGTCGCATCGAAACTGCGTGTGCACGCATGCGCCGGCCACTCGTCCTTCACCGACATCACGATGCATTCGCGCGGATGCGCATCGAGAAAGCGCGTGCAGCTTGCCAGCACGTCGTCGAACGTCATGCCGAGCGCGATGCCGCCGTGATGGATGTCGAACGCATCGCGCACGTGCCGGCAGCGGATGTCGAGCAGCCGCACGCCATGCGCGAGCTGCGCATCGAGCGGCGCACGCTGGGTGCGCACCAGCGAATCGTCGACCGTATACGCACAGGTGTCATGGCTGCCCGGTAGGGTCAGCGTATGCAGCGGCCGCGCGTCGTCGAGCGCGGACATCCAGTCGGCAGGCGGCATGCGCGTATCGTGGCGCGAAGGGATCATGAATCGATGAATGACAAGGAAAGAAAACCATGGGTAACGGCGTCGGATGTCGCGGCGCGGGCCGGCGTCTCGCGCTCGGCAGTGTCGCGCGCGTTCTCGCCGACGGCAAGCATCGCGCCGCAAACGCGCGAACGCGTGATGGTCGCCGCGCGTGCGCTGGGCTACCAGGTCAACCTGATCGCGCGCGACATGATCACGCAGCGCAGCAGCATGATCGGCGTCGTGACGGCCGGGTTCGAGAACCCGTTCCGCGCGCGGCTGCTGTCGGACCTGATGGCCGCGCTCGGGCAGCGCGCGCTCACGCCGCTCGTGACCAATGCGGAAGATCCGCGCCAGGTCCGGCAATCGCTCGAGCAATTGCTCAGCTACCGGATCGCGGGCCTCGTGATGACGTCCGCGTCGCCGCCGCTGTCGGTCGCGCAGCAGTATCTCGAACACCGGATTCCGGTCGTGATGATCAACCGCGAAGCGAACCTGCCGGGCGCTGATGTGGTCGTCAGCGACAACGCGGCGGGCGCCACCCACGCCGCGCAGCGGCTCATGCAGGCCGGCGCGCGCCGCCTCGCGTTCGTCGGGCCGCGCGGCACGAGCTACAGCGCGCGGTCGCGCGCCGCGGCGTTCGAGCAGGCGCTCGGGCCACGCGACGCGTCCGACGCGACGCTCGTATGCGTGCTCGACACGCCGTCCGACACCCACGCCTGCGGAATCGACGCCACGCGGCAACTGTTCGCGACCGGCGAGCGGCCCGACGGCGTGTTCTGCTCGTCCGACCTGCTTGCGCTCGGCGTGATCGACGTCGCGCGCCGCGAATTCGGCTTGCGCGTGCCGGACGACCTGCGCGTGATCGGCTTCGACGATATCCCCGCCGCCGAATACGATGCGTATCGGCTGACGACGCTGCGGCAGGACACGCGCGGCCTCGCGCACGCGGCGATCGACCTGCTCGCCGACCGGATGCAGACGTTCGACGGGCCGTCGCGCACATGTGTCGTGCCGGTCACGCAGGTGGTGCGCGACAGCTGCGCGTAACGACGCACGAACGCGCGCGGCCACGCCACGCGTCACTTCAACCCGCCCGCGAACCCGCGCAACAGGTAGCGCTGCACATAACCGGCCACGGCCAGCGTCGGCAGCGACGCCATCAGCCCCGCGCTCATCAGGTCGCCCCAGTCGATGCCGTTCTCCGTCACATAGCCGGCAATCGCGAGCGGCAGCGTGAAGCGGCTCGGCGTCGACACGAACAGCAGCGCGATCAGGAATTCGTTCCACGCCGCGATGAACACGAAGATCGCGGTCGCGATCAGCCCCGGCGCGCACAGCGGCAGCACGATCTGCACGAGCCGCCGCGCGAGCCCCGCGCCGTCGATGCACGCCGCTTCCTCGTATTCGATCGGCACGTCGCGCACGAACGCGAGCAGCATCCAGATCGCCATCGGCAATGCGTAGATCTGGTACGCGAGCATCAGGCCGAGCGTCGAATCGAGCAGGTGCAGCCGCTTCGCGAGCGCGAATAGCGGCACCGCGATCGTGATCGGTGGCATCAGCTTCAACGCCAGCACGAGCATCAGGAACAGCAGGTCGAGCCGCGCCGGAAACCGCAGCCGCACGAGCGCATACGCGGCCGGAAACGCGAGCGCCAGCGCGAGCAGCGTCGTGCCGAAGCCGACCAGCAGCGAATTGAACAGCGGCGCGCCGATGCCGTTCGACCACACCGACGCAAAATGCGAGAAGGTCGGCGCGGCCGGCCAGATCCGCAACGGATGATCGAAACGTTCGAGCGTCGGCATGAAGGCCGCGCCGGCCATCCACAGGCACGGCAGCAGCAACAGCGCGAGCGCGAGGACGCGCAGCGTCCACGGCGTCGCGTGACCGAATGCGGCGCTCGCTCGTGCGCGCGGGATGCCCGCCGATCGTGTCGTCATGCGCGCCGCTTGCGAACCGTCTGCCATACGTACCCCGAGACCAGCAGCGCGGACGCCGCGAGCATCAGCACCGACGCGGCGCTCGCCGGCCCGACGTTGAAGAAACGGAAGCCCGTGTCGTAGATATAGGTCGACAGCGTCTGCGTCGCATTGCCGGGGCCGCCGCCCGTCAGCGCATAGACCTTGTCGAACAGCTTGAACGTGTCGATCGAGCGCAGCAGCAGCGCGAGGCCGATCTGCGGCGCCGCGAGCGGCAGCGTGACGTCGCGCAGGCACTGCCACTCGCTCGCGCCGTCGGTGCGCGCGGCTTCGTACAGTTCCTGCGGGATCGACTGCAGCCCGGCCAGCACGATCAGGAACGCCATCGGCGTCCACTGCCACACGTCGACGAGCGCGAGCGACCACAGCGCGAGATGCGGATCGGACAGCCAGCGCACGCCTTCGATGCCGAACGCCGCGAGCAGCGCGTTCAGGAAGCCGTCGAAGTTCAGCCAGTTGCGCCAGATCGCCGAGCACACGAGCGTGGACAGCATCATCGGCAGGATCGCGAGCGGCAGCGCGATGCGCCGCCCGGGAAACGCGCGCACGAACAGCAGCGCGAGGCCGAAGCCGAGCGCGACTTCGGCGAGCGACGCAACGATCGTGAAGCGCAGCGTGTTGCCGAAGCCGGCGGTAAACGCGTCGTCGCCGAGCACCGCGCGATAGTTCGCGAGCCCCACGAACGCGCGGCGGCCGGCCGAGTAATCGACCCGGCAGAACGAGTCGAACAGTACCTGCGCGACCGGATACAACGCCAGCGCGGCGAGCACCAGCAGCGCGGGCCCGAGCAGCGCGACGATCGGCAGGCTGCGACCGAACGCTTTCATCCGCGGCCTCCGGTCGTCGGGTCGACGTTGACGCGCGCGGTCACTTGCCGGCCGCGGCCGTCGCCTGCGCGATCTTCTGCTGCGCCTGGCGCAGCGCGGCGTCGGGCGCGGCCTGCCCCGTCAGCGCGAGCTGCAACTGGTCGCCGAGAATGCTCTCGACCTGCTGCCAATCCGTCACGCGCGGCCGCGCACGGCCGGCCTCGAGCGCCTTCAGTTGATCGGGATACCAGCGATACTGGCGCACCAGCGCCGGATCGTTGAACACGCTGCGGCGGGTCGGCGGAATGCCGATGCCGGCGAGGCGCGTCTGCGTATCGCGTGCGGTCAGGTAAGCGAGGAAGTCCTGCGCGAGCTTCGCGTGCGGCGCGTCCTTCGGAATACCCATCTGCCAGATGCCGAGCATCGGGGCCGGGCCCGCGGTCTGCCCCGGCGGCGGCTGCAGCGCGATCTGCCCGACCACGCGCGACTGCTTCGCGTCGTCGAGCGCCGGCACCCACGCGGGCCATACCTCGATCGACTGCGCGGCCGTGCCGCGTTGCAGCGCGTCGCGCACTTCGGCCGCGCCGTACACGTCGACGTCCTTCGGCGCGAACGCCTTCAGCGCGAGGAACGTCTTCAGCGCGGCCTGCGCTTCGCGCGAATCGATCGTCACGTTGCCGGCACGGTCGAACACGTCGCCGCCGTATGCCCACAGGATCGGCAGGAAGCCCGTGACGACCGGGTTGCCCTTCGTGCCGCGGAACACGACGCCCGACACGCTCTTGTCCGCGCCGCCGACGGTCTGTGCGATCTTCAGCACGTCGTCCCAGTTGCGCGGCGGCTGCAGCTTGTACTTCGCGAGCAGGTCCTTGCGATACGCGAACATCTCGACGTTGCCGACGATCGGCAGCGCGTACAGCGCGCCGGCCGCATTGCGGCCGAGCGCGACGGCGGACGGCACGAGATCGGCATCGGCGAGCGATGCGGGCAGCGGCTTCAGCCAGCCGTTGCCGATAAATTCGGGCGCCCACGTATCGTCCATCATCACGAGGTCGTACGCGCCGGTGCCTTCGCGCATCGACAGCTTCAGCTTCTGGTACAGGTTCGCGTTCGGCAGCTTGAGCAGCTCGATCTCGGTGCCCGGATGCAGCTTGGTGAAACCGGCGACGGCGTCGGCGAGCCCCTTGCCGTAGATGTCGTCGCGGCCCGCGATGACGAGATCCGCCGCGAAAGCGTGCGTGGCGGCGAAGGACAGCGCAACGGCGGCGGACAGCGCGCGCAGGCGGCTCAGCAGGGTCATGTGGTCTCTCTCGATCGGCGTATGGAGCGGGTATGGAGCGGAACGGTCATGCGTTGCACACGTGTGCAACGCCGGCGACACGTCGGGTCGCGTGAAGCGTCGCCATTGTTCACGCATACCGTGAAGGTATTGTGGCAACGCGCAAAGCCGGGCGACCTGACGCGCGCGTTCCGTCAATCCGGGTCCATTCAGTCAAGCATACGGACGGTTTTTTTCAAGCATCGCTTTCCAGCAATCGACCGGCGCCGGACCATGCGCGTGAGGGTCGTGCGGCGGCACGCGACCGACGTGCCGCCGCCAGCCGCATCCAGCATCAAAAGTTCACACGAATCCCCCCCATCACCGCCAGTTGCCGGCTCGAATTGCTGTTCGCGAGCACCGGAATCTGCGCATAGTTCGCCGCGTTGCCCGCCGCGTCGGTGCCGAGCCCCGTGCCGCTCGCGATCTGGCCGATCGCGACCGCATACAGCGCGGTGCGCTTCGACAGGCTGTAGTTCGTGCCGACGTTCAGTTGGTGGAAGCGCGTCGTGCCGCGCCCGTCCGTGTGCGCGGCGTTGAAGATGTACGCGACGCCGCCTTGCAGCGCCGGCGTGAACATGTACGTGACGTTCAGCTCGCCGACGTCGAACGTGAACGCGTGCGTGCGCGGCTGCGCGGCGGTCGAGAAATAGCGGCTGTCGCCGAGACGCGTATGCGTATAGGTCAGCGCGACCGTCGCCGCGCCGAACGTGACCGACCCGCCCGCGCCGAACGCGCGCATCGAGCCCGCATCCTGCAGCAGGCAATACATCGCGCCCGGGTTGCTGCACGCGAAATCGCCGATATAGCCGCTCGCGCCGCCGAGCGCCGCGTCGAGCGGTTGATGCAGGTCGAGGTAGCCGACCGAGAACGCCACCGGCGCACGCGTGTACGTCGCGGCCACCGCGTAGCCGCGCTTCGCGGAAAAATCGCCGGCCTGCCCGCCGAAGCTGAACGTGCCGCCGAACGTGAGCCCGTTGAAATCGGCGCTGGTGAACTTCACCGCGTTGTTGAAGTTGAATGCGGCATTCAGGTTGTCGACGTCGCCGAGATGCGAGCCGTACGGCGTCGCCCAGTTGTTGCTCGACACATACGCGCCGAGCATGTCGGTGTACGAGTCGTATTGCCGGCCGAGGCCGAGCGTGCCGATCGAATCCTGGCGCAGCCCGACCCATGCCTGCCGGCTGAACGCCGTGCCGCCTTGCAGCGCCTGCCCGTTCGCGGACAGAAACTGCTGCTCGAGCGAGAACACCGCGCTGAGCCCGCCGCCGAGCGGCTCGACGCCCTGGAAGCCGAAGCGGGACGGCACGAGGTTGCCGCCGCCCATCTGCCATGCATGGCCGCCGCCCGTGCTGCCGTCGGCGCGCGTGAACTGCTGGTTCGTCGAATAGATGATGCCGGTATCCACGGTGCCGTACAGCGTCACGCTGCCGGAGGTTTGCGCGTGTGCGTGCATGCAACCCAGCATGGCCGCGGCTGCGGTCAGTCGTCGTCCGTTCTTCATGTCCCGCCCCTCAATGGTCATCGATTCGCAGTGCCAACCGATGGTGTTGTCGATATGGGTGGCAGGACTTTATCCAGCGAAAATTCCGGACCTCTATCCCAAATCAGCAAATGGTGGAGGGTGCGGCTCGCGACGGCGCCCGGGGGGGTGCCGTCACAATGCGCGTACGTCATGCGGGACGCGTCGTCTGGGAAGGCAACTCGCCGAACAGGTCGCGATACTCGCGCGCGAAATAGCCGAGATGCGTGAAACCCCAGCTCGCGGCGGCTTCGCCGACGCCGAGCTGCTGCACCGGCGTCGTGCGCAGCAGGCGACGCACCGCGTTCAGCCGGATCGTGCGCAGGTAGCCGACCGGCGTGACGTCGGCCACGCGCTGGAAGCTCGTTTGCAGCGTGCGGCGGCTGCAGCGCAGCGCACGGCACAGTTCGAGCACGGTGACGGGTTCTTCGGGCCGCTCGCTCAGATGCTTCTCGCAGCGGCTCACGATATCGCTGTAGGTCGCATGCGTGATGTCGCGACGCTCGACGCCGATGCCCTGTTCGAGCGCGTCGAGGAACATGCCGAGCATCGCGTCGCGAAACATCTTGCGGGTCGCCGCATATTCGAGGCAGCCCGGGTTGCGCTGCGCATCGTCGATCAGCGCCGACAGCCGCACGCCGAGCGCGACGCCCTGCGCGTCGGACAGCCGCGTCACGTGCCGCAGCCTGCGCGCGGCGGCCGCGCCGAATTCGGCTTCGCACAGCTCGTCGATCATGTCGGACGCCGCGCTGATCCCGACGAGCCCCATCCCTTCCGGCGTGTGGAACTCGAAATCCTCGCCGGCGCGCAGCGCGAGCAGCGCATAGCCGTCGACGGGCTGGCCCTGGAACGTACCCGCGAGCGGCACGGACAGCGGCACCGCGAGCGACGTGCGCCCGACCGGCGCAAGCCCGGTTTGCGCAACGCGGCGGTTGGTCGTCTCGCGGAAGAAGTGGAAATCGTCGTACAGCACCTGCGTGACGGTGCCCTTGAAGCGGCCCGGCGTCATCTGACGGTAGACCTGATGCCAGCCCGCGATCGCGAGCCCGTGATCGTGCACGTCTTCGTGTGAGCGGGACTGGAACAGCATCGGCGTCTCCGGTAAAACCCTGGGGTGCTGGATGCGGCCGCCGGGTTCGCACGGCACGCATCGCCACAGCTTACCCTCGCAAATTCCTGCGTAGTGCGGTTTCGAATGCAAGACAGGCCCCCGACAGCGCGGCGGCCTGCGCGTCGATCAGCCTGACATAGCGGCGAAACGACGGCATCCGGTTCACGACCTCGCTGCCGCCGAACGGCACGATCGCGAGCGTCCAGCGGCCGTCGCGCGCGTCGATCGCGCAGTCGGTGAAGTGCAGCGGCCGCAGCGCGTCGGCCAGCGACGGCTCGGCAAGCAGCGCGGCCAGCGTGTCGATGAATACGGGGTCGCATCCGGACATGGGCCCGGCATCGATGCCCGTGCAGCGCAGCCAGCCGGTCTGCCGCACGCGCGCGCTGCCGTGCGCGGCCGGGCCTCGGGCGGCCGCCGTCACCTTCACGCTGACCGTATGCATCAGGAACTGGCGCTCGACGCGCTCGTCGATGCTGACGCGCACGCCGTTCGGCAGCCGCGCCGTGACGCCGCCGACTCCACCCCCGGCACCACCGGCATCGCGCACGGCCCGCAGATCGGCGAGCACGCGCGCGGCGATCACGCCGGGCCGATGGCCAGGCGGCGGCGCATCGGGCACCGCGCGCCACCGGGCGAGCGCGGCCTTCACGATGCGACGTGCTCGTTGCGCAGCACGTCCTCGACCGGCACCGGCCTGAACGGATGCCGGCGCTGCACGACGAGCGTCCAGAACAGCGCGTACAGCGCGGTGAGCCCCAGCATCGCGCCGAACGGCACGTAGATGTCGCGCGCGTTCATGCCGGGCGGCGTGATGTACCAGATCGCGAGCACGATCCCGACGCTCGACACGATCTGCGGCAGCGGGAACAGCGGCGAACGGTACGGCCGCGGCAAGTCCGGCCGGCGGATGCGCAGCATCACGACCGACGCGGTGACGAGCAGGTACGCGGTGCCCCATGCGCAGGTCGCGGCGAGCACGAGATGCAGGATGCTGTCGAGATTGCCGTTGATCAGCCACGCATGGAAGATCGGCACGATCGCCGACGCGACGATACCGACCACCGGCGTCTTGAAACGCGGATGCAGGTACGCGAAGCAGCGCGGCAGCGCGCCGTCGATCGCCATCCCGTACAGGATGCGCGGCAGCCCGGCCATCAGCGTGTTGATCGTCGCGGCGCCCGCGCACAGGAACGCGATGCCGAACCAGATCCGCCCGAACGGCCCGAGCACCTGCAGCGCGAACGCGGGAATCGCGCCCGGCGTGTCGAGCAAATGCGTGAGGCCGTCGGGGCTCACCGGCACGTTCGGGACCTGGCGGCGGATCGCCGCGCCGTACAGGAACATGCAGATCGCGACGCCGACGAGGCCGAGCGCCATCGCGCGCGGGATCGTGCGGCCCGGCGCCTTCATTTCCGGCGCGAGCGGCGTGACGAACTCGCAGCCGACGAACATGAACATCGCCATCCCGACCAGCGACAGCACGGCCGGGATCGACGTGCCGACTTCCGACCCGCCGAACCAGCCGTCGAGATGCACGGCCGGCGCGGCCGCGAGCCCGAGGATCCCGAAGATCATCAGCGACAGCCACATGCCGGCCGTCAGCACGATCTCGAGCTTGCTGAACACCTTGATGCCGATGATGTTGGTGATCGCGAACGTGACCACGAGGCCGACGCCGACGAGCCACGAACTGTTGTGCTTCTCGAACGCGGCGTTCAGCGATTCGAAGTTCACGAGCGCCATGATCCCGCTCAGGATCGTCTCCGCGGTGCCGGCGAACACGTGCACGAGGAAATACGCGGAAATCGTGCCGGTGATCGCCCAGAAGCGGCCGAGCCCGCACGACAGGTAATCGTAAACCGAGCCGGCCGTCGGCAGCATCGCGGCGGCTTCGGAGAACGTGGTGGCCTGCGCCTGCATCATCACGAACGCGATGATCATCGCGACCGCGAACGCCCAGCCGCCCATCCCGAAGCCCGACGTCGCGGTGAGGATCACCGGGCTCGCCATGATGAGCCCGACCGCGCTCGCCAGCGCGGTCGGAAAACCGACCGCCCCGGCCTTCAATGCGGCGCCGCCGCCTGCTTCAGCCGGCGAGCCGGCGGACGTATCGCCCGCGGCGCCGGTCATTCCCGACCATCCCGACATCGTTGTCTCCTTCGTGGGTTGGCCCGAACCGGCGCTTCGTCGGCGGCCGGGGCCAGATGCTGTGCGGTCGGCCCCGGGCGGTGCTTCAGCGCGTCGATTCCCGGGGCCCCTCGTCGATCACGGCGTGATCCGATGTCGAAAAAATACGCAGGCAAAATAATCCGGTCATAGCGCAAATCGGCAAACCCGCGCTGGCGTTTACCCGCCGCCGCGGGCTGGCCGCCATGCGCTCACGCCGTCACGCGAACGGCACGGCCTCGAAGCCGGCCGCGAGCGCGTCGACGATCCGGTCGAGCTGTTCGCGCTGGATCACGAGCGGCGGCGACAGGATGATCTTCGTGCCGACCGGGCGCACCAGCACGCCGTTCTCGCGCGCGACTTCCGCGACCGCATTCGCATAGCCCGACAGCGGATCGATCGGCTCGCGCGTGTCCTTGTTCGCGACGAGATCGAGCGCGAGCATCAGCCCCTTGCCGCGCACCTCGCCGACCGCCGCGAAGCGTTCCGCGAACGACTGCAGCGCTTCGAGCAGATACGCGCCCTGCTTCGCCGCATTCGCCGGCAGGTCTTCCTTCACGACGATGTCGAGGCTCGCGATCGCGGCCGCGCATGCGACCGGGTGGCCGGCGTACGTGTAGCCGTGCATGATCGCGCCGCCGAAATCGGCATTCGCGGCAAACGCGTCCTCGATCCGCGCGTTCACGACCGTCGCGCCGAGCGGCACGTAGCCCGACGAAATCCCCTTCGCGAGACACATGATGTCCGGGCGCACGCCCCAGCCGCGACTGCCGAACAGACTGCCGCTGCGGCCGAAGCCCGTCACGACTTCGTCGGCGATCAGCAGCACGCCGTAGCGGTCGCACACCTCGCGCACCAGCGGCCAGTAATTGGCCGGCGGCACGATCACGCCGCCTGCGCCCTGAATCGGTTCCGCGATGAACGCGGCGACGGTGTCCGGGCTCTGGAACTGGATCTCGCGTTCGAGCATTTCCGCGCAGATCCGGCCGAGTTCCTCCGGGTCCTGCGTGAACGGGTTGCGGTACAGCCACGGCGTCTCGACGTGGAAGCAGCCGGGCAGGTTCGGCTCGTAGTTGCGGCGGAACACCGTATTGCCGTTCACCGACGCGCCGCCGAAATGCGTGCCGTGATACCCCTGCTTCAGCGAGATGAACTTCGTGCGATCGGCCTGGCCGCGCACCTTCCAGTACTGGCGCGCGATCTTCAGCGCGGTCTCGATCGAGTCCGACCCGCCCGAGCTGTACAGCACGCGGCGCATCCCTTCCGGTTCGAGCATGTCGATCAGCTTCTTCGACAGCTCCTCCGCACGCGGATGCGAAATGCCGTCGAACAGCTGGAAGTATTCGAGCTCGTCGAGCTGACGCACGATCGCGTCCTTCACTTCCTGGCGGTTGTGGCCGACGTTCACGTTCCACAGGCCCGCGACGCCGTCGACGAGCTTGCGCCCCTGTTCGTCGAACACGTAGCAGCCGTCGCCGCGCACGATGCGGATCGGCTTGCGCTGTTTCATTTCGTTCGGGTGCAGCATCGGATGCCAGAATTTCGCTTCGTTGTAGCTCATTGCAATCTCCACTGTCGGATCGGTTTTTGCGGTTTTTGGATGGGCCCGCGCGTCAATGCGCGATGCAGACGGATTTGGTTTCGGTGAAGCCTTCGATCGCGTACTGGCCGAATTCGCGGCCGATGCCCGATTGCTTGTAGCCGCCGAACGGCATCGACGGATCGAGCGGGATATGGCAGTTCACCCACACGGTGCCGGCCTCGATCCGCGGCACGAGGTTCATCACGCGTGTCAGGTCGTTGCTCCAGATGCTCGCGGCGAGGCCGTACGGCGACGCATTCGCGAGGCGTATCGCATCGGCCGCGTCGTCGAACGGCACGACGACGATCACCGGGCCGAACACCTCGTCGTGGACGATCGCGCTGTCCGGGTGCGGATCGGCGATCACGGCCGGCTTCACGTAGTAGCCGGGCAAATCGTCGGCCGGCGTGCCGCCCGCGAGGAACGTGAGGCCCGCCCGGCGCGCGCCCTCGATATGCTGGACGACCTTGTCGCGATGGTGCGCGGATACCAGCGGATTGATCTGCGCGGTCGTATCGAGGCCCGCACCGAGCTTCATCGACTGCGCGACGCCGGCGAGCCCGTCCGCGAGTTGCGCGAACTTGCTGCGATGCACATAGATGCGGGACGCGGCCGCGCACACCTGCCCCTGGTTGAAGAACGCGCCGGCGGCGACGCCATCGAGCGCCTGCGCGACGTCGACGTCGTCGAGCATCACGATCGGGTTCTTGCCGCCGAGTTCGAGCGAGAAGCGCGTCATGTTCTGCACGGCCGCCGCGCCAACCAGCTTGCCGGTCGCGGTCGACCCCGTGAACGAGATCTTCGCGATCGACGGGTGGCTCGCGAGCGCCGAACCGCAGACGCGCCCGCCCGTGACCACGTTGAACACGCCGGGCGGCACGCCGGCTTCGCGGGCCAGTTCGGCGAGCCGCAGCGCGGTGAGCGGCGTTTCCGGCGACGGCTTCAGCACGATCGTGCAGCCGGCCGCGAGCGCGGGAATCAGCTTCCACACCGCGATCATCAGCGGGAAATTCCACGGCACGATCGCGGCGACCACGCCGACGGGCTCCTTGCGCGTATAGGCCGTATAGCGCGCGCCGGGCGGGAACGGGATCGACACGTCGAGCGTCTGGCCGGTGATCTTGGTCGCCCAGCCGGCCATGTAGCGCACGTATTCGACGCTCGCGCCGACTTCGACCGCGCGCGACACGTGAATCGACTTGCCCTGGTTCAGTGTTTCGAGTTGCGCGAGCGTTTCGGCGTCGGCTTCGATCAGGTCCGCGAGTTTCAGCAGGATGCGTTCGCGGTCGGCCGGCCGCAGCCCGCTCCACACGCGCGCGTCGAACGCGTGTTTCGCGCTGGCGACCGCGCGGTCGACGTCGTGTTCATCTGCATCGGCGACGGTCGCGAGCCGCTCGCCCGTGGCGGGGTCGTACACGTCGAGCCGGGCAGCCGCGTGCGCGGGCTGCATGGCACCGTCGATGAAGAGGCCGAAGTCGCGCGCAACGAAGGTGCGCACGGTGTCGCTGACGGCGACGAAGTTCGTGTTGCTCATGGGCGTCTCGTTGATTGTCGTGGCTGGACCGCGGGCCGGTGAGGCACGCAGGTGTCGGACCACTGTATCGACGAGGATTCACGCCCGGTGAGCGCAAATTGGCAGCGCGTGATCGGCAAGACGATCGCGCAGCGTGCCGCGCGATCCCGATTACAGGAACAACGCCCCGACCAGCTCCGTGCGATTCGACACGCCGAGCTTGCGGTACATCCGCATCAGGTGCGTCTTGATCGTCGGCGGCCCGAGCGCGAGATCGCGCGCGATCTCCTTGTTCGAGCGGCCGTCGCGCACGAGCCGCGCGATTTGTTCCTCTCGGTAGGTAAGCCGCTCCTCGCAGGCGATCTGATGAATCCCGCGCCGTGCACGCAGCAGCGGGCTCAGCGCGGCTTCAGCGACCGGCTGCAGCCGCGCGAGCGCGTCGATCTCGCCGGGCGCGAACCGTCGTGCGGTGCCGTTGCCGTTCGCATCGCCGATGCCGAAGCGCAGCAGCGAGAACGCGCCGACCGTCCGGCCCGCGTCCCGCAGCCAGATCTCGACGACGTCGGCCACGTCGTGCCGCCGCAGAAAACGGGTCCAGTACGCGGACGCAGCGCGTCGTTCGTCGGGCAGTTGGGACGCGAGCGTGACGACCGCGCATTCGCCCGCCGCGCAGCGCGACGGATGCAGCGGATCGAGCATCCGGTAGCGGGCAATATAGGTGCGGTGCATCGATTCCGGCATCCCGAACAGCTCGAAATCGGCCGGCTCGCCGCTCTGGTCGAGCCGGTAGAACACGATCGCCGACGGGCTCGCGAACGCGTCGAACGCGTCCACGCATGCGCGCAGCGCGCGTCGCCAATCGGCGGGAGCGTGGTCGGTGGGGGCGGACAAGGTAGGCATGGGAATCGGCTGGCGCGCGAATGCATCGAATCTCGACGTCCGGGCCAGCGTACCGACGCCGAAAAGCGCCGGTGAGCACAAATCGGCAATTCGTCCCGGGCCGGCCAGGGCGGCCGGTTCAACCGGGACGATACGGGCGCGCGAAGGGGCGCGCGCCTTGGTTCAGCGCGCGTTCGCGGCGAACGTGTCGCAGGCGCTCACCTCACCCGACTCCATCCCGCGCCGCAGCCAGTACACGCGCTGCTCGCTCGTGCCGTGCGTGAAGCTTTCGGGCACGACGTAGCCTTGCCCTTGCTGCTGCAGCCGGTCGTCGCCGATCGCGGCCGCCGCCTTCAGCCCCTGCTCGAAATCGCCGGGCTCCATCAGCCGCTGGTTCGCGCGCTGCGCGTTGTTCGCCCACACGCCGGCAAAGCAGTCGGCCTGGAGTTCCATCCGTACCGACAGCGCATTCGCACGCGACTGGCTCGACCGCCGGCGCGCGGCGTCGACCTTGTCGGCGATGCCGAGCAGGTTCTGCACGTGGTGGCCGACTTCGTGCGCGATCACGTAGGCCTGCGCGAAATCGCCGCCCGCGCCGAAACGCTTGCGCAGTTCGTCGTAGAAGCCGAGATCGATATACACGTTGCGGTCACCCGGGCAGTAGAACGGCCCCATCGCGGTCTGGCCGGTGCCGCACGCGGTCGGCGTCGAGTTCGTGAACATCACGAGCTTCGGCGGTTGGTACTGTGCGTGCAGTTGCGTGTTGAACACGCCCGTCCACGTGCGTTCGATATTGCCGAGCACCTTGCGCGTAAACACCGCGCCGGGATCGTTCGCCGGCGCGCCCTGATGCTGGGTCGGCGCGGGCTGCGCCTGCTGCTGCCTGCCCTGCAGCGCCGACGCGCCTTCGAGCACGACGCGCGGGTCGATCCCGAAGAAATACGATGCGGCCAGCGCGACCACGATCGTGCCGATGCCGATCGTCGCGCGCCCACCGCCGAACCCGCCGCCGCGTCGATCCTCGACGTTGGCGCTTTCTCTTTCGTCGTCCAGCCTCATTGCCGGCCCCTCCCTGTTCTTGTCGATGGTCCGGCCGCGCCAGCGCGCAACCGGGCGATACGCCGTGGCGACACGAGCCGTCGGCGGACGCGATACCTGCGCTTCGGGCGCCCGGCCGCACCGATCCGGCCTGCCGCGCCATTGCCGGCCGCGCCCTTGCTGGCCGCGCCATTCGTACGACGGAATCGACCGCCGACGCGCCGCGCGTCGTTGCACGCGCCCGCTCACGCTATTTTGCCGGGCTTTCGCGGCTTATCGCAAAAATGTGGAGGATAGAGCGATTCGGCGGCGGACATCGTCAGCCTTTGCAAAATGGGCCTCGGCCGGCTGGGCTCGGCCGTCCGGACGGCCCGCGTTCATCCTTTCGGCGGATACCGGCGCGCGCCGGCGCCGCCTAAAGTGGCTGGAACGCATCTTCCCGGAGACCCACATGACGCACCCGCCACCCCGCACGATCGCGATTACCGGCGCAGGCACCGGCATCGGCGCCGCGTGCGCGCGCCGCTTTGCCCGCCGTGGCGACCGCGTCGTGCTGATCGGTCGCCGTCCGGCACCGCTCGACGCACTGGCTGCCGAAACGGGCGGGCTCGCGCTGGCCGGCGACGCCGCCAGCCCCGCCGACTGGGCCGGCTTCCTGCCGCGCATCGCCGAACGCTTCGGCCGCGTCGACGCGCTCGTCGCATGCGCGGGCGGCCATGGCATCGGCCGCGCGGGCGAAACCGACGACGCGCAGTGGCGCGACGCGATGCACGCGAACCTCGATACCGCATTCGTCAGCGCACGCGCATGCCTGCCCGACCTGATCGCGCAGCGCGGCAATATCGTGCTGGTCGCGTCGATCGCCGCGCTCGCGGCCGGGCCCGGCGTATGCGGCTACACGGTCGGCAAGCACGCGCTGCTCGGGCTGGCGCGATCGCTCGCACGCGACTACGGCCCGCACGGCGTGCGCGCGAACGCCGTCTGCCCGGGCTGGGTCCGCACGCCGATGGCCGATGCGGAAATGGAACCGCTGATGGCCGCGCACGGCGATTCGCTCGACGATGCGTACGCCCGCGTGAGCGCCGACGTGCCGCTGCGGCGCGCGGCCGATCCCGACGAGATCGCGGCCGTCTGCGCGTTCCTAGCGTCGCCGGACGCGTCGTTCGTGACCGGCGCGACGCTCGTCGCGGACGGCGGCGCGATGGTCGTCGACGTGCCGACGCTCGCGTTCGACCGGCTTTGACGCCACCCGAAGGCGTCACGCGTGCCTGCCCGCTTCCGAATCCATTAACATCGTCCCGATCCGCCGCCTGGCGCGGCACCGCCTCACCGTTCGGGATTCGATGAACATCCGGTTTCTGGAAACCTTCGTCTGGCTCGCGAAGCTCGAAAACTTCCGGCTCACGGCCGAGAAACTGCACACGACGCAGGCCGCCGTGTCGAGCCGCATCGCCTCGCTCGAGGAAGCATTCGACGTGCGCCTGTTCGACCGCAACACGCGCTCGGCCACGCTCACGCCCGCGGGCCGGCGCATGCTGGCCTACGCGGAGCGGATCGTGCGGCTCGACGGCGAAATGCGGCGCGACATCGATGCGGCGAGCGACGCCGGCCTGATCCGGATCGGCGTGATCGAATCGATCGTGCACAGCTGGTTCCCCGCGCTGATGGCGCAACTGCGCGAGCGCTATCCGCGCCTCGACGTCGAGATCACGAGCGACACGACGCTGCACCTGATCCGGCTGCTCAGCACCGACGGCGTCGACCTGATCCTGCAGACCGATCCGGTGCCGGGCCCGGACTTCACGAACCTGCCGCTGGGCGAATTCCCGGTGCGCTGGGCCGCGAGCCCGCGCCTCGGGCTCGGCGGCCAGCCGCTCGACGTCGCGCGCCTGGCCGGGTTTCCGATCATCAGCTTCTCGCGCCACTCGGCGCCGCACGCGACGATCGAGCGGCTGTTCGCGGCGGTCGAACGGCCGGCCAGCATCAACTGCATCACGTCGGTCGCCGCGATGATCCGCCTCGTCGCCGACGGGCTCGGCGTGGCTGCGCTGCCGCCTGCGATCATCGGGCGCGAACTGCACGAAGGCACGCTCGAACTGCTCGACGTCGAACCGGAATTCCCGGCGCTGCCGCTCGTCGCGACGTACCGCAGCCAGGGGCTGCCGGTCGCCGCGCGCATCGCGGAACTCGCGAGCGAAGTCGCGCGTGCGACGGCGGCTGCCGCGAACCTCGCGAAGCCGGCCGCCGCCGATCGCGTCGACGCAACGCCCGCGCGCAGCGCAACCGCGACAAAGACGACTACGCGTGCGAAAACGAAGCCGAAGCGCACGACGAAAGCCGCCTCGTCTGCCGCGCCCGCTGCAAAACGCCCTCCGCGCCGCTCATAAGAAAACCTGTTCACCGCGAATTTGTTTTCTTGTTGGACGGGCGCGGGCCCTCTTCGGGACACTGGGGTTCCTGACATCCCCGTCACGAGGAACCCCGCGATGACCCGCCTTTCCCTTCCGCACGGCCAACTCTGCGTCTGGACGGATATCGACCCCGCGCACGAAGCCGATTTCAACGCGTGGTACGACCGCGAGCACATGCAGGAGCGTGTCGCGATTCCCGGCTTCACGCATGCGCGGCGGTTTCGCGCGACCGACGGCGGTCCGCGCCGATACCTCGCGCTGTATGTGACGGACGCGCTCGACGTGTTCCACGGCGATGCGTACCGGCGCGCATTCACGCAGCAGACCGCGTGGTCGCTCGCGAACTTCGAACGCATGACGGGCACGCAGCGGCGCGTCGGCGAGCTGACGATCGAGGCCGGCGACGGCGAAGGCGCGCATCTCGCGCTGTTCCTGCTGCCGCCGGATCGCATCGACGTGCCGCAACTGCGCGAGCGTTTCGACGCTGCGCTGCAAGAACCGGGCATCCACGCCGCGCGGCTCTTCCGCACGTCACCGGACCTGTCCGCGCCGATCGGCGCCGCGGCAGCCGCCCGTCCGGCAGCCGATGCGCTGGTGCTGATCGAAGGCAGCGACGCAGCCGCCACGCGCCGCGTGGCCGCCACGCTCGCCGCACACGACGACGTGCGCACCTTCGACCTGCTGTGGCGCGCCGCCGCACCGCTGCCCGCCCGGCGACGCGAAACCGAACCGGCCGCCGCTGCCGCGCTGCCAGCCTGAACGCTCGACGCCGACACCCACGCCGGCCCCGCGCTTCACCCCGTCACCCGTCACGACCTGCCCGATACCATGAGCACTCTCGCCCAGCCCGCCGCCCACGCGCCCCGCCGTGTCCGCAACAGCCGACTCGCGACCGCGAGCATGATCGGCACGTCGCTCGAGTGGTACGACTTCACGATCTACAACACGCTCGCCGCGCTCGTTTTCAACCACCTGTTCTTCCCGTCGGTCGATCCGCTGGCCGGCACGATCCTCGCATTCTCGACCTATGCGGTCGGCTACGTGTCGCGCCCGCTCGGCGGCTTCGTGTTCGGCAACCTTGGCGACCGCATCGGCCGCCGCGCGGTGCTGATGCTCACGCTCGTGCTGATGGGCGTGACGACCGCGCTGATGGGCGCGCTGCCGACCTATGCGCAGGCCGGCATCCTGAGCCCGATCCTGCTCGTCGCGCTGCGTTTCGTGCAGGGCGTCGCGCTCGGCGGCGAATGGGCCGGCGCGGTGCTGCTGTCGGTCGAGCACGGCGACCAGAAACGACGCGGGCTGTCCGCGTCGTGGACGCAGATCGGCCCGTCGTTCGGCACGCTGCTCGGCACCGGCTGCATCGCGCTCGTCACGCTGTCGACCACGTCCGACAATTTCCTGTCGTGGGGCTGGCGCGTGCCGTTCGCGGCCAGCGCGCTGCTCGTCGCGTTCGGCTTCTGGGTGCGTCGCGGCGTCGACGAAACGCCGCAGTTCGAGCAGCTCGCCGAATCGCACGCGACCGCCGAAGTGCCCGTCGCCGACGTGCTGAAGTACCACTGGAAGCGCCTGCTGATCGCGGGCGGCTCGCGAATCGGTTCGGATGTGCTGTATGCGCTGATCGTCGTGTTCACGCTGACCTACGTGACGACCGTGCTGCACCTGTCGCGCCCCGTCGCGCTGACGGCCGTGATGATCGGCACCGCGTGCAACGCGCTCGCGGTGCCGTTCTTCGGCGCGCTGTCGGATCGTTTCGGCCGCCGGCCCGTGTATCTCGTCGGCGCAATGGCCGGGATCGTGTGGGCGTTCGTGTTTTTCACGCTGCTCGATTCGGCGCGCCCGGCGGCGATCGTCGCGGCCGTCGCGATCGGCCTCGTGATCCATGCGGTGATGTACGGCCCGCAGGGCGCATTCGTGACCGAACAGTTCCCGACGCGCGTGCGCTATGCGGGTTCGTCGCTCGCGTACACGCTCGCCGGCATCGTCGGCGGCGGCTTCGCGCCGCTCGTGATCGCCGCGCTGTTCCGGCAGACGGGGACGACGACCGCCGTGTCGCTGTACGTCACCGCCGCGCTCGTCGTCACGTCGATCGCGCTCGTCGCCGCGCGCGAGACCGCGCACCGGCCGCTCGAAGATTGAGCGTCGCCGCGAGCCGAATCGTTCCTTCGCACTTCAAACGGATATTCGCATGCCCACCCTGTCGTTCAACGTGATTTCCCTGCAACGCGCGCCGGCCGCCGTCGACGTCGACGTCGAGCGCGTCGTGATCGCCGGCTGGGCCGGCCGCGACCCGGCCGCGATCCGCGCGCACATCGACGAGCTCGCGGCGCTCGGCGTCGCGCCGCCATCGACCACGCCGTGCTTCTATCGCGTGTCGTCGGCGCTGCTCACGCAGGCGCCGTCGATCGGCGTGCTCGGCGCGCGCTCGGGCGGCGAGATCGAATGCGTGCTGGTCGACAGCCCGGCCGGCACGCTGGTCACGGTCGGCTCCGATCACACGGATCGCGAAGTCGAGGCGTACGGCGTCGCCGTGTCGAAGCAGGTGTGCGCGAAGCCGCTCGGCCGCGACGCGTGGCGCCATGCGGAGGTCGCCGATCACTGGGATGCGCTCGAGATGCGTTCGTGGCTGATTACGCGCGACGGCGAGCGGACGGCGTACCAGCACGGCGCGGTCAGCGGCCTGCTCGCCCCCGACGCGCTGTGGCAGCGGTTCGGCGATCGCCGCGCGATGCCCGCGCGCTGCGCGATGTTTGGCGGCACGGTCGCCGTGCACGGCACGATCGCGACGATGGGTGACGGCGATGCGTTCGAGATGGAGCTGCACGATCCGGTGCTCGGACGCAGTCTCGCGCATCGTTATGCGGTCGAGGCATTGCCGGTCGTGGCTTGACGGCGAGCGGAAAACCGCACGGGACGCGGGCACCACGGCTGTCGGTCGTGACGCCTGTTCCTACCTGTACGACTCAAAGCAGTGATAGTCCGGGAAGTTGAACTGCGAGTTGCCGCAGTACAGCACACCGGCCAGGTTGGTACACCCGCTCAATGTGAACATGATTGCTCCCGCAACCGACGCTTTCCAGCCAACATGCAACATCTCGCCCCCGTTTCCCGTTGATCGACGTTGACGACATGATGCTCATCGGATGCATGCGGGTATGTGGAAAATTGTTGTCCCGCGGGTGCTTCGATTCTGTCTGACGCACTCCGGTGTCGGGCATGGCCCGATGCACCGGAAAGCGGTCGAGGTGCATGGCTGCGCCTGGCGCAGAAAATGGCGGCGACGCAACGCGCACGCGCCGCCGCCCGTCACGCCTTGAACGTGATCCACGGTTTCAGCCGGACCGCACTGCGGATCAGCCCGGCCTGCTCCTGCGCGTCGATCACCGGCCCGATCGGCTTGTAGGCGTCCGGCGCCTCCTCGATCCGGCGTTCGTCGCGCAACGTCACGCATCGCCATGTACCGGGCGCCTGCTCGGCACGCATCCTTCGCAACGCCTGACGGCGCACGCTCCGGCCCGCGCCGTGGCTGCATGACCACAGCCAGTCGGGATGGCCGAGCCCGGTGGCCAGAAACGACGCGTCGCCCATCGAGCCGGGAATCAGCGCGAGATCGCCATCGCGCGCGGGTGTCGCGCCCTTGCGGTGGATGTTCATGCCGTTCTCGCGCAGCACGACATTGTGCGGCACATCGACCACGAGCGCCGAACCGGTCGCGCCGGTCAGTTCCGCCAGCTCCTTGCGCACCATTTCCGCGAGGACGACGCGGTTCAGCCATGCATAGCGCGCGGCCGTGCCCATCGCGACGAGGTATTCGCGCGCCAGTTCGCCGGACAGACCGTACAGGCCGCTCTCCGGATGCCTGACGCCGGCCGGCCATGCGGCACGCGCGCGATCCATCCAGCGCCGCCCGACGTAGAAGCCGACATCGCGCGAGCCGCTGTGAATCATCACGACGACATCGTCCTTCGCGATCCCGGCGCGGTACGCCACATGCCGGTCGAACACCGCGTCGACGATCTGGAGTTCGACGAAATGGTTGCCCGAGCCCGGCGTGCCCAGGCTCGGGTCGCGAAACATGTCGCGCGAGCCGACGTGCGCGTCCGGCGCATACTTCGCGCTGCCGTCGAACCCGGCGAGACCGATGCACGACGACAGTTCAGCGGCCAGCCGGTCGCGGTCGACCTGCTGCCACAGCCCCTGCCGCGCCACGCGGTCGATGAATGCCGCCGGGCCCGCGTCGAACAGCGCGCGAAATGCGTCGCCACCGACCGGCACGTCCCGGCGATCCGCGAGAATCGCACGGGTCAGCCGCTCGACGAGCGCCGCTTCGAATGGTGCGAGGGCCGAGCGCTTGAGACCCGTCGTGACGAGGCGCATCCCGCAGTTGATGTCGGTGCCGATCGCGGCCGGAATCACGAACGCGTCGTCGGTCGCGACGATCGAGCCGACCGGCGCGACGCCGCCCGGATGGAAATCGGGCGTCGCGCATGCCTTGCAGACGCCGTGGTGGCCATCAGGCGACCTGACCGCGGCGAACGCGAGCAGTTGCTGCACGGCCTTCTCCTCGAGCGGGAGCGAATCGGGCAGCAGCACGGAAGCCTGCGACTGTTCATTGCGCAAATGGTAGATGCCGGCCTGATGGTCGACATGGATGCCTTGCCGCTGCAAGGCTTTTTTCAGACGAGGGAAAGTAGACATCGCTGCTGGAAATGAAAAAGGTACGACGCGACCTCCGGCATTCCGGCGGTCGTGGGTACCTTCCTGCAGCAGCGTCGAGGAAGGAAGCGCGGATCATAGCAGAGCCGCGCGACATCCGCGACGACCGTTGCTCACCCGAGACACCCGAGCCCCGCCAGCGTCGCCTCCACCGCCGTCTCGAGCGGCGTCACCGGCTCGCGGCCGAGCACCGCGGTCACACGCGCGTTGTCCATCCGGATCGGTTCGCGCCACAGGTAACGCATCTCGAGCAATTCGCGCATCGTCGTGACGAACGGCGCGGCCACCCACACGAGCCACCACGGGAAATCGCGCAGCGCCGGCCGCATGCCGTGCCGTTGCGCGATGCGTTGCACGGCCTGCGCCATCTGCATGCCGTCTTCATCCCAATGCCCGCCCAGATGAAAACGCGCGAACGGCTCCAGCGTCTGGCGGCGCTCGATCAGCTCGAGCATCGTGCGGGCCACGTCCGGCACATACGACCATTGATGGCCGACGCCGCGGCTCGGCACGCTGATGGCCGAAACGGGCCGCCCCGGCTTGATCAGCCCCTGCGAGAACCAGCTGTTGCCTAGCTGCGGTCCGAAGAAATCACCGGCACGCACGACGATCGAACGCACGCCGTGCACGCTGGCGTCCTGCAGCCGGCGCTCCAGTTCGACGCGGATCGCGCCCTTGCGCGTCGCCGGATGCTGCGGCGCATCTTCCCGCAGCACCGGAAACGCATCGACGCCGAAGTTGTAGACCGTGCCCGGCAGCACGACGGTGGCCTGCACGGTCCGAGCCGCCGCGATCGTGTTGTCGATCATCGGCAGCACCTGCGTCGCCCAGTTCCGGTATCCGGGCGGGTTCACCGCATGCACGATCACGCTGCAGCCGCGCGCGGCGCGCACCACCGCAGCGCGATCCAGCGCGTCGCCGCGCACCCATGCGATGCCGTCGCGCTCCACGACCTCGGCATCGAGCCCGCGCTTGAGCGCGCGCACCTGCCAGCCCGCATCGCGCAACTGCCGCGCGACTTCCCCGCCGATCCCGCCGCTCGCGCCCAGCACGAGTGCCTGCCGTTGCGTCCCGCCTGCATTTGACAACATTGCCGCTCTCCTTGAATGGCGCCATCACGACACGCATTCTGGCGCGCCGGTCGCTATCAAGGAATTGCCGAACCTGTCGGATCAGCTATACATTTATGCATGACCACCGATCTGAACTGGGAACGCTACCGCACCTTCCTCGCGGTGCTGACGGAAGGCTCGCTGTCCGGCGCGGCGCGCGCGCTCGGCATTACGCAGCCGACGGCCGGCCGCCATGTCGCGGCGCTCGAAGCCGCGTTCGGCCAGACGCTGTTCACGCGTTCGCCGTCGGGCCTGCTGCCGACCGAGGCCGCGCTCGCGCTGCGCGGCCATGCGGAGGCACTGCGCAGCGCGGCGGCGGCGTTCGAGCGCGCGGCGGCCAGCCACGGCGCCGGCGTGCGCGGCATCGTGCGGATCTCGGCCAGCGACGTGATCGCCGTCGAGGTGCTGCCGCCGATGCTCGCGCAGCTCCGGCGCGACCATCCGGGGCTCGTGATCGAACTGGTGCCGACGGACCGCATCCAGGACGTGCTGAAACGCGAGGCCGACATCGCGGTCCGAATGGCGCCGCCCACGCAGGACGCACTCGTCGCGCGGCGCGTCGGCGACATCGAGGTCGGGCTGTATGCGCGCGACGATTACCTCGCGCACCACGGCGCGCCGGCGACGATCGACGCGCTCGCGCATCACGCGCTGATCGGCTTCGATACGGTCACGCCGTTCATCCGCTCGGCGGCGCGTGGCATGCCGCTCTGGAAGCGCGAAGCGTTCGCGCTGCGCACCGACAGCAATCTCGCGCAGCTCGCGATGATCCGCGCCGGCTACGGGATCGGCTTCTGCCAGACGGCGCTCGCGAAACGCGACGCGCGGCTCGTGCGCGTGCTGCCCGACGGGCCCGCGATGCGGCTGGAAACCTGGGTCGTGATGCACGAAGACCTGCGGACGAGCCCGCGCTGCCGCGCCGTGTTCGATGCACTGGCGAACGGGCTGCGTGCGTATGCGGACGGTGAGGTCACCGAGTAGAAAGCCGTGGGCACGAATAGCGCGGCCGCGCGCTATTCGTAGATTTTCCCGGCGAACAGGATATCGGCGATGCGCCGCCAAGGATTGTCGGGCACGTCATAGAAGCGCAGCCCCTCTTCCGACGCCTCGGCCCAGTCGATCATCGCTTCCAGGTATTCGCCGATCGAACGGTTTTCCCAGCCGAGCACCGCGTGCGCGTACGGCGACAGCGGCGAGTCGGCCTCGAGCTGCCGCTCCGTATGCCAGTCATGGCCGAGCACGCGCAGGAAGTGGATCAGCGAACGCTCGTCGACCACGCGCTCCAGCGCATCCTGCAGCTTCGCGGCCATCTCGCGCTTCAGTTCGTCGTTCATGCCTGTGCCCCCCTGGCGCGTCTCTCGATGACGCGCCGCCGCGTGTCGCGCGGCATGGTTTTACATCAGCAGTTGACGCGACAGCACCTCGCGCGCCTGGGTGACGGTCTCGCGCTCGCCCGGCAGCGGCGGCGTCAGCGAAAACACCGCGTCCGGCAGCGGCGGCAGCCGGTATTTGGTGCCGAGCCGCATCAGGCCGTCGCCGATCGCCGACGCGCACAGGCAGCCGACCCCAAGCCCCGCCGCGAGCATCGACTGCAACCCCGCGACACCCGACGCGCTGTGCACGAGCACGTACGGCGTGTGCTGCTCGTCGAGCGAGCGCACCGCGACCTGATGCATCATGCAGTCGTCCGGCAGCAGCACCAGCGGCAGCGGCTCGGGCAATTGCTCGGCGAGCGCCGGCGACGCGACCCACGACAGCGGTTCGCGCCGCAGCACCCAGCGCGTGTCGGCCGACACCGGCCGGAACGGCCCGCTCGACATGTTCATCACCACGCCGAGATCGATCTGCCCGCGTGCGTGCGCCGCTTCGATCTCCGCGCTCTTCATCGCGCTCACGTGCAGGCTCAACTGCGGGTAGCACTCGCGCAGCCGCGCCAGCATGCCCGCCACTTCATTCGTGCGGTAGTAGTCGGTGATCGCGACGCGCAACTCACCCTTGATCGCCTGCCCGCGCAGCTCGTCGAACGCGGCCTCGTTCAGCGCGACGATGCGCCGCGCGTGCTGCAGCAGCCGCGAGCCGGCCGGCGTCGGCTCGACGCCGCGCTTGCTGCGCACGAACAACGGCACGCCGGCGCGCGATTCGAGCTTGCGCACCTGCTCGCTGACCGTCGATTGCGACAGGTGCAGCAGCGGCGCGGCGGCCGTCAGGCTGCCGGCGTCCGCGACCGCCGCGAAAGTGCGCAATTGGTCCAGGTCGAAACCGCGCATCGCCACCCCCCATCCATCGAATAACCCGATGGATTCTACCACTCTTTCCCGCTTTTCCGAATCATGGGCGATGGCCAGAATAAGGAGTCAACGGCCTGCTTGCGTCGATCGCCTATCGGGCCCTCATTCTTTGGATCTGCTTTCATCATGACGAACCACACCCTCGCCCCCTGCGCGCCGGCCGGCGCGGCTGCCGCGACGACGCCGCGCAGCCATCACGGCTGGGCGCTCGTGGTCCTGCTGGTCGGCGCCATTCTGCCGCCGCTCGACTACTTCATCGTGAACCTCGCGCTGCCGGCCATTCGCGACGGCATTGGCGCGCGCCAGGCCGAGTTGCAGCTCGTCGTGTCAGCCTATGCGTGCGCGAACGCGGTCGTGCAGATCACCGGCGGACGCCTCGGCGACCTGTACGGTCGCAAGCGCATGTTCATGATCGGCATGGCCGGCTTCGTGCTCGCGTCGGCGCTGTGCGGGCTCGCCGGCAACGGCACGGTACTGGTCGGCGGCCGCGTGCTGCAGGGCCTGTTCGCCGCGATCCTCGCGCCGCAGGTGCTCGCGACGATCCGCAGCGTATTCAGCCCGCAGGAACAGGTGCGCGTGATGGGCTTCTACGGGTTCGCGTTCGGCCTCGCGGCCGTGATCGGCCAGCTCGGCGGCGGCGCGCTGATCAGCCTGCATCCGTTCGGGCTCGGCTGGCGCGCGATCTTTCTCGTCAATCTGCCGATCGGCATCCTGGCGCTGATCGGCAGCTGGCGCTTCATCCCGGAAAACCGCGCGCCGCGCGGCCAGCGCATCGACGTGCCGGGCACGGTGCTGATGTCGCTGTTCCTGCTGATGATCGTGTACCCGCTCACGCACGGTCGGGAAGCCGGCTGGCCGCTGTGGATGATCGCGTGCGGCATCGGCGCGCTGCCGATGCTCGGCGCGCTGCTGGCGGTCGAAGCGCGCCGGCTCGCGCGCGGCCACGATCCGCTGCTCGACGTGCGGCTGTTCCGCAACCCGGTCGTCGCGCTGGGGCTCCTGCTCGCGTTCCTGTTCTACATGCTGAGCGCGTTCTTCCTGAGCTACGGGATCTATCTGCAGGGCTGCCTGAACTGGTCGCCGCTCGCGTCCGGCTTCGCGATCCTGCCGCTCGGGCTCGGCTTCCTCGCGAGCCCGCTGCTGACGACGCGCCTCGTCGCCCGCTTCGGCGGGTATCGCGTGCTCACGCTCGGCTTCGCGATGCTCGCGGCCGGCGTCGCGAGCGCCGCCGCGCTGGCCCGCGACGGCGCGCCGGGGCCCGGCTTCTATGCGGGCATCGCGGCGATCGGCATCGGGCAAGGGCTCGTGCTGCCGTCGGTCGTGCGGATCGTGCTCGCGGAAGTCGACGCGGCCCGCGCGGGCGTCGCGTCGGGGATGGTCAGCGCGATGCTCCAGATCGGCGCGGCGGTCGGCGCCGCGACGATCGGCGGCGTGTTCTTCGCGCGGCTCGGCGTGCATCCGGCCGCGCTCGACTACGTGCAGGGGTTCAGGGCGTCGATGTTCACGCTGACGATCGTGTTGGTGGGCTGCATTGCATTGTCGATGGCGCTCGGGCCGATGCATCGGCGGCTGCATGCGGATGCGTGACGCCTGACGCGCGACGGAATTGGCCTCGTCAGTCCGACGTCGGCGACAGATGCGGTGCATGCAACGCATGGCCGCTCGCCGGCGTCCGGTTTATTTGCGATGCTCGCGCTGTGCCTGCCGCGCCTCCCATTCGGCCAGTTCGACGCGATAGCGCGCGAGCGCTTCGTCGTACAGGTCGAAGACGCACGGCGAGCAGCCGCTGTTGCAGCAGTCTTCCAGTTCGGGTTGGATGGGCGGGGTCGGACGGGGATCGTCGATGGACGGATCTCCTGAAACTGGGTTCGGCACGGCGTGGTCCGGTAATGTGGAGTGGTCAGTATAGGGCGATCCGGGCCGCCGCCGCTTTCGGCAGGCCGGGCCGGCCGACGATGAACGCCTCCGTCACTGCGCGATCGCCGAGCCCGCCCGCTTGCTCGCCTACTTCACCGGCGCGCCCGGCTTCACCGCCGCCGGCTTGTCGGCCAGCGGCTGCCACGCGGCGCCGAGCGAATACCAGTCGACGCGGCGCGTGAGCGTCATGATGCCGGCGAGGATCGCGAACAGCAGCAGCGAACCGAGCATCAGCGCATTGTCTTCCGACAGCAGCAGCCCGTAGAGCGCCGCGTACAGCATCGCGAGCAGCGCCGTGAACGTCGCGCCGCGCTTCACGCTGTGCAGCACGAACGACAGGTAGAAGCCCAGCAGCCCGATGCATGCGCCGCTCGCCGCGAGATACGCATAGCCGAACGCAATATGCTCGGACAGGCTCAGCAGCAGCAGGAAGAACAGCGCGAGCGACAGGCCGACCAGCGTGTACTGGATCGGATGAATGCGCAGCCGCTTCACGAGCTCGTACATGAAGAAGCTCGCGAACGTGAGCATCACGAACAACGCGCCGTATTTCGTCGCGCGCTCGGCCTGCAGATAGACGTTCACGGGCTCGATCACCGATACCGACGCCATCTCGATCTCGCCGTCGCCGGTGCCGGACGCCACTTGCTCGCGCGCCTTCGTGTTGAACGACGTCACGTGCCAGTTGCTGACGAAGCCGCGCGCGTCGATCGTGCGGTCGGCCGGCAGGAATTCGCCGCCGAAGCTCGGATGCGGCCACGTCGATTTCAGCGAGAAGTCGTTCTGGTCGCCCACCGGCGCGAACGCGACCGATTCGGCGCCCGCGAGCGGCAGGCCGATGCTGAACGGCACGACCGTCGCGCCTGCGTTTGCGTCCGCCAGCGCCGCGAGATCGAGGTTCGCATGCACGCCCTGGCGCAGGCTCTCGAGCCGCGTGCCCTGCTCCACGTCGATCCGCTTGCCGCCGATGCGCAGGTCGGGCTGCGCCTTCAACCCGCGAAGGTCGCCGATGCCGAGTGCGACATACGCACCGTCGATCTTGAAGCTCACGTGCCCGTCGGCCTGCGGCAGCTTCTTCAGGTCCGGCAGCGGCAGCGTGCCCGTCATCCGGCTGTCGAGCCCGTACACGAGCGCCTTGTGGATGCCGCGATAGCGCACGCTGACCGACAGCGTGCCGTCGACGTTCAGCGTCTTCGGAAACACGAGCAGCCGTTTCGTCTCGCTTTTCAGGCTGGTTTTCGCCTTGCCGCCGGCGCGCACGTCGTCGCTCACGCGCGTGACTTCCGTGTAACGGACGACGAGCACCGGTCCCGTCACCGTCTGCGGCCCCGCGTAGCTCGCCCAGATGCTCTGCAGCGCGTTCTGCCGATAGTCGGCGCGTTCCCGCACGATGCTCTGGACCATCTGCAGCGGGATCAGGATCGCCAGCGCGAGAAACGCGGTGATCATGGACTTGAACAACAGGACTCGATTCATTGCTGGCAGGTACCGGAGTGGAAGGTACGGTCAGCATGCGCGGCCCCGGTGAAGGGCGATTGAAGCCGGCGTGAAGCGAATGTGTGGCGAACGTGAAGCGCGCGGTCAGCCCGCCGACGGCAGCGTGAGCGTCGCGCACGCGCCGCCTTCGGCACGGTTCGCGAGCGCGACCTGGCCGTGGTGCAGCATCGCGACCTCGCGGACGAAACACAGCCCGAGGCCCGTGCTGCGATCCTGCCCATCGGGACGCGGCAGCGAATAGAAGCGTTCGAACACGCGCGACAGCGCATAGTCGGGCACGCCGGGGCCGTCGTCGGCGACGCGCACGACCGCGACGTGCGCCCTGCCCGCCGGCTGCCGCTCGAGCGCGATCCGGATCGTGCTGCCCTGCGGCGCGAAATCCAGCGCGTTGTCGAGCAGGTTGCCGAGCGCCTGCCGCAGCAGGAACGGATCGCCGTCGACGACCGGCGCATCGGCCCCATCAGCCGCATCGTTCGCGTCGATCCGCAGGCTCACGCCGCGCTGCCGCGCGCGCGGTTCGATATCGTCGACGAGTTGGTCGAGCACCGGCCGCAGCGCGACCGGCTCGTGCACCGACAGCCGCTGCTTCTGCTCGACCTCGGCCAGCGCGAGCAGCTTGCGGATCATCTGTTCGAGGCGGCCGGCCTGGCGGCGGATGTTCTCGGTGAAGCGGCGGCGGTTCGCGACCGGCATGTCTTCCTGCAACAGCTCGGCCGCGCCGCTGATCGCGGCCAGCGGGCTCTTCATCTCGTGCGTGAGCGTGTGGATGTAGGTTTCGACGTACTGCCGGTCTTCCAGCCGCTGATGCATGCTTTCGACCGCGCGCCCGAGTTCGGCCAGCTCGTTCGCGCCCTGCAGCGGCATCGACGCGCGCTCGCCGGCCGCGATCGCGCGCGCATAGCGCTGCAGGCGCCGCAGCCCGAGCACCAGCCACCACGTGCACGCGGCGCCGATCAGGATCGCGCCGCCCATCAGCAACGCGCCGTACAGCATGATCTTGCGCTGGCTGCGCGCGATGAACGGCGCGACCGTCTGGTTCGGCTTCGCGATCGTCAGCACGCCGATGATCTCGTTGCCGCGCCGGATCGGCGCCGCCACGTGCATCACGGTGCTGCTGTCGTCGTTCGGATCGCTGCGCGTGCTGCGCGCGCCGTATTCGCCGCGCAGCGTCCGGTACACGTCGTTCCAGCGCGAATAGTCCTGCCCGACCGCGCTGCCGGACGAGTCGTAGCGGACGATGCCGTGCGCGTCGGTGATGTAGAGGCGGTAGCCGATCGCGTTCTTCTGGATGCCCCACACGTTGGCGCTAACCGGGCGCTCGTGCAGTTTCCCGAGCTGCCGTGCGAATGTGCCGTCGGCGATATGGCCGTTCGCCATGTCGTCGGCCGCCAGCGTCGCCAGCACCTGCGCGGTATCGACGAGCGTGTCCTCCATCGCTTCGCGCACGCCGGGCTTCACCTCCTGCACGAATACGCGCAGCGTGATCAGCGCGGCCAGGCCGACGATCAGGAAAAAGCCGAAGAAGATGCGCAGGCCGATATGCATGGGCGGTGCCGGTCGTTACGGTTGCAGCGAATAACCCATTCCGCGATGCGTGCGGATCGGGTCGCGCTCGGGATCGATCGCGCGCAGCTTGGCGCGCAGCGTCTTGATGTGCGTGTCGACCGTGCGGTCGGCCGAATCGAGCGCCTCGTGCCACACGAGATCCATCAATTGTTCGCGCGAATAGATGCGGCCCGGATGCCGGACCAGCAACGCGAGCAGTCCGAATTCGTAGCGCGTGAGGTCCAGCGCGTGGCCGAGCCACGCCACGCGCGCGCCGTCGGCATCGAGCGTGAAGCCGGCGGCGACCGGTGCAGGCGCGTCGGCCAGCGCGGGTGCGGGCGCCGGCTCCGGTGTGGCCGCCCGGCGGAAGCGGCGCAGGATCACGCGCACCCGTGCGGCCAGCTCGCGCGGCGAAAACGGCTTGACGACGTAATCGTCGGCGCCGATCTCGAGCCCGACGATCCGGTCGATCTCGTCGTGCCGCGCGGTCAGGAAAATCACCGGAATATCGGTGAACGTGCGCAGCCGCCGGCATACCTCGAAGCCGCTGAGGTCCGGCAAGCCGACGTCGAGCACCACGAGATCCACACGCGTGTCGCGCAGGCGGTCGAGCGCCGCCTGCCCGAGCGTGCAGTGGACGGTCTGCATGCCGTCGGTGCCGAGGGCATAGACGATCGTGTCCGCGATCGCCTGTTCGTCTTCGACGATCAGGATGGTGGGCTGAGTCATGGTGTCGGGTTCGGTCTCGGGTCCGGGTCGCGCAATCCGGTGCGACATTGTACGCACGGCCGGCCCCGGCGAGCCCTGCCCGCGGCGCACTACGCGACGCGGCCGCTCACCGGAATCGACGCACCGGTGATCGCCTGCGCGTCGGCCGACAGCAGGAATCCGATCGTCGCCGCGAGTTGTTCGGGCCGGACCCAGCGCGAGAAGTCGGCGTCGGGCATGTCCTTGCGGTTCGGCGGCGTGTCGATGATGCTCGGCAGCAGCGCGTTCACGGTCACGCCGCGATCGAGCAGTTCCGCCGCCAACGCCTCGGTGAGCCGCGCGACGCCCGCCTTCGCGGCCGCATACGCGCCCATTCCCGCGCCGGCCTTGAACGCCGCGCCCGCGCCGATGTTGACGATGCGGCCGGCCGGGCTCGCGACCAGGTACGGCAGTGCGGCCTTCGACGCGTTCAGCGCTGTCTTCACGTTCAGTTCATACATGCGGTCCCACGTGGCGGCATCGCCGTCGGCGATCGTCTGCCACACGAATGCGCCCGCGATGTTCAGCAGCGCGTCGACCCGGCCGAATTCGCGGTTGACCGCGTCGAGCGCCTGCACGGCGGCCTGCGGATCGACGAGATCGATGCCGCCGATGCGCAGCGCATCGGCCGGCACGCCGGGCAGCGCCTGCGCCGCCGGGGCCGCGCCGCGGCCGATCAGCGCGACGCGTGCGCCGCGCTCGCCGAGCCACGCGGCCGTCGCGAAGCCCAGATGACCGAAGCCGCCGGTAATCGCGACTGCCTTGCCTTTCAGGTCGTGTTCCATCGATGTGTTCTCCTGGATCGAGGGTAATGGGATGAAATGCCGACAGCGTAGCGCCGTTCACGCGTTCGTGCGCACGGGATGAGGGTGCGGTCGCGCGGTTCGTCCGTCGGTGGACCGCGGCTGGCCGGGAGGGAGGGAACTCGGCGAAAGGTCGACGGGAAGCTGGCGGCCATTCGGCGGCGGCATCGCGAAACAGATCGCGACCTATCCGTCGCGAGACGGTGCGATGCCTGCGCGAGTCGACGAGCACGCGGTCGGACGGCCGGGCATAATGCGCGATGCCCGGCACCCATGGCGCGCGGCAAGGCGGCCGGGCTGGCCTGCCCGAAGACCCGCGCCCATCACCGTCTCGCATCCCGAACCTCAACCCGTCCATCCCATGCAAGTACTCGTCATCGGAACCGGCAAGCTCGCCAACGAGTTGCTCGGCTCGCACAAGCTCGACCCGGCCAGCTGTCGCGTGATGCCGTGGTCGGACGCCACGCGAACCGACGCGCGGCGTAGCGACGCCCGCTCGATCGTCGTCCATGCCGGTTCCGGCCGCGAACTCGCCGCGGCGATCGCGTTCTGCCAGGCCACCGCGTCGCCGCTCGTCGAGTTGTCGACCGGCTCCGACCTCGAAACCGGGACGTACGGCTTTCCGGTCGTGCTGTGTCCGAACACGAACATCCTGATGCTCAAGTTCATGAGCATGCTGGAAACCAGCGGCCACCTGTTCCGCGACTGCGAGATCAGCGTGACCGAGTCGCATCAGGCCGGCAAGACGTCCGTCCCCGGCACGGCCGTCGGCATCGCCCGGTCGCTCGGCGTGCGGCCGGAAACCATTCGCTCCGTGCGCGACCCGGCGGCGCAGCGCAGCGAATTCGGCATCCCGGACGATCAGCTCGGCCGCCATGCGGTTCACCGGATACGCATCGACGATGGCGCATGCAGCCTCCAGTTCGAATCGCGCGTATCCGGCGATACGCCTTATGCGGATGGCGTATCGCGGATCGTCGAGGCCGTGCGGCAGCACGATCTCGAGCATCGTCGCTATTCGATCGTCGAATTCATCCGCAACGGCTGGTTGTAGTCGCGGCGCTGGCGTGCGGCACGGCCCCGTGGCGTGGGCCGGCCTATGCCCGCAAATGCCCTCCTATGCCCTCCTATGCCCTCCTATGCCCGCCTATGCCCGCACGGCCCGCGGCCGCCGCCACGGCCGGCCTCGCTAGCTCACCGCTACCCGTCTCCCAGCACCGCCCCGCTCTCCGGCAACGTCGCGCCACCGTCGACGACGATCGTCTGCCCGGTGATGTACGCCGCGTCGGCCGACGCGAGAAACAGCATCGCGTTCGCGATATCCTCCGGCTCGCCCATCCGTGCCAGCGGAATGTCGCGCGCGATCTGCGCCGCGACCGACGCGTCGCCGAGATTGCCGGCCGCCGGCGTGCGGATCATCCCCGGTTCGACGCCGTTGACCGTCACGTTGCGGCGCGCGAGCTCCAGCGCCGCCGCCCGAATGAAGCCGTTCACGCCGGCCTTCGACGCCGCGTAATGCGCGAGCCCCGGATACGCGACGCGCGGCCCCGTCACCGACGACGTGACGAGCAGCCGCCCGGCCCCCGCGCGCTCGAATGCCGGCAACGCGGCCTGCGCAAGCCAGAACAGCGCCGACAGGTTGACCGACAGCGTCCGCTCGAGCGTCGGCTCGTCGATCTGCGCGAATGGCGTCAACGGAAAATACGCGGCATTGTGGATGACGACATCGAGCCGGCCGCCGTCGCGCTCGACTGCGGCGACGAGCGCATCCAGTTCGGCCCGGCTCGCGGCATCGACCCGGTACGCGCGTGCGTCGCCGCCCGCGCCGGCCAGCGCGTCGGCCTGCGCGGCGGCCGCATCGCCGTTCAGGTCGGCGACCGCGACGAACGCATCGGATTCCGCGAAACGGCGCGCGATCGCCGCGCCGATCCCTTGCGCGGCGCCCGTGACGAGCACGACGCGACCGCTGAAATCCGCACGCAAGCGGCCGCTGCCGAGCACGGCAGTCATCGCCGCGCCTCGTCGCCGAGCGGATGCATGGTTTCGTTCAGCACCTGCGCGTATGCGCCGATCTGGAAATTCGACAACGTGCCGAAATCGCTGCCCTGATAGCCGAAGATCTTGCCGTCGGTCTTGCGCTGCGCGAAGTCGATCAGCACGACGCCGAGCGTCGGCACCACCTTCTCACGCCACACGAACAAGTAAAGCTCGTCTGCAATCCTGAAGTAATGACAGCGGTCGACATCGGCCAGCCCGCCTTCGACGCCCTGCAGGCACTGCCACGCGTAGAAATTCTCGTTCAGGTAGATGTGCTCGTAGCATTCGGTCGGGCTGTAGCGGTACATCGTCCGCTTGCCGATCAACTCGCGCGTGGGCGCATGCAGCGACCCCGGCCGGGCGTGGCCGCCCAGCGTACCGTGTCGGAATTGCGCATCGACGGCCGTCAGCGGCAGCCCGTGCGCGACGCGCGTGAATGCATCGATGCGCGTGTCCGCTTCCGTCGGCAGCGTACCGACGACCGCCGTCCACACACCGGTGTCGAGATCGATCACGAGGCTCACCGACGTCGCCCGAGCGGTCGCATCGATGTAGTCGACGAAGTACAGCCCGTCGCGCAGCCGCGTCACGCGGCACGCCGCGCGGCCGTTCGTACCGGTCGCCGCATCGCGCCACTGCAGCGCGCCCGGCTCGAACGTATAGATACGCCACGCGCCCGATGCGTCGTCGAGCGTCAGCGTCCGCCCGACGAGTGCGTCGACGGGGGCGAGGACGTTCGCGTCCGGCGCGAAGCCGTCCGCGAGCGCGCCCACCTGAATGAATACCGGATCCTGTCGTTCCACCTGCCCTCTCCCGCGCAGCTTCAGGCCCGGCGGGCCGTGTACGCTGCTCATGTGCACATGGTGCGGGCTGCGCGCGCCGCGCGGTATCCGCCAAACGGATGAAGGGCGCGCGGCGCCGGAACGCGCTAAAGTGCCCGTGATCCGCGCCGCCACCGGCGCGAGGAGCGCACATGCACCGTGTCACCCACTACCGACGCACCGGCGAAGGCATCGAGACGATCAGCCTCGAATCCGATCGCGCATTTCCGCGCCACGCGCACGACGAATTCGGGGTCGGCGTGATCGTCAGCGGTGCGCACCGGTCGTGGAGCGGCCGCGGGCAGGTCGACGCGCTGGCCGGCGACACGATCATGGTCAACCCGGGCGAGATGCACGACGGTTCGCCGCTCGAGGCCGGCACCGGCCGGCGCTGGCGGATGCTGTACCTCGCGCCCGCGCTGGTCGCGGGCGTCGCGGCGGAAGAAGGCGTCGGCGGCGTCGAGCTCGCGCATCCGGCCGTGCGCGACGCGCGCCTCGCGGCCGCCGTCGGCCGGCTGCATGCACGCATCGTCGCAGGCGAAACCCAGCCGCTGGCCCGCGACGAAGCGCTCGTGATGCTCGTCGCCGGTTTGCTTGCCCGGCACGCAAACCGCACGCTGCCGGCGGCCGGCGTCGCACCCGCGGTCCGCGTCGCCCGCGAGCGGCTCGACGCGGCGCCGGCCGCACCCGTGTCGCTCGCCGAGCTGGCCGACCTGAGCGGCGTCAGCCGCTTCCAGTTGCTGCGCGGCTTCGCGCGCGAGCTCGGCATCACGCCGCATGCGTATCTGGTTCAGTCGCGCACGCGGCTCGCGCGCGCGTTGCTGGCCAGCGGTTTGCCGATCGCCGATGCCGCGGCTGAAGCCGGCTTCGCCGATCAGAGCCACCTGACGCGCGCGTTCGCGCGCCAGTTCGGGATCACGCCGGGGCGGTTCACGCAGGCGGGTTAAGTCGCGCTGTCGCCCGCGCCCCGCGAGGCCGCCGGGCGCACTTCATTCGAAATGCGGTTGCCACCTCGACGGCAGCCGCGCCCCATTGCGTCCGGACATGTCGACGGCGCACCGTATTCAACGCCCCCTCTGCTGCAATTTCGTTCAAGACGCCCCGTGCCCGGTACGCGACGATGCGGCGCATGAAGACACGACTGATTGGTTATCTCTATCTCGCCGCCGCGATGGCGGGCGTCGGCAGCACCGTCATCGCGAGCCGTCTCGCGGCCGGCGGCCTGCCGCCATTCGCGGCCACCGCGCTGCGCTTCCTGATCGCGACCCCGCTGCTGTTCGCGCTGATGCGCGCGCAGCGCATGCGCTGGCCCCGCATTTGCGCACGCGACGCCGTGCTGCTCGTCATCCAGGCGGCGGCGGGCGGCGTCGGCTATACGGTGCTGCTGATCAGCGGGACGAAGCTGTCGTCGCCGCTCGATGCGGGCGTGATGCTCGGCACGCTGCCGGCCATGTCGACGTTGATCGCGGCCGTCGTGCTGCGCGAGCGGCAGACGCCGCGCGACTGGCTGGCCGCCGCGCTCGCCACCGCCGGTGTGCTGTTCGTCACGTTCGCGCCAGGCCATGCGATGCCGTCGCTGCAGACGCTTGCCGGCGATGCGCTGGTACTGGCGGCCGTCGCATGCGAAGCGGTTTTCATCCTGCTCAACCGGCGGCTTGCCGCGCCGTTGCCGCCGCTTGCGCTTTCCACCGCGATGTCGGGCCTCGGCTTCGTGCTCGCACTCGTGCCGGCCGCGTTCGAATGGCGCGCGGTGGCGAGCGGCTGGACCGTCGGCGCCGTGTCGGCGATCGCGTACTACGCGCTGATCCCGACCGTGCTCGGCTACCTGTGCTGGTATGCGGGTTCGGCGCGCACGAGCGGCACCGAGGCCGCCCTGTTCACCGCGGTCGCGCCGGTTTCGGCCGTGCTGTTCGCGGTCGCGCTGTTCGGCGAAGCGCTGACCGGCACGCGTGTCGCCGGCATCGCGCTCGTCGTCGCCGGCATGCTGGTCGGCGCGACGCGACGGCGCGAGCCGCCCGCCGAATCACGCACGACGATCGCTGCGCGGACCGCCATCGACTGACTCGCGCTCATCGCGTCCCGGCGGAAACGGCGGCGGCGCCCTGCCGTCGCATCGCCTGCCGCTCCCCGCCTTCGCCACGATGCAGCCGGCGACTGTAGGAATGTGTCCGCGCACCGCAAAACCGTTGCGCACGGCTGCGCGAGATGCAATATTCGCGTGGCCGGCCCCTTTGACCACCCTCGAACAACAATCCGCCAAGCAATGAACAGGAAGGAAGCCAAAACAAGCATCGCGGTGCTGCTGTCCGCGGGAACGAGGAAAGCCGACGCGCTGGCCGAACTGTCCGGACAGGGGCTCAAGGATCGCGTGCTCGCGCATCTGATCGCGTCGCGCCCGGACCCCGAACGCTGCCGCAAGAACAAGGTGCACGTCCGGATCCTGATCGCGCTCGGCATCGCCCAACTGGTCATCAGCCTGATGCTTGCGTACTACTTCTTCGCATCCGGCGCCGGCACCGTCCTCGTCACCGTATTCCTCGCGTTGACCGTGCCGCTGTCGCTGCTGTTCATCTGGGGCTTTGCGACCCAACGTGTCGGCGCGTATCACGCGTTCATCCTGCTGTCGCTGCTGCAGATGCCGAAGACCGTCGCCGACCTCGGGCGCGATCCGGCGACCGCGCTGCCGAGCCTCGCGATCACGGTCGTGCTGGTCGGTTACGTGTGGTTCGTCCGCAACCGGTTGTTCCCCGACTACGGCTGGTTCACGCCGCGCAAGGTCGAAGGCCGTTACGCGTTCGTGGAACACGCCTGACGCCGCCAGCATCGACCCGCGCACGAAAAAGGCGCCGGGCCGCCCCGCCATCGCGGGAAGGCCCGGCGCCTTCTGCATGCCTGAACCGGTCGGCTTACTTGGCCTTTTCAGCCGAATCGCTGATCGCCTGGCCGCCCTTCGAAATATCCTGGCCCACGCCGGCGACCGTATTGCAACCGGCGAGCGCGGCGGTCAGCACCAGCAACATTGCAGCAATCGTACGCGTCATTCTCATTCTCCTTGGAATCAACAAGCCCGACCGGGCGAATCGTGTGAATCGTGTGTGGCGTGGCGCCCGGCACGCTGCCGGACACGGGGCCTGACCTGATTATACGGAGAGCCGCGCCGCGCGCCAGTACGGCCCGGCCGCGCGTGCGCACAGATTTTTCTTGACTTCATTGCGCGAGGAACTAATATACGCACCGCGTATATTTTTCGCCCAGGAGCCGCCGATGACCGTTCCCCAGCAAGCCTTCCTCCGCGACGCGATGCGCCGCCTCAACATGACCCGCGAGGCATTCGCGAATCGCATCGGCGTCAGCCGGCGCGCGCTGGATACCTGGCTGCTTCCGGACGATTCGCAGGAATCGCGCGGGATGCCCGAGATCGTCGAGCGCTTCGTGTCGGAAATCGTCGAACGCCCAGCGCCGGACGGCGAGAACTATACGCAAAGCGTAGATAAACAAGGGCTCGCGAAGCAGTTCCTGTTCGAAGGCAAGCCGCAATTGATCTCGGTCGAGCAGTTCTCGCGGGATTCGGTCGAGGCGCTGTTCCGCGTGGCCGACGTCATGCAGCCGATCGCGCGACGCCACAAGATTTCGCGCGTGCTCGAAGGCGCGGTGCTCGGCAACCTGTTCTTCGAGGCCAGCACGCGCACGCGCGTGTCGTTCGGCGCGGCCTTCTGCCGGCTCGGCGGCTCGGTGTGCGACACGACGGGCTTCACGTTCTCGTCGATGGCCAAGGGCGAATCGATCTACGACACGAGCCGCGTGATGGCCGGCTACGTCGACGCGCTCGTGATCCGCCATCCGGAAAAAGGCTCGGTGGCCGAATTCGCACGCGCGACGAACCTGCCGGTGATCAACGGCGGCGACGGCCCCGGCGAGCACCCGAGCCAGGCGCTGCTCGACCTGTATACGATCCAGCGCGAATTCTCGCGGCTCGGCAAGATCGTCGACGGCGCGCACATCGCGCTGGTCGGCGACCTGAAATACGGCCGCACCGTGCACTCGCTCGTCAAGCTGCTCGCGCTGTACCGCGGGCTGAAGTTCACGCTCGTATCGCCGCCGACGCTCGAGATGCCGGCGTACATCGTCGACCAGATTTCGACGAACGGCCATGTGGTCGAGCAGACGAACGACCTCGCGGCCGGGCTGCGCGGCGCGGATGTCGTCTACGCGACGCGGATTCAGAAAGAGCGCTTCACCGACGAGTCGTTCGAAGGCTATACGCCGGATTTCCAGATCAACCAGGCGCTCGTCGATTCGGTATGCAAGCCCGACACGCTGATCATGCACCCGCTGCCGCGCGATAGCCGGCCGGGCGCGAACGACCTGTCGGTCGACCTGAACCGCGACCCGCGTCTCGCGATCTTCCGGCAGACCGACAACGGCATTCCGGTGCGAATGGCGATCTTCGCGGTGCTGCTGGGTGTCGAGAATCTCGTCCAGCACTCGATGCGCGATGCGACGTGGCGTCCGCCGGCGTACCTCGGCCCGGAGGATGCGGTGTTTCACGGAATCGACTGACCTGCAGCCGGTGTCGCGCGGCTGAACCGAGATTGCCCCGGTTCAAGGGCCGCGCGCAGCCGGCACGCACCCAACGCGCCGGCTTGCACGGCGCGCTGTCATTTTCGACGCCGGTAACGTGACGGCGGCCGAGCCGGCGTCAGCTGGCCCAGGGATCGATCACACGCAAGCCCGCTGCCTCGAACGGCGCGACGTCGCGCGTGGCCACGATCAAACCGTTCGCGGCGGCGGTTGCCGCGATGAAGCCATCGGCAGACGCCATCGCGTTGCCCGTACCACGCGCCTTGGCGCGAAGGCTCGCATACGCCTTGCTGGCCGCATCGTCGAACGGCAGGATCCGGCCGCGAAACAACGGCACGACGCGCTGCTCGATGCTTTGCTCGAGCCAGTCCCGCCTGCGCCCCACCGGCAACACGGCCACGCCGAACCGAATCTCCGCCAGACTGATTGCGGCTACAAACAACGTGTCGACGTTCTGCGCGTCGAGCCATTCGATCACGGCTGCGCTCGGCTCGCGCCGCAGCGGCTCGGAAATGACGTTGGTATCGACCAGGATCATTCGAAGCTCATGGGATCGGTTGGCGTCTTATCACGCTGAACTTCGAAATCGATGCCGCCAGCCTCTCGCCCGATTTCAGCGAGCAACGTTCCCAGTCTCAGCCGCCCTCCCGGCCGAACGGCTTGCTCGAGGATGTCTCGCACCTCGGCCTCGGTACTGCGGCCATGTTGCGCAGCCCGGATTCGAAGCGCGCGATGCACTTCGTCGGGCAAATTTCGAACGGTGATCATGGGCATGATGCGCCTCACTACATTTGCTTGCAATGCAGTCATACTAACACCTTGCAGTCATTTGAGTCGAAGGAAGATTCGGCCACTGTAAGCCGCCTGCCGCGCCTCTCCCATTCGGCCGTTCGGCCATCCTCCCGCCCCGCAATCCCCCACAAGCCCTCTGCAACATTCGTCAACAATCCCCGCACAAACGCGAACAAGAACGCTTCTCATTCAACAAGAAATTACATAGAATGCCGCCTGAAAACAAATCGTAATAATTCCCGGCGGCATGCACGTTTCCGCAACGCACCGCCCCGGGGCCACACCGCGAGGTCGAAGCGCACCATGAAGTCCCGTCCCGACGAGCTGAAGCTCGGTAAATTCACCACCCTGTGCAGCGTGCTCGCCGCGAGCCCCGCGTTCGCCGACGGCACGCCGCCCGCGGCGCCCGTCAGCACCGAGGGCCACCTTGCACCAATCGAGATCCAGGGCAAGACCGAGCACAGCTTCAAGGCCGACTTTTCCGCTTCCGCGAAATTCACCGCGCCGCTCGTCGACACGCCGAAATCCGTCACCGTGATCCCGCAGGAACTGATCCAGAGCAGCGGCGCGGCGACGCTGACCGAAGCGCTGCGCACGGTGCCCGGCATCACGTTCGGCGCCGGCGAAGGCGGCAACCCGCTCGGCGATCGTCCGTTCATCCGCGGCTACGACACGCAGGGCAGCATGTTCGTCGACGGCATGCGCGACACGGGCGCCACCACGCGCGAGATCTTCAACACCGAGCGCGTCGAGATCACAAAAGGCTCCGACGGCGCGTACGGCGGCCGCGGCGGTGCCGGCGGCAGCATCAACCTGATCACGAAGGCCCCGCATCTCGGCACGACGGCCGCCGCGAGCGCGGGCCTGGGCACCGACCGCTATCGCCGCTTCACCGCCGACGGCAACTGGCAGTTCGCCGATCACGCCGCGTTCCGCCTGAACCTGATGAGTCACAACAACGACGTCGCCGGCCGCGACGCCGTCAACAACGAGCGCTGGGGCGTCGCGCCGTCGATCGCGTTCGGCCTCGGCACGCCGACGCGCGTGACCGCGAGCTACTACCACCTGTCAACCGACGACATGCCCGACGGCGGGATCCCGTACTTCTACACGACGTCGAACAAGCCCGCGAACGTCGGCACGATCTATCCGGCGCCCGTCGATCGCCACAACTTCTACGGCCTGATCGACCGCGACTTCCGCAAGACCACGTCGGACATCAGCACGATCAAGATCGAGCACGACATCACGCCGAACCTGACGGTGCGCAACACCACGCGCTACACGGAATCGACGCAGGACTACATCTGGACGCAGCCGGACGACAGCCAGGGCAACGTGGTGAACGGCAAGGTCTGGCGCCGCAACAACAACCGCGACAGCTCGATCAACAGCCTCGCGAACCTGACCGAGCTGTTCGGCGAATTCCGCACGGGCCCGTTCAAGCACAGCTTCACGACCGGCATCGAGCTGTCCCGCGAATGGGGCAAGCGCGATTCGTACACGGTGGCAACCGACAAGGGCACGATCTGCCAGAAAGGCATCGGTGCGCCGTCGGGCTACAACTGCACGAGCCTGTGGTCGCCGAACCCGAACGATCCGTGGGCCGGTTCGATCACGCGCAACAACGACTATGCGCATGCGCGCACCACGACGAAGTCGATCTACGGCTTCGACACGATCGAGCTCACGCCGCGCTGGCAGGTGAACGCCGGCGTGCGCGTCGACGACTACTCGACCCGCTTCACCGACACCAAGGCGAACGGCAGCAAGACCTACACGCGCGACGACACGCTGTTCAACTGGCAAGCCGGCCTCGTGTTCAAGCCCGCACGGAACGGCAGCATCTACGCGTCGTATGCGACGTCGTCGACGCCGGCCGGCATGCTGCTCGGCGAAGGCAGCGAAACGCAGTCGCTGACGCCGGGCCGCGGCGGCGTCGGCCCGAACGCCGACCAGATGGCGCCCGAGAAGAACCGCAGCATCGAACTCGGCACGAAATGGAACGTGCTGAACGACCAGCTGTCGCTGACGGCCGCGCTGTTCCAGATCGATACGACGAACGCGCGCGTGACGCTGCCGAACAACCAGTACGCGATGGTCGGCAACAAGCGCGTGCAGGGCCTCGAGCTCGGCCTCGCCGGCCAGATCACGAAGCAATGGCAGGTGTTCGGCGGCTACACGTACATGAAGAGCGCGTTGCGCGACAACGGCAAGGACGCCGCGAACAACGGCAACCGCTTCCCGAACACGCCGAAGCACAGCCTCACGATGTGGTCGAACTACGACGTCACGCCGAAGTTCACGGTCGGCGGCGGCGCGTTCTACATGTCGGAAGTGTTCGGCGATCCCGCGAACCTGCGCGCCGTGCCGTCGTCCTGGCGCTTCGACGCGATGGCGCAGTACCGGATCAACAAGAAGCTCGACCTGCAACTGAACGTGAACAACCTGTTCAACCGCACGTACTTCGATCAGGCGTATCCGGCGCACTATGCGTCGATCGCGCCGGGCCGCTCGGCGTTCGTCACGCTGAACGCGCGCTACTGATCAATGGAGGCCGTATCGCTGAAGGCGCTCGCGTCGGTCTCGCCGCGCGAGTTCGCCGACATCCTGGCCGGGCCGCCCGAGCGCGCCGCCGCGTGGGTCGCGGCGGCGGCCGACCACGGTATCGTCGACGCGCAGGCCGTGTACGGACAACACCTGCTCGACGGGCACGGCGTCGCGCGCGATCCGGCGGCCGCGTTCAACTGGTTCCGGCACGCGGCGCGGGCCAGCCACCCGATGGCGATGAACATGCTCGGGCGCTGCTACGAGTTCGGCTGGGGCACGGCCGCGTGCGCGCCGGTCGCCGTGTACTGGTATCGGCTCGCCGCGCAGGCAGGCCTCGATTGGGGCATGTACAACTACGCGACCGCACTTGCCCTCGGCAACGGCGTCGACGAGAACCGCGCCGACGCGCTCGACTGGTTCCGCCGCGCGGCCGCGCTCGGTCACGCGAAATCGATCAACCTGATCGGCGGCTTCTACGAGGACGGCTGGGTCGTATCGGTCGATATCGACGCCGCGTTCGACCACTATCGCCGTGCGGCCGACGCCGGCGATTTTCGTGGCCAGTTCAACTATGCGCGGCTGCTCGCCGAACGCGGGCGCGTCGACGAAGCGCTCGCCTGGCTCGCGCGCGTGCCGGCCACCGCGACACCCGCGTTCATCGCGAAGATGCGTGCGTATCTCGTGTCGTCGCCGCTCGACGCTTTTCGTTCGGCGGCCATGCAGCTGGCGCCGCACGCCATGGAATCCGCATCATGATGCTTCATATCCCCGGCGTACTGACCCGAGCGCAAGTCGCGCAATGCCGCGACCTGCTCGATGCCGCCGAATGGGTCGATGGCAACGCAACCTCCGGCGCGCAGTCGGCGCTCGCGAAACGCAATCGGCAATTGCCGGAAGGTTCACCGGTCGCGCGCACCGTCGGCGATGCGATCCAGGACGCACTCGCCCGCCATCCGCTGTTCTTTTCGGCGGCGCTGCCGCTCAAGGTGTTTCCGCCGCTGTTCAATCGCTATGAAGGCGGCGAGACGTTCGGCACGCACATCGACAACGCGATCCGGCTGCTGCGCGGCACGGATTTTCGTGTGCGCAGCGATCTGTCGGCGACGCTGTTCCTCGAGGAACCCCACGCATACGACGGCGGCGAACTATGCGTCGAGGATACCTACGGCGTGCATCGCGCGAAGCTGCCGGCAGGCGACCTCGTGCTGTATCCGGCGTCGAGCCTGCATCACGTGACGCCGGTGACGCGGGGCGAGCGCGTGGCATCGTTCTTCTGGATTCAGAGCATGGTGCGCGACGATGGCGATCGCACGCTGCTGTTTCAGCTCGATACGCAAATTCAGGCGCTTTCCGCGAAAAAAGGGGCGAAGGACCCGGTGGTCATTTCGCTGACCGGGATTTATCACAACCTGTTGAGGAAGTGGGCGGATGCATAGCGTGAGCCGGGCACGCTCCACAGCGCTTGCGCGGCGTCGAAACGCGGGTCTAAAATGACCATCGTCATATGACCATGCTCAAATCATGATGCCGCACGCTCCCGTATCGAAATCCGAATTCAAGGCTCGCGCACTCGAATACTTCCGGCTCGTCGAGGCGTCGGGCGAAAGCCTGATCGTCACCGACCACGGCAAACCGACGCTCGAGATCCGCCCGTATCGCTCGCGCGAAGCTCAGCCGTTGGACATATTGCGCGGTTCGGTCATGCGCTACGACAATCCTCTCGATCCGATTGCGGAAGATGATTGGGAGGCGTCGCGGTGATCGTGCTGGATACGCATGCATTGGTGTGGTGGGTGGCGGGCGACCCTGCGCTCAGCAAGAAAGCGCGAAGCGCGATCGATCGCGCACGGGGCGAAGGCACGCTCGTCGCATCGGCCATCTCCGCGTGGGAAATCGCGATGCTGGTGCGCAACGACCGCCTCGCCCTGACAATGGATGTCGACGCATGGCTCGCCACCGTCGCGCAAATCGACGGCATGCGGTTCGTGCCGGTCGATGCCGACATCGCCGCGAAATCCACCGACCTGCCCGGCACGTTCCACAAGGATCCGGCCGATCGCATGATCGTCGCGACCGCGCGGCGGCTCGGCGCGCCGCTCGTCACCCGCGACGAAAAAATCCGCGCGTACGCGCACGTCAAGACGCTCTGGTAAGCGTCGCGCACCCGTGGGTCGAACGGCGGCGCCTCTTCCGCCAGACTCTGGCATATCGGCGATTCGTCTGACCAAAACGACCACGACCGCTTCATTCAATATCGGCTCGTGGCCCGCAACCGTCGTCGCGCCACTTGCTCGTGCTACACGCACAACCCGTTCATCAGCCGCCCGGCCGCAGCGAACCGCAAGATCCTGATCGACGCACTGACCCGCGCCGGCTTCACGAATTACCCGTCCGAATGGTGGCACTGGTCGTTCGGCGATCGCTATTGGGCCGTCATGCAGAACGAATCTCACGCAATTTACGGTCCTGTCGACGAAAGCATGCTCGACGAAGCATCGCGATGACGGTTTTCCCGATCCGACACAGGTGACTCGGTAACATCCTCACTTGCCGATCCCCGTGTGCTCCCGCACAATCGCAACACCTGTCTCACTCCCCGCGCGCCGATGTCCTATGCGTCACTCGCGACCGGCGTCCTGCTCGCCGGCGGCCTTGGTCAACGCTTCGACCCGAGCGGCCTGCACAGCAAGCTGCTCGCCCGGCTTCCCGACGGCACACCGGTGGCGGTCGCCGCCGCCCGCCGTCTCGCGGCGGCCACCGCCGACGTGATCGCCGTGGTGCGCCCCGGCGCCGAAAAGCTCGCGATCCTGCTGAACGAAGCCGGCTGTCAGGTCGTCTATGCCCCCGACGCGTTGCGCGGCATGGGCGCGAGCCTCGCGGCCGGCGTTCGCACCGCGCCCGATGCGAGCGGCTGGCTCGTCGCGCTCGGCGACATGCCGTGGATCGCGGCTTCCACTTACGAAACGGTCACACGCGCGCTCGACGCCGACGGCGCGTCGATCGTCGCACCCGCGCATCGCGGCGTGCGCGGCCATCCGGTCGGTTTCGCCGCGCACCACTTCGAGGCGCTCGCCACTCTCGACGGCGACGCGGGCGCTCGCGCACTGTTCGCCAGCGCGCCGGTGGCCCTGCTCGACGTCGACGATCCCGGCATCCTGCGCGACGTCGATACACCGGCGGATTTGCGCTGACATTGATTGCGCGGGCCCGCACGTTCCCGCACGAACCCTGCCAATAGGCGGATTTCTCCGACGATCGACAAGCCATCGCAAGAATCCCGCTGCAAACGCGCGACCGATTGGCTATAACGAAGACGAGGCACGTCCGCCGCGCCACCGCCGTCACGCACTGCACGAGTTCTCCATGAGCGACCACACGACCCCGACGCCCGAACCACCGGCCGACCCGAACCGCGATCCGGAAGACGATCCGTTCTCGTCGCCGCCCGGCCATCACGACAACCCGCAGCAGCCGGACGGACCGCCGAGCAAGGATCCGGTCTAGCCGCGCGCCGGCCGCGCCGCGCACTCGACCCGCGACTGCCGTGACGCGGTCTAGCGTGCGGTATACCCGCCGTCGATCGGCAACGACACGCCGCTGATCATCGACGCCGCGTCGCTCAGCAAAAACAGGATCGGCTCGACGACTTCGTCCGGCTGCGCGAACCGGCCGAGCGGAATCGCGGCCAGCATCGGCGCGCGCTTTTCCGGTGCGCTCCACGCGAACTGCGCCATCGGCGTGAGCGTGACGGTCGGGTTCACGCTGTTCACACGAATGCCGTACGGCCCGAGTTCGATGCACAGCACGCGCGTGATCGCGTCCATCGCCGCCTTCGACGCGCAATAGCTCAGATGCGCGGGCAGGCCGACGAGCGCCGCCTGACTCGACACGTTGACGATGCTGCCCCGTGCGTTCGCCGCGCCGCGTCCGTCGCGCTCGATCATCTTGCGCGCCACCGCCCGCGCGACGAGCGCCGCGCCGCGCGCATTGACGGCCATCACGCGATCGAAATGCGCGGCGTCGACATCGAGCGCCGGTTCGAGCGACGCGATTCCCGCGCAATTGACGAGGCCGTCGAATGCATCGTACTCATCGAGCGCGGCATCGATCGCGTGTTGGTCGCCGCCGACATCCATGCGCAACGTATCGCACGCAATCTCGCCGGCGAGCGCGTCGAGCGCGGCCATGTCTCGCGCTGCAGCGATGACGCGCGCGCCTGCGTGCGCCAGCGCGATCGCGCACGCGCGGCCGATGCCGCTCGATGCGCCCGTGACGAGCACCGTTGACCCGCTGAAATCGAATCGTGTGTTCATGATGACGTGCCCAGCTTGTGCATGATCGGCTTGAGCGCCGGATACAGCGCCGTGTAGAGCGCAAAACGCGCGTCATACGTTTTCGCGCGCTCGGCATCGGGCCGCGCGCGCTCGACGAGCGTGACCCAGCCGCCCTGCGCGTCATCGCGCGACACCAGCCCCACACCCACACCCGCCAGCAACGCGGCGCCCATCGCGGCTTCGACGTCCTGCTCGATCGTCCACACCGGAAAACCCGTCACGTCCGCGATGATCTGCATCCACAGCGCCGAATGCGCGGCCCCGCCGACGACGATCAGTCGATCGTCCAGCGCCACCGCGCCACGACGGCCGGCCTCGATGTTGTGACGCAACGCGAACGCGACGCCTTCGAGCACCGCACGATAAAGATGCGCACGCGTGTGCGCGAGGCTCAGCCCGACGAACGCGCCGCTCGCCTTCGCATCCCACACCGGGCTGCGCTCGCCCATCAGATACGGCAGGAACAGCACGCCGTCCGCGCCGGCCGGCACGCGCTCGGCCGCCTCCTCGAGCAGCGCGTGCGGATCGCCGTGCGGCAGCAGCCGCGCCGCATCGATTTCCGCGTGACAGAACTGGTCGCGAAACCACGCGACCGACGCGCCGGCCGTGATCGCGCCGCCGAACACGTACAGGTCGCGCTGCCCGTCGAACACGTGCGGCATGCTGACGAGGCCGTGCCGCGCATCGACGTGCCGGTTCACGTAGCCCCAGCACATGCTGGTGCCGATCATCGCGACGTGCTGCCCGGTACGCGTCGCGCCGGCCGCGAAGGTCGCGACCGCCGCATCGACGCCGCCCGCGACGACGGGCGTGCCGGCCGGCAGCCCGAGTGGCGCGGTCCATTGCGACAGCAACCCGCCGACGACGTCCGTCGAATCGACCAGCCGTTCCGGCATCATCGTCGCCGGAATGCCGAGCATGTCGAGCGCATCGTCGGACCACTCGCGGCGCGCGACGTCGTACACGCCGCCGATATTGCCGGCCGAACTGTGATCGACCGCGACTTCGCCGGTCAGCAGATAGATCACGTACGCGTTCGGCGGCAGGAAATAGCGCACGTTCGCCCAAACGTCCGGCCGCCGGTCGCGCAGCCACAGCATCTTGGTGAAGCCGTAGTAACTGTCGACGCCGTTGCCGGTGATCACGCGCAGCCGCTCGACGTTCACGTGTGCGTTGACCCAGTCGACTTCCGCGGTCGCGCGCCGGTCCATCCAGATCAGGCACGGATGCAGCGGCCGCATGTCGATGTCGACCGGGATGCCCGAGCCGCCGTACAGGCTGCTCACGCACACCGCCCGGATCGCATCGGCCGGCACGCCCTGCACGCGCGCATCGCTCACGCAGCCGGCGATGCAGTCGCGCACCGCGTCGAACCACACCTGCGGCCACTGCTCGGCCCACAGCGGGCGCGGCGTATCGGGCTGGTAGCCGGCCGAGCGCCGCGCGACGATCGTGCCGTGCCGGTCGACCAACAGCGCCTTGGTGCTCTGCGTGCCGATGTCGACGCCTATCACGTATTCCATGATGTCTCCGGTGAGGCGCACGCCGGCCGTCAGCGGGCCGGCTTCAGCAGCACCTTGATCGATTCGGGCGATTTCGCGACGCGGATCGCGTCGTCCCAGTCCTCGAGCGCGAAACCGTGCGTGACGATGCCCTTCGATGTGACGAGCCCGCGCGCGAGCAGGTCGATCGCGACCGGATAGCAGTAGGGCCCGAGGTGCGCGCCGCGTACGTCGAGTTCCTTGCGGTCCCCGATGATCGACCAGTCGACGGTCGCATCCTCGCCGAACACGCTGAATTCGACGAAGCGGCCGAGCTTGCGGATCAGGTCGAGCCCCTGGTTCACGCCGACCGGCGCGCCGGTCGTCTCGATGTACACGTCGCAGCCGTAGCCGTCGGTCAGCGCGCGGACGATCTCGCGCGCGTCGTCGCGCTGCGGGTTGATCGTCACGTCGGCGCCGTACTGGCGCGCGAGTTCGAGCCGTTCGTCGATCAGGTCGATCACGACGAGCTTCTTCGGCGTCTTCAGGTGCGCGACCTGCGTCATCATCAGCCCGAGTGGGCCCGCGCCGGCGATCACGACGACGTCGTCGAGCTGGACGTCCCCGCGGTTCACCGTATGAATCGCGCACGACAGCGGCTCGATGATCGCCGCGTCCTCGAGCGATACGCCAAGCGGAATCTTGTGGACGATCGCGGTCGGCGGAATGCGCATGTACTCGGCCATCCCGCCGTCGGCGACCTCGCGCTGGAAGCCGAAGATGTTGTGCACCTCGCACATCCAGTACTGGCCCGACTTGCAATAGCGGCACTTGCCGCACGGCACGATCTGCTCGGCGATCACGCGGTCGCCCAACGCGACGCCGAAATGCTCGGCCGCGCCGTCGCCGAGCGCCTCGACATAGCCGAAGAATTCATGGCCGGGAATCACCGGCGCCTTCACCCACGGGCTCGGTCCGCCCCAGAACATCTTGGCGCCGGTGTAGCACTTGCAGTCGCTCGCGCAGATCCCGCACGCGGCGATGCGGATCACGAGCTCGTTCGTACCGGCGCGCGGCATCGCGACCTGTTCGACGCGATAGTCCTCGGGGCCGTGGCAGACGACCGCGGTCATGCGCGGCTGGGCTTCGGGTGTCGTCATGGGTTGTCTCTTTTATGAGTGATTCGGATACCGGATTAATCAATAGTTACCGCGATCGCTCGCGGCTGATGTAGATCGCGAGCAGAATGATTCCGCCCTTGATCACGTTCTGCACGTACGGGTTCACGCCGATCATGTTCAGCCCGTTGTTGAGCACGCCGAGCAGCAGCGCGCCGACCAGCGTGCCGAGGATCGCGCCGCGCCCGCCGGAGATCGACGTGCCGCCCATCACGACGGCCGCGATCGCGTCGAGCTCGAAGCCCACGCCCGCGTTCGGCTGCCCGCTCATCAAGCGCCCGGTCAGCACGATCGCGGCGAGCGCCGACGTGAGCCCGGCCAGCGTGTAGACGATCAGCTTCACGCGTGCGACCCGCACGCCGGTGAGCCGCGTCGCCTGCTCGTTGCCGCCGATCGCGTACACGTAGCGGCCGAACGGCATCCGGTCGAGCAGCAGCCATGCGATCGCATAGACCACCAGCATGATCAGCACCGGCGCCTGGATGCCGAGCACCTTGCCGCTGCCGAAGAACGCGACCCAGTCGGGCAGCCCGTCGATCGGATAGCCGCCCGTATAGATCAGCGCGAGGCCGCGCGCGATGCCCATCGTCGCAAGCGTGACGATGATCGGCGGCATCCCCGCGAACGCGACGAACACGCCGTTCAGGAAGCCGAAGCCGAGCCCGACCGCGATGCCGATCGCGAGCGCGGCGACCGCGTTGACGCCCGCGACCATCAGCCCGGCCGCGAGCGTGCCCGACAGCGCCATCACCGAGCCGACCGACAGGTCGATCCCCCCCGTCAGGATCACGCAGGTCATGCCGACCGCGATGATCGCGTTGATCGACACCTGGCGCAGCACGTTCTCGAGGTTCGCGGCCGACAGGAAGCTCGGGCTCGCGATCATCATCGCGATGCATACGACGATCAGGCCGACGAGCGGATAGAACAGCGTCGAGCGGCGTAGCTGCGCCCACATCGCGCGGGGCGGCGGCGCATCGCCGTTTCCGGCGGTGGCCGCGAGCGTCGTCGAACGCGTGGAAGAAGAATCAGGCAGGTTCATGGGTCGCTCCTCGCGTGCCGGTCGTGGCATAGGTCATGACCGTGTCGGGATCGATCTCGTCGCCGGCGAGCGTCGCTTCGATGCGGCCCTGCCGGAACACGGCGACGCGATCGCACATGCCGACGATTTCCGGCAATTCGGACGAGATCATGATGATGGCGTAGCCGCGCGCGGTGAGTTCGCGCATCAGCCCGTAGATTTCGGCTTTCGCGCCGACGTCGATGCCGCGCGTCGGCTCGTCGAAGATCAGCACCGACGTGTGATGGTTCAGCCAGCGCGCGATCACGACCTTCTGCTGGTTGCCGCCGGACAGCGTCGCGACCTCGGTGTGGATCGACGGCGCCTTCACGCCGACGCGCCGCATCACGTCGTGCGTGGTGCGCGCCTCGCCGCGCCGGTCGATCAGCCAGCGCATCGACCGGTACTTGCCGAGGTTGTTCAGCGAGATGTTGTCGCGAATCGAGAACGACGTGACGAGCCCTTCCGTCTTGCGGCTTTCCGGCAGGATGCCGATGCCCGCACGCAGTGCGTCGGCCGGATCGGCGAGCTTCGCCGCCGCGCCGCGCACGCGCAGTGCCTTGCGATGCGCACGCGTCGCGCCGATCACCGCGAGCGCGGTTTCCGTGCGGCCCGAGCCGACCAGGCCCGCGAAACCCAGGATCTCGCCTTCACGCAACGCAAAGCGGTTCACCGGGCCGTCGCGCTCGATCTGCAGCGCATCGACTTCGAGCACGGCCGGCGCGTCGGCCGGCAAGACCGGCTTCGGCGGAAAGCTGCTCTCGATCCGGCGGCCGACCATCATGCGCACCAGTTGCTCGACGTCGGTGTGCGCGACCTCGGTCGTCGCGACGTACTGGCCGTCGCGCAGCACCGTGATCCGGTCGCACACCGCGAAGATCTCGTCGAGGTGATGCGAGATGAAGATCATCGCGACGCCCTGCCGCTTCAGCTCGCGCATGATCGCGAACAGGTGCTCGGCCTCGGCCGGCGTGAGCGTCGCGGTCGGTTCGTCGAGGATCAGAATGCGCGCGTCGAGCGACAGCGCCTTGCCAATCTCGACGAACTGCTGCTGCGCGACCGACAGCGTGCGGATCGGCGCATCGAGATCGATCGCCACGCCGAGCCGCGCGAAGATGCTCGCCGCCGCGGCGCGCATCCGCTTGCGGTCGCGCGCGCCCCAGCGGTTGCGCAGCTCGCGGCCGAGGAACAGGTTGTCGACGGCATCGAGGTGCGGAATCAGGCTGAACTCCTGGAACACGATGCCGACGCCGGCCGCGACCGCGTCGTGATAGTCCGCGAAATGGCGCGCGGCGCCGTCGATCTCGATCGTGCCGGCATCCGGCGGGTGGATGCCGCACAGGATCTTCATCAGCGTCGACTTGCCCGCGCCGTTCTCGCCGAGCAGCGCATGGATCTCGCCGCGCGCGATCTCCAGATGAATGTCGGACAGCGCCTTCACGCCGGGAAAGCTTTTCGTGATGTGGCTGAGCCTGAGTATCGTGTCCATCGGCTTCTCCGTGCGAAGGGCGTCGGCCGCGCCGCCGCCCTTCGCGTCGCGTCGCACGTCGTTCACCAGCTGAAACCCTTCGCGTTGCCGCGATCGACGACCTTCACGTCGACGGGAATCGCCTTCGGCACCGTCGCGCCCCACTTGCGCGCGATCGCGATGCCGAGCGCGATGCGCACCTGGTCGGCCGGGAACTGCGCGGTCGTCTCGATGAACTTCGAGTTCGGCTTCTGGATCGCGGCGATCGCCTCGGGCGCGCCGTCGACGCTCGTCAGCTTGATGTCCTTGCCGGACCCCTCGATCGCGGCGAGCGCGCCCATCGAGCCGCCGTCGTTCACGCTGAAGAGGCCCTTCAGGTTCGGATGCGCGGAGATCATGTTCTCGGTGACCGACAGCGCGGTCGCGCGCTCCTGCTTGCCGTTCTGCGTATCGACGAGCTTCACGTTCGGGAATTTCGCGAGTCCGGCCTTGCAGCCGCGCACGCGTTCGAGAATCGGCACGACCGGAATGCCGTCGAGGATCGCGACCTCGCCGCTGCCGCCGATCGCCTTCGCGAGGTATTCGCACGACATCACGCCCGCGTCGTAATTCTTCGAGCCGACGAACGAATCGACCGGGCCGTTCGCGTTCGCGTCGACGGCCACGACCACCGCGCCGGCCTTCTTCGCCTGCGTGATCGCCGACTGGATGCCGGTCGAATCGGTCGGGTTCACGAGCAGGATGTCGATCTTCTTCTGCAGCATGTCCTCGACGTCGCTCACCTGCTTGCTGACGTCGTGATGCGCGTCGGTGACGACGACCTGCGCGCCGATCGACGCGGCCGCGTCGTTCAGCGCCTTTTGCATCGTCACGAAGTACGGGTTGTTCAGTTCCTGGAACGTCATGCCGATCCGCAGCGGCGCGGCGTGCGCGGCGGCGGGCAACAGCGCCGCGACGGCGAGCGCGGCAACGGCCGCCAGGCGGGCGGCGCGACGGGGGGATGAAGCGGGCGATGCGTGCGTCATGACGGTGTCTCCAGAATTGTGTGCGGCTTTTTCGTGGGTGAATGCGCCCCTCGCGACGTGAGCGACGCGATCGGCTGGGTGAAACGGTGAAACGGCGGGTAAAACTCGGGCGGGCGGCGGCCCGGCGATCATCCGGGCTGCGGCATGAGTTCGGGCGCACCGGGCGTCAGCACGCGCGGCGGCAGCGGGTTACCGGTCGGCGCCGCGTGCAGCGCCAGCTCGCGGCTGCGCACGTTCAGGCGCTGCAGCGCGCGGAATTCGGACGGCGCCATTCCCTTCACCGCGCGGAACTGGCGGTTGAAGTTCGACACGTTGTTGAAGCCGGCCTGGAAACAGATGTCGGTGATGCTTGCGTCGTCGGCGAGCAGCATCTGGCACGCGGATTCGATCCGCAGACGATTCACGTACTGGACGAACGGCATGCCCGTATGGCGATGGAACGCGCGCGAGAACGCGCTGACGCTCTGCCCGGTCAGTTGCGCGAGATCGGATTCGCGCAGCTCGGACGCGAGGTTCTTGCCGATATACGACAGCGCGTGGCTGAGCCGTGTCGGCGTGACGTCGGCCTGGTCGTATGCGGGGCTCGCGAGCAGCGTGCGCTCCGCCGCGCCGCACAGCCGTTCGAGGATCGTCATGAACAGCGCGATGCGGCGCATGCCGCGCGCGGTCAGCAGTTCGTCGAACAACGGCGCGATCACGGCGCTCGTCGCGGTGTCGAAGCCGACTCCGCGCCGCGCGTCGTCGAGCAGCGCCTGCGCGTCGCGGCATTCGGGGAATGCGTCCATGCAGCGACGCACGAACGACGGATCGAACTGGATCACGAGATTGCGGCGCTCGACGGTTTCGCCTTCGGCCATGTCGCTGACCCAGTTGTGCGGCAGGTTCGGGCCGAGCAGCACGAGATGGCCCGGGCCGAACGAGCCGATGTGATCGCCGACGAAATACTTGCCGTGCGTCGCGACGATCAGGTGCAGCTCGAATTCGGGATGGAAATGCCAGCGGATCGTGCGATACGGATAGCCGTGCGACCAGACCTTGAACGACTCGTCGCGTCGCACTTCGACCACTTCGAGATCGGGGTGCATCATGTTGGCGTCTCCATTCCCATATATTGCTGACCGGCCTGTTCGGCTGGGCGTGCAGCGCCGCGTGTCTCGCGCGGCGATGCGACCGGTCGCATGGGAAGCAATGTAGGTCGATCGAGCGCGCGGCTCCACCAACTTTACGCCTGATTTTCGATACTTTTTTGCCGCCCGCGCGCGGGAATGGCGTCGGACGGCAAATTTGTTGCAGCGCGGAACGGCGCGGCGGCCGCCCTCGCCGGCTTACGCCGCCGCGTGCTCGCGCGCCGTGCGCACCTCGTACGCCTTCAGGTGGTTGTACGCGATCCGCAGCAGCGACAGCGTATCGGCCGCCTGCGGGTCGCGTCGCGCGAGCAGGTCGCCGATCACGTGATCGGCTTCGACGCGCGCATGGTTCTCGACGTCGCGCAGCATCGACGCGGTCAGCGGTGACGGCGTCAGCACCATCCGCTGCATCCGCTCGCTGGCCGCCGGGTCGGGCCGGTGGCCGTTGTATTCGGCGATCGCGCTGCATTCGGCGAGCATCGTTTCGAGCAGGCAGCGGCCGTCCGGCGCGGCGAGAATGTCGCCGATCGACCCGCGAAACAGCGACGTGCTCGCGGCGAGCGTCGCGAGAAACACCCACTTGTCCCACATCCGCGCGGTGATATCGTCGCTGAGCGTGGCGTCGAAGCCCGCGCCGCCGAGCACGTCGGCCACCGCGCGCACGCGCGGCGATTCGCCGCCGGCCAGCTCGCCGAACGACACGCCGTGCGTGTCGTTCAGGTGCACGATGCGCTGCTCGCGATCGAGCGTCGCCGCGATCACGCACAACCCGCCGAGCACCTGCGCGGCGCCGAAGCGCTCGCGCAGCACGTCGAGGTGGCGCATTCCGTTGAGCATCGGCAGGATCAGCGTCTGCGGGCCGACGAACGGCGCGAACGATGCAATCGCATCGTCGAGGCCGTACGCCTTGCAGCTCAGCAGCACGAGATCGAACGGCGCGACGCCGGCGCCCGCGTCGCCCGCGCGGATGGTCTGCACGTTCGCGAGCGTCAGGTCGCCGCGCGGGCTGCGGATCAGCAACCCGTCGCGCGCAAGCGCGGCCGCGCGGCCGTCGCGCACCAGGAACGTCACGTCGCGCCCCGCCGCAGCCAGCCGGCCGCCGAAGTATCCGCCGACCGCGCCGGCCCCTACCACCAGAATCCGCATCGTTGCCTCCTTTCGGTTTCATCGTCATCGTGCTGCCGCCCGTGCGGGCGCGACGCCGATCATCGCCCGACAGTATAGCGGCCGCTGTTATGCATATGCATAGATGCCCGCGCCCGCGTAACGGGCATCGGGAAATGACCGCTTCTTAGCGTGCTGCCACCGCCAAAGCCACGCCGCAAGAAACACCCAGGACGGCTCCCGGTTTCCAACCGGGCGGCACTGGACGGCATCCTGAACGTATTCAAGACCGGGATACGCTGGTGCGACCTCTGGACCAAGCTGGGATTTGGCTCAGGGCCGACCTGCTGGAAGCGTTTGCGCGACTGGCAAAGGGCCGGCGTGTGGAGCGCGTTGCACGAACTGCTGCTTGCGAAGTTACGCGAAGCCGGCGAACTCGATTTCTCACGGGCAGCGGTCGATTCATCGTCGGTGCGAGCCGTTGGGGCGGGCGAAAAACTGGCCCGACCCCCATCGATCGCTCGCGACCAGGTTCGAAGCATCACATCCTCGTCGACGCCAATGGCGTCCCCATCGGTGCCATCCTGATTCGCGCGAATCGCAACGACGTTACCTAGCTGCTGCCGCTCATCGACGCGGTCCCGCCACTTCGCGGCGTACGCGGCCGACTGCTTCGCAAGCCCGAAGTCATCTACGCAGATCGAGGCTATGACTCCGAGCCGCATCGTCAGCGGCTTCGTGCGCGTGGTATCGAACCGGTGATCGCCCTGCGCCGTATGGAATGCGGCAGCGGACTAGCAAGCTCCGCTGGGTGGTCGAGCGTACTCACGCATGGCTGCACAATTTTCGTCGTCCTCGCATTCGCTTTGAGCGTCGAGCCGCGTCTGTACTGGTTAATCGACGGTTGCAGAAAAGGCAGCACTGCGCGGCGTCATCCTTGTTGAGTAAATGAAAAAAACCCGGACCTAATGAAGGTGCCGGGGCTTTTGTTGGTTTTTCGTGGATTTTCGTGGGTGTCCCCAGCCGACCGAAGAGATCTCAGGGGCAGCGTACGGTACGCTGCACTTCGAAAGAAAACGAGAAATCATTTAGCTGAAAAATAAATCATTTTTAGGTGGTGGAAATGTAATTTCCGCATCTGAAAATTTTTCAATGTCACGACGAACTATCGCGTCACCCAACCTTTCATCAAAACACCTTCTAAACACCCCAAGAACCTTAGAGGTGTATTTCGCCTTTTTAATAAATTGACGAAGATCATCAATCGCCAGTTGGGGGAGTTTTGCATTTTTATCACCTATAACAGGATGAATCAAAACTTCAGCCACATACTTTATATCTGCCCCTTCGAATACAGGGTAATCGTGCCAGTGCACGATTTTATTTCTTTGCTTATTTAGCGAAGCAACGATCTTGCGCACCGAATCCCAAAATTTCTTGAATTGATCTCCGCAGGACGCCTCTAGAATGGCGGTCACGATTTCAATCCGTGGACTCATTGAAATATTTGAGTAAAAAATGACAGATGCAATCTGATGGTCAATTTTTCCCGCATCAGCCATAACCCAGCAAAGCTGGCTCTCAATGTTCGCAAATGCGTCGATCGCCCTACCTCTTTCAAGATCGAAAGTGTCCTTTATATGATCTTTGTTATCCATCGATATTTTTCAAAAAAATCGCTGCACATACGACAACAAGCACGCTCAGTTTGATAGTACGTCGCTTGACTGAACAACCCTCCAATGCAATGCCATGTACTTCTCAGTGGTGCGTTGATCCGCGCTATCGGTATTCATCGACCTCGACCTCGCCTCCGAGCGATTCCACAAGAGCCCGGATATCGTCCGGCACGTCCGGCACGCGCTTACCGCTCTCGTTGTCCCAATAGCAGCGGAGACGGACCCGAGCGCCCGCACCGTCGATAAGCCCGCGCAGGTCCGGGCGCGGCAAAGACAGATGCTTGATGAGATAGCGAAGATGGGGTTCCAGTTGATCACTGTGGACAGCGCCGTCACTGCGAACCGCCCAAACACTCGTGCGACGCGTTATGACGCGCCCCTGTCCTGTCGGATCGTTTACCCGCTCCCCTTTCGTTACCTCCGTATCGGGTACGACGCGGAAATAGTCTGTCCAAAATTTGGGGACGACGCGATCGCCTGAAATAGAGAATGATGCATGTGCAAGTTGCTGTTTTTTCATGATCCGCTCAGTCCCCGTAGTTGTGCATGTTGTCGATCACGACACCTTTGAATTCAACGTCTCCGTTGTCGTGCCAGAGAACGTTATCGGCCCCTCCCAAATCATTCGCGTCTTTCATTTGGTGGATCATGTTGCCGAAGATTTTACGCTGGTAACCAAGCATTTTCGCCGCAAAGTTCGGGTTAGTCGTGCTTGCCGCCAGCTCTTGAATGTCACCGCTCAAAGGGCTATCAGCGTAGTCAAACACGTTCGCATCACCTAGCGGCGAACCCGATCCAAACGAGTTCGCAAGTTGAGGCGTACCGCCTGCTAGTGCGCCGCCAGTACCGGCAACGACACTTTGAAGGTAACTCATGAGTTCACCGGCTGACACATCGCTTGGTACGGCCCAAGACGGTATCGGCTTGTCCGCTGGAAGCGCAGCCATCCTCGGCACACTGGCAAACCTACTGCCCTTTGGGAAAGGCGGTGTTGATGGTCCGCCACCGCCCCCAGCACCCCCACTTGCCACGGGCCTATCGATCGAGACGGTAACCCGGCCGTCCTCTATCGCTGACCTAAGCGCGGCGACGGGATCGCCGGACAACGACCCGGCAAGCCCGAGTTCCCGAAGGTAGCTGGCAGCCTCCGCCATCAATGCGGAATACTTCGGCCAATGGAGCATTAATTCTGAGACAGCCGCGCGCTGTTCCGCAGGCCGAATTGCCCCGCTGTCACTGGACAGCGTAGCGCGCTTTCCTGAGCCAATGTCGATAGTTACGGCCACAACTCGAATTCTCCATACGAATCCTGGTCACTGGATCGCACCTCCCCCCGGCCTGTGAAGGCGCGGAGGGGTTCGTTTTCCGGTCCGGCGCGACGCCTTATAACGCGCCGCATAGAAGCTGTTGCGAAATCACGGCTTAGGTCTGTTAACTTTTTCGCAGCCGCCTCAAGATTCGCTACGAACGGTACGCACACGTGCACGAGGCATTCCTCTCGCTCGCGTGCTGCTTGATTTGCTGGAACAAACGCAAGACAGCGTCCGATTGATTTCGCAGCATCTTCTAAGGGATTTCCCGCCTACGGCGCCGCGCGTTTCACGCCGTCAAAACATGTATCCCGTCACGCCGTCCCGGCGAGCTTCCACGACTGACCGACCTCATACCATGCGCAATCTCTCCCTGAATCAGAAACTCGCCTCGATGATCGTCATCCTGTGGCTCGGCCTGCTCGTGATCGCCGGGCTCGGCGCATGGCAGACCCGCGCGTCGATGATCGCGGACCGCCGCGACCAGCTTGCGTCGCTGGTTGCGCAGGCCGCGAGCGTGACCGATCACTACTACAAGCTGTCGCAGCAGAACGCGCTGCCGGAAGCCGATGCGAAGCAGAAGGCGCTCGAGGCGATCGCCGCGATGCGCCACGGCGCCGACGGCTATGTGTCGGTCAACGATTCGAAGCCGGTGATCGTGATGCATCCGATCAAGGCCGAGCTCAACGGCAAGGACGTGTCGAACTTCACCGATCCGAACGGCCAGCACCTGTTCGTCGAGATCGTGAAGGCCGGCAACGCGGCAGGCGGCAAGGGTTTCGTCGAATATCTGTGGCCGAAGCCGGGCGCGGACAAGCCGCAGGACAAGACCAGCGCCGTGCAGCGCTTCGCGCCGTGGGACTGGTATCTGGTGACCGGCATGTACATGGACGACGTGCGCTCGGCGGTGCTCGCGAGCGTCGGCCGCTGGTTCGCGATGACGGCCGTGCTCGGCGCGATCGCGACGGCCGTGATGGTGCTGGTGCTGAAAAGCGTGCGCGCGAGCCTCGGCGGCGAGCTCGAAGCGGCGCTCGACGCCGCGCAGCGCATCGCGCAGGGCGACCTGACCGCGCGCGTGACCGTGAAGCACGACGATCGCGGCAGCCTGCTGCATGCGCTGCATACGATGCAGGGCGGGCTGATCGACATGGTGTCGCGCGTGCGGATGGGCACCGAGAACATCAACGTCGGCGCGAGCGAGATCGCATCCGGCAACACCGACCTGTCGCAGCGCACCGAGGAACAGGCGGCCGCGCTCGTGCAGACCGCGTCGAGCATGGACGAGATGACCGCGAACGTAAAACAGAACGCGGACAGCGCGGCGCAGGCCGCGTCGCTCGCCGGCCAGGCCGCGCAGGTCGCGACGCGCGGCAGCGAAGTGGTCGACGACGTCGTGCGCACGATGAACGAGATCACCGATCGCTCGCACAAGATCGGCGACATCATCGGCGTGATCGACGGGATCGCGTTCCAGACCAACATCCTCGCGCTGAACGCGGCCGTCGAAGCGGCGCGGGCCGGCGAACAGGGCCGCGGCTTCGCGGTGGTCGCGGCCGAAGTGCGGTCGCTCGCGCAACGCTCGGCGACGGCGGCCAAGGAGATCAAGTCGCTGATCGTGTCGTCGAACGAGACGGTCCAGCACGGCGCGACGCTCGTCACGCACGCGGGCGAGACGATGACCGAGATCGTGCAGTCGGTGCGGCGCGTGAACGAGATCCTCGACGAAATCAGCCACGCATCGCGCGAGCAGAGCGCCGGGATCGAGCAGGTCAACCGCGCGGTGGGCGAGATGGATCAGGTCACGCAGCAGAACGCGGCACTCGTCGAACAGGCCGCGGCCGCCGCGCATTCGTTGCGCGACCAGGCCGAGGCGCTGCGCGACGCGGTGACGCGGTTCGCGCTGCCGGCCTGACGGCAAGCCCGCCCCGCACTCACGCCGCGCTGCCCGCCCGCCGCGCGGCCTCGCCGCTCCCGAGCCCCAGCCCCGCCGCGCGCTGGATCAGCTCGACGTCGTTGCTCGCGCCGAGCTTCTTCATCGCGCTGATCTTCTGCGCGCTGACCGTCTGCTTGCCCTTGCTCAGGCGCTGCGCGATCGTCTTGATCGGCACGCCCGACAGATACAGGCGAATCACCTCGATCTCGCGCGCCGACAGCTTCACGGGCGTATCGCCGCGCGTGCCGAGCGCTTCGACCGCGCGGCGCACGGACGGGGACAGGTAGGTCGCGCCGCTGTAGCTCGAATGGATCGCCGTGACGATATGGCCGACCTCGTCGAGCTTGCTGACGACGCTCACGCCGCCGATCGCGACGATCGACCGGAAGATCAGCGGGTTCTCGTTCGCGACCAGCGCGACGATCCCGACGTTCGGCCGCGTGCGGCGCAGCCAGTCGAACAGCGCGAGGCCGTCCATCTGCTCGTCGCCGCGAATCGCATAGTCGACCAGCACGACGTCACAGTCGACGCCGCCGAGCGACGCGACCAGTTCGGCCGCGCTCCGGTAAACCGCGGCGAGCTCGATCGCGCAGGCGCCGCCTGCGATCTGCTCGATACCGGCCAGCGTCAACGGCCAGTCGTACGCGACGACGATGCGAACATTAAATTTCCTCATGCGCAATTCCTGGTGGTTCACCGGCCGCGCCACACGACACGCGCGCGACCGGTTGGGCGTTGAAAGGACATTCAGGCTATTTTTAGCCTGAATGTCGATTCTATGAATGTCTGCCTGCGCGCGATATCGGACGGCGTACGAATTGGCCGCCGAAGACGTAATACGCGTTTGATATTTGCACCGGCTCGACGCCCGGCGGCCGGCGATCGACCGTCGCGGCATCGGCCCGATGGCCGGTATTGCGCGCCGCACGACCGGTCAGCAGGTAAAATTGCGCGTTTGCATGCCACCCCGGGCCGCCGGCGGCGAGCGACGCGCCGATGCCGGCCGCGCGCCACCGCCCCTTCGCCGGCTTGCCCGACCTCCCGCTTTGCTCATGACCGATTCCGACCTGCAATCCGACGACACCTCCATCCACGAAGACGGCCTCTGGCGCGACAACGGCTGGACGGCCCGCATCATCAAGAACGAAGACGACGACGGCTGGGCCGTCGAGATGGTCAAGGACGGCGAGTCCGAGCCCGCGCTCGTCGGGCCGTGGACCATGGGCCGCGACAAGAAGAACCCGAAGCCGATGGACGCGAACGCGTTCCGCACGCTCGTGAAAACCGCGACCGAAGTGCTGATGCGGCACGAACAGCAGCGGCGCGCGCTGCTGCACAAGGAAGTGACGGTGCAGGACGAAGCCGGGCAGGATGTCTCGGTGACGCTCGACATCGTGCCGGACGAGTTCGAGCCGTATGCGCAGCTCAAGGCGTTCGATCCGTATGGCGAGCTGCTGGCCGACGCGAAGGTGTCGGCCGGGTTCAAGCTCAACAAGGCCAGCGCCGAACGCTGGGTCGCATCGGGCTTCGACCGGCCGGCATAGGGCCGGCTCAGGGCCTGTTCAGGCCCTAAGCGCGCACGGCGCGCCGAGGCGGGCGATCAGGCCCGGGCGCCCCGCTCCGCGCGCGCGAGCCGGCGCGCGGCCAGCTTGCGCCGCACGAGCGCCTCGAACTGCGGCGTCGCGGCCTCGGGATCGCGCGCGGCCAGGCCCAGCACGTTGCGCGCGAGCTGGATCGGCGTCAGCACGATGCCCCACGGCAGCCCCCACCAGCCGAGCGTGGCCGACGCGAGCAGCGCGACCGCCTGCTTTCTGCGGCCGCAACGGCGGCAGCACACGTGGCGCCGCGTCGCCCAGCGCGTGACGAACACGAGCGACACGACGCGATGCGACGCGTGGACGTCGACCGGCCGCCCTTCGCGCAGGCAGATCGGGCAAGGCCCGTAGCGCCAGTCGTCGACGTACTGCCGCACCTTCGCGTCGGGCACCCGTTCGGCCTCGACGACGACCGGATGCGCCCGTGCGCATGCCGGACTGCAATAGCGGCGGCCGTCGATCGACCGCCCGCCGACCAGGAACGTCCTGCCGCAGTGATTGCACTCTGCCACGATGACCTCGGATAAACGTGATGCGCCGCGTGCCGGTTGCGCGCCGATCGATGCGCGCGCCGGCCGCGGCCATTTGCTGTTTTAACGGCTGCCGCCGTGCGGTCTTGAGCGGTCGCGCGCCGCGGCGCGTCAGCCATGCAGCCCGTGCGTGTTCATCAGCCGGTACAGCGTCGCGCGCGAGACGCCGAGCTCCGCCGCGGCATCCGCATGCTGGTGGCGGTGACGCAGCAGCGTTTCCTCGATCGCGTGCCGCTCGGCCTGCCGGCGCGCCTGCGCGAGCGTCGGTGGCCGCAACGACGTGTACGGGCGCAGCTCGAGATCGGCGGCCGAGATCAGCGGGCCGTTCGTCATCACGACCGCGAAGCGGATCCGGTTGATCAGCTCGCGCACGTTGCCGGGCCACGGATAGTTGTGGATCGCCGCGATCGCGCACGGCGTGAAGCCGCGAATCCGGTACGAGCCGTCGCCGCGGTAGCGCCGCAGCACGTGATCGGCGAGCAGCATGATGTCGCGGCCGCGCATGCGCAGCGGCGGCTCGTCGATACGCAGCACGCACAGGCGGTAGTACAGGTCGGCGCGGAATCGCCCGGCCTGCATCGCGGCCTCGAGATCGACGTGGGTCGCCGACACGATCCGCACGTCCACCGGAATCGACGCGTGCCCGCCGAGCCGCTCGATCTTGCCCTCCTGCAGGAACCGCAGCAGGCTCGCCTGGCTCTCGAACGGCATGTCGCCGATTTCGTCGAGAAACAGCGTGCCGCCGTGCGCGGCCTCGATGCGGCCGATCGTGCGCTGGTGCGCGCCGGTGAACGCGCCGCGCTCGTGGCCGAACAGTTCGGCCTGCAGCAGCGTCGTCGGGATGGCCGCGCAGTTCACGGCGACGAACGGTGCGTCGGCACGCGACGACTGCCGGTGGATCGCCGCCGCCGTCAGTTCCTTGCCAGTGCCGGATTCGCCGGCGATGAACACGGTCGCCTCGGTGTTCGCGACCTTGCGGATCGTCGCGAACAGCCGGCGCATCGCGTCGCACGCGCCGATCATCGCGCCGCCGGGCGGCGGCGCTTCCGCGGCCGGGTCGCCGTCCGCGAGCGTCAGCATCCCGTATGCATGGCCGACGAGATAGCCGATCGTCGTGTAGGCGGTCGCATCGCGCACGTAGTCGAAGCAGCAATGGCGGATCAGGCCCGCGATCGTGATGTTGCGCAGCCGCTCGCCGTCGGCGAGCGCGACCCAGCCGACGCGCGGGTCGCGCAGCAGCGCCTCGAACGACGCGACGTCCGGCGCCGCGAAACCGGCGAAATCGACGATGCCCGCGTGCGGACGGTTCGCCTTGACGAGATTCAGCGCGTCCGCCACGGTTTTGGCGTGCCATACGTCCCAGCCGCGCGACGCGAGCACATCGACGAGCGCGGCATCGTGTTGCCGCGACAGGTAGACGAGCGGCCGCGACGGCGCGACGGGGGGATGCCGGACCGCGATGAACGGCAGCGCGCTCACCTGCCGTTCGACATCCCGGGCGCCCGACATGCTCAGCTGACAGCAATGGTTCACGATCGCCTCGCCGCATAAGGGTATGTATCGGAGCGGCCGTTGCCCGATCGCGCGCGGCGGGGCCCGTGGTCCCGCGGCGCGGCGCCGCTCCGTCCTCGAATCGATACTGCGTTATCGGCAGAACACGACGCGCTGCGTGTAGATCTGCGGCTCGACGACAGGCTTCGTCGAGCCGTTGAGATCGTCGCGATACGCGCGGTAGGTCCTGCCGTTCACCGTCACGTCCGACGCGCGGGCCGTCTCGATCCTGTCGAGCCCGGTGTGCCGCCATTCGTTCACCCGGTCCGCCGCCGTGACGCTCGACTCGCCCGCGATCTGCTGCGTGATCGTGCTGCCGTCGCTCCACGGCTGCGTCCGCATGTCCTCGGCGTGCTGCATCGCGCCGACCGTCTTGCCGGTCGACTTCGGCCCGTTCTGCGCGTCGAACGGCGCACCCCGGCCGTACACCGGCGATTGCCACGACGGCGCGTGACCCGCTTCCGGCATCATGTAGATCATCTGTGGATCGCCGATCATCATCATCGGCGCGCATGCCGTGTTGTCGGGACGGCCGAGCGTCGACAGCGCCTGCTGGACGCTCGCGGCGTTCGCGAGGGTCTGCTCGCTCAGGATGACGAAGACCGCGGGATTCTGGAAAACCGACTGCGCAGCGGCTTGCGCGCTGGCCAGCAACAAAGCGATCAAAAAGATCCTCATGATTGAGGCCTCCTTGCACTCGTCACGCAAAAAGAGGTGTTGACCTCGGGGATGGGAGCAACACCCGTCAAACCGGAAAAGCGGGTCGGGCATCGGGCCGAGCGCCTGCCGGGCGACCAGCGTGCCGGTCGCACGGCAAACCGACCCGCATGCTCATGACGAGGTGCTCGTCGAGATGATGGCCGGCGCCGGCGCGATCGGTGCCGCCGGTGCGGCCTGCTGGTCGACCGTGGCCGGCGGCAACGCTTGCGCCGGATCGGTCAGCGCAGGCATGCCGGCGGCTTGTGCAGCCGCGGTGCCAACCGATTCCACTGCGTCCGGCGCTTTCGCGTCCGCTGCCCGCATGTCGGCAGGCGCAGCGGCGACGGCAGGCTGCGGGGCCTCCGGTGCAGGCGCTTCGGCGGTTGCCTGCGGCGCCGGCTCGGCCGCCTTCGCATCGGCGGCAGGCGCCGCGACGACGGCTGCCGCCGGCATCGGTTCGGCAACCGGCTCGCCGGCGGTCTGGGCCGTGTCGGTCGCGGCCGGCAGCGGCTCCGGCGCCTTGTCGGCGACGGGCTGAGCAGGCTCGGGGGCCTTGTCCGCGACGGCCGGGGCAGGCTCGGGCGTCTTGTCGGCAACCGCCGGGGCGGGCTCGGCGGCCTTGCCGGCGACCGGCTGCGCGGGCTCCGCTGCCTTCGTATCGGCAACCGGTGCGGCAGGTGCCGGCGCTGCCTTGTCGGCCACAGCCGGTGCGGCGACGACGGCTGCAGCCGGCACGGCTGCCATTGCGGCCGCCGGTACCACCGAGGCCGCAGGTGCGGCGGCGACAGCAGGCGCGGCAGCAGCAGCCGGTGCCGCGGCGGCCGGAACTGCGGCGGCAACCGTCGGCACTGCGACGGCTGGAGCAGCGGCGGCAACGGCTGGCGTCGCGACGGCCGGCGCGGCGGCGACAGGCGCGAGCACCGGGACCGGGACCGGCACCGAAACGGGCGCAGCGCGCATCGAAGCCGTCTCGATCGGGCGCGTCGGTGCGGGCGCGGGTGCGGCCGAGCCGAGCGGCGGCAGGCCCATCCGGTCGCGCACGATCGGATCGCGATACTTGATGTCGTCCGCGACGGTCGCTTCGACGCTGGGCGCCACGTTCGAACGCGCGAGCGGCGCGGTCGTACCCGGGCACAGGTGCCCGGTCGCTTCCACCGCGCGCCGGTTCGCGTCGCTTTGGCACAGCAGCGCGAGCGCCACGTCGGTCAGGCCCATCGCACGGAATTCACGCGCATCGAGACGCCGCACGCAGGCCTGGTCGACCAGCGTCGTGCCGCCGGTCGCGCCGAACCCCGGGAACGACACGCCGACGCTCACCGAGCCCATGCAGGTATCGGACAGCGTGGTCGTGAGGCCCGGCGCCTGAATCGACGGGTTCGTCTTGATCGTCTGCGTGCCCGAGTAATTGACGTTTTCCGAGATCTGGGTGTTGTACGGGTTGGTGCCGGGCGCCCCGGACGACTGGAGCGAGTTCACGCTCTGCGGCGTCACGTTGCCGCCGGCCGTGCCGGACGGCATCGTCACGTTGACGTTCACGCTCGAATTGCCGCTACCGCGCACGCCGCTGCTGCTGCTGGCATTACCGCCGCGCGAACTCGTGGTGTTCGTGTTCATGCTCGACCCACCGCCCTGGCTGATCGCCGTCGACGATGTCGACGATTGCGCACTCGACGTCGAATCGGCGGTTTGCGCCTGGGCACCGATCGTGGTCATCGCGAACATCGCCGCACATGCCACCTTGATCCTGTTGCTGTTCATTTCACTCTCCGGACGAGGTTTGACCTCCGACCCAGGCAACCGTACTAATTCCCCTGAATGCCTTCAGTTTTCGTTGCTTCCCCGAACTGCTTCCAGCCGCTGCCCAGCTGGGACCACGAGCCGGCCGACATGCCCTGCCACTGCTGGGTGTCCGGTCCGCCGATGGCACTGCCCGACGAAAGCGTGTGTTGTTCTGACGGTTTGGTTGTCTGGTCAGGTTTGTTTGACGTCTGCATAGTCGATTGCCCACCATCGGCAGCACGGTCAGCGCCATACGCCGTCAGAGACGCGAACATCAGAGCGGCGGCAATCAGGTTCTGCTTCATGCCAACTCCTTACGTGACAACGATGCGGAAAAGAGACCAGCGTCGCTGGGAAACTGGCCCCCCCCACACCTGACTAATGACTGCTCCCGGTCGCGCTCGAGTCGCCCTGGCTTCCGCCCGATGCGGACGGCGAACCGGCCGGACCGGTACTCCACACGGTCGACGAGTTGTAGTGATTCGAGCCCGTGATCGCGCCCGACCCGCCACCGCCCGTCCATCCCACGGCACCCGCGTTGGCATTGCCGTGGTCGTTCGCGCCCGTGGCCGTGTAGTGGTTCGCGCCGAGTACGATCGTGGCGGTCACCCCTCCCGAAAGCGCATTCGCGTTCTCGTTCGTGCTGCCGTTTCCAGCGAACGAGCCCGCGGCACCGATACCGCCGCCTGCCGCGAACGCGCCCCCGTTCGTGCCCCAACCGCTGGCCGTCGAAGTCGAGTTGTGATACGCGGACGCCGTGCCGGCGGAGCCGGCGGGTGTCACGGTACTGCCCGCATTCGCGCCGGCCGTCGAAGTCGAATTGCTGGTATAGCTGCCGGAGCCGACCAGCACCGAACCGGAAACACCCGCCGCGACGGATTGCGTCTGGTTGGTCGTGGACGATCCGGCCGCCAAAGCAGCGGACGAAATGACGGTGAGCGCTGTCGCTAATATGACTTTGGCTTTCATAGCAATTCCTTGCTGTGAGGAAGTTCGACGGTGGCGGAGCCGGGCCTGCCCTCGCGGGGCAAGACCCGGCATCCGACCCGCCAGCCAATGACGAACGCTACGCGTCGCGGCTTAGTGGTGATACGTCCAGCCGGTCGAGCCGGCATTCGCGCCGCTGCTGCCGCCCGCTTGTGCGCCGCCGAAGCCGAAGCCGCCGACCGTCGACGTTTGCGTGTGGTTCGTGTACGAGATCGAACCGCTGCTGCCGCCACCGGCCACTGCGCCGGCTGCGCCGAGCGCCGAGCCCGAATCGGTCGCGGAGAAGTGGCCGAACCCGGCAACCCCGGCCATCGTCTGGCCACCGCTCGACGAAGTGCTGCTCGACACCGTGCCGCTGCCGGCAAACGCTGCACCCGAAACCGCCAGAACTGCTGCTGCAATCAGAAGCTTCTTCATGGTGGACTCCTAACGGCGTGGAGAGAATGAGCACGGAAGATCGCACGCCATCGACCTTCCAGCCGCACGCAATCCTTAAAAGTAAGGATTACTATAAAATTGATAAATCAGTGCTTTATCGGAAATCGGCTTTTTATTTTTACAGCCGAATTCTAGTTTTATGTTTTTAAGTTGTCCAAAATTTATTGATAGGTGTTTTCTATTATTTTTACGATCATTGAGATGAACAAAAAACACCCTTGATTCAATTAACCGAAATGACGCGCACATCTTTCCGGCTCGCGATTTTCAATTCCACGTCGAAAACGAATGCCGGCACTGGCGCCCGTTTCCGGAATTGAAAATCAGCGATTATATTGACTACCGCAAAATGCAGTGCCCGCTCGACACGCACCCTTCATCCGGGCGATAACGGGCCGGCATTGCAGCCAGACGACATGTCTGCTCCCTGAGCTGACGAAGAAAGGCCTTCCGGATAACCGGCCGACGCGCGTTCGAACTAGTCCGGCCGGCGCCGGGGCTGGCCCGGCGCGATCGAAACGGCGCTGCACGGTTGAAGAGGAATCGGCGCCACGCTGTCCGGCACGAACAGCAGGCCGCATCCGGGAATGCTGAATGAAGTGGAGCGCCGCTGTCGGCGGGTGGCCGCGCGAAGCGACGAGCGCGCCACCACGCGGCGCGCGCGGAGGGCGGCAAACAGGCAACGCGCGATCGACGACGCTGGCACGGCGTCGCAAGCGCTACCCTGATCGTTCCCACTACCCCTTTGGTGCGCAAGAAATGCGCGGATCATGCCACTGCTTATAGTGTTCATCGCCGTTTCCCCGACAGGCATGTGACGAACTGGCCGCCCCCACATCGTTGTTGCATCGTGTCGACCGCTCGCCGGTGCGTCCTATATCGCAAACCCCATGCCATGCGATATTCCACCGAGCATTGCATGCGGTGTGCGGCCGCCAGGCCTGATCATTTCTCCAGAAACGGCGTTTTTTTGTTTCATGAATGTATCGTGATAATGAGGCGCCCCCTACAGCGATCATTGAAGATCGTGACGCAATATCGTGATTTGATGGAAGAATCCGGCTCGCTGGGCATGGGCGGACACCCGTGTGACCGGGTGTTTCAATCTTGAGAGGCGAATCTCGACTCACCGCTCGGGGTTCGTGCGTTTCCACTGACAAACCGCGTGTTGCGGCATGCCAGCAGCCGTCCATTACCCCGACGAACCAGGGCCGGTCGCTCGATGCTTCACGCCGAACGGCCGCCGATACGGCCGGAACACGGGTTCACCGAGAAATGCAAAAGGAATTTGATTCATCCGTGAAAATACCCGCACGATCACGCGGCGAAAAATCGTGCCATCGGGCGTGTTGCAGTCGCAATAACCGAACGAATGAAAACGTCCAATTCCCACACAAACGGGCGCCTTCATTTTTTCACCGTTCGATTCACCTTCGCGCACGAAGCGACGACGATCGATTCATCGAACAGACATCTTCACTCGGCTATCCGTTTGATTCTCATCACTGAAACATTTCGATTCAAGACGGCTTTCACGTCTTCAATCTCGTGAAAGCCTGATTCATCGCGCGTTTCGTCGCATCGAACCGTAACGATCCAGCAATCTCCGTGGGTGCTTCCCTGTCCCCAAGGTTCGCGCGTGAGACACAAACGTTCAATTTCGACGAAGGCCCGCATCGGACAGGCGACGATTACAGTCGCGAACCGTGGCGCGACCGTCGGCACTGCGCAAGACCGGAGCGCGCCGCCCGTCAGCCGAGCAGTTCCTTCTTGCGCAGATGCACGACGTCGCGCATCGGCGGCGCGCCGAACAGCCGGCTGTATTCGCGGCTGAACTGCGACGCGCTTTCGTAGCCGACGACGGCCGCCACCGACCCGACGTCGCCGCCCTGCCGCAGCAACAGCAGCCGCCGCGCCTCGTGCAGCCGCAGTTGCTTCTGGTACTGCAGCGGGCTGAGCGTCGTCACGTGCTTGAAATGATGGTGCAGCGACGACACGCTCATGTTGACCGCCTGCGCGAGCGATTCGACGCGCATCGGCTCCGCGAAATGATCGCGGATCCATTCGATCGCGCGTGCGATCCGGTGCGTCTGGCTGCCTGCGATCGCCATGTGCCGCAGCCGCGTGCCCTGCCCGCTCGTCATCAGCCGATACAGCACCTCCTTTTCGATCAGCGGCGCGACGACCGCGATGTCGGCCGGCGTATCGAGCAGCCGCAGCAGCCGCAGCGCCGCGTCCAGCAGCGGCGGCGTCAGCTCCGCGAGCGCAATCCCCTCGCCTTCCGGGCCCGCATCGGGCTCGGGCAGCCGCATCTCGGCCGCCAGCTCGACGATGCGCTGCGGATCGAGCGTCAGCGACAGGCACAGATACGGTTCGTCCACCGACGCACGCGTCACGCGCGAGAGGATCGGCAAGTCGATCGACGTAATCAGGCAATTGTGGGTGTCGTATTCGTAAGCCTGGCCGGCCACGATCACGCGCTTCGCGCCCTGCGCGGCGATCACCAGCGCGGCGCGCGATACGCCGCAGCCGAGATCGACCGGCCGCGTGTGCCGATGCAGCATCAGGCCCGGCACGGCCGTCGAATGCGAGCCGTCCGCCGGCGCGAAACGGCCGATCAGCGACGCCAGCTCACGTCGCCCGGATTCGCGCGACGCGACGATATCGGTCATGTCCATGACGCATCCTCGAATGATTTCCCGTGTCGCGCGAGCATAGCGAAACGGCCTGCGGCGTGCCGGGGATTTGCAGGATTGTTCAATAAATTTGCAGGATTGGGTAGACGCAAATTCGGGCTGCTCGCGCACACTCCCGGCTAACCTGCCCGTAAGGCGGGTTTTCCCCACGGAGACATACAACATGCCTACCTCGTTTGTCCTGAACGGCAAGAACGTCACGCTCGACGCCGATCCGTCGATGCCCGTCCTCTGGGCGATTCGCGAACACGCGGGACTGACCGGCACGAAATTCGGCTGCGGCATGGCGCAGTGCGGCGCGTGCACGATCCATCTCGAAGGCCAGGCCGTACGCTCGTGCGTGCTGCCGCTCGCCGGCATCGCGGGCAAGCACGTCACGACGATCGAAGGCGTGCAAAGCAAGCCCGCGCAGGCCGTGCAGGCCGCGTGGGTGAAGCTGCAGGTGCCGCAATGCGGCTATTGCCAGTCCGGCCAGATCATGTCGGCCACCGCGTTGCTCGAACAGAACCCGAAGCCGACCGATGCGGACATCGACGCCGCGATGAACGGCAACCTCTGCCGCTGTGCGACCTACGCCCGCATCCGGGCCGCGATCCACGATGCGGCCGCGACACTGGGAGCCTGACCATGACGATCGAACTCGACCACACCGATGCGGTGCGCCCGTCGCGCCGCACGTTCCTGAAAGCCGCGGGCGCCGCTGCCGCCGTCAGCCTGACCATCGGCTTCGACTGGGCCGGCCTCGGCCGCCGCGCGCTCGCCGCGACCGCGCCGGCCGGCGAATTCGCGCCGAACGCCTTCCTGCGCATCACGCCCGACGGCGCCGTCACGGTGATCGCGAAGCACGTCGAAATGGGCCAGGGCGCGTATACGGGCATCGCGACGATCGTCGCCGAGGAGCTCGACGCCGACTGGTCGAGCGTGCGCGTCGAAAGCGCGCCGGCCGATGCGAAGCGCTATGCGAACCTCGCGTTCGGCACGATGCAGGGCACGGGCGGCAGCTCGGCCATGTCGAACTCGTGGCAGCAACTGCGCGAAGCGGGCGGCAAGGCGCGCGCGATGCTCGTGTCGGCCGCCGCGGCCCGCTGGAAGGTGCCGGCCGCCGAACTGACCACCGCCAACGGCGTCGTCACGCACGCAAAGAGCGGCAAGACGGCCGCATACGGCACGCTCGTCGCCGATGCGTCGAAGCTGCCGGTGCCGGACAAGGTCACGCTGAAGCAGCCGGCCGATTTCAAGCTGATCGGGCATCGGATTCCGCGCGTCGACGCATCGTCGAAATCGAACGGCACCGCGCATTTCACGCTCGACACGACGTTCCCCGGCATGCGCGTCGCGCTGCTGCAGCGGCCGCCGCGCTTCGGCGCGACGGTGAAATCGTTCGACGCGACGGCCGCGAAGGCCGTGCCGGGCGTCGTCTCGGTCGTGCAGGTGCCGGGCGGTATCGCGGTCGTCGCGACGGGCTTCTGGGCCGCGAAACAGGGCCGCGACGCGCTGAAGATCGACTGGGACGAAACGAAGGCGGAAAAGCGCGGCTCGGACGAGCTGATGCGCGAATACCGGCAACTCGCCGAGAAGCCGGGCGCGTCCGCGCGCAAGGACGGCGATGCCGATGCGGCGATCGCCGGCGCGGCGCGCAAGATCAGCGCGACGTACGAATTCCCGTATCTCGCGCATGCGCCGATGGAGCCGCTCGACGCGGTCGTCAAGCTGACGGCGAACAGCTGCGAGATCTGGGCCGGCGACCAGTTCCAGACGGTCGACCAGGGCAACGCGGCCAAGGTCGCGGGACTGAAGCCCGAACAGGTGAAGATCCACACGCTGTATGCGGGCGGCAGCTTCGGCCGGCGTGCGAACGCGTGGTCGGATTACGTGGTCGAGGCCGTGTCGATCGCGAAGGCGCTCGGCGCGGACGGCAAGCCGGTCAAGCTGCAATGGACCCGCGAGGACGACATCCAGGGCGGCTTCTACCGGCCGATGTACTTCCACAAGCTCGACGCGGGCCTGACCGCGGACGGTCGGCTGGTGGGCTGGCGTCACCGGATCGTCGGCCAGTCGATCCTCGCCGGCACGCCGTTCGAGGCATTCATGGTCAAGAACGGAATCGACGCGACGTCGGTCGAGGGCGCGGCGAATCTGCCGTACGCGGTGCCGAACGTGTCGGTCGAACTCACCACGACCCAGGTCGGCCTGCCGGTGCTGTGGTGGCGCGTGGTCGGCAGCTCGCACACGGCGTACGCGGTCGAGGCGTTCATCGACGAAGCCGCGCATGCGGCCGGCAAGGATCCGTACGCGTTCCGCCGCGACCTGCTCGCGAAGGAGCCGCGGATGCGCGCGGTGCTGGAGCTGGCCGCGCAGAAGGCCGGCTGGGATCCGGCCAAGCCGCTGCCGAAGGGCCGCGGGCGCGGGATCGCGGTGGCCGAGGCGTTCAAGAGCTATGTCGCGCAGGTGGCCGAGGTGTCGGTCGATGCGGACGGCAAGGTGAAGGTCGAGCGCGTGGTGTGCGCGGTCGACTGCGGGATCGCGATCAATCCCGACATCGTCGCCGCGCAGATGGAAGGCGGCATCGGTTTCGGGCTCGGCGCGGCAATGCACAGCGCGATCACGCTGAAGGACGGCCAGGTCGAGCAACGCAACTTCGACGGCTATCACGTGCTGCGGATGGCCGAGATGCCGAAGGTCGAGGTGCATATCGTGCCGTCGGCCGAGGCGCCGACCGGGGTCGGCGAGCCGGGCGTCGCGCCGGTCGGGCCGGCCGTGGCGAACGCGATCTTCGCGGCGACGGGCAAGCGGCATTACGTGCTGCCGTTCGATTCGGCGGAGAGCGCGAAGGCTTGATGGGCCGGGACGCCGGCTGCGGCGCAAGGTATGCGCCGCGGCCGGTGTTTTTCAACGCATCGTCAACACCATGCTCATCCGGGCCGAAGCCGCATGACAGGACGCGGCCCGCCACGCTCGCTCACTCCTGCTCAACTTCGGGCCAAAGCCTCGGAAACAGAAACCGCAGGCTATTCAACGGCAATCCAAAAGAAAGCTCGCCGCGATGCGAAGGCGAGGTCAGCAGCCCGTAGTCCAGCAGCGATCGAACGATCCTGCGCGCCAGTACGTCGCTGACACCCAGCATCTGCGCGAATTCCGCACGCGTGACGGTCCGGCGCAGCGCCACGAACTCCATCGCCAGCGCCGCCGCTTCCGGTTTGATCACGGATTTTTCCGAGCGAATCGTCCATGGGTTGGCCTCCAGGAACCTCAGCAAATCCAGCAGCCGTCCCGTCACTCCATCGAACTGGGTCATATGCACCATAAAACCGACCTGGTCCTGACAGCAGTCGAGAAAAAACCGGGCGAACTTGACCAATCCTTCCTGGGATAGATTGCCACGGCCGTCCAGATCGTTGCGACGCGTCTGGTCGGCCTCGCTCAGCCTCGCGTAATACTGCTCATGCTCTCGCGCCAGCCCTCGAAGCGGCGACCAGAGACCGTGGGTCAGATCGGCAGCGCGCAACCCGAGATGCGAATGCAGGCGCGCCACGCGCCCGTTGCCGTCCATGAACGGGTGCACCCAGGCGAGGCGATGATGCGAACAGGCAATGCCGATCAGTTGATATTCCTTGGCCCGAATGCGCGCGTAACGTGTCGCCCAGACCTGAAGCAGCGGCGCGATCATTTCCGGTTCCGGCGCCAGATGGCGCCCGACCGTCACGTCCCCGCGCCGAAATTCGCCCGGGACGACGACATTGCCGTCGGCGGTCATTCGCTCGTCGTCAGGCAGGCAGGAAAAGAAGCGATCGTGAATGGCCGAGATCCGCGCCGGCTCGAACAACGCAGCGACCGGTAGCGCACGCCACTCTTCCTCGAGCGCGGCTTCTGCCGCGATATGCGCGACCGCAAAGCGCTGCTTCTTGCGTTCGACGAGATCGGTCGAATAATCCCGATGCAGCGCCGCCTCGATCTTGGCAGGCGTCGTGTGCTGGCCTTCGATCTTGTTCGTGTAGTACGAGTTCATCGCGCGCAATTGCGGCACGAGTGCGGTGGCCAACGGGGTATCGCGTATGGCAAGCAACCGCTGCGAAGAATCGACGAGTTCGGCGGCCTGCTCGAGCAGCGGATCGAGTACGCGATCCTCGGGAAACAACGGTTCGAAGGTAGCGACGGTCGTCATGCTTCCCTGTATGGTTCCATGTAGGGTTCAATGTCGGCCATTATAATAACTTATGTTGCTGATTTATATTGATTTTTCATTGAACCACGTAGAGTTAAATGTAGGGTTCAATGTAGGGTTCCCATCGCATGCCGCTAACCCCGGTTGTGCCGCTTGTTACGATGTCCTCCCCACACGTTACGTCAGACGTAACGCCCGTAACGTCGCCACCCGATGCTACGTAACAATCCTTCACTATTGCCCGGCCGCTTTCATCGGTCGCCCGGCGCTCCCCGTTAAAAATTCTTTTAAATTCAACGCTTCCCCGCCGTCCGCGCCCTTGCCGCGGGCTCGCACCGCCGGACAACCATCTCCCTGGCCCGGAAGTTGCAGCACAGGACCCCGCAAACACTCCTTTACGGACATGCGAGGGCCACCATGGATTGCAAATACCTGTACATCGACAACATAAAAATCAACTTCGTCCGCCGCACGATCGAAATCGACAACAAGGTCGTCGACGTGACCCCGCGCGAATTCGACGTCGTCGAATTCCTGCTCGACAACATGAACAAGATCGTGCCGCGGCAGGCAATCCAGGAAGCCGTATGGGGCCGCGAGCTCGGCGTGTCGTCGCGCACGCTCGACACTCATATCTCGCGGATCCGTTCGAAGCTGCAGCTCGAACACGACAAGAACCTGCGCATCATCCCGATCTACGCGGTCGGCTATCGTCTCGTGCTGTTCGGTGCGGCGATGACGCACGTCGAGCGCCACGACGCGGCGCCGATCATGCGCGCGGCGCCGCAGCCGGCGATGTCCGCCGACTACGCGTAACGCTTCGCCCGCGCGCCGCCCGTTCGCCGCGCGCCGGCAACGCCTCCCCACCGCGCTGCGCGGATCCGCAGCCCCTCGCGACCTGCCAGCCGGATGCGGCCTGCCCGCCGTCCGGCCCCGTCAGCCAATCGCGCCCCGACCGCCGCCTCCGGGCGGCGGTCGCCTTTGACCGCCAGCCGTCGCGCCGCCCGCTTCATCGCCCGCCGCCGCACGCCGCTGCACCCTGCCGCACTTCGTCACGCTTCGTAGCGCCGCGCTCCCGCCGTCTGCGCGCGCTGGTCGCGACTACGGATTCCGGCGCGGCACGCGGCCATCGCCGTCCCTACAATCGACGCAGCAGCCGCGCGCCCCTCGGCGCCGCCGGCATCAGAACAACCCGTCGAACCGACGCCGAATCCGCCCCGATCCCGCCGTGCCTGCGCTGTTCCTGACGAATGCCGACGCCGGCGACGCCGCGAACCGGGCCATGCCCGCCGCTTCGCCGCCGCCCGCCGCCGCGCCGGCCGCGGTCGCGCTCGACGCGTCGCCCTACCTGCCGCGCCTGTCCGCCGCCGCCGCGCGTGGGCTGTCGCATGCGTATTGCGCGACGGGCGCCGTCCCGGTCACGCTCGGCGAGCATGCGTACGAGGTGTGCTGGCGCGTCGACGCCGAGCCTGCCGCCGATGCACATGCGTACCGTTTCGTCGTCGGCCCGGCCGCCGGCACGCTGTGGATCGACCCGATCGCGGAAACCGAATGGCTCGGCGATGCGGCCGATCCGGCGGTTCCGGCCGTGATCCGCGCGGCGCTGCTCGCCGATCTCGCCGCGCCGCTCGCGGCCGTGCTGCAGACGGCGACGCGGCAGCGCGTGGAACTGCTGCCGCCGGCGGACAACGCGCCGGCCTGGCACGCGTTGCCGTCCGCGTTGCGGTTCGAGCTGCGGCGCGCCGACGCCGCGTGGCGCTGCCACGGCGCACTGCTGTTCGACGCGCCGGATGCGCTGGCCGTATTCTTCGCGGCCGCGCCGGCCGCGCTCGCCGACGCGCGCGCGGCCTACGCGAGCCTGCCCGTGCCGCTCGTGTTCGAGATCGGCCGCACCGAGCTGACGACGGCCGAACTGGCCGACGTCGTCGGCGGCGACATCATCGCGATCGAGCGCTGGCAGGCGCACGAGCAGAACCTGCTGTGCGTCGCGCGGCTGCCGGCCGCGCCGGCGTGGGAGATCACCGGACGGCCGTCGGGCAACCGGCTGACCGTCGAACGAATCAGGGAGATGCCTTTGGAACCGACCCGCACCGACTCCGCGCCGACGACGACGCACGACGCGCCGCCCGCCGACGCACCGCGCTCGCTCGACGGCCTCGCGGTCGACCTGCGCTTCGAGCTGCCGCCCACGTCGATGCCGCTCGGCGAACTGAGCGCGCTGCAACCGGGCGCCGTGATCGAGCTGCAGCAGGGCATCAACCAGAGCGTGATCCATCTCGTCGCGAACGGGATGCTGATCGGCACCGGCCATCTGATCGCGGTCGGCCAGAAGCTCGGCGTACGCGTCGTCACGCTGACGCAACCCGCGCCGCGCGAGCGCTGAACGATGGGCAACCTGCCGAATCCGGTCGCGCTGATCGCGGTGATCGCCGCGCTCGGCATCGCGCCGTTCGCGGCGCTGATGGTGACGAGCTACACGAAGCTGGTGGTCGTGCTCGGCCTGCTGCGCTCCGCGCTCGGGATCCAGCAGGTGCCGCCGAACCTGGTGCTGAACGGCATCGCGCTGATCCTGTCGCTGTTCATCATGGCGCCCGTCGGGATGTCGATCCGCGACGCGCTGCAGGCGCGCCACTTCGATGCGTCGGGACAGTTGTCGACGTCGGACATCGGCGCGCTCGCCGATGCCGCGCTGCCGCCGATCAAGGATTTCCTCGTCTCGCATACGCGGCAGCGCGATCGCGAATTCTTCGTGCGCACCGCGACGTCGGTGTGGCCGAAGAACCGCGCGGACGGCATCAAGGACGACGACCTGCTCGTGCTGGTGCCGAGCTTCACGCTCGCCGAGCTGACGAAGGCGTTCCAGATCGGCTTCGTGATCTACATCGTGTTCATCGTCGTCGACCTGCTGGTCGCGAACATCCTGCTGGCATTAGGGATGCAGATGATCTCGCCGACCACGATCTCCGTGCCGTTCAAGCTGCTCCTGTTCGTCGCGCTCGACGGCTGGTCGCTGCTCGTGCACGGGCTCGTGCTGTCGTATCGGGTCGCCGGAGCCGGATGATGCGCGCACGCGCCCTGCGAACCGCCGCCGCGTGCGTTGCCGCGCTCGTCGCGCTCGTGCTCGCGTGCGGCCAGCCCGGCGTCGCGCAGGCAACCGGCAGCGCCGCCGGTTTCGCGCAACTCGCTCGCGCGTGCGCGCCGAACGTCGACCCCGCTACGCTCGCCGCCCTCGTGCGCACCGAGTCGGGCTTCAATCCGTATGCGATCGGCGTGGTCGGCGGGCATCTGGCGCGCCAGCCCGCCTCGCTCGACGAGGCGCGCGCGACCGCGCGCGCACTGTCGTCGCGCGGCTTCAGCTACAGCGTCGGTCTCGCGCAGGTGAACGAACGCAATTTCGCGAAATACGGGCTCGACGAAGCGACGATGTTCGAGCCGTGCCGCAATCTGCGGGCCGGCGGCGCGATCCTGACCGAATGCTTCGCGCGCTCGTCGGGCACCGGCGGCGCGACGCAGGCCGCGTTGCGCGCGGCGCTGTCGTGCTATTACAGCGGCAACTTCACGACGGGCTTCTCGAGCGGCTACGTGAGCCGCGTCGTCGCGAGCGCGCAGCGCAACGCGCACGAAGGCGGCATCGAGCCGATCCCGGTCGTGCGCGACGTGCCGCCGCCGGCGCGGCAGCGACGCATGGAGGCGGCCGCGACCACGCCGCCCGACCGCGCGCGCCGGCTGCCGTTGCCGGCCGCCTCCGCCGACGCCCCGTCGTGCCATGCGCGCCCGGTCGTGATGATGTGCCGCGGCTTGCCGGCGAGCCAGGCGAAGCGGCTGTGCGTGCGGTGTCTCGATCAGTAATCGCATGATCGCGCGCGGCGCCGGGCGCGCGCGTCCGCGCCGCTTTCAGGGGTCCGAACGACGCCGCGCGGCATGGCTGCCGCACGCCGCGCGCATCTCGTAGCCCGCGCGACGCCGGGGCGCCGAGCGCTTCCTGCCGCTACGAAACAGCGGCGTTCCCGCCGCCGGGTGCGTCCGTACACTCGAACGATCACGTCGCGGCGTGCAGGACGCCGCGCGTGCCGCGCATCGCGCGGCTCAACGGAGACGAGCATGCTGTTGATCGACGGATTGGGACTGGGTGTCAACTGGCAGCGCTTCCTGTCGGAAACGCTGAATCCGGTCGTTGCACCGCCGCCCCCGCCTCCACCTCCGCCGAAGAAGGACGATCCGGCCGCCGGGCCCGCGAACCCGACCGCCGCGCCGCCGATTCCCGTCACCGCATCGCTGGCCACCGATCCGTCGAAGCCGACCAACGCCGAGATCCAGTCCGCGACGTCGCTGATCCAGAGCATGGCCGCGCAATATACGGCGCCGCCGCCCGACATCACGGTCGAGAACGACAAGACGCGCGCGGTACAGAAAGCGATCCAGGACGCGCAGACGAAATACGACAACGCGTCGCAGACGCTGCAAGGCGCGCAGAACGTGCTGCATCTGGTCAACCGCGATCCCGAGTCGACGGCCGACGACCGCAAGACCGCGCAGGCCGACTACGCGAAGGCGCGCACGACGGCCGACACCGCGCAGCGCGAGCTGAACGTGACGACCGACGCCGGCTACATGATCCTGTACGGCGAACAGGCGAACGCCGACATGCCGGCCGGGATGAAGATCGACGATTCCGGCAAGGTGACCGACCCAGGCGACGCGCAGCACGCGGCCGACCAGCAGTTCAAGACGCTGCTCGACGCCTTCCCCGATCATGCGAACGATCCGAACTGGGTGCCGCAACCGGGCGACTGCAAGAACCCGCTGCAGATCCGGCTCTACGACAATTGGCAGACCGCGAGCGCGAAGGCGGCCGTGGGTGCGTCGAAATACTTCGCGGACGTCGCGAATTCCAATCTCGCGTATACGCAGTTCCAGTCGTACCTCGCCGATCCGGACTACAAGGCCGCGCTCGATGCGGGCGTCGGGCGGCTGAACGACGCGTTGCAGCCGCTGGAGCTGCAGGTCACGATGCCCGATGCGCCCGCTTCGCAGGATGCCGCGCAGCAGGCCGTCACGTCCGCCGCGAAGGATGCGAATTATGCGAACGCCGCGTACGGCGCGGCCAACGACAGCCTGGCGCTCACGAACGCGCAGCAGCGCTACGATTCGGCCAGCGGCAAGGAAGGACCGACGGTGGTCGTCGCGAACGAGGTGTCGGACGCGAAGACCGCGCTCGCCCGCGCGCAGACGGCCGCGAACACGAGCGGCGGCTATCTGCAGATGCTGTCCGCGCAGCGGCAGGTCGACACGCTGCAGGCCGACTATACGAAGAAGCAGGACGCATCCAGCGCGTGGCACAAGGACAATCCGCACGCGATGATCAAGGATCCGCAGGTCGACCTGGACCTCGGCGATGCGTATGCGAAGCTCGATCAGGCGAAGCAGCAGGCGAGCATCGCGCACGACGGCTTCGTCGTCGCGTACGGCGCGACGCTCGCGCAGCAGTACGACGATCAGGCGTCGCAGCTCAAGGCGCGGGTGAACGCGCAATCGATCTTCACGAAACCCACGCTTCAAACGCCGCTGCTGACGCCGTCGCTGTCGACCGCGAACGGCCTGCCGGGTGTGCCGGCATCGTCGTTGTCGACGGCGACGTCGGCCGCCCCCACCGGCACGCCGACGCTGCCCAGCGCGTCGCCGCAGGCCTCGCCGACGTTGCCCGGGTCCAATGGCGCATCGTCGCTGCCCGCGTCGCCGCTGCTCGACCGCCCGTTCCTGCTGCCGCAGTCGTCGGGCCCGACCGCCGCACAGGCCGGCCCGACGATGCTCGACGTGAAGCGCATGCAGACCGTCGCGGGCGCGATCCGCGCGGCCGACAGCCGGATGTCGGATTCGGTCAACGAGCGCGCGACCCAGCTCGCGCTGTCGCAGGCGCACATCAAGCAGACGCAGGCGAAGAGCACGCTCGAGTCAGTGCAGAAAAAGTACGACGACTGGGCAGCCGCGAATCCGCCGCCCATGCGCTTTCGCACCGTCTCGGGCGACGACATGATCCCGGCGCCGTCGGCGCCGCGTCCGAACCTGTATCAGGACGAGCTCGACAAGGCGAAGGCGGCCGTCACGCAGGCCGACAACGCGGTACAGCGTCTGCAACTGCTGAGCGAAACGTCGCACCAGCAGGTGCTGATGGAAGGGTTCGACGCCGGCCTCGACGAACGGCTGCGCTATGCGGCGCCCGGTTCGGACGCCGAGAACGACTACAAGAAGGCGCTGCACGATTTCTACGAAGCGCATCGCGGCGAGTTGTCGAATTCGCTGCTCGACGCAGCCAGCGCGAGCACGAACAACGGCGGCACGATCGCGTTCGGCAAGTTGACCGACAACGCGCAGCGCAATCTGATCGGCGTCGCGCTCGGCATGCAGCCGGACGTCCAGAACGACGCGGCGTCGAGCGACGGTTCGGATCCCGTATCGCCGACGAAGGACGACGTCGCGCGCTACACCGACAAGGACAAGCTGAAGACGATCAACAGCGTGCGCGACAAGCTGCTGTCGATCGGCGGCGGCGCGACGACGCAGGTCAGCGTGTTGCCGATGGTCTACGCGGCCAAGGATGCCGGCATGACCACCAGCGCGCTGTTCAAGGTCAGCGGCAAGGACGGCACGCAGTACGTCGACGAGACGGCGAGCAACTACGACGACATCAACGATTACATCGACAACAACGAGCTGTCGACGGACGGCACCGTCGACATCGCGACCGGCCACAACGCGGACGGCACGCTGCAGCTCGTGTCGAAGGCCGCGCATCACGAAAGCGGCTTCGACAGTTTTCTGAACACGCTGACGAGCACGGGCCTGAACATCGGCATGATGGTCGGCGGGATGGCGCTCGAAGGTCTCGGCACGCTGCTCGACGGCACCGGCATCGGCGCGATCGTCGGCGTGCCGCTGAACATCCTCGGTGCGGGGATGATGTATACGGCGATCGGCGCGACGATGACGAGCGCCGGACTCGATCTCGCCAATCGCGCCGACCACGGGCGCAGTCTCAATCCGTTTACCGACCCGGGCGCGCGGGCCGACTTCATCAACCTCGTGCCGATGGGCGCGGCGGGCGCCGCGAAGCTGGCCGGCAGCAAGCTGTTCACGCGCGCGGTCACGGCGCTCACGCGCACGCCGAAGGTCGCGTCGGTGCTCGCCACCGGCGCGCGGACCACCGCGGTCGTGACGGGCGTGGGCGGCGCGGTCGAGGCGTTCGGCGAAGCGGGCTACGAGTATTTCGTCACCGGCGACAAGAAAGCGGCCGGCGAGCAGCTCAAGTCCGGGATCACCAACGTCGCGTTGATGGCCGCCGGCGGCCTCAAGGAACGCGCGGTGACGTCGGTGCGCACACGCATCGGCCAGCCGGTGCCGATCCGCGGGGCCGACGGCAAGACCGTCAGCGTCGACAGCCAGACGATCGGCCGGATTCTCAACAGCGGCGACGCGTCGTCGCTCGCGGCCGGTCGCACGCGCGTGACGCTCGACGGCGAAGCCGTCAAGGTGTCGCCGGACGGCACGCTGCGCGTGGGCGACAAGGTGCTCACCTACGACAACACGCCGATTCGCGTGCTCGACCGCGCATCCGCGAAGCGCCTGCCGCCGGGCAAATCGGTGGTGCTCGGCGAGGACGGCACGCTGTCCGTCGTCTCGGTGTCGCCGAAGGCCTGGACCAATGGCACGCGCGTCGACGACGTGGCCGGCACCGGCGAACGCATGTCGTTCGGCCCCGACGGCGAGATGAGCGTGACGCCGAAGATCGTCGCGAAGACGCCGCTCGACGTGCTGCAACACGTGCTCGACCAGGCGAGCGACGCATACCGGCAGACGGTCGCCGGCGCGCAGGCGCCGCGCCGCCTCGCGCAGACGGCGGCCGAAGGCGAAGCCGCGAGCGTATCCGCCGACGCGCGCAGCACGCGCCGCACCAGCGAGGAACACGCCCGCGTACAGCAGCAGCGCGACGAAACCGATGCCGAAAGCAGCACGACCGCGAGCACCAACCGGCGCAGCGCCGACACGCAATCGATGCGCTGGCGGCCCGTCGCGGCCGACGAGCCGGCCGGCCCGGGCACGCGCGCGAAGCCGGACGGCACGCCGCCGCGCGTCAACGCGAAGGTCGTCGATCTGACGGACGACGCGCCCGTCGCGCGCGCGGCGACGTCCGATCCGGCCGGCATCGCCGTGCCGCGCGGGCCGAACGCCGAGCCGATGGAAATCGGCGATCGCACGGTCTACGTGGTGCGCAGCGGCGCGACGCCCGACGCGCCGGGTGCGCGGCCATCGTCGCCGCGCCCGCAGGATCTCGCGGAACCGGTAATCGTCGTCGCCGGCGAACACGACGCGGCGCTCGCACCCGAGCTCGCGAACCGCTGGCAGAAGCCCGTCTATGCAGCCGCGCCCGATGCATTCGGGGCGGACGGCCAGTTGCGCGCGGGCGCGCGCGTGCTGCGCTTCGATCCCGCGCCGGAGACGGTCGCGGCCCATGAAGCCGGCCTGCCGGCCGGCATCGCGCCCGACGAAGCGCCGCCGGCTGCGCCCCGCGCGGCTGCCGACGACACGGTGATCGTGCTGGCCGGCAAGCGCGGCCCGAACGAACCGGCGATGCCGCGGACGGCTGCGCCGCCCGAGCCGGTCAACGCGCTCGATGGCGTGTTCAGCGCGCCGAACCGCGTGCTCGTGCTCGTCAAGCCGGAACACGCCGGCACGCCCGAGCGGATGGCGGAACGCGAAACCGCCGCGGCCAACCGCGGCGCACGCGCGCTCGACGACGCCGACGGCCAGGCCGACCGCGCGCCGACGGGCGGCGAACGTCGCACCGCGGCGAACGACGACATCGGCCTCGCCGCCGCGCACCCTGAAACGACCGAGACCGCCCCGCCCGACGCCGGCGCCGCGAAGCCGGGCTGGGTCACGCGGATGCAGATGCGCTTCGGCGGCGCGGCACTGCCCGAAGCCGCGCAGGCGCTCGCGATGCAGTCGGGCACGCTCGCCACGCAACTGCGCATGCTGCAGGACGCCGGCTGGCGCGTGACGCTCGGCAAGCGCGGCGGCGGCAGCCGCATCGATCCGCGCAAGCGCCGCGTGACGATCGACGGCGCGCTCCAGCATCCGGGCAGCATCACCTATACGCTCGCGCACGAAGCGCGCCATGCGGTCGAGGCGATGGCCGGCGTGCTGAACCTCGACTACGGCAACCGCAGCCGCTTCACGCGCAAGGCGCTCGAAGCCGAGGCGCGCGCGCAGATCAACGCGTTCGAGGCACGCTACGAAATCGAGCTCGCGGGCGGCGGCGACATCGCCGCGCACGTGCGCCTGCCGGATGCGATCGAGCGCGAAGGCGCCGCATGGCGCGCGCCGTCGCGCGACTATGCGGGCACGGTCGGACGCCTCGTCGACGCATTCGCCGATGCGCCCGTGTCGGGCCGCGACGGCGAGACCTACCGCGATTTCTACGACGACGTATGGTCGCGCCAGAAGCGCCGCGGCGGCATCCCGCGCCGGATGCCCGCGCCGCAGACGCACGAGACGGGCGACGTGCCGCACGGGGTGCGCAGCTTCGACGAACGCGTGGCATGGAGCCGCGCGCATGCCGAATATGCGTCGCCGTTCGGCGACGGGCCCGTGCCCGCGGCGGCCGACCTGCAGGCGGCGCGCAGCCGCCACTTCACGATGCTGGAGGACGAAGGCGTGTTGATGCTGCACGCCGACACGTTGCCGGACGGCACGCTGCTCGCCGGCGGGCGGCCGGCCGGCGTGCACGAATACGCGCTCGACCAGGCGCCGTCGTTCCTGGTCAAGGATGGCTATTCGATCGTGCTGTCCGCGAAGCACGGCGGCGAGGCGGCCGCCGCCGGGCTCGCGAATCTGTGGCAGCGGCCGGTGTATGCGCCGCCCCCGCACGCGGTCGGCGAACACGCGGCGCTGCTCGACACCGGCGCATTCCGCCGCTACGATCCCGCGCCCGCGGCGCCGCACGATCTCGGGCAACTGGCGGCCGACGCCGAAGGCGTGCACCTCGAAAGCAATCCGGCGGCGCGGATCGACGTCGAGCGTCACGTCGGCGAGCTGCTCGGCGCCGGTGCCGAAAAAACCGTGTTCGCGCTCGGTCACGATGCCGCGCTCGCGGTTTACGACAACGGCCCGCATACGTCCGAAGCGCGCCAGATCGAGGCGGCGATCGACGAGAGCATCGCACTCGACGATCTCGCGTCGTACGGGCTGAAGACCGTGACGATGGACGGTCCGTTCTCCGCGCTGAATCGCGTCGCCGTGCTGTACCGGCCGCTTGGCGTGTTCCACAGCTTCGGCTTCGAGACGGGCGCGCTGCCGCGCGTGGTGTCGCGCGCGGCGCTCGAGCACATCCGGCAGATTCGCGAAGTCGTCGAACGCACCGGCATCGGCTTCGACCTGCAAGGCCTCTTCACACGCGGCGGCGATTTCCTGCTGAGCGACCCCGGTGCGATCGGCATGGGCGCGGGCGAGCATTTCACCACGCTGCAGCGGCTCGCGGTGATCGAACGCGCGCTGACGCAAGGCCTCGAGCGCGGCCACGTCGAACTCGCGCATCCGCGACTCGCCGAAACGCCGCCGCCCGATGCGTTCGTGCAAAAGCCGTCGGTCATCACGCGCGTGCGGATGCGCTTCGGCGGCGCGCCGCTGCCGAAGGAAGCGTACCGGCTGATCGACGCATCGAGCCTGCTGTCGCAGCAGCTTCGGCTCGGCGCCGACGCAGGCTGGAAAGTCGTGCGCGGCAAGCCGGGCGGCGGCAGCAAGATCGACACGCGACGGCGGCGCGTCACGATCGACGGGGGCCTGCAGTCGACCGGATCGATGGTCTACGTGCTCGCGCACGAAGCCCGCCATGCGCTCGAGGCCGCGACCGGCACGCTCGGGCTCGACTATGGCTCGACGCAGCGCTACGTGCGCAGCGCGCTGCTCGCCGAGGCGCGCGCGCAGGTCAACGCATTCGCGGTGCGCGACGAGATCCGCGCGAACCTCGGCATCGACATCGGCCGCCACGTCGCGCTGCCCGACGCGATCGCCAACGAATACGGCCGCGCGCGGGCCGGCGACGCCGCCTCGCTCGCGCGCCTCGCCGACGCGTTCGAGCACAGCCCGACGTCGCTCGACGGCGGCGTCACCTACGGCGAGCTGTACCGGCGCCAGGCGCAGGCCGCGCAGCGCGCCGGCGTGACGATGCCGGCGCCGCGCGAGACGGCCGCCACGCTCGCCGAAGAAACGGCATGGTCGCGCGCACGTGCGGTGAAGGCCTCGCCGTTCGACGGCAAGCCGGTCGCCGGCGTCGACGCGCTGACGCTCGATCGCTCGGGTCCGCTGTCCTACGACCGCGACGGCCGCATCGTGATCGTGCATGGCGTCACCGACGCGCAAGGCCGCCTCGTCGATCCGGACGGCCGGCCGTACACGCCGGTCGAGGTCACGCTCGCGCACCGCTCGGTGCTCGGCCTGCCCGGCTCGTCGGTGATTCTGTCGGCACGCAACGGCCGCGACGCCGCCGCCTGGCTCGCGAACGTCTGGCAGCGCCCCGTCTACGCGCCGCCGACGATCGCGGTCGGACTCGGCGCCGAGGCGCGGCTCAGCCATACCAACGCGTGGCTGCGCTACGATCCGGCGCCGCACCAGCGCCCGGACCTCGGCGCGCTCGACGTCGACGGCAACGGCGTCCACGCGAGCGGCGATCCGGCCGCACGCGTGCCGGTCGAGCGCTTCACCGGCGCGGCCACCGGCGCCGGCATCGAGAAGACCGTGTTCGAACTGGGCCGGCGCAATGCGATCGGTCTCTACGAGGGCACGGACAATCGCGCGATTCTCGGCCACATCGAATCGATCCGCCTCGAACAGGAAGGGCTCGCGGCGCTGCGCGCACACGGGCTGCGCACGCTGACGGTCGGCGGCCCGTTCGCGGCATTCGATCGCGTGGCCGTGATGTACGCGCCGTTCGCGTCGCTGAGCAGCCACGACGTGATGGCCGGCATGCTGCCGTCGCGCGTCACCCGCGACGCGTTCGCGCAGCTCGACCGCGCGCGCGACATCACCGCGCAGCACCGTCTGTACTACGACTTCGAAGGCGTGTTCGATGCGCACGGCGACTTCTACCTGAGCGATCCGTCGACGGTCATGACCGATGCGCCGAAGCTGAACGTGGAAGGCATCGTCCGCGAGATCGGCACGCTGCGCGTGATGCTCGAGGACGGCATCGCGCGCGGCGCGATCGAGCTCGCGCATCCCGGCATCACCGAGCACTTGCCGCCCGACGCGTTCGTGCAGAAGCCGTCCGTCATCACGCGCATCCGGATGCGGTTCGGCGGCGCGCCGCTGCCCAAGGCCGCCCATGCGCTCGTCGACCGCTCGAGCCTGTTGCGCCAGCAGGTCGCGCTGGCCGGCGAGGCCGGCTGGAAAATCGTGGTGGGCCGGCCCGGGCGCGGCAGCCGGATCGATACCGCGAAGCAGCGGATCGTGCTCGACGGGCAGTTCTACGGCGCCGGCACGCTCGTCTACACGCTCGCACACGAAGCGCAGCATGCGGTCGAGACGATCACGCGCCGCCTCGCGCTCGACCGCTCGTCGCCGGACGCGCTGACCGACAGCGCGCTGATGGCCGAAGCGCGCGCGCAGGCGAATGCGTTCGCGGTGCGCCGCGAAATCCTCGACGATGGCGGCATCGACATCGCCAGGGACGCCCGCCTGCCCGATGCGATCGCACGCGAAGCCGACCACGTGATGCCCGGCGACGAAGCCGGGCTGCGCCGGCTCGCGGCCGCCTTCGGCGACGTCGCGCCGTCCGTGCCGGGCCACGCGACCTATCGCGCGTACTATGCGAGCCAGGCCGACGCGATGCACGCGCTCGGCGTGCCGCGCGAGATGCCGGCGCCCGCGCCGCAGCCGGGGTCGAACGCGCCGGTGCCCGCAGCGGCGGCGGACGCCGCGCGCCGCCAGCATGCGCTCGATCACCTCGCCTCGCACGGCAAGCGCGACCTGATCCGCATCGACGGTTCGCAACTCGCGTCGCTCCAGCAGATGAAGGATGCGTTCGGCACGAATGCGCACGTGCTGATCGCCGAGCATGAAGCGCGGCCGGACGCGTCGATCGACGCGCGCCATGCGCAGCCGAAATTCGTCGCGAGCATGCGCACCGACGAGCACGGTACGTTCGTCGACAAGGCGTCCGCCGATCCGGCCGTGTCGATCCCCGACGCGGTCTATCGCGCGCTGAAGGACAACGGCAGCGCGGAACGGGCGGACGTCGATTTCTACGTGTCGCCCGTGCCGCTCGCGGAATTGCGCGAGTACGGCGGCGCCGCGCGGATCACCGCGCGCAGCGACGGCCGCACGTGGGAAGCCGAACAGGCGGCCGCGACGCCCGACGCGGACGTCGTCACGACGCTGAAGTCGCTTGCCGACGCGCCGCGCTTTCGCCGGCCGAAGCAGGCGGCGAAAGCGGCCGGCGACGGCGCGACGCTTTACGCGATCGACAAGGAAACCGGCAAGGTGCTCGGCTACGCGACGCGCAACGCCGCGCACGACTGGACCTATCACGAGTCGACCTCGCTCGGCGACGCGACGATCGCGCCGCGCGATCTCGGCGCCGCATTCCGCCGGCGCGCGCGCAACCTGTCCGGCGGCCGGCGCGGCGTGCGATTCGTCGTGACGGACGTCGCGCACGACACGGTCGAGCGCTACGGCGGCTTCGCGCCGGCGGAAATGCGCAAGGCGCTCGGCGACGAGAAGCCGCCGATGCAGAAACTCGGCACGCGCGTGCAGCGCGGCCTCGCGAAAGCCGACCCCGGCGTGCGCCGCAAGATCGCCGAGATCGAAGGCGCCGACAGTCCGTTCCTGCCGCCGAAGCTCGTCCCGGACAGCAAGCAGCTCGCGATCGACTTCAGCGGCGCGAACACGCTGCACCTGATGCGTGCGCTGGAACTGAAGGCGCTGGGCGGCAATCACTACGTGTACGTGTACGAGACCGATCATCCGGTTGCCGAATCGCTGCATACGCGCCGCGGCATCATCGCGATCCACGACGGCAACGCGCTCTGGTACGACAACGCCGAGCAATTGCGCGACCACCCGGACGCGGGCCGCCCGCTCGACGAGATGCCGCTCGGGCGCGGCCCGTTCGGCGCGAACCAGCACTTCCTGCTGTCGACGCTCGCGCCCGAGGCGTTCGATCCGCGCGCGACCGCCACGCAGAAAGCCGCGCTCGCGCAACGACTCACGCAGCTGCTCGACGAGAAGTCGTATTTCGATGCGCTGCCGCAGAAGTTCGACCTCGCCACGCGGTGGATCCGCACGCAGATCGCCGGCCAGATCGATCGCGTGAAAGCCGCTCAGGCCGACCTCGCCGCGGCCCAGCAAGCCGCGCAGCCGGCGGGCGGCGGCGCCAGCGGCGCAACCGGCTCCGCCAGCCGGGTCCGCAATGCGCTGCGCGGCAAGGGCGGCCGGCGCAACCGCCGCGCCGCGAACGCGGCAAACGCGTCGAATGCGCCGAAGCCGCCGAAAACGCCGGCGGCCAAGCCGCTGACGCTGCGGCCCTACCAGCCGAGCCTGGGTTCGAGCACGGTCGCGGAATGGGTGATGCGTTACGGCGCCGCGAAGGTGGCCGACTGGTTCCCGACGATCGGCCGCGTGAAGGCGGTCACCGCACGCAAGAACCAGCCCGATGCCGGCGGCCTCGCGCTGACCGACGAACCGCAGACGATCCTGGCCGACGCACCGATGCTGAAGGCGCTCGGCATCCCCATCGGTCTCGCGCGCGAGGTGTCGAGCATGCCGTCGCGCGGGCCGGTCGCCGATCCCGGCGGCGATCACAACCGCTTCGTGAAGTGGATGCAGGCTTACGCCACGCGCCACAGCGCGGCACGCATGATCGACAAGCGCGCGATCCAGGCGTTCGTGCGCGCGCCGGCCGAGATCCAGGACCGCGTCGCGCCGATGGCGCGTGCGTTCAACCTGCGCGACGATCCCGCGCTCGCGGTGCGCTACGTCGAGCAATATGGCGGCGCGATGCCGGTGGTGTCGATTCCGGTCGATCCGCATACGCTCGCGGCCGCGCGCGGCGGCAAGCACGATCCGGCGTTCATCCGGCGCGCGCGCCAGTTCGGCTCCCCGATCGGCGCGCGCTACAACGAGGCCGACGCGACGATCACGCGCGAGGCGCCGGACGGCACCACGCGCACGCTCGAGCTCGACGACATCGCGCATCTGCACAAATGGCTCACCGCGGCATCGCGCCACGGCTTCCAGCTTCGTCTCGAAGCGGCGTCGGGCCGCCCGCTCGTCTCCGCGGACGACCGCCGCACGATCGCCGGCACCAACGACAGCTATGCCGAGTACACACGGCTGATGACGTCGTTCGAGACGTGGTCGCACGATCACGCCGGCGAGCCCGCGCCGAACGTGATGCTGAGCTTTCACGGATGGGACGCCGTGCTCGAACCGGTGCCTGGCGCCGGCCACGTCGAGCTGCTCGATGCGCTGCTCGACCGCAAGGCGATCGACTGGCTGCACGTCGGGCTGTCGTACGGCACGCACGGCGCCGACTTCATCGCGAACCAGGACCTGACGCGGGCGCTGGCGGAACGGATCGTCGACTATTACCAGACCGACCGTCACGGCAAGTTCGCACGGTTGCACGGCGCCGATGCGCTCACGCGCGTGTTCGAACCGGTGAGCCCCGAGGCGTTCGCGAACCAGCAGCAGGTGCTGTTCGCGGAGATCGCGCGCATCGGCAAGTCGAAAGGGCTGTCCGACGACGCGCTCGCGACGCTGCGCGGCGAACTGTACGAACGCAACACGACCGCGCTCGTCAACCAGGCGCGCAAGGCGACGATCGAGCATGCGATGACGCAGTGGGCGTCGGCCGATCATCCGCCCGCCACGCGCACCGAAAAACTCGCCCGCCGCTTCGGCGAACGCTGGCTCGCGGAAGCGGGCGGCCGCGCGCCGGCGCGCGGCACCGTCGTGTCGACCGCCGATCCCGCCGGGCCGCTGCCCGACAGTCGCGCGTACTGGCAATCGGTGGTCGAGCGCGAAGCGCTGAAGAACGATCCGTCGAAGCCGATCAGCGTCGGCCGGCAGATCGCGGCGAACCCGAAACAGGCGAAGATGATCGAGGAACTGCAGGCGCTCGCGCAGATCAACGCGCTGCGCGTGCATCGGCCGTCGTTCCGCAAGGCGGAGCTGTGGAAGTCGATCGGCTTCAGCTCGCTCGTCACCGGTGCGGGCGCGCTCGTGATCGCCGATACGCTCGGCGCGACGCACGTGCTGCGGCAGGACATGCTGAGCAGCGCGACGTCGTCGTTCCTGCTGGGCTCGCGTCTCGGTCGCGTGTTCCAGGTCATGCACCAGGGCGCGGTGCGCAGCCTGCAGGCCGGCGATCCGAAAGCCGCGCAGGCGGTGCTCACGCGGCTCGAAGTGACGCTGTCGCGGCAGCTGCGCTCGGGCGCGCACGATTACGGCCAGAACCGGCGCGCGCAGCTCGAGCAGATCTCGAACGAAGCGCGGACGCTGGCCGCGCAGTATGTCGAACTGAACCGCGTCGGGCTGATGAGTTTCGACGACGCGACCACCCACATCAAGGCGCTCGCCGCGGACGTGCTCGCGCAGATGCAGGGCACCGTCGGCGGCACGTCGCTGCAGCAGCTCCATACCGGTAACCCGCGTCACCTGTTCGGGATCGCGGGCCGCGCGGGCGCCGCGATCACGTCGACCGCGACGCTCGCGGTCGGCATCAGCGGCATGGTGCACGCGCACGGGGCGTTCGATCTCGCCTACGGCTCGGCCGCCATCGCGAGCGGTGCGTTCGGCGCCACGTATGCGGGCCTCGTCTACACGATCGGCGCGCACCGCGTGAATGCCGACAAGCGCAGCCGCATCGTGCGCTTCACCGATTCGGCGAGCGACTTCATGGCCGTCGCGTACGGCGGTCTCGGCACCGGCGTGCAGTGGAGCGGCGGCCATTACGATCTCGCGATCGCGACCGGCGTGTCCACCGCGCTGCTGCTCGGCGGGCGTCTGAACACGCATTTCCCGAACGCGACGCCGCTGATCAAGAAGATCCCGACGGCCGTCGTGCTGATTCCGGTCGGCGCGTTCGCGTACAAGCTGATCGAAGGTCTGTTGACGACGTTCTTCGGCTCGGGGTCCGGTTCGTCGAATCAGTCGAATTCGTCGCAATCGAATCTCGCGCCCGGTGCGTCGCCGAGCGCGTCGGCCAGCCGTTCGGCCAGTCCTTCGGCAAGCGCCGCGCCAAGCGCTTCGGCGAGCGCATCGCCCAGTGCGTCGCCTGCCGCGCCGGCTTCGCCGTCCGCCAGCGCCACGCCGTCGACCGCGCAACCGTCGGCGTCGCCGCAGCCCTACATCGTCGTCGCGGGCGATTCGCTGTGGGTCATCGCCGACCAGCATCGCCAGTCGCTGCTCGACGCCGCGCACGTGTCGCGCGCCGATCAGCAGGCGATGACGCGCGGCGAGCAGGATACGCGCGCGTTCAACGAGATCCTGCAGCTCAATCCGTCGGTGTCACGCGATCCGAACCGCCTGTCGGTCGGCACGCCGCTGATCGTCGGCTGATCCTCGCGCGCGGTGCGCGTGGCGCCGCGCGCGGCACGCCGCATCACGTCGCCCGCTGATGTTCCAGCCACGCCTGGAACATCAGCACCGTCCACAGCTGGTGCTGCCAGTTCATCCGGCCCGTCTGGTGCTGGCGCCACAGCCGCTCGACCGCCGCCGCATCGAAGAAGCCTTCGTCGCGCAGGCGCGACGGCCGCAGCAGCGCGTCGGCCCAGTCGCGCAGCGCGCCGCGCAGCCAGTGGTCGACGGGCGCGCAGAAGCCCTGCTTCGGCCGGTCGATCAGCGCGGACGGCACGTACCGGTCGAGCAGCCGGCGCAGCAGCGCCTTCGACTGCCCTTCCGGCAAGCGCACCGACGCCGGCACGCGCCACGCGAATTCGACGACGTGATGATCGAGGAACGGCATGCGCGTCTCGAGGCTCACGGCCATCGCCGCGCGATCGACCTTCGCGAGGATGTCGGTCGGCAGGTACGTGAGCGTGTCGATCGCCATCGCCTGCTCGGCGAAGCTCAGGTGCGCGGGCCACGCGGATACCGTGTCGAGCGGCGTCGGCGGCTCCTGCCCCGCCAGCGCGATGCGCTCCGGATGATGCACGGACGACATCAGCAGCCGGTACAGCCCGATGCGGCTCTCGGCGGTCATCACATGGCCGAGCTTGTGCAGGCGATCGCCGATGCGCGACGACGATTCGCGCGCTTCCACGCCGCCGCCCCATGCGCCCTGCGCGACGGCCGCGAGCTGGTCCGCGTGATCGGGCCGCAACGCATGCAGCGCGGCGGCGATCCGCGCGCGCACCGCCGCCGGCACGCGATGCAGCTTGCGCCACAGGCGCGGCGTCAGGAAGTAGCGCGTATAGCCGCCGAACAGCTCGTCGCCGCCGTCGCCGGACAGGCTCACCTTCACGTGCCGGCGCGTCAGTTCGGACACCAGAAAAGTCGGGATCTGCGACGCATCGGAAAACGGCTCGTCGTAGATCGACGGCAGCTTCGGCACGACGCCGAGCGCGTGGTCGGCCGTCACGTAAAGCTCGGTATGGCGCGTGCCGAGATGGCGCGCGACGGCCTTCGCGTAACCGGCCTCGTCGTAGCCGGCCTCGTGAAAGCCGATCGTAAACGTGTCGACCGGCGACGCCGATTGCGCCTGCATCAGTGCGACGATCGCCGACGAATCGATGCCGCCCGACAGGAACGCGCCGAGCGGCACGTCGGCTTCCATCTGCCGCGCGACGGCCTGGCGCAGGATCGTGTCGAGCTGATCGACGGCTTCGCCGGCGCTGCCCTCGAACGGCTGCGCGCGGCCCGCCTCGATCGCCTGTTCGAGCGTCCAGTACGCACGCACGCGCGGCGTGTCGCGCGCATGTTCGAACTGGATGTACGTGCCGGGCGGCAGCTTGCGGATGCCGCGATAGATCGTGTAAGGCGCGGGCACGCTCGACTGGCGCAGATACAGGCACAGCGCGTCGCGGTCGATCGTGCCGTCGAAGCCCGGATAGCCGCGCAACGCCTTCAGCTCGGACGCGAACACGAGCGCGTCGCCGATCCGGCCGTAGTAGAGCGGCTTCTCGCCGATCCGGTCGCGCGCGAGCGTCAGCACCCGCGACGCGCGATTCCACAGCGCGAACGCGAACATGCCGGTCGCGCGCCGCAACGTGGCCTCGACGCCCCACGCGACGATCGCCGCGATCAGCACCTCGCTGTCGGAGTGGCCGCGCCACGCCGGTGCGCGCCCCGTGCGCTCGAGCTCCGCGCGCAGTTCGCGATGGTTGTAGATTTCGCCATTGAAGACGAGGACGTAGCGGCCGCACGCGGAAGCCATCGGCTGCCGGCCGTGCACCGACAGGTCGACGATCGCGAGCCGCCGGTGGCCGAGCGCGATGCCGGCTTCCGGGTCGACCCAGATGCCCTGCCCGTCCGGCCCGCGATGCGCGAGGCTCGCCGTCATTCGCGCGAGCGTGCCGCGCGCTGTCTCCTCATCGAAGGCGACGCTATTCAGAAAGCCGTCGATTCCGCACATTGATTTGTCTGCCCCTGTTGACCTGTTCCGTCACGCACCGCGCACCTCGCGGCCCGCCGTCGGGCATGACGGTCGAGCCATATTACGAAGAAATAAATCAGCAATAATTCACCAGTGAATGCGGGCACCGTCCGGAAAAAAATGGACGTCAAGCGCCGCGTGCGGATGGCCAGATCACGGGGCCATATCGAATCCCGCCGGATGGCCGGCAGGCAAGGCAGGCAAAAAAAGGGGGGCATACCGGCATGACGCCCTCCGGAACGCCGCGTCACGCGGCGCCGGTCGCCCATTTCAGCAACTGCGCGACCTCGCGGAAGTGCTGCGGCTGGATCGTGCCGTTCTCGGGCGTCGTCTCGTACAGCGCCTGCGCGAGCCCGACGTTCGCGAGCGTCGGGCGCAGCGCGTCGCGGGCCAGCCGCACGATCCGCTCGGCCGCGTCGCCCTCGCCGCGCGCGAGCACCCACGGCAGCGAGCCCATCCCGCCGTAGTAGAGCGCGACCGCGACGCGCGGCGAATAGACGACCACCGACGCATAGCCGACCCGGTCCGGCAGCGATGCGAACTGCACTTCGCGCGCGAGCTGGCGGCGCTTCGCCTCGATGTGCGGATCGCCTTCGTCCTCCTTGTGCTCGCGCCGCACTTCGTCGATCGACATTTTCATTTTCTGGTTGAATTCGTGCCGCTGGTGCACGATGTCGATCAGCGCCATCACGATGTAGATCAGCGCGGCCCAGCCGAACAGCAGCATCAGCAGCTTCACGATCAGCGCGAGGATCGAGACCGGCCGCGTGAAGCCCGACTGCACGGACGGATCGAGCGACTCGACGATCAGCCAGCCGAGCGTCGCGACGAGCAGCGCCGTCTTCAGCAGCATCTTCGCGAGGTTGACCAGGTTGCGCAGCGACCACAGGTTCTTCATCCCCTCGGCCGGGTTGAGCCGCGACAACTGCGGCACGAGGCGGCTCCACGCCATCACGCCGCCCACCTGCACGAAGCCCGCAAGCAGCCCCGCCAGCAGCCCGGCCGCGACGATCTGCGCGGACTGCGTGGCCCAGTCGCGCGCGGCGCCGTCGATCAGCACCGCGAGCCGCGCGGACGGATCGGCGGCGCCGACCGCGTCGAACACGAGCCGGAACAGCGCCTGCAATCGCGCGAACATCGAACCGATGCCCACCGCGAGCGCCACGCACACGCCGACGAAGAACGCCGACGACACCGTTTCCGCGCTCTTCGGTACGTCGCCCTTCTCGCGCGCCTCGCGCAGGCGCTTCGCGGTCGGTTTCTGGTCCTTTTCGGCCATGTCGGCTCCCGCGCGCTCAGCCGCCGCCGTGCGCGGCGAACAGCGCGCGCAGCAGCGCCATCAGCCCGCTGTCGGGGCTCAGCAGCGAATGCAGCGACGCGTACACCACCGGCAGGAACAGGACCATCATCAGCAGCGCGAGCGCGCTCTTCAGCGGCTGCGAGAACACGAAGATGTTGAGCTGCGGCACCGCGCGCCCGACCAGGCCGATGCCGAGTTCGACGAGCACCAGCACGATCGTGACCGGCGCGGCGAGCTTCACCATCCATTCGAAGATCGTATCGGTCTGCCGCACGATGAAGGTTTGCAGCATCGACGAGAAATCGGGGCCGAGCGAGCCGATCGGCCACCATGCGTACGACTGCGCGAACAGTTGCACGAGCACCTGCAAGCCGCCCGCCGTGACGAACAGCGCGATCGCGACGAAATTCAGGAATCCGGACGTCGGGCCGCCCTCGTGCCCGCCCATCGGATCGAAGAACGCGGCGCTGCCGCTGCCGGTCTGGAAGTCGATCAGGTAGCCGACGCCCTGGATCGCGAACAGCACCGCGCTGAACGCGCCCGCGAGCAGCATGCCGACCACCGCCTCCTTCGCGACGAGCAGGCACCACATCAGGAACGGCAGCGCGGCGACCTGCGCGGCGTCGATCGTCGGCGCGACGAACGCGGCGATCACGACCGCGATCCCGTTGCGCACGAGGCCCGTGATGATCTGCTCGTTGAACACCGGCACGACGAACATGATCGGCAGCAGGCGCGGCATCACGTAGAGCAGCGGCCGCAGCATGCCGGCGACGTCGTTGAAACCCGCGGCCTGGTCTAGCATCGGCGCTCCGCGACGGCGGGCGGGGCGGAGTCGTCGGGCGAGGCGGACGGGCCGGTTTTAGCCGTGATGTCGGCACCGGTTTCCGCTTCGGTCATTGCCGCATCGAACGCGGCGGCGGCCTCCGGCGGCGTGGACGCATGACCGGCCGCGTCGCCCGCGCCGGCCACCCAGGTGCCGCCCGTCGCGAAGCGCCGCACCGCGTAGCCGTCCGCGACCTCGTCGGCGTCGCGCTCGACCCGCGCGGCGCGCGCGTGCAGCGCCTTCTCGCCGGCCTTGTCCAGCTTGTCCTCGGCGGCCTTCGCCTTGCGCGCGGCGCGCTGCAGGTCGGCGAGCGTCGCCTCGTGGCCGCGATGCACGTGCGCGGCCTCGCTCACCGACGCGTTCGCGGTGCCGATATGCCGGTCGAACGTGCGCGTATCGGCCGCCGCGTCCTGCAATGCGCGCGCTTCGCGCACGTCGTCGGCGAGCCGTGTCTGGATCGCGGCCTTCGCGGCGACCTGCTGCGCGAGCTGCGCCTGCGCGGCCGCCAGCGCGCGCCGGCTCTGCGCGGCGATGCCCTGCTGGCGCGCGGCCGCGACGCGCGCGATCTGGCTTCGCATCTCGCGCACGCGCTTCAGGCGGGCGAGCGTCGCGAGCACGAGACGGTCGTCGGCTTCAGACATGATCGTTCGCCAGCTTCGTCAGTTTCGCGAGCAGCGCGTCGAAGCGCACGTCCTCGTCCGACGCCTGCGCGCAGAACGCGCCGATCGCGTCGCGCGCACGCAGCGCGAGATCGCCGAGCCGGTCGCTGCCTTCGCGATACTCGCCGATCTGCACGAGCAGCTCGATTTCCTGGTACTTCGCGATCAGCTCGCGCACGCGCGCGGCCGCATGCTGGTGCGCGCGGCTCGCGACGAGCGGCATCACGCGCGACAGGCTCGCGAGCACGTCGATCGCCGGATAGCGGTTCGCGAGCGCGATCTTGCGCGACAGCACGATATGGCCGTCGAGAATCGAGCGCACTTCCTCGGCGATCGGGTCGGATTCCTCATCGCCTTCGACGAGCACCGTGTACAGCGCGGTGATCGATCCGCGCGCGCCCTGCCCCGCGCGTTCGAGCAGGCGCGGCAGCACCGCGAACGTCGACGGCGGAAAGCTGCGCCGCGTTGGCGGCTCGCCGCTCGCGAGGCCGACCTCGCGCTGCGCGCGGGCGAAGCGCGTCAGCGAATCGACCAGCAGCAGCACGCGCTTGCCCGCATCGCGAAAGTGCTCGGCGATCGCGGTCGCGACCAGCGCGGATTTCACGCGCTCCATCGCGGGGCGGTCCGACGTCGACACGACGACGATCGAACGCGCGCGCACCTCCGGCGACAGGCTGTGCTCGATGAATTCGCGCACCTCGCGACCGCGTTCGCCGACCAGCGCGATCACGTTCACGTCGGCCTGCGCGCCGCGCGCGATCATCCCGAGCAGTGTGCTCTTGCCGACGCCCGACGGCGCGAAGATGCCGACGCGCTGCCCGACGCCGAGCGTCATCAGGCCGTCGATCACGCGCACGCCGGTCGGAAACGGCGTGTCGATCAGCTTGCGCGCAAGCGGATTCGGCGGGTCCTGCTGCGTCGATACCCACGCGGCGCCCGTCACCGGCCCGCGATCGTCGAGCGGCCGGCCGAGCCCGTCGAGCACGCGGCCGAACAGCCCTTCGCCCACCGGGAACACATGCTCGCGCCCAGACGGCACGACGGTCGTCTCCGGCGACAGCCCGGCCACGTCGCCGAGCGGCGTGAGCAGCGTCGTCTGCCGCGAGAAGCCGACCACCTCCGCAAGCAGCGTCGGCTGGTTCGGCGTGCGCAGCTCGCAGATCTCGCCGAGCCGCGCGCGGATGCCCGTCGCGTTCAATATCTGCCCGACCGCATGGTTGACGCGGCCCTGCACCGACACCGGCGAAAAAAACGCGAGCCCCGCGTCGAGTTCGCCGACGAGGCGGCCGCGATCGAACGGCGCGCCGTCGTCGTCGCCGAACGACGGCGGATCGTCGAGCGGCGCGTTCATCGCGCGGCCCCCTTCAGCGCGTCGCGGCGAATCGCCTGGCGCAACGCGTCGATCTGCAGGTCGAGGCTCGCGTCGATGCGCCCGGACGGCGTCTCGACCGTGCACGCGTGGCGTTCGAGTCGAGCGTCCTCGACGATGCGGATCTTCTGCCGGTTCGACTGCCCGGCGAATGCGCCGTCGAGCGCATCGCGCATCTCGTCGGTGCGGCCGGGCGCGATACGCACGATCAGGAACGCCTCGTCGCGCACGAGCGGCGCGATCCGCGTGAGCGCGGCCTCGTACAGCTTCTGCGTGCTCATCTCGCCGACGATCGCGCGCACGGCTTTCACGACGATATCGGCCATCGCGTCCTTCATCGTCTCCATCGTGCGCGTGGCGGCGAGCGCCTGCGTGTACGCCTGCGCGGCCTGCTCGCGCTGCGCGCGGCGCATGCCTTCGTCGTAGCCGGCCGCCTGGCGCTTGTCGAATTCGCGCTGCGCGTCGGCGACGATGCGTGCCGCCTCTTCATGCGCGGTCGCGATCACCGCGGACGCGTCGAGCAGCGCCGCGTATTCGCGCTCCTTGAGCACCTTGCGCTCGGACAGCAGCTGCAGGTTGTCGCTCGTGATCAGAAAAGCCAGTCCCATGACGCAAGCCTCTCGGGAATCAGAAACAGGAACATCAGTTCGCCGAACTGATCGCGCTGCGCGCGGTTCAGCCAGTACGGCGCCTCGTCGTCGATCGCACGGTTGAATTTCAGGCGCACGCGCCGCGCGACCGCATCGCCGGCCACGCCGATGAAATCCGCGAGCAGCCGGCCGCCGCGCGCGCGGATCACGACCGGCAGCGCGGCGGGATCGGCGCGCCACGGTTCGAGCGTTTCCGCGAGCGCGCCGAATTCCGGCGCGCGTTCGAGCGCCAGCTCGAGCGCATCGCCGCCGAGCCGCGCCGCGACTTCCGCGCGGATGCGGCGCCCGGCCAGCGCGTCGCGCAGCCACGCGCGGTGCAGCAGCAGCCCCGCATACGCGGCCAGTTGCTCGAGCGCCGCGCCCGGCAGCAGCGCGAGCCGCGCGCACGGGTTCGCGACGTCGAAGTCGTGCCGGTCGGCCACGCCGTTCGCGTCGAGCAAATGCCGCGCGAGCAGCTTGCGGCCGGCCGCGCCGAACGCGTCCGGCGAACGGTAGCGCGCGGGCCAGTCGGCCGGCACGCGGGTCACGTGCAGATAGCGGTCGGGCCGCAGGTTGAAATCGCAGACGAGCGCATGGAACGCGGCAGCGCGCGCGGCCGGCGGCGGCGCAAGCGGGTGCAGCCATGGCAGCCGCGTCGCGTCAGACGCGTCGCCCGGCGGCCGCGCGTGCGAATCGCTCATGCGCCGTCGCGCGCGCCGTCCGGCGTGCGCAGCCCGCCGCCTGCCTGCTGCGGGGCCGCGCCGCCGCCGTTCGCGCCGCGCGGTGCGCCGAGCAGCCCCGCGAGCCGCGCGCCGAACATCCCGCGCCGCGCGGCCGACAGCGCGATCACCGCGCAGGTCAGCAGGATCAGCGCGAACACGAGCCAGCCGAGCGGCGAGCGCAGCCGCAGGATGTCCGACACCGCGCTGCCGATTCCGTCCACGCGCGTCGCGCGCGCGGCGGCCGGCTGCAGGAACAGCGACACGTTGTCGTACTGCAGCCCTTCGATGCTGTGCGCGACGAGATCCTTGACCATCGGCGCCATCGCGCGCAAGTCGACGCCCGGCCGATAGCGGATGTACACCGCGGCCGACGACGGCTTGATCTTGTCCGCGAGCGGATCGTTCTCCGGAATCACGACCTGCACGCGCGCGACGACCACGCCCTCGATGTCCTGCAGCGTGCGCGACAGGTCCTGCGACACGCCGTACAGGTAGCGCACGCGCTCCTCGGCCGGCGTCGACACGAGGCCCTGCTTCTGGAACAGCTCGCCCAGGCTCGCATAGCTCGGCTTCGGCAGCCCGTTCGCGTGCAGCACCGTGAGCGCAGACTGCATGTCGCCGTCCGCGACGCTCACGAGCCACGCGTTGCGGTCCGACGTGTCGCGCGCGTCGTTGTCCTTCGACGCGCTGATGCCCGCGTCGCCGAGCACCGCGATCATCTGGTTCGCGTCGCGCTCCGACAGGCCCGAGTACAGCTCCTTCTGGCACCCGGCCAACAGCACGAGCAGCCCCGCGAGCAGCGCGCGCGCCGCCCGGCTGCGCCACGCATGCATGCGCGGCGTCGAATCGATCGTCGTCATCGTTTTTCCGCGTCAGGGCGCATGAGGCCGTATCCTCCGGCCCGCACGCGCTTTCACTCCTGCGTCTTCAGCACCGTATGCGTGAAGCCGTTCGCCGCCTGCGCAACCGACAGGCTCAACTGGTATTCCGAAATCGTGGTGGTTGCGGTCCACTGGAAATCCATCGCCTTCACCATCGTCATCAGCGGGTCGCTGCGGCTGTCCGCCATCGACGTCAGCATCTCGTTGCGATGCTTGTCGATGTTCGCGTACCGCGAATCGAGATCGTTGCCGTACGTGCGCAACCGCTCGACGAGCGACGACTGGTTCGCCTGCGCGGGCGTCATCTGCACGGCCGGCGCCGCATCCGCCGGCGCGCGCGCCATCGCGACGCCCGACGAAGACGGCGGGGCGACCGCCGACGCGCCCGGCTGCATCAGCGCATCGAACTGGCGCACCTGCGCCGGATCGGACGCCGTGCCCGTTTGCTGCGCGGCACTCGCGAGCGCCGCCGCGCCCGGCGGCGCCGCGCCTACGCCTGTTACCGACATGATCGTGTCCTCCTTGACCGGCAGAGCCGGGAACGGGCCGGCCGGCACGCATCGACGCCACACCGGGCGCCCGTCACGGGCGGCCCCGGCATGCGACGTCGCGCGGCGCGGCCGGCGACCGGCGTCACGCGCGGCCGGCGGAACTCAGGTGTTGCGCAACCTGGGCGTTCGCCGTCCCTTCCTGCGCGGTCACTGCGTTGCTGGTTTCGAACGTCGCAGTCGATTGCTGAACCTGGAAGTTGATCTTGGTCAGTTCGAGCTGCGTCTTGGTCAGGTCGTCGGCCTGCTTCTGCACGTCGCCCGTGTTCGTCACACCACCTGTTGCCGAGGTACCCATGCTTCGCTCCTTTACGTGAACCACACACCATCTTCCGGCGGCGGCCCCATGCCCCGCCGGCGACGTGACGCGCCGCATGCGCGGCGTGTCGCGTAATGCGCGCATCGCGAAACGCGCTGCGCTGATCCTGTCGCGACGCTAGTGCGTCGCGCCTTTCGATGCGCCGGCCGCCGCGACGGCTGGCGTCGCCGGCGCATCGGGCAACAGCGTCGGTCCCGGCACCGGCTGCGCGACGCCTGCCGCCGCCCCGCTCGCGAGCGGCGCCACGGGCGGCGCCGGCGCCTGCTCGGGCGCATGCGCCGACGGGCCGCCGAGCGGCATCGTGATGCGCTGGCCGTTGCGCTCGAACACCACTTCGTCCGGGCCGATCGACACGACGGTCGCCCCCTCCTTCAGCCGCGCGCCTTCGAAATAGCGGCTGCCGTCGACCGTCTCGATGTAGCGCTGGTCGCCGCCGCCCGCGAACACGGTCGTGATCTCCGGAATGCCCGCCGTGCCGCCGAGCGTCGTCGCCGTGCGCGGCGCGGCCGCATCGGCGTCGCGCACGTGATCGACCACCTCGAGCGCCGGCCGGGCATCCTTCATGTAGTTGCGGATGCGCGGCTCGATCTGCGCGCGCGCGGCCGTGCCCGTCAGCTCGATCCGGCCGCGCCCGAGATACGTGACCGTCAGCGCCGTATCGCTGAAATAGGTCTGCGCGGTCGCGACCAGATCGCTGACCACGTAGATGTTGCCGAGCGCCGCGTTGTCGACGCCCGCGACGATCTGCGCGACGCGCTCGCGCGCGGCCGGGTCGCTCACGTAACCCGACACGATCACGCCGTCGTCGCGCGGCGCGACCGCCAGCTCCGGATACGCGTGCAGCAGTTGCTGCAGCCGGTGCGTGCGCGCGAGCACCGATTCGTGCTGCCACGGCAGGCGCCCCGACCATGCGACGAAGCCGTAGCCGAGTGCGCCGAGCAGCACGCCGACCCACAGCGCGACCAGCGCGATCACGAGCCGCCGGCTGCCCAGCCGCCGCAGCCCGCCGGTGAGCCAGCCGAGCCATGCGGCCTCGCGCGCGGTGTCCGGCGTATCGGTTTCGTCGGGCAACGCGACGCTCGCCTGCGCATGCCGTGCGATGCCGAGCCGGATCGAGCCGACGGTCACGACGTCGTTCGGCGTCAGCGAGCGGCGGCCGCTGCCGAGCGGCTCGTCGTTGAACAGCACCGGCGCACCGGTGTCGCCGCCGTGGTTCTGCACGGTCACCGCGAGCGCGCCGACCTGCAGGCACACCTGTTTCGCGCCGATCTCGCGATCGGGCAAGATCACTTCGCAATCGGCCGCCGTGCCGACCCAGTTCGCGCCGCGTGCGAGCGACATCGTGCGGCCGTACATCGGCCCGCTCAGGAAGCACAGGTTCCACGGCGACGCGAGCGCGGCCGAACCGGCCCCCGCGCTTCCCGCGCCGCCGGGCAACGCGCCGTCGCCGTGCGGATCAATGATGCTCGTCGACATGCGTGACCACTCCTGCGGTCGTCGCCGCCGGCTGCGACGCCGCGCCCGCAGGCGGCGGCGGCAACGCGGGCGGACCGAACTTCGTGCCGGGCAGCGGCTTCGGTGTCAGCGGCACCGCGACGTCGTTGTCCGGCGGCCGATACATCGACAGCCCTTCAGGGTTCGCCGGACCGTCGACGCCCGGGTTCACGGGCGAGCCGTCCGGCGCATACATCGACGCATTCGTCACGACGCGCGGCGTCAGCAGGTAGAACCGCTCCATGTGGTTGCCCGACTTGTCGGTGTACTTGAACAGGTTGCCGATCAGCGGAATGTCGGACAGCCAGGGCACGCCGCTCTTGTTCAGCCGCACCTCGTCGTCGTTGAAACCGGCAATCAGCAGGCTCTTGCCTTCGTCGATCATCGTCTTGGTGACGATGTTGCGCTGCTGGATCACCGGCACGTTCGACACGGCCTGCCCCGGCACGATGTTGCCGTCCTGGATGTCGATCGACATCATCACGCTCTGCGAGTTGCCGGACACGGCGGCCGCGTTGCGGATCGCCTCGTCGACGATCATCGGCGTCACCTTGATGCTGGTGCCGGTCGTCACGCTGTACAGCGACGAATCCTGATAGCCCGGCACCTGCACGTAGAACTGCGTGAGGTTCTCGAGGATCGCCTCGGTGTTGTCGAGCGCGAGCACCTTCGGCTTCGATCGCAGTTGCGCCTGGCCTTTCTGCGCGAGCGCGTTCACGCGCGTGAGCAGGTAGTTGCGCAGCGACCCGCCGATCGACGCGGTCAGCGCGATGCCGGTCGGCATGAAGGCGCCCGTCTGCCCGGTTTCCGACGTGCCGATGCCGAACGTCAGCGGCGGGTTGCCGGCGCCGTTGTACTGCGTGTTGCCGTTCAGCGCGTTCTGGCCGTTGCCGATCTGTACGTCGCCGTGCGTCGTGTGCAGGCGCCAGTCGATCCCGAGGCTGTCGAGCGAATCCTCGTTGATGTCGATGATCGTCACGTTGATCTCGACGATGCGCGGCCGCTCGTCGAGCTGGCCGATCAGCGACTGGTAGCGGTACATGTTCTCCGGCAGGTCGCGCACGATCACCGCGTTGATCGCGGGATCGGCGACGATCTGCGGCAGCGTGTCGCCGCCGCCGTTGTTCGAGAACGGCGAGAACCCGCCGCCCATGCTGCCGTCCGCACCGCCATAGCCGCCCTGCCGCGGGCCGCCGGAGATGTCGGGGAAGTCGAGGCGCGGCACCGCAATCGTCAGCCCCGAGCCGAGCTTCACCTGGCGCGCGGCCTGCCCGAGCGGCGTGCTCGACGGCGCCGCGACCGTGTCGCCGGTCTTGCCGAACAGCCGGCGCAGGATCGTCGCGACGCCCGGCACCGTCACTTCCTTGCCCGAGCGATTGATCGTGAAATCCGACGCCCAGCCGTATTTCAGACGGAACGCGCGGATGTCCGCATGCGCGCCGTTCGCCGACGGATCGCCGACCGAGCCGATCGCCTGCCGCACGAGCTCGACGTAGCGGCGCGGGCCGGCCACGTACACGCTGTTCGCGCGATCGTTGATCACCAGCGTGTAGCGCTTGTCCGGAATCTGCATCGCCTGCAGCGCGCGGCCGATTTCGCCGGACGCGTTCGGCGGGATCGGGATCATCTGCGTTTGCGACTGGTCGGCCGGATCGACGTACAGGAACGAGCCGTCGTAGTACCACGTGAGCCCGTAGGTCGAGCAGATCGTGTCGAGCGTCTGCTGCGGCGTGCCGGAAAAGCGGCCGCTGATCACGCCGTCGACCTTCGGGTCGACCACCGCCGTCACGCCCTGGGACGACGCGAGCTCGCGGATGAAGTCGCCGATCTTCTTGCCGTTCGCGACGATCGTGAACGGCTTGTTGCGCCAGCGCAGGTCCGCGGCGCGCGCATGCTGCGCGGGCGCCATGCACAGCGACGCCGTGAGCAGCGCGGTCGCACACACGGCAAGCGCGGCCCGTTGCAGGCTGCGCGGTTGAAACCGGATCGAGGCGACGCGTCGACGCATCAAAGGACTCCTGTGGAAGAAACGAACATGCGTTCCAGCGCCTGCTGTGCGAAGCGCAGCACTTCGCCGCCGAGCCAGCCCGACAGCAGCACGAGCGCGACCATCACGGCGATCAGCCGCACCGCGATGCCGATGTTGGCGTCCTGCACCTGCGTGACGGCCTGCAGGATCGCGACGACGAGGCCGGTGACGGTCGCGATCAGCACGATCGGCAGCGACAACAGCAGCACGAGCATCAGCGCCTGGCGCGTCAGGTCGAGGATCGTCGAGCTCGTCATTGCATGGCTCCCGGCGCGCGCACGTCGGCGCCCGCGCCGACCGTGCCGTCGTCCGGCGGGTTCTTCACCCAGCCGACCGTATGCAACTGCACGTCCTCCTCGACTTCCTGGTACGACAACACCGCGAGCTCGGGCAGCACCGGCTGCAGAATCGTCTTCACGTAGCGGCGCGCGCCGAGCGCGACCATCACCGCGAGCCGAGCGGCGCCCGGCGCATTGCCGTGGCCACCGTGGCCGCCGGGGCCGGCCGCCTGCGCGGCCTGCACGATCGCGCGCACCTGTTCGCCGATGTCCTGCTTGACCGCGCTCGACAGCGCGAGGAAATTGCCCTGCTTCGTGCGCATCACCGCGCTTTCGATCCGCTCCTGCAGGTTCTGCTCGAACAGCACGACCCGCAGCTGGCGCGCCGTGCCCGCGTGACGGTCGGTGATCATCCGGCGCAGATCGACGCGCACGAGTTCGACCAGCGCGATCACGTCGTCGGGCTCGTTCGGCGCCCACGTGATCAGACTCTCGAAGATCACGCGCAAGTTGCGGATCGGCACCTGTTCGGCGAGCAGCCGACGCAGCACTTCGGTCACGCGCTGCAGCGGCACGAGCCGCGTCAGTTCGCCGACGAGCTCGGGGTGATCGCGGCGCACCAGATGCACGAGCGCCTGCGTCTCCTGGATGCCGAGCAGCTCGTCCGCATGCTGGCGCACGATCTGCTCGACGTGCGCGGCCAGCGCGCTTTCGCTCGACAGCCACTTACCGTCCGGCGCCGTGCCGTCCGGCTTGATCCACAGCGCGGTCGCGAACGGACCGAACGCCTCGGCCGGCTGGCGCTCCGCGCGCTCGGGCAGCGGCGCGACGCCGTCCCACAGCAGCCAGCCCGGCTTCAGCGCGCCGTGCGCGGCGAGCACGTCCTGCAGGTAGATCCGGTACGTGCCGGCCGGCGCGCCCTCGTCGTCGTTCAGCGTGATGCGCGGAAACACCGTGCCGATGTCCGCGTCGACGCGCGCCTTCGCGCTCGACAGCGCCGCCTGCAATTGCGCGAGGTTCAGGCCCGTGCGTAGCTCGTCGGACAGCGACACCGCGATCAGCGACGTGACGCCCGCCGCGTGCGACACCTTCGCGGGCTGGCCGTCGTCGGCCGCGCCGACGCGCCCCGCGACATGAATCAGGTTGAAGCTCGGCGCCGACGTCTTGCGCTTGAGTTGCGAGAACGCGAACGCACCGAGGCCGAGCGCGATCAGCGCGAACGACCATTTCGGAAAACCGGGCACGACGAGAAAACCGGTCAGCACGAACGCCGCGATCAGCAGCGCGCGCGGGTGCGCACCCAGTTGCTCGCCGAGCTGTTCGCCGAGCTGGCGCTGCCGCGCATCGCGCGTCGCCACGCGCGTCGTCACGATGCCGGCCGCGATCGACACCAGCAGCGACGGAATCTGCGACGCCATCCCGTCGCCGACCGTCAGGATCGCGTAACGTTGCAGCGCCTCGCCGATGTCCATCCCGTGCATCAGCGTGCCGACCGCGATGCCGGCCACGATGTTGATGAACGCGATCACGAGGCCCGCGATCGCGTCGCCCTTCACGAACTTCATCGCGCCGTCCATCGCGCCGTGCATCTGCGATTCCTGCTCGAGCTTCTCGCGGCGCTCGCGCGCTTCGTCGGCGCTGATGATGCCCGCGCGCAGGTCCGCGTCGATGCTCATCTGCTTGCCCGGCATCGCGTCGAGCGAGAAGCGCGCGCCGACTTCGGCCACCCGCTCCGACCCTTTCGCGATCACGATGAACTGCACGACCGCGATCACGAGGAACACCACACCGCCCACCACCACGTTGTTGCCGACCACCAGCCGCCCGAACGCGTCGATCACGTGGCCGGCGTTCGCATGCAGCAGGATCAGCTTGCACGACGCGATGTTCAGCGCGAGCCGGAACAGCGTCGTAAACAACAGCAACGCGGGGAACGACGAGAAGCTGACCGCCGACGGCACGTAGGTCGACACCGTCAGCAGCACGACGCTCGCCGCGAGATTCAGCGAGATCATCCCGTCGAGCGCGGTCTGCGGCAGCGGCAGGATGAACAGCGCGACGACCGCGACGATGAAGGTCGCGAGAAACAGGTCGGCGCGCGGCGATGCGCCCCCGAGGCGCCGTCCGGACACGCCGCGGCCGGCGGAAAACAACCGCTGCCAGTCGCGGGGGAGCGCCTTCGGTTCAGCCATCGTGCCGTCGTCCTGTCGTTATCGCCGGCTGGCACGGGCAAGCCTTCCCCGTGCTGCGCGGACCGTTGAATGGGACGAGTGTAGCGACGGGAACCGCAAGAAAAAGAAGCGCGCCTCGTAGCGTGAAAGCGCGTTTTCGTCAGACGATCGAATCGGACTACGAAACCCGGCGGCCGGTTCGGGCACGCGTCGCCGGAACCGCTTCCATCGCGCGCCGGGGCCGCCGGCGCGCGTGCCCGAAGACGTCAGATCAGGACGGCAGCCGCCGCGCGGCGAGGTACGCGAGCTGCGCGCGATTCTGTACGTTGAACTGCTTTTCCAGCGAGCGGATATGGTGTCCGACCTTGTGCAGCGACGTACGCAGCGCGCTCGCGATCTCCTGGTCGGACAACCCGTGCACGAGCCGGTCGAGCACCTGCTGCTGCTCGTCGCCGAGCGCGAAGCCGCGCATGCGCGCGACACGCGCCTCGAGGAACGGCAGCGCGACGCGGTGCACGGCAAGACTGACCGACAGCGCGCCGCCGATCACGCGATCGTCGATCCATTCGGTACCGTGCGTTTCCGACGTCAGGTTCACCGCGACGCGCAGGTCGAGGCGCGGCGCCGACAGACTGAAGATCACGCCGCTATTCATTGCATGCGCACGCAAGTGGCCGGCGAGCGCCAGCACCTTGCGATCGCCGCTGCCCTGCGCGGCCGCCTCGATCTCGTCGAGCCGCCACGCGACCGGGAAGCCGCTCTGCCGCACCTGCGCGAAGCGCGGGTCGCTTTCGTACAGCATCCCTTCGATGAACGGCTGCATGAACGTCGCCGGCGCGAGATCGCGCAGCAGATGCGCGCGCAGAATGCGGCGCCCGATCATTTCGTACGCGCCGTAACCGAGCGTACTGAATCCGATTTGCCGCAATCGCGCATGGCATTGCGCGAAATCGAATGACGCAAGGTCGGTTTTACCGGGCGCTATTTGAATACCGGTAAAAACGTCACGCTCGATGGTGTGATATTCGTTCGAATAAGCGGCAGCGGCCGCGATATCGGCTTGTGAGAACCACTCGACGCGTGGTGCGCCGTCAGCATATGTCATGAGGAGCCCGCCCTTTCCCAATATGTGAAACTGCGCCCCGTCACGATCTGGTCTTTTCTTTATGATTTTCTGGTCGTCGTTATATGCACGCGAACATGAAACTTTCGCCGCGATTAGTATTACGGCATATTACCCACACACCGGCATTTTTGTACAATGCCCCCGCGTTTCGTCAGGGATGACGACGGCGCAATCACAACGATGCTCGGTCGCACCGCCGCGAATGCCGTACACGATACGGCCGCCGCCAGGCGATGCGCGTCGATTCCGAGGGATGGCTCATGTCCGATATTGCATTGCATGAAGAAGCGGTCGCCCCAACCAGCTTGCCGCGCTCGTCGCGCGTGTCGAACGCCGGCGCGGACGCGCTGCGCGAGCGCGCCGTGCAGGTCGTCTGGTGCGACGACGTGAAGCGCGGCGACGACGCGCAGCCGCACGCGCCGAAGCTCGGCGTCGCCGATACGCTCGCGCTCGCGCAGAGCACGGCCGAGCGCAACCGTATCGTCACGAGCCTGCTGCACCTGACCGGCTTCTCGACGTTCGCGTATTTCGCCCTCGAATTCACGCGCGAGCGCGTCGAAAGTCTCTACCTGCACGAAGCGTTCACGCCGGCCACCTATCGCGGCGACTACGTGCGGCACAGCCATCACGACGTCGATCCGCGCACGCTCGGCGCGCGCGTGTGCAACATGCCGATCGTGTGGGATCTGCAGCAATTGCGCCGCGCGCACCGCGAGCGCGACGACGCGCCGTCCGTGAGCCCGGCCGCGCTCGACGGCTTCCTGCAGACGATGCAGGACGACGGGATGTGCAGCGGCATCATGTATTCGATGGCCGTGCCCGGCACGCGGCTGCACGCGTTCATGAGCTTCACCGCGCCGCGCCGCACGCGCGAATGGATCACGCCGGCGACGATCGAGCAGGCGCTGTCGATCGGGCTGTCGGTCCACAAGTTCGCGTCGCCGCAACTGATCTCGACGTCGCGCGAGCGTGCGGTCAACGGGCTCACGCCGTTCGAGCAGGAGTTGCTGCTCGGCATCGCCGAAGGCGCGTCCGACAAGGAGATCGGCCGGCGCCTCGACACCAGCGCGCACAACGTCGACTATCACCTGCGCAAGCTGCGCAAGCGCTTCGGCGTCGCGAACCGGATCCAGCTCACGTATCTGACGTCGAAGCTCGAGCTGATCTGACACGCGGCGACGGCGCAACGCCGTTGCGCGTCATCGCCCGCGTAAACGCACATGCCGGCCTCGCGGGCCGGCATGGACGGGCGGCGCCGGGTCTGGCGCCGCTTCTTGGCAGACGATCGCCGTTACTTCAGCAGCGTCATCTGCACGACCTTCACGATCACGAGGCCGACCGCGATCACCAGATAGCCGCGCAGCACGGCCATCCAGATCCGCGTCGCGAGCGTCATGTTCTGCGGCGCCAGCGTGTCGAGCGGCGGCATGCGCCACGTGTCACGCAGCGAGCGATCGACGGCCGGCTCGACGACGCGCTTGTTGCGGCGAATCAGTACCGTCGCGAGATAGCCGGCGATCGCGAGCACGGTGCCGCCCACCAGCACGTCGACGATCGCTTCGCCGCTGATGTCCGGATACATCACCGACGCGGTCAGGATGATCGACAGCAGCACCAGCACCCAGATCACCGCGCCCGTGAACACGTTGAGCTTCGTCGAATTGACCCAGGGGCCGAGCACCTGGCGGTCGTTGCACAGCACCAGCAGAAACACCGTCGCGCTCGGCAGCAGCACGCCGGCGAGCGTCTGCACGGCTTCGGTCAGCAGGCCGAGCGGGCTGCCCGGGATCAGCACGAGCGTGGCCGCGGCCGCGACGATGCCGAAATACACGAGATAAAAGCCCTTCGCGTCGGTCACGCCGCGGTGCAGCGAGTGGCGGATCTTGAACACGTCGCCGATCGCGTAGGCGGTCGACAGCGACACGGCCGCCGCGCCGATGATGCACGCGTCGAGCAATGCGACCGCGAACAGCGTCGCGCTCGTGCGGCCCGCATACCGCTCCAGGCCGGCGATGACGCCGCCCGCGTCGGTGAAGTTGCCGGCTTCCGGATGGCCGCCGAACAACGCCGAGCTGAAGCCGATCATCGCGACCGCGCCGACCAGCACGAACGCGATGCCGATCCACAAGTCGGCCTTTTCATATTTCATGAAGCGCGGCGTGATGCGCTTGTCGATCACGTAGCTCTGCTGGAAAAACAATTGCCACGGCGCGACCGTCGTGCCGACGATACCGATCACGAGCAGCATCACGTCCGACAGCTTCGCGTGCGCGGGCCAGTTCGGCACGAAGAAATCGCGCGTCATCTGCGCGACCGGCGGGTGGATCGACACGAGCACCGGCACGAGCAGCAGGCTCAGCACGCACAGCCCGATCGCGAACCGCTCGAAGCGCCGGAAGTCGCCGGTACTGACGGCCGCCATCGTCAAGGCCGCGGCCACGCACACGCCGGCCACCTTCGGCAATCCGAAGAAATCCAGCACGAACGTGATGCCGATGAACTCGGTGACGATGGTCAGCGCGTTGAGCAGAAACAGGTCGATCACGCTGAACGCACCCCAGAACTTGCCGAAGCGTTCGAAGATCAGCCGTGCATGACCGACGCCCGTAACGGCGCCGAGGCGCAGCACCATTTCCTGGTTCACGTACAGCACGGGCACGAGCAGCAGCAGTGTCCACAGCAGCGTCGTGCCGTAGTTCTGGCCGGCCTGCGTATAGGTGCCGAATGCGCCGGCGTCGTTGTCGCCGACCATCACGATCAGGCCCGGGCCGATGATCGCGAGCAGCGTGCGCAGGCGCGCCCACCACGTGCCGCGCGCACCGGTGTCGTGGTGCGAGATCGTGCCGAGCGCACCGCGGATGTCGCCCAGATGGGCTTCGTCGAGCACGGCGCTGCGCTCGACCGCGATCGGTGGGGAGACGTTGGAGGGCGTGGACATGATGTATTCCGTACGGCTAAGGGTTATGCGATTCGATGAGCGTGTGACCTTGGCATGCGCGCGGGACGGCCGCTCGAAGGCGGGCGCGCGTGCGCATGCCGAGGCGCGCTCGGCGCTTCTTTTCAGTGGATCAACGCTTTCAGCTGGTTCAGCAGGCGGGAGAACACCCGCGGACGGGCGTCGAGCGTCAGCATCGCGTCGTAGTGGTGGCGCGATTCCGTGACGTGCGGAAGGTTCGACAGCAGAAGGCCGAAGTTCATGGTCTGGCTCCGTGCGGCGACGGCATCGTGCCGGCCGCGTCGTGGGCGCGGGGCCAGTCCGGTGCCTGAACGACGTGTCAGGCTAGGCGGCCGGCGTGTCCCCGCGACCCGGGTTCAAAAGGGTCTGCGTATGCAACGGGCATAAGGGACAACTGTCACTGTCGTTCACGGCGGCTCCTGTGCGGTGTTCCGGAGAACACGGTTGACCGCCGTCCGGCGGGCGGGCCGGCGTTCGCGCGCCCGGAGAACGGATGCGCGAACGCGGCCGCCTGCCTGGCGGCGGTGAAACCGGGCAACGCATGCGAGAACGCATCACGCTAACCGGCGCGAATCAGGGTGCACGTAGGGAGTGGCTGCGGAATACTGCTGCGCGCACCGTTTGCCCGGGAGACAAACGGCGGCGTCGATGAGGCGCGGACGTCGGTCGCTCAGGCGGAAATGTCGTTCGAAGATCGACTACTGCAGGCGTCCAAGGCGGCGGCCCCAAGAGTGAAGATGGCGGATTCTATGGACCGCCCGAAAGTGAAGTCAACCCCTTGAAACCCCATTTTTCGAAATAAATTCCCCGCCTGACGCGACTGAAAGATTTGCCCTTGAAATAACGTTCCGAAACCTTTCAGCGCCGTCATCACGCGGCCGGGCGCCGATGCGTGCGAGCAACGGCCGCGGCACCCTACTGCGCATCCTTTTGACGATCGCCCGGCGGCCAAGTGCCAGCCCCGCCCCGCGGCGACGCGCACGCGACACAGCGCATCTTTCGTGCGTTTTCTGCTTGCGCCGCAGCAAAAGTCGCGACTACAATCCGCCCCAATTCATCAAGGGAGTCCCTCCGTGGACACATGCTCTAGTTGCAGTTCGATGCCGGTCCAGGCCGGCCAAGCCATCGCGAGATAGCAGCCAGACACATGTCTTTCGCCGCTAGCTCGCATTCGTCGGGTTAGCGCGCCTCCTCCCGGGCCGGCCATCGCCGGTTCGTCAGTCGCACGCTCCGTTATGTTCCATCCTCCGATCGCAGGGTCGCGTCACGCACCCGCGCTCGATCACGTCGTCCGGCGTTCGCCGGACGGAAACGGAGGCAGCGTCATGTTCTTTCAATCGTTCGCGGTCAGGCTCAAGCGCGTCGTGCACGTCGCGTGCGACCGCTCGTTCGTTTCCGGCCTTTCGCCGCTCACCCATGTGTTGAGCAACTGCCGCGGCTTCGCGCTCGCCCATGTGCCGGCGGCGCCCCGCCTGCTCGATTGCGTGCTGATCGCCGCGACGGCGGCCGCGGTCGCGCTCGCCGCGCTGCTTTGCTCGGTCGCGCCACGCGTCGGCTTCGCGCAGGTATGGCGCGTCGGCGGCTGGCTGCCGTAATCCCTCTGCGTCCGTGCGGGCCGTCTCGCCATGCGTCCCGCATCCCGTTCCCGTTTCTTCAGCCTAACGAATCAAACTGCCAACGGAACCAAATGAAGAACACTCTCGCACCCGTCCCGCGCAAGCGTCGCGTCGATGCGCTCGCCGCGCTGCTGCTGTCGTTCGCCGCCGCACCCGCATTCGCGCAAGCGACGTCTCCCGCCGCAACCGAACCGGCGGCCGGCGCGCGCGATGCGGCCGCCCCCGCGCAACAACAGGCCGCCGATGCTGCCGCGCCCGCTCCCACCGGCTTGTGGGAGCGCTCGAACCTGCTCGGCAACATCGGCGGCCTGCGCGACGTGCTCGACCAGCACGGCGTCACGCTGAACCTGCAGGAAACCAGCGAGTACCTGTACAACACGTCCGGCGGCACGGGGCGCGGCGGCGCGTACCAGGGGCTCACGCAATTCGGCTTCAACGTCGACACCGGCAAGGCGATCGGCCTGCCGGGCGGTACGTTCAACGTGTCGGGGCTGCAGATCCACGGCACCAACCTCTCGCAGCGCTACCTGCAGACGTTGCAGACCGCGACCGGCATCGAAACCAATTCGACCACGCGCCTGTGGGAGCTCTGGTATCAGCAGTCGCTGCTCGACGGCAAGGTCGACGTGAAAGTCGGCCAGCAGAGCGTCGACCAGGAATTCATGGTGAGCGAGAACGCGGCGACGTTCATGAACGCGACGTTCGGCTGGCCCGTGCTGCCGTCCACCGACCTGCCGTCCGGCGGCCCCGCGTATCCGCTGTCGGCGCTTGGCGTGCGTCTGCGCGTGAAGCCGGCCGACGCGTGGACCGCGATGGTCGGCGTGTTCGACGGCAACCCGGCCGGCCGCAGCGACGGCGACGCGCAGGTGCTGAACGCGCACGGCGCCAACTTCAACCTGCGCAGCGGCGCATTCGTGATCGGCGAAGTGCAGTACGCGCTGAACGCGCCGGCCGCCGATCCGAAGGCGCCGCCGCCGGCCGGCCTGCCCGGCACGTACAAACTCGGCGCCTGGTATCAGTCGCAGCACGCGAACGATCCGCGCTACGGCACCGACGGGTTGTCGCTCGCCGATCCGGCGAGCAACGGTACGCCCGCCACGCATCGCGGCAACTACGGCTTCTATGCGGTCGCGGACCAGATGGTGTGGCGGCCGTCGGCCGACAGCCCGCGCTCGGTCGGCGTGTTCGCGCGCGTGATGGGCTCGCCGGGCGATCGCAATATCGTCGATTTCGCGGCCAATGCGGGCGTGACGCTGAAGGCGCCGTTCGTCGGACGCGACAACGACGTCGCCGGCATCGCGATCGGCTACGCGAAGATCGGCTCGCATGCGCGCGGCCTCGACGGCGACACCGGCGCGTACACGACGCCCGGCTATCCGGTGCGCCGCGCGGAGACGGTCATCGAGGCGACGTACCAGTATCAGGTCGCGCCGTGGTGGCAAGTGCAGGCCGACCTGCAGCACTTCTTCCGTCCGGGCGGCGGCATCCCGAACCCGAATGCGGCCGGCGCGCGCATCGGCGACGAGACGGTGGTCGGCGTGCGCACGACGATCACGTTCTGATGCCCGCCGCATCGAGGCACGGGCCGGACGGCCGCTTGCGCGACGGCCCGGCTCATGTGGTGGCTTGCCGTGCGAGCATGCGGCCCGCGCCGCCGTGCGTTAGGCCCGCGCCGCCGTGCGTTACTCGCCGTACAGCCCCAGCAGTTTCAGCGTGACGCCGTTGGTCCAGCCGAAGCCGTCCTGCAACGGATATTCGCCGCCCCCGCCGCCACCCGTTCCGGTGCCCTCGACCACGTACTTCTCGACGAGCTTGCCTTCGGCCGCGTACACCTGCTTCACGTCGGACAGGAAACGCGTGCCGATGTCCTTCGCGAGCGCCGGTTCGCCGTAACGGCGCAGCCCGTCGATCGCGATCCACTGCAGCGGCGCCCAGCCGTTCGGCGCATCCCACTGCTGGCCCGTGTTCTCGGTCGTCGTCGCGAGCCCGCCCGGCTGCAGCAGCGTCTTGCGCACTTCGCGCGCGGTCGCCTTCGCGCGCTCCGGCCACGCGACGCCCGCGAACAGCGGATACAGCGCGGCCGCCGTCACGCCGTCGCGCGGCTTGCGCAACTGCCAGTCATAGTCGCCGTAATAGCCGCGACGATTCCACAGGTAGTGATTGATCGCGGCCGCACGCCGCCCCGCGCGCGCCGAGAAATCGGCCACGCACGCGATGTCGCGCGTGACCACGCAGCCCTTCACGATCGTCGTCTCGAGATGGAACATCAGGCTGTTCAGGTCGACCGGCACGATCGACGTCGTGCGGATCGTCGCGAGCGTCTTGCCGTCGCCGAACCAGCGCGAGCTGTAGTCCCAGCCGCTTTCGGCGCCCGCGCGCAGGTCGCGGTACACCTCGTTCGCCGGCCGGGACGGCACCGATTTCGCGGTCGTCACGTCCTCGAGATACGACTCGTCGCGCGGCGTGTCGCTCGCATCCCAGTAGCGGTTCAGCACGGCGCCGTCGGGCATCGCGACCACGTTGCGCGTCGCCTGCCCGCGCGGTGTCGTGGTTTCGCCCTGCATCCAGTACGCGTGCTCCTTGCGCAGCGCCGGCAGGTATTTCTGATAGACCTTGTCGCCTTCGACCTGCGCGGCGAGCGTGACCATGTACGCGAAGAACGGCGGCTGCGAGCGGCTCGCGTAGTACGTGCGATTGCCGTTCGGGATGTGCCCGATCGTATCGATCAGGTATGCGAAGTTGTCGAGCATGTCGTCGACGAGATCCTCGCGCCCCGACACCTGCAGCCCGAGCATCGTGAAATAGGTGTCCCAGTAGTAGCCTTCGCGGAAGCGGCCGCCCGGCACGACGTACGGCTTCGGCAGCGGAATCAGCGAACTGTACGGGGGCGCCGCGGTGCTCGTGCGCGTGAGCTGCGGCCACAGCCAGTCGATGTGCTGGCGCAGCGTCTGGTTCGGCGGCGGCGTCACGCCGCCTGTCGCGGGCGGCGTGAAATGCTGGTCGACGAACGCCTTCAGCGAGAAGCCCGGCTGCGATTTCTGTTGCTGATACAACTGCACGATCGTCGCGGGATCGGTATCGGGCGTGGCGTCGACGAAGGTCTTCTGGTCGGGATAGAGCTGCGCGGTCTGCACCGCGACGAACAGGTCGCCGTAGAGCTGGCTCGGCGGCGGCAGCAGCGTGCCGGACGCGGGAGCGGATGCGGCTGCGGGGGTGGCCGGCAACGCGGACGGGCTCGCCGCTTGCGCGGCGGCCTGGTGCGCATTGTCGGCCTGCGCGGCGCAACCGGCGACGGCGAGATAGGCAATGGCCAGTGCGGCCGCCCAGCGCGGACGCGGCGCGGGCGGTGACTGACGCGACGGGAAGCGAGATGCAAGCGGTGCGGCACGACGTGACGTCATGGCGTGTCCCCTCCTTTCGAATGGTGAGTGGATCGGCACGAGGTCTCGTTCGCGCGCGCGTTCGTCTCGATGGCCTTCGATCGATACGCGTCATGTTGTGGTGCGAATGGGCCTGACTGTCGCACGAAACATGCATGTCAAGCAAGTTTCGATTCGCGCGACTCGCGGAGATAGCCGCGTACCGCCCGCCACGCACGCGCTTCGAGCGCATCCGCATCGGTCTCGCCGCGCGCGCCCGCCGCATCGACGATGCCTTTCACGATCGCGAGCAGATCGTGTGCCACGACGCCGGGCGCGGCGACGCGCGGCGCATCGCGCAGCCCGAGCGCATGCAGCAAGGTCGCGTGGATGCGGTCCGCGACGCGCGCGGTGCGCGCGCCGAGCGGCAAGCGCGCCTCCTCGAAATCGATCAGCCGCGCGAGCACCGGCCGGCGCATCTGATGCGCGACGGCCCCGCGCACCAGCGTGCGCAGCACGTCGTCACAGCACGACAGCGCGGCGGCCCGGTCGACGTCGTCGAGCAGACGCGCGCTCTCGCGCTCGACGAGCGCGGCCGTCAATGCATCGCGGTTCGGGAAGTATTGGTAGAGCGAGCCGATACTCACGCCGGCCAGCGCGGCCACCGCGTTCGTCGTGTAACCGTCGAAGCCGTCGCGCTCCAGAATGCGGGCGGCAGCCTCGACGATCGCATCGACGGTGGCCACCGAGCGGCGCTGGCGCGGCGCCTTGCGCGGCGAAAGCGGAATGCGCGACGACGATTCGGACATGGCGGGAAGGCGGCTTTCGAATGTGAGCAAGTGCTCATATTCTAGAAACGCACGGACACGCCGTCAAAAGGAATCGACATGACCGGGCCCAACGTCGTCCCCGCTCGTCGCGCATTCCAACGCGAACGCGCGGTCGACTTGCCGTGCGGCAAGCGGTTCGCAGATCACCGCGTCAACCTCCGGCCTCGCATCGAAAACGCGTGCGCATCGCGACGACGATGCCGCGTCGTTCATCGCCCAGGCAGCACATCGCTCACACGTGCGCGGTCGTCCTTTCCGCGCCATCCGCCGGAAAAGACGACTGTTGCAACATGCGGAACAACTGTTGTCGTACGTGACGCAGCGGTCACATTGTGGGCATAATGGCGTCTTTACCGCGCGCCCTGCCCATGTCGCCCGTCTTTCTAGCACCGCTCATCGTTGCCTGTGCGTTGTTCATGGAAAGCGTCGACGCGAACATCATCGTCACCGCCCTGCCCGCGATGGCGAGGGACTTTGGGCACAACCCCGTCACGTTGAACATTGCGATCACGGCCTACGTGGTCGGTCTCGGCGTGTTCATTCCGATCTGCGGCTGGCTCGCCGACCGCTTCAGCGCGCGCGCCGTGTTCCGCACCGCGATCGGCATCTTCGTCGTCGGCTCGCTGATGTGCGCGGCATCCAACTCGCTCGGCGTGCTCACGTTCGCGCGCTTCATCCAGGGCGTCGGCGGCGCGATGATGGTCCCGGTCGGCCGCATCATCATCTTCCGCGCGGTGCCGCGCGCCGATCTCCTGCGCGCGATGAACTACCTCGCGATTCCCGCGCTGTTCGGGCCCACGGTCGGGCCGCTCGTCGGCGGCTTCATCACGACCTACCTGCACTGGCGGATGATCTTCTTCATCAACGTGCCGATCGGCATCTACGGGATCTACCTCGCCAGCAAGCACATCGCGAACACGCACGAGCCCGATCCGGGCCCGCTCGACTGGTTCGGCTTCCTGCTGTCGGCCAGCGGCGCCGCGTTGCTGCTGATGGGCCTCACGCTGATCGACGGTTCGCTCACGTCGCGCTCGAACGCCATCATCATGTGCGCGGCCGGCGCCGCGATGCTCGCGCTGTACGTGCCGTACGCGCGCCGCAAGGAACGCCCAGTGCTCGACCTCAGTTTTCTGAAGATCCCGACGTACCACGCGAGCGTCGTCGGCGGGTCGCTGTTCCGCATCGGGCTCGGCGCAGTGCCGTTCCTGCTGCCGCTCGCGCTGCAGGAAGGGCTCGGCATGAGCGCGTTCCACTCGGGGCTCATCACGTGCGCGTCCGCGCTCGGCGGCGCGGTCAGCCGTTCGACCGCCACGCATACGCTGCGCCGCTTCGGTTTTCGCACGGTGCTGATCTACAACGCGGCATTCGCGGGCCTCGCGATCGCCGCGTACGGCGTGTTCCATCCCGGCATGGCGACCTGGACGATCTGGCTGATCGTGCTGGTCGGCGGCATCTTCCCCGCGCTGCAGTTCACGAGCCTGAATTCGATGATCTACGCGGACATCTCGCCGCGCGACGCAGGTCGCGCGACGAGCCTCGGCAGCGTCGTCCAGCAGATGTCGCTCGGCCTCGGCGTGACGGTGGCCGGCCTCGTGCTGCACGTGTCGCACTGGCTCCAGGGCCATCAGACGATGATGTGGTCGGATTTCTGGCCCGCGTTCCTCGTGGTCGGGCTGTGCTCGTTCGCGTCGATTCCGATCACGCGGCGGCTGCCGCCCGGCGCCGGCGACGAAGTCGCGCGCGGCAAGCGGGCATAAGCGCCCGACGGCCGACGCGGCGGAAACGTTTTCGCCGCAATCGGTCGCCCGCGTATTGCATCGCTTTATTTTCCAATTCCGCGATTTATTCAATCTCGCGAAACGCAAAAAGCATTCGCCGTATCCGCATGTCGAAATAACATCGGCTCGAAAATCGACTGCGCATCACCGCTTTCGATATCGGCCGGCACCCCGCCACGCCTGCTCGGTCGCTTGCGCTGGCGCGCCGAGAAATGGTGCATGCGAATGACTTGAAAATCCGAAATTCATTGATCAATAATAATCGCTCGCATCGGTGCGAACAGAATTCCCACGCCGGCATGCGGCAGTCGCCATAACGATCCCACTGCTGTTTCACGTTTCGATCGCTTCCTCGCCTCGAAGGAGTCGCCATGACTCAAGAGCTGATTCTGCGCGCGCCGGCAACGTTCGCCATCGACTCGCCTGCCGCATCAGAGACGGCCCGGCCGCCGTTGCCGACGCATCTTGCCGTCATTCTCGATGGCAACCGGCGTTGGGCGGACCGTCTCGGCCTGCCGGCCGTCGACGGCTATCGGGCCGGCGGGCGCAACGTGCATGCGCTGCTGTCGTGGTGCGAGGAAGCCGGGATCCCGTTCGTGACGCTGTGGCCGCTGTCCACCGAAAATCTCAATCGCGACGCCGCTCAATTGCGCGGTCTGCTCGCGGTCATCGCCGACGTCATCGACGAGCTCGCCGCCGGCGGCCGCTGGCGCCTGCACGTGATCGGCGACCTGACGAAGTTGCCGCCCGCGACAGCCGAGCGCATCGGTGCCGCGCAACAACGCACGGCCCACGCGTGCGGGCTCGATGTGAACATCGCGGTCGCGTACAGCGGCCGCCTCGACCTGCTGCACGCAGTCCGCTCGCTGATCGCGGAGCACGTCGCGGCCGGCACCGTCGATCAGTTGCTCGCGCAGCTCAGCCCGGAGCTGATCGCGAGCCGGCTCTATACGGCCGGCCAGCCGGAGCCGGACCTCGTGATCCGCACGTCCGGCGAGCAACGCCTGTCGAATTTCATGCTGTGGCAAACCGCTTTCTCGGAGTTCTATTTCACGCCGACGTGCTGGCCCGATTTCGGACGCGACGATTTCGAACAGGCGATCGATGCATACGGCAAGCGCGCGCGCCGGTTCGGCATGTAGGCCGCCCCCCCCTTCACGACACCTGTTGCCACCCGCCATCCGCGAGGTACGCCATGTCCACCGCCGAAACCGTTGCCGCCGAAGCCGCCGCGCCCACGCTCGTGCTGCCGCACCTGCTCCACCCGTTCGAAACGCCGGTGCATCCCGACGCCGACCGCGCCGAAGCCGACCTGCTCGCGTGGATGAACGGCCATGGCCTGCTCGACGATCCGCGCTGGGCCAACGGCATCCGTCACGGCAAGGTCGGCGAATACTGCTCGCGCGTCTATGCGCACGCCACCTTCGACGGCCTGTGCACGACGACCCGCGCGTACGGCTGGATCTTCGCGATCGACGACGGCCTGTGCAGCCTGCACGGCGTCGCGCGCACGCCCGGCGAGCTCGGCGCGCTCTACCTGTGGCTGTACGAAATGATTGCCGATCCGACCGGCCACGATCCGGCACCGCTGCGCGCCGCGCTGGCGGCGCGCCTGCCGCACCTGGCCGCGTTCCTGCCCGCCCTGCAACGGGCGACTCAAGATGTGTGCGCGCGTATCGCCGCGACGTCCACGCGCGTGCAGTACGCACGCTGGGTCGCGGGGATGATGACGTTCCTGTTCTCGACGCTGTGGGAAGCCGGCCGGTTCGCGACCGACGTCGTGCCCGACACGGCCGAGTACCTTTCCGGTCGCACCTATAACGGCTGCGGCGAAGGCGCGTTCGCGCTGATCGATATCGCCGCTGGCTACGAAGCGCCCGCCGCGTTCTACGCCGACGAAGGAGTCGAGCGCCTGCGCAAGCTGTCCGGCCTGATCCTCTGCCTGTGCAACGACATCTTTTCGTATCCGAAAGAAGCTGGCGAATCGAGCAGCAATCTCGTCTGCGTCCTGATGCACGAACGCGGGCTCGCGCCGCAAGCCGCGCTCGACACGGCGGCGGACATCCACAACGGCTATCTCGCGCGTTATCTCGATCTGGAAAAACAGGTACGTGCGCGCACCGACGACCGCGCGTCGCTGCGCCTGCTCGACGAGGCCCGGACGTACATTCGCGGCAATTACGACTGGCACTTCGGTTCGCCGCGTTACGGCGCGGCGAAACACTACGACCTGTCCCGCGCGCTGCGGCCCGGACAGACGAGCGCCGCGGCATGACCCGTCGCGCGGCAATGGGTGAAAACCGGAAAAACAAAAAAATCAGCGGACATCCACACGGGGCCGGTGCACAGCCGCATGGATGTCCGCTCAGGGCTCCGGGTCTCCCGATGGGGGTCGGGAATCCCGGATTCGCTTCCTGCGTGCCATGGACATATGTGCGTCGGAAGCGGAATCGTTGCGCGCATTGATCGTCGCGCCATGAACTGCACTATAGGGAAACTTGCGAAACGCATCTGTCAACCATTGTCAGACGTGTTGCAGCCGCACGTCGCACGCGCGCGCCGCTTTCGCGCTAAAGTGGTTCCCGATCGCCACCCTCGACCGTCCCGCCGATGCTCACGCTTTCGCCCGCCGCCGCCCGCGCGCTCCATCTCGCCGCACAGGGCCTGCTCACCCCGCCGCGCCGCAAGGCGACCAAGTCCGACGTGCTCGACACGATCCGCCGGATGGCGCAGTTGCAGATCGACACCATCCACGTCGTCGCACGCAGCCCGTATCTCGTGCTGTTCAGCCGTCTCGGCGATTTCCCGCCGCGCTGGCTCGACGAACATCTCGCCGAGGCGCGCCTGTTCGAATACTGGTCGCACGAAGCGTGTTTCCTGCCGATCGAGCAGTTCGGGCTGATGCGCTACAAGATGCTCGATCCGTCGGGGATGGGCTGGAAATATGCGGCCGAATGGCACGAGCAGAATCGTCCGGAGATCGAACGGCTGCTCGCGCGGATTCGCGACGAAGGCCCGGTGCGGTCGGCCGATTTCGCGCGCGAGGACGGCGTGAAAGGCAACGGCTGGTGGGATCGCAAGCCCGAGAAGCGTCACCTGGAAGTGCTGTTCACGACGGGCGACCTGATGGTGTCGGAGCGCCGCAATTTCCAGCGCGTGTACGACGTGCGCGAACGCGTGCTGCCCGACTGGGACGATACGCGCGACCTGCCGCCGCGCGATGCGGTGCTGCCTGCGCTGCTCGACTACACGTGCCGCGCGCTCGGCGTCGTGCGCGCGGACTGGGTGGCCGACTACTATCGGCTGCCGCGCCGTTCGTACCGCGCGGAACTGGAGCGGCTCGCCGAGGCCGGTGACCTGATTCCGGTGCAGATCGACGACTGGAAGGAACCGGCCTACGTGCATCGCTCGCTCGATGCGCTGCTGCCGGCGGCCGCTGCCGACACGCTGCGCTCGACGGTCACGACGCTGCTGTCGCCGTTCGACCCGGTCGTGTGGGACCGGCGGCGCGCGTCGACGCTGTTCGGTTTCGATTACACGATCGAGTGCTATACGCCCGAGCACAAGCGGCGCTACGGCTATTTCTGCCTGCCCGTGCTGCATCGCGGCCGGCTGGTGGGCCGCGTCGATGCGAAAGCGCATCGCACGCTCGGCACGTTCGAGCTGAAAGCCGTGCATGTCGAGCCGGGCGTGCGGTTCGGCGCCGGGCTCGCAGCCGACGTCGCGAAGGCCGTGAAGAAACTCGCGGCGTGGCACGGCACGCCGGAGGTCACGGTCGCCCACGCGCCGCCGGCCCTCGTGCAGGCATTCGCGCGGACCTGAACGCCGCGCGCCGCCGGCGCGCTAGAGCATGTGCATGCCGGCGTCGACATAGTGCGTGCCGCCCGTGATCGCCCGTGCGCCGTCGCTGGCGAGAAACGCGCAAAACGCGCCGACGTCGTCGATGTCCAGCGCGTGATGCAGCGGCGCCCGGCGCGCGGTGTCGTCGAGCAGCCGGCCGAAGTCCGGCAGGCCCGACGCCGCGCGCGTCGGCAGCACGCCCGGCGAAATCGCGTTGACGCGAATGCCCGCGCCGCCGAGTTCGGCCGCCAGGTACCGCACGCTCGCTTCGAGCGCGGCCTTGACCGGCCCCATCACCCCGTAGTTCGCGACGACCTGCTCCGCGCCGAGATAGCTCATCGCCATCAGGCTCCCGCCGCGCGTCATCAGAGGCTCGGCGAGCCGCGCCATCCGGATGAACGAATGGCACGAGGTATCCATCGCCAACGCGAAGCCTTCCGGCGAACTGTCGACCACGCGGCCGTGCAGATCGGCCTTCGGTGCATACGCAACCGAATGCAGCACGAAGTCGATTTCGCCCCATTGGGCCGCGATTGCATCGAACACCGCCGCCATCTGGTCGGGCCGCCCGACGTCGAGCGGCATCCGGATCGGCGCGTCGAGTTGCGCGAACAGCGGCTCGACGTGCGGCAAGGTCTTGTCCGACTGCCAGGTCACCGCGAGCGTCGCGCCGGCCCGGCAAAACGCACGCGCGCATCCCCACGCGATGCTCTGTTCGTTCGCAATGCCGACGACGAGCCCCCGCTTGTGTCGCAACGTCATGCCGCCTCCCTTGCCGATCCGCGCCGGCCTAGCGCTGCGCGGCGATCCATCGCGCGATGTCGGGCCACACCGTCGTCAGCGTGCGCGTCCCCATGAACAGACCGATATGGCCGCCCGGCACGAGCCGGCTCTCGATCCGCGACGCGGGCGTCCCGAGAAGATCGTGCGCACCGAACACCTGCTCCGGCGTCGTGATGTCGTCGGCCTCGCCACCCAGCAGATAGGCCGGGCACGCGACGTCCTTCAGGTCGAGCGTGCGCCCGAGCGCGACGAACGTGCCCTTCGCGAGCCGGTTCTCCTTGAAGATCTGCACGATCGCCTGCAGGTACCAGCGCCCCGGCAGGTCGATCGGGCTTTCGTACCAGTTCGCGAACACCTCGCGCTCGCGCAGGTATTCGGGATCGTCGAGATGCTCGTACAGGTCGACGTGCTCGGCGAGATAGTGCTGGTCCGGATGCATGTTCTTCCAGCCGCGCAGCATGAAGCGCCCGCGCATCAGCCCGCCGCCCATCGCGACGAGTTCCTCGTAGAACGACGTCGGATACGTGTGCACCATCCGCTTGATCGGGCCGTCGCCCGCGTCGGTGTCGATCGGCGAGCCGGCCAGCACGAGGCTCGCGACCTTGTGCGGGAAACGCGCCGCATACATCGCGGACATCCAGCCGCCCTGACACAGGCCGACGAGATTCACGCGGCCACCGAGTTCGTCGACGCACACGTTCAGCTCGGCCAGATACTGGTCGATCTCGAGGTCCTTCATGTCCTCGGTGGCCGAGCGCCAGTCGGTCAGGTACAGACGCGTCACGCCGTGCTCGCGCAGCGTCTGCATCAGGCTCTGCCCCGGCTGGTAGTCGGCGATCATCGCGCTGTGCCCCGCGTACGGCGCATCGACGATCGTCGGCAGCCCGTGCGCCGGCGCGACCGAATAATCGCGGAACGTCATCGTCCGCAGTTCCAGCAACGGCCGGTTCGCCGATGCGAGCACCGGATGCGCTTCGAAATGGAGCTTCTCCTCTTCCGCGAGGAAGCGGAGATTGCGCGCCGTGATCTCGGAGCCGGCGGCAAACATCGCCGTGGCGGCGGCCATCGGCCAGAAAATCGGCAGCGCGGGGGCGCTGACGGCAGGGGAAGGCGTGTCGCGTGCTGTCATCGGAGGTCTCACCGGGTCGGATACGGCGTGGAAGGGATCGCGTCGTCCAGCACGCGGCGCGTGTGGCGCGCGATCATCAGGTTCTCGTCGGTCGGAATCACGCGCACCGTCACGCGCGACGCGTCGCTCGAAATCACCGGCAAGCCGGCCGCGTTCGCCGCGTCGTCGAGCACGATGCCGAGCCACGCGGCGCGATTGCAGATCCGTTCACGCACGTGCGGCGCGTGCTCGCCGATGCCCGCCGTGAACACGAGCGTGTCGAGACCGCCGAGCACGCCGGCCAGCGCGGCGAGCTCGCGGGCCGCGCGATAGGCGAACAGCTCGACCGCATGCGCGGCCGACGGTGCGTCGCTCGCGAGCAGCGTGCGCATGTCGCTCGACACGCCGGATACGCCGAGCAAGCCGGATTCGGCATAGATCAGATGCTCGACCTCGTCGAGCGACCGGCCCGCGTGACGCTGCAGATACAGGATCACGCCCGGGTCCAGCGCGCCCGTGCGCGTGCCCATCGGCAGCCCGTCGACGGCCGTGAACCCCATCGTCGTCGCGACGCTGCGGCCGTTCTCGAGCGCACACAGGCTCGCGCCGTTGCCGAGGTGCGCGACCACCGTCCGGTGCTGCACCCACGACGGATCGAGGGCCGCGAGCGCCGTCGCGATGTACTCGTACGACAGCCCGTGAAACCCGTAGCGCACGATGCCCTGCTCGGTCAGCGCGCGCGGCAACGCGAACTCCCGTTCGAGCGCCGGCACCGTCGAATGGAACGCGGTATCGAAACACGCGACCTGCGGCAGGTTCGGCGCAACCGCGGCCACCGCGCGAATCGCGTCGACATGATGCGGCTGGTGCAGCGGCGCGAGCGGCGAAAGCGACGCGATCGCATCGAGCACGTGCGCGTCGATCCGCACCGGCGCGGTGAAATACGGGCCGCCATGCACGACCCGGTGCCCGACGCCGTCGAACCCGGCCTCCCGCCCGACGTGCGCGACGAACCACGCGTGCAGCGCCTCGATCGCGCCTTGATGCCCCGGTCGCGCGACCGGGCTGTCGGCGAGCGTCGCGCCGTGCGCATCGGCCACGAACAGATGCGGTGCGCCATGCAGGTTCTCAACCTGCCCGTGCAGGCCCGCATCGAGCGAACGATCGTCGCGCGTGTCGTAGACCGAGAACTTGAGGCTCGACGAGCCGGCGTTGAGCACCAGGACGGGATGTCGCATCGCGGCCTCGTCAGTGTGCGTCGGCCGCAATCGCCGGCGCGTCCATGGGCGCCGCCGTGGCGCGCGCCGCCGCCGCGACGAGCGCTGCGACCGCGCAGCTCGCCAGGCGCGTGCGTTCGCTGTCGGCGCGACTCGTCAGGATCACCGGCACGCGCGCACCGAGCACGATGCCGGCCGCATCGGCATTCGCGAGGAACGTCAGCTCCTTCGCGAGCATGTTGCCGGCCTCGAGATCGGGCACGAGCAGGATGTCCGCATCGCCCGCGACCGCGGAACCGAGATGCTTGAGCCGCGCGGCCTCCGGGCTGATCGCGTTGTCGAACGCGAGCGGCCCGTCGAGCAGCGCGCCGGTGATCTGGCCGCGCTCGGCCATCTTGCACAGCGCGGCCGCGTCGAGCGTCGACGGCAGCTTCGAGCTGACCGTCTCGACCGCCGACAGGATCGCCACCTTCGGCCGGGCGATGCCGAGCGCATGCGCGAGATCGATCGCGTTCTGCGCGATGTCGGCCTTCTGTTCGAGCGTCGGACGGATATTGACGGCGGCGTCGGTGATGAACAGCGGCTTGGGGTAAGTCGGCACGTCCATGATGAACACGTGGCTCAGGCGCCGCCCGGTGCGCAGCCCCGTGTCGGCGCGCACCACCTCCGCCAGCAACTCGTCGGTGTGCAGGCTGCCCTTCATCAGCGCCTGCGCGTCGCCCGCGCGCACCAGCTCGACGGCGCGCGCCGCCGACGCATGACTGTGCGGCGCATCCACGAGACGATAGCCGGACAGGTCCACACCGAGCGTCGCGGCGAGCATCGTGATTCGCGCCACCGGGCCGACCAGCACGGGCACGATGATCCCGGCCCGGGCGGCGGCGGCCGCCGCGTGCAGCGATACCTCGTCGCAGGGATGCGCGACCGCGACCGTCACAGGCCGCAACGCGTGGCAACGCGCAATCAGCGCGTCGTATTTCTGATGCGTGTGCAATTCGGTCATCGACTGCCCCTTCGCAAGGATCACGTGAACGGATTCTGGTGCGGGACCGGGCGAAGTCGTTTGATTTCCGTCAATCGTTTCAGGTGAAGTCCCGATAGCATGAATCCGCACGATGACATCCGGACGGCCGCAACGCCCCCCTGACATGCACATACGCGAAATCCGCTCGAAGATCGCCAGTACCTCGTCCACGCGCAAGATCACGAAGGCGATGGAAATGATGGCGCGCACCAAGATGGCGAGCGCGCAGCGACGCGCGCGCGAGTTCCGCCCGTATGCGGCGCGCATCGCCGCGATGGCGGAACGCGTGCTGCGAGACCGTCCCGACCACGTATCGGCGCTGATGGCGCGACGCGATACCGTGCGCCGCGTCGGCCTGATCGTCGTCAGCACCGATCGCGGGCTGTGCGGCCCGCTCAATGCGCGGCTGCTCGTCGAATGCGTGGATGCGCTCGAACGCTGGGACCGTGCCGGTGTCGCATGCGAGTTGAGCGTGATCGGTGCGCGCGGCCTCGCGCCGCTGCTGCGCCACGGTGCGACCATCGCCGCGCGTGCGAGCGGCCTGGCCGCCGAGCCGCACTTCGAGCAGTTGCTCGGTGCGCTGCTCGTGCCGCTGACCGCGTTCGTCAACGGCGAGCTCGACGAAGTACACGTCGCATACAACCGGCTGACGAGCCCGCTCGCGTACGAGCCGCGCATCGATGCGATGCTGCCGATCGTGGGGCTCGACACGGGCGCGCCGACCGACGGCGCGCCCGTGTCCGCACCCGCGTCCGACTATCTGTACGAGCCCGCGCCCAAACCGGTCGTCGACACGTTGCTGCTGCGCTACGTCGAGGCGACGCTCTATCAGGCCGTCGTCGAGAACTACGCGTGCGAGCAATGCGCGCGGATGTTCAGCATGCAGACCGCGACAGACAACGCCGACCGCGTGTTGCGCGAACTGCGGCACCTGTACCAGAAGACGCGACAGGCGCAGATCACCACCGAGCTGTGCGAAATCGTCGCCGGTGCGGCGGCGGTCTGAAGGAGCATGCATGAAGACGTCGATGAGGCTCGACATCGTAAGCGTGGAAGCGGTGCTGTATGCCGGCGACGCGCATTTCGTCGTCGTTCCGGGGGAAAGCGGAGAACTGGGGATCTACCCGCACCACGCGCCGCTGCTCACGCGGATCCGGCCGGGCGTCGTGATGCTCGTCGATGCGCCGACCGGCGAGCATCGCCGCCTGCTCGTCGCGGGCGGCGTGCTGGAGGTCAGCCGCGACGGCGTGACGCTGATCGCCGATCACGCGTTGCGCACGCCCGAACTCGACGATCTGCGCGCACGCGAAGCGCGGCATGCGGCCGACGACTGGCGCCAGCGCTACGCGCACGAAAACCGGCGCGCGTTCGATTTCGCGTCGGCCCGCACGGAATTGATGGATGAAATTCGACGCTTCTTTGCGATGGCGCTGCGGCAACAGGCGCCGCACGACAAGCCGGGCAGCGCGGGCTAGACACCGGCGCCGGCCTCGGTGCCGCCCGCTCAGTCGCGCAGCTTGCGAAACCGCGGCGTGCCGTCTTCGAGGTTGCCGTTGAACATCGCTTCCGGCCGCACCCACAGCCCGCGCGCATGCGGCCACAGATGCTCGTAGACGACCACCGATTCCTCGGTTTCGGAATGGCGCGCAACGCCGATGTAGCGGTACAGGCCGCCCTTGTAGTGGCGGTGCGTCGCGAGCTGTTCGGCTTCCTGTTCGGTCATGGTGTGCTTTTCTTCGGCAAAAACGGAAAGCGCGTATTGTATGCGCTGCGGCGCGCGTCAGCGTTTCGTGTAGATGTCGGGCCGGCGGATCTCCATCAGCCGCTCGGGATTCGCGGGCGGACCGAAACCGACCGGCCGGTACAGCGCGTGCGCGTCGGTCGTCGCGAGCATGATGCGGCGCAGCCGCTGCACCATCTGCTGCGCGAAGATATGGTCGATCAGTGCGCGGCCGTAGCCGTTGCCGCGTTCGGCCGGCAGCACGAACACGTCGCACAGATACGCGAACGTCGCGTGATCGGTGACGAGCCGCGCAAACCCGACGAGCCGGTCGCCGACATACGCGCCGAAGCACAGCGAGCCCTCGATCGCCCGCTCGACTACGTCGCGCGGAATGCCCTGCGACCAATACGCGTCGCGATGCAGGAAATCGAAGATCGCGTCGATGTCGAGTTCGCGCTTGTCGGTGGAAATTCTCAGCGTGGCGGGGGTGGCTGCGGGCACGTCTGTTCTCCGGTTCGAGGGGCGGAAGGCGCAGCATCGACGATACCGCGCCGTGGGGGGGCGGGACAAGGGGCACTGGAGTCCGCCGTGGACGAACAGCCGCACTGCCACCCTCGATTCGGCGACAATGGCACCCGCCGATAAACCCGAGACGCCGCTTCATGACCTTCCGCCTCATCGCCTTCGACTTCGACGGCACGCTCGCCGATTCGCTCGACAGTTTTCTCGCCGCGCTGACGGAAGCCTCGCGCCTGCACGGCTTTCGCGACGCCACGCCCGAACTGCGCCCGGCGCTGCGCGGGATGTCGGCGCGCGACATCGTTCGCGCGCTCGGCGTGCCAATGTGGAAAGTGCCGCGCGTGACGATCGACATGCGCCGCCTGATGCGGCCGCGCGTCGCGCACGTGCAACTGTTCCCCGGCGTCGCCGAAACGTTCGACGCGCTCGCCGCGCGCGGCATCCGCATCGCGATCGCCACGTCGAATACCGAGGAGATCGTGCGTGACCGGCTTGGCCCGCGCGCCGGCGCACGCGTCGACCATTTCGCGTGCGGCATTCCGCTGTTCGGCAAGGCGCGCCGTCTGCGCGCGCTCGTTCGCGAGGCCGGAGTGCGCGCAGACGAAGTGCTGTACGTCGGCGACGAAATCCGCGATGCCGACGCGGCTCGGCGTGCACATATTGCATTTCAGGGCGTCGCGTGGGGCTACACCGCGCCCGACGCGTTGCAGGCGCATTGCGCGACGCCGTTGCTGCCGCGCCTCGATGCGCTGCTCGATCGCGTGTGACGCTTTCACGCACGCCACGCACGCACCCCGTCCCTCGCACGACGCGCCGCGACGACAACTGCCGCGACGACATCGCACCGCTGAAATGCCGATGACACGCGCACGCATCTCATCCATTGCATGCGCCACGCGCACGCAAAAATTGCCGCCGCCACATGCGTATCAGGTACGCCCTACCGGGCTGCGCGCGTGCTCATCGTTTCGTCTTACCAACCGTTACACAAGCCACAGCACGGTTGCACCTGCTACCCGGCCGCTCTCCTAGAATCAGTCGGGCCGGAAAACACTTCGAACGCCGCCGCGGCAGAGCGGCAGTCGAACCCGGCCCGGGCGCGCCCGGTCTCTCGCACAGCGACGGATCGTACGATCCGTTTTTCAACCAGAGCCCCGATCGAGGAGGTCCCATGAACCGCTTTCCCCACCTTTCGCGCCTTGCCTTGTCTGCCGCTGGCCTGCTTCTCGTCGCCGTGACGGCGACCGCGCAAACCGCGCAACCGGCACCCGGCGCATCGGCTGCGCCGGCCGCGACCGCGACGCGCATCCACGAAGCCGACCAGACCTTCATCAACGACGGCACGAAGACCGTGTCGACCCAGCACGACGCCGCGCGCATCGCCGATGCGCGCACGTCGGACAGCCAGGTCAAGGCGTTCGCGCAACGCGTGTCGACCGACGATGCGAAGATCATCCAGGCGATGCGCGCGGCCAGCCCGCGCGGCGTCGACGTGCCGGCCAACGACCCCGACACGACCGTGCTGAACGGCATCAAGAGCCTGCGCGGCGCCGAGTTCGACAAGGCGTATATCGAACAGGTCGCGCTCGCCGGCCAGCAGAAGGCGATCTCGGCGTTCCAGGCCGAAATCGCATCGGGCCGCGACACCAAGCTGAAGGAAGTCGCCCGCCAGGCGCTACCGATCCTGCAGGCGCACTACGCGGATGCACAGAAGCTCGCGCAGCGTCATCACCTCGCATCGGCGCAGTAATTCATCCGATGCAGCGCCGCGCATCGCGCGCGGCGCACCGTTTCCCCCGCCGTCGCGCCGCCGCCTCCCCTGCCGGCGGCGCGACGCACGTCTCGAGCATCGAGCGCTCCGCCTCGCACGTCACGCGTTACGTCGCCAGCTTCGCGTCGAGTCGCGCCCGCACTTCCGGCCATTCGTCGTCGATGATGCTGAAGCGCACCGAGTTGCGCTTGCGGCCATCCGGCATGATCCGTTCGTGACGCACGATGCCCTCCTGTTTCGCACCGAGCCGCAGGATCGCCGCGCGCGATTTCTCGTTCAGCTCGTCCGTCGTGAACTGCACGCGCACGCATCGCAGCGTGTCGAACGCATAGCCCAGCAGCAACCGTTTCGCTTCGGTATTCGCGCGCGTACGCTGCGCCGATTCGCTCAGCCACGTATGACCGATCTCGAGCTTGCGATTCTTGCGGTCGATCTTCCAGAAGCGCGTGCTGCCGATGGCGCGGCCCGACGCGCGATCGACGATCACGAACGGCATCACGGTGCCGGCCGCCCGCCCCTGCAACGCCGTGTCGATGTAGGCGTCGACCGTCTGCGCGCCGGGCACGACCGTGACCTTCAGGTTCCACAACGCGCCGTCAGCCGCGGCATCCAGCAGCGCCTGCCGGTCGGATGTGTCGAGCGGACGCAGGACGACACGTGCGCCGGTGAGGGTCGGTTGTTCGAGGAAAGACGATGCGTCGGTCATGACGGGATTCCGGAAAATGACGGCGATGGCGGCGAAACGCCCATCATACGGCGGTGCCGCTAGCCGAGGTGGGCGGCCAGCCGGCGGCGGATCGCCTTCGCTTCGGCGCGCAGCGCATCGGCGAACGCGTCGACGAGCAGGTTCTTCGGCCGGTGCTCGGGCACGATCACGCTGACCCGGTACGGAAACGACCGCGTCAGCGGCCGCACGTGCAGGTCGCGGCCGACGAAATCGAGCGCGGTGAGCGGGTTGACGATCGCGGCGCCGAGCCCCTGCCGCACGAACGCACACACCGACACGGCCGACGGCGTGTCGACCACCGAGCGCGGCGCGATGCCGAGTTGCGCGAACGCCTCGTCGATCAGGATGCGATACGGATCGTTCAGCGACAGGCTCACGAACGGGCGATCGGCGAGATCCAGCAGGTCGATCGCGTCCTGCGCGAGCAGCGGATGGCCGCCGGGCAGCACGCACACTTCATCCACTTCGAGCAGCGGCGTGAGCACCGTGCCGGCCGGCGCGACATCGCGCTCGGTCAGCCCCAAATCGTAACGCTGCGCGGTGAGCCACTCCTCGAGCACCGGCGACTCCTGCGTCGCGACCGATACGCTGACGCCCGCATGCGCGTCGTGAAAGCGCCGGCATGCACCGGGCAGGATCGCGTGCGAGAACGCCGGCAACGCGATTACCGACAGTTGCCCGTCGCGAAACTCGCGCAGGCGCGCGGCCGTCGCCGCGATGCGTTCGAGCCCCGCATACGCGAGCCGCACATCGTCGAACAGCGTGAGCGCGGCCATCGTCGGGCGCAGCCGGCCGTGCGCGCGTTCGAACAGCGCAAAGCCGACGACCTGCTCCATCCGCGCCAGTTCGCGGCTGATCGTCGGCTGCGACGTGTACAGCATCTCGGCCGCGCGCGTCGTGCTGCCGGTGACCATCAGCGCGCGGAAAACCTCGATATGACGGTGCGTCAGCATGGCCGTATATATCAGAAATGAATCGAATGAAGATAAACAGGCATTTTACCGTATAGCTTTTCAGGCGCATCATCCGGCTATCCGTTCATTCGATCCGATTCATCCGCCATGTCCCTCGATTCCCGCCAGCTCGCGACGCTCGCGCAGCAATACGGCACCCCGCTGTGGGTGTACGACGCCGACGTCATTCGCGACCGCATCGCCCAACTGCGCCAGTTCGACGTGATCCGCTATGCGCAGAAGGCAAATTCGAACGTCCATATCCTGAAGCTGATGCGCGACGAAGGCGCATGCGTCGACGCCGTGTCGCTCGGCGAGATCGAGCGCAGCCTCGCGGCCGGGTTCAGCCCGGGCGGCGAGCCGGAAGGCGTCGTATTCACGGCCGACCTGATCGACCGCCCGACGCTCGCGGCGGTGCTGAAGCACGGCGTGACCGTGAACGCCGGCTCGCTCGACATGCTCGCGCGCATCGGCGAGCAGGCGCCCGGCCACCGCGTGTGGCTGCGCGTCAACCCCGGGTTCGGCCACGGCCACAGCAACAAGACCAACACCGGCGGCCCGCAGAGCAAGCACGGCATCTGGATCGACGACGTGCCGCGTGCGATCGAGATCGTGCGCCAGTACGGGCTGAAGCTGGTCGGCATCCACATGCACATCGGGTCGGGCGTCGACTACGGCCACCTGTCGCAGGTGTGCGATGCGATGGTCGATCTCGTCACGTCGCTCGGCCACGACATCGACGCGATCTCGGCCGGCGGCGGCCTGTCGATTCCGTATCGCGACGGCGAGCCGCGCGTCGACGTCGGACACTACTTCAGCCAGTGGGACGCCGCGCGCAAGCGCATCGAACGGCATCTCGGCCATCCGGTGCGCATCGAGATCGAACCGGGCCGCTTTCTGGTTGCCGAAGCCGGCACGCTCGTCACCGAGGTGCAGGCCGTCAACCGCCGGCCGAAGCACGATTTCGTGCTGATCGACGCGGGCTTCAACGACCTGATGCGCCCGTCGATGTACGGCAGCTATCACGCGGTGTCGGTGCACGCGCACGATGGCGCGTTGCCCGCCGGCCGGCCGCTCGTCGACCTCGCGATCGCCGGGCCGCTGTGCGAATCGGGGGACGTGTTCACGCAGGACGCAGGCGGCGTGGTCACGCACCGCAAGCTCGCGCAGCCGCAGATCGGCGACCTGCTGTTCCTGCACGACGCCGGCGCGTACGGCGCGTCGATGTCCTCGAACTACAACAGCCGGCCGCTCGCGCCGGAAGTGCTCGTCGATCGCGGCACGCCGCGGCTCATCCGCCGCCGGCAGACGATCGGCGAATTGCTCGCGCTCGAAACGTTCGAGTAACCCGCGCGCGGCGTGACGAACGCCAACGGCCAGGCTTGCCGCTACCGGTAGCCTGGCCGTTTTGCCTGGGGTCTTGCTGCCGGGCGCAGGATCGCTATCGTGCGTTCGGCAGCAACGGGCTTGCCGCCAGCCGCGGCGCCTGCATCACCCCACGCGCTGCACGGGCGCCATCTTCGAGAAGTACTTCGCGCCCGCCACGCAGCCGACCACGATTACCGTCACGACGACCATCGACGGCGGCACCGTCTCGTGCAGCAGCCCGGCCGCGAGCAGGAAGCCGAAGAACGGCTGCAGCAGCTGCAACTGGCCGACGCCTGCAATCCCGCCGAGCGCCAGCCCGCGATACCAGAACACGAAGCCGATCAACATGCTGAACAGCGACACGTACGCGAGCCCCCACAGCGCGGCGGCATCGACGCCGTCGAACGACGCGGGCCACGTCAGCCACGTGAGCGGCAGCATCAGCGGCAGCGACAGTACGAGCGCCCACGAGATCACCTGCCAGCCGCCGAGCTGGCGCGACAGGCGCGCGCCTTCCGCATAACCGAGCCCGCACGCGACGATCGCGGCCAGCATCAGCGCATCGCCGACCACCGACGCGTGCCCGCCGTTGCGCAGCGCGAACGCGGCCACCGCGCCGCTGCCGACGATCGAAAAGATCCAGAACGGCAGCCGCGGCCGCTCGCCGCCGCGCCACACGCCGAACAGCGCGGTCGCGAGCGGCAGCAGCCCGACGAACACGATCGCATGCGCGGACGTCACGTGCTTCAGCGCAAGCGCCGTCAGCAACGGAAAACCGACCACGACGCCGAGCGCGACGACGGCCAGCGACACGGCCTCGGTGCGCGACGGCCGCTTCTGCTTCAGCACGACGAGCAGCAGCAGGCCGAGCGCGCCGGCGATCGTCGCGCGGGCGAACGTGAGAAACAACGGGTCGAGCCCTTGCACCGCGACCCGTGTCGCGGGCAGCGAGCCACTGAAGATGATGACGCCCAGCATGCCGCTGAGCCATCCGTCGGTCGTCTTTTGCACGGTCAATCCTGAATGGAAAGTGGATGACCGATGATCCGCCGCCGGCGAAAACGGCGTAAGCTACAGCCCAATACAATTCAGACAAACTGTACTGGACAACCGGCCGTACAGTTCATCGTCCGCCATGCGCCCTTCCGCCCCGATTCCCGCTCCGCCCGCACCGTCGCGCACGCGCGTGGAAACCGTCATGGACACCCTGCGCGCGCGGATCGCGAGCCGCGCGCTGATGCCCGGTGCGCGCGTGCCGTCGATCCGGATGATGGCCGACGCGCTCGACGTATCGAAATCGACGGTCGTCGATGCGTACGAGCGGCTCGCGAGCGAAGGCGTGCTCGTCGCACGGCGCGGTTCGGGCTTCTATGTGTCGGGCCACGCACCGCCGCTCGCGCTCGCCGAGCTGGGCCCGCGCCTCGATCGCGAGCTCGATCCGCTGTGGCTGTCGCGCCAGTCGCTCGAAGCGGCGCCGACGTCGGTGAAGCCCGGTTGCGGGTGGCTGCCGTCGTCGTGGCTGCCCGACGAAAGCCTGCGTCGCGCGCTGCGCGCCGTGTCGCGCGACGAAGCCGATGCGCTGACCGACTATGCGACGCCGCTCGGCCTGCCCGCGCTGCGCCAGCAGCTTGCATGGCGGCTCGCGCAGCACGGCGTCCACGCGGAACCCGCGCAGATCATGCTGACCGACGGCGGCACGCACGCGCTCGACCTCGTGTGCCGCCTGCTGCTGGAGCCGGGCGACACCGTCGTGCTCGACGATCCGTGCTACTTCAACTTCCAGGCGCTGCTGCGCGCGCACCGTGCGCGGATCGTCAGCGTGCCGTTCACGCCGAACGGCCCCGATCTCGTGCGCTTCGAGCAAGCACTCGCCGAGCATCGACCGCGCCTGTACATCACCAACGCCGCGCTGCACAACCCGACGGGCGCGACGCTCGCGCCGCCCGTCGCGCACCGGCTGCTGACGCTCGCGGCCGAGCACGGCCTGCTGATCGTCGAGGACGACATCTTCGCGGATTTCGAGAGCACGCCCGCGCCGCGCCTCGCGGCGTTCGACGGGCTGTCGCGCGTCGTGTCGATCGGCAGCTTCTCGAAGACGCTGTCGGCCGCGATCCGCTGCGGCTATGTCGCCGCGCGGCCGGAATGGATCGACGCGCTCGTCGACCTGAAGCTCGCGACGTCGTTCGGCAACGCGCAGATCGGCGCCAACGTCGTGCATCGGCTGCTGATCGACGGCACGTACCGGCGCCATCTCGACAGCCTGCGCGCGCGGCTCGCGGATGCGATGGGCGAGACGATCCGGCGCCTCGCGCGAGCCGGGCTCGGGATCTGGACGGAGCCGCGCGGCGGGTTGTTCGTGTGGGCGCAATTGCCGGACGGGCTCGACGCGGCGCGCGTCGCACGTCATGCGCTGGACCACGACGTGGTGCTCGCGCCGGGCGACGTATTCAGCGTGTCGCGCAGCGCGTCGTCGTACATGCGCTTCAACGTGTCGCGCTGCAAGGGGCCGGCGGTGTTCGATGCGCTCGCGCGGGCGATGGACGCGGTGCGGGTGGGAGAGCGCGGCGGCGCGCAAGCCGATGCAGGCCGGGGCGTGCTGGCTGATGAATGATCGAGGCCGGCAACATTCTTCTTGCCGAACAGATCCGCAACGCCCGAGTTGCATCGGTCAAGATGCCGTGATTCACCCATCGAAAATCGTACCTGTCTCATAGACGGGCATACCTTCTTAAATCGATAGTAGCCCCCTCATTCCGGATAACTATCGAGTCCATGGGCCTAACTTTCAACTCACACGACACCACACGCCAAGAAGAAGACGAAGAGTGGATTTGCGTCGGGACCACCTGTACCAACACAATACCCGGTTCCATTCACGCTATCGAACTCGACATGACGCAAATCTGCGAGAACATGTCGAACAAGACGTTCAGGCGGTTAATTGCACGTCTGCGTGACGCTGCAGTCGTCCTGATTCGCGAGCGGATGGAGGCGCTCGCCGCTTGGGATCAGGAAGAACAAAGCCGCGTCCGGACGTGGTTCGGGCGATCTGACGAAACAGTCCGGCAACGTTTGGGCATCGGGTTACCCAAGCTTCTGAGCGTCATGCAGCAACTCGAACCCGAGAACGTCATCAGATGGGACGAGCAAACGCAGAGGAACATAACGTGCACCGTATTTCCCGACAATTGGATTACGGATGCAGCAGTATGCAAACCCGACTCACACAAACGAATGATTGCAATTTATCCGCACTTCTGCACGCTTCCCGATGCTCGGCTTTCTACGAACTGCAAGCTGAAAGTGCTGATTCACGAGTGCACGCACTATATCGACACCTTCGATTCAAACGACGAAATCTATGGATTCGGCACCGGCCTGAAATATTGGGCTCAGACACACGCGGATGTAGCAATCGACAATGCAGACAGCCTCGCTTGTTATATTTCATTTTTCGACGACCGGACCCTGTGGTGATATCTCCCGCTCGCATGATCAGCATGGCAATCTGTACTTGCCTGTCGTTCCCGATTTCGTCCACTGCATGTACCGTTTCCGAAGACATGCTCGACAGCGTCCCGCTCAATTCCGATGCCATTCCCAACAAGGATCGCGTCAGAATAGCGGAGATGGTCATCCGTGCGCGCGAGTGGCCTGACGCCGAAATTCGAGGCATCGTCACGGCCGGCGCCTACATTGGCGAAACGAATCCGCAGGCACTCGCGCGGCAAAGATCGATGCACTTGACAGACTATCTGGTTCAACTAGGAGTCAAGCGCGAAAACATATGGTCGGACACCCACATGATTTCGAAGCCCTATCCGAAAGACAGTGCGGGTTACGAAGGCTATCTTCAGATTGGAGTGACGCTGGTCCCCATATGCAACGGTGGATGTCAGCATCTGTGCGGTGACCCGCGCGTCGCGCCGACATCCAGGGCACTCCGTTAAGATGCCAAAGTAACGCAAACCTGTCTCAGGGCCTCACCCGCGTCACACCTCCCCCGCGTGCGCCCTTGCCCTGACCTCCGCAAACGACGTATCGACGAGCAGACGCCCGGTGTCGAACACCGTCTCGAGCGCCTCGTCCCATTCGCCTTCCCGCGCCCGATCGTCCCACGCAACCGGCAGCGTCGCCGTCCGATACTCGCCGGTGCGCCAATTGCGCAGCAGCGTCAGCCGTCCTCGCTTCGAGCGCTTGCCCTGATCGGTGACCGGATCCTTGCGGACGTCGTGCCATACGCCGCCGCGCCGGATGGCCGAGCACTTCATCGCGAAGCGCTGCGTATCGCGATTCACCCGCTGCAACAGCGCACCGCCCATGCCGAACACCACGTTGCCGGCCGCGTAGCCTGCCTCGTCGAGCGCGGCGAGGATCGCTTCGATCGACTGCTCGTCGACGCCGTCGCCCTGGATCACGCGCACGTGATTCAGCACGCGCCGCCCCTTGCCGTTCACGGTCGAGCCGAACGACACGTCGAGCGCTCGCACCGTTTGCAGCACGATCGTCACCGGGTCGCCGGAATCGGGACGCACGACGAGCGTCGCGCCCGAATCGATCACCGCCTGCCGAAGTTCGCCGCCCCACAGATCGAGCGCGGCGAACAGATCATAGGAGTCCGATACGACCGATACGATCGCGCCCGGCAAACCGAAGCGGTTGATCATGTTGCGGTACGCGTCGGCCTCGCCTTCGCGCCCCCACGACGTGATCGTGCTGTGCTCGGCCGCCGGCACCGAGTAGGCGGCCATCGGCTCGCGATAGAAGCGGTTCGCGGCCAGCACGCCGAGCACGGTATCCGAGCCCATGAAGCTTACGAGATGCGCGGCGCCGCCGATCGCGGCCGATTCCGCGCTCGACACGCCGCGCGCGCCGAAGTCGTGCAGCTTGAACGGCAGTTGCGCGAGATCGTCGTCGGTCCTTTCGAGGAAGCGGCGGATCGTTTGCCGCAGGTGCCAGCTGCGGGTCGCCACCGTCACCGGATACCAGATGCGCAACAACATCGTCTCGAGATACGACGCGAGCCAGAACACCTGCGGATCGTCGCATTCGACCGTCATCAGCACGTTGTGCACCGGCACGATCGAGCCTTCCGGCACCGCACGGATCTTCACCGGCAGGTAGCCGTCGTAGTGCTCGACGATATGGCGCCATCCGGCTTCGTTGAACGGCTCGCCGTGCACGGCGAAGAAATCGCGCGCGTCGTCGATCATCGCGTGCGTGACCGGCTTGCACAGGTACTCCTTCAGCAGCATCTGAAGGCCGAAGAACAGCGTGCGGTCATAGCGGCCGCCGCGCGATTCGACGTACGAGAACATCGCCGATGCGTCCGGCGGATATTGCAGGAAGTGGGAAGCCTTGTACGAATCCGTGTTGAGAATCGGATTGGCGAGAACCGCGGCAAAGCCGCCGGGATCGTTTTGCATGGCTAGAGCTCCTCTAGGCCGTTGAAGTGCCGCCGCGTCTGTCGCGGCGGACCGAATGCGGGGAATCAGCGCGTCACAGCTTCCCCAGGAAGTGATACGCGATGTCGAAGTGATCCTCGAACATCACGTTGCGCATCTGCGCGAATTCGTTGAGCGGAACCCAGCGCGCCTTGTCGGCGTCGTCGCTGCCCTTCACGCGCGGCAGCTCGCCGGTCGGAAAGTTGAACAGGCACGCATGCGTGATCGTGCGGCCGCGCAGCGAACGCGTCGGGTGATCGAACACCTGGCGATCCTTGATCGAGCCGCGCAGCACGGGCTCCGGCAGCTTGAGGCCGGTTTCCTCGCGCAGTTCGCGAATGCACGCCGCATCGAGCCGCTCGTCCTGGTTCACGAAGCCGCCCGGCAACGCCCACAGGCCGCGGCCCGGTTCGCTGCGACGGCGCACGAGCAGGATATGCCCCGAGTGCACGACCACCGCGTCGACCGTCACGAACGTGACCGGATACGGCGCGGCCGCCCACGCCTTGCGATACGCGGCGATGAATTCGGCTTCCGACTTCAGTTGCGCGAATTCCGGCTGCGTGCGGAACCGCTCGAGCCAGCCGAACACGGGTTCGGGCACGGCCCACTGCACGAAGCTGTTGGTCCGTTCGGCGAAATACTGGTCGCGGATCTCGGTAGCGGAAATGTCTTCCGTCGCGTCGACGTCGACGAGCGCCCATTGCGGGAACATCCGCAGGTAATACGACGTGGCGTCCTTCTCGTGGCCGATCAGCCCGACCTTGCGCTGCGCGACGTCGCCGAGCGCGCCGGCCACCGCATCCTGCACCCAGCGCACCCAGTCGCCGTCGTTGTAGGTCGAATCCTGCAGCGGGGCGATCGTCACGCGGTCGCGCTCGGACGCGTCGAGCAGCGAAGCCAGCATCTGGCGGCGCTCGTCGAACGAGAACGGATCCTTGATGGTGCGGGGCTTGTCGGTCGATCCAATCAGCACGCACACGCGCTCGGCCCGGCTCAGTGCCGACTTCAGCACGTTCAGGTGACCACGATGCGGAGGCTGGAAACGACCGATGAAAACGAGCGCGTCGAAGCGCCGGTTTTGTTGCGTACTCATGAGGCTCCCTCAAGAGATTGAAACGCTCCGGGTCTGTCCCGAAGGGTTGGGATAAATCCTAGGGGAATTCCCGAAGTGCGTCAATCGATCCCATTCGAGCCCACGCTCGACTTGACGATGTCTGACGAAACACAGGTTATTGGCGCGGTACACTCGATTGCATTCCAATCCGAACCCTGGCGCGCGCGCTCATGAGGATCTCAGTCAGCCGGACCGTCGGCGTCGATCGCAGACGCCTCTTCACGTGGTCGCAGGATTACGCGCGGCGGCTCGTGTGGGATAGCTTCCTCATCGATGCCTATCTGCTCGACGGAACGACCGCCCATGTCGGCGTCGATGCGTTCTGCCGCAGCCAGTCGGGCGCGACGATGGTGTCGCGCTACATCTCGTACCGCCCGCCGCAGGTCGCCGCCGTCGAAATGGTCGACGGGCCGAAAGTGCTCCAACGCTTCAGCGGCAGCTGGAACTTCACCGAGCACACGCCCGGCATGACCGAAGTGAAATTCACGTACCACTTCCGCGCCCAGCCTGCCTGGCTGCGCTGGCTGCTCGAACCGCTGATCGGCGCGTTCTACCTCGTGCACACGCGCCGGCGTCTCGATTCGTTCAAGCGCTGGGCCGAAGCGGAAGCGCTGCCGCGCTGAGCGGCGCGCCGCCGCGCGCAACCTGCTGCCGTACCTGCGCCTGCGTGCCGAGCGCCGCGGCGATCGCATCGACCGCGTCGGCCGCGCGCGCCGCGCCGCACATGAACGCGTCGACGGCCGCGAAACGATGCTCGGGCCACGTATGGATCGTGATGTGCGATTCGGCGAGCAGCACGACGCCCGTCACGCCATGTTCGCCGCCGAAATGATGGAAATGCGCGCCGATCACGCGTGCGCCGGCCCGCAGCGCTGCTTCGGTGAGAATCGACTCGAGCCGAGCGGGGTCACGCAGCAGCGCCGCGTCGATGCCGGCCAGATCGGCCAGCACGTGCAAGCCGAGCACCGCGCAGGGCGGCGCGATCCCGTCGCGCGCGGTCATTTGTGCGACCCGTACGACGAGTAGCCGCTGCGCGCCGACGAACTGCCCCAGCCGCTACCGCCCGACCCGCTGCCGCCGATCGATGCGCAGCTGAACAGCGTGACGACGATCAGGCCGTAGATGCCGTAAAGGATGTACCGGATCACGCGTTGCCCCCGTCCGACGCAAAACGCGCCCACAGCCATTCCGGCAGCCACAGCACCAGCAGGCCGACCAGCACGTAGACGGAGCGTCCGGTGAACGAGAACAGCGAACCCAGGTTGAAGACCACGAGCAACGCGCTGAACATGAACGGCAGCGGCGCAAAACTGTGCGGCCCCTTCCTGCCGAACAGGCCCATCGATTCGGTGGCGCCCGCGGCGGCGGCGGTGGCCGTCGCCAGCGCCGGCGTGCCGAAACGCTCGGCGAGCGCGCTGCCCGTCAGCGGCCGCGCACGCGACCAGACGATCTCCGCGTCACTGCGCTCGCGCGTGAGCTTGTCCTTCTGCCAGCCGTAATCGATGATCGACGTGCGGTCGCCCGCCTGCACGCGCCAGTTGAATGCCCCGACCACGTAGACGACCTCCGATTCGTATTCCTCGCGCAAACGATAGGTCTTGCCGCCATCGGTCACGCTGGATTCGCCGCCGATCGTCGGCCAATGGTCGAGCACCTGCACGCGCTCCCAGCGCCCTTCGCTTTGCACCAGCCACAGGAAGCCGCGCTTCGGGTTCAGCAGCAGGTATTCGTCCCATGTCTCGGCGTCGCCCGGCACGCGGCAGCGCATCATGCCGATCACCGTGTACTTCACACCGTCGAACGTGCCGATCGCGCCGAGTTCGAGCGCGCCCTTCACCGATTCGAGCTTGCGCTGCGCCGCGAACACGGTCTGCTGCTCGGCCGTGCACTGCACGCCCGCATGGCAGTTGCCGCACACGACGTAGTCGGCCACGTTCGGCGCATAGGACAGTGGCGCACCGCAGCTCGGGCACGCGAACGGCACCATCTCCGCGCCGCGTTTCTCGCGCGTATCGTTTTCGGTATCGCGCAAGCCCGTGAACCCGAGCGCATCGAATTCCAGCGCCTCGCCGGAATAAACGGCCGGGATGCCGCCGTTCGATTCGGCGTCGGAATAGTCGTAGGTCGCGAATGCATTGCCGGTGCGCAGGTCGACGACGCGCGCTTCCCACCCGGCATCGACGCGGAACGGCAGCTCGCCGTCGCCGCCCGTGCAGCGTGCGGTACGCACGTCGGACACCAGATACGCGCGGCCGCCGTGGTCGATCCGCATGCCCGGTTCGAGCGTGCCGAATGCGGGCCACGCGGCGCCTGCCGCATCGTCGGGTTCGCGCACCGTGATCGCGTACTGGCCCGACGCATCCGACAGCCATCCGAACGCGCCGTCGTCGAACACGACGTACCATTCGCTCCACGCGCCGGCATCGTAGGTCATCTGGATGCGCCCGAGCACCGTGAACGCGCGCGTGTCGTAGCGCCCGGCCGTGCCGATCTGGATCGGCGACGCATCGTCGAGCACCGTGGCCAGTTCGCCGATGCGCTCGACGTCGGCGCCGCGCTTGAGCAGCGTGCTGCGGCAGAACGCGCAGACGGCCATCACCGCCGCGGCCGAGCGAAACTCGACCGGCGCGCCGCATTGGGGGCACGAGGTACGGAACATGCGCGACGCTTACCGCGTGAGCTTCGCGAGGATCTCGGCCTTCGCGCGCGAATAGTCGTCTTCGGTCACGAGGCCCTTGTCGAGCAGCGCCTTCAACTGCTCGAGCCGCTGCACGTAATCGGTGCCCTCGGCCGCTCCCGCGGCGATCGGCGCCGCAACGGGCGCGGGCGGCGCAGCCTGCGCCGGTTGTGCGGCGCCCGCGATCTGGCCGGCCATCGCCTGCCCGATTGCCGCCCCGGCAGCGAGCCCCGCGCCGACCCCGGCGATGCCGCCCGGGTTTTGCGCGGCGAGCGGAATCGCCTGCGCGGTCTGGTATTGCGTGGCGCGCGCGAGATCGCCGGCCATCCCCGCTCCGATCCGCAGGTCAAGCGCCTTTTGCAGCTCGGCCGGCAGCGACACGCTCTCGACCGCGAACGCGTCGAGCGCAAGCCCGTAGCGCGTGAACACCGGCACCAGCGCGTCGGCCACACGCTGCGACAGCAGCGACTGGTTCGCGGCCATGTCGACGAACGGCACGTCGGCCGAGCCGAACGTCGTGCTCATCGCGGTGACGACCAGGTTGCGCAGTTGCTGCTCGAGATCGTCGACCGTATAGGCCGCGCGCGTGCCGCTGACCTCGCGATGGAATGCGGCCGCATCGACGATCCGGTACGAGTAGATGCCGAACGCGCGCAGTTGCACGAAGCCGAATTCGCGATCGCGGATCGTCACCGGCTGCGCGGTGCCCCAACGCCGGCCCAGCTGCAGCCGCGTGCTGAAGAAGTAGACGTCCGACTTGAAAGGCGACTGAAAGAATTTATCCCAGTTCTTCAGGTTCGTGAGCACCGGCAGCGTGCGCGTTTCCAGCGTATAGAGCCCAGGCTGGAACACGTCGGCGACCTTACCCTCGTTGACGAAGATCGCGACCTGCGTTTCGCGCACGGTCAGCTTGCCGCCGTACTGGATTTCCTGGTCTTCCATCGGATAGCGCCAGGCCAGTACGCCGTCGGTGTCTTCCGTCCATTGCAGGACGTCGATGAACTGCTTGCGGATGAATGAACCCAGACTCATGTCGGTCTCCTCGAAACGCGTGGCGCGTCAGGTCAGGCAGGCGGCATTGATAATGCCGACGACGAGCGACGCGGTGCCCATCAGGCCGCCCATCGCGACGTTGCGATCCTCGATCGCATGATTCATGCCGGGCATCACGCGCGTCAGCACCGCATAGGTGATCAGTTGCACGATCATCGCGCCGACGGCCCAGATCACGACTTCGCCGAGCGTGGAATTGTGCGCGATGCTGGACGCGAGCGTCAGGCAGAAACCGATCAGCGCGCCGCCGAACGACAGCGTCGCGGCCGCGTTGCCGTCGCGGATCAGCGCGAGTTCGTCGAACGGGGTGACCTTCAGGTACACTGCCGCGAACACAAGAAGCAGCACGAACGCCGACAGTAAATGAACCGCATAAAGATAGGCACTATTCATTCTTTTCCTCGGATTTTGTGCTCGGTTCGCCGCCCCGTCGCCGGTCGGCCCGCACGGGGCCGCCAGACGAAAATCCGCGCCAGTATATCCACATTGCCGAACACTGCACAACGGATGCGCGATGCTGCATAAGCGTGCGCTCGTCCTGTCGATTCTCGTGCTCGCGTCGTGCGGGCTCGGCTACGAACTGATCAGCAGCGCGCTGTCGAGCTACCTGCTCGGCGATTCGATCCTGCAGTTCTCGTCGGTGATCGGCTGCTACCTGTTCGCGATGGGGATCGGCTCGTGGCTCGCGAAGTTCGTCGAGGACGACGACGTGCTCGACCGCTTCGTCGACATCGAGCTGCTCGTCGGCCTGCTCGGCGGCGTATCGGCCGCGCTGCTGTTCGTCGTGTTCGCCTGGCTCGCCGCACCGTTTCGCGCGGCGCTTTACGCACTGGTGCTCGCGCTCGGCCTGCTGATCGGGATGGAGATTCCGCTCGTGATGCGCGCGTTCCAGCAGCGCCGCCAGGCGTTCCGCCATACCGTCAGCGAGGTGCTGACCTTCGACTATCTCGGCTCGCTCGCCGTGTCGCTGATCTTCCCGCTCGTGCTCGCGCCGCGTCTCGGCCTGCTGCGCACGAGCTTCCTGTTCGGTCTCCTGAACGCATTCGTCGCGTTGTGGACGACGCACCTGTTCCGCGACGAAATCCGCAACGTGCGCGGCAAGCTGATGCGCGCGTCGCTCGTGATCGGGCTGCTGATCGCCGGGTTCGCGCTGTCGGAGCGCATCACGCACTGGGCCGAGCACGGCGTATACGGTGACGAGACGATCTATTCGGAAACGACGCCGTACCAGCGCATCGTGCTCACGCAGTGGCACGACGACATGCGGCTGTACCTGAACGACAACCTGCAATTCTCGTCGCGCGACGAGCACCGCTATCACGAAGCGCTGATCCATCCGGCCATCGAAGCGCTGCCGTGGGCGAAGCGCGTGCTCGTGCTGGGCGGCGGCGACGGCCTCGCGGTGCGCGAACTGCTCAAGCACCGCCATCTCGAACGGATCACGCTCGTCGATCTCGATCCCGCGATGACGAAGCTGTTCTCGACGTCCGCGCCGCTCGTCAAGCTGAACCAGGGCGCGCTGAACGACCCGCGCGTGCAGGTGATCAACGACGACGCGGTGCGCTGGCTCGAATCGAATGCCGACGTGTATGACGCGATCGTCGTCGACTTCCCCGATCCGACCAACTTCGGGCTCGGCCGCCTGTATTCGGTGCCCGTATTCCGGCTGCTCGCGCGGCACCTGTCGGAGAACGGCTACACGGTGATCCAGTCGACGTCGCCGTATTTCGCGCCGCATGCGTACTGGACCATCATCGCGACGCTGCGCGAAGCCGGGTTCAACACGTGGCCGTACCACTGCTACGTGCCGTCGTTCGGCGACTGGGGCTTCGTGATCGCCGGCAAGCGCCGCGATTTCACGGTGCCGACGCACTACTCGGTGCCGACGCGCTGGCTCGATCCGCAAACGGCCGCCGAGATGTTCCACTTTCCGGCCGACATGCCGGCGCTGCCGATGTCGCCGAACGAACTCAACGACCAGCCGCTCGTGCGCCGCTTCGACGACGACTGGAAGCACGTACTGCGCTGATGGACCGTCGCACGTTCCTCGTCGCGTCGGCGGCCGCGTCGCTCGCCGCCTGCGGCCGCACCGGCTGGATCGAGACGACGCCGCGCATCGACTACCCCGGCATGCGCGAAGGCCACGCGCTGCGCGACCATGCCACGCTGCCGCCGCCGTCCGGCACGATCGAGACGGACGTCGCGATTCTCGGCGCCGGCGCGGCCGGGCTGTCGTGCGCATGGCAGCTCGCGCGCGCCGGCCATACGCGCTTCACGGTGCTCGCCGGCCCCGAATTCGGCGGCAACGCGGCCGGCGGGCGCTTCGGCACGCTCGGCTATCCGAAGGGCGCGCACTACCTGCCGCTGCCGTCGCTCGAATCCGTGCATCTGCGCGACATGCTCGCCGATCTCGGCGTGATCGAATCCGCCCCGTTCTCCGCGCGCCCCGTGTACGACGAGCGTGCCCTCGTCCACGCACCGGACGAACGCCTGTTCATCGGCGGGCAGTGGCAGGACGGCATCGTGCCGACCGCCGGCCTCGACGCCGACGCACTCGCGCAGCAGGCGCGCTTCTTCGCGTACACGGACGGGCTGCGCACCGCGCGCGGCGCCGACGGCCGCAAGGTGTTCTGCATCCCGATCGCGGAATCGTCGCGCGACCCGCGCTGGCGCGCACTCGACCGGCGCTCGTTTCGCCAGTGGCTGCGCGACGAGGGCTACACCGCGAAGGCGCTGCACTGGTATCTTGACTATTGCTGCCGCGACGACTACGGCGCCGGTTACGAGCACGTCTCCGCATGGGCCGGGCTGCACTATTTCTCGTCGCGCGGCGGCCATGCGGGCGACGCGGGCGACGGCGCGGTGCTGACCTGGCCCGACGGGCTGCACACGATGGTGACGAAGCTGGGCGATTCGATCGCCGCGCGCACCGGCTCGAACGCATGGTCGCGGGACGGCTTCGCGGTACGCGCGACCGAACGTGCGGGCAGCGTCGACGTGCTGTGCGCCCGCGTCGGCCGCGACGGCGCGCTGTCGACGTTCATGCTGAAGGCGCGCCGGGTCGTTTCCGCGATGCCGCTGTTCGTCGCGGCGCGCGTGTTTCCTCAGATACACGCATACGGCTTCGATCCCGCGCACGATCTGCCGCCGCGCGCGCCGTGGCTCGTGGCCAATTTCCTGCTCGACGGCATGCCGGCCGAGGAAGCCGGCGTACCGCTCGCGTGGGACAACGTCGTCTACGGCGGCGCGGGGCTCGGCTATGTCGTGTCGACGCATCAGTTGATCCGGATGTCGCCGCCGACGCGCTCCGTCTTCTCCGCCTATCAGGCATTGAGCACGCAAACGCCGGACGATACGCGCCGCTGGCTCGCGCAGGCGAAGCCCGACGCGTTGCGCGAGCAGGCGGCAATCGACCTGCAGGCCGTGTACGGACGCGAGCTGTGGAAGCATGCGACCGCACTCGAGATCACCGTGCGCGGCCATGCGATGGCGACACCCGACGTCGGCTTCCTGAGCCGACCGGGGCTGCTCGCGCTGCGCGATGCCGACGGCCCCGTCGTATTCGCGCATGCCGACCTGTCCGGGCTGTCGCTGTTCGAGGAAGCGTCGTACTGGGGCATGCTGGCGGCCCGGCGCGTGCTGGCCTGACAACCGCCGTTCGTCATTGCGGCGTCGCCGCCACCCGCTATAATCGCGCGACATTCCGACTGCATAGAGCAGGCCGACGGTGGCGCGCCGTTCGACGCGCCGACCGCCCTTCTCGACAACAACAATGACGAACCGAACCTTCCGACGCCTTCGCCCGCTGGTGCGCGCCGCCGCGCGCGTGCTCGCGTGCGCCCCGCTGCTCGGCGCACCGCTGGCGCTGCACGCGGCCGATGCCGCCGTTGTCCGCGGCGCTTCCGGGACCTCCGTAACCGAGCCCGCGAGCGGGCGCTACATCGTCGTCGACACCGGCCATACGCCCGCGCGTCCGGGCTCCACCGGCGCGAGCGGCCGCGTCGAATACCTGTACAACCTCGACCTGTCCGGCGCGGTCGCCGACACACTCGCCGCGCACGGCGACCGCGTGCTGCGCACGTCGGCGGACGGCCGCGAGATCGCGCTCGATCGGCGTTCGACGCAGGCGCCCGACGCGAACCTGTTCGTGTCGATCCATCACGACTCGATGCAGCAACAGTTCATCGACGCGGGCCGGCAGCGCGAATTCCGCGGCTTCTCGGTGTTCGTGTCGGAACGCAATCCGCACTATGCGGAAAGCCTGCGTTGCGCGAAGGCGATCGCCGAGCGGCTGGTCGCGGCCGGCGAACGGCCGTCGCTGTATCACGCGCAGCCGATCAAGGGCGAGAACCGCCCGCTGATCGACCCGCCACTCGGCATCCATCGCTTCGACGATCTCGTCGTGCTGCGCACCGCGCCGGTTCCGGCCGTGCTCGTCGAAGCCGGCGTGATCGTCAATCCGGACGAGGAAGCGCGGCTCGCGCGGCGCGAGACGATCCAACGCCTGTCCGCCGCGATCGCGGGCGGCATCGACGCGTGTACGACACCCCGATAAACGACGGTATCGCCCGTCGGATTCACCGGTTTTCACCCCGTCAGGAGACTCACCATGAAGAAGAATCTGCTCGCATCCTGTGCGCTGCTCGCGCTTGCCGTTCCGTTCGCCGCGCATGCGGCCGGCTGCGGGAAGCCGCGCAGCGCGTTCGACCAGGTGTATTGCACGAGCACGCAGTTCTCGCAGTCCGACCGAGATCTCAACGACGAATACGGCCGGCTGCGCAAGCAACTGAGCGGCGACCAGCAGGCAGCGCTGAAGTCCGGCCAGCTCGCTTGGCTGAAACAACGCGACGCGCAGTGCAGCGAGACCCGCGGCAGCAGCTACCTCGTCGATATCCAGTGCGCGAACGACATGACGCAGTCGCGGCTGTCGTTCCTGCGCGAGCGTGAGCGCGAATGCTCGAGCACCGGGTGCGTGACGTCGAAGCTCGGGGAGTAAGGGCGTCGAGCATGCCATGCCGCGAAGCCGCTTCGCGGCATGCGTTCTCCGAAGTCTTCGATGACCCGATCGACTACTTTTTCATCGGCGATCTTCTGCCGCTGAAACGTTATCTACGAACGCGAAGGTTTCGTCGCCGAACGCGACATCAAGACCTTCGAGATCGACGGTACGCCGATCGAGGAAGTGCACTACTGGCGCGCACTCCCGTAGCCGGCTGCGTCGACGCGCGCGGCCATCACAGAAACCACCGATACTCCCGCGCGCCGATTTCGTTGCGAAAATCCAGTTCCTCCTGCCGCTTGTTCTCGCAATACACCATCACGAACTCGCTGCCGAGCCCTTCGCGCACGGCCGGATGATCCTGCATCGCGGCGACCGCCGACAGCATCTCCTGCGGAAAATCGATGCCGCTGCCGCGATCGTCGTTGAGCGGCGCAATCGGCTCGAGCCGCGCATCGAGCCCGTGCTCCATCCCGCTCAGGATCGCCGCCAGCACCAGGTACGGGTTCGCATCCGCGCTCGCGAGCCGGTGCTCGATCCGCAGGTTGCGTGCGTCCGATTCCGGAATCCGGATGCACGCGTCGCGATCCTCGAAGCCCCAGCTCGCGCGGCTCGCCGCGTTCACCATCGACCCGTAGCGCCGGAACGCATTGTGGTTCGGCGCAAACACCGGCATGCAGTGCGGCAGCAGCGCGAGGCAGCCGGCCACCGCGTGCCGCAACGGCCGCTGCCCGTCGGCCGCAAGCACGTTGCGCCCCGCGTCGTCGTACAGGCTCACGTGCACGTGCATCCCGCTGCCCGGCGCATGCAGGTACGGCTTGCCCATGAAGCTCGCGCGATAGCCATGCCGCAACGCGACGCCGCGCGTGCTGCGACAGAACAGCGCCGACCAGTCGGCCGCGCGCAGCGCGTCGTCGGTATGCCCGAAATTGATCTCGAACTGGCCGGGCCCGAGTTCCGCGGTGATCACCGTCGCATCGACGCCCTGTTCGCACGCGGCGTCGACCATCTCGTGCAGCACGTCGGAGAATCGCGACAGGCGCTCGATATGCATGTTCGGCTGATCGTCGCGGTCATCGCTCAGGCGATCGCGCGGATACTGCGGCATGCCTTGCTCGAGCTGCGCGGCGAACAGGTAGAACTCGAGCTCGAATGCGACGACCGGCCGGATGCCGCGCGCCGTGAACCGCCGCAGCACGCGCGCGAGCACCTCGCGCGGCTCGAATTCGATCGGCGAATCGGTGCCGTCGGAGCTGATCAGCATCTGCGCGAGCGGCTGCCGTTCCCAGCGCACGGGCTTCAGCGTGCCGGGGATCAGGCGGCGCGGCGCATCGGGATCGCCGTCGTTGAAGCAGTAATCGCCGATCTTGTAGAGGCCGCCCTGCGTGCCGAGCAGCACGCAGTTCTGCGGCAGCTTCAGCAGCGAGCCCGACGCGACTTTTTCGAGCGCGTCGATCGGATAGCGCTTGCCGTAGAAATGCCCGGGCAGGTCGAGGCAGATCAGGTCGACATAACGGATCTCGGGGTGCGCCTGCCGGAACGCGCGGACTTCACTGACCAGCGCGGGAACGACGTCAGCCATGTCTCATCCTTTCCATGTCTTGTAGGGCGGTGCCGCAACGCGGCGAACCGGATTCATGCGGCACACGGCGCAGCGCAAGCCGCAAATCACTCAGTAATGCAAACAGACTGCACGGCGCGGCGGCCTCCGACGCCGCCCGCCCCGCCGACCACTCGGCTCAGGTGAATACCCAGATCACGCGCGTCGGCGCGTCGGTCAGGTTCGCATACCGGAAGCGCTTGTGCGCGGGAAGCTGAAACGCATCGTTCGGGCCAAGCGTGACGTGCGTGTCGTCGCCGTCGAGCCAGATCGTCAGTTCTCCTTCGAGCACGAAGCCGCCCTGCTCGTCGCTGTCGTCGACCGGGCGCTCGCCGCTGCTCGCGCCCGGCCCGAGATGGCTTTCGAGGATCGAGAAGCGCGACCGCATGTTCGGCGACACGAGGATGTCGGTAATACCATTCGCGTAATACACGGTGCGCCGCTCGCCGGGCCGCGTGACCCACGGCACGCTGCGCGGTTTGCTGAGGCTGTAGAAATACGTGGTCGGCACGCCGAGCGCCTCGCCGATCGCGGTGAGATCCGCGACCGTCGGACGCGACAGCCCGCGCTCGACCTGCGACAGAAAGCCGACCGAGCGGCCGATCCGTTCGGCGAGATCGTTCAGCGTGACCTTGCGATGCTTGCGCAGGTCGCGGATCAGGATCGCCAGACTTTCTATCTCTTCCTGTTCGTTCATGATGGATTCCGGTGCAATCAAACGGTATCGCGCAGGCGGTACCAGGCCTTGCCGATCGCCTCCAGCGGCGCGGCCAGCCGGTCGCCGCCGGGAAAGCGCGGGTTGCGGATGCGCTGGTACTGCGCGAGCAGGTGTGCGTCGCCGAGCACGGCGTCGGCCACCGCGCGCGCACCGGCGAGCGTCGGCAGCACGCCGTGCCCCGAAAAGCCCTGCAGCCAGAAGCGCTGCCCGTGGCGACCGATGTCCGGCGTGCGACGCATGCTGATGTCGATGTGACCGCCCCACGCGTAGTCGAGCGGCACGCCGGCCAGTTGCGGAAACACGCGTTCGAGATGCGGGCGCGTCGCCGCCGCGATATCGGCCGGAATGCCGCCGAGATACGTGCAGCCGCCGCCGAACAGCAGCCGGTTGTCGGGGCTCAGGCGGAAATAGTCGGGCACGAACTGGTTGTCGATCACGCAACTGTTGCGCGGCAACAGCGCATGCGCGACGTCGGGCGCGAGCGGCGCCGTTGCGACCTGGTACGTGCCGACCGGCAGCAGCCGGCGCGCGAGGTCGCGATCGAGCCGGTCGACGTACGCATTGCACGCGAGCACCAGCACGTCCGCCCGCACTTCGCCGTGCGCCGTGCGCGCGACGTGGCCGCCGGCCGTCTCGCGGCAGTCGAGCACGCGGCTCTGTTCGAAGATGCGGCCGCCCGCGCACTCGATCGTCTGCGCGAGGCCGAGCGCGAGCTTCAGCGGGTTCAGGTGGCCGGCCTCGGGATCGTGAAGCGCGGCGAGATAGCGCGTGCCACCGATCCATTCGGGCATCTCGTCGCGGCCGATCACGCGCAGCCGGTCGTAGCCCCACCGCTCGGCGGCCTCGTCGCGCGCCTGCGCCAGCATCGCGACGCGCCGCGGCCGCACCGCGGCCCACAGGCTGCCGGGCCGGTAGTCGATGTCGAAACCATGCCGGGCCGGCAGTTCGCGCACCTCGGCCGCCGCCCAGCGCATGCTGTCCCACAGCAGCCGCGCGCCGTCGCGGCCGAGCGCATCCTCGAGCGGCTGCATATCGCACGACCAGCCGAGCAGCGCCTGTCCGCCGTTGCGGCCCGATGCGGCCCATGCGACGCGGCTCGCTTCGAGCATGACGACGCGCTTGCCGGCAAGCGCGAGCCGCAGCGCCGTATGCAGCCCGCTGAAGCCCGCGCCGACGACCAGCACGTCGGCATCGATGCGTTCGTCCAGCGCCGGCCGATGCGGGATCGGCGTCGGGTAGGTGCCGGCGTAATAGCTTGCGACGTGACGGTCGGACTGCATGAACATGCGGATTTCCGTGAAAATTACACCGGTAAATTTCATGAAAAACTAGCATGACAATTTCACGGAAGCAAGGCCGGGCATGATTTCACCGATCGTCGGCGCGACGGGGTCGGGCCTTTCGGATCGTCTGACGGTTTATTTGTCGCGCGCTCCACCGACGCCTGCCCGCCGCCCGGCAGGTGTGACGGCAACGAAACGAGCATCGGGAATTCGACACGAACGCATTCCCCGCCATCCTAATGATATGGACTGCGAATTCAATCGAATCGACCTGAACGACGAAGCATTGGCAATCCCACCGCGTGTCGCCCCACCACCGACACGCGATCGTCTTCCGTCATCGAAGCGCCGCGATACCGCCGACGACGACATGGCTGGACTGCCATCGCTCGCGCCGATGCGCGCGACGGGCATCACGATCACGTCCGCGTCCGGCAATCGCGCTCCGCCGCCCATCGCAACCCCGCTTGCACTCGAATCATCCGCCGCCGCACGCCGCGTCGAAGTGCAATAACTGACAGTTTCTCGCCCGGGGGCTTTTCATTAGATTGGCGACACGATCCATGCAAAGTCTCGCGCCCCGACATGACTCTCACCGCCTGCGAAGCACAGCACACGACGACCGCCGCATACCGGGACATCGCCGAACGCCATGCGCGGTCCGCCCCTTGCGGCGCCTTCCATCGCGATGCATGGGATGCCTTGTCCGACGCGGGACTGTGGCGCGTGCCGGTCCCGCGCGAACTCGGCGGCGCGGGCGGCACGTGGCACGACTTCGTCGATGCCTTCGAAGCGGTCGCCGCGGCGCTGCGCTCCGTCGGCTTCGCGATGGCGCTCGCGAATCAGGCGACGCTGATTCGCGCGATCGTCGCATACGGTTCCGACGCGCAGCGCACGCAGCATCTGCCGTCGCTGCTGTCCGGCGCGATCGGCGCCACGGCGATCTCGGAGAAAGGTACCGGCACCGAAGTGCGCGCGCTCGAAACGTGCCTCGTTCGCGACGGCGACCACTACCGGCTCGACGGCCACAAGTACAACATCAGCCACGCGCCCGAAGCGCGCCTGATGATGATCGTCGCGACCCTGACCGGCGACGGCAAGCCGGCCACCGCGCTGGTGCTGATCGATCCCGAACGCGCGGGCGTGCAGCGCAGCGCCCCACAGGCGACGTTCGGCGTCGCGGATCTTCCGATCGGCGACGTCGCGCTGTCCGGCGTGCGCGTCGATGCCGACGAACTGCTCGGCACGCCCGGCGACGGGCTGCGCCTGCTGATGGACATCGCGTCGATGAATCGCGCGCTGTTCGGCCTGCTGTGCGCGAACGTCACCCAGCCGTTTCTCGCCGACGCGCTCGCGCACGTCAGCGCCCGCAAAACGCTCGGCGTCGCGCTGGACGCGCATCAACACGTGCAGCGCCGGCTGGTCGACGTCCAGGTCGGCATCGAACGCACCCGCTGGACGGCGCGCGCGGCGCTCGACCTGCTCGTCGCGCAGCGTCCCGAGGCGCTCGCGAACTGCTCGATCGCGAAGCTCGCGGGCGCGCGCGATCTCGCGCAGGCCGCGCTGCACCTGCTCGCGATTCACGGCAGCGACGGCTACCGGCGCGGGCCGCTCGCCACCTTCGTCGCCGACGCGCTCGCGATGGGCTCGGCCGGCGGCACCGAGGAAATGCACTACCGCAACATCTTCAGCCAGATGCAACGCCGCGCGGCCGCCACGGCGCGCGCGGCGTGACCGCACACCCTTCCCTCACCCGTTCAGGAGTTGCCCTTGACTATCCAGACTGGCCTGCGTGCCCGCGCCACCCACCGCGTCGACACGATTTCGCTCGCCGATCAATGGGGCGGCGAAGCGCACGCGCTCGCGAGCCCGATCATGATCATCTTCATCGAACAGACCTGCATGCAGGCGACCGACCATCTGCTGCCGGCCGGGCAGATGACGGTCGGCTACAACTTCGAGATCAAGCATCTCGCACCGACGCCGCCCGAATGGGAAGTGACGGTCGATGCCGAACTGATCGAGGTCGACGGCCGCATGATGACGTACCGGGTCGAGGTGCGCGACGCGGTGGGCGTCGTCGGCGAAGGCGTGCATACGCGCTGCGCCGTGAGCCGCGACGGCTTCCACCGCCGCCTGGAAGAGCGGCGCGACAGCGCGGCGCTCGCCCGCTAACGAGCCGGAGCCCGACCATGATTCCGCTTCCGCTGCAGGGTCTCCGGCTGCCGGTGATTGCGTCTCCGATGCTGATCGCGAGCTATCCCGAGATGGTGCTCGCCCAGTGCAGGAGCGGGATCGTCGGCGCATTTCCGGCGCTCAACGCGCGGCTCAGCGCGCAGCTCGGCGACTGGATCGACACGATCGACGGCACGCTGCGCGCGTACCGGGACGCCCATCCCGATGCGCCGGTCGGCCCGTACGCGGTCAACCATATCTGCCATCCGTCGAATCCGCGCGTCGAACAGGACCTGCGCATCTGCATCGACCGACGCGTGCCGCTGATGATCACGAGCCTGCGCGCACCGTCGCGCGACGTCGTCGATGCGATCCATGCGTACGGCGGGATCGTGCTGCACGACGTCACGACGGTGCGACATGCGCAGAAGGCGCTGGAAGCCGGCGTCGACGGCCTCGTCCTCGTCGCGGCGGGGGCGGGCGGCCACGCCGGCACGCTGTCGCCGTTCGCGCTGGTCACCGAAGTGCGGCGCTTCTACGACGGCTTCATCGCGCTGTCCGGTGCGATCGCGACGGGCGACGCGATCGCCGCCGCGCGCGCGCTCGGCGCCGATTTCGCGTACATCGGAACGCGCTTCCTGGCGTCGCACGAAGCCAACGTGGTGCAGCGCTACAAGGACACGATCGTCGAAGCCAGCGCGGCCGACATCATCTACACCGACGCATTCACCGGCGTCCACGGCAACTACCTGCGCCAGAGCATCGAGGCGGCCGGGCTCGACGCGCGGCGACTCGCCCGGGTCGACGGCGCGCAGCTCGATTTCTCGCCGGACGGCGGCGCGAAGCAGTGGCGCGACATCTGGGGGGCCGGCCAGGGCGTCGGCGCGATGGACGCGGTGCTCAGCGTCGCCGAAATCGTCGAACGGCTCGCGGCCGAATACGCGCGCGCCGTCGCCCGCATGCAGCCGGGCGCGGCGACGCACGTCGCCCCGCACCGGCCGGCCGTTTCCGCGACTTCACGGACCGATACGCGATGACGCCGACCGAACTTGCCGCCCCGTCGTCCGTCGACGATGCGATCGCACGCCGCCGCGCGCAGATCGACGTGATCGACGACCAGCTTCTCGAGCTGATCGGCCAGCGCATCGCTCACGCAACCGAGATCGGTCATCTCAAGCGAAATGCGGGGCTCGCGGTGCGGCAGCCCGCCCGCGAAGCGTCGATCGTCGCCGAGCTGTGCACGCGCGCGCCGTGGGGGCTACGCGACCGCGACCTGCGCGCCATCTGGCAGACGCTGTTCAGCGCGAGCCGTGACGCGCAATCGCTGCCGTCCGTCGCGTTCCTCGGCCCGTCGGGCACCTACACCGAAACCGCGATGCTGCGTCACTTCGGCGAATTCGCCCGCGGGCAGGCGCACGAGACGATCGACGCCGTATTCGACGCGCTTGCGCGCGGCGACGCGGAATGCGCGGTCGTGCCGGTCGAGAATTCGTCCGAAGGCACCGTGACCCGCACGCTCGACCTGCTGATCGCGCAAGCGGCGCCCGTCACCGGCGAGATCGAACTGCCGGTCGCGCACTGCCTGCTGAGCGCCAGCGGCTCGCTCACCGGCGTCGACAGCGTGGTCGGCCATCCGCAGGCGCTCGCGCAATGCCGCGCGTGGCTCGACGCGCATGCGCCCGGCCTGCGCCGCATCCCGGTGTCCAGCAACGCGGTGGCCGCGCGCGAGGCCGCGCACCTGTATGACTGCGCGGCGATCGCCGGCGAACCCGCGGCCGCGCTTTACGGACTGCGAATCGTCGCCAGCGCGATCCAGGATCACCCGGACAACCGCACGCGCTTCGTGATCGTCGGCGGCCAGACGCCGGCGCCGACCGGCTACGACCGCACGAGCATCGTGCTGCGGCCGACCGATGCGCCCGACGCGCTGGCGCGCGTGTTCGACGCGCTCGCCCACCACCGCGCGCCGCTGCTCTGGGTCGGCGTGCGCCCGGCACGGGACGCGGGCCATGCATATCGGTACTGCATCGACTTCGGCGGGCATCCGCTCGATCCGAACGTGCGCGCGGCGCTCGACGAGATTGCGTTCGCCGCTTCCGAGCTGCGCGTGCTCGGCGCCTATCCGCGTGCCGCGGGCGGTACCGACCGGCACGCCGACGGCCCCGCCGCATCATGACGACGGCGCCCGCTTCGTCCCGCGTCGCGGCCCGGCTGCTCGCGATTCGCGACGGTCGCGACGATCGCCTGCTCGTGCTGTGCGGCATCGCCGCGGCGGACTGCCTGCCGCTTGCCGCCGGACGATGGCTGCGCGCGCTGCGCGCCGAATACGACGACGAACTGGAGCTGCTGCCGTTCGTGCGCGGCACGCCCGACGCCGCCGGCATCGCGTGCCTGCTGCGGCGCTGCGAGCGTCTGCGGCTTCCGGCGGTGGCGATCGGCGACACCGCGGCGACCGCCTATGGCCGCTGGCGCGCGTGCCTGCCCGCAGCGCCGCTGACCTGGCGGGTGCTCGAAACGTCCGCTGCACGGGCCGCGACGCCGCTGCCCGGCGGTCTGCTGGCGCGCTGGCCGGTACGCGCGGCCGAGCCGGTCGACTGGCCGCGCTCGCGCCGCGTCATTGCGGATCTCGGCGCTGCGTCGCCGGCGCTTGGCGCGCGCATCGGCGCGCTCGCCGACGCACTGTGCGACGGCACGCTCGTAGTCGCCGGCATTGCGCTGGACACGGCCGCCGGCGCGCCGCACACCTTCATCACCGATGCGCTGGACCCGCTCGCGAACTACGTCCGGATGCAGCGCATCGCCGCCGTGACGCGCCGCGCGCCGTCGCTGCGGAGCCGCCTGTGAACCCGCGCCCGCAGGCCGGCCCGACGCGCATCGCGCTCGTCGGCATGCCCGGCGCCGGCAAGACGACGATCGGCAGCGCACTGGCCCGCGCGCTCGCGTTGCCGTTCGTCGACGCCGACCGCGAACTCGAACGCCGCTTCGGCGCGCCCGTCGCCGTGCAATTCCATGCGGGCGACTTCCGCGCACGCGAAGCCGACGTGATCGACGCGCTGACGCGCGGGCCGGCGCTCGTGCTCGCGACCGGCGGCGGCGCCGTGCTGCGCGACGACACGCGCGCGCGGCTCGGCCAGCGCTGTTTCGTGATCCATCTCGCGACCGATCTCGACACCCTGTGGCACCGCACGCGCGGCGACGCGTCCCGCCCGCTGCTGAACGTCGCCGACCCGCGCGCGGCGCTCGCCGTGCTGCACGACGCGCGCGAATCGCTGTACCGCGCCTGCGCGCACTGCCGCATCGACACCTCGGGCCAGTCCGTCGCACAAACGCTCGCGGCAGCGCTCGACGCACTCGCCATCGCGTAACCCGCGCGCCCCTGTCTGCCCCCCTTCCGCTGTTTCGACGATGCCGTCCGGTGCGGCCGACTGCCATTTCTACCAGTTGCCGATCGTCAAATAATATCTAAAGATATATTTTTAGATACAGATCGTTTGCCTTCACGCGACAGGAAACCGACCATGCCCCTCCTCATCGACCGCGCGCGCGGCGCCCGCCGCCTGGTTCCCGCGCTCGCCGCGCTCGCGATCGCCGGCTGCGCGCCGTTCGGCCCGCAACGCCCGGCGGCCCGGATCACGCCCGTCGAGCAGCTCGATGCGGGCGCCGCGATCGGCGCGGCCAGCGCCGGCTCGCCGACGGTCGCCGAACGCTGGTGGACCGCGTTCGGCGATGCGCAGCTGGATCGCCTCGTCGACGATGCGCTGGCCGGCGCACCGACGCTGCAGGCGCAGCGCGAACGGGTCGCGCAGGCGCTGGCCGACGCCGACGTCGAAAATGCCGCGCTGCTGCCGCAGCTCGGCGCGACGGCGAGCGCGGTGCCGACGCGCCTGCCCGGCAGCTACCGGACGCCGCCGCCCGCGGCCGGGCACTGGCAGGTCGACGCGCAGGCGCTGCTCGGCGCGTCGTGGGATCTCGACATCGCCGGCCGGCAGCACGCGCTGGCGCGCGCCGCCGCACTGCGCGCGGACCAGCAGCGCGCGCTCGAACGCGCGGCCGCCGTGTCGTTGCAGGCGGCGATCGTCGAAACGTATCTGCAACTCGCGCTCGAACAGCGACTGCTCGCGATCGCGCGCGATACGCTGCAGCAGCACAGCTATCTGCTGCGCCTCACGTCGCAACGCGCGGACGCCGGCCTCGACATGCAGGTCGCCGTGCTCAGGGCGAGCGAACCGATTCCGCACGCGCAGGCCGACATCGACACGCATGCGGCCGCGTCGGCCCGGCTGCGCCACCGGCTCGCCGCGCTCGTCGGCCGGGGGCCCGGTTACGCCGATGCGCTGACGCCCGCCGCGCCGCCGGCCGCGGCGCTGCCGATGCCGGCCGTCCTGCCCGCGGCGCTGATCGGCCGCCGGCCCGACGTCCTGGCCGCGCGCTACCGGGTCGAAGCCGAAGCGGCGAACATCGACGCGGCGCGCGCCGCGTTCTATCCGGACGTCAACCTGCTGGCCTTCGCCGGCGTGCAGAGCTTCGGCTTCCGCGCGCTGTTCCACGGCAACAGCGGCACGCTCGGCGCGGGCCCCGCGATCACGCTGCCGATTTTCGAGGGCGGGCGCCTGCGTGCCGGCCTGCGCGCGCAAACCGCCGCGTACAACGCGGCCGTCGCGACGTACGACGACACGGTCGTCAACGCGCTCGCGCAGGTCAGCGACACCCTCGTCCAGATCGACACGCTCGGCCGGCAGCGCGCGCTTCAGCGCGAGGCGCTGTCGCGCGCGCAACAGGCCTACACCATCGAAACGCAGCGCTACCGGAAAGGCATTTCCGGCTATCTCGACGTCCTGCTCGCCGAAGGCCGGCTGCTCGACGACCGCGCATCGGTCGCCCGCGCGGACGCGTCATTCGCGATCGAGCATGCCCGCCTGATCGCCGCGCTCGGCGGCGCCACTTCCACTGGAGTCACCCAATGAACCGTCCCGAATCCCCCGCCGCCGAGCCCGCGCTGCAACGCGCGCGCCGGCGCTACTTCCGCTGGTTCTTCATCGCGCTCGCCGGCGCGGCCGGCCTCGCCGCCGTCGCGTGGGCCACCACCCGAGGCACCGAGACGACCGACGACGCGTACGTCTCCGGCGACGTCGTGCAGATCTCGCCTCAGATCGGCGGCACCGTCGACGCCGTGCGCGTGCAGAACGCCGACTGGGTCCGTCCCGGCGACCTGCTGTTCAGCGTCGACAAGACCGACGCCCGGCTCGCGCTGGACGAAGCGGTCGCGCAACTCGCGCATGCGGTGCGCCAATACCGCACCGCGCATGCGGACGCGGTGCGCGACGAAGCGCAGATCCGGGTGCGGCGCACCGAATGGGCGAAGGCGAACGACGACCTGCAGCGCCGCCTGAGCCTCGCGCAAGACGGCGGCGTGTCGCGCGAGGACCTGCGCCATGCGCGGGATGCGATGGACGGCGCGGCCGCCGCGCTGAACGCGCAGCAGGCCGCCTACGACGCGACGCTCGCGCGCACCGACGGCACGTCGATCGACACGAATCCGCTCGTGCGCGCGGCGGCCGCCCGGGTCCGCAGCGCGGCGCTCGCGCTGCGCCGCACCGAAATACACGCGCCGCTCGGCGGGCTCGTCACGCGCCGGGTCGTGCAGGTCGGCCAGCACGTGTCGCCCGGCACGCCGTCGATGGCGCTCGTGCCGCTCGATCACGTGTGGGTCGAGGCCAACTTCAAGGAGTCGCAACTGCGCGGCATGCGCGCCGGGCAGCCGGTCGAGCTGTTCTCGGACCTGTACGGCAGCGACGTGGTGTTCCACGGGCGCGTCGTCGGGCTCGAAGCCGGCACCGGCGCCGCGTTCGCGGCCGTGCCCGCGCAGAACGCGACCGGCAACTGGATCAAGGTCGTCCAGCGCGTGCCGGTCCGGATCGCGCTCGATCCCGCCGAGCTGCGCGCGCACCCGCTGCGTATCGGCCTGTCGATGACGGCATCGGTACCGGTCGATCACGGCCCCGGCACCGCGTCGGCGTCGCCGCCCGCCCGTCCGCCCGAAGCGCGCCGGTCGATCGACGCCACGTCGATCTATCGCGACGACGATGAAGCGGGCGAGGCGCTCGTCACCGAGACGATTCGCGCGAACAGCGGCGCACGCCCGCTCGCACCGGGAGCCTGACGATGCGCTTCTTCACCCGGAACGCGGCGCCGAAACTGCCGCTGGAGCCGCTCGCCGGCATGCCGCTGGCGCTCGTCGCGATCGCGGTCAGCGTCGCGAATTTCATGCAGACGCTCGACCTGACGATCGCGAACGTCGCCGTCCCGACCATCGCGGGCGATCTCGGCGTCGCCCCGGACATGGGCACGTGGATGCTGACCTCGTTCGCGACGCCGCTCGCGATCACGCTGCCGCTCACCGGCTGGCTCACGCAGCGCTTCGGCCAGGTGCGGCTGTTCCGCGTGTCGGTGCTGCTGTTCGTGCTGACGTCGGTCCTGTGCGGGATGGCGCCGAACTTCGAGTCGCTGCTGCTGTTTCGCGCGCTTCAGGGCGCCGCGTCGGGCCCGATCACCGCGCTGTCGCAGGCGCTGCTGATGGCGGTGTTCCCGTCGACGCGCCGCCACGTCGCGCTGGCCGTGTGGCAGACCACGACGTTCGTTGCACCGGTGCTCGGGCCGATCGCCGGCGGCTGGATTACCGACAACCTGAGCTGGCCGTACATCTTCTACGTGAACGTACCGCCGGGCCTGCTCGTGCTGGGTGTACTCGCGCGGCTGCTGAAGGGACGCGACAACGCGACGCGGCGGCTGCCGGTCGACGTCGTCGGGCTGCTGCTGCTCACCGCCGCATTCGGTTCGTTCCAGTTGCTGCTCGATCGCGGCCAGAACCTCGACTGGTTCGCCTCCGACGAAATTCGCATGCTGGCGGTCGTGAGCATCGTGTCGTTCGTCGCGCTGATCCTCTGGGAATTGACCGACGACCATCCGATCGTCGACCTGCGGCTGTTCGCGGACCGCAACTTCACGACGAGCACGCTCGCGATCACGGTCGGCTTCGGGCTCTACTTCGGCGCGCTGGTGCTCGTGCCGCTGTGGCTGCAGACCCAGCAGGGCTACACGGCCACCTGGGCCGGCATCGCCACCGCACCGCTCGGCGTCGCGGGGATCGTGATCGCGCCGCTGCTCGGCCGCTTCCAGGGCCGCACCGACCCGCGCCTGCTCGCGACCGTCGCGCTCGTCGGCTGGGGCGCCGCGTCGTTCTGGCGCATGCATTTCAACAGCGACGTGACCCTCGGCGACATCGCCGCCAATTCGCTGCTGATGGGCGCCGCCACCGCGTTCTTCATCACGCCGCTCGTGTCGCTGTCGCTCGCCGGGCTGGCCCGCGAGCGGCTGCCCGCGGCATCCGGGCTGCAGAACGCGCTGCGCCGGATCGGCACCAGCGTCGCGACCTCGGTCGCGCCGACTTACTTCGAGCGTCGTTCCCGCGTGCACAACACCTATCTCGTCGACCACATCACGCCGTACGATTTCGCGTCCGCCGACTGGTTCGCGCGGCTCGATCACGCGGGGCTGTCGCCGTCCGGCGCGCTCGCGTCGGTCTCGCATGCGATCGACGTCGAAGCGCACATGCTCGCGCTGAACGATTTCTCGTTCGGCTGCCTGCTGCTGTTCGGCGCGACGCTGCTGGCGGTCTGGTCGATCCGCTATCGTCATGCGTGACGTCGTGAGGGGAAACCGCCGGAAGCCGTGTCGGCCGGCGGAGCGATCGACCGGGTAACCGGGCGGCGGGCGGCGGGCGGCGGGCGGCGGGCGGCGGGCGGCGGGCGGCGGGCGGCGGAAGTCTCTGCCGGATCGCATCGCCGCCTCACCGATGAATCGACTGCGCAGGGCCGCGTTCGGCGGCGCCCCGAATGAAAAAGGGGGCTCCGCGCCGAACGACACGGCGCGGAGCCCCTTCTACTTCTACTTCTACTTCTACTTCTACTTCTACTTCTACTTCTACTTCGCTTAACGCGGATCGCCGGGCGCCGGCACGTAGCCGTCGGCAAGGATACCGATCGTCCGCGCGGCCGGCTCGCGCAGGCGCTTGGCCGCCTGATAGCCCTCCGACCGATACCACTCGCGGGCGCGCTCCGCCGACTCGAATTCGAGCACGACGACGCGCTTCGGCGCCCAGTCTCCTTCCAGCGTCTCGACTTCGGCGCCGCGCACCAGGAAGCGCCCACCGTACTCCGCCACCGTCGGCGCACCGAGCCGGCGGTACGCCTGGTAAGCGTCGACGTCGTGCACATCGATATCGAACACCACGTACGCGCTCATGATCGCGCCTCCGCTGGCGCCGCCGCATCGGCCGGCGCGAGCTGCACGAACACGCGGCCGTTCTCGATCTTCACCGGATAGGTGTGCACGCACGTCGTCAGCGGTGCGCACAGCGCCATGCCGGTCCGCACGCTGAAGCGCCCCTGATGCAACGGGCATTCGATCTCGTCGTCGAGCAGGAAGCCGTCGCTCAATCGCGCGTCGCCATGCGTGCACTGGTTCTCGGTCGCGAAGATCTCGTCGCCGACCGCATACAGCGCGATGTCGCGGCCCCCCACCCAGACGCCGAGTATTCCGTCGGCGCGCACCGTTTCCGGCGCGACTGCATCGATCCATTCCGTAGTCACGTTCGGCACCTCGTTCAGATCGGGTAAATCAGCGAGTTCGGAATCATCTCGCTGTCGTACACGCAGATGCGCGACTCGAAACGCAGCCCGTGCGGCGTACGCACGATCCGGTCCAGGTAGCGCCCGGTGTTGTACACATCGCTCATCTGCTCGGTCTTCGTGCGCAGCACCGCGTAGTTCGTCTCCGCCTCGATCACCGCGTCGTCGAGATACGTGATGAACGGCAGCCCGATCACGTGGCGCTGGTAGTACGGATCGAAGAACAGCGTCTCCTTGATCCCGTAGACGCGATCCTTCAGCATGCCCTTGCTCTCGAAGTCCATCACCGCGAGGGGCAGGTTGCGCTCGTGGTTCTCGCGCGGCACCACCGTGTACCGGCATTGCTCGATGAAGAATTCCGGCCACGCGTCCCAGTCGCCGCCGTCGAGCACGGCCGCATATCTCGCATTGAGCTGGACGAGCGAATAGAAATCCTCGAAATTCGCGCCGCCCGCGTGCGGCTCGGCGGACGGTCGGTCCGTTCGTGTCGTGATCGTGCTCATTCAGGCCTCCATCACTTGGCGCCAGTACTGGTACATGCCGCGCACCAGCGTTTCGCTGACCATATGTTCGGTCTGCTCGTCGATCTGCCGGCCGCCGAGCTCGTTGTAGACGTTGCCGTGCTGGATCTGCTCGAAGCTCTGCTGCACGCATTCGATGACCTCGCCGTCGTCCGCCGACACGAAGCCGGCCGGCCCGAACAGATTGGCCTGACGCAGACGGCGCCGCGTCATCTCTTCCGTGTCGGTCTCGAAACCGAAATGCGTCCACACGTAGTCGAACACGCCCGGGCCGATCGGCCGGATGCGACGCGTCGACAACGCATTGACCTGCTGCTGGATGATGACGCTCGGCATCAGCGTGAGCATCACGACGGTCGGATCGCCCCACCACGGTTCGTGCACGACGTCGAGGAAGCGGTCGTCGTGCAGCGTCATGCGCTCCTTGAAGCTCGTCACGTTGTGGGTCACCTCGCCGCCGCCGCCGCCGCTGCGGATCGACACCATCGCGCCATGCCGGTGATGCGCATCGGTCACGAGCCGGGCGGGATTGTCCGCGCGCCACAGGCCGAAGTTGACGAACCAGGTATGCAGCAGCCCGGCGTGATACGGATCCTTGATGTTCTCGACCATCAGTTTCCAGTTGCTCGGCACGCGCTGCCGCGTGTAGCCGAGCACGGTCAGCTTCGGGCCGTGGAACAGACGATCGTAGTAAGGCAGGATGCGCGGGCCGAGGAAGTCCTCGAACGATTCGACGTTCTCGTCGAACGACGCGAACACGGCGCCGCCGCGCGTCGACACGCGCAGGCGCCGCAGCGCATGCTTGCCCGGCTCGAAATCCGCCGGCATGCCGCCGTTGATCGTGCCGCCCTGACGCACGCCGCGCCGGAACGGCACGCCGATCAGGTTGCCCTTCAGGTCGTAGTTCCACTGGTGATACGGGCAGTGGAAATCCTTCGCCTTCCCCGAGCGCTCGCGGCAGAACTGCATGCCGCGGTGCGCGCACGCGTTTTCGAAGACGACGATCTCGCCGTCCTCCGTGCGCGTCATCACGACGGATCGCTCGCCGACTTCCGTGCGCTGGAAATCGCCGGGAGACGGCACTTCGGCTTCGAGGCCGATGTAGCACCAGTGATTCGCATAGAACAGGCGCTCGAGTTCCCGCTGGTACAGCGCTTCACTCGTATACGCCTCGTAGGGTGTGCGGCTGGCGCCGTCGCCTTTCCAGTCGAGCGCGCGGGCGATGTCGATGGGTGAGTTCAAGAGAGCTCCTTTCATTCAGTAAGAAACGGCCTGCATCGCGACGGCGGCGCCGTGCGCGATGAAGCCGGCTGGCGAACGCCGCCGCGCAACCGCCGCGGCAGCCAACTGCTCGACGAGTTCGGCCGTGTGATCCCAGCCGAGACATGCGTCGGTGATGCTTTGGCCGAATACCGGCGGCGTGCCCGGCACCAGGTCCTGCCGCCCCTCGACGAGGAACGACTCGATCATCACGCCCACGATCGCGCGCTCGCCGCGATGCAGTTGCGCGGCGACGTTGCCGCACACGTCGATCTGCGCGCGGGTCTGCTTGCCGCTGTTGCCATGGCTCGCGTCGATCACGACATACGGGGGAAGATGGGCGTCGCGCAGCGCGGCGCAGGCGGCCGCGACGCTGGCGGCGTCGTAGTTCGGGGTCTTGCCGCCGCGCAGGACGACATGCGTGTCGGGATTGCCGCGCGTGGTCGCGATTTCCACGCCGCCGGACACGGACGACCTCAGGTAGCTATGCGACGCCCGCGACGCGCGGATCGCGTCGATCGCGACCTTCACGTTGCCGTCGGTGCCGTTCTTGAAGCCGACCGGCAGGTCGAGCCCCGACGCGGCCTGGCGATGGATCTGCGATTCGGTCGTGCGCGCGCCGATCGCGCCCCACGACACGAGATCGTCGAGATACGGCGCGGTCATCGGATCGAGAAATTCGGTCGCGGCCGGCAAGCCCAGCGCATTGATGCGGAGCAGCACCTTGCGCGCGACGCGCAGGCCGTCCTCGATCCGGAAACTGCCGTCGAGATACGGGTCGTTCAGCAGCCCTTTCCAGCCGACCGTGGTGCGCGGCTTTTCGAAATAGACGCGCATCACGATCTCGAGCACATCGGCGTACCGCTCGCGCAGCGGCGCGAGGCGGCGCGCGAACGCCAGCGCGGCGTCCGCATCATGGATCGAGCACGGGCCGACGATCAGCGCAAGCCGGTCGTCCTCGCCCGCGATGATGCGCGCCAATGCGCGCCGCGCATCGCCGATCGACCGTGCCAGGCCGGGATCGCAGGGCAACTCGGCGCGCAACCGCTGCGCACTGATCACCGCCACGCCTTGCGTCAACGCTGCCTCAACGGATTTTTCCATTTAACGCTCCACTCTCGCTGATCGGATGCCGATTTACGGAGGCAATTAGAGCGCGGTCAAATCCCCGGTGATACTGTCATTTATCTCAGAAGCATTTCACATAGTGAATATCTGTGATTTCCGACAGTATTCCGATATGCGGTTCACGTCTAACTTAACTCCTGCCAAAAACGTTCTCACCCGCCGTTCTGCCAAGGAGCCTCGCAATGACAAGAAAGTATTTTGAAACCCGAATCGACGTGAAGTATCGGGAAACGGACGCGATGGGCCATGTGAGCAGCCCCGTCTATTACGACTATCTGCAGCACGCGTACCTGACCTACATGCACGACCTGCTCGAGCTGCCGTATTCGGAAAAGCTGCCGCACATCATGGTCAAGACCGCGTGCGAATATCTGAAGCCCGCGCAGTACGGCGATACGATCACGGTCCGCAGCAGCGTCACGCGCTTCGGCTCGAAGAGCTTCGAACTGGAATACCTGATGGTGCGCGACGGGCAGGCGGGCACCGAGGATTCGGCCGACGATCCGGCGGTGGTGGCGCGGGCCGTGTCCACGCACGTGATGTTCGACTACGGCAGCAAGACCACGGTGCCGGTGCCGGAAGAGTTCAGGACGCGCGTGCTGTCGTTCCAGGGCGCGATCTGATGCGGCAACCGGGGGTCCACGACGGACGCCCCGGTACCGTTCACGCAAACACGATCAGGCCCATCAACACGGCTTTCACGACCGCATTGGTCTTGTTGGACGCGTTGAGCTTGACGATCGATCTCGAAATGTGGAAGTTGATCGTCCGCTCGGTCAGGCCGAGAATGATGCCGATCTCATAGGCGGTCTTCCCTTCCGCCGCCCATCGCAACACCTCGCATTCGCGCATGCTCAGCGCGACATCCGCGGGCGCCGCTATATTCGCCGCACACTGAATCATTCGTTTCTCCATCCAGAATAAGACGCCAATGTTTCAGATTCGTTATTTCCAGCGTTCACCTCAATTCACATACCCCTCGGATTGGATGTTTATTATTTAAAGGCGTCACGAATATTCGGCGAATTCACAAGCAACGATCGTCCCACGCATTATCTCCGGCGTTGTCACAATGGAATCGAGCATACCGAATCGATTTACGCTGCGGAAGATGCACGAGACGCAATGTATCAATGACGTTGACGCACGCCACCAGAGTTGCATGATGCGTCACATCGAAGCGGCCGCATGACAAGCAGGTGCGATCGCCTCGGCCACGCGCGGCGCGCAGATACCGCGCACGCAATCGCGCAGCCAGCGATGCGCGGGGTCGCGGTCGAAACGCGGGTGCCAGATCTGCGAGACGGTCAGGTCCGCGATCGGCAACGGCAGCGTGAAGCTGTACATGCCGACGCGGGACCGCTCGGTCTGCCGCTCCGGCACGCTGGCGACGAAGTCCGAGCTGCGCGCGAGCGACAGCGCGGTCGGAAAGCTCGACACGACGGTCGTCACCGAGCGCGCGATGCCGAGCGAATCGAGCAACGTATCGATCGGGCCGTTGAACTGCCCGCGGCGCGACACGCTCACTTGCGGAAACGACGCGAAGCGCTGCGGCGTGATTTCGCCGGTCGCCAGCGGATGATCCGCGCGGACCACGCCGATGAAGCGGTCGCGAAACAGCGCCTGCACGCGCAGCTCCGGGCCGGCCTGGCCGATCACGCCAACCTCGAGATCGATGTCGCCATTGCGCAGCGCATCGACATGCTTGTTGGGTTTCGGCGCGAAGCGCAGCCGCACGTCGGGCGCGGCGCGCGACGCGTGTTCGAGCAGCGCCGGCGCGAAGGTCTCGACGAATGCCTCGTTCGCGCGAATCGAGAACGTGCGCTTGAGCGTACTCATGTCGACCCGTTCGCACGGGCACATGACCGAATGCGCCTCCACGACGAGCGCATGCACCCTGTCGCGCAACTCGAGCGCGCGCGGAGTCGGGACGAGATCGCGCCCTGCCCGCACCAGCAACGGGTCGCCCGTCATCACCCGCAAGCGCGCGAGCGAGCGGCTGAGGGCGGACGGACTGAGGCCGAGCGCGTTGGCCGCGCCCACGACGCTGTTCTCGGACAGCAACGCGTCCAGAACGACGAGAAGATTGAGGTCGATGGAAGTCGCCATGTTGCGCTCTTGCTGTACTGTCGGGACCGGCCGGCCGATGGGCCGACGGCATCGTGCCTCGGGCGCATGTGCTCCGTGATTCGCGATAGACCGGAAATCGGCAATCGCGCCGCCGAGCCTGACGCACGATCGTGCGTCCGCCGAAATGGCGGGCAGCGAATGGCGGGGAGTATTCGTGCCACTGAGAAAATCCGCTGCGGATTTATTGCACTTGTGAACGATTGTGCACCGCGCTGCAATAAATCGCAACCGGACGCGATGCGTATCGGGTTTAAATGAAACGATGCGCGCGAATGAACAATAAAATAAAACCGATTTCGATTGCGTCGATCCGCGCATCGCACACGCAAGCCGGCCGGTGAAGCAGGGCCCGCAACGGCAAAGCCAGTGCGGGCGCCACCAGGTGCTGCATGCCCGGCCGGCACGGCTTCCGCGCAAAGCACCGCACACTCCCGCGCATCGCGATCGAATGTCAGAACATTTAGACGCTTCTATTGACTTTCACACCGATATTCCGCGCTGGCTCGCATACGTTTATGAAACCCATTCGATCGGCCGATTCGCGCAGGTCTTCCCGCGATATGAGATAAACCCGTCGGATTGTGTGGCCTGCCCCTTTTGCGATTCGATCGATATTTCACTTGTCCGGTGACGTTTGGTCCGATCCGCGCTGCCCGAGTCTTTATCCTTGTAAAAATTTCGGCCAGAGAGAAAATCGCGCGACATTGGTTCGTCGGTCTCGTCGTGCAGGCAACGCAGCGCCGCGCGGCCGTCTGTGTCTTTCGCCGCGAACGGTCGTGGCCGATAATGGGCACGCCGTTCGTCCCGGCATGACGACACACACCGCCAGGATCGACGCACACGGCAACCGCGCCAGGAGGACCCGCTGCATGACCACCCCATTCAAGCTGGGCGACCACGTCCGCTGGAATTCCGAGGCCGGCTACGTGACCGGCACGATCATCGCGATCCACACCGCCGACTTCGACTACAAGGGCCATCGCCATCACGCGTCGCCCGACGATCCGCAGTACGAGGTCAAGAGCGACCGGACCGACCATGTCGCCGCGCATCGCGGCCGCGTGCTCGAACGGATCGCCGGCAAGGACCGCGCATGACGCTCCCGTTCTACACGATCGGCCATTCGAACCGCACGCTCGACGAATTCGTCGGCCTGCTCGATGCGGTCGAGATCACGCTGCTCGCCGATATCCGCAAGATGACGCGTTCGCGCACCAACCCGCAGTTCAACGAAGCGACGCTGCCCGATACGCTCGCCGCCGCCGACATCGCGTACGAACACATCGCCGAACTCGGCGGCCTGCGCAGCAAGTCGCGCGGCATACCCGACGACGTCAACGACTTCTGGACGAACCGCAGCTTTCACCGCTACGCGGATTACGCGCTGTCGCCCGAATTTCACGCGGGCCTCGACCGACTGATCGCCCAGGGGCACGAGCAGCGCTGCGCGATCATGTGTTCGGAAGCCGTGTGGTGGCGCTGTCATCGACGCATCGTGTCCGACTACCTGATCGCGCGCGGCGAAACGGTACTGCACATCATGGGGCGCAACCGCGTGGAACCCGCGCGGCTCACGGCCGGCGCAGTCGTCCGGCCCGACGGCACGATCGTCTACCCAAATGTCGACGACGACCACGGCAGCGCCGCGCGAGCGAAAGACGCCCCACCGGACGCGTGACATCGCGCGCGCCCCGCGCCGGCTTCCGGCGGCCGCCATCCTGCATTACCATCGTGCGGGCACCCCGCCCGCGCTTCTCCGGCAGCGGGCCCCCCCCGCCACCTCTTCCGTTGCGCACCGATGCTCGCTCTCATCATCGTCGCCGGCCTCTGGGCCGGCCTGCAGAACGCCCTCGCGGGCGGCGGTTCGTTCGTCACGCTGCCCGCGCTGATCGTGTCGGGCATGTCGCCGCTCGCAGCCAACATCACGTCGACGGTCGCGCTGTTCCCCGGCCAGGTCACGACGGGCTGGGCGAGCCGAAACATGGTGAGCGGCGTGGGCAAGCTGCCGTTTCGCGCACTGTTCGCGATCAGCGTGGCCGGCGGCGCGCTCGGCGGCCTGCTGCTGCTGAAAACGCCGTCGTCGATCTTCTCGCACCTGGTGCCGTGGCTCGTGCTGTTCGCGACGGTCGTGTTCGCGTGGGGCAGTTTCTTTCGCAAACCGGGCGCCGGCGTGCAACATCTCGGCCCCGTCGCGGCCGGGGTCGCGCAGTTCCTGATCGCGATCTACGGCGGCTACTTCGGCGGCGGCATCGGGTTCCTGATGATGGCCGCGCTGACGATGGCCGGCCTGCCGCCGCGTCACGCGATGTCGACGAAGAATGCGCTCGCGGGCGTGATGAACGCATCGGCCGTCGTGCTGTTCGTCACGTCGCCACACCTGCACTGGCGTGAGGCGATCGCGCTCGGCGCCGGCGCCATCGTCGGCGGCCTGCTCGGCGCATGGGCGCTGCATCGCGTGAACGAACGCGTGCTGCGCATCGCGATCGTCTGCATCGGCGCGCTGCTGACCGTCGGGTTGTTCGTCAAGCCGATCTGACGCACGCACGCCGTTGCCGCGGCAGCCGGTCCGGCCCGGCGTGCACGTTCAGCCGAACGGCCGCACGCCGATCAGCGGGCCGTGCAGGAATCGCGCGAACACAGCCCACGCGACGAGGCCGGCCGCCACGGCCGCGACGTCGCCGGCCAGTGCGCCGGCCGGATAGCGGACACCGTCGCGGCGATCCCGCGCACGCGACACGACAAAATCGACGATCGACCACACGAAGAACGCGCCGAACAGCACGACCGCGTGCACGGTGCCGTTCACGAGGAGGTGCGCGACCGCCCAGACCATCACGCCGGCCAGCATCGGATGCCCGACGAGCGTCTTGATCCGGTTGCGCGGCACGTACGACGCGGCGATCAGCACGAACGCGACCGCGGTCAGCATGCCCGTCAGGTGACGCACGCCGACCGGCGACACCCACAGCAGCGTCGCGCCCGCGCGCGCGAGCCCGTACCCCCAGACGATCAGCGCGAAGCCGACGATCGACGCGATCGCGTAACCGCCCTTCCAGCCCTTCTCGCCGATCCGCTCGATCGTCGCGGACCGCCAGCCGTCGGCGACGATCCGGATCGAATGCACACCGAGGAAGATCGCTAAACCGAGAATCAGGACGAGCATCGGCTGTCTCCGTCTGGAATGATGAGTGGGGAAGCGTTCCGCGCGGCGTCGGGTGCGCCGTTCGCGAGGCCGGCGGCGAGGCCGGCGCGGGTCGCGCGACGCATGGGCACAACCCGCGCCGATCATAAACGCCGGGGCCGCCGTTGTGAAGCATGCAGGACGTGCGGTGCGTCAAGCTCGATGCATGCGTGCGCCGGATCGTGCGGGCACATAGGCCGCGCAGCGTGCTGGTCGGCCGCGACGGGCGCGCCTGAAAGTAAGGAAAGCGAAAATCGCGAGGCGGTCGCTTCTCGTGATCGGGACTACGCCTGCTTGCGCTTCGCCGCGGGTTTCGGTGCCGGCGCGGGCGACGATTTCGATGCCGGTTTTGCTGTCTGCGCCGACGCCGGTTTCGCTGCTGCTTTCGCCGCGGGCTTCGTTTTCCGTGCCGACGCGGGTTTCGTTACCGATTTCGTCGCAGGCTTCGCCACCGGTTTCGCTGCACGTTTCGACGCGACCTTCGATGCCGCTTTCGGTGCAGCCTTCGCGCCCGCTCTGGACACAGTCTCCGACGCCGCCTTCGCCTTGCGCTTCGGGGTCCCGGCCAGCAGCGCCGCGCGATACGCGCCGCGGCACCAGTCGAACAGCGTGCCCGCATCCTCGAGCACGTCGGCCGGCGTTTCGTAATAGCCCTCGAGCGAGACGGTGCGCGTGGGCCTCGCATACGAGAACGGCCCCATCCCCGCCGCGACGAACGCCGGGCGGTTCACGTCGTCCACCCGCAGGAACAGCGACCCGCGCGACATGAAGCCGAACATCACGCCGTCGAGCCGCAACGCCGCACCGCTGAAGAACCGTACAACGGCGACCGTGCCGAGCGGCGCAAGCTGATACGCGATTTCCTCGCCGTGCGCCTTCTCCGACTGCCAGCTCATGCGGGCACCTCGCAGCGCTGCGTCCATGCATCGAGCTCGGCCGCGTCGACACCGACGGCCGCCGCGCTCTCGCGAATCTGCCGCCACGTCGCGCGGTCGACCGGAATGCCGGTCGTGCCGCGTGCGGCGCGGCTCGCCTCTTCAGGTTCGCCCGGCATCTGCACCGGCGTATCGCCGGCCTGCGGCGACGCCTTCGCCCACGCGACGAACGCATCGGCTTCGCGTTCGGCATCGGCCGCGTCGAACGCTTTCGGATCGATCAGCACCGACAGCATCCCGTTGACGATCGCGCTCGTCTTCTGCAGCGTATCGCCGTACGTCGTATGCCCGCCCACGAGCGCGCCACCGAAAATCTCGCACATCGCCGCAAGCGCATATCCCTTGTGCAGCCCGAACGGCAGCAGCGCGCCGAACGGCTGCTCGTGCATCACGGCCGGATCGTCGGTCGGCTCGCCGCGATGGTCGATCAGCGACCCGGCCGGCACGCGCTTGCGCTGGTTGTACGCGACCCGCGTCTTGCCGTACGCGATCGCGCTCGTCGCGAAATCGAGCAGCAGCGGCGGCTTGCCCGCACGCGGATACGCGGCGCAGAACGGGTTCGTGCCGAAACGCGGATCGGTGCCGTGCAGCGGTGCGACCAGCAGGTCGCCCGGCACGTTGACGAAATGGAACGACACGAGCCCCGAGCGCGCGCACTGCTCGGCCCAGTGCCCGATACGGCCGAGGTGATGGACGTCGCGCAGCCCGATCGCGCAGATGCCCATGCGCCGTGCGCGTTCGATCCCTTCGACCATCGCCTCGAACGCGATCACCTGGCCGAAGCCGCGCCCGCCGTCGATCGTCAGCACCGCGCCGCCGTCGCGGACGATCGACGCGTGCGCGTTCAGCTGCAACTGCCCTTCCCGCCACGACGCGACGTAATTCGGGATCATCCCGATCCCGTGCGAATCGTGGCCCGCGAGATTCGCGCCGACCAGGTGATCGGCGACGAGCGTCGCCTCGCGCGGATTGCTGCCGGCCCGTTCCCAGAGTGCCGCGACGAATGCATGCAGCGGTTCGGCGCGCATGCGCAGCGGTTCGGTATCGGGCGTCGGCAGTGCGGTCATCGGCAACACTCCATCCAGTCGGTTCGGGTCGGGCAATCGGTTCGTCGAACGCTGCGACGCTCAGCGCGCGGTCGCGATCACGTCGGCCACCGCCGCCGTGAGCTTCTTCGCGTACGGCACGTGCAGGAACTCGTTCGGGCCGTGCGCGTTCGACTTCGGCCCGAGCACGCCGCACACCATGAATTGCGCGGCGGGGAAGCCTTCCTGCAGCACGTTCATCAGCGGGATCGTGCCGCCGAGGCCCATGTACGCGCAGTCGGCGCCGAAGTGGCGGCGCGACGCGGCGTCGAGCGACGACGCGAGCCACGGCGCGAGATCCGGCGCGCTCCAGCCCGTCGCCGCGCCCGCGTCCGGCTTGAACGTGACCTTCGCGTTGTACGGCGGATCGAGTTCGAGCAGTTCCTTCAACTGCTGCACGGCCTGCGCGGCGTCGACGAGCGGCGGCAGCCGCAGCGACAGCTTGAACGCGGTGCGCGGACGCAGCACGTTGCCCGCATCGGCGAGCGCCGGCATGCCGGCCGCGCCCGTCACCGACAGCGACGGACGCCACGTCGAATTCAGCAGCGCCTCGCGCGGATCGGTCGTGGTCGGCAGCACGGGCTTGCCGTCCTGGCCGCACGCCCAGGGCAGCCCCTTCCACACCGTGTCGCCGAGAATCGCGGCGGCCGCTTCGGCTTCGCGCACGCGGCTCGACGGAATCTCGCAATGGAACGCGCCCGGCAGCAGGTTGCCGTTCTTCGCGTCTTCGAGGCGTTCGAACAACTGGCGCATCACGCGGAAGCTCGACGGCGCGATGCCGCCGTACACGCCCGAGTGGATGCCTTCTTCCAGCACCTCGACCTGCAGGTCGCCGGACACGAGGCCGCGCAGCGACGTGGTGAGCCACATCTGGTCGTAGTTGCCGGCGCCCGAATCGAGGCACACGACGAGCGATACCTGGCCGAGCCGGTCGCGCAATGCGTCGACGTACGGCAGCAGGTCGTAGCTGCCCGACTCTTCGCAGGTCTCGATCAGGCCGACGCAGCGCGGCCGCTCGATGCCCTGCTCGTCGAGCGCGCCGAGCGCCGCGAGGCTCGCGTAGATCGCATAGCCGTCGTCCGCGCCGCCGCGGCCGTACAGCTTGCCGTTCTCGAATTTCGGCGTCCACGGGCCGAGATCCGCGCGCCAGCCGTCGAATTCGGGCTGCTTGTCGAGGTGGCCGTACAGCAGGATCGTGTCGGTGCTGCCCGAACGCGTGGCCGGCGACTCGAAGAAGATCACCGGCGTGCGGCCCGGCAGACGCACGATTTCGAGCTTCAGGCCCTTCACCGGCTGGCGTTCGGCCCACTGCGCGGCGTCGGTGACGACGCGTTCGAGATATCCGCGCTTCGCCCAGTCGGGGTCGAATGCGGGACTCTTCGCGGGAATCGCGATGTAGTCGGTCAGTGCGTGGAGGATTTCATCGTTCCACTTGCGCTCGATGAAGGTAACGAGCTTGTCATGGTCGAGGACGGGGGTAGTGTCGACGGAAGTCATGGTGGGGGTGCCTGGATCGGGCTGACGAAAATCCAGATCATACGCCGATGCTCCCCCGCCGGCGCCCCTCCTGGCCGTTCAGCCAGCCGTCGGAAACGCGTCGCGCAGCCCGGCCGCGCACGCGAGTGCGTCGCGCCACAGGCGCTGCGTCAATTCACCGGCATCCTCTTCGCGCGCGAGCGCCGCGGCCTCGCCCGACCACAGCAGCGAGAAATCGTCGCGGCCCTGCCGCTCGAACGCGCCGCGCAGCGGATCGACCGCGGCCGTCGCGAGCGGAAACGCCGGCGCGAGCGCACTCATCGGCCCCTGTTCGCGCATGAAGCGCGTCAGCAGCCCGCGTGCGGGGCGGCCCGTGTACAGGTTCGTGATGCGTGTGCCGTCGTCGCGGGCGGCGCGCACGGCCGCGCGATGTTGCGCCGAGCGGCCGGCCTGCGGCGTCAGCAGGTAGCCGGTGCCGATCTGCACCGCGCGGGCGCCGAGCGCGAACGCGGCCGCGATGCCGCGCCCGTCGGCGATCGCACCGGCTGCGATCACCGGCGCGCGTACTGCATCGACGATCTGCGGCAGCAACGCGAACAGGCCCGGTTGCGCGTGGATATCGTCGGTCAGGAACATTCCGCGATGGCCGCCGGCCTCCGCGCCCTGCGCGACGATCGCGTCGACGCCGCGCGCATCGAGCCAGCGCGCCTCCTCGACGGTCGTCGCGGACGACACCACCTGCGCGCCCGTGCGACGCACGCGGTCGAGCAGCGCGTCGTCCGGCAGTCCGAAATGGAAGCTCACGACGGCCGGCCGCAGTTCCTCGACGACCGCGCACATCGCATCGTCGAACGGCGCGCGGCCGGGGCCGCCTTTCACGTCGGCCGGGTCGAGCCCGGCTTCCGCGTAGTAGCCGGCGAGCGCCGCGCGCCAGCGCGCGTCGACCTCGGCATCGGGCGCGGGCAACGCATGGCAGAAGAAATTCACATTGAACGGCGCGGCCGTGCGCGCACGGATCGCCGCGATCTCGTCGCGCAACTGCTGCGGGCCGAGCGCCGCGCACGCGAGCGAACCGAGCCCGCCGGCTTCGCACACGGCGATCGCGAGCGGGCTCAGCGAGCCCACCATCGGGGCCTGGATCAGCGGCAAACGGGAAGGCAGCATCGTCATCGGCATCCTTGTTCGGAATGAGTGGCCGTCGCCACACCAGTGGTTCTTTTCTTCGTCGCGCCCGAGCGATGCCGCCCGGCGCCGGCTACGTGCCACCGCGATCCATCCCGCGCCGGTACGCGGCCGGGCTCGTCGCCGCGACGCGCCGGAAATGCCGGCGCAGCGATTCCTCGGAACCGAACCCCGCGCGCGCCGCGACCTGCGCAAGCGACAACGCGGGCTGCGCTTCGAGCATGTCCTTCGCGACGTTCACGCGTTCGCGGATCAGCCATGCGAGCGGCGACATCCCGGTCGCATCCGCGAACTGACGCTGCAGCGTGCGCGTGCTCATCGCGGCCTGCGCGGCGAGCGACGCGAGCGTGTGCGGCTCGGCCGCATGCGCGCGCATCCAGTCGATCAGCTTCGCGAGCCGGTCGGTGCCGCCCGGTGCGACCGGACGCGGCACGAACTGCGCCTGCCCGCCGTCGCGGTGCGGCGGCAGCACGAGGCGCTGCGCGACGCGGTTCGCGATCGCGCCGCCGTGATCGCGGCGCACCAGATGCAGCAGCATGTCGAGCCCCGCCGCCGAACCGGCCGACGTGACGATCTGTCCTTCGTCGACGTACAGCGCATCGGGATTCACGCGCAGCGCCGGATAACGCGCCTGCAAGCGCTCCGCATATCGCCAGTGCGTCGTCACGGTGAGACCGTCGAGCACGCCTGCCGCCGCCAGCACGAACACGCCCGAACAGATCGAGCAGAGCCGCGCGCCGCGCCGATGCGCGGCCCGCAGTTTCTTCAGCAACGGCTCGGGCGGCAGTTCGTCCGGATCGCGCCAGCCGGGAATCACGATGGTGTCCGCGCGATCGAGCGTCGCGAGCCGGTACGGCGCGGCAACGGTGATGCCGCCCGCCGCGCGCACGGGCCCCGGCTCGCTCGCGCATACCGCGAAGCGATACCAGTCGACGCCGAGTTCGGGGCGCTCGAGCGCGAACAGTTCGACCACGCAGCCGAATTCGAACGTGCAGAGACGATCGTAGGCGAGCGCGACGACGAGATGATTATGCATGGCGCGATGTTACCGGAACTTGTCGATCGCGCCACTGCCGCGAAGCGAGCCGAACCGCGATACTGCCCTTCATTGCGGCGCGTTCCGTGCCCGCTCGGTTCCGTACCCGCTCAACCAGGAGAGCCCGACCATGTCCTATGTCACCGACGTCCCCGCCGCCGACAGCCGCGCCGCGCTCGCGCATTTCGAGGCATCGCTGCGCTTCGAGACCGATTGCTGGGACGTGCACGACGCACTCGCGTCCGGCACGCCCGATTTCGTGCTGCTCGACGTGCGCGGCGCCGACCCGTTCGCCGCCGGCCACGTGCCCGGCGCGCGCAACCTGCCGCACCGCAAGATCATCGAAAGCAAGCTCGCCGGTTATCCGGCCGGCACGCTGTTCGTCGTCTACTGCGCGGGGCCGCACTGCAACGGCGCCGCGCGCGCGGCGATCCGGCTCGCGCGCCTCGGCCGGCCGGTCAAGCTGATGATCGGCGGCGTGACGGGCTGGCTCGACGAAGGTTTCGCGCTGAGCAACGACGTGCAGCCGGCGGACGCCGAAGCTGGCTGATCGTCACCAAAAGCGCAACAATCAATTGCCTGCACACGAACGGAAAAAGCGCGACAATCAGCCTCATTGCAGTTCGGACGGAGCAGCACCATGCATGATGAAGTCCTGATTCAACTGGCCGGTTCAGTCGCGGCGATCGCGCTCTATTTCCTGCCGGCCGTCATTGCCGACCGGCGCGGCCGGCACGACAAGCTGACGATCGCGATGTTCAACGCGCTGTTCGCGTGGACGGGCATCGGCTGGCTGATGACGCTGTACTGGGCGTGCCAGCCGAATCCGCGCACCGACGTCGCGCAGACGATCCTCGCTAAGCGCCGCGGCGTCAGCATGCGCACCTTCTCGACCGGCCTCGTCGAACGCGTGCAGCGCCGCGTCGCCGCCCAGGAGCAATGGGCGGAAAAACAAGGCTGCCGTTAAGTCCCTCTTTCCGCTTCACCGCGTCGCGTCGAACTTCGGCATCCTGACGTTGGTCGACGCGCGGTAATCCCACTTCAGTACGTCGCGCGGCGGCCAGCCGCCCGCGCGCAACCGCGCCGCGAACGCCCCCGCCGTCACCGCCCGTGCGATCCGCTCGCCCGGACACCCATGCGGCCCCGTGCCGAAGCCGAAATTCGGCCCCGCCGCGCGGCCGGGCATCAGCCGATGCGGCTCGCGATGCACGGCCGGATCGCGGTTCGCCGCCGCGAGCACGACGAGGATCGCGTCGCCGGCTTCGACGCTCACGCCTTCGATCGACGTGCGCGCCGCGACGAACCGGCGCGTGTTCTGCACCGGCGCATCGAAACGCGCGACTTCGGCAACGAATGCGTCGAGCGCGGCCGCGTCCGGCGCCACGCCGGCTTCGCCGTCCCATGCCACGAGTGCATTGCCGAGCCAGGCGGCCGTCGCCTCGCACGTCTGCGACAGCAACCCGACGAGATTCGCGACCAGCGCGCCGCTCGCGTGCCAGCCGGACGCGCGGGCCGCCTGCTGCACCGCGGCGACCAGCGTGCCGTCGCGCGCATGCGACTGCGCAACCCGTTCCGTCATCCGGTCGAGCAGTTGCCGCGCCGCGTCGCTCGCGCGCGCCAGCGCCGCGGCATCCGACAGCGGCGACAGCGCGGCGACGAACTCGACGACCCGCTCGGCGATGTCGTCGAGTTGCGCTTCGTCGAAGCCGAGCAGATCGGCAACCGCACACACCGGCACCGTCATGCACCACGCATTCAGCGCATCGGCATCGCCGGGCGTCGGCAATCGCCGCGCGGCAAGCGCGTCGGCGCGAGCGCGCAGCGCATCCGTGTCGATCGGCGCGAACGCCGCGCGCAACGCCTGCTTCGGCATGTCGTGTCGCGACGGGCCATCGTTCATGCGCACCAGCTCGCCGAACAGCGCACCGGCCGTCGTACCGCGCAACGCGGGCGGCACCGGCGCGTCGAGCGGGCGTACGCGGCAGGCCGGATGGCCGAGCACGGCCGTCACGGTCGCCGCGCGGCTCGCGACCCACAGGCCGAGCGTGGCGTCGAACGCAAGCGGCGGCCCGTCGACGAGCGCGGCGTAATAGGGATAGGGATCGCGGTGCGTGACCGCGGCAATGGGATCGGTCGGGTTCATGCGTTCAGTATCGGCGCAGCGCGCCGCCGCATGTTTCGGAATAGCGTGAAGTGTCGTTGCACGGACGCCGCGCGCCGCGCGTCGCGGCATCGCGGCGGCCGGCGTCAGGCCGCCGACCGGTAGCGGTGCGACTGCATGCGCAGTCGGACCCGCCCGGCCGAAATCGCACGCGGCTCGGGCGCCACCGTGTCGTGATGAAACATTTCCTGCCGGAACTCGCCGTTTTCGTCGAACCACTGGCAGATCAGCCAATCGCCGTCGTCGAACACGACCGGCCCGGCATACGTGACGGTCATGCGCGGCCCGCCCGTTTTCAGCGTCACGACATCGCCCACGCGAAACCTCACTCGATGATTTTCTCGGATCGTCATCGCTCTCTCAGCTTTTAATATATTGAATATATTGATATTCCCGGCAGCCCACTCGCCGGTCATTCGAACGTGACGCAGATTATCAATCAAAAAATCATCCGGCAACTGCCGCGCACTGAAACGTTCTGAACGAGAACCTGCAACAATGCACGACATCGTCGCGTATGACAGCCCGCCAAGCCTCAGATCCGGTGCGGTTTGCGCGCCGGCGGCAGCCGACCAGGCGGAATGCGGAGAATAAACGACGATTTTCGCGTCAGCGCCGACGATTAATGCAGGCGCGAAACCGATTGATTATTGTCAATCAATGCTTAAGTGGAAACGATTCCGGATTTTATTGGGGCTCATTCGCCGAACAAAATCGGCGAATTATCCGGCGCCGCGAACCAGCGGTTGATATCGCGCCCCGGCACGGCTGCCCGCGTAAAGGTGAACGTGCCGTCGCGCCGCATTTCCGTCGCCGCGTGCAGGAACGCGCCGAGCGCGGCCCGCGCCAGCGCGCCGCCGACGCTGACGCGCTTCACGCCGAGCGCCGCCAGTTCGTCGAGGCTCAGCAACCCGCCCTGCAGCCCCATGACGACATTGACGGGCGCGCCGACCGCCCGGGTCACGGCCGCGATCTCGTCGGCGTCGGTGATGCCGGGCGCATACAGCACGTCGGCGCCGGCGTCGCGATACGCGACGAGCCGCGCGATCGTGTCGTCGAGGTCGCGGCGGCCGTGCAGGTAGTTCTCGCAGCGCGCGGTCAGCGTGAACGGAAACGGCAGCGCGCGCGCCGCGTCGACGGCCGCCGCGATGCGTTCGACCGACGCGTCGCGCGCATAGATCGGTGTATCGGCGCGGCCGGTCGCATCCTCGATCGAGCCGCCGACCGCGCCCGCCTCGGCCGCCAGCCGGATCGTTTCGGCCACCGTGTCGGGCGCGTCGCCGAAGCCGTTCTCGAGATCGGCGCTGACGGGCAGGCCGCCCGCGGCGACGAGCTCGGCGATGTGATCGAGCATCGCGTCGCGGTCGATCGCGTTGTCGGGCTGCCCTTTCGAAAACGCGTACCCGGCGCTCGTCGTGGCGAGCGCTTCGAAGCCGGCCATCGCGAGCAGGCGCGCGGTGCCGGCGTCCCACGGGTTCGGGATGATGAACGCGCCGGGGCGCGTGTGCAGTGCACGGAAAGCTTCGGCGTGGCGGGCTTGCTGGTCGGAACGGGTCATGACGAACTCCGGGAAGGTGTTGACGGTGAGCTTACGCCGGTCGTGCACGCGACGTTTCAGCGTTTGCCGAAATGTCGTCGCGCAACGGAAACACCCGGGCCGGCCGGATGCGGGCCGCCACGTTCAACGGCCCGCGTCGGTCACGTCGATGCGGGCCGCCCGACGTCGACGCCGAGCAACACGTCGGTGACGGCGTCGGAGAACCGCATCGCGCGGCCGTCGATCAGCACGCCGTCCGGATTCGACGGATCGCGCACCGCGGGCGGCACGCCGTACGCGAGCAGCACGCGCGCGCACGCCTCCCAGTCGGGATCGTCGACGCCGTCCGGCTCGTTGACGGACGCCCACGACAACGTACCGAGCGCATCGCTGCCGAACCCGTGCAGGTCGCGCCAGCTCGCGCCGTGTGCAAGCAGGAACGCCAGCAGTTCGGCATCGCCGCGGAACACCGCGTGATTCAGCGCGCTCGCGTCCCAGTCGCCGCCGCGCGCGGCGATCGGCCAGCCCAACTCGACCATCACCTTCACCGCGTCGCGCGAACCCCATGCAGCGGCGTCCGGTAGCAACCGCAGCCGATCGTCGGACAGCGCACAGGGCAGTTCGGGGTGTTCCGCCTGAATGCGCCGCGCGTCGTCGGCATCGGCGCGCGCGCAGGCCGCCATGAACGCGTCTTGCGCATCGAGCGCCTCCTCCGCGCCGGCCGCGCGCAACAGCGCCGCGACGTCGGACAACCCCGTCTGCATCGCGAGCCGGTACGCGCTGACACCCGCGGCGGTCCGCGCGCGGGGATCGGCGCCGGCCGCCAGCAGCGCGGCGACATGGCGTGCCGGGCAACGCACGGCGATCGCGCGCAACAACGGCGCGCCCCACATCCTCGTCGGCCCCTCGCCGGCCGGCTCGTTCGGGTCGCCGCCATGCGCGAGCAACAGCTCGAGCGCGGCCGCGTCCGGCACGTCGAGGGCGCGCCGCAACGCATTCGTGCCGCCCACCCGTGCGCCGTGCTCGAGCAGCAGACGCGTGCACGCCGGGTTCTCCACCGAGTGATACAGCGATTCGCCGTCGTTCGGATCGGCGCCGGCTTCCAGCAGCATCGCGGTGAGCGCCGGATCGCGATTGACGCCGGCGGCGCCATACAGCGCCGACAACGATTCCGACTCGTCGGGCTCGGCAAGCGAGGCCGGCGGATACCGGTTCCCGATCCGCTGGTTCGGATCGGCGCCCGCCTCGAGCAGATGACGCGCGCACGCACGCAACCCGGCCGCGAATTCGGGAAGCTGCGCGAGCCGCGAATGCGTGACGGCGACGAGCGGCGGCAGCTTCAGCGCCCCGCCGGCGCGCGCGATCCAGCCGGGATCGGCGGCCAGCGCCGCCTTCACCGCGTCGAGATCGCCCGCCGCGCATGCGATGGTCGGGTCCGCCGACACGAGATCGGGACGATCGAGCAGCAATTGCGCGGCGACGCGCGGCCGGGCCGCGTCGAAACCGCCGGTCACGTCGGCGCCGTACGCGAGATCGAGCCAGCGCCGGATCAGCAGCGATCGCGGTTGCCGCGTGAGTGCGTGCGTTTCGACGAACACGCCGAGATCGGCCCACGAAGCAAAGCCGTACTCGCGTGCGATGCAGGACTGCGCGTCGTGCAGGCGCAGCCCGAGCGCGAGCGTTTCGTCGTGCGTGCGATGCGCGGCGGCGGGCAGGGATGCGACGAAGCGCGCGACGGCATCGGCGTCGCCCTGCCGGTACAGGCGCAACAATGTCTTGGCCTGCTTTTTCAGATGATCGGGATGAGCGTCGGGAGGCAGCTTTTTCATGCGGATCCTTGTGCATGGATGGCCGAAGGTCCGCAACACCGCCAGCACGAAGGATGGGGAAGACTGGATTGACTGCGACAGGTGGGTTGAACCCTTTCCGCGGACCCGGAAGCGACCTGCATCGCTGCCCGGTATCGTAGGCGACGGCTGACCGCATCGTCAACCGGGCCGGGCCGCGCCGTTCAGCCCGCGAGTTGCTTCGTCAGGAAGATGCGCGTGTGCCCGACCGGGTAATCGGGCAGCTCGCCAAAGCGCACATAGCCGCGCTTCTCGTAGAACGGCCGCGCCTGGAAGTCGAACGTATCGAGCCACGCGCTGTGGCAGCCGCGCGCGACGGCCTCTCGTTCGGCCAGATCCATGATGCGCGTGCCGGCGCCCTGGCCGCGCGCGGCCTCGGGCACCACGAGCAGGTCGACATGCAGCCAGCCGAACGCCGTGCCGCCCCACAGGCCGCCGACCACCGCGCCGGCGGCGTCGGTCGCGATCACGGCCAGCGGCCGGAAATCGACCGGGCCGGCGTGGCTTTCGTTGAAGCGGATCAGCGGCGCGACGATCTGCTTGCGCACGTCCGCGTCGGCCGCGTCGGTCACTGCGTAGGTCAACGTCATCGGTTACGTCGGGTCGTGAATGAGAGTTGGCTGAAACCATCCATACCGCCGCGCGCGTCAAACGACGTACGCGCCCTTCGCGTGCAGTTCCGCTTCGGTCCGTTCGAGCGCCGCGATCGCATCGCTGCCTTCGAGCGCCAGCAACTGCGCGACGAGCGCCTCGGCCATCGCGTGCGCGGCCACCAGCGACGGAAAGAACGACGGGCTGTCGTGCGTGAAGATCAGTTGCGCGTCCGCGTGCAGCGCGATCGGCGACACGGCGCTGTCGGTGATCGCGACGATCCGGCTGCCCTGCGCCTTCGCGGCCTGCGCGACACGCGTCGCTTCGGCCGAATACGGTGCGAAGCTGACGATGACGGTCACGCTCTGCTTCGCGATCGTCCTCAGCTCCATTTCGAGCGAGCCGGCGACGCCGTTGAGCAGCGACACGGTCGGCCGGAACAGCCGATAGCCGTAGACGAAACCGAACGCAACCGGATAGCACGAACGAAACCCCGCCACGTGCACGTGCGACGCCTTGCGGATCAGCTTCGCCGCATCCGCGAGCGTGTGCTCGTTCTGGGCGGCGGTCGCCGACAGGTTGTGCTGCTGCGCGGCGAGCAGATCGTGCGCGAGCGACGCCTTCGCGTCGGGCCGCACGAGCGAGCGCGCACGCTGGGTGAGCGGCTCGGGACGCGTGCGCACGCGCGCGACGCACAGGTCGCGCAGCTCGTTCCAGCCGGGAAAGCCGAATTGCTGCGCGAGCCGCACGAGCGACGCAGGCTGCACCTGCGCGCGCTGCGCGACCTTGCGCATCGACGACGTGGCGACTTCGTCGGGATGATCGAGCAGGAAGGCGGCGCCCGCCTGGAATTGCGGGCTCAGCTCGGAAAATTGCGCCCGGATCCGGGACGCGAGTTCGTCGAAATTGGCGGCCATCTTGGTGGGAACGGGAACCGGTCGTCCATGGTATCACCGGCCCCGCGCCCACCGGTCAGCGCAGCACTTCGACGTGATCGGCGTCGACCTTCACGCGGCCCGACCATTTGCGCTCGAATTCGCCGGTCAGCTTCACTTCGTTCTTGTCGCTGACGGGCTGGCCCGCCGCCCACAGCTTGCGGTCGATCTCGACGTGGATCGTGCCGGTGGCGTCGGCGAACTCGTAATCCTCGCCGCCGACGTGCTTGACGATGCGCCCCTGCAACTGCACGTGCTGGTCGTCCTTGCCGTTGGCGAGCAGTTCCTTCACGGTCGTCGTGGTCAGCGCGGACGGCCCCGTGTATTGCGCATGGACGGCAGCAGGCAACGCGACGAGCGCGACCGCCAGGATTCTGGCCAGGTGTTTCATGATCTCGGTCCTCTTCTTCGATGTGGCGCCGCGCTCCGTTGAACGCGACGGCGCCAGATTACGGACCGTAAGATTAAGCAAACCTGAAGGTCGCGCCCAAGTGACACGCTGCCGCATAGGACGAGTACGAAAGCCCGCCGCACGCCGCCCGCATTTAAGCTCCGCCTAAGACGCGTGCGCTTATCATGAGAACCTCGGGCGCTGCCGCGCCCCCGTTGGAGAGACACCAATCCATGCGCGTACTGCTCGTCGAGGACGATCCGCTGATCGGCAGCGGGCTCGAACAGGGCCTCAAACAGGAAGGCTTCGCGGTCGACTGGGTGAAGGACGGCGACGCCGCGTCGCTCGCGCTGCGTGCGACCAGCTACGGGCTGCTGCTGCTCGATCTCGGGCTGCCGAACCGCGACGGTTTGTCGGTGCTCGCCGCGCTGCGCCGCCGCGACGAAACCCTCCCCGCGATCATCATCACCGCGCGCGACGGCGTGCCCGACCGCATCGCGGGCCTCGACAGCGGCGCGGACGACTATCTCGTCAAGCCGTTCGAGCTCGACGAGTTGCTCGCCCGTATCCGCGCGGTCAGCCGCCGCCATGCGGGCCGCGCGCAGACGACGCTCGCGATCGGCCCGCTGCGGCTCGACCCCGTCAAGCACCTCGTCTGGCTCGACGACGACGAAGTGCCGCTGTCGCCGAAGGAATTCGTGCTGCTGCACGAGCTGATGCGCGAACCGGGCGCGGTGATTTCGCGCGAACAGTTCGAGGAACGGCTGTACAGCTGGGGCGAGGAAATCGAGAGCAACGCGGTGCAGGTGCATATCCACAACCTGCGCAAGAAACTCGGCCACGACATGATCCGCACGGTGCGCGGCGTCGGCTACCGGATCGGTGACGGCACGTGACGCGGATGCAACGCGCGGTCGCGCGCTGGCGCAACGCGTCGCTGCGGCGGCGCCTGCTGACGTGGCTGCTGCCGGCCGCGTGCGTGATCGGCCTGGTCGCGAGCGCCGGCACCTACTGGGGCGCGCTGCGCGAACTCGACGACCTGCTCGACGACCAGATGCGCAGCATGTCGAAACAGATCGTCGTCGGCCCGAACGGCGAGCTGTCGTTCAGCAACCACGCCAAGGGCAAGCACGGCTTCGAAGCGAGCGACCCCGATGCGGTGCTGCTGCAGGTGTGGCGCAACGGCACGCTGGTGTATTCGACCGACCGCGATTCGGAGCTGCCGCCGCCCGAGCAGAAAGGCATCGCGAGCATCGACGTCGATGGGCAGCCCTGGCGCACCTATGTGACCGAGCGAGGCGGCACGACGATCCGGCTCGCGCAGGCACGCCACGCACGATGGGAAGCGATCGCGGGCATCGCCGTCCACCTGCTGTGGCCGGTGTTCTCGATGCTGCCGCTGCTCGCGCTCGGCCTGTGGTTCGGCATCGGCGCGGGGCTGCGGCCATTGCGCGCGATCGCGGCCGGCCTGAAACGCAGGAATGCGAACAACCTCGAGCCGGTCGACGTCGCATCGATGCCGAACGAGGTTCGCCCGCTTGCCGAAGCAATCAACGATCTGCTCGCACGCCTCGACCGCTCGTTCACGCTGCAGCGGCACTTCATCGCCGATGCCGCGCACGAACTGCGCACGCCGATCATGGGGTTGTCGATCCAGTCGGAACTGCTGCGGCGTGCAGCGACGGCCGAGGAACGCGAGCATATCCTCGCGCAAATCCATGCGGGCACGACGCGCCTCGGCCACCTCGCCGAACAGTTGCTGACGCTCGCGCGCCTCGAACCCGATGCGCAGGCGGCCGCCGCCGCATTGGCGCCGGTCGATCTCGCCGCGCTGTGCCGCTCGGTGGTGTCGGACCGCGCGCGCGTCGCCGATGCGCACCGCATCGATCTCGGCGCGATCGTCGACGCCCCCGTGATGGCATCGGGCAACGCCGACACATTGCGCGTGCTGCTGAACAACCTCGTCGACAACGCGATCCGCTATGCGGGCGAAGGCGCGCGCGTCGACGTGTCGGCGCGCATCGACGGCGAGACGCCCGTGCTCGAAGTCGCCGACGACGGCCCCGGAATCCCGGAAGCCGAACGCACCGACGTGTGGGAGCGCTTCTATCGCGGTGAAGGCGCGCAGGCGGTCACGTCGTCTGGCAGCGGGCTCGGGTTGTCGATCGTCAAGCGGATCGCCGAACAGCATCGCGCGACCGTCGCGCTCGGCACCACGCGCGGCGGGCGCGGGCTGACCGTCACGGTGCGCTTTACGCAGCCGGCCTGACGCCGCGCGACGCAGGGCTTTTCCACAGATTGTGTTGGCAAGCTTGTGGACAACCGTCCATTAACGGCACCAAGCCATTGATCGAAAAGGGTTTGTCGTGCGTGCGCGGCAAATGCGCCCGGCAGATCAGCTACGCACCCGACTCAGTTGTCGTCGGCGATTCGCTCGACCCGCAGGCCGGTCGGCAGGCGGTGCTGAAACAGATCGACGTGCTGACCGGCGAAGGGCTGATTGGGCCGCTACCCGATCCGGCACACAAGCGTTCCCCTTTGCACGCGCCGACGTCTCTCGGCGAGGCGTCCTATCAGGCCGTGGTCGGGCGGTGGCAACAGCATGTCCGCGACATCGCCGGCGACTTCAGTTCGGCTGACCTGGATGCAGCGATCCGCGTGCTGCCGGCCTATCCGTCGTCCGCCGTCGCGAGCCCGCACCTGTTCCAGAAAGTCGGCGTGGCCGGTATCTGCACGGCGTGAGGGCATGACCTGCCCGGCGAAGTTCAAGAAAACATCCTGGCGGCTGGTTGTCCGGTCCAGTAATCAATCGTCCCTGGCGGGCGGCCCAACCCGATTGCAGAAGCACGTTGCAGCCATCCCGGTTGGGTGGCTGGATCGTCCCCGGCGGCAAATGCCCTACCCCCAAACACCGATGCGGCTGTTCGGCGTAGCCAAGTGCGTTGCTCTGATCGTCGCGTCAAAGTAAGACGCGAAAGCGCGAAGAACTTTGCCTGCCGCCACACAAACGGTAGCCACCCCGTCCTGTCTACTATTGAGATTCATGCGAACAGCGACAAGCTGCCGCGACTCAGCGGACGCCGATGCGTCGCCCGGAGCATGTCTGCCTGGAAGCTGAATCATGGCGTGCTTTCCCTGTTCCGCTCAATCAAGCAACCAGCCGTTATCGCCCTCGACCAGCGTGCCGCCGTGGCTGGTGGTGTCACCCTCGCGGGCGACCGCCCGGCCGCCAAACGTGGTTACGCCCCCGGTGACGATGACAGCACCGCAACTCGTAGAGTCACCGACACAGGCCGCTTTTCTCCCCCCGACGGTCACGCCGTCCGTGCCGCTGATAACAGTTCCGGGTCCGTGCAACGGACAGACATGGCGATGGCCGACAAGCACAACGGGTCGCATGAAAATCTCCGATGGTGATATTGATCTGCCGTTACTTTCCAGCGGCGGCACTCTGTTCGCCCACGTACTTCCACTGGAAGCTGAAGGGGTCCACGCCCCGGTCCCCCGGCAGGTTCGGCAGTGAATCCCCTTCCTTGACGAACACTTCGTAATAGCCGCCGAGCCGTTCGATGCTCTTGCCCGTCGCGGCCCAATAGCCGGTCTTTGGCGCGTAGTCACCCGGACGGGCGTACGGCAGCGCCGGGACCTGCGTACGGGCATCCACTTCGCCGAGGAATTCAATGTGCCGCCCCTCACGCGCTTCTTCATCGGTCGGCTTGTAGACCCTGAAATAGAGGCGGTTCGACGGCGCGTTATCCGTGATCGGGTACATCATCCTGCCCTTGCCCGTATCGGTACGGTCCAGAACCTCGCGCACGTCGATCCAGTCGAGTTGCGTATGCCAGTAGACCATCTCGTAGACGTGCGTGCCAGGAAGGAACTGGCTGTTCATAATCACAAATTCACCGGGGCCATCTGAAGTCCATTTACTTTCAGCCTTAACTTTGTTGGCGTACAGTTTTATTTCCTCATCCCGGGGAGCGGCGACATAAGGTTCAATGTCACGATGCTTAGGCGGGGCAGGCTTAATCTCCTTGCCCTCCGAATACAGCCGCATTGCAGGACCATCCGGTGTCGGTTTACCGGTCCACTTAACGTCCCGTTTACTTGGATTGATATAGGAAAGGTAGTACCGTATTTTAATGCTGTCGTCACGTACGATTGCGTCATGGAACCTAATCTGGGTGATTAACGGATTCTTGACCCAGGTTACCCGCTCATTCGGCACGACACCCGTCTGGTTTCCACTTTGCTTGTCGGTCATAGAACTTTTCGTAGTTTGGCTCGAAGGCGGCGCCGCTTGCTGTTCCGCAAGGGACGAGCAGCCGAGCAGCGCCACCATTCCTCCAATCGAAATAATGGCGCGAACGCCGTTCATTGTCAGACGGTCAGGCCTCATCCTTCGCTCTCGATAAAAATGCAATACTTTCGGCATTCGCTAACGCCCTGTTGGGCATGAGCTCGGCGAGTACCCGTTACTTTCCAGCGGCGGCACTCTGTTCGCCCACGTACTTCCACTGGAAGCTGAAGGGGTCCACGCTCCGGTCCCCCGGCAGGTTCGGCAGTGAATCCCCTTCCTTCACGAACACTTCGTAATAGCCGCCGAGCCGTTCGATGCTCTTGCCCGTCGCGGCCCAATAGCCGGTCTTTGGCGCGTAGTCACCCGGACGGGCGTACGGCAGCGCCGGGACCTGCGTACGGGCATCCACTTCGCCGAGGAATTCAATGTGCCGCCCCTCACGCGCTTCTTCATCGGTCGGCTTGTAGACCCTGAAATAGAGGCGGTTCGACGGCGCGTTGTCCGTGATCGGATACATCATCCTGCCCTTGCCCGTATCGGTACGGTCCAGAACCTCGCGCACGTCAATCCAGTCGAGTTGCGTATGCCAGTAGACGACTTCATAAATGTGTGTGCCAGTAAGAAACTGGGTATTCAAGATCACAAATTCGTCTGCAACCTCGCCTACCCATTTCTCCTTTGCCTTCATCACATAGGTAGATCGCTTTATATCTTCGTCCCGGGGAGCCGCGACATAAGGCTCAATACCACTGTACTTAGGCGGGGCAGGCTTAATCTCCTTGCCTCCCGAATACAACCGCATTGCAGGACCATCCGGCGTGGGCTTGCCCGTTGTCTTAACGTCCCCATCGCTCGGATTTATGTATGTGGTGTAGTACCGTATTTCGACATAGTTGCTGCCAAGCTTTCCGTCATGAAACCTGATCTGCGTGATCAGCGGGTTCTTGACCCAAGTTACCCGCTCATTCGGCACGACGCCCGTCTGGTTTCCACTTTGCTTGTCGGTCATAGAACTTTTCGTAGTTTGGTTCGAAGGCGGCGCCGCGTGCTGTTCCGCAAGGGACGAGCAGCCGAGCAGCGCCACCATCCCTCCAATCGAAATAATGGTGCGGACGCCGTTCATTGTCAGACGGTCAGGTTTCATCCTTTGCGCTCTCGATAAAAAATGCAATACTTTCGGCATTCGCTAACGCCCTGTTGGGCGTGAACTCGGCGAGTACCCGTTACTTTCCAGCGGCGGCACTCTGTTCGCCCACGTACTTCCACTGGAAGCTGAAGGGGTCCACGCCCCTGTCCCCCGGCAGGTTCGGCAGTGAATCCCCTTCCTTGACGAACACTTCGTAATAGCCGCCGAGCCGTTCGATGCTCTTGCCCGTCGCGGCCCAATAGCCGGTCTTTGGCGCGTAGTCACCCGGACGGGCGTATGGCAGCGCGGGGACCTGCGTACGGGCATCCACTTCGCCGAGGAATTCAATGTGCCGCCCCTCACGCGCTTCTTCATCGGTCGGCTTGTAGACCCTGAAATAGAGGCGGTTCGACGGCGCGTTATCCGTGATCGGATACATCATCCTGCCCTTGCCCGTATCGGTACGGTCCAGAACCTCGCGCACGTCGATCCAGTCGAGTTGCGTATGCCAGTAGACCATCTCGTAGACGTGCGTGCCAGGAAGGAACTGGGTATTCAAGATCACAAATTCGTCTGCAATTTCGCCTACCCATCTCTCCTTTGCCTTCACCACATGGGTAGATCGCTTTATATCTTCGTCCCGGGGAGCCGCAACATAAGGCTCAATACCACTGTACTTGGGCGGGGCAGGCTTAATCTCCTTGCCCCCCAAATACAGCCGCATTGCAGGACCATCAGGTGTCGGTTTACCGGTCCACTTAACGTCCCGTTTACTTGGATTGATATAAGAAAGGTAGTACCGAATTTTAACGCTATCGTCACGTACGATCGAGTCATGGAACCTAATCTGGGTGATTAACGGATTCTTGACCCAGGTTACCCGCTCATTCGGCACGACACCCGTCTGGTTTCCACTTTGCTTGTCGGTCATAGAACTTTTCGTAGTTTGGTTCGAAGGCGGCGCCGCTTGCTGTTCCGCAAGAGACGAGCAGCCGACCAGTGCCACCATCCCTCCAATCGAAATAATGGTGCGAACGCCGTTCATTGTCAGACGGTCAGGTTTCATCCTTTGCGCTCTCGATAAAAAATGCAATACTTTCGGCATTAGCTAACGCCCTGTTGGGCGTGAATTCGGCGAGTACCCGTGCCGCGCGTGCCCCATAGGCGGTCTTTCCGTTGTATCTGTCAGGGTCGTGTGCCCCGTTAACATCGATCTTCTGGTCCTGGGCATGAGCGGTATTCTGCAAATGCGCTACCTCGTGCAACTGGATTTCCATACGGTTCTGATCGACCGGATCCCTGTTATTAAAGCTTCGGAAGAATGGACCATACTGGCAGGCGATATTGACGTATTCCATCCGGAAGCCTGATTGGGCGGGCTTGAGCGCCTTGACTGGATACAACCCCGGCTGCACATAGGCACCTGCCTCAAAACCCAGTGCGCCCTTGACCACCCGTTGCATGGATATATGGCGGAAGAACTCCCGCATGCCTTTCAGGTAGTTGTGGACGTGATGCCCGGCAGGCTTGGCTGCAAGCTGTCCGTGCAACGTTTCCGGGGCAGCGATGTCATTGGGCGTTACGCCAAACCAGTATTCGAAGTTCGACCAGAGATCGTGATGAGCAACATTGTGAATCGTTTGTAGAGTCGCATATTCCCTGACGACTGGCGCCCGCGCCGAGGGCGCATCAGGCATGGCGGCGTTGGCGTCCGCCCAGGGTTCGAGTTGTTTGAGGCGCTTCTCGATCAGCTTCAGGCAGGTTATCCAGCTCTGCCGGATTTCCAGTTCGAACGCCTCCTCGGACAGCGTTGCGTCCGTTGCGAGACATTCCCGCATCTGGGCCAGAAAGCCCACTGGATGGAAATGCCAGTTCTTCGTATCCATCGGCGTGGATAGCGGCTTCATGGCATTGTTCACACCATCCTGCTGTACCTTCGCGTCGCTCCAGAACTGCTGACGCTGAATATCCTGCAAGAACGCCTTGAACTGGCTGTCGGATAATTGCGGAAGCGGCGGATGGCCGCCTTGCTGAAGTTTGTCGTATCGCTTGCTGTTGTTACTGCTGTCCCATTCGGTGTGAAACCGGACAGCAGCGGTGCGCAAGATCGCGTCAACGCCATCAGCATGAAGATCATCGAGACTCAGGCTCGCAGAAGACTTGTGTGCGGCGGACAGGATTTTCTGCATGACCGCATCGTCGTCCTCAACGAAGCCGTCGTCTGTCGTATTCAGTTCGCTATCCTCATAGGCCTGCCATCCCCGCGCTACCCAGTCGCTATCGGTAGTCAGCGTCACCCACGCGTCGCGGACAAATTCCCGTCCATCGGCTACGGCCCTCGCTTGATCGGCGTACGCGTAGTAGGTGCTTCCATTCATTCCAAATAGCTTGAAACATATCAGGTCGCTAACCAAATCAGGCTTCGTTCCATCCAACCCGCAGGGTATCGCTGCAAAAAAGCAGGAGCCGGCTGGAAACACTTGCATGCTTGACGCGGATAATCCACCCTCACTTGAAAAAACATCTTTTGCCAGCGTTGCATTCCGCGTCAACCACACCTTCCCCATACCATCGCTTTTCTGCCCATCCGCATACTCCTGGTACGACGAACTTGGGTCGCTAATGTTCAGCGGAACAAGCGGCTTCATCTGCTTCACCAACTTGTTCTCGCCCGTAAAAATTTCGAAGTGAAAGCTGTCCGCCACCGAGCCAAGATCACCGTCCGTTATCCCGGCGTAACCAATCACCTGTCCGGCCCTGACCGGATACTCCAATGAGAAAGTGCAGTCCAACGGCATCCACCGCTTTTCCGTAGGATGGCAGCAATACATGAACGAAATGGGGTAGCCCAGCCGGATTTTCTGCTCGGGCCTCAGTGGAGCGCCTGGCTCCACGTCCAGATACATGCGCTCGATCCATCCCTCGCCACTGTTGCGGGTATTGATGTCAGTAATCCTGATCTTGACCATGTGGTGCCCGTCATCGATCACCGCGCTTACCGTTACTTCGTCCCCGCGCAACGCGGCAACCGGAACAATTGTATTGGTGGTCGTGAGAAACGGCGGCAGGACTGCCTTGTTCTGCAACTGCTTCTGCGGCAGCAGATTCGCGTAGAGCGAGTAGAAGTGCGCCCCGATGTATCTGGGAATGCTCGCGCTGACACCCTGCGAAACGCCCTCCACGGGCTGCATTTCACCGCCGCCTCTATTGACCTCGCACTCGTGCCGAATCAGTACAAAGCTACTGCTGAACCGTCGGGGCGGTGACGGCTGTGGCTTGGCTTTCGACGCTGACGCCTTCACGGGTGCGGCCGCCTTGATCTGCCGGTCGAGTTCGCTGTCGATATAGTCCCGATCCAGTCGGAACGCGACGATGGTGCCGTCCGCGACCGCGCGCACCGGCTTTTTTCCGCTCAGGTGTACGCCGCCGTGCCAGAAGCGGTTGCGCCCTACCGGGAATACACCTCCCGCGACGTGCTTCGCGAGATCAATATATTTGCGGACAAGCGCTGGCGTACTCAGCGCGGCACTGGCTGACTGCGGGTAAGACGCTGGCTGCGGGGCGCTGTAATAAGGATCGTCTTCAAACGGGAAAGTCACAATCACGAGACACGGTTCCTTGATGGAATGAACGGCAGGCGTCAGCCTGAAAACGGGAAGTAGTCCGGTGTGAACGGATCGCCCTTGTTCACGTCTGAGCGCATGTCCAGGGCATTCTTGACCCAGCCGGTCTCGGTCTGGACCGGCCCCTTCAGCTTGATCCGGACTCCTTCAATCGTGACGCCCTCACCGTCGAGCGTGATCTTTCCGGCTGGGCCGATGATTTCAGCCTTGTCGCCCGCCTGTAGCTGGTAGATACGGGTCTTGCGCTCAATAGCCTGCCCCGCCTCGATCTGGTGACGCCCCTGCACCTTGTGTTCGGCGTTGCCGCCAGTCGTGACCAGGAAGTTGGCCGCAATGGTGTCCTTGCGATTGTTGCCCGTTTCCTCGATTCGATCCTTGCCGATCTGGATGCGGTGATCGCGCCCAACCGAAAGGAACGCATCCTGGCCAATGGTGTGACGACGATCTACACCAATCTCGACCTGTTCGCCGCGGCCGACTTTTTCCGTACGATCGTTGTCAATCGTCACCGATTCATCATGTCCGACTGTCTTCGCGCGATCATGCCCAACCGTATGCGATTCATCGTTTTCAACTTCGGTTCGCATATCCCTTTCGGCGTGGAGCCATATTTCCTCCCTGCCTTTCCTGTCCTCGAACCGCAGCGCGTTGGCGGTTTCGTAGCCGCCTTCATCGGTGGAGCGCGTCAGCGTGCCGCTCTGGGTCGCATTGGCGGGCAACTCCCACGGCGGCATGTTGTGCGCGTTGTAGTGCCGCCCCGTCACAAATGGCCGGTCAGGGTCGCCGTTCTCGAAGTCCACTATCACTTCCGAGCCGACCCGCGGAACGCTGATGGTCCCGTAGTTGTTGCCTGCCCACGGATAGGAGACCCGCAGCCAGCAGGATGATGTCTGATCATGTACTGGCGAGCGGTCCCAGTGGAACTTCACCTTCACCCGGCCGTACTGGTCCGTGTAGATTTCGCTCCCGTCGGCCCCCGTGACAATGGCCGTCTGCGGGCCGGTTGTGCGTGGCTTGCTGACCGTGCGCGGTGGACGGAAAACGGTCGTGGCCGGCTGCACTTCAAACCGTGTCCGAATCCGGTATTCGCCGGTGTCGGTTGCCCCGTCGAGTTCAGCCGCATCCAGCCGAGCCCGGATAACAAGGTATTCGCGGTTTGCACCGGCTTGCGGAAAGCCCGCCAACGTAAAAGTCGTCCCGCACACAACGTTCCGCACATGCCCACCGCCAGTGCCCCGCTCACCCAGGGCACGCATTTCCTGCATGCGTATCCGTGCAAACTGCTCACCGGCCTCCCGCTCGGTGTAGTCGCCAGGCCACTCGTAGCGTTCAAGCGTATTGTGCGAGGTGTCCTGCGGCAACTGAATCTGCGCCTCCAGATTTGCCCTTGGCCGCGTAAAGTCGAAATCGTTCGTGGTCCACTGACCTGACTGGATACGCGCAGTCGTATCGAAGTTGTCGATGTGCTCCATATCAACCCTGCGGCCTGGCGGATAGTACGACAGCGTCTGATAGGCTTCACTGTCAACCGGCTTGTGCGCCCCCAACTGGTCCACCAGGACCATGCGATGCACGGTACCTGAATGCTCGAAAAACCAGTAAATCCCGTTTTCTTCCATTAGACGCTGGATAAAATGAAAGTCGGTTTCGCCATACTGGACCTGATAGACCAGCTTCGGATAGGGCTCGCTTAGCCGCATGTCCCACGAGTAGAGGTAGTGCTCGCTCAGCACTTCGTGAATGATTTCAATAACAGACTTATTCTGGAAAATCCTGTAATCCGAGCGTTTCTCAGCTAGCGCGATCCACGGTTGCAATTTGAGTCGATATCTACTCTGTCGGTTTGACTGACCGGCAAAACTCACTGCCGTGATAATCCCGCTGATTTCGCGTAACCCGCGTCCGACGTTTGCTGCACCGGTCGCCCCTGGCATTCCAGGGATAAAAGTGCCCATCCCGTCAAGCTGGATGGTGACGGTCAGTTCCTTCCCAATCATGTCGAGCGTATTGAGATTCGCCGCCTCTTCGTCACTCAATCCCGCATCGAGCGAGGTTTTAACCTCCAAATCGTAGGTGTAGATTTTGGAAAGTTCTTCCTCGCCTTCGATCGCAACCAATTGCAATACAGGTTCGCCATTGTGCGATAACGGGACGGCCGCCCCACTGATAGAGAGCGTTCGGGGCCGGCTGAATTTCTGCATGACCGGATATAGCTTTTGAACGTCAAACGCGTTGGACATGGTGATTCCGACAATAAGATGGATCGTATCGGGCTACTCGGCGAGCGTATGCAGACTGACTCGTCAGGACGTTTCGCTATCAGGCAACAACCCGACCGGCAGGGACACGGGGCTATCCATTGCGACCATATGATGTTCGCGTCGCGTCAGTTCGGGTGGCCGCTGGGCAGCATGGCGTGATGCGGCTGCGAGGAATTCGGCAGGCGCGAACAGGCCCAGCACGTCGTTCCGTTGCTCCGGTTCACAGAGGTCCGGTACCCCACTGAGGTCGCCGAACAGCTGTTCAAGTTTGACCGGCGGCCTGAGTAGCTCCATGATCCCCTGGGGCTTGGCAACCGGCTTAACCGGTTGCGGCGGCAACTCCACCATAGTGAGCAAACCCAATCCCGGTTCAGCCTGCACGGGCAACGCAGATGGCGTGGCTTCCGGTGTATAAGAGATTGCCCACTCGGCCAATGAAAGCGGATCATCGAGAAATCTGAGGTATTGACTGTACAGTGACGCAATAATATTTTCGTCCTCCACAGCAACGTTATTGTCATCGAGCTCGCGAAGGGCCTCGCTGCCACGAAGGGACGCTGATGATCCAAGCAGGCCAAATACTGCCCCACTGCCGCATTCATCACCACTCGACAACGCCCGAAATCCCCCGCGCATAACGTTGTCCGCGACGTGAATGACCGTGCCGTCGTGATCCGTTGAATCGCCAAAGCGAGCGACATCCTTGCCTGAGGTATCGTCCTGCACGTTTCATCTCCATCGAACGGAATTTCTCCTGCGTCGAATTTACCGAGCACTCGGAGAAAATCACATAAGACACGTCCGAAATTGACAAAAACCTAGCAAAAATCACAGGGTGTGATTTCTTTTGTCGCGACAATGGACATGCCCCGCATATAAGTTGCATACACAACATCTGCACAACCGCGGCTGGCTCAAGCGGACAACGGCAAGTGACTTGCTGCCTCACGCGAACCCAATCGGGCGGCTCGGACATATTGCAGCCTTCTGGACGCTCGTCCGTCATATGGCTTGCGCCGTCCGCCGAAGCAAATTCACACCAGCAGAACAACAACCAGCAGACCGCATCAACCACACGACAAGTCGAGATAAATCCCACCCGTATCAATAGGTATCCTGACTTCTTGAGGTAACGAGACACACATACCCCACCCGAAATCGAGTGGCTGAGCGACAACGGTTCGGGCTACACGGCTGACGACACGCGCCGGTTCGGAGTGGCCATCGGCCTGAAGCCATTGACCACGCCGGTGTGCAGCCCGCAAAGTAACGGGACGGCCGAGCGCTTCGTGAAGGCGATGAAACGCGACTACGTCGCCTTCATGCCGACGCCGGACGCAGCGACTGCTGCATGCAATATGGCCATCGCGTTCGAGCATTGCAACGAGAAGCACTCGCATAGCGCGCTGAAACATCGCTCGCCGCACGATTTCCGGCGCTCGATCGATTCAGTAATCCTAAGTTTAATATCGCGTCCGGTATTACAGGGGCAGCTCCAGCGGGGTGTCATGTCAATTCGTCATGCGGGATGGGGAATCGTGTGGGAATGGCCTGAAGCAGCCACACCCCGTTTCGCCGCATCGTCTATCTTGCCCGCCTGACAAGGGTTCGCTGCCACCGTCAAAGTTGTCCACAGAAAATGTTGGCAAGCTTGTGGATATCCTGCGCACCGCGACGCTAAACCCTTGATCCGATGGACTTTGGCACGCGTGATGCAGACGCGGCGCGCGTCATGGCCGTCGCGCACACCGCTTCGCCGCACTTCGCATCACGATGCCACGACGATGCGCTACTTACCCACAGATTGTGTTGGCAAGCTTGTGGATATCCTGCGCAAGCCTGCGCTAACTCGTTGATCGGCCTATGGTTCGTGTCGCGTGTCACCGTTTCGGCAGCGCGCGGGTTCGGCCTGCGCGAACACGGACGCTTCAATGCGATCGCAGCGCGCCGCCGATGCCTTGACGCCCGCGCCCGTCGCGCATCAAGATCACGCAAGCCGCACGCGGCCGCGCATCGCCGGCGACGCACGTCGGCGCCCCGGGCCGGCCATTGCGTCGGCACCGCATGACGACATTCCAATCCGAGGAAGACCATGGAACACTTCACCGCGTGGCAGTTGATCGTCTCACTCGTGCTCGTCGCCGTCGTCATCTATCCGTACGTGCGCATCGTTCGGCGCACCGGGCATTCGGGCTGGTGGATCCTGACGATGTTCGTGCCGATCCTGAACTTCGTCATGTTGTGGGTGTTCGCATTCGTGCGCTGGCCCACGGTCGACGATCGGCAGCCCTGACCGTCGCGGCGACGGCCGGGCTTGTCCACAGATTGTGTTGGCAAGCATGTGGATAGCCTGCGCATACCGCGACCAAGCGCTTGATCCGAAAGACTTTGTTCGCGCTGCTTCGAAAGCGGCACACGGCCGCGCAAGCGCGGTTGTGTACCGCGTCGGCACGTGACGCGCCGCCTGCCACGCCGGCTACCCTGCTTGTCCACAATTTTTGTTGGCAAGCGTGTGGATAGCCTGCGCATACCGCGGCCAAGCGCTTGATCCGAAAGACATTGTGCGTGCTGCTTCAAACGCGGCACGGTGACGTACGGCACGCCGGACGCCGCCGCGCGCGAGCTTGTCCACAATTTTTGTTGGCAAGCATGTGGATATCCTGAGCATGCGCGACCTAAGTCGTTGATCGCACAACGTTTGAGCGCGCGGGTCACGACTGCGGCACGGCGCGCCCGCGGATCTCGCCACGCGCGCCGTGCCGTGCCGCTCAACCGAACGTCTGCGCGACGATCCGCGCGACCGACGCGATCACGTCGTCCTTCGCCCGCGCATCGGCGCGAGCCTGCGTGTAGTACACGGCCAGCACGATCGGCGCGCGCGACGTCGGCCAGATGACGCCCGCGTCGTTCGTCGTCCCGTAATCGCCGGTGCCGGTCTTGTCGCCGACCGTCCAGCCGGCCGGCACGCCCGCACGAATCCGCTTGTCGCCGACCTTGTTGCCGCGCAGCCACGCGACGAGCTGCGCACGCTGCGCGGCCGGCAATGCGTCACCGAGCGTCAGCACGCGCAAGCTGGCAGCCATCGCGGCAGGCGTCGTCGTGTCGCGCGGGTCGCCCGGCAGCGCGGTATTCAGTTCGGTCTCCCATCGATCGAGCCGGAACGCGTCGTCGCCGATCGAGCGCGCGTGGGCGGTCACCGCCGACGGGCCGCCGATCAGCTTCATCAGCAGGTTCGCGGCCGAGTTGTCGCTGTACTGGATCGTGGCCTCGCACAGCGCGGCGACCGTCATGCCCGCGCCGACATGCTTCTCCGACACCGGCGAATAGTTGACGAGGTCGGCCTTCGTATACGTCACGCGCTGTTGCAGCAAGCCCGGACGCTCGACGCTCCGCGCGAGCACCGCCGCGCTCAGCATCGCCTTGAACGTGCTGCAGAACGGGAAGCGCTCGGCCGCGCGATGCTCGATGACCCGGCCGCTCGCCGTGTCGATCGCGCACACGCCGAGACGGCCGCCCGCGTCGCGCTCGAGGTCGGCAAGCGTCGCCGCCGCCGCGGCCGGCGCAATCACATCCGCGGCAGCCGCCGCTGCCGCCGTGGCTTCGTCCGGCGCGGCGGCCTGTCGCGACGCGCACGCGGTGACGGTAAGAACGAGCGGCGCCGTCGCGGCGGCCAGCAACAGGGTTCGACGTTTCGATGAGTAGGTCATGTCGGTTGTCTCATGGTGGAATGGCGGCGCAACGTGGTTGACGCGTTGAAAACGGCCAGCCGCCGAGACAGCACTATCGAGACTTTACGGTTGCCTGACAAGCAACGATAATTGAGCGCTGACAAAAGAAATTCTTATGACGAAGCTCCGCCCTCATCTTCCGCTCAATGCGTTGCGCGCGTTCGAATCGTCGGCGCGCCATCTGAACTTCACGCGCGCCGGCCTCGAGCTGAGCGTGACCCAGGCCGCCGTCAGCCAGCAGGTGCGCTCGCTCGAGGAGCGGCTCGGCTGCGCGCTGTTCACGCGGCTGCCGCGCGGTCTCGGGCTGACCGACGAGGGCCGCGCGCTGCTGCCGGTGCTGAGCGACGCGTTCAGCCGCATCGAGACGGTGCTCAAGCAGTTCGACGGCGGACGCTTCCACGAGGTGTTGACGCTCGGCGTCGTCGGCACCTTTGCCCTAGGCTGGCTAATGCCGCGGCTGAAGCAGTTCGGCGACACGCACCCGTTCGTCGAGCTGCGGCTGCGGACCAACAACAACGTCGTCGATCTCGCCGGCGAGGGCCTCGATTTCGCGATCCGCTTCGGTGAAGGCAACTGGCCGGCGACGCGCAACGAGCGGCTGCTCGATGCGCCGCTCACCGCGTTGTGCGCGCCGGACATTGCGCGGCGCATCGCGCAGCCGGCCGATCTCGCGAACGAAACGCTGCTGCGCTCGTACCGCACCGACGAGTGGCTCGGCTGGTTCGACGCCGCGCAGCTCGAACCGTGGGCCGTCAACGGTCCCGTGTTCGATTCGTCGCGGCTGATGGTCGAGGCCGCGATGCAGGGCGCGGGCGTGGCACTCGCGCCGGCCTGCATGTTCGCGCGCGAACTGCAGCTCGGCCAGCTCGCGCGGCCGCTCGACATCGACGTGCGCGCGGGCGGCTACTGGCTCACGTCGCTGAAATCGAAACCGCTGACGCCCGCGATGACGCTCTTTCACGACTGGATCGTCGCGGAAGCGGCCGGCACGGCGCCGGCCGGGTAACGCGGCCTCGCTTGTCCACAGAAAGTGTTGGCAAGGATGTGGATATCCTGGGTACCCGGGGCCTAAGCCCTTGATCGCGCACGCATTAGTGTGCCGATACATGGAGCGGGCGGCCTTTGCGTGCGGGCTTCGTGCACGCAGCCCCTGCCGACCGGATCGTCAACCATTGCGACGCAATCGATTGCAAGTTGTCCACAGATTTTGTTGGCAAGCCTGTGGATATCCATCCAATCGGACGCGTAACATCTTGATGCACAAGGGGATTCGATCCACGGACCTTGACCGGTCAATGGTGTGGCACCGGAGTGGTTGTCGAACCGCACGCCGTGCACGCGCGGCGCGCCCGGCCCAAGGCCGGGCGGTTCTCCACAGATTGTGTTGGCAAGCTTGTGGATATCCTGCGTATCGGGCACCTAACTGATTGAGCGCACGGGGTTTTGTGCCGCGTCCACCGAATCGGGCAGCGCGTGCGCCGCCCGTGCATCAGTGACGGTCGAGGCCGCCGCGCAATTCGCTCGCCTTGTCGCGCAGCGCTTCGTAGCCGGAACGCGCATGCTCGGGCAGATCGGGATCGCCGATCAGCGCGCCGAGCGTTTCGATCAGGCTGAACAGGATGCCCTTCGCCGCGCCGACCGCGATGCTCTGCGATTCGATCGACTTGTGCAGGTGGTCGACCGCCGCTTCGAGATTCTCGAGCTTGTGCTCGCCGTCGTCGGGCCGGTTGTCGGTCGTCATCGTCTACCTCCGCCATCGTTCAAGGGTCATGTCACGATTCTATGCCGCTGCGCGCGAACGTGGCGCGACATCGCGCAACGTTCGCGCGACACCGCACTACAGCACCGCGACCACCTGCACGCGGCCCGGCTGCTCCGCCGCGGCGATGACCTGGCCGTCGACGCGGCGGAACGTCAGCGACACGGTTTCGTCGCCGACGCGCAGCGCATCGATCCGCAGCCAGTCGACGCCTTCCGGCAAGGCCGGGCGCTCGACGCGCACCTCGTGGCGCGATGCGTCGATGCTCACGCCGAGGCACGCCTGCAGCATCATGAACGGCGCGCCGGCCGCCCACGCCTGCGGCAGGCAGGCCACCGGATACGCGGTCGGCGGTTCGCCGCGCCGGCGCGGGAACCCGCAGAACAGCTCCGGCAGGCGCATCTCGAAGCTCACCGCCGCCTCGAACAGCGCACGCAGCAGATTCACCGCGGCCGTCTTGTCGCCGTAGCGCGCCAGGCCGCGCGCGATCAGCGCATTGTCGTGCGGCCACACCGACCCGTTGTGATAGGCCATCGGATTGAAGCGCGGCTGGCCGGCCGCCAGCGTGCGGATGCCCCAGCCCGTCTGGAACAGCGCCGAGCCGAGCACGCCGGCGACCGCCGCGCCGCGCTCGGCGTCGGGCAGCCCGAACGCCAGCAGGTGGCCCGCGTTCGACGCGAACACGCGGCACAGCTCGCCATGACCGTCGAGCGCGATCCCGTAGAAATCGCCTTCCGGCATCCAGAACAGCGCATCGACCTGGTCGCGCAGCGTCTTCGCGCGCAACGCGTAGCGCGTCGCGTCGGCCGCATGGCCGCGCCGACGCGAGCACGCCGACATCGCGTCGAGCGCCGCGCACGCATAGGCCTGCACTTCGACGAGCGCGATCGGCCCGTCCGGGAAACGGCCATCCGCGTGGAACACCGAATCGTGGCTGTCCTTCCAGCCCTGGTTCGCGAGGCCGCGCTCCGACGTGCGCTGGTAATCGAGCAGCCCGTACGGGTTGCGGTCGCACTTGTCGATCACCCATTGCGCGGCGCGCTCGAGCGCGGGCCACAGCTCGTCGATCAGCGCATCGTCGCCGGTGCGTTCGAGATAGGCGCCCGCGAGCACGATGAACAGCGGCGTCGTATCGACGCCGCCGTAGTACAGCGCGAACGGCACCTCGCCCGTCGCGGCCATCTCGCTGCGGCGGAACTCGTGCATGATCTTGCCGGGCTCCGCGTCGCGGAACGCGGAGGTCTCGCGCGCCTGATGTTCGGCGAGAAAACGCAGCACGCCGCGCGCGAGCGACGGCTGCAGCCACAGCATCTGCAGCGACGTGATGATCGCGTCGCGGCCGAACGGCGTCGAGAACCACGGAATGCCCGCATACGGGTACGGCCCCGTGTCGAGCTGCGTCGTGAGCAGCCCGAGATCCGCGAGCGAACGATCGAGCCAGGCGTCGAACAGCGGATTGCCGGTGTTCACGCGCGCCATCGACTCGCGCCGTGCCCGCATCTCGCGATGCACGCCGACGAGCGCGGTGCGCAGCGCGACGCGGCCGCATCCGGGCCCTTCGGCCTGCGCGGGCCCGAGCGTCGCATCGACGGTCAGGTAGATCGACACGCACGCCTGCGCGGCGATCGTCAGCGTGTAGTCGGCGCGATCGACCGACAGCGCGTCGGGCGCCGGCGAGAAATGCACGGTCACGTTGCGCTCCACGCTGTCGAGGCCGTCGTAGCGCAGCCGCACCGCGCCCGCGTCGACGCGCGGCGCACCCACCGTGCCGCGCTTCGGCCGCTGCGTGCCGCGCACTTCGAACATGTCCTTGAAATCGGCCGCGAACGACAGCGACAGCGGCACCTCGGCTTCGCTCGCGCCGTAGTTCGTCAGCGTCAGCGCTTCGTACAGCACGTCGCCCGCCAGCACGCGCGTGCGCTCGATATGGATCACGCCCTCGGGCGTCTCCTTGCCGCCGAGCGGCGGCAGCGGGCGGTTCGTCAGGTGCGCGGTGAACGACGCGTTGTCGGCGCTCGTCGCGCCCGACAGCAGCGACGGCGCGCGGCCGCCGAACGTCAGGCGCCATTTCGACAGCACGCGCATGTCGTCGACGAACAGGCCATCGTCATGCCCGCCGATGTCGCCGAGCGCATCGCTGACCACGAACGCGTCGCCGGATTTCAGCACGTACTGGTTGTTGCGCGCGAGGACCTGCTGATCGGCTTCGGGCGCGATGAAGGCGGGACCCGACGCGATGGTCGGGGCAATCGGCGCGACTTGCGGCGCCTGCGTCGTCGTGGCTTCGGCGTGATTCGGCATCGATGCTCCTGTGTCGAGGCGCAACGCGCGGCGCGCGTCGCGTGTTTCGCACAGGATAGGCCAGAACGGCGAACGTGCGCAGCGACGAAACGGCTGCGGCGCGAGGCGACGTTGCTTCGTCGCCTCGCGCCGCGTACGGGCACGTCAGTTGCCGGTCAGAATTTCCACAGGATGTTGCCGAGGATCGCGTTGTCGCGCACGCCGCTGCCGTATTGGCCGCTGTACGTGAGGCCGAGGGTCAGGCGCTTCGTGATGTTCGCGTCGATGCCGGCCTCGAGCACCGCGCTGTCGCGAGCAATCGGCACGCCCGACACCTGGAACGACGTGCCGCCGTTCGCGAACGTGAACGCCGACGACGGCCGCACGTTGCCGAACGCATGCCGCCAGCCGACCGTCCCGCGCGCGGTGAACGTGCCGCTCGCGATCGAGCCGAGCTGCGACGCCGCACGCACGCCGAGCGTCGAGAAGCCGACGTGGGTCGTCTCGCCGCCGGCGCGCAATGCGGCCGCGCCGCCGGTTTCCGTATAGCCGTCGGTATGCAGGTTCACATACGCGAGGCCCGCGAACGGTTCGATCGCGACCGGCCCGACCGGCAGCGCGTAGCCGACTTCGCCGAACACCTGCGCCGAATGCGCGTTGTAGCCGGCCGAATCGTGATCGGAGAAGCCCGCGAAGCCCGGATAGCGGTCGCTGTTGATTCGATACCACGTGTACGACGCGCCGCCGCGCACGCCGAGCGCGCCATACTGCGCGCCGCCGTACAGCGACACGTAGTAGCTGTTCACCGCCGCCGACGAACTCTGGTCGTTGTCGAGCGAGCTGTGCGTGACGCCCGCGGCCAGGCCCGCGCGCCACTTGTCGTTGAGCGCCATGTCGGCGCCGGCGATGAAGCCCGTCATGCTGCGGTTGATCGACGATGCGTTGCCGTCGCCTCCGAGCCGGCTGCGGCCGCCGAACGCCTGCCCCCAGACGACGGGCTGATAGGGCGTCCCGCCGTAGCACCCGGCGCGCGAACCGATCCGGCGTTCCGGCGGCAGCGTCGGATCGACCACGCCGGCCGTGTTGTCGCCGCACAGCGCGGCGCCGCCCGACGACAGGGCCGCGAGCGGGCCCGATCCGGGCGCGAGGCCCTGACGGACGCGATCGGTCACCGCGTCGCGCACATAGCGGCTGTCGAGCAGCAGCATGCTCTTCAGGCTCGCCTGCAGTTCGCCGCCGAGCAGCCCGTACGCGCGGCGTGCGGTCGGCGCGTCGGTCGTCAGCACCGTGTCGTACAGCGGATTGCCGGCGCCGAGCGCGGCCACCGCGGTCGCGACCGAGCGCTGGTTCGGCGTCGTCGCGACGTCGGGCAGCGCGGTGCCGTTCTGAGCCAGTTGCAGATACACGTGACCCGGATCGTAGCTGAGGGTCGGCGTCAGGAACGCATAGTTCGCGCTCACCTGGGCGAACGCGCCCTGCACGCCCGACGACGCACTGAGGATCGTGTACGTCGTGCCCGGCTGATAGGTGCTCTGGTTCGCAAGCACCTGCACGGTGCCGCCGTTCAGCGTCGCCGTGCCGCTCGCCGCGAGGCTGCCGCTTTGCTGCGGCGTGGCGGCGACCTGGAACGTCGAACCCGGCTGGAACGTGACGTTGCCGCCCACGTTCAGCGCCGCGCCCAGCTGCGTGGCGGCCGCCGTCGCGCCGCCCTGCACCACGAGGCCGCCGATCGTGCCGGTGCCCGTCACCGTCGCGCCGTTCTGCACGGTGACGGTCGACTGGCCGAGCGAACCGTTGACGGCAAGCGTGCCCGCGCTGACCGTGGTCGGGCCGCTCAGCGTGCTCGTGCCGGTCAGCGTCAGTTGCCCGCTGCCGGCCTGCGTCAGCGAGCCGGTGCCGGACAGCACGCTCGCGATCGTCACGTTGCCCGATTGATTGACGACCAGCGCACCGTTGTCGACGACGTCGCCGGCCACGCTGCCCGACGTGCCGCCGTTGCCGAGCTGCAGCGTGCCGCCGGCTGCGATCGTGGTGCCGCCCGTGTACGTGTTGCCGCCGGTCAGCACCTGCGTGCCGCTCGCCACCGTCACGCCGCCCGAGCCGCCGATCGTGCCGCCGAACGTGCTGCTGCCGCTGCCGTTCAGCGCCAGCGCGTTCGCACCGAGATTCACGTTCGTGCCGGCCGCGCCCGACAGCCCGCCGATCGTTTGCGCGCCGGTCGCACCGCTCACGTCGAACGTCGCGCCCGTGCCCGCGAGATTCACCGCGCCCGTCGACGCGAGGCTGCCGCCCGCGCCGAGTGCGAGCGTGCTGCCGCCGTTGATCGTCGTGCCGCCCGTGTACGTGTTCGCGCCCGTCAGCGTCTGCGTGCCCGTGCCAGCAAACGTCACGCCGCCCGTCCCGCCGATCGCGCCGCCGAACGTGTCGTTGCCGCTGCCGTTCAGCGTCAGCGCATTCGCGCCGAGATTCACGTTCGTGCCGGCCGCGCCGATCAGTGCGCCGATCGTCTGCGCGCCCGATGCGCCGCTCACGTCGAACGTCGCCCCCGTGCCCGCGAGATTCACCGCGCCGGTCGATGCAAGGCTGCCGCCCGCGCCGAGCGCCAGCGTGCTGCCGCCGTTGACCGTCGTGCCGCCTGTGTACGTGTTCGCGCCCGTCAGCGTTTGCGTGCCCGTGCCAGCAAACGTCACGCCGCCCGTCCCGCCGATCGCGCCGCCGAACGTACCGTTGCCGCTGCCGTTCATCGTCAGCGCATTCGCGCCGAGATTCACGTTCGTGCCGGCCGCGCCGCTCAGCGTGCCGAGCGTCTGCGCGGCCGTCGCGCCGCTCACGTCGAACGTCGCGCCCGCGCCCGCGAGGTTCAGCGCGCTGCCCGACGCGAGGCTGCCGCCCGCGCCGAGTGCGAGCGTGCTGCCGCCGTTGATCGTCGTGCCGCCGGAATACGTGTTCGCGCCCGTCAGCGTTTGCGTGCCCGTGCCGGCGACGGTTACACCGCCCGTCCCGCCGATCGTGCCGCCGAACGTACCGTTGGTGCCGCCATTCAGCGTCAGCGCATTCGTGCCGAGGTCGACGTTCGTGCCGGCCGCACCGGTCAGCGTGCCGATCGTCTGCGTGCCGGTCGCGCCGCTCAGATTGAGCGTCGCACCGGCGCTGGCGAGGTCCACCGCGCCGGTCGATGCGAGGCTGCCGCCCGCGCCGACTGCGAGCGTGCCGCCGCCGCCGATCGTCGTGCCGCCCGTATAGGTGTTCGCGCCCGTCAGCGTCTGCGTGCCGCTGCCGGCCAGCGTCAGGCCGCCGGTGCCGCCGATCGCGCCGCCGAACGTGCTGCTGCCGTTGCCGTTCAGCGTCAGCCCGTTGCCGCCGAGGTTCACGTTCGTGCCGGCCGCGCCGGTCAGCGTGCCGAGCGTCTGCGCGGCCGTCGCGCCGCTCAAGTCGAACGTCGCCCCCGCGCCCGCGAGGTCCAGCGTGCTGCCGGACGCAAGGCTGCCGCCCGCGCCGAGCGCCAGCGTGCTGCCGGCGCCGATCGTCGTGCCGCCCGTATAGGTGTTCGCGCCGGTCAGCGTCTGCGTGCCGGTACCCGACAACGCGAGACTGCCGGTGCCGCCGATCACCCCGCCGAACGTGCCACTGGCCGTGCCGCCGAGCGTCAGTGCGTTGCCGCCCAGGTTGACGTTGGTTCCCGCGACGCCCGACAGCGCGCCGAGCGTTTGACCGCCTGTCGCGCCGCTCAGGTCCAGTGCCGCGCCCGCGCCGGCAAGGTTCATCGTGCCGGTCGATGCCAGGCTGCCGCCCGCGCCGAGCGCCAGCGTCCCCGCGTTGATCGTCGTGCCGCCCGTATAGGTGTTCGCGCCAGTCAGCGTCGTGGTCGCCGCCCCGTCCTTCACGAGGCTGCCCGCGCCGGAAATCGCACCGCCCAGCGTGAGGCTGTTGCTGCCCCCCAGCGTCAGCGCGGCGCCCGTGCCGAGATTGACCGCATTGCCGACCGACAACGCGGCGTTCGTATCGAGCGTCGCCGCGCCGCCGACGGTCAGCGCGCCGGAACCGAGCGCGCCGCCGTTGCCGAGCACGAGGCTGCCGCTATTGAGGTTCGTGCCGCCGGTGTAGATATTTGTGCCGGTCAGCGTCTGCGTGCCGGTGCCCGACAACGTGAGACTGCCCGTGCCGCCGATCACCCCGCCGAACGTGCCGCTGGCCGTGCCGCCGAGCGTCAGTGCGTTGCCGCCCAGGTTGACGTTCGTTCCCACGCCGCCCGACAGCGCGCCGAGCGTTTGACCGCCTGTCGCACCGCTCAGGTCCAGTGCCGCGCCCGCGCCGGCAAGGTTCATCGTGCCGGTCGATGCAAGGCTGCCGCCCGCGCCGAGCGCCAGCGTCCCAGCGTTGATCGTCGTGCCGCCCGTATAGGTGTTCGCGCCGGTCAGCGTCGTGGTCGCCGCCCCGTCCTTCACGAGACTCCCCGCGCCGGAAATCGCCCCGCCCAGCGTGAGGCTGTTGCTGCCCCCCAGCGTCAGCGCGGCGCCCGTGCCGAGATTGACCGCGTTGCCGACCGACAACGCGGCATTCGTATCGAGCGTCGCCGCGCCGCCGACGGTCAGCGCGCCGGAACCGAGCGCGCCGCCGTTGCCGAGCACAAGGCTGCCGCTATTGAGGTTCGTGCCGCCCGAGTAGGTGCTCGCGCCGTTCAGCGTCTGCGTGCCGGAGCCGGCCAGCGTCAGGCTGCCGGTGCCGCCGATCGCCCCGCTGAACGTGCCGCTCGCCGTCCCGCCCAGCGTGAGCGCGTTGCCGCCCAGCGTCACGTTCGTCCCGGCGACACCCGACAGCGCCCCGATCGACTGCGCGCCGGTCGCGCCGCTCACGTCGAGCACCGCACCCGCGCCTGCCAGGTTCACGCTGCCGGTTGCCGACAGGCTGCCGCCTCCGCCGATCGCCAGCGTGCCGGCATTGATCGTCGTGCCGCCCGTGTAGGTGTTTGCGGCGGTCAACGTCGTCGTCGCCGCGCCGTCCTTCACCAGACTGCCCGCGCCGGTGATGCCGCCGCTCAGCGTCAGCGCGTTGCTGCCGCCCAGTGTCAGCGCGGAACCGGTAGCGAGGCCGATCGCGTTGTTGACCGACAGGCTCGCGCTCGTATCGAGCGTTGCCGCGCCGCCGACGGTCAACGCACCCGTGCCGAGCGCCGCATTGTTGCCGAGCACCAGCCCGCCTGCATTCAGCGTCGTGCCGCCGGCGTAGGTGTTCGCGCCGGACAGCGTCAAGGTCGCCGCGCCGTTCTTCACGAGACCGCCGCCACCCGCGACCACGCCACCCAGGCCGAGATCGGTGCTGCCGCCAAGCGTCAGCGTGGTGCCCGTCGCGATGTTGACGCCGTTCGCGAGCGACACGTTGGTGGTCGCATCGAGCGTCGACGACCCGTTGACGTTCACCGCGCCGAGGCCGAGCGACGTATTGCTGCCGACGACGAGGTTGCCGCCGTTCAGGTTCGTGCCGCCCGTGTACGTGTTCGCGCCCGTCAGCGATTGCGTGCCGGTACCCGACAGCGTCAAGCTGCCGGACCCGCCGATCGTGCCGGCATAGGTCGCATTGACGCTGCCGCCGAGCGTCAGCGAATTGGCGCCGAGGTCCACGTTCGTGCCGGCCGCGCCGGCCAGCGCACCGATCGTCCGCCCGCCCGCCGCAGTGCTCAGGTCGAACGTTGCGCCCGCACCGGTCAGGTTGACCGTGCCGGTCGCCGACAGACTGCCGGCCCCGCTCAGCGCGAGCGTGCCGCTGTTGATGGTCGTGTCGCCCGTATACGTGTTCGCGCCGGTCAGCGTCGTGGTTGCCGCGCCATTCTTCGTGAGGCCGCCGCTTCCGCTGATCGTGCCGGTCAGCCCGAGATCGTTGCTGCCGCCGAGCGTCAGCGTCGAGCCGGTCGCGAGATTGACCGTGTTGGCGAGCGTCACGTTCGTGCTCGTGTCGAGCGACGCCGACGCGTTGACGTTCAGCACGCCGGTGCCGAGCGCCGAATTGTTGCCGATCACCAGGCCGCCGGCGTTCAGGTTCGTGCCGCCCGTGTAGCTGTTCGCGCCGGACAGCGTCAGCGTGCCGCCGTCGTTCTTCGTCAGCGCGCCGCCACCCGACACCGTGCCGGACAGCGTCAGCCCGGTCGCGCCCTGCACCGTCAGGCCGCCCACGCCGAGGTCCACGTTGTTGCTGACGTTGAGCCCGGCCGTACCTGCCTGCAGTGCGCCGCCGGTGGCCGTGATGGTGCCGGTGCCGAGCGACGCGTTGTCGTTGATGATCGCGGTGCCGCCCGCCAGCGTCGCGTCCTGCGCGGTGGATGCGCCGTTGATCGTCCAGTTGCCGCTCGTGACGTCGAGGTGATTGAAGTTGATGTAGTTGTTGACCGCGATCGTGCCGTTCGCCGCGACGCCTTGCTGCAGGTTGAGCGTATTGTTGCCGCCCGCGCCGCCGTCGACGACGCCGGTTGCCGCCACGCCGAGCGTGACCGGGCCGACCGTGATGTTGAACGCGCCGCCGGTGCCGCCGGCCGTATTGACCGACGAGCCCGTCACGGCATTGAACGTATTCGTGCTGTTCGCCCCCATCGACACGCCGCCGTTGATCGTGCCCGAGTTGGTGAACGTATTGCCCTGTCCCGGTGTGCCGCTCGAACCCAGCGACACGCGACCGGTGATCGTCCCGCTGTTCGTCATGTTGACCGTGCCGCCGCCGTACGCGGCGACCACCGGCGCATCGGCGCCGACGAGGGTCGCGCCGACCAGCGGGGAGGAGCCGATCGTACCCGTGTTCGTAATCGTCGACGTGCCGCCCGTGCCGTTTTGAACCGACAGCGCCATGCCCGTCACGCCGCTGATCGCCACGCCGGTCGAGCCCATCATCGTGCCGTTGTTGGTCACGGTGGTGGTGCTCGCCGCCGCGTTGCCGATCACCGTACCGCTCGACAGCACGCCGAGCCCGGAGCCGAGCGCCGACGGGTCGATCGTGCCGTTGTTGGTCAGCGTGACGTTACTGCCGGTCAACGACATCGCCGTGCCGCCGACACCGAGCAGCACGCCGACGCTTGCACCGGGATTGACCGTCGCGTTCACGTTGTTGGCGCTGTTCGAATAACTGGGCGCCAGCGGATTCGCGACGCCGGAACAGGTCACCGTGGTGCCCGCCGTGCTGCAGGTCGCATAGGCGGGGACGATGCCCGCGCCCGACAGCGCCAGAAACACGCCGGTGGGCAACAGCAGTCTCGGAAACGGCTCACTCGCTTTTTTCGGACGGACAGGGTTCATGCTTTCCCTCTTTATTGATTTCGGCTTTGGTATTGGTATTGCGGCCGCAACGGCCGGCACGCAGCAGAAAATCGCGGATAAAAGCGTCCTCCCCGGCAATCGCGATGCGCTGTCGGTTTATTCGTGATGAGTTTTTTGATCGGCCCGGGAATGCAGCTGCGGAACTAGTCGAATGACATGATGGCGGCCCCTGGTTTCTGAAGCGACTTTCTGTTTGATTTGATTACTACGCGCTTTCGTCAGACTAGGCTATATCAAAGTCAAACCGTTTTCCAGTCGATATTTTCCCATCGGATCAACGGCCGACGATTATGTAGTTTTTTTACTTTCTGACAGACGAGCAGGAATAACACGCGACACACTCTTCACCGACTTTCCTTGATTTTTCGCAAAGACAACGGTTGTGCCGCATCGGTGGAAACACCGATATATCGCCCTGATTCAATACACGTGGATTTTTGCAGTGCAATATTTTCACCGCGACGAATGATCCATTTAGATAACCAACATCCGCTTAATAAATCGATCGGAGCTGGATTATGGAACTGTCGGCGAAATTGTTTTGATTTTCAGCCTCGCAAGGCATCTGAAACGCGAATCGTTATTATTTATTCGGTGCCTGTGACACTCGCGCGGCCGGCGCGAGACGACAGGAAACCGGAGTAACGACGAAACCGCCCGCACCGGGAGCGCGCGCTTCCGGGCCGCCCCGTCACGAAAACAGGCTCATCAGATAAAGCATCGGTCGAAACGACACCGGCCGCGCATCGGGATTGATCCACAACCGCACCGCATACACCGCGTAGGCCGGCACCTCGCGCCAGCTCGAATAGACGTCGCGCCACTGGAAGCGGCGCGGATACGCGGCGGAGATGTTCGACCGCGCAATGCCGACGCGCTCGAACGCGAGGCGCGCCCGCGCGAGGTGGTAATACTGGCTGACGATCAGCACGCGCGACAGGCGATGTGCGCGCAGGTAGGCCAGCGTGTGCTGCGCGGTCGCGAGCGTGTTGTCGCCCTGGTCGTCGACGGCGATCCGGTCCGCCGGCACGCCGCGCGCGACGAGGTAGTCGCGCATGGCCGTCGCCTCGTTCAGCCCGGGGCCGTCGATCGCGCCGCTGACCAGAAACGCCGGGCACTGCCCCGCGCGGTAACAACGCACGCCGACATCGAGCCGGGCCGCGAGCACGGGCTTCGGCGCGCCGGTTGCGTCGAGCGCGTTGCCGAAGATCACGGCGACGTCCGCCGGGTCGCTCGGCATCCGCATGCCATGGACGACGATCGCGGCCGCCGCAGCGCCCCAGACGCACGCGACGACGGCCAGCACGCGGCCGGCCCGGGCCGCGAAGCCCCGTTTGGTTCGATATTTCAAGGTATTCGGTCTCTCAGGTGTCGTCGGGCGCGTCGGCCGGCCCGGCCCCGAACGGGCGCGTCACGCTAGCACGGCGCGCCCGCGCCTGTCCATGCGATGGACCGATGCCGGCCGAGCAGGCCGGCCATTGGGAGATCGAAAGAATGTGAAGGCGTGCGCCGGGCCGCGGCCGGCAGCACCGCCCGGCTCAATCGGCCGGGCACATCGCGAGCCGCCCCATCGCCTCGCCGGCGCCGCGCACCGCGCAGGTGGCCGGCTCGTCGGCGATCCGCGCGACCAGCCCGGTCTCGTCGTACAGCAGGCGTTCGAGATCGGCGAGCAAAGCGCCGCCGCCGGTCAGCACCACGCCGCGATTCGCGATGTCGGTCACGAGTTCGGCCGGCGCGTTTTCCAGCACCGACTTCACCGCGCCGATCACCTGCTTGAGCGGCGCGGCCAGCGCGTCCGCGACGTCGTGATTGGACAGCTCGACCGAGCGCGGCAGGCCGTCGCCGATGCTGCGGCCGACGGCGCGGGTCGACGTGCGCGGCACCGCGCTGGTGGCCGAGCCGATCGTCTTCTTCACGTGCTCGGCCGTCTGTTCGCCGAGCAGCACGCCGTACAGGTTGCGGACGTGGTTGACGATCGCCGCGTCGAACTGGCTGCCGCCGACGCGGATCGCCTCGCGGTAAACGATGCCGCCGAGCGCGACGACCGCGACTTCGGTCGTGCCGCCGCCGATGTCGATGACCATCGAGCCGACCGGCTCGGTCACCGGCAAACCCGCGCCGAGCGCGGCCGCCAGCGATTCCTCGATCAGTTCGACCTCCGATACGCCGGCCGCGAACGCGGCCTCGCGGATCGCGCGGCGCTCGACGGCCGTCGCGTCGGACGGCACGCACAACGTGACCTCGACCCGGCGGCTGAAGCGCGAGCGGGTGCGCGACATGTCGATGAAGCTGCGGATCATCTGCTCGGCGGCGTGCGCGTCCGCGATCACGCCGTGCCGCATCGGCCGCACGGCTTCGAGATGCCCCGGTTCGCGGCCGAGCAGCGCCTTCGCGAGCTCGCCGACGGCCTCGAGCGTCGGCCGCGCGTCGCTCGCGCCGCCCTTGCGGAAGCAGACGACCGACGGCTGGTTCAGCACCACGCCGCGTTCGTGCGTATAGATTCGCGTACTCGCCGTTCCCGGGTCGATCGCAACGGGTTGCGCAAACAACTTTCCGAACAGCGGTGTCGACATATCAAACCTTTGTGAGGGAACGGGCCGGGACAGCCGCGCCGCACATTTTGCCGCGCGTCCATGCCGCCCCATCACGAGCTTAGCGGCAAATCGTTCCGATACTTTAGGCAATTCCGATGATTTTTTCGCGACGGAATGACCGGATGGGGCGTTTCGGGCACGTCCGGCCACGCAACGGCCGCTCGCGTCGGGCCTGTAAAACACGGTAATCTCTCGGTCTTGCCTGCTCCCGGCAGGCCTCAGACGCACGATCACGCCAGGTATGTTCACCATGACAGCGACCGTTTCCTTCCGCTGGGCGCCGGTGCGCCCGCTCTGCACGACGCTCGTTGCCTTCTGGTGCTGCACGGTCGCCGCGCAACCGCTGCCGGCCGCCGAACCCGCCGCCGCCCAGACCGCTGCCGCTGCCGTCAACGCACCGGCTGCGCCCGCGCCCGCCGCACCCGCTGCGGCGGCGCACACCTGCGCGGCCGACGGCGGCCCGGCCGGCCGGCCGTCGATCGGCCTCGTGCTGTCCGGCGGGGGCGCGCGCGGCTACGCACACCTCGGTGTCCTGAAAGTACTGGAGGACAACCGGATTCCGATCGACTGCATCGCGGGCACCAGCATGGGCGCCGTGGTCGGCGGCCTGTACGCGAGCGGGATGGCGGCCCACGAGATGCAGAAGCGGCTGTCGGAGGTCAACCTGGCGGATATCGCGTTCGACGTGACGGACCGCGCGGACCTGCCGCAAACCAGCCGCGAAGACGAACGCCTGTACATCAACGGGCTGACGCTCGGCTTCGGCAAGAAAGGCGTCAAGGCGCCGGTCGGCCTCGTACAGGGCAACCGGCTGCAGGCGCTGCTCGCGAACTGGACGGCCGCCGTGCCGACCAACCAGCCGTTCGACCAGCTGCCGATCCCGTACCGCGCGGTCGCGACCGACCTGCAGACGGGCCAGATGGTCGTGCTCGACCACGGCTCGCTGCCGCTCGCGATTCGCGCGAGCATGGCGATGCCGGGCCTGTTCGCGCCGGCCGAGATCAACGGGCGCGCGCTCGTGGACGGCGGGCTCGTCAGCAACCTGCCCGTCGACACCGCGCGGCAGATGGGCGCAAGCGTCGTGATCGCCGTCGACATCGGCTCGCAACTGCGCCCGCTCGACGCGCTCGCGTCGCCGGCCGACGTGATGCAGCAGATGGTCGGCATCCTGATCCGCCAGAACGTGACCGCGCAGCGCAAGCAGCTCGACGCGCAGGACGTGCTGCTCACGCCGGACCTCGGCGCGCTCGCGTTCACCGATTTCCAGAACGCGAAGCAGGCGATCGCCGCCGGCGAGATCGCCGCGACCGCGGCGCTGCCGAAGCTGCGGCGCTTCGCGCTCACGCCGGAACAGTACGCGGCCTACCGGTCCGCGCACGCGCAGCCGCTGCCGCCGCCGATCCGCATCACGCGCATCGACATCAAGACCAGCGGCGGCGTGCCGAAGCGCGTCGTCAGCAACGCGCTGCACGTGAAACCCGGCGACATCTACGATCCGAAGACCGTCAGCCAGGATCTGCTCGGACTCACGACGGGCGGCAACTTCGAGAGCGTCACGCAGCAGATCGTGAGCCGCGGCGACGACAACGTGCTCGAGATCGACGCGCGCGAGAAGTACTGGGGGCCCAACTTCCTGCTGTTCGGGCTCGGCATGTCGAGCAGTTCGACCGACGAGGGCGGCTTCCGCCTGCACGTCGGCTACCGGCGGCCGTGGCTCACGGAGTCGGGGCTGGAATTCCGCGCGGACACGACGATCGGCAGCGACCTGCAGTCGGCGCGCGTCGAATTGCGCCAGCCGCTGTCGACCGCGTACGGCGTGTACCTGTCGCCGTACGCGGAATACCAGCGTCGCTACGCGAACCTGTACGACGACTCCGGCGACGTGAAGATCACGCAGTACCTGATGCAGACGGCGCGCGCCGGGATCGACCTCGGCCTGCCGATCGCGCGGCTCGGCGATTTCCGCGTCGGCCTCGGTTACGTGACCGGGCACGGCTCGCCGACCTACAACCTGCCGTTCGACGACGGCAGCGGCCAGAGCCTGCTGTGGCCGAGCTTCACGTCGCAGGCGCTGATCGCGCGGGCGCGGCTCGTCATCGATCAGCTCGACGATCCGATGTTCCCGCGCAAGGGTTATTTCGGCGAACTGCGGGTCGACCGCTCGCTGGTGTCGCGCAACGGCGGCTCGGCGCAGGAATTCGCCGACGGGATCAGCAACGCGCCCTATACCGAGATCTACGGCAAGGCGATGATCGCGCAGCAGTTCGGCCGGCACAGCGTCAGCGCGACGATCGAAGGCGGCAAGAGCATCGGCGGCACCAACCTGATCAACGCGTTCAACTTCACGCTCGGCGGCTTCCAGCATCTGTCCGCCTATGCGGCCGATCAGCTCAACGGCAACGAGCTCGCGTACGGACAGATCACGTACATGAACCAGTTGATGACGTTCAACGCGTCGCCGATCAAGGCGCTGTCGGTGGGCGCCAGCGCGGAAGTCGGCAACGTGTGGTCGAGCGGCCAGCAGATCGGCGGCGGCGCGCTCAAGCAGAGCTATACGTTCTTCACGAGCCTGTCGACCGCGTTCGGGCCCGTCTATATCGGCGTGGCGCTCGCGCCGGGCGGCCGACGCAACTTCTACCTGCAGCTCGGCCGCACCTACTGAGCCTGCGCGGATGCCGCTTCGGCGGCGTCCGTGGCGGCGTCGCGCCCTGCGCGCTCGCCGGCAGCCTGCGCCTTCACGATTACCGCGTGCCGAGCATCGCGCGACGTCGCGCTAGACCGGCCAGCTGATCTCGAACCGCGCGCCGCCGAGCTCGACCGGATCGACGACCGCGATCCGGCCGTTGTGCGCGTGGAGCACCTGCCGCGTGATCGACAGGCCGAGCCCGTAGCCGCCGGTGCGACGGTCGAGACGCACGAACGCGTCGAAGATCCGTTCGCGCTCGCTTTCGGGCACGCCCGGGCCGTCGTCCTCGACGAAGATCCCGATGTTGCCGTGCACGAGCGCGATCCCGACGACGATCCGCGCGTTCGCGTACTTGCTCGCGTTGCGCAGCAGGTTGCGCATCGCATACGACATCAGCCGCCGGTCCATCTTCACGCGCAGATCCGATCCGATCGCGACGCGGGCCTCGATCGTACGGTCCGGATACAGCAGTTGCGCGTCGTTCACCTGGTGCTCGAACCACGCGACCGGCGCGGTCATCTCGAGGTTCGACTGCAGCGAGCTGTATTCGAGCCGCGCGTACGTCAAGCTCATGTCGATCAGCTCCTCGAGCTCGGTCACGTCCTGCGCGATGCTCTCGAGCGCACCCTGGTATTCGGCCGCCGAACCGGGTTCGCGCAGCATTTCGAGTGCAAAGCGCACGCGCGCGAGCGGCGTGCGCAGTTCATGCGAGATCCCGTTCGTCAGATCGCGCTGCGCGGCGATCAGCCGCTCCATGCGCATCGCGAGCGCATTCAGCGTGCGCGCGAGCGGGCCGATGATCACGCTGTGCGATTCGCGGGCGCGCGTGTTGAAACGCCCGCCGGTGAAGTCGATCGCACGCTCGCGCACCATCACGAGATCCGACCAGACCGGCCGCATCCACCGGTACGCGGCGAGCGCGGGCGCGGTGAACACGAACGCCAGCACGATCCAGATGTCGCCCGGCAACGCGTCGAACGCGTGCCACACGACCTGCGGCGACAACACGACGCACAGCGCGAGCGCGGGCACCAGCGCGGTGAGCAATACGAGGCCGAGCAGATGCAGGTAAGTGCGCACGTACAGGCGCGACCAGCTCGGAATGCGGTCGGCGCGCGTGTCGGTCCACGCGCGGCGGAAATGCAGCCAGCGCCATTTGACGTAGCGCAGCGTCGGCAACGGCGGTGCATCGGGGTGCGAACGGGTTCGTCGAATCATCGCGGCTCCCGGCCGGCGGGCGGAATGCCCGCGCGGAACGTGACGGCGTCGCGCGAGCGCGGCGTCATTCCCACGCGTGCTTGCTGAATTGATAACCCTTGCTGCGGATCGTCTTGATCCGCTGCGGGTTGCTCGCGTCGTCGCGCAGCTTGCGGCGCAGCTTCGAGATGCGCCCGTCGATCGTGCGGTCGAGGCCGTCGAATTCGACGCCGCGCAACTGCAGCATCAGATCGTCGCGGCTGACGACTTCGCCCGCATGACACACGAGCGCCCACAGCAGGTCGAATTCGGCCGACGTCAGATCGGGCGTGCTGCCGTCGGGCAGCACGACGGTGCGGTCGGTGCGGTCGATCGAGAACTTGCCGAACGCGTAGCGCTCCGGCTGCGGCGCGGTGCTCTCGGCCGCGCGCGCGGGCGCGCGGCGCAGTTGTGCCTTGATCCGCGCGAGCAGGATGCGCGGCTCGACCGGCTTGTGCACGTAGTCGTCCGCGCCGAATTCGAGGCCGAGCAGCTCGTCGAAGGGCTCGTCGCGCGCCGTCACCATGATGATCACGCCGTCGTACTGCTTGCGCGCCTCGCGGCAGATTTCGAAACCGTCCTTGCCCGGCAGGTTCACGTCGAGGATGACGAGATCGGGACGAATGGACAGGATCGCCGGCACCGCGGCGTCACCATGCAGCACGGTGTCGACTTCATAGTCGTTCTTGCGCAGGTAGCCGGCGATCAGCGTGGACAAGCGGGTGTCGTCTTCGACGAGCAGGATGCGAAAAGACATGGGCGGCGGTCGGATCATCGAGGAAGCCGCGGGGGGCGCCGGCGGGTGCCGGACGCCGGCCCTCGGCCGAAACGTACCGCATGATACTGCGCCCGCCGCTCACCTGTTTGGCGGTCTTGAAAATAAGGGCGGGATTCCGGCCGCGCTTGACGAATCGACGCCGGGACGGTTCCATACGGGCTCGCCGGAATCCCGGCTCTGCTTCTACCCTGCCTGACGTGATGAATTACCAGACGATTCTTGAACGCATCCACACCGAACTCGCCCCCTGGATCGGCCAGGGCCGGGTCGCCGACTACATTCCCGAACTCGCGAAAGTGCCCGCCGACAAGTTCGGGATGGCCGTCGTGACGCTCGACGGAAACGTTTACACGGTCGGCGATGCGCACGAGCGCTTCTCGATCCAGAGCATCTCGAAGCTGTTCGCGTGCACGCTCGCGTTTCAACTGCTGGGCGACGAGCTGTGGGAACGTGTCGGCCGCGAGCCGTCCGGCACCGCGTTCAATTCGCTGGTCTTAAGATGACCGGCATCATCACTGTAAATAACAAGCGACTGATCTCCAACTAACAGGCAAGACCGACTGTTGTCAATGTTTTTCGAGCGTACTAGGATCGTTGACATATTGGGCACCAGATGCAATGTGTCAATAAGTACCCCCAAGGCTAAGCTGTCTATCTCAATGCAGTAGTGCCGCCCAGGGAGTGCTTTCATGGTTGATCGTCCGTGGAGTCCAGAGCAAATCGACGAAGCCCGCGCCGTTCCTTTCTCAATAGTCCTCGAACACCTCGGCGCGTTCCATAAACTCGATCACCTTTATGCACCGCTAGATCCGAGACGTCGAAGTAAACGTGTACAGGTGGGGTAGATTTCATCTTCATTTTCACCGGCCCAAAGTTCGTTAATCAGCTATTGCCTGAAGGCGCCGTAGATCGAGGTGGCGGCGGATCGATTGACTTCGTTCGTCACTTGACAGGTTGCAATTTCGTTAATGCCGTCAAGGTTTGCCTAGACGCAATCAATGAGCGTCGAGCCAAATGAGGTCCCCCGGTAATCCCCCCGTTTTCCACGGGGTTCAGAAGTAGAAACTAAGCGGCCATGGCCAGCCGCTGCTTCGGCGTAAATCCGCCCAGGGCCATGTTCGGGCGGTCGTGATTGTAAGTCCACATCCAGTCGGTCGCGAAGCGCTGCACATGGTCCGAGTCTTCCCAGTGGTACTGCGACAGCCATTCGTATCGCACGGTCCGGTTGAATCGCTCGACATACGCATTCTGCTGAGGCTTCCCCGGCTGGATGTAGTCGAGCTTGATGTCGTACTGCCGGGCCCATTCGGTGATCGCTGCACTTAGGTACTCGGGGCCGTTGTCACACCGAATCGCTTTCGGTCTGCCACGCCAACCGATGATCTGCCGTAGCGCACGGATCACCCGCTCCGACGGCAAGGAGAAGTCGATCTCAATTCCGAGCGCTTCGCGGTTGAAGTCGTCGATCACGTTGAACAGCCGGATGCTGCGCCCATCGGCCAGTTGGTCGTGCATGAAGTCCATCGACCAGACCTGGTTGACGGCAGACGGTACCGCCAGCGGCTCAGGTACCTGTCTGACCAGCCGCTTGCGCGGCTTGATCCGCAGGTTCAACTCCACCTCGCGATAGATCCGGTACACCCGCTTGTGATTCCAGCCGAAGCTCTTCACGTTGCGCAGGTACAGGAAGCACAACCCGAAGCCCCAGTTCCGGTGGTTGTCGGTCAGACGCAGCAGCCAGTTCGCAATCTCGTCGTTCTCGGCATCGCGCACGTTGGCGTACCGATAGCAAGTCTGGCTGTTCCCGAACGCCTCACATGCCAGCCGGATCGACACGCCTCGACTGGACACCGCATGCTTGGCCATCTCGCGCCGGCGAGATGGCCTCAGCCCTTTTTTGCGAGTGCCTCCGCGACGATCTCTGCCTTGATCTTCTCCTCGACGTACATCTTGCGCAGCCGGGCATTCTCAGCCTCCAGTTCCTTCATCCGTGCGATCAGCGACACATCCATGCCACCATATTTCGAGCGCCATTTGTAGAACGTCGCCGTGCTGATGCCCAGTTCCCGGCACAGGTCCGGTACCGCCAGCCCCGCCTCCACGCGCTTGAGCGCATCCATGATCTGGCTGTCCGTGAATCTCGACTTCTTCATTCTGTAGAACTCCCTCAACGAGAAAATTCTACTTCTGATCCCGCCGGTTCTGCGGGGGGATTACCACCCTACTAGAGCGTTTCCGCCAAGCGAAATCCCATCGCATAGATCGCGCCCGGATACCATCCGTGCCGGCGCCGGCATCGCGCGAGGTCGCCGAACCGCGTGAAGCTTCCGCCCCTCGCAACGCGATAGGTGCCGCAGATGCGCAGAAGATCGTCATCAATCGTTTCGCCACCCGGATAGACAGCGTAGTCGTCGGCCGTGTATTCCTCTACGTTGCCGCCCATGTCGTCGATCCCAGCGGCGCTTCGTCCTCGCGGATACATGCCGACCGGGCTTGTGAACAACGGCCCGTCCTCGGCAGTATTCGCGCACGCCGGATCAAACTCGTCGCCCCACGGATACTCGCGCCGTCCGCCGTCCGACGCGGCGTACTCCCATTCAGCTTCGGTTGGCAGCCGAAACCGCCGCCCGGTCCGCTCGTTCAGCCACGCCGCATACGCGTCGGCGGCGGCCGGCGGAACAGTCCAGACGGGATGATTGGCGAACCACGCCGGATACATGCCAAACTGCCATGAAGTCGGCAGAAGGTCGCTGTGCGTCGCCTCGAGAAACGCGCGATATTCGGCGTTTGTCACCGGAAACCGCGCCAGCGCAAACGGCGCGACGTCGCACTCATACTCAGGACACTCCTTCAGGATCCATTCCCGCTGCACGCCGTGATGCGCCCATTGCGCCACCACCCGCTCGACCTCGTGCCGGCTCAACCCGAGCGTCACCCGCCCGCCGGCCAGCCGGATCATCTGTGGTCGTTCGACCGATATGCGCGGATCGCCGCGCAGCCCGAGCATCAGCCCCGCTGCGAAGCGGCGTTGGCGATCCGCCGAGATCGACTCCAGCACTTCGATCAGTTGCACCGCATCGCATTCGACCAGATCCTCATGCGCAGACAGCAGGTTACGGCCGAGTCGGTCGTGGAATCGGCCGGGCAAACCCATCGCGGTCCGCGGATCAAGCAAGTTCGGATTGCGCATGCGACTCGCCCTGCACAATTTCAGCAGCAACATCCAATTCGTATACGTGTCCGTCGTACGAACTCATCAGGAACGTGCCGGTCGCTGGTCCGTTGCAGATCGACGAAATGCCAGATGTCGTCGGGCGTACCGTCGCGACCCAGCGCGCGTCGATCACATCGAACACCGCAACGACGCCGGAATAGGAACCACTCGCGATGTAGCGCCCGTCGCGCGACGTAGCCACGCACTTGATCGAATGTTCATGTGGCGTATCAAGCGTTTCCATGTGCTGCTCCCGCCAGATGCGCATCTTTCGGTCCCGGCTTACACTCACGAAGCGACGGTCCGGCAACGGCGCGGCGCCGTTCGCGATCCGGTCGTGTGCGTCGTCAACCCGGCCAATCTCATCAAGGGTATCGACCGAGAACCACGCGGCGCCCCGGTCGGCGCACACTGAGAAAATGACACCGTCGGATACCGCGACAGACTTGACGGCGTTCGTATGGAGCCGCAGGATCCCGACCAGCACGGCCCCGCTGTCCTGCGCCATCCTGAATACGAGGCCTTCACCGGTATAGGTCCCGATTAGTGCATGCGCATGCCCGTCGCGCGTGAACGCGACGCCGCAATTGAGTGGCGAATGATGCTGATAGAGCACTCTGCCTGTCAGCGCGTTCATCACCTGCCCCAATTGGCCGCCGGTGAGGATGTGTCCATCGGTTGGCGTGATGAAGTTGCACAGGCTGCCGAGATGCGTAACCGGTTGGCCATCGATCGCGAACACACCGCTGTCGCCGACCGTCAGCCGGTGCCCGTCGTGCAGCGCGACCGCGTTAACGCCAGCCGTCGGTCCGACGCGGGTTAGGTCCCAGCTACCGGTGTCGATGTGATACACCGCATAGGAGTTGCCAAACGTCGCGAATGCCAGTGTGGCGCGGTCGATGAACGCGCACGAGCGGGCCCAGATCTCTGCGGGCAGTAACGCCGTGGCGATCTTGTCGAGCGTCTCGCCGACGTGCCATACACACAGTGTGCGGTCATAGCTGAGACTGACGAGCAGCTTCGCACGCGAGTTGTACACTAGACGCTTGATACCCGCCGCATGTGCGCGGATCGTCTCGACGCGACGCTGCGGATTACTACGATATTGCCCTCGTCGTTGCCCGCGTAAATACCGCCCGCTGCGTCGATCGCGATCGTGTCTGTTTCGACGCCGCCCACGTCGACGTCGGTCACTAGTTCGCCGGTGTCGAGCGACCAGCGTTTGACGGTGCCGTCGTCGCTCGACGAAATCAGGTAGTCGCCGCACGACGACCACACGACCGAGATTACGTCGGCGCGATGGCCATTGAAGCAGCGCACCAGATTGCCGGTTAGGTTGTAGACCATGATCCGCTGATCGCGCGATGCGGTCGCGATTAGTTCGCGATCCGGGTGGAACACTGCCATCTCCACGTCGTCGACGTGATCGGACAGCACCGCGTGCAGTTTCATATCGGGAAGCATCCATACCCGTGCGGTGTGGTCGCTCGACGCGCTAACGAGATATCGGCCGTCCGGACTGAACTCGACCTGGTTCGCCAAATGGTCGTGCAACCCGCGGCCCAGCGCGCGCTGGGTAAGCGCGTCCCATAGGATCACCTGGTTGTCGTAGCCGGCCGTCGCGACGAAGCGTCCGCCGAATGCGGCTACGCCGCTGATGGGAGAGCGATGCGCGATCATCTGATCACCTCCGGATTGTCCATGCTTATTGTGTGGTGCGCGACCCGCACCTTCGCTTCCAGATAGCGCCGATTGTGCTCGGCGACGAATACACCCGTCGGTATCCGCTCAGCGACGATGATGCCCGCCGCCTCGAGCTGCGCCTGCTTGTCGGGGTTGTTGCTCAACAAGCGGATCCGTGACACGGACAGGGCCACGAGCATCGCCGCCGCACTCCCGTACTCGCGTTCGTCGTCGCGAAAGCCGAGCAGTCGGTTCGCTTCGAACGTGTCATGCCCGTCGTCCTGAAGACGATACGCGGCAAGTTTCTGGTACAGGCCGATTCCCCGCCCTTCCTGCCTCAGATACAACAGGTAGCCGCCCGCGTCGTGCAGACACTGGATCGCCTCATTCAGTTGAGGGCCGCAGTCGCACCGGATCGATCGGAGCACGTCACCGGTCACGCATTCTGAATGCACGCGAACCAGCGGGCACAGCGGATCGGGCGAACCCAGCACCAATGCGAAATGTTCGAGCCTATCGTGGAGCCCCGAAAAGCTCACGATCTTGCCGGACGAGACGCCGCCGCCCGGCAACTCGAGCGGCAGCGTCACCATCGACCTAATGGTTGCGGATTTCTTCATAGGACACCGTGCATTCCAAGGTCGGCAAGAATCGGCCGACAATCGATGGCCACGTCGCGTGGCATGCTGGCTACCGTCGTACTTCGCGCATGCCGCGCGGCCGGAGCGCTTGCGCGTAGTTCACTACATGCCGTACGGGTAAGCGCCGGGCTCGCTTCCTTGGGACCTGACCTCGGACAACGCGTCCGCATAGCGCGCGAGCTTCCGGATCGCGTAACGGCAACGCTCAGCGATCGGATCGCCGGCGAACTGCGGCGCCGTTGTGAGTGAGTTCTCGACGTCCCGAATAATCACGTGCTCAGGGATGTAGCAGAGTTTCGTGTTCTTGTAGCCGCTCGACCGCAGTTCCGATACGACGTACGCACCGCCGACCCCTGCGCTAATGGCCACGATAAGGGCTGGCTTGTCCTCAAGGCTGCCGGTATCGCCGAACAAGAAATAGTTCTTCAAGCGCGGCGGAGCCATCCCGTTCCACTCGGGACAAACAAAGATCAGCGCGTCGGCTTCGCGCTGGTCGCGGCGTACCCGCTCGAGCTTCGCATCCCACGGCGATGCGTCGTCCCATACCGCCTCGTCCCAGAACGGAAGATCCATTTCGCTTAGATCGTGGATGGTGATGCTGGAGAAATGTGCAGGCAGGAAATGCTGACACAGGGTTTTCGCCACCCGGCCGCTTTGCGACTGTGCTCGATGGCTACCGCTGACGATCAATGCTTTCAAGATTCACTCCACGAGCGATTGCCGAAGGCTTTCGGAAACAATGCAGCATAATCGGATGCGCCTTCCTGCTTGTCCTTTCCTAGCAGGTTCCTCAGATGCGGCGCGAACGGGATGATAAGCGTCGCGACTAGCGCACAAGTGAAGAGGCTGCCCAGCAGCGCACCGCTTCCCCACCCGCGAGCGACCCAGCCGGCGACGTACAAGGCGCCCGGCAGAAAGATAGACGAGATGAACATGGTGTTGGCGATCACGCGTGTCCGATAGTCGGGCGGCGTCGCTTGAAGACGCAGCGCGGTGAGATTGGTCGCGACGAGCACCGACGCGAAGCCGAGCGCGAAGCCGCCGGCCACCACCAAGGGCACGACCCTCGCACACGCGAACAGCACGACGAACGCCGCAACGTGCATTAGCAAGCCGAGGACCACCGTGCCGTAACGGCCGAATCGTCCGTTCAACGGTTTCACGACGAGGGTCGCGGCCACGAAGACGCCGCATCCAAACGCACCGTCGACCGCGCCCATTACCCATGCGCCGAGCGTCTCCTGCGCGAGCTGGGGCAGCGCGATCAACATGAACGTGCTTACGGCGACCGTCAGGAACGAGTTGCCGAACGCGATCGCCAGCTCGGTCCGAATCGCGATCACGCTGAGGAAACCATGCGCCAATTCTCGGACCCATCCGCTGGACTTGCGCGACGTAGCACCCACTTGGGCACGAGCGCGCGGGCGTCCCGCGTCGGATGCCATGCACATGTAACCGCCGACGACCAGCGCCGCTGCGGCGAGATACAGCGTGATGGACGGCCCCATCATCGCAGTAACCGCCCCCCCGACAACCGGCCCGAGGATTCGAGACAGCGTGCCAAGCGCCCGACGCACGCGCTCACCGTCGACCAGTGCGTCGTTACCGATTAGTTGCGGAAGCAATGAGTCCGCGAGAGGATCCCGCGCGGCGTCGGCGAGTTGCGAGATCACCAATAGAGGCACGACGGCGACGAGGCTGAACGTCTTCAGAAACAGCGCGGCCGACGCGAGCATGAACAGGCACAGCGCTTGGATCGCGAACGTGACTTTGATCAGCTTTGCGCCGAAGCGATCGCCGAGCGGCGCCGCGAGCGGAACCGCGAGCAGTTCGAGTAGCACGGACGCGGAAATGACCGAGCCGAGCGCCACGGTGCTGTGCGTTTTTGCAAGACACCACCACGACGTGCCCAGGACCATCAGGCGCAATGCAAAATACCCAAATATGATCCCGCCTTGGAAGAGATAGAACTGCCGCGGCAACGAAAAATAGATAGGATTCTTGATCATGGTGTCATCCGGAACGGGCATCCGCGTCACGCTGCGTGAAAGATTCAGTGCTTCGTCTTCTCGAATATCTTCATGCAGATCACCTGCGCATCGTGCAGGCAAAACTGCTTCATGATCATGTCGCGGCCGTAGACTAGGAATTCACTCTCCGAGTCTTGGACTCGAATCATCCCCTTCGCGTAGTCGAAGTCCCAGTAGCTCGAACTCAGAAGTTCGCCCGTAGCAACGTCCCACACCATGATCAGTTTGTTATATGTGATGCCGACCAGAAACTTGCCGTTCTCGAGCGCGAGGAAATCCTCGACGGTGTTCGATTGGCCGTTGTAAAAATTCTCGTCATGGCGCCACTTGCCGGCGACGCACGTAATCCTGTCGATCGCGGAGCTGTGCACCGCGAGCAAGACGTCCTGATTCAGCCATTTCATCCGCTTGGGGATGCGCGACGATGTGTCGATCACTTCCTGCATCTCGCCTGCGTCGTCGCGCGTCAGAATGACGATTCGGCCCATCCGCTCGCCGACCGCGACTGTTCGGTTGTCCGGGTGGATCGCCAGCGACCAGAGCGGCTCGCTGGCACTCTTGAAGACCGTCCGGCAGGCGTCGGAATGTCGCCATGGGATCTCGACCAGACTGCCATCCTCCAAGCATGCCAGCACCGTCTCGGCGTCGACGAAGGCCAGATCGCGGACTGCCGCGCCAACTTCGCGGCGGCGGATACCGTCCGGATCGACGAGGACCATCGTCTTCGCAGACGTCCCGCAAGCCAGCTTGTTGCCATGCGACACCAGACGCTTGATGTAGTGACCGCCCGGGACGATGTCGTCGTCGCCCGGCGAGGGCCAGCCGGCGACGGTGTCGCCTACTGCGCGGAACAGCCCCCCCTCGCCACCGATCACCAAATCGTTGCCGAAATAGGCGGCGCTCCATAGAGCTGGAAGCGCCGTATGAATCGCCGCCTCCACGTGCCCGGTGTCGTAATCCACTTTCAGGAAGCTGCCGTTCCGGACTTGCAGGTACAGCTTCACCGCACCCGCTTCCGTGCCGGCCCGGATCCAGCGCAGCTTGAACGGCGCCTTGAATGCGACGCGCGTCGGTGCTAGCGACAACGGGTCGATCTCGTACACGTTGCGATCGAACGACGACGCGAAGATCTTGCCCGTCGACGGCTCGCGCGTCACGTGCTCGAAATCGTCGTTCGCGAATGGAGGGCCGATCTCATATTCGAGCGTCCGGTCGTCGAACCGAACTAGACGCCGTGCGTCTGTCGCGACAAGCCATGTGCCGGACGGCTCGCGCTCGAACCAGTGTATCGTTTCGTTGATGCCCTCGATGCGGGTCAGCGTCTGGTGCTCGCTCTGATAGTCATAACGCACAATGCTGCCATCAATCAGGCCAACCAGCAGAACGGTATCGGACGCCCATGCTGCGGTGGTCGGTGCCGCCGGGCTTTCATGCCGCAACGAGCGCCACGCGACGATCTGCATCGCATCGTTCAGATCGAAGATCAGCGTCTGCCCGGTCGGACCGTTCACCGCAATCCGATGACCACCAGGACTGAACGCTATTTCCTGACTTTCCGAAAAGGCAATCTGATAACCGTCTTCAACCATGTACTCGAGACTGTTGATCGACGTGACGATTTCAAGATTTTCATATGAAACCTTCAATATCGTGATCGTGAAATTCTTGTTCAGTGTGGCCACGAGATGACGCGCGTCGCAAACCGAGATGGCCTGAATCGTTGTGCTGCCAACGCTCGTCAGAGAGACAGTTTTCAGGTCCTCCGACTTAACCAGTTCTACACTTCCTTTCTTGTCACCTAGAACAAAAAGACCATCCTCTCTGAAATAGGCCAGGGAATTGATATGGTGCATGGTTTATGGTCGCGCATTCGTTCCAATCGACTCCGAACGAGTCGTTCCGCATGGCGTAACGCCAAACCATGCGGAACGACCTACAGATGATGCCGTTACTTTTGCGTGAAGATCTTAACCGCACGATCCGGGCGGGTTGTGCTCGTCTTTTCCATTTTCGCATTCCTAAATGTAAATTTAAGAACGCAAAAACCACATGCGCACTATTGGCCGAAATGGCCCTTCACGTCGCCGAGGCGAGGTGACCCACTGCCGGATCGAAAAGGTGGGGTCACCTTGATCGAACGGCGATTCCTGAAAAACTGAAAATCTTCTGCCTATTGCGCGAAGCGAATCAATGGAGAGCCGTCTCTGTCATTAGGTTCGCTTCGAATGTTCGCACGATATTTCCAGACAAAAAACGTCGCGTCAACATTTTTTGACCGCATCAAAAAAGTTTTGATGCACGCCAGATCCCTCATTATGAGAAATGTAATATATCGTTTAATAATAAGTAAGTTATTGATTTGTAAGTGTCTCGCTTGAATGCTGAAATAACCAGAGATAAACCCCGCAATGCGTTCAGTGTTGATTTCCATCGAATCTTGACCCCCACCCGTAACGGCGTCGAAGTGTGAAACTGCAGCGCGCGCTACGCCGCTGCGCACTTCGACGTTCAGTCCGCTTAGGAAGACCTGCCGATGAGCCAGCTTGTTCAGATTGCGCCGGGTGTCGTGTTCTCCGCCGATGTACTCGGGGCCGACTGGGCACGTAAGTATCAGCAGATCACTGAAATTGAAGTGCCAAACGGGCATGCGCAATCCGCAGCTCGGCGGAACCGGCCCGCGAAGGAAACCGATCAGGCGATCGACGAAAGCACATCGAGCCAGATGTCGTTGTTGTAGACGACCGGTGCGCCAACCTCTGCCCGTCCGCCTCGCATAGAGAAGATCAAGCGGCGCATGTTCATTGTTCGGCCAGCCGCTCGAGCTCGTCGAATTCACCAAAGAAGTCCTGCTGCCCTGGCAGTGCCGCCGGCGACCGACGTGCTGCTCGCGGCCGCGGATGCCCCGCTCTCTTCAACGTGCGCGCAATCGCATGAAGCTGCACCCAAATCTGATCTGCTTCGGCGCTCGACAAAGTGTCGGCCGCCACTTCGAGCGCACCAACGAGCCTCTCGAGCTGTTCGGGTGCGCCGGCCAGCACGGGGCGCACTTGATCGCGCGCCTTGCTTTCCCGATATGCTTCGAGCCATCGCTCGAGCAGCTTGCGCTCGTCGCGGGACAGAGTGTCAAGCAGCCCAGTCGGGACAGGTTCATCGACACGAAACGTACCGATGACGCATTCGCGCGCCCGCGCCCTGATGGAAGGCCGCTTCGGCGGCGCGGCCCGAAGCAACTTGATGAGGCGCCCTTGTTCTCGAATGAGCATCGTTCGTCTCTGATTCCATGCGATCACACCAGAGCATAACAAAACAGTACGTCATGGCCGGCCTCCCAGCGCTGGACCTGGCGCTCCTTCACGCCGAGCAGCGCGGCGGCCTACGCCCGGGCGCGCCGGCCACGCTGCCGCATCGCCTTGATCTCGTCGGGTGTCGGCCCGCCGTCGTACGGCGCGACTTCGAGCGTCACACCGCCGTCCCACTCCAGCGTGACCGGCTCGTAGCACTTCGCGCAGGTAGCGGCCGCGCCGTCGTCGCTGTCGTCCGGGTGATGAACCTCGCCGCGTTGGCCGCAGGCTCGGCAGCGATACACGTACAGCACGGACATGATGCCTCCTGAACAGAACCCGTCTTAAAGACGTGCACGAAAAGGACGATTACCCGGTCCTCGGTACTACCGAAAACACCCAAAAGAACCGTTCGGTTTAAAATGGTTGATATCATCACACGGTGTGACGGACATGGGCAGACCCAAGAAATTCAGTCGCGAAGGCGTGCTGCAAAAGACCCTCCCGCTCTTTTGGAAGTACGGCTTCGCCGGCACGTCGCTCCAGCAACTGGAACAAGCGACCGGCGTCAATAAGTCCGGCCTCTATTCGGAGTTCGAGGACAAGGAAGACCTGTTCCTGCATACCCTCGTCTACTACTACGAACATCGCGGTGCTCTGCAAATTCTCACCGCGGAACCGAAGGGCTACGGCAACATCGAGCGCTTTCTACGGCTGGGCGATCCGCAAGAGGACGGCTGCGTAGGCTGCTTCTCCGTCAATTCGATCCGCGAATTTCCGTCGCTGTCCGAACGCGTGCGCAACGTGGTCGGCGCGTATCACCACCGGCTGATGCCGCACATCGTCGAGAACATCGAGGCGGAGGCACACCGACTGCCCGCCGCGGCCATCGCCACCCTCGTGACGGTGTTCTTTACCGGTTACTGCATCGAACGCAACCTCCCCGCCGCCGCTGAACAGGACGCGGTCGGCGCATTCATGCAGGCGTTACGGCTGCTCTGACGCGCGGGCCGGGCGGCCGCCCATCGATAGGCCGACCATTTTGAACCGATTGGTTTTTTTAATTGGCGCCACATCACTTATCCGCACATAATGAACCGATCGGTTCAATAACGTGCCGATCCACAGCGGAGAGCAGCCATGAGCTTGAAGATTCACCCGATCAACTTCGGCAACATGTCGCTGGATTCGAGCGGCCTCGTCCTGTTTCGCGAACCGGGCAAGCAGGTGACGATACCGGTGCTCGGGTTTCTGATCACGGGCGGCACCGAGCCCGTGCTCGTCGATACGGGGTCGCGCAGCGTCGAGCAGTACGCGGCGTTCGGCCTGCCGTACGAAGTCACCCCGGAAATGACGATCGAGCATCACCTTGCGCAACATGGCCTGAAGATGGCCGACATCCGTCACATCGTGCATACGCATGCGCATATCGATCACGTCGGCATGACCGATCGGTTTCCGATGACGACCACGGTCGGCATCTCGCGCCGCGAGCTGGAATTCGCGGCCTCCGGAATCATGGGCCCGTTGATGTATACCGCGGCCGACACGAAGCATCTGATCGACCGCCTGCACACGCGCGGAGCAATCCGGCTGTTCGACGTCGACGGCACGTTCGAAGAGGAAGTCATTCCGGGCGTCGCGGTTCGCCTGTCGGGCGGCCATACGCCGGGGTCGCTGTCGGTGCTCGTTGAAACCGACGAGGGAATCGCGAACATCAGCGGCGACATCGCTTACAACCTGCAGGATCAGTTGATCGATCCGATCCTCGATCAGGCTGCGCACGAGCCGACGATCACCGCCAATCGCGCGATGTCAACGCTCGACGAGAAGCGCGCGATCAAGCGCGCGCTCGCGACGAGCCGCTTCCTGCTGCCCAGTCACGACGTGCCAGCGCTGGTAAGCGGCGGCAAAGTGGTCGGCGTGATGGAAAACGCCATCTCGAATCCGCACGCCGATGTCACGAAGGCGGCGAATTACACGCCCTTGACGCAGCATTGACCCGCCATGCGCGCCCTTCTGCGTCGAAGCGTCGGACTTCTGATTATCGCCGCGGGCGCATTGCACGCGATGTCCGGTCTGGTTCGGCACGCGCTCGGCACTTAGTTGGCGACCCGGTGCGTGCCCGTCGCAGCGTAACGGGGCGCGTACTTCTCGAGCCTCGAAAGGAACCCTGATGGCTACGCCCTTTTCCGCGCGCACGGCGCGCGCGCTCCGCATCCTCAGTCTCGCGTACTTCGTCCAGGCGACGGGCGCGCTGTCCGTCGTCGGCAGCCTCGATGCGATATCCCGTCAATGGGGACTCGCGGATTCGCAAAGCGTCTACCTCGTTACCGTGTTCGGCGTGACGTTCGCCTTCGCCGCTCCGCTGCTGCAAGTCGGTTTCGGCCATCTGCGGCGCCGGCGCCAGGTACTGCTCGGCCTGGCGCTGTTCAGTGCGGCAGCGCTCCTCCTCGCGGCCGCGCCGAATTACCCGGTGCTGCTGCTGTCACGCGTGCTGATGGGGCTCGGTGCAGGTTTCATCGGCCCCGTACTCGGCGCATTGGGCTCGAGCCTCGTCGAGCGCGACCAGCAAGGCAGCGCGATTGCGAGCGTGCTGCTCGGCCTGAGCGTCGCGGGCCTGGTGGGAATGCCGCTGTCCGCATGGATCGCGCACGCGTGGGGCGCACGGTCGCTTTTCGTCGCGGTCGGGCTCGCCGGCGCCGCGACCGCCGCGCTCATCGTCTGGGCCGTGCCCGACACGAGCAAAGGCGAGAACATCGAATTCTCGACGATGGTCTCGCTTCTGACGCGCATCGATACGCTCAGTGCGTTCCTCGTCGTGTTCTTCATCGCGGCCGGCGTCTATTCGACGTACGCCTTTATCGCGCCCATCATCCGCGACGTGTTCCACGCGGGCGCCGACATGGTGTCGACCTCCCTCGTGGTGCTCGGCGTAGCAGGCGTCGCGGGCAACCTCTTCGTCACGCGCGCCGCCCGGCGCCATAGCGCGGAAGCCGTGCTGCTCGCCGGCCTGGCGCTGCTCGCGGCGGACCTGGTGTTTCTCTGGTTTACGCCGCCGAGCCTGCACCTTCTTTTCGTCGCGCTGACGGCGTGGGCATTCGCAACCGATCTGCTGTGGCCGTCGCAGCAACGGCGCATCGTCGAGCTGATGCCGCACTGGCGCGGCATTGCGTTGGCCCTGACCGCATCGTTCGTGTTTTGCGGAATCGGCGTCGGGTCCGCCGTCGCGGGGTGGGTCTATCCCGCGTTCGGCCTGACGGGGTCGATCGGCAGCTCGCTGGTCTTTCTTGCACTGGCGACGGGCAGCCTGCTCGTGTCCCGTGCGTCGGTCAAGATCAAGGCCGGTGCCGCCGTGCACGCGCCATCCCTTCCGTCATAGGCGGCCGGCGCATCGCGCCGGCATGTGCGCATGCCGCCATCTCGTGAACGTCGGATGCCGACGGGGCACCGCGCATGGCAGTGCCGACCCGGTGCGGGCGGATGCCTTTTTCCGTTTGTCGCAGAAACTGTTTCTCGGTGTTTCGGGCTACACCGCGGCAAAGCGGCCGACGACAATTCGGATACCACTCCCATGCACACGAACCATGAGGCCGGAACCGCATGTTGAATGCCTTGTCAACCCTCCTCGCCAGCCAGCTCATTGGCGAGACGCTCGCGCATCTGACGGGTGCGCCCGTTCCTGGTCCGTTGATCGGCATGCTGCTACTGCTCGCCTTTCTCGTCAGGAACGGCGGCCCTTCACCGGAACTGGAAGGATTCAGCAAAAGCCTGCTGTCATGGCTCGCGATGCTGTTCGTGCCCGCGGCGACCGGCCTCGTGACAGGATTCCATCAGTTGACCGCGGACTGGTGGCGCATCGCCGCCTCCATCTTCGTGTCGACGTTGCTCGGCCTGGCCACGACGGGATGGATCATGGAGCGCCTCAGCAAAACGCTTCGCGCCGAATCGGAAGCAAAAGATGATGTCTGATCTCTCGCCCGTTTGGGCCGTGCTCCGGCACCAGCCGCTCTGGGGCTTGCTGGCAACGCTTCTCGCCTATCGTGCCGGCCTGGCCGCGAATCGCGCCATGCGGGGAAATGTGCTGGCGCATCCGGTGCTCATCGCCGTGGTGATCCTGGTCGCGTTCCTGGCGGCCACGGGCATCCCCTACCGTGACTACTTCGCAGGCGCACAGTACGTCCACTTTCTGCTGGGGCCGGCGACCGTGGCGCTCGCCATCCCGATGTTCCGCAGCTTGCATCACATTCGCCGAACGGCTCGCGCGCTCGTCCCTGCGCTCGCGAGCGGCTCGATCGTGTCCGCGGGCAGCGCCGCGTTCATCAGCAAGGCGCTCGGTGCCGCGCCCGTCGTGACGACGTCGCTGATTGCACATTCGGCGACGACCCCCGTCGCGATGAGCATCTCCCGCCACATAGGCGGCGACCCGTCGCTGACCGCGACGTTCACGCTGTTTACCGGCATCGCAGCGGTTCTGCAGATCGGTGTAGCGATGAAGGCCATGCGAATAACGGATGCCCGCGCGCACGGGCTTGCGGCCGGAACGGCAGGCCACGGACTCGCGACGGCGCGCATGCTGGCCGTCAACGAAACGGCGGGCGCGTTCGGCGGTCTCGCCATCGGAATGAACGGTGTGCTCACCGCCGTTGTCGCGCCGGTACTGGCGCTGCTCGCGCGATGAGCCACCCCGCCGCGCCGCTTCCGGCCACCAAAAATCACGGCGGCCGGAATCAATCCGGTCGCCGCGTCGTCACATGGGATGATTTCCGCTCGCTCAGATCAGCTTCTCGAGCAGTACCACGTGCAGCGTCGCCCTGCCTTCGAGCTCGCTCGCCAGTTTCCGGAATGCCGGCGCTTTGCCATGGATGTCGAGCGCGCGCTCGTCCCGCCATCGCTCGAGCATCGTAAAGCGATGAGGCGCTTCGCGGTCCCGATGCAGGTCATACTGCTCGCATCCTTCCTCGGTACGGACAACCGGGACGGCCGCCAACAACGCCGCTTCCACCATGGCGGCGTGTTGCGGATCTGCGGTAATCGTTGCAACGACAAACTGCCTGGTCATTTTCATCCTCCATCTCAAAGGGTTCATTCGAACTGCCATATCGTCGCGGCGCACCTCGACAACGTGCTTCACGCGTACGAAATCAAGCAGCGCCCGATGGGCGCTGCATGACGTTTCGCCAGGAAATACCACGGGTGAGGCGCCGGTCGACCCGGCGCCCGCCCCGTTCAGTCGACCGCCGGAAAGTCCAGCGTCGTGTCGTTCACACGGTTCACCAGATTGGTGAAGAGGATCGACGTCATGACGAGAATGATCTCGATGACCTGGCGCTCGGTATACCCGGCCGCCAGCACGGCCTGCAGCACGTCGGCGGGTACGGTGTCGCGCGTCGTCGCAATCGATCGCACGAACGAGAGTAGCGCATCACGCCGAGCATCGCCGGACGCGCGACCGGCACGGATATTCTTCATCACTTCCGGCGTGAGACCGGACATCTTGCCGAGCATCGTATGAGCGGCAAGGCAATAGTCACAGCCGGACAGCGCGCTGACCGCGAGACGCACCGCTTCAACATCGGCCTGATCCAGCGAACTTGCCGCGATGGCTGCGTCGACGTTCAACATGGCCGCGAGACCGGCCGGGCTGTGCGTGCCGATGGTCGCGTAGGCGTTCGGTACTTTCCCGAGTGCGGCCTTGATCTGACCGAATACGGCCGCGGTTTCGCCGGTTGCTTCCGACGGCTTCAGAGTAGTCAAGCGTGTCATAAATTCCTCAACGGGTTGAATAATGAAATGCCGGCTGGAAACGGCCGGCACGATGGCGGCGATGACGAGTCAGCGACTGCATCTCGTTTTTTACCGAGAAATAATCAATCCAATAAATGCAGCCACGAAAACCGCATGAGAACGCTCCGGCATCGCAAACCGGCGGCGACTACTCGATTACGGCAGTCGTCATCATAAGAAATTGCGATTTGAATCTGAATGCGATTTACCCGAAAACTGACTTTACTCAGCAACGGGCCTCGCGCATTCGCGCCGCGCAGGCGCGGGCCGTGCGCGAACGCAGCCGTATGCGCACGACGGGTCGCGGTGACGGGAATCAGCGGCCCGGCTCGCCCGGCACCAGATTGTTGGCGACGGACGTCACGCCTGCGACGCGAGCGGCACTGTCACCGGCGAGCTGCACCTGTTCGCTGTCGGGCACGTATCCGGTCAGCGTCACGGCACCGTGGCGAGCGAGCACCATCACGTTGATTGCATTCAGCCCTTTCGTTTTCGACAGCGCCCATACGATTTGCCGCGACAGCGCGCGATCGGCAGCGCGTTGCGCCTTCTTTTCGCTCTTCGTCGCTTCCTTCTGGCCGACGACCTGATCCGACGACGGTGCAGGCGTCTGCTCCGCTGCATGGACCGACATACCGAAAGCCAAATAGGTTACGTAGAGCATCGACGCAATGGTTTTCTTCATCATCTTCTCCTTAGCCAATGTGAGCGGAAAGTTATCCGGGGATAAAACCCGACTGAATGCTAAGAAAACATTTATCCGCTCTCAATGGCGTTTCTCCTAAAACAGCTTTCAATGCGCTCGCTGCATTCAGCACGACGCCCGTCGGCCACCTATACCGACGCATAGGTGCATTCATTATTTTCGACTAGCTCGAATACACGGCGAGACGATTTTCCGGCCCACATCGAAACGGCAAACTCATTGCATGTGCTGCTCGCCGGCCTGCGATCGATTATCGGCAAAGGGATCGGAAACCAGCGTCCGCGAGCCGCAAAGACCGACGCTGACGAAATTTCGGGACGGCATGCCGTCCCGCATTGGAGTGAGAAACCGATGAATACTACGTTGGGTGCCTTTCTGCATTCAGGCGCGCACCGCGGCGGCCGCGCGACGAAGAAGGCCGCGTCATGCCATCGCGTCGCCGACGTAATCGCGCATCGCGGCGATCATCGGCGAAATCTGCTCGCGCAGGTGAGCGTGGAGGTACCTGACCGCCTGCGAAAACTGGCGACGGTGCGGACACACGAGGCTCAGCGGCGCCGCCTCGCCTCGCTGCTCCGGCAGCAAGACCTGCAGCCGTCCCGCCCTGACGTCGTCATGAACGTCGAGCCAGGACTTGTACGCGATTCCCCTGCCCTCGACGGCCCAGCGCCTCGCGATTTCGGCATCGTCGCACAGCAGCACGCCCTTCACCGCGACTTGCCGCCTCACACCGCTGGTCGGAAACGACCAGCGGTCGTAGACGCGTCCGCCGAGCACGAAGGGCAGGCACTCGTGCAAAACCAGTTCGTCGAGCGATGCCGGCGAGCCCCGCCGTTTCAGGTATTCCGGAGCGGCGACGAGCACTCTCCGGTTGCTTTCGGCGAGCGGAAGCGCGACGTAGCTCGCGGCCTCCGGCGCGCCGTAGCGGATGGCCACGTCGACGGGATCGCGAAATACGTCGGTCACGTAATCGGACAACGAAAGCTTCAACACAAGCTTCGGATGCGCATCGCGGAATACGCCGAGCCACGAAAGCAACGCATTGCGTCCGATATCCGACGGCGCGGTGATGCGCAACGTGCCTTGCAGCGCGTGCTTTCCTCCGTGCAACCGCTCGCGCCCCTCATGAATCATGGAAAGCACTTCTTCGGCGTACGGAAGGTACTGCTCGCCTTCCGCCGTGAGTTTCAGGCTTCGGGTGGAACGCGCAAAGAGGCGGGTATCCAGCTCGCGCTCGAGCCTTTGAATCGCGGCGCTCACCTGCCCTGGCAGCAGATCGGCTTCCCTCGCCGCGCGCGAGAAGCTGCCAAGCGCGGCCGACCTGACGAACAGTTGAAGATCCTCGAGCCGAACCATTTTCATTCCTGGAGTGAAAGTCCTCCCTAATGTAACTCGTTTTTTCAGAAGTCGCGGTCGAGCAGTATTTCATCCACGCACAGGCGCCCGATCCCCGACGTACGGCCGGGCGCCACTCGCACACCATCCGGAGTTCATCCATGAAGGCGGTTGTCTACACACAGCACGGCCTGCCCGCCGAGCGCCCCGAGTCGCTCATCGATGCCGACGTCCCCCAACCCGAAGCCGCGCCGCGCGACTTGCTGGTTAAGGTGGATGCGATCGCCGTCAACCCCGTCGATACGAAGGTGCGTATCGGCTCCCCGACCGTGCAACCGCGGATTCTGGGCTGGGATGCGGTCGGAACGGTCGAGGCGATCGGCAGCAACGTTTCCATGTTCGCGCCGGGAGACAAGGTCTTCTTTGCCGGCTCGATTTCCCGGCCCGGTGCGTACGCGCAATACGTTCTCGTCGACGAGCGCATTGCAGGGCGCAAGCCCGCGACCCTCTCCGACGCTCAAGCGGCCGCATTGCCGCTGACGTCGCTGACCGCGTGGGAGCTGCTCTTCGATCGCCTGGGCATTGCCGAGGGCGGAGGCGACGGCGATGCGCTGCTGATCGTCGGTGCAGCCGGCGGCGTGGGCTCCATGCTGACGCAGCTGGCACGTCGGCTGACACGGTTGCGCGTGATCGGGACGGCATCTCGCCCCGAAACGCGCGCATGGGCGCAAGCGCTCGGTGCACATGACGTCATCGACCATACCGAGCCGCTGCTCGAAGGATTGCGCCGCATCGGCGCGCCGCAGGTGCGCTACGTAGCCAGCCTCACGCAGACGGACGTCCATTACCCGCAGCTGGTCGAGGCTCTCGCGCCGCAGGGGCGACTTGCCGTCATCGACGACCCCGACACGCTGGACGCCATGCCGCTCAAGCGAAAGTCGATTTCCCTTCATTGGGAACTCATGTTCACGCGCTCCCTGTTCGAAACCGATGACATGGTCAGGCAGCACGACATTCTCGAGCGCGTCTCCACGCTGATCGACGACGGCACGTTGCGCACGACCATGGCCGATCACTTCGGAACCATCGAAGCCGAAAACCTGCGACGCGCCCATGCCCTCATCGAGAGCGGCCGCGCACGGGGAAAGGTCGTGCTGGAAGGCTTTTGAAGCGACCCGACCCACCCTTTATCGCCATTCCGTAAAAGCTGGACAAGCCCGGAGAACCAACATGCATTTCCCGCATCAGCACATCACGAGATTCGCTTCCGTCCGACGCACGGCAACCGCGGTGGCGGCCGGCCTGGGTATCACGCTGTTCGCCAGCCCGTTGCTCGCACAACCGTCCGCGCAAGCAGCACCGCCAGCGGTGCAGGCGGCCGACCGCACGATCGGCGCGATGGATACGGTCGCGACCTTTTCCGGGCCGATGCCCACCGGCGTGACGGTTGCCGAAAGCGGCCGGATCTTCGTGAACTTCCCGCGCTGGGGGGACACCGTGCCGTTCACGGTCGGCGAATTGCGCGACGGTCGCGTCGTCGCATATCCAAACGCCGAGATCAACCGTGCCGATGCGGCGCACCCGTCCACGCACTTCCTGAGTGTCCAAAGCGTCGTTGCCGACGGTCACGGTCGGCTCTGGATCCTGGACACCGCCGCGCCCAATTTTTCGGAGCCGGTCGCCGGCGGCGCCAAGCTCGTCGCCGTCGATCTGGAGACGAACCATGTGGTCAAGACGATCGTGTTCCCCGCGAACGTGATGCGCGCCCAGACCTATGTGAACGACATGCGCTTCGATTTTCGCATCGGAAAGGCCGGGGTCGCTTACGTGACCGACTCCTCGCTGTCGGGCATCGGCGGCCTGATCGTGATCGACCTCGACAGCGGAAAGGCGATACGCCGCCTGACCGGCGACGTGTCGACATCGGCCGACCCGCGTTTCGTCCCGGTCGTCGAAGGCCAGTCTTTGAAAGTCCGCGACCCGAACGGGACCACCAAGCCCTTTTCCGTGGCGTCCGACGGCATCGCGCTCTCCGCGGACGGCCAGACCCTCTACTACTGCCCGCTGTCGAGCCGCCATCTCTACTCGATTCCGACCGCGATGCTGCGCGATCCGTCGATCAGCGACGCGCAACTGGCGGCCGCGGTGAAGGATCTCGGGGAGAAAGGGGCGTCCGACGGTCTTGCCAGCGACGCGAACGGCAATGTCTATGCCGGCGATTACGAGCACAACTCGATTCGCAAGCTCGAACCGGGCGGCGAGTGGCAGACGATCCTGCACGATCCGCGCGTGCTGTGGCCCGACACGCTCTCGGTCGGCCCGGACGGTTACCTCTACTTCACCGCGAACCAGCTTCACCGCCAACCGGTATTCCACGGCGGCAAGGACGAGCGCCAGAAGCCGTACGCATTGTTCCGCGTACGTATCGGCGCAGGTCCCGCACCGACCCGTTAATCCCTTTCGCCATCGCCGACAACCGGAGTCCCGCACATGAATCTTGCCGACGCCATTCATGCCCGCCATACCGTCAAAGCCTTCGAGGGCGGCAAGTCGCTTCCCGCCACGCAGGTCGAAACATTGCTGTCGCTGCTTCACCAGTCGCCGTCCTCGGTGAATTCTCAACCGTGGCACTTCGTGGTGGCCGCGACACCGGAAGGCCGCGCGCGCATCGCGGCCGCCACGACGGGCGCCTACGCGTACAACGAGGCCAAGGTCGTCAATGCATCGCACGTCATCGCGATGTGCATGCGGACCGACATGGACGAAGAACACCTTCAGGCCATTCTGGAGCGCGAATCGGTGGATGGTCGATTCAAGACCGCCGAAATGCGCGCCGCGCAGAACAAGAGCCGCCGCTCGTACGTCGACATGCACAAATACGAGCTGCGCGATACGCCGCAATGGATGGAAAAGCAGGTCTACCTGGCGCTGGGCGGCCTGCTGCTCGGCGCGGCGGTCCTCGGCGTCGATGCAACGCCGATGGAAGGGTTCGACAGCCGCGCGCTCGATGCGAGCCTCGGCCTGCGCGAACAGGGCCTGACGAGCGTTGTCATCGTGTCCCTGGGTTTCCGCAGCGGCGACGACTTCAACGCGGATCTGCCCAAATCGCGGCTGCCGCGCGAACGGATATTCACATTCATCTGATCACCCGAAGCAGGCTTGCCGCCCGCGTGGCAGCGTTCCGAGCTACCGTTTCGCGCACGCTCGGCTGCACGACTTCGAGGAGCGTCATCATGTCCGAGTTTGTTCGGATGGACACGCACGGCCGCACCGCGACCGTGCCCTTGTCCAGATATGGCGGTGCGCTGTTATTGGGCGCGGCGATTTTGTTGTGGGGTGCGAACTGGCCGGCGATGAAGCTCGGCCTGGCACACGTCACACCGCTGTGGCTGTCGGCAGCAAGGTTCGCATCCGGGGCGCTGTGCCTGTTCGTCGTGCAAGCTGCGACCGGAACGCTGCGCTTGCCGAAGCGCGCCGACCTTCCGTTTCTCGCCAGCGTCGGCTTGCTTCAGATGTTGGCGTTCACCGCGATGAGCGCCGTCGCGCTGCACCACGTGAGCGCCGGCCGTTCCGCCGTGCTCGCCTATACGACGCCGATCTGGGTGACGCCCGTGTCGGTGCTGGCATTTCGCGAACACCTGTCCGTGCGTAAAGCACTCGGCACGGCGCTTGGCGTGGCCGGGGTCCTGCTGCTTTTCAATCCGCTCGATGTCGACTGGCACGACCGTCAGGCCGTTGTCGCGCACGTCATGCTGCTCGGCGCGTCGCTCTGCTGGGCGGTCTGCATTCTCCATCTCCGGCATTTCCGCAGCGCGTCGAGCGCCTACGTGCTCGCGCCGTGGCAAATGCTTGTTGCCGCCGTACCGCTCACCGTGCTTGCCGGAGTGCTCGAGGGACCCTACACGGGCGACGGCAGCCTCAGCTTGACATCGGCGCTGATCTACATTGGTCCGATCGCGACGGCATTTTGCTTTTGCGCGGTGAATGCCGCCAACACGCGCATGTCGAGTACGAGCATGGCGACGGCGATGTTAGGCGTTCCCGTCGTCGGCCTCATGACGTCGGTCCTCTTTCTTCACGAGCATCTCACGACGGGACTCGCGGCAAGCGTCGTTCTCATCGTGGCCGGCATCGCGCTCTCTATCGCATCACGCTGACCTTGATTGTCTGAACCAGGAGAATGCCATGGTCGATCTCGACCCGACTCAACCCAGACTCACGCTCGTTACCATCGACCTGTCGTTCCATCGCGCGGCCTCCGGCGCCGTGCGGCGGATATTGAACGAGCATGGCGTAACGGTCGACGAAATATTCGCACCGCACGAAGAAGCCTTCCGGATTCTGCGGGAAGGGAAAGCCGACATGCTGAGCAGCGCGTGGCTCCCCAGTAGTCATAGTCTCTACCTCGCTCCGTTCGAGCAGGACGTGCACAAGATCACCGTCCTTTACCGGCCATATGCATTGTGGGGCGTACCCGACTACGTGCCCGAAAGCGCGGTGAGCTCCATCTCCGATCTGAAACGGCCGGATGTGGCGTCGCGGATGGTGAAGCGGATCCAGGGCATCAATCCTGGTGCGGGCATCAGCAGATTTTCCCGCGAAATCGTCGCGCAGTACGGCCTGGCGGACGCAGGGTATCACTTCGAGAACGGCACGCTCGACGATTGTGTACGCGCCTTCGAGGAGGCCGTCTCCGCAAGGCGGTGGGTGGTGGTTCCTCTTTGGACTCCACAGTATCTTCACGAGCAATACACCATCCGCGAACTCAAGGATCCGAAGGGTCTGCTCGGCGGCACGGACGACGCCACGTTGATTGTCAGAAATGCGTCGCTTGACGCGATCCCGTTGGCCGCATTGTCCGAACTGCGCAATCTCAGCCTCGGCAATCGGGAAACGAGCCGTCTGGACCATGTCCTCTCACGCACCGGCTCGCCGCGAACGACTTGAGGCGCCACGGCCGAGCACCGTCGATGACGAACGCGTAGACGACGCGTATCGACCAGAACCGCCGCGAACGTCGACGGCCGTTATGCAGTTCGCGAGAACGAATATTCGGAGTAGGTGAAATGACTTTATGGGCGGAGCGCGTTGATCGACACGTCGCCTCGCCAATAAACTGCATCGCACTACATCGCAATCGCCGAGAAATGGAAGACTGAAACGAGCCGGCTGAGATTACGCAACCGGCTCGGCGTTTCCCGGCATATGTCATTCACTTCGTAACCATTGACGGAACAACATCATGACGCAAGCACACAAAGGCACCGCACTGATCACGGGCGCATCGTCGGGTATCGGTGCGGTCTACGCCGAACGACTCGCACGCCGCGGGTTCGATCTGATTCTCGTTGCACGCAACAAGGATCGGCTCGACGCATTTGCGAAGCGCATTACCGACGACACGCAGCGCGGTGTCGAAGTGATCGCCGCGGATCTCGGCGATTCGCGCGCGCTGGCCGCCATCGAAGCGAAGCTGCGCACGGACGCGAGCATCACGCTGCTCGTGAACAATGCCGGTGTCGGTACGCATAAGCCGCTGCTCGACAGCGACGTCGACGCAATGACGCGCATGATCGATCTCAACGTCACGGCGCTGGCGCGCCTCACCTATGCAGCAGCCCCCGGCTTCGTCGCTCGCGGCCACGGCGCGATTATCAACATCTCGTCCATCGTTGCGATCGGGCCCGAGCTGCTGAACGGCGTGTATGGCGGAAGCAAGGCATTCACGCTGGCCTTCACGCAGTCCCTTCATCACGAACTGGCAGACAAGGGCGTGCAGGTCCAGGCCGTTCTCCCGGGCGCTACGGCGACGGAATTCTGGGAGATTGGCGGGCTCCCGCTGGACAACCTTCCGAAGGAGATCGTCATGTCGGCTTCCGACATGGTCGACGCAGCGCTGACCGGCTTCGACCGTCAGGAACTCGTCACGATTCCATCGCTGCACGCTGGAGAAGAATGGGCCGCATACGACGCCGCCCGCCGCGTCATGATTCCCCATCTCTCGAGCAATACCCCTGCGGCGCGTTACGCCGTCGCGCAATAAGCGCAGCAAGCCTTTTTTCGCAACCACTCCAGTCGTCCATTCAAAGGAACTCCGATCATGAAACTCACCGGAAACACTGTCTTCATCACCGGCGGCACGTCGGGTATCGGCCGCGCTTTCGCAGAAAATCTTCACAAGCGTGGCAACAAGGTCATTGTCGCGGGGCGTCGCAAGGCGTTGCTGGACGAGATCGCTCGGGCCAATCCGGGTATCGACACCGTGGAGCTGGACGTCGGCGACCCCACGCAGATCGAGCGTGTCGCGCGACAGCTGATCGCGGACTATCCGACGCTGAACGTCGTGATCAACAACGCGGGCATCATGCCGTTCGATGACGCCGGCGGTGCGCTGGACGACGCGCAAGCCGTCCGGCTCGTGAACACGAACCTGCTCGGTCCGGTGCGTGTCAGCGCCGCGCTCGTCGAACATCTGAAGGCGCAACCCGAGTCGTTCATCATCAACAACAGCTCCGTACTGGCATTCGTCCCGCTTGCTGCCACGGCGCTCTACTCCGCGACGAAGGCGGCCATTCATTCGTACACGATGTCGCAACGCTTTGCGTTGCGCAATACGAGTGTCCGCGTGCTGGAAATCGCCCCGCCGTGGGTCGACACGGATCTGATCCACAAGAGTGGTGATCCGCGAGCAATGCCGCTGGACGCCTTCATCGCCGAGACGATCCAGCGTCTCGAAACCGCGACGACGGAAGTCGTGGTCGAGATGGCGCAGCCGCTGCGTAACAACGTCGGCCCCGACGAGTATGCGTTCGTCGATCAGTTCAATCAGGCGCTCGTCGAGAACCCCATTCCGGTAGCCTGAGGCGCCGCGAAGAAGGACTCCGGAAGGCGGCCCTGCGACGCCGCCTTCCGCCCCCGCAATTCAATCACTCACCGAACGACAAACGACTTGAGGCTGACAACAATGTCCGACAAGAGCCTGACGACCGCCGCCGGCGCCCCCGTATCCGACAACCAGAACTCGATGACCGCCGGCGCGCGTGGCCCGGTCGTACTGCAGGACATGTGGCTCGTTGAAAAGCTGGCCCATTTCGACCGCGAGGTAATTCCCGAGCGTCGCGTACACGCAAAGGGATCGGGCGCCTTCGGAACGCTGAAGGTCACGCACGACATCTCGCGCTACACGAAAGCCAAGGTCTTCGACCAGGTTGGCAAGGAAACGCCGGTTTTCATGCGATTCTCGACGGTCGCGGGCGAGCGCGGCGCCGCCGACGCGGAGCGCGACGTGCGCGGCTTCTCGATCAAGTTCTACACGGAAGACGGGAACTGGGACGTCGTCGGCAACAACACGCCAGTGTTCTTCGTTCGAGACCCGCTCAAGTTTCCGGATTTCATCCACACGCAAAAGCGCGATCCGCGCACGAACCTGCGCAACAACGTCGCGGCGTGGGATTTCTGGTCGCGCCATCCCGAGTCGCTTCATCAGGTGACGATCGTGATGAGCGATCGCGGCATCCCGAAGAACTACCGGCAAATGCACGGCTTCGGCTCGCACACGTTCTCGTTCGTCAATGCCGCCAACGAACGCTTCTACGTGAAGTTCCATTTCAAGTCCGCGCAGGGCATCGAGAACTATACGGACGCGGAAGCCGCTCGTCTGGTCGGCCAGGATCGCGAATCCGCGCAGCGCGATCTTTACGAGGCGATCGAACACGGGAACTTCCCCAAATGGCATTTCCGCATCCAGGTGATGCCGGAAGCGGACGCATCGAAGGTGCCGTACAACCCGTTCGACATCACCAAAGTCTGGCCGCACAACGATTACCCGCTGATCGACGTCGGGACGATCGAGCTGAACCGGAACCCCGAGAACTATTTCGCGGACGTCGAGCAGGCCGCGTTCACGCCGGCAAACATCGTACCCGGCATCGGGTTTTCGCCGGACCGCCTGCTGCAGGGGCGCCTGTTTTCGTACGGCGACGCGCAGCGCTACCGGCTCGGCATCAATCATCACCAGATCCCCGTCAACGCGCCGCGCTGCCCGTTTCACTCGTTCCATCGCGATGGCGCGATGCGCGTCGACGGCAACCTCGGCAGCACCGTGAACTACGAACCCAGCCGTCAAGGCGACTTCGCCGCGAATCCGGCAGCGGCCGAGCCGCCGGTGCAGGCAGGCACGGTCGACCGTTACGACCATCGCGACGATGACGACTATTACAGCCAGCCCCGCGCGCTGTTCCGCCTGTTCAGCGCCGACCAGAAGGAGCGGCTGTTCGCCAACATCGGGCGGGCGATCAGCGGCGTCCCGCAGGACGTGGTCGACAGAGTGCTCGTCCATCTCGAGCGCATCGATCCGGCGTATGCCGCCGGTGTCCGCACCGCTATCTGGGCAGAGTAAAACCGGCGCGCGCGTCGTGCAAACGGCGCGCGTCGATCTCGCGGATTCGTCTCTCGGATCAATCAAGGAGTAACGTCATGGAAAGCGCGAAGCAATACGAATATCTGTTCCTCGGCGGCGGCAAGGGCGGAAAATCGCTGGCGATGGATCTCGCCCGAAGCGGCAAGCGCGTCGCCATCATCGAACGCGGCATGATCGGCGGATCATGCATCAACGTCGCTTGCATCCCCAGCAAGACGTTGATTCAGAATGCACGCAACATGCATGCGTGGCGAGCGGCATCCGCCGACGCACACCCTTTTGCGGACATGTCGCGCGTGCATGCGAACGTACGCGCCGTCGTCGACGGCATGGTGGATATCAACCGTCGCGCTTTCGAGCAGTCGGGCCTCGATCTCGTGATCGGTTCCGGTCGATTCGTCGCGCCGCGACGCATCCTCGTTCGGGCCGGCGATGGCACCGAACAGCTGTTCGAAGGCGAGAACGTCTATATCAACACGGGCACCGTGGCGGCGGTTCCCGACGTGCCGGGCCTGCGTGATTCGAGCCCGCTCACGCACGTGGAGGCGCTGGACCTCGACGTGTTGCCGAAGAAACTGATCGTGATCGGCGGCGGCTACATCGGCCTGGAGATGGCGCAGGCATTTCGACGCCTCGGCAGCGAAGTCGCACTCATTCACGACGCACCGCGGGTCGCCATGCGCGAGGACGAGGACGTCAGCGTCGAAATCCAGCGCGCGTTCGAGGACGACGGCATCTCCCTGCATCTGTCCGCCCGGATCACCGGCGTCACCGGACGATCCGGTACAGGCGTCAACGTCGTACTCGACGACGGCACGTCGATCGACGGCAGTCATCTGCTCGTCGCGGCAGGCCGGCGGCCAGTCACCGACGAAATCGGCCTGGATCTGGCAGGCGTCGAGCGCGACGCGCGCGGCTTCATCAAGGTCGACGAGGCGCTCGCGACCACCGCGGAACGAACGTGGGCGATCGGCGAGGTCGCGGGTACGCCGATGTTCACGCACGCGTCGTTCGACGACTATCGCGTACTGAAGGCCGGTATCGAAGGGCGTGCAGGCAGCACGGCAGCGCGCATCATTCCGTACGCGTTGTTCACCGATCCGGAACTGGGGCGCATCGGCCTGAACGAAGCGGACGCCAAGGCGCGCAATACGCCCGTCATCGTCGCGAAATTGCCGATGGCGGCCGTACCGAGAGCCCGCACCAACGGAACGACGCGCGGCTTCATGAAGGCACTCGTGGCGCCCGAAACCGGACAGATCCTGGGCTTCACGATGGTCGGCTCCGGGGCGGGCGAAGTGACGTCGGTCGTGCAAATGGCAATGATCGGCAACCTGCCGTACACGTCCGTGCGCGACGCCATCATCGCCCACCCGCTTCTCGCCGAAGGCCTCAATCTGCTCTTTGCCACCATCAAATAAGCGAGTGCCTTTGCCATTTGCCTGGCTTGCCCCACCGAACGCGGGCCAACCCGATGCTCGTGCCGCCACGACGCGCTTTGCGTCGCGGCGGCTTTCGTGCTTCCAATTCAGTCGTCGCCGCCACGATAAAAATGCTGACAGCCGCTCTCCTGCGATCGACACTATCCGGTAAAATCTCCGGACGAGTTCGAATCGCGCAACGCCAGCCCGTCATGTGCCGCACGGGCAGTTCCGCGATCGCGGGCCCTGAGAAAAATATGCCTTCGTCAACACCGGCGTCCCGGTCCGGACGCCCCGAGTGAACGATGGGCAAAGTCGCCGTTCTTCCACCTCATCCAGCATTGCCTGCGCCTCGTTACCGACGCGAACGAAGTGCGGGCACGGCCGTGCGTCGTGGAGTGGATACATGAATTGCTGCTGGCATCCGATATCGACGCTCACTGGCGTCGATGTCGACACATTTGTGCGGCCTTGCTCGCCGAGCAACGGGGGAACCTCTTGGATCTGAACGCGACGCGCGCATCCGGTCATCCGGTCGATAGCAACGACCCGAACGACGAAGCGCGGGAAAATCGTATTTCGCGGCATCTCGCGCTGCGAATCCTGCCCATTTTCATGTTTGCGTATGTTGCCGCCTACGTCGATCGCATCAACGTCAGCTTCGCGAAACTCCAGATGGGGGTCGACCTGGGTTTCACCGACGCAGTGTTCGGATTCGGCGCGGGTACGTTCGCGCTCGGCTACGTGGTGTTCGAGGTTCCGAGCAACATGATCCTGCAGCGGGTGGGCGCCAAGCGATGGCTCACGCGCATCATCCTGTCCTGGGCGATTGTCTCGGCATTGACGACTTTCATCGCGACGCCCAAGCAGTTCTATGTGATGCGCTATCTGCTCGGGATTGCGGAAGCCGGGCTCGTCCCCGGCATCGTGTATTACATCTCCCAGTCGTTCCCGCGATACCATCGCGTGAGGGTGCTGTCGACCTTCTACGCGGCGCTACCGCTGTCCGGCCTGATCGGATCGCCGCTGAGCGGCTTCATCATGGAATATTTCGACGGAATCGGTGGGCTTTCCGGCTGGAAATGGATGCTGATGGTCGAGGCGCTGCCGGCGTTCGTCGCGGCGCTTCTGTGCTGGAAGTATCTCGAGGACGACGTCACCCAGAGCCGCCACGAGACCGAGGCCGATCGCGCCTATCTCGCCCGCACCCTCGCCGAAGATCGCGCGCTCGCCGCATCGGCCAACAACAGCGCGATGTTCGGCAGCTGGATCTTCTGGGTATTCGGGCTGATCTACTTCCTCGATGTCGTCGGCATTTACGGCTACACGCTGTGGGCGCCCACGATGATTAAGTCGCTCGGCGTGGGTCGGGATTTCTTCATCGGATTGATTGCAGCGCTGCCCAATGCGGTCGCGATGGTCGTGATGATCATGACCGGACAAAGTGCGGATCGCAGCCGCGAGCGGCGCCTGCATACAGCCGCACTGTTCCTGCTGGCCGCGTTGGGCCTGACGCTCGCCCTCGTCTGGCACGGCAATCTGTGGCTTACCGTCATGGCGCTGTGCATCGCCAATGCGGGGTTGCTGTCGCTGCCGCCCGTGTTCTGGGGCATGCCGACGGCGGTGCTCGGCCCGAGCAACGCCGCCAGCGGCATCGCGTGGATCAGCGCGATCGGCAACATCGGCGGCTTTTTCGGCCCTTATATGGTCGGCGTTCTCAAACAGTCATCCGGAGGCTTTGCGCTTCCCGTTTCGTGCATGATCGCGTGCCTGCTGCTGGGCCTGTGCCTGACGCTGTCGTTGCCGAAACACATCGTCAACAGATAGGGCCGCGCCGGGATGGACGCCGCGGGGCGGCCATCGGCGTCGGCAGTTGCGCCGACGCAGCGCACCGTCCATGCGCGTCGCGACCGACGCCGCTAGTCCGCGTTGGGATCCAGCCCCAGCGACTGCGCGCCCAGCACGAACTCGGGCAAGGTTCGCGCGCCCATCTTCCGCATTGCGTGGCCGCGATGGATCTTCACGGTGATTTCGCTGAGTCCGAGCTCCGCGGCGATCTGCTTGTTCAGGAGGCCGCTCACGACGTATTTCATCACTTCGCGCTCGCGCGGCGTCAGCGTCTGGTAGCGGCGGCGCACGTCGGCAACGCGGCTCTCCGACTTGCGCCTTTTCTCGTCCTTCAGTAACGCATTCTGGACGACGTCCAGCATGTCCTGGTCGCGAAAGGGCTTGGAAAGGAAATCCAGCGCCCCGTTTTTCATCGCCTTCACCGACATCTCGACATCGCCATGAGCGGTGATGAAGATGATCGGCAACTGCACGTCGCCAGCGACGATCTGCTCCTGCAATGCCAGCCCGCTCTGTCCTTTGAGCCGAACGTCGAGAATCAGGCAACTCGGCACATCGGGCTTGTCGAAATCAAGGAACGCCTGCGCGGAGCCGAAGAGCTCCACACCCAGGCCGACCGATCGAAACAGCCGGCCGAGCGCTGTTCGCATGGAATCGTCATCGTCGACGACGTACACGACGGAGTGTGTTGCGATGAGATCGGGACCCTGGCTCATGGCTGAGTGATTCCTTCAAGCGGTAGAACGAACTGCATCAATGCCCCCTTGTTTTCCTGCGACTCGGCCCAGATGCGGCCGCCATGCCCCTCGACGATGGAACGGCAAATCGAGAGCCCCATGCCCATGCCCTCCTTCTTGGTGGTGAAGAAAGGCGTAAACAACGAATTGACGTCTTCGCTGCGAATGCCGGGGCCGGAATCCTCCACGCGCACCTGCACGTTTGCGCCGTCGACGAGCGCGGTCGACACGGTCAGGATGCGCTTGCCGTCAGCGACACCGCTCATCGCCTGGACGGCATTCATCAGCAGGTTGATGATGACTTGCTGCAACTGCACGCGATCCCCGCGGACCCAAAGAGACGGTTCACCGGCCCGCGCGACCTCGACGCCGTGACTCTGCAGCTCCCGACGCATGAGATCGACGGATTGCTCGACGATGGACGTCACGTCGACGAGCGCGTCGTCCCGGTCTCTTCGCTTGGCCATCGCCCGAATCTGCCGAATGATGTCCGTCGCCCGTCTCGCGTCGTCGGTGATCTGTTCGAAGGAATCGCGCACCTCGACGAGATCCGGCACGTCGTGGTCGAGCCAGCGCAACCCCGCCTCGCCGGACGTGACGATCGCCGCCAGCGGCTGAGTGACCTCATGCGCGATCGAAGCCGCCAGCTCCCCCAGCATCGTGACGCGCGTGACATGCGCCAGTTCCGAGCGCGATCGCTCGAGCGCCTGCTCGGCCTGCCGCCGCTCCTCGATGTCCGTGTTGACGCCGTACCAGCGCAGGATCCGGCCGTCTTCACCGCGCAATGGCGCGGCACCGACGATCATGCAACGATACTCGCCGCTGCCGAGCTGGACGCGCGCGGTGACCTCGAACGGGCTGCCGGAAGAAATCGCATCGTGCCACGCTGCGCGCAGCGTCTCGATGTCGTCGGGATGAACGATATCGCGCCATACATCCGTGCCGTCAATGGTCCGCACGCCGTAATCCGTCCAGCGCCGATTGAGATACAGCAGGCGCCCGTCTTCGTCCGTGCTCCACACCATCGCGGGAATCGCGTCGACGGTGGCCACGAGTTCCTCTTTCTGGCGGCGCAGCTCGGCTTCCAGCGATTTCGCCTGCGTGATGTCGCTATCGGTGGACAGGATCGCGATCGGCAGGCCCGACTTGTCACGTGACACGATCCACCGACTCGAAATCACGACGCGTTCGCCGTTCTTGCGAATGCGCGTCAGCTCGCCCTGCCAGTTGCCGTCCGCCACCGTCTTCTCGATCAGCTCCGCAATCGGCAATGCGGCGCCGGTGTGCGTCAACTCGTGGAACGCTTTGCCGAACGCTTCCGGTGCGCCCCATCCGTACAGGCGCTCCGCGCCCTTGCTCCAGAAGCGGATACGCCCGTCGAGCCCGTACACCACGATCGCATCGTGAGTCAGGTTGAGCAAGTCGACCTGGTTCTGCAGCGTCGCCCGGCTGCTCTGATTGCGCAATGCCAAAGCAGAGACGGTCACGATCGCAATGACGCTGACGATACAGCGCGCGAGAGAACTGACTGCGATCTGATCGCTCTGGGCGAGAAGGAATCCGAGGACCGTCAGGGATACGCAGGCCCACGCCACACCGACGGTGACCGTTTGAGACGCGACCGACGCGACCAGCAGGACCACGACGACATACAGCACGGCGACGGCGACGTCGACGGGCGCAAATGCGTCGACGAGGAATACCGCGAGGCCGAGCGCAATCGCTACCGCGTACACCGCGGGCTGACTGTTCCGGAGCTGCGTCTGGAGATTGGGCCCGAGCGCCGACGCACGCGCCGCCGCGAGTTCGGCCGGCGCTATGACCGGATCCAGGTATGCGCCGCGGCCATCGCCCGCCTGGCGATCGTTGTTCATAAAGTCACTCGGTAAAGACGGATTTCCGGATCACGTCCGATTGCGCTCCGAGCCGATATCCTCGAGGCGCTGCTTGATCTGCGCCGGATCCACCGGTTTGCTGAATACGCAGATCGCGCCAAGCTTCATCGCTTGCTCGCGGGTGGCTTCGGATGGAAAAGCTGTGATGAAGATCACGGGTGGGGCCGGCCCGCGCTCGAGAAGCGCCTCATACATCTCCAGCCCGGTGATGCCCTTCATCTGGACGTCCGAAATGATACACGCGACGTCCATGATCAGGTCGGCGTCAAGGAATTCCTCGCCGGACTCATAGACCCTGACTTCCCAGCCGAGCGAGCGAACGAGGCTTCGCGTGGCTCTGCGGATGGACCGGTCATCATCGACGATGGAAACAATACCTTGGTTGGGCATACGAGCGGTCCTTGACCTTCCATTCAGTAACAATTTCGAGAACGCGAACATTTCAGGTCGACGGCTCGACCGAATCGTATGCTGCCGGCATGCGGCGCGCAAACTATACTTCGGTTTAAGTATGGCCTCGGCGAGCATGCTCGCGCGCTGCCGGCACCGGCTACGCGGTCGGGGCCGCCGCCCCAAGGCGCTGCAAACCCGTCGGAATGAACGGCGCCTCCTTGCGGCCGTCGGCGACGCTCCAGTACGGTGCCGCGTCGCGCCCGCCGCCGATCGCGGGAGCGCTGTCGAAACTTGCGATCTCCAGATCGCGGAGCTGGGCCTGAATCCAGTCGATGAACGCCCGAATCGACATGGGCACCTGCCGCCGGTCCGGATACAGAACGGAAATCGGCAGCGGCGGCGGAGCATATTCGTCAAGGATGACGACGAGCGTTCCTTCGGCGAGTTCGTCCGCCACCATGCGCTCGCTCACCTGGGCGATGCCGACGCCCTCCACTGCATAGCGAACGGCGGAACGGACGTCATTGACGCAAATGCGCTCCGCCAGCCTGAGCCGCGATTCCGCGCCATCGACGGTGTAGCGGAATTCCCGGGCCGGGCCGAAGCGCCGCGGGGTGTAATGGATGACGTCGTGACAATGCAGGCTGTCGGGGTCGGCCGGCGTGCCGCGAACGCGCAGATAGTCCGGGCTCGCGACGGTCACCACGTGAAAATTCCCGACGCGCCGGCTGCGCAGCGACGAATCGGCAAGCTGCCCGACGACGACTGCGCAGTCCACGCCGTTCGCGATCAGGCCGTCCGCATCCCCACCTACGTCCACGCGCAGGCCCACTTCCGGGTAAGTTGCGTGAAACGCCGGCACGAACGGCAAAACCGAATGTGCGACTTCCTGGTCGACGTCCACGGCCAACCGACCGCGCGCGATCTTCCCCGCGCCGCTGAGTTGCTGCTGCATGTGCTCGATCTCGCCGAGAATGCGCTGGCAGTGCTCCTGATACTGCGCGCCCTCGGTGGTCAGCCGAACACAGCGGGTCGAGCGCTGAAGCAACGTCACGCCGAGATGCTCCTCCAGTCTCCGGACCAGCGTGCTGGCCGACGCCGCGCTGATACCGAGCATCTCGGCCGCTGCAGTGAAACTGCCCAGTCGGGCGACGTGACTAAACACTGACATCGCGTGCAGGGTACGGTCCATGCTGTTCTCCGGAAATCGTTGCGGTAGAAGGATTAACCAGAAGTCTAGAGAACAGTCGGCCCCGGCAATATCACCTCGTGGGAGCTTAATCCTTATACGATGGTGTTACGAGGCGCACGGCTGGCGCAGCGCGATGAAATCGTGGCCCGCTTGGGATTCCCGGGCCAAATGAAACAGGTCGGCGGCTCGGGTTCCGGCGATGCTACTGCCGCGCGGCCGGAGCCACGCGTTTTGCGACAGCGGAGTTTGAGCAGCCGATCGTGCCATGGTGATAAGGTTCCTTTTTATCTCATTATCATGCTGTTCGGCGATGTCTGCGAACAGCCACGCAGCGACACCGGGTGGCCTTCTCGAGCCGGCCAAAAGGCCCTTTTGCGAACCGACGCACGCTTCTCAGTTAGTCTCTACCCGACCGCTTAGGTACCGACTTGGAAGGTTTGACGGGCCGAGCGCAGGTAGAGACATCGACGACGCAGATTTCGGGATGCGGGCCCGCTGCCGATTCGCTTCGGATACGTACGGCCAAAGTGAGCAGCCGCTGTACCACCCCCTCAAAATTCAAGTAGGTGCCGTCGGGCAGTTCCCAGCCCTTTGGCCGCGGCTTCTGATGCACCACGAGAAGGATGCCTTCGCGGCCATTTTGCGCGCGCAGATATTGCCCGCATAGCTGGCTGACCAGCGCTTCCTCAAGCTGCTGCATCGTCCAACTCTCCGCGACCTTGATTTCAGTGGCCACATTGGCGTCGCTGGCCTTCGCTCTGAAACGCAGGTCTGGTTCCTTCTCATCTGCTACGCGCACTTCGCGCTCGATCGAATAGGCGGTTCCCTGCATTTGTCTTAACCGATCCGCCATCCAGTTCTGCACAGCGGCTTCGTCAGGCTGTGCACTCAAGGTCGTGCCCTGCTGGAAATCGCCATGGACAAGATCGTGTTGCAAGTCTTCTAAGCGCTGCATCGCCATACGCTGCAGTTCGTGGCCAGTCACTGGCTGCCTCTCAAACTGCTGCTCAAAGCGGAGCGGCTCATCCGCACGCCAGGCTGTCTGCTCCGCGTCATTGGCAGCCCGTTCTCGCGCTAGTGCGAGCAGACGTGATCGAGCCACCGGGAAATTGGGTTCATCCATCAAGCGAAGGATAGCGGCATAGGTGGCATGTCCCGGTGTGCTGACCAAAGCTGTGAATGCCGCTGAACGTGCATCTTGCGCATCGTCGCGTTCGTCTGGCGAAAACACGCCATTGTTCGTGCGGTCACGATCCTCTTCCACTCGCACTATGCGATACGCGAGCATGACCAGACGCTCCAGGGTTGCTACATCGAGATGCGCGTCCGGCGGTGCCGACCGCGACCAGCGCGAACCGAATATCTGGGGCAATACACGCTCGACGAGCGCTGTCTTCTGAGCCTCGCCCAGCAGATCGAGCTTTGCCATCAATGTGTCCGTCGCACCTTGCACGTCGATCGCATATGCGGCCCCCAAGTATTGCGCACTGACTTGCGGGTCCGTTGAAGACTGGAACCTGTCAAGCACCAATGTGTAGAACGCCCGCTTTGTGTCTGCTGGCAAGCCGCGCTTGAGGATGAACAGAACTGGACGCAGCGCAACACAATTCAGATCAGATCGAGCCTGCAGTTCGCGCCACAGGGAGGGAGCCATCAGGCGAGTCAGGCTTTCATCGCTGCGGCTGATGGCCTCCACGATTTGATAATGTCCTGGTGGCGTGGGGTCGTCCAGGTTGCTTGTCGCCTCTTGCGCGAACACCTTCTCTACCGCGGCAGGCCAGACTGCAGCTAGCGCTGTGGTCCAATCGGGAAAACCGTTGAGTTCCAGCGTCGCGTATTCAGCGGCACGAATTGCTTGCTGCTCGGTCAGATGCAGCGCCCAATCTGCCCGTGCCGCCGCTTCAATCGAAACCCCGGCGATGCCCAGACAATCAATCGAGCTGATCAGGTTGCGTTCGCCGGGCGGACGCGCACTATGCAGTGTCGGTTTCCAGGCTCGCCAAATCTCGGCAAGCCCGGCGGTAAACGCTGCCGCGACTTCCTCTCCGGCCAGTTCTTTAATGGGCGCGACGCTGTCGATCGCGTAGCGCGAATTGCTGCTGGTGGCCTCACTAAGCAACTGCCAAAGGCTATAAATCCGGTTGTCAACGCCCTTCGGTGTGATGGGGTGCAGGTGATGCAGCTGCGCCGGATTTGCCTGCAGATCCGCGATGAAGTCGACCCACGACTGCTCCTGCTCAACCTGTCTGTGCTCGCTTTCCAGAATAGCCTCTGCCAACTCTTCTTCGCTCTTGATTTCTTCCGCCGACTTGATGCGTGGAGTCATCCATTCGATATAAGCTGCTTGCATTTCCGTGTCCGTTGCGGCGACGCCAGCAATGCGTGCCTTCAACGCCTCTGGCTCGCCAGCCGTGAGCCAGAGATTGAGCGCAGTGTTGATAGCCAGTTGCCGCTCAGTAGCGAGCGGCCGAGATGCACCGTCGGTCAAAAGCCAATCGATGTCGTCGAGCACCAGCCCAGGCGGCCAGCCAAGAAACTTCATTTGGAAAGAGTAGAGCAACGGGCGTCCCGACAGATTTTTGTGGTTGCCCAGTCGGTCGGCAGCTCGCCAGAAGACGGCACGACGGCGCTCCGGCGTACGATGCAACAGTTCGACCGCATCGGCCGCCTTGTTGATTTGCCGCTGCGTCATGTCCAGATGCCCATCACCGATACACAGCACTGCGTCGATCGCTGCGGTTGGCGATACATTGGATGGTGACAAATCCAGTAGACGCTGTGCTGCCACGCCGAGCGCCGTAGCGTACTGCTCATGCCTTGGCGATCTTTCGCCAATACCTACTTCCGGCTCCGCTTCTAGCTGTTGCAAGAGCCCTTCAATCAATCGAGTCAGGTCAGCCGCGCTCGTCAGCCGCTCGACGAGCTTTGCCCCGTCCCAATCGAATCTGAAGCCACCGCCCTCGGCGTCACCCAGGTGAATGACCGCCAGGATCGCCAGCAGGTCATCGACACCGAGCAGTCGCGGGAACAAGTCCTCGACGGCTTCCCGGACGACTGTTGGCGAGATTGATGCACACTGCATCTTGATGTATTCGGCATAGTCTCTGTGTGCGGCTTCACCACCAGCAGCAAGAAGAGCGCGACCGGCGGTGATGGCTGTGTAGAGATCTTGGTATCGGCCGAACGACGCGGCGACCGCCAGATCAACACAATCTTTGATCTTGCCCAACCAAATCAAGCGCAACACGAAGCGTCGAATTTCGTCGTGTTCCTTGTCCGCCGCCCAGATGCCGCGCAGCGTCGTCGCGATATCCGGCTGAGCAAATCGCGCAAGGCTACTCAGATCTAGGTGTGGCACTTCTTCCTCCCGGCGCATCCGCTCCACCAGCGCCGTGAGCAATGTTTGCCGTGTTTCAAGAGAAAGGCTTGCCGGGTCTCCTGCGGTGAACAGCAGAAAGGGCGCGCGACGCACAACCTCCCTGGCGACGCTTTCGTCCCAGAGAGCAAGCCAAGCCGCCGTTTCCAACATCGAAGGCTTGACCAACTCGACTTCGTAGGTCCGTGAAAAAAGCAGATCATGCAGTCGGCGTTGCGGGAGGTTTGCACGCCGCAACCGCTGCAGCCAACGTGCCGCAAGATAGGCGCGCACCACGCCTTCGTTGTCGTTGTGCAATCTGGCGCGGCCGAAAGTCGCTGGGTCGAATGCCGGCCTCGTGAGCAGTTTCATCCGATCTTCGCTAGACCAGTCCGGAAGCACGTCGTCGATCTTGGCTACGCTTCCTTCGGTTTCGAGCCGGGTATCGTTATCCGGTATTGCGACGGTCGTCTGCCGTCCAAACACGAGGGCTGCACCGATCCGTTCTAGGCCCTGTTTAGCGCGCTCGGTGTCAAGGCTATCCCGGCGACCGCGTTCCGGGTCTGTTTCCTGGAGTCGTTCACGCAGGCCCACTTCCGTCATCACGGTGAAGCTGCCAAGGTGCCCGTGGCTGTCCCAGTAGCTCACGATCCAGTCTAGGTCTAGCGGCCGGCACGCGAATCCCCATAGGCTCGCAGCCTCGATAGCGTCCATTAGCCCTTCGAGGTTCGGGGCGTTTTTGGCTGCGGCATAAGTCCGTACCTGCTCGGTATCGAGCTGGGCCATCACCACGATGAGAGGCGTTTCAGCCGGCGTCGGTTCTGGGCGTTTTTCGCGGCGGAGGACGCGGCGGACCAGCGTTCCGAGCGGGGGAAGAGGATCGGCGGGGTTGTCGTGGGGCAGTGGCAGTTCGTCGTTCAGCCGCTGCGCATCGCGCGCGAATTCCCAATCAGTGTGCCGTCCGGACAGAACGATGTGGGCGCGGCTCTCTCCACCGGCAATCCCTTCAGCAATTTGTCGCAGCGCTCTTTCCAGGCGGATATTGTCGAGTTTCGCCTCATCAATGGAGTCAATGAAAAACCATCCCGGTTCATTGCTGTTGCGCCAATCATTTAACCGTTGCCGGTCGGCAGGCCGCAAAGCCTTATCGAGCCCGTCGCGACCAACATCTTGAACAGTCGCGTAGACAGCAAATCTGCCTGCAGCCGTCTGCTGGCGTGCTTGCTCGGACAGTTCCACGGTCTTGCCACTACCTGCCTCAGCTAGGATAACGACGCGGCGCTTAGCAATAAGCTCGGACCAACCCAGCAAGCCATTCGACAAGCCAGCCGCGGCCCGAAACCGTGAACGGGCGAGCGGATCTGTATTTTCTCGCCATTCATAAAACTGGCGATTCAGCGGGATGGCGGTCATTGGTATAGGTGCGCAGCGGCAGTAGGTCTCTGTTGAGGGCGATTGGCCACGGGAGGCGCCTCAGAGATTGCCAGCGCCGGGCGTTGGCTGGTCAGCTGGATACAGGATGGTGTCGGTGATGCGGCCGGCGACCCCGTCGAGGTCCGGGAACAACACACCGCGATTGATGCCGGCCCGCTGAAGCTGTCCCCGAATGATGCCGAATTTTTCGCCTGGAATACGAATATAGCGCAGCCGGTCGCGAAACTCAGGGTTGGTGTCGAGCGCGAAGTACTTCGTGTCGAGCCCACTCTGCTTGCCGCGATGCACTGTAAACCAGCCATCCTGGGCAGCGATACGGCGGGACACGTGCCGCGGCTTAAGCAAACGTGTTTGGCCGAGCCCGAGCGGATCTTTGCTCTCATCGGAGGAGATCAGATCGCCATGCGTAACGGGCAACATCCAGACCGCGCCCGGCAACACGCCGCGGCCCTCCTCGTTTTCACACGAGCGGTTCTCGCACGGTTTCTCGACGGCTGGCTTTTTCACGGCGAACCAAAGAGCCGACAATGCACTCCCCGACCAATCCAGCAAGCGGGTTGGCATCGCGTGGTGTTGCGCGATCGCGAGCCAGTCGGCATTCGTCAACTCCACGGTCGATTCGACGTGAGGCACGGCACGCTGCTTGAACTCGTCGAGCATGCGTTGCTCGGTGCCGGGCCGAAGCCGCATCTGGTACGGTGCGCGTCCAATGGAGGGCAGCAGCCGCCACGACTCGACTTCCTGACCGCGAAACAACGGGAAATCGAGATCCATCACGGGGACGCTGGCAAGCCAGTTGTCGACGTGTTGTAGAAAGCTCACGAGGTCCGTCGCTTCCCCGACACATTGGACATCGCGGAGATTGGGATCGAGACTGGATGAGGTGCTCATTGGTGAATCCTTTGTTCGTGGGTCAGGGTAACGGCCCGAAGGCTGCGCTTTCGATCATGTGGGGACGACATGGCATGACGCGCACATCGGTGCTCGGCACGCCGTAGTGTGCGCGCAAGATCGGCTCGTCGAGCTCCCCCAGATACGCGCGATACAACGCGAAGTGAGCGGGGGTCAGGCGGGTCAGCATCGTCAACCTCTCAGTTTCCGTCCGCGCCGACGCCAAATGTGGCATCGGGCAGGCCTATCGCATTGATCGGATCGATCCACTCCGGCGTGATCTCGCCAACCGCAATCCGATGCGCGGTCGGCAGAAACTCAATATCGCGTACCGTCACCCGATGGGAGGTGTCGCCGTCGACCGTGACAAGCATCCCGCAGGGGATCTCATCATCGAACACCATCGTCGAGCCGCCAACGGTAACGGTCCCGTTACCTGCGCCCGTCATGGCCGAAAACGTGAAGTAGACCGCGATTTTTGTCTGGGGCGCCCCCTTGACCCGCACCACCACTTTTCCGTCGCGGTGATCAATGGCTTCGCATTCGTCGAGCACCCCGTCCGTCGCGGGCCACCGGATCGCTTCAACATGGACGTCATAGGTCCAGGTAAAGTCGAACGCCGAGCGAACATCGAGCCCCACTCCGATTTGACGCGCGAAGGACCGACCGGCCGCCAGCAATGCCTGCGCCAGTTTCCCGTCCAGGCCCTCGACCAAAGTCTCAGCCAGCCGATCGGCGGCAAACTGCGCACGTTCGTCCTGAAACGCCGCCAGCGCCCCGCCCAAATTATTGGTCCAGAGCAGCCGCGGATGTGCCGTACAGAAGCGTTGCCAGTCAGCATCGGTGGACACCACCAGCACCGCCGTGTCGTGCTCGCCGGCCCAGTGTTCGAGCGCCAGCAGCGCCACCGCGTCGGGGAACTCGTGCTTCTTCTTGCTCGACTCCGCAAACGGCGGCTGCGCCGCAAAGTACCGGTCGAACAGGGTGCGCATGTCGACCCGCGCGGCGACGTCGAGCACCTCGGCGCGTGCCCGCCAACCAGTCTTCCATGCGCATCCTCGCTGCGAGCGCCGGCTCGTCCATCTGATACTCGATGACCCGCAGCTGCTCGAGCGCGTCACTCGACAGCAGCTGCGCCCGGGCCGCCATCCGCACCGAGCGCGCCAAGCCACTGCGTGCTTCGGCGGCATCGCGCTGCACATGCGCCTCCACCTCACGTCGCACCACGTCCGGCATCAGCACCTGGACTCGGTCGCTGCGATGGAACTGCTCGACACGGCGCAACAGCCCGCCCTCCAGATTACGTTGTTGCGCGTCGAACACCGAGGTGTCGAGTGCAATCGCGCCGAGCCGATTCGTGGCGATCAATTCGATGATGCGGGTATCCATCACGTGTTCCTGGCGAGTAGGTATGGGTTAGCGCGGCGCATCGATCGCGAGTATCGCGCGCAGGTTGGCCTTGGTCTGCACGAGCGCGCGTTGCTGCGCCTGCTTCTGGTCGACGAACTCGGCGGACATCTGCTCGCTGCCCCCGAGCTCGGCCACGGCATCAAGCAGCAGTTGGCGAATCGCCGCCGCCAGGTGGCCACCCTCGTCTTGGGCGTCGCGCCGCAAATTTGCTCAGCAGGAAATGCTGCCAGGAGGGAAGCGTCTAAGCAGACTGGGCGTCAAAGATGTTGAATGTCGGCTGAGCCATGATGATTCACCGCCCCAATACAAGTGCACGCAGCTCAGATAGTTTCGAGCCTGCCTGATGACTCTTCGCGCGCCAAGTCACCGGAAACATATCCGTCATCCGCGCAGCATGCCCTTATACCCTTCTGCGTAGGCGATGTTAAAAAATCGAATGTTCGGTAAGCGTTGTTAGCCATTCCAACGATTTGACGCCGGCGAGCGAGTTACCGTTTGCATCAAGTCCGGGTGACCATACGCATACCGCCATCTCCCCCGGCAGTACCGCGACGATGCCGCCTCCCACACCACTTTTCGCCGGCAGACCAACTCGATAGACGAAGTCGCCCGCTGCATCATAAGTGCCACAGGTCAACATCAACGCGGACAAGCGCTTTGCAGAACTCGCATCGAGGACACGCTCCCCTGATACAGGGGCAATTCCCCCGTTGGCGAGAAAAAGCGTGGCCGTGGCAAGCTCGATGCAATTCATCTCGATAGCGCACTGACGACAGTAAGCATCGACGACGGTTTCAGGCGGCATCTCCATGTTGCCGAAGCTTGCCATGAAATGCGCCATCGCGCGGTTACGGTCGGCGTGCCGAAGTTCGGAGTCAGCAACACGCAGGTTATAGTCAAGATCGGAAACGCCAGTCAGTCTTCGCACGAACTGCACTAGGGCCGTTTCGGCGCCAACGAAGCGCCGACACAATACGTCGGTCACAACGAGCGCGCCTGCATTGATAAATGGATTACGTGGTACGCCGCGCTCGGTTTCAAGTTGGACGAGGGAGTTGAATGCGGTCCCCGATGGCTCCCGACCGACACGCTCCCAAAGTTCGTCACCGAGGAGTTGAAAAGCGAGCGTACACGCAAACAGCTTGGAGATACTCTGGATGGAGAAGCGCTCTCGCGCATCACCAACCGCAAATACACGACCGTCTAGCGTCACTATAGCCATGCCAAAACGGTGAGCGCTTACGTTGGCGAGTTCTGGGATATAGTCGGCGACCCGGCCAGCAGTACGCCAGGGAGCAATATCGCGATGAATCTGTTCGAGGATCGCCGGATAGTTCGGGTCAGTCATTACAGGGGGCTGAGCATCAACATGCAGGGACCGCGATAATAGCGCAACCGCTCCACGCCCGACCCTCCGAGGATTGACGACTTCTCTCCGTTGCATGTCAACAAATCGTGCCTCCAAGCGGCGATTGGATGCTTGCTATTGACTACTTCCCGTGATTTGGACCCAATATGGCTCACGGACCCCAATGAATAATTGGCTTCCCGCACTTATTGACGCTTGACAGGTCACCATAAGTTGAACAGCTCGAAAGCGAGCGCGGCAAGCCGCGCAATCCGTTCATCAATGCGGGCGCGCTGGTCGTCACCGACGTGCTGTGCCGCCGCTTCGTGAAGGCCGAGACGGCGCTCGTCGAATTCGTGCGGCGGCTGATCGGCGCGAACGACATCGACTACGATTCGCGCGTCGCGACGTCGGAGTTGCAGCATGCGGAGCGCAACCGCGCGATGGCGCATTTCATGGCGAGCTTCGGCAACATGCAGATGCCGCCTGATACGGTGATCGACGCGTATTGCCGGCAGTGTGCGATCGAGATGAATTGCGTCGAGCTGGCCAGCGCCGCGCTGTTTCTTGCGAACGGCGGTGTCGCGCCGGCGACAGGCGAGCGGATCGTCGATTCGAGTTCCGCGAAGCGGCTGTCGGCGCTGATGCTGACCTGCGGGACCTATGATGCGGCCGGTGATTTCGTGTATCGGGTGGGGCTGCCGGCGAAGAGCGGCGTCGGCGGCGGGATCGTCGCGGTGCTGCCGGGGGAGATGGCCGTGTGCGTGTGGGCGCCGGGGTTGGATGCGAACGGGAACTCGTTGGCGGGGACACTGGCGCTGGAGTGGTTGACGACTTATTCGGGAAGGTCGATTTTTTGAGGCGTCTCAGTGGCGCACCCGGTCGTCCGGACACCTCGAATGAACATCTTTGCTTGGCGCTACGACCACCCGCTACAAGGATCCAGCGTGATGCAGGTCAAGAACGGAAATCACGTCGCTTCGACCGGCCGTACCCGGCGCGGATTCTTCCGCCCCGTGACGGTCATGGCGGCATTGAGTTTGTGCCTCCCGTTTGGCGGCGCACATGGGCAGCCGGCAGACGCCCCGCCCAACAGCACGGGGGCGTCGCAGGTCGAATCTCGAACCGAGGCAAGCCTGACCGTCACGCAAGCGCTGCAAGGCATGCTGGCGCTGATACGGGTCAGCAATCAGGTTACCGACATGACGCCCGACGCGATGCACCGCAGCTTTGGTGTGCAGACCAAAGCGACCGCCAAAGACAGCTTCGGCTACGGCCAGCGCTTGCCTGGCAACTGGGCGTTCGGTATCGAAAGGTTCGTGGTCCCGGGAAGGGGGACACAGGTGGAACTGGGCTTCGATCCGATTCCCGGAATGCAGGCTGCGCCGCTGACGGCATGCGAGCCGAACTTCGCGCAATTCACGGCAGCACTGGAATCCTTGGGGTTCAATCATCGTACTCGGTACGGCGAACACGGCCGCCGGATCTCCGAGATCTTCTGGCGTCAGGAGATCTCTGTGGAGGTAGCCCCCTATAGAGCATTCAGCGATAACGGTGAGCCATTGGGTCCGGCTTGCGTAAGAACGGTACGGGTGCGATAGATCGCCGTCACCGCGCGATGCAATTACGGCAAGCGTATGGACGAAACGCCGTGATCCTCTGCTGTCAAACACGCAGGAAATCGCTCGACTCGTGGATACCCCGAACCCAATCCGGCGAAGATTTCGCGACGCGTGGGCACGCCGGCGCCGACGTGATTGACGACGTATCGAACGACCAATTTTCCGACATTTCGCAGCGATGACTGGAGAACGCAACGCATGAATCGGGACAACGCATCAGAAGTCACAACGTCAGCCCCCGCGTGCGCGGGCAGCAATTCCTCCTCGCCGATCCCGCCCATCGCGCCATCCAAAACCGCGCTGCTCGTCATGCACTACCAGACCGACATCCTCGGCCTCTTTCCGTCGGTCGCGCCTGAATTGCTCTCGAATACGCGCCGTCTCTGCGCTGCGGCACGCGCTGCCGGCGTCGGCGTCTGGTTCGCGAATCTGAGGTTCAGCCCCGGCTATCCGGAGGTCAGCCCGCTCAACAAGAACGGCCAGGGCATCAAGCAACTCGGCCTGTTCATCGACGATGCCCCGTGCCCTGAACTCGCCAGGCGGCCCGACGAACCGCTGATCCTGGCCCACCGCGCGAGCGTATTCTTCGGCACCGATCTGCAGGCGCGGCTCATCGCACAAGGCGTCGATACGCTGATCATGGTCGGCATCGCGTCGACCGGCGTGATGCTGTCGTCGATAGCCCACGCGAGCGACGCCGATTTCCGCCTCTACACGGTCAAGGATTGTTGCTACGACCCGGACCCGATCGTCCACGAGCATCTGTTCGCCACCGCGTTCGAATCGCGCACGACGGTGCTGTCGCTGGCGGATGCGCTGCGGCTGCTGGCATGACAACGGACTCGTCGCACCGCCGTTCGAAACCATGCATCCGACGGCGGGCCTACCGGGTCGCCGCCCCAATCCCCGCCAAAATCAGATCGATGCCGGCCAGGAACTGCGCACGCTCGTCGTGCGCGGCCAGTTGCTCGGCTACCTTGCGCACGAACGGATACTGCGCCGGTTCGAGCTGCGCCCACCGCTCGGCCACGACCGCGACGACCTCCGACTGCCCCGTCTCGCGCGGATGCAGCCGCGCACCCGCGGCGTACTGGCCGGCCAGCCCGAAGATGTAATGCATCAGCGCCGACGCCGCGTTGAATTGCGCGGGCTCGGGCACGCCCAGCGCCTGAAGCTGCCCGCCGACGCGCTCGAGGATCCGCAGCACCGCCTGCTGCCACGGCGCCCGGAACAACTGCGCACCGACCCACGGATGCGCGCTGAACGCGTCGAACAGGCGCAGCGCGACACGCCGGAGCGCTTGCGCCGCATCGCCGTCACGCTGCGTCGGCACGTCCGTCAGCGCAGCCGCGATCACGTGATCCGCGGCCGCCGCGAGCAGATCGTGCTTGTCGGCGACGTGCCAGTAGATCGCGCCGCTTCCGGTCGCCAGATGTGCGGCGAGCGCGCGAAACGTCAGCGCACCCTCGCCGGCATGGTCGAGGATTCCGATCGCGGCCTCGACGATCCGCTCTTTCGACAGCGCGTCCGCGCGCCGCTCGGTCCGTTTGCTGGTTTTCATGCGCGCTAGCTTGACACATCTGGAACAGCGTTCCAATATCGCGCCGATGGAACAACGTTCCACCAGTTTCCTGACGCATGCGCAATGCCGGCGCGTACCGCCCTCTCGATCACACCGGGCTGCCTTGGCCCGAAACCGAGCCACCGATGAATCTGCCCGTTACCCATGATGTCGTGATTGCCGGAGCCGGCCCTGTCGGCCTGTTTCTCGCCTGCGAGCTGCGCCTCGCCGGTGCATCCGTGCTGGTGGTCGAGCAGGCGGACGATCCGGAATCCCCGCTGAAGCATCTCCCGTTCGGCATGCGCGGCCTGTCCGCGCCGACCATCGACGCGTTCTACCGTCGCGGCTTGCTCGACGGTATCGTGCTGCCGGCCCGTGCAACGGACACCGCGCACTGGATGCAGCAAGCGCGTCGTCCGGCCGGTCATTTCGCCGGCATCCAGTTCTTCCACGACGACATCGATGCGTCGCAGTGGCCGTACCATCTGCCCGGCCCGGCCGGCACGCACATGGCGACCGACATGGCGCGCGTCGAATCCGTGCTGACCGCCCGTGCGCACGCGACGGGCGTCGAGATTCGGCGCGGTCTTGCCGCCGAAGGCTTCGATCAGTCGGACGATGCGGTCACGCTGTACGCAGGCGGCGAGACATTCCACGCACGCTGGCTCGTCGGCTGCGACGGCGGCCGCAGCGCGGTCCGCAAGGCCGGCGGCTTCGCGTTCGCCGGCACCGACGCCGAATTCACCGGCTACTCGATCGAAGCCGAGTTCGCCGATCCGGGCGCGCTGCTGCCGGGCCGTCACTACACGCCGGCCGGCACGTACACGTACACGCCGCCCGGGACCGTCGCGCTCGTCGAGTTCGACGGCGGCACGTTCCACCGGAGCGGCCCGGTGACGCTCGAGCACGCGCAGGCCGTGCTGCGCCGCGTGTCCGGCGTCGGCGTCACGGTGACCGCGCTCCGGCTCGCCGCCACGTGGACCGATCGCGCGTACCAGGCATCGACGTACCGCGACGGCCGCGTGCTGCTCGCGGGCGATGCCGCGCACATCCACTCGCCGCTCGGCGGCCAGGGGCTCAATCTCGGGCTCGGCGATGCGATGAATCTCGGCTGGAAGCTGGCCGCGACGATCCGCGGCGACGCACCAGCCGGGCTGCTCGACAGCTACACGGACGAACGGCATCCGGTGGGCGCGCGCGTGCTCGACTGGTCGCGTGCGCAGGTCGCGCTGATGCGGCCCTCGCCGGGTTCGCGCGCGCTCGCGGCGATCATGCGCGATCTCGTCGACACGCGCGACGGCGCGACGTACTTCGCCGAACGCCTGTGGGGCGTGTCGCTCGCGTACGATCCCGGCAGCGGCCATCCGCTGGTGGGCCGTAGCGTTCCGGACTTCGAACTGGCCGACGGCACGCGGCTCGGCGAACACGTCAGGCACGGCAAGGGCGTGCTGCTGGACTTCGATGCGGATCGGCCGCTTCAGTCCGTGGCAGGCCGCTGGCGCGACCGCCTCGCCTATATCGCGAGCGACGCGAAGGACCGGCTCGGATTGCGTGCGATGCTCGTGCGTCCGGACGGTTTCGTCGCGTGGGCCTGCGATGACGATGCGGACGTGGACATCGACGCCGCCACGCAGGCGGTCACGCGATGGTTCGGCGCGCCTTGCGCGGCACATTGAGCGCAGCCGCCCAACGCAGGAAGCGGATGTGTGTCGCCGAGCGCCAAACGTGCATGGGCGCCAGCAACGGCGCGCCCGACATCCTCGAATGCCCACCGCCCGCGACGTGCGCGATATCGCGCACGCCGGCCGCGCCCCTCACTTCGCGATCAACACCCCCGACGTCGGGCACGTACCCTGCGTATTGCCGTCCGTCACGAGCGACGCGGCGCTCGGAAACTGCGCGGTCGCATTCGTCTTCACCGCGATCCATGCTTCGGTGAAGTAGCTCACGCCGTTCGTCTTCGTGCATTTCAGCGACACCGCGCTGCGCGTGTTGCTGCCGAACGCGCCCTCGAACGCCGACAGCAACTGGTTACGCGTGACCGTCTTGCCCGCGTTCGCCTGCAGGAATGCGTTGAACGACGTGTTGCCCAACCGGCTGATCATGCCCGACGCCTGGTTCCAGTACGCATCGGGCGTCGCCGAATTCGAACAGGTGCCGTGCTTGAACCACTCGTGCTTGTCGAGACACGATGCGACGCCAGGCATGTATGTCGACAGCGTATTGCGCGTTGCGCTGCTGATCGGGTACGCGTCCATGCTGCACCACTGGTGCGCGTTGTCGAGGTCGATGTCGTTCTGCGGCACGCCGCAGTAGAACGGCTGGTTCCCGTCGTAGCGGTTCGGCCACAGCCCGTGCAGCGACAGGCTCGTCGCCGCATACGAGCCGGCGAGGTTCGTGCATTCCGGTGTGTCGTGCGACGCGCAGAAGCCGGGCTCCCACGACGCGGCAAGCAACAGGTAGTCGTAGCTGGTCTGCGCGGCGGCGTGCAGTGAAACGGAAGCGACGGCGAGTGCGGCAGCGGCGCGGGCGAGCGTCTCGAGCATGGCGTGTTTCCTCGGAAAAGGCTTGCGGTCGCGGGATGCGCCGCAAGATTGTCGAATGTCTGCCCGCGATTGTTGCTGCCGCAACATGGCACGAATGTGAAGGTGCACGAAAGAATGCGCGGTTCGCTCAGGTGCCGAGCTGCGTGCACGCGCGCGCCGACGCTTCGGGGCCCTCGAGCGAGAGAATCTGCCACACGCCGACGCTGACGCGCCGGCGCGCCGCCATCGACGGATCGGCCAGCAACGCCTCGACACGCGGCGCGGCGTCGGGCGCCTTCTGCTTCAGCGCCGCGTGGTGCCGCGCCCGCGCCGCCGGCTCCGGTTCGTACACGTCGCACAGACGCACCATGCCGGCGAGGCCGGCCAGCGTATCGTCCTTGTCGATCGCGGCCGGCTCGACGGGCGCGAGCCCGTCGCGCTCCGCCGGCGGCAGCTTGTTGCGCGCGCCTTCGTCGATCGCCGTGGCGGAAGCCGGCGGCAGGCCGCCGATCGCCGCGACGATCCGGCTGCCCGCGGCGATCATGTCGCCCTGGCACGCGATCTTTTCGGCGGCCGCGACGTTCGAGCAGAACGACACCGACATCCGGTACACGTCGTTGCTCATGCGCGGCACTTCGTCCGTGTCTGCCTGCGCGAGGCCGGCACTCGCCAGCGACAGCCCTAGCACCAGCGTCAGCGCGGCGGGAGTCTGGATGCGCAACGCTCTCGTCTCGTTCATCGTTGTCGTCCGTGGGTTTTTATCGCGGGCAATCTCGCCGGGCCGCACGGTGGCGCCCCTTGTGATGCCGGGCCCTCATCCGGCGCCACGCGTTCACTTCATCGACGCCGCCTCCGATCCGCCGGGCGACAGCGCCGCACTGTCCTGCTCGCGCCACGCGCGGCGCGACGCCATGATCGCGCTCACCGCCGAGCGCGCGACCTTCCACCACGCGAACGGACGCGGATCGGCGAGCATGCTGAGCGCGCGCGCATAGTCGAGCGTGAGCCCCGGCGTCCACGCCATCGTCACCGCGCGCTTGCGGATCTGGGCGGCCACCCACAGCTCGGGCGTGAGCAGCAGCCGCACGAACGCGCCCCACCCGGCCCGCGCGCCCTTCAGCCGCCACACGGCGCCGTCGAGCGCGGCCTCGAGCGCATTCGACACGGTGCTCGAGCAGTTGCGGTGCGTGAGGTTGTACGTTGTGTTCTGCCGGTACGACGACCAGAACGCATCGAGCTTGGCCGGATCGTAGTTGCGGATACGCACGCGCACGGTCGACGGGCACCACGCTTTCGACTCGGTCGCGTAGTCGGGCTGGAACAGGCCGGGCACGTCGTTCTCGCGCGTTGCGCGCAGGATGCGCGTGAATTCGTCCGGAGAGCGATCGATTTCGACGCCCGGATACAGGCTGATGTAGATGCCCTCCGGCGATTCCAGCGCCGCATGCCCGGTCGAGATCACGCCGTTGACGTCCACCGCCGCGATATAGCGGTCGATCAGCGGATAGCGCTGCGCCTCGGCCTTCGACGTGCCGGTCGGTGTCCATACGTGCACGGTGAGCGCCCGCTCGCCGTCGGCCGGCGGGCCGTCCCATTCGGATTGCGCGAACTGCGGCAGGCCCTGCGCATCGTCGAGATCCGGCGCGAGCGCCGGCGCGGGCGACGTCGCGAACGCCGGGTTGCGCGTCAGCCGCCGCACGCGTGCGGCGAGGCTCAGCAGGTGCATGCCGCCGAACATCAGCAGCAGGCCCAGGCAGTACGGCACGGTGCCCGCGTAGTGCGTCGGGTACGGCTGGAAGAAGAAGATCGCCAGGAGTATCTCGACGACGCCCCACGAAAACGCGACGTGCCAGCGGCGATAGCGCACCATCCATGCGGATGTGCACTGCAGCAGCCCGTCGACGAGAAACAGCGTGCCGAAGATCATCGACAGCAGGAAGTGGCCGTGATGATGGCCGGCAAACACGAGCCCCGCGGCCACCACGACCGCGATGCCCTTCACGTAGCGCAGGATGCGCTGCCCGCCGACCCCGCTGCCGGCCACCGCGAGCGTCGCGAGCCCTTCGATCAGGAACAGCCACGCGAACAGCTCGATCGGGAAATGCAGCGCGCCGTCGAGCGCGTCGACGAAAATGCCGACGCCCGCGACGACCCACAGCCAGCCGAGCACGGTCAGCCCGCGCCAGCGGGTCCGCAGATATTCGATGCCCAGCAGCAGCAACACCAGTCGTACCATCGCGCCCTCGTATCTTTTTCGGGACACGCGCGGCCTCGCGCGCCCTGTCGTGTCGACCGCGCATCGGGCGACGCGCCGGCCGGAAGACGGTCATCGTTGCCGGCGCATCATGTCGTCGACATGATCGATGGCGGCCGGCACGCGCCGCTCTGGCCGAATAATAAGATATGGCGGGATAGGTTGAAAGCGCCGCGGAAACGTTGTCGATGGCGCGGATGCGCACGGCGGCCCGCTGCCACAGCGGATTTCCGGTTCGACAACGTGCGGCGGATACGCGAGAATCCGGCTTCCGAGGGCGAAAGCCACCCAACCGAACCGCCCAGACGGGACAACAAGAAATGAGCCTATCCATCACGCGCCGGCGCCTGCTGGCCGCCGGCGTCGCCGCGAGCAGCGTTGCGCTGTCGGGGTGTTTCACGCCGAAGCTGTACAAGAACGACGCGTACAGCGAACACGTATCCGCGTTCATGATGACCGAAGACGGCAAGAAACTGGTCGTCCTCGGCACGCGCTACCATTACATCTTCGATCTGCCGGCCCGCTTGCGGCCCGTCCTGCTGTCCGGCTACCGGAAATCAGTACGCACGACGTTCGCGGACTTTCATGCGAGCGGCGGCAGCGTCACCGGGCATTACCGGATCGTGCTGCCGAAAGACGCTTCGGACGACGATCGACAAGCCGCCTCCGCCGACGGCTTCGCGAGCGAGCCGACCGGCCTCGTGCTCGAAGGCGACATCGACGGCAAGCGCTACTCGACGGAAGGCTTCGTCCAGAAGGACAACGCGGCCGCGCAACCCTTCAACCGCCCGTACTCGGTCTACATCGTGGAATCGCCGTCCGTCGTCGGCATGGGTCTGCGGATTCTCGCGACGCCGATCACGGTGGCCGCCGACGGCGTACTCGTGCTGGGCGGCATCGTGCTCGTGCCGTTCGCGGCCATCGCGATCCAGGCAAGCGGCGGCATCCGGATCATGTAACGGTGCGGTAACCACGCGCCTGGCACGACCGCAACAGGAGCATCGCCATGACCGCCTCACCGCTTCATTCGTTCTCGCTCGGCCCGCCACTGAAGCGCTGGCGCGCGCTGCACCGCGTGAAGCAAAGTCACGCGGCCGAACTGTTCGGCGTCGCGCAATCGACGATTTCGCGCTGGGAGGCGGGCCTCCAGCAGATGTCGCCCGACGAGCGCGCGACGGCCGAACGGCTGCTCGCCGCGCGCATCGATTCGGCGGGCGACCGCGCGCTCGCGCGGCTGATCGCCGGCAGCGCGGGCCGCATGCATCTCGTCTGCGATCTCACGCACCGGCTGCTGGCCAGTTCGCCGGCGCGCGCGGCCGAATTCTCGCAGCCGCTTTCGATGCTGCTCGGCACGTCGCTGTGGCGCTACGCGACGCCGGAAATCGTCCGCATGGAAGCCGCGCTCGACCCGCTCGGCTGGCACGATCGCGCGGGGCCGCCGAGCGTCGAGTTCGATACCGGCGCGAATGCGTCGCGCGTCGTGCCGATTCGCGGCAGCCGCTGCCGGTGGACGCGGATGACGCTGTCGGACGGCTCGGCCGTGCGGCTCGTGGAAACGCTCGACGCCCTCTGACGCGCCGCGCATATTTCATGCGTGGACGCAGCGTGGCCGGCCCGCTTACGCTTGGTGGCTCATCGCAAAGACGCCGACCATGAATCCCGACACGATCCACGCGCGGCTCGCTTTCCTGCGCGAAGCCGAACGCCTGAAGAACGTGCTGCGCAGCGGCTACACATCCGCCGGACGCGCGGAAAGCACGGCCGAGCACAGCTGGCGGCTGGGCCTGATGGCGCTCGTGTTCGCCGACGCGTTGCCCGGCGTCGACACGCTGAAGCTGCTGAAGCTGTGCGTCGTCCACGACCTCGGCGAGGCGCTGCACGGCGACATCCCCGCGATCGAGCAGGCCGCGCACCCCGACAAGAGCGCACACGAACGCGACGATCTGCTGACGCTGACCGCGTCGCTCGACCGCACGCTGCGCGACGAGATCGTCGCGCTGTGGGACGAATACGAGGCGGCCGCGTCGCCGGAGGCCCGCGCGGCGAAGGCGCTCGACAAGCTCGAAACGATCCTGCAGCACAACCAGGGCAGCAATCCGCCCGGTTTCGACTATGCGTTCAACCTCGGCTACGGCCGGCGCTACACCGACGCTACACCGCTGTTCAGCGCGATCCGCGAGATCGTCGACGCCGACACGCAGCGCAGGATCGACACGGGCGGACGCCGCGCGTAAGCGTGCGGCCCGCGAGGCATCCTGTTGTCGTACCCGTCGCCGACTGTTCGGTACATCCGTAGTCACTAGCGGCGCGCGAACCCCTCCACCCGGAAGCCATGTTCGACTGACACGACTGGCAAAGCCGCCGCGCGTCGCATTCGGCACCAGCACGGACGGGCTACATATCTGCCCGCCTTCCCTACCATACACCCCTACGCGAACGCCATCTGTTCGATGCCTTCGCCTCCTCCGGGCAGTCCGCCCGCTGCTTTTACCGGACCGGACACAACATCCACGCCATTCCCCAACGGCACTCCAATTTCCTGCCCCGGATAAGCAAAACCCCTTGGCCCTGCCGCTCGCGAGAATTCCGAGTCAACTCGGATTGCAATTGGCAAACGCCAACCAGTCCGATTTGACAAATTTAACAAAAATGACAATCGGCAACAATTTGATTATCTCAAAAAAATAAATCCCTGAAAAACCACCGATCGAAAAATTAATCTATCAAACACAGGAATACTAAATTGAAATCGGCAAATAAATCTCAAAAACATACCCGTTGCATCAAGCAGTCATTGTCTTTCCTCAACCCGCCACAAAGGAGGTTTCGATGCATTCCAAGCAACGCTTCTTCACTCGAAAGGCCACCAGGTCGGCTGCAGTCACCTTTGGCATCGTCATTGCCTTGCTTCATCCTGGCAGTGCTGCAGCCGATGGGCTTGCGAGCAAAATCCTCGAGGGCCCGAACACTTCCAATCAACGAGCATTCACAAGTTGCTCTGTTTTCTACACAATGTGCATTCAGCGATACGGCAGCAGACCCGGTGGCACGGCTGGCATGACACGATGCGCAGATTGCTTGAATAACTGCAATCGCTCGAATGGATGGTGGCCGATGATCAGCGGTTGTGCCGTATAACGACAGTGATGTGCTTCGTCGCGAGTAGTTATGTCGATGGCGGTCAACCGAGCCAAAATCCACCGTTCGCTCGCGACGAGGTTGAAATTTCTACCCGAAATCAAGGCATACCAATGCTCCGAAACAACGATTACCAAAATTTGATCCACGCATCATTCTCGGACATCACGTCCAACGTCATCGCATCCGCAATTTCGGAAGGGCAGTTGATGGGGTCACATGTTCTTATTGGCGGAAACTGGCACCTCGGCCCTCTCAAAGAACGCAACATCTCGACACTGTCGGCGTGGTTTTCCGATATTTTTGGATATATCCCAAACGACTTGACTATCGACACCCCAATCATCCCCACCCACGAGTCGATCAAAATATGCGCATGGGTAAGTCCCTTATCATCAATCGAATACGCGAATTTCATACACTGGATAAGTCATGATACTCCACACGATTTCCTGTTGATTTCGGTCTCAGAAAAGTGCATCCATTCGGCTGCGGAGAATTTCTTCGATCTCGCCGAGCTTCTCGGCAATGCAGTTGAAATAAAATCGAACGATGTCAGTCCCTATATCACAGAATGGGGTTCCCTGGTTGAGGAAAATGCCGATTTCAGAATGATCAACGAAATTGGAAAAATTCAATCATTCCGATCTACAGATTTCGATGAATACATCATCAATTCCATGACCAGGAAGTGGGAGCCCACGCCGATAGTAGTATTGCGCATAATAGAAACAATCCACTCGGAAGGACATGATTTTCCGGGAGACATTTTTCTCTATCATCGACTCGAGAAATTCTTCTTGAATGGCATCATCGAGAAACAAGCTGAAGTCAGCATCACGCAAACACAGATACGAATTGCAAGTTCCTGACATCGCCATTCCTCAGATGTGAAAATTTCATCTTCCACACGTCATGCCGAATAATCTACAGCTCCTCCTGACATCACTATTTACAATTGCGCTCGCAACAGCGCACACCGAAGCAGCTGCCGCCGATGTAGAAGCGAACTTGCAACGAAAATTGCAAGCCAAGCTCCCCGAACTGAAGATAGAGCACGTTGTCCCGTCAAAAATCGACGGACTGTATGAGGTCACTGCAAATTCCCAAATTTTCTACAGCAATTCATCGGCATCGCACATTATTATCGGCAGCCTGTTCGACACCAACAGCCAGGAAAACATAACAGAAACACAACTCAACAAGATTAACAGCATAAACATCAATGACCTTCCATTTCAATACGCCATCAAACAGAAAAATGGAACCGGAGAGCGCGTGATTGCTACATTCTTCGATCCGAACTGCTCGTTTTGCAAGAAAATGAGTCCCGAGCTAGGCAAGGTTCCCAACGCAACCGTATACATTTTTCTGTATCCAATTCTTTCTACCGACTCCATCATCAAATCCGAAGTCATTCTGTGCGCCGACAACCGACTCCAAGCATGGAAGCAATGGGTCGAAAGAGGGAAAACCACCGTCCCCCGCAAGCGTTGCCAGTCCATCATCACGAAAGAACTCCTTTCACTGGGAAAGAAGCTCAACATCAAGGGAACACCCACCACGTTCCTGCCTTCCGGGGAAAGAGTCACGGGATTTATTTCCGGGAAAGACTTGGCTGACAAGATTGATCGCAATAACCACGTTGAGCCTAGAACCCCATCCCGCCCCTGAAGTTTGAAGGGTCATTCCGCGATCACGGTAGCGTGGATTGAGCCCGGATGACGATCCTCTCCGTACCCTTGTATTGACCTGCCATTCCATGAATTGAAACACCGACAGAGCTCGGCAGCCCCCGTAGAACTGCCGGCACAATTCAGCACAATTCCTACACGAATTCACGAAATTACCTCAATTATCATGGCCGCCTGACCCGAACCTGCACCGCCGCGCGGTATCCATCCGACTCCTGTATCGATCTGCACTGCATGCCACGATTGCAGGACCACCCTGATTGGCCGCCCACGCCGCCGACGCCCGACTCATCCATGCCGTATGTATTCTCATGAATAAGAAGATCCGCCGCCGGCTCACCGTGCTGGCCATCAGCGGTGCCGCCATTGCCACCGCTGTTGTAGCAATAACGATAGCCACACCAAACAAGCACCCGCAATACCTGTCCGCGCCCGTCACGCGCGGCGATCTCGAAAACGCGGTGCTCGCGACCGGCGCGCTGCAGGCGTTCAGGCAGGTCGACGTCGGCGCGCAGGTGTCGGGGCAGTTGAAGACGCTGAAGGTCAAGCTCGGCGACAAGGTCACGAAAGGCCAGTGGCTTGCCGAGATCGATCCCGTGATCTCGGAAAACGCGCTGCGCCAGGCGCGCGCCAGCGAAGAAAGCCTGCGCGCGCAGCAGCAATCGGCGGCCGCGCAGCTGACGCAGGCCGAACTCGCATTCCGCCGCCAGCAGGCGATGCTGCCCGACGACGCGACGTCGCGCGAATCGTTCGAGGCCGCGAAGGCGACGCTCGACGTGCAGCGAGCCACCGTTGCGTCGCTCGCCGCGCAGATCCGTTCGGCGCGCATCCAGATCGAGACCGCGCAGGCCAACCTCGGCTACACGCGCATCGTCGCGCCGATCGACGGCCAGGTCGTCGCGATCGTCACGCAGGAAGGCCAGACCGTGATCGCGCAGCAGCAGGCGCCGGTGATCCTGAAGCTCGCGAATCTCGACACGATGACCGTGAAGGCGCAGGTGTCGGAAGCCGACGTGATTCGCGTGAGCGCCGGCCAGACCGCGTATTTCACGAGCCTCGGCGAACCGGACAAGCGGCACTACGGCAAGCTGCGCGCGATCGAACCGGCGCCGCAGAACTACGCCGACGCGCAAAGCCCGCTCGGCGGCGGCGGCGCGAAGCCGAACGCCGCGGTGTTCTACAACGCGCTGTTCGACGTGCCGAATCCCGAGCACCGGCTGCGCATCGCGATGACCGCGCAGGTCAACATCGTGCTCGGCGACGCGCGCAACGCGCTGATCATTCCGGCCGCCGCGCTCGGCGAGAAGCGTAAGGACGGCACCGTCGCGGTACGCGTGCTGCGCGCCGACGGCAGCACGGAAACGCGCCATGTCCGCATCGGCATCAACAACAACGTGCGCGTCGAAGTGCTGGCCGGCCTGAAGGACGGCGAGCGCGTGGTGATCGGCGAAGCATCGGCGGACGAACGCGTACCGCTGTCGGACGTGGTGTAACGATGCGCCAGCCCCTGCTCAAACTCGCTGCCGTCACGCGTCGCTTTCCGGCTGGCGACAAGGACGTCGTCGTGCTGAACAACGTCAACCTGTCGATCGATGCGGGCGAGATCGTCGCGATCGTCGGCGCGTCGGGGTCCGGCAAGTCGACGCTGATGAACATCCTCGGCTGCCTCGATCATCCGAGCGAAGGCACGTACACGGTCGGCGGACGCGACACGCACATGCTCGACAGCGACGAGCTCGCGCAGCTGCGCCGCGAGCACTTCGGCTTCGTGTTCCAGCGCTATCACCTGCTGCCGCACGTCGACGCGGTCGCGAACCTCGAAATGCCGGCGATCTATGCGGGCACCCCGCGCGCCGAGCGGCACGCCCGCGCCCGCGCGCTGCTCGCGCGCCTCGGCCTCGCGGATCGCGCGCATCACCGGCCCGGGCAACTATCCGGCGGCCAGCAGCAGCGCGTGAGCATCGCGCGCGCGCTGATGAACGGCGGCCAGGTGATCCTCGCGGACGAACCGACCGGCGCGCTCGACACGAAAAGCGGCCAGGACGTGATCCGCATCCTGCACGAGCTGAACGCGCTCGGCCATACGATCGTGATCGTCACGCACGACAAGGCCGTGGCGCGCCATGCGCGGCGCATCATCGAGATCAGCGACGGCGAGATCGTCGCCGACCGGCCGAACCGCCACTACGCGGAAGCGCTCGCGGAATCTAGCGTCGGCGCGGACGCAACGCCAGCAACGCCCGAAACGGTAACCGACACGCCGCCCGCACCGCCTTCCGAAGATGCACCGCCGCCCGCCAGCGCTGACACCGACATCGCCCCGCGCACCCGCCGCTTCGCCGCCGGCACCGGCCGCTTCGCCGAAGCGTGCCGGATGGCGTGGATCGCGCTCGTATCGCACCGGCTGCGCACGCTGCTGACGATGCTCGGCATCATCATCGGCATTACGTCGGTCGTGTCGATCGTCGCGGTCGGCGAAGGCGCGAAGCGCTACATGCTCGAAGAGATCGGCAGCATCGGCACCAATACGATCAGCCTCTATCCGGGTACCGACTGGGGCGACAGCCGCGCGGACACGATCCAGACGCTCGTGCCCGCCGACGTCGCCGCGCTCGCCGAGCAGCCGTACGTCGACAGCGCGACGCCCGAAACGTCACGCACGCTGCTGCTGCGCTACCGCAACGTCGACGTCCACGCGCTCGTGAGCGGCGTCGGCGACAGCTACTTCCAGACGCGCGGGATGCGTTTCGCGCTCGGCGTCCCGTTCGACGACGATGCGGTGCGCCGCCAGGCGCAGGTCGCGGTGATCGACCAGAACACGCGCCGCAAGCTGTTCGGCGTGACGCGCAATCCGGTCGGCGAGGCGATCCTGGTCGACAACGTGCCGTGCGTGGTGATCGGCGTGACCGCCGACAAGAAAAGCGCATTCGGCAGCGTGAAGAGCCTGAACGTATGGGTGCCGTACACGACCGCGAGCGGGCGCCTGTTCGGCCAGCGCCATCTCGACAGCATCACCGTGCGCGTGCGCGACGGGCAGCCGAGCGCCGCGGCCGAGAAAAGCCTCGAGAAGCTGATGATCCAGCGCCACGGCCGCAAGGATTTCTTCACGTACAACATGGACAGCGTGGTCAAGACCGTCGAGAAAACCGGCCAGTCGCTGACGTTGCTGCTGTCGCTGATCGCGGTGATCTCGCTCGTGGTCGGCGGGATCGGCGTGATGAACATCATGCTGGTGTCGGTCACCGAGCGCACGCGCGAGATCGGCATCCGGATGGCGGTCGGCGCGCGCCAGTCCGACATCCTGCAGCAGTTCCTCGTCGAGGCCGTGCTCGTATGCCTGCTCGGCGGCACGATCGGCATCGCGCTGTCGTTCGGGCTCGGCGCGCTGTTCTCGATGTTCGTCGCGCAGTGGAAGATGGTGTTCTCGGTCGGCGCGATCGTGACCGCGTTCGTGTGCTCGACGCTCACCGGTGTGATTTTCGGGTTCATGCCCGCGCGCAACGCGTCGCGGCTCGATCCGATCGATGCGCTCGCGCGCGACTGACGAAACATGGCCCTCACGCATTCCTCCCCGCTTCACCGTCTCGGCGCATTCGCGTGCGCGGCCGCGCTGCTCGCCGGCTGCGCGGGCGCGCGCCACGATCCGCTGCCGGCCGTCGCGATGCCGGCGAACTGGGCCGCGCCGGTCGCGTCCGACGCGCCGGCCGCCACGCGCGACTGGTGGCGCAGTTTCGGCGATCCGCAACTCGACGCGTTGATCGACGACGCGCTGCGCGCCAACAGCGACCTCGCGATCGCGGCGATCCGCGTGTATCGCGCGCAGTTGCAGGCCGGGCTCGCCGATACGAACCTGACGCCCAACGTGACGCTCGGCGCGAACGGCGCCGTGTCGCGTACGCTCGATACGCATCGGATGAGCCGCTCGAGCGGCGTCAATGGTTCGCTCAGCTACGAAATCGACCTGTGGGGCCGGCTGGCCGCGCTGCGCGATGCCGCGCACTGGGAAGCCGACGCGACGGCCGCCGATCTCGAGGCCGCGCGGCTGTCGCTGATCGGCACGACCGCGGCGCTGTACTGGCAGATCGGCTATCTGAACCGGCAGATCGCGCTCGGCGACGCGAACATCGCGTATGCGGAGCGTACGCTCGCGCTGGTCCGGTCGCGGCACACGGCTGGCGCCGTGTCGGGGCTCGACCTCGCGCAGGCCGAACAGAGCCTCGCCGCGCAGCGCGCGGCGCAAACGCAGCTGATCCAGCAGCGCACCGAGAACCGCCACGCGCTCGCGATCCTGTTCGACCGGCCGCCGCAGCAGCGCGCGGCCGAACCGGCGGCGCTGCCCGACGCGGCACCGCCCGACGTGGCGGCCGGCTTGCCGGCCAGCCTGCTCGGCCGGCGCCCCGACCTGCGGGCGGCGGAATTCCGGTTGCGCGAGTCGCTCGCGCAGGTCGATGCGACGCGCACGAGCTTCTATCCGACCTTCACGCTGACCGGCAGCGCCGGCACGACGAGCACGAGCCTCGAGCGCGTGCTGACGAACCCGGTCGGCACGCTCGGGCTCGGCCTCGCGCTGCCGTTCATCCAGTGGAACACGATGCAGTTGCAGATCAGGGTGTCGAAGACGCAGTACGAGGAGGCGGTGGTCGGGTTCCGCCAGCGGCTCTACACGGCGCTCGCGGAAGTGGAGAACGCGCTGTCGGCGCGCGTGCAGCTCGAACGCGAAGCCGAACAGCGCGCGCTGTCGCTCGCGCAGGCGCAGCGCGCCGAACGGCTGGCCGCCGCGCGCTTCGTGGCCGGCGCGACCGCCGTGCAGCCGTGGCTCGACCAGCAGCAGGTGCTGAGGAGTGCGCAAAGCGCCGACGAACTGACACGCCTGAACCGGCTCAACAACCAGATGAAGCTGTACCGCGCGCTCGGCGGCGGGACTTCCTGACCGGCCGTCACACACCACACGCCACACGTCACGCGCCACACGCCGGCCGCGTCACTCGCACACGGCCGCCCCGCGCCGCGCCGGCGCGAACGCCACCGCGCTCGCGGTCGCGAGCACGGCCACGCCCGCCGCGCCATACACCATCACCCAGCCGAAGCCATGCACGAGCGCCGCGTGCAACGCCGCGCCGCTCGGGTCGGCCTGCGCGAGCGCCGGCGCGATCGCCTGCAGCCCGTCGGTGCGACCCGACGCGATTTCCTGCGCGAGCCGGCGCAGCGCCGCGTCGCCAATCGCGCCCGCCGGGCCGCCCTTCAGGCTCGCGACGATCCCCGCCACCAGCACGAAGCCCATCGTCGCGATGTTCAGCGCGAGCGAGATCATCCGCGCGCTCATGTCGATGCCCGACGCCATCCCGGCCCGCGCACTCGGCACCGCGCCCGTCGTCGTGTTGGTAACCGGCGTGTTGGTCAAGCCGAGCCCGATTCCGGCGATCGCGCAACCCGGCAGCATCGTCAGCCAGCTCGCCTGGTCGGCCGCGCTGCCGAGGCGCATCAGCACGAAGCCGGCCGCGATCGTGAACAGGCCGCCCGGAATCACGACGCCCGGCCCGTAGCGCAGCGCGAGCCGTTCCCCGACCGGCGGCACGATCAGCGTCGGCAGCGTGTACGCGAGCAACGCGAGGCCGGCCGTCACGCTGTCGTAGCCGAGCGCGACCTGGAACCAGATCGGCAAGTAGATCATGAACGGCCAGAAGCTGAAGTTCATCCCCATCGAGCCGAAGATTGCGCCGGTGAACGCGCGGATCCGGAACACCGAGAAGTCGAACATCGGCCGCGCGCTGGCGCGCTCCGCGATGACGAAACCGGCCAGCGCGAGCACGGTCGCACCGAGCACGCCGAGGCCGGCCGCGCTCGTGAGCCCGAGTTCGGCGCTTTGGGTGATGTAGAACGCAAGCCCGAGCACCGCGAGCGACAGCGTGACGATGCCCGCGACGTCGAGCGTGCCCGCATGCGGATCGCGCGATTCCCGCACCGCGCCGCCGATCAGCACGAGCGCGACGGCCGCGAGCGGCGCATGGACGAGGAACACCCACGGCCAGCTCGCGAGCGCGACGATCGCGCCGCCGACGATCGGCCCGAACCCGAGCCCGATGCCGAACACGATTCCCCAGATCCCGAACGCGCGGCCACGCTCGCGCCCTTCGCGAAACTGGTGCGACAGCACGGCGATCTGGCAGATCAGCATCGCGCCGCCGCTCGCGCCCTGCAGCAGCCGGCCCGCGACGAGCACCGGCACGTTCGGCGCGAGCCCGCACAGCAGTGACGTCGCGCCGAACAGCACGGTGCCGATCACGTACACGCGCTTGCGGCCGAACCGGTCCGCGAGCGTGCCGGCCGCCATCAGCACCGTCGTACAGGCGATCGTGTACGCGTTCATGATCCACTGCATGCCGTTGAAATCGCCATGCAGCACGTGTTCGAGCGTCGGCAGGATCACCGGCACGCTCGATATCTCGAGGCCGAACATCAGCGACGTGAGACAGACGGCCGCGAGCGCGACCGCATTCCTGCGGGAGTCGGATAGCGTCATGCGTATTGCGCGGCGGCCCGGCGACAGGCCGCGCGCCTCCAGGTCAGTAGGATTCGCCGCGTGCGGCCGGCAACGCACGCTGAGCGGGAATCGGTACTATAGTGAGAATTCATCTCCCCATTGACGCACGCATTTCCATGCACTGGGGAATATCAGGACCCAATCGACGCAACATCTCACCCACGATGACCGACAGACTCGACGGCGTCACGACCTTCGTCCAGGTCGTGGAATCGGGCAGCTTCGCGCTGGCCGCGGAGCGGCTCGACATGACGCGCTCGGCGGTCGGCAAGGCGATCGCGCGGCTCGAGAAGCGGCTCGGCGCACGGCTGCTGCAGCGCACGACGCGCAGCCAGAGCCTGACCGACGACGGCCAGGCGTACTACGACCGCTGCGTGCGCGCGCTGGCGGAGCTGGAAGCGGCGGAAGCCGATCTCGACTGCGGCCGCCACGAGGCGCGCGGCAAGCTACGATTGAGCGTGCCGCTCGCGTTCGGGCACCACTGCGTGACGCCGATCGTGCTCGACCTCGCGCGCCAATATCCGCATCTGCGGATCGACGTGTCGATCACCGACCGCTTCGTCGATCTCGTCGAGGAAGGAATCGATCTCGCGGTCCGGATCGGCACGCTCGCGGACAGCACGAGCCTCGCGGTGCGGCGGCTCGGCACGCAATACGGCAGCCTCGGCGCGGCGCCGTCGTATCTCGCGCGCTACGGGACACCGAAGACGCTCGACGACCTGAAGCACCACCGGACGATCGCGTATTCGCGTTCGGGCGTGGTGCAGCCGTGGGATTTGCGCGCGCCGGACGGCTCGACAGTGCGGATCGACATGCCGCATCAACTGAGTTTCGACGACGTGCAGGCGATCGCCGCGGCCGGTGCGTCGGGGTTCGGGATCGCGTGGGTGCCGAGCTGGCTGCTCGACCATTACGTGAAGCGCGGGGAGATGGTGGTCGTGCTCGATCGCTGCTTCGTCTGCGAAGGCGACATTCACGCGATCTGGCCGAAGACGCGCTACCTGCCGCGCAAGACGCGCTGCGTGATCGACGCGCTCGCGCAGGCGATTCCGCCGATGATCGAGCGCCCGGACGACGCGCGCTGAGATGAGTGGAAGCCGACGCGCCGTGCGGCGCGTCGGGCCCTCACGCAGCGATCACGCCGCGCCGAGATCGGCGAGCGGATGCGCGAACAGCTTCCACGGCGACGTCAGGAAATGCCGCACGCGCTCAGCGCGCAGCTCGACGAGCGACGCGGGCGCCCAGCGCGGCTTGCGATCCTTGTCGACGAGATGCGCGCGCACGCCTTCGCAGAAATCGCCTTCCTCGATCGCGCGCGCGACGATGCCGAGCTCCATCCGGAACGATTCCGCGAGCGTCATCTGCCGGCCGCGCAGCAATGCCTCGCGCGTCACGGCGAGCATCGTCGGCGAATGGCTCGCGAGCGCATCGAGCGTCGCCTGCAGCCATTGGCGGTGCTCGCGCGCGAGTTCGTCGCGCGCCAGATCCTGCGTGAGCGTCGCGACGATCCGCTCGACGGTCGAACGCTTGTCGAAGTGGCGGACGATCCATGGCATCTGGCTGTCGAGCGCCGCATGCGGCACCACGTTGCACGGCGGCTCGAACACCTTGCGCAGCAACGGCAGCGCGTCGCCGTCCCACTTGACGCTTTCGATCCGCGTCTCGAACGTGTCGAGCCACGCGGACGGCACGCACAGGTCCGCGAGCTTCGCGCTCAGCGCGTCGGCGCCCGACAGCATCGCGCCGGTCAGCCCCACGTACAGTTCGAGTTCGACCGGCATGCGCGACAGGAAATGCGTCGCGCCCACGTCGGGCACGAGGCCGATGCGCGTTTCCGGCATCGCGATCTTGCTGCGCTCGGTCGCGACGCGCAGCGCCGCGCCCTGCGCGAGGCCCATGCCGCCGCCCATCGTCACGCCGTCCATCAGCGCGACCACCGGCTTCGGGAACGTGTGGATCGCGTAGTCGAGCCGGTATTCGTCGACGAAGAACGGCAGCCAGGTTTCGCGCTGCGCGACCATCCTGTACAACGCACGCACGTCGCCGCCCGCGCAGAAGCCCTTCTCGCCCGCGCCGCGCAGCACGACCGCGACGATCTGGTCGTCGTGGCGGCAGCGCTCGAACAGCGCCGCGAGTTCGCCGATCATCGCGTACGACAGCGCGTTGAGCGCGGCCGGCCGGTTCAGCGTGATCAGCGCCACGCGGTTCACCACGCGAAACAACACCTCGGGCGCATGCTCCGCGAATGCGTCGTGATTCGTCACCGGCGTGCTCATCGTTGCGGCTCTCCATCGGTATGCCATTGCGGCGCGCGCTTGCCCAGGAACGCCGCCACGCCTTCGCGCGGATCGGCCGTGTCGAACAGGTCGACGAAGCGTTCGCGCTCGACCGCGAGCGCCGCGCTGCGCGGCACGCCGCGACGCGCGAGGCCGATCAGCTCCTTGCTGTAGGCGACCGCATGCGGGCTTTGCCGCGCGACGTTGCGCGCCAGCGCGAGCGCCGCATCGCGCGCCGCGCCGCTTTCCACCACGTCCTCGACAAGGCCGATCCGCAGCGCGGTGGCCGCATCGACGCGCGCGCCGGTCAGGATGATCTTCTTCGCCCAGCCTTCGCCGACGAGCCAGGGCAGCGTCTGCGTGCCAAGCCCGCACGGCAGCAGGCCAACCGACGGCTCGGGCAGCGCCATCTGCGCATGCGTTTCGGCGATCCGCAGATCGCACGCGAGCGCGCATTCGAGGCCGCCGCCCATCGCATAGCCGTTGATCGCCGCGATCGTCACGACGCGCGCGTCGTGCAGTGCCTCGAACGCCGCGCCGAAGCGCGCCGCCATCGCGCGCGCGACCGCGCGATCGCCGTCGGCGAACGTGTTGAGGTCGGCGCCCGCGCTGAAGAACTTCGGGCCGTCGCCGGTGATCACCAGCGCGCGCACGTGCGGGTTCGCATTCAGTTCGGCAACGGTTTGCTGCAATTGCTGCAGCCCGTCGGCTGTAAAGGCGTTCGCGGGCGGACGCTTGAGCGTCGCGCACGCGATCGCGCCGTCGTCGACGAAGTCGAGTTCGATCATGAGGCGTCCTTCTTCGTGACCGGTTGGTACAGGCGGATCACCGCCGAGAAATCGAGCTGGCCGTCGCCGCGGCTGCTCATCGTCTGGTACAGCTGCTGCGCGAGCGCACCGAGATAGACGGGCTGGCGCGCCTGCTTCGCCGCATCGTTCGCGAGGCCGAGATCCTTCAGCATCAGGTCGGTGCCGAAGCCGCCCGTGTAGCCGCGCGACGACGGCGCGGTGTCGATCACGCCCGGATACGGGTTGTAGGTATCCGAACTCCAGCAGCGGCCCGTCGACGTGTTGACGATGCCGGCCAGCACCTTCGGGTCGATGCCGAGCGCGACGCCGAGCGACATCGCCTCCGACACCGCCGCCATCGAGATGCCGAGCACGAGGTTGTTGCAGACCTTCGCGACCTGCCCCATTCCCGTCGCGCCGCAGTGGACGATGTTCTTGCCCATCCCGGCGAGCACCGGCTTCACGCGCTCGAAGTCCGCGTCGCTGCCGCCGACCATGAAGGTCAAGGTGCCGGCCGCCGCGCCGCCGGTGCCGCCCGACACCGGCGCATCGACGAACGCGCCGCCGTGCTCGCGCACCAGCGCGCCGAACGCCTGCGCGCTCGCCGGGTCGATCGTGCTCGAATCGATCACGGTCGCGCCCGCGCCGAGGCCGGCCAGCACGCCGTTCTCGCCGGCGAGCACCGAGCGCACGTGCGGCGCGGCCGGCAGCATCGTGATCACGAACGTCGCGCCCGATGCCGCATCGCGCGGCGACGCGGCCACTTGCGCGCCGGCGTCCTGCAATGCGCGCAACGCGTCGGCGCTCAGGTCGAACGCATGCACGTCATGGCCGGCTTTCAGCAGGTTCAGCGCCATCGGCGCGCCCATGTGGCCGAGGCCGATAAATCCGATTTTCATGTTCGTTTCCTTCGCCGCTCAATGCAGCCGGATCGTCGTGTTCACCGGGCCGGCCGTCGTGTCGTCGTCGAACCAGCGCGCGGTGACCGTCTTCGTCTGCGTGTAGAACTGCACGACCTGCTTGCCGTACGGGCCGAGATCGCCGAGCTTCGAGCCGCGCGAACCGGTGAAGCTGAAGAACGGCACGGGCACCGGGATCGGGATGTTGATGCCGACCTGGCCGACGTCGATCTCGCTCTGGAACTTGCGTGCGGCCGCGCCGCTCTGCGTGAAGATGCCCACGCCGTTGCCCATCGGGTTCGCGTTGACCAGCGCGATCGCGTCGTCGAGCGTGTCGACCTCCATCACGACCAGCACCGGCCCGAAGATTTCATGCGTGTAGATCGACATGTCGGTTTTCACGCCGGAGAAGATCGTCGGGCCGATGAAGTTGCCGTCCTCGAAGCCCGCGACCTTCACGTCGCGGCCGTCGAGTTCGAGCGTCGCGCCTTCCTTGATACCCATGTCGATCAGCGACAGAATCCGCGCCTTCGCGCCGCGCGATACGACCGGCCCGACGTCGGTGCCCGCTTCCGAGCCCGCGTTGACCTTCAGCGTCCTCGCCTTCGCGACGAGATCGGGCAGCCATTCGCGCGCGCTGCCGACGAGCACCGCGACGGACGTCGCCATGCAGCGCTGGCCGGCCGCGCCGAAGCCCGCGCCGACCAGCGCGTTGATCGCCTGCTCGCGGTTCGCGTCGGGCAGCACGATCGCGTGGTTCTTCGCGCCCATCATCGACTGCACGCGCTTGCCGTGCTGGCTGCCGAGGTTGTACACGTGGGTGCCGACGGCCGTCGATCCGACGAACGAGATCGCCTTCACGAGCGGATGCGTGCAGATCGCGTCGACGACTTCCTTGCCGCCGTGCACGACGTTCAGCACACCCTTCGGTACGCCGGCCTCGAGCGCGAGCTCGACGAGTTCCATCGTCGACATCGGGTCCTGCTCGGACGGCTTCAGCACGAACGTGTTGCCGCACACGATCGCCATCGGGAACATCCACAGCGGAATCATCGCGGGGAAATTGAACGGCGTGATGCCGGCGCACACGCCGATGGGCTGGCGCAGCGTGTAGGTGTCGACGCCGCCCGCGACGTTCTCCGCGAATTCGCCGAGCTGCAGCGTGCCGATCGAACACGCGTGCTCGACCACCTCGAGGCCGCGGAAGATGTCGCCTTCGGCATCGGGAAGCGTCTTGCCCTGCTCGGCCGTCAGCGTCTTCGCGATGCGCTGCTGGTTCGCGCGCACCCGATCCTGGAACTTCAGCATGATGCGCATGCGTGCGGAAATCGGCGTGTTCTTCCACGTCGCATACGCGGCGTGCGCGGCCCGCACGGCCGCGTCGACTTCCGCGACGGTCGCGAACGGCACGCGCGCGAGTACCTGCTGCGTCGCCGGGTTGACGACGTCGCGCCACTCGTGGGTGGCGGACTCGACGAAAGCGCCGTCGATCAGCAGCTTGACCGTCGGCACGTCTTGCCCCGTACGGGGCGTCGGATTCGCGTTCATCAGTGCACTCTCCTTGCAGTGAGCCGCGTGGCGTCAGGCGACACGCGGCCGGTTCGGTTCAGTCAGGCTGCGGGCGGCGCGCCGTGAAATGCGACGCGCTCGGCCCGTTTCCGGTCATTTCAGTTCGTTGGCGAAATCTTCTTCCCAGTATTCGCCGGGCATGCGCGCGGTTGCATCGTCGCCGCGCTCGATCTCGCGGCGGCGCAGCTCGACGCGGCGGATCTTCCCCGAGATCGTCTTCGGCAGCTCCGCGAATTGCAGCCGGCGGATGCGCTTGTACGGCGCGAGCTTCTCGCGCGAGAAACGGAAAATCTCCAGCGCGAGCGCGGGGCTTTCTTCATAGCCCTGGCGCAGCGTGATGAACGTCTTCGGCACCGACAGCCGCACCGGGTCCGGGCTCGGCACGACGGCCGCCTCGGCGATCGCCGGGTGCTCGATCAGCACGCTTTCGAGTTCGAACGGGCTCAGCCGGTAGTCGGACGACTTGAACACGTCGTCCGCGCGGCCGATGTACACGTAATAGCCGTCGTCGCGACGCATCGCGATGTCCGACGTGCGGTAGTGGCCGTCGCGCATCGCGTGGGCCGTCGCGTCGGGATTGTTCGCATAGCCAGTCATCAGCCCGACCGGGCGCGTGACGCCGTCGCCGATCGGCAGCGCGACTTCGCCTTCGGTCACCGGCGCGCCGTCCGGGTCGAGCAGCGCGATCCGGTAGCCGGGCAGCGGCCGGCCCATCGAGCCCGCGACCACCGGCTGGCCCGGCGAATTGCCGATCAGGCAGGTCGTCTCGGTCTGGCCGTAGCCGTCGCGAATCGAGATGTTCCATGCCTTCTTCACGCGCTCGATGATCTCGGGATTCAGCGGCTCGCCCGCACCGACGATCTCGCGCAGCTTCACGTCGAACGACGCGAGCGGCTGCTGCACCAGCATGCGCCACACGGTCGGCGGCGCGCATAGCGTCGTCACCCGGTATTTGACGAGCGCATCGAGCACGACCTTCGGCTCGAAGCGCGCATAGTTGAACGCGAACACGCACGCCTGCGCATTCCACGGCGCGAAGAAGCAGCTCCACGCGTGCTTCGCCCAGCCCGGCGAGCTGATGTTCCAGTGGATGTCGCCCGGCTGCAGGCCGACCCAGTACATCGTCGACAGATGGCCGACCGGATAGGTGCGGTGCGTATGCTCGACGAGCTTCGGCTTCGACGTCGTGCCCGACGTGAAGTACAGCAGCATCGGATCGTTCGCGTGCGTGACGGCGTCCGGCTCGAACGCAGCGCTCGCCGCATAGCCGTCGTTCATCGCGAGCCAGCCTTCGCGCGGCGCGCCGGCGACGATCTTCTGCTTCAGGCCGAGGCCGGCCTGCTCGAACTTCGCGGTTTCGTTTTCGTCGACGATCGCGTAGGTCGCGCCGCCGATCTGCACGCGATCGCGCACGTCGTCGGGCGACAGTTGCGTGGTGGCGGGCAGCACGATCGCGCCGAGCTTCATCGCGGCCAGCATCGCGTCCCACAGCTCGACCCGGTTCGGCAGCATCAGCAGAATGCGATCGCCGCGCACGACGCCGATCGAACGCAGCCAGTTCGCGATCCGCGACGAACGCTCGGACATTTGCGCGAACGAGTACGGATCGCCGGTGCCGGTCGCCGCGTCGACGATCCACAGCGCGGGCTGGTCGTTGCCGCGCGCCATCGGGTCGAAGTAGTCGAGCGCCCAGTTGAACGCATCGAGCACCGGCCATGCGAAATCGCGGTACGCGGTGTCGTAGTCGGTGCGATGGCGCAGCAGGAAGTCGCGTGCGTCCAGGAATGCCTGTACCGTCATGTGTCGTCTCCGTCCAGTCTCCATGCCCAGCGGTCAACCGGCACAGGTGCCGCGGCACCTGAACCGTTCCGTGTTGCACGGCGCACGGTCACGTCGTTGCGTGCCGCGTTCGCCGCGCTGCCCTCGTGCCTGCGTCGTGCGCCTGCTCGTTCGATTGCGTGATGCCGGATCGGAGCGCCGCGGCTCAAAGCTGCCGCGCGATCACCATCCGCTGCACTTCGCTGGTGCCTTCGTAAATCTGCGTGATACGTGCGTCGCGATAGTGACGCTCGACTTCGTAATCGACCAGGTAGCCGTAGCCGCCATGAATCTGGATCGCATCCGAGCAGACGCGCTCGGCCATCTCGGACGCGAACAGCTTCGCCTGCGACGCTTCCGACAGGCACGGCAGCCCGGCCGTGCGCAGTTTCGCCGCGTGATGCACGAGCAGGCGCGCGGCGTTGATCTGCACGGCCATGTCGGCGAGCTTCTGCTGGATCGCCTGGTGCTCGGCGATCGGTTTGCCGAACTGCACGCGCTCGCCCGCATAGCGGCGCGCCTTGTCGAATGCGGCGCGCGCGATGCCGAGCGCCTGCGCGGCGATGCCGATGCGCCCGCCTTCGAGGTTCGACAGCGCGATCTTCAGCCCTTCGCCGCGATTGCCGAGCAGGTTTTCTTCCGGAATCGCGCAGTTTTCGAACGTGATCGGGCACGTGTCCGACGCGCGGATGCCCATCTTCTTCTCGGGCTTGCCGACGATGAAGCCCGGCGTGTCGGTCGGCACCAGGAATGCGGAAATGCCGCGCTTGCCGGCTTCCGGGTCCGTCATGGCAAAAACGATCGCGACACCCGCGCGCTGGCCGTTGGTCACGAACTGCTTCGCGCCGTTCAGCACCCATTGGCCGTCGCGCAATTCGGCGCGCGTGCGCAGGTTGTTCGCCTCGGAACCGGCATGCGGCTCGGTGAGGCAGAATGCGCCGATCACGCGGCCGGCCGCCATGTCGGCCAGCCAGCGATCCTTCTGCGCGGGCGTGCCGAAGCCGAGGATCGGCCCGCAGCCGACCGAGTTGTGCACGCTCATCATCGTCGCGCACGCGGCGTCGCCGGCCGCGACTTCCTCCATCGCGAGCGCGTAGGCGACGTAGTCCGTATACGAGCCGCCCAGTTCCTGCGGCACGATCATCCCGAGCAGGCCGAGCTCGCCGAGCTGCGCGACGATCGCGTCGGGCAGGTGCGCGTCGTGGTCCCACTGCGCGGCGTTCGGCGCAAGCATCTCGGTGGCGAAAGCGCGCGCGGCGTCGCGGATCATCCGCTGGTCTTCGGTGTAAAGCTCGTCCATGGTGCTGCTGTCTCCCGCGGCCGCCGGGCGCGACCGTCCTTGCGTTTCGATGCAACAAGTGTAGGCAAGCGCGCGCGACTGTTCGATGCTCGCGTCGCTCATTTACACTGAGCGTTTTTGCCACACCGGCGACACCGATGAAGCAGGAAGACAAGGGAACCGTCGCGATCAGCCTCGTCGCGTACAGCGTCGCGCTCGCCACGCGACGCGGCGTCGCGGCCGAGCCGCTGCTCGCGCAGGCCGGCATCGCGCCGGCGCTGCTCGCGCAGCCACGCGCCCGCGTGTCCGCGCAGCAATACGGCGCACTGTGGAACGCGATCGCACGCACGCTCGACGACGAGTTTTTCGGGCAGGATCGCCACCCGATGCGCAGCGGCAGCTTCATCGCGATGAGCCAGGCCGCGCTGTCCGCGCGCGACGGGCTGCACGCGATGGCGCGCGCGGTGAACTTCATGCACTGCGTGCTCGACGACCTGCATGCGGAACTCGACGCGAACCCGCAGCGCGTGCGGCTGCGCTTCGTGCACCGCAACAACGGCGCGACGCCGGCGATGTTCACGTATGCGACCTATTTCATCATCGTGTACGGACTCACCTGCTGGCTGATCGGGCGGCGCATTCCGCTGCTGCACGCGAGCTTCCGCTGCGACACGCCGCCCGCCGACCACGAATACCCGTCGATGTTCTGCGACGACATGCGGTTCAACGAGCCCGATTCGTATGTCGATTTCGATCCCGAATTCGCGACGCTGCCGGTCGTGCAGAACGCGAAGACGCTGAAAACGTTTCTGCGCAACGCGCCGGCCAGCTTCATCGTCAAGTACCGCAACCCGAACGCGCTCGCGCAGCGCGTGCGCGCGGTGCTGCGCGGGATGCCGCCGGCCGCGTGGCCCGGCGCGGGCGGGATGGCCGCGCGGCTGCACGTGGCCGAGGCCACGCTGCGCCGCAAGCTGCACCAGGAAGGCCACGCGTACCAGTCGATCAAGGACACGCTGCGGCGCGATCTCGCGTTCGAGGCGCTGGCCGACCCGGCCCGCACGATTGCCGACGTCGCGGCCGCGACCGGGTTCGCGGAGCCGAGCGCGTTCTACCGCGCGTTCCGTAAATGGAGCGGGCGCAGCCCGGCCGACTATCGCGACGAAGTGCTCGCGCGCGGCGGCGGCGCAAGCTGACGCCGGCCGGTGCGGCCGCACCTTCGCGCTTTCGGCCGAAACCGCCTAATCTTCAAGCATCGGGCCCACGCCCTTTTCGCGAGCCGGACGGCACGCGGCCGTGCGCCGCCCGGACGCCCCGATGCGTTTTCACCGTCATGAGCCGCCGCCGGCGCCTGCCGCGCCGGCCGGCCGCTCCCGTCACCCGCTGTCCGCGCGGGTCGCGCGCGCCGCGCTGTTCGCGGCGCTGCTCGTCGTATGCGCCGCGGTCGCCGCGCCGCCATCGGCCGACGCGCCCGCCGCGCATCCGGTCGTCGTGATTCCCGTCAACGGCGCGATCGGCCCGGCCAGCGCCGATTTCATCGTGCGTTCGCTCGACCGCGCGGCCCGCGAGCGCGCGCCGCTCGCGATCCTCCAGCTCGACACGCCCGGCGGCCTCGATACGTCGATGCGGCAGATCATCAAGGCCATCCTCGGCTCGCCAGTGCCGGTCGCCGCGTTCGTCGCGCCGGGCGGTGCGCGGGCGGCGAGCGCGGGCACCTACATCGTCTATGCGAGCCACTTCGCGGCGATGGCGCCGGGCACCAACCTCGGCGCGGCGTCGCCCGTGCAGATCGGCATCGGCGGCGCCGCGCCGCCGGGTGCGAATCCCGCCGCGCCGCGACCGACCGGTGCATCGGGCGCGTCCGGTGTGTCGGACGCGGCTGCCGTGCTGCCGACCGATACGCAATCGACCGAGATCCGCAAGGCGATCCAGGACGCTTCCGCATACATCCGCGGCCTCGCGCAATTGCGCGGACGCAATGCCGAATGGGCCGAGCGCGCGGTGCGCGAGGCCGTGAGCCTGTCGGCGAACGAAGCGCGCGCGCAGCACGTCGTCGACCTGATCGCGCAGGACCCGGCCGACCTCGCGCGCCAGCTCGAGGGCCGCACGGTGACGACGACCGCCGGCACGCTGCATCTCGCGACCGCGCACGCGCCGCTCGTCGTGCTCGCGCCCGACTGGCGCAGCCGCTTCCTGGCGATCATCGCCGATCCGAACGTCGCGCTGATCCTGCTGACGATCGGCATCTACGGGCTCTTCTTCGAATTCGCGAACCCGGGCTTCGTGCTGCCGGGCGTCGCCGGCACGATCTGCCTGCTGGTCGGCCTGTTCGCGATGCAGTTGCTGCCGGTCAGCTATGCGGGCCTCGGCCTCGTATTGCTCGGGCTCGGCTGCCTCGTCGCCGAGGCGTTCCTGCCGACCTTCGGCGTGCTCGGGTTCGGTGGAATCGTCGCGTTCACGATCGGCGCGCTGATGCTGATCGATACCGACGTGCCCGGCTACGGGATTCCGTGGCCCGTGATCGCGAGCCTCGCGCTCGGCGGCGCGCTGCTCGTCGCGGGCGTGTCGAGCGTCGCGCTGCGCGCGCGGCGCCGCCCGGTCGTGACCGGCGCCGAGGCGATGCTCGGCAGCATCGGCGAAGTGCTCGACGACGGCCTGCAGCCGGACCAGCCGCAGGGCGCGGCCGGCACGCCACCGTCGGCCGCCGGCTGGGCGCGCGTGCACGGCGAGCGCTGGCGCGTGGCGAGCAGCACGCCGCTGGCAGCCGGCTGCCGCGTGCGCGTGACCGGCCGCCACGGGCTGACGCTGACGGTCGCGCCGCTCTACGACGTGCCCGGCCCCGCCCATCCCCAGGGAGAACCTTCATGATCGGTTACACGTTCGGCTTCAGCAGCGTCCTGGTCGTCTTCGTCGTGGTGCTCGTCGCGTCGTCGATCCGCATCTTTCGCGAGTACGAGCGCGGTGTCGTGTTCATGCTCGGCCGGTTCTGGAAGGTGAAGGGGCCGGGGCTCGTGCTGATCATCCCGATCGTCCAGCAGGTCGTGCGGATCGACCTGCGCACCGTCGTGTTCGACGTGCCGGCGCAGGACGTGATCACGCGCGACAACGTGTCGGTGAAGGTCAATGCGGTCGTGTATTTCCGCGTCGTCGATCCCGAAAAGGCCGTGATCCAGGTCGCGCGCTTCTTCGAGGCGACGAGCCAGCTCGCGCAGACGACGCTGCGCGCGGTGCTCGGCAAGCACGAACTCGACGCGCTGCTCGCCGAGCGCGAACAACTGAACGCCGACATCCAGAAGACGCTCGACGCGCAGACCGATGCGTGGGGGATCAAGGTGTCGACGGTGGAGATCAAGCACGTCGACCTGAACGAGACGATGATCCGCGCGATCGCGCGGCAGGCCGAAGCCGAGCGCGAGCGGCGCGCGAAGGTGATTCATGCGGAAGGCGAATTGCAGGCGTCGGAGAAGCTGCTGCAGGCCGCGCAGCGGCTCGCGCTGCAGCCGCAGGCGATGCAGCTGCGCTATCTGCAGACGCTGACGACGATCGCGGCGGACAAGAATTCGACGATCGTGTTTCCGCTGCCGGTCGATCTGCTGGGCGCGTTGCTGGATCGGTTGGGGACGAAGCGCGAGCCTTGAGACGCGCGTGGGCCGGCCCGCACGGCGCCGCGGGCCGATACCGATAAGCGCGGGCGCGTGGGCTGCGCCGCCGCGCCCGCGTCAGGCCAGCAGCTTGCGTTCGGCCTTGCCGTACTTGATCGACTTCTCGTCCGGGATCATCAGCCCCGTGTGCTCGTCGCGGCCCTGCAGCAGGAAGCGCGCGTCCGGGTTGCCGATCTGTTCGGCCGCGAGCTTGCTGTCCGCGCCGATCTCGCCCTTCTTCATCCGGTTGACGATCACGCCGGCCGCGGTGTCCTTGAAATCGCGCAGCATCCACGCGTCGCCGTCGCTGTCGCCGAACACCAGCAGCGGGCCGTAGCCCTTCTTCGACGCGAGCACGTTGCGAATGCCCACCGTCTTGCCCGGCCCCCAGTTGAAATGCCAGCCGGCCGGATAGGTGCTCGTGTACTTGCCGTCCTGCATGTCGAGACGCAGGCCGATCACGTTCTCGGGCGGCACGCCGTAGCCGTAGTTCGGATTGCCGGCGAATACGCGCACGACGTCGTCGAGCGACGCGGTGCTCACGTACACGTCGATGCCGTTCGCACGCAGCGTATGCATCACCGCGCGGATTTCCTCGTGAATGCGGATGCCGTGGAAATGCGTATCGGCCACCACGCCTGCCTTGCCCGGCAGCGCTTTCGGGCTTTCGTAGCGGACCTTGCGCAGCGCGTCGCCGATCCCGTGGTTGTTCGACGCTTCCGCCATCGCCTGCAATTCAGCGGTCGTCATGTTCTTGTAGAAGTAGATGATCCACTTGTAGCCGACTTCGAGCGGGTGCGTGTCGCAGATCGCGTCGTACATGAAGTACAGCTTCGCGCGGAAATCCTTGAACGGATCGGTCTCGCGAATCTCGTCGAGGCTCTTGTCGCCGCCGAGGCCCTTGTAATTCGCATGGAGCCAGCGGTAGTCGGACTCCACGTCGGCGGCGAGGTCCTCCATCGTCACCGGCTTGCCGTCGACGGTCGTGTAGTCCTTCATGAACGCGCCCTTCGGCACGTCCTTCCACATCACGGCGACGAACTCGTCTGGCGTCAGCTTGTACTGCAGATGGTTGATCTGGTACATCAGCAGCGCTTCTTCGCAGTCGTTCATGATGCACGTGTTGTCCCAGTCGAACACCGCATACGGGCGGCGCTTCGCGTCGTAGCGCGCGCTCTTGACGCCATGCCGGTCGAGCACCGCCTGCAGGCGCGCGGCGTTGAACGGCGACCAGCGGCCCGGGTCCAGCGCATCCGGCGCGGTGGCGCTCTTCGCGCCGGCGATGCCGGCCTTGAGCATCAGCGGCGTCGCGGCGGTCGCCGCGGCAAGGGTGTTCATGAACCGGCGGCGTTGCATGGTCTCTCTCCGTGGAAATGTCGAATCGGCTCGGTCGCTGCCCCGCGCGACGCGCGGCACACCGGCCTCGCGAAGCCGAAAAGGCTTCGAATCGGGGCGGATGATGTGACGAAATTATTTCGGCAATTTGACAGCGTCGTGCCGCGACGCGACGGGGAGTTGATCCGGCGCGACATGCCGGGCGGGCGCCGGAGCCTCGCGGGGGCTCCCGGCCGGCTCCCCCGCCTAGGACGCGTGAGCACGCACCAACCCTCCGGCCCCGACCGCCGCAAACCTAGAGCTTCCCCTCCATTTCGACCGTTCATTAGGAGAAGCCCTCATCCCCAAGGGCTGGCGTATGAGACCAAACCGGCTATGATTGTTACATCGAACAATGGCACATTAAATGCTGGCTGAATAATCCGCTCGGGATCATCGGCGGAGGCGTTCCGGATCAGCGCCCCAGCCTCGCACTGGACCCGCGTCGCGCCGAGACGCAAACGCGGGCCGACACATGGAGACGCATCATGACCGCCCACCATCCGCTGCCGGAAGTCCACCTCGACGAACTGCCGCAATTCCGCGCGGTTCAGCAGCTTGCCTACCGCTGCGTCGAGACCGTCGGCGCGATGCTCTATCCGGGCATCACCGAAAAGGAAGCCGCGCGCCTGCTGACCGAATGGCTGCAGGATCACGGCGTGCACGACTGGCTGCACAAGCCGTTCGCATGGTTCGGCGACCGCACCGCGTTCGACGGCTTCTCCGGCCTCAAGCACATGGGCGGCTTCAATCTCGCGTTCTTCCCGAGCAACCGCCAGCTCGAAACCGACATGCCGGTAATCCTCGACGTCGCGCCGGTGCTCGACGGCATCGTCGCCGACATCGGCTACGCGCACTGTCTCGGCCGCAACCCGATCCTCGAGCAGTTGCAGGACGACCTGATGGACCATCGCGACCTGATCGTGCGGCTCGTGAAGGCGCGCCGGTCGATGGCGGAAGTCGCGCAGGAAGTCGACGCGCTGTGCCGCCGCCAGGGCGTCGAGCCGCGTCACAAGGCGTATCCGTTCAAGGTGCTCGCGCATCGCGTCGCGAAGATCCACAAGCTGTCGAAGCCGCGCTTCGTCGCGCGCTTCGGGCTGAATGCGACGCGCAACCTGCTGCTCGACCAGGGCCGCGCGGCGAAACGGCAGGGCTGGTCGCCGCTGTGGTCGATCGACCGCCGCTCCGAGCATGCGCCGGTGCCGGGCCTGTGGGCCGTCGAGCCGCATCTCGGCTTCGCCGGCGTCGGCGCGAAATTCGAGGAACTGCTCGTGATCACCGACGACGACGCGTACTGGCTCGACGACGACCTGCCGCACGTGCGCCGCTGGCAGCGCCGCCAGGCTGAACGCACGCAGGCCGCGGCGAACGTTCCGGCCGCCGCCTGACGCGCCCGCACCTCTCCCTCGACTCCCTGAACGACGGACTCACGATGCAGCCTCTTTCCGACGAAGCGCCGCTGGCCCTGTTCGAATCGGTTCACGGCGAAACGGCGGTCGCCTCCGGCGACCTGACGCTCGCGGTCCGGACCTGGGGCGACCCGGCCCGCTCGCCGGTCGTGCTCGTGCACGGCTATCCCGACGACAGCAGCGTCTGGCAGCACGTCGCGCCGCTGCTCGCGCGCCGACACTACGTGATCGCGTACGACGTGCGCGGCGCGGGCCTGTCCGGCGTGCCGACACGCACGGCCGACTACCATCTCGCGAAGCTGACCGACGATTTCGTCGCGGTGATCGATGCGCTCTGCCCCGGCCGGGCCGTGCACCTGGTCGCACACGACTGGGGGTCGATCCAGGGCTGGGAATTCGTCACCGATCCGCGCCTGGCCGGCCGTATCGCGTCGTATACGTCGTGCTCGGGGCCGTGCCTCGACCACGTCGGCTTCTGGCTGCGCGAACGCGTGCTGCACCCGACGCCCGCATCGCTCGCCAGGCTCGGCGGCCAGCTCGTGCGCTCGTGGTACGTGTATCTGTTCCACCTGCCGTTTCTTCCCGAACTCGGCTGGCGGCTGTGGCTGGGCCGCGCGTGGCCGGGCCTGCTGCGCCGGCTCGAGAAAACGCCTGTCGCGCCGCGCCCGACCCAGGCCGACGACGGCGCGCGCGGCGTGCGCCTGTATCGCGCGAACTTCATCCGCTGCCTGTTCGCGCCGCGCGAACGCTATGCGCACGCACCGGTGCAGACGATCGTGCCGCTCGGCGACAAATACGTGAGCCCCGCGCTGTCCGAAAACCTGTCGCGCTGGGTGCCGCAGTACTACCGCCGCGAAGTCGCGGCCGGCCACTGGCTGCCGCTCGCCGATCCCGCGCGCTTCGCGGATCTCGCCGGGCAATTGATCGACGCGGTCGAATCCGGCAACGAACCGCCCGCGCTCGCGAACGCGCGCCGCCGCGCCACCAGCGGGCGCTTCGGCGGCAAGGTCGCGGTCGTCACCGGCGCGGGCAGCGGGATCGGCCGCTGCGCGGCGCTGGCCTTCGCCCGCGAAGGCGCGACGGTCGTCGCATGCGACATCGATTTCGCGAGCGCCGAACGCACCGCGCTGCTCATCGGGCTGACCGGCGCGCACGCGCATGCGAAGCGCGTCGACGTCGGGTCCGCCGACGAAATGGAAACGCTCGCGGCATGGGTCGGCAGCGAACTCGGCGGCGCGGACGTCGTGATCAACAACGCGGGCATCGGCATGGCCGGCGGCATCCTCGACACGAGCACGCGGCACTGGGAGCGCATCCTGCACGTGAATCTGTGGGGCGTGATCCACGGCTCGCGGTTGTTCGCGCAGCAGATGGCCGCGCGCGGCACCGGCGGGCACATCGTCAATACCGCATCGGCCGCCGCGTTCGGGCCGTCGCGCGACCTGCCCGCGTATGCGACGACGAAGGCCGCGGTGCTGATGCTCAGCGAATGCATGCGCGCGGAGCTCGCGGACAAAGGCATCGGCGTGACGGCCGTGTGCCCCGGTTTCGCGGAGACGGGAATCATGGCGTCGACGCACTACGCGGGCGCCGACGCGCAGGACGAAGCGCGGCTGCGCAAGCGCGCGACCAGGCTGTACCAGATGCGCGGCCTGAAACCCGAAACCGTCGCGCAGGCGATCGTCGACGGCGTGCTGCGCAACCGCCCCGTCGTCGCGGTCGGCGGCGAAGCGCACGCGCTGCGCTTCGTCGGCCGCTTCATGCCGTGGCTGGGCCGGATGATCGCGCGCATCAGCATGGCATCGCATTGACGGCGCACGACGCCGCACAAGGACAGGGGGACAACATGACCGATACCGCCGACTATCACAAGATCAGGGCCCGGCACGTGAAGTTCGACTTCAGCGACACGCCGGTCACCTGGGTGCCGAACGATCCGGGCAGCACGCACATCATCAACACGCTGAACCTGCTGTTCCCGGAAGGCGAGCTGTGGTTCTGCCGCGTGTACAACAAGGCGCTGCCGCTGATCGCCGATGCACGCCTGCGCGACGAAGCCGAAGGCTTCCTGCGGCAGGAAGCCGTGCATTCGCGCTCGCACGGCGGCGTACTGAAGCACTACTACGACCGCCACGGCATCGACACGAAGCCGTTCACGCAGAAGCTCAACCGGCTGTTCACGCGCGTGCTCGGCGAAGCCCCGCTCGGGCTGAAGATCGGCCATACGCGCTTCTGGCTGCGGCAACAACTCGCGGTGATCGCGTCGCTCGAGCATTTCTTCGGCTATCTCGGCAACTGGGTGCTGAACGCGCACGGGCTCGACGAAGGCCGTGCGGACCCGACGATGGTCGACCTGCTGCGCTGGCACGGCGCCGAGGAAGTCGAGCACCGCACCGTCGCGTTCGACATCTACCGGCACCTGGGCGGCACCTATCCGGAGCGCTGCGTGCACATGGCGTTCGTGATCCTGCTGCTGCTCTACTACATCACGACCGGCGCGAAGTTCATGTACCGGCGCGACCCGGACGCCGGCCGCTACCCGGGCTTCGTGCTCGCGTGGTGGCAGGGTTCGCGGCGCGGGCACCTGCCGTCGTTCTGGAAGGTGATCGGCGCGGCGCTGCGCTATTTCAAGCCGGGCTATACGCCGCACCGCGAAGGCTCGACCGAGCAGGCGCTCGCGTACCTCGCGCGCTCGCCGGCCGCGCAGGCGGCCGCGCACGGCGGCAACTGGGGCACGACGAAAGGCGCATAAGCGGGCTTCCGGCCGGTTCGGGGGCGGCGCCCGCCGAAATGCGTACAATCGCGGCTTCAATTTCCCGGAGGTGCCGCGATGGCCATGAAGAAAACCGATCTCGAAAAGAACAAGGCGCTCAAGCTGACGCATGCGATGAAACAGTCGAGCTCCGCGCGTTTCGGCAAGGGCGCCGACGAAGCGGCCAAGCTGGACCGTCGCGCGCAGCGCAAGCTCGACCAGGAACAGGGCCTCGTGCCGTTCGCGTGCAAGCTCAACGCCGAGCTGGTCGAACAACTGAAGGCCCGCGCGGCCACGCACCCGGCAGGGATGACGGGCCTGCTGTCCGAGCTGCTCGTGAACGGCCTCGCGCAACGCGACGCGTAACCCGCGCCCGCATCGAAAACTGTCGTTGACGCCGCCGCTGCGCGGCGACGCGCTCGCTCGCGTGCCGGTGTTCGCGCTCATCGCCATCGCGCTCCATCGCCGGGCACATGCACGAATCGGCGCGTCATCGGTGGCGCTGGTGCGTGAGCGCGCCGATCAGTACCGCCGCCCCTCACACAAGGCCTCGCCGGAAACGGTCGAGGCCTTTTTTTCGAGCTTGCGCGCCAGCGGGAACAAGGGACCGAAAGCACTCGCGTATTGAGATTCTTTTCAGGAAGTTGGTCGCATCGATGCCGCGTGGACACAATACGAATCCCGAACGCCTTGTGTCACCCCAAAAGGCGTTCCCACCCATCGAAACCGGAGATTATCTGATGAACGCATCCCGAGTGATACTTGCTCTCGCCGCAGCATTCGCCGTCAGCGGCAACGCCGTGGCCTGCGACGATCCTGACCACGACGCGCCCGCTGCCCAGCAACAGACCAGCGACCAGGCGAGCACGGAGGAAGCAGCCAGCCGCTGAGCGCCGCGCGCGTTGCCCGAGCAAGCCGGCACGATGCCCGGTCGCCCGGGCATCGCCGACTCGTTCACGGCATGCACTGAACCGGGCTCGCACTCGTTTGTCATCTGGTGTGCGGACCTTCCACATTATTCGCATACCGTATCAATATGACCAAACGAACACTGCTCCAGTTGACCGTGCTTGCGAGCCTGCTCGCGAGCCTCCCCTCCATCCTGAACGCGGCGCCCGCACCGGCAAGTCACGGCGCGCCTGCGGCGTCTTCCGGCGCGATCGCGCTGCCCTCCGGCACCCGCATTGCGGAGCGCGACACCGGCCGGGTTCTCGCGTCGATGGCGCGCGACCACGCGATCAAGACGGTTCGCGGCAACGGCAAGCGCACGCTCTATGTCTTCTCCGATCCGGATTGTTCCCATTGCAAAAGACTGGAGCGCACGCTTGAACGGATCGACAACGTCACCATTCACACCTTCCTCTATCCGCTCGAGGGACTCCATCCGCAGGCCGCCGCGCATGCGCGTGGCGTCTGGTGCGCGAATGACCGGAATGCGGCGTGGAAAGCGTGGATGATCGACAACGCGCAACCTGCCGCCGGCACGTGTGCCGCACCGCTCGCGCAGATCCGCTCGCTCGGCCTTGCGTTGGGCCTGCGCGGCACGCCGACGCTGTTCAACGCGAACGGCCGCATGATGTCCGGTGCGGTTTCCGCACCCGCCATCGAAACGTTGCTGAACGACTGAACCTGCTCGAAGAAATGCGCGCATCAGGTGCTGGCGGCGAGACGCGGGCCGGTGCTCCGAGGAGTGGAATCGAGGTCGGGGCGTTGCGCCGCCCGCGAGATCGCCCACGGGTCGATGCCTTGCTTTTGCACCTCCTCGGGAAATGACACCCGTGTGCGCCAGTAATCCGCCTGTAATTTCGCATCGATGACGGGCCTGCTGTCCGAGCTGCTCGTGAACGGCCTTGCACAACGCGACGCGTAACCGCCACGTATCTCGAAATTGCCGTTGACAGCGCCGCGCTGCCACGACACACTCGTTCCCATGCCTATGCTCAAGCCCAACGCCATCGCGCATAAAACACGAGTGAACGCCCATGCGTGGCGATCACCGGGGGCGCTTGTGCGTTAGCATCGAGATTCGGTTGCGCATGTCACGAGGCCTCGCCGGAAACGGATGAGGCCTTTTGTTTTGGTGCGCGTCATCCCGCCCGGCTCAACGGATGGAGATGACGATGGACCAAGCAAGCCGGCTGGTTGTTTGTCGCGATCGGTGCCGCACCGACGCAATCGCATTGCCGAGCGTCGAGCTGCATTTCACGGTCGCGCCGCGCAGGACGCTGGCGTGGCGTGCCCGGCACGACGCCGAGATCCGTGTGCACGATGCGACGCTGTGGATCACGCGGCTGGGCAGCGTCGACGATTACTGGATTCGAACCGGCGACGTGCTGCGCGTGCAGCGCGGCGATCGCATCTGGATCAGCACCGACGACGAGCGGCCCGCCGCAGCCTCGATCACGACCGTGTACGTGATGAAGCGCGACGCGTGGCTTGCGCGCGCGCTCGCGCAGTTGCGCACCATGCTGGGCGAACGATGTCGATGATGTCCCGAGCGACGCATCGTGCATCGCTGCGCGCTCGATCCGCGCGCGCAGCGACCTCGTGAAACGCAGCACGCGCGCGGCAACGTATCGCCCGCGCCTCTCCCGAAAATAGTCGTTGACAACACTGCGGCCCGACAACAAAATCGATCGCATGCCTACGTTCAAGCTCATCGCCGTCGCGATTCATTGCTCGATGAACATTCGAAAGAATGATTCACGGGAGGCGCTTGTGCGTTAGCAATCGAGCAGTACCGCATGTCACACAAGGCCTCGCCGGAAACGGATGAGGCCTTTTTGTTCTGGTGCGCGTCATCCGTCCGGCTCACTGAATGGAGAAGACGATGGACCAGGCAAGCCAGCTGTTTGATCGTCCCGATCGGCGCCGCACCGGCACGATCGCACTACCGACTGTCGTGATCCGTTTCGCGATCGCGCCGCGCACGACGATGACCTGGCGCGCGCCGCAGGATGCGGAGCTCCGCGCGCATGGCGCGGCGCTGTGGGTCACGCGCCCGCCGAGCGTCGACGACGACTGGGTGCGGCCCGGCGACGTGCTGCGCATCGCGCGCGGCGAGCGCATCTGGATCGGCACCGACGCCGACCGATCGGCCGAAGCGACGATCACGACCGCGTACGTGCGCCGCGGCGAGCGCTTCAGGCGCGCGCTCGCGCAAGTGCAACGTTTGCTCGTCGGGATAGGGAGAAGCAGCGGATGAGCGACGTGCCGTCAAGCACGCGAGACGCGGAACGGCCGCGACCGGAAACGGACGCACCCGCGGCGCAGCACGCCGCAGGTGCGCATCGAATGCCGCGGCACACCAGTGCGTGCCGCGAGCGATCGCACGCCGTGCGCAACGACCGGATGCAGTGTGCGCATCAGGTGCTGGCGGCGAGGCGCGGGCCCGTGCTCCGTGGAGTGGAATCGAGGTCGGGACGTTGCGCTGCCTGCGAGGTCACCCACGGATCGATGCCCTGCTTCTGCACCTCTTCGAGGAATGACACTCGTGTACGCCAGTAATCCGCTTGTAATTTCGCATCGATGACGCGCTGTTCGGCTGCGAACAGTTCCATGCGCGCCGTCACGAGCATCGATGCAGCGGTTTTTTCCGGCGTGGGGGCGTGTCGCATCGCCCAACGGCTGATCCAGTTCAACATGCTGACCTCCGTGATTTACGGACGAACCCGCATCGGGCAATCGCAATCTGCCGCGCCTGACCGGCCGTGCCTGCCCAAACGCGCAACGGCCTTGACCGCCATTCACCGCCTGGCCTGCACGGACTGCGACTCCCCCGCGTCGGCAATTACCGGCCGGCGTGTGCATGCGCGGTGTATCTATCCTAGAAAGACTTGCCGGTTTATGCGATGGGGTCTTGCAATCTTTTACACAGAAACCACAGTCGCGCCCGCATCGCGAAATGACAGTTGCGGACGGGACGGCTTCGGCGCAGGATAGCCCGATATCTGCAGCCGCCTGGGCTGATGAATGGCAGCTGCCGGGCATTCGTACCGGCCGCGCGCACGTGCGGGCGCGCGGTTTCAGTCGCAAGCCGTCGCACACTCGCCATGCGCGACGCGGCCGCCGTGCCGTTGCGCACGCATCGGCCGGTTTTCCGCATTCCTCCTGCTTCCGCTTCCTTCGTTTCGCCCGTTTCCGCCATTTCTGCCGGTCCGCGCCGCGCGAACCGGTAAAATGCGCGCCTTCGTCGCGCGGCCGGGCTGCCAGGCCGTTCGCGCGCAGGCAACCGATCGTGCCCTCCAACTATATCGTCCGAGCTATCCGCGCTATTACAATCCGCCGATAGCCGCGCAATAGTGGCTGGTTACATTAAGCCCGCCGCGCGCTGCCTGTAGAACAATTCGGCACAACAATCAACACGATCCGACCGGAGAAACGCCTTCATGGAATCCATCAAGCGGTATTTCGGCTTCGCTGAAGCCGGCACCGACTTCCGCACCGAGATACTCGCGGGCGTCACCACGTTCCTGACGATGGCCTACATCATCTTCGTCAACCCCGCGATCCTCGGCGATGCCGGCATGCCGAAGGAATCCGTGTTCGTCGCGACCTGCCTCGTCGCGGCGCTGGCGTCGATCATCATGGGGCTGTACGCGAACTACCCGATCGCCTGCGCGCCCGGCATGGGCCTGAACGCGTATTTCGCGTACACGGTCGTCAAGGGGATGGGCTTCACGTGGCAGGCCGCGCTCGGCGCGGTGTTCATCTCCGGCTGCCTGTTCCTGCTCGTCACGCTGTTCCGCGTGCGCGAGGCGATCGTCAACGGCATTCCGAAATCGCTGCGGATCTCGATCACCGCCGGTATCGGCCTGTTCCTCGGCATCATCTCGCTGAAGACGTCGGGCGTGATCGTCGGCAACCCGGCCACGCTCGTCACGCTCGGCGACCTGCACAAGCCCACGACGATCCTCGCGATCGTCGGCTTCTTCACGATCGTCACGCTCGACCACCTGCGCGTGCGCGGCGCGATCCTGATCGGCATCATCGGCGTCACGGTGCTGTCGTTCTTCTTCGGCGACAACCAGTTCCACGGCGTGTTCTCCGCGCCGCCGTCGATCGATGCAACGCTGTTCAAGCTCGACATCGGCGCCGCGCTGTCGACCGGCATCATCAACGTGATCCTCGTGTTCTTCCTCGTCGAGCTGTTCGATGCGACGGGTACGCTGATGGGCGTCGCGAACCGCGCGGGCCTGCTCGTCGAGGGCAAGATGAACCGCCTGAACAAGGCGCTGCTCGCCGACAGCACGGCAATCGTCGCGGGCTCGGTGCTCGGCACGTCGTCGACCACCGCGTATATCGAAAGCGCGTCGGGCGTACAGGCCGGCGGCCGCACGGGCGTGACGGCGATCACCGTCGCGGTGCTGTTCCTCGCGTGCCTGTTCATCGCCCCGCTCGCCGGCGTCGTGCCGGCCTACGCAACGGCGCCGGCGCTGCTGTACGTGTCGTGCCTGATGCTGCGCGAGATGGTCGAAGTACCGTGGGACGATGCGACGGAAGCCGTGCCGGCCGCGCTGACCGCGCTGCTGATGCCGTTCACGTACTCGATCGCGAACGGCGTCGCGTTCGGCTTCATCGCATACGGCGGCCTCAAGCTGCTGACGGGCCAGGCGCGCACGGTCAAGCCGATCGTGTGGATCATCGCGGCCGTGTTCCTGTTCCGCTTCTTCTATCTCGGCAGCGAGTAAGCGAAGCGCATCGCAGCGCGGCATGATGAAAAAACGCCACCTCCGGGTGGCGTTTCTGTTTCCTCGCGATTTTTTCTGCGATCCCGAGAATCGCCGCGCCGCGCTGCGTCGTGCGTGCGCCCGGTCGACCGGTGCCGCCCGCATACGAAAATGCCGCCCGGCCCCACCGAACGGCATTGCGTGAAAGGCGGCGTCTTCGCGTGCGCCGCGCCCGGGCGCGCCGCGAGACGGGCGTCGTGCCGTCAGCGCCAGTTCGCCTCGTAGAAACGCACGTAGCCGCTGCGCAGCGTCACGCATTGCGCGCGCGTTTCCGACAGCAGGCGCCGTGCGGCCGCCTCGATACGCTCGCGGTGCTGGTCGAATGCGCCGACCATGTCCTCGAAGCGCGGCGATGCCGCGCCGAAGTGGTCTTCCAGCGCCTCGGCGGTGATCTGGCATTGGACCCGCTCGCCATTGACCAGCGCCGTGAACCCCAGCATCAGGTCACGCCCCGAATACTCCGGCTTCTCGTTCGTGAAATGGATCTGCATGGGAGCCGCCTCGACCGGTAGAAAACGAATGACCGCGTCCGTCGTCCGCTACCGGCCGGACGAAATGTACGCGGGCTCGCCGGCGGAGGCCCCGACCGCGGAGTGTGGCGCGGTCGCTGCATGCCGGTTGAATTCCACTTTAGACGGTTTCGCGCGGGACACAAAAATTTCGGTGTGCGTCGTTCCGACGCGCATTTCGTCTGATCTGCGCGGCATCCGGCACCGTTTCGGAAAACGGCGTCAGTGCGGATCGGTCGGCCAGATGTTGAGCGCGATCGCGGCGGTCGTGACGCCCACCGCAATCGCGGCCGCCCCGTATCTCACCGCATCGGTCAGATCGAACAGCAATCCGTGGATCGCCACGGCAATGCCGCCCAGCATGATGAAGGTGGCGATGGCCGCCAGCACGACTCTCAGTTCCGTCCGAACCATGATGCGTCTCCCGAACGGATGCATGTCGCGTCGCATGCATGTTGCAGTGCGGAACACGGCGCGTGCGTGCTCCATTTCCATCATTGCAGGCGGGCGCTTGAAAGCAAGGGGATTTTATCGGCAGTCGCGCATCGCACGTGGCGCTTGTATGATGATGCGTACCCGGACGAACGGCTGTCGCGCCCCATGGTGCGCCGCGAGCGGAGACGCACTCCGCCGCCGCTTCCGATCCGGTCGGCCCCGGCGGCTCCGGGGAACAGGAGACACATCATGCCGCAACCCTTCGTGCTGCCCGCCACCGCGGGGCGTACCGACCTGCTCGCGCAGGCGCATGCGCGTTCGACCGCGGTCGGCCTGCGCGCGCACGAGCGTCCCGATTTCGCGCCGCTGTCGCGCGTCGCGCTGCGCGAACTGCTCGACACGAACCACACGCTGTTCTCGCACGCCCGCCCGGTGATGGAGGATCTCCATGCGCAGATCGCCGAGACCCAAAGCCTCGTGCTGCTGACCGACGCCGACGGCGTGATCCTGCACAGCATCGGCGATGCCGACTTCATCGAGAAAGCCAACCGCGTCGCGCTGTGCAACGGCGTGTCGTGGGCCGAAGGCGCACGCGGCACCAACGCGATCGGCACCGCGCTCGCGTCGGGCCAGGCCGTCGTCGTGCACGGTGCCGAACACTTCCTGCGCGCGAACCACATCCTCACCTGCGCGTGCGCGCCGATCGTCGATCCGTTCGGCCGCACGCTCGGCACGCTGGACGTGAGCGGCGACCCGCGCGGCTCCAGCCCGCATACGCTCGCGCTCGTGCGGATGTCCGCGCAGCTGATCGAGAACCACCTGTTCGCGAACCAGTGCGGCGAAGCGCTGCGGCTGCGCTTTCACGCCCACGAGGATTGCGTCGATTCGCTGTTCGCCGGGCTCGTCGCGTTCGGCCCCGACGGCGGGCTGATCGCCGCGAACCGCAGCGCCCAATTCCAGCTCGGCGCGTCGTTCGACGCGCTGCAGCATCAGGCCAGCGACGCGTTGTTCGGCATGCGCTTCGCCCAGCTCGCGCAGCAGGCCGCGCGCGCGCCGGGCGCCACGTTCCGTCTCACGCTGTCGACCGGCGTGCGCGTGCTCGCCCGCTGCGAATTCCCTGAAGCGCAGAAAACGACCGTCGCCGTCACCCCGCCGGCACCGGCCGCACGCGTGCGGGCGCCGGACCCCGATGCGATCACGTTCGCGACGCTCGACACCGGCGACGCGCGCATGGCCGCCGTGCTCGAACGCGTCGCGAAGATCCGCGGGCGCGACCTGCCGCTGCTGATCCTCGGCCAGACCGGCACCGGCAAGGAATGGCTCGCCCGCGCGCTGCACCAGGCGTCGCCGCGCGCGGACGGCCCGTTCGTCGCGGTCAACTGCGCGGCGCTGCCCGATTCGCTGATCGAGGCCGAACTGTTCGGCTATGAGGACGGCGCGTTCACCGGCGCGCGCAAGCGCGGCAGCCCCGGCAAGATCGCGCAGGCCGACGGCGGCACGCTGTTTCTCGACGAAATCGGCGACATGCCGCTCGCGCAGCAGGTTCGGCTGATGCGCGTGCTGCAGGAACGCGCGGTGATGCCGCTCGGCGGCGCACGCGCGGTGCCGGTCGACGTGCGCGTGGTATGCGCGACCCACCGCGACCTGCGCGCGATGATCGCGGACGGCACGTTCCGCGAGGATCTGTTCTACCGGATCAACGGGCTCGCGGTCACGCTGCCGGCGCTCGCCGCACGCACCGACCTGCCGGCGCTCGTCGAGCGGATCCTCGCGCGGCTCGCGCGCAGCGAGCCGATGCCGCGCCGCCTCGCGGCCGACGTGCTCGACGCGTTCGCGCGCCACCGCTGGCCCGGCAACCTGCGGCAGATGACCAACGTGCTGCGCACGGCCGGCATGCTCGCCGAAGACGAAGCCGAGATCACGCTCGCGCATTTGCCCGACGATTTCTGGCTCGACTGCGACGATGCGGCCACTACGTCGGCGGCAGCCATACCGGCCGCATCGATCCCATCGGCCGGCAAACGCGAAGGCACGACGTTGCACAGCCACCAGGCCGCGATGATCGATGCGGTGCTCGCGCGGCATGGCGGCAACGTATCGGCGGCCGCGCGCGAGCTCGGCCTCGCCCGCAACACCGTGTACCGGTATCTGCGGCGGCACTGACGCACGCGGCTGGCGGCCGTCGGCCGCCGGCGGCTTCGGGTATGCTTGGCGCGTTGCCGCCGAACCGCCGCCCGCTTCACTCATGACCGATCCAGAACACCCGCCCGTCGTGCGCATCGAGCCGCTCGGCGCAAGCTTCGACGCACCCGATACGCTGACCGTGCTCGAAGCCGCCGCGTTCGCACGCGTATCGCTGCCGCGCTCGTGCCGCAACGGCACGTGCCGAAGCTGCCTTTGCCGGATCGTCAGCGGCAGCGTACGCTACACGATCGAATGGCCGGGGCTCTCCCGCGACGAAAAAGCCGACGGCTATACGCTGCCGTGCGTGGCCGTCGCGACGTCGGACCTCGTGCTCGACGTGCCCGACGCAGCCATGCTCGACTAGACGCGGCGCGCGGCCGCGCGCGTCGTTCTGCAACGCTCGATCCTGCATGGAGAACATGATGGTCCAGCAAACCGATCGCATCGAAAAACAGACGATGCTCGCCGCGTCGCCCGACCGCGTGTGGGCAGCCGTCAGCAACTCCGGCGAATTCGGCCAGTGGTTCGGCGTGTCGTTCGACGGCCCGTTCGAGGCCGGCCAGTCGCTGTTCGGTCGCATCACGCCGACCCGCGTCGACGACGACGTCGCCAAGGCGCAGGAGCCCTATGCGGGCACCGTGTTCGAAATCGTCGTCGACCGTATCGAACCCAAGCAACTGTTCTCGTTTCGCTGGCATCCGTTCGCGATCGATCCGAATGTCGATTACGCGTCGGAACCGATGACGCTCGTCACGTTCACGCTCGCGGCACAAGCCGGCGGCACGCTGCTCACGGTCACCGAAACGGGTTTCGACCAGTTGATCGAAGCGCGTCGCGCGACGGCGCGCGACATGAACGACCAGGGCTGGGCCGCGCAGATGACACTGATCGCGAAGTATCTGGCGCTGCACGCATAGCGCGCCGCGATGCCGCAGGTGGGTGCCGACCGGCGAACCGACGTGCGTGGCATAATCGCCCGCATCGTCAGTCCACCCGCCGCCGTGCATCGCATGCTGAGTCGTCGCCTCCGGAAGATCGGCAGTCTGATCGGGATGTTCGCCATCCTGATGACGGCGCTCGCGCCGACAATCTCGCAGGCGCTGACCACGCAGGGGCGCGTCGACGCGCTGCTGGCCGGCTACTGTTCGGCCGCGCCGGCCGCCGGCGACCGCTCCGCCGATGCGTCGACGAAAAGCCTGCAGGCCCATCTGCAGGCATGCGGCTACTGCAGCCTGCTTGCCCATACGCCCGCGCTACCCGCTCCCGAACTGACGTTCGCGGCCCGCGTGCACGCGATCGAGCATCGCGCGGCAACCCGCTTCGAAAGCCTGCGCCGCGCGCTGCCGCTCACGGCCGCGCAACCGCGCGCCCCGCCGTTCACGTCCTGATCCGTCGCCATTGCGCGTGATGCCGTCGTGCATCGCGTCGCCCGCGCACGCCGCCCGCGTGCGCGACATGTCACGTTTCGAAGGACGATCATGTCTCACCCTGCTGCGCGCGGCGTCGTGCCGGGTGCGCGGTTGGCCGCCACCGGTTCGGATTGCCGTGCCTGCATTCGCCCGCATGCGAATGCGCGCCCTCGCACGTCCGCGCTAAGCGCCGCCGACATCGATGCCGCTCGCGCAGCCGTCCGTCGAATCCGTCTTTTTCCATCCGATTCGTTACTCGCACACCCAGCCATGAAAACCGCTACTTTCGTTCGCGGCGCACTCGCCGCACTCGGCTTCGTCGCCCTCCACGCCGCGCATGCGCACGCGCTCCCGAAAATGCAGGACCCGGCGCCCAACGCCACGCTGTCGAGCGCGCCGCACGCAGTCACGATCGATTTCGGCGAAGCGCTCGAGCCCGCGTTCAGCTCGATCGCCGTGACCGACAGCCAAGGGCAATCGGTCGTCGACGGGAAGTCGGCCGTCGACGCCGGCAACCGGAAGCGGATGCACGTCGCACTGGCGAGCCTGAAGCCCGGCGCCTATACCGTCGCGTGGATCGCGGTGGCCAGCGACGGCCATCGCACGCACGGCCGCTATGCATTCACGCTGAAGTAACGCACGTCACGCCGGGAATGCGCATCGGCGCCCCGTGCCGACCGCATTCGCATCGATGCCGTCGGCATCGCACCCGATAAGGAGAACAAATGATGAAACGCCCTCTTCCGACTGCCCTGCTCATCGCGCTGGCGCTGCACGCGTCCGCCACCTTCGCCGCGCCGGCCATCCAGGCCGATGCGTGCTGGATCCGCACGATGCCGGCGACGGTGCCGTCGTCCGGCTACTTCACGCTGAAGAACGGCGGCGACGCGCCCGCGACGCTGACCGGTATCGACACGCCCGCCTACGGGATGGCGATGGTGCATGAAACGCAGACGAGCGGCAGCACCGCGAAGATGGTGCACGTCGACTCGGTCGTCGTGCCGGCGCACGGCACGCTGACGTTCAAGCCGAAGAGCTATCACGTGATGCTGGAGGAACCGCGCCAGGCCGTCGCGCCCGGCACGAAGGTGCCGCTCCGGCTGCATTTCGCGGACGGCTCGACCGTGTCCGTGACCTGCGACGCGAAGGCGCCGACCTACGCCGGTCAGTAACGCCGCCGACCTCACGACCGAAGGAGAGGCACATGAAAAACCGCCTGCCGCTGGCCGACCTGATCGTCCGCTACCGGACCCCGCTGAACGTCGCGGTACTGATCGCCTGCGGATTATGGGCCGCGTGGATCGCGTGGATGACGCGGCCTGCCGCCATCGACACGCCGCCGTCGATTCCCGCGTACTGCATGCGCGACGCGCGCTGACGCGCCGCTACCGCACGGTTCCGGCGGTAGCGGTCCGCGCCATTATTGGCGTGCGATCATCGCTTCATCCCGACCGCCGGAACCGCCTTTCGGAGCGCCGCATGTCCATTCAGACCTGGATGCTGTTTGCCGCAGCCTATCTCGCCACGACGCTGTCGCCGGGCCCCAACGTGCTGCTCGTGATTCGCAACACGGTGCGCTACGGCGCGCACGGCACCGCCGCGACGATCGCCGGCAACCTCGTCGCGCAGGGCGTGGTCGTGCTGCTGGTCGCGCTCGGCGTCGGCGCGGTGCTGGCGGCGATGCCGCCGCTGTTCGTCGCGATGAAGGTGATCGGCGCAGCGTACCTGATGGTTCTGGGGGTCCGGCAGTTGCGCGGCGACCGCCAGGCCGGCGTCGCATCGAGCGGCGCGGTGGAACTCGCCGTGCCCGATCGCCGGAAGCTGTTCCGCGAAGCGCTGTTCGTGTCGGGCAGCAATCCGAAGACGATGATCTTCCTGTCCGCGTTCATGCCGCAGTTCGTCGTGCACGATCGCCCGCTCGCGCTACAGTTCGTCGTGATGTACGCGACGATCGCGTGCACGGTCGTGGTCGTTCACAGCGTCTATTCGGCCGGCGTGCGCCGCCTGCATCGCGGCGTCGGCATGAGCCGCGCGGTGCGCGCGCTCAAGCGTGCGAGCGGGTTGCTGTTCGTCGGGCTCGGTATCAAACTGCTGACCGCGCGGCAGGCGTAAGCCGCCCCCATCAGCCCATGCGAGCGGCCAGCGCGGCCGTGATCTCGTCGAACGACGGCCGCGCGTCGACGTCCTCGTTCATGCACGCCGCCGCCAGCGCATCGAGCGCGCCGGCGTGCGGTTCGCAGCGCTCGAGCAATTCGCCGAGCAGATAGCCGAACGCGCGCACTTCGAGCCGCTCGAACCTCGCGCCGCGCGTGCGCTCGTTCACGTCGTACAGCGACGCCGCCCCGAAATCGCCGAGCAACGCGCCGCCTGCGCCGTCGTGCAGGATGTTGTGCGCATACAGGTCGCCATGCATGATGCCGCGCGCATGCAGATGGGCGGCGACCGACGCGATGCCGTGCGCGATCCGCAACGCGTGCGCCGGATCGAATTTGGTATCGGCGACATAGACGTCGCGCGTGCAGGACGCGAAGCTCGGTGGCCCGGCGAGGTTCGTCAGCGCAGGATCGACCTGCTCCATCACGAGGCCGTGCGTGCCGTCCGGATGCCCGCGCACCTTGCCGATCACCGGGATCAGGTACGGGTAGCGGCCGGCATGCAGGCATGCGGCCATTTCGCAATCGGGCAGGCCGTCGCTCGTCACCGCGCCCTTGAACAGCTTGAGCGCGACCGTCCGCGGCGGATGGCCGTCCGCCCGCCATTGCGCGCGATAAATGACACCCGACGCGCCCTCGCCCAGTTTCCGTTCACATGACAGCGCGGCCCAGTCGATCTCCGCGACGTCCGACCCGGCGGACGCCGCGGCCTCCGGCGCCGCGCCGAACGGATTGCCGGCCACGGCGAGCCACGCGAGACGCGGCAGACGCAGCAGCCAGTCCGGCAACGCGGGCAGCCGGTTCGCCGACAGGCGCACCAGCTCCAGCGCGCGGCATGCGGCCATTTCCGCGGGCAGCGCCCGCAGCCGATTGCCGGCCAGCATGAGCTTCTGCAACCGCGCGCAGTCGCCGATGTCGGCCGGCAGTTCGTCGATCGCATTGTCGGTCAGGATCAGCCAGCGCAGCGCACGCGGCAGCGCGCCGCGCGGCACCGTGCGGATCCGGTTCGCCTTGAAGCCGATCATGTCGAGTCGTTCGCACGCGCCGAGCACGTCGGGGAACGCGGTGAAGCGGTTGCCCGACGCGAACAGGATGCGCAGGCGATGCAGCCGCGGCAGATCGTCGGGCAACGCGGACAGCGCATTGCCGGTCAGGTCGAGCACTTCGAGCGTGTCGGCCAGATCGAAGATCTCGCGCGGAAATTCGGTCAGTCCGCACGCGAGCTTCAGTTGCCGCGCGCCCGACAGTTGGCCGGCCTGCAGTTGTTCGAGGGTGTGGGTCACGGGGAGAAAACGGGGGGCGGTTGCGGGGACCCGTCGGGTCGATCGGACGAATTCTACCGGGATCGACGAGGTGCCCGTACACGACCTTGTCATCCCCCCTTCACAAATGCGAAATGTGACGTTAGAATTGCGCCCCTTGCAGTGCCGACGTGGTGAAATTGGTAGACACGCTATCTTGAGGGGGTAGTGGCGAAAGCTGTGCGAGTTCGAGTCTCGCCGTCGGCACCAGATGCGCTTTCCTCGCATTCCCGCATTTCAGAAACCCGCGACAGCAGATGGCTTCGCGGGTTTTTTGTTGCCCGCTACGCGAGCAGCAGAAAATTCCGCACCACCGCGGACGGCTCGTCGCAGCGCGACGCAATGGCCAGCCTCGCGCGAAACCGGTTGCCCGCGAACGGCCGGTATACGACCCCGGGAACCTGCACCTGCGTAATTGCCTTCGGCACGACCGACACGCCGAGGCCCGCCGCCACCAGCGTCACCGCGGACGCGATCTGCGGCGCCGGTTGCGCCATGCGCGGCTCGAACCCGGCGGCCTTGCACGCGGCGACGATATCGTCGAACAGCGCGCCGCCGGCCGCGCGCGGCACCTGCACGAACGACTCGTCGGCCAGCTCCGCCAGCTCGATGCGCCGGCGCTGCGCCAGCCGATGCGCGACGGGCAGCGCGACGAACATCGGCTCCTCGTCCCAGTCGGCTACCCGCAGCGTCGCGGCCACGCGGCGCTCGGGCCGCACGATCGCGACGTCGAGGCGCCCGGCCTCCAGCGCCTCCAGCAGCACACCCGACGTCGCTTCCTGCAACGTCAGTTCCGCATCCGGAAACGCCTCGCGAAAGCGGCGAATCAGATCCGACACCTTCGGATTGAACGCGGCCGTCCCGGTGAAGCCAACCCGCAAATGGCCGGTTTCCCCGCGCGCGGCGCGTCTCGCCGCCCGTGCCGCGCGCTCGGCATCGTCGAGCACGCGTCGCGCCTCTTCCGCGAAAACCTCGCCCGCCAGCGTCAGCTCGGCGCCGCGCGCGGTCCGCTTGAACAGCTCCACGCCGAGCTCGTTCTCCAGCGCCTTGATCTGCTGGCTCAATGGCGGCTGGCCGATGCCGAGCGTTTCGGCGGCCTTCGTGAAATTCGATGCGGCCGCGACGGCCAGAAAGTAGCGGAGATGCCGGAGTTCCATGCGTGACGTGACCTCGCGGGGTGAGTCGGGTTGGCGCGTGAGCCAGTGTTAAAACATATTGCTGCGGTTCATTTCATATATTGGACATATACATGACCGTGCGCAAGAATTCGTGTATTCCGTCGCACATCGAGTGCCCTCATGTCCTCCGCTTCGATTTCCCGCTCCATGCCCGGTACACAACCGTCCGCGCCCGATGCGCTGCCGGCCGGCGTGTCCCCGCGCTCGGCCGCGTACAAGCGCATCGCGTTCGCGCTGTTCCTCGCCGGCTTTTCTACCTTCTCGCTGCTGTACTGCGTGCAGCCGCTGCTTCCCGCGTTCGCCCGCGAATTCAACGTCGGTGCGACGTCGAGTTCGCTGTCGCTATCGCTGTCGACCGGGATGCTCGCGGTGTCGATCCTGTGCGCCGGCGCGCTATCCGAACGGGTCGGGCGGCGCGGGCTGATGTTCGTGTCGATGACGCTGGCCGCGCTGTTCAATCTGCTCGCCGCGCTGTCGCCGAACTGGCACCTGCTGCTCGTCTGCCGTGCGCTCGAAGGCTTCGCGCTGGGCGGCGTGCCGGCGGTGGCGATGGCCTATCTCGCGGAAGAAATCGCCGCGGACGGGCTCGGCTTCTCGATGGGGCTCTATGTCGGCGGCACCGCGTTCGGCGGCATGATCGGACGGATCGGGATGAGCGCGCTCGAGGAGCACTTCTCGTGGCGCACGGCGATGCTGTCGATCGGCGTCGTCGATCTGCTCGCGGCGCTCGCGTTCGTGATGCTGCTGCCGGCGTCGCGACGCTTCGTGAAGCGCACCGACCTGACGCTGCGTCACCACCTGCGGCTGTGGCACGCGCAATTGCGTCACGCACGCCTGCCGTTCGTGTTCGCGATCGGCTTCCTCGTGATGGGCGCGTTCGTGACGATCTACAACTACGCCGGGTTCCGGCTCATGGCGGCGCCGTTCAACCTGAGCCCGACCGCCTGCGGGCTGATCTTCGGGGCCTATCTGTTCGGGATGGTGTCGTCGTCGAGCGCCGGCGCGCTCGCCGATCGTCTCGGGCGGGCGCCGGTCCTCGTCAGCGGCATCGTCGTGTTCGCGGCGGGCCTCGCGCTGACGCTGTCGCACTCGCTCGTCGCGATCGTCGTCGGCATCGTGCTCGTGACGATCGGCTTCTTCGTCGCGCACTCGGTCGCGAGCGGCTGGGTCGGCGCGCTCGCGGGCGCCGCGAAAGGGCATGCGGCGTCGCTGTATCTGCTCGCCTACTATGTCGGGTCGAGCGTGCTCGGCTCGGTCGGCGGCACATTCTGGCAACGCGGCGCGTGGACGAGCGTCGCCGCGTATGTCGCGGTGCTGCTCGCCGTCGCATTGCTGGCCGCGCGGCGGTTGAGCCGTGCTTGAGCGGCGCGTGAACCGTGCATGATGCGACGCGGTTCGGCGCGACGCGCGGCCCGCACCACGCACCGCGCGCCGGCCGCGCAACCATCACGACACCAGCGCATCGTCCCCCTTCACCGCATACGCCGCCTCGCGCCGCCGCAGCGTCATCGCGATCAGCGCCGCCAGCACCGCGAGCGCGACGCCCGTGAGAAACCCGCCGGTATAACCCACCTTCGCGGTCAGCGACAGAATCGTCGACGACGCAATCAGCTCGCCGAGATCGCGCGTGCTCTGCACGGCCGTCACGTCGGTGCCGGCCTGATCGCTGCCGCCCGCGAAGCGCATGCCGGCCGTCATGATCGACACCGACGTGATGCCGGTCGCCAGCGAGCCGAGCACCGTGCACAGCCACGCCCACGACGGCGACACCGGCAGCCACCCGCTCGCCTGCGCGAACCACAGCAGCGCCGCCGCGCCCGCGCAGCTCACGCCGGCCGTAAACGCGCGCCACAGGCCGAGCGCCCTCACGAGCCACGCGCCGCCGCCGCACCCGAGCACGACCGTCACGACGCCGCCCGCCATCCCGAGCGTGCCGATCGCATCGAGCGACCAGCCCGCGTCGTTGAGGAACAGCTTCGACAGGCCGAAGCCCGATACGGCGGTCATCGCCGACAGCAGCGCGAGCGACAGCAGCGACCACGAACGCGGCCGCTTCGCGAAACGCACGAGGCTCGCCTCATGTTCGGGCCGGGCGCGCGCGCGATCCGCGTCGCGCGGCAACACCCCCAGCACGCAGACGAGGCTCGCGAGCGGCACGGCCGCCAGCGCAAGAAACGCGGTGGGCTGGCCGAACATGCCGATCAGCGTCAACGTGCCGGCGCCGCCGCCGAAGAAGCCGATCATCACGCCCGCGATCTGGATCGCGTTGATCTTCGCGAGCGTGTCGCCGCTGAAATGCTCGGCGGCCATCCCGTCGTTCGCGATGTCCTGCGTCGCGCTCGCGAGCGACGCGACGGCCAGCAGCCCGACCGCCCAGCTCGCCGTCGCGACCGTCATCCCGATCTGCGCGAGGCAGACGAGACACAGCACGACGATCGTCTGCATCGGCAGCATCCAGCTGCGCCGCCGGCCGATGCGGGGCGACCAGCGATTGTCGACGACGGGCGCCCACAGGAATTTCACGACCCACGGCAACCCGACGAGCGGCAGGAACGCGAGCGCATGAAGCGGCGCGCCGTCGTGGCGCAGCAGCGTCGGCATCGCGTCCATCGCGATGCCGATCGGGATGCCCTGTGACAGGTAAAGCAGCGTGATCGTGACGACCAGGCGGCGATGTTCGAACAGATCGCGCATCGAAGTCTCCAGTTGAATGAGGTTAAAAAGGTTCGGCGCAGGCCGGCACGCGCGCGGCCAGCATCGCGTCGCGCCGCGGACGGCGCGCTGCCCGCAGCAGCAACGCGCCGAAGGCGACGAGCGCCGCGTCGATCGGCCAGTACACGGGTCTGCCCGCGCCCAGCAGCGCGATCGCGCAATGGGTCGCGCCGGCCAGCGCGTACGCGACGCCGGCCGCACGCATCAGCACGCGCAGCCATGCCGCGCGATCGGCGACACAGGCGGCGAGCGCAATCGCGCCGCCCCACACGACCCAGAACAGCAGCGCGAGCGCATGGTCGACGTGCACGCCATCGGGCAACGCACGACCGGCGAACAGCAGCACGCCGCCCGCGAGCACGAGCCCGCCGCACACGCCGACCGCGGCGGCGGCCAGCAGGTCCGCCGCACGATCGCGCTGCGCGCGCCGCCGCTCGATCCACAGATGCAGCCCCGTCGCGCACAACGCACAGGCGGCGAGCCCCATCAGGAAATGCAGCACGCGCAGCACGCCGCCGGCCGCGCCAACCCAGCCGTATTGCGCGAAATGCAGCGGCTGCACCGCGATGAACGCGCGCAGCCAGAAGCCGCGGCCGCGCGACGTCGCATCGGCGAGCCATTGCCCGTCCGCCGCGCGATACAGGTGGCGTTCGAACACGGCCGTGCTCGGCAGGCCCGCGGTCGTGCCGGCAATCTCGACGCGCGCGTTCACGTCGCCCCAGCGCTGCAACGCGACGGCTTCGGGCCGGAAATCCGGCCTGCGCGCCGCATCGCGCCGCAGCAGTGCATCGAGATCGGGCGCATGCCGCCACGGACCGCCGGCCTCGACGGGCAGCGACCCGCCGAGCAGTTCGGCGAACGCACGCTGCGGTTGCCCCGGATACGCGACGCCCGCGAGCGCCACCGTGCCGAGCGCACCGAGCCCCGACAACGCGCCGGTGAACGCGAACAGCACGAGCCACGGCGTACCCCACAGGCCGATCCACGCGTGCAGGTCGAACAGCGCGATGCGCAAGCCGTGGCCGCGCCGGATGCGCGCTGCGTCGGGCCAGCGCTTGCGATGCACGACGACGCCCGCGACGATGAGCACGAGCAGCACGATGCCCCACAGGCTGACGAAGATGCGCCCGGGGAAGCCGGCGAACAACGTCTTGTGCAGCGTGACGATCGACGTCGCCCGCGCGGCATCGGGCAGCGGCGCGCCGGTCGCCGGATCGAGCGCGAGCGTGCAGGTCTGGCGCGCATCGCAGAAACGGATGGCCGGATCGTCCGGCCTCGGCAGCACGATGCGCGCATCGCGCAACGCGACCCCGAGCGACGCCGCACGCGCGACGAGCGCATCGAGCGGCAACGTCGGTCGCGCGACGGCGAGCGCCGGCGGCCGCCACCAGCCCTGCATCGAATCGAACGCGAGACTCCACGCGCCGCTGAACAGCACGACGAACAGCACCACGCCGAACAGCGCGCCGGCGCCGCGATGCAGCGCGCGCCAGCGCGAACGCGACGATGCGTCCATGTCAGCGCCCTCCCCACAACATCGCGCACGGCACGAGCACCGCGAGCCACGCACCCGCGCGCCAGGCGGCCTGCCGACGGCCGGGCGCGACGAGCACCCACAGCAGCGCGGCGACACTCGCCGCGAGCGTCAGCAGCACGGCCGCATAGAGCCGGTTCAGGCCGTCGGCCGGGTAATGACGGGCCAGCGTGATCGCGAGCGCGACCGCCCCCGGCAGCACGCCGCCGATCGCGATCGCCGCTCGCGCACCCCAGCCGGACGCCATCAGAATTGGCCGCGCACGGTCAGCATCACGTTGCGCGGTTCCCCGTAACGGTTGTTCCAGCCCGGCTGGCCCAGGCTCAGGTAGTAATGGCGGTCGAACAGGTTGTTGACGTTGAGCGCGGCGCTCCAGTGCTTGTCGTAGCGGTAGCCGAGCCGCACGCTCGCGAGCGCGTAGCCGCCCTGAGTCATCGTGACGCCGTTCGCCTGCGCCGAGTAGCTGCTCTGCACCTGCACGCCGCCGCCGATGCTCCAGCGCCGCGCCTGCCACGGCAGGTCGTAGTTGGTCCACAGCCGGAACAGGTGGCGCGGGTTCAGCAGCGGCGCGAACGTGCCCGCGTTGGCGAGATTGTCCGCATAACGCATCGTGTCGTACGTGTAGCTCGCCCACACGCTCCACCACGGCGTGATGCGGCCGTTCGCCTCGAACTCGAAGCCCTGGCTGCGCACGCTGCCGCCGTTCACGTAGTAGCAGTTCGGCCCCGCGCACGGATGCGCGAGATCGACCTGCGGGTTGTTGTCGAGATCGATGCGAAACGCCGCGAGCGACACGTTCAGCTTGCCGCCCGCCAGTTCGCCCTTCACGCCGGTTTCATAGGTGCGCCCCTTCACCGGCGTCAGGATGCCGCCGCCCCACATCGACTTGGTCTGCGGCTGGAACACCTCCGCATAGCTCGCGTACCACGACCAGTCGCGCGCGAAATCCCAGATCAGCCCGCCGTACGGCGTGAACTGGTGGCCGGTGTTGTAGTGCGCGCCGAGGCTGTCCTGGTTCCACCAGCTCATCCGGCCGCCGAGCACGAGCGTCAGCGGCTCCGCAAGCTTGATGCGGCCGAGCCCGTATACGCCCTTCTGCGAAATGTCGTTCTGCTGCGACTGCTGGTACGGCCCGACGCCGGGCTCGGGCACGCTGCTCGGGTTCCAGCGGTACACGTTCACCGGCGTGCCGGCCACGTCGCCGAGCAGCGGCGCGGTCAGCTGTCCGCTGCTGCTGTTCGCGTAGGTGAGACCGAACAGCAGGTCGTGCGTGAGCCCGAACGCATGCACCGGACCCTGCACGTTCGCATCGACGCTGCGGCTGTAGCTGCTGAACTGATACGCGGCGCCGGTCAGTCGGCCGCCGGCGCCCGTCGCCGGATCGATCGCGCCGAACGAACCCGCGTACTTCAGGTCCGAGCGCACGCTCTGGTATTCGCCGCTGACCTTCGCCTTCCAGCCGGCGCCGAGCTTCTGCTCGACCGATGCGAACGCGCGCGTCGTATCCCAGTTGAAACGGCCCCACGCGGTGTCGAGGAACGTCGAGCGCGACAGGCCGAGGCTCGATCCGTCGCGCGCCATCGGCACGCCGGACATGTCGGGCACCGACGACGTCGTCTGGTACTGCGCGCCGAACGTGAGCAGCGTGTCGCGCGTCACGTCGACTTCCGTGACGCCGTAGATCGAACGCGTGTCCTGCTTCGCATGGTCGTAGAAGAAGTGGCGATCCTCGTACGCGGCGACGAGCCGGCTGCGCACCGTGCCGGCCGCATTGAGCGGGCCGCCGATGTCGGCTTCCGCGCGATAGCGGTCCCAGCTGCCCACGCTTGCGGTCGCATGCGCGGAGAACTGGTATTGCGGACGCTTGCGCACGAGGTTGACGGTCGCGGCCGGATTGCCCGAGCCGTGCAGCAGCCCGTTCGCACCGCGCAGGATTTCCACGCGTTCGTACACCGAGATGTCCTGCGGCGCGCTCGCCATGTCGCCGATCACGACCGGCACGCCGTCGAACTCGAACGAATCGACCTTGAAGCCGCGCACGAAGTACGCGGTGGTGAGCAGCACGTAAGGCTGCACGGTCACGCCGGCCGACTGCTGCATCACCTCGTCGAGCGAGAACAGGTTCTGCTGGTCGATCCGCTCGCGCGTCGTCACGCTGACCGACTGCGGAATCTCGCGCAGCGCGAGCGGCATCTTGCCGACCGTCGCCACCGACGGATCGTCGGCCACACCCCGCGACGCATTCACCGCAATCGCCTTCAACTCGCCTTCGGCAGGCTGCGCGGCGGCCGCCTCTTCCTTCCGGACTTCCGCGCCGCCCGCCCGCGCCGCATCGGCGAACGCCGCCGCCGGATGCGCGGCAATCAGCAGGCCGAGATACAGCGACGGACGCCAGCGCCCGAAACGGACGACGCGTGCGCCCCTCATCATCGATCTCTCTGGTTCTCGTACCGCGTACCGCATTCCCGCCCCCGTATTTGATAATCATTCTCATTATCAATTGGAATCGGCGGGCGAATTTTCGATCGACGGGCTTTTCCTATCGATTCCGGGCACGGCGGCCCGCATTGTTCACGTCAGTACTCGGATTCGGCCGGCCGGGTTTCCGCGTCCCGGCCGGCGGGCAACGCCCCGTCGGGCGGCCGCCCGGCGCGAGCGAACGTCGCGTACCACGCATCGGTCTCGATCAGATGGGCATGCGTGCCGGTCGCCCGCACACGGCCCGCATCGAGTACGACGATCGTGTCGGCGACCGCCGCGAGCGCCGGCTGGTGCGTGACGACGATGCGCGTGCGCTGCCCGCGCAGCGCGACGAGGGCATCGCGCACGCGCCGCGCGCTCAGCTCGTCGAGGCTCGCGGTCGGTTCGTCGAACATCAGCACCGGCGCCCGCGCCAGCAGCGCACGCGCCAGGCACGCCCGCTGGCGCTGCCCGCCCGACAGCAACTGGCCGCCCGGCCCCACGTCGGTGTCGAGGCCGTCCGGCAGGCGCTCGGCGTCGTGCAGCAGACCAACGGCATCCAGCGCGGCGCGCAATTCGGCATCGGTCGCGTCGGGTCGCCCCATCCGCACGTTCCACGCGAGGCTGCCGCGAAACAGCCCGTTGTCCTGGAACACGAGGTTGCGCGTCGCGGCAAGCGTCGCCTCGCTCAGGTGCCGCGCGTCGGCACGGCCGAGCAGCACGCGCCCCGCGCACGGATCGTCGAGTCGCGCGAGCAGGCCGAGCAGCGTGCTCTTGCCCGCCCCCGTGGGGCCGACGATCGCGACGAAGCCGCCCGCCGGGCAATGCAGGTCGATCCCGTCGAGCAGCGTCGCGCCGCTGGCCGATCGATAGCCGACGCGTACCGCGTCGACGCTCGCATCGTGCACCGGCGTGCCGCGCTCGGGGCTGTCGAAACGCGGCGCGTGCAGCACGGCGAGCACCGTGTCGAGCGCGCGCCAGCCGCCGCGCAACGCCTGGTCGAGCTGCGTGAGTTGCGCGAGCGGCTCGATGAAGCGCACGAGCAGCACGAGTACCGCCACGGCCGTCGCCGCGTCGAGCCGGCCAGCCGCGACCGTCCATGCGCCGCCGAGCAGCATCGCGACGAACACGCCCTGCACCGCGCCCGCGAACCCGAGCGCGATCGGCAGCGAGCGCCGCATCAGCGCCCGCGTGCGACGATGCTGTTCGTCGAACGCGCGCTGCAGCGCCGCGCGCGCATCGCCTTCGCGGCCCGCGAAGCGCAGCAACCCCTGATGCGCGGCGAAGGTCTGAAGCTGCACGGCCATGTCGCGATCGCCGGCGGCGCGCGCCTGTTCGAACGTGAGCGTGCGCGCACCGCCGCGCTCCAGCAGCGCGAACAGCAGCACGGCCGCCGCCGCGAGACACAACGCGATGCGCCAGTCGATCCATGCGAGCCCCGCGACCACCGCGAGCGGCGTGACGACCGCGCCGATCAACGGGCCGAGCAGGTGCGCGGGAATGCCCATCGCCCGCATCACCGGCCCGCGCAGCAACCCGGCCGGATGACTGTCGCGCAAGGCCTGCCACGATGCGATGCGCGGCAGGTATTGCACGAGGCGTTCGACGAGACCGACGGCCAGCGCACCGCCCGCGCGATAACCGCGAAGTTGCGCGACGTAAAGCACGAGCGCATGGCCCAGCGTCAGCGCGCCTAGCACGGCCGTCCAGTGCAGCGCGGCAGCCTGCGCGCCGGCGAACCAGGCGCGGATCAGCGGCACGAGCAGCAGCCCGCACGCGCCGTCAAGCAACGCGGCGGCCACGGCCCAACTCACGCCGCGCCATAGCGCGCGGCGCGTTTCGCGCGGCAGGCACTGCAAACGTTTGAGTTTGAGCGATTGCGTCATCATGCGGCCTCCCCGCCTGCTGCGTCGCGTTCGTGCCAGAGCCGCGCATACAGCCCGTGCGCGGCCAGCAGCGCCGCATGCGTGCCGCGCTCGACGATGCGGCCGCGTGCCATCACGAGAATCTGGTCCGCATGCCGGATCGCGTCGAGATCGTGACTGACGATCACGCGCGTTCGCATGTCGGCGCGCAATGCGTTGCGCAATGCGCGCCCGGTTTGCGGATCGAGCGCCGACGCCGGTTCGTCGAGCAGCAGCACCGGCGCGCGCGACAGCAGCGCACGTGCAATCGACAGCCGCTGCAGTTCGCCGCCGGACAGCCGCACGTCGCGACCGCACACGCAGTCGTAGCCGCCCGGCAATGCGTCGATGCGTGCGTCGAGACAGGCCGCGCGCGCGGCGGCGCAAATCGCGTCGCGATCGGCATCGGGGCGGTACAGCGCGATGTTCGCGGCAATCGACACATCGTCGAGCGCGGTCGCCTGCTGGAACACCATCGCGATCTGTTCGCGGCGCGTTGCCGACGCGAGCAGCCGCAGATCGGCGCCGCCGAGCCGCACCGTGCCGCGATCCGGATCCATGAAGCGCGCGAGCAGCATCAGCAGCGTGCTCTTGCCCGCGCCCGACGGCCCGACGATCGCGGTGGTCGTGCCGGCCGCGATCGTCGCGTCGATGTCGCGCAGGATCGGCTCGCCGTCGATGTCGACCTGCACGCCGCGCAGTTCGATCGATGCATCGCGCGGTGCCTGTGCCGCGCCGTCGACGGGTTCCTGCAAGCCCGGCTGCGCGAGCAACGCATCGAGCCGCGCGGCGGCCGCGCGTGCCTCGCGCAACGCATCGGCGCCGTGACCGAGCGCGCGCACCGGCGCCGCGACCGCCCAGATCAGCAGCGCGAACGCGCACAGCGTGCCGACCGGCAACTGCCCGGCCGTCAGCCACGTCGCGCCGGACACGACCCACGCGAGCAGGAACGGCGTGCCGAGCAGCACCTGCGTGCAGGCGCCGAGGCCGCCGATGCGGCCGACCCACGCCGAGAACGCGTGCGAGAAATTCCCGGCCGACGCCAGCGCGGCCGCCTCGATGCCGGCGCCCGGATATTGCCGCACGAGCGCCGGATTCTGCGCGAGCTGCGCGTAGTCGCCCATCAGCCGTTCGAGCGCCGCGTTGCGCGCCGCGAAGGCCGGCGCGAATCGGGCCGACCGCATCCAGCGGAACAGCGCCGCACCGGCGACGAGCGGCACGAGCGCGAACGCGAGCAGCGCCGGATTCAGGTAAAGCAGGCACGCGAGCGCCGCGCACGGCACCACGACGAGCTGCGTGAGATCGGCCGGTGCATGCGCGACGAGCTGGTGCAGCGCGCGCACGTCCTGGTCGACATGGCGCGCGACGCGGTCGCTGCCCGCGCGCGCGAACCAGCCGAGCGGCAAACGCTGCAGATGATCGGCGAGGCGCTTGCGCAAGCGGTCGCCGAGATCGGCGTCGACGCGGTGCGTCAGGTGCAGCGCGACCGTCTGGCCGCCCAGCCAGCACGCGCCGGCCGCCGCGGCCGCGACGAGCCAGCCGCGCGCCGCCGCGTCGAGCTGCGCCGTCGCGCGCCATGCGTCGGCGAGATGCGCGAGCGCAAGCCAGGGCACGAGCGACGCGACGCCGGCCAACGCCTGCAACGCCACCGCCGTGACGAGCGGCACCGCGAACGGCCGCAACATTGCAAACAACGCCCCCTTCATGCGGCAAGCTCCAGCAGCATGCCGAGCGTCGCGGCGCGCGCATCGCCCGGCGGCTGCTCCGGAAAACCGAGCTGCGCGGTCAACTGCTGCCAGACGCGCGCCACGTCGATGCTGCGCTGGTTGCACGCGTGCAGCCCGTCGCCGGCCACGAGCCGGTCGACCGCGCGCACGGCCGCCTGCGGCCAGCAGCGCGCATGAATGTCGCCCCACGTGTCCTGTGCGTCGTCGCAGATCTGGATGCTCGGCATGGCATCGCCGGCCGGCTCGCCGAAAATCGGGAACAGGCCGTTTTCATCCATCGCCGGCTCGCGCAGCGCGGGCGCCCACCACAGCGGGCCGTGCGGCGACGCGAGCGTCCACGTGCCGGCGTCGGTCGTCAGCGTGATGCCGAACAGCAGGCTCATCCGGCCGTCGTCGGCCGCCGCCATCTCGTTGTGCACGCGCAGCGACACCGGCGTTTCGGCGAGCACCATCGCGCATTCGCGCATCGACGACAGCGCCGGCCCGATCGGTTCGACCGACCACGGCCCGACGCCCTGCAACGCGGCCGCGAGCACGTCGAGCGCCGCGTAGCTCGCCTGCACCGAACACACGACATCCGCATGCACCGGCGCGCTCGTCTCGCGCAGCCGTCGCGCGACCGCGATGAAGCGCGCGACGACCGGCAGGTTCGGATAGAAGCTGTTGAGCAGGCAACGGCGCCCCTCGCGCGACGCGGTGCGCAACACGCTGTCCCATTCGTCGGGCAGCAGCGGATGCTCGATCACGACGTCGATCCCGCGTTCGAGCAGCCGGCACGCGAGCGCTGCGCCCTGCTCGCCACGCGCCGCGCCGCCGACGGCGACGCAGGCGACGCGTACGTCGTCCGGCAACGCGTCGACGCAATCGAACACCGGCGCGCCGACGCGCGCGGCCAACGCCGCCGTGCGCGCGCTGCCCTGCCCGAGGATGCCGGCGACGCGATACGAACCGGACGCCGCGAGGCCCGCCGCATAGAACTGACCGAAACGGGAGCCGGCCACGACGACCGGCAGCGGATGGACCTTCATCGTGCCTCCTTCAGGCGGGTATCGACGAACGCGGCGTTCAGGCAGTCGAAATGACCGCCGGGGATATCGACGGCGGTGATGCCGCCGAGCGCCTGCGCCGTCCAGTAGTCGGTGAGCGCCGCGCGCTGCTGCGGAATCAGCGGGTTGCAGCGCTCCGGCACGAACAGCCGCAACGCGCCCGCATACGGCGCATCGCCGGCCCAATGGCACGCCTGCACCGAATGCATGAAGAGCCGGTAGAGCCGCTCGCGCTCGTCGAGCAGCGGATGTGCGAGCGCGTCCTGCATCGACAGGCCGGCCGCCGCGCGCAACACACGGTCGCGCAGCACGTCGAGCGGCTCGCAGCGATCGCCGAAGATTTCGAGCTGCGCCTGCAAGCTGCCGGGCGCGAGCCGCGCGGGGGCCGCCTTCAACGCGTCGGCGAGCGCGTCGGCCAGCACGTACGTCTCCGGAAAACCGAGCGCGTCGAGCGGCAGTCCGAGCGTCGCCGCGAAGTTGAACAGCACGAGCCGTTCGTCCTCGATCAGGTAAGGAATCCGGTAGCTCGACACGATGTCGAGCGTGCGCACCGCGACGCCGAGCTGCACCAGCGACTTCGCCATTTCCAGCGCGACCAGCCCGCCCGAGCAATAGCCGAGCACGTCGACCTCGCGCGCGCCGCTGCGCCACAGCGCCTCCGCATAACGCCGGCCGAGCGTCGCGTTCAGGTGCCGCGCCGGCAGGTCGAGATAGTCCTGCGCGTCGCGCACCGCGAAGCCGAGCACCGGGCCGAGCCGCGCGAGCGCGGGAAGCACCGGACGATACGCATGCACGGTGCCGAGCCCTTCGTGCACGATCACGCGCGGCACGCCGTCGCCCGGCGCGAGCGGAATCGGCCGCACGCCGGCGCGCACGCGCGGCGCCGGCGCGTGGACGACCGTCGATGCACGCGGTGTGCGCAACGCGGCCGGCGCGGCCGTCGGCGGCGCGCTCGCCGGCTGTTCGCCTGCGTCGCGCAGGCATTGCGCGAACGCGGCCGGCGTCGGCTGCGCGAGCACCCAGCGCAGCAGCCGGTCGAACGGATGTGCATGTGCGAGCGGTTCCTCGCCGCGCAGCCGCGACACGAGCTGCGCGATCAACAGCGAATCGCCGCCCGCGGCGAAGAAGTCCTGATCCGGCGAGACGTCGCGCGTATCGAGCACGGTTTCCCACAAGCCGATCAGCCTCGCCAGCAGCGGATCGGCGGCCGGCGTCGCCACCGGTCGGACCACCGGCGGCGCCGGCTCGCGGATATCGGCGATGCCAGCCAGCATACGGCGGTCGATCTTGCCGTTCGCGGTCACCGGCAAACGTTCGAGCACGCGCAGTTGCGACGGCACCATGTAGCCCGGCACGCGCTCGGCGACGAACGCCAGCAGCGCATCCGGCGCGATGCGCGCCGCGCCGCGCTTCACGTGGGCCAGCAGGATGTCGTAGCCGAGCGCGGCGAGCGGCGTGTCGGGCGCGACGCACCCGAGCGCGCGATCGCCCGCTTCCGCCTGCAGCCAGTCGAGCCACTGCGCGTGCGGCACGAACAACCGTGCCGATGCGGCCCGCGCGTCGTCCGGCGTCTCCATCATCAGCGCCTGACTGATGCTGATTTCCGGATGCTCGGCCGTCAGCTCCTGGATCACCCACCACGCATCGGCGGCCGATAGCGCGCGCAATCCGGCGATCAGCGCGACCGTATCGCGCGCATTGTTCAGCGCGCCGGAGCTGATCGTCAGGTCGACCGAATGCGGCGCAATGCCCTGCGCGTCGCAGCGCGCGTTCATGTCGAAGCGCACGAAGCGCATCCACGGATACGCGGCGAAACGCTCGCGCGCGGCCGCGAGGAAGTAGCTCGACACGTCGCTGAACAGGTAATCGATGCGCGTCCCGGCTTCGACCAGCGGCGCGAGCGCGTCGACGATCGCCCGCGTCGCGGCGGCCGTGCCCGCACCGATCTCGAGGATGCGCCACGCGCGCTGCGGCTCGCGCTCGATCACCGCGCGCACGGCCTGCGCCATCCCGCGATGCAGCGCGCGGGCATGTTCGCCGTCGCTGTACATCGCTTCGGCGATATGCGGAGCACCTTCCGGGAACATCAGGCCGGCCGGCGATACGCTGCCGTCGATCTGCGCGTCGAGACATCCGGCGCTATCGCGGAAGTAGTCGACGAGCACGGCCGGCCACAGCTCGGGCGACGCGTGTTGCGCGAATGCGTCCCAGCAGGCAAGCGCGTCGACGATGTGCGCGTCAGGCCGCATGCGCCAACCGTCTTCGGCGTCCGCATCCAGGACGCGATGCGCGACCAGCATCGCGAGCCAGTGGCGCAGCAGATACCGTCGCGCCGCCGGCACGCGCAGCCGCTCGCACAGCGTCGCGAAACCGGTCGAGCCGTCCGTCGTCAAGCCGCCGGCCGGCACGATCCACGCGGCGAGCGACGCCACGCATGCCGTTTCGAGCTGCGCGACCGAACGCGACACGTCCGCCTGCGTGGGCCAATGCGCGGCGTCGAATGCCGCACGCACCTGCGTCGCTACGTCATGCAGCGCATCGTCCTGCGCCGACGGCGGCGCTTCCGCGCCCTGCAGCGACACGAAGCTCGCGAGCCGGCGCTCCGCGCCGTCGCCCAGCACGATCGTCGCGGCCGCGCCGACGAGCGGATGCGCGGTCAGCGCCGCGTCGATCTCGGCCAGTTCGATCCGGTAGCCGCGGATCTTCACCTGATCGTCCTGCCGCCCGAGGAATTCGAGCGAGCCGTCGGCGCGCACGCGCCCGAGATCGCCGGTGCGATAAAGCCTGCGCCCGTCCGGATGACGGATGAAGCGTTCGGCCGTCCGCACGGGATCGTTCGCATAGCCCGTTGCGAGCCCGACGCCGCCGATATGGATCTCGCCGCGCACGCCGGGCGGGCACGGCCGACCGAGTGCGTCGAGCACCTCCATCGTCTGCCCTGTCAGCGCGCGGCCGTACGGAATGCTCGCGAGCTGCGTGTCTTCGGGGCGGATCGGATGCTCGATCGACCAGATCGACGCTTCGGTCGCGCCGCCCAGGCTGAACAGCGCGCTGTCGGGCCAGCGGCGCCACCAGCGGGCCGGCAGCGTCACCGGAATCCAGTCGCCCGACCACAGCACGCGGCGCGGGCCCGGCACGTCGAGCGCCGGTTCGCCTTCGAGGTAGTCGATCAGCATTTGCCCCTGCGCGGGCACCGAGTTCCATAGCGTCACGCGATGGCGCGCCATCAGTTCGGCCCAGTGCGACGGATCGTTGCCGCGCGCCGGATCGGGCAGCACGATGCATGCGCCGCGCGCGGTTGCACCGAAGCAGTCGTAGACGGACAGGTCGAAGCTCAGTTCGGCCAGGCCCAGCACCACGTCGCCCGGGCCGACCGCATGCCGCGCGCTGATGTCGGCGAGCGTGTTGCACACCGCCGCGTGGCTCAGCATCACGCCCTTCGGCTCGCCGGTGGAACCCGACGTGTAGATCACGTAGGCCAACGCATCGCGGGCGACGTCGCACGCGGCGCGCGGCGGCCATTGCGGATCGATCGGCAACGCATCGATATCGATGCGCATGCAACCATCGTGTTCGAATGCGAGCGCCTGCACGCTGACGACCGCACGTACCCGCGCATTGCGCAGAATGGCCTGCTGCCGCAGCGCCGGCTGGCGGCTGTCGACCGGCACGTACGCGGCGCCCGTCTGAACGATCGCGAGCACGGCCGCGAGCTGGTGCGCGCACTTCGGCATCAGCACCGCGACGGTGTCGCCCACGCCGACGCCTGCGTGCTCCAGCGCCGTACGCAGCGCCGCCGCGTGTTGCGCGACGTCGCGATACGTGCGCGCCCCCTGTGCGTCGATCACGACCGGCGCATCGGGCGTGCGCAACGCCTGCGCGGCGAAACCGGCCGCGATATGCGTATCCGCATCCGGATGCACGTCGGCGACCGGCGCAGCGGACGGCAGCACGATGTCGCCCGCACGCGACCACCATGCGGCATCGTCGGCCAGCCGGCCCAGCAGCGCGACATACGCATCGAACATCGCGGCCGGCATGCCGTCCGGAAACAGGTCGTCGCGTACGTCCCAGCCGATTTCCAGCCCGCCGAACTGGTCGGTCACCTGGCAGTCGAGCCATACCTGCGGCGTCTGGCTGATCATGTAGCGCGGCGGTTCGGCGCGAGTCGCCTGCTCGCCGAGCAGGCGCCCGACGCTGCCGATCCCGCTCGTGAACACCACCGGCATCAGCGCCGCCTCCTTGCCGCGCCGCCGCGCGAGTTCGCGCATCACGTCGACGCCGGTGAACGCGCGATGGTCGAGATCGTCGAACATCCGCGCGCCGATCGTGCGGGCGCGCTCGACGAAATCGCGCCCGTGCGTCGCATCGACGGCGAGCAGACTCAGTGCGGTGAAATCGCCGAGCACCGCATCGATGCGCGGATGCACGGGCGGACGGTTCAGCACCGTCAGGTTCAGGCAGAACGCCGGCGCCTGGCTCCAGCGGCCGACGATCTCGGCGAACGCGGCCAGCGCGACGCTCGCCGCGCTCAGCCCGAAACGGCTCGCATGGCCGCTCAGCGCGGCCCATTGCGTGCGATCGAGCCGCGCATGCCGATGCGTGAAGCGCGGCGGCGCGCCGGTGTGCAGCACGGGCACGACCGGCAAATCGGGCCGCGCGGGCAGCGCGTCGATGCGAGCGAGCCACCACGCCTTGTCGCGCGCATGGTCGGCCCGCGTGCCGGCCTGTGCTTCATGCATCACATAGTCGCGAAACGTCGCGTCGAGCGGCGCGGGCCGCCATTGCGGATCGTCGTAACGACGCCGCCATTCGGCGAGCAGCAATTGCAGGCTCGCGTAGTCGATCAGCGTGAAATCCACGGACAGGTGCAGCACCGCGACGTCCGGCCCGACGCTCACTTCCGGCTGCAGCACCGGCCAGCGGTCGAGTGCATGCACCGCATGATCGAGGCGCTCGCGCACGCGGTTCAGGTGTGCGTCGAATGCGTTCGCGTCGGCGTCGCGCAGGTCGTGCACGGTGAGCGGCTGCCACGGCACGTCGGGCAGCACGCGCTGCCATGCGTTGTCCTCGACGATCGCGCGCAGCATCGGATGGCGCGCGACGCATGCATTCCAAGCGGCTTCGAAGCGCACGCAGTCGAGATCCTTCGGTTCGTCGTATTCGACGTATAGATGGCATGCGCTGCCGCCGAACTCGAACGATGCGTGGCGGCCCAGCACATACGCGGCCTGCACCGGCGTCAGGGCGAACCGTTCGTACTGGCGCGCCGGATCGCTGCGCCATGCGCCGTCCTGAAGGAAGCGGACGAACGCGTCGCGTTCGGCCTTGATGCGCGCGGCGAGATCCGCATCGAGCGCGCCGGCCGGTGCGCGATAGCGCAACTGGCCGCCGTCGTCGCACCATAGTTCGATCTGCCGTTCGCGGCAGAGATCGAGCACGTCGTCGAAGCTCACAGCACGCCCTCCTCGATCGTCGCGACCGATGCGTCGCTGTCGGCGGGCACCGCCGACGTCAGTTCGTCGAGCTGCGCCGCGAGACCGGCCAGCGTCGGCTGCCGGTAGAACGCGGCCATCCCGATCCGCACGCCGAGCCGCTCGCGCAGTTGCGCAAGCAGGCGCGTCGCGAGCAGGCTGTCGCCGCCGAGCGCGAAGAACGTCGCGTCGCGCGCGTTCGCCGCGCGGCCGAGCGCCTGTTCCCAGCAGGCCAGCAATATCGCGTGCCGTTCGTCGGTCGGCACGAACGCGTCGTGCGCGGCCGGTGCGTCGCCGAGTGCGCGCGCGAGCGCATCCCCGACTGCGCGGCGGTCGATCTTGCCGTTCGCGTTGAGCGGCCAGCGAGGCACGCACCACAGCGCATCGGGGCGCATTGCGTCGGGCAACCGGTCGCGCAGCCAGTCGGCCAGGGCCGCCGGTGCGATCGGCTCGCCGACCCGGCGCGCCGCGATGCAGACGAACGCCGCCGAGCGCCAGCTCCGCGCATCGAGCGCGAAACCGCAGGCGTGGGCGGCTGCCGCGAGCGCATCGCCGGCGAACGGCCGCGGCGGCGACGCATCGCCCGCGACGCTCGCGACGAGTTCGCGCAGCGGCGAATCGCGCAGCACGTCGGCGAGCAGCAGGCGGCCGTCGGGCGCAAGCAGCGCAGCCGCGATCCGGAACGTGTCGCGCGGATCGTCGCGCAGATGCGCGGCCGCGAAACTGATCACGCAATCGAATGCGCCGAGATGGCGTGCGGGCAGCAAGCCGTCCTGCATCGGCTGAAGCGCCGGCATCGTTCGGGCGAAGCGGGCCCGGGCGGTGTGCAGCAGGCCCGGCGACACGTCGAACAGCGTCACGTCGAAGCGTGGATCGTCAAGCACGCCGAGCCCGGCATCGAGCGGCTGCCCAGCGCGGACGTCGAGCACCGCGACGCGCAATGCGCGTTCGTTTGCCGCGGCCTGTGCGTCCAGCGCGCCCGCAAATTCGTGCAGTGCGCGCGCGCCGTCGGGCAAACGCGTCGCGAACGCGAGCGGCGCCACGCACGGGTCCAGCGGCACGCGCTGCGCGGCGGTGTCGGGCTCGGCGGCGAGCGCGCGCAGCGCTGCCGTCAGGTCGTCGAGATCGGGGGCCTGCCAGTCGAGTCGATCGAGCGCATCGTCGATGGCAATCGATGCGTCGCCCTTCGCGCGCCAGTGCGCACGCAGCGACGGCGGCAAGCCCGCGTCGCCGTCGCGCAACCGGCCGGCAACGGCATGCGCGACGGCCGCTTCCGCCGGCATCGTGTCGGCCGTGCCGGCTTCCGCGAGCGACGACGGCGCGGGGTCCGATGCTGCGCAATCGGCCGGCACGAACGCCGCGACGATGCGCGCGGCCTCGCCGTGGACGACGCTCGCGCACGCGCCGTCGATCCGCGGATGCGCGGCCAGCGCCGCCTCGATCTCGCCGAGTTCGATCCGGTGCCCGCGCACCTTCACTTGCCGATCCTCGCGCCCGAGGAATTCGAGCGTCCCGTCCGGCCAGTAGCGGCCGCGGTCACCGGTGCGATACCAGCGGCCCGACGCGTGCTGCACGAAACGCTGCGCGGTCAGCTCGGGATCGTTCCGGTAGCCGCGCGCAAGACTGTCGCCGCCGATCAGCAATTCGCCCGGCACGTAATCGGGCGCATCGCGCCCGTCGGCATCGACGACGCGATACGCCTGCCCCGGCAACGGCCGCCCATACGGAATCGAACGCCAGTGCGGCGGCACGTCGCGCACCGTCTGCACGTTCGACCAGATGCCGGCCTCGGTCGCGCCGCCGAGCGCGTGGAACGCACACGCGTCGCCGCAGCGCTCGCGCAGGCGCGCCGGCAGGTCGAGCGCGATCCAGTCGCCGGACAGCAGCGCCGCGCGCACGCTGCGGCACGCGTCGCGCGGCGCCGGCACGGCGAGCGCCATTTCCAGCAGCGCGGGCGCCGAGTTCCACAGCGTCACGCGGTGCTGCGCGATCAGGTCGATCCAGCGCGCCGCATCGCGCGCTTCGTCCTGCGTCGGCAGCACGAGTTCCGCGCCGGCGCCCAGCGCGCCGAACAGGTCGTACACCGACAGATCGAAATCGAGCGCCGACACCGCGAGCAGCCGATCGTCCGCGCGCACGCCGAGCAGCGCATCGATCGCGTCGATCGTGTTGAGCGCCGCCGCGTGCGTCATCTCGACACCCTTCGGCACGCCCGTCGACCCGGACGTGTAGATCACGTAGGCCGTCGCCTGCGGCGCGACTGCAAGCGGCGCGGCCAGCGGCGCATGTCGCAGCAGCGCGGCGACGCCGACGTGCGGCAGCGGCCCGTCCGCGCACGCGGTGTCGCCGATCACGGCCTTCACGCCCGCCGCACGCTCGATCAACGCCTTGCGCGCGACCGGCTGCGCGATGTCGAGCGGCACGTAGCACGCGCCGGCCGCCAGCACGCCGAACACGGCCGCGACCTGCGCGGGCCCGCGCGGCAGGCTGATCTCGACCGCATCGCCGTGGCCGATCCCGGCCACCCGCAACCCGCCCGCGATCGCGAGCGCCTGCGCGGCCAGTTCGCCGCGCGTCATCGTGCGGTCGCCGCATCGCACTGCGACGGCAGCCGGCTCGCGTGCGGCCAGCGCGAAGAAATCGTGATGCAGCGTGCGCACGCGGCCAGGGGCCGGCAACGCGTTGAGCGCATCGCGCACGCGCCGCTGCGCGGACGGCAGCCCGACCGCGATCGGCAGCCGCCAGTCGCGATCGCACAGCGCCTGCACGAACGCCACATACGCGCCGAACATCGCGTCGATCATCCCGTCCGGGAACAGGCCGTCGACGCTGTCCCACGCGAGCAGCGCGCCGCCCGGCACGCGATAGAGCTGATGGTCGAGCCACACCTGCGGCGTCTGCGAAATCATGTCGTGCAGATCGCCGAACACCCGCGCGAACGCATCGGGCACGAACGATTCGTCGCCGAGATTGCACGAAAACACGATCGGCGCCGCGCGCGGCGTGCCGTGCCGACGCGCATCGCGCAGCACGTCGAGCGCCGGATACGCGGCGTGCGCGATCGCACCGTGCAGCCGCTGCTGGAACGCGCGCACCGCGTCGGCCGTGCTCGCATCGGCGTGCACGTCGCATTCGACGAGCAACAGCGTCGTGAAATCGGCGATCACGCGGCCCAGATCGGGCGCATCGCCGTGCCGGTCGAACAGCGGCACGTTGAGCAGGAATGCGTGCCGGCCGCTCCAGCGCGCGAGCACGGCCGCGAACGCCGCGCCGAACACCGACGACAGCGTGACGCCATGCTGCGCGGCGCGCGCCTGCAGACGCGCGAGCTCGTCCGTGCTCAGCGTATGCGAGACGCGGCTGAAACGCGGCGCGCGAATCGTGTCCGGCGCACGGGCGAGCGGCAGCGCCGGCCCTTCCGGCAGCGTCGCGAGCCGCGCGTGCCATGCGTCGCGCGCCGCGGCCCGCGCATCGCGCGTTTCGGCCGCGCGACGCGCGAGCCAGGCCGGGAACCACGTCGACGGCGCAGCGGGCAGCGCCGACGGCTCGGCATACGCGACGCCGATCTCGTGCATCAGCAGCCGCACGCTGTCGACATCGGCCGCGAGCAGGTCGACGCTGAGCCACACGCGATCCTCGCCGCCGGGCATCTGCACGAGCCCGATCATGAACACTTGCGCGTGCTCGACGTCCAGACATTCGTGCGAGCGGAACGCGCGCAGCGACGCCCATTCGGTTTCCGCATCGGCCGCCGTCCGGTCGCGCCAGTCGGCGTGCGCGAACACCGGTGCGTCCGACTCGGCGAGGATCTGCTGGCGGCCGCCGTCGAAACGCGCGCGCAGCATCGGATGACGCTCGCGCACGCGCCGGCACGCGATGTCGAGACGAACGGGATCGATCGCGCGGCTGCGGAATTCGAGGAACGCGTGGCAGCTCACGTTGCCGAGCACCTCGCCGTCGCCGCGGCCGAGCCAGTACGCCTGCTGCACCGCGGACAACTCGAACGGCGCATGCACGTCGACTGCTTCGGAAGCAGCGGCGGCTTCCGCCCGCGCGATACGCGGCGCGTTCGTAAGCAACGCAGTCCACGCACCGAGCGTCGGCGTGCGTGCGAGCGCGTCGAACGTCAGCGCGTGGCCGAGCCGGTTCACGCGCGTTTGCAGATACATCAGCCGGATCGAATCGAGGCCGCAACTCAGCAGGTCCTCGTCGTCGTCGAGCGACGCGATCTCGTCGACGGATTCGTCGAGCAGCTCGGCGATCAGTGCGACGAGCCGTGCGCGAAAGTCAGGGGGAGCACAACAGGAAGGATCGGAATGGTCGGTAATGGAATCGACAACGGTCTGGCTCATGGGCACGCCTTGTATGGGTCGTTCGACGGCGGGTCCGCGCGGCGGCGGCCACCCGTGAATGAGAATCTATCTCATTAACACCCATGAGCCCGGTCGATTCCTTTAGGCTGCCGGTCAGTTGTTTTAGATCGCCGCGCCCACCCGTTCGTGGTCGTCGATCGCGTTCGACGACACGCGGATATCGCTCGGCGAAATGCCGTAGCGCTTGCGGAACGCGATCGAAAAATGCGCGGGGCTGTAGCCGACGCGGTACGCGACGGTCGACACGTTCGCATCCTCCGCGCACAGCATCGCGTGCGCGGTCCGCAGCCGGTATTCCTGCAGATACGCGTACACGCTCGTGCCGAATACCTTGCGGAAGCCGGCCGTCAGCTTGCGCGAATTCATCCCGACGCGGCTCGCGAGCGCGTCGAGCGTCGGCGGATGCTGAAGCTCGCGCGTCAGGATGTCGCTCGCCGCGTACACGCGCTCGACATCCGACGACGTGACGCGCACGTCGGCCGGCGCCGATTGCCGCTGCGTGGCCAGCAACTGCGCGCTCAGCGCGGTCAGCTCGAACGCCTTCGCCTTCAGGTAGTACTCGCGCACCGCGCCATCGAACGGGCAGGTGGCGATCTGCACGGCGAGCGCCTGCAGCGCCTTCGACGCCGGGCAACTGACGATGCGCGGATCGCCGCCCGTCGGCGCGAGCATCTTCTCCGGCAGCAGGCTCAGGTTGCGATCGAGCGCGTCGAGGCCGAGCTGCACGATCGTGTAGCGCAGCGGCACGTCGCGATCGTAGATCTGGTGCGTCGTGAATTCGCCGTCGTTGGCGATCACGCACAGGCCCGGCCCCTTGATGCATTGCTCGGGCTGGCCCGGCACGCGGCAGCGTAACTGCCCGCTCTGCACGAGGACGAGCTTCAGCCCTTTTTCGAGCGGCTCCTCGTACCAGTCGCGGCTGTCCGAGCACAGCGTGCCGCTCATGAGTTTCATGCCCGCGTCGATGTGCACCACGCCCGGATGATTGCCGGGCACGAGCACCGGCGGGTGACGTCGTGACGAAGCGAAGGAAGTCGATCTCATCGGAGGTCCGTTGGTGAGGCGGCACGCGCGGGCCGGCGCACGCCGGCGGCAACCGGCCGATTGTCCGGCCGGACCGGGCGGGCGCCGCGCGATCGACGCCCGATCGAACGAAATTGCCGCGATATCAAAAGAAACGGCGCTATCGCAGCACCTGTTCTAAATGATAATACCTCTCATTTACAATTTTTGACAACTTGCCGGAGCTCGAGGTCAGCGCATGCAATCCTCCCCTTCTTCCGTGGCGGCGGCCGTACCGGCCGACGCGCCCGACTGGCCCGACGCGTTCGTGCGCCGCTACCGCGACGTCGGCTACTGGCAGGACACGACGTTCTTCGACGCGCTCGATGCCTGCGCGCAGCGCCATCCCGACGCGCTCGCGATCGTCGACGGCACGCTCCGGCTGTGCTATCGCGATCTGCTGGCGCGCATTCGCCGCGTCGCGGGCGGCCTCGCGCGGCTCGGCCTGACGCGCGGCGATACGGTCGTCGTCCAGTTGCCGAACGACGCGCGCTTCATCGAGACGTGCTTCGCGCTGTTCCAGCTCGGCGTGCGGCCGGTGCTCGCGCTGCCCGCGCACCGTCACTACGAGATCGGCGCGTTCTGCCGCTTCGCCGGCGCGCGTGCGTACCTCGGCGCGTCGCCACTCGGCGATTTCGACTGCCGGCCGCTCGCGGCCGCGTTGCAAGCCGACTGCCCGACGCTCGAGCACGTCGTGATGGCCGGCGACGATCACGCGTTCACGCCGTTCGATACGCTGTACGGCGCGCCGCCCGTGCACGCCTGCGCGGCAAGCGCCGACGACATCGCGTGCTTCCAGTTGTCGGGGGGCACAACCGGCACGCCGAAGCTGATTCCGCGCCGCCATCGCGAATATCTGTACAACGTGCGCGCGTGCAGCGCCGCGAGCGGGTTCGACGCCGACACCGTCTATCTCGCCGCGCTGCCGATGGCGCACAACTTCACGCTGTGCTGCCCCGGCACGATCGGCGCATTGCTCGCGGGCGGCCGGGTCGTGACGACCGTACGGCCCGAGCCCGATCAAAGCTTCGCGCTGATCGCGCAGGAACGCGTCACGCATACCGCGCTCGTGCCGCCGCTCGCGTTGCTGTGGCTCGACGAGCAGCCGCAACGACAGGCCGACCTGTCGAGCCTGCGCGTGCTGCAGGTCGGCGGCGCACGGCTGATGGACCACGCGGCCGCGCGCGTGACGCCTGTGCTCGGCTGCCGGCTGCAGCAGGTGTTCGGCATGGCCGAAGGGCTCATCTGCTGCACGCGGCTCGACGATGCGCCCGAGCGCATCGCGCACACGCAGGGCCGCCCCGTGTCGGACGGCGACGAAGTGCGCATCGTCGATGAAACCGGCGCACCGGTCGCGCCCGGCGAAATCGGCGAACTGCAGGTACGCGGCCCGTACACGATCCGCGGCTACTACCGGCTCGCGGAGCACGACGCGACGGCATTCACGGCCGACGGCTTCTATCGCAGCGGCGACCGCGTGCGGCGCACCGCCGACGGCGACCTCGTCGTCGAAGGTCGCGACAAGGATCAGATCAACCGCGGCGGCGAGAAGATCTCCGCCGAGGAAGTGGAAAACCTGTTGCTCGCGCATCCGCAGGTGCACGACGCGGCGGTCGTCGCGATGCCCGACCCGATGCTCGGCGAACGGACCTGCGCGTTCGTCGTCGCACGCACGCCGGCCCCGTCCAGACTGGTGCTGAAACGTTATCTGCGCGACTGCGGGCTCGCGGCGTTCAAGATCCCCGACCGCATCGAATTCATGCCGCGTTTTCCGGAAACCGGCATCGGCAAGACCAGCAAGAAATCGCTGCGCGACCTGTTGCGCCGCCAGTTGCAGCCGGCGGCCGCATGAGCACGCGCGCGACCGATTCGCACTGGATTCGCGAGCTGCGGCTGTCGCCGTGCCCGCGCGCGCAACTCGTCTGCTTTCCGCATGCAGGCGGCACCGCGAATTTCTTTCGCGGCTGGCGCCGTGCGCTGCCGTGGGACGTCGATCTGCTCGCGCTGCAGTATCCGGGCCGCGAGGAACGCTTCGGCGAGCCGTGCCTGCACTCGATCGACGCGCTCGCCGGCCCGGCCGCCGACGCGCTGCAACGCTATGCGCACGCGCCGCTCGTGCTGTTCGGGCACAGCCTCGGCGCGGCGCTCGCGTACGAGGTCGCGGTGCGGCTCGAAGCGCGCGGCGCCGCGCCGCTTTACGTGGCCGTTTCCGCGCTGCCGCCGCCGCATCGCCAGCGCCCGTCGGATCTGCACCTGCAATCCGACGACGCGCTCGTCGGCGATGTCGCCCGGCTGTCCGGCGAGCACGCCGCGCTCCTCGCCGATCCTGAAATGCGCGCGATCTACCTGCCGATGATCCGCCACGACTACCGCGCGATCGAAACGTATCGGCGCGACCGCCCGCCGCGCATCGATGCGCCGCTCGGCGTGATGCTGCCGCTCGCCGATCCCGAGCTGGACAACGACGAGGCGCAGGCGTGGCAGGACGTCGCGACGCGGCCGATCCGCGTCCAGACGTTCAACGGCGACCACTTCTATCTGCGGCACCAATACCCGGCGGTGATCGCCCATCTGGTCGAACGGATCGACCAGTCCCTTCGTTACGGAAAGGAGTACACATGAAAACACCGGACGCCTGCATGGGGCTTCCCGACATTCGCGAAGCGATCGATCGCCTGGACGCCGACATCATCGACGCGCTCGGCCGGCGCATGCAGTACGTGTTGGCCGCGTCGCGCTTCAAGCCGGACGAAGCGAGCATCGCCGCGCCGGAGCGGGTGGCCGCGATGCTGCCCGACCGGCGCCGCTGGGCCGAACAGGCTGGCCTCGACGCCGACTACGTCGAGACGCTGTTCGTCCAGCTCATCGCGTGGTACATCGCGCAGCAGACGCAATACTGGCGACAACAGCGGGGGCTCGCATGAACGCCGGCCTTCCGCTGCTGCACGACACGTTCGCGCGGGCGGCCCGCCGCGCCGCCGCCACCGGCACGGCGACGCTCGCGTCGGTCTCGGTGCCGCTGCGCCCGCTCGACTTCTTCGACCTGATCGCCGCGTGGGACGACGGCGTCACGCCGTGGTGCTTCCACGAAGCCGGCGATGCGTCCGTCACGCTGTTCGGCTGGGACTGCGCCGTCGAACTGCGCGCCACCGGCGACACGCGCTTCGCGCAGATCGACGCGCGCTGGCGCACGCTCGTGCGCGACGCGGTCACGGCCGGCCCGCAGCCGCCGCGGCTGGTCGGCGGCTTCCGGTTCGATTCGCAGGGCCCGCGCAGCGCGCACTGGGCGCCGTTTCCCGATGCGAGCATGACGCTGGCGCGGCTGCTGATCGTGCGCGAAGGCGACGCGTACTGGGCCGTCTGCCAGCAGGTCGTCGCCGCCCACGACGATCCGGCCGCGCTCGCGCATGCGTGTCTCGCGCGGATCGAGTCGCTCGGTGCGCTTGCCGAGGCCGCGGAGGACGATCCGCCGCAACTGCTGCACACGCAGGCGCTGCGGGCGAGCGAATGGCAGCACGAAGTCCGTCGCGCAGTGGACGCGATCCGCGACGGCGCGTTCGGCAAGGTCGTGCTCGCCCGCGACGTGCTCGAACGGTACGCGCGGCCCGTCGCGATCGCGCCGCTGCTGCGCCGTCTGCGGCGGCGCGATGCGCATGCGCACCTGTTCGCCGTCCGTCGCGACGGGGCGTGCTTCGTCGGCGCCACGCCGGAACGGCTCGCGCGTGTCGCGGCCGGCGACGTGCGCACGCATGCGCTGGCCGGCACGATCCGGCGCGGCGCGACGCCCGACGACGATCGCGCGCTCGGCGCCGCGCTGATGGCTTCGGCGAAGGAACGGCTCGAACACGCGCTCGTCGTCGACGCGATCCGTGCCGCGCTCGCGCCGCTGGCGCGCACGCTCGACGTGCCCGATCAACCGTCGCTGCACCGGCTGCCGAAGCTGCAGCACCTGAGCACGCCGATCCGCGCGGCGCTGAATGCGGATGCGTCGCTGTTGCAGGTCGTCGCCGCGCTGCATCCGACGCCCGCGGTGGCCGGCCATCCGCGCGCACCGGCGCTCGACCACATCCGTGCGCACGAAGGCTTCGATCGCGGCTGGTATGCGGCGCCGATCGGCTGGATCGACGCGCACGGCAACGGCGATTTCATCGTCGCGCTGCGCTCGGCGCTGGTCGCGGGCGGCGCGTGCCGGCTGTTCGCGGGCTGCGGCATCGTCGCCGAGTCCGAGCCGGGCAACGAATATCAGGAAACCGAACTGAAGCTATCGGGCATGCAGGCGGCAATCCGCGTGCGCGATGCGGCCGCGCAGACGCGTGGCCGCACGCAGATGTCGGCCTCGTCGATGGTCGACTGATCCGCGTCGACCGTCAAAGCAATGGCAGCGTTTGCCGGATATGGTCGGCGAATGCGGCGGTCAGGTGCGACGGTCGCTTCCGGTCGAACCGCAGCGTAATGCCCACCGCCGGCAACGGCGGCAAATGCGGATCGCCGTTGACGATCGCGACGTCGGCCGGCACGGCCGTCTGTGTCATCACCGCGAACGCCTGCCCCGAACGCACCAGCGCGATCAGCCCGGCGAGGCTGCTGCTCGCATACGCGACGCGATAGTCGCGGCCGGCGCGGTTCAACGCGTCGCACGCGGCAACGTGATCGAGCGTATCGCGATCGGACAGCGCCAGCGGCAGCGGATCGAAATGCGCGGGATCGAGCCCCGGATAGCCGATCCAGACCAGTTGCTCGCGGCGAATGATGTCGCCGGTCGCACCGTCGTCCGGCACGGAAATCATCGCCAGATCGACCGCGCGCTTCTCCAGCTGTTCGACGAGCCGCGGCGTCGGCCCGCAGACCACTTCGACGATCGCCTGCGGATGCTGGCTCGAAAACTGCCGCAGCAGCGACGGCAGCCACACTTGCGCGTAATCGTCCGGGCAGCCGAACCGGATCGTCCCCGACAGCCCCGTGCCGCACAGATCGGCCATCGCCTCGTCGTGCAGCCGCAGGATGCGCTGCGCATGCACGAGCAGCCGCTCGCCCGGATGCGTGAGCACCACGCCGCGGCCGGTGCGCTGGAACAGCGGCTGGTCGACCACTTCCTCGAGCCGCTTCATCTGCTGGCTGAGCGCGGATTGCGTGCGGCCGACGCGCGCGGCCGCGCGGCTCAACGCGCGCACCTCGGCGATCACGACGAACGAGCGCAGCAGGTCGATTTCGAGCGAAAGCGCCAAGGTATTAGCCCCTTTTCTAGCTTGCATTAGAACTATTCGTTTCCATCAAACCAGACGCGCGCCTAGACTGCAAGCGATCCCTGCCCTTTTGCCCGGAGACGCCCATGTCCCTGAACGACGACGCAACCTTCTGGCGAAACGCCAGGCAGCATCTGGTCCGCTACGGCGGCACGTTCGAGCCGATGATCGTCGAGCGCGCGAAAGGCAGCTTCGTGTACGACGCCGACGGCCGTGCGATCCTCGATTTCACGTCGGGCCAGATGAGCGCGGTACTCGGCCACAGCCATCCGGAGATCGTGTCCGTGATCGGCGAATACGCGGGCAAGCTCGATCACCTGTTCAGCGGGATGCTGTCGCGGCCGGTCGTCGATCTCGCGACGCGCCTCGCCGATATCACGCCCGCCGGACTCGACCGCGCGCTGCTGCTCAGCACCGGCGCGGAATCGAACGAGGCGGCGATCCGGATGGCGAAGCTCGTCACCGGCAAGTACGAGATCGTCGGCTTCGCGCAGTCGTGGCACGGGATGACGGGCGCCGCCGCGTCGGCCACGTACAGCGCCGGCCGCAAGGGCGTCGGACCGGCGTCGGTCGGCTCGTTCGCGATTCCGGCGCCGTTCGCGTACCGGCCGCGCTTCGAGCGCAACGGCGCGTACGACCCGCTCGCCGAACTCGACTACGCGTTCGACCTGATCGACCGTCAGTCGAGCGGCAACCTCGCCGCGTTCATCGCGGAGCCGATTCTCAGTTCGGGCGGGATCATCGAGTTGCCGGAAGGCTATATGGCCGCGCTCAAGCGCAAGTGCGACGCACGCGGGATGCTGCTGATCCTCGACGAAGCACAAACGGGCGTCGGCCGCACCGGCACGATGTTCGCGTGCCAGCGCGACGGCGTGACACCCGACATCCTGACGCTGTCGAAGACGCTCGGCGCCGGGCTGCCGCTCGCGGCGATGGTCACGTCCGCGGCCATCGAGGAACGCGCGCACGAGCTCGGCTACCTGTTCTACACGACGCACGTGTCCGACCCGCTGCCGGCCGCCGTCGGCCTGCGCGTGCTCGACGTCGTGCAGCGCGACGGTCTCGTCGCGCGCGCGAACACGATGGGCGAGCGGCTGCGGCGCGGGCTGCTCGACCTGATGGAGCGCTTCGACTGCATCGGCGACGTGCGCGGGCGCGGGCTGCTGCTCGGCGTCGAGATCGTCAAGGATCGCCGCACGAAGGAGCCGGCGGACGGCCTCGGCGCGAAGATCACGCGCGAGTGCATGAAGCTCGGGCTCAGCATGAACATCGTGCAGTTGCCCGGCATGGGCGGCGTGTTCCGGATCGCACCGCCGCTGACCGTCAGCGAAGACGAGATCGACCTCGGCCTGTCGCTGCTGGAGCAGGCGATCACGCGCGCGCTTTAACGTTCTTCACCGCCTCACTCGGTCCGTCGCACCGGCTCAACCTGCCGGTGCGACGGGTTCCGATCGTTCAACCCGCTTCCGCCGCCCACGCTTGTGCGTCGGCGCCAGCCGGAATGCGCATCGGGCTCGACGGATCGGTCGCCGCGCGCCACACGGCTTCGGCGACGTCCTGCGCATGGGTGATCGGCCCCGACGCATCGAGCATTCGCGCGACGGCCTTGCCGACGAAGTCCGCATACGCTTCGTGCTCGAAGCCGTGCATGTTGCCCCGTGCGTTGTCCGCGAAACGCGTATCGGGCGCGCGGCCCGGCAGCACGAGATGCGTGCGCACGCCGAATGGCTCGAGTTCGACCGCCATCGATTCGGTATAGGCGTTGACCGCCGCCTTGCTCGCCCGGTACGCGCTGACCAGCGGCAGCGCCTTCAGCGTCACGCTCGACGTGACGTTCACGACCACGCCGGCGCCGCGCGCGCGAAACTGCGGCAGCACGGCCTGCGTCACCGCGATCGTGCCGATCGTGTTGGTGTCGAACAGCGCGCGCACCGTGTCAAGCGGCGTGAGTTCGGCCGGCGCGGCCGCGCCGAAGCCCGCGTTGTTGACGAGCACGTCGATCGGGCCGGCGGCGTCGACCGCGGCGCGAATGCTGTCCGCGTTCGTCACGTCGAGCGGCAGCACGCGCAGGCGCTCCGCCGGCGGCAGCACGTCGTCGCTCGGCGTGCGCATCGTCGCGACGACCTGCCAGTCGCGCGCGAGAAAATAGCGGGCGATTTCGAGGCCGAAGCCGGAAGAACAGCCGGTAATCAATACAGTTTTCATGCGAACTCCTCGGGTGTGTTGAGCATGTGTTCGTACGATAGAGGGCCGGCGCCGTATTCGCTACAATCGACAATCCGCTTTTCTTTTGCGAGAGTCCGGCGATGATCGACCCGCTGACCGAAGTCGTGACGCTGCTGCAACCGGGCGCGCGGTACGCGAAGTACGTGCGCGGCGCGAGCCCGTGGGCGATCAACCGCACGGTCGCCGGCGAGCCGTTCTATTGCGCGGTCCTCGACGGCGGCTGCCGGATCGCGATCGACGGGCACGCGCCGATCGAGTTGCTGGCCGGCGATTTCATGCTGATTCCGGCCGCCTACGGCGTCGCGATGTCGAGCCTCGAACCGCCGCCGCCGGGTGTCGAGACCGCGCCGCCCGTCATGATCGAGCCCGGCGAATACCGGATCGGCGACCCCGCGAACCCGGTCGACACGCGGATGATGGCCGGCAACTGCAGCTTCGGTTCGCCCGATGCGGCACTGCTGGTGTCGCTGCTGCCGCGCTTCGTGCACGTACGCGGCGAGCCGCGGCTGACTACCCTCGTGCAACTGGTGCGCGACGAATCGCGCGCGCAACGGCCGGCCCGCGAGATCGTGCTGGCGCGTCTGCTGGAAGTGCTGCTGATCGAGGCGATGCGGTTCACGACCGGCACGCACGCGTCGCCCGGGCTCGTGCGCGGGCTCGCCGACAGTCGCCTCGCCGCCGCGCTCCGGCGGATGCACGAATGCCCCGCGCACCCGTGGACGATCGTCGAACTCGCGAAGGAAGCCGCGCTGTCGCGCTCCACGTTCTTCGAACGCTTCAGCCGCGCGGTCGGCGTCGCGCCGATGGAATACCTGCTGACGTGGCGCATGGCGCTCGCGAAGGATCTGCTCCGCCGCAACGAAGGCCGCATCGCCGAAATCGCGGCGCGCGTCGGCTACAGCTCGGCAAGCACCTTCAGCGTCGCGTTCGCGCGGCACGTCGGCCGGCCGCCCGCGCAATATGCGCGCGACGAACAGGCGACGGTGAGCGAATCATGAACCGCACCCGCCCTCTCTGTTCCGCCACCTGCAACCCCGTTGCGTCACGCCGCGACGACGGTCGAGGCCCCCGATGACGACAGACGCCAAGGCCGCCGGCACGACCGACCACTGGCTCGTCGCGCGTCGCGACGCGGAGACCGGCATCGAAAGCCTGCACGCGCATTTCAACGGCCATGCGTACGATGCGCACGATCACGACGACATGCTCGTCGGCTTCACCGAACAGGGCGTGCAGCGCTTCCAGTGCCATCGTTCGCTGCATACGAGCGTGCCGGGCCGCGCGATCCTGATCGAGCCGGGCGCGATGCACGACGGCCACGCGCCCGAAGCCGGCGGCTTCACGTACGGGATGCTGTACCTGCCGCAAGCGTGGGTCGAGCGCGCCGCGCGCCGGCTCGACCTGCCGGGCCTGGGCAGCGTCGAAGCCACGTTCGGCCATACGCTCGTCGACGATCGCGGCCTCGTCGACGCGATCCGGAATGCGTTCTTCGCGCTCCACGACAACGAAGGCCGGCTCGCGCGCGACCAGACGCTCGACCGCCTGCTGATGCGGCTCGGCAGCCAGCTAGGCCGCCCGCCCGCGCTGGAAAGCGGCGTCGTGCCGCCCGCGATCGTCCGCGTGCGCGACCTGCTGCACGAACACATGGACGACAACATCGGCCTCGACGAACTCGCGAGCGTCGCCGGCGTCGACCGGTTCCGGCTCACGCGGATGTTCCAGCGCGCGTTCGGCACGTCGCCGCACGCGTACCTCGTGCGCTTGCGGCTGCGCGCCGCGCGCAGGCTGCTGGCCGCCGGCCGCACGCCCGCGCAGGCGGCCGCCGACGTCGGTTTCGCGGACCAGAGCCACCTCGGCCGCTGGTTCCGCCGCGCGTACCGGATCACGCCGGCCGCATACCGGCAACTCTGCACAAACGTTCCAGACTGATCGCGCACGACGTCCGATCATGAGCGCTCCAACCAGGAGCAAGCATGTTCGATACCAAAGTAGCGCTGATCGTGCGCGACGATCTCGCCGCGTGGCAGAAACTCAACGTGGTCGCGTTTCTCGCGACGGGTGTCGCGGCCGGTGCGCCGGACGCACTCGGCGAGCCTTACGAGGATGCCGCGGGGCGCCGCTATGGCCGGATGCTCGGCCAGCCGATGATGGTGTTCGCGGCGGACCTGAACGGGTTGCAGGCCGCGCACCGGCAGGCGCTGTCGCGCGAGCTAATGATCGTGCCCTACGTGCGCGCGATGTTCTCGACCGGGCACGATACGGCCAACCGCGAAGCGTTTCGCGCCGAGGATGCGGACAATCCCGATCTGGTCGGCCTGGCGTTGCACGGGCCGAAGAAGGCCGTCGACAAGGCGGTGAAAGGGCTGGCGTTGCATGCGTAAGCGGGTCGGGCAACCCCGCCGCTTTCGTTCGATCCGCGTTTGGGCCCATGTAGCCGAATTTGCAGCGAACGAAGCCAATCCGGCCACATGTTCCCTGCAAGACGACGGCTGCGCCGCCGGCCCGTTGCAGGCCGGCGGCGTCCCGTCGATCAACCGCCGAGATACGCCTGCTTGATCCGGTCGTTCGCGAGCAGGTTCGCGCCCGTGTCGGCCAGCACCACGCGCCCCGTTTCGAGCACGTAGCCGCGATCGGCCACGCCGAGCGCCTTGTTCGCGTTCTGTTCGACGAGGAACACCGTGACGCCTTCGTCGCGGATCGTCCGGATGATGTCGAAGATCTGTGCGATCACGAGCGGCGCGAGGCCGAGCGTGGGTTCGTCGAGCAGCAGCAACCGCGGCTTGCTCATCAGCGCACGGCCGATCGCCAGCATCTGCTGCTCGCCGCCCGACATCGTGCCGGCACGCTGCGCCGCGCGTTCCTTCAGGCGCGGAAACAGCTTGAACACGTGCTCGATGCCGTCGTCGATCTCGTGACGGCTCGCGAAGAAGCCGCCCATCTTCAGGTTCTCGAGCACCGTGAGGCTCGGAAACACGCGCCGCCCTTCCGGCGAGATCGCCATCCCCTGCCGCATGATCTGGTGCGTCGACATCGCGGTGATGTCGTTGCCCTCGAACAGCACGCGGCCCGACGACGCGCGCGGCGTACCGCATACCGTCATCATCAACGTCGTCTTGCCGGCGCCGTTGCTGCCGATCAGCGTGACGATCTCGCCCTTGTTCACCTCGATCGACACGCCCGCGAGCGCCTCGACCGCGCCGTAGTGCGTATGGACCTGTTCCAGCTTCAGCATCACTCTTCCCCCAGATAGGCCTTGATCACGCGCGGGTCGTTGCGGACCGCTTCCGGCGTGCCGATCACGATCGGCCGGCCGTGCTCCATCACGAGGATGCGGTCGGACACGCCCATCACGAGGCTCATGTCGTGTTCGATCAGCAGCACCGATACGCCGAATTCGCGGCGAAGCGTGTCGATCAGGTGCTGCAGCTCGATCTTTTCCTGCGGGTTGAGGCCGGCCGCCGGCTCATCGAGCATCAGCAGGCGCGGCTCGGTGATCATGCAGCGCGCGATCTCCAGACGCCGCTGATGCCCGTACGACAGCGTGCCGGCCGGCCGGTTGGCGACCGCCGTCAGCCCCATCCGGTCGAGCCACACGGCCGCGCGTTCGAGCGCTTCCTTCTCGGCATGACGATACGCAGGCGTCGCGAACAGGCCGTGCAGCAACCCGGCCTTCACCTTGCGATGCTGTGCGACGAGCAGGTTCTCGACGACGGTCAGCGACTTGAACAGGCGGATGTTCTGGAACGTGCGCACCAGGCCCTTCAACGCGATCTGATGGCTCGACAAGCCCGCGATCGCGTGACCGTCGAGCACGACGTCGCCGCCGGTCGGCTTGTAGAAGCCGCCGACGCAGTTGAACACAGTGGTCTTGCCCGCGCCGTTCGGCCCGATGATCGCGAACACCTCGTCGCGGCGCACGTCGAAATCGATGCCGTCCACCGCGAGCAACCCGCCGAAGCGCATCTGCAGCCCGGCGACCTTCAACAGTTCCGTATTCGCGCTCATTGCGGCAGCTCCACGTGGGGACGGCTCGCGGGCAAGAGGCCCTGCGGACGCCACATCATCATCAACACCATCACGAGACCGAAGATCAGCATCCGGTATTCGGCGAACCCGCGCGCGACTTCCGGCAGCACGGTCAGCAGGATCGCCGCGAGAATCACGCCGAGCTGCGAGCCCGTCCCGCCGAGCACGACGATCGCGAGGATCAGCGCCGATTCGATGAAGGTGAACGATTCGGGATTCACGAGGCCCTGACGCGCCGCGAAGAACGCGCCGCCGATCCCCGCGAACGCCGCGCCGAGCGTGAACGCCGACAGCTTGATCCGCGTCGGGTTCAGCCCCAGCGACCGGCATGCGATCTCGTCGTCGCGCAGCGCTTCCCACGCGCGGCCCATCGGCATGCGGATCAGGCGGCTCGTCACGAACAGCGTGAAGCCGACCAGCACCAGCGCGATCAGGTACAGGAAGATCACCATGTGCTCGCCGCTGTATTCCAGCCCGATCAGTTCATGGAAGGTCTTCGCGCCTTCGACGCTCGCCGAGCGCGCCATCTCGAAGCCGAACACCGTCGGCTTCGGAATGCTCGAGATGCCGTCCGGACCGCCGGTGAGGCTCGTCAGGTTGTTCGCGAGCAGGCGGATGATTTCGCCGAAGCCGAGCGTGACGATCGCCAGATAGTCGCCGCGCAGGCGCAGCACCGGGAAGCCGAGCAGGAAGCCGAACGTCGCCGCGGCGATCGCCGCGATCGGCAGGCACGCCCAGAACGACAATCCGAAATACTGGTTCAGCATCGCGTACGTATAGCCGCCGACCGCATAGAAGCCGACATAGCCGAGATCCAGCAGCCCCGCGAACCCGACCACGATGTTCAGCCCGAGGCCGAGGATCACGTAGATCAGCGCGAGCGTCGCGACGTCCACCGCGCCGCGCGAGCCGAAGAACGGCCACACGAGGCCAACGGCGAGCAGCACCCAGATGATCGCGCGCTGCTGCCGCGCGCCCATCGCGGGCATCGCCGGCAGCTTCACCGCCGATTTCGCGCGCACGAGCCACGGCTTGAACAACTGGAACAGGAACACGGCCGCGACCGCGATCCATACCGGGCGCCAGTGCGGCGTCAGCACCACCTGGTAACCATCGAGCTTCAGTTGCAGCCCGAGCACCGGAATCGTGAGGATCGCCGTCAGGGTCGCGGCGGCCACCGCATTTTTCAACGCCTGGCCGATCGATGCGTCGGCGGCCGGGCGGCGAACGGAAATGACTTGACTCATCTGCGTCTCCCTCAAACCTTTTCGATGTCCGACTTGCCGAGCAGGCCGGTCGGGCGGAAGAGCAGGATCAGCACGAGCAGGCCGAACGCAACCACGTCCTTGTACTCGGCCGGCATGTAGCCTGCGGCAAAGGTTTCGGCGAGGCCCAGCAGCACGCCGCCGAGCATCGCGCCCGGGATGCTGCCGATCCCGCCGAGCACCGCGGCGGTGAACGCCTTGATGCCCGCGACGAAGCCGATATACGGATTCAGCTTGCCGATCGTCAGCCCGATCAGCACGCCGCCGACGGCCGCCAGCATCGCGCCGAGCACGAACGTGAACGAGATCACGCGGTTCGTGTCGATGCCGAGCAGGTTCGCCATCTTCATGTCCTCGGCGCACGCGCGGCACGCCCGGCCCATCCGCGAATGCGAGATGAACAGCGTGAGCGCGATCATCAGCACCAGCGTCACGCAGACGATCAACAGGCGCGCATACGGAATCGTCACGTCGAAGTCGCCGCCGAGATGGATCTCGAACGCGCCGGAGATCAGCACGGGCACGGACACGTCGCGCGCGCCCTGGCCGATCTGCACGTAGTTCTGCAGGAAGATCGACATGCCGATCGCGGAGATCAGCGGCACGAGGCGCGGGCCGCCGCGCAGCGGACGATACGCGACGCGCTCGACCGCGAAGCCGTACAGGCCGGTGACGATCACCGACACGATCAGCGCGGCGCCGAGCACGAGCGGCAGCGGATAGCCGGCGGAGATGCCGATCGCCGTGAGGGTCACGAGGCCCACGTACGCGCCGATCATGTAGATCTCGCCGTGGGCGAAGTTGATCATGCCGATGATGCCGTAGACCATCGAATAGCCGATGGCGATCAACGCATAGATCGCACCCAGCGTCAGGCCGTTGACCAGCTGCTGGGCGAATTGAGGAAAGAAGTCAGTCATGTGCGGGAAGCTCCCGTTGGCATTGCGTCGCGTGCCGCCGCCGGATCACGGCGGTCGGCCGCGCGCAACGCACGGTGTCGTCTCGGGCCGCCCTTTGGCGCGCACGGGTCAGAAGCGCGACCAATGCGCACCCGCCCCGTCCGGGTTTCGGACAGGGCGGGTGCGCGGGCGGGTACTCCGTATTACTTGGCGGCGGTCTTCGTCGCGTCCTTGTGCCACGTGTAGACGACGAACTTGAACGCCTTCAGGTCGCCCTGTGCGTCATACGCGACCTTGCCGATCGGCGTGTCGAACGTCGTCTTGTGCATGTACGCGGCGACCTTCGTCGGGTCGGTCGTCTTCGCGCCCGCGATCGAGTCGGCGATGATCTTCACCGCTGCGTACGCCGGCATCTGGAACGGGCCGTTCGCGTCGCGCTTCTTGTCCGCGAATGCCTTCACGAGCGCCGCGTTGGCCGGATCGGCCGAGAAGTCGGCCGGCAGCGTCACGAGCATGCCTTCCGAAGCCGGGCCGGCGATCGCCGTCACGTCCTTGTTGCCCACGCCTTCAGGCCCCATGAACGTCGCCTTCACGCCCTGCTCGCGCGCCTGGCGCATCAGCAGGCCCATTTCCGGGTGGTAGCCGCCGAAGTAGACGAAATCGACGCCTTGCGACTTCAGCTTCGTGATGATCGCCGAGTAGTCCGAATCGCCGGCGTTGACGCCTTCGAACAGCACGACCGGGATCTTCGCGGCTTCGAGGTCCTTCTTCACCGACGACGCGATGCCCTGGCCGTACGACTGCTTGTCGTGCAGGACCGCGACCTTCTTCGGCTTCACGTTGTTGATGATGTAGTGCGCGGCGGCCGGGCCTTGCTGGTCGTCGCGGCCGATCGTGCGGAAGATGAAGTGGCGCTTCTTGCCTTCCGTCAGTTGCGGCGCGGTGGCCGACGGCGTGACCATCACGATGCCCTCGTTCTCGTAGATGTCCGACGCCGGAATCGTCGAACCCGAGCACACGTGGCCGATCACGTACTTGATCTTCTGGCTGACGATCTTGTTGGCGACGGCGACGGCTTGCTTCGGTTCGCACGCGTCGTCCATCAGCACGACTTCGAACTTGTTGCCGCCCGCACCGCCGGCTGCATTGATCTGTTCGATCGCGGTCAGCGCGCCGGCCTTCACCATGTCGCCGTATTGGGCGACCGAGCCGCTCATCGGACCGGCGATGGCGATCTTCACGGTTTCCGCTTGCGCGGCGGCGGCGCCGGCGGCGAACAGCACGGCGGCGACGGAAATGGACGTAAGACGGGACAGCGTCATCTGGGAGCTCCTCGATGTTGTTTAGTCATACGGGCAAAGGCGGCATGACTTGCGCAATCGAACAGCACCCGGGGCGAGGACAGGGGACACGCCCGAGACACATAGAAGACGGAACTCCAGCGGAATGTTGCGTAGCGGGGCCCGGCTCTTGCAGTCCCCGAAGGGGACGTCTGGTTCGGAAAGACATCGTGATGCGTCTTGCATTGCGCAAGCGTTTCGCCTGCCCCGCTTGCCAAATCGCTGGTTCGGAGGGATGGTCCGACAGCCATTGGCAAGGCAGCCGAAATTATATGGGCGTTTTTCAATCGTCTGTCAAAAATGCCTGTCGATTGAGGGAAAACACGTAGGTTTTTGAGATGGGTGGGTGGCGATGGGGGTGCAACTTCCGGGAGGCGGGGACGGTTGCTTTGGGTGCAATCGGGTTGCTATTTGGTAGGGGGATCGGGGTGGGTTCCTTGCTGGGCTTGGTGTTTGGCGAGGGGCGGTTCTCGGTTTCGTATTTTTCGGGCTACCAAGGGCCCGGTCGCTGGAAATCAATCGACTGATGATTGCGGGAGTGCGCACCAGGACGGGGCGCTCGGCGAGTCGGTAAATCTTTCTGTTTACCAGTCAAATCTAAACACTCTGAAAGCTTTTTGATATATCCATGAAATAATACGAATTCCCTTCTGCAATCCAGCCAGCCTCCCTGCAAGTCGCGCCCGCCGCGCCTCGCAGTCGCTTCAGGGCCGCCTCGACGCCCCCTCGTCGCCCAGCCGCCAGCCAGTGATCTGCCGTTTTGTTGACATCCTCCCCTTCCTGAAGGAGGGGGATTCCTACTGCGCTTAGGCTGCGAGAACCTGAGTCGCTTCGGTGGGTTCCTGCTTCTTCGAGCGGCCTGATTGCACCTTCTCTCCACAGGCTAAAACGGCGTGCCCCGCCGCTAAAACGTTAATCGCGCCGACGTGATCGGCGTTTGCCGTGTGCCCGCACTCGATACAGGCGAATAGCGACTGCGTCTTGCGGTTCTCGGCTGAAATATGGCCGCAGCGCGGGCATGTACGGCTCGTGTTCTTCGGCGGAACCGCGACGAAATACCCGCCATTCCATGCTGTCTTGTATTCCAATTGACGACGAAACTCGCCCCAGCCCTGGTCCAGAATGGACTTGTTGAGGCCCGACTTCGCGCGGACATTGCGTCCCGGCGCCTCAGCCGTGCCCTTTGCAGACTTACTCATGTTGCGAACCTGCAAGTCTTCGACGGCGATCATCGCGTGGTTTTTGCTGATCGTGTTGGATGCCTTGTGCAGGAAGTCTGCTCGCGCGTTGGCGATGCGCGCGTGAATGCGCTGGATGCGGACCTTCGCCCTCTTCCAGTTCGCAGAGCCTTTGACCTTGCGGGCCATGCGCCGCTGATACTTCGCGAGACGCTGCTCATGTTTCCTGAAGCTGGCGAGCGGCGGGATGTACGTGCCATCGCTCAGGGTCGCAAAGCGGGCTACACCCACGTCGATACCTACAGCCGCGCCGTGCGGCACTGGCTGCTCAACTTCGCGTGCTGTGAGGATGGACACGAACCACTTGCCCGCTCGCAGCGAAACAGTCGCGCTGCGAACCTCGCCGAGCACCGTTCGGCTGTTGCGGTAGCGCAGCCAGCCGAGCTTCGGAACCTTGATGCGGCCGTTGGCGCTATCGACCACGATCTGGTTCTTGTCGGGAAACTGGAACCGATCGCTATCGCCCTTGCGCTTGAAGCGCGGAAAATCCGCACGCTTGGCGAAGAAGTTCTGGAATGCACGATCACACGCCTGCTGCGCCATCATCAGCGCATGACGCGGAGCGTCTGAGAGCCACGGTGTATCGGCGCTGTTACGCCATTGGGTCAGGTGCTTCCCGACTGAGAACTTGCTTATGTACTTGCCGCCTGCCTCATACGTTTCTTTCTGCAACGCGAGCGTCCTGTTGTAGACGAATCGGCACGCGCCCGCGAACTGGCGCATCTTGCGCTGTTGTTCACCGGTCGGCATCAGTTCGAATTTAAAGGCTTGGAGTCGTTGCATGGAGCCATAGTATCGCGAGTGGAGTTCGACGGCGAAGGCAACCATGTACACCCACTGGCGAACTATCCGCCGAAGGTTGCGGTATTGGCGCTGGCGAACAGCCTGAAGGGTGTTTCGAGCCGGCCGATTCAGCAGAAGACGTGCCCGTGCATCGGTGTAAGTTGTGGGACGGTGCGCGAGGTCGCCGTCCTACTTTGCCGAGTCGTGCGCCAGTACACCGAGCAGCAGCGGACGCCACACTAACGCCGCAGAAGGACAGCTACGCTGTCCGCGCTATCCTTCCTCCCCCTGAACGGGGAGGATTGCCGCTCCCCTGTTCAATGCACATCACCTGCTTCGGATCGCCCATGAATTGCCCTACCCGCCTCTCTTCCGCCGCCGCGATCGCGTGCGCGCTTTCTGTTTCTGCTGCCCATGCTTCGGGACGCGATGCGCTGACCGATCGGTCGGCCGGTGCCAACGTGTTTCGCTCGGAGCGGCGTGCGGCTGCTCGGGATGATGGGCATGCGGCACGAAAGAGCCGGCGACGAGTGCAGTTCGCTGCGCCTCCCGAACGGAGCCCGTTCGATACGCCGGATACGCGGCCGTTGCGGGTGACGAGCGATGCGCTCGTGACATCGCCGCCTGCTTTTAAACATGAACTCGATTTTGCGTTGGCTCCGAACCGCGTCGCGCTTGGTGCGGGCGGGAGCGATAGCTTGGGTCGCGCAGTCCCTGGGTATGAGCAGCGCGAGCAGAACTGGAATGAATACCTGCGTGCTAACGGTTCGCGGCCGGTTGGTAGTGGCGGCTCGTACGCGCCGCAGCGGCCGTACGATGCGCCGCGCGGTCCGCACGGGGCGCCGAATCCGTTCGATCCTTCGGTGCCGCAACCAGAGACGCGGACGTTCTACGACAACGGATCGGGGACGAAATGCACGGCTACCGGCGGTGCGGGGACATCGCGGTCGTCTTGCGATATCGCTTGGTGATGTGCGGTTTTGGGCGGCTGCCGCTTACGGCTGCTCTACCCTGTCCGGCGCGCTGCGCGACATCGCGCAGCGCGGCCGCATCCCGCGGCGTTGCGCTTACAGCTGCGTGATGATCAGCCTGCCGGGCTCAATATCGATCCTCGCCTTGCGGCCCGGAACAAAACACGCATCGTTGATCAGCCACATTCCACCAATCTTCATGTACGGATAAAACGTCTCCGGCCTCGGATCCATGGTCTTCGGGGTACCCCACATTTCCTGGATCGTGACGAAACGTTCCGTCTTCGGCGGTCGTGCTTTATGATTCGGCTTAGCCATGGGCAACTCCTTGGAAGTTGGCTGTGGTTAGCGGGTCGTGAGTGTTGGTAGCACTTGCGGCCCGCGCTCGTTTACCGCGGCGTTTTTATGGTTTGGATTCCTCCTTTGTTGGTGGATCGATGGGAGCGATGCTTCGGTAGAGGGTCGGCGCGTGTGGCACTTCCGTTCGCGTGCACTGCGGGCAACACGATCATCATCAATTGAACATCACCAATTAAACCATCATTGGTGCGCATTTGAGCGCACGTTAGCCATTGGGTATAGGTACGCGGCTTGGTCAGTTTTCTGGTTATTGCGCGTGTTGACGATAATGGCGAGCATGTCGACGCCTACGCCATCCATTCGAAACACGATTGATCCGAACGTGACGATTTGAAACAGTTCTATGAGGTCGGACTCGACGATGTGGGGCGGGCTCGATACTTGGTTAGCCATTGCAAGGTCTTTTGAGTGCGCGCTTGCGGATTCCACTTGTGCTGAGCGGGACCTATCCGTCACCCTCATTCGGCAGGGAAGCCCCCTTTTTTATAGCCGCTCCACAGGACCTTAACTGGCCAACCATCCGGTTTCCCGGCCAACATGCTCTTTGCGATCAGTTCGACGTCGTCTGAAACTCTTCCCGCGATGTCAGGATTTCCCGAGGCTCGAAACGAGAGCTTGAATGCCTTCTCTCTAATAAAATTCAAGAATTTCTTGTCGTCGGCTACGAGGTCGAATCCATTGACTTCGTTAAACGCCTGCATCCAGAGATCATCGAATGATGCGGCGTCCCTTTTGTCAAGTAGCTCATCGAAATCCAGGGCAGTAAAAAAATCGAAAAATCCAGGCTTGGATATCTCCGAATCGATGCTATTCAAAATCTCATTTGGCATTCCATAATCCCTGTTCTTGTGCCGGTGACACTACAGCGGCGCTACCGTCAGTATAGATTCCCACAACGTCCGGACCGGGGATAACTGCCATTGAGCTTCCAGATCCGCCGACCATACGCGTCGAACTCGAAGCGACGGGGTCTACGGCACTAAACCGCGTCATGCCACCATTGCCGCACACGGCGTGGCCCCTTCGATCCCACCGCGCGATGGTGCCGCTCGTTGCTCCCTCAATACGCCGGGTATGATGTGGCAGAACGATACGGCCGATGCGGATCGTCCGAGACGGCGATCACAAGTGGAAGAAAGGTTACGGCCACCATCGGCGCTCGCTCGCGGAGAACGCGATGTATCGCCTGAAGACGCTCACCGGTACGGCTATGGGCACGTCGAACAGAATCACAAGCGACCGAGGTCGCTATCCGCATGGGCGTATTCCAACATGGGGCGTATCCTTGAGTTCGTAAGCCCTGTGTACTTCGATCTCCTCGTTTCGAACTACACCACCAAGCCTACGTCTGAAAATCAAACGTCCCGACGAAGCGCACGCGGGAGGCAGGACGGACGCTTTCTGCGTTCTCGTACTGGAAGTTATAAAGTAGGATCAGACCATTATCGTCAGCACTGCGCATAGCTTCGAGCTGAAGAATCAGCACGTCGGCAAAACTATCGATCCAAGAAAATCCCACAAGATTCTCTCGGAGGCTTAGATCCGGTTGCAGCATGTCCGCCTCGCGGAAGCCATCGTCAAACCAATCAATTCCGGTATCGTCTCGAAACTGATTGAAAGAGTCACCATTCTCATCGTAGGCGTTCTCGATGTAGTCCGTAAGATCATCGTCGTCAGTGAACTTCCCGACCCAGACTGATACTTTATTAGCTTTTTCCATTCTTCCTTACTCCGTCGGCGGCCGAAGACCCACGGGCAGATCGTCGACGCCATTAGTGAGCCGATAATTTCCCCAGTTCTGCAAACGCCGTAAGTACGTTGCATAGTCCATGGATGAATCGACAATATCGATGATTTCACCGTGCGCTGTCCCTGATCCTTTCTTTCCGTGCATCCAGTCAGGATTGATACCACCAGTAGATTTCGTCGGCGTTCGATTTCCCCAGATATCTTCCGCTGTGAGCCCCCAACGCTTAAAGGTAGGGGCACGACTTACTGGCAACCACTCGTGCATTTTGCCAGGCCAACGCAATCTGTCCTCAATCGTCCCTCGATAGTCCTTCCAGTAGGTATCGAACTCGTCGGGCGTTAACTTATTAAACCATTCCGCGAAGCCTTCACGGATACCTGGAATCGGACATCGCTGGAGCCCCAACGGATCAGTCTCGTCAGTCGGAGTCGGGACGTATCCGTAGATGCGAGTGCCGCCCCCCAGGCCGATCGGATCCTGACTAAGATATGCGCCGGAATCTGGATCATAATACCGATTCAGGTTGTAACTCAGCCCTGTCTCGTCGTCCACCCACTGGCCAGGAAAGCGCAGCGTTGTGTCAATTGCTGACACGCCGCCATTAGCTGCACGCCGTGCCGGCAGCAGTTTGCCCCACAACGAATACGCAGCCTTCCACACTGGCTTGCCGTATTGGTCAAACACGGCCTTCGGCAGACCAACCTGATCGGTCAGGATCGGGTAGAGGCCGTCGTCAGTCTCCTGCGCAAGCGGCGAGAAACCGCCGGGTTCGATATGCCATGTTACGACCTGGCCCGTCGTGCCATCGCGCTGCTCGATCCAGCGTTCTGCTAGCGTCGCCCCGTCCCACAGGAACTTCACGGTTTCGCGGCCGCCGAGTTGCCGCTTCTCGACTCGGCGGTTGAAAGCATCGTAGCGGTACAGCCACACGCCGCGTTCGGGCGTCGCGACCTTCACGAGCCGATTGAGCCCATCCCACGTGTATTGCCACGTCTTTGGCCGGAACCCGGGCTGTTCGACCGTCTTTTCGATCGTGCGGCCACGTGCGTCGTACCGATAGCGCGCATGGCCGATCCGTTCCGGCAGGCCGCCTCGGTAGTAATGGTGAGCATCCACGGGGGCCTGGCGCCCATGCGCGGCAATGTTCATCGCCGCGTCGTAACGGAAGTGCTCCGTCGGCTGCAGCAGACTTTCTGCGGTGACGATCTGGCCGCGCGTATCGCGCCGATACGTAAGCGTATCTCTGTCGGTGTCGACTCGCTCCAGTTGCCCGGCTGCGTCGTAGTGATAGACCTGCCGCGTCAATTGCTCGAGCGCACGGGCCGGATCGGCTTGCAAGGCATCGAAGGCTACGGCAGGCCCTGCAATCTGCCGGCGGATACGGCCGAGCGCATCGTACTGTTGCTGCGCGACAAAGTCTCCCGCCTCACGGCCGATCTCGCGCCCTAACCCATCACGCCGGATCGTCAGTTCCCCGACTTGCGTCAAAGCCCCGGATACATCGTACGCATAGGCGGTCTCGCGCCTGGGTGTCATCCGCAGACTGCGTTGTCCGTCGGCGTCGTAGACGTGCCGCATAAGTTGGCCGTGCTGATCTTCGCCGATCAAGCGGCCATTCCTGTCGTAGGCAAAACGCGTCACATGAGCGTGCTCATCCTGGACCTCCGCCGATGCCAATCGCCCGCTCGCATCGTAGCGGTAGGCAAGCTTCACGTCGCCGGCATCGATCTCGATAAGCCGGTCGGATGCATCGTACGTATAGCGCCACTGGCCACCATCGGGCAGTGTCTTCGTCAGCAGGCGACCAACGGCATCGCGCTCGTATTCGGTCGCGCGGCCTCCCCAGTCGATCTCGGTCGCGAGACGCCCGGCCGCGTCGTAGCGGTACGTGTAAGTTTCTCCCAGCGCATTGATAACCTTCGTCAGCCGGGTCGCGTGGTCGTACTCAAAACGCGTTGCATGACCGGCCGCGTCGATCGACGCCGTGAGCAGATCGAATGGACCGTAGGTTCGCTGGATCGTACGTCCTAGCGGATCGATCCACTCGACGGGCAGGCTCTCGCTGTTATAACGTGCCGTCGATACTGAGCCGTCGGGGCGCGTAACCGCGCTCAGCAGACCGCGCGGATTTGCCGGGCCGTCAGCATAGTCGAAGCGAGTCACGTGCCCGTCGGGCGACGTTTCCTCCAGCAGCCGGCCCAGCGTGTCTATCTTGCGCCTAAAGCGCGCACCCGTTGGCAACTCGATGTCCGTCAGCCGCAACCGGTCATCGTAGTCCAGGCGCGTCTCGCGATCACCCTGAACCACCCGCAGCAATTCGCCATGGGGCCCATAGCGATAAGTCGTTTTGTTGCCGTCCGGCTCGGTGCGTGCAATCAACCGATACAGATGGTCGTACTCGAGCTTGATCGTGCCACCGTTCGGCAAGCGCGCCCCAGTAAGGCGCTGCTCGTCGTCATAGTCGAAGTCAACCGTCCTCCCCGAGCTTTCGACGACCGAAGTCAGTTGGCCTCGATCGTCGTATCGATAGTCCGTCCGTCGGCCAAGCGGATCAATCCGGGCCATCAAACGACCAAGCTCCCATTCGGAGTAAGTGCAATGGCCGAGCGGATCGGTTTCGGCCGTTACAAGACCTTCGTCGTTATAGGCGTAGGTCCATTCGCCGTCGACGTCAATCACGCGTGTGCAGCCGGCTTCGTAGATGAATCGGCCCGTGTGATAGCCCTGCCGGGTACCTGTCTCGACTACACGACCATCGGTGTCGTACCGATATCGAACATCGGTCTGATCTGTATCCCGCCATTGGGTCATCCAGCCGTGTTCGTCGTACGCGTAATAGAACTGGCCAAACTGGAAGCTCGCCACGTGGGTAAGCATGCCGCCCTGGTAGTCGTAGTCCACAAGCGTTCTGGAACCACCGTCCGCATCATGGAGGACGATCCGTTGCAGCCGACGATCGCGCCCGTGATAGGCGATGTCGAGCCGATAGCCGTCGCTATGGGCCATGCCACTCAAACGGTCAGCAATATCGTAGGAAAGAACGATCTTGTTGCCGTCGAGGTCTTCAATCCGTTCAAGGCGGGACGAACACCCCTCGACGAGCGGCGCGAAAATACGCAGTTGCCGCGTATCGCGATCGAAAATGCGCGGTTCGAGTCTGCTTCCGACCAGCCGATAACGCGGCTCGCGCAAGTTGATGCCGTTGAGCGCCATATCCGGCGCGTCAAAGCCGATCACAAGGCCGGCGCCGTCGTGGAATCTCACGAAGCGGCCACCATCGAACGTCATTTGCTGCGACCAGTTGTCCGACCAGCGGTGACCGAGCAATCCATGATCGTCCGATCGAGTCCGATAGCGTCGTTTGAACTCGAGAGGCAGGATTCCGGGAATGGCAAGATCCGTACGGATTTCCAGCATTTCTCCGGATACCGGATCAACCGGATCCTTGCACTTCGGTCGATTCTCGTCCTTGATACCCCTTTGTTCCGCAGATCGGGTAGGCTCAGGTCTGAATTTTTCGCGCAGACCCTTGCCGGCAAACTTTCCCGCTCCACCGCCTACGAGCCCCCCGAGCAAACCCGCCAGGAATTCCTGAGTCGCCGACAGCTCCGGGTTCTTCGGACCATAATTTCCGGTCGTCTTGTCGATCCAGATGCTGTTGCGCCCCGAATTAACTTTGCCGCTACAGTGGGTCTCGTGGCCGATCCGCACCAGCGGCAGGCCGTTGACGAACACGGTTTTGCTGCCGTCGACGAGTGCCTGCGGCGCGCCGGAATGGTGATCGCATTTCACCAGGTCCGTGACGCGCGCCACTTTCTTACCTTCAAAATACACATTGCTCGAACCGGTGACGATCTCGCCACAGTTGGTTCCCATACTTTGGCTGGCTGACGCGAGCGCACTACCCAGCGTCAGGCCGCCCGCCATGCACGCCCCGACGATCAGCGCGCCGGCGAGCCCACCTGTTGCCACAGTCGCCGCCACTGCCACGCCAATCGCGACCCCGACGGCAATGCCGGCGAGAATCCCCATAAAACCTGACGAGTGCGCGATCCGATCGCCAATACAGGCGGGATGTGGATCGCCTCGGCCGATGGTAAGGCCCAGTGCGTCGCCAACCTGCGCGAACTCCTTTGACAGCCATCCGGTCACGCCAACCTTGTCGAGCGCCCACGCTCCACCGACTGCAATCGCCAGCGGAAGCATGACGGTGCCCGCCGCAACCGCGCCCGCACCCAGTGCCGCCCCGCCGGTCGCACCACCTGCCAGCGCCGTACCGGCGGCACCCAGCCCGGCAGCCGTCCCCTCGATGGCGGTCAGGCCCGCATCGGCGCCGAGCATCCCATAGTTGAGGTGCTCGTAAAACGGCTGCTCGGCCGCTTTCGCGGCCTCACCGTCCTCCAGCCTGGCGATTTGATCGAGACGTTCCTGTGCGCTGCCGCTCGGCTCGTTGTAATTCGGCGTGTCCGACATTGCCGCCTCAGATCGGATCGCGCAACTGAAGGCTTTGAATCACCGCCCGGATTTGGTCGCGCTGTGTGTCACTCAGCGTACCGGGCGCGGTGAAGGTGAGCATCAGCACGACCTGCCCGTATTCCACCATCGTCAGCCGCTGGTGAATGGGCGCCTGGTTGTTCGCCCAAGTAAACTCATGCACGTGCGCAGCACGCCCGGATACCGTGGCGTCCTCATTTGCCACCTCGGCGTAATCTGGAACCTGCTTCGCCACCTTCCGGATTTCGCTTGTCACATATTCGGCGAACTTCATGCCCCACGGCAGGCGCTCGCGCGTAATCACGAAGCTCACGCCTTCCGTGCCTGTCGCTGCCGACACAAATACGTTCATCGTTTTATCCTGCCACTCCACGGGCAGCGCCAACGTGCCTTCCTGCATCTGGTACATGCTTTGTTATCCTTATTGGGATTAGCCGTTCTTCGGGTTGATGTCGGTCCGAGCAGCCTGGATGTTGATGTTGCTGTCATCCAGGTGGATCACCGAATCGCCCTTATAGATGTCGATCGAGTCGGCAGTCATGTGAATCCGCGTACCGCCATCGCCACCGATCTTGATCCAGAGTTCCTTGGCTTCCAGGGTGTGCACGCCCTGCGGAGTCTGATGCAGCGTATTGCCCTGCACTACAACGTCCGACAGGTTGCCCACTGCGATAGCCGTCGTATGGTTGCCCTTGCCGACCTCGACGGTCCGGTCGCCTTTGAGAACTTGAGTCCACTGCGCGTCCTCGACAACGGTATGCATGTCCTTCTGTGCATGCATGTAAAGCATCTGTGCACCATTGACGTCGCTCATCAGCAACTCGTTCGACCCCTGCCCCTTATGCGTCTGGCTCTTGATCCCCATCGTCTGCCCGGCCGCGCCGTGATACGGGTTGCCCTGCTCGCCGTTGAACACGCGGCCGACGATCACCGGGTTATCCGGATCGCCCTGATTGAACGCCACCAGCACTTCCTGCTTGATCCGCGGAATCGCGGCCGCGCCCCAGCCGTCGCCCGCCCACGGTTGCGACACGCGCACCCACATCGAATCGGAGCCGTCCTTCTTGCCGCGCCGGTCCCACGGGAAATGCACTTTCACCGCGCTGCCGTTCGTATAGATTTCCTCGCCCTTCGGCCCGACGACGATCGCCGACTGCGTGCCGTGAATCACCGGCTTCGGCGTCGCGCGCGGCGCACGGTACGGAACCTTCTTCGGCAGCAGCGCGAAGCTGTTGCGGTACGGCAGCTTCGCGCTGTGCTGCGTGTAGTCGTTCACGGCCTCGTGACGCACGTGCAGGATCACGTATTCCTGGTTGTTTTCGAGGACGGGATGATTCGCGACGGCCACGGCGCCGGCCGTGGTCATGCGCCACGCGTAGCCGCCGCCGGTATAGCGATGGGCTTGCGCCTCCTCGGCCTCCATCGCGAAACGGGCATAGCGGTTGCCGTCGTCGCCGTGGTCGTACAGCGACTGGTGCTCGAACCGCTCGGTCGCATCGAGCCGCGCATGCTTGAGATTCTGCGGCCCGACCTCCACCAGCATCAGCGGCGACGACGGATTCTGGTGATTGAAGTCGCGGAACGTGACCTTGCCGACGCCGAAGCGCCGGCCTTCGTGCAACTGGTCGATGCCGCTGTCCTCGCTCGCCTCGGTCGCGGCGAACGGCACGGTGGCGAGCCCGTCGATCGGGCGGAACAGCAGGTTCGTGTCGCCGATCACGAGAAGGTGCTTGTCCTTCTCGTAACGATGCGTCCACACGAGCCCCTCCTGCTCCATCAGCCGCGCGCAGAAGTTGTAGTAGCTCTCCTGGTACATCACGACGTACTCGAGCGGCTTCTGGCTGGTCCGGATGTCGAACACGAAATCGGAAAAACCGTGTTCCTGGAAAATCTCGGTGAGGATGTCCTGCGCGGTCTTGTTCTGGAAGATCCGGCAGTCGGTCGAGCGCGTGAGGAACCAGAACCACGGCACGGCCGTCAGGTGATATTGCGTGACGTTCCCGGGGTTGCCGGCGCGGTCGAACGACGCGACGTAGCCGTCGAAATAGCGGTCGTTGTCGCCGGTGCCCGACGCCACCACGCGTTCGAGCGTCGACAGGCGCGCCTGCTGGTCGAAGCGGATTTTGACCTGCTGGCCGATCAGGTCCTCGGGCCTCAGGTCGTGGCGATGCGACAGCAGGTCGAGATGGATTTCCGGCAAGCGGTTCACGTGCTCGTCGACGACGGCCGCGCTGACCAGCAGCACATCCGGGCCGAGCGGCGTATCGAGCGTGACGTAACGGTTGAGCTGCGTCAGGCGCGCGGGGTTCGCGGCGCCGTTGATCGCTTCGGCGATGGCGCCGGGCGTCTTCTCCATCAGCGAGAAGCCGGTCTGCGCGAGTTGCAGCGCGCGCTGCACGGTGTCGACGTGCCCCGCGAGGCCGGCAAGCGGCCCGAGGCTGCCGGCCACACTCGACGCCACCGGGCCGGCGAGGCCCCCGAGCGCGCTCAACGAGCCGAGCGCACTGCCGCCCAATCCACTGGGAATACCCCCGTTCGGAGCGAAACTCATTCTTGTTCCTTGCGTGTGATCTCAGGTTCCATCGGCCGGCTCGCCGGTCCGCGGCTTCGATAATGTAGGGTAAAACCCGAGCGCTTGAAAGACGTCCGCAAACGTTTTCGTTCGAGCCCTGAAAAGCGAGAAACTAAACCAGCGGCTGGGTACCCGGACGCGGCATCCCACGCCGAAGCAGCACGCCGGTAGCGGCCGAAAACAGCACGACCTGCACGAAGCTCGTGACCGGCACGTATGGTGCGAAAAACCGGTCCATCACCTGCGCGAATCCGCTCAGGCTGAACGCGGCGAAACGCTGCTCGTCGACGACCAGCCGCACCTCCAGCCCGTGCACGAACGCCGACGCCGGCTTGCCGGGCAGCCAGCACCGCACGCGCGCCGTCGACAGCGACACGAGCGCATCGAAGCGCCGGCCGGCGTCGACGGAGTCCTCCGCCCAGCGTGCGCAAAGCCGCCTGAGCTGGGTCAGGCCGCCCTTGTCCAGCCGGATCGCCTGCGGCACGAGGAGCGACAGCAGATCCCACAGCTCCCCGTAACGGAAAGCGGGCGGCTGGCTCCGTGTCGGCCGGTTCAGCAGCGAAATCGTTCCCACCGGGTCGCCGCTGGGCAACGCCAGCTCGCGCCCCCGCATCCCGGACAGATCGCCCTGCGTGCAGGACAGCCGTATCTCCAGCTTGCGATGACCGGGATCGGCAGGTCGTCCATCCTGGTCGACCAGTTCCAGTTCGACGCCGCGGCGCGACTCGGCAGTGTCTGCCGGGACTGGCGGCGGAGTCGCCTCCGTCTCCTTGGACCGGGAATCGACAGGCTCCTTAGGCGCCCGCCGTGCCTCGTCGCGCAACGTCATCCAGAACAATCCGGGACGCATGCCCGCGCCATGTTGCAGCGACCGGAACGGCGCCAGCATCGACGCGCCCGAGTCGGAAACATGGCGAACGGTGTCGATCGACCAGATAGCCGTGCGCGACGCGCCGGCCTGCGCAAGCGCCTTCACCGCGTAATGGGCGCAACCGGCGCGCGTCTCGATCGGCTGGGCGTCGTCCGGAAACAGGTTGATGACCGGCGCACAAAACAGCCGGACGTGGTCGGCAGTGGCGGCGGCCAGGCGTTGCGCGCGATGCGAATCCGGATGCACGCCCGCGATCGCGAGGTGGAGCGCGACGCGACGGTTGACGCTGGCGATTCGCTTGATCGCCCGCATGTCCAGGTCGACAAAGTCGAAACGCTCTGGCACCGCGCAATACGTCATCAGCAAGTGGAGCGGCCAGAGCGCATCGTCGGGCCGCACGTCCAGCAACGCATCGGCGGGATCGAAGCCGACGGCCGTGAACGTCGCGTCCGGCAGACGCTTCCAGCGCGTTGCATCGCCTGCTTCGACGAAGCTTCGGCCGGCAAGAAGCAACACGGCATCGGCGAGCGCCGCGACGATTTCCCGCGCACCGGTGAAATGCATGCGCAATGTGTCCGGCACGATGGCGAACGTCGCCTTCGGCGTCGTGAGTTCGAACGTGAAGGTCAGCAAACCGGTCGTTTCCGGGGGCAACGCGACGTCGCGCGGCGCGATCGACGAGGTCGTGTAGCGCACCGACGATACCGTCAGCGGCACGATCTCGACATCGTCGGCGATGCGGAATACTTCCTTGCCGACCGGTGCGATCAGCCGCTCGCCGCGACGAACGACGCGCGGCGCAGTCAGTTCGCTGCTGCCGTCGCCATGGAATTGCGCGATCGCGCACGATGGAAACGGGCGCAGAAAAGCGCCGTCGAGCGTATCGAGAAAACTGCCCGTGAACGCAGGCACGTCATCTTCGAGACGAATGTCGTGACACGCCGCCATCAACGCGAACGACTGCAACAGGCGTTCGACGTGCGGATCGTCCGAATGCTCGCCGGTGATCGCCAGCCGAGCGGCTATTTTGGGAAAGCGCTGAGCAAACGTCTGCATCGAATGGCGCAGCAGCGTCATCTCGCGTTCGAAGTGCGGCAGCAGATCCTTGGGTTCGATGGCCATACTCGTTCCGTCCGTCGCTGCATTCGCCTACGACGATGCAGCATTCATGAAAGCGGAACGATCTTATTCGGATAGGTCGCTTTTTATTTCCAATGAATTGAACGGCCACCATGTTGGCGGCGGCGAATTCGGTCGATGGCCATCCTGCCTTCGGCGAATATCAGGGCTCGCCGCGTGTGAATGGCCGCTCGCAAATTTTCGCGCCAATGGTGGCGAACCGTTAAAACAGACAGCACAGCGTGCTCGTCGACGCGGCGGCCACGCGCCATGCATCGCGTCACCGCGGCGAAACCACGATCGCCGCTCGCCGATTCTGCGCCCGCCCGCCCGGCGTCTTGTTATCCCCTACCGGATCGCGCTTCCCTTTCCCGACGATCGCGATCCGCTTCGCATCGAGTCCCGCGTCGACCAACTCGACAGCCACGACTTCAGCCCGCCGCCTCGACAGCTCGACGTCGTACTTCTCCGTCCCCTCGTTATCCGAATACCCGTACACCCGCACCCCGTTGATCCCCGCCGACTGCAACGTCCGCCCGATCCGCTCGACGATCCGCCGGACATCCGGCTTGAGGTTGTACCGGTCGAAATCGAACAGGATCGGCCCGGCCGCCCCGAACTCGAACCCCTGCCCAGTCTCCTGGAACCCGGCCGACTTCAGCGCCGTGACCTGCGTCTGCGTCAGCCCGCGATGAAGCGGCGGCGTCTGGCAGCCCCCCAGCAGCATGCCCAGCAGCAGCGCACTCCCGACGCACGTCCGCCTCATGCTCACAGGAAACGAGTGGTTCATTTCGCATCCCCTTCCATCGCGCCCGCTCCGCAAGCGCTTCTTTTAACCGCCGCCGCGGCCTCGTCCGCGGCGCGAGTCGATCGACATCACACCGGCCCTGCCACGCTCTCCGCCAACTGCCACGATCCCGGCCGCGCGCGCTTGGCGCGGTACATCGCGATATCCGCCGCGCGCAGCAGGCCGCTCGCGTCCGACGCGTGATCGGGATACAGCGCAACGCCGGCACTCATCATGGTGGCCACCACGCGGCCGTCGGACAGCTCGATCGACGGCGCCATGCCGGACAAAATCTCGTCGGCGATCCGGCACACGCTGCCCGCTTCGGGCACCGCCGCCAGCATCACCGCAAATTCGTCGCCGCCCAAGCGCGCGACGAGATCGGTCTCGCGCACCCGCGTGCGCAACCGCGATGCGATGCCGATCAGCACCGCGTCCCCGGCGTCGTGACCGAGACAATCGTTGATCTCCTTGAAGCGGTCGCAGTCGAGATAGAGCACCGCGACCCGATGACCCGTCAACGTGGCATCGCACAGCGCAAGCGCCAGGCGCGATTCGAACTGCATGCGGTTGGGCAACCCGGTGAGCGCATCGTGCGTCGCCTTGTGCTCGAGCGACGCGTTCTCGTCGCGCAGCGTGTTCTGCCAGTCTTCGAATTCGTCGAGCAACGCGTTGAAGTCGTCGCCGAGCTGATTCAGTTCGGCGATCGCCGTCGGCTCGACGCGCCGCGCGAACGCCCGCTCGCGCCGCACCGCGTGCGCGACGCCCGCCAGCGCGCGCAGCGGCGAAACGATGTTGCGCAGCAGACGCTTCGAGCTCACATACGCGCCGAACACGCTGACGGCGAGGCAGCCGAGAATGCCGCCGACGCCGCCGAGCAGGAAGCCGAAGAACTGATGCCCGCGCCCGCGCACGACGACGTGGCCGACGATGATGCCGTCATGCATCACCGGCGCGGTGACCGGCCCGGGCAGCGCCACGTCGGCGACGGCGCGCTCGAGCCGGGCGACCCCGTTTCCGGCCGGCAACTGCCACGTCGCGAACAGTTGTCCCTTGCTGTCGGTGACGACCACCTGCGCGACGTCCTCGTCGCCGGCGATCATCCCGATCGCCTCGTTCGCCGCGACGCGATCGCCGAACACGAGCGCCGCCTCGACCGTATAACCGAGCGAGCGCGCCAGCAGATTCAGGTTGTTGCCGGCATACGCGCGCAACGCGATCACGGCGACGACGATCAACGACACGGCGGCCATCGTTACGGCGACGAACGCGAGGCGCAGATGCGCGCGGCGCAGCACGCTTTGCAGCGTCGGGCGCGGCGGGCGCGAAGCGGGAACGGGGGGCGCGGATCGTGTCATGGCGCCACCGGCCGTCGTGCAAGGTTGAGGACGTTCGGATGCACGCGCACGCCGCTGCGCGCGACGGCATCGAGATTGATGTCGAAGGTGACGCGTTCACCTTCGACCGTGACGCAGAACATCGCGCCCGCGGTGCAGGACATATCGTGTTCGGCAATGGTCAGCACCGGGCGGCCGGACAACACGGCCCTGACCCGTGCGCGCTCGTCGTTGCCGAGGGCGCCGAGATAGACGACGTCGCACGCGACGCCGAGCGCGGGGTCGTCGAAGCGGACGCGCTGCACGTCGAGCACGGTCGAGCCGGCCTGCAGCGTGTCGGTCAGGCCGCCCGCGTAGTCGGGCCTGCCGGTCACGCACAGATGCAGACGGACGGGCGTCGTCGGCCAGCGCGTGAAGCTGATGATGCCGAGCACCACCTGACGCACGGCGGAGTCGTGTGACGAAAAGGCGGGACCCGTTGGGCTGGCCGGCGTGGTGGTGGCGGCAACTTGCACCGCATCGATCGGGTGCTCGTCCATCACGGCAGGCGCGCCGGCGACGACCGGTACGGCGCTCAGAACGCAAACGATTGCGGCAAACGCCTGGCGGACCGTGGCGACTCGGCCCCGCCGGCCGGACGCCTTTCGCGCGGCGATGGCCGCCGCGCACGCTGGCGTCGATGCGACTGCGAGACTCGCAGCCGCCGCGCACACACTTGCATCCATGATGGAAACATCTGCCGCAGTCGTTCCCGGCCCTGCCTCCTGCCTGCCATGCGCGTGCAGGCACCGTATCACGCGCACGATTCCTTCCATCTTAGGTAAAAATTCGGATGACCAAGCAGTGGGAAACACCCGCGAAAGCATCGGAAAGCAGGCGGATTCCGTGTGGCTGCCCGATGAGACGGACGGACGCGTCGACCGATGTCGATTCGATCTCGGCGTCGGCGAATTGATCGGCGGATTGATCGTCGCGCACGGGCCAGCCGCCACGTATCGACCGCGTGCCCCCTCTTGGCCCCCCACGCCGGCGCGAGTATGCTTGCGGTTCGAACGATTCCCAACCCGGGCGCGCACACCGTACCGCGGCCACGCGCCCCGCCAACCGTCACTCACCATCGATGGATTTCGACGTCATCGTTCTCGGCGCCGGCATCGTCGGCGTTTCCGCCGCGCTGCACCTGCAGGATCGCGGCCGCAAGGTTGCCCTCGTCGATCGCGGCGCGCCCGGCGAAGGCACGAGCTTCGGCAATGCCGGGCTGATCGAGCGCTCGTCGGTCGAACCGTACCCGTTCCCGCGCAGCCCGTTCACACTGATGCGCTATGCGCTGAACCGCTCGACCGACCTCTACTGGCACAGCGCGTCGCTGCCCGCGTTCGCGCCGTGGCTCGCACGGTTCTGGTGGGAATCGGCGCCGCTGCGTCACGCGGCGGCGTCGCGCGACATGCTGCCGCTGATCGAACGCTGCATCGTCGAACACGATGCGCTGATCGCGCGGGCCGGCGCCGGCGAACTGATCCGCGCGAGCGGCTGGCTCGAAGCGTTCCGCACGCCGGCCGCCTTCGAACGGGGCGTGGCCGACGCCAGCCTCACCGCGCGCCGCCACGGGCTCGGCATCACGCCGCTCGACGCGGCCGCGCTGCGCGCGCACGAACCGAGCCTCGCCCCGGGCTTCTGCGGCGCGCTGCACTGGCTCGACCCCAAAAGCGTCGTCGATCCGGCCGCGCTCGTCAAAGCGTATGCGCACCTGTTCGTGCGGGGCGGCGGCACGCTGCTGACCGGCGACGCCGCGAGCCTCGACGCGCTGTCGCCCGGCTGGCAGGTCCGGACCGACGACGGCCCGGCGGCCGCGCCGGCCGTCGTGGTCGCGCTCGGCCCGTGGTCCGACACGGTGTTCGGCAAGTTCGGCTACAAGATCCCGCTGCGCGAGAAACGCGGCTATCACATGCACTACGCGCCGTCCGCGCGCGGCGTGCCGTCGGCGCCGATCGTCGATCGCGAATACGGCTACGTGATCGCGCCGATGCGGCGCGGGCTGCGGCTGACGACCGGCGTCGAGATCGCGCGCCGCGGCCTTCCGCCAACGGGTGTGCAGCTCGAACGCGCGGAACGCGTCGCGCGGCCGGTGTTCGGGTTCGGCGAGCGGCTCGACCCGCATCCGTGGCTCGGCTTCCGCCCGTGCACGCCCGACATGCGCCCGGTGATCGGCCCCGCGCCCGCGCATCGCGGGCTGTGGTTCGCGTTCGGACACAACCATCACGGGCTGACGCTCGGCCCCGTCACCGGCCGCCTGCTGGCCGAGATGATGACCGGCGAAGCGCCGTTCACCGATCCGGCGCCGTATCGCGCGGATCGCTTCTGAGCGCGCGATACCGGCGCCGGCACGAAGGCTCGGCTGGCGCCGAAACCCGTCGTCAGCGAAAGCGCAGCTGATTCCGCCCGAGCTGCGCAACGGACGCGCAGCCCATTAGCCGCATGTCCCGTTCGATCTCCGTACGCATCAGTTGCAGCGCACGTTCGACGCCGGGCTGCCCGGCGGCGGCGAGCGGAAACAGGTAATAACGCCCCAGGCCAACCGCCTTCGCACCGAGCGCCAGCGCCTTGAGCACGTGCGAACCCCGTTGCACGCCGCCGTCCATCATCACGTCGATCCGGTCGCCCACCGCGTCCACCACCTCGGCAAGCTGGTCGAAGGCGGCGCGCGAACCGTCCAGTTGCCGCCCGCCGTGGTTCGACAACACGATGCCGGTGCAACCGATGTCCACCGCCCGGCGCGCGTCGTCGACCGACATCACGCCTTTCAGGCAAAACTGCCCGTTCCACTCCCGCACCATCGCGGCGACGTCGTCCCATGTCATCGACGGATCCAGCATGTCCGTGAAGTAGCGGCTGATCGACATCGCGCCGCCGCCCATGTCGACATGCCGGTCGAGTTGCGGCAAACGGAATCGCTCGTGAGTCAGGTAGTTGATCGCCCAGGCCGGCTTCAACGCGAACTCGGTCATCCCCGCGAGCGTCAGCCGGAACGGAATCGAGAAACCGGTGCGCTTGTCGCGCTCGCGATTGCCGCCGGTGATGCTGTCCACCGTCAGCATCATCACGTTCACGCCGGCTTCCCGCGAGCGGTTCATCATCTCGCGGTTGAGACCGCGGTCCTTGTGGAAATAGAACTGGTACACCTGCGGGCCCGCGCTGATCGCACGGGCCTCTTCGAGGCTCACGGTGCCGAGCGACGACACGCCGAACATCGTGTCGAATTTCGCGGCCGCGGCGGCGACGGCGCGCTCGCCGTCGTGATGAAACAGGCGTTGCAGCGCGGTCGGCGAACAGTAAACCGGCATGCCGAGCCTTTGCCCCATGACCGTCACCGACAGATCGACATCGCGCACGCCACGCAACACGTTCGGCACCAGATCGCAGCTTTCGAACGCGCTCGTGTTGCGCCGATACGTGGTTTCATCGTCGGCCGCACCGTCGATGTAATTGAAGATCGGTCCCGGCAATCGCCGTCGCGCCAGCTCGCGGAAATCGTGGAAATTGTGGCAATCGTTCACGCGCATTCGTCACACTCCATTCCGCGCACGAGCGGCATGCCGGTGGGCCGGCACGCATCGCGGCGTTCGTTCTATGGCGACGGCCGGGTCATCACCCCGTACGAGGCCGCGTCGGCACCGGGGTGGGTGCGCATCGCGGACACCGCTGCCGACCATACAGGAAATCGATTCACACGCTCAATCGAGCGCGCGGCCGAAAATGCGGATCACTTCGTCGAGATGCTCGGCCATCGCACGGCGCGCGGCGTCCGGGTCGCGCGCGCGGATCGCATCGAGGATCGCGCGATGCTCGCGCTCCGACCGGTGCGGCATGTCGTTCGGCATGTACAGCGACTGCAGCCGCTGGAACATCAGGTCGTACTTGTGCGCAAGCAGCTGCTTGATCATCAGCGCATACGCGGCGTTGTCGCTCGCCTCCGCGATGCGGATATGGAACAGCCGGTCGCCCGGGTGCGTGAGCGAGCCGCTGCGGTTATCGTCCTGATTGCGCAGAAATGCTTCGTGAATCCCTTCGATCTGCGCATCCGAGCCATGCTTCGCGGCCAGCGACGCGGCCTCCGGCTCGATCAGCCGCCTCGCCTGCAGCAGCGCGAACGGCGGGATTTCGGTGTCGAGGTCGAGCGCGATGCCGAGCTCCGGATCGATCTCGACGATCGAGAACGGCGCGACCGTCGCGTCGGGTGCCGTCACGGGTTCGGGCGCGGCGGCCGTTTCGGGATGGCGCACCTTCACGCCGTCGCCGACGCGCACGCTGACGAGCCCGTTCACTTCGAGCGCGATCAGCGCCTCGCGCACCGACGTGCGCGACACGCCGAACCGTTCGGCGAGTTCGCGCTCGGGCGGCAGATAGCTGCCCGGCGGGAAATCGCCGGACTCGATCATCGCACTGAGCTTGTCGGCGATCTGCTGGTAGAGGCGGCGGTTCTGAATCGGCTGGATGGACATACGTTGACGCTGGTAATCGGTTTCGTTCCGGACGGTCCGATGCATCGCATCGACCGTTCGCGCCTATTTTATATGCCGCGCTTCACATCGCCCGGCACCGCGTAGCAGCGCGCGGCCGTGCCGCCCCACAACGCGGCGCGTTCGGCCGCCGACAGCCGCGCTTCGGCCCAGCGTTCGATGAGCGACGCGACCTCGTCATACGACGCCGCGAGCAGGCACACGGGCCAGTCCGACCCGAACATCAGCCGCCGCGGGCCGAACGCGTCGAGCGCCGCGTCGAGACACTGCTCGATATGCCGGATGTCCTGCGCGCGCAGGCCGCGCCGCCAGTCGGCTTCGGTCACGAGCCCCGACAGCTTGCACGCGACGTGCGGCAGCGCGCCGAGTTCACGCAGCGACGCGCGCCAGCGCGCGAGCGCCGTGTCGTCGCGTGTGAACTCGGCGAGCGCGGGCTTGCCGACGTGATCGAGCACGAGCCAGTGCGCATCGTGCCGCGCGCAGAACGCACGCACGTCGGGCAACTGGCGCTCGTACACGAGCACGTCGTACACATAGCCGTTCGCCTGCAGCCATGCGACGCCGCGATTGAAGCCGGGATCCGCGACGAACGCGCCGACGTCGGCTTCGTCCTGCACCTGATGACGGAAACCGCGCAGCTTCGGGCTGCGCCACTCGGCAACGTGGTCGGCCAGCGCCGGCGCACCGAGATCCTCCCAGCCGACCACGGCCGCGATGCGTGCGTCGTCGCGCGCCACATCGAGCAGGAACGCCGTCTCGTCGCGCCCGGCGCGCGCCTGCACCGCGATCGACGCGCCGAGCGCCTGCGCATGCATCTGCGGCCACAGTGCGTCGGGCAGGTAGTCGCGCGCGAGCACGCCCATCCCGGGGCCGATCCACGGATAGTCGGCCGCGCGATAACGCCAGAAGTGCTGATGCGAATCGATACGCACTGCGCCCATGATGCCCTCGTGTTCGATCATCGCGGCGGCGACGGTCATCGCCGCCGCCGCACGTCCGCCACGTTCAGTCGTACAACACCGCCGCGATCTTCGGATCGTCGATATTGGTCTTGTCGTACCAGTAGAACCCGGTATCGATCACCTTCGGCAGCTTCTCGCCCTTGATCGCCTTCACGGCCGCCTCAACCGTCTTGTAGCCGATGCCGATCGGGTTCTGCGTGATCGCGCCGGCCATCAGCCCGCTGCGGATCGCGTCCTTCTGCTGCTTGCCGGAATCGTAGCCGACGATCACGACCTTGCGCTTCATCTCGCGCACGCCGTTGACCACGCCGATCGCCGACCCCTCGTTGGTGCCGAACAGCCCCTTGAGCTTCGGATATGCCTGCAGGATCGACTTCGTCACTTCGGTTGACTTCAGCTGATCGCCTTCGCCGTACTGCACGGTCACGACCTGCACCTTCGGGTGCGCCGACTTCATCCGGTCGAGGAAGCCGTCGCGGCGGTCGATGCCGGTGCGGCTCGTCTGGTCGTGCGCGACCACGGCCACCTGCCCTTCGTCGCCGATCAGCGCGGCGAGCTTGTCGGCGGCGAGCGCGGCGGCCGCCTTGTTGTTGGTCGCGGCCGTCGTCACCGGAATGTCGCTGTCCACGCCCGAGTCGAACGCGATCACCGGGATCTTCTCGGCCTGCGCCTTCTTCAGCAGCGGCAGCGCGGCCTTGCTGTCGAGCGCCGCGAAGCCGAGCGCGGCCGGCTTCTTCGCGATCGCGGCCGACAGCATGTCGATCTGCTTGTCGACCATCGCCTCGGTTTCGGGCCCTTCGAACGTCACCTTCACCTTGTAGTCCTTCGCGGCCTGCGTCGCGCCCGATTTCACGGCCTGCCAGAACTGATGCTGGAAGCCCTTCGAGATCAGCGGGATGTAGGTTTCCTGCGCGTGCGCGCCGGCCGTGACGCCGACGGCGAACGTCAGCCCGACGATCGCGTTCAACACCTTGCTCCTGATCACTTCGCGTCTCCTTTTTTCGTATCGAATGAAATGCCGGCCGAAACCGGCGGTGAAGCGCATGCCTGCGTGTGTCAACGGCGGCGCCGGCGCAGGATGTCCACGTAGACGGCGAGGATGATGATCACGCCCGTCACGACCGTCTGCCATTCCTGCGCGACCGACATGATGCGCAGGCCGTTGGTCAGCACGCTCATGATGAACGCGCCGATGATGGTGCCGACGATGCTGCCCGCGCCGCCCGACAGCGACGTGCCGCCGATCACGACGGCCGCGATCGCATCGAGCTCGTAGCCCTGCCCGAGCGCCGGTTGCGCCGAGTTCAGCCGCGACGCGATCAGCAGGCCGGCGATCCCGCACACCGCGCCGCTGAACGTGTAGACCGCGATCTTCCACGCATCGACGTTCACGCCGGATAGCCTGAGCGCCTCCTCGTTGCTGCCGAGCGCGAACGTGTAGCGGCCGAAGATCGTCCGGTTCAGCACGATCGACGCGCCGATCGCGACAAGGAACAGGATCAGCACCGCGTTCGGAATCGGCAGCGCGGGAATCAGGTTGCCGATCAGCGAATCCTGCGCGATCGACGTGAAACCCGGCGTGTCGTTGAAGTAGATCGGCCGCGTGCCCGAGATCACGAGCGACAGCCCCTTGAGCAGCATCATCATGCCGAGCGTCGCGATGAACGGCGGCACCTTCATCTTCGCGATCACGAAGCCCGACACGCAGCCGGACAGCGCACCGAAGCACAACGCGGCCAGGATGCCGAGCGGCAGCGGCATCCCCCATTTCGTCAGCACGACGCCGGCCATCACCGCGCAGAACGTCATCAGCGTGCCGACCGACAGATCGATGCCGGACGTGATGATCACGTACGTGCAGGCGACGGCCAGCACGCCGTTCACGGCAGTCGCCTGCAGGATCGACACGAGGTTGTCGACGTCGAGGAAGTTCGACGACGCGAAGCTGAAGAACGCGATCAGCAGCACGAGGCTCGCGAACGCGAGCAGCTTCTGCCGCGCGGCCGGGTTGAAAAAGCGCGCTTTCAGGCTCGATGCGGCCGCCGGCGTGTCGCCGGTGGCAAGGGGCGGAACGGGATGCGTATCGTTGGACATGATCGTTAGGCGTCTGAATCGGGACAATCAGGACAACACGGTCGACTCGCGCTGCGTCGCGAGCTGCATGATCTTTTCCTGCGTGGCGTCGGCCGCGCGCAACTCGCCGGTCACGCAGCCTTCGCACATCACGAGAATCCGGTGGCTCATGCGCAGCACCTCGGGCAATTCCGACGAGATCATCACGATCGCCTTGCCGTCGGCGGCGAGCGCATCGAGCAGCTTGTAGATCTCGCTTTTCGCGCCGACGTCGATGCCGCGCGTCGGCTCGTCGAAGAACAGGATGTCGCAGTCGCGCAGCAGCCACTTCGCGATCACGATCTTCTGCTGGTTGCCGCCCGACAAGAGCCGCGCGGGCTGCGCGACCGACGGCGTGCGGATCGCGAGCTGGCGCACGTACGACTGCGCGGCGTCGCGCATCGCGCGCGCGTCGAGGAACAGGCCGCGGCGCACGAAGCGGCGCATGCTCGACAGCGCGATGTTGTTCTGCACGTCCATCCCGACCGCGAGCCCGAAGTGCTTGCGATCCTCGGACAGGTAGCCGATCCCGTATTTCACTGCGTCGGCCGGCGTGCGGATCGTCACGGCCCGGCCGTGCACGCGGATCTCGCCCGCATCGACCGGATCCGCGCCGAACACCGCGCGCGCGACCTCGGTGCGGCCCGCGCCCATCAGCCCGGCGAAGCCGAGGATCTCGCCGCGCCGCAGCGTGAAGCCGACGTCGCGGATCGCGCGGCCGCGCGACAGCCCGCGCACTTCGAGCGCAATCTCGTTCGCGGACGTATCGGGCGGCGTGCGGGTGTCCGCATCGAGCTGGCGGCCGACCATCATCGCGATGATCGTGTCCATCGACGTGCCCGCCATCGGCACGGTCGCGACGTACTTGCCGTCGCGCATCACGGTCACGCGATCGGCGATCTGGCGCAGCTCGTCCATCTTGTGCGAGATGTAGACGATGCCGACGCCGTGCGCGCGCAGGTCGCCGATGATGCGGAACAGCTCGGCGATCTCCGCGTTGTTCAGCGCGGCGGTCGGCTCGTCCATGATCAGCACGCGCGAGTCGAACGACAGCGCCTTCGCGATCTCGACCATCTGCTGCTTCGCGACCGTCAGCCGGCCCACGAGCGTGCGCGGGTCGAGATCGAGCCGCATCCGCTGGAAGATCGCGGCAGCGTCCCGATTCAGCCGGTCTTCGTCGACGAACACGCCGAAGCGGCCGCGCGGCTCGCGACCGATGAAGATGTTCTGCGCGACGCTCAGGTGGTTCATCAGGTTCAGCTCCTGATGGATGATGCCGATGCCGAGCGCCTGCGCGGCACGCGGGTCGGCGATCTCCACCGGGCGGCCGTCCATCCGGATCTCGCCCGCGTCGCGCGGGTAGACGCCCGCGAGAATCTTCATCAGCGTCGACTTGCCGGCGCCGTTCTCGCCCATCAGCGCATGCACTTCGCCCGCACGCAGGTCGAAACGGCAATCGTCGAGCGCCTGCACGCCCGGAAAGCGCTTGCCGATGCCGGTCAGCGCGATCAACGGCGGCGCGGTGTTCGGGTTCAGGTCGGGTTGCATGGAACGCGGCCCTCAGCTGATCGCACGATCGAGATGCGTATAGCCGCCGTCGACGAACAGCCACTGGCCCGTCGTGTGCGATGCGCGATCCGACAGCAGGAACACCGTCGTATCGGCGATCTCGTCGGCCGTCGTGAAGCGCTGGCCGAGCGGCACCTTGCCGGCGATTGCCGCGACTTTCGCTTGCGGATCGTCGAAGCCGGCGATCCAGTTCTGGTAGAGCGGCGTCATTACCTCCGCGGGAATCACCGCGTTCACGCGCACGCCGTCGTTACGCAAAGCGACCGCCCATTCGCGCGTCAGCGCCAGCTGCGCACCCTTCGACGCGCAATAGCCGCTCGTGTTGCCCTGCCCGGTCACGGCCGTCTTCGACGAGATGTTGACGATCGCGCCGCGCGTCGCCTTCAGGTGCGGCACGCAGTAATGCGCCATCACGTAGTAATGGATCAGGTTGCGTTCGAGCGACGCAACGAACGCGTCGCGCCCCGCGTCGAGCCCGATGCTGTCGTTGATGCCCGCGTTGTTGACGAGGCCGTCGATGCGGCCGAAGCGCGCGACGGTCTGCGCGACCGCGTCGCGGCACTGCGCGTCGTCCTGCAGTTCGACAGTGACGCACGCGGCGCGCGGCTGTTTCTGTGCAAGTGCACGCCAGAACGCATCGTCGGGCGCGTGGCGCGCGAACACCACGGGAATCGCGCCTTCGCCGGCCAGCCGCATCGAGATCGCGGCGCCGATGCCCGACGCGCCGCCGGTCACGATCACGACCTTGTCTTGCAGGTTCAAATCCACTTCGCGTCTCCGTCGTTCATGTTGTCGCCGCGCACGGTGCGCACCACGCGCACCACGCAAATGGCGCGCCGTCGTGCGTTGCCGTGCGTCAGCCGCGGAACCGGTACTGCTCCAGCGATTCGGGCTTCATCTCGATCGAGAAACCGGGCGCCGTCGGCGGCATGTACGCCGCGCCGCGCACCACGCACGGTTCGACGAAATGCTCGTGCAGGTGATCGACGTATTCGGTCACGCGCCCTTCCTTCGTGCCGGAAATGCACACGTAGTCGATCATCGACAGGTGCTGCACGTATTCGCACAGCCCGACGCCGCCCGCATGCGGGCACACCGGCAGCCCGTACTTCGCGGCCATCAGCATCACCGCGAGAATCTCGTTCACGCCGCCGAGCCGGCACGCGTCGATCTGCACGACGTCGATCGCGCCGCGCGCGATGAACTGCTTGAACAGCACGCGGTTCTGGCACATCTCGCCGGTCGCGACCTGCACCGGCGCGATCGCCTCGCGGATCTTGCGATGCCCTTCGACGTCGTCGGGGCTCGTCGGCTCCTCGATGAACCACGGCCGCGCGAACGCGAGCGCGCGCACCCAGTCGATCGCCTCGTCGACTTCCCACACCTGGTTCGCGTCGATCATCAGCTTGCGGTCGGGGCCAATCACCTCGCGCGCGATCGTCACGCGGCGGATGTCGTCGGCGAGGTTCGCGCCGACTTTCAGCTTCACGTACTCGAAACCTGCTTCCACCGCCTCGCGGCACAGCCGGCGCAGCTTGTCGTCGCTGTAGCCGAGCCAGCCGGCCGACGTCGTGTAGCACGGATAGCCGTCACGCTCCAGCGCGGCGATCCGCGCGGCCTTGCCGGGCGCCTGCCGGCGCAGCAGGTCGAGCGCTTCGTCCGGGCTCAGGCAGTCGGTCAGGTAGCGGAAGTCGATCGCCCGCACCAGCTCCTCCGGGCTCATGTCGGCAACGAGCCGCCACAGTGGCTTGCCGACGGCCTTCGCCCACAAATCCCACACCGCGTTGACGACGGCGCCCGTCGCCAGGTGGATCGCGCCCTTGTCGGGGCCGATCCAGCGCAACTGGCTGTCCGACGTGACGTGCCGCCAGAAACGGCCCATGTCCTCGCGAATCCAGTCGAGGTCGAGGCCGACGACGAGGTGGCGCATCGCGTCGATCGCCGCGCAGCAGATTTCGTTGCCGCGCCCGATGGTGAACGTGAGCCCGTGACCTGCGAGCCCGTCGCGATCGGTTTCGAGGATGACGTAGGCCGCCGAATAATCGGGGTCCGGATTCATCGCGTCGGAACCGTCGAGCTGGCGCGAGGTCGGAAAGCGCACGTCGAGGACGCGCATCGATCGAATGATAGGCATGACGAACCGTCCGTTGAAGGGAATCAGGCCTGCACGGTGCGCTGGCGCTGCTCGCCGAGCCCGTCGATGCCGAGCGTGATCACCTGTCCGGCGCGCAGGTAGACGGGCGGTTTCTGCCCGAGGCCGACGCCCGGCGGCGTGCCGGTCGAGATCACGTCGCCCGGCTGCAGGCTCATGAAGCGGCTCAGGTAGCTGATCAGGTGGGGCACGCGGAACACCATCGTCGCGGTCGTGCCGTTCTGGTAGCGGTGGCCGTCCACTTCCAGCCACAGTCGCAGCGCGTGCGGATCGGGCACTTCGTCGGCCGTCACGAGCCACGGGCCGATCGGGCCGAACGTGTCGTTGCCCTTGCCCTTGTCCCACGTACCGCCGCGTTCGAGCTGGTATTCGCGCTCCGACACGTCGTTCACCACGCAGTAGCCGGCGACGTGCGACAGCGCATCGGCTTCGTCGATATAGCGGCCGCCCTGGCCGATCACCACGCCGAGTTCGACTTCCCAGTCGGTCTTTTCCGAGCCGCGCGGAATTTCGACGTCGTCGTTCGGGCCCGAGATCGCGCTCGTCCACTTGCCGAACACGACGGGCTCCTTCGGCACCTCCATCCCGGATTCGGCTGCGTGATCCGAATAATTGAGCCCGATGCAGATGAACTTGCCGACGCGGCCGACGCACGCGCCGAGCCGCGGCATGCCTTCGACGAGCGGCAGCGACGACGGCGGAATGTCGCGCAGCCGCGCGAGCGATGCAGGGGTCAGCGCGTCGCCGGCGATATCGTCGATCACGCCGGACAGGTCGCGAATCTGGCCGTGCGCATCGAGCAGGCCCGGCTTTTCATGGTGTTTGTCGCCAAATCTCAGCAGTTTCATAGCGTTGTCTGAATGGAATCGGAAGGTAAATAGGAAGGCGCGGTCAGTTCGACACGGTCAGTTTGACCAGCCGCCATCGATCAGGTGAATCGTGCCGGTGGTGAACGACGCTTCGTCGGACGCCAGATAGAGCGCGAGCGCGGCCACTTCGTCCGCGCTGCCGATGCGGCCGATCGGCTGGCGCGCGACGAACGCCTGGCGCACCTCGTCGGCGGACACGTGGCGCGTGCGCGCCTGGTCGGCGATCCGCTGCGCCAGCGACGGCGATTCGATCGTGCCCGGGCAGATCGCATTGCAGCGGATACCGCGCTCGACGAAATCGGCGGCCACCGACTTGGTCAGCCCGATCACGGCCGCCTTGGTCGTGCCGTACACGAAGCGGTTCGGCACGCCCTTCACGCTCGACGCGGCCGACGCCATGTTGACGATCGACGCGCCGCCGGCTTCGAGCATCGCGGGCAGCAGCGCGCGGATCAGCCGGTACATCGACGTGACGTTCAGGTTCAGCGAGAACGCCCACGCGTCTTCGTCGCACTCGAGGATCGAGCCGTGATGCACGTAGCCCGCGCAGTTGAACAGCACGTCGAACGCGCGTTCGCTCGCGGCGAGCGCGGCCACCTCGTTCGCGTCGGTCACGTCGAGCCGCCGCGTGGCCAGCCGGCCGCCCGCGCGCTCGGCATCGGCTTCGAGCCGCACCAGCGCGGCTTCGTTGATGTCGGTCGCCAGCACGTCGGCGCCCTCGCTCGCGAACCGCAGCGCGGTCGCGCGGCCGATGCCCTGCCCGGCCGCCGTCACCAGCGCGCGTTTGCCCTGCAATCTCATGAGCTTCTCTCCGAAAAAGCCGGCCGCCAGTCGGCCGATTGGCACAAAGGACTAAAGGTCCAACCAATCATAGGAACGGATCGCGCGTTTGTCACGAAATTGGGATTCAGTATTTACCCGGGGCGGGTCAATCCGTGCGGCGCACGAGAATGCGGCGCGCGACCGGCGTTGAAGTGCTGCCCCGCGATCCGTTCAAACCCAATACCGGCGTTCCAGCCGATTCTTCAGGCGCGTCCCGTACCGCGCACGGGCGAAACTGACAAAAAAGTCATGTTCGCGTCAGGGTGCCAACGGGTGCCGCACGCCATCATGGCGTTGCCGGACCGCGCTTCCGGTACATCGCCCCCCGCCCGCTCCGGATCCCGAGCGGGCACCTCCGTCCCCCGGCGATGTATCCCGTGACTGGGCGAGCAGACACGGTGTGCGGGCCGATTTTCCGCCCCGGGCTTCTTGTCCGGGGCTTTTTGTCTTTGGTTTTCCAAGAAAACAAGCGTCGATTGTTTCTAAATCGGCAAAAGGTAATTCGAGCCGGACAGGATGTTTTTTCCGGTCACAGACGCTTACATTTAGCGCACAACTCATGGAAACCCCTACGGATTCCCCCTTGGGTAGTGACACCCACTGCCATGGCCGAACCCGCACGGGCTTTAGGAAACGGCAAAATGAAGGCCTCCAAATCCCTGCCTGCGCTCGATCCCGCCGACGTCCACGTCGAAATCCTCGAACGTTCCGATACGCTGCTCGTCGTCCGCTGGGTCGAACCCGGCCGCTGTCATTACGGCGAACAACGCTGGCGCCGCCGCTTCGCGCAACGCACCGGCACCTGCGCGCTGTCGCGCCAGGTCATCCACCGCGGCGACGAAGTGTTCCGCCCGGCCGAGCGCCCGGCCCCCGCGAACGCCGCCGCCATGATCTCCGCCGCCGAGGTGCTCGCGCTGGCCGGCGGCAGGTAACACCCGCCGGTCCTGCGCCGGACTCGCGGCGCCACACCCTGAGCCCCGAATCCCTAGAAGCGCCGGTCTAATTCCTCCGCTTGTCTGCTCCGTCCGCCCGCACTATCGTTACACCACTCAATGTAACGATTAAGTGCCGCGGCCGACCGGCCGCGCCGATGGAGGCAGACATGCATGCATGGAGCGCGCGCCACGTCCCGGCGCAAGGCGGCAAGGTCGCGGTCGTGACCGGCGCCAACAGCGGCCTCGGCTGGCATCTCGCGGAAACGCTGGCCGCGAAAGGCGCGACGGTCGTGATGGGCTGCCGCGACGGCGCACGCGGCGCGCAGGCCGCCAACGCGATCCGCCGGCTTCATCCTCATGCACGCGTCGAAGTCGATCCGCTCGACCTCGCCGATCTCGCATCGATTGCACGCTTCGCGGCCGACGTCGGCGAACGCCACGGCCGCGTCGACATCCTCTGCAACAACGCCGGCGTGATGTTCCTGCCGCTGCGGCACACGCGCGACGGCTTCGAGATGCAGTTCGGCACCAACCACCTCGGCCATTTCGCGCTGACCGGCCATCTGCTGCCGGCGCTGCGCGCCGCGCACCGGGCGCGCGTCGTCACGATGTCGAGCGGCTTCAACCGCGGTGGCCGGATTCGCGTGGACGACCTGCGCGCCGCGCAGCGCTACAACCGTTATCTCGCCTATTGCGACAGCAAGCTCGCGAACCTCGTGTTCGCGATCGAGTTGCAGCGCCGCTTCGCGCGCGCGGCATTCGCGGGCATCAGCGTCGCCGCGCATCCCGGCTATGCGGCGACCAACCTGCAGTTCGCGGGCCCGGCGATGGACCGCTCGCCCGCCCGCGCCGCGTTGATGCGCGCCGCGAACCGTTATCTCGCGCAACCGGCCGACCAGGGCGCGCTGCCGGCGATTCATGCGGCCACGTCGCCCGATCTGGCCGGCGGCGCGTACATCGGCCCGTCCGGCTGGTTCGAATCGCGCGGGCTGCCGGCGCCGGCGAGCGTGCCGCGCGCGGCGCGCAGCGTGGCGGCGGCGGCGCTGCTGTGGGAAGCATCGGAAGCCGCGACCGGCGTGCGCTTCCTCAGCGCCGGGGCACCCGCCGGCCGCTCGCCGGGTCGGCCGCTCGATACGGCGGCCGAAGCGCGCTGAGTCGTGCGCCGGCGATCGCAATATTCCTCATACTTATTACGCTGACCGAAAAGAAAGCCCGTTGAAAGACTGATGCGCCGCCGCACTGTTACCGGTCAGGAAACAATTTATCGTCAAAATCAGCGTTTACCCTGAACCCGCCGGTGACTAAGATTGGATCAATCGCTCAAGACATGGTGTCGGGAGCGAACCCAATAAAACACCGGAGGTCACCATGAAATCGCTCGTTTCCGCAGTCGTTGCCGCTGCCGCCCTGTCCGCTTCGTTCGGCGCATTCGCTCAAAGCACCGTGACGCGCGCTCAAGTGCGCAACGAACTGGTCCAGCTCGAACAAGCCGGCTACAAGCCGGGCGTGTCGAGCCCGTACTACCCGAACGACATCCAGAGCGCCGAAGCGCGCGTTCATGGCGCCGACACCAGCGGCTACGGCGCACAACCGGCTCCGCTCGTCCATTCGGGCGCGCCGGCAGCCGCTTCGTCGAACGCACGCGACTCGATCTTCTTCGGCCAGTAAGCCGATGCGCCCCCGGCGGGCGCCGCGCGTCGCGCGATGAAGTCACGCAGTCCGGACGAGCCCCTTCGCGGGGCTCGTCTGTTTTGTGAAACGCATACCTCCGCCGCCCGGCAGCGGGTGGCTTCGCCCGGACGCCTAGCGTCCGGGTGCTTTTTCCCCAAGAGGTCTTGCGTGAAGACGCCGTGTGTGTCGATCAGCGCGCAGCGTCGGCCGGCACCGCCCGCGACAACACGCGCCACCGCGACAGCAATTCGTCGCGATCGACGTAACAGCCCTGCAAATGCCGGCGGCCCGTCGACGGATCGAACTCGGTGCGCGCATGCAGCACGCGCCGGTTGTCGAACGCCCACATGTCGCCGGCCCGCAGCCGGCGCTGCACGCGAAAGCGCGGTTCGCGCGCCAACGCGAGGAACCGCCGGTACGCGCGATAGACGGCCGCGACCGAGCCGGCCGGCGCATCGAGCGGCCCGCGCAGGAAGTTCGCGACGCGCACTTCCGTCACGTTGCCGCGCGCATCGCGCCCGATCACCGGCGCCGAACAGCGGTAGTCGCTGTTCGCGCTCTTGTTCCAGAACTCGAACGGCGTCGATGCGAGCTGCTCGAAATCGTCCGGATGTTCGCGCCGCAGCGCATCCGCGAGCGCGAAGCCGTCGAGGAAGATGCTGTCGCCGCCCGTCGCGTCGTTCGCGAGGCAATGCAGGAATTGCACGCCCGGCTGCAATTCGCGCGTCGGCAGGTCGGTGTGCGGCGGAAGATTCAGCGACGTATACGCATTGCTGTCCGGGCGCGGCTTCGATTCGACGTCGAACAGCACGCCGAAATTGCTTTCGCGGATCAGGCCGACGCGGCGCGCGACCTCGTCGACGCGGCCCCGCTCGGCCGGCACGCCTTCGACGAGCGTCAGCCCCGTGCGCTGCAATGCGCCGAGCCATGCGAGCAACGCGTGATCGTCCTCCATCACGTCGCGCCACGCGAACACGCCGATCGCCGTCGCATCGTCGCCGGTCCATATGTGCCGCCCGTGCGCGGCCACGCGCTCCGCGCGCGACGCGTCGTCATATGCATGCGCACGCAACCAGCCCGGCGACCACGCGCTGCGGTGTCCGTCGTTCCATTCGACATGCAGCGCGCCGTCGGTTTCGACGTGCACGGTAAGCGCGGACAGATCCGCGCGCGCATCGACGATCTCGAAGACCTGTTCGCGCGTGATCGCATGCACGCACGCGGAACACGCGCAATTGTCGCGCAGCCAGTCGAAATGGAACGGCGATCGTCGCGCGTCGCTCCATTCGACGTCCACCTTGCCGTCGCCAATCGTCGCCGCCGCGATCGCCGCGTCGGCCGAAAATGTCCGCCAGTCCTCGATACGGTCTTGCGCTGCCGCCTGCATCGTTGCCTCCCGGAAAACGCCCGCTACGCGTGTGGTGCGAGCAAGAACCTGCCGACCATCCGGTGCATCCGTGCGGCCTGCGGGCTCGTCCCGAGCGCGCGCCAGCAGCCGTGCACCAGCCCCTCTCCCATCCAGTAGTTCGCGACGCCGCCCGCCGCGCGAACCCGTTCGACGTACACGCGCGCATCGTCGCGCAGCGGATCGTGCTCCGCGCCGATCGCGAGCACCGGCGGCAAGCCGTCGAACCGCCCGGCTTCGAGCGGCACCGACGCGCGCAGCAACGGGTTGCCGTTTCGCAGCACGTCGGACAAGTCACCGCCCCAATACAGCGCGCGATAGCGATGCACGTCGTCGAGCGTCAGCATCGGCGCGTGCGCTTCTGTTTCGCGCGCGGGCGACTGCGGTTCGAAACCGAGCATCGGATAAACGAGCGCGATGCCGTCCACGCTGCCTTCGCCCGCATCGCGCAGCGCGGTCGCCACCGCCGCCGCGAGCATCCCGCCCGCGCTGTCGCCCGCGAGCGTCAACGGATGCACGCACGGCCCGAACGACCAGCGTGCATCGCGCGCGGCACGCGTGACTGCCACGCAATCCTCGAGCGCGGCCGGCGCGCGGTGTTCGGGCGCGAGGCGATAGTCGACGGCAATCACGTCGAGGCCCGTATCGGCCGCCAGTTGCGCGGTGATCAGCGCATGGCTGCCGAGCGAGCCGACGACGAAACCGCCGCCATGAAAAAACAGCACCGTGCCGCGCGGCGTGCCGTGCGCGGACGTATAGCGCCGCAGCGCGATCGCGCGGCCGTCCGGCGCGCGCCACACGGCGTCCTGCTGCACGATGCCGGCGGGCAGCGCGGCCGGCGTCCATTCGGCCGCGAAGCGGTCGTACAGGCGGCGCTGCTCGTCGGGCGAACGCGCCGCCGCATCGGCCGGATACCACGCGTCGACGGCCGCGACGAACGCCGCGATTTCCGGTTCGAGCATCGTGTGCGCTCCGCGGTCGAAGACCGAAGGTAGAAGATCGTGAAATGAAGCCCGCCGCTAGCGGCGCGGCGGCAGCCCGATCACGCGGCCCGCATAAGCGGGCGCCGCGCACTCGCGCTGCAACGCATGCAGTTCGGCCACGCGCGCGGCCACGTCGTCGTCGAACGGCGCCGATTTCGCACCGTCGCGCGTATCGACGTGCAACAGCATCTGCTCGCTCGCCGATACCGCGTCGTCATGCCCGTCGGCGAACAGTTCGAGATACAGGTGCATGCGCTTCGCGTCGTGCGCGAGCACACGCGCATCGACGCGCACCGGCGTGCCCTCCTTGATCTCGCGCAGGTAGTTCACGTGCGCTTCGAGCGTGTAGACCGAGCGCCCTCGTTCGCGACGCGCGGCGTCGTCGAGGCCGATGCGATCCAGCAACGCATCGGTCGCGAAGCTGAAGATCAGCAAGTAGAACGCATCGCGCAGGTGGCCGTTGTAGTCGACCCATTCGGGCCGCACCACGTCGCGGTAAATCGTCAGCGGGGTATCGCCCGTCATCGCCTGTCCTTTATTCGTCGAATCGCATCCCGTGCCGCGCCTTCACCGCGGCGATCGATTTCAGCACCTCGGTGATGCACTCGTCGCGATAGCGTTCGAGCTCCTTGATGCTGCGCGTGCCCTGCTGTTCGGTCGTGCCTTCGACGACGCGGTCGATCAGTGCGTCGGTCAGCGTCGGCGCGACCAGCTTCGTCCACGGCAGTTCGAGCGCAGGGCCGAATTGCTGCATGAAGTGTCGCATGCCCGCATCGCCGCCGGCCAGCGTGTAGGTCAGGAACGTACCCATGAACGACCAGCGGATGCCCGCGCCGAAGCGGATCGCATCGTCGATCTCGCCGGTCGTCGCGACGCCTTCGTCGACCAGATGCAGCGCCTCGCGCCACAACGCTTCGAGCAGACGGTCCGCGATGAAGCCCGGCACTTCCTTGCGCACGTGCAGCGGCCGCATGCCGAGGGTGCGATAGACCTCCATCGCGCCTTCGACCGCTTCCGGCGACGTGCGCGCGCCGCCGAGCACCTCGACGAGCGGCAGCAGGTAGACGGGGTTGAACGGGTGGCCGACCACGCAGCGCTCCGGATGCGTCGCCCGCGCGTAGAAATCGGTCGGCAGCAGCCCCGACGTCGACGACGCGATGATCGCGTCGGGCTTCGCCGCGCGGCTGATCTGCTCGTGCAGCTCGAGCTTTAGCGCCTCGCGCTCGGGCGCGCTTTCCTGGATGAAATCGGCATCGGCGACGCATGCTTCGATCGTCGACACGAACCGCAGCCGCGCGGGATCGGCGCCCGGCGCGAGGCCGACGCGTTCGAGCGCGGGCCACGCGTTCGCGACGCTCGCGCGCAACCGCGCTTCGGCGCCCGGCGCCGGGTCCCACACAACCACGTCGAGACCGTGTGCGAGCGCGCGGGCAATCCATCCGCTGCCGATCACGCCGGTGCCGATGGCGGCAAACGTGTTGATGTCGGTCTTCACAGCCATGTCAACGCATCCTTCGAATCAGGGGAAATCGGTGGGTGGTCTCGCGTGCGCGCAGGCCACCCTGTCATGTCAGTCAGTCGGCGAAAAACTCACGCGAATTCGGCGAGCGCGCGACGTTCGAGCGGACGTTCGCCGCGCGCCGGCAGGCCGAGCTTGCGGCGGCCTTCGGCCGGCGTCAGCACGCGGCCGCCGAGCCGTTCGACGATCTCGCGGGCGCGCTCGACGAGCGTGCCGTTGGTCGCATGCACGCCGCGGTCGAGCCAGATGTTGTCCTCGAGACCAACCCGCACGTGGCCGCCGAGCAGCATCGCCTGCGCGACCATTGGCATCTGCATGCGGCCGATCCCGAAGCCGGCCCAGTGCGCGCCCGGCGGCAGGTTGTCGACCATCGCCTTCATCGTGCCCGTGTCGGCCGGCGCGCCCCACGGAATGCCGAGGCACAGCTGGAACAGCGGCGGATCGTCGAGCAGCCCTTCCTTCAGCAACTGCTTCGCGAACCACAGATGGCCCGTATCGAAGATCTCCAGCTCCGGCTTCACGCCGAGTTCCTGGATGCGTTTCGCGCCGGCGCGCAACTGCGCGGGCGTCGACACGTAGATGTAGTCGCCGTCGCCGAAATTCAGCGTGCCGCAGTCGAGCGTGCAGATCTCGGGCAACAGCTCCTCGACGTGCGCGAGGCGCGTGAGGCCGCCGACGAGGTCGGTGCCCTTGCCGAAGCGCATCGGGTCCTCGCCCGGGCCGATCTCGAGATCGCCGCCCATGCCGGCCGTGAGGTTGATGATCACGTCGACGTCGGCCGAGCGGATGCGGTCGACCACTTCGCGATACAGGTTCGGGTCGCGGCTGCCGCGCCCCGTCTGCGGATCGCGCACGTGGCAGTGGGCGACCGTCGCGCCGGCCTTCGCGGCTTCGATCGCGGCGGCCGCGATCTCCTTCGGCGTGACCGGAATCGCCGGATGCTTGCCGACCGTATCGCCCGCGCCGGTGACCGCGCAGGTGATGATGACTTCGTGATTCATGATGGGTGCCTCGCTTGATTCGGGTTGTGTCGCATTGCTAATGGCATAGGGGCGCGGGCCGTTACAGCCCGAGATACGCCTTCACCGCAGGCAGGCCGTCCTTGCCGTCGAACGTCTTGACGCCCGCGAGCCACGGATCGAGCACCTGCGGGTTCTTCTTCAGGTACGCCTTCGCGGCATCGGCCGGCTTGGTCTTGTTCATCACCGTCTGCATCAGCTGGTTCTCGAGCTGCGTCGAGAAGCGCAGGTTCGTCACGAGCTTGCCTGCGTTCGGGCAGCGCGCGATGAAGTCGGGCGCGGTGAGCGTGTACACGCGCGCTTCGCCGTAGTTCGGGCCGAACGCCGCGTCGCCGCCGGACAGGTAGTTCATGCTGAGCTGGATGTTCATCGGATGCGGCTCCCAGCCAAGGAACACGACCCACTTCTTCTCGCGGGCCGCGCGCTCGACCGTCACGAGCATCCCGGCCTCGCTCGATTCGACGAGCTTGAAGCCGCCCAGCCCGTACTGGTTCGTGTCGATCATTTTCTGGATCGTCGCGTTCGCGCTGCTGCCCGGCTCGATCCCGTAGATCTTGCCGTCGAGTTCCGCACGGTGTTTCGCGATGTCGTCGAAGGTCTTCAGGCCGGCCTGGTAAGCGTAGCTCGGCACCGCGAGCGTCGCCTTCGCACCGGACAGGTTCGGCGGCTCGACGACGTTGATCGACTTGCTGTCGAGGAACGGCTGCAGCTGCTTCTGCTGCACGGGCCACCAGTAGCCGAGCGACACGTCGAGCTGCTTGCTCTTGAGACCGGCGAACGAGATCGGCACCGACGCGATCGTCGTGGTCGGCTTGTAGCCGAGCGCCTCGAACACGGTCGACGCGAGCGCCGTGGTCGACGTGATGTCGGTCCAGCCGATATCCGCGAAACGCACGGTGCGGCAGGTCGCGGCCTCCGTCTCGGCCAGCGCGGCGTGCGTGAACGCGCCGGTCGCCAGCACGGCCGCGGCGAGCGCGGCGATCTTCGTCGACTTCATGGTTCGATTCCTCCCGGTTGGTCTCGCGGCAGCCGGTGCGCGGAGTGTGCGCCGGCCTGCATCGTGGGAGTAAAAGTAACGAGCCATATTCGCCGCGAGAAGACCGTCGGCGACCTGTTCTTGCCTGTTTGCGACTATGAGTGGAAACCACTATGTTTCGTCTAAGGCTTGACTGATGGGGGTTTCGGGTTTCTCCGGGGAGCGGCGGGATTGCCCGGATGCGGCGCGCACCTTTCGATTCCGCCATGGCCTTGCTGACGGATTTCCGACAGGTCGCCGGAGGCCGTGGGCCGGCCCTATGCTGGGAGTCGCCGAGCGATCGCGCGCGGCCTGCCCGTTGCCGTGCCGACTCGTATCGTCCGGCCGTTGCGCGTCGCTCGAACGGATGCGGACGGACACGGCCGGCCGTCGCGATGTCCGTCTCCGGTCTTTCCGCCAAGGAACACCATGATGCTTGCCGCTTTCTTCGTCGTCGCCCTCGTCGCCCTCGTCGTGCCCATGCGCCGCCGCGTGATGCGCAGCGCCGATGCGAAACTTCGTGCGCAATTCGATGCGGAAGGCCCGCGCGGAGACGCGTCGCGCCGGTTGATGCACGATGCGGGGTACCGCGTCTGAATATCGACGTCGGGCCCGGTGGCGATGCGGCGCGTTCAGCCCGCCGTCACCACCCGCACGAACGCGTCCGCGAGCACCGTAGGCTCGATCGGCAACACCAGCGCGCACACCGATCTCGCATCCTCGTCCGAAATCGGCACGAACACGACGCCGTCGATCCCGATGCTCGCCATCCGCGCCGGCACGATCGCCACGCCGTGGCCGGCCGCGACGAGATTCAGCATCGACGTCTTCGGCGACACGATCCGCGCGGCCGACGGCACGAATCCGCGCTTCAGGCACAGATCGATCACGACGCGCGCGAGGCCGCCCCGCTCCCGATACACGGCCGAGACGAACGGCTCGCGCCGCAACCGCGCGATCGCGACGCGCTTGCGGTGCGCGAGCGGATGATCGGCCGGCACCGCCACGCACAGGCGTTCGGCCGCCAGCTCGACGAAACGCACGCGTGCATCGCGCCGCAGCACCGGCAACCGGACGATCCCGACATCGGCCTGGCCGTTCGCGATGTCCGTCACCTGATCCTCGGACGACGCGCGGTCGAGATCGATGCGCGCGCCCGGACAATCGCGCATGAAGCGGTCGAGATCCGGCATCAGGCTGCTGACGGGCACGGTACTGGAATGCAGCAGCCGCAGCACGCCGGCCTCCCCGCGCGAGAACTGCGCGCCTTCGTCGGCGGCCGCCATCAGCGTGGCCGGGATCGACGCCACGCGTTCGCGGTAGAGCGCGCCGGCCGGCGTGAGCCGCACGCCTCTCGGTTCGCGGTCGAACAGCAGGAACCCGAGTTCGTCCTCGAGCTGGCCGATCTGCCGGCTGAGCGCCGACTGCGCGACATGGAGCGCACCCGCGGCCGGCGTGAAGCCGCCGAGGTCCGCCACGGTCAGGAAATACTGGATTTGCCGGAGTGATGGCATGCCGAAACGAGATGGATGAGCGCCAGATTCGATATTTGTGTTATACCGGCGCGCTGCGCAGAATGAAAGCCTTCCGTGCCCGCACCACCGTGGCGGCCACGCTTTCGGAGCGTTCATCTTCGTGACTACCGTCCTCTCTTATTTGCTGGTCGTGGCGGCCGGCATCAGCGTGGCGTTGCAGCAGGTGCTCAACGCGAACCTGCGCACGCAGATCGGTTCACCGTGGTGGGCCGGGTCGGTCAGCTACGTCGTCGGCCTCGCCGCGATGCTGGCGGTCGCGCTGCTGTCGCCTCACCCGCGCGTGAGCGGCACGTTGTCCGGCGCCGGGTCGTGGTTCAGCTGGACGGGCGGATTCTTCGGCGCGGTATTCGTCGGCGTCGCGATCCTGATGGTGCCGCGATTGGGCGCGGCGACGACGCTCGCGCTGATCGTCGTCGGGCAGATGACCGGCGCGCTCGTGTTCGACCACTTCGGCGTGCTCGGCATCCCGCAGCATTCGGCGAGCGCGATCCGCATCGCCGGCGCGGCGTGCCTCATCGTCGGGGTCGTGCTGATCCGCGCGTGACGGCGGCGCGTGCGTGGCCGATATGCCGGCCGCGCACGCACGCGCCGCGACGCTCACGCGTAGTTCATCATCACCGACTTGCTCTCCGTGTACTGGTCGATCACCGCGCGGCCGAGTTCGCGGCCGAAGCCCGACTGCTTCATCCCGCCGAACGGCAACGCGTTGTCGAGCAGCGAATGGCAGTTGACCCACACGGTGCCCGCGGCAATACGCGGGATCAGCTTGTGGATCGCCGCAAGATCGTTCGACCAGATGCTTGCGCCGAGCCCGTACGGCGTGTCGTTCGCGAGCTGCACGGCCGTATCGACGTCGTCGAACGGCATCGCGACGAGCACCGGCCCGAAGATTTCCTCGCGCACCACGCGCATCGCCTGCGTCGTATCGACCAGCACCGTCGGTTCGACGAAGAAGCCGGGGCCGTCGAGCGCGCGGCCGCCCGCCGCCGCGCGCGCGCCCTCGCCGAACCCCGAGTCGATGTAACCGCACACGCGCTCGCGCTGCTTCGCCGACACGAGCGGGCCGATCTGCGTCGCCGGGTCCATCCCCGGGCCGATCTTCAGGCTCGCGGCGAGCTTCGCGACGCGCTCGATCACGCCGTCGAACACTTTCGCGTGGATGTACGCGCGCGAGCCGGCCGTGCACACCTGCCCCTGGTTGAAGAAGATCGCGTTCGCCACGCCCTGCGCGGCCTTGTCGAGATCGACGTCGGGCAGCACGATCACCGGCGACTTGCCGCCGAGTTCCAGCGACATCCGCGTCATGTTGTCGAGCGCCACGTGGCCGATCGTCTTGCCCGTCTGCGTCGACCCGGTAAACGCGATCTTGTCGATGCGCGGATCGCGCGACAACGCCGCGCCGGCCGTGTGACCGTAGCCGGTGACGATATTGACGACGCCGTCCGGGAAGCCGGCCGCCTGGATCAGCTCGCCCAGCCGCAAGGCGCTCAGCGGCGTGTCTTCGGCAGGCTTCAGCACGACGGTGCAGCCCGTCGCGAGCGCCGGCGCGATTTTCCACGCGGCCATCAGCAACGGAAAATTCCACGGGATGATCGCACCGACCACGCCGACGGGTTCCTTGCGCGTATAAGCGAAAATTTCGCTGTCCGGCAGGTACGGCATGCCGGCGTCGATCACGCTGCCTTCGATCTTCGTCGCCCAGCCGGCCATGTAGCGGAAGCACTGCGCGGCCATCGCGACGTCGAGCCCCTGCGCGACCGTCACCGGCTTGCCGTTGTCGAGCGATTCGATCTCGGCCAGCTCGCGCGCGTTCGCTTCGATCAGGTCGGCGAGCACGAGCATCAGGCGCTCGCGGTCGGTGGTCTTCGCGGTGCGCCACGGGCCAGCATCGAATGCACGGCGCGCGGCGGCGACCGCCTGCTGCACGTCGCGCTCGTCGGCTTCGGGCACGTGCGCGATCACGGCGCCGTCGGCCGGGTTCACGACATCGAGCTGGCGGCCCGACGCGGCGTCGCTCCATTCGGCGCCGATCAGCATCTTCTTCGGCTTCGCGAGAAACGCACGCGTCGCGTCGAGCAGCGCAAAGGTTTCGTTCGTCTCCATGTTCCTGTTTCCCTGATTCGTTGAGTGAGTCGGTCAGTAGCGCTCCGTGACGCCGTCGATCCCGCGCGCCTGCAACGCGCGGACGAGCCCGGTGCGCACGGTCGCGACGTCGGACAGCGCGGGGCGGCGATGCGCGGCGACTTCGGCGGCCGTATACGGCTTGAAGTCGCGCGGCAGCGCGTCGCGGTTCATCGTCGTGAGCACCCAGTTCAGCACGTCGGCCAGCTCCCGATCCGACAGCGCCGAGTTAGACGCACCGGGCACGCGCATCACGTACTCGCGCCCGGCCGGCAGATGCGTGAAATAGCCGAGCGAATTCGCGAGCGGCGGCACCTTGCCGGGAATGCCGCCGCCCGTCGCCGTATGGCAACCCATGCAGTTGAGCACCCAGTGTTGCCGGGCAAGCGCGGCATCGGCCGCGCCGTCGGCCTGTGCGGGTGCGGACACGACGAACGCGCAGGCCGCGGCGCCCGACAGCAGCAGCCAGCACGACAGGCGACGCGGCAGGCCGCCGAACCGCGATGACGACGACGCGCACCGCGTGCCGTGCACGGACGCGCGCACGCCGTTCACAGGCCGAGCCCCTTGATCACCACCGCGCGCTGCGCGTGCACGGCCGTGCCGTCCATCTGCTTCGCGCGCGCCGCGCGGATATCGGCCGCGGTGAACGGCTTCGCGTCGCCGTGCTGCGCGTTGAGGTCGAACACGACGTAGTTCAGCACGTGCGCGATGTCGTCGTCGCTCGCGCTGGCGAACGACGGCATCTTGAAGTTGTAGCGCTTGTCGTGCACCTCGATCTCGCCGAACATGCCGTGCAGCAGCGTCGCGATCAGCTGCGCCCGGCCGGCTTCCGCCGCCGCGTACTTGCCCGGGTACTCGGTCAGCGGCGGCGCCAGCCCGTCCTGCCCTTTTCCGCCCGCCTGATGACACACCGCGCACTGTGCGTCGAACAGGCTTTTTCCGGCCGGGTGATGCACGGCATCCTGTGCGCCGGCCGCGCCGGGTAATGCGAAGGTCCCCACGGCCGCCATGCATGCAACGACGATCCTTCCTGCCTGCTTCACTTTCATTGCTTAGCCGCCCCTAGCAGAACCGAAACCGAACAGTGGTAATTCGAATTACCGTTCGCCATGCACCAGTTGATGTCGTTGTTCAGCGACAGCTTGTACAGCGGCTTCTCGCGCTCGTTGCGGTTGCAGAAGCACTTGCCGCACGAGGTCTTGCCGCAGCAGTCGTTGTACGACACGATGTAGTCCGAACCGTCGTGCGGATTGCGGCAGGTGCCGATCCACGTGATCGGCGACGGCGTCGTGCCCGGCGGGCAACTGCTCGACGTGCCGCCGCAGCAGCTGCAAAGCCAGCCGTCGATCGCGCAGTATTTCCAGTAGTCGCAGCTCGTCGGGTCGTCGCTCGCGCCCGCCGCGGCGGCACCGGATGCACCCGGCGCCGCCGATGCCCCGGATGCCGCATCGGCCGCATACGCGGTGCGATCGACGGGCAGCAGCGGCAGCAGCGCCGACCCCACCAGCACCTTGCCGAGCTTCGCCATCGCGCTGCGCCGCGAACTATGCTGCGCGACGCCGCGCGCCGACCGCTCGAACCATGAATCAAACACGCCCATGTCGTCGTTCTCCAATGACGTTGAAAAAGGTCCGGCCGGTCATGCGTGCTGCGCGTGCGCGTCGTGCGCATCGTGGCTGTGATCGCCGTGCACGAACTGCTGCAGCGACGCGACGCCGCGCTCCTTCGCCTCGAACAGGCTCTCGAGGTGCTCGCGCGTGTTGACGAGCCCCTTCGCGCGCACGGCGCCCGTTTCGTCGAGCAGCACCGCATACGGCAGCTTGCCGATCTGGTACGCAAGGCCGAGCTCCTGCGACAGCACGTACGGGAAGCGCCCGAGGTCGTGCTTTCGCGCGAAGCGCGCATGTTCGTCGGCATCGCCGTCGCTCGCGAGCACGATGTTCACCGGCGTCGCCTCGCTGGCCTGCAGCGACGGCAGCAGCGGCAGCAGCTTCTTGCAGACCGGGCACGTCGGCGACAGGAAGAACAGCAGCGTCGCCTTGCCCGCTGCATCGATGCCGCCGACTTTCACGTGCGAGCCGCGAAGGTCGGTCAGTTCGAACGTCGGCGCGATCGTGCCGACCGCCGGCCCCTTGTCGATCATCAGCGCGCCGGCCGGCATGATGCGTTCGTACAGGATGCCGATCTGGCGCACCAGCGCGAGGCAGATCGCGCCGAGCGCGAGGACGGCCACCCACAACAGGGCGGTGGAAACGGTAAGAGCGGTTTGCATCATGAATTCCTCAGATGAGAAAGGCGCGGGACGTTGGCGAGCAGCACGTCGACGGTAAGCAGCGCGCAGACGATCAGCAGCACGGAGAAGAACAGCGTCAGGTAGTCGAACCACACGACGGCGCGCGTGCCCGGCTCGACGAACGCGGTCGCGGCCAGCGCGACGAGCAACAGCACGCGGCCGACATGGAGCCAGCCGATGCCGCGCGGCGCGTCCGCACGGGCGGCGGTGAAGCCGGAACAGCCGCAGTCGATGTCGGTGTGGCCGCGCAGCAGGTTGATCGCGAGGCCGGCCGCGAACGCCAGGAGCAACGCGATCAGGCCGGTCGCGCCGGCCGCGCGCGTGTCGGGAAACAGCAGCGCCACGGCGGCGACGACTTCCGCGAGCGGAATCGCGAACGCGACGGGCGCGGTCAGCGCATCGGACAGCAGCCGGTAGCCGGCGAGCGCGTGGCGAAACGCGGCGGGGCGGCGCATCTTCGCGAAGGCGCCGAGCAGCACGACGGCGGCCGCGCCGGCCTGCGCGCTGGTGGCGAGTACGGGATCGACGGTCATCGCGGCCTCACGGGTTGACGAGCAGCGACGACGTATTGCCGATCTGCTTCTCGACGTGCCGCAGCGTGCCGGTACGCGCGTCCATCACGACGAGATCGGAGGTCGCCGTCAGCCCGTAGAACAGCGGCTTGTCGTCCTCGCTGATCTGGATCGACACGAGCGGCTCGACCTTCAGCTGCGCGAGATCCCAGCGCGCAACGCGCTGCTTCGTCTTCAGGTCGTACACCCACACCTGCGTGCCGGGATCCTTGTGCGAGCCGTCGGCGCCCTTGTGCATCAGCACGTAGTAACGGTGCTGCTTCGCGTGCACGGCCGTCTGCTGCAGGCCGCCCGGACGCCAGCCTTCGGCGCGCTCGGCGTCCGTCAGCAGTGGCCACGGCGTGCCGAACGCCGGCTTGTCGCCGCTGAAATCGGCGCTGCGCACGGTGCCGCCGTACGTGGTGAACAGATAGCCGTCGTTGTACCGCGACGCGTTCACGAACGCCGGATCCTTGTCGACGTCGATGAACGCGTCCGACATCGTGCGCTTCGTTTCCTTGCCGTTCGCGTCGAGCGTGACGGTCAGCGCCTTGCCGCTTTCGCACAGCGCGGTGAAGCGGTCGTTGCCCGACGGATACGCGAGCACGCACGCAGCCATGTCGATCTCCGACAGCACCTGCTTCGAGACGGCGTCGATCACCGTCACCGACGCGGCCGGCGTGACGTTCGCGACGTACAGCCGCTTGCCGTCGGCGCTGAACGCGGTGTTGTACGGCGACGGCACATGTTGCCCGTGCTTCGCCGGAATCACGATCTCGCCCGCGTGATCGAGCGTCGTGTTGTCGATCATCTCGACGACGTCGGTGCGCGTGCCGTGCGAGCCGCGCGAGAAATAGGTCGTCGCGACGAAGCTCGTCTTGCGGTCGGGCGAGATCGCGAAGCCGGGGGCGAAGCCGCCGTCGATCTGGCCGAGCAGCTTCTTCGCATCCGCGTCGTACACGTGGATGCGCCCGTCGGTCATCGACGGCATCGAGATGTCGACGACATAGACCTCGTGCGGATGCCACGGCGGCATCTTCTGCACGACCAGCTCTTCGGGTTTTTCCGTCGCGTTCGCGCTGCCGGCCGATGCCGCCGCCAACGCCAGCGTCGCCGCGAGCGCCGCGGTTCGTCGCCTTGTCCTCATGCCGCCTCCAGTGGGGAATTCACGTTATGTGGGGCGACTGTAGTTCGACAATAAATCCCGTCAGCACCCGGACCGGCAACGCGTACGTGCCGATTCGGGATATTGGAAATGCGCGTGAAAGCCTCGCTGTACCGCCCCTTCCGACCCTCTGAAACATGCACACGGAATAGCGCTGCCCCGTATTGCGCCGACTATTCGGTCGGTTTAATCTTGCGCGGTTCGAACGATCGCCGGAGGGGCCGTGCTCGCGTTTCATCAGAGGTTCGACGACGCAGACCGACATGCCGAGGCGCTGCGCGGCTGGAATCAGCGTTACGACCAGATCGGGTCCGGCGCGTATCGCAGCGCGGTCAAAAACGCGGTGTTCGACGGCGCGCAACTGTTCCAGGAAGCGGCGAACGTGCGCATCATCCAGCGCGGATGTTTGCCGCACGGCCATACGGTGTTCGGCATGCCGCTCACCGGCTCGGGCACCTTCGCGTTCGGCGATGCGCGCCTCGAGCGCGGCACGATCGTGATGGCGCGCGGCGGCGCGCCGTTCGAACTCCATTCACCCGACGACATGTCGCTGATCGGCGTGGTTGTCGAACCCGAATTGATGCAGCAGATCGAGGATGCGGCCGACGTGCGGCTGGACGCACGCGCGCTGCGGCGCGGCGTCGTCGAGGTGCCGGTCGCCGCGCGCGACCGTGCGAGCATGCAGCTCGCGACGCTGCTCGAACGCGTGCTGTCGGCGCCCGATGCGTTCGACGCGGCGCCCGCGCAACACGCGCTGCGCGCCGACGTCGGCAACGTGCTCGTCGATCTCCTCACGTACCGGATGCCCGAGCCGTCGAACCGGCTCACGCATGCCTGTCACGCCGACATCGTGCGCCGCGTGCACGACTACGTGATCGAGCACCCGGAAGCGCCCGTCGACATCCTGAGCCTGTGCACGCAACTGCGCGTGAGCCGGCGCACGATGCAGAACAGCTTTCAGTCGGTCGTCCAGACGAGCCCGCTCAACTACACGCGCGCGCTGCGCCTCGCGCAGGTCCGACGCCTGCTGCTCGACACGCGGCAATCGGACCTGCCGATCAGCGAAGCGGCCGCACGCTGGGGCTTCATGCATCTCGGGCATTTCGCGAACGCGTACAAGGCCCAATTCGGCGAATTGCCGTCGACGACGGCGCGCCGCACGGTGAGTGGTGCAAAAACGCGCTGAGCGCCGGCAAAAAACCGCGATAATCCCGGCTTGAACGTTCGGCGCACTGCGCGCCGGCCCGCGCGGTGCGCAGCGCCCCCCTGCTTCCACCCCACGCCCCGATGCCCGAGGATTTCCACTTCCTGCTGCTGCCCGGCTTCTCCGCGCTCGGCTTCATGTCCGCGGTCGAGCCGCTGCGCGTCGCGAACCGCTTTCGCACCGAGCTGTATCGCTGGCACGTGATCAGCGCGGACGGCGCGCCCGTCGCCGCGAGCAACGGCATTCCGGTCGCCGCCGAAGCCGCGTGCGCGGACGTCCCGCAGGTCGATACGGTGTTCGTCGTCGCCGGCTTCGATCCGCTCGTGTGCTACACGCGCACGCTCGGCGACTGGCTGCGCCGCCAGCACCGGCACGGCGCCACGCTCGGCGGCATCGATACGGGCAGCTTCGTGCTCGCGGAGGCCGGGCTGTTCGACGCGTCGCAATCGCTCACGCTGCACTGGGAAGCGCTGGCCGCGTTCCGCGAGCGCTATCCCGGCCTGAACGCGACGCAGGAGCTGTTCGAGATCGACGACCGGCGCATCACGTGCGCGGGCGGCACCGCGTCGATCGACATGATGCTCGACCTGATCGGCCGCCGGCACGGCGCCGATCTCGCGGCCGCAATCTCCGAGCAGTTCGTCGTCAGCCGCATCCGGCAGCGCTCGGACAGCCAGCGGCTCGAGATCGCCGCGCGCTACGGCGTGCACAACCGCAAGCTGATCCAGGTGATCGGCACGATGCAGCGGCACATGGAGAACCCGCTCGGCTCCGACGCGCTCGCGCAGGAGGTGTCGATCACGCGGCGCCAGCTCGAACGGCTGTTCAGCGCGACGCTGAACGACACGCCGACGCACTTCTACCTGAACCTGCGCCTCGATCGCGCACGCGAACTGCTGCAGCAGACCGACATGAGCATCACGTCGGTGTGCGTCGCGTGCGGCTTCGAATCGCCGTCGCATTTCTCGCGCACCTATCGCGCACGATTCGGAATGAGCCCGCGCAGCGACCGGCGGGCGACGCGCTGATCGTCTCGGCTTTTGATCACAATCCGGCGCGGTATTGCGCGTTCCGGCGGCGTTTCCGTCCGTTCGCTGAACAATGTCGGCAACTGGTCGACGAACCGAAGCGGTCGTCGAAAATAATCTGGAATGTCGTTGAAAATATTCTGTAACATACCAAAAAAAGTTAGATAGGCAGCCTAACGATACGCCTGCTTCATCTCGCGCGCGTCGTGCCACGCAGGCTGCCCACCGATATCACGATCGATCCGAGGGGTATGACATGACGATGCTCGATTCGCCGTCGCCGCACCTGCCTGCCGTTCGCTTCTTCTCCGCTTCGCCTGCCCGCTTCTTTTCGACCTGACATTTAGAGCTCCTTAGTCAGTCGACATTCCCACACCGCTTCGCCGCACCGGTCCCATCGAACCGGCGCGCGGGCCGTGTCGTGCCTGCTCGCCACGAGCGCGCGGGCGTGTCCAACCGTTGAGATGAGGATCACGTATGCAGACATCACGCAAAGCATTGCCGCTCGCCCTGGGTCTCGTGCTCGGTTTCGGCATCGTCGGCGGCACCCAGGCCGATACGAAAGTGCCGAATCCGCAGGCCGCGAGCCTGCGCGAAAGCCTGACGCGCGGCGTCGCGCCGCCGGCCGCGAAGGCCGACACGGCCGCCGGGCAATTCCGCGCGGACGGCGTCGCCGTCACGCTGTACAACCCGGCCTATCGCGTCAAGAAAGCTGCCGCGACGCCCGCCGCCACCGCGCGCGACTTCGTCGCGTCGCAGGCGGCGCAGCTCGGGCTCGACGCGGCCGCGCTCGCGAGCCTCGTCGTCACGTCGGAGCGCAACGACGCCGACTTCACCGTCGTGCGCCTGCAGCAGCAGGCCGCCGGGCTGCCCGTGTACGGCAGCGACATCGCGGTGACCGTCGCGAAGGACGGCCGCATCCTGTACGTCGCGAGCAACACGATCAACGGCGTGGTCGCGACGACGCGCAAGTCGCAGGCCGTCGACCAGCAGCAGGCGCTCGACCGCGCCCGCGCGTATCTCGGCGTGAGCGGCTTCACGCATCTCGACGCGCAGCTCGTCGCGTTCGTCGACAAGGCCGGCACGCACGCCGCGTGGAAGGTGCGCGGCCGTCCGCAGGACGGCCCGAAAGGCGACTGGGAACTGCTGATCGACTCGGCAAGCGGCGAAGTGCTGCGCGCGGAGGACAAGGCGTTCTACGCGACCGACGGCACCGGCTTCGTGTTCCGCCCCGATCCGCTGTCGCCGACGAAAAGCAGCTACGGCAGCACCGGCTACAAGGACAGCAACGACGCCGATTCGACGCAGCTCGCGGCCGCGCGCGTGCGCGTGACGCTGAAGGATCTCGCGCAGTCGGGCACGCGCTACACGCTGACGGGCCCGTACGCGTCGTGCATCGATTTCGATGCGCCGCTCGACAAGGCCTGCCCGTCGCAGTCCACGCCCGCGTTCGAGTTCACGCGCGGCAACCTGTATTTCGAGGCCGTGAACGTGTACTACCACATCGACACGTTCCTGCGCTACGTGAACCAGACGCTCGGCATCAAGGCGCTGCCGTACCAGTACACGGGCGGCGTGCAGTACGACCCGCACGGCGAATCGGGCGACGACAACTCGTCGTATTCGTCGAGCAGCGGCCGGCTGACGTTCGGGCAAGGCGGCGTCGACGACGCGGAAGACGCGGACGTCGTGATCCACGAACTCGGCCACGGCATCCACGACTGGGTCACCAACGGCGGCCTGTCGCAACAGGAAGGCTTGTCGGAAGGCACCGGCGACTATCTCGCCGCCGCGTACAGCCGCGACTTCAACCAGTGGAGCCCGTCGGATGCGCAGTATCACTGGGTCTACAACTGGGACGGTCACAACGAGTTCTGGGGCGGCCGCGTGACCAACTGGAACGTCGGGCGCACCTACGCGCAGGCGCGCGGCGCGGAGATCCACACGGCCGGCCAGTACTGGGCGTCGTGCAACCTCGTCGCGCGCGACGCGATCGGCGCGCAGGCGATGGACAAGGCGTTCCTGAAGGGGCTGTCGATGACCAACAGCTCGACCAACCAGAAGGCCGCCGCGCAGGCCGTGCTGACGGCTGCCTCCGCGCTCGGCTACAGCAGCGCGCAGCTCACCGCGATCGGCAACGCGTACAACAAGAGCTGCACGTACGGCGTGACCGTTCCGCAGAAGTCGTAATACCGCCGCAGGCGGGCGCGCGTCGCACGACCTGCGGCGCGCTCCCTTCATCGACATCGCCATCCTCACGAGATCGAACATGCCCACTCTGACACCAACCCGCCTGAGCGCCGCGCTGGGCGGCATGCTGCTGAGCGCCGCCGCGCACGCGACACCCGTCTGGATCACGCTCGGCGACACCGCGTTCCGCCAGCTTCAACGCATCGATGCGTCCGCAACCGCGCGGTACAGCACGACCGTCGACGCCGGCAAGGCGGCCGACGGCGCCGCGCGCCGCGAAACCGTTCACGTCGTCGAGATCGACGATGCCCGGCTCGGCGAGCTGGCCCACGCCGTCCACCACACGCGCGGCCACGGGCCCGGCTACGTCGTGCACGATTCGTTCGACGACGCGCGGCAGGCGCTGCAGCCGTTACCGGCGACGCTCGCGAAACAGGCCGCCGCCCCCGCGTACACGGTGTCCAACGTGCCGCAGATCGGCACGTGGGTCCAGCAACTGCAAGCGAGCAACATCGTCGGCACGATCACGTCGCTGTCCGGCTTCACGAACCGCTACTACACGACGTCGCACGGCGTCGCCGCGTCCGACTGGCTCGCGCTGCAGTGGAAGCAGCTGGCGGGCTCACGCGCCGACATCACCGTCGAACAGTTCGCGCACACGGGCTTTCCGCAGAAATCCGTGATCCTGACGATCCGCGGCAGCGATCCGGCCGCGGGCACGGTCGTGCTCGGCGGCCACCTCGATTCGACCGTCGGCCGCACGACGGAGAACTCGCGCTCGCCCGGCGCCGACGACGACGCGTCGGGCATCGCCAGCCTGACCGAGGCGCTGCGCGTGCTGCTCGCGAACAACTACAGGCCGAAACGGACCATCAAGTTCGTCGGGTATGCGGCCGAGGAAGCCGGCCTGCTCGGCTCGAAGGCGATCGCGAAGCAGTTCCGCACGCAGAATGCGAACGTGGTCGGCGTGCTGCAGCTCGACATGACGAACTACAAGGGCGATCCGAAGGACATCTACCTGATCACCGACTACACGAACGCCGCGCAGAACACCTATGTGAAGAACCTGGCGGCGACCTACCTGCCGGAGCTCGCGATCGGCACGTCGCAGTGCGGCTATGCGTGCTCGGATCATGCGTCGTGGAATGCGCAGGGGTACCCGGCATCGTTCCCGTTCGAAGCCGACCAGAACGACAGCCCATACATCCACACGGTGAACGACACGCTGGAAAACTCGGATCGACAGGCGAACCATGCGCTGAAGTTCGGCAAGCTCGCGCTCGCCTATGCGGTCGATCTCGGCGGCATTGCCGGCGCGACGATCAAGCGCTGAGCGTGCGTTGCCGAGCGGCTCTCGCGTTCGGCAACGACACGGGCGCCCGTCTGCTTCTGGGGGCGCCCGTTCGAATGCGTTGTCTCGGTCCGGCTAGAATCGTCGTTCGACCACTCGCCACACGCTTGCCCACCATGACCGAACCCATCCGCTCCATCGACGACCTGTCGCCCGCCCGCGTCACGACCGCCTTCGACCTGCCTGGCCATACGACCGTCCGCTCGCTCGGCGTCGCCCAAGGCATCGTCGTGCGCTCGCGCTCGATCGTCGGCTCGTTCGGCGCGTCGCTGCAGACGATCTTCGGCGGCAACATCACACTCTATACGTCGCTGTGCGAGAAGGCGCGCGAGCAGGCGTTCGACAAGATGCTCGCCGACGCGCGCAAGCTCGGCGCGAACGCGATCGTCGCGATGCGCTACGACTCGACCGAGATCGGCGCGGGCGTGACCGAAGTCATCTGCTACGGCACGGCCGTGCGCGTGACGCAGGATGCATGACGCGTGATGCGCGTCATGCGTCGCGTTCGAGCGACTTCATGCTCGTGAGCTGCGGAAAGAGCCGCATCCATGCGAGCGCGACGGCGATCGTCGCCGCGCCGCCGACGACGATCGCGGCCGGCGCGCCCCACCACGCAGCCGTCACGCCCGATTCGAATTCGCCGAGCTGGTTCGACGTGCCGATGAACAGCGAGTTGACCGCGCTCACGCGGCCGAGCATGTCGTCCGGCGTGCGCAGTTGCACGAGCGACAGTCGCACGACGACGCTGATCACGTCCGATGCGCCGAGCGCGGCCAGCGCCACGAGCGACAACGCGAAGTGCCGCGACAATCCGAACACGATCGTCGCGATGCCGAACGCGATCACGCCGCCGAACATCGCGCGGCCCGGCCGCCCCTTCAACGGGAAACGCGTGAGCCACAGCGTGCCCGCGAGCGCGCCGACCGCCGGCGCCGCGCGCAATGCGCCGAGCCCCCACGGGCCGACCTGCAGGATGTCGCGCGCGTAGATCGGCAGCAGCGCGGTCGCGCCGCCGAACAGCACCGCGAACAGGTCGAGCGACAGCGCGCCGAGGATCGCCGGCTCGCGCCGGATGAACGCGATGCCCGAAAACACCGAGCGCAGCGTGACCGGCTCGCGCGCCGGCGGCGCGGTACGCAGCGGAATCGTGCCGCTCAGCATCGCCGCGATCGCGAAGGCCGCGACGCTCGTGCCGAACGCGACGGGCGCGCCGACACCGTAGAGCAGCCCGCCGAACGCGGGCCCGAGAATCTGCGCGGCCTGGTTCGCGGACGTCGACAGCGCGGTCGCGCGCGGCAGGTCGGTGCGCGGCACGACGGCCGGCAACAAAGACGACACCGACGGCGACTCGAACGCGCGCGCCGTGCCGACGATCGCCGCGAGCGCATACACGGCCGGCGCGGCCAGCCACCCTTGCACCCCGCCGATCAGGAACACGCCGGCGGCCAGCGCCTCGACGCTCTGGCAGATCGTCGCGATGCGCCGGCGGTCGTAGCGGTCGGCCACCTGCCCGACGACGAGCGTCAGCGCGAACATCGGCACGAACTGCGCGAGGCCGACGAGACCGAGCGCGAACGCGCTGTGCGTGAGCGCGTACACATACCAGCCGATTGCGACCGACAGGATCTGGAAAGCCAGGGAAGACATCACGCGCGTGCCCCAGAAACGCTGGAACGGTGCGTGGCGGAACAGATTGGCGGGTAACGGGGATAAAGGACGGGAATCGGGCACGGGGGTGGTCATCGGGATCTCGGCGGTTGGCGCTGCGCACCGCAACCGTTCGGGAAACGACGACACACGCGAGTGCGTGCGCGCGGCGACGGTGCGGACGCGGCCAAACCGCGATGATATGCCAACCACGAAAAACCGGCCGGCAGTCGGCCGCGCGCCCGATGAAGCCGGCGCATCGCACAAAAAAAAGCGCGAACCGTGGTTCGCGCCAAAGAGAGACCTCGCTGAAGACGTCACATCATCCTGCCACGCCGCTTAGAACGAATGCCGCATCCCGATCCGCACGTCGGCCTGCGTCTGCGTCGTCGACGGCGTGAAGCTGTAGCCGATCACCGCATCGACGCCCTGCGACGCACGCAGGTAATCGCCGGAGATGTAGATGTCGGTGCGCTTCGACAGCAGGTAGTGCAGGCCGGCCGTGCCCTGGTTCCAGTGATGGCCTTCGAAGCGCGTGTGCTGGTAGCCCGCGATGAAGCTCAGCGCCGGCGTGAACTGGTACAGGCCGCCGCCTTCGTACACCTGCATGTGCGACGACTGGCCGAAGCCCTTGATCGTCGTGTACGAGTAGTTCGCGTCGAGCGTCAGCTTGCCGATCGTGTAGCTGGTGCCGATGCCGAACGTGCCCTGGCTGTCGACGTCCATCGCGGTGTTCGAGAACAGGTCGGTGCGGGCGCCGGTCGCCGGATCGACGGTGACGGTCTGCTGGCCGAGGAACGTATGCGTGCCGATCATCGCGTACGGGTCGAACGCGTAGATGCCGTTCGGGTTGTTCAGGCGCGTGTACGCGGCGCCGATCGAGAAGTCGCCCTTCGTGAAGCTCGCGCCCGCGCTCCAGGCGCTGTTGCGATGGAAGTTGCCCGCGACGTTGCCGAACGAATACATCGCGCCGAACTTGAAGCCGCTCAGGTCGTTCGACAGGAACTTCACCGAGTTCGGCAGGCGGTCGCCGTTGAAGCGGTCGAAGTCGCCCTGGTGGATCGCATAGCCGCTGCCCCACGCCGAGATGTTGTAGATCGACACGAGTTCGTTCGTGATGTCGAGCTGGTTGCCGAACGACAGCGTGCCCCAGTCGTTCTGCAGGCCGACATACGCCTGCCGGCCGAATTCCGCGCCGCCGAAGCCGAGTTGCCCGTTGCCGAGGTGGAAGCCGCTCTCGAGCGTGAACACGGCCTTCAGGCCGCCGCCCAGGTCTTCGGTGCCCTTGAGGCCGAAGCGGTTTCCGTAGGCGATGCCGTCGTCGAACTTGACCACGTGCGAGCCGCCCGTGTTGTTCACGTACGTGATGCCCGCGTCGAGAATCCCGTACAGCGTCACGCTGCTCTGCGCATGCCCGATGGCGGGAATACAGGCCGCGCATGCAAGCGCGGCGGCTACGGCGACTTTCTTTTGCTTCATTGTCGACCACCCTCCCTGAACCGTTCGATGGAAAGAACCGTGGCCTGGCGCGTGCCGCAATACGCCGGCTGATTCGAATTCGGTACGTCTGCTGGCTCCGCTATTTCGTTTTCCGCAATAACGCAGCCATTGGCGAAAAATACAAACCCATATTTCCGGTCACCCGTCTGAAGGCGACACTAAATGGTCACGATGCGACGGGTCGGGAAAACACGTAGACGGGCGGCACGGCAAAAACCGGCCGCCAGGAGGAAGGCAATCAGCGGCCGTCGAGGGCCGCGCGCACGGCCGGCAGGCCCGGTGCGCCGGTCGCCGTCGTCACGCCGTCGAGCCAGCCGGCGAGCAGCGCGGGCTCGGCCTTCAGCGCATGCTGCGCCGCGAGCGCGGGAGACGTCTTGTGGTCGAGCATGTCGGCGATCATCCGGTTCTCGACGTCGACGGAGAACGTCATCTGCCGGAACAGCCGCGCGAGGTTCGTGCACTGGCCGGCGAACCCGGCACGCGTGACCGTGTTGACCGTCGCACCGCCGTAGTTCGGTCCAAAGTACGCATCGCCGCCCGACAGATACGTCAGATGAAACTTCGTGTTCATCAGATGCGGTTCCCACGCGAGAAACACGATCCAGCGCTTGTCGCGCACCGCGCGCTCGACCTGCGTGAGCATGCCCGTCTCGCTCGATTCGACGAGCGACCAGTTCGCGGACCCCAGCGCGTGGTCGGACAGCATCCGCTTGATGTTCTGGTTCGCGGGCGCGCCGGGCTCGATCCCGTAGATCTTGCCGCCGAAGCGGTCCGCGTAGCGCGCGAGATCGGCGAACGTGTGCACGCCGGCCGCGGCCACATAGTCGGGCACCGCGAGCGTGAACTTCGCGCCGCTCAGGTTCGCGTGCAGCACGTCGATCGATTTCTCGTCGACGAACGGCTTCACGAGCGGCGCCTGCGCGGGCATCCAGTTGCCGAGGAACACGTCGACCTGCCCTTTCTTCAACCCCTGGTACGTGATCGGCACCGACAGGTTCGCGACGTCCTGCCGGTAGCCGAGCGCCTTCAGCACGACGCCCGCCATCGCGTTCGTCGCGTCGATGTCGGTCCAGCCGGGCGCCGCCATCTTCACGTCGCCGCAGGTCTGCGGATCGGCGGCGGACGCAGGCTGCGTCGCCGCCACGCACGCGGCGGCGGCGAACGCCGCGCCGATCCTTCGGAATGCTGCATTGCGTTGCCGTTTCATGGTTCGCTTCCTCCGTCGTTCTTCAATGATCGCTGCGGGACGTTCAACGCCCGACGCGCGGAAAACGCGCCATCGCTTCGAGCGTATCGAGTTCGATGTGATTGCGCATGTAGCGCTGGCTCGCGTCGGTGAACGGCTGCCAGTCCCACGCGTGGATGCGGCCCTGCGTCGTCGCCGCGTAATGGAAGCGCCGGCGTCGCTGGCTCGCGCGCACCTGCCGGTCCAGCTCGGGCAGGTTCCAGCGCTGCGCGGCCTCCGCGCGGAACGCGGCGAGCACGTCGGCGGCTTCCGGCTGCCCGGCCAGGTTCGTCAGCTCGCGCGGGTCGTCCGACAGGTGGTAGAGCTGGTCGGGATCGGCCGGGCAATGCACATATTTCCAGTCGCCGCGCCGAATCATCACCACCGGCGCGAGCGCGCCTTCCGCGAGGTATTCGCCGAGCGCGACGTCGTGCGCGGGCGTGCCCTGCAGGTGCGGCACGAGGCTCGCGCCATCGACCGGGTCCGGCCAGCCGCCGGCCGGCGCCGCGCCGGCCAGATCGACGAGCGTCGGCAGCAGGTCGACGTGCGACACGGGCCCGCGCACGCGCGCGGCGCCGAAGCGGCCCGGCGCATGCACGATCAGCGGCACGCGGCAGCCGCCCTCGAAAAACGTCATCTTGTACCAGAGCCCGCGCTCGCCGAGCATGTCGCCGTGGTCGGACGTGACGATCACGATCGTGTCGTCGGCGAACCCGCATTGCTCGAGCGCGGCCAGCACGCTGCCGAACTGCGTGTCCACGTACGACGTCGCGCCGTAATATGCGCGGCGCGCGGCGCGGATCTGCGCGTCGGTCGGCGGCGTGCGGTCGTTTTCGCAGACGAAGCGCAGCCGCTGCGAATGCGGATCGCTTTCGGCCGCATCGAGCCGCACGGCCGGCATGTCGATTTCTTCGTCGCCGTACAGATCCCAGTATTCGCGCGTGATCGCATACGGGTCGTGCGGATGGGTCAACGACACGACCATGCAGAACGGCCGCGCATCGTGCCCGGCCGCGCGTTCGCGCGCGACGTCGTACAGCTTCTGCTTCGCGGCGAACGTCACTTCGTCGTCGAAGTCGAGCTGATTCGTGCGCACGCAGGGGCCCGCATCGAGCACCGAGCTCATGTTGTGATACCAGCTCGGCCGCTCCGTCGGGCTGTCCCAGTTCGGCACCCAGCCGAAATCGGCCGGATAGATGTCGGTCGTGAGTCGCTCCTCGAAGCCGTGCAACTGATCGGGCCCGCAGAAATGCATCTTGCCGGACAGCATCGTCCGGTAGCCGCCCGCGCGCAGGTAATGCGCGAACGTCAGCGTTTGCGCCGGCAATTCGGCGGCGTTATCGTAGGCGCCGATGCCCGACGGCAGCTTGCCGGTCAGCAGCGAGAAGCGCGACGGCGCGCACAGCGGGCTCGCGCAGTACGCGGCGTCGAACACCACGCCTTCGGCGGCGAGCCGGTCGAGCGTCGGCGTGCGGGCGACGCGGTTGCCGTACGCGGGCAGCGCGAACGGCGTGAGCTGGTCGGCCATCAGGATCAGGATGTTGGGTGTCGGGTTCGTCATCGGCGATCGTGGGGAAAGCGGTGTTCGAATGGAACGGCGCGCCGCTTTGGCAGCGAGACGTCCGGCATGACGGAGGCGATCCGCAGAAACCGCCGCGCGCGGGGGCCGCGCTGGCTAGAATCGCGGAATGCGTGGCGCGCTGGCGCATGAAGCGCATCTGCCGCACCGTCCGCTGCACTATCGCCCGCCCGAATTCGCGCGGGTAGGCGTCCGGCCCTTATGGGGCCATTAGAGGGACTTATGTCGAAATCCGAACCGTTACCGTCGATGCAGGCGCTGCGCGCGTTCGAATCGGCCGCCCGGCTCGCGAGCTTCACGGCCGCCGCGCGCGAGCTCGGCTCGACGCAGCCGGCCGTGAGCCAGCAGGTGTTCCAGCTCGAAGCCGAACTCGGCGTGCCGCTGTTCGAACGCAGCCCGCGCGGCGTCACGCTGACGGCCGACGGCCAGTGCCTGTACGAAGCCGTGCGGCTGAGCCTCGACACGCTGCGCGGCGCGACCGCGACGCTGCGTGCGCGCCGCGAGCACGGCGCGCTCACGATCGTCACCGATTTCGGTTTCGCGACCTACTGGCTGATGCCGCGCCTGGCCGGGCTGAAGCACGTGATGCCGGACGTCGACGTGCGCGTCGTCACGTCACAGGATTACGACGCGCAGCGCGACCATGGCGACATCGCGATCCTGTTCGGCGACGGCCACTGGCCGTCGTGCACGGCCGCGCGGCTGTTTCCGGAATCCGTCACGCCGGTCTGCTCGCCCGCGTTCCGCGACGCGCACCCGGACGTCGCGCGGGCCGACCATTTGCTTGCGCTGCCGCTGCTGCACGTGCAGCCGACGCGCCCCGAGCGCTGGCTGTCGTGGTCGGGCTGGTTCGACGCGCACGGGCTCGAACCGCCGGCCGCCGCGCGCGGCGTGACCTTCAACAGCTATGCGCTCGTGATCCATGCGGCACTGCTCGGCGAAGGCGTCGCGCTCGGCTGGGCGCCGCTCGTCGACGAACTCGTCGCGTCCGGCCAGCTCGTGAAGCTGGTCGACGCGCCCGTCGTCACGTCGCGCGGCTACTTCCTGGTGCGCCCGCCGCAGCGGCCCGAGCCGGACGCGACCCACGTGTTCCGGCGCTGGCTGCTCGACGCGTGCGCGGCGGCCTGACGCGGCGCGCCCGCCCCGTTTCCGTCCCCCTTCCCCGCTCCCGGGCCCGCGCCCGCTGGCGCGCCGATACCAGCCACACGGCGCGTTGGTTCTATCCGCCCCGGAATCGTCCTGATTTACTTGAGCCTCCCGCTACCCGCGCGGCGCGGCGCTGTCGTGCGCCGTCGCGCGGCCGTGCGCCCCACGCCATCCGAGGAGTCTCATGACCGCCGAGCACCGCCCCGATCAATTCGTCCTGACACTGTCGTGCCCGAGCGCGGCCGGTCAGGTCGCCGCCGTCGTCGGCTTTCTCGATCGCCATCGCTGCTACGTCGATGCGCTGAACGTGTTCGACGACGATCTCAGCAACCGCTTCTTCGTGCGCTGCGTCTTTCATCCGACGGATGAGACGTTGCAGATCGACGCGCTGCGTCAGGAATTCGGGCCGATCGCGGCCGGACTCGGCGGCCGCGACGGCGACATCCAGTGGGCGATCCACGACGTCAATGCGCGGCCGAAGGTGCTGATCATGGTGTCGAAGCTCGAGCACTGCCTCGCGGATCTGCTGTTCCGCTGGCGGATGGGCGAGCTGAAGATGGACATCGTCGGCATCGTGTCGAACCACCCCGACTTCGAGCCGCTCGCCGTGCAGCACGGGCTGCCGTTCCGGCACTTCCCGATCACGGCCGACACCAAGGCGCAGCAGGAAGCGCAATGGCTCGACTTCTTCGAATCGAGCGGCGCCGAGCTCGTGATCCTCGCACGCTACATGCAGGTGCTGTCGCAGGAGACGAGCGCGAAGCTCGCGAACCGCGCGATCAACATCCATCACTCGTTCCTGCCCGGCTTCAAGGGCGCGAAGCCGTATCACCAGGCCCATGCGCGCGGCGTGAAGCTGATCGGCGCGACCGCGCACTTCGTCACCGACGATCTCGACGAAGGCCCGATCATCGAGCAGGTCGTCGAGCGCGTCGATCATGCGCTGCGACCGGAGCAACTGCTCGCGGTGGGGCGCGACGTCGAAAGCCTCACGCTCGCGCGCGCGGTGAAGGCGTTCATCGAGCGGCGGGTGTTTTTGAATGGCGACCGGACGGTGGTATTTCCGTAAGCGGATCGCAGCTGCGCTCGAACGCGGCGTCAACGAACAAGGCCCGACCGGCGTGTAACCGGTCGGGCCTTTTTTGTCGTCGCGCTGCGCCGGCGCTTCGCGCGATGGCCCCGTGTGCGGTTTCCGAAGCCATCGCGTGCCCCGACACGCACGCATTACCGCGTCACTTCACCCACGCGAAGTAATACGACAACCCGATCGTCAACCCCGCACCGATCAGCGCCGCATACGGCATCAGGCTCAGCCACAGCGCGCGCTTCGGCACTTCCAGCTCCATGTCGCGCTGCATCTGCGCGGGGAAGCGGCCGCGATCCTGCCAGTAGTGGCGATAGAGGAACACCGGCACGATCAGCAGCATCGCGATCAGCCCGTTGCGCAGCGTGCCTTCGCCTTGCAGGTTCGCACCCGCGCCGACGTAGACGAGGTTCGCGTACCCGCAAATCGCGCCGCCGACGAGCAGCCAGGTCGGACAACGGAACGGCCGATCCCAGTTGCCGCGATCCATCCGGTGGATCCAGCCGGACTGAAGATTCAGGAATACGAACAGCATGTAGCAGACGTTCGAAATCGACAGCACCGTCATGTAGTCCGACATCATCAGCAACACGAGGTTGAAGCCGAGGTCGGTCCACATCGCGCGCGTGGGCGAGCCGTGCTCGTTCACGTGCGACAGGTACTTCGGCAGCCAGCCGTCGACCGATGCCTGGTACAGCGTGCGCGACGAGCCCATCATCGACGTCATCACGATCAGCAGGATCGACAGCATCAGCATCACGACGACCGCATTCGCGACCCACGCGCCGCCGCCGACGATCTTCGCCATCGCGGCCGCGACGCCGGTGCCGTCGCCGATCGCCGGATCGAGCATCGCCTGCGTGCCGAGCGCGCCCTGGAACGCGAGCGGGACGAGCGTCATCACGACCAGACACAGCGCACCCGACCAGAAGATCGCCTTGGCCGTATCGCGCCGCGGATCGCGGAATTCACGCGTGTAGCAGACGGCCGTCTCGAAACCGTACGACGCCCAGCCGGCCATGAACATCGCGCCGAGCGCCATCGTCACGCCCTGCCCGTTCCACGAGCCGAACGTCGCGGCCGTGAGGTTGCCCTGCGCGTCGTGACCGAGCGGCAAGAGCGGCAGCAGGTTCGACATCGGCACGTCGCCGGTGACGAACGGCACGATGCCGACGATCAAGAGCGGCGTGAGCGACGCAATGCCGAGAATGCGCTGCGTACGTGCAGCCTTTGACGCACCGCTGTGCTGAAGCTTGAACGTGATGAGAAGCAGAATCGTCGCGATGATGAACGTCGCGTTGATTCGCAGGGAGAGACCGGGCTTGATGAAACCGAGATCCGCCACCTTGAGCTGCCAGTGCAGCACCGCCGCATTGGCGGGAAAGAGACTCGTGAGCGCATAGCTCGCCGCGAGGCCGCAGCCGAGCGCAAGCATCGGCGACCACGCGAGCCAGTTGCACCACACGGAAACCGGGGCAATCAGCTTGCTGTAACGGACCCAGCCAATCGCGCCGTACACCGACGCGCCGCCCGATTTATGGGGAAATAGCCCCGATATTTCCGCATAAGTCGCGCTTTGAATCAGCCCCATCGTGATCGCGGCGATCCAGATCGCCCACGCGGGCTGGCCGATCGTCGCGCATACGCCGCCGATCGTGAACAGCACGCCTGCCGGCACGCCGCTCGTCACCCAAAAAGCGTCTTTCCAGGTCAGGCCACGATGCAGCGTGTGGCCCGTCGAATCATGTGAGATCGTTGCCTCAACATCACTGGTGCGATTCGCACGCAGTCCTGCTTGACTCATCCAATTCCTCCTCTCGATCAGAGTTGGCGCTTCAGCGCTTACTCTGGTCCGATGCAAAGCAGATGATTCCGCACAAGGGCCGTAGTGTAACAATTTACGGGCTTTTTTGCAGAATCAGCAAAATAAAACCGGGATATGGCCGCATTGCATCCTGATTATTTCGGATTCCTGCGTGCCATTCCCGGCGTGTTTTTATGATGACTCGTACGACGTATGTCGCGATGCTTACTGCGCGCCTTCCGTCCACGCATTCACGCGGTCGGCATGCGCTGCAATCCACGCATCCGCAGCGGCTTCCGGCTTCGAGCCGTTCTGGATCGCCAGCATCACGCTGTCGATTTCACCGGGCTTCCACTGGAATTTCTTCAGGAACGCGACGACCGGCTTCGCCTTGGTTTCGAGCCCCGGATTCACGACGCTGTCGACATGCTCGGCGCCGCCGAACACCTTCTTCGGATCCTCGAGGAAGCGCAGCTTCCACTTCGCGAACATCCAGTGCGGCGCCCAGCCGGTCACGATCACCGGCTTGTTCGCGCCGACCGAACGCGACAACTCGGCCGTCATCGCGCTGCCCGAGCTCGGCATCAGCGTGTAGCTCAGCCCGTAGTTCTTGATCGCTTCGTCGGTCTTGCGCATCACGCCCGCACCGGCATCGATGCCGACGATGCGGCCGCCGAAGCTGGCCTTCTCCGCATTCAGGTCGTCGATGCTCTTCGCCTTCACGTAATCCGGGACGATCAGGCCGATCTTCGCGTCGGGGAAGTTCGCGCCGACGTCGACGACCTTGCTCTTGTATTCGCTCCAGTACGAGCCGTGCGTGACCGGCAGCCACGCGGACAGCGTCGCATCGAGATCGCCGCGCGCGACGCCCTGCCACATGATCCCGGCAGCGACCGGCACGAGCTTCACCTCGTAGCCGAGCTTCTTCTCGATCACGCGGGCCGCGACGTTCGACGTCGCGACGCTGTCGTCCCAGCCTTCGACGTAGCCGATTTTCAGCGTCGGCTTCGTATCGGCGAGCGCCGATGCGCTCAATGCCACCATCGCCGACAGGGTGCCGGTCCAAAACAGTTTTCCGAACAATTTCATGGTCGATCTCCTTGGTCTGCGCACCGTGCGCGTTGTCTCTCTAGGTTCTTCAACCACAAATCCGCGGTATCGTTGTTTTCCGACAGATGCTTGTCCGGACGCGACGCGCCCGGACAGCCGATGACGCGTTTCGACTACTTGTCGATCACGAGATCCGACAGCGGCTTGCTGCAGCACAGCAGCACCATTCCCTGATCGATTTCGCGCTGGCGGATACCGCCGTTGTGTTTCATCTCGACCTGCCCCGACACGAGCTTCACCTTGCAGGTGCCGCACATGCCCTGCGTGCACGATGCGGGCAGCCGCACGCCCGACTGGCGCGCCGCGTCGAGCACGTGCTGCTCCGAGCCGCACGAAATCTCGCGGTTGCTCTTCGCGAAGCTGACCGTGTACTGCTTCGTCGCGGCGTCGCCGCCTTCCGCCGGCGGCACGAGTTCGGCGAGCACTTCATCGCTCGCGGTCTGCGCGAGCGTTTCGAACGAGAAGCTTTCCTCGTGATACTGCTTGCGATCGAAACCGGCTTCGTCGAGCAGGTCGCGCACGGCCTTCATGTACGGCGCGGGGCCGCACGTGAAGATCTCGCGTTCCATGAAATCCGGCGCAATCAGCTTCAGCAGCGGCAGCGTCAGGAAGCCCGTGACGCCCGGCCAGTTGGTGCGTGCGCCGACGCGTTCGACGACGAACGACGTGCGGAAATTCGTGTGGTTCGACGCGATCAGGTCGAGCTCGCGCGCGAAGATGATGTCGTCCGGCGTGCGTGCGCTGTGCACGAACAGGATGTCGCGGTCTTCCGCGAGATCATGGTGCGCGCGGCTCATCGACATCAGCGGCGTGATGCCCGAGCCGGCCGACAGGAACAGGTACTTGCGTGCCGGATGCCGCGCGCACGTGAATTCGCCGGCCGGGCCGAGCACGCGCACCGATGCGCCCGGCTGCAGGTTGTCGTGCAGCCAGTTCGACACCTTGCCGCCCGGCACGCGCTTCACCGTGATCGAGATCGTGTGCGGCCGCGCCGGCGACGACGAAATCGTGTAGCAGCGGTTGATCGTCTCGCCGTCGATGTCGAGCTCGAGCGTGATGAACTGCCCGGGCTCGAACGAGAACGTGCGGCCCTGCGGTGAACGGAAGAAGAAGCTCTTCACGTCGTGGGTTTCCTGCCGCACGTGGCAGCACACCAGCGTTTCCTCGACGTCGCTCGTCCAGCGCTCGGGCAGCGCGTTCCAGAAGGCCGGGTGCGTCACCCGGCTGTCCGCCGGCTCGAAATTGGCCGCATCTCGCATCATGTCTTGCTCCGCTTATACGCTGCTGGGTGCTACGCGCCGGTTTTTTCGGCGAGCCGGCCGATGTACCAGGCCGAGAATTTTTCGACGAGACCTTCCGTGTACGGCGAATACGGGCCCGGCTCGTACGCGCTGCTGGTCGCGCCGCGCTGCGAGAATTCGACGAGCGCGCGATCCTGGTCGTTGGTCGCGTTCCACACGGCCGTCAGGTTCTTCACGTCGTAGTCGATGCCTTCCTTCGCGTCCTTGTGCACGAGCCACTTCGTACGCACGAGCGTCTTGCCGGCCGACAGCGGAATCACCGAGAACGTCACGATGTGATCGCTCATGAAGTGGTGCCACGAGTTCGGCTGGGTCCAGAACGACAGCCCGCCGAGGTCGGCCTTGTCGAAGCCGCCGAGCAGCTTCTTCGACGCGATCTTCGCATCGAGCGTCTGCGATTCGCCGTGACGGTCGAGCGGCAGGCGCTGCGTGCGGAAACCCGTCACGTCGAGCAGCTTTTCGATTTCGGCGGACGGCAGGCCCATCTCGGCCCACTCCTTGCCGCGCCGCACGCACGTTTCAGCGAATGCGTCCATGCCTTCGGCGTTCGCGTCGGAGCGCTGGTAGCCGAAGCCGTATTCGTACAGCGAGATCGTCAGCTCCGGATGGTTCGCGACGCAGTGATAGCACTCGCGGTTGTTCTCCATCGTGAGCTTCCAGTTGCCTTCCTCGATGATGTCGATCTGCGCGGCGATCTTCGTGCTCGGCAGATCGTGCGGCAGCAGGTACGGCTCCATCTCCGCGCGCATCTGCGCGAAATCGACCGGCGGCTCGTCGGCGAGGCAGATGAAGATCAGGCCCGCGAGGTTCTCGACGTGCACCGACTTCAGGCTGTGCTTGCAACGGTCGAACTTCTCGCCCATGTGCTCGGCGAACATCAGTTGGCCCGTCAGGTTGTACGTCCAGCTGTGGTACGGGCACACGATGTTGCCGACCGAACCCTTGTCTTCGTTGCACAGGCGCGCGCCGCGGTGACGGCACACGTTGTGGAACGCGCGGATCGCCATGTCGTCGTCGCGCACGATCAGGATCGAATCGCTGCCCAGCTCCACGGTCACGTAATCGCCCGGCTCGGGAATGTCCGGTTCGATCGCCACCTGGATCCAGTGCTGGCGGAAAATCGCCTCCATGTCGAGCGCGAAGATGTCCTCGCTCGTGTAGAACGGCGCTTCGAGGCTGTGGCCTTCCTTGCGGCGTTCGATCAGTGCACGAATGTCTGCCGATACTTTCATCGTTTGCTCCGGATTCCTTGCATCCCTGGGTTGCTTGCCGACAGGCATCAAAATCAGTAGTCGATGAGCTGATGCTCGCGCAAATACGCGAGGATCACTTGTGCTTTTTCGACCGAACTCCCTTCATTTACGACGTTGCCGCCACGGCTTTCGGTCGTCGTCGCGGACAGCATCCGGGCATGCCCGGAGCGCTTCTCGGCGGCGACCAGTTTTACGGGTTTACGCTCGATCGGGCCGACCGTCCACGCGGCCGCATCGGCGTCCGCGCCGCTCGCCGCGAGCGCCGGACGGATCGCGCCCGCGCGCAGCCGCGCATACGCATAGCGCGGCTCGACACCGGCGAGCGGGTGGACGGCGACGACGGCCGGCAGCGCCGCGTCGACCCGCCGTCGCAGCCCTTTCGGCAAAAATTGCCGGACCGCCGCGCGGCCGCCTTCGACCGTCACGTCGACGGCCGAGCCGACGAGCGGATAGCCGAGCGCCGCGGCGACGCGGTACGGCAGCATCCCGGTGTCGTACGCGCCCTCGGCGCGCGTGCCGGTCAGCACGAGGTCGTAGCCTTCGACACGCGCGGCGAGCGCGTGCACGGCATCGTCGCCGTCGCGGCAGGCCAGCACCTCGACCTCCCGCGCGCCGAGCGCGAGATACTCGGCCAGCGCCGCGTTCGCGGGGTCACCCGCGTGGATCACGTCGAGCGTCGCGCGATGCTTCTCGGCAAGCTGGCGGCCGGTTTCGAGCGCGGCCGCATCGTTGCGGCTGTAGCGCGCGATGCCGCTGACCGGATGCCGACCGACGGACACGAGCACCGCGATGCGTTGCAATGAGCGGGGGGCGTTCATGCGGCGACTCCTTCGGGTTCACGGGTGCCGACCGCGGCCGGCGATTCGCCGCGCGCGGCCCGCGCGGCCTGGACCTGTTCGATCAGCGCGGCGATCGTCGCCTGCGCGTCGCCGACCACCGTCAGGTTCGCGCGCTTCGCGATCGGCGCGCTGCCGTCGAGGTTCACCGCGATCACGTGGCGGCAGTCCTTGATCCCCTGCAAATGCTGCACCGCGCCCGAGATGCCGAACGCGATGTACACGCTCGCCTCGACCGTCTTGCCGGTCGCGCCGACCTGCTTGTCGCGCGTGAAGTGGCCGTTGTCGACCGCGACGCGGCTCGCGCCGATCGCCGCGCCGAATACGCCGGCCAGCCGCTCGAACGCGCCGATGTCGGACACGCCGTTGCCGGCCGACACGATGAAATCGGCTTCCTCGAGCGCGACCTGGGCCGCGTCGATTTCGTCGAGACCGAGATCGCGGTACGGCTGCGCGGCGTCATGCGCCGGGCGGATGAAATCGGACGCCACGCGCTCGCCCGCGCCGACGAACGGCAGCTTCGCGTCCACCGCGTTCTGCGCGAGCAGGATCACGTCGGGCAGCGCGCGGGTCGCGAACGCCCGCCCGGCCTGCGCATACGTCCCCACGTGCTTCGCGTCGATTTCGACCACGTGCGTCGCGACGCTTGCGCCGGCGGCCGCCGCGTAACGCCGGCCGAGATCGCCGTCGCCCGTCGCGTTGTCGGGCACGAACACGTGTTTCGGGGCGAGCGCGGCAACACACGCCTGCAATGCTTGCAGCTCGCTTTCGGGATCGAACGCACGGCGATCGAAGCCGGTCAGCTCCAGCAGCTTGTCGACGCCGAGTTCGGCCACGTCGTCCTTCAATTCGCCGAACGCGAGCAGCGCGACTTCCGTCTGCGCATCGGCGAGCACCGCGGCGGCGGCAATCGCCTGACGCGAATGGTCGTCGAGCGCGCCGCGTTCGCTGTGAGCGACCACCAGCATCACGTGCTTCGGGTCCTGCAGCGCACGGCGCGGCTTCGCGGTCGCAACGCCATGGCCGTGGGCGGACCACTGCGCGGCGTTCGCATCGGCGCTGCCTTCCTCGCCGAGCGTGATGCGCTTCAGGCCGGCGGCCGTGATGATGAACGGCCGGCGCGGATCGATTCGTTTGATCGTATTCATCGATTCACTCCAGCGAGGCGGCGACGAGTTCGGCGACGTCGAGCACGTCGGGGCGCGGGCCCACGACGCCTTCGAGCATGGCCGTGCAGTTCGGGCACGCAACCGCGACCACGTCCGCGCCGATCGTGCGCGCGTCGGCAATGCGGATGTCCGGGATGCGCTGCTTGCCGGGGATGTCGGTCAGCGGCCCACCGCCGCCACCGCCGCAGCAGCGGCCGCGCATGCCGTTGCGCTCCATCTCGACGACCTGGATGCCGATCGTCTTCAACAGCTTGCGCGGCGCTTCGATCTCGCCGTTGTAGCGGCCGAGGTAGCACGGATCGTGATAGGTCGTGCGCTTCTCCTGCAGCGCCTCGACCGCCTTCGGCGCGATCTTGCCGCTGTCGGCCAGTTCGGCCAGATAGGTCGTGTGATGCTTGACCGTCACGCGCAGCCCGAGCGCGCGGTATTCGTTGCGCAGGCTGTGCATCACGTGCGGGTCGGCCGTCACGATCTGCTTGTACGACAGCGTGCCGAGCGTGCCGATCAGACGCTTCGCCATCTGCTGGAACGTCGCTTCGTCGCCGAGCCGGCGGGCAACGTCGCCTGTGTCGGTTTCCGTCGGGCCGAGCACCGCGTAGTCGACGCCCGCCTTGTTCAGCACCTTCACGAACGCGCGCAGCGTGCGCTGGTAGCGCATGTCGAACGCGCCTTCGCCCGCGACGAACAGCACGTCGACCGGCTTGCCGGGTTGCGCGACCGGCGCGCTGAGGTCGACCGACCAGTCGTAGCGCGCGGCCGTGTCGTAGCCGCCCATCGTGCCGGTCTCGCGCAGGTTCGCGAGCACTTCCTGGCCCTTGCCCGGCACCGTGCCGTGCACGAGCGTGCGGTTGCGGCGCATGTCGACGATCGCGTCGACGTGTTCGATCAGCATCGGGCATTCCTGCACGCACGCGCGGCAGGTCGTGCACGACCACAGCGTCTGCTCCTCGATCAGGCCCGACACGATCGGGCCGTTCGGCTCGCCGCGATGCTGGCCGACCGGGATGCCCGGCGACGGGCTGCCCGCGTACGCCGCATCGGTGCCGCCGGCCATCCCGACGACGAGATCCTGGATCAGCTTCTTCGGGTTCAGCGGCTGGCCCGACGCGAACGCGGGGCACGCGGCTTCGCACTTGCCGCACTGCACGCACGCGTCGAAGCTCAGCAGCTGGTTCCAGCGGAATTCGACCGGCTTCGCGACGCCGTACTCCTGATGCTCGATGTCCGGCAGCTTCAGCGCGGTCGGCGGCGTGGCCGTGCCGTTGCCGGTGAACGATTCGCGCGTGGCCGCGAAACGCTCCTGGCGCGGGTGGAACGCGAGGTGCAGCAGGCCGGCGATCGCATGCTTCATCGGGCCGCCCTTCGCGGCGCCGACCGTCATCGTGAACGCACCGACGCCGATCAGCAGCGCGCAGAGCACCGCGAACGCACCCGACATCGCGCCGGTCGGCACCAGCATGAACAGCACGAGGCCGAGCGCGAACGAACCGAGCAGCCAGGGCAGCGTATTCCACGGGCCGCGCGACAGGCGCGCCGGCACGTCCTTCGCCGCGCGTCGGCGCCACACGAACACCGCGCCGACCAGCATCGCGAGCGCCGCGAGGAAGATCAGCTTGTCGAGCCACGGCGAGTAGATCGCGAGGCCGTAGTTGACGAACACCAGCGCGAGCGCGCCGATCGCGCCGCCGGCGGTCGCGACGTGGGTTTTCGCGATGTACGGATCGCGGGCGACCACGTGGTGCAGGTCGACGAAATAACGCTTCGGAATCGCGAACAGGTTCGCGACGCCGAACGAGCCGGGCGCCGTCGCGCGGCCCAGACGCCAGTAGGACGAGCGCTTCGCGACCGCGAACGCGAGCCCCGCCACCGACAGCCACAGCAGGGCGGTAATGAGGAAGGACGGGTTCATCTTTTAGAAATCCTTCACGAGACGCAGCGAGTCGTAGATCGCGCCGTGGACGTTGTGCATCGAGATGCAGTCGCCGACACGGAACAGCAGGAAACGGCCGTTGCCGAGTTCTTCCGACAGGCACGGCTGCGGCTCGGCCGCGAACAGCGTGTGCGGATCGATCTGGCCGCGGTTCACCGATTCCGGCTTGAGCTTCCAGTACAGCTCGTCGTTCGGCGACGAGCCGTTCTCGATCACCACCTGGTCGACCGCGCGCTCTTCCAGTTCTTCCGTGTACTCGTTGCGCAGCACGGCGATCATCTTGCCGTTCTCTTCATAGACGCGATCGAGCATCGTGTTCGGCGTCGGGATCACGCCGAATGCGTACAGGCGCCGATAGAAGATCGGGAACGTGGTGCCGCCGCAGTCGTCGGCGACCTTCACGTCCGGCGTGACGACCTCGACCTTCGAGCCGCGGCTCGCCATGAAATCGGCCACGCCGGCGCCCGCATGCGTGCTCACGCCGTCGAACAGCAGCACGTTCTGCTTTGGCTCGACCTTGCCGGTCAGGATGTCCCACGAGCTGACGGCGAGGCCTTCGGCCACACCCCACGCCGGCACCTGCCACGTGAAGCTCGAACCGCCGGTGGCGAGCACGACGATGTCCGGCTTCTCGGCCATGATCATCTTCTCGTCGGCGGCCACGCCGAGACGCCGGTCGACGCCCAGGCGCTTCGTTTCCATGTCGAACCAGCGGATGATCCCCGACATCTGCTCGCGCTGCGGCGCCTTCGCGGCAATCATCACCTGGCCGCCGACTTCCGCGTTCTTCTCGAACAGCACGACGTCGTGGCCGCGCAGCTTCGCGACACGCGCCGCCTCGAGGCCCGCGGGGCCGGCGCCGACCACCACGACCTTGCGCTTCGGGCCGCGCGACTTCTCGATGATGTGCGGCATCGTCGCTTCGCGCGACGTCGCCGCGTTCTGGATGCACAGCACGTCGAGGCCGTTGTACTGGCGGTCGATGCAGTAGTTCGCGCCGACGCACTGCTTGATTTCGTCCTCGCGGCCGTCGCGGATCTTGATCACCATGTGCGGATCGGCGATCTGCGCGCGCGTCATGCCGACCAGGTCGATCATGCCGTTCGCGAGCAGGCGCTCGGCCTGGCCCGCATCGCGGATGCTCTGCGCATGCATCACCGGAATCTTCACGACCGACTTGATGCCGGCTGCGAGGTGCACGAACGGCTCCGGCGGCAACGCCATCGGCGGCATGCAGTTGGCGATCGTGTTGTGCGTATCGCCCCCCGAGCCGACCACGCTCAGGTAGTCGATCAGGCCCGTCTCCGACATCGCCTGCGCGATTTCCTTCAACGCTTCGTGATCGAGGCCGTCCTCGTGGAATTCGTCGCCGCACATGCGCAGGCCGACGCAGAAATCCTTGCCGACCGCCTCGCGCACGGCCGTCAGCACTTCGATGCCGAAGCGCAGGCGGTTTTCGAGGCTGCCGCCCCATTCGTCGGTGCGGTGGTTCGAACGCTTGCTCCAGAACTGGTCGATCAGGTGCTGGTGCGCGGCGGAGATTTCGATGCCGTCCATGCCGGCCGCCTTCACGCGCTTCGCGGCCGCCGCGAAATCGCCGATGATGCGGCGGATTTCCTCGATCTCGATGATCTTCGCGTTGCCGCGGTGCACGGGTTCGCGCACGCCCGACGGCGACATCAGGTGCGGCCAGTGCTCGCCGTGGAACGACGAGCGGCGGCCCATGTGCGTCGCCTGGATCATGATCTTCGCGCCGTGCTTGTGCATCGTGTCAGCCAGGCGCGTGAGCGGATCGATGATCTTGTCGGTCGACAGGTTCACCGATTTCCACCAGCCTTGCGGGCTGTCGATCGATACCGGGCTCGACCCGCCGCAGATGGCCAGGCCGACGCCCCCCTTCGCCTTTTCTTCGTAGTAGCGGATATAGCGGTCGCCCGGCAGGCCGCCCGGCTCGGCATACACCTCCGCGTGCGCGGTGCTGACGATCCGGTTGCGCAGCGTCAGCTGGTTCAGCTGCATGGGTTTGAACAGGTGGGGATAACGCATCGCTGGCGACCTCTGGCGTTCGAATGTCTCGTGTTGCGGGTGTTGTTCTGCTTCAGTGAATCAATGCGTCAGTGCATCAGTTCGCGATCGGCGACACTTCGAAGATGCAGTGATCGTGATGCTCGGCCGCACATTGCACTTCCTTCGAGTATGCGCGCGGCGCGCCCTTGCCTTCCGGCGTCGTGTCGTTGACCCAGTCCATCGCGCCCGCGAACCAGCCCGCGAACATGTAGCAGAGCTTGCCTTCCTTGCCCGGCTGCTGGAGCACGAACGACGAGTGGCGCAGTTCGATCTTCGCGCGGGCGCTCGCCGGGTCGGCCTCGATGATCGAGAACAGGCCCCAGCCGCGTTGCGACAGGCGCTTCAGGTAGTGCTCGAACACGGCCATGCCGGTCAGGCCGTGCAGCTTGGCTTCCTTGTCGCACCAGTGGTAGGCGGATTTGTAGCCGGCCTTGTAGAGGATCTCGGCATACGCGTCGACGCCGAGCGCTTCCTCGACGGCGACGTGGTTGTTCGTGAAGAAATGGCGCGGCACGTACAGCATCGGCAGCGCGTCGGTGGTCCAGACGCCGGTATCGGGATCGACGTTGATCGGCAGTTGCGGTTGCATCGTGGTGACTCCGTGAGGAAAGTGGCCGCGCGGCTCAGTGCGCAGGCGCGACATCGTCCGCGTGCCCGCGCGGCTTGCGCTGGCACGTCCCGATTTTTTTATGTTGAAACGACGAGTGCGGTTCGGCTCGGCGGGCGCTTACGCGCCCCACACGTCCTTGAACACGCGCACCCAGTTCTCGCCCATGATCTTGCGAATCCGCGACTCCTTCCAGCCGTGGCGTTCCATCGCGGCGGTCAGGTTCGGGAATTCGCCGATCGTGCGGATGCCGTCCGGGTTGATCACCTTGCCGAAGTTCGTCAGTTGGCGATAGCGGCCCTTGTCGTGCGTCAGCATGTCGAAGAATTCCTTCGCGAAATCCTGCGTGAAGTCCGTGCCGATGCCGACCGCGTCTTCGCCGATCAGGTTCACGACGTAGTCGATCGCCTCGATGTAGTCGTCGATGTTCGCCTCGATGCCGCGCTTCAGGAACGGCGCGAACATCGTCACGCCGACGAAGCCGCCCGCATCGGCGATTTCCTTCAACTGCGCGTCGCTCTTGTTGCGCGGATGTTCCTTCAGGCCCGACGGCAGGCAGTGCGAATAGCACACCGGCTTCTTCGAGAACGCGATCGCTTCCGACGACGTGTTGCCGCCCACGTGCGACAGGTCGACCATGATGCCGACGCGGTTCATCTCGGTGATCACTTCGCGGCCGAAGTCCGACAGGCCGCCGTCGCGTTCGTAGCAGCCGGTGCCGACCAGGTTCTGCGTGTTGTAGCAAAGCTGCACGACGCGCACGCCCATGTCGGCGAACGCCTCGATGTAGCCGAGGTTGTCCTCGAACGCATGCGCGTTCTGGAAGCCGAGGATGATCCCGGTCTTGCCTTCCTGCTTCGCGCGGAAGATGTCGTCCGTCGTGCGCACGAGCGTCAGCAGCTCGCCGTTGTCGCGGATCTTCTTCTTCATCACGCCGATGTTGTCGACGGTCTTCGTGAAGTTCTCCCACACCGACACCGTGCAGTTCGCGGCCGTGATGCCGCCCTTGCGCATGTCCTCGAACACCGGCTTCTCGAACTTCGAGATGTTCAGTCCGTCGATGATGATGCTGTCCTGATGCAGCGTGCTCATATCTGCTCTCGCTCGTGTGACTGTTCTTGTGGGGTGGGTCGATCAGTAGATCGGGAAGCGCTCGCAGAGCGCGAAGATCTCGCGGCGCACGCGCTGTTCGGTTGCCGGGTCGCCTTCCGGGTTCGCACGCAGCGCGTCGAACACTTCGAGGATCAGGCGGCCGATCTCGCGGAACTCCGCGACGCCGAAGCCGCGCGTCGTGCCGGCCGGCGTGCCGAGGCGAATGCCCGACGTGACCGTCGGCTTCTCGGTGTCGAACGGAATGCCGTTCTTGTTGCAGGTGATGCCCGCGCGTTCCAGCGCCTGCTCGACCGGCGCGCCCTTCAGGCCCTTCGGGCGCAGGTCGACCAGCAGCAGGTGGTTGTCGGTGCCGCCCGTGACGAGATCGACGCCGCCGGCCTTCAGCACTTCGCCGAGCGCCTGCGCGTTCGCGAGCACGCTGTCGATGTAGGTCTTGAAGTCCGCATGCAGTACTTCGCCGAACGCGACGGCCTTGCCGGCGATCACGTGCATCAGCGGGCCGCCCTGCAGGCCGGGGAACACGGCCGAGTTGATCTTCTTTGCAATGTCCTCGTCGTTGGTCAGCACGAAGCCGCCGCGCGGGCCGCGCAGCGTCTTGTGCGTGGTCGACGTGACGACGTGCGCGTGCTCGACCGGGTTCGCGTGGCGACCCGCGGCGATCACGCCGGCGATGTGCGCCATGTCGACCATCAGCTTCGCGCCGACACTGTCGGCGATCGCGCGAAAGCGTGCGAAGTCGAGCGCGCGCGGGTACGCCGAGAAGCCGGCGATGATGAGATTCGGCTTGTGCTCGTGGGCGAGCGCCTCGACCTGGTCGTAGTCGATGCGCAGCGTGTCGCGGTTCACGCCGTACTGGACCGCGTTGAACCACTTGCCCGACAGCGCCGGCTTCGCGCCGTGCGTCAGGTGGCCGCCCGCGTCGAGCGACATGCCGAGCACCGTGTCGCCCGGCTTGGCGAGCGCGAGCATCACCGAGCCGTTCGCCTGCGCGCCCGAGTGCGGCTGCACGTTCGCATAGCCGGCGTTGAAGATCTGCTTCACGCGTTCGATCGCGAGCGCCTCGACTTCATCGGCGAATTCGCAGCCGCCGTAGTAGCGCTTGCCGGGATAGCCTTCCGCGTATTTGTTGGTCAGTACCGAGCCCTGCGCCTCGAGCACGGCGCGCGACACGATGTTTTCCGACGCGATCAGCTCGACTTGCGACTGCTGACGCTCGAGTTCCTTCAGGATGGCGCTGCGCACCGGCGCGTCGCGCTCGGCAAGGGGCTGCGAGAAGAAAGGCTGAGTGTTCGACATAGTGCGTCCGTGACGAAGAATAAAGGGCTGCAACCGAAGCTCAAGGCCCGCCATCACTGGGTTTCCCGCTCGTCCAGTGCAAGGCTGCCGACGGCTCTATTCTTGTCGTTCGGATTTTCGGCGGATTGATGAATTTAGACGCGTTCTTTGCCTTTTCCGCCATGCGCGTCCGTTTTGTACAAGTGACCGGTCGTGCTTTTCGGGACGAGCGCCCGAAACGGTATCGATGGTTCACCTATGGACACGCACACCGGCAGTGCGTTTGCCGCACGTTCGCGTGCGGCTTCTCCCGGATACGGTGCAGTGCAGCAACGGCCCGATGCCCAGACAACGCTTGGAGCTAGGGTTTAGCCGTATGGCACGCTTGTTGCACTCGCTCACACAATACCGCAGCCCGATTCGTGCCCCGGGCCAAAAGCTATTAGAGATTCAAGGAACGCTCCCCATGTCGCCCGACCGCACAGCGTCGCTGTCCCACTTCGCGTTCATGCCGTTACCGAACTTCACGATGATCGCGTTCACCAATGCGATCGAGGTGCTTCGGATGGCGAACTACCTGAGCGGCCAGCCGCTCTACCGCTGGTCGGTGATCAGCCCGGACGGCGGTCCGGTCACGGCGAGCAACGGCCTCACGGTCGACACGGGGCCGGCGGAATGCGTGGGGCAACCCGACATCGTATTCGTGTGCGGCGGCGTCGACGTGCAGCGCGCGACGACGTCCGCCCACCTGTCGACGCTGCGTCGCTTCGCACGCATGGGGCTCCCGCTCGGCAGCCTGTGCACGGGCACCTATGCACTCGCGAAGTCGGGGCTGCTCGCGGGCTACGCGTGCGCGATCCACTGGGAGAATATGTCGGCGCTGAAGGAAGAGTTTCCGGACACGCGCTTCCTGAAAGAACTGTTCGTGATCGACCGCGACCGCATCACGTGCACGGGCGGCGTCGCGCCGCTCGACATGATGCTGAACCTGATCGCCGCGCGCGTCGGCACCGCGCGCGTCACGCAGATCGCCGAGCAGTTCATCGTCGAACATGTGCGCGACACGAGCGCGCAGCAACGCATGCCGCTCGTCGCCCGCCTCGGCTCGGCGAACAAGTCGCTGTTCGAAGTGATCTCGCTGATGGAGAACAACATCGAGGAGCCGCTGTCGCGCGAGGAACTCGCGCGGCTCGCGAACATGTCGCAGCGGCAATTGCAGCGCCTTTTCCGCGAGCATCTCGGGATGACGCCGACGCATTACTACCTGACGCTGCGGCTGCGCCGTGCGCGCGAGCTGCTGCTGCAGACCGACATGTCGATCATGCACATCACGATGGCGTGCGGTTTCCAGTCGGCATGCCACTTCAGCAAGAGCTATCGCGACGCGTTCGGCGTCGCGCCGACGCGTGAGCGACGCAAGCAGGTGGCGCCGCTCGCGCAGGGTGCGGCGAGTGCCGGGCCGGCGTTTCCGGCGCATGTGCTGCATGCGTGAGGCGGGCGCTGTGCGGCAGGAAACATGCCGAGCGACTGCGAAGGCATGATCAAAAAAGCCAGACGGACGTTTCAGCCTTTCGGCGCGATGCTTTCGCGCCGCTTCAACTGACGGCATTACCGTTGTAATCGCCGACTTTCCTCTTCCCGGTGCGCTCCTGCCACAAGAAGACGTTCGCCGGAAATCGGCGGAGGGCGCACTGAACACGCCGCCCGTCCGCGCTTGGGAATTCCCGCTAGCGGACATTCCGATTCCATCGCGCAATCGCGCCCGCTGTCGTCCGGCGCGACGATAAGCGCGATCACGCGTTCGAAGTTGGCGGGAAGCTTTCGCGAGTCGCTTATTCAAAGCACAGCACGCTTCGGAATCGAGTAATTGACGCCTACTCAATATTGCCGATTGTCACGGCGTCTCTTTTCAGTCGGAATCCAAACTAAAATCATACTTGTCCGATAGACACGGCAACAATTCCCGGCGAACGTTCATAGCTCGTTCATGCATGAGATATCCGAGCCCATGACAGAAAAAGAACAAGCCGATTGTCCATATTTTCTTCACTCGTCGATCCAACTTTACGCGATGGTTCAGCACCTGAGCACCACGCGGCCCTGCGCACCCGGCACGATCGATTCAGCATATAGCGGCAATATGCAAATGGTCTGCACGAGTGATCCGTTCATTTGCACCTACCTTTCACCGTTGATGCAGTCATAGGTTCGCGGACGCTTGCGCACGACGACGACTTCTGGCCAATCGATTTCCGGCAGGTCGATACCCGTCATTTCATGGAGCAGCATGGCCGGCTTTTGATCGCCGTGAACTATGCGTATGCGGCGACCGGAGGCCGTCTGGTGGTTTCCGATGCAGGCTATCCGCTGATGACCTACACGTTTGCATCCTTCGACGTGCCGGTCGAGCATCGCGACCACTTCACCATCCGCTTCCCTGACAGCGTGGTCGATCGGATTGAAACCGCCTATTCACGAGCCGGACTATCCGAGTTCGTCAAGACGCTCGACATGATGGATACATGGACCGCCGAGCAAATCGCCGATGCAGAGGCCGAAGCATTGGCACATATGCCACCGACCGTCGTCATTGAAGGCGCGGAGATCGATCAATACGCGATTTACGATCCCGATTCGGTCGACTGGATCTTTACCAACTTCGATTGAGGAAACGACCATGAGTCGACGAGCAGCAAGAAATGGGGATCCGACGACAACGGGCGGTGTCGTCATCGCGGTGACGTCCACGATGTTCAATCACGGCAAACAGGTAGCCTTGGATGGCGACAAGGCGACATGCGGAAATTGCGAAGGGGCGTTCCCGATAGTGGGCGGCGCACAGCGCATGATTCACCACGGGCGATGTGTTGCGCTGGAGGGTGACGCCGTATTGTGCCCATGCGGTCGAAACCGACTGATCGCGGGGAGCGACAGCACGATTTTCTATAGCGACAGCGGTAGCGGAAATGCAGCGAACCGGTTCGCTGCGGGTTCGGCAGTGGCGCCCACGCGGCACATGGCGGCACCCGGTATCCACGACGACCAATTCGTGATCCGCGACGTGCGGACAAAGCAGCGATTAAGCAACGTGCGCTATTGGATCAAGGATCGAGCCGGAAACGTACTTGCAACGGGCGTGAGCGATCGGCATGGTTGTACCGCACGCGTGCAAACCGAAGACGCGCAAATTTTGAAGCTGGTCATCGAGGACTGAGAAGATGGGAAACCAAACTACCGTTGCCGAGACAACGACAAACACCATTGAGGGCTCACAGCGATTCGCAGACGTCGACTTGCGTCCGATCTGCGAAAACATGACGAACTCGGAATTTCGCAAGATGTTTGCGGTAGCACAGGGGCGCGCAGTCGATCGATTGACGATTCGCATCGCCGACTTGAAAAAGTGGTCAAAGCAAGACAAAGATCGCGTGTTCAAGTGGTTCGGTCGAGACGACGACAAAACTCGAATGCATTTGCTCACGGGTTTAACGAAGGTACTTGGCGTAGTTCGGGCATTCAATGAAAACAACGTCGTTCGGAGCGGTAGCGCCGGCGATCTAGCGACGGGTTGCACTCCTCATCCGCGCGGAACGATTAACGAGGCCGCTCACGTGTGTGCGCCTGACACAACGACGCATACGATCGCGATTGGCGAGCGATTCTGCACGATGCGCCCGTGGACCGCGAATGCCGATTCGCACGTATCAACTATCATTCACGAAGCGACTCATTTCCACGACACTATGTCGTCAACCGATGACCAATACACGATTACCCCGTTGCTCCCTGGGTGGGGACGATCACATCCCAAGTTATCAATCAACAACGCCGACAGCATCGCGGGGTACGTCGTTGACATTGACTAAATTCCTTACAGCGCTCGCGTTGAGCTGCACACAATCGGTATTGGCATGTGAAGGTCCGTCGAACTTGCCGGGTTGGGATTTTGATGTTCGATTCAGCAAGGATTCGAGCGACCTATCCATCGCCGAACTGGCGAAACTGTCAGTATGGTCGACCGACATGCGCAACCGCTTTTCGATTATCGATGCGGTGTCGATTGTCGGACTGGCGGAATCGACGGAGCAAGATCCGAAGGCTCTAGCTCAACGACGTGCCGCGAACGTCAAGGCAGCATTGGATCAATTTTCGATTTATGGCGAACGAAATTCCATCATCGCGCGGATCTATAAGTTGCCGTTTCCCGCGAGCGAGTTCGACGATACGGGGCGTCGCGTCGAGATCACGTTCGGCCCGGGATGCCCTGACCACTGCTGCCCGAACCTGAACCCGATACCCAAGACACACTGACACGGCACGGTCCATTTACCGGCCCGCACAACGCGGGCCGTCCTCCCCTGCCTTTCACACCTTCCCGCTAGCGCTTACGATCCCCACACCTGCATTTCATCGAGCGAATACCCCCACTGCGTCGCCCGCTTCGTGCCAACCATCCGTACGTAACGGCCCTGCCCGTTCAGGTTCGGCAACGTCACGTGCCCATACGACACGCCATTGCTCGTCGAATAGATCGTCGTCCAGTTCGCGTTGTCGTTCGACGTCTGGATCTGGTAGACGAGTGCGCCCGCATCCCAATACAGATCGATGCTGCTGATGGTCTTCGTCGCGCCGAGATCGACGGAGATCCATTGCGGATCGACGCCAGTGCCTTCCGGCGAATCCCAGCGCGTGCTCGTCGTGTTGCCGTCGAATGCCTTGTCCGGCGTGAGCGATGCGTTGTAGCTTGCCGACGCCGCGGCCGGCCGCCCCTGCGACAGCAGCGTGCGTGCCGCGGCCGCGCCGCCGTAGTAGTTCGCGCCGAGCTTCGCCTTCGTCGCATCGGCATTCACGCCGAACTGCGACAGGCTCCAGCGCTGGCCGGTCGTCACGTCGCCGACGTAGAGCTGATAACCACCGGCCGTCGTCGACGAGAAGAACAGGTAGTTCGTACCACTGACGGGCGCCGGGTCCGAGTTGTTGCTCATGCAGTCGTTGAGCGCCAGCGCGCTCGGCGTCGAGGCCGGGTCCGCCGTCTTCGCATAGATCTGGTCGGCCCCGCCGCTGTCCTTCCAGCGCGCGTAGTACACCATGCCGTCCGCGCGCACGGTCGGGTAGTACGTCTGCAGCCCGGCCGGACGATCGAACACGGCGGTCGCGCCGGTCGCGATCGTGCGCTTCATCAGCCCCATGTTCGAGCCGGTGCCGGTCGCGTAGTACACGGCGCTCGCGTCCGGCGCGAGGAACGGCATCGAATATTCGGCGCCGGCCGGCGCGTTCGTCAGGCTCACGACCGACGTGAACACCGGGCCCGCGCTCGTGTACGACAGCGTCGCCTGCTTGACGTCGCCGTTCTGCTTGAACACGAGCGTCTTGCCGTCCGTGCTGAACTTCGGGTCTTCGTTGCGCGTGGCGCCCGTGCTGTTCGTCATGTTGACGGGCGGCGTGCCGGCGCCGAGCTGCAGCATGAACACGTTCCATGCGCCGTTGCGGATGCCCATGAACGCGAGCCACTTGCCGTCGGGGCTGAACACGCCGTTCATCGGATCGGTGATGCCCCACGCGCTCTTGCTGAGTTGCGTCAGCGTACGGGCCGAGAAATCGTAGAGGAACAACTGGCTCGTGCCGTCGCCGTACTTGACGTAGCTGTGATAGACGAGTTTGCCGGTCAGCGCGGCGGGGAACGTCGCGTTCGGCTGGGCGGCGGGATTGTTGACGCAGGCTGCGGCGGCCACGCCGCTGAACAGATTGAGGGCAATGCCGGCCGCGAGGCCCGCGACGAGGGTCTTCAATGTCACGCTGGATACTTCCGGGTAAGGTAAGGACGCCGCAGAAAAGGACTCGCGCGACACGCGCGGGCGTCACGGATTCGCGGTCGGGCAGCGTAAATTCCGTATCGGTCGGACAGCGGGAACAAAGCTTGCGAGAGGATGCCCGTTTGTCAGACGAAAGAACAGGATCAGAGCGCCGATAAAACATACGGATCAGCGATGTGGGGCGCGCTTGCACGTGACGGCTGCCGTACTACTCTTTGTCATCGAGGTCGATGGCCGGGAGAACGCGCATGAAGCGCTATGCGGTGCTGGCACAGACGATCGCCGACGCGATCCGGCGCGGCGATCTGGTGCCCGGCGCGCGCATCCCCACCGTGCGAGCCGCATGCCGCGCGCATCGCGTGAGTCCTTCCACGGTGTTTCGTGCGTACTACGCGCTCGAAAGCGAGGGCCTGATCGTCGCGCGGGCGCGCTCCGGCTATTTCGTTGCGAACGTCGCGGACAAGCACGTGCGGTTCGCGCGCGATCCGCCGCGCAAGCCGGGCGCCGCGCAAAACGACGCCGCGCAACCCGGCGACGACGATGCGCTGTTCCGTCTGCTCGACTCGCTCAAATGCGACGACATCGTGCCGCTCGGCTCGGCCTTCGCGAGCTATTCGCTGTTCCCGATGAGCAGCCTGTGGCGCCAGGTCGCGTCGGCCGCGCGCCACATGGACCGCACGAAACTGCTCGAAGGCTTGCCGCCCGGCAACGAAGCGCTGCGCCGTCAGATCGCGTTGCGCTACCTGAACGCGGGCGCGTCGCTGCCGCTCGAGGAAATCGTCATCACGACGGGCGCGACCGAAGCGCTGACGCTCAGCCTGCAGGCGCTGACGCGCCCGGGCGACATCGTCGCGATCGAACGGCCGGCCTTCCACGCGGTGCTGCAGGCCGTTCAGAGCCTGCATCTGAAAGCGGTCGAGATTCCGGTCGACCCGCGCACGGGCCTCGACCTCGACGCGCTCGCCGAGGCGCTCGACACGCATCCGGTGCGCGCGTGCTGGTTCATGACGTCGTTCCACAACCCGACCGGCGCGACGCTGACCGACGAGCGCAAGCGCGCGCTGATCGACCTGCTCGCGTCCCGCGGCGTGCCGCTGATCGAGGACGACGTGTATGGCGAATTGCAGTTCGGCACGGCGCCCACGCGCCCCGCGAAACTGTATGACGACAGCGGGCTCGTCCTGCATTGCGGGTCGTTCTCGAAATGTCTCGCGCCCGGATTCCGGATCGGCTGGGTCGCGGCCGGCCGCTTCGTCCGGCAGATCCGCAAGGCCAAAGGCGCGAGCGCGCCGGCCGCCGACGTACCCGCGCAGATGGCGATTTCGAGTTACCTGCGCGACGGCGCATACGACCGCTTCCTGCGCAAGCTGCGCCGCAATCTCGCCGCGCACCAGGCGCAGATGCTGTCGGCCGTACGCGCGTACTTTCCGGCTGACACCGAAGTGTTCGCGCCACGCGGCGGATATTTTCTATGGATTGAACTGCCGCCGCACATGGATGCGATGCACCTGTTCGACGATGCGATGGAGAACGGCGTGAGCATTGCACCCGGACCGATCTTCTCCACGACCGGCGGCTTCCGCCGCTATTTGCGACTCAATTACGGGCGGCCGTGGACACCGGCGGTCGAGCGCGCGCTGGAGACGCTCGGCACGCTCGCGGCCCGACAGCGGCACGGCAGCTAGGACGAAACGTACGGAGCGGAATGCGCGACATGCGCCTTGCGTTTCGTGCGCGAACGACCAAGAATGAAGCAGCAGGCAGACGTGGACGAACGGGTTCCACCCGTCCGATGTTATGGAGAATCCCATGAGCACCGCATGCGAACGACCGCCGATCTCTAGCCCGACGATCGCGCCCGTCGGTCGCTGACATGCGTGTCCTGCCTAGCCGCAGCGTCCGCGCGCGCGATGCCTGGCGTGCCGTGCTGAATGCGCGCGCCGAATCGCGGCACGCGACGTGCTGCCGCTGCCGCGAATGCGGCTTCGTGGCGTTCCGTGCGCTCGAGCACTGCCCCGTCTGCGGTCAATGGAACGGGCCGTTCGAACCGATCCGACACACGTCGGCCGATGCGCACGCCGCCCATGCGCCGCGATCGTTTCACACGTGGTCGTCACGCATCGCCCGCGCGATGCGCAACGCGGCTTTCCAGCGGCCGCGCGCGTCGAGCGCGCCGATCCTGAGCATCCTTACGCTCGTGCTGCTGGTCGGCGGCTACGTGGCGGTCGACCAGACCTGCAAGGCCGATCCCGTTTGTCGCGGATCCGGTGCGCCGGCCGCCGTCGCGACCGAAACCATGCTGCCCGCGTCGAACGATCCGTTGCTGCCGGTCGTGCCGGCACCCGTCTACCCGTTTCATTCGCCCGATGAAACGCAAGTGGCGGCCAGTCTGCCACCAGGCGCCCCACTCGCAGCCCAACCTGCTCGCAAGATGGCCATTGCACAAGCCGCGCCATCGTTGCGCCCGCCTGACCGGACGCGCGCCGGCGCGGTCCGCGTGGCCGACTGGAAAGGCAGCCGCGACACCGCCCATCGCACGCGTGCGATCCGCCGCGTCAGCGTGCACACCGGGCGCACACGTCGCGCCGCGGCCAGCAACGCCGAACTCGCGAAGCTCTATCGCGGCCACTGAGCGTGACCCGGGCTCGGGCTCAGCGGTCGTCGCGTTGCACTGCCGTCACCGTCGCTCCCGCAACGAAAAAACGGGCGGCCCGTTTCCGGAACCGCCCGCTTCGCGTGGTGCGCGTCGAACGCTAGCGCATCACGCCGCCAGCAACCCGTGCGGGTCGATGACGAATTTGCGCGGCGCGCCGCCGTCGAACTTCTTGTAGCCTTCCGGCGCCTGGTCGAGCGAGATCACTTCGACGTTGACGATCTTCGCGATCGGCAGCCGGTCGAACAGGATCGCCTGCATCAGGTTGCGGTTGTACTTCAGCACCGGCGTCTGGCCCGTGAAGAACGAATGCGACTTCGCCCAGCCGAGGCCGAAGCGGATGCTCAGGCTGCCGTGCTGCGCGGCCTTGTCCTTCGCGCCCGGATCGTCCGTCACGTACAGGCCCGGGATGCCGATCGCGCCGGCCGGGCGCGTGATTTCCATCAGCGAGTTCAGTACCGTCGCGGGCGCTTCCTCCGAATGGCCCGACGAGCCGTGGCCGTGCGCCTCGAAGCCGACGCAGTCGACCGCGCAATCGATCTCGGGCACGCCGAGAATCTGCTCGATCTGCTCGCCGAGCGACGCGTCCTTCGACAGGTCGACCGTCTCGAAGCCCATCGCCCGCGCATGCGCGAGGCGTTCCGCGTTCATGTCGCCGACGATCGTCACGGCCGCGCCGAGCAGGCGCGCCGAGGCGGCCGCCGCCATCCCGACCGGGCCCGCGCCCGCGATGTAGACCGTCGAGCCGGGCTTCACGCCCGCGCTCACCGCACCGTGATAACCGGTCGGCAGAATGTCGGACAGGCAGGTCAGGTCGCGGATCTTCGCCATCGCCTGGTCGCGATCCGGGAATTTCAGCAGGTTGAAATCGGCATACGGCACGAGCACGTACTCGGCCTGGCCGCCGATCCAGCCGCCCATGTCGACATAGCCGTACGCGCCGCCCGCACGCGACGGATTCACGTTCAGGCACACGCCCGTATGCGTGTCCTTGCACATCGCGCAGCGGCCGCACGCAACGTTGAACGGCACCGACACGAGATCGCCGAGCTTCAGCGTCTCGACGTCGCGGCCCACTTCGACCACTTCGCCGGTGATCTCGTGACCGAGCACGAGGCCGACCGGCGCGGTCGTCCGGCCGCGCACCATGTGCTGGTCGGAGCCGCAGATGTTCGTGCTGACCACTTTCAGGATTACGCCGTGGCCGATCGCGCGGCCGCTCGGGTCGACCATCTTCGGATAATCGATTTTCTGGACTTCGACCTGGCCCGGCCCAAGATAGACGACACCTCGATTGCTGCTCATCGTATTGTCTCCATGTCTCGTTGGATGGCGCCGCGGCGCGCCGGCGCCATGCGGCGCACGCGCAACGTGCTGTTCGAGAGTAGTCCGGGAGGCAGGGGCGCCGATGTCTCAAACGCGACATGCGTTTGATCGGCGCCGACATCGACGGCGGAAATACGAAAGTCGGGCGGGAATCTACCGGGCGCGAGACACACAGGGGCCGGACCGGCCGTTGCTGCCGGCCGCGCCCCGACCGGCAGCCGCTACCCGCCCTGATTCTCGCGGATGATCGCGGCGGCGGCCGCTTCCGCGTCGCCCGCGACGCCGTCGTGCACGCGCGTGCTGACGGCCGGCGTCGGCGGCTCGCTGTCGAGCGCGTGGCCGTTGCGGTCGTGCGTGTCGACCGTCGCGCGCATCGACAGCCCGACGCGCAGCGGATGCGCGGCGAGATCGCGCGGATCGAGCGCGATCACGACCGGCACGCGCTGCACGACCTTGATCCAGTTGCCGGCCGCGTTCTGCGACGGCAGCATCGAGAACGCGCTGCCCGTGCCGGCCGAGAAGCCCTGCACGCGGCCGCGATAGGCGATGCGCGAGCCGTAGAGATCCGACACGACCTCGACCGGCTGCCCGACGCGCATGTGGCGGATCTGCCCTTCCTTGAAATTCGCGTCGACCCACAGCCGGTTGAGCTGCACGATCGACATCAGCGGCACGCCGGGCCCGACCTGCTGGCCGACCTGCACCGAGCGCTGCCCGATCGTGCCGTCGACGGGCGCGACGATCGTCGTGCGCTTCAGGTTTCGGTACGCGAGCTTGAACTGCGCGGCCGCCTGCATGACGGCCGGGCTTTCGTCGACGGGCAGCTTGCTGCCGAGCGCGCGCGCCGCATCGAGCTGTGCCTGCGCGGCCGCGAGGTTCGCCTGCGCGCCGGCCACCGCCGCGCGCGCCCGCGCCAGTTCTTCCGGCGCGACGATCTCGACCGATGCGCCCGAACGCGCGGCGAGCGCGCGCTGCGCGAGCGACAGGTCGGCTCGCCGCGCATTCACGGCCTCGACGTACATCGTGTTCGAAATCCTCGCGTTCGCGACCTGGCGCACGGCCTGCGCGAGCTGCGCCTTCGCCTGCGCGAACGCGACGGACGCCTCGGTGTCGTCGAGCTTCACGAGCGTCTGCCCCGCGCGCACGGCCTGCGTGTCGGCAACCACCACGTCGGTCACCGCGCCCGGGATCTGCGCGGCGACCTGAACGATGCTGCCCGCGACGTATGCGTCGTCGGTGTCTTCGTAGTACCGGTCGCTCAACAGCCAGTACGCGATCCACGCAATCGCGGCCAGCAGCACGATCGCGAAGAACACGGTGAAGCGCTTGCGGCGCGTCGCGCGGCGCGCGTCGAGGGCCGGATCGTTCAGCGCGGCCGGCGGCGCGGCGGAATGAAGGTTGTCGTGGTGCATCAGTCGCTTTGCGTAACGATCAGACGATCGTGCTGGAAGACGGGAATCGCGGGCGTCGACGCCGAGCCCGGCATCGGGCTCGCCGAGGCCGTGCGCGCGAGAACGGGCGTGCTGCGCGGCATCGCGTCGGGGCGGGAGGCACCGACCGTGGACGGGCGCGCGGGGTCGTCGCGTCGGACGGATTCGGGCGCGGACGCGGCCCGCGTCGTGGCAGCGGCCGGCGACATTGCCGTGCGCCCCGCTTGCGAGTCGTTCGACGGGCCCGCCACCGCAGCCCGGTTCGCGGCCATGGCAACGGCCGCCCCGCGCCGGGCCGCCCCGCTACGCGCCCGCTGCACGGCCGACGCCTGCGCCTGCGCGACCGTTGCGCCCGCATCGAACCCGCCGCCCAGCGCGCCGATCAACCCGACGCGCAATGTCCGCTGCTTGCCGAGCAGCGCGATCATCTGCGCGCGCTCGTCGATCAGCGTGAGATCCGCGACATCGACGTCCTTCTGCATCAGCACGCCGCGTCGATGCCGATCGGTCGCGATCTGCACGATCTTCTGCGCGGCCGCGACCGCATCCTGCTGCTGCGCGACGAGCGTCTGCGACGTCTGCAGCGACGTGACGAGCTGCGCGACCTGCCCGAGCGCGTCGTCGACGGTCTTGTTGTACAGCCCGATCGCGACGTCGGCCTGCGCGACGTCCGCGCCGAGCTTCGCCTTCAGCCGGCCGCGGTCGAAGATCGGCAGCGAGATCGCGGGGCCGACGGAGCCCGCGAGCGAATCGCGCGAGAACAGCGACGCGGGCGTCAACGCGAACACGCCGCCGAGCGCGACGAGGTTCACGTCCGGATAGAACTGCGCACGCGTCGAGTCGGCATTCGCGAACGCGGCCTCGACCCGCAGCCGCGCGGCGACGATATCGGGCCGGCGGCCCAGCAGGTCGGCCGGCAGCCGGGCGGGCACCGCGCCGCCCGCGAACGCGCCGACGCGCGGCCGCTGCAGCGCGAGCCCGCGCTCCGGGCCACGGCCCGACAGCACGCCGAGTTGCAGTTGCGCGAGCTTGATCTGCTCGTCGTTCAACGCGATCTGCTCGAGCAGTCGACTGCGCTTGATCGACGCGTCGCTCGCATCGTACGCGTTGTCGAGGCCGCGCGCGGTACGCTCGCGCAGCACCGCCGTCACGCGCTGGCTGATCTTCAGCTTCTGCTGCAACAGGTCGCGCACCGCGTACGCCTGGTCGAGCTGGCAATACACGGTGACGATCGCGACGGCGAGCGTGAGCCGTACCTGTTCGGCCTCGACGCCGGCCGCGTCGCGCAGCGACATCAGGCTCTTCGTCGCCGCGCGGTTCTTGCCCCACAGGTCGAGCTGGTAGTTCAGCCCGACGAAGATCGACGACGGCGATACGTTCGGATCGCCGAAGATCTGCACCGGCACGCGATAGCCGCCGGCCGTGACGTCGGCGATGTCACCGGGTTTCGGCATCCGTGCCCGGCTGATCGTCGCGCCGGCCGTGCCGGTCAAACCGGTCAGCGAATCGAACTGCTGAAGCTGCGCCTGCGCGATCCGCAGCCGCGCCTGTGCGACCTGCAGATCGGGGCTGTGCTGCGACGCCTCCGCGACCAGGTCGTCGAGCTGCGGGTCCTGCAGCTGCTTCACCCAGTCGGGCGCCGGCCACGCGCCGTTCGCGCCGGGGCCGGCCGTCCGTGCGAGCGCATCGTCGGCCGGCGCGCGCAGCGACAGCGACGGCAGGAAGCCCGACGGCACACATCCGCCCAACGCGAACAGCATGGCCGCCGCCGCGACCATCGAGCCGCCCTTCGCGCCACGCGCCGAACCTGCCGCTTTCGTCGAACGCCGCATCGTCACCCCTGCCGAACGCGCTGCGCCCGCGCAGCCAGACGCGGCCGCGTGCGCTCGAGCGGGCCGAGCCGGCCGAACAGGCCGTCCGCGACGCCGAACAGGATGCCGGCCAGCTTCGCGCGCTTGTCGCGCTCGACCAGCGCGATCTGCACGACCTGCCACAGGGTCAGCAGGTTCGGCACGAGCGCCACCGGAAAACGCAGCCCGTACTGCATCCCGAGCTGCACCGCATTGCGCGCGCTGTAGTAGCGCCGTTGCCACGAGTGATTCATCGACGTCATTTCAAAAGGGCCGATCGCGTGCCGCTGCTTTGCGCCGATCCGATGCGTCAGCACCAGCGACGGCACGACATAGAGCGGCACGTTGCGCGACAGCGCGCGGAAGCTGTATTCGGTATCAACGTGATCGATGAACAACGTTTCGTCGAAACGGCCGAGCACGTCGAACGCGTCGCGCGACACGACGCAGCCCGACGAAATCAGGAACGCGCAGCGCTGCATCGGCGTGCCCGGGTCGATGTGCAGGCGGCGCACGCCGATGCCGTTCGTCGCGAGTTCGGGCAGGAAGCTGCGTGCGTTCTCGTCGAAGATGCGCGGGCCGGCCAGGAACGCACGCCCGGCAAGCCCCGCGCAGACGTCGCGCATCGTCGGAAAATAGGCAGCCGGCACCGACGAATCCTGGTCGAACAGCGCGACCGCGTCGATGCGGTCGCGAAACAGCGCCGCGAGCCCCGCGTTGTACGCGCCCGCGATGCCGCCGCGATTGCCGTGATGCAGCAGCGCGATGCCTTCGCGTGTGCACAGTTCACGGGCCCGCGCATCGGGCTGCGGCGTGTTGTCGACGACGAGCAGCACGTCGCACGCGTGCCGCCATCCGCGCAACGCGTCGAGCTGCGCGTCGCTCGGGTGATACAGGATCACGAGTGCGCCGAGTGTCGTCATGGTCTGCTCCTCAATGTCCGAACGATGCGGCCGCGCCGCGTTTCGGCCGCGTCAGCCACATCATCGCGGCGAGTGCGACACACGTCATGCTCGCCATCCAGAACATGTCGTTGGTCGCCATCATGTAGGCCTGCTGCATCACGACGTGATGCAGCGTCGTCAGCTCGCGCACGCCGTCCACGCCCATCGCGTTCAGCGCATGCACGAAGCGTTGCGTGTTCGCCGACGCGTGCGTGACCGATTGCGACACGACGTCGTAGTGATAGGTCGCGCGGTTGTCCCACAGCGTCACGCTCATCGCGGTGCCGAACGCGGCCGACAGCGTGCGCAGGAAATTCGACAGACTCGACGCGGCGGCGAGCCGGTCGTCCGGAATGCGCGACAGCGTCGCGGCGGTCAGCGGAATGAAGAAGCACGGCAGCCCGATCCCCTGGATCAGCCCGGGTGCGGCGATCTGCGCGAACGTCATCTTCAGCGTGAAATGGGCGTCCCAGGCGAGCACGGCCGCGAACACGAGGAAGCCGAACGTCGCGAGCACGCGCGCGTCGAAGCGGTGCGCATGCAGCCCGACGAGGATCGAGAATACGAGCGCGAGCACGCCGAGCGACGCGGTCGCGAGCCCCGCATGAAACGCGTTGTAGCCCATCACGGCCTGCATCCACAGCGGGAACACCACGCCGACCACGGAGAAACTCATCATCCCGAGCGAGATGATCAGCACGCAGAACGAGAACGTGCGGTCGCGAAACAGGCTCAGATCGACCACCGGATGCGCTTCGCCTGCTTCCCAGATCAGCAGCGACACGATCGCGAGCGCCGCGACCACCGCGAGCGTGACGATCAGCGGCGAATCGAACCAGCCGCGGTCGTGGCCGAGATCGAGCATCGCCTGCAGCGAGCCGACGCCGATCACGAGCAGCACGATGCCCGGCACGTCGATCGGACCGGCCGCGCCGCGCTGCGCGTCGGGGCGCAGCATCGCGGTGCACACCGCGAACGAGAACAGCCCGATCGGCAAATTGATCAGGAAGATCCACGGCCACGAGAAGTTGTCGACGATCCACCCGCCGACCACCGGCCCGAAGATCGGCGCGAGCAGCACCGTCATCGCCCACAGCGCGAGCGCGATCGTGCGTTGGGTTGGAGGAAAGGTGCGCAGCAGGATCGTCTGCGACAGCGGCACCATCGGCCCCGAGCACAACCCCTGCAGCGCGCGGCAGATCACGAGCACGTGCAAGTCGCGCGCGAGCCCGCACAGCAGCGACGTCAGCGTAAACAGCAGCACCGCGCCGACGAACAGCCGCAACTCGCCGACGCGGCGCGCAAGCCAGCCGGTGAGCGGCACCGCGATCGCGGCCGCGACCGAATACGAGCTGATCACCCACGTGCCCTGGCTGTTCGACACGCCGAGACTGCCGGAGATCGCCGGCACCGCGACGTTGGTCACGGTCGAGTCGAGCACTTCGATGAAGGTCGCGAGCGACAGCGCGAACGTCAGCAGCGCGAGCCGGATGCCGCGCACCGGCTGCGCGGCGGGCACCGGCACCGGCACCGGCGCCGACACGTCGAGCGCGGACGGCGCGACGGGCCCGTCGTGCAGCGGCGATGCGGTGCTCATGTGCCGGCCACCGCGATATCGGCCCGCGCGGCCACCCGCCCGCGCTTCGGCACGAAGCGTTCGATGAAATCGGCGGCCGCGCCGCAGCCGTCCGGCGCGGCCGCGAGCAGCGCACGCGTACGCGCCGCATGCACCGCGAACGCGGGTTCGTCGAGCACGCGCGCGAGCGCCGCGCCGAGCCGCGCGCCGTCGAGCGGCCCGTCGACCCGCACGCCGCAACCGTTCGCGACGACGCGTTGCGCGTTGTCGAACTGATCGTGCGCGAACGGCGTGACGACCTGCACGATCCCGGCTTCGCACGCGAGCGCCGCCGTGCCGATCCCGCCGTGATGCACGAGCGCGCGGCAACGCGGCAGCAGCGTGCGCATCGGCACGAAGCGGCGCACGAGCAGCCGGTCGCCATCCTGCGCCGCATCGTGCGGCGTCAGCAGGATGCCGCGCGCGCCGGTCGCGCGCAGCGCGTCCGCCACCGCACGCGCATACGCCGCGTGATCGACGAGGGTCGAACCGGCCGTGAACACGACCGGGGCTTCGCCTGCCGCGAGAAACGCATCGAGTGCCCCATCATCGTCGGAGGTCGAAATATCGTTGAACAGCGGAAAACCGCTTTGCAGATGGTTCGACGGCCAGTCCGGCTGCGGCGGCGCGAACCACTGGGGAAACAGGCACAGCACGCCGTCGGTCGAATGCAGCCAGCGGCCGAGCACGCGCCGCGCGGGCGCGAGCCCGAGTTCGCGGCGCACCGCGTCGAGCGCCGGGCCGCACACGCGGTCAAGCACCTGCCGCTCGATCAGCGTCATCAGCGCCGACTTCACCGGCAACGGCCAGCGCGCCGGAATCGTCAGGCGCGGATGAGTCGGCGGCGCATGCGCGGACAGCAGCGTCGACGGCGATACCTGCACCGACACGTACGGCGTGCCGTGCAATTCCTGCATGAAGCGCGCGGAGAACGCCCATAGCGTGCCGACCAGCACCGTGTCGGCATCGGTCAGCGCGCGCAGCGCGTCGTAATGCGGGCGCAGCGTCGGCGCGATCACCTGCCACAGCGTGCGGAACGACGTACGCGGATCCCACAGCGCGGGGTTCGCCATCGCCGCGTCGTAGTCGGCCGCGGTGCCGACCGGCACGAACGCGAACCCGCAGCGGCGCACGGCCGCCTCGAACGGCGCGTGCGTGCAGAACACGACGTCGTGACCGCGCGCGGCGAGCGTGCGCGCGACGCCGAGCAACGGATGCACGTCGCCCGCCGAACCGATCGCGGTCACGATCATCTTCGCCATCGCGCGCCTCGCGGGGGTCAGTAGAAGCCGGGGATCAGCGCCGCGACCTCGCGGCGGTACTGCGCATAGGCCGGCCCGAAATACCCGGTCAGCCAGCTCTCCTCGACGCGCACCTTGTACGCAAGCGACGCGAACACGAGCAGCACGCCGAGCGCGCCGCGCCATTCGCCGCCGATCAGCGCGGCGCCGACCAGCGCGATCAGGCAGCCGGTGTAGATCGGGTGACGTACGAACGCATACGGCCCCGTGCGCACGAGTTCGTGGTCTTCCTTCAGCGTGACCGACACGCTCCAGTTCGTGCCGAGATGCAGCCGCGCCCATACCGAGAACAGCAGGCCGGCCACCAGCACCGCGAGCCCGCACTGCGCCTGCAGGCCGAAGCGCTGCCAGTCGGGCGCGAGCGCCTGCCACGACGGATCGGGCAGGATGATCAGCGCGCCGCCGACGATCAGCGGAATCGACTGGAGCGTGCGCGAGCGCGATGCCTCCTTGCGTACGGTCGTCTTGACGCGCTGCGACGTGGCGATCCAGTAAGCGAGCCACGCGGCCCACGGAACGACGATGGCGATGGTCTGAACGATATTCACGGCTGGCCTGCCTCGTTGGGATGGGAATTCGGATGCGCGGGACGTGCCCGCTGCTCGACGGACGGCGTCACGACGACAGCGCGTGCATCGGCGCGGGCACGCATGCGTGCGCGGCGGCACGTGCGATGCCGGCCGCGGCGGGCGCTTCGCCGCAGAAGAAATCGAGCAGCGCGGTACGGGTGGCTTCGCGCTGCGCGCGGCCTTCGATGTCGAGGAAATGGCCTGCGTCGGGCACCGTCGCGAACCGTGCGCGCGCCACATGCGCGCCAAGCTGCCGCACGTCGGCCGGCGTCGTATATTCGTCGCGCTCGCCGTTCAGGAACAGCAGTTCGCAGCCGATGTTCGAGAACTCGCTGAAGTAGCGCTCGGGCTGCAGCGACAGGATCTGGTCGACGTGGAACGCGACCTGGTCCTGCTCGTCGCGCGGCAGGCGCGTGAGATAGCGGTAGTTGTACAGCTTCATGATGCGCGGCAGATAGCGGCCGACCGTGTCGTTGAGCAGCTGCGCGGCCTTCAGGTTCTCGCCGGCCGCGATGTGGTCGCGGGCCCGCGTCACGTAGTCGATCATCGCGTCGTTCAGGAACGGCGAGAACGAACAGATCGCCGCGCGCCGCACGCTCGGGCAGCCGCGCGCGAGCGCGAACAGCGACGCGACGCCGCCCCACGACACCGACACGAGGAACGCCGGCGCGAAGTGTTCGACCAGGTACTGGAGGATCGCGGCTTCGTCGTCCTTGGTCAGGATCGAGCAGCCGGGGTTGTGCTGGCGCGACTGCCCCGCATACGGCAGGTCGAAGCAGATCGTGTTGATCCGCTCGCCGAGATACTGGACGGTCTGGCCGAACGACGCCGTCGTCGCGAGCGCGCCGTTGACGAGCATCGCCGTGTCGAAGGCCGGATCGAACACGTTCCGTTCGACATAAACCTTCAGACCATTCGGCAGCGGGACCACGTGTTTTTCGGTCGGCATCGTCGTTCTCCGGTGAATGCGGCGTCTCGACGTCGCGGCATGCTGCAGCTGCGCAATGGCTGACGTCGGGCCCGTGCGCGATCGATGGACGCGCCGATTGCCGACGCACCGCGGCAATTGCCGGCGGCGCCATTCATTCCTCGTGGTGCGGCGCCATACTAATACGGTCGATATTGCTCACTCAAGTCATTCCAAAAATCCCTCTACTCGGCCCGGAAATCCGCCAGATTCAAATTTATTTGTCGATTTCTATGGTATGCAGAATCTCAAAAAAGACGATGGCAATCGTTTGCGAGCAATCCTCTTCAGCGTTAAAAAAACCATACTTATTCATTAATATCAATGAGTTATGAAGTTTAAATCGGCGGATTAAAACGGTTTCCGCAAAACCACCCACCTTCACCATCCGATTTTACGATTTCATATCGTGAATAATTTTTCAGATTTCGACATTCTTTCCATTTGTAATGAAATCGAGCATGGAAACGGTCCTCCGAATTGCATCATGTTTTCACGAATCGTTTTAAACAGATTCAAACTTAATTAACCTTCTTTCAACTCGTTTTTCCGCACCTGCACACGGCTCCGGCGGCGGCGATCCTTCCCGTTTGGAACGCAGCCCGCCGTTCGGCCCCGATTTTTTGTTGATTGAACGATCAATAAAAAACCGCTAAGCTCTCGACTTCCATGGACGGCCCGCCCGGGCGAAGGGAGTCGCGATGCCGAAAGTCGGAATGCGGGAGATACGCCGCGCGCAGTTGATCGACGCCACGCTGCGCTCGATCGACGAAGCGGGCCTGCCCGGCACGACGCTCGCATCGGTCGCGCAACGCGCGAACATCTCGACGGGCATCGTCAGCCATTACTTCGGCGACAAGGACGGCCTGCTCGAAGCGACGATGCGGCACGTACTGCGCGACCTGTGGTCGGCCACCACGCGCCGCCGCGTCGCCGCACGAAAAGACCCGCGTTCGCGGTTGCGCGCGGTCGTCGCCGCGAACTTCGACGTCACGCAGGTGAGCGCGCCCGTGATGAAGACGTGGCTCGCGTTCTGGTCGCAGAGCATGCACGACCCGATGCTCAAGCGCCTGCAGCACGTGAACACGCGGCGCCTGCATTCGAACCTGTGCGCCGAATTCGCGAAGGCGTTGCCGCTCGCGAAGGCGCGCGAAGCCGCCAGCGGCCTCGCCGCGCTGATCGACGGCCTGTGGCTGCGCGGCGCACTCGCCGGCGGCCCGATCGACACCCGAGCTGCTTTGAAGCTCGCCCACGATTACATCGACCTGCTGCTCGCGTCCGACTGACGCGCGACGCAGTCGCCCTCAAGGAGATCCTCATGTCCGTATACGGTTTGCAGCGCCTCTACATCGGCGGCGGTTACGTCGATGCCACCAGCGGCAAGACTTTCGACACCTTCGATCCCGCCACCGGCGAACTGCTTGCGCAGGTGCAGCAGGCGAGCGCGGCCGACGTCGACCGCGCCGTTGCGTCCGCGCAGGAAGGCCAGCGCGAATGGGCCGCGATGACCGCGATGCAGCGCTCGCGCATCCTGCGCCGCGCGGTCGACCTGCTGCGCGAGCGCAACGACGAACTCGCAGCGATCGAAACGCGCGACACCGGCAAGCCGATCGGCGAGACGCTCGCGGTCGACATCGTCACCGGCGCGGACGTGATCGAGTACTACGCGGGCCTCGCGACTGCGATCGAAGGGCTGCAGGTGCCGCTGCGTGCCGAGTCGTTCGTCTACACGCGCCGCGAGCCGCTCGGCGTGTGCGCGGGCATCGGCGCGTGGAACTACCCGATCCAGATCGCGTGCTGGAAGACCGCGCCCGCGCTCGCGGCCGGCAACGCGATGGTGTTCAAGCCGAGCGAAGTCACGCCGCTGACCGCGCTCAAGCTCGCGGAAATCTATACGGAAGCCGGCGTGCCGGCCGGCGTGTTCAACGTCGTGCAGGGCGACGGCTCGGTCGGCGCGCTGCTCACCGGCCATCCGGACATCGCGAAGGTGTCGTTCACCGGCGGCGTCGAAACCGGCAAGAAGGTGATGTCGCTCGCCGGCGCATCGTCGCTGAAGGAAGTGACGATGGAACTCGGCGGCAAGTCGCCGCTGATCGTGTTCGACGATGCGGATCTCGATCGCGCGGCCGACATCGCGGTCACCGCCAACTTCTTCAGCTCGGGCCAGGTCTGCACGAACGGCACGCGCGTGTTCGTGCACCGCTCGATCAAGGACATGTTCACGCAGAAGGTGCTCGAACGCGTGAAGCGCATCCGCGTCGGCAAGCCGACCGATGCCGACACCAACTTCGGCCCGCTCGTCTCCGCCGCGCAACTCGACAAGGTGCTCGGCTTCATCGAGAGCGGCAAGGCCGAAGGCGCGAAGCTGCTCGCGGGCGGCACGCGCCTGACCGACGGCCACTTCGCGAACGGTCAGTACGTCGCGCCGACCGTGTTCGGCGATTGCCGCGACGACATGAAGATCGTGCGCGAGGAAATCTTCGGGCCGGTGATGAGCATCCTCGATTTCGAATCGGAGGACGAAGTGATCGCGCGTGCGAACGACACGCACTACGGGCTCGCGGCCGGCGTCGTGACCGAGAACCTGTCGCGCGCGCACCGCACGATCCATCGCCTCGAAGCCGGCATCTGCTGGATCAACACGTGGGGCGAATCGCCGGCCGAAATGCCGGTTGGCGGATACAAGCAATCCGGTGTCGGGCGCGAGAACGGCATCACGACGCTCGAGCACTACACTCGAATCAAGTCGGTGCAGGTCGAGCTCGGCCGCTACAACCCGGTGTTCTAAGACAAGGAGATCCGTCATGACGACACGCGAATACGATTACATCATCTGCGGCGCGGGTTCCGCGGGCAACGTGCTCGCAACGCGCCTGACGGAAGATCCGGACGTCACGGTGCTGCTGCTCGAAGCGGGCGGTCCCGACTACCGCTTCGACTTCCGCACGCAGATGCCGGCCGCCCTCGCCTATCCGCTGCAGGGCCGCCGCTACAACTGGGCGTACGAAACCGATCCCGAGCCGCACATGGACAACCGCCGGATGGAGTGCGGGCGCGGCAAGGGGCTCGGCGGCTCGTCGCTGATCAACGGGATGTGCTACATCCGCGGCAACGCGCTCGACTACGACAACTGGTCGACGCACAAGGGCCTCGAGAACTGGACGTATCTCGACTGCCTGCCGTACTTCAAGAAAGCCGAGACGCGCGACGTCGGCCCGAACGACTATCACGGCGGCAGCGGCCCCGTGTCGGTCACGACCAGCAAGCCGGGCGCGAACCCGCTGTTCGAGGCGATGGTCGACGCGGGCGTGCAGGCCGGCTATCCGCGCACCGACGACCTGAACGGCTATCAGCAGGAAGGCTTCGGCCCGATGGATCGCACCGTCACGCCGAAGGGCCGCCGTGCGAGCACCGCGCGCGGCTATCTGGATCAGGCGAAGGTGCGGCCGAACCTCGAGATCGTCACGCACGCGCTCGCCGATCGCATCCTGTTCGACGGCAAGCGCGCGTCGGGCGTCACGTACCTGCGCGGCAGCGAGCGCGCGACCGCGCATGCGCGCCGCGAAGTGCTCGTGTGCAGCGGCGCGATCGCGTCGCCGCAACTGCTGCAGCGCTCGGGCGTCGGCCCCGGCGCATGGCTGAAGGCACTCGACATTCCGGTCGTGCTAGACCTGCCCGGCGTCGGCCAGAACCTGCAGGACCACCTGGAGATGTACATCCAGTACGAGTGCAAGGAGCCGGTGTCGCTGTACCCGGCGCTCAAGTGGTGGAACCAGCCGAAGATCGGCCTCGAATGGATGCTGAACGGCACGGGCCTCGGCGCGAGCAACCACTTCGAAGCGGGCGGCTTCATCCGCACGCGCGACGACGACCTGTGGCCGAACATCCAGTATCACTTCCTGCCGGTGGCGATCAACTACAACGGCTCGAACGCGATCGAGATGCACGGCTTCCAGGCGCACGTCGGCTCGATGCGCTCGCCGAGCCGCGGCCGCGTGAAGCTGCGCTCGCGCGACCCGAACGACCATCCGAGCATCCTGTTCAACTACATGGCCGAAGCGCTCGACTGGCGCGAGTTCCGCGATGCGATCCGCGCGACGCGCGAGATCATGCGGCAGCCGGCGCTCGACCGCTATCGCGGCCGCGAGCTGAATCCGGGCGCCGATTGCAAGAGCGACAAGGAACTCGACGCGTTCGTGCGCGCCCGCGCGGAAACCGCGTTCCATCCGTCGTGCTCGTGCAAGATGGGTTACGACGACATGGCGGTGGTCGACGAGGAAGGCCGCGTGCACGGGCTCGACGGGCTGCGTGTCGTCGATGCGTCGATCATGCCGATCATCACGACCGGCAACCTGAACGCGCCGACGATCATGATCGCCGAGAAGATCGCCGACAAGATCCGCGGCCGCACGCCGCTCGCGCGTGTCGACGTGCCGTACTTCGTCGCGAACGGCGCACCGGCGCGCAACGTCGCGAAGGCCGTGCGGCAGCCCGAGACGGTCTGACGAAGGCGGCCGCCCGCACCGGGCGCCGCGATACCACTCCTGCGGCTCGCGGCGTTCTCGCCGCGAGCCGCGTTTCATTGGGCCGGCTCGTTTGCGCTGCGCGGCCGGGCGGCCGACACGCTCCGCGTCCGCATCCGCTTGGCGCGGACGATCGGGTTCCAGCGCGACGTCAGGCTCATCGCGTCACGCAGGCGCTCGAACGCGGCATCCTCCGTCGGCCCGAAGCGGCTGACCGCCGGCCACGCGAGCACGTGGTCGACACACGTCTGCCAGATGTCGCCATGAAACCTGCGGCCGATTTCCCGCACCGTATCCGGTGCGGCGATCGCGATGCCCGCCAACAGGTAATAGGCCCAGAAGCTGCCCGCACCGACGAGCCGATCGAGCCGGCACACGGCGAGCGCGGCAAGCAGCCCGTCCGTCGATGCGAGATCGGCGCGATGCGCGCGGATCGCGCGCGCGACGAGATTGTGCTGACCGCCGTACGCCTGAACGGAAACGCCGTGGCCAGCCGCAAGCTCCGCGGAGAACGTCGCGAGCGCAGCCATCTCGTCGATACGCGCGGCGTCGTCGCGCGGGCCACAGGCGCGCAGCACGATCGCGTCGATCACGGCGCCGGGACGGGCCGGCGTTTCCGTGCCCGTTGTCGCGACCGCCGTCGGATTTTCTCTCAGGTTCTTCGCAGGCGGCGTCTCGCGCGGCCCGTCGTGTTCGTTCGCGATGCATGCGCCCGCGTCGTCGCCGCTGCGTTCGACGCCGCCGGCAATCCGTTCGAGCGCGGCCCAGCCGAGTTCGGGATCATCGAATGCGCACGCATCGATCACGCCGTGCGCGGTGTCGAATACGGCACGCGAGCCCGGACAGCAACGTTCGGCTTGCGCGAGTTGCTGCGCGGAAGGCACGTGCGAGCATGCGCCGGGCGAATCGGCCGGATCGCACGCGCAACCGCTGCCATCCGTCGCGATCCACGGGACCAGCCGGTGAAGCACGGCCCTCGCTTCGCGGGACAGGCTCGCGCCAGCGCCCACATGTATCGCGTGCGACGGGACGACAACCGGGTCGCCGGCGCAAGCCGCCCCGTCGAGATGTTCGATCAGGTACTGCAGCCACGCGGCCGTGCGCAGCCGGTCGGGCGTCGCGCCGCGGGCGTCGCCATACTTTGCTGGATCGGTAAGCATGGGTCGTCCGGGATGGTTCTGGCTAATTGACCTGGTTTTGTTTCAATCGAACCGGGCGGCGCAGTACGCGACGCCGCCCTGCCACGCCGCCCGTGCCGGATCGCGACACGGGCGGTCAACCGGCCGCCGCGCCGATACGCGCGACGGCTCGACCCCGTCGAAGCATCGAAGCCGCGAAAACCCGCCGCGCTTGCCGCACGGCCCTCGCGCGCGGCGGGTTCCGCTTCGATCGCGCGACGCTTACTGCACGTGGAACTTCGGCGACGTCAGCACCGTGCCGCCCACCGTGCAGTCCGGCGTCAGCGTCGCGTTGTTGAACGTCAGCGACGAGTTCGCATCGCTCCACGCCGTCACGACCTTGCTTGGCCCGCACGCGCCGAGCAGCGTAACGTTCACCTTCACGTTGTTGATCGACAGCTGCGTCGTGCTGTCGGCCTGCCCGGTCCACGGCGACGTGCTGCTCGCGCTGCCGCTGATCAGCGAGCACGTCGCGCCGCCCGTGAACGTCGTCGACGTGATGTTGACGATGCCGGTCGACGTGATCGTGCCGTTGAAGGTCGCGGTACAGGCCGCCGTGATCGACCCCTTGCTCAGGTTCGTGAGACCCGATGCGGAGAACGGCTCGCCGTTCGGGTTCATCGGCTGACCGTCCGCGCGCGAAACGGTGACCGCGAAAGCAGGCGCGGCCGAAACCGCGGTGAAAGCCACTGCAGCAACAAGCGATACGATTTTGCGAATGCTCATTTGAACTGCCCCCTCTCTTCACAAATGGCGGCACGCCGCCAGGAACGCGATCTTCCGGCCGGAACCCTCCGGCCAGCCGGTCGCAGGAAGCCGCCGGCACGCGTCATGCGCGCCGGTCGGCTCAGAACTTGTAGGAAATCCCGACGAACGTGATCAACGGGTCGGCCTTCAGTCGCGTGCGCGTGGTCGCGAGCGTCGAACCGTCGGCCGCCTTGATCACCAGCGACGAGTAGGTCTTCAGCGGCATGTACGTCAGCGTCGCCGTGAGCCCCCAGTGCTTGTCGATCGCATAGCTCGCGCCGACGTTGTAGACCGGCGTGAACGACGACGACGCCTTGCCCTCGACCGACGTCGCGCCCGGCTTGCCGGCGCCCGCCGCGAGCACGCTGCCGAGGTTCTCGTTGATGTCCTTCGCGAAGTTGCCGTTCAGTTCGATGTTGCTGAACCAGCTGTAGGCCACGCCGATCCCGACGAACGGACGGAACTTCGCCGTCGGCGAATTGAAGTAGTACTGCAGAATGACCGTCGGGCTCCACTGCCGCGCGTTCTTCACGGCCGGCTGGTTCGCCGACTTGTCCATGTCGACGTTGCCGAGCGCGCCGGCCGGGCCGGGCGGCCTGATCACGCCGTGTCCGGTCAGCGTGAATTCCGGCGGCACGCCGAGCACCGACGTCACCGCGATGTGATCGGTGAAGAAGTGCGTGAGCGTGAGGCCGACCGTGTCGGCGTTGTTGACCGTCAGGCTCGTGCCCGGCGACGTGAACGAACCGGGCAGGCGCAGCGGCCCGTTGATCGGCATGCTTGCAAGATTCGTCGTCAGCCCGTTGGTCGAATCCTGCGGCATGATGTGCAGCCAGCCCAGCGTCGCGACGTTGTCGCCCGCCTGCTGGGCCGATGCGAGCGTCGACACGCCTGCGACGACACCCGCGACAATCAGCTTCTTCATGAAGTCTCCCCCTCATTCTGTCGGGACGCCGCGCATTCGCGCGCGGCGCCGCCGTGTCTCCATCCACACGCGGTCACTGCACGAACGCGCCGACCGTGAAGTACGGATTGCTCGTATCGGCCATGTCGAGGAACCCGAACACGCCGCCGGTGAACACGAACTTGCCGGTCGCCGGCCCCGACGCCGCGTCCGCGTGCACGGTCGTCACGACGCCCGGCACTGTCTGCGTGTAGTCGAGGTTCAGCGCGCGCGTGAGCGCGGCCTGCGACGCATTGAACGGATCGAGCAGCGTGGCCTGCGCGCCGACGAGCGCGGTCGCGCGGTAGTTGAACGCGCTGTCGACGCCCGTGTACTCGCCGTTCTGCGAGCCCTGGGAGACCGCCGTCTGCGGGCTCAGGAACGAGATGCCCGATTCGTCGTCCGCGCTCGGCGCCCCTTGCGTGAGGTCCGCATTCGCGGCGCCGGTGCGGATGAAGATCGGCACGAGCTGGTTGCGCAGCTTGCCGACGATCAGGATCCCCTTGCCGGCCTTCGCCGGATCGAGCGCCGCGAGCGTCCGCGGAATCTGCGGCTGGTAATTGAGCGACTGGAATGCCGGCGCATCCGGGCGCAGCGTGAACGGCTGGTTCACGGTCGCGCTCGACGCCAGCGGCTGCCCGCCGTTCTTCTTGCCGAAGTTGTCGGTTTCCGTATAGCTGCCGTCCGCGTTGATCGTCACCTTCTGGTCGAGCGCCACCGGCTGGAAGTTCTGCGACGGCACCTGGTGATAGCCGAGCTGGTTGTACGTGCCGGCAATCTTCGTCAGGTCGGTTTCGAGCGACGAGAAGCTGATGAACGGGTAGTACGGGAACGTCGTCTTCGGGATCTTGCCGACGCCGATCACGCCGTCGAACTGGATCGTCGCGCCGGGGATCGCGCCGCCCAGCACGCCTTCGCCGAGAAACAGCCGCGCGGGCCGGCTCGGGTCGAGGCTCGCGTTCTGCATCCGGAACGTGCACTGGTTCAGCTTCACCGTGGGCAGCCCCGTTTCGTCGGCCAGCGTGCCGTCGACCACGTTCGCGGGCGCGGTGTCGCGCGTCGGCTGCACGGTGCCCGCGGTGGTCGGCACCGGCGACGCGAGGTAGGCCATCCGGTACGTCATCTTCGTCGTGTCGAGCTGCACCTTCACGAGCTCGCCCGACCCGGAGCCTCCGACGAACACCGTGTTGTAGTCGATCGTCTGCGGGCACAGCCGGACCACCGGCGCGGGCGGCGGGTCGCCGTCGCCGCCGCATGCGGCCAGCACGGGTGCGACCGATGCCGCGGCCATCCAATGCTTAAAATTCATAGGAATCCTCTTGAAATTCGATTCACCGGCGGCAGCGCATGCGCCGCCGGTGTGACGTGTTCGATGCCGGGTTACTGGACGAACGCGCCGACCGTGAAGAACGGGTTGACCTGGCTGTTGTTGACGACCATCGCGTAGACATTCCCGGCCGTCACGATCCACCCCGTATCGCCCTTCTTGAAGATCGCCACGTTGCCGGCCGCGCCCTTCGCGTTGAAGTCGCTGTTGGCCGTGACCTTGACCTTGCCGGGCGATGCCTGCGTGTAGTCGAGCCCGAACTGCGCGGTCGGCGACGACGTTTGCGGATCGATGAACGCCGCGGTATTGCCCTGGAACAGCGTCGACGTGTAGTTCGCCGCGATGGTCGACACGGCGGTGCCGTCGCTGCAGTTGCCGGCAGACGGCGTGAAGTAATTGAAAGTCGTGTTGAACGCGCCGGGCAGGTCCGGATGCGGAACGAACGGATTGAAGCTCGGCCCCTGGCCTGCCGCGCTGCCCGACGGCCCGTTGTTGGTCACCACGCCGCATGCGGATGCGCTCGTCGCCCCGATGAACCCGCCCTTCAGCACGTTGCGCGCGACGGCTTTGGCGGGCGCGAGCATCGAGATGCCGACCTCCGCATCGGCCACCGAGCCCAGCGGATTGCCCGGCGCGGCATACGCATACCCGACGCGGATCACGACCGGCACCAGCGCACCGTTCAGCTTGCCGACGATCATCACGCCGTGCGCCTGGCTCGGCACGAGGATCACGAGCGGCTGCCCCTGGCCTGCCGACGGATAGGCCTGCCCCGACTGCGCGTTGCTGACGAACACGTTGTCAGGCGTACCGTCCGCATTCTTGCGCAAGGTCCACGGCGAACCGGTCGTCTGACACGAGTAGTCGCTGCCTTGCGTGATCGTGCAGGAGCCGTCCGCATTGAGCGTCTGGTTCCAGTTCACGACGTCCGGCTGCCAGCCTTGCGGCGTGGTCGTCTGATAGGTGGTGCCGGTCGGCGACAGATGAATGCCGACTTCGTTGTACACGCCGGCCACCTTCGTGAAGTCCGTTTCGGTATCGGTAAAGCCGATGAACGGATAGAAGTCGAACGTGCGCGACGGCACCGAGCCGAGGAAGAAGCCCGGCGCGAGTTCGATGCCCTGGAACGCGATCGTCGCGCCCGGAATGCCGCCGCCGACCACGCCGTTGCCGACGAACAGCATCGGCGGATCGGCGCGATTGATCGTCACCGAATATGCGCCGTCGCTCGTCGCGCCGCTGTCGAGCACGAACGCGCAACGATTCTGCTCGGCCGTCGGGAGGTTGGTCGGATGATGGAACGCGCCGCTGATCGTCAGGCCCGCGCGCGTGTCGTTGATCTGCCCTGCCGAGGTCGGCACCGACGAGTCGATGAATTGCATCTGGTAAGTCAGCTTCGTCGTGTCGAACTTCACCTTCACGTATTCGCCGCTGCCGGCGCCGCCCGTATACGTCGTCGTGTAATCGAGCGCGTCCGGACACAGCTTCGTCACGACGGGCGGCGTCGTTTCGGCGCCGCTCGGCCCGCATGCGCTGCCCGAGCACTGCGGCACGGTGATCGGCCCCGGATCGTCGCCGCCGCCGCAACCGGCGACGAACGGCAGCACCAGCACCGCGCACGACAGGATCGCCTTCCGCCATTCAGGAATGCAAATCATCAACCCCTCCTTTTCAGGTACGACAAGTCTCGTCCGGCCGGGCTGCATGGCCTGCCGGTTGGTATCGCGCCGCCGCACGAATGCGCGGCGCATGACGCTGCACGCGGGACCGCCGCGAACCGGTCGGGCATAGGCGGCACACGCGGCGGCGGACAAACGCGCTCCCGCGGCGCCGTCATGCGGCACGGCGCCGTCGGAACGATCGAAACGGAAAGTGGCTTGCCGCTACGGCTCGCCGCTACGGCCTGCCGCTACACGGCGAGGTGACGGCGCAGGCATGCGACCTGCGTCGCGCCTGCATTCAGCGAAAAATCGGGAAGCGGCAGTCCCGCCGGCCCGGCGGATAGGCGTCTCATGATGTTGGTCTCCATACGTACGCTTGATTCGTTTTCGTGATGCGTCGTGTGTCGAGACTATGATCGGACCATTCCCGCAAGTAAATGGATGCAGAGTTCCAAACGACGGACGCCGCGCGATCCTAGCGTTTATACGGTATTTAACAGATTTTCAAACGGCCTTCATTTTATTTGCTCAGACAAATAAACGCCGCGTGGAACACGCGTTTGAACGGCCCTGCGAATCCGCGCCGGGCCAAGCCGGCCGGCCTTCCGCGGCCAGCACGCATGCTGCGGCGCACCCTCACACGTCGATGATCGCGAGCGTGCCGTGACTGCCGGGCAGCACCGCGTGGCGCGTGCCGGCGCGCGCGAGATACATCTGCCCGGCGCCGACCACGACCGTTTCCGCTTCGACCTCGAGCATCAACGTGCCGTCGAGCACCAGCAGCCCCTCGTTGTAGTCGTGCACTTCCGCTTCGTAAGGCTGGGCATCCATGCGCAGCACCTTGATCCGGGCCGGACCCACTTCGCCGACGATCGTGGATTGCCATGCGCAGGCCTGCGCGTTTGCCACGGATTTCAAATCGATCAAAGACATGCGCGCCGCTCCGTATCGCCGGGAAAGGAACGCATTATCGCGAGCGCCACGCGTGTCGTCCCGGTACGGCGCGAGGGCCGGCGGGCGGCACAGTCGGCCAGCCGGCCGGGTGGCCACGCGAGCGCGGGCCGATTGACGGAAAACGACCGGAATTGTTCGCGCCACTCGAATAAAACACCGAATCATTGAGCAATATCACCGCAATCCACCCAAATTCGGCACCGGCACGACCCGGCCTTTCCATCAGAATGCATTTCGATCTGCCGATTGCTAATATGGCGGTCCCGCGATCCCGCACTACCCTGCCGTTCGACATGACGCCCGTTCGCCATGCCGTCCCCGGTCCCGGCCGCTTCGCAGCGGCGGCGGCGCCGGGCACGGGCGGCGCCCGCCGTCGCGCCGGCCGGCCGTGCCATCCGTGAGCATGCAACCGATCCTTTCCGTCTCCGACCTCTCCAAGACTTACGCGTCCGGCTTCCAGGCGCTGAAGCACGTGACCCTCGACATCCGCCCCGGCGAGATCTTCGCGCTGCTCGGGCCGAACGGCGCCGGCAAGACGACGCTGATCGGCTCGATCTGCGGCATCGTCACGCCGACCGAAGGCCGCGTGACGGTCGGCGGCCACGACATCCGCGATCAATACCGCGCGGCCCGCGAAATGATCGGCCTCGTGCCGCAGGAGCTGACCACCGACGCGTTCGAATCCGTCTGGGCCACCGTGTCGTTCAGCCGCGGCCTGTTCGGCAAGGCGCCCGATCCCGCGTACATCGAGAAGACGCTGAAGGCGCTGTCGCTGTGGGACAAGCGCGACAACAAGCTGATGACGCTGTCGGGTGGCATGAAGCGCCGCGTGATGATCGCGAAGGCGCTGTCGCACGAGCCGCGCATCCTGTTCCTCGACGAACCGACGGCCGGCGTCGACGTCGAGCTGCGCCGCGACATGTGGAAGCTCGTCGATTCGCTGCGCGAAAGCGGCGTGACGATCCTGCTGACCACGCACTACATCGAGGAAGCGGAGGAAATGGCCGACCGGATCGGCATCATCCTCGGCGGCGAGCTCGTGCTCGTCGAGGAAAAGCGCGAACTGATGCGCAAGCTCGGCAAGAAACAGCTCACCGTGCAGCTCGAGCAGCCGCTCGCGGACGTGCCGCCCGCGCTCGCGCCGTTCGGGCTCGAACGCGCGGAAGACGGCGCCGCGCTCGTCTATACGTACGACTCGCAGCGCGACGACGCGAGCATCGCGAAGCTGATCAACGCGCTCGGCTCGGCCGGCATCGGCTTTCGCGACCTGCACACGACGCAGAGTTCGCTCGAGGACATTTTCGTCAGCCTGATCGACAACCGCCGCAACGGCGTGCAAGGAGCCTGACGTATGAACTGGCATGGAATCCGCGCGATCTACCGCGCAGAAATGGCTCGCACGCGCCGCACGCTGATGCAGAGCATCATCGCGCCGGTGATCTCGACGTCGCTGTATTTCGTCGTGTTCGGCTCCGCGATCGGCTCACGCATCAGCGACGTGAACGGCATCGGCTACGGGTCGTTCATCGTGCCGGGCCTCGTGATGCTGTCGCTGCTGTCGCAGAGCATCTCGAATGCGTCGTTCGGCATCTACTTCCCGCGCTTCACCGGCACGATCTACGAGATCCTGTCCGCGCCCGTGTCGTATTGGGAGATCGTGATCGCGTACGTCGGCGCGGCCGCGTCGAAGTCGATCCTGCTCGGCGTGATCATCCTCGCCACGGCCGGCCTGTTCGTGCCGCTGCACATTCTGCATCCGGTCTGGATGGTGCTGTTCCTGGTGCTGACGGCTGTCACGTTCAGCCTGTTCGGCTTCGTGATCGGCATCTGGGCCGACAGCTTCGAGAAGCTGCAGCTCGTGCCGCTGCTGATCATCACGCCGCTCACGTTCCTCGGCGGCAGCTTCTACTCGGTCGACATGCTGCCGCCCGCATGGCGCGTCGTCACACTGTTCAATCCGATCGTCTACCTGATCAGCGGCTTTCGCTGGTCGTTCTACGGGATCGCCGACGTGCACGTGTGGATCAGCCTCGCCGCGACCGCGCTGTTCCTCGTGATCCTGCTCGCGATCGTCGCGTGGATGTTCCGCACCGGCTACAAACTGAAGAATTGACGCCGGCGAGCGTCGCGCGCGCCGCCCGACGATGACGCATTTGGGCAAGCAGGCGGCGCTTTTCCTCCGATGCGGCAGTTTGTGGTCGCGTCTACTGAATACGAAGCATCGGGGCCGTCGAGCATGCGCTGCGCGGCCCCTTTTTCATTTCAGAGGACGCCATGCCCACCGCCACCGCTCCCGCCTCCGCCGCCGCCCGGCTCGAACGCCTGCCGTTCTCCGGCTATCACAAGCGCATCTTCTTCATCATCGCGATCGCGTTCTTCTTCGACTCGGTCGATCTCGGCACGATGACGTTCGTGCTCGGCTCGATCCGCAAGGAGTTCGGGCTGTCGACGGCCGCCGCCGGCCTCGTCGCGAGCGCGAGCTTCTTCGGGATGGTGCTTGGCGCGGCCGTGGCCGGCCTGCTCGCCGACCGCTTCGGCCGCCGGCCCGTGTTCCAGTGGAGCATGGTGCTGTGGGGCGCCGCGTCGTACCTGTGCTCGACCGCGCAGAGCGTCGACGCGCTGATCGTCTACCGCGTGCTGCTCGGCATCGGGATGGGGATGGAGTTTCCGGTCGCGCAGACGCTGCTGTCCGAATTCGTGCCGACCGAGAAGCGCGGCCGCCTGATCGCGCTGATGGACGGCTTCTGGCCGCTCGGCTTCATCACGGCCGGCATCGTCGCGTATTTCGTGCTGCCGCAATTCGGCTGGCGGACCGTGTTCGCGCTGCTCGCGATTCCGGCCGTGTTCGTGCTGGTCGTGCGCCGCATCGTGCCGGAATCGCCGCGCTGGCTCGAACATGCGGGCCGGCACGCGCAAGCCGACACGGTGATGCAGACGATCGAGGCGAAGGTGATGCGCTCTGCCGGCGTCACGACGCTGCCGCCGCCGTCGCGGCTCGCCGAGCCGGCCGCCGCGCGCGGCCACGGCGCGCTGCGCGAGATCTGGAGCGGCGTGTACCGCCGCCGCACGGTGATGGTGTGGCTGCTGTGGTTCTTCGCGCTGCTCGGCTTCTACGGCCTCACGTCGTGGCTCGGCGCGCTGCTGCAGCAGGCCGGCTTCGAAGTCACGAAATCGGTGTTCTACACGGTGCTGATCTCGCTCGGCGGCGTGCCGGGCTTCCTGTGCGCCGCGTGGCTCGTCGAGCGTTGGGGCCGCAAGCCGACCTGCATCGCGTCGCTGATCGGCGGCGGCGCGATGGCGTACGCGTACGGCCAGAGCGCGCTGTACGGCGGCAGCACGACGCTGCTGATCGTCACGGGCCTCGCGATGCAGTTCTTCCTGTTCGGGATGTGGGCGGCGCTGTACACGTACACGCCCGAGCTGTACGGCACCGGCGCCCGCGCGACGGGTTCGGGCTTCGCGTCGGCGATCGGCCGGATCGGCTCGCTGATCGGGCCTTACGTGGTCGGCGTGGTGTTGCCGGTGTTCGGCCAAGGCGGCGTGTTCACGCTTGGCGCGCTGTCGTTCATCGCGGCGGCCATCGCCGTGTGGACGCTCGGGATCGAGACGAAGGGGCTCGCGCTGGAGCAACTGGCGGCAGGCGACGGCGCGGGCGGCAGCGGCCGGTATCCGGCACCGGCGGCGGACGAGGCGTCCTGATCGCCGGGTGGGTTTTCAGGCCGTTTCGAGCCGAATCCAGGTGCTCCTCGATCTCGACCTCATCCTGCCGATGCACGGCGCGGCGATCGCGCATGACATTCCGCGCGTGCTCGCCGCGCGATCGTCCAGTGCGAGGCCGCCGCCGCGTAAGCCGCGGCGGCGGTCATCCGGCACGGGTACAGCGGCGCCCGTCAGGCGTCGGCGACGACGAACTCTTCGGCCGCCTTGCGCTGGACCGCGGCCATCACGGCCAACTCGCGCTTGCTGCGCGTGTCGCCGGACACGACGCCCGTCGCGTGCTTCGCCTTCGCGCCCAGCGGGAAAAAGACGAACGACGCGCCGGCCGGGGCCGCCGGCTCCGCGCGCAGGCGTTTGTTCAGGATTTTCAGATACTTCTTCTTCGAGACTTCCTTAGCAGCCATGGCGCCCTCCGCGTACACGTGATGCGGATCAGCATACCAGTTTTGCCGATGCGCTCCGTGACAGCGGCCGCGCGGCGCACCGGCTCCATCGCGCGTGAAAATTTCTCGCCCGCGATGTCGATTCGCGTCGCCGTCGCGCGTCGTGTTGTCGTAACCGATCGTTTTGCCGTCGCACCGTCGGCAAGCGCCCTGTTCCCTTTCAAGGAGAGACGACAATGCGCGTCATGGTCATCGTCAAAGCCACCGCCGATTCCGAATCCGGTCGGCTGCCCGACACCGACATGCTGGCCGCGATGGGCCAGTTCAACGAGGCACTCGTGAAAGCCGGCATCCTGCTCGCCGCCGACGGGTTGCACCCGAGCAGCCGCGGCAAGCGCGTGCACTTTTCCGGCAAGAACCGCACGGTCGTCGACGGCCCGTTCTCCGAAACGAAGGAGCTCGTCGCCGGCTACTGGCTGTGGCAGGTCAAATCGATGGAGGAAGCCGTCGAATGGGTGAAGCGCTGCCCGAACCCGATGCCCGGCGACTCGGACATCGAGATCCGCCCGCTGTACGAACTCGAGGAATTCGGCGACGCGTTTACGCCCGAGCTTCAGGAGCAGGAAGCGCGCATCGTCGCGGAAATGGACGCGCGGCAGAAGCGCTGAGCGGGGCAAGCGGGCGGCGCGGGAGCGGTCCGCGTGTACCCCAATGAGCCGGTTGACGAAGCCCCGGTCAGTAACGTATCTTTTTGTCACGTTACTGACCGGGGCTTCGTCATGCATTCCCGTTTCGACCGTTTCCGCTTGACCGCGCTCGGCGCCCAGCTCGAAGCGCTGATCGAACAGCCCGAGCGCTATCTCGAGTTCGCGGCGCTGTCGCGCGTCGGCGTCGCCGCGATCGGCGCGATCCAGGACGAGATCGCGCACAAATTCCCCGAAATCGAAGCCGACACGACGGCCCGCCAATTCTGCGGCGCGATGGTCGCCGACGTCATGCGCCGCCACGGCCACGAGGTCGTGCAGGCGCGCGGGCGGCTCGGCGGTGTGCTGTTCAGCTATGGCGCGGTGTTCAGCGCATCCCCGCACCGGCTGCCGTTCGCCGACATCGTCGCCGCGCTGGCGCGCATGCCGGCCCGGCTCGCCGCCTGCGCGGCGCATGTGCCGGCCGCGCTGGCCACGCGCCGCCCGGCCGGCACCGGCTTCTCGCTGGTCGAACATGCGTGCCACCTGCGCGATCTCGATGCGGTGTTCGCCGCCCGCATCGACGCCGTGCGCACGGCCGAGCTTCCCGCGATCGAATCCGTCGACGGCACCGCGCTCGCCGCGCAACGCGACTATCTCGCGCAGCCGCTCGATCTCGCCGTCGCGGCATTCGGCAGTGGCCGCGCCGCGCTGTGCGCCACCGCGGCCGCGCTGGAGCCAGCGCAACTCCAACGGTGCGGGCTGCGCGACGGCATCCGCCGCATGTCGCTCGACGAACTCGTGCGCGAACTGCTCGATCACGACCGCACGCACGTGCTCGAACTCGACGAACTCCTCGCCGAACTCGAATTGCCGCCCCTGCCTGCAGCGGCGGCCGCATGATCGCGCCCGCGCCCGTCGTCTCCATTCACGGTTTCATCGGCACGTTCGACGTGCACGGCTGGCACGGCCCGCCTCTTTGCCCCGACCTGCTCGGCTACGGCGCGCATCCTATGCAAACCGTCCGCCTGACAACCCGTAGGGTTCGCCGAAATATGGTTGAAAGGCGCGATTGCTAAAGTCGTCGCAACAGGGTTTTCCCGGCCTCCCGCCCCGGACTGGAACGACACATGCAAGGATCGATGAACCTGGCACGTACTTTCTGGCTGCTACTGCTGCTCGCCGTCACGAGCCCTGCGTTCGCCTTTCATGCGCGGGTCGTCGCGATTCCGAGCGCCGCGATGAGCGAAACGCTGAAGGCTACCATCGTGCTGCCCGACGATTACGCACGCGACAACCACGGCGAGCGCTACCCCGTCGTCTATCTGCTGCACGGCTCGGGCGGCGACCATACCGACTGGACGTCGAACACGCACATCGCCGCGCTGGCCGACCGCTATCGCGTGATCCTCGTGATGCCCGACGGCGGACATGAAAGCTGGTACATCGACAGCCCGTTCGATTCGGGCAGCCGCTACGAGACCTTCGTCGGCGATGAAGTCGTGTCCTATGTCGACCTGCATTTCCGCACGATCGCCGCCCAGCACGCGCGCGCGATCACCGGGCTCAGCATGGGCGGCTTCGGCGCCCTGCGCATCGCGCTCGACCGGCCCGACACGTTCGGCGCGGTGGGCAGCATCAGCGGCGCGGTCGATCCGCGCTGCTGCACGGACGAACCGGGGATCGCACACGTGTTCGGCGATCCCGATCGCCATCCGTCGTTCTGGAACCGCAACGTGATCGTCGAAAACGCGCGGGCATTCGTGCGCGCCCATCTCGACCTGACGATCGATTGCGGCCGCGACGACGCATTCGTCGACTCGAACCGCACGCTGCACGAACGGCTCGTCGCGCTCGGCGTGCCGCACGACTATGCGGAGCGGCCGGGCGGCCATACGTGGGACTACTGGGCGAATGCGATCCGCTACCAGATGCGGTTCTTCGCGACGTCGTTCCAGCATCGCGGCTATGCGTACCGTGCCGCGCCGCCTGCACCGGGTATGACGCGCGCGGGCTGACGCACGAAAAAGAGAAACGACGAAGCCGTCAGTTGCCGTGCGTGGTGTCCGCGCCGACGACGCGATCGAAGAATTCCTGCGCACGCGCCAGCTCGTCGAGCGCGCGATCGAGACGCGACATCGCGCGTGCGTATTCGGCCGACGAGCCGTCGTCGTCGCTTTCGCCGCGCACCGCGCGAAACGCCTGATCGACGTTGCGCGTCGCTTCGACGAAGCGTTGTGCGGCCCGGGCTTCCGGCGAACAGATGTGGGTCGACATCGACACTCCTCCGTCAGGATTGCAGTGTGAAGCACGCCGACGTCCAGTGTGCGTGGTACGCATGTCGGCGACGTGAACCACGACCCGTCGCGTGTCGACGCATCGGCCGCCGCACCGCGCGCTTCGTGCCGATTGTCGCTCCGCGCTCGTCGATCCGCTACGGCGAGATTGCAACAAATTCTTGCGCGAACGGCGTCGCGCCCGGCGTCACGCGCGCCCGATGCGCGGATGCGCGAGCCCGGCGAACGCGGCCGCCTCGCCCGGCGACAGGTCGAACAGATCGCCGGTGAGATCACGCGGATGCTCGGCCGCCGGCCGGTTGCGCAGGCGCGCGACATGCGTGGGCGCCACGTACGCGGCCGCCGTTTCGAGCGGCGGCACGTCGAACAGATCGCGCGTGACGCCGCGCACGGCGTCGGTCGGCGAACGGCCGCGCAAGCGCGCGACCAGCTCGACGAAGCGATCGAAATCGCCCGCGCGCGTGGCCTTGTTCACTTCCGCGAGATCGCGCGCCTTCAGCACGCATGGCTGCGCGAGCCGCACGAAATACGGTGCCTCGAGCTCGACCGACAGCGCGAGCGGATAGCTCTTGCCCGTCTGCTCCTTCGCACGCCCGATGCAGTCAACCACGGCCGCGCCCTGCGCGGCGCCCAGCGGCCTGCCCGTGCTCACGCTGCGCAGATGGTCGGGAAACACGCGCAACTGCGTACCGACCGTCAGCGCGGTGGACGACGCGCACACGAGCGCGTAATGCTGCTCGCGACGCCGGCCCGACGGCAACGTCGAGCGGCTGGCGATGAACGTGTGCGGCGGCAACGGCCGCACCTGACCGCTTGCGTCGACCCACGCATTCCACAGCAGCGCGTCCTTGCGCTCGCCCGCGCGCGGACGCGACGCGACCGGCGAAAACAATGCGAGCAGCGAACCCGTGCGATGCGCGGCGACTTGCGCGCTGCTGCCGAGCGGCTGGTTGATGCCCCACAGAAAACGCCCGCCGCCGAGCCGGCGCTCCCATTCCTTGCGGAGCACGACGGTCGGCAATTCCTCGCCGGACTCGGCGCCGATCTTGGTCCAGCAGAACGTGGGTGGGAGGTGTTTCAGTGTCATCAACTTTCTCGGGGATACAGCCTCGCTGCTGACAGCAAGCCCATTCAACAGCCGTAACTGTATAGGTATAATGCATCGCATGGAAGCCCCGGACCAAGATTTTCCCGTTCAAGACCTGTTGCGCCGCTTGATGGCAGACACACGCTCGTCCAGCGAAATTGCGCGACTTTCCGGGGTCAGCCAGCCAACCGTGTCGCGCCTTCGGCTGTCGAACGGGCGCCGGCTGCGCCGCAGCGCGCCATTCAACAAGCTATGCAGTTTCTATGGCGTCGATACCGAGCCGTCGCGGCGCCGGTACAACGACCTGCTGCGCGACGCGATCGTCGACGCGTGGGACGGGTCGGACGAGCACGGGCGCGCGCTGCTGGTCGTGATTCAGGGGCTGAAGGGTTTGCAGGCGAAGGCGGACGACGGGTGATGTCGCCAACGTGCCCGGTCATTCATCGGGATTGAACGGGATCGGCGCGCGCGCCCGCATCGGCGACGGCGCGCCGTTTTCTACGTGTGTGGCGCAGCGGCTCGCCAGCGCCGCATCGCGCGCGGCAGCATCGAGGCGCGGATAGCCGCTGCCGGTCACGACACGCGCGGCGACCACCCGGCCGGCCGCATCGGTTTCCAGTTCGACGAGCGCGGCGCCGTGTTCGCCCCTGCCGTCGTCCTGGCGGCGCCGCGTCAGCCGTCAGCCGTCGCACGCCGCGCTGCATTGCGCGAGCGAATTCTCCTTGCTGCGAAAAACCAGCGGCTGCTCGTCACGCGGCGCGCGACGTCGCGCGAACTGCACTGCCTGTTCGATCTGACCGTGATGAGCCGACTTCGCACACACCGGATCGGCTTCCTTCGGATCGCCGGCCAGCAGGTACGCCTGACACCGGCAACCGCCGTGATCCGCATGCCGCTCGTCGCACGTGCGACACGGCTCGCGCATCCAGTCGTCGCCGCGAAATGCATTGAACGCATCGCTGTCGTACCAGATGTCCCGCAGCGAGCGATCGCGCACGTTCGGCAGCGCAAGCCCCGGCAGCGACCGCGCGGCATGGCACGGCAGCGCGGTGCCGTCCGGCGCGACGCCGAGGAACACCGAGCCCCAGCCGTTCATGCACGCCTTCGGGCGGCGCTCGAAATAGTCGGGCACGACGAACAGGATCTTGCAGCGCTCGCCGATCAGCTTCCGATAGCGGTTGACCGTGTCCTCGGCCTCGCGCACCTGCTCGACGGTCGGCATCAACTGGTCGCGATTGAGCATCGCCCAGCCGTAGTACTGCGTGTTCGCGAGTTCCAGGTAATCCGCGCCGAGATCGAGCGCCATCTCGATGATCTGCCCCACGTGCGGCAGGTTGTAGCGATGCAGCACGCAGTTGAGCACCATCGGGTAGCCATGCGCCTTGATCAGCCGTGCGACGTCGCGCTTCAGTTCGAACGTGCGCGTGCTGGTCAGGAAATCGTTCAGCTCGCGCGTCGAATCCTGCAGCGACAACTGGATGTGGTCGAGCCCGGCGGCCTTGAGCCGCTCGATGCGCGCGACGTTCAGCCCGATGCCCGACGTGATCAGGTTCGTATAGAAGCCGAGCCCGCGCGCATGCGCGACGAGCGTCTCGAGGTCGCCGCGCTGCAGCGGCTCGCCGCCCGAGAAGCCGATTTGCGCGGCGCCGAGCGCGCGCGCATCGCTGATGACCGTGCGCCACGCGTCGGTGTCGAGTTCCGCGCCGTGCGTCGCGAAGTCGACCGGGTTGTAGCAGAACGCGCAGTGCAGCGGGCAGCGGTACGTGAGTTCCGCGAGCAGCCACAGCGGCGCGGACGGATGGGGCGTGTCGGGTGTCATGTCAGTCCAGCCAGCCGCGCAGTCGCGCATGATCGAGGAAACGGTAGACGTCGGTCGCGAGATCCGATTGCATGAACAGGCGCTCGAGCTCGCCGATGATGTCGTCCAGTTCGCGCGTGCCGTCGCAGCGCGCGAGAATCTCGCCGGCGCTCGGGTTGAGCTTGACCATGCCCTCCGGATAGAGCAGCACGTACGCATCCTGGGCCGCCTCCCATTGCAGGCGGTACATGCCCCTGAGGCAGGGGCGCAGCGGCACGCCGCTGGCGGCTTCGATCGCGTTCATAGGGGGTAGGCCTTTTCGACGGCGTCGAGCATCGACCACAGGATGTCGAGCTTGAATTGCAGAATGCCGAGCGCGCGCTGCTGCGCGTCCGGTGTCGTGAAATGCTGCAGCGTGACCACGAGCCCATGCTCGACGTCGCGCTGCGCGAGCGGCACGCGGCTGCGAAAGTAATGCAGCCCGGCCGGCTCGATCCACGGGTAATGCGACGGCCAGCCCGCGAGCCGGTCGAGATGGATCTGCGGCGCGAACATCTCGGTCAGCGACGAGCACACCGCTTCCTGCCACGGCGCGCGCCGCGCGAAGTTCACGTACGCGTCCACCGCGAAACGCACGCCGGGCAGCACGTGTTCGAGCGACCACAGCTCGTCACGCGTCAGACCGCATGCCTCGCCGAGCCGCACCCACGCCTCGATGCCGCCTTCGTTGTCGCCCTGCCCGTCGTGGTCGATCAGCCGCTGGATCCAGCGGCGCCGCGTTTCGCGGTCGGGGCAGTTCGACAGGATCGCCGCATCCTTGAGCGGGATGCAGATCTGGTAATAGAAGCGGTTCGCGACCCAGCCGCGGATCTGCGTGGGCGAACAGGCGCCGCTGTTGAGCCGCCGGTTGAACGGATGATGGATGTGATAGCGCGATTCGAGCGCACGCAGGCGCGCCTCGAATTCGGTCGCGGTCCAGGGCGTCGCGTGCAACGCCGTAGCGGGGATCGGTGCGTTCATCGTCAGACCTGGAATTGCATGCCGTCGTGCGCGACGTCGATGCCGTGCGCGCGCAGGTGCGCGTGCTCGACGGAATGCGGATCGAGAATCGGGTTCGTGTTGTTGATGTGCGTGAGCACCTTGCGCGTGCGCGCGGGCAGCGTGTCGAGCCAGTCGATCATGCCGGGCCGCCCGGGTTCCGCGCACTGCGCGAGATGTCCCATGTCGGCCGCGTGCTTGCCCGACAGGCCGAGATCGATCATCTCGGTGCCGGTCCAGAACGTGCCGTCCACCAGCACGAGATCGACGCCGTCCATGGCCGCACGTACCTCGTCGGTGACCGACGCGAGCCCCGGCGCATAGAACGCGCGCCGCCCGCTCGCGACGTCTTCGATCGACAGCGCGATGTTGTCGCCGGGCGCGGCCGACGCGCGTCGCGGCGAATAAGGCGGCGGCTTGCTGTCGACGGCGAGCGCGGTGAAACGGATCCCGCTCGCGGCCGGCACCGCGAACGGCTCGCCGGGCACGATCGTGTGCGCGGCCACGCCGCAGTAATGGCCGAGCAGCGGCACGAGCGGCAAGCCGGTCGACAGGTCGTCGAGCACCGGCGCGCTCGCGTAAAGCGGCAGCGGCGTCGAACGCTCGCGCAGCATCAGCAGGCCCGTCACGTGATCGATCTGCGCGTCGCACAGCACCACGGCGGCAATGCCGCTGTCGCGAATCGCGCGCGCCGGTTGCAGGTCCGGATCCGCGCGCAACTGGGAAAGGATGTCGGGCGACGCGTTGACGAGGACCCAGTCGACGCCGTCGTCGCTGACCGCGATCGACGACTGCGTGCGCGGCAGCACATGGCCGCTTCCGCTGCGCGCACGGCGGCAGTTCGCGCAATTGCAGTTCCATTGCGGCAGCCCGCCGCCGGCTCCCGAGCCGAGTATCTTGATCTTCATGGCGTCAGCTCCCGAGGCCGCCCGCGCCGATCACGGCGAAACGGGCGGCACGCACGGCGATCAGCGGTTGGCGATGTACATCGTGATTTCGAAGCCGAAACGCAGGTCGGTGTAAGACGGTGTCGTCCACTGCATGGTGTGTCTCCTGTCTGAATTGATGAGTCGATGAGTCGATGCGTTGCTGGATGAATCGAACGACCGCGGCAATCGAGCGGTCGGTTTCTATTCAGCAAGGAGCGTGCCGAAGCCGCTTTTCGGCGGCCCGGCGGCGGTAGACGGCCATCATCCGGGCATCGCGGCGGAATCCTTACGAATAGCCGACACGATTCGCGCGAATGCGTTCCGCCACCCCGGCGGAACGCTGTCCGCGCGTGGTCACAGGTGTTGAATCGTTGAACACCGGTGTTGCAACTTGACACACCGGCTGTGACAGGTCGCGCGCAGCGCGACGGCGCGTCAGCTTTCGTCGGACGGCTGGCGCCCCGCGTCGGCGGCGGGCATCTTCCGGTAGATCGTGTTGCGCGAGACGCCGAGCGCGCGCGCCGCGGCGGACACGTTGCCGCCGTGACGGGCCAGCGCGGCGGCGATCGCGGACGCGGCGACGTCCTGCAGGCGCGCATCGACGGAAGGCAACGCGTCCGCGGCGCCCGGCCCGGCCGCGGTGCTCGCCGCGGCGGGCGAATCGGGCGTGGCCGGCACGGCCTGCCCGGTCTGCACGGCATCGCCGCGCCGCAGGTCATCGAAGAAGTCGTCCGGCAGGTGCTCGCGCCGGATTTCGCCATCGTCGTCGACCATGGCCGCCGCCGTGCGCAGCAGGTTGCCGAGCTGGCGGAAGTTACCCGGCCACGTGCAGCGCACGAACAACTCCATGACGTCCGGCGCGACGGACAGCGGCGGCCCGCCCGGCCCCGCGAACGCCTCGCGTTGCAGCATCTTCTGCACGACGACCGCGAGATCCGTGCGGTCGCGCAACGGCGGCAGGCGCACCACGAGGCCGTTCAGCCGGTAGTAGAGATCCTCGCGGAAACGGTTCTGCGCGATCATCTCGCGCAAGTCGCGGTGCGTCGCGCAGATGATCGCGATGTCCACGGCAATCGTCTTCGTCGACCCGAGCGGGTTCACGAGGCGCTCCTGCAGCACGCGCAGCAGCCGCACCTGCAGCGGATACGGCATGTCGCCGATCTCGTCGAGGAACAGCGTGCCGCCGTTCGCCTGCAGCAGCTTGCCGATCGCCCCCTTGCGGCGCGCGCCGGTAAATGCGCCCTCCTCGTAGCCGAACAGCTCGGACTCGATCAGCGTCTCCGGAATCGACGCGCAGTTGACCGCGACGAACGGCGCGTCGCGCCGCGGCGAGTCGTTGTGGATCGCCTGCGCGAGCAGTTCCTTGCCGGTGCCGGTCTCGCCGGTGATCAGGATCGGGATGTCCTTGCCGATCACCTTGCGCACCTTCGCGATCACGCACGCGACCTGCGCATCGCCGGTGTCGAGATAGTTGAGCCGCGACAGGCCGGCCGACGTGCCGGCCGCCGGCGCGGGCGCCGCGTTCGCGCGTGCGGCCGGCGCGCCCGCGTCGTGGACGTCCGTCGGCCGGCTGCCTTCGGCGAGCGTCGCGCGGCGGAAGTGCACGCGCGCGCAGACCACCGCACCGTTGCCGAGATTGAGCATCAGGTGCCGGTCGGTGCTCGCGCGCATGCGGTCGATCAGCTGCGCACTGGTGACGTCGAACAGCGACGACAGCGTGTGCGCGCGCAGCGCCGAGAGCGGCATGCCGAGCTGGAACTGCGCGCTGCGATTGGCCGACAGGAAGCGCCCGTCGGCGGTGAACGCGACGATCCCCTCCATCAGCGTGCCGAGGAACTCGGGGCGGCCATGAAACGACACCTGCAGCGTTTCCTGAAAGGTCGTCGTAAACAGGTGATTCTCGATCATCTGCACCGACATCTTCGCGAGCGCCATCGTATGCTGGTGATAGCTGCGGTGGTCGCCCGTCACGTCGAGCACGCCGATCGCGTCGCCGTACGGATCGAGGATCGGCACGCTCGAACAGGTCAGGAAGCGGTTCGCGGCCAGGAAGTGCTGGTCGCCGTGGACGACCATCGGGCACAGCTCTGCCAGCGCCGTGCCGATCGCGTTGGTGCCCTGCCGGCTCTCCGCCCAGTTCGCGCCCGGGCGCAGCGCGACCTTCTCCGCGCGGCGCAGGAAATCGTCGTCGCCGATCGAATGGAGGATCAGCCCTTCCGCATCGGTCAGCACGATCATGCTCTGCGTGTTGACGATCTGCTCGTGCAGCGTCTCCATCACCGGCATCGCGTGCACGCACAGCACCCGGCTCTGCTCGCGCTTGAGCACCAGCGCCGCGTTCGACAGCACGTCGTAGTCGGGTCGTGCCGATACCTGGAGGCCGAACGTCTCCGAGCGCTCGTGGGCCTTCTGGATCGACGGCGCGGGCCAGCCAGCGGGATGCGCGGCCCGTGACCCGGCCGCCTGCTCTACGTCATCGCGCATTGTCTCCTCCGGGGGATCCTTCCGGTCAACTGCCGGACTCTTTGCCGTCATTGCAAGCAAGCATCGGGCCACGCGAGCGCCGCGCGATAAATTGAAAGGACGATGTAATGAATCATCCGGGCGCGGCCGGGCGTGTCGTGTCGCGTCGCGCGACGGGCAGGCCTTCGTGATACCGCGAATTCCCGACGCGTGACTACCCGTGCGAATCCGGATCCTCGCGGCTGGCGCGTTTCTGGCTTCATCGCAGAACCCATCCGGCCGCTGCCCGGCCGCGTGACGGTTGCCTTCCGATTCCGCCCGAACCCTATCGACATGACGCGTCGCCCGATTCGATCCACGCCATCGCCTGCCATGCGGGCCTTGCCCGACGCATCGACGTCACCGCCCACGCCCGTTCGCCGACACCTGCACCGGGACGCGCAATCGATCGCGTTCGCCGTGGCCGGCGCCGCGCAAGGCCATCCGGTCGTCGTACTGCACGGCGGGCCCGGCAGCGGCAGCCAGGCCGGCATCCTGCGGCTGTTCGACCTTGCCCGCGTGCGCGTCGTGCTCGTCGACCAGCGCGGCGCGGGCGCGTCGACACCGCGCGGCGGCACGCGTCACAACGACACCGCGCGGCTGATCGCGGATCTCGAAGCGGTGCGCGAACAGCTCGGCATCGCACGCTGGGGCGTCGTCGGCGGATCGTGGGGCGCCGCGCTCGCGCTCGCATATGCAGGCACGCATCCGGAGCGGGTGACGGGCGTCGTGCTGCGCGGCCTGTTCCTGACGTCGCCACGCGAAGTCCGTGGACTCTTCGTGACGTCCCGCACGCGCGCGCCGCGCGAATGGCGGCGCCTGCATGCCGCGGCCGGCGGCGGCCGGCCGGAGCGACTGCTGTCGCGCTGCGCTGCGGGGCTGCGCCGCGGCGCGAGCACAACCCGGCAGCGCATAGTCGCGCTCGCGTGGCACGCATACGAAAACGCGATCCTCGCATCAGTACGCACACGCCGCTCGCCCGTGCGCCCGATTCGGTCCCAGAAGACCGTCGGCCGGCTGATCGACAAATACCGGATCCAGGCGCACTACCTGCAACACGATTGCTGGCTCGGCGAGCGCCGCGTACTCGCGCTCGCGCGACGGGCCGCACTGGCCCACGTGCCGCTGTTCGCCGCGCACGGGATGGACGATCCCGTTTGCCCGGTCGGCAACGTCGAGCGCCTCGCGCGCGCCGTGCCCGACGCGACAATCGAACGCGTGAAGGCCGGGCATCTGGCAAGCGATCCCGCATTGGCGCGCAGCGTCGCCCGCGCCGTGAATGCGATGTTCGCGACGGTGCCGTTCACGTGACGACCCGGCGCTCGTTCGTGTCGCGACGGGACCGCACACGCAGCCGCATCACGCTCAATCCCACGCATAGCGCATGCCGACCCACGCGCCGCGCGGCGCGCCCGGCCCGACGAACTGCTCGTTCACCGGATTGGCGCCGTCGAACGTATGGTTCGCCCCGTTGAAGAAATTCTGGCCCAGTGCGCCGAAGCTCGCGTAGCGCTTGTCGAACAGGTTCGTCACGCTCGCGAACACCTCGAACCGCTTCGTGACCCGGTAACGCATGTCGAGATCGACCAGCACGTAGCCGGCGATCCGGCCGTTCACGTCGCCGTTGTTCTCGTCGCCGCGCGCGTACACGCCGCTACGCCACACGACGTTCGCGCCGATGTCCCACGCGGACGTCGCCGCATAGTCGAGCCGCAGTTTCACCGTATGCGCGGGAATGCCGGGGATGCGGTCGCCCGGCTTGACCGTCACGTTGCCGTTCGCGTCGGCCGCCGAATTGGCGGGGCTGTGTTCGGTCCACGACGATCGGTAGGTCGCATCGACATGGCTGTACGACAGCCCGACACCGAGCGGGCCGAACCGCGTGCGGCCGGCGAGCTCGATCCCCTGCCGCCGCGTATCGCCGACGTTGCGGAAGTAGCCCTGCGCGCTGGCCGGGCTGCTGATGAACTGGATGTCGTCGGTCAGCGTCGTGCGGTAGGCCGCGGCGCTCCAGGTCGTCGCCGTGCCGATGCGACCGCGCACGCCGGCTTCGAACGTCTTCGAGATCACCGGCTTGAGCGCCGGGTCGGCGATGAAGTCGTTCGGCAGCGAACACGGCGCGGCCGGGTCCGCGCACGCGAGTTCGATCGCGGTCGGCGAACGCATGCCTTCGTTGTAGGCCGCATACGCGGTGAAGCCCGCGACCGGGTTCCAGTTGAGCCCGACCGCCGGGTTGAAGCGCGAGAACACATGGGTGCCGTCGAGTAGCGGCTGCACGCCGCTCTCGTCGCCGATCTGCGCTTTCGACCAGTCGTAGCGGCCCGACAGCGTCAGCGTCCAGTGCGGCGTCAGCGACAGCGCGTCGCTCAAGTACACGCCGACATTCGCGTTGCGCGTCTTCGCGCTGGTCCGCGGGACGAAATCGCCGATGCCGATCGCCGCGCGCGCGTCGGTGAAAGACGCGTCCTGCGATGAGGCAACGTAGCTCGAGTTCGCGACATCGGCCGAGACGCCCGCGACCAGCCGGTTCGCCATCCCGCCGAGCTTGCCGAGCAGCGTGAGCTGCACGCTGCCGCCGTAGCTGTCGGTGACGATCGTCGATTGCGCGTTGCTGCCCTGCATCGTGTCGACCGTGCCATCGTCGTCCACCGATCCGTAATCCGTATTGTTGTTGCTGCTCGTGTTGACGTTGCGCAGGTGCCGGTAGTACGCATTGCCGCTCAGCTCGACGTCTTCGCCGAAAAAGCGCTCGCCCGACAGCGTCAGGTAGCCCGCGCTGTTGCGGTTCCGGTCCGGATACGTATATGCCTGCTTCCGGTTGTCGAGGAACGAGCGCGGGATCGTCTGGGTGCCGGACAGCGTGTTGTCCGCGCCGCCTGCGGCGATCGACAGCGTCGTGTCCGCATCCGTGTAGCGCAGCTTGCCGAACGCCTGCCGCACGCGGCTCGCGTTATGGTCGGCCCAGCCACCGTCGTTCGCGACGTTTGCAGTCGCGTAATAGTCCAGATTCGAGCCGATCGTCCCGCCCTGCTCGACGCTGGCGGTCTTGCGGCCCCATGAGCCGCCCGACACCTCCGCTTCGCCGCCCGGGCTCGACCTGCCGTTCTTCGTCGTGATCGCGAGCGCACCGCCGAGCGTGTTGAGCCCGTACACCGGGTTGGAGCCCGGAATCAGCTGCACGCGGTCGATCGCCTGCGTGGGCAGGATGTCCCAGTTCACGACGTCGCCGAACGGCTCGTTCACGCGCACGCCGTCGACGAACACCGACAGCCCCTGCGGCGTGCCGAGCAGCGGCGACGCGGTGAAGCCGCGATAGTTGACGTCCGTCTGGTACGGGTTGCCCTGCGCATCCGAGATCGTCACGCTCTGCAGGTTCGCCGCGAAGAAATCGGCGAGCGTCGCGCGGTGCTGCACGTCGAGTTCCGCCGCACGCACCGTCTGCACGTTCGCCGGCACCTCCGACAACGGCGTGCCGATCCCGAGCAGCGGCGTCGTGCCGACGACGACCACCGCGGGCAGCACGATGGCCGGCTCGGGTGGCGCGATCGCACTGCCGTCGGCCTGCTGCGCGCGCACGCTGCCGGGCGGCAGGCCGAACAGCGCCAGCGCGCCGACGGTCGTGCCGATGCATCGCGCACGCCGGCCGCGCCGCGTCGCGCCGGCGCGCACGGCGCCATTTGGTCTCCTGATCATTCCGTTGTCTCCGCACTTGTTTTCCGCCGGGCCGCGCGATGCACCGCGCGGCGCCGGGTTGTCGCGAAGCCTGCGTGCGAGAACCGTGCCAGCGCCGCGAGCGCAAGCGGTGCCCGCCGCGTCGCCCCTCGCTTTGCGAAACGCATGCGTTCGGCCGATGTCCCGCTGTTCTACGGACTGCGCCACCTGTCATGTTTGGCAACACTTCCCGCGCGACGGTGTACCTGAATGCAACACCTGCGCCGACGCCACGGCGCGGGTCGTCGATCGGCCCATCGCAAGCGATACGCCGGTGTGCCGCGCCACACCGGCTTCCTGCCGCGATGGCATGCGATTTGCGTGACGGGCAGTGCACTCGGCCCGGAAACCCCAACCGTGCCGGCGCGACGAATCGTTCGCGGCGGTGCGACCACAATGACCCAGGAGACAACCATGAAGAAACTCTCGGCTTCAGCGAGCCGGCTGGCGACGATCGGCATCGCGGTGGCAGCCGCCGTCGCGCTGAACCCCGGCCTCGTCGAAGCGGCCGCGGACTACCCGGCCGTGACCTACCAGCGCCTGACCGATGCACACGGCGATCCGGGCTGGCTGACCTACTACCGCACCTACGACGGCCGCTCGCATTCGCCGCTCAAGCAGATCGACCCGTCGAACGCAAAGGATCTCAAGCAGGTGTGGGCGTACAAGTTCCCCGCCGACCTGAAGCAGGGCTTCGAGGCCACGCCGATCGTCAACGGCAACTACCTGTTCGTGACGACGCCGAAGGACAACGTCTACGCATTCGATGCGAAGACCGGCAAGCAGCTGTGGAAATACGAGCCGAAGCTCGGCGCGGCGTCGTTCAAGACCGCGTGCTGCGACGTCGTCAACCGCGGCGTCGCGCTGTACGGCAAGAACGTCTACATCGCGATGCTGAACGGCGAAATCGCGGCGCTCGACGCGCAGACCGGCAATCTCGTGTGGAAGAAGCAGATGTTCGAGCCGGGCCTCGGCTACGCGTTCTCGCTCGCGCCGCTCGCGATCGACGGCGCGATCGTCGTCGGCACGTCCGGCGGCGAATACGGGATTCGCGGCTACATCGCCGCGCTGAATCCGGAAGACGGCTCGCAGGTCTGGAAACGCTACACGATCCCCGCCGCCGGCGAAAAGGGCGCGGAAACCTGGCCCGACGGCATGCAGAGCCACGGCGGTGGCGCCGCGTGGCTGACCGGCACGTACGACGCCGCGTCGCGCACGCTGTACTGGGGCGTCGGCAACCCCGGCCCGTGGCTCGCGGCGCTGCGCCCCGGCGACAACCTGTATTCCGACTCGCTGCTCGCGCTCGATGCGAAGAGCGGCAACCTGAAGTGGCACTACCAGTACACGAACAACGACACGTGGGACTACGACGGCGTGAACGCGGCCGTCCTCGCGGACATCAAGTACAAGGGCAAGGACTACGACGCGATCATTCACGCGGATCGCAACGGCTTCTTCCATGCGATCGACCGCACGACCGGCAAGCTGATCTACGCGACGCCGTTCGTGAAAGCGTTGTCGGTCACCGGCTACACGGAAGACGGCAAGCCGATCCAGGACGCATCGAAGTTCCCGAAGGCCGGCACGACGATCGAGACGTGCCCGAGCTTCCTCGGCGGCAAGAACTGGTGGTCGATCTCGTACGACCAGGAACGCAACATCGCGGTCGTGCCCGCGCTGCATGCGTGCATGAGCCTGACCGGCAAGTCGGTCAGCTACATGGAAGGGCTGCCGTATCTCGGCGAAGGCTTCGAGATCAAGCCCGAACCGGGCAGCGAAGGCTACGGCGAACTGACGGCCATCGACGTGAACACCGGCAAGAAGCTGTGGAGCCACTGGTCGAAGAAGCCGTGGAACGGCGGCGTCGCGACCACGGCGAGCGGCCTCGCGTTCAGCGGCTCGCTCGACGGCCACCTGTACGCGTTCGATACGGCGACCGGCAAGGTTCTGTGGGAAAGCCCGCAACTGGCGAGCGGCATCATTTCGCAGCCGTCGGTGTACGAGGTCGACGGCAAGGAATATGTCGCCGTGCTCGCCGGCTATGGCGGCGCGAACCCGATCTGGGGTGGCCCGATGGCGGACATCGCGAAGGACGTTCCGCGCGGCGGCACGCTCTACGTGTTCGCGCTGAACTGACCCGGCGCCACGCCCGAGTCGCGCCCGCATGCGCCCGATGCGGGCGCGACGCCCCACCCGCTTCAACCGGACACACCACCATGAATACTCGCCTCACTTCCGTTACCGTCGCCAGTCTGCTCGCCGTGGGCGTGGCGCTGACACCGGCAGCCGCGTCGGCCGGCGTGCGCGTCTGCACGCTGCCCGGTAGCCCGACCACTGCGCTCGACCGCTCCGTTGCGCGCGAAGTGTTCCGCGCCGCGGGCATCGCCGCGACCTTCAACACACGCGGCGTCGACGACAACGGCGACGACGACGGCATCTCCGCCAGCGAGCTGACGAAATCGCTCGAACGCGACTGCGACGTGATCGCCGGTTTCCCGCGTTCGGCGATCGCCGATGCGTCGGGATCGAAAATGACGTTCTCGCAGGGCTATCTGCGCTCAGGCTACGTCAGCGTGTCGCTGCCCGATGCGCCAGCGCCGTCCGGCGCCAAGGAAACGATCGCGGCCACGTACGGCAGCCCGTCGCAACTGATCGCCGCGCAGCAGGCGAACGCACGCTTCGACCTCGAGAACACGAGCGAGAAAACGATCGGCGCGCTCGCCGCGGGCCGCGCGCAGCGCGCGATCGTCTGGTATCCGAGCGTCGTCGCGTACGAGCGTGCCCATCCGAAACAGCGGTTCAAGGTGGCGGCGACGTCGTCGCCATACTCGGACTGGCAACTGTCGTTCGCATTCGGGCCGGGCAAGGACGCGCTGCAAAAGCGCATCGACGCGACGCTGTCGCAGATGAGCGGCAACGGCCGTCTCGCATCGCTCACGCGCGGCTGGACGCTCCCCGCCGATATCGCGCAAGCCGCCGCCACGCACGTGCCCGGCCGGTTTCTCGACGGCGCGATCGCGTCCGCGCAGCGGCCGGCAAGGAGCGGCTTCATCAAGGTGTCGACGAGCGAAGGCAGCGGCGTCCCGTCGTTCGACCAGGCACAGGTGCAGCACGGCAAGAAGCTCTACGGCGACGCGTGCGCGAAATGCCACGGCGACCAGCTCGAGGGCAATACCGCGCCCGCGCTGAGCGGGGAATCGTTCGCGCCCGAGGGCAAGTCGCACATCACGGTCGGCGGCATCTTCCTGTACATGTCGAGCAACATGCCGGCCGATCGCCCCGGCAAGATGAGCGCACAGGAATACGAGGACCTGATGGCGTTCCTGCTCTACTCGAACGGCTACGACGCGTCGCAGAGCAAGCTGACCGCCGATATCGCCAACGCGTCGAAGGCGCCGCTCATCGCCGGGCCGCGCAAGTAACTTTCCCGCCCGCTTTCGTTTCGGTCGACCGCCGCGCCGGGCAGCCTGCCCGGCGCGCGGGCCCGGCTTTTTCTTTTCATTTCATTTCGTTCAGGACGACATCATGATCTCCCGCCATCGCAGAACCTTCATCGTGCAGGCCGCCGGCCTGTGCGCCGCGCTCGCGGCCGGCACGCGCGCCTTCGCGGCCGCCCCGCCCGTCGACGAAAACGACGCGACAGCGAAGACGCTCGGCTACCGCGCAAAGGCGACGACCGTCGACTCAGGCAAGTTCCCGAAGTATCAGGCGGGTCAGACGTGTTCGAACTGCCGCTTCTACAAGGCTGCCGCGGGCGAAGCCGTCGGCACGTGCCCGATGTTCGCGGGCAAGACGGTTGCCGCCGAAGGCTGGTGCAACGTCTATGCGAAGCTCGCTTGATGCCGGGCCCGCCCGCGAGCGCGACGACGCGTCGCGTCGCGGCGCGGACGCCGAACGCGCGGTGCATCTGCATGCGCTGATCGCGCTGGGCATCGACCGCGGATACGTGACGCACGGCGAAATCGCCGATGCGTTGCCCGATGCGTTGCCGGATAACGCGGCCGAACGCGCGGATGTCGACGCAGCCGCGTCGATGCTGCGCGAGTTCGGCATCGACGTACGCGAGCATGCCGGCGAGCACACTGGGTGGACGCTCGACCGTCATTTTGCGCAGGCGTCGGAGGTGGCGTCACCGCTCGCCGACGCATCGACGCCGCTCGCGGCCGACGACCTGCTCGCGGGCCGGACCAACGATCCGGTCCGGCTCTATCTGCGGGAAATGAGCGCAACGCCGCTGCTCGAACGCGACGAAGAGATCGCGCTCGCGCTCCGTCTGGAAAGCGGACGCGCCGCCTGCATCGACGCATTGAGCCGCGATCCGGCGGCGCTCGCGACCGTCGCGGCGATCGCGGACGACATCCGTGCCGGCAAGGCGGCGGCGTCGGTTTACGTGACGGGGCTTACCGGTGAGATCGAATCGCCTGCAAGTACGCCGTCGATGTTGCCCGACGATCCGGCCATGGCGTCGCCGGCGCCGGACGATGCGGCCGGCCCTTCCGTCGACAGCGACGCGTGGCGCGATACGGTCGTCGAAGCGCTCGAGCGCGCCGGTGCGCTGGCGCCGGCCATGCAGCATGCATTGCACACGGACGGTTTCGCGTCGGCCGCCAGCCGGGCGCTGCTGCGCGAAGCGGCCGCGTTGACCGGCGCCATCCGCTTCACGTCACGCGCGATCGAACGCATCGGACAGGCGAACCGCGAGCGCGCGACCCGAGCGCGCACGTTCGAAAAGCGGCTCGTCGACACGCTGGCCGCTGCGGGCATACATGCCGAATCCGCGCGCCACGACCTCTTCGCGCCGTGCGACGACGTATACGCATGGCTGCACGCATGCGGCACCGCGCATCCCGACTGCGCCGGCGCCCTCGCCCGCCATGCGCCGGCGCTAATCGACGCGCGCGGCGCGCTCGCGCGCGGCGCCGCTCAGTCGCCGTTGCCGCTCGACATCGCGATCGCGCTCGACGCGCGGTGCTCGCGTATCGAGCGGGCGATGCAACCCGCGAGAACGAAGCTGTTCCAGAGCAACCTGCGGCTCGTCGTGTCGGTCGCCAAACGCTATGCCGATCGCGGCCTGCCGTTCTCCGACCTGATCCAGGAAGGCAATATCGGGCTGATGAAGGCCGTCGATCGCTACGATCACCGGCGCGGCTTCAAATTCTCGACCTATGCGACCTGGTGGATCCGGCAGGCGATCACCCATGCGCTCGCCGATCTGGGCCGCACGATACGCGTGCCCGCGCATACGGTCGATACGCTCAACAAGCTGTCGCGGCTCGCACGCATCCATCGGCAACGAACCGGCGACGTCGCCGACGCGCGCGCGCTTTCCGCGCAGATGCGGCTGCCGGTCGACAAGGTGCGCGAGCTGATGGGCATCGTGCGCGAACCGATCTCGGCCGACCTGCCGGTTTCGCCCGATCACGACCTCACGCTGTGCGACGTCACGATCGACCCCGACGCGCCGACGCCGGAAGAAGCCGCGAGCGCCGGCCAGTTGCGCACGGCGGTCGCGGCGCTGATCGATTGCCTCCCCGCGCGCGAAGCATGGATTCTTCGCCTGCGCTACGGGATCGACGTCGACAACGAGTATTCGCTGCGCGAGATCGGCCGGCAACTGAACCTGTCGGCCGAACGCGTTCGTCAGCTCGAGGTGGCGGCGCTCGAACGCATCCGGCAATTCCGGCACGCACCAGCGCTGCGCTCGCTGCTCGCCTGACGCGCCCGCGCCGGGCGAGCACGCGACGGCTCGCACACCGAACTGCTCAGGACTGCAACACGCCTGCTGCATTTGTGAACGCCGCACCGCATCGCGCTACCGTCCGCAAACCCGACGGTTTGGCTGGATCGGGCGTCACGCGCCCGGCTGTCGCGGCTTTCGCCGCAGCCGCGCACCGGTCGCGCAACTGGCACGCATGTTGCGTTTTCCCAGGCACCGTCAGGAATTACACGAACGCAGGGAGACTCGCTTGTCCAAGATCGAATCGGTTCTTCACGAAACCCGTCAGTTCGCGCCGCCCGCGGCGCTCGAGCAGACGGCGACCATTTCCGGCATGCCGGCCTATCGCGCGCTCGTCGCCGAGGCCGAGCAGGATTACGAAGGCTTCTGGGCGCGTCTCGCGCGCGAGGGCCTCACGTGGCACAAGCCGTTCACGACCGTGCTCGACGAGCGCAACGCGCCGTTCTACAAGTGGTTCGACGACGGCGAGCTGAACGCGTCGTACAACTGCCTCGACCGCCACGTCGAAGCCGGCCACGGCGAACGCGTCGCGGTGATCTTCGAGGCCGAGGACGGCACCGTCACCCGCGTCACCTATGCGGATCTCCTCGCGCGCGTGTCGCGCTTCGCGAATGCGCTGAAGCAACGCGGCATCGGCAAGGGCGATCGGGTCGTCATCTATATTCCGATGTCGATCGAAGGCATCGTCGCGATGCAGGCCTGCGCGCGCATCGGCGCGACCCACTCGGTCGTGTTCGGCGGCTTCTCCGCGAAATCGCTGAACGAGCGGCTCGTCGACGTCGGCGCGGTCGCGCTGATCACCGCCGACGAGCAGGCGCGCGGCGGCAAGACGCTGCCGCTCAAGAGCATCGCCGACGAGGCGATCGCGATGGGCGGCTGCGAAGCGGTCAAGAGCGTGATCGTCTATCGCCGCACCGGCGGCCAGATCGACTGGCATGCGGATCGCGACCTGTGGATGCACGAGCTGACCGACGGCGAGTCCGACCGCTGCGAACCGACCTGGGTCGGCGCCGAGCATCCGCTGTTCATCCTGTACACGTCGGGCTCGACCGGCAAGCCGAAGGGCGTGCAGCACAGCACGGGCGGCTACCTGCTGTGGGCCGCGCAGACGATGAAGTGGACCTTCGACTGGAAACCCGACGACGTGTTCTGGTGCACGGCCGACATCGGCTGGGTCACGGGCCACACGTACATCACGTACGGGCCGCTCGCATGCGGCGGCACGCAGGTCGTGTTCGAGGGCGTGCCGACGTATCCGGACGCCGGCCGCTTCTGGAAGATGATCGACGATCACAAGGTCACCGTGTTCTACACCGCGCCGACCGCGATCCGTTCGCTGATCAAGGCGGCCGAGGCCGACGACAAGGTGCATCCGAAGAGTTACGACCTGTCGAGCCTGCGCATCATCGGCACGGTCGGCGAGCCGATCAATCCGGAAGCGTGGACGTGGTACCACAAGCACGTCGGCCACGAGCGCTGCCCGATCGTCGACACGTGGTGGCAGACCGAAACCGGCGGCCACATGATCACGCCGCTGCCGGGCGCGACGCCGACCGTGCCGGGTTCGTGCACGCTGCCGCTGCCGGGCATCATGGCCGCGGTGGTCGACGAGACGGGCCAGGACGTGCCGAACGGGCAAGGCGGGATTCTCGTCGTCAAGCGGCCGTGGCCCGCGATGATCCGCACGATCTGGGGCGATCCCGAGCGTTTCAAGAAGAGCTATTACCCGGAAGAGCTCGGCGGCACGCTCTATCTGGCCGGCGACGGCACCGTGCGCGACAAGGAGACCGGCTACTTCACGATCATGGGCCGGATCGACGACGTGCTGAACGTGTCGGGCCACCGGCTCGGCACGATGGAGATCGAGTCGGCGCTGGTATCGCATGAACTGGTTGCCGAAGCGGCGGTGGTCGGCCGTCCGGACGATACGACGGGCGAGGCGGTCGTGGCGTTCGTCGTGCTGAAGCGTTCGCGCCCGGAAGGCGACGAAGCGGCGGCGCTCGCGAAGACGCTGCGCGACTGGGTCGGCAAGCAGATCGGGCCGATCGCGAAGCCGAAGGACATCCGCTTCGGCGACAACCTGCCGAAGACGCGCTCGGGCAAGATCATGCGGCGCCTGCTGCGCTCGCTCGCGAAGGGCGAGGCGATCACGCAGGATACGTCCACGCTCGAGAATCCGGCCATCCTCGAGCAGTTGAACCACGCGATGTGACATCGCCCGCCACGGCGGGCCTATCGCGTCACCGCGGCGCCGGAGCACGACCGCTTGCCCGTTCATCACGCCGGGGCGCGCGGCCGCGCTCGCGCCGGCGACGAGCATCGCCGTGCGTTCCCCGACGGCACGGCGTGCAGGCGGATCGCAGCACTTTCGCCACTGCATTTTTAATTAGTTGTACGTATTACAACACTCACAAAACGGAGACAGACGATGAAGGGAATGACACCGACGATGTGCGCGGCGCTGCTTGGCGCGGCCGCAAGCACCAGCAGCTTCGCGCAGAGCAGCGTCACGCTGTACGGCGATCTCGACGCCGCGTTGCTCTATACGAGCCGATCGCTCGATTCGGCAACCGGCGGCAACGCCGGCCGCCAGTTCGCGCTGACCGACACGGGCATGACGCCGACCAACTTCGGCATCACGGGCACCGAGGATCTCGGCGGCGGGCTGCACGCGCGATTCAAGCTGGAAAGCGGCTTCAACATCACGGACGGCGCGTTCGGCCATTCGAACGGCAACTTCTTCGGCCGTCAGGCGTGGGTCGGGATCGACGGCGGCTTCGGCGAGACGAAGGTCGGCCTGCAGTTCTCGCCGTTCGTGCTCGCGATCCTCGGATCGGATCCGCGCAACGTCTCGCACTTCGGCGCCGCGCTGGTGCCGTACGTCGACAACGTGCTCGTCACGGGCCTCTTCAACCCGAACGCGATTTCGTACACGAGCCCGACGATCGCCGGGCTGACGGCCAGCGCGATGTTCGGCTTCGGCGGCAAGGCCGGCGACTTCCAGGCGGGACGCCAGTATTCCGGCAGCCTTACCTATACGAACGGCGGCTTCATGCTCAACGCGGCGCTCTACGACGGCAACGGCGGCACGACGCCGACGCCGGTGCCGAGCACGGTCGCGTTCGTCGGCCGCACGATCGGCGCCGCCTATACGTTCGGGCCGGTAACCGGCAAGGCGTCGTTCACGAGCTACAAGGTCGCCGGCTCGTTCAGCAACAACGTGTATAGCGCCGGCCTCGACTATCGCGTCACGCCGGCCCTCGACCTGAACACGGGCGCGTGGTACACGACCGACCGCAACGATTCGCACAACCATTCGCTGCTCGCCGCGATCGGCGCCGACTACAGCCTGTCGAAACGAACGGGCCTGTATGCGCAGGTCGGCGTGGTCAACAACCACGGCGCGATGAATACGGGCCTCGGCATCACGGGCGGTGCGTTGTACGGGTTGCCGGGCACGACGGTCGGCGTCAACGCCGGCATCCATCACGTGTTCTGATATCCCCCGAGGACGGGCGGCCACCACGCGCTGCCCGTCCGGCCACGGAAACGTCGCGCAAACGCCCCGCCCGGCGCGGGCCCAGTCATCCTGCGCACCGATCTCGATGTTTACCCGACCTCAAGTCCTCGGCCGCGCGGCCGTCAAGTCAGGAACGCATGCGCAACATCCGCCGGGAACCCGGCGCGCGTGCCCTCAAGGAGACCCACCAACGTGAACTTCTTCGGAATCGGCCGCGGCCGCCGTTCGTCGCGCGCGCTCGTCGGCGACATCGCCGAACAGGCCGGCAGGCTCGGCATCGAGATCTGCGACGTATCGGGCCACGTCGAGGAAGTCGCGGCACGCGTCGCCCGGCAGGCGGAGGTCTGCCATACGCTGCGCGAATCGGCCGCCGTCACGCTGCGCGGCAACCACCGGATCGCCGAGGCCGCGCAGCAGGTGCGCGACGTCAGCGCCAATGCGTCGAACGCGGTCCGGCAGTCGCAGCAGACGATCGAGGCGTCGCTCGCCGACATTCACGGCCTCGTCGAGGGCGTCACCACGATCAGCGACCAGATGGGCGCGCTGCGCGACGCGCTCGGTCACGTGCGGGCGGTGTCCGAGGAAATCTCCGTCATCGCGAGACAGACCCACCTGCTCGCGCTGAACGCCGCGATCGAGGCCGCGCGCGCCGGCGAGTCGGGCCGCAGCTTCGCGGTCGTCGCGGCCGAGGTCAAGAACCTGTCCGCGAAAACCGGGCAGGCGACGGCCCAGATCGAGACGACGCTCGCGCGGCTCGCCGAGCAGACCGAACACCTGCTCGCGGAAGGCACCGACAACGCCGCCCGCGCGCATCGCGTGCGCGAGGGCACGCGCACGATCGGCGAGGTCGTGCACGCGACCGGGCACGCGATCACCGAGCTCGCGGGCGAAGCCGAACAGATCGCGTCGTTGACGGACGAGATCGAGGCGCAGTGCCACCGTCTCGACGAGCAGGTGGGCGAGATGGCGTCCGGCGTCGAGAATTCGGCCGACAACTTCTCGCAGGCCAAGGACCGCCTCGGCAATCTGCTCTCCGTCTCCGAGACGCTGATCGAGCTCACCGCCGCGACCGGCATCGAATCGCCGGACACGCGCCTGATCGACACCGCACGGAGCACGGCCGCCAAGATCGGCAAGCTCTTCGAGGACGCGGTCGCCCGCGGCGATATCGCACTCGACGCGCTCTTCGACGCGCACTACGAACCGATTCCGGGCACCGACCCGCAACAGTTCATGACGCGCTTCACGGCGTTCACCGATCGCGTGCTGCCGGCGATCCAGGAGCCAGTGCTCGACGTCGACCCACGCGTCGTCTATTGCGCGAGCTTCGACCGGCAGTGCTACCTGCCGACCCACAACCGCAAGTTTTCCCTGCCGCAGCGTGCGGACGCCGCGTGGAATGCGGCAAATTGCCGAAACCGCCGGATCTACACGGACCGGACGGCGCGCATGTCCGTCGCGCATGACAAGCCGTTCCTGTTGCAGACCTATCGGCGCGACATGGGCAACGGCCAGTTCGTGCTGATGAAGGACGTGTCCGCGCCGATCGTCGTCGGCGGACGGCCGTGGGGTGTGCTGCGCATCGGCTACACGGTCTGAATCGGCGCTACTGCTCCAGTCCCACGCCCAGCGGCCGCTGGTCGCTGCGCCCGTGATCGTCGACCACCCGCACCGTATAGCTGCCGGCCGTGCGCGGCTGCCAGAACAGCGCGTCGCCCGGCCCGCTGCGGCCGACATACGCGTCGTTGACGAACCAGTACAGCGCATGCGCGCTCGCATCGGCGGTCGCGTTGAACGCGATGCGCGTGTCGTCGGTGCTTTTCACGCGCATCGCATACGTACTGCCGCGCAGCGGCGACGTGATGCGCGGCGGGTCGCCTTCGACCTGCCCGGCATCGCGACAATCCGCATTCTGCGGCGGCCGCCGGCGCGGAATGCCGGCCTGCGCGAACACCTGCTGCAAGTCCGACGGCCAGAACTCGAAGACCTCCGTATGCGTGCGCTTGCCGTCGTACGGCGGGCACGCGGCCTTCCCCGTCGCGTCGTCGATCACGACGGGCCGGTGCACGGTGCTCACCCGGATCGGCGACGTGCCGGGGATGAACCACGTCCAGCCTTGCTGCGGACACCACTCGTTCGGCAGATCGCCGCTCGCGAGGCAGATGCGCACGCGCTTCAGTTTCGGCGGCACCGCGCGCGGCGGCTCGACGACGGCCCGCTCGGCATTCAGCGCATCGACGACCTGAAAGAACAGCGGCGCGGCCGCATCGACACCGACGAACGCGGTATTGGTCGAATTGTCGAAATTGCCGACCCACACGACCAGCACGTACGGGCCGAACACGCCGGCCGTCCACGCGTCGCGGAACGACCATGACGTGCCGGTCTTCCAGTACACGGGCACGCTCGACGGCTGCGCGCCGCTCGTCTCGTCGGGGCGCAGGTGCTGGCGCAGCATGTCCATCGTCATGTAGCTCGCTTCGGCGCTGAGCAGGCGCCGGCCGGGCAATGCCGGCTCGTCCGCGCGCAGCCGCAGCGGCCGGAACTCGCCGCGGTTCGCGAGCATCGCGTACAGCGCCGCGAGATCCTGCATCGTCACTTCACCGCCGCCGAGCACGAGCGCGAGCCCGTAGTGCTGCGCGCTTGCGAGCCGGCGCACGCCGGCGTCCTGCAGGAACCGGTACAGGTCGGGCGACTTGAGCTGCGACGCGACCCATACGGCCGGCACGTTGCGGCTGCGGTTCAGCGCGTCGGTCGCCGTGATCGGCCCGAGGAAATGACCGTCGAAGTTCTCCGGCGCATACGGGCCGAACGACGTCGGCACGTCGCGCAGCACGGTCTGCGGATGCAGCACGCCCTGGTCGAAGCCGAGCGCATAGATGAACGGCTTGAGCGTCGAGCCCGGCGAGCGCCGCGCGAGCGTGCCGTTCACCTGCCCGTCGATCGTCCGGTCGAAGAAGTTCGCGGAGCCGACCAGCGCCTTCACGCCCATGTCGCGCGTATCGACGAGGATGGCCGCCGCGTTGCGCACGCCGCGCGTATCGTTGCGCGCGACGTAGCGTGAAATCTGCCGTTCGAGCGTGCGTTGCAGGTCGAGATCGAGCGTCATCGCAAGACGGGCGCCGCCATCGCCGTCGCGGTTGCCACCGTCCGCCGCGCCGCTCGACGTCGTACGCCACGCGCTGCGCGCGGCCAGCGCCTGGTCGACCGCATGCGGCGCGTCGAACGGCAGCGCGGACAGCGGCCGCATCGCGAGCGGCAACGCGAACAACGGCTTGAGCGACGCATCGCCCGGGTGCTTCGTCAGCCAGCGCGCATAGAGCCGATTGCGCGACGCGGCCAGCGCACGGTTGATCTCGTCCTGCCCGCCGCGCACGCGTCGCGCCGGGTCCTGCGGAATCACCGCGAGCGCGAGCGCTTCGGGCAACGTCAGCGCGTCCGGCATCCGGTCGAAATAGACGACGCTCGCGGTGCCCGCGCCTTCGACGTTGCGGCCGTACGGCGCGTCGTTCAGATACGCTTCGAGAATCTGCCGCTTCGAGTAGAACAGTTCGAGCTGCACCGCGCGGGCAACCTGCTCGAGCTTTCCGGCCGGCGTGCGCGTGTTCAGCTTCCACAGCGAGCGCGCGAGCTGCATCGTCAGCGTGGAGCCGCCCTGCGGATTGCCGCCGCGCACGTACGTGATCCACGCACCGCGCGCGAGCCCGTACGGATTGAAACCCGGATGCCACCGGAACCAGCGGTCCTCGTGCAGCATCACCGCTTCGACGAGTTGCGGCGACATCCGGTCGAGCGGCACCCACAGCCGGTAGCGGTCGTCCTTCGCGAGCGTCAGGCGCAGCAGCCGGCCTTGAGCGTCCGTCACCGCGACCGACGACGGTTTCCAGTCGCGCAGCGGCGGATGCGGCCACAGCCGGCACGCGGCCAGCACGCCGAATCCGAGCAGCGCGCCGACGAGCCAGTTCTGCCAGCGATGCAGCCAGCGGCCGGCGCCGTGCAGCGCGCGCCGGAGCACGGATGCGTCAGCCACGCGCGGCCGCTCCTGGCGACGTGCGCGACCTGCAACGCGGATGAAACCGCCCCGTCATCGCACGCGCTCCACCGTCAGCGCCGTGCCGCCCGGCGCCTGCGCCTGCACGCGGCGGTCGTACATCGATTCGCCGTAAGCGGGCGGTGCAATGAAGCGGCCCGCGTTGCTCGCCTTGATCCGGTAGACGAACTCGCGCACGTCGGTCGTCGCGGTGCCGTAGATCACCACGCGATCCTCGCGGATATCGGCGAACTGCGGCTGCCACGTCGAGCCCTTCACGCCGATCGGCGAATGCCACGGTGCATCGGCCACCGGCGCCGACGCACTGCCGTCGCCGTTGCCGTCCTGCGTATCGGTCACCGGCGGCGGCGCGATCACCGGATCGAAGCCGCCCGGCAGCAGGTCGACGATCGCGACGTTGCCGACGTTCGCCGAACCGGTCGCGCGAATCTTCAGGTGTACGTCGATCTCCTGGCCGAGCGCGATCCTCGCGAGCGGCTTGCCGTCGGTATCCGTGTAGTCGCGCACGATCTCCAGCCCGTTCCTGATCGCCTTCGTCGACGTGCCGCGGTCGTAGCCCGACTGGCTCGCGACCCACCACGCCGGCAGCGCGCTGCCGTTCACGAAGTCGACGCGCGACGCGCCGGCCGCCCACGTGCCCGAGCGCACGAGGTTCGCCTGAATCGACGACACGTCCTTCGGCGCTGCGCCCGCGCGCACCTCGTTGATCGCGAGCCGGTCGAGCTGGCCCGCGTTCGACGCCGCATACGCGTCGAGCGCGAGAATCGTCATCGCCGACGACAGCGTGTTGTAGCGGTTGTCGACGAGCGGCGCGGCGAGGTTGTCCATCGCGCGCGGCGACAGCTTGCGCACGCGCTCCGGGAAGTGCTTCGCGAGCAGGTACAGCACGCTCGCATCGCGCGTCAGCGGGTCGATGTAGTAGCCGGCCGCGTCACCGCCGTCGGACGCGCGCTTGCGTTCGAGCAACGCCTGCGGGCCGGCAATCAGCGCGGCGGCCTCCTTGTCCTGCTTCAGCAACTGATACGACGCGGCGAGCCACGCGGCCGCGAGATCGTTGTTCCAGTCGTTCGGATAGGCCGCCTGCAGCCGCTTCTGCACGGCCGCGAGGCTGTTGGTCGTCACGTTGCCCTGGCGCGTCAGCAGGTACACCGCGTACGCGCGCTGCCGCAACAGGTCGAGCGAGCCGAGCGAATCGTTCGCGGCGAGCCGCTGCAAATACGCGTTGCCCGCGTCGAGCATGTCCTTCGGCACCGCGATGCCGCGCTCGCGCGCATCCAGCAGCACGTGCATCGCATACGCGGACACGAACGGATCGGCATCGGGCGTCGCGCTCCACAAGCCGAAGCCGCCCTGCGCGTTCTGCCGACTGTGGAGCACGCCGAGGAACTGCGCGATCGCGCTCGCATTCGCCGCATCGACGCCAGCCTCGGGCGCATGCATCGCGCTCGTCAGTGCGCGCGCCGACAGCCATTTCGCCGCGAACACGCGCGGCACGGCCGCGCTCACCATCTGCTCGCTGCAGGAATGCTCGAAGTTGACGAGATACGACGACAACCCTTCGGTCAGCACCAGCGGCGCGGTGGAAATACTCGCGTCGCGCGACGCATACGCGTCGTACATCGACCGCAGGTTCGGCACGCCCGTCTTCTTGCCCGGGTCGAGCCGCGCGATGTCGAGCTGCGTGCGGAACGCGGCGGCCGGCCGCACCGACACGTCGACACGCTGCTGCGCACCCTTCGCGCCGTAGCGCGCGCCGAACGACAGCGCGCCGGAGCCGAGCGTATCGGTCGCCTTCACGCGGAACAGCGCGACGCCTTCGTGCTGCGGCGCGAGCGCGACGTTCTGCGTCGCCGGCCCGATCACCTGCAACTGCGGGCCCGTCTTCAGCGTGACCGCGACCGGCACCGGCTGGTTGCCGACGCCCGTCAGGTTGTTCGCGACACCGACGCTGACGTCGGCCTCGTCGCCCGGCGCGAGCGTCGTCGGCACGTTCGGCGACAGCACGAAATCGCCGCGCACCGTCGTCGCGCCTTCGAACGTGCCGACGAGATCCGGCGACACCGACACGGCCATCACGCGCAGCTTTCCGTTGAAGTAGTCGGGCACCGTGTAGCTCAGGCGCGTGTCGCCGTTCACGTCGACGATCCCCGACCAGTAGACGACCGGCTTGTCGCGCTTGCGCTTGAACGGATTCAACTGGCGGCCGATCGCGTCGTCGGCGTCGCCGCCGGGCGCGGCCATCGCCATCAGCTTCTCGAAGTCCGGCAGGATCAGGTCGAGGATCTGCGACGTGCCGACTTCGAGCATCCGCTTGCGGAAGAAGAACTTCAGCGGATCGCCGAGCTTGTAGCGCGCGACCTGCAGGATGCCCTCGTCGACCGCGAACACCACGACCTTCGCGGGCTTCGCCGAATGCACGGTGAAGTTGACGGTATCGCCCGGCTTCACGAGCGCCGGCGCATCGACGCTCACCGCGTTGCGGCGCGCATCGAGGTTCACCGAGAACGGCACGACGCCGTAGCTCAGCGGGCTCATGAAGATCTCGTCCGACGACGGATCGCGAATGTATTGGACGTTGATGTAGCCGTTGCCTTCGAAGCCGGCCGGCACCGTGATGTGCTGAATCGAGCTCGTCGTGTCCGCATGGAACCACGCATGTGCATACACCTTGTCGCGCTCGATCGTGATCAGGCCGCTGCCCGCGTAAGGCGCGCGGATCGCGATTTCCACCTGTTCGCCCGGCTTGAAGTCGTGCTTCGCGAGGCTTACCTGAAGCTCCGCGTTGCGGTCGAGCGAACGCGTGACGTTCGCGGCACCCGTGACCGAATACTCGATCCGGTTCACCGCGGCGCCATCGACGCGGCGGATCACGAGCGCATAGCTGCCCGGCTTGTCGGTGCGCAGCGCGTAGTCGAGCCCGGCTGCCGGAATCGACAGCGGCTTCTCGTCGACCGGCACTTCCTTCAGCCGCGAATCGTATTTGTACGCGCCGGAATCCTGCTTCGTCAGCACCGACACGTAACGCTGCTCGACGAGCTGCGCGCGCAGGTCCTTCACGTCGATCGCCTTCGCGCCCGGATCGATCGCGACGAGCCGCACCGTGCGCGGGCTGCCGCGCTTCACGTAGCCGAGATCGTCGACCGACTTGTAGCCGACGAGCCAGTCGTTGTTCGACACGAGCGTCTGCGCGTTCGCGGCGACGTTGCGGCCGCCTTCCGCTTCATACGCCTTCGCCTGGAAGTAGAGCTGATAGGTCGCGTCCGCGTACTTGTCGAGATCGAGATCGAATTCGGCATGGCCCTTGTCGTCGGTCGTGCCGTCCTGCAGCGCGGTCGTGTAGCCCTCCTTCGCGCGGCGTGCGTCGAAGAAGTGATACCCCTGCCAGCTGCGGAACGACGGCCACACGGGGCGCAGCGTCAGCGTCGCCGCGACGCGGCGTTTCTCGGCCGGCGTGCCGAACAGGTTCTGCGCATCGACGATGCCCTTCAGCCCCTTCGGCTTCACCCACCCTTCGACGACCTGCTGCGACAGCTTCGCGTCGACCTTCATCCGGTCGGGCAGGAATTCCTTCACCTGCACCGTCGTGCTGCCGATCGGCTCGGCGCCCGGCTGGCCGTCCTTCACGATGTACAGATTGACCGTCCACGTACCGGTCGGCGCCGTTTCGGCGGTCGTGTAGCCGATCTCGGTGAAACCGGTCGCGTCGACGGTCACCGGCTTGCGCTCGACGGTCATCCCGCGCGGGTCGACGATCTCCGCCTGCAGCGGCACGCCGGCCGGGCTGCGCGCCCAGTTGGCCGCACGCACGATCAGGCCGATATGGAATGGATCGCCGGGTCGGTACAGCCCGCGATCCGAGAACAGGTACGCGGACAATTGCCCCTGGCCCGTCGCGTTGCGTTCGCCGTCGACGTCGAAGCGCGAGAAGTCGAGCTGGCGGTCGCGGCCGGCCACCGGCAGGAACGACAGGTCGGTGTCCTTCTTCACGACGTAGAGCTGCGGACGCTTCTCGCGGTCGAGCCCCTTGAACGCGGGGAAATGCACGACGCCGTCGGCGCTGGTGGTCTGCGTGAACAGCGCCTGGCCGTTCACCGCGAGTACCGATACGGTTGCGCCCGCAACCGGCTTGCCCGAGCGGATCGACTGGATGAACACGTCCTGGCTGCCATCCAGCGCCTTCTTGACCAGCATCCCGAGATCGGTCACGACGATCAGCCGCGTGTCGCCGAGTGCGTCGTCGCCGTCGTCGCCGTTGCCGCTGCTGTCGCCCGAATCGGCGTTGTCGGACTGATCGTGGCTGCCGTCATCGGACGCCGCGTCGCCATCCTTCGCATCGTCGGCCTTCTTCTTCTCGGCCGCCGGATCGTACTTCGACAGGTGCAGCAGGAACACGCCGCGCTTGCCGTCCTTCAGATACTGGCCGAGGTCGACGCCTTCGTAATGGGCGCGGCCCGGGTCGCCGGCCGGGAACGCGCGAGTCTGCACGAAACGCTCGACGATGTGATCCTCGCTGAACGAATACGACAGTTCGGGCCGCGCGTACGTGCCGTTGTTGAAGCTCACGAGATGCTGGATCTGGTCGGGCAGCACGCGGCCGATCTCGACCTTCATCCCCGGCAGGTTGCGCGACACGACCGACAGCCGCTTGCTGCCGCTCATCGACAGCAGCGAGCCATCAGCCATGAAGCGCAGCAGCTTCGGATAGTCGGGCACCGTGAACGCGGTCGTCGCCGCCTCGGCGAGCAGGTAACCGCCGGCCGATTTAAGGTTGCCCTCGATTCGCACGACGATACGATCGCCCGGCGTCGCGTGATACTTGAAGCTTTGCAGCGTCGCGTAGTCGTTCTCGGTGGGCACCGCTTCGAGCGGCAGCGGCTTCGACTGCTTCAGCACCGCGTCGCTGACGTCGGCCAGGTTCCATTCGTACGGCGGATCGTCGGCCGACTGATCGACACCCGGCTTGCGCTTCGGCAACACCCACGCCTTCGCGCGCGCGGCCAGCTCCGCGCTGCGCACGCCGTCGGACGCTTCGGCGACGAGCACCTGCTCCGGCTCGTAACGCTCGTTGTCGACCAGCGTCGGCGCGATATTGCCGATCGACAGGCTGTACAGCCCCGGCACGTCGACCGACGCGTGCAGCACATCCGGCGTGCCGTTGCCGCCTCGCGCGCTCTTCACGCCCTTGTCGACGTCGAGCCGCACTGCCAGCGGATCGCGCGGAATGTCGAGCGGCTGCGAGTAGACCCACGCGCTCGTCTTCATCTTGTCGTAGTTGACCGTATAGCGCAGCGGCGACACGGTCTTGCCGTCGCGGCCGACCAGCGCGAGGCCGATGCGCTTCTCGAACTCGGCCGGATCGACCGGGTAGTTGAAGCGCAACTGCAGCAGCGCCTGCTTCTCCGCCGGATTGTCGGGGTTCTGGTAGAACTGGTTGTCGCCGAACGTCGCGGCGAACGCCGGCACGTCGAACGCGAAACGATCGTCGCGCATCGTCGCCTGCGGCGCGAACACGCGATGCACGGCGAAGCGCACCTCGACGTGCGCGCCGACCGGCCAGTCGGCCGCCGGCGTGAAGCGCAGCGTCTTGTCGTCGGCCCACTCCCACGCGCCCTTCAGCGCGGGTGTCATCTCGATGCCGTCGCCGGCCGGCTTGCCGACCTGTTCGATCGGCGCGGCCGATCGCGAGAACGCCACTTCCAGCGGATGCACGGTGATCTTCGGCTTGTCGGTGTCGTCGACCTCGTAGGTCGTGATCGCCGGCGCCTTCACGGTGAAGCCGACGGTTTCGGGCTCCGGCGGCTTCGGGCGATGCTTGAACCAGTAGCCGCCGTAACCGAGCGCGGCCGCGAGCAGCACGATGCCGCCGGCATGCCACGGGCGGCGGCGCACGGCCGCGGCGGTGACGCCCATCCATGCGGGCGCCGTCCACGACACGTCGCCGACCAGCGGCCGCAGCGCGCAGCCGAGCAGCCACCAGACGAAGCCCGCCGCGCGAATCGGCAGGAGCAGCAGGAAACGCAGCAAATCCATTTTGTTATTTCCTTGTCAAGGACATGCTGCCCAAGCGGCAACCTTCCCCGAATCGTTATGGGTCTGTGACGGCGCGGCCCGGTTGCGCCGTGATGATTGGGTATCTTCGACCGGATGCTGGGCGCCATTATCGATCAGACCCGAAACGATGGAAACAGCGGTGTGCCGGCGCGCAACGCCCGCCGGTGACCGGCCGGTCGGGCGGGCATCGGGCGGATGGCGGGCCGCCGATGTCCGGCCTCCGCACGCGGCCGCGCCGCGTTCGCTAGAATGCGCGGCTCGGCAGGATCGAATCGAAACGAAAGGAAACCGCTTGAAACTCCCGTTCGAATGGCAGATCGGGCTGCGCTACGCGCGCGGCGGCCGGCGCTCGGCCGGCGACGGCTTCGTGTCGTTCATCGCCGGCGCCGCGATGGCCGGCATCGCGCTCGGCGTGGCCGCGCTGATCGTCGTGCTGTCGGTGATGAACGGCTTTCGCACCGAGGTGCGCGACCGGATGCTGTCGGTGCTCGCGCATGTGGAAATCTTCTCGCCGTCCGGCGCGATGCCCGACTGGCGGCTCACCGCGCACGAATCGTTACAGAATGCTGCGGTGCGCGCGGTCGCGCCCTATATCGACGCGCAGGCGCTGCTGACGAACGCGGGCAACGTGACCGGCGTCGCGCTGCGCGGCATCGATCCCGTGCTCGAGCCGCGCGTGTCCGAGATCGCGCGCAAGCTGAAGACGGGCCGCCTCGACGCGCTCGTACCGGGCGAGATGGGCATCGTGCTCGGCGCGGCGCTCGCCGATGCGCTGCACGTGAAGATCGGCGACCGCATCACGTTCTTCGCGCCCGGCAATGCCGCGCGCCTGGGCGACGCGCTGCCGCGGTTCCGCCAGTTCAACGTGGTCGGCACGTTCGAGTCGGGCCACTACCAGTACGACAGCGCGCTCGCGTACATCCACATCCGCGACGCGCAGCAACTGGCCAACGTGCGCGCGCCGACCGGCATCCGGCTGCGCGTCGACGATCTGCAGCGCGCGCCGGAGATCGCGCTGGCGCTGTCGCGCACGCTGTCGGGCAACCTGTATATCCGCGACTGGACGCAGCAGAACCGCACGTGGTTCGAAGCCGAGCGGCTGCAGAAGCGGATGCTGTCGCTGATCCTGATGCTGATCGTCGCGGTCGCCGCGTTCAACCTCGTGTCGTCGCTCGTGATGACGGTCACGCAGAAGCAGGGCGACATCGCGATCCTGCGCACGCTCGGCGCGCCGCCCCGCGCGATCATGAAGATCTTCGCGATCCAGGGAATGACGATCGGCCTCGCCGGCACGCTGGCGGGCGTCGCGCTCGGCTGCGCGATCGCGGTGAGCATCCCGGTGGTGCTGCCGGCGGTCGAACAGTTGCTCGACATCCGCTTCCTGACGCCGTCCGTGTATTTCCTCAGCGCGCTGCCGTCGAAGCTGTCGGCGCTCGACGTGATCGAGATTGCGTCGGCCGCGTTCCTGATGTCGTGCGTCGCGACGCTGTACCCGAGCTGGCGCGCCGCGCGGGTGCGGCCGGCCGAGGCGCTGCGCGACGAGTAGAGGCCATTGGCGCGGCGTTACGCGGTCTCGTGGAAACCGACGCTGCTGCCGCCGTCGGGCGTGTAGCCGGCGAGCACGTCGAAGCCGACGTTGACGAGTTCCATACGCATGCCGTAGGACGTGTTGCCGGATGCGTCGACGAAAATCGCCGCACCCGACGACAACTGGCGCGCGGTGCTCAGCAGCGCGAGCGTGCCGCGCGCCGTGCCGGCCGACGGCTCGATCGTCAGCGTCGTGCCGTCCTGCGTGGTGAAGTGCCCGCCGGGCGGCACGGGCGGCGGGTTGTCCGCGACCGACCGGTTGAGCAGGCTCATGAAGTGAAAGCGTGCGTCGGCGCCCTGGCTCGCCGCCGCGCGATCGCTGTCCGTGAACGCGTCGCCGCGCACGGCCGCACCTTGCGCGGCGATATCGACGGCCTGCTCGTGAAAATCGCGCGTCGCGAGCACGAGGCCGGCGTTCGAATTCAGCGTCGACTCGATCCACGCGCGATCGCTGTCCGTCATCGTCTTCGACACGACCTTGATCCGGCCGTCGTCGGTCATGAAGTCGAACGGCGCATCGGCCAAGTCCGGCCGCTTCGCGACGATGTCCTGCAGGCTCGTCGCGAGCATATCGGTCACGCCGCGCAGCTTCATCGTCAAATCGCCCACCATCGACAACTGTTTCGTCATCGCCGCCTGCAGCGCGTCCGGATCGATTGCCCGGACGCTGATCGGCGTGTCTTGCTGCGCGCCGGACGCCGTCGTGTCCGGCGTCTCGCGCCCGGCGAGCGCCGCCTGCGCCATTTGCGCGAGCGTAAGGCCGCCCGCCGCCGTAACCGGTATCGTCATTGCCCTCTTTCTCTCTCGTTTTCAGCCTGTTTTTCCCTGTTTACGGACGGATTGCCGGGAAGTTGAGCACACATGCGCACCCATATCGAAACTTTGTTTGATTCAAGCTAAAAAAGTTTGACACGAACATTTCACTGAGATAACTTTTGCGCAAGCTTCCGGAAAGCAATCCGGCCAGCGTGCCGACTCGCGTCGCGCTTTCCTGCCGTTGCAGCACCGTCGTTCGCAACACTCCCGCCTCATCGCATCGTGCCGTTCCGTTTCATCCGAAACCTGAAGGAAGCCAGGGCATGCCCGCATTTGATTCGCACTCCTGTATTCGTAGCGAACCGCCGCACTGACGATTCCCGTTCGGGGCGATGCGCTCGCCTCGACGCCGGCCGGATGCGCGCCGCCCGACGCACGCCGGCACCGGGCGAGATCCTTATCCATCTCGTCCGCCGTTTTTGATGGTGCAGTTCCGCTTCATCCGACGCAGCACCCGGCCAGGCCGCAGGGGGCGTATCGCGAGCCGGCCGGTTCCAGACAAACACAAGAGACGAGGTCGATTCCATGAACATTCATCGAACCGGAGTACGGCGCGCATGGCTGCCCGCGCTCGTGGCGGCCGCGACGCTCGCCGCGTGCGGCGGCGACGACGGCGGCAGCGTGGCGGGCGTGTCAGCGCTCGCGCAGGGCCAACAGGCGGGGGCCGCCGCCGCGGCCGATCAGTCCAATACGCAATCGCTCGCGTCGCGCTTTTCGCCGTCCGGCGTGCCTTACGCGAATCCGGCGAGCGGCGGCCGCTACAAGCCGGTGATCAGCAACGGCCAGGTGCAGCCGTCGCTGTCCGGCGGCACGATCGAAGAGAACGCGTGGGTCGACACGCCGGTCGATTCCGACGGCGACGGCACGCGCGACCGCATCCACGTGCGCATCGTGCGGCCGTCCGAAACGGCGAACGGCGCGCGCACGCCCGTCATCGTGCTCGCGAGCCCGTATTACGCGGGGCTCGCCGACAGCCCGAACCACGACGTCGACGTCGAACTCGACGGCACGCCGCATCCGGCCTCGACCGCCGGCGCCGCGGCATCGGCATCCACGCGCATCCTCGCCGCCGCACCGCAAACCCGGATGCTGCAGCAGCTCGAGGCGGCCGCCGCCGGCCGTTCATGGATCGAGAGCTACTTCGTGCCGCGCGGCTTCACGATCGTCTATGCGGATTCGCTCGGCACCGCCGGCTCGGATGGCTGCCCGACGATCCTGACGCGCGACGAATCGGTCGCGATGGCGTCGGTGATCCGCTGGCTCGGCCGCGACGCGACCGCGAAGGACGCGAACGGCAAGACGGTCGTCGCGAACTGGTCGACCGGCCACGTCGGCATGTACGGCGTGTCGTACGACGGCACGCTGCCGAAGATGGTCGCGAGCCTGCGCACGCGCGGGCTCGACGCGATCGTGCCGATCGCGGGGCTGTCGAACATGTACGGCTACTACCGCTCGGGCGGCCTCGTGCGCGCGCCGGAAGGCTATCAGGGCGAGGATGTCGACGTGTACATCAAGGCGCTGCTGACGAACGCGCATCCGGAGCGTTGCACGCACCTGATCGACGAAGCGCTGCAGCAGGAAGACCGCAAGACCGGCGACTATTCGCCGTTCTGGGCCGCGCGCGACATTCCGACCGCGTTCGCGGTCGCGCCGGCGCTCGTCGCGCAAGGGCTGACCGACGACAACGTGCGCGTCGACCAGTCGACGTCGTGGTATCTGGCGATGCGACGTCAGGGCGTGCCGACCCAGCTGTGGCTGCATCGCCTGAAGCACACCGATCCGACCCGCGTGCCGGCGATGGCCGACGCGTGGACGGCGGAGGTGAACCGGTGGTTCACGCGCTACCTGATCGGCTATGACAACGGCGTCGAGCAGGATCCGCGCGCGGTGGTCGCGCAGGCGGACGGCACGCTGCTGAAGGAAGCCGACTGGGCCGCGCGCCACGCGACGCCGGTCACGTACTTCGCCGGCGGCGACGGCGCGAGCACCGGCACGCTGCTGCGACTGCCGAGCGGCGGCCCGCTCGCGCGCTTCACCGACGATGCGCGCATTCCCGCGCTCACGCTGGCGAACACGCCGACCGGCGAAAACCGCAGCCGCTTCGAGACCGCACCGCTGACGGCCGCGGCACGCCTGTCCGGCACCGCGACCGCGCGCGTCAGGCTGACCTTCACGGGCGTCGCGAACGTGACGGCGCTACTGGTCGACCGTGCGCCGGACGGCACGGCGACGATCGTCACGCGCGCATGGACCGACCCGCGCAACCGGCTGTCCGAGTGGGTGTCGCAACCGGTGCTGCCCGGCATGCCGTACGACCTGAAGCTGACGTTCATGCCGCGCGACTACCAGTTGGAAGCAGGCCACCGGCTGGGACTCGTCGTCCTCTCCAGCGACTATGAAGCGACGTTGCGGCCGACGCCGGGCACCGGGCTGACGCTCGATCCGGCCGGCACGTCGGTGACGGTGCCGCTGGCGTCGCCGTCGACGGGCGCGTAATCGTGCGCCGTCTGCCGGCGTAACGGCGCCGCGTCCCCCGCCCGCATGCCCGTCGATGCGGGCGGGGGATCGCTAGATGAAAGGAGTGTCAGGCCGATCGTCACGAAATCGTGCTGAGCGACGAGCACAACCAGTTCGGCTGGATCGATCTCGATGCCGACAAGCCGGCGAATCTGCCGGATTTCTACTGGGAATTCTGCAGGCAGGCGAACTGAGTAGACGCCGCCGCCCGGCGCTCACACCGGCGTCAACACCGGCTGCCCCGCGAAGTGCCGCGCCGCGTTGTCGAGAAACTGCCGCACCGAACGATCGAGCGCCTCGGGCGACCAGCCGCCCATGTGCGGTGTCAGCACGACGCTGTCGAGATCCGTCAGCGCGCGCGGCGGCTCGGGTTCGCCTTCGTACACGTCGAGCCCCGCGCCCGCGATGCGCCGCTCGCGCAGCGCGTCCGCCAAAGCAGCGGTATCGACAACGCTGCCGCGCGATACGTTGACGAGAAAACCGCCGGGGCCGAGTGCGTCGAGCACGGTCCGATCGATCAGATGCCGCGTGCCCGCGCCGCCCGGCGTCGCGACGATCAGGAAATCGGCCCACTGCGCGAGCGCGTCGACCCGGTCGAAATAGCGGTACGGCACGGGCTTCTCCGACCGGTTGTGATAACCGATCTCGATGTCGAAGCCGACCGCGCGACGCGCGCATTTCTCGCCGATCTTGCCGAGCCCGACGATGCCGAGCTTCTTGCCCGACACGTTCGGCGGCATCGACAGCCCGTCGCGCCACACGCCCGCGCGGGTCTTCGCATCGAGCTGCACGACGTTGCGCACCGCCGCGAGCAGCAGCGCGAACGCGTGATCGGCGACGCAATCGTCGTTGGTGCCGGCGCCCGTGACTACGACAATGCCGCGCGCCTTCGCGTGCGCGACGTCGATGTGCTCGTAGCCCGCGCCGAGCGCGCTGACGAACGTGAGCTGCGGCAGCCGGTCGATCTCGGCGGCGGTCAGCCCCGTGCTGCCGTTGGTCAGCACCGCGCGAATCGTGCTGCCGTGTTCGGCGATCGCGCGTTCGCGCGCGTCGGGGGTCGGGGCATAACGCACGTCGAACGACGCGACGATCTCGCGATGCGCGTCGCCGCGCAATGCGATGAGGACCAGCAGCTCGGGCTTCATGTCGGCAAATGTCCGCAGGCGGGAGTGAATTCCAGTGTAACAAGCCCGTACGGCGGTTGCGGGTTATCCTCACATCGGCTGTGGACACGCCGCCGCACGCGGTTTGCCAAAGCCCGCTCAGTCAAGTAACTTTCGGCGTACGCCCCCTCCTGGAGATTGGCCCCGATGAAGCTCGCCCTGCCCGCCCGGATCCTGGGCCTCGCGTTCGCCGCCGCGATCGTGGCGCCCGGCGCGCACGCCGACACGCCCGTCGTGGTGTCGTCGAAGATCGACACCGAAGGCAACCTGCTCGGCAACCTCATTTCACAGGTGCTGAAGGCCCACGGCATTCCCGTCACCGAGAAGATCGCGCTCGGCACGACGCCGATCGTGCGCAAGGCGCTCACGAGCGGCGAGATCGACGTCTACCCCGAATACACGGGCAACGCCGCGTTCTTCTTCAACAAGGCCGACGATCCGGTGTGGAAGAACGCGAGCCAAGGCTACGACACCGCGAAGCAACTCGACTACGCGGCGAACCATCTCGTGTGGCTCGCACCGGCGCCCGCGAACAACACGTGGGGCGTCGCGCTGCTCGCGCCCGTCGCGCAGTCGCAGCACCTGAAGACCTTCTCCGACTTCGGCAAGTGGGTGGCCAGCGGCGGCAAGGTGAAGCTCGCGGCCTCGGCCGAATTCGTGAACAGCGCGTCCGCGCTGCCGTCGTTCGAGAAAGCGTACGGCTTCAAGCTGAAGCCCGAGCAGCTCGTCGTGCTGTCCGGCGGCGACACGGCCGCGACGATCAAGGCCGCCGCGAACCAGACCGACGGCGTGAACGCGGCGATGGTCTACGGCACCGACGGCGGCATCGCGTCGAGCGGCCTCGCGGTGCTCGACGACGACAAGCACGTGCAGCCCGTCTACGCGCCGGCGCCGGTGATCCGCGAAGCCGCGCTGAAAGCGCATCCGCAGATCGCCGACTTGCTGAAGCCCGTGTTCGCGAGCCTCGACCTGAAAACGCTGCAATCGCTGAACGCCCGCATCCAGCTCAACGGCGAGCCGGCGGCCGGCGTCGCGAAAAGCTACCTGAAAGCGAAGGGTTTCGTGAAATGACGGCGCGCGCGGCAGCGTCCGCGCGGCGCGTCACGCTCGACAAGGTCGGCATCCTGATCGGCATGCTGACGATCGTCGCGGTGTTCGGGCTGTCGTTCGCGGTGCTGCGGCCGAACCGGATCGCGGCCGGCACCGGGCTGTCGGTGTTCGCCGCGTTGCCGCCGATGCAGGGCGCCGTGCTCGCCGCGCTGTGGACCGTCGGCGCGCTGTGGGTGATGACGGCGAGCCGTCCCGCGTGGCGGCTCGCGGCCGGCTGTACGGGGCTCGCGACGCTCGCGTATGCGGTCGGCGCGGCCGCGGCGCATGTCGTCGCACCCGACGACATGCTGGCCCGCGTGTCGCCCGACGCCGGCGTCTGGCTGCTGCTGTTCGCATGGGCCGTGCTGATCGCCGACGCGCTCGCGCGCCTCGCGTTCGGCCCGTGGCGGCGCCTCGCCGCGCTCGCCGTCGCGATAGCAGCGGTTTCGGTGCCGCTTGCGAGCGGCTGGTGGGACGGCCTCTCCGTGATGCGCGAATACGCGGTGCGCAGCGACGATTTCTGGCGCGAAGCGATCCGTCACATGTCGCTCGCGGGCGGCTCGGTCGCCGCCGCGCTCGTCGCGGGCGTGCCGCTCGGCATCGCCTGCGCGCGCATCGCGACGGTGCGCACCGTCGCGATGCCTGCGCTCAATATCGTGCAGACGATCCCCAGCATCGCGATGTACGGGCTGATGATGGCGCCGCTCGGCCTGCTCGCCACGCACGTGCCGCTCGCGGCCGCGCTCGGCATCCGCGGCATCGGGGTCGCGCCGGCCGTGCTTGCGCTGTTCCTCTACTCGCTGCTGCCGATCGCATCGAGCGTCGTGGTCGGGCTCGAACAGGTGCCGCCGCACGTGACCGAAGCCGCGCGCGCGATGGGCATGACGCGTGCGCAGCGGCTGCTGCGCGTCGATCTCGTGCTCGCGCTGCCGGTGATCCTGAGCGGCGTGCGCATCGTGCTCGTGCAGAACATCGGGCTGACCGCGGTGGCCGCGCTGATCGGCGGCGGCGGGTTCGGCACCTTCATCTTCCAGGGGATCGGGCAATCGGCCGCCGATCTCGTGCTGCTCGGCGCGATCCCGACGATCGCGCTCGCACTGGCGGCCGCGGTCGTGTTCGAAGCCGCGACGTCGCTCGCGAAGGGGCGTGCAGGATGATCGAGATCGAACGAGTCGGCAAACGCTTCGGCGACGCGATCGCCGTCGACGACGTATCGCTGACGATGCAACGCGGCACGATCACCGCGCTCGTCGGCGCATCGGGCAGCGGCAAGTCGACGCTCTTGCGCATGATCAACCGGCTGATCGCGCCGACCAGCGGCACGATTCGCATCGACGGCGTCGATACGGCGACCGTCGCACCCGAGCAACTACGCCGCGGCATCGGCTATGCGATCCAGGGGCACGGGCTGTTTCCGCACTGGAGCGTCGCGCGCAACATCGCGACCGTGCCGCGCCTGCTCGGCTGGCCGGCGGAGCGCATCGACGCCCGCGTGAACGAACTGCTCGACCTGTTCCATCTCGCGCCGGCCGAATTCGCGGGCAAGCTCCCGCACGAACTGTCGGGCGGCCAGCAGCAGCGCGTCGGCGTTGCGCGCGCCCTTGCGGCCGAGCCTGCGATGCTGCTGATGGACGAACCATTCGGCGCGCTCGATCCGATCATCCGCAACAAGGCGCAGGACGATCTGTTCGCGCTGCAGCGCCGCCTCGGCATCACGGTCGTGATCGTCACGCACGATATCGAGGAAGCGCTGAAGCTCGGCGACACGATCGCGGTGATGGACGGCGGCCGGCTGCTGCAGGTCGCGTCGCCGGCCGAGATTCTCGGCAAGCCGGCGGCGGGTGTCGTCGAACAGCTCGTCGCGGGCGTCGATCGGCCGCTGCGCCTGCTCGCGCTCACGCCGATCGACGCCGTGGCCGAAGCCGGCCACGCCGACGGCGAACCGATCGCGGCGACGCGCACGCTGCGCGATGCGGTGTCCGAATTGTTGTGGCGCGGCGTCGATGCGCTACCCGTCGACGATACGGCCGACGGCTACCGCCACGCACACGGCCCCCGCCGCATCACGCTCGACGCGATCCGTTCACACGCGAGGCAGCCCGCATGACGACGCGCGGCAGCATGGGACCCAAGCGGTCGTCGCTTCCCGCGTACGTCGCCCGCGCGGCCGCGCTCGCGCTGCTGCTCGTGCTGCTGTTGCGCCCCGTGTGGCTGCAGGGTCTGTTCGCGCCGTTCGCGGACAACGGCGCGCCGGTGATCTACGATCGCGCGAGCCTGCTCGATCTCACGCTCGCGCATCTCGGCACGGTCGCGCTGTCGAGCCTGATCGGCACGATCGTCGCGGTCGCGGCCGGCATCGCGGTCACGCGGCCGTTCGGTGCGGATTTCCTGCCGGTCGCGCGCAGCGTCGTCGATATCGGCCAGACCTTCCCGCCGGTCGCCGTGCTCGCGCTGGCCGTGCCGGCAGTCGGCTTCGGCCTGAAACCCGTGCTGATCGCGCTCGTTTTGTACGGGCTCCTGCCGGTTTTCGAAAGCACGATCGCGGGGATCGAGGACGTGCCGCGCGACGTCGTCGACGCCGCGCGCGGGATGGGGATGAGCGGCTGGCAGCAGCTGGTGTCCGTCGAGCTGCCGCTCGCGTTCCCGGTGATCGTCAACGGCATCCGCCTCGCGGTCGTGATCAATCTCGGCACCGCGACGATCGGCTCGACGGTCGCCGCGCGCGGGCTCGGCGACGTGATCATCGCGGGCCTGCAGACGTCGAACACCGCGTTCGTGCTGCAAGGCGGCGTGATCGTCGGCTTGCTCGCGGTGCTCGTCAGCGATGCGATCGGCGCGATCGCGCGGGTGGCGAGCGCGCGGCGCGCGTAGCAGCCGTCGCAAAATTTTTCGAAGGGGAAACCATGGCTGCCCTGGACACCGGCCCGTTTTTTCATGGCACGAAAGCGGATCTGCGGACCGGCGACTTGCTGACGGCAGGCTTCAGATCGAATTATCGGGATGACGTCGTGATGAATCACATTTATTTCACGGCCCTGCCCAAAGGCGCCGGCCTGGCTGCGGACATGGCCAAAGGCGATGGCCGGCCGCGGGTCTACATCGTCGAACCCACCGGCGAATTCGAAAACGACCCGAACGTCACGGACAAGAAATTCCCGGGCAATCCGACGCGATCGTATCGAAGCACATCGCCTTTGAAGATCGTTGGCGAACTCGATAGCTGGGAACCGTACGATCCGGCGTTCATCCAGCAGCTCAGAATCCGCATCGAAACCGGCATCGGCGAGATCATCAACTAGCGCGCGTCCGGACTCCGATGCGTGTCCGCGCAACGATCGGCACGTAGATGATCGCGAACGTGACAAGCCTACACGTCGCTTTCATTCGAGCCGGCGCTCGACCACGCGCCGCGATTGGTCGATATACTATGCGCCTCCCATTTCCCCGCACTCGACCATGCGACGACGGTTCTTCTGGCTGATCGTGCTTTCGCTCGGCATTGCGCAACAGGCCGCGGCGCAGCAGGCGCCCGCTTTGCCTGCTTCCGCGCCCGATGCACTGGCATCGGCGCCGGCTGCCGCGCCCGCGCCGCTCGCGAGCACCAACGATCAGCCCAACGAAGCAAACCGCCGCATCACGTCCTACCTGACGAAGAAATTCGGCGTCGCAAGAGAAAAGGCCGCGAAGCTCGCCGATATCGTGAGCGTCACTGCGACGAAATATTCGCTGCCGCCGGCACTCGTTTACGCGATTATTTCGATCGAATCGCGCTTCCAGGAAAAGGCGCGCGGCCAGCATGGCGCGACCGGATTGATGCAGGTCGTGCCGTCCGCGCACCGCGGCATGCTGCGCGACGTGAAGGACCTGACCGAGCCGAATGCGAACGTCGAGGTCGGCTCGCGCATTCTGTCGGGCTATGTGAAAGCGGCCGGCGGCAACGTGCAGGCCGGGTTGAGGAGCTACAGCGGCGGATCCAGTGCGTATGCGGCGAAAGTGATGCAGCGGGTCGATTCGTTCCGGTTCGTGCTCGAACCCGATGACGATGCGAAAAGTGCGAATACCGCGAACGATGCGAACAACGCGAAGGCGCACATGGTGCCGGTCAGCGATCCGTCAGCGGCGCCGGCCGCGAACCGCAACGCGAAGTAAGCAATGGGCACCCCCGTTCGCACGGCCCCGGCCCGACGCCGCGCGGTCCGGCTGTTCGCCATTGTCGCGCTGTCGGGCGGCCCTGTATCGGCTTTCGCTGCCGTCGACTGCGAACAGGCAGGGCCGACGATGGAAGCCGTGCGGCGCTGCGTGCTCGATCAGCAGCAGCAGCAAGTGGACAGCGCGTACCGGTCGCTCGCTCGCAAGCTGCGCCAACGCAACCCCGACGCTGCCGCCCGACTCGCGAAATCGCAGACGAGTTGGGCCGCCTTTGCCGGCGATACTTGTGACTACGTGAAGACCGCCAATCCGCAGCAGACGATTCCGAGTGACGCCTGGCTCAACTGTTGGGTGGATTTCAGTCAGGCACGCGTGCGCATCCTGAAGAAGTGGGAAGCGCAACTGACGCAGCCGAACTGACCGCCGGCCGTGCCATATCGCCAATTGTTCCGATATTTCAGGAACAAAAACGCCAAAGGCCAGCGGTAGCCCATTCTTCTCATATTTCAGGAACTGTAAACGAGTACGGCGGCGCATTCGCGCCGCCGCCCCATGGCGTCACCGGATCACCTCCCTCGTGCCTTGATCCGGCCCCCTCTGATCAAAGCTGCCCCGCCGCCCCCGTCCACCGCAGGTAATCCCCGCGCGTCCAGTCCAGCGACACACCCACGCGCTTCGTCCCCGGCCGGATCTTCGGCTTGTACACCGACAGCGTCAGCGACTCCAGCGCCGGCCATTCGCGAAACGACAGCACCGCGATATCTGCAACGAGCGTCTCCAGCAACCGCGTATGCGGCTTGTGCGACAGAAACGACGCGACGTGCGCGCAGTAGCCGTCGTAATCGATCCACTCGCCCTGCTCGCTCGGCTCGCAGCGATACCCGAGCCGCGCGTCGATCACGATCGGCTGCGGCGCTTCATGCTCGTGCGCATGAATGCCGATTCGCGCGGGCACCTTCAGTTCGTCGACGAACACGCTCCAGCCGCGCCCGCGCAGGCGCGGCGCGTCGATCGCCACGAACGGTTCGTCGAACGGCTTCATGATGCGAGCGGCGCCGCGGCGTCGAGCATGATGCGCACGAAATAGTCGGCGAAGCTGCGGCGCAGGACGATCTCGAACGTGTCGTCGCCGGTCGGGATCAGCGTGATCGGCGACTTGAAGTAGTGCGACTGCGCGCACTGGCCCGGCTTGAACACGCGCGGATGCAGATCGAGCGGGCAGCCGCGCGCGATCACGTCGCGCACGCGTTCGCCGGTGATCTCGACGACCGTGTAGCCGCTGCCGACGTCGACGGCCGCCGCGTACAAGCCCTGCACGGCCTCGGCCAGCTTCGCCTCGAGCACGCCGGCCTGCACCGGCCCGTTCGACCGCACGAGCCATTCGTCGGGGCCGAGCCACAGCACGTCGTACTCGGCGCCGCGCGCCACCGTGTTCGGCTCCGCGGGCGGCCGGCAGCCGACCACGCGCTCGAACGCGGCGACGAATGCCGGATCGCCCAACTCGCCGCGCACGTTGACGAGATCGAGGAACGGCCGCTCGCGCAGCGTGAACTTCTTCGAAGCGCGCGCCTGGTGCGGCTTCAGCACGTCGGCCGCGCCGACGAACGGCGATTCAAGCGTCACGCCGCCCGCGCCCGCCACCTGCGTCTGGTTTCTCGTTTCATTCCACATGCTGACGCACCCCTTCGGTATCGTAGAAAACCGGGCTCGAGATCTTCGCGGTGATGCGCTTGCCGTTGGCCAGCGGAATCACGACGCTCTCGCCCATCTTGTTCAGGCCGCCCTTCACCACCGCGAGCGCGATCGAGCGCTTCAGGATCGGGCTGTAGTAGCTCGACGTCACGTGGCCGATCATCGGCGTCGGATCGGTGGCCGACACCTGCGTGTCCTTCGCGATGATCTGCGCGCCTTCCGGCAGCACGAACTGTTCGTCTTCGGTCAGCAGGCCGACGAACTGCTTGCGGCCTTCCTTCGCGGTATCCGAACGCGACAGCGAGCGCTTGCCGAGGAAGTCCTTCGACTTCGCGACGACCCCGCCCATCCCGAGGTCGAACGGCGTGATCGAGCCGTCGGTATCCTGGCCGACGATGATGTAGCCCTTCTCCGCGCGCAGCACGTGCATCGTTTCGGTGCCGTACGGCGTGATGTCGAACTCGGCGCCGGCCGCCATCAGCGCTTCCCACACCGCGCGGCCCGCATTCGCCGGCACGTTCACTTCGTAGGCCAACTCGCCCGAGAAGCTGATCCGCATCACGCGCGCCTTCGCGCCGGCGACGGTGCCGTTGCGATAGCTCATGAACGGGAACGCTTCATTGCCGAAGTCGATGTCCTGGCACACCTTCTGCACGACCTTGCGGCTCTTCGGGCCGACCACCGCGAACGTCGCCCAGTGATCGGTGACGGACGCGAGCCGCACCTTCATGTCGGGCCATTCGGTCTGCAGCCAGCGCTCGAGCCACGTCAGCACGCGCGCCGCGCCGCCGGTGGTGGTCGTCATCATGAAATGCTGGTCGGCGAGGCGCACGGTCACACCGTCGTCGAACACCATCCCGTTTTCGTCGAGCATCAGCCCGTAGCGGCACTTGCCCACTTCGAGCTTGTTCCACGGGTTCGTGTACATCCAGTTCAGCAGCTTCACCGCGTCCGGGCCCTGGATGTCGATCTTGCCGAGCGTCGACGCGTCGAGGATGCCGACGCTGTTGCGCACCGCGAGACATTCGCGCTTCACGGCCGCATGGAGATCCTCGCCGTTCTTCGGGAAATACCACGGCCGCTTCCAGTTGCCGACGTCCTCGAACATCGCGCCGTGCTCGACGTGCCATTCGTGCACGGCCGTCTTGCGGATCGGGTCGAGGAAATCGCCCGTCTCGCGGCCCGCGAACGTACCGAACGACACGGGCGTGTAGTTCGGGCGGAACGTCGTCGTACCCGTTTCCGGAATCGTCTTGCCGAGCGCGCCCGCGAGAATCGCCATCCCGTTGATGTTGCCGAGCTTGCCCTGGTCGGTGCCGAAGCCCATCGCCGTGTAACGCTTCACGTGCTCGACCGACTCGAAGCCTTCGCGCGCGGCGAGCAGGATGTCGGCGGCTGCGACGTCGTTCTGGAAGTCGACGAACTGCTTCGGCCCACGTGCGGCGGCCTCGCGGCTGCCGACGAGCCACAACGGCTGCAGCGCACCTTCGACGGTTTCCGCGACCTGCGGCGCGACGGGGCGCTGCGCGGCCGTGAAGCCCGCGGCCTTCGCCGCTTCCACGCCCGCATCGACCGCGAGCCGCAGCGCACGGGCCAGCCCGAATTCGCCGGCCGCCGCACCGATGCTCGCTTCCGCCTGCACGGGCTTGCCCGGCAGGAAGCACGCCTTCTCGTCGTTCCAGCACGCCTTGCCGCCCGACTGCGCGAACAGGTGCAGCACCGGGCTGAAGCCGCCCGACATCGCGACGAGGTCGCACGGCAGCGACTGCATCTTGCCGCCGGTCTGGCCGTTCGAGTAGGACGCGACGTCGACCGACGATACGCGCCACTTGCCCGAAGCGGCCGTGACGACCGCACCGCTCATCACCGTCACGCCCTGCCGCTTGGCCGCCGCCGGCAGCGCGCCGTTCGACGACGCGCGCGAATCGACGACCGTTACCTTCGCGCCGCACGCCTTCAGGTCGAGCGCGGTCTGGTATGCACGGTCGTTGTTCGTGAACACGACCACGTTGCGGCCCGGCATCACGCCGAAGCGATGCACGTAGGTCGACACCGCGCCCGCCAGCATTACGCCCGGCAGGTCGTTGTTGCCGAATACGATCGGCCGCTCGTGCGCGCCGGTCGCGAGAATCACGCGCTTCGCACGGACCTTCCACAGCAGTTCGCGCGTGCCCTTGCGCATCGACACCGGCAGGTGATCGGTCAGGCGCTGCGTGACCGTCACGAGGTTGTGGTCCTGATAGCCGAACGCGGTGCTGCGCGACAGGATCGTCACGTCGGGCAGCTTGCGCAGCTCGGCCTCGATCTTCTCGACCCATTGCAGCGCGGGCTTCGCGTCGATCTCCGCGCGGCACGACAGCAGGCTGCCGCCGAGTTCGCGCTGGTCGTCGACGAGGATCACGCGTGCGCCGGCCGTGGCGGCCGCATGCGCGGCGGCGAGGCCCGACGGGCCACCGCCGACCACGAGCACGTCGCAGTGCGCGTAGCACTTGTCGTAGCGATCGGCGTCGAGCACCTCGGGCGCCTTGCCGAGGCCGGCCGCTTCGCGGATCTTCTCTTCGTACTTCGGCCACATGTTGCGCGGCCACATGAAGGTCTTGTAGTAGAACCCGGCCGGCATGAAGCGCGAGAACTTCTGGTTGATCGCGTACTTGTCGTTCTCGAGCGTCGGCTCCGCGTTCACGCTCGTCGCGACGAGCCCCTGGTACAGCTCGATCTCGGTCGCGCGCGCGTTAGGCACGGTGTACGGGCCGGTTTCGAGCTGCACGACGGCATTCGGTTCCGCGACGTCCGCCGTCACGATTCCGCGCGGACGGTGGTACTTGAAGCTGCGCGCGACGAAGTGCACGCCGTTCGCGAGCAGCGCGGACGCGAGCGTGTCGCCCTGGAAGCCCTGATACGTGCGGCCGTTGAACGTAAACGTCAACGGAATCGCGCGATTGATGCGGCCACCGGTGCCGAGGCGGTCTTTCTGGCTCATTTGCTGGTGCCCTCTTCGTGTGCGTTGCCGGCAGCGGCGCCATTGGCAGCCCCGCCGAACTTTTCGTAGCCCTTGATATCGTAGGTCACCGTGTCGCGCGTGACCTTGAACCAGCGGCGGCAGCCCTGCGCATGCAGCCATTGCTCCTTGTGCAGCCCGCGCTTGTTCTCGCGCATGAACACGTATTCGCCCCATTCGCGGTCGGTCATGGTCTCGTTCGCCACCGGGCGCACGATGTCGGCTTCACCGCCGCACGTAAACTCGGATTCGGCGCGCGGCCCGCACCACGGACATTCGATCAGCAACATGTTTCTTTCTCCTCAGTGCGGTTAGTGCGCGACGGCGGCAGCGCCGTGCTCGTCGATCAGGTGGCCCGTGTAGAAGCGGTCGAGCGCGAACGGCGCGTTCAGCGGATGCGGTTCGTCGCGGGCGATCGTGTGAGCGAACACCCAGCCCGAGCCCGGCGTCGCCTTGAAGCCGCCGGTACCCCAGCCGCAGTTGAAATACAGGCCCTTCACGTCGGTCTTGGTGATGATCGGGCACGCGTCCGGCGACACGTCGACGATGCCGCCCCACTGGCGGTTCATCCGCACGCGCGAGAACACCGGGAACATCTCGACGATCGCCTGCAGCGTACTTTCGATGATGTGGAAGCTGCCGCGCTGGCCGAAGCCCGTGTACTGGTCGATACCGGCGCCGATCACGAGGTCGCCCTTGTCGGACTGGCTGATGTATGCGTGCACCGCGTTCGACATGATCACCGAGTTGACGACCGGCTTGATCGGCTCGGACACCAGCGCCTGCAGCGGATGGCTTTCGATCGGCAGACGCACGCCGGCCATGTCGGCGAGCGTCGTCGTGTTGCCGGCCGCGACCACCGCGACCTTCTTCGCCTTGATGAAACCCTTCACCGTATCGACGCCGACCACCGCGCCGCCTTCGCGGCGAATGCCCGTCACCTGGCAGTTCTGGATGATGTCGACGCCGGCGCGATCCGCGCCGCGCGCGAAGCCCCAGGCCACCGCGTCGTGGCGTGCGACGCCCGCACGGCGCTGGATCGATGCGCCGAGCACCGGGTAGCGGCTGTTCAGGTTGATCGTCGGCTCGATTTCCTTGATCTGCGCGGGCGTCAGGAATTCGGCGTCGACGCCGTTCAGCCGGTTCGCGTTCACGCGGCGCTCGGTGTCGCGCACGTCCTGCAGCGTGTGCGCGAGGTTCATCACGCCGCGCTGGCTGAACATCACGTTGTAGTTGAGATCCTGCGACAGCCCTTCCCACAGCTTCATCGCCTTCTCGTACAGCGCGGCCGATTCGTCCCACAGATAGTTCGAGCGCACGATCGTCGTGTTGCGCGCGGTGTTGCCGCCGCCGATCCAGCCCTTCTCGAGGATCGCGACGTTCGTGATCCCGTGCTCCTTCGCGAGGTAGTACGCGGTCGCGAGGCCGTGGCCGCCGCCGCCGACGATCACGACGTCGTATTCCTTCTTCGGCTCCGGGCTCTTCCACTGCTTTTCCCAGTTCTCGTGATACGAGAGGCCGTTGCGGAACAGGCTGAATATCGAGTAGCGGCTCATGTTTGGATCCTTCGTTAGCATTCGATGACGTTCACGGCGAGGCCGCCGCGCGACGTTTCCTTGTATTTCGTCTTCATGTCGGCGCCGGTTTCGCGCATCGTCTTGATCACGGAATCGAGCGATACGTAGTGCTGGCCGTTGCCCTTGAGCGCCATGCGCGACGCGTTCAGCGCCTTGATCGCGCCCATCGCGTTGCGCTCGATGCACGGGATCTGCACGAGCCCGCCGACGGGGTCACAGGTCATCCCGAGGTTGTGCTCCATGCCGATCTCGGCCGCGTTCTCGACCTGGTCGGGCGTGCCGCCCATCACCGCGGCGAGCGCGGCGGCGGCCATCGAGCACGCGACGCCCACTTCGCCCTGGCAGCCGACTTCCGCGCCGGAGATCGACGCGGTTTCCTTGTAGATGATCCCGATCGCCGCGGCCGTCAGCAGGAATTCGACGATGCCGGCTTCGTTCGAGCCCGGCACGAACTTCACGTAGTAGTGCAGCACCGCGGGAATCACGCCGGCCGCGCCGTTGGTCGGCGCGGTGACGACGCGGCCGCCGGCCGCGTTTTCCTCGTTCACGGCCATCGCGTACAGGTTGACCCAGTCGAGCATCGACAGCGGGTCACGCAGCGACTCTTCGGAACGCGAACGCAGGCGGCCGTTCAGTTCGGCCGCGCGGCGCTTCACGCGCATCGGTCCCGGCAGGTCGCCCTCGACCTTGCAGCCGCGCTCGACGCAGGCGGCCATCGTGCGCCAGATCGCGAGCAGCCCGGCGCGCACTTCGTCGGCGGGGCGCAGCGCGGTTTCGTTGCGCAGCATCAGTTCGGCGATCGACAGCCCGTGCTCGCGGCACTGGCGCATCAGGTCGTCGCCGGTGCGGAACGGATACGGCACCTCGACCGCCGCGCGCACGCCGTTCACGCGATCGCCGTCGCGGTTCACGACGAAGCCGCCGCCGACCGAGTAATACTCTTTCTCGACCAGCAGCTGGCCGTGCTCGTCGAATGCCTGGAAGCGCATCCCGTTCGGATGCACGATGCTCGTGCCGCTCATCAGCTTGCGATAAAAGCCGATGTGTTCCTTCTCGTCGAAGCGCACCGTCTGCTTGCCGAGCAGCGACAGCGATTTCTCCGCGCGGATCGCGGCCAGCCGCGGCTCGATCAGGTCCGGATCGATCGTGTCGGGCAGGTGGCCCTCGAGGCCGAGCAGCACGGCCTTGTCGGTGCCGTGGCCCTTGCCGGTCGCGCCGAGCGAGCCGTACAGCTCGACCCGCACGCGGCGCACGAAGCCGAGCAGGTTCGCGTCCTCGACGTGCGACGCGAAGCGGCACGCGGCGATCATCGGGCCGACCGTATGCGAACTGGACGGGCCGATGCCGATCTTGAACAGGTCGAACGCGCTGACGTTCATCTGGCTTCCTTTGGGTTGCATGCGTGAAATGTCGTTGGGCACCAGTACATCAAAGCGTAAAATCGGCCGATAGAACAAAAACGGCATCGGCGTGGGATACCGCCGCCAAGCGCCGTGCCGGCCGGCCCGAAAGTGCGTTTTGGCGATGGTTCGCGACGAAAAACCACAAGTCCGGCCGCGGCCGATCGGCGACGCTGGCTGCATCCGCGCCGCCTCCGGCAGCCGCAACCCGCAAACAGTGTGAAACGAGTGAGACCGCCTGCCCGGCGTGACGAGATTGGCCGCGATGACCCCCGACGTACCCGCTTCCCCCCTCGCAGAACCCGCGCCGCGGCGCATCCGCTTCGGCATCGTGCTGCTGCCGAACTTCACGCTGACGGCCTTCTCCGGCTTCGTCGACATGCTGCGGCTGTCGGCCGACGACGGCGACTACAGCAAGCCCGTGCGCTGCGCGTGGAGCGTGATCGGCGAGACGCTCGCGCCGGTGCGCGCGAGCTGCGGGATCCAGATCACGCCGTGGGAGACGTTCGACGCGGCCGAGCCGTTCGACTATGTGGTGGTGGTCGGCGGGCTGCTGCATTCGGGGCCGCAGGCCGGCCCTGAAACGCTCGAGTTCATCCGCCGCGCGGCGGCGGGCGGCGCGACGGTCGTCGGCATCTGCACCGGCGTGTTCACGCTGATGCGCGCCGGCGTGCTCGACGGCTACCGCACCTGCGTGAGCTGGTTCCATTACTGGGATTTCATCGAGCGCTTTCCGTCCGCCGATCCCGACCTGCTGATCGCAGACCGGCTGTTCGTGATCGACCGGCGCCGGATCACGTGCTCGGGCGGCCGCGCGTCGATCGACGTCGCCGCCGCGATCCTGCTGCGCCATTTCGATCACGCGACCGTGCAGAAGGCGCTGCGCATCCTGCTCGTCGGCGAGATGCAGAAAGGCAATGCGCCGCAGCCGCATCCGCCGGGGCTCGAGCCGGCGACGCACCCGAAGGTCAAGCGCGCGATTCTTCTGATGGAACAGCACGTCGGGCGTGCGCTGCCGCTCGAGGAACTCGCGTGCAAGCTCGACCTGTCGACGCGGCAGCTCGAACGGCTGTTCAAGGCCGAGACCGGCAGGAGCCCGCAGGCCTTCGCGAAGCAGGTGCGGCTGCGCACGGCCGCGTGGCTGCTGACGAGTTCGGACCGCACGGTCGCCGATATCGCGTCGAGCTGCGGATTCGCCGATGCGTCGCACCTGGGGCGCGAATTCCGCAAGCAGTTCGGCGTGCCGCCGGCGACCTATCGCGAGCGCGGCGGCGACGTGGCCGAAGTGGCCGCGATGCCCGACGCGTCGGCCGACCCCGTCGAGGACATCGCCGAGTGACGGGGCCGGGCAGCCAGCCCCTTCCCTGATCGATTGCAGAACGACGCATGTTCGCGTCGGTTTCCGTTCTTTTGGAACCGGTTCCAATCAATTTAGCCGACGTTACCTCTCTTGAACGAGGGTTATCCCGGATGCTGATGCTCGCTCAAATTTGTATGATGACCACATCACCTTACAAACCTGAGCATCATGTTCGAGAAAATTCCCGCCCGTGCGATGAGCGACCACGTCGCGCAGCAACTGCTCAAGCAGATCGAAGTGGGCAGCTTCTCGGCCACCGGCAAGCTGCCGACTGAAGCCGTGCTCGCGCAGGAATTCGGCGTGAGCCGCACCGTGATCCGCGAGGCGATCTCGCGGCTGAAGAACGAAGGCGTGGTCGAGCCGCGCCAGGGCAGCGGCGTATTCGTGAACCAGCACGGCGCGATCCGGCCGTTGCGGATCGACTACGCGGAAGCCGTCGAGGCGAGCTCGCTGCCGCATCTGCTCGCGGTGCGCCGCGCGATCGAGGCGGAAGTCGCGGCCGAGGCCGCGCTGCACCACACCGCCGACGACATGGCCGACATCGACGACGCGCTGCGCAAGATCGACGCAGCCGTTGCCGAAGGGCGCGACGGCGTCGCGGAAGACGTCGCATTCCACCGCACGATCGCGGCCGTCACCGGCAACCCGTATTTCCTGAAGACGCTGCAATTCCTGAACCAGTATCTCGAAGCCGGCGTGAAGGTCACGCGCAGCAACGAAGCGACGCGCGAGGATTTCTCGCGTCAGGTGCGCGAAGAGCACGCGGCGATCGCCGACGCGATCCGCGCGCGCGACCCGATGGCCGCCCGCAACGCGGCGCGCACGCACATGTACAACGCCGCCCGCCGTCTCGCGGAAGCCGGCATCTGCTGAAGCCGGCGGCGCCCGCCGCCGTTGTCCAGAACCTCTTTCGAATCGATCAAGGTTGACCATGTCACGAAATGTTGGAGTCATCGGCCTCGGCGCGATGGGCCTCGGCGTCGCACGCTCGCTGCTGCGCGCCGGCCTGCGCGTCCACGCATGCGACGTGCGCGACACCGTGCTGCAGGCGTTCGCCGCCGAAGGCGGCATCGCGTGCGCGACGCCGGCCGAACTCGGCGCGCAGTGCGACGTCGTCGTCACGCTCGTCGTCAATGCCGCGCAAACGGAAACGGTGCTGTTCGGCGAACACGGCGCGGTCGCCGCGATGAAGCCGGGCGGCGTCGTGATCGCGAGCGCGACCGTCGCGCCCGAATTCGCGGTCGCGCTCGGCGCGCGCATCGAAGCGGCCGGCCTGCAGATGCTCGACGCGCCGGTATCCGGCGGCGCCGCGCGCGCGGCCTCCGGCGAGATGACGATGATGACGTCGGGCCCGGCCGCCGCCTATGCGGGCTGCGAGGACGTGCTCGCCGCGATCGCCGGCAAGGTGTACCGTCTCGGCGACGCGCACGGCATCGGCTCGAAAGTGAAGATCATCAACCAGTTGCTGGCCGGCGTGCATATCGCGGCCGCCGCCGAGGCGATGGCGCTCGGCCTGCGCGAAGGCGTCGACGCCGACGCGCTGTACGACGTGATCACGCACAGCGCGGGCAATTCGTGGATGTTCGAGAACCGCGTGCCGCACATCCTGAACGGCGACTACACGCCGCTGTCGGCCGTCGACATCTTCGTGAAGGATCTCGGCCTCGTGCTCGATACCGCGCGCCGCAGCAAATTCCCGCTGCCGCTCTCCGCCACCGCGCACCAGATGTTCATGAGCGCGTCGAGCGCCGGCCACGGCGGCGAGGACGATTCCGCCGTGATCAAGACTTTCCCCGGCATCACGCTGCCGCCCGCCCGCTGATTCGAACGACGTGCCTGCCATGACCGCTTCCGCTTCCCGTCCCCTGCTCGGCTGCATCGCCGACGATTTCACCGGCGCGACCGATCTCGCGAACATGCTCGTCAAGAGCGGCATGCGCACCGTGCAGACGATCGGCGTGCCCGCCGACGGCGCGACCGACACGATCGCCGACGCCGACGCGATCGTCGTCGCGCTGAAGTCGCGCACGATCCCCGCCGCCGACGCCGTCGCGCAATCGCTCGCCGCGTACGCATGGTTGCGCACGCAAGGATGCCGCCAGTTCTTCTTCAAGTACTGCTCGACGTTCGACTCGACCGACGCGGGCAACATCGGGCCGGTGGCCGACGCGCTGCTCGATGCGGCCGGCGGCGACTTCACGATCGCGTGCCCGGCGTTCCCCGAGAACGGCCGCACGATCTATCGCGGCCACCTGTTCGTCGGCGACGTGCTGCTGAACGAATCGGGGATGGAGCATCATCCGCTCACGCCGATGCAGGACGCGAACCTCGTACGCGTGCTGCAACGGCAGACGAAGTCGCCGGTCGGCCTGATCCGCTACGACACGATCGCGCTCGGCGCGGCCGCCGTGCGTGCGCGGATCGACCAGTTGCGCGCGGAAGGCGTGCGCTTCGCGATTGCCGACGCGCTGTCGGACCGCGACCTCTACGTCCTCGGCGAAGCATGCGCGGGCCTGCCGCTCGTCACCGGCGGCTCCGGCATCGCGCTCGGCCTGCCCGCGAATTTCCGCCGCGCGGAGCAATTGCCCGAGCGCGACAACGCGGCATCGCTGCCGCGCATCGACGGCCCGTCGGCCGTGCTCGCCGGCAGTGCATCGAAGGCCACCAACGCGCAGGTCGCCGCGTGGCGCGCGACGCGGCCGAGCTTCCGCATCGATCCGCTCGCGGCGTCGCGCGGCGAGTCCGTCGTCGAGCAAGCGCTCGCCTTTGCGCGCTCGCACCTGCCGCAGCCCGTGCTGATCTACGCAACGGCCACGCCCGACGAAGTGAAGGCCGTGCAGCAGGCGCTCGGCGTCGACGCGGCCGGCCGTCTCGTCGAAAGCACGCTCGCGGCGATCGCCCGCGGGCTGCGCGAGCTCGGCGTGCGCAAGTTCGTCGTCGCGGGCGGCGAGACGTCCGGCGCCGTCGTGCAGGCGCTCGACGTGAAGTCGCTGCAGATCGGCGCGCAGATCGATCCGGGCGTGCCGGCCACGGCCACCATCGACACGCAGCCGCTCGGCCTCGCGCTGAAATCCGGCAACTTCGGCACCACGGACTTTTTCGACAAGGCGCTGCGCGCGCTGGATGGAGCCGCACGATGAGCGACGAAGCAAAACTGCGCGAAGAGATCTGCGTGGTCGGCGCGAGCCTGTATGCGCGCGGCCATGCGGTCGGCAGCGCCGGCAACATCAGCGCGCGTCTGAACGACGGCTGGCTGATCACGCCGACCGACGCGTGCCTCGGCCGGCTCGACCCGAACGACATCGCGAAGGTCGGCGCCGACGGCCAGCCCGTATCGGGCGGCAAGCCGTCGAAGACGCTCGCGCTGCATCGCGGCATCTACGCACGCAACGCGGAGGCGCACGGCGTCGTCCACACGCATTCGACGCATCTCGTCGCGTTGACGCTCGCGGGCGTGTGGCGCGATACCGACGTGCTGCCGCCGATCACGCCGTACTACGTGATGAAGGTCGGCCACATTCCGCTGATCCGTTACCGCCGCCCCGGCGACCCGGCCGTCGCGGCCGAAGTCGCGGCGCTGGCCGACCGGGTGCGCGGCGTGCTGCTCGATCGCCTCGGCCCGGTGATGTGGGGGCCTTCGGTATCGCACGCGTCGTATGCACTCGAGGAACTCGAGGAAACCGCGCGGCTGTGGCTGATGACGAACCCGAAGCCCGAACCGCTGTCCGACGCCGCGCTCGACGAACTGCGCCAGAGCTTCGGCGCGCGCTGGTAACGCACCGCGACCCAATCATGCAGTAGTCCGTATCGATTTATCTACCCGCCGTGTGCGCGGGCCTTTCCGTCAGCACACACGACTGGCGGCGTACGCGCCGCCGGCACATAACATCATTGGAGACGACGATGACTGCTCTCGACGCGGCCGCAAGCCGCTCGCCCGCCGCGGCCGCCCAATCGGGCGAACTCGACCGCACCTACAAGAAAGTGTTCTGGCGCATCGTGCCGTTCCTGATGCTCTGCTACGTGGTCGCGTATCTCGACCGCGTGAACGTCGGCTTTGCCAAGCTGCAGATGTCGCAGGATCTCGCGTTCAGCGAAACCGTATTCGGCCTCGGCGCGGGGATTTTCTTTCTTGGCTACTTTCTGTTCGAACTGCCGAGCAACCTGCTGATGCACCGCCTCGGCGCGCGCATCTGGATCGCGCGGATCATGATCACGTGGGGGCTGCTGTCCGCGCTGTTCGCGTTCGTGCAGACGCCGACGCAGTTCTACGTGCTGCGGTTCCTGCTCGGGCTCGCGGAAGCCGGTTTCTATCCGGGCGTTATCCTGTACCTCACGTACTGGTTCCCGTCGCATCGCCGCGCGAAGATCATCGCGGTGTTCATGTCCGCGATTCCGGTGTCGGGCATCTTCGGCAACCCGCTGTCGGGCTGGATCATGGAGCGCTTCCACGGCGGCTCGGGCTTCCACGGCTGGCAATGGATGTTCATGATCGAGGCCGTGCCGGCCGTGCTTATCGGCATCGCGACGATCCTGTATCTCGACAACAGCATCCGCGGCGCGAAGTGGCTCGACGAGCGCGAGAAGCAGTTGCTCGAGGACGAAATCGCCGCGCAGCCGCAGGAACAGCAGCAGCACGGCCATTCGCTGAAGGCCGTGTTCTCGGACCCGCGCATGTGGTGGATGTCGCTGATCTACTTCGCATTCGTCACCGGCCAGTACGGGCTCACGTTCTGGATGCCGACGCTCGTCAAATCGACCGGCATCACCGATACGCTGCAGATCGGCCTGCTGTCGGCGATTCCGTTCGTCGTCGCGATCGTCGTGATGAACCTGTTCGGCCACAGCGCGGACAAGCGCCGCGAACGCCGCTGGCACCTGATCGTGCCGGCGCTGATGGGCGCGGTCGGGTTTGCGGTCGCCGCGTCGTACTCGCACAATACGGCAGTGTCGATCGTGTTCCTGTCGCTCGCGGCAGGCGGCGTGCTGACCTGCGCGCCGCTGTTCTGGTCGCTGCCGACCGCGTTCCTCGCGGGCTCCGCGGCTGCCGCCGGGATCGCGATCATCAACTCGGTCGGCAATCTCGCCGGTTTCGCGAGCCCGTACGTGATCGGCTACCTGAAGGACGCCACGCACAGCACTGCGTCCGGCATGTACGTGCTCGCGGCGATGCTCGTGATCGGCGCGATCGCCGTGTGGCTCACGCCGCCCAAGCTCGTGAACCGCTGATCCGCCGCCGGCCGATTCATCATTCGACGCGGGGCGCGCGGCGCCCCGCCCCATTCATTCACAGGACCCGCTGCCATGCCACGCTTCGCCGCCAACCTCTCGATGATGTACACCGAGCATGCGTTTCTCGACCGCTTCGGCGCTGCCGCCCGCGACGGCTTCAAGGCCGTCGAGTACCTGTTCCCGTACGACTTCGCCGCCGAGGACATCCGCGCGCGCCTCGACGCGCACGGCCTCGAACAGGCGCTGTTCAACGCGCCGCCGGGCGACTGGGCCGCGGGCGAACGCGGCATTGCATCGCTGCCGGGCCGCGAGGACGAATTTCGCCGCGGCATCGACCAAGCGCTCGACTATGCGCGCGTGATCGGCAACAAGAAGCTGCACGTGATGGCCGGCATGGTGCCGCCGGGCGCCGACCGCGCACGCCATCGCGATACGTATCTGACGAACCTGCGTCATGCGGCGCAGGCCGCCGCCGCGCACGGCGTCACGATCCTGATCGAGCCGATCAACCCGCGCGACATGCCCGGCTATTTCCTGAGCCGCCAGGACGACGCGCAGGCGATCCGCGCGGAAGTCGGCGCGCCGAACCTGAAGGTGCAGTTCGACTGCTACCACTGCCAGATCGTCGAAGGCGATCTCGCGATGAAGCTCAAGCGCGATTTCGCGGGCATCGGCCATATCCAGATCGCGGGCGTGCCCGAACGCCACGAGCCGGACGTCGGCGAACTCAACTACCCGTATCTGTTCGCGCTGATCGACGCGCTCGGCTACGACGGCTGGATCGGTTGCGAGTATCGGCCGAAGGCCGGCACGTCGGAAGGTCTCGGTTGGCTCGAGACATACCTGTAATTCCCGTATTTCCCAGAGGGTCAAGAACATGAAAGTACTGATCACCGGCGGCGCCGGCTTTCTCGGCCAGCGTCTCGCACGCAAGCTGCTCGAGCGCGGCGACCTCACCGGCCCCGACGGTCGCATCGAGAAGATCGACGAACTGGTGCTGCTCGACGTCGTCCAGGGCAGCGATTTCGGCGATGCGCGCGTGACGTCGATCGTCGGCAACATCGCCGATCGCGCGGTGCTCGAAAGCGCGATCGACACGCGGACGGGCGCAATCTTCCACCTCGCGGCGATCGTCAGCGGGCAGGCCGAAGCCGATTTCGATCTCGGCATGCGGATCAATCTCGATGCATCACGCACGTTGCTCGAAGTGTGCCGCGCGCGCGGCCACCAGCCGCGCGTCGTGTTCACGAGCTCCGTCGCGGTGTACGGCGGCGCGCTGCCCGACGTCGTGCAGGACGACACCGCGCTGAATCCGCAATCGTCGTACGGCGCCGAGAAGGCGATCGCAGAACTGCTGCTGTGCGACTACGCACGACGCGGCTTCGTCGACGGCCGCGTGCTGCGGCTGCCGACCATCAGCGTGCGGCCCGGCCGCCCGAACGCGGCCGCGTCGTCGTTCGCGAGCGGCATCATCCGCGAGCCGCTGAATGGCGAGGAAAGCGTGTGCCCGGTGCCCGGCTCGACGCGGCTGTGGCTGCTGTCGCCGCGCGGCGCGATCGAAGCGCTGGTCGCCGGGTGCGAGATCGACGGCGCGACGCTCGGCACCAAGCGCGTGATCAACCTGCCGGGGCTGTCGGTGTCGGTCGACGAGATGATCGCGGCGCTGCGCGACGTCGCGGGCGACGAGGTCGTGAAGCTGATCCGCCATGTGCCCGACGAACGCGTCGAGAAGATCGTCGGGAGCTGGCCGGGCCGTTGGGATACGTCGCGCGCGGAAGCGCTCGGGCTGAAGGGCGACACGTCGTTCGCGGACGTGATCCGCAGTCATATCGCGGACGAACGGCGCTGATTGACGCCGGGTCGGGCCGCATCGACGCGGCCTGACCGATTCCCCGACGCGCAACGACGCGCGTTGCATCCCCGCCCGCCTGCATGAAAGGCGCATCGGCGCCGCGTCGACACCGCACACCCCTCTCCACGATTCGTCTCCGCACGACACGCTGCGCACGTGCCGCGTTCCGCCGCGACGCCGACGGTCTCGCGCAACACGGGTACATGCCGGCACCTAGTTGGCGACCTGCGCCGGCATGCCGGGTCCGGCCTCCCGCGTGGCCGACACCGCCAGCCGCGCGCGGTCCTGTTCCGCGAGCTTCGCTTCCGCGGCCTGGATATCGGCCGGATACGCGCCGTCCTCGCCCTTCGCCGGGTCGTACCCGGCCGCTTCGACGCGGATCAGTTCGTCGCGAACCTGCGCACGCGTCAGCGGCGCGGCCGATTGCGCGAATGCCGACTGACCGACGATCGCTCCGATCATCATCAGTAGTGCGATATATGTTTTCATCATGGACTCCTTCAATGTGACGTATCGATCAACCACGGGACAGGCGTGACCTGCGGATGCAGGCGGGTGGATCAGCTTCCGAAATAGATCGTGCAGAAACTCGCGGGGCCGACGCATGCGGCGGCGCTTCGACGCGGCGACATCGTCGCCGGCTTGCCCGCTTCGGACGACATGGCCGGATCGCCGCCGACCGCCGTGCTCGCCTGCCGCTGCGGCATCCGATCGGCCTGGTGCCGGAACAGCGGGCTCACGTCCGGATACGACGTATCGGTCACGAAGCGCAGCCCGTTGTTTTCCGCGTCGACGAGTTCCTGCCGGACCTGTTCGCGCGTGAGCGCCTGTGCCGACGCTTGCGTCGCGACACCTGCGAGAGAAATCGCCGCTACCGTGGCGGCCACCAGCCAGTGCGTGTTCATGTTCACTCCTTCATCAGTCAACGAAACGATGTGCTACACCCGTATGACGACGGAGAGGCGCGGTTTATTCCCGGCTTTCCATTCGCGCCGACCCAACATTCATGAAACTGTCATTCATTCGTCAGCCGGCGTAACCTGACGTAACGCAGTGCCCGTCGTGCTTCGGGCAGACTGACCACCACTTCATCCGGACCGCCCCTCGATCGACCATGTCCGCCGCTTACGACCATGCAGCCGCCCTGCTGCGCAGGCTGTACGACCGCCATATCGACAGCGGCGCGGTGCTCGACGCGGCCGCGTTTCCGGATGCCGAGCGCTTCGTGCGCGCGTGGCCCTCGATCCGTGCGGAGGCGCTCGACGTCGCACGCGACATGCCGCGCATCCCGCGCTTTCACGAAATCATGCGCGAGCAGTACGACATCTCGGCCAACGACGCGCGCGACTGGCGCATGTTCATCATGCAGGCGTACGGCCAACCGTTTGCACGCAACCTGTCGCGCTGCCCGACCGTCGCGTCGCTCGTCGCGGCGTCGCCGGACGTGCTGTCCGCGTCGCTGTCGTTCCTCGCGCCCGGCAAGCACATCCCGCCGCATCGCGGGCCGTTTCGCGGCATCCTGCGCGGGTATCTCGTGCTGTCGATGCCGACCCGCGCGGACGGCACGCCGGCCGCCGTGCTGAAGGTCGACGGGCGCGAATACCGGCTCGACGAAGGCCGCTTCCTGCTGTGGGACGACACGTTCACGCATGAGGTGTGGAACGACAGCGACGCGGTGCGGATCGTGCTGCTGCTCGATATCCGCCGGCGCGGGATGCCGCGCTGGCTCATGTGGCTGTCGAATGCGGTGATCGGCGTCGTGCGGCTCGGGATCCGGATCAGGGGGCGGTCGATTCCGGTTTAGCCGCCACGCATGGCAGCGCCATTCCGCCTTTCGGCGTCCGCCGGATCGCCTAAACTACAAGCCGTCCCTTCGTGCGGCTCCTGCCAGCTACCGCCATGGCGCACCTCTTCTTCGCCGCGTCGATCCAGCGGCACGTCGACACGCCCGAGCGCGACATCGACGCGCATACGGTCGGCGAAGCATTCGACACCATTTTCAGCGAGCAGCCGCGGCTGCGCGGCTACATCGTCGACGACCAGGGCGCGCTGCGAAAGCACCTGTCGGTATTCATCGACGGCCAGCCGATCCGCGACCGGCAATACCTGTCCGATGCGCTCGGTGCCGCCAGCCGCGTGTATGTCGTGCAGGCGCTGACCGGCGGATAAAGGGACGGATGCACGGGCGCATTCCCCGATACCAAGCGCCGTCGCACCAAGGCTGACCATCCGGAGACATCCGACATGAACGATCGACTGCTCGTCGCCACCCGCAAGGGCCTGTTCGTCTTGCAACCGGACGGTCATGACGGCTGGACGCCCGGCGAACCGCATTTCATCGGCGAGCCCGTCAGCATGGCGCTTGCCGACCCGCGCGACGGCACGCTGTATGCGGCGCTCAATCTCGGCCATTTCGGCGTGAAGGTGCATCGGCTGCGCGCAGGCGCCCGCGATTGGGAGGAATGTGCAGCCCCGGTTTATCCGCCGCAGCCCGCCGACGCGTCGCCTACCCGTGCCGATCCGCACGCAGGCAGCGGCGATTCCGACGATGAAGCCGCCGCTGCCGGGTCGCCGCAGCCAACGTGGACGCTTCAGCAAATCTGGTCGCTCGAAACCGGTGGCACGGACGAACCCGGCGTGCTGTGGGCCGGCACGATTCCCGGCGGCCTGTTCCGCTCCGACGACCATTGCGATTCGTGGGCACTCAACCGCCCGCTGTGGGATCGCCCCGAACGCGCCGAATGGGGCGGCGGCGGGTACGACGCGCCGGGCATCCATTCGGTGATGGTCGATCCGCGCGACAGCCGGCACGTCATCGTCGGCATCTCGTGCGGCGGCGTCTGGCAAACCGCGGACGGCGGCGCGACGTGGCGCGTGACCGCCGAAGGCATGGAAGCCGACTACATGCCGCCCGAGCGGCGCGGCGAGCCGAACATGCAGGACCCGCACCGCGTCGTGCAGTGCGCGGCCAATCCGGATGTGCTGTGGACGCAGCATCACTGCGCGATCTTCCGCTCGACCGACGGCGGCGAACACTGGCGGCGGATCGAAGCGCAGCCGTCGAGCTTCGGTTTCGCGGTGGCCGTGCATCCGCACGAACCGGATACCGCGTGGTTCGTGCCGGCCGTGAAGGACGCGTGCCGGATTCCGGTGAATGGCCGGCTCGTCGTCACGCGCACGCGCGACGGCGGCCGCAGTTTCGAGCAGTTGACGAACGGGTTACCGACCGCACCGGCGTATGACCTCGTGTATCGGCACGGGCTCGCGATCGATGAGTCGGGCACGCGCCTCGCGATAGGATCGACGACCGGCGGGTTATGGACATCCGACGACGGAGGAGAAAACTGGAATCTGGTTTCCGCCCATCTGCCGCCTATTTACTGCGTCCGGTTCGGATAACGAGCCGTGCGGCAGGCAACCGTCGCAGGAACCAACCCGTGCTGATCACCATGTGGTCGTGGAGCGGGACGATGCGCATGGGCTTCATGCACAGCAGCGCGCCCGCCCTGCCGAAGCACTTCAGCGGGGCGGGCACGTCGATGCCGCGGCAGGGCCATCCTGATCGATGCAATGCGAACATCGCCGCCGTCAAAATGCCTGCGATGCATGGCATCGCTAATCAAGCTTCCTTAGGGATGCAAGCCGATATCGCCAACAGGCGGCCCCCATTCGCCTTCGATGCATTCACCATTCGGGAAACAGATCGTTTCAGCTTGCGCGATGGGTGCCAGCGCGAGCAGCGACAGCGCGGCGATCAGCGCAGAAAACACGCCCTTTTTCATATTTCCAATTCCTTGTATGGGTTATAGATAAAGACTCACCGGAGTCCGCGCGAGTATTCGCAATCAGTTGCTTGGTCCCGGAACCTCGTGCATCGATCCAGTGACACGCATTGTAGAAACGGCACGCGTTGCCCCGAATCATTCTCAACAATTTCTCAAAAGCATCCGGCCCGATCGTCGCAGCATGGCGCGTGACCGCGGAAGGCATGGAACCCGACTACATGCCGCCGGAGCGACGCGGCGAACCGAACATGCAGGATCCGCACCGCGTCGTGCAGTGCGCGGCCAATCCGGACGTGCTGTGGACGCAGCATCACTGCGCGATCTTCCGCTCGACCGACGGCGGCGAACGCTGGCGGCGGATCGAGGCGCAGCCTTCGAGCTTCGGCTTCGCGGTGGCCGTACACCCGCACGAGTCGGATACCGCGTGGCCCGTGCCGGCACGCATGCCGGATTCCGGTGATCGGCCGTCTTGTCGTCACGCGCACGCGCGACGGCGGGCGCAGTTTCGAGAGCCTGTCTAACGGGTTGCCGGCCGCGCCCGCGTACAACCTCGTGTACCGGCACGGGCTCGCGGTGGACGATTCCGGCACGCGCCTCGCGATGGCGTCGACGACCGGCGGGCTATGGACGTCCGATGATGGCGGCGAGCACTGGCAACAGGTATCGGCGCATTTGCCGCCGGTGTATTGCGTCAGGTTCGGGTAGCGGCGCGAGCATCATCCGGCGCCATCCGAGCCACCGCCTCGCGCGTCGTTGCGATTTCCGTTTCGAGCCAGTCGAGAAACCGCCTGACCTGCGGCTCGCGCTCGCGCCCCGGCCGGCACAGTGCGACGAAGCGCGCACCGTCGAGCCGCACCGTGGGCTCGATCGGCATCAACGCGCCGCGCTCGACATGCTCGGCGGCCAGCACCGAGCTGAGCAGCGCGATACCCTGCCCGTGCAGCACGGCCTGCAACGCGTAATGCTCGTCGTCGTAATGGCGAAACACCGCGCGTTCGAGCCATGCTTCGCGGCCCGCCGCACGACACCACGACGCCCAGTCGACCGACACCGGTAGCGGCGTATCCCACACGGTTTCGATCAGGTCGAGCGGCGCGTCGGCGCGATGCGCGTCGAACCCGGCGGCCGCATACGCGCCGAAATACTCGTCGATCAACGCAATCTCGTGCAGTGCGGGAAACCTGCGCGACGTCGCGCGAATCGCGAGATCGACGCGTGCATCGCGTTCGAGATCGACGAGCGTGTTCCCCGTTTCGACCTTGATGTGCAGGTGCGGATCGACGCGGCGAAACGCACCGAGCCGCGGAATCAGCCACATCGCCGCAAACGCGGGCGTGGTGGTCAGCACGAGCGGGCGCGCATCGGCCGCGTCCGGACGCAGCGCGTCGAGCCCGCGGCTCAGTGCCAGCAACGCATCGTGACTCGCACGAAACAGTTGCTCGCCTTCCTCCGTCAGCCGCACGCCGCCCGCGCCGCGCTCGAACAGCAGCACGCCGACGCGGCTTTCGAGCGACTTGATCTGGTGCGACACGGCGGCCGGCGTCACGGACAGTTCTTCCGCGGCGGCCTTGAACGTGCCGAGCCGCGCCGACGATTCGAACACACGCAATGCGGTCAGGGGAATTTTCGAGAACACGGGGCCTCGCGGGCCGGATGCGGCCGGGTTGAATTCGATTCAATCCGGGTGAGATTAGGTGAATTGAAGCGGCTGCGCAACGCGGCTAGCCTTCCGGAACGTCGCGGCACGTCGCCGCGGCGGTTGCCGTCGAACCGGAGGAACCCCGTGCAAGGCCTATCGCGCAGGATCACGCAGGCGGTGCTCTACGAAGCGATCGCCATTTCCTGCATCTCGCCCGCGATCGCGGCGATCTTCAAGCAGGACCTCGTCTACTCGGGCGCGCTGTCGGCGACGATGTCGGCGATCGCGATGCTGTGGAACATGCTCTTCAATGCGCTGTTCGAGCGCTGGGAAGCATCGCGCCGGCAGCCGGCGCGTACGCTCGGGCGGCGGATCCTGCATGCGACCGGATTCGAGGGCGGGCTGATCTTCATCCTCGTGCCGGTCGTGTCGTGGTGGCTCGACATCTCGTGGTTCGATGCGTTCTTCGTCGATATCGCGCTGTTCGCGTTCTTCTTCTGCTACGCGTTCGTGTTCCAGTGGGCGTTCGATCGCGTGTTCGACGTGCCGGTGGCGACGAAGGGGAAATGAGCGACGCGGCTCATATTGCAAGGAAAAGACCTGGATATGCGCCGTCGCGCCACGAAATGCATTACCTATTGATACAACAGTGGTCGGAACAGCCGGGGAGCAATGTTATCTCCGCACGTTTTGCGTTCTCATTGTCCTGAATACTCATGCGTTGATAGACATAACTGTGAACAGCGTAGCGCTCCTGTTTCAGCCCGAAATGCATCAACAACCGTTGAGCGGACTCGGCTCTTCTGACAGACAGTTCATCGGGTTCGATTTCTGCGGACTCGGCTACACCACTCACGGCTACACCTTCTCGAACAGGAAACTGCGACAGCATTTTCGATACCCAGGCTTCCAGTCTCTTCGCTTGCTCCACACTCACCGCTGCAGAATTCTGCGCGAACATAAGATCGAAATTTTGTCCTGGCAAGCTCTCGACACTGTCGCAAGCATACGAAGGTCCAGTCACAAACAATAAGACTGCACCGCTAATCAAGCCAGATAACATATGCCGAAATGCTGTCTGCATTTTTAATAGCCATATCTGGGTTATTTTGACCCCACTCGGGCAGAAAGCGTGTGATTCCATACTTTGGATCGCCGGCTCCGAACGTATCTGTGAAGTGAGTACACTCGTGGATGATTGTCGACAACTTGGAAGTCGCTGCCCGGCTTCTGTCACGAATCGTGCAAAATTCTTCGTGGATGCTGATTGTGCGCGTTGCAGTGTCTGGACCACATACGTGCGCAACAGTGCCAACATTTTTGTTGGTCGGCAAGCATCCAAGCGATCGATCCAGATCGGGGTGAGCTCTCAGAAAGTTCGCCGGACCTAGCGACCGCATAACTGCAAGGGTGGCCGTCAACCCCGTGACAAGACGGTGGCGAATCTCGTGGTCGCTCGCGCCGAACCACGTCCAGACACGCCTACGCTCTTCTGGCGACCACTCGGCCAATCTCTCAAGCCGCTCCTTCACCAGGTCGGCGCCCTCATCGCGTAGTTGCATCATCAGCTTTCTGAATTCCGCGTCGGTCATGGCCGGGCAGATTGGCGGACCGTTGAGTGTCAGGAATACCTTAAGCTTCGAACCCTGCACGGTGTTCGTCACGGCAGAATCGTGAACGCAAACGTATTCGTTACAGGGCATTGTCATCATTCTCCATGATCTCGAGCCTCAGTTTTTCGGCGCCACGTGTGGCTACACGCTGGGTGTTTCCTTCGAAATCCGTGACACCGCTGAAGACCCGCCCCGAAGTTGTGTATATGCGGTACTGAACATGTACAAGCGGCCTACCGCTTCGCTCATCACACAAGACATATTGCTCGTCGTTGGCCGCGAACGCTGATTCAGGGTGATTTCGGATCGGTTCAGTCAATGCAGCTGCTTGCTCGGTCGTGAATATCATCTTCATGCCACGCTCGGCATAAAAGACGGGCGGCGGATTGCATCCACAAACGTTGACGTCACCGCTCAACGCCCAGGGTTTGCCGTTCGGCCCGGTTCCGGGCCATCGCGGCCCTTTCGGCGCGATAAATCCGTTCTTCCCGCAAGCAGTACAGTAGGTTTTCATGCCGAGCGTAGCGATATGCACGCGCGGCGGCGGGTTGGAACAAGTGACGGTCGGCAGGCCTTCCGTGATCGTCGCACTGCCGCCTCGGTCACCTTCGGCGAGGAAGTAGCGGATCATGCGCCATCCTCCCGTTCAACGCATGCGATTGCAGGCACTACGACCGTCTGGCAGTTGACGGTCTCGTTGCCCCGCCCGCCGCGCTGGGCAGATGAGCCGACGACAGTCGATGAATACGCAAGTATTCTCTGCTTGTGCTGCATCCGAATTCTCCTTCGTGAAATTGATGCAATTGACTCCCACCAAAATGCACGATCCGGAAGCAGCTTTCAATCATACGAGTTCGAAATTCGTATAACTAACTTTTATGTACTTCTATTACTCAAATTCTGGATCGTTCGAACAGAGCACGATCCAGCACACGAATAGCCCTGAACACGAGAAAAAGGCGTGTTCGACGTGCCGGCGGCGACGAAGGGGTCGTGAGCCGGAGGCCTACGCCCCGCCGGCAATTTTCGGCAACTGCCAGCCGAACCGCACCGCCGCCATCCGCAGCGCAAAACAGGCGATGCCGCCGAGCACGGCCGCGACGACCGACGGGCAACCGAGTCGCCGGCACAGCACGACGACGACCGCGCCGAGCAGCGCCGCGCTCGCATAGATGTCGGTGACCAGTACGACCGGTATCCGCGCGAGCAGCAGATCGCGCACGACGCCGCCGCCGCAGCCGGTCACGGCGCCCATCAGCGTTGCAATGAACGGGTGGACGCGGAATTCGAGCGCCTTCACCGCGCCCGCGACCGCGAACAGCGCGAGGCCGGCCGCATCGAGCGTCGTGAGCAGCGACGGCGAAAACGACGCGACCCGCGCATGAAACACGAAGGCGAACAGCCCGGCGGCGAACGCGAGCGCCGGATAACGCCAGTCGCTCACGGCGCTCGGCGGCCGCGCGCCGATCAGCAGGTCGCGAATCACGCCGCCACCGAGCGCGACGACGAGCGACAGCACCATCACCCCGAACAGGTCGAGGCCGGCGCCGATCGCCGCATTGGCGCCCTCGATCGCGAACACCCCCGTGCCCGCGAGATCGGCGGCGAGCACGACTTGCTCGATGCGCTTCATGCGAATGAATGGTCGAAGCACCGGACGGTCCGGTTGCAGCCTGCGTCGACCGAAGCGGTCGCGTGATTCGGCCACGTGCCGGCTGCGTGTTGCCGTCCGGATGCATCCAGCGGGTTGCGGGCCATGGCCGTCTCCTCGATCGGGGATCGAGCAGTCTAGCGCATCGCCCGCCGTCGGCGCGAGCACGAAGCACGTAGCAAAAAACCGGCGCAAGCAGGTCACCCCGCTTACGCCGGCTCAACATTCACGTCAGGCTTCGGGCCGCAGCCGCAAAGCCCGACGCGTCATGCTCAATGCGCGCCGAGATACGCCTTCACCGCCGGCAGGCCCGGCTTGCCGTCGATCGTCGTCACGCCGGCCAGCCACTTGTCGAGTGCGTCCGGGTTCGCCTTCAGCCACGCGGCGGCAGCCTTGTTCGGGTCCTGCTTGTTCATGATCGGCACCATCACGTGGTTCTCGATCGCCGTCGTGAACTGCAGGTTCGACACGAACTTCGCGACGTTCGGGCAGCGCTGCGCGTAGTCGGGCGGCGTCGCCGTCAGCACCTTCGCTTCGCCGTAGTTCGGGCCGAACACGTCGTCGCCGCCGGTCAGGTAGTCGATCTTCATCTGCACGTTCATCGGATGCGGCTCCCAGCCGAGGAACACAATCCACTGCTTGTCGCGGATCGCGCGATTCACCTCGACCAGCATCCCGGCCTCGCTCGACTCGACCAGCTTGAACTTGCCGAGGCCGAACTGGTTGCCGTCGATCATCTTCTTGATCAGCGCGTTGCCATCGTTGCCGGGCTCGATCCCGTAGATCTTGCCGTTGAGCTTGTCCGCGTATTTCTGGATGTCCGCGAACGACTTCAGGCCGCCCTGGTACACGTAGTCGGGCACCGCGAGCGTGTATTTCGCGCCGGTCAGGTTCGGCGTCGCGAGCACCTTGATCGTGCCGGCCTTCGTGAACGGCTGGATGATCGGGTCCATCGTCGGCGACCAGTAGCCGAGGAACACGTCGATCTGCTTGCTCTTGATCCCCGCGAACGTGATCGGCACCGACGCGATCGTCTTCGTCGGGTTGTAGCCGAGCCCCTGCAGCATCGTCGATGCGAGGCCCGTGGTCGCCGCGATGTCGGACCAGCCGACATCGGCGAAGCGCACGTTCTTGCACACGGGCGGATCGGCCGCATAGACGGCCGACATCGGTGCGGTCATCCCGATCCCGCACACCGCTGCGATCAATAGGCGCTTCATCTTGCTTCTCCTCAAAGTGATGTCGTTTGCTTGAATCCGGGATCGTTTATTGAAGCCGCGCGCCGCGATCCCGGCGACGTCGCGGACCGAATGATTGCCCCGTTCAGCGCCCCGGCAGCCGGCGCTCGTAGCTCGGCGCATGGCCGAACTGCGCGCGGTATGCCTTGCTGAAATGACACGGCGAATGAAAGCCGCAGACCGTCGTCACGCGCGCGATCGATGCGTCGGTCGTGCGCAGCAGGTCGCGTGCGCGTTTCAGGCGCAGCGTCAGGTAATAGTGGGTCGGCGATACGTTCAGGTACACCTTGAACATGCGCTGCAGATGCCGCTGCGACAGCCGCACGAGCCGCGCGAGTTCCTCGAGCGACAGCGGCTCCTCGATGTTCGCCTCCATCAGCCGCACGACCTCGATCAGCTCCGCGCGCGAGAAGCCGACGCGCGCGTCGACCGGAATCGGCTGCGTATCGGTCGAACTGCGGATGCGCTCCAGGATGAACTGCTCGGAGACCTGCGCGGCGAGCTGCTGGCCGAACCGCATGCCGACGAGGTTCAGCATCAGGTCGAGCGGCGCGGTGCCGCCCGTGCAGGTCAGCCGGTCGCGATCGACGACGAACAGCTCGTCGGCGAAGCCCACCTGCGGAAATTCGGAATGCAGCGCGGACAGGTTCTCCCAGTGCACGGTGCAGCGATAGCCGTCGAGCAGGCCGCTCGACATCAGCGCGTACGCGCCCGTGCAGATGCCGCCGAGCGGCAGCCCGCGTTCGGCGAGCGCCGCGAGCGTATCGCGCGCGCCCGCGTCGACCACGTCGCGGATGCGGATGCCGCCGCACACGATCATCACGTCGGGCAGGTTGTCGTAGTCGAGCGCCTGCGTGGGCCGCACCGCGATGCCGTTGCTGGCATGCGCGGGCGCGCCGTCGAGCGAGTAGATCGACCACTTGTAGTGATCCGCCCGCCCGACGTAGTTCGCCATCCGAAGCACTTCGACCGCGCTCGAGAACGCGATCATCGAGAAATTCGGCAGCGTGAGGAAGCCGAAATGGGCGAGGGACGAAACCGGTGAAACGCAGGCGGCGGGCGCGACGGCGACGGCGGACGTCACATCGGTCTCCTGGCGAGGAGGTTGTAGAGGGCCAGCCCCGCGGCCGAAGCCGCGGGAGCCGTTATCCATTCAGGGTGAGCGGCAGGAGCGTGGTCCGGCCGCCGGAGATCAGGCCTGCGCGGGCGAAGCCTTCACGCGAAAGAGCTGCTTGAGGCCCGAGAACAGCGGCGCCTTCACGGTGCCCGGCGCGCGGCCGAAGCTCTCGGTGATGCGGTCGAGAATGATCGCGAGCAGCACGACCGACAGGCCGCTTTCGAAGCCGAGGCCGATGTCGAGACGCTGGATACTCGCGAGCACGTCGTTGCCGAGGCCGCCGGCGCCGACCATCGACGCGATGATCACCATCGACAGCGCCATCATGATCGTCTGGTTCACGCCCTGCATGATCGACGGCAGCGCGTTCGGGAACTGCACCTTGTACAGCAGTTGCCACGGCGTGCAGCCGAACGCCTGGCCGGCTTCGACGATCTCGCGGTTCACGTGGCGGATGCCGAGGCTCGTGAGACGCACCGCGGGCGGCATCGCAAAGATCACCGTCGACAGGATCCCCGGCACGCGGCCGAGACCGAACAGCATCGCGGCCGGAATCAGGTAGACGAAGGCCGGCATCGTCTGCATCAGGTCGAGGATCGGGCGAACGATCGCGGCGACCCACTTGCTCTTCGCGGCCCAGATGCCGAGCGGGATGCCGAGCACGAGGCTGATGATCGTCGACGACAGCGTGAGGCCGAGCGTGATGACCGTCTGGTCCCAGAAGCCGGTCGCGAAGATCAGCAGCAGCGATGCGGTGGTGAACAGCGCGAAGCGCCAGCCCACCCGCCACAGCCCGACGCCGATGAAGATCGCCATCATCAGCCACATCGGGATCGCCTGCAGGCCATGCTCGACGAATGCCGCGAGCCCCTCGATCGCTTGACCGATCGCGTCGAACGTCTTCGCGTCGTGGTCGAGCAGGTAGTGAACGGACTGGTCGACCCAGGTACCGAGCGGAATCATTTCAGACATGGGAACCTCGCGAACGCGTGATGGCCTTCAGGATGAGCGCACGATCGACCGAGCCGCAGTAGCAGCCGTCGTCGTCGACGACAGGCAGTGCATTCGGGCTCGCGACCACGCGCGCGACGACATGTTCGAGCGACGCATCGCGCCGGATGCTTTCGATCGGCCGCACGGACGGCGTGTCCTGACCGAGCGCCTCGCGCGTGACGAAGCCGCGAATCTTGCGTGCGGCATCGAGTACGAACGCGTAGTCGGCGCTGCCGTTCAGCGAAGCGGCGACGTTCGCGGCATCGCACTTCGACATGGTCGGCACGGCGCCCGTCTGCATCAGGTCGCCCGCCGTCAGATAGCGGCTCGTGTCGATGCCGTCGAAGAACGCGCGCACGTAATCGTCGGCCGGGTTCGCGATGATGTCCTGCGGCGTGCCGACCTGCACGAGGCGGCCGCCTTCCATGATCGCGATGCGGTTGCCGATGCGCAGCGCTTCCTCGAGATCGTGCGACACGAACATGATCGTGCGGCGCTGCTCCTTCTGCAGTTGCAGCAGCACGTCCTGCATTTCGCGGCGCTTGAGCGGATCGAGCGCGGAGAACGCCTCGTCCATGATCATCAGCGACGGGTTCACGGCCAGCGCGCGGGCGAGGCCGACGCGCTGCTGCATGCCGCCCGACAGCTCGGACGGCAGCTTGTGCGAGAACGGCGCGAGACCCACTTGCTCGAGCACTTCCATCGCCCGGCGCTCGCGCTCCTTCTTGCCCATGCCGCCCACTTCGAGCCCGAACGCGGCATTCGACACGACGGTGCGATGCGGCATCAGCGCGAACGACTGGAACACCATGCTCATGTCCTTGCGGCGCAGCGCGGTCAGCGCCGAGCGGCGCGCCGACGCGACGTCGAGCCCGTCGATCAGCACCTTGCCGGCGCTCGGATCGACCAGCCGGTTCACGAGGCGGATCAGCGTGGACTTGCCGGAGCCGGACAGGCCCATCAGCACGAAAATTTCGCCTTCCTGCACATCGAAGGAGACGTTGTGCACGCCGACGACCTGGCCGGTGCGCTTGAGCACATCGTCCTTCGTCGCGCCGGCGGCGAGCATGTCGAGCGCCTGCTGCGGGTTACTTCCAAATACCTTGCACAGACCTTCGACCACAACCTTGGGGGCATCCATCGAAACCTTCTCCTCGTGTAGCGGGGACTCGCGCTTGTCATAGCGTGCCTACATAGTTGCCAGAAAAAACCCCGGCCTGCCGACGAATTACGACAAACGCTTGCGCAAATACGACACACCCGCCAGCCCCGCCCGGCGGGCCGCGCCGCCGATTGCGGCGGCGCAATACGCGCACGGCCAGCAATGACGGGCATCCCCCGCCGGACTTGTGCGCAGCAGCGCGGCGAATGGCGCATGAGGTTTTGCGCCAGACCGTATCGGGCACGCGTCGCTTTGCGACAAGTTGACGTCCGTTCCGGCGTCGATCTATTCAGACGAAAGCGACCACCGCATGCGTCAGTAAAAAGCATGACCGTGCAAAAAGCCGGATGGCGACACCGGACGGCGCACGCCGCGATACCGCGCCAACCCCGGAAATAGGAGCATGCGCGCTGTGATACATTCCCGCAAACACGCCGATCGCGACGTTGCCGCGGGCCTTGCGCACGAGGGCCCGGCCGCACGGCGCGCGCATGCCGGTTCGCCTGCCGGCCGTGCTGAAACTGCCTCGATCCGGTGTGATCCGCGATCGAAGGACGATAACGATAGTGAGAGGGAGCAAGGCGTTGAACTGGGCATTCGCCGTAATCGGCTTCATCGTGGGCGGCATCGCCGCGTTGATCGGGGATTTCTCTGCCGCGAGCGGCTCGCTGCTGGGGGCCGCCGGCGGGTTCTGGCTTGGACACGCGCTGCGGCAACGCAAGCTGCAGAAGCCGCGCGCCGCACCCGACGCATTCGCGATCGCCGCGACGACGTCGCCTACTCCGTTACCGCTCGCCGAGCGTGTCGCGCGCCTCGAAGCAACCGTCGACACACTCACACGCGAACTCGACGCGCTGCGCGCTCAACTGGCGGGCGCGAAGGCCGGTGGGGCGACCTCCGGCGGCATCGCGCAAACGGCTTCGGCCGACGCTGCGTCCGCGCCGCTGCCGGGACACTTCCCGACACCGCCCGCGCAACAACCTGTCGCCGTGCGCGCCGACACACCGGCATCCATTTCGACGACGACGCCCGCGACACCGCCCGCACCGGCCACCGCAGCACGCACCTCGGCTGCGTCCGCTCACGCTAACGCTCACGCCGCAGCCACCGCACAAGCCACCCCGATCCGCCCTGCCCCACCGCAACCGCCCGCGCCGCGCGAACCCGGCCTCGCCGAACGCGCGTTCGGCGCCGCGCGCGACTGGCTGCTCGGCGGCAACACGGTCGTGCGTGTCGGGATCATCGTGCTGTTCTTCGGCGTCGCGTTCCTGCTCAAGTACGCGGCCGACAACGCGATGCTGCCGATCGAATTCCGCCTCGCGGGCACGGCGCTCGCCGCGGCCGCGCTGCTCGCGATCGGCTGGCGCGTGCGGCCGCGCCGCGCCGCATACGGCCTCGTGCTGCAAGGCGGCGGCGTCGGCATCCTGTACCTGACCATCTTCGCCGCGACCAAGCTTTACGCACTACTGCCCATCGGCGCCGCGTTCCCGCTGATGGTCGCGGTCTGCGCGCTGAGCGCGTTCCTCGCGGTGCGGCAGAACGCGCTGCCGCTCGCGTTCATGGGCAGTGCGGGCGGCTTTCTCGCGCCGATCCTGCTGTCGACCGGCCAGGGCAACCACGTCGCGCTGTTCAGCTATTACGCACTGCTGAACGCGGGCATCTTCGCGATCGCGTGGTTCAAGGCCTGGCGCCCGCTGAACCTGCTCGGCTTCGTGTTCACGTTCACGATCGGCTCCGCGTGGGGCGTGACCGCCTATCGCCCCGCGCTGTTCGCGAGCACCGAGCCGTTCCTGATCCTGTTCTTCCTGATGTACGTCGGCATCGCGCTGCTGTATGCGGTGAAACGCGAACTCGCGCTGCGACACTACGTGGACGGCACGCTCGTGTTCGGCACGCCGATCGTCGCGACCGCGCTGCAGGCGGCGCTCGTGAAAGGCATGCCGTTCGCGCTCGCGTGGAGTGCGGTCGCGCTGTCGGCGTTCTACGTCGCGATCGCCGCATGGCTCGCGCGGCGCCGCGACCGCCTGGGACTGCTGTTCGAATCGATGCTCGCGCTCGCGGTCATCTTCGCGACGCTCGCGGTGCCGCTCGCGTTCTCGGGGCCGACGACCAGCGCCGCGTGGGCCATCGAAGGCGCGGCCGTCGTATGGCTCGGCGTGCGCCAGAAACGCCTGCTCGCGTTCGGCTTCGGGCTGCTGATGCAGGTCGCCGCGGCCGGCGCGTTCTTCACGAGCCTGCTGAGTCCGGCCGACGCGACCGCGCTGCCCGTGCTCAACGGCCCGACCATCGCGATGCTGCTGATCGCGCTCGCCGGCCTGTTCACCGGCTGGTGGCTGCACGGGCGCGGCGAAGCGCGCGCATGGCACGCGTGGATGCCCGAGATCGGCGTCGCGGCTGCCGCGTGGGGGCTGCTGTGGTGGGTCAGCGGCGGGCTGCACGAGATCCTCGTCCATGCGAGCCGTCACGTCGATCTGCATGCCGATCGCTTCGTCGTCGATACGACCGCGCTGTTCGCGGCCGGTACCGCGTGGCTCGCGCACGTCGCACGCCGCCGGCTCGCGTGGCCGCTCGCCGAATGGCCCGCACTCGCGCTCACGCCGGTGCTGGCGCTGCTCGCGCTGCGCGCGTTCGATGCGCACGAAGCGCCACTGTCGGGCATGGGCGCGTTCGCGTGGCCGGTGGCCGTCGGCGCGGGGCTTGGGCTGCTGTGGCGCCAGTCGCGCGGCACGACCGGCGCCGCTGCCGCGAACGGCGCGACGCCGTCCGTTGCAACGCGCATCCTCGCGCCGCTGCATACGCTGACGTTCTGGACCGTGTGCGGGCTGCTGTCGCTCGAAGGTTTCTGGCGCCTGCGCGCGTTCGTCCCGGAAGGCGCATGGAGCTGGAGCGCATGGGCGTATGGCTTCGGCACACTGCTCCTGCTCGTGTCGGGCCCCGGCTCCCGGCTGCGCTGGCCGGTCGCGGCGTTCCCGCGCGCATACCAGGTGTGGGGTGCGGCGCCGCTCGCCGCGCTGCTGTGGCTGTGGAGCCTCGCCAGCACGGTCAGCGACGGCGACGCAGCGCCGCTCTTCTGGCTGCCGCTGCTCAATCCGCTCGACATCGCGCAAGGTCTCGTGTTCGTCGCCTTCGCCGCGTGGCTACGTCGCCTCAAGACGCTCGGCATCGCGTGGCATCCGCGCGTCGTCGACTATCTCGCGATCGCGACCGTGTTCCTGTGGTTCAACGCGCTGATGCTGCGCACGCTGCATCACCGCTTCCACTTCGGCTACGACGTCGACACCGTGCTGTCGTCGTTCGGCATCCAGCAGGTGTTCATGGTCGGCTGGAGCCTGTTCGCATTCGCCGGGATGTGGCTCACGCGCCGCGACGGCATCGCCCGCCTCTGCGCGCTCGCGTCGCTGCCGCTGATCGTCGTGATGTGGGCGTGGACCTTCTACGCGAACTTCACGCAGGACGGCGGAAGCTGGGCGCGCGTGCCGCTGTTCAACCCGCTCGATCTCGTGCTCGCGGTCGTCTATGCGCTCGCCGCGTCGTGGTTCGTGCGCGCGCGCAAGCTCGGCTGGTCGTTCGGCGCGTATCGCGTCGAGCTGCTCAGTGCGGCCGGCGCGACCGGCTTCCTGTGGCTGAACGCGATCCTGCTGCGCACGCTGCATCACTGGGCCGGCGTGCCGTACGCATTCGGCGCGATGGCCGAATCGACGCTCGTGCAGGCATCGGTGTCCGTGTACTGGACGGTCTGCGCGCTCGCGATCACGATCTGGGCCACGCGCCGCGGGCTGCGCCCGCTGTGGTTCGTCGGCGCCGCGCTGCTCGCGCTGACGGTCGTCAAGCTGTTCCTGTTCGACCTGTCGCACGTCACCGGCATCGAGCGCATCGTGTCGTTCATCGGCATCGGCGTGCTGCTGCTGTTGATCGGCTATTTCTCGCCGCTGCCGCCGAAGGCCGCCGCGCAACAGGACGGCCAGCCATGAAACGACTCGCCGCCCTGCTCGGGCTGAGCCTGCTCGCGTCGTTCGCGGCGGCCGACGGCGCATCGAACGCCGGGCGCGTCACGCAGCGCTTCGCGCTCGACCTCGACGGCAGCGCCGCGTATTACCAGCTCACCGTGCCGCAGCCTGTGTATGCGGCGAGCCGGCGCGACGATCTCGGCGACGTGCGGATCTTCAACGGCGCGGGCGAGCCGGTGCCGTATTCGCTCGACGCGCCGGCCGCGCCCGCCGTGCCGCCGTCGCGCACGCCGGTGCACTGGTTCCCGCTGCCGCCCGCGCGCGCCGAGAACGGCAACGCGCCGCTCGGCGTGACGGTCGGCCCGGACGGCGCGCTGCGCGCGGCCGTCGCCACCCCTTCGCGCACTCGGCACGGCGCAGACCTCGTCGACCTGTCGCATACCGACGGCAGCATCGATGCGCTGCTCGTGCACGTGAACGACGACAGCTACCAGGGGCGCGTGTCCGTCGAAGCCAGCGACGACCTGCGCAACTGGCGGCCGCTCGGCAGCACGCAGTTGCTGAAAGTCGGCCGCGGCAACGACCTGCTGGTGCAGGAGCGCATCGCACTCGACGGTGCGACGCCGCGCTACCTGCGGCTGGACTGGCTCGACGGCGCGCCGGCGATCGCTTCGATCGACGCCGACACGCATCCGCGCGACGCACGCGGCGCCGACACGGCGTCCGTGCCGCGCCAGTGGCGCGACGCCGTGCGGATACGCGCCGGCGCTGCGCCGGGCGAGTATCTGTTCGACACCGACGGCGCGTATCCGGTCGACCGCGTGCGCATCGACCTGCCGCAGCCGAACACCGTCGCGCGCGCGACGCTGCAAAGCCGCGCCGATGCGCAGGCGCCGTGGCGCGACGTCGCGGCCGCGGTGCTGTTCCGGCTGCAGGGCAAGGGCGGCGAGCAGCGCAATCCACCGTTCGAGTTCGCGGCGAATACGGATCGCGCGTGGCGGATCGTCGTCGACATGCGCAACGGCGGGCTCGGCGGCGGCCGGCCAGCGGTCGCGATCGGCTGGCATCCGGCCGCGCTGATCTTCGTCGCACGCGGCACGCCGCCATTTACGCTCGGCGTGGGCGATGCATCGCTCATGTCGTCGGCCGTGAGCCGCGACGCGCTGCTGGTCGGTATGGCGCCCGAAATACGGCCGGCCCGCGTCGGCGCGGCGCTACCCGTGTCGGCGGTCGCGCCGGCGGCAGCCGCCGATGCGGACGCCGGGCGTCGCTACGTGCTGTGGGGCGCGCTGATCGTTGCGGTCGGCGTGCTCGGCGCGATCGCGTGGCGCGTCGCGAAAGGCGGCGGCGACACGCGCAGCCGCGACGAGTGACGTCCACACGCATTTGCGAGCCGCTTGACGCGCCGGCCGGTTCCTTGGGCCATCGCCATGCGCGGTCGCACCGATTCATCGAGTGCCCGCGCCCGTCTTTACGTGAAGGCGATGCGACGCGTCAGCGGCGCGAATCGGAACCCGCCCGCCGCTCTCTGGCCACGAAGCGGCCGTGCTGACGCGGTCGCCACGGCGACGACCGGCAACTGGCCGCCCCGGCCGCGCGGCGCGCCGCGAAACCTCCGCCGCGACGCAGGCCCGACTCGCGCCGGCCCGTCGCGACGACGCGCGGCGCCCACGCATGCATGATCCACCGCACGGCCGCCACACGCGCCGCCAGCCGCGACGCCGGCGACACGCGCCGCGCGGCACGTGCAACGGGCCGCTTGCACAGGATCGCGCTGTCGTAGCGCTTGCCGGCAAAGCGCATCACGTCGACCACCTCGAAGCCCTGCGCGCCGTAGAACGCCAGCAGGTGCGAAGCCGGATGCGGCGTATCCAGCGCGAGCAACGCATAGCCGCGCAACGCGGCCCACTGCTCGGCGAACGACAGCAGCAACGCGCCGATCCCGCGACTCTGGCAAGTCGGGTCCACCGCCACCTGGCGCACGCTCGCGACGCCTTCGCGCCGATACAGCGAGCAGGCCGACGACGGATCGGTCGCATACAGCGTGGCCGTGCCGACGACACGCCCGCCGCATACGGCGACATAACACTCGCCCGCTTCCGCGCGACGGCGCGTGACGTCTTCGTCCTGATCGACGCACGTGCAGTTGAGCCCCATCGCACCGAGCCGCGCGAACGCACGATGCAGCATCGGCGTGAGTTGCGCATAGCTGTCGATTGCCGGATCGAAACGCCGGACGATCACCCGATCGGCGCACGCGGAAGGCGGCGCGGCAGGGGTGCGTTCGGCGATCGCGTTCCAGGGTATCGACATGGCCATGCTCCGTGGTGAAGATGCCCGAAGTCTAGGAGCGCGCCGGTCGCCGTCGCAAGAAAAAATGTCGTAAAAATCCGGGGTAACGCGGCTGGTGGACACGGCGAGTACGGTGCGTTTCGAAGCTGTGCGGACGTCATGCGCGAACGCATCGAAGCGCCGATCGTTGCTCGCGCAAGCAACGCACCAAGCGTTGAAATCGACGCCCGGCGCGCACGCGCGTTGACACGTACCGCCCCACGCTCCAGACTCGCTGCTCCGTCACCGCATCGCGAGCGCCCATGATCACCTGCTTCCTTCGCTACGTCGTCGATCCGTACAAACTCGTCGAATTCGAAACCTACGGGAAGATGTGGATTCCGCTCGTCGAGCAGTTCGGCGGCACGCATCATGGCTACTTCCTGCCGTCCGAAGGCGCGAACAACATCGCGCTCGCGATGTTCTCGTTCCCGAGCCTCGCCGACTACGCGCGCTACCGCGAACGCTCGAAGGACGATCCGGCCTGCCAGGCCGCATTCCGCTACGCGGAGGAAACACGGTGCATCGTCAGCTACGAGCGCAGCTTCTTCCGGCCGGTGTTCGAGTAACGGACGAAACAGGCCCATCGCCGCACATCGCGCCCCGTTTTCCGGCCGAGGACGAAAAAAAGCCCCGCCAGCATCCGCGCGGCGGGGCCAACCCATGTCAGTAGAGACATCATGGAGGAGACGAGCCCATCTTATCGACCGCGGCGCACCGTCCCAACCAAGCATTTCTGCTATCGATCTGCGCGGCCGCGCACACGATTGCCCCGCCGCGCGGCATATCGATAGAACGAAAAGTCGTTTTCAGAGTGGCGGCGGGGTCGTTACCATCTGGTTTTAAGCCTGTGCTTAGCCGGGCAAGCCACTCCCAGGAGCGCCCCTTGACTGCATTCGATCAACACCGCCGCCCGTTCGTCGTCGGCATCGGCGGGACCACCCGGGCCGCATCGTCCACCGAACGCGCACTGTCGTTCGCGCTGCGCGGCGCGCAAGCCGCCGGCGCGCGCACGCGCCTGTTCGACGGCCCGTTCCTGCATACGCTGCCGCACTACGCACCCGAACACAAAACGCTGACCGACGCGCAACGCGAGCTGATCGACGCCGTGCGCGAGGCCGACGCGATCATCATCGCGACGCCCGGCTATCACGGCGGCGTGTCCGGCCTCGTGAAGAACGCGCTCGACACGCTCGAGGAACTGCGCGCGGACAGCCGCCCGTATCTCGACGGCCGCGCGGTCGGCCTGATCGTCACCGCGTACGGCTGGCAGGCGGCCGGCACCGTGCTGACGTCGCTGCGCTCGATCGTCCACGCACTGCGCGGCTGGCCGACACCGTTCGGCGCAACCGTCAACACGCTGGAAACGCGCTTCGAAAGCGCCGATAGCTGCTCGGATCCGAAGGTCGTCGCGCAACTCGAGACGGTCGGCGCGCAAGCCGCCGAATTCGCGCTCGCGTTCGCGTCGCATCGTGCGGCCTCGCATGCGGCCTCGGTCGATGCGCTCGCGCCCGTGCTGAAGGTCGCCAACCAGTAAGCTCCGCATTCCGCCGCGCCCCTTCGGTCGACACGGTTCGACGCAGGTGCGCGGCGCGTCTTCCGACGCACGGCGATGTGCCGGGCGCGTCCGTCTCGCCGCTCGAACACATCGTTCCCGCGCACCGCCCCGATAACGATTCAGCCCACCGCATGATTTGCATTGGCCGAAAGATTGGTTCACGCGGCCGGCAGGTTTTCGTACGCTGAAAGTCCGAACTTTTTATGCGCACGCCATGAACCGTACGATCCGCTACAAGGGCTATGAAGTCGCTCCCGCTGCCGCCCGGTTGCCGAACGGGCTGTTCGCCGCCAACCTGACGATCGAACGCGCGAGCGGCGGGCCGTCGCCGCGCTCCGTGTCGTTCGACGCCATCGATTTCTTCTTCGAGGAAGAGCACGCCCTCGCGTACGCATCGCGCTGGGGCCGCCTCTGGGTCGACACGAACGCGTGACCCGCGCGGGCCGCGTGCACATGGCCGCCCGAAAATACGCGATGACGGAAGCTGTGCCAGAATCTTTCGATCCGTAATCGCATAACAATAGCCATGACCGACACGCTGCAGGAAGAGCATGCAGCCGCAGATCACGCGATGCGCAACTGGACCTTCGAGAGGCAGGGTCCGGTCCGGATCGGTTCCGATGCGCACAAGCAGATGTTCTGTCGGATGCTGCTCGACACACACAATCCGTACAAGCCGGCGGTAATCGACTGGCCGGCGCTCCAGCCGGCCGAACTCAGGCGGCTCACGTCGCTGCCGATCTGGGACATCGCGGTGCAAACGGAAGGCCGCGCGTCGATTCGCGTCGCGACCTACGCCGCGACGGTCGACGATCCGCTGTTGCGCCGCGCGCTCGAGATGGACGGCGGCGAGGAAGCCCGCCACAAGGTCGTACTGTCGAAGCTCGTCGAGGCGTACGGTATCCGGCTCGCGCCCGAGCCGGCCTATCCGGCGCCCGCCGATCCCGAATGGTCGTGGATGATGACGGGCTTCAGCGAATGCATCGACAGCTTTTTCGCATTCGGCCTGTTCCGCTCCGCGCAGCGCTCCGGCTATTTCCCGCCCGAGCTCGTCGAGACCTTCGAGCCCGTGATCCAGGAAGAAGGCCGCCATATCCTGTTCTTCGTGAACTGGTACGCATGGTACTGGCGCACGATGCCGTGGTGGCGCCGGCCGTGGTTCTTCGCACGCGTCGCGGCCGTGTGGGTGCAACTGATTCGTGACCGCATGAATATCGCGCGCGGCATCGATGCCGACGGCGCCGCGCGTGACGCGAATTTTCCGGCGACCGGCACCGCCGATATCGGCGATGCGCTGAACCCGCGCGAACTGATCGAGCTGTGTCTCGTGGAGAACGACCGGCGGATGGCCGGTTACGACAAGCGTCTGCTGCGTCCGATGTTCGTGCCGCGGATGGCGCGGCTCGCGCTGCGGTTTCTGAAGAAGTGAAGTCGGGCGCTTGCCGCGGATCATGCGGCAAGCGCCCGGATCGGCCCCCGCCCGTGGTTCGAGTGTGGCGCGCCCGATACATTCGCTTCCTCCCCTCTTTTTCCTCGACACATCGAGCGCCAGCGGCACGGCAGACACATTGCCGCACGCCGGATCTGACATTTCAGACACCGCCGCTCCCGCCAACGCTCGATCTTCGACGGCCTGTCGACGCCGCGCGGAACACCCGCCGCGTGCACGCCCGCTCGACTTCCGGCACGCGCGCCGATTCCGCCTTAACACCGACGCCAACGCGATCGTCAATAGGACAAAACCGATAAATTGACGCGAATTGTTTCGTCTGCGTGTCTGTAGCACTTTTTTACAACTTCCACGGCCCGGGCAGCCCGCAACGCCCGTCCCTCGGGCTCCGGCGCCGCGCGAAATGCGCAGATCAGCACAAACCAATGCACCCGACATCAGACAAATTCAATTACCAGATAACCAGTAAATACAAACACAAATTCAACACAAACCAAAATATTAATAAGTTAATAAAATATCAATAACATTATCCACGACCCCACCCTCAAACATTACAAACATGAAAGTATTCGATGGCGCGCAAACGTTTGCGCTCCGTTTCGTCTTACTTTTAGGTGGATCGATCGTGTTTCCTATCGCACACAACCATCATAAGCCATTGATTTATATGGATAATTTTCGCCAAGCCAACAGTAAAACGAACCCTGCCCGACCCATCCTCATATCTTTGACATTCGTTTCTCCGCAGCACGTCAAAACGTGATGCATTAACCATTCTTTAACTTTAAAAACACTTCATTTATCACTTTTTGTCAATCTACAAAATCCACCTCCAATAAAATCCGCCCATCAATTTTGAGATTCGCGCGAGCGCACGGAGCAATCCTCTAACAAAAGAGACCGGTGTGTGGCGTGCACATTTGGAGGTAGCAGGACATGAACCGCACATACCGCTCGATCTGGAACGAAGCGCTCGGCGCCTGGGTTGCAGCATCGGAAATCGATTCGGCACGGGGCAAGCCGAACAAGTCGGCCGTCGTGGTGGCAGCAGTCGCGGCTCTGGCGATCAGCCTGCCCGGATTGGCCGAAGCCAATACGCTCAGCACCCAGCAAACCTGCTTCACCGGAAGCAACAGTGCGGTCGGCCGCGTCAACCCGGGCGGTACGCAAAACCAGGCCGGCGACGGCTCCGGAACGTATTCGGTCGTCGCCGGGTGTAACGCCAACGGCAACGGTTGGACCGGTGTCACGGTGTACGGCTCGTTCGCGCAGGCGACCGGCAACGGCGCCGTCGCCACCGGCATGCAATCGTCGGCCGGCCTCTGGGGCGTCGCGGCCGGCCTCGAAACCACCGCCAGCGGCGCTGGCGCGACCGCACTCGGCTTCGGCTCGACGGCGAACGCACTGAACTCCGTCGCGATCGGCGGCGCGGGCGGCAACGGAACGACGCCGCTGTCGCAGGCAAACTCGACCATCGCATCGGGCGCGGGCGCAGTCGCCATCGGCAGCAACGCAACGAAGGGCTCGCAGTCCGCCGCGTCGGACGGCATCGCGATCGGCGGGCAGTCGTCCGTCGCATCGGCCGCCACGTCGGGCATTGCAGTCGGCCGCGGCGCAACCGTCAACGGTGCGTACGGCATCGCCCAAGGCGACGGCGCGGTTGCGGGTGTCGCGGGGAACACCTCGATAACGAATAACGTCGCAGTCGGGGCTGCAGCATCTTCGACAGGCGCCAATGCAATTGCACTGGGTGGCAGCGCCAAGGCATCCGGGGCCAACAGCATGGCAACCGGCTTCAACGCAAGCGCCACCGGAGCCACAAGTTACGCGGGCGGCTTCGGTGCGGTTGCGTCGAACACGGATGCAACGGCTATCGGCAATCAAGCCACTGCCAGTGGTGCGCAAGACACCGCCATCGGTGTGACGGCCATTGCGACGGGGGGGAACGGGGTCGCGCTCGGCAACAAGGCGGCCGCAACGGCCGGTAATGCAACCGCCGTTGGCGCGTCAGCCAGCGCGTCGGCCGGACAAGCATCGGCATTTGGCCTCGGCGCCAATGCAAGCGGCACGAACGCAACGGCGCTGGGTATCGGAACTGTCGCGTCGAATTTCGCTACGCTGGCTGCCGGCAATCAGTCGACCGCCGCGGGTTCCGCCGCTGTGGCACTGGGAAGTACTTCAACAGCGGGGGCGAATTCGTCGGTTGCAATCGGCGACACCTCGAGCGTTTCGTCGACGGCCGGTTTGGGTTCAACGGCGATTGGTTACCGTTCGACTGTCAAGTCCGGGGTCGGCGCCGTTGCGATCGGCAGTCAACAGACCGCGAGCGGTAACGGCGCGGTGGCGATCGGCGATCCGAACATTGCGAACGGCACGGGCGCCGTGACGCTGGGTGCAAACAACATCGCCGCAGGCAATGCGGCGGGAACGACAGCCGCGAACGGTGCCGTGGCAATCGGCAACAGCAACAGTGCGATCGGCCAGGGCTCGGTTGCACTGGGCAATAGCAGTACGACCACGGCGGCCGGCGGCATCGCGATCGGCGATACCGCAGTATCCGGCGCGACGAATGCACTGGCATTCGGGGCTGGCGCCAATGCGAACGTGACGGGCTCGGTTGCGCTCGGCTCAGGTGCGACCACGACCGCCGCCGCCGGTACAGCGACGGGCGGCACCGGTGCCGTCAGCAGCACGACGATCGGAAGTCAGACATTCGGGACCTATGCCGGCGCGAATTCGGCCGCTGGTGTTGTGAGTGTGGGCGCCGCCGGTTCCGAGCGCCGCATCCAAAATGTGGCGGCCGGCTTGATCAGTGCAAGCAGCACGGACGCAATCAACGGCAGCCAGCTTTACGCGGTGGCCAGCACCACGACGTCGAGCATCGTCAGCTTGTCGACTTCCACGTCGACGGGCCTGTCGTCGGCTAACAGCTCGATCACTTCGCTGTCGACGTCGACCTCGACCGGCATCAACTCGCTGTCCACCGGCCTCAGCTCGGCAAACAGTTCGGTCACGTCGCTGTCGTCTTCCACGTCGACAGGGCTCTCGTCGGCTAACAGCTCGATCACTTCGCTGTCGACGTCGACTTCGACTGGCATCAACTCGCTCTCCACCGGCCTCAGCTCGGCAAACAGTTCGGTTACGTCGCTTTCGTCGTCCACGTCGACGGGTCTGTCGTCGGCAAATAGCTCCATCGCTTCGCTGTCGACGTCGACTTCGACTGGTATCAACTCGCTGTCCACCGGCCTCAGCTCGGCAAACAGTTCAGTCACGTCGCTTTCGTCGTCCACGTCGACGGGGCTCTCGTCGGCGAATAGCTCTATCACTTCGCTGTCGACGTCGACCTCGACTGGCATCAACTCGCTGTCCACTGGCCTCAGCTCGGCTAACAGCTCGGTCACGTCGCTGTCGTCCTCCACGTCGACGGGGCTCTCGTCGGCAAATAGCTCCATCGCTTCGCTGTCGACGTCGACTTCGACTGGTATCAACTCGCTGTCCACCGGCCTCAGCTCGGCAAACAGTTCAGTCACGTCGCTTTCGTCGTCCACGTCGACGGGGCTCTCGTCGGCGAATAGTTCGATCGCTTCGCTGTCGACGTCGACCTCGACTGGCATCAACTCGCTGTCCACCGGCCTCAGCTCGGCAAACAGTTCAGTCACGTCGCTTTCGTCGTCCACGTCGACGGGGCTCTCGTCGGCGAATAGCTCTATCACTTCGCTGTCGACGTCGACCTCGACTGGCATCAACTCGCTCTCCACCGGCCTCAGCTCGGCAAACAGTTCGGTCACGTCGCTGTCGTCCTCCACGTCGACGGGGCTCTCGTCGGCGAATAGCTCGATCACTTCGCTGTCGACGTCGACTTCGACTGGTATCAACTCGCTGTCCACGGGCCTCAGCTCGGCTAACAGCTCGGTCGCGTCGCTTTCGTCGTCCACGTCGACGGGGCTCTCGTCGGCTAACAGCTCGATCACTTCGCTGTCGACCTCAACCTCGACCGGCATCAACTCGCTCTCCACTGGCCTCAGCTCGGTCTCGACGAAGACAGACAACCTGGGTAACAGCACCGCGTCCGCACTTGGCGGTGGTTCGACGTACGACCCGACGACGGGCACGGTCTCGGCTCCGGCGTACACCACGTACAACGCGAACGGCACGACGTCGACGGCCAACAGCGTGGGCTCGGCGATCAACAACATCAACAGCCAGGGCATCAAGTACTTCCACGCGAACTCGACCGGCGCCGACAGCACCGCGACGGGCACCGACGCCGTCGCCATCGGCACCGGTGCTGTCGCGGGCACGAACAACTCCGTCGCGCTCGGCGCGAACTCGGTGACTGCCCCGGCCAGCCCGACGAGCAGCGCGACCGTCAACGGCGTAACGTTCGGCGGATTCGCTGGCGCCACGCCGGTCGGCACCGTCAGCGTCGGCGACTTCAACAAAGAACGGCAGATCACCAACGTCGCCGCCGGCCAAGTAACCGAGACCAGTACGGACGCGATCAACGGCAGCCAGCTTTATTCCGTCGCCCAACAAGTCGGTACCGCGACCAGCGCCATTTCGTCGCTGTCGACGTCGACTTCGACGGGTCTGTCGTCGGCCAATAGCTCGATCACCTCGCTGTCCACTTCGACTTCGACCGGCCTGTCGTCGGCTAATAGCTCGATCACCTCGCTGTCCACGTCGACCTCGACCGGCCTGTCGTCGGCCAATAGCTCGATCACGTCGCTCTCGACTTCGACCTCGACCGGCCTGTCGTCGGCCAATAGCTCGATCACGTCGCTCTCGACTTCGACCTCGACGGGCCTCTCGTCGGCGAATAGCTCGATTACGTCGCTCTCGACTTCGACTTCGACCGGCCTCTCGTCGGCTAACAGCTCCATCACATCGCTCTCGACTTCGACTTCGACGGGTCTGTCGTCCGCCAACAGCTCGATCACCTCACTGTCGACTTCGACCTCGACGGGTATCAATTCGCTGTCGACCGGCCTCAGCTCGACCAACAGCTCGGTGACGTCGCTGTCGACTTCCACGTCCACCGGCTTGTCGTCGGCTAACAGCTCGATCACCTCTTTGTCCACGTCGACCTCGACCGGCATCAACTCGTTGTCGACCGGCCTCAGCTCGACCAACAGCTCGGTAACGTCGCTGTCGACTTCCACGTCCACCGGCTTGTCGTCGGCGAATAGCTCGATCACGTCGCTGTCCACTTCGACTTCGACCGGCATCAACTCGTTGTCGACCGGCCTCAGCTCGACCAATAGCTCGGTGACGTCGCTGTCGACCTCCACGTCGACCGGCCTGTCGTCGGCTAACAGCTCGATCACCTCTCTGTCCACGTCGACCTCGACCGGCATCAACTCGCTTTCGACGGGCCTTAGCTCGACCGATAGCTCGGTGACGTCGCTGTCGACTTCCACGTCCACCGGCTTGTCGTCGGCGAATAGCTCCATCACGTCGCTCTCGACCTCGACCTCGACGGGTATCAATTCGCTGTCGACGGGCCTCAGCTCGACCGATAGCTCGGTGACGTCGTTGTCGACCTCCACGTCGACCGGCCTGTCGTCGGCGAATAGCTCCATCACGTCGCTGTCGACTTCGACCTCGACCGGCCTGTCGTCGGCCAACAGCTCCATCACGTCGCTGTCCACATCGACCTCGACCGGCATCAATTCGCTGTCGACGGGCCTCAGCTCGACCGATAGCTCGGTGACGTCGCTGTCGACTTCCACGTCCACCGGCTTGTCGTCGGCGAATAGCTCGATCACGTCGCTGTCCACTTCGACTTCGACAGGTCTGTCGTCCGCGAACAGCTCCATCACGTCGCTCTCGACCTCGACCTCGACAGGTCTCTCGTCGGCGAATAGCTCGATCACGTCGCTCTCCACTTCGACTTCGACCGGCCTCTCGTCAGCTAACAGCTCTATCACGTCGCTCTCGACTTCGACCTCGACTGGCCTGTCGTCGGCCAACAGCTCGATCACGTCGCTGTCGACGTCGACTTCGACCGGCCTGTCGTCGGCCAACAGCTCGATCACCTCGCTGTCGACCTCGACCTCGACCGGCATCAACTCGCTGTCCACCGGCCTGAGCTCGACCAACAGCTCGGTGACGTCGCTGTCGACCTCCACGTCGACCGGCCTGTCGTCGGCGAATAGCTCGATCAGCTCCCTGTCGACTTCGACCTCGACCGGCCTCTCCTCGGCGACCAGCTCGATCACGTCCCTGTCGACCTCGACTTCGACCGGCATCAGCTCGCTGTCCACCGGCCTGAGCAGCACGGACAGCACGATCCTGTCGCTGTCCACGTCGACCTCGACCGGCATCGGCTCGCTGTCCACCGGCTTGAGCAGCACGAACAGCTCGGTGGCGTCGCTGTCCACGTCCACCTCGACCGCGATCAACGCCGCGAAGACGCACTACTACAGCGTCAACGACAACGGCGTGCAGCAAGCCAACTACGACAACACGGGCGCCACCGGCACCAACGCCCTCGCCGCCGGCGTGAACGCCAGCGCGGCGGGCGCCAGCAGCGTCGCGGTCGGCGACGGTTCGAACGCGCAGACGGCGGGTGCGGTCGCGATCGGCCAGAGCGCATCGGCAACGGGCGGCAAGGCGGTATCGATCGGCTCCGGCAACACGGCGTCCGGCGACGGCGCGGTCGCGATCGGCGATCCGAACGTGGCGACGGGCACCGGCGCGGTGGCGATGGGCGCCAACAACACGGCAACCGGCGACGGCGCGGTGTCCCTCGGCAACCAGAACACGGCAACCGGCGCCAGCGCGCTCGCCCTCGGCAGCGCGAACCAGGCCACCGCGGACAACACGATCGCGCTGGGCAGCCAGGCCACGGCCAGCGCCACCGGCGCCCAGGCCTACGGCTCGGCCGCCAAGGCCACGGCCGCCGACGCCCTCGCCTTCGGCACGAACGCGCAAGCGAACGTCGCGAACTCGATCGCACTCGGCGCGAACTCGGTCACGGCCGCGGCGGTCGGCACCTCGAGCGCCACGATCGGCGGCGTCACCTACCCGTTCGCGGGCGGCTCGCCGGTCGGCGTGGTGAGCGTCGGCGCACCGGGTCAGGAACGCCAGATCACGAACGTCGCCGCGGGCCGGATCTCGGCCACGAGCACGGACGCGATCAACGGCAGCCAGCTGAACGCGACGAACAACGCGCTCAACACGCTGTCGACGTCCACCGCGTCGAACGTCGCGTCGCTGTCCACCGGCATCAATTCGCTGTCGACCGGCCTGAGCACGACGAACAGCAACGTAGCGTCGCTGTCCACGTCCACGTCGACCGCGATCAACTCGCTGTCGACGGGGCTCAGTTCCACGAACAGCAACCTGACGTCGCTGTCCACGTCCACGTCGACCGGCATCGGTTCGCTGTCCACCGGCCTGAGTTCGACCAACAGCACGGTGGCCTCGCTGTCGACCGGCGTGACGAACCTCGGCGATCAAGTGAGCCAGCTGTCGACGACGATCAACAACAACACGGCGCGTACGGCGAACAACAACGGCGTCGCCGCCGACCTGAACGGCAAGGGCAACGACCTTCCGGTCGTCACGGCCGGTTCGAACTCCGTGGCGATCGGCGCGGCGTCGAACGACGGCGGTCGCTCGAACGTGGTGTCGGTCGGCAACGACCAGCAGCAGCGCCAGATCACGAACGTCGCGCCCGGTACGCAGGGCACCGACGCGGTGAACGTGAACCAGTTGACGCAAGTGCAGACGACGCTGTCGACGGCACTGTCGGGCCAGCAGGCGCAGATCAACTCGCTGGGTTCGCAACTGCAGCAGACCGACCAGATGGCGAAGCAGGGTATCGCGGCCGTCGGCGCGATGGCGTCGATCCCGCAGCTCGATCGCGACGCCAACTTCGGGATGGGCGTGGGCACGTCGACCTTCCTCGGCCAGAAGGCGATGGCGGTCAGCATGCAGGCGCGTATCACGGAGAACCTGAAGGCGTCGGTCAACGGCGGTTTCAGCGGCGGTCAGAAGGTGATCGGCGCCGGCATGCTGTATCAGTGGAAGTAACGCGTCGCGCCGCCCGGGCGTCCGGCTCGCCAGCCGGACGCCCGCGGCGCCGACGGCAGGACGAGCCCCGCTGCGCGCCGCGCGGCGGGCCTCGGTCAACCCAAGCTTTAAGGACGTCACCGTGAACAAACTCGCTTTTGCGCTCGCGCTTTCCGCAACGGTCCTCGCCGCGTGCTCGACCGCATCCGGCCCGACCTTCAGCGCCTCCGAACTGCAGCCGCGCGACGGCGTGCGCACCTTCCAGGTGGACTGCCACGGCCTGCTGTCGGGCCCGCAGACCTGCATGAAGGCTGCTCGCAAGATCTGCGGCGACGAGCCCGTGCGCGCCGTCGACTCGGCCCGCGCGCTGCGCGACAACGCCGATCCGGCCACGCTGGTGTTCCAGTGCGGCGCCGCGCCGGTCGAGGCGGCCTCGGCCGCCACACCCGCACCAGCCGCCGCCGCCGTCATCGAACGCGTGAACCTGTCGGGCGACGCGCTGTTCGCGACCGATCGCGCGACGCTCGCGCCGACCGCGCGCGAATCGCTGGACCGGCTGCTGAGCGAGCGCGCCGACCGCACGTACTCGCTGGTGACGGTCACTGGCTTCACCGACTCGGTGGGCAGCGACGACTACAACCTCGCGCTGTCGAAGCACCGCGCCGAATCGGTCGCTGCCTATCTGAAGGCGCATGGACTGAAGACCGATTCGATGACGGTCTCGGGCCGCGGCAAGGCCGATCCGGTCGCCTCGAACGCGACGCCGGAAGGCCGCGCCAGCAACCGTCGCGTCGAAATCCGGCTGCAGCACTGAGCCGCCCGCGGCCGCGCATGCGGCCGCGCGATCCGGCAGGCCGCACGCGCCGCGCCGGAATTCCGCCGGACCACCGGGCGCCGCAACGCCTGCGCCCGCTCCCGTTGGCCGTCGGCTATGTCAAAGTTCGTCACGCGCTGCCAAAACCGGCGGTTTCCATGCCACAATCGCCGCAAACAGTCGCCGGGGCAGCCCGCCCGACGCGCGCCGTGCCAGGCGTGCCCGACGACACGCCGGAATCCGGCCGCCGCCTTCGCGAATCTCGTCGACCGATTCGCGCACCGCGGCGCACCGGCGCGAATCCAACCATGACAATCCACGGCGCGCCGCTGCCGGCCAGACGCTCGACGCGATGCCGGACGCACGACGCCGCAGAGGAAACAACCGGTGACGGACATCAATGAAGCCGCCGCGGGCGGCACCCGCAAGCACCGGCCGGCGGTCGGCATCTCGCTGTTCGCGCGCGATGGCCAGGCGATCTGGGAAAACGGCATTCACCAGAACATCGCGTTCCTCGCGATGATGCTCAAGCGCTCGGATCGCGTCGGCCCCGTCTATTTCCTGAACGGCGGCGACGCCAATGCGCTGCCGGCCGGCCTCGAACTCGACGGCCTCGACATCCCGCTCGTGAAACCCGCCGACGTCACGCACGAACTCGACGTCGCGATCGAAATGGGCGCGCAGTTGCCCGTCGAATGGCTCCGGCACATGAAGGCGCTCGGCAAGAAGACCGCTGCGTTCTTCTGCGGGCACGTGTATGCGGGGCTGGGCGAAACGCCGATCTTCGGGAAACCGTCGGGGCACGTGTTCAACGGCGCGCCGTTCGACGAAGTGTGGCTGCTGCCGCAATACGACAAGACCGCCGCGCCGATGCTGCGGACGATCCTGCGCGCGCCCGTCCACCTGATGCCGCACATCTGGTCGCCGTACTTCCTCGAGCGCCGCGTGGCCGCGCTCGCCGACGAAGGCGCGACGTTCGGCTATCGGCCCGGCCAGCGGCCATGGAAGCTCGCGATGCTCGAGCCGAACATCTCGGTCGCGAAGTCCTGCCACTACCCGATGCTCGCTTGCGACGAGCTCTACCGCGCGCGGCCTGATGCGGTGCAACACATGTTCGTGGTCAACTCGATGCACATGAAAGAACATCCGACCTTCGTGCACTTCGCGAACAGCCTCGATCTCGTGCGCCAGCACAAGGCGACGTTCGAGCCGCGCATCGACCTGCCGGGCTTCATGGCGCGCCACGCGGATGCGGTCGTGTCGCACCACTGGGAAAACGGGCAGAACTATCTGTATTACGACGTGCTGTACGGCGGCTATCCGCTGATCCACAACTCGACGCTGATCGGCGACGCCGGCTATTACTACCCGGACTTCGACTCGGCCGCCGGCGGTCGCGCGCTGCTCGAAGCGTGGCTGCATCACGACGAACGTCTCGACGACTACCGTGCGAAAGCCGACCGGCTGCTGCACTCGGTCTCGATCGACAACCCCGCGAACCTCGACGCGTTCGTCTCGCGTCTGGTCGCCTGAACCGGAGCATACGCATGTCGGACTCCAATGCCCGTCAAGCGCCCGGCGAGGGCAAGCGTCTCGTCGTCGGCGTGTCGCTGTTCGTGCGCGGCGCCGGCCAGTCGCTGTGGGAAAACGGCATTTTCCAGAACTGCCTGCTGCTGATCCTGCTGCTGCGCCAGTCGCCGCTCGTCGCGGATGCCGTGATGGTCAACGGCGGCGAACAGGTCGCCGATCCGCAGATGATGCTCGGCGAGTGGAACGTGCCGCTGCTGTCGATGGACGAAGCGCTCGAGCGCTGCGACGTGCTGATCGAAATGAGCGCGCAATTCGGCGCGGATTACCTGCGCGCGTTCCGCGAGCGCGGCGGCAAGGTCGTCACGATGCGGGTCGGCAACGACTACGTGATCGACATCGAGCGCGCGATGTTCGACAAGCCGTCAGGCTTCCTGTTCTCGGGCGCGCCGTACGACGCGGTGTGGACGATTCCCGAATTCGAGCGCTCGTGCCTGCACTACTACCAGACGGGCTTGCGCGCGCCGGTCACGATCGTCCCGCACATCTGGCATCCGATGTTGTTCGACAAGGCGCGCGCGACGCTCGGCGCCGGTTTGTCGTTCGGCTATCGGCCCGGCAAGCCGCGCTGGCGCGTGACGATGTTCGAGCCGAACATCTGCATGGTGAAGACGAGCATCATTCCGATGCTCGTGACCGAGGAAGCGTATCGCGCGAATCCGGCATTCCTCGAATTCGTGCGCGTGTGCAACACGATCCACCTGAAGGATCACGCGACGTTCATCCACTTCGCGAAGAGCCTCGACATCGTGAACCACGGCATCACGACGTTCGAAAGCCGCTATGCGGTGTACGAGTTCATGGCTGCATACGGCGATGCGGTGGTGTCGCACACGTGGGAGAACGCACAGAATTACCTGTATTACGAGCTGCTGTACGGCGACTATCCGCTGATCCACAACTCGCCGTTCCTCGGCAAGGCCGGGTATTTCTATCCGGACTTCGACTGCCAGGCGGGCGGCCGCGCGCTATTGCAGGCGTTCGCCGAGCACGACGCGAATCTCGACGCATACCGCGAGCAGTCGAAGCACGTGCTCGACTCGGTCAGCATCTACAACCCCGAGAACGTCGCGGCCTATACGGACGCGATCGCCACGCTCTATCGCGACGCATGACCGATCCTCGTCCCACGGAGCCGAGCCGATGAAACTCAATGTCGCGATAACGATCAACGTGCAGCGCGACGCGACGCAGTCGATCTGGTACAACGGCGCGAACCAGCACTGCGTGTACCTGTACATGCTGCTGAAGCAGTCGCCGTTGATCGGCGAGGTCTGGCTCGCGCACGACGACGGCATCGCCGCGTATCCGCAGGCGCTGATGATGGACGCATTCGGCGACGCGCTGCGGCCGCTGTCGGCCGTCGTTCACCAGACCGACCTGCTGATCGAAATGAACGCGTTCGTCGATCCGTCTCACACGGACGTCGTGCGCCAGCGCGGCGGCAAGTGCGTGTCGTATCGGTTCGGCAACGACTACGTGATCGCGGTCGAGACGATCAACTTCGAGAAGAACGACTGGCGGCCAAACCCGCACCGCGTGCAGTTCGACGAGATCTGGACCAATCCGCAGCACATGCATACGTGCGCCGCGTATTTCCAGGCCGTGTACCGCGCGCCGGTGATCGAGCTGCCGCATATCTGGTCGCCGTATTTCATCGAACGCAGCCTCGACGCGGACCCTGAACTGAAGGCGCGCTTCGGCTATCGCAACCGCGGCCCGGCCAAGCGCATCGCATTCTTCGAGCCGAACCTGAACGTCGTGAAGAGCGCGATCGTGCCGATGCTCGCCGCGAACGCGTGCTACGTCGAGCATCCGGAACTCGTCGAGCACGTGTACATGACCAACACGTTCGACAAGAAGGAAAACGTCGCCTTCAAGCATCTCGCGCTCGGGCTCGAGATGGTGCGCGACGGCAAGGCCACCGCCGACGTGCGTGCGCCGTTCGTCGCGTGGGCCGCGCATCACACCGACATCGTCGTGTCGCACCACTGGGAAAACGGCCTGAACTACCTGCTGTACGACGCGCTGTACGGCAACTACCCGCTCGTGCACAACTCGCCGTTCCTGCGCGACGTCGGCTACTACTATCCGGACTTCGAGATCTTCGATGCGGCGCGCGCGATCGCGACCGCCGCGCAAACGCACGACGCACGGCTCGACGACTACGCGGCGGCCGCCCGCCGCTGCCTGCACCGGGTCGACACGCTCGCCGAGCACAACGTTCGCGCCTATTCCACGCAGATCCAGCACCTGTTCGCCGGCCGCCCGCTCGGCTGATTGCCTGCGCACGCGCCGGTTGCGTTACGCCAGTACCCGATCGCCGCTTTGCGCGGCGAACGCGCGGCCATGCCGCCGCCCGATGCGCGCGAGCACCGCGAAACAACGGGCGGCCGACCGGCCTGCGTCGGCCGATTGCCGGACGAGGCTGTCGGATACGCCGCGCGCGATCGCCGACTCGTCGCCGCACGCGCCGGCGATGACGCCCGCGTAGTAGTGCCGGGCCGCCAGTTCGCGGCCGCCCGCGTCGAGCGGCATCATTCGCCGAATACGGCGTGCGACGCGTGTCAGACCGTCCAGATACGGCGCGACGTCGATCGGCGCATCGGCCGATTCGGCGCCCAGTTGCCGCAGCATGTCGGCCAGCTCGGCGATCGCGACCAGCTCGCGCGCATCGATCGCCTGCGTGCCCGTTCCGCCTCCGGCTTTCGTCTCCGTCATGCCCACGCCCCTTTGCGATTCGTCCCGCCCCCGACGCGCACCGCGCGCGCCGCCCTGCCCGTTTCCGCTATCACGCGGCGGCCGGCGATCGCCATGAAAAGCGAATGCCCTGCGCCCACGTGACGCCGGCATCCACGATGATCTGCCGGTCGGTCTCGCTTTCCACGCCTTCGACGACGACGTGCCGCGCCCCTTCATGCGCAAACGCGATCAGCCGCCGGAACTGGTAGCGCCCGATCGCGTTGCGCTTGATCATCGACAGGATCGAGCGGTCGAGCTTCACGATGTCGGGATTGCCGACCACCAGATTGTTCAATGCACTGAAGCCGACACCGAAATCGTCGATCGCGATCCGGCACCCGGCCCGCCGGAAGCGGTACACGAACGACCGGCCCGCGACGGGGTTCAGCGGCCCCGTCTCCGTGATCTCGACGACCAGCCGCGCCGCCACCGACGGCTCGCGCTCGAGCCGCCTGAAAATCGCCAGCCACGCGTCGTCCACCACCGCACTCGCCGCCGCGACGTTGCAACCGTACACGGCGCCCGGATCGGCGCGCAGCGCATCGATCGTACGGCCGACCACCAGCCGGTCGAACCAGCGCATCAGGCCGAGCGCTTCGAGGCGCGGCAAGAAGACGAGCGGCGGCAGCGCATCGCGCTCGCCCCACCGCAACCGCGCCAGGCGTTCCTCGTACAGCACGCCGCCCGACAGGTCGGCGCGGCAGACGGGTTCGTGCGCGAATCCGAGCCGGCTTTCGACGAAACTGCGTACCGACGCAAGGTCGGGATGATCGTCGCGCGCGCCGAACACGAGATCGATTTCATCGCGATTCGCTTTCCGATTCGCCTCCTGGCGAGCTTCGACCGCATTCATCCGGCGCTCCGGCAAATGGCGAGCCGCCGATCGCGGCTCGACCTCAACACCCAGACGGAACGCGCCCACCTCGACGCGCTCCGCCGCCTACCCGGCCCATCCTGTATGTCGATTTTTTCCGGGGAGCGTACTGGTCGCTTCGGCACCGTCAAATTCGATATTTTTACGATATTCGATTACCTGAAATACACCACGCGCGCGCGATACCAACAGTGCGACAGGTTACACAACGCGAATTACAAGAACCTCAAATCCGAATCGCTTATATTTTTCATCCAGACCGTTTTATCCGAATCTTCTTTTCCCGGATTCGCTCGTCGCTCGAATCGGGGCACCGTCAATTGATCAGATAAATACTATGCGACGAAGTACCGCCCGCGCTCGATATGTCGGGGAGAAATGCCGCTCTCCGCACGTGCCGCCTCACTCTTGATACCTGCCGCCGCGCGCCATTCGATCACTGCGGCATGCAATTTCCGCGTTCCCAACGATATTGTTAAATTTCCAACAGGAATCAGTCTCGCTTAATCCATAATACCAATTTCAATTATATGAAGATTATAGATTGAAACATATTTAACAATCTTTCCAACTTGTTAACCTATAAACTTGTTTTTGACGGACTTCCCTCGGAGCCGTCAATTTCGTGCCTTCGAAAACCGTCGAACCCATCCGGTTCGTCGGTTTCTTTTTTTAACGGCATCATTTCGTCAGACATGAGGGCGGGACAAACCCGACGGCGGGAGGCGAGCGGAGCGCAACGACCGTGCGCCGCGGAACACCGGCCTCAGGCGGCCGGCGCGCCGATCAGGTTCGCGAGCAGCGCGTCGTACTCGGCGACGAGCGCCGGATTCGCCGACGTGTAACGGCGAAGGATCTCGCGCTGGCGTCGCGCATACGCTTGCCAGTCGTCGTCGTGCGTATGCAGCGCGCGCAGCAGCGCATCGGCGCCCTGCTGCACGTCGTTGTCCGGATAGTAGTAGCCGAGATCGGGCGCGAGACTCGCGTTGTGCACGAGCGGATAACCCTGCCAGCACACGTCGAAATAGAAATAGTTCAGCGGGTTCGACCATTGATGCGACACGACGATATCGGTCAGGTCGGCCAGGAACAGCGGCGTATCGAAACGCCCGACGAAGCTCGCCTTGCCCGCGCGCACGATATCCAGGTAGTTCATCAGCATCACGAACTCGGGGCTGTCGTGCGCGAGGCGATCTGCGTTCGTCACGTGCGTGAAGCAGATCGCGTCGGGGTCGCGGCGATACGCCTCGTCGATGATCAGCATCGGATACACGCAGAACTTCACGACGTTGTGGTTCGGCTCCATCACCGTGAGCCGCTTGCCGGGCTCGCTGCGCGGCCGGTATTCGCCGTGCTCGGGCAGCGACTGTGCGCGTTCGGTCAGGAACATCGGATCCCACACGAACGGCACCACGCGTCCCGGACAGCGGCGCAGCGACTGCAGGAACGGCAGCGACGACGGCGCGATCTGCGGAATCGCCCACACCTCGTCGTAGCCGCGGTTGATGAACAGCGAATCCCACAGCCGGCGGCCGAACAGCATCGACTCCATCGCGTTGATGTACTCGACGCCGCAGCAATAGCTGACGAGCTTCGCGCCGCGCGCTTTCAGGTAGGCCGTCTGCTCGCCGTCGATCTGCCCGCCAAGCTCGATCACCACGTCGAGCGCGTCCTTCATGTCGGCGAACGCGCGCGTGTCGTACACGCTGCGATCCCACGGCAGCGCGTCGGTCAGCGGCACGTCGGTCGTGTTGACCAGCGTCACGTGGTAGCTGTGCGGCGACGCCATCAGCAGTTTCGCGAGGAACAGCGCGTTCTGCTTGATGCCGTTGATCCACAGGCTTTCGTCGGGGGCACGCAATCCGATCGTGATACCGATGCGCAGGCCGGTCAGGACAGGAGACGTCATCGTCGGCGGGATGGAAGATTGAACGGGGATGGCTAGGCGCAGTGTAGCGCGCGACGCGCCGCCCGCGTCAAGCGGCGGCAATCCGGCATTCTAGCGGAGCGCCGGCCGCACACTGTCAGGGATGGTCAGCGCCGCCACCGGCAGCGCCAATCCGTCCGACCGTCATGCGACACTCGTGCCGCCCGGCGGCCGGTTTTCTCGCGGCATTCGAGCGGGCAGCGTGCGACTTCGTCGCACCGCCATCGATCGGTCAACGCGACGCGCCGGGCGGATGCCACCGGCCGGCCCGTCGTCGCTTAGGTTGCCGTCGTCAGATCGCCGCGATCGTCGGCGCCACGGCCGCCGGATCGGTGATGCTCGGCTTGCCGGTTTCGACGTGACCCGCGATGCGGCGCGTCCAGCCGGCATTGCCCGCCACGGTGAACTGCAGGTCGTACCAGTGGCTGCTGCACGACAGGTCCCAGTGCGCTTCGACGCGCTGCCCGGCCGGGACCGTCAGCGTGCGCGCCGCGCCGCCGTATGCGACATCGGTTGCCGTGACCGTGAGCGGGCCTGTGCCGGCATTGGCGATCGTCACGTAGACATCGCCGTTCGCGGTGTCGTAGCACGGCGTGATTTCAGGCTTGGCAGCGCCATCCGCGGCGGCCGAACCCGCGAAGCGCCGGAAATAGCCGTTCGGCCCCCACACGCTCGCCAGGTAGTTGCCGTTCGCATCGAGCGCCCACGTATCGGTCAACTGCTTGCCCGCTTCAACCGTATAGCGGCGCGGCATCGCGGTGGGATCGCCCGTATAGACCCAGAAGTGCGCGCCTTGCGTGCCGGTATTCGCGAACGTCAGCGCATAGCCTTGCGCCTGCAGCTGGCCGGTCACGTGCAATTCGTACGGCAGCGCGCGCGCCGGCCGCGTGCCGGGTTCCTGCGCGGTCACGACCTGCTGCGCGGTGCTGGCCGGCGCGGTCTGCGACGACGCGCGCGAGCATTGCAGGTCTGCCTGCGCGACATATGCCTGCGTGCTCGGCAGGGTCGGCAGCGTCGCATCCGACTTCGAGAAGTCGAGCGCCGACGTCAGGTCGCCGCAGATCGCGCGACGCCACGGCGAGATGTTGGTCTCCATCACGCCGAAGCGCTTCTCGATGAATTGCAGCACCGACGTGTGATCGAACACCTGCGAGCACACGAAGCCGCCCTTCGACCACGGCGACACGACGAACATCGGCACGCGCGGGCCGAGGCCGTACGGCAGGTTGTCGGCCGTATAGGTGCCGGCTTGCGTCGCAGTCACGACGTTGTGCCGCTCGAGCGATACGTCCACGGTGCTCATGCCCGAGCCCGGCAGCGTCGGCGCCGACGGCGGCACGACATGGTCGAAGAAGCCGTCGTTCTCGTCGTACATGATCAGCAGGACGGTCTTGCTCCACACGTCCGGATTGGACGTCAGCGCATCGAGGATCGTCGACAGGTAGTACGCGCCGTACAGCGGCGTGAACTTCGGATGCTCGGAATACGCGGCCGGCGGCAGCAGCCACGACACCTGCGGCAGCGCATTCGCCTGCACGTCGGCCTTCAGCTGCGTGATCGGACGCGTGCTCATCCCGCGCGTCTGCAACGACGACCCGGCCGGCGCGTTCACGAAGTTGTCGAAGCACGCCAGCATGTTCGTGCCGTAGTTGCCGGTGAAATTGTCGAACCCGGTGCCCTGCTGATAGATCTGCCACGAGATACCGGCTTTTTCGAGCCGCTCCGGGTAGGTCGTCCAGTTGAAGGGCGGTAGCTGGACCTTGTCGAACGGGTTGTCGATGTAGTCGGTGTTGTCGAGCAGCGGGCCGCCGCCCGTGCCGAGCGGATCGACCATGCCCGTCATCAGGTACATGCGGTTCGGGTGCGTGTTGCCCGGGATCGAGCAGAAGTAGTTGTCGCACACCGTGAACGCATCCGCGAGCGCGTAGTGGAACGGGATGTCGTCGCGAACGTGATAGCCCATCGTCATGTTCGACTTCTGCACGGCCCACTGGTCCGCGCGACCGTTGTCGATCGCGCCGTGCGTCGTCGCCCACGTATGCGGCAGGCCGCCGATACATTGCGCGTTGACGCCCGGATTGGTCGTATCGTAGCGAAACGGTGCGATCACGCTCGACTTGTCTTCCTGGCGCGGCTGGAACCACACCGGCTTGCCGTTCGGCAGCGTGACCGGGAAGCGGTCGTTGTAGCCGCGCACGCCGCTTAGATGTCCGAGGTAGTGGTCGAACGAGCGGTTCTCCTGCATGAACACGACGATGTGCTGCACATCCTGGATCGTGCCTGTCACGGTGTTCGGCTCGATCGCCAGCGCCTTGCGGATCGATTCCGGCAGCAGTGCGGTGGCGGCGGTCGCGCCGGCGAGGCCGGCCGAGAACTTCAGAAAATCGCGTCGCGAATGGATGGCCATGCTGGTTGCTCTTGATGGGATTTCTGGTGGAAACGGCCGGTATCAGGAAGCGGGCGACGAAGCAGGCGCGGTGAAACCCGGCGGGCAGCGCATCTGCGCGGTGGCGACCACGGCGCCGCCACACGCGGCCTTCTGCTGCGCGACGGGCGCGGCGGGTGCGGTCAGGTCGTCGTTGCAGGCGCCGAGGACGGCGGTCAGCATGACCAGGCCGACGACCGCGAAAGGCCGTAGGGCCGACGTTCGCATAACGGTTCTCCGTGAGGATGATGACGTGACGCGGACGCGAAGCCGCGCCGGTCATATCGACGCCGAGATGCTATGTTCGACTTGTGACACGACGGTGTCGCGCGACAGGGGCCGACGCGCATGCAAATCACCGCGTTGATGCGGAAATGACAGGTGCGCCATCGGCTGGCCCTTTTTCGAACCGTTACATCGTCCACCGTCCGGTTTCAATCGCCGCCTCCATCATTTTGATGGTGAGCGGACGCTCCAGTATTTTGTCCCTGGCGTCGGCGCTAAATGGCGACCTGAATACCGCCATCAAGAATCGACTCATTCCCAGTTTCCGCGCAGGATAATAATAATCAATGTCGAAACCGGAAATATCGACACCAAACGTTTCCGAAAATCTCCGCATCAATCTCAACATGGCCCTGTCGGAAATTTCAAGATCGATGCAGAGATCCGTGTCCTCGGTAATCTCGAGTTCGCCCCATAGTGGCGAATCGGCCTCATCCCGCACCATCTCCATCAGACGACCGTCCATTAAAAGCGATCCTCCTGCTTGACCAAGCCATTGTACGTGACTGTCGAGCGATACATGATGACTGATATATCGATAGCGGTAATGATCCAGCCGACCACCGGCACGGCCCGACCGACAAAGGCGCCGAGCTCCCGGGTAAATTTGATCTTGAGCAGCAGGAGGCTCCTGAATGACGTTACCGTCGGCAGAATTTTGTACTTGATTTCATAGGGCAACACTTTTCTCGATACCCTGGATGCGATCGAAGTCCCCTTAACCGCTCCGCCGAATTTCCCTCGGGTCGGCACGAACCTCTGACCTAACAAAATCATTGCGATCCCGACAGCATCATCGATACCCAATTCATCACAGGCCACGTCGATGACAATCAGGCAGAAAAGTTCTGGCGGGTAAGGTCGATATGAATTCCGTATTTATATTTGTTCGCCATCTCAGTCTTTCTCTCGGCTACATTGCGCAGGACACTGGCCCGCACATCCCGGCGATTACGCTAACGCAACCATGTCGCGCACGGGCGGAAACGCGCAGCCGTTTCTCCAATCGAGCCGGACTTTCCGGGCACTCCGGAAAGCAGTCGCGATCGCGTGCGGCCTTTCTTCACAAGAGGAAGCAGGCAGCGCGTTTTGGCGAAGAAGTTGGACAGCCCGGTTTCGATCTTTGAACAACTGTTGCAATGGGCAAGCAAACCGGCCGGGGCAAAGTAGCGCGGGTCGAGCGCGCCGGTCACCGGCGAGAATCCGGGATTATTCAAAAATCTTGAAGATGCGACACGCAAATTATTTGTTTTTTTCTATGCGCGACGAGAGCGACGATCACTGCACAAGAATGCGATGTCGTCCTGATGAAAGGCACATCAGGTATTCGCAGCCGGATCGCGTCGGGGACGCCCGGATAATGCGGGGCACGACGGCCCGTGCGTGAGAGCCGGCAACGGCCCTCACGTGTATGCAACGCTCAGCCTTCCGCCATCATCAGCAACTGCGCACCGTCCGCGACCTGATCGCCGACGCCGTACAGCACTTCCGCGACGACACCCGCGCTCGGCGCGCCGATCGTATGCTCCATCTTCATCGCTTCCATCACGATCAGCGGCGTACCGGCTTCGACCTTCTGGCCCGGCTCGACCAGCACCGCGATCACCTTGCCGGGCATCGGCGCGGTCAGGCGGCCGCCGCCCTGCTCCGCGTCGCCCGCATGCGCAAGCAGGTTGCGCCATTCGAACGTCTCGGCCGCGCCCTGCGTGAACACGTGGAACGTGTCGCCGTCCGCATACACGCGGCCGCTGCTGCGCACGCCGCCCAGCGTCACGTCGAAATCGAGCGGCGTGGCGCCGCGCGTCCATGCGAACGGTTGCGCCGCCGCGTCGCCGATCGCGATGCGCGTGCCGGCGCCGTCGTGCTCGTACGTGACCGTCACGTCCGCTTCGCGCTCGGTCGCGTGCCATTCGAGCGTGCGGCGATAGCCGCCGTTCAGCCGCCAGTCCGGCAGCGAACACCACGGCCACGCACCTTCCTGCGCGGCGGCGCCACGCTCGCGTGCGAGCAGCGCGGCACATGCGAGTGCGAGCGTCGCACGCGGCGGCTGTTGCGGCGCGAACAGCGCCTCGTGGTTGCGCTCGATCAGACCCGTGTCGAGATCGGGGATCGCGAACGGCTCGCACGCAACGATCCGCTGCAGGAACGCGGCGTTGGTGTGCAGGCCGACCACTTCGCACGCGCGCAGCGCACGCTGCATCAGGCCCAGCGCTTCCGCGCGATCCGCGCCGTGCACGATCAGCTTCGCGATCATCGGATCGTAGAACGGTGTGATCGCATCGCCTTCGCGCACGCCGCTGTCGACGCGCACCGCTGCCCCGATGTCGAATTCGACGCCTGCCGGCAGCCGCAGATGCTTCAGCGTACCCGTCGACGGCAGGAAGCCGCGCGCGGGGTTCTCCGCGTACAGGCGCGCCTCGAGCGCATGACCGTGCACGCGCAGTTCCTCCTGCTTCAGCGGTAGCGGTTCGCCCGACGCGACGCGCAATTGCCATTCGACGAGATCGAACCCCGTGACCATCTCGGTCACCGGATGCTCGACCTGCAGGCGCGTGTTCATCTCCATGAAGTAGAACGCTTCGCCCGTCATGATGAACTCGACGGTGCCCGCACCGACGTAGCCCACCGCGCGCGCGGCCGCGACGGCCGCCTCGCCCATCGCCTGGCGCACGTCCGCATGCAAACCCGGTGCCGGCGCTTCCTCGAGCACCTTCTGGTGACGACGCTGCACCGAGCAGTCGCGATCGAACAGGTAGACGGTATTGCCGTGCGTGTCGCCGAACACCTGCACTTCGACGTGGCGCGGGCGCATCAGGTATTTCTCGATCAGCACGCGGTCGTTGCCGAAGCTGCTCGCGGCTTCGCGCTGGCACGACGCGAGCGCCGCCGGGAAATCGTCGGAGCGTTCGACCACGCGCATCCCCTTGCCGCCACCGCCTGCGCTCGCCTTCAGCAGCACCGGGTAGCCGATCCGATCGGCTTCGCCATGCAGGTTGGCCGCGTCCTGGTCGTCGCCGTGATAGCCGGGCACGAGCGGCACGGCGGCCGCGTGCATCAGCGCCTTCGCGGCAGCCTTCGAGCCCATCGCCGCGATCGCGTCGACCGGCGGCCCGATGAACACGATGCCGGCCTCTTCGCACGCGTGCGCGAAATCTTCGTTCTCCGACAGAAAGCCGTAGCCGGGGTGAATCGCCTGCGCACCGGTCGCGCGCGCGGCGTCGATGATGCGCTCGATGCGCAGGTAGCTGTCTGCCGCGGCCGAGCCGCCGATATGCACGGCCTCGTCGCACGCGGCCACGTGTTTCGCGTTCGCATCCGCGTCGGAATAGACGGCGACGCTCGCGATCCCGAGACGTTTGCACGTCGCAGCGACGCGGCACGCGATTTCGCCGCGGTTGGCGATCAGAATCTTGTCGAACATGGCTTCGATGTCGTCCGGAAGGTTGAGGTCACGCAATCATTCACGCCACGACGGCGTGCGCTTTTCGAGGAAGGACGCGATCCCTTCGCGCGCTTCCGCACCGGCGCGGGTCTTCGCGATCCAGTCGGCGGTCTGCTCGATCAGCGTCGCGTCGAGCGCGCGCCCGGCCACGTCGGCGACGAGCCGCTTGCACGCCTTCACGGCGTCGGGGCCGTTCGCGACGAGCGTCGCAGCCAGCTTCGCGACCGTTTCGTCGAGCGCGTCGGCCGGCACCGCGTCGTGAATGAAGCCGAGCGATGCGGCGCGCGCGCTGTCGAACACTTCGGCCGTCGTGAAGTAGCGGCGCGCCGCGCGCTCGCCCATCGCACGGATGACGTACGGCGCGATCGTCGCGGGAATCAGCCCGAGCCGCGCTTCCGACAGGCAGAACTTCGCGCCGTCCGCGGCGATCGCGATGTCGGCCGCCGCGACGAGGCCCACGCCGCCCGCATACGCGTCGCCATGCACGCGCGCGATCACCGGCTTGCCGCAGCGATGAATCGCTTCGAGCATCCGCGCGAGCTTGCGCGCATCGGCGCGGTTCTCGTCGTCCGAGTAACCGGCCATCTTCTTCATCCAGTTCAGGTCCGCGCCCGCGCAGAACGCGGCGCCTTCCGCGGCGAGCACGATCGCGCGCACGCCTTCGTGCGCATCGAGCCATTCGAACGCGGTGGTCAGCTCGGCGATCGTCGTCTCGTTGAACGCATTGCGCACGTCGGGACGCGCGAGCGTGACGGTCGCCACGCGGCCGGCTTCGCTAACCTTGATCGTTTCGTATCGCATCGGTCGGTCCTCCCGGGCGTTACATGCGGAACACGCCGAAGCGCGTGTCGTCGATCGGCGCGTTCATCGACGCGGCGAGGCCGAGCCCGAGCACGTCGCGCGTCTGCGCGGGGTCGATCACGCCGTCGTCCCACAGCCGGGCGCTCGCGTAATACGGATGGCCCTGGCGCTCGTACTGGTCGCGAATCGGCTGCTTGAACGCATCTTCTTCCTCGGGCGACCACGAACCGCCCTTCGCTTCGATGCCGTCGCGGCGCACGGTCGCGAGCACCGACGCGGCCTGTTCGCCGCCCATCACCGAGATCCGGGCATTCGGCCACATCCACAGGAAACGCGGGCCGAACGCGCGGCCGCACATTCCGTAGTTGCCGGCGCCGAACGAGCCGCCGATGATCACCGTGAACTTCGGCACCTTCGCGTTCGACACGGCCGTCACCATCTTCGCGCCATGCCGTGCGATGCCTTCGTTCTCGTACTTGCGGCCGACCATGAAGCCCGTGATGTTCTGCAGGAACACGAGCGGGATCTTGCGCTGGCAGCACAGCTCGATGAAATGCGCGCCCTTCACGGCCGATTCGGAAAACAGGATGCCGTTGTTCGCGACGATCCCCACCGGATGGCCCCAGATGTGCGCGAAGCCGGTGACGAGCGTCGTGCCGAAGCGCGCCTTGAATTCGTCGAATTCGGAATCGTCGACGATGCGCGCGATCACCTCGCGCACGTCGAACGGCTTGCGCGTATCGACCGGAATCACGCCGTACAGGCTCTTCGCGTCGTAGCGCGGCGGCTTCGGCTCGCGCAGCGCGACCGGCGGCGCGATCTTCGGCGCGAGGTGGCCGACGATGTTGCGCGCGATCGACAGCGCATGCGCGTCGTTCTGCGCGAGATGGTCGGCCACGCCCGACAGGCGCGTATGCACGTCGCCGCCGCCGAGATCCTCGGCGCTCACTTCCTCGCCGGTCGCGGCCTTCACGAGCGGCGGCCCGCCGAGGAAAATCGTGCCCTGGTCCTTCACGATGATCGACTCGTCGCTCATCGCCGGCACATACGCGCCGCCGGCCGTGCACGAACCCATCACGACGGCGATCTGCGCGATCCCCGCCGCCGACATCGTCGCCTGGTTGAAGAAGATGCGGCCGAAGTGATCGCGATCGGGAAACACGTCGTCCTGGTTCGGCAGGTTCGCGCCACCCGAATCGACGAGGTACACGCACGGCAGCCGGTTTTCCGCGGCGATTTCCTGCGCGCGCACGTGCTTCTTCACGGTGATCGGGTAGTAGGTGCCGCCCTTGACCGTCGCGTCGTTGCACACGATCACGCATTCGCGGCCGGCAATGCGGCCGATGCCGGTGATGACGCCCGCGCCCGGCGCGTCGTCGTTGTACATGCCGTTCGCGGCGAGTTGCGAGAACTCGAGGAACGGCGCGCCCGGATCGAGCAGTTGCGCGATGCGATCGCGCGGCAGCAGCTTGCCGCGCGACAGGTGCTTGTCGCGCGCGGCCTGGCCGCCGCCTTGCGCGAGCTGTTCGATCTTCGCGCGCAGGTCGGCGACGACCGCCTCGAGCGCGGCGGCATTCGCGCGGAAGTCTTCCGAACGCGGGTTCAGTTTCGATTCGATGATCGGCATCGACGGGGCTCCGTTCGCGTGACGTAGGGCGTTACATCGTTTCCGCGAACAGCTCGCGGCCGATCAGCATCCGGCGGATCTCGCTCGTGCCGGCGCCGATCTCGTACAGCTTCGCATCGCGCCACAGGCGGCCGACCGGGTATTCGTTGATGTAGCCGTTGCCGCCGAGGATCTGGATCGCCTCGCCGGCCATCCACGTCGCCTTCTCGGCCGTGTAGAGGATCACGCCCGCGCAGTCCTTGCGCACCTGGCGAATGTGGTCGCTGCCCGCCGAGTCGAGATGGCGGCCGACTGCGTACAGATACGCGCGGCACGCCTGGAACGTGGTGTACATGTCGGCGACCTTGCCCTGGATCAGCTGGAATTCGCCGATCGACTGGCCGAACTGCTTGCGATCGTGGATATACGGCACCACCGCGTCGAGACACGCGGCCATGATGCCCGTCGGGCCGCCCGACAGCACCGCGCGCTCGTAGTCGAGGCCGCTCATCAGCACCTTCACGCCGCCGTTCAACTGGCCGAGGATGTTCTCTTCCGGCACCTCGACGTCCTGGAACACGAGCTCGCCCGTGTGCGAACCGCGCATGCCGAGCTTGTCGAGCTTCTGCGCGACCGAGAAGCCCTTCATCCCCTTCTCGACGATGAATGCGGTGATGCCGCGCGAATTCGCTTCGACGTCCGTCTTCGCGTAGACGACGAGCGTGTCGCAGTCGGGGCCGTTGGTGATCCACATCTTCGTGCCGTTGAGCACGTAGCGATCGCCGCGCTTGTCCGCGCGCAGCTTCATGCTGACGACGTCGGAGCCGGCGTTCGGCTCGCTCATCGCGAGCGCGCCGATGTGTTCGCCGGACACGAGCTTCGGCAGGTATTTCCGCTTTTGCGCTTCGGTGCCGTTGCGGTGGATCTGGTTCACGCACAGGTTCGAGTGCGCGCCGTACGACAGGCCGATCGACGCCGATGCGCGCGAGATCTCCTCCATCGCGACCATGTGCGCGGTGTAGCCCAGGTTCGCGCCGCCGTATTCCTCGGAGACGGTCATGCCGAGCACGCCGAGATCGCCGAACTTCTTCCACAGATCCATCGGGAACTGGTCGGTGCGGTCGACCTCCGCCGCGCGCGGCGTGATTTCCTTCGCCGCAAACGTCGCGACGGCATCGCGCAGCATCTCGATGTCTTCACCGAGCATGAATTGCACGCCGGGCAGGTTGATCATGTCTCCTCCGTCTTCCAGAAAGTGTGTCGCACTCACCGATTTCTGAGTTTCGCTCAAATCGAATGAATACGGGTATTCATTGACCAATGCAGCGGAAATTTTGCACAGTTTCGCGCCTCGCCGGGTTCGGCGTCAATAGTTTTCTGAGTGATACTCAGATATGATGCGAGCATGACAGCCGCTCCCGCCGACACCATGACCGCCACCGCCAAAGCCGACCGCGCCGACACGCCGCGCGCACCCGCCGGGCGCAAATCCCAGCAGCGCGTGCAGGACATTCTGCGCGCCGGCCGTGAAGTGTTCGCCGAAAAGGGTTACGAGCATGCGACGGCCGCCGAGATCGCGCAGCGCGTGGGCGTATCGGAGGCGACGGTGTTCAGCTATTTCCGCGGCAAGCGCGAGCTGTGCGCGCGAGTGATCGCCGACTGGTACGACGAAATCATCGCCGCGTTCGAACACGGGATGCCGCGGGACGCATCGGTGCAGCAGCAGTTCGCGTTCATCGTGCGCACGCACCTGCGGCTGATGCTCGTGAACGGGACGGGGCTGTGCGCGCTGGTGCTGTCGGAAGGCCGCGCGAAGCAGCATGCGCTGAGCGACGAACTCACCGCGCTGCAGCGCCGCTACACGGCGCCGCTGATGGACGTGCTCGCGCGCGGCCAGGCGGCCGGGCAGGTTCGCGCCGATCTGCCGCTGAGCCTGCTGCGCTCGATGGTGTTCGGCCCGATGGAGCATGTGCTGTGGGATGCGATCCTCGGGCACCGCAAGCTCGATACGGAAACGACGGCCACGCAGTTGATCGACATGCTGTGGGCCGCGATGCAGCCGCCGGCGCCGGAGCAGGCGGCGTTGGTGCGCTTCAGGAATGAAGTGGCGGAAGCGGTGCGGCGGCTGGAAGGGGAAGCGTCACGCGCGTGACGCGGATGAGCAGCGCGGCGACCGCCTCGCCGCAGCCTCTGCGCCGTCGCTCACGGCTCGGCGCCACTACGAATCCTCGCTGACGCGCAGCGGCGCGCGACTCTGCTCGTTGTTCAAATGCACGAACTTGCGCAACAGCCGCATCAATTCCTGCGAATCATCTTCGCCCATCCCGTCGAACAGCCCGGCACGCAGTTCCTGCACCGACGGAATCAGGTGGGTGAGCAACTCGACGCCCGCCGGCGTCAACAACAGACGCCGCTGACGCCGCGGCAGCACTTCGCGGACGATCAATCCTTTCGCTTCGAGCCGGACCGCGAGATCCGCGGTGGTCGACGTGTCGAGCGCCACCCGCTGCGCGAGCGTCACCTGGTCGAGCCCCGGATTCTCGTAGAGCATCCGCAGCACCGCGTACTGCACGGGCGTCACGTCCCGGCCCAGCTTCTCGTAGAACATCGCGACCGCGATCTGGTGCGCGCGCCGGATCAGGTGCCCCGGTTCGTCGTACAGGTCGATCGGGAAAGCCGGCAGGTCGGCGGGATTCGTTTTTTCCATGAATGAGTCGATGACATAGGCGGCACACGCCGGTTGCGCGCGCCGTCGGCATGGCGCTGCGTCGCGCCATTTCCCGGGAAAACCAGTATACCGCTCGCCTTGTTTCCGCCAATCTCAATGCGTACACTGAATCTCATTCAGTACACGGAATGAAGATCGGGCCGCATCCCCGGCGGCACCGTCCCCGAAGGAGACAAAGAACATGTTTCTCAAGAACGCTTGGTACGTGGCGTGCACGCCCGATGAAATCGACGGCAAGCCGCTGGGCCGCAAGATCTGCAACGAGTCGATGGTGCTCTACCGCGCGGCGGACGGCCGGGTCGCCGCGCTCGAGGATTTCTGCCCGCATCGCGGCGCGCCGCTGTCACTGGGATTCGTGCGCGACGGCGTGCTCGTGTGCGGCTATCACGGGCTCGAAATGGGGTGCAACGGCAAGACGGCCGGCATGCCGGGCCAGCGCGTCGGCGGTTTCCCGCCGATTCGCAGCTTCCCGGCGGTCGAGCGGTACGGCTTCGTGTGGGTCTGGCCGGGCGACGCGTCCGAAGCCGATCCCGCCAAACTGCCCGCGCTGGCGTGGGCCGAGGATCCGGCCTGGGCGCACGGCGGCGGCCTGTATCACATCCGCTGCGACTACCGGCTGATGATCGACAACCTGATGGACCTCACGCACGAGACCTACGTGCATGCGTCGAGCATCGGCCAGAAGGAAATCGACGAAGCGCCGCCGAAGACGGTGAGCCATGGCGACGAGGTCGTCACGAGCCGCTTCATGGAGAACGTGATGCCGCCGCCGTTCTGGCGGATGGCGCTGCGCGGCAACGGGCTCGCCGACGACGTGCCGGTCGACCGCTGGCAGATCTGCCGCTTCACGCCGCCGAGCCACGTGATGATCGAAGTGGGCGTCGCGCATGCGGGCCACGGCGGCTACGACGCGCCGGCGCACAAGAAGGCGTCGTCGATCGTGGTCGACTTCATCACACCGGAGACCGACACGTCGATCTGGTACTTCTGGGGGATGGCGCGCAACTTCCGGCCCGACGATCGCGCACTGACCGCCGAGATCCGCGAAGGCCAGGGCAAGATCTTCTCGGAAGATCTCGAGATGCTCGAGCGACAGCAGCGCAATCTCGAGCAGTGGCCCGAGCGCACGCTGCTCAAGCTCAACATCGACGCCGGCGGCGTGCTGTCGCGCAAGGTGATCGACCGGCTGCTCGCCGCCGAAAACGCGGCGAGCCCGCAGCGGCCCGCGATTCCAGTCGCGCAGGTCAGGGAAGCGTCATGAGCGGCGCGACATTGACGGTCCGCGTAGCCCGCAAGTGGCAGGAAGCGCGCGACATCTGCGGCTTCGAATTCGTCAGCGACGACGGCTCGCCGTTGCCGCACTTCGACGCTGGCGCGCATATCGACGTGCATCTGCCGGGCGGGCTCGTGCGCCAGTACTCGCTGTGCAACCACCCGGCGCAACGCGATCGCTATCAGATCGCGGTGCTGCGCGAGGCCGACGGCCGCGGCGGGTCGCGCGCGATTCACGACGAAGTCCGGCAAGGCGATACCGTGCGGATCGGCCTGCCGCGCAATCAATTCCCGCTCGCGCCCGACGCGCCGCACCATCTGTTGCTCGCCGGCGGGATCGGCGTCACGCCGATCCTGAGCATGGCGGAACGGCTGTGCTCGGCCGGCATCCCGTTCGACATGCATTACTGCGCGCGTTCGGCCGATCGCATGGCCTTCGTCGAGCGGATCAATGCGGCCGGGTTTCGCGATCACGTCCGCTTCCACGTCGACGACGGCGCTCCTGCGCAACGCTTCGATCTGGCTGCCGTGCTGGCCGGCGCGCCCGACGGCACGCATCTGTACGTATGCGGCCCGCGCGGCTTCATGGATGCGGTGCTGAACGCCGCGCGCGAGCGCGACTGGCCCGACGCACGGCTGCACTATGAGTTCTTCGGCGGCGCGGTCGCATCGTCCGGCGCGGATCGTGCATTCCAGGTCAGGATCGCGAGCAGCGGCAAGGTGATCGACGTGCCGGCCGAATGCACGGTGATCGCGGCGCTGGCGGCGAACGGCGTCGACGTGCTGACGTCGTGCGAGCAAGGCGTGTGCGGCACCTGCCTGACCCGCGTGCTCGAAGGCGAGCCCGATCATCGCGATGCGTATCTGACCGACGACGAAAAAGCGGCCGGCGACCAGTTCATGCCGTGCTGCTCGCGATCGCGCACCAACCTGCTGGTGCTCGATCTGTAGATCGGTAGTCGGACCGCCCGACACGCGGCGGCCGACCCCACGATAACGAAGACGATCGATGGTGCTGCAATCCGAACCCGCCCAACCATCGCACGCCGCCCCGCGCCCATCGCTCAGTCAGCTCAATCGGCGAGCCGGCAATGCGACAGCTTCAACCCCGGCAGCACCGGCGCATCGACATAGCCTTCGTTCACGCAACTGAACCGGAACGCCGCCGACGTAACGAACGGCTTGATCTCGCCGCCGGGGAATTTCGGCTTCAGCGCGTCCTGGTCGGCCACGTCGAAATGCGTGTCGAATTGCTCGCCGTCGGCCGTCAGCGCGCCGAAGTACGTGCCGCCCGGGTCGCTGCCCATCCGGATCACGGCGCCGACGAACGTGACGCGCTTGCCGTCGTATTTCGCCTTCGCGGCGGCCATGTCCTGCGTATAAGCCTCGATCATCGCGCCGTAGTGCGCGTCGATCGCAGGTTCGGCGTTCGAAGCCGCACACGCGGCCTGGTGAACGCCCGTCAGCAGCGCGCAGGCCGCAAGGGCAGCCGCCGCGAACGGCGCGGAAATCTTCTTCAAGGGTGGTCTCCCGTCTAGCGTGGTGGTTGAAATGATCGAAGCCCGGCGCAACGCCGGCGGAATGCGCTTGCGTCGCTTTAATCGTTCGAATGGCGGTACACGGCTGCGATCACTTCGTCGCCCGCGCGGTCGTGCGCGGTGCGTGGCGTCGCGCCGAGCGCGACGTGACAGGAAGATGACATGGTGCGGCCCCCGGCTCTCTCGTTGAATTTCACTGCGTCTGATTTTGGCCGCTACGGTAGCAGACGGCCGACAGGCCGGCAACCCAGGGCCAAGCGTTGCCCGGTCGCCCCATTACAATTGCAAATGGTTCTCATTACATATATCATGCGCGTCCTGTACGCAACGCCGCGGCCCGCGCCACCATCCTCAGCACGCCTCTTCCCGCCTCGATTCATGCCATCCCGTCGAACGCCCTGCCGTGTCCGGACCCCGCGTCCGTGGCACACGCGCCTGCCTGCCCTGCTCACCCTGTGCGCCGCGACCGGCGCGCATGCGGCCGGCGCCGAACCCGTTGCCCCCGCACCGGCTCCGGCGACCGCCGCCGAACACGAACTCCCGGCGATCAGCGTCAATGCATCGGCCACCGTCGATCCGACGATCGGCTATCAGCCGCGCACGACGAGCATCGCGGGCGGCGACGACCGTCCACTGAAGGAGATTCCGCAATCGGTCGCGGTGGTCAGCAGCAGCGTGATGCAGGACCAGCAGGCGCGCTCGCTCGACGACGTGCTCGGCAACATCAGCGGCGTCACGCAGACGAACACGCTCGGCGGCACACGCGACGCGTTCATCAAGCGCGGCTTCGGGTCCAACAACGACGGCTCGGTGCTGGTCGACGGCGTGCGCACGCCGGTGCTGCACAGCTATCTCGCGACGATCGATCGCGTCGAAGTGCTGAAGGGCCCCGCTTCGCTGCTGTACGGGATGCAGGACCCGGGCGGCGTGATCAATCTCGTCACGCGCAAGCCGGAAGACACGTTCGGCGGTTCGATCTCCGCGTCGCGCACGAACCACGGCGGCAGCACCGCCCAGTTCGATCTCACGGGGCCGCTCGGCAAACCCGGCCAGATCGCGGGCGGCACGCTCGCATTCCGGCTGACCGGCGAATACGACACCAGCCGCTACTGGCGCAGCTTCGGCCGCGAACGCAATGCGCTGATCGCGCCCGCGCTGTCGTGGCACGACGCGAACACGTCGATCGACGTCAGCTACCAGTACGTCGACTACACGATGCCGTTCGACCGCGGCACCGTGCTCGTCAACGGCCAGCTCGACGATGCGCTGCGCTATCGCCGCTACGAGGAAGCGTGGTCGCAAAGCAGCGGCATCCAGGAAACGCTGCGTACGCGCATCGAGCACCGCTTCTCCGATGCATGGCGCGTACGCGCGACCTACGGCTGGGGCCGCGACCGTTACGACCAATACATCACCCGCGCCACCGCGTTCAACAGCAGGACCGGCGCGCTCACGCGCTCGTCCGATGCGAACCTCGGGCGCAACGATTCGGACCAGATCGCGACGCTCGGCCTGCTCGGCAACGTGACGCTCGCGGGCATGCAACACGCGATCTACGTCGGCGGCGAATACGAGCGGCAGCGCAGCTTCCGCGGCGACACAATCCGCGGCAAGGCGACGACGGGCTTCAATCTCTACGATCCCGCGTACGACCTGCTCGCGCCGGGCGGCGTGCCGAATCCGAAGCAGAGCGATTCGCGCTCGGTCGTGCATGCGTATTCGACGATCGTGCAGGACTCGGTGAAGATCACCGATCGCCTCACTGCGGTCGGCGGGCTGCGCTGGGAAAACTGGCAGCAGGAATCGGGGATGGGCCGGCCGTTCGTGTTCGCCGACCGCTCGCGCGGCAGCGTCTGGCTGCCGCAGTTCGGGCTCGCGTATGCGTTGACGCCGGCGCTGACCGCCTACGCGAACGTGAGCCGCTCGTTCAAGCCGAACGTCGCGTCGAACGTCGCGGCGCCGCTCGCGCCGGAATACGGCCGCGTGCTCGAGGCCGGGCTGAAGTTCAGCCTGAAGCCCGCGATCACGGGCACGCTCGCCGTCTACCAGATCGACAAGCGCAACGTCGCGGTCACGGTTGGCGACATCACGTCGACGATCGGCACCGCGCGCTCGCGCGGGATCGAGCTGGACGTCGCCGGGCAGATCACGCGCCACCTGAGCGTGATCGGCAGCTATGCGTATACGAACGCGAACGATCGCGACAGCAACACGCCGCTCGTCAACGTCGCGCGCCACACGGGCAGCTTGTTCGCGGTGTACGACACGGCCATCGCGAACCTGCCCGGGCGCTGGCGCTTCGGCGGCGGCGCGCGGCTCGTCGGCGCGCGGCCCGGCGACACCGCGAACAGCTTCTCGCTGCCCGGCTACGTGACCGTCGACGCGTTCGCGGCGTACGAAACGACAATCGGCAAGTTCCCGACCCGCTTCCAGCTCAACGTGAAGAACCTGCTCGACAAGACCTACTATCCGTCGAGCAACAGCAACCTGATCGTCGCGGTCGGCGAGCCGCGGCTCGTCACGCTGACGACGACGGTATCGTTCTGACGGCCTGACGCGCTCACGGACGCCAGCGATACACGACGATGCTCGAGCCGTTGTAGTTGTCCTTCGTGATCACGTATTCGCCGGTCGAGCGCAGGTACGCCTGCACGCCGTACATCGAGTCGACGTCGTTGCCGACGTCCATCGCCGACGCGTTCGAGTTCGTCAGCGTCGTGACGAGCGCGCCGGTGTTCAGGTCGAATACGTCGATGTTCGGCACCGTGTGCACATAGCCGACGAACAGGTAGTGGCCGGCCGCCGCGATCGATTTCGGGTTCGCGCTCGTCAGGTTGATCACCGGGTTCGGGGTGCTCGTGTTGCCGTTCTTCCAGCCGCGATAGACCTCGATGTGCCCGTTCATCGCGGTCCAGTCCCAGTTGCCCGCGAGGCCCTGCGCGAGGATCATCGTGTCGCTGTCGGCCTGGTAGAGGATGCGCGTCACGGGCGCCACGCTGCTCGGCACGGCCGTCGTCACCGGCTTGCCCCATGACGGCTTGCCGGTCGCGTCGAAGCCCGTCATCGGGTAGCGCGTGATCACGTTGGAGCCGTTCAGTCCGGCCCACACGTCGCCGTTGCCGTCGATGTCGAAGCCGGCCGTCACCTGAAGCGTCGTGTTGAACGGCTTGCCGGGCAGCGAGCCGGCCGGAATCGCGATATAGCCGCTCGCGGTGTTGAAGTAATAGAAGTTGAAGTTGCCCGGGTTCTGGCCCGACGCGACGAGAATCCGGTTGCCACCGACCGTCACGAGCTGGCCGAAGTGCTGGCCGCGCTGATAGTCGTTCATGTCGAGGCGCGGGTCCTTCGGATAGGTGAACGGGTCGATCGTGTTCGCGACGAACGTGCCGCCCGCGGTGCCCGTATACACATTGTTGCCGCTGAAGAACAACGCGCCGTCGGTCGCGGGATCGGGCGCGGCGATGCCCTCGAAGTTCAGCGCCTGCAGCTTCCATTGCAGCGTGCCGACCGGGCTGTACGAATGCAGATCGGTGCTGCCGTTGCGGCCGAGATCCCAGCCGCCGCCCCACGCGTTGTTCAGCACGTACAGGTTGCCGGCCGCATCCTTGCCGAGCGCCGCGACGCGCGTGAAGCGCTTGTCGCCGACCTGCCCCTTGATGCCCGTCGTCGTGTCGAGATAGCCGCCCTGCACGCCGAACGTACCGACCTGCACCGGCATCCCGGGCAGCCCGCCGTACACCTTGATGTTCATGTCGGGCCCTTCGTCGCCCACCATCAACCGGCCCATCGGCGCATCGAAGTACAGCGACGCCGGCCGCGCGCCGGCCGCCATCTGGAGCGTGTTCATCGCCGCACCGGTCGCGCTGAACTGCGCGACGACGCCCGCGCTCTTGCGCGCGACCCACAGGTTGCCGGCCGCATCGAGCGCCAGCGCGCCGGGGCCCGTGACGCCGATGTCGCGCTGCCACACGCCGTCGGTCGTATAGACGCGCACGCGGTTGCCGTAGAAGTCGCTCACGTACAGCAGGTTGCCGCCCGTCGCGAGGCCCGTGATCACGTCCGCATACTGGATGCCCGTCCACGTGCTGACCGGGATGCGCAGGTCGCGCTGGTTCGTGCTGCGGTTGTAGCGACCCACCGAGCCGCTGCCGAACGTGCGGTTGTAGCCGAGCGCGACGAACAGCGACGTCGAATTGCCGGTGATCGCGCCGCCGTGGAATTCGTCGTGGATGCCGATCGTGCCGAGCGGCTGGCCGTTCTGGTAGATCGCGACGCCGCCCGCGTTCTCGTCCCAGCGCGACGCCGTGTAGATCACGCCTTCGGGCGCGACCCACATCGAGCGCGCGCCGTTGCCGACGTGCGAGGCCAGCGTGCCGTACGTGTTCGCGAGCCAGTCGGTCGAGTACTGCGCCTGCGCGTGGCTTGCCGGCGCCAGCAGTGCGATGCACATTCCGAGCAACGCCGCGCGGATTTGTTTCATTGACATGAATAATGCTCCCAGACGAACAATGGTCGACACTGTAAATCGCGGCGCATGAAATATTGGTGATTCCGGCAAATGCGCATTCGCCGTCCCCCCGAATTATTCACTCCACGCCTTTTGGCGTCCGGCGCTTTTTCGTCAACGATCGAAAAATCTTCGAAACCGCGCCGCGACGGCCTGCCAGCCGCACGGTTCCGGCGCATTCCCCGGCATTTTCTTCCGGGTCATCCAATACAAATCCGTCATTTTTTCTGACATGCCGTATTGCCTTTTCATCCCGGAATTCTTTTCGATTATTACAAATCGAAATTAAAATGAAAGAGAAAAATTATTGTGCGGCGCGATCGGCTTTTCGCGATTTCGGGCACGGGAGGGAAAACAGGAAGGAAAGAGGAATGCGGAGGGGAAGGCCGCGCGCCGGCCGTACCGGCACGCGGCGGCGATGTTCAGTTCGCCGGATCGAGCGTCGGGCCGTCCCAGCCGTCGACGTATTTCGGCAGCGCATCGACGACGTCGAGCACGCGTTGCCGGTAAAACAGGTGCATCGTCGGCTGCAGGTCGCCCGGCAATGGCCCGCCGTACGCCCGCGCAGTCAGGCTGTTCGGCACGACACGCATGCCGAGCCGGTTCGTCCCGAACACGATCTCGCCGCACGCTGCGCACCACGTGCGCGCCATCGACTTCGACGGGTGCGGAAACGTCGCGTGGCCGCCGTCGATCGTCACCTGCTCCGGCGGCCATGCGGTCGCGGACAGCATCGGCGTGCCGTAGAAATCGCGGCAGGTCGCGCAATGACAGTTCGCCCGCGCGGCCGGCTCGCCGCGCAGCGTGACGGTCACGGCACCGCACAGGCAGTGCGCGGAAAGCGTTCGGGTCATGTCGTCTCCTCGAAAAGGGAGGCAACAGTATAGGAGCATGCATGCAACGGGGCTCGCCTCGGCCGCGGGCTCCGTTGCACGCGCAACGACCGTGCGTCAGAACTTCTGGCGCAGCCCGAGGCTCACGATCGCCTGCGAGCGCGAATCGGACGAGTGACCGTTCGCCTTGTCGGACACCGATGCGGTCGCGGCCACCGGTCGGCCGAGCGCGTCGAGCGTCGTGCCGGACGCATGCTGGTACGCGCCGAGCAGATACACGCTGGTGCGCTTCGACAGGTCGTAGACGGCGCCGAGCGTGACGTTGTGATACTGCGCGCGGTTGTCGATGCCGTCGACGTCGCTGCCGCGCGTATAGCTGTAGCCGGCGAACAGTTGCGTCTGCGGCTGCACGTTCCAGCGCGTGAACACGCCCGCGACGTTGAACGTCGCATGCCCGGAGAACAGCGACTGCGCGCCGCTGCGGTACTGCACGTTGCTGTAGTTCACCCCGACGACGGCCGGGCCAAAGTCGTACGTCGCGCCGGTCGCGATCACCTGCTGCGACTGCGCGCTCGCATAGCCTTCGTTGATCGACGAATTGAACAGGCCGTCGTCGGTGCTCTGCCACTTGCCCGCCGTCGGATCGGTCGCGCCCGTCTTGCTGTTGTCCGAGCGCTCGTAGCCAACGCCCACGCGCAGCGGCCCGGCCGCGTACGCGGCGCCGACGCTCCACGTGTTGCGCTGCTTCATGCTGCCCGGCTGGCCGCCGAAGCCGTACAGTGCGCCGAACGTGAAGCCCGCGTAGTTCGCGCTCGTGTACTTGATCGAACTGTCGACGCGCGCGGTCTGGTCGAGATCGTCGATGTCGCCCGGGTGCGCGCCGAAGCCGCCGATGAACGACGACGGGCCGACCGGGCTCACGAAGTCGTCGAGCGACGTGTATTGGCGGCCGAGCGTGATCGTGCCGTAGCGGTCGCTGCCGACGCCGACGAACGCCTGCCGGCCGAACTGGCGGCCGCCCTGGCCCGACGTGCCGTTGGTGATGTCGAAGCCGTTCTCGAGGACGAACAGCGCGCGCATCCCGCCGCCGAGATCCTCGGAACCCTTGATGCCCCAGCGGCTGCCGGACAGGTTGCCGGTCGTGAGCCCAACGCTCGAATGCCCGGTGTACGCGCCGGCCGAGCCGACCCGTTCGTTGCTGCGATAGGTCACGCCCGCGTCGACGATGCCGTACAGCGTGACGGAGCTTTGCGCGGCGGCGACACCGGCGAGCGAGAGCAGCAGCGGGGCTGCGATCAGTTGCTTGTTCATGGTTGGTTGTCTCCGGGCGGTGAACCCGTTGTTCTGGCTGGCTGTTTGCGAATATCACGCGCGGGCGCCGACATCCGCCGGCGGTGCGAGACCGGCGACGTCCGCGCGCGACGACGGGCGGGCATGCCCGCTGCGGCCGGTATGGTAGTTGGAACCGGTTCCTTTCCAAAGCGGAATAATGGCAACAGTTTCTTGTCAAAATTGAGATAGTCGGCGACCGGCCGGGAGCGCGGTCGCCGCGCCTGTACAGCGCGTCGCGACGCAGACGATAATCGGCTGCGCGCCTTCCATCGGGAGCTCCTTCATGCATGAAACGACCCTGCTGATCTTCGCCGCCGTCGCGTTCGTCGGCATCGCGACGCCCGGCCCGACCGTGCTGCTCGCGCTGACCAACGGCTCGCGCTACGGCGTGCGCCGCGCGGCCTACGGTTTCGCGGGCGCGATGCTGTCCGACTTCGTGCTGGTCGTCGCGGTCGCGCTCGGCCTCGGCGCGCTGCTGCTGGCGTCGGCGTTCTGGTTCTCGGTCGTGAAGTGGCTTGGCGCCGCCTACCTCGCCTATGTCGGCATCCGGCTGCTCACGTCGAAGGGGGCGCTCGACGTCGGGGCCGCGCAACCCGGTGCGGCAACCGAACGCAACGCGTCGATCTTCGCGAAAAGCTTCCTGACCGCGGTGACGAACCCGAAGGGTTATCTGTTCTTCTCCGCGTTCCTGCCGCAGTTCCTCGATCCGCTGGCGCCGCTCGCGCCGCAGTACGTCGCGCTCGCCCTCACGTTCGCGCTGCTCGACGGCGTCGTGATGTTCGGCTACGCGCTGCTCGGCGCACGCGCGGTGCGGCTGCTGAAGCGCTCGGGCGCGCTGTGGCTCGAACGCACGTGCGGCGCGATGCTGCTCGCGCTCGCCGGTTCGCTCGCGCTGTACCGGCGCCATGCCGCGTAGGCGCCCGGTTCGATGAGAGTCGCCGCGCCGCCGGGCGCCGGATTCCCCGGCCTGTCGCTCCGGCAACTCGAACGCGCGGACCTCGACGCGTGGTACGCGTACCTGTCGAACCCCGACGTTTTCCGTCACACGAGCTGGAACCTGCGCTCGCCCGACGGTCTGCTGCCGCTGTTCGACAACATCGAATCGACCGATCCCGATTCGATCCGGCGCCTCGCGATTGTCGACACCGCATCGGGCGCACTTGCCGGGACGGTCGGGTTGCATACGGTGTCCACCGTGAACCGTTCGGCGGAGATCGCGTACGACCTCGCGCCGTCGCACTGGGGGCGCGGCATCGCGAGCGCGGTGTGCGACGCCGTCACCGCGTGGGCATTCGACGAAGGCGGCTTCAACCGCATGCAGGCCGTCGTGCTAACCCGCAACGCGGGCTCCGCGCGCGTGCTGCAGAAGTGCGGCTACCGCTACGAAGGGCTGCTGCGCGCCTACAAGATGGTGCGCGGCACGCCCGGCGATTTCGCGATGTACGCGCGGCTCGCGACCGACTGACGCGCCACTGCGCCGCGCGTCACGCGCCGATGCCGCGACGCAATTAGACGCCCCGCGCCGAATTGGCGACAATCGCCGTTCCCCACATCGCCTTGCCGCCATGAAAATCGCCGCGCTGTCCGACATCCACGGCAACCTCGCCGCGCTCGACGCGGTGCTCGACGACGTCCGCCGCCGCGGCGCCGACGTGATCGTCAACCTCGGCGACATCCTGTCGGGCGCGCTCCATCCGGTCGAGACGGCCGATCGCCTGATCGCGCTCGACCTGCCGACCATCAAGGGCAATCACGAACGGCAACTGCTGACGCACGAGCGCGACGCGATGGGGCTGTCGGATCGCTGGGCGCATGACACGCTGCGCGCCGACCACCGCACGTGGATCGCCGCGCTGCCCGAACGCCTGACGCTCGACGAGGACGTGCTGATGGTGCATGGCACGCCGGCCAGCGATCTCGTCTATTTCCTCGAAACCGTCACGCCCGACGGCTGCCGCGCGGCCACGCCCGACGAAGTCGAGCAACGCGCGGGCGACACGGCGGCCTCGCTGATCCTGTGCGGCCACACGCACGTGCCGCGCACCGCGAAGCTCGACGACGGCCGGCTGATCGTCAATCCGGGCAGCGTCGGGCTGCAGGCGTACGCGGACGACCTGCCGCATCCGCACCGAATCGAGACGGGCTCGCCGCATGCGCGCTACGCGACGGTGTCGCGCACGGCGGCCGGCTGGAACGTCGAATTCCATGCGGTCGAATACGACTGGCACACGGCCGCCGCGATCGCGGCGTCGCGCGGACGCGACGACTGGGCGGTCGCGCTGCGCACCGGCCGCTGCTGACGCGCGCGTCCCGGCTCGTCATCCGCCCCTCGCGCGGCTTCGACGCCTGCAACACCAGCGCATCACCCCGCGTTCCTCAGCGTCAGCCGCGCTTCGAGCCCGCCGCCGTCCGTCCGGTTGTTCAGCGTGAGCGTGCCGCCCATCGCAAGCGCGAGTTGCCGCGCGATCGCGAGGCCGAGCCCCGTGCCGCCCGTATCGCGATTGCGCGACGTCTCCACGCGCCTGAACGGCTCGAACACCGCGTCGAGCTGATCGTCCGGAATGCCGGGCCCGCGGTCGAGCACCGCGATCACCGCGCCGCCGTCCGGCGCCGCCCGCACGTCGATCTCGGCCGTGCCCGCGAACTTCAGTGCGTTGTCGACGAGGTTGCCGACGATGCGGCGCAGCGCCTTCGGCCGCGTAACGAGCGCGAGCGGCGCATGGCTGTGCAGCGCGACGTCCTGCCCCGCATCCGTGTAGTCGTACACGATGCTGTCGAGCAGCGCATCGAGATCGATGCGGCGCGCGGCTTCCTCGGTGCCGTGCAGCGTGCGCGCATACGCGACGCCCTCCTTCACCAGATGCTCCATCTCCAGCAGGTCCTGGCGCAGCTTCGCGCCCTGCGTGTCGTCGTCCATCACGTCGACGCGCAGCCGCATCCGCGTGATCGGCGTCTGCAGATCGTGCGAGATCGACGCGAGGATCTGCATGCGTTCGGCCATGTACTGCGCGATGCGGTCCTGCATCGCGTTGAACGCCCGCGCGGCGCGCGCGACTTCCGACGGCCCGTCTTCGTTCAGCCGCTCGCCCTTCAGGTCCGGCCCGAGCGCGTCGGCGGCCTGCGCGAGCTGCTTGAGCGGCCGCGTCGCGAGCCGCACCGCGAGCCAGCAGCACGCGGCCAGCACCGCGAGCTGCACCACGAGCACGGCCGGCAGCCAGCCCGACAGCGGCACCGTCGACATCGGATGGATGTCGATCGTCAGCGGCGAGCCGTCGGTCAGCCGCAGATGCACCTGCAGATGTTCGCTGTCGCCGGGGATCGAATTCGCGGTCAGCGGATAGTCGCCGCCGATGCCGTCCGAGATCGAGCGCTCGACGCGCGCCGACAGCCGCGCTTCCGGCGGCGTGCCGGTTTGGCCGGGCCCGAGGATGAACGCATAGCTGCGCCGCGCGAGGCGCGGCAGCCACGCAGCGCGCTCGGCGGGCGGCAGATGGTCGAGCAGTGCGACCGAGCTGGCGACCTCGCGCTCGATGTAGCCCATCATCAGGTTCGTGGTCGCCTGGTCGCGCTCGGTCACGGTGAGCCAGAACGACAGCGTCTGCGCGAGCGCGAGGCCCACGCACAGGATCAGCGCGAGCCGCGCGAACAGCGAACGCGGCCAATGCCACGGCGTGCGCGCGCTCATGGCGTACCGTCGACGGCGGTGACGGTCGACGAGAACACGTAGCCCTCGTTGCGCAGCGTCTTGATGTAGCGCGGTTCGCGCGCGCCGTCGCGCAGACGCTGGCGCAACCGGCTCACGAGCAGGTCGATCGAGCGGTCGAACGGGTCGGACTGCCGCCCTTGCGTGAGATTCAGCAACTGGTCGCGCGTCAGCACGCGTTGCGGGTTGTCGAGAAACACGCGCAGCAGCCGGTATTCGGCGCCGCTCAGCGCGACCAGCGTCCCTTCGGCGTCGAGCAGGTGGCGCCCGGTCGTGTCGAGTTGCCATTCGCCGAACGCGAGCAGCGCGGCCGTTTCCGTCACCTGCATGCCGGGCGGCAGCATGCGCGCGCGGCGCAGCACCGAGCGGATCCGCGCGAGCAGCTCGCGCACCGCGAACGGCTTGGCCAGGTAGTCGTCGGCGCCCATCTCGAGGCCGATGATGCGGTCGGTTTCCTCGCCGCGTGCGGTCAGCATCAGCACCGGCACCGTGCGGAACTTGCCGGCGCGCAGGTCGCGGCACAGCGTCAGGCCGTCCTCGCCGGGCAGCATCAGGTCGAGCACGATCAGGTCGGGCGCGCCGTCGTCCAGCACGTTGCGCATCTCTCGGCCGTTCGCGGCGAGCGACACGCGCATGCCGTTCTTCTCGAGGTAGTCCGCGATCAGTTCGCGGATCGCGCGATCGTCGTCGACGATCAGCACGTGGTCGATCTTGTCCATGAGTCGGGGGCGGTATCGGGGTTCGGGCGGGCGATGTCCGCTTTTATACCGCACGGCGGGCACGCGTTTGTATCCCAATGTATCGCGCAACCGCGACGACACACAACATTGCACACGCGCGACGGGCCGGACACATCGCAGATACGTCGGCGCCGCCTAATGGGGCCTGTCGAAACACGTCGGGCCGCCGCCCTCGCGCCGCGGCCCCAAAGATCAGGAGAACGCCATGCTGCCCCGACTCAAGACCGCCGCCCTCGTCCTCGCCCTCGCCGCCACGGCCGGGCTCGCCGCGTTCGCCGGCACCCGCGACGACGCAGGCATCCAGGCGTCGCCGGCCGGCATGGCGGCGCCCGCTTTCACCGGCATCGACCGCTGGCACAACAGCCCGCCGCTGACGCTCGACCAGTTGCGCGGCAAGGTCGTGCTCGTCGATTTCTGGACGTACTCGTGCATCAACTGCATTCATACGATCCCGTACGTGAACGACTGGTATCGGAAATATCGCGACCAGGGGCTCGTCGTGGTCGGCGTGCATACGCCGGAATATCCGTTCGAACGCGACGCGAAGAACGTCGCCGATGCGATCAAGCGCTTCGACATCCGCTATCCGGTCGCGCAGGACAACCACTACGACACGTGGCGCGCGTACGGCAACCAGTACTGGCCCGCGCTGTACCTGATCGATGCGAACGGCAAGATCGTCTATACGCGGTATGGCGAGGGCGGATACGACAAGACGGAGGCGGCGATTCGGAGCGCCCTCGCGCAGGCGGGCGAAGAGGCGAAGGGTTCGACGCGCACGCAGTGACCGGTGCGGCGTGCGGGCGCGATGCTCGCCCGCACGCCGTGGCTCTCATACGCTCAAGTGCGCTTCGCGTCGGCTTCGGCCAGCATCGCTTCCCCGATCGCGCGCTTCCCGTCCGCGACCAGCGCTTCGCCGGCGCCGCGGATATCGGCCTCGGCCTTGTTCTGCCCGAGCTTGCGCTTGCCGACGAACCGCGTGATCTCGATCTGCAGCCCGACGATCGATTGCAGCATCGTGTCGATATAGTCCTTCGGCGCGTCGCCCATCTTCCACGGCACCGGCTGCGACGCCTCGTGCGTGCGCGTCAGCCGTGCGACCACGCCGCGCACGAACTTCTCGTCGTCGCGCACCGTGATGCGGCCGTACGCATGCACGACGCGGTAGTTCCACGTCGGCACCTGCCGGTGCGCGACGTGCTTGCTCGGATACCCGTTCGGCGAAATGTACGCGTCGCCGGCGCGGAAGATCACGAGCACCTCGTCGCCGTCCGCGACGTCCTGCCAGACCGGATTCGCGCGCGCGACGTGCGCATGCAGTTCGCCGAGCCCGCCGTCGTCGGGCATCAGCTCGAACGGAAGGTGGTTCGCGTCGAGCCCGCTCCTGCCGTGCGTGATCAGGCTGCCGAACGGGTGCTGCACGATCAGTTCGCGCAGCACGTCGGGATTGGGTTCGTTGAAATCGGCGGGGACGTACATGTCGGCTCCACGGTGGTGCGGGGTGGGAAATGGCGCGGGCGCAGGCCCGTCATGCGCCGATTGTGAGCCGAAACTGGTTTATGCTGTAGAGCCGGTTTGAAACAATTTTAGCAGACCAGAATCATGGCAAGAACGGCCCGGATCGTCGAAATCCCGTCGCTCGGCGCGCTCGACCGCGCGGCCGGCGACCTGAGCCGCCAGCTCGCGCAGGCGCTGCGCGACGCGGTGCGCCGCGGCGACGTCCGGCCCGGCGACGCGCTGCCGTCCACGCGGTTGCTGGCGGCATCGCTGCAGGTCGCCCGCGGTACCGTCGTCGACGCGTATGCGCAACTCATCGCCGAAGGCTTTCTCGAATCGCGCGGCGGCGCGGGCACGCGGGTCGCGAACGCACTCGCGGAACCGCCGCCCGTCGACGAACCCGCTCCCGCTGACAGCCGCCAGCACCCGGCGCGCAACGGCCTGCCCGAGCCGGCCGCCACCTTCGCGCGGATCGCCCGCGAATTCAGTCCGCTGCCGGCCATGCCGTTCGCGATCTCGGTGCCGGTCGGCCTCACCGCGCCCGACGACATCTGGCGCCGGCTCGGCAATCGCCTGCGCGCCCGCGGCGCCGGCGCGCCGTCCGGCTATGCCGACCCGCAAGGCGCGCTGCCGCTGCGCGAAGCGATCGCCGATTACGTGCGCCGGTCGCGCTCGGTGCGCTGCGATGCGAGCCAGGTCGTGATCACGAGCGGCACGCAGCAAGGGCTGCATCTCGCGAGCCAGGTGCTGCTCGGCGCACACGACCGCGCGTGGGTCGAGAATCCGGCCTATCGCGGCATCACCGCGCTGCTCGACAGCACCGGGCGGCGCGATGCGATGGTGCGCGTGCCGGTCGACGCGGACGGCCTCGACGTCGACGCCGGCATCCGCGTCGCCCCCGATGCGCGCGCCGCATTCGTCACGCCGTCGCACCAGTACCCGCTCGGCATGCCGTTGAGCATGGCGCGGCGCAATGCGCTGCTGGCATGGGCGCGCGCGCATCGCGCCTGGGTCGTCGAAGACGACTACGATAGCGAATTGCGCTACGAAGGCTACCCGTTCCCGTCGCTGCAAGGTCTCGCGCCCGACCGCGTGATCTATCTCGGCACCTTCAGCAAGATCCTGTTTCCGTCGCTGCGACTCGGCTACGTGATCGCCCCCGACGATCTCGTACCCTCGTTCTGCGGCGCGCGCGTGCTGATGGACCGCCATGCGCCCACCGCCGACCAGCACGTGCTCGCCGCGTTCATCGCCGAAGGTCATCTCGATCGCCACATCCGTCGCGTGCGCGGCGTCTATGCGGAACAGCGCGCGCTGCTGATCGACACGCTCGGCGCGCGCCTGCCGCGCGAACGCGCGTGGGTACAGCCGGGCGACCAGGGGATGCACGTCGTCCTGTGGCTCGCGCAAGGGATCGACGATCTCGACGTGGTCGCACGCGCCGCCCGGGCCGGTGTCGCGGTGCGTGCGGTGTCGCCGATGTTCGCGCCCGGCACGGCGCGCGCCGGGCTCGTGCTCGGCTTCGGCGGGTTCGACCGTGCGCAGATGGAAGCGGCCGCGCAGCGGCTCGCGGACGTCGTTTCGTCGGCGGAATAGCGGCCCCGCGCGCGGTAAAAGGTTCGCGGGGGGCAACAAACGTAATCGTCTGTAAATCCTGCAAGCAAACGGCCGTTTCGGGCACCGGCGCCCGGGTTCCGTTTGCTAGGATCGCGCGTCTTCCCTCCGCGCTCCTGCCGCCTTGAATCGCTTCGTGCCGTTTCTCCGAGATGCGTGGCTTCGTTGCCGCGCCCGTGTCGCGCCGCTCGCCGCCGCGTGCCGCACGCGCGTCCGCGCGCTGGGCGCGGGCGCGCTGCATCGCCTGCGCCATCCGACCCGGCGCGGCGTCGCGCTGACGCTCGCCGCGATCCCGGTGCTCGGCCTGCTGGTGCTGCTCGCGTTCGTTCCGTTCACGCCGAGCATCGGCGACATCCGCAAGGCGCGCATCGACCGCCCCGCGCGCGTGCTGTCGGCCGACGGCCAGCTGATCGCCGAATTCCGGCCCGTGAACCGTGAATGGGTGCCGCTCAAGCAGATCTCGCCGCATATGGTCGATGCGCTGATCGCGACCGAGGATCACCGCTTCTACGCGCATCACGGCATCGACTGGCGCCGCACGCTCGCGGCCGGACTGCATACGTTCTCGGGCGACCGCCAGGGCGGCTCGACGATCACGCAGCAGCTCGCGCGCAATCTGTATCCCGACGAAGTCGGCCGCGCGCCGACGCTCACGCGCAAGCTGAAGGAGCTGATCACCGCGTTCAAGATCGAAGCGGTGTACAGCAAGGACGAGATCCTCGAAACCTACCTGAACACCGTGCCGTTCCTGTACAACGCGTACGGCGTCGAAATGGCCGCGCGCACGTACTTCGGCAAATCGGCCGATCAGCTCGACATTACGGAAAGCGCGACGCTCGTCGGGATGCTGAAGGGCAACAGCTACTACAACCCGGTGCTGAATCCGGACCGCGCGGTCCAGCGGCGCAACATCGTGCTCGGCCGGATGGCGCAGATGGGCATGCTGTCGCCGCAGCAGCTCGCGAAACTGCAGCGCCGGCCGCTGCACGTCGACTTCGAACCGCAGACCGCGCAGCCGGGCCTCGCGCCGCATTTCGCGGTGCAACTGCGCAAGTGGCTGATCGCATGGGCCGACCGCAACAACTACGATCTGTACGCGGACGGCCTCGTCGTGCGCACGACGCTCGATGCACGGCTGCAGGACATGGCCACGCAGGCGCTGACGCGGCAGACCGAACGACTGCAGGCGATCGCCGACGGCGCATGGCGCGGGCCGTCCGGTTGCGGGCTGCGCAACGACCTGTTCGTCGGCTTCATGCGGCAGACGCCCGAGTATCGCCAGGCGCGCGACACGGGGCTCACCGATGTGCTCGCGCTGAAGCAGCTCGGCGCGAATCGCGAATTCATGCGCACGCTGTGCGAGCGCAAGACGCAGGTGCAGGCCGGCTTCGTCGCGATCGATCCGCGCAACGGTGCGATCCGCGCGTGGGTCGGCAGCCCGGATTTCGGCAGCGAGCCATTCGATCACGTGGTACAGGCGCGGCGCCAGCCGGGTTCGACGTTCAAGCCGTTCGTCTATGGCGCCGCGTTCGCGGACGGGATGCGGCCGGGCGATACCTTCGTCGACCGCCCCGTCGCGATCCCGATCGACGGCCGCGCCGTGTGGCATCCGACCGATGCGGAACCGCCGACCGGCGAGCCGATGACGCTGCGCGACGCGCTCGCGCTGTCGCGCAACCGCATCACGGCGCAGGTCATGCAGCACGAAGGCGCCGCGAAGGTCGCTCAGCTCGCCCGCGCGATGGGCGTACGCGACAGCCCGCTCGATGCGGTGCCGTCGCTCGCGCTCGGCACGAGCCCCGTCACGCTGAAAGAGATGGTGTCCGCGTACGGCACGATCGCGAACCGCGGCGTGTACGTCGCGCCGCAGATGATCACGCGCATCGAGGATCGCAACGGCCGGGTGCTCGCCGCGTTCGGCAGCGCGCCGCCGGAACGCGCGTTGCCCGCGCCTGCCGCGCAGACGCTGGTCGACGCAATGCGCGGCGTCGTCGATTACGGGACCGGCGCGGACATCCGCTCGCGCTACGGGATCCGGATCGACGTCGCGGGCAAGACCGGCACGACGCAGGACAACACGGACGGCTGGTTCATCCTGATGCATCCGCAACTGGTGGCCGGCGCATGGGTCGGCTTCGACGACGGCAGCGTGACGCTGCGCAGCGACTACTGGGGCGCGGGCGCGCACAGCGCGCTGCCGATCGTCGGGTCGTTCTACGATGCGGCGCTGCGCGCGCGGGCGATCGATCCGCACGTGCAGTTCTCGCCCGACTTCCGGCCGCGCAGCGCGCCGGCGCCGAAGCGACGCGCACCGCCGCATTCGGGCCTGTTCGACTGGTTGAGGTTCTTTCGCTAAACGTGCCGGCGGCGCTCCGGGCTACCGCAGCGTCGTCGTCGCGTGCCCATCCGCGTACAGCCACACGGGAACGCCGTCATCGCGCAATGCGGCGACCGGTTCATCCATGCGCCAGCGCTGCGCGATCTCGACACGGCGAACGAACCACGGCATCAACGTCGCATGCCGTGCATCGTCGTCACGATCGTCGTCGAACAGCGCATCGTCGCCGATTCGCGTGTAACGCGCCGGATGCAGCACGGTGCCGTCCGCGCGCAATACCGTCGCGCGCACGTCGTGGCCGTCGTCGTCCTGCACGCTGGCGAGCCAGCCATGATCGGCGCCCCAGAACAGGCCGGCCACGTCGTCGTAGCGCCCCTGCGCGATCGTCGCGCCCGTCTCGAGATCGCAGATCGCCAGTTGCACCGGCTCGCCCGGCAGGCCGCCGATCGCGTAACGCGTGAACAGCTCGCCCGGCACCGCTTCGTCGTCGGGCAGCCACGACAGCGCGCCCATGTTGACGAAGTCGAACGGCGTGAGCACGCGGCCCTGCCCGTCGACGATCGCGCAACGGCCGTCGTCGCGCCGCACGATATGGCGGATCGTGCCGAGCTCATCGAACATTTCCGCGTGTTCGCCGCCGGTCAGCGGTGCAACTTCCGCGTAATGCGGTTCGACGATCACCCGGCCTTTCGCATCGACGAGACCGACGTGACCGTTACGCCGCGCGACGAACGCGCCGCACTCGGACGACCATTCGAGCGACGCCCACTCGGGCTGTGCGCGCCATTGCCCGTCGCGCCCGATCAGCCCCCATCGCTCGCCTTCGGCTGCCGCCGCGACGGCGCCGTTCACGAATTCGTGCGCGTCGTCGAAACGCGGCGGAATCGTCCACGCGCCATGCGTATCGACGAAGCCCCAGCGGCCATTCAGGCTCGCCGACGCGACACCGCCGGTGAACTCGCCGAAATCGTCGAGCGTCGGTTCGAGTACCCACGCCCCGTCCGTGCGCACGAGCCCGAACCGCTCGCCCACGCGCACGCAGGCGACGTCGCCGCTGAAATCCCACACCGCGTCGAACGCCGGTTCGCGCACGATCCTGACACCGTCGCCCTCGACGTCCCCATCGGCAAGCAGCAGGCCGACCTTGCCGTCGCGCGCGGCCCACAACAACCGGTCGTCACGCGCGCCACTGGCCCACAGGTTCGTCCACTCGGGCGGCACGATCACGTCCCACGCGTCGTCGGTTTCACGCCGCACGCCCCACAGGCCGTTGCTTCCGCGAAAGCTGAACGTGTCGTGATCGAGCCAGTTGCCGTGCAGCTCACCGGCGTCGAACATCTCGGCGAACGTCACGCGGCGCGGCGGATTCTGCCGCCGGAAATAATGATGCGACACGCCGCCGAATCCGAAGCCCCACGCCCAGTCGCCCCAGTCAGCGGGCGTATCGATCTCGAGTGCATCGCGCACGCCGCGCACGTCGCGGAAGTCCATGCAGTTCGCGACCTGCCACCACAGGCGCGTGCACGCATCGCGTTCCTCGTCGATGTAGTCGTTCGGATCGCCGTCGTCGAGCCATGACAGTTCGTCGAGGTTCGCGGATAGCCGGGCCGCGCCGTGCGCGTCGCCGAGCGCATCGATCGACTCGCCGAGATGACGCACGACCGCATCGAACTGGCGCGCGAGCGCCGGATCGTCGCCCGGCAGTGGATACGCGGTGACGAACGCCGCGAGCCGGCTGAGGCGCGCAAGCGCGGCGCGTGCATCGCTCATGAGATTCGGCGTGCCGGCATCGCCGAACACGCGTTGATCGGTAATCGCGTCGCCCGCGCCGCCGTCGGCCAACAGCACGCGCCACAGCAGCGGAAAGTGATTATTGGATTCCGCGAACTCGATCGTTCGCGCGTCGTCGCCATTACCTGGCTGGAGATAAAGCCATGCTCGATTGCCCATCGGAAGGGTCGCCCTCGTTATTATTGTTGCCGTGATCGTGTCGGCGCCCATTATAGAAGCACGCGATGACGCCGGCGGTGGCCGCCTGCGCCGCGCACCATCACCGTCATCGTTCGACCATGACGGCGCGCAATACGCTATCCGATTTCGACCGCGACTATCTTCCCGATTCGAATGAATCGCCGGCCCGGCGACGTACCGGCCGGCGAGGCACTCGACCGCGTTCAGCCGGCCGCGAGCGTGGCGGCCAGCGCGTCGTATTCAGGCACCCACGCTGCACGCCACGCCGCCTTCGTCGCGTCATCGACCCACGCGCCGTCGATCCCGTTCAGCATGAACTGCTTCAACTCGGCCACGGTGAAGCCGAAATGGCTGAACATCAGCTCCCACGCTTCCGAAGGGTTCACCTTGTGCAACGTCGGATCGTCAGTGTTCGGATGGATCTTCAACCCGAGCCCCGGCATCTTGCGCATCGGATGCAGTTCGGCCCATTGCGCCGGCGGCAGCGTGCGCAGGTAATACGAATTCGTCGGCACGACGGTAAACACGATGCCGCGCTCCGCATAGCGGGCGCACAGCTCGGGGTTGTCGACGATCGTATAGCCGTGATCAATGCGGTCCACCTGCAGCAGATCGACGGCCGTCTCGACGTTGCGCCACGGCATCCCGAACTCGCCCGCATGCGCAGTCGTGCGGAAGCCGACCGCACGCGCGCTGCGGTACGCCTTCCAGAACAACTCGGGCGGCCGGTCGTTCTCGCGATAATCGATACCGAGTCCCGCGACTTCGTCCGCGCGATGCGCGCTCATCCACTCGACGATCGCAACCGCTTCGTCGGGGTCCTGCTCGCGGTCGATGCTCGGAATCACGCGCGCGCCGATTCCGAAATCGCGCGCGGCATCGCGAATTCCCGTCACGATCGCGGCCTGCGCATCCGCATACGCGATGCCCGACACGCGCACCGTTCCCGTCGGATTCCAGAAGAATTCCGCGTGCCGCACGTTGTGGGCGGCTGCGTCTTCCAGATACTCATAGGTAATACGCCGCAGGTCGTCGGGTTGCGTCAGCAGATATTTATCGAGCGCGCGCAGCACGTGCAGCACGCCGACCGGTTTCTCGCCGCGTGCGTAGAACGCGTCGATCTCCGCGCGTTCAATCGGTGCGCCGCTGCGTTCGGCCAGCGCGACGAACGTGTCGTGCCGCACCGCGCCGAGCAGGTGGCAATGCAGCTCGACTTTCGGCAGCGCGCGGAAGAAGGCCCGATGGGCCGGCGTGATCTCGATGCCCGTGCGCGCGGCCGGGACGTTGCCTGGTGTTCCCTTCATGTCAGTCTCTTTTTTCGGTAGTGCCATTGCGTCGCGAAGCCGTCTCTCAGTGCGGCTTCACGACGGTCCAGAAGTAATAACCGAGCGGCAGCGCGAGCACGACGAGCCCCCACGACACGTCGCGCCAGCGCCCAGCCAGCAGCTTGACGAGCACGTAGCACAGCAGCCCGCCCGCGATGCCGGTGCCGAAGCTGTTCGACATCAGCGTGAGCAGCACCATCGACATCACGGGCAGCGCATCGGTGAAGTCGTCGAAATGCGTATGGCGGATCGTCGCGAACATCGACAGCCCGATCAGGATCAGCGCCGGCGCCGTCGCCTCCTTCGGAATCGCGAGCGCGACCGGCACGAACAGCAGCATCGCGGCGAACAGCACGGCCGCCGCCACCGACGACAGCCCGCTGCGGCCGCCCGACTCGACGCCCGCGGCCGATTCGATCAGCGCGGTCAGCGCGGGAATGCCGAACACCGGCCCGAGCGTCGCGGCGAGCGAGTCGACGAGAAACGGCCGGTTGATGTTCGGCAGGTTGCCGTGCTCGTCGAGCAGGTTCGCCTTCGCGCCGACCGCAAGCGCGGTGCCGAGCGTCGAGAAGAATTCCGCCGCGAAGAATGCGAACAGGTACGGCGCGGCGGCCAGGCTCAACGCGCTGCCGATATCGAGCTTGAACGCGATCGGCGCAATGCCGTGCGGCAGCGACATGAACGACGCGGGCAGGTGCGTGACGCCGAGCGGCACACCGGCCGCGGCGGCGACGAGGATCGCGATCAGGATCGCGCCGGGCACCTTGCGCGCCTGCAGCACGATCGCGACCGCGAGGCCGATCAGCGCAACCAACGCGCCCGGCCGCGAGAAGTCGCCGAGCGCGAACGCGTTGGTCTTCGCGTTCGCGACGACCATCCCCGCATTGCGCAGCCCGAGCATCGTGACGAACAGCCCGATCGACGCACCGAGCCCGAGTTTGATCTGCACCGGAATCAGCCGCACCACGACGCCGCGCGCGCCGAGTATCGTCAGCAGGAAGAACAGCACGCCCGACACGCATGCGATGCCCAGGCCCGTCTGCCAGCCGACGTGCTCGGTCGTCGCGAGCGTCACGCCGATGATCACCGAGCCGCCGATACCGGGGCCGACGAGGAACGGCAGGTTCGCGTAGAACCCCATCAGCGTGGTGAACAGCACGAACACGATGATCGTCGCGGTCGTCGCCGCGCCGCGGTCCATGCCGCCCGTCGCGAGCAGCGACGGGATCACGACGAGCAGGTACGCGGCCGCGAGAAACGACGTGACGCCCGCGATCGTCTCGGTGCGCACGCTCGTGCCGCGCGCGGCGAGCGCGAAGCGGCGTTCGAGCCAGTTGGCCGGCACGCGCGCCGGCATCGTGTCAGTCGCTGACATGGTGGTTCTCCTGTGATTCCGAATATTGTCCTGTGTCTGGTCGTGCAGCGCGGTCTTATACTGCCGCGTACCGCATCCCGACCGTCATTGCCCGATGTCCGACCGCTCGTCGCTGCTTCCCGCGCTCACGCTGCGGCAGGTCCAGCACTTCGTCGTCCTTGCCCATGCACGCAGCTTCACGCAGGCCGCGCAGGCGCTGTCGCTCACGCAGCCCGCGCTCACCGCGTCGATCCGCCAGATCGAGTTCCTGCTCGGCGGGCGCCTGTTCGCACGCACCGCGCACCGGCTCACGCTGACCGCCGCGGGCGAAGCCGTGCTGCCGCTCGCCGAGCGCCTGCTCAATCAGGCGCGCGGCACCTTCGACGACATGACGCGGCTCATCGGCGAACGCATCCAGACCGTGCGCATCGCGTTCATCCCGTCGGTCGCGGGCCGCCTGCTGCCCGCGCTCAACGCGCTGCGCGCCACGCACCCGACGTTGCGCTTCACGCTCACCGATTTGCCGAACAGCGCGCTCGTCGAAGCGGTGCGCGACGGCGTCGCGGATCTCGGCATCGGCGTGCGCGAACCCGACGGCGACGACGGCACGCTGCGCTACCGGCAGCTGTTCGAGGACGAGATCGTGATCGTCGTGCGGCACGACGATCCGCTCGCCCGCGCGAAGAGCGTCACGTGGGCGAAGCTCGTCGATCGCGATCTCGCGGTGTTCGTGCGCGGCAGCGTCAGCGAATCGCTGCATCGCACCGGCGGCGCCGGAAAGCTGCGCCTGAACGTCACGTACCGGATGGAATACACGGAGCCGCTCTACGCGCTCGCGCGCAACGGCCTCGCGACCGCCGTGCTGCCGAGCCTCTACACGATGCATCTGCACGATCCCGAACTCGTCGCGCTGCGCGTCGACAAGCCGCGCGTCACGCGCGCGATCTCGCTGATCTCGCTCGCCGCCGACGATCGCGGCCCGCACGTGCGCGCGTGCCGCGAGTGGATCGAGCAGCGCATCTGATTCCGTTCGCCGCGCACGGCCGCCCGCACTCAGGGCAATTTCGCGATGCGCTCGACGAGCGTCGCGTAGAAGCGGTCCGCGTCGACCTCGTTGATCCATGTCGCATTCGCTGCACGGCCGCTGCGCCCGTTCCAGTCGACGATCGTCTCGCCGAGCGTCCACTGCCCGGTCGTCTCGACCACCACGTTCACCTTGCGGCCGCCGAACAGCGTCGGATCGACGAGATAGCCGACGGCCGTCGGGTCGTACATCGGCGCGTCTTCAACGCCGCGCCGCTTCTTGTTGTAGGCGAGCTCGGCCTCCATGATGTCGGCGACGATCGCGCCGCAGCGGTTGCCGAGCGCACGGAACGGCGCGACGCGCGCCGGCGTGATCGACGCCTTCACCGCGACGTCGCGCGGCAGCACGAAGATCGGCACACCGCTGCCGAACACCACGTCGGCCGCGTGCGGATCGACGTAGATGTTGAACTCGGCGGCCGGCGTGATGTTGCCGCGCTCGAAAAACGCGCCGCCCATCAGCACGATGTCGCGCAACGCGGCGCGAATCTGCGGTGCTTCGACCAGCGCGGTCGCGAGGTTCGTCAACGGGCCGAGCGCACACAGCGTCACGCTGTTCGGCGCCGCGTGGCTCAGCGTATCGACGAGGTACGACACCGCGTGACCGGCGGCGAGCGGCGCGCGCGGCGCATGCAGTTCGACGCCTTCGAGCCCGGTCTTGCCGTGCACGTTCGCGGCCGTCACGAGATCGCGCACGAGTGGCCGCGGGCAGCCCGCATACACCGGCAGCGCGTTCGTGCGGCCGGCCCAGTCGCGGATGATCCGCGCATTGCGTTCGGTCAGCTCGAGCGGCACGTTGCCGGCCACGGCCGTCAGCGCGCGCACGTCGAGCCGGTCCTGCGCGCCGAGCGCGAACAGGATCGCGATGGCGTCGTCCTGCCCCGGATCGGTGTCGATGATCACCGTGCGGCGCGCGGCGTCGCCGCCGGCCGCGAATGCGCCCGTTTCGGGCAGCAACGCGGTGCCGGCCAGCGCGGCGGACAGTTTCAGGAAGGTGCGGCGGGAGGCGATCGGATGGGTCATGGTCGGGCGCTCAGAACACGTGCCGGACGCCGAGCGTCGCCATCATCTGGCGCGTGCCGGTCGAACGCGCATACGCGAAGATCTGCGCATGGTCCGCGTCGCCGGCCGCCTGCTGCGCGATCACCGTCAGCGCGACGTCGGTGCGTTTGGACAGGAAGTAATCGGCCTGCAGGTTCACCTGATGCCATTTCGGACGCTTGTCGATCACGTCGTACTTGCCGTTCGTGAACGCATACGCGGCGCCGAGAAAGAGTTGCGGTGTCATCGTGTAGACGACGTTCACGCCCAGGTTCTGCAGGTGCAGGTGCGAATTGTCGAGGTAATCGTAGCGCACGTCGGTGAACATCGCCGCGAACTGCGCACGGCCGATCGTGTAGAAGCCGCCCGTGCCCGCGATCCGCTGCCGGCTTGCGTATGCGGCCGGCGACATCGCGCTCTTGCTGAAGATCAGCAGCGGCGACGCATAGTCGTTCGCGATCGCGCCGTCCTGGTTCGTCGCGCTGTACGGATGGTTGTACTGCGCATAGACCACGCTCCAGCGCAGCGGGCCGCGCTCATACCCGAGCCCGAAGCTGTACGCGCTATTGTTCGCGAAACCGGTCGTATTGCTGAAGCCGTACAGCGCGGTGAACTTCAGCCCGTAGTAGACGGGGCTCACGTACTTCACCGAGTTCTGCACGCGGATGTCGTTGTAGCCGTTGTCGTTGTCGCCGATGTTCACGCCGTTGCTCGCGATGATCACGGGCCCGATGTAGTCGTGGATCGCATCGTACTGGCGACCGAACGTCAGCGAACCGTAGGTGCGGTCGGCGAGCCCCACGTACGCCATGCGCCCGAACTCGCGACCGTTCTGCGCGGCCGTGCCCGTCATCACGTTGAAGCCGTTCTCGAGCTGGAAGACGGCGGACAGCCCCTGCCCGAGATCCTCCTTGCCCTTCAGCCCCCAGCGCGGGTTCTGGTTCGTGCCGGACAACGCCTGCCACGCGTTCTTGCCGCCCTGGTTCGTCGCGAACCCGACACCGGCCGAGATGAGACCGTACAGCGTGATGCTGCTTTGCGCACCGGCATGGGTCGCGAAGGCGCCGAGCATCGCGAGCGGAGCGAGCTTGTAGAGAGTTTTCATGCGGGTCGTGTGGTCGGTGGTGGTCCAGGCGCGGCAGGGTTCCGCGAAACTGGACTCGACTATACGAACCCGGATCGGATAATAAAAGTTTGCTTTCCTTATATGTCAATAAAACGGATTTATTCTCATCCTCGCGCATTCCGCTGTCGGTGAACCGGCGCTCAGTCCGCCGTGTCGCCGCCCTTCGGCAGCTTCGACCACGCGCCGCGCCCCGGCATCGGTGACCAGGCCGGGCGAGTCTTGCGGGCGCTATCGATCACGACCAGGTAGCGGCCCGCGATCGGCGTGACGTCGCGATCGCGACGCAGCACCCACAACGACTTGCCGGCCTCGACGCGTGCCTGATAGTCGTCGTCGAGCAGGCCGTGCTGGTCGAGGAACGTGTTCAGCGAAGCGGGAATCCGCACGCAGCCTTTCGAATGCCGGATGCCGAGCAGCGCTTCGAGCCGATCGGGGTCGGTCGCATGCATCTGGAAGCGCATCGGCGACACGCCACCCTTGCCCCAGCCGCGCTCGCCATCCACCCAGCCGAAGTCGTAGATGCGCATGTCGCGGTGGCCGTAGCCGCGAATACCGTTCTCGTTCGTCGTGCCTTCCGCGCGGAAATCCATCGTGTCGGGCGAGTGATGAAACACGCCGAGCGGTGTCAGGAAATGGTCGTACTGGCCCGGCAGCCCGGTGCCGACCGGCGATGCGCCAATCATCAACCACGCATTGGCCGGCGTCGCGCGGAAATAGATGAACAGCGCCTGCACGTTCGGCGCGCGATCGACCATTACGACGTATTCGCCGGCGAGATCGCCGAGATCCGCATCGGCGAGCGCTTTCTGAAGGCGGTCCCCGTACGCGCGCTGTTCGTTCGCGGGCACGTTCAGGCGTCGCGTGACTTCCTGCGTGAAGCGCTTGCGCATGTCGAGCGCACGGGTCGTCGCGTTTTGCGCCTCCTCGACCGACAGCGGCGGATGCCGGCGCGGCGGAGTGGGTGGAGGCGGCTCGGCCTCGCTGGCGGGCGTGCCGGATGCGGCCGATGCGGGCGCGGCGGCCGACGCGGCGGAAGCCGCGGATGCCCCCGATGTTGCGCTCGCGGATTCCGCGTGATTCGCGTGTGACGCGGCGGATGTTGGCGCGGCAGCCGATGCGCCCGACACTGCATGCGCAGATGAAGCCGGCGGCGTGCGGGACGCCGCTGAAGCCGGCAACGCAGTGGACGAAGACGGCGCAGCGTCGGACGCGGCAAAGGCAGGCTGCTCGGCGAGAACGGAAATCGACATCGCGACAGCGAGCGACACGTATGCGGCGGCTGCACGTTTGAGGCAACGCGGCTTCGCAAAGCGCCGCGCCAGAGGGGCAAGAATCATACGTTCGAAGCCATCGGCCGATCCGGCCGCCGCATGCTGCTGGTGCGAGCGGCGCATCTTCCGCGCAAGCCATCGACACGTCCGGCGCATCGTGCGCGCCCGGCGCCGACGCCTCTTCGCGGCGGAGCCGTCGCTGTGCAACGCGGGCGCTCCGATGGCGGATAATGAGTCGTCAGGCCCTTCATTCTACTCGTCGATACGCGAATCGGCAGCGACCGGAAGCGCGCTTTTACGTGTAATTGCGCTTCGTCACGCTTTGTTTCAACTCGCTGCCGCTTGAGCTTTCGTTGCGTGGCAGGCTGGCATGTTGGATGTTTTCGGCGCGCTTGCATGTTTCATTCGGTTCCGATATCGCCTCGCAGTTGATTTGCACCCCAAATCATTTCGACGATGGCGAACACCGGAACGCAACCGCACCGCACGCATGCCGCACCAACCGTGCGACACGCATGCGCAGATGCCGACTACTTCGAGATGGTTTCGAGTGCGATGCCCTTCGTGCGCGGCCCCATCCCCCCGATCGCGGCCATCACGATCACCATCGCGCCCGCGATGAACGCGAACACGCCGAACGTGCCGAAACCGCGCAGTACGGCGGCGATCACGAACGACGAGAAGATCGCCGAGAAGCGGCTCCACGAATAGACGAAGCCGACGGCCCGCGCGCGAATCGACGTCGGGAACAACTCGGCCTGGTATGCGTGGAAGCTGTACGACATGATGTTGCTCGCGAGCGTGAGGCCGATGCCGAGCACGATCAGGAACGCGCCCACCGTCGTTTGGCTGAACAGCAGCCCGCAGACGACGATCGCCGCCGCCATCGCGACGATCACCGACTTGCGCTCGAAGCGGTCGGCGATCACGAGGCCGATCAGCGGGCCGATCGGCGCCGCGAGCGCGATCACGCTCGAATACATCAGGCTCGACGTGATCGTGATGCCCTGCTTGATCAGCAGCGTCGGCACCCAGTTCGCGAAGCCGTAGAAGCCGACCGTCTGGAACACGTTGAAGATCGTCATCATGATCGTGCGGCTGCGATACGGCGGCACCCACATGTCGCGAAAGCTGCCGCGCGGCGGCACGGGTTCGGCCGGCGCGGGCGGCGGCAGCGGCCGCCCGTATTCGGCCTCGACCTTCGCCTCGAGCGCGCGCATGATGCCGTCGGCTTCGTCGACCCGGCCCTGCTGCGCGAGCCAGCGCGGGCTTTCCGGCAATTCGCGGCGAATCCACCACACGAACAGTGCGCCATGCGCGCCGATCAGCACGACCCAGCGCCAGCCGTCGAGGCCGAACGGCGCGTGCGGCACGAGCAGATAAGCGAGGAACGCGACCACCGGCACCGCGACGAACCCCACTGCCTGCTCGCACGCGAACGCACGGCCGCGTATCTGCTTCGGCACGAGTTCGGAGATGTACGTGCCGATCGTGACCATCTCGACGCCGAGGCCGAGACCGACGACGAAGCGCCAGAAGTTCAGACCTGTGGCCGTGTCCTGGAACGCCATCACGACGTTGGCGGCCGTGTACCACAGCAGCGACCACGTGAAGATCGCGCGGCGGCCGAAGCGGTCGGCGAGGAAGCCGCACGCGATCGTGCCGATGAAGAGTCCCGAGAACAGCGCGGCGATGAAGCTCGCGACGCCCGTGGTGCCGAACAGGCCGTGCGTCGTCGCGGACAGGATGCCGCTTTTCACGAGGCCGGGCGCGACATAGCCGCTGTAGAGCAGGTCGTAGAGCTCGAAGAAGAAGCCGAGGCTCAGCAGCACGACGAGCTTCCAGACGCTACGCGTCGGCGGCAGGCGGTCGAGACGGGCCGAGATGGAGCCGGGGTCGATCGCGGCGGGGCGCGCGGCGCCTGCTGCCGTGAGCGGGTCGGGCTGGGTGGATGCCATGGTGGCGAGTCTCCGGATTCTTGATTGTCGTTGGCGCCAGCAGAGGAAACTGGCGAGCGGCTTCGCGCATTTTAGCGAGGCGCGTGCGGGAGCACATCAATCGGGTGATGGCGGGGTGGGCCGAATGTCTTCGGAGCGGTTCAACGGGCGGTTTCGCGATGAATGTCGGAACGAGCACGGGTTCATCTCGCCCTTGCCCTCACGGCTACACCACTTACATCCGGGCCAAATATTTCGAAACTCCCCGATACTCAGACAAGAACTCTTCCGAGTTGATAAACGCAATAACCGCACGCCTTTCACATAATTCAGCAGCAGCCGGGAATCCCCATAATCAACCTCGATTCCAGGCAGAGTGACCATCCATTGATTTTGCGCATTTTTTTAGCAGGTAACTGCCACACTGCCCGCCAACCAGCAAATCAACACGCCATCAATATATTTAATTTAATTTAGACAGAACGAATGATGCCCTCTCTCTGATTTTCTCGGAGGCATCCTGCTCCATCGCGGCAAGCCGATAAACAATTTCTGCGCCGCCGGGTGTATGCTTGCTCTGCTTTAGATGATCAATCAATACACCCCGAGAATGATCACCATTCAGTAGTCGATAGATGAACGTATCCAGCCAATCAGACGCAGTTGCTCTCATATCCGGGGCTACCTGCATTAAAGCATCGACAACTAAATTTATATCACCACCCTCTATTAAATGAAGAAGACCATACATGACTTCTTCATTTCTAGTTCGGTCAATAAATACAGAAAGGAGATCCACAAGGTCCCCCTTCGATAAAACGTCAGAACTAAGAGTCTCAAGCACCCCATCGAATACGGCAACTTCATCCGGGGATTCAAGTTGACGAACACGCAGCAGATCTTCCAAGCAATCTTTTTTCATAATCCCTTCCCAAATGTCGACGGATACTGAGCCTTGTTTTGAGCAATAACTTTCTGCAGCCCAGCACGAACTTTAGACGTATAACAATTTTGTCGCTGGTAAATTCGTCTAGCATCTCGAATATCCTGCGCCAACATATCCCTAGGCGCCATCGTTAGATCAGGGGTTGTCCCATAAGAACTAGTTTGACGATGACGTCCTCCGATCGGAGGCATTTCCATGTTAATAGACACACCGTCGCCGCGCGTATAACCTGGCACAGCAATTCCCTCCATATACGCATCAGATGGAATGTGATGCGGAGTGAGATTGTCACCCGTTGATCCGGCTCTCTTCAAATCCCTGTACTTTCCGACGTCTCCTTCGCCGGGAAGCAACGACGGGCAACAGCATCGTGTAAGCCCTGTGGGATCGGTCCACTGAACGGGGTTAGGCGCATATTGATACGCATTTAACCCGCCAACCAGACCAATCGGATCCCTGCTGACAAAGCGCCCAAGAACAGGATCATAGTACCGATACCGGTTATACCTCAGCCCCGTCTCCGCATCCTCCTGCTGCCCCTGGAACGAGAGGGGCGCCTTTCCGTGCTGCATCAGGTTGTGGCTCAGGTGGAACCGTCCGGGCACTGCCGGTCAGTTCGGCATCAACTGACCGGTGGGATACCAGTAGTGAATCTCACTCCTTTCTTCGTGGCACGCAAAACAGCATCGGCCAATTGATCGCCGACGACAATGTATGTCGGGGAGTCGTATTGCCGGCCAATGCCATTGGCTGGGAAATCGGGGCGCAAGACCATCTTTTTGAAACCGACCTTAGCGTCAGGAAATCCCGAGACTTTCACCATTATCGGCTCTGAAGCATCGTGATCAACCACGTCAACTTTCCTAGTCGGGTTGAGAAGAAAGTACGGGCCATCAATCGCCTCTCCGTTCGATCTAACGACAGCCGGGATGAACTGAACATCATCGTCATTCGCCAGTTCTTCAATCGCAACACGCACCGCTTCACTTACGAGCGGAATCAAGATGTCTGACCAGATGACGCCGTAGTCTCGAATCTTTGACAGCCCTTTCTTGGGAAGCTCGAATAATAAGGGATCGAGTCTTGCGAGGCGCTTTGCCTCCTGCAACTCGAAGCGATCCACCCCATTTTTTGCCTCGTCGTAGAGTGCCATCCGACTTTCCGGATAGTCCGCCTCCGTGGTCCAGATTTTCGTCATACTTCCCCGCTCAGGTCGGACACGCCCATGGTCGATGGTTCTGCCTTCAGTAGCCTTATCGGATCTTGACTGATCAACGACTTCAAGCAGGCGGCCTAGAGTTCATCTTTCGCCAAGCGTCAAGCCTTTGAGATTCACCAACAAATCGGTCAGTGAGTCGGCCGATCTCTCCAGAAATTTCGGGTTCATCACCCCCATTCCTACTTCAAATACCTCTCCGCTGGAATTGATCAAAATTGCTTGACCACCACCATCATCCCCGATCATGAAATATCCAGGGAGGCACTTCTGGACTTCATAATCGACATTCCGCTCCGGCAAAATTTCTATCTCATGCAGAGCCAAGCAGCCCATCGAATTTAGCCCGTTGGTGATTTGGAGAAGGTCAACGCACTCTTTAGGAAAAGACAACCCGACCTTCGCCTCCGCAACATGAATCTGACTAGTGGTCGCTGGAATTCTCAGTTCGAAATGTTGACTAAGATACGCTTTATTTAGCATTGAAAGCCCCCCCCAAACAGTCTAAATACGTCAAATTTTTCCGTATCGCTCGTCTCACGACACTTTCTGGAACACCGGCCGCCCCCATCTGCCGGGCGGCCTCGTTAAACTCAGTCTGTACATCCGTATTGAAGCCGTTTTGATTTCGGAATGCCCGCTGCATACCGGAGATTTGGGCATGGATGGAGCCCGAAGTGCTCGACAGCAAAACCGCCGGCGCAGCTCGTGAACTATAGTCCCCGTTAGGAAACATCTGTTGCTTCGCCCATTCCTGCTGAATCGGATGATGTGACTGCACCACCCCCGTCGGCAACCGTATTCGTGTTACTTGGCGCGCGATTCGCTTTGCGGCTAAGGTTGCCGTGTTGATCTGCGTCATTCACGCGATAGCCGCCGGGGCCGGCGGCACGCCAAACCAAGCGGGTCAATCCAGGCGATCGGGTCCTCGACGACCGAGGCCAAGGAACCTAGTCGACTCACGTTGATCTGCCGCCTAAAAAACAAAGGCCGCTTACTCGGCCTCGCACTAAAAATCTCTCTAAATATTCAATCAAGACGTGGCAATAAATGCATCAGATTCGCTCGCCAGATGCCCAGCAACGACTGCCTCGACGGCCATCTCTTTCGCGAAGCTATCGATAATAATCAACTTTACCTTCTATATAATGGGTAAATACAGAAATCATCATTTTTGATATTTAGGCCAAACCATATTCCTGGAAGATTCATCAGCTGAACCAGCGGCTAGCCACTGATAGACATCGGCCAGCGGACATCGGTCGGAAGATAAGCTCTCCAACCGACATATACGTTGTCTTGGCCGCCGCTCTGGGGGGAACTAATTCCTGACACATCAGCCCCCCCTTCCGTCCCGACTGATCACAATGTGGATCAGATCCTTACAGACGAATCGACCACCACAATATCAAACCTCCCTGTAATGCGAGCCCGCTCTACGACGTCTGGATAATGAACACTCCCGCGTCTGGTCCCTCATGATCAAGATCACTTTTCAGAAGCAAGTAGCCGACCCCACCCACCAGAATGCTCTTGTGCGTGGGCGCGGCTTTGTTTAGACGTGAGTTGTTGAGTTGTAGGACATAAATCATCCCGTCTCTTTCTTCCTCATCCTGCACCCACGCGGGAATACCTGCGATTTTTGCAATGCCATTTTCTTCGCTGTCGTCAGCGGGGTTCTGCACGACGTCAATCCGCTTGGGCGGCAGAATAGGGCTTCCGTACCGGTCCACCGAAATATTGCTAGGACGATAGGCCAATGCGACCCCACCTTCGCTCATCGCGCTATCGATGTATCCGTCGTCTGTTAGCGAGTATGGGGAAAAGATGGACACCACCAAGTCGCTCTTCACACGGAGCCCAGACACATATTTGCAGAGAAACTCGGCAGGAAAGGTAGCCAGATGAAGCAACGGAGCACCGTTTGAATCAGCCGGCCAATTGAACGCTCCGGGCAAAAAGGGGCTCCCTCCGAAATAGGCCACGGATGGGGTTGGCTCCCCGTCAACAAAGATCAATTCATTGAACATCTACGATCCTCCTAATTACATGGACATGGGCACCGAGACAGGAAGCGTCCCGCTTGCCTTCGAAGTTCGCGCGCACGTGCCGCAGGAACACCTGCCTGGCGCAAGGCCCCTTGCCAAACATCCATCTGGCGCTTCGTAGGCAGCCCGTTCTCGCCGAATTGAAACTCATCTCGACCAACCCCCAGATGGAGGGCCGCTAACGCGTTCTCATTCTTGTGAACTTCCGTGTGCATCGGACGCGGAAGTGCAATCGACGGATTCGCTTTATTGCGTACCCCCTCAGGGGTAAGTCCCATCTGCTCCAAAGCCTCATTCCGAACAAACTCGTGTGCGTCCAGCTCGTCTCGAGCGTTTGCCTTTCCAGTCAAGCCTCCATAGCTGCCAAGTTGGCACTTTCTTGCCAGCCCGAGCGGATCAATCCACTGCCCCGGATTGGGTGCATATTGATAGGCATTTAACCCGCCAACCAGACCAATCGGATCCCTGCTGACAAAGCGCCCAAGAACAGGATCATAGTACCGATACCGGTTATACCTCAGCCCCGTCTCCGCATCCTCCTGCTGCCCCTGGAACCGAATCGGGTTCCTCGGCTCCACGCCCGCCGCCTTCGACACCCGCGCGATCACTTCCCGCGCCTCGCCCCAGGCCCGATACGACGCCTCCCACACCACCTCCCCCACCTCGTCCGTCATCAGCAACGGCGTCCCAATCTGGTCGCAGTGGTAATAGAACAAATGCGCGTCCGGCTGTGGCTGTTAAGCGCCTCGATGAGTCGCCCGCTGGCGTCGTACGCGAATCGCTCCTTGCTCGCACCCGAGGTCCAGCATACGATGCGGCCGGCCTGATCGAATTCGAGTTCGGTCACCTGCCCGCCCTCGTCGATCTTCACCGGCTGCAGCGTGCCCTCGCTGTATCCGTATGTGGTCCGCTTGCCGTCGAACCCGATCTCTTCCAGCAATCGCCCGGCCGGATCATAGTGAAATTGATAGGTCGCGCGATTCGCATCGGTCAACGCCGTCAGGCGACCGAGGCGATCGTAACGGTAGGCGAGCGTGTAGCCGAGCGCATCGACGCGGCCGGCCACACGCCCCGCGACGTCGTATGAAAAACGCGTGACGCGCTCAAGCGGATCGGTATGAGACAGCAGGCGGCCTTCGGCATCGTGCGTATATCGATAGGTGCCTGCCGGAGACGAGATCTCGCTGACCGCCCCATTCGGGCCGTACCGGTAAACCGTGGCATTGCCAGCCGCATCGATCGACTGCGCCAGTCGCCCGTCGGCATCGTAGCGCCACTTCGTCACCTTGCCCGAGCAGTCGGTGTACTGAAACAGTTGTGCCGCGTCATCGTAGACAAGTACCTTCGTACCGCCCTTCGCATCGACCATCTTGACCGGCATCCCGGCGGCGTTGTACGCATACTTCGTCTCGTGCCCGAGCGGGTCCTTCTGCGCGACCAGATTACCCGCGTCATCGTACGAGCGCTCCCACTCATATCCTTCGGGATCCTTGAGACGAACGAGTTGATCGCGGTCGTCGTAACCCATCTCGACCACAGCCCCGTCGACGCGGTAATGCTTCGTCATGTTCCCGCGTGCGTCGTAGTCCATCTCCTCGATGCCGCCGTCGCGATGAACATGCATGACCAGGTTGTTGTCCTGGTCGCGCCGCATCCACTCCTCGGTGCCATCCGGATACGCGATCCGGTACATGTATCCGCGGATGTTGTAGTAGTACCGCGTGACGTTGCCCAGTGCATCGGTGACATAGGTCAGGCGGATGTTCGGGTGCCACATGAGACGAATGTCGTGGCTGCCGTCGTCGGCATATTCGCGCACGCACCGAGCATTCGTGTTGTCGTCGCGCTCCGCCCCTTCCCACTCGAGGTTCATGCCGCGGCCGGTGCGATCGGTATAGCGCGTGATCAGATGACGGTCGTAAGCATACTGGCGCACGTTGCCGTAACGATCCGCCGCACGCACGAGATCGCCGTTCTCGTCGTACTGGTATTGGGCAAGCGTGGTGCGCGTGTTCGCGTCGACGATCTGCTCGATCGTCGTGACACGCCCGCGGCTGTCGTGACGAAACGCGAGCGTATGGCCGGCCGAACTGACGAGCCGCGCCAGACGATTCGCGTCATCGTAATCGAGCGCGATCGTATTGCCCGCGCGATCCTTCTGCAACGCGAGGCGGAACGAATCGCCGCGCTTCTCGTATACGTGCAGTAGATCGTGACCGTACGCGACCGTCGTCCACGTGTCGTCGAGCCGGCTCAGCGTCACACCTTCCACGCGGTCGTCGTGAACCGCACCTGCCGCGAGCGCCGGATATTCGATGTTGCGGCCGGTTGAATCGCTGTAGATCCATTTGCCGTCCCGAACATCGATGCGCGTCATGTACGGCGAGAGCCAGCGCGCGCCCAGTTCGCCGGCATCGTATCCGGCCAGCCGGGACCGATAGACGCGTATCCAGACGACGGGCATCGCACCCGGCAATTCGAAATCGGCATGGGAAAACGTCTCGTCGCCGAACGCGTAGCTGATCGAACCGCCCGACGCACCGACCCCGCACTCTTCGCAGTGGTCGACACCCGAGCCCTTCGCTCTCGTCTCCTTCTTCGTCGCGGCAAGGGGCACCTGCGGCCGCTGGGCCGTCGCTTCCGTCGTGCCCTGCGATTTGATGGATGCGGCCCGCATCGCGTCGCGCTTGTGCCGCAACGCGTTGACGAGCTTCAGCAGCAGCCACATCAGCTTGCCTTCGTCGCTGCCCTTCAGCTCGTTGATCTTGCCGACCACCACCGGAGCAAGCGTGCGCAAGGACACGGCAATCTGGCGAATCGGTGCGACGTATTCCTCCGAAATAAGCCCGGTCGCCGTGCTGGTCGCGGCGTTGGCGCCGCGCTTGACGAGCGCCGTCCTGGACTCGGCCAGATACCCCCACGCCCCCGTTACCAGATCCTTGCTGAACCATCCGCTCTTCTTCATCTGCTGACGATACTCGGCGGCCCGCCGCTCGTTCTCCGCAGGATCGAACAGTTGCCCCGCCAACACTGCATCGATGCCGTCCGCGAGACTTGTCAGGATCTCCCGTGCTTTCGCCGCGCAGTGATCGATCACATCGTTGAGCACGGCCTGCAGCTTCGTCAGGAAATCCTCGATCTCGGTCGCGCATGACGCCTGGACATGCGTGACGACGATCGATATGAGCGCGGCGCCGATGTCGCGCTTGTGAATCAGGATTTCATTGCGAATCAGCGCCAGAAGCGGCCGCGCCGTGAGGCGCATGGGCGCCAGTACCGGTGGAAATGGAATCACGCCGATCAGGTTGATCGCGAGTCCGAGATAGTCGAGCAGTTCGCCGCCGCGCTTGCGGATGATCGAGACGATGTCGGTGAGCGCATCGGCCAGCGCCATCAGGTTGTTGAGCACCGGAATCATGCTCGCGACCGTTTTCAGTCGATCGACGTCCACGTAGCCATGCGTCACGCTGATCAGCCACGCGTTGAAGCCTTCGCCAGATGCGACGACGTCGTCCGGATGAACATCGGTCAACCACGGGGTGGCCTGCTCATACTCCGCGCCCGGAGGGAGTTTTTGATCTGCCATGCTCTCAGGATTCTTCTGGTTGTTCGGCTTTCGACGTGCGGCGACGGCCTCGCCTTCTCGTGTCCCGGATGATCGGCCAACGGCTCGCGGCATTGTACCGACGATTGGGCGACGGGAAAATGAAAGGTCCGGTTTCCCCGTAGCCGCCCAATTCTTCGCGCCCCATTTATCGCGGCTCGCGGTCGCACCGACTTTATGTAAATTTCGTAACCGTCTGTCGCGGTGACAACGGCCGCCCGACGCTGAAAATGGCGCCCTTCCGGGGCGTGGCTCGATCGACACGGCCCCGATGCGACGGGATAAACAGGCCTTCCGCCGGTCCGTCGCCCATGCCCGCGTCGCAGACACCGCGGAAGCAGATTCGAAAGTCGTTCATCTCCGCGCCCCGGTAACATGCTACCGGGCCAACTACCGGCTTCCGGCTGCCTTTCGGCAACCGGCATTGTCGGCAAATCGTAAGTATTCCATGTCCATGCAACGACTATCCACGTACGCCCGCCGGATCGCGCTGATCGCGCTGCTGCAGTTCGCGGCGATCGCGACGGCGTCGGCGTTTCCGGCCGCCGCTTCCGCTCCCGTCGCGAGCGGCGTCGGCGCAACCGTGCCGGCCATCTCGCTGCCCGACGCCGTCGCGCAGCTCAAGCAGATGCAGGCCGAGCTGGACCGCATCAAGCAGCAGACGTCGACCGCGTCCAACAGCAAGGAGCTGGACGGGCTCGACGACTCGGCGCAGGAGCTGAGCACCGATGTCGCGAAACTGCAGAGCGATCTCACACCGCAACGCGCGCAGGTTCAGGCGCAACTCGACGTGCTCGGCCCGCCGCCGGCCGAGGGCGCCGCGCCGGAAACGCCCGCCGTCGCGAAGCAGCGGGCCGCGCTGGACGCACGCAAGACGCAGATCGATGCCGCGCTGAAGCAGGCCGCCGACCAGAAGACGAGCCTCACGAACCTGACCGAGCAGTTCGCGAAACTGCACCGCAGCCTGCTGAAGAACCAGCTCGCGTTCCGTTCGGGCAGCATCTTCAGCGCGCAGTTCTGGCTGCCGCTGTTCCACCTGTCGCCGGACGACCGTCAGCGGCTCGACGATTTCAACGGCGAACTGTTCGACATGCTGCGCTCGTCGTGGGTGCCCGGACAACGGGCGATCACCACGCTGCTGCTGATCGCCGCGTTCGCCGCATGGCTCGGCGGCCGCCGGCTCATCGAGCGCGGGCTCGCGTGGATCGCGCTGAACCGCCTGCCGCCCACCCGCTTGCGCCGCAGTGCGCTGGCGCTGTCGACCGCGCTGTCGACCTTCCTGGCGACGGCCATCGCGATTCAGATCCTCTACCTCGCCGTCGCGCGCCACTACGAACTCACGCCGTCGCTGACCGATCTGTGGGACCAGTTCGCGAAACTCGCCGCGACCTGCGCATTGATCGCCGGGCTCGGCCGCGCACTGCTCTGCACGAAGCATCCGTCGTGGCGCCTGCCCGCGCTCGCCGATCCCGTCGCGCTCGCGATGAAGCCGTTCCCCGCCGTCCTGGCCGGGCTGCTGCTGGTGTCGGGCACGCTCGAATCGATCAACCGGATCGTCGACACCAGCCTGTCGGTCACGCTGTTCGGCCGCGGCATCGTGTCGCTCGTCGTCGCGCTGACGGTCGGCGCGTCGCTGTTGCGCGCGAACCGTGCGCGCAGCGCCCTCGCGGCGGCAGGCGAGGCGCCCGAGCAGCGCTCGACGCTTGCCGGGCTAATCCATGCCGGCGTCACGCTCGCGATCGTCGCGTCGTTGATCGCACTCCTGATCGGTTACATCACGGTCGCGCGCTTCATCACGTACGAGCTCGTGTGGTTCGAGATCGTGCTGTGTGCGACCTACATCCTGATCCAGCTGACGCGCGACGCGAGCGAAAGCCTGTTCTCGTCGAGCCTGTCGACGGGCCAGCAGATCAAGCATCTGTTCGCGCTCGAAGATCGCCACCTCGACCAGGCGCGCACGGTCCTGTCCGGCTTCGGCACGAGCCTGCTGATGCTGATCGCGGCGATCGCGCTGCTGACGGGCGGCTTCGGCACGACGCCGGGCGACCTGCTCGACAGTGCGGTCGCGATGATCGGCAGCCAGCGGCTGCAGAGCCTGAACATCATGCCCGACCGGATCTTCAACGCCGTGATCGGCTTCGCGATCGGCTTCTACCTGCTGCGCTCGCTGCGCCGCTGGCTCGACGGCGAGTTCATGCCCGCGCTCGGCATGGATACGGGCATGCGCGTGTCGCTGATCACGCTGTTCACCAACGTCGGTTACGTGCTGCTCGTGCTGATGACGCTCGGGCTGCTCGGCGTCCGGTGGAGCAATCTCGCGTGGATCGTCAGCGCGTTGTCGGTGGGTATCGGTTTCGGCCTGCAGGAAATCGTGAAGAACTTCGTGTCGGGGCTGATCCTGCTGACCGAGCGCCCGGTGAAGGTGGGCGACATGGTCAGCATCGCGGGCGTCGAAGGCGACATCCGCCGCATCAACGTGCGCGCGACCGAGATTCAGCTCAGCGACCGCTCGACCGTGATCGTGCCGAATTCGCAGCTGATCTCGCAGAACGTGCGCAACGTGACGATGGGCAACAGCACGCAGGGCGTCGCGACGCTGGTGCTGACGTTCCCGCTGAACACCGATCCCGAGCAGGTGCGCGACCTGCTGCTCGATGCGTATCGCGAGCATCCGGCGATTCTCGACAAACCGGCGCCGTCGGTGACGTTCAGCCAGCTCGCGCCGGACGGGATCACGCTGAGCGTGACGGGTTACGTGTCGAGCCCGCGGATCGCGAGTTCGACGAAGAGCGACCTGCTGTTCGAGATCCTCAAGCAGTTGCGCGCGGCGGCGATCACGCTGTCGAGCCCGCAGATGCTGGTCGTGCAGAACATGCCGACGAACGATGGTCCGACGCCGCACGAATCGTAAGCAAGCCATCGAGCGGGTACGCTCGCGATCGATCGGCGTGCCGCACGCCTCGCAATAAACGACAAGGGCCGGTTACCGCTTTCGCGACAACCGGCCCTGTTCATTCGACCGTCGATGCGCCCTGGCCGGGCGCCCGCCCTCACACGTCGAACTTCACCCCCTGCGCCAGCGGCAGTTGCCGGCTGTAATTGATCGTATTCGTCGCCCGGCGCATATACGCCTTCCACGCGTCCGAACCCGACTCACGCCCGCCGCCCGTTTCCTTCTCGCCGCCGAACGCGCCGCCGATTTCCGCGCCGCTCGTGCCGATGTTCACGTTGACGATCCCGCAATCGCTACCGGCCGCCGACATGAACTGCTCGGCCTCGCGCATGTCGTTCGTGAAGATCGCCGACGACAGGCCTTGCGGCACCGCGTTGTGCACGTCGATCGCATCTTCGAAGTCGTCATAGACCATCACGTACAGAATCGGTGCGAACGTCTCGCGCTCGACCACCGCGGATTGCTTCGGCATCCGCACGATCGCCGGACGCACGTAGTACGCATCCGCGTGACCGACGTCGACGCGCTCGCCGCCCTTCACTTCGCCGCCCTGCTCGCGTGCATCGGCCAGCGCTTTCTGCATCGCGTCGAACGACGCACGATCGACGAGCGGGCCGACCAGCGTACCTTCCTCGAGCGGGTTGCCGACCTTCACCGACGCGTAGGCCTTCTCGATGCGCGGCAGCAGTTGCTCGACGAGGCTGCGATGCACGATCAGGCGGCGCAGCGTCGTGCAGCGCTGGCCGGCCGTGCCGACCGCCGCGAACGTGACCGCGCGCACGACGAGGTCGAGATCCGCGCTCGGCGCGACGATCATCCCGTTGTTGCCGCCGAGTTCGAGGATGCCGCGCGCCAGGCGCTGGCTCAGCACCTTCGCGACTTCCTGGCCCATCCGCACGCTGCCCGTCGCGCTGACGACCGGCACCTTCTTCGACGCCGTCAGCACCTCGCCGACATCGCGCATGCCGAGCACCAGCTGGCTCAGCTCCGCCGGCGCGACGCCCGGATGCGTCTTCTCGAACTCACGGAGCGCCTTCTGGAGCAGCACGTGACATGCGATCGCGGTAAGCGGCGTCTTCTCGGACGGCTTCCACACGACCGAATCGCCGCACACGAACGCGAGCGCCGCATTCCAGGCCCACACCGCGACCGGGAAATTGAACGCCGAAATCACGCCGCACACGCCGATCGGGTGCCACGTTTCCATCATCCGGTGGCCCGGGCGCTCGGACGCGATCGTGAGGCCGTAAAGCTGGCGCGACAGACCGACCGCGAAATCGCAGATGTCGATCATTTCCTGCACTTCGCCGAGCCCTTCCGACGTGATCTTGCCTGCTTCGAGCGTGACGAGGCGGCCCAGCTCGGCCTTGTGCTCGCGCAGCACGTTGCCGAACACGCGCACGAGTTCGCCGCGCACCGGCGCCGGCACCGTGCGCCACTTGAGGAACGCGTCGTGCGCGGCGTCGATCTTGCGCTCGGCGTCGGCGGGCGTGTCGACGGCCAGCGTCGCGAGCGTCGCGCCGTCGAGCGGCGAGCGCGCGGTCAGCGCATTGCCTTTCCACTGGGCGAGATCGATGTCGAGCGCGGCAAGAATGTCGTTGAATTGCATCACTTCCTCTTCAGGGACAGATTGATCGGTGCGGCGGCAGCGCCGCCCGCGTGATTCGATTGGAGCGCGTTCGAGCGCCTCGTGCAAGCGGATGCGCCGCGCGGCGGGCCCGGTGCGCCATCCGGCGCATCGCGCGGCGCCGCCGCCGGCAAGCCCGGCCGGACGGCGCGCCCCAGCCTCGCGAGGCACGATCCATGAAACACATTGTCGATGGCCACAAGTCGGGCCGCTATTGATATTAACTCACGACTTCATTCCCAAAACGCAAGAAGTCAGCCGCGCAGCCGCGCCTTTGCCTACGCTGATATCAGACGGTTCCAAAGCCCGCAGACGGGCACGCGGACGCGTCCCGGCCCGACGCAAGTTGATGACGATCCCGCATCACCCTGTGCGGAAATATCGTTTGCCGCCCGTGCATCGGACCCCACACAATCGGTGCGACGTCGAGGTGCAACGCACCCGGCGCGCCGCCGGCCGCCACGACCGCCGCCGGACGACCGACGAACGCGACACGCACCACGGCCCGGGTCAGCGGGCCCGCTTCGCACCGCATCACCGCTGCCCGGCCCACGGCCGGCAACGCGTCGCGCTTCGTCACCGAAAAACAATCCCGGAGACAGCGCCCAGCGCCCGCCATGCATTCAGACGCCCGCCCCGATTCGTCCCGCCCGTCCGGCTCGCCGCCCGCGAAGCCGTCCCTCCACCGTGCGCTGCAGGCGCGCCATCTGCGAATGATCGCGATCGGCGGCTCGATCGGCACGGGCCTGTTCGTCGCGTCCGGCGCGTCGATCTCGCAGGCCGGGCCCGGCGGTGCAATGCTCGCGTACATGATGATCGGCCTGATGGTCTATTTCCTGATGACGAGCCTCGGCGAAATGGCCGCGTTCATGCCGGTATCGGGCTCGTTCGCGACCTACGGCGCGAAGTTCGTCGACGATGGCTTCGGCTTCGCGCTCGGGTGGAACTACTGGTACAGCTGGGCCGTGACGCTGGCGGTGGAGCTCGTCGCCGCGCAGCTCGTGATGCACTACTGGTTCCCGCACGTGCCGGGCGTCTGGTGGAGCGCGCTGTTCCTCACGCTGATCTTCGCGCTCAACGCGCTGTCGGTGCGCGGCTTCGGCGAGGCCGAATACTGGTTCGCGCTGATCAAGGTGCTGACGGTGCTCGCATTCGTCGGCGTCGGCCTGCTGATGATCTTCGGGATCATGCAGGGCGGCCCGAGCGCCGGCTGGGGCAACCTCACGATCGGCGACGCGCCGTTCGTCGGCGGCTGGGCGACGATGCTCGGCGTCGCGATGATCGCGGGCTTCTCGTTCCAGGGCACCGAGATGATCGGCGTCGCGGCCGGCGAATCGGAGAATCCGCGCACGACGATTCCGCGCGCGGTGAGCCAGATCTTCTGGCGCATCCTGCTGTTCTACGTGTTCGCGATCTTCGTGATCGGCGTGCTGGTTCCGTACACCGATCCGAGCCTGCTGAAGAGCGACGTGACCGATATCGGCGTGAGCCCGTTCACGCTCGTGTTCCGCCACGCTGGGCTGGCCTTCGCCGCAGGCGTGATGAACGCGGTGATCCTGACGGCCGTGCTGTCGGCCGGCAACTCGGGCATGTACGCGTCGACGCGCATGCTCTACAACCTCGCGGTCGAAGGCCGCGCGCCGAAGCTGTTCGCGAAGCTGTCGCCGGGCGGCGTGCCGCGCAACGCGCTGTATGCGACCACCGCGATCGGCGCACTGTGCTTCCTCACGTCGCTGTACGGCGACAAGACCGTCTACCTGTGGCTGCTGAACACGTCGGGCATGGCCGGCTTCATCACGTGGCTCGGCATCGCGGTCAGCCACTACCGGTTCCGCAAAGGCTTCCTGAAACAAGGCTACCGGCTCGACCAGTTGCCGTACCGGTCGAAGTGGTTCCCATTCGGCCCGCTGTTTGCGTTCGCGCTGTGCGCGGCCGTCGCGCTCGGCCAGGACTATCAGGCGTTCCTCGCCGACAAGATCGACTGGACCGGCGTCGCCGCGACCTACGTCGGCCTGCCGTTCTTCCTCGCGATCTGGCTCGGCTACGCGCTCGTGCGCAAATGCCGGCTGGTGCGCTACGAGGACATGGACATCGCGCCGTGGATCGAACGCAACGCGACGCATGAAGCGACCGAAAAGGCCGACGCCGGCTATCCGGCCTATGTCGCCCGTCCGGCCAACCCGACGCCGGGCGCCTGACGCCCGGTCACGCGCCGGCAGCCGCCCCTTCGCGGCGGCCGCTGCGCTGAAATCCCCATTCGACGCGGCGCGCGCGTTCAGGCAAGATCGACGCGCGCCGTCCGCCTTTCCGCCGTCACGAGTCACCGAACACGCATGCAGAACTTCTACGAAGCCACCGTTAGCCGCCAGCCCTACCCGCAACTGACCGACACGATCGATACGCAGGTCTGCATCGTCGGCGGCGGCCTCGCCGGGCTGTGCACGGCGCTCGGCCTCGTCGAGCGCGGCGTGCACGACGTCGTCGTGCTCGACGGCGAACGGGTCGGCTTCGGCGCGTCGGGCCGCAACGGCGGCTTCGTGTTCGGCGGCTACAGCCTCGACAACGCCGACCTGCTGCGCACGCTCGGCCGCGACGAAGGGCGCCGGCTGTACCGGCTCACCGTCGACGCGGTCGACCTGATCCGCGCGCGCATCGCCCGCTACGGGATCGACTGCGACATCGTCGACGAAGGCGTGATGCTCGCGAACTGGTTCGACGATCCGTCGCGGCTCGACGGCGTGCGCACGCTGATGAAGCAGGAATTCAACGTCGACTGGGAACCGGTCGCGACCGACGCGCTGCGTGCGCGGCTGAAGACGCAGCGCTATTACGGCGGCCTGTTCGAGCCGAACGCATTCCACTTTCATCCGCTGAAGTACGTGCTCGGCGTCGCGGCGGCCGCGTCGCGCGGCGGCGCACGCGTGTACGAACGCTCGGCCGCGCTCGGCATCGCGCGCGACGGCGCCGGCTACGTCGTGCGCACGGCGCAGGGCGCGGTGCGTGCGAAGGACGTCGTATTCGCCGGCGGCGGCTACGCGCGCGGCGTGTCGCCGCGCATCGAGCGCGCGGTGCTGCCGATCGCGACCTACGTGATCGCGACCGAACCGCTCGGCACGCGCCTGCCCGACGCGATCGACGCGCCGTACGCGATCTACGACACGCGTTTCGCGTTCGACTACTACCGTCCGCTGAAGGACACGCGGATTCTGTGGGGCGGCCGGATCTCCGTGCTCGATCGCGGCCCCGACGCGATCGCGCGCCTGCTGCGGCGCGACCTGCTGCGCGTGTATCCGCAACTGGACGGCGTGAAGGTCGACTACGCGTGGGGTGGGCTGATGAGCTATGCGCGGCACAAGATGCCGCAGATCGGCCGCGACACGGACGGCGTGTGGCACGCGATCGCATTCGGCGGTCACGGGATGGCGCCGACCACCGTCGCCGGCGAGGTGCTCGCCGCCGCGCTGGCGGGAGAGCGTCCGGTGCCGGACGGCTTCGCCGCGTTCGGGCTCACGCGCACGTTCGGGCTGGCCGGCCTCGCCGCCGCGCAGCTCACGTATACGGCGTACCAGGCCCGCGACGCGCTCGCGTCCTGCCGCCGCTGAGCGCCCGCCGCAGCCTTGCCGATTAGAGCGGAAGGTCGGCCGGGCGGGCATTTCCCACATGCTAGAATGCCTTTTCCAAGCCGCCGCGAACCAGAACAAAGTCACATGAAAGCAGGAAGCAAGGCCGCCACGTCCGACCCCCGCGCGCTTGCGTCCGACGCGCGGCGCAAATACGATCCCGAGCAAACCAAGCGCAACATCCTCGACGTCGCCACGCAGGAATTCTCCGCGATGGGCCTCGCCGGTGCGCGCGTCGACGCGATCGCCGAGCGCACGAACACGACGAAGCGGATGCTCTATTACTACTTCGAAAGCAAGGAAGGCCTGTACGAGGCCGTGCTGGAGAAAGTATACGGCGACATCCGCGCGCTCGAGCAGGAACTGCACGTCGGCGACATGGAGCCGCGCGAAGGCATGCGCCGTCTCGTCGAATTCACGTTCGACTATCACGACAAGCATCGCGATTTCGTCCGCCTCGTGTCGATCGAGAACATCCACGGCGCGAAGTATGTCGAACAGCTGAAGTCGTTCAAGAACCGCAACGTCAGCATCATCAAGACGCTCGAGGAACTGGTCGAGCGCGGCGCGGCCAGCGGCGTGTTCCGCAAGGACATCGACGCATTCGATCTGCACCTGCTGATCAGCTCATTCTGCTTCCACCGCGTGGCGAACCGCTACACGTTCGGCGCTGCATTCGGCCGCGACCCGTCGGCACCGCGCCTGCGCGCGCGACACCGCGACACGATCGCCGACGCGGTGCTCCGCTACGTCGCCGCGTAAGCGGCGGTAGTCGCCGGCCGGGGCACGCGACATCCGCGCCCCGCGAACTTCATTCAGCACTTCAGCGCATCAGTCCGTCGGCGCGGTCGACGCCAGCGCGATCCGCGCCTTCTGTTCCGGGCTCCCCGCCACGTAATACTTCTTCGCCCAGCTCGAATCGGGCGCGAGCGCGAGCCGCGCATGCGTACCCGTGCCGTGCTGCTGCTTCGCATGGATCGCCAGCGCGCGGGCGCGGTAGTGCTCGTACAGCCGCAGGAATTCCGCGAGATAGATCGCCGCGATCCGCTTGTCGCGGATCTCGAGCAGGTTCTCGTCGTTGTACTGCTCGGAATTGCGGCTCATGTTCGCCGAACCCGTATAGACGACCGGATTCGCGCCTTCCGCATCGATCACGATGAACTTGTGATGGATCACGACGGGCGGGAAAGCCGGCGCCGGTTCGCCCGGGAAAAGCCGCAACTCCGGCTCGAAACCCTGCGGCACCGTGGCCGGCGAGAAATACGACGCGTCGATCACGTCGTGGTTGTCGCGGCTGCGGTGGTACAGCTCGAGGTTCGCGAGCGTCGCCGCATCGAGTGTCTGGCCGTCGTGCTGCGCGGTATCGGCCTTCGTCGCGCTGCCGATGCTGATCTTGTTCACGAGGCCGAACATCATCAGCCCGCGGTCGCCAGCCGCGAAACACGCGTCGCGCAGCGCCGCGTCGGTCGGCATGAACAGGCAGAACGACACCGAATGCTTCGCGGCCGCGATCGCGGCGACGATCGTATCGATCTCGGTACGCTGCCCCGCGGGCTCCGGCGAGTACGCGACGCGCACCTGCGCGCTGCCGATCGTCATCGGCGCCGACCAGCCCGGCGACAGCCGCGCGGTCTCCGCAATCGACGGATTCCCGGCCAGCGCATGCGCGCGCTCGTTGTACAGCGCGGCGAGCGCAGGCGAGTCGAACGCATGCAGCACGTTGGCCTGCTCGGTCAGCCCCTCGGTCGTGAAGTTCGCGGAGCCGGTCAGCACGCGCGCGGGCGCCGGGTTCGACGGCGCATCGGTCACGATGAACTTGTCGTGCATGATGTGCGTCTTGTCGCGCGGCGCGAGCGTCGCGAGGCCCTGCAGCGCATCGACGGCCGGCTGGTTCGGCGACGGCAGCGGCGGCTTGCCCTTGCGCGCCGTCGTGTGCGCGTCGTAGACGATCGCGAGCGACGCTTCGCCGTGCTGGCGGCCGAACGCGTCGAACGCGGGCAGCGCCCACAGCGTGTCGGTCAGGTGATAGACGGCCGACACCGCGCGCGATGCCGGATCGAGCATCTGCGCGAACACCTGCTCCATGTCGTTCGCGAGCCACGTGCGCAACTTCAGCGCCTGCGCGGCGCTCGGCGCCTCGTTCGGCGCGAGGCCGAGCGCCGCGACCTGCTTCGCGAACGCCTGCGAGCTGACCACCGCACGGTTGAACCACGTGCCGATGCCGTCCTCGACGTGCGCGGGCAGCACGACGTCGCACACGCCGGCTTGCGCGTCGAGCACCTGCAGGTTCGCCGGCGTGCCGACGACCGGATAGACGTCGTAGCGGAACGACGCACCGCGGTCCTGCGGATCGATGCGCGCGTCCCACCACATGAATTTCTGGATCGGCGCCTGATCGGTCGGCGCATCGCCCTGCGTGTCGGCGGCCGGGCCGTCGAACGTCAGGCGGTTGGGCAGCCAGCTGTCCGGCGCACGCGTCTTGCCGTCGGCCGACCAGAAACCCGGCGTGCGCCGGATCGCGAAGCCGAGGAAATCGGACCGCGACGCCGCATCGGGCCAGTCGAAAGCCAGCAGGACCAGGGTGGGGGAAAGATAGCTGCGCACGCTGACGGTCATTCGTTGCTCCCTGGCCCGGCGGCCGGTCGAGATGAATGCGTCAGTCTTGATGGCGGTTCTTCCCGCGCGATGACCGTTCGATGAACCTTGTATGTCGGACGCGCGTCAGTCGCACACGAGCAGCTCGATCCCGCGCGCCGTCAGCGCGCGGCGCACGGCCTTGTCGGGTGCGCGTTCGGTCACCAGATAGCGGGCGGCGGACGTGCCGTTGATCCGCACCGGCGTCACGCGGCCGAATTTCGAATGGTCGGCGACGATGATCGCCGTGCCCGCCGCCGCGATCATCCGGCTGCGCACTTCGGCGGCGAGCCGCGAGTAGTCGGTGCACTCGCCGTCGGGCGTGATGCCGCCGGCGCCGACGAACGCGAAATCGACGTGGTATTGCGCGAGCTGGTGGATCGTGTCGAGCCCGAACGTGGCGTCCTCGTCGTCGGACAGCTCGCCGCCGAGCAACGTCACGCGGTTGCCGTTGCGCCGCGCGAGCACGAACGCGGTACGCCAGTCGTTCGTGTAGATCGACAGCCGGTGCCGGTCGGCGAGCGCCAGCGCGACCGCATGCGGCGTGCTGCCCGAATCGATCAGCACCGATGCATCGTCGGGCACGAATTCGGCCGCGCGCCGCCCGATCGTGCGCTTCGCGTCGGCGTTCGCGGCTTCGCGCTCGGACAGGCTCGGCTCGCGGCGATCAGCGGCCAGCGCGCCGCCATGTGTCATCACGAGCAGGCCGCGCGCGGCCAGCGCGTTCAGGTCGCGCCGCACCGTTTCGCGCGACACGTCGAGCGAACGCACGAGTTCCGCGACCGTCAGCGCGCCCGAGCGTCCGAGCGCCGACAGGATGTATTGATGACGTTGTTCCGCCAGCATCGCGTGTGCGCCCGAGGCGACTGGTAATGGGTAAGCCGGCCATTGTATTACGGACGTTTGACGACCATTTGACCGGGCCGGGAAACACGGCCCGGTAACACGGCCGGGCGGCGGCCGCGCGCGTTGCCCGAAAGCGAAATTCTGTATTGCCCGGCGCGCGCGAATCCGCGCGGCGCCGGTTGCTACACTTTGCGCTTCGCCGAACGACCGACCAAGACCGACCAATAAAGGGGCTCGCGCCATGTATCGCAAAGGCAGTGTGATCGAAATCCAGTTTCCGCCGGAACGCCTCAACGACGCGGCAGGCGATCCGTACTGGATCGACCTGACGCTCGACGAAGCGCGTCGGCTCTACGAACAGCTCGCCGCGCGCTTCGCGACCGACGCACGCGCCAACCAGCCGCTCGATACGTTCTCGATCGACTGAGCGTCGCTGCTGCGCGCCCATCCGCGCAGCGCCGTGCCGTGCGGTGCCGCGGACGATCATCCCCGCCGCGCCGCGCACCGGCGCGCGATGACCGCCGCCCCGCTCACGCGCCGCGCGGCATGAGTGCAGGATTCGACAAGACGCCAGCGTCGCTTCGCCCGATACTGGCCGACTTTCCGGATCTGTCCGGCCGCGTCGCGGCCCGTCACGCATGCTCAACTCGATCGTCGCCGCCGTTTTCGTCGCGCTGTGGTCCACCGGCTTCATCGTTGCACGGGCAATCAAGCCCTACGCCGATCCGAACCTGTTCCTGCTCGCGCGCTTCGCGGGCACGGCCGCGCTGTTCGGCGTGGTCGCGCTCGCCGCGCGCGCGCCGTGGCCGGCCCGCCGCGAATGGCCGCGCCACCTGATCGCCGGCGCGCTGTTGCAAGGCGTCTATCTCGGCGCGAGCTACTGGGCCGTCGCGCAAGGGTTGAATGCGGGCGTGATGGCGCTGCTCGGCGCGCTGCAGCCGCTTGCCACCGCCGTGCTCGCGGTTCCGCTGTTCAACGAACGTCTGCCCGCGCGCGGCTGGCTCGGGATGGCGCTCGGGCTGGCCGGCGTCGCGCTCGTGCTCGCGCCGAAAGTCACCGGCGGCGTCGCGCCGCCGCCGGGCGCCGCGCCTACGTGGCTCGTCGTCACCGTGTCGGTGCTGGCGGTCGGGTCGATCACCGCCGGCTCGCTGTACCAGAAAGGCAAGCTCGCGCAGAGCGACCTGCGCACGGCGGTCGCCGTGCAGAACTTCGGCGCGGCGCTCGTCGCGGCCGTCTTCGTCGTGCTGCTCCATGAAACCCGCTGGATCGACGCGCCGGCGCTGTGGGTGTCGCTCGTGTGGGGCGTCGTGTTCCTGTCCGGCGGCGCGGTCACGATGCTGATGTGGATGCTGCGGCACGGCAATGCGGCGCGCGCGACGTCGCTGCTGTTTCTCGCGCCGCCGCTGGCCGCGCTGCAGGGCTACGCGCTGTTCGGCGAAACGCTCGCGACGATCCAGCTCGCCGGCTTCGCGCTCGCGCTGGTGGGCGTCGTGCTCGCGCGGCGCTGACGGGCGAAGACGCACGCGGGATCGAGCGGCCACGCCATCATCGGGCCTCCATCCCTCCTCGCTGAAGCCGCGCGCACGGCCGCCCTTCGCGCAGCATCTCCTGCACCCGCCCGGCGCACCGCGCACCACGGCGATGCGGCGCGTCTCGCCGATGCAACGCGAAACCGCCGGAAACGCCTGTCCGGCGCGGCGGCGCGCCGCGATTGCGCTTATGATGAGCGCCTTGCATTTCGTCCCGGAACTTTCCTCATGACATCCGCCGATTACGCCAGCCGCCAACGCGCGATCATTGCCGAACTGAACGTCGCCCCGCACTTCGACGCCGAGGCCGAAATCGACCGCCGCGTCGATTTCCTCGCGCAATACCTTCGTTCGACCGGCCTGCGGACCTACGTGCTCGGCATCAGCGGCGGCGTCGATTCGTCGACGGCCGGCCGGCTGGCGCAGCTCGCGGTCGAAAAGCTGCGCGCCGGTGGCTACGACGCGCGCTTCATCGCGATGCGCTTGCCGAACGGCGTGCAGAACGACGAAGGCGATGCGCAGCGCGCGCTCGCGTTCGTGCGCGCGGACGAGGTATTGACGGTCGACGTGAAGCCGGCCGCCGATGCGATGCTCCGTTCGCTGGTCGCGTCCGGCCACGCGTTCGAAAACCCCGCGCAACAGGATTTCGTGCACGGCAACATCAAGGCGCGCGAGCGCATGATCGCGCAGTACGCGGTGGCCGGCGCGCGGCGCGGCATCGTGATCGGCACCGACCACGCGGCCGAATCGCTGATGGGTTTCTTCACGAAGTTCGGCGACGGCGGCGCGGACATCCTGCCGCTCGCGGGCCTGAGCAAGCGTCGTGTGCGCGGGGTCGCACGCGCGCTCGGCGGCGACGAGCTGATCGTGATGAAGGTGCCGACGGCCGACCTCGAGGAACTGCGCCCGCTGCGCCCCGACGAGCACGCGTATGGCGTGACCTACGACGAGATCGACGATTTCCTCGAAGGCAAGCCGGTCGCCGACCGCGTCTACGAAACGGTGCTGCGCTTCTACGACGGGTCGCGCCACAAGCGCGCGCTGCCGTACACGATGTTCGACTGGCCGACCGCCTAAGCCGGCCGCCCGGCTACCGACATACCGCCGCGCGCACCGTCACGGCTGCGCGCGGCACATCGGCGCCGGGCAACGCTATGCGTTCCCGCCCGTCTTTTTCGCCTGCAGCGCACGAATCCGCAGCCGCGCGCCCGTATCGCTGACCGTCGCGTCGTACATCGTCGCGAGGTCGCGCTTGAGCGCGGTGCGCGAGCCGCCGTCGAGATACACCATATGCCCCGACGGATAGAATCGCGCGGACAGGTTCTGCCGCACCTTCTGGTCCTCCAGCGGCATCTGCTGCAGATCGATCACGGTCTGGTAGAACGGCGTGACGAAATCGTAGAGTCCGTTCGCCGACAGCACCTTCAGGTCGACGTTCAGCGCCATCACCGCGGCGAGGTCGCCGGCCGTGTAGAGGATCACGTTCCCCTGCGCATCGATGCCCTGCTGCGCGCCGGTCGGGTCGATGTGGCTGAAATCCCAGTTCTTGAAGGCCTGGTCGTTCAGGTCCGTGAACGCCGAGTTCGACGTGAACTTCAACTGCTCGTTCAGGTAGCTGTTCCACATCGCCGTATAGACGCCCGTCACGGCCGTCATCGTCGGATCGTTGCCGCCCGAATTCGGGTCGATCTTGCCGGCGATGCCCGACGAGATCCCGGTCACGCGGCCGTCGTACGAACCGAGCGCGAGCCCCTGCGCATGCAGCAGCGTCGTCAGGAACAGCGAATTGCCGCGCGTGTCGTAACCGGCGATGTCGAGCCCCCACGATTGCAGCGTCGCCGTATCGATGCCCGTGTATGCCGACAGCTTCTGCACGGTGGCCGGGTTCGCATGCGGCATCGCGCGCAGCGCGCTCAGGTAGTCGGTGCGCGCGAACTGCGCGACTTCCTCGACGAACGCGCCGAGATCGCTCGGCGCCGGCTTGATGCCGAGCTTCTTGTGATACCACGCATCGGCCGCGGCGGTCGGCAGCGCGCCGACCGGGTTGCCGGCCTGCCGGTAGTCGAGGATCGACGACTGCAGCGTGACGCCGTTCAGGTCGACGCCGTCCTCGTGCAGCTTGTACGCGAGCACGCAGCTGCGCGCGGTGCCGTACGATTCGCCGAACAGGTATTTCGGCGAATTCCAGCGGTTGTTCTTCGTCAGGTAGCGCTTGATGAACTGCTTCAGCGAATTCGCATCCTGGTCGACGCCCCAGAAGTCGCGGTTCTTGTTCGGCGCGACGGCCGCCGAATAGCCGGTGCCGACCGGATTGATGAACACCAGGTCGCTGTGGTCGATCATGCTGTCCGGGTTGTCCTCGATCTGGTACGGCGCGGGCGGCGTGAACCCCGGCATCGACGTCTTGATACGCTTGGGCGCGAACGAGCCGAGCAGCACGAACACCGACGACGAACCGGGCCCGCCGTTATAGAAGAACGTCACGGGCCGCGTTTCCTCTTTCGCGCCGTCGGCCGTGAACGCGACGTAGAAAATCTTCGCGGCCGGCTGCGAACTGCTCGGATCGACCGTCACCAGGTGGCCGACCGTCGCCGTGTACGCGATCCGCTTGCCATCGATCAGGATCGTGTGGTGCGTGATCGCGGCCGCCTCGGTCGTGTCCGTCACCGAGTCGTCGGGGCCGTTGCCGTACGCGACCGGATCGAAGAACGGCTGGTCGCGGCCGTGGCTCAGCGCGACCGGGTTGATGGTCGGCGGCACGCCATGCGAATTGTGGTCGCCGTGATGCAGCGGATACACGCCGCCGGAAGATGCGGAATCGATGCCCATCGTGCTGCTCCTGGAGGTGAAAAAAGACGCGGGCAGACCACCCGCGTCGAACGGAAAGGCGTGCGCCGGCGCGTCAGCTCGACGGCTTGCGCGCGAGGATCGTGGCGAGTTGCGCACCGTTCGGGCTGCCGAGGCCCGTGCACGCGTCCCAGCCGGACGCGGCCGCATACGTGCCGTTCGATCCTTTCGTGATGTCGCGCAGCGCGCCCGGATGCTTGTACAGCACCGGATTGATCCAGCCGGCCGGCGCGCCGGCCGTCGCATTGATCCGCGCGATCAGCGCGGCCCACAGCGGTGCGACCGCGCTCGTGCCGCCCATCACCGAAGGCGTGCCGGCGACCGACACTTCGTAACCCGTCTGCGGCGACGCGTCGCCGGCCACGTCCGGCACGCCGCGCTTCGCGAGCGGCGAGGTGGTGCCGTCGGCGCGCGCGACCTTCAGCCCCTGCTGCCATGCCGGCAGGTCGAACAGCGAACTGACGCCGCCGCCGCCCGCCCCGCCGCCGGCCGCCTCGTCGTTCCACGTGACCTCGCTGCGGATGCCCTGCCCGGGCAGCGCGTCGAGCTGCGTGCCGCCGCAGCCGAGCACGTACGGGCTCGACGCGGGGAAATCGACGTGATCGGCGCCATCCTGCAGCCCGTCGCCCGAGCCGCTGTCGCCCGACGCCGCGCAGACGGTGATGCCCTGCGCGGCGGCCGCCTGCAGCACGCGGTTGAACGCATGGGCGGACTGCGCCTGCCAGATCGCTTCCGGGCCGCCCCAGCTGATCGAGATCACGGAAGGCCGGTTGGTCTTGTCGGTGACGGCCGCGTTGACGGCCTGGATGAAGCCCGCGTCGCTGTTCGGCGCGAAGTAGACGGCGATCTTCGCGGCCGGTGCGATCGCGCCGGCGATCTCGATGTCGAGCGCGACTTCGCCGTCCGGGCCGTTCGGCTCGCCGGTCGGTGCGTTGCGGCCGGTGCCGACGTTCACGTCGACGAGCGTCGGCGGCGTCGTGATCCCGAGCCCGCGGAAATACTGCTGGATGTCGGCCGCGCGATAGCCGCCGCCGAGTTCGACGATCGCGATGCATTGCCCGGCGCCGTCGCCGGCCGGAAAGTCGTACAGCGACGCAAGCTGGATCGGCGTGAACGTGACGGCCGCCGCGCCGCGCGCCGGCTTGAACGGCGGACGGAAGCGAAAGTGCGGCCGCGCCTGCGGCCGGCTGTCGAGGCCCAGCACGGCCGTCACCGCATCGCCGAGCTCGTCGGGCAGCGTGATCGGGCCCGAACGGCCGCGATACTGGCCGATCGACCGATGCTCGAAACGCTCGAGCTTCACGCTGAACGCGGCTTCGAACTGCGCGATCGTGCCGGACACCACGACGACGCTTTCGACCGGGTCGACACGATCGACCGCCAGTTGATGACGGTGCGCGAAGTCCTCGGTCTTGCGGATGTCGTCGGGATTGGCGGAGAAACGCTGCGCGAATGCGTCGCGCGACAGCGGTTTTGCACCGGCGTCGCCGCTGGCGAGCTGGTGGACCAATGCATCGAGTTGCCCTTCTTCCTGCCGCCGCAACATGATCGTGACGTGGATGCGTTCTGCCGGATCGCACTGGCCGAGACACTTGGACTCGGCGACGATACGGGGTTCACGGTCGGCTTGAAGATGCCTTGCCATGTTCAGACCCTCCTTGGTACCGCGTTGCACGGAACAGCCAGGAAATCGGACATAGCCCGCGGAAGACGGTTCCGTTCGGTCAGTCGATTCGCGACGGCGCGTCTGCGACGGCGCGTTTGCGACGGCGCGTTTGCGACGGCGCGAAGGTAGAGGAAGTTTAGAACAGTCAGACGATTTGCGCGCACGCCCTTCTGCGGCAAGCGTGCGCGCGAAGGCCGGCATCGCGCGCGGCCTGTGTCGATTCGCGCATGGCGCGCCCGCGCGGCCTGCCTACCCGCCGGCGACCATGCGGCGGCGCTCGGTCTCAGTCCATCGACAACCGCAGCGCAAAACCGATCAACGCAGCGGAAAAGGTCCAGCGCTGCACCGTCTGCGCGAGCGGATGCGCGCGCATCCACGCCGCGATGCGCGACGCGCCGAACACGCACGCGAGGTCGAAGCACACGCCGGCCGCCACCAGCAGCGCGCCGAGCGCGAACATCTGCCAGACGACCGGCCCGGCCTCGGGCCGCACGAACTGCGGCAGCAGCACCGAGCAGAACAGCAGCGCCTTCGGGTTCAGCAGGTTGGTCAGCAGCCCCTTCACGAACGATTGCCGCAACTCGCCCGCCGCCGCGTCGCCGTCGCCGAGCGCGAACACCGGCGAGCGGAACACCTGGATCGCGACGTACGCGAGATAGAACGCGCCGCCGTAGCGGATCACCTCGTACAACCAGGGCGCGCTGCGGATCAGCGCCGCGACACCGCACGCCGACAGCGTCACGTGCGCGGTGCGCGCGAGCGACAGGCCGGCCGCCGCGGCCATCCCCGGCCGCACGCCGCGGCCGATGCTGGTCTGCAGCACGAGCGCCATGTCGGGCCCGGGCACCGCGTAAATGGCCGCCAGCGCGGCGAGATAAATCAACAGCAAATGCGTGGAAATCATGGTCTGCCCCCGTCCTTCAATGACGATATGTTGCCGCTGAAGGCGGAGGGATTATTGGCCAACTTTGGCTCAGGAATGGCGATTCATAGGGGAATCCGCCACAATCACGAAACTGTAAAAAGGATTCCACCAACATGACCGAGCTCGACAAAACCGACCGCGCGATACTCGCCGCGGTGCAACGCGACGGCCGCCTGCCGATCGCGCGGCTCGCCGAATCCGTCGGCCTGTCCGAGACGCCGTGCGCGCGGCGCCTGAAACGTCTGGAAAACGACGGCTACATCGAGCGCTATCGCGCGCAGCTGTCACGCCAGGCGCTGGGCTTCGGCGTGGTTGCGTTCGTGCTCGTGCGGTTCGCGACGCACGACCGCAAGGTCGCCGACCGGTTCGAACGGGAAGTGCTCGGCATCGAGCGGATCCTCGCGTGCCACAACGTAGCAGGCACGGCCGATTACCTGCTGCAGGTGGTCGCGCGCGACCTCGACGACTACGGCACGTTCCTGCGCGATTCGCTGCGGATGCTGCCGGGCGTGACGTCGATCGAATCGGCGCTGTCGTTGCGCGAGGTGAAGCACGACGCGGGGTTGCCGGTGCCGTGACGCACGCCGGGCCGACAAGCCGCGCGCGCAACGCTTGTTCACATTGTCGGCCGCGCCGGCGTCACACCGCGTCGAGCGACTGATGCGCGCGTTCGAGATCCTCGAGAAACGCTTCGACGACCGGATCGCCGCGCCCGTCGCGCGCCACGACCATGTGGAACGTGACTTCATAGTGCAGCTGCTCGGGATTGAGCGGCGCGAGCAGCCCCTGCGCGACATACGGCGCCGCGAAGTGCTGCGGCAGGTAGCCGAGGTGATGACCGGACAGGATCAGCAGCGCGACGGCCTCCATGTTGTCGGCGGTCGCGGTCACGCGATCGGGCGTCGTCGACATCTGCGCCTCCGGCAGCGGATACGAGCGCCAGGCCCACTCGAAGCCGGCGACGTCGGCCGGCGTCAGCGTGCCGGCGCGTTCGAACAGCGGATGGCCGCGGCCGCAGTACGCGACCTGCCGCTCGATGAACAGCGGCGTGTAGTGCAGCGTCGGCACGCGATGCCAGAAATAGCCGACCGCGATCTGGATCTCGTTGCTCAGCAGCTTTTCCTCGAGATCGCCCGGCGCGCGCACCGAAATCGAGAAGCGCACGGCCTCGTCGCGCGTGCGGAACGCGGCGATCGCCTCGGCGATCCGCGCATTCTGGCTGACCGGCGTATGACCGATCAGGCCGATGTTCAGCGTGCCGACCAGTTGGCGGTCCATGTGCCGCGCGGCCATCCCGAACTCGTCGAGCGCCGCGAGCAGCCTGCGGCTCATCGCGTGGAACCGCTCGCCCTTCGGCGTGAGCCGGAAGCCGCTGCGGCCGCGCTCGCAGAGCCGGTAGCCGAGCCGCGTCTCGAGCGACGACAGCTGCGCGCTGATCGTCGACTGGCCGACGTTCAGCATCGCCTGCGCGGCCGACACGCCGCCCGCGTCCGTGACCGCGAGAAACACGCGGATCAACCGCAGATCGAGGGTCGACAGATTCCCCAGCACGTTCATCCCCTTCCATACATCGATGAAGATCGATGTTTACGTCGATATCTTCGCATTCTTCTTTCCCGGCCGAGCGCGTAAAACTGTGCGCCAGGCCGCGTCGCATGATACGGCAGCCCCACACCGGAAGAGACGACCCCATGAACGACCCCATCCATTTCCAGCCGCTCGGCGGCAATGAAATGCCGCGCTCCGGCGGCATCGCGACGATGATGCGCCTGCCGCACGTGTCGAGCGCCGAAGGCCTCGACGCCTGTTTCGTCGGCGTGCCGTTCGATCTCGGCACGTCGAACCGCACCGGCGCGCGCTTCGGCCCGCGCCAGATCCGCACCGAATCCGTGCTGCTGCGCCCGTACAACATGGCCACGCGCGCAGCACCGTTCGATTCGCTGCAGATCGCCGACATCGGCGACGTCGCGATCAACCCGTACAACCTGCACGATTCGATCGCCCGCATCGAAGCCGCGTACGACGCGATTCTCGAGCACGACTGCAAGCCGATCACGCTCGGCGGCGACCATACGATCGCACTGCCGATCCTGCGCGCGATCCACCGCAAGCACGGCAAGGTTGCATTGATCCACGTCGATGCACATGCCGACGTGAACGACACGATGATGGGCGAAAAGATCGCGCACGGCACGCCGTTCCGCCGCGCGGTCGAGGAAGGACTGCTGCACGGCGACAAGGTCACGCAGATCGGCCTGCGCGGCACCGGCTACGCGGCCGAGGATTTCGACTGGTGCCGCGAGCAGGGCTTCCGCGTGGTCCAGGCCGAGGAATGCTGGAACAAGTCGCTCGCGCCGCTGATGGAAGAAGTGCGCGCGCGCATCGGCGACACGCCCGTCTACATCACGTTCGACATCGACGGCATCGATCCGGCCTACGCGCCGGGCACCGGCACGCCGGAAATCGCGGGCCTCACGGTGCCGCAGGCGCTCGAGATCATCCGCGGCGCGAAGGGGCTGAACATCGTCGGCTGCGATCTCGTCGAAGTCGCGCCGCCGTACGACCCGTTCGGCACCACCGCGCTGCTCGGCGCGAACCTCGCGTACGAGCTGCTGTGCGTGCTGCCGGGCGTCGCGTATCGCGACTGACGACCGATCCCGCTACACGACCTATTCCAAATCAGAGGATTCCAGAGGAGCACACAGAAAGATGGGGACTTCCGTCAAGCAACCGAAGCGGGCGGCGCTCGCGTCGTTCGTCGGCACCACGATCGAGTGGTACGACTTCTATAGTTATGCGACCGCCGCCGCCATCGTGTTCGGGCCGCTGTTCTTTCCCGGCGAAAACCGTTTCATCAGCCTGCTTGCATCGTTCGGCTCGTTCGCGGTCGGCTTCTTCGCGCGGCCGCTCGGCGGCGTGATGTTCGGCTATCTCGGCGACCGCTTCGGCCGCAAGCGGTCGCTGCTCGCGACGCTGATGCTGATGGCCGTGTCGACGGTCGCGATCGGCCTGCTTCCCACGCATGCGCAAGCCGGCGTGATCGCACCGATCCTGCTTGTGCTGATGCGCGTGCTGCAAGGCATCGCAGTGGGCGGCGAATGGGGCGGCGCGGTGCTGCTGGCCGGCGAGCATGCGCCCGAAGGCAAGCGCACGTTCTTCGCGTCGTTCGCGCAGCTGGGCAGCGCGAGCGGCCTGATCCTGTCGATGCTCGCGTTCGGCGCGATCAGCACGCTGTCGAAGGACGACATGATGAGCTGGGGCTGGCGCGTGCCGTTCCTCGCGAGTTCCGTGCTGCTGGTCGTCGGCTTCGTGATCCGTGCGAGCGTGTCGGAATCGCCCGAGTTCGAGGAAGTCAGGAAGAGCGGCAACATCGCGCAAAAACCGCTGCGCGAGGCGCTCAAGGTCTGGCCGCTGCTGCTGCTCGCGATCGGCGCGAACGTGTACGGGATCGCCGGCGTGTATTTCAGCAACATCTTCATGATCAGCTACGCGACCCAGTTCCTGTCGCTCGACCGGTCGATGGTGCTGCATTGCATGACGATCGTCGCGGTGCTGCAGTTCGTCGTGCAGCTCGCGGCCGCGTTCCTCGCGCAGCGCTTCGGCACCACGCGCGTACTGCTGATCACCGGCGCGTGGGCAATGATCGTCCCGTTCGTGATGCTGCCGCTCGTGCATATGGGCACGCCGGTGTCGATCACGGTCGGCGTCGGCCTCGCGACGCTCGCGGAATCGGGCTACTACTCGGTCGTCGCGGGCTTCGTCAGCGGCATCTTCATCGCACGGATCCGCTATACGGCAATTTCGATCGCGTACCAGGTGTGCGGCGCGCTCGCCGGCGGCCTCACGCCGCTCGTCGCGACGCTGATCGCGCAGAACGCGGCCCCGCAATGGTGGCCGCTCGCGCTCCAGTACACGAGCGCCGCCGTGCTGTCGTCGCTGTGCGTGTGGTTGATCTCGCGCCGCGTCAGCATCGACGATGCGGGCGCGCCCGGCAAGACGCGCGAAGCGCTGCCGCGCGGCGCACGCGCCGCGTAGCGCTCGACGCGTAGCGCCTGTCGCACATGCATGCATGACGTAAAACGACCCGCTTTCGCGGGTCGTTTTCTTTGCCGCCCGATCGATGATCGATGATCGACGATCGGCGACCGCTACCGCCCTGCGTTCGCTGCGTGGTTACCGCACCTGGCTACGCAGCGTCTTCGCCGCGGCGACCATGTTCGTCAGCGCCGGAATCACTTCCTCCCACTGACGCGTCTTCAGCCCGCAGTCCGGGTTCACCCACAGACGTTCCGCCGGAATCCGCTCGGCCGCCTTCCTCATCAGCCCGACGATATGATCCTGCGTCGGGATGTTCGGCGAGTGAATGTCGTACACGCCCGGCCCGATTTCATTCGGATACTTGAAGGTGTCGAACGCATCGAGCAACTCCATGTCGGAGCGCGACGTCTCGATCGTGATCACGTCCGCGTCCATGTCGGCGATCGACGCGATGATGTCGTTGAACTCCGAATAGCACATGTGCGTGTGGATCTGCGTATCGTCCTGCACGCCGTTCGCGGTGATGCGGAACGACTCGACCGCCCACTTCAGGTAGTCGCTCCATTGCGCGCGGCGCAGCGGCAGCCCTTCGCGCAGCGCGGCTTCGTCGATCTGGATCACGCGCACGCCGGCCTTCTCGAGATCGAGCACTTCATCGCGGATCGCCAGCGCAAGCTGGTAGCACGACACCGAGCGCGGCTGGTCGTCGCGCACGAACGACCAGTTCAGGATCGTCACGGGGCCGGTCAGCATGCCCTTCATCGGCTTGTCCGTCAGCGACTGCGCATAGGCGATCCACTCGACCGTCATCGCCTTCGGGCGGCTGATGTCGCCGAACAGGATCGGCGGCTTCACGCAGCGCGAACCGTACGACTGCACCCAGCCGAACTGACTGAACGCATAGCCGTCGAGCTGTTCGCCGAAGTATTCGACCATGTCGTTGCGCTCGGCTTCGCCATGCACGAGCACGTCGAGTTCGAGCGATTCCTGTTCGCGCACGCTGCGTTCGATCTCGGCCTGCATCGCCGCGCGATAGCCGGCTTCGTCCAGCGCGCCGGCCTTGAACCGGCTGCGCGCCTGGCGGATGTCGGCGGTCTGCGGGAACGAGCCGATCGTCGTCGTCGGGAACGCCGGCAGGTTCAGGCGCGCCGACTGCTTCGATGCACGCTGCGTATACGGGCTCGCGCGGTTGCCGAGCGGCGCGTCGATGCGCGCGAGCGCGGCCTTCACCGCCGGGTTGTTCACGCGCGGCGAGCGGCGCCGCGAATCGATCGCGGCGGCATTCGCGGCGAGCGCGTCGGCCACCTTGTCGCGGCCTTCGTTCAGTGCGGTCGCAAGCACCTTCAGCTCGTCGAGCTTCTGCAGCGCGAACGCGAGCCACGAGCGGATTTCCGCGTCGAGCTTCTCTTCGCTCGCGAGATCGACCGGCACGTGCAACAGCGAGCATGACGGCGCGAGCCACAGCCGGTCGCCCAGTTGCTTCGCGAGCGGCTCGAGCCAGTCGAGCGCGGCGTTCAGGTCGGTCTTCCAGATGTTGCGGCCGTTGATCGCGCCGACCGACAGCACGCGCTCCGGCGGCAGTTCGCGCACCAGCGCGTCGACTTCGTCGCGGGCATTGATCGCGTCGATATGCAGGCCGTCGATCGACAGCGACGCCGCGAGCGTCAGATTGTCCTGAAGCTGGCCGAAGTACGTGGCGAGCAGCAGCTTGATGCGGCGCGTTTCCAGCGCCTCGTACGCGATGCGGAATGCCTGGCGCCATTCGGCATCGAGCTCGGTCACGAGAATCGGTTCGTCGATCTGCACCCATTCGACACCCTGCGCGGTCAGCGTGTCGAGCAGCGCGCCGTACACCGGCAGCAGCTTCGGCAGCAGCGCGAGGCGGTCGGAATCGTCCTTCGCCTTGCCGAGCCACAGGTACGTGACGGGGCCGAGAATCACCGGTTTCGCATTCACGCCCTGCGCGGTCGCTTCGGCGAGTTGCTGGAGCAGACGCGACGGATCGAGCGAGAAATTCGTGTCCGCATGGAACTCCGGCACGATGTAGTGGTAGTTCGTATCGAACCACTTCGTCATTTCACCGGCCGCGACCCCGCCGCAGCACGCGGCGTGCTCCTCCGTCGACTGCGCCGAACGGCCGCGTGCGACGCGGAAATAATTGTCGAGCGCATCGCCGTGGAAATCCTGCACGCGCTTCGGCAGGTTGCCGAGCGTGAAGCTCATGTCGAGCACCTGGTCGTAGAACGCGAAGTCGCCGATCGGCGCGAGATCGAGATCGCGCTGGTCGTGCCAATGACGCCGGCGCAACTCGGCGCCAAGCGCCTTCAGTTCGTCGCGCGACGATTCACCCTTCCAGTAGCGTTCGAGACCGAACTTGAGTTCGCGCTTCGCGCCGATGCGCGGAAAACCGAGGTTGTGTGTCGTGACCATGAAGCTGCCGTCCAGAAGAAAGTGTAGATCCGGCAGCCATCATAGGGATTTCAAACCATGAAATAAAATGGCATTATTTCATTCATCCATTAACATTTTTCATGCATCTGCCCGATGCACGCAATCCATGCTGGAACGATTCCATCTCGTCGTCATACGTGAAGTCGAGCGCCAGGGCTCGCTGACCGCGGCGGCCAATGCGCTGCACCTCACGCAATCGGCGCTCAGCCACACCGTCAGGAAAGTCGAGCAGCAGCTCGGCACGGCGATCTGGGACCGCGAAGGCCGCGGCCTGCGGCTCACGCAGGGCGGGCACTATCTGCTGAAGCTGGCGAACCGGCTGCTGCCGCAGTTCGAGCTCGCCGAGGAGCGGATGAAGCAGTACGCGAAGGGCGAGCGCGGCACGCTGCGCATCGGGATGGAGTGCCACCCGTGCTATCAGTGGCTGCTGAAGGTCGTGTCGCCGTACCTGTCGCGCTGGCCCGACGTCGACGTGGACGTGAAGCAGCGCTTCCAGTTCGGCGGCATCGGCGCGCTGTTCGGTTACGACATCGACGTGCTCGTGACGCCCGATCCGCTGAACAAGCCGGGGCTGCGCTTCGACCCGGTGTTCGACTACGAACAGGTGCTGGTGGTCGCGGATTCGCACCGGTTCGCGAATGTCGACTACGTGACGCCCGAACAACTGACCGATGAGATCCTGATCACGTACCCGGTCGAGACCGACCGGCTCGACATCTACAACCAGTTCCTGACGCCGGCCGGCATCGTGCCGAGGCGGCACAAGTCGATCGAGACGACCGACATCATGTTGCAGATGGTCGCGAGCGCGCGCGGCGTGGCCGCGCTGCCGCGGTGGCTTGCCGACGAGTATGCGGACCGGATGCCGGTCGTGCCGGTCAAGCTCGGCAAGAACGGCATCGCGAAGCAGATCTTCCTCGGCATCCGCGAAGCGGACGCAGCGATCGACTATCTGGCCGCGTTCGTCGCGCTGGCGCGCGAATCGACGTGGAGCGCGCCGCGCATGCTGCGCTAGGCGCGCCCGGTTGCCCCGCGCGTCAGGCGGCGCGCAGGCCGGCGCGTTCGCCGCGCTCGACCCACGCGCCGAACAGCAGGCCGATCGTCGTCCACATGATCACCTGCATGCCGATGGCCGCCACGCGGAACTTCCACAGCAAGGTCGCCGGAAAATCGGCCGGCAACTCGCTGACCGACGGCAGCCCGATCTGCACGGCCGCGATGATCGCGACGAACACGAGCCCGGCGACGATCGATGCGTTCCACGGGCCGAGCTTCGCCAGCAGATGGCGGCGCACGCCGACCGAGAACACCATCGTCGCGACCGAGATCGCGATCATCAGGAAGAACAGGCCGGTGCGATAGCCGATCGTGTCGGGGTCGCCGACCGACGGCGGATTGGCCGGGTACTTGAGGTTCGGCACGATCACGAGCGCGACGAACGCCGCCAGCGCGAGCCACGCGGCCAGCGGCCGTGCCGGCAGGCGGCTGCCGCGTCCGTACGCATACGCGAACACCAGCGAGAACAGCCCGCCGAATGCCGCGCCGTACGTCACGACGCCCGTCAGCAGCCCAAGGCCGGCCTGCGTGTGGCGGCTGACCAGCTCGGGTTCCGGCGCCTCGCCTTGGGCGGCGGCGGTTTTCTCTTCGACGGCGATCGCCTGATCGACTTGCGGTTCGCCGACGATCCTGGCGAAACCGAACGTGAGGAGGCCCGCGGCGATGCCTGCGAGCATCCCGCGCATGAGTAGCTTTCCGACCATCGCAGGCTCCGCGTCAGTGGCAGGGAAAGCCGAGCAGATGGCGGCCGTCGTGGACGAATTCGTGGACATACATGCCCGGCACGAGCGACGTCGCGCCCTGTTCCGCACCGACGAAATACAGCGCGAGCAGCAGGATCAGGCCGACGAACACGGCCCAGGGCAACAGCTCGCGGACGGGGATGGGTGCCGGCACGACCGCCGGCTTCAGCACTGCTTCGCTCATGGATGCACCTCAGGGGAATCGCGCCCCGACAAATGATGGATGGGTACGAAGGCAGGTCTGGCTTCCGGGATCGTCGATTCCCCGGTTACAGTGGCGCGACCGCGCCGGAATTGCACCGGCTTCCGCGCTTCGTATCGGGCGAATTGTACGCGCGAACGTTCGCGTATTGAAGCGATGACACACGGGTAAGCGCGTCCCGCTCCGGATCATCCGACAACCGACATGACCAAACCTGCCTCGCTCTGCCTGATCGCACACGCATCGACCCGCGCGATGCGCACCGGCACGTTTCCCGACGACGACCTGCTCGACGCGCACGGGCTCGCCGAAGCCGCTGCGCTGCGCGGCCGGTTGACGGGTGCTGCCGGCTCGCTCGTGCTGTGCAGCCCGGCACGCTGCGCAACGCAGACCGCCGATGCGCTCGGGTTGCACGCCGACATCGACGACGCGCTGCGCGACATCGACTACGGCAACTGGCGCGGCAAGCGGCTGCACGATCTCGCGCGCGACCTGCCCGACGAACTGGCCGCGTGGATCGGCACGCCGTCCGCGTCGCCGCATCGCGGCGAATCGTTCGACGCCGCCGCGCATCGGGTCGGCACATGGTTGAGCACGCTGCCGACGGATCGCGATGTCGTCGCGATCACGCATGCGCCGATCGTCCGCGCAACCCTCGCGCACGTGCGGCGGATGAGCCTCGAGGCCGCCGCGCGTCTCGACGTCGCGCCGCTGTCGTGCACGACATTCGTCGCGTCGCCGAGCGGCTGGACGTTGGCCGCGACGGCCGCCAACGTGCGCGACACCGGCGCGTAAACTCACTGTCCTGCTCACTATGTGAGCGAACGATGCGCGCCGACGCGTCGCATGTCGCCGCTCGCCTTACATCCCGTAAGACACACCGTTCGTCATCCCGACTGTCATCAAACTGACTGCTAGCCGCAGCTAGGATCGGACGCGGTTCCCTCACGAGATGCCGTCATGAATCAACCTGCTTCATCCGCCCCGAACAATCCGGGCTCCGTCGCACGCACCCGGCAGATCGGCTATGCCGCGTTCCTGCTGGTGCTCGTGCTCGGCGCCGTCTATATCGCCACGCACCTGATCGACGATCTGGCGCCGGTCCGCGAAGGGACGTTGTTCCCGTACCTGCTGCTCGGCGCCGCGCTGCTGATCGCGCTCGGCTTCGAATTCGTCAACGGCTTCCACGACACCGCGAATGCGGTCGCGACCGTGATCTATACGCACTCGCTGACGCCGAACGTCGCGGTGATCTGGTCGGGCATGTGGAACTTCCTCGGCGTAATGGTTTCGAGCGGCGCCGTCGCGTTCGGGATCCTGCAGTTGCTGCCGGTCGAGCTGATCCTGCAGGTCGGCAGCGGCTCGGGCTTCGCGATGGTGTTCGCGCTGCTGATCGCCGCGATCGTCTGGAACCTCGCGACCTGGTATTTCGGGTTGCCGTCGTCGAGCTCGCACACGCTGATCGGGTCGATCATCGGCGTCGGGCTGATGAACCAGCTGCTGCACGGGCCGTCCGGCACGAGCGGTGTCGACTGGGGCCAGGCGCTCGGCGTCGGCAAGTCGCTGCTGCTGTCGCCGATCGTCGGCTTCCTGTGTGCGTCGCTGCTGCTGCTCGTGCTGAAGGCCGCCGTGCGGATTCCTGAGTTGTACAAGGAGCCGCCGAAGGATCAGCCGCCGCCGTTCTGGATTCGCTGCCTGCTGATCCTCACCTGCACCGGCGTGTCGTTCGCGCACGGGTCGAACGACGGACAGAAAGGGATGGGCCTCATCATGCTGATCCTGATCGGCACGGTGCCCACCGCGTATGCGCTGAACAAGGCCGTCACGCCCGCCGAATCGCAGACCTTCGTGGCGGTCGCGAACCAGGCGGCCGCGACGTTCGGGAAATACACGAACGGCGTCGCGCCGTCCGCGAACCCGCGCGCCGATGTCGAACACTACGTGCAGCATCGCGAACTGACGCCCGCCGTGCTGCCGGCCGTCGCGCAGTTGTCCACGTCGCTTGCGACCGCCGTCGGCGCGTCGGGCTCGATGGCGGCCGTGCCGCAGCGCGACGTCGACAACGTGCGCAACACGATGTATCTGGTGTCCGAAGCCATTCGTCTGATGGAGAAGTCGGGCCAGCCCGCGTTCGCCGCCGACGACAAGCTCGCGATCGACAACTATCGCAAGCAGCTCGACCACGCGACGAAGTTCATTCCGACGTGGGTGAAGGTCGCCGTCGCGATCGCGCTGGGTCTCGGCACGATGGTCGGATGGAAGCGGATCGTCGTGACCGTCGGCGAAAAAATCGGCAAGCAGCATCTGACGTACGGACAGGGCGCATCGGCCGAACTGGTCGCGATGCTGACGATCGGCGCCGCCGACATGTACGGGCTGCCCGTGTCGACGACTCACGTGCTGTCGTCGGGTGTCGCGGGCACGATGGCGGCGAACGGCTCCGGGCTGCAATGGAGCACGGTGCGCAGCCTCGTCCTCGCATGGGTGCTGACGCTGCCGGCGTCGATTGCGCTGGCGGCTGGGCTTTACTGGTTGTTCCGGTCGCTGGCGTGATCGTGTACGCGGCGGGGGGCGGGCGATAGCCGGCTACCTGCTGCGGTAGGTTGGATGTGGCGCTTCTCCGCCTTTCCGCTTCCCTCGCCGCTCCGGCCCGTCGCCACATTCAGTGTGCCGATACCGCGCCTTCAACGTTTCCCCGTTTCCTGGCCGGAATTAAAGCGCAAGATCTGGAGCGTGCCGGCGCCCGGACGCCGCTAGACTGGGTTCGTCAACTTTCGTCGTGGATTCGACCGTGCGCGACCGCCCGGCGCGACACCGCCGATGCCCCGAGGTACGCCCGTGAACATTCTCGATCTGCCCCCTGCCGTCGAACCGCCGGACATCGCGCAACGCGTCGACTCCCTCGACTGGCCGAGCGTCGATGCCGAGCTCGATCGCTACGGATGCGCGCGCGTGCCGGGCCTGATGTCGGCAAGCGAGTGCGATGCGCTCGCGTCGCTCTATCCCCGCGATGCGCTCTATCGTTCACGTGTCGTGATGGCGCGACACGGCTTCGGCCGCGGTGAGTACAAATATTTCGCGTATCCGCTGCCTGCGATCATCGCCGAGCTGCGCACGACGATCTACCCGCATCTCGCACCGATCGCGAATCGCTGGAACCAGGCACTCGGGATCGACGTCCGTTATCCGAAAAACCATGCGACGTTCCTCGATCGCTGCCACGCGGCAGGACAGACGCGATCGACGCCGCTGATCCTGCAATACGGCGCCGACGACTACAACTGCCTCCATCAGGACCTGTATGGCGAGCACGTGTTTCCGCTGCAGGTCGCGATCCTGCTGTCGGCGCCGGGCCGCGATTTCAGTGGCGGGGAGTTCGTGTTGACGGAACAGCGGCCACGCATGCAGTCGCGTGCGGAAGTGGTGCCGCTGACGCAAGGCGACGCAGTGATCTTCGCGGTACACGGCCGGCCCGTGCAGGGAACCCGCGGCGTCTATCGCGTCAACCTGCGCCACGGCGTGAGCCGGATCCGAAGCGGCCATCGCCACACGGTCGGCATCATCTTCCATGACGCGCAGTAGCGGGAGCGGGGACAGCTGCGCTGCTGCCGCGCCACTTATTGCGCATTGCATTCATGCTCGTCTCGGCACCGCATGCCACCGTGAGGAAAGCGGTCCAACCGAGCATGGCCGGCCAGAACACCGCTCGCCCGCGGCAGCCGAAGACCGATTGCGCTGACCGTCAAGCAATCGCGGTCGCAATGAATCAGCGCTTCCAGTGAGCACGACGAAACACGCTTACTCACCTGTCGCCCCGCCAACATGATTTGCAGTCCAGCCTATCCTCGCGCCACGCTGGCTCGCAGCCGGTCGCCGGCATCGAGCGCCAGCCGTGCGTAGCCCGGCAACGTCAGCAGCGCGAGCACGCCCGCCGCGACGAACGCCCAGCGGAAATCGTCGAGCACGTAATGCATGCCGGCCGCGTCGCCGCGCCCCCATGCCGCGAGCCGCAGCGACAACGCACCGAACGCGATCCCCATCCCGATCGTCATCTGCTGCGCGGCGCTCCACAGCGTGCTGGCCGCACTCGTCTGCTGAGCCGGGATGTCCGCATAAGCCAGCGTCGCGAGCGTCGTGAACTGCATCGACCGCGTGAGCCCGTAGACGAATACGACGAGCAGCGTGATCGCCAGCGGCGTCGACGCGGTCAGCCAGCCGCATGCGATCGTGAAGATGCCGACGATCGTCACGTCGACGAGCGCAACGCGCCGAAAGCCGTAACGGTCGAGGATCCACGACGTGCCCGCCTTCATCCCGAGATTGCCGAGCGCGCTCGCGAGCAGCAGCAGCCCTGACTGGAACGGCGACAGCCCGAAACCGATCTGGAACAGCAGCGGCAGCAGATACGGGACGGCGTTGATCGCCATCCGCGTGATCGAGCCGGTGATGACCGTCACCGAGAACGTCGGCACCTTCAGCGTCGTGAAATCGAGCAGCGGATGCGCGCAGCGTCGCGCATGCAACCATGCGGCGATACCGAACAGCACGCTCGCACCCACCAGGACAACCGCGCGCGCGAAGTCGACATCCTGCTGACCGGCCGCTTCGGTGCCGATCAGCAGGCAGGTCAAGGCGCCGCCGGCCAGCACGAAGCCGACCCAGTCGAGCGGCCGTTGCTCGTCGGTCCGCGTATTCCGGACGATCAGCCAGGTACAAACGAGCGCGGCCAGGCCGAACGGGACGTTCAACAGGAAGATCCATCGCCACGATGCATAGGTTGTGATGAAGCCGCCGATCGGCGGCCCGACGACGGGCGCGACGATGCCCGGCCACGTGATCGTCGCGATCGCACGCATCAGCTTCGCCTTCTCGGTACTGCGCACGACGATCATCCGCCCGACCGGCACCATCATCGCCCCGCCGACACCTTGCAGCAGCCGGGCAGCCGTGAACGACATCACGCCTTCGGACAGCCCGCACAGCACCGACGCACCGGTAAAGACGACGATCGCGCTCGCGAAGACGGTGCGCGAACCATAGCAATCCGCGATCCAGCCGCTGATCGGAATGAACACCGCCAGCGCCAGCATGTAGGCCGTCATCCCGAGGCTCAGTGCGTTCGGCCCCACACCGAACGAGCGCGCCATTTGCGGTAGCGCGGTCGCGATCACGGTCGTGTCGAGATACTCCATGAAGAACGTCGCGGCGACGAGATACGGCAAGAAGTCGGTCGTCCGACCACCTTGGGCAGGGCTGTCAGTCATGAACGATGCGTGAGACGGAATGCAAAAAGCGCCGATCGCGGGCGGATGCAGGCAAGCACCCGGGAATCGGGACGAACGGTGATATTACCCCGAAGGGTTGGCTCCCCGCTCTGCCGCGCATGTCGCGCACGTCGCGCACGTCGCGCGAATGAACTTTATGCGCATAGATTTTTGTGAGGATTTCGCGCTGCGTTCGCCGAGTGATGCGCATGACGCGGTGCCTCGAGGAACGCGCAGATGCGGAGATTTTCGCCAGAAAGCGGTATTTATCAATCATTGTCGCTCAATATCGCGCATCACCGGCCATCACAACATCGTCACCCGAAGTATGGCGTGGGACGGAATCGATCTGAAGATGGATGGGTCCGGTTGGCGGGAGGGGTGAGAGATTCAGACGGCACAACCGCGGAGTGCTCGAGAACGGCAGAGCGCTGAATGAGGGGCTCGCTCGCTGCGATGGATTGCGTAAGCGGAAAGCGGAGTCGCCTCGGTCACGCTTCGCCACATGCTTTTGGGGACGCCGAAATGCAAAAACCCCCGCCTTGTCGGGCGGGGGTTTCTGGCTAAGGGAGCCTGACGATTACCTACTTTCACACGGGAATCCGCACTATCATCGGCGTAGAGTCGTTTCACGGTCCTGTTCGGGATGGGAAGGGGTGGGACCGACTCGCTATGGTCATCAGGCAAAGGGGGTTGTCGCGTTACTTCGCAGCGCGACCAATCCTGGAAGAAGCAGTAATTTTGAGTTGTGTGTATCACACACGAGAATCCAACATGTCTCATCTTGCTACGCAGGTCGCCGGTACTTCAACCGGCGCGCCGCATCGATCAGCTTCGCTGCTCGACGCTCTGCGTGGGATGCTCGTAAGTGCTGAAGCACTAACGATCATCGACAAGGCAGACTTGTTATAGGATCAAGCCTTACGGGCAATTAGTATCAGTTAGCTGAACGCATTACTGCGCTTACACACCTGACCTATCAACGTCCTGGTCTCGAACGACCCTTCAAGGGGATCTAGTCCCCAGGGATATCTCATCTTAAGGCGAGTTTCCCGCTTAGATGCTTTCAGCGGTTATCTCTTCCGAACATAGCTACCCGGCGATGCCACTGGCGTGACAACCGGTACACCAGAGGTTCGTCCACTCCGGTCCTCTCGTACTAGGAGCAGCCCCCTTCAAATATCCAACGCCCACGGCAGATAGGGACCAAACTGTCTCACGACGTTTTAAACCCAGCTCACGTACCTCTTTAAATGGCGAACAGCCATACCCTTGGGACCGGCTACAGCCCCAGGATGAGATGAGCCGACATCGAGGTGCCAAACACCGCCGTCGATATGAACTCTTGGGCGGTATCAGCCTGTTATCCCCAGAGTACCTTTTATCCGTTGAGCGATGGCCCTTCCATACAGAACCACCGGATCACTATGACCTGCTTTCGCACCTGCTCGACTTGTCGGTCTCGCAGTTAAGCACGCTTATGCCATTGCACTATCAGCACGATTTCCGACCGTACCTAGCGTACCTTCGTACTCCTCCGTTACGCTTTGGGAGGAGACCGCCCCAGTCAAACTGCCTACCATGCACTGTCCCCGACCCGGATCACGGGCCAAGGTTAGAACCTCAAACAAACCAGGGTGGTATTTCAAGGACGGCTCCACCGAAACTAGCGTTCCGGTTTCATAGCCTCCCACCTATCCTACACAGATCGGTTCAAAGTCCAATGCAAAGCTACAGTAAAGGTTCATGGGGTCTTTCCGTCTAGCCGCGGGTAGATTGCATCATCACAAACACTTCAACTTCGCTGAGTCTCGGGAGGAGACAGTGTGGCCATCGTTACGCCATTCGTGCAGGTCGGAACTTACCCGACAAGGAATTTCGCTACCTTAGGACCGTTATAGTTACGGCCGCCGTTTACCGGGACTTCAATCAAGAGCTTGCACCCCATCATTTAATCTTCCGGCACCGGGCAGGCGTCACACCCTATACGTCCACTTTCGTGTTTGCAGAGTGCTGTGTTTTTATTAAACAGTCGCAGCCACCAGTTTATTGCAACCCCTTCACCCTCCTGGCGCAGGCCAGTCAAGCTACAAGGGCGTACCTTATCCCGAAGTTACGGTACCAATTTGCCGAGTTCCTTCTCCCGAGTTCTCTCAAGCGCCTTAGAATACTCATCTCGCCCACCTGTGTCGGTTTGCGGTACGGTCATCGTTAGACTGAAGCTTAGAGGCTTTTCTTGGAACCACTTCCAATTGCTTCGCTCCCTAAGGAGCTCGCGCCACACCCTTGAATTGCGCGCCCGGATTTGCCTAAGCGCCTTCTCCAATGCAGCGACCGGGACTTCCAACACCCGGACAACCTTCCGCGATCCGTCCCCCCATCGCATCTAACAATGGTGCAGGAATATTGACCTGCTTCCCATCAGCTACGCATTTCTGCCTCGCCTTAGGGGCCGACTCACCCTACGCCGATGAACGTTGCGTAGGAAACCTTGGGCTTACGGCGAGGGGGCCTTTCACCCCCTTTATCGCTACTCATGTCAGCATTCGCACTTCCGATACCTCCAGCACCCTTTACAAGGCACCTTCGCAGGCTTACGGAACGCTCTCCTACCATGCGAGCAAGCTCGCATCCGCAGCTTCGGTATATAGCTTAGCCCCGTTACATCTTCCGCGCAGGACGACTCGATCAGTGAGCTATTACGCTTTCTTTAAAGGGTGGCTGCTTCTAAGCCAACCTCCTGACTGTTTTAGCCTTCCCACTTCGTTTCCCACTTAGCTATATTTGGGGACCTTAGCTGGCGGTCTGGGTTGTTTCCCTCTTGACACCGGACGTTAGCACCCGATGTCTGTCTCCCGTGATTGCACTCTTCGGTATTCGGAGTTTGCTATGGCGGGGTAATCTGCAATAGACCCCCCAACCATGACAGTGCTCTACCCCCGAAGGTGAGACACGAGGCACTACCTAAATAGTTTTCGGAGAGAACCAGCTATTTCCAGGTTTGTTTAGCCTTTCACCCCTATCCACAGCTCATCCCCTAACTTTTCAACGTTAGTGGGTTCGGACCTCCAGTACGTGTTACCGCACCTTCATCCTGGCCATGGATAGATCACCTGGTTTCGGGTCTACGCCCAGCAACTGAACGCCCTATTCGGACTCGCTTTCGCTACGCCTGCCCTATACGGTTAAGCTTGCTACTGAACGTAAGTCGCTGACCCATTATACAAAAGGTACGCCGTCACCCCTTGCGAGGCTCCGACTGTTTGTATGCATGCGGTTTCAGGATCTATTTCACTCCCCTCCCGGGGTTCTTTTCGCCTTTCCCTCACGGTACTGGTTCACTATCGGTCGATCACGAGTATTTAGCCTTGGAGGATGGTCCCCCCATCTTCAGACAGGATTTCACGTGTCCCGCCCTACTTGTCGCACACCTAGTTCTTTCATACTGTTTTCGCCTACAGGGCTATCACCTGCTATGGCCGCACTTTCCAGAGCGTTCGGCTAACAATACAAATAAAGAGTGCAAGGCTCATCCCATTTCGCTCGCCACTACTTTGGGAATCTCGGTTGATTTCTTTTCCTGCGGTTACTTAGATGTTTCAGTTCACCGCGTTCGCTTCACTGGACCTATGTATTCAGTCCAGGATGACCCAAAAGGGCCGGGTTTCCCCATTCGGACATCTACGGATCAAAGCTCGTTTGCCAGCTCCCCGTAGCTTTTCGCAGGCTACCGCGTCCTTCATCGCCTGTGATCGCCAAGGCATCCACCACATGCACTTGTTCGCTTGACCCTATAACGAGTCTGTCTCGTTACAGGTTGAGTTCTCGCGTTGTGCCGTATTCCAATTGAGTCGAACATAGAGTTCGAATCATCTTGAGATACATCGATACAATCACAACCCGGATAACTTCCACGTCCATCTCGAGACGCTTCCGCTATCCAAATTACTTACTTCTTCCAGATTGTTAAAGAACGACAGCCGATACTTTCGTACCGCTCTGACTGGCTCAATCGCCAATGCAAAATTCTCGGTTCAGTGTCTGAACCAAGACCTTAGCGTTGGTGATTGGTGGAGGCAGACGGGATCGAACCGACGACCCCCTGCTTGCAAAGCAGGTGCTCTCCCAGCTGAGCTATGCCCCCATTGAGTACAGATGACCTCAGGTACTACAGCCTATCGGCATGGGCTGCTCGTAAGCGCTAAAGCGCTAACGATCACCGACACGTCAGACAATGGTGGGTCTGGTTGGATTCGAACTAACGACCCCCGCCTTATCAAGACGGTGCTCTAACCGACTGAGCTACAGACCCCTGAGTCTGTCTTTAATTTACAGCCGATAAGCGTGAGCGCTCAACTTGTGCGAGAAGCTCTGGAAAGGAGGTGATCCAGCCGCACCTTCCGATACGGCTACCTTGTTACGACTTCACCCCAGTCATGAATCCTACCGTGGTGACCGTCCTCCTTGCGGTTAGACTAGCCACTTCTGGTAAAACCCACTCCCATGGTGTGACGGGCGGTGTGTACAAGACCCGGGAACGTATTCACCGCGGCATGCTGATCCGCGATTACTAGCGATTCCAGCTTCATGCACTCGAGTTGCAGAGTGCAATCCGGACTACGATCGGTTTTCTGGGATTAGCTCCCCCTCGCGGGTTGGCAACCCTCTGTTCCGACCATTGTATGACGTGTGAAGCCCTACCCATAAGGGCCATGAGGACTTGACGTCATCCCCACCTTCCTCCGGTTTGTCACCGGCAGTCTCCTTAGAGTGCTCTTGCGTAGCAACTAAGGACAAGGGTTGCGCTCGTTGCGGGACTTAACCCAACATCTCACGACACGAGCTGACGACAGCCATGCAGCACCTGTGCGCCGGTTCTCTTTCGAGCACTCCCGCCTCTCGGCAGGATTCCGACCATGTCAAGGGTAGGTAAGGTTTTTCGCGTTGCATCGAATTAATCCACATCATCCACCGCTTGTGCGGGTCCCCGTCAATTCCTTTGAGTTTTAATCTTGCGACCGTACTCCCCAGGCGGTCAACTTCACGCGTTAGCTACGTTACTAAGGAAATGAATCCCCAACAACTAGTTGACATCGTTTAGGGCGTGGACTACCAGGGTATCTAATCCTGTTTGCTCCCCACGCTTTCGTGCATGAGCGTCAGTATTGGCCCAGGGGGCTGCCTTCGCCATCGGTATTCCTCCACATCTCTACGCATTTCACTGCTACACGTGGAATTCTACCCCCCTCTGCCATACTCTAGCCTGCCAGTCACCAATGCAGTTCCCAGGTTGAGCCCGGGGATTTCACATCGGTCTTAGCAAACCGCCTGCGCACGCTTTACGCCCAGTAATTCCGATTAACGCTCGCACCCTACGTATTACCGCGGCTGCTGGCACGTAGTTAGCCGGTGCTTATTCTTCCGGTACCGTCATCCCCCGACTGTATTAGAGCCAAGGATTTCTTTCCGGACAAAAGTGCTTTACAACCCGAAGGCCTTCTTCACACACGCGGCATTGCTGGATCAGGCTTTCGCCCATTGTCCAAAATTCCCCACTGCTGCCTCCCGTAGGAGTCTGGGCCGTGTCTCAGTCCCAGTGTGGCTGGTCGTCCTCTCAGACCAGCTACTGATCGTCGCCTTGGTAGGCCTTTACCCCACCAACTAGCTAATCAGCCATCGGCCAACCCTATAGCGCGAGGCCCGAAGGTCCCCCGCTTTCATCCGTAGATCGTATGCGGTATTAATCCGGCTTTCGCCGGGCTATCCCCCACTACAGGACATGTTCCGATGTATTACTCACCCGTTCGCCACTCGCCACCAGGTGCAAGCACCCGTGCTGCCGTTCGACTTGCATGTGTAAGGCATGCCGCCAGCGTTCAATCTGAGCCAGGATCAAACTCTTCAGTTCAAACCTGTTACTGTTTTCGGTTCCGTAGAACCGGTCGCTCACTCAAAGCTGACAGGAATATGAATCACTTCATAAACCTGACTTACTTTAGTGTGAGACTCTTGATACTTTCGCTATCTGATCCGAGGATCAGCTCGCTTTCATCAAGCGCCCACACTTATCGGCTGTTAATTTTTAAAGAGCATTCTGCGAGGAACTCCGTGTTTCCCGGCAGCGCTGCGTTTTCAGCAGCAGAGAAGCGAGATTATGAACCGCGTTTCGCAGCTCGTCAACAACTTTTTACACTACATCGTTGCGACTGCGGGGCTCAACTTCCTGTACCGCCAAGGCTCGCTACGACCGAACCCCAACAGCACCGCTTCCCTTCCTCCCGCGCCGCGTTTCCGTTAGCGCGAAAGAGGCGTGATTCTATGCATCGCCCGGCAATCGCGCAAGGGGTTTCGCGAAAAATATAAGGCGCCGCACGCTGCCGCGTGCGGCGCCTTATATAGAAGCAGCCGAACCGTCGTCAGGGGGCCGCGCGCACTTGGCGCGCGACGATCTCCATATAGTGAGCGAGATCCGGTGTCACCTTGCCTTCCTCCTTCGCCATGTCGTCCCAGCGACGCAGTCGCAGCGCGTCCTCCGCGAACGGGCGCTGCAGGAACGCTGCCGTCTCCTCTTCACTGAAAATGCCGCCCTGCAACGCCAGACTGCGCACCGAGTCCGGCGACAGGCTCTCGAAGTAGCCGGCGTCCGTGCGGCACAGGCAGCGCTTCGCGTCGACGTGCAGCCGAATCGGCTCCAGTACTGCGTCGGCAAACAGCGGCCGCAGGAACGGCAGCACGTAATACTGATGCAGATCGTCGATCCCGCGCACGCTCGGCGTGTCGCCCTGACGATTCAGCAGATGGCCGAGGTCGTGCAGGAACGCAGCCGCGACCAGCGCTTCGTCCGCCCCGGATTGCTCCGCCAGCAATCCACTCTGCAGTGCATGTTCGAGCTGCGTGACCGGTTCGCCGCTATAGGCCACATGGCCATGCTCGCGATACAGCCCGTGAATCTCTTCCACCGTCAACGCCATCCGTTTACTCCCAAGGCAGCGAAAACGTCTTCAGGTTCGTGAAGCTCTTCATCGCCTCCTGGACACCTTCCTTGTAACCGAGCCCCGAATCCTTGACTCCGCCGAACGGCGACAGCTCGATCCGGTAACCGGGCACTTCCCACACGTTCACCGTGCCAACGTTCAGTTCGTTCACGAACCGCACGACCGCCGCCGTGCTGTCCGTACAGACGCCCGACGACAACCCGAATGCCGTGCCGTTGCTGATCCGGATCGCATCGTCGATCGTGTCGAACGCGATGACGGGCGACACCGGCCCGAAGGTCTCCTCGCGCACGATCGTCATCGACGGATCGACGTTGTCGATTACGGTCGGCGCATACAGCGCGCCGCGCCGCACATTGCCGGTCAGCAGACGCGCGCCCCGCGCAACCGCCTCGTTCACGCGCGTCTCGAACAGTCGCGCCGCCGCCTCGTCGATCACCGTGCCCATTTCGTTCGCGGAATCGAACGGATCGCCGTATCTCCATGCGCGCGTCTTCTCGACGAGCAATTCGGTGAATGCGGGCGCGATCGAGCGCTGCACCAGCATCCGCTTGACGGCCGTGCAGCGCTGGCCCGAATTCCGGTACGAGCCGAGCACCGCCAGCGATGCCGCGCGGTCGAGATCGGCATCGGCGAGGACGATCAGCGGATCGTTGCCGCCCAGCTCCAGCACAATGCGCCGGTAACCGGCCCGCGCGGCAATCGCCTTGCCGATCGCGACGCCGCCCGTGAACGTGATCAGCGACGCATGCGGATGCGTGACGAGTTCGTCCGCGATCTCGGCCGGCGCGCCGGTCAGCACCTGCAGCATCGGCTCGGGCAGACCGGCCTCGTAGAGCAGGTCGGCCAGATAGAACGCCGACAGCGGCACCTTCTCCGACGGCTTCACGATCACGCGGTTGTTGGTCGCGATCGCCGGCGCGATCTTGTGCGCGACCTGGTTCATCGGATGATTGAACGGCGTGATCGCGACGATCACGCCGCCGAGCGGCTGGCGCTGCGAGAACACGCGCCGTGTCTTGCCGTGGGGCGTCAGGTCGCACGAGAAACTCTGCGCGTCGTCGCGCAACGCCTCGGCCGCCGCGAACTTCAGCACGTCGGCCACCCGGCCGATCTCGTAGCGCGAATCCTGTTTCGACAACCCCGACTCGAGCGTGATCAGGTCGGAGGCTTCCTCGGTGCGCTCGCGCAGCAACGCAGCCGCCCGTTCGAGAATCTGCGAACGCGCGTAGCGCGTGAGCGTCGGCTGGTAGGCCATCGCGTAATCGAACGCCGCGCGCACGTCGTCGACGCTGGCGAGCGGCGCGGTGCCGACGCGTGTGCCCGTGTACGGATCCGTGACGTCGAGCGTGCGCTCGCGCATCGCGCGCGTGCCGCACCAGCGCAACGCTTCGGCACGAAACGACGGATGATCCTGCCGCGGATGCGCCATCATATCGCGATCCGGTTCAGCACGAAATCGAACACGTCGAAGTTGCGCGGGCGACGGGCGGGATCGTCCCGCTCGATACGGCGATTGAACAGCAGCGGCACTTCCTGCTCGGACACGCCGCCATGCGAACGCAACGGCACCGTGAGGCCCGACAGGTCGTGTTCGCGCTCGCGGGTGCCGAGCGTCATGTCGCGGCGGCCGATCACGACGAGATCGCCGATCCGGTCGGGCGGCAGTTCGAAACGTGCGGCGGCTTCCGCGTTGTCGAGCACGAGCTCGACGCCGTCGAGGCCGCCGACGCGCCACATCGCGTCGGCCCGGTCGACGCCCGGCGCCAGGTAGATCGTCGCGAACGAACCGAGCGCACCGTGATGCACGACGTACGGATCGGTAATCGGCAGGATCACGCGCGCAGCCTGCGCGCCGTACCAGCCATCGAACGCATCCTGCAGATAGATCACGTTCGGCCGGCCCGTCGCCGGATCGTGCTTCGCGTTCATCCCGTGGTCCGCCGTGAGGCCGATCGCCCAGCCGAGCGCGTCGAGCAGCGCGAGGTAGCCGTCCATCATCGCGTAGAACGCGTTCGCGCCGGCACTGCCCGGCTCGCATTTGTGCTGCACGTAGTCGGTGGTCGACAGGTACATCAGGTCGACCTGCCGCGTCTGCGCGAGCCGTACGCCGGCCGCGAACACGAATTCCGACAACGCCGCGCTGTATACGTCCGGCGACGGCAGGCCGACCCAGTCGAGCACGTCGACGATCCCGTTTTCCGCGAGATTGGCCTGCGCGGCCTTCTCGGCCGAAAAGCAGATGCCCTTCAACTGCCAGCCGAGCAGCCGGCGCAGCTTGTCCTTCGCGGTGACGACGGCCACTCGCGCACCGGCATCGGACGCCGCCGCGAGCAGCGTGCCGGCGCGCAGGTAGGCCGGGTCGTTCATCATGACTTCGGCGCCGCGCCCGCCGTCAGCAGCAGGATCCCAGAAATAGTTGCCGCAGATCCCGTGGACCGACGGCGGCACGCCGCAAACGATCGACAGGTTGTTCGGGTTGGTGAAGGTCGGCACGACGCAATCGGCACGCCACGCGGTGCCTTGCTCGATCATCCGGCCGATGAACGGCGCGACGCCCGCTTCCACCGCGCGTTCGAGATAGTCGTACTCGCAGCCATCGACACAGGCGACGACGGTCGGCTCGACCGGCAACCGGTAGCGTCGGCCGTTGACGTCGATCGAGCGTCCCGCGAGGTTCGTCGACCCGTTGCCGGCGGCTGCTTGCTCGCCGGGGCGCCGCAACGCGAACGCGGCGTTCATGATGCGGCCTGCTTGCCGCGCGGCACACGCGCGGCGATCAGCAGCAGCGCCGCGAGCGACGCGCCGAGCATCAGCAGCGACAGCGCCGACGCCGGCAGGTAATAGCCGCGCTCCACCTGGCCGATCACGACGATCGGCACGGTCGCGAAGCCGGGCGGATACACCGTCAGCGTCGCGCCAAGCTCGCCGAGCGACAGCGCGAAGCCGAGCGCGAGGCTCGCGCGCAACGCCGGCACGAGCTGCGGCAGCAGCACGCGGCGCAGCACCATCGCGGGTGGCGCACCGAGGCTCGCGGCGGCTTCGCGCAGCACGGTCAATTCGGGGCGCAGCGCGGCGGCCGCGCAGCGATAGCAGAATGGCAGAATCAGCGCGAGCTGCACCAGCACGACGATCGCCGCCGAGCTCGACAGGTCGAGCGGCTTCTGGTGATACGCGATCAGCACCGCGAGCCCGAGCACGACGCTCGGCACGCCGTTCGGCACCATCACGAGCGCGTCGACGAGCGCGCCGAGGCCGCGCCGGTCGCGCCCTTCGAGCGCGAGCGCCAGCCACAGCCCGAGGATCGTGCCGAGAACCGACACGCCGAAGCCGATTTCGAGGCTCGTCAGCAGCGCGTCGTATTCCGGCGACCCGAGCCGCTCGAACCAGCGCAGGCTGTAGCCGGCCGGCAAAATCGTGCCCGACCACTGCGTCGACACGCTCGACAGCGCGACGACGATCACCGGCAGCACGAACAGCCAGAAGCACGCGAACGCGGCCAGCGCGAGCGCGGTGCGCGACGCATGCTTGAGCAGCGTGTCGGTCCAGCCGATCGGGTGACGCGGCACGGCGTGCCCGATACGGAATTCAGCGGACATCGTTCCCTCCCGTCGCGCGCCGGTTCACCCGGCGATAAACCGCATACAGCGCCAGCGACAGCGACAACATCACGACCGCGCCGGCCGACGCGGTCGGCAGGTCGAGATCGACGGTCGCGCTGCTGTAAATCGCGACCGGCAGCGTGACGAGCCGCGCACTGCCGAGCACGAGCAGGATGCCAAACTCGTTCAGCGTCAGCAGGAAGCACAGCACGGTGCCGGCGGCGATGCCCGGCCATGCGATCGGCAGCACGACGCGGCGAGCGAGCATCCAGCCGGGCGCGCCGAGGCTGCGCGCGGCTTCGATCAGCCGCAGGTCGAGCGTCGCGAACGACGCGAGCGTCGGCCGCACGACGAACGGCGTGTAGAACACGGTCTGCGCGAGGATCACGCCGCCGATGCCGAACAGGAAGTCGAGCGGCGGATTCTCGAGATGGAACAGGTGCTGCAGCGCGATGCTGATCGAGCCTTGCGAGCCGTACAGGAAGATCAGCGTGAACGCGACGAGGAACGACGGAAACGCGACGTACAGTTCCAGGAAGCGCGTGACGAGCGACGCGCCCGGGAACGGCCTGAAGAACAGCAGTGCGGCCAGCAGCACGCCGAGCACCGACGCGGTGCCGGCGCTCGCGAACAGCACGCCGAGCGTCGTCAGCAGCACGTTGCGCGTGTCGGGATTGCCGAAGAAGGTCCGGTACGCGGCGAAACTCAGCCCGTGATCGCCCGACACGCTCAGCAGCACGAGCCGCACCAGCGGATAGACGACGAGCGGGCCGAGCACGACGATCGCGAGCGCGGCCAGGTGCAGGTCGCCCATTCGCCTGCGGCGCCGCGCGGCGGCGGCGTGTGCCGCAGCCGACGCGAGCACGTGCGGCGGCAGGCCGGCTTCAGGGCTCGATAAGGACGACATCGTCTGCCTCGCAATGCAGGGACACGCGCGCACCGCGCTCGGGCGCCGCGCCGCGGCCGCGTTGCATCGTCACGCGCACGGGCTCGTCGGGCGCCGCGTCGATCACGACCGCGATCGAGAAGTCCGCGCCCTGCCATTCGACCGACGACACCGTGCCGTGCAGGCCGCCGGCCGCGGGCGGCATCACGGTCAGGCGCTCGGGGCGCACGCACGCGACCTTGCCGCGTATCTCGTGACGCGGATCGCCGAGCGGGAAGATCACGTGCGGCGGCAGCAGGTTCGCCGGGCCGAGATAGCGCGCGACGTAGCCGTCGCGCGGTGCGTCGTACAGCTGCTGCGGCGTGCCGAGCTGCGCGATGCGGCCGTCGCGCATCAGCAGCGCGCGGTCGGACAGCACGAGCGCGTCGTCGCGGTCGTGCGTCACGCAGACGACGGTCAGGTTCGGGAGGCGCTCGTGCAGCGCCTTCAGTTCGCTGCGCACCGACGCGCGCAGGTTCGCGTCGAGCGCCGACAGCGGCTCGTCGAGCAGCAGCACGTCGGGCTCGATCACGAGCGCGCGCGCCAGCGCGACGCGCTGCTGCATCCCGCCGGACAACTGCGCGGGCAGATGGTGGCCCGCATCGCCGAGTTGCACGAGCTTCAGCGCATCGGCGACGCGGCGCGTCACTTCCGACGACGCCATCCCGCGTGCGCGCAGCCCGAATGCGACGTTCTCGAACACCGACAGGTGCGGGAACAACGCGTAATTCTGGAACAGCAGACCGAGGTTGCGCTTGTGCGGCGGCGCATAGGTCAGGTCGCGGCCGGCCACGGTCAGCGTGCCGGTCAGGCCGTCGGCCTTCACGAATCCGGCGATGAAGCGCAGCAGCGTGGTCTTGCCGCAGCCGCTCTTGCCGAGTACGGTCAGAAATTCGCCGGCGCCGATCGACAGCGACAGATCTTCGAGCACCGTGCGTGCGCCGTAGCGCACGCTCAGGTGTTGGATCTGCACGCCGCCCGGCACGCCGGACCGCAGCGTCGCGTGCGGTTCGGCGGCGCCGAATGCGCCGGGATGGGTCAGGGCGGTATCCACCGGGTTCATCCTCTTGCTCGCTGATACAGGCGGCGTGCGCCGGTCACTTCGGCTTGACGACGTCGAGCTGCTTGCCCGAGCTGCCGATCACGTCCTTCTTCCAGCGCTCGATCCATTCCGGCTTCTTCGCCATCACGTGAGTCCAGTCGACCGGGATCAGATTCACGCCCGCGATCGCCTTCTTGACCGCTTCGCCGTTCTTGCCGGCCAGCGGCACGTCGGTGCGGCCCGGGATGCCGTACATGTCCGGTACCTTCGACTGCACGTCCGTCGACATCAGGTAGTCGATCAGCTTCCTGCCGGCGTCCTGGTTCGGGCCGCTCTTGATCAGGCCGATGCCGTACGGCAGCTGGAACGTGGTCGGCCGGTCGCCGTCCTTCGCGGCCAGGAAGATCGGCTTGACGGACAGCGCGCCGTGTTCGGCGTCGTCGAGATCCATCTGCAGATCGCCGTTCGCGACGCTGATCTCGTTGCGCGACAGCAGCACGTTCAGGTAGCCCGTGCCCTTCGTGTGGAACTTCACGCTCTGCGACAGCTTCGCGAGGTAGTCGAATGCCTTGTCCTCGCCCATCAGCGACGTCGTCAGGATCAGCACGGCCATCCCGTCACCGGCCGTGGCCGGGTTCGAGTACGCGACCTTGCCGGCGTAGGCCGGCGCGAGCAGGTCGGCGAACGTCTTCGGCTGGTTCTTCACGACGTCCGGATTGATCGCGAACGAGAAGTAGTTGTTGACGAAGGTCGCCCACGTGCCGTCCTCGGCCTTCGCGATGGCCGGCACGTTCTTGTAGTTCACGCTCTGGTACGGCTGCAGCAGGCCCATCTGGCCGGCTTGCTGGATGAACGGCGGCAGCGTGACGATCACGTCGGCCTTCGGAGAATTCTTCTCGATGTTCGCGCGGTTCACCACCTCGCCGCTGCCCGCCGTCACGATGTTGACCTTCACGCCTTCCTTCTTCTCGAAAGCCGGCAGCACATCGCGATAGAGGTTCTCGAGACCGTCCGCCGTGTACAGCACGACCGCATTCGCCGCCTGCGCCGGCATCGCGGCGCCTTGCAGCAGACCGGCGGCGCAGGCGGCCAGCGCGAGCTTGCGGAATGCGCCGGCGGCGGCGCGCGAGGGTTTCTGCAGTGTCATCTCACTTCTCCGTAGGCGGAACACCAAACGGCCGGGGCACGATCCGGCTCTCCTGTTGTCTTCGGGCAGGCCGCTGAACGGCCGCCGCGCTACCGCGCTCGGGCTGGGTGTCGCGCGGCAACCGAAGGATCACAGCGTTCGATGACAAAGCCGTGACGAATGCCACAATTTCCAAAAAATGACACATTTTGCCACTATCATGCAAGTCATCGAGAAATGCCGCCCGGCGTTCCGTTCGCCCTTTGCTGGAGACAAAAGCCATGCCCGACCCGATTCTGCTTACGCCCGGCCCGCTCACCACGTCCGCCACAACACGCCACGCAATGCAACATGACTGGGGGTCGTGGGACGCCGCTTTCAATCAACTGACGGCCAGCGTCTGCGCGGATCTCGTCGCCATCGCGCAGGGCGGCGACGCGTACGTGTGCGTGCCGATGCAGGGCAGCGGCACGTTCTCGGTCGAAGCCGCGCTCGGCACGCTGGTGCCGCGCGACGGCGTCGTGCTGGTGCCCGACAACGGCGCGTATTGCGCGCGCATCCTGAAGATCCTCGGCCGGCTCGGCATCGAAGCGATCGCGTTGCCGTTCGGCGAGGACGCGGCCGTCGACACGGCGGCCGTCGAGGCCGCGTTCGCGCGCGAGCCGCGCATCACGCACGTCGCGCTCGTGCACCTGGAAACGAGCGCCGGGATCCTGAATCCGCTCGATGCGATCGCGGCCGCATGCCGGCGGCACGGCAAGCGGCTGATCGTCGATGCGATGAGTTCGTTCGGCGCGCTGCCGATCGCGCTGGCGGGCAGCGACATCGACGCGCTGATCTCGGCCAGCGGCAAATGCCTGGAAGGCGTGCCGGGGATGGGATTCGCGATCGTGCGGCGCGACGCGCTCGACGCGAGCGAAGGCAACGCGCGGTCGCTCGCGCTCGATCTCCACGATCAGTACGCGTATCTGCGCAAGACGGGGCAATGGCGCTTCACGCCGCCGACGCACGTGATTGCCGCGCTACGTGCCGCGCTCGACCAGTACCTCGCCGAAGGCGGCCAGCCGGCGCGCGGTGCGCGCTATGCGGAGAACTGCCGGACGCTCGTCGAATCGATGCGCGCGCTCGGCTTCGTGCCGTTCCTCGACGCGAGCGTGCAGGCGCCGGTGATCGTCACGTTTCACGCGCCCGACCATCCGGCCTACGATTTCCGCCGCTTCTACGACGCGGTGAGGGATGCGGGCTTCATCCTGTATCCGGGCAAGCTCACGCGGCTCGAGACGTTCCGCGTCGGCTGCATCGGCGCGATCGATGCGGGCGATATCCGGCGTGCGGTCGCGGCGATCGCCGCTGCGGTCGAATCGCTCGCCATCGCGATGCAGCACGCATGAAGTGACGTACATGCCGGCCCGCCCGCCGGCGCCCGCAAACAAAAAAGCCCGGCGGCCGATTGGCCGCCGGGCGAACGCACCGTGTGTGCGGGGAACGGGTGCTTACAGCTCGATCCGCTTGATGTCGCCGACGACGAAGATGTACGACAGCGCACCAACCAGCGCGATCACGCCGATGAACACGAGCGCGCCGACGAACGAGCCGGTCGATGCGACGATGAAGCCGACGACGAGCGGCGTGATGATGCCCGCGAGGTTCGCCGCGAAGTTGAAGATGCCGCCCGTCACGCCGAGCAGGCCGTCCGGTGCGATATCCGACACGAGCGTCCAGCCGAGCGCGGCCATGCCCTGCGCGAAGAATGCGACCGACATGATCGCGATCACCGCTTCGTTGCTCTGCACGTAGTTCGCGAGAATGATCGTCGACGCGAGCAGCAGGCCCGCGATGATCGGCAGCTTGCGTGCGAGGTTCGCAGACTTGCCGCGGCGCAGCAGCCAGTCGGAGAAGATCCCGCCGAACATCACGCCGACCGACGCGGCGATGAACGGCATCACCGCGAAGAAGCCGATCTTCAGCCAGCCCATGTGGCGCTCGGTTGCCAGATAGGTCGGGAACCAGGTCAGGAAGAACACGAGCGTCGAGTTGCCGGCGAACTGGCCGAGGCAGATGCCCGCGAGCTGGCGCTTCTTCACCAGTTGGCCGACCATCGACCAGCTGAACTTCGGCTGCTCGGCCTTGCCGCTCTTGGCGTCGGTCTTGCGCACGCCGTGCACGAGGCCGCCGCCCGCTTCGATGTACGCGAGTTCCTCCGAGTTCGCGCCCGGATGGTTGCGCGGCTCGTGATAGAACTTCCACCAGACGAGGCCGAACGCGATGCCGACCGCGCCCACGACCCAGAACAGCGAGCGCCAGCCGAACGCGCCCATCAGCGCGAACAGCACGGGGCTGAAGAACGCGAGGCCGATGTATTCGCCGACGGTATAGGTGCCGGTCGCCATCGCGCGTTCGTTCTGCGGGAACCACGTCGCGACGACGCGGCTGTTGGTCGGGAAGCATGGCGCTTCCGTCACGCCGAGGCCCAGCCGGCACGCGAGCAACGTCGCGACGCCCGGCACGAAACCTTGCAGGAACGTGCACAGCGACCACAGCGTCATCGACCAGTAATAGGTGACCTTGCTGCCGAAGCGGTCGAGGAACAGGCCGCCGGGCACCTGCATCGCCACGTACGTCCACGAAAACGCGGAGAACATGATGCCCATCACGGCCGCGTTGATGCCGAGCTCCTTGGTAAGCTGCGGCGCAGCCACGCCCAGCACGGTGCGGTCGAGATAATTGATCATCGTGCCGATCGCGAGCAGCGCGAGGATCTTGTAGCGCGCCGACGTGCGCCGGACCGTGCCGGCCGCCTGCGCCGGCGCGGCGCTCGTGTGGGTAGTGTGCTGCATGGTCGTCTCCTGGTCTCTTTCTGTGTCTGTAAGGGGGTCAGCGCGCGACGAGCGACTGAAAGTGATCGAACATCCGCTCGGCGTCGGGCGTGCGCCCGGTGAAGAGCTCGAACGCGTCGACGGCCTGGTACACGGCCATCCCGCCGCCCGGCAGCGTCGCGCAGCCGGCCGCGCGCGCGGCGTGGATCAGTTCGGTTTCGAGCGGGAAATACACGATGTCGGCCACCCACATGCCCGCATGCAGCAGCTCGGCCGGCAGCGGCAGGCCCGGATGCTTGGCCATGCCGGTCGGCGTGCAGTGGATCAGGCCGGTCGCCGCGCGCATCGCGGCGGCGAGATCGCTGCCCGGCGTGACGCGGGCGGCGGGGAAGCGCTGCTGCAATTCGCCCGCCAGCGCGGTGGCGCGCGTGCCGTCGACGTCGAAAATCGTCAGTTCGGCCGCGCCCATCTGCAGCGCCGCGTGCGCGACGGCCGCGCCCGCGCCGCCCGCGCCGAGCTGGACGACGCGTTCGAGCGACGCGCCGGGCAGCCCACGGCTAAACGATTTCGCGAAGCCCGACCAGTCGGTGTTGTGGCCGATCCGCTTGCCGTCCTTGAACAGCACGGTATTCACCGCGCCGAGCGCACGCGCGTCGTCCGACAGCGCGTCGAGGTGCTCGATCACGCGCTGCTTGCACGGGTGCGTGATGTTCAGCCCGTTGTAGCCCATCCGCTGCGCGGCATCGAGCAGTTGCGGCAGCGCGTCGGCGGTCACGCCGAGCACGTCGAGATCGAGGCGCCGGTACACGTAGCCGAAGCCCTGGCGGAACCCCTCTTCCTCGTGCATCGCGGGCGACAGCGAACCGCCGATGCCCTGGCCGATCAGGCCGATCAGGAACGACGGGCGGCTCATCGTGCGGCTCCCTTCGCGAACACCGTCGCCAGGCGCTGCAGCGCGAACACGTAGCCTTCGGTACCGCAGCCGCAGATCACGGCTTCGGCGAGCGCCGACACATACGAATGGTGACGGAACGCCTCGCGGCGATGGACGTTCGAGATATGCACTTCGATCACCGGCTTCGCGATCGCGGAAAGCGCGTCGGCCAGCGCCACCGACGTATGCGTATACGCGGCCGGGTTGATCACGATGCCGTGCGTGTCGTGACGCGCGGCGTGCAGCCAGTCGATCAGCTGGTGCTCGGCATTCGACTGGCGAAAGTCGATTTCCAGCCCGAGCCCTTCCCCCGCCGTGCGGCAGCGCTGCTCGAGATCGGCGAGCGTTTCCGCGCCGTAGATATGGGGCTCGCGCGTGCCCAACAAATTCAGGTTCGGGCCGTTCAGCACCAGTACCTTGTGCTTGCTCATCGTGTTTCTGCTCCTGAAACAGGGGCGGACCACGATCGGCGCCGCCCCGAAGACATCGGAATTTGGCGCTAGTGTGCGCCCGTGCAAGCGGGCTGTCTTTCCGGGTTTTCGCTAATTTGTACCATCTAGTTAGTTTGTACAATACGGATGACTAGCCCAGTAAATTCGGGATATGGCGCCCGCGCCGAACTCAACGACTGGTTCATTCAGGGTCGGTTCGGCACGGTCGGTTAGACACGGTCGGTTAGACCGGCGTCATGCCCCGCTCATCCGCAGGAATCGCCCCATGCAGCGCTCGATCGCCACCGTGTCACTGTCCGGCACGCTCGCCGAGAAGCTCGCCGCCGTCCAGGCCGCGGGCTTCGACGGCGTCGAAATCTTCGAAAACGACCTCGTCTACTTCGACGGATCGCCGGCCGACGTCCGGCGCATGGCCGCCGATCTCGGCCTCGACATCGTGCTGTTCCAGCCGTTTCGCGACTTCGAGGGCGTGAGCGCGGCCCAGCTCGCGCGCAATCTCGACCGGATCAAGCGCAAGTTCGACGTGATGCATGCGCTCGGCACCGATCGCATCCTCGTCTGCAGCAGCGTGGCGGCCGATACGATCGCCGACGACGGGTTGCTCGTCGACCAGCTCGGCGTGCTCGCCGAAGCCGCGCGGCAGGCCGGCGTGGTGGCCGCGTACGAAGCGCTCGCGTGGGGCCGCGTCGTGAAGCGGTACGGCCACGCGTGGAAGCTCGTGAACGCGGTGAACAGCCCGCACCTCGGCCTCGCGCTCGACAGCTTCCACACGCTGTCGCTCGACGATTCGCCGGACGGGATCGCCGACATCCCCGGCGACCGGATCGCCTTCGTGCAGATCGCCGACGCGCCGAAGCTCGTGATGGACGTGATCGAATGGAGTCGCCACTACCGCTCGTTCCCCGGCCAGGGCGACTTCGACCTGGCGCGCTTCACCGCACGCGTGATCGAGTCGGGCTATACGGGGCCGCTATCGCTGGAGATCTTCAACGATGGCTTCCGCGCGGCGCCGACCGCGCTCACGGCCGCCGACGGCCATCGCTCGCTGCTCTATCTGGAAGACCTGACGCGTGCGCGGCTCGCCCAGGAGGGCCGCGCGCCGGCCGCCAGCCAGCCGCTGTTCGCACCGCCCGCGCCGCCCGCGCACGTCGGGTTCCAGTTCATCGAATTCGCGGTCGACGCGCAGGCGGCGGCGACCGTCGGCCAATGGCTCGGCCGGATGCGCTTCCGGCTCGCCGGCCGGCATCGCTCGAAGGACGTGACGCTGTTCCAGCACGGCGCTGCATCGATCGTGCTGAACGCCGAGCGCGACTCGTTCGCCGATGCGTTCTTCCAGCAGCACGGGCTGTCGCTGTGCGCGTCGGCGTTCCGCGTCGACGACGCGAAAGTGGCGTTCGAACGCGCGGCCGGCTTCGGCTACGCGCCGTTTTCCGGCCGGGTCGGGCCGAACGAGCGCGTGCTGCCGAGCGTGAAGGCGCCGGACGGCAGCCTCGAATATTTCGTCGACGAAGCGCCGGATGCGCCGACGCTGTATGAATCGGACTTCGTGCTGACCGACATCGACGGCCCCACCGAAGTCGGCCCGCTGACGGGTATCGACCATGTGTGCCTCGCGCTGCCGGCCGACGCGCTCGACACGTGGATCCTGTTCTTCAAGACTGCGTTCGGCTTCGACGCCGAGCGCAGCTGGCTCGTGCCCGACCCGTACGGGCTGATGCGCAGCCGCGCGGTACGCAGCGCCGACGGCTCGGTGCGGATCGCGCTGAACGCGTCGGTCGACCGTCATACGGCCGTCGCCGAATCGCTCGACCGCTACCACGGCACCGGGCTGAACCACGTCGCGTTCCGCACGGACGACATCGTGAAGACGGTCGCCGCGTTCGCGGCCGACGGCGTCCCGTTCCTGCGCATTCCGGCCAACTACTACGACGATCTCGCCGCGCGCTATGCGCTACCGGACGAACTGATCGACACGCTGAGCGCGCATCACCTGCTCTACGACCGCGACGAGGATGGCGGCGAATTCCTGCATGCGTATACGGAACTGGTCGACAACCGCTTCTCGCTCGAGATCGTCGAGCGGCGCGGCGGGTATGACGGCTACGGCGCGGCGAACGCGGCCGTGCGGCTTGCGGCGCAGGCGCAGGCGCAGCGGCGGAAATAAGGATGAGAGAAGTTCGGGGCCGGAGCGCGCTCGCGATTCGGCGATCGATTGGACCGCGCGATCTCGCCGCGCGCCATCGTCGCACATCGGGCAGCCAGGTACCGGCCTGCGCGGTCGGCCGCGGCCATGCCGGAACCCGCGCGCCGGCCGCCGTTACATCCCGTAACCCGTACCGCGGTGCAGCATTGCGCCGCTCGCCCCGGTTTTAAGAATCGCTTAAGTCTTCGACGGCACCATCCGCAACCAGTACCCGATGGTTATCTCGAAAAGGAGGAAAGCGATGAGCGCCGTAGAAGCACCCGCGGGCCGCCCGGCCGCGCCCCCTGCAAAGAAGACGATGCTGCGCCGCCTGCTCAGTCATCATGAAATCGCGACGTTGCTCGTGCTGCTGCATGCACCGATCGGCGCGAACGCCAAACCCGAATTGCCCGCGCTGCAGGAAGCCGGCCTCGTCGAAATGGTCAAGCTCGACCCCGATACGAGCCCGAGCTTCCGGCTGACCGAAGACGGCACGGCCGTCCTGAAAGGGCTCGGCTACCGCTGAGCCAGCGCTTCACCCTTTCCCGTTTCCCCGCCTTACCCCGCCTTACCCCGATCCCTGTGACGCGCCGGCCGCCCCGGCGAGTCGCGTCACCCTGCCCGCTCCTGCAGCATCAACCGGTATTCCGTCGGCGTCACGCCGACCGTCGCCTTGAACTGGCGCGTGAACGCGCTGTGATCCGTATAGCCGCATAGCGCGGCGACGTCGGTCACCTTGTCGTGCGTGACGAGCAGCGCGGTGGCCGCGTCGAGCCTCGTCTTCAGCAGCACCTGGCGCGGCGTCAGGTGGAACACCTTGTGGAAGTAGCGTTCGAGCTGCGCGACCGACATCCCGGCCATCTGCGCGAGCTGCTTCAGGTTCAGCGGCTGCACGTAATGATCCTGGATGTGCTGGACCACGTCGGCGAGCCGGCTGTACGCCGGGTGCGATCCCTCGTGCGCCTTCAGGTCGCGCGAGATGCCGGCGAGGCCGACCACCCGGCCCGCGGCGTCGCGCAGCGGCTCCTTGCAGGTCAGGCACCAGCCCGGCTGGCGGCCCGGATACAGGTGCAGCTCGAGCTGATCCATCAACTGCTGGCCGGCGTTGATCGTCGCCATGTCCTGCTCGAAATAGCTGCGGCCGAAGCGGCGCGGAAACACCTCGTCGGCCGTCTTGCCGAGCAGGTCGCGCTTGTCCTTGTAGCCGCAGCGCATCGCCAGCGTGCGATTGACGATCGCATAGCGGCCGCTCGCATCCTTCACGAAAAACGCGACGTCCGGCAGCGCATCGAACACCGGTTCAAGCAGGCGAAAATGCGCGAGCATCGCGCCGAAATCGGCGTTGTCGGGCTGGTAGCACAACGTATCGGACAGGCTCATGGGCGGTACGGCAAGCAAGGTCGTCATCCCGGCAACCGCGAAGCGAGTGGCAGATGGCGTCGATTATAGGAGCGCCCCTTCGATCGCGTCGCATCGAATGCGGGGCGGACAAGACTGTGGCCGGCGGCATCGCACGCCGCCGATCGGCTCCATCGGTGGGCGCCGCTGGTTGTGCACGCAACTAATGCGCATATGGTGTGCGGGCTAGCGACCGTTCCGCCCTCTCCGTAGCCGGCGCAGCGCACCGACACGCCGGCACCACGCACCCCAATCCCGTCATCGTAAAAATGCCGACGACCCGCGTCTTGGCGGGTTTGCGCACTCGTCATGACGATTTCGGCATATATCAGGGTAATCGACGATATGCCGATATCGTCGCCGGCCGCGCATCGAATGCGCAAGACGCACGCATTTTCGCTAACTAGACTTCGCTTCACGGTCACGAGACGACCTCCCGGTGCTGCCGCAATCGGCACGCACGGGTCACCGCATCCGCTGTCGCGTACGACGATTCCGGCACAACGCGCGTGGCACGCGGCGAGCACGCATGGCCTGCGCATCGGCCTGCCGACCGAACCGTCTCGCCCGGTTTACCGGCGCCGCCCGCATGCGCGCGGCGCCCCCAACCACGCCATCAAGGGGAAGTGAAAGTGAAGCTGAAGGTATCGCACGTCGCGCTGGCCGCCGCCTGCGCACTGTCGGGCGCGCACGCCGTCGCCGCCGACGTCGTCAAGATCGGTTTCGCCGCACCGCTGACCGGCCCGCAGTCGAATTACGGCACGGACATGCAGAAGGGCGTGCAGCTCGCGATCGCCGATTTCAACGCGACGCATCCGACGATCGGCGGCAAGCCCGTCACGTTCCAGCTCGACGCGCAGGACGACCAGGCCGACCCGCGCACCGGCACGACCGTCGCGCAGCGGCTGATCGACGACAACGTGCGCGGGATCATCGGCCACTTCAACTCGGGCACCAGCATTCCCGCGTCCGACCTGTACGATCGCGCGGGGCTGCCGCAGATCTCGATGGCGACGTCGCCGCAATACACGGCGCGCGGCTACAAGACGACCTACCGGTTGCTGACGAGCGACGCGCAGGCGGGCCGCATCGTCGGCACGTACGCGGTGAAGACGCTGCGCTTCAAGCGCATCGCGATCATCGACGACCGCACGGCCTACGGCCAGGGCATCGCCGACGAATTCGCGAAGGCCGTCGAAGCGGCCGGCGGCACGATCGTCAAGCGCGACTTCACGAACGACAAGGCGCTCGATTTCTCCGCGATCCTGACCAACCTGAAGGGCGTGAATCCGGACGCGGTCTTCTACGGCGGCGGCGACGCGCAATCGTCGCCGATGATCCGCAAGATGCGCCAACTCGGGATGAAGTCGGCGTTCGTGACGGGCGAGATGTCGCGCTCGCCGACGTTCCTGAAGGTCGGCGGCGACGCGGCCGAAGGCGCGATCGTCTACATGGGCGGGCTGCCGAAGGAAAAGATGCCGGGCTTCTCCGGCTACGCCGCACGCTACAAGGCGCGCTTCAACGAAGACGTGATCACGTACTCGCCGTATTCGTACGACGGCACGATCGCGCTGCTCAGCGCGATGAAGGACGCGAACTCGACCGATCCGAAGGTGTACACGCCGTATCTCGGCAAGGTGTCGATCAAGGGCGTGTCGGCGCCCAGCATCGCGTACGACGCGAAGGGCGACCTGAAGGATGCGCCGGTGACGATCTACAAGGTCGAGCGCGGCGCGTTCAAGCCGGTCGACACGATCGCCGGCAACTGATAACCGATACGCGGCCCCTGCCCCGCGCGGCGCGCCCGCGGCTCACCGGCCGCCCGCGCCGCGCGCTTCGGCTGCATGGTCCGAAGCCGCTCACGGCGCGCGCCCGCGCGCGGGCATTTCGCGCTCCTGTAGAATCCCCCCACCCGCTTTGACGCTTCGTCTCCGCCGTGCCCCATCCCGGTGCGGCGGCGCGTGTTGCGTGCCTCACCCGGCACGCGGCGCGCTTCGACGACGCAAGCCGCGCCTTGTCAGTCCATGCCGAAAAGCGGGCCCTGGAGACGCAGCACCGACAACACCATTCGAAAAACGATCGTCCTGACCATGCAAGCTTCCGAATTGAGCGGCGTGCCTCGCGCCGCCGAACGCGCGCTCACGCGCAGCGACTACAAGACCCTTGGCCTCGCCGCACTCGGCGGCGCCCTCGAGTTCTACGACTTCATCATCTTCGTGTTCTTCGCGCCGGCGATAGGGCAGCTCTTCTTCCCGCACGACATTCCGGACTGGCTGCGCCAGCTGCAGACGTTCGGCATCTTCGCGGCCGGCTATCTCGCGCGCCCGCTCGGCGGCGTGATCATGGCGCACTTCGGCGACCTGTTCGGCCGCAAGCGGATGTTCACGCTGAGCGTGCTGATGATGTCGGTGCCGACGCTGCTGATGGGCCTGCTGCCGACCTACGACACGATCGGCATCCTCGCGCCGGTGTTGCTGCTGCTGTTCCGCGTGCTGCAAGGCGCGGCGGTCGGCGGCGAAGTGCCGGGCGCGTGGGTGTTCGTGTCCGAGCACGTGCCGTCGCGCCACATCGGCTATGCGTGCGGCACGCTGACCGCGGGCCTCACGGCCGGCATCCTGCTCGGCTCGCTCGTCGCGGCCGGCATCAACAGCCGTTACTCCGCGGCCGAAGTCGGCGCGTTCGCATGGCGCATCCCGTTCCTGCTCGGCGGCGTGTTCGGGCTGTTCTCCGTGTACCTGCGCCGCTGGCTGCATGAAACGCCGGTGTTCGCCGAAATGAAGGCGAAAAAGGCGCTCGCGGCCGAGATTCCGCTGAAGGCGGTGCTGCGCGACCACGGCCGCGCGGTGATCGTGTCGATGCTGCTCACGTGGATGCTGTCGGCCGCGATCGTCGTCGTGATCCTGATGACGCCCGCGCTGCTGCAGAAGCAGTTCCACCTGGCGCCCGCGACCACGCTGTTCGCGAACAGCATCGCGACGCTGTGCCTGACGGCCGGCTGCATCACCGCCGGTTCGCTCGCGGGCCGGATCGGTGCGAAGCGCGTGCTGGGCATCGGCGGCATCGGGCTGGCCGCGTGCTACTACCTGCTGTTCGTGCAGGTCGCGGCCGATGCGTCGACGCTGCCGCTCTACTACGGGATCGCGGGCTTCATGGTCGGCACGATCGGCGCGGTGCCGTTCGTGATGGTCAGGAGCTTCCCGGCCGTCGTGCGCTTCTCGGGCATCTCGTTCTCGTACAACGTCGCGTACGCGATCTTCGGCGGGCTCACGCCGGTGATCGTGTCGCTGATGATGAAGTCGAATCCGCTCGCGCCGGTCGTGTACGTCGCGGCGATCTGCGTGCTCGGCGCGATCGCCGTGCAGTTCTCGAAGGATGCGAAGGACGTGAAGGACGCACGCTGAACGTCGGCGCGCACGCGCCGGCCGGATGAACGAAGGGCCGAATCCCGCGGCGTGCGGGATTCGGCCCTTTTGTGTTGCGTCGGCGTCGCGACGACTACCCAAGTGTGCTCAGTTCAACGCAGCACGCCGTACGACGAATTCGGCCGGCGCAGCGCGTCGATGCTCGCGCCGCCGGCGCCGGTGACGAACAGCAGCAGGAACCCGCCGGCGATCGCGACGTTCTTCCAGAAGTGAATCACCATGTCGTGCTGGACGGCGGCGTTCGTCGCGTCCCAGAAATTGTGCCCGACCATCGCGGTCGCGATCGTGTAGACCGCCATCAGCAACGCGAGCGGCCGGACCTTGTAGCCGACGATCAGCAGCAGGCCGCCGAGCCCCTCGATCGCGACGACGATCGGCGCAACGACCTGTTGATAGGGCACGTTCATCCCGTGCAGATACGCGACGAAATCGCTGTAGCCGAGCAGCTTCATGATGCCGCCCCACAAGAACAACGCCGCCAGCGCCAGGCGTGCGAAAAAAATGACGCCGGAATCGACGGTACGCGTCATGCCTCTCTCCTCGTATGCAATTCGGCCGCCCGCGCCGGGCGCGCCCGGGCGGTTCGGCGCCGCGCGGCCCGGGAGGGCGCGCGGCAAATGGGCCAGCATAGAGGGTCTTTCCGCGGTGTCCAAGAAAAAGGTTGTAGCAAATCTTTACACTGCGGCGGCCGCGCCGGCGGCCCGGCGCGCTGAAAAACGCGTTTAGCCCGCGTCGCTCAACAGCACGCCTTTCTTGAAGATGAAGCAGCCGTAGCCGCGCGTTTCGCCGGTGACGATCACCGCATACGTCTGCTGCGCGCGCTCGTAGAACGCGAAACGCTCGACGCCGGTCAGCGGCACCGAGCGCCCTTCCGCGCGGTCGATTTCGGCCTGGACTTCGCGCTGCACGGGCGGCACCGCGGCCGCGTCGCCGACGACTTCCATCCGCCACGCGGGCGTGTCGACGAACGTGTCGAGCGGCAGCACCGACAGCACCGCGCGCACGACGCGCGCCGAATCGGCGCCGTCGACGCGCAGCGCGCGGCCGACCACCGTGTGCTCGGCGACGGATTCCGCCGGGAAGTTCGCGTCACAGATCGCGATTTCGTCACCGTGGCCCATCGCGCGCAGCGTGTGCAGGATGTCGGCGTGCAGCAGCGGGTCGAGATTCTTCAGCATGTCGGTGGGTCTCCGGGGTGGGGAACGAATCGCATAACGTTACCCGATCCCGGCGGCCGTGGTGCATGCATCGTTCACGTCACGACGCCCCGGCCGGCATTTCGTCGATGAAACCCGTGACCGACGCGAGGCGGCCCGACGCGTCGACGATGCCGAAGTCCGAGCCCTTCACGATCGCCGCGCCGTCGGGCGACACGAGCGCCCAGGAGAACCGCAGATGCTGGCCGAACGCGTCCACGTCGGTCGTGCGGCGAAAGCGGTACGCGGGGAAGCGTTGCTGCACGGCGGCGATCATCGTGTCGATGCCCGCGTGGCCGTCGCCGGCCATCAGCGGATCGCGATAGGCCGCGTCGCTTGCGTACGTCGCGTCGATCAGTTCGCGGCGGCGCGCGGCGTCGGATTCGTTCCACGCGTCGAAGTAGCGGTCGATCAGGTCGGCGTGAACGGACGAAGCGGATTGAGCGGTGTTCATGGCGAGGCTCCTTGTGTCGGTAGACGATGTCGCGGACGTTTCGGGTCCGCGTGCCGCTATCGTCGCCGGGGCCGCGCAAGCGGTCGATTACGCGCGAGGTAAGGAAATCGCGCCGACCATGCGCGGCACGCCTGCGCCGCCGAATCGGGAATACGCCGCCGCAAAGAAAACGGGCGCCCGAAGGCGCCCGCATCGTCTTGCCGCCACCACCGCGCGCGTCAGGCGTCAGGTCACCGGCGCCGGATTGAACAGCGTCAGCGCATTCGCGAGCTTCCATTGCTCGGCCCACGTGCGGCGCTTGCCGCTGGCGACGTCGAGCATCAGCCGGAACAGTTCCCAGCCCATGTCCTCGATCGTTGCCGCGCCGGTCGCGATCTGCCCCGCGTCGAGATCCATCAGGTCGTGCCAGCGGCGCGCGAGATCGCTGCGCGTCGCGACCTTGATCACCGGCACCTGCGCGAGCCCGTACGGCGTGCCGCGGCCGGTCGTGAAAATATGCAGGTTCATCCCCGCCGCGAGCTGCAGCGTGCCGCAGATGAAATCGCTCGCGGGCGTCGCCGCGTACAGCAGCCCCTTCTGCCGCGCGCGATCGCCGGGGCGCACGACGCCGGCGATCGGCGCGCTGCCCGACTTCACGATCGACCCCATCGCCTTCTCGACGATGTTCGACAGGCCGCCCTTCTTGTTGCCCGGCGTCGTGTTCGCGCTGCGGTCGACGCGGCCACGCTCCAGATAGCGGTCGTACCAGTCCATCTCGCGGATGATCTCGCGGGCCACCGCTTCGTTCGCCGCACGCGACGTGAGCTGCGCGACGCCGTCGCGCACTTCGGTCACTTCCGAGAACATGATCGTCGCGCCCGCGCGCACGAGCAGGTCGGCCGCGAAGCCGACGGCCGGGTTCGCGGTGAGCCCCGAGAACGCGTCGCTGCCGCCGCACTGCACGCCGACGACGAGGTCCGATGCCGGGCAAGTTTCGCGGCGCCGACGGTTCAACCGCTCGAGATGCGATTCGGCCATCTTCATGATCGAATCGATCATCGAATGGAAGCCGACGTGCGCGGCGTCCTGCAGGCACACGACGCCGCCGTTGTCGGTCGCGCCGTCGGCGGCCACCGGAATCGCGCCCGGCGGCAGCAGGCGCTCGGGCTGCAGCTTCTCGCAGCCGAGGCTCACGGTCATCACTTCGCCGCCGAAGTTCGGGTTCAGGCTGATGTTGCGCAGCGTGCGGATCGGGATGTCGGCGTCGGGCGCATCGATCGCGACGCCGCAGCCGTACGTATGTTCGAGCCCGACCACGTCGTCGACGTTCGGGTAGCGCGGCAGCAGCTCGTCCTTGATCCGCTTCACCGCGTGCTCGACGACGCCCGACACGCACTGCACGGTCGTCGTGATCGCGAGGATGTTGCGCGTGCCGACCGAGCCGTCCGCATTGCGAAAGCCCTCGAACGTATAGCCTTCGAGCGGCTCGAGCGGCGGCGCGGCACGCGTCGCGAGCGGCAGGTCGTCGAGCCCCGGCGGCTCGGGCATGCGCATCGTGCGCTCGTTGACCCAGCTGCCGCGCCGCAGGTCGGTCAGCGCATAGCCGATCACCACGTTGTAGCGAATGACCGGATCGCCGGTCGCGAGGTCGACGAGCGCGACCTTGTGCCCCTGCGGCACGCCTTCGCACAGCGTGAGCCCGTCGGCGAAGGTCGCGCCTTCGGACAAACCGCCGTCGTTGACGACGATCGCGACGTTGTCGTCCGGATGCACGCGGATGTAGAGAGGAGAAGCAGTCATCGGAATTCCTGGAAGCCTATCTGCGATATCGTTAGTCATCATACGACATTCAACCTCACTTGATGATGCTGCGTAAACCCTTATCCGGAAAGACCCTACCCCTGACCCGCCAGCAAACCGCTTGCGTCGCTCATTCATGCGTTGTACGATGACATACAACGACATCGCCAATTCGGCTCGTATGCCGTTTCCGACGAACCAGCACTCGCGCTAGACGGACGACCCAACCATGACTTCACCGCAAGAACTCAAACAAATCATCTCCCACGGCCTGCTGTCGTTTCCGCTGACGGATTTCGACGCCGACGGCAGCTTCCGTCCGACCACCTACGCCGAGCGCCTCGAATGGCTGGCGCCGTATGGCGCGAGCGCATTGTTCGCGGCCGGCGGCACCGGCGAATTCTTCTCGCTCACGCAGCGCGAGTATTCGGACGTGATCCGCGTCGCGACGGAAACCTGCAAGGGCAAGGTGCCGATCCTGGCCGGCGCGGGCGGCGCGACGCGCGTCGCGATCGAATATGCGCAGGAAGCCGAGCGCCTCGGCGCGAGCGGCGTGCTGCTGATGCCGCACTACCTGACCGAAGCGAGCCAGGAAGGGATCGCCGACCACGTCGAGCAGGTGTGCCGCGCGCTGAAGATCGGCGTCGTGGTGTACAACCGCGCGAATTCGAAGCTGAATGCGGACATGCTCGAGCGCCTCGCCGACCGTTGCCCGAACCTGATCGGCTTCAAGGACGGCGTCGGCGAAATCGAGAGCATGGTCACGATCCGCCGCCGCCTCGGCGATCGTTTCGCGTACCTCGGCGGCCTGCCGACGGCTGAAGTCTATGCGGCCGCGTACAAGGCGCTCGGCGTGCCGGTGTACTCGTCGGCCGTGTTCAACTTCATCCCGAAGACGGCGATGGCATTCTACGAAGCGATCGCGAACGACGACCACGCGACGGTCGGCCGCCTGATCGACGAGTTCTTCCTGCCGTACCTGAAGATCCGCAATCGCCGCGCCGGCTACGCGGTCAGCATCGTGAAGGCGGGCGCGAAGCTCGTCGGCCACGACGCGGGCCCGGTGCGCGCGCCGCTCGTCGACCTGACCGACGAAGAAGCAGCCGAACTCGACGTGCTGATCAAGAAGATGGGCCCGCAGTAAGCCGGGTTCGCCGGCGGCGCAGGGCCTTCATCGGCACGGCGCGCCGGCTCCCGCAGTCCTCCCTATCCGTATCGCGCAATGGCCGCGTGGCTCGACGAGCCGGCGCGGCCATTGCATTACATCTGCGCGATCGCGCCGATGATCCGCTGCCGCACGCTCGCGAGCGTACGCTGCGTCTCGTCGATCCCCTTGCGGGCCGCGAGCGGCCGGCCGCGCGCCGGCGACTCGGCGCCCACGATCTGTTCCAGCACGTCGCGATCGACGACCGCATCGAAGAAGCGCCCGACGGTAAACATCGCGTACTGCTTCGCGGTCGCGAGATGCGTGTTGGCCTGCGTGAGCGCGTCGGCGCGCTCCGCGCCGTTCGGCCCGTCGATGCTGCGGCGATGCTTCAGCGCGAACACCACGGCCTCCATGTCGTACTTGAAGCGCTCGACGGCCCTGCCGAAGATCAACGAATGCGGATCGGAGCCCGCGACGGGCCGCCCCTGGTTGATCGTCACGTCGAATTCGCTGCCGCCCAGTTCGCGCTGCAGCGCGAACAGCGCGTCGGCCAGCACGCGCCCTTCGCTGGTTTCGCCGATCTGGGTACGGACCGATTTCGCGACGTCGCCGATCGTTTTCCACAACCCTGCCGCGAACAGGTGGTCGCCACGCTTGCTGATAGTCATCGGATGGTTCCTTGTTGGTCTTGTGATCTCTCAGGCTCGCCTGCGGGCCGGACGGCCCGAGGCTTCGCTACTGTAGGAGAAACGCGGGCAACAGGAAAGCCGACCTCTCGCCGCCCCGTCCGCGCATCAATATGATCACCACTTGATGTCATAATTGATGCATCGACTTTTCCCGGGAGCCGCCCATGCGCACCACCTTGTCCCTCGACGACGCACTGCTCGCAAAAGCGCAGCAATTGACCGGCGTCACCGAAAAGTCGGCGCTCGTGAGAGAAGCGCTGCGCGCATTGATCGCCCGCGAAAGCGCGCGACGACTCGCCCGCCTCGGCGGCACCGAGCCCGACCTTGAATCGGTTCCACGCCGCCCGTCGGAGCCCGCATGATCCTTGTCGACACTTCGGTCTGGATCGATCACTTGCGGGCCGGCGACGCGACGCTCACCGCATTGCTGGAAGCGGAGCGCGTGTTGATCCATCCGTTCATCGTCGGCGAGCTTGCCCTCCGTAGCATGCGCAATCGCGAGACCGTGCTGGATGCGCTGCGCGACCTTCCGGCCGCAACCGTTGCAACCGACGACGAGGTGCAGCGCATGATCGATGCCGTCCCGCTTCACGGGCTCGGCATCGGTTACGTCGATGCCCACCTGCTTGCGTCGGCCAGACTGACCAGCGACAGCAAGCTATGGACGCGCGACCGGCGCCTGCTGGCTGCAGCGGAACGCTTGCAACTCGTCGCCCGCCCCGCTCACTGACCGAGCGAAACCGGCACCAAAGCCCGCGCGGAATAAAAAAGCGGCGGGGCCCGTGGGCCCCGCCGCCGTGTTCCAACGTGCCGGGACGCATCCCTCCCGGGACAGTGCGTTCACCGGTTATGCCACGTCACTCCGCCTTGCCGTCCCGCAGCCGCGGAATCGCGAGCGGATTGCCTTCCCGCAGCCCTTCGGGCAGCAGGTCGTCCGGGAAGTCCTGATAACACACCGGCCGCAGGAAGCGCTCGATCGCGGTCGCGCCGACCGACGTGACGGCCGGGTTCGACGTCGCGGGGAACGGCCCGCCGTGCACCATCGCATCGCACACCTCGACGCCGGTCGGGTAACCGTTGACGAGCAGGCGGCCGGCCTTGCGCTCGAGGATCGGCAGCAGCCGGCGCGCGAGCGGCTTGTCGTCGGCGTCGATTTGCAGCGTGGCCGTCAACTGGCCTTCGAGCGCGTCGAGCACACGCGCGACTTCGTCGAGATCGCGGCAGCGCACGATCAGCGACGCCGGCCCGAACACCTCGTGGCTGAACGCCGGCTCGGCCAGGAACGCCTGCGCGCCCACTTCATACAGCGCGCCGCCCGCCTGGCAGTCGGTCTGCGCGGCCTCGCCCGCGCCGATTTCGCGCACGCCCGGCAATTCGGCCAGCTTGCCGCGGCCATTGCGGTACGCATCCGCGATGCCGTGCGTCAGCATTACGCCGGCGGGCTTCTTCGCGAGCGCCTGCGCGGCGACGGATTCGAAACGGTCGAGATCGGGGCCGTCGATCGCGAGCACGAGGCCCGGATTCGTACAGAACTGACCGACGCCGAGCGTCAGCGAATCGACGAAGCCCGTCGCGATCGCGTCGCCGCGCGCGGCCAGCGCGGCCGGGAACAGCACGACCGGGTTGATGCTGCTCATTTCCGCATAGACGGGAATCGGCTGCGGGCGCGCGTTCGCGTGCTGCACGAGCGCCATCCCGCCCTGCCGCGACCCGGTGAAACCGACCGCCTGGACCGCCGGATGGCTGACCAGCGCCGCGCCGATCACGCGGCCGGGGCCGACCAGCAGCGAGAACACGCCGGCCGGCATGCCGGTTTTCTCGACCGCGGCGCGGATCGCGCGGCCAACCAGTTCGGACGTGCCGAGGTGCGCTTCGTGCGCCTTCACGATCACCGGGCAGCCGGCCGCGAGCGCCGACGCGGTATCGCCGCCGGCCACCGAGAACGCGAGCGGGAAATTGCTCGCGCCAAATACGACGACGGGCCCGAGCGCGACTTTCTGCAGCCGCAGGTCCGAGCGCGGCAGCGGCGTGCGTGCCGGCTGCGCGGGATCGATCGACGCGGCGAGGAAGCGCCCGTCGCGCACGACGCGCGCGAACAACCGGAGCTGGCCGACGGTGCGGCCGCGCTCGCCCTGCAGCCGCGCGACGGGCAGGCCCGTTTCGGCGTGCGCGCGCTCGATCAGCGCGTCGCCGAGCGCGACGATCTCATCGGCGATCGCTTCGAGAAACGCCGCGCGGGCCGCGAGCGGCTGCGTACGGTACGCATCGAACGCGTCGCGTGCGAGTTCGCACGCGCGGTCGACGTCGGCCTGCGTCGCGACGCCGAACGCCGGGGCCTCGATCGGCGCGCCCTTCGTCGGGTCGAACGCGTGCAAGGTGCCTGCCGAGCCGGCCACCGCTTCGGCGCCGATCAGCATCTCTCCTGTCAGTTGCATGGGTGTGCTCCGTGGTTCGGGAATGGATGGCTCATTGTAACGCAACAGATACGATGTCTGCCGACGGCATTGCGTCATTCTCGCCGCCTGCGAGGGCGCGGACGATACACCGGTGCGCGTTGTCCGGCCAGTAAATCGCGAAATTCCCATATTGTGACGCGGACTTCAAAGGGAAAACCCGAGGTTTCTGAATTCGTGTATTGCCAATACACTTTCGGCTATGTCATACGACGACGTACGTTTAAAATGCGCAATCCGTCCTCCCCTCGCGATCTTCCACTCGACCTCGCGCGCACCGCGCGCCGCACCGCGGTGCGTTACTGGATCCTGGCGATGCTGTTCGTCGTCACGACGCTCAACTATGCGGACCGCGCGACGCTGTCGATCACCGGCACGCCGATCCGCAAGGCGTTCGGCATCGACCCGGTGACGATGGGCTACATCTTCTCGGCGTTCAGCTGGGCGTACGTGCTCGCGCAACTGCCAAGCGGCTGGCTGCTCGACCGCTTCGGCGCGCGGCGCGTGTATGCGGCGAGCATCTTCCTGTGGTCGGCGTTCACGCTGCTGCAGAGCACGATCGGCCTCGGCGGCAGCGCCGCGTTCGCGGTCGCCGCGCTGTTCGCGATGCGCTTCGCGGTCGGCATCGCGGAGGCGCCCGCGTTCCCGGCGAACGCGAAGGTCGTCGCGAGCTGGTTTCCGACCGCCGAGCGCGGCACCGCGTCGGCGATCTTCAACGCCGCGCAGTACTTCGCGGCCGTGGTGTTCTCGCCGCTGATGGCCTGGCTCACGCATGCGTACGGCTGGCACCATGTGTACCTGTGGCTGGGCCTGGCCGGCATCGCGCTCGCGTTCCTGTGGCTGCGCGTCGTGAAGGACCCGGCCGACCATCCGGCCGTGAACCGCGCGGAACTCGATCATATCGAGCAGGGTGGCGGCCTCGTGCGGTCGACGGGCGGCGCGCGCGGCAGCGGCGGCGGCGCTTCCGAGGGCAGCCGCGTGGCCGGCTGGTACTACGTGCGCCAGTTGCTGTCGAACCGGATGCTGATTGGCGTGTACCTCGGCCAGTACTGCGTGAACGTGCTCACGTACTTCTTCCTCACGTGGTTCCCGATCTACCTCGTCCAGGCGCGCGGGATGTCGCTGCTGAAGGCCGGCTTCATGACGTCGCTGCCGGCGATCTGCGGGTTCCTCGGCGGCGTGCTCGGCGGGATGCTGTCGGACGCGCTGATCCGCCGCGGCGTATCGCTGACGCTCGCGCGCAAGATTCCGATCGTCGGCGGGATGCTGCTGTCGATGACGATCATCGGCTGCAACTACGTCGACAGCGAAGCGCTGGTCATCATGCTGATGGCCGTGTCGTTCTTCGGCAAGGGGATCGGCTCGCTCGGCTGGGCCGTCGTCGCGGATACCGCGCCGAAGGAAGCGATCGGCCTGTCGGGCAGCCTGTTCAACATGTTCGGCAACACGGCGGGCATCGTCGCGCCGATCGCGATCGGCTATCTCGTCGGCGCGAGCGGCTCGTTCAACGGCGCACTGGTGTTCGTCGGGCTGAATGCGCTCGTCACCGTGTTCAGCTATCTCGTGATCGTGAAGGACATCAAGCGCGTCGAACTGCGTCATCGCGACGCGTGAGGTTCGGCCTTTGAAAAACGGCGGCCGCCTTTTACGCGGCCGCCGCTTTTTTGCATCGGATCGGCGTCAGGTCGACCCATGCACGACGCTCAGCATGTCGTGCACGCCGGACGTCATCAGCGCGAGGAACGCGAGCAGGCCGACGTAGCAGAGCGCGTAGGTCGTTTTCGTCTCGATCGACGTCGCGTAATACATGCGGTTCTCCGGCGCGTCGGGATCGTAGCGCCACGCGCGCTTCAACTGCGGCAGCGCGAGGATCGCCATCACGATCAGCAGCGGGCTCGGCCGATACGCGAACAGCGCGATCAGCACCGGCACGCCCGCGAACCAGATGCGCGGCGACAGCACCGCGGTGATCCGCCCGCCGTCGAACGGCGACAGCGGAATCATGTTGAACAGGTTGAGAAAGAACCCCGTGTACGACAGCGCAAGCAGCAGGTTGCTGTCGGTGTGGCGCGCGGCCGCGTAGCAGGCCAGCGCGCCGAGCGTGCCGACGAACGGCCCGGCGAGCCCGACGTACGCTTCCGTTTCCGCGTCGTGCGGCATTTCCTTCAACTGGATCCATGCGCCGACGAACGGGATGAAGGTCGGCAGCCCGACGTCGAGCCCGCGCCGCTGCGCGGCGACGTAGTGGCCGGCTTCGTGCACCAGCAGCAACGCGACGAAGCCGGCCGCGAAACGCCAGCCGTAGAACAGCGCATAGACCGCGATCGACGCGAGCATCGTGCCCGCCGATACGAGCACCTTGCCGAGCTTCAGGCCGCCGAAGATCAGCAGCAGCAGCTTCGTCATTCCTTGCGCTCCGTGGCGGCTGTGGCGGATGCGTCGGCGACGGCCGGCACCGCGGCCGCCTTCGGCTTGCGCCCGAAGAAGCGCTTGAGCGCCGCGCCGCCGGCCAGCAGCGCAACCGCGCCGATCTTGAAGAACTTCACCGCGAACGCGCCGATCAGCGCGAGCAGGCCGAGCTTTTTCGCGCCGACGCCGACGATCAGCGCCGCGAGCCCGTACTCGGCGACGTGGTCGGTCGATTGGTTGAAGTCGGCATAGCGCTTGCCATCGTTGAAACGAATGTTCGACAGCAACTCGTCGGCCGACGCCTTGTACTTCGGCAGGTCGGCGAGCGTCGACGCCATCGTCAGCGACAGGTAGCCGTCGCGGCCGAGCACGAGCGTCCGGTAGTTCACGCCGTCGTTCGCGGCATTCGGCGCCGCGCCCTTGTCGCGAATGATCGCCGACCACACGAGCCGGTGCGTGGCCGCGTCGTAGGCGGGCGCCTTCGCCCAGCCGACCACCTCGGTTTCGGGCAGGCCGCGCTCCTTGCGCGCCGGGTTGCTTTCCTCGGTGCCGGCCTGCAGGCTTTTCAGCAGCTCGTCGGGTTTCCAGTCCTTCGCGTCGTCGTCGCGGATGTAGCCGCTCGGCTCGAACGACACGACCGAGATCCAGTCGGCGTCCGGATCGTCGGGCAGCACGAGGCCGACCAGTTTCGATTCGTCGATCGCGTTGCCCATCGAGCGCAGATAGCGGCCGGCTTCGGCGGCCGGCACGAACGATTCGCCGGCCTTCAGCTTCAGCACGGCTTCGTGTTTGACGTCGATGTCGGTCGGCCCCTTCACGACCGCTTCATTGGCGGCCGCGGCGGCGGCCCTCATTTCGACCTGCGCAGCTTCGGTCTGCGCGTGGCCGCTGGTCGCGGCGAGTGCGAGCATCGCCACGCAGGCGAGCCGGACGGCACGTTTTTTCATTGTTGGATTCCCCTGGAATGCCTTGTTGTCGATGTGCGCGGCGACCGGCCCATGCGTTGTGGTCGCGGGTCCGGCACCGCCTCTCAGGTGGCACGGGCGCTATGGTAACGCAGCTTCCAGCGGCTTCCGGCAACGGAATGCGGCTGTGAGACGGCGCCGCGCGTGCCGGCTGGCGGACCCGGCGACGCGCGCCGATCCGGAATGCTTACCTCGCAGGTAATGCCCGGCGTGCGCGGGATTGCCTATCATCCTCCCCATGAACTCGACCGCCGCCCTCCCATCGCCCCCTCCGTCCGCCGGCCGCGCGTCCGGCATCGGCCCGCTGCTGCGCACGTGGCGGCAACGCCGGCGCCTGAGCCAGATGGCGCTCGCGCTCGATGCGGAAGTCTCCGCGCGCCACCTGAGCTTCGTCGAATCGGGCCGCGCGCAGCCGAGCCGCGAGATGGTGCTGCATCTCGCCGAACGCCTCGACGTGCCGCTGCGCGAACGCAATGCGCTGCTCGTCGCGGCCGGCTTCGCGCCGCTGTTTCGCGAACGGCCGTTTTCGGACCCGCAACTGGATGCCGCGCGTCATGCGGTCGAAGCCGTGCTGCGCGGACACGAGCCTTATCCGGCGCTCGCGGTGGACCGCCACTGGACGCTGCTCGCGGCGAACCGGATGCTCGGCGCGCTGGTCGCGCAGGCCGATCCGGCGCTGCTGCAGCCGCCCGTCAACGTGCTGCGGCTGAGCCTGCATCCGGACGGTCTCGCGTCGCAGATCGTCAACTGGCACGAATGGCGCGCGCATATCCTGCATCGGCTGCAACGGCAAATCGATGCGAGCGGCGACCGCACGCTGCATGCGCTGCGCGACGAGCTCTCCGCGTATCCGGCGCCGGCCGGGCAGCCCGACGATTCGCACGCGCGCACCGATTTCGCGGATATCGCCGTGCCGCTGCGGCTACGCACAACGAGCGGCGAGCTGACGTTCTTCAGTACGACGACGGTGTTCGGCACGCCGGTCGACGTGACGCTGTCGGAACTCGCGATCGAGGCGTTCTTTCCGGCGAACCCGGAAACGGTGGAGGCGATGCGGGCGCTGGCGGACGCGTTGCCGGCGTAGTGACACGCCGACAACGCAGCGCGGCGCACGAATCCCGTCTTCAGGTGGACGACCGGCAAGCGAAGGCCGGTGCCGCCTTCGCGTGAGCACATGCAATCAGGCAGCGTCGCCGTCTCCTCTTCCTCGCCAGCGAGCGCGTGATCGTCGGCAACCCGGCTGCCCGGCGCCGGTGATCGCTCACTGCCTCATCACGCCCCCACTCAACGAATGTCTGCCGAAGCATAGCGTTCAGCCGCCGCGGCAAACATGCGCACGACCCGAACCCATCAAAATGCGTCGTCGCGATCCGGACTTCGGATTCGCGAAGTTTTGACACAGCCGTAACGGAAACAAGCAAGTCGCCGTAATCCGCGCCCTGCTCCCGTCGCGTCGAGACCGGCGAACGTTAAATTTCGTTAGTAGACCTTTCATTTTTACAGATCGAAAAACCGATACCTGTCACGAAAGAGACACGAACGAATCGATGCAACCGGGACGGCGAGCGGGGGCCATGCAAGCCACAACACGATTTTTACATCGAGCTCAGGAAAACAAATGAACACGCATCATCAAGGGTTGGGAAATTCCGTACAACGCGCACCGCGCAAATCGAAGGTCGCGCTTGCCGTCACGGTCAGCGCAGCCGTGGCAGCCTTCGCCGCTTCCGCGCCCGCGCGAGCCGACTATGTGCAGAACGGCACGTCGACCGAAACGGCCGCGGGCTGCGTCGGCAACATCGCCATTTCGGGCAGCAGCACGTATCCGGCCGCGGCAACCGGCTGCGACAACATCGCGATCGGCACGGCGGCCGTCGCGAATTCGGGCTCGTCGACCGGCGCCTATAGCGAGACCGTCGCGATCGGCCGCATGGCGGCCGCGACCGGTACGTTCGCGACGGCCGTCGGTGGAAACGCCGTGGCGACCGGCGACCAGGCGACGGCGATCGGAACGGCTTCGAGCGCAGTCGGCGGCCAGGCAACGGCGGTCGGTAACGGCGCGATCGCGACCGGCGGCACGGCGTCCGCCTTCGGCCAGGGTGCATTCGCAGTCGATCAGTCGATAGCCGTCGGGCAAAACGCGAGCGCCACCGCGACGTTCTCGACGGCCGTCGGCAAGGGCAGCATTGCAGCAGGCGGTACGGCTCTCGGCTTCCAGGCCAATGCCGGTGCGGCCGATGCGGTCGCGCTCGGTGTCGACAGCTCGGCATCCGCGACCGGCAGCGTCGCCATTGCCCGTGCGACGGCCTCCGCCGTGAACGCGGTCGCCATCGGCGAGGGGGCGAACGCCGCCGACGCGAACGCCGTCGCGCTGGGCTCGAACGCGACCACGCGCGCCTATACGACCGTCAACAGCGTGGCGCTCAACGGCGTGACCTACAGCGGCTTCGCGGGCACGCCGGTCGGTGTGGTCAGCGTCGGCAGCGCGGGTGCCGAGCGTCAGATCGTCAACGTCGCGGCTGGCGCCATCAGCGCGACCAGCACCGATGCGGTGAACGGCTCGCAGCTCTTCTCGATCGCCAATCAGGTGTCGACGCTGACGGCGGACCTGGCCAATCTCACGACGACCGTCGGCAAGATCTCGTCGAGCGTCCCGGGCGGCACGGTGACGAACCCGACCGACACCGCGATCGGCACGAATACGTCGGTCACCGCGACGAACGGCACCGCGGTCGGCAACGGCTCGAACGTCTCGGGCGACAACGGTACGGCTGTCGGCGTCAACTCCACGGTCACCGCAACGAACGGAACGGCCATTGGCACGAATTCGAAAGTCACGACGGCGAACGGAACGGCGATCGGCACGGGCTCGAACGTGTCCGGCACGGATTCGACCGCGATCGGCACGAACAGCCGGGCCACCGCGAACAATGCTGTGGCGCTGGGCGCGAATTCGGTTGCCGATCGGGACAACACGGTGTCGATCGGCTCGCCCGGGGCCGAGCGCCAGTTGACCAACGTGGCGGACGGCACCGCACCGACGGACGGCGTGAACGTGCGCCAGTTGAACGGTGCGATCAACTCCGTGCGCGAGGAAATGTCGAAGTACCGCAAGGACGCGAATGCGGGCACGGCGAGCGCGATCGCCATGGCGAACCTGCCGCAAGCCGTGCTGCCGGGCGAGAAGGTCGTCGCGCTCGGCGGCGGCACGTACGGCGGTCAAAGCGCGATGGCGGTCGGCTTGTCCGTCGCGACGGCGAAATGGCTCGTCAAGGGCTCGGTCACGACAGCGGTGTCGGGGCACGGCTCGTTCGGCGCGGGGGCGGGCGTCGGCTACCGCTGGTAATCGGCTTGCGACAGCGACGCGTCAGGGCGCTGCTCCTGACGTCGGGCGGCCCGCCATCGGCGCCACGGCGCAGGGGGCGGGCCGCCTTCACGTATAGAGCGACGCCTGCGGCAACGCCGCGGTCAGCGCGAACCGGCCCACGTCCCGCAGCCGATAGTCGAGCGGATCGTGCAGCGTATGCGTGCGCGCATTCCGCCAGAAGCGGTCGAGGCCGAGCGACGCAGCCGTCGCGCGCGCGCCGCATGCGTCGAACAGCGCCTCGCCGTTGTCGAGCGCCGCGCGCTGCGCGACGATCTTCGCTTCCGATACCGCGAGCGCGACTTCGGCGCGTTCGTCCGCCGTCAGCGCATCCTGCCGCGCCCACGCGTGCTGCAACGCGTGGGCCGCGCGATCGGCCAGCGCCGCCGCCGCAACCGCGCGCACGCGCATGTCGCCGAAGCGCTGCAGCGTGTACGGATCGTCCTCGGCCCGCTCGACGCCCGAGTGAATCCAGGGGCGGCCATGCTGCCGCACGTAGTCGCGCGCCTCGGCCAGCGCGCCTTCCGCGAGGCCGACGAACAGGTTCGTCAGCACGAGCTGCGACACGAGCGTGCGCAGCGTCGCGCGCGGCGTCGGCGCAGTCTCGGAGCGGTGCAGCACGTCGTCCGGCGCGAGCGTCACGCCGTCGAAGCGCACGCTGCCGCTATCGGTCTGACGCTGGCCGACCGGATCCCAGTCTTCGTTGACCGTGATGCCGGCCCGATCGGTCGGCACCACGCCGAACACGGTGCGGCCGATCGCCGGATCGTGCGCGGACACCGTCATCCGCTGCGAGCCGCGCGTGCCGGAACAGAAGCCCTTCACGCCGTCGAGCCGGTAGCCGCCGTCGGGCGTCGCCGTGGCGACGAGCCGCGTATCGAGCGGATTGACCGCGTTGCCCCACCACCAGCGCCCGTCGACCGTGCCGCGCAGGTAGCGCTCGCGCTGCGCGGCGCTGCCCCACACGTCGACGCTCACTACCTGCAGGCACTGGAAGCCGACCAGATGCGCGATCGCGCTGTCGACCCGCGCGACCTGCCGGATCACGTCGTAGATCGCGGGCCACGCCGCTTCCTGCCCGCCGAACGCACGCGGCACCGCGAGCGTCAGCAGGCCCGCGTCGGCGAGCCACTGCTTCTCCTGCGCCGCATGACCGCCGGCGCGGTCGCGCTCGGCGGCGCTCACGCGCAGCGCATCGATCGCGCGTGCCAGCGCGGCGCGGTCGACGGCCGGTGTATCGGTATCCGGCGCCAGCGTCGCCGGGCCGCGTGGATCGTTCATGCGACAGCTTCCTGTTCAACGGTTTCGCCCGACAGCGGGACGAGGGCGCCAAGCCGGCGGCCGGTCAGCCGCGACAGGATCTCGCGCCGCCAGTCGTCGTAGATCGCACGATAGTCGGCGATATCCGCGCCGAACACCAGTGCGGTATGCGCGTATTCGTCGTGCAGATAGCCGTCGAGCCGCGCCTGGGTTTCCTCGTCGGCCGCGATCACGCGATCGATCAGCGCGTCGCGCTCGGCCACCGGCAGCGCCTGCAGCGTGTCGAACCACCACTGGACGATCTGCACGCGATGCCATTCCTCGTCCGGGCGAATCCGGTTCTCGCCGTGCTCGCGCATCGCGCTGTCGCCGATGCGGCCGGTCTTGCGCTGGATCCACAGCTTCGCGAGGATGTGCAGCTCGTAATGCCATTCGAACGCGAGAAAGCCCGCGGCGTCGCGCACCGCGATATCGCCGATGCGCGCCCAGTGCGCGGCGACGAGGCGGTCGACTTCCGGCAGCGGGTCGCGCCCCGTGAGTTCGGTCACGCGCTCACGGCCAATCACCGCGTGCGCGCCGTCGTCGCCCAATTGGCGCGACAAGATCAACTGGAAATGCGGATCGTCGCGGAACAGCGTGTCGATCGCCTTCGCGACGACCTGCACGATGAACAGGTCGTGCGACGCCATCTTCGTGTAGTAGTCCGCGACGGCAGCCAGCTCGTCGCCGTTGCGCGGCTCGCGCGGCGGCGTCGCCACCTTGTCGGGGAAGTCCGGGCGATGGCGTCGCGCCACCTGCAGAAACAGCGCTTCCTCGAATTGTCCGTTCCATTCGCGCGGCGCGCCGATGGGCAAGGTCATGGTTTTTCTCTCAGGATCAGGAATAAAGCGAGCGGACGCTTGTGGCGTCGCTCAGGTTCGCCGGGTCACGCGTCGGACCAGGCGGTCGCCCGTGATTTGCACGGCCGAGACGAGCGCGATCAGGATCACGATCACGGTCGCCATGACGGTGGTGTCGAAACGTTGATAGCCGTAGCGGATCGCGAGATCGCCAAGGCCGCCCGCACCGACGGCGCCCGCCATCGCGGTCGAACCGATCAGCGCGACGACGGTGATCGTGAAGCCACCGAGCATGCCGGGCAGCGCTTCGGGCAGCAGCACGTACCACACGATGTGGCGGCGCTTCGCGCCCATCGCGAGCGCGGCCTCGATCAGCCCGCGATCGACTTCGCGCAGGCTCACTTCGGCGATCCGCGCGAAGAACGGGATCGCGGCGATCGACAGCGGCACGACGGCCGCCCACACGCCGATCGTCGTGCCGATCAGGATGCGCGTGAACGGCAGCAGCGCGACCAGCAGGATGATGAACGGCGTCGAGCGGAACACGTTGACGAGCGCGCCGAGCACCGCGTTCGCGCCGCGCCGCGCGTAGATGCCGCCGGGCGCGGTGGTCACGAGGATCACCGCGAGCGGGATGCCGATCAGCGCGGCGATCGCGGCCGACGCGGCGACCATCGACAGCGTGTCGCGGATCGCGTCGAGCAGTTCGGGCCACCAGAGCTCAAACATAGCCGAGCACCTCCGCATGATTCGCATGACGGCGCGCACGTTCGAGCAGCGCGGCGACCGCGCCGCCGCGCGCGGCCGACGGGCCGGCGTCATCCGCACGCGGTGTCGCGGCGATCACGAGCCGCCCCTGCGCGTGTCCCTGGATGCTTTCGATGCCGCCGTGCAGGAACCGCACGGAGCCGCCGAGCGCCGCCGCGAGCGCGCCGACGTCCGGCTCGCCGCCGCTTTCGCCCGTATAGCGGACGTCGAGCACGATCTGCGCGCCGTCGGGCAGCGCGGCCTGCTCGGGCAGCGGCCGCACGCGCGCGGCCAGTTCGGCCGGCAGGTCGTGCTGCAGCGTGCTCAGCAGCGCGCGCGTCGCGCCATGGCGCGGATCGCCGAACACGCGCCACACCGGGCCCGTTTCGACGACTTCGCCCTGTTCGATCACCGCGACCGTGTCGCATACCGCGCGGATCACCTCCATCTCGTGCGTGATCAGCACGATCGTCAGCCCGAGACGACGGTTGATGTCCGCGAGCAGCGCGAGGATCGATTGCGTGGTTTCCGGATCGAGCGCCGACGTCGCTTCGTCGCACAGCAGCACCTCCGGATCGTGCACGAGCGCCCGCGCGATGCCGACGCGCTGCTTCTGCCCGCCCGACAGGCTCGCCGGGTACGCGTCGCGCTTCGCGGCGAGCCCGACGAGGTCGAGCAGCGCGTCGACCTTGCGCACGCGCTCGGCCTTCGGCACGCCGGCGATCTTCAGCGGCAGCGCGACGTTCTCGAACACCGTCTTCGCGGACAGCAGGTTGAAATGCTGGAACACCATGCCGGTGCGGCGCCGCAACGCGACGAGGCCATCCTCGTCGAGCGCGCCGACGTCGACGCCCTGCACGCGCACGCGGCCCGAGCTCGGCCGTTCGAGGCCGTTCAGGAGGCGCAGCAGCGTCGACTTGCCGGCGCCGCTGCGGCCGATGATGCCGAACACCTCGCCGCGCCGCACGTCGAGCGTCACGTCGCGCAGCGCGGCGGCCTGGCCGCGCGGCGTCGCGAACACCTTGCCGACCTGCTCCAGCGACACGGCCGCGCCGTCGGCCGGCACGGCCGTTTCGTCATGCGCGGTCGCACCGACGCCCGCGCCGGCGCGCACGGCCGATGCCTCGATGAAACCCAGCGTATCGAACAATTGCGTCATCGCTTCGCTCCGTCACGTTCAGGCATGCGCGGGATGCGCGGGTTCGGGTTCGGCTGCGGCCGCCGGCCGGTGCTGCGCGCCGGTGTGCCAGGCGGGCAGGCGCGGGCCGGCGCCGAACAGCTTCTCGCGCAGCGTCGACGCGGGATCGTAGTCTTCCTTGTAGACGCCGCGGTTCTGCAGCTCGGGCACGACCCAGTCGACGAAATCCTCGAACGACTCGGGCATCACGGTGCGCGTCAGGTTGAAGCCGTCGATACCGGTCTCGTCGATCCACGCCTGCAGTTCGTCCGCGACCTGCGACGGCGAACCGACGATCGGCGCATAGCGGCCGCCGAGCGACATCTGTTCGAGCATCCGGCGCACGGTCCACGTGCCGGTCGTGCTCTTGCGCGAGATCGCATCGACGGCCGACTGGATCGAATCGGTCTTCACGTACGAGATCGGCTCGTCGAGGCCGTACTTCGCGAAATCGATGCCGGTCGAGCTCGCGAAATGCGCGAGGCCGGCTTCAGGGCTTGCGTAGCGCCGGTACTCGTCGAACTTCTCGCGGGCGAGCAATTCGGTCTCGGCCGTCACGACGCTCACGCCGGCGAAGATCTTGATCGACGCCGGGTCGCGCCCCTGCCGCGCGGCCGCCGCGCGGATGTCGAGGGCCGCCGCGCGCGCCGCGGCCTTGCTCTGCCCGTTCACGAACACGCATTCCGCGTGACGGCCCGCGAACTCGACGCCGCGCGCGGACGAGCCGGCCTGGTACAGCACCGGCGTGCGTTGCAGCGACGGTTCGCTCAGATGGATCGCATCGATCGAATAGAACGGCCCGTCGTGCTTCACGCGCCGCACCTTGCCCGGCTGCGCGAACACGCGCGCCTGTGCGTCGCGGATCACCGCGTCGTCGTCCCAGCTCTGTTCCCACAGCTTGTAGACGACGTCCATGTAGTCGTCGGCGCGCTCGTAGCGATCGTCGTGGCCGATCTGCTGCGCGAGGCCCATCCCGCGCGCGGCGCTGTCGAGGTAGCCGGTGACGATGTTCCAGCCCACGCGCCCTTTCGTCAGATGATCGAGCGTCGACATGCGGCGCGCGAACAGGTACGGCGGCTCGTAGGTCAGGTTCGCGGTCACGCCGAAGCCGAGATGCCGCGTGACCTGCGCCATCGCGGGCACGAGCAGCAGCGGATCGTTGACGGGCACCTGCACCGATTCGCGCAGCGCGGCGTCGGGGCCGCCGCCGAACACGTCGTACACGCCGACGATGTCCGCGAGAAAGATCCCGTCGAACTTGCCGCGTTCGAGCGTCTTCGCGAGATCGGCCCAGTAGTCGAGATCGGTGTAATGCGCGGAGCGGTCGCGCGGATGCGTCCACAGCCCGTGGTTGATGTGCCCGACGCAGTTCATGTTGAACGCGTTGAGCAGGATCTTCTTGCGGTTCGCCGTCGTCATGCCGCCTCCGTCACCACGCGATCGCGTACAGCGAGCCGAACGCGTTGTCGAGCGCTTTGCGCACCGCCGGCGAGTGCTGGTAGATCGAGATGAACTTGCGGATGCGCGGATCGTTCGCGCTCTCGGGCCGCACGACCCACTGGATCGCGAAGTTCTTGTTCTCGGTGCCGTCGAACAGCAGCGCGCTGTTCGGGTCGGCCGTGCCGGCGAGCTTGATGAAGCTCGGGTAGCCCTGCGCGAGGTCGACGTCGTCGAGCGAACGCGCGAGTTGCGACGCTTCGAGCGGGATGATCTTCAGGTGCTTCGGATTGGCGACGATGTCGTGCGTCGTCGCGCGGTAGTCGGCGCCCGGCTTCAGCGTGATGAGCCCCGCGCGCTGCAGCAGCAACAGCCCGCGCCCGCCGTTGACCGGATCGTTCGCGATCGCGACGCGCGCGCCATCCTTCAGCTCGGCAAAGCTTTTCACCTTCTTCGAATAGAGGCCGATCTTCATGATCGTGCCGGGCGCGATCGAGATGAAGTTGTAGCCGCCCTGCTTCTTCGCGTTCTCGAGAAACGGGACGTGCTGGAAGTAGTTGACGTCGATGTCCTTGTTCGCGAGCGCCGCGTTCGGCGTATTCCAGTCGGTGAATTCGACGATCTTCACGTCGAGGCCCTGCTCCTTCGCCTCCTTCGCGGCGATCTTCAGCGCCTCGATCTGCGGGCTGGTCGAGATGCCGACCTTCAGCGGCGCGGTGTCGGCGCGCGCGCCGTTCAGCAGCACGACGCCGAGCAGCGCGGCCGTCAGCAGGCGGGCCAGGCGGGCCACACGGCCGGCGGAAAAGCGGGCGGAAAACACGGGATGCAGCATGGGAACCACTCTCCTGTCCAAAGACGGTATCGACGGATGAGCGAAGCCGCGGCGAACGCGCGGGCGTTCTCCGGACAGTCGTCGTCACGTCGGAAAAAGATCAGCCGATGATAGAGAGCGGCGGGAAGGCGGTCTACGAAGCGATTGTGCGAAGAAAATCGCGCGCGGCGATATGGCGGGCGGTACGGCGGGCGGCTGGCAGGGCCGGGCGCCCGGGCCGCCGTCAGGCCGAAATCTCGGCCTCGCCGCCGCGGGAATTCCGAAATCTCGGCCAGCCCTTACGGAAAACTCTTTCCGCAGACGAAATAAATCCCTTATGAATCAATGGACTAAAAATATTCCGGCGCTTCGGAATTCTGGCATGGGGGTTGCGTAATAGACGGCACACGATGCCGCGAAGCAATGCAGGCATTCCAAACATCAGGAGACACGTCTTGCAGACCTCTATCCATACCCCGTCCCATCCCGAGCCGACTGCGGCAGCCGGTCCCGCCACGCGCGAACGCTTCTGGCCGGAAGGCTGGTGGAAGCTGATGGAGATTCGCATCGGCATCATTCCGCTGCCGGTCTACGTGATCCTGTTCGGGCTGATCGTCGGCTTCGCGGTGACGGGCAAGGTGCCCGGCGAAATCTCGATGGCGATCGCCGTGCTCGCGTTCTTCGGCTTCACCTGCGCGGAACTCGGCAAGCGCCTGCCGCTCTTGCGCAACATCGGCGCGGCCGCGATCTTCGCGACCTTCGTGCCGTCGGCGCTCACGTACTACCACGTGCTGCCGAAGCCGGTGCTGAATCTGACGGTCGAATTCACGAAATCGACCAACTTCCTGTACCTGTTCATCGCGTCGATCATCGTCGGCAGCATCCTGAGCATGGATCGCCGCGTGCTGATCCAGGGCTTCGTGAAGATCTTCATTCCGCTCGCGGCCGGCTCGGTCGCGGCCGCGATCGTCGGCACGGCGGTCGGCACCGCGCTCGGCCTCGGCGCGCGCCACACGCTGCTGTACATCGTCGTGCCGATCATGGCGGGCGGCGTCGGCGAAGGCGCGATTCCGCTGTCGATCGGCTATTCGGAACTGATGCACCTGCCGCAGGGCGAGATGTTCGCGATGGTGCTGCCGCCGGTGATGCTCGGCAGCCTGACCGCGATCATCCTGTCGGGTGCGCTCGACATGCTCGGCAAGCGCCTGCCGCATCTGACCGGCAACGGCCGCCTGCAAGTCGGCGAAAGCGGCGACATGGCGCCGCAAAGCGAAGAGATCCGCGGCCACGTCGACGTCACGCACATCGCGGGCGCCGGCATCACCGCGATCACGCTGTACCTCGTCGGCCTGATGGCGCACAAGCTGTTCGGCCTGCCCGCGCCGGTCGCGATGCTGTTCCTCGCGGTGCTGGTGAAGCTCGCGCGCGCGGTGTCGCCGCCGCTGCAGGAAGGCGCGTTCGTCGTCTACAAGTTCTTCTCGACCGCCGTCACGTATCCGCTGCTGTTCGCGATCGGCGTCGCGATGACGCCGTGGGACAAGCTGACCGCCGCGTTCACGATCGTCAACGTGGTCACGATCGTGTCGACCGTCGCGACGCTGATGGGCACCGGTTTCGTGGTCGGCCGCCTGCTGAAGATGTACCCTATCGACACCGCAATCGTGAACGCCTGCCACAGCGGGCAAGGCGGCACCGGCGACGTCGCGATCCTGACCGCCGCGAACCGGATGCAGTTGATGCCGTTCGCGCAGATCGCCACCCGCATCGGCGGCGCGATCGTCGTCACGGTGACGCTGATCCTGGTCGCGCACTTCGGATAACGCGCGGCCGCGCGCACCGTCGCGCCGGCTGCCTCGCACGCGCCGCCGCCGGCCTTGAGCCGGCGCGCGGCGCGCGTCGTTCCGGGCGGGCGATTGGGACGGCCGGTAGCGGACGGCCGGTAGCGGACGGCCGGTAGCGGACGGCCGGTTGCGGACGGCCGGTGGCGGACGGCCGGTTGCGGACGGCCGGTGGCGGACGGCCGGTAGCGGCTTCGATGAGGGCGAACGTGCAGAAAAGCTTCAAGGGAATCCCGTGGTGGGGCTGGGCATCGGCCGCGGTGCTGTACGTCGGCGTGGCCGGCGCGGCCGTCGATTTCGCATGGGAACGCGCGATCGACGCGCTCGAGGAAGCCGGCGCGCACCGGCTCGACCTGTACGCGTCGAGCCTGAAAAGCGAGCTCGGCCGCTTCGAGATCCTGCCCGGCCTGGTCGCGCGGCAGGACGGCGTGCGCGCGATGCTGAAAGCCGCGCCGAACGACGCACCCGCGCTCGTGCATGCGGTGAACACCTACCTCGAAGCCGTGAATCGCGACGCGGGCAGCGGCGCGGTCGACGTGATCGATCTGCAAGGCGACGTGATAGCCGCGAGCAACTGGAACGAGACGATCAGCTTCGTCGGCACCAACGTGTCGTACCGGCCGTACTTCAAGGACGCGCTCGCGCGCGGCAGCGGCCGCTTCTTCGGCATCGGCACCAACACCGGCGTGCCGGGCGTCTACTTCGCGAGCGCGGTGCGCAGCGACGGCGCGCCGATCGGCGTGGCCGCCGTGAAGATCAGCGTCGACCCGCTCGAATCGGCGTGGCGTGCGCCGGGCGTCGCCGCGCTGGTCGTCGACAGCAACGGCGTGGTCGTGATCTCGACCGAGCCCGCGTGGAAATTCGCCGCGCTGCGCCCGATCACCGCGCAGCAGCAGCGCGACATCCAGGCGTCGCGCCAGTACGCGGGCCGCACCGTCGACGCGCTGCCCTATCGCCGCATCGGCGACCGCAGCTCGGCCGCGTGGTTCGGCACCTTCCCCGATCCGCGCCACGCCGGCCGCACCACGCGCTATCTCGTGATGTCGCGCCCCGCGCCGCAGGGCGGCGATTCGTTGATGGTGCTGCTCGACATCGCGGGCGCGCGGCGCCAGCAGCAGACGGCTTTCGTGTTCGTCACCGGCGCGTTCCTGATCGTCGCGCTGCTGGTCGGCTATGCGATCCAGCGCCGCCGGGCGATCCTCGCGCGGCTGAGCGCGCAGGACGCGCTGCGTCGCGCGAACGACCGGCTCGAACTGACCGTCGCGCAGCGCACGGCCGCGCTGACGGCCGCCAACGAGCGGATGCAGCGCGAGATCGACGAACGCGAGCGCACCGAGCAGCGGCTGCGCGATTCGCAGCAGGAAGTCGTGCACGCGGGCAAGCTCGCGGTGCTCGGGCAGATGGCCGCCGGCCTCACGCACGAGCTGAACCAGCCGCTCGTCGCGATCCGCACGCTGTGCGACAACGCGCGCACATTCTTCGAACGCGGCCAGCCGGCGCCGGCGCTCGCGAATCTCGAACGGGTCGGCAAGCTGGTCGACGGCATGGCCGTGCTCACCGGCGAACTGAAGACCTTCGCGCGCAAGCCCGACGTCGAGCGCGTCGCGGTGTCGCTGAACGAGGCCGTCGCGCATGCGCGGCTCATCTACGATGCGCGGATTCGCGACGAAGGCGTGCGGCTCGACGTGAACATCGCGCCCGGCACGACGGTCTCGGCCGAATCGAGCCAGTTGCAGCAGGTGATCGTGAACCTGCTCGGCAACGCGCTCGACGCGGTGCACGACGCGCCGGTGCGCCGCATCGTCATCGACGCGGCCGGCCCGGACGAGGATGGCCGCGTGCGCTTCACGGTGGCCGACAGCGGCGCCGGCATCGCGCCCGACGTGCTGCCGCACCTGTTCGAGCCATTCGTCACGACCAAACCGCGCGGCCAGGGCCTCGGGCTGGGCCTCGCGATCACGTCGCGCATCGTCGAGGCGTTCGGCGCGAAGATCGCCGCGACGAACCGCGACGAAGGCGGCGCGCAGTTCACCATCGAATTCGCGGCGGCGACGCCGCAACAAAGGACAGAGCATGGAAGATGAGATTCGCGTGCTGGTCGTCGAGGACGACGAGAACGTCCGGATCGGCGTCGAGCAGGCCGTCGCGCTCGCCGGGTTCCCGGTCGACGCGTTCGCGTCGGCCGCCGACGCGCTCGCGCACGTCGCGCCCGGCGCGCCGGTGGTGATCGTGTCGGACGTGCGAATGCCGGGCATCGACGGGCTGCAGCTGCTCGACCGCGTGATGGCCATCGATGCGCAGATTCCGGTCGTGCTGATCAGCGGCCATGCGGACATCTCGACGGCCGTCGGCGCGATGCAGGTCGGCGCGTACGACTTCATCGAGAAACCGTTTTCGTCGGACGTGATCGCCGGCCGCGTCGCGCGCGCAATCGAGAAGCGCCGGCTGACGCTCGAGGTCCAAGGCTTGCGCGCCGCGTTGAACAACTGGCAGGGCATCGAGGCGTTCGTGCTCGGCAAGTCGCCCGCGATGGCCGACGTGCGCAAGAAGATCCTGCGCCTCGCCGATACGTCGGTGTCGGTGCTGATCACCGGCGAGACGGGCACCGGCAAGGAGCTGATCGCGCGCAGCCTGCACGACTTCGGCGGCCGGCGCGACGCGCACTTCGTCGCGCTGAATTGCGGCGGCCTGCCCGAGCAGGTGTTCGAGAGCGAGCTGTTCGGCCACGAGGCCGGCGCGTTTACCGGCGCGATCAAGAAGCGCATCGGCAAGATCGAATGGGCCGATGGCGGCACGCTGTTCCTCGACGAGATCGAGACGATGCCGATCGCGCTGCAGATCAAGATGCTGCGCGTGCTGCAGGAGCGCGTGGTCGAGCGGCTCGGCGCGAACGACCTGATTCCGGTCGACTGCCGCGTGGTGGCCGCGTCGAAGGCCGATCTCGCCGAACTCGCGGCCGACGGGCGTTTCCGTGCGGACTTGCTGTATCGCCTCAACGTCGCGCAGATCGAGCTGCCGCCGCTGCGCGAACGGCGCGAGGACGTGCCGCTGCTGTTCGAGCATTTCGTGCTCGCGGCCGCGCGGCGCTTCGGGCAGCCGGCGCCGGTCGTCACCGCCGCGCAGGTGTCCGAACTGATGACGCACGCGTGGCCCGGCAACGTGCGCGAGCTGCAGAACGTGGCCGACCGCTTCGTGCTCGGGCTGACCGGCGACAGCCTGCTGTCGTCCGGCGGCACGCCGACGGCCGGCAGCACGCTCGCGGAGCAGCTCGCGTATTTCGAGCGGATGCTGATCGAGGACATGCTGCGGCGTCACAACGGCAACGTCGCGGACGCGAGCGAGGCGCTCGGCATGCCGAAGAAAACGCTCTATCACAAGCTGCGCAACCTGCGGATTCCCGCGCGCGGCGACGCGGCGGCCGACGGCGGCGAATGACGCGCACGAGGACACGCACAACAGCATGGATCGCATCGACATCACCGAGCACGGCCGCATCGCCGGCCACCTGATCCGCGGCGTCACGCGCGCGCAGAAAACCTTCCGCCCGAGCGACTGGCCCGAGCGGCTCGCGGGCGTCATCACGCTGTTCGTCGGCGAACGGCGGCCCGGCTATCCGTGCGCGCTGTCGCGGCTCGCGATGCCGGTCGTCGATGGAGGCGTCAAATGCCTGTTCGTGTCCGACGAATTGCGCGCCGTGTGTGCGGATGCGTTCGAGTTCGCGATGCAGTTCGCGGCCGATAATGATTTGCCGGTCGAGCTTCAGCGCGTGCCGGCGTTGACGGTGCGCTGACGCGCCACCCTCCCTTTCTCAATGCAAAGGCGCGTGCGCGCAGGCCGCCGCACGCCCCTTTCGGTGCAGCAATCAATCGTCAGATGATTGAAGGTTTCGATGCATGACCACGCTGCGACAGGGGTTTCCGGCGCAGTCATCAATAAAATTGATCGTGACGATGAAAATTATGCGTTTTCCTTGCAGGTCGCCGTGATGCATAGTTGCGTCGTGTTGACGCACCCTTGAGTCTTTCAGTCATGAACATGCGAATCGAGCCGTCCGTGCTCGCGAACCCCGACCTGCAATTTGCGACGCTTTCGTCAGGCATCAGCCTGCCGTATGTCGAGCGGGGCGGCGGTGCGCCGATGGTGTTCGTGCACGGCTCGCTGTGCGACTACCGCTACTGGGATCCGCAACTCGCGGCGCTGTCGGCCCATTACCGCTGCATCGCGCCGAGCCTGAGCCACTACTGGCCGGCCGTCGAAGCGGGCATCCAGGACGAGTTCAGCTGGCAGAACCACGTCGACGAACTCGCCGAATTCATCGACGCGCTCGATCTCGGCCCCGTGCATCTGGTCGGCCATTCGCGCGGCGGCAGCGTCGCGTTCAACGTTGCGCGCCAGCATCCGCACCTCGTCGAATCGCTGACGCTCGCCGATCCGGGCGGCCCGCTCCAGCAGCCGGGCGTGCGCGAAGCCGCGATGCCGGCCACCGCGATCGCACTGCGCACGAAGGCCGTGAACCTGATCGATCAAGGCGAAGTCGAAGCCGGCCTCGAGATGTTCGTCGATTCCGTGAGCCTGCCCGGCGCGTGGAAGAAAAGCACGTCGCGCTTCCGCACGATGGCGATCGACAATGCGAGCACGCTGCCGAAGCAGCTGCGTGACCCGCTGCCCGCGTATTCGCAGCACACGGCCGGCGATATCGCATGCCGCACGCTGCTGATCGACGGCCAGCGCAGCCCGAAGATGTTCCGCCACAACGTCGACACGTTGTCGCAGTGGATCGGCCATGCGCAACGGCAGACGGTTGCCGGCGCATCGCACGGGATGAATGCGGCGAGCCCCGCGGTGTTCAACCGTTACGTGCACGAGTTCGTCGCCGCGTAACGCGAGCGGGCGGCATACGCGCCGCCCCGTCTTCCTCCCTCTTGCAGAAGCGAAACGGCGTGGGCAGTCCGCATCGTTTCGCATCCGTCTGCATCACGCAGCCGACGCTGCCTTGCGCGTCACCGCATCCGGCAACCCGAACACGCTGTCGAACGCCCAGTTGTACGTGAACGTGAAGATCGGGAAGAACACGATCAGCACCGCGTCGTACAGGAACGCCTGCCATAACGACACGTCGAGCCACCACGCGATCAACGGAATCAGGAACGTCACGAGCGCGACCTGAAACCCGATCGCATGCACGACACGTCGCCCGACAGTGCGCGTCGTTTCGGTGCGCCGCCGCTCCCACGCCTCGAACCCGAGGTTGTACAGAAAATTGACGGTGACGCCCGTCGTCGAGATCATCACGCCGAGCAGCCCGCTCGTCGCCGCACTCGCGCCGCTCAGCATGCCGAGCACCGACGATGCGACGAGGATGCCGAGCACCTCGAACATCACGACGTAGACTATGCGTCTCTTCCATCCTTGCATGACCGGCCACCTTCATATCGAACAAGGTGGCGAGACTACAGCGGGCACTGCGTCCGCAAAAGTCAGGTCCTTTCAATTTTTCTGACAGGAGGCGGCGGACCATGCTGACCAGCGATCACATCGACATGCTGCTGGCCGTCATCGACAAAGGCTCGTTCTCGGCGGCCGCGCGTGCGCTCGGCCGCACGCCGTCGGCGGTCAGCATGGCGATCGCGAACCTCGAGGCCGAACTCGACCTCGTGCTGTTCGATCGCGGCTCGCGCGAGCCGACGCCGACCGCCGCGATGGCCGCGCTGCTGCCCGACGCGCGCGCGATCGCCGAACGGCTGCATGCGCTGCGTGCGCATGCGCAGCACTTGTCGGACGGTGTCGAGGACACGCTTCGGCTCGGGCTCGCGGCCGAAATCGACGGCGCGCCGATTGCGCGCGCGCTGACCGCCGTCGCCGCGAAATATCCGGCGCTCGCGGTCAGCGTCGTCATCGCGCCGCAGGATGCGATCGTCGATGCGCTGCATCGCGGCGCCGTCGATCTTTGCGTCGCGTACGGCGGGCTCGATCTTCATCCGCAGGAACAGATTCACGCGCTGTGGACCGAGACGCTGATCGCGGTCGCCGCGCCCGATCATCCGGCGATTGCCGAAGCCGCGCATCCGGAGGCAATCGAGCGACTGTCGGGGTTCCGGCAGATCGTGATCGCCGATCCCGGGCGACCGCTCACCGACGTGCGCCCGGTGATCGGCAACCGCACGTGGAAGGTGACCGACATGGCGACCGCGATCGCGCTCGTGAAGGCCGGGCATGGCTGGGCGAATTTTCCCGAATCGCTGATCGGCCGGCATGTCGCCGCGCTCGCACCGCTCGTGTTCGCGAACATCCGCAACGGGCTGCCGCTGCCCGTGTATCTGCGCCGGCCGAAGCACTCGGGGCTCGGCAAGGCGGCCGGCGAACTGGTGCGGGCGCTGCGGGCTGAAGGCCACCTAGCTTGATCGGGCGTGCGGCGGGACACGGCCGCACGCTCCGCCCGCCGGTGCCGGGCGAGTTTGACCGTTAGTTGCGATATCAGCTCGACGCACTATGAAAAAACCCCGGTCACGCAGGCCTGAGCCTGCATGCCGGGGTTCTTCGATTCGCGGCCGACGGCCGGGCAACGAATTGCCCGAATCGCCCGCCGCTCACGCTCAGCGCGCAGCCACCTCCGCCTTGCCGGTCGCCGCGTCGCCAACCGCAGCCGGCGCCGGCGCCGGCCCCCACCCGCCGCCCAGCGCCCGGATCAGGTTGACCGTCGATACGGCCTGCGCGCCGGTCAGCTGGTTCGCCTGCAATTGCGACTGCAGCACCGACCGCTCGCTGTCGATCACGTCGAGATAGGCCACTTCGCCTTCCTGATACTGCGTACGCGACAACGTCGCCGCCCGACGCGACGCGTTGACGGCCGCATCCTGCGCGCGGATCTGATCATCGAGCAGACGCAGGTCCGCAAGATTGTCCTCGACCTCGCGGAACGCGACGAGCACCTGCTGCCGGTAGTTCGCGACCTGCTCGTCGTACTGCGCGCGCGCCTGCTGCACACCGGCAGCCCGCCGTCCGCCGTCGAACAGCGGCAACGTCAGCGCGGTGCCGGCGAACGGCCCGAGCAGGAACGTGCGGCTCGACCACAGGAACAGGTTGCCGAGCGTCGATGCTTCATACCCGAACGCCCCGGTGATATCGAGCTTCGGGAAGTACGCCGACTTCGCGAGCCCGATCCGCGCGTTCGCGGCCGCCATCGCGCGCTCGGCCGCCGACACGTCCGGACGCCGTTCGAGCAGCGCGGACGGCAGGCCCGGCGGAATCTTCACCGCGACCGGCACGATCGGCGTTTCCTTGAACGCGAAATCCGCCGGCGCCTTGCCGAGCAGAATGGCCAGCGCATGCTCAGACGCGGCACGCCGACGCGCGACGCCGACCGCATCGGCCTGCGCACTCGCCAACTCGTTCTTCGCGCGCGACACGTCGAGCTCGCTGATGTCGCCTTCGTTGAAGCGACGCTGCACGAGCTTCAGGGCCTGCTCGCGCAACTCCACCGTGCGGCGGTACAGATCCTGATCGGAATCGAGCTGGCGCAGTTCGAAGTAGTTCTGCGCGACGTCGGCCTGCAGCGCGAGCTGCACCGAGCGGAACAGTGCTTCGCTCTGCGCCTGGTCGGCGCGCGACGCCTCGACGTTGCGGCCGACGCGGCCGAACAGGTCGGCTTCGTACGACACCGTGCCCTGCGCGCGCCACAGCGTCGCGTTGGTCGGGCCGGTGCCCTGCGGCTGGAACTGCGACGCCGACGACAGCCCTTCGCGCGTCGGCCCGAACCCGGCGCCGATCTGCGGGAACCATTGCGAGCGCGCGGAACGGGTCGCCGCACGCGCTTCCTCGACCCGCGCGGCCGCGGCCTTCAGGTTCTGGTTCGCGGCGAGCGCCTGCGTCTCGAGCGAATCGAGCACCGGGTCGCCGAACACCTTCCACCATTCGCCGCGATGTTCGTTGTCCGACGGCTCGGCCGTCTTCCACGTGCCGGCCTGCTCGCCCGCGGCGAGGGTCGGCGCTTCCTTGAACGCGGCCGGCGCCGCCGCGTCCGGACGCTTGTAGTCGGGGCCCACCGCGCACGCGGCGAGCAGCGTCGCGAGCAGGGTGCTCGCGGCCGCCACCTTCGCGAAGCGCATCAGGCCGTTCGTGTTGTGCAAGTTATTCATTTTCTGGTCCTCAAGCATCGGGCGCCGGCACGCCGTACCCCGTCGAATCCTTGCCGGCGACGTGGATCTTGCCGCCCGCGAGCGTACGCAGCACGACGTAGAACACCGGCGTCAGCATCAGCCCGAACAGCGTCACGCCGAGCATCCCGAAGAACACCGCGACACCCATCGCATGGCGCATTTCCGAACCGGCGCCGGTCGACGTGACGAGCGGCACCACGCCCATGATGAAGGCGATCGACGTCATCAGGATCGGGCGCAGCCGCAGCCGGCTCGCCTCGATCGCGGCCTCGAGCGGCGTCCTGCCGTCGTGTTCGAGCTCGCGCGCGAATTCGACGATCAGGATCGCGTTCTTCGCGGACAGCCCCACCAGCACCATCAGGCCGATCTGCGTGAAGATGTTGTTGTCGCCCTGCGTGAGCCACACGCCCGTCAGCGCCGACAGAATGCTCATCGGCACGATCAGGATCACCGCGAGCGGCAGCGTCAGGCTTTCATACAGCGCGGCGAGCACGAGGAACACGAGCAGCACGCTGATCGGGAACACATACATCGCCGAATCGCCCGCGAGGATCTGCTGGTACGTGAGGTCGGTCCATTCGAACCGCACGCCGCGCGGCAGCGTCTCGTGCGCGATGCGCTCGACCGCGGCCTGTGCCTGCCCCGACGAGAAGCCGGGCGCCGGGCCGCCGTTGATGTCGGCCGCCGTGTAGCCGTTGTAGCGCACGACCATTTCCGGGCCGAACGTCGGCGTCACCGTGACGAGCGACGACAGCGGCACCATCTCGCCCTTGTCGTTGCGCGTCTTCAGTTGCAGGATGTCGTCCGCGCGCTGGCGGAACGGCGCATCGGCCTGCACACGCACCTGGTACACGCGACCGAAGCGGTTGAAGTCGTTCACGTACAGCGAACCGAGATACACCTGCATCGTGTTGAACACGTCGGTCACCGGCACGCCGAGCTGCTTCGCCTTCACGCGGTCGAGATCGACGTTGAGCTGCGGCACGTTGATCTGGTAGCTCGTGAACAGCGGGCCAAGTTCGGGCGCCTGCTGCGCGCGCTTGATGAAGTCGTTGGTCGCATCCGACAGCTTCGCGTAACCGACCGCGCCGCGATCCTCGATCTGCATCTTGAACCCGCCGAGCGTACCGAGGCCGAGCACCGGCGGCGGCGGGAACACCGCGACGAACGAATCCTTCATCGCGCTGTACTTCTGGTTCAGCGCCCCGGCGATCGCGCCGGCCGACAGCGCCTTGCCGTGCCGTTCCGAGAACGGCTTCAGCGTGACGAACACGATGCCCGCGCTCGAGCTGTTCGTGAAGCCGTTCACCGACAACCCCGGGAACGCGACCGCGCTCTCGACGCCCGGCTGCTTCAGCGCGATCGAGCCCATGTCGCGGATCACCTTCTCGGTGCGGTCGAGCGATGCACCGTTCGGCAGCTGCGCGAACGCGATCAGGTATTCCTTGTCCTGCGCGGGCACGAAGCCGCCCGGCACGACCTTCGACACGAGCACGGTCGCGCCCACCAGCACGAGGTACACGCCGAGCATCAGCGTCTTGCGCGACAGCACGCCGCGCACGCCGCGGCCGTAGTTCTCCGCGCCGCGATGGAACACCTTGTTGAAGCCGCGGAAGAAGCCGCCGAGCACGCGGTTCATCACGCGCGTGAGCCAGTCCTCCTTGTCGCCGTGCCCCTTCAGCAGGATCGCGGACAGCGCCGGCGACAGCGTCAGCGAGTTGAACGCCGAGATCACCGTCGAGATCGCGATGGTCATCGCGAACTGCTTGTAGAACTGGCCGGTCAGGCCCGACATGAACGCGAGCGGCACGAACACGGCGACCAGCGTCAGCGCGATCGCGATGATCGGCCCGCTCACTTCCTGCATCGCCTTGTAGGTCGCCTGCCGCGCGTTCATCCCGCCTTCGATGTTGCGCTCGACGTTCTCGACGACGACGATCGCATCGTCGACCACGATCCCGATCGCGAGCACCATCCCGAACAGCGACAACGCGTTGATCGAATACCCGAACGCGAGCAGCAGCGAGAACGTGCCGATGATCGACACCGGCACCGCGATCAGCGGGATCAGCGACGCGCGCCAGGTCTGCAGGAACACGATCACGACGATCACGACCAGCGCGATCGCTTCGAGCAGCGTGTGCACGACGGCTTTGATCGACGAGCGCACGAACTGCGTCGGGTCATAGACGATCTTGTAGTCGACGCCCGCCGGCATGTCCTGCTTCAGCTCGGCCATCGTCTTGCGTACTTCGTCCGAGATCTGCAGCGAGTTCGCGCCTGGCGACTGGTTGATCGCCATCGCGACGGCCGGCTTGTTGTCGAGCAGCGAGCGCAGCCCGTATTCGGATGCGTCGAGCCCGATCCGCGCGATGTCGCGCAGGTGCGTGACGCCGCCGTCCGGCGTCGTCTTCACGACGATGTCGCCGAATTCGTCTTCCGTCTGCAGACGGCCGCGCGCGTTCACCGACAGCTGCAGCGGCGTGCCGGGCAGCGACGGCGATGCGCCGATCACGCCGGCCGCGACCTGCACGTTCTGCTCGCGGATCGACTGCACGACGTCCTCGGCCGACAGCCCGCGCTGCGCGACCTTCTGCGGATCGAGCCACACGCGCATCGCGTAGTCGCCCGAACCCCACAGCTGCACCTGGCCGACGCCCTGGATCCGCGACAGGCGATCCTTCACGTTGATCAGCGCGTAGTTGCGCAGGTAGGTCATGTCGTAGCGGTTGTCCGGCGAGATCAGGTGGACCACCATCGTCAGCGTCGGCGAGCTCTTCACCGTCGTGATGCCGAGCCGCTGCACGTCTTCCGGCAAACGCGGCAGCGCCTGGTTCACGCGGTTCTGCACGAGCTGCGTGGCCTTGTCCGGATCGGTGCCGAGCTTGAACGTGACGGTGATCGTCATGTTGCCGTCGCTGTTCGCCTGCGACTGCATGTAGAGCATGTCCTCGACGCCGTTGATCTGTTCTTCCAGCGGCGACGCGACCGTCTCGGCGATCACTTTCGGGTTCGCGCCCGGGTACTGCGCCTTCACGATCACGGAAGGCGGCACGACTTCCGGATATTCCGAAATCGGCAGCAGGAACATCGCGATCACCCCGCCGAGCAGGATGATCACCGATAGGACTCCTGCGAAGATCGGCCGGTCGATAAAGAATTTGGAAATGTTCATGGGTTGCTCTGTCTGGTTGAACGCGGATGCGAAGCGGCGCGCCGCTTACGAATCCGCCTTCGCCGGTGCGGCCGGCTTCGCGTTATCCGCGAGCGGCGCGGACGGCTCGTCGCCGCCCGTCATCGGGACCATGTGCGGCTTCACCTGCGCGCCGGGGCGCACGCGCTGCGTGCCGTTCACGACCACGCGATCGCCGGCGGCAAGGCCGCTCACGATCACGCGCCGGTTGCCGTGCTGCATCCCCGGCTGCACTTCGCGGTACGACACGCGCCCCTGCTGATCGACGACGAACACGAACTTCTTGTCCTGGTCGGTGTTGATCGCCGCGTCGTCGACGAGCAGCGCCTCGTGCGGCGCGCTGCCGCCCACCTTCACGCGTGCGTAGAGGCCCGGGACGAGCGTGCCGTCCGCGTTGTCGAAGCGTGCGCGCACGCGGATCGTGCCGGACGACGTGTCGAGCCGGTTGTCGACCGAATCGATCTCGCCGCTGCGCGAGTAGCCGGTTTCGTTCGCGAGGCCGAGCTCGACCGGCACCTTGCGGCCGCTGCGCGCGCCGTTGATGTATTGCAGATAGGTCTGCTCGTCCGCGTCGAACGACGCGTAGATCGGCGACACCGACACCAGCGTCGTCAGCGGCGCGGCCGATGCGCCGGCCGATACGACGTTGCCGAGCGTGATTTCCGCGCGCGACACGCGGCCCGATACCGGCGCCGTGATGCGCGTATAGCCGAGGTTGATGCGCGCCGTTTCCAGCGCGGCTTCGGCGGCCTTCAGGTTCGCGTTCGCTTCGCGCGCCGCGTTCTGCTTCTCGTCGTAGTCGCGCTTCGCGATCGCGTTGTCGCCGATCAGCCGCTGCGCGCGCTGCCAGTCGGTCTGCGCATAGCCGTTGCGCGCCTGCGCGGCCGCGAGTTGCGCGGCCGCGCGGTCGACTTCCGCCTGGTACGGGCGCGGGTCGATCACGAACAGCACGTCGCCCTTCTTCACGAGCGCGCCGTCCTTGAAGTTCACCGCGACGATCGTGCCCGACACCTGCGGGCGCACGTCGACTTTCTCGACCGCCTCGAGGCGGCCCGAATAGCTTTGCCAGTCGGTGACGGTCTGCGGCACGACGGTCGCAACGTCGACTTCGGGCAGCGGCGCCGCCGCTTTCTCGGGGGCGTTCGCGTTCACGCGCATCGCGCCGAACGTGCCGAGGCCGACGACGGCGAGCGTGACGATCGCCGCGGTCGCGATTCGGGAGCGGGAGGTGCGTAGGATGGCCATGTGGATCTCCGGTAAGCGTGGATTGGTTCTGGTTATTCGGAACGGTTCGGCTGGCGCGCCTGGAAGCGGCACTGAAAGAAGCGCACGGCTTCCTCGAATGCGGCTTCGTGCGTGGCGAGCGCGGCGTGCGTGATGTCCGGATAGCGGATCACCTGCGTGAGCACGCCCGACGAGATCAGGCAGCCCGCATATTTCTCCGCCTCGACGTGCAGCACGTCGTTCTGCGCGGTGACGACGAGCGTCGGCGGCAGCCCCGCGAGGCGCACCGACTCGATCGGCGCCGCGTACGGGTGCATGCGCTGCGCCGCCTGCGGCAGATATGCGCGATAACAGGCCGCGCATTCGCGCGCGGTGATGTCGGACGCGAGGCGCTCGGCGTCGCCGATGCGCGTCATGCTCGGATCGAGCATCGGCCCGAACAGCGCCTGCGCAGCGATCGACACTTCGCCGCGGTCGCGGGCGATGAAGGCCAGGCAGTTCGCGAGCTGGCCGCCCGCGTCGTGCCCGGCCACGCCGATCTTTTTCGGGTTGCCGCCGAACGCGCGGGCGCGCGTCGCGGCCCACACGGCGGCGCGATACGCATCCTCCGGCGCGGCCGGAAAAGGAAAGGCCGGCGCGAGCGAATAATCGACCGACACTACGAGAGCTGGTAAGCGTTCTGCTAAAAAGCGCGCGGCGAAATCCGCGTCTTCGAGCGAACCGCGGACGAAGCCGCCGCCGTGGAAATAAAGCACTACCGGCAGCCCGGTCTTGTCCGGACGGCGGTAGAGGCGCAGCACGATGTCCTGCGCGTAGCCGGGAATTTCCACTTCGGCAACCGTCAGCGCCGCGCCCGCTATGGCTTGAGCGGGCAGCGCGGCTTTCAGGAATTTGCTGAATTCAGAAGCGTCCATGACGATGCAGCGTCCATTTCGAGATGGAACGAATTCTGAGTCCGGCAGACATTGGGATAAATGCCTATAATCCGGCAACACAATTCAACGCCCCCGAACAATCCGAGGCTGCGTTTACCCACGAGGTAGCGCAGCCTTCTTGTTCCGGCGGCAAATTAAATTGCGGAGGTTGTGATGGACCGGCTTCAGGCCATGCAGGTGTTTACTCGCGTCGTCGATACAAGCAGCTTCACCAAGGCAGCAGAAACGCTCGGCTTGCCGCGGGCGTCCGTCACGACGATCATCCAGAATCTCGAAGCCTTCCTCGGCGTGCGGCTGATGCACCGGACCACGCGCCGGCTGTCGCTCACGCCGGACGGCGCCGCGTACTACGAACGATGCGTGCGAATCCTCGCGGACGTCGAGGAAACCGAAGCAAGCTTCCAGGCCAACAACCGGAAGCCGCACGGAAAGTTGCGTATCGACATGCCGGGCTCGATCGGGCGGCTGCTCGTGATTCCGTCGCTGTGCGAATTCCATACGCGCTATCCGGACATCGACCTGCAACTCGGCCTGTCCGACCGGCCGGTCGACCTGCTGCAGGAAGGCGTCGACTGCGTGATCCGCGTCGGCGCGCTGCAGGACTCGTCGCTCGTTGCGCGCCGCGTCGGCCTGTTCGAATGCGTGACGGTCGCGTCGCCCAACTATCTCGAGCACCACGGCGAGCCGCAGACGATCGACGACCTCAGCCAGCACAAGGCCGTCAACTACTTCTCGAGCCGCACGGGCCGCACGATCGACTGGACGTTCCTGATCGATGGCAAGGAAGTCGAGATGAAGATGGAGGGCATCGTGTCGGTGAACGACGCCGACGCGTACGTGACGTGCGGAATCGAGGGCTTCGGGCTGATCCAGCCGCCGCTGTTCATGGTGCTGCCGCACCTGCGCGAAGGCCGGCTCAAGGAAGTGCTGCCCGGCGTCAAGCCGCTGCCGATGCCGATCTCGGTCGTGTATCCGCACAGCCGCCATCTGTCGCCGAAGGTGCGCGTGTTCGTCGACTGGATTGCCGAAGTGTTCGACCGCTGCCCGCTACTGAGCGGCAAGGGCAGCCTCGACGCGACGTGCAGCAAGCGGACGTTCGAGGAAGCCGAACGCGCGCCGGTGCTCGATACGCCGGTCATCAACGAGTGGGTTGCCTGAACGCGGCGCACCGCCGCGTCACTTCGCCCGCCAGTTGCGGATGAACGCGCCCACCTGCACGTGACGCGCGACGCGGCCGGGTCGCACCTCGTGCGCCAGCAACCGCGCGAACGCGTCGCGCTGCGTGTTCACATGCCGCGCGCAATGGCGATCGACCACCGCGATCTGGTGTTTCAGGAACGCGATCGTCTGCACGATGCCGTTGCGCACGCTCCCGTGACACAACGTCAGCAGTTGATATTCCGCGATCTGCATGCGCGCCAGTTGACGTCGGCGCTGAACCAGCGCCTGCACGTGCCCCAGTTGCGGATCGGACAGCGGCTCGACGAGGCGCCCGCCCGACGGATGCCGGTTCAGCGCATCGGCGAGCGCCGCCAGCACGCGTGCCCGCGCCCCTTTTCCGTCGAGCGGTAGCGTCACCGAATCCGGGAGCCAGTCCCGCGCCTGTTGCGGCTTGACGATGGCGAGCGGCAATCGCAGCGCCTGAAGCGCACACGCCACTTCATGCTCGGCCCCGCCGGCCGACTCCAGCACGATGAGCGCCGGCGCCCACGCGACGATCCCATCGGCCAGCGACTCGATGCCGAACGTCTCGTTCCGGTAACCGAAAATCACGCTCAGCGACGAAATACATATCTCGAGCGTCTCGTGCGCCACGCCGATACCCACGCACACGGGTGCGGGTGCCAGCCCCGGTTGATGCCGACCGGCCGTTCCATTGTTCATACGCATTTCCCCTCGCTACCGACCCGTATCCCGCCCGCTTGCCGGCAGGACCTTGGTCAGTTCCACGAAATGTCACACTACGGATGTAATATATTTGTATTGGAAACCGGTTCCATTCATGATGGTAATCGGGCCATAGCAAGTCAACCCACCGACCGGCGATCGCGCTGTCGGTGACCGGCCTGCGAGGCGGGCGGGACGCACGGGGAAACATCAGCGTTACCGCACCGCCGGAACCCACATGCCGATTCATCGTTCATACGAGATCAGGAGTACTCAGGTTGATTCGAATCGACAGGCGGCGCATCGATCGCGAACCGGCTTCGATCCTGACCGCGTATCCATGCCGGTTCACGGCCGACGCCGGACCACGTCTGTCCGGTCTCCGGATTGAAGTATTTCGCGCGACGCTTTCTTCCGGGCGTACCGCCGTCGCCCGAAAAAATCTCCTGCGGCGTGAAACCGAACTCTTCGATGCAACGTCGCACTTCGGTCAATACCGTCGCTGCAATGGCAAGACGCTCCCGCTCCAGCTGGGCCTCGAGCAGCGCCTTCTTTTCCACAAACGACTTGTAAATCAACATGCATGCCCCCTGGATCGCTCATTCCTGTCGTGCGCCGGCCTGCTACCGGCACGACCAAGCGTAATCGAGCCATTCACGGACATTGACAACCTTTGTCAACAAAGAGACCAAACCTCGCGCCTTCCATAAACCGAAAAATGATCAATAGCACTAACTTAACGAATTCCACACGTTCAAAATCGTTGACAATTTTTCCGACGCATCGAGACGAATATCGCGGCAAATTACGTGCTGTCGATCGTCGCGTGCGTGAGCCGGATCTCCCTTTCCCGCCCGGACGCTCGACACGGCCCGATCGTTACGATCAACATCGAAGGAGTACGTAACATGAACGTTCTCTATCTCGAGGACGATCCCGCCTATGTGGAGTTGATCACGTCGACACTGGAAACGGCAGGCTATCGCGTGCATGCAGTCAGCAACGGAAATCAGGCGATTCGCCATCTGGAGAGTTCGGTGGTCGATCTACTGATTCTCGACTGGCGGGTGCCCGGCATGTCCGGATTCGAAGTGCTCCAATGGACACGCGAGCGCATCGGGGGCCGTCTGCCGATCCTGTTCCTGACACAACGCGCGCGCGACGATGAAGTCTTCTCCGCGATCAACGCGGGCGCCGACGACTACATGGTCAAGCCGATCAATCAGTTCGAGCTGCTGGCGCGCGCCAACGCGCTGCTCAGGCGCGCGTATCACGGCGGCGCCGGCCGGCACGACACGCTCAGGCTCGGCAGCTATCTGATCGACACGCGAACGCGAACCGTGCTGCTGCATGGCGCGCCGGTCAAGCTGACGCCGCGGGAATTCGATCTCGCCGTGCTGCTGTTTCGCAATCCCGGGCGGATCATGCCGCGCGACGCGCTGATTCGCTCGCTCTGGGGCCGCGACATGGCTGGCGTGTCGCGCAGCCTCGACACGCATATCTACCGGCTGCGGATGAAGCTCGCGCTGCAGCCGTCGAACGGCGTGCGCCTCAGCGCGGTCTATACGCTGGGCTACAGGCTCGAAGCGATCTGATTCGCCGTCCCATCATCGCGTACCGCAGCCGGCCGTTCCCGTCGACACGATGCGCGATGAACGGCGCGCGCCGCGGCATCCTGACACCGTACGCAATGGACTGTTGCTGAACACGCGCCGATCGTCGCGGCGCGTTCCGGCGGACCTGCCGTATCTCGCTGTCGGCGCCGCCGGGCAAGGCTGCGCGCATGTCCTCACTGCGTGTGCGGATTCCAATTGTTCCTGTACAGCGACAATTCAATTCGCGTCTGCCGCATTTATCGCGACGGAACGGACACCTAGAGTAAACCCTGTCGCGCACCTCGTTGCGCATCGAACAGATCCCGCCTGGCGGGACCGGAGTCAGCGCTCGGGCGCCAGCTCCGACATCTCTAGGAGTTACGCCATGAACCGCCGCCATCTTCTCTCGGCCCTCGCTCTCACACTTGCCGTGTCCGCACCGGCCTTTGCCGACTCGGGCACCCCGCACGCCGGCGACTACGCCAACACGTCGTGGTACTCGCAACACAACGGCCCGCGTACGCGCGCCGAAGTCAGCGCGGAAGTCGAGCAGGCACGCAAGGACGGCACGCTCGCGTACCTGCGCAAGGCGACCTCGTATCCGCAAGGGCTCGAACTCGCCGAAGGCCCGTATCGCCCGATGCCGGAAGGCAACCAGCTCGCCGGCGGGGGCCGGTAAACGCGCGACGCCGCGCAGCGGGTTGCCCCGTGCGCGGCGTCTCGAACGACCTTATCGACGACTTTGCTGAATCAGTGAGTTACAGGAGCACATGATGAACGATCAACTTCCTTCGCCGCTCGATCACTGGGACGACACCACGCCGGTGTGGACGCCGTTCCGTTCCGGGCCGCAATCGCATTAAGGCTCGCGTCGACGCGTCGCTGATACCGTCCTGCGGCGATCAACGACGCGGCACCCCATCACGCCATTCGCCCCAGTGCGTGACGATGTCCTGCACCAGCGGATTGCCGGCGCGATACAGGTTTTCGGTCGCGGGCGCGAAGCCGCCTTGATCCGCGTAGTTCAGCAGGTTGTCGGCGCTCGTCTGCCCCGCATACGGCCGGTCGAAGTCGGACCCCGTGCGCAGCACCGCCACGCGCGACAGGTCGACCCGCTTCACGCTCGCCGCGCGCTTGAGCGCTTCGAACGTCGCGTTGTCTTCCTGCGCGGTCATGCAGTAGGTGCCCTTGCCGTCCGTCAGGATCTTGGTCCACTGGCGCGCGCGCTCGCCGATCAGCGTGCCCGAGAACCACGTGTTGCCCGATGACGTGTCGCACTGGATCACCGTCGGCGGCCGGTTCGCCGGCGCATACGTGAACTTCGCGCGCGCGGCCTGCGCCTGTGCGCTGTCGGCGAGCACGACGTTGCGCGACAACGCATACGCGGCATCGGTCAACTGCGGGTTGAGCTGGAACACTTCGGTGCGATAGTCGAGCGGCGGCTTGTCGCTCGGGCTCTTCGTGTTGATGCCGAGGAAGCCGGTGTTCCACCCGGCCGGAATCTCGCGCGCATCGAGCTCCCACTGCAGACTGAAATCGACGAGGTATTTCGACCACGCGGCCGACCCGACCGTGCCCTGTGCAGGGTCGACGCCCGCGATGCCCGAGACCAGGAAATACGTGCGGCGCAGATCGAAGCGTTGCGAGAACGTGAGCGCCATGATCGTCGCCGACGCATTCGCATAGCCCATGCCGGTCGTCACCACGCATACGTCCTGCTTGTTGCAGTGGACGGCCGGATAGTCGGGCGACAGGCCGGGCACGGCGATGTCGCGCCACGGGCCGAGCCGGTCGAGCCACGCCTGGCCTTCCGGGCCGAACATCGTGATGATCATGACCTTGACCGGGCGGCCATGCGAGCCGGTCTCGGCGAATGCGGCGTTGCCTGCGTCGTTGCCCTGATTGTCCTGCGCGATCGATGGCGCGGTCGCACAGGCGGCGAGCGAGAATGCAGCGGCGGAAAGAATGGAGCGAGTCAGCATCGGCGTTCCTTGTTTCGATGGTGTGGGGTGAGAACGGCTGTCGGAGACTGCGCGAGGGAGTATAGAACGGGCGTGCGCGATGCGGAACCCGACTACGAAACGACGGGTGGTGTTTCGTGCGAACGAACGCATGTTGCGTGATCGAAAATCGTACGTTCGCCGCGGCCTTTCAAACATCAGGAATGCTATCGGGTTCTTCGCCACGCGCGACGTCGGCCGTCTCTCGCCGCACTACACGCGCATCAACCCCGCGACGCCGTAACCGAGCACGACGAATGCGGCGACCACGTGGCTCGCCGCGAGCCACCCCGGCGATTTCACGAAGCGCCCGATCGCGCTGCCGCCGAACGCGAACACGAGCTGCCCCGCGAGGCTGCCCGCAAACACGCACGCTGCGCCGAGCAGCCAGTGCCGGCGCGCATGCCGTAGTTCGCGATCATCAGTGCGACGGGCCCGACCGACAGCGCGATCATCAGCCCGAACAGGAAGTCGTTCATCGGTCGTCGAAGGCATCAATACCGTCGATGGAAGGCATCGATTCCAGCGACGTCGAAACGATCCGGCGTGTGAATCCGGAATCAGGCGACGTCGACGCGCGCAGGCCCGTCCACCATCTCGCCGATCACGGCCGCGCGGTCGAAACCGTCGGCGCGGAAGCAGGCGAGCACGTCGTCGACCGCTTCCGGTGCACACGCGACCAGCAGCCCGCCGGACGTCTGCGGATCGGTCAGCAGCGCCTGCGCGACGGGCGGCAGCCCGTCGGCGAGCCGCACGTCCGTGCCGTACGCGGCCCAGTTGCGGCCCGACGCGCCGGTGAACACGCCGTCGGCAACGAACGTCTCGACGCCCGCGAGCCACGGCAGCGACGCGTAGTGCACGCGCGCGGTGAGCTGCGCGCCGCGCGCCAGTTCGAGCGTATGGCCGAGCAACCCGAAGCCGGTGACGTCGGTCAGCGCATGCACGCCCGGCAACGCGGCGAGTTCGGCGCCCGGCCGGTTGAGCTTCGTTGTAGTCGCGACCATTTGCGCGTAGCCGTCGGCATCGAGCTGGTTCTTCTTCAGCGCGGCCGACAGCACGCCGACGCCGAGCGGCTTGCCGAGCACGAGCACGTCGCCCGCGCGCGCGGCCGCGTTGCGCTTCACGCGCGACGGATGCACGACGCCGATCGCCGCGAGCCCGTAGATCGGCTCGACCGAATCGATCGAATGGCCGCCGGCGACCGGAATGCCGGCCTCCGCGCACACCGATTCGCCGCCGCGCAGCACGGCCGCGATCGTCTCGTGCGGCAGTACGTTGATCGGCATGCCGACCAGCGCGAGCGCGAGAATTGGCTTGCCGCCCATCGCATAGACGTCGGACAGCGCATTGGTGGCCGCGATACGGCCGAAGTCGAACGGATCGTCGACGATCGGCATGAAGAAATCGGTGGTGGCGACGATCGCCTGCTCGTCGTTGAGCCGGTAGACGGCCGCGTCGTCGGACGTCTCGGTGCCGACCAGCAGATCGGGGAACAGCGCGGGCGGCGTCGCGCGCTTGAGCAGCTCGGACAGCACGCCCGGCGCGATCTTGCAGCCGCAGCCGCCCCCGTGCGACAGGCTCGTGAGGCGCGGAACGGCAGGCTGGGCTTGGGTGGCTTCGGTCATCGTCGGCATCCGGTGAATAACAACGTTCTATTATCGACAATTCGGCGCGAGCGCGCCCGATACGCACTCCACGTTGCGGAGAGAATCGCGCTTCGACCGGCCTTTGACGGAATCGCAACGCGTCGATATCGCTTGTGCTCACCCGTCAAGCCAGCGCAACGGCCCCGCCGAACGCCCGCTCGTCGATCGCCTCGGCAAGCGTCGCGAACGCGGTCGCGATCTCGTCTTCCGGCACGCACGCATAGCCGAGCAGCAATCCCGATGCAGCGCGCGAGCGATCCGCGTAATACCCGGACAGCGGCCGCACGACGATGTTGCGCTCGAGCGCCGCCTGCGCGACCGCGCGATCGTCGACGCCATCGGGCAATTGCGTGACCAGATGCAGCCCCGCGTCGCTGCCGAGCGCGTGCAGCGTATCGCCGTAGCGGCGCGCGACCGCGTCGAGCAGCACCTCGCGGCGTTGCCCGTACAGCGTGCGCATCTTGCGGATATGCGACACGAAATGCCCTTCCGCGATGAATTCGGCGAGCACCGCCTGCTGCAGCAACTGCCCTTCGCGATACAGCTCGGCGCTCGCGGTCGCGAAACTCTCCGCGAGCGGCTCCGGCGCGACCAGATAACCGACCCGCAGCCCCGGGAACAGCGTCTTGCCGAAACTGCCGACGTAGATCACCTGCCCGGCCGTGTCGAGGCCCTGCAGCGACGCGAGCGGCCGGCTCCCATAGCGGAATTCGCTGTCGTAGTCGTCCTCGATGATCCAGCAGCCGTGCTGGCGCGCGTATTCGAGCAGCATCCGCCGCCGCGCGAGGCTCATCACCATCCCGAGCGGATACTGGTGCGACGGCGTGACGAGCATCAGCTTCGGCGGCTCGGCCAGATCGGCCGCCGACGGCGCGATGCCTTCGTCGTCGACCGGAATCGGCCGCGTGGTCAGCCCCGACACGTTCAGCACGCTGCGCACGCCCCAGTAGCACGGATCTTCGGTCCAGATCGCGTCGCCCGGGTCGGTCAGCAGGCGCACCGCGAGGTCGATCGATTGGTGGATGCCGGTCGTGATCACGATCTGCTCGGGCGTGCAGCGCACCGAGCGCGACGTGCGCAGGTAGTCGGCCAGCGCCTCGCGCAGCAGCGCGAGCCCGCCGCCGGGCGCGTAGGTCAGCAGGTCCGGGCGCAGGCGGCGCCAGTACTTGTTGTGCAGCCGCGTCCACACGCGCGCCGGAAAGCGCGACACATCGGGCACGCCCGGCATGAACGCGCCGCCCTGGCGCTTCGACACGCCGGCCCCTTCGACGAGCCGCGTGCCGCGCGCGGACAGCCGCCGCGCGGACGGCGTCGCGACGGCCGGGCCGGCCGCCGCGTCGGACGGCGCGCCGACGATCTCGTCCGGCGCGCTGTCGGCGACGAAGGTGCCGCGGCCCGTCGCCGAGTTCACATAGCCTTCAAGCGCAAGCTGTTCGTAAACCTGCGTGACCGTGTTGCGCGCGATCCCGAGCTCGGCGGCCAGCAGCCGCGACGACGGCACGCGCGTGCCGGCCGGCAGTTCGCGCGACAGGATCGCCTGTTGCAGCAGGCGATGCAGCTGCCGGTAGATCGGCTGTTCGCCGCCGCGCACGAGGCGCTGCGCCAGCCAGTCCGACAACACGCTTGCGCGCATGATTGGCTCCTGAATATTTATTGAAATGGCTCTGATTGCCAGAGCCAAATGTGATTATAGTCGCCTCCATGGGCTGCCCAGGCGCCCGATTTCCTACCCACCGGACAGAGCATCAAGGAGATGACCGTGAAGAATGCCGACCTGCAGGCCCGCAAGAACGCCGCCACCCCGCGCGGCGTCGGCGTGATGTGCGATTTCTACGCAGCCCGCGCCGAGAACGCGGAGCTGTGGGACGTCGAAGGCCGCCGCTTCATCGATTTCGCCGCCGGCATCGCGGTGCTGAACACAGGCCACCGCCACCCGAAGATCGTCAAGGCGATCGCCGATCAGCTGAACCACTTCACGCACACCGCCTACCAGATCGTCCCGTACGCGTCGTACGTCGAGCTGGCCGAGAAGATCAACGAGCGCGCGCCGGGCGACTTCCCGAAGAAGACCGCGTTCTTCACGACCGGCGCCGAAGCCGTCGAGAACGCGATCAAGATCGCGCGTGCGGCCACCGGCCGTCCGGGCGTGATCGCGTTCTCGGGCGGCTTCCACGGCCGCACGATGATGGGCATGGCGCTGACCGGCAAGGTCGCGCCGTACAAGCTGAACTTCGGCCCGTTCCCGGGCGACGTGTTCCACGCGCCGTACCCGAACGCCGTGCACAGCGTGACGACGGCCGACTCGATCAAGGCGATCGAGATGCTGTTCAAGGCCGACATCGATCCGAAGCGCGTCGCCGCGATCATCTTCGAACCGGTCCAGGGCGAAGGCGGCTTCAACCCGGCGCCGGCCGAATTCGTGCGCGCGTTGCGCAAGATCTGTAACGAACACGGCATCCTGCTGATCGCCGACGAAGTGCAGACGGGCTTCGCGCGTACCGGCAAGCTGTTCGCGATGCAGCACTACGACGTGCTGGCCGACCTGATCACGATGGCGAAGAGCCTCGCGGGCGGCATGCCGCTGTCGGGCGTCGTCGGCCGTGCGGACGTGATGGACGCAGCGGCTCCCGGCGGCCTCGGCGGCACCTACGCGGGCAACCCGCTGGCCGTCGCATCGGCGCACGCGGTGCTCGAGATCATCGACGAAGAGAAGCTGTGCGAGCGCGCGACGCAGCTCGGCGACGTGCTGAAGGCGAAGCTGAACGCGCTGCAGGCCGACGTGCCGCAGATCGCCGACGTGCGCGGCCCGGGCGCGATGATCGCGGTCGAATTCCTGAAGCCGGGTTCGGGCGAGCCGGATGCCGAATTCACGAAGCGCGTGCAGACGCGTGCGCTCGAGCGCGGGCTGCTGCTGCTCGTGTGCGGCGTGTACTCGAACGTCGTGCGCTTCCTGTTCCCGCTGACGATCCCGCAAGCCGTGTTCGACGAAGCGCTCGTGATCCTCGAGGAAGTGCTGAAGGAAACGGTCGGCGTGCCGGCCTGAGTGCCCGTCCGCTTCCACTGAATGCGCCGCCGCCGTCGTGAAGACGGCGGCGGCCGTTTTCATCCGTCCTTTTCATAGCAGGCGATTCATATGAGCACTGTTCAGGAAACCCTGGCACTGAAAGATCCGTCGCTGTTCCGCCAGCAGGCGTACATCAACGGCGAATGGCAAGGCGCAACGAACGGCGAGTCGTTCGAGGTCCGCAACCCGGCGACCGGCGGCCTGCTCGGCACCGTGCCGGCGATGGGCACGGCCGAGACGCGTCACGCGATCGAAGCCGCGAACGCCGCCTGGCCCGCGTGGCGCAAGAAGACCGCGAAGGAGCGCGCGACGATCCTGCGCAAGTGGCACGACCTGATGATGGAAAACGCCGACGACCTCGCGCTGATCCTGACGACCGAGCAAGGCAAGTCGCTCGCCGAAGCGAAGGGCGAGATCGGCTACGCGGCGTCGTTCCTCGAGTGGTTCGCGGAAGAAGGCAAGCGCGTGTACGGCGACACGATCCCGACGCCGGCGAGCGACAAGCGCATCGTCGTGACGAAGGAAGCGATCGGCGTGTGCGCGGCGATCACGCCGTGGAATTTCCCGGCGGCGATGATCACGCGCAAGGTCGGCCCGGCGCTCGCCGCAGGCTGCCCGATCGTCGTGAAGCCGGCCGAAGCGACGCCGTTCTCGGCGCTCGCGATGGCCGTGCTGGCCGAGCGCGCGGGCGTGCCGGCCGGCGTGTTCAGCGTCGTCACGGGCGACCCGAAGGCGATCGGCGGCGAACTGACGTCGAACCCGATCGTGCGCAAGCTGTCGTTCACCGGCTCGACGCCGGTCGGCCGCCTGCTGATGTCGCAATGCGCGGCGACGGTCAAGAAGGTGTCGCTGGAGCTCGGCGGCAACGCGCCGTTCATCGTGTTCGACGACGCCGATCTCGATGCGGCCGTGCAGGGCGCGATCGCGTCGAAGTACCGCAACAGCGGCCAGACGTGCGTGTGCACGAACCGCTTCTACGTGCACGAAGCCGTGTACGACCCGTTCGCGCAGAAGCTCGCGGCGGCCGTCGGCCAGCTGAAGGTCGGCCGCGGCACGGAGCCGGGCGTCACGCAGGGCCCGCTGATCAACGAAGCGGCCGTGCTGAAGGTCGAGGCGCACATCGAGGACGCGCTCGCGAAGGGTGCGACCGTCGTGACGGGCGGCAAGCGCCATGCGCTCGGCCACGGCTTCTTCGAGCCGACCGTGCTGACGGGCGTCACGCCGGCGATGAAGGTCGCGAAGGAAGAGACGTTCGGGCCGCTCGCGCCGCTGTTCAAGTTCGGCAGCGACGACGAGGTGATCCGCCTCGCGAACGACACCGAGTTCGGCTTGGCCGCGTACTTCTACAGCCGCGACATCGGCCGCGTGTGGAAGGTGGCCGAAGCGCTCGAATACGGGATGGTCGGCGTGAACACGGGCCTGATTTCGAACGAAGTCGCGCCGTTCGGCGGCGTCAAGCAGTCGGGCCTCGGCCGCGAAGGCTCGCACTACGGCATCGACGACTACGTCGTGATCAAGTACCTCTGCCTCGCCGTCTGACGGTTCGGGGCCTGCCGCCTCGGCGACAGGCCCTGGCCGCCCGGCCGGAACCGGGCGGCCCGACGCGGGCCGGTATCCCTCTCCGCCGTGCCCGCGTCACCTTCCCCTCCCGCGATCAGCGGAACACGTTCACCGCCTCGACCAACCGCGTCGCCTGCTGCTTCAGGCTTTCCGACGCCGCCGTGCTCTGCTCGACGAGCGCCGCGTTCTGCTGCGTGATGTTGTCCAGATGCACGACTGCCTGGTCGACCTGCGCGACGCCCGTGCTCTGCTCGGCCGTCGACGAGCTGATCTCCGCAATGAGGTCCGACACGCGCTTCACCTGCGTGACGATGTCCTCCATCGTCTTGCCCGCGCCATCGACGATCCGCGCGCCCGACTCGACCCGCTCGACGCTCGCGCCGATCAGCGTCTTGATCTCCTTCGCCGCGTTCGCGCTGCGCTGCGCGAGCGCGCGCACTTCGCCGGCCACCACCGCGAAGCCTCGCCCCTGATCGCCCGCGCGCGCCGCCTCGACGGCCGCGTTCAACGCGAGAATGTTGGTCTGGAACGCGATGCCGTCGATCACGCCGATGATGTCCGCGATCCTGCGCGAGCTGTCGGTGATCTCGCTCATCGTCGCGACGACCTCGCTCACCGCCTGCCCGCCGCGCTCGGCCGCGCCGCTCGCGGAAACGGACAGCTGATTCGCCTGCAGCGCCGTCTCCGCGTTGCTCGATACGGTCGCCGTCATCTCGGCCATCGACGCGGCCGTCTGCTGCACGCTCGACGCGGCCTGTTCGGTGCGCGCGCTCAGGTCGCTGTTGCCTTGCGCGATCTCGTTGCTCGCGCGCTGCACGTTCAACACCTGTTCGCTGACGTCGTCGACGAGCCAGCGGAACATCAACCCGAGCTGGTTGATCGTGCGCAGCGTCATGCCGATCTCGTCGACCCGGTTCATCCGCACGCCGCTGCGGCTCTCGCCGGTCGCCACGCGCAACGCCTCGTCGCGCAGTTGCCCCAGCGGCCGCACGATCTGCGCATCGAGCCACAGCCCGGCCGCCGCCGTCACGCCGACCGCCGCACCGGCAAACGCCGCGAACGCGCCGCCGGTCAACCCGGCCGCCCAGCCGGCGCCGACGACAGCCGGCGCGAGGACGCACAGCGTCGACACTAGCCGGGCCCGCACCGACATCGTCTGGAACAGCGACGCGACGCGCATCGCGCCCGTGCGCACGATCAATCCCTTGTGGAACCGGCGGCTGCCGGCCTTGCCTTCGCGGAAATCGCGATACAGCGCCTCGGCGGCCGCGATCTCGTCGCGTGTCGCCTTCGTGCGCACCGACATGTAGCCCTTCGGCTGCCCGTTGCGCATCACCGGAATCGCGTTCGCGCGCACCCAGTAGTGATCGCCGTTCTTGCGGCGGTTCTTCACGAGCGCGGTCCACGGCTCGCCGCCCTTGAGCGTCGCCCACATGTCGGCGAACGCTTCCTTCGGCATGTCCGGATGCCGTACCACGTTGTGCGGCTGGCCCTCGATCTCCTCGGGAGAAAAACCGCTGACCTGGATGAACGCCGCGTTCGCGTACGTGATGTGGCTGTCGACGTCGGTCGTCGACATCAGCGTCGCATCATCGGCAAATTCGAATTCGCGTTGCGTGACAGGCTGGTTGTTGCGCATGGTGTGGAGCTCCGGGTGACGGATCTTGCGTCCGTTCGTCGATTGATTCGAGACTCCACGCATGGCGATCGATTCGCCCGCGTGTGAGTCGACTCCTGCGCTTTCGGCAAATTCCGCCAAAACATGATGCCGTACTCGGGTAAATATGCATTAAAGATGCATGATCGTGTTTTTGCCGAATGATTTGTTTATGGATAAACCAGAATGCGTGGCCGGACAACGGCCTGACGGCCATTCGCCCGATCGTTCGACGTAATGCGTTCGGCCCGATTTAGCGCGTAACGATAAAGTCGTAAATACGAATATTTCGCGTTTGGCGTCATTCGATCGAATTCGCCAATCCGAACATGTATCGTGCGCGACATGCCGGATTCATTGATCGAATCCGCACGTCGCGCACGCTTGCAACCCTCACCTGAACACGTTCACCGCATCGACGAGCCGCGTCGCCTGCTGCTTCAGGCTTTCCGACGCCGCCGTGCTCTGCTCGACGAGCGCCGCGTTCTGCTGCGTGATGTTGTCCAGGTGGACGACTGCCTGGTCGACCTGCGCGACGCCGGTGCTCTGCTCGGCCGTCGACGAGCTGATCTCCGCGATCAGGTCCGACACGCGCTTCACCTGCGTGACGATGTCCTCCATCGTCTTGCCCGCGCCGTCGACGATCCGCGCACCCGACTCGACGCGCTCGACGCTCGCGCCGATCAGCGTCTTGATTTCCTTCGCCGCGTTCGCGCTGCGCTGCGCGAGCGCGCGCACTTCGCCGGCCACCACCGCGAAACCGCGCCCCTGTTCGCCGGCCCGCGCGGCCTCGACCGCCGCGTTCAGCGCGAGGATGTTGGTCTGGAACGCGATGCCGTCGATCACGCCGATGATGTCCGCGATCCTGCGCGAGCTGTCGGTGATCTCGCTCATCGTCGCGACGACCTCGCTCACCGCCTGCCCGCCGCGCTCGGCCGCGCCGCTCGCGGAAACGGACAGCTGATTCGCCTGCAGCGCCGTCTCCGCGTTGCTCGATACGGTCGCCGTCATCTCGGCCATCGACGCGGCCGTCTGCTGCACGCTCGACGCGGCCTGTTCGGTGCGCGCGCTCAGGTCGCTGTTGCCTTGCGCGATCTCGTTGCTCGCGCGCTGCACGTTGTGCACCTGCTCGCTGACGTCGTCGACGAGCCAGCGGAACATCAGCCCGAGCTGGTTGATCGTGCGCAGCGTCATGCCGATCTCGTCGACGCGGTTCATCCGTACGCCGCGCCGGCTCTCGCCGGTCGCGACGTTCAGCGCCTGCTCGTGCAGCCGCTTCAGCGGTTGCACGATCTGCGCGTCGAGCCACCAGCCTGCCGCGACCGCCACGCCGGCCGTCACGCCGGCAAACGCCGCGAGCCCGCCGCCGGTGAGCCCGCAGGCCCATCCCGCGCCGACGACGGCCGGCGCCAGCACGCACAGTGCCGCATGAACGCGCGCACGCACCGACATCGTCTGCGGCAGCGACGCGACTCGCAGCAGCCCGGTGCGGATCACGAGCCCCTTGTGGAACCGGCGCCGGCCGGCCTTGCCGTCGCGAAACGAGCGATACAGCGCGTCCGCGGCAGTACTCTCGTCGTGCGGCGCCTTCGTGCGCACCGACATATAGCCCTGCGGCGCGCCGTTGCGCATCACCGGAATCGCGTTCGCGCGCACCCAGTAGTGGTCGCCGTTCTTGCGGCGGTTCTTCACGAGCGCGGTCCACGGCTCGCCGCGCCGCAGCGTCGCCCACATGTCGGCGAACGCCTCCTTCGGCATGTCCGGGTGACGGACCACGTTGTGCGGCTGGCCGACGAGCTCCTCGGTCGAGAAGCCGCTCACTTGCGCGAACGTCGTGTTGGCGTAGGTGATGATGCTGTCGGCATCGGTCGTCGACATCAGCGTGACGTCGTCGGGAAAATCGAATTCCTGTTGGGTAACGGGCTGGTTGTTGCGCATGCAAGGCTCCGAAAGGCGGATCTGTCGTCCGCGCCGCGCTGAAATCGCGCTCAGTAGCCGAAAAACGGTTGTTCGCTTTACGACACTCTCGTCCTTACTGTCGGCAATTCACCGGCAAACCTTAATTTCGATGCGAATAAAACGGGCAATCCGGCCATTACCATGATTCAGATCAAATAATCCGCCGATAATCCCCGCGCACGTTTATCTGTCGGTCACGAAGCGCCGAACGACATTGGCAATGCCGGCCGCTGTTGCGTGCAGCGAAACGATTGGCCTATCCTGCTCCATTCCACTGGAATTCGAATTCGATGAAAAAGGCATTGCATGAGCTGAATCGGCTGTCCTGGAATACCGCGACGGCCGCGCATGAGCGCCATCAACGCGATCAGGCCGCGTTTTTCCGGAATGGCGACGCCACGCGGTTTCCGGGACAACGCGAACCGGACGGCTATCGGATGGCGCCGCCCGACCGCATGCCGCGCCTGCCGCCGACGGGTACGATCGCCGCGCACCGGAGGGCCGCATGACGCGCCGCACCGCCGCCGAACGCGACGCGCTGTCGGCCCGCCCGCTTGCGCGCGACGACGTACCGCTCGTATGGACCATCGACCGGCGCGAAATCATCGAACACCTGTACGTGCTGCGCGACGGCACGCTGCATCTCGTGCCCGAGTTCTACGACGTGGCCGGCTGGCCCGACGGCGAAGCCGATCACTACACGCCGATCCTGCTCGACTGCCACGACCGCGGCGGCTGGTTTCTCGGCAGGTTCGACGGCGCGCGGCTCGTCGCGGCGGCGGTCGTCGACAGCCGGCGGCTCGGCCCGCAACGCGACATGCTGCAGCTGAAGTTCCTGCACGTGAGCCACGACTGGCGCGGCTGCGGGCTCGGCGAACAGCTCTACCGCACGGCCCGCGCGCAGGCGCGTGCAATGGGCGCCGAGCGGCTGTACGTATCGGCCACGCCGTCGCAGCGCACGATCGACTTCTACCTGCGGCTCGGCTTCACGGTCAGCGCGTCGCCCGATCCCGAGCTTTACGCGCTCGAGCCCGACGACATTCATCTGGAAGGGCCGATGGCCTGACGGCTGGCGCGCGGATGGCGGCGCGCGCTTCAGGCAACTGTCGCGGGCCGGTGGTTAACGACGAAGGGCGGCGCGAGATGTCTCGTGCCGCCCTTCGTAGGGGAAACAGCGCAGCAGCAAAGCGGCGCGTATCCGGCCGCTTCACCGCATCACGCCGCTCACACGCGTTCGATCGCGATCGCGATGCCCTGGCCGACGCCGATGCACATCGTGCACAGCGCAAAGCGGCCGTTCGTACGATGCAACTGGTACATCGCGGTCGTCACGAGGCGCGCACCCGATGCGCCGAGCGGGTGGCCGAGCGCGATCGCGCCGCCGTTCGGGTTCACGCGCGGATCGTCGTCGGCGACGCCGAGCATGCGCAGCACCGCAAGACCTTGCGACGCAAATGCCTCGTTCAGCTCGATCACGTCGAACTGGTCGATCGTCATCCCGAGTCGGGCGAGCAGCTTCTGCGTGGCCGGCGCGGGGCCGATACCCATCACGCGCGGCGCGACGCCGGCCGTCGCGATCCCCAGCACGCGGGCGCGCGGCGTCAGGCCGAAGCGCTTCGCGGTTGCCTCGTTCGCGAGCAGCAACGCGGCGGCGCCGTCGTTCACGCCCGACGCGTTGCCGGCCGTGACCGAGCCGTCCGGGCGCACGACGCCCTTCAGCTTCGCGAGCGTCTCGAGCGACGTTTCGCGCGGATGCTCGTCGCGCGACACGACCAGCGGATCGCCCTTCTTCTGCGCAATCGTGACCGACACGATTTCTTCGGCGAGCGTGCCGTCCTGCTGCGCGCGTGCGGCCTTCTGCTGGCTGCGCAGCGCGAACAGGTCCTGATCCGCGCGGCTGACGTTGTAGTCGACCGCGACGTTCTCGGCGGTCTCCGGCATCGAATCGACGCCATGCAGCTGTTTCATCAGCGGATTGACGAAGCGCCAGCCGATCGTCGTGTCGTAGATGTCGGCCTGGCGCGCGAACGCGCTCGCGGCCTTGCCCATCACGAACGGCGCGCGCGTCATGCTCTCGACGCCGCCCGCGACCATCAGCGCGGCTTCGCCCGACTTGATCGCGCGCGCGGCCACGCCGACCGCATCCATCCCCGACCCGCACAGGCGATTGATCGTCGAACCCGGCACGCCTTCCGGCAAGCCCGCGAGCAGCGCCGACATGCGCGCGACGTTGCGATTGTCCTCGCCGGCCTGGTTCGCGCAGCCGTAGATCACGTCGTCGATCGCCGTCCAGTCGACGTCGCGGTTGCGCTCGACGAGCGCCTTGAGCGGCACCGCGCCCAGATCGTCGGCGCGCACGCCGGACAGTGCACCGCCGTAACGCCCGATCGGCGTACGGATCGCATCACACAGAAAAGCTTCGGTCATCAGTGTCTCCGGTCCCACGGAAGGCTGGGAAATGAACAGGGCGCGCCCCTTGCATTGCCCGCCGGGATGCGCTTAAATGTTCTATATACGAACATAAGATCGTGTATCGAACGTTCAACGCATCATAGGGAGTGCGGGGACGACCTGTCAAGCGCGCGGTCCGCCGGGCGGTTGGCGTGTCAGGCCCCATGCGCTATCTTCTCGGCTGCACGACAAACCAACCGTTCATGACAACCGAAGACATCCAGAAACCCGGCGACTCCTATGTGCAGTCGTTCGCGCGCGGCCTCGCGGTGATCCGCGCGTTCGACGCGACGCGCCCGGAGCAGACGCTCACCGAGGTCGCGTCGGCCACCGGCCTCACGCGCGCGGGCGCACGCCGGATCCTGCTCACGCTGCAGACGCTCGGCTACGTCGAGGCCGACGGCCGGCTGTTCCGGCTCACGCCGAAGATCCTCGAGCTCGGCTTCGCGTATCTCACGTCGATGCCGTTCTGGAATCTCGCCGATCCGGTAATGGAGCAGTTGTCCGCGCAGATCCACGAAAGCTGCTCGGCCGCGGTGCTCGATCGCACCGAGATCGTCTACGTGCTGCGCGTGCCGACCCGCAAGATCATGACGATCAACCTGTCGATCGGCAGCCGGCTGCCCGCGTACTGCACGTCGATGGGCCGCGTGCTGCTGTCCGCGCTCGACGACGCGGCGCTCGACGAAACGCTCGCGCAGAGCGGCATCCGCGCGCACACGCCGCGCACGATCACCGACCTCGGCGAGCTGAAGGCGGCGATCGCTCAGGCGCGCCAGCAGGGCTGGGCCGTGGTCGACCAGGAACTCGAAGTGGGGCTGATGTCGCTGTCCGCGCCGATCCGCAACCGGCGCGGGCAGATCATCGCCGCGATGAACATCAGCGGCAACGCGCAGCGGCATACCGCGAAGCAGATGGTGAAGGAGTTTCTCGGGCCGCTGCAGCAGGCCGCGCAGACGGTGTCGGAACTGGTCGCGCGGCGCGGGTGAGCGGTTACTTCGCTCGCGGGACCGGCACGACGGTCATTCGCGGATCGCGCGGATAAAAAGACGGGCGGCATGGGCCGCCCGCTCAACTCTCTGACTCTGCTTGCAACGTCCTTCTCACGGAACACGGAGCGCGCTCCGCATCAATCAATTTAGGGATGCGGCCACGCCCGGTCAATTTGACGAGAACGAAATTGCGGGGCACCACTCGGACACGCGCCCGTCCCGCCGCTCACGCGCCCAGCAGCATCCCCTTGCGCACCGGCACCGTGCCCGTCACGCGGCCGAGCGGCGCGCCGGCCGTCACGAAGCGGATCGCGCGGCGCATGTAGAACACGCCGTCGGTCGCGCTCGAGATCGTCGTGACCGCATCCGTCAGCGGATCGACGATGTCGAACAGCGGATCGCCCGCACGGATCGTCGCGCCGATCGCCGCACGGTGCACGAGAATCCCGCTCACCGGCGCGTAGAACTGCTCGCTGCCCGCGAGCGGCGTGGCCGGCGCGGCCAGCGGCGGCAGCGGCGCGGGTTCGCCGCGCACCGCGCCGCGCCACACCAGATAGTCGACGAGCGCGTCGGCGTCGCGTTGCGCATATTCGTACGTCACGTCGCGCTGGCCGCGGCACTCGACCGTCACGGCCACCGTGCCGGCCGCCATCGGCGTACCGGCCGGCAAAAGCGCACTCAACCGCGACCACAGCAGGTGATGCGCATCGTCGAACGCGTGCCCGCCCGAGTCCTCGGCGAGCAGCGACACCTGTGCACCGAGATAACGCGCGAGCGGCTCGACGTCCGGCCACGCGCTATCGCTCGTGTACACGTGCATCACCGCTTCAAGCGAGCAATGCAGGTCGATCACGACGTCGGCGTCGTGCGACAGCTTCAGCAGCGCAAGCTGCAGCGCATCGAATTCGGTGCGCGGCGCGATTTCCGCGAGCGCCGCCCCGACGCATTCGCGCACGATCGCGCGATTGTGCGCGCCGTCGTCGCCGAGCCGGTCACGCGCGCTCGCGGCGATCTCCGCGAGCGGCAGGAAGCCGCGATTGAAGTTGCGGCCGCTCGCGAGGTCGAAACGGCCGATGAACTGCCCGAGCAGATGATGATTGAGGCCGATCGGGTTCGATACCGGCACGAGCACGATTTCGGCCGCGAGCCGGCCTTCGGCGTCGAGCTGCGCGAGGCGCTGCTTGAGCACGAACGCCGCGAGCATCGCGGGCGTCTCGTCCGCGTGCAGCGCGGCCTGCAGATAGATCTTGCGGCCGCTGTCGGCCGGCCCGAAATGAAAGCTCGTCAGCGTGCGCTGCGTGCCGATCGACGGCGACAGGAGCGGCGTAGTGCGAATCTGCATCGATGGTCTCGAACGAAATGAAAACGAAGAAGCGGGTGAAACGTCGAGGTCGCCCGGCGTTCAGTCGCCGTACGGGTTGAAATCGAAATACTGCTTCGCGATCCGCTCGTACGTACCGTCCTTCAGCATCGACGCGATCGCGCCGTCGATCGACGCCTTCAGCGCGGTATCCGACTGCCGCATGCCGATGCCGACGCCGCGATCGCCCATGTCGAGCGGCGCGCCGACGAACGCGAAACCCTTGCCGCGCGGCTGGCGCAGGAACCCGTAATCGGCTTCCACGGTGCCGAGCAGCGCCGCGTCGAGGCGGCCGTTGACGAGATCGGCGAACACGTCGTCCTGGCTCTTGTACGGCACCACGCCGACGCCGGCCGGCGCCCAGTGCGCGAGCGCCCACGATTCGAACTGCGTGCCCGACTGCACGCCGACGCGCTTGCCGGCCAGCGACGCCGCCGTGCCGTCGAGCCCGCTGCCGGGCCGCGCGACGAGCCGCGACTTGAAACGGAACAGCTTCGACGAGAACAGGATCTGCTTCTCGCGCTTCGCGGTGATCGCCATCGACGACAGGATCGCGTCGATCTTGCGCGCCTGCAGCGCGGGAATCATCCCGGAGAATTCGAGCTCGACCCACTGGCAGCGCAACTGCGCGCGGCGGCAGATTTCGTTGCCGAGATCGACGTCGAAGCCCTTCAGGCTGCCGTCGGGCGCTTTCGCATCCATCGGCGGATAGGTCGGGTCGATGCCGAGCCGCACCACGTGCGCGTCGAGCGCGTACGCGGACGTGGCGGCCAGGCCAAGGCACAGGGAAACGAGCGGGACGAGGAAACGTTTCATGGTCGACGATGGGCAGGAAGCGAGGCAAACGGCATGAGCCGGACTGCCTGCGATCGTAGAAGCGCGGGGCCCACGCCGGAACCATCGGCTGACTTATCATGATCGGTATTTCCGATCACCGGCTTCGCTGCTTCCCATGGCGTTCACGCTGTCCCAGCTCCGCATCTTCCAGGCCGTCGTCGAGCACGGCAGCCTGCGCGCGGCCGCCCGCGCGCTCGACCTCGCGCAAAGCGGCGTCACGCAGCAACTGCAGGGCCTCGAGGCGACGCTCGGCGCGACGCTGTTCACGCGGACCAATCGCGGAATCGTGCCGACGGCGGTCGGCCGGCGGCTGCTCGCGCGCTCCGGTTCGATCCTCGGCGAATGCGAGCAGGTCGAGCGGGAAATCCGTCAGTTGAGCGGCGCCTACGAAGGCACCGTCACGCTCGGCCTCGTGACCGAGCCGCTGATCGACGCGTTCGCGCCCGTGCTGACCGCGTTCCGCGCGCGCTTCGACAAGGTGGACGTGCACCTGCGCACCGGCACGTCGCGGATGATGATCGGCTGGCTGCGCGAAAGCGCGGTCGATTTCGCGATCGCGCTGGTCGCGAAGCAGACCGACACGACCGATCTCGCGGTCACGCCGCTGCGCACGTCGGCGCCGGTGGTCGTGTGCCGCAACGGGCACCCGGCGATGCACGCGCAATCGCTCGCCGAGCTGGCCGACTATGGATGGGTGTCGACGCGCTCGCCGAACCTGAGCGCCGATCCGGTCGTCAACCGGCTGCTCGCGTACTTCGACGCGCACGGCCAGCCGCCGCCGAGGATTCTCGCGACCGTCGAAGGGATGTTCGAGACGCTGCAGATCGTCACGCAGACCGATTCCCTCGCGCTCGAAACCGAGGCGATCACGCGGCACGGGCCGTTCGCCGGCGCGCTTGCGAAAGTACCCGTATGCGAACGGGCCGACGCGCAGGACGTCTGCCTGCTGCAACGCGCGGCCGTGCCGCTGACGCCGGCCGCGCAGGAACTTGCGACGATGCTCGCGTCGTATCTGAGGGTGGTGCGCGGGCGGTAAGCACACGGGGTCACTGCGCCGCGCGCGCTGCTTGCGATCCATGGCGTATGGCAAGCCGAGGGTAACGTGCGGCATCTGATCGCGCGCAAGCTCGTCGACCGGGACCGGCTGCTCGGGGCACTGCCGCCGACGTCATGGGAGTTTTGTTGACGACATCGTACGAGTTCGATTGGACGCCTATCTCACTCTGGTTGCAACATCATACGAATTGGTTAGATACTAGTAATGTTGATGAAGTCACATTGAAAGAATGGCCGAGTGGCAACAATCTCAGTCACGCGTGTCATGCCTGCTGCAACTCCGAGGGCAAAGCGTTTTGACTTCGTCAACTCTAAAATCGATGTAACTTTTTCACAGAAAACCAAACGCTACTGGGACCATTAGATGAAAAGACGAAACTTTCTTGGCGCCTCCACTGCTTTTTTAGTAAGCAATCCTGTTCGATCACTCGCGCAAGGACACGGTCCAGCCGACGATCTTTTGCCACCAATCAGCGTTACGGCACCCACCGAACTTGCACTCCCCATAGCAACACCCAATGGCCCCGCTGGAGGTTATCATTGGGCAATAAATGGAGATAATATTCGCGGTGGCATATTTCAAATTGGCAAATTCAGATTAGTCAATGGGAAAAAGATTCTCGAAGCTGCCGCCGCCGGACGTTCCCGGTACGTGCTTTCTGAATTTGGGTATGGGATGGAACTTGCAAGCAAGCAAGTTGTGCAAGCGCAAATTTCAACCTATGCCCTTTTCACTTCGTGGATTGCAGACATGGGCTGGCAAGGCATCACTGGCGCGACCCAGTATGGCCTCTCCGATACGACGTTTAGTGGTCTCACAACAGCATTCGGGTTGTTCAGCGACTATTATTTCAGTCACCTCCCAGCTCCACCCATTGAGAGCTTCAAATTCTACGCCACTCCATTCTTCACCCTTTCAGCTTACTATAACTGGATCAGAGGAAACGGAGACCCGAAATCGGTCGACCTAAAATCTTTGAAACTCGGAATCGGTGTTCAGCAGATCTCCCCAATAAGAGACATTATTGTCAACGATGCCATGGGCCCAGGAACCTATCGGATCGACGCCCAGTTCAGCACGAATTTATTGAGCAACCAAGAATTAATTGTCGGATCGGCACTCGGACGAGTGAGCGGCCACATCCAGGGTGAGCTATTTTTAGGAAGTGATGATAGTTTCTATTTCAGAGGCGAATACACACTCAACCCAGACAAATTCGACTTTGATGCATCGCGGTCTCGTCCGTCGATACAAGAGGCCTTGACTACTTTCGTCCGTAAGATTGGAGAATTTACTGATCACAAAGATTTCATGATCTATTTTACTGGATCGCAGCCACTCAACGTCAATGGAACCAGAGCCAGCATCAAAGCAACGAATCCAGACGGAACGCCAGCGGCGATCCATACGGCAAGGCCTGGTGGTTTCGGGCGCAGACCATGAGTCAATTTTGCTGATCCGTGAACCGGCATGAGGAAAGCTCAAAAGCTTTCCTCACATCGACAAACTGGATTTTTTGATTGCGGAGAGAATTTTGATTAAAAAAATACTCAAATACACGATAGCCGCCGGCGGCGCATTACTAGCCTGCGCATTAGTTTTATTTGCAATTTTAGCTTACGTAAGGAATTGGGACGGCGGCGATGGTACGTGCCCCAAAATGACTCGCCACGAAATAACGGAATTCGTTGAAAAATACGCCAAACAGAATGGCTTATCTCAAGTAATTTTTGACGAGAATTTCGAATACGTCACTGATCTCCACCAATGGAAGGTTCCGTATCGATCCGATGGCCATCGATATATCGCAAAGATGACGTGCCTTGGAATCGTTCTTGACAATGTGGGCCCGTATAATTGACCCCTGATTTCACTCCTGATAGCGGGTTAGTAGCGGCAAAACGATAGGCCCGCTCGGACAAGCATGGTTCGCGGACTCGAGAAAGTGGAACAACTGCTGCCGCTACCAATGGCAACCTACAACCTGACGCTATTGAGATCGCTGGCCGCATTGCCCCGCACCTCGCGCTCGATCGACTGTCGCCAGCCGACCGGCATCTAATCTTACTGTGTCAATAAATCAGCATTGGATGCTGAACAAAACGGACATCGCTCAAGCCGGCGCGCGATGTATGCAGCGATACGCCAGCGCAGCGTGGTGATGGAATCAGCCACGTGGCGCTGTGCGCGCTGGGGACCCGCGTGGCACGTAATCCGAGGGTAAGGCAAACGGGTCGCCGATCGCGGAGTTTTTTTTACTGTCGCCTTGAATGAGGCGTTGAGCAACAAGAAATCCATAGGCAGCAATACACAACGATGCATGGTGATGGAAGCCACGCCAGCCACGTCCTTCGAAGTGTCCCAGGCCAAACTCCCGCTTGAGATCCTGATAGTCCCGCTCGATACGCCAGCGCATCTTGGCGACATGAACCAGTCGTTCGAGCGTCGTGTCTGGGGCAAAGTCGAAAGCCAGTACTTGAGTGGCTCCGCATCATCTTCGGGCCATTCGATCAACAGCCATTCCTCATCGCGCAGTGTGGAGCGCCAGTAATCTCGGTGTGAAGCACGCACGCGCACGGCAGCAAAGCGCGAACTGAGCGCGGCGCACGTGCCTTCGCGCCATATAACGTTACGATAGCACGAGGCATCGAGCGTAGAGGCCAGATCCTTGACTCCGGTCGGCTCATGTCCCGGTGCGCGCCGTAACAAGCTGCGTGGCCGACCCGACTTCCCCGTGGAGGGCTCGGGAGGGAGAGGAGCCGTGCCCGGCGCCCATACGCGCGTGTTCGAGCGAATGCCCACCGTATATTGCAGCCCGAGCTCGCTGACGGCCTCGCGAAACGAGGTGTCGTCTCCATAGCCCGCATCGGCCAACACGATACCGTCGGGCGCACCGCTTTGCCGTGCTTCGTGCAACTGCCCGGTCGCAATCCCTGGTTTGGTTGCAAACTCGATTTCCTCGGGCACGCCGGCTTTCTGTCGTCGCACGGGATCGTCGCTCCATTCACGCGGCAGATACAGTCGATACGACACGGGTAGGCTCGCGCCTTCCGTCGCCACCGACAGGCTCACCGCGACCTGGCAGTTGTCCTGCTTGCCCAGTTGACCGCAGTATTGCCGTGCCACGCCGACCGAATGCTTAACCTTCTTGGGAAATCCCGTGTCGTCAATGATCCAGTACAACCCGCCAGCCGGGTCCATGTGCGGCAGCACCCAGCGCCGCACCTGCTCGAGCAGCGCCGTATCGGACCATTCCGACTTCGCCACGAAATGATGCAGTGACTGGTGCCGCGCGCTCACATGCTCCGGTTCCAGATGTGCCGCCAGCGGCTCGACGCTCTTGCGCCGAATTGGCAGCATCAGCCCTTGGCAATGCCCTTCAATCCTGATTCACGATCGTTATGCCCAAGCGCTTCACACAAATGTTCCAGATACGCATCGAATGATCTTTCCCAGTCCATCATTCCTCACGTCATGGATGAAGAAGTTCCTATAATGGCATGAATTTATTGACACAGTAAGATTAGGGCCGATAGTGTTACTGCCCACCGTCGATCTTTTGAGTGACCACATAAACGTCCACACCGCTCATCGAGCATTCGCTGGACGACGCTTCGCTACTCGTGATGCCCTGGAACGTCGCGCCCGACTTATCGACGAACGTGATGTCGTAGATCTGGCGATACAGATCCTTGCCGGTCATGCCGACCAGTCTGCCCGGTCACGTCAGGCTGCCGCCCGCCTCGCGCGTCAGTCCAGCGATTCCCGCGCCGTCTCGCGCAGCATCGCGACCGCGATCAGCGACAGCACCACGCATGCGGCCACGTAGCCGGCCGGCGCGAGCTTGCTGCCGGTCGTCTTCACGAGCCAGGTCGCGATCAACTGCGCGGTGCCGCCGAAGATCGTCACCGCGAGCGCATACGCGATCGAGATGCCCGTCGCGCGCACGTGGCGCGGCAGCGACTCGCACATCAACGCCATTTCCGATGCCGAGCCGAGCGAATAGAACAGCAGCATCAGCGCGGTCAGCGGCAGGATCACCGACAGCGTCGGATGATGGTTCATCAGCCAGAACGCCGGGAACAGCAGCGCGACCAGCACGCCGCGGCCGACGAAGATCGGCAGGCGGCGGCTGCCGAGTTTGTCCGACAGCCAGCCGAACAGCGGGCACGTGACCAGCATCACGCAGCCCGACGCGACGCCGACGAACATCGACAGCTTCATCGGCAGGCCGAGCGTATGGATCGCGTAGGTCGGCATGTAGAACGTCAGGATGTAGGTCGACACCGTGCCGCCCATCACCGTGAGCATCAGCAGCACCACCGTGCGCGTGTGCTTCGAGAACAGCTCGTGCAGCACGCCGCGCTCGATCCCGTGATGGCGGTCGCCGGGCGCGTCGTCCGCGAGCCGGCGACGCAGAACCATTCCGACCGGCGCGATCAGCACGCCGACGAGGAACGGCAGCCGCCAGCCCCAGCCTTCGAGCGCGTCCTTCGTCATCGTGTTCGACAGCAGCGCCGCGAAGCCCGAGCCCATCAGCGCGGCGCCGCCCTGCGTCGCGAGCTGCCAGCTCGCGCGGAATCCGCGGCGCGACGTGCCGCCCTGTTCGAGCAGCGTCGACGTCGCCGCGCCGAATTCGCCGCCCTGCGAGAAGCCCTGCAGCAACCGCGCGAACACGACGAGCAACGGCGCGGCCACGCCGACCTGCGCATAGGTCGGCGCGATCGCGATCAGGCCGGTGCCGAGCGCCATCAGCATGATCGTCAGGTTCAGCGCGGCCTTGCGCCCCTTGCGGTCCGCGTACACGCCGAGCACGACGCTGCCGAGCGGCCGCGTGAAGAAGCCCCGGCGGCGAACGTCGCGACCGACAGCAGCAGCGACGTGGTCGGGTCGCTCGACGGGAAGAACAGCTTGCCGATCAGCACCGCGAAGAAGCCGTACACGGTGAAATCGAAGAATTCCAGCCAGTTGCCGATCACGGCCGCTGCGATCGCGCCGCGCCGCGTGACGGCAGGCGTGTCGGCTTCGGCCACGCCCGCCGACGCCGGGTGCAGCGCGAGATGGTCTTTCTGCATCGCTATCCTCTCCTGTCAATGCGGCCGGAAGCGCCGACCGCGCGCCGCCGCCGCGATCACTGCCCGAGGTAACGCTCGACGAGGCGCGTCCAGAACGCCGCGCCGATCGGCAGGTTGCGATCGTTGAAGTCGTATTTCGGGTTGTGCACCATGCAGCCGTCCTCGCCTTCGCCGTTGCCGAGCCGCACGAACGAGCCCGGCCGCTGCTGCAGCATGAACGCGAAATCCTCGCTGCCCATCAGCAGGTCGGTCTGCTCGACCACGTGCGCATCGCCGACGAGTTCGCGCGCGACCTGCGCGGCGAAATCCGTTTCGGCATCCGTATTGACGACGACCGGATAACCTTCGATGTACTCGACGTTCGCGCTCGCGCCGTAGCTCGCGGCCTGCGTTTGCGCCAGCTCGGTGATGCGGCGCTTGAGCAGCGCGCGGACTTCGGGGCTGAACGAACGCACGCTGAGTTCGAGGCGCGCGCCGTTCGGGATCACGTTGTTCGCGGTGCCGGCGTGCATCGAGCCGACCGTGACGACCGCCGGCTGCGACGGGTCGACGTTGCGCGCGACGATCGTCTGCAGCGCCATCACGATGCTCGCGGCGACGACGACCGGATCGACCGTCAGGTGCGGCCGCGCCGCGTGGCCGCCGACGCCTTCGATCGTGATGATCGCCTTGTCGCCCGCCGACATGAACGGGCCGCGCCGCGTGAGGAACACGCCGGGCGCCGCGCCCGGATGGTTGTGCATGCCGAACACCGCATCGCACGGGAAGCGCTCGAACAGGCCGTCGTCGATCATCTTCTTCGCGCCGCTGTCGACGCCGTGCTCTTCCGCCGGCTGGAAATACAGGTGCACGGTGCCCGAAAAGTGACGCGTTTTCGCGAGATGCTGTGCGGCGCCGAGCAGCATCGTCGTGTGGCCGTCGTGGCCGCACGCGTGCATCTTGCCGTGCGTGCCGCTCGCATACGGCAGGCCGGTCGCCTCGACGATCGGCAACGCATCCATGTCGGCGCGAATGCCGATGCTGCGCGTGCCGTCGCCCACCCGCAGCGTGCCGACCACACCCGTCTTGCCGACCCCGCGCGTCACCTGCCAGCCCCATTGCTCGAGCTTGTCGGCGACGAGCGCGGCCGTGTCGTGCTCTTCGTACGCGAGTTCGGGGTGGTGATGGATGTGGTGACGGATCTCGCGTAGCCCGCCGGCGGCGGGCATCAGATCCTCGACTTCGGTGAAGCGGGTATCGGTGGTGGTCATCAAGGGGCTCCTGCGTTTGTCTGCGCACGCCGGTGGCGCGTGCGGGAAAGCGAGCCACTATAGCCAGCCGATATCGGTTCAATAAGATGCGGAATTTTTCACCGTGATAAGGGTTTTTAATCAGGGTTAATACGGACGGATCGGACCCGCAGTGTAGCCTTCGATTAGATGCGGATACGACTTTCGATTAGATCTGGATACGGGAGCCTGAAGCATCGCTGGAACGCCCATGGCACAAGGCGTATCCGTATCTATTCGAAAGCGGCTTCTGGAGGTCCTTTCGGAAAGCCCGCACATTGCCGCGCACACGTCAATGGCCAATTCCAGAGCGCCCAACCGAAAGTATTTCGCAAACCAACCAAGCTCCTCAAGGCCATGCCCTGGCGTCATTCTTCGCCGATCCAATGGCCTACAACTTCGGGAAGCGCTCGCCGTTCATGGACCGTATGGCCTACAAATGTGGTGCGGCAAAACCAGCTGTGGCCATCGCCGCTCGCACCCTGTCGCAGGCGAATTAAGGCACGGCGGTGCTGCGGCCACGAACGTATACCGCTCAAGTGCAGTGGCTCACGGTCCATCGATTCATTCGAGCCCGACCTTCGCGCGGTAACACATCGACGAGATCCGCATCGAGGTGCGCCGGGGCGATCAGTCGATCACGGTCAGTTGGCCCGTGTCCGAAGCCGCACAGTGTGCCGCCTGGCTGCGCGAGTGGACGTCCAAACCTACATAGAGAAGCGTGCTATCGTGTTCCATTGCGGGCCTCCGTGCCGGAAATTGCCGGGTGTGGCCCTGTCCACACCGTGTCGCTCTGGCAGAAATGCTAACCCACGTTTGATTCCTCACGAGAGGTCAGCCCCTGCCACGCGGAGTCATACTGCCTAACACCCTATCGAAAAAATTAACAGACCTAATCCGTAATTTCGCAACAGCTTCTAAGGCTTCGGAAATGCGATTTTGTTGAAAGCCGGAATCCCTGAAAATACGTCGGAAATGAATTCAGTAAAAACCATGGCCCGTGTTGGAAGCAACCTGTTTGCAACATAGACAATCTGAACAGGGACGGCCGGAGCAAAGTGCCCGGTCAGAATTAACTGCAAACGACCGCTTTTTAACCCTTCCTCGAACAGCCATTCCGGCCCATGCCCGACCCCTAACCCCGCGGTGACCGCTGCGCGAACGGCCTCGGGTGAGTTAACCCTCAGCCGGCCAGAGACCGGAATATCGCCGTCACGAAAGCGCCATGTCGCACCGGACGACAGCAAAGTGTAGACCACGCAATCATGTTCGCGCAGGTCATCAGGTGTGTCCGGAACTCCGCGTTTCGCCAGATAGTCCTTGCTGGCCACGACCACACGCTCGTACATTCCTATGCGCCTGGCGCGTAGCGCACTGTCCTCCAGATGCCCGATGCGAATCGCGAGCTCGACTCCCTCGTCTACCAGGTTCACGTAGCGATCGCTGATCTGAAGATCCAGCGTCAATCTGGGATACCGCTCCAGAAAACCCGGGACCTGAGGCAACACATATGCATGCGCTAGCGCCGTGGGACAGGCCACGCGCAAGAGTCCCGATGGATCGACACTGTTCCTGAAAGACGATTCAGATTCGTCCACCGCGTCAAGAATCCGGCGGATATCTGCGTAGTAGCGTTCACCCTCGGGCGTCAGGGCAAGCTTTCGTGTGGATCGGTGCAGCAGCCGCGTTTGGAGATGGTCCTCCAGCGCGGCTACATAGCGGCTGACGTTGGGCTGGCCCAATCCCAAATCTCGCCCTGCAGCAGAAAAACTCCCCGTCTCGACTGCCCGTGCGAAGCACGTCATCAAGAGAAATCGGTTCACGCGGCCCCCAATTCATGCAATGGAAGCATGAAATATATTCAAAGCAGACATCTTATCGCCACACCAGCATAGGTGCACATTTCTCCCTGTCGACCACGGTTGGTTGTCACTTATAGGAGAAGTCAATGTCGCGCTTGCAAGGTAAACGCACCCTTATCACCGGCGGCACCAGCGGCATCGGTCTGGAAACCGCGAAGCAGTTTTTGGCCGAGGGCGCCCGCGTCGTCGTCACGGGAGTCAATCCCGATTCGATCGCCAAGGCGCAAGCCGAACTTGGATCCGAGGTTCCGGTTCTACGGGCCGACTCGGCCAGTGTCGCTGCCCAAAAGGAACTGGCACAAGCCATCAAGGACCACTATGGTCAACTAGACGTTGCCTTTCTCAATGCTGGTGTATCCGTCTGGTTGCCGATTGAGGAATGGACGGAAGAGATGTTCGATCGCTCGTTCGATGTCAATGTCAAGGGGCCGTACTTCTTGCTCCAGGCGTTGCTTCCGGTGTTCGCTCGCCCGGCGTCGGTCGTGCTCAACACGTCCGTCAGTGCGCATGTTGGCGCAGAGCGCTCCTCCGTTTATGCGGCCACCAAGGCTGCGGTGCTGAATATGTCGAAGACGCTTTCGGCGGAACTGCTTGGACGCGGCGTCCGCGTCAATGCGGTCAGCCCCGGCCCGGTCGACACGCCGCTGTACGACAAGCTCGGCATCCCCGACGCCTACCGCGAACAAGTCAACAGGGATATTGCCGCCACCATCCCACTCGGCCGCTTCGGTACTCCGGAGGAGGTGGCCAAAGCCGTGCTGTACCTGGCCTCCGACGAGTCCCGTTGGACGGTCGGATCGGAAATCGTCGTGGATGGCGGTCGCATGCTCAACCGCTGATCGAGCAACGCCGGAGCCCGGGGAAAGCGTCTTCTGTTCGCGCACGAGTGGCAGGCGCTGCGTTCGGCATCACGCTTTCCCCTCCCGCGAAGCAAAAAGAGCAGAGACACGGAAAACATCCTGGTGCACTGCCGCTGCATACAGACCATTCGAGCCTTACATGACAATGCCCTCGCTTACTCTGATCAGTCACCCTCTGTGCCCGTTCGTCCAGCGGGCCGCCATCGTTTTGCTTGAAAAGCAAGTTGCGTTCGAGCGTATCAACGTGGATCTCAACGCCAAGCCGGCTTGGTTTTTGGCACTGTCACCGACTGCCAAGGTCCCTTTGCTCCAAATCCAGCAGCCCGACGGCGAAGAAGAGATCTTGTTTGAAAGTATGGCGATTTGCGAATATCTGGACGAAACGCAACCCGGCCCACATCTCTACCCGGCCAATCCATTGGCACGCGCCAAGCATCGAGCCTGGATTGAATTTGGCTCAGCGACCCTGGGCGAGGCGTGGGGGTACTTGAACGCCAAGGACCATGCCAGCGCCGAAGTAAAAGCCACGTCGTTCAAAGAACGGCTGGTCCAACTCGAAAACGTCCCAGGCCTCGGTCCGTACTTCGACGGTGAGACCTTTGGCATGGTAGACGCGGTCTTTGCCCCCATCTTTCGCTACTTCGACACTTTAGAGATAGATGGTGTCGCGTCAATTTTCGCGGACGTTCCCAAAATCAACGCCTGGCGTAGAAATCTCCGAGGAAGAGCTAGTGTGATCGGCGCCGTTTCTGTAGATTATCAGGCCCTTTTTCTAGCGCACTTGCGACGGCAAAAGGCCGTGCTGGCCGAGAAAATGTAGGACGCGTCCTCATCGCCTCACGTGCTCTATTGGAACGCGCTCCTCCGTTACAAATCCATCCCGAGACCTTATAGCCGCAGCCGGAAGGTAACAAAGGTTCTTCTCGGGAACCACGGCTAAAAGATGCCACCGCCTCGCGTGCTCGGAAAGACGATTGTCGAATGATCGTCATCGAGCATTCGTTCGGTGAGCAAATTATTCACAGTGCCTTGATATCGGAGACGGCTGAAGGTGATTGGCGAGCGACAACCACGTCACAACCAGCAGATTGTTCTGACGCGCTTCGAGCCAGCGTCGTCATGTCCCGTTCAAACCGCACCCGCTCCCCACGCAAGGAATCCGCCGTCCACCGGAAGCACAATTCCGTTCGTATACCCCGCCTCCTCCGACGCCAGATAGCACACCGCCGCAGCGATTTCCGACGTCGTGCCGTAGCGCTTCATAGGAATCGCATTTGAATATTCGGCGCGGAACTCTTCACTATGCAGCGCCTTGGTCATCGGCGTATCGACTGGGCCTGGCGCGATTGCGTTAGCTGTAATGCCGTAATCGCAGAGCTCCACTGCCATCTGGCGGGTTAAAGCAATAACGGCCCCTTTCGAGGTGCCGTATGCCGTGCGGCCTTTACCGACCGCTCGCATGCCTGCCACCGAGGCGATATTGATTATGCGGCCCCAGCGATTCTTTACCATCAGACGTGCGGCGTGCTGGGAGCATAAGAACGCCCCCGTTACATTGACCTGCATCGTTTTAAGAAACGTGTCCAGTGGATAGTCGATGAACGGCACCAGCTTCGCAATACCGGCGCCGTTGACCAACACGTCGCAACGCCCATGTCTTTTGTCAAGTTCACCGAACGCAGCGGCAATCGACTCTGAATTTGAAACGTCCATCTCAATGGCCGACACTGACAGGCCCGCGCGCTGAAATCTCGACGCCGCCTCTTCAGCCGCGCTCTTATTGATATCGGCAAGAACAACGTGATAGCCACGTTTCGCGAGCTGTTCCGCCGAATCGGCCCCGATGCCCATCGCGCCACCTGTAACCACTGCAACGCGGCTCGCGTCGCTTTGCTTCATCTGCTCCACGCTGTCTCCTTTAGCGTAAGACCGCTGCAGGCTTCGATTCCGATACCTGGAAGCGGATCGAATGATGGCGCTACGCGCCATCTCATGAGCAGATTATTGAAGCCGCAGCGGGCTAGGTCAAAGGATAATAAAGCAACAGGCAGTGAGAAAAAGTCACAGCCAGGATGCAGAGATTTCGTCTACAAGAAAGCACGCCGCAGTTGGCTTCATGTCTCCATCTCACGCAGCTCGTTCCTCAGCCATTCAACTAGGGCGACTGTCTTCGGCTGATTTTCGGCATGAGGAGCAACCCAGAGCACAAGGTGCACCGGTCCCGGGACGAAACCGAACGGCGCGACAAGACCAGCTGAGTCCAGTTCGTCTCGGACGAGCATTCTCGGCACTGCCGCAACTCCCAACCCGCACTTGGCGGCCTGAATCTGAAGATAGAAATGATCAAACGATTCAGCAATATCGGGCGGAGGCTCGAGTACGGTCGAGGTCGCTTTGTACCAGTCAGCCCACGCGGACGGTCGTGTATTGGTTGCCAAAAGCCGCGCGCGCGCTAGGTCGCCCGGTTTTTCGATCCGGTTCGTGCGCATGTATTCCGGGGAGCAAACCGCGCCGATCCATTCCTCAATCAACGGAACAGGGGTTACGCCTTTGGGTACAGGGATGGAGGACAGCCGTATCGCTACCGTTATCTTGTCCCGCGTGAAGTCGATTTCACCATGACCGGTGTTGAAACTCAGGTCAAGCGACGGGATCGCATTCTTCAGCTTTGAGAGGCGTGGCAGCAACCAGTACATCATGATCGAAGCCGAGCACGAGAGCGTCAACGGACCCGGCTTCAACTGATCGACGGTCTTTTGGATGAGGTTGAACGCCACGCTCAGGCCTTCCGCCATCTGGGCACCTTCGGGCGTCGGCTCCGTCGAGTGTGCATTGCGTGACAGCAGCAGGACACCCAGTTGGTCTTCAAGTGCGCGTATATGTCTGCTCACCGCGCCGTGAGTCACGTTGAGTTCTTCAGCGGCAGCACCGAAACTTCGCAGGCGCGCCGTGGCTTCAAAAGCTCGCAGCGCATTCAATGAAAGACGAGGCACCTGGACTCCTGTTGGGCCCGAAGCCCACTGCTTGCGGAAGCTGCCTATTGTGAGTTTTTCGCTCAGGGTCAAGAAATCATATCGTTTGATGTCGCGAGACGTCAAATCTATATTCTGCTCATCCCCCGGCTAAAGCGCACGCGGCCACGCAGGCCTCATGTGCCCGGTTTCAGCTCGAATACCTAGTACGAAGAGACAAACATGGTCGAAATCCCCCATCGAAGAGCCGAATTCACTGCGCGCTATTTCGTCGAGAGTTCAGTACCGATTGCAAAAGCCGCAGAGGTAATCGCAGGCGAACAGTCCAGCGGGACGTTTCTTGCGCTGCCGGGGGAGACTGATGCGCTGAAGAACCGTGCCAGGGCCCGTGTAGTGAAGGTGGATTCGCACTCTCCTGTTCTGGAGCCCTCCCTGTACAGTGCTCATGTCGAACGCAAGGGATCCCCGAGTGTATATTTCCGGGGTGAGATCGAGATCGCCTTTCCGGTCGACAACATTGGTCCTAACTTGCCGACCCTCCTGTCAACGGTCGCGGGTAATCTGTTTGAGTTGGGAGAAGTGACAGGGCTACGCTTGCTCGATATCGATCTGCCAGCAACCTACGCCGCCCAGTTCCCCGGCCCTCAATTCGGCATTAGCGGAACCCGCGACTTCGCTAAGGTCTACGACAGACCAATGATCGGCACCATCATTAAGCCGAGCATTGGCTTGCTTCCCGCACAGACGGCAGAGATCGTCGACAGTCTCTGTGCCGCAGACATCGATTTCATCAAGGACGACGAGCTTCTCGCTGATCCCACATACGCGAGCTTCGACGAGCGTCTCGCAGCCGTCATGCCCGTCCTGCATCGGCACGCCGACCGCATGGGACGTATGCCCATGTACGCAATCAACATCTCGGGCACAATCGAAGAGATGCTCCAGCGACACGACGCGGTGGTACGGGCGGGCGGTACTTGCGTGATGGTTTGCATTAATTGGGTCGGCTTTGCTGGCGTCGAGCACCTTCGCAAGCATGCCCAGCTGCCCATCCACGGTCACCGCAATGGTTGGGGCGCACTCACCCGCTATCCGCAACTCGGGTTCTCCTTTAAGGCGTATCAGAAGCTGTGGCGACTTGCTGGGGTGGATCAACTGCACGTCAACGGCATTCGCAGCAAGTTCTGGGAACCAGACGCGTCCGTCATCGAATCGGCCCGTGCCTGCCTGACACCGTTCGCGGGCGTGCAGCCGTTGATGCCCGTTTTTTCATCTGGCCAGTGGGCGTCGCAAGCCCCTGATCTTTATGCTCAGTTGGGTTCCGTAGACCTGATGCATTTGGCGGGCGGCGGAATCATCGGACATCCGCATGGAATTGCCGCGGGCGTTGCAAGTATGCGGGAAGGGTGGGAAGCAGCTGTCGAAGGGATCGACCTGAACACCTTCGCGGAGTCCCGACCTGCGCTGCGTGCTGCGCTGTCTCACTTTCAATCGGCGTGACCCGGATGAGCGCAAAATCCGAACAATCAGCTGCGGCACTGAGGCTGGCTTTCTACGGCGACGACTTTACCGGATCGACGGACGCTCTCGAGGTCCTGGCCTTCGCGGGGCTTAGGTGCGCGCTTTTTTTGAAAGCGCCTTCGTCCGAAAAACTATCGCAACTCGGCGGATTCGACGCCATCGGTGTCGCAGGCGACAGCCGAGGCATGAGTCCGTCCGAAATGGATCGGTCTCTTCCACCGCTTTTCGAAGCTCTGCACGCCCTCGATGCTCCGATCCTTCACTACAAAGTCTGTTCGACTTTCGATAGCGGCCCGGCGATAGGAAGCATCGGCAGAGTCTTGGAGATAGCCCGGGCGGGCATCACTCGGAATCCAGTTCCGGTTGTTGCCGGTACGCCGGCATTGAAGCGCTACTGCGCATTTGGCAATTTGTTCGCTCGGTCTGGTACCGACAACAAGACTTATCGAATCGATCGCCATCCAATTATGAGCGCCCACCCGGTCACACCGATGGCCGAGGGAGATCTTCTGCGTCATCTGGCCCTGCAGACCGCTTTGCCTCTCTCCGGCTTCCAGCTGCCGAATCTGGAAGGTACTCGCGAAGAAGTCGATCTGGCATGGTCGAAAGCAATTTCAACGGGCGACTCGGGAATCTTGCTCGATTCAGTGACTCCACGTCATCTAACCGAAGTCGGCCGGCTCCTCGACAACTACGCTACGGCGGTCGGCTCCGTATTTACAATCGGCTCGTCTGGTGTCGAATATGCGCTGACTCAATGGTGGCGGGAACTCGGTAGCCTTCCCGAAACGCAGCGGTGTTATGACCGTATTGCGCCGACGAATCAGATCCTTGCCATTTCCGGGAGCGCCTCACTGCTGTCGTCCGCACAGATCGACGCGGCGATCACTGCAGGCTTCGCCGAAATCGCCATCGACGCAAAAGCGCTCGTTCGAGAAGATTCTTGGCAACGGACAGCTCAAGATATCGCCGTCCGCGCGATTGCGCTGCTCAGTGAAGGGCGCAGCGTCATTTTGCATACCGCCCGTGGCCCGAGCGATGCACGCATCGTCGAAATGCTCGAGTACTTTACCGCTCGCGGACTGACCCAGGACGACGCTCGGCATCAAGGTGGTCGATTGCTTGGGCAACGGCTTGGCGCAATTGCGAATGATGTCCTCGAAGCCACTCACCTGCAACGACTGGTTCTCTCAGGCGGAGATACGTCCAGCCAGGTCACACAAGTCCTTGGCCCTGACGCGCTTGAGATTGACGGTCGCCTGGCCGTGGGCGCACCGCTGTGCCGTGTAATTTCCGAAAAGCCTCATTTGCGAAACCTTCAGCTTGCTCTGAAAGGTGGGCAAATGGGCGACCAAAACTTTTTTGTCATCGCACGCGATGGCATCACGAGATGACTCCGGCGCGATGCTGCAACATTGCTTGCTCCGTAAAGTGGAGCCTCACATCGGGAACCGCCACGGAAAGCATGCCCCCCACTGCATCACCCAGAAATGTGGGAAGACGGTCGACCTTACGGTGATTGAAAGCAGCAGGACCTAGCAGGCTGTTGAAAAGCGCCTCGCTTTGATGACTGGGGCACTGTTTAAAAGGATTTCGTATGCGCTTGGCTGCCGAGTTGCCAACGAATCGCCGAAGCTGGACCGTTCGCGAGCGATCCAGCCGGCGCGTTGCCGTACGACGGCCGCGCTTGGGCGGCTCATTGCACCGCTCCTTGCGGCGGCACCACCGTCAGCATTCGCGCCATTCGAGTCAGATTGCTCGCCAGCATCGTCAGCTTGAAGTGCTGGTCGACCCGTTTGAGGCCGCGATACGCGGTCTGTCGAATCCTGCCGACGGTCTTGCCCCAGCCGAAGTGCTCTTCGATGCGTTTGCGAATCACTTGGCTAATGCCATAACCGGCGTGCCGCGAGGTGCGGCCGTCGATCGCACTGCCGCCTTGATGCGTGTCGTTGCGCGCGACGTGTGGCGTCACTTTGCGCGCTCGGCAATCCCGCACAAAGTCGCGCATGTCGTAACCCTTGTCGGCGCCGAGCGTCTTGGCGTGACGACCCGGCACGCAATCGAGCAGGCGCAACGCACTCGCGCGTTCGCCGAAACCATCAGCGTGGCTGACCACTGCGCCGACCACCAAGCCCGAGCGGTTCTCCATCAGGATGTGCCCCTGATAACAAAGGATGGCTCCGCTTTGCCGCCCCTTGCGGAACAGGCGCGCATCCGGATCGGTGCTCGATTCATGCGTGTCGTTGCTGCGCCGCTTGCCCTTCCAGTCGGTGTCGACATTGCGGCCACCGCCGGCTGGCGGATCGTCCGAACCGTCCTTGGGCCGGAAGCTCTTGTGGCTGGCCCAAGCCTGGATCAGCGTGCCATCGACCGAGAAGTGTTCTCTGGACAGCAGCCCTTGCTTGTCGGCCAGGCTCATGACTTCGGTAAAGAACGCTTCGACCACGTCGTGCTCCAGCAGTCGATCCCGGTTCTTCGAGAACACCGAGTGGTCCCACACGGCGTCTTCGATGGCCAAGCCGACGAACCAGCGGAACAGCAGGTTGTAGCGCATCTGCTCCATCAGCATGCGCTCGCTGCGTACCGAGTAGAACACCTGCAGCAACAACGCACGCAACAGCTTCTCCGGTGCAATCGACGCGCGGCCGCTGTCCGCGTAGATCGTGCCGAACAACCCGTTGAGCCGCTTCAGTGCCTGATTGACCAGCAGCCGGAGCGGCCGCAACGGGTGATCGGCCGGCACGAAATCTTCCAGCTTCACCGTCGTGAACAGCGGTTCCTGCATCTCGTCCATTCCGCGCATCGCTCTTATCTGCCCAAGGTCATGAACACGATATCTCTAACGCACCGCTCGCAACGCCCGTTTACACCGTTCCGAATTTCAACAGCCTGCTAGGCGCTGCACCACGTCGGTCAGCCCTCTTACCGTACGGATATGGACCAGTTGCAATATCGCGTCGCATCTCGAAGTTAGAAGGCTGCTCGCAATGCCGAGTAGCCTCATCTCTGCTTGCGCGAACATCTCGTCTCGCCTCTCCCGCAGGAAGTCTCACCTCAACGTAAAGATTTTCATCGATGAATAGAAACCGCTCCACGAAAATCGTGGCGACGCTCGGACCGTCTAGCTCGTCCGAAAGCTTGATTGAGAGCCTCTATATCTCCGGCGCCGATGTCTTCCGGTTGAACATGAGTCACGGCAGCCACGCGGAGCAGGCTCAACGACTGCTTGCAATTCGACGCATCGAGGCCCGGCATGGGCGGCCGGTCGGCGTACTGCTCGATCTGCAAGGACCAAAGCTACGTGTGGCGCGATTCAAAGATGGGAAAGTCGAGCTGCGGCCAGGACAGACTTTCAGCTTCGACCTTGATAGCGCCTCAGGCGACGCGTCGCGGGTCTGCCTGCCGCACCCGGAAATCTTCGCAGTCGCCGCGAATGGCGATACTCTACTCGCCAACGACGGCCTGCTGACGTTCAGGATTGTCGACACGTCGCTCACCCGCATTACGACCGAAGTCGTTGTCGGTGGAGTCCTCTCGGACCGAAAAGGAGTCAATGTTCCGAGCGTCGTCCTCCCCATTCCGGCACTGACCGATAAGGACAGGCAAGATCTGCAATTTGGCCTTGAGCAAGGCGTAGAGTGGATCGCACTGTCATTTGTACAGCGGCCGGACGATGTGCGCGATGCGCGTAATCTGATTAGAGGCCGGGCGAAGATCATGGCGAAAATCGAGAAGCCATCCGCTGTCGATTCGATCGAAGAGATTATCGAGGCCTCCGACGGAATCATGATCGCGCGTGGCGATATGGGTGTTGAGTTGCCACCGGAGGAAGTCCCTGTCATCCAGAAGCGAATCGTGAGTCTATGTCGGGAGGCAGGAAAACCAGTCGTTGTGGCGACGCAAATGCTGGAGTCGATGGTTAGTTCTGCCATGCCCACCCGAGCAGAGACGTCCGATGTCGCGACCGCCGTTTTTGACGGTGCCGATGCCGTCATGCTGTCCGCGGAGTCGGCGTCCGGTGCCTTTCCCCTTGAAGCGGTTTCGATGATGAATAGAATCATCGAGCACACGGAGAATGCACCGACATATCGTCAACTGCTGAAAGCGGTGGCACCTCCTGCCACCGCCGACACACCAGAAGCGGTCAGTTCAGCGATTTTTACCATTACCTCGATGTTGTCGGTTTCAGCGATCGTTGCCTATACCACTTCCGGCGCAACCGCAGCGAGAATTGCTCGCGAGCGTCCCGGCTCTCGCATTCTGTCACTCACGCCTGATGAGGTCGTTGCGCGTCAACTTGCGTTGACGTGGGGCGTCTGTCCTCTGCGTGTCGACGACGCGGACAACATCGAAGATATGGTCACGAAAGCTATAGCTGCGGCGCATCGGATCGGTGTCGCCCGCCACAAACCGCTATTGATCGCCGCAGGGGTCCCGTTTGGCACGCCCGGCGTCAGCAATCTTCTCAGAATTGTCTACCCCTCCTGACAGTCATGGACTCACAGCATATGTCTCAATGAAATTCGACGGGCGTTGGTATTCGCGATGGTAACGACAAAACGGAATCTCAAAAAAACACGGCACGGGCCAACGCAGTCGCGACAGATGCTTCTCCCGCTTCCGTTATCGTTCGTCAAAGAGTGGTCACCGGTTTCGCACCTCGCCCTCGCTTCGTTTCAATCCGGTCATGGTAGCCAGCATCTGGTATATCAACTGATCCGAACGACGTATCTCTCATATTTGATGTGGAACGAAGGATTGGGCGGCGGCAACTATCAGCTTTACTGTGACGCTGAGCGCGAGATAGAGGCTATCGCGGCTGGTCACGCAAGTGGCGGGCCGTGGACGCTCAGTGAGAAAGCCAGGTGCATTCTCGAGAAAATCGTTTGTATCTACGACAGCCAGCTTGGCTGGTATATCGTCGGGGCTCTTCGCACGATGCCACACAAAGCTGGAGCACCTCCTCAGCGAGTTGGTCGTCCGATTCGGGGACACTTTAGTACAGCGCGATGACGCCATCCGAGCGGTTTGAACCGATGGGGATTGAGGTCCATCCAGCATGCCGTACTCGTCCGGCGAACGTGCCGCATGATGCAAATTTTCTTCGCACTTGTATCACATGTGGCGTTGCCACCGGCCATCCGAGATCCATCGCACTGACGATACGAGAATTGCGACTCGAGCGGCGACGTCAGCCATTCGGAACAGTCGTAGACCTCAAAAAAGAGGTTCATCGCGGAATTCCGGGGAACGCCGGGGAGGAACGTCGGCGTTCGGCCATCAAGAGCCACTGCTCCTTTCGCCCTCAATGGCCAATCAGCGCCGCGTTCCGGCCGTTCGGCGCTCAAGGTAGCCCCTCCCCGAGACACGAGGAGTTGCCGGTTCTGACACATTGGTCGACGTAACCTGTCAGCTTGCCGGATTGCGTGCCATGACGATCCACGCCGCGCCGTTGATCATCACCGACCGGTCGCCGGGGAGGCCCGCGAAGGCGGCACGAACCGCGGCCGAGGCGCGGGCGCGGATGTCGTCGGGCTGATCAGCGAGCGCACGCGACAGCGGGCCAACCTCAAGCGTCATCTTCACTGCGTCGTCGATCGCAGCGTCCCGCGTTTCGCCCTCGCCGAATCGGACGGCCGCGTCGAAGGGCGAGATAGCGATATCGGTAAAGCCGGCCGTCGTCAGGATGCGTGCCACGCGCTCCCGGTCGCCGAACGAAAACGGGCCGGGCGCTTCGGGATCGGGCAGCGCACTCGGCGGGAGGATGCCCTCGAGCGCGCCCACCGGCAGGCGCATCCAATCGTTCTCAGCCGCACCGCGCCAGCAGACGAAGGCGACCCGGCCGCCCGGCCGGAGTGCGCGTCGCATATGGGTGAACGCCGCTGTCGGATCGTCGAAGAACATCACGCCGAAACGCGAGAACAGGATATCGAACGCGCCCTCGGGCAGCTCTGCGCTGCTGGTATCGGCCACCTGAAACAGGGCCGGCGTATCGTGTCGCGCAAGCGCGCGCGCTCGGTCGATCAGGGGTTCGGATATGTCCACGCCCAGCACTTGGCCCCCCGCGCCGACACGGGCGGCCAAAGCCAGACTCGACGCGCCTGCGCCGCAGCCGATGTCCAGCACGCGCTCACCCGTCGCGGGCGCGGCGACTTCTATCGCGGCCTGGCCGAACACCGCCACCAGCGCGTCGAGCCGGTCCTGGTTGGCGACCCAGCGCTCCCCGCTTTGACCATTCCAGTCACCCACCTGATCAGCACTTTGCTTTGTCACGTCATCTCCTTGACTCGACGATCCGTCCTTCGCCGCGCCGATCTACGCCAACCTTTTCGAAGGCGACGACGCAACGAGAAAGGGGAATCTGTGCTCTCAAACCACCATTGACTGTTGGGCGAAGATACCCGCCATTGCGCCCTGCGATGATGCCTGGGTGACCGAGGGCAAGAAGGGCGTGGCGAGGTCCCCGGCGGCGTAGATGCCAGGCATGCTGGTTTGGCGACGCTCATCGACCTTGAGGACGATGCCGGTGGACGTATCAACCGTGGCGAGACCCAGCGATTCATGCAGGCTTGCCGACGGCTTGTTGCGCGGCTGGGCGAACAGGATGTCGACCGCGACATTGCGGCGGGTATCGAGATTGACGGTGGTGATATGGCCGTTGTGATGGGCGATCCCGACGATCCGGCCATCGACGACAGGTATGTTGCGGCGCGCCAGATCAGACTGGATATCGGGCGCAATGTCGTGACCATCGGCGAAGACAGTCAACTTGTCAGTCCAATCGCGGAACAGCCTGACAGACTGGTGCGACTGGGGGCCGGACCAAACGAGACCCCAATGCTGGCCGGCGACTTCAAAGCCGTCGCAATATGGGCAGGGCACGATGGACGTGCCCCAGCTTTCGGCAAAGCCCGGAACATCAGGCATCTGGTCGGCGACGCCATAGCTCAGGATCAGGCGGCGCGCCCTCAGGCTTTCGTGATCGTCAGTGACGACGCAGAAATCGTCGATGGCGCCAGACACACTCTCGGCACGGGCATTGACGAGGCTGATCGTTGGATAGCGCGCCAGTTGCTGCCGAGCCTCCACCAGGATATCCAGCGGCGGCTTGTGATCGTGGCCGAGCAGGCCATGTGAATGTCCGGCAAAGCGGTTGCGCGGCCGACCGGTATCGAGAACGGTGACCTTGCGGCGGGCACGGCCGAGCTGCAGGGCGGCGGCGAGACCGGCAAAGCTGCCGCCGATGATGACGACGTCATTCATGGTGATGGGCTCCGAGTGGTGGATGGAGGGGTGGGCCGCGCGTGGTGTGCAAGATCGTCCGGCGATACTCGCTTGAGATGGTCAGCGAACAGGCCTTCGGCATTGGCGACAAAGTTGCCCATGTTGTATTGACCTGCTCGACAATGCCGCTCGATATCGCCGGGCGGCCCGGGGAAACCTGATCTGGACAACCGGTTCAAACCTGCCCTTGACGTGCACATTGCGATACCACATGGTATCCTAATGCGCGAATTTAAATACTGTCAAGTACTGGAATTGTCGTGACCGAAAACAGCCACGGCCGGCGCGGCCGGCCCGCCAACGAGGCGCTTCGCCAAACGATTGTCGACGCCGCCTGCGAACTCTTTGTGGAATTGGGGTTTCAAGCGACGACCATGGACAAAGTCGCCCAGCGGGCGAAGATATCCAAGCTCAGCATCTATCGGCACTTCGAGAACAAGGAGGCGCTGTTCAGCGCGGCCATGGTGGCCCGCTGTGATCAGTTTGCACCGCAGGCCCTTTCTGAAGGCGTCGACGGTTCGGCCGAAGATCAGCTCATGGTGGTGGGATCATCCCTGCTTCGCACGCTGTTGAGCCCCGATGTCCGCAGTGTGGAAGCCATGGTTTTGGCCGACAAGACGAATCAAAAGTCCTTAAGCAAGCTTCATTACGAAGCCGGGCCCGCCCGTGTCATCGCCCACATCGAGGCCGTGTTGCTTCAGCTGCACGCGAAAGGGCTGCTGAACGTACCCGATCCTCTCCGGTCCGCCCGCTTGTTTGCCGCGCTTTTCAAAGGATCCGATCTACTGCTTATCGCACGCTTCGATGAGGCGAGAGCAGAGGACAGCAACGAAATCGAATCCTACTGCCGGTCGGCCGTCACCATGTTCATCGCCTCGCACGGTGACATCTAAGGGTGCGCTAACGCGGCTTGATGAAGAACCCGCAGAGTTGCACACGCTGTTCGCTTTGAGCAATCTTTGGATGACGCGCGAACGACTGATGCGCGAGGCCGCTACATGAGCGCAAAGGCTGCCCGCGCAGGCAGGCATCCTTGCACGGCTTAAGCCGCCTCACGAACTCAGGGGTCTAAGCGTCCGCAGAGGCCGATGACTTGTCCTCCAGGCGACGGCACGGAATGACCGCTCCACTCCGATACCTACCCTTAGGACAGAGACTGCTCGACCGGCTGCAACGGGTTGGCAAGCGACGTCCACGGAAATCCACGAAGAACCAAAAAAGAGGCGGGGCTTGCACCCCGCCTCTTCGGCTCCGTCATGATGCCCCGACTCTTAACCCTTCAAAAAGCCGGTGGAAATCCAAGGCACTGCGGCGATCATCGTGATCCCAATAAACAACGCGGCCATATAACCCATGATGGGTCGGATGCCCAGATTCGGCGAGATCTTGCTGACTGCACACGCCCCATAGTAGCCGACTCCGAACGGCGGCGAGAACAGCCCCAGTCCCATCGAGAGAATCACGACCATTGCATATTGAACTTCGTGGATGCCAACAGCTCGAGCAATCGGGAACAGTAACGGGCCGAAGAGCACGATTGCAGGGATTCCTTCAAGGACGCTACCCAATATGATGAACATGAAGATTGACACGACCATGAAGGAGAATGCGCCGCCAGGCAGATGCTGCATGAAGTCGGCCAGTCCATGGGAGAAGCCAGACTGGGTGAGCGCCCACGCCATCGCGGTAGCCGTACCAATGATGATAAGGATAGCTCCCGAAAGAGCAGCCGTCTCCACGAGCATGGGGCCGATTCGCTTCCAATTAAAGCATCGATACACCAAGAGTCCGGCGACGACGGCATAGGCGATTCCAACCGTTGAGACCTCCGTTGCCGTTGCCACTCCCTCCACCACCGCCAAACGGATGACAACCGGAAGTGCGAGTGCCGGGATCGATACCACAAACGCTTTCCCGACAAAGGACCACGCGGGTCTCCCGGACGACGTGGGTTCAGTCTTTCGAGCCCGCCACCAGACGAGCATGCATAACATGAACGCCAGTACAAGGCCCGGCAACAGACCGCCCGTAAAGAGCGCAGAGATTGATACCCCCGTAACCGATCCGATCGTGATGAGCACAATGCTTGGTGGGACCGTCTCAGTTTGCGCGCCGGTAGCCGATAGCAACGCCACGAGCTCGCCGGGATTCTCGCCACGCTTCTTCATCTCAGGGAACAGAATCGGAGCAACAGCTGCCATATCGGCTGCCTTCGAGCCGGAGATCCCCGAAATCAGATACATCGCACCGACCAAGACATAGTAAAGACCACCGCGCACATGGCCCAGCAACGATGCCAGGAAGTTGATCATCGCCCGTGCCATCCCTGTCATCTCAATGAGAAGCCCGAGGAAAATAAACATCGGCACCGCCAACAGAAGGATTTGAGACATTCCTTCGTCCATGCGGCTGACGACGATTTCCAGCGGCATGGAGGTTGACATTGAAAGGTAAGCAAACACGGAAAGACCGAAGGAGAATGCGATGGGCATGCCGCTCAAGACCGTGAAGCCGACCACTCCAACGAAGAAAATCACCAGGTTAAGGTTTCCAAGCGATTGCAAAACGGGTCCGGCATGTTCCAACGCAAACACACTTACTAGCGACACCGCAACCCCAGCGATAGCGGTCCTCCAGCCGATTGCTAACAACTTGACCACGCAGATCAGCAGCATCGACACAACCCCGAAGATGATAGCCGCAACGCGTACGCCGTCATTGATCTCCATTGTCGGGGTCAAAATGTCCCACTGCTGCTTGATGTAAGCGATCGATGGAACAAGTATGAGCCCGAGAAAAAGCATGCTCGCCACCGTCGAAATGGTGTCCCAGAACGGATCCCAGTGCTCGCCCATGCGGTTGACAAGTGCCGTCATGCGCATGTGGCTTCCTCGGTGCAACGCCGTAGCGGCACCTGTCATTGCTAGCCAGAGAAACAGGATGGCAGCGAGTTCGTCGCTCCAGATTAACGGGTGGTGCAGGACATAACGAGCAACAACGCCGCTGAAAAGCAGGATAACTTCTGCTAGCACCAGCAGTGCCGCAGGCACAGAGACGATTACGCCAAGCGCAAAGTCCACACGGGACAGCCAGCGTGGCATAGTCTTCGTTGCGTGATGGACTGTTGCGCTGGTCTGTTGTTCGAGTGCGTCATCCACGTCTTTCAGCATTTGCGTTCTCATGCGAGCTTCCCCGTGTATTTCTCCATGAGACTCCATTCTTCGTCTCCGAAGAATTGCTTCTGCTCCGTGTAGAAGTTCGCGGATTTCAGGGTTTGGCGGAACGCGTTCGTGTCAGCGGTGTTAAACGCAAGCCCTCTGCCCGCAAGCGTCTTTTGCAGGGAGGCGTTCAACTGGATCACGTCTTGTCGTTGCTTCAGTGCCCCCGCATTGAGGTGCTTTGAGACAATGTCACGGACGGTGGGCGGCATTTTTTCCCACGCTGCCTTGTTACCCAAGAACCAGTAGCCGTCCCACATGTGGTTTGTCATCGAGCAGTATTTCTGGACTTCATAAAGCTTCGCGGCGTCTACTACAGCCAGCGCGTTCTCCTGTCCGTCGACGACCTTTGTCTGCAATGAGGAATAGACTTCGTTGAAGCTGATCGACGCCGGGGCGGCGGAAAGCGACTTGAACAGCGAGATCCAGAGACGACCACCCGGTACCCGGATTTTCATGCCCTGCAGGTCAGCAGGAGTCTTGATGGGCTTCGTACTGGTCGTGATCTGGCGGAACCCATTGTTCCAGATCTTGTCCTGAACAACCAGATTCGCCTTTCCAATAAGCCCGCGAATATGGGCGCCAAGGTCACCATCGAATGCCGCGAATACCTGGTCATAGTCTTTATACGCGAAGCCGACGCCAGAAATGGATGCCTTCGGAACCAGAGTCGACAAGGTATTTGCGCCCGACACCGTATAAAACTCCAGTGCCCCAGCTCGCAACTGCGAGAACATGTCCGGGTCGCCACCGAGCTGATTATTCGGAAACACCCGAAGGTCGACTCGACCATCTGTCTCCTTTTTGATCGCATCCGATGCCTCTTGGATGCGCACGTTCAGAGGGTGAGTTGCCGGTAGGTTCGTCCCGACCTTATAGGAAAATTCTGCAGCATTGGCGCGCCGAATCCACGGACCATCCAGGAGGCCTGTCGCCGCAACAACGGCTGCTCCGGTTCCGGTGATGAGAAAGTTTCTACGGGTGAATCCCATGTTCGTCTCCAACAATTTTGATAATCGTCCGTCAAGGACTTGCGCTTTATATGCTTGCTCGCCCTTCCCCGACGCGATGGGTCGAAGGAGCGGTATGGTGCGCTTTTGATTTGACGCGCCTGTCAGGTTGGTGCGCGTATTTAGAGTAGCGGACGTGTCGCCTCACAACAAACGACTTTATTTCGACCTATGGTGAGAAAAAATCGCTGGCTCGAATTCGAGAGGCGACGGGTTCAACAGATACTCCCCCGCGAAGCAGCGACCGCGGACTGTGAACACCGTGGCGTGCAGTGTTGGTGACCGCGTATTGGGGAAATCCCGCTCTGGCTTCGCCGCAGGGCGGCGGCCTGGACGCGCGGTCTTCTTCGCTTGCGCGGACCTCACTCACAACCAGTCGCGGCCCCAAAAGTCGGGGACTACGCCGGAATTAGCGATCTGCTTAAAAACCGCTTCTACGGTGAAAAAAAATCGGCACGTGGACGGAGCTGCCTAGCGCCATCGCCACTGATCGCAGTGATAGGTCCGATAGCCTTTGGCTTCGCGACATCGCTGAGCGCTACTGGTGAGCGCAAGGATTGAGCGTGTCCGCTCCTCAAGCCACGCACCGCTAGATTATTTTGCGCTGCTACCGGTGCCGCTTGCCGCGATTGACGGACGTAAACGAACGAAAGAAGCCGGGGGCCTATAACGGGCGCATCGACTCGCTCTCGACGGCCTGGCGAAAGGTCTTCGGATTCACGCACGGCATTGTGCTCGTCGACGCCTTCTTCGAGAACGTCCAGCTTGATGGTCAGCGCGTGGGGCTGCGCTTCGACCGAGCGCCCCCACAGCCTATGCAGGTTGCGTGCTTGTGGACGCGCACCGAGATCCCGGACGCGGACGATCTGTGGTCGATCGCGGTGGTCACCGATGATCCGCCGCCCGAAGTAGCGGCGGCCGGTCACAATCGTTGTATCTGAATACAACCAACTGCTAGATCGTCTAAGTCTTTGATCTGGTGGGCACTTCCACAACGAACAGGTTGTGGCTCGGTTCCCCAGTATCAGCGTTAGACGCCCCTTCGAGAGCATCGACCAACGCAAAATCGTCATCGTTTGCAAAAGAAGGAGGTCACTTCGCCGGCCGAAACCGACGCCGAAGGGGAAAATGTCGTCATACGTGCCGCGAAATACAGTCGTCCCGACGCTCGGCGTTGCGAACGCCTGACGCCGACTCGCCCAGGGGTAGGCGTATTGAGAGTCACACATCATTCCCGAGCTCGGCACGCCTCAACAATCAACCCTCAGGTACCTTACTTGATCTTGACCACGACCTTACCCTTGGCGCGTCCTTGCGCTAGGTACTCAAGCGCTTCCTTTGCCTGTTCAAACGGAAATACCTTGTCAATCACCGGATGGATGCGTTCTGACTTGACCAGTTTGCCAATCTCGGCGAGTTGAGCACCGTCGGGGCGTACGAAGAGAAATGAGTAGGTGACGTCCCGCGTTTTCGCGAGCCGCATGATCTTGCGGCTCATTAGGCTGAACACGAACCTCAGGACGAAGTTCAGCCCGCGAGCACGGGCGAACGCTACGTCCAGCGGCCCGATAAGAGAGACGATCTTGCCTCCGTGATTCAGGATTCCTATCGATTTTTCAATCGCGTCGCCCCTGATCGTGCCAATCACCACATCGTAGCCGCGCAGCACTTTCTCAAACTCTTGTTTCTTGTAGTCGACTACCTCGTCCGCGCCCAGGTTTGTAACCAATGGGATATTACCCGTACTGGTGGTGGTCCCTACTTTAGCACCAAAATACTTGGCCAATTGGATCGCAAACGTGCCAATACCGCCAGATCCCGCAGGAATGAACACCTTCTGACCCGCGTGAAGATTGGCACGTTCCTTCAGCGCTTGCCAGGAAGTGAGTGCGACCATTGGAACTGAGGCAGCCTGCACGAAGTCGAGATTAACCGGTTTTGGGGCTGCTGCACTCTCCGGTACAACGGCGAATTCGGCGATAGATCCTCTTCCAAGGTCGAACAGACTTGCAAAGATTGCGTCGCCTTTCTTGAAGCGAGTTACGCGGCTGCCAACATCGATCACAATGCCAGCGAGGTCGCTACCCATAGTCGCGGGCAGTTGGAACTTCAATACGGGTTTGAAAATTCCCGTCGGAATCATGTTATCGATCGGGTTCACCCCCGCGGCGTGAACCTCGACCAGCAGTTCGTCGGGCTTTAGTGTGGGGCGCGGAACTTCGGCGAACCCAATCTCGGGTGATTTGCCATAGCGTTTGAATGTGAGTGCTTTCATGTTGCTCTTACTCCGATGTTGCGTTGTATTGTGAAGGCGCTGAACTGAGCCGCGCTCACGCCCACGGCTGGGGTACTATCCAGCCGCTTCGACGCGAATGAGAACTTCGTCGTCGGCGAGTGAGGGATCTGGCACATCCTCATACACCAGGGTTTCAGGGCCTCCGGTCTTATGAAATCGGACTGATTTCATTTCTTTCTCCAAATTTCGGTGATGCTTTCGGCAATGCGCGTCGTCGACGAATTTTGGTCGAGAATCATGCGCGCTCTGCTGGGGTTCGCGAGAAGCTTCATACGTGGCTGCTCCACAGAGTATTCATTGCGATAGGAACTCCAGTGCCGTAGGTACGAAATTGGTGTAATGCTGGAAAATTCCACCGTGGCCCGCGTCCTGATAAATGACGAGTTGTGCATGGGGGATTCGGCGGGCCATATCGTGGCTTAAAGCGGTGGGTACCATAATGTCGTTATCCCCATTGGCGATCAGGACAGGGATGGGCAGGTTGGTGAGGTCCTGTGGCGCCTGCTGGCCCCAAGCCTTGATCGCCTTGAGTTGATGAAGGAAGGCGCGAGGTGTAGGCCCCTTGTCACGGCCAGTCTTACGTTCCTTCAACCGTTTCAAGAAGGCGCTTGCTGCCCGCCGGCCATTGGTTGTGGAGGTGAAGAACAGATAGGCCTTTGGATCGCGCAGCGTTAGCAGGCCTTTGAGCATCAGTGGCCAGGACACGGCACCCACACGATCGATGCCGTGACCGCCGGCGGGACCCGTGCCAGTGAGGATGAGCTTGCGCACCAGGCCGGGCGCCTTGAGAGCCACGTCCTGCGCCACGAATCCGCCGAGCGAGAAGCCAAGCAGGTCGATTCGATCAAAACCCATTGCCCGAATCACCGCGATGGTGTCGCGCGCCATCTCGTCCACGGTCACCGGCGCGATACCGCCGGATAAGCCAATTCCTCGATAGTCGATGGTGATAACGCGACGCTTGTGAGCCAAGCCGTCGACGATGCGCGGGTCGAAGTTATCCAGCACGGCTCCCCAATGGTTCAGCAAAACTAAAGGAATTCCGCCGTGCGGACCCAGTTCACGGTAGACGAAGGTGGTTCCAGCCGCCTTGACGAACTTGTTCGGTGCTTGAGCAAACGACGTTGCCGATTGGGTGTCTGGGTTGATGCTCTTCATCATTGACTCCTTGGGTGCTACTTTCATATGTCGAGCATCATGCTGACGGGTAAAAAAAAGCGGTCGGACTTCAATCCGCGCCGCAAGCAAGATGCTCGAGTGCTGCTTCAAGCATCGATTCGGACAACGGCTCTTCGTCGACTGCGCGCGCCAGGATCACGGCCCCAATCATCGTCGCTGCGGTCGCCAGGGCACGCTTGTGCGCATCGGGCTCGCCCCAGTCGGCCGATTGGCGAGAGACGACTTCGATCATTTCTTTGATGCGGCGCGTAATTGCGCGTCGTACCGCCGGCGCCTGACGCGGCATTTCCGTTCCCAGAGCGGCGATTGGGCAACCGGCCTCCGGGTTTTTCACGTGCTCCTTGGACAGATAAGCTCGCAGGAGCGCCCGCAGGGAATGCTCGGCGGGCACGGCTGCTGCATAGCGCAAAAAGGTGGCGATGGCATCGGCACCGGCACGATCCGCCAACTCGACCAGCATTGCCTCTCGCGAGGCGAAATGCCCATAAAACCCGCCGTGGGTGAGGCCCGCGTGCTTCATGATGTCGGCAATGGCGACGCCGTCATACCCGCTGCGGCGGATCACGCGCGCGCCAGCGTCGACGATGCGCTCGTGCGTGGCTTCCTTGGATCGGGTGGTGGATCGTTTCATATGACGTTCATCAGCGATGAGTTTCTGATCGCAAGCCCTCGGCACTCAATTGCGCGCCCGCAGACGCCGCGTGCGAAACGTTCCCCAGCCGCTGCTGAAAGCAGACTTCAAGAATGCTGCAAGCCCGCCCTCGTCGGGGCGCGGTTTCCTACCCCTCGCAATGCGCTTGAGCTGGCGCGTGTACCACAGCACCTCCATGATTCCGAGGCGATCGACAGCCTTGAGGCCGGTACTGATTGGGTGCACCTGCTGCAGGCTATCGCGCCCTTGAAGCAAGGCGGCGGGGGCATCGGGATCGATCGCGAGCAGCCGCGCCAAGCCCACCACATCCAGCGCGCTGGAGTGCAGCGCCGCGTTCATGCCGGCAGCGGTGCGAAAACCACCGGTCACCATGAGTGGCACTTTGACTGCTGCGCGCACCTTCTGGGCAAAATCAAGGAAGTAGGCTTCTCGGGCCGCGGTGGATTCCTTCTTCGGTTCTCGCATCGCCCCGCTCATGGCAGGCGCCTCATAGGTACCGCCAGAAATCTCGATCAGGTCGATCCCTGCATCGCTCAACGCGCGGATTGTCTCGATCGATTCTTCTTCCGTAAAACCACCGCGCTGGAAGTCGGCCGAATTGAGCTTGATTCCCACCGGGAAGTCCGGGCCGACCTGCCGGCGGATTTCCGCATAGACGGCCAATACGAAGCGGCGCCGCTTCTCGGGACTGCCGCCCCATTCGTCGCTGCGGCGGTTGTGGTGCGGAGAAAGAAATTGGCTGATCAGATAGCCATGTGCTCCATGGATCTCTACGCCACTGAACCCAGCCTTCTTGCAAATAGCCGCACTGCGCCCGAAGCGTTCGATGATTTCTTGAATCTCGGAGGTGGTCGCTTCGCGCGGTGTCTCGAAGAATGCCGCCATGTCCTCGCGGAAAGGAACCGCGGAGGGAGCGAGGTTGAAGGCGTTCAAACCCTTGGTCGATTGCTTTCCAGGATGGTTGAGCTGCACCCAGATCGACGCCCCTTGCGCGGTTGCAGCCTCCGCCCACTGGCGCAGCACGGGCAAGTCTGCCTCGTCTTCGATCACGACATTCCCGGGCTCGCCCAACGCGCGGCGGTCGATCATCACGTTCCCCGTCATGATCAGTCCGAGCCCCGACGCAGCCCAGCGTCGGTACAACTGCACCAGGTCCGGTGTCGGGCGATTATCGTAGGTGCCCAGGGTCTCGCTCATGGCGGCCTTGGCGAGCCGGTTGCGCAGCAAGCTGCCATTGGGCAGGCGCAGCGGCTGGTTCAGCAGATCTGGTTTCATGGCAACTCAGAAGACGGTGCGGTCGTAAGGCAAGATGACTTTCGGAGGCTGCAGGAACGCCGTCAGGCCCTGAAACCACAACACTTCCCGGAAGTCGCCACTGATGATCAGGTCTTTACTGCCCACTCCCCGGAGGAACGCCGCTTGGGCATCCTTGGCCGACAGAATCTCGAAGCCTTTGGCGGCACTCGTAAAGGTGAGCGTGAATCGAGGAGTCGCTGCCAGGCCCGCAAACGATCGGACGGTGCCATCTTTGATAACAAAGTAGCGCCCGGCGCCCGAAACCGTACGAATCTGGAATACCAGGCTCTTGGACGCGACGTAGCGTGCGGCGTTGGCGTCGCTCCTGATCTTGCGTCTCAGCATCTGGGCGAATGCCCACAACAGGAACTTGAACTTAAGCATTTCGGGCATCCCTTTAACCTGAGAAAAGTGCGTTCGGACTATGACGACTGTCGCGTCACTCGCTCAGAAACTGAATTGCGTGACCCAGGAAGCGTTGCGGATACTGGAACTGCGCTGCGTGGCCGGCGTCCGGGTAAATGAACAACTGAGCATTTGGCAAGTTGCGAGCCATGTAGAACGAATTAATCGTCGGGACCATCACGTCGTTCACGCCATTGAGGATGAACGTCGGCTGCCGGATGTTGCGCAGATACGCGAAAGGATCGTCTTCCGAGAGCCTCGGCATGTACAGCATGTTGGCCTCAATCTGCGCGATAGAGACTTCCGGCGACGATGGCGGATCTTGGTCGGCTCGCATATGACGCCGCTCCCAGAACGCCCTTGCTGCCTGCTCAGCCTCTGCTGATCGGCCGAAGAACAGATAGAGGAAGTCTTCGAACGCAGGGACCGGATTGACCGCTGTCGTCAACACTCGCTGCTCCATTTCGGGACTTCCCCCACGCGGCCCAGTACCCAGCAGCATCAGCTTGCGCACGAGCTCGGGATGGCGCCAGGTCAGGTCCAGCGCCTGAAACCCTCCCAACGAAAAACCCAGAACGTCGATTTGCTGCAAGCCGAGTGCGCCAACGAAGGCCGCTGCGTCATCGGCCATGTCCTCAATGCGAGTTCGTGGTTGCCCGCCGGAGGACGCGACGCCGCGACCGTTGTAGAGAATGACTTCGCGGCTTTGGGCAAGCCCATCCGTCATCAGCGGATCCCAGTTGTCCATCCCCCCACGGAAGTGCTGCAGGAACAGTAACGGCCGCTGCGAAGAGTCTGCCTTACCCCAGCGGCGGTAGGCGAATCGAGTACCGTCGACATCCACGAAGCGCGTGGGCGTAGTGATATGGGTGACAGTCATGTTTTCACCTGTTGAGGCAGCTTCGCAGCTTCAATGCGCTAGAAATGCCAACACTTGGGGCGCAAAGTCCTCGTGGTATTGGTCGCTCCGCCGTTTGCTGCAATTGCTTTACAGACCACGGCGCCCCCTGAAACAACCAGAGGGTGCAGTGTCGGGATGCAAAAAATCGGCTTCTTACAGATCAGGTACAGCCTAACGCTCGCCAACGGCAGAAACGGCAATAGTCAGGCGTTGAGCTGATAGCGCTCGGCCGCGTGTGCTTGTCGAATGTCCGACAACAGTCCCTGGCGAGCGCCATCCAGCGCGTCCCACCGCCCGGCTACGTGCAGCGGCGGGATCGTGACCAGTTCGCGACGGTCGAACCCGATCAATGCCGCATCCACCAACTCTCCGACTTCCATCACCTCGGGAAGCGTGTTCACGTCGACCCCGGCGCGCTCCCAGATCTCCGTGCGCGTCGCCGCCGGCAGTACGGCTTGCACGTAGACGCCCTTGGGCGACAACTCGAGGTTCAGGCCCTGCGACAGGAACAGCACGAATGCCTTCGTCGCGCCGTAGATCGACATGCCGAACTCGGGCGCGAAACCCACCACCGAGCCAATGTTGACGATCGAGCCGTTACCGGACTGCACAAAGCGTGGCGCGACCGCGGCTGCAAGCCTCGTCAGCGCCGTCGTGTTGAGCGTGATCAGGCGTTCGATGCTTTCCGGGGTTTGCTGCAGGAAGCCGCCCGGCTGAGCCACGCCGGCATTGTTAATCAGAATTCCTATTCGACTGTCATCGCGCAGACGAGCCTCGAGCGCGGACAGATCGGTGGACTGGGTCAGGTCGGCCTGCAGCACTTCTACGGCCACACCGCTTTCCTCACGCAGGCGGGTTGCCAAGGCATCCAGTCGCGCCTTGTCACGGGCGACAAGGACGAGGTCATGGCCACGCCGAGCGAAGCGCTCGGCGTAGGTGGCGCCGATGCCGCTGGAGGCGCCGGTGATGAGGACTGTCGGAAGCGTGGTCATGGGTACTTTCCTTTGCAAGGGTTCTTCTGGCTGAGGCTTGATCAAGAGCACGAGCCTTAGCCGGAAATCGTCGGGTAATCGATGTAGCCTACCGCGCCACCGCCATAGAGCGTCGCCGGGTTGAGTTGCGTCAGGGGTGCGCCGTGCTTCAGGCGTTCGACCAGGTCCGGGTTGCTGATAAACGGACGGCCAAACGCGAACAAGTCGGCTCTGCCCTCATTGAGTTGAGTGGTGGCGAATTCCAGGTCGTATCCGTTGTTGGCCAGATAGGTCTGCTTGAAACGGCGGCGCAGCGCGTCATAGTCGAATGCCGCCACATCGCGTGGGCCGCCAGTCGCGCCTTCGACCACGTGCAGATAGACGATGCCTTGCGCGCTGAGCTGTTCGGCGATGTAGTCGTACTGCGCTTGCGGATCGCTGCAGGAAATGCCGTTGGCCGGCGAAACGGGCGAGATGCGCACGCCGGTGCGCTCAGCGCCGATTTCCTTGACCACGGCGGCGACTACTTCCAGCAGCAGGCGCGCACGGTTCTCGATCGAGCCGCCGTAGTCGTCGGTGCGATGGTTGGCCCCGTCCTTGATGAACTGCTCCAGCAGATATCCGTTGGCGCCGTGAATTTCCACGCCGTCGAAACCGGCGGCAATCGCATTGGCCGCAGCCTGTCGAAAGTCGTTCACGATGCCCGGCAGCTCGGTGAGTTCCAAGGCGCGTGGCTCGGACACGTCGGCAAATCCGTTGTTGACGAAAGTCTTCGTCTCGGCGCGGATAGCGGAAGGTGCGACCGGCGCCGTACCGCCAGGTTGCAGGTCAGTGTGCGAGACGCGGCCCACATGCCAGAGCTGCGCGAAGATGCGTCCACCCTTGGCATGTACGGCGTCCGTGACCTTCCGCCAGCCAGCGATCTGCTCGGGCGTGTACAGGCCGGGAGTGTCCTGATAGCCCTGGGCCTGGGCCGAAACCTGAGTGGCCTCCGTGATGATCAGGCCGGCCGACGCACGCTGGGCGTAGTAGGTCGCGGCATGCTCGCTGGGCACCAACCCGGCGCCGGCTCGGTTGCGGGTCAGCGGTGCCATGACGATGCGATTGGCGAGCGTCAGGCCACCGAGGGCGTACGGCTCGAAAAGCGTTTTCTCTGACATGTCGTTCCAGCGTCGGGTGGTGGGAATGGCTTAATGATGACGACCATAATCTAACGTGTCAAGACTTTGATGACGACCAACATCAATGTATAGTCAGGCCATCAGACAGGAACGCGCTCACGGAGAGGAAAAGTGAAGGTCACCAAGGCACAGGCCCAGGCCAACCGGGCCCACGTTGTTGAAACAGCGTCGACGCTGTTCAGGGAGCGCGGTTTTGATGGGGTCGGAGTAGCGGATCTGATGAGCGCAGCCGGGTTCACCCACGGCGGCTTCTACAAGCACTTCCGCTCAAAGACCGATCTGATGGCGGAATCGGCGGCGTGCGGCATGGCGCAAACCGTTGCGCTATCGGCCGGGGTGGACGCATCGGAGTTCGTGCGGCAGTATCTCGCGCGCGAGCACCGCGACGCGCGCGCAACCGGCTGCACGATGGCTGCGCTGGGTGGGGATGCCGCGCGTCAACCCGAAGCGGTCCGAGCCACATTCGCGGACGGCATCGAAAGACTGCTGGCGGCGTTGGTCCAGGAACATGATTCGTCAGACGGTGCAGACTCGGAGGAGGCCCGAGCCGACTGCCTCGACATCATGGCGCATGCGGTCGGCGCCATTGTGTTGTCGCGCGCGTGCCCAGATGATTCTCCACTGGCCGACGAAATCCTGACGGTATGCCGCGACAAGATTCTCGCGACACTGGGCCCGTCGGCGACAGCGCGCGAACCGGGTCGCAATCAGGGTAACGACAGCTCCGCCAAGTCAAATTGACATCGGGCGCCGACGGCCACCTGGAAGGTATTGGAGATCATGGAATACGAGAGCTCCAACAACTGTTGTTCCCTGCGGGGCCGACTATCGTTCTCTTCTTTTATCATTCGGCTCCAAACCGTCCATGGCCCACGCGTGAATAGCCGTTAACGTTCCAAGATCAAGGTCTTTGGGGTCGGTTGCGCCGAAATATTGAACCCATTTTTTAAATATATCGGTCTGCTTCTCGGCAGATATGTGACAACGAGAATTCGTCAGTCATGTCGCAATCCTTATGATTGGTGCGGTTCGAAAATGATGACCCATGCTCGGTGCGAACTGGAAAACTAGACATCTGTTGCCTCAGCATGCCTTTCTTCGCACCACGCATGCCTCTCCGTGTCGTTCGAGCGCCCTTGGCGATCCGCTGCGGTAGGTCGGATATGACCGTTTGCATGAGCGCACAACGTGTGACGGGCAGGTAGCCGGCCTTCCGTGTGCCGTATCCGCATCTAATAGAAAGTCCAATTTCACTTCATCGGCCGCTCACCTAGCTCCAATATGGCTCGGTCCTTGACGTTCATTGATCCGTGGGAACCCTTGCTGCATGAGCGTTTCAACGCCGTATCCACATCTAATCGAAGAAACGTATCCGCATCTAATCGAAGATCACACCGCAGCCGCGCAACCCGCTTCTTCGCCCGCATCACGCGGCCGCCGTTCTTTACGCATGCGTCGAACGCGGCCGGTCGTTCGTCCGCATCGCATGTCCGGCGAACATCGACTGTGAATCGATGTCCTCACCGCGCGATTCGCGCGACGCGATCACCGCGACGAACGCGGGAAGCGCCATCAGCATCGCGTAACCCGCGACGAAGATCGCCGAGCCCGTATAGCTGACGAGCAGCGTGCCGACGATCGGGGCGATCGACCCGCCGAGCACCGATGCGAGCTGATAGCTGGTCGACAGTGCGGTAAAGCGCACCCGCGTCGGAAACAGTTCGGCCATGTACGCGGCCATCGGTCCGAGAATGATGCCGTGGCAGGCCAGGCACGCGATCAACGCGAGTTGCAGATGCGCATAATCGCTGCCCGGCGACAACGTGAACAACGAACAACCGGCGACCGCCGCGCCGAGCAAGCCGGCGATCAGCACCGGGCGCCGTCCGACCCGGTCCGACACGTGCGCGGCGATCAGGATGACGACGACCTCGATCGCCGACGCCCACATCAGCGCGGACAGCGCCTGCGGCCGGCTGAAGTGCAGATAGCCGGTCGCGAGTCCGAGCGCGAACGTCGAGAACAGATACAGGAACGTGTTTTCCGCGGCCTTCACGAAGAACGCACGCGCCATCTGCCGCCAGTTGCCCGCACACGTTTCGCGCAGCGACGCGCGCTCGACCGTCCGATGCGCGGCGGCCAGCTCGGCGAATGCCGCCGATTCCTCGACGCGCCGGCGCGTCCAGAAACCGACGATCACGAGCAGCGCGGAGATGAAGAACGGAATCCGCCACGCCCAGTCGACGAATGCGGCATCGCCGTAGAACCGCTGCACCAGCCCGATCACGAACGCGGTCAGCACGTTCGCGAGCGGGCCGGCGAACATCGTGAAGCTGGTCCAGAAGCCGCGCTGCGCGGCGGGCATCGATTCGGCGATCATCAGGATCGCCCCGGTCGCTTCGCCGCCGACCGCGATCCCCTGCACGATCCGCAGCAGCACGAGCAGCAGCGGCGCCGCGATGCCGATCGACGCATAGGTCGGCAACAGGCCGACGCAGAACGTGCTGATGCCCATCATCAGCAGACTGACGACGAGCGTCTTGCGGCGGCCGATGCGGTCGCCGATCATCCCGAACACGATGCCGCCGAGCGGCCGCGCGACGAAGCCGACCGCGAACGTCGCGAGCGCGAGCAGCGTGGCCGCGAGCGGATTGCCGACGACGAAGAACTGCTTGTCGAACACGAGCACCGCGCACGCGGCGAACGCGAAGAAGTCGTACCACTCGAGCGTGGTGCCGACGGTGCAGGCGAACATCAGGTTGGCACGCTTTTTCATCGCGCATGTCTCCGGTCTTTTTTGTGGTTTATGGGGGGCGAGCGGCGCTCGCGGCGCCACCGCGCGTTCAAAGTTCGAGAACGAGCCGCTCGCCACCGCACGCGCGCGAACAGCAGGTCATCATGCGGTCGTGCGCGTCGCGCTCCGCGCGCGTGAGCACGCTGTCGCGATGATCGACTCGACCGGCCAGCACGCGGACTTCGCACGAGCCGCACAGCCCTTCTCGGCAGTCGCTCTGCACGTCGATGTTCGCGTGCTGCAACGCGTCGAGCACGGTCTGGTTCGCCGAGACCGTCAGCGTGATGCCCGAATCCTTCAGTTCGACTTCGAACGGCCGCTCCTTCGACGGATCCAGCGCCGCCTTCGTCGACACGAAATGCTCGACTCGCAGCGCATCGCGCGGCCAGTGCGCGCAGCTCGCTTCGAGTGCGTCGAGCATCCGCGCGGGGCCGCACGCGTAGATGTGCGTGTCGTCGGCCGGCTGCGCGAACAGCGCGCGAAAGTCGTTACGCGAGCCTTCTTCCGACACGTATACGTGCAGACGCTCCCCATGCAGCGCGGCGAGCGTGCCGAGCATCGCCATCGACGCACGTCGCGAGCCGCTGTAGTGGATTTCGTAATCGATGCCGCGCGCCTTCGCTTCGCGCGCCATCGCACTGATCGGCGTAATGCCGATGCCGCCCGCGACGAAGATGGCCTTGTCGACGTCGGCTGCGAAGCGGAAGTGATTGCGCGCGCCGCGAATCTTCAGCCCATCGCCGGCGCGCAGGTTCGCATGCACCCACGCCGATCCGCCGCGGCTCTGCGCTTCGTGCAGTACCGCGATCTCGTACACGTCGCGCTCGTCCGGGTCGCCGCACAGCGAATACTGGCGCGTGATGCCGGTATCGCCGCAGATCACGTCGATGTGCGAGCCGGGCGTCCAGCGCGGCAGCGGGCGGCCGTCGGCGGACACGAGCCGGATGTGGGCGATGCGATCCGCGCACATCGACACGCGTTCGACCGTGACCGCGCGGCTCACCGCGTGCGACGGCGGCTCGCCGATGCGCACCGCCGCGCGCGGGTGCAGCACCGACGGGTCGCGGCGCTCGGGATTCAGCGCAGGATCCCATTCGACGTACAGATGCTCGGGGCCTCGGAACGACGTGTTCGGCACATACGTGAAGCGCTGCTCGGCGAGCTTCATGTGCGGCAGACGGCGCGTGAACTCGTCGAGGAAGACCTGCATCTCCATGCGCGCGAGATTCTTGCCCATGCACTGATGCGATCCATAGCCGAACGTCAGCTGATCGTTCGCGTTCTCGCGGCGGATGTCGAACAGGTCGGCGTCCGCGAAGCGCGCTTCGTCGTGATTCGCGGACGACGTGACGATCAGCAGCTTCGAGCCCGCCGGAATGTCGATGCCGCCGATCGTCACGTCCTTCGTCGCGAGCCGTCGCCATGCGGCGACCGAGCCGTTGTGGCGCAGGCACTCCTCGACTGCGTTCGGAATCAGCGACGGATCCTCGCAGATGTCGCGCCACGCGTCCGGATGCTGCAGCAGCAGTTTCATCGCGTTCGCCGTCGCGTTCGCGGTCGTCTCGTGCGCCGCGACGATGCCCGCCATCATCATCGAATGCAGATACGAATCGGTGATCACGTCCGGCAGTTCCTTCTGCTTGCGGATCCCGTACTGCATCCAGCCGGGCCCGGACGGATTCTCGCGCATCTTGTCGAGCACCTTGCCCGCGAACTGCCAGAACTTGCCGACCGCATGCGCGACCGCGACCTGCTCCTCCGGTTTCGGGCGCCCCCACGTGTTGATCGTGTGCGCGATCGAGTATTCGCGCAGCGTGTCCATGTCCTCCTCGGGCACGCCGAGAAAGTGCAGCGCGACGGTGAGCGGCACTTCCCACAGCATCTGGTCGACCAGATCCGCTCGACCGTCGTCGATGAAGCGGTCCACGTATTCGCGTGCGAGCCGGCGCACCATCGGTTCGTGATGCTTCAGCGCGTCGGGCGTGAACGGGTCGAGCAGCGCGCGGCGGCGCGGCATGTGCGCGGGCTCGTCCTCGTTGACGAGCGTGCGGTTCAGCGCAAAGCCGTATGACGCGAGCACCGCGTTCGCCTCGGGGCCGGTGGGCGTGATCTTCTCCAATGCGATCGACGGGCTGAACGTGAGGTTGTCGCGAAAGATCGCCTTGATGTCGTCGTAGCGCGTGACGACCCAGTAGCCGAGTTTGGGGCTGTAGAACACGGGCTCCTGCTCGCGCGCCCAGCGCACGTACTCGGGCGGGTCCTGCTGGTAGCCGTCGTCGAACGGATCGAACGCGGCTGCGGCGGCGCTCACCGGACAGCCGTTCGGTGCGCTCGCCGCGGCCGGCGCAGGATGAAACGGACACTTCGACGATGACGCGTGGCGCTCCGTGACGGACATGATTCGCTCCCGTGCTATGATTTTGCGTAAATCTAATACGCAATGCGTAATCAAACGACTGGGGTAAACCTTGGCGGCCGGGCGCCGCCGGCCGTCCGGCTAGAATCCGGCTTATGGAAAAAATCGCCAGAACGAAGAAGACCGCGCCGCCCGAGCGCGACCGTCGGCAACGCGTCCAGTCCGCGTCGACCGGCCTGCTCGTGCTGAAGGAACTCGCCGCGTGCGGCGGCCGCGCCACGCTGACCGCGCTCGCGGCGCGGCTCGACGAGAATCCCGCGAAGGTTCACCGCTATCTGGCGAGCCTGATGGAGGAATCGTTCGTCACGCAGGAGCGCGCGAGCCAGCAATACGTGCTCGGCCCCCAGTGCATCTCGATCGGGCTCTCGGCGATCCGGATGGCCGACCCGATACGGCTCGCCGAACCGTCGCTCGTGCGCGTGCGCGAGCGCCTGGAAGTAACGTGCTTCGTCGCGATCATGGGCAACCGCGGGCCGACGATCATGCGCTTCGAAGAGCCCGGCCTGCCGGTCACGGTCAACGTTCGCGCCGGCTCGGTGATGTCGTTGCTATGGTCCGCAACCGGGCGGCTGTTCCTCGCGCTGCTCGACGAGCCGAAGGTGCGACAGCTTGCGGAAGACGAACTCGCGTCGGCGCCGGCCGAGCTGCGCGCGCAGCTCGATCGACGCGATCCGGTCGGTCACTTGCAGCGCGAGATTCGCGCGGCCGGCCTCGCGACCGTCTGCGACACGAACCTGAAGGGCATCAGCGCCGTGTCGGCACCGCTATTCGATGCGAACGGACATATGTGTGCGGCGATCACCGCGTTGGGCGCGACCGGCGGCTTCGACGCATCGATCGACGGGCCGGTCGCAACGGCACTGCGCCACGAGGCCGCGCTGATCAGCGGCGAGCTCGGGTACAGCGCCGATTCCGACGGCCGGTAGTGCGCCAGTGTATCGGCGCGGACGCGGGCTTCCTGCCCGCGATCCACCGCGCCGTTACGCCACGGCCGGAAAATCGAGCGTCGTATCGTTCACGCGATTGACGAGGTTCGTGAACGTGATCGACGCGATCGCGAGATTGATCTCGATGAGCTGGCGTTCCGTATAGCCCGCTGCGCGCACCGCATCGACGACCGCAATGGGGACCGTGCCGTGCGTGCCGACGAGCGTACGGACATACGCGACCAGCGCGTCGCGCGCGGCGTCGCCGGTTGCCGCGCCCGCGCGCACCTGCTTCAGCTGATCGCTCGTCAGGCCTGCCAGCTTGCCCATCAGCGTGTGAGCGGCGACGCAGTAATCACATCCCGCGTATTCGCTGACCGCGAGCTTGATCGTTTCGATATCGGCCTTGCCGAGCGTGCTCGCCGCGACCGCCGCATCGAACGCCAGCGCCGCGCCGAGCGCTTCGGGGCTTTGCGTGCCGATGGTTGCGTATGCGTTGGGCACCTTGCCGACGGCCTTCTTGATCTTCGCGAACACTTCAGCGGTCGCGCCGGTTGCCTCTTCAGGGCGAATGGTGGTGAGACGGGACATGATCGACTCCTTGCTTCGTGGTTGAACGGTTAGCCATGTCGTATGGCATGGGAGTCAGTGTAGGGATGCGCGACGGTTTCTTTAATGCCATACTGCCGCAACTCCATGCTCAAACGTCTCATATGGAAATGCTCGACCGATTGCTGTCGATGATGCCGGTCACCGGGCGGCTCGACGTGCGGTGCCACTTCGGGGCGCCGTGGCGCATCGACCATCCCGAGTCGAGCGAGTGGGAACTCCCCTATCACATCCTGTTGCGCGGCGAGGCCGTCGTCGAGTGCGAGACGGACGGAGAAGACGAACCGACGCTCCGGATGAAGGCCGGCGACATCGTCGTGTTTCCGTCCGGCAGCGCCCATCGGCTGCACGACGGCAGCGGCGAGGCGCCGCGCGCGGCGCGCGAGCGGCACAGGAACGGCCTGACCGTTGCGACGAACGGCAGCGCCAATGCGAACACCGATGTGCTGTGCGGGCGCTTCGTGCTGCCTGCCGTCCCGCAGCAGTTGCTGCGCGATCATCTGCCGCGACGTCTGATCGTGAGCAGCGTAACCGCGGGCGACGAACAGACGCGCGACGCCGCGTTTGCAGCCACGCGGCTCGCGCGGGTCATCGAATTGATGCGCGAGGAAGTGCTGGAGCAACGCGCCGGTAGTGCCGCGGTCGTGGATCATCTGTCCGGCGCGCTGTTCGCGTTGACCCTGCGCAGTGCGTCCGACGCAGGCCACGCGCCGCGCGGGCTGCTTGCACTGGCACAACGTCATCGGCTGCAGCCGGCGCTCGCAGCGATGTTCGACGAGCCCGAAAAGCCCTGGACGCTGGCCCGGCTGGCCGAGCGCTGCCACATGTCGCGCGCGACGTTCGCACGCCACTTCGACGAGGCAATCAGCCGCTCGGCAACCGATGTCCTGACTGAAATCCGCATGGCGCTTGCCGGGCGCAAGCTCGCGCAAACGACGATGTCCGTCGCCGAGATCGGCGAATCGGTCGGTTATCGATCCGAGGCCGCGTTCCAACGGGTGTTCAAACGGCAGGTCGGCATGACGCCGGCGAAGTGGCGCATGCGATCGTCGAGCATCGCGGAGCCGGACGCGCGTTCATCCTGACGCACGATGCGCGTGCGGACACGTTCACTTCACCCGGATATCTTTCATACATGGACAGGCTTCAGGCCATGACCACCTTCGTCACGGTGGTCGAGACGGAAGGGTTCGCATCGGCGGCGCGCAAGCTGAACGTCTCGCCGTCGGTGATCAGCCGCGTGATGACGGAACTCGAGGAATATCTCGGCGTGCGGCTGTTGACGCGGACGACGCGCGTGGTCCGCATCACCGATGCGGGCGCGTCGTTTTACGAGGACTGCCGGCGCATTCTGGCCGACATCGACGCGGCCGAGCTTTCCGCCACCGGCACCGGCAATACGCCACGCGGCCAGCTCACCGTCACGGCGCCCGTGCTGTTCGGCAAGAGCTACGTGACGCCGATCGCGCTCGAGTATCTGCAGCAGCATCCTTCCGTCAATCTCAACTGCTGGTTTCTGGACCGCGTCGTCAATCTCGTCGATGAAGGCGCCGACGTGGCCGTGCGCATCGGCGAGCTGCCGAACTCGTCGCTGCAGGCGATCTCGGTCGGCAAGGTACGTCGCGTGCTGTGCGCGTCTCCCGCTTATTTAGACGCGCACGGCACGCCGCAGCATCCGGACGATCTCGCGGCTCACGTCACGATTCAGGCGACGGGCATCACGCCGGCGCCCGAATGGCGCTTCCGCGCGCGGGACAAGACGCTCACCGTCCCCATTCAGCCACGCCTGCTGACCACGACGAACGATTCCGCGATTGCCGCGGCAACGGCCGGCCTCGGCATCGTGCGCCTGCTGTCCTATCAGGTGGTCGACGAACTCGCGCAAGGCACGCTGTGCGTGCTGCTGGCCGAGCACGAACTTGCGCCGCTCCCGGTTCACGTCGTGCATCGGGAGGGCCGGCACGCGAACCGGAAAGCGCGCGCGTTCATCGATCTCTGCGTCGAAAAGCTGAGAGCCCAAGCGCCGATGTGGTCTGCCTAGCAGGCACCGGCGAGTCGGCACGCGTAGCGAGCATCGCGCGCCGTAGGCAAGCAGGCCCTACAGGCCGAGATCGCTCAGGCCCGGATGATCGTCGGGCCTGCGCCCGAGCGGCCAGAAGAACTTCCGGTCGGCCTCGGCGATCGGCAGATCGTTGATGCACGCATGCCGGTGATGCATGAGGCCATCGTCGCCGAATTCCCAGTTCTCGTTGCCGTACGAGCGATACCAGTTCTGCGCGTCGTCATGCCACTCGTACGCGAAGCGCACGGCGATCCGGTTGCCGCCGTACGCCCACAACTCCTTGATGAGCCGGTAGTCGAGTTCGCGCTGCCACTTGCGTGTGAGCAGCGCAACGATCGCCGGACGGCCCGTCGCGAATTCGGCGCGGTTGCGCCACACGCTGTCGACGCTGTACGCGAGCGAAACCTTCTCCGGATTGCGCGTATTCCACCCGTCTTCGGCGAGCCGCACTTTCTCGATCGCCGTCTCCAGCGAGAACGGTGGAACCGGCGGGCGAACAATGTTGACGTCTTTCATGGTCAAACTCCTTTCGTTGGGAATCGTCGCCGTGCGACGAGGGTTCTGAATCACACGTCGAGCAGCAGACGGTCGCCGCCGCCCGATTCGCGATGCGCGGGCACCGCGCAGCAGATCAGCGCTTCGTCGTCCGGTACCTTGAATTCCGGCGCGACCGGATACGTCACCGCGCCTTCGACGATCCGGGTGCGGCAGGTGCCGCAACTGCCTCCGCGGCACCCGTATTCGGGCGTCAGGCCGCGCGCCTCGGCCAGTTCCAGCAGCGAGCCGCTGCCCGGCTGCCAGCGCGCTTCCTTGCCCGACTTGACGAACGCGACGGGTGTCGGCGTATCCGCCGGCGCACGCAGTGGGGCACTCGCGTCCGAATCGGCTCGACGCTTGAGCCCGGAAGGGCCGAACGACTCCGCGTGGATTCGATGGTCCGCCACGTTCAGGTCGCGGAGCCCGTCGTAGACCGCTTGCATGAAGCCCGACGGTCCGCACAGGTAAAAGTCGTAGTCGTCGAACGGCAGCGTCGCGCGCAGCAGGTTCGCATCGATGCGGCCGACGACGTCGAACGCGTCGCCCTCGCGCGCGCCGGTCGCGTCCGACAGCACGCGCACCACGTTCACCGCGCCGTTCGCCGCCGACGCGAGCTGGCCGATCTCGTCGCCGAACGCGCGCTCCTTCACGGAGCGTGCGGCGTGAAAGAACCAGGTCTTGCGGGTGCCGCGCTTGCGCGCGCCTTCATAGACGATGTGACGCAACATCGCCAGCATCGGCGTCACGCCGACACCGGCCGCCAGCAATACGGCAGGACGGCGCTCGAGCGCATCGATCGTGAATTGCCCGGCGGGCGCGCGGACGTCGATGCGGTCACCGACCTGCACCTCGTCATGCAGATGCGACGACACGCGCCCTTCCCGCTTCACGCTGATGCGATACACGCCGTCCGACGGCGCGCTCGACAACGTATAGGTGCGGATGAGCGGATCGCCGCCCTCCGACAGGTTCACGCGAATCGGCACGTGCTGGCCCGCCAGGTGCGGCACCAAGCCGGCGCCGTCCGCAGGGTCGAGCTGGAACGAGCGAATCAGCGTGCTCTCGTCGGTGATTTTCGCGACCCTGAACGGACGCCACGCCCGTGCCAGTTCGGCGGCGCTCAGGCGGCTCGCGGCCTCGTCCCAGCTCCCCGTCATCAGCGAGTTGGGCGACCAGCCTTCCGCCCGGAACGTCCAGCGCAACGGCAATGCGCCGGCGCGATAAACGACGCGGCGCGGCTTGAAGCGCCACAGTCGCTCCGCGCCCTGAAATGCGGCGATCTCCGGTGAATCGAGGTCGACTTCGGCTTCGCCGGTCATCTGCAACACGTCACCGGTTTCGAAGTCGGCGAACACGATGCCCGCGCGCGGATTGACCCGAAAATTGCCGAGCGTCGCGAAGAACAGGTTGCCGGCGAAATCCGGGATCGTCAGCACGCCGTCGTCGCCGATGCGCACGAACCCCGCCTTGCCGCCGCGATGCGACACGTCGACCTGACGCTCGGCGCCGTCGCCGACGTAGGACGCAACGAACAGCGTGTCGGCAGCCGCGATGATCGCGCGGGCGCGATCGTCGAGACGATCGCTTTCCTCCGGTGCGATTCCCGAGAACGTATCGGGTTCGCGGACGAACGCGAAATCGCGCAACTGGATGTATTGCGGGCAGTTGCCGAAGCTCTGCACGACGTCGAGATCGAATGCGCGCGTCTCGCCGCGACGGATCATGCCGTTCAGGCGATTGCGACGCCGCGTATGCAGTTCGATGCCGAGCAGGCCGATCGCCGCGCCGTCGTGCGTGCCGCCGGCAGCCGGATCGTTCGGATCGAATACGGTATCGATGCGCAGGCGCTTGTCGTTCGGCGACTGCATGAAGCCGGGCCGGCCGAATGCGAAGGTCGCCCATACGTCTGCGTCGTCGGCCACCGCGCCGACGACGACGAAAGGCAGCTGCGCGAAGAACGCGCGATGCTGGTCGGGCATGTGATCCCTGACGAAGCGTCGTCCCACGCTGTCCATCTTCTGCATCACGCCTGTCTTTTCCTGCAGCTCGAGTTCGCCCCGATGCCACGGCGAGTTCGCTTCATTCGATACCGTGCTCACGATGTGTCTCCTCGACGGAATCCGCATATGACGCATTCGGCGCGCGTTGACGCGCCCGGCGTCGCCCTCCGTCACCGCACGGGCGACGGACCGGCTTCGCTCACGCAGCCGCCGCGAGCCCGACCGGCGTCTTCACGAACTCGACGAAGCCCGGCAACGCTTCGATGCGGCGCAGCCACGCCGCGACGTTCGAATAGCCGGACAGGTCCACATTGCCTTCGGGTGCACGCGCAACGTAGCCATACAACGCGACGTCGGCGATGGTCGGCTTCGGCCCGACGATGAAGTCGCGCCCCGCGAGTTCGGCGTCGATGAGCGCGAGGATGCGATGCGCACGGGCGATCACTTCATCGGCGTTGAACTTCGCACCGAAGACCGTGATGAGCCGCGCGGCGGCCGGCCCGAATGCGATCTCGCCGGCCGCGACGGACAACCAGCGCTGCACGGCGGCTTCCTGCACGGGCGATTGCGGGAGGTAGTCGCTGTTGCCCGACGTGCGCGCGAGATACACGAGGATGGCATTCGAATCGGCGATCACGGTGTCCCCGTCGACCAGCACCGGCACCTGACCGAAACGGTTCAGCGCCAGAAATTCAGGCGACTTGTGCGCGCCGGCGGCCAGGTCGACTTCAATCAGTTCGTGCTCGATGCCGAGCAGCGAGATGAGCAGGCGTGCGCGGTGCGAATGACCGGAAAGCGGGTGAACGTAGAGCTTCATGACTGTGTCCTTTTGGAAGGTGCGACGAGCAGGTCTCATCGCTTGAGGCAAGTCTAGAAACTCGACGGTTGCGACAGAATCCCCGCTGAGGAGAATTGATCGTTCTCGTTTCGCGAATGGTGGGCGAAAGCCGGCGTTGCGATGCGGACGCACGCGGCGTTTTGCGCGCCGGGCCGCTGACGCAATCCATCGCACCGGCACGCGACCCGGCTTGCGCGAGCGACGCCGTCGACGCACCGCCCGCGACGACGGCCGCCCTTACTCGATCGCCTTCAACGCCTCCAGCCCGTCCGGCAGCTTCGCGTCCGGAAACTGCGTGGACAGCGTGGCGTCCCGCCAGCGCGCCGCCTCTTCCGCGCGCTGCCGTTCCGCCTGCTCGCAGACGAACAGCGCATCGCCGCCGAGCAGCAGGCGCAGCGGCACGTCGTCGCGGCGCGACAGGTCGACGATCAACGCCGCGATCCGCGCGGGATCGCCGACCTCGTGGCCGCCATACGCACCGAGCAACTCGAGAATCTTGCCGACCGACGGCTGATAGTCGGGCAGCAGATCGTCGACGTCGCGCTTCGCCTGCGCGGCCCATTCGGTCCGCATCCCGCCCGGTTCGAGCGTGCACACGCGCACGCCGAACGGCGCGACTTCCTTCGCGAGCACGTCGCTGAATCCGCCGACCGCCCACTTCGCGGCCTGATACGCGGACAACCCGGGCGTCGACGTGCGCCCGCCGACCGACGATACCTGGAAGATGCGCCCCGCGCGTTGTGCGCGCATCGTCGGCAGCACCGCGCGCGTGAGATTGATCACGCCGAACAGGTTCGTTTCGATCTGGTCGCGGAACACGTCGGCGCCCATCTGCTCGAACGGCGCCGTATGGCCGTAGCCCGCGTTGTTCACCAGCACGTCGATGCGGCCGAATGCGGCGCGTGCCGCCGAGACGGCCTGCTCTGCCGCCGCTTCGTCGGTGACGTCGAGCGCGACCGGCAGCAACCGGTCGCCATACCGTTCGGCCAGATCGGCCAGTTGCGCCGGGTCGCGTGCGCCGGCCACCAGTCGGTCGCCCGCCGCCAGCACGGCTTCCGAAATCGCGCGTCCCAGGCCGCGTGCGGCCCCTGTTACCAACCAGACTTTCGACATTTTCCACTCCTTGATCGTGGTGAAACGATGAAAATGAATGATTACTCACTCATTAATATGGACGATAAACCGATCCTTCATGACCCGCATCGCCCTGCCTGAAACTCCGTGCCGGCCGTCGCGGCACGCGCCGCCCGACGGCCGTGCCTGACTCACACCGCGTGCAACACGGCCCACAACGCGCGAAAGCCGGCTTCCTGGTACGCATCGGCGCGCACCGGATCGCGTGCGATCGATTCCATCGCCGTTTCCGCAATCGACGTAAACAACGCCGAGCAGAACGCATGCGCTTCGTCGCGGTTCAGCGCGCCCGACGCGGCGACCTGTTCGCGCAGCAGCGCACGGATCGCGCCGAAGCCTTCGGCGCCGGCCGCGCGATGCGGGTCGTCGATGCGCCCGCTCACGCCGAGCTGCTGCAGCGCGCGCCGGCCGTCCGGATTCGCGACGCCCCACGACACATAGCCGTTCCACGCATGCCGTACCGCCTGCTCGGCCGGCGCGTGTTCCGGAAACCCGGTCATCATCGCTTCGCGCATGTCGGCCTTCAGGCTCACGTACAGCGCGTTCAGCAACGCATCCTTGGTGTCGAAATAGGTGAACACCGTGCCTTCCGCCACGCCGGCCAGCCGCGCGATGCGCGCGGTCGTCGCGGTCGCGCCGTCCTCGGCGAGCGCGCGCGCGGCTGCGGCGAGGATGGCTTCGTGCTTGTCGGGACTGCGCGGTCGGGCCACGTTCGATTCCTTTAATGAGTGAGCACTCAATCATAATCGAGCCATCAACGAGAACGCAAGCCCTGTTACATCCGGGGGAACGCACACGCAAACCATCAAAACGGTGCACTATTGCGTTTTGCCGTACCGGCGCCGGCCATCCGGCGCCCGATTGCCCTCGACGTTCGTTTCACGTTCACCGTTTCAAACCGCGAACCTCCCATGACGAATCAGCCTTCCCAGACGGCGGCCGACCGGCCCGTCGACATGATCATCTTCGGCGGCGGCGGCGACCTGGCCGCCCGCAAGCTGTTGCCCGCGCTGTACATGGCGCACCTGCACTGCAATCTTCCGCCCGAGACGCGCATCATCGCCGTCGGCCGCCGCGACTGGGGCATCGACGGCTATCGCAAGTTCATGGACGAGCAGTCGCGCCCGTTCATCGACGAGAAGGCGTTCGACGCCGACGCGTGGAGCCGCTTCCTCGACCTGTTCAAGTACGTGCTGATCGACGTGAACGTGCCGGACGACTACCTGCGCCTCGCCGAAGCGGCGCGTGGCGACGCGGTGCGCGTGTTCTACCTGTCGACGTCGCCGGAGTTGTTCACGACGATCTGCGACAACCTGTCGGCCGCGCACCTCGTCGACGCGCACTCGCGCGTCGTCCTCGAAAAGCCGCTGGGCCACGATCTCGCATCCGCGAAGGCGATCAACGACGCGGTCGGCAAGCACTTCGAGGAATCGCAGATCTACCGGATCGACCACTATCTCGGCAAGGAAACCGTGCAGAACCTGATGGTGCTGCGCTTCGGCAACCCGATCTTCGGGCCGCTGTGGCAGGCGCCGAACATCCGCAGCGTGCAGATCACGGTCGCGGAAACGGTCGGCGTCGGCAGCCGCGCGGGCTTCTACGACCATACCGGCGCGTTGCGCGACATGGTGCAGAACCACCTGCTGCAACTGCTGTGCATCGTCGCGATGGAGCCGCCCGTGTCGCTCGACCCGGACGCGGTGCGCGACGAGAAGCTGAAGGTGCTGCGCTCGCTGCGGCCGATGTCGCTGTCGGACGTCGCGCGCGACACGGTGCGCGGCCAGTACACGGCCGGCGCGGTCGACGGCCAGCCGGTCAAGGGCTATCTCGAGGAAGACAACGTGCCGGCGGACAGCCGTGCGGAAACCTTCGTCGCGCTGCGCGCGCACATCAACAACTGGCGCTGGGCGAACGTGCCGTTCTTCCTGCGCACCGGCAAGCGGCTGCAGCGCCGCCAGTCGGAAATCGTGATCGAGTTCGCGGACATGCCGTTCTCGATCATCCCGACCGGCCCGCGCAATTACGGCAACCGTCTCGTGATCCAGCTGCAGCCGGAAGAGTCGATCCAGTTGCAGATGCTCGCGAAGGAACCGGGCAGCGGGATGAACATGGTGCCGGTGAGCCTGAACCTCGACCTCCAGCAGGCGATTCCGGAACGGCGCGCGGAAGCGTACGAACGGCTGCTGATCGACGTGATCCGCGGCCGCCTCACGCACTTCATGCGTCGCGACGAACTCGAAGCCGCCTGGTCGTGGGTCGAGCCGATCCTCGACGGCTGGAAGCAGCTCGGCGACCGGCCGCGCCTGTACACGGCCGGCACGTTCGGGCCCGCGGCTTCGTCGGCGCTGCTCGCGCGCGACGGGATGTCCTGGGCCGAAGAGGCGTAATCGCCGCACGCCGGCGTGCCGCCGCGCGGCACGCCGGATTCCGAAAGGCAGCGCCGCCTGCGCTGCACCGCTACTGCGGCTCCATCCACGCGGCCTTGCGCCGCGCCGGCGCATCGCCGCCGCTGCCGCCGCCCAGCACCTCGATCAGGTAGTCGACGAACGACGCGATCCGCGACGAGATCGCGGTATTGCGGTAGTACACCGCGTGAATCGGCTGCTGGACGTCGAGCGTCTGGCGCGCGAGCACCTGCACCAGCCGCCCGGCCTCGCGGTCCTGTGCGGTCACGAAATCCGACAGGCACACGACCCCCGTGCCCGCCAGCGCGAGCTGCCGCAGCGTCTCGCCGCTCGACGACCAGACGTCGGGCTCGATGCGGCAGGGCTCGCCATCCGTGCCGAGGATCGGCCATACGTTCAACGATTCGGGCTGCGTGAAGCCGAGCAGCGTGTGCTTCGGCAGATCCTCGACCTTGCGCGGCTGTCCGTGCGCTTCGATGTAGTCGGGGCTGGCGAGGATGCGCACCCGGCTGTTGCCGATGCGCCGGCTGTGCAGCGTCGAATCCTTCAGCCGGCCGATCCGGATCGCGACGTCGGTGCGCCGCTCCAGCAGGTCGATGATGCCCTCGTTGCTGTTCAGCTCCAGTTCGACCTTCGGGAAGCGCTCGCGGTAGCCGCGCACGAGCGGCACGATCACGTGCAGCATGAACGGCGTCGCGGCGTCGACGCGCAGGCGCCCGGACGGCATCTCGCGCCGCGCGAGCATCTGCTCTTCCGCGTTCTCGACCGATTCGATGATCGCGCGCGCATCCTGCAGGAACGCGCGCCCTTCCTCCGTCAGTTCGAGCCGGCGCGTGGTCCGGCGCAGCAGCGTGGTCTTCAGCTTTTCCTCGAGCCGCGCGAGCGTGCGGCTCGTCGCCGACACGGTAAGGTCGAGCTGCTGGGCGGCGGCGGTGATCGAACCGGTGTCGACCACGGCGGCAAAGGCCTGGAGTTCGTCGAGCGTGATCTTCATTGTTGATTTGAAATCAAAACAATTTGGTTTATAGACCAGTTTTTCCGCAAAAGTAAAGCCGGCACACTGCGATCCATTCCTACTGAAACCCGGATCCCGTCATGCCACTCGCGTTGCTTGCGCTGACCATCAGCGCCTTTGCCATCGGCACCACCGAATTCGTGATCGTCGGGCTGATCCCGACGATCGGCGCCGACCTCGGCGTCAGCCTGCCGTCCGCCGGCCTGCTCGTCAGCCTGTACGCGCTGAGCGTGGCCATCGGCGCGCCGCTCCTCACCGCGCTCACCGGCCGCGTGCCGCGCAAGGCGCTGCTCGCCGGGCTGATGGCGCTCTTCACCGTCGGCAACCTCGTCGCATGGCAGGCGCCGGGCTACGAATCGCTGATCGTCGCGCGCGTGCTCACCGGCCTCGCGCACGGCGTGTTCTTCTCGGTCGGCTCGATCATCGCGACCACGCTCGTGCCGAAGGACAAGGCCGCCAGCGCGATCGCGACGATGTTCAGCGGGATGACCGTCGCGTTCGTCGCCGGCATTCCGCTCGGCACCTTCATCGGCCAGCACTTCGGCTGGCGCGCGACGTTCCTGATCGTCGCGCTGTTCGGCCTCGTCGCGTTCCTCGGCGCGGTCGCGTTCGTGCCGCGCGGGCTGCCGCAGACGCCGCCCGCGCCGCTCGCCCGCCAGCTGCGCGTGCTGGCCCAGCCGCGCCTGCTCCTCGTCTATGCGATGACGGCGGTCGGCTACGGCGGCTCGCTGATCGCGTTCACGTACATGGCGCCGCTGCTCGAACAGATCGCCGGCTTCACGCCGTCGCAGGTCAGCCTCGTGCTCGTCGGCTACGGCGTGTCGGTCGCGGTCGGCAACGTGTGGGGCGGCAAGCTCGCGGACGCCGTCGGCCCCGTGAAGGCGCTCAAGCGGATCTTCCTGCTGCTCGCGATCGTGCTGCTCGCGCTGACCTTCACGATCCACGTGAAATGGCTCGCGGTGCTGACGATGCTCGCGTGGGGCGCCGTGGCGTTCGGCAACGTGCCGGGGCTGCAGGTGTACGTCGTCAAGCAGGCGCGCCACTTCGCGCCGGACGCCACCGACGTCGCGTCGGGCTTCAACATCGCCGCCTTCAACCTCGGCGTGGCCGGCGGGTCGTCGCTCGGCGGCCTGATCGTCGCGAACGTCGGCCTCGGCCACACGCCGTGGATCGCCGCCGTCGTCACGCTCGGCGCGTTTGCGCTCACCGCGCTGAGCGGCCGTCTCGACAGCCGTCAGGGCCTGCCGGAACGCACGGCCGAACCCGTCGAACTCGCCCATTGAACGTCATCCTTTTGCAGGAGCCACCCGCATGAACGCATCGACCCAACGTCCGCCGTTCGCCGGCAAGACTTTCGAAGTCCGTTACGACGGCCTCACCGCGCTCAACGCGTACGACGAAGACGGCCTCCACATGCGCTACGAGATCACCGAAGGCCCGTACGCGGGCGCGAAGGGTGAAGTGGCCTATACGTGGCAGCCCATCGCCGACGACACCTACGCGATCTCGTGGCAGGAAGCCGATCGCGCCACCGTCGTGCATATCGACGACTTCGCCGCGGGCACGTCGCGCTCGTTCTTCACCGCGCCGTCGCTCGATTTCTACCGGCTCGACGGCAGCCTGCGCGCGATCTGAACGGAGCCCGACCATGTCCACTTCACTCGACACGCTCGCCGCCGGCGGCTTCAGCATCGGCATCGAACTGCCGCTCGACAACGACTGGACCCCGTCCGGCAACGCGAAACGCCGGCATGACGGCCGCCACCCCGGCGTGCCCGACCTCGACATCCACGCGGAGCTCGCGCAACTGGCCGACACGCTCGGCTTTCGCGCGCTCTGGGTGCGCGACGTGCCGGTGTACGACCCGTCGTTCGGCGATGCCGCGCAGGTGTTCGAAACGTTCTCGTATCTCGGCTACCTCGCCGGAATCACGCACGACATCCTGCTCGGCACCGCGGCCGTCGTGCTGCCGCTGCGCGAACCGCTGCTGACGCTGAAATCGGCCGCGACGATCCAGGAACTGAGCGGCGGTCGCCTGCTGCTCGGCGTCGCGAGCGGCGACCGGCCGGTCGAATATCCGCTGTTCGGCCGCGACTTCGCCACGCGCGGCGAAAACTTCCGCGACCAGATCGCGCTGCTGCGAGACGGCGCGCGCGGACACTTGCCGCCCGGCCTGGAAGTGCTGCCCGCCGCCCGTTCACCGGTGCCGCTGCTCGTCGCGGGCCTCGCACAGCAGACGCCTGCGTGGATCGGCGAACACATGGACGGCTGCCTCGCGTATCCGGGAACGCCGGCCGATCACCTGCAGCGCGCCGCGAACTGGCACGCAGTGGCCGGCGACAAGCCGTACGTGAGCTTCATCCATCTCGACCTCGCGGAAGATCCGCACGAACCGCTGCAGCGGCACCGCTTCGGCGCCCGCGCGGGGCGCATCGCGCTGACGGAAGAACTCGCGGCGATGCGCGACGCGGGCGTGCAGCACATCGGCCTGCATTTCCGCCGCAACCGGCGGCCGCTCGACGAGACGATGGCCGAAATCGCATCGGACGTGCTGCCCGCGTTCCATCCGAACACGACGCCGCAGACGCGCGCCGCATAAGCGGCGACCACGGTCCGGACGCCCATGGCGCGACCTATATTTGACTTCAAATCAAATATTTTTGACTGATGAACGCGTTTATCTCATCAGTCTCACGCGCCAGAATGACTTCCATACCGCAATCGTTCCCCCTCTTTCAGGAGCACATGATGAGCAAGATTCCCGCATTCGGCCTCGGTACGTTCCGCCTGCAAGGCCAGGTCGTCATCGACTCGGTCCGCAACGGCCTCGAAGTCGGCTACCGCGCGATCGACACCGCGCAGATCTACGGCAACGAAGCAGAAGTCGGCGAAGCGATCGCCGCGTCGGGCGTGCGCCGCGAAGACCTGTTCCTCACGACGAAGATCTGGGTCGACAACTACGCGCCGGAAAAACTGGCGGCCAGCCTCGAGGAAAGCCTGCGCAAGCTGCGCACCGACGTCGTCGACCTGACGCTGATCCACTGGCCGGCGCCGGGCAACGGCGTGTCGATCGACGCGTTCATGACCGCGCTGGCGGACGCGAAGGCGAAGGGCCTCACGCGCCAGATCGGCATCTCGAACTTCAACATCGAACTGACGAAGGAAGCGATCGCGGCCGTCGGCAAGGACGCGATCGCGACGAACCAGATCGAACTGAGCCCGTACCTGCAGAACCGCAAGCTGGTCGAGTTCCTGAACGCCGAAGGCATTCACGTGACGTCGTACATGACGCTCGCGTACGGCAAGGTGCTCGGCGACCCGGTGCTCGGCGCGATCGCGCAGCGTCACGACGCGACGCCGGCCCAGGTCGCGCTCGCCTGGGCGCTGCAGCTCGGCTACTCGGTGATTCCGTCGTCGACCAAGCGCGAGAACCTCGCGAGCAACCTGCTCGCGCAGACGCTGCGCCTGACCGGCGAAGACATGGCGCAGATCGCCGCGCTCGAGCGCAACGGCCGCGAAGTCGACCCGGACGGCCTCGCGCCGAAGTGGGACTGAGCACACGCCGCCTTCATCCGACATGACCCGTCCGCGGCCCGCCGGCCGCGGCACCGACAGGAATCCACCATGACCCAGGACCCGCTTTTCCAACCGCTGCGACTCGGCGCGCTGACGCTGCCAAACCGCATCGTGATGCCGCCGATGACGCGCTCGCGCGCCAGCCAGCCCGGCGACGAAGCCAACGAACTGATGGCCGCGTATTACGCGCAGCGCGCGAGTGCGGGCCTGATCGTCAGCGAAGGCACCTACATCGCGCCGCTCGGCAAGGGCTACGCATGGACGCCCGGCATCCACACGCCGTCGCAGGTCGCCGGCTGGCGCAAGGTGACGGACGCCGTGCATGCCGCGCACGGCCGCATCTTCGCGCAGCTGTGGCACGTCGGCCGGCTGAGCCACACGAGCCTGCTCGGCGGCGCGCAACCCGTGTCGTCGTCGCCGCTCCAGGCGAAGGGCGTGAACGTGTTCATCGCCGGCGAGGACGGCAGCACGCCGGGCTTCGTGCAGGCGTCCGAGCCGCGCGCGCTGTCGATCGACGAGATCCACGAGATCGTCGACCAGTACCGCACCGCCGCCCGCCACGCGATCGAAGCCGGCTTCGACGGCGTCGAGCTGCACGGCGCGAACGGCTACCTCGTGAACCAGTTCATCGATTCGAACGCGAACACGCGCACCGACGCATACGGCGGCTCGCTGGAGAACCGGCTGCGCTTCCTGCGCGAAGTCACGCAGGCGCTGATCGACGGGACCGGCGACGCATCGCGCGTCGGCATCCGCCTCGCGCCGCTGACCACGCTGAACGGCTGCGTCGACGACGATCCGGAAACGACCTACCTCGCCGCCGCGAAGCTGCTCGGCGAACTCGGCGTCGGCTACCTGCACATCGCGGAAGCCGACTGGGACGACGCGCCGCTGATGCCGGTCGCCTTCAAGCAGCAACTGCGTGCCGCGTTCCCGGGCGTGCTGATCTATGCCGGCGCATACACCGCCGAGCGCGCGCGCGAGGCGATCGCCGCCGGCTGGGCCGACCTCGTCGCATTCGGCCGCCCGTTCGTCGCGAATCCCGACTTGCCCGAGCGGCTGCGCACCGGCGCCGCGCTCGCGCCGCACGACCGCAACACGCTGTTCGGCGGCGACGCCCACGGCCTGACCGACTACCCGACGCTCGCGCAAGCCGCGGCATAACGATCGACAGGAGTCTCGAATGAAAGCGACGCTCGCCCGGCTCGCGCTCGCCGCGATCCTGCCGTTCGCGGCCGCGCAAGCGGCCCACGCCGCCCCGTCCGAGGCGGCGGCGGCCGGCTGGTATCCGTCCGTCTATGGCGCCGATGACGAAATCGGCGCGGCCAACCTGCTGACGCCCGACGTCGTCAAGCAGGCGGTCGGCCTCGTGAAAGCCGGCAAGACCTATCCGCTGGCCGTGCCGGTGGACAAGAACCTGCCGGCGTACCGCCACCGCAGCTTCCGGCTGTACAACGTGCAGGTCGGCCAGCAGGCCGGCAAGAGCCTCGGCCCGAACAAGTTCACGTTCAACGACGAACTCGTCAACGCATGGACCGGCGTCGGCACGCAGTTGAACGGCATCGGCCACATCGGCATCGACAACGTGTACTACAACGGCAACCGCGCGGCCGATTTCGTGACCGTCGACGGCGTGAAGAAGCTCGGCGTCGAGAAGGTGCCGCCGATCGTCACGCGCGGCGTCGTGCTCGACATGACCGCCCACTACGGCAAGCCGATCGTGCCGGGCGGCACCGAGTTCACGGTCGCCGATATCCAGGCCGTGCTGAAGAAGCAGCGGCTGACGCTGCGCAAGGGCGACGTCGTGCTGTTCAACACCGGCTGGCTCGAACTGGTCGGCAAGGACGACAAGCAGTTCCTCGCCGTCGAGCCCGGCATCGGCATGGAAGCCGCGAAGTGGCTGGCCGATCAGGGGATCGTCGCGTTCGGCGGCGACACGTGGGCGTCGGAGGTCTATCCGAATCCGCATACGCAGGACGAATTCCCGGTCAACCAGTACATGCTCGCGAAGCGCGGCATCTACAACCTGGAGCTGGTCGACAGCCGCGCGCTGGTGCGCGACAAGGCATGGGAATTCCTGTTCGTGCTCGGCCAGCCGCTGTACGTCGGCTCCACGCAGGTCAATATCAACCCGGTCGCGATCCGCTGATCGCGCATCCGCCCTCCGGCAATCGCGGCGACTATCGCCGCGATTGTCATTTCCGAGTTGCGGCCTGGGCGATCGGCGTCTAACGTTGACGGGATCGACGCCATACGACCGTCACCCGACCTGAAAGGACGCCCCGTCATGCCAAGCCGCTCCCCGACACGCGACATGCTGCTGGCCCTTGCGGCCGGTTTTTCCCTCGCGGCCTTTACCGCGCCTTCGCACGCCAACGAGGCTGCCGGCCTCACGGCGCCAGCGCCGGCCACGCCGGTGCTGACGACCACCGCGAGCGGCTTGCAGGTCTACACGTGCGAATACGATGCCGAACACCGGCTCGCGTGGACATTCCAGCACCCCGAAGCGCTGCTGTTCGATGCCGGCGGCACGCTCGTCGTCCGGCACGGCGCGGGACCGTCGTGGGAAGCGCTCGACGGCAGCCGCATTACCGGCAAGAAGCTCGCGGAAGTGCCGAGCGCCAGCCCGGCCAGCATTCCGCAACTGCTGCTCGCGGCGACGCCGGCCGCAACCGGCACGCTCGCCGGCGTGCGCTTCGTGCAGCGGCTCGACACGGCGGGCGGCACGCCGCCGGCCGCGACGTGCACGACCGAGCATGCGGTCGGCCGCTTCCCGTACTTCGCGCGCTATGTGTTCCTGAAGTGACGCGCACGGCGTCGCAGCGACGGGGATCATCCCTTCACCTTTCGCCCCGCTTCCGCTTAATCAGTTTTCCTATATTTGATGCGGGGAGGCGTGAAATCGTCGACACCCTCGCTCCGTCCGGTCAGCGCAGCCGCATCGACAATTCGACGTCGCCGCCGAACGGCACCGACAGGTAGCCGTGTTCCGGCGCGCGCACGTAAGCAAGATAGTCGGGGCTGTATTCCGCGTTGTCGGCCACGACGAACGCGCCCGCCCTGAGCCGCGGCTCGACCAGCGCGAGTATCTCCGGATACAGCGCCTTCGCCCCGTCGAGCAGCAGCAGGTCGACCGAATCCGGAAGATCGGCGGCCAGCGTGCGCAGCGCATCGCCTTCGCGAATCTCCACGAGATCGGCCAAGCCGGCCGCCGCCAGGTTGGCCTGCGCGCGCACGACCTTCGACGGCTCGAACTCGCTCGTGATCAGCCGGCCGCCGCCGTTGTCGCGCAGCGCGGCCGCGAGATGCAGCGTCGAGATGCCGAACGACGTGCCGAATTCGACGATTGCCTTCGCGCCGCCGCTGCGCGCGAGCATGTACAGCAGCATACCCGTCTCGCGCGACACGGGAAGCGGGTAGTCCTTCAGGCGCGCATACAGATCGGCGTAGTCCGTCTTGCTGCGCATCAGCCGCGCTTGCTCGTCGCGCGACACGTTGGTGAAGGCCGGGCTCGTCGCGGGCGACGACGCGTCGGCTTCGTCGAACAGGCGCGCCAGCAGCGAAGCCAGCGGGTCGAGCATCAGGGTGGTCATGCGATATCTCCGTATCGGGTTGAGTGCGTCAGTGCACCCGACTAGAATATGACGAACTATTCAGGTTTTACTATTCGCATTGGCAAACCGCTCATGACCGACCGCCGAAACGCCCCGATCGCCACGCGCAAGCAGCCTCGGCAGGCGCGCTCGACCCGCCTCGTCGAGGACGTCCTGCAGGCGGCTATTCAGGTTTTGGCGAGCGAAGGCGCGCAGCGCTTCACGATGGCGCGCGTCGCCGAGCGGGCCGGCGTGAGCGTCGGCTCGCTGTACCAGTACTTCTCGAACAAGGCGTCCGTGCTGTTCCGGCTCCAGCACGACGAGTGGCGGCAGACGCACGACATGCTGTGCGCAATCCTGCAGGACACGCGCAAGACGCCGCCCGAGCGGCTGCGCGCGGCGGTGCATGCGTTCATCCGTTCGGAATGCGACGAGGCGCCGATGCGGACCGCGCTCGACGATGCCGCTCCGCTCTATCGCGACGCCCCCGAGGCGCAGGACGTGAAGGCCGAGGGCAACCGGGCGTTCAGCGCGTTCATCCGCGAAGCGCTGCCCGACGTGCCCGACGCCACGCATGCGCTCGCGTGCGAGCTGATCCTGACGACGCTCACGACGGGCGGCAAGGCGTTCTCCGAAACCGCGCGCACGCCCGCGGAAATCGACGCGTACTCGGACGCGATGGCCGACATGTTCTGCGCGTATCTCGCGCATCTCGCGCGCAGTTGAAGCCCGCATCGGGACGGAAACCATGCACGCGCGCCGGCCTCCCGGGCCACCTTGAAAGCCATTCGTAACGTCCAATGCCCCCCGCCCGCCGACCCTGCATTCAAATAGTCGCCTTAACGGATTCGAACTAGGCGTATACACGCGTGTCGGCGCGACGGAGCCCCGTTGCACGCCGATATAAGCGCTGCGACATGCGCTGCATGCTCTTCCCCCGATGGGACGTGATAGGCCGCTCGCCTAACCTTCGCTACGGCAAAGCACACGTGACGGGGTCGACCACACCATGCGTCGTCCGACGCGACACCCTCGCGATCGTTTCGATTCGCCCGTCACGACACGCACCGCGCGTCATGCGTCCCCGCGACGTTGCCGATCAATCCAACCAGATACGAGACACCCTGACGACGGTTCGCTGCGAGCCGTTTCAGCATGCTGATAAAGGAGCAAGCTCATGAGTGATACCCCGGTGCAGCCGACGCTCGGCGTCGGCGCGGAAGAAACCGGCTTGGGTGCCAACGGCGCCATCGACCGGTACTTCGGCATTTCGTCGCGCGGCAGCACGCAACGCCGCGAGATCATTGCCGGCGTGACCACCTTCCTCGCGATGGTCTACTCCGTGTTCGTCGTGCCCGGCATGTTCGGCAAGGCCGGCTTCGACACGAGCGCCGTGTTCGTCGCGGTCTGTCTCACCACCGCGTTCGGCTCGCTGCTGATGGGCCTGTGGGCGAAGCTGCCGATCGCGATCGGCTGCGCGATCTCGCTGACCGCGTTCACCGCGTTCGGGCTCGTGCTCGGCAAGGGGCTGCCTCCGACGGTCGCGCTCGGCGCGGTGTTCCTGATGGGTCTCGTGTTCACCGGCATCTCGATCACCGGCGTGCGTTCGTGGATCCTGCGCAACCTGCCCGCGGGCGTCGCCCACGGCACGGGGATCGGCATCGGGCTGTTCCTGCTGCTGATCGCGTCGAACGACGTGGGCCTCGTGATCAAGAACCCGGGCGCCGGCCTGCCGGTGTCGCTCGGCCAGATCACCGCGTTCCCGGTCATCATGTCGGTCGTCGGGCTCGCCGCGATCTTCGGCCTCGAAAAACGTCGCGTGCCGGGCGGCATCCTGCTCGTCGTGATCGCGATCTCGGTATTCGGGCTGATCTTCGATCCGGGCGTGAAATACCGCGGCATCTTCGCGCTGCCGTCGCTGAGCGCACCGGGCCACGCGTCGCTGATCGGCGCGATGGACATCAAGGGCGCGCTGTCGATGGCCGTGCTGCCGAGCGTGCTCGCGCTGGTGATGACCGCCGTGTTCGACGCGACCGGCACGATCCGCGCGGTCGCGGGCCAGGCCGGCCAGCTCGACGCGAACGGCCGCATCATCAACGGCGGCCGCGCGCTGACCGCCGATTCGATCAGCTCGATCTTCTCCGGCTTCCTCGGCGGCGCGCCGGCGGCGGCCTACATCGAGTCGAGCGTCGGCGTGGCCGCCGGCGCGAAGACGGGCCTCGCGGCCGCGGTGGTCGGCCTGCTGTTCCTCGTCGTGATGTTCTTCTCGCCGCTCGCGGGCCTCGTGCCGTCGTATGCGACCGCGCCCGCGCTGATGTACGTCGGGCTGCTGATGCTCGGCAGCGTGAGCAAGCTGCACATGGACGACATGGTCGACGCGATGTCCGGCCTCGTGTGCGCGGTGTTCATCGTGCTGACCGCGAACATCGTGACGGGCATCATGCTCGGCTTCTCGACGCTCGTGATCGGCCGCGTCGCCAGCGGCGAATTCCGCAAGCTCAACGTCGGCACCGTGCTGATCGCGGCCGTGCTCGTCACGTTCTATCTCGGCGGCTGGGCGATCTGAGCGCGACACATGCGCGACGTCGCCTGCAGAAGGGCGGCGCGCATCGGGACGATACCGTCTCCTCCACCATCGTCGTTGATGGCCTCGAGCCTGGGAACGCGAGTTTCCAGGCTTTTTTTATCGGTGCGACGCAGCGCGACGCACTGCGCGAAAACGTCGCGGCGCTCATTCGCGCGCGGTGCTACGATCGCGTTTTGCCCCTTCAGGAGTCGCGATGAACCCACTTGGCATCGTCTCCGAATCGACCACCCGGGCCTCGGCGCGCAAGCCGCCGTTCATTCCGTCGTTCGGCTTCCACGAAGTGCATGAATCGCAGCCGATCGACGCGCCGCCCGCATCCATCATCGATGTCGTCGCCTCGCTCGACATGCGCGCCGATCCCGTCATCGACACGCTGCTGACGATGCGAGAATTCCCGGCAGCCGTCGCGGGCGCGCTGCGCCACGCGCCGGCCCGCCCCGAACGCGCGCGTTTCGGCTTCGACACGTTCACGCCGCTCCATCGCGACGACACGTCGCTGTCGCTCGGCCTCGTCGGACGCTTCTGGCGCCCGACGCCCGACGTGCGCGCCGTCGCCGATGCCGACGCGTTCGTCCGGCACGACGACCCGCGCGACGCGAAGCTGGTGCTCCGGTTCGAGGTCGTCGGGCTCGCGTCGGGCGCGCACATCCTGCGCACCGAAACCTTCGTCCATTGCCCGAGCGCGCGCACGCGCTGGCTGTTCACGCCGTACTGGCTCGCGATCCGAGTGGGCAGCGGCTGGATCCGGCGCCGCACGCTGGCAGCGGTCGAGATGGCGCTCGCCTGAACGCGCCGCGTCAGAACGGCTTGATCACGGCCAGCCCGACGACGAGCGCCATCCCGACGATCACCGCGCCCGCCGCGTACCCGAGCCACGGCGCCGGCACGACGACGAGATCGTCGCGCGCCATGCGCCGCAGCGTGCCGGCCAGGATCCCGTGCAGCACCGACAGCGCGACGACGAGCGCGAGCTTCACCGACAGCCACGCGGCGCCGAACCAGTGACCGCTCAGCGCGAGCGCGATGCCGGCGATCCAGACGATCGCGAGCGCGGGCGCCGTCACCGTGCGATCCCAGCGCCGCACCGCGCGATGCACGGCGAGGTTCGCGATCCGGACCGCGACGGACGACAACAACAACCCGCCGACGAACGTGACGACGGCCGCCAGATGCGCCGCCTTCAGCACCAGATAGATCATTGCGCGTGCCGCCTGCGCGCGATCCAGCCGGCGCTCGCGAGCCCCGCGAACGGCACGACGGCCGACAGCACGAGCCGCGCGACCTCGCCCTTGCTCCACAGCCCGCTCGATGCGGTGACGACTACCGCCCACACGTACATCGCGAACGCGATGCCGTGAACCGGGCCCATGATCGACACCGCGACCGGGTAGCCGGCCAGATGCTTGAGCGGCACGGCCACGCAGACCAGCGCGACGAGCGTGGTCGCCTCCAGCAGCGACAGGTATTGCAGGTTCCGCAACGCGTTGCGATCGTCTTGTTTCATCGGCAGGGCTCCAGGTGGTCCGCCGCGATTGTCGCGTGTGGTGCCGGCCCGAGCCATTGGCTAGAATGACATCTTTCAACGGATTCTGGCCACGGCCGCAACGCCATGCACACGGTCGCCGTTCTTGCCTTGCCCGATGTCGTCCCGTTCGATCTGGGCGTCGCCTGCGACACGTTCGTGCGCGTGCGGGCCTCCCATGTCGAACAGGCGTACCGCGTACGCGTGTGCAGCGAACAGCCGCGCGTCGGCGGCGACCTGTTCGAGCTGCGCCCGCCGTTTCGCCTCGATGCGCTGGCCGACGCCGATACGATCATGGTGCCCGGCACGTCGGTGCCGCTCGCGCCGACGTCGCGCCGCGTGCTCGACGCGCTGCGCGCGGCGGCCACGCGCGGGCGCCGAATCGCGTCGATCTGCAGCGGCGCGTTCGTACTCGCGGAAGCCGGGCTGCTCGACGGCCTGCGCGCGACGACGCACTGGCTCGCGGCCGCCGAACTCGCGCGCCGCTATCCGACCGTCGACGTCGACCCGAACGTGCTGTTCGTCGACAACGGCCGGATCCTGACCTCGGCCGGCGCGGCGGCCGGCCTCGATCTGTGCCTGCACATGATCCAGGCCGACTACGGCGCGGCCGTCGCCGTCGACGCGGCCCGCAACGCGGTGGCGCCGCGCGTGCGCGAAGGCGGCCAGGCGCAGTTCATCGCGCCCGAATGGCCGGCCGGCGGCGACGGGCTGCACGACCTGATGGACTGGCTGCACGCGAACCTGCGCCAGCCGCTGACGCTCGACGCGATCGCGCGCAAGGCATCGACGAGCGTGCGCACGCTGACGCGGCGCTTCCAGGAGCAGACGGGCACGTCGCCGGGGCAATGGCTGCAGACCGCGCGCGTCAGGCATGCGCAGCAGTTGCTGGAGGTGACCGAACTGTCGATCGAACATGTGGCGACGGAAGCCGGGTTCGGCTCGGTCAGCGCGTTTCGCGAGCGCTTCTCGCGCATCGTCGGCACGTCGCCGCAGCGCTATCGGCAGGCGTTCCGCACACGCGCCGATGCGTGACCTTCATCGGGCTCGCCGCCTGAACCCGCCGCCCCCGTTCGCGCCAACCGGACCCGACCGATGACCCGCATCCGCAATCCCCTGAACATCGCGCAGCTCCAGGCGTTCGTCTCCGCCGCGCATCTGAAGAGCCTGCGCGCCGCCGCGCGCGAGCTCGGCGTCACGCAGCCGGCGATCACGCACACGATCCGCGAGCTCGAAACGGCGCTCAACGCGGAGCTGCTCGTGCGCAGCGTGCGCGGCGTCGAACTGACCGCCTGCGGCGAGGCGCTGCTGCCGCGCGCCGAGCAGTTGCTCGGCGACGTCCGCCGCACGGTCGAAGCCGTCGAACAGGTGAAAGGCGAGATGTCGGGCCGCGTCGCGGTCGGCACGATGCCGTCGATCGCGCTGACCGCGTTGCCGCACGCGGTGACGGCGTTTCGCCGGTCGATGCCGAACGTGAGCCTGCATCTGGAGGAAGTGACGGTGCCGGACGCGCTCGCGCAGTTGCGCAACGGCACGCTCGACATCGCTGCGATGCACCATGTGCCCGCGCTCGACCGCGATTTCACGCAATTGCCGCTGCTGTCGACCGAATTCACGATCGTGATGCGCGACGGCCACCCGCTCGCGCACGCGCGCCGGTTAGAGGAACTGCTCGACGCCGAGTGGATCGTCACCGTCGGCGCCGAGCAGTTTCCGCACAGCGTGATGGTCGGGATGTTCGAGGCGCACGGGCTGCCGCTGCCGAAACGTTTGCTGCGCTCGCCGATGTCGTTCGCGGTGACGCTCGGGCTCGTCGCGCGCTCGGACGTGATCGGCTGCTTCACGCGCCCGCTTGCCGCGATGGTCGCGCCGCTCGGCATCCGCACGGCCGAACTCGACGAAAGCATGCCGCGCTTCGACCTGTCGATCATCGCGCGGCGCGACCTGCTGCCCACGCCGGCCGTGTCGCACTTCGCCACCTGCCTGCAGCGCGCGGTCAACGAAACGCTCGGCTGAATCGTTCCTGTGTATGAAACGGCCGCGCGTCCGACGCGCCGCCGCCGGGCCCGGTATCGGGGCTTGTCCTAGGCGCCCCGCCGGTATTTTGTCTTGATAATCTTCCGCACGTCGCGCGCCCCCATCGGGCGGGCGAAACGGACTGTCCGACGCGAAGCCGCGGCGGGCCGAAGGCTTACGGCGCGGCACAACCGCGCACCCATCGAACAAAACGAGGAGTCACCGAGTGAAAAAGATTCTTGCGGCAGTGACCGTGGCCCTGCTCGCCGTATCGGCCGGCAGTGCATACGCGAAGGACTGGTCGACCGTGCGGTTCGGCGTCGACGCAAGCTACCCGCCTTTCGAATCGAAAGGCGCCGACGGCAAGGTCGTCGGCTTCGACGTGGATCTCGGCAACGAGATCTGCCGCCGCATCAACGCGAAGTGCGTGTGGATCGAAAACGACTTCGACGGGATGATCCCGGCGCTGAAAGCCCGCAAGTTCGACGGCGTGCTGTCGTCGATGTCGATGACGCCGGCGCGCGCCGAGCAGATCGCGTTCTCGTCGAAGCTGTTCAACACGCCGACGCGCCTCGTCACGAAGAAGGGCGCGAACCTGCAGCCGACGGCCGAATCGCTGAAGGGCAAGTCGGTCGGCGTCGAGCAGGGCACGATCCAGGAAACCTACGCGAAGACGTACTGGGCGTCGAAGGGCGTGAACGTCGTGCCTTACCAGAACCAGGACCAGGTCTACGCCGACCTGATCTCCGGCCGTCTGGACGGCGCGCTGCAGGACGCGGTGCAAGCCGAGATCGGCTTCCTGAAGACGCCGCGCGGCGCGAACTTCGACTTCGCCGGCAAGGACCTCGACGATCCGAAGACGCTCGGCAATGGCGCCGGTATCGGCCTGCGCAAGGAAGACACCGACCTGAAGACGAAGATCGACGGCGCGATCGCCGGCATGCGCAAGGACGGCACGTACGACAAGATCGCGAAGAAGTACTTCGATTTCGACGTCTACGGCAAGTAATCCGGCCGAACGACGCGCGATTCGGCGCGACGGGAACGGGCTCCGCGAGGAGCCCGTTTTTTTTGCGCGCGGCGCGGGCAGCGTTATTTTTTCTGCGCCAACCCGATGATTCTCAACGGAAAACAGAACGCTCCGGCACCGGTTTGATGGCGGCGAGGAAGGCAACGTACAATCGATCTTCCACGCACACGGATCATTCGCGGCTGCGCCGCACTCCCCTCATCATGCAAACGCAGACCCATCCGCTGATTTCCCCCGCCGTCGGCACCGAACGCCAGATCACCAGCTTCCACTACGGCCCGCGCGGCGGCAAGAAGGTCTACATCCAGTCGTCGCTGCACGCGGACGAGTTGCCCGGCATGCTGGTCGCCACGCTGCTGCGTCGCAAGATCGCCGCGCTGGAGACGGCCGGCAAGCTGCAAGGCGAAGTCGTCATCGTGCCCGTGCCCAATCCGATCGGCCTGTCGCAACACGTGTTCGGCGATCACCTCGGCCGCTTCGAGCTCGGCTCGATGCAGAACTTCAACCGCAATTTCCACGATCTCGCGGCGCTCGTGCTGCCGCATGTCGAAAGCCGCCTCACGAACGACGCGCAGCGCAATCTCGCCGTCGTACGCGCGGCGATGCGCGAAGCGCTCGATGAACAGAAGCCGCGCACCGAACTCGACTCGCAGCGTCTTGCGCTGCAGAAGCTGTCGTTCGACGCCGATATCGTGCTCGACCTGCATTGCGACAGCGATGCGGTGATGCACCTCTACACGAATCCCGATCTGTGGGCGGACGTCGAGCCGCTGGCGCGCTACCTCGATGCCAAGGCGTCGCTGCTCGCGCTGAATTCGGTCGGCAACCCGTTCGACGAAATCCACAGCTTCTGCTGGTCGGATCTGCGCAACCGCTTCGGCGACCGCTTCCCGATCCCGAACGGCGCGATTTCCGTCACGGTGGAACTGCGCAGCGAACGCGACGTGTCGTACGAGTTCGCGGAAAAAGACGCGCAGGCGATCGTCGACTACCTGACCGAGCGCGGCATCGTCGAAGGCACGCCGGCGCCGCTGCCGCCGCTCGCGCATCCGGCCACGCCGCTCGCGGGCACCGATCCGCTCGTCGCGCCGGTGTCGGGCGTGATCGTGTTCCGCACGCCGGTCGGCGCGATGATCGAGGCCGGCCAGGCCGTGGCCGACATCGTCGATCCGCTGACCGATCGCGTCGTCACGCTGAAGAGCAGCGTGTCGGGCGTGCTGTACGCGCGCCAGGTCGTGCGCTTCGCGACGGCCGGCATGGAAGTCGCGCGCATCGCCGGCGCGACCGCGATCCGTACCGGTTCGCTGCTGTCGGCCTGAGCCTGAGCGCGGCCCGCGCGCCGGGCCGCGGCGCGCATCGCACGCCATCGGCCGCATCAAACGAAATCGCCCGCTTGCGCGGGCGATTTGCTTTCCGGAGCCGGCGTCGGCAGCCGATGCTGCGCCGCCGCGCGCTGCGCGCGAAGGACGTTCAGAACGCCGGCACGATCGCGCCGCCAAACTTCTGGTCGATGAACTTGCGCACGTCGTCCGATTCATAGGCCGCGACGAGCTTCTTCACCCACGGCTTGTCCTTGTCCTGCGCGCGCACCGCGATCAGGTTCGCGTACGGCCCGCGCAGATCCTCGATCGCGATCGCATCCTTCACCGGCGTGAGCCCGGCCTTCACTGCGTAGTCGGTGTTGATCGACGCGGCGTCGAGGTCGGGCAGCGCGCGCGGCAGTTGCGCGGAATCAAGCTCGACGATCTTGATCTTCTTCGGGTTCTCGGCAATGTCGAGCGGCGTCGCGTTCACGCCGTTCGCGCCGACGCCCGGCTTCAGCTTGATCACCCCGTACTTCTGCAGCAGCAACAGCGCACGGTTGCCGTTCGACGGATCGTTCTGGATCCCGACCTTCGCGCCCGCCGGCAAATCCTTCAGCGACTTGAGCTTCGTCGAATAGAAGCCCATCGGCGCGGTATAGGTGAGCCCCACGTTGACGATCTTGTATCCGCGCTGCTTGATCTGGCTGTCGAGGAACGGCTGGTGCTGGAAACCGTTCGCGTCGAGATCGCCGGAATCGAGCGCCGCGTTCGGCTGCACGTAGTCGTTGAATTCGATGACCTTGATCGCGAGGCCTTCGCGCGCGGCGACTTTCGTCACCTCGGTCCAGATCTGCGCGTCGGGGCCGCTCATCGTGCCGATCTTCAGCGTTTGGGAGTCGGCGTGCGCGCCGGGCGCGGCGAATGCCAGCGCGGCGGCGAGTGCGCCGAGGCCGGTCAGAATCGAACGTCGCATGGGGTGTCCTCTTGTCCCGTGTCGTTTGTTGGAGGACGGATCGTGGCACGGGGCGCGGATGCGGCAAACCAAGCTTATTTCATGTGCATATTCCGGTTCGGAATCGAATCTCAGCCGAAATCGGTATAACCCCCGCTATACAACCCGGGCAGAATTCGGTGTCGCATCGGCACCACAGATTCGTCATATGACAGTCGCTGTCATATTCATTACGTGGCCCGCCGATAAAGTTGCGCCGGTCCGTGAAAGCGCTCCATAGAGAGCGCCGGAACCGCAACTGGACACGCCATTCATTCGCTCGGAGAATCCTTTGAACAAGAAACTGTTGACCATCGCCGCCCTCGCAGCAACGGCCGGCACGGCGCACGCACAAAGCAGCGTGACCCTGTACGGCGTCATCGATGCCGGTATCAGCTACGTGAACCACAGCAAGACCGCCAACGGCGGCAGCAGCAAGCTGTTCAAGTACGACGACGGCGTGGCCCAGGGCAGCCGTTGGGGCCTGCGCGGCACCGAAGACCTCGGTGGCGGCCTGAAGGCGATCTTCGTGCTCGAAAACGGCTTCAACAGCGGTAACGGCACGATCGGCCAAGGCGGCGCGATCTTCGGTCGCCAGGCTTACGTCGGCCTGAGCCAGGCGCAATACGGCACGGTCACGTTCGGCCGCCAGTACTCGTTCTCGACCGACATCCTCGGCTCGAACTACTCGACCGGCGGCAACACGGTCGCGGGTAACTACGCTTACCACGTGAACGACATCGACCAGCTGACGTCGAGCCGCATCAACAACGCGGTGAAGTTCCAGAGCGCGAACTACGCCGGCTTCACGTTCGGCGCGTTGTACGGCTTCTCGAACTCGACCGACTTCGCCGGCGCACCGTCGACGACGACGGGCACCACGACGACGGCCGGTTCGTCGCGCGCCTACAGCTTCGGCCTGAACTACGCGAACGGCCCGTTCTCGCTCGGCGCCGCGTACACGGACATCCGCTTCCCGAGCCAGTCGACGCCGGCCTTCTCGACGTCGATCGCGAACATCGCGCTGACGAACATCCGCGACCTGCGCACGTATGGCGTCGGCGGCCGCTATGTCTTCGGCCCGGCAACGGCATGGCTGCTGTGGACGCGCACGCAGTTCACCCCGATCGCGGCAGGCGCATCGGGCACGTTCTACAACGCATACGAAGCAGGCGTGAAGTATGCGTTCACGCCGGCGCTGTCGGCGGCAGCGGGCTACACGTACACGAACGCGACGCAAAGCGGCAGCTCGGCGCACTGGAACCAGGGCAACGTGGGCCTCGACTACGCACTGAGCAAGCGTACGGACGTGTACGGCCTGGTCATCTACCAGAAGGCATCGGGCAACAACGTGCAGGCGCAGATCGGTTCGAGCACGAGCTACTTCAACACGTCGGGCAACGGTTCGTCGAACCAGCTGGCTGCTCGCGTCGGTATCCGTCACAAGTTCTAAAGCATCCGCTTAACTGTCCGCGTCACGCGCGGATCAGGACGGCACGCAGCGCCCCGCTCCACGCGGGGCGCTTTTTTATGCGCTTTTAAGTTTCGCTTAATTCTGGGCTGAGACGATGCTCTCACCCCCCCTGTTGGCCGCCTGAGCATCGGCGGCTTTTTTTTTGAGACTCCCTACGGCACCGCCATCAACTGCCCACAAGACAGGATCGGAGGCCACGATGATCGAAGATACCGTTTTCAGCCATCTGCACGCGATTCTGACGTGCCAACACTCGCTGCCGGTCCAGAGCTGCCGCGTCTCGGTGGAAATGCAGCGGCCATGGGGCCGTCCGTATCGTCTCGTCGAGTGGACGATGCATCTCGATGCACCCGCGCGGCGCCAGATCGTGCCGGCCGAATCGACCGACGAAGAGATCGCCGAGGTCGTCGCGTCGCACGTGCCGGGCCGGCTTTACGGCGACGGCCGGCTGCAGTTCTGAACGCGTTTCCATTCCACCCGCTTCCCGTCCGCCGGCCGCGCCGCACGCATCGTGCGGCAGTCGGTCTCGTTTGACGCGGCAACGAAACCTGCTACGCTGCGCGTTTTCGTCCACGTCACACACGATGGAAAACGCATTCAACGAACGTGGCGTCATGGTCACGCGCAACGGCCTGTCGGCCGCCGGGCAGGTATTCGCACTGCGTGACATCCGCCAGGTCGATGTCGTCAAGATTCCAAAGAACCGTCTCGTGCCGTCGCTGATCTCGCTGATCGGCGCGGCCGTCGCCGTCGCGGGCGGCATCGGCGCATCGAGCGCCGCGCTGGTGGTCGGCGTGATGCTCGTCGTCGTCGGCTATCTCGCGTGGGCCACGCAGGACATCACGTATCGGCTGATGGTCGAGATGCCCGACGGCAAGCGCGAAGCGCTGTCGAGCGTCGACGCCGCGTTCGTCGAACGCGTCGCGCAGGTCGTGCGCGATGCGCAGTCCGCCACCGCCGCCGGCTGATTCCACTCCATTCGTGCACGCTTCGATTCGCGCTTGCCGCACGCCCGCGGCGAGCGTCGGTGTGCGCGGCCTGCCCGTCGAATCGCGTGCCATGCGCCGCTCCACACGCATCTCGCCTCCACGGCGGACGCCAACCGCCTAGTATGGAAAGAGCGGCTCGCCGCCGCATCGTCCGAGGAGGCCAGCATGAACGCTCAATCGCTGTCCGGCATGCTTCGCGCGCAGGAACTGCTGATCGTGTCGATGATCCGCGCGCTTCCCCCTGACACACGTCGCGCGCTCGTCGAGCTCTACACCGAACAGATCGCGTTCGCCGAACAGGCAGGCATCGAAAGCCACAGCGATCGCGCGACGCACGACGCGTTCATCGCGCATGCGCGCAACCTGCTGATTCGCATCGAAGCGCTGGCTTAGCGCCTGTTTCTCTCAAATTTTGCGCCACGGCTCGCCCGAGCCGTGCATGCAAGTGCTCACTCGCATGAGCCGCTTTGCGTTCTTGTATTGATAACAATTCTCATTTACACTGACAAGGTTGTCAGTTGCCTTTCAAATCGCCGTTTGCCGCCTATCGCGCGCAAACGGGCCAGCCAGGTGAACGCGTCGCCCAGCCAGCCTTCGGGCTTGTTATCGTCAATGGGAGACCACCTGTGCATTGCTATACGCTGGCGCGGCGGCCGATCTGTGCCGCGCTGTTCGGCGCGTTCGGCCTGTCCGCTGCCCCGGCTCACGCCGATTCGTCGCCGCAAGGCGCCAACCCGCCTTCCGCCGTCCTGACCGCCGCCGCGTCCGCGCGCGGCGATGCGGCGCTGCTCGATCCCGTCACCGTCACGGCCACCCGCACCGCCACTGCGGCGAGCCGCACGGCGGCGTCCGTGTCGGTGATCACCGACGAGGATCTCGAAGAACGGCAGGTCACCAACATCAAGGACGCGCTGCGCTACGAGCCGGGCATCACGGTGCGCCGCACCGCGTACCGGCCGGGCAGCGCCGCGCTCGGCGGCGGCCGCGACGGCGATTCGAGCATCAACATCCGCGGCCTCGAAGGCAATCGCGTGCTGCTGATGGAAGACGGCATCCGCCTGCCGAACGCGTTTTCGTTCGGTCCGCTCGAAGCGGGCCGCGGCGACTACGCCGATCTCGACACGCTCAAGCGCATCGAGATCCTGCGCGGGCCGGCGTCGGCGCTGTACGGCAGCGACGGCCTGACCGGCGCGGTGAACTTCATCACGAAGGACCCGCGCGACCTGCTGTCGATCTACGGAAAGCCCTACTACTTCTCGTTCCGGCCGAGCTACGACTCGACCGACCGCAGCATCGGCGCGACCGTATCGGCCGCGGGCGGCAACGATCGCATCCAGGGGATGATCATCGCCGACGGCCGGCGCGGCCACGAGGTCGACACGCGCGGCAGCAACAATTCGGCGAGCACGCTGCGCACGACGTCGAACCCGCAGGACGTCTATTCGGAATCGCTGCTCGGCAAGCTCGTGCTGACGCCCACCGCGCGCGACACGATCAAGTTCACCGCCGAAACGGTGCAGCGGCGCGTGAGCACCGACGTGCTGTCGGCGATCAGCCCGCCGACCACGCTCGGCCTCACGACCTACGACCGGCTCGAGCGCAATCGCTTCAGCGTCGACTACGACTTCCGCGACGACGCGTTCCGCTGGTTCCAGACCGCGCACGTGCAGTTCTACTACCAGGACGCGAAGCAGGACCAGTACGCGTTCGAGACGCGCGGCCGGGCGGCTTCGCGTTCGCGCGACAACCAGTACAAGGAACGCACGTTCGGCGGCACCGCGTTCGCCGAAAGCGGCTTCGCGACCGGCCCGTTCGCACACAAGCTGCTCTACGGCGTGGACGGCAGCGTGTCGCGCGTGACGAACCTGCGCGACGGCACGGTGCCGGGCGTCGGCGAAGCGTTTCCGAACAAGGCGTTCCCCGACACCGACTACACGCTGTTCGGCGCGTTCGTGCAGGACCAGATCGGTTACGGCCGCCTGCTCGTCACGCCGGGCCTGCGCTTCGACACGTACCGGCTGAGTCCGACCGCAAACGATCCGCTGTTCACCGGCAAGGCCGTGTCGACGAGCGCGAACGAACTGTCGCCGCGCGTCGCCGTGCTCTACGAGATCACGCCCGCGGTCATTCCGTACGTGCAGTACGCGCATGGCTTCCGTGCGCCGACGCCCGATCAGGTGAACAGCAGCTTCTCGAACCCGGTGTACGGCTACACGTCGATCGGCAATCCGAACCTGAAGCCAGAAACCAGCGACACGTTCGAAGCCGGCCTGCGCGGCAAGGCCGGCACCGGCTACGGCGTCGTGCGCTACAGCGCGGCCGCGTTCACCGGCCGCTACCGCAACTTCATCTCGCGCACGACGATCGCCGGCAGCGGCCGGCCGGTCGACCCGTTCGTGTTCCAGTACGTGAACTTCGCCGACGCGCGCATCCACGGCCTCGAAGGCCGCGCCGAATGGGTGATGCCGAACGGCATCACGCTGAAGACGGCAATGGCGTTCACGAAGGGCTCGACGCAGGACAACGGCGCGGCCAGCCAGCCGCTCGACACGATCAATCCGTTCTCGGCCGTGTTCGGCGTGCGGTACGAACCGAGCGAACGCTGGTTCGTGCAGACCGACCTGCTGTTCCAGGCCGCCAAACGCGACAAGGACATCCCGGCGAACGCGTGCCCGGGGGCGAGAACGTCGTGCTTCGCGCCACCGTCTTCATTCGTCGTCGACCTGCACGGCGGCTACCGCTTCAACAAGCACGTGAGCGCGACGATCGGCATCCGCAACCTGTTCGACCGCAAGTACTGGAACTGGTCGGACGTGCGCGGCCTCGCGTCCGACGCGCAGGTGCTCGACGCGTATTCGTCGCCCGGCCGCACCGTCGCCGTCAGCATGAAAGTGGATTTCTGATGCGCGTCGCCCGCGCGCCCATCCCAACCGTTACTCGAAGGAGTCCGACATGATGCAATCCGCCCTTCCCGGTCAATCGGCCACGCCGGCCCGCGCGGCCGCCGCGCTGCGCGACGCGTTCGTCAAGCTCAAGACCGAGCGTCAGCTGCGCAACCGCGACGTCGCGCAGGCGCTCGGCGTCAGCGAAGGCGAGGCGCTCGCCGCGTTCGTCGGCGAGCACGTCGTGCGGCTCGACGCGCGCTTTCCGGCGATGTTCGAGGAAATGCCGCGCCTCGGCCGCGTGATGGCGCTGACGCGCAACGACACGGCCGTCCACGAAAAGGACGGCGAATACGCGCAGATGAGCCACGACGGCCCGGTCGGCCTCGCGCTCGGCGACATCGACCTGCGCATCTTCTATCGTCACTGGGTGTCGGCGTTCGCGGTGCGCGACGAGACTGCGCACGGCCCGCTGAAGAGCCTGCAGTTCTTCGATGCGCAGGGCCATGCGATCCACAAGGTCTATCTGCGCGCGCACAGCGATCACGCCGCGTACGACGCGTTCGTCGAACGCTGGCGCGCGTCGTCGCAGGAGCCGGGCCTCGCGGTCGCGCCCGCTGCGCCGAAAACGCCCGAGCGCGCCGATAGCGAGATCGACGTCGCGGGCTTTCGCGCCGCATGGGACGCGATGACCGATACGCACCAGTTCTTCGGCATCACGCAGCGCTTCGGCGTGAGCCGCATGCAGGCGCTGCGCCTCGCCGATCCGCACTACGCGTATCCGGTCGAAACCGCGCATGCGTTGCGCCACGTGCTCGAACACGCGGCGCAAAGCGGCCAGCCGATCATGGTGTTCGTCGGCAACGCGGGAATGATCCAGATCCATACGGGCCCCGTCGCGAACGTGCGCGAGGTCGGCGCGTGGATCAACGTCCTCGATCCGGGCTTCAACCTGCATGTCCGCGAGGACCTGATCGCCGCCGCATGGGTCGTGAAGAAGCCGACGAGCGACGGCATCGTCACGTCGCTCGAGCTGTTCGACCGGCAGGGCGACCACGTCGCGCTGCTGTTCGGCGAGCGCAAGCCCGGCAAGGTCGAGCGCGACGACTGGCGCGCGCTCGTCGCGACGCTGCCGGCGGCCGCACGCGGGGGCGCGCGGTGAGCGCGCGGCCGTTCGATCCGCGCCGCCGGTCGCTGCTGGCCGGTGCGCTCGCGGGCGCACTGCCCGCCGGCGTGCTCGCCCAGGTCGCTGCCGCCGCGCCGAAACGCGTGATCGTGATCGGCGGCGCGCTGGCGGAAACCGCGTTCGCGCTCGGCGGCGCCGAGACGCCGCGTTACCGGCTCGTCGGCGCCGACACGACGTGCACGTATCCCGACGCCGCGAAGCGCCTGCCGAAGGTCGGCTACCAGCGCGCGCTATCGGCCGAAGGGCTGCTGTCGCTGCGGCCCGATCTCGTGCTGGCCTCCGCGGAAGCCGGCCCGCCGACGGCGATCGCGCAGGTGAAAGGCGCCGGCGTCACGGTGACGACGTTCGACGAGCGCCACGACGTCGAATCGGTGCGCGCGAAGATCACCGGCGTCGCGCAGGCGCTCGACGTACGCGATGCCGGCACCCTGCTGCTGCAACGCTTCGATCGCGACTGGCAGGCCGCGCGCGACGCGGTCGCCGCGCGCGCGCCCGGCGGCGCGCAGCCGCCGCGCGTGCTGTTCGTGCTGAACCACACCGGCACCCAGGCGCTCGTCGCGGGCCAGCGCACGGCCGCCGACGCGATGATCCGCTACGCGGGCGCGCGCAACGCGATGCAGGGCTTCGAGCACTACAAGCCGCTGACGACCGAGGCGCTCGCGGCGGCCGCGCCCGACGTCGTGCTGATCTCCGACGAAGGGCTGGCGGCCGTCGGCGGCCACGCCGCGCTGCTCGCGACGCCCGGCTTCGGTGCGACGCCGGCCGGCCGCGCGCGGCGCGTCGTGTCGCTCGACGCACTGTTCCTGCTCGGCTTCGGCCCGCGCCTGCCGCTCGCCGTCACGACCCTGCATCGACGCCTGTCGAATGCGCTCGCCTGATTCCGGATCGACCCGATGCCCGCTCACGCTTCGCCCTTCAACGCGCCGTCGCCCGCCTCGCGCGCCGGCGCCGCCCGTGTTGGCACGTCGCGCCGCTTCGCGCCGTTCGTCCTCGCCGCGCTCGCCGTTCTGGTGGGCGCGATGGCCGTCGTCGCGCTGTGCGTCGGCGCGTACCGCATTCCGCTGGCGCAAGCCTGGGCCGCGCTGAGCGGCGACGCGGCCGCTCAGCAGGCGCGCGCGGTGCTGCTCGACATCCGCGCGCCGCGCGTCGTGCTCGCGCTGCTGGTCGGCGGCGGCTTCGGCGCGACCGGCGCCGCGATGCAGGCGCTGTTCCGCAACCCGCTCGCCGATCCGGGGCTCGTCGGCGTGTCGAGCGGCGCCGCGCTCGGCGCGACCACGCTGATCGTGCTCGGCCCCGCGCTCTTTGCCGCCCACGCGAGTGCGGTCGCACTGCCGGTCGCCGCGTTCGCGGGCGGCCTCGCGGTCGCGGCGCTCGTCTACCGGCTGGCCGCGTCGCGCGGCCGGCTCGCGCTGCCGCTGCTGCTGCTCGCCGGCATCGCGATCAATGCGCTGGCCGGCGCGGCGATCGGGCTGCTCACGTTCGTCGCCGACGACGCGCAGCTGCGCTCGCTGACCTTCTGGAGCCTCGGCAGCCTCGGCGGCGCGCAATGGTCGACGCTCGCGGCCGTCGCGCCGTGCGTGGCGCTCGGCTGCATGCTGCTCGTGCGCGAACGCGATGCGCTGAACGCGCTGCAGCTCGGCGAAACCGAAGCGCTGCATCTCGGCGTGCCCGTGCAGCGACTGAAGCGGCGCGTGCTCGTCGCGGTCGCGCTCGCGGTCGGCGCGCTCGTGTCGTGCGCGGGCATCATCGGCTTCATCGGGCTCGTCGCGCCGCATTGCATGCGCCTTGCGTGCGGCCCCGACCAGCGCATCGTGCTGCCCGGCGCCGCGTTGCTCGGCGCGTTGCTGACGCTCGCGGCCGACCTCGCCGCACGCACGGTCGCCGCGCCCGCCGACATTCCGCTCGGCGTGCTGACCGCGCTGCTCGGCGCGCCGTTCTTCCTCGCGCTGCTGTGGAAGAACCGCGGCGCGCTCGGCGGCTGATCCCTTCTTCACGACGACCATGCTGACTGCCCATCACCTCGACGTCACCCGTCGGCACGACACGATCCTGCGGAATCTGTCGCTGTCGATCGAACCCGGCCGCGTGACCGCGCTGCTCGGCCGCAACGGCGCGGGCAAGAGCACGCTGCTGAAAACCTTCGCCGGCGAGCTGACCGGCAGCGTCGCGCCGAACGGCGTGCGCGTGACGGGCGACGTCACGCTGAACGGCGAACCGCTCGCGCGCATCGATGCGCCGCGGCTCGCGCGCCTGCGCGCGGTGCTGCCGCAGGCCGCGCAGCCCGCGTTCCCGTTCAGCGTCGACGAAATCGTGCTGCTCGGCCGCTATCCGCATGCGCGGCGCAGCGGCGCCCGCCACGTCGTTGCGCACCGCGATCGCGACATCGCGTGGCGCGCGCTCGAACGCGCGGGGGCCGACGCACTCGTCGGCCGCGACGTCACGACGCTGTCGGGCGGCGAACTCGCGCGCGTGCAGTTCGCCCGCGTCCTCGCGCAGCTGTGGCCGGACCACGACGCGACGGAAACCGGCCCGCGCTACCTGCTGCTCGACGAACCGACCGCCGCGCTCGATCTCGCGCACCAGCACCGGCTGCTCGATACCGTACGCGCCGTCGCGCGCGAATGGCAGCTCGGCGTGCTCGCGATCGTCCACGATCCGAACCTCGCCGCGCGACATGCGGATACGATCGCGATGCTCGCCGACGGCACGATCGTCGCGCAGGGCACACCGCGCGACGTGATGACGCCGGCCCATATCGCGCGGTGCTATGGCTTCGCGGTGAAGAGGGTGGAAACCGGCGACGGGACGCCGCCGGTGATGGTGCCCGCGTAGCGCGGGCGTGTGTCGCATGATCGTAGCGTCGTGCGCTGCCGTCAGCGGCGGCGTTCGCTCGAGATCGTTCGTCTGCCCCTTTCGAGGAAACCTCCGTGCCGCTTCCGATGACCCGCATCATCCTGTACGTCCGCGACGTCGCGTTGCTGAAGGCGTTCTACCAACGATATTTCGCACTGCCCGTCATCGGGAAATCGACGTCGAATGGGTCGTGCTCGACGCAGGCGCGATCGCACTCGCGCTGCATCGGGCCGGGCCGGCGTTCCGTGATGCGGCCGCATTCGCAAACACGAACGCGTACGCAACCACCAGCAACGTGAAACTCGTATTCAGGATCGACGCCGATCTCGACGCGCATCGCGACCGGCTCGCCCGAGATGGCGTGACCGTGCGCGATCCCAAGCGCTACGATGGCTTCCCGTTCCGACTGTATGACGGCGTCGATCCGGAAGGGAACGTCTTTCAGGTAATGCAGCCGGACTGAATGCCGGCACGGCAGGCATGAGCACGAACGCTCAATGCTCGACGTCCGCCGCGCCGAAGGTCCGCATCTTCCAGCCGAGCCGCACCGCGAGCATCCGCATCGAGAAGCCGGCCGCCAGCGCGACGAGCGTCGCGAATCCCGCATCGATGTCGACATGCTGCATCCCGACATACAGCGCGCCCGTGGCGAACGCGACGCTCGCATACAGTTCCTCGCGCAGGATCAGCGGCATCTCGTTGCAGAGTAAATCGCGCAGCATCCCGCCGCACACGCCCGTGATCGCGCCGGCCAGCACGACGATGATCGGCGCCGTGCCGGTCGATGCGCCGATGTCGCAGCCGATGATCGTGAACGCCGCAAGGCCGATCGCGTCGACGGTGACGAACAGCGTCTTCATCCGCGCGACGTGCCGCGCGGCCCATGACGCGACGGTCGCCGCGACGAGCGTGATCACCAGGTATTCGGGATGCGCGATCCAGCCGAGCGGATAGTGGCCGAGCAGCACGTCGCGCACGGTGCCGCCGCCGAGCGCCGTCACCGCGCCGACGAGCGCGAGCCCGAAGCGGTCCATTCCGCGCCGCATGCCCATCAGCGCCCCCGACATCGCTTCTGCGACGATCGCAATCAGATAGAGCGTATGCATCGCGCGCGTCAGTCGTCGGTCCGGAACAGGTCGAGCACGCGTTCGCGCTCGGCCGCATCGACGGCGGCCGGCATCGGTTCGTCGCGCTGGCCGTGGTCGGCCGATGCATCCGGCGCATCGACGGCCGCCGCGCCGCCGCACGCAAAGCGGCTGCGGATATACGCCGGCACGTCGGCCGTGCACGTGCCGCGCGTGTATTCGGCGTAGACGAAATCGCCGTCGACGAGCGCGACGTCCTGCGGCGGCGTCGCATCGACCGGCGTGCGCCCGTCGACGGCCGTCTTCATGTAGTCGAGCCAGACCGGCAGCGCAAGCGTCGCGCCGGTCGCGCGCCCCATCGGGCGCGGCGTGTCGTAGCCGAGCCACGCGACCGCGACGATGCCCGACGAATAGCCGGCGAACCATACGTCCTTCGACCCGTTCGACGTGCCCGTCTTGCCGGCCGCGTCGTCACGCCTGAGCGCGAGCGCGCCGCGCGCGGTGCCGGCACGCACGACGTCGCGCAGCATGCTGTCCATCACGAACGCATTGCGCGCCGACACGACCCGCTCGCCCGCCGGCACGGTCGCCTCGTACATCGCGCCGCCGTGACGCTGCTTCACCGACAGGATCAGGCGCGGCTCCATCCGCGTGCCGCCGTTCGCGAACACGCTGTATGCGCTCGCGAGTTCGAGCGGCGTCACGGCGCCCGCGCCGAGCGCGAGCGGCAGCGACGCCGGATTGCGATGCGCATCGAAGCCGAAACGCACCGCGTGCTGCTGCACGTAGCGCGCATCGGTGGCTTGCATCAGGCTGACCGCGACGAGGTTCTTCGAGCGCATGAGCCCTCTCCGCACCGGGATGAAACCCTCGTAGTTGTTCGCGAAATTGCGCGGACGCCACGGCCGCGCGCCGGTTTCCGCGTGTGTGAGCGTGCGCTGCGTATCGTCGACGAGCACGCCGGGGAAGTAGCCCTTCTCCAGCGCCGCCGAATAGACGAACGGCTTGAAGCTCGACCCCGGCTGCCGATACGCCTGCAGCGCATGGTCGAACACGTTGCGATTGAAATCTGCGCCGCCGACCAGCGCGAGCATGTCGCCGGTGGCCGCATCGAGCGACACGAGCGCGCCTTCGAGGCCGTTGCGCGCATCGCGTGTCGCGCGCGACTGGCGGCTCAGCGTGCGCTCGAGCGCGGCCTCGGCGGCGCGCTGGTCGCGCATCGAGATCGTCGTCGTCACGTCGAGGCCGAGCGTGTACGCGTCGTCATGAAACCGCTCGACCATCATCCGGCGCGCCCGCTCGGCGACGTACGGCGCCGCGATGATGCCTGGCGGCGGCGTGGTCGCCAGCGCGATCGGCGCGTCGACGGCCGCGCGATACGCCGCATCGTCGAGCTGGCCGAGCGCATGCATCCGGCCGAGCACGTAGTTGCGCCGCGCGGTCGCGCGCGCCGGATTGACGACCGGGTTGAACGCGGACGGCGCCTTCGGCAGCCCGGCGAGCACGGCCGCTTCGCCCGCGCTCAACGCGTCGAGCGGCTTGCCGAAGTACACGTGCGCGGCGGCCGCGAAGCCGTATGCGCGCTCGCCCAGATAGATCTCGTTCATGTACAGCTCGAGCAGCTTGTTCTTGCTGTATGCGCGTTCGAGCTTGGCCGCCATCAGGATCTCGGCGAGCTTGCGGCTCAGCACCTTGTCGCGCGTCAGGTAGAAGTTGCGCGCGACCTGCATCGTGATCGTGCTGCCGCCCTGCCCCGGCTGCCCGGTGACGACGTTCGCGAACGTTGCGCGCGCGAGGCCGCCGACATCGACCGGGCCGTGCTCGTAGAACTTTGCGTCCTCGGCCGCGAGCAGCGCGTGCCGCATCAGCGGCGGGATGCGTTCGAGCGGCACGAACTCGCGCCGCTCGACGCCGTATTCGGCCAGCAGGTCGCCGTCGCGCGAGAAGATCCGCAGCGGCAACGCGGGACGATAGACGGCCAGGTGCTCGACGGACGGCAGTTGCGTCCAGATGCGATCGATCGTCCAGGCGCCGATGCCCGCGCATGCGAGCGTCAGGCCGAGCAGCGCGCCCGCGAGCGTGCGCCATACGCGGCGGCGGCGCGGCGGTGTGGAGGGCGGCGCGGGCGGCGGAGGCGGATTGGCGGTGGGGTCGGTCATGTCGGGCTCCTTCTTCAGTGCCGCGACGGCCGGCGCGAGACACGCGCCGATCGGTCACGAAAGGCGCGCATTGTCGAAGGGATGGCATGAAACCGGAACATTCTTTAGCCAAAGTTTGGCTGGCTAAATTTTATTTAGGAAAGCGCTTTGGAGCCCGCTCGCCCCGTGTATGCGGGTTTGCGGCATTCGTCGCGACGAGCGCGCCGGGCGCGCGAGCCGGTTCGCTTGTACCATCGTCGGATGTTCGATCGATACCTCGACCTGTGGAGCCTCGTCCCCGACGGCGGCCCGATCCTGACCGCAAGCGGCGGCCTGCTGCCGGTCGTCTGGCATGCGCGGCCCGCGATGCTGAAAGTCGCCACTTGCGACGAAGAGCGGCGTGGAAATGCGCTAATGGCGTGGTGGAACGGGCAAGGCGCTGCGCAAGTGTGGCAGCACGACGGCGACGCGATCCTGCTCGAACGCGCGCAGCCGACGCCGACGCTCGCCGTGTTGTCGGCCGCGGGCCACGATGACGACACGATGCGCATCGCGTGCGACGTCGTCGCTCGGTTGCACGCGCATCGTGCGCCGCAGGTGCCGCAGGTCGTGCCGCTGCATGACTGGTTCTATGCGTTGCTGTCGAGCGATGCCGACAATGACGCGCTGCGCCGTTCGGCGGCGGTCGCTCGTCAGTTGCTGGCGGGGCCGTCGGTCGACGAAGTCGTGCTGCATGGCGACATTCACCATGACAACATGCTTCATTTCGGCGATCGCGGCTGGCGCGCGATCGACCCGAAAGGGTTGCGCGGCGAGCGCGCGTTCGATTACGCGAATCTGTTCTGCAATCCTGCGCATGAGATCGCGGTCGATCCGGTGCGTTTCGAGCGGCGTGTCGTGGTCGTGGCCGATGCGGCGCGGCTCGAACGGGGACGGTTGTTGAAGTGGATACTCGCGTGGGCCGGGCTGTCGGCGGTGTGGTTGATGGAGGACGAGCAGCCGGCCGATACGCGGCTGCAGGTTGCGATGCTTGCGGCGGCTGCGCTCGGGCTGTAGCGATACGCATCGACCATGAAAACAGCCCATCGCGAATGTCTGCGGGGAAGCGGCGAAGACCACCGGACGGACGGTGCCGCACAGATAGACGCAAGCGCTGAACTCCGGGCTCGTTTGAAACCGCGGCCGTCCGATCGTGGAGTAGTATTCCCCGATATCGAGGTGATTACCCGGCCTCTACGGCGCACCGCCGACCCATCTACGTATAGTGGCAACGGCCGTGACGACGGCATTGATGGAAACGCATCATGTCAACCGAGTGGAAGCACCGCGTCCGACTGTTTATCCAGCGCTTCTGGCAGCCGACCAGCGCGTGCATGACCTGCATGCCCGGGAGCTGGGGAAACGTCATGAGCGTTACCCACTGGACTATCGCCTTTCATACGGGTCTGCTGACCGGGCTCCTGGCGATACTTCTGACTTTCACGCCCGTCTCGAAACTCTACGCGCATCGATACGGCAATGCGCTGATCGTTGGCGTCCTGACGACGTTGGGCGACGCCTACTCGCACACGAGTCATTACCGCATCCCCTATGTCGAGCACATCGTGACGGGTGCGATTTCAGGTCTCTTGGCGCTTGCGGCGTCATATCTCTTCGAAGACCGCGCGCGACGCCTTCGGGCGGTGTGGGCTCGGGTTGTCGGACAGCCTATCCGCTGACTGTCTGACCCTACGCTGAACGCGAAAAAAAACCCGCCGGCAAACACCGACGGGCTTTCATATCCGACCTGCGCCGTGCCTTCAGCGCGCCGGGTTCAGCGTCAGATTCATGTGACGGTTCACATCCTTGTACAGCAGATAACGGAACCGCCCAGGCCCGCCCGAATAGCATGCCTGCGGGCAGAACGCGCGCAGCCACATGAAGTCGCCGGCTTCCACCTCGACCCAGTCCTGGTTCAGCCGATAAACGGCCTTGCCTTCCAGCACGTACAGGCCGTGCTCCATCACGTGCGTTTCGGCGAACGGAATCACGCCGCCCGGCTCGAACGTCACGATGTTCACGTGCATGTCGTGACGCATGTCGCTCATGTCGACGAAGCGCGTCGTCACCCATGCGCCGTTGGTGCCCGGCATCGGAATCGGCTCGACGTCCTGCTCGTTCGTCACGAACGCGTCCGGCAGCGGAATGCCGTCGACCACTTGATAGTGCTTGCGGATCCAGTGAAAACGCACCGCGGCATCGCTGACGTTGTGCAGCGTCCAGTCCGCGCCCGGCGGAATGAATGCGTAACCACCCGGTTTCAGCGTGTGCTGCTTGCCCTGCAGCGTCAGCTCCGCTTCGCCTTCGACGACGAACAGCACGGCTTCGGCGTGCTTGTCCTGCTCGGGCTTGTCGCTGCCGCCGCCCGGATTCACTTCGACGATGTACTGCGAGAAGGTTTCCGCGAAACCCGACAGCGGGCGCGCGATCACCCACAGGCGCGTGTGGGTCCAGAACGGCAGCCAGCTCGTGACGATGTCGCGCATCACTCCCTTCGGGATCACCGCGTACGCCTCGGTGAACATCGCGCGATCGGTCAGCAGATCCGTCTGCGGCGGGTGGCCGCCATGCGGCGCGTAATACGTTGTCTTAGACATAGTGCATCCAGGCAATGGGTTGGTCCGGCCCCGGGCGCAAACGGCGTCGGGCGGTTCGCCTGCGCGTGAAACGCGCAGACGACGGCGGGACGTCGTTGCCGGGGTGGCTTGAAAGCGCATGCGCCTTCGGTCGGTCGGCCAGGCTTCGCATCGGGTCCGTCCGTCGAGCGGACGCGGCGGCCCGGATGGTCGGGCCGGCGGTCAGGCCGCGGCCCTCGCGATCATGCAGCGAGGCGCGGATGGCGGCACGGTTCGACTCGGTACGCGAGCATCGCCGACGATAGCGAAGTCGATCTCGATCGACCAATTAAATGTTGCGATGACATGCATTCGATTTCGCACTACCCACCGGCGCCCGCGATGTGCGGTGGGGAAGCGTTGCGGGGCGCGCCGGCTATCGGGGAAATCCTGACGGTTGCGAACGCTCGCGCGATGGGTCCGTGCACGACAACGCAGCGTGCAAAGCGCCGGTCTCGATGCATCCCGTTACGCGGATCGAAGGCAGTCGAAACGTGCGCGGCAGCGGACCGCTGCGGCAGGGCCGCGAGATACGGTCAGGTCAGAACGAGCCGACGTGTCGAAGGAAAAGTGGACGGCATTCGGCCGACCCTGCCCGCGCACATTCGGACGCGGCAACGGGTGTCGTCGAGAAGCGGAGAAAACAGCGGAAGGAGAATTGCCGGCCCGTCGATCGGGCACATGGCAGCGGCTGATGAAGCCGGAGGAGAATCGCCGGCGTGGCCGGCGAAGCGGCCCGGCAGCGCGCCGGGCTGAGGCTCGCGTCGGGATGCCGACGCCGTCGGCGCGCCGGTGCGCGGGTCGCGCACCGGACCGCGCCAGCGGCGATCAGTCCCAGTCGCGGTGGTGGCGATGCTTGCGGCGATGGTAGCCGCGGTCGCCGTGATCGCGATCGTACGAGCTGCGCGACATGTTGCCGCCGAGTGCCGCGCCGGCGCCGCCGCCGACGGCCGCGCCCAGCAGGCCGCCCGTGCGGCCGCCCATCGCGTTGCCTGCCGCGGTACCCGCGCCGCCGCCGAGGGCGCCGCCGATGATCGCGCCGGTGCGCTCACGACGGTTCGACGTCACCGCGCCGCCGGCGCCGCCGCCGATCGCGCCGCCGATGACGGAGCCCGTGCTGCCGCCGACCGCGCCGCCGACCGCTGCGCCGGCAACCCCGCCGAGCGCGCCGCCGAGCGCGTTGTTCAAGTCACCGGCCATTGCCGGCAGTGCAGTCGCGCCGGTCAACGCGGCGACGACGAGAGCGGGGGCGATTTTCTTCCACATTCCCGTATTCTTCCTTGTTCGCAATTCTGGTTATCGAGGTCCGCTCGGTACGACGATCTGAATCGATCGACGTCGGGGCAGGCATTGTGCCGAACCGCGGACCAATTCATTTCAACGAGCTTGCGGCGAAGAATAGCACCGGTCCCGCATTCCTGCCGTGGACATTGTGGTAACAAGTTGTTTACGAATAACAGACGATAAACGCACCCGCCGAATCCGGCTGAAACCCTTGCCGGCATTGGCTTCGGCACGGTTCTGGCCCCGCATCGCGACAGGCCGGTGATGCAAGCGGCCGCACATTCGAGACACACGTGGCAACACATCTGCACATGCCGCGCGCGGGCCGCCGAACGAAGGTCAGGGGGAAACGACGAGGGTCAGTACACGCCGGGCAGCAACCGCCACGTCCGCGCGCAGTACGCGTCGTACTCGGCGCCGAATTGCGAGCGTAGCAATGCCTCCTCCGAGCGGATCCGCGCGACGAGCGGCACGAGCGTCAGCACGACCAGCAGCACGCCGACGCCGGAGCGGAACGCCAGCGCCCAGCCGAACGAATTGACGACCAGGCCCAGATAGCTGGGATTGCGGATGCGGCTGTAGATGCCGCCGGTCACGAGCGTATGGCCCGGCTGGATCGCGACGAGCCCGCTGAAGCGCTTGCCGAGCACGAACACGGGCCACATCCGCAGCACGCCGCCCGCGAGGTACAGCGCGACGCCGATCCAGCGCACCGTGTCGCCGCCGAACGTCCAGACGTCGAGCCGGTCGGTCAGCGCGGGCAGGTACGCGAGCAGGAAGCCGCTCACCGCGAACGCCGCGAGCACCCAGCGGTTGTCGCGACGCTCGCGCTCGCCGCTGCTCAGGTTGCCTTCGGTGAACAGCGCGGTGACGGCCATCGCGAGCGTCGCGAGCGCGACGACGGTCAGCTGGGGATGCGAGAAGAATGCAGCGAACCCGCCGATGCCGAGCACGGCGAGCCCGAGATAGACGAGCGTGGACAGGCTCGACAGAACGATGACCTTGGGGGTGGCTGTCATGACGGCCTCGCGGGGATACGCATTCCTGTGAAGTATAGGAACCGCGCAGCCCGCGCGCCGTGCAGCACCGTGATGCGGCGCGCGAACGCGCGGGCATCGTCCGGCCAACGGCAGCCGACCGGGCCGGTATGGCCGCGGCCGGCGTGCTGCGACGGATCAGCGGATGTGGAAGTGGCCGCCGATGCCGACGGTGACGGGCGGCGCGTAATACGCGGGGGCATAGCCGTAGTAGGCCGGCGCGGGCGCGTAGCCGTACGGCGGCGCGACATAGCAGCCGGACAGGCCGCCGATCAGGGCAAGCGTGATGAGAAGTCTGGACATGGCTCGGTTCCCGGCGCGAAAGACGAACGGCATCTCGCGAAGACCGCGCCGCCGCGTGTCGCCGCACCACGCGACGGCCGGCACGAAGAGGCGATCCGCCCCTCCTGTCGCTCGATGAAACAATGCGCGGAGTCTAGCGCCGGGCCCGGCCGGCCGAGTTTCCCGGGCGGTTACACGTGTTACCTGGTGTGACCGCTGAAACAGGCTCTGGCGGCGCAGCGGCCGGCCGGTGGACGGCCGCCGCGCCGGGTGCGGACGGGTTGTTACACGAAGCGGGCACGAATGCGCTGCGCGAGCGCTTCGAGCGTCGCGGCGTCGGCGATGTCCCGCGCGTGCATCCGCAGCTCCGCGCCTTCCCAGCGCGGAATCACGTGGAAATGCACATGCGGGACCGTCTGGCCGGCTGCCGCGCCGTTGAACTGGCCGATGAACACGCCGTCCGGCTCGAGCGCCGCGCGCACCGCCGCCGCGACGCGCTGCGCCATGCGGATGCCGGCCGCGGCCGCGTCGCCGGACAGCTCGAAGATCTGCGCGGCCGGCTCCTTCGGGATCACGAGCACGTGACCGTCGGCCTGCGGCATCAGATCCATGATCGCGAGCGTCGCGTCGTCTTCGGCGACCTTCACGCACGGCAGTTCGCCGCGCAGGATTTTGGCGAACGGGTTGTTGTTGTCGTAGGACATGGCGTTTTCCGATCTCGATTGGACAGTGGGACTGGGACAACAATGCCGGACGATTATCGGCCGACGGCCGGCCCGATATCAACTCGCGCGACGCGCGACGCGCGCCGAATCGTCGAGCAGGCGACAACGCGACCGCATGCGATCGTCGTCACGCGTCACGCGGCCGCGATTGCAACGCATCGCCCGAACCTGCGACACTGCCGGATCGTTGCCGGCCGGCACGCCACCGAGGACGCTCGCGCATGACGATCCCCCTCAAGAAGCTGATTCTGCGCGGTGTCGCGCTCGCCCTCGTGGCCGCTATCGGCTACACCGGCTACATGCTGTCCCGGCTCGCGCCGATCGCGACCGGCTATGCGGCCAAGGCGCTGTGCTCGGGCGTGTTCGTGTCGGGCCGCCCGGCCGCGTCCGTGATCGACGTCGACATCATGGCCGGCGTCCATCCGCTGCTGAAACTGGTACGCCCGTCGCTCGATCCCGACCATCATCGCGCGATGGCGACCTTCGCCGGCTTCGCCGAACGCGAAGCCGACTTCCGACCCGGGCTCGGCTGCACGCTCGCACTCGGGGCCCCGACCGGTGCGGCGGCGGCCACCTTGCCGGCCGCGTTGCCGCCCCTCCCCGATCCGCCGGTCGCGCCGCCCGACCCACCCGCACCGGCCACGCCGCCCGCCGGCATCGACGCACGCAAGCTGCAGACCGCGCTCGACCGCGCGTTCGACGAACCCGATCCGGCGCGGCCGCGGCGCACGCGCGCGGTCGTCGTGATGTGGCGCGGCCAGGTGATCGCCGAACGCTATGCGCGCGGCTTCACGGCCGACACGCCGCTGCCCGGCTGGTCGATGACGAAAACCGTGACCGCCGCGCTGGTCGGCACGCTGGTCGCGCGGCACAAGCTGTCGCCGGACGCGTCGGCGCTGCTGCCCGAATGGCGCGGCAGCGGCGATCCGCGCGCGGCCATCACGCTCGACGCGCTGCTGCGGATGACGAGCGGCCTGCAATTCAACGAGGACTACGACGACCCGCTGTCCGACGTCGCGGTGATGCTGTTCACGCAGCCCGATACCGCGCAGTTCGCGTCGGCGAAGCCGCTTGCCGCGACGCCCGGCGCACAGTGGTCGTACTCGAGCGGCACGAGCGCGATCGTCGCGCGCGTGATGCGCGAAGCGCTGGGCGGCAGCGACGCCGACTACCTCGCGTTTCCGCGCCGCGCGCTGTTCGCGCCGCTCGGGATGCGCAGCGCGGTGTTCGAGCCCGATGCGTCCGGCACGCTCGTCAGCGCGTCGTACCTGTATGCGAGCGCACGCGACTGGGCGCGCTTCGGTCAGCTTCTGCTGCAGGACGGCGTGTGGAACGGGCAGCGGCTGCTGCCGGAAGGCTGGGTGCATTACCTGACGCGCGCGACGCCGCAGTCGACGCGGCAGGAATTCGGCGCGCAGCTGTGGGTGAAGGTGCCGGAGCCGTTCAACGATCGCGATCCGCATGCGCGCGCGATGCCGGTCGACGCGTTTCATGCGGTCGGCCATGAAGGTCAGTTCGTGAGCGTGGTGCCGAGCCGCGAGCTGGTGATCGTGCGGCTCGGGCTGTCGCGGCCGGAAGCCGCGTGGAATCACGAGGCGTTTCTCGCGCGCGTGCTCGACGCGGTGCCGGCCCCCGGTGCGTGACGACGGGCGCTTGCCCGTCGCACGCGCTACGGCGGCGGCCGTGACGACGCCGCCGCTTCACGCGCTATCCGCGCTGCATTACGGATTCGCGCTGCCGCCGTACTGCTTGAACCCTTCGCGCGTCGCGAGGCGTTCGATGTAGCGCGACACCGCCGGCAGGTCCGGATGCTCGAACGGCGTGCCGAACCAGCGGTTCACCGACAAACCGATCGGGATATCCGCGAGCGTGAACGTGTTGCCGGCCACGTACGCGCCGGTCTTGTCGAGCTGCGCGTTCAGCACGCGCATGTGCGTCGTCCAGCCCGCGATCGACCGTGCGATAGCGTCCGGATCCTGATGGTCGGGCGACTTGCGCACGAGGCCGAGGAATGCGCCGACCCACGAGCGGTTCAGGTCCGAGCCCTGCCAGTCGATCCACTGGTCGACGCGCGCACGCGCCTGCGGCTCGGCCGGATACAGCGCATCGCCGCCGTAGCGGTTCGCGAGGTAGCGGATGATCGTGTTCGATTCCCACAGCACGAAATCGTCATCCTTGATGACGGGCACGAGCGCGTTCGGATTCAGCGCGAGATAGGCCGGATCGTGGGTCGTGCGGAAGCCCGCGCCCCAGTCTTCCTGTTCGAACGGCAGGTTCAGTTCGGTGCACAACCACAGCACCTTGCGGACGTTGATGGACGGAATCTTGCCGAGGACGTGCAGCATGCAGTCTCCTTATGAGGTCGGGTGCGGAGCGTTCGGCGCGCACGGCACACGCCGAACGCGTTCACGCCGAATTTATACACGACCTCGCGGGAAACGGCAGACCGCGGGCGCGAAATCGGTGTGCGGCCGGTTCGTCAGGTCGCGCAGCGCGTGCTCGGCCGTCGGGAACCGGAACATGAATCCGTCCTGATGCAGCCGTGCCGGCACCACGCGCTGCCCGTCCAGCAGCAGCTCGGCCATCTCGCCCATCGCAGCGCGCAGCGGTGCGGCCGGCACGTGCAGGAACGCCGGACGGCGCAGCACCTTCGTCACGACCTGCACGAACGCGCGCTGGGTCAGCGGCACCGGTGCGACCGCGTTGTAGACGCCATGCATCACCGCATTGGACATCGCTCGCGCGACGATCCGCAGCACGTCGTCGCGGTGAATCCAGCTCATCACCTGCGCGCCGTCGCCGAATCGGCCGCCCAGCCCGACGTAATGCGGCAGCAGCATCGGGCGCAACGCGCCGCCCGGGCCGAACACGATGCCCAGCCGCAGCACCACCGCGCGCACGCCGTGGCGCTCGAGCGGTTGCACGGCCGCCTCCCACTGCCGGCACAGCTCGGACATGAAGCCGGCGCCGGTACTGCTGCCCTCGTCGAGCCGTTCGTCGCCCGGCCGCACGCCGTAGTAGCCGATCGCGGACGCCTGGATCCACGTGCGCGGCTTGACCTCGGCGGTTTCCACCCAGCGCATCAGCGCCTGCGTGACGCCGACGCGGCTGGCGAGCAGCAGCGCCCGCCGGCGCTTGCTCCAGCGTGCGCCCAGCACCGGCGCGCCGGCGAGATTGATCACCGTGTCGAAGCGCTCGTGCGGCTGCAACTGGTCGACGGACGTCGCGCTGCGCACGCGGCCTTGAAACAGGTAAGCCGCGCGCAACGGATCGCGTGCCAGCAACGTGACCGTATGCCCGGCATCGAGCAACTGGTTCACGAGCGTTTCGCCGATGAAGCCGGTCCCGCCAGTAACGAGTACGTTGCCCGGCCGCTGCCGGGCGAACGGGTTGGCGGCCGGCGCGCGTGGCGCGATGCGGTATGCTGCGATCCCGTCGCGTACGCCCGACAGCGTCACGCCGACGGCGAACAGGCTGAGCAACCAGCCACGCCAGCCGACGTCGATCGCGTGCAGCGCGGTCGGTTCGTGCGCCCACACGGCGAGCTGCATCGCGACCATTCCGAACAGCGCGCCGCCGTTGACGGCCAGCAGCGTATGCAGCACGCGCTCGGTCGCCGGCAGCTTGCGGCTCTGGTCCTCGACGACGAAATCCCACAACGTCAGCACCACTTCGACGAGCACGGCCGTCGCGAGCGCCGCGACCCACGCGCCGTGAAACGCGACGTTCGCGATCGACGCGAACACGAGGCCGTACAGCACGGATCGCACCGCATGAATCGCCAGCTCGAGCCGCGCGCGCGGGCTGTGCGGCAGGTCCTGCGTGAGTTCGTGGTGATAAAGCGTGTCGAATGCGCCCATCGCGCCCTGCACGATCAGCAGGTTGAGCGCCCAGTCGAAAGCAGGCAACGTGTTCATGCGGTATCCCTCCTCCAAAGCCAGACGAGCGGCGGCGCCATCGCGACGAGTGCGGCAACGTCGATCGCCACGTGACTCCACACCTGCGCCTGCCACGACAACAGCATGTCCTGCGGCGCCCAGATCGACAGGCCGGCCAGCAGCCAGCCCCACACTTCCCGTTTCCGCAGCCGGTTGCCGAGATGGACGAGCGCGAGCATCCAGACCGACGCGCACTGCACCGTCGCGCCGAGCAGCGACATCCACCAGACCTGCTGAGCGCGCGCGGCTTCGGGCGCGGCTCCCGTCCAGAAATGCCACTCGACGTCGCGGTGATACGCGTCGAGCCAAGATGCGCCGGCGATCCACGGAATGGCTGCGCCGACCAGCAGGTGCGCGATCGCGGCTGCGTACATCCAGCGCACGACGATGCGGCGCGGGGTGAGCGGACATCGCCCATCGAAGTGGAGAACCATTTCACTTGATCCCATGCTTCGCACTCCTGCTTGTTATTTCAAGCATCATGAATCGATCGATTGACTGCTGTCCCGCGTACACCGCCGCTCCCGCGCGACGGCGGCAGACTTACATCGGCTTGACCACCATCAGGAAATACACGGTCAGCATCGCGAAGAACGCCGGATAGCCGAGCAGTTCCCAGCGCTTCGCATAGCGCCAGTAGCGCTCGGGCAACGCGGCATCGCCGTTCGCGTGCGCGAGCTTCGCCATCGATGCAAGTTCGAGCTGCAGCCACACGACCGGCAGCCAGCACACACCGGCGACCGCATACAGCACGATCGACGCGAGCAGCCACGGCGTATGCCACGGCCAGCCGGCCGTGTGCGCGAGCCACAGCCCGGACGCCGGCTGGAAGATCACGGCCGGCGTCGTGAACCACCAGTCCGCGCGCACGACGAGCCGCGACACGGCCGCGATCGCGGGCACCGACCGCGTGCGGTTCGCGAAGAACAGGTAGAACGCGGTGCCGAACCCCGTGCCGACCAGCAGCACCGAAGACAGGATATGAAGCGCCTTGATGACGAGATAGGTGTTCATGCGTGTTCTTCTTCTGAATAGAGGATCAACAGGATGGCGAGGATCGGCACGTTCTTGAGCACGGGGCCGAACGGTTCGGCCAGCAGGCCCGGCATCGTGACCGCGATGACCGCCGAGTACGCGACGATCAGCGCCGCCTGCGCGGCCCACAGGCGCCGCGACGGCGCGACGACGGTCGCGATGCCGAACGCGAAATCCAGCGCGCTGGCCGCGTAAAGCGCAATCAGCGCGGGCAGGCCCGTCAGGTGCGCAGGCGCCAGCAGCGCGAGGCTCGCGTGCAGCGGATGGATGAACGCGCTCGCGATCGCCGTCCAGATCCACACGATCGCGAGCGCGCCCACCAGCACCGGGCGCCGCCACATCGCGAGCGCGTCGCGGCGCAATGCGCCGGCTTCCGCGCCGATGAAGCTGCCGAGGCCGCGCGGCGGCCGGCCCAGCACAGCCGTGACGGCCGTCGGGTCGCCGGTGTTGCCGCCGCGCAGCATCGCCCACGTGTCGCGCGTCAGCATCGCCCCCGGCAGCGTGCCGAGCAGTGCGGCCGCCGCGCCGACCAGCGGGCCCGGCAGCGTCACGCGGGCCGCCGGCGGAAATCCGAGCGCGGCGCGGTAGCCGGCCAGCATCTCGCGGTATTCGACTTCGTCGCTGCCGACCACGTCGATCACCCGGCTGTCGGCCGCCCGCGAATCGCCCGGCTGTACGACGAGCCGCGCCACGACTTCGGCGAGATCGTCGACATGCACCGGGCGCAGCCGTTGATGGCCGCCCGCCGGCAACATGTGCACGGGCAGGCTCGCGAGCATCCGGAAAAACCGCGCGGACGCGCCGGCCGCCCCGTAGACGAGCGCGGGGCGCACGATGCGGAAGTCGATCGGCAGCGTCTGAAGGAAACGGTCGGCTGCACGCTTGCTCGCGAAGTACCGCGTATCGCCGCGTTCGACGCCGAGCGCCGAGATCTGGATCACGCGCCGCACGCCGGCCAGGCAGCACGCGGTAAAGAGCGCGCACGGCGCGGCGCGATGCACGGCATCGAGCGTCGCGCCGCGTCGATCGGCCAGCATGCCGACCGCGTTGATCACCACGTCGACGCCCTTCAGCCGTGCGAGCCACGCTTGCGGATCGACGTCCTGCGCGAAGTCGATCGCGACGTCGTGCGGGCCGGCCGCGCGGCGCACGCCGCGCAACACGCGATGCCCGCCGGCTTCGAGCCGCGCGCACAGCGCCTGCCCGATGAAGCCGTTCGCGCCGCAGACGAGCACGGTCATGCCGCGTGCGCCGGTGCGATCGGGCGGGGAGGTAGACGGCAAGACTGCGTTCATGCTCATCCTATATTTACAGTTATTTCTGTACAGACAGAAATATCAACCCCGAAAAAAGCGGGCTGCGTGCCCGCTCCGCCGTTACCGCTTACTTCGACGGCTTGCGCCTGACCGTCTGGCTGATCTTCGCGCCGATGCCGAGCGCCTTCATCAGCGTATCGGGCTTGAGCCGCAGCATTTCGTCGGACCAGGTCGTGAGCGTCTCGACGAACTGCAGCGTGTCGCGAATGCGCTGCTCGGTCTCGCGGCTCTCGTTCGCGATGTCCGGATTCGTCAGGCAATCGCGCAGCACCGTGAGCGTCGGCTCGATCTCGCGCTGCCGTCGCCCTTCGACGATCAGCTTGAACAACTCCCAGATGTCGGTCGACGTCTCGAAGTGGTCGCGGCGATCGCCCAGCACGTGCACGACCTTCGCGAGCCGCCACGCCTGCAGCTCCTTCAGGCTCGTGCTGACGTTGGAGCGTGCGACGTTGAGCGTCTCGGCGATCTCGTCGGCCGCAACCGGCCGTCCGGCCAGGTAGAGCAGCGCGTGAATCTGCGACACAGTACGGTTGACGCCCCACCGCGAGCCCATTTCGCCCCAGTGGAGAATGAATCGTTCGGCAATCGGCGTGAGTTCCATGGTGGGGAATTTAGTTTTTTCAGTTATTTCTGTCAAGAGAGAAATAACCGGGCGATCCGACGCCTGCCGTCCGTGCCCGCCCGCGATCGGCCGCTTCCTTTACAATGCGCGGGATTTTTCCGATTTCAGGCCGTCCCCGCCTTTCTGACTAGAGGTTCTCCCATGATCATCAAACCGCGCGTGCGTGGCTTCATTTGCGTGACGACTCATCCGGTCGGCTGCGAAGCCAACGTCAAGGAACAGATCGATTACGTGACTTCGCACGGCCCGATCGCCAACGGCCCGAAAAAGGTGCTCGTGATCGGCGCGTCGACCGGCTACGGCCTCGCCGCCCGGATCTCGGCCGCATTCGGCTCGGGCGCGGACACGCTCGGCGTGTTCTTCGAGCGCGCCGGCAGCGAAACGAAGCCCGGCACGGCCGGCTGGTACAACAGCGCCGCGTTCGAGAAATTCGCCGCCGAAAAGGGGCTGTATGCGCGCAGCATCAACGGCGACGCATTCTCCGACAAGGTCAAGCAGGTCACGATCGACACCATCAAGCAGGATCTCGGCAAGGTCGACCTGGTCGTCTACAGCCTCGCCGCGCCGCGCCGCACGCACCCGAAGACGGGCGAAACCATCAGCTCGACGCTCAAGCCGGTCGGCAAGGCCGTCACGTTCCGCGGGCTCGACACCGACAAGGAAGTGATCCGCGAAGTGTCGCTCGAGCCGGCGACGCAGGAAGAGATCGACGGCACCGTCGCGGTGATGGGCGGCGAGGACTGGCAGATGTGGATCGACGCGCTGGCCGACGCCGGCGTGCTGGCCGACGGCGCGAAGACCACCGCGTTCACGTACCTCGGCGAGCAGATCACGCACGACATCTACTGGAACGGCTCGATCGGCGAAGCGAAGAAGGATCTCGACAAGAAGGTGCTGTCGATCCGCGACAAGCTGGCCGCGCACGGCGGCGATGCGCGCGTGTCGGTGCTGAAGGCCGTCGTCACGCAGGCCAGCTCGGCGATCCCGATGATGCCGCTGTACCTGTCGCTGCTGTTCAAGGTGATGAAGGAAACGGGCACGCACGAAGGCTGCATCGAGCAGGTGTACGGGCTCCTGAAGGACAGCCTGTACGGCGCGACGCCGCACGTCGACGCAGAAGGCCGCCTGCGCGCGGACTACAAGGAGCTCGATCCGCAGGTGCAGGCGAAGGTCGTCGCGATGTGGGACAAGGTGACGAACGAGAACCTGTACGAGATGACCGACTTCGCGGGCTACAAGACCGAGTTCCTGCGCCTGTTCGGCTTCGAGATCGCCGGCGTCGACTATGACGCGGACGTGAACCCGGACGTGAAGATCCCGGGCATCATCGACACGACGGTCTGACGGGTCGATCCGCCGCCGCGCGCACGGCGCGGCGGCGGGTTCGCCCTGCCGGCGGCGTCAACGCGGCGCCGGTTCGTCCAGATAGACGCCCGACGACAGCGTGGCCTTCACCTGCCGCGTGAACTCGTCGGTCGACACTTCCTCCGCCCCTGCCTCGATGGCGTCGTACGCCTGGCGCACGACGTCGGCCGGCGTCGCTTTCGGCACGTCGAGGCCGGCCGTCAGGTCGGTATCGATGAAGCCGGCATGCAGCCCGATCACCCGCGTGCGCTGCTCGCGCAGCGAATGGCGCAGCCCGTTGGTCAGCGCCCATGCGGCCGATTTCGATACGCCGTAGGCCGACAGGATCGGCCGGTTCGTCCAGCTCGCGACCGACAGGATGTTCAGGATCGCGCCGCCGCCGTGGGCCGCGAGCGTTCCCGCGAATGCGCGCGACATCGCCAGCATCCCGAACACGTTGGTCTCCAGGTGTGCGCGCAATGCATCGACCGCGCCGTCGTCGGTCAGGCTGCCGAGCCGCGCGATGCCGGCGTTGTTGATCAGCAGCGTGACGTCCCGCGCCGCCTCGGCGGCCGCCGCGACCGCCGCCGGATCGGTCACGTCGAGCTTCACGGGCACGACGCCCGGCAGCGTCACGCTGGCCGGATCGCGTGCGCCCGCGTAGACCTTGCGCGCACCCCGCTCGAGCGCCTGCTTCGCGAACTCGAGGCCAAGCCCGCGGTTCGCGCCCGTGATGAAAACGACTGCACCTTCGATCTTCATGACCCTTCCTTTCGGAGATTGAATCCCGTGCGCGCCGGTTCGCCACACGCCCGGAATCCGGTGAAAAACCACGCTGCCATCGCGTACCGAACCGTTGCACCGCCGGTGCCGCCAGCCGGGCCGTCCCGCCGCCCGCGCCTCGCCGCACCCTGGACGCCGACCGACTTCGATCCATGCTGCGCCGGGTTGCTTCGCTTCGTCCGCGAAGTCGGCTACACTTGAATCTCAATGTCGATCACCATCGTCTTTGCGCAGCATGGTGCCAGTGCGAGGTCGGCACGTCAATGGTGATCACCATTGTGTTTTTCAATCGACGCAATTGCGGGAAAGAGGGAGGGATCGATGGGCGTCTCGAGACAACAGGCCGCGGAAAACCGCAACGCGATCGTCGCGGCCGCCGAGCGGCTGTTTCGCGTGCGCGGCGTCGAGGCCGTCGGGCTGACGGAACTGATGAAGGAAGCCGGCTTCACGCAGGGCGGCTTCTACAACCATTTCAAATCGAAAAATGCGCTGGTCGCCGCGGTGATGGAGAAAGCCATGCAGGACCGCGCGGATTCGCCGAGTGCCGGCAGCGTCGCGAAGCAAGTGACAGCCTACCTGTCGACCGCGCATCGCGACAACGTCGAAGGCGGCTGCCCGCTGTCGGGGTTCGCGGGCGATGCGCCGCGGCTGACCGACGCGGCGCGCGCCTGCTACACGCGCGGCGTCGCCGGCTATCTCGACCGGCTGGAGCGGACGTTGGCCGCCGAAGGCTCGGCAGACGCGCGCCGCGACGCGCTCGCCGTCTTCAGCCAGATGATCGGCGCGCTCGTGCTGTCGCGCGCGATTGCCGGCACCGATCCGGCGCTGGCCGACGAGATTCTCGACGCGGGGCGGCGCACGCTCGTGGGGCAGCCGGACGATCCGACCGTGCCGGCGTAGCGGCATGGCGGGGCCGGTCGCGCGCGATCGTCATTGCCGTCATTCCCGCTATTCCACCACCCGCGCGGCGTCCCACAGCGGCTGCGCGCCGCGCGCCGCATTCCACGCGGCGAACTGCGTGCGCCAGGATTCGAACGGTTGCGCGAGCGGATGACGCGGATCGTCGCTGAGCGCATACGCCATTCCTTCGATCAGCCAGCGCGGCTTCGTCACGACCGCGACGTTGCCGAGCACTTCCGCCTGCCGGTGATGGATCAGCTCGTGCGCGAGAAAGTAGGTCTGCCAGCCGCGCGGTGCGATCGCCACGCCGAAATCGCCGAGCGCCAGCGCTGCGCGCGAGCCGAGGCCGAACGCATCGGCGCACGCGCGCGTCGAGCAGAACACGACGCGCGGCGAAGCCCGGAACGCGCCGACGGCCGCGGCCGCGCGCGCGTAGCCGTCGCGATAGAGCTGCCGTGCGTCGTCGAGCTTCGCGGCATCGTCCGTGCAGATGTCGGCGCTCGGGCACGACACGCCGGGAATCAGCGCGGGCGCGACGACGCGCAGCGGCTTGACGAGCGCATACGCGGCAATCGGCAGCGCGACCAGCAGGCCCGTGAGGGCGAAAGCGACATAGGAGCGTTTCATCGAGGCAGCGGTTTGACGGATGCCGTTACGCGAGCTGCTTGTGGAAATACGTCGTCGCGCACAGCGCGCCGTCGGGCATCAGCGCGTAGTTCGGCACGATGCCGACGCGCTGCCAGCCGGCCCGTTCGTACAGCCGTTCGGCGTCGCCGCCCGTCACCGTGTCGAGCACGAGCACGGTCTTGCCGGCGTCGCGCGCGGCCGCTTCGGCCGCGGCCATCAGGCGCGCGGCGAGGCCCTGCCGGCGCGCGTGCCGCGACACGAGCATCTTCGCGATGTCCGCGCGGTGCGGCTGGTTCTCGGGCTGCGCGGTCACGACCTGCACGGTGCCGACGATCCGCCCGGCCCCGTCCTCGGCGACGAGCAGGATGCGCTCGTCGTTCGCGACGCCTTCGGCCACGCGCGTCCAGAACGCGACGGCGGTCGCCCGCTCGATCGGCAGCATGAAGCTGACGGATGCGCCGCCTTCGACGCAATCGATCAGCACGTCGGCCAGCGCATCGACACAGGCCATCGCTTCGCTCGCGCCGACGCGACGGACGGTAACAGGTTCGGTCATGCCATCTCCGGTAATCAGGTAGTCAGGTGGGCCGCACGCGCGGGTTCGGCATGGGGCGGGATCGGAACGAACGCCGGCCGGGTGTCGAGGCGCGCACCACGGCGGCCCGCGACAGACGCCCGGCAACGCCGTGCCCGGTCGGCGCGCGTTACCGCCCCATCATCGTACGCGACGAAAATTGTCGTTGCACCGGCGTCGACATCGCCTACACTTAGCCGAATGGATAACCTTCCCCTCCACATCAGCGACGTGTTCCATGCGCTCGCCGATCCGACGCGCTGCGCGATCGTCAGCGCGCTCGGCCATGGCGAGCGGACCGTCTCCGCGCTGGCCGCGCCGTTCGACATGGCGCTGCCGTCGTTCATGAAGCATGTCGCCGTGCTCGAGCGCAGCGGCCTCGTGGAGACCCGGAAAACCGGCCGCTCGCGCACCTGCGCGCTGGTCGGCAGCCGGCTGACCGAGGCCGAGGCATGGCTCGCCGCGCAGCGCGCGCAGTGGGAAGCGCGATCCGATCGTCTCGTCGAATTCGTCGAACGCCGTCATCAGGAGGAGCAAGATGTCAGCCAGCCACGTCGACCCCGCTGAAGCCCACGATCTCGTCATCACGCGCACGCTGCGCGCACCACGCCACGCGCTGTGGCGCGCCTGGACCGACCCGGAACTGCTGAAGGAATGGTGGTGCCCGAAACCATGGACCACCGAGGTGCGCGCATTCGACCTGCGGCCGGGCGGCGCTTTCCATACGTTCATGCGCGGCCCCGACGGCGGCACGAGCGACAACCCCGGCTGCTTCCTCGACATCGTGCCGGAATCGCACATCGCGTTCACGTCGATGCTCGCGGGCGGCTGGCGGCCGCAGACGCCGTGGCTGGGCTTCACGGCGATCGTCACGATGGCCGACGACGACGCGGGCAGCCGCTACGAGGCGCGCGTGATGCATCCCGACGCCGCGACGCGCGAGCGCCACGAAGCGCTCGGCTTTTTCGAGGGCTGGAACACCTGCATCACGCAGCTCGACGCGTTCGCCGCCACCCTGCGCTGAACGCCGCTGCGCGTGCGGTCATTGCATGCCGCCGCGCCCGCGCCTAGGATTCCTGAAGGAAGCATGACGACACGTCGGGCGCCGGCGTGCACCGTCTCGCACGCTTCGCGGGAGGCGACATGTTGCACACGCACACGCACTCGACCCGGGTCAGCCGGCACCTGAACGCGCCGCGCGGGCGGGTCTACCGCGCGCTGCTCGACCCGCACGCGGTCGAGCAATGGAAAGTGCCCGACGGCATGACGTGCCGCGTGCATGCGTACGACACGCGCGAAGGCGGCGCGCTGCGCGTGTCGCTGAGCTACGACGCGCCGTCGGGCGGCGCCGGCAAGACGACCGCGCACACCGACACCTATCACGGCCGCTTCGTCACGCTCGTGCCCGACGAGCGGATCGTCGAGATCGATGTATTCGAAACCGACGACCCGATGCTGCGCGGCGCGATGACGATCACGATCACGCTGTCCGACGAGGCGGGCGGCACGCGCGTGGACGCGGTGCACGACGGCGTCCCGCCCGGCGTGCCGGCCGCCGACAACGAGACCGGCTGGCAGATGGCGCTGGCGCGGCTCGCGGCGCTGGTGGAAGCCGGTTGACGCCGCGTATGCGCGTCAGCCGAGCCGGTACGCGCGCGTGACCGTGCCGCGAAACAGCGCGTCGCGCTCGTCCGCGCCGGCCTGCGCGGTCAGGCGCTTGAACGCGTTCCAGCCGTTCACGAACGAATACGAGCCCTTGTCGACCGGGAAATTGCCCTCGAACATGCAGCGCCCGGGACCGAACGCGTCGATGCAGGTCATCATCCACGGCTTCCACGCGTCGGCGAGCTGCGTCGACGACGGCGGCTTCGCGCCTTTCTCGAAATCGAACCCGTTGATGCGCATCCCGAGGCCGCCGACCTTCACGTACACGTTCGGCAATTGCGCGAGCGTGCGCATCGACGCCGACCAGCGCGCGAACACCTCCGGTCGCTTGTCCGCATAGCTGCCGATCCGCACGACGCCGCCGCAATGATTGACGATGATCCGCGTGTCGGGGTTCGCTTTCGCGAGTTCGAACAATTCGGGCAACTGCGGGAAGAACAGCCACGCGTCGTACGACAGCCCGAGCGGCGCGAGCTGCGCGACGCCGGCCCGGTACGCGGGATCGAGCAGCAGCCCGCGCGGCACCGCCGACAGCGGATTGGCGAGCGTCGGATCGGCATCCCACGTGCTCAGGTGCCGCACGCCGCGAAACCGTCCGCGCCCGGCTTCGACATGCGCTTCCAGCACGTCGCGCACGCGTTCGCCAAGCCGCAGGTCCGCGTGACCGACGATGCCCTTCGCGACGGCCACCGGGCCGTGCTGAAGCGGCTCGGTCACGCCGGCGACATAGGCCGTCTCGCCCACCGGCTTCAGTTCGGCCGGGCCCGAATCGCGATAACGCGTCTGCGCCTGCATGTAGACGGACGCCTGGATGTCGTGACCCGAGCGCGCGTCCTGCAGATAGTCGTCGAGCAGGTAGATCCAGCCCGGCCGTTCATAGAAGTGATGATGCGCATCGATGATCGGCAGGTCGGGCTCGAGCGCGGGTTCGAGCGCCGACGCGAGCCAGTCGGGACGAACCGCGAGGTAGTTGCTTTGCGTCATGCGTGAAGCTCCATCATGGGCCGCCGTGTCGGCAAACGCAGGCAGCGCGAACGATGCGGCGGCCGCGCCGATCAACCGGCGCCGCGTGATCGAAAAAGTCATGTCATTCGCTCCGGTCGAATGCATACAGCGACAGCGTGAGCAGCGTCGTGATCGCCAGCACGATCGCGAGGCCGAGCATCCCGGCCGTGAAGGTGCCGAAGCTGTCCTTCAGGTAGCCGACGAGGTAGGGGCCCGCGAAGCCGCCGAGCGCGCCGATCGAATTGATCAGCGCCAGCCCGCCGGCCGCGGCCTGGCCGGACAGGAAGCGCGACGGCAGCGTGTAGAAGATCGTGCGGCCGGCAATCGTGCCGATCAGCGCGAGCGTGATGCCGACGAGCGCCGGCCCGAGCGTCAGGAAATGCGTCGACACGCCGAGCGCCACCGCGCCGATGAACAAGCCGATCGCCAGGTTCGCGATCGGGCCGCCGCGACGGTCCACCCGCTTCGCCCACCACAGCAGCGCGATCGTGGCGAAGAAGTAAGGCACCGCGGACAGCCAGCCGGTCTGCATCGTCGACATCCCGTGCGCCTTCAGCATTTGCGGCAACCAGATGCCGATCCCGTACGAACCCATCGTGAAGCCGAACGAGATCAGCGCGAGCACGTACACGCGCACGTCGCGCAGCGCGACGCCGAAGCGCTTCTTGCGGCCGGCCGCCGCGCCGTCGCGCTCGAACGCGCGCTGCAGCGCGGCACGTTCGTCGTCCGACAGCCACGCGGCATTCGCCGGCGAATCGGACAGCAGCTTCAGCACAAGGAAACCAAGTGCGCACGCGGGCAGCCCTTCGACGATGAACATCCACTTCCAGCCGGCGAGCCCGAGCGTGCCGTCGAGCTGCAGCAGCCACGTCGACAGCGGGCCGCCGATCAGCGACGACAGCGGCGTCGACACGGTGAACCACGCGAGCACGCGCGTGCGGTAGCTCGCCGGAAACCACACGGCGAGGAAGAAGATCACGCCGGGAAAGAATCCAGCCTCGCCGATGCCGAGCAGCAGCCGGATTGCGTAGAAACTCGTCGGCCCGGTCGCGAGCGCGGTCGCGGCCGCCATCAGCCCCCACGTGATCATGATGCGGGCGAGCCAGCGGCGTGCGCCGAAGCGGTACAGCGCGAGATTGCTCGGCACTTCGAACACGCAGTAGCCGGCAAACATGATCCCCGCGCCCCAGCCGAACTGCGTCGCCGTCAGCCCGAGATCGCGGTTCATCGTGAGCGCGGCGAACCCGACGCTCGTGCGATCCAGATAGTTAAAGAAGTACGCGAGCGCGAGCAGCGGGATGAAGCGCCACGCGGCCTTGCGCACCGCGCGTTGCTCGATCGACGCGTCGGTGTCGCGATCGGCGGCCAGCGCCGGGGAAGCGGATGTCATGGTTGTCTCCGTGGATGCGGCGATCCTCTGCCGCGCGGCGCGCGGCCGGGACGCCTTTGTTCGTTCGATGAATCGCGGCTGCGCTACGCGCTCGCCACTTCGTTCGCCGACGGCGCACCGCCCGGTCCGTCGCCGTGCGCGGCGACGTCCGCGCCGTACCGCCCCGCGACGACGCCGGCATCGATCAGCGCACGCGCGTCGTCCGGCGTGTAGCCGAGCTCGCCGAGCAGCGCGCACGTGTCCTGGCCGAGCGCAGGCGGCGCCGAGCGCAGCCGCAGGCGTTCGCCCGCGAGCGTCAGCGGCAGCAGCGCGGTGCGCGTGTCGATCGGCCGCCCGGCGCTGCTCGCGTCGGCTGGCAGCGTCACGGCTTCGAGGCCGCCCGTGGCGAGCAGATGCGGATCGTCGAACAGGTCCTGCGGCTTCGTGATCGGCGCATACGGCAGGCCGGTCGATTCGAAGATCGCGCCGATCTCCGCGGCCGAGTACGGCGCGAGCCGCGAACGTAGTTCCGGCAACAGCCATTCGCGCGCCTGCACACGCAGGTTGTTGGTCGCGAGGCGCGGGTCGTCCTTCAGCGCGGCGAGGCCGAACGCATCGCAGAACAGCGCCCACTGCGTATCCGACACGACCGCGAGAAAAATCTGTTCGTCATCCTTGACGGAGAACACGTCGTAGACGGCCCACGCGGAAATCCGGCTCGGCATCGGCGATGCGGCCTGCCCCGTCACCGCGAACTGCATCATGTGCTGCGCGACGAGAAACACGTTGTTCTCGAACAGCGAACTCTGCACCTGCTGGCCGCGGCCCGTGCGCTCGCGCTGCGCGAGCGCGGCCATCGCGCCGATCGCGCCGAACATGCCGCCCATGATGTCGTTCACGCTCGCGCCCGCACGCAGCGGCCGCCCTTCGGGGCCCGTCATGTACGCGAGGCCGCCCATCATCTGCACGACCTCGTCGAGCGCGGTGCGATGCTCGTACGGCCCCGGCAGGAAGCCCTTGTGCGACACGTACACGAGCCGCGGATTCAGCGCGTCCAGCTGCGGGTAGCCGAGCCCGAGCCGGTCCATCGTGCCGCTCTTGAAGTTCTCGCTGAAGACGTCCGCCGTCGCGACGAGCCGCCGCACGATCTCCAGCCCGCGCGGATCCTTCACGTCGACCGCGACGCTCTTCTTGTTGCGGTTGAACATCCCGAAGAAGCCCGCGCCGGACCCGCGCAGCGCCCGCGTGCTGTCGCCCGCGATCGGCTCGATCTTGATCACTTCCGCGCCGAGATCCGCGAGCAGCATCCCGCACGTCGGGCCCATCACCATGTGCGTCATCTCGATCACGCGCACGCCTGCGTACGGCAGTGCGGCAACCGGTTGCCGATCGTTCATCGTGCGACTCCCGCCATGCATCCTTCCGGCTGCGCGGCCGAGGGCACGCGGCCATCCGCATAGCGAAAGCCCTTCGGCAGCCCGGCGTCCGGCACGTGGCCGTACAGCGCGTCGGACGGCAGCGCCGCATGCAGGATCGCGCGCGCGGCGAGCAGCGCGTCGACGTCGACGCCGGTGTCGACTCCCATCGCTTCGAGCAGGAACACGAGATCCTCGGTGACGATGTTGCCGGTGGCGCCCGGCGCATACGGGCAGCCGCCCAGGCCGCCTTGGCTCGCGTCGATCGTCGTCACGCCCACGTCGAGCGCCGCGACGACGTTCGCGAGCCCCTGCCCGCGCGTGTTGTGGAAATGCGCGCCGCCGGCCCTGTCGCCGACTTCGCGTTGCAGCCGCGTGAACAGCCGGCGCACCTGCGCGGGATTCGCATAACCGCTGGTGTCGGACAGGCCGATTTCGTCGACGCCGCATTCGGCCATCGCGACGGCCATCGCGATCGTCTCGTCGTCGGAGACCGCGCCGGCAATCGTGCAACCGAACGCCACCGACACGCCGGCCTCGATCTGCACCGACGGAAACCGCGCGCCGCGCAGCGCGACGATCGCGCGCACCTCGTCGATCATCTGCGCGGGCGTCTTGCGGATGTTGGCCAGCGAATGCGCTTGCGTCACCGAGACCGGCAGCGTCAGCTTGTGCACGCCCGCGTCGAACGCACCCTCGGCGCCGCGCAGGTTCGGCGCGAGCGCGGCGACGTGCAGCCCGGGAATCGCGAGCGCGTGCGCGACGACTTCGCGCACGTCGGCCATCTGCGGCAACAGCGTGGCCGGCACAAACGACCCGACCTCGATCTCGCGCAGGCCGGCCGCGGCCAGCGCGGTGATCCAGCGCAGCTTGGCGGCCGTCGGCATCACGGTCTTGATGCTCTGCAGCCCGTCGCGCGGGCCGACCTCGCTGACCAGCACCTTCGAGTTTTCTGAAACCTTCATTCGATACCCCATCGTTCTATCTGAAAGAACATAGTTCTGTTTGACAGAACTTTAAGCGTGTGTCGAATGGGCGATAAGCGGGGTATACCCGCGGAATCGCGTTTTTCTGGAACTTGAGTTCTGTCAGATAGAACGATATAGTCCGCCGACCATCATTCGAAGGAATCAGGCCGTGCCCAGGAATCCAGCAGATCACGCCGGCGACGCAGCCGATCCGGCGACGGAAGAGGCGTCCAGCGGCGTCGCGGTGCTCGACCGCGCGTTCGCGATCCTCCGTGCGTTCGGCCAGACCGACGACCGGCTGTCGCTCGCCGAGTTGTCGCGCCGCACCGGGCTGTACAAGAGCACGATCCTGCGTCTGCTCGCCGCGCTCGAACATGGCGGTTTCATGCGCAAACTCGACGACGGCCAGTACGCGATCGGGCACGAGCCGCAGCGGCTCGCCGCGCTGTACCAGCGTTCGTTCCGCGTCGGCCCGGTGGTCGAGCCGCTGCTCGAGACGCTGAGCCGCGAACTCGGGGAAACGGCATCGTTCTATGTGCGCCAGGGCGATGTGCGCTCCGTGCTGTATCGCGTCGAGCCCGCGCGGGCGGTACGCGTGTCGATCCGCGTCGGCGAGGAGTTTCCGGTCGGCCAGGGCGCATCCGGGAAGGTGCTGCTGGCCTTCACCGACACGCAGGACGCCCGCTGGAACGACGTGCGCGAACAGCTGTGGGCCGCGTCGTACGGCGAGCGCGACCCGGAAACGGCGTCGGCTTCCGTGCCCGTGTTCGGCGCGGCCGGCGAATGCGTCGGTGCGCTAACGGTATCAGGCCCGAAGTCGCGGCTCGCCGCCGCGCCGGCGATGACGGCGGCGCTCGCGATGCTGCTGCCGCTCGCGCAAAAGGCGACCGTCGCACTCGGCGGCGCGGGCGCGCGCTACGACGCGCCGGCCGTGCGCGACAGTCTCGCGCGGCTCGCATCGTCGGCGGACGACGCCGCCCGGTCGTAGGGAGCCGGTTGCGCGCGGCACGCGATACGGCAGCGCGAAAGACGGCCGCATGCGACACTGGCCGCCGATGCGCGCAGCGCGCCGTTCTCAGGCGACGCACCATGCGTGCAACCGACCACCGGACCCGCCCGAGGAGACCCCCGCGATGAACGCCGCGCGCACCGCCAGCTGGTATTTCGATTTCGTTTCGCCGTTCGCCTACCTGCAACAGGAACAGTTCGACCGGTTGCCGCCCGCCGCCGCGTTCGAGCCGCGGCCGATCGTGCTCGGCACGCTGCTCGCGCACTGGGGCCAGAAAGCGCCGGCGGAAATCGCGGCCAAGCGCGTGTTCACCTATCGGCATGCGCAATACCGGGCGGATAAGCTGGGCATTGCGTTCCGGATGCCGCCCGCGCACCCGTTCAACCCGATCAAGCCGCTGCGTCTCGCGATCGCGATGGGCAGCTCGCGCGACGCGATCCGGCGGATCTTCCGGCATATCTGGCGCGACGGCCAGGACGTGTCGACGCCCGCAGGCTTCGCCGCGCTGTGCGAAGCGGTCGGCTTTCCGGAAGGCGTGACGGCCGTCGAGGCTCAGCCGGTCAAGGACGCGCTGCGCGCGAACACGGATCGCGCGATCGCCGAGAACGTGTTCGGCGTGCCGACCTTCGCGCTCGACGGCGACCTGTTCTGGGGCGAGGACGCGACCGACATGTTCGTCGACTGCGCGACGTCGCGCGCGTGGCTCGATTCGCCCGAAGTGCGCCGCATCAGCGCGCTGCCCGAAGGGATCCGGCGCGGCTGACGGCGAGCCGCCGCCACCGCGCCGCCCGCTTCAGCCGTCGCGCCCTTCGACGAGCGCCGGCACCGCCTCCCGCATCATCGCGGCGAACCGCACGAGCCGCGACGGATAGAACTGCGCATGCGGATAAGTCAGGTAGACGGGCAGCGCCGCGGCCTGCCATTCGGGCGCGAGGTGCACGAGATCGCCGCGCGCGAGATCGTCGGCCAGCATCCACGACGATCCGACGCACGCGCCGACGCCCAGCAGCGCCGCGCTGCGCAACGCATACAGGTTCGCGGTCGTGATGCGCGGGCGGATCGGAATGCGTCGCGTGTCGCCGGTGGTCGCATGCGTCAGCGCGAGTTCGGTGCGGTAGTACGTGCGCAACGCGAGCCACGGCAGCGCGGCGAGCGCGTCCGGATCGGCCGGCACGTCGGCGCCGCTCAGCACGGACGGCGCGGCGACCACGAAGCGCGGCACCTTCGTCAGCCGGATCGCGACCACGCCCGGATCGGTCGGTTCGCCGACCTGGATCGCGCAATCGATGCCGCTGCCGACGAAATCGCGCACCTCGTCCTGCAGCAGCCACTCGACCGACACGCGCGGGTAGTCGCGCAGGAACTGCGCGAGCGGCGCAACGAAACGCTGCTGGCCGAACGCGTGCGGCACCGCGACGCGCAGCAGCCCGTCCGGCTCCTCCTGCGCGCCGCGCAAATCGGCCTCGAACGCCGCCCAGCTCGCCAGCAGCTCCTTCGCCTGCTTGAAGCACCGCTCGCCGTCGACGGTCAGCCGCATCGTATGGGTCGTGCGTTGCAGCAGCCGCATGCCGAGCGAATTTTCCAGCGCCTGCAGCCGCCGGCTGATGGTCGGCTGCGTCGTGTGCAACTGCACGGCGGCCGCCGACAGGCTGCCGGCCTCGACTATGCGCACGAAGGTTTCCATCAGCTCGAAACGATAGCCAGCGCCGTCCACCGGCACCGCCTGAATGCGCCGAGACCCGCCAGCAGCGGGAGAGGGAGAGGATTTTTCGGTCATTCGTCGAGCGTATAACAAATCTGCGCCGGGTGGCACTACCGTCGCCGGCCGCGTACCGCCACACTCGCGTCCATCCCATTCTTCAACCCAGGATGTACGCGATGTCCACCCCGACCCGTCTCGACGCCGCGCCCCGCGCGGCGCACGCTCCGGCCCGTCCGGCCGCCCATTCGATGCCCGATCGCCGGCTCGTGCTGCTGCTCGCGGCCGCCGCCGGCCTCGGCGTCGCCCCGCTCTACTACGCGCAGCCGATGCTCGGCGCGCTCGCGCCCGATCTCGGCGCGTCGGCGCGGGCGATCGGCTTCGTGCCGACGCTCACGCAGCTCGGCTATGCGCTCGGCATCCTGCTGCTCGCGCCGCTCGGCGACCGCTTCGACCGGCGCCGCGTGATCGTGATCAAGGCCGCGGCGCTGGTCACCGCGTTGCTGCTGGCCGCCGTCGCGCCGTCGCTCGGGCTGCTGCTCGCGGCGAGCTTCGCGATCGGCCTCGCCGCGACGATGGCGCAGGACGTCGTGCCGGCCGCCGCGACGCTCGCGCACGACATGCATCGCGGCCGCATCGTCGGCACGGTGATGACGGGGCTGCTGCTCGGCATCCTGCTGTCGCGCGTCGTGGCCGGATTCGTCGCCGAGACGGCCGGCTGGCGCGCGATGTTCGCGCTCGCCGCCGCCAGCGTCGCCGCGATCGGCGCCGTGGCCGCACGCGGGTTGCCGCGCTTCGAGCCGACCACGCGGCTGCCGTATCGCGCGCTGATCGGCTCGCTCGGCGCGCTGTGGCGCGAGCATTCGGCACTGCGCCGCGCCGCCCTCGCGCAGGGGCTGCTGGCCGTCGGGTTCAGCGCGTTCTGGTCGACCCTCGCGGTGATGCTGCACGGCGCGCCGTTCCACCTCGGTAGCGCGGCCGCCGGCGCCTTCGGCCTCGCGGGCGCCGCCGGCGCGCTGGCCGCGCCGACCGCCGGGCGCCTGGCCGACCATCACGGCCCCGAGCGCGTGACGCGGATCGGGATCGGCATCGCAACGGTGTCGTTCGCGTCGATGGCCGCCGCGCCGCTGATGTCGCCGCATGCGCAGCTCGTGCTGCTCGCGGTCGCGACGATCGGCTTCGATCTCGGCGTGCAGGCCACGCTGATCGCGCACCAGTCGATCGTCTACCGGATCGATCCCGCGTCGCGCAGCCGCCTCAATGCGGTGCTGTTCGTCGGCATGTTCATCGGGATGGCGGCCGGCGCCGCGATCGGCAGTTTGTTGCTCGCGCAACTGGGCTGGAACGCGGTGACCGCGCTGGCCGTCGTGACGTCGCTGGCCGCGCTCGCCGTGCGGGTGTGGCGCAACTGAAGTCGGGCATCGCGTAACATCGGCGGGCAGGCCCACGGGGCTTGCCCGCTTTTTTTTAATTTTTGATCGGCGCGCGCATGACGCTGCGCCGCCCGGCAGATTCGCGCGGCTGTAACGCCGCAATCGTTCATCCGGCGCAAGGTCCGCGCCGACTGACCGAATTGTCCAGTTCACCCAAATATTTTTCCGGCGTCCGTGCACGCGCGCACGCAAACGTCGGACGATTCGTCCCTGCCGCACCACCCGGCGCGCTCCCATCCGGCCCCTCCACCGAACCCCGTTTTATCAGGGGAATCCCGGTATTTTTTCGCATTTTCTTCGAAATAACGGGTGACATACTTGCCCCCCGTTGCGCTCCGTGCGAGCGCGCTTTCCGATCCAGCCGGCCGCCTGTCATGCGCTGCGCGTCCGCCCGGGTCGCACAGGACATGAACAATTTCGACACGACGATCCAGGTCTTCCTCACTCACATGACGTTCGGTCCGTTGATGAATCACGCGATCCGCGTGATCGCGGGCCTCTACACGTTCAAGGGCTTCGTGCTCGTTCCGGCGCTGTGCTGGCTGTGGTTCCAGCCGGGCCCGAACCGCGAGCGGCAACGCGAGCTGGTCGTCGCCACTATCGCGAGCGGGCTCATCGCGCTCGCCGTCGGCCGCGTGCTCGCGCAAGTGCTGCCGTTCCGCGTGCGGCCGATCTACAACCCCGACCTGCACCTGCACTTCCCGTCGGCCGGGTTGCGCGCGGCGACGCTGCAGACCTGGAGTTCGTTTCCGAGCGATCACGCGATGCTGTGGATGGCGATCGCAACCGGCATCTTCATCATCGCGCGCCGCGTCGGCATCGTCGCGCTGCTGTATTCGGTCGTGTTCATCTGCCTGCCGCGCGCGTATCTCGGCTTTCACTATCCGACCGACCTGATCGCGGGCGCCGCGATCGGCATCGCGATCGCATGGCTGCTGACGCGCGACGCGATCCGCGCGCGCTTCGCCCCGCAGGTGCTGGAGATGATCCGGCGCTTCCCCGCGCCGGCCTATACGCTCGCGTTCCTGCTGTGCTTCGAGTTGATCACGCAGTTCGACGAACTGCTGACGCTCGCGCAGTCGGCCACGCGCACGATGTGACGGGCAGACGCGCGATGCTGCCGCTGCTGCCGTCGTTCCGTCGCCCCGGCGCGCGCTGCCGGCCATGCGCGGCCGCGGCACGCCGTGCGACGGCCGCGCCCGTCAGTCGCAATCGGGCGCGCCGAGCGGAAAGAACGAACGATACGGCCGCGCCTCCTCGACCGCGCGCGCAAACGACGGCCGCACGAGCAGACGCTTGCGGTACGCGATCACGTTCGCGAACGCCGGATCGATCCGGTGCGTCCAGTCCGCATAGAACAGGAACGGCGCCGCGCCGCAATCGGCGAGGCTGAAACGGTCGCCGGCCGCCCATTCGCGATCGGCCATCGTCTTGTCGAGCCACGCATACGACGTGTCGAGCATCGCGCGCGCGTCGGCCACCCCGCGCGCATCGCGCTCGGCTTCCGGCCGCAGCGCATCGAACACGACCTTCTGCTGCGGCGTCGCCACGTAGTTGTCGAAGAAGCGGTCCATCGTCCGCACCTCGAGCGCGGCGTGCGGATCGTCGGGCAGCAGGCGCATGGGGCCCGGATGGTTCAGGCCGAGATACTCGATGATGATCGACGCCTCGATCACCGTGCGGCCCGCATCGACGAGCACCGGGAAGCGCTTCAACGGCCACAGCCTGGTCAGTTCCTGCATCGGCTTCGGATCGTCGTGCGCGAGCACGCGATACTCGAACGGCGTGCCGTTCTCGTACAGCGCGGTCAGCACTTTCTGGCAGTAGGACGAAAACGGATGGGCGTAAAGCGTCGGCATCATCGTGGAGGCTCCTGGGGTTTCGGCGCCGCGTCAGGCGGCGCCGCATGATCGGATACCTTGACGACGCTCGGCGCCCGGCCGTTTCGACATCCATCGGCCCGATATTTTTTTCGACGGACCGCCTGGGCCGCTACGAGCGACCGTCCATCACGACGCGCCCTTCGGCGCGCCAGCGCAGCATCCCGCCGCCGAGATTCGCGACCGCGTCGAAGCCGGCCTTCTTCAGGATCACCGTCGCCTGCGCGGAACGGCCGCCGGCCCGGCACACGGTCACGACCGGACGGTCGCGCGCGACTTCGCCGGTGCGCGCGGCCAGTTCGCCGAGCGGGATCGGCGTCGCGCCCGGCAGATGGCCGAGCGGGCCCGCGAACTCGTCCGGTTCGCGCACGTCGACGACCTGCACGGCCGGCAGATGATCCTCGAGCCATTGCGGATCGATTTCCCAGAAGCCGGCGAACGTGTAGACGAGCGGCGCCCAGTCGGCGGCCGCCTGCGCATCGGGCGCGTTCGCGGCGACGCCGCATTGCAGGTTCGCCGGCACCGCGACGTCGATCTGGCGCGGATGCGCGAGCCCGAGGTTGCGCATGTAGCCGGCGAAATCGTCTTCGCTGAGATCGCCGCCGAGGCGCGGGTTGAAGCGCCGCTCCTCGCCGACGCTCGTCACCGTGAGCCCGCGATAGTCGTGCGCGGGATACAACAGGCACGTGGCCGGCAGCGTGAAGAGCCGGCCGTGCACCGCGCGATACAGCGCGCGCGGGTCGCCCTGCTGGAAGTCGGTGCGGCCGGTGCCGCGGATCAGCAGGCAATCGCCGGTGAACGCCATCGATTCGTCGTCGAGCACGAGGCTGACGCAGCCGCTCGTGTGGCCGGGCGTCGCGCGCACCGTCAGGTAGCGCGGGCCGAACGCGCAGCGCTCGCCGTCGTTCAGGTAGCAGTCGGCGCCTTGCGCGCCGCTCGCGGCCGAGATCGCGATCGCGCTGCCCGTGCGCTGCTTCAGCAGCCACGCGCCCGTCACGTGATCGGCATGCACGTGCGTGTCGACGGTCGCGACGAGCCGCAGCCCGAGTTCGTCGAGCAGCGCAGCGTCGCGGCGCACCTGCTCGAACACGGGATCGATCAGCAGCGCTTCGCGCGATGCGGCGTCGGCGAGCAGATACGTGTACGTCGACGATTGCGGGTCGAAAAGTTGCCGGAAGATCATGGCTCGGTGCTCCGTCGCGTGTTCTTCAGGGGGTGTAGTCGGATCGGGACGCTGCATGGCGTCGTCGGGCGCCGGCGCCGGCATGACGACAGCGCCGCCGTGCGAGCGGCATCGCGCCCATTCATACAGCGTAGAACAAAATGCCCGCGCCGCCGCGCGTCCCCTACGCGGCAACCGATTCCGTCGACGAATCCCGCACCGCGGGACGATTCGCCGCGCCGGGACGGCCGCGCACGCTGCCTTACACTACCGCCTGTTCTCGTCCCCGATCACAGGAATGCCCCCGACATGTCGATGACGATCGATCCGAAGCAGGCCGCCGCGCTGCTGGCCGTCGCCGACACCGGCAGCTTCGAGCAGGCGGCCGTGCGCCTGCACGTGACCGCGTCCGCCGTCACGCAGCGGGTCCGCGCGCTGGAAGCGAGCCTCGGCACGCCGCTCGTGCTGCGCACGCGGCCATGCCGCCCGACGGTGGCCGGGCAGCGCGTGCTGCAGCACCTGCGCCGCGTCGCGCTGCTGCAGGCCGACCTGCAAAGCACGCTCGCGGCCGACCGCGAATCGCCGATTTCCGTGACGATCGCACTCAACTCCGACAGCCTCGGCACATGGTTCCTGCCGGCGCTGACGTCGGTGCTCGCGGGCGAGCGGATCCTGTTCGAACTGATCGTCGAGGATCAGGATCACACGTTCGCGCTGCTCGAAAGCGGGATGGCGGTCGGCTGCGTGACGACCGAGCCGAAGCCGATGCGCGGCTGCATCGCGACGCCGCTCGGCACGATGCGCTACCGGCTGCTCGCGGCCGCCGCGTTCGCGGTGCGCTGGTTTCCGCGCGGGCTGAACCGCACGAGCGCGCGCCACGCGCCCGTCGTCGCGTATTCGCGGCGCGACACGCTCCAATCGTCATTCCTGAAGGAGAAGTTCGGCTTGCCCGAAGGCGCGTACCCGTGCCACTACGTGCCGGGCACGCATTCGCACTTCGCGGCGGTGCGGCACGGGCTCGGCTACGCGATGGTGCCGGAGCCGCTGATCGGCGCCGCGCCGCTCGATGCGCAGGGGCTCGTCGATCTCGCGCCCGCGCATCCGACCGACGTCACGCTGTACTGGCACGCGTGGACCGTGCAGTCGCCGACGATGGCGTCGCTGTCCGCGCGGGTGGTCGAAGCAGCGCGCAGGCTGCTCGCGCCGTTGCCGTAATGCGCCGGCGGGCGCGCGGGTGAGCGACGCTGCCGGCGCGGTACGCACGGCGACGAGAAAGTCGGCCGCGCCGCCTATACTTTTCCCATCGGCCTCGCGAACGCGCCGCGCGGCCGCTCATCCAGGTCCGGCCGTTCCCTTTCATGTGAGGAGAACATCATGTCCCGCCGCTATATCGATTGCCGCGAGTTTCCCAGCGCGACGCATTGCTCGGTCGCAATCTCCGCCGACTCCGACAACGAACTGCTGGAGGCCGCCGTTCAGCATGCGGTCTCGGTGCACCAGCACACCGACAGCGCCGAACTGCGCACGCAACTGAAATCGCTGTTTCACGACGGCACACCGCCCGCCGACATGCCGCGGCAAGCGTAATCCGCCGGCACGGCAGGGTCGCCGGCAACGCGCCGCGCGCGTCACTCCTCTGCGTCTTGCGTGATGCCACGCCGCGCCGGCCCGTCGCCGGCCGGCGCATTCCGCGTAACGCGTTATGCGCGACGCTGCGCGAAATACGCGCCGACCGCGCCGATAAAGGTGTCGATATCCGCGCGCGACACGTCGCAATGCGTGACGAAGCGCGACGCATACAGCATCTGCGTGAGGATCCCGCGTTCCTTCAGCCACGCCTCGAGCGGCGCGCAATCGGCTTCGGGGAATTGCGCGAACACCATGTTCGTCGCATGCGACAGCACCTTCACCGAATCGATGCGGGCGAGGCCGGCCGCGAGATGCGCGGCATTCGCGTGATCGTCCGCGAGCCGCTCGACGTTGTGATCGAGCGCATACAGGCACGCCGCCGCGAGAATGCCCGACTGCCGCATCCCGCCGCCCAGCACCTTGCGCCAGCGCTGCGCGCGCTCGACCAGCGCACGGCTGCCGACCAGCACCGAGCCGACCGGCGCACCGAGCCCTTTCGAGAAGCAGATCGACACGGTGTCGAACGGCGCACACAGCTCGGCGATCGGGCGCCCCGACGCGACGGCCGCGTTGCACACGCGCGCGCCGTCGAGGTGCGTGGAGAGCCCGCGGCTGCGCGCGAACGCGACGGCTTCCTGCACATAGCCTTCCGGCAACACCTGGCCGCCGATCGTGTTTTCGAGCGCGAGCAGGCGCGTGCGGGCAAAGTGATTGTCGAGCGGCTTGATCGCCGCGGCGATCTTCGCGAGCGGCAGCGTGCCGTCCGGCGCGTTCTCGATCGGTTGCGGCTGAATGCTGCCGAGCACGGCCGCGCCGCCGCCTTCGTACTTGTAGGTGTGCGCGAGCTGGCCGACGATGTACTCGTCGCCGCGCTCGCAATGCGACATCAGCGCGGCGAGGTTGCTCTGCGTGCCGCTCGGGAAGAACAGGCCGGCTTCCTTGCCGGCCCGCTCGGCCGTCACCGCCTGCAGGCGCAGGACGGTCGGGTCGTCACCCCAGACGTCGTCGCCGGTTTCGGCGGCGGTCATGGCGGCCAGCATCGCCTGGCTCGGACGTGTCACGGTATCGCTGCGTAAATCGATCATCGCTGTGCCCTGAGTAAACGCGAGCCGGAACCGATGCGCCCGGCCCTGCCGAAACGAGACTGAGAGTGTACGCAATTCGCGCGGCGCCTGCCGGCCGTCGCCGCGCACCGCGATGCCGCACGCGCGACGTCGTTCCGATGACGCGACGCGCCATATTGCCGCACGTGCGGCAGGCCGCCACGCCGCGGCCGCATGCGCCGCGAACGGCCTTCTTGATACGAATCAACGATTTATCGCGAAACAACGCACGACGGGCTGGACATCTGCGACGAGTTGGCGCATTTCGCGGTGCAACATCGCAGCCCATACTCCAGCCAACCCCGACGCCCGTCCGCCGGGGGCCGCCGGCACCCGCCGGCGGGTATCGTCAGCCTCGGTCATCTGGTATGGACACCGCACTTTCGGCCCTCGATCTGGCCCGCCTGCAATTCGCGTTCACCGTCTCCTTTCACATCGTCTTCCCTGCGCTGAGCATCGGCCTCGCCAGCTTCATCGCCGTGCTCGAATATCGCTGGCTGAAGACCGGCAAGCAGTATTACAAAACCCTCTGCCTGTTCTGGTCGAAGATCTTCGCGGTCGCGTTCGGGATGGGCGTCGTGTCCGGCGTCGTGATGAGCTATCAGTTCGGCACCAACTGGTCGGGCTTCTCGAGCTTCGCCGGCGCCGTCACCGGCCCGCTGCTGATGTACGAGGTCATGACCGCGTTCTTCCTCGAAGCCGGCTTCCTCGGCATCATGCTGTTCGGCTGGAACCGCGTGAGCCCGCGCGCGCACTTCGGCGCGACGCTGATGGTCGCGATCGGCACGCTGATCTCGACGTTCTGGATCCTCGCGTCGAACAGCTGGATGCAGACGCCGCAGGGCTTCGAGATCGTCGACGGCCGCGTCGTGCCGACCGACTGGTTCGCGATCATCTTCAACCCGTCGTTCCCGTACCGCCTGTTCCACATGGCGATCGCCGCGTTCATCGTCGCCGCGCTGGTGGTGGCCGCGACGGGCGCGTGGCACCTGCTGAAGGGCCGCCGCGACAAGGGCGTGAAGAAGATGTTCTCGATGGCGCTGTGGCTGCTGCTGGTGCTCGCGCCGCTGCAGGCCGTGATCGGCGACCAGCACGGCATCAACACGCTGAAGCACCAGCCCGCGAAGATCGCCGCGATCGAAGGGCTGTGGGAAACCGAAAAGGGCGGCACCGCGCTCAACCTGTTCGGCATTCCGGACATGAAGGCGGAAACGACCCGCTACGCGGTGAAGGTGCCGCACCTCGGCAGCCTGATCCTCACGCACAGCTGGGACGGCGAGATCCGCGGGCTGAAGGCCTTCCCGCCGGAAGACCGGCCGAATTCGACGGTCGTGTTCTGGAGCTTCCGGATCATGGTCGGCCTCGGCTTCGCGATGATCGGCCTCGCCGCGCTCGCCTGGCTGCTGCGCCGCCGCGGCCGCCTGTATGAATCGAAGTGGTTCCAGCGCTTCGCGCTCGTGATGGGCCCGACCGGTTTCGTGTCGCTGCTCGCGGGCTGGGTGACGACCGAAGCCGGCCGCCAGCCGTGGGTCGTGTATGGCGTGATGCGCACCGCGCAGGCCGTGTCGCCGCTGTCGGTGCAGCAGGTCAGCCTGTCGATGATGACGTTCGTGATCGTGTACTTCCTCGTGTTCGGCACCGGCGTGTACTACATGCTGAAGCTGATGAAGGCCGGCCCCGCGCTGCCCGACGTCAAGCACGACGACAAACCCGATACGCGCCCCGATCACACCGCGCGCCGCCCGATGTCGGCCGTCGACGAGCTGATCGAGACCGTCTGAGCCCACCCCATTCGCAAACGAGAAAACCTATGGACGTCACCGTAATCTGGGCCGCGATCATCGCATTGGGGCTTTTCATGTACGTCGTGCTCGACGGCTTCGACCTCGGCATCGGCATCGTCTTCCCGTTCTTCCCGGACGAGCAGGAACGCGACCTGATGATGAACACGGTCGCGCCCGTGTGGGACGGCAACGAGACGTGGCTCGTGCTCGGCGGCGCCGGGCTGTTCGCGGTGTTCCCGGTCGTCTATTCGACCGTGCTGTCGGCGCTGTACCTGCCGCTGATCTTCATGCTGGTGTGCCTGATCTTCCGCGGCGTGTCGTTCGAGATCCGCGCGAAGGCGCGGCGCACGAAGCAGCTGTGGGATCTCGCGTTCATCGGCGGCTCGGCCGGCGCGACGCTGTTCCAGGGGATCGCGCTCGGCGCGTTCCTGCAGGGCATCGACGTGAAGGACGGCGTGTACGCCGGCGGCGCGTTCGACTGGCTCACGCCGTTCAGCCTGCTGACGGGCCTCGGCCTGATCGCGACCTACGCGCTGCTCGGCTGCTGCTGGCTCGTCGCGAAGACCGAAGGCGACCTGCAGCGCCGCCTGCATCGCGTCGTGTGGCCGCTGACCGTCGTGCTGCTCGGCTTCATCGCGGTGATCAGCCTGTGGACGCCGCTGCAGGATCCGGCCATCGCGCAGCGCTGGTTCGATTCGGGGTTGTTCTGGCGCCTGCTGCCGGTGCCGTTCCTGGTGGCCGCGTGCGCGGCGTGGATGCGGCGCGCGGTGCGCGACCGGCACGACATGACGCCGTTCGTGCTCGCGCTGGCGCTGGTGCTGCTCGGCTACGTCGGCCTGCTCGTCACGCTGTTCCCGTATGCGATTCCGCAGACGATGACGATCTGGGAAGCGGCGGCGCCGCGTTCGAGCCAGACCTTCACGCTGGTCGGCGCAGCGGTTATCCTCCCGATCATCATCGCCTACACGACGATGGGCTATTGGGTATTCCGAGGCAAGGTGCGCCATGAAGACCAGCATTACTACCACCACTGATTCCACCGCCGGCCAGCCCGGCGCGCCGCGGCCGCGGATGCGCGGCTGGATGTGGTTCGTCGTTCTGTGGGCGGGCGGCGTGATCGGCGCCGTCACGCTCGGCTATGCGTTCAAGATCTTCATGAACCTGACGCTGTTTGCGGTGAAGTAGGCGGAGCGGCCGCCCGGTCGAACGATGGACCGGGCGGCCGTTTTGTCGTGGATGGCTGCGGCTTCAGCCGGATGCATCAAGCCGAACAACGCATGAATCCGCCATTTGGGCAGAAATCCATACAAATCACATCGCCGATGTGAACGAAATATATAGATTTCTACCGAAATACGAACCACGCGGCTGAATCACCCCACCGCGCACTGCGCGTCTACCCCCGCCCGCGCAACGCCGCTTCGATCTTGCGATCGGTCTTGTACTGGCTCAGCGCATACACCGACCAGATCGCGGCCGGCAGCCAGCCGATGATCGTGAGTTGCAGGAGCAGGCAGATGATCCCGGCGATCGGGCGGCCGATCGTGAAGAACTGGAACCACGGGAGCAGCAGAGCAAGCAAAAGGCGCATGAACGATCCTCTCGGTACGTCGTTGAACGGGTGACACCCGGCCAATATGGCGGGTTGCGCGCCCCGTTTCAAGCCCGGCCACGACGCTCGTCGCGCGAAACCCCGTGCCGATCCGCCTCGCTACGCCGAATCGGCCAGCCACTGCGCGACGCGCGCGACGAGCCGATCTGCTTCGTCGAAGCACTCGACGCCCGCGACCTGCGGCGCACCGCAAATCGTGAACACCGGCTTGCCCCACTGCAACCCGAGCGCGATTTCGGACAGCGTGCCGAGCCCGCCGCCGACCGCGATCAGGCACACCGACGCACGTGCAACCAGCGCATTGCGCGTGATGCCGAGCCCGGTCGGCAGCGCGACGCTCAGGTACGGATTCGCCAGCGCGGCGTCGTCTTCCGGCAACAGCCCGATCGCGCAGCCGCCGGCCGCGTGCGCACCGCGCGCGGCGGCCTCCATCACGCCCTGCTTGCCGCCGCCGACGAGCGCGACGCCCGTCGCCGCCACCGCGTGCGCGATCCGTTCCGCGACGCGCATCTGTTCATCCGTCGCGTCGCGCGGGCCGATCACGCCGACCGGCATCCGGTGCCGGTGCGTGCCGCGTTGCCGTTGCGCGAGTCGCGCGAGCGCGTCGCGCGCCGGTTCGGACCACACGCTTTCAATGACGCCGTTGCCGAACAAGGCCTTCCCCCAGTGCAAGAACGCAGGTACAGATGGCCGTCAGCACGATCGACAGCACGGCCGCCTGCGAGAAATCGGTTTGCCCGTCCGACAGCTTCAAATACATCAGCAGCGGCAGGATGTTGATCTGCGTGCCGGCCAGCGCGAGCGCCGTGCCGTACGTGCCGAGCGCGATCGCAGTCACGAGGCACCACGCGGACGCGACCGACGGCCACAGCTCGCGCCACGCGACGTCGAGCCATGCGCGCCACGGCCGCGCGCCGAGCGTCAGCGCCGCCTCGAGCGGCCGCCGGTCGAGATTCGCGAGCGTCGGGTAGATCATCAGCGCGACGCGCGGGATCAGGTAGTACGCATAGGCGACCGCGAGCCCCGGCATCGTGTAGATCGCGCCGCCGACCACGGTCGGATCGGCGCCCAGCGCGGCCAGCAGCGTGGTCACGAAGCCCGCGCGGCCGAATGCGAGGATGAACCCGTACGCGATCACCAGCCCGGAAAACGCCAGCGGCACGCCGAGCAGCGCGAGCGACCAGTGGCGACGGGCCGGCGACTGTCCGGCGAGCGCGAACGCGACCGGCACGCCGACGGCGACCGACAGCGTGCCGGCGCCCACCGCCAGCGCCAGCGAGCGCGCGATCGCATCGGCGACGAGCGGATCGCGCCACACCGCCGCGAACGCGCGGCCGCCGCCCGCGCATGCCGCATCGACGAGCGCGGCCAGCGGCAGCACGAAGCACACCGCGAGCAATGCGGCCGCGGGCAGCGCGCCGAAACGGCGCAGCACGCCGCGCTCGGGTAAGGAAGCCTGCATCCCGCGCCCCTTACTGGCCGAGCGTGGCCTGCGACCAGAACTGGTCGACCTCGGCCTTGCGCGCCGCCGCCTTCGCGACATCGAGCGGGCGCACCTGCGGCGCGTTCGGCAGCTTCGCCGCCACGTCCGCCGCGACCGGCGTGCCCGGCACCGCCGGACGCACATAGCCTTGCGCGAACAGCGCCTGGCCGACGTCGCTCATCACGAGGTTGAGCCAGAGCTGCGCGGCGGACGGATTCGGGCCGTTCTTCACGAGACTCATCGCATACGGCGCCGACACGCTGCCGTCCTGCGGAATCACGACGTCGGCCGCGTCGCCCATGCCGTCCGCGTACTTCGCCTTGAGGCCGTCGTTCTCGTAGCCGATCAGGATCGGAATCTCGCCCTTCACGAACTTCGCGTACGGCGTCGTGCCCTCCACGCGCAGCACGTTGCCGGCCTGCTTCAGCTTGCCGAAGAAGTCGGCGCCCGGCTTTGGGTTCTCGACGCTGCCGCCGTTCGCATACGCGGCCGCGAACACCGCGACCTGGCCCTGCCCGGTCGAGCGCGGGTCGAGATAGACCACCGCGTTGCGGTACTCGGGCTTCAGCAGGTCGGACCAGCGCTGCGGTACGTTCTTGACGAGCTTCCGGTTGACGAGGAACGCGATGTTCAGCGAATGCACGGCGAACCAGCGGGCGTCGGGCGCGCGGAACACGCCCGGCAGCTTGTCGAAGTTGACCGGCCGGAACGGCGCGACGACGTCCTTGCCGGCGGCATCGAGCGCCGACGCCGCGAAGTAGTACGCTGTATCGGCCTGCGGACGGCGGCGCGACTTGTCGAGCGCGACGACGGTCGCGGCCGAGCCGATGTCGTTGTACGTGATCTCGACCTTCGGGTAGCGCTTGCGGAATTCGGCGAACAGCGCCTTCCAGTTCGCCCATTCGGGGCCGGTGTCGAACGACACGACGAGCCCTTCGTCGGCCGCCTTCGCGTACAACGCGTCTTCGCCCGGATACAGCGGCGCGGCCTGCGCCGCCGCGCAGGAAAGCGCCGCGAGCGCGCACAGCGCCAGCACGCGGGCGCGCATGGCCTTCACAAAAAGGGAGCCTGCAAGCATCGTGAATCTCCGTTGAACGAAAGAGGTCATTGCGCGGCCGGCGACGCCGGCAGCACGAGCAGATGGCAAGGGTCGATCGCGATGCTGCGCGCGGCGGGCTCGCGCCCTTCGCACAGCAGCACGTCGGCCGAGCCGTCCGGAATGAAGTCGTAGCGCTGCGTCGCGCCGAAATAGCGCACGTCCCCGCGACGGCCGTCGATGCGGTTCGCGCTGTGCCCCGGCGGATCGGCCTGCACGTGTTCGGGTCGCACCAGCACCTCGATCTCCGCGCCCGGCCGGTGCTCGCCCGTTTCCGCGCGCAGCGTCGCGAAACGCACGTCGACGGTGCCGTGCGCGAGCACACGGCCGCGCAGCAGCGTCGAATGCCCGACGAAGCGCGCGACCTGCGCGGTCGCCGGGCGCTCGTACAGGTCGCGCGGCGTGCCGGCCTGCAGCACGCGGCCGCCGTCGACGATCGCGACGCGGTCGGCCATGCTCAACGCTTCGTCCTGGTCGTGCGTGACGAACAACGTCGTCGCGCCGCAGGCGCGCTGCAGTGCACGGATCTCGTCGCGCAACTGATGACGGATGCCGGCATCGAGCGCCGCCAGCGGCTCGTCGAGCAGCAGCAGCTTCGGTTCGATCACGAGCGCCCGCGCGAGCGCGACGCGTTGCTGCTGTCCGCCGGACAGCATCGCGATGCCGCGCGTCGCATGCGCGGACAACCCGACCCGCTCGAGCATGTCCAGCGCGCGCCGGCGCCGCACGTCGGCCGCGACGCCTCGCATCCGCAGCCCGTACGCGACGTTGTCGACGACCGACAGGTTCGGAAACAGCGCGTAGTGCTGGAACACCATCCCCACTTCGCGCCGCCACACGGGCACGCCGGCCACGTCGTCGCCGCCGATCGCGATGCGGCCGCGCCAGCCGTCGAGCAGCCCGGCCGCGAGCCGCAGCAGCGTGGATTTGCCGGACCCGCTGCGCCCCATCACCGCGAGCAGTTCGCCCTGCGCGGCCGACAGCGTGATGTCGTCGACGCCATGACGGGCGCCCGGATACTGAAAGCTGACGTGTTCGAATTCGAGGCTCATGGATGACTCACTTCAGACGTTGCACGGTACCGACGGAGACCAGCGTCGCGAGCACGGCAAGCACGAGCAGCACGACGGTGGCCGCGCACGCCATCCCCGTCGCGCCGTAGAACGCCTGCAGCAGCACGATCGGATAGTTCCGGTAGCGGAAGCCGGCGATCAGGTTCGAAATCTGGAATTCGCCGATCGACAGCGCGGCCACCATCACGAGGCCGGAGAACAGGCTGTGCCGCAGGTTCGGCAGCACGATCGTGACGAACTGGTGCAGCGGCGTCGCACCGAGCGTCGCCGCGCAGGCCTCGAGCCGCGCGAGGCCGAGGTGGCGCAGGTCGCCGAGCAGCGTCTGCAGCAGATACGGCAGCGTCAGCACCGCGTGGGCGGCGATCATCAGCGGCAACGTGCCGAGCCACGGCAACGTGTCGCCGCTGAAGATCGCGATGTAGCCGAAGCCGAGCGTCAGCGCCGGCACGGCGACCGGCATCAGCATCACGACGCGCGTCGCGAACCCGCCGCCGGCCTGCGCGCGATGATGGAGCGCATACGCGAGCGGCAGGCCGATCACCGCGTTGAGCGCGCAGCACGCGAGCGCCACCATGAAGCTCACGCCGAACGCGCGCGTGAAGCTCCGGTTCGCGGCCAGGTCGGCGAACCAGTGCCCGGTGACGCCGGTGGGCAGCAACGTGTTCGTCCACGATTCGCCCACCGCGCCGATCAGCAGCAGTGCGATCGGCAACAGCAGGTAGAGGCCGAACACCGCGAGCAGCGCCTGCAGCAGCAGGCGCCCGACGGGCGGCCGGGCCGGTTTGTTACGACGAATCGGAATACCGTCGGCGATGGCCGGGGCGGTTGACTCAGACATGAAGACACTCGCAGACGATCGGGAAAAACCTCGCGCAACGCCCGCCGGCCGGGCCCGCATGCGTTGTCGAAGCCGGCGCAGTGTGCGGTTTCGACATGGCATCGTCATGAAAAAAACGTAAAAAGCCCGCATCGACCTGTGCAAGGACGGAACAGCTCGCGATGAAGCATCTGTATCCGAACGTGGCTGAGCTGCATGCCTTCGCCACGTCCGCGAAGTACCTGAATTTCTCGTACGCGGCGCGCGAACTGGGCCTGACGCCAAGCGCGGTCAGCCGGCAGATCGCGAACCTCGAGGCGCTGTTCGGCGTGAAGCTGTTCGTGCGCGAGGGGCGCGGCCTCGCGCTTACCCGTGCCGGTCAGGTCTATCACGCGCGCGTCGTCGGGCCGCTGCGCGAAATCGGCAACGCGTCGATCGAACTGCTGAGTGCCCGCGAGAACAGCGACCTGCTGACGATCGCCAGCGTGCCGACGTTTACGACGAAGTGGCTGTTGCCGCGCCTCACGCGCTTTCTCGCCGCCGCGCCGGGCGTCACGTTGAGTTTTCGCCGTCATCTCGCGCCCGGCGACGTGTTTCCGTTCGGGCTCGACGCGGCGATCCGCTACGGCGACGGTGGATGGGAGGGCGTACGAAGCGACTATCTCGGCGGGCGGACCTTCGTGCCCGTCTGCTCGCGCGAATTCGCCGACCGGCATGCGCTGCGTGTGCCCGCCGACGCGGCGGCGGCGCCGCGCCTCGTGCACGAGCAGGCGGAGATCGCGTGGTCCACATGGGCGGAACGTCATCGCGCGGCGCAAATGAACGCGCTGGCGGGGCCGCGCTTCGAGCAGTATTCGGTCTTGATCCAGGCCGCACAGGCCGGACTCGGGATCGCACTCGTGCCGCGCTTCCTGATTCTCGACAATCTCGCGGCGGGCACGCTGGTCGAGCCGTTCGACGCGCCGGTCGACGTGGCCGCGCAGGGACACTACCTGTGCTACGCGCCGGAGCGCCTCGACACGAGCGATGCGTTGCGGCGCTTCAGGGAATGGATGCTGGACGAGGCCGGGCGCGCGTAAGGCGACGCGCACCGTCGCATGGCTGCGCGCGCCCCTAGCCCGACGGACACCGCCCCCGGCGGCATCCGGCCTGCAACGTCAACGCCCGATACCGAGCCCCGGCAGCACGCGCGTGTTCTCGGCCACGACCGCCTGCAGCAGGCGCGGATCGGCGCCGAGCAGCGCGAGGATCGTCGGCGCGACCTGCTTCGTGCCGACGAGATCGTTCACCGTGCGCGCACGACGAATGCCCGGATACGACACGAGCAGGCCGAGGTGGCTGTCGTCCGGCGCGTTGCCGCCGTGCTCCTCGTCCTTCTTCGTGCTCGACGTGTAGATCACGCCCGGATTCGGCTGGACGACGATGTCCGGCGCGCGACCGTTGGCCGGATCGCCGAAGCGGTCGGCCAGCGCCGCGCCGTACAGCACGTACGCCTGCGGGCCGTCCGCGCAGATCCCCGGCGCGTTGCAGCCGAGATTCGCCTTCAGCGCCTGCACGACGGCCGTGCGCTGGCCGCGGTCGCGCAGCCAGATCAGCCCGACGTCGTCCGTCTGCACGAAGCCCGTGCCGACCAGGCCCGATCCGTCGTTCAGGTTGCCCGTCGTCGTGTTGTTCTGGCCGAAGTTGCCGTTCGGGTCGATGAAGTCGTTCGCTTCGAGCAGCTTCGTCAGCGTGTCGCCGTTCTTCACGAGCTTCGTATGATCGCTCGGCGACTGGCCGTGCTTCGACGTGACGATCACGGCCGTCGACGTATACAGGTTCGCCTGCTTCAGCGCCGCGACGACGTGGCCGATCGCGTCGTCGACATACGTGATCGCATTCGCGACCTGCCCGTTCGGCGTGAAGTCGGCGTCGAGATAGCCGCCGCCCTTTGCGACCGGCGCCTTCTGCGCGACGCTCAGCGTCTGGAAGTTCGCGCCGAACAGCGTCGGCACCGGCGCGGTCTTCGTGCCGGTCGAATCGCGGCCGCCGATCTGGTTGATCAGCGCCTGCACGTGCAGGTTGTCGAAGCGCGCGGTGTGCGAATACACGTCGGTGTAGGCGGTGTTCGTCGCCGGGTCGATCGAATTGATCTCGGTGCGCATCAGGTCGTCGACGCCGGTGCCCGACGGGCCGTTCAGCCAGTCGTAGCCCCACGCGTGCTTGTCGGCCCACGCGGTGCGCGCATTCGGCACGCCGGCCTTCACGGCCTCGAACACCGTGTTGGTCTTCACGTAGTTGTGCGGATAGACCGGCACGCACTGGCCGTTGACCTTCGCATGCGGGATTGCCTGCGGATTGAACGCGCCGCCGCCGTCGAGGTGCACGAGCGCACCGCCGTTCTGCGCGTCGATGCCGGTCGTCTCGTCGAACACGACGTTCCAGCCCTGCTTGCCCGAGCACGTCGTATCGCTCGGCGCGTACAGGTTGCGGTCGTACGACACGTCGTAGAACAGGCCGGCCGTCTTCGGCGAGCCGCCCGTCACCAGCGCGGCGAGGCCCGGGAATGAATCCGACAGCCCCGGCGTGTACGCATTCGCGTAGGTCACGCCGCTCTTCGCGAGCACCGCGATGTTCGGGCACGTATTCGCGCCGATGCAGCGCGCGAGATCCTGTTCGTGCAGCCCGTCGATGCTGAGCAGCAGCACGTGCTTCACGACGCGGCTCGCGCGGCCGTTGCCGTCCGGTTGCGCCGCATGCACGCCCGCGCCGACGAGCGCCAGCGCAGCCGCCACCATCACCGCCGTTTTCCGTTGCTTGATGAACCTGGAAATCATCACCCCACCTCACCGATTGATGTTGAACTACGTGACTTGCCATCAGGCGCGCAAAATATCGCCGGATCGTGCGGCGGTCGGATGAAGCGGGGCTTTCTGTTCTCTGTCAAACGTAACCAATCGCAAATGACACGAAGCGGTCGCCATGCGCGGCCGTCGCGTGCGCCGGGATTTTTTTTCGGGTTGGCCCGCGACTATTGGCGTGGCATAAAGGGTTTTCCCTGACCCGGAGCACGAGTATGTCGACCCTGGAAGCCCTCCGGTTCGTGCTGGACGATGCACGTACCCCCGAAATCATTCGCCATCACGTCGTCGACGCGCTGCAGTACGCGTTGCGCAACCACGGACCGGTGTTCACCACGAAGGAAGTCGAATGGCTGACGCAGTGGGACGACGCGCGTCTGCCGCTGGCCGCGAGGAAGGAGCTGGACAAGCGCGAGCCGGCCGTCGCCAGCCGCTGAAAAAAACCGCCGCGCCCGGCGGGTGCGGGCGCGGCGGCGGATCACGGATGGTGGTAACGCTTACTGCAGCCCGAAGTCGACGCGGGTCGTCGCGCCCTTGTCCGAGATGCCCTTCGCGTCGAGCTTCGGCGCGACGACGAACATGCGGCTCGAGTCGATCTTGCCGTCGAGATACTGGCGCACGGCCTGCGCGCGCTGCTGCGCGAGCGCCCGCAGCGCGTTGTCGTCGGCCGGCGCGTGATCGGCGAGCGCCTGCTTCATGTCCGCATCGGGCAGCGTCTTCTGCAGGCCGACGAGGTTGCGCGGCTTCTTGAAGTCGGCGGCCTTGTACGCGCGCGTCAGGTACTTCGAGTATTCGGCCTTGTCGACCTTCACCGACATCGGATCGACGCTCTCGCCCTGCCCGATCACGTCCTTCAGCTTCTGCTGGCGCACCAGCCGCTCGACGTACGCGTCGCGCAGCCCCGGCGTGTCCTGCGCCGGATCGACGCGGCCGATCAGGTCGAGGCGGATCGACGGCTTCTCGGTCAGCATCTTCACGACGGTGTCGAGCTTCTTCTGCTGCGCGTCGGTCAGCGCATACGAGCCCGGCGCGAACTCGACGTAGCCGAGATCCTCGCCGCCACCGCCGCCGAACGCATTCGCAAGCAGCGTGAACGGCGACGTGACCGCCTTCGCGATCAGGTTCAGCACCGCGTGCCAGATCAGCCCGCCGACGCTGAATTCCGGATTCGACAGCGAACCCGACACCGGCAGGTTCACGTCGATCTGGCCGCGCGTGTTCTTCAGCAGCGAGATCGCGAGCTTCACCGGCAGCTTCGTCGCGGTGTCGTTCTCGACGTGATCGCCGAACGTGAGCTGGTCGATGAAGATGTGGTTGTTCGCCGAAAGTTGGTCGTTCGCGAGCTGGTAGTGCAGGTCGACGTTGAGCTTGCCCTTCGTGATCGGATAGCCCGCGTACTTCGCCGAATACGGCGTCAGGTTGGTCAACTCGATGTCGTGCGCGGTGGCCGTGAGGTCGAGCGCCGGCTTCTCGATCAGCGGGTTCACCGTGCCCTTGATCGAGATCGGCCCGTTGCCCGCGAGGTTCGCGGCGACGTCGACCGGCGCGGACGTCGTCGAATCCGTGCCGAACGCACCGACCGTGCCCTTGATCGCGACGAGGTTCGCCGTGTAGTTCGGCTTGATGAAGTTGTCCGTGTACGTGACGCGGCCGTTCTGCAGCACCAGTTCGCCGAAGTGCATCCGCACCGGGTTCTGCGGCTGCGGCGCGGCCTTCACGACCACCGTCGCCGACGCGGCGGCCGGCACGGACGCCTGCTGCGCGGCTGCGGCCGAGGCGGCCTGCGCGGCGGCCGGCGGCGTCACGCCCGGCGACAGCGGCACCGGCTCGCCCTTGCTCGCGTCGCGCGTGAGCGACTGCGCGGGACCCGTCTCCTTCGCGACCACGTCCTTCAGGTTCAGCCGGCCCTGCGCGTCGAGCAGCACGCGACCGTAGAAGTTCGAGAACGTCACGCGCGCGGCGTCGACGTCGGTGCCCTTCTCGTCATAGTTCGCCTTCAGGTTCGACAGCGCGAGCGAGCGCCAGCCGGCGAACGGGTCGGACGTCGCCTTGTCGAGCATCCGCACGTCGACCAGCGCGACGTCGCCGCGGTAGGTCGCGCGCGGCGTGTCCTTCGCCTGCGCGAACGTCAGGTTGCCTTGCGCGTTGAGCAGCGCGCTCGCGATCGTCGCGTTCAGCGCGCTGCCAAAGTACGGCTCGAACGCGGCCGCGTCGAGGCGGTTGCCGTTGATCTTCAGGCCGAGCTTCAGCGGCTGCGCGGTCACGTCGCCCGTCACGTTCAGCGAGCCCTTGCGGTTCAGCGTCGCCTTCAGTTGCACGGGCAGCGGCTTCGTCAGGTCGTCGCTCACCTTCTGCACCGACAGGTCGAGCGGCTTGATCGCCAGCTTCACCGGGCGCGGCGTCGACAGGTCGGTGAAGTTCGCGGACGCGTCCTTCACGTTCAGCGCGTCGATCCGGTAGTGCCACGACGGCGCGGCGGCCTGCGCCTTGCGCGCGACCGTACGCGGCGGCACGGCCGCCTGCGCGGGCTCGCCCAGCGCCGCGAGATCGATCTTGCCGTCCTTCAGGCGCTTCACGTCGAGCGCGAGGCCAGTCGCGTCGACGCTCGCGATTTCCGCGGTGCGCGCGGCGACGTCGACCTTCGCGATCTTCGCGTTCGCGTCGGGCAGCACGATCGCGGGCGCCTTGTTGTCCGGCGCGGCGATCTTCAGCGATTTCAGGCTCACCGTGCTGTCCGCGACTTCCGCGGCGAGCGGCGTCTTGCCCCAGTCGGTTTTCGCGTTGACGGTCGCGCCGAGCGTGCCGTCGAGCACGCGCGCACGCGTCGCCTCGCCGAGGTACGGCTGCAGCGCCGGCAGCGCGAGCGCGGCGACCGTCAGCTTCGTGTCGGCCTGCTTCACCGCGAGATTGAACGTGCCTTCGGCGTTCACGTCGCCGCCGCGCGACAGCGACGTCGACAGCGTGTATTTCGCCGGCGTCTTGCCCTGCAGCGTGAAGCCGTCGAGCGTCGCGGCGAGCTTCGTCAGCGACAGCGCGGTCGGCGTCGCCGGCACGCGGTCGTCGACGTTGATCGTGCCGCCGTCGATCGCGACGTGACGGATCGTCAGGTCGAGCGGCGGCGTTTCCTTCGCGGCGGCGCCTTCGGCCTTCGCACCGCTGGCGCCGCTGGCCGCGGCGACGGTCGCGCCGGACGCCGCGGACGCTCCGGAAACGGCGACGGCCGACGCGGCCGGCTTGCCGGCTTCGACCTTCGGCGCGGCGGCCGGTTGCGCGACGAGCTTCTCGACGTTCAGCACGCCCTGCTTGTCGCGCGACAGGTCGACCACCGGCTGGTCGAGCCGGATCTCGTCGAAGTGCATCGCGTTGCGCAGCGGTTCCAGCCCGGCCGCCGCGACGTGCACGCCGCGCGCGGCGAACAGCGGCGCGGACGCGCGGTCGGTCACCTTCGCGTCGTTCAGGTCGACGGTGCCCGACACGCGCAGCGCGGGCGTTTCGCCGCTCATCACGAAATTGACCGTGAGGTTGCTGCTCAGCAGCCCGCTCGTCACGGCCACCGGCAGCTTCGCCGGCACGTACGAGATCAGCTTCGGCACGTCGAGGCGGTCGAACTTCAGCACGATCTCCGATTCGCGCGACTGCGCGAACGGCTTGGTCCTGCCGTCGATCGAGATCGGGCTGCCGTCGAAGCGCGCGCGCAGCTTCGGCTCGACGAAGATGTCCGTCTTCGAGGCCAGCGTCGCGATGTACGGAATGCCGAGCGTCCAGTTGTCGACCACGTGCTTTTCGTTCAGCAGGCGATCGTCGAAATCGATCCGGCCGTCGTTGACCTGGATGTTCGACACCGAGAATTGCGTCGGCTTGCTATCGGGTGTCGGCGACGGCGACGAGAACTTCTCGATCAGGTCGGTGAAGTTGAAGCGCTGCGCGTCGTAGCGGACGACGTGAAAACGCGGCGAGTCGAGCCGGATCTCGTTGACGATCGGTGCGCCGCGAAACAGCGACGACCACGACGGCCTCACGACGAGCTTGCCGATGTCGATGAAGTCGCCCTGGCCGCCGCGCTCGCCGAGATGGATGCCGTCGGCTTCGAGGTTGAGCGTGTACGGGTTCAGCGCGATGCGCTGGATCGTGGCCGGCCGGTCGAGCTGCTTGCTCAACTGCTGTTCGGCGACATGGTGGATCAGCGGCGGCGCCGCGAAGAAGCCGAGCAGTCCAAACAAAACGACGAAGATCAGCAGGCCGATGCCGATACGCCGGGTCCGGTGCGAGCGTGCAACGCCACCGAGGGCATGGAGGGTCGAGGGTAGGGTTTCTTTGTCTGCGCTTGCCATGCTTGAATGCCTCGGGAATGGATGCCGGGCCGCACCGGACCAACCGGGCGGCCGCGCACGCTATCCCGAAAGTATAGGCTCAGGAGGTGACGGTACGGCGGTCGGGCGCCGCCGCGCCCGCCGGTCGGACAACGGCGGCGGTCAACCGTTCATTTCCGGACGACGACGGGCGGCATCCACGACCCATCGCTCGCCTGCGGCTTCGGCGCGTACAGCCGCAACGCGAGCGCGAAATCGGTACGCGGCGCCGGCAGCCAATTGGCCGCATGCGTGCCGCCCGGCGACGCCGATACGACGATGTCGATCGAGCCGTCGCGGTTGCGGCGCAGCCGGTCGCGATCGCCGAGCGAGCGCCGCGCCGATCCGACGTCGGGCAGCGCACCGTTGGTCGTGTACGGCGTGAGCGTCCAGAATGCGCGTACCGGCGGCAGCGCGCCCGGCGCGAAATGCAGCACGTAGCGGTTCGCGCCGTTCAGCGCATGACCGTCGCTATCAACGCGGGTGACCGCGAGCGTCTCGTCGTCGCGCGTCGCGGTGCCGAACTGCGTGAAGGCGGCGTACGCGCGCAGCGCGTAGTCCTGGCCGTACTTGCCGGCCGTATCGCCGATCCAGGTCCAGCCGTTCGCATTCAGCAGGTTCGACGGCGGCGTCGCGAGCCGCGCGCGCGCCTCGGCCACGCCGGCCGTCGCGGCCGTGAGACGGTCGCCCGTCCACAGTACCGGATAGCCGGCCGTCACGCCGATGTCGCCGAGCGATTCCTGCGCGTGCGCATCGTCGGCCGGCGGCGGATTGTCCTGCAGCGCCCGCGCGAAGCGCGTGAAGAACGCCTTCGGATCAAGCGCGGCCACCTGCTCGGCCGGCGTGCCGCCGCCCACCGCTTCGGACGGCGCGCTGCCCGCGTGGACCGCGACCGACGCGCCGCGCTCGGCACCGGTGTAGACCGACAGCGGCACCACGCGGATCGCGCGCTGCAGTTTCTTCACGTTCGTCAGGTCGCGCCCGCCGCTCGTCTGCAGCCGCACTTCGAGCCACGCATTGGCGGACGGCACGTCGACGCGCACCACGCCCTTCGGCAACGTGCCCTGCCATCCCTTCGCGGCGAAGGCAATCGTTTGCGCTCGCCCGGCGCCACGCGTACCGCGTGCCGCGACGCTCGACGACGACCACAGCACGTTCGTCCACATGTCGAGTGCGCGTGCGTCCCAATAGCGGCCGCGCGTGTCGGGCAGCGTGACGATCACGGGTTCGGCGGCGACGTCGAGCCAGCCGGTCGAGTCGAGCGTGTCGACGCCCGGCAGCGGCGGATTGACCGCGCCGACAGGCGGCAGCGCCTGCGCGTGGCGCAGCGTGTTGAGCGGCGCCTGCCCCGGTTGCGCGCCGTCGCCGCCCGTCGCCGCTTCCTTCGCGACGTCCATCAGCACGAGCGGATACGCATAGATATAGGAGTCGGCGACTTCCGCGCGCATCCAGCCGGTCTTGCGCTGGATCGCATCCGGTTGCGACGCGCATCCTGCAAGCAACGCCGCAATGGCCAGCGACGCGCACGCGCGTCGCAGAGAAACTGATTCTCGCTGGTTTTCAATCATCGATTACTGGCCGAATATCGTTCTTTTCAGTCAACGCCTTGTTCGTCTCGCGAACGGCGAAGCAAGGCACCCCAGCGTGCCCGGATGACCGTTCGTGACGCTTCGTAACGGTGGGCGCTGATGTCAGGCCGGTATCATAGCGCCTAAGGGCATCCCCCAATATGCCGAATAACGGGTAAAACGCTAGCCGAACCGTCAACGATTCTGAAATATTTCATGGGATTCAGCAAAAATCTGGAACGGTTGGCAGGCGAAGATCGTCGGCGAGGATTGACAAATGGTGTCACTATTGACACCATAGGCTATGGCAAGCGAATGGAAGATCCTCGACCAAATGAGGCGCGAGCCCGCGAATGTGCGCTTCAACGATCTGTTCAAGATCTGCGAGGCCCACTTCGGAGCGGCCCGTCAATCCGGTTCCAGCCATGCTATTTTCAAGACACCGTGGCAAGGCGATCCTCGAGTGAATATCCAGAATGATCGCGGGAAGGCAAAGGCCTATCCGGTGCGGCAGGTTCTCGACGCGATCGATCGACTGAAGGAACAGAAATCATGAACCAAGACCACTTTACGTACCGCGTAACGTGGTCCCCGGAGGACGGGGAGCACGTCGGCCTCTGCGCGGAGTTCCCGTCTCTTTCGTGGCTCGATGCAACGCCCGAGGGCGCGCTGGTCGGTATTCGGCGGCTCGTCGCCGACGTCGTGCACGAGATGACGGCGAATGGCGAGACGGTGCCCGAGCCGATCGCCGACCGAACCTACAGCGGTGAATTCAAGGTCCGCATCCCGCCGCAGGCGCACCGCGCGCTGGTCATCCAGGCCGCCGAGCAGGGCGTCAGTCTCAATCGCCTCGCCAGCGCCAAGCTCTGCGCCTGAGCACGCACCCACCCGCCCCGGCCACGATCGCCCGGCTGTCCGTCCGGAAGCCGGGCGCTCGCTTTTTCCGCGTTGTGACACCCTGTGTGCATCGGCATGCGTCGCATCGTCGCCGACGCTTGACCTTACCATCATGGGAATGTTGATACTGGAACCATTCGCGGTACGAACCGCGCTTTTGGGAAATCCGACATGACTGAACCACTTGCCTCCGCGGCGCTGCAAACGATCGAACTGAGCGTCGACGGCATGCATTGCGGCGGCTGCACGGGCCGCGTGCAGCGCGCGCTGGCCGCCGTGCCGGGCGTCGTCGATGCGGCGGTCGATCTCGACACGCATGCGGCGACGGTCACGGCGCAGGACACCGTCGCGGCGGGCCAGCTCGTCGGCGCCGTCCGGGAGGCTGGCTATCGCGCGGCGGTGCGCGAAGCGGCCATCGAAGCCGGCGCGGCCACGCATTCGGCGCACGCGTCGCGCGACGAAACGCCGTCCGCGGCTTCCGGGCTTCCTCCCGCTGCTGCGACGATCGAACTCGACATCGACGGGATGACCTGCGCGTCTTGCGTGTCGCGCGTCGAAAAAGCGCTGGCGAAGGTGCCGGGCGTTACGCGAGCGTCAGTCAACCTGGCGACCGAACGCGCGACGGTCGATGCGTCGGCCGGTGTTTCGGCCACCCAGTTGGCGGACGCCGTGAGACAGGCCGGTTATGGTGCGACGCCAACTGCGTCGGACACCGTCGTCCCGGCCGCCGCCACTGCATTGCCCACCGCGCCCACAAGCATCGAACTCGACATCGACGGGATGACCTGCGCGTCATGCGTGTCGCGCGTGGAGAAGGCGCTCGCGAAGGTGCCGGGCGTCACGCGCGCGTCGGTCAACCTCGCGACCGAACGCGCGACCGTCGACGCGTCGAACGCCGTATCCGCCGCACAGCTCGTCGACGCGGTGAAGCAAGCCGGCTACGGCGCGACACCGGCAGCCGTCGCGGCTCCGCCCGCCACTTCCGCTGCCACGCCTGCTTCCACCGTCGTCGAACTCGACATCGGCGGCATGACCTGCGCGTCCTGCGCCGGCCGCGTCGAAAAAGCGCTGGCCGCCGTGCCGGGCGTCACGCGCGCGACGGTCAATCTCGCGACCGAACGTGCGTCGGTGCACGGCGCCGGCGCACTCGACGCCGCCACGCTGATCGCGGCGGTCACCACAGCCGGCTACCATGCATCGCTTCCGGCCGCGTCGCCCGCCGGCGCACCGGCCGGCGCCGACTTGCAACCGTCCGGCCCCGCGCAGGACCTGGACGCCCGCAAGCGCCGCGAAGCGATCCGCGAACGCAACCTCGTGATCGGGGCCGCCATGCTGAGCGCGCCGCTCGTCGCGCCGATGCTCGCCGCGCCGTTCGGCATCGACCTGATGCTGCCCGGCTGGCTCCAGCTCGTGCTCGCGTCGATCGTCCAGTTCGGCTTCGGCGCGCGCTTCTACCGCGCGGCCTGGCATGCGGTGAAGGCGCGCACCGGCAACATGGACCTGCTCGTCGCGCTCGGCACGTCGGCCGCGTACGGGCTGAGCCTGTGGATGTTGCTGCGCGATCCCGCGCATCCCGGCCATCTGTATTTCGAGGCGTCGGCCGTCATCGTCACGCTCGTGCGCTTCGGCAAGTGGCTCGAATCGCGCGCGAAGCGCCAGACCACCGAGGCGATCCGCGCGCTGAACGCGCTGCGGCCGGACCGCGCGCGCGTCGTCGAGGATGGCGTCGAACGCGACGTGCCGCTGTCGCAGGTGCGCGTCGGCACGCACGTGAGCATCCGGCCCGGCGAGCGCGTGCCCGTCGACGGCCGCATCGTGTCGGGCCGCTCGCACATCGACGAATCGCTGATCACCGGCGAAAGCCTGCCCGTGCCGAAAGACGACGGCGATGCGGTCACGGCCGGCTCGATCAACGGCGAAGGCGCGCTCGTCGTCGAAACCACCGCGATCGGCGCGGAGACGACGCTCGCGCGCATCATCCGCCTCGTCGAATCCGCGCAGGCCGAGAAGGCGCCGATCCAGCGCCTCGTCGATCGCGTCAGCGAGGTGTTCGTGCCGGCGATCCTCGGCATCGCCGTGCTGACGCTGGTCGGCTGGCTGATCGCCGGCGCGGGAATGGAAACCGCGATCCTCAACGCGGTCGCGGTGCTCGTGATCGCATGCCCGTGCGCGCTCGGTCTCGCGACGCCCGCCGCGATCATGGCCGGCACGGGCGTCGCGGCCCGGCACGGCGTGCTGATCAAGGACGCGCAGGCGCTCGAACTCGCGCAGCGCACGACCGTGATCGCGTTCGACAAGACCGGTACGCTGACCGAAGGCAAACCGTCCGTGACCGCGTTCGACGCCGTCGGCGTGCCGCGCGGCGAGGCGCTCGCGCTCGCGGCGGCCGTGCAGCGGCAGAGCGACCATCCGCTCGCGCGGGCCGTGGTAGCCGCGCATGAAGCGGACGTGGCCGCACAAGTCGGCGCGGCGGAGCCGGCCGTCGCGACCGATGCGCGCGCGGTGGCCGGGCGCGGCGTGGAAGCGCACGTCGGCGGGCAGCGGCTCGCGCTCGGCAGCACGCGCTGGCGCGACGAACTCGGCATCGCGGTGCCGCCGGCGCTCGACGCCCGCGCGGCGGAACTCGAGCGCGCCGGCAACACGATCTCGTGGCTGATGCGTGCCGACGCGCCGCGCGCGGTGCTCGCGCTGATCGCCTTCGGCGACACCGTGAAGCCGGGCGCCCGCGACGCGATCGCGGCACTGGCGGCGCGCGGCGTCGCGAGCGCACTCGTGACGGGCGACAACCGCGGCAGCGCGGCGGCCGTCGCGGCGGCGCTCGGCATCGGCGAAGTGCATGCGCAGGTGCTGCCCGACGACAAGGCGCGCGTCGTCGCCGAGCTGAAGCGCACGCACGGCGGGATCGTCGCGATGGTCGGCGACGGGATCAACGATGCGCCCGCGCTCGCCGCGGCGGACGTCGGCATCGCGATGGCGACCGGCACCGACGTCGCGATGCACACGGCCGGCATCACGCTGATGCGCGGCGACCCGGCGCTCGTCGCCGACGCGATCGACATCTCCAAACGCACGTACCGCAAGATCCAGCAGAACCTGTTCTGGGCGTTCGTCTACAACCTGGTCGGCGTGCCGCTCGCGGCGCTCGGCTTGCTGAACCCGGTGATCGCGGGCGCGGCGATGGCGTTTTCCAGCGTCAGCGTCGTGACCAACGCGTTGCTGCTGCGGAGATGGAAAGGCCGCGCGCGGTGAGCGGTGAGCGGTGAATGGCGGATGGCCGGATGGGCCGTTCGGCGGTCGACGCTCGACCAACAGGGAGGATAGGGACGCATGCCGACGTTGGCCGGCGACGCGGCGTGCCGAACCGGCCGCATGTGACGACGCATCGCCGGCCGGCGGATTCAGTCCGACACGACCGGTTTGATCAACGTCGTGGTGATCGGCACGAAGCCGCACGCGCGATACAGCGCGCGCGCCGCCGCGTTGTGATTGAACACCGACAGCCCGATCTCGGTGACGCCGTAGCGGCGCGCCTCGGCGTCGAGTGCGCCGAGCGCGCGCGTGGCCCAGCCCTGGCGGCGCCGGGACGGGACGATGTCGAGGTCGTAGATGAACAGCGTGCGGTTCGGCCCTTCGGGGACGATCGCGTACCAGAGGCCGCCCACCGTGTCGCCGCTGGCGCCGTCGATGAGCGTGACGAGGGTCTGGCCGGCGGTCAGCAGGCCGTCCGGCAGCAGCGTGTCGAAACAGGCGCGCGCACGATCGGCCGCGTCTTCGACAGCATTTTGTCCGGAGGAAACGAGATCGCTCGCGTAGCCGTCGATGGCTCGCGTGCGGTACGCGCGGAATTCGCCGGCCGTCATCGGCCGCATCTGCAACATGGCCCGGTCGCCGTGAACGGAAGCGGACTTCCAGTGTAGCGTGACAGTCGCACCGGCGCGCGATGCGGCGGTGGAGAACGGGCAGGCAGGTGCGGCGAACGCCGCGCCGAATCAGCGAATCAGCGAATCAGCGAATCAGCGAATCAGCGAATCAGCGAATCAGCGACGGTACAGGACGATCGGCACGAGGTGCGCACGGCGCACGCGCTCGGCTTCCGCATGACGCGCAGCGTACGAGTACTCGGCGTCGAGCGGCAGGTGCGGGGAGACGAACAGGTCGTCGATTTTTTGCAGCAGGGCGAAGATGAAGCTCATGTGAGACTCCTGACAGACGTGGCTAGGGTTTTCCCTTAGATGACCTCCATTCTAAGGGTTTTCCCTGAATTCTGCCAGTGAGCTGCATCGGTTTGCCGCAGGCGCGCGACAGCCGATCGCCGGCGCGGAACGGCGATCCTTGCTGCGTCGGGCTTCCAGGATGGGGTCGAAACGATCAGCGCGCGCGGTGAGCCCGCTTCCCGACGGCCGCCTCGCGGTTCGCGTTGCGCTGAAGCCGGTCGACTTGCGACAGAAGCGCTTCGTGGTGCTCTTCGAGCGTCATCAGCGTGGCCTGCTGCGTCGACAGATCGGCCGCGAGGCGATCGATCCGCTGCTGCTTGGTGGCGACGTCCTGCTTCAGGTGCGCGATCTGGCGCGTTTGCAGTACCAGCGCGACGAGCCCCGCCAGCACGACGACGGCCAGCGCGAGCAGCAGGCGGTTCACGCGGCGCATCTCGCGATCGGCCGCGCGCGTCAGGCCGTCCACGTCGGACTGCAGCGCGGCGATCCGGTCGGTCAGCGGGCGCAGGTGCGTGTCCGGATCGAAGGCCGGCGTGGGCGGTTGCGTACGCTCCGACGAGGGCTTGGTCACGAACGATGCGGCGGAGCCCACCGGCTGCGTGACCGGCGACGGCGAAGCGTCGGGATGCCGGGTCGTGTCGCGGGGCTTCGCGGAATGCGGGGTGATCGCCGGTTCGGACGGCTCTGCCGGCGTCTGCGGCTCGACCCGTGCAGCGACGACCGGCGGCGGGTTCAAGTCAGCCGCTTCCGGCTTCGAATCGATGCGCGTCGGAACCGGTGCGGCCTGCGTCGCCGTCGCTTCGCTTGCGCCGGCAGCCGCCCGGCGCTTGCCGCCCGAAGACGAACGGCGTTCCTTCGCGGCATCACCGGAAGATTTCCCTTCGCGGGATTTGACGCCCGCCGCCTCGACGGCAGGCTTCGCGACTTCGCCCTCTGCCGCTTGCGATTCCGCCGCCTGCGCCGCCTCGCCATCGGCAGCTTGCAGTGTCGTGTTCGTCTTCGCCTTCGCGGCGCCATCGATCACCGGCACGTCGACCTGCGTGACGACGCGATCGCCGGCAGGCAAATCCGCTGCCTCCGTTGCACGATCCCCTGCAGATGTACCGTTGACGTTCGCGGCCAAACCGCCTTCAGGCGTCGAAACGACCACGGTCGCCACATCGAGCGTCGCCGCCCCTTCAGCTTCCGCCAGCCCCGCGGCAGCCGCATCCGCCGGCGGGCTGAATCCGTCCAGCGTGGCCTGTCGCCCGTCGTCGGCGCCGGCCGACTCATCGGCTCCCACGATCGCTTCATCGCGCACCGCAACCGGCATGCGTTCGCCGGGCTCGAGCACCGGATCGCCGAACAGGTCGAGCGTCCGTTCGTCGCGCGGCGCGTCGCCGGCCGCTGCGCTGCCGGATCGCGCCGTCGCCCTGGCGGACGTGCTGCCTGCGGCAGCGGCCGAGCGCTGGCGCGAACGGGCCGACGAACGGGCGGAACGGGAACGGGAGCGAGGCGTGGAAACGGATTCGCTCACGTCTGCCAGATTATCGTCCAGGGACATCCAGTGAAATCCTATTGTTCTTCAACAAATCAATAACTTGCGTCTTCAATCCATCCAATTTGCTCTGACTCCATCCAGCCTGTCCAGTCATCCCCGATGGGCTACGTGATGGGCCAAAAACCGATGCTAACCGACAAACAAGCCAAAGCGCTCAAACCAAGCGACAAACCCGTCTTCGACGGCAAAGTGACTGGACTGCTGCTCACTCCAACGAAATCGGGCTGCAAGTGGGCCTCGCCGTGTGACTGGCAAGCGACGCAGGCCTCGGCACGTACCCTGAAATCTCCATCGCTGAAGCGACGAACGTGCCGATCGGCAATCCCGCTGGCAGGCAAAAAAGCATTCGGTTAGTCGCAAATATCGACGTATTTTCCATTACCGTTGTATCGACGATCACTCGCGGTCGCCGACCGCGAGCGCCCACGGTCCGTCGCGTGCGCACTTGCTTGACCGGCTCGCGGATCGCCAGCCCACACTAGCCCAACCTTGAAGCCTGCGGCCGGCACGTTGCTGCGCTACCGCTCGACCAGCGGCGCCGGAACGTGTAAATACGGAAACGTCGCGGGGATCGTGTCGACCGTCGTCTCGCACAGCATCGGCAAGCTCATGATTCGACACGCATAATCGTGCGCCGGCAATGTAGCCACATCGCCGAGCGTTACGCAACGATCGACCCTGTCGACCGATGCAACAGGCGCGTCAGCGCAGCTGGGCACACTAACCGTCAGCGTCGCCAGCCCGCGCCGCTTCAGCATCGGCAGATACCGCGCGAACTGCACGACATCGCCGAGCCCCTGTTCCGGCCAGACGATGAGCGACTTCCCGTCGAGCGTCTCGCCCCCGCCGCGGCGCAGGCAGGTCCGGCGTAACGTGATTCGATGCATCAGCGCCCCAATGCGACGAGAGTTGGTAGCGGCCTCGTAAAGCCGCAGCCCTCCTCGTACTGCCCCATCGCGAGCAGGAGCAGGGTTCAGGTTGAATATCGTCGGTACACGGCCAGGATCGAGCGTCAACGCACGTCTCAGACACGCGACGGCCTCGCTCAGGCGGCCGGCGTCATGCAGCAAGCGACCCAAGTTGTTCCCGGCTTCTGGTCGACGTGACGGGTGATGCTTCGCGAGTTCGATCGCCGGGACAGATGGGAAGCGATCTATCCGTCCACGAAGATCAACGATCTACTGGATAAAATTCTGCTCTATTCGCGGTACGTAGCCAGTCAAGTGCCAGCGGCCGTCGGGTTCGAGGCGGAAGCTCAGCTTCTCGAACATCGTGGCGCCGCTCGCCAGCGTCGTCGCGTAATCGACGTTCGCGTAGAGCCCGTCGGGCATCCCGCTTGCGTGCTCGTAGCGGATGCGCGCGACCTGCGCCCAGCCACGATGGCTGACCGCGCCGACCGACTGGCGTGCTTGCTGCATCTGCGCCGTGAACTGGTCCTGCTTGATGCGCGCCTTGAGGAAGGGTGCGGCGTCGGTCCATACCGCGCCGTACAGGCCTGAATCGAGCTGCTTGAATACCGCATCGGAATCGCGGAGCAGCGTGTCGGCCGATTCACTGGAAGATTGCGCGTGTGCGCCGATCGCGATCGATGCGGCGGCGCAGCCACTCAGCCATTTTGCGCGGGTAAGGGTCGGGCGTGGGTTCATTGTCGGGGTCCGGAAAGGTCTGCGCATTACGCGTCGCGATAGAGAACGGCGATTGCATCCGTATAGGCCGCGACGTTCTCGGGGTTGTAGATGCTGACCGAGTCGAGCACGTATTTCGATTTTCCGCGGTACTCGTCGAGGTTCGCGTCGTGCTCTGAAAATGCCTGCAAGAGTGCCCATCCCCCCTCCTGACAATTGAAGTCCGGATAGAAATACCCGGCCTTGCCGAGGAACGGCGAGTTGTGGATCAGCGGATAGTCGCCGTACAGCAACTCGTAATACAGGTAGTTCTGCGCGTTCTCCCACGTGTGCGACACCACCGCGTCGCCGTACGCGGCCATGAATTCGTACACCGCGTAGCGGCTTTCGAACGTCGTGATCCCGTGGTTCACGATGTCGAGGCTCTTCGCGAAGTGCACGAACGTCGGATGTTCCTTCAGGTGCAGCGTGTTGCATACGCGCACGAATTCGAGGAACGCCGGCTTCGCGCGATACGCTTCCTCGGTCACGAGCATCGGGATGATGCTGGTCTTCACCATGCAGATGTTCGGCTCGAACATCGTCACGCGCCACCGGGGCTTGCCGGGCTGATAGCCGAACGACAAACCGGCGCCGAGCGTCGCGCGCGCCTTGTCGAACAGCATCGGGTGCCAGATGTGCGGGACGATCGTGACCGGTGCGCGCAAGCCCGTCTGGTAGTAGTGCAGGCACGAGCGCTCGAATTCGGGAATCGTCCACACCGCGTCGTACGGCGCGCCCGAGAACAGGAAGCCTGACGGCTTGTCGAACATCGCGCGCTCGATGTCGATCACGTAGTCGTTGCCGACCCGCATCGTGACGACCTTGCCGCCGCGCTCGCGGAACGCGCGCAGGTAATCCGCGCCGAATTGCGCGCTCATTTCGATCAGCACGTCGCAGCGCTCGAGCGCTTCGTCCATCGACAGCAGCGGCACGTTCCACTCGCCGAGCATCATCTGCGGATCGGCGACCTGTTCGCCGCCGTTGACCATCACGGCATCCGCGACGAGCGGCGACTGGCGCAGCAGCAGGATCAGCAGCAGGCAGTTCTGGAAAATGCCGTTTTCCCACAGCGACTGGCCGGCGCCGCGCACGAACAGCGACACGCCGACGACGAGGCGTCCGCGGGCGCGAGATACTGGTCTGGTGGTCGCCATTTCCGTTTATTCCTCCAGGTTGAACCGCTGGGCGCTTGGCGCTTGAGAATTCCGATATCGACCATTCACAAGTCGACTCCCGATTTCATCGAGCGTGCCAATTCCTGGCCATTGATTCGACCGAGCATGGCAAAACACCGAAGCAGTCGCACTGATGATGTATTGTGTGTTTCCGCCTGTTTTTCCATCGCGTCCGTCAGGTAACTGCGCATACTCGTTGCGATAGCGGAACGCCTGCCATACAACGCGCTTGCAAGTCCGGCCGAAAAGGCACGCCTCGCGTCGCCGTGTATCTTTCTGTCCATGTGCGGATCGATCACCGCATTGGCGATACGCTCGAATTGCTGCATCGAGCGCCCTACCGATCCACCTGCGGACTGCTCTGTCATTCTCAACCGGCTCGGCTTGCCAGTGTAGTAGCCTTGCACCCAGTGAGCCCCGGCCAGCGAGGCGGTGCGTAATGCGTCGGCGCTTTCTATTCCCTCCACCACCACCTGTGATGCCTGGTCTCGGGCACTAGTCACCAATTTCTTGAACTGCTCGAGATGTATCGCGTCGTATTCGCCCGTCGGTAACATTCGACCAGAAATCTTGATGATTTCGGGCGAAGAAATCACCGCGCGATTCTCCACGCTGAACCCGTCGCCAAAATCGTCCAGGGCGATACTGCAGCCGATACGCCGCAGGTGCTCGACAAATACTCGACCTGTTACGGGTGACAACTGCGTAGTTTCGGTAATCTCCACCACAAGACGAGACGCTATGTCCGGTCTGCCTTCAAGCAGCCGAAGAACCGATGCCCATCCTCCGATCTCATTCGCACTTTGCGCGGAAATATTGACGCCCAATCGAATGTTGAAGTTCGACTCCAGGAACTCGATGGCCATGCCAATGACATAGCGGTCCAGGAAGCGCATGAGTCCAAGCCGTTCCAGACTGGGAATAAACGCCGACGGATATGTGATCGGTTGATCGTCGGTGCCGCGAAGTCGCACCAGGCATTCGTGATACAAAACCCGTTCACCATCTTGTACGCTCAAGATCGGCTGAGCGCACAGCATCAATTGATCGCAAGCTGTCGCAGCCAGCACTACGGCGGCCGTTCTCAGGTCCGGCGTCCCGTAAGATCCTGTATCCCGTGCAAGGGCATATTGCACCATCGCCTTCGTGCAGTAGCTCATGTCGTCGTCATACACTCGGACGAAAAACGTGGCGTCCCGCGAACCTTGGCGAAAACCGGCACAGAAACCCGAGGCTCCGAAAAATCCTGTCGCCCCGCAGCCACGGGCCGGTGCGATGCATGAACGGCGATACACCGACGACGAAGCGCTCGCCCTCGCCGGGCGCTGGACGCACATGGGCGTCCGACACGCGTATGGGCCGGTTCATGCGGCCAGGCGCTCAACGAACGCGTCCAGGTTGGCGGGGTTGTCGATCGAGACCGATCGCAGCAACCGGTCAGCTTTCGCGCGATAGTCGTCAAGCCGCTCGTCGTGATGCAGCCACGCTTCGAGCAGCGCCTGGCTGCCCGCGACGGAATCGAAGTCGGGGTAGTAGTAGCCGGCATCTCCGAGCAGCGTCGAATTGTGGATCAGCGGATAGCCGCCATATAACACGTCGTAGTACAGGTAGTTCTGCGGATTTTCCCAATGGTGCGACACGACGGCATCCGCATGGCGCGCCATGAAGCCCGGCAGGTCGGTGCGCGGTTCGAACGTCGCCTTATGTCGGCGTACGAGATCTAGGCTGTTCGCGAAATGCACGAAGGTAGAATGTGCCTTCATGTGTATCGAACTGACGACGAACAGATGCTGCACGGCCTCGGGATGCGCGCGGTAGAACTCGTCGCAAACAAGCATCGGGTAATGGCAGGACTTCACAACTGAGATGTTTGGTTCGAGCGTCGCGAGACACCACGCGCGGCGACCAGGCCGATAGCCGAACGTCATTCCTTCGCTCGCCAGCGCGGCAATACGGCGATCGAGAAAGTACGGCGACCAAAGATGCGGAATCGTATGGACCGGCGCGCGCGTGAGCGTGCGCAGCAGCGGCACGTCGATCTTTTGCGATTTTTCGAGTACCCACACTTCGTCGAACTGCGTGCCGTTGAAGATGTGTCCCGAAGGCTTCTCGAAGATCGGCGTTTCGGCGAGGCCACTGTACGTATGGCCGACGTAGCACGCGACGAGCTTCGTGCCGAGCGCCTTCACGTGCCTGAGCCATTCGGCCGGCAGTTGTGCACCCATCTCGATCACGACGTCGAGCTCATGCGCGACGTCGACGGGTTTCACGAGCGGGATGTCGAGGCCGTCGAGGTCGAGACCGGCCGGCAGCGCGTTCGCGTCCCCGCCGTTCAGGAAATAGACGGGGCCGATGCGGTCCGAGTGCTTGAGCATCATCGCAAGGAACGCGATGTTCTGGTGAATGCCGTTTTCCCACAACGACTGGCCGTCGCGCGCAAACAGCGAGATGCCCACACCTGGGCGCAGCCTTTTGCGATTGTGGTTGAGGGAACATCCGAGCGGAGAATGCCTCATGGTTCCACCCGGAATGCGTGGCGTAGTTGAAAGCTATCCATAAAACGCCCCACTTGACGAGGCAAAATTATTAGCGGTTGAGCAGGGAAATCTCCGGGCGGATGCCGACAGGATCGGCATCCGCCCGGAGCTCAAATCAACGCTTTACCATTGATATGAGACGCCAGCGCCATAAGTGCTGGCGCTCCCGCTGATCCCTACCCCGATCTTCGCTTTCAGGTTGTCGCTGAAGCGAACGGATACCCCGAGCGCAGTCGCTGCATACCCTTGGTAACTCCCCCCTCCGATCCCCACCGCAATCGTCTTCCCGGGGTCGACTTCGGGAATCATGGTCAACGCGGTTGCCGCGGCGATCCCGGAGTAGGCACGACGTGCTACCTCATTGACGGTCGACTGGACACCCCACAACTGGTTCATGTTCGCTGCATCCGTTCCGTTGATGCCAGGCGCCACGTTCGTCAACCGACGCTCATTGCCGGGCGATCCGAACGACACCGTGTTGGGCTGCGAAGCCACCGAACCCGCACCGATTGCCACGGCATTCGAAGCGCTCGCGACACTGCCCTGTCCTACCGCAGTCGTATTGGCTCCCGAAGCAGTCGATCCCTGGCCCAATGCAGTCGAGTTGTCTCCTGTCGCGGCTGCGGCCTGACCATCCGCCTTCGAGTTAGCGCCCGAGGCGATCGCGCCCTGCCCCTCTGCAGTCGAGTTTTGCCCGGATGCAACCGCGCCTTCACCCACCGCGGTCGAGTTCGCTCCGGACGCGGATGCGCCTTGACCGACGGCCGTCGAGTTCGGTGCCGCGGTGGCCCCGGTGCCGATGGCGGTGCTACCGTCCGTCGTCTGGGTCTTGATCGACGTGAGGGGCGCCACTGCGGTTGAAAGCGATGCCAGGCTGTCGTTGGTTGTGGACAGTCCGGTCGAGAGCGACGTCACGTTACTGTCGGTCGTGCTCAATCCCGTCGACAACGAGGTAATACTGCTGTTTGTCGAGCTGAGGCCGGTCGACGTTGACGTCGACAGCGACGCGACACTGCTGTTGGTCGTGCTCAGGCCCGTCGACAGTGAGCTGACGCCGGTGGATGCGGATGTCGAGAGTGACGCCACGTTGCTGTTCGTCGTGCTCAGCCCCGTCGACAGCGACGCGACGCTGCTCCCGGTTGCGCTAAGGCCGGTCGACAGCGAGCCAATGCCCGTCGACGTGGACGTCGACAACGATGCCAGGTTGCTGTTGGTCGCACTCAATCCCGTCGACAGCGAGTTGACGGTTGTCGACGTCGAGGTCGACAACGACGCCACCGTGCTGTTGGTCGTGCTCAGGCCAGTCGACAACGAGCTGATACCCGTCGAGGCCGAGGTCGACAGCGACGTCACCGTGCTGTCCGTCGTGCTCAGGCCAGTCGATAACGAGCTGATGCCCGTCGAGGCCGAGGTCGACAGCGACGTCACCGTGCTGTCCGTCGTGCTCAGGCCAGTCGACAACGAACTGATGCCCGTCGAGGTCGACGTCGACAGCGACGTCACCGTGCTGTCCGTCGTGCTCAGGCCAGTCGACAACGAACTGATGCCCGTCGAGGTCGACGTCGACAGCGACGTCACCGTGCTGTCCGTCGTGCTCAGGCCAGTCGACAACGAACTGATGCCCGTCGAGGTCGACGTCGACAGCGACGTCACCGTGCTGTCCGTCGTGCTCAGGCCAGTTGACAACGAACTGATGCCCGTCGAGGTCGACGTCGACAGCGACGTCACCGTGCTATCCGTCGTGCTCAGGCCAGTCGACAACGAACTGATGCCCGTCGAGGCCGAGGTCGACAGCGACGTCACCGTGCTGTCCGTCGTGCTCAGGCCAGTTGACAACGAACTGATGCCCGTCGAGGCCGAGGTCGACAGCGACGTCACCGTGCTGTCCGTCGTGCTCAGGCTAGTCGACAACGAGCTGATGCCCGTCGAGGTCGACGTCGACAGCGACGTCACCGTGCTGTCCGTCGTGCTCAGGCCAGTCGACAACGAGCTGATGCCCGTCGAGGTCGACGTCGACAGCGACGTCACCGTGCTATCCGTCGTGCTCAGGCCAGTTGACAACGAACTGATGCCCGTCGAGGTCGACGTCGACAGCGACGTCACCGTGCTATCCGTCGTGCTCAGGCCAGTTGACAACGAACTGATGCCCGTCGAGGTCGACGTCGACAGCGACGTCACCGTGCTATCCGTCGTGCTCAGGCCAGTTGACAACGAACTGATGCCCGTCGAGGTCGACGTCGACAGCGACGTCACCGTGCTATCCGTCGTGCTCAGGCCAGTTGACAACGAACTGATACCCGTCGAGGCCGAGGTCGACAGCGACGTCACCGTACTGTCCGTCGTGCTCAGGCCAGTCGACAACGAGCTGATGCCCGTCGAGGTCGACGTCGACAGCGACGTCACCGTGCTATCCGTCGTGCTCAGACCGGTCGACAACGAACTGATGCCCGTCGAGGTCGACGTCGACAGCGAGCTGATCGAGCTATTGGCCGACGACAGGCCCGTCGACGCGGAAGTCGACAGAGATGCCACCGTGCTATCGGTCGAGCTCAGGCCAGTCGACAGCGAGTTGATGCCGGTCGAAGTCGACGTGGACAGCGAGCTGATCGAGCTATTGGCCGACGACAAGCCGGTCGACGTCGAGGTCGACAGCGACGTCACGGTGCTGTCGGTCGAGCTCAGGCCGGTCGACAGCGAGTTGATGCCGGTCGAAGTCGACGTGGACAGCGCCGTGATCGAGCTGTTGGCCGACGACAGGCCCGTCGACGTGGAGGTCGACAGCGATGCCACCGTGCTGTCGGTCGTGCTCAACCCGGTCGACAACGAGCTGATGCCCGTCGAGGTCGACGTCGACAGCGACGTCACCGTGCTATCCGTCGTGCTCAGACCGGTCGACAACGAACTGATGCCCGTCGAGGTCGACGTCGACAGCGAGCTGATCGAGCTATTGGCCGACGACAGGCCCGTCGACGCGGAAGTCGACAGAGATGCCACCGTGCTATCGGTCGAGCTCAGGCCAGTCGACAGCGAGTTGATGCCGGTCGAAGTCGACGTGGACAGCGAGCTGATCGAGCTATTGGCCGACGACAAGCCGGTCGACGTCGAGGTCGACAGCGACGTCACGGTGCTGTCGGTCGAGCTCAGGCCGGTCGACAGCGAGTTGATGCCGGTCGAAGTCGACGTGGACAGCGACGTGATCGAGCTGTTGGCCGACGACAGGCCCGTCGACGTGGAGGTCGACAGCGATGCCACCGTGCTGTCGGTCGTGCTCAACCCGGTCGACAACGAGCTGATGCCCGTCGAGGTCGACGTCGACAGCGACGTCACCGTGCTGTCGGTCGTGCTCAACCCGGTCGACAACGAGCTGATGCCCGTCGAGGTCGACGTCGACAACGACGTGATCGAGCTGGTCGCCGACGAAAGGCCCGTTGACGCTGATGTCGACAGTGAACTCAACTGACTGTAGTTCACCGCGTCGGTTGGATTCACGCCTGCGGCGACGTTAGTCAATGTGACCGGCGTAGTCGCGCCGACACTACCCAACGTCACCGACGTATGCGCTGCGTTGTCATACTGCACAGAATTTGCTACGCCCGTCGACAGCGACGCTACCGAGCTATTCGTCGCGCTCAGACCCGTCGACAGCGACGCTACCGAGCTATTCGTCGCGCTCAGACCCGTCGACAGCGACGTCACCGAGCTATTGGTCGAGCTCAGACCCGTCGACAACGAGGTCACGCCGCTTTGAGCCGTGCTGATCCCCGTCGACGCCGACGTCGACAGCGAGGTCACCGTGCTATTCGTCGTGCTCAGACCCGTCGACAACGACGTCACTCCGCTTTGAGCCGTACTGATCCCCGTCGACGCCGACGTCGACAGCGACGTCACCGAGCTATTCGTCGAGCTTAGACCCGTCGACAACGAGGTCACGCCGCTTTGAGCCGTGCTGATCCCCGTCGAGGCCGACGTCGACAGCGAGGTTACCGAGCTATTCGTCGCGCTCAGGCCCGTCGACAACGACGTCACGCCGCTTTGAGCCGTGCTGATCCCCGTCGACGCCGACGTCGACAGCGAGGTCACCGTGCTATTCGTCGCGCTCAGGCCCGTCGACAACGACGTCACTCCGCTTTGAGCCGTACTGATCCCCGTCGACGCCGACGTCGACAGCGAGGTCACCGAGCTATTGGTCGAGCTCAGACCCGTCGACAACGAGGTCACGCCGCTTTGAGCCGTGCTGATCCCCGTCGAGGCCGACGTCGACAGCGAGGTCACCGTGCTATTCGTCGCGCTCAGGCCCGTCGACAACGACGTCACTCCGCTTTGAGCCGTGCTGATCCCCGTCGACGCCGACGTCGACAGCGAGGTCACCGTGCTATTCGTCGCGCTCAGGCCCGTCGACAACGACGTCACTCCGCTTTGAGCCGTGCTGATCCCCGTCGACGCTGACGTCGAAAGCGAGGCCACGGAACTATTCGTCGAGCTCAGCCCCGTCGACAATGACGTCACTCCGCTTTGAGCCGTGCTGATCCCCGTCGACGCTGACGTCGAAAGCGAGGCCACCGAGCTATTCGTCGAGCTCAGACCGGTCGACAACGAAGTGACGCCACTTTGCGCGGTGCTGATCCCGGTGGAAGCCGACGTCGACAGCGACGCGACCGAGCTATTCGTCGAACTCAGGCCCGTCGACAACGACGTCACTCCGCTTTGAGCCGTGCTGATCCCGGTCGAGGCCGACGTCGACAGCGAGGTCACCGTGCTATTCGTCGTGCTCAGACCCGTCGACAACGAGGTCACTCCGCTTTGCGCGGTACTGATCCCCGTCGACGCCGACGTCGACAGCGAGGTCACCGTGCTATTCGTCGTGCTCAGACCCGTCGACAACGAGGTCACTCCGCTTTGAGCCGTACTGATCCCCGTCGACGCCGACGTCGACAGCGAGGTCACCGAGCTATTGGTCGAGCTCAGACCCGTCGACAACGAGGTCACGCCGCTTTGAGCCGTGCTGATCCCCGTCGACGCCGACGTCGACAGCGAGGTCACCGTGCTATTCGTCGCGCTCAGGCCCGTCGACAACGACGTCACTCCGCTTTGAGCCGTGCTGATCCCCGTCGACGCCGACGTCGACAGCGACGCGACCGAGCTATTCGTCGAACTCAGGCCCGTCGACAACGACGTCACTCCGCTTTGAGCCGTGCTGATCCCCGTCGAGGCCGACGTCGACAGCGAGGTCACCGTGCTATTCGTCGCGCTCAGGCCCGTCGACAACGACGTCACGCCGCTTTGAGCCGTGCTGATCCCCGTCGAGGCCGACGTCGACAGCGAGGTCACCGTGCTTTTGGTCGAACTCAGACTTGTCGACAACGAAGTGACGCCGCTTTGCGCGGTGCTGATCCCGGTGGAGGTTGACGTCGACAGCGAAGTCACGGAACTGTTGGTTGAACTGAGTCCCGTCGAGAGCGACGCAATTGAACTGCTTGCTGATACAGCACCGGCAGCTGCTGTAGACAGGCTTGTCACGCTCGACGCGACGGCAGTAATCGCTTGGTTCGTCGCATAAAGCTCCGATCCGTTAATCGCATCAGTGCTAGTTGACGATATCTGCCCTGCATTAACATTGGTGATGGTTCTTTCGGCACCAGGGGCACCTACGCTAACTACCGCGTTGCCGCCGCCCCCGGCAAAAGTATATAGGACACCGTTAATTGTTGTCCCGATCGGTGCAGTAACCAAAGCATCGGCTATCGACCCATTACCTAAAGCCACGGAGTTTATAGCTGCAGCGGTGGCCCCATAACCAATTGCCGTGCCACCGTCAACTGTCGAAACAGCATGCCCGCCAATTGCCGTGGCGTGCGTTTGGGCGGCGGTCGCGAACGCGCCAAGTGCGGTCGCATATAGATTCGAAGCGGTAGCGGCCCAACCAATGGCAACCGCCGGCCCCATGGTCCCAAGCACGTTCGAACCTGAATTCGCTGCCGCAGCTGAACCAATTGCAATGTCCCCAGCAGTCGATGCATTCGTGATCCCGCTATTGCCACCAATTGCGATCGCACCTGTTTGAGTGGCCGCTCCCAAGCCCGCCGAATATTGCGCCAGAACAGTATGCGGGGACGAAATCAGCGCAAGGGCCATCAGCGCAACTACGCTTCTCTTGTTCGGCTTTCCGCGAGCCGAGTCGTTTTCAGAGGCGGCCACCCAAGCGCCAAGCGCCTCGTTCCAAATTGTCCTGTAACTCTTGTTCATTTAGATCCCCGTCGATATCGAGCCGCAGCTTCCGCCAATCGACCCTTTCACATAAATCTGACAAATTAAAAAATGTCGACCTTTCAACGGCGAGCTAAATGCCAAACCAACCCACCGGCTAGCGACGATTCTCCAATTGACCGTTCCAGTCAGGGCTGAACAATTTTCACGAAAATGCACCAATCCGGTGAATATGTGTCAAGGTTCGTCAGATCGAATATCGCCTGCCGTTTAATTTATTGGCGCTCGATGGCAACAAACGACCGCTCCAAAATGACTGACCATACGTCACGCCAACCCCGCCTTTTCTCCGGGTGGCAGTAGCTCTGTCTGATGTTTTCAAATTTTTTTCGCGTCCACGAGGCCCGCAAAAATTCAAAAAGCACGGCACGGCGAAGCGTGACAATATTTCAGAAAGACAGACATCCATGGACGAACATCTGATCGCACGGAGTAGTCAATGAGCGAGTATGCGCACCTGCTATATCCGGCCGCACTGATAGCAGTGGCGTCCGGGTGAATTTAGAGAATGCCCCGCCACCTCTCGCCATTGCTTGAGGAAGCGTCAGCCGTGTAGATAATTTGCTTCCACCTTTCTAGGACACGTCAATGCAGACCTATCAAAATTATCTCGATTTGAAGAAGCGGCTCGATCACGAACTTGAGATTGAGAAATTGAAAATGATTGACGCCGTGATATCAGAGATCAGGATGTGCGTGAAATTGTTCAACTTGACCGCACGCGACGTATTCCCCCCTGAACATCAACGCCAGCGAAAAAGAAGGGCCAAATACTACGATCCGGTGTCCGGATGCACGTGGTCAGGAGTCGGTCGCGAGCCGCACTGGATTAAAGGGAAAAACCGGAAAGAATTTTTGCTGAGCCCGGTCGCGCACGATGAGACTCAGAGAAGCCTCCGCTCCGGTGAGCCATTGTCGCCCCTTCAAATGGGTCGCGATCACACGTTACTAGATTAGCATTTCAGAAATGCACTTGATTCTGAAACACATCAGATTAACTCAGAATCAGAACCACACCTCAACCGAAGGTGGTTGATTTTCACCACACAAAGGTGAAATATTCGCTTCACACGAACGATATATGAAGATTTTGTTTTTGGACGAGCGAGCAGTATATGGTGATCTCGCGCGTCTTCTCTGTCAGCAACGCGAAAATGATGTGGTCGCCGTCAAGAACGGCGCCCAGGCTGTGCGCGCCCTTCAACAAGCGATGTTCGATCTCGTTATCTTGGAATTGACTGTGCCGGCCATGCCGGGGCTCGACCTCATCCGCTGGGTTCGGCATAACCTCGGCAAGCAAATTCCCGTCTTGGCTTTGTCCGGCGTATTGTCGGACTGTTCCACCGCGGATGTACTCAACGCTGGCGCAGATGACTGGATCCGCATGCCGATGAGCAAAGAAGATTTTATCGCCAGAGTGAATGCTGTAATCCGACGCACGAACATCTCTGAAGAATCAGATGACTCCGTCTTGGTCGGAAATTACCTGGTTCCACGCGGCGGTCGAAATATCTTCGTCAACAACGAGCCAGTTAAAGTGACAAGGAAGGAGTTCGAGATCATCGCCACGCTTTTCAGAAATGTCGGGCGCGTCGTTCCCCGCGACCACCTAATAACGTTTGTCTGGGGAGACGCAGGCGACACGTCCTCGCGCTCGCTTGACACCCATATCTATCGCGTGAAAAACAAGCTGCGACTGAATGGGGAGCATGGCCTCCGGCTGCAGTCGGTGTACACCTTCGGATATAGACTCGAGAAGGTTTAAGCAGCACGCCCAGTCATGAGCCCGTTGCATCGTCTACTTCCCGGGCTGCGCATGGCGGAATGCGGCGCTCGTTGGCGGACGGAGCCGCCGGACTCTGCGATCGATGCAACTATTGAAAGGTCCTGTCTTCCGTGGCGACCGGAGCCCGGCGCGTCACGCCACGCAAAAGGATGAAGAGTATCGTCGCCCCAATCAGATCGAAGGCTCCAAATGCTCCAAAGAGAAGCCCATATCCAAACCGGTCGGCAGTCGAACCCAACAGCAACGAAAATCCAAGACCTCCAATCGAGGCCACCATACCGGCCAGTCCCGCTGCAGTACCTACCTCATCCGGTTCGAAGACGTCTGCACACAGCGTATTGAGAAGTACGGAGATCATCTGATGTGCAAAACCACCCATGCAGAACAGAACGATTGCTTGAAGCGGCGTAGCGACTAGCCCAATACACGCGGGCCCGAACATCAAAACGGCTCCGAGCGCTACGCCGGCGACGCGCGATCCGATTAGCCGCACGTGAAAGCGGTTGATCAGGAAAGGCGACAAGTATCCGCCGAAAAGGCCACCCAGGTCGGCTGCGAGAAAGGGTAGCCATGCAAACAGTGCAATCTGCTTCAGGTCCATGTGCCGTTCCGTTGCCAGATACAGCGGCACCCAGAAAATCAGGGTCTGCCAGACGGGCTCGGCAAAGAAGCGCGCCTGGGCTATTGCCCAAAAACGGCGCATTCCAAGCACCTTCCATATGCGCCGGATTCCTTCATGCCACTCGGTGCGGACTGACATTCGCTTACCGGGAGGCTCGACGTGTTTCGTCTTGGCCAGCCCCTGGTATTGCCCTGGCGAGCGGTAGACAAAATACCAAATTGCCGACCATACGAAACCCAGCGCGCCGGTAATGGTGAACGCGCTTTGCCAGCCATACTCGCGAGACAGGAACACGACGACCAGCGGTGCAAAAAGTGAGCCGAGTGATGTGCCAGCGTTGAAATAACCGACCGCAACCGATTTTTCGTGATCTGGAAACCATTCGGCAACGATTTTCATCCCGGCGGGAATCGCGACAGCATCGGCGGCGCCTTTTACCGCACGCAGTGCAGCCAGCGATAGCCATCCACCGGCCACGCCGTGCAAGATACCCGCAAATGACGAAATGCCTACGAATACAGCAACGCCAATCCGCAAGCCGATCAAGTCTATGAACAGCCCGCATATCGGTTGCATGACTAAATAGCCCGCCTGAAATGCACCGACCACGTATGCGTATTGCTGCGTACTCATGTTCAAAATGAACTTGAGTTCCGGCGCCATCACCCCAAGCGCGTTGCGGGACAGATAATCGATGATGGTACCGAGGCAGCCGAGCGCCACGACCCACCAGCGCAGGCTGTAGGCTTGTTTCATAAATTTTCCGTACAGGCGGCCTACGGGGCGGAAGGTGTGTCGTTCCCGACCGGGAGCAGGATTTCGACGTGATATCTCGCCGTGGCGATCATCGGCTTCCTTTGATCAACTGGGATGGTGACGCAGCCCATCGGCGTTTGAAAGCGGTCGAGAAATGGCTCATATTGTTGAATCCGCATGCCAGCGCTACGTCGGTTACGCTCCCGTGCCCCTGAAGCAACAGATTCTTCGCACGCTCGAGGCGAGCTTCCATCACATATTGATGTGGTGGTAAACCGGTGTACTTTCCGAACAGGCGCATGAAACCATACAAATTTGACTCGAAGCCCGCGGCACTAGCGATCTCTCGGACTCGAAGCGTTGAATCCAGCCCAGCGTGAATGAATTGCAATGCCCGGTCCATAATCGCATCCGCGAGCCCCATGTTGCACTCCCATGTGGTATTTCGGGCCAGCGCCGTGAAGCGGTAAAGCGCCGAGAGCGCCAACCACTCGGCATGTTCGACGCCAGTAGGCGTGCCCGATGACGCGTCCCGCACGATCTCGTCAATGAGTTGCACCAGTATGCGATCGTGGATACCCGCAAACCACCCATGGAGCGGGATCGGCATCCGGCCGGAGGTACCCTGAAGCCAATCGATATTGATAATGAGATGGCTTTGCTCGAGGTTGACGCCCCATCGATAATTCAACGCCGCATTAGGTGGACCATACGCCACACTGCTATCTGAAGCGTCGGCGTGCTGCCAGCGGCCGAATCGATTGAGGCTTTCAACCCGCTCGTGGGGCTTTCGATACAAGCAAAGAAGCAGGTTCGATTCGAATCGCAAATCCCGTACTTCTCCCTCTTCGCGGATCTGATAGTTATGCACTTGAATCCCATCCCACGGTGACGCCACTGGTGCGCTTTTCCATGTATCTGGTAGCGCTGTCAGGATGCGACCCTCTGAGGGAGAGGCGTTGGAACACGGAAACTGCGTGGCCGAATTGGCGTCCATGATCGGATCAAAAGTGGCATGCAATGTTGCAATAATTGGAACATGTTTCGACCATAAAGGCGAGTATTGATTCGCAGTGCGAAGGCCCGGCCTCGAGGGAAGCGAGGATCGACAGGGATTCGCAGTAGTTTGGTCAACAGCAACGCGTGAAATGCATCCCGGACTGCAGCCTCTTGCCAGTCCCGCGGCAGCAGCCAGCAACTCACGCACGAGCCACATCCCATTTTGGCAGGAAGATCGCGCCAGCGAATGCAGGTCTTCAGCACGAACAGAATGCCCGTCAGCGCTGCGCGATTCAGCACGGGCTTGCGACGCGGATACTTGAACCGACGGGGACTTGGCCGGTGGTAGAAGTGGCTCGATCAGGTTCCACAACGCGTCGTCAATGATCCGTCTGCCCATCTCCTTGATCCGGCTATCGCGACGGCTCAGGGCTAACAGGTCGAGAGAAACGTTGACAGTAGCTACGCGTCGACGTTGCAGCCAAGGCAACACCGTGGTTCGCGAATGCGCCTTCCGGGGCGCATCGCTACAAGATACGGTGGATACCGTTGTACTGAACTCTCACCCATCAACGGAGCAACGTCATGCGACCGAGGATTTTTTTTGTCCGCGATGCTATTCACCTCAACGGCATTAGGGTTCATCCCGGCGAGAGCCAGCGCGGAGCCGTTCACGATCACGGTCGATGACCTCCATCGCGGGCACTTTACGAACGAACACGTGTACGGAGGTTTCGGCTGTCACGGTCAGAACGTTTCGCCGCGCATTTCGTGGGCTCACGTTCCGCGCGGCACGAAGAGCATCGTCGTGACGATCTTCGATCCCGATGCGCCGACCGGGGGGCTCGGCTGGACCCACTGGGAAATCGTCAATATTCCACCTTCGGCGTCGTCGATCGAAAAAGGCGCTTCCGGCAATCCGAAGCTCATGCCGAGCGGCGCTGTCGAGACATTGACGGATTTTGGCGAATCCGGATACGGTGGGCCCTGCCCGCCTCAGGGGGCGTCGCATCGATATGTCGTGACGGCGTCCGCCCTGAACGTGGCAAAAATCGACGTGGCGCCGGCGGCAAGTCCCGCAGTCGTCGCTTATCAGATGCACGGGAAAATCATCGCTCAGGCAAAGTACGTTGCCAGATATCATCGCGTCTCCACTACCGATTGACGGTTGGATTACGCCAACGACATTCCACCAGCGACGTCCAGGTTGCCGTCGCGCTCGACGGCATCAACCAACGCCCCGGACCGACGACTCCCTCCGCCCAGCGCATTCGTGCTGACAGGCCTGCTATTCGTCGCCCCCCAGCCCGTTCCCGCCGTCGAACCGCGTGACGCCCGGCAGCGCGCGCAGCTTGTCGCAGATCGCCTTGTATTCGCCTTCCGACACCCGCGCGAGCGCGATGCGCACCTCGTCCTGCTCGCCCGTGTCGTCGGCACGCTGCACGATGAACTGCTTCACGCGCGCACTGTCGGGGCCGAGCGCCGCGTGCAGCGAATCGAACGTCAGCGTGCCGCTCGCCACCGTCAACGCGAGCTGGCGCCGCTGCCGCACCGTGAAATAACGCCGCTCCAGCGGCTTGATGCCGGCCAGGATGATCAAAATGATGATCGTCGCCGAAATCGCCGCGACATAGAGCCCGCCGCCCACGGCGAGGCCGATCGCGGCGACCGACCACAGGCTCGCGGCCGTCGTCAGCCCGCGCACGATCTCGCCGCGCAGCAGGATCGAGCCCGCGCCGAGGAAGCCGATGCCCGACACGACCTGCGCGGCGATCCGCGACGGATCGAGCACGACGTGGTCGCTGGTGCCGAGCACGTCGGCGAAACCGAACGCCGACACGATCATGATCAGCGTCGAGCCGACGCACACCAGCATGTGCGTGCGCAGGCCGGCCGCCCACGACAGGCGCTCGCGCTCGAAGCCGATGACGCTCCCGAGCGCCGCCGCGAGAACGAGCCGCATCACGAGTTCCAGGTTGCTGAGCATCCGATTTATCTCCTTTTTTTGGTGCCGGCCGCGCGGAATGTTTTATCCTTGGCCCCGGCCGCGCCGATTCTCCGGGCCGCCGACACGTTTCGATCCAAGCGCTCAACCCCGCCATGCCCGTTTCCGACTCCGCTTCCGCCCAGGCCGCCCAACTGCGCCACCATTTCGCGCACGTCGTCTTGCCGATCTGGCGGGGTTCAGGGTTCGACCCGGCATTGCAACTGCCGTTCGAGGCCGTCGATCCGGCCACCCATGCGCCGCTGCCCGTGACCCGTTATCGCGCAATGGCGTGCGCCCGGCAACTGTTCGTGTTCGCGCAGGCCGGCGACACCGCGCACGCGGCCACGCTGTTCGACGCGCTGTGCCGGCACTTTCGCGACGCGCGCCACGGCGGCTGGATCTACAGCGTCGACGCGCAGGGCGCGCCGCTCGATACGACCAAGGATCTCTATACGCACGCGTTCATCGTGTTCGCGTGCGCCGCATGGCATGCGGCGTCGGGCGACGCCGCTGCGCGCACGGTGGCCGAAACCACCGCCGCGCTGATCCAGGACCGCTTCGCGCCGCGCCACGGCGACGCGTTGCTCGATGCCGCGCGCCACGCCGATTTCTCGTCATCCGGCAGCGGCGCGCTGCAGAATCCGCTGATGCACCTGACCGAAGCGTGGCTCGCGGCCGCCGATGCGTTCGGCGACCCGGCGTTCGACGATGCGCTCGCGCGCACCGCGCAGGCCGTCGAGCGCACGTTCGTCGACGCGGCGACCGGCTGCGTGGCCGAACTGCCGCTCGGGGCGGCCGACAACCGTTTCGAGCCCGGCCATCAGTTCGAGTGGTTCTATCTGGTCGACGCGGCCGGTGCGCGGCTCGCGCAGACCGGGCTCCCCGCCGCGCTGTCGCGCGCGTTCGCGTTCGCCGAGCAATACGGCGTCGATCCGCAGACGGGCGGCGTGTGCGCGGCGCTCGACGCGCAAGGCGCGTGCATCGACGGCACGCAGCGGATCTGGGCGCAGACCGAATACCTGCGCGCACTCGCGACGCACGGCGGCACGCCGGCCTCCGCGCCGCTCGCACGCCAGATCGAGCGGTTCGCCGCGCGCTTCCTGCATCCGCGCGGCTGGTTCGAGTGCAAGACGGCCGACGGGCAGGTGTCGCGCGCCGACATGCCGTCGACGACGCCCTACCACCTCGCGACCGCCTACGCGGCGCTGCCGGCCGGTTCGTAACCCGTCGCAGCGAACGACGGCGCCGCGCGATCGCCGCGTGCGGCGCGCCCGTCGCCCAGTTCGAACACCGACACCGCCTGCATCAGGTGCGCGGTCTGGTCGTTCAGCGACGCGGCCGCCGCCGCGACTTCCTCGACCAGCGCGGCGTTCTGCTGCGTCAGCTGATCCATCTGCGTGACGGCCTGGTTCACCTGCTCGATCCCGACGCTCTGCTCGACCGACGCCGCCGTGATCTCCGACATCGTCTGCACGACGCGCGTGATCGACGCCGACACCGTGCGCATCGCGTCGCCGGCGCGCTCGACGAGCGCCGCGCCGCCGTTGATCTGCGCGACCGAATCCTCGATCAGCGCCTTGATCTCCTTCGCCGACTGCGCGCTGCGCTGCGCGAGCGAGCGCACTTCGCCCGCGACCACCGCGAAGCCGCGCCCCTGTTCGCCGGCCCGCGCGGCCTCGACCGCCGCGTTCAGCGCGAGGATGTTGGTCTGGAACGCGATGCCGTCGATCACCGAGATGATCTCCGCGATGCGCCCCGAGCTCTGCGCGATGCCGCGCATCCGGTCGATCACGCTGTCGACCACGCCGCCGCCGTGGCTCGTCGCTTCGAGCGCCGCGTCGGCCAGCGCGCTCGCCGCGCGGGCGCTGTCGGTGTTCTGGCGGACAGTCGCGGTCAGTTCCTCCATGCTCGCGGCGGTTTCCTCGAGCGACGCGGCCTGCGTGCCCGTGCGCGCCGACAGGTCGGCGTTGCCGCCCGCGATCTCGCCGGCGCCGAGATGGATCGCGTCGGACGCCTGGCGCACCGTGCGCACGGTGCCCGCGATGCTCGTCTGCATCGTGGCGAGGCCGCGCAGCATCCGGTCGATCTCGAACACGCCGCCCGCCTGCACGGCTTCGTCGAGACGGCCCTGCGCGATCCGCTCGAAATGGCGGCCGGCCTGCTCCAGCGGCGCGACGACCGCGCGCCGCGCGGCCGCGTAGATCGCGACGCTCGCCGCGAGCATCGCCACCAGCAGCACGATGCCGACCGACTTGAACCACAGCATGCCGCCGTCGATGGTGTCGAGCGCCGCGCGGCTCGACGTGCCGCCGTAGTCGGTAAAGCGATGCAGTTCGGCGATGTACGCGTCCTGGAAGCCCTGGGTCGGCTGGTCGAGGAACGCCTGGATGTTGTCGGCGTCGAGGAACTGCACGAGTTCGCCCAGCGCGCCGCGCAGCGCGCGATAACGCTCGGTGAGCGCCGCGACGCGCGTGCGGTTGGTGTCGTCGACCGGCTGCGCGGCCGTCAGCGCCGCGAACGCCTTGTCCGCTTCCGCGAGCGACGCGCCCGCATGGCGGATGATGTCTTCGGGTTTCGGGCCGCCGCGCACCATCCGCGTGCCGGCCCGCGACAGGTTGATGCGCGCGTCGAGCAGTTGCTCGGTCGCGCGGCTGGCCGCGTCGACCTGCGAGATCGCGACGTTCGACAGATCGTCGACGCCGCGGCGCGTCGACGCGAGCGTCCAGAAGCCGAGCGCTTCGATCGCGAACAGGAAGAGGCAGAACACGGTCAACACGCCGAGCAGACCCGACGCGAGCTTGATTTTTCCGAACATGGGGGAATTCCTGAAGAGCGGACGATGAGGCGATGCCCCGGCATTAGCGGCATTTCTTCGTCGGACTTTAGGCGGAATGGCCGCCAATGCAGGCGAATCGCCCGCAAACGCGGAGATCTTGCGTATTCGGCACAATAATCGCGTCGCATCGCGCCGGGATTTGCACGAAACGCGGACGAATTTCCTTGCTTATCCGGAGCCCCCTTCCTAGAGTTCAGCGCAAGCGGGCACTCATTTCCAAGGACGTTCAATGACCGACATCACGGACCACGCGCGCGGCGCATTGCGCGCGCAGCCGTTCAGCATGCTGCTGGGCACGCAGCTGATGCATATCGGCGACAACGAAGTGTCGCTGTGTCTGCCGGTGCGCGAGGAATTGCGGCAGCAGCACGGTTTCGTGCACGGCGGCGTCATCAGCTATCTCGCGGACAACGCGCTGACGTTCGCCGGCGCGCTCGTGCTCGGCCCGCGCGTGATCACCGCCGAATACAAGATCAACTACCTGCGGCCGGCCGTGAACGGCACGCTCGTCGCCCGCGCGAAGCTCGTCTACGCGGGCCGGCACCAGGCGACCTGCCAGTGCCACGTGTTCGTCATCGACGGCGACCACGAACGGCTCGTCGCGATCGCGCAAGGCACGATCAACCGCGTCGGCGACGGCAAGATGCCGGATGCGCCGGCGGAAACGGCGTGAGTTGCCGAGGCCGAGCGTTGATGCCGCGCTAGCGTTTCATCGCAGCCAGATAAACCGCATCACGCTCGCGGCGGCCCACCGCGACCACCAGCACGATGACTTCCGCGTCGCGCACTTCGTAGACGAGGCGATAGCCGACACCACGCAGCTTGATCTTGTCGCGATCCGGGTGGCCATGCAATTTGGCTGACGGGATGCGGGGATGCTCCAGCCGCTCCGCGAGCCTGGCCTTGAATTGATCGCGCACGGTGCGATCGAGCTTCTTCCACTCCTTCAATGCAGGTTCGAGAAAGGCGAGTTCAAAGGTCATTCAGCTTGACCTTGACGACCTTCTCCTTGGCGCGCGAATCGGCCAACGCATTGTCTTCGATGTCTTCCAAACGTTCGACCATCGCCTCCCACGTCTTCGCGGGAATGCAGTAGAACGCGGGTTCGTTGTGATTCAGGATCGCGACCGGAAAACCTTCGCCTGCGGCAACGGTTCCCATCGGATTCCGCTTCAGCTCCGAGACGCTCGCCGTCACGCTCGCCAGAATGGTGTGGGGCATGTCTGCTCCTTTTTCGATCGAGCGTCGATTGCACTTCATTTGATACTAAATTTAGCATCAAAATTAGTTCTCGGATGCGCTGGGCACTCGACCGTCGAGGAGCGGAAGCAGCCTCCTGAAAGACGGCCCTAGTCGGCGTCATCCCCCGCCAACGGCAAAAACCGCGGCGCCACCCGCGCCCGCACGTTCCCGTGCTCATCCGTCCGATAGATGCCGCGCGCCGCATTGTGCGGATGCACGGCCGCGTCGGCCACGCTCAGCACCGGCGCAAAACACGCGTCGGTGCCTTCGAGCAGCGCGCGCCAGTGCGCGGACGGCTGTTGCGCGAACACCTCAGCGAAACGCGCCTTCAGCGCGGGCCAGCGCGCCCGGTCGTACTGCGACGCGGGATCGACGTCGGTCAGCCCGAGCCGTTCGACCAGCAGCGCATAGAACGGCGGTTCCAGCGCGCCGATCGTCACGCATTCGCCGTCCGCGCAGCGATACACGTCGTAGAACGGCGCGTCGTGGAACAGGCTCGGCTGCGCGCCGTCGAGCAGCCCGTTCGCGCGTGCCCACAGCGCGAGCGAACCAAGCATCGACACGATGTCGACGATCGCGCCATCGACCACGCGCCCCGGCCTGCCGCCGCGCACGTCGAGCAACGCACAGACGATCCCGAACGCGAGCCCGAGCGCGCCGCCCGCATCGCCGACGACGGTCGGCGGCACGCCCGGCCGGCCGTCGCGCGGCGCGGACAGCGACAGCAGCCCGGTCAGCGCGACGTAGTTCAGGTCGTGCCCCGCCGCGGCCGCGAGCGGGCCGTGCTGGCCCCAGCCCGTCATGCGCCCGTAGACCAACTTCGGATGGCGGCGCGCGCAAACGTCGGGCCCGAGGCCGAGCCGCTCCATCACGCCGGGCCGCAAGCCCTCGATCAGCGCATCGGCTTGCGCGATCAGGTCGAGCGCGGCGTCACGCCCGGCTGGCGCCTTCAGGTCGAGTTCGACGATCGTCTTGCCTTCGCGCAGCAGGTCGCCGTCGCGGGCCCGCAGCGCGTCCGGCGCACTGGTGCGGCCGGACGGGCGCGCGACCAGCGTGATGCGCGCGCCCATGCCGGCAAGCATCCAGCCCGCGAGCGGACCGGGGCCGAGACCTTCGAATTCGATGACGTGGATGCCGGAAAGCGGCGCGTTTAATGGCATGGCGGCCTCGCTGAAATGCAGTCGGGACAGGAGCGGCGAAACGTCCCGATTCTATGTGAATGCCTGCGCGCGCCGGTTTCGCGCGGTTAGGACCTGTTCACGCGAATAACGGGCTTGCGCTGGCCTCACGAATGAATTTCTCCAAACAGCGGAATGTTCCCTAGCCGACCACGTCGCACGCACGCTCGGCGAGCGCCGCCCGCATCGCGCGCACGATCGCGTCCCGATGCGGGTCGATCCGCTCGACGGGCCCGGCCACGCCCATCGCCAGCGGCAGCCCGTTCCAGCCGTCCGCGATCACCATCGAAATCATCGCGGCGCCCTGCGTGACGGTATGCGCCGAATACGAATAGCCGAGCCGGCGGGTCTGTTCGACCTTGTCGAGCACGACGTCCTCGTCGATCGTCCTGCCCGACTTCCCGATCCGGCGGATGCTGCGCGACACGAGCCGGCGGATCGTGCTGTCCGGCTGGAGGCTCAGCAGCGCCCAGCCAAGGCCCGACATGCAGATCTCGCGACGCGTGCCGATCGGCGCATAGAACTGCACCGGAATCGAATGCGAGCCTTCGACCGCATCGATGTACTGCACGTACAGGTCGCTCTGCACCGCGACCACGACCGCCTCGTGCGTGCGCGCCGCCAGCCGCTTCGCGACGGCATGCCAGTGCCGACGGCTGCCGGCCGCCGAATCGACCAGCGCTTCGCCGAGATTGACGAGCCGCGCGGTGGGCGCATACGCGTGGGTCGAGTCGTCGTATGCGAGGTAGCCGAGCGTCTTCATGCTGGTCAGCAGCGCCGCCGCGCTCGATCCCGGATACCCGCACCGCGTGGCGATCTCGCGCACGCTCAGCGGCCGCTGCAAGGTGCTGAAGAGTTCCAGCACCTCGAACACGCGCGCTGCGCTCTTGACCACGTTTCCGCTCATCCCGCCTTCTCCGCAGAGACCGGCACGGGCCTTCCACGTATGTGGAACGGAATTTCCCGCCGCCGACCGTCGTGACGATACTAGGCTTCGGGCCGCGGCGTGAAGTCCCGCGGCACCGAATACACGGAGACACCATGGCAGCTTTTTTGAACCGTGAACGGCAGGGCGCGATCCTGACCGTCACGATGAACCGTCCCGACACCCGCAACGCCATTTCGGACACCGATGCGATCGACGCGCTGACCGAATGCTGCGACGAAGCGAACCGCGACGAATCGATCCGCGTGCTGGTCCTGACCGGCGCCGGCACGACGTTCTCGTCGGGCGGCAACGTGAAGACGATGCGCACGTTCATGGAATCGGGCCCGCACGACCCTGCCGCGATCCGGACCGGCTATCGGCGCGGCATCCAGCGGCTCGCGCACGCGTTCCTGCATCTCGAAGTGCCGGCCATCGCGGCAGTCAACGGCCCTGCCATCGGCGCCGGCACCGACCTCGCGTGCATGTGCGACATCCGCATCGCCGCCGACAGCGCGCGCTTCGCGGAGAGTTTCATCGCGCTCGGCCTCGTGCCGGGCGACGGCGGCGCGTGGTTCCTGCCGCAGATCGTCGGCGCCGCGGTCGCCGCGGAAATGTCGTTCACCGGCGATGCGCTGGACGCGCAGGCCGCGCTGCGCTGCGGGCTCGTGTCGCGCGTCGTGCCCGACGGTGACCTCCTCGCGCATGCGCAGGAACTGGCCGGCCGCATCGCCCGTCATTCGGGCACCGCGTTGCGCCTGACCAAGCGGCTGCTGCGCGAAGGCCGCCACGCGAGCCTCGACACGCTGCTCGACCTGTCGGCGTCGTACCAGGCGTTCGCGCACGCCAGCCCCGAGCATCGCGCGGCGGTCACCGCGCTGTTCGCCTCGCGCGGCTGAACCCGCGACGCATCGCGGCCGTGCAGCCGACGCATGCCGGCCTGCCGGCCCGTCGAATCCACATCGAAGGAGACATCGTCATGACCAGCAGCAACGAAGGCGCACTTGCAGGCGTGCGCGTGGTGGACCTGAGCCGCGTCTACGCGGGGCCGTTCTGCGCGCAGACGCTCGCCGACCATGGCGCGGACGTCATCAAGATCGAACCGCCGCAGGGCGACGAAACGCGCGACTGGGGGCCCGCGATGCCGAACGGCATCTCCAGCTACTACTGGGGGCTCAACCGCAACAAGCGCAATCTCGCGCTCGACCTGTCGCATCCCGACGGACGCGACGTGCTGTTGCGCGTGCTCGAAACGGCCGACGTGTTGATCGACAACTTCAAGCAGGGCACGCTCGAACGCTGGGGCATCGACTACGAACACTGCCTGCGCGCACGCTTTCCGCGCCTCGTCCACTGCTCGATTTCCGGCTACGGCACCGACGGCCCGCTCGCGCGGTTTCCGGGCTACGACGCGGTCGCGCAGGGCCTCGCCGGCTTCATGTCGATCAACGGCGAGCCGGGCGGCATGCCGCTCAAGGTGCCGTTTCCGGTCGTCGATCATGCGGCCGGCCTGAGCGCCGTCTCCACCATCCTGGTCGCGCTGGTCGAGCGGACGCGCTCCGGCCTCGGACAGCACGTCGACATCGACCTGTTCAGCACCGCGCTGTCGATGCTGCATCCGGTCAGCACGAGCTGGATGGCGACCGGCGACGTGCCCGTCGCGACCGGCAACGTGTACGGCGCGATCGCGCCGTACGGTGTCTATCCGTGCAAGGACAAGCCGGTCGCGACCGGCGCCGGCAACAACCGCACGTTCGCGCGGCTCGTCGAGGCGCTCGGCGTGCCCGAACTGGCGCGCGATCCGCGCTTCGCGACCAATGCGCAGCGCGTCGCGCATCGCGAAGCGCTCGACACGCTGCTCGGCCAGCTGACCGCCGAACTGCAGGCGGACGAGGTCGTCGAGCGGCTGATGCACGCCGGCGTCGCGACGGGGCCGGTGAACACTGTGGCCGATGCGTTCGGCCATCCGCAGGCGGCGCGCAACGCGATGTTCGTCGATACCGATACGTACACCGGCGCGGGCATTCCCGCCAAACTGTCCCGCACGCCCGGCTCGATACGCCGGCCGCCCCAACCGTTTGCCGCCGACACCGACGCCGTGCTCGACGCGTTCGGGATCGACGCGGCGCGCCGCGACGCGCTGCGGCAGGCCGGCGTGCTGCACGACACGCGGGCGGACGTGGCCGGGAGCGCGTCATGACCACCCAGCGCTTTTCTTCACCGGCGGGCGACGATGCCCCGTCTATCCTGCGCGACGACGCCGACGGCATCGCGTGGCTGACGATCCATCGCCCACACGTCGCCAATGCGCTGTCCGCCGACGCGATCCGCCGCCTGTGCGACGCGCTCGTCACGCTCGACGACAACCCGTCGATTCGCGTCGTCGTGATCCGCGGCGCGGGCGAACGCGCATTCAGCGCGGGCGTCGATCTCGGCGACCCCGAGATCCGCGGAATGCAGCCGATGCGTGGGCTCGCACGCAACGTGCACGAGCTGATCCTGGAGCTGCGCAAGCCGACCATCGCGGCCATCAACGGCTACGCGATCGGCGGCGGCTGCGAAATCGCGCTCGCGTGCGACCTGCGGATCGCCGCCGCTCACGCGACCTTCGCGCTGCCCGAAGCGCGGGTCGGCATGGGCGCGAACTTCGCGAGCGTGCTGCTGCCGCGCATGTTGCCGCGCGCGATCGCGATGGAGCTGCTGTTCACGGGCCGCCGCTTCGACGCAGACGAAGCGCAACGCGCCGGCCTGCTGAACCGCGTCGTGCCCGGCGCCGCACTCGACGACACCGTGCGCGAGCTGGCACAGACGATCGCCGCGAACGCACCGCTCACGATCCGCCGCATCAAGGAAACCGCGACGCGCAGCCAGGGGCTGCCGGTGGCCGCCGCGCTGCGGCTGGACGTCGGCCCCGACGTCTACGCGAGCGAGGACCGGATCGAGGGCGCCCGCGCGTTTCTCGAGAAGCGCAAGCCGGTGTTCAAGGGCCGCTGAGCCCGGCGCCGCACCGCAGCATCCGCGCGCACCGCTCCCAGAACGCGGGCGCGCCCAAAAAACATGGACGGAGACACCTTCATGCAACGGAAAGCATTCCTGGTCGGCGCGTGCGTGCTGTGCGCCACGCCGGCGCACGCGTCGTCGGTCACGCTGTACGGGATCGTCGACAGCTACGTCGAATTCGATCGCATCGGCAGTCTGTCGACCCTGCGGCAAAGCGGCGGCGGCGCGTCGACGAGCCGCTTCGGCCTGACGGGCGTCGAGGATCTCGGCGGCGGCACATCGACGAAATTCGTGCTGGAAAGCGGTTTCTCGCCAGCCGACGGATCGTTCCAGGGCGGCACGCTGTTCTACCGACAGGCCTATGTATCGCTGCAGAACACGCGCTACGGCGACCTGCGGCTCGGCCGGCAATACACGCCCGCGTTCTACGTCGTGTACGACGGCGATCCGTTCGGACTCAACGAGCGGATGTCGCCGCTCGCGCTGCTCGCAACGTCGACCGACACGATCACGAGCAACACGACCCCGCCGATTCCGCGCTTCAACCAGGCGGCGTCGTATCTGAGTCCCGACTGGAACGGCCTGCGCGTGATGGCCACGTACGGCTTTCCGACGCCGAACGCACTCTCGACGCAAGCCGGACGCAACTACGGCGCCGGGCTTCAGTACCGGATCGGCGGGCTCTACGTCGGCGCCGGCTTCCAGGGCGATACGTCGGCCGGCAACCTGGCGCCCGTCGTCTCCCCGTCGACGACCCGCCACTACGTGTTCGCGGCCAACTACGCGTTCGCGCGCGTCAAGCTGTACGCCGCGTTCCTGTATGGCGTCGGCACGGCGGCGCGCCTGCCCGCGTTCTCGACCGCGAGCGTCGGTGCGTCGATCAACGTCGGCGCGCTCGATCGCGTGCTCGTGTCGGTGGTGCGCCGCGACGTGAAGGGTTCGGCGAACGATGCGACCGCGCTCGGCGTCGGCTACGACCATCCGCTGTCGAAGCGGACATCGCTCTACGCACGCTATCTCTGCATGAAGAACGGCGGCGACGCCCGCAATACCGTCGTCGCCGGTCTGCCACCGCAACCGGGCGGCACCGAGCAGGTGTTTGCGCTCGGCGTCACTCACCGCTTCTGACGGAGTGCCCATGACCCCGACCCTTTCGATCCACCCGGCCGCCGTCGACGATGGCGCGACACAGGCACTCTACCGCCGAATCTCGCGCCGGCTGCTGCCGTTCCTGATCCTCTGCTACACGCTGTCGTTCATCGACCGGATCAACATCGGCTTCGCGCACGCACAGATGGCCGCCGAACTGCACTTCTCCGACGCCGTCTACGGGCTCGGCGCGGGCATTTTCTTCATCGGCTACATGGCGTTCGAGATTCCGAGCAACGCGTGGCTCGCGCGGATCGGCGCGCGCCGGACGATCGCCCGGATCATGGTGCTGTGGGGCCTCGGCTCGGCCGCGACGATGTTCGTCGCGACGCCCGCGCAGTTCTACGCGTGCCGCTTTCTGCTGGGCGTGTTCGAGGCCGGCTTCTTCCCCGGCATCCTGTTCTATCTCGGCGCGTGGTATCCGCCGCGGCAGCGCGCCAAGGCGTTCGCGCTGTTCATGACCGCGCTGTACCTCGCGGGGCTGATCGCCGGCCCCGTGTCGGGCGCGATCCTGTCGTACTTCGACGGCGTGGCCGGCCTGAGCGGCTGGCAATGGCTGTTCGTCGTCGAAGGGCTGCCGAGCAGCGCGCTCGGCCTCGTCGCGCTGCGCTTTCTCGACGACCGGCCGGACGACGCACGCTGGCTGTCTGACGCCGACAAGGCCGCGCTGCGCGCCGCGCACGCGCAGGCCGAAGCCGGTACGCCGGCCGCGAACGCAGCGCGACCGCTACTCGCACATCGCGATTTCTGGCTGCTGTGCGCGGCCAATTTCGCAATCGCGGCCGCCGGCTACGCGCTCGTGTTCTGGATGCCCGTGATCCTGCATCGCGGCGGCCTGCATGGCGCGATGCAGATCGGGCTGCTGTCCGCGCTGCCGTACCTGTGCGGCATCGTCGGCATGCTCGCGATGGGCTGGCGCACCGAGCGCCGGCGCGAATGGCGCAAGCACGGCGCCGTCGCGATGCTCGCGTGCGCGGCGGCCCTCGCCGGCCTCGCGAGCAGCGCCGGCACGTCGCACCTGATGATCGCGCTGTGCATCGCGGTCGCCACGCACGCCGCGGCGCTGCCCGCGTTCTGGGTGCTGCCGGGGCTCGCGCTGCCGAAGCGCTCGATGGCGGTCGCGATCGCGGCGATCACGATGACCGGCGCGATCGGCGGATTCGCGAGCCCGTTCCTGATGGGCGTGCTCAACACGGCCACCGGGTCGATGCGCGGCGGCCTCTATTTCAATGCCGCGCTGCTGGCGGCCGGCGCGTTCGCGTTGCTCGGCACGCTGCGCGCCCGCGCGGCGGCGCGCGCGAACGTCGGCTGACGGCACGCCTTCTTCCCCCCTGTACGGACCCACCCTCATGAATTTCGACCTCGAACTCGAACACCGGATGATCCGGGACCTCGTCGCACGTTTCGTGAAGGACGAACTGATTCCGCTCGAAGCGGCGGTGATGGCGCGCGAGGCCGACGGCCAGCGTTTCGGGCTGCTCGCCGACGAGCGCGCGCACCTCGACGAGCGCTCGCGGCAACTCGGCCTGTGGGGACTCGACGCGCCGCTCGACGTGGGCGGCTCGGACCTGCCGGCCGTCGCGATGGTCGGCGTGAACGAAGCGATCGGCACGACCGTGACCCCGTACATCCTGCCGCCCGACTCGCCGAACCTGCGGATGCTGTGCGATGCGGCCGACGCGGCGCAACGTGCGCGCTATCTCGACCCGTACGCACGCGGCGCCACGCGCGCGGCAATGGCGATCTCCGAGCCGGGCGCCGGCTCCGATCCGGGTGCGCTGTCGACGATGGCCGTGCGCGATGGCGACACCTGGGTGCTGAACGGCCGGAAGATCTGGATCAGCCACGCGGCCGAAGCCGACTGGACGATCGTGATGGCGCTGACCGATCGCAGCAAGGGCAAGCGCGGCGGCATGTCGGCGTTCATCGTCGAGCGCGACACGCCGGGCTTCGTCATCGAGCGCCGGATCCCGATGATCGGCGGCCTGTCGACCTACGAAATCGTGCTGGAAGACTGCCGCATTCCCGCCGCGCAATTGCTGGGCCGGGAAGGCGCCGGCTTCGCGCCGATGCAGGCCCGGCTCGCGAACCGGCGGCTGGAGATGGCCGCATGGTGCATCGGCCGCGCCGAGCGCGCGGTCGCGCTGCTGTGCGACCATGCGAAACAGCGCACGACCTTCGGCGTGCCGCTCGCGGAGCGCCAGGCGGTCCAGTGGTGGGTCGCCGACGCGCTCACGCAGATCCATGCGTGCCGCCTGATGACCTACGAAGCGGCCGCGCGCGTGGATGCCGGGCAGGATGCACGCACGCAGATCTCGATGGTCAAGGTGTTCGCGACCGAAATGGCGTCGACCGTCATCGATCATGCGATGCAGACGCTCGGCGCGATGGGCATGACGAAGGAAATGCCGTTGCAACAGATGGCCAGCGAAGCGCGGCTGATGCGCATCTTCGAAGGCCCGACCGAGGTGCACCGTTGGGTCGTCGCGCGCAGCGTGCTCTGACCGCGGCGCACCGCCCACTTCCACGATGGAGCCCTGCGTTGAACACCCTGCCTCTCGTCGATCCCGAAATCCGCCCGCTGCTCGAGACCTGGCCGACCGTCACGCTCAGCGCCGACAACCTCGCACAGTCGCGGCAGCGCGTGCTGCCGCTGCCGCCGCCCGACCCGGCCGGCAGCACGCTCGAACGCCGCACGGTACCCGGTCCTGCCGGCGCGCCGGACGTCCCGGTCCTCGTCTATTTGCCCGACGGCCATGCGCGCCCGCTGCCGGCGATCGTCCACCTGCACGGCGGCGGCTACGTGCGCGGCGCGGCGAAGGAGCTCGAAGCGGTGCACCGGTCGCTCGTGACGCAGCTCGGCTGCGCGCTGATCTCGGTCGACTACCGTCTCGCGCCGGAAACCGTGTTTCCCGGTGCGATCGAGGACTGCTACGCGGCGCTCGGCTGGGTGTTCCGTCACGCCGACACGCTCGGCATCGACGCCGCGCGGATCGGCGCGGCGGGCGAAAGCGCGGGCGGCGGGCTCGCCGCCGCGCTGGCGCTGCTGGCCCGCGACCGCGGCGAATTCCCGCTCGCGTTCCAGCACCTGATCTATCCGATGCTCGACGATCGCACCTGCACGCGCACGCCGCATCCGCATGCCGGCGAATTTATCTGGCATGCGGCCAACAACCGGTTCGGCTGGACCGCGTTGCTCGGTCACGCGCCGGGCATCGACGGCGTGTCGCCGTACGCGGCCGCCGCGCGCGCCACGCGACTCGACGGCCTGCCGCCCACGTTCCTGTCGGTCGGCTCGCTCGACCTGTTCCTCGACGAAAATCTCGACTACGCGCAGCGCCTGCTGCGCGCGGGCGTGCCGACCGAGCTGCACGTGCTGCCCGGCGGCGTACACGGATTCGACCTCGTACCCGGCGCGCGGGTCTCGGAAACGGCGCGCCGCCTGAGCCACGACGCGCTGCGCCGCTTCCTGCACGGCTGACGAAAACGACGCGGGCGGCCGAAGCCGCCCGCATCCGCGTCGATCCCGACGACGACGCTCAGAACGCGTCGCCCGGCACCCGCACCCAGCCTTCCATCAGCACGCGCGCGCTGCGGCTCATGATCGCCTTCGTGACGGCCCATTCGCCGTTTTCGCGCCGCGCTTGCGCGCCGACGCGCAGCGTGCCCGACGGATGCCCGAAGCGCACCGCATTGCGTTCGCCGCCGCCCGCCGCGAGATTGACGAGCGTGCCCGGGATCGCCGCGGCCGTGCCGATCGCGACCGCCGCCGTGCCCATCATCGCGTGGTGCAGCTTGCCCATCGACATCGCGCGCACCAGCAGGTCGACGTCGCCCGCGTTCACGCGCTTGCCGCTCGACGCGACGTAGTCGGCCGGCTTCGCGACGAACGCGATCTTCGGCGTGTGCTGCCGCGTCGCGATTTCGTCGAGCGTGTCGATCAGGCCCATCCGCAGCGCGCCGTGCGCGCGGATCGTCTCGAATTTCTCGAGCGCCTTCGGGTCGCCGTTGATCGCGTCCTGCAATTCCGTGCCCGTATAGCCGATCGCTTCCGCGTCGACGAAGATCGTCGGGATCCCCGCGTTGATCATCGTCGCCTTCAGCGTGCCGATGCCCGGCACGGCCAGATCGTCGACGAGGTTGCCGGTCGGGAACATCGAGCCGCCCGCGCCTTCTTCCTCGGCGGCCGGGTCCATGAATTCGAGCTGCACTTCGGCGGCCGGGAACGTGACGCCGTCCAGTTCGAAGTCGCCCGTCTCCTGCACCGCGCCGTTCACGATCGGCACGTGCGCGACGATCGTCTTGCCGATGTTCGCCTGCCAGATCCGCACGGTCGCGACGCCGTCGCGCGGCACGCGCGCCGGATCGACGAGCCCGCCGCCAATCGCGAACGGGCCAACCGCCGCCGACAGGTTGCCGCAGTTGCCCGTCCAGTCGACGAACGCCTTGTCGATCGCGACCTGGCCGAACAGGTAGTCGACGTCATGACCGGGCCGCGTGCTCTTCGACACGATCACCGTCTTGCTGGTGGACGACGTCGCGCCGCCCATCCCGTCGATCTGCTTGCCGTACGGATCGGGGCTGCCGATCACGCGCAGCAGCAGCGCGTCGCGCGCGGCGCCCGGCGTCTGCGCGGCATCCGGCAGGTCCTGCAGCCGGAAGAACACGCCCTTGCTGGTGCCGCCGCGCATGTAGGTCGCGGGAATCCTGATTTGAGGAATGTGAGCCATGTCTGTGTTCCCAATGTGCGCCGGTCAGGCGGCCTGCGACGATTCGAGGAAGTCCTGCGCGAAACGCTGCAGCACGCCACCCGCTTCGTAGATCGACACTTCCTCGGCCGTATCGAGCCGGCACGTCATCGGCACTTCCACGCGTTCGCCGTTCCTGCGGTGAATCACGAGCGTCAGGTCGGCGCGGGGCGTGCGCTCGCCGACCACGTCGAAGGTCTCGGTGCCGTCGATGCCGAGCGTCGTCCGGTTGGTGCCCGGCTTGAACTCGAGCGGCAGCACGCCCATCCCGATCAGGTTCGTGCGGTGAATCCGCTCGAAACCTTCGGCGGCGATCGCCTCGACGCCCGCGAGCCGCACGCCCTTCGCGGCCCAGTCGCGCGACGAGCCCTGGCCGTAGTCGGCGCCGGCCACGACGATCAGCGGCTGCTTGCGATTCATGTACGTCTCGATCGCTTCCCACATCCGCATGACCTCGCCTTCCGGCTCGACGCGCGCGAGCGAACCTTTCTTCACCGCGCCATCGACGACCGCCATCTCGTTGACGAGCGTCGGGTTCGCGAAGGTCGCACGCTGCGCGGTCAGGTGGTCGCCGCGGTGCGTCGCGTACGAGTTGAAGTCTTCTTCCGGCAGGCCCATCTTCGCGAGGTATTCGCCGGCCGCGCTATCCGGCAGGATCGCGTTCGACGGCGACAGGTGGTCGGTCGTGATGTTGTCGCCGAGCACCGCGAGCGGACGCATGCCCTTCAACGTGCGCTCGCCGGCCAGCGCGCCTTCCCAGTACGGCGGGCGGCGGATATACGTGCTCTGCGCACGCCAGTCGTACAGCGGCGCCGCGCGCTCGCCTGCGTCGGCGCTGCGCGCGAACATCGGCTCGTAGACCTTGCGGAACTGCTCGGGCTTCACGCTCGACGCGACGATCGCATCGATCTCCTCGTCGGTCGGCCAGATGTCCTTCAGCGTGACGGGCTTGCCGTCCTGATCGTGACCCAGCACGTCCTTCTCGATGTCGAAGCGGATCGTGCCGGCGATCGCGTAGGCGACCACGAGCGGCGGCGACGCGAGGAACGCCTGCTTCGCATACGGGTGAATGCGGCCGTCGAAGTTGCGGTTGCCGGACAGCACGGCGGTCGCGTACAGGTCACGCTCGACGATCTCCCGCTGGATCTTCGGATCGAGCGCGCCCGACATCCCGTTGCAGGTCGTGCATGCGAACGCGACGATGCCGAAGCCGAGCTTCTCGAGTTCCGGCAGCAGGCTCGCTTCTTCCAGATACAGCTCGACCGCCTTCGAGCCCGGCGCGAGCGAACTCTTGACCCATGGCTTGCGCGTCAGGCCCTTCGCGTTCGCGTTGCGGGCGAGCAAGGCCGCGGCAATCACGTTGCGCGGGTTGCTGGTGTTCGTGCAGCTCGTGATCGCGGCGATGATCACCGCGCCGTCGGGCATCTCGCCCGGCTTCTCTTCCCACTGACCGGCAATCCCGCGCGCGGCGAGATCGGACGTCGGCAGCCGCTTGTGCGGGTTCGACGGGCCGGCCATGTTGCGCACGACGCTCGACAGGTCGAACGTCAGCGTGCGCTCGTATTGCGCATTGGCGAGCGTATCGGCCCACAGGCCCGCCGCCTTCGCGTAGGTCTCGACCAGCTTCACCTGCTCGTCGCTGCGGCCGGTGAGGCGCAGATAGTCGGTCGTCTGGCCGTCGATGAAGAACATCGCGGCCGTCGCGCCGTATTCGGGCGCCATGTTCGAGATCGTCGCGCGATCGCCGAGCGTGAGGCTCGCCGCGCCAACGCCCCGGAACTCCAGGTACGCGCCGACCACCTTCTCCTTGCGCAGGAACTCGGTCAATGCGAGCACCACGTCGGTCGCGGTGATGCCGGGCTGGCGCTTGCCGGTCAACTCGACGCCGACGATGTCGGGCAGGCGCATCCACGACGCGCGGCCGAGCATCACGTTCTCGGCTTCGAGCCCGCCGACGCCGATCGCGATCACGCCGAGCGCATCGACGTGCGGCGTGTGGCTGTCGGTGCCGACGCAGGTGTCCGGGAACGCTACGCCATCCTGCACCTGGATCACCGGCGACATCTTCTCGAGGTTGATCTGGTGCATGATGCCGTTGCCCGGCGGGATCACGTCGACGTTCTCGAACGCCTTCTTCGTCCACTCGATGAAGTGGAAGCGATCCTCGTTGCGGCGATCCTCGATCGCGCGGTTCTTCGCGAATGCGTCCGGATCGAAGCCGCCGCATTCGACGGCGAGCGAGTGGTCGACGATCAGTTGGACGGGCACGACCGGGTTCACCTTCGCCGGGTCGCCGCCGCCGTCCGCGATCGCGTCGCGCAGGCCCGCGAGATCGACAAGCGCCGTCTGTCCGAGGATGTCGTGGCACACCACGCGCGCCGGGAACCACGGGAAATCGCGTTCGCGCTTGCGCTCGATGATCTGCTTCAGCGAATCGGCGAGGATCGCCGGATCGCAGCGGCGCACGAGGTTTTCGGCGAGCACGCGCGACGTGTACGGCAGCGTGTCATACGCGCCGGGCGCGATCGCGTCGACCGCGGCACGCGCGTCGAAATAGTCCAGCGACGTGCCGGGCAGGGGTTTGCGGTTGGCGGTATTCATGATGTGGGGCGGAATTCGGGGTAAGACGTGCCGCGTGCGCCGGCCGCCCGCATCACGGGCGCCGGCGCATGCGGCGGACGATCAGCGCTTCTCGATCGGCACGAACTGCAGGTCTTCCGGACCGGTGTAGTTCGCGCTCGGGCGGATGATCTTGTTGTCGATGCGCTGCTCGATGATGTGCGCGCTCCAGCCCGACGTGCGCGAGATCACGAACAGCGGCGTGAACATCGCGGTCGGTACGCCCATCATGTGATACGACACCGCGCTGAACCAGTCGAGGTTCGGGAACATCTTCTTCGCGTCCCACATCACCGATTCCAGGCGCTCGGCGATGCTGTACAGCTTGGTGTCGCCCGCTTCCTTCGACAGCTTGTGCGCGACGCCCTTGATCACCTTGTTGCGCGGATCGGAGATCGTGTAGACCGGATGGCCGAAGCCGATCACGACTTCCTTGTTCTCGACGCGGCGGCGGATGTCGGCTTCGGCGTCGTCCGGCGAGCTGTAGCGGCTCTGGATCTCGTACGCGACTTCGTTCGCGCCGCCGTGCTTCGGCCCGCGCAGCGCGCCGATCGCGCCGGTGATCGCCGAGTAGATGTCCGAGCCCGTGCCCGCGATCACGCGACCGGTGAACGTCGACGCGTTGAATTCGTGCTCCGCGTACAGGATCAGCGACGTGTGCATCGCCTCGACCCACGACTTCGACGGCGTCTTGCCGTGCAACAGGTGCAGGAAGTGGCCGCCGATCGAGTCGTCGTCGGTTTCCGTCTCGATGCGCTTGCCGTTGTGCGAGAAGTGATACCAGTACAGCAGCATCGAACCGAGCGACGCCATCAGGCGGTCGGCGATGTCGCGCGCGCCCGGCAGGTTGTGGTCGTCCTTCTCCGGCAGCACGGTGCCGAGCACCGACACGCCGGTACGCATCACGTCCATCGGGTGAGCCGACGCCGGAATCTGTTCGAGCGCGGCCTTCAGCGCGCTCGGCAAGCCGCGCAGCGCGCGCAGCTTGGTCTTGTACGCGGCCAGTTCGGTCAGGTTCGGCAGCGTGCCGTGCACGAGCAGATGCGCGATTTCCTCGAATTCGCACGATTCGGCGACGTCGAGAATGTCGTAGCCGCGATAGTGGAGGTCGTTGCCGGTCTTGCCGACCGTGCACAGCGCCGTGTTGCCGGCCGTCACGCCTGACAGCGCCACCGACTTCTTCGGCTTGAATGCGCCTGCGGCGGCCGGTGCTGCTGCGTCTTTCGTCTCGCTCATGTTTTCCTTCTCCAATGGGTATCGGGGGGTGCGGGCCGCGTTACTTCTTGCCCTGCGCGAACAGTTCGTCGAGCTTGCGCTCGTATTCGTGATAGCCGAGGAAGTCGTACAGCTCGGCGCGCGTCTGCATCGTCGGCACGGCCGCCTTCTGCGTGCCGTCGCGGCGCAGCGTCTCGTAGAAGTTCAGCGCGGCCTTGTTCATCGCGCGATACGCGCCGCAGCAGTACAGCGCGATATCGACGTTCGCCTCGCGCAGCTCGTCGACCGTGAACAGCGGCGTCGAGCCGAATTCGGTCAGGTTCGCGAGGATCGGCACCTTCACGGCGGCCTTGAAGCGGCGGTAGTCGTCGAGCGTCTTCATCGCTTCCGGGAAGATCATGTCCGCGCCGGCTTCGACGTACGCGACCGCGCGCTCGATCGCCGAATCGATCCCTTCCGCGGCGGCCGCGTCGGTGCGCGCCATGATCACGAACTGGTCGTCGGTGCGCGCGTCGACCGCGGCCTTCACGCGATCGACCATTTCGTCGATCGGCACGACTTCCTTGCCCGGACGGTGGCCGCAGCGCTTCTGGCCGACCTGGTCCTCGAGGTGCACGGCCGCGACGCCGGCGTTGATGAACGAGCGGACCGTGCGCGCGATGTTGAACGCGCCGCCCCAGCCCGTGTCGATGTCGACCAGCAGCGGCAGGTCGGTCGCGTTGGTGATCCGGGTCGCGTCGATCAGCACGTCCTCCATCGTGCTGATGCCGAGGTCGGGAATGCCGAGCGAGTTCGCGGCGACGCCGCCACCCGACAGGTACACGGCCTTGAAGCCGACGGCCTGCGCCATCTTGGCCGCGTACGCGGTGATCGCGCCGACCACCTGCAGCGGCTGCTCGGCCGCGACTGCCGCGCGGAACTTCGCGCCGGCGCTCTGAAGATGCGTATTGCTCATGAACGGCCTCCTGATGGAATGCCCGATAACAGCAAGGACCGGGCCAGCTTGCGGAACGTCGCTAACTCACTGATTCTTAAGCGACCGCCGTGGGTGTGGTACCGCCCGGCGATTTCAATTTAGCGATTTCATGTTTCAAAAATGAAATCGCGCGCGCATAATCGGCCGTCATGGACCTCTCCTCGACCAAGCCCGTCGGCCCCGCCGACCGCACGGTGCGCCCGCGCATCTGGGCGATGGGTATCAGCCGGCTGCGCGAGCTGTTTCGCGAGATCGCCGGCGAATTCGACGAACGCGCGGACGTGCGCATCGTCACGCGCGCCTATGAAGATGCGCTGAGCGCGATCGCCGAGGCCGGCGCCGCGCGGCCCGACGTGATCGTCGCGGCCGGCTCGAACGGCGGCTTCCTGAAAACGCGCGCGCAGGTGCCGGTGGTGGTCGTGTCGCCGACCGGCTTCGACGTGATGCAGGCGCTCGCGCGCGCGCGGCGCGATGCGACGCGGATCGCGCTCGTCAGCGCCGGCGAGACGCCGCCCGAAGTGCGCCGCTTCGTCGCCGCGTACGGCCTCGACGTGCAGTTTGCGTCATATCAGTCCGCCCAGGAAGCGGAGGCCTGCGTGCACGACCTGCGCGATCGCGGCATCGAGACGATCGTCGGCCCGGGCCTCGTCACCGATCTCGCCGCCAGCGTCGGCATGGGCGCGGTATTCCTGTATTCGCATGCGTCGGTGCGCAGGGCCGTCGAGACGGCGCTCGAAGTCGCGTATGCGACGCACGCCGAGGCATTCCGCCGCCAGCGGCTCGACACGCTGCTGCAGCACCTGCGCGACGGCGTGGTCGCGCTCGACGCACACGGCCGCGTCGAAGCGATCAACGAACGGCTCGCATCGGCGTTCGGGGTCGAACCCGCGGCGGCCGTCGGTCGCGCGCTCGTCGACCTGCGGCCCGAGTTGCGCACGCTGCGCGGCGAGGACGGCGACGCGCTCGCGACCGTGCGCGGCGTGCGCTACGTCGTGCATCGCGGGCCGCTGGTCGATCGCGGCGTCACGTCGGGCAGCGTGCTGACGTTCCAGGAATCGCGCGCGGTAGAACGGCTCGATCGCGCGCTGCGCTCGCAGCCCACCACGCAGCAGTTCGCCGCGCGCTACGCGCTCGACGACGTGGTCGGCGCGTCGGCGCCGATGACGCGCGTGCGCGACCTCGTGCGCCGCTACGCGAAATCCGACGCGACCGTGCTCGTGCTCGGCGAAAGCGGCACCGGCAAGGAGATGATCGCGCAGAGCCTGCATGCGCTGTCCGCGCGGCGCAGCTATCCGTTCGTCGCGGTCAACTGCGGCGCGTTTCCGGAAGCGCTGCTCGAGAGCGAGCTGTTCGGTTATGAAGAAGGCGCGTTCACCGGCGCGCGGCGCGGCGGCAAGACCGGCCTGTTCGAGGCCGCGCACCGCGGCACGCTGTTTCTCGACGAAATCGGCGAGATGCCGCCGTCGCTGCAAAGCCGGCTGCTGCGTGTGCTGCAGGAGCGCGAGGTGATCCGCCTCGGCTCGACCGAGCCGATCCGCATCGACGTGCGCGTGATCGCCGCGACGCACCGGCCGCTGCTCGCGGCCGTCGAGGCCGGTACGTTCCGCGCGGATCTCTATTACCGGCTCAACATCCTGAACATCGGCCTGCCGCCGCTGCGCGAGCGCGCGGCCGACATCCCCGCGCTCGCGGCGACGCTGCTCGTGCAGGCCGCGCGGCGCGAGCCGCGTCTCGCCGACCGCATGCGCGACGCCGACGACGCGCTGCGCGTGCTCGCCGCGACGCAAGCGACGCTCGCGCGCTACCGCTGGCCCGGCAACGTGCGCGAACTGCAGAACGTGGTCGAGCGGATCGCGGTGGAGCTGGCCGAGGAAGTCGACGAAAACGATCCGGCCGCCGCGTGCGCGGCGCTCGCCCCTGGCGCGCTGCGAGTGATCGCGCCCGAGCTGTTCGCCGCGCCGCCCGATGCGGCCGGCGCCGGCGGCGACGAGGCACGGACGCTCCACGCGCGGCGCCGTCGCGCGGAAGCCGACGAGATCCGCGCGGTGCTCGACGCGTGCGGCGGCGACCGCGATCGCGCGTGCGCGATGCTCGGCATCAGCAAGACGACGCTGTGGCGGAAGTTGTCGGCGAAATAGGTTCCGTCCGCGCCGTCATTCGGCCTTGTGATAGTGGCGATACGCCTTCGCGCGATTGCCGCACGACGACATCGAGCACCAGCGTCGGCTGCCGTTCTTGCTGTCGTCGATGAACAGCCACTGGCATGCGTCGTTCGCACAGCGCTTGACCTTCGCGAGCCGCGCGCCGCCGAGCAGGTCGATCGCCGACCAGAGCACCGGGCTCAATAGGCGCGCGAGCGTCGCGCCCGACGCGTCGATCCTCCACGCATAGCGGCCGTCGACGCGCACCAGCGCAACGCGCGGCGATGCTTCCACCAGGAAGCCGCCGAGCAGCGCGAGATCCTCGGCCTGCGGCTCGCGCTGCTCCGCCTGCGCGTGAAAGAGCCGGTATAGCGCCTCGCGCAACGCGAGTGCGCGCGCCAGCATCGCCGGCTCGTCGCCGTTCTTTTTCCCTTTCTCGTTGTCGGGCACGCGACATGCGTCGGTCAGCTTGGCCGGTACGCCCGCCTGCTCGCGGCACCACGCGAACAGGTCGTCCATCGTGCCGAAGGTTTCCGTCGGTGGGTCGCTGCCACGCCAATACAGCGTGTTCGCGAAATCGAGGCTCAACGTTTCGGGTGGCACCGGGATCAGGCAGTCCGTTGTGACGGAAGGTTGCGTTTTGCTCATGACGCGATCGTATCTAACCACCATGCCGGTTGACAAGCGTCCGAGCGATTTCTAACATAACCGGCATGGTGGTTAAAAACTGGTTGGCCGCACCGATGCCGGTTCAATCCAAGGAGACACAGATGATCGATCGCTTTTCGTTCAGCGTTATCCACACCTCCACTGGCCGCAGGTACGACGACAGCACGCTCGGCGCGCTGCGCTACAAGCGGCTGGCATGGTGCCTGTAAGCAGGTTTGCCGCACTGACGTCCCCCTCAGTTCAAGGAGTCACAGATGATCGACCACCTTTCGTTCGGCGTTGCCCACATCGATCGCAGCCGCACCTTCTACGACAGCGCGCTCGGCGCACTCGGCTACAAGCGCCTGTATAGCGACGACGGCGCGCTCGGCTACGGCACGACCGAGCCCGAGCTGTGGTTGCAGCACGCGGCCCGGCCTGTCGTCGCCGATCCCGATTCCGGGCTGCACCTGTCGTTCAAGGCCGCGTCGCCGGTCGAGGTCGACGCGTTCTACCGCGCCGCGCTCGAGCACGGCGGCAAGGACAACGGCGGGCCCGGCAAGCGCGAGCACTACGGCCCCGGCTATTACGCGGCGTTCGTCGTCGACCCCGACGGCTATCGGCTCGAAGCGCACTGCGAACTCGACAACGTCGTGTGATCCGCTTCGTCCGGACACGCACGAGCGACAAGGGCCCGATTCCGCCTCGCGCGGAATCGGGCCCCTGGTTTTTGGCTACGTCGCCGTTCGCTGCGCGCGGGTAGCTGCATCCTCCGGCCGGTCCGCGCCGCGCACGCGCTTATTGTGCGTGGCGTGTGCTCTGCAACTGCTCGCCGAGTCCTTCGATCCCGAGGCGCACCGTTTGGCCGGCCTTCAGGTATATCGGCGATGGCTTGCTCCCCATCCCGACGCCCGGCGGCGTACCGGTCGTGATCACGTCGCCCGGCTGCAGCGTCATGCAGGTCGACAGATACGCGATCAGCTGCGCGACGGTGAACACCATCGTGCGCGTATTGCCGTTCTGATAACGATGGCCGTCGACGTCGAGCCACAGGTCGAGACGCTGCGGATCGGGCACTTCGTCGCGCGTGACGAGCCACGGGCCGATCGGGCCGAACGTGTCGAAGCCCTTGCCCTTGTCCCACTGGCCGCCGCGCTCGATCTGCCATTCGCGCTCGGATACGTCGTTGACGACGCAGTAGCCCGCGACGTAATCGAGCGCGCGCGCTTCGTCGACGTCCTTGCACTTCGCGCCGATCACGACACCCAGTTCCACTTCCCAGTCGGTCTTGACCGAACCCTTCGGGATGTCGATGCCGTCGTTCGGGCCGCAGATCGAACTCGTCCACTTGCCGAACACGACCGGCTCCTTCGGCACCGGCATGCCGGCTTCGGCCGCGTGATCGGCATAGTTCAGGCCGATGCCGATGAATTTGCCGACCTGGCCGACGCATGCACCGATGCGCGGCTCGCCGGACACGAGCGGCAGCGTGGCCGGATCGATCGCGCGCAGCCGCGCGAGACCCGCGTCGGACAGCACATCGCCGGCAAGATCCGGCACCTGCGCGGACAGGTCGCGAATGCGGCCGGCTGCGTCGAGGATGCCGGGCTTTTCCTGGCCGGACGGGCCGTAGCGAAGCAGTTTCATCGTGCTTAACCTCTGTTGTCGAATGGGACAGGATACCGGCCGACGCGGCCTTTCGCAGCCACGCGCCGGACTGGTCGTCGATCGTCGATCGTCAATTGCACGCGTCGGCGCCGCGTGCGGCATGCCGTCGACGCGCGAGCGTCGCGCGGGCGCAGCGATCGTGGCGCCGTACTGCAGTACGGCACGCATCGAACGGGCGGCCGCCGGTCTGCGCATCGGCGACGACGGCCCGGCATCCGCGACGCGTGCCGGCCCATGCCGGCCGGCTGCACGCGCGGCCGCGCCGTCGCTGGCCCGCAAGCCTTTGTACCACCGGTCGCGCGCCGTGAAATGACACGCGACGGATACCGACTATTGGTGCGACTGCCGAAGCTGCTTCGCAACACGCGCCGCGCCCACGTCGATCGACCGGCCGTCATGCGCAGGCGCGCCTGCCATCGAGGCATGAATACTGGCTATTCGGGGTGCCCCTGTCATCGAAAACGTTTGCCCATCCGTTCTTGTCGGGTAATGATCGGTAAAAAGACGCTGCATTGCACACTGTATGTTTATTGCTAAGCTCGTACGGACGGCTTTCATTGCCATACGCGGAGCAGAACCGGCCAGCGTGCGTCGCCCACCGATCGACGGTAATCCCCCAACTTCACATCGACAATGCAGACAACCAACGACCCGCTTCCCGGCTGCGACGCACGGGAATCGATGGCCGCTCTTGATCGCTATCGCGCACCCGCGCTCGACAAGGGCCTCGACATTCTCGAACTCCTGTCCGAGCAGAAGGAAGGACTCACCCGCACCGAAATCACGAAGGAACTCGGCCGCAATGCGAGCGAAATCTACCGGATGCTCGAACGCCTCGTCGCGCGCCGCTACGTGATGCGTTCGACCGGCGGCGATCGCTACACGCTCAGCCTCAAGCTGTTCGCGCTTGCGCACCGGCATCCGCCGATGAACCGGCTGATCGCCGAGGCGCTGCCGCCGATGCAGCGCTTCGCCGATGCCGCCGAGCAGTCGTGCCACCTGTCCGTCTACGATCGCGGCAACCTGCTCGTGATCGCGCAAGTGGACGGGCCCGGCCCGTGGGGCGTGTCGGTCCGGCTCGGCTCGCGCGTCGGCCTCGCCGACACGGCGTCGGGGCGCATGATGCTGGCGTTCCAGAGCGCCGAGCAACGCGCGCACATGCTGGCCGAGCATCGCAAGGTGAAGGGCGAAGCGCCGCTGAACGAGCAGGAACTCGCGAACGCGTGCCAGTCGATCCGGCAGTCCGGCTATCTGCGCCAGGACAGCCGCCAGGCGTACGGCGTGACCGACCTGACCGTGCCGATCCTCGGGCCGGCCGGCCATGCGATCGCGGTGCTGACGTGCCCGTACATGCGCCGGATCGATGCGCACCTCGCGCCGTCCGTCGACGTGGTCGTCGACGCACTGCGCGGCACGGCCGCCCGTCTGTCGATGTGCCGCACGGAGACCTGCTGACACGCGCGGGTTCCAGGCAACGCGCACAGGCCGCGGCGCAGCGGCGCCGGTCCCGGTCCCGGTCCCGGTCCCGGTCCCGGTCCCGCATCCACGATGCCCGTGCGACGCCCGATGCGCGATGCCGCATCGGGCGCCCGCGGCGCTACGCTAGAATAGCGGCCCTCTCAAAAACTACGGCGGCCGGTTGTCGCGGCCGTCGTGTCCGATGGATGTCATGGCCAAACTTCTGAACGATCAAGAATTCCAGCGTTTCTCCGAACTTCAGCAGAAGCAGGCAAGCTTCACGATCACGCCCGAGGAAGCGGACGAGCTGCGCGATATCGTCGCGCGCGCGCAGAAGAAGCGCGACGATCGTGCCGCCGCGATGCAGGCGATCGAGAACTACATCGAGCAGTTCGGCATCACGCCTGACGAACTCTTCTCGCCCGAGCAGATCGGCGACGCGGCGCGCACCTACGGGCTCATCACGGCGACCAAGAAGGAACGCACGCTGCCGCCGTCGATCACGTTCAACGGCAAGCCGTACCAGTGGACCAAGACGCTTCCGGACGACGTGCGCGGCGCACTGTTCGACGCGTTCACGGCCGGCGAGTCGGTCAAGCGCTTCATCGCGATGCCGAAAGACACCGCGCGCTGTGCGCTGACGATCGCCCGCCTCGAGCGCGAAACCGGCGCGGTCTACGCCGATCCGCACCTCGAGGAACTCGCGATTTCGCGCGACCAGGTGAACGACGCGGCGTCGAAACTCGCTGCGTGAACGTGACCGCGGGCACGGTTCCTGCGTGCCCGCACCCGCGTGTCGCGCCGGCATGGGCCGGCGCCACGCCCACGGGAGCCGTGCGTTCGCATGCTCCCGTAAAAGCTCACCTCGGCATCCCGCAAGCACTCACCGCGGCCTCCCGAAAAGTCTCACCCAAGGCCCCCTGAGACGCTCGCTGACGTCTCCCGAACGCCCTCACCGATCGCTCCCGCAAGGGCTCACCGACATATCCCGAAAAGGCTCACCGGCCTCTCCCGCAGGTGCTCACCGGCCGTTCCCGGGAAGGCTCACCGAACGCTCCCGTATCGGCTCACCACGCTGTCCCGGAAAAGCTCACTCGCTGCTCCCGAAAAGTCTCACCTTGCTGATGGCCTTGAATTGGCGAGGCCGGAATACGGCCACGAACATGTACATGCACATCGCTCGAAACGGCTGCGGAAGGTGGCCATCGCAGCCCACTGCATGCGTCTCCGGACACCCTGCGTGCGGCGCGATATCGCCGCGATCGACAGATCCGACATGTTGGCAGACGTTTCACCGCAGAGATTGATTTGGAGTTATTTGCATTCCTGATTGAATTCGCAGCATGGCGGCACATTTCAGCATCGGCGCCATGCGCTGCCCTCGGCGTCGAACCACGGACCGACGCCTACGGCTGTAACTTCATCCTGAAACCCACGACGCCGGGCTCCTCGGTCGTCGACACCGCAAACCCGCACGCTTTCGCGAGCGAGATCATCGCCGAATTCTCGCGCAGCGCCTCGCCGACCATCCACGCGGTGCCGCGCGAGCGTGCGTAATCGATGATGCGAGTCATCAACAACCGGCCGAGCCCCTTGCCCTTTTGATCGGGTCGCACCGCGATCGCGAACTCCGCCGTCTCGTTGTCCGGATCGGCGACCGCACGCACCACCGCGAGCGTGTGGTCGCGCCCGGACACATCGGTGAACGACACGATGAACGCCATTTCGCGGTCGTAGTCGATCTGCGTCATGCGCGCCACCTGCGAATGATCGAAGCTGCGCACCGCGCCGAAGAAACGCATCCGCAGATCTTCCGGCGTCATCGCACCGAGCAGTTCGTTGTGGGCGGCCTCGTCCTCCGGACGGATCGGACGGATCGTCACCGTCTCGCCACGCCACTCGAGCGTCTGCTCGAGGTGTCGCGGATACGGCATGATCGCGAGCCGGCTGCGCCCCGAGGCAAGCGTGATGCGCGGCGCGATCACCCAGGCGCGGTCGGACAGCACGCGCAGCGTGACCGACATCGCGACGACTTCGCGCACGTCGCAGACGACCTGCGACAGGGCCGTCAGCGCGTCGAGCGTCGGCTCGACACGCGTGCTGCGCGCATACGGCGAGCGCTCCATCACCGCGCGGGCGAGCACCGTGTTCAGCGGCGGCAGGCCGTAGACGACAAACGGTGCCGATACGCCATCGGCCGGTGGCACGGCATAGCGAAACACCGGACCGAAGTTCGAATCGTCGTACATGTCGACCGCGATATCGACGACCTTCTTGCCGGCCGGTTCGTCGGGCTGCTCGCCCTGCAGACCGAAACGGGACAGCCAATGCAGCGCGCCCTCGCCGGCCAGTTCATGCTGACCGGCTTCGACCAGCCGGCGCGCATCGGCCTGGGCGGACGCCACGCACTCGGCCGGCTGCAGCGGCGTGCCCTCCGGCGTCTGCATCAGCAACTGGCGCCCGAGGTTGTAGTCGACGAGACGCGCATACGCGCGTGCGAGCCGCTGCGGCGTCGTGTGCACCGGAATGCCGTTCGCGTGCAGCGCATCGCGCGTCGCCGCGTCGACCGCGCCGAAGAAACACGCGAGGATGCCGCGATGCGCGTACTGCCGCGAATCGATCAGCGTGCGCGCGACCGACTCGGCCGGCGCGCTGTGCGAAGTGGAATGAACGACGAACAGCGTGCCCGTCTGCGGAAACGGGGCGAGCGCCTTGATCGCCGCGGCAAAGTGCTCGGGGCGCGCATCGTCGCCCAGCGCGAGCGGATTGCCGGGCGCCGCGAGATGCGGCAGCGCGGCCGCGACGGCCGACGTTGCCGCGGGCGACCAGTCGGTCAGCACGTCGCGCACGTCGGCCACCGCATCGACCGCCAGTTTCGCCACGCCCGCATCGCTCGTCACGAGCGTCGCCGCGCCCCGCGCGGTGACGCGGCCGACGCCGAGCGTCTCGATTTCGTCGAGCAGATCGTCGAGCGCATCGACGCGCACCATGCCCGCGCGCTGGAATGCCGCCGTGTACAGCGCGTCGCCGGGATCGGCACGGCCGGTGCGCAACGCGAGTACCGGCTTGTTGCGTGCGGCCGCCCGCGCCGCCGACATGAACTTGCGCGCCGCGCGCACGGTATCGAGTTCGAGCAGGATCGCGCGCGTGCCGGGATCGCTTGCCAGATAGTCGAGGACGTCGCCCGCATCGACATCGGCTTCACTACCGAGCGCGACGACGTGCGAAAAGCCGAGGCCGCGCGCATCGGCCCAGCCGAGCACCGCGTTCGTCAGCGCGTTCGATTGCGACACCCACGCGACGCCGCCCGATCGCGCCGTATAGGCAGGCGCGCCGAAATGCGCATGCCGCGCAGGCGACAACACGCCGAGGCTGCCGGGCCCGACGATACGGAGCACGAACGGCTTCGCCGCCTTCAGCGTGCGATCGACCGCGACGCGATCGGCATCGGTGCGCGCGTCGCCGACGATCACCGCGACGCGCGTGCCGAGTTCGCCGAGCTTGCGCACGATGCCGGCCCAGGTCGCGGGCGGCGTGCAGATCACGGCAACCGACGGCGGCGTGGGCAGCCGGTCGACATCGGAGACGACCGCATGCCCGTCGAGCTCGCGATATTTCGGATTGACCGGCCACACAGGCCCCTGGAACGCGCCGTCGAGCACACGCGACCACACCATCGCGCCGATACTGCCGGCGCGTGACGACGCGCCGACGACCGCAACGGACTTGGGCTGGAACAACGCATCGAGATGGCGAACGGTCACATCGGCTCCCTGCGGTGACGAAAGACGACACGATCGGCATGCGGCCGGGCAGGCCGTGCGCCGATCGACGCGAACCCCAAGCATAGGCGAACCGCTTGCGACTGCCTATATGCCGAACGGCCGACTATTCGACGGGTGTCAACGCCCGCACCATGGACCTGCAACACATACGGCCCGGCATCGTAGCGCCGCATGCACGAGGCACGCCACGCGGCACGACGCTGCAGCCGTTTTCTCAAAGGTGAGGATTTACAGGAGCCATGGTGAGTATCTTCGGGAATCGCACGACACACCGCATCCGCATGCGAAAGGTGATGAAAATCCGCGTGATGCATGCACCGCGAAAATCGCACATACCAATGCGCATACATTGCGCCATTACGCGGTTGTTTACGGGAATTACCGGCAACATGCAGCCGGATCGCGGCGAATTCGCAAAACGGGATCTGTTAATTGCGCGGCATTGCACTTCAATTCGTCGGGGAAAATCGCGTGACGATTGCGCGAAAACAAAACGGTGCGAAGGCCGCATGGCCGTTCGCACCGTCAGTCGGCACACGAAAGGTGAGGATTTCCGGGAGTCAGGCCTTGATCAGGAAACGTCCGCGGTTCTTGCCGAGCCATGCCGGCGCCCGCCCGCGGCCACTCCACGTTTCGCCCGTCTTCGGGTTCAGGTACTTCGGCGGCAAGGTGCGCTTGGGCTTCGCGGCGGCATTGGCGGCGGCCGATCCTGCCGGGCGAAAACCGAGCTCTTCGGGCGTAATGTCGTATTCGTCGATTTTCGCGCGGATATGCGCAATCGCGTCGGCAATCGCCTTTTCACGTTCCTTGTCGATCTTTTGCTGAAGCCGTTCGAGCTGCGCGCTCAGTTGCCTGTAGGTCGCCATATGGATGGGACTCCATGAGTGTTATTCGTGAAAAACAAGTGACTCAAAGCAAACGGAAAAGCGCTTTGCCCGATCGTGTCTCCTCAGCCGGTCATTTCGGGATCAATAACCGCTTTTCTTCTTGCATGCGAAGAGAAGGTTTCGCACGGCGTCATCCGTGGATTGCTGGATCACGTCGAAATCCCCGTTGCACATGGCCCGGGCATTGTCCGTGCAATTGCTCCAGTCGCTGCCGGTGCATTGCACCTGAGTGGTCGGGCGCCCATCCGACGTGAACAGCGGAGCACCGCCGCCGCACCCGCCGAGCCCTGCAACCAGAGCCAACATCACGGCCGCCCGAGGCCACCGACAGACCGACGCAAGCATGTGTTTCATTATTCTTCCCGTCAACCTTTTTTTGAATGTCGCGAGTATGCCATGGGCTGCCCTTCGGCCGTCAGTCCGGCGCGCGGTCGGGTTGGCCGCGCGCCTTGTACGGCAAGCGCTTGCGCGGATCGTCGGTGATGCGAACGAAAACCTGCTCGACGTCCGGAAGCGCCTCGAATTCGCGTTGCAGCGCGTGGCGATCGAGCGTCGTATCCGCGCATCCTTCGACGTAGATGAAACGTCGCTGCACGGTGATCCACAGGCTCGTGCCGCGCAGGCGATCGGAGCCGGCGAAGTGCGCCTTCGCCGCATCGGCGATCGACGCGTCATACATATACGAGTTCGGCTTCGTGCAGCGATGGGCGAGCCAGCAGGTCGTGCCGCGCTCGGCGCGGTAGTGCGCATCGTCCGTCATCTCGGCGCGCGTCATCCACGGGCCGAGCGGCAACGGGCATTCGGCGACGTCCTGCGACAGCGCGACGAACGGATCGTTGTACCAGTTGCGCCGCGCGTCGGGCGCGTCGGCATCGCCCGACTGCGCGAGCGCGGCACTCGCCAGCAACAGGGTCAACCACCCTGCGAAGCCGATCCGCTTCATCGTGACCTCCTGTTCGATGCGTTACATCGGGCCGCATCGGCGTCGCCGAACGGCCTAACGGCCAATACCGAGCGCGGCCAGTTTCTTGTACAGCGTCGCGCGGCCGATGCCGATGCGCGCAGCCGCTTCAATGACCTTGCCGTCACAAGCCGCCAGCGCATCGCTCAGGAACTGGCGCTCCCACGCCGCCAGTGCATCGGCATACGAAGCGGCCGGCGCCCCGGAGGCCGTCGACGCATCGCCCGCACGCGGCTCGGCCGGCACCGCGGCAACCCGCTGCGCCGGCGCCGCGCCGTCCGCCGAGATGCGCACCGGCCCGAGAAACGGCGCGAGCGCGCGCGCATCGATCACCGAACGGTCGGACAGCATCAGCGCGCGCTCGAGCGTATTGCGCAACTCGCGCACGTTGCCGGGCCACGGATACGCGCACAGCATCCGCAGCGCATCGTCGGTCAGCTCGCAGTGGGCGGCGCGCCCGTGCTGCGCGGCCAGTTCCTCGAGCGTCGCGTAGACGAGCGCCGCGATGTCGGATGCGCGTTCGCGCAGCGGCGGCGCATGGATCGTCAGCACGTTCAGCCGGTAATAGAGATCCGCGCGAAAACGTCCGGCCGCCACCAGCGCCGGCAGGTCGGCCGACGTGGCGGCGATGATGCGCACGTCCGCGCGCACGATCCGGTTCGAGCCGACCGGCTCGAACTCCTTGTCCTGCAGCACGCGCAGCAGCTTGCCCTGCAACGGCAGCGGCATGTCGCCGATCTCGTCGAGAAACAGCGTGCCGCGATCGGCCAGCTCGAACTTGCCGACGCGGCCCTTGCGATCGGCGCCGGTGTACGCGCCGGGCGCCGCGCCGAAGAATTCGGTTTCGAGCAGCGTGTCGGGGATCGCGGCGACGTTGACGGTCACGAGCGGCTGGAGCGCACGTGCCGACGCCGCGTGAATCGCGTGGGCGAGCAGTTCCTTGCCGGTGCCCGTCTCGCCAAGCAGCAGCACCGGCGAATCGACCTGCGCCGCGCGGCGCGCCTGGCGCTTGGTCTCGAGGCTCGCGGCACTCGTGCCGACGAAGCTTGCGAACGTGTATTTCGCGCGGCGCGCCTGCGCGAGCGAGCGCTGCGTCGCGATCAGTTGCTGCTGAAGCTGCGCATAGCGGGAAAAAATCGGCGTGAGCGTCTTCAACTGATCGAACAGCGCGAAGCCGATCGCGCCGACCGTCTCGCCGGCCTCGTTCTTCAACGGCAGGCGCGTGACGACGAGCGGCTCGCGGCCCGTCTCCATGATGTCGAGCAGGATCGGCTGGCCGGTCGATACGACCTCGCGCATCAGGCTGTTCGGGATCACGGCCTCGCAGTCGAGGCCGACGGCCTGCTGCGGATCGGCGAAACCGAAGCGCGCCGCGTAACGCTCGTTCATCCACACGACACGCGCGTCGCGATCGACGACCACCGTGCCCGCACTCGAATCCTCGAAGGTCCGGAACAGCGACTCGGCGGCGCGCCGCAGCACGTCGCCGTAGTTGACGGGCAGGCGGGCCCAGTCGTTCATCATCGTGTCGTCGTCTCCGTATATCGTCGGCCGGATGTCTCCGGAACGGGACGGATTATCTCACTCCGGAGACACACCGCAACGCGTTTTCCGGGAAAGCCCTGCACGATGTCGAGGGTTGGCCGGATGGCCGAAACGTCTCCAGATGGAGACGTTTTATGTAGAATCGTCAGACTTGGACCGGCGCGGGCCCGCCGGCCGCCGGCGGACCCATGTCCGGCGGCGCAATCCGGCCGATGGCACGAAACCTGCACGAACCTGAGTTGGTCCGCGGCGCATCGCGCGATCGAACAACAACCAAAGCCATTCCAAGCTTTTAGGAGACTCCCTTGTCTTTCGTGATCGTCCTCGCCGCGCTGGCGTTCCTGATGTTCGCCGCGTATCGCGGCTACAGCGTGATCCTGTTCGCGCCGATCGCCGCGCTCGGCGCGGTGCTCCTGACCGAACCCGCCGCCGTCGCACCGGTCTTCTCCGGCATCTTCATGGAGAAGATGGTCGGCTTCGTCAAACTGTATTTCCCTGTCTTCATGCTCGGCGCCGTGTTCGGCAAGGTGATCGAACTGTCCGGGTTCTCCGAGTCGATCGTCCACGCGGCGATCCGCTACATCGGCCGCTCGCGCGCGAATGCCGTGATCGTCGCGGTGTGCGCGCTGCTCACCTATGGCGGCGTCTCGCTGTTCGTCGTGGTGTTCGCGGTCTATCCGTTCGCGGCCGAACTCTATCGCCAGAGCAACATCCCGAAACGGCTGATGCCCGGCGCGATCGCGCTCGGCGCGTTCTCGTTCACGATGGATTCGCTGCCCGGCACGCCGCAGATCCAGAACATCATCCCGACCACGTTCTTCAAGACGACCGCGTGGGCCGCGCCCGCGCTGGGCACGATCGGCTCGCTGTTCATCATCGTCGTCGGTCTCACCTATCTCGAATGGCGCCGCCGTTCGGCGATGGCAAAGGGCGAAGGCTACGGCACGTCGCTCGTCAACGAGCCTGAGCGCGTCGAGGCGAAGGCGCTGCCGCATCCCGCGCTGGCGATCCTGCCGCTGATCCTCGTCGGCGTGTCGAACTTCGCGTTCACGAAGCTGATCCCGCAGTGGTACGGCGCCGCGTCGTACACGGTCGCGCCGGAAGTGCTGCCGGGCGTGCACGCGCCGGTCACCACGTCGATCAAGACGGTCGTCGCGATCTGGTCGGTCGAGGCCGCGCTGCTGCTCGGTATCGTGCTGGTCGTGCTGACCGCGTTCAAGCGCGTCAGCGGCCGTTTCGCGGCCGGCTCGAAGGCCGCCGTCGCCGGCGCGCTGCTCGCCGCAATGAACACCGCGTCGGAATACGGCTTCGGCGGCGTGATCGCCGCGCTGCCGGGCTTCCTCGTCGTCAGCGACGCGCTGAAGAGCATCCCGAACCCGCTCGTCAACGCAGCCGTGTCGGTCAGCTCGCTCGCGGGTATCACGGGCTCGGCATCGGGCGGCATGAGCATCGCGCTCGCCGCGATGTCGGACCTGTTCATCAAGGGCGCGCAGGCGGCCAACATCCCGATGGACGTGCTGCACCGGGTCGTCGCGATGGCGAGCGGCGGCATGGACACGCTGCCGCACAACGGCGCGGTCATCACGCTGCTCGCGGTCACGGGCCTCACGCACCGCGAGTCGTATCGCGACATTTTCGCGGTCACCATCATCAAGACGCTCGCGGTGTTCTTCGTGATCGCCGTGTACTACGCGACGGGGCTCGTGTAACACGGGGAGCCGACCGCCGACACAAACGCCCACACGCGTCGGCCTCAAGCTCGGCCCTGCCCGGCCCGCTCGTGCCGTCGCACCACGGGGCCGGCATCATCGACGCCCTTCTGCCTGCTACAACGCGGTATTGGCCGACACGCAAACGGTGCCGTTCCCGGCTGTCACATGGTAGGTTTCCTGCCTCGCTGCATTGCCGAACCCGCAGAAGATGTCGATGTGTTTGCCCTTGATGCCGCCGCCCGTATCGGCGGCAGTCAAAATCCGGTCGCACCACGGAGCGGGCGCGGTCGGAATGCGAAGCACCGTGCCCAACGGAATCGCGTGAACGTCGACCGCTACGCAGCCGATTTCCAGACGCCCGTCGCGTGCATCCTTCGGAAAATCCGATTTCACCCAGTGGCCGCCCGACCAACCGAGAAACCAGCCGTATCGCGTTTCGCCCCATCCTTCCATCCTGCAGGCGTCGAGGAATTTGGCGGGAAACACATCCTCGCCCCATTCCGTCACCGAAGCAGGAACGGCAGGATCCTGGAAATCCGTTTCCGCCGGCAGGTAATAACCCGTGATGCGCCACCCCGTCGTGCAGGGAAAGCCGGGCAGGTCAACAATGTCGTTCGCCATCTCCATTCCCTTGTCTTGTCTCGTCTCGAACCGGAATCTATTCCAAAAAATCCAGATAGCCATTCGGCCCCGCGGGGTCCAGTGCTTCGGGTGCGCCGGTCACGAAGTTCTGGGTGGCAGCAATGGACGGATTGCTTGCGGAATATTGTTCGAGTGCGAGATACGCCGACGCGAAGGCAATTCGCATCGCCGCACGCGAACTGATGACCTTGATGGCCGTCCCGAGGGTCTGGTTGTCACCGACCGAAATCTTGCCGAAGATGCCGAGCGATACGCCGAAACCGCCGGCGCTCTGTGCGATCAACCCGTTCTCGAGCTGCGCGACATCGCCCGCGCCCTTTGCCACATATCCGAGAACCTTCGCATTCTTCGCGGTCACGCCGCAGCCGGCGGATATGTCCTTGTAGGAGGCGGCCTTCGACGTCAGCGCCGTCGGTTCAGCGTCGCTCCCCCCCGGGTAGTAAGTTACGGTGTTAGCGCCTTTCGCCGTCGACGTCACGCCGAACACCGGCGTCGTATCGACGAGATCGGCCAGATATTCGACGAGTACTGTGAGCGCACCCGAGATGTCCGCATCGGAAACGGTAATCGACAGATCGATACCCTTCGCGCTACCGAGGTCGGGCAATTTCAATGCGGGCTTCGATATCTTCTGCCCGAAGCGATCGATAAACTTCCCGTCGTAATACGCCGAGAAATAGGCAGCAAACAGGTTGTCGTGTTTCGCATCCGCACTGTCCACGGGTGCGCGAAGTACCGGCCGCAATTGGGCACGGCTGATCTTGGCGGAAAAATCCTTAAACTCCCGGAGGGTCACCGTCAGATTCGGCGAATAGGCCTGCACCTCCGCCGCTTGCTTGTCGGCACCGGGGATGCCGGCCGCAAACCCTAGCGAAGTCTGTGCCGTCGCTACCGATTTGATCATTGCCGACCGAAATGCGATGTAAACCGGATCGCCACGGATCACCGCCGGAACCCGTGCATCGGCTCCCGCTTCGATCGACTTCCTGAACGCATCGAAGCGCTTCACCGATTCGCGCGGCAGGCTACGCGAAAGTCCACCGTCCGGCGCTGCCGCCTGCAATTGCTGAACCGTTCGCCCCATCGTCTCTGCAACGGCCGCCTGCGGCAATACATAGGCGAATTCGGCATCCCGGCGCAGCACTTCAACGAAAGTGGACTTGCATGTCTGCAAAGACTGTCGCGGCGGCGCATCCGTCGCGGGCACAACCGGCAGCAACATCCCGCCAAAATCGAGCGACACGCATCCCGCGCAAACAACCGTACCGGCAATACATGACCACGACCAGATTGCTTTCTTGTTCACGATGGATCCCCGTTGTGTTTCTTTTGAACGTGAACAGCAATTTCAGATTGCTTGAGCATAGGAGGTTGCCGATAAAAGTCAATTGCCATCACAAGGGAATGCAGGTGGCGTTTCCACTTATCGATTACTTCACGCAAACGCGTGCGACAGTCCCCGAGCGCTTAGTTACACGCGTCGGCGCTATTCATGAAAAACCTAGTCATCTGACGCGCGAAATACCCTCGGGTATTCCTTGTGGCGTTTTCGTCGCCGCTCTTTTATATTGGCGCGATACGAAGAAGCGTCATGCCGCACGCGATGAAAAATCAGGTCGATCGGGCTGTCGAACAATAAGAAACCGGGGCATATCATGTACAAGAACAAAACCGGCCAGCGCGCCGGGAACAAGCGTTCTACGTGCAACATCCGTCGTATCGGCACGCATGACCGGACACGCTGGCCGGCGGCTTTCGGTACATGGACAGCGCTTCTTCGGCGGATTCGTGGCATGGTCGCGTGCTTCGCCGCACTGGCACTGGCGGGATGCACCAACCTGTCCTCGCCGCCATCGGGTAGCAGCCTTGCGGGTTACTACGGTCCGGGCACGCCGGAGTTGACGATTGATCATCAATCTAGCGACCAACCGGTGCTTTATCCGGTCCTTTACGGAACCAATCGAAAACCGGTTTACGGGCCGTCGAACAAAGTACCGGCCACATACGCCGGAGAGCGCGATCGGAAACTGCATTACGGCCGCGTATTCGTTTCCATTCCAAAGCATCATCGCATCGGCTCGCAAGGCTCGTGGTGGGGAACCATGACCGGTACCGATCCGTTTCTCCGAATTGAGAGAATCGATGAAATGGCGGACCGCGACGCATTCCTTGCGCTGGCCCGCCGGGCGCTGGGCTCGGTCACCGGACCGCAGGACGGATATGTCGTCGTCTACGTCCACGGATACAACAACTCATTCGACGACGCGGCGATACGCGCGGCCCAGTTGGGTGCGGATCTCGACATCCCGCCCAATCACATGATGCTGTTCTCTTGGCCGGCACTGCACGACGTGTTGAAATACACGATCGATGAAGCAACGATCGACGCAAGTGAGATATTTCTCAGACAATTCCTGATTGACGTCGCCGCTCACGTCGCGCAAGGCCGCAAGATTCACCTGATCGCCCATAGCATGGGCAATCGCGCCCTTCTCCGCGTCGTCGACGCGCTCGCGACGGATCCCGCTACCTCGTCCATCAAGTTTGGCCAAATCATTCTGGCCGCTGCCGACGTCGACCGGGAATTGTTCGGCACCCTCGGCGGCAGCTACGTCAAGTCATCGGACCGGACGACGGTCTATCTATCCCCGTACGATTTCGCCGTCGGCCTCTCGTCCAACGTCGTTCACGACTATCCTCGCGTCGGCTGCGGCGATAAACCCCAGGTCGATGTCCCGGGGATTGCCAACGTGGTGTCCACGCTCCCGGACGATTTCCCGTCGCATGGCTATTTCGGAGATACGTCCCTCATCCTGGCAGACGTCAAGAACCTGCTCCTCAGAAACACGCCCGCACGTTCAAGCGCCGGCTGGGCCCGCTTCCCGACCTACTGGCAGGTCGGTAACGCACCTGTCGCGTCACGTGTCGTCTGCACCACGCGCAATACCTTGACTATCTCACCATGAGCCGCCGCTGACCGCACGAATGCGCGGCCGCATCGTGTTGGGTTTTGTTCGACCCCGGCGTGATCGACCCGAGCACCCCGTTTCCCGCGACCGGTACGGTTTCATCGCGCACACCGTCTCGCGGTCGGTCCGCCCCAGCGGCCCATTGTTACCCGCAGCAAAACACTGCGTTGGGCGCGATCGCATTTTTCGCGCGCCGGCCGCGGCCTACACTGGTTTCAACGTCGCACGGCGCTTCGACGAACGAAGCGCCGCGATTCACCGGAATCGAGGAGGTCCCGATCATGAAGCGCCTGATCCAAGCCGTTGCCATCGCCCTGGCCGTCTCGGCCCCGTTCGCCGCACAAGCGCAGTCGAACCAGCCGCTCACGCGCGCGCAGGTCCACGCCGAAGTCAAGGCGCTCAAGCAGGCCGGCTTCCAGTCGAGCGACTGGTTCTATCCGGCCAGCATCGTATCGGCCGAAGCGAAGATCGCCCGCGAGCACGACGCCGGATACGGCAGCGATCGCGGCGCGTCGTCGGAATCGGGCCGGTAACGAATCCCCCGGCCCGCTCGACGATCCCCCCGCGCGTCGTTACGCCTTCACGGGCTGGATCAGCTTCGCGCACGCCGCCGCCTGCGGATCGCCGGCAGGCAGCTTCCCGCATACGCCGTCGAACTGCTTGACGACCGTCCTGACCGACGCATCGTGCGCGCCGCTACCGCGCCAGCGATTCAACTGCGTGACGACCTTGGTCAACGCACGCAGGTTCGCGCCGTAGAACGCATCCCGGGTCTTGTCGGCCTGCGCAAGCACACTGGCCGCGATCCCTTCGATGCGCGCGGAATCGTTCGGCGCCAGCTCAACCGCGTTCGCAAAGTAAGTCGCGCCCCAGCGCAGCTTCGTCGCCGGCCCGCTCGCCGCGTCGTACGCCTTGCGATACCAGTCGAGCGCGGCCGCCTTGTCGCCGCGCGCCTTCGCGTTCGCAGCGAGTCCCGACATGAAGTAGTACGGCGTGGACGAACGCGACAGCTCGGCCTTCAACAACACATCCGATTCGTCGTACAGCCCCGCGTCGGTCAGCGTGTCCGCGCCTTCGCTGACGAGCGCCTGCCGCTCGTACGCGTTCGCCGCGCCCTGCACCGACGCGGCGATCTGCTTGCGCGCGGTGTCGGCCAGCGCCGGCGCCGCGAGCGGTGCGCCGTTGCGCGCGTCGCCGCGCGCGAGCAGCACGCGGCCGTGCAGCGCCATCAGCCGGTCGATCGACGACAGCGTGGTGTCGGTCGACAGGCGCGCGAGCGCCGCGTCGTACGCGCCGCGCAACTTCGTGCGCTGCGCGTCGTCGCGGCCGAGATACGCGACCACGCGCGCGGGCGCCGCGACCAGCACGTCCGAATCGGCCCGCGACAGCGCGGGATCGTGCAGCACCGTGCGCAGCGAATCGGCGAGCGCGGCCTTGTCGAGCGCGCCGGCCTGCGTCGGGTCGTCCGACGCGGCGACCACCGCCGACTTCAGCGCGAAGCGCGCCGATTCGGCTTTCGCACCCGCCGCCCGCGCGCGTTGCGCGAGCGACTGCAGCGTCTGCGCGACACGATCGGCCGGCACCGGCAGCGCGCCATCCGTATCCCATGAATAGTCGGCCAGCAGGCGCCATTCGTCCGGCGTCAGCGCCGCGCCGTTCTTCAGCGCGGTCGCGAGCGTCTGCCGCACCGGATGTGCGGCCGTCATCCCGAGCGACAGCGCCTGCATGTAGCGGTCGAGATCGGCTTCGCCGGGCAGCCGCGTCACTTCGGTGCCGTCGGGACGGAACAGGATCATCGTCGGATAGCCGTGCACCTTGAAACGCTCGCCGAGCTTCTGCGCGCTTTCGGTATCGCCGTCGAGGTACACGGGCACGAAGAACGACGAACGCGTCTTGAATGCCTGCTGGCTGAAGATCGTCGACTTCACCTGGTTGCACGACGGGCACCACACCGCGCCCCAGTACAGCAGCAGCGGCTTGCCCTCGCGCTTCGCGAGCGCGAACGCGGCATCGACGTCGCCGTGTTGCCACGCGATGCCGGGCGGCAGATGCGCACCGTCGGACGATGCGCTCGCCGCCGGGGCGCCGACGGGCGTGGCGGCGGCAAGCGCCGCGCTGGCGGCAGCGAACAGGCAGGCGGCGGTGAGAGTGCGGAGAACGGTTTTCATCGAAGCGGGTTCCGTTGAAAAAGACGGTTTCAGGGAGATGCCGCGCACGCAACGAGGGCCGTGAAGCGATGACGATGAGGCCGGCCGACGCGCAGCGCCGCGCATGCATCGATACGGAAAAGCGAAGCCAGCCGCAGAGACCGGCAAATCGTTCGACGATACGACGGGTACAGCCGAAGGAAAACGAACGAATTCTCGATTGGATATGACGCGCGGCGGCGTGTGCCGTCACGTCCGCGACGGCCGGCCTTTCATTGCCGCGCCTTGATCCGCGCCATGTGATACACGGACGCGTGCACGCCGTCGCGCAACGCGTAATCCGGCGATTCGCCTTCGATGCGGAAACCGTGTTTCTCGTAGAGCGCTATCGCCGCGCGGTTGTCGGTGAACACGGTCAACTCGAGACGCGTGACGTTCAGCCAGTTCTCCGCGAGATCGATCGCGGCCGCGAGCAGCCGGCCGCCGATGCCGCGCCCGTGACAGGCCGCGTCGACCATCATGCCGAGCGCCGCCGCGTGGCGCCGACGCGGATTCGGCTCGGGATGCAGGCCGAGATGGCCAACCACCGTACGGTCGATTTCGGCAACGAGGCTCACGCCGTGCTCGCGCAGGTTGTCGAGCCGCTTCTGCCATTTTTCGAGCGACGGAAACGGCTGCTGCAACGTATTCATGTACACCGCGGGATGCGCGGCGATCTGCCGGATCGCGTCGACGTCGTGCGTCTCGCAGTGCCGGATTCTGATATCGGTCATGGGTGGGCCGGTTCCGAAAAGTCGCGCCAAGGCGCAGGCTGCGCACGCGCGCAGCAACGCAACGAGCTTAGCCGATTTCATGCATTTGAAACACGGAGGTCACGCGGCGCCCATCACGTTGCATCCACAACGAAACGCGCGCGCCATCGTCGCGAAATCCGGAAAATTCTGACCGGTCACACCGGCGGCGATCGGTAATTTCTTACCTTCTTCAGCCTCGCATCGCGCTTGAACGAATCGTTGCATGCACAACGTCACGTGCGCGACATGCGATGTCATTTCTTCATCACGTCGACGTCATGTCGCCTCCCTAGACTGGGCGCCGCCCGAGCCCGGCATGCGCCGGGCCGGTGCGTGCCGACACCTGCCCCGCGCATCACGAGCGCGCGGCGCACGGGACCGCGACGACGAGGCCGCCGCATCGGCGCGACGTCGGATGCCGGGCGTCGCGTGTCGGGCGCAACGCGCGCACCACCGCGACGCGCGGCCGACGCACCGAACGCGCACGCATCGGCGATCGTCCCGGGGCGGGACGACGCCCGGACACGACAAGACGCACTCACGAACGCTCCCACCTTCACAGGATCCGAACGCCATGACGTCACGCCGCAAATTCCTTCAGCAGACCGCCGGCTCCGGCCTCGCCGCCGCCGCGCTGTCCGCATTTCCGCCGAGCATCCGCCGCGCGCTCGCCATTCCCGCCTTCCACGAAACGGGGACCATCCAGGACGTCAAGCACGTCGTGCTGCTGATGATGGAGAACCGCGCGTTCGACAGCTACTTCGGCACGTTCAAGGGCGTGCGCGGCTATGGCGACCGCTTCGCGGTGCCGTCGCCGAACGGCCGCGACGTGTTCTATCAGGCGTACACGAAGGGGACGCCCGCCGCGACCGTGACGCCGTATCACCTCGACGCGCGCCAGGGCAACGCGCAGCGCGCGGGCGGCACGCCGCACACGTGGGCCGATTCGCAGGCCGCGTGGGATCACGGCCGGATGAACCGCTGGCCCGACGCGAAGACGCCGCTGTCGATGGGCTATTACGACGCGGCCGAAGTGCCGTTCCAGCGCGCGCTCGCCGATGCGTTCACGCTGTGCGACCACTACCACTGCGGGATGCACACGGGCACGATCGCGAACCGCCTGTTCTACTGGAGCGGCACCAACGGCCCGAACGGCATCAGCCCGGCCGACGGCAATCGCGTGAAGATCGCCGCGCTGAACAACCAGTTCAACGGCGGCAACGACATCGGCCCGTCGAGCCAGGGCTGGACCTGGACGACCTATGCCGACCGGCTGCAACAGGCCGGCGTGAACTGGAAGGTCTACCAGAGCCTGATCGACAACTTCGGCTGCAACGAAATGATGAGCTTCCGCCACTGGCGCGCGGCGATCGAGCAGATGCCGGCCGCGCGCCGGCCCGCGTATGTCGCGTCGACCGACATCACGCAGCCGGTGACGGCGGCCGGTGCGTTCTACGACCCGACGATCGACGATCCGCTGAGCCCGCTCGCGAAGGGCTTCGGCAACACGATGCCGTACGGCTTTCTCGAAACGTTTCGCGACGACATCCGCAACGGCAAGCTGCCGGAAGTGTCGTGGATCATCCCGCCGTCCGCGTACAGCGAACACCCGGGGCCGTCGAGCCCCGCGCAGGGCGGCTGGTACGTGCAGGCCGTGCTCGACGCGCTGACGGCGAACCCGGAGGTCTGGAGCAAGACCGTGCTGCTGGTCAATTACGACGAGAACGACGGCTTCTTCGACCACATGCCGTCGCCGGCCGTGCCGTCGCGCAACGCCGACGGCACGCTCGCGGGCGGCCATACGCTGTCGGCCGCCGACGTCGCGGTCGAGTACCACGACTTCGCGCCGGCCACGGCGAGCCAGCCGGCGGCCGACGGCCGTCCGTACGGCCCGGGCCCGCGCGTGCCGATGTGGATCGTGTCGCCGTGGAGCCGCGGCGGCTGGGTCAATTCGCAGGTGTTCGACCATACGTCGACGCTGCGCTTCCTCGAGGCGCGCTTCGGCGTCGCGGAGCCGCAGATCAGCGCATACCGCCGCGCGGTGTGCGGCGACCTGACGAGCGCGTTCAACTTCCGCACGCCGAACGACGAGCCGCTGCCGACGCTCGCGGGCCGCACGACGAAAAGCCAGGTCGACGCGCTGAGCGCCGCGCAGCAAGCCGCGCCGAAGATCGTGCCGCCCGCCACGCCCGCGCTGCCCGCGCAGGCCACCGGCGTGCGCCCGTCGCGCGCGCTGCCGTACGAGCTGCATGCGAGCGCGCACACTGATGCCGGCGCCGGCACGGTCACGCTCAAGTTCGCGAACACCGGCCGCGCCGCCGCCGTGTTTCACGTCTATGACAAGCTGCACCTCGACCGGCTGCCGCGGCGCTACGTCGTCGAGCCGGGCAAAAAGCTGCACGGCGACTGGGCCGCGCGCGCCGACGATGGCGGTAAATATGACCTGTGGGTGCTCGGCCCGAACGGCTTTCACCGGCGCTTCACCGGCGACCTGAGCCGCGTGGCCGGCGCTCGCGCGCCGCAGCCGGAAGTGCGCGTCGGCTACGCGGGCGCGAGCGGCAACCTCCACCTGCGGCTACGCAACGACGGCGGCGGCACGGTGCGCTTCACGGTCAAGTCGAACCAGGTCTATGGGCCGCTGTCCGGGCGCGGCGCAAACGCCGACCACGGTCATGGCCACGGCAACGAAAACGGCAACGGCCATGGCGCCGGCACCGTGTGGACGGTCACGGTGCACGCCGGCGACCAGTCCGAACTGCACTGGAAGCTCGACTCGACCGGCCATTGGTACGACTTCATCGTCACCGCCGACAGCGACGCGAGCTTTTCGCGCCGCGTGGCCGGCCGCGTGGAAACCGGCCGCCACTCGGTCAGCGATCCGGCGATGGGCCTCGCCGACCGCTTCTGACACCGCCGCGGCGACACGCGGCGCAGCGCGTGTCGCCGCCCGCGCCGGCATGGCCGCGAACGCCGTTCGGGTACCGGTTCCGGCCGGGCCCGATGCGGCGCAGACGCCCGCCCGGCGCGGCTCAAACATCAGAAGGATCGGTGGTGTAACCCTCTTTTCGTCCCCACGAAAATGCTCCGTGTCGCGGCCCGTTCGCGTTAAACTGCGTCAAGCTGTATTCAACAAAGACATCTTTGCCGCTACGGCACCACGACACGAGGATAGGTTCGATGCGCACTACCGGCTCATCCGGGGCAATGACCCTGCTCACCGAACACGACGCGGCCGACGGCCGCGAACTGCGCTCGCTCCGGCTCGAGGCAACGGCCGACGGCAAGAGCGTGCTGCTGATCGAGGTCGACGAACGCAAGCCGGGCATCCACCGCGAGGTCCGCTACGAGATCACCCCGGCCGAACTGATCGCGGCGATCCGCTCGCACGGCGCCGAGTTGCCCGGCGAAAACCACGGCGCCGCATCGCTCGCCCGCACGCCGTCCTGATTCCGAACGGTGAGCCGCGTGCAACGCGTCGGCTCACCCACATCCCCCTGCCGCCGTCAGGCGCTTTTGCGTCATTCCCGCCGCTGTGTTGAAAAAGGCCGATAATCGGTCCATCTGCGTTTCCCGCCCACGCGTTTCCTTTTCGGCCAGCCGTCATGCTCCGTGACCTCGTCGCCCAGTACGGGCCGCTTCTCGTGTTCGCCAACGTGCTCGCGGCGGCCATCGGCCTGCCGGTGCCGGCAATGCCGACGCTCGTGCTGTTCGGCGCGATGTCCGCGATGCATCCGGCGATGATCGGCTCGCAGCTCGTGACGGTCGTGGTGATGTCCGTGCTCGGCGCGCTGATCGGCGACACGGTCTGGTACGTGGCCGGGCGGCGTTACGGCGGCACGACGCTGAAGACGATCTGCCGGCTGTCGCTGTCGCGCGATACCTGCGTGAAAAAGACCGAACGCTTCTTCGGCCGCTACGGCGTGCGCGTGCTCGCGGTCGCGCGCTTCATTCCGGGCTTGTCGCTGGTGTCGGTGCCGATGGCCGGTGCGCTCGGCACGCGCTATCGCACGTTCGCCGGCTACGACGCGCTCGGCGCCGCGCTGTGGACGATCGTCGGGCTGGGCGCCGGCCTCGTGTTCTATCGGCAGATTGACTGGCTGTTCGCCGGCGCGAGCCGCCTCGGCCGCGCGGTGCTGCTGGTCATCGTCGCGCTGCTCGCGATCTATGCGGCCGTGCGGTGGATGCGCCGCCGTGCGCTGATCCGCCAGCTCGCGAACGCGCGGATCGGCGTCGACGAGCTCGACGTGCTGCTGCGCGACGCCACCGCCCCGGTAGTGCTCGACGTCCGCTCGCCCGAGCATCGCAAGCTCGACCCGTTCACGATTCCCGGTGCGCAGTTCGCCGACGAACGCCAGATCGGCGACATCGTCGCGCGCTATCCGCTCACGCAGAAATTCGTCGTGTATTGCTCGTGCCCGAACGAAGTGACGGCCGCGCTGATGGCGAAGCGCCTGCTCGATGCAGGCTTCACCGATGCGCTCGCGCTGCGCGGCGGCCTCGATGCATGGCGCGATACGGGCCGCCAGCTCACGTCGCTCGTGGAAGAGATGCCCGCCGCGAACGATTCCGTGGCGGGCTGGCACAAGCCGGCGTGATCGCACCGATCGCAGGCCGGCCCGTACGACACCGGGGACGTGCGTCCCCGTTCGATCAGAACGCGTGCAGCGGCAGGTTCACGACCAGACGGTACTCGGTGTTCGTCGCGTCCGAGTAGTGTGCCGAGCCGTTGTGCCACATCGCGATGAACGTGACCTTCGTGTTCTTCAGCTTGCCGCTCTGGAACGTGTACGACGGGATGAAACCGAACTCGTGGTGACGGCCCTGCACCGGCGCGCCGTTGCTCCAGTAGATGCTCGACTTGCTCGGGTCGTTGGCCGCGCCCGCGCTGCCGTCCGCGCCCCAGCCCGTCACGCCCCACACCATCGCCTTGAAGCCTGGCAGGCCCGCTTCCTTCCCGTAGAACGTGTAACGCAGCTGCAGCGATTTTTCGTGCGGCGCGTTGTAGTCGACGTCCATCGAGTTGGTCAGGAAGATGCCGTTCGTTTCGTTCAGGTAGTCGAAGAACTGATCGCCGAGCACGTGCTGGAAGCCGAGCAGCAGTTCATGCGGGCCGTGCTGCGCGGCGAGCGACAGGCTGTACGCGTTGTTGTTGATCTTGCCCTGCAGCGCATCGCCCGTGTCGTGCGTCGAATAGACGTTGCCGAAGCCGGTCCACTTGATCGTCTGCGGGCTGCCGATGCTGTGCTTCACCGACGCGTAGTACTGGTGCCACACGTCGTCGGCCTGGTTCGCGTACAGCGCGACTTCGCCGTTCGGCGAGTAGTCCCACGTGCCGCCGACGTACGACAGGCGATTGATGCGCGTGCCGCCGTACTGCGTCGTCAGATTCGTGAGCGTGGTATGGCCGCGCGCGTCGGTCTTCGTGAAGCTGCCGGCCTCGAGCATCACGTTCTTGAATTCATTGCTGACGAGCGTCGCGCCGAGGAACGTCGGCGGCAGCGCGCGGTTGTCGTGCTGCTCCATGAACGGGTTGTCGACGGCCTGCAGACCGTACTTGACCACCGTGTTCGAGATGCGCGCCTTGATGTCGTAGATGCCCGGGTACGCCCACGCGAGCTGGTTGCCGCCACCGCCGCCCTTCGCGATGTGCACCATGCTGCCGGCGCCCTGGCCGCCGTCGAGCTTCAGCGCCGCATACAACGACGCGTCGAAGCCGATCCCGATCAGGCCGGTCGTGTAGCCCGATTCGAAGTTCGCCATCGCGCCCTGGACCCACGCATGACGATGCGGCCCGCCCTTGTTGTCGAGCACGTCCGCATAGTTGCGGAACAGGAAGTCGAGATGGCTGTCGGCGATGAAGCCGTTCGATTTCGACTGCGCCGACGGCTCGTCGGGCGGCGTGACGGCCTGGGTCGCCTCGGCGTTGATCACGGCGTTCGGGGTCGTTGCCTGCGCAACCGACGTGCCCGACGCGGCGACCGGTGCGGCCTGCGCGACCGTCAGCGGCGCCGCGTCGTCGGCGTGCGCGACACCCGTCAGCGAGACGCCGGCGAGCGCCGGCAGCCCCCATGCAAGCAGCATCTTCGATGCCGTCCCGATCCTCTTCTGCTTTTTCATCGTAATCATTCTCGTCTTGTGTTGATATCGTCCACGCCGGTTGCGATCCGCTTCCAGCCCCCCGGCGAGCCCGGCTAAGGACGCGCCTGTACCCGCGGCGCGAAGATCGTTCGCGCCGCACCTACCCCTGTTGACCTGCCTTGGTTTTGTTTGCTGCGTTACTTCACATCACGCCGCGCCCGCGCGGATGCACGCGACGCGCGCCGCCGACCCCTGCCGCACTTCCGGCAGCGGCACGTCCTGCGCGCACGCGTCGATCGCGACCGGACAGCGCGTGCGGAACGCGCAGCCGGACGGCGGGTTGAGCGGCGAGGGCATCTCGCCCGCCAGCAGCATCGGACGGCGAGCACGCTCGCGCGCCGGCTCCGGCGTCGGCGCCGCATCGAGCAGCGCCTTCGTGTACGGGTGTTGCGGCACGCCGTACACGTCATGCCGCGTGCCGAACTCCATCACGCGGCCGAGATACATCACGAGCACGCGCTGGCTGATGGCCTTCACCACCGCCAGGTCGTGCGCGACGAACAGATAGGACAACGACAGTTCGCGTTGCAGATCGCGCAGCAGGTTCACGATCTGCGCCTGGATCGACACGTCGAGCGCCGATACGGGCTCGTCGCAGATCACGAGCTTCGGCTCGCCGATCAGCGCGCGCGCGATGCCGACGCGCTGGCACTGCCCGCCGGAAAATTCATGCGGATAACGCAGCAGGTGATGCGCGTTCAGGCCGACGCGTTCGAGCATCGAGATCACGCGGCGGCGCACTTCGGTCCGGCCGAGGCCCGGCTGGTGCGTGACGAGCGGCTCGGCGACGACCTGCTCGATCGTCATGCGCGGATCGAGCGATGCGAGCGGATCCTGGAAGATCATCTGCACTTCGCGCCGCATCGCGGTGCCGCGCAGGTGATCGGGCGCCACGGCCTGGCCGCGCCATTTCACGGTGCCGGCCGTCATCGGCACGAGGCCGATCAATGCGCGCGCGAGCGTCGATTTCCCGCAGCCCGATTCGCCGACGAGCCCGACCGTCTCGCCGCGCTTGACGTCGAACGACACGCCGTCGACCGCGCGCAGCGTGCCCTTCGGCGACCACGGATAGCCGCCGAGCGGCACGCGGAAATGCACTTTCAGATTGTCGACGGACAGCAGCGTGTCGTCCGTCGCGCCGGCTTGGCGGCGTTCATCGACGCTCATCGCAGACCTCCCGTCAGATCGGCCAGGGGCCGGTGGCACGCGCGCACCGCGCCCGCGGCGCCATAGGTTTCGAGCGCCGGGCGCTCGGCGCCACAGCGTTCTTCCGCATACGTGCAGCGCTTCGCGAACGCGCAGCCGGCCGGCGCGGTGCCGGGCATCGGCGGGTTGCCGGGAATCGCGACGAGCGGCGCATCGTCCGCGTCGGTCAGGCGCGGCAGCGCGTTGAGCAGCCCGATCGTGTACGGATGCGACGGCGCCGCGAAGATCGATTCGGCCGGCGCATATTCGACGGTGCGGCCCGCGTACATGACCATCACGTCGTCGGCGAGGCCGGCGACCACGCCCATGTCGTGCGTGATCAGCACGATCGCGGTGCCGCGCTCGCGGTTCAGCTCGCGCAGCAGGTCGATGATCTGCGCCTGCACGGTCACGTCGAGCGCGGTGGTCGGCTCGTCGGCGATCAGGATTTCCGGCTCGGACAACAGCGCCATCGCGATCATCACGCGCTGGCGCATGCCGCCCGAGAACTCGTGCGGATACATGCGGATGCGGCGCGCCGCATCGGGAATGCGCACCGATTCGAGCGCCTCGATCGCGCGCTTGATCGCTTCCTTGCGCGACAGCCTGCGATGCAGCTGCAGCGTCTCGGTCATCTGCCGTTCGATCGTCAGGAACGGATTGAGCGACGTCATCGGGTCCTGGAAGATCATCGCGATGCGATCGCCCCGCACCGCGTTCAGCGCGCGCGTATCCATGTCGAGCAGGTTGTCGCCGCGGTAGCGCGCGGCGCCGGTCGTCGTGCCGTTGCCGGCCAGCAGGCCGAGCAGCGCCATCACGGTCTGGCTCTTGCCCGAGCCCGATTCGCCGACGATGCCGAGCGTCTTGCCGGCTTCGAGCGAGAACGACACGCCGTTGACGGCGTCGATCGGCGGCGCATCCTTGCGCGTGAAGCGCACGCCGAGGTTTTCAACTTCCAGTAGAGCAACCATCTTCAGCGATCCTTCGGGTCGAGCGCGTCACGCAGGCCGTCGCCGACGAAGTTCACGCAGTAAAGCGTCACGCACAGCATGACGGCCGGGGCGAGCAGCAGCCACGGCATCGATTCCAGTTTCTGCGCGCCGTCCTGGATCAGCACGCCCCAGCTCGTCATCGGCTCCTGCACGCCGAGGCCGAGGAACGACAGCACCGATTCGGTCAGCACGATGTTCGGCACCGAGACCGTCGCGTACACGACGACCACGCCGAGCAGGTTCGGCACGACGTGACGCAGCACGATCGATGCCGGCGACACGCCGATCGCGCGCGCCGCATCGACGAACTCGCGATTGCGCAGCGACAGCGTCTGGCCGCGCACGACGCGCGCCATGTCGATCCACGAGAACGCGCTGATGGTCAGCACGACCAGCATGAACGAGCGGCCGAACAGGGTCATCATCAGGATCGCGATCAGCAGGTACGGGATCGCGTACATCATGTCGACGACGCGCATCATCACGGAATCGACGCGGCCGCCCGCGAAGCCCGCGGTCGCGCCCCACGCGACGCCGAACAGGCCCGACACGAGCGTGCCGAGCAGGCCGACCTCGATCGATACGCGGCCGCCGATCAGCGTGCGCACGAGCAGGTCGCGGCCGAGCTCGTCGGTGCCGAACCAGTGCTGGTTCGCCCAGGTCGGCGGCAGGCTGATCGACGCCCAGTCGCTCGCGGCGGGATCGGCCGCGAGCAGCCACGGGCCGACGAAGCAGGCGAGCGTGATCAGCACGAGCAGCGCGAGGCTGAACAGCGCCGCGCGGTTGTGAAGGAAGCGCGCGAACGCGAGCTCGAGCGGCGAGCGCGAATGCGGCGGCGAATCGGTCTGCACGGGCAGGCCGACGACGGGAGTGGTCGGAGTCATCGCTGTGCCTCGCTCAATAACGGATACGCGGATCGAGCCACGCGTACGCGAGGTCGACCAGCAGGTTGAACAGCACCGCGAAGACGGTCGTCATCACGACGAGGCCAAGCACCAGCGTGTAGTCGCGGTTGATCGCGCCGTTCACGACGAGCTGCCCGACGCCCGGCAGCGCGAACACCGATTCGGTGACGACGGCCGCGGTGATCGACGTGATGCAGACCGTGCCGAACAGCGACACGACCGGCATCAGCGCGGGCTTGAGCGCGTGGCGCAGCACGATCGTCGAGCCCGGCAGGCCCTTCGCGCGCGCGGTGCGGATGTAGTTGCTCGACAGCGTCTCGATCATCGAGCCGCGCATCACGCGCGCGAGCAGCGACACGTTGATGAGGGTCAGCAGCGCGATCGGCAGCAGCCGGTACTGCCAGCCGCCGTCGCCCCAGCCGCCGGCCGGCAGCCAGCCGTTGCCGGCCGACGTCTTCAGCAGGATCGCGAAGATCCACACCATGACGGGGCCGAGCACGAACGGCGGCACGACGTTGCCGAAGTTGCCGATCAGCATCACGAAGCGGTCGATCACGCTGTCGCGGCGCACGGCCGCGACGGTGCCGAGCAGCACGCCGAGCACGATCGAGATCGGGATCGACACGCCGCCCACGCCGAGGCTCACGGGCAGCGCCTTCTTCACGAGATCGTTCACCGACCAGTCGACGTAACGGAACGACGGGCCGAGATCGCCGTGCAGCAGCGAGCCGAGATACAGCAGGTACTGCTTCCACAGCGGCTCGTCGAGGTGGTACTTCGCGTTCAGGTTCGCGAGCGTCGCGGCGGACAGCTGCTTCTCCGTATCGAACGGGCCGCCGGGCGTGAAATGCAGCAGCAGGTAGCAGACGGTGATGACCGCGAGGATCGTCGGCACCGCCCACAACGTGCGCCTCAATGCGTAGGCCAGCATGATCGCTCCGTCAGTGCTTGATCAGGTACATGTCCTGCGAAGCACGCATGTCGATCACGTTCTTCAGCGAATAGCCGCCCACGTACGACTTCACGAGACGGTCGGCCGAGTACTGGAACAGCGGCACCATCGGCGTGTCCTTCATCGCCATGTCGTGCGCCTGCGTGAGCAGCGCGGTGCGCGCGTTGTCGTCGAGCTTCTGGTTGCCTTCCTCGACGAGCGCGTCGACCTGCTTGTTGCAGTAGCCGACGGTGTTCTGCGAGCTGCCGCAGCGGATCAGGTCGAAGAACGTCATCGCGTCGTTGTAGTCGGCGAACCAGCCGTCGCGCGCGATCTGCACCTTGCCGTCATGCCGCTGCTTCATCAGCACCTTGAACTCGACGTTCTCGAGCTTCGTGGTAATGCCGAGCTTCGTGCGCCATTCCGATGCGGTGAACAGCGCGACCTTCTTGTGCAGGTCGTTGGTGTTGTACGTGAGCGTGAACGACAGCGGCTTCGCGTCCGAATAGCCGGCCTGCTTCAGCAGGTCCTTCGCGGTCGCGATGCGCTTGGCCATCGGCCACGACGCCCATTCCGGCGTGAACGGCTGCACGCCCTTCGTGCCGTTCGGCATCAGCCCGTACATCGGCTTCTCGCCGGCCTGCGTGAGCTTCGACGTCAGCACGTCGCGATCGATCACCATCGACAGCGCCTGGCGCACGCGCTTGTCCTTCAGCGCCGCGTCGCTGTTGTTCAGGAAGTAGTAGTAAGTCGCGAGCTGCAGGCCCGGGCGCAACTCGGCGCCGAACTGCTTGCTGACCTGCTGGAAGATGCCCGACGGAATCGAGTAGCTGTAGTCGATCTGCCCGGCCTGGTACATGCGCATCGCGGTTTCGTCGCTTTCGATCGGCAGGTACGTGACCTTGTTGATCACGACCTTCGGCGCGTTCCAGTACTTCGCGTCCTTCGCGATCACGATGCGGTTGTTCGGCTGCCAGTCGACGAGCTGGTATGCACCGTTGCTGACGAGGTTGCCCGGGCGCGTCCATGCGTCGCCGAACTTCGCGACCACGTCCTTGTTCACCGGCACGAGCGGCGCCATCGCGGTCAGTTCGGGGAAGAACGCGACCGGCACGTCGGTCGTCACTTCCAGCGTGTACGGATCGACGGCACGCACGCCGAGCGTCGACGGCGCGGCCTTGCCCGCGATGATGTCCTTCGAATTCTTGATGAACTCGACGAGGATCGTGTACTTCGAGCCAGTCTTCGGATCGACGAGGCGCTGCCACGAATAGACGAAATCGGCGGCCGTCACCGGCTGGCCGTTGCTCCACTTCGCGTCGTGGCGAAGCTTGAAGATCCATGTCTGCGGCGTCTTGCGCTCCCACGACAGCGCGACGCCCGGCACGACCTGGCCGGCCGCATCGATGCGCGCGAGCCCTTCGAACAGGTCGAGGCCGATCGTGTTGCCGGTCCACGATTCGATGTGCGCCGGGTCGAGCGACTCGACTTCGGCCGGCACCTGTCGCGTCAGGTCCTGTTGCGGAGCGAGCGCGACGTTCGACGGAACGGTTACGGCGTGGGCGACGGGCGTCGTCAGGGCGAGCGCGGCCAGCACGGCCGACATGGCATGCAAGGATTTCATCGTGGCAGTCTTGAGAAGGTGGTTCGGTGGGCGTCGCGCGGCGGATGCCGCGGCTTACGCGTGAGACGCTGACGGGGGCAGCGATTGAGGAGGCCCGTGATTCTCGTATTGCATGTTAGTATTCCTTACATTTCTTTCGACAGGTATCCCGTCGAAGAAACGAAGGAATACCCGTGCGTTAGAACAGTCGCGGCGTACCGACCCAGACCACCACCGACTCGATCTTCGCGGTGTTGACCCAGCTGTGCGGGACCGTCGACTGATAGTGCGAACTGTCGCCGGCCTGCAGGACGAACGTCTTGCCTTCCAGCGTCAGCGACACTTCCCCTTCAATCACGTACAGGAACTCCTCTCCTGCATGTGTCGTCACCTCGGACCGTTTCTGCCCCGGCGGCATCCTCACGAGGATCGCCTCCAGCTGGCGCCCTTCGGACACGTTCGTCAGTCGCGCGAACAGGTTCGCCGAATCGGCAAACCCGAAGAAGCGCAGCTGATCGCCTCGGCACACCGAGCGTTCCTCGCTCGGCGTATCCACGAAGTACTGCACCGTCACGCCGAGCGCGTGGGCGATACCGGCCAGCGACGTCAGTGACGGCGACGCGAGCCCGCGCTCGACTTGAGACAGAAACGGCTTCGAAATCCCCGCGGCGGTAGCGGTGTCGTCGAGCGTGCGCTTCAGACGTTGGCGCAACGCGCGAATCTTGCTGCCCAGTGCGACAGCGTCTGCCGATCGCGAGTTTTCAGTGGGGGGAACCATAGCAGGCCGAAAAGTGGTCGTCAAAAAATGTTTGATGGAAAGTAACTAAGTTAATTCGAGATAGCTTAATCTTCGGGTTCGCCCCCGTCTTCGGCGTTGAGCCCGGTGCACTAAACAGGGCCCGAAGCGAGCGAAACGACGCGCTATCTTGCCAGACTCGCAGCCTTCACAGGCAAGCTGCAAGCGGCTCTCCGGGAATTTGCGGAGAACCGGCGTCAAGCTTACAAGTAGATGATGAGACAAATGTTCCTGAAAGCTGCTGCCATATCGGGAGTTTCCCTAAGTGGCGCGGACCCGACGCACCGGACCGGCAAACGTTACCATTCGCGCGCCGGTCGGGGCCGCGCTCCGCCTTCCCAGGTGGAATCCGTCCCCGGCCCGAGCTAACCGCTCGACTGCTCCATCGCCGATGCCAGCCTACCCGGCCACAGTGCTCCGGCGCCAGTTCGACCTTAAGGCGACGCGCGATCCGCGCCGTCCGTTTCAAACGAGATTGATGATGCACGCACCTGTTTCACAGACCCGATCGTTTACGACGGTCTTCCTCATCGAAATGTGGGAGCGCTTCGGCTACTACGGCATGGCCGCGCTCCTGGTCCTCTTCATGGTCGACCGGCTCGGCTTCACCGACAGCCACGCGAACCTGACCTGGGGGGCCTTCACCGCACTCGTCTACGCCGCGCCGTCGATCGGCGGCTGGATCGGCGACAAGGTGCTCGGCGCCCGCCGCACGATGATCATCGGCGCGGCCGTGCTGTGCGCCGGCTACCTGATGCTCGCGGTGCCGAACGATCAGCTGACGTACATGTACGCGTCGCTCGGCGTGATCGTCGTCGGCAACGGCCTGTTCAAGGCCAACGCGGCGAACCTCGTGCGCCGCATCTACGAAGGCGACGACGCGCGCATCGACAGCGCGTTCACGATCTACTACATGGCGGTCAACATCGGCTCGACGGTGTCGATGCTCGCGACGCCGTGGATCAAGGATCACTGGGGCTGGCACACCGCGTTCGCGGTCTGCTGCGGCGGCATGCTGCTCGCGATCCTGAACTTCATGCTGATGCACCGCACGCTCGCGCACGTCGGCTCGCAGCCGGACGACCAGCCGATCCGCTGGAAGCGCCTCGGTGCGGTCGCGGCCGGCGGCGTCGCGCTCGCGCTGGTCACACTGTACGTGCTGCAGCACAAGCAGCTCGCGGTCGCCAGCGTGTGGGCGGCCGCATTCGCGATCCTCGCGATCTTCGCGTACATGATCGCGAAGTCGGAGCGCTCGGAGCGCGCGGGCCTGATCGCGGCGCTCGTGCTGATCGGCCAGGTGATCCTGTTCTTCATCTTCTACGTGCAGATGTCGACGTCGCTGACGCTGTTCGCGCTGCGCAACGTCGACCCGCGCTTCATGCTGTTCGGCACGACGCTGTTCACGTGGAGCGCCGCGCAGTTCCAGGCGCTGAACCCGATCTGGATCATGCTGCTGAGCCCGGTGCTGGTGTGGGTCTACAACGCCGTCGCGAAGGGCGGCCGCGACCTGCCGGTCGCCGCGAAGTATGCGCTCGGTTTCGGCGCGGTCGCCGCCGGCTACCTGGTGTTCACGATCAGCGGCCGCTACGCGGTCGACGGCCGCGTGTCGTCGTGGTTCATGGTGTGGGGTTACGGGCTGTACTCGCTCGGCGAGCTGCTGGTGAGCGGCCTCGGCCTCGCGATGATCGCCCGCTACGTGCCGGCGCGCATGAGCGGCTTCATGATGGGTGCGTATTTCGTCGCGACGGGCGTGTCGCAGTATCTTGGCAGCGTCGTCGCGAACTTCGCGCAGATGCCGTCGCACGAGCTGCCGGCCACCGAATCGCTGCCGCTCTATCTGTCGCTGTTCGAGAAGCTCGGCTGGCTCGCCGCGATCGGCATGCTGCTCGCGCTGCTGCTGCTGCCGCTGATGAACCGCCTGTCGCGCCAGCATCAGCGCTGCACGGACGAGCGCCGAGAAGAAGCGCTGCAGGCGCAGGCCGCCGCCGCGCAGTAAGTACTATCCCTCGGCGTGCGGCGTGCACGCCACATTCTCCCGCCGGAAACGCGAACGCGTCCTACACTGGTTGCAGGCAACGCATCCGCTTCCCGAGATGCGCACTGGCGGGAGAACCCGATGAAAAGCAAGACGACGCGGCTGTTGAGGATCCTGTCGGACATCCGGCACGCGCAGCGCTGCACCGCGATGCGCGCCGCCCGGGCCGCGGCCGAAGCCGACGCGGTGCTCGCGGAGCGCGACGACCCGGCGCCGGACGAACGCGACGACGCCGAAGCCGACGACGCCACCGCCACGCCCCGCTCCCGTATCGGCTCACCTCACTGACGCCGCGCGGCGCCTGCCGCGCCGCCCTTCTTGCGCGCGCCTACGCCGCCGCGCCGCGCCATCGCGCGATCCACGTCCCCGAACCGGCCACCGCCATCATCAGCCCGACCGCGCACGCGTCGGCCACAAGGCCCACGCCGACATGCCGCAGATCGGCGCTGCCCGCGACCGGATGCAGCAGCGAATCGATCACGAGCGAGATCGCCGCACCCGCGACGAAGCAGATCAGCCCGCGCTGGCCAACCGCCACGACGGGCCGCACGCCCTGCGCGATCCGCGCGATCCAGCCGAAGCGCACGCAATCGGCCATCAGCCACGCGATGGCCGCGAAGCTCACGACGCGCGGCAGCGCGAGATCGCGCTTGAGCACGCCTTCGGGCGCCGGCAGCCCCGAGAACAGCTTGTAGCTCGCGCAACCGAGCACGATCGCGCACGCGAGCCCGGTCGCCGCCGCGCCCCAGCGGCCGAGCGCGACGCGCCGGTAGAACGGCTGGGAGCGCGCGAGCACGCCAGCGACGAACATCAGTTGCCACGCGAACGGGTTGAAGCTCCAGCGGAAGCCGTCGGTGTCCAGCAGCTCCGGGCCGAGCCAGCCCGCCGCGAGCCACGACGCGACGCTCAGCGCGACGAGCAGCCACGGACGGCGCCGCGCGAACGGCACCAGCACCGGCGACGCGAGCGCGAACAGCACGTACATCGGCAGCACCGACGCGAGATACGGCTGGCGCTGGAACGTCAGCAGCTCGGCCGCCCCCGTCAGCGGCGACGCGAGCATCACGCTGACGTCGTCGAGCGCGAGGTTCGGCGCATCGATCCCGTAGTGATCGAGCACCGCCGACACGACGAGCATCAGCGTCGACGTCGCGAGAAACGCGCGGTAGATCTGCATCGCGCGTCGCACGAACCGCTGCTGCGCGGCGCGCGCGCCGTGCCGCTCGGCGATCGCGCCGTACGCGCTCGCGGTCGCGAAGCCACCGAGGAACACGAACACCTCGGCCGCATCGCACAGCGCGAATGCGTGCAGCGTCACGCGCGACAGCACGCTCGCGCCGATGTGATCGACGACGATCATCAACAGCACGAGCCCGCGGAAGAAGTCGATTTCGATCAGGCGGCCGCTGCGCGACGGCTGCGCCGTGGCGGCATGCAGCGGGCTCAACGACATGAGCGCACCTGCACGGCGGCGGTGCGACGTGCACCGGGGAAGGGAGCGGGAGAAAGACGGCGAGCGCGATCGGCGACGATACGCGTATGCCCGTATCGTGCCAACCCGGCCGACTTGGCAGGGAGGTGACCGTTCAATGAAAAGCCGGATACGAAGGGAAGTCGATCAGATCAGTCTAATGGCCGATCAGGGGCGACCCTAAGTAACAAAATGCAACTGAATCTTCTCTTCGATTACAAGCGTGAGCGTGGCGCGGCGAAGCAGGCAGCGTCGCCAGATTCGCGTCAGCGCGGCGTCAGTCGGCGGTCAGTATCGACGGATTCGAGAGGACGTGGCAGCGGAACGAACGCGGTTCGACGGCCGGACGATGCGCGATGCGCGGCACGTTCCGCACGGCCCGCGCATCGCGACGATGCGCTTAACCGCGCGCGGGCAAGCGCCGCATCAGCATCGCGCTGTGCCATGCGGTGAGCGCGACGGCGACCCAGATCGGCCCGTACGTCGCGAGCTGCGAGACGCTCAGCGTCTCGCCGAGCAGCAGCAGCGACACCACGACGAGCAGCACCGGCTCGACGTAGCCGAGAATCCCGAACAGCGCCATCGGCAGCATCCGGCTCGCCTTCAGGTAGCTCGCGAGCGCGAGCGTGCTGAGGAGGCCGAGCCCCGGCAGCAGCGCGGCCCACAGCAGCGGATGGCCGGCGACGCGCGTCGCGCTCGTCGCGACCATCGCGAACGCGATCGGGCACAGCAGCACGATCTCGATCGCGAAGGCGGCGAGCGAATCGGCGTTGATCCGCCGGCGCAGCACGAAATACGGCGGATAGCCGAGCGCGACGACGAGCGTCGGCCATGCGAACGCGCGCGTCGCCCACACTTCGTGCGCGACGCCGAGCGCCGCGCACGCGACCGCCGCCCATTGCAGCGGGTCGAGCCTTTCGTGATAGTAGAAGCGGCCGACGAGCACCATCGTCAGCGGCAGCAGGAAATAGCCGAGCGACACTTCGAGCATGCGGCCATGCAGCGGCGCCCACAGGAACAGCCACAGCTGCACGCCGAGCAACGCCGCGCTCACCGGCAGCGCGACCAGCAGGCGCCAGTCGCGCGCACTGCGCCGCGCGAGCTCCACGAGCGCCGGCCAGCGACCGCGCAGCGCGATCAGCGCGAGCGCGCCCGGCGCGGTCCACACGATGCGCCACGCGAAGATGTCGAGCCCCGTGAGCGGCGCGAGCAGTTTCGCGTAAGCCGACATCAGCGCGAACAGCGTCGACGCCATCACCGACAGCAAGAGGCCGCGCCCGGCTTCCGGATACCCCGTCATATTGTTGTGTGTCCCTTCGCGTGCCGCTTACTGCTGCTGGAAACGCTCGAAGCGCTTCTCGGTCGGCCGTTCCTCGAACGTCACCTCGGTCACGCGCGCGGCAGGCGGCCCGTGACGCAGCCACGCGAGCATCCGGTCGATCTGCGCGCCGGGGCCCTGGATCATCGCCTCGACGGTGCCGTCCTCGAGATTCGCGACCCAGCCGCGCAGCTTCAGCGCATGCGCTTCGCGCACCGTCGCATGACGAAAGCCGACGCCCTGCACGACGCCGCGCACCCGCACGTAGTAGGTCTCGATCCGTTCGTCCAGTTCATTGCGGCTCATCGCGTCGCCCTCCCGTTGCATTCAAGCCCGGCATTGTAGTCGCGTCGGCCGCTTCGCACACGCGCCGGCCGGGCGTCGCCGCGCGCGCCGACCACGTACAATCTCGCCGATGCTCAACCGCCGCGCCGCCCGCGCGGCCCCGAAGGAAACGCATGACTGATACTTCCCGCGATCTCGTTCTCGTCACCGGCGCGTCCGGTTTCGTCGGCTCGGCCGTCGCGCGCATCGCGCAGCAGAAAGGCTATGCGGTGCGCGTGCTGGTGCGCCCCACCAGCCCGCGCACGAACGTCGCGGATCTCGACGCCGAGATCGTCACCGGCGACATGCGCGACGAGGCGTCGATGCGCGCCGCGCTGCGCGGCGTGCGCTACCTGCTGCACGTCGCGGCCGACTACCGGCTGTGGGCGCCCGATCCCGACGAGATCGAGCGCGCGAACCTCGAAGGCGCGGTCGCGACGATGCGCGCGGCCCGCGCGGAAGGCGTCGAGCGGATCGTCTATACGAGCAGCGTCGCGACGCTGAAGGTGACGAGCGCCGGCGATCCGTCCGACGAGAATCGGCCGCTCACGGCCGAGCAGGCGATCGGCGTCTACAAGCGCAGCAAGGTGCTCGCGGAGCGCGCGGTCGAACGGATGATCGCCGACGAAGGGCTGCCGGCCGTGATCGTCAACCCGTCGACGCCGATCGGCCCGCGCGACGTGAAGCCGACGCCGACCGGCCGCATCATCGTCGAGGCCGCGCTCGGCAAGATTCCCGCGTTCGTCGACACGGGGCTGAACCTCGTGCACGTCGACGACGTCGCGCACGGCCACTTCCTCGCGCTCGAGCGCGGCCGGATCGGCGAGCGCTACATCCTCGGCGGCGAGAACCTGCCGCTGCAGCAGATGCTCGCGGACATCGCGCAGATGACGGGCCGCAAGGCGCCGACGATCGCACTGCCGCGCTGGCCGCTGTACCCGCTCGCGGTCGGCGCCGAAGCGGTCGCGAAGTTCACGAAGAAGGAGCCGTTCGTCACCGTCGACGGGCTGCGGATGTCGAAGAACAAGATGTATTTCACGTCCGCGAAGGCCGAGCGCGAGCTCGGCTACCGTGCGCGCCCGTATCGCGAAGGGTTGCGCGATGCGCTCGACTGGTTCGGCTCGGCGGGCTACCTGAAGTAACACAAAGCGGCGCACGTCGCGCCGCTTTGCGCACTTTGTTACACGTCGCGCACGGACCGGCATCGGCGCTGCGGTTAAAATCGCGGGTCTTACGCAGAGAAGACACGCATGAACCTGAACGATCAGATCGCTTCGCTCGCCACGGGCGTCGATCAGCTCCTCCACGATCACCACGCCGCCCAGCAGGCGGCACGCAGCGCGGAAGCCTTCGCGCGCGCCGCGGCAGCGGAAGCCCGGGCCGCGGCCGAGCGTCACGCGGCGGCGGAAACCGAAGCGCAGGCGGCCGCGCAGCGCCACACGGCCGCAGCCGCCGACGCCGAAGCCGCGCAGCGGCGTCATGCCGACGCCACCGCCGCCGCCGAAGCGGCCGCCCAACGTCATACGGATGCCGCCACGCAAGCCGAAGCCGCTTCGCAGCGCCATGCGGAAGCCACCGCGCTGACCGAAGCGCTCGCGCAACGTCACGCGGATGCCGAAGCCGCGTCGCAGCGCCACGCGGCGGCGATCGCCGAAGCCGAGGCCGCCGCGCAGCGTCATCACGCCGCGGCGACCGAAGCCGAAGCGGCCGCGCAACGTCATGCCGCGGCGACTGCCGAAGCGGAAACCGCCGCGAAGCGCCACGCGGAAGCGACCGCCGAAGCCGAAGCCGCCGCGCAGCGCCACATAGCCGCGATCGCCGAGGCCGAGGCGCTCGCCCAGCGTCATACGCAAGCGCTCGCCGACACGCAGGCCGCCGCCCAGCGTCACGCCGACGCAACCGCCGAGGCCGAAGCCATCACACGGCGTCACGCCGAAGCGATCGCCCAGGCCGAAGCCGCCGCGCAACGCCACGCGGAAGCGACCGCCGCAGCCGAAGCGATCACGCAGCGCCATACCGAAGCGATCGCGCAGGCCGAAGCGGCCGCGCAGCACCACGCGAAGGCGATCGCCGACGCCGAAGCGCTGGTCGAGGCCGTCGTCAAGGAAGCCGCGACGAGCGCGGTTGCCGTGACGGCCGATGTCGTCGAGCCGTCCGTGGCGGCGCAAGCGTCGGTGAACACGACCGCGCTGGCGGCGGAAACGGTGGAAACGATCGATGTGGTCGAAGTCGCCGACGCCCCGGCCAATGCCGAGACCGCGCCGATTCCGACGACGCAAGCCGAAACCGCGGTTGAAGCCGACACCGCTGCCGCGCCGGCCGACAAGGCGACGCTGCACGTCGCGCGCCCGTCCCAGAACGAACTCACGCTGACCATCAACGGCCAGTCGATCACGCTGCATCCGGAGCAACTGGGCCAGCTGATCGAGGAACTCGCGCACGCCCGCGCGTCGATGCAGCCGGAGCCGCCGCCCGGCATTCCGGCCGGCTGGCGTTTCGTGACGACGAAGAATCCGATGATGGCCGTGCAGAAGCAGTCGAACGGCGACCGCCTGCTGGTCGCCCGCCACACGGGCTACGGCTGGGTGCCGTTCACGTTCTCGCCGGACGTCGTGATCCAGATGTACATGATGCTGACGCAGCGGTAAGCACGCGCATCGGCCGGAAACCGGCCAAAAAGCAAACAGCCCGGATCGGCTAGCGTCGATCCGGGCTGTGTGTTTTCAGCGTTCCGGTTGATCGGGACGGCCGGCCTCCGCCGGCGTGGTCAACGCTCCACCGGCGCCTGCACGCGCGCCTTCCACTGGCCGCCCTTGCCGCGCCAGTAACGCCACGCGGACGCGAACGTCGCGCCCACATAGAACAGCGCGACGAGCGGCAGGGCAGGCGCCCACAGCGGCGAGCGCCGGTAGTAGCGCAGCATCGGCGCATACGCGGCGCACATCGACGCCCACGCGAGCCATGCCGGCCACGCGCGCGCACCGTAGGCGAGCGCGACAACCGGCGGCACCAGATAGATGATCGTCATCCCGAGCAGCGTGCCGGCCAGCAGCAGCGGCGAATAGTGCAGCTGCGTGAACGCGGTGCGCGCGATCATGTTCCAGATGTCGCGCCAGCTGTCGTATGGGCGCAGCGACACGCTGCGATCGGCGAGATCGAGCCGGATCGGATGGCGGCCGCTGCCGCGATGCTTGATCTGCGCGGCGAGGCTGCAGTCGTCGATCAGCGCGCCGCGAATCGATTCGATGCCGCCCGCTTCCTCGAGCGCCGTGCGCTTCACGAGCATGCAGCCGCCGGCGGCGCCGGCCGTCCGGTTGCGCGGGTTGTTGATCCACGAGAACGGGTACAGCTTCGCGAAGAAGAACACGAACGCCGGGATCAGCGCCTTTTCCCAGAACGAGTCGCAGCGCAGCCGCACCATCAGCGACACGAGATCGCGCTGCTCGGCCTGCGCGCGCGTGACGAGTTGCGCGACGGCGTCGGACGGATGGCCGATGTCGGCATCCGTCAGCAGCAGGTAGTCGGCCGGCAGGCCGAGCGTCTGCACCGCCGCGATTCCCTGCGACTGCGCCCACACCTTGCCCGACCAGCCGGCCGGCAGCGGCTTCGCGCTCAGCACCGTCAGCCGGTCGGCGCGGTTGATCGCGAGCGCGGCCGCGCGGGCCGCGTCGGCGGTGCCGTCGTCGCTGTGGTCGTCGACGATGATCAGGTGGAAGTCGCCCGGATAGTCCTGCTCGAGCAGCGAAGTCGCCGCCCGGGCGATCACGTCGGCTTCGTTGCGCGCCGGCACGACCGCCACGACGGCCGGCCAGCCGGCCTCGGCCGCCGCGCCGCGCGCGTCGGGCGGCAGCGGCCGTGCGGGCTGCGCGCGCCAGAAGCCGCCGCGCGCGACGAGCAGCACGATCCAGATCACCAGCGACAGGCCGGACACCAGGAAAGCGATCGCGAGCATCATCGGCCTGCCTCCTGCCGCCCGTCGGCTCGTTCGGTAGAAATAAGGGTCTGGAACAAAACGCCCGACGCCGCACGGGCGGACGGGCAATACGCGTGAGAATCGACGGTCATCGAATGGCCTTGAAATGAGCGCGACGGCGGGCAGCCGGAGCGGCCGCCCGCGAAACCGCGCAGTTTACCGGGTTCCGCGCGCGCCAGCGCCGACGCGGCTCTCCCGCAATTGCAACGGTGTCGACACGGCACCGAAGCACGGACGGCCCGATAGGGTTAAAATGCGCGATTAATTCGGGGTTCCGGGGCCTGGCCGGCCGGTTCGTTCCTGCCTTCATAACATCAAGCCGGGGCGAGCAAGCGCGTGCCAAGCGCCTCGAACCCCGGCGTCTGTCGTCGGAGTTCGCTCACTTATGCGAGTCATCCTTGCCCAGCCCCGCGGCTTCTGTGCGGGGGTTGTCCGTGCGATCGAGATCGTCGATCGCGCGCTGCAACAGCACGGTGCGCCGGTCTATGTGCGTCATGAGATCGTGCACAACCGGCATGTCGTCGAAAATCTGCGTAATAAAGGGGCACGATTCGTTGAGGAACTCGACGAGGTGCCGCACGGCGCTGTCGCGATCTTCAGCGCGCACGGTGTCGCCCAGACGGTCGAGCGCGACGCGCAAACGCGCGGGCTCGACGTGCTCGACGCGACCTGCCCGCTCGTCACGAAAGTGCACGTACAGGGCCGCCAGTACGTCGCGGCGGGCCGCCGGCTGATCCTGATCGGCCACGCGGGCCACCCGGAAGTCGAAGGCACGATCGGCCAGATTCCGGCCGAGGTGATCCTCGTGCAGAGCGAAGCCGAAGTCGATACGCTGACGCTGCCCGTCGATACGCCGGTCGCGTACATCACGCAGACCACGCTGTCGGTCGACGACACGCGCGGCATCATCGAAGCGCTGCAGCGCCGGTTCACCGACCTCGTCGGCCCGGACACGCGCGACATCTGCTATGCGACGCAGAATCGCCAGGCCGCCGTGCGCGAGCTGAGCGAACAGGTTGACGTGCTGCTCGTCGTCGGTGCGACGAACAGCTCGAACTCGAACCGCCTGCGCGAGATCGGCACCGAAAGCGGTGTACCGAGCTATCTCGTCGCCGACGGCTCGGAAGTGAAAGCCGAATGGTTCGCGGGCGTGCAGACGGTCGGCCTGACCGCCGGCGCGTCGGCGCCCGAGGAAATGGTCGAGGATGTAATCGGCGCGCTGCGCGCGCTGGGGCCCGTCGATGTCGCGACGATGGCGGGCCGTGAAGAAAAAGTCGAATTCAAGTTGCCGGCGAAGCTCACGCAAGCTGTCGCCCGCGAAGTTTAAGGAGGACATCCCTTGTCTATTCCGCTGCTCCAGCAAGTCCGTGTCGGCGCCTACATCGTGCGCCAGCACCTGTCCGGCAACAAACGCTATCCGCTCGCGCTGATGCTCGAGCCGCTGTTCCGCTGCAACCTCGCGTGCAACGGCTGCGGCAAGATCGATTATCCGGATCCGATCCTGAACCAGCGCCTGTCCGTCGAGGAATGCCTGCAGGCCGTCGACGAGTGCGGCGCACCCGTCGTGTCGATCGCCGGCGGCGAGCCGCTGCTCCACAAGGAGATGCCGGAAATCGTCAAGGGCATCATGAAGCGCAAGAAGTTCGTGTACCTGTGCACGAATGCGCTGCTGATGGAAAAGAAGATGGACGACTACCAGCCGAGCCCGTATTTCGTCTGGTCGGTCCACCTCGACGGCGACAAGGAAGCGCACGATCACTCGGTGTCGCAGGAAGGCGTGTACGACAAGGCCGTCGCGGCGATCAAGGAAGCGAAGCGCCGCGGCTTCCGCGTGAACATCAACTGCACGCTGTTCAACGATGCGGTGCCGGAACGCGTCGCGAAGTTCTTCGACACGCTGGGCCCGATCGGCGTCGACGGCATCACCGTGTCGCCGGGCTATGCATACGAGCGCGCGCCGGATCAGCAGCACTTCCTGAACCGCGACAAGACGAAGAACCTGTTCCGCGAAATCCTGAAGCGCGGCGAAGGCGGCAAGCGCTGGTCGTTCAGCCAGTCGTCGCTGTTCCTCGACTTCCTGGCCGGCAACCAGACGTACAAGTGCACGCCGTGGGGCAACCCGGCGCGTACGGTGTTCGGCTGGCAGAAGCCGTGCTACCTGGTCGGCGAAGGTTACGTGAAGACCTTCAAGGAACTGATGGAAACGACGGAGTGGGACAACTACGGCGTCGGCAACTACGAGAAGTGCGCGGACTGCATGGTCCACTGCGGCTTCGAGGCCACGGCCGTGATGGACACGATCTCGAACCCGCTGAAGGCGCTGCGCGTGAGCCGCAAGGGCATCAAGACCGACGGCCCGTTCGCACCGGATATCTCGATCGCGAAGCAGCGTCCGGCCGAGTACGTGTTCTCGCGCCACGTCGAGATCAAGCTCGAGGAAATCCAGCGCGCCGGCAAGGGCAAGCTGCAGAAGCCGGCGAAGTCGGCGACGGCCGCTTAAGCAGCGCGGTGAGCCGCGCGGAGGGTCGCGCCTTCGCAGCGGCCTGGGATCGAAGAAGCGCCACGGAGTTCGCTCCGCGGCGCTTTTTGTTTTGGCGGACGCCGCGTGCCGCATTGCGCTCACGCGCGTGCGTGCGGCGGCGAACGTCGGTTGCCTAGCTGCGCGACTCCGCCGCGGCGATCAGTTGCCACGCGGTCGGCCCCGGATCGAGCAGCGGGTCGGACGGCGGATCGAGATCGTGCGGATGCGCGTCCTCGGACGGCAGCATCTGCCATTTCGCAATGCCGATTTCGTCGCCGCACACGGTGCATCGATAGATGCCCGCCACCGTCACCTTGCTGCCCGGCGGCAGATTCTCGCTGAATGCGCGGCCACTTCCGCACGTGAAGTAGCCGCCGCTCCTGTATAGCGCCATCGCTCCTCCTGACCGAAACGAATGCGTTCGCGTCGACACGCACGATCGCCGCAAACGCGAGGATGGATCCTCGTCGCCCGGCCACGCCGGGTTCCAGTCGTGTCATTAGACGGCGCGCGGCCGCGCGATGGAATCGGACGGGTATGAAACGCGGCCCGCGGCCAGCGATTCAATGCAGAACGGCCGGCGCCCGCATCTTCGCCGCCGCCTGCGCGACGATCCCCGGCTGTTCGGCGGAAGCGAACGTGCAGACGTGACGCCACAGCTCGGCCAGCCGATGCCGCGTGAGCGTCGCGACGCATGCGTCGTTCGCGGCGAGCACGCGTTCGAGCACCGCGCATTCGTCGTCGTGCAGCGTCCATGCACCGCTTCGCGCGGCGCGCGCCACGCTCGCGTCCAGCACGCGCTCCGCGTCGACGCACAGGTCGATGGTCGCGTCGGGAGAGACCACATCGTCGAGCGCGAGGAACACCAGATACACGCTCGTGCGCAGCCTCATCAGCAGCGTTTCGCTACCGTGCTCGCCGCGCAGCGCGACCAGCGCCATGTGGCATTTCAGCGAGATGTCGCGTGCATGCGCGGGCGGCAGCGGCAGCAGCCATTCGCGCGTCAACGGCGGATGGCGACGGCCTTTCCGGGCAGCCTTCATGATCCGCCCTCGCTCGCGCTCGCGTCGTCCGCCGTCGCCCCGGACCGCGCGTCGCCGCATGCAACCGCGCACCCGCCCGCGTCGCGCAGGTCGTCCGCTCGGCGTCGCATGCCGTGCACATCGGCGCGCCGCCGTGCCGCGCACGCGTGCGGCGGCCTGCGTATCGCCGACGCACGCCACCCGCCGAGCAATCGGTCAGCGCATGCCATGTTCGTCTCCTGTGTCAAAACGTGTTGTCGCCCTTCAGGTAGTACGCGGTTTTCACGAAGAACGCCTTCACCGGATGGCCGCTCTGCACGTCGCGGGCCGCCCGCGCTTGCATCGCGGCTTTTTCGTCGGGCCACCGGTTGGGCACCGGGTTGTACACGCGCTCGAGCGCACGTTGCATCGCGAGCGGATAGTTCTGGTTGCCGGCCGTCGTCGCGCGATAGCCGGCACGCGTCATCTGCATCAGCTGCACATCGGTTTCGGCACGCGCCGCCGACCAGGTCAACGGCGCGGCATGCGACGTGTCGGCGACGCCGATCGACTGCGCGAAGCTGACGGCCGGCAGCGCAGCGAGTGCGCAGGAAAGAACGGCAACGGGAACGAGGGATCGCATAATGGCCTCCAGATGGTTGTCCCCGCATCGATCCAGCATCGATGCGTTGAAATCATCGTATGTCGGGCCGCATCCCGCTTGAATAGCCGAATCCGCAATTGTTATTTTCAGCCGCGCATTCGGCGTGCGAACTGCGTCATTCGCGTATCCCTTCGAAATGGAATTTCTTTATTTCATTCAACGATCTGATCGGACTTTGACCGGCGATCCGGTGGGGCACTCACCGCGCTCTTTCAATTTCCGAAATGACGTGTTGCCGACGGAAATCCGGCCGACGCGCCTGCGCACAAGGCTTCCGGCGTGTTATCGCGCACACGGATACCATCGAAGCGATCGAGTCGGATCAGCCGATTCTTCTGATGCAGGACAAATCACTCGCATCGGCCCGCCGGATTGAGACGCGACGCAATCTGCCAGGACGCGCGATAATCACGCATCGACCGTTTCGCACGGCATCCCAGGCATTTTCATTTTTAATCGAGTCTTCCCATGGCTGCTCTCGACACTACCGCCATCGACAGCTGGCACGCGCACGTCTATTTCGATGCGGCAAGCCGCGACGCGGCCTGGGCATTTCGCCAGGTCGTCGACGCGCGGTTCGGCGCGGTCATCGAACTCGGCCGCTTTCACGAACGCCTCGTCGGCCCGCATCCGGCGTGGTCGTACCAGATCGCGTTCGATGCCGCGCGATTCGACGACATCGTGCCGTGGCTCGTGCTGAACCACGGCGCGCTCGACATCTTCCTGCATCCGAATACGCACGACGAACTGCGCGACCACCGCGATTGCGCGGTGTGGATCGGCAAGTCGCATGCGCTGAATCTCGACGCGCTGGCCGGCTAGGCGCCACCCGCAGAGCGCCCGCGGCGCGGCCCGGCATCCACGTTTCGGGTCGACGTGAAACGTCTCGCGGCGGCGCACCCCTACAGTGGTTTCCGTGATCGACTTCCGGAAACCCGCCATGACACCCGCAGACACCGATGCCGATGCCCGGCGCATCCATGACGACTGGCACGCGGCCGTCGTCGCCCGCGACCTCGACGCGCTGATGTCGCTGTATGCCGACGACGCGGTGCTCGAAACGCCGCTCGTCGTCGCCACGCTGCCCGAACACGGCTCGGGCGTGCTGCACGGCAAGGCCGCGATCGGCGCGTTCTTCGCGGCCGGCCTGCGCAATCCGGACAACCCGCTCGGACGCTGGTACCGGACCGGGCTGTTCTTCTCGAACGGCCGCCAGCTCGTCTGGGAATACCCGCGCGCCACGCCGGACGGCGATCAGGTCGATCTCGTCGAGGTGATGGATCTGCGCGACGGGTTGATCGCGCATCATCGCGTGTACTGGGGATGGGTGGGCTTCGGCGCGCTGCGGGACGCGCCGCGCCGGTAGCGCATGCTGCGGCCGACTCGCGACGCGCGGAGCATCACGCGCTCAACGCGCCATGCCCCTCACGCGACGTACATCGCGACACTGACGAACTGGCACAGGCTGCCGGCCAGCACGAACAGGTGCCAGATACCGTGTCCGTGGCGGATGCGTTCGTCGTTGATGAAGAAGTAGATCCCCGCGCTGTAGATCACGCCGCCGGCCACGAGCCATGCGGTGCCGACCGGCGGCAGCGCGTGGATCAGCGGCCGCACGGCGACGAGCGCGAGCCAGCCCATCAGCACGTACAGGATCATCGACAGCAGGCGCGTGCGGCGCCCGAGCGTCAGCTCCTGCACGATGCCGAACACGGCGAGCCCCCAGCTCACGCCGAACAGCGACCAGCCCCACGGGCCGCGCAGCGTGACGAGCGTAAACGGCGTATAGCTCCCTGCGATCAGCAGATAGATCGCCGCATGGTCGCATTTCTGCAGGATCGCCTTCAGGCGCGGGTTGCGCACGCTGTGATAGGCCGTCGAGATCGCGTAGAGCAGGATCAGCATCGCGCCGTACACGCTGAAGCTCACCACCTTGTACGGGTCGCCTTCGAGCGCGCCCATCGTCACGAGCGCGACGAGGCCGGCCACCGACAGCACCGCGCCGACGAGATGGGAAATGCTGTTGAAACGCTCACCGACATGCACGACGTGTTCTCCTGCGGTCCATCGGGAAAAGAAAGTGCCCTAATGATACCGGCGGCCGGATGCCGCCGCGCTGCGCGCGGGCAAACGGCACGCAAGCGCCCTGCGGTGCGCGTCGTCGGCCCACCAAAGAAAAAAGCGCCGCGACAGCCATCGCGGCGCTTCCGTTTCGATACCGAACCGATTCGTCAGGCGATTGCAACGGCCCGGTTCAGCAACACTTCCCCGCCCCCGACCCGTACCGCGCATTCTGACGCTCACGGAAGAATTCCTCGTACGTCATCGGCTCGCGGTCCGGATGGGTGTCGCGCATGTGCGCGACGTAGGTATCGTAGTCGGGCAGGCCGACCATCAGCCGCAACGCCTGCCCAAGGTAACGCCCCGCGCTGCGCAGGTCGCCGCCAAGATCGCTGAACATCGCGGCCTCCCCTTAACGTCCGCTGCCGAGCGCCTGCGCGGCCGGCATCGCTTCGTACGGCGTCTCGCGCACGGTCGGCTTCGACTCGCGGCGCGCGCGCAGCACGGCGAGCAGGCCGTACACCGCGATCGCCACGACGACGAAGATGAACAGCCCGGCCAGCGCCGCATCGATGTAGTCGTTGAAGATGATCCGTTTCATCTGCGCGATCGACTTCGCCGGCGCGAGCACCTTGCCCTCGTCCACCGCGGCCTGCAGCTTCGCGGCGTGCGCGAGGAAGCTGACCTTCGGGTTCGCGTCGAAAATCTTCTGCCAGCCGGCCGTCAGCGTGCAGATCAGCAGCCACGCGGTCGGCACGATCGTCACCCAGGCGTAGCGCTCGCGCTTCATCTTGAACAGCACGACGGTGCCGAGCACCAGCGCGATCGCGGCGAGCATCTGGTTCGAGATGCCGAACAGCGGCCACAGCGTGTTGATGCCGCCGAGCGGATCGACCACGCCCTGGTACAGGAAGTAGCCCCACGCGGCCACGCACAGCGCGGTGGCGACGAGGTTGGCGGGCAGCGACTCGGTGCGCTTGAGCGCCGGGTGGAACGTGCCGAGCAGATCCTGCAGCATGAAGCGGCCCGCACGCGTGCCGGCGTCGACGGCCGTCAGGATGAACAGCGCCTCGAACAGGATCGCGAAGTGATACCAGAACGCCATCATCGCTTCGCCGCCGATCACCTGGTGCAGGATGTGCGCCATGCCGACGGCCAGCGTCGGCGCGCCGCCCGCACGCGCGATGATCGTGGTTTCGCCGACGGCCTTCGCGGTTTGCGTGAGCATGTCGGGCGTCAGCACGAAGCCCCATTGCGTGACGGTGTTCGCGACCGCTTCCGGCGTCGAGCCGAGCACGGCGGCCGGCGCGTTCATCGCGAAGTAGATGCCCGGTTCGATCACGCACGCGGCGACCAGCGCCATGATCGCGACGAACGATTCCATCAGCATCGCGCCGTAACCGATGAAGCGCGCGTTGGTTTCGTTGTCGATCAGCTTCGGCGTCGTGCCTGACGAGATCAGCGCGTGGAAGCCCGACACCGCGCCGCACGCGATCGTGATGAACAGGAACGGGAACAGGTTGCCCGCCCACACCGGGCCCGTGCCGTCGACGAACTTCGTCAGCGCGGGCATCTTGAGTTCCGGTGCGACGACCAGGATGCCGATCGCGAGGCCGAGGATCGTGCCGATCTTCAGGAACGTCGACAGGTAGTCGCGCGGCGCGAGCAAGAGCCACACCGGCAGCACCGACGCGACGAAGCCATAGCCGATCAGGATCCACGTGAGCTGCGTGCCGCTGAACGTGAACCACGCGGCGATCGCCGGCGAGGCGGCCACGTTCTGACCGAACGCGATCGCGGCCATCAGCCCGATGAAGCCGATGATCGACACTTCGCCGATGCGGCCCGGGCGGATGTAGCGCGTATAGACGCCCATGAACAGCGCGATCGGAATCGTCGCGGCGACGGTGAACGTGCCCCACGGTGAATTGGTCAGCGCCTTCACGACGATCAGCGCGAGCACCGCGAGGATGATCACCATGATCAGGAACGCGCCGAACAGTGCGATCACGCCGGGCACCGTGCCGAGCTCCATCTTGACGAGGTCGCCCAGCGAGCGGCCGTCGCGGCGCGTCGAGATGAACAGCACGATGAAGTCCTGCACCGCGCCGGCGAACACGACGCCGGCCAGGATCCACAGCATGCCGGGCGTATAGCCCATCTGCGCGGCGAGCACGGGTCCGACCAGCGGCCCGGCGCCGGCGATCGCGGCGAAGTGATGGCCGAACAGCACGTACTTGTTGGTCGGCACGTAGTCGAGGCCGTCGTTGTACTTGACCGCCGGCGTCATCCGCAGCCCGTCGAGCTGCATGACCTTGCTGGCGATGAAACGGCTGTAGAAGCGATACGCGATCAGATACACGCAGACTGCGGCGATCACGATCCAGAGGGCACTGACGCGTTCGCCGTGCGCGAGTGCGATCGTGCCGAATGCGAACGCGCCGAGCAGCGCGACCGCGATCCATAGCAGGGTACTGGAAGCCCGATTCATGGCGTCTCCTGGTCTCCAATGTGTTTTTGAGTGGATGCGGCGAGGCGCCGAACCCGCGTGACGTCGATGCGTCGTGCCACAGCCTCGCAGAGGCCGCGGCGATGGGCCGTAGTATTCCGCGCGATGGGGGAGGCTTACAAGCGGATAACTACGTATGCGGGGCTACGTAGAATTACGTAGCCCCCTGTCGCATGCGCCTCGTCGGGCAACGATTGCCCGCGACCGCCGAGCCACGTACAGTGTTCGCCTACCCCCACTCCGGAACCGCCATGCCGATCGCATTTCAGAAGATGAACGCGAATGGCGATGACTTCGTCATCGTCGACCTGCGCGATCAGGGACACGAGCAAGCGCACCGCGTCGATCGCGATCTCGTGCGGCGCATGGGCGACCGGCATCGCGGCATCGGCTTCAATCAGCTCGCATTGATCTCGGACTGCGACGACGCCACCGCGTACGTCGCCTTCCGGAATCCCGACGGCTCGACGCTCGATACCTGCGGCAGCGCGACGCGCGGCGCCGCATGGAAGCTGATGCGGGAAACCGGCGCGGCGTCGGTCGTGCTGCGCACGAATCGCGGCCGCTTGCACTGTTCGCAGGATGCGCACGGACTGATCAAGGTCGAGATGGGCGCGCCGCGGTTCGGCTGGCAGGACATACCCTTTGCCGAAGCCGCCGACACGCTCGCGCTGCCGCTGCCCGGCACACCGGCCGCCTGCAGCATGGGCAATCCGCACTGCACGTTCTTCTTCGACGATGTCGCTGCACTCGACCTCGCAACGCTCGGCCCGGCGATCGAAACGCATCCGCTGTTTCCGCGGAAAACCAACGTGCATTTCGTTCAGGTCATCGATCGCACGCACATTCGCCTGCGCATCTGGGAGCGCGGCGGCGGCGTGCCGCTCGGCTCCGGCTCGTGTTCGTGCGGCGCGGTGGTCAACGGTATCCGGCGCGGCCTGCTGGACGAGACCGTGAACGTCGAATGCGACGGCGGCAACGTGACGGTGCATTGGGATGGCACCGGCAATGTGTTCCTGAGCGGGCCGGTTGCATTCGGGTTCAGCGGGGTGTGGCTGTCATGAGCGACGACGCACAGATCTTCCACACGCTGCGTCCGCGCCTGCAAAAGATCGCGTACCGGATGCTCGGCTCCATCGCGGACGCCGAAGACATCGTGCAGGACGTGTGGCTGCGCTGGCACGACGCGGCGCGCGACGGTATCGAGAATGCCGAGGCATGGCTCGTCGCGGTCACGACCCGGACGTCGATCGACCGGCTGCGCGCGGCGAAGATCCGGCGCGAGCACTACACGGGTATCTGGCTGCCCGAGCCGGAACTCGGCGAATCGCCTGCGACGCCCGAGGAAGTGACGGAGCGCGCGAACGACGTGTCGGTCGCCTATTTGCTGCTGCTCGAGCGGTTGACGCCGGAAGCGCGCGCAGCCTTTCTGCTGCGCGAAGTGTTCGATGCCGACTACGACGAGATTGCCGACGCGATCGGCAAATCCGAAGCCGCGTGCCGGCAGCTCGTCAGCCGGGCGAAGGCCCAGTTGCGCGACGACGACAGGCCGCGCCACATCGTGCCGCGCGAAACGCACCGGCAATTGCTGCAGACCTTTTCGCATGCCCTCGCGCAGGGCGATTTTCCGTCGATCCAGGCGCTCCTCGCCGAAGATGCGATGCTGATCGGCGACGGCGGCGGCAAGGTCCAGAGTTTCCCGAAACCGATGGTCGGCGGTCGCCGCATCGCACAACTGTTCTACGCGACGTGGTTGCGCTGCGGCAGCGGCGTCGAAATGCGTCCGGTCGTGCTGAACGGCGAATGGGCGATGCTGCGCATCATCGCCGGCCAGCTCGAATCCGCGATGGCGTTCGAGACGGACGGCACGCGCATCGTCCGGATTCTCGTGCAGCGCAACCCCGACAAGCTCGCGCGCATCGCAGCCGCGTGCAGTGCTGGCTAGGGCGTGTTCACGCCCTAGCGATGGGTTGAACCCCGAAGCGCGCGTCGTGCACCGCTCGATGCGGCATTGGTGCAGCCCGCGCAACACGATGCGTCCCTGTGCGTGGCTACCGCGCGCCGGCCCACACTCCTAAGATGATTTCGCGCGGCGCCCTGCCGCCCCCGACGCCCGCGCAACGCGGGCCAGCCTCTTCGTCGCCAGGAGAAATCATGACGCAGCGTCTCAACTACATGCATCAATCGCCGGAACTGTTCCGGCAATTCCTCGAACTCAGCAACCTGCTGCGCGGCAGCGCGATCGAGGAATCGATCCGTGACCTCGTGTCCGCGCGTGCGTCGCAACTCAACGGCTGCGCATTCTGCCTCGACATGCACGTGAAGGAGGCTCGCCTGCACGGCGAGCGCGAGTTGCGCCTTCACCATCTCGCGACGTGGCGCGAATCGACGCTGTTCTCGCCGCGCGAGCGGGCTGCGCTGGCCTGGACCGAAGTACTGACGAAACTCCCCGAGCACGGCGTGCCCGACGACGTCTACGATCGCGTGCGCGGCCAGTTCTCCGAGAAGGAATTGTCGGACCTGACGTTCGAAGTGATGGCGATCAACGGCTGGAACCGCGCGAACGTGGCGTTCCGCACCGCGCCGGGCTCGGCCGACAAGGCTTACGGCCTCGACAAGGCCAATCTCGCCTGACGCCCGCGCCCGGCTACGGGCCGCTCCCTGCTTCGCCGCCGGCTGCCGGCCGGCGGCTTCACTGGAATCCATCCGATGATTCGCCTGAAACATGCCATCGCGGCCGCGCTCGTCGCCGCCTCGACCACCGGCGCTGCCCACGCGGCGCCTTCGGCCATCGTCACCCCGTTGATGACGAAGCCGCTCGACGCATACCCGGGCAAGGAAGCCCAGATGATCTCGGTCGAATACCCGCCCGGCGCGGTCGACCCGGTCCACCGTCACCACGCCGAGGCCTTCGTCTATGTCGTCGAGGGCTCGATCGTGATGCAGGTGAAGGGCGGCGAGCCCGTCACGCTGAAGCCGGGCCAGACCTTCTACGAGGGCCCGAACGATCTGCACACGGTCGGACGCAACGCGAGCCGGACGCGGCCCGCGAAGTTCATCGTGCTGCTGTTGAAGGACAAGGGCGCGCCCGTGCTCGTGCCGGAGAAATAGCCGGCCCGCACGCCGCCGCGCCCTTTTTTGAAAAAATGCGGCGGGCGGTGTCACAGGCGGCAGCGCTGAACCGTCTAGTCGCATACGGACACCACGATTCCAGCGCCTCCATGCCCGACACCTCCATCCGCCGCCCCGACGCCGACGACCCTTTCGCACGCAGCTTCTCGACCTGCTACGCCGGCGTCGTCACCTTCCTGGCCGTTGTCACGGAAGGCAGCTTCGCACGCGCCGCCGATCGCCTCGGCGTCGGCCGCTCGTCGGTCAGCCGCCACGTGCAACGGCTCGAGGATCGGCTCGACGCCCGCCTGTTCCAGCGCACGACCCGCAGCATGTCGCTGACGCGCGAAGGCGAACTCTTCTACGAAAACTGCCGGCCCGGCATCGAGCATCTGGCGCAGGCGCTCGAGGACATGCGCGAGCTGCGCAGCGGGCCGCCGAGCGGACACCTGCGCATCGGCGCGACGCCGGGCTTCGGCCGCAAGGTCATCGCGCCGCTGCTGCGCGACTTCCATGCGCGGTATCCGGACATCACGCTCGAACTGCTGTTGAACGACAGGCCCGTCGATTTCTCCGCCGACCGCATCGACGTCGCGTTTCGCGACGGCCGCATGGAGGACAGCGCGATCGTCGCGCGCCGGCTGATTCCGATGCAGATGATCGTCTGCGCGTCGCCATCGTACGCGCACCGGCACGGCTTGCCGCGCCACGTCGACGATCTCGAGCGGCATCGCTGCATCAACCTGCGCACCGCATCGGGCCGCGTGACGGAATGGGAATTCAGGATCGACGGGGCGACGCAGCAGCGCCAGATCGCCGCGCATCACACGTTCAACGACATCGATCTCGTCGTGCACGCGGCGCTCGACGGGCTCGGCATCGCGCAACTGCCCGCGTACCAGGTGTGCGACCTGCTCGCCGACGGCCGGCTGCTGAGCTGTCTCGGCCAGCACGCGCCGGACGACGGCGGCCACTATCTCTGCTACCTGAGCCGCAAGCATCTGCCCACGCGCATCCGCGTGTTCATCGACTACATGATCGAACAGACGCGGGCGCGCGATCTGCAGTGCCTGACCACGATGACGACGCTGGCGCCGCTGGAGACGGTCGATTGATGCATTCCCGGCAACATGGTGAGGGCTTGCCGGCCTCTACCGGATCGCGCGGCGCATGCCTACGATGCGGGCTGTTCGACAGGCACGCGAATACGGCGCTGCGCCGTTCGGCAACGTACCGGCCCGATCGCGCGAACGCGATGGGCGCCGGTTTCGGCAGATTCAAGCGGCGCGCATGTCGCGCGCCCGTTCAAGGAGAGCAATCGTGAAAATCGTCGTGATTGGTGGTACCGGCCTGATCGGCAGCAAGGTCGTCAGGAACCTGATCGCACGCGGCCACGACGCGGTGGCGGCCGCGCCGTCGACGGGCGTCGATACGATCACGGGCGCGGGGCTGGACGCCGCGCTGGCCGGCGCGGAGGTCGTCGTCGATCTCGCGAATTCGCCGTCGTTCGAGGAAGCGGCCGTGAAGGCGTTCTTCGAGGCGTCGGGGCGCAACCTGTTCGCCGCGGAGCGCGCGGCCGGCGTACGCCATCACGTCGCGCTGTCGGTGGTTGGCACCGACCGGCTGCAGCAGAGCGCGTATTTCCGCGGCAAGATCATCCAGGAGAACCTGATCCGCGAAGCCGGCGTGCCGTACACGATCGTGCGCTCGACGCAGTTCTTCGAATTCGTCGGCGCGATCGCGCAGGCCGGCGCGCAGGGCGACACGGTCCGCTTGACCACCGCGCACTTCCAGCCGATCGCATCGGACGACGTCGCGGCCGCCGTGACCGACTTCGCGCTCGACGCGCCGCGCAACGGCATCGCCGAAATCGGCGGCCCCGAGCGCGTGCGGATCGCCGATCTGGTCGAGCGTTTCCTGTCGGCGACGCACGACGCGCGCACGGTGACGCGCGACGCCAGCGCCGACTACTTCGGCGCCGTGCTGCAGGACGATACGCTCGTGCCGACAGCCGGTGCGCGCCTCGGCGCGACGACCTTCGACGCGTGGTTCCGGCAGAACCAGCCCGCGCGCTGAGCGCCTCGGCCGGATCACGCACATCATGACGCCGCTGCGCCCGCCGCCGCTATCGCTGCTCGACCGGTATCGCGGACGAGAACCGCAGACGCTGTACTCGACGACGGTGACCGTTACCGGCGGCGCGGCGGAGCACGGCCGCGCATCGGGCGTCGCGCGTTCCGACGACGGGCGGCTCGATGTCGAGCTGCGCCTGCCGTCCGCGCTCGGCGGACCCGGCGACGGCCCGAACCCGGAGCAACTGTTCGCCGCGAGCTATGCGGCGTGTTTTCACGGCGCGCTGAGCCTGCTGGCTGCACGGGCGGGGGTGTCGATCGCCGGTGCATCGGTGTCCGCGTCGATCGACTTCTGCCGCGATCCGATGGACGGGCTGTTCATGCTGAACGCGAACATTCGCGTGCGGCTGCCGGGCGTCGAACGCGTCGTGGCGGAAGAGCTCGTCCGCAATACGGAGCGTTTCAGTCCTTACACGAAGATGGCGCATGAGGGAATCAGCCACGTGGTGGCGCTGGCGCCGGCGGACGATGCGCACGAACGCTAAACGGCACGCACGTTCAACCCATCATCTTCACGAGAAAGTCATGCAGTCATTCGACAACAAGGTGGTCCTCATTACCGGCGGCGGCGCCGGCATCGGGCGGGCGGCGGCCGTCGCGTTCGCACGCGAAGGGGCGCGCGTCGTCATCACGGGCCGCCGCGAAGAGGCGCTTTCCGCCGCCGCGCGCAGCGCGCCGGGCATCGACTACGTGGTCGCGGATGCCGGCGATCCGGCCGACGCCACGCGCACGATCGACGAAACGGTCGCACTGGCGGGGCGGCTCGACGTGCTGGTCAACAATGCGGGCGCGGGGGCGATCCTGCCGCTCGAGTCGGCGACCTTCGACGCGATCAGCGCGATCTTCCGCGTCAATACGCTCGGACCGTCGATGCTCGCGACCGCCGCGCTGCCGCATCTGAAAGCAGCCCGCGGCAGCATTGTCAACGTGTCGAGCACGTTCGGACACAAGGCCGCGGCGCTGTTGTCGCACTATGCAGCGAGCAAGGCCGCGCTCGAGCATCTGACGCGCTGCTGGGCGCTCGAGCTCGCATCGGCGGGCGTACGCGTGAACGCCGTCGCGGCGGGCCCGACGGAAACGGACTTCCTGTCCGAACGGATGAAGCTGTCGGCACCCGACATCGAAGCAATCAAGGCGCAGGAGCGCACGCGCATTCCGCTTGGCCGGCGCGGCGAGCCCGCGGACGTCGCGAACTGGATCGTGTCGCTCGCGTCGCCGCAGGCGGCATGGATGACAGGTCAGGTGGTCACGGTCGACGGCGGACTCGACGCAACCTGACCGTCGCAAGGACGCGCGGCACGCGACGTACGACGCGTGCCGCGCGATACGGCAAATCAGTGCTTTTCGTCGACCTTCTTCGGCTTCGGCGCCGACGGCACCTTCGCGTACTGGAACGCCGGCGTGGCCTTCAGCGCTTCCTTGGTCGCACCCGGCAGGTAGATGTTGCCGTTGCGCACGTCGAGCGACGCGATCGGCACCGCGACGTCGTGCGCGGCCACGCCGAGGAAGCCGCCTGCCGACACGATCGCGGCCGACACCGAGCCGTCCGGCGCGACGATCAGGTCGCGCACCTTGCCGACTTTCTGGTTCTCGTCGTTGTACACGGTCTTGCCGAGCACGCTTTTCTTCACGCTCCAGCCTTCGAGCAGCGCCTGCGATTGCTCGACGGTCACGCTGATCGGCTGCGCGCCCGCGATCTGCGCATGCGCGCTGATGCTCGACGCGAGGACGGTTGCTGCGAGGAGGGTCTTGTAGAACTTCATGTGTGATGCACTCCGGTTCGGTTGTTGTGGATTCCGGGAACGAAGCGACGCGGGCGCAATGGCTGATCGGTGAGCGCCCGCGGATGGCCGCCCCGCGGATGGCCGCCCCGCGGATGGCCGCCCCGCGGACGGCCGCCCCGCGCTTCGTCGGTCGCGTGACGGCCGGCCGCACCGCCACTGCGTGTGTGCGTGGCCGGACTGCAGCGAGCAACACGTCTTTCATGGTAGCGGGATTCGCCGGATCGTGCGTTGAGCGTGCAACGTGGCAAGCGGGGCGGAACGGATCAGGATCAAGATTCGTGCAAACAGACGGCGCGCGCGGCGCGGAAAATCGCGCCGTGACCCGTCGATTAGCGCAATCTCACGGACGAGCGCCCGATCTTCGCGGCGTGTCGAACACATCGAATCACGCGGCGGGCGCCGCGCCGCCGCGCAGCATCACGCATTCCGCGCATACACCCGGCGATGCCGCACCGCCTCCGCCAGCACGTCGAGCACCGGCTCCGTCTGCGTCCAGCTCAGGCACGCATCGGTGATCGACACGCCGTATTGCAGCGGCACGCCCGGCTTCAGGTCCTGCCTGCCCGCCTCGAGATGGCTCTCCACCATCACGCCGACGATCCGGTGCTCGCCCTGCCCCAACTGCCGCGCGAGATCCTGCGCGACCTCGATCTGCCGCTCGTGCGACTTGTTCGAGTTCGCATGCGAGCAGTCGACCATCACCTGCTCGCGCAAGCCGGCCTTGCGCAGCACCGCGCAGCTCGCTTCGACGTGCTCCGCATCGTAATTCGGGCCGTTCTTGCCGCCGCGCAGGATCACGTGCGCGTCGTCGTTGCCGCGCGTCTCGAAGATCGCGGCCATCCCCATCTTCGTCATCCCCATGAACGCATGGCTCGCGGCCGCGGCGACGATCGCGTCCGACGCGACCTGCACGCCGCCGTCGGTCCCGTTCTTGAAGCCGATCGGGCAGCTCAGCCCGGACGCGAGCTGACGATGGCTCTGGCTCTCGGTCGTGCGCGCGCCGATCGCGCCCCACGCGATCAGGTCGGCGATGTACTGCGGGCTCAGCAGGTCGAGGAATTCGGTCGACGCCGGCAGGCCCAGCGCGTTGATGTCGAGCAGCAGTTGCCGCGCGGCGCGCAGCCCTTCGTTGATGCGGAAGCTGCCGTCGAGGCGCGGATCGTTGATGTACCCCTTCCAGCCGACCGTCGTGCGCGGCTTCTCGAAGTACACGCGCATCGTGATCAGCAGGTCGTCCTTCAGCGCGTCGGCGGCGGCCTTCAGGCGGCGCGCATAATCGAGCGCCTGGTCGTGATCGTGGATCGAGCACGGGCCGACGACGAGCAGCAGCCGGTCGTCGCGGCCGTGCAGGATGTCGCCGATCGCGCGGCGCGTATCCTCGACGAGCGTCTGCGTCGCGGCCGGCACCGGCAACTCGTCGAGCAGCAGCGCGGGAGAAATCAGCGGACGCACCGCGCCGATGCGGACGTCGTCGATGCGGGTGGTGTCCTGCGTCGCGTCGGCGCTGCCTACCTCGCGATCGTGGGAAGGATTGTCGAGGTTCTGCATGGTGATTCTCCGGGGGACATCTGTCTGGAATGATGGGCAGGCTCGATTATGGCACCCGTGCGGAACGATAGCGGGTTGCGGGGAAGTCGACCGAAATCGACACGACGGGTCGCGACGTGACGGCGATCGCAGTCCGCCGGCCATTCGGCCGAGTGGTCGCATGTCACCGCGGTGCCGTACGATCGTGGCTGTCCGCTGCCGATGCGGCCCCTCGCTCGACACCGGCGGCACCATGCGCCGCCTGCCTGCGACCGATCGTTCACCCCTTGCCCGACACGCCACGATGACCGTATCCGACCTCCTCAGCGCCATCCGCCAACCCTACGCCGACCTGCTCGCGCAAGCGGCCACGCAACCGGCCGCCGTCGTCGAGCCGGCCTACCGGAAAGCCGACGGCACGCTCGCCACCGAAGGCCCGCTCGCGCTGCCATGCCGGGCCGACACCATTCACGGCGAAGGCGAATCGGCTGGCCAGCCGGCGATGGTCGATTCGACCACACAACTCGATTTCGAGCCGTTCGCGTTCGAGCTCGAAACGGTAGCCGTATCGATCCATCCGTTCGTGTGGGACTGGGCGACGATCGAAGCCGACGGTCTCGACGAAGCCGCGGCCACCGAGGTGTTCAAGACCTGGTTCTTCGCGTGGTTCGACGCCGACGACGAAAGCATGCCGGCCGAAGACGGCCTGCACGGCATCGTTCACTATCTGTCGGAACCGGCGAACACCGAGCAAGGATGGCGCGTCAACGCGGATCTCGGCTCGGCGCCGGGCGCGGCGGTCGAGGACCTGCTGTTCCGGCTCGTCGATGCGGGCGCCACGCGAATCAGTGTCGGTTGAAGCGCTTTTCCATGACGGACAGACGAACATGAAAAAAACATTCGCGGCGTTGCTGGTGTGCATCGCATTGCCCGCGTCGGCGGAAGTCAGTACCGAAGTGCTGTGTTTTCAGACGAGCGGAGACAAACCCGTGCGCTTCGAATTGCGCACGTACTACGACGACGTGGCCAAGTGGCAAGGCGGTGTCGTCCGGTATGCGAAGTCGAAGACGGCGATCCCGCTGCTGTTCAAGCACGAGGATCACGAAGAACTGGCGGAGGGCCGACCGTACCAGTTCACGACCACGTGGTGGGAAATGGTCGACGGCAAGATCAACGGCGAGTACGAGATGACGAGCCAGGGCGCGATCGTCTATTCGATGACGTACCGCAACGCACGCACCGGCAAGCAAACGGATTTCGCGTGGGCGCAGGACGTCGATGCGTCCGCGAAGGCGGGGTGCCGCTGGTAATGCGGCTTCGGGCAGGGTTGCGGAGCGCGTTCGTCACCCGGCGCGCGCGTGAGCGCGTGTGCGCCGGTGTCACTCCGTTTCAGGTGCCTTGGGCGTCTGTCAGCCCGCGTCGCCCGGCGCATCGACGTCGATACCGAGTTCGCTCGCCATCCGCTGAACCAGCGCATTGAGTCGCGCCACTTCGTCCGCGAGGCGCTTCTGCTCGGCCTTCAGTGCCTCGAATTCGGAAGGCGGCACCGAATCCGCGCCACCGCCGGCATCCGCGCTCGCGAAGTCGGCCATGTTCACTTCGCCGCACATCAGGTGCATCCAGCGGTTCTCGCGCGCACCCGGTGCACGCGGCAGCCGGACGACGAGCGGCTGCGTGCGCGCCGCGAGTTCGTCGAGGAACGCCTCGACCGACGAGATATCCGCGAAGCCGTGCAGGCGCGCGCTGTTCAGGCGCAGCTCGGCGGCCGTCTGCGGGCCGCGCAGCAACAGGATCGTCAGCAGCGCGATCGCCTGGCTCGGGATGCCGAGCACGCGGTTCATGTTGTGCTCGAAACGCGGCACGCGGCTGCTGCTGCCTTCCATCACGAGGCTCAGGTGCTTCAGCCCGTCGAGCGCGGTCGTGACTTCGTCCTCACTGACGTTCATCACCGGCGCGCGCGCGGTTTTCTGGTTGCAGCCCGCGGTCAGCGCGTTCAGCGACAGCGGGTAGGTATCCGGCACCGTGTGCTGTTTCTCGACGAGCACGCCGAGAATGCGGGCCTCGAGGGGCGTGAGTTCGCGAAGGGCGCGGGGCGTGGGCGTATCCGGCGTGGTGTTCATGAGTAGCGTCGCGGCGTGCAGCAGGTGAAGGGAAACGATCGCGGCCCGCGCGGCATCGCGCACGGGCGAGCCATATGATAGCTCGCGGCGAGCGGCCCGGCGCCGCTCATCGCACCAGCGCGCGCACGTGCCGCGGCATGCTTTCGTCCGACGTAGCGGCGCGGCCGATCGCGCGCGGTGCAATGCGACGATGCGTGGGCCGCAGCGCCGCAGATTCGGCCTTCGCGCACGCCCCCGCGTTTGCGCGATGCCCATGCCGGCGCTACGATAGGCGCTCATCCCGATATCGAGCGCGCCGCGCGCGACCGTCTTCGCTCGTCGATACCACGCATCACTCGCCCCGAATTCACTGCCGCCGTGCGTGCGCGCCGCTCGCCACTACCGTTCACCCCTCACCGGTTCACCACCATGACTGCATCTTCTCCCGCACCCGTGCGCGCCATCGTCACCGGACACACGCGCGGCGTCGGCGCGGCGCTCGCCGAACAACTGCTGCAGGAAGGCATCGCCGTGCTCGGCGTGTCGCGCAGCCGCCATCCGTCGCTCGCGTCGCAGGCCGGCGAGCGCTTCGCCGAAGTCGAACTCGACCTGTCGGATTCCACGGCCGTCGCGGCCTGGCTGGCCGGCGACACGCTGTGCCGCTTCGTGGACGGCGCGTCGCTCGTGCTGCTGTTCAACAACGCGGGCATCGTCGATCCGATCGGCCCGCTCGCCGTGCAGGACCCGACGATCGTCGCCCGCGCGGTCGGCCTGAACGTCGCCGCGCCGCTGATGCTGTCGGCCGCGCTCGTGCAAGCCGCGTCGGCCGCGACCGAATGCCGGATCGCGCACCTGTCGAGCGGCGCGGCGCGCAACGCGTATGCGGGCTGGAGCATCTACTGCGCGACCAAGGCCGCGCTCGATCACCATGCGCGCGCCGTCGCGCTCGACGCGAACGGCGCACTGCGGATCTGCAGCGTCGCGCCGGGTGTCGTCGATACGGGCATGCAGGCCACGATCCGCGCGACCGACCAAAACAATTTCCCGATGCGCGAGAAATTCGACGAGTTGAAGGCGAGCGGCGCGCTCGCCACGCCCGAGGCCACCGCCCGACAGCTGATCGGCTATGTGCTGAGCGACGCATTCGGTAACGAGCCGACGGCCGACGTGCGCAACCTGCCGACGAAGTAAGCATCGGACGCGGCCCGTCATCCTTCGAGCCGCTTCGTCCAGTCCTCGACCTGCCGCTCCGTGCGGCGCTTCTCGAGCATCTTGCGCCAGCCGGGCGGCAGCAGCGGCACGTCGCACAGCGCGTCGAGCGCGGCCATGTCGAGCGTGCGTCGATACAGCACGTCGAGCACCGCCGACAACGGCCATTGCGGGTAGCGGCGCGCATGCAGCGCCAGCACGTCGCCCGCCGCCACCCAGCCTTCCTGCAGCACGCGGTAGTACCAGCCGGTCCGGCCGCTTTGCTGCACGAGCGCCGCCATCCTCGGATGATCGAAACGTGCGTTGAGCTTCGAGCACGGCTGCCGCGACTGCGACACCTGGAGCACCGCGCCACCCAGCGTGAACACGTCGCCGAGACACACGTCGCGCTCGGTGATGCCGCTCGTCGACAGGTTCTCGCCGAACGCGCCCGGCCGGGCGAGCACGTCGCGCGCGCCGATCTGCCCGGCCCACCACGCATAGTGATCGTGCGCATAGTGATGAACGGCCTTGTCGGGGCCGCCGTGATGCCGCGCATCGGCCTGCTCGTCGCCGGCAAAGCCGAGCGCACCCAGCCACCGGCGCGCATCGACCGGCTGCTTGTCGATCGCGCTCGCGTGCGGCGTGCCGGCGAGCGGCCGGCTCGCGCCGATCCGCACCGCGTCGATGACGGCCGCGATCGCCGGCCGCGCGTCGTCGCTCATGCCGCGGCAACCTCCGGCAGCGCCGCCAGCAGGCGCTCGAGTTCGCGCGTGCGTGCGTCGCCGAGCGGCAGCAGCGGCCGCCTCGGTTCGCCGGCGTCGAAACCGCGCAGCCTCAGTCCGGCCTTCACCGTCACCGGCAACCCGCCGTTGACGATGAACTGCAGCAACGGCAACTGCGCGTGAAAAACCGATCTGGCGCGCGCGAGATCGCCCGTGCGCATCGCGTCGAACAACGCGAGCGGCAACGCGGCATTCAGGTTCGGCGCGGCCGTGCACCATCCGGACGCGCCCGCGGCCAGCGCGGCGAGCGCCATCGGATTGCTGCCGTTGTAGAACGGAATCGTCCCGTCGCTCAACTGCGCGAGCCGGTGCATCCGGCCGATGTCGCCGGTGCTTTCCTTGACCATCGTCACGTTGTCGACGGCCCGGCAGATCGTCGCGATCAGGTCGGGCGACATGTCGACGCCGCTCGTCGCCGGGTTGTTGTACAGCATGATCGGGATGCCGATCGCGTCGCCGATCGCGCGATAGTGCGCGACGATCTCGTCGTTGCCGAGCTTCCAGTACGACACCGGCAGCACCATCACCGCATCGGCGCCGGCCTGTTCGGCGTAGCGGGCACGGCGCACCGCGCCCGCCGTGGTGAGATCGGATATCCCGACGACGGTCGGCACGCGCCGGCGCACCGCGCGAATCGACGCGGTGGCGGCGGCCTCCCATTCGGCATCGGACAGGTATGCGCTTTCGCCGGTACTGCCCAGCGGCGCGATCGCGTGAACACTGTCGGCAATCAGGCGTTCGATCAGCGCATCGAGCGCTTTCAGATCGACGTCGCCGGCGGCGGAGAACGGCGTGACCGGGTAGGCAATGATGCCTTTCAGCAGGATGGACACGATGGGTATTCCTCAATGATTGTGTGAAGAGATCGAAACGGCGCACGCGCTCAAGCGACGCAATCCCGATGCGTACGCAACGCACGGCGTGCGTAGTAGTCGAACGTCACCGCATCGCGCTTCGGCTTCGAGATCCAGTCGTGCGCTTCGCGCGCCAGCGCCGGCGGCACCGGTTTGATCTCGCCGGCCGACATCGCGAGCAGTTGCAGCTTCGCCGCGCGTTCGATCAGCAGCGCGAGGATGCACGCCTCCTCGATCGTCTTGCCGACCACCAGCTGGCCGTGATGCGACAGCAGGATCGCGCGCTTGCTGCCCAGCGCCCTCGAGATGATCTCGCCCTCCTCGTTGCCGACCGGCACGCCCGGCCAGTCCTTCAGGAACGCGCAATCGTCGTACAGCGGGCAGGTGTCCATGTGCGACACGACCAGCGGCTGTTCGAGCATCGACAGCGCCGCGACATGCGCCGGATGCGTATGGATGATGCAGTTCACGTCCGGGCGCTCGCGATAGATCCACGTATGGAACCGATTGGCCGGGTTCGGAATGCCTTCGCCATCGACGACGTCGAGATCCTCGTTGACGCGCAGCAGGTTCGCGGCCGAAATTTCGTCGAAACCGAGCCCGAGCCGCTGCGTGTAGTACGTGCCGGCCGCATCCGCGCGGCAGGTGATCTGCCCGGCCAGGCCCGAATCGTGGCCGGCGTCGAACAGGATCCGGCACGTCAGCGCGAGCTTTTGTCGCGCAGACCAGCCGCTGTCGCCCACTTCGTTTTCAAGCCGCCGCTCCGCCAGCGCGACCAGCGCTTCCTTCGTCAAATTCAGCGTTTCCGCCATGTTCGCCTCCTGAATGAACCGGGTCTGCCGCGCCGTCCGCGGCCGTTTTTTCCGGCGTTCGTGACACACGATACACCGAATGACACTTTGTGTCATGCGTTACAATCGGTTTTTCGAAGGACACCTGGCGCCCCATGACGATTCGCCTGAAGCTGCTCAGAAAACAGAAGGGCTGGACGCTCGACGTGCTGGCCGACGAGACCGGCCTCACCAAGAGCTACCTGTCGAAGGTCGAGCGCGGCCTGAGCGTGCCGTCGATCGCGGTCGCGCTGAAGCTGTCGAAGGCGCTGAACGTCGACGTCGAGCAACTGTTCTCGGAAAGCAGCAACCGCGAGCTGATCACGGTCACGCGCGCCGGCGAGCGCACCGCGATGGGCGCGGCAGCCGATAGTCACGCGCACCGCTTCGAGAGCATCGCGGCGGGCGTCGCGCCGAAGAAGATGCTGCCGTTCGTCGTGCATCCGCCCCACGAATTCGTCGCGTCGACGTTCCGCGAACACGAAGGCGAGGAATTCCTGTTCGTGCACAAGGGGCGCGTCGAAATCGAATTTCCGAACGAGACGGTGCAACTCAGGACCGGCGATTCAGTCTATTTCAACGCACTCATCCCGCACCGCACGCGCAGCCTCGGCGCCGCGCAGGCGGAGATCCTGGTCATCGTCAGCCACGACGACTAGCCTCGTCACTTCTTCGCGCAAGGATCTTCCGATGGTCACCAAGGCCACCGCACCGTTCCAGCAGATCAAGACGCTCGTTCGCCAGCACGTCGAGTCCGGCGACTGGCGCCCCGGCGACCGCATCCCGTCCGAGCTCGATCTCGCCGCGCAGTTCGGCGTTGCGCGCATGACGGTCAACCGCGCGCTGCGCGAGCTGACCGAGGAAGGCGTGCTCAAGCGCATCGCGGGCGTCGGCACCTTCGTCGCCGAGGTGAAGCCGCAGTCGAACCTGCTGATGATCGCGCATATCCGCGACGAGATCCGCGCGCGCGGCCACGAGTACCGCTGCCGCGTGCTCAGCCAGTCGCGCGAGCCCGCGTCGTTCGACGTCGCGGCCGCGTTCGGCCTGCCGGTCAACACGCCGGTCTTTCACGTGGTGTGCGTGCACGAGGAGAACGGCCGCCCGATCCAGCTCGAGGATCGCTACGTGAACCCGGCCGCCGCGCCCGGCTTCATCGATCAGGATTTCCAGACCGAGCCGCCGTCCGAGTACCTGTACAACAACGTGTCGCACCACGAACTGGAAATCGAGCACGTCGTCGACGCGTCGCTACCGACCGGCGAGCAGGCGCAGCTGCTCGACATGCGCGCCGACGAGCCGTGCCTGACGCTCACGCGCCGCACGTGGACGGATGGGCTGCCCGTCACGTTCGTGCATTTCCTGCATCCGGGCAACCGCTACCGGCTCGGCTCGCGCTTCAAACCGGGCGCGGGACGCCACCCGACCTGATCCTTCGTCGCACGCGCCCAACGCACGACGGCCGTTTCGTCCCTGGAACCGCCGCCGGGTTCGTTACCTCGACGCGCCAGAGTCAGATCGCGCCGACCTGCCCCGCATCGCGCGACCACACGACCGGAAACAGCGGGTGATCGAGCGGCGCACCGTCCGGCAGTTGTTCCGCGAGCCCGGGGAAATGGGGCGACGTTTTCCAGCGGCGCGACGCGTGACGGATATCGTCGCCGACGAAGCGGATCGAAAACGCGCGCCGGCGGTTCTGCGTGCCGCCCGACGCATGCAGCGTCAGCATCCGGAAGCACACCATGTCACCCGGTTCGAGCGCCCAGCGACGGATCGGGAAGGCCGCGCGGTCGGCTTCGATGTCGGGCAGGTCGGCGAGGCTGCCTTCCGGAAACCACTTCGCCTCCTTGTCCATGAACGTGCGCGGCATCAGCCACGGCCCGCGATGCGAACCCGCGACGAATTCGAGCGTCGATTCGAGCGGCACCGGATCGACCGGAATCCACATGCTGACGTTGTCGTCGCCTTCGATGTCGTAGTACGGCTGGTCCTGGTGCCACGGCGTGCGCTGCCGCGTGCCGGGCTCCTTCACGAGCAGGTGGTCGTGATGCAGCCGCACGGTGTCCGTGCCCATCAGCGCGGCGGCGACCGACGGCGCCGGCGAGCGCACGATGAAGTCGCGATACGCGTCGTTGTGCTGCCAGTTGCAGAAATCCTCGAAGAACCAGCCCGGATCGTCGGGCCGGCTCGCGACCTTCGCGCGTTCGCTCGGCTGCGCGAGGTTCGCGTCGATGCCGGCCTGCAGCGCGGCCACTTCGTCCGGCGAAAAGATGCCCTTGATGCAGACCGCGCCTTCGTCGCGGAACGCGGCGATCAGTTCGGGCGTCACGGCTTGCGCGACGCGATCCTGGATACTCGTCATGGTGTGCCTGTCGGTTGGATGAGTCACGGGGTCACGGCGCCGAAGTCAGTTGCTGCTTTGCGCCGTAGATGTCGAAGTCGAAGTATTTCGCGGCGATCTTCTGGTACGTGCCGTTCGCACGGATCGCGACGATCGCGTCGTTCAGCCGCTTCTTCATGTCGCCGTCGCCCTTGCGTATGCCCATCGCCACGCCGTGTCCGGTAATCCGCGCGTCGGTCACGTCCGGGCCCGCGAACGCGTAACCCTTGCCGCGCGGCGTCTTCAGGAACGAGTAGCCGGCCTGGGTCTTGTCCTGGAACGTCGCATCGAGCCGGCCGTTCACCAGATCCTGATACACCTGGTCCTGATTCTGGTACGACACGATCGTCACGCCCTTGGTCGCCCATTCGGCCTTCGCGTACGCCTCCTGCGTCGTGCCCTGGTCGATCCCGACGCGCTTGCCGGCGAGCGACGCGGCATTCGGCAGCAGCTTCGAGCCGACCGGCGCGACGAGCGCGCCCGGCGACGCATACAGCTTGTTCGAGAAGTCGATCTGCTTGAGCCGCTCGTCGGTGGCCGTCATCGCGGACATGATCACGTCGAACTTGCGTGCACGCAGCGCCGGGATCATCCCGTCGAAGCTCTGTTCGACCCACACGCACTTCGCATGCAGTTGCTCGCAGATCGCGTTGCGCAGGTCGATGTCGAAGCCGGCCAGCGAGCCGTCGGGCTGCTTCGCCTCGAACGGCGGATACGTGGGGTCGATGCCCCAGCGGATCGTCGACGCGTCCTGCGCGAACGATACGAGCGGTGCGAACGCCAGCGCGGTGACGAGGAGCTTTGCGGTGCGGTTCATGGCATGTCCTTGAAGGTCTCGACGCGGCGGGCGACGCCGGCGTTCGGTTTGGGGCGATGCGACGGGGTGCCGGCGCGGGGCGCGAAAGACGAGGGACTTCGGTGAAACTGCCATGCAGTCTAGACCGCTTGATTTTTGAGCACAAGCAGGGAAATGCGGGAGGGCGGCGGATTAATAAAAGATCGAAGCCGGGGAGGCGGGTGACGCTCCATTGAGAGATTTTCCGGGAAATTTCGGATGTTTACCCTGCGCGATCCGCACCTGACCCAGAATGCGTTTTCCGGACACCGGCCACCACCGCGACGTGTTTCCCGCGGTTCCGTCGAATCTACTGGCAACGTGCCCTATACTGCGATGGAATTTTTCAACGTGAATCCCCACATCAGCGATGCCGCGTCCGACATCACGCCGAATGATGAGGAACACGCCGGGTTCGTGAAGCTGATGCTGCCCGACGGCGAAATCGACTTCGTGGGTCTCCCGGAATCTGACGTCTCCCGGCTACGACGAACGGACGCTGATGGATCGTGTCGTCAAGGTCGAGACTTCCGCGGAAATCGTCGCCAAGAAAATGCGGCACCGCGGCGATCGTCCGACTGCGCGGGACCTGTTCGATCTGTGCCTGGTCATCGAGCGGGAGCCGGAAAGCTTGATGGAAGCCGGTGCGTTCCTCGTTCGGCATCGCGACACGTTTCTGCGTCTGCTCAACGAGCATCGCGCCTTCGTACAACCGCGGTTCGACGACATCCGGACACTCGGCTACACGCCGTCGTTCGACTATTGCGTTGAACTCGCCGACGCATTCCTGCGAAAACTCCCCGGCGGCACGCCTGAACCCAAATCGCGCCGCCGCTGATCCCTACCGCGCCCGCGAACGTCATCCACAGGAAGTCGTCAAGCACCTCACAACCCCGCAAAACACCCGCCCAACTCGGGCGAAACCGCGATTGCCCGCGCTGCCCTGCCATGTTAAAAGTCGTCGCACGCATTTGAAAATGCAATGCCCGAATCCCTAGAAGTGCATAAATGAATAGACCCCTGTTCGACATCGACCTGCTGCGTGCGCTGGTGATGGTCGCCGACTGCGGCAGTTTCACGACGGCGTCCGCGCGCCTGCATTCGACGCAGTCGACGGTCAGCCAGAAGGTGCGCCGACTCGAGGAAATCGCCGGCCACCGCCTGCTCGACCGCGGCGCGCGCGACGTGCGGGCGACCGATGCGGGCGTGACGGTGCTCAGTTATGCGCGACGCATGCTCGCGCTGAACGACGAGATGCTGGAGGCGCTGTCGGGCGCGACGGTCGCGCTGACGATCCGGCTCGGCGTGCCCGACGATTTCGCGGCGGGCCGCACGACGCACGCGCTCGCGGCGTTCAAGCGCGAGCATCCGCAGGTGAAGCTCGAAGTGACGTGCGGGCTGAGTCGCGACATCAGCGCCGCGTACGATCGCGGCGAACTCGACCTCGTGCTGATCAAGCAGCGGCGCGACAGCCGCGAGGCCGTCGTGCGCTGGCCGGAGAAGCTACGCTGGATCGACAGCGCGAAGCATCCGTCGATCGATCTCGACCCGGTGCCGATCGTCGTGTTCCCGCCGCGCGGACTCTACCGCGACGACATGATCAAGGCGATCGAGGAGCGCGGCCGCCGCTGGCGGATCAGCTTCACGACGTCGAGCCTGAGCGGCATCCAGGCGGCGGTCGCGGACGGGCTCGGCATCAGCGTACTGCCCGCGCGCGTGGTGACGGACGAGCATGTGGTGCTGACCGCGAAGCAGGGCTTCGCGCCGATCGAGCATATGGACATCGCGATCCTGCATCGGCCGACGGCCGACCCGATGGTCCGCGCGCTGACGAAGACGCTCGCGGCGATGCTGGAACTCGAAGGGCGGTAGGCGAAGCGGATTTCGAACGGGAGCGGCGCGCAGGGGGGCGCCGCGCGCCACACGTGTCAGAACATCGTGTTGCCGTTCGCCGCCTGCTCGGGCACCGGCTGGTTGACGTCCCAGTGTTCGACGATCTTGCCGTGCTCGAGCCGGAAGATATCCATGATCGCGCTGCCGCGCGTGCCCGGTTCGCGCACCGCGTGCACGTGCAGGATCACGTAGTCGCCGTCGACGAACGAACGTTTGATCTCACTGTGCGACTGCGGATATTTGTCGCGCAGGAACGCGACGAACTTGCGGAAACCGTCACGCCCGTCGGCCGCGTTCGGGTTGTGCTGCACGTAGCGATCGCCGACATACGCGAGCGCGGCGTCCGCATCCTTCTCGTTCAAGCCTTTCTCATAGAACGCGAGCACCGTGCGCCGGTTGGCTTCCTGCTGCGCGTCGTCGGCCGAGCCGGTCGCCACCGCATGCGCGGCGCTCACGGCGAACAGGGCCGCCGCCATCCATCGTGCGGCCCGTGCCGCGGTCGTGCGTCGCATCGTCGTCTCCCGACATCCGGTTGAAAACCGGATCATACCGGGGCGACGCGGCGCTCAGACCAGCGCACCATGACGCGCGACGATCTTCCCGGACGATACGACGAGACGCCGCACCGGCCGCGCGACGACGGCCTCCGCGAACGTCAGCGCATCGACGAGCACGACGTCCGCGCGGCTGCCCGGCTGCAGCCCGTAATCCGCGAAACCGCAGCCGCGCGCCGCGCCGTGCGTCACGCAGTCGAGCGCGACTTCGAGCGCATCGTCTCGGCGGAAATCGTTGCGCATGCCGATCAGCATCGCGCGTTCGAGCATGTCGGGCGAACCGTAGGGCGTCCACGTGTCGCGCACGCCGTCGTTGCCGCCGATCACGGTCACGCCCGCCGCGCGGCACGCGGCTACCGGCGGCACCGGCACCGCGGCCGGCGCGGTCGTGACGATTCCAACGCCGAGCTCGGCCATCCGCGCGAGCAGCGCATCGCGCTCGCGTTCGACGAGATCGCCCAGACAGAAACCATGACTGATCGTGACCTTGCCGTGCATGCCGTGCGTCGCGGTGCGCTGCAGGATCAGGTCGAGCGAGTACGCGCCCATCGACCCGCGCTCGTGCAGATGGATGTCGAGTCCGCGGCCGTGGCGTTCGGCGATCGCGAACAGCACGTCCACCGCCTCGACCGGATCGCCTTCGATCGCGCACGGATCGAGCCCGCCGAGCAGGTTGGCGCCCGCGTCGAGCGCGTCGGACAGCAGCGCATCGGTGCCCGGCCGCTTGAGCACGCCCGACTGCGGAAACGCGACGATCTGGATCTCGACCTGCCCGCGCAGCGTTTCTCGCGTCGCGAGGACGCCGTGCAGATGGCGCAGCCCGGCTTCGGTATCGACGTCGACGTGCGTGCGGATGCGCGTCGTGCCGGCCGCGAGGAACGCGCGCGCCAGCGCGAGCGACGCGGCGCCCGCGTCATGCCCGCTCGTCGCGCGATAGCGGCGTTCGTTCTCGATACGGTCGACGAGACGCGGCCCGACCGCGTTGCGATACCACGGCATCCCCCAATGGGTCTTGTCGAGGTGCGTGTGGCCTTCGACGAGGCCGGGCAGCGCCAACGCGAGCGCGCCGTCCTCGATCGCACAGCCGGCGGGCGCGTCGAGCGACGGGCCGACGCGCGCGATGCGATCGCCTTCGATCAGGATATCGAGCGCGGCGTCGGCGTTCGTGCGGACATTGCGGATCAGCAGGTTCGTCATGTCGGTTCCGGTCGGGTCGGTCGGTGCAAGGTGCCGCGGGTCGGGCGGATCAGCGCGTGAAGCGCAGCGACGGCGCGAGCGGTGCGCCCTGATCGCTTTCGCCGCGGCGGAATACCCAGCGTTCGGCCGGCACGCCCGCGACGGCCGCTGCCGCGTTCGGCGCACGCACCGCGACGAAGCTCGCGTCGCAGCCGACCGCGATTCCGTAGTGCTCCTTGCCGATCACGCGCGCGCCGGCGTGCGTCGCCATGTCGAGTGCGATGCCGAGCGCTTCGTCGGTGTAGAAGCCCGACCGGTAGCCGATCATCATCGCGCGCTGCAACATGTCGCCGTTGCCGTACGGCCACCACGCGTCGCGGATGTTGTCGTTGCCCGCGAACACGTGCACGCCCGCGTCGCGCAGCCGTTGCACCGGCGGGAACGCGCAGTCGCCCGGTGCATTCGTCAGGATCGATACGCCGGCGTCGGCCAGCACCGCAGCGGTGCGCTGCACGTCGTCGGCGCTCACCTGGCCGAGCGCGTACGCATGGCTCACGTTCACGCGTCCGCCGAGCCCGGCCGCGCGCGTGCGCGCCGCGATCCGCAGCAATTGCGCGATGCCCGTTTCGCCCGGCTCGTGCAGGTGGATGTCGATTTTCGCGCCGCGCTTCTCGGCGATGCCGAACACGATGTCGAGCTGGCCGTCCGCATCGCCGTCGAGCGTCGTCGGGTCGATTCCGCCGACCACGTCCGCGCCTTCGCGCACCGCCGCATCGAGGATCTCGGCGGTGCCCGGGCACGTGATCACGCCGGCCTGCGGAAACGCGACCAGTTCGATGTCGACGATCCCGCGCCACTGTTCTCGCGCGGCCATCACGGCGTGCAGGTTCGACAGCCCCGTCGTCGCATCGACGTCGACGTGGCTGCGCATCGCGATCGTGCCTAACGCGGCGGCCTGCGCGATCAGCGCGTTCGCGCGCTCGACGATCGGCGGCGCGGCCGCGAGCTGGCGCTTCTCGACCGCGAGCCGCTCGCGCAGCGAGCCGACCGGCTCATGCGGCACCCAGCGATCGCCGACGAAGCTCTTGTCGAGATGGATGTGGCCGTCGACGAAACCGGGCAGCACGACGCGGCCGTCGAGGTCGATCGTCTGCGCGCCGGGCGCGGCGGTGCAATCGGCGCCGATCGCGGCGAAGCGGCCGTCGCGGACGACGAGATTGACGGGTTGGCCGCTGGCGTCGCGGGCGTTGATGAAGAATCGTTCGGTCATGGCTTCGATTGGGGCGGTCGCGGCGCGACACCGACGCGGACAGGGGAGGAAACGCGGCCGGCGCGGCGCGACCGTTGGCAGGGAATCCGGCCACGATATCGGACGCCGCTGCGCGAGGCCAATTAAAAGTCGCGATGCCGCGCATTCGATTTCCCGATGTGCGGCGCGCAGCGCCGGCGGACCGAACGCGGAGACGGGTTTCGTTGGCCGTGGAAGCGGCTGGAATGTCGGCGGCCGCGCGGGGGTGCAGCGCCCGCACGCGTGCGCCGGGGAACCGCGTCGCGCCGTTGCCGGCCGCCCCTTCGACGCCCACCCCACCGGCGATTTACGCGGCAACAGACTTTACACGTTGTTACCCGGCCGCACCGGACGCGCATCCGGCCATTCCTTATACTCACGCCGAGTTCGCCACCCTGACGGGAATCCATCGGCGGACACGTTGCCGATGCAGGAAACATCATGATGCGCATGCCTTCCACGAAGACCGTTCTGTTCGCCTCGCTCGTCGCCGTGGCGGCGCTTCCGCTCACCGCGTGCGTCGCGCCGGGCTACTACGGCGCGCAGCCGGGCTATCCGCAGCAACAGCAATACGCGACGCCCGGCTATGCGCAGCCCGCATATTCGCAGCCGGGCTACGTGCAGCAGCAACCGGCGTATCCGAACCAGGCGCCGCAACCGTACGATCAATACGGCAACCCGTCGCAATACGGCTCGCAGCCGTATGACCAGTACGGCAACCCGCAACAGCAATACGCGACCCCGTACGGCAACGGCTACGGCACGCAGTACGGCACCGTGTCGAACATCCAGCCGGTCAACGGCTCGGTCGCTCCGTCGGGCATCGCCGGCACCGTCGTCGGTGCGCTGGTCGGCGGGCTGGTGGGCAACCAGTTCGGCCGCGGTCACGGCCGCGATGCGGCGACCGTGATCGGCGCGCTCGGCGGCGCGGTGGCCGGCAACCAGATCGGCCAGCAGATGGGCGCCGCGCAAGGCCCGAGCAGCTACCGGATCGACGTGCAGGTCAGCGACGGCTCGATGCGCTCGTTCGACGTGCAGTCGCCGGGCAACCTGCGTCCGGGCGACCGCGTACAGATCAACGGCAATCAACTGTCGCGCTATTGATTCCCGTGGCGTGCGCGTGAGTTGATCGCGCGCACGTCGCCTGTTCGACGTCGTGCGCCAGACCGGCGCGACCGCGCATGCGCTTGACGCGCACCCTCCTTGATCGCGGTACGACACGCCATCATCACTGTCTTCTCCGTTCACGATCGCGCCCGCCGCCCCTGCGACGCACCGCGCATCGCCACGCGGCATCCGGATTCCTATTAGGATCAGGACGATGCATCCCCGCGACCGCCGCAGCGGCGCGCCGGCATGCACACCCCTCAACCGGAATGCCGCCGATGACGATCACGATGACAATCACGATCCGCCTGCTTGACGCCGCCGACGCGGCGCAGTTCCATACCGTCCGCCTGCGTGCGGTCGACACTGCCCCGACGTCTTTCCTGCCGACGCTCGACGAAGAGTCGCAGGTGCCGGTCGACGAATTCGCGAAACGCCTCACGCCGACGCAAGCACAGGCCGTGTTCGGCGCGTTCGACGGCGGCACGCTCGTCGGCATCACCGGCGTACGCCGCGATGCGCGCACGAAGATCGCGCACAAGGCGACGATCTGGGGCGTGTACGTCGACGCCGCGTATCGCGGGCAACGCGTCGCGCAGGCGCTGCTCGACCGCGCGACCGCGCATGCGGCGAACGCGTGGGGATGCAGCCAGCTGATGCTGTGCGTGAACGAAGTCAACCACGCCGCGGAGCGGCTGTATGCGTCGCAGGGATTCGTGCGGTTCGGCACGGAGCCGCGCTCGATGTGCGTCGACGGCCGCTTCTACGACGAGCACTACATGGTGAAGACGCTGGCGTAGCGTATTCGTGTTCGCGTGCAGGTACCGATCGGCCGCACGCGAACGTCGTGGCGTGTCACCTCATCTCACCGCTTGTCGGTGATCGTCGTGTTGACGACCTGCCCGGCGATCGTCACGTTCGTCAGCGTCATCGCGCTCACGTTGAACGCATAGATCGGCCCCGGCGACGTGACCGTCACGTTCTGCACGACCGGTGCTCGCGTGCACATCGCGTCGCTCATCAGTTGGTCGTCGCAGCCGAGCGTGACGATGAAGGTGCGGCACGTTACCCGCTTCGATGCGGGTGATCGGAGAGAAAGATGAACGACGACGATGGGCGCCATGGGCGCGCCTTCCGGGGAAGGGTATCGATGCGCTGGGCAACAGTTCGCATTTATACGTCGTCATACCATATCGCGCAGTCGACGCACGCTTCGCACGGATCATGCATCCGTCGCTTATCCAGCTTTTACGCACACATCCGTCTGTATGTGTGCACACACTCACATTTCACCGCCTTCGCTTAGAGATAAGTTGTCGTATGTTTATGCGCAAAAACTTCAATTAAATCGTCTCGGCCGACCTATCCGCCAAAGCGATTTCCCTGCTCGCCAACCGCCGCCGACCCGTCTCGGTAATTCCGCCTCTGTTCAGTTCCCCGCTGCCCGCGCTATCGTTTCCCCTATCCCCCAGCCAGGAGCTGCCTTTGCCTACCCGCCACGGAGTCGACCTCATCCGCGCCCGCGCGCTGTTCGATCGCGAGCGCCGCGCGTTCACCGAAGCCATGCCGGTCTCCCGCGCACTCTCCGCGGAAGCGTCCGAGCACTTGCTGTTCGGCGTGCCGTTGCACTGGATGCAGGACTGGTCGACCCCGTTCTCGCTATACGTGAAGGAAGCACGCGGCGCGACGTTCATCGACGTCGACGATCATCGCTACGTCGACTTCTGCCTCGGCGATACGGGCGCGATGTTCGGCCATGCGCCCGAACCGGTCGCCCGCGCGCTCGTCGAGCAGGCCACGCGCGGCTATACGACGATGCTGCCGAGCGAGGACGCCGCCTGGGTGTCGCGCGAACTCGCGCGCCGCTTCCAGCTGCCGGTCTGGCAATTCGCGCTGAGCGCGAGCGACGCGAACCGCTTCGTGCTGCGCTGGGCGCGCGCGGCCACCGGCCGCAACACGATCGTCGTGTTCAACGGCTGCTATCACGGTACCGTCGACGACGTGTTCGTCGATCTCGTCGACGGCCGCCCGGTGCAGCGCGACAGTCTGCTCGGGCAGTCGTACGACCTGCTCGCGAACACGCGCGTCGTCGAATTCAACGATCTGGACGCGCTCGAAGCGGCGCTGAAGGACGGCGACGTCGCGTGCGTGCTCGCCGAGCCCGCGATGACGAACATCGGTATGGTGCTGCCCGACCCCGGCTTCTGGGAGGCCGCGCGCGAACTGACGCGCCGCCACGGCACGTTGCTGGTGATCGACGAGACGCACACGATCAGCAGCGGGCCCGGCGGCTACGCGGTCGCGCACGGCCTCGAACCGGACATGCTGGTGGTCGGCAAGCCGATCGCGGGCGGCGTGCCGTGCGCGGTGTACGGCTTCAGCGCCGAATTCGCGGAACGCGCGAAAGCGGCGAAGCTGAATGCGCCGCCCGGCCATTCGGGGATCGGCACGACGCTCACCGCGAACATGCTCGCGATGCATGCGATGCGCGCGACGCTTGCCGAAGTCGCGACCGACGCCGCGTATGCGTACATGTTCGCACTCGCCGCACGGCTCGCGGCTGGGCTCGACCAGGCGATCGCAAAACGCCGGCTGCCGTGGTGCGTGACGCGCATCGGCGCGCGCACCGAGTTTCAGTTCGCGCCCGTGCCGCCGCGCAACGGCACGCTGGCCGGCGCGCAACTCGACAGCGAACTCGAGCACATCGTGCACCTGTACCTGCTGAATCGCGGCGTGCTGATCACGCCGTTCCACAACATGATGCTCGTGTGCCCGCAAACGACGGCCGACGATGTCGATACGCTCGTCGCACAGTTCGATGCGTGCCTGGGTGAACTGGCCGGTTGATCGAATGCGACGACGGACGATCCTCGACGCGCCGGCAAACCGGTGCGCTCGAGCATCGATGCGTCGTCAATGACGAAGGTACGCCGCACGCGCGGCGAACCGAATACGCAGCGACCGCCTCCGCTACACCGCCTTCAACGCGCGTCGCGCCACTTCCGCGAAATAGCGCGCGCCGGTCGGCAAGATCTCGTCGTTGAAATCGTACGTCGCGTTGTGCAGCGGCACGCCGCCCTGCCCGGCCACTTCGCCGTTGCCGATGAACACGAAATTGCCCGGCACCGCCTGCAGGAACGCGCCGAAATCCTCCGAGATCATCATCGGCTGCACGTCGGCGTTCACCGCATCGGCGCCCGCGACGTGCGCGGCGGCCTGCGCGGCCGTGTCGACCCATTCCGGCGAATTCACCGTCGGCGCGAACTCGTGCGTGTACTCGAACGTGCAGGCCGCACCGTGCGTACGGCAGATCCCTTCGCTGATCTCGCGCATCCGCGCCTCCAGCAGCGCCTGCACGTCGCGCGAATAGCTGCGCGTGTCGCCCTTGATCGTCACCGTCGACGGCAGCACGTTGCGCAGCCCGTCGGTGATGAATTCCGTGCACGAGATCACCGCCTGCTGGCCCGGGTCGAGATTGCGCGACACGATCGTCTGCAGCGCGAGCACGATCTGCGCGCCGATCACGATCGGATCGATGCCCATGTGCGGCCGCGCCGCATGCGTGCCGCGCCCGTCGATCCGGATCACGAAATTGTCTTCGCTCGCCATGATGCCGCCCGCACGCGTCGCGAACGTGCCCGCGCGCATGCCGGGCATGTTGTGCGCACCGAAGATCGCGTCGACCGGAAAGCGCTCGAACAGCCCGTCGGCCATCATCGCCTTCGCGCCGCGGCCGTGCTCTTCCGCCGGCTGGAAAATGAAGCGCACCGTGCCGTCGAAATCCTTGCGCTCGGCCAGCAGTTGCGCGGCGCCGAGCACCATCGACATGTGGCCGTCGTGCCCGCACGCATGCATCTTGCCGGGCGTGCGCGACACGTGTTCGCGGCCCGGCGCGTGCTCGACGATGTTCAGCGCGTCCATGTCCGCGCGAATGCCGATCGTGCGCTGGCCCGTGCCGACCGTCAGGTTCGCGACGAGCCCCGTGCCGCCGATGCCGCGATGCACGTCGAGCCCGAGCGTCGTCAGGATCCGCGCGACGTAGTCCGACGTGTTCACCTCTTCGAATCCGGTTTCCGGGTGCTGGTGCAGATACCTGCGCCAGGTCTTCAGTCGGCCCTGCAGCGTGCTTTCTGCCGTTGCGTCGATTGCATCCATTGCGTTCGCCTCGTCGGTGGTCATGTCGTTCAGGCCGCCACCGCCGCGCGGCTCAGCCAGTCGCGCTGGCGCGCGAGCACCGTATCGGCCGTCTCGCCGACGCAGTTCCGGTACACGGACGGCGCGGTCGCCCCTTCCGTGTTGATCGCCAGCACGCGCGCGTTCGCGTCGAGCCCGACCTGCCGCGCGCGCGCCGGGTCGCGCATCAACACGGCCAGCCCCGCCACACCGGCCGCGCCCGATTCGCCGGCGACGAGCGGCACGTCGCGTTCGCTGCCGGCCGCGAGGCCACGCATCGCCTGCACCGCATCCGCGTCGTCGATCAGCATGAAGTGGTCGATGCACATCTCGAGAAAATCCCATGCGAGCGGCGACGCCTCGCCGCACGCGAGCCCGGCCATCACCGAATCGACGCTGCCGCTCGCCTTCGTCGCGCGGCCGGCCAGCGCGCTCTGGTACAGGCAGTCGGCCTGGCGCGGCTCGACGACGACAAAGCGCGGCCGCTGCACGCCGTCACGCTCCCACAGGTAACTCGCGACGCCCGCGGCGAGGCCGCCCACGCCGCCTTGCAGGAACACGTGCGTGAACGGCCGGCCGTCTTCCTCCGCGGCCTGCGCGGCCGCTTCGGCGGCGATCACGCCGTAGCCCTGCATCACGTCGCGCGGAATCGCTTCGTAGCCGTCGTACGACGTATCCGACACGACGTACCAGCCGTTCGCCTGCGCGAGCTGCGCCGCGCAGACGACCGATTCGTCATAGTTCCCCGCGATGCGCACGATCCGCGCGCCGTACGCGGAGATCGCGCGTTCGCGCTCGGCGTCGACGTGCGCGTGCAGCACGATCACGCAGCCGCAGCCGATCGCACGCGCGGCGGCAGCCAGCGCGCGGCCGTGATTGCCGTCGGTCGCGCTGATCACCGTCAGGTCGGCCAGTGCCGACGCGTAGCGGCCGGTGACGAGCCCTTGCGGATCGAGTGCCTGCGTGCGGCGCAGCCGCTTCACGAGCCGCACCAGCGCGATCGGCGCGCCGAGTGCCTTGAAGCTGCCGAGCGGCGAACGGCACGACTCGTCCTTCACGCTGACGCTCGCGACGCCGAGCCGCGCGGCGAGATCGGGCAGCGCGCGCAGCGGCGTGCGTGCATTGCCGACGAGCGGCCAGTGCGCGAGCCATGCGCCGCTTTCGTCGGCCGACGCGATGTTCATCACGCGGCGCAGCGCGTTCGGGTAGGCGGTGCGCGACGCGCGCGGGTTGGCGATCAGCATGGCGAAAGGCTCCGGAGCGGGACCGCTGGGGGTCCGTCGGGTGAGTCGGATCGGGCAGCGCGGGTTGCGCGCGCCGTCGGTTTGAAAAATAATATTGCGCGGTCGGGTGAATGAAATCGCCAAATCGACCGCCCGGACGCAAAAATTTCTCATTCTTCGAGGTTGCACGCGCCATCATGACGATCCCTCTCGATGCGTTCGATCGCAAGCTGCTGATGGAAGTCCAGCGCGACGCGCAGACGCCGCAGGCCGAGCTCGGCGCGCGCGTCAACCTGTCGACCGCTGCCGTGAACCGACGGCTGCGGCGTCTCGCGGAAGCGGGCGTGATCGAGCGTTATACGGCCATCGTCGCGCCGGACAAGGTCGATCATCCGCTGACGATCGTCGTGAACGTCGAGGTCGAGAGCGAGCAGATCGACCAGCTCGACGCGATGAAACGCGCGTTCGAGCGCTGCCCGCAGATCCAGCAGTGCTACTACGTGACGGGAGAATGGGATTTCGTGCTGATCCTCGCGGTGCGCAACATGGATCAGTACAACGCGCTCACGCGCGAGCTGTTCTTCGCGAACAACAACGTGAAGCGGTTCAAGACGCTGGTCAGCATGAGCCGCGTGAAGGTCGGGCTCGACGTGCCGGTCGACGCCGGCGAGTGAATGCGGCGATGAAGCGGCCGGCGCGTGACAGCGTGCGCCGGCCGCTTCCCATCGACGGCTACGTCAGCGACAACTGAAGCTCGCCGCCGAGTTCAAGTCGCCCGAACCGTTGTAGCGCGCAACCTGCGGATACGGGCACAGCGGCCGCGTACGCCCCGCGCCCCACGACGCGGGCACGTCCGCGTTCGGCACCGCGTTCGTCGTGTCGCGCGCAGCAGCCACGACCGCCGCGGGCGCCTGCCCCTGTTCGACCCACGCGACGAGCGGCGTCAGCATGTCGAACTGGTCGGCGGCCGGCCCGCCGGAGCAGTGGTTCATCCCCGGCACCGGATAGAAGCGTGCGAAGCTCGACGCATCGCCTCCGTTCGCCTGCGCGACCTGCGCGTACCAGTCGCGCGTGTCGTTGAACGAGAACACCGGGTCGCCCGTGCCGTGATAGACGAGCAGCTTCGCGCCGCGCGACTTCAGCGCGGCGAGGTTCGTCTCGTCGGGCGGCGTCATGAACGACCATGACGATTGCGTATAAGTGCCGTTCGTCGCGAAGATTGCCGGCGCATCGTGGTCCATGTCGAAGCCGAGCGCGAAGCCGGCGAGGTTCGCGAGCACCGCGGCGGTTTTCGGCGGCGTCATGAACGTGAACGCCATCGCGGCCGGGTCGAGCATGATCGAGTTCGACTGCTTCCATGCAGCCCAGCCAGGGCCCGACAGGCCCGGATCGTACGGAAAGCTCGCGTACAGCGCCGTGCCCGCGCTGTTGCGCGCCCCGGCGAACACGTTCTCCAGCGCGGTTTTCTGCGCAGGCGTCAGGCACGACCCGGTGCGCGTGCCATTCGCGCAGGTGGGAACATCGGCATCGACGCTGAAGTGCGCCTGGCACGCGGCGACGTCCTGCACCATCCCGTCGGCCGCGCCGTCGAGCGCGTCGCATTTTTCGAGAATCTTCGCGCCGACGAACTGGCGTTCCGCATCGTTGAAACCGCTGCGGATATCCGGCAACCCGTTCGTTCCCGTGGCCGATGCGATCTTCGCGAACTGCTGCGCGCCGTACATCTCGCCGATCGCCGCCTTCGGCAGATGGAAGCCCGGATCGCCCGCGATGATGCCGTCGTAGTCGGCCGGATTGCGCACCGCCGTGACCATCGCGTGACGGCCGCCGTTCGAGCAGCCGCCGAAATAGCTGCGATCGGGCGCCTTGCCGTACGCGAGCCGGATCACCTGCTTCGCCATCGGCGTCAGCGCGTCGACGGCGCCGTAGCCGTAGTCGATCCGCGCCTGCGGATCGAGGCCGAACAGCGGATTCTGCGCGGCGCTGTGCCCGGAATCCGAGCTGATCACCGCGAAACCCTGGTTCAGCGCGTTGGTCAGCGGCCCGCCGCCGCCGATCTCGCCGGTCGCGGTCACGACGTTGCCGTCGAGCCCGCCGTTCGCCTGGTAAAAGAAGCGGCCGTTCCATGCTTTCGGCAAGCGCATCTCGAAGCCGATCGCATAGGTCTTGCCGTCCACCGCGCTCACGCGCTCGTTCATTTTCCCGGCGATCACGCAGTGCTCGGCGACCGGCTTGCCGGCCACCGTCAGCGCGCCGGCCGCCGCGGTCGTCACCGACGTGAACGACGTGTTCGCATACGCGAGCTTCGCGGCGAGCGCGTCGCAGGTCTGCGCCATCGCGGCCGGCGTCGCGGCGCTCAGGTGTGTGGGCGGCGCGCTGATCGAATCGTCGCCGCCGCAACCGGCGAGCAGGGCGGCGGCGGACAGCGGCGCAATACAGAGGAATGCAGATTTCCTGTTCAAGATAACTCCCATTCGGTTCGTCACGCCGCTGAATCAGAACATGTGCCGCACGCCGACCATCGCGCCGAGCTGCCCCATCCCTGCGCCGGGCGTCGTGCCGGGCCCGCCGCCGCTGACCGAGTAGCGCGCGTGCGCGCTGTTCCACAGATACGACGATTGCGCATAGACGGCCGTGCGCTTGGTCAGCAGATAAGTCGCGCGCAGCGTGGCCATCGTCGCGCGCGTGTCGTGCGCGCTGTTGACGATCCGGTAGCCTTCGCCGTCGACGATGAAATCGGGCTTCACCGCATACGACGCGCCGACGAAGAACAGGTCCGAATGCGCGCCGGGCGCGGCCGGCGAACCGGTCGACACGCGCCGCCCGATCCAGCCCGCGCCGATCTTCGCGCCGGCCGCCTGCGCATACGCGCTCACGTGCGTACGCGCATCCTTGCCGCCGCTGCTCGTGAACGGGACGGGCGCCACGCCGTCGAAGAAGTTGGCGGCCGCGCCGGTGCCGCCGCGCTGTTCCTCGTACGATGCCGCCGCACCGAAGTACGCGCTGTCGTACTTGAGCATCACCGACCAGTTGCGGCACTGCACTGCGTCGCCCGGCACCTGCCCCGCGCACGTGCCCTGCCCCGGCGAGTTGCCGGTGCCCGCGCCGTCGCGGCCGAACGAATACGCGGCGCCGAACGTCACGCCGCGATACGCGCCGACGTAGGTCACCGCGTTGTCGGCGCGGCCGTTCGGCACGTACGCGTCGAACGAGCCGAGCCCGTAGATGTCGGGGCCGATGATGTCCGCGCCCTGCAGCGCGAGATAGGTCATCGTGTACTGACGGCCGAACGCGAGCGTACCGAAGCCGCTCTTCAGCCCGACGAAGGCCTGGCGCCCGAACAGCCGGCCGCCCTGGCCGAGATCGCCGCCGCGTACGTTGAAGCCGCTTTCGAGCGTGAACACCGCCTGGTAGCCGCCGCCGAGATCCTCGGTGCCGCGCAGCCCCCAGCGCGACGGCAGCTCGCCCGTCACGCCCGGCATCCGCACGACGTGGTCGCCGGCCGCGTTCGCGTGCGACACGAACTCGACGCCCGTGTCGATGATCCCGTACAGCGTCACGCTCGACTGCGCGTGCGCGCCCGGCGCGGCAAGCGCGCAGCATGCGCCGGCGGCCAGCAGGCCGTTCCTTGTCTTCATCTTCATTTCGTTGCGTCTCCAGACCGTGTTGAATTGCGCGCTCTGACGGCGCGCCTTGAAAAAAACGAAACGTCAGTCGTCGGCTTGCGGGCGACGAATCAGCACGAATGCAGCGAAGGCCGCGACGAGCGTGACGGGGATGCTCGCGCCGATCACGACCGGCGCGCTGCGGCCCGCGGCCAGCAGCGTCGCGGCCGCGAGCGGCCCGACGACGGAGCCGAGCCGGCCGACGGCCACCGCCGCGCCGACGCCGGTGCCGCGCATCGCGGTCGGGTAGTAGATCGCCGCGAGCGCATACAGCACCGACTGCCCGCCGACGACGAACATCCCCGCCGCGAACGCGGCCGCCGCGAGCGACGCGAAACCGGGCGCGGCCGCGAGCGCGGCGAGCGACAGCACGATCCCGACATACATGCCGCCGACCACGCGCGACGCGCGCATCCGGTCGAGCGCCGCGCCGATGCCGAGCGCGCCGAGCCCCGCGCCGACGTTGAACGCGATCTGCACGAGGCCGACGTGTGCGCGATCGAGCCCGCGCGAAGCCATCAGCGACGGCAGCCAGTTCAGCAGGAAGTAGAGGACGATCAGCGTGCAGAAGTAGCTGACCCACAGCGCGACCGTCGACGTCGTGCGGCCGTCGCCGAACAGCGTCTTCCCGACGCTCGTGCGTGATGCCTGCGTGCCCGCGACGTCGAGATACGCGCGCGATTCCGGCAGGCACCACACGAGCAGCGGCACGAGCAGCAGCGGGCCCACGCCGCCGACGTAGAAAATGTGCCGCCATTCGGTGTCGCCCGCGAGCAGCACGCCGATCACCGACGCGATCACGCCGCCGAACGGGATCCCGCAGTACATCGTCGCGACCGCGCTGCTGCGCGAGCGCGGCTCGACCGCTTCGGACGACAGCGCGATCAGGTTCGGCATCGCGCCGCCGAGGCCGATGCCGGTCAGCACGCGCACGACGACGAGCATCGCGAACGTCGATACCTGCGCCGTCGCGATCGACAGCAGCCCGAACAGCACGACCGATGCGATCAGCACACGCTTGCGGCCGATCCGGTCGGCGAGCCGCCCGCCGAGCATCGCGCCCGGCAGCAGCCCGAAGGTGCCCGCGCTGAACGCGATGCCCATCTGCGACACGGACAGCCCGAATTCGCGCGCCATGCGCGGCGCGGCGACACCGACCGACTGCAGGTCGAGCCCTTCGAGGAGAGCGATCGCGAAACACAGCGCGAGCGTGGTCGCGACCGTGGATTTTTCGGCAACGTAAGTGTTCATGTCTCCATTCCCATGTCTTTGTAGTCGGTCGGCCCTGCAACGGCCGCCGCGCGCCGCCGCCGGCCAGTGGCGGTTCGGCGCGCGAGGTGTCGTATGAACGGCCGCCTTTATCAGGCAACCTGATTCACTGGCCGAAAAAATGCCTGCCGGTGTCGTGGCCGGCCGGTCGTTGTGCGTGCTGCTTACCGCTGCAACTGCCCGTGCGTGCTGCTTACGCGTAAATCACGTCGGGATCGCGTCGCGCCGGGTCGTACAGCGCGTCGATCGTCGCCGCGCGATGCTTCTGCACGGCCGCCTGGTTCAGCGAACCCTTGTCGGTCACCTCGCCGAGATCGAGCGACGGCGGCGTGTCGATCAGCCGGATCCGCGCGACGAACGTCGACCCGCCGCTCGCGTTGCGGTTCAGCGCGGCGAGCCACGTCGCGAACGCCGCGCGCACGGCCGGCGCGCGCAGCACGTCGGTCACGGGCGCATCGGCCGGGAGCCCTGCCAGCGCACGGCAGGCATCGACGCGCGGGAACACCAGCAAGCCGATGTCGTCGCGATTGATCCCGGTGACGACCACGTCCTGCACGTACGGCGCGCCGGTCGACACTGCATTCGCGCGCAACGGCCCGACGCTGACGAACGTGCCGCTGCTCAGCTTGAAGTCCTCGGTGAGCCGCCCGTCGAACAGCAGCCCGAGTTCCGGTCGCTGCGGATCGGCAAAGACGCCCGCGTCGCCGCTGCGGTAGTAGCCTTCTTCGTCGAACACGTCGCGCGGATCGACGTCCGCATGCCAGTAGCCGCGCATCACGTTCGGCCCCTTGAAGCGCAGTTCGTGCTTGCCGCCGCACGGCACGAGCTTCGCGTCGCAGCCGGGCGCGGGCAGCCCGATATAGCCGGCGCGCATCAGCGGTCCCGTCGTGAACAGGCACGAAGGCGACGCCTCCGTCATCCCGAGGCCGGCCATGATCCGGATGCGCTCGCCGCAATGCGCTTCGGTCACGCGGTCGAGCCGGTCCCATGCGGCCTGCGACAGCCCCGCGCCGCCGAAGAAATACAGCTTCACGCGCGAGAAGAACGTGTCGCGCAGCTCGGCATCGCGTTCGAGCGCGGCGGTCAGCTCTTCCCAGCCCTTCGGCACGTTGAAGTAGATCGTCGGCGCGATCTCGCGCAGGTTGCGCACGGTTTCGTCGAAGCGGCCGGGCATCGGGCGGCCGTCGTCGATATACAGCGTGCCGCCGTTGTACAGCGCGATGCCGAGGTTGTGACTGCCGCCGAACGTGTGATTCCACGGCAGCCAGTCGACCAGCACCGGCGGCTCGCGCGTGAGTTCCGGCATCGTCTGCCGCAGCATCTGCTGGTTGCTGCACAGCATCCGGTGCGTGGTCGGCACCGCCTTCGGCTGCTTCGTCGAACCGGACGTGAACAGGATCTTCGCGAGATGGTCGGGGCCGACCGCCGCGTGGATCGCATCGATCGTGCGCGGAACGGTGGCGAGCAGGCGCGACAGCGGCACTGTGCGGCTCGCGACATCGGTTTGCGCATCGGCGTCGCGGGCCACGATCAGCGTTGCATCGGCCGGCAACGTCGCATCGAGCGCACGCGCGAACGGCGCACGTTCGGCGACGAACACCGCGCCCGGCCGCAGCACGCCGAGCGTGTGACGCAACTTGCCGTAGTCGGTCGACACCAGCGAATACGCGGGCGAGATCGGCGAATACGGCACGCCGGCCAGCATCGCCGCGAACATCATCTGCAAATGCTCGAGATCGTTGCCGGACAGCACCGCGAGCGGACGCTCGGCCGACAGCCCGAGATCGACGAGACCCTGGCCGAGCACGCGCGCGCGTTCGAGCATCTGCGCGTACGTGATCTCGATCCAGCGGCCATCGGCGCCACGCCGCGCGGCCAGCACGCGGTCGGGATGCGCGTGCGCGCCGCGCACGAGGCAGTCGGTGATGCGCGTCGGGTAATCGCCGAGCGGCTCGCGCGAGCGCAGGTACCAGGTACCGTCGTCGGCGCGGCGAATCTCGGCCGCGCCGACCGCGACGGCGGCCGCGCGGTAGCGCACGGCGTCGGCGTCGGCGTGTTGGCCGACCTGAAGCGGCGCCTTCTCTGCATTCATCGTCGGCTCGCTCATATCGGGTAGTGGCGCGGCGCGGTCTGCACGGTGATCCAGCGCAGCTCGGTGAATTCGGCGATCGACGCGCGGCTGCCGAAGCGGCCGTAGCCGCTCGCCTTCGTGCCGCCGAACGGCATCTGCGCTTCGTCGTGCACGGTCGGCCCGTTGACGTGGCAGATCCCCGATTCGATCCGGCGCGCGACCGCCATCGCACGTGCGATATCGCGGCTGAACACGCTCGCCGACAGCCCGAATTCGCTGTCGTTCGCGAGCGCCACCGCTTCGTCGTCGCTGTCCGCACGCAGGATCGCGACGACCGGTGCAAAGGACTCCTCGCGATAGAGCCGCATGTCGCGCGTCACGCCGTCGACGATCGCCGGCTGCATCGTCGCGCCTTCCACACGGCAGCCGAGCGGCAGTTGCGCGCCAAGCGCACGCGCATCCTCGACCAGCGACGCCGCGCGCGCGGCAGCCGACGCATCGACCATCGTGCCGAGCGGATGGCCGGCCAGCGGATCGCCCGCGACCAGCGTGCGCGCCTTCGCGGCGAGCCGCTCGACGAGGGCGTCGGCGATCGGCCGTGCGGCGATCACGCGCTCGGTCGACATGCAGATCTGCCCCTGGTTGAAGAATGCGCCGAACGCGATCGCGTCGACGGCCGCATCGAGATCGGCATCGTCGAGCACGAGCACCGGCGCCTTGCCGCCGAGTTCGAGCAGCACGGGTTTCAGGTGCGCGGCCGCGTGGCGCGCGATGATGCGGCCGACGTGCGTCGACCCGGTGAAGTTGATCCGCTTCACCTGCGGATGCGCGATCATCCGCTCGACGAGCTCAGGCGCATCGGCCGCCGCGTGCGTGATCACGTTGACCACGCCCGCGCCGAGCCCTGCCTCGTCCAGCACCGCACCGATCAGCGCATGCACGCCGGGGCACGCCTCGGACGCCTTCAGCACGACCGTGTTGCCGCAGGCGAGCGGCATCGCCAGCGCCCGCGTGCCGAGGATCACCGGCGCGTTCCACGGCGCGATGCCGAGCACCACGCCGCACGGCACGCGCATCGCGAGCGCGAGGTTGCCCGGTACGTCGGACGGGATCACGTCGCCGGCGATCTGCGTCGTCATCGACGCGGCCTCGCGCAGCATGTTCGCCGCGAGCGTCGCGTTGAAGCCGAGCCAGCCGGGCGTCGCGCCGGTTTCGGCGACGCCGGTCGCGATGATCTCGTCGATGCGCGCGTCCATCAGGTCGGCCGCCTTCAGCAGCCGGCGGCGCCGTTCGGTCGGCGCGAGTGCCGCCCACGCGGGGAACGCGCGATGCGCGGCGTCGATCGCCGCGTCGGCGTCGGCCACGCCGGCCGCCGGCGCGCGCGATGCGAGCGCGCCCGTCGCGGGGTTGAAGCGGTCGAAGGTGCGGCCGTCGCGGGCGTTGCACCACTCGCCGCCGATCAGCATCCGTCTGTCGGTCATGTCGTCTCCTGCCTTGCCTGTCTCTTGCGATTACGCCGGCGGGGAAGCCGGCGGCTGCGTCCGCGCTTGTCTCAGCGCTTGTATGCCTGCAGGCCCGGCTTGATCGTCTTGTCGTCGAGGAACTGCTTCAGCCCCTGTTCGCGGCCGCGCTCCGGGTCGCGCAACTGCGCCTGGTCGAGCTTCGCATACAGGTAATCCTCGCACTGCTCCCACGTGAGCTCGCGCGAACGCTTGAAGCCGTGTTTCGCCGCGCGCAGCACCACCGGGTTCTTGTCCATCAGCCGCGCGGCGAGCGCGATCGTCGCGTCGCGCAGCCCGGCGAGCGGCACGCTGCTGTTCACGAGACCCATCTCGGCCGCTTCCGCGCCCGTGAACGTGTCGCCGGTCATGATGTAGTGCAGCGCGCGGCGATGCCCGACCGTGTCGGCCATCGCCTTGCTGACGAGGTTGCCCGGCGGGATGCCCCAGTTGATCTCCGACAGCCCGAACACCGCTTCATCGGCCGCGATCGCGAGGTCGCACGCGACGAGCGGCGAGAACCCGCCGCCGAAGCACCAGCCGTTCACCATCGCGATCGTCGGCTTGTTGTACATCCGCAGACGGCGCCACTGCCATTCCGACGCGTCGCGGCGCACTTTTTCCTGCAGCGCGTCGGAACCGCCGTCGATCTCGCGGAAATATTCCTTCAGATCCATGCCGGCCGTCCACGCGGCGCCCGCGCCGGTCAGCACCAGCACCTTCGCCTCGTCGTCGAACTCGACCGCGTCGAGGACTTCCAGCATCTCCCTGTTCAGCGTCGGGCTCATTGCGTTGCGCTTCTCGGGGCGATTCAACGTCACCCACGCGATGCCGGCCTCCACTTTCACTTCAACGGTCTGCCAGCGGTTGTCGTACTTGCTCATGTCTGTTCCTGTCGTTCGTTTCCAGTGCGATTCGGTGCGCAGCATCCCTGCTGCGGACGACTTCATTTAATATCAGGCTACCTGATATTGCAAGCGGCACGAGCGCCGGTGTAAACCCGGAGCGGAACGCGGGGAAAGCGACGGGAAATCGGGGAGCGGTCGGGAGGCCGCCGATGGCGCGTACGAAGCGAGCGCGGGCCTGGCAGGCCCGCGTCGTGAAAACCGGGGAAGCGGTCAGCCGCGCAGGTTGCGCGAGAACAGTTCGAGCGCGCGCTGCACGTGCGCGGCGTCGTCGGCCGGGATGTCGCCGAGCATGCGCTTTTCGAGCGGGCGCAGCACGGCTTCGCATTCGCGCAGCATCGCCGCGCCCGCATCGGTCAGCGTCAGCAGGATGATGCGGCCGTGCGACGGGTCGGCTTCGCGCGTGACGAAACCGCGGGCGGCCATCACGCTCATCACCTCGTTCGCCGACTGCGGTGTGATCCACGAGCGCTCGGCCAACTGCGCGTTCGACGATGCGCCGCGCGCCTCGAGCACCGACAGCGCCGTGTACTGCGCGAGCGTGATGCCGAGCGGCGCGAGCGCGTCGGTCATGTGGCGGCGCAGCAGCCGGTCGAGGCCGCCGATCACATAGGTCAGGCGTTGTTGCACGCGCGGCTTCGGCTTGTCGGCCGGCGTGCGGGCGACGTTCTTCGCGGCGGGTTTCGAACGGGCGGGCTTGGTCGGGGTGGAACTCATGGCGCGGGCTGGGTGGAATTGCGGGCCATCTTATCAGCAGGTGGGGGGACGGACGCATAGTCGCGACATCACGCTTAACGTCCCTCCATGTTCTCAGTTGCCTCGTATAAGTACGAAATTACCGGTCCGCACATCCATTAAATTACCAAAAACAATCGATTCTCATCTTGAAAATGGTTCGTCACTTCGTGATGGGGTAAAAGAACAGCTTCATTCCAATCTTCACAAGGCGGAGTGACTGCGATACCGCAACCAACAAAGGTTAATATGAGACGAGAATTTTATGGCTGACGTAAAAAAGATTCCTTACTATAGACCTCAAAAAGGGTTGCTAGGGCCAGAATTGAAGAAGTACGATGGCGCACAAGGATGCATCCCGCTCGAGACTCAAAAAACTGTATCGATCGATAAACTGGCTCCAGGCGAAAAGCCGCCGCCTCCACTGCCACCAAAGCCGGTAGCGAAGCCGCCCAAAACTCGAAAGCAAGCAGAAGCACCGCAGTCGAAGCAACAGCCGAAGACCAAAGAACCACCAAAGCAGGACGAGGCCGAAGTTTGCGAGAATCCCCCGCCCTTTGATTTACAAGATGTAGCTATTGCGATGGATAACTTGGGCTGGAGAGTGTCAGCCAAACTCGCACGCACTTGGTTTGCGAGTGCCGAGCACATTTATAATGACAATGCCAAGTCAATTCAACCAATAAACAACGATAGCGTAACTCTTGACTGGACATTGAAATTTGGAAGTGTTCGGAGGAAATATGAAAAGCTTCTTTCCGAGGATATTTATCGAGACGCCGCCATAGTCGAAGCAAAAACAAAAATTCTTGCAAAAATTAACAAGATGTTTTCAGAAGATCGACAGGCAAACCTCAATATCAATACGACTCAATTTTTGTCTGACATTCGTCATTTTCATATAGATTGGCAATTCCAGCTTGCTTCAATCAGCAATTGGGACACACTCGAAAATCTCGCACCGACGGATCTCACGGGAGCCTTGGCGAATTTTAATATATATGCAGCCATAGGCAATCTTGAGATCACTGGTGAAAAATATTTCAGATATGAGAAAACGAGCAATTTTTATTGCGTAGACGCCATCGGAAAAATTACGCATGTGTACCTTTACGTCAAAGACAACTACTCATTTAATGGAATTCAATATTTGGGGCATTGGAATAAGCGTGGCGTGATCATCGCGCCGGGGCCCGTGATAAGTGAGTCGGCGTCTAGTTCGCCAAAGCGCGATACTGATGTGGATATCTGGGTAAAAAGCATCAACAAGCCCGTGGACACGAGAAAGAGCCTTTTCGGGAAATTCAAAGAGCCCGACGTGTTCTATCCGATCTACAACTCCGACTATAGTCGATGGCGCGCCAAGCATCATAGGGGCGGGGACTTTATGATATATTCAAAACCCGTCTATCTAAAGTTGAAGAAACCTGTCGAAATAAAACTTGGTGAAATATGCAGATTAGCGCCCTCCGAATCACTGGGCTAGCCATTCTTCTGTTTTTTCTGATTGGCTTTTCCATTCATATGAGCAGACCAAATTATGGTCGGTGTGATTTTTTTGAAAATGAACTGAATGGGGGAAAGAAGGAATTTGGAGGCATGGAATATTACGCAAAGTTGTGTGGAGCGAATGTTCGGAATGGGCATGAAGTGAGGCTTCAGCTTTTTGACGGAACCGGAGAATTGCGCGCTCAACGCTATTTTTCATACTATGTAAATTCAGCAACCGAGCGAGAACTGGTAGATGGTGTCGGTGGAATCATATTTTACGATAGCTCGAGCAGTGATGTGATGCAGTTGCTTGCGATTCCGCCTACCAAGTGGGATTGGATTCGTGCCCGACTACCTTTATTTTAATTGTGGTGATTGCGTGTAAAAGAAAAGCCCCCGATCCTTCACAAGCCGGGGGCTTTCGTTGTTCTGCGCCATTTCGGGTTGCCAGCCGATAGCACCTGCCGTCCACATCCGCCATTCATCCAGTACGTGTCCCGGCAAACCGCGCAGTCGGCAGCCCCACATAGCGCGTCTGCGCGACGAACACACCGCCGGCGTGCGCATCGCCGACCAGCGCATCATCGCTCAGGCCAACACGTGCACTCGTCACATACAACCGGCCGTCACCATCGATCGCAACGCAACTCGGCTGCGCGGTCGGCACTTCAACGCGATCCGTCTCGACCCCGCCCGGCCCATAACGCACCACCCGCCGCCCACCCCACTGCGCATTCCACAGCCCGCCATCACGATCGACGATCGAGCCGTCCGGATCTCCGTCCACATCCGTCAGCCGCGCGAACGACCGCACGTTCGCAACGTCGCCACCCGCCCGGTAATCGCACACAAAAATCTCGCGCACCAGCGAATCGCAGAAATACATCTTCGTGCCATCCGGCGAGAACCCGATGCTGTTCGCGATCGCGGCCGGCGGCAGCGCAAGCCGCTCGAGCGTGAGGTCCGGATTGAGCCGATAAAACCCGCCGACCGCGCGCGGCGGATCGCCACCTTCGTCCTTCATCCCGAACACGAACGCGCCGGCCCCGTCGCAGCGCCCGTCGTTCAGCCGCGTCGGCAGCTCGGGTTCGACGTCGACGATCCGCGTGAACGCACCGCTGCGCAGATTGAAGAAAGCGAGATGCGTAGCGAGCCCGACGAGCAGCACGTCCGGCTCGTCGGTCAGCGCAAAGCACGCGAGCCGCTCGGGCATCGCCCATTGCGCGAGGTCCGAACCGTCCGCGCGGCAGCGCCACAGTTGCGCGCCTTCGATGTCCACCCAGTACAGCGCGTGCGTCCTGTCGCACCACGTCGCGCCTTCGCCGAGCGTGTTGCGGCTGTCGGCCAGCAGCGTCGCCGCCGTGCCCGGATGAGTCTGTTGCATGCCGTCTCCCGATATTCGTCGTATTTGCAGGCGGCCGCGCGTGGTCGAAATCAGATCTTCATCGCGCGCCGCTGGTTGCGACGATACTGGTCGAACAGCACCGCGAGCAACAGAATTCCGCCGCGTATCAGATATTGGTAAAAGGTCGGCACGTTCAGCAGGCTCATCGCGTCCTGCACGGAGCCCATGATCAGCACGCCGACCAGCACGCCGGAGATCGTCGCGACGCCGCCCGTCAGCGACACGCCGCCGAGCACGCACGCGGAAATCACGCCGAGCTCGAGACCGACCGACGTCTTCGGGTCGCCGAGGCTCATTCGCGACGCGAGCATCACGCCGGCGAAGCCGGTCACGAGCCCCTGCAGCACGAACACGGCGATCTTGATGCGCATCACCGGCAGCCCCGCGAGCAGCGCGGCCTCGCCGTTGCCGCCGACCGCCAGCACGTTCTTGCCGAACACCGTCTTGCGCAGCAAAAAGCCGAACACGACGAAGCCGACGATGTTGCTCCAGATCGGAAACGAGATGCCGAGGAACGACCCGCCGCCGAGATCGAAGAAGCGCTCTTCCGAGATCATCACCGCGTCGCCGTTCGACGTGATGAATGCGAGCCCGCGCACGACTTCCATCATCGCGAGCGTGACGATCAGCGAGTTGATCCGGTAGCGCGCAATCAGCACGCCGTTCACGAGCCCCACCGCGCCGCCGGCGAGCACGCCGGCCGCGACGCCGAGCACGATGCTGTGCGTCGCGGTAATCAGCGTCGATGCGACCACACCCGAGAACGCGACGATCGACGCGACCGACAGGTCGACTTCGCCGAGCGCGAGCACGAACATCATCGTCACCGAGATCGAACCGATCAGCGTGACCGATAGCAGCAGGCCCTGGATGTTGCGCGGCGTGAGGAAGTCCGGCACGGTCAGCGACAGCGTCGCGAACAGCACCAGAAACACCATCACGATGCCGGAGCGGTTGATCAACTGCCACACGCCGCCGCGCGCGCGCGCGGGCACGGCGGGCGTATCCGGGGAGGGGGAAGTACGTTGGGGTTGCATTGCCTGGCTCATAACGTTTGCTTTCCAGTTTGACTGCGGGCCGCTAGCGCGGCAGCGCGAGCTTGATCAGCGCATCGGGCGTCGCCTGCGCCTTCGCGACCTCGCCCGCGATCCGTCCTTCCTTCATCACGACGATGCGGTCCGACACGCCGATCACCTCGGCCAGATCGCTCGACACGAGGATCACCGTACGGCCCGCTTCCGCGAGTTCGTAGAACAGGTTGTAGATTTCGGCGCGCGCGCCGACGTCGATGCCGCGCGTCGGCTCGTCCATCAGGAACACGTCGATGCGCTCGGCCAGCCAGCGCGCGAGCACGACCTTCTGCTGGTTGCCGCCCGACAGCGCGCCGATCGGCGTTTCGCCGTCGCGGGTCTTGATCGCGAGGCGCTCGATGTATTTCTGCGCGAGCTCGCGTTCGCGCCGCCCGTCGAGCAGCACGCGCGCCGGGCTGAAATGACGGCGCGCGCTGATGTTGAGGTTGTCGGCCACCGACGCGATCGCGACGATGCCTTCCTGCTTGCGGTCTTCCGGGCACAGCGCGATGCCGGCACGCACCGCGTCGCGCGGGCTGCCGAACGCCACCCGCTTGCCGTTCAGCTCGACGTGGCCGGCGGTCGGCCGTACCGCGCCGTACAGCAGCTTCATCAACTCCGAGCGGCCCGCGCCGACGAGCCCGAAGAAGCCGACGATCTCGCCGCGCCGCGCGGTGAACGACACGGACTCGGCCAGCCCCGGCCCCGCCAGCCCCTTCGCTTCAATCAGCACGTCGCCGGCCGGGCGCGGCCGGTAGCCGTACACGTCCTCGATCGAGCGGCCGACCATGCAGCCGATCAGCCGGTCGCGGTCGAGATCGGCGACGGAATCGAACGTGTCGATGCGGCGGCCGTCGCGAAACACCGTCACGCGGTCGCACAGCTCGTACACTTCCTCCATCCGGTGCGTGACGTAGATGATCGCGCGGCCTTCCGCGCGCAGCGCGCGGATGATCCGGAACAGTTGCGTGGTTTCGCGTGCGGACAGCGAGCTCGTCGGTTCGTCGAACGCGATCACGCGCGCATCGCGCATCAGCGCCTTGCCGATCTCGATCATCTGGCGCTGGCCGATCGACAAATACTTCACCGGGATGCCCGGATCGATGTGCTCGCCGAGCCGCTCCAGCGCATCGAGCGCGCGCGCGGCGAGCGCACGTTCGTCGACCACGCCGAGCCGGCTCGGCAATTGCCCGAGCATCAGGTTTTCCGCGACCGTCAGCTCAGGCACCAGATGCAGCTCCTGGTAGATGATCGCGATGCCGGCCTCGAGTGCCGCGCGCGTCGACGCGAAGCGCTGCGCCGTGCCGTTCAGCGTCAGCGTGCCGGCCTGCGGCTGGTTCACGCCGGACAGCACCTTCAGCAGCGTCGATTTCCCCGCGCCGTTCTCGCCCATCAGCCCGTGCACTTCGCCCGCGCGCACCGACAGCGACACCGCGTCGAGCGCACGCACGCCCGGAAACGTCACGGTGATGCCGTCGAGCGCGAGCAGCGGGCCGTCCGGCGGCGTACCCGCTTCGGCGTCGTGGCCGGACACGGCCGTCATCGTCTGCATCGTCATCGCGTTCTCGCCTCGCCCCGCTCAGATACCGAGTTCGGCGCGCACGGCCTGCCAGTTCGCGCGCGTCATCAGCTTGCCGCTCGTCTGCGTGTCGGCCGGCGGCGTCTTGCCGTTGCGGATCCAGTCGACGAGGTTCTGCGTGCTGTCCTTGCCGTGGTTCGTCGAGCTGACCGCGATCGTCCCGTAGAAGCCGGTCGGCTCCTTCTTCTGGAACTCGGCGAACGCCTCGCCCGCGCCGTTGATGCCGACGCCGATCACGTCGGCCGCCGGGATGTGCAGCTGTTCGGTCGCGCGCACCGCGCCGAGCACGGTTTCCTCGTTCAGCGCGTAGACCACCCATTTCTTCACGTTCGGATGGCGGGCGAGCACGGGCGCCGCCGCGCTGAAGCCGCCTTCGTCGTCGGTCGTCTTCTGCGGCGCGTCGAAGATGTTCTCCTTGCGGAAGCCGTTCGCGAGCAGCGCCTGCGTCGCGCCGTCGGTGCGCAGCTTCGCGGTCGGCAGCTCGTAGTTCGTGATCCGCAGCGCGCCGACTTCTTCCGGCTTCCAGCCGCGCCGCTTCATCTCGTCGGCGATCGCCTGGCCGACCTGGTTGCCGATCTTGGTCGCCGACATCCCGAGGTGCGGCACGTTCGGCAGCGGCTTGCCGCTCGAATCGACGAGCTGGTCGTCGACGGTCACGAACTTCATGTTGTAGCGCTTCGCGCGCGACGCGATCGCCGGCCCGAGGCGCACGTCCGGCGCGCAAATCACGAAGCCCTGCGCGCCTTGCGAGCCGAGGTTGTCGATCGCGGCCAGCACCTTCTCGCCGTCGGGCGTGCCGATCTTCACGACCGAGAAGTTCTCCTTCTGGCCGAGCGCGGATGCCGCATTCTGCTCGTTGATGAACCACGCCTGCTCCGGCATCTTCACGAGGAAGCCGATCTTCAGCGGCGCATCGGCATGCGCGGCGCCCGTCATCCCGAGCGGCGCGATGCAAAGCGCGGCCAGCAGCGCGCGCAGGGTGTGTCGACGGATCGTGTGAGTCGTGCGGTTCATGGTGTCTCCTTGGTATCGGCTGATGCCGTGATGCGTGTCGAAATATCAATCAATCGTCGCGTGCGCTTCATGCTTCATGGCGAAGCGCACGCAGGTTCAGCGGCCGAACGCGTCGGTCTGCACGCGCCGGCCGAACAGGAAGGCATCGGCGACGAGCCGCAGCGGCCGCACGTCGACGTCGCTTTCTCCACGCGCGATCAACGCGTGGAAATGCGCATACAGCGCCGGGTATTCGCGCTCCGGCCCGATCTCGACCGGCTCGCCCGCGATCGACAATTGCGCGCCGCCGCGGCTGATCGCGAGCACGCCGTCGGCCGTGTCGACCGCGATCTCCCATTGCTCGACCGGGCCATGCCGCCAGTCGAATTCCGCGCGCACCGGTACGCCGTCGGTATCCGCGCAATCGAGTTCGGCCGCGATCGGCATCTGCGCGTCGCTCGGTACGATCAGCGTCGCCTCGCGCAGCACCAGCTCGCGCGGCAGGATCCGCGTGACGATCGACAGCGCGTTGATGCCCGGATCGAACACGCCGAGGCCGCCCGGCTCCCAGATCCACTGCTGCCCCGGATGCCAGCGCCGCACGTCTTCCTTCCAGCGCACCTGCACCGCGCGGATCGTGCGTTGCGCGAGCCATGCACGCGCCGGCTCGACCGCGCTCGCGCAGCGCGAATGCCAGGTCGCAAACAGCGTGAGGCCACGCTCGCGGGCCAGCGCGTCCAGCGCCGCCACTTCGCCGAGCGTCGCGCCCGGCGGCTTCTCGAGCATCACGTGCTTGCCGGCTTCGAGCGCCGCGCGCGCCTGCGCGTAGCGCACCTGCGGCGGCGCGCACAGCGACACCGCGTCGAGCTCGGGCTCGGCGGCCAGCAGCGCGTTCAGATCCGGATAATTGCGCACGCCGTTGACTTCTGCGTGACGGCTCGCGCAGGCAGTCAGCGCGAAGCCCGGTTCGGCGGCGATCGCCGGCAAATGCTGGTCGCGGGCGATCTTGCCGATCCCGACGACACCCAGCGAAATTGGATGGCTCATCGTGCGTCTCTCCTTCGCGAATCGCTCAGCGCGCCCAGCGCAGCACGAGCGGATCGAGCCGGCGCGCGATCGCGAGCAATTCCGCGCGCGTGTCCGGGTGCAGTTCCGGCATCGGATGCCGCGGCCGCTCGCACGCGATCACGCCGCCTTCGCGCATCAGCGCCTTCGCGGTGAGGATCCCGGATTGGCGGTTCTCGTGATTGATCAGCGGCAGCCACGTCTGGTAATGCGCGAACGCATCGTCGTGGCGCCCGTCGCGCCATGCTTCGAGGATCGGCCGGATACCGTCCGGGAAGCCGCCGCCCGTCATCGCGCCGGTCGCGCCCGCATGGAGGTCGGCGAGCAGCGTGATCGCCTCCTCGCCGTCCCACGGCCCCTCGATCGCGTCGCCGCCGAGCCGGATCAGCTCGCGCAGCTTGTTCGCCGCACCCGGCGTCTCGATCTTGAAGTACGCGACCTGCTCGATCTCGCGGGCCATCCGCGCGAGGAACGGCGCGGACAGCGGCGTGCCGCTCGCCGGCGCGTCCTGGATCATGATCGGGATGTCGATCGCATCGGACACGCGCGCGAAGAAATCGAAGATCTGCGCTTCCGGCACGCGAAACGTCGCGCCGTGATACGGCGGCATCGCCATCACCATCGCCGCGCCGAGCTGCTGCGCGCGCAGGCTGCGCGCCGCGCAAACCTGCGTGCTGTAGTGCGACGTCGTGACGATCACCGGCACGCGGCCGGCGACGTGTTCGAGGATCGTGCACGTGAGCACGTCGCGTTCGTCGTCGGTGATCGCGAACTGCTCGGAGAAGTTCGCGAGGATGCACAGCCCGTCCGATCCGGCGTCGATCATGAAGTCGACCGCGCGCTTCTGGCTCGCGAGGTCGAGCTCGCCGGTGTCGGAAAACGTCGTCGGAACGACGGGGAAGATGCCGCGATAGCGCGGTGTGCTGCTCGATGTCATGGTGGGTCCTGCGTCAGTCGAATCGGCGTTCAGCCGGAAAACAAGGCGTTCAGGATTCGCGGGCGAATGCGCCCGCGGCCGGCTCGGGCGCGCGCAGTGCGGCCCGGACCACGAACGTCATCAGCACCGCGAACAGCAGCGTCGCCGCGAGAAAGTACAGGCCGGCCGCGAGGCTGCCGGTCGATGCCTTGATCAGCCCGATCCCGTACGGCCCGACGTAGCCGCCGAGATTCGCGAGCGAATTGATCGCGGCGATGCCGACCGCGGCGCTCGTGCCGGCCAGGAATTCGCCGGGCAGCGCCCACACGACGGCCTGGATCGAATAGAGCGAGAACGCGGTCAGGCAGATGAACATGAATTGCAGCGCCGGCTGCCGCACCCACGCGCTCGCGGCCATCGTCACGGCGGCGGCCGCCGACACGACGACGATGTGCCAGTAGCGCTCGCGCTTGCGATCCGAATGGCGCGGCACGACGAGCAGGCCGACCACCGCGAACAGGTAGGGCACGGCGGACAGCAGGCCGGTCGTCGCATCGCCGGCGCCGAACGCGTGGATGATCGTCGGCAGCCACAGCGACAGCCCGTAGATGCACAGCGGGAACGGCAGGAACAGCGCGGCGAGCAGCAGCACGCGGCGGTCGCGCAACGCGGCGAGCGGATTGCCGTGCGAATCGGGGCGATACGTGTCGCGGTCGGCGGCGAGCTGCCGCGCGATCCAGCGGCGTTCGTCGTCGTTCAGCCAGCGCGCATGCGCGGGCGATTCGGGCAACAGCCGCAGCGTCGGCCATGCGAGCAGCACGGCCGGCAAGCCGCTGACGACGAACAGTGTCTGCCAGTCCGACAGGCCGAACCACCCGTGCGTCGACAGCAGCCATCCGGCGAGCGGCCCGGTGACGATACCGGCGAGCGGCTGCGCGAGCACGAGCAGGCCGATCACGCGGGCGCGATCCCGCATCGGGAACCATTGCGTGAGGAAGTACAGGATGCCGGGATAGAGGCCGGCTTCGGCCGCGCCGAGCAGGAAGCGCAGCATGTAGAAGCTGGTCGGCCCCTGCACGAGCGCCATCGCCATCGTGATCACGCCCCACGTCGCGAGGATGCGCGCGAACCACACGCGTGCGCCGAAGCGGCCGAGCGCGAGGTTGCTCGGCACCTCGCACAGGAAGTAGCCGATGAAGAACAGTCCGGCGCCGAGCCCGTACGCGGCGTCGCCGAGGCCGATCGCCGCGTTCATGTGGAGCTTCGCGAAGCCGACGACGGTACGGTCGACGTACGCGACCACGTAGATCAGCGCGAGGAACGGCACCAGCTTGCGCGTGAGCAGGCGGGTCAGTTGCCGTTCGTCGACGGCTGCCGGCGAGTCGGACTGGTCCGCCGCGGCCTGCGCGGGCGTGTACTGCGTCGTCATCTTGTCTCCTGTCGGCCGCCGTTAGCGCTTTTACGGCGGCCCCATGCATCGCGGTCGGCCCACGTTAGCGCTTCAGCGCTTACGCGGGCCGTATCTCTGCACAACCGGCGGTCACCGCCCGCCACTCAATGCGAATGGCTCGGCACGTCCGCGCCGCGCATGCCGACCAGGAAGTCGAGGTCGCACCCCTCGTCGGCCTGCAGCACGTGATCGATATACAGCCGTGCGTAACCGCCCTTGCCGAGCTGCCCGGCCACGCCCGGCGCCGCGGTCGGATCGACGTCCGACAGGCGGCGCTGCAGCTCCTCGTCCGTAATGTCCAGATGCAGCGTGCCGGCCTCGCAGTCGAGTTCGATCCAGTCGCCGTTGCGCACGGCAGCAAGCGGCCCACCGGCCGCGGCTTCCGGCGCGACGTGCAGCACGACCGTGCCGTACGCGGTGCCGCTCATCCGCGCATCGGAAATCCGCACCATGTCCTTCACGCCCTGGCGCAGCAGCTTCGGCGGCAGCCCCATGTTGCCGACCTCGGCCATGCCCGGATAACCGCGCGGCCCGCAATTCTTCAGCACCATCACCGAGCTCGCGTCGATGTCGAGCGCTTCGTCGTTGATCGTCGCCTTGTAGTGGTCGAGGTTCTCGAACACCACCGCGCGGCCGCGATGCTTCAGCAGTTCGGGGCTCGCCGCCGACGGTTTCAGCACCGCGCCGCGCGGCGCGAGATTGCCGCGCAGGATGCAGATCCCGCCGTCCGCGATCAGCGGGCGGTCAAGCGGACGGATCACTTCATCGTCGTAGTTCGGCGCTTCGCGCACGTTGTCCCACAGCGACTTGCCGTTCACGGTCAGCGCATCCGGGTGCGGCAGCAGCCCGCCTTCGCCGAGCCGGCGCAGCACGGCCGGCAGGCCGCCCGCGTAATAGAACTCTTCCATCAGGAAGCGCCCCGACGGCATCAGGTCGACGATCGTCGGCGTGTCGCGGCCGATGCGCATCCAGTCTTCCAGTTCGAGCGGCACGCCGATGCGGCCGGCGATCGCCTTCAGGTGAATCACCGCATTGGTCGAACCGCCGATCGCCGCGTTCGCGCGGATCGCGTTCTCGAACGCCGCGCGCGTCAGGATCTTCGACAGCACGAGCCCTTCGAGCGCCATCTCGACGATCCGGATACCCGACATGTGCGCGAGCACGTAGCGGCGCGAATCGACGGCCGGAATCGCCGCGTTGTGCGGCAGCGCGACGCCGAGCGCCTCGGCCATGCACGCCATCGTCGACGCGGTGCCCATCGTGTTGCAGGTGCCGGCCGAGCGCGACATCCCGGCTTCGGCCGACAGGAAGTGATGCACGTCGATCTCGCCGGCCTTCAGCGCTTCGTGCAGCTGCCACACGGCCGTGCCCGAACCGATGTTCTTGCCCTCGAGCTTGCCGTTCAGCATCGGGCCGCCCGACACGACGATCGCCGGCACGTCGCAGCTTGCCGCGCCCATCAGCAGCGCGGGCGTCGTCTTGTCGCAGCCGGCGAGCAGCACGACCGCGTCGATCGGGTTGCCGCGGATCGCTTCCTCGACGTCCATCGACGCAAGATTGCGCGTGAGCATCGCGGACGGGCGCAGGTTCGATTCACCGTTCGAGAACACCGGGAACTCGACCGGGAAGCCGCCCGCTTCCGAGATGCCGCGCTTCACGTGCTCGGCGAGCTTGCGAAAGTGCGCGTTGCACGGCGTCAGTTCGGACCACGTGTTGCAGATGCCGATGATCGGCCGGCCGTCGAATTCGTGATCGGGAATGCCCTGGTTCTTCATCCAGCTTCGGTACATGAAGCCGTTCTTGTCGTTCGTGCCGAACCATTGAGCGGAGCGCAGCCTGGGTTTTGTTGCCGACATCGTCAGTCCTGTGGTGACGGGATACCGGCGCAGTCTAGGCAGAATTTTGATAACTGGCTAATGACGATTTAGGCGATTACGATATCGATTCAGATATCGATATAAACCCGTACGATGACCGAAGCCAGCCCGTGGGGAAACCGCGCCCGCCTCAAGACGCGCCAGTTGCTGCTGCTCGTCGCGCTCGCCGACGAAGGCAGCATTCACCGCGCGGCGGCCGCGCTGAACATGACGCAGCCGGCCGCGTCGAAGCTGCTGCGCGAACTCGAGGAATCGATCGGCGCGGTGCTGTTCGAGCGCCTGCCGCGCGGGATGCGGCCGACGCTGTACGGCGACGCGCTGATCCGCCACGCGCGCGCGGCGCTCGGCAGCCTCGACCAGGCGCGCGAGGAGCTGGCCGCGCTAAAGGCCGGGCATCTCGGCCACGTCGCCGTGGGGGCGATCACGTCGCCGGGCCTGCGGCTCGTGCCGCCGGCCGTCGCCGCGGTGAAGGGCACGCATGCGGGCCTGCACGTGTCGGTCGAGATCGACACCAGCAACGTGCTGCTCGAACACCTCGCACAGGAAAAGATCGACATCGTGCTCGGCCGGCTGTCCGCCGAACACGACAAGCTGCGCCTGCGCTACGAACCGCTGACCGGCGAGTCGGTGGCCGCCGTCGTGCGGCCCGGCCACCCGCTGCTCGCGCAGGCGCCGCTGTCGCTCGCAGACGTGCAGCGCGCCGCGTGGGTCGTGCCGCCGGCCGGCAGCGTGCTGCGTCACCGCTTCGAGCTCGTGTTCCAGCGCGCGAGCCTCGCGCCGCCGGCGAACGTCGTCGAGACGGCCGCGCTGCTGTTCATCACGCAATTGATCGAGCAGAGCGACATGATCGCGGTGCTCGCCGAGGACGTCGCGCACTACTACGCGCGGCACGGCATCGTCACGGTGCTGCCGCTGGAGATGGATTGCCGGATGGACGATTTCGGGCTCATCACGCGCACCGACCGGCTGCATTCGCCGGCCGTCGCGGTGATGGTCGATGCGATTCGGGCCGCGGCGCGGGAGGTTTACGGCGTCGCGCCGTGACTGTGCAGCTGCGGTTGCCTACTCCGCGGCAAACTCGACCACCGGTTCGCAGCGAATCGGGAAGTTGACCGAATTCGCGATGTAGCACTGCGCATGCGCATCGTGATGCAGATGCGCGGCCCGTTCGCGATCGTCGCCGGCCCGGATCGTCACCTGCGGCCGCAGCACGATCTCGGTGAAGCGGCCCGCTCCGGCGCCGTCGACCATCATGCCTTCCGCGTGGTCGACGTAGGCCAGTACGCGGATGCCGGCCTCCGCGCACAGATGCAGATACCAGAGCTTGTGGCATGCCGACGCCGACGCGAGCAGCAGGTCTTCGGGGTTCCAGCGCGCCGCGTCGCCGCGGAACGCCGGGTCCGACGAACCGGGGATATCCGGCTTCGAACCGGCGCGGATCACGTGATCGCGGCCGTACTCGCGATACCCCGACGTGCCGGTGCCGCGATTGCCCGTCCACTCCACTGCGACGCGATAGTGATGTTCACCCGATGCCATCTCGCTCTCCATTGATGTCGGTTGTCTTGACCGGTCCGAACGGGCCGGACGCCGTTACGTGAAGCCCGCCGGTGATCGCCATTCTGGCACCGGATCGTCGTTTGGTATACCATTATTCCAAAATAACGGAACACGCAGGCATGGAAGCCAAACTCGACTCCACCGCTGACGCGGTCGCCGCGTCGCTGCGCGACATGATCATCAACGGCGAGCTGGCGGCCGGCGAGCGGCTCGTCGAGCGCGACCTGGCCGAACGGTTCGGCATCAGCCGAATTCCGATGCGCGAAGCGATCCAGCGGCTCGAACGCGAAGGCTTGCTCGATATCTTCAGGAATCGCGGCGCGGTCGTACGGACGCTGAGCGCGTCCGACGTGCAGGAAATCTACGATTTGCGCGTGCTGCTCGAAGGCGATGCGATCTACCGCAGCGTGAAGCGGCTCGACGACGAGACGCTCGCGCGCGCCGAACTCGTGCATCGGCTGCTCGGCGATGCGACGGCGCCGCGCCGGCAAGGCGAGCTGAACCGCGAATTCCACGCGTTGCTGTATGCGTGCTGCGGCAACGCGCGGCAGTTGAAGTCGATCGCGGAGCTGCGCAGCCAGGTCGAACGTTACGAGCGCCTGCAGGCCACGCTGCTCGCGGATACGCCGTCGTTCCAGGTCGATCACGAAGAGATTCTGCAGGCATGTCGCGAACGCAATGCGCGGGCGGCACGCGCGATGACCGTCGCGCATCTCGATTCGGCGCGACGCACCGTGCTGCGGCTCGTCGAAGGTGGTTGAGGCCGGCGCGACGATGCGCGCGGCCCACATCGTCAGCGGGATATCAGCGTGAAGCGCGGCGCTTGCCGGTTTTCGTGGGCGCCGGCGCAGTAGATTGCGCCATGTCCGTGATGTGCCGCAGCGCGATTTCACGCCAGAGCGCGAATGCGGCCCGCGCCACGGCAGGGTCACTGCCCGTCACGACATCGATGGTCAACCCGCGGATCATCGATCCGGCCAGTAACTGCAATTGCGTGATCTTGAGCGCAATCGCACGATCGAAACCCGCGACGGCATCGTCCATCAGTGCGCGAAACCCCTCGCCGAACGGCCTGAGGATACGCGTCACCGCCTCGTCGAGCTCCTTGTCGGCGCGCCGGGCCAACTGGATCTCCATGCTGGCGGCGAATAGCGGCGTGCCGATGAGCACGCCCGCGACATCGAGCATCCGGTCGATCCGCTCGAGCGGCGTCGTGGCGCTGCGCGCCGCGCGTTCGAACTGCGCGAAGCGATCGCCGGTGAGCCGTTCCTGCACCGCGGCCATCAATTCCGCCTTGGTCGGAAACTGGTGCTGCATGGCGCCCATGCTGACGTCGGCCTCGCGCCGGATCGCGAGCGTCGTCGCACCAGAATAGCCTTCCCTGTGCAGCAGCGATATCGCGGCGGCAATGACGCGCTCACGCGTCGCCTGGCTGCGCTCCGCCTGCGTGGGCCGGCGTGCGCGCGCCGTGCCGGAAGCCGATGCCGTACCTGTCTTGACGGTTTTCTTCATTCACGTATTGGATCGAGCGCCGAAGCGGGCGCGGGTCGGCGGTCTGGCGTAGCCGCCGGCTGGCTGGGTCGCTGCCGGCGGCTGTCCACGGATGCGAATTCTACCAACGAACCTCGCGCCGCCACCTGGCCGGTTCGCGGCCTTACGTGCGGCGCGACCGCCCGGCACGGTGCGGTGCGCGGCCGTGCACCGGCCCCGTCGTACCGCGCACCGCCAGCGTCGGCGGTGACGCGACCCGCACGCGCGATGCGTCGTCACCCCGCCCGCCCGCCTCGCGCAGCGTATTGAGCAATTCGACCGCGATACCGGCCGCCTCGGCGGTCGGGATCGCGACGGTCGTCAGCGTGGGCCGCGTGTCGCGGGCGAGATGGATGTCGGTGATGCCGACGATCGACAGATCGTCGGGCACGCGCCGGCCGCGATCGGCCGCCGCGTGCATCGCGCCGATCGCCGGCAGGTCGTTGGTCGCGACGAGCGCGGTCAGCTCGGGATGCGCATCGAGCAACTGCCCGGCCGCGCGCACGCCGCCCTCGATCGAATCGTGCCCGGCGCCGACGCGCGACGCGTCCAGCCCGGCTTCGCGCATCACGTCGACGCAGCCGTCGTAGCGCGCGGCCTGCACGCCGTTTGCCGACCCGCCGACGATCACGCCGATCTCGCGATGGCCGAGTTCGAGCAGATGCCGCGTCGCGATCCGCCCCGCCTCGCGGAAATCGATCGCCACGCATGGCAGCCCGTCGGGCGGCGCCTCGGGCCGCTCCCACAGGCACAGCACGACCGGCACACCGCGCCGCGCGACGTCGAGCAGATCCGGCAGATGCAGGTTCGCGTTGGTCACGAGAATTCCTTCGGAGACCGTGCCGGCGATCTGGTCGAGATACGCTCGCCCCTGCAACGGATCTTCGTTCGTGTTGCAGACGATCAGGAACTGCCCGTTGCGGCGCACCGCGCGCTCGACCGCCAGCGCGAACTCCGGATAGAACGGGTTCGCGATGCTCGATACCATCAGCGCGACCGTCGGCGCGCGCCCTTCCGCCAGCGCCCGCGCGGCGAGATGCGGCCGATAGCCGAGCGCGTCGACCGCTTCGAGCACCCGCGCGCGCGTCGCGTCGCCCACCCGGCCGCGGTCGCGCAGCACGTTCGACACCGTCGCGGCCGTCACGCCGGCGCGGCGCGCCACTTCATCCAGTGTTGCCATCGCTTACCCACTATATGAGACGTCGATCCAGTATTTGCTTCGCTCACCGAAGCGGCGCACTATCGCCGCACACCTTGCCGCCCGCCAACGGGCGCGACTCGGCCGCGATCGCATCGCCCCTTTTTTTGATCGCGGTGATTAAGCGCTTAATCAAGTCGTACGGCGCATTAAAACATGGAGCGGAGACAATGGCGAGCATCTCGATGCGACGCGTGCAGAAAGCCTACGGCGAGCACGCGCCGGTCATTCGCGACGTCGATCTGGAGATCGGCGCGCACGAGTTCTGCGTGTTTCTCGGGCCGTCCGGATGCGGGAAATCGACGCTGCTGCGCATGATCGCCGGGCTCGAGGATCTGAGCGCCGGCGAGTTGTCGATCGACGGCCGCCGCGTCGACGACGTGCCGGCCGCCCAGCGCGGCGTCGCGATGGTGTTCCAGAGCTACGCGCTGTTTCCGCACATGACGGTGTACGAGAACATGGCGTTCGGGCTGAAGCTCGCGCGCGTGCCGAAGGCCGAGATCGACCGGAAGGTGCGCGACGCCGCGCGCATCCTGCAGCTCGACACGCTGCTCGAGCGCAAGCCGAAGGCGCTGTCCGGCGGCCAGCGGCAGCGCGTCGCGATCGGCCGCGCGATCGTGCGCGAGCCCGGCGTGTTCCTGTTCGACGAACCGCTGTCGAACCTCGACGCGGCCTTGCGCGGCCAGACCCGCATCGAGATCGCGCGGCTGCATCGTCAGTTCGAACGCGCGAGCGTCGTCTACGTGACGCACGACCAGACCGAGGCGATGACGCTCGCCGACAAGATCGTGCTGCTGCACGCCGGCGCGGATACCGCGCAGCACGGCAGCATCGCGCAGGTCGGCGCGCCGCTCGACCTCTACCACCATCCGGCCAGCCGCTTCGTCGCGGGCTTCATCGGCTCGCCGCGGATGAACTTCCTGCCGGCCGTCGTGACCGCATGCGACGCGCGTCGCACGGCCGTCACGCTCGTGCCATCCGGCGAAACCTTCGTGCTGCCGCGCGACGGCTCGGCGCTCTCCGCCGGCGCCGCCGTGACGCTCGGCATCCGCCCCGAACACCTGACGCTCGGCGCCGCGCCCGACGCGACGACGCTCGCGCGCGACGTCGCGCTCGTCGAACGCCTGGGCGAGCAGACCTACGTGCACCTCGATCCGGCCGGCCAGCCGAACGCGACGCCACTGATCGCGAAAGTGCCCGGCGACGCGCAGGTGCGCACCGGCGAACGCGTGCACGTGCACGCGCCGGCCGCGGCCTGCCACCTGTTCACCGAAGACGGCCGCGCGGTGCCCGCGTGCGCCGACCTTCCCGTCCACCACTACGCATAAGGATCGGGCATGCGCCTCGGAGTCTGTTACTACCCGGAACACTGGCCGGAATCGATGTGGGCCGACGACGCCCGCCGGATGAAAGCGCTCGGCATCGAGCAGGTGCGGATCGCCGAATTCGCGTGGAGCCGCATCGAGCCGTCGCCGGGCGAATACGACTGGGGCTGGCTCGACCGCGCGGTCGACGTGCTCGGCGCGGCCGGCCTCGAGATCGTGATGTGCACGCCGACCGCGACGCCGCCGAAATGGCTGGTCGACCGCCATCCCGATATCCTCGCGATCGGCGCCGACGGCCGGCCGCGCGCGTTCGGCTCGCGCCGCCACTACGACTTCTCGTCGCCGACCTATCTCGAAGCGTCGCGCCAGATCTGCACGGCGGTCGCCGAACGCTACGGCCGCCACCCGGCCGTGCGCTACTGGCAGACCGACAACGAGCTGGGTTGCCACCAGACCGTCGTCAGCTACTCGCCGGCCGCGCTCGTGCGCTTTCGCGAATGGCTGAAAGCGCGCTACGGCACGATCGGCGCGCTGAACCGCGCGTGGGGCACCGTGTTCTGGAGCATGGAGTATCGCCATTTCGACGAAGTCGACGCGCCGGTGGGCACCGTGACCGAAGCCCATCCGTCGCATCGCCTCGACTACCGGCGCTTCGCGTCCGACGAGCTCGCGCGCTATCACCGGATGCAGGTCGACGTGATCCGCGCGCACTCGCCGGGCCGCGTCGTCGCGCACAACTTCATGCAGCTGTTCACCGAGTTCGATCACTACGAAGTCGCGCGCGACCTCGACGTCGCGACGTGGGACAGCTATCCGCTCGGCGCGCTCGAGGAGCTGTGGTTCGCGCCCGACGTGAAGGCGCGCTGGCTGCGTACCGGCCATCCCGATTTCGCGTCGTTCAATCACGATCTCTATCGCGGCATGTCGAAGCTGCCGTTCTGGGTGATGGAGCAGCAGCCGGGCCCGGTGAACTGGGCGCACTGGAACCCCGCGCCGCTGCCGGGCATGGTGCGGCTGTGGAGCTGGGAAGCGTTCGCGCACGGCGCCGGCTGCGTATCGTACTTCCGCTGGCGGCAGGCGCCGTTCGCGCAGGAGCAGATGCACGCGGGCCTGAACACCCCCGACAACCGGCTCGACGAAGGCGGCCGCGAAGCGCAGCGCGTCGCGCAGGAAATCGCCGCCGTGCTCGACGCCGGCGCGGATGCCGATGCGACCGGCCCGGTGCGTGCGCCGGTCGCGCTGGTGTTCGACTACGAAGCGAAATGGCTGTTCGAAGTGCAGCCGCAGGGCGCCGATTTCCACTACCCGCGTTTCGCGTTCGAGTACTACTCGGCGCTGCGCTCGCTCGGCCTCGACGTCGACATCGTGTCCGCGCATGCGCCGCTCGACGGCTACCGGCTCGTCGTCGTGCCGCCGCTGCCGGTCGTGCCGGACGATTTCGCGTCGCGGCTCGCCGCATCGGGTGCGCACGCGGTGTTCGGCCCGCGCACCGGCTCGAAGACGGCCGACCTGCAGATTCCGCCGGCGCTGCCGCCCGGCCCGCTCGCATCGATCCTGCCGGTACGCGTGTGGCGCGTCGAATCGCTGCGGCCGAACCTGACCGAACGGATCGACGGCACGCTGCGCGACGGCTCGCCGCTCGCGGGCGAAGCGCGTCACTGGCGCGACCTCGTCGAATTGAACGACGACGGCACCCGCTGCGTCGTGCACGCACGCTTCGCCGACGGCCATCCGGCCTGCGTGTCGCACGGCACGCTGCACTACTGGGCCGCGCTGTTCGACGACGCGACCACCGCGCGGCTGTTCGCCGATGTCGCAGCCGTTGCGGGCCTGGCCCCGACGCCGCTCGGCGACACCGTGCGCGTGAGCCGGCGCGGCGGCCTGACCTACGTATTCAACTATCGCGACACGCCGCATGCGATCGACGGCGTACCGCCGTCCGCGTTCGTGGTCGGCGCCGCGCAGGTCGAGCCGCAAGGCGTGGCCGTGTATCGAAGCCGTTCGTAGCAACCGCCCCCGGCGCCGCCACGCGCCGGGTCACGCACAAACAACGACACACAGGACTGGAGACACTCATGACCCATCGCCCCCTTCGCGTCGCTGCCCGCCTGGCGAGCGCCGCCGCCATCGCGTTCGCGTCGTTCGGCGCGACGACGCCCGCCGATGCCGGCACGCTGACCATCAACATCGCGTTCAAGGGCGCGAGCCAGCGCGCCGTGTGGCAGTCGACGATCGAAGCGTTCCACAAGGCCCATCCCGACATCGACGTGAAGCCGACCTTCGTCGACGAGGAAGCGTACAAGGTGCAGCTCCCCGCGTGGCTCACGACCGTCGCGCCGGACGTCGTGAACTGGCACGCGGGCGAGCGGATGGCGTACTACGCGAAGCGCGGACTGTTCGAGGACCTGAGCGGCGACTGGACGAAGAACGGCTGGGACGCGATGTACGCGTCGACGCGCAGCGCGTCGTCGTATAACGGCAAGCAGTACGCGGCGCCGACCGTCTACTACTCGTGGGGCCTCTTCTACCGCAAGGACCTGTTCCGCAAGGTCGGCATCGCCGACGAACCGAAGACCTGGGACCAGTTTCTCGATGCGTGCAAGAAGCTGAAGGCGGCCGGCATCACGCCGATCGCGATCGGCGGCCGCGACGCGTGGACGCTCGCCGGCTGGTTCGACTATCTCGACCTGCGCCTGAACGGCAACGCGTTTCACCAGCAGCTGATGGCCGGCGACGTACCGTACACCGACCCGCGCGTGAAGAAGGTCTACACGACGTGGAAATCGCTGATCGACTCGGGCTACTTCATCGACAACGCGCTGTCCTACGATCTCGACGGCGCGCAGCCGTTCCTGTTCCAGGGCAAGGCCGCGATGATGCTGATGGGCACCTTCATCGCGGCCGGCTTTCCGCCGAACGTGAAGCCGGAAATGGGCTACTACCGCTTCCCCGTCATCGACCCGAAGGTGCCGACCGCCGAGGACGGCCCGGTCGAATCGCTGCACATCCCGACCAAGGCGAAGAACAAGGCCGACGCGCACACGTTCCTCGCATTCGTCGAAACGCCCGAGATCGGCGCGAAACTCGCCGAAGGGCTCGGTTCGCTGTCGGCCAACAGCAAGTCGCCGGAGCCGGCCGATCCGATCTCGCGGATCGGCTTCCGGATCCTCGCCGACACGAAGGGCGGCGTCGCGCAGTTCTACGACCGCGACATGACGAAGGAAATGGCCGACGAGGGGATGAAGGGCATGCAGCAGTTCGTCGCGAATCCCGCGCAGCTCGACACGGTGCTCGCGCAACTCGAACAGACCCGCAAGCGGATCTACAAGAAGTGACCGCGTGACCCAACCGGCGGCGGCGCGCCGCCGTGTCCGTTTCAGGAGGCTTGCCGTGTCCAGTCCGATCGCGTCCCCCCCGCCCGCCGGCGCCGCGCCGCCGTCGCGCGGCTCATCCGCCGACGCATTGCCCGCGCGCCGCCCGTCGCCCGCCGTGCGGCGGCAACGGCGCGCCGCGTGGCTCTTTCTCGCGCCGGCCTGCGCGATGGTGGCCGTCTATGTGATCTGGCCGATCCTGTCGACGCTATGGCTGAGCCTGTACAACTGGGACGGGATGACCGAGCGCACCTTCGTCGGCCTCGCGAACTACGCGGAGTTGCTGCATGCGCCGACGTTCTACACGGCGCTGCGCAACAACGTGATCTGGCTCGTGCTGTTCATGCTCGCGCCGCCGCTCGGCCTCGCGCTCGCGCTGTACCTGAACCAGGCGGTCGGCGGCATCCGGCTCGTGAAGTCGCTGTTCTTCGCACCGTTCGTGCTGTCGGGCGTGGTCGTCGGGCTGATCTTCTCGTGGTTCTACGATCCGACCTTCGGGCTGCTCGCGCTCATCGCCGGGCACGGCATCCCGGTGCTCGGCGACGCGCGCTACGCGACCTTCGGCATCGTGTTGGCCGCGCTGTGGCCGCAAACGGCGTACTGCATGATCCTGTACCTGACCGGCCTCACGTCGGTCAACCCGGAACAGATCGAAGCCGCACGGATGGAAGGCGCGCGCGGCTTCGCGCTGCTGTGGCACGTCGTGCTGCCGCAGCTGCGGCCGACCACGTTCATGGCGATCGTCGTCACCGTGATCGGCGCGCTGCGCAGCTTCGACCTGATCTCGGTGATGACGGGCGGCGGCCCGTTCGAGAGCTCGACCGTGCTCGCGTATTACATGTACGACCAGGCGATCAAGTACTACCGGCTCGGCTATTCCGCGTCGATCGCGGTCGTGCTGTTCGCGATCATGCTCGTCTACATCGCGTTCCAGTTGCGCCGCATGCTGCGCAACGAACAGTGACCTTTCGGGAGTTCATTCATCATGTTTCCGACACCCGTTGCCCACTGGAAGCCGGTATCGCGCCGGCTGTACAAGCTGTCGCTGCCCGTCGCGCTCGTGATCTGGCTGCTGCCGATGATCGCCGTGTTCGTCACGTCGGTGCGCTCGACCGAGGAACTCGTCGAAGGCCATTACTGGGGCTGGCCGCGGCATTTCTCGATGATCGAGAACTATCGCGACGCGCTGACCACGTCGCCGATGCTGCACTACTTCTGGAACAGCGTGCAGATCACGGTGCCGTCGGTCGTCGGCTCGATCGCGCTCGCGGCGATGGCCGGCTTCGCGCTCGCGACCTACCGGTTTCGCGGCAATACCGCGCTGTTCGGCACGTTCGTCGCCGGCAACTTCGTGCCGGTGCAGGTGCTGATGATTCCGGTACGCGACCTGTCGCTGCGCCTCGGCGTGTTCAATACCGTCGAAGCGCTGATCCTGTTTCACGTCGCGTTTCAGACGGGGTTCTGCACGCTGTTCCTGCGCAACTTCATCAAGCAGCTGCCGTTCGAACTGATCGAGGCGGCGCGCATCGAAGGCGCGGGCGAATGGACGGTGTTCTGGCGCATCGTGCTGCCGCTGATCCGGCCGGCGCTGGCCGCGCTCGCGATTCTCGTGTTCACGTTCGTGTGGAACGATTACTTCTGGGCGCTGTGCCTCACGCAAGGCGACGAGGCCGCGCCGATCACGGCGGGTGTCGCGGCGTTGAAGGGGCAATGGACGACGTCATGGAATCTGGTATCGGCCGGGTCGATCCTCGCCGCGCTGCCGTCGGTCGCGATGTTCTTCGCGATGCAGAAGCATTTCGTCGCGGGGCTCACGTTCGGCGCGACGAAAGGCTGAACGCGCGCCGGTTGCGTTTTCGCATCTCCCCCTCCGCATCGTGAGGTTGCCCGCTTCGGCGGGCTTTTTTCATGCCTTGCGGGTTGGGCGGATGTCGGTTGGTGAGCCTGATCCGCCATCCCGGCTTCAACGCTGTCGACGATCGCCTGTCGTCGATGCCGTTTATCCGGATGGTCGGGCTTGCGATTACTCGCCGCGACCCGAAGCGAGGTTGGCATGGATCCACGACGCCACGTCGGTGACCGGGATGGCGTGGCGTTGATTGAACGTCCCGCTCTTGTCCCATGCGACGCCCCGCCCTTGAGCAAATGCCGCACGGTACTTGCGCATCATGTTGTTCGGATCGCGCGCCAGCTCGTCGAGCAAATACTGCTCACTCCATACCGAACGGCTGAAGGGACGGCCGAGGCCCGCTTCCAGCTTGTCGGCGACCTCCCCGTAAGTCACGGTGTCGCCGGCCAGATACACGATCTCGTTCCGGATACGGGGTTCGGCGAACACGATCGCGGCAGTCAGCGCGCCGATATCGTCGGGCGTCGTCAGCGTCACGGCGGTGTCGAGGCTACCCAGCGCGTGGACTGCGTCGTTTTTCAGGTCGACTACGCCGAAGTCCGGCTCGAATAGATAGCTCGTGAACATGCCGGTCGAGATGACGACCCACTCGGTCTCGTGCTGACTACGCAGCAATTCGCGCACGTCCAGCTGGGCGTCGAAGATGTCCTGCGGACTACCGCGACCGATCACGTCGAAATCGACGCCGAACTGCCAGGGGAAGTACCTCGGGATGCGCGCCTGCAACGCAGCCCGCGCCAACTTCATCGGCGTGTCGATGCCGGCTGTAATGCCCGCGCAACCGATTACCGTGTCATATCGCGCGAACAGGGCGGCGAGTTCATCGATGGAATGCTTCACGAAATCGCCTACGACGATCTCGATTCCAAGCGCGCGAATCTCCGCGATATCATGCCGCTTGGCGGGTGCGCTGGACTCGAGGGCACTCGCGCGCAGCAGCACGCTGACCTTCGCGCCGGCGACGTCCTTCGCTCTACGTGCAAGATTGCGGAGTACCGGGAGGCCGAGTTCGCCGGCACCGAGCACGAGGATGTTCCGAGAAGTCGCGTGAGGGTCTGTTGGGTTCATCGTCCAGCCTGCTGAGGAATGTGTTGCACGCAGTCTAGCGATGCACGGACATGTATGAAAGAAGGTACACGCGTGATACTGGGAGCCGGATAGTTGGATCGAGACGAACTTCTCCGATATTCGCAGACCGTGTGTGACGGCCTGCGAGACGATGATGACGGGTTGCGGCGGGAGGTGCTCGCCCATGCCGGAAGCCGTTGGTCGCTCGGTGTCGTCCACACGCTCGGCGTGTACGGCAGACTGCGCCATGCGGAAATCGGCAGGCGCATGCACGGGGTGACTCAGCGCATGTTGACGCGCACGTTACGGCAGCTCGAGCGTGACGGCCTGGTGCTCCGTCACGATTTCGAAGAAGTACCGCCTAGAGTCGAATACGAGTTGTCCGACACGGGCATGGACCTGCTCGTCAGGATGGTTCCGCTGTGGACCTGGATCGTCGAGAATGCGGACCGCTTCCGGGAAGCGAGGCAGAATTTCGACAGAGCGCACCGCGACACAGACGCGTAGCTTGCCGGGATTTCGACGCGCTTCGCAGATGGGTACGACTTCGATCGACATCGGTCGTCGAGACATATTTCGACCTGCTGACAAAACCTGGGAGACAGCGTCCGCGGAAGTTTGGCGTCGTGCGGAACTGCCGTCCGCACACGCCAGCCTTCGGCATCGAGCGACACCGATTCGACTACGCGTACTTGTCGCCGACCGTACTGCGAATCGGATGGGTGTCGTAGACGATGATCATCCGTTCGATGAGCCCCGCAGTGTCGAACTCGAACACGTCGACGCACTCGAAGTGCGCCACCGAACCGTCGTTCAGCGCCCAGTCGTAGATGAAGTAACCTGTCGCACGTCGAGCGCCGGTCGTGCTGACGCAGATATCGATCGGTGTAATCTTGCTTTCTCCGGATACGGCGGCGACCTTCGAAAAGAAGGGCCCGGGGTGCATCCAGCCGAGAAATGGCGAGAAAATCCGCGCGTCCGGCGTGAATAGCGCGCAGATGGCGCCGACATCGCCGCGCTCCAGTTCCCGCAGGTAAGCACGAACCTGTTCCGTGTAGAGTGATTCCGACGTTGAGCCCAAAATTATCCTCCGATCGTTCGTCGACAACCCGTTCATTCGCCAGAACAGGGCATCCGGTAGACGCACGATAGCGACGCACCGATGACCGAACAATCGAAAAATTTGCAACCCGGGTATGCGGCGCATGCATATCCGCTGGCCGACCTGACGCGGCCGCTCCCGCCGCTGGCGGCAATTCAGTCGTTCGTCGCCGCGGCGCAACTGGGCAGCGTCAGCAAGGCCGCGGATCATCTATGCCGCACGCAAGGCGCGGTGAGCCGCCAGATACAGCAGTTGGAAACGCATTATCGATGCGCACTCTTCGTGCGCCATGTCTCGGGGCTGACGTTGACGCCGGAAGGCAATGCACTGCTGACGGTCGCGGTCAACGTGCTCACGCAACTGGTTCAGCATGCGGATTCCCATGCACGGGCGACCTCGGTGCTCACGTTGAAGTTGCCGTCCACGTTCGCCGTTCGCTGGTTGCTCCCGCGGCTGCCGGACATTCATCGCGCGATGAGCGGCACGGAGCTGCGTATTTCGACCTCCGCGGACGACACGCCGGATTTCACGACGTCCGACGTCGACGCCATCGTCGTGCGCGGCACGGGACAGTGGACCGGTATGGAAGCAGTACCGCTCTTTTCCGAGCGGCTCACACCGATGTGCGCGCCCGCGTTGGCGACATCGCTGCGATCCGTTGCCGACCTTGCGCAGGTCGATTTGCTCCATCCCGGGCCCAGCCACGCAGAGTGGAGATGCTGGCTCGATCACGTGGGGGCACGCCAGACCGATGCGGGACGCGGGCTCGTATTCGATACCCTCGAATTGACGCTCGCGGCGTCGATGGAAGGACACGGCATTGCAATCGGCGACCCGCGAATGGCGAGAGACCGACTCCGTGCCGGATCGCTGGTGACCCCGTTTGAGGAAGTGGTTGAAGACGGCCTTTCCTACTTCCTCGTCTATCCGCCCCAACGGGCGGCACAACCGAAAATTCGGGCCCTCGCCGATATCTTGCTACGACTGGCGCGAGAAGATTGATCGATAGGCTAGCGTCCGATACGTGGTGCGAAGCCGACCTTCAAATCGCGCACCAACGTACCGACGAACGACGCGCCCGGTCAAAGATCCCCGCGCACTTCCCCGGTTCCCAACGCGCTCCGCTGCCGGTTGACCTCCGCCCACAGTTCATCGCTGTCGTCGTCGCGCAGCACGATCATCCAGTCCAGTTGCTCGTCGGTCACGCCGAAGTACGCCATAATTTCCCGCCGCACCCCATCGATGAACGCCGCGTATTCCGGCGTGGCCTGTGCCCGCGCGTGCAGTGCGTCGTATTCCGCATCGTCCACGCCGCCGCCCTGCTCGTCGATATAGCGCGAGATCCACTGGTCTCGTTCGTGGTCGTAATCGGCCTCGGCGCGCATCGCTTGCACAGCCGTGTAGAAATCCAGTTGGGCAAACGCGGCGATCGCCGCCGTTGTCGCCTCGTCGAATGTCGTCGTCATTCCATCTCTCACTTCAGTCATCGCACATCATGGGTCACGCGGCGAAGCCGCTATCGCGCGCGGTTTCAGGTCGCTCACGAGAAAACCGGCAGCGCTGTTCCGAACCACCCCTATGCGTTCACTGCATCGGACGGTTCGATCGTATCGGGCACTTTGAAAGGGAAGGATTCAGGCTACCTGGACGGTCTGCCAGGTTTGCCGCGACCACCAGCAGATTTACCGGCAGCCTTCCCCGGCGCCGGTTTGCCGGCCGGTTTGCTGCGCGGCTTGTGCACGCTGAACGGGCTGCCGATGGTGTAGTCCGGGCCTTGACCGGCACCATTGGCCGCCGCGTGCTGCACCCCAGGCTTGCGCTTGCCTTCGCCACCTTGCGTATGCGGCTTCTTGCCCGGCGTCTGCTTGGCCACCGGCCCAGCTTGCGGCACCTTCGGTTTCTTCGGCTTTTTGGGTTTCTTGATGATCTGGCCCGTCGCGCTGGTTTCCGGCACGCGGTGTTCGGCTTCGAAACCGGGCTCTTCCTCCCGGCGCAGCGTCTGCCGGATCAGCGCTTCGATCGCGGCCAGTTGTGGCGCTTCATCCGCGCACACGAGCGACACCGCGACGCCGCTGGCGCCCGCGCGGCCGGTCCGGCCGATACGGTGCACGTAGTCTTGCGCGACGATCGGCAGATCGACGTTGATCACCAGCGGCAGATCGTCGATATCGAGCCCGCGCGCCGCCACATCGGTGGCGACCAGCATCTGCACCTCACCCGTCTTGAAGCGCTCCAGCGCGCGCAAACGTGCGGGTTGCGGCTTGTCGCCGTGGATCGTATCGACCGCATAGCCGGCTTTCTCCAGCATCACCGCCAGATAGTCGACACCATTGCGGGTCTTGACGAACACCAGCGCGTGCTCCCACTTGTTCTGGGCCACCAGATGCATGAAGAGGTCGGGCTTGTTCCGCTTGTCGACCGGTACGACCCACTGCTTGATCTTGCTGGCCGTGGCGTTGGGCGGGCTGACGCTGATGTCGACCGGGCTGCGCAGAATGCCGGCCGCCAGCGTGCGGATTTCGTCGGAGAACGTCGCGGAGAACAGCAGCGTCTGGCGCTTGGCGGGCAACGCGGCAAACACCGCGTCGAGTTCGCGCGCGAAGCCGAGATCGAGCATGCGGTCGGCTTCATCGAGCACCAGCGTCTGGACCTGATCGAACTGCACGGCGTTCTGCCGATTGAGGTCGAGCAAGCGGCCGGGCGTCGCGACGAGCACGTCGACACCCTTGCGCAGCTTCATCATCTGAGGATTGATGCTCACCCCGCCGTACGCGGCCAGAAAGCGCAGATCGAGCCCCTTCCCGTACTCGACGAAGCTTTGCAGCACTTGCTCGGCCAGTTCGCGCGTGGGCACCAGCACCAGCACGCGCGCACGGTTGCTGGACACCGCCGGGCCGTGTTGGACGAGCCGTTGCAACAGCGGCAGCGCAAAGCCGGCCGTCTTGCCGGTGCCGGTCTGTGCGGCGGCCATGACGTCCTTGCCGCCGAGCACGACGGGAATCGCCTTGGCCTGCACCGGCGTGGGTGTCTGGTAATTGAGGCCCTGCAGATTACGCAGCAACGGCTCGATCAGGCCAAGCGAGGCAAAAGACATGGACGTGTTCCGGGCTAAAACCGCAATTCTAGCGGTTACCGCATCGGCCAGGCCCGCCCGCTCATGTCCACCCTTCGAGCCGCAACGTCGAACGCACGAGCCGCTGTTCCTCCTGCTCGATCTCGCGCAGATAGTCGACGCACTGACGGATATGTTCGCTCGCGGCCTTGCGTGCCTGGTCGGGCAGCCGGCCGGTGACCGCGTTGTAGAGCCGCGCATGCTGGCGGTCGATCTGCTTCTTCAGCGGTTCGCGGTGATAGAGGTTGTTCACCGACGCGAACACCGAGCTGAGCAGCAGGTCGGTCAGCGACTGCAGCGTGTTGACGAGCACCGGGTTGTGCGATGCCTCGCAGATCGCCAGATGAAACGCGTGGTCGAGCTTCGCACGCGCAGCGGGATCGAGATCCTGCGCGTCGGCCGCCGTCATTTCCTCGTAGCGGCGCCGGATCAGGATGAAATCGGCCGGCGTACCGCGCAGCGCCGCGAGCCGGGCGGCCTCGGCCTCGAGCATCCCGCGCACCTCGAACAGGTCGTACAGCGTGCGCGGCTGCGAGCCGAGCAGATGCATCATCGGCGTGATCGCGCGCTGCGGGGTCAGGCTCGCGACGAACGAACCCTTGCCGTGCGCCGTGTCGATGATCCCGCGCGCGTGCAGCAGCTTCATGCCTTCGCGCACGGCCGTGCGCGATACGCCGAGCTTCTCGGTCAGCCGCCGCTCCGACGGCAACGCCTGCCCGGCCTTCAGCACGCCGTCGACGATCAACTGCTCGATCCGCTCGGCGACGACGTCGGCCACGCGCCGCGCCGGCCGCTCCCGATCCTGCATTTCCATACTGGTATGACCACTTTTGACGGATGCCGTCGATTTTCGCACAAAGCCTTGTCTCGATTGGGTTTTATCGATCATTCAGGAAACCAGGATCGATGCCTTTCCAAAAACTGGTACGACCACTGTCAAGACGGCTGGACAGGCCCGCGCGTCCCGCCAAGAATGCCGTCCATCCGGCGTGTCGCGCATCGCGCGGCCAACTGCCTGGTGGAGACGGAGACACACGATGAGTTTCATCTACGACGAACGGATCGACGGCCCGTTGGCAACCGTCGACCGCGCCACGCTCGCCGCCGCGCTGCGCGCGGCGGCGCCCGGCCTCGACGTGCTGCATGAACGCGAGGCGTTGAAGCCGTTCGAATGCGATGGCCTCGCCGCGTACCGCACGGTGCCGCTCGCGGTCGTGCTGCCCGATACGGTCGACCAGGTGCGCGCGGTGCTGCGCGTCGCGGCCGCGCACCGCGTGCCGGTCGTCGCGCGCGGCGCCGGCACGGGGCTGTCGGGCGGCGCGATGCCGCTCGAAAAAGGCATCCTGCTGGTGATGGCGAAGTTCAACCGGATGCTCGACATCGACCCCGATGCCGGCATTGCGCGCGTGCAGCCCGGCGTGCGCAACCTCGCGATTTCGCAGGCTGCCGCGCCGCACGGCCTTTACTACGCGCCCGACCCGTCGTCACAGATGGCGTGCTCGATCGGCGGCAACGTCGCCGAGAATGCGGGCGGCGTGCATTGCCTGAAATACGGGCTCACGGTACACAACATCCTGAAGGTCGAGATCCTGACGATCGACGGCGACACGCTCACGCTCGGCGCCGACGCGCTCGACGCACCTGGCTTCGACCTGCTCGCGCTGTTCACCGGCTCCGAGGGGATGCTCGGGATCGTCACCGAAGTGACCGTGAAGCTGCTGCCGTTGCCGCCGAGCGTGAAGGTGCTGATGGCGAGCTTCGACGACGTCGCCGAGGCCGGCGCCGCGGTCGCGCGGATCATCGGCGCGGGCGTGATCCCAGGCGGCCTCGAGATGATGGACAACCTCGCGATCCGCGCGGCCGAGGATTTCATCCACGCCGGCTATCCGGTCGACGCGCAGGCGATCCTGCTGTGCGAGCTCGACGGCGCGGCCAGCGATGTCGAAGAAGATGCCGAACGCGTCGCCGCGCTGCTGCGCGACGCGGGCGCAAGCGAGATTCGCGTCGCGCGCGACGAAACCGAACGCCAGCGCTTCTGGGCCGGCCGCAAGAACGCGTTCCCGGCGGTCGGCCGGATGTCGCCCGACTACTACTGCATGGACGGCACGATCCCGCGCCGCGAGCTGCCGCGCGTGCTCGAAGGGATCGCCGCGCTGTCCGCCGAATACGGGCTGCCGGTCGCGAACGTGTTCCACGCGGGCGACGGCAACCTGCATCCGCTGATCCTGTTCGATGCGAACCGGCAGGGCGAGCTCGACCGCGCGGAAGCGCTCGGCGGCAAGATCCTCGCGCTGTGCGTCGCCGTGGGCGGCAGCATTACCGGCGAACACGGCGTCGGGCGCGAAAAGATCAACCAGATGTGCGTGCAGTTCAACGCCGATGAAATCACGTTCTTCCACGCGGTGAAGGCCGCGTTCGATCCGCAGCGCCTGCTCAATCCCGGCAAGAACATCCCGACGCTGCACCGCTGCGCCGAATTCGGCGCGATGCACGTCCATCACGGCAAGCTGCCGTTTCCCGAACTGGAGCGCTTCTGATGCGACGCGACATCGAATCCATCGAGTCCATCGACGACAGCGCGGCGCTCGTCGCGCAGGTCGACGCGGCGATCCACGCTCGCCAGCCGCTGCACATCCGCGGCGCCGGCACGAAGGCGTTCGTCGGCCGGCCGGTCGAAGGCCGCACGCTCGACGTGCGCACGCATCGCGGCGTCGTGTCGTACGACCCGACCGAACTCGTGATCACCGCGCGCGCGGGCACGCCGCTCGCCGATCTCGATGCGATGCTCGACGCGGCCGGCCAGATGCTGCCATGCGAGCCGCCGTCGTTCGGCGGCGCGGCGACGGTCGGCGGCATGTTCGCGGCGGCGCTGTCGGGCCCGCGCCGCCCGTGGGCCGGCGCGGTGCGCGACTTCGTGCTCGGCTGCCGCGTGATCACCGGCCACGCGAAGCATCTGCGCTTCGGCGGCGAGGTGATGAAGAACGTCGCGGGCTACGACGTGTCGCGGCTGCTCGCCGGCAGTTTCGGCTGCCTCGGCGTCGTGACCGAGGTCTCGCTGAAGGTGCTGCCGAAGCCGCGCGCGACCGGCGATCTCGCGTTGACGCTCACGGCGAGCGAAGCCGTGCAACGCGTCGCCGCGTGGCGTCGCGCGGGGCTGCCGCTCGCGGGCGCGTGCCACGCGGACGGCGTGCTGCGCGTGCGGCTCGAAGGCGGCGACGGCTCGGTGAAGGCCGCGCGCGACACGATCGGCGGCGACCGGATGGACGACCGCGACGACGCGTTCTGGGCACATCTGCGCGACCTGTCGCTGCCGTTCTTCGACGATCCGCGGCCGCTGTGGCGCGTATCGGTGCCGGCCGCCGCGCCGCTCGACGCGCTCGCGGGCGCGCAGCTCGTCGACTGGGGCGGCGCGCAGCGCTGGCTGAAGACCGACGCCGCGCCGGCCGACGTGCAGCGCTTCGCCGCGCAGTGCGGCGGCCACGCGACCTGCTACACGCCGGGCACGACAGCGGAGCCGTTCCAGCCGCTGCCGCCCGCGCTGCTGCGCGTGCACCGGCAACTCAAGGCGCAGCTCGACCCGCACACGATTTTCAATCCCGGCCGGCTCTACGCCGACTTCTGACGCGAACCCGACTTCGACCCGCCGATGCAAACCAACCTCAGCGAAGCAAGCAAGGCCCTCGCCCGGGCCGACGAAGCGGAAGCGATCCTGCGCGCCTGCGTGCACTGCGGCTTCTGCAATGCGACCTGCCCGACCTACCAGGTGCTCGGCAACGAGCTCGACGGGCCGCGCGGCCGCATCTACCTGATCAAGCAGCTGCTCGAAGGCGAGCCGTGCGGCGAACGCACGCAACAACATCTCGACCGTTGCCTGACGTGCCGCAACTGCGAAACGACCTGCCCGTCCGGCGTGCGCTATCACACGCTGCTCGACATCGGCCGCGCGGAAGCCGAGAAGCGCGCGCGGCGGCCCACGCGCGAGCGCCTGCTGCGTGCGGGGTTGCGTCACGTGGTGCCGCGCCCGGCGACGTTCGCCGCGCTGCTGAAGGCCGGCCGCGCGCTGCGCCCGCTGCTGCCCGGCACGCTGCAGGACAAGATCCCGGCCGCCGTGCCCGCGGCCGCGCCGCGCCCGGCCGTGCGCCATGCGCGACGGGTGCTGATGCTCGAGGGCTGCGTGCAGCCATCGCTGTCGCCGAACACCAATGCGGCCGCCGCGCGCGTGCTCGACCGGCTCGGCATCAGCGTGACGCCGGCGCGCGAAGCCGGCTGCTGCGGGGCGACCGAATATCACCTGAACGCGCAGGACGCGGGCCTTCAACGCGCACGCCGCAACATCGACGCGTGGTGGCCGGCGATCGAGGCCGGCGCGGAAGCGATCGTGCTGACCGCGAGCGGCTGCGGCGCGTTCGTGAAGGAATACGGCGACCTGCTGCGCTCCGACCCCGTCTATGCGGAGAAGGCACGGCGCGTCGGCGCACTCGCGCGCGATCTGGCCGAAGTGATCGCGGCGGAGCCGCTCGACGCGCTCGCCGACGCGACGCCACGGCGCGTCGCGGTTCACTGCCCGTGCACGCTGCAGCACGCACAGCGCCTCGGCGGCGCGGTGGAAAGCATCCTGACGCGGCTCGGCTTCGATCTGACGAATGTCGCCGACGGCCATCTGTGCTGCGGCTCGGCCGGCACCTATTCGCTGACGCAGCCTGCGCTCGCGACGACATTACGCGACAACAAGCTCGATGCGCTCGAAGCCGCGCAGCCGGACCTGATTGTCACCGCCAACGTCGGCTGCCAGACTCACCTGAACGGCGCGGGCCGCACGCCCGTGCGCCACTGGATCGAGCTCGTCGACAACCGGCTGGTCGACTGACCGCCTATTCCGGAGGAACGCCATGCAAACGAAACCCGAACTCGAACTGGCCGATGCCGAGCGCATGCTCGCCGCGGCCCGCGCGGAGGCGGAACGCCACGGCTGGGCCGTGTCGATCGCCGTCGTCGACGATGGCGGCCACCTGCTCGCGTTCGCGCGGCTGGACGGCGCATCGCCGGCCAGCAGCACCATCGCGCAGGACAAGGCGCGCGCGGCGGCGCTCGGCCGTCGCGAGACGAAGGCGTATGAGGATATGATCAACGGTGGCCGCACCGCGTTCCTGAGCGCGCCGCTGACGGGGTTGCTCGAAGGCGGCGTGCCGGTCACGGTCGACGGCCGGATTGCAGGCGCGATCGGTGTGTCTGGCGTAAAGTCCGAACAGGACGCGCAGATCGCCCGCGCCGGTACACAAAGCGTCGTGGCATAGCCAGCCAACGCGCGCGCGTTTTTCAATTCCCCGGGAGGAATCACGATGATCGACCAAGCAGGACTGCAAGTCGCGCCAGCGCTGAGCCAGTTCATTGAAAACGAAGCGCTGCCGGGCACCGGCATCGACAAGGCCGCGTTCTGGAGCGGTTTCTCGGCCCTGGTGCACGACCTCGCGCCGCGCAACCGCGAGCTGCTCGCCGAACGCGACCGCCTGCAGCAGGAACTCGACGCGTGGCATCGCGCGCACCCGGGCCCGGTACGCGACCACGCCGCGTATCGCGCGTTCCTCGAACAGATCGGCTACCTCGTGCCGGTCCCGTCGAACGTCGCGGCCGCCACCGCGAACGTCGACAGCGAGATCGCCACGCAGGCGGGCCCGCAGCTCGTCGTGCCGCTGTCGAACGCGCGCTATGCGCTGAACGCCGCGAACGCGCGCTGGGGCAGCCTGTACGACGCGCTGTACGGCACCGACGCGCTGCCGGAAGACGGCGGAGCCGAACGCACCGCGGCCTACAACCCGACGCGCGGCCAGCGCGTGATCGACTATGCACGCAACGTGCTCGACAACGCGGCGCCGCTCGCGAGCGGCTCGCACCGCGACGCGCTGCGCTACCGCGTGCAGGACGGCCAGCTCGCGGTCGAAACCGCGAAGGGCAACGTCGCGCTCGCGCAGCCGGCGCAGTTCGTCGGCTACCAGGGCGCGGCCGACGCGCCGTCCGCGATCCTGCTGAAGCACAACGGCCTGCACGTCGAGATCCAGATCGACGCGTCGACGCCGATCGGCCGCGCCGATCTCGCGAACGTGAAGGACGTCGTGCTCGAAGCCGCGGTCAGCACGATCATCGACTGCGAGGATTCGGTCGCGGCGGTCGACGCCGACGACAAGGTCCAGCTCTACCGCAACTGGCTCGGCCTGATGCAGGGCACGCTCGTCGAGGCAGTCGCGAAAGGCGGCAAGACGTTTACGCGCCGCCTGAACGCCGATCGCGAGTACACGACGCCGGCCGGCGGCACGCTGTCGCTGCACGGCCGCTCGCTGCTGTTCGTGCGCAACGTCGGCCACCTGATGACCAACGGCGCGGTGCTCGATCGCGACGGCAACGAGATTCCGGAAGGCATTCTCGACGGCGTCGTCACGACGTTGTGCGCGCTGCACGACCTGAAGGCCAAGCGCAACTCGCGCACGGGCTCGATCTACATCGTGAAGCCGAAGATGCACGGCCCGGCCGAAGTCGCGTTCGCCGACACGCTGTTCGCGCGCATCGAGGATCTGTACACCCTGCCGCGCAACACGCTGAAGATGGGCATCATGGACGAGGAGCGCCGCACCAGCGTGAACCTCGCCGCGTGCATCGCGGCAGCGGCCGCGCGCGTCGCGTTCATCAACACCGGCTTCCTCGACCGCACCGGCGACGAGATGCACACCGCGATGGAAGCGGGCCCGATGATCCGCAAGGGCGACATGAAATCGTCCGCGTGGATCCAGTCGTACGAGCGCAACAACGTGCTTGCGGGCCTGTCGGCCGGCCTGCGCGGCCGCGCACAGATCGGCAAGGGCATGTGGGCGATGCCGGACCTGATGCATGCGATGCTCGAGCAGAAGATCGCGCATCCGCGCGCCGGCGCGAACACCGCGTGGGTGCCGTCGCCGACCGCCGCGACGCTGCACGCGCTGCACTACCACCTCGTCGACGTGCAGGCCGTCCAGCAGGAACTCGAGAAGACGCCGTACGCGAGCGAGCGCGACGCGCTGCTCGAAGGGCTGCTGACGGTCCCGGTCGTCGAGCGCGCCGCGTGGAGCGAGGCCGAGATCCTGAGCGAGGTCGAGAACAACGCGCAGGGCATCCTCGGCTACGTCGTGCGCTGGGTCGAACAGGGCGTCGGATGCTCGAAGGTGCCGGACATCCACGACGTCGGCCTGATGGAAGACCGCGCGACGCTGCGCATTTCGAGCCAGCACATCGCGAACTGGCTGCGCCACGGCGTGATCACCGAGGCGTTCGTGCTCGACGTGTTCAAGCGCATGGCCCGCGTCGTCGACCAGCAGAACGCGGGCGATCCGAACTATCGCCCGATGGCGCCCGGCTACGACCAGTCGACCGCGTTCAAGGCCGCATGCGCGCTCGCGCTGCAAGGCACGTCGCAACCGAGCGGCTATACCGAGCCGCTGCTGCATCGGTTCCGGCTCGCGTTCAAGGCGCAACAGCACGGCGCCTGAACCTGCGCACGCGGGCTCGCCCGCATGCCGGACACCGGTCGTACGCCGACCTTGCGAAACGGGCAGCCCGCGCGGCTGCCCGTTTTCCTATTTGCGTGCACCGTGCCGTTGAAACCGATAATCGGTAGATATCGCGCGCTTTCGCATGCGGTGCTCACCCGACGTTAATCCCGGTGCGCCCGCGGACGTGCGCCGCACGGCCTTTTCCGCACTGCCGCACAGCCTTGCGCGACAACGCTTCGCCGATATTTGCAAGCCCGGGATTACGCGAAAATTTGATCCCGATCAACAGGTTGCAACATTTTCCGCGCACACAAACACGCGCGTTATACTCCGTTCAATTCGCGTCGCGATTCGTCAGATGGTCGAATTGCAGCAGACGTTACCTGTGAATACCCGGTTTATCGGTTTCTCGGGCCGCGATTGTCGATAATCGGTGCCCGGTTTCTCCGCTGAACGGAAGGCTGGCACGGGAAGGGCGCGCACCGGATCGCCACCGGTAGTCATACGAACAATCGCATCGGCCCGCCGCCCGGCGACGATGCCCCCGATCCACGGACCATGGCAGAAACCGACTACGCAATGCCCAGCGAATCCGGCGTGACGAGCCGTGTCGCCGCTCATCTGCGCCGGTCCCTGCTGCCGCACCTGATCTTCTATACGGGGCTGCTGATCGCGCTGATCCTGCTGCTGCTGTGCGGGATCGTGCTGTACGAAGGCCGGATCGACGCGCGCGACCGCTCGCGCAGCATGCAGCAGAACCTCGCGCTGATGGCGTCGTGGGACATCGAACGCAACATCGAGATCTATTCGCTGTCGCTGCAGGCGGTCGTCGAAGGCGCGAACGACCCGGCGGTGACCCGGCTGCCGATGGCGCTGCGCCGCCAGGTGCTGTTCGATCGCGCGACGACCGCCAAGTACCTCGGCGGCATCTACGTGCTCGACGCGAAAGGCGACATCGCGGTCGACGGCATGAGCGACGTGCCGCGCAAGGCCAACTTCGCCAACGAACCGTACTTCACCGTGCACCGCGACCGTCCCGACGTCGGCCTGTACGTCAGCCCCCCGTATCACTCGCGGCTGCGCGGCGGCTCGCCGAGCATCGCGCTCAGCCGGCGAATCACGCGGCCCGACGGATCGTTCGGCGGCGTCGCGGTGATGTCGATCCGGCTCGAATATTTTCAGAACCTGTTCTCGCGGCTGTCGCTCGGCGATCGCGGCTCGGTCGCCCTGATCAACACGGATGGCAGGATGGTCGCGCGCGAGCCGTACGACCCCAAGATCGTCGGCCGCGACATCAGCCGCGCGAGCACGTTCCGGCACTTCATGACCGCCAACGAAGGCAGCTTCGCCGATACCGCAACGATCGACGGCGTGCGGCGCCTGTACGTGTTCCGGCACCTCGAGCACCTGCCGCTCATCGTCATGGTCGCGCGCTCGGAAGCGGACACCTACGCCGCGTGGTACGACCGTGCGATCCCGATCGGCTCCGCGATGGTCGCGCTCGCGATCGGCTTCGTCGGCCTGTCGCTGCTGCTCGACGTGCAGTTGCGCAAACGCCATCGCGCGGAAACCGAGCTGCAGGCGCTCGCGCGCACCGACGGCCTGACGGGCCTCGACAACCGCCGGATGCTCGACGTCACGCTCGCGCGCGAATGGCGCCGCGCCGCGCGCTCGCAACATGCGCTGTCGCTGCTGTTCATCGACGTCGACGACTTCAAGCGCTACAACGACACGCAGGGCCACCAGGCCGGCGACGACGCACTCGCCGCGGTCGGCCACTGCATCGCCGGCTGCCTGCGCCGCCCGGCCGACTATGCGGCGCGCTACGGCGGCGAGGAATTCGTCGTCGTGCTGCCGGATATCGACACGGACGGCGCGGTGACGATCGCCGAAACCATCCGCACGGGCATCCTCGATCTCGGCATCCGGCACGACGCGGGCACGGTCGGCCGCCTGACGGTGAGCATCGGCGTGACGACCAGCTACCCCGAACACGACGACAACATCCAGGCCGCGCTGAAGCGGGCCGACGATGCGCTGTATCGGGCGAAGGAAGGCGGGCGCAACCGCATCGCCGTGCAGGCGGCCACGTCGCCCGACACTCGCGAATCGCGGCGGGCCTGAACGCACGGGCAGCGGCGGGGCGGCGGCCGCCGCCCGCCTGCAAAATCGCCGACAATACCGGCTCGATATGCCACCGCGCGGCCGCGCGGCCGATGCGCCCGGCCTGCGCGCCTGGCCGGCCGCGTGGGCCGGCCGCTTCGCACCACCATGAGACTCAAGGCAAAGATCTTCCTTCTGGCCATCGTGCCGTTCCTGCTCGCGATTGCCGGCATCGGCTTCGGCGTGCGCCAGCAGGCGACGACGCTCGCGCGCACGCAGCACGCGACGATCCAGGCCGCGTACCTGTCGAGCAAGGAAGTCGAGCTGAAGCACTACGTCGAACTCGCGACGAGCGCGATCATGCCGCTCTACGACGCGAGCGGCCACAATGCGCGCGACGACGCGCTGCTGCGCACGCAGGCGCTCGCGATGCTGCAGAAGATGGATTTCGGCCCCGACGGCTATTTCTTCGTCTACGACCTGCACGGCAATTCGCTGATGCATCCGCGCGAGCCCGAGCGCGTCGGTCACAACTTCTGGTCGATGCGCGACCCGCAGGGCGCGCTGACCATCCAGAAGCTGATCGGCGCGGCGTCGCAGGGCGGCGGCTACGTGCGCTATGCATGGCAGCGGCCGTCGACGGGCCGCGTCGCGCCGAAGCTCGGCTACGTCGTCGCGCTCGAGCGCTGGGGCTGGATGGTCGGCACCGGCATCTATCTCGACGACGTCGACACCGCGCTGCAGCGCATCGATGCGCGCGCGTCCGCGAACATCGAGCGCACGATGAGCTGGCTCACCGCGATCGCGCTCACCGGCGCGGCGGCGATCGCCGTGTGCGCGCTGGTACTGAACGTCAGCGAGTCGCGCAGCGCCGACGCGAAGCTCAAGCTGCTCGCGCAACGCGTCGTCGAATCGCAGGAGCAGGAGCGTGCGCGGCTGTCGCGCGAACTGCACGACGGGATCAGCCAGATGATGGTGTCCGCGAAGCTGATGCTCGAATCCGCGCTGGCGCGCTTCGAGCGCGGCACGTCGCGCGTGCCCGAAGCCGAGCAGGCGCTCGCGTCGGGCGTCGGGCGGCTCGGCGACACGCTGCGCGAAGTCCGACGCATCTCGCACGCGCTGCGCCCGTCGATGCTCGACGATCTCGGCCTCGCGGCCGCGCTCGAGCAACTCGTGCGCGAGCTGGGCGCGGAAAGCGGCATCGACATCGGCTACACGCAGGTCGCGCACGGCGGCACGCAGCCGCTGCCCGAAGCCGTCAACACCGCGCTGTTCCGGATCGCGCAGGAAGCGCTGAGCAACATCGTGCATCATGCGCGGGCGTCGCGCGCGGCCGTCACGCTCGACGTCGGCGCACAATCCGTCACGCTGACCATCGCCGACAACGGCTGCGGCTTCGACGCCGAACGCTCGCAGGCCGACGCGCGCCGCGGCATCGGCCTGCGCAACATGCGCGAGCGCCTCGACGCGCTCGACGGCACGCTGACGATCACGTCGCAGGTCGGCCATACCGTCGTGGCCGCGCGCGTGCCGCTGCGGCGCGCGGCCGCCTGAGCACGCACACCCTACCCGGAGACCTTGCCCATGAGCGCCCCCGATACCGCCCGGCACGCCGCCCGACTGCTGCTCGTCGACGATCACCCGCTCGTGCGCGATGGCTTGCGGATGCGGCTCGAAGCGGCCGACCTGTCGGTGGTCGGCGAGGCCGGCAACGCGGACGAGGCGCTCGCGCTGGCCGCCTCGCTCGAACCCGATCTCGCGCTGATGGACGTCGGCATGAACGGGATGAACGGCATCACGCTCGCGGGCGTGTTCCACGAGCGTTTTCCGGGTATTCGCGTGCTGATGCTGTCGATGCACGACAACATCGAGTACGTGACGCAGGCGGTGCGCGCCGGCGCGAGCGGCTATCTGCTGAAGGATTCGCCCGCGAGCGAGATCGTGCGTGCGATCGGCGTGGTGCTGGCCGGGCAGACGTTCTTCAGCGAAGGGCTGGCCGCGCGGATGATCCAGGCCAGCGCGACGGCGTCGCCGCTGGACCGGCTGACGCCGCGCGAGCGCGACATCCTCGACGCGCTGGCCGAAGGGCTGTCGAGCAAGCAGATCGCGCAACAGACGGGGCTGTCGGTGCGCACGGTCGAGACGCACCGGCTCAACCTGAAACGCAAGCTGGAGATCGAAGGGCAGGCCGAGCTGATCAAGTTCGCGGTCGAGCATCGGCGGCGGTAGGCAAGCGCACCCGGATGGCTCGCGCGACGCGCAATTCACTTTCAAATTTCATACTTGTCCAATCGACCTCACCCTGGGGCGATGGAATTCTTTCGCTTGCCGAAACGAGCACCGTGCTCGTGATTCGCATGACACGCGTGAACTCGTCATGCGGCCCCGGCATCACCGGCTGATATCGGTGACCTGGATCGAGGAGCGAAATCATGATGCGCCGTATCGCCGTTGTCGGTGACGCGCTGGAAACCGGCGGACACATTCTCGCCTACGCAGGGCCGCCATTCACGTTTGGCGACGCTGGCCATCAGGTTGCGCTGATCGGCGGCCTCGCGTTCTGCGAAGCGTGTGAAAGCACCGGCCGGATCGCCAAGATGGGCGGCCCCAAGCGCATCGAATTCATGGGCGAGACGGCGGCCGACGGCGACATCGTTCAATGTCGATGCTCGACACCACCGCGCATCGTCGCGCTGCTCGCCGGCAATTCATGGTGCGACGACCAGGCGGAAGCGGCAGGCGTCGTTACTTCCGGACTGAACCGGGCAGGCAACGTCACGAGCTTAGCCGCAGGTGCCTACGACGAATGCGTCCGCGCCGTCGGAAACGGCGCGTCGCCAGACTATCCCTACATCATCGAAACATCGGACGGGCGCATTCATTCAGGCAGGCTCGACAGCACCGCGTGCCTGCCGCGCATCCATACGACCGACAGCGACGAGTACACGGTCTATTGGGGCGACGAAGCGCTCGCGAGATCGGACGGAGACGCTTAATGCCGAACGGAAAAACAGTCGTCAGGACAACCGCCGTGCAAAACTCGTACAAGGAAGTCGAGCTGAAGTCGGTGACGTTTTCCGAGCTGTGGAAGAACTACGCTCACGGCAACCCGTACGATGATCCGAACGGACAGTACAAGAACCAGTGTGCGATCCGGATAAGCGTGACGCTGCACAAGGTCGGCATCGCAATGAAGTCGTTTTCGCAGAAGCGGGTTCGGCCGATGCCCGGCAAACCGGCGCTGGGCCGCCTTCTGATCGACGGCAAACCGACCGCGACTCGCGCATACGAGTTCGCGGAGTGGTTGAAGCTGCGGCCGATCGCGGGAGTACTGGCTCCGGAGAACATCACGGGTCAGAATTGGGCGAGTAGGATATCCGGTCGGACCGGAATCATATTCTTCGACGGCTATTGGCTTCAGGATGGCGACTCACCGGACAACTTGAGCGGCGGTCACGTCGACCTCTGGAACGGGAGCAAACTCACTGGCTTCGGATCAGGCGTGCGGATCTCATGGAATATAGTCCTACCGGGCATCTGGTCGGATTTCCGAAATTCGAAAACCATCTTGTTTTTTCCCGTCAAATGAAACTCGTGACTGTGGTAGCAGGTGCACTTGTCGGTGGAGCGCTCGCGACAATGTTCTGCTGGGGAGCGCTCTACGTGTACGGGGCATTCGTTCTGCATGGCAAGGGAAGCCTCTTCGACACGGACCCGGAGATCGCGAATCTATTTTTCGTCACATGGGGCGGATTGATTTTAATTTTCGCAATGGCCGGCGCAATTGTCGTGACTCGCAGGAAATCCCGTTAGCCAACTGATTACCCCTACGATGCTGTTTTTTCTCGCCTCGTATGTGATTCGCTGAGTCAGCCTCTTGCATTAGCCACCCTCGTTCGACCGACCTACGAATAGAAAAGGCGCCCGAAGGCGCCTTCCATGCATCTGAACTACGCGCAACAGCCGTCAGTTCGTCCGCGAATTGTGCTTCTGCAGATACGCGATCAGGCCGTCGATCCCACCCGTCGCGAGCTGGCTCTTGAACTGGCCCTGGTAGACCTGGATCAGCCACGCGCCCGACATGTCGATGTCGTAGATCTTCCAGTCGTTGCCGACCTTGCCGAGACGATAGCCGACCGACTGGCTGTCGCCCGGCGTCGTGACCGTCGACTGCACGAGCGCATCGGCACCCGACGCGCCGCCTGGCTTGAACGAGAACTTCGCGTCCTGGTTGCCGAGCTGCGCGAGCGACGCGGCGTAGGTGCGCGTCATCAGCAACCGGAACTGCTTGTACAGCTCCTGCTGCTGTTGCGGCGTGGCCTGCTTCCACGCGTCGCCGACCGCGATGCGGGTCGTGCGCTCGAAGTTGGTCACGGGCAGGAAGCGTTGCTCGACCACCTGCGTGATCTTCGCCATGTCACCGCCGCGGGCGGCCGGATCGGCCTTCATCGCGTTGACGGTGCCCTCGACCGCCGTGCGGACGAGGTCGACCGGCGCGCTCTGCGCGAAAGCGGAAACCGACACGGCGGCCGCCGCGACGAAAGCAAACAGATGACGTTTCATACGAATTTCGCACTCGATGGGAAAAAACGGCCGGCTCTTTGCATCGGCCGGTGGAGCAAAGTATACCGGGCCCGACGCCGCGTTGCCGCCCGGTGACCGACTGTTACCTTTCAGCGCCGTTTGTCACAGGCGCTTCGCGGCGTGTCGACGCATCGCCGCGGCGATTATGTAAATATATGCATACAAATGATCCGGCCGCGCGATCCGATTGCCACGCCGGTAGCAAATATCCTTCCCGCCCCGATTCTCCGCAACGTCACGACCGTCGCCGCGCCGCGCCGGTATACTTGGCTACTTTGCCCTAGCCAGCCGCTCCCCACCACCACATGGTGACATCTCTCATCGTCCGACTCGTTGCGTGGTCGGTGCGCCGCCCCGTCTGGGTCGTCGTCCTGTCGCTCGTCATCGCCGCCTTCAGCGGCGTCTATGTCGCGCAGCATTTCAAGATCAACACCGACATCAGCAAGCTCGTCGATGCGGAACCGCAATGGGCCGCGCTCGGCCAGGCCGTCGACAAGGCGTTCCCGCAACGCAACGGCACGATCCTCGCGGTCGTCGAGGCGCCCGCGCCCGAATTCGCGACGGCCGCCGCGCATGCGCTGACCGAAGCGCTGCAGAAGGACGCCGCCGCCGGCCGCATCGGCCCGGTCGCCGAACCGGGCGGCGGGCCGTTCTTCGAACACAACGGGCTGCTGTTCCTGTCGCCGCAGGAGGTCTCCGATACGACCGCGCAGCTCGCGAGCGCGCGCCCGCTCGTCAACGAACTCGCGAAGAACCCGAGCCTCACCGGGCTCGCCACCACGCTGTCCACCACGCTCGGCCAGCCGCTCCTGACCGGCCAGGTGAAGCTGCCCGCGATGGCGAAGCTGCTCGCGCGCAGCGCGGCGACGGTCGACGACGTGCTGGCCGGCAAGCCGGCCGCGTTCTCGTGGCGCGCGCTGGTCGACAACGACGCCGCGCGGCAGCCCGCGCGCGCGTTCGTCACCGTGCAGCCGGTGGTCAACTACGGCGCGCTGAAGGCCGGCGCGGCAACGAGCCAGGTGATCCGCGACGCGGCCCGTTCGCTCGACCTCGACAAGCGCTACGGCGCGGCCGTGCGCCTGACCGGCGAACAGCCGCTCGCCGACGACGAATTCGCGTCGGTCGAAGACGGCGCCGCGCTCAATGGCGTGCTCACGCTGCTCGCCGTGCTCGTCATCCTGTGGCTTGCACTGCGCTCGAAGCGGATGATCGGCTCGGTGCTCGTCACGCTGTTTGTCGGCCTCGTCGTGACGGCCGCGCTCGGCCTCGCGATGGTCGGCTCGCTGAACATGATCTCGGTCGCGTTCATGGTGCTGTTCGTCGGCCTCGGCGTCGACTTCTCGATCCAGTACGGCGTGAAGTACCGCGAGGAACGCTTCCGCGACGAGCGCATCGATCACGCGCTGATCGGCGCCGCGCACTCGATGGGCATGCCGCTCGCGCTCGCCACCGCGGCCGTGGCAGCAAGCTTCTTCTCGTTCATTCCGACCGCGTATCGCGGCGTGTCCGAGCTCGGCCTGATCGCGGGCGTCGGGATGTTCGTCGCACTGCTGACCACGCTCACGCTGCTGCCCGCACTGCTGCGCCTGTTCGCGCCGCCTGGCGAATCGAAGACGCCGGGCTTTCCGTGGCTCGCGCCGGTCGACGATTATCTCGATCGCCATCGCAAGCCGATCCTGATCGGCACGCTGGCGGTCGTGATCGGCGCGCTGCCGCTGCTCGCGTTCCTGCATTTCGACTTCAACCCGCTGCACCTGAAGGACCCGAACAGCGAATCGATGGCGACGCTGCTCGCGCTGAAGGATTCGCCGGAAGCCGCCGTCAACGACGTCACGCTGCTCGCGCCGTCGCTCGCGCAAGCCGACGCGGCCGCGAAGCGCCTCGACGCGCTGCCCGAAGTCGGCCGCACGACCACGCTGTCGACCTTCATCCCCGCCGACCAGCCGGCCAAGCGCGCGGCGATCGCCGCGGCTGCGAGCGAGCTGCTGCCCGCGCTGACGCAGCCGGCCGCGCCGCCCGCGACCGACGCGCAACGCGTGGCCGCGCTCAAGCGCGTGTCGGACCTGTTGAGCTATGCGGCCGAGGATCACCCGGGCCCGGGCGCCGCGGCCGCGCAGCACCTGTCCGCGTCGCTCGCGAAGCTCGCCGCCGCCGACAGCGCGACGCGCGACCGTGCCGAACGCGCGTTCTCCGATACGCTGCGCATCGCGCTCAATCAGCTCGCTGCGCTGCTGCAGCCGCAGGACATCACGCGCGAATCGCTGCCGCCGCAGGTCGTGCGCGACTGGGTTGCGCCGGACGGCCACGCGCTCGTGCAGATCTCGCCGAAGGTGCCGAAGGGCGTCGACCCGAACGACGACACGATGCTGCGCCGTTTCGCCAAGGCCGTGAAGGCCGCGGAACCGGGCGCGACTGGCGGCCCGATCTCGATCCTGCATTCGGCCGACACGATCATCAACGCGTTCCTGCACGCGGCGCTGTGGTCGATCATCTCGATCACGGTCCTGCTGTGGGTCACGCTGCGCCGCTTCGGCGACGTGCTGCGTACGCTGGTACCGCTGCTCGTGTCGGGCATCGTGACGCTCGAGATGTGCGTCGTGCTCGGCATGTCGCTGAACTTCGCGAACATCATCGCGCTGCCGCTGATGCTCGGCGTCGGCGTCGCGTTCAAGGTGTATTTCGTGATGGCGTGGCGCGCGGGGCAGACGGGGCTGCTGCATTCGAGCCTCACGCACGCCGTGCTGTTCAGCGCCGCGACGACGGCGACCGCCTTCGGCAGCCTGTGGCTGTCGCACCATCCGGGCACGTCGAGCATGGGCAAGCTGCTCGCGCTGGCCCTGACCTGTACGCTGATCGGCGCCGTGGTGTTCCAGCCCGTCCTGATGGGCAAACCGCGCGTCAAGCGCGCCCAGAACCAATCGCAAGGAATCAATGAATAAGGTGCGAATCATTGCGGCGACCGTCGCCGCCAGCACGATGCTGACCGGCTGCGCGACGGGACCGAACCGCAATCCCAACGACCCGCTCGAGCCGATGAACCGGGCGATGTACACGTTCAACGACACGGTCGACACGCACATCGCGCAGCCGATCGCGAAGGGTTACCAGAAAGTCACGCCGACGCCGGTGCGCACCGCGATCAGCAACTTCTTCTCGAACCTCGGCGATCTCGGCAACATGGCGAACAACCTGCTGCAGTTGCGCATCACCGATGCGACGCAGGATCTGATGCGCGTGGCGATGAACTCGCTGTTCGGCGTCGCCGGCCTGATCGACATCGCGACGCCGGCCGGGCTGCCTAAGCATCACCAGGATTTCGGGCTGACGATGGCGCGCTGGGGCATGCCGTCCGGCCCGTACCTCGTGCTGCCCGTGTTCGGGCCGAGCACGATCCGCGACGGCGTCGGCCGCGCGGTGGACGTGCGCTTCAACCTGCTGAACTACATCGAGCCGGCCGCACGCAATCCGATGTACATCGCGCAGTTCATCAGCGCGCGTTCGGACCTGCTCGGTGCGACCGATCTGCTGAAGCAGGCCGCGCTCGATCCGTATTCGTTCGTGCGCGACGCGTACCTGCAGCAGCGCAAGTCGCTGACGTATCACGGCCAGTCGGCATCGGCTGCCGCGCCGAACTACGCTGAGCCGGGTGAAGCCGGCGCGGTGCCGGCGGCCACGCCAACCACGCCGGGCGGCTTGCCGAACTATGAGGATCCGGGCGATGCGGGCGGCGCATCGGGCGCCACGCCGAACAACGCACCGGCCGCGCCGGGATTGCCGCAGTATGACGATCCGGGTGCGGACAATGCGATGCCGGCGAGTGCGCCTGCTGCGGCACCGGTCGCTGCGTCGGCCGGAGCGACGACAGCGCCGGCCGCCAACGGCGCGCCGATCGCGCCGGCGATGCCGACGATGCCCGCGAGCAGTCCGGCCGCACAGTAACGCCGCAACGGCGGCCGCGCAAAAAAAGAGCGCTGCGTCATGCAGCGCTCTTTTTTTGTCCGCGCGAAACGGCAGACCGGGAAGCGGGGGAAAGGCCAGCAGCGAACGCCGCTCAGACGATCCGCATCGCGCCCGCCCGCTCGAACGCGTGGCGTGCCTGGATCAGTGTCGTGCGCGCCGCGCGCGCATCGCTGGCGACTTGCAACAACGGACCGAGCTGCGACGGCTGCTTCAGCAGTTCGCGCAGGATCGGCAGGATCGCCGTGCTGCCGTCGTCGCGCAGCCCGGCCGTCGCCGCGCGCGGCAGCGTGCGCCACGCCGGATCGACGATCGCGCGGCACACCGCGAACGGCACGCCGCGCGCGGCCGCGAAGGCCGCCGCGATATGCGATTCCATGTCGACGGCAAGCGCGCCATTCGCACGATGCAGCGACGTCTTGTCCTGCTCGCTGACCACCGGCGCGCCGACGGCCGCCATCGTGCCGCGCGTGACACGCGCCCACACCGGCGTGTCCTGCAGCGCGGCGACGAGCCGCGCGCTCCAGCCCGTATCGGTCTGCACGCGGCCGAACGGCCCGTCGATCGCGTCCGCGATCACGAGCGCGCCCGGCGCGAGGTCGGGCGCGAGCCCGCCCGCGGTACCGAAGCTGACGATGCCCGCGCAGCCGCGCGCGGTCGCTTCGGCCAGTGCGCGCTCGAGCCGGTCGGCCCGCGCGGCGAACACGGCCTCGACGCCGTCGCCGCGCGCGATGCGCGCCTCGAACGCCATCCCTGTGACCGCGATGACGGGCAATGCGCCGTTGTGCTGCGTCGTCGCCACGCGTTACATCCCGACCGTCACGCGCGTCGCGTTCGCGCGCTTCAGGTTGCGGTAGCGCGCGAGCGCCCACAGCGGGAAGAACTTGCGATAGCCGTGGTAGCGCAGGTAGAACACGCGCGGGAAGCCCGTCGCCGTGAAGCGCGTCTCGTCCCACAAGCCTTCTTCGTTCTGCTGCGCGACCAGGTAGTCGACGCCGCGCGCCACGGCCGGGTTGTTCACTTCGCCGGCCGCCATCAGGCCGAGCAGCGCCCAGGCCGTCTGCGACGCCGTGCTCGGCGCCTGCTCGTAACCGCGATAGTTGAGCTTGTAGCTGTCGCCGTCCTCGCCCCAGCCGCCGTCCTTGTTCTGGATCGACAGCAGCCACTGCGCACCGCGCTTCATGCGCGGGTCGTCCGGCGTCAGGCCGGCCGCGTTCAGCGAGCACAGGGCCGTCCACGTGCCGTACACGTAGTTCATCCCCCAGCGGCCGTACCAGCTGCCGTCCGGCTCCTGCTCCTTCAGCATGTAGTCGAGCGCGCGGCGGGCCGGCTCGCTGTTCAGCGGCGTCTCGCCGAGCTGCGACAGCATCGACAGGCAGCGGCCCGACACGTCGGCCGTCGGCGGATCGAGCAGCGCGCCGTGATCGGAGAACGGGATGTTGTTCAGGTAGTACTGCGTGTTTTCAGGTTCGAACGCGCCCCAGCCGCCGTCGCTGCTCTGCATGCCGACGACCCATTCGCGCGCACGCGCCATCGATTCGCGATACGTGTCCGACTGCGTGAGCTTCTGCGCACGATCCATCGCCATCACGACCACGGCCGTATCGTCGACGTCCGGGTAGTGCGCATTCGCGTACTGGAACGCCCAGCCGCCGGGCCGCACGTTCGGGCGGCGCGAGATCCAGTCGCCGCGCACGTCGAGGATCTGCAGCGGACGCAGCCATTCGAGGCCGCGCAGCACCGCTTCCTGCGCACGCGCATCGCCGGTCTCGAGCAGCGCATGCGCAACGAGCGACGTGTCCCACACGGGCGACAGGCACGGCTGGCAATACGCTTCGTCCTCCTGCACGACGAGCAGCTTGTCGAGCGCCTTGCGCGCGATCGCGCGGTTCGGATGGTCTTCCGCATAGCCGAGCACGTCGTACATCATCACCGCGTTGGCCATCGCCGGATAGATCGCGCCGAGGCCGTCCTCGCCGTTCAGGCGCTCGTCGACGAACGACACGGCCTGACGGATCGCGCGTTCGCGCGTATAGCTCGGGAACAGGCCGTCGACCGCGCGCAGCGCATGGTCGACCACGCGGAAAAACGCGAACCAGCCCGCGCTCTGGTGGCCCTGACGCGGCAGCAGCCCGGCGTTGACGGGCGGGTCGATGAACAGCTCGTCGATGCGCACGCCGCGCGGGTTCTTCGCGAGCGGACGCTTCGCGTTCAGCACGAGCAGCGGCACGATCACGGTGCGCGCCCAGTACGACACCTTCGACAGATGGAACGGGAACCACTGCGGCAGCAGCATGATCTCGACCGGCATCATCGGCACCGCGCGCCACGGAATCGCACCGTACAGCGCGAGCTGGATGCGCGTGAACACGTTCGACATCTCGGCGCCGCCCATCGCGTGGATCGCGCGGCGCGCGCGCTGCATGTGCTCGGCGTTCTCGTCGTCGCCGATCACCTTCAGCGCGAAATACGCCTTCACGCTCGCGCTGATGTTCGGTGCGCCGTCGGTAAACAGCGGCCAGCCGCCGTCGGCCTGCTGGATGCGGCGCAGATACTTGCCGATCTTCTGTTCGAGCTCGAGGTTCGGCGTCTCGCCCAGATAGTGGACGAGCAGCACGTATTCAGCAGGAATCGTCGAATCCGCTTCGAGTTCGTAGACCCAGTGTCCGTCCGCTTGCTGCGCGGCCAGCAGCGCGTCGGTCGCACGCGCGACAGCCGCGTCGACGTCGGCCGGCACGGCGCCGGCGGACAAGGTAGCCATTTCGGTGAGATCGTTCATCGGTCCCTCTCTTTATTGCGTCTGGAGCACGTCCGCGGCCAACTGGCCGGAACGGATCGCGCCCTCGATCGTGGCGGGCAGGCCGGTGGCAATCCAGTCGCCCGCGAGTACAAGATTGGTCCAGCGCGTACGCACGGCCGGCCGTTTCATTTCCTGCGACGGCACCGCCGCAAAGCCCGCGCGCGGCTCGACGACGAGTTGCCACGCGGGGATGGTTTCCGGGTTCGCGCCGGTCACGCGCGCGACGTCTTCCCAGATGCGCCGCGCGAGCGTGTCGCGCGGCATGTCGAGCCAGCGGCCCGCATCGCGGATCGTCGCCGCGAGCTGGCCGTCACCGGTCCGCACCGCATCGACGACGCCGTTGACGACGGTCGTCTGCAGTGGATGACCGGCCGGCGATTCGACCGCGAAATACGCGGTCACGACCGCGCTGAAGGTGTCGGGCGCGGTGAGTTCGGGCACGAGCGGCTGCGCAACCTCGGGCGGCACGGCCAGCACGACCGCGTCGCCCGGCGCGAGATCGATCCGCTCGCCGCCGACCGACACGGCATCGATCGCATTGCCGTGCGCGCCGAATTCGAACGCGTCGAGCCGCGAATTCAGGCGGATCTGCGCGCCGCCGTACTGCAGCATCCGCAGCGCCGGTTCGACGAACGCGCTGCCGAGCCCGCGGCGCGCGACGAGCGGACGGCTGCCGGGGCCGCCCGCGGCAAACGTGCCGCACAGCGCGGCGCGCGCGAGTTCGGCGCTCGCGTGGCGCGGCTCGATATTCAGCACCCCGAGGAAATACGGTCGCAGCCAGCGATCCCACAGCACGCCGTCGCATCGCATCGTCTGCGCGAGCGAGCGGCCCGTGCGGGCGAATGCGAGCGGGGCCAGCGCGAGATAGTCGAGCGGCGTCGTGCCCGGCGCCCGTGACGCAGCATCGAACAGCCACGACGGCCAGCGGCCGTTGCCGAAACGCAGCGTCCAGCGCTGCTGCGACGCGATGTCGATGACCGGGAGTTCAGCCAGCGCGGGCCCCGCGAGCTGATCGGCCGCGCCGATCGCGCGCAGGTAGCGCTGCGTCGCGGGCTGTCCCGCGAAAACCGTGTGCAGCCCACTGTCGAGCGTCGTGTTCAGCGTCCCGTCGAACCACGAGCGGCAGCGGCCGCCCGCGTGCGCATGCGCGTCGTGCAGCACGATGCGCCGCCCGCGACGTTGCAGCTCGACCGCGGCCGACAGGCCCGCGAGTCCTGCGCCGATCACGTGGACGGTTCTGGGCATCGCGTCGGTCGACTCAGAACAGCGCGTAGCGCGCGGCGATCATCAGCATGCGCGCCTTCGGCTTGCGCAGCGGCGCGCGCGGCGCGGCAAAGCCGCGCGCGATCGCGGCCTCGAGAATGCAGCGATACGCGCCCGACATGATGCGCGGCGCCTTCACCTGCGCACGCGGGCAGGTATCCATCACCGCGTCGGCCTGGCGGAAGTGCTCGAGCGCGCGCTCGACGAGCGTCGCGCACACGCGCGGCAGCGCCGGATCGCGCACGATCGTCGCCGGATCGGTGATCGCGATGCCTTCGCGCGCAAGCAGCTCGCGCGGCAGGTAGCACCGGTTGATCGCCGCGTCGTCGTCGATGTCGCGCAGGATGTTGGTCAGTTGCAGCGCGCGGCCGAGGTGGTGCGACAACGTGATCCCTTCGGCTTCCGGCATCCCGAAAATCCTCACCGACAGCCGGCCGGCCGCGCTCGCCACGCGATCGCAGAACAGGTCGAGCGTCGGCTCGTCGGGCGCGCAGATGTCTTCCACCGCGTCCATCGCCATCCCGTCGATCATCGCGTGGAAATCGTCGCGCTGCAGGTCGAACGCGCGAATCTCGCGATCGAGCGCGACGAGGTGGCGCGGCGGGCGGCCGGCGAAGCAGGCGTCGATGTCCGCGCGCCAGCGATTCAGGCCCGCGGTGCGCTCGGCGCGCGGCAGGTCGCTGTCGGCGATGTCGTCGACCGCGCGGCAAAACGCATAGACCTGGAACATCGCATCGCGCTGCACGGCCGGCAGGATGCGCATCGCCAGATAGAAGGAGCTGCCCGATGTGACGGCAGCGGCGTCGGTTTCTTGTTCGTCCACGACGGAATGGGAAACGGCCAAGACGAAGCTCCACGGAGACACCCACGCGGGGCGATTGAAGAAGCCATGCCCGGCTGGGATGGTCAGGGCGTCGAATGCGTGCGAGATATGCGAACGATCGACGCAGACAGGCACAAATTACCGGCCGGAAGCCGGAATTGGGCGAAAGTATAGCAATCTTTGAAGTTCGATGGCGGACGCGCACCCTGTCCGGCGGGGTGCCGAGCGCCACCGGCGGGCCGGTGCGCCGGCCTTTGCGAACGGCGGCCCGAACGCGCGTCAGCCGTACACGATGTCGCGCTGCAGATCGAGCGCGATGAGCCCCATTTCGCGCGTGAGCTGCAGCATCGAGCGGCGCTCGAGGCGCGAGCCCATGAAGCTCGTCACGCGGCCGTCGGGCTCGGCGGTGAACTGGAAAACCGCGCCGCCGGTACCGAACCACGCGCCCGGCACGTCGAGTGATTCCTGCCAGTCGATCTGCTCGAACACGCGCGCGATTCCCGCGCGCACCACGGCGCCCGGGCCGATCGGCGGCGCGATGTCGCCCAGGTCGTCGAGCGAATAGGGGCCGGGTTTGTTCGGCTTCCGATAGAAGAGATAGTCGACGTTCATGGGGTGCAATCGCAGGCAAAGCAACAAATTAGCGCGCTTCGGCACAAATTCAAATCGGATCAGGACGAAATGTGGCCTGTGCGACACAAAGGGACGGATCGTTGCCGGTCAAGAAACGCGCCGCGCGAGCGCGTCTCGATGGCGGCCGGTTCGTCTAAGATGACACCTTTCTCGAAAAAATACGGACACCATGGAGACGAACGCCCCCGCCACCCCGCCGTCCGATCATCCCGTTTTCGTGCTCGTGCACGGCGCGTGGCATGGCGCGTGGTGCTATGCCCACGTGGCGGCCGCGCTGGCCGCGCGCGGCTACCTGTCGATCGCGCGCGACCTGCCCGCGCACGGCATCCATGCGCGCTTTCCCGCGTCGTATCTCGCCCGGCCGCTCGACAAGGACGCGTTCGGCGCCGAGCCGTCGCCGGTCGCCAACACGACGCTCGACGACTACGCGACGCAGGTGACGCAGGCCGTCGACGACGCGTACGCGCTCGGCCGCGGCAAGGTCGTGCTGGTCGGGCACAGCATGGGCGGCCTCGCGATCACGGCGGCCGCCGAACGCGCGCCGGACAAGATCGCGAAGATCGTCTATCTCGCGGCCTTCATGCCCGCGTCGGGCGTACCGGGCCTCGACTACGTGCGCGCGCCGGAAAACAACGGCGAGCTGCTCGGCCCGCTGATGCTCGCGAGCCCGCGCGTGGTCGGCGCGCTGCGCGTCGATCCGCACAGCGGCGACGCCGCGTATCGCGCATCGATGAAGCGCGCGCTGTACGAAGACGTGCCGCAAGCCGATTTCGACGCGGTCGCGAACCTGATGAGCTGCGACGTGCCGGCCGCGCCGTTCGCGACCGCGATCCCGACGACCGCCGCACGCTGGGGCGCGATCGACCGCCACTACATCAAGTGCCTGGCCGATCGCGTGATCCTGCCCGCGCTGCAGCAACGCTTCATCGACGAAGCCGACGCGTTCGCGCCCGGCAACCCGACCCACGTGCACCAGCTCGACAGCAGCCACTCGCCGTTCGTGTCGCAGCCGGCCGTGCTGGCCGGCGTGCTCGCCGACATCGCAAAAAGCTGAGCGGAGCGGGCGCGGTCAGTCGGCGTACGCGACCGACCGATCGCGCCCGAGCCGCTTCGCCCGATAGAGCGCGGCGTCGGCCTCGTTGACGAGTACGTCGCAGGTCGGCGCGCCGGCTTTCGCGCACGCGCCGCCGACGCTCGCCGTGACCGGCACGCTGACGCCCTCGGCGTCGACCGGCACGCTGCCGATCGCGTCGCGCACCTTGTCGGCCACCCGCATCGCCTCGTCGAGCGTCGTGCACGGCAGCAACAGCGCGAATTCCTCGCCGCCGAACCGGCCGAACGTATCCTGCGCGCGCACGATCGACGCGACGCGGCGCGCCGTCTCGCGCAGCACCGCGTCGCCCACCGCATGCCCGAAGCGGTCGTTGATCGTCTTGAAGTGGTCGAGGTCGAACAGCAGCACCGACAGGTCGCCGCCGTAGCGCTGCCAGCGCGCGAATTCGTCGCCGAGCCGCGCCTCGAAGAAGCGCCGGTTCGCGATGCCGGTCAGCCCGTCGAGATTCGCGTGCTCGCGCAGCTTCGCGACCGCTTCCTCGCGCTCTCGCTGCATCACGCTCACATGCGTGACGTCGGAGATCGTCACGCACACGGCCTCGACGTCGCGGCCGCGCGTGAGCGGCATGAACGTGCAGTCCTGCTGCATGTAGTCGACGCCGCCCGTGATCGGCCGATCGTGCTCGAAGCGGAACAGGTAGGGCCGCTGCTCCCACGAGCTGAATGCGAAGCTGCCGAGCTGGAACACGCTCTCGAGCTTGCGCGACAGCCACGCACGCGGCAGGTCCGGGAAGCGGTCGAACAGGTTGCGGCCGATCACGTCGGCGGCCGGGATCCCGCTGTGGTCCTGCATGAAGCGATTCCACATCAGGACGGTCATCGAACGGTCGAGCACGAACAGGCCGAAGCCGACGCGCTCGATCACGAGGTCGCTCAGCGACGGGGCGGCGGCCGTCATAGCGCGGACAGCAACGCGTCGAGCGCGTCGCCCATCAGCCGGATCGAATCCTCGGCCATCAACATCACGAAATGCGCGCGGAACATATGGTTCTCGAGCCCGAAATTCACCTCGAGCAGCAGCGCGACGCTCCATCCCAGTTCGTTCGGCTGGAACACGTCGTCGAACGACACGTTCGCGCCGAGCAGCCCCGGCGGAAAGAACACGGGCTTGCGGCCGAGTTCGTCGAGGATCGACGCGACGCAGGCGCCCATCAGCACGTTCGCGACGTCGAACACGAGTTCGTCCGGCGTCGCCATGCCGCCGTACACGCCGTCGCCGAACGTGCGGTCGACGACCGACATCAACCGCGCGACGCCCGCCGTGCGGCACAGCACGATCGCCTCGCCCTTGATGTCGGAACGGAAGCCCTGACGCACGGCGGTCACGTTGTCGTGGATGCCCGTCATCTCGCGCAGCGCGTCGCTCGCATCGGCCGCTTTCACGACGCGCACGCGCGGCACCGACAGCTCGATGAAGTGCCCGAGCAGCAACGCAAGCCGCGCGGCGGCGCGGCCCATTGCAAGGTTGGCGATTTCCTGCAACGCGTCGCGTTGCTCCGCCGTGAACACCGATTCAGGCATACAACCCATACTCCTTGAGAATGGGCAGCAATGCCTCCGACGTCACGGGCTTGGCAACGAATGCGATCGCGCCCAATTCGCGCACGCGTGCTTGCGCCTGCGGCTGAATATCGGCGGATACCACGATCACGAACGTGTTCAGATCTTCGTGGCGCAGTGTTTCCAAGACCTGATATCCGCTCATGTCGGGCATCGTCAGATCCAGAAACATCACGGAAGCTTTGCCGTCACGATAGAGCGCCAAGGCCTCGCGACCATTCGCTGCATACGCGATGTCGACGTCCCAATCTCCCGGCAGCGCCTTTGTCAGCAGTTTGCGAGCGAGCAGCGAATCGTCGGCAATTACAATCGGCAAAGGCATGGGGCGATGCGGTATACGGAATGGTCTCTCTCGCGTTAACGACCGCGCGGCGCATTTCTTTAGGGCCATGCGTTTCGGCGCGGGCAACCGCCTTGCGGCCGCGCACGGGCGCCGCGACGCAGGTGCGCGCGACGCACCGCGCGGCAATCGCCGGCGGGCGCATGTATCTGTCATAGGGAAAGCAAGGCGCGATTCTCGGAGTAAACCGGAGGCGATGCAACTCGCCATTTTCGCCATTTCGAACAGAATTGGTCCGATCGCGCATCATTCCGAAAATAGCCGCGACCATTTTCGAGATAAGTACGCAAAATTTTTCCTTGTGTACGTTTGCGCTGCCGGATTCGTCGCGTTTTCAATCCGACGGTTTACCGCTGTCATATACGGCAGGATCGCGCCTGTACGAACGGCAGGATCGCCACGTACGGCGCCGCGCGGCGGGCCGTCGCAACTCGTTTATGATGACAGACACCGCTGCCTCACCCGCTTTCCTCGATGACGTCCGAACGGCCTGCCGACTCCCACACCCCCGCGCCTCCTCCCGCCGACGACTGGCAGGACGACGGCAGCTACGCGGCCGGCGCACCCGAGCACGATTTCGCGGTGCGCCGCGTGACGCTGATCGTGCTGCTCGTCGCGGCGATCGTGCTGCCGTGTATCTACGTGGTGGTGATGGCGTACAGCGACCTGAAGGCGCGCGAGGCCGCCGCGAGCGACGTGACGATGCGCACGGTGCGCGTGGCCGAGGAGCACGCGCTCAAGGTGTTCGACCTGAGCGAAACGCTCGATGCGCGCATCGTCGACCTCGTGCAGGACATGGACGACGCGACCGTGCGCGGCAGGGAATCCGACATCCACGAGGCGCTGAACACGATCGGCGGCGGTTATCCGCAAGTGGCCGCCGTGTCGATCTTCGGTGCGAGCGGGATGCTGCTCGCCAACAGCCTCTACTATCCGGCGCCGTATGCGTCGATCGCGAATCGCGACGACTTCGCCGGCATCCGAGACGGCAAGGTCATCGAACACATCTCGAAACTGATGATGGGGCCGCTCAAGCTCGAGAACATTCCCGTATTCAACACCGGCGTCGCGCGACGCCATAGCGACGGTTCGTTCGCCGGCATGGTGTCGATCGCGCTGAAATCGTCGTATTTCAACGCGTTCTACCGCGACCTGCTCGGCGGCGCGAGCACGCCGATGACGATGGCGCTCGCGCGCTCGGACGGCGCGGTGATCGCGTCGTATCCGCCGCCGCCGTCGCTGGCGCACACCGATCGCTCGGTCACGTTCGGCAACGCGCACAACGAGCCGCGCGCGGGCGTCGTGCGCGTGCGTCACGACGACGCGAGCAGCGAGATCGTCGCGTATCGCCAGGTCGGCAGCTATCCCGTCTACGTGAGCTGCGCGTACCGCACGTCGGCAATCTGGCATGAATGGTACGAACACCTGAGCGTGCTGTTCATCTCGATGTTCGCGCCGTCGGTCGCGCTGTGGTCCGTGATCTGGCTGTCGCTCAAGCGGCTGAAGGCGGAAGAGGAGGCATGGGACCGCTGGCAGGCCGAAGCGTCGATGCGGCGCTCGATCGAATCGGCGTACCGGCAGTCGCGCAAGATGCAGGCGCTCGGCAATCTCGTCGGCAGCGTCGCGCACGACTTCAACAACCTGCTGATGATCATCTCGAGCAACGTGCAGATCGCGCGGCGGCGCGGCGTCCAGCATCTCGACAAGGAGCTCGGCGCGATCGAACGCGCGCTGAAGAACGGGCAGTCGCTCACGCGCCAGCTGCTCGGCGTCGCGCGCAAGCAGCCGCTGCACAACGAGACGATCGACATCGGGCAATGGGTCGGCACGTGCCGCGAGCTGCTGAAGACGTCGCTCGGGTCGAAGTCGTCGCTGGTCGTCGCGATCGAGCCGGGCGTCTGGCCGATCCGCGTCGACGTCGCGGAACTCGAGCTCGCGGTGATCAACCTCGCGGTCAACGCGCGCGACGCGATGGCGACCGGCGGACGCTTCACGGTCGGCGCGCGCAACGTCACGCTGCGCCGTGAGGACGGCTTCCCGCTGACCGGCGATTTCGTGCAGATCTCGCTTGACGACACGGGGTCGGGCATGGCGCCCGACGTGCTCGCGCGCGCGTTCGAACCGCTGTTCACGACGAAGGCGCAGGGGATGGGGACCGGGCTCGGCCTGCCGCAGGTCTTCGCGTTCTGCGAACGCTCGGGCGGCCTCGCGACGATCGACAGCGCGGTCGGTGCGGGGACGTCGGTGCGTCTGTACCTGCCGCGCGCGCGCGCCGAGGATGTCGTCGCGCGGCCGGCGGCCGCCGCGCACGATGCGGCCAATGGCGAGCTCGCCGGCCTGCACGTGCTGCTCGTCGAGGACAACGGCGAAGTCGCGGCCGGCACGGAAGCGCTGCTGTCGCTGCTCGGTCATCGCGTGACCTACGCGCCCACCGCCGACGACGCATTGCGCCTGATCGAAGGCGCCGCCGCGAACGACGCGTTCGACCTCGTGATTTCGGACATCCATATGCCGGGCCGCCTGAACGGCATCGACCTGGCCGAAGCGATCGACAAGCGGCCGGGGAAGCTGCCCGTGATTCTCGTCACCGGTTATGCAGAGGAGCTCGACCGCACGCGCACGGTCAACGTCCGCGTGCTGTCGAAGCCGTTCGATATCGCGCTGCTCGACGAGATCCTGCTGGGCATCCGCGAAGCGCGCGACGCACGACACGCCGGCGCGTGACCCGCGGTGCGCAGGGCGGCGCCGGCGCGACGGCGTGAACGAACGCGGCGATCAGGCCGCCGACGACGTCACGCCGATTTCAGCAGACGCACCCAGCCCGCGTAACGATCGACGAAGCCCTGCAGGAACTTGCGGGTGTCCTCGCTGACGATCTGCCCCTGGTCGTCGATGCGCGCCGGGTCGTGCTTGATGAACATCTCGGGCTGACCGAGCGTCTTCACGTCGAGGTAAGCGAGCACGTTGCGCAGGTGCTGCTGCGCGAGCGCGGTGCCCACCGCGCCCGGCGACGTGCCGAGCACCGCGCCCGGCTTGCCCGACCACGAATTCGAACCCCATGGGCGCGAGCCCCAGTCGAGCGCATTCTTCAGCACGCCCGGCATCGACCGGTTGTACTCGGGCGTGACGAACAGCAGCGCGTCCGCGGCTTCGATCGACTGCTTGAAGCGCTTCGCGACTTCCGGGAAATCCGCGTCGTAGTCCTGGCTGTACAGCGGCAGCTCGCCGATCTCGACGAACTCGAACGAAAAATCGGCGGGGGCGAGCGAGATCACGGCGTGCGCGAGCGCGCGATTCGTCGACGCGCGACGCAGGCTGCCGACGACGACCGCAATACGATAGGACATGGCATTCTCCTTCCGGTGAGTGAGGAATCGGATCGATTGCTTCCGAATGGGCGACAAAGGTCTGTTTATAGGCAAGCCAGCCCGCGAGCCGTCCCACGGGGCCGTCCGGCCGACTTTCCACAAGGTTTTCCACAGAAATTGTGGATAACTCGACCGATATGTTCCGACGTTACAGATCGCCCGCCGCGCGGCGTGGTCGACGCGCGACACGGGGTTCGGCAAGCATAGCGCAGCGCGGCGGCGGGCTCCGTGAATTCGTGACGGAACATTGCGTTGCAGGCGCGGACCGCGCCCAGTAAGCTGCTCGCACCGCGACGCGCCCGCTCCCGTGACGCTCGCGCGATTGCCATTGCTTCGAGACACTGCAACCAGACATGCCGTCCGCACACGACGATCCCGCCTATCTCGCGCAACTGCGGCGCGACCTGCTGCGCTTCGCGCGACTCCAGCTCCGCGATGCCGACGCGGCCGAAGACGCCGTGCAGGAAGCGCTGGCCGCCGCGTGGTCGCATGCCGGCGAGTTCGCGGGGCTGTCGGCCCACAAGACCTGGGTGTTCGGGATCCTGCGCAACAAGCTGATCGACGTGCTGCGCGCGCGCCAGCGAATGGTGAGCCTGACCGCGCTCGATGCAGAGCTCGACGGCGAATCCGTGCTCGATCGCGAACTGTTCAAGGACAATGGACACTGGGCCGCGCATGCGAAACCGCGACCGTGGCCGAAGCCCGAAACGCTGTTGCAACAACAGCAATTCTGGACGCTGTTCCAGGTCTGCCTCGACCATCTGCCGGAGCAGATCGGACGCGTGTTCATGATGCGCGAATTCCTCGATGTCGAGATTGTGGATATCTGTAGCGAATTGACGCTGACGACGAATCATTGCAGCGTGCTGCTGTACCGGGCGCGCACGCGCCTGCGAACCTGCCTGAGCGAAAAAGGACTGACGACCGAAGATGCTGCCGGGGAAATGTACTGACGTGACACGACTGCTGTCGGATGCGCTCGATCGGCATCTGACGCTGCACGAGCGTCTGCAGGTACGCGTGCATCTGCCGACCTGCAGCGGATGCCGCGCCTATCGTGAACAGATCGCGCTGTTGCGGACGGCCGCGAAAGCGGCGGCGGGGCAGGAGTCGGACGATGATGAGGGATCGTCCGGTGGCGGCTAGGCGGCGCGGGGTGTCGACGTGTCGTTCCGCCGGCCGCTCGCGCGTGCGGCCCGGCGGTCGCGTCGGCCTGGATTGCCGTTGCGTGTGCCGGGCCGGACTCGGTCGCGTTGATGCAATAAGAAAAATACGCCGGGGAAGAATTATTCGAACAGCGCCTTCACCGACTCGGGCGGGCGACCGATCGCCGCCTTGCCGCGATATACGACGATAGGGCGTTGCAGCAGGATCGGATGAGCGGCGATCGCCGCGTAGGCTTCGGCGTCGCTCAGATCCGCGCGAGCCAGATTCAATGTCTTGTACGGCTCCTCGCCGTCGCGCAGCATGTCGCGAACCGGGCGGCCGAGCTGCCGATGCAGCGTTTCCACTTCCTCGACCGTTGGCGGCGTCTTCAGGTACTCGACGACGTTCAACGGCGCGCTGGCGGTATTCAGCGACTCGACCAACGCGAGCGTCTCGCGGGACTTCGAGCATCGGGGGTTGTGGTAGATCGTGATCATCATTCAAGCCTGGATGGGGGAGCCCTGTATTGTAGCCAGTCTGCATTGACGGGCTCGGTGGGGTGGTTCAAGCGAGATCGGGGTAGTTTTCCTCTCGACAGGTTGCTGCGGTGGTTCGGTTTGGCGATGTGCTGTGCGTCGGGTGTCTGGGAGACGCTTCGAAGATGCGGTTACGTTTATGCGCATAAAGGCCGGGCAACGGCCTCGCGGGACCGGCAACTGTGGTCAGCCTGACCAATGCCCAGCGAGGGCTGTCCCGGGTGGCGAAAGGGCGCGTGATTGCGGGACACTTCGGCTGCGTTTATGCGCATAAAGCCTGCGATTGTCGGGCGAGGTGCGAGGCGACTCTGACGTAGGTTTATGCCCAGACGAGACGGCACCAGACAATGGCTATATCGATAATCCATCGCCCCGGCACGACATCATTGCGCTCCTGACGCGGGCGAGGTGCCTGCCTTCGGCCCTTCTCCGCGGGCCATCCTTGCGTCTGGTTTATGCGCATAAACGCCGCGGGCCGAGACGGCGTTGCCTCGATGCACATCGGTTCTGCGATGCATATCGAAGACGCACGTCCAGCCTCACAGACCCACTCATCCCGCTCGCGAATGCGCGGCGGGTTCCCCAACGAAGTTGATCGCCGTGAGCTCTGCCGAGTTTATGCGCACAAACTCGGCGGCTCGCAGGCAACACGGCCCATCTAGCGAAAGGGGAGCGTACCGAGACATATCTCTACGACGAGCAGCTCCCGGCGACGTAGCCCGTGAAGACGCAGCCATCGAGCACCGCATCGACCGCTCGCCATCTCCACGACACCACCAACACCCGCCGTCCATCTCCGCCATCTCGTTTATGCGCATAAACCGATAGTCCGAATGGCCAACGCGTAGTTGTCGAACGACAATTTCATTGAAATTCAAATATCGTCCTGTAGAATTCCAACGACCAAAACAGGAGTGAAAATTGGCCGCGGAAATCATTGCAGTCACTCAACAAAAAGGTGGCGTCGGCAAAAGCACGATTGCCATGCATCTCGGCGCCGCGTTCCATGAAAAAGGGAAGCGCGTCCTCGTCATCGACGCAGACCGTCAAAACACGCTGGTTCACTGGTCGAGCGCATCCGGCGACAGCGACAACGGCATCCCGTTTCCGGTCGTCAACCTGGCCGAAGCCGACGGCCAGATCCATCGCGAGATCAAGAAGTTCATCAACGACTACGACATCATCGTCGTGGACTGCCCGCCGTCGATCACCGAGAAAGTCTCCGGCGTCGTCCTGCTGGCCGCATCGATTGCCGTGATCCCGACATCGTCGTCGCCGGCCGATTACTGGTCGAGCGTCGGGCTGGTCAAACTGATTCAGCAGGCGCAGGTGATGAACGAAGACCTCCGCGCGGTGTTCCTGCTGAACAAGACCGAAGAGAAGCGCATGCTGACCCGCGAGCTCAAGCGTGCGCTCGAGGAACTCGGCTTCCCGCTGCTGAAGACGCAGATTCCGACCCGGGAAGCGTACAAGCAGGCAATGGCGCTCGGTCAGACCGTGCTGCAGATGAACGATCGCGGCGGCAAGCTGGCCGCCGCCGAAATTCGCGCATGCGCCGACGAAATCGTCGCCATGCTGCCCTGACTTTATGCGCATAAAGGAGTCACATGAAACCTTCCCAATTTGCCAAAGGATTCCAAGCGCGCCCGGATATCACGACGAGCGAGAAGCGCACGGCGCTTGATCGGCTCAATGCGATCGACGGCATCGTCAAGTCCGACACGCCGACCCCGGCATCGACCAAATCCGCGAAAAAGGACATCGCCCCTCCGCCTGCTCCGGAATTCACGATCGATCCGTCGATCGACGAATCGCAGCAATATCGCGCGTGGCGCCTCGAGAATCGCTATGCGCCGGGGCAAGTGATCGAGTTGCCGCTGAAGGCGATCAAGCATAGCCCGTTCAACCCGCGGCACTTCTATCTGAAATCGTCGATTGCCGAACTTGCGGTCAACCTCGCGAAGCAGGGTCAGCAGCAGGCCATCCACGTGATTCCGGATTACGACAATCCGGGCACGTATTTCGTCAGTGATGGCGGCCGCCGCGTGCGGGCGCTGAAGGAAGCGAACAAGGAGTCGGTCAAGGCGATCGTGATCGACGTGCCGATCGGCATCCAGAGCTACAAGCTCGGCTACGACCTCAACGTTCAGCGCGATTCGCAGACGGTGTTCGACAACGCCGTCGTGTGGCGCCGTTTCCTCGACGACAAGCATTTCCAGAGCCAGAAAGAACTCTCCGAGCACCTCGGCCTCGACGAGTCGACGGTGGCCGTCGCGTTGTCGATCGGCAAGTTGCCGGAAGCGATCATGCAGGAAATGGTCGCGCGCCCCGATCGCTTCGGATCGAACATGGCGTATCAGGTCGGCCGCTATCACAATGCGCGCGGCACCGAGGCAACGCTGCGGCTGATCAACAAGATCGTGTCGGACGATCTCAGCACGCGTCAGGTGTCGGATATCGTCAAGGGCCGCGTCGCGGCGCAGGAGACGCCAAAGGCGGCCGGCCGTCAACGCTATGCGCAGCGTCTCGAGATCAAGCTCGGCGGCAAGTCAGTCGGCGACCTGAAGTCGTATGGCGAAGACCGCATCGAGCTGCGCCTGCGCGGCCTCCCGAAGGACAAGCGCGACGCGATCCTCGAGCAGCTCGAGCGGATGCTGTTGTCGGAGTGAGGGAAGCGGCCGGCAGGGCCTGGTGAGGACGCCGGCCCCGCCCGACTGGGGCTGGGGACCGGCGGCGGCCCGTCAGCGGGCCTGAGCGGACGTCAAGCGGCCCGCGACTGGTTCAGCGTGAACGACAGCAGGTCGCCGTCCGTCGGCTCGCCCCAGGTCTTCTGGGCCAGCCAGTCGAAAAAGGCCGTCTCGGCCAGTTTGGAATCGAGGCCGCGCTTGCGCCAGTCGTCGCGCAGATGCGAGCCCATCGTCGGCAATGCCTCCGACTCGAATGACTCGCGCGCGACTTCGCGCTCCGCGTCGCCCTGCTCTTCGTACAGCACCTTCGCTTCCTTGCGGCGGAACGCCGCGAACTCGCTCAGCAAGCGCGCCTTCAGATCGTCCGGCTGCGCAACCGCGACCTTCGCGGACGGCGTGCCGGCCGGCAGTGCGTCGACCGACTCGACCGGCGGCGCATACCCCTTCTTCAGCGCATCCTTGAACAGCGCCGGCGCGCTGCGCACCGGCGGCAGCGTCGTACTGCGCATCCGCTGCTCGGTCATCTGCAGCGCGGCGCGAATCCGGTTTTCCTCGCTGTCCGCATAGAGCGTCTGCGCTTCCTTCAGCGGGATCCCGAGCTTCACCATCCGGTCGACCAGCGTGCTGTCGAACACGTTCGGGTGTTCGTCGAGCGCGAGCATCGGCTGCTTGCGCTCGGTCACGCGGAACTGGATCTCGGCCACCCGACGCCCTTCGCGGTGCTCGATCAGCTCGACGAAGATGTTGGTGACCGCGTTGACTTCCGCGATCGCGGGGCGCAGGTAATCGCGCTTGAAGTACTTGTACTCGCGCTTCGCTTCGTCGCCGGCTTCCGTGTCGGGCGTGCCCGACAGGATCGGCCGCCACCATTCCCACGGCTCGCGCATCGTCAGGTGGCTCGGGTTCGTCAGGTAGCGCACGCAGATCTCGTACAGCGCGAGACCGGCGCTGCTGCGCAGCTGGCTCTGGAACTGCAGGCTGAGGCGCGCGTACTGGACCGGGTCGAGCAGCTTCTTCTTGATCTTCGGCGCGAACGAGAATTCGACCCACACGCGACGGGTAGTCGGATCCTCGAGAATTTCCGCATCGGCGATCAGCGTGGAGATCCCCCACTTGCGGCCGGGCTTCTGGCTTGATGTGCCCGTGCTCCATTCGACCTGTACGGACACCATGCGGCGCAGGTGTTCCTTCACCAACGCGGTGTCGTTCGAATCGAAAGCGGAGTTGGCGACGATGTCCGACAGCAGCGCACGATACGTGTCGCCCGAGTCGTCGGCCTGCTGCGCGACGGCCAGCAGGACATTGAACAGCTTGCGAGTGAGGAGCGTGATCTTGCCGCTCTTCGGCTGAATGGCGATCGCCTCGACGGCCTTTCGCAATTCGGCTGAACTGGCACTCACCACATCCACATCGGTTTTCTTGGCGCGCTTCGTCGTGGCCATACGTCGGGTCGGAGGAGAAGTTTCCCGGAAGGATAGCGCCTGCGGTGATGTGCGTCCAGAACGACATGCTCACCATAGCCGGTGAAGCACGCCGGCAAAACGGCACTCACCCGTACCGCTCCCGAAAACGCTCACCGGTCCGCCCGGACGGCGTTCCGGACTCGTCCAGACGTGCCGCGGCATGCGCCGATTCACAGAATTTCACCTGTGCAGGACACGTGCGAAATTGGCTCCCGTATCGGCTCACCTTTCGATTTGTCGTAATTTTGCGACTGCGCAACCGTGAGTTCGACACAGGGTCGCGATTGCACCTCACCGTTCGTCCCGGACCGCCGCCCATCGGCCTGTATGCATGTACAGGCGTGATCCGCCGGAACATCGGTTCGGCTTCGACACGTGGAAAACCGCCATCGAAACCGGTACGCGCAGCCCGATCGGCGGCGGCTTCGCCAGCCCGGGCGCGCATTGTACAGTGCGCGAATCGTGTCCAGTCCCGAAAATACTCACCTGTGGCACAGCATGCGGATTCGTTCGGATGCCGACGAAGGTCCGACACACGCGGGACTCGCTACCAATGACTCCCGCAAACGCTCACCTTACAGAAGAAATGCGGCACCGCAGCGGGTCCGGAAATGACTCCCGAAAAATCTCACCGTAACCGGCGCGGTATCAAAAATCTCAATCCCTTCCGATACTTATGCACAGAAGGCATTTGGCTGTGCATCGCCGGGATCCCCCGAAAAGCCTCACCTTTCGACGGGAATCCTTCATACGACAACCGAATCTCGGCCCCTGAAAAGTCTCACCTGTGCCAAAAAGTGGCACAGCAAAAACGAGATTTCCGCCAGTCCTGACGGGCTTTTCGGCGAATTAGGCCGGTCACGAGTCCCGAAAAGCCTCACCTCTGACCATTTTTTCAGCAAATACGGCTCCCGGAAAGCCTCACCTGTGAGCGAGATCGCAGCCTGTGATCGATGCCCCGAAAAAGCTCACCTTTAGGGGATCGGAGCAGGAAAACCCGGATTTCGCTCCCGAAAAACCTCACCTTTGGGGCATCACAGGCGCCGAAAAGCACTTTTGCTGTGCAAAATGGCGTTTGCTTCCCGGAAATCCTCACAGCAAATTCCCGTGGAGTCCCGTGAAACCTCACCTTTCGCCAAATCTGCCCAAAAGATGGGCAGAATCAGGGCGCGAAGCACGTCCTGCAAGTTCTCACCTATGTCTGCACAGGCAGAAAACTGTGCAGACAGGCATGGCGCGGGTTCTGTGGCTGTGCGGCCCCGAAAACCCTCACCTGTGGGAAAACGCGTGTTTTACTGTGATCCCGAATCCGCTCACGACCCTTCCTGCAACGGCTCACGCAGCTCCCTGAACCCCATCACGTCAGCTCCCGCAGAAGATCACCTTGGCTCCCGTAAAACTTCACCTTGTCGGCCGGAAAGCCTTGCGCCATAAGGCTGTGCCGTGGCGTTAACGTTTTTAACTAAGGGTTCAAGGGTGTTTACTTCTAATACTCTCAAACCATCCGCTGGGGAGTTTTCCACAGACACCCCAACCCCTGAACACCCACAGGCAACCCGATCGATCGTCATGTGAAACAAATGCCCAAATTCGGGGTTCACGGAAAATCGCTTGCAGTACAAAGACTTGGCTGACTTTCTTCGCTTTGTTTCACGGAATTCCAGGTCACCGTCAGCAGGATGGACTCGCCGAGCCGATTTCTGTGCAAAACGACGTAAATTCACAACGGACCCTCGAAATAAGTATCGGTGAATACGTATTTCGTTATGATTGCCACATTTCATTGTCTGTGAGCATGGCCATGACCCTGGACGAAATGCGTCAAGTCATTCGGGAAGAACTGGAATCGCTACGCGCAAGCGGTGCACGGCGTCAGGAATTGTCGCTCCATGCATGCAAGCGCTTGTTCTTCGATCTCGGCATCCGGCCGTCGGCCGCCAACGTCCGCGATCTCACCCAGACCGGCAGCGCCAGCGACATCCCGAAAGACATCGATCATTTCTGGGAGCGCATCCGTGCCGCTTCCAAGATCCGGCTCGACGGCGCGGCGATCCCGAAAGCTGTCGAGGAAAAAGCCGGCGCGTTGCTCGGCGCACTCTATGAAGAGGCATTGAAAGCCGCACGCGACAGCCTCGATGGAGACCGCGAGCAGGTCCGCGCCGACATGGCCGACGCGGAACAGCGGTTGCGCGACGCAACTATCCGTCAGGAGACGCTCGAAGGCGCGCTCGCGCGCGGGGAAGCGAGAAACGAGCAATTACAGGCGCGGGTGACCGAACTCGAGGTGCAGCTCGCGTCCCAGACCACCCACGGTTCGGCAAGCGAAGCCACGTTGCTCACCACAGTCGCTCGACTGGAAAAGGAATTGGCCGCAGCTGCCGGCCGGATCGATGCCGAGCAAGCGCAGAACGCCGCGCTACGCGACCGCATCGATGCGCTGCAGGCCGAATTGCAGCAGCGCACCGAGCATTACGCGCAGCAAATCAAGGATGCGGTGGCCGAAGCCGAACGCCGCGTCAAGCCGATGCTGGTCGAACTGGATTCGTTGCGCAGCATGGCGTCGACGTACCAGAGCGGGTTGCGGGACGTCCAGCGCAAGGAATTCGATTTCCTGCAGCAGTTGAGCTCGGCCAAGGCGCGCGCCGACCGGCTCGAAGAACAGTTGCGTACCCAGAGCGACGAACTGGAGCGCGCCACGCGCGACGTGAATTCATTGCGCGCGAACCGCGGAATGAATCCGGAAATCGCCGCGCTGATCCGGCGCCTGGCCGAGGCGGGACGGCTCGATGCCAACGCGTATGCCGCGATCGGCACCTCGCTGGATCACGAGATTCCGGCGCCGACCCGGTGCCCGCATTGCGACGGCGAACCGGAACTGTCACATGGCAACGAGGGGTTTGAAGTCGCGTGCCCCGAGTGCGAGCACGCGTCCGGCGCATGGCCGTCCCGCTTCGAAGCCGTCGCGCGTTTTGCGCAGACCTGACGTGAAAGCCGGCAGCGCCTCACAGGTGAGAAGATCCGGGAAGCTTGAGGTGAGGTTTTTCGGGAGCTGCGAAACGGTGAGGCTGCGCCACACAAGGCTGCTCACGGATCGTTTCCGTGAGCAGCCTTTTCCCGATCAGTGAGTTTCGTCGCGGTCGGACGCGTCACCGTTGCTGTCGGCCAGCCCGTCACGCCAGTTTTTCCAGGCGCGATGCAGGCGATTCGACGAGATCGGCCGCATGAAGCCCAGCCATTTGCCGACGCGCTCCGGCGGCACGTCGTGCTCGAACAGTTCGGCCGCGTAGCTATTGCGCAGGGTTTGCGGGCTGGCGCGCGCCGTGCGTGACGATGTGAGCCCGGCCGATTCGACGATCGCGTCGATCGCGCGCAGCATCGTCGCCTTGTGCATCGGCCGCCCGGCATGCGATGCGGGGAAGACGAGTTCTCCTGGAATCTCCTGGCGTTTGCGTTCGGTGAGCCACGCTTCGAGCAACGCGATCGCAAACGAGGCCAGATGGGTGTCGCGCGAGTAATCCGGATGCGTCGACGCGATCCGCAGCGACGTGCCGCTCGTATTGATGCAACTAATCGTAAGTGCGCGCGCTTCGCCGGTTTTGATGCCGGCGCCAAGAAACGCGGCGACGAGCGCACGGTCGCGGCGTTCCTTCCAGTACGCGGAACCCGAGACGCCGATCGGCGAAAACAGATACGCGAGCAACGTCGCCCGTTCCGCCGGCGTGAGGAAACCGGTCGGTTCGTTGTCGCGTGCCTTGCGCCAGTTCGCTTCGCCATCCTGAGCAATGAAGCGGGCCGGATTGGTCGATGCGTACTCGGTGCGGCGGACATGATCGAGCACCCGCTCGATCAGCCGGAGATAGCGCATTCGCTGGGTTTTCTTGATCGGCAGTTCGCCGACGAAATTCGCAATGGTCGGCGTATCGACCGTCGCCAGGTTCTTTTGATGGGCGCGCATCCACGTGAGAAACGCACCCCATTGCGCGCGATAGACGTCGGCCGACGAGCGGCGATAGTCCTGCATCGCCAGCCAAGCGTCGAACGCGGCTTCGGGCGAGGCGACCCAGTCGGACGCATCGCGGTCGAACAGATCCTTTTCTTCCGGCGAGGCGGCGGTGTCGGGAGAGGCGGGAAGGGACATGGCATTAATTCCGTTAGTTGCGTACATGGTAGCCCTTTTCCGCAACGTATCGGGCAGCAAGCGGGTGAACCGGCCGCCATGCGCGACGGCCGGGGCCGGGCCGTCAGTCGCCCCACGCCTTGGACTGGCGGTGCGGGCGCGCGGGACGCGCGGTGTCGTGCGCGTTTGCCGCGGCTTCGTACGCGAGCACGGCAAACGAAAAGACCGCCGGCAGCGCATTCGAGCGCCCGAAGTCGATCGGATCGTCCGTTTCGGGAAACGTCATGTCCGACGGCCGTTCGAACAGTTGACGCATGCCCGCGTCGTGTCGGCTGGCAAAGCCGAGATCGGCGAGCGCTTCGGCTTCGATCGCATGCAGCAGGCGCCACGTCAGCGGCACGCGCTGACGGATGTAGCGCGCCGCGATATGGCGAACGATCAATTCGAGGTCATGCGCGGCAGCCTTGAAGCTGAGCGCGGCTAAATCTTGTTCTTCTGTCATTGCAGGCTCCTGTCGACCGGGACGGGCGCCTCGGTGCGCCGGCTCCGGCCCATGCATGGCGGAATGTCCGTATACTGTACAAACATACAGTATTTTCCGCAACTGGCCTGCGACTGACCTTTTAGCGTGAACAGGCCCTGGCTATCCGCGCCGTCAGCGATGGATCACGATCAGCAATGCCCGCGCTTCGGCCTTGCCGGGATTGCGGATCGCATGCGGCTCGTCGGCCGGGTAGCGCGCGGTGTCGCCCGTCTTCAGCCGGCGGCTGGCCGCGGCGGCCTCGATTTCCATCGCGCCCTGCAGCACGGTGAGGTGCTCGCGCGTGCCGGGTTCGTGCGCGTTCGATACCAGTGCGCCGCCGCCCGGCAGCGTCAACTCGTACCACTCGAACTTGCCGGCGAGGTCGATCGGGCCCCATACGCGCAACTGGTACCGGCCGTCGTGGCCGGCGAGCGTCGGAATGTCGTGCGGGCCGTCCACGCGGATCGTCTCGGGCGCCTTCGGCTGCGAAAACAGTTCGTCGAGCGTGATGCCGAGCGCGTTCGTCAGCCGCCATGCGACGGCGATCGTCGGGTTGGCCTTGTCGCGTTCGATCTCGGAGAGCATCGATTTCGATACGCCGGCTGCGCGCGACAGGTCGTCGAGCGTCAGCTTGCGCTCGTTGCGCAGCCGCTGGATCTGCTCGCCGACGCGCGGCGGAGTCGCGGCCGGTGGTTGCGGGGCGGCGTCGGCGGGCGTGCGCCGCGATCCGGAGGAACTTGCCATTTGGATTCCGTTCGCTTAGAGTTGTTCGATATTTCGAATTCTAGTTCGGAATATAGGATAAATGCGGTCAACCGAACGACCGACTATAACAGTAGCAAGCCGTTGCGCCGCCACGAGCCGTGCGCCGCGGAATGCGAAACCCTGTCAGGAGCTTTGCGATGCGTGATGCCTTTCTCGCCCAGGTGCGCGGGACGCTCGACCAGATCCGCGCGGACGGTTTTTACAAGACCGAGCGCGAGATCGCGAGTCCCCAGGCGGCAGCCGTGCGGCTCGCCGGCGGCGCCGGCGTGCTCAATTTCTGCGCGAACAACTATCTGGGTCTGGCGAACGATCCGCGGCTGATCGACGCGGCCAAGGCCGGCCTCGACCAGGACGGCTTCGGCATGGCGTCGGTGCGCTTCATCTGCGGCACGCAAACCGTCCACAAGCAACTGGAAAGCGCGCTGGCCGCGTTTCTCGGCACCGAGGACAGCATCCTCTATTCGAGCTGCTTCGACGCGAACGGCGGGCTGTTCGAGACGCTGCTCGACGAGAACGACGCGGTGATCAGCGACGAGCTGAATCACGCGAGCATCATCGACGGCATTCGCCTGTGCAAGGCGAAGCGCTTTCGCTACAAGAACAACGATCTGTCCGACCTCGAGGCGAAGCTCAAGGAAGCCGATGCCGCGGGTGCGCGCCACAAGCTGATCGCGACCGACGGCGTGTTCTCGATGGACGGCATCATCGCCGATCTGAAAGGCATCTGCGATCTCGCCGATCGCTACGGCGCGCTCGTGATGGTCGACGATTCGCATGCGGTCGGCTTCATCGGCACGCACGGTCGCGGCACGCCCGAGCATTGCGGCGTCGAAGGCCGCGTGGACATCATCACCGGCACGCTCGGCAAGGCGCTCGGCGGCGCGTCGGGCGGCTATGTCGCCGCGCGGCGCGAGGTGATCGAGCTGCTGCGCCAGCGCTCGCGTCCGTATCTGTTCTCGAACACGCTCACGCCGAGCATCGCCGCGGCATCGCTGAAGGTGCTCGAACTGCTCGGCAGCGACGAAGGCGCGAAGCTGCGCGAGCGCGTGCGCGAGAACGGCGCGCAGTTCCGCAAGCAGATGACCGAAGCCGGCTTCACGCTCGTGCCCGGCGCGCATCCGATCATTCCGGTGATGCTCGGCGACGCGCAGCTCGCGACGAACATGGCCGACAAGCTGCTCGGCGAAGGCGTCTACGTGATCGGCTTCTCGTTCCCCGTGGTGCCGCGCGGCCGGGCGCGCATCCGCACGCAGATGAGCGCCGCGCATACGCCCGAACAGATCGACCAGACGGTCGCCGCGTTCGTGCGTGTCGGCAAGTCGCTTGGCATCATCTGACGGAGGCGCGACCATGAAAGCACTGGCAAAGCTCGAACGCGGCCCCGGCCTCACGCTCACGCGCGTGAAGCGCCCCGAAGTCGGCCACAACGACGTGCTGATCAAGATCCGCCGCACGGCGATCTGCGGCACCGACATCCATATCTGGAAGTGGGACGACTGGGCGCAGAAGACGATTCCGGTGCCGATGCACGTCGGCCACGAATATGTCGGCGAGATCGTCGAGATGGGGCAGGAAGTGCGCGGCTTCGCGATCGGCGATCGCGTGTCCGGCGAAGGGCACATCACCTGCGGTTTCTGCCGCAACTGTCGCGCCGGGCGCCGGCATCTGTGCCGCAACACGGTGGGCGTCGGCGTGAACCGCGAAGGCGCGTTCGCCGAATACCTGGCGATTCCGGCGTTCAACGCGTTCAAGATTCCGCCGGAGATCTCCGACGATCTCGCGTCGATCTTCGATCCTTTCGGCAACGCGACGCACACGGCGCTGTCGTTCAACCTCGTCGGCGAAGACGTGCTGATCACCGGCGCGGGCCCGATCGGCATCATGGCCGTCGCGATCGCGAAGCACGTCGGCGCGCGCAACGTCGTCATTACCGACATCAACGACTATCGGCTGGAGCTCGCGCGCAAGATGGGCGCGACGCGCGCGGTCAACGTCGCACGCGAGTCGCTGCGCGACGTGATGGCCGACCTGCACATGACCGAAGGCTTCGACGTCGGTCTCGAGATGTCCGGCGTGCCGAGCGCGTTCACGAGCCTGCTCGAGGCGATGAACCACGGCGGCAAGGTTGCGCTGCTCGGCATCCCGCCCGCGCAGACGGCGATCGACTGGAACCAGGTGATCTTCAAGGGGCTCGAGATCAAGGGCATCTACGGCCGCGAGATGTTCGAGACCTGGTACAAGATGGTCGCGATGCTGCAGAGCGGCCTCGACCTGTCGCCGATCATCACGCATCGCTTCGCGGCCGACGATTACGAGCAAGGCTTCGCCGCGATGCTGTCCGGCGAAAGCGGCAAGGTGATTCTCGACTGGACCGTCTGAGTCGGGGGGCGACAGAGCCGGGGCGGCGCGGCACGTTGGCCGGCTGCCCCGTTTTCGTTTGCACACGCACGCACCGTCGTGCATCGAAACGCGTGATTCAACGCTTGAGGTGAGGTTATTCGGGAGCGGTGTTCGCGCGCCGAATCGTCGCACGATCCCGCATAGGTGACGTGCAATGGCAGATTCGCTTCACCTATCGGCAGCCGCTTCGCTTCTCGCCGTCACGCTATTCGGTGCTCGTTTTTCCTCTTCCATGCACTTCCCCGCTTCGTTTGGCGCGCGAGCGTTCGCCCGCAACCTTAGGCGGCATCGTACCGACCCGGAACATCAACCGTGAGCCGCATGCAGCGCTGCGACTCACTGAGACGAAGCGCGATCGGCCTCGACCGGTGCGCGACCCCCACTTGATCCGTTCACCCTCGAATCCGCGCGGATCGCGCTGAAGGCTCAGCGCGACGAGCCGGCGCTTCGCGCGAGATTCAGCCCTCCCACCGGCAGGGCTTTTTTCATCCGGGTATTGACGACGGAGAACGATCGTTCTACCGTAAACCGATGAACACACCTCTCGACTCCTCCGGCGAACCGGGCGTTCGCGACCGGCTGCTCGACGCGGCCGAAGCGCTGATCTATTCGGGCGGCATCCATGCGACCGGCGTCGATGCGATCGTCAAGCGATCCGGCGCGGCGCGAAAGAGCTTTTATTCGCATTTCGAATCGAAAGAGGCACTGGTCGTCGCCGCGCTCGAACGTCGCGACGCGCGCTGGATGCGCTGGTTCGTCGACGCCACGCTGGCGCGCGGCCACGCGCCGCGCGCGCAACTGCTCGGCATGTTCGACGTGCTGCGCGACTGGTTCGGGCAGCCCGACTTTCACGGCTGCGCGTTCCTGAATGCGTCGGGCGAGATATCCGACGCCGACGATCCGGTGCGCGTCGTCGCCCGCATGCACAAGGCACGCCTGCTGGCATTCGTGCGCGAGCGCTTCGACGCCTACGCCGACGAAACCGGCGTCGCGCGCCGCGGGCTCGCACGCCTCGCACGTCAGTGGCTCGTGCTGATCGACGGCGCGATCGGCGTGGCGCTCGTCAGTGGCGATGCAAACGCCGCGCGCGATGCGCACGCGACGGCTGAACTGCTGCTCGATACCGTATCGCGGTAGCCGACGCAGCGAATCCGAACCGGCTGCGTGCGTTCGCAGCCAGAACCCTGAACAGGAGCAATCCATGTCCGCTTCCCCCGAAGTTCGTCCGCCCGTTCCGCCCTTCACGCTTGAAACGGCGCGCCAGAAAGTGCGCGCCGCCGAGGACGGGTGGAACACGCGCGATCCGCAACGCGTGTCGCTCGCCTATACGCCGCAAAGCCGCTGGCGCAACCGCGCGGAATTCGTGACGGGCCGCGACGAGATCGTCGCGCTGCTGCAGCGGAAGTGGGCGCGCGAACTCGACTACCGGCTGATCAAGGAGCTGTGGGCGTTCGACGGCAATCGCATCGCGGTGCGCTTTGCGTACGAGTGGCATGACGATGCCGGCAACTGGTTCCGTTCGTACGGCAACGAGAATTGGGAGTTCGACGAAAACGGCCTGATGGCGCATCGTCACGCGAGCATCAACGATCTGCCGATTCGCGAGGCGGACCGTCTTTATCACTGGCCGCTCGGCCGTCGTCCGGACGATCATCCGGGGCTGTCCGACCTCGGGCTGTGATGCTCGCGCACATTCGAAGGAGCGGCGAACGCATCAGCGGAGGTTCAATGGTGAGGAAATTCGGGAGCCTTCCGCTGAAGGTGAGATTTTTCGGGACGAGGTGAAATGTCGCGTCGAACTGTGTGCGTTGAACAGGTCGACGCGACATCGCACGGGTAAAGCGGTGCATACGTCGACGTGCAGCGGTGTGCGTCACCGTGCGATGCATTTCACCGATCGTGTCGAAGCGATCGTGCATTGACGATCGGTGTGCGCGAGCGACACGTGCAACTCATCGATCGGATCATCTTTCGGCTTGCGATGAAAAACCGCGCAAGCAGTGCGCGTTGCGATGCGTTGTTGCTCACCGCTCGACTTCACGCCGACGCATCGGCGGAGTCCGCTAACGTGCGCGACCGCATCGTGCGTCGCTCGCCGCAGACCGATTCACGAAGCGCCGCCCGGCGCGCGCGCCGGGCACGACCCTCGACCCTCAGCCCGCGATCCGCGCGGCGATCGCCTCGCCCACTTCCTGCGTGCCCGCGTTGCCGCCGAGATCGCGCGTACGCGGCCCCGTGCGCAGCACGTCCTCGATCGCGGCGACGATCGCATCGTGCGCGTCGCGTTCGCGGCCCGTGCCGTTGCCGAGGAAATCGAGCATCATCGCCGCCGACCAGATCATCGCGACCGGATTCGCGATGTATTGCCCCGCGATGTCGGGCGCCGAACCGTGCACCGGTTCGAACAGCGACGGGAACGTGCGATCGGGGTTCAGGTTCGCCGACGGCGCGATGCCGATCGTGCCCGTACAGGCCGGCCCGAGATCCGACAGGATGTCGCCGAACAGGTTCGACGCGACGACGACGTCGAAGCGGTCCGGCTGCAGCACGAAGCGCGCGCACAGGATGTCGATGTGCTGCTTGTCGACCGCGATTTCCGGATAGCGTTCGGCCATCTCGGCCGCGCGCGCATCCCACCACGGCATGCTGATCGCGATGCCGTTGCTTTTGGTCGCGACGGTGACGCGCTTCGCGCGCCGCTGCGCGAGCTCGAACGCGAATTTCAGCACGCGCTCGGTGCCGTGCCGCGTGAAGATCGACTGCTGCATCACGACTTCGCGCTCGGTGCCTTCGAACATCGTGCCGCCGACCGACGAATATTCACCCTCGGTGTTCTCGCGCACGATCATGAAATCGATGTCGCCCGGGCGGCGGCCGGCGAGCGGCGACGGCACGCCGTCGAACAGGCGCGCGGGCCGCAGGTTGATGTACTGGTCGAATTCGCGGCGGAATTTCAGCAGCGAGCCCCACAGCGAAATGTGATCGGGCACCGTCGCCGGCCAGCCGACCGCGCCGAACAGGATCGCGTCCATGTCCGACAGCTGCGCTTTCCAGTCGTCCGGCATCATCGTGCCGTGCTGCGCGTAGTAGTCGCAGCTCGCCCAGTCGATCTCGACGAAGTCGAAGCGGATGCCGAAGCGCGCGGTCACGGCGGCGAGCGCGCGCAGGCCCTCGGGCATCACTTCGCGGCCGATGCCGTCGCCGGGGATCACGGCAATCCTGTAAGTCCTGTCGGTCATGCAAATCTCCTTGTCTGGTTGGCCGGCCGCCGGGAAGGCAACGGCCCGTCACGTCATTCTATTTATTTCCATCTGGATTAAAATCGCTCAAAAGTTAATCGACTTTCCACGAATCGTGAATAAATCGCCGAACCTCGACGACCTGCGCGTGTTCAGCCTGGTGGTCCGCCTCGCGAGCTTCAGCGCGGCCGCCGAGCAGCTCGCGGTGTCGCCCGCGTATGTCAGCAAGCGCGTCGCGATGCTCGAGGCGCAGCTCGGCACGCGCCTGCTGCATCGCTCGACGCGCCGCATGACGGTCACCGAAGCCGGCGAACGCGTGTTCGCGCGCGCCGAAAAGATTCTGGACGACGTCGATCATCTCGTCGAGGACGTGTCGACCACGCGCACGGTGCCGCGCGGCACGTTGCGCATGTCGAGCAGCTTCGGCTTCGGCCGGCACGTCGTCGCGCCGGCGCTGCTCGACTTCAGCGCGCGCTATCCGCAACTGAACGTGCGGCTCGATCTGTTCGACCGGCTCGTCGATGTGGCCGGCGAAGGCTACGACCTCGACGTGCGCATCGGCGACGACATCGCCGATCACCTGATCGCGCGCCGGCTTGCCGCGAACCATCGCGTGCTGTGCGCATCGCCCGACTATCTCGCCCGCCGCGGGACGCCGCGGTCGCTCGCGGATCTGGCGTCGCACGACTGTCTCGCGATCAAGGAGCGCGATCATCCGTTCGGCGTATGGCGGCTGACCGTGCGCGGCGAAACGGCGACGGTGAAGGTCGGCGGCGCGCTGTCGACGAACCACGGCGAGGTGGCCGTGCAATGGGCGCTGGCCGGGCGCGGGATCGTGCTGCGCTCGATCTGGGAAGCCGGGCCGCTGATCGAGCGCGGTGCGTTGTGCCGCGTGCTGCCGGACGCGGTCCAGCCCGCGAACATCTGGGCCGTGTATCCGGAGCGCGTCGCGGCGTCGGCGAAGGTGCGCGTATGCGTGGATTTTCTGGTGGAGACGCTGGCCGGCCTGAATGCCGCCGCGGGTGACGATACGGCCTGAAACCGGCTAAAGGTGAGCTTTTACGGGGGGCATGCGCAGGCACCGTCGACGATGCCTGCGGGCGCGTCACGCCGCGTGTCGCGCACCGAGCATCAAGTCGAGATTCTGCACGGCGGCGCCGGATGCCCCTTTGCCGAGATTGTCGAACACGGCGGACAGCAGCACCTGGCCGCCGTCTGCGTTGACGAACACGCCGAGCCGCAGGTCGTTGGTGCCGTTCAGCGTTTGCGGATCGAGATGCGTGGCCGCGCGTGTGTCCGCGAGTGGCATCACGTCGACGTGACGCGCGTCCGCGTAATGGTGCGCAAGACACGCATGCAGCCGCTCACCGGTCACCTCGGCCGGCAGCAGGCGCAGCTCGATCGGGATGGTGAGCACGATGCCTTGCCGATAGGCACCGTAGGCCGGCACGAAGAACGGACGGTGCGCGAGCCCCGCATGCTGCCGGATCTCGGGCACGTGCTTGTGCTCGAGCGCGAGGCCGTAGACCTGCAGCGGCAACGCGTGTGCGGCGGCGTCGCCCGATTCGAACGCGTCGACGGCGGCCCTTCCGCCGCCCGAGTAACCGGACACCGCGTGGATGCTCACCGGGTAGTCGCGCGGCAGCAGCCCGGCCTGCAGCAGCGGGCGCAGCAGGCCGATCGCGCCCGTCGGGTAGCAGCCCGGATTGGTCACGCGCTTCGCCTGCGCGATGTGTTGCGCTTGTCCGTCGGCCATCTCGGGAAAGCCGTAGACCCAGTCGGGCTGCGTGCGATGGGCCGAACTCGCGTCGATTACGCGTACCGCCGGGTTCCGAATGAAGCCGACCGCTTCGCGTGCGGCCGCATCGGGCAGGCACAGGATCGCGATATCGCACGCGTTGAGTGCGTCGGCGCGGCGGGCCGCGTCCTTGCGTTCGGCGGCGGGAAGCGTGAGCAGCCGCAGGTCGGTGCGCTCGCGCAGACGCGCGTGAATCTGCAACCCGGTCGTGCCCTGGTCGCCGTCGATGAAGACAGTGGGGAAGCTCATGATGGTCGTGTGCGTCGCGTTCGGTCGTCGGGGGAAACCGTATCGTCCACCGAACGCCTAGAATAGGAAAAGTTGAATTTGCTGACCATCCGATTCAGCTTTTCTGAACGAGAGGTGTGTGATGCGCGAGATCAGTCTGGACCGCCTGCGTACGCTGGTCGCGATCGCGGACCACGGATCCTTCGTGGCGGCGGCGCAATGGCTTCATCTCGCGCCGCCGACCGTCAGCCTGCATGTCGCCGAGCTGGAAAGCCGCATCGGCGCGCCGCTGCTGTCCCGCACGCGCGGCAACGTGCGTCCTTCGGTGATCGGCGAAGTGCTGGTGGAGCGGGCGCGGCGTCTGCTGGCGGAAGTCGAATCCACGCTGGACGACGTGCAGCGACAGGTGCAGGGGTTGACCGGGCGCGTCCGCCTCGGCGCATCGACCGGCGCGATCGCGCACCTGTTGCCGCAGGCGGTGGCCGGATTGCGCGCGCAGCATCCGGATATCGACGTGCAGATCGCGGTGCTCACGTCGCAGGACACGCTGGCGCGCCTTGCGCAAGGCACGCTCGATGTCGGGCTGGTCGCGCTGCCGCAAGCGCCGGTCGCGGGGCTGTCGATCCACCCGTGGCGTCGCGATCCGGTGATGGCCTTCCTGCCCGCGGACTGGCCGCTTCCGGCGCGTGTGACGTCCGCGTATCTGGCCGAGCGGCCGCTGATTCTCAACGATGCGACGACGCGCCTGTCGCGGCTCACGACCGAATGGTTCGCGCTCGGCGGCCACCGGCCCGAGCCGCGGATCGAACTCAACTACAACGACGCGATCAAGAGCCTGGTCGCCGCAGGATACGGCGCGACGCTGCTGCCGCATGAGGCGGGCGCGCCGCTGCCGGATGCGCGCATCGTGATGCGGCCGCTACGCCCGGCGTTGTGGCGTGAATTGGGGATTGCGCATCGAGCCGGCCCGGTCGAACGGGCGACGCAGCACGTGCTCGATGCGCTGCGGGCGCTCCGCGCGCGATAGCGTCCGTCGTGCGGCTGACGCGCGCGAGCCGTGCGGCCCAACGCGCGTTCAGAGCCGGTTGTCCTTCGCGAGCGTGAGCACGCGCGCCCAGCGCTGCGCATCGCGCTTGTCCATCATCGGCAGCTTCCATTCGCCGCGCACGGCGTCGCGCACGCGCACGACGAGATGCCAGCGGCCGTCGATCGGCGCGGCCTCGCAGCCGTCGAGCTGCGACAGCGTATAGCGGCCGTCCGCGCCATCATGCGACAGCCACAGCAGCCCTTGCGTCGCGGACACGCGCAACTCGCCCCACGCGCGAAGCACGATATGCGTCCAGCCTTCTTCTTTCGTGTTCGGTGCGATGTCGCGACGGCGCTTCAGCCACCACGCAATCAGCGCGATCAGGAGCGCGGCGGCCAGCACGGCGGCCGCGATCGCGACCGGCGGGCCGAACTGCGCGGCGATGACGTGAAACAGGTGAACGGCGCCCCAGCCCAGGGCGATGAGCGCGAGCAGCGCAATGAAAATCGGCATGTCGAATCGGAAAGGAGGACGGGCCGGCGCAGGCGGCGCGCCGGCCCGTGGCACACGGCATTACCGGCGGCGGTGAATGTCGTGCGTGACGAAGCCCGCGTCGTTGACGGGCAGCGCGAGGCCGTCCTTCACCGCGAGCGTCTTGCGGATGTCGTCGAGACCCGCGGACCAGTGGTCGCGCATCGTCGACAGACCGAACTGATAGTCCTTGTAGTGATGCTCGTACGCTTTCTGCTGATAGATCAGGTGCTGGATGTTGTATTTCTTCCCGCTCGACATCGCTTCGGCCTCGATGCACCACGGATCGTTCTTGCGCTGTTCTTCCGGCACCTGTTCGAGCACGTGGCGCAGCACGTTGCGGTAGCGCTGTTCGCGCTGCAGCGTGTCGGTGACGAAACGCGTGCGGCTCGAATACTGCACGTCCTTCGTGCGCTCGGCGACGTCGGCCATCGTGCGCGGCAGCGGCCCGCGCGCGCTCCACAGATCGACCTGGAACGCGAGCGTGTCGCTGCGCGGGCGGGCGCGCAGCACTTCCATCAGCGGCGTGTTCGACACGACGCCGCCGTCCCAGTAGTACTCGCCGTCGATCTCGACGGGCGGGAACGCGGGCGGCAACGCACCGGACGCCATGAAATGCTCGGGCTCGAGACGGATGCGCGAGTTGTCGAAGTACACGAAGTTGCCGGTACCGACGTTGACCGCGCCGACCGACACGCGCGTCTCGCCCGAATTGATCCGGTCGAAATCGCACAGTTTCAGCAGCGTCGTGCGCAGCGCCGACGTGTCGTACCAGCTGATTTTTTCCGGATGGTCGGACACGCCCGGCAGCGGCGGCGGAAAGCGCGGCACGAAAAAGCCCTGCTGGCCCTGCATCATCGCGCTGGCGGCCTGCGACGCGGTGAAGAACGTGCGGATCTGATCGATGCTGTTGAACAGCGCGAATTCGAACGCGGCCGGAATCGTCGGGAAGAACGCCGGCTGGCAGATCGTTTCCCAGAATTCGCGCAGGCGCTCGACGCGATGCTCGGGCGCATTGCCGGCGATCAGCGCGGTGTTGAGCGCGCCGATCGAGATGCCCGCGATCCAGTCGAGCGGAATGCCTGCTTCATGCAGCCCTTCGAATACGCCGGCCTGATACGCGCCGAGCGCGCCGCCGCCCTGCAGGACGAGCGCGATCGTTTCGTACGGCAGCGACCGCGCAGCGGCCGGCGCGCCGGCTTCGTGGCGCAGGTCCGCCGCATCGACGGCCTGCTTTTCTGTACGCGCGTGCGGTTTCATCAGTTGCTCCGAGAAATCCCGCCGTGGACGGCGGTGATGGATGGCGTGACGTCGATCGACGGCACGCCATCTCGAGAAGGGCGGTGGCGCGGAAGTCGCCTACCGTCGGGGAAACGCCGGCGTTACTGCATGAACCAGCCGTGGCTGACGACGAACGACTGGCCGGTGAGCGCGGCGCTCGGGAACGCCGACAGGAACAGCACCGTCTGCGCGACGTCCTGCACCGTCGTGAACACGCCGTCGACCGTGTTGCCGAGCATCACCTTCTTGATCACGTCCTCTTCGCTGATCCCGAGCTCCTTCGCCTGCTCCGGAATCTGCTTGTCGACCAGCGGCGTGCGCACGAAGCCCGGACACACGACGTGCGAGCGCACGTTGTGCTTCGCGCCTTCCTTCGCCAGCACGCGGGCCAGGCCGAGCAGGCCATGCTTGGCCGTCACGTACGCGGACTTCAGCGGCGACGCCTCGTGCGAGTGCACCGAGCCCATGTAGATCACGACGCCGCCGCGATCGTCCTTGTACATGTGCTTGAGCGCGGCCTTCGTCGTCAGGAACGCGCCGTCCACGTGGATCGCCTGCATCTTCTTCCAGTCGGCGAACGAGTAGTTCTCGATCGGATTGACGATCTGGATGCCGGCGTTCGACACGAGGATGTCGACCGAGCCGAACGCGTCGGCCACCTTGTCGATGCCGCTGTTCACGGCGTCCTCGTTGGTCACGTCCATCGCGACGCCGATCGCCTTGCCGCCTGCCTTGACGATCTCGTCGGCGACCGCGTTCGCGCCGTCCTGGTTCAGGTCGGCGATCGCGACGGCCGCGCCTGCCTTGGCCAGCTCCAGCGCGATTTCCTTGCCGATGCCGCTCGCGGCGCCCGTGACGACTGCGGTCTTGCCATTCAGGTTGCTCATGTTCGAATTCCCGTGGTGAAAGGATTGACAGGGAGAAAGGAGTGCGGACGTGTTACTGGGCCAGATAATCGTAGACGACTTCGCCGAGGCCCAATGTCAAATCTGCGACGATGTGCCGGGCTTCGACGATCTCGAGCACGGGCAGGTCGGCCACCGGCGCGAGCGCGTGCGGCGCCAGCTCGAGCGATGCCGGGCCCGTCCATGCGCCCTTCATCTTGATGTCCTGCATGTAATAGCGCACCAGTTCGCATACGCGCGCGGTGCCGTCGACGTGCGGGATGATCTTCAGCAGGAAATTGGGGCCGGCGAGCCGTTTCGTCTGCTCGTCGATGTCGAGTTCCTTGTGCTTGTAGCCCATCGTGCCGGTCGCGACGCGCACCTTGCCGTAGTCGAGCGTGCCGAGGAGGTGGTCGGTGTTCACGTGCAGCGTGGGCGACGCGAGCTTCTTCGGGAAACCCCACAGCTCGCGGCCGCCGGCGATCGGCGGGTGATCGTCGAGATACATCGCGAGCGTATAGCCGCCCGGCTGGCCGTCGTATTCGACGGGGATCACCTGGCCGCTTTCGGTGTAATCGCCGAAGCCGGTCGAATCGGCCATGCGAATGAATTCGTAATGCACGAGCGGCTCGGTGATTTGCAGCGGCTCGGGGACGATTTCACGAAGGCGGTCCGGATCGGTGCGGTACGTGATGATCAGAAACTCACGATCGACGAAACGGTACGGGCCCATCGGGAACGCAGGGCTGGTCAACGGCATCGCAAACGCTTTCGATCGGACATCGCTGGGTTTCATGCGGACTCCTTGTTGTTGATCGCTTCGTGGATGAGTGGTCGTAATCGTATGCCTGTGCGTTGCCGTTGTGCGATGCCGCATATGGAATTAATTGTTGCCGATTTCGAATTATTTGCGGCGTAAATATTGAGATGAACGGTGTAAAACGGCGGTGTCGGCACCCGGCCGCGTCAGCGTCGCACGCGTCGATGACGCCATCATGTGAAAAAGGTGAGTCTTTACGGGAAGCAGGGTGAGCTTTTGCGGGAAGCCCGGCGCGGGAATATGACAATTGTGTGAACTTGTGTTGCAGTGCAGGTTCTAAGTGCGTTCGCCGCGCGGTCCTCGTCTGGGCGGCTGCCGCCTTAAGCACCGCCTAAGCGGTCACGTCCTAGCATCGTTCGTCTCTGGCCGGGCCACTGGCCGATCATTCATGCCTCACGCAACCGGATTCATGCAGAACCTCAATCTCGCCCTCTTTTCCGCCATCAACGCCGGGGGTGCGCCGCACCCGGGCGTTGCCCGCCTCGCGATCTTCGCCGCCGACTGGCTCGTCTATGCGCTGCCCGCGATGCTGCTGCTGACCTGGATCTTCGGTGCGCGCCCCTCGCGGCGCCAGGCGATCGAAGCCGGCGTCGGCGTCTGCGTGGCGCTCGTGCTCGCGCAGGCGCTCGGGCATGTCTGGTTCTCGCCGCGCCCGTTCATGGCCGGCGTCGGCACGCAGTTGATTCCGCATGCGCCGGACAGCTCGTTTCCGAGCGATCACATGACGTTCGCGTGGAGCATGGCGGTCGGCCTGCTGCTCGGCGGCACGACGCGGGTCACCGGTTTCGTGATGGCCGCGATGGCCGTGGCGATCGCATGGGGACGCGTCTATGCGGGCGTGCACTGGCCGTTCGATATGGCGGGCGGCGTGCTGGTCGGCACGGTCGGCGCGCTGGCCGCACACCTGTACGGGCACCGCGTGACCGCGCTGCTCGAACGGCTCGGCGATTCGGTGCATGCGGTCGTGATGGGGCGCCGGCGGGCGCCGTAGGTGCAAGGAAGCGGCAGGACGCCGTCAGCCGGACGAGCCCGGTGTGCGGGCCGATTCGGCCGAGGCGGATGGACCGCCACCCGCGTCGCGCAGCTCGGGTGTATCGGCCGGATGCCGCGCGGTATCGCGGTCGAGGGCGCTTTCCGTGAGGATCGCGCACATCGCGACGAACAGCGCGACGACGACCGCGGCGAGGCCGCAATAGCCGGCGATCTTCAGGTGGCGAAGGAAGGGCGAAGCGTGGCTTTCTTTTGTCATGACCGGGCGCTCCTGGGCGGGCTGCGGCGGCTGTCGCCCGACAGCGGCGCGCAGACATAGATATATACCAGCCGCGATGCCGGTGCCAAGCCCGCTGCTGCGCGGGCGCCACGATTGTTGCAACCGCCCGGCAACCGGGCGCCCCCGCTCAGTCTTCCAGCGTTTCGTGCACGGCCGCCGCGCCGCGCTTCCAGTAGGCCGCCGCGCGGATGCGCGACTTGTCGATGCCGCGTTCGCCGGTCAGGTGCTGGCGCACCGCGCGCATCGACAGTGCTTCGCCGGCTGCCCACACGTAGCCGTCGCCGGACGGCGGCAGCGGCAGATCGCGGACGGCGTTCAGCAGCGTGTCGCCGTTCGCCGTGTCGGCTTCGGCGCGGAAGCGCCAGATTTCATGCACGTCGGCGCGCGTCTCGAACGAGATCTGCGCGGTGCGATCCGCGACTTCCAGCACGACCGCCGCGCGCGCACCGGCCGGCAGTTCCTCGAGGCGTCGTGCGATGGCCGGCAGCGCCGTATCGTCGCCGATCAGCAAATGCCAGTCGAAATCGGTCGGGACCACGAACGAACCGCGCGGGCCGCCGATGCCGAGCCATTGGCCGACACGCGCTTGCGCGGCCCACTGCGATGCGGGGCCGGGATGGTTCAGCACGAATTCCAGATCGAGTTCTCCGGCGGCGCGATCGAAGCGGCGCGGCGTGAAGTCGCGCGCGACCGGCTTCGGTTCGCCTTCCGGAAACTCGGGGCCGTTCGCGCCGAGCGTCGGCAGCGCGGGCCGTTCCGCGCCGGGCGGCGGGAAAAAGACCTTCACGTGATCGTCGAACGACGCGGATTCGAAATCCGCGAGATCGAGGCCGCCGAGCGTGACGCGCAGCAGGTGCGGCGTCACGGTATGCACGCGCAGCACCTGCAGCAGGCGGAACTTGAGGGTGTGGCGCACGCGGGTGACGGTGCGTTCGGACGTGTTCTGCATCGATCCGTTCTCCTTGGGTGGTGACGGGGCGGCGCGGATCACGCGCCGGCGCCGCCTTCGATTTCAGCCGTCGCGCGGCGCATGATGGCCGCGATGCGGCGCTGTTCGTCGGCATCGGCGGCGCTCTTGTGCAGCAGCGCGCGCTTGAGCGCGAGACGCGCCTCGACGAATTCCGGCAGCCAGCCGGCCTGCGATTCGTCCTGCGCGTCGGCGCCCGCCGATTCCCCGGCGAACGCGCGGCGCATGAATTCCATCTTGCGAGCGAGGTGCGTGAGGCGCGCGAACAGCGTGTCGACTCTTTCGCGCTGGGCGTCGAGATGCACGCGGCCGGCGTCGGTCAGCGCATAGCGCTTGCGGTTGCCTTCCGCCTGCGACGCGACGAAGCCGACTTCGTCGAGATACGTGAGCGCCGGATACACCATGCCGGGGCTCGGGCTGTAGAAACCGTTCGAGCGCGTGTCGAGCGCCTTGATCAGTTCGTAGCCGTGGCTCGGTTGTTCGGCCACCAGCGCGAGCAGCAGCAGCTGGAGATCGTCGGAGCTGAACTGGCGGCCGCGCGGCATCGCGTCGTCGCCGAAATCGCCAAAGCCGCCGCGCCCGCCCCGGCCGCCGAACGGGTTGCCGCCGCCAAACGGATCGTGGCCGCGGCGATGGCGGCCGATCGCGTGCAAGACGCCGGCAAACCAGTCAGGGCCGGCATGCGCACCATGACCGTCGCATCGGGCATGGCCGCGGAAGTGATTGTGTCGCATGATCGTATCCTATATTTCGTAAAACATATCTAAAGATATATATCGAAAGATAGAGTGTCAAGGGCGATTAATTGGGGGCGGGATGGGGGGCCGAGCTGTGGTGGAGGGCTTGCGGGCAGCGGTCCTGCCTGATCGCTTGGGAGTGAGGCGGCGAACTCGAACGTAGCAGATTGGCACCTACATGCGCGTAATGTCGGTTCCGGTCCGCGTGCGGTGGGCTTTGAAAAATGCTCTGCGTCGAGAGACTTGGGGGATAGCCGGCATTCGAGCATTCCCGTCGCTTCAGATAGAGCGACGGAAAGTGTTTTTCGTCAAATAACATGAAAAATTGCTAATCGGCATACCGATTTGTTACCTGTGTGTCACATTTTGGTAAACTCGCGCGCAGCCGCCCGCTATTTAGAACAGCAACATCCGGCGGATCATAATGAATCAAACTGAGAGACGGTCGTGAATATCCGAGAGTCATTCCGCAATTTCGTATCGGGAATCGATGCGAATCGCCGGCCAGTCGTGCTGAATTGGGGTAAGGCGCAGCACGCGCTGGGGTCGAAGATCGCGTTGCAGCACGCGAGCATTCGTGAAAGCCTGATGACAGGCATCAGCGGTCATTTGACCTGCATTTCTCAGCAGGGCGATCTGCCTCCGAAGCTTTTCATTGGAGCGCCGGTCTCAATCGGTATCGTCACGGACCGCGGCCAAGTGCATGCCATCAACGCAATTATTAGCGCCGTTCAGGTCGGACGGACCGACGGGGAGTTGACGGTTTACCAGTTCGCCGTGACTGACGCGTTGAACCTGCTGCACAAGCGCACCAACTCTCGCATCTTTCGTAACGTGAGCGTGGTCGATGTACTTGGCGTCGTCCTGAGCGAATGGCGACAGCGTAGTGTGGCCCTTGCGCAGGCGTTCGAGTTCGACCTGTCGCAACTCGATAGATCCCGCTATCCGGTTCGCTCTTTCGTACGTCAGGTCAACGAATCTGATGCCCGTTTCATCTCCCGGATTGCGCGTCGCGACGGCATCACGCTGTTCGTGCGCGCCGGACGGGTAAGCGGGGAGACGAAAGACGGCGATTCTCCCGTGCATGCGCTGGTGTTCTGCGATGACCCTCGGAAACTGGGCGAGTCCGCCGCGGGTATAGTGCGGGTTCATCCACGAGACGCTGGAACGGAACAGCGCGATACCATCACCGCTCTGACGATGCGTCAGCAACTGATTTCGGGGGAATCGGGGCGCCCTTCGTGGGACTATCGATATGCCCGCGTGGACCAGTCCAGTGCATCGACAAGGATCGATCAAGGCGAATCGGGTAACGATCTCGCGAAATTGCTGACGGACATCGTGATCGACGTCCCGCATATGGCGGACTCGTGGGCAGACCACGAACGGATGACGGAAGATCGCATTCTGGCTCATGAAGCGCAGGCGGTGCGATACGACGGCGTGAGCGGAATTCGCGACCTTGCAGTCGGCGCATGGATCACGATCGCCGGAGAGGACGAGTGGGGCGCGCTCCCGTCCGACAAGCAGCAATTCGTGATTACATCATTGCACCACGAGATCTGGAACAATCTGCCCAAAGGGTTGAGCGAGCGCGCGCAGGCACTGTTCGCCGCCAGCCACACGCTTCAGCAACCACAGTCGCTGAGCGATGGAGATCCGTCTGGTCAGGATACGCGCTACGAAAATACGTTCTCGTGCGTGCCGCGTGGCACGCCTCTCACGCCGCCTTACGATCCCAAGACTGACCTTCCGCCGACGCCGTTGATTACCGGGCGCGTGGTCGGGGCCGATGGCGAGGAGGTCAGTTGCGACGAGAATGGCTGCGTGTTCGTGCAGATTCTCGGGCAGGATTCCCGCGATCATGCGCACGCGCAGGGTGCCGGGACAAACAGCAACGAGAGCGACAGCGCACCGATTCGCGTGGCATCCAGTCTGGCCGGGCCGAATTTCGGCGAGACGTTCTTGCCGCGGGTGGGCACCGAAGTTCTGCTCGGGAGCCTCGGCGGAGATCCGGACAGGTTGGTCATCATCGGCGTACTGGCAAACGGCGCGAACATGCCGGCGAGTTTCACTCATACCGGCAGTTTGCCCGGCAATCGCTTTCTTTCCGGTATCAAGACGAAGGAAATCAAGGGGCAGCGCTACAACCAACTTCGTCTCGACGACACACCGCAACAAATCAGCGCGCAGCTTGCATCGGAGCACGCGCATAGTCAGTTGAATCTCGGCTATCTGACGCAACCGCGTGATAACGGACAGGGTGCTGACCGCGGCCAAGGTGCCGAATTGCGCACCGACGCGGCAGCCGCGTTGCGCGCGGCGCAAGGGATGCTTTTGACCACCTACGCGCGTACTCAGGCGAGCGGCGGACAGCTTGATCGCGATGAACTCGTCGAATTGCTCGGCGAGTGCGCGGAGCTGTTCAAGGCGTTGGGTGATTACGCCGGACAGCACGGTGGCACGGCGACCGATGCGACGGGGCAGCAAGCTGTCGTGACCGCCTTCAAGGGTTGGACGCCAGGCGGTCATGCGTCCGGCGGCGATCGTGCGCCGAACGCTGACGCAGGCGATTCTCAGGCGCTGATGGCATTTGGCGCAAAGGCCGGTGCGCTCAATATCACTCCCAAGACTTACGTGACCTACGCTGGCGAGAACATCGATCAGATCGCGCAGCAGAACCTGCAATTCGCCGGGGGGCAGCGCGTGATCACGACGGCTGGCAAGGGAATCCACCTGTTCGGGCGCGGGGAAGGCGTCCGCGCGATTGCCGGCGAAGGCCCCGTTGTCTTGCAGGCGCAACAGGACACGCTCGCGGCGACCGCGCAGAAGGGGATACAGATCATGTCGGTCGGCGACGAAGTGTTGATCTCGGGTAAGTCGATCCGGTTCGTCGCGGAAGACGGAAGCTACGTGAAGGTCGGTGGCGGCGTCGAGGTCGGTTCCGACGGTGCGTTCACCGCACACACGGCGGGACATGATTTCGTCGGTCCGAAGACGGACCACGTTGCGCCGCCGGCGTTCAATCGCGGAGGAGCCGATCAGAAGTTCCGCTTGCGGTACCCGGGCACCGACGGTGACGATGGTACGCATCCCGTGCCGAATCGTCCGTACAAGATCACGCTGCGCAATGGCCAGGTCATTAATGGTGTCTCGGATGCACACGGGTTGACGGAGCTTGCATCGAGCGACGCGATGCACATTGCACACATTCAGGTTTTCGACGCTTAAGGCAGGCGATCATGTCCGATACCACAACCTCTTCGCCCCGGATCGTCGGCGAGCATCAGGCGATTCTCAATTGCAACCGGCCACAGAATGCGTTCGTCAATACCGACGTACAAAATCGTTTCCCGTGCACGACGATCCTGATCCATGGCGTGAACGACCTGGGAACGGATTTCGGCACGGTCGAAGGCGGACTGTGCGAGGGATTGAACGACCGCCTCGGTCGCACCGATTTCAAGGGCGCGGAGTACTCGCACGGCCGCATGGCGAACGACCCGAGCCAAGTGAGCGTTGCCGACATGATGAAGAACATGGACGACGTCATCTATCGTCGGCAGGAAAGCGAAGAGACGAGGAGTCCGTTGATTCCGTTTTATTGGGGATTGCGCGTCGGGAAGGAGGATTTGCCCCGGGACCCCAATAAGGAAACCGTCAACGGCCAGTACGTCGACCGGTTCGGCAATCGCCTCGATGAGCACCGTGCGCGCAACGGCGGATTCTTCGCCAATGCGACCAACAACATTCCCGACATGTTCGACTCGAATTTCAAAGGGGGAATGGCGACGAAAATTCTCGACAGGATGCAGGGTGACCCGACGCATCCGCTTCGCGAGGCGGAAAATCGGCATTACATGGTGCTGGCAGCACGGCGGCTCGCGGCATTGGTGCGGCAAATCCGCCTTATCGACGCGGACGGGACGGTCAATATCATTGCGCACAGTCAGGGCACGCTGATATCGCTGCTCGCCCAGGCCTATCTCGTCGAGGGACTGATTCCGAACCAATGTGGCCCCGCTGACCGCCCTGCCGACACGTTGGTTCTGATCGACTCGCCCTACAGCTTGAGCGAGGAGTTCATGGATCGGCTGCTGCAACGTGGGGATCAGCAGCAGACGACTTATGCGCGTGCAAAGACCCTGGCAAACCTGGTCGGGCATGTGGCGAGCGGCAAATATCCGACGCCACCATTCGATCAATTGAAGTACGAGCCGGGCCGGGACAATTTTGGCGTCGTCGGGCCGACGTGGGATCCCGCGCAGGCGAGGCGCCTGAGCGGGCCGCAAGGCAATGAATGCGTCGTGTTCGCCGAGCGCGACAATCGCGGCAAAGTGTATATGTACTTCAGCCCGGAGGATGCGACCGTCGGGCTGAGCGGCGTCAATGGCATGGGTTGCTCTGGCCTGCCCGACTCAATCGACGTGCGTGCGGCGCAGCAGGGAGGCAAGCCGGAGACTATCAATTTGCTGTCGGCGGCTTTTCGGCAGCGCGTCTTTACCCGGCGTCTGCGACAGGGCAAGCCGGTTCAGGTTGGTACGCCGCCCGGAAACTTTACGATACGGGAAAAGGGCGAAACATCCCATGGCTTGCCCGGTGGCTTTACGACGTGGATCAAATCGGCGCAGATAAGCGTGGGTACCCAGCGCAATATCAATGGCGAAGCATTGACGCCACCATTCGATCCCGAAATGGAAGGCAATGTGCTGCCGGGAACCGCAGCGACGCCGCTCTCGAAAAATAATGACGGCGAGTTTGCGCCCGGCAAGCAAGCCATTGACCAGCTTGAAGCGGAAATTGCATTGAGCACGAACAGTGGCGAAGGTGCGTTGCAGGCATTGCCTGCACAAACCATCGACTGGCCAACGAGTGAGGATGGGACGCTGCCGACCTCTACCGAGGTCGAGGCGTCGCTGAACGCTGGCAAGGGTCCCGACGATCAGTGCAAGGTAAGCCGGGTCGTATCGACGGTACCGCCGTCGCCCGGGCACATCGTCGTCTATCGGCAGGAGACGCTCAATGAAGCCAAGGTTCGGCTGATGAATCAGCATAAGGGAGAAAGCTCATATCACTCGGCGGTCATGAGTGGTCGCAGAAATCACCGCTGTGCGACTGCGTTCGATGTGTCGGTAGGCCAGGCGCGTGCGCTGGACGATCCGGACTGGGCGACGCTGCTGCGTGCTGTCGCCGACTGGCGTACACCAATGAGCAGGATCGACAAATTGACGAAAGCCCATACGAACCTGGACGAGCAGACGCTGCACATCATCAGGGCGAACTGCGAATATTACGACCAAGGGAATTTCCCTGGGGAAGACGTCATTCCCAAGGCCTTTCCTGCAGGCGTAGTCAGCGAAACCATCGAGATGAGAACCGATGAAATCAACAAGCAGGTTCGAGCTCGTTCACCCCACCATATGCACGGTTGACGCTACATGACGACAACATCGGTCCCGCGTCTATCAGGATCGCGAGTATTTATTTTTTTGTTCGCGAGCCTCACTTTGATTTGGCTCGTGGCATTCGAGTTGACTGCGAGATATGGATTTTCGTTTCTGGAAAATATGACGATGATAAGGCGATTGCTATTGTTGATCCTGCCGCCACTGTTACTGGCTGCTGGCGTGAGCCTTACCTATGGCGCATCGCTGCGCAAGGACTCGTCACGTCCAGAGGGAGCCAGTACCGCACAGTCTGCTCTGAGTGTGGCATCGGCCGGAGCGGGATCGCAGGATTCTCAATTCACATTGGAGATTCGGCGTATCGGCGTGACGGTTGACCGCTTCCGGCAACGGGCACTATTGATGCGCCTGGATGAAACTGGGACGAGCGGAACGCTGCTGCTGCAAGATCCCAAGCAATATCCCTGGTCAAGTGATACGCGCGATTCGGAATACGCCAAGCGCCAGAACAACGTGTTCGGCTATGCATTGCGCAACTGGGTGGATTACTGGCCTATTCCCGTTGTCGTGCTGGGACCGCCCCGTAACGTCGCCGATCCGCATGCCGATCGCATGGCGACCCACATCAATAGCGCTGATAACGGCGCGGGCATTGGTAACACGCTATACATCAGACTCGACGAGATTCACGGCGAACATGGCGACACGGCGGTAGCGCGCCTGTTCGATTTCTTCGACCAGCATCCGGATTTGCCAGCTGTCGTGGTGCTTGCCGAAGATGGTCTTGTGACGCGAGGCTACATGCGCACGCCACACGGTGATTATCTGGACAAGTCGAACGCGAACGGCAATTTCGTTCCGCAATATCCGGATAGTTTGGTTGCGATGCTGGTGACGCGCAAGGATCGCGTCGATCGGACGATTCGACCATATGTTGTCGATGCGCCGGAGGCGATCGACAAGACCAAGACACAATTTGATGTCATCAAGCTGTGGAACTACTTCTGGGCACAGCAGAAATCCTATCCCAGGCCAGCGCCCGGTGTTTATGAAATGTCTTGGGACTATTGGCACGCGAAGCTCCCCGAGTTCTGGAAGACCGCAGCGCTGAAGATGCCGGACGGCTTCAAGCCGAACCCGTGGGTGCCGATTCCGTGGACGACGTGGCAACTGAAGGAGTACGACAAATGGCCGGTTCTGGCCAATCTTCATCGGCCGGTGCGAGTCGATCTGAGCAACGGCCACGGGGCGCCGTTGAAGAAGGGCCAGCGAATCGAAAAGATCCGCGCCGGCTGGCAGCAGGCAGTGGACACGCTTGCGCCCGGCGAGCAGCCGGGACGGATGTTCTACGATACCGGCACCTCGACCGCCAATCTCGCGTTGCTGGTGCAGTCGCTGCACGACAATCCGCAGCATATCGATATTGACGACCCGAAAGACGCATTCGACATGCAGCGTCGTATAGGCGGCGACACCGGAACGAGTTCGATCTGGGTTCAGAGCGCACTGGCGCTGATGATGGGTTATGGTGACGGGAAGACGAGCGCACTGATCAACCTGAGGGACCCGCTGCATGCCACGATCGTCATGCTGACGCCGCCGGACGCCGCGTCGCGGCAGGCGCATCCGCAGACCTTCAACTGGGATTACTGACGGACCGGATCGACACGTCATGGGTCAAAAGCGATACATCATCGAAGGCGATGTGCACAGTCACGGCGGACGCGTTGTGTCCGGGGCACCGAACTCGCGAATCAACGGGCGCGCAATCGCACGCTTGCACGATCCCGCGATCTGCGAGATTCACGGCCTGACCTTCATTGCGACGGTGTCGGGCCACGCCCGATTCGACGGGCAAGTCGCCGCATGCGACGGCGACTTGCTGGCATGCGGAGCACGCCTGATCGCGAGCCAGCACCAGACAGGAGGCTAACGGAAATACGGTGCGCGTGAGCGGTGCGCCTCGAGCCGGCGGGCATCGGCTGATCACGCTGGTCACGCTCAGATCACGAATTCCATCGGCTTCGTGCCGCATTGCGCATCCGGCAACGGCTCGCCACGCTGCGTCGCGGCCAGCAACCGTCCGATCGCAATATGGACCACATCGGCGCGCACGCTCGACGGCGTGAAGCCTGCGGCGTTGTCGAGTCCCTCGCGGTGCGCACGCATGATTCGCACGTCTTGCTGGATCACGGAATGCGTGTAGAGGTGCAGCAGTGGTTTCAGCGCGCGCAGCAGCGCGGCCGGCAACGCAAAGCGATAGGCGATGTACGTATAGACACGCGATCGACGCGTGTCGAGCGGTGTGATCTGGCTGATGATCAGAAAACTCGAGCGGCTCCCCCAGTGATAGTCGCATCGCGTGACGTTCGGTGCATAAAAATGATCGGTATGCCGAAGCGGTTCCCTGGATGGATTGGTCAGCCAATCCAGCATGCCGATCTTGTCGCCGTCATCGTGATACGTGACCTCGACGCTTTGCTGCTTCAGTTCGACGGTCGCCCGTAGTCGCCGCCCAGTGGATGAACGAAAAATCCGGTCGTGCACGAACACCGTATGCGGGACGTCCATGAAGTTCTCGACCAGTGCACCGAGATCGCCATCGAACGTATTGATCATATAGTACGACTGCCACGGCCGTTCGCCGTGGTGTGGCATGTCGAACGGTCGCTTCAGCGCTGGATCGCCTCGCCCGCGGTAGACCCAGACGAGACCGTGCCGAGTCAACACCGGCAATCTGCGCTGACGATATGGGTAGGTCGTACCGGTCGGTTCGGCGCTTGCGCTGTCGATGCTGGGAATTCGGGTGACGCTGCCGTGCTGGTCGTAATGCCAGCCGTGATACGGACAGACGAGGCAGCCGTCGACGACTTTCCCGGCCGACAACCGGGTGCCGCGATGCACACATTGATCGACGAGCGCGACGATCTCGCCGTCGGCCGCCCGGAATAGGACGATGCCGAGGCCCAGTACGCGAGTACCGAACGGTTTGTCCCGCTTGACCTCGGCTTCGGTGCTCGCGACATACCATTGCTCAACGAGTGCGCCGAAGGCTTCGCCATCGGCATCCGGCGCGGATTCGTCGCACGGCGAACACGTTGATGCGATCGATATGTTCAACATGAGCACGCGTCCTCGATAAATGCGCGGAGTGCGTTCGCCACGGCGGGCTTGGCCACCAGAGCGCGGGGTTTGACATCCCCAGCCCGGATGCATGCACGCTCGTGGGCTCGCTGGACGAGATCCGCCAGCTGGGCGGCACCCCCACGTATGCGAACCGCGCGCAACGGGCCAAGCTGGCCGACCGTGCGTGCGTGCCGGTAGTGAAAAGCGCGGGCGAGAGCCTGTTCCAGCGCAACGCCCAAGGTGGCGACGTCCGGCGTATCGCTTGCAAGCAACAGCAGGTAATGGGGTGGATCCGCGTCCGCGCACGGAATCACGCAACCTTCGTCGCCTGGTTGCAGTAACTTGGAAAGCGACGCGGCCAGATAGGCTTCGTCCAGCTTTTCACCGACCAGATCGCTTTGCGTGTCCGCCCGCCCGACGAAGGTCACGCATGGCGTTCGTCCCGCATATCCGGTCACACGGACCCGATCGCCGAGCCGATAGCGGTACAGGCCGCCTCCGGTCGTCACGACGACCTCGACCGTGTCGCCCGGCTTCAGTTCTTCCACGCCTATCGCGGTTCCATCATCGAGCAGGAACTCGAGGAAGTGGCTGCAGACGGCGAGGGGACAGCCGGCCGTATCGCCGAACGGCAGGCTGACCACTGCCTCGGTGGAAAACAAGCCTTTCGGAAACCATGCGGCCTGGGGTAACAAGGTGCGGGCATGTGCGGCGTAGTATTTGCTTGGACCGTCCATCCAACAACTCACTGCCGCGAGTTGAGGCCACAGCCGGCCGCAGTGACCATCGTCGAGTGCGCGCCGCAGCGCGGCCGTACGATTCGGCGGCAGCGAATCGAACAGGAAGGTGAGTGTGTCGCGGCGTTGCGGTTCGGCGTTGTCGAACAGCGGACGAAGCAGACTGGTCAGGAAGGTTGGGCTCCATACGCTGATGAAGGCCAGATCATGAGCGGCGATCAACGCGCGCAACGTTTCGGTGCGCCACGTGCGAGCATCACCCGATAGCGATGGTACGACGAGCGTCGGCAGCAGATCGACGAGCGGGCTGTCGGCCAGATAATCGAGATCGCTGTCCGACCCGATCATGATGCCGTTGGGAGCGCGGCCGCGCGCTTGCAGCGGAGGCGACATCGACCAGTACGCGCGGCCGGCTGCGACGCCGGGCACGGCGTGATGCAGATCGGAGAGCCAGACGACCAGTGCGAACTGCAATTCTTCGAGAAAGGCCGGCGTATAGGGAATGAGCTTTTGCTGCTCGCTGCCGCCGCTTGTGCGCTCGAAGAAACGTGGCGGTTGCGCGGTCAGGATCGGAGTGGACTCCTGGAGTGCACGATCGATCCATCGGGACACGCCAGCGTAGGGGGCAACCGGCACGCGTTCGCGAAATTGTGCCGGATCCGCGATATCGGCAAACCCGTGGGCGATGCCGAACGCCGTGTTCCGATTGGCGGCGAGCAAGCGTGACAGATAGGTCGCCTGCGCGTCACCCGGCGCGTCGAGCGCCGTGAGCCACACGCGGCGAAAGGGTTCTGCAGCAGCGCCGAACGCGGCCCACGCATCCTGTGCACGCACGTGCGTCCTCTCGTTAGAAATAGGTTTTTTCGAGTTGTGTCGGATCGCTCGGCAAACGCCGGGGCGCTTCGAACACATGCAGCCAACCGTACCACAGCGGCCGCGTCTCCGCCGCGTCGGAGCACGCATGAAGCTCCTGCCAGCGCAGGCTCGGACGCCGGTGATGCGTCAGGTTGTAGTTGAAGTTGAGGAATGCCCAGCGGATCAGTATGGGGGCACGCATATTGTATGTGCCCTCCACAACGTCGAGCGGCGTGTGCATGTGATAAACCCATTGGAGCGACGACCACGAAAACGCGAATGCGAGGTAGGCAAGCGAGATGTCGAGCACGCGCCAGTCCAGCAATGTCCCCAGTGCAATCCATACGGCCACGCCTGCGAGGGTTTCGTATCGAATTCGTCGGAATTCCGCGTGGCCGAAGTCTCTGAACGCGGCCGCATAGGTGTTGTCGTGTCCGTACTTGGCCCAACCATACGGAATGCGACTCGGAAGCACGGCCAGGACGAAGCTGCCCGCGAAACTCGCGAACCAGATGCCGCCGACGATCGCCGCGTAGTATGCGACTCGCTTGCGCCACAGCGAAGCATCCGGCTCGACGAAGTCCACCCGCTCCGCAGGCGTTCGATTTCGCACGTGGTGACCGAGATGATTCACGTGAATCAGCGTTGCCGCGGCGCCGAACATCGTCGATGCCCACCACATCATCAAGTAGTTGATTTTCCCGCGCCGATGCCCGAAACCGTGGAATGTTTCGTGCATCATCGAAAACACGCCTTGCATGATCAGGCAGAACGGTACGAGCGCCCCCCAGCGCCACGGGCTCGTACCGTGCGACAGCCACGTCAGGATGCCCGCCCATATAACGCTCTGTAGCGCGAGCACGCAGAGATTCAGCCGATCGAACCGTCGCGAACGATTATCTATGGCGCTTGCATTGGCATCGAACATACAATTCGGACATGGATGGTGGCAGCGACGCAGAGCATACCTTCGATCGCCATCGTCGAACAATACGCCCGCCTGCGCTGACCCTGCGCGTTACGCCACGATCGGCCACGACCATGTACGCCAAACGAACCGACGATTCAATGCATGAACGCCGCAACGACGCGGCAGACATCCGACGGCGCAATCCGCGGTTTCGTTTTGCCGACGACATTCCGCGCTATTGGTATCGTGACAACCGCAGGGTGACGCGCTTTTTCGACGCGTTCTCGATCATGTTTCCGCTTGGCGAGAAGTTCTTTGTCGATAGCGTGAGGCAGTACTGCGACGCGCTGCCGGCCGACGGCACGCTCGCCGCGCAAGTGGATGCATTCCTGTACCAGGAAGCCACTCATATCCGCGAGCACCGCGCGTACAACCGACGCCTGGCTCGCCAAGGCATGCCGGTCGACGCACTCGAGGCGCTGATGAGGAGACGGCAGGAACAATGCCGGCGTGTCGCGTCGCCGCTGCTTCAATTGACCTTCACCGCATGTCTTGAGCACTACACCGCCATTCTGGCCGATCTGCTGTTGCGCGACCCCGCCATTTTCGACGGTGCCGACCCATCGATGGCCGCGATCTGGCGGTGGCATGCGATAGAGGAAACCGAACACAAGTCTGTCGCGTTCGACGTATTTCGCGCTTGCGGCGGCGGCGCGATCAAGCGCTATGTCATACGGGCGGCGGCGATGCTCGGTGTCACGGCATGCTTCATCGTCGATCTGGGGTATTTCATCGTCCGTCTCGCGCGTGCCGACCGCGACGCCGGCAATTGGCGAAGCTGGGCACAGCTTGGCTGGTGGTTGTTCGGCGCGCGGGGCATCGTTACCCGCGTGCTACCCGCGTGGCTGGCATGGTTCTCGCCGCGTTTTCACCCTGACCGAATCGGGAATCCAGCCACGCTGGCTGCTGCCCGCGCGGCGCTCGCTGCCGATGGCGTGACAACGGAGCCGGCATGAGTGCACGGTATCCGGCATGGTCGCCGTCCGGCTTCGACGAGTGGCGGCAACACTACCCATTGACGCTGTTCGAACCGGCGCCCACAGCACTCGACTGGACCGAGCGCTTCATCGAATGTTGGCACGCGCATGACGCCCATGCATCCTCGAACATCGTCATCGTGCTGATTGCGGGACTCTATTCCGAGTGGATACCCGCCTGCTTCCGGCATGCTGCGCAGGCGTTGCGTGCCGCGCGGTACTCAGTCCTGCGTGTGCCGGTCCGCTCGTCGCGCGCGGTTGCCGAGCAGGGCGCGCATATCGTTCGCAATCTGTATGCGCGCTTACCCGCTGATCGCCGCTTTATCGTCCTTGCCCACAGCAAAGGGGGACTCGATGCATTGGCGGCGCTGCATGCGGATTCAGGGCTTCGTGCTCGCTGCGACGGTATCGCACTCGTTCAGCCGCCCGTCGGTCCGAGTGCGATCATCGATGGCTTGCTCGAGCAACGGGGGGCGCGCATCGATCCCGCATGGTTGGGTCGAGCCGCCGGGAGATTGCTGCGCACACGCTGGTTGTATGCAGGCTCGCGCGATATCGGCAGCGGGCGCGACGCCGACATCGCGAATCTGTTGTCTGCGGTGCCCGGTGGCCTGCACTGTGTGCATGTCGTAAGCTGGTCGATAGAACGCACGTCCCGGTTCGATGCACATCACTCACGCCTCGACCGCTACCGTCCCGGCTGTGCGCATGACGGACAGTTCTACCTCGACCACCAGACGATTCGCGGCATACCGCGAGTTTGCATGCCACATCTCGACCATGGCCAGCCTGTGCTCGGCGGCGCCGGCTTCGATGCGGGGCGTTTCTGGCTTGCACTCGTTGCGCTCCTGAACGACGCGCGGGCGGCAGCGGTCGCAAGCGGTCAGACGAGATAGATCTCGAACCCGGGGATTGCTTCGGTGGCGCCCGAATCGAGTGCGCTCGTGCCGGGCGCGGATAGCGTGTATAGATCCATCGGTAATGCGGTGTATCGATAACCCTGCAAGGCGGGCCATAGCGGATCGTGATCGTACAGGCAAAGCTGCAGCAAGGCATAGCGGCTCCGCTCTTGTTGCCAGACCGCATCGAGCAACGCCTGTGCAATGTCCGGGTCGCGTCCGCTCACATGCAGATGAGTCAGGTAGATATCCCGGAGCGGCTGGCCGGGAGCTGTGATGGGAGGGCGGCCGAGCAAGGGTGCGATGGCGTTGAAGCTGTGACGCAGCGCACCGAGCGAGCGCGGCAGACGTTCCAGCACGATGCGTTTGATACGCCCTGCATCCCACGGAGCAACGCAGCCCACGATACGCCGCTGCGCGTTACGTGCGACCAGAAAGCGCTCGATTCCGAAGTCGGGCCAGGTGTTCAGGCGGCGCGCGAATTCGTCCGCCGTAAAGACGCAACCGAAGGGTTGGGAACGAGACTCTTGGTCCAGGAATGCGCGGAGTGCGTCGGCATCGGCAGCCGACGCGTTCGTGATCTTGACCAAGCCGGCGCTCCGCGCAGCAATACGCCGCGCATAGATCGATACGTTACTGTAGCCGCGCCAATGTCGAAATCCGAGCCGGGGCCGCTTGCCTGTCCTGAATAGCGATTGCGTCGCGATCCGGTTGTCGCGAATGATGCAGCAGTACGTATGCTGTACGCCTTCGTGTCGGGCGAGATCGGCGAGGCGGTCGACGACATAGTCGACCCAAGTGTGCGCTAGTTCGCGATCGGGTGCGATGCGCAAGTCGCCGAGGTAAGCGATGCGCTGTTTCTCGCCGGCGAGGTAGCCGTCGCGAACGACCATGCTGGCTATTCCCTTGACGCGCCCTGCGCTGTCCTCCGCGAGCCACGTTCGACAGTCGTTCGAATGACACCGATGCAGTGCGAAGTAATCCGGTGAACGATCGAAGCGAAGTGGCATCCCGCTGAGCATCGCGTAACGTGTTTGAAACGCGAGGAGCCGTTCGTTGTCGACCGCTGTGGCTAGCCGGATCCGCGTCATTGGCTCATTCACCGGTGAAGATTCGTCTTGCCATCGGGCGTAGGTTTTCCGGCGTCAGTTCGCACAGGCATACGAGCTCGTTGCCGCACGCGTATTCTGGATTGCGCTTCAGAAAATAGGCGACATCCGGCAGCCGTCGATGCGCGTCCGGCACTTCGGCGAGGGCTGGGGCGAGGCGGCCTTGCGGTACCGGAAACTTGAGCACGCCGGACGCGGCGTCGTATGCGTACCCGAAGCGCTCAATTGCCAGATGATCCAGTAGCGCCTGATTTACGGGTTCAGTCGGTCGGTCGAATCGCGGGGTGAAATCATGTGCGAACGCTCGCAAGTAGCGGTACGTACGATGCCCCTTGCAGATTAGAAACCAGTATAGTGCGACGTCAGGCACGTTGCGTTTGAGTTCACCGGCGAGTCGAATCCAGCAAAACGCGAGTTGCTGACTGCCCCAACAGGCCGGATCCACAATCGTGTCACCGGAAAACAGGATGCGCAGTGTAGTGTCTTGCCACTGCTGTTCATATAGTTTCAACGTGGAGAAGCCGCGTAGCTTGCCGGTGTCGTCACGCATGATGACGCAATGTGTCTTGTCGTCGAGATCGTGTTCGAAGCGTGCCTGTTCCGTATCCCGGTAACAGGTCGAGTAGAGCGCGTACATATGTGCAACATCGACGTCGCGCAGCTGCGCACGTGTCATGGAACTGGCTCGAAGCGGCATAGCGTCGTTATTCATGCGAGCTGAAACGATTTATCATGATACGCGATTGAGCCGCTCCTTTTTTCACATGCGTGCCATACCTCCTGTTTCCGTCTCCTATATACCGTCGGCGTTCGACGCGTGGCGCTGGCTCGCGATCTATGTCGTCGTGTCGGGTGCACTGTACTTCTGGGTCACACACGCGCCGATGGCACCCGTGACGCTGTTGCGTCCGGGACCGTACGATGCGGTCATTCCGCGTGTGTCTGCCAGCGTACCGCTTTATTTGAGCTACGCGCTCGTGATGCCGTCGATTGTCTGGTTCGGCCGCAGCCGAAATTGGCTGCTGCCCGCATTTTTCGCCGGGGCACTTGCCGCAGGCCTGTGTATCGTCTGTCATCTGTTATGGCCGACTGCCGTGAGCCGGTCGCCGGCAGCGGCAGGATGGATCGCGTGGCTGTATCGGATCGACACGCCGCTCGCGGCGAGTCCCTGCGGGCATGTTGCGCTGCCTGTGGCTGTAACCGTGGTGCTGGCTGCGCTACGCGTCCGGGCAGCGCGCTATTACGCTGCGTGGAGCACGATGCTGGCGATCACCGTCTTAACGACCGGACAGCATTTGCTCGCGGACATGCTCGTGGGACTCGCACTCGGCATCGGCGTCGGCTGTGCGACGACCGTACTCATTCGTCTCGACGTCGACCTGCGTACGGCCGCCGCATTACTGCTTGAATGGCTATGTATCGTAGTTGCGCTTCGAGTTGCGTTATCGGTGGGGCATTGGGGGGGCTACCTTGTCGCCGCCGTTGTTGTCGCGACTCGGCAACACGCATTATTCATTCTGTATCACGACGCGACCCACTATCACTTAACCCGCCGCCGTTCCGCGAACGACTTTCTGATCAACTTGGCAATTGGCGTACCGGGGCTCGTGCCCATCGAATTTTATCGCCCGCTGCATCTTGCCCACCATCGACATGTCGGGACGGCGGAAGATCCTGAGCGGAATTATCTGTACCACGCGCAGCCATGGAAATTCGAGCCACTCGACACACTCCCCCTCGTCCGGCAACTGCTCGGTGATTTGCTCCTGGTCAACATGGTGAAAAACATGCGCGCATATCGGCGTGCGAACGGGCGTGGTGCATCCATGTCACTGCCGCTGCTTACGGCGATAGCGACGTGGGGTATCCTGCTTTTGTCGCTCGTGCATGCATGCACAGTACGCGAACTGTTGACGCTTGCGGCGCTTTGGTTCGTCCCTCTCGTGACAATCGGGGCGTTAGTGCAGAAGATCCGTAGTATTGCAGAGCACAGTGGTGGGCCTGGTGCCACGGCTGGCTGGAATGACTGGACTTATTCGTGGCGCGTCGGGTTACTTGGCCGCTTCTTTATCTGGCCGTACAACATTAACTATCACCAACAACATCATCGCGAACCCGGCGTGGCGTGGCATCGCCTGCCCGAATTGCGTGCGTCTGACGAGCCGGTTCTGTCTTCGCGGCAATTGCTTGCGTTGCTATGGTCGGGTGCCTCGCGCAGTGGTAACCCAAGATAGAAAAATCCCTTCGACGGCGCGATGAAGTTTCCCGTCGGTCCTGGTGCGAAAGATCGGCACGACCCGTCGTGCTCCGTCTGACGCGTGCCGCGCAGCCATTGGCCTCTGCGCATGGTCGTGCCGGCCTGTCTGCGTTTGCGATTAATCGCTGGCTATTCCGCCGGCACGTGATTCCTGAATAAGTTAAACAGCGTCGTTTGTAAGAACGACGATGAAAATTATTTAAATAATAGAAATTGTTCGATTTTATTTTCGCTCGATCAAACAAGATGTCCGCAGCACCAAAACCCATTAGATCCACCCCATCGTTCAATGTCATGATGTTTGTGTGATTTATGACTGGCGCAGATTCTAGCGGAGGCAAGAGGCGTGACCCTTTATTCACACCCCGAAAATTCATCGAAAATGTAAAGTATTGCAATATAAAACCATGATCCGCGAATTCCGATTGCGACGCGTGATTTTATTTGGCAGGATTTTCATCGAGGGGCACGATTTTAAAACAACAAAGCGGTCGACAATTCAATTTACCGAAATAACGCGCGACGCTTGGCACCCCGTGGCAGGGAAGCTGGCTAGAAAAACAGGTAACGAGACGGCGAACGGGCGGCACCGTTCGCGATCATTGAATCAATCGCTTGTCCGGCAGCGTCGATGCGTCACTCGAACGAGCCGGGCGAATCCGACACGGGGCGGCCATGGCGATACTCAAGAAAGACGCGTCCGGAGAAGCATGCCTGCTCCGCGCGTATCACGTGTTCGGTCGCGACGACGCACGCTGCGACACGGTCATCCGGGACGGCTCGGTGTCCCGCGTCCATGCCCATATCCGCTGGATCGGCGGGTGCTGGGAGCTCCACGATCACAGCAGCAACGGCACATCGGTATCGGGCGTATCGCTGCGCGACGGCGAGCATGCGGTGCTGCAGCGGGGCGACGTGATCCGCTTCGGCAGGGCCGGCGTCGCGCCGTGGCGCGTCGAGTCGCTCGACGATCCGGCCGATACACTGTGGCCGATACGCGGCGCCGCCGCGCCGATCGTGCTCGCGCCGCGCCAGATCCTGCCGCCCCCCGCCGCGCAGCCGGTCACGATCGTCCGTTCGCCGGCCGGCGAATGGCTATGCGACGACACATTGCCGCCGCGCGCGCTCCATGACGGTGACGAAGTGTCGACCGGCGACTTCGCATGGCGCCTCGCCCTCGCGCGCCACGGCTCGACGGTGATGCTCGCCGCCCGCGCCGATCCGGCCGTGCCGGCGCAATTGCTCGAATTCTTCGTCAGCCGGAACGAGGAGCACGTGCGCATGCTGCTGCATGTCCGCGGCGGCGTGGTCGACCTCGGCGAGCGCGCCCATCACTATGGTCTCGTCACGCTTGCCCGCGCCCGCTCGGCCGACATGCAGGCCGGGTACGACGCCGCCACGCAGGGATGGATCGAACTCGACCGGCTCGCGCGCATGCTCGGCATCGACGCGTCCCATGTCAACGTGCAGATTCATCGCGCCCGAAGCCAGTTCGCGGCGCTGCCCGGGCTGGGCGCGAGCCAGCTCGTCGAGCGTCGGCGCGGCAGCGTCCGCTTCGGCGATGTTCCGTTCCGGATCATGCGCGGCGAGCATCTCGAATGCGAGTCGGTGCCGGCCGTCGGGCCGCGTATCGGCCTGCCGCGCGCGGTGCCGGCCCCGGTCGTCCAGTGCTCGTGAACGCGGGAGAACCGGCCGTGCTGACGAGCGCACCCCGCACCGCGGCGGGACCACTCGCGCGTGAACCGCAGCGGCACGCGGTGCCTTTCGCGACGCTTGCCGGTAAATGGCATTACCGGCTCGGCGCGCTGCTCGGCGAAGGCGGCAACGGTGTGGTGTTTCGCGCGACCTGCGACGAGACGGGGCAAGCCGTCGCGATCAAGCTGATGCGCGACGACGCCGCGCTGATCGCGCCGGAGCGCATGCGCCGGCGCGCGCGCTTCAGGCGCGAGACGAGCCTGTGCGAGGCGCTGCGGCATCCGAACATCGTGGCGCTGCTGGACCAGGGGGAAGCGCCGGACGGGCGGCTGTTCGCCGTATTCGAACTGGTCGAAGGCCGGACGGTGCGCGACCGGCTCGCGGTGGACGGGCCGCTGTCGGCCGTCGATACCGGGCGGCTGATGACGGAGGTGCTCGACGCGCTCGCGGCCGCCCATCGGCGCGGCATCGTGCATCGCGATCTGAAGCCGCAGAACATCGTGATCGCGATGGCCGACGACGGGCCGCACGCGAAGCTGCTCGATTTCGGCATCGGTGCATTGCTGCCCGGTGCCGAAGACATCGCGCGCGAGACGGCGACGCTCGCGACCGAGGTGCTCGGCTCGCCACCTTACTGCGCGCCGGAGCAATTGCGCAACGAGCCGCCGACGCCCGCCAGCGATCTGTATGCGTGGGGCCTGATCGTGATCGAATGCCTGACGGGCGAGGTGGTCATGCAGGGCGCCAGTGTGGCCGAGATCGTCTATCGACAACTGAGCCCGGTGGATGTCGCGCTTCCGCCGTCGATCGCGTCGCTTCCGCTCGGCGCGGTATTGCGGGATGCGCTGAACAAGAATCCGCGCCAGCGCGCCGCGTCGGCCGAGGCGCTCGCGGCGCGGTTTCGTGCGCTCAACTTCGCCGCGCTCGTCGGCCAGTTCGACACCGCTCGCGCCGGCCGGCAGACGCGCTCGCGCCCGCTCGCGCCGCGCGGCGAAACGATCGTCGAGGCGGGCGAGTATCGGCAGATCACCACGCTGTGCTGCTGCGTGACGATTGCCGGAGAGGGCCGCGAACGCCATGCCGGAACCGAGCACGGCATCGCGCTCGACGGCTACGAGGAGCAGTGGCTGACGAAGTGCGCCGATATCGCGGTCGGGTATGGCGCGCATGCGGGCGGACAGCTCGGCGACACGCTGCTGTTTCATTTCGGTCTGCAGGGCGACATTGACCGGCCCGCCCGCCGTGCGGCGCGGGCGGCGCTCGACATGGTGCGCGTGGCCGAGCGCGCGCGGTTGCCGGCGCTGACGGCTGCCGGCGGGCATGCGGCCGGCGCGGCAGAAGGTTGGCGGGTCGAAGTGGCGGCCGCGATTCATGTCGGGCGGGTGCTCGCGCATGCGTCGCACATGTCGGGCGTATCGACGGCCGCCGCGGCGTCGCGGCTGCTCCGGCTGGCAGGCCCCGGACAGATCCTGATCAGCGACGATGCGCGGCTCGTGCTCGAACGGCATGCCGATGCCCGGCCGACCGCGTTGCGGCTGGCGCGGGCGGGCCTCGTGTCGCAGCCGGTTCATGAATTGCTCGGCGAGCGGCATGCCGATACGCCGTTCGATTCGCTCGATGCCGACAGGCGGACGCCCATGGTCGGCCGCGCACGCGAGCTCGACGCACTGCTGCGCGCGTGGCAGGACACGCATGGGCGGCATCGCCGCGCGGCGCGCGGCGAGCCGGTACCGCTCGGTGTGCCGAGGCTCGTCGTCGGCGACGCGGGCTTCGGCAAGTCGCGGCTCGTGCACGAGCTGTGCGAGGCCGTGCGGACACGCGGCCACGCGTTCGCGCAGTGCGGGTGCCTGCCCGAACGCGAGAATCATGCGTTGTTCCCGATCCTGAGGTTCATCGCCGCGCACTGGCATGTCGATGCCGAGCGCGCGCCCGGCATGGCGCTCGCGGCGATCGACGCGATGATCGCGCCGCTCGATTGCGATCATGCGGCGGCGCGTGTCGCGCTCGCGACTTGGCTCGGGCTGCCCTGCGATGCGAATGGGCTGCTGTGGTCGAGCGCGCGCGAGCAGCACGCACTGTTCGACGTCCTCGAACAACTGATCGTGTCGCTCGGCAACGGCGCGCCGGTGCTGCTCGTGATCGAGGACGTTCAGTGGCTCGATCGCTCGACCGAGGATTTTCTCGCGTATCTGCACCGCTCGCCGCGCGCAGTGGCACTGTGCATCGTGCTCACGTCGCGCCCCGACAAGCTCGCGCGCTGGCGCGGCGCGACCGACCGCGTGGTGCTGCGCCGCCTGCCGCGCGACGACGCGCAGCGCCTGATGTCGGCGCATCTGGGCCCGGGCGCGGCCGATCCGGCGTGGCTCGACCGGCTCGCCGATCGCACGGCGGGCATCCCGCTGTTCATCGAGGCCGTCGCGCGCGAACTGGCGGTGAGCGGCGCGGATGGTCTGCTCATCGAGCCATCGGCAACGGACCCGTATCCGTTGCCGCTCAGTCTCGGCGGCATGCTCGGTCTGGCGTTCGACCGGCTCGACGATGCGCGCGGTACCGCGCAGCTCGCCGCGACCATCGGGCTCGAAGTGGATGCGCAACTGCTCGCCGATGCGTCGCCGCACGACCGGGCCACACTCGACGTCCATCTGCGGCTCCTGCTCGAAGAACGGATCGTGTATGCGCAACATCGGCGCGATCGCGTGTTCTATGCGTTTCGCCATGCGCTGATTCGCGACGCCGCATACGAATCGATGCCGCCTGCCGTGCGGCGCGGCAACCATGCGCGTGTCGGCCGCGCGCTGCTCGCGCACGCCGATCGCGGCGCCGGTGCGCATGCGTTCGGCATCGCCGGGCACTTCGCGCGGGCAGGCGCATGCGCGGACGCGATCGCGCACGGCATCGACGCGGCGCGTCGCGCGCTCGAACGGTCGCGATACGACGACGCGATCCGCTACGGGCAGGCCGTGTTCGACTGGCTCGCCACCGCCGACCACGCGCAGCGCGAGCACGACAGCGCGCGCATCCGCGCCACGTTGACGCACGCGACGATGGCGCGATTCGGCTGGGCCGATCCGCAGGTACGCGAGCATGCGGAGCAGTTGCTGCGGCAGACGCAGACGCTCGACGATCCCGAACTCGAGATCAGCGCGTTGTGGACGCTGTCGACGTGCTACCACGTCGCCGGTGACCGCCCGACCGTGCGCCGGATCGGCAAGCGGCTCGACACGCTCGCGACCGAGCGCGGCGATGCGGGCGTGCAGGTGGCGGCGGACGCGATGCGCGGCATGAGCCTGTGGGTCGATGGCGACTATGCGCGCGCCCGTGTCGCGTTCGACGCGGTGCTGGCCGGCTACGACGTGCGACGCGACGCGGGGCACCGGCGCATCCTCGGGCTCGATACGCGCGCGTGGACGATGGCGTCGCTCGCCAGCGTGCGCTGGTGCATGGACGACGATCCCCAGCCGTCGCTCGCGATGGCGCGCGAAGCCGTGTATTGCGCGACCTGCCTCGATCATCTGCCGACGCTCGGCGTCACGATGATGTACCTTGCGCGCACGCATCAGCTTGCGGGCGACCGCGATGTGGCGCGATCCGTGTCGGAAGCGATTCTCCGGCTGGCGGACGCGCACCGGCTGCGCGCGGTCGGGCACTACGCCGCGATCATTCACGCGTGGACGCAACGCGATCGCGCGGGCATCGTCGCGCATCTCGACGCGCAGCGGCAGTCGGGCGGCCTGCTCGGGCTGACTTACTATGCGTCGCTGCTTGCGGAGCTGGATGCCGAACGCGGCGACTACGACGCGGCGCTCGCGCAGATCGGGACGTGTCTCGCCTGGTGCGATTCGAGCGGGGAACGGTATTACGAAGCCCAGCTGTGGCTGAAGCGGAGCGAGTACTTGCGCCGTGCCGATCCGCGTTGCGGCGGGGTGGCCGCGCTGGACGCGTGCCGGCGCGCAGTCGAAATTGCAAGGACGGCGGGCATGGGCCGGATCGCCAGGCTCGCCGAAGCGATGTTGCAGTCGTTGCCGTAAGCAGTTCAAACCGTCATTCAGGAGAACAGACCGATGAGCAAGGATCTTCGATTGCCGACGTACGAACAGTTTCTCGAATACCGCGCGACCGTCATTCGGGCGATCGCCCTCGCCTGGCATTCGCCGGCGTTTCTCGACAAGCTCGAGGCCGATCCGGTCCATGCGTTGCGCGAGCAGTTCGACTATCACTTTCCGTTCAAGCTCGACCTGAAGGTGCAGGTCAAATCGTCGGAATGGACGCCAACCGTCAACGGCGACTGGACGGCCGGCCAGAAAAACAAGCTGACGCTGTACCTGCCGCCCGCGCCGGCCGACGAGACGCAGTTCGCGCAGGCGCTGGCCGCGTACAACGCGGACCACATCACCATCATGGAATGACTCCGGGGAAACCGACATGGCAAAGGACAACGCCAATCCGACGCTCGAATCGATGCTGGAGTTTCAGAAGGTCTATCTGCGTGCGATCGCGCTTTCGTGGCGCGATCCGGCGTTCAAGGCCGAATTGCTGGACCGGCCGCTGGATACGCTCGCGAAATACTTCGGCTATCAGTGTCCGTGGATCATCGACATCGACATCGAGAAGACGGGCGCCGATCATGGCTGGACGAGCGACGGGAAAGGCGGCGGGAGCTGGAACCTGCCACGCAACGTGATGACCGTCGGCATACCGGCGCAGCCGGCACGCCTGGACGAGGAGGCGGTGGCGCTCGCGGCCTACTGCGACGCGGGGCCGTGCTACCTGTTCACCTGCTGCTGACCGGGCGCGGCCGACCCGCGCACCGTCGCGCGGCCCGGGAGGGTTGCCGGGCCGCGCGACGTTTGTCCGACCCCGTCGCACGGAACCCGACGATGCTCGATGATCTCTCGCGCGTATTGCGCTTCAAGCCGCATTTGCTCGTGCTCGATGCCGGGCCCGAGACCCTGTTCGTCGTCGACGAATTCAAGCGCGCGATGCTGTCCGGCGCAATCTTCGTGCGGATCGCCGCGTGCCTGCGGGCGCGCATGACGACTGCCGAGATCGTGACGTCGCTTGCCCGCACGTTCGGCGAATGGGAGGTGCTCGCGCGGCTCGACCATCTGGTGCGGCGCGGCTACGTGCGCGCCGATCCGCCGCACGGCGACGACGCGGCGCGCGGTTTCTTCGAGCGCGCCGGGCTCGACGGCGACGCCGCGTGCGCGCGCGTGGCGCAACTGCGTGTCGCGGTGGAGACGTTCGGCGCGGACGGCGCGGCGCTCCGGCGCGCACTCGACACGGCCGGCATCGGCGTCGTGAAGGATGCCGAACTGACCGTCGCGATCGTCGATACGCACGACCGTGACGATCTCGCCGCGTGCGCCGCCCGCGTGGCGGCGCGCGGCGGTGCGCTGCTCGTCGTGGCGACCGGCGGCGTGCAGACGCTGATCGGGCCGTTGCTGGCCGGCAGCGGTAACGGCAGTGGCGTCGGCGCGCTCGCCGATGCGCCGTGCATCGAATGCGTGCGCTACTGGATTCGCATCAACCGGCCGGTCGAGGCGCTGCTGGCGCGCCATCATGGCAGCGACGCGACGCATGTGCCGCCGGCCACCTCGCGTGCGGGGGCCGCGGCGGCCGCGGCGCTCCTGGCCGCGACGGTCGAGCAGATCGCCGTCAATCGCGCGATCGCGGAACGTGCGCAAACGCACATCGTCGCGCATCGCCTCGACACGCTGGCCGTCGAACCGCACCGCGTGATCCGGCGACCGCAATGCCCGTGCTGCGGGAATCCCGCGTGGATGCGCGAGCAGGCGGCGCGTGCGCCGCGGCTCGCCGGGTCGGTGCCGTTGGCGCGCGCCGACGGTGGCTACCGGGCCGCCGAGCCGCAGCAGGTGTTCGCGCGCCACGCGCATCTGATTTCGCCGGTCAGCGGCGCAATCGCGTATCTGCATCCGATGCCGAAGCGGCACGCGGGCCTGCGCAAGGTCTATGCATCGGGTTTTCTCGTGTGCCCGGCTGCCGTACCGGACGGCAACCGGTTCGACAGGCTCTGCTCCGGCAAGGGCCGCACCGACGAGCAGGCTCGCACGAGTGCGCTGTGCGAAGCGCTCGAACGGTTCAGCAGCGTGTACCAGGGCGACGAGGCGACGGTGACCGGCAGCATCGACAGCCTGCGTGCCGATCCGGCTTGCGACGCCGAGCCGATCCATGTGAACGATCTTCAGCAATTCAGCGAACGGCAATTCGACACGCGCGACGCGATCAACGCATTGACACGCGATGTCCGCAAGCAGGTGCCGCCGCGCTTCACGTCGTGCGACGCGATCGACTGGACGCCTGCGTGGTCGCTCGTGACCGGCCGGCGCCGTCTCGTGCCGCTGAGCTACTGCTACGCGGAAACGCCCGACAGTGCGCAGGCCGCGGCTGTGTGCGTGCACAACCCGAACGGCTGCGCGGCGGGCTCGAGCGTCGACGAGGCGATCCTGCAGGGCATGCTCGAATTGATCGAGCGCGATGCAGTCGCGATTTGGTGGTACAACCGGATCGAACGCCCCGGCATCGATCTCGCGAGTTTCGACGATCCGTATTTCGACGCGCTCGTGCACGAATACGCGACGTTCGGATGGCGGGTGTGGGCGCTCGACATCACGACCGATCTCGCGGTGCCGACCGTGGTCGCGCTCGCGGAAAATCTGCAGGACGGGCGTTTCTCGATTGGCTTCGGTTGCCATCCGGACGGCCGGATCGCGGTGCAGCGGGCGCTGACCGAGGTCAACCAGTTGCTCGATATCGCGGCGGATGCGCCCGATCCATGGGATCGCGACAAGCTTTCGTCGACCGGATTTCTGTATCCGGCGGCAGGCACGCCCGCCACGACGCATTCGACGTGGCAACTGGCCGATGCCGTGTCGTTGCCGGCGGCGATCGCGCATTGTGTCGGACGCATCGCGGCGGCCGGGATGGACGTGCTCGTCGTCGACAAGACGCGGCCCGACATCGGCTTGTCCGTGGTGCAGGTAATCGCGCCGGGGCTGTGCCATTTCTGGCCGCGTTTCGGCGCGCGACGGCTTTATTCGGTTCCGGTGGAGCGGGGTTGGCGCACGCAGCCGTGCGACGAAACGGCGCTGAATCCGGCGCTGCTGTTTCTGTGACCTTGACTGCGGAATCCTGTGGTCGGCGAACGGCGCGGGCTGCCCAACGCCGACAACCCGCGCCGCATCAGAACCGCGTACTGAAGCCGATGCGCGCGATCGACTGCAACGCGCCGCTCGACGCGCCGTTCGCATCCATCACGCCGTTGATCTGCGCGTTGCTGCCGTGGCTCGCGCGTTGATGCACACCGGCCACATACACCATCGTGCGCTTCGACAGCCAGTACTGGACGGCGGCGAGCAACTGGTGCGCGTGCGCGTTTTCGAGCGTGTCGTTGCCTTTCATGTACGTGTAGCTCGCGCCGATCACCCATGCCGGCGACGGCCGCCACGCGGCACCGGCTTCCGCCGACCACGCGAGCGCGCCATTCCGCGCGTTGTGCACGGTCGTGAAGAGCGCCTTCCCGGTGACCGTGCCGACCGTGTAGTGCACGCCCGCGCCCCAGTTGCGCACGCTGGTGGGCGGCAGCCCGTCGGCCGCGCCGTATTTCTGGTTCGTATAGGCGGCGCCCGCGCCGAACGGGCCGTGATCGTAGCTTGCGCCGACGCTGACCGTGTTGTTCGCGCCGATCGACCCCGCGACGTTGCCGAAGCCGTACAGCGCGCCGAAGCTCAGGCCCGACAGCGACGGGCTCGTGTACTTGACCGAATTCGCGACGCGATTGCTGCCGGCGACGCGGTCCCAGTCGAATGCGCCGGTCGGGTTGCTCGGCAGCGCGAGCCGGTCGAACGGCCCGTTGCGAAAGCCGTACAGGCCGACGAGATCCTGCGCGATCTCGTTGCCGCTCGCGGCCAGCGCGTCGACCATGAACTCGTACTGGTTGCCGAGCGTCAGCGTGCCGTACCGGTCGTTCTGCAGCCCGACGTAGGCCGTGCGCGCGAACAGCCCGCCGCCGATGATCGAGCCGTTGCCGAGCGAATACTGGTTCACGAGCCGGAAGATCGCCCGTGTGCCCGCGCCGAGATCCTCCTTGCCCTCGAAGCCGAGCAGGTTCGGAAAGAAGATGTTGTCGTCGAATTTCGCGGCGCCGTGGCCGCCCTGGTTGCTGACGTAGCTGATGCCGGTATCCATCAGCCCGAACATCGTCACGCTGCTCTGGGCGAACGCCGCCGCCGGAAGTGCGCAGGCCGCGACCGCCAGAAAGGTCTTTTTCGTCATCTCCAAAGTGCTCCTCACATGATCCGATCGAGCCGGAATATTTTTAGTCGGACTACTGATTGATATGAAGAAACATGAACCGGGCGAACCCGGTTCAGCGACAGTCGAAGCAAGCCGTGGCGCGCAACGGGCATCAGCAGGCCTCGTCGATCCTCCGATGCGCCGCGCGCCATGCGCTAGACCGTCGAATACCCGCCGTCCACCGGCACGACCGCGCCGGTGACGAACGACGCGCCGGACGAGCACAGGAACAGGATCACTTCCGCGACTTCGTCGGCCGTGCCCCAGCGCCCGAGCGGCGTGCGCTCGAGGATGCGACGCGATGCCAGCGTGTCGGCCATCAGCCCGCTGCTGAGCGGCGTGTCGATCCAGCCCGGTGCGACCGCGTTCACGCGGATCGCATGATCGGCCCACGCTTGCGCGAGCGAACGCGTGAGCTGCGCGATGCCGCCCTTGCTCGCGCTGTACGCGGGCCGGTCCTTGCTGCCGAAGTACGTGTACATCGACGCGATATTGACGATGCTGCCGCCGTTGGTCGCCAGCGCGGGCCGCGCGGCGTCCGATGCCCGCATCACCGACGTCAGGTTCACGTTCAGCACGTGCTCGAACTGATCCATCCGGTATTCGTCCGCGTGGCGGCTGATGCCGACGCCGTTGACGAGCACGTCGAGCCGCGGCAGCGCGGCGATCGTGCGCGTCAGTGCATCGCCGTCGGCCACGTCGAGTTCCACGCAACGGATGCCGGCATGCACGGGCGCATGCGGGCCGGTTGCGTCGAGCCCGAATGCGACGACCGATGCGCCGGCCTGCGCGAACCGCAGCGCGGTGCGCGCGCCGATGCCCGACGTGCCGCCCGTCACGACGACGGACTGCCCTTCAAACGTCCACAGACGACTCATGCTCGACACTCCCGATGGTGGTGGCGCGGCGGGCCGGCCGCTGCGCGGGTGAAACGAGGATCTTGATCTGCGTGCGGTCGGCGAGCAGCGCGTCGAAGCCGTCGGCGACGGCATCTTCGAGCGCGACGGTGCGCGTGACGATCGACGTGAGATCGAGCGCGCCCGACGCGACGATGCGCAGCAGGTCTTCGTACGCATGCCGGTAGCCGACGCTCGCGGTGAAGGTCAACTCGTCGTTGACCGCGCGGAACGCGTCGAATCCGGCGTGCGGCATCAGGCCGACCATCACGACGCGACCGCCCTTGCGCAATGCCCGCATCGCCGATTCGAACGTGGCCTGCAAGCCGGCCGCTTCGAAGCTCGTATCGACGCCGAGGCCGCCCGTGGCCGCGCGAATCGCGTCCTGCAACGCGGACGCTTCGAGCTCGCGCGCGTCGAACGCATGGGTCGCGCCGAAGCGTGTGGCGGCCGCGAGCCGTTCGGGCGATACGTCGACGGCGACGATCGTCGCCGCGCCCTGCAGCTTCGCGAGCATGATCAGCAGCAGGCCGATCGGCCCGAGCCCGAACACCGCGCAGGTTTCGCCGAGCCGCAGCTCGCCGCGCCGCAACGCGTGCAGCGCGACGGCCGCCGGCTCCATCACCGCGGCCTGTTCGAGGCTCACGCCGTGCGGCAGGCGATGCAGCATGTAGGCCGGCACGACCGCGAAGTCGGCCATCCCGCCGTCGCCCATCAGCCCGGCGAAGCCCATCGACACGCACAGGTTGTACGACCCCGAGCGGCAGTACGCGCACTGGCTGCAGCGATACTCGGGCTCGACCGCGACGGGGTCGCCCGCGCGCAGCGTCGTCACGCGTTCGCCGACTTCGACGACGGTTCCACAGAACTCGTGGCCGAGCGTCAGCGGCGCGGTGCGGCGCGACAGCGGATGCGGCGCATCGACCGGAATCGCGTGCGGGCCGTCCGCGTATTCGTGCAGGTCGCTGCCGCAGATGCCGCAATACGCGACCGCGATGCGCACGTCGCCGGGGCCGACGCGCGGCGTGTCGATTTCCACGAGACGGACGTCGCGCGGGCCATGCCATTGAAGTGCGCGCATGTCAGCGTCCTCCGAGGTTCTGCGTGTCGAGACGGCCTGCGGCAGCGCCTGCGAGCGCGCGCTTGCGCAGCACGGCCGGTGCGGTTTCGACGAGGCCGAACGACAGCACGCACGCGAGGATTGCGCCGGCAGCCGACGTCCACATCGCGAACTGCAGGCCGTATCGGTCCGCCGCGAAGCCGGCGACGGTCGGCGCGACGAAGCCGCCGATCAGCTCGCCGGCGCCCATGATCAGCCCGAGCGCGCTCGCGATCGCGCGCGGCGGCACCGTTTCGGCCGGAATCGTCGCCATGAACAGCGTGAAGCAGCCGAGCCCCGTGTACGTGGCGAACACGAGTGCGCCGAGCGCCCACACCGAGCCGACGTGGATCAGCACGACCGGGCACGCGGCCGCGACCAGCGCGAACACGATCATCGTCGGCTTGCGGCCGATCCGGTCGGAGATCGCCGGCACCGCGAAGCCCCAGAACACCCACGCGGCGCCGAGGCAGGTCATCACGGCGCCCATGGCGGACGGCGACAGGTGGCGGCTTTCGACGAGGAACACCGGCGCGAACGAGATGATCACGACGAACCACGTGAGGAAGAAGCAACTGATCAGCACGCACAGCAGGATGTTGCGCTCCTTCAGCAGCGCCCAGCGGCTGACCGCCGCGCCGCTTGCGGCCGGTATTGCAGTGGTATCCGCCTGCGTGTGGCGCACGCCGCCGGGCGGTACTTCGCGCACCCAGCGCCGGATGCAGAACGCGATCAGGAAGCCCGGGATGCATGACACGTAGAACGCCTCGCGCCAGCCGTACGCGGTGGCGATGCCGATCACGACCGGCGGGCCGATCATCGCGCCGAGCAGGCCGGCGGCCGAGCCTTGCAGCAGGCCCATGTTCAGCCCGCGGCGGCTCGGCGTCGAACTCTCGACCATCAGCGATTGCGACAGCGGCAGCACGGGGCCTTCGGCGATGCCCATCAGCGCGCGAAATGCGATCAGGCTCGCGAAGCCGCCGACGAGGCCCGACAGCGCCGAGCACACGGAAAAGCCGAGCACGGCCGCGACCAGCAGCGGCTTGCGGGTGCCGCGCGCGTCGGACCACGCGCCGGTGGCGGCGCCCGACAGCGCCCACGTGAGCGCGAGCGCGGACGACACCATGCCGAGCTGCGTGTTCGTCAGGTGCAACTCGGCCGACATGAACGGGAACAAAAACGACAGCGCGAGGCGGTCGAAGAACACGAAGCCGAACGTCATGAACAGGATCAGCAGCAGCCGGTTCTCGTACGTCAAGGCGGGTCTGCAAAAGGAAGGGGACGTCATCGTGAGCCTCGCCGCGCGTCAGCGGAACAGCTTCTCGATCGCTTGCGCGCCGAGGCCGACCTTCTCGTAATGCGCCTTGCACATCGCGATGTACGAATGCACGTCGAAGTAGCCGTCGGGATTGCCTTCGTCGTCGAGCCAGATCAGCGGGCCCGTGACGATGAAGAACGCGCGCATCGGCTCGGGGTGATCGAACGCGACGAGCGTGTGGCCTTCGCCCGGCGTCTCGTACACGAAATCGCCGCGCGTCGCGGTCCATTCGTGCTCCAGGTAGCCCCATTTCCCCGACAGCGTGTACGCGAACACCTCGTGCGGGTGATAGTGCCGGTTCACGAGCCCCGCTTCCTTCGCCATCAGGATGTCGCACCATTTGTTCTGCGACGGCGAGATCCACAGCGGCCGCGACGAAACCGTTTCGGTGAACGGAACGTAATAGCGCTCGTCGTCGGTGGCTGCGTTCGGGATGTAGGCCTCGGGCAGCGCATCGGGCTTGAACGGATTGGCAATCGCCGGGATGTTTTGCCAGAATTCGGATACGGCTTTGTCGACCACGGTTGTCTCCTTGTATGGGTTGTCGTGGGCTCGACTTTAGCCAGCCGGTGTGCGCCGCTCTTGACTGGGCTGGACGAATTGCTTGACCGCGCCGGACATTGCAGCGCACCAAAATTCCAGACGAACCATCCCCCAATCCGTGCCGCTCCGCACGACAGGCGCCCGCAGGAGGCGATGTGACGAATTCGACCGTTCTTTCATGCACGCGAGGCTCGACGGCCGACGTGCCGGCGCGCGACAGGATGGCGTACTGGGATGCATTCAACGCGGCGACGCTGGTCGGCCTGCGCTGCTCGTCGCTGTCGCCGGCCGGGCTCGAAGCCGAGAAGACCGACATCGCGCTGCCGGGCCTCGGCATCGCCGACATCAGCGGGCAGGACCACGTGATCGAACGCAGCCCCGCGCTGGTGCGCCAGTTGCCGAAGGAGTCGCTGTTCGCGTGCCAGATCGTGAGCGGGCGCGCCTATTTCATCCAGCACGACCGGTGTCTGCTCGCGGAAGCCGGCGATGTGGTCGTCTACGACACGCGCGTGCCCTATCTGTTCGGATTCCTGACGCCGATGCGGCAGCTGCTGATCGATATCCCGATCACCACGTTCGACGATCGCCTCGATGCGGCGCTGGCCGCGCTGCCGCTGCGGATCGCGCCGAAGCCGGGCGCGGGCGCGATGCTCGGCGCGACGTTGCGCGCGAGCGTCGAGCGGTTCATGAAGGCGCCGGTCGAGCGCGACGCCGCGCGGTTCGCCGAGCACACGCGCACGCTGATCGCGGAACTCGTCGACACGGAAGTGAACGGCGCGGGCACATCGCGCGCGTCGCTGTCGTACCTGCTGACCGCGAAGCAGTACATCGCGACGCATCTCGGCGAGCCGGAGCTCGCGCCGCAAGCCGTCGCCGATGCGGTCGGGCTGTCGCTGCGGCATCTGGGCCGCCTGTTCGCGGCGGAAGGCGAATCGATCACGCAGCACATCTGGTCGGAACGGCTGTCGCACGCGCACCGCGAGCTGACCGACGCACGGCTGCGCAAGACGAGCATCGGCGAGATCGCGTTTCGCTGGGGATTTTCGAGCCAGGCACACTTCAGCCGCGCGATCCGCGAGCGCTATGGCGCGTCGCCGATGGCGCTGCGCGATGCGGCGCGTGACCCAGGCAGTTGACGCCGGTTTTCCGGTGGTTCGGCGTCGGCGGCGCGTGCATGACGCGCCGCTTTCGTTTTCGGGGCGATGTAGCGCGCATCGCGTCACTCCGCCAGCATGAACGCCGCACAGCGCTCCGCGATCATGATCGTCGGCGCGTTCGTGTTGCCGGACACGATGCGCGGCATCACCGACGCATCGCAGATCCGCAATCCGTCGACGCCCTGCACCGCGAGACGCGGCGTGACGACCGCGTGCGCGTCGCTGCCCATGCGGCACGTGCCGGCCGGGTGATAGACGGTTTTCGCGCGACGCCGCACGTAGTCGGCGAGCGTGGCATCGGTCAGCGGCTCGGCTTCGCGGACGATGCGCGCGAGCGACGGTGCGCGCAGGATCCGCCGCGCGAGCGCGACGCCGCGCACGAGGCCGTCGACGTCGGCCGGATCGGACAGCGCGCCGCTGTCGAAGCGGATCGGCGCGGCCGGATCGTTGCCGCGCAGTTGCACGCGGCCGCGCGAACGCGGCCGGAGCAGGCACGGATTGATCGACAGGCCGTGGCCGGGCAGCGGTTCGCGATCGACGTCGCCGACCAGCGTCGGCAGCACGTGGAACTGGATGTCCGGGCGGCCGCTGCCTGTCGTGTCGACGAATGCGCCCGATTCGACGACGTTCGACGTCAGCAGGCCCGAGCGGCACAGCATCCATTGCAGCCCGTGCCGCAGGGCCTTCCACCCGCGATCCTCGCCCAGCAGGCTGACGGGCGCATCGCTGCGGCCGTAGATCGACACTTCAAGATGGTCCTGGTAGTTCGCGCCGACTTCCGGGCTGTCGTGCAGCACGTCGATGCCATGTGCGTGCAGATGCGCGCCGGGCCCGATGCCCGACAGCATCAGCAGCTTCGGCGTGCTCAGTGCGCCGGCCGCGAGCACGACGTCGGCGCGCGCGGCGGCCGACCCCGTCGCGCCGCTCGCGGTGCGCCATTCGACGCCGGTCGCGCGGCGGCCGTCGAACCGGATGCGCGTCACGCGGCAGCCGGTCAGCACGCGCAGGTTCGGATCGGCGATCACGTCGGCCAGATAGGTGGCCGCGGTGCTGCCGCGCTGCCCGTCGAAGATCGTCGTGTGATAGAAGCCGACGCCATGCTGCGCGGCGCCGTTGAAATCGTCGTTGTACGCGATGCCGGCTTCCTGCGCGGCCTTCACGAACGCGAGGCTCAGCGGATGCCGGAAGCGCGTGTCGCCGACCTTCAACGGCCCGTCGGTGCCGTGGTACGGCTCCGAGAGCCGCAGATGCGATTCGGCGCGCTTGAACACGGGCAGCACGTCGTCCCAACCCCAGCCGGTGCAGCCGAGCGCGGCCCAGTCGTCGTAGTCGTCGCGCGTGCCGCGCACGTACAGCATCGCGTTGACCGAGCTGCCGCCGCCGAGCGTGCGGCCTTGCGGCACGTAGGTCTTGCGTCCCGCCGCGCCCGGCTGCGGCTCGCTCTCGAACGTGACCGTGCGCTGCGTGCCGAGCACGCGGATGAACGTCGCCGGAATCCGGATGAACAGGCTGTCGTCCTTCGGGCCGTCCTCGAGCAGCAGCACGCGCCGGCCGGCCTTCACCAGCCGGTGCGCAACCGCGCAGCCGGCCGACCCGCCGCCGACGACGATGTGGTCGTACGTCTCCATCCCGCTTCTTCTCCTGGCTGTCGGGCGGCGGAACGGATGCCGCCGCGCACGAAGCCAGCTTAGCGAGCAGGTTGGGGCCCTATTTGACCGAGGCGGACGCCGTGCTTGCCTCGCCGGGACATCGCAGGGAGTGGCGGTGGCAGCGGCGAGTATCGGCCTAGGGCGTGAACACGCCCTAGCACGCTCCGGCCGGCGCGCGCGTGTCGCTCGGCGTCTCGCCGAACCGCGCGCGATAGCTGCGGCTGAAGTGCGCGCTGTTGTTGAAGCCCCAGCGGAACGCGATCTCGCTGACCGTCAGGTGCTTCAGCGATCGGTCGCGCAGATCGGCGCGGCAGCGTTCGAGCCGCCGCGCGAGAATGTAGCGCGTGAGCGGCATCCCCTCGATCTCGAAGATGCGCGCGAGCTGGCGCGGCGACAGGTTGATCGCACGGCTGACCAATCGGCTGTCGAGGTCGTCGTCGGCGAGATGGCTGTCGATGAACGCCTTCGCGCGCGACAGCGTGTGGACCGTCGACTTCGTCGGTGACGCGTCACCGTCGTGCAGCCGCAGCATCGATTGCACGAGGTCGAGGATCGCGGCGGCGCGCCGTTCGCGCGCGTCGGGCGTCGGCTCGGGCGGCGCGGCGAGCAGCGCAACCACCTGCCGCACGGCCCACGACGCGACGCCGTCGCCGCGGTCGATCTTGACGAGGCTGCGGTAGCGCCACGGGCCGACGCGCGCCTCGAATACGTCGCGCGGCACGTCGAGCACGGTCATCGCCATGTCGGCGGGAAAGCCGTGACCGTACGGCATCGACGTGTCGTACAGCACGAGGTCGCCGGGCCCGTGCTGCATGCAGTCGACGTCCTGGAACGTATAGCCGTGCCCCTCGTGCATCACGCAGATGAACACGGCGTCGCGCTGGTCCGCGTGGATGTTGTGCGGCGTGCGCACGACCGCGTGCCGGTTCGCGACGATGTCGCACGCTCGGAACAACCCGAGATCGCGTTTGCGCAGCGACGCATCGATCCCTTCGGACGACCTTCCGCTGCATTCGATCCGCACGAGCGTGCGCGCGACATGGTCGACCCAGAAGTCGACGCGCTCGGCGCCGCGTACGGCGCGCGTCGAGATCGTGGCGATCTCCGTGCTGGTGTCCGGCATGACGTTCTCCCGATGACGGCCCGAGCGGGGCAGTCTCGGGCACGCCGAACGCCGCGGTCAATCCGTGAAAGACCCGGGGCACGCGCGTGACGCGCTTGCAGCGGGGCGCGGCGGGCGATTGCGCGGTCGATGTCCGTCCGGGTCAACGAAAGCGGCTGGGCGAGTCAAGACACGTATGCGGCTTTGGGGTAAGCGTGACCGGCCTACTTCGACTTCGATGAAGACGACGGCAGCCCGAGCGACACGTTCTGCTGGTAGCCCATCTTGCCGCCGCGGAACTCGACGCTCACGTGGCCGGCCGGCTGCGTGTCGGCGACATTCGCGTAGATCGACGTCATCACCATGCCCGCGTCGCAGTCGAGCGCGATCGTGCGATCGACGCGGCCCGTCGCAATGTTCACGGCCCGCAGCGACTGCATCGCGATGCCGCACTTGTCGGACAGCGCGTAGACGCCGACCAGCATGTGCGTCTTCGTGCGATACCACATCGGGATATCGACGCTGCCGTCGAGTTGCAGGTGCTGCGTATCGGTGTCGTTCAGCCGGCCGACTTCGTTCAGCGTGATCGGCAGCGTCTTGCGGCCGTCGTCCCACGTGCCGGTTGCCGTTTTCCCGACGACGACGAGCGCGATCGGGCAGGGCTTCGGCCGTGACGGCGCCGCGGCCGGCACGACCGGCGAGTCGGCATTCGATGCGGGCGATGACGCTTCGCACAGCGTCAGGCGGCCGTCGGGCTCGCGGTGGCCGCGCAACGGGATCGGTTTGCGATGCGCGTCGTAGTAGTAGCTGCCGTCGACGCGCCAGCGGCCCGCGTCGTTGTGGTTGATCGCGTCGTAGGTCTGCACGGACACGTGCACCGGCGCGTTGCCGATCGTGCCGATGTAGTTCGCGACTTCGTACCAGCCCGCGAAGGATACGGCCGGTGCGCAGGCGAGCAGCGCGGCGATCGTTGCGACGAGCGGACGGCCATGACGGACGTAACGGGAACGGCGGGCAAGGTGGTTCATCGGCGGTTTTTATGTGTGGTTTTGATTCGGCGCGAAGAAGCCCGGTCGAGCCCCGCGGCCATCGGATGCTCGCCATTGTATCCATCCGTCCTGCATGACTCGCAGGCAAGCCGCGGAACCGCCTGCCCGTGCGATTCCGTCGGCCTGCCGCCGGCGGCTTCAAGGCGCGCTGGCTTCGTCGATCCGGCGGATGTCGTCCCGATCGAGCGTGACGCGGATCGCTTCGCCGAGCAGCGCGAGCTGCTCGAGCGACGTCGCGCTCGCGATCGGCGCGGTGATCGTCGGCCGCGCGATCTGCCATGCGAGCGCGATCGCGGCCGGCTGCGTGCCGTGCTTCGCCGATACGGCGTCGAGCGCGGCGAGGATGCGCAGGCCGCGTTCGTTCAGATAGCCGGCGACGCGATCGCCGCGCACGCTCTTCTTCAGGTCGGCCTCGCTGCGGTACTTGCCCGACAGGAACCCGCTCGCGAGCGCGTAGTAGTTGACGACGCCGAGCTTCAGGTCGCGCACGACCGGCTCGAGATCGCGTTCGTAGTCGGCGCGGTTGAGCAGGTTGTATTCGGGCTGGATGACCTGGTACGCGGGTAGCCCGTCGCGCGCGCTGATGGCGGCGGCTTCGCGCAGGCGCGCGCCGCTGTAGTTCGACGCGCCGAGGATGCGTACCTTGCCCGCGTCGATCAGCGTTTGATACGCGCCGAGCGTTTCTTCGAGCGGGGCCGTGTCGGCCAGATCGCGGTGCGAGAAATACAGGTCGATGTAGTCGGTCTGCAGGCGGCGCAGCGAATCGTCGGCGGCCTTCAGGATGTTGTCTTTCGACAGCCCCGCGCGCGTGCCGAGCATGCCGACCTTGGTCGCGATCACGACCTGCTCGCGCTTGCCGGAGCGCTTCAGCCACTTGCCGATGATCGTTTCCGATTCGCCGCCTTGGTTGCCGGGCGCCCAGGCCGAATAGACGTCGGCCGTGTCGATGAAGTTGATGCCGGTGTCGGCGAGTGCGTCGAGCAATGCGAACGATGCGTTCTCGTCGACGGTCCAGCCGAAGACGTTGCCGCCGAACGCGAGCGGCGAAACCTGGATGCTGGATGTACCGAGGGTGCGATGTGCCATGTTCCTCTCCGATAACGGCAGGTAACGGGATTGAACTGCGGGATGGGTCGAGACGATCCCGGCGGGACGGCAGGATGCGCGGTGCGGTTCCGCCGTGGTCGCGGGACACCGGACATTCTCGCCGATCGTTTCGATTCGTGCAGGCGCAGTAACGCCGCGATGGTGGACGGCTTGCGGCAGATGGCGGAGACCGCGTCCGCTGCATGCGTATTCCGTGCGGTTGCGTTGGATCGGGAGCGAATTTTGCGGCGACGTGCGCGACGGGAATCACGCAGCTTGCGCTGGCGTGGTGCCCACGCGGAGGGAAAGCCGGGCGGCAGGGCGCCGCCCGTTTGCAGAAGGTTCGGTCAGCGCAACTGCACCGCCGCGAGGAACAGCACCATGCTGCCGATCGCGCCATCCAGCACGCGCCACGCGACCGCCTTGCGGAACCACGGCGCCAGCAATCGCGCGCCATAGCCGAGCCCGAGGAACCACACGACGCTGACCGTCATCGCGCCGATCGCGAACGCGAGCCGCGCGCCTTCCGGCTCGCGCGCGCCGGCCGTGCCGATCAGCAGGAACGTGTCGAGATACACATGCGGGTTGAGCCAAGTGAACGCGAGCGTCATCAGCACGATCGCGAGCGCGCCCTGCGGCGGCGGCGCGACCGCGTTGCCGCGCACGTCGAGCGTGTCGTGGCCCGGCTTGAACGCACGGCGCAGCGCGTTGATGCCGAACCACGCGAGATACGCGAGGCCGACGTACAGCACCGCATGGACGAAGGTCGGATAGCGCTCGACGAGCGCCGAAGCGCCGCCGACGCCCGCGCCGATCAGGATCATGTCGGACACCGCGCACAGCAGCACGATCTTGCCGACGTGCGAGCGCATGATGCCCTGGCGCAGCACGAATGCGTTCTGCGCGCCGATGGTGACGATGAGCGACGCGCATAGTGCGACGCCGTGGGAAAAAGCGAGCCAGTTCATGAGGGGACAGCCGTGGAAGCAGTAGACGAATCAATCGGGTAGCGCTAGTCTGCGATCGGCACGAAAATAAGAGAAGCTAAATCACCTAATGCGGATTAAGGAAATCTAATGCTCGACTACGCGTTGCTCGATGCCCTCGCGGCCGTGATCCGGCACGGTTCGTTCGAGCGGGCGGCCAAGGAGCTGAACGTCACGCCGTCGGCCGTGTCGCAGCGCGTGAAGCTGCTGGAGGAGCGGGTCGGCAGCGTGCTCGTCAAGCGCGGGCAGCCGTGTGTCGCGACCACGTCGGGCGCGCTGCTGTGCCGGCATACCGAACGCGTGCAACTGCTGGAAGCCGAACTGGGCGGCCGGATGCCCGCATTGCCGGGCCAGATCGCGAGCGCGTGGCCGACGTTGCGCGTGGCCGTCAACGACGACAGCGTCGCGACGTGGTTCATCGACGCGGTCGGCCCGTTCTGCACCGAGCGCGAGACGCTGCTCGATCTCGTGATCGACGATCAGGATTACACGGCGTCGCGCATCCGCGACGGCAGCGTGCAGGGCGCGGTGACCGCGCAGGCCGAGCCGATCCAGGGGTGCCGGTCGGAGCGGCTCGGGCGGATCCGTTATCGTGCGGTGTGCTCGCCGGCGTTTTACGCGCGCTATTTCGACGCGGGGATCACGCGCGATGCGCTGCGCCGCGCGCCGTGCGTGATGTTCAATCCGAAGGACGGGTTGCAGGCGCGTTTCATCCGGCGCGTGACGCGCGCGGATCTCGATCCGCCGCAGCACTGGATACCGCACGTCGCAGGCTATCTGCGCGCATGCGAAACGGGATTGGGATGGGGGATGTGCCCGGACCGGATGGTCGACCGCCAGCTGGCGGCGGGTGAATTGATCGACATGTCGCGGGGGCGCACCATCGACATCGATCTGTACTGGCAGAGCTGGCGTCTGTCGATCGGCTGGCTCGACGATTTCAGCGCGGCGCTGAAGGCGCGCGCCGCGCTGTTTCTCGATTGACCGGCGACGTGATGCAGGCGGCGCGCGCGAGATGCGCGCCGTGCGGCGTCAGACGTGTTGCAGGCCGTCGAAGTCGACGATCTGCACGTGGCGGCCCTGCATTTCGATCAGGCCGCGCTTCTGGAATTTCGACAGCGTGCGGCTGACCGTTTCGAGCGTCATGCCGAGATAGCTGCCGATATCCTCGCGCGTCATGCGCAGGTTGAATTCCGACGGCGAGTAGCCGCGCTTCAGGTAGCGCGACGACACGTCGAGCAGGAAAGCGGCGACGCGCTCTTCGGCATTCAGCGAGCCGAGCAGCATCGTTTGCGACGTTTCGCGCACGATCTGTTCGCTCATCAGCTTGTGCATGCGCAATTGCATCGAGCCGGCTTCCGAGCACAGCGCCTTGAGCGCGCTGTACGGGATCACGCAGACCGAGCTGTCTTCCAGCGCGACCGCGGTGCGCGGGTGCGTATCGTCGCAGATGCCGTCGAGGCCGAGCGCTTCGCCGGCGAGATGCAGGCCCGTGACCTGTTCGCGGCCGTCATGGCGCGTCGCGACGGTTTTCAGCGAACCCGAGCGCACCGCGTACAGGTTGTCGAATGCGTCGCCTTCGCGGAACAGCGCTTCGCCGCGCTTGACCGGGCGCGCCGCGCAGATGACCGACTCGAGGCGGCTGAGCGCTTCGGGCGCCAGGCCCTGCGGCATGCACAGGTGCCGCATCGCGCACGACGAGCAGTGTGCGGCCTGGCGGGGAGCCCAGCTACCGGTATGGGGCGCGGCGGCGGGGCGGGTGGCGACGGGCGTCAGCATGATCGTTTACTCCGGCATTGGATCGACGAAATCATTGTCCCACCGCAAGTTGCCGCTGTCGGGTGACAAAACGTCGCGACCGGCCGCGCGTGCCGAACGCCGCTCAGGCAGCCGGCTCGTCCGCGCTGGCGGCCGTCGGGATCAGCAGCACCGGCAGCGTCGCGTGGCGCACGCATTGTTCGGCGATGCTGCCGAGCACGAGGCGGCGGAAGCCGCGGCGGCCGTGCGTGCCGAGCACGAGCAGATCGGCGCCGAACGCTTTCGCGCCGTCGAGGATCAGCGACGACACGTCGTTGAGCGACGTCGCTTCGTTCAGCCGCGTTTCGCCTTTCACGCCGGCGGCCTGCATCAGCTTCGCGAAATCCTGCGCGAGCGCGTTGCCCTGCGCGACGAGCTGATCGCGCAGCACGGACGGATCGTAGCCGGGCACGTTGTAGTAGATCGCGGCGTTCTCGACGACGTAGAACGGCTGCAGCTCCGCGCCGTGCGATTTCGCGAGCGCCAGCGCGGCATCGAACGCATGGCGGGACGTGTCGCTGCCGTCGACGGCAACCAGAATTCGCTTGTACATAGTGTCTCCGAGTGGCGGGTTGAAACGAAGTCGGCCGGATGGCCGATCGGGGTGGGCAATACGCAACGCTGCGAGGCAGGGTAAACCAACGGTCGCGATCGTGCAGCGAGGCGCCTGCCGGGCCGTGCGACCGCGCTGTCGCTGTCTGTGCCGGCCCTGCGTGGCCATGCGCGCAACGCGTGCTGCATCGCGCGATGGGTGTCGTATGGTTCGGCTGCGTCGTCGGCGAAAACGCATGCGCGCGCATCGACCCGGCCCGGCAACCACGCCGATGCGCCGTACGTCTCGCCATTGAATCGCAATCGCGCCGTGACGCGATGACTTCGGTCAACGCATGCGCGTCGACACGATGCACGGCATGCATGATTGCGAATCCCGATGCCAATACGCGGCATCGTTCACCGCGGCATCGTGCGAGCGAGTAGCGGCCCGCGCTCCGGTCGCGCGCGGATGCACCGCCATCGATCACCGTCATCGACCGATCGCGATTCCCAATCGAACGATCGATTCAAACGCCGCGCCGGCTATCCTGGCACAACGGTCAACTCGATCACGCGCGCCGGCCGGCGGCCGTGGCCGGGCCAATACGCGCTGCCGTACATCCGGTGAACGGGACCGAACGGCGTGTCGCCTGCAGACGGCGCGTCGAAGCCTTTCTCGATCACCCTGTAGCCGGCGCGTAGCGCGAACGCCGGATGGTTGCCGTCGGGGCGACTGTCGAATCCGGCCAAACCGTCGCCGGCTTCCGGCATCGCATTGACGAGCGATGCGTTGCTGCGCGTGATCTGGTCGGGCGAGATCGGCCCGACGCCGGCGAGGCGCGACGCTTCGCGGTGCTTGCCGTCGGTGTCGACCGTGCTGTCGTGCGTGTCGTCGTTGTCGAGTTCGATGCTGCGCGGATGCGCACCCCGTGTTTGAGCGGACGATTCCATCGCGGCTCTCCTGGCGGCGACACGCTCCGGATCGAAGCAAATCCCGTTCCGGGCACGACGGGAAAAGGCGCGCGGGCGATCGCCGCGGTCGCGCGACGCGCACTGATTTGTCATGATTTATTTCAGCTAGAAGACGCGTTTTCTACAGAGTATGATTCTTTTCCTGCGAAGCGGCGACAGGGGATGAAGTCTCGCCGCCTCTGCCCGCGCCGGGGCGCCGCAGCACCCTTAAAGACGGGTAGCGAACAACAAAGCAAGGGACTAGAGGTGGCGGACTCATGCAAGCGACTACTGCCTTCACGCATCGCGGTTATCTGTTGAATTGCGCGCCCGCACGCGCCAGTGACGGTTCGTTCAAGCCCTACGTCGTGATCTCCCGATCGAGCGACGGGGAACTCGTGGCGAACCGGTTTTTTCCGATCGAGCTCCAGTTCAACGACGAAGGCGACGCGATCGCGCACGCGCGCGACTGGGCCGTGCGCTGGATCGACGCGAGCAGCATCGCGATGTGACGCCGTCGCCCGCGAGCAGCGTCGGCCGTCCGGCCGATCCCCGGGGGCGCCGCTCCCGGACAAAAAACGCGGTAATCTTGCGGAACCCGTCACTTTATTAGCGGCCGCGCAACCGCGCTCGGCTGTCTGCATTGGCCTATGTCGACATCACCCGCCCGTCAGTGGGGCCTCGAAGAAATCGTCGCCGGCTTGCGCGAGTCGCGCGAGGAACTCCATCGCACGCGCCATCCGCGCGGCATCCGCGAGCTGCCGTCGCGCGATGCAATCTGCAAGATTGTGACCGGCCTGCGCGCGTCGATGTTTCCGACGCACTACGGTGCGCCCGACCTGACCGACGAAAGCGTCGACTACTACGTCGGCCACACGCTCGAAAGCACGCTGCGCGTGTTGTCCGAGCAGATTCGCCGCGCGCTGCCGTTCCTGCCCGAGCATGTCGACACGCCGTTCGCCGAGCTCGACGAACGCGCGTTCGAGATCGCGCGCGAGTTCGGCCGGCAGTTGCCGGCGATCCGCGCGCTGCTCGTCAGCGACATCCAGGCCGCGTACGCGGGCGATCCGGCCGCGCAGCACATCACCGAGATCCTGCTGTGCTACCCCGGCGTGTTCGCGATGATGCACCATCGGCTCGCGCACGCGCTGCACCAGCTTGGCGTGCCGTTGCTCGCGCGGTTCATCAATGAAATCGCGCACTCGGCCACCGGCATCGACATTCATCCGGGCGCGCAGATCGGCCCGAGCTTCTTCATCGACCACGGCACCGGTGTCGTGATCGGCGAAACCGCGATCATCGGCGAACGCGTGCGCGTGTACCAGGCCGTCACGCTCGGCGCGAAAAGTTTCCCGGCGGATGGCGAAGGCGCGCTGGTGAAGGGCAATGCGCGGCACCCGATCGTCGAGGATGACGTGGTGATCTACGCGGGCGCGACGATTCTCGGCCGCGTGACGATCGGGCGCGGCTCGGTGATCGGCGGCAACGTGTGGCTCACGCACAGCGTGCCGCCCGGCACGAGCGTCGCGCAGGGCAAGGTTCGCGAGGGCGGGAGCGCGGAGAAGCCGTAACGTGGCGGCGGGCGAATGCGCGGGGGTGGTTCTGCACAACGCGGCGCACGACGCGTAATGGATCGGCGGCCGGCCCGCCGTCGGGCGTTATCGGGCGTGAGCGGCGCGAAGCTTGTTCGACCTGTCGCACGACGGCGGCGCGCAGCCGCCTTCGTTCATCGAAGCGTCAGTGCTTGCCGTCCGGCGAGCGGTGCTTGTACAGCACGTCCTGATCGACGCGGATCAGGTTCTGGCCCGCATCGACGACGAAATCCACGCCGTTGTATGCATTGCCCGTCAGCAACAGGATCGCGCTCGCGACGTCGTCGGGGCCCGCGATGCGCGCGAGCGGCGTCGACGCGCGGCTCGCGTGTTCGAAGTCGGCCTGCGTCTGGTCGTCGCTCGGCAGCATCAGCCCCGGGAACACCGCATTCACGCGCAACACCGGCGCGGACGACAGCGCGAGCATCTGCGTGAGGTTGCCGAGCGCGGCCTTCGCGACCGTGTAGCTGAAATGGTCGCGGTGAAAGTTTTCCTTGATCTTCTGGTCGACCACGTTCACGACGACGCCCTGCGTGCCGGCCGCGCGGGCCCGCTCGTAGAACGCGCGCGTGAGCAGGATCGGCGCGCGGCAGTTGACGGCCCACGCGTGGTCGAACGCCGCGAGATCGAAGCTCGGGAAATGGTCCTGCCAGAACACCGACGCGTTGTTGACCAGCACGTCGAGGCGCCCGAAGCGCGCATACACCTGGTCGATCAGCGCGGTGATCTGCGCGGCATCGGACAGGTCGGCCTGCAGCGCGACCGAATCGTGCCCGCGTTCGGCGATCGTTCGAGCAGCGGCCTGCGCGGCATCGGCCGAACGGTCGTAGTGCACCGCGGTGCGATAGCCGTGCGCGGCGAAATACTCGGCGAACGCGCGCCCGGCCCGGCGCGCGGCGCCGGTCACGAGCACGACCGGCGCGTGCGCCGTTTGCTTCGTCTGCTCCATCAGGTATTCGTCAGGTTGACCGAGGAAGGATTCGCGACGATCGACAGGAATTCGCGACGCGTCGACGGATCGGTGCGGAACGTACCGAGCATGCGCGACGTGACCATCTCGACGCCCGGCTTGTGCACGCCGCGCGTCGAGATGCACTGGTGCGCGGCTTCGAGGATCACGCCGACGCCCTTCGGCTGCAGCACGTCGAACAGCGTGTCGGCGATCTGCACGGTCATCTTTTCCTGGATCTGCAGGCGCTTCGCGAATGCGTCGACGAGGCGCGCGAGCTTCGAAATGCCGACGACGCGATGGTTCGGCAGATACGCGACGTGCGCGCGGCCGATGATCGGCACCATGTGATGCTCGCAGTAGCTCTCGAAGCGGATGTCCTTCAGCACGATCATTTCGTCGTAGCCGTCGACCTCGCTGAACGTGCGCGCGAGGATGTCGCGCGGCTCCAGCGCATAGCCGGCGAAGAACTGCTCGTAGGCGCGCACGACGCGTGCGGGCGTGTCGAGCAAGCCTTCGCGCGCGGGATCGTCGCCGGCCCAGCGCAACAGCACGCGGACGGCGTCTTCTGCTTCTTCACGGCTCGGCCGCGAGGCGACCGGCTCGGGCTGTGTGGTTTTCTTTCCCTTACCCATGTAGTGGCTCCATCGAAGGCCGCCTGCGGCGGCCGATATCCGGCCATTGTTTCATGCTTTCGCCGGTCGTGTGTGCGGGCCGCCGCGCCCGCTTCTTTACTTCGGCCATTCGTCCTGCTCGTCGTTGAACAGCGACGCGACGACGCCGCGCAGCCATGCGGTGCGCGGATCGTTGTGGTACTTGCGATGCCAGTGCTGTTTCAGGTCGAAGCGCGGCAGCGCGAGCGGCGGCTCGACGGGCACGATGAACGCGTGCTCGGCCGCGTACGCATAGCCGATCGCATGCGGCACCGTCGCGATCAGGTCGGTGCGGCTCAGGATGAACGGCAGACTCATGAAGTGCGGCGTTTCGAGCACCGCGCGGCGCTGCATGCGCTGCTTCGCCAGATATTTCTCGAGCACCTCCTGGCTGCGGCCTTCGGCGCGCACGACGGCGTGGCCGCACGTGAGGAACTGCTCGACCGTGAACGGCGGCGTCTGCTCGAACGGATGGCCGCGCCGCATCAGGCAGACGAACCGGTGCGTGAACAGCCGCTGCTGGAAGAAGTTGTTGCCGTCGAGATCGGGGAAGTAGCCGACCGCGAGATCGATCGACCCGGCTTCGAGGCCGCGTCCGACTTCGTCGTGCGCGAGCGAGACCGAACGCAGGTTCGCGTGCGGCGCAAGCGTCGCGAACGCCTGCAGCAGCTTCGGCAGGAACACGATCTCGCCGACGTCGGACAGCGCGATCGAGAACGTATGCGTGCTCGCGGCCGGGTCGAAGTCGTGCGGCGCGACGAGGCCGCGCTCGATCTGCGCGAGCGCGTCGCGGGCGGCCGGCAGCAGCGCGAGCGCGCGCGGCGTCGGCTCCATCCCGCGCGACGTGCGCACGAACAGCGGATCGCCGAAGTATTCGCGCAGCCGGCCGAGCGCCGTGCTCACGCGCGGCTGGCTCACGCCGAGCAGGTCGCCCGCGCGGCTGACGTTGCGCGTGTCGTCGAGTGCGACGAGGTAGGGAATCAGGTTCAGGTCGAGCGGGTCCATCGCCGGGGCCGGTATCTTCAAAACGTATACAACATATCTCCTGAATCGCGTTGCCGCATAGTCGGGAAAGCGCTCAAATGTGTTCCATTATTCGAACCAAAGTTCTGGAGACGAACAATGCGCACCCAAGTCGCGATCGTCGGCGCCGGTCCGTCCGGCCTTCTGCTTTCCCACCTGCTGCGCCTGCAAGGCGTCGATTCCATCCTCGTCGAAGCGCGCTCGCGCGAATACTGCGAGAACCGCATCCGCGCCGGTGTGCTGGAGCAGGGCACGGTCGACACGCTGAACGAAGCCGGCCTCGGCGACCGGATGCGCCGCGAAGGGCTCGAACATCACGGCATCGAGCTGCTGTTCGATGGCCAGCGCCACCGCATCGACCTGTCCGAACTGACCGGCGGGCGCGCGATCACCGTCTACAGCCAGCATGAAGTCGTGCGCGACCTGATCGCGGCCGGCGTCGAGCACGGCCATCAGATGCACTTCGAAGTGAGCGACGTCGCGCTGCACGACGTCGAAAGCGAGCACCCGTTCGTCACGTTCAAGCACGCGGACGGCCGCGCGGACCGCATCGACTGCGATTACATCGCCGGCTGCGACGGCTTCCACGGCATCGCACGCCAGACGATTCCCGCCGAGCGGCTGAACACGTTCGAGCGCGTCTACCCGTTCGCGTGGCTCGGCATCCTCGCTGACGCGGCGCCGTCGCTCGACGAGCTCGTGTATGCGCATCACGACAACGGTTTCGCGTTGTTCTCGATGCGCTCGCCGACGGTCACGCGCCTGTACCTGCAGTGCAAGCCGGATGAAGACCTCGCCGAATGGTCCGACGCGCGGATCTGGGACGAACTGCACACGCGTTTCTCGAACGACACCGGCTGGACGCCGACCGAGGGCCGGATCACGCAGAAGAGCGTGACGCCGATGCGCAGCTTCGTGTCGGAGACGATGCAGCACGGCCGCCTGTTCCTCGCCGGCGACGCCGCGCACATCGTGCCGCCGACCGGCGCGAAGGGGATGAACCTCGCGGTGGCCGACGTCCGCGCGCTGTCGCGCGCGCTCGGCGCGCGCTACCGGACGGGCGACGCGACGCCGCTCGAGCGCTATTCGGCGACCTGCCTCGAACGCGTGTGGCGCGCCGAGCACTTTTCTTACTTCATGACGAACATGCTGCATGCGTCGCCGGACGACTCCCCGTTCGTCAATCGCCTGAAGTTTGCCGAGCTGAAATACGTGACGCGTTCGCGGGCCGCCGCGCAGTCGCTCGCCGAAAACTACGTCGGCTTGCCGTTCGACGACGCGACGCCCCCCGAGCGAACCCGCCTTGACAACGCGCTGTGCGCGACTCTATGATCGGCCATCGTTCGCTAATCGAATCAAGGTTCGAATAGCGAACAAAAGCCGAGGGTCGACGAAGGCCTCCGGCGCGGCACGCGGCACGCGCGTGTCCTCTCGACAGGCCGCGCACGAGCCGCGGGTTCGCATCAGGAAGAGACATGGTCAACAAGATTTTCGAATCGCTTCAGTCGGCGGTTGCCGACGTCCACGATGGCGCGACAATCATGATCGGCGGCTTCGGCACGGCCGGCATGCCGTCCGAGCTGATCGACGCGCTGATCGAACAGGGCGCGCGCGACCTGACGATCGTCAACAACAACGCGGGCAACGGCGAGACGGGTCTCGCGGCGCTGCTGAAGGCGAAGCAGGTGCGCAAGATCATCTGCTCGTTCCCGCGCCAGAGCGACTCGCAGGTGTTCGACGCGCTGTACCGTGCGGGCGAGATCGAGCTGGAGCTCGTGCCGCAGGGCAACCTCGCGGAGCGCATCCGCGCGGCGGGCGCCGGCATCGGCGGCTTCTTCACGCCGACGGGCTACGGCACCAAGCTTGCGGAAGGCAAGGAAACGCGCGTGATCGACGGCAAGCCGTACGTGTTCGAGACGCCGATCCACGCCGATTTCGCGCTCGTGAAGGCGTACAAGGGCGATCGCTGGGGCAACCTCGTGTATCGCAAGACCGCGCGCAACTTCGGGCCGATCATGGCCAGCGCGGCGAAGGTCGCGATCGTCCAGGTGTCGGAAGTCGTGCCGCTCGGCGGGCTGAACCCGGAACACATCGTGACGCCGGGCATTTTCGTGCAGCGGATCGTCGAGGTGCCGCAGGCCGCGCACGCGGCCGAGCTGGCCGCCGAACACGCTGCATCGCAAGCCGCCTGACCGCCTGGAGGAAAACCGACATGAAACGACTGACCCGCGATGAAATGGCCAAGCGCGTCGCCCAGGACATCCCCGAAGGCGCGTACGTGAACCTCGGCATCGGCGTGCCGACGCTGGTGGCGAACCACCTTGACCCGAGCAAGGAGATCTTCCTGCACAGCGAGAACGGCCTGCTCGGCATGGGCCCGGCGCCCGCGCCCGGCGAGGAAGACGACGAGCTGATCAACGCCGGCAAGCAGCACGTGACGCTGCTCACCGGCGGCGCGTATTTCCACCACTCGGATTCGTTCGCGATGATGCGCGGCGGCCACCTCGACTACTGCGTGCTCGGCGCGTTCCAGGTATCGGCGAACGGCGACCTCGCGAACTGGCATACGGGTGCGCCCGATGCGATTCCGGCCGTCGGCGGCGCGATGGACCTCGCGATCGGCGCGAAGCAGGTGTTCGTGATGATGGAGCACCTGACGAAGCAGGGCGAGAGCAAGATCGTCGCGCAGTGCTCGTATCCGGTCACCGGCGTGCAATGCGTGAGCCGTATCTATACGGATCTCGCCGTGCTCGACGTGACGGCCGATGGCCTCGCGGTGAGCGAGATCTTCACCGACCTGTCGTTCGACGAGTTGCAGAAGCTGACCGGCGTGCCGCTGATCGACGCGACGCAGAAGGCAGCCGCCTGAACGGCAAGCGTGCCGGTGCGCGCTTTCGTGCGCACGCCGGCACGCTTGGGTAGACAATAGGCGCACGCCGTTTCCCCATTCCGATGCCATGCTCGAAGACAGCGCCCGCCTGACCTCCCTGATCTGCGGCACCGAGCCGCTCAACCGGATCTGGTCGCCTCGCGCGACGATCCAGCGGATGCTCGACGTCGAGGCCGCGCTCGCGCGCGCGCTCGCCGCGCAGCGAGTGATTCCCGCCACCGCGGTCGCGCCGATCGAACGCGCGTGCGACGCCGGCCGGCTCGACGCCGATGCGCTCGCGCACGGCGCGGCGCTCGGCGGCAATCTCGCGATTCCGCTCGTCAAGCAACTCACCGCGCAAGTGAAGGCCGACGACCCCGAGGCCGCGAAGTTCGTGCACTGGGGCGCGACGAGCCAGGACATCATCGATACCGCGACCGTGCTGCAGTTGCGCGACACGCTCGACGTGCTCGAATCGCTGCTCGACGAAGCCTGCGCGTCGCTCGCGGCGCTCGCGCGCACGCACCGCGCGACGCCGATGATCGGCCGCACGTGGCTGCAGCAGGCGCTGCCGATCACGCTCGGCCTCAAATTCGCCCAATGGCTCGATGCGCTGCTGCGCCATCGCGCGCGCTTCGTCGAGTTGCGCGAGCGCGCGCTCGTGCTGCAGTTCGGCGGCGCGGCCGGCACGCTCGCGAGCCTGCGCGAGCATGCGGCCGGCGTGAGCGCCGCGCTCGCGGCCGACCTGAAGCTCGCGTTGCCGGCCGTGCCGTGGCATACGCAGCGTGACCGCATCGCGGAAGCCGCGTCGTGCTTCGGGATGCTGACCGGCACGCTCGGCAAGATCGCACGCGACGTGTCGTTGCAGATGCAGACCGAAGTGGGCGAGCTCGGCGAACCGGCGGCCGCCGGCAAGGGCGGCTCGTCGACGATGCCGCACAAGCGCAACCCGGTCGGCTGCGCGGCCGTGCTGACGGCCGCCGTGCGTGCGCCGAACTTCGTCGCGACCGTGTTCGCGGGGATGGTGCAGGAGCACGAGCGCGCCCTCGGCGGCTGGCAGGCCGAATGGGATGCGCTGCCCGATCTCGCGCGCCTGACGGGCGGCGCGCTCGCGCAGATCGCGCAGATCGTCGCGGGCCTCGACGTCAATACCGACCGCCTCGCCGCGAACCTCGACCTGACGCACGGGCTGATCCTCGGCGAAGCCGTGATGCTCGCACTCGGCGACAAGATCGGCCGGCTCGATGCGCACCACGTCGTCGAGCATGCGTCGAAGGAAGCCGTGCGCACCGGGGCGACGCTGTTCGACGTGCTCGCCGCCGATGCGACCGTGTCGGCCCACCTGTCGCGCGACGCGCTCGCGCGGCTGCTCGATCCCGCCCTTTACGTCGGCGAGGCACAGGCCTACGTCGACGCCGTGCTCGCGCTGCACGCGGGCGCGAAACAACCAGGAGAACATTGATGCCTTTCGCCACTGTCAACGGCGTGAAACTGCATTACCGGATCGACCGTGCCGCACGCGACGACGCGCCGTGGCTCGTCTTCTCGAACTCGCTCGGCGCCGACCTGCAGATGTGGGCGCCGCAGATTCGCCCGCTCACGCAGCACTTCAATATCCTGCGCTACGACACGCGCGGCCACGGCCATTCCGACGCGCCGGCCGGTTCGTACACGATCGAACAGCTGGCCGGCGACGTGATCGGCCTGCTCGACCACGTCGGCATCGACTGCGCGCATTTCTGCGGGATCTCGATGGGTGGATTGACGGGCGCCGCGCTCGCCGCGCGCTACCCGTCGCGCATCGTGCGCGCGGTGCTGTCGAATACCTCGGCCAAGATCGGCTCGCCGGAAGTGTGGGCGCCGCGTGCGCAGAAGGCGCGCGCAGAAGGGATGGCCGCGCTCGCCGACGCCGTGCTGCCGCGCTGGTTCACCGACGCATTCGTCGACCGCGAGCCGCGCCTGTTCGACGCGATCCGCGACACCTTCGTGCATACCGACAAGGACGGCTACGCGGCGAACTGCGACGCGCTGAACGCGGCCGACCTGCGCGAGGAAGTGAAGGGCATCGCACTGCCGGTGCTTGTCGTGACCGGCGCGAAGGACATGTCGACGCCGCCCGATCAGGGCCGCGCGCTCGCCGCCGCGATTCCCGGTGCGCTGCACGTCGAATTCGACGCCGCGCACATTTCGAACATCGAGTGCACCGACGGTTTCAACCGCGCGCTGCTCGATTTCCTGACTGCGTGAGGCACCGGCGATGGACGACCAGGAACGTTATGAAGCAGGGATGAAGGTGCGTCGCGCGGTGCTTGGCGACGCGCACGTCGACCGTTCGCTCGAGAATCGTACCGAAGTGACGGAGGAATTTCAGAACCTGATCACGCGCTATGCGTGGGGCGAGATCTGGACACGCGACGGCCTGCCGCGCCATACGCGCAGCCTGCTGACCATCGCGATGATGGTCGCGCTGAACCGCGGCGAGGAGCTGGCGCTGCACCTGCGCGCCGCGCGCAACAACGGCGTGACGCGCGACGAGATCAAGGAAGTGCTGCTGCAGACCGCGATCTATTGCGGCGTGCCGGCCGCGAATTCCGCGTTCCATCTCGCGGACAAGATCTTCAAGGAACAAGATGGGGCCGGTTAAGTGCTGGCGGTAATCTGATCGATTGGCCCGCCGAGGTTGGCGGGCCGTCGTCGATGAAGAACGCGCCGGCAGCGAATCGGTGCGTGAACGAAGGAAAGGCGCGGCCACGAGGCCGCGCTTGTTGCATCTATATCAATGTTGGATGCGACCGGATCGAGCGCTGACGCGCCCACGCCGGCCGACAAGGAGACAAGCGATGAATCGCACACCCGTGGTCGATGTCCAGACCTTCATCAACGAGCAGCCGTTCGGCGGCTTTCAATGGCTCGTATTCCTCATGTGTTTCGTGATCGTGCTGCTCGACGGCTTCGATACGGCCGCGATCGGCTTCATCGCGCCGTCGCTGCTCGGCGAATGGAACCTCACGAAGCCCGATCTCGCGCCGGTGCTCAGCGCCGCGCTGTTCGGCCTGGCGTGCGGCGCGCTCGTGTCGGGCCCGCTGTCCGACCGGCTCGGCCGCCGCTCGCTGCTGCTCGGTTCAGTGTTCCTGTTCGGGGTCGCATGCCTGATGTCCGCGTTCTCGAACACGATCGGACACCTGACGATCCTGCGCTTCATCACCGGCGTCGGGCTCGGCGCAGCGATGCCGAACGCGGTCACGATGATGGGCGAGTTCTGCCCGGACAAGCGCCGCGCGACCGTGATCAACCTGATGTTCTGCGGCTTTCCGCTCGGCGCCGCGTTCGGCGGTTTCCTGGCCGCATGGATGATTCCGCATTTCGGCTGGCGCAGCGTGCTGATGCTCGGCGGCGTGACGCCGCTGCTGCTCGGCGTGCTGTTGCTGCTGAAGATGCCGGAATCGGTGCGCTTCATGGTCGCGAGCGGCCGGTCCATCGACAAGATCCGCGCCACGCTCGCACGGATCTCGCGCGACGCGCTGAACGCCGGCTCGTTCGTGCTGACCGAAGCCGCGCCGCAGACCGGCGGCAAGGGCCTCGGCGTCGTGCTGTCGCGCTCGTACCTCGTCGGCTCGGTGATGCTGTGGCTCGCATACTTCATGGGCCTCGTGATCTTCTACGCGTCGATCAACTGGATGCCGATTCTGCTGAAGGATGCGGGCCTGACGCCGAAGAGCGCGACGCTGATCTCCGCGCTGTTCCCGCTCGGCGGCGTGGGTGCGGTGCTGTGCGGCGTGCTGATGGACCGCTTCAACGCGAACCGCGTGATCGCCGTGTGCTACGCGCTGACGGCTGTGAGCGTATATGCGATCGGGCAGGCGGCCGGCAACGTCGGGTTGCTGGTGCTGGTCGTGTTCGTGGCCGGCGTGCTGATGAATACCGCGCAATCGTCGATGCCGGCGCTGGCCGCCGCGTTCTATCCGACCGAAGGGCGCGGCACGGGTGTCGCATGGATGCTCGGCGTCGGTCGTTTCGGCGGGATCGCGGGGTCGTTCCTCGTCGCCGAACTGACGCGCCGGCACTTCTCGTTCGCGGGCGTGTTCGCGACGATTGCCGTCGCGGGCGTGCTGGCCTGCGCTGCGCTACTGATCAAGCAGATGGCGCGGCCGCATGGCGTCGCGCAGCCGGCAGGCAAGATCGAGTCGCTCGGGCATTGAGCGGCGTACGGGCCGGTGCGGTGCGCCGGCCCAGTGCATGACGGATTCGGGTCGGTTGCAAGCCAATCGACCGACGCACGACAGCAGACCGGGCCGCCTTCGCGGCCCGTCGGCATTCCGGCCGTCGCACCGTTACTCCTCCGCGTCGTGTTCCTTGACGAAGTTGCGCAGATACGCGCGCAACGCGGCTTCCCGGCTGCGATGATCGTCGTGGTTCGCGGCGCCCATTTCCTCCTCGTCGCCGAACAGCGTCGGCGGCGCGCAGTAAGTGCCGACTTCGATGTTCTCGCGCAGCACGCGGATGTCGTGCGTGAGCGGGTGATACTCGGCGATCCAGTGCATGCCCTCGATGTGCTCGCCCGCTCTCAGCATTGGCTTCATCAGCAATCTCCATGCAGAGCAGCGGTGCAACCGCCGAAGCGGTCGCACGCGCCCGTACCGAAAGGGTACGCCTGCCGCACGCGAAGCTCAACGGGCGCGCTGGTGAGCGCTTACTGCGGCAGCAGATGGGCGACGAGCGGGTACAGCGACAGGATCAGCAGCACAGCCATCGTCACGTTGAAGATGCGCAGCGCGCGGGGATTCGACAGGAAGCGCCGCAGGCCGAGGCCGAACGCGGCCCACAGGCAGATGCACGGGAAGCCGATCAGGATGAACACGACGGACATCCATGCGGCGTTCATCCCGTAGTCGGCGGACAGCTGGACCGTCGTCGCGGCGGTCAGCACCATCATCCACGCTTTCGGATTGACCCACTGGAACGCGGCGGCTTCGATGAACGTCATCGGCCGCGGCTTGGCGCCGTGTGCCTTCACTTCGCCCGACGTGCCGATGCGCCAGGCGAGGTACAGCAGATAGGCGACGCTCGCGGCTTCGAGGATCGTGTACAGCAGCGGCAGGCGCTTGAACGCCTCGCCGAGGCCGAAGCCGACGCAGAGCATCAGGATCGCGACGCCGATGCTGATGCCGAACAGGTGCGGCATCGTGCGGCGGAAACCGAAGTTGACGCCGGACGCGAGCAGCATCGTGTTGTTCGGGCCGGGCGTGATCGACGTGACGAGCGCGAACAGCATGCCGGCCGGCAGCGCGCTGACGGTGAGGAATTCCATCGCGGATTCTCCATTTGTGTTCGAGGCTGGGATGGAGTCAGTGTAGCGACGGTTTTCTGTACAGTACCGGTACAGTTTGCTTGGCGGATGCCGGTACGGGGAGGGAGGGCGCTAGGGTGACGTGCTCAACACGTGTTGTTTCTCAAAAAAGATGTCCGCAGTCTCAATATATTGTCTTTGAATAAAAGACGGCAACCTATGTGTTGCGGATGAGATTAGACTCGCTCCGCAGGAACTCGCGGGTCAATATTTGGTGGGATGGGATTTTGACGCAATATTAGATCGACACCCGGAGCAGCTGCGCCAGCACCTTACGTAGTTGCAACACAACGCAGCACGGGGTGCAGAATCTGCAAGTACAATTGTGAATTCTCGAACTTACTTCGTCGACTTTCTCGCATTCCCATGCTGATTTCGAGCCTAACAATGCCGCCCGAAGCCTTCGCGCATCTCGGACTGCAAAAAATACATATGACACGCTTAGGTCGATTTGTCGCGATCGCAGGCAAGAACGGCGCAGGGAAGTCTAGACTACTTCGCGGCTTGGAATCGGTCGTGTCAGCGCGTACAGCCGAGCGCCTCGGAGACCCTCAGGGATGTCTTCGAGATGCGATGTCCTGGCAAGCGAATATTGATGCGAAGCCTCAAGCAGAGCACGTTCCCGCTTGGCAGGCGCAGGTAGATGTTCACACTTTTGCATATGCTGCGTGCACGGAATTTGTCCAATCACCAGAAGCGGAGGCGTTTCGCCTCCTGAATTTTGTACCAAAAGTACTGGAACTGGATGATCCTCGAAAGAAGGCTTTCGGCGATATTGCGACGCGATCGAAAGATGCAACTAGCATTGGACACCGTGAGTTTCATACCACTGCACTGTTCTACATTCAGAATCTCATTAGCGAGTACCATGATGTAACTCACCAGCACTTCGGTGGAAGCGAAGATGAGAAGCTTAGAATCGAAGCGAGGCATGCTTCCTTTCAGGAACTCATCACACATATGCTTGGTGAGCCGATCCGTCGACAAGTAGGCACCGGCTATCCGATGATATTTGGGCTTCTTCTGGGAGACGCGCAACTCTCAGATGGCCAGAAGGTCATGCTGCAGCTATGTGTTGCCCTTCACTCGCAGGAGCAGAACCTCGAACGAACCGTCTTGGTCTTCGACGAGCCGGAGAACCACTTGCATCCGTCAGCCGTGGTTGACGTCGTGAAAGCTGTGTATGAAAGAACGACGACGACGCAGATTTGGGTTGCCACACATTCCGTCCCGTTGCTGGCGTATATGTCGCGGATTGATCCCATGTGTCTCTGGTACATGGAGAAGGGGGCGATCTCTCATGCTGGAAAAAATCCCGAAATCGTTCTAGGAAGCCTACTCGGTGGCGAAGACGGAATATCCGAACTTCGGGCATTCACTAACCTGCCAGTAGAACTTGCGTCAGTCCGCTACGCTAGCGAAAGCTTGCTCCCTCCACAAGTGATCGCTGGAGGAGAGGGTGACCCTCAGGTCACACAAATTCAAAGACAACTTGCACTCCTGAAGCGCGACTTGGCGTTGCCGATCTTGGACTTTGGAGCTGGCCGAGGAAGGCTGCTGGAGGGGCTGGCAGCGCTGATTGAGGACGCGAGTGGCGTGGTTCGTGACACCCTTGACTACTATGCGTTCGATGAGTACAGAGACAGTCACGATGACTGCGCTGCGGTCATATCGGAGCATTTTGGAACGGATGAGCGTCTGTTCCATAAGCAAGACGACTTTTTCGCCGTAAAGGACAAAGGTAGCATATCAGTTGTTGTGTTGACCAACGTTCTTCATGAAATACCGCCGAGAGTGTGGGTGGGCCTTTTTGGTGCAGGGTCACTGATTTACGAGAGCCTCGCCGACGATGGCTATGTTCTCATCGTAGAGGACGAACGGATTCCGATTGGCGAAAAAGCGCACGAGAATGGGTTCCTTGTTTTGGACACGGTGCATCTAAAGACCATGTTTGGCGCTACAGAGAAAGATATTTCTGAGAAGCAATTCGTCGCCGACGACGCACGCGGAGACGGAAGACTCAAGGCGCATCTGATTTCCAAAATCTTGCTTTCCAATGTATCGACCGTGGGCGTCAAGAAGGCGATCGAGGAGTTGCGCAATACTGCGAAGCGGGAAATCAAGAGTCTCAGGTCTAAGGATCCAACGTACAAGAACGGTCAGCTCCATGGATTCTGGACGCAGCAGTTCGCGAATGCAGCGTTGACGTTGGACGAATAGAGACGGCTTCCATCTGTTACGCGCGGTCGCTTTGCGTAGGGTATAGGTAGGACCGGATGGTGGCCATGCATTTGCTCGTAATGGCCTTCCTGAGTGTGTTCGGCTACAAGCGCCAGCAATGCAAAGCGGAGGCGTTTGCCTATGCGGCGTCCATGGTTCAAAACCCTGCGTGCTGGTCAATCGTGAGCTGGCTGCCACGGCACGACCTGGCTACGACCAAGGCAGTCCGTCAAATGGTAGAGAACATTGCGCCGTACTTGCCGGCCGGTTCCACCGTCAATCTAGTCGGATTCCGATGATCGTCATTAACGCGGGCCGCGGATGTCGGCGTCCGGACTGAAATGCAACAGACAGGTGGTGTGTTTTGCCACAGACACCTGCGTTCATCGCGGCATCATTCCGGTTCGTGACGGCTTGCTCGAGATCAAGGCGAAGCGCTCCAGGTTGTAAGCGATGTCTACGAGGTGCAACGCAAAAATAAAAGATGCCGGGCACGATCCGACCGCGGCGGTGCGCCACGCCAGCGGCACCGTGCCGTCCCGCCGGAAGCTGGCAAGGGTAATGGCGGCCCAGGCCAACAGGGGGATGATGCCCACGTTCTCCACGGCCCGGATGAAGAGCGAGAGTCGCCCGCGGGTCTGAGCGACAACATCGATGACGTAGCACTCGGTTTCGGTTGTGTGATGAGTCAACCTTGTTCCGTTCGTGTCTTGGGTCTTCCATCCTCAGCATCATGGGGCCGCCACGAAATTGCGGCGAACTGGCTGAATGAAATGAGCAGCTTGCTCGATGTCGGAGGACGAAATTCCCAAAGACAGCTCTTCCGAGAATTTTGTGGCCCAAGGACATCTTTTCTGAGACGACTCCGGTCGGCTTGTCTCACAAAAGTTGTCCAAGTCATTAATTTATATAGGGTGCAAAAAACACCCTTTCTGCGAGCCCGCAAGTGTGTCGCCTCGCCGGTGTGAGCGGCTCGCGGGTGGTATCAGCTATATTCAGCGGATTCTTATCCTCACGGTATCCGTTCAATGGAATCAACACGCAAGACAGTGTGCGTCGTCGCGCCCGCAGGTGTGCCCGATCCGCAAGGAATAGCGCGCGGCATCGCGCTCGTCGAAAGCTGGGGCTTCAAGGTCACGACGGGCGCGCATCTCGGCAATCGGTACCGCTATTTTGCCGGTACCGCCGAGGAGCGCGCGGACGACCTGCGGCGCGCCTTGATGGATCCGTCAATCGATATCGTCTGGCTCGCGCGAGGGGGATTCGGTTGCGCGCATCTGCTCGAGCGCCTGCCCGACGAGATCGCGACGCCGAAGACGATCGTCGGTTTTTCCGACGCGACGTCGCTATTCTGCGCGCTTGCAGACCGGCCCGGCGTGCGCTTGTTGCATGGTCCGACATTCCACAGCCTGGCGACCAAGGTCGACGACGCGACGCGTGCCGACATGCGCGCCGTGCTGACCGGTGGCAAACGCGCACCGCTGAGCCTGCGGCATGTGTCCGGCGCCCCTGATGCGGTGCGGGGACGTCTGTGCGGCGGCAACGTGACGGTGCTCGCGAGCGTCGCGGGTACACGCTGGTCGCTTCGCTCACGCGATGCGATCGTACTGCTGGAAGACGTGACGGAATTCGGCTACCGGCTCGACCGCAGCCTGACGCAACTGCGTCTGAGCGGCGCGTTCGACGGGGCCCGCGCGTTCGTGCTCGGGCAGTTCACGCGCTGCCCGATCCCGGATGGCGCGGATTTCACGCTCGAGCAGATGCTTGTCGACGTGCTGGGCGGCTTCGGCCTGCCGATCTACTCGGGTCTGCCGATCGGACATGAACACCGCAACATCACTTGGCAATACGGCAACCAGGCTGCCATCGAGAACGGCGCGATCCGGTTCGTCGCGTAGCGTCGAATCTAGAAGGACGGGAACGCGCGTCCGCAGTCCCAATCTGTTGTCTTTGAATTGATGATGAAAACGCCTCGAAATAATCTGCTTTAACCGCCGCAATTTTTGGAGTTTTACGTCTGCCCCTTACCCCTCGCCGTACCCCTCCCTCCGCCGGAATCCCGCCAGACGAACGCAACCAGATCCACTTCGACCGCAGCGTATCGAGGCAGCCGGAATGCACTGAGTGACGTTCTTGCGTGCACGCCCGCTTCGCCGAACACGGAATGCACCACCTCCGACGCGCCATCGGCGACGGCACTGTGTTCTTCGAATTCAGGATCGCTTTGCATATAGACGCCGAGGCGCGGAACGGCCCGGACCCGCTCGAGGGTGCCGAGCGACCGTTGTAACAGCGCGATGCAGCGAGCGGCACAGATCATCGCGCCGCGCCGACCGCTGTCCACCGACACGTCCGATCCGATCAAACCGCGAACGGCGATTTCGCCGTTGAGCTTCGGAATTTGTCCACTGACGAAGATCTGGTTGTCACAGCGCACGAGCGGCGCGTACCGCCCGGCCGCACCAAAATCCTCGTCCACGGCGAGTCCCAGCGCATCGGCAATGCCGCGGAATATCGCGTCCCGGTTCATGTCGATCGTCTCCGTTTCGTCGTCCGGCATCGCGGTATTCATTGATACACCGGCGGAGACTCGCGGGACGTGTCCGTCGAATGCGCGATCGCGTGGCCGCCATACGCAACAGCCGCCGCGTCCCAGCCGACGTCGATGTGCGCCGCCATGACCTGCAGGTCGCGCCAGTGACGTTGTGCAGGATGGGCGTCGAATGCCACGGCGGTGCCCATGCTGCCGATCAGTCGCCGGATCGCGTCGACGCAAAGCTGTGCGATGAACGCGCGATCACGCCTGATGCGGACCGTCTCGGCAGGCGACACCGCGCGTCGCGCGATGCCGGCCGTGTGCAAGGTGCGGACCAGCGCGTCGTAGAGACGACCGGCGCAGGCGAGCTCCGCGTCGCTTTTCGCGATGTGCCCGCAAAGCACCGCGTCGCCGCTTCTACCGCGGCTGCGGAGCGTATCGATGCAGTGCCGGTATGCGCCCTGTGCGCAGCCCAGAATCGGTCCGATGATCCACGTCGTGCTGTACGGGATGAGCGGCACGTCGTACAGATACGCGTCGGGATGCAGGTCGGCGCCGGCGGGATGCGGGCCAAAATAGTTCGAACGAGCGAACACCCACTCGTCCGACACGTACAGCTTGTCGAATGCAATATCCCTGGAGCCTGTCGCGCGCATGCCGGACACGTGCCACGTGTCGAGCACACGGACGTCTTCGCGTCGAACCACGACCTTGAAGATCTCCTGGGCCTCCGGTGCGTCCGTCCCGCCGAGTCGTGCCGAGACGATTACCCAGGTTGCGTGATCGATGCCCGAGCTGTAGCGCCAGATGCCGTTCAACCGGAATCCGCTGCCGTCCCTGACGAACGTGCCGTTCTGAACCGTGGCCGTCGCGAACAGCTGTCGCGGCCCGTTCGCGAAGATGATGTCCTGACAGGCGGCGGGCAGGCGCGCCGCAGTCGTCACATGTCCGCCGACGACACTCAACATCCAGGCCGTGGACGCGCATGCGGTGGCCGCGAGCCGGGCAGCTTCGACGAGTGTCGGGAAGTCCTGCTGCAATCCGCCGTAGCGGCGCGGCGTCAGCAGGTGGAGGAGCCCGGTATCGTGCAGTTCGGCCATGGTCTCGGGCGACAGGCGCGCGAGCTGATCGGCCGCCTGTGCGCGAGCCTGCCAGTGCGGGAGCAGTTGTTCGATGCGTCGTCCGATCTGCGTGCGCTCGAGTTCGAGCCCGTCCACGCATGACCGGATCGTATCCATTGACGGGAGGTCATCATGCAGCTGCATCACGTCGCGTCTCCTCGCGGCCCGGCTACTCTGCGCGGTACGGGGTGCTCGAAGCAGAACACGGGCTCGATGCAGGGTTCGCCGAGCAGCGAGACGAATGCCTCGATCGATCGTGCGTCGTTGGAGGCGACGAACTCGTGAAAATTCGTCCCGTTCCAGAGCAGATAGACATGTTCGAATTGCTCGTGAATCGACGCGACGAGCGTATCGAACGTCACCTGCCCGTTTTGCATCTGCGACAGCATCTGGTTGCGCTTCCAGTCGATTTCCTCGCGGCTGAAGTAATGGCGCTTGTGCAGTTCGTCCTTGACGCGTTCGCGCTTGTCATACTCGTCGAGCGAATCGCAGTTGAGCTTCTCGAGGAAGAAGATCAATCCGTTCGGTTTGAGCAGGCGCGCGACGTGACGAATCTGGTCCGCGCGATCCACGCCATAGAACTGAAATGCGGCAGTCTCGTAGATGTAGTCGAACGTGCCGGAGAAGCGGTCGAGGCGCGCATGTTCGCGGAACAGCCGAGGGGTGACGTGGGCGAATGCCTGCGGGTGGAACGCCGAGAAGTCGTGATTGGCGAACCGGTTGAACGTCGTTTCGTTGGCCGGATTGGGCGAGTTCGTGAACGTGCGGATCAGGCCGTTCGATCGTTTTGCCAGCGTTCTGCCGTTGGTGCCGTCGAAGGCATCGACCTCGTAAAACTCGAAGTGCTGATCCGCGTGCTGCCTGCGACGTTCGGAATACCGCGTGAGCGCGACGCCGACGCGCGACATTTCCTCCAGTATGGCTGGCACGCTGGCAAGGAAATGCGTGAACAGCGGCCCGGCTTCGGCGACCATCAGGTCGTGATAGGCAAGCACGTCCGGATCGCGCAGCAAATGGCGGATGCGGCTCGCGACCGATTGCTTCGGCACCTGCGTCGCGCCCGTCGCCAGGCTGTGAAAATAACTTGCCATCCGGATCATCGGCGCGCTTTCCAGGTACTGCTCCGCGCCGTCCTCGATTCCGCTTGACGTCATGGTTGACCTCTTTGCATGTGGTATCAGTTCAAACCCTGGGCGGACGCCTTGCCGCCGAACGTTCTTGGCAGCGCTCGCAGAAAGTCGATGCTTGCCGGAACCGCAGCGGAATCCAGATGGCGGCGACAATGATCGAGCAGTTCGATTGCATTGGCCGCAGATGTCGCAGCCGGAACGACATAGGCTTTGGGGACGTGTGCGCCGTCGGATCGGGAAACCGGTACGACGAGCGCCTCCGCAACTGATTCGTGGTCGAGCAATACCCGCTCGACGGCGCGCGGATTCACCGGCACGCCGTCTCGATCGAACAGGTCGCCTTTCCTGCATTGAAAGAACAGGAATCCTTCCTCGTCCATCGCGAACAGATCACCGGTCATGAACACGCGCGATTCACCGAAACATCCTTTGCGAATGACGCGGGCGGTATCGCTTTCGCGCTCCCAGTATTTCTCCATCAGCAGATCGCCGGCTACCGCCAGTTCACCGACCTGCCAGGGCTGGACCACGAGCGCATCGTCGTTGCCGACGAGGTAGGTCCTGATGCCCGGAATGGCTTTGCCGACTGAGCCGATACGTCTATCGAGTTCGGCGGGCGGCAGGTAGGCGATGCGTTTGCACTCGGTCGAACCGTAGTTGCAGTAGATCAGGACAGCCGGTAGCGCACGCCTGAGCAGGCGAATGTACTTGCCGGGCAACGCCTGTCCACTGGTCGAGACATACCGCAGCGATTGCAGTCTCGAGGCAGGCAGGTCGCCCGATTCGCACAGACGGAAAAGCGCCGGCGGAAAGACGTGCAGGCCGGTTACGCCGTGTCGCTCAATGATGTCGACGATGGCGGCGCCCGACGCGGGCAACGCCGTCTCGACCACGGCACGGCCCCCGAACAGCAGCGGCATGACCGTGTTGTAGAAGCCGTAGTCCGAACTCAAGCCCGGGGAGAAACTGAGCACGATGTCGCGTTCGCTATTGGCGAGATAGCCGGAGACGGAGCGGAATGCGGCAATCATGTTCCGGTGCGTGACGAGCACGCCCTTCGAATCGCCGGTCGAGCCGGATGTGTAGAAGATCGTTGCGGCGTCATCCACGGAGGGATTGACCGCTTCGGATGCGCCGTCGGTCGCGAAGCAGACGACATAGTCCGACAGGTCGCCGCGGGTCGCGTCGATTGTGACCGCGCGATGACGGGACGCGATGCGCGGCGAGGTCGATCGCGATGCCACGAGCGCGCTGGCGCCGCAATCCGCGATCTGCTGCTCCAGTTCGGCGGTGTCGATGGTGTGCCTGATGCATGCCAGGATGCATCCCGCCTTCAGGATGCCGAATGCAGCCGCCACCGCATGCACGGACATCTCCGAATAGAGCGCGACGCGCGCGCCGGCGGGAATGCCGAGACGGCGAAGCGTATCGGCTATCGTCGACATCACGTCCAGCAATTCGCCGTAGGTTGCCGAACGTCCGTCGACCGCCAGCGCGATTTTGTCTCGCCGGCTGCTCGCGCTGCGCTCGAAGTATGTCGGGAGTCGTTCGATCATGGCATCAGCCTTCATGCGAGGACGCCGAGGCCGACGAGGGGCTGTGGTCTTTTCGAATGCGGGGCGCGAGCGAGACCAGCAACCCGAGGCAACCCATGCACACGGACAGCACCATGATCACCGTGTCTGGTCCGAAACGCGTCGAGAACACGCCTACCGCGACGCCCGCGAGCGGCTGTGTCATGTTGTTGAGGAGGATGACGACGCCCGTCGTCTTGCCGTAGTCACGCGCGGGGATGATCTTCTGCCGCGTGCTCCGGATGTACACGTTGAACATCTTGTCGAACCCGACGATCAGCAGGAAGCCGAAAACGTATCCCGCAATTCCCGGGCTGGCTGCCGCGATAACGCCGCCGACACAGATCGAACCGAAGCCGACGAGGCCGAGGATGCGCCGCGGGACATGCAACCTCGCCGTCATCAGCAGAATCGCGATCGTCACGCACGCGCCTGCCGTTTGCAGTCCTGCGTAATAGCGTCCGCTTTCGTGATGAAAGCCGGTGACCATCGCGGCGGATGTCGCGAGCGTGACGCCGATCACGAGGTTCTCCGCGGCAGCCAGCATGATGACGGACTTGAGGCCCGGGAGATGGACGACGTGAGACAAGGCCGTCCTGATCGGCTTGAACCAGGTGCCGTGCGTGCCTTCCGGCATCACGAATTCGAACGCGCTGGCCTTTTGCCAATAGGCGAGCGCGACGTCGGCCGTGACGAACAGCACGGCGGCGGCCGCGACGACGAATTCCCAGCGCCACCAGGACAGCAGGATCGCCGCGAGCATGGGGCCGAGCACCAGGCCAAGCTGGTCGGCCAATTGCGAATACGACAGCACTTTTTCGAAGCGATGGCTGCTGAATATCTGCGGCAGCATCACCTCGCGCGCAACGATGCCCTGACTCGTCAGCATGCCGCACAACGCGGACAGCGCGATCAGCCATCCGATGCCGCCGACGAGGTCGTAGGCGGCGACGCCCGCGACGCATACCGCCGCGCGGAGAATCTGACTGACGCGCATCAGCTTCGTGGGCGAATACCGGTCGCAAAGCGCGCCTAGAAACGGGAAGCACAGGTATCTCGGCAGTGTTTCGAGCGAAAACGCGATGCCCGACCAGGACACGCGTCCTGTCATCTGAAAGATGACCAGCGGCACGAGAAACAACAGAATCTGGTCGGCGAGGCGGGCAAGGAAAAGCGAATGGAAAAAGGCTTGATGCTGGGCGCGCACGAACGGTCACCTTTCTTTTGCGCGGAGCACGCGATGCATGCGCGCTCCTGCGGACGTTGCCGGGAGGGCTGCTACCCCGGGGCCTCCCGGAATGAGCGTATCGAGCCTTAGTAAGCGGATGCTTCTGCAGACGCCAGGTTATGCCGTTCGTGTCCCTTGAGCGGGGGATTGAAGACGCTGACAAGCACTAGATCCCCGTCTTTGCCGCCGCGCAGGTAATGCTGGTCGTGCTGATCGAGCACGTAGAGGGTGCCCGGGCGGATCGGAAAGACGTTCCCGTTCATGTCCTCGACCTCGCCTTCGCCCGCAATGCAATAACAGGCTTCGAGATGGTTGCGGTATTGCAGTAGCGATTCCGTACCCGCACGCACCACCGTATGGCACACGCCGTATCCCATGCCGTCCTTTTCCGTCAACAAGCGATGGCTTGTGCCGGATCCCCATTCGACAAGCAGTCCATCTTTTTCGACATCTCTCAGGTTCCTGACGAACATATTCGCACTCCTTTCTTTTATGTAAGAAATTATTGTCCTGCTCTCGGTGGAAGCGAAGCCACGAAAAAGCAAGCCAGTGCCCGTAACAGGATGGCCGGCTAAATCATGTAGTTTTTCAACATTAACCGCTGGCGGCGTAGCTGGTCAAGCGCGGAATATGAGGGAATTTATGGTGATTACGTAAATCTGCCTTGATGGTGTTGGGGGCTGCGCTGGAGAGGGGCGATGTAGTTTTTCTACATATCCGTGGGTTGCCTGACTTTCAAAGCTGTCTTGATGAGGGGTGTTTTCATAGTTTGGGAAGGGTTGAATGTTCTATCTTCGATGGATGTATTAAACCCGGCATTTTTGCGAGTCGCGTGATCCTCTAATTATCGAATTGATCGCTGATCACGACCCGGCTACAACTACCCGCCCTGCGCCGTCTCAATCCTTGCACTTATGCTGCGGCAGTACCCAAAGCATCCGTCCGACCGCTTCGGCCTGATTCCGCGAATGGGTCTTTTCATAGATCGCCCGCAATTGAGTACGCACCGTCGCTAGCGACACACCCGCGCTGGCCGCACACTCATCAGGCGTCTTGCCGTTGATCAGTGCCTCAGCCACCGCCGCTTCGGCGCTCGACAAACCGAACGACTGCCGCAACTGTTGTGCGACGACGAGCGGCGCCGCGCCGCGTCGCCTGACCGTGACCAGCAGCGTCGCATCGCCGAACGTCGCATGGAGCGCCTGTCCGGACAGCGCCGCGATGCTGAGAAAAACTTCATGCGCGGCCACCAGCGTGCCCGAAAGCGCAACGCTCTCGCTCTTGCGAGTCTTCGCGACACGTGTCAACGCCGCCTTGAGTGCATCGTTCTGCGGCGCGCTCGTCGCGCTCAGGTAGCCGTTCTCGAGCTTGAGGCAGGTGGTGACGCGCAGCATCGACTCTGCCGCCCGGTTGACGAAGACGACATGCGCGTGCCTGTCCAGCGCAAAGACGGAGAGGCCCAGCTCCTCCATCAGTTCGGCGCCGAGCGTGGCGTCGCGATGCAGCACGCGCGCGTCTCGCCACAGGTTGATCGAGCGTTGCAGATGCCCGGCCATACCGGTCAGCGTCGCGCGTTCCTCCGGCGAATACGGCGCGCGGCCATGCGCTCGCAGTAGCCCGAGCAGAATGTTGTCGCTGCCGGGGCGCGCGAAGCGAATCCCCATCAGGTAGCGAAATCCCGACGGAATCTGAAAGTCCTGGAAGAACTCGCTGCGTTCGACGTCGCGGTCGGTGAGGTGATCCTGACAGCAAACGAATTCGCCGAGCGGCGCGTTCTCGACGAAGCCGCGGCGTGGATCGAGCGCACCGTAATACTGGTCGTAGCGGGCGATGATCTCGTCGAATTCCGCGCGCGGCGAATAGATCGAGAATTGCGGGGCATTGCGCGCGGCGTCCCAACTGAACATGTGAAAAACGTTTGCGCCGAGCGATTCGGATACCCGATGAAAAACTTCGAGAAAACCGTCCGGCTGCAGCGCGGCCTCATAGAGGTCCCCGATGAGTTGGTCCCGTTGCATGCTTCCCCCGTCGCTTCGCGATCTTCGTATGTGGTTTTTGTCTGACGATATTGCTTCGAATACCGAATTTTCAGGATTTTTTTCAGGCTAACACAGGTTGTTTGCGTTTCATGCGGTGTTATTTGCCGATTTTCATCCACGTGAATGATGATCGCGAAAATCGGCTTTGCGAGAATCCCTGCCGTCCAGCGTGCATGAGCGGTGCATATGACACGCATCAACCAGAAGGATGTCGGGGGAAACGCAATGAAACTCACGCCTGTCGTATCCGGTATTGCAGCGCTCGTCCTGTCGGCTTGCGGTGGTAGCGACAGTTCTTCGCCACCGCCCGGGCAGCCGGCGGCTCAGACGGTCAGCGGCGTCGCGGCGGCCGGCGCTGCGATGCAGGCCGCCACCGTGAAGCTGGTCGATGCGAGCGGCAAGACGGTCGACTGCCCGGCCGATGCGTCAACCGGCGCGTTTCATTGCGCGGTGACCGGCTTGACCGCGCCTTTTGCGTTGTCCGCATACGGCAACGTCGCCGATTCGCAGGCCACGCTGATCGCGCTCAGCGCCACGGCGGGCACGCAGACGATCAACATCACGCCGATCACGAACGCGATCGCGGCCACGATCGTCGGCGGCGACCCGACGAAGCTGCTGGCCGACACTGGTTTGCTGCAAAGCAAGGTCACGGCCCAGGCCGTTGCCGGCACGGTGCAGGCGTATTCGACGGTGTTGGCCGACCTGCTCGCCGCCACCGGCAATACGGGCGTCGACCTGATTTCCGGCCCGTTGACCGCAGGTGCGCCGGGGCTCGACCGGTTGCTCGACCAAGTGAAGATCAACGTGCTGCCGGATGGCGGCATCCAGATCAGCTCGGTGGCGGGCGCGTCCAGCGATACGCCGGTGCAGCTTCAGCTCGCGCCCGGCGTCGCGCCGCAGGCGAGCGACAAGGCCAGCCTGCCTGCTGCCGCGACGATCAATGGCGCGGTGGTGTCGAACCTGCCGAGCGCCAGCGATCTGGCGGCATTGCAGCGCGCGCTCAACCAGTGTTTCGCCGGGTCGACCGGCGCTGCGCGCACGGGCGGCAGCGTATCGGCGTGCGGCCAGATCTTCGTCGACGATGTCGCGTCCGGCGCGCTGAATGCAGGCGTGCCCGCCGCGTATCTGAACAACGGGATGTCGGTCGACCAGGAGTTCGGTGCGCCGGCCGGCGGCACGCCGGGCATCGTGGCCGACGATGCGATGAACAACGCCAGCTTCAGCCTGCCGGAAGTCATCCGCGTCGTCGCGAGCGACACGATGTGGATCAAGCTCGCGTGGACCCGCAGCGACGGCATTCGCGACGGCATGCAGCAACACGTGCAGCTCGCGGTGCGGCCGGGCAGTCTCGCGAATGGCGATACCGGCTGGCGCGTGATCGGCAACCAGCGCGCGGTATTGAGCAAGGTCAACGCGAACGCGCAGAAGTGGGACTGGTTGAACCCGGCCAATCCGTCGACGGGCACCAACGCGTTCGTCGATTCGCTCAACCTGCAGGTGGGCGCCGTCGACGCGTCCGGCACCGCGGTGGACTTCGCGATCGTCAACGGCCCCGGCTTGCGCAACGGCGTGTTTCTCCAGCCGTCGAGCGGCACCTGCGACACGCTGAACATCCGCGCGCAGATCGCCAGCGGGCAGACGCCGGCGCAGCTCGCCGCACTGGCGAAAAGTGCGCAGTGCCGCAACAACTTCCGCCTGGCCGGCGTCGCGCAGGACCCGGCGAACCAGGGCTTGTTCACGTGGCCCGGCGACGCACCGCGCAACAATACCGCGTGGGCGAAGCCGCAACTGAGCGCCGCCGAGCTGGCCGACATCAAGCCGTTCAGCGCCTATACGATCGACGTCTACCAGAACGGCAACACGTCGACGCCGGCCAGGCACTACACGGTGCGCTTGCGCACGCCGTCGCCGTCGCCCGATGCGCTGCGTCAGTACGCGTGGCACGACCTCGCGCAGTCCACGCGCGACAAGCTGACGCCGGGCTCTGCCGCCACGTTCGCGGGCGGCGCGACCTTCCCGCTGGCGTGGACGTCGAAAGCGGGGCTGCCGTTCGTCAAGCGCGGCAACGTGCAGATTCGCGCAACCGCGACCGGGCAGACAACGGCGACGTTCGTCAACGGTACTGCATCGGCGCCGCTCGTCCAGCCGGGTGCGGCGGTGACGCTCAACGTGCCGGGCGATCAGGGCGTCGCGTTCCCGTCGGTGGCCGGCTGGGGCGGCAACACGGACTTCTCGTTCGTGAGCCTGAGCTGGTCCGATCCGGGCGACACGGCTTTCACCGAGTCTTTCGAGTACGACCGGTAACGGGCAGCCGGGCCGATGCGTGCGGCGAACGCGCGGCCGGCGGGACGATTCGCGATCCCGTCGGCGCGTTTCCGCTCGCCGGCCTTGGCGTGATGGCGGAGCCCGTCCGTGCGCCCACACGGCATGGACGGGTATCGGGATGTCGGCGGATGAGCCGCTGCGGCGCATGCCCCGGCGACGATGCGCGCTACCAGGCCGCCGCCACCCGTGCCTTCAGACACTTGAACCCCAGCCTCACGGCGCCGACCCCACCCGCGACCGGAATCCGCGGCAACAGAAACGGATCGTCGTTCGCACCGGCACATCCGCGCCGGGTCGTCGTCGCATTGCCGTAACCGGCAGCGATGACCTGATCGCGCACGCGCGCATCCAGATCACCGTACGGATAGCAGAACGATTCGACACATTGGCCGCTCAGCCTTTCGAGTTTCCGCTTCGATTCGGTGAGCTGAAAGTCCGAGACAGGCGACGGCACATACGACAACGCGACGTGATCGAGCGTATGCGAGCCGATTTCATGACCGTGATCGCGCCACGCGAGCATGTCCGCGCACGTCATCAGCGGCGAACGCGCAGTCGGCGCGCCCGCGTCCCAGTCGTTCGCGCCGCCGAACCGGCCGGCGACGAAGTAGCACGTCGCGGTGAACCCGAGCGCGTCGAGCACGGGCATTGCATGGGTGAGCACGTTGAGAAAGCCGTCGTCGAACGAAATGCCGAAGACCTTGCCCTGCCGCTCCCCGCGCAGGTACGGCTGCAGTTCGCGCACGCTCAGGCCGCGGTAGCCGAGCCGCCTGAACAGCGTCATCTGGCGGCGGAACGCGTCGGGCGCGACGCTCAGGCCGCGCAGCCGGTCGGTCGGCGGCGGCAGCGGGCGGATCTGGTGATACATCAGGATCGGATAGCGTGAGGTGCGCGCAAGCATGGGTGGATCGCAGGAAGGCGGGATTAAGCGGCCTTGCGGAAAATCCGCAGGGTCTTGAAGTCGCACTCCTGCGTGCGCAGGTCCCAGTACTTCTTCCAGATATTCATGGCCATTTCGTGGTTCTCAACGGGGTCACCCAGCGCGACGGGTTGTGTCGAACCGATTTCTGATAGACGGAGAGGGTCGCGTCGATGAACGCATCGAACGAGAATTCGCGGCGGCCTTTCAGCCGCGCGCTGCGCCCCATCGCCCGGATGCAACCGGGCGCCTGCACGATCGCGCGCAGGATCGCTTCGATCGCCGCGGGCTCGCGCGGCGGGACGACCCAGCCGTCCACGCCCGGTTCGACGTTTTCGGGCAGCCCGCCCACTCGCGTCACGATCGCGGGGCAGCCGAGCGACATCGCTTCGCGGCACGCATACGACAGGCTTTCGTGGTACGACAGCACGAACGACACGTCGATGATCGAGAACGGCGCCCGCACATCGTCGAGGCGCCCGGTGAACGCGGTGCGCGACGCCATGCCGTGCCGCGCGAGCTGCTCGCGCTGCTCGCGGGACGGCTCCGCGCCGACCAGCAGCACGCGAAACCGCTCGCGCTCGGCTTCGGGCAGGCGGCCGAGCGCCGCGATCAGGTCCATCCAGCCTTTTTCGGGGGCGGTGCCGGCGCTGCTGCCCAGCACGATCGCGTCCGCGCCGGATGCCCCGAACCGCGCGATCTTGCGGCGGCGGATCTCGTCGGCCGCCAGTCGTTCGGCAGCCGGCCGGCGCACGCCGTGCTTGACCACGGTGACGTTTCCGTACGGCGAGCGCAGCGCGAGCATGCTCGCGACGTAGTCGCTGACCGCGATCGTATGGTCGGTGGCGAGCCGCGCGCGCAGCAGGTTGCCGAAACTGTCGGCGCGATAGGTATTGTGCTTGGTCAGCACGACCGCGGGCCGATACCGGCAGCCGAGCAGCGCGAGCATCACCTGCCGGTGATCGGCGGACCCGTTCACGTGGATCACGTCGAAGCGCTCGCCGGCGATCCGCTGGCGCAGCCGCAGAATCTCCCGGCACAGCCGGTTCCAGCGCGGCTTGAATTCCATGTCGAAGATCGCCACGTCGGGACTGTCCTGCAGGAGTCGCGACAGGCGGCTGCCTTCCGGCGACGCCACGGTCACGCGATGATGGCGGCTCATCGCGACCGCGAGATCGCGGACGTAGGTGTCCTGGCCGCCGCCGTAATCGCCGTGGAAGTTGGTGTACAGAATGTTCATCACGATGCCGCTTTTTTTCGGTCATTCATTTCGAAGGATTGCTGATGAAATGAATGACTCGACCTGATGGAAGCAATGACGTGAACGCGGTGCCGCGTTTCCGGCTCGAGATTGCGTGTTGGCGTCAAGCGCCGGCGTCAACGCGAATCATTTCCAAATATTACAGATCGGTTACGTGTCGTAGTGTCGATGTCTGCGCATCTTTGTGAGAATGTGTCGCGATCGCTGCGTCGCGTCGCGTCGTGCGCGACGAGACTCCTTTCCCGACGACATCAGGACGCAAATCAACCGGCGCGGCTTTCGGAATTGAAAGCTGGTGCGCCATTTGCGTTAGAATGCCCCCCCTGTCCGCCCGGGTGACCGCCGGAGACCGCCCGCAGCGGACAGATCGCCGGCATGTCGACACAGGTTTCGATTCGCAGCCGGACGCGAATGATTGGCCCGCCGTTAGCAACATACGCTTTGTAATTTGGACGACTAATGAAGAAGAAACACAACATTACCAAGTACATCGTTGTCGCGATGATGCTTGGTATTGCCGTGGGTTACGCGTGCCATAGCGCGTTTCCCGACCCGAAGATGGCGAAGGAAGTCGCCGGCTACGTATCGCTGCTGTCCGACATATTCCTGCGCTTGATCAAGATGATCATCGCGCCGCTGGTGTTTGCGACGCTGACCGTCGGCATCGCGCAGATGGGCGATGGCGGCGCGGTGGGCCGCGTGGGCGTCAAGGCGTTCGGCTGGTTCGTCATCGCGTCGTTCACGTCGCTGCTGCTCGGCCTGCTGACCGCGACGATCCTGCAGCCGGGCAGCCACCTGAGCCTGCCGCTGCCGCCGTCCGATGCGGCGCTCAACCTGAAGACGGGCGCGTTCACGCTGAAGGATTTCGTCGTGCACCTGGTGCCGAAGTCGATCGCCGAGGCGATGGCGAACAACGAAATCCTGCAGATCGTCGTGTTCTCGATCTTCTTCGGCACCGCGCTGTCCGCGCTCGGCGAAGCGGGCAAGCGCCTGACCGGCGTGATCGACGATCTCGCGCAGGTGATGCTGAAGGTGACGGGCGCGGTGATGGGGTTCGCGCCGGTCGCGGTGTTCGCGGCGCTGGCGTCGACGATCACGACCGAAGGGCTCGGCATCCTGCTCACGTTCGCGAAGTTCATGGCAAGCTTCTATCTGGCGCTCGCGTTGCTGTGGGCCGTGCTGACGCTCGCCGGCGTGACGTTCCTCGGCAAGCGCGCGTTCACGCTGCTCCGGCTGATTCGCGAGCCGTTCCTGCTGTCGTTCGCGACGGCCAGCTCCGAGGCCGCATATCCGAAGCTGCTGGACGCACTCGACCGTTTCGGCGTGAACCGCAAGATCTCGAGCTTCGTGCTGCCGATCGGCTATTCGTTCAACCTCGACGGCTCGATGATGTACTGCACGTTCGCGGTGCTGTTCATCGCACAGGTGTACGGCATCCATCTGCCGCTCGGCACGCAGATCACGATGCTGCTGATGCTGATGGTGACGTCGAAGGGGATGGCCGGCGTGCCGCGCGCGTCGCTGGTCGTGATCGCGGCGACGCTCAACCAGTTCAACCTGCCCGAAGCCGGGTTGCTGCTGATCATGGGCGTCGACATGTTCCTCGACATGGGGCGCTCGGCCACCAACGCGGTCGGCAACTCGATCGCGGCGGCCGTGGTCGCGAAATGGGAGGGGCAGCTCGACGCGCCGCGCGACGACGACGAATCGGACGGCGCGCGCGTAGCCGAAGTGAAGGTGCGTGAAACGTCGGCATGATGCACTGCAACGCGGCGGTGCAACGCCGCGTTGCCCGACCCGCGACACATGATATGCGCCGGCCTGGATTCGATACGGATTCAGGCTGGCGATTTGCGTTGGGCACAGTAGCTTTTTCGATACTTCCGAAATGGCATTCGCCGTTTCAATTGATCGACGTCGAATTGGCGGCGATATTCCGTCAGGCAAGTGCCTGATTTTCCCGATTCCCGATCCGCCGCGTAAGTGACCATTCACTGACGCATAGTCGCGCTCGTCGCAAGCGCGGGCGATTCGCAATTTTTTTCGATTTATATAACGCTATTCTCGCCCTGCGCATTGTCGAATGCATGCCGTACGTCATACCGACCGCGCCGGATGATTCGGGGAAGAATTTACATCTCGCGGGCTGCAAGCCATCTGGCCGGCCGATCCCTTATGTGAATGTTTGCCCCGTTCAGGAGAGCATCCGTCATGGTCGCCAGACAACGAATCCGGGCCGCGCTCGTCGCCGCGGCAATCGCCGCATTTGCGCCCCCTACGCACGCAGCCAACACCACCGACTGGATCGCGAACACGTACGGCACGCTCGCGGCGCACGTCGGCAACGTCGCGCGCGCGATGTGGGTCGCGCCCGAAGGCGTGATCTACACCGCATCGATGTGGGACGAGGATGAAGGCGGCGTCGCGATCTACCAGAACGGCAAGAGCCTCGGTTCGATCGGCGCGCATTCGGAATTCCAGGGCAGCGCGATCACCGGCAATGCAACGTCGCTGTTCGTCGCGCTGCAGCCGGGCAAGGCGTATGGCAGCGGCGCGGTGGGGCGCTACAACCGCGCGACCAAGTATCGCGACCTCGTGATCCAGATCAGCGCGGCGACCAACCAGCCGCGCATCGACGTCGTCACCGGGCTCGCGACGGCCGGCTCGCTGCTCTATGCGAGCGACTTCTACGGCAATCGCGTGCGCGTGTTCACGACCGATGGCGTGTGGCAGCGGGATATCGCCGTGTCGGCGCCGGGCGCGCTCGCGGTGGACGGCGCGGGCAACGTGTGGGTCGCGCAGAAAAGCGCCGGCTCGATCGTCGGCTTCAGCCCGACCGGCGCGCTGCTCAATACGATCCGGATGCCGGCCGGCTCGCATCCGTCGGCGCTGTATGTCGATGCGGCGGCCGGACAATTGCTGGTGGGCGACGAAGGCCCCGACCAGAACATCAAGCGTTATTCGATCTCGGGCCGGCCGGCGCTCGCCGGCACGTTCGGTGTGCGCGGCGGCTATCTCGACACGACGACGGGCATCAAGGGCCAGGTCGGCGCGCAACGCTTCACGCGCATCGCCGGGATCGGCAAGGACACCGGCGGCAACCTCTACGTGCTCAACAACCCGTGGGGCGGCAGCTGGGATCTCGGCCGCAACGGCGCGACCGACATTCATGCGTACGGCAGCAGCGGCAACTTGCGCTGGACGCTGCAGTCGCTGAACTTCGAAGGCATCGCCGCGCCGGACCCGGTCACGGACGGCGCGCTGTTCTACGGCGGCACGCACATCTACAGCGGCAGCGCGGGCGGCAAGTTCGTCGCGAACACCGTCGATCCGTTCACGTATCCGTCGGACCCGCGCATCAACATGAGCGACACGCAGCGTGACGAACACTTCGGGCTGCTCACGTCGGTCGGTGCGAACCGGATTCTCGTCGCGGCCGGCCAGAACCCGCCGGTCTTCTACTTCTATCACTTCAACGCGGCGAACGGTTACGTCGCGATTCCGGACGGCTCGATTCCGGGCCCCGCGTTCAATACCACGCAGCGCGTGACGGGCGGCTTCAGCGTCGACAGCCAGGGCGGCGTATGGGCCGGGCTCGACAAGACCGGCGCGATCACGCATTACCCGCTGACCGGCTTCGACGCGAACGGCAAGCCGTCGTGGGGGCCGGGCGTCGCGACCCGCATTCCGGCCAGCATCCTGCCGCTCACGCGCATCGTCTATCTCGCGGACAGCGACACGATGGTGCTCGCGCAGGGCGCGGTCGGGACCAACGACTGGACGTCGATCGGCACGCGCATCGAGGTGTATCACGGCTGGCGCGCGGGCAACACGACGAAGCCGGACCCGGTGATCACGCTGCCGCACAGCGGCGCGAAATCGATCGACGCGGCGGGCAACCACCTGTTCGTCGGCTACTGGTTCAGCAGCAGCGGGCCGCTGTGGCCGAACGTCGACGCGTTCAACCTCAACACCGGCAATCTCGACACGACGCTGGTCAACGCGAGCCCCGCGACCGTCGATACCAGCAGCGCGATCGATGCGATGTACAGCATCCGCGCGTACCGCCGCTCGAACGGCGAATACGTGGTGATGAAGAACAACGTGAAGGGGAACAGCATCACCGTGTACCGGTGGACGCCGTGACGGTTTGAACGTGCGGCCGCCTTGGGCAGCGGCCGTAGTCGCGAAGTCGTGAAAGCAATCGTGCGCGCAATCGATGCGATTCCGCGGGATTGTTGCGCAACGCGCACGCAATGAACCGCGGGCACCATGCGCGCGGCGCCGTGTCGGACCCGCTTCCCGAACCTCCCGACGTGGAAATGCGGTTCCGTGCACAATGGCAGCGACTCCCGCAGACGGTGTGCGGGCGTGCACGATGAACCGGCGCGGCTACCCCTGCCGCGTTTCTTATGCTCGAAGCGACCCAACCGATGAAGATGAAAACGACACCGAATCGCCTGTTGACGATCGTCGCGCTGGCCGGCGCACTGAGCGGCGCTGCCCACGCGCAGACGGCGGCGACCGTCGCGACCGTCAACGGCACGCCGATCACGCAGGCCGACGTCGATACGCTGCTGCGCGCGTCCGGGCAGCCCGATTCGCCGCAGATCCGTCAGGCGATCAAGAATCAGCTGATCACGCGCGTGCTGGTTCGGCAGGCGGCCGAGAAGGCAAACTACGCGGACAAGCCCGAGGTCAAGGCGGCGATGCAGCAGGCGAAGGTGACGGCCGAGGTGCAGCTGTACCTGCGCGACAACGTGAAGCCGGAGCCGGTCACCGACGAGCAGGTCAAGGCGCGCTACGACGAACTCGTCGCGGCGCTCGGCAAGAATGAGTACAAGCCGCGCGTGATCGTCGTCAAGGATCCGGTGGCGGCGGCGACCGTGCTGAGCGAGCTGAAAGCGGGCAAGTCGTTCGACGGGCTGGCGCGCCAGTACAGCCTGGCGCCGAGCCGCGATACCGGCGGCGAGCTGCCGTGGGTGAGCTTCAACACGCCGGCCGCGGAAGGCAAGACGGCCGGGCTGCCGCTGCCGGTCGCGCAGGCGCTCGAGAAACTGCCGGTCGGCGCGGTGACGAAGGATTCGATTCCGGTCGATGGCGCGCGCGCGATCGTGAAGCTGGATGCGAAGCGGCCGACGCAGGTGCCGGGTTTCGAAACCGCGAAGCCGACGCTTCAGCAGCAGTTGCAGGCGATCGCGGCCGAGAAGGCGAGTGCGCAGATGATCGGCAATCTGCTGAGGGACGCGAAGATCACGCAGTAACGGTAATGCGGCGGTGTCGAATCGCCGCGCGTCACGCGCGCCAGATCATGTTCGCGCTGGTGTCGGTCTCCGACGCGACGCGGAAGCCGAGTCGTTCGTAGAGTCGCCGCGCCGGATTGCCGTGCAGCACGCTGAGCGACACCGGCACGTGCGCGCGTGCGGCGTTGGTCAGCAATGCGTGCAGCACGGCCTCGCCGATTCCGTGGCCCTGGCGCGCGGGAAGGATCTGGATCTGATGGACGTGCCATTCGCCGGCGTCGCGCGTCACCTTCAGCAGGCCGATCGCGTCGGCGCCTTCGCAGACGATCATCGCATCGTCGAAGTTCGTGCGGATGCGCCGGTCGTGCGCGTCATCGTCGGTCGGCGCGCCGACGCGCTGCAGGTGCTCGGTCATCGTCAGTCGACGGAGCGTCAGCAGGAACGGGAGATCTTCCTGGGAAGCAGCACGCAGATGGATCGCCGGTTTCATGAGTGATGAACGGTTGCGTCGGGCGCGAGGCCACGGCGTGGATCACAGGCCCGACAACGGAATCTGCAGGCCGGCCGGGCGATGTTCGAGGACATCGGTGACCTCGTATTCGGTTTTTGCGCCGTCCGAAGTTTGCCACTGTTGCATACGGACATTGCACAACAGCACGTCACCCTTGCTGAAACTGATCTGGCTGTTGTTCACGCGCGACAGGAAGCCGGCATCGGAGATCGTCGCGTGAATCGTCGACGTGCCGTCGTACAGTCGCCACTTGTTATCGTCCTTGAACGCGAGCGACACGATCGAGAACGCCATCTTGCGATGTTCGTCGAGCAGAAGCGCATCGGTTGGCTCCGGCGCGCGAAACCATGCGATCTCGTTGCGGGCGACCGTCTCGTACACCTCGGTGTCGGTGCCGGCCGCGAAAATCTCGATGCCTTCGCGCGCGAGCGGTGCCAGCACTTGCGCGGTGGCACGGCGAACGCGGACGTCGCGCAGCAGCGTGAGCACGGGCAGGTCGATTTCGAGTATGTCGCCGTCGACGTCCAGCACCGCGGTGTGGTCCTGCATCCGCACATGCGTGATTTCGCGTCCGCGCAGCCATTTGAGGACGGCGAACAGCCCCTTCCTCGCCTTGGGTGCGGCAATGCCGAGCGCGGTCAGGATCGTGACCGCATTGGCGAGCGCCGTGCCTTCGTTGCCGCTCAGCATGTCGCGCATGCGGCCGAGCAGCGACGTCGCGAGCGTGAAGTCGATGCCGAAGCTGCCGGTCTTGAAGCTGCCGCGCACGTTGACCTGCGGCCGGACCCGATCGCCGCATAGTGCGCGCGTCGACGCGTCGAGCAAAGCGCCGAACGCCAGCAGCGCGGGCGCGAGTTCGCGCACATCCATCTCGGACGAATCGAGCGTGGGCCCGTCGTACGTCACGCGAAATCGGCTCATCGCGTCGAAGGGGCCGATTTCGGCCGGGGCGGTACTGTTTCCATTGCGTGCTGTCATGTCGAGTGCTGGCAGGAGAGGGGGACGATACCCGAAACGAACGCTTCCGGATGCCCTTCATGTTGAACGCGAATGACTGTTTGCAGGCGATTTGGCCGTCTGGACAAGACGGTTTTTCGACAGGTCCCGATAGCGCCCGGCAAGCAACGAACTTGTCCGGTCCCGTGCATGCGGTGAACGCAGCGATGGCGCCGAGGAGGGCGCGGCGGGATCCGGATGCGAATCCATTTCCGGTTGCTGCGACCATGAATCAGTTGGAAGCGCGGTGCACGCAGATCGAGGCAATGCAACGCCAATTGAACGGTGAGCAATTCCTCGCCGTGCGGGAAAAAGGCTAGCCCCGAAAGAAGGGTCGCGCGATCGTGCGGCTCCCGGCGAGTTCGATCAATCGTACTCGACACGGGATGCGAAGGCCGGATATTGCCGAGCCATGTCCTGCAGGCAGTTGCGCATCAGCCTCGCGTCGCGCGGAAAGCGGCGTTCGAATTCCGACCAGCCTTTCAGCCGAAGAATGAGCGGCATATCGACCAGCGCGGTAATGGCGTCCCGGAACGCATCCCAGTTTCTTCCATACCAATCCGGGAAACTCAACTGCTTCATCAGCCGCACGTGCAACTGTTCAGTCGATTCGATATCGTCGAGCTCGATTTCCACCCGCGTGTCGCGTGCCATCATGTTCTCCGACGGACCGGTCGCGAAACATTCAATTCATTTCGCGCGCCGTACCGAGCATCATAGCGCGCGCTTCCGGCGGCCGCGCAATCCGCTCCCGGACCGCCGGCGCCGCCAGGCACGTCGCGACGGCCTCGTACCCCGGCGCGCCGGGGTAAGGCGCCACGCGCGCAGGCGGGCTGTGATTGGCCGGGCACAACAGGATGGTTTCGTCGGGGCCGACCGCCGCGAGATCGAGGATCGCCGCCGAGCGCGTCAGCACGAACAGCGGCCGCATGCCGGCGGCCGCGCATGCGCGCAGATGCGCGATCAACGCGTGTTGCGTGGCCTGATCGAGATCCTGTTCGATCATGTCGACGATCAGTACGCGCGGACCTGCCGCTTCGACGCTGACGAGCAGCGCGGTCAGCGCCGCCGACGGCGTCGCGCCGTTGCCGGCGAGCAACGCCGCGGTGCGGTCGACGCGCGACTTCAGTTCCGGATCGGCACGCAATGCATCGAATGCCGCGGCACAGTCGTCGTCCAGCCGATCGAGGCCGACGAACACGGCGCCCGGCAACGCATCGGCCAGCCGAAGCGCGAGCCGCGTCTTGCCGCTCCCGAGCGAACCGATGATGTAGTTCAACGGCCGGATATCGCGACACTCGAACCGTTCGCCGCCCCACGGCCACGGCAGGTCGAACGCGACGCCCGCGCTGCCAGGGTCGACCAGCCGGGTGAGTTCGCCGTCTGTCGGCATCCGTCCCCGTGCCAGGCCGGCACGCATCGCGCGCACGCTGTCGAGCTTGCCAACGAGATCCTGAATCCCGCGATCGAGCGCCGCTTCGTGAGCAGCCAGCGCGGCATCGAGACTGCGCGCGTCGCCGCCGAGCACGTTCGCTATCTGCGCGAGACCGAGGCCGAGCTTGCGCAGCGCCGCGATGTCGGCGGCGCGGGCGAGATCGTCCGGGCCGTACGCGCGGTATCCGGCCGGCGTCCGTTCGGGCATGACGAGGCCGTGCCGCTCGTACAGCCGTAGCGCCTTGATCGAGATGCCGAGCCGCGCGGCGGCGGCCGATGCGTTCAAGCGGAGTGTGTCCGTACCCATCCGTCACCTCTTTGCTGTCGATTCGTTGCGGTCAGCATAAAGGCAGTCCCAAGGGTCGGGTCAAGCGCGATCGCTCCAACGCTCAGTCGCCGGCCGCGAACTCGTCGCGCAGCGCGCGATACAACCGTCGATAGCGCGCGAGCCGGCCCGCCAGCAGATCGACCGACGCGGGATCGGGCGCGACCGTCTCCGTGACGGGCGGCGCGACACAGACTTCTTCCAGGCTGTCGTCCGTCGCCGCCAGTCGCGCGAGCCGCGCGGCGCCGAGTGCCGCGCCGACCGCGCCATCCGCATGGCGCTGCATCGCGAGCCCGGTCGCATTCGCGCACAACCGCGCCCAGAACGCGCTTTTCGAGCCGCCGCCGATGAACGACACCGCGTCGAGCGTCGTGCCGGCCGCGCGTAGCGCGCCGTAGCCGTCGGCCATCGCGAACGCGACGCCTTCCATGACCGCATACGCGAGATCGTCCGCATCGTGTTCGTTCGACAGCCCGAAGAACACGCCGCGCGCATGCGCGTCGTTGTGCGGCGTACGCTCGCCGCCGAGATACGGCAGGAACAGCGGCGCGCGAGCTGGATCGGCGTGCTCGGCGCGGGCGGCCAGCACGCCGGGCGTCGTGCCGTGCGCGCGCGCGAGCCAGTCGAGGCTCGCGGCCGCCGACAGGATCACGCTCATCTGGTGCCAGCGCCCTTCCACGCAGTGGCAGAACGCGTGCACGGCCGCGTCCGGGTTCGGCGCGAAGCGGTCGTTGCCCGCGAACAGCACGCCCGACGTGCCGAGCGACAGGAAGCCGCTGCCGGCGCCCGTGACGCCCATGCCGATCGCGGACGCCGCGTTGTCGCCGGCGCCGCCGGCGATCGTCACGGGCCCGGCGATCCCCCATTCGCGCCGCAGCGCGTCGCGCAACTGCGCGGCGGCCGCGTTGCCTTCGACGAGGCGCGGCATCTGCGCGCGCGACAGCTCGGTCGCGGCAAGCATCCGGTCGGACCAGTCGCGGCGCGCGCAGTCGAGCCACAGCGTGCCCGACGCGTCGGACATATCGGACACGAATTCGCCGGACAGGCGCCAGATCAGGTAGTCCTTCGGCAGCAGCACCTTGTGCACCGCACGAAACACGGCCGGCTCGTATTTCGCGAGCCACAGCAGCTTCGGTGCGGTGAAGCCGGGCATCGCCATGTTGCCGGTGATCGCGCGCGATTCCGGCACCAGCGCCTCGAGTTCCACGCATTCGGTACCGGCGCGCGTGTCGTTCCACAGGATCGCGGGGCGCAGCACCTGGTCCGCGCGGTCGATCAGCGTCGCGCCGTGCATCTGCCCGGACAGCGCGATGCCGCGCAGCGCGGCGAAGCCGGCCGGATGCGCGGCGCGCACCGACGCGATCGCGTCGAGCATCGCGTGCCACCACGCCTGGGGGCTTTGTTCGGACCAGTGCGGACGCGGCCGGCTGATCGACAGGCTGGCCGAGCCGGTCGCGAGGGGGACCGATCGGGAATCGGTGAGCAGAACCTTGACCTCGGACGTGCCGAGATCGATGCCGAGATATGTCACGTATGAAGCATCCTGTCTGGGGCGCGCGGCGGCACGCGTCGCGGGGGCGGCGCGTCGTCGCGGCCGTGCGGTTCGTTGAGCCGGTGCAGCGCGCGGAACTTCGAGGGCGGCACCTGCTTCATCGCGAGAAACTGACGGTTGAAGTTCGACAGGTTGTTGAAGCCAACCCGGTAGCAGATGTCGGTCACCGTCAGGTCGGAAAACATCAGCAGCTCGCACGCCTCGTTGATGCGCAACCGGTTCAGGTAGCGCACGAACGACGAGCCGGTGTGACGCCGGAAAAACCGCGTGAAGGTGCTGACGCTCATGCCGGCGAACGCGGCGACGTCGGTTTCGCGCAGCATGCCGGGCAGGTTCTGCTGCAGGTACGACAGCACCTGGTTGATCGTCGACGACATGTAGTGCTGCGCGTCGCTGCGGTAGCCGGGCCCCGCGAGCACGCGCCGCTCGCGGCACGACGACAGCCGGTCGAACAGCGACATCAGGATCTCGACGCGCCGGCAGCCGTGCGCGTCAGCGAGTTCGAGCATCAGCGGCGCGACCTCGACGCCCACGCGGTCGGGAAACTGCACGCCGCGCGCCGCGTCGTCGATCAGGTCGATCACCGGCTGCAGCTCGCTGAACGCGCCGACCATCTTTTCGATCGCATCGCGCGAGAACTGCAGCACGACGTCGCGCGACGGTACGCGTTCGCCGTCGGCGAGCTCGCTGACCCAGTTGTGCGGCAGGTTCGGCCCGGTGACGATCAGGTTGCCGGGCCCGAAGTCGCCGATGTGGTCGCCGACGAACACCTTGCCGCGCGACGCCTGGATCAGGTGAATCTCGTACTCGGGATGGAAGTGCCACTTCGCGACCGAATGCGGATAGTCGTGGACCCACGCGCGGAACGATTCGTCGCGGTGGGTGGGAACGATCTCGAGATCCGGGTTCATCGTGTGCTCCGTCGGGGCGTGCCGGCGCGCTACGGACGGGACATCGACCAGCTCGTCGCGGCAGGCGGCGTGGCGCGCGTCGCGGCCGCCGGCGGCACCGCGTGCGCGATCGGGTTCGGGTCCGGCAGCGTGACGTTGCGCTCGGTGCCGGCGTCGAACAGATGCAGCGCTTCTTCGTCGAAGCGAAACGCTACCACGGCGCCCGGCGCCGGGGCCATCGGGGCCGGCACGAGGGCCGCGCACGGCTGGCCGCGCCAGTCCAGCGTGACGAGCGCCTCGGCGCCGAGCAACTCGACGAGCTCGACCGTGCCGGTCAGCGCGAGCGTGCCCGGGGGCGGATCGCCTTCCGCGACGAGCCGCAGGTGATTCGGTCGGATCGCGGCCTTGACCTGCTGGCCGTGCTGCAGCCGCGCGAAGCGCGACGACGCGAGCGGCCAGCGCGCGCCGTTGCAGTCGACCCACACGTTCGCGCCGACCCGCTCGATCGTGCCGTCCGCGAAGTTCATCGCAGGCGTGCCGACGAACCCGGCCGCGAACACCGTGTGCGGCTGGCCGTACAGTTCGGCCGGCGTGCCGATCTGCTCGATGTGGCCGCCGCGCATCAGCACGACGCGATCGGCGAGCGTCATCGCTTCGAGCTGATCGTGCGTGACGTACAGCGTGGTCGTCTTCAGTTGCCGATGCAGCCGCTTGATGTCGCCGCGCAACTGCGTGCGCAGCTTCGCGTCGAGGTTGGACAGCGGCTCGTCGAACAGGAACACGGCCGGCGTCTTGATCATCGCGCGCGCGATCGCCGCGCGCTGCTGCTGGCCGCCCGACATCGCGCGCGGGCGGCGGTCGAGCAGCGCGTCGAGGCTCAGGGTGCGCGCGACGTCGCGCACGCGGCGGTCGATCTCGTCGGCCGGCACCTTCAGCCGCCGCAGGCCGAACGCGATGTTGTCGTACACCGTCATGTGCGGGTACAGCGCATAGTTCTGGAACACCATCGCGACATTGCGCTCGCGCGACGGCAGGTCGTTGACGACCGCGTCGCCGATCACGAGCTCGCCGCCGGTGATCGCCTCGAGGCCCGCGATCATCCGCAGCATCGTCGACTTGCCGCAGCCGGACGGGCCGAGCAGCACGATGAATTCGCCGTCGGCGATCTCGAGGTCGAGCGGATGCAGCACGGCGGGGCCGCCGTCGTAGTGCTTCGACAAACCTTTGCAGGTGATCTGGGCCATGGCTCAATCCATTTCGATCTGAATCTTGACGTCGCGCGGGTGGCCGCTCGCCGCTTCCTCGAACGCGCGCACGCCTTCGGAAAACGGGAACGTGCGCGAGATGAACGGCTTCACGTCGATCGCGCCGGACGCGATCAGCGCGAGCGCGCGCGGAAAGATGTTCGCGTAGCGGAATACCGATTCGATGCGGCCTTCCTTCGCTTGCAGCGCGACCACGTCGAGCGGCACCGGCGCGACCGGCATCCCGATCAGCACCGCGCAGCCGCCCGGGCACATCAGGCCGACGAGGCCCGCGTACGCGTTCGTGCTGCCGCTCGCCTCGAACACGACGTCCGCGCCCCAGCCGCCGGATGCCTCGGCCACCGCGTCGGCCAGCGGCCGCGTACGCACGTCGACGGTCGTGACGGCCGGGTTGCCGGCGAACAGCGCGAGCTTGTCCGGCACGACGTCGGCGAGGATCACGCGCGCGGCGCCGCCGGCGAGCGCGGCGAGCGCCGTCATCGCGCCGATCGTGCCCGCGCCGATCACGACCGCGAGATCGCCCGGCTTCATCGCCGCCTTCTTCGCGGCCTGCAGGCCGATCGACAGCGGCTCGACGATCGCGCCTTCGGCGAACGACACGTTGTCGGGCAACCGGTACGTGAACGCGGCCGGATGCACGACGAACGGCGTCAGGCAGCCGTGGATGGGCGGCGTCGCCCAGAAGCGCACGTCGGGATCGAGGTTGTAGAGCCCGCGCAGCGTCGCGGGCGAATCGAGGCGCGGTACGCCGGGCTCCATGCACACGCGGTCGCCGACGCGCAGGTGCGTGACGGCGGCGCCGGTCTCGACGATGGTGCCGGACGCTTCGTGGCCGAGCACCATCGGCGCGTCGACGCGGAACGGGCCGATCCCGCCGTGCACGTAGTAATGCACGTCGCTGCCGCAGACGCCGACCGTATGCACCTTGATCCGGACGTCGCCGGGGCCGACCGCTTGCGGCAGGTCGATGTCGCGCAGCGCGAGTTCGCGCGTGCGTTCGAGGACGAGTGCTTTCAACGTGTTCTCCTTATTTTCCCTTGACGATCGAATTGAGCAGCCGGCTCAGCATGCCGACGAAGACGAGCGGCGGCAGCGCGAGCAGTACCGTCGACGCGTTGATCACGCCCCACGGTACTTCCTGCCCGAGCGACGTGAACGCGGACGCGACCACCGGCAGCGTCGCGCTGCGCGACGACGTGAGCGCGAGCGCGATCATCAGTTCGTTCCACACCAGCACGAAGCTGAACACGATGCCGCCGAGCAGCGTGCTCGCGCACACCGGCAGCGCGATGTGCCAGAACACCGCGTACGGGCCGTAGCCGTCGAGCGCGGCGGCTTCCTCGATCTCGCGCGGCAGCCGGCGAAACACGGGAATCGATAGCCACGTGATGGTCGACAGCGTGACGAGCAGGTACGTGACGATCATCGACAGCTTCGTGTCGTACAGCCCGAGATCGACCCAGATCGCGATCAGCGGCAGCGCGACCGCGACGGGCGGCAGGAAGCGCAGCGACAGCAGGAAGAACTGGATGTCGCGCTTGCCGCGCACCGGATAGCGCGCGATCGCATACGCGGCCGGCACGCCGAGCACCGCGCCGATCAGCACGGCCGCGCCGACGATCGCGATGCTGTTGCCGAGCCCGATCAGCACCTCGGGGCTCGACAGCACCTGCTCGTAGTTTGCGAGTGTCGGCGTGAAGAAGAAGCGCGGCACGGGCGTGACGATGTCGAGCAGGTGCTTGAGCGAATTGAGCACGGCCCAGAACAGCGGGAACGCGGCGACGAGCAGGATCGCGCCGGCGATCGCGACGGTGGAAACGGCGGCGGCACCGCGCCGGGCCATCAGTCGTCCCATTTGTTGACCCTCTTCCAGATGAGCGTGAACACGAGCGTGGTCGCGACCATCATCAGCACGGCCATGCCCGACGCATACGACACCTTGCCGGCGAGGCCGATGCCCTGCTGGTACGCGTAGAGATCGAGCGTCTCGGTCGCGATGCCCGGGCCGCCCTTCGTCATCACGTAGATCAGGTCGAACGAGCGCAGCGACTCGACCATCTTGATGAACACGAGGCTCACGAGCGGCGCCTTCAGCATCGGCAGCGCGATGTACGCATGCACCTGCCACGTCGTCGCGTAGTCGAGCCGCGCGGCTTCGAGCGGCTCGGGCGGCAGCGTCTCCAGCAGCTTCAGGATCACGACCGCGAAGAACAACCCCCACTGCCACACGTCGACGAGCGCGACCGCGTATAGCGCGAGATGCGGATCGGCGAGAAACGCGGTGTGTTCGACGCCGAGCGCGCCGAGCAGCCAGCTCAGGATGCCGGTGAGCGGCGCATACATGAACTTCCAGATGAACGCGGCCGACACGCGCGGCAGCAGCACCGGCATGATCAGCACCAGCGACGCGAAGCGGCGCCAGCGGCCGTGCACGCGCTCGAACAGGAACACCGCGAGCGCGATCCCGACCAGCACCGCGCCCGCGACCGTGACGACTTCCCACAGCACCGACACCTCGATCGCGTTCAGGAAGCGCCGGTCCGACGCGAGCCGCACGAAGTTGCGCAGGCCGACGAATTCGCTGTCCGGGTAGCGCAGCACGCGGTTGCGCAGCGCGAGGTTGATCGCGGCGATCGTCGGGACGAGGCTCAGGACCGCGAGCAGCGCGAGCGTCGGCGCGAGGAACACCCACGGCAGGCTCGTGCGGTCGCGGCGCGCGCGGCCGCGCCGGGTCGACGGTGCGGGAGAGGCCGGGCGGACGCCGAGCGCACGTCCGCCGGCGCCGTCATTTGCGAGCGCCATGTTCGAGCGCGTCCTTCGCATACTGGTCCGCGTCGTCGAGTGTGCCGCGGATATCCGTCTGCGTGCCGGTGAACACCTGTTCGAGCGCGATGCCGAGGTTGTCGCCGATATCCGGCCACTGCGGCGTACGCCAGATCGTCACCTGCGTGACGGGATTCGTGTCGTTCAGGCCGGCCTGGATCTGCGGCGCGACGTGCTGCTTGAAGTACGGGCTGCCGATCGTGCTCGAGCGGTTGTAGTCGCTGAACACGCCGTTGCGTAGCCGCGCCTGTTCCTGATCCTTGCTGGTCGCCCATGCGATGAAGCGGCCGGCGGCCATCCGCGTGCAGTCGTCCTTCGCGCCGACCGCCGAGATCGCGAAGCCGTGGCCATACGCGGCCGACGGCAGCGGTGCGGGCGGCCGCGTGTAGCCGACCTTGCCGGCCACGCTCGACTTGCTCGTATCCTCCATCCAGTCCGCGAACGGCGTCGATTCGATCATGAACGCGACCTTGCCCGAGCGAAACGCTTCGAGCGCGTTGCTCCAGTCGTAGGTCGCCGAACCCGGCGGCGCGTACTTGAACAGGTCGCTGTAGAGCTGCGTGGCCTTCACCGCGCCCGGCGAATTGAACGCGGGCTGGCCGCCCTTGTCGGTCCATGTGCCACCCATGCCGAGCATGAACGGCGACCAGCGCCACACGTTCATCCCCGAGCCGCGCTGGCCGCGCGCGACCCAGCCGTACAGCTTCGGCGGCGCGTTGAGCTGCTTGATCGCGGCGACGAGCTGGTCGAGCGTCTTCGGCACCGGAATGTGCGCGGCGTCGAGCAGGTCACGGCGATAGAACAGGAAGTCGCCGCCGCCGATCAGCGGCGCGAAGTACGCGACGCCGTTGTAGCTCGCGACCGCGCGGCGGCCGGGCAGGAAGTCGTCGTAGTCGTAGTCCTTCGGGTAGTACTTGAGGAGCGGCACGATCCAGTTGGCCGACGCGAATTCGGCGACGTTCGCCTCGTCGACGTAGTAGATCTGGTAGGAACCCGCGCCAGTCGACGCGTCGAGCCGCGATTTCGCGCGGCGGTCGTTCTCGCCGAAATAGCTGATCTCGACCTTCGTGCCGTTCTTCTTTTCGTAGTCGGCCAGCGACTTTTCCATTACCGACAGGCCGAGGCTCTTCTGCGCGAGCACCCGAAGGGTCGGCACTTTGCAGGTTTGCGCGGCCACGATGCCCGGCAGACAGGCGCCGAGCAGCACGCCGGCTGCGACGATTCGCATCTTGTTCACCCGTGTCTCCTTGATTCTGCTTGTTCGAATGCCACCGATGGCGGCAGGAACAATGGTGTGACGCGGGCGAGGCGATCACCACATCAAAAGAGTTCGGGAACCGATACTTTTTGCTCAGGGTTGGTCGTGCGATGCACAAAATGTGGTGGTCGGGCGCAAACCGCGCGCGTCAGCGGCGAGGCTCGCGCGTTACGCCGCGAAGCGCTCGCCTTCGGGCGTCGGCACGAGATCGTCGGGCCACCGCACCTCGAACCGCGTGCCGCCCGCGCCGGTCGGCAGGCACAGCGCTTCGCCGCGATGGGCATGCGCGATCGCCGCGACGACGGCGAGCCCGAGGCCGGTGCCGCCGGGTTGCGACTCGTCGACGCGCCGGAACGCCTGGAACACGTGCGGCGCGAACTCGGCCGGGATGCCGGGGCCGTCGTCCTCGACGCGCAGCCGGCACATGCCGTCTTCGATGCGCGTCTGGATCCGGATCGCGCCGGGCGCCGCATGGCGGCGCGCGTTCTCCAGCAGTGCGAGCAACGCCTGGCGGATGCGGACCGGGTCGCAGCGCATGCGCCGCGGGTCGAGATCGAGTTCCGGATGCTGGCCGGCGGCCTGCAGCGCGTGCGCGAACACGTCGACCACCGCGCGCACGTCGGCGGCGAGATCGGTGTCGCGGATCTCGATGCTCAGATGGCCGCTGTCGGCGAGGCTGACCACGCGCAGATCCTCGATCAGACGCGTCAGCCCTTCGACCTGTGCGAGCAGGCTGCGGTACAGCGCGTCGCTCGGCGTGAACACGCCTTCGGCGAGCCCCTGCAAGCGGCCGCGCAGCACGGTCACCGGCGTGCGCAGTTCGTGCGCGATCGCCGCATTCCAGAAGGTTTGCTCGTCGGTCACGCGCTGCAGTTCGCTCGCGAGCGCGTTGAAGTTGTCGGCGAGCAGCGCCGCTTCCTTCAGCGAACGGTCGCCGGCGACCGCGCGCGCGCCGAGATCGCCGCGCGCGACGCGGCGGATGCTGTCCGTCACCGAATTCAGCGGCACGAGGATGCGGCGCGACAGGTTGATCGCGACGATGACCGCGATCAGCAGGCCGACCAGTGTGGTCGAGGTGATCCACACCCACTCCGGCCCGCTCGGGAGCCAGCTTTCCGGCTTGAACGACTCCGGCGAGTACTGGTACAGCAGGTAGTAGAACGCGTAGGCCGTCACGACGATCAGCACCGTGACGCCGAAGGCGATCGCGCCCATCGTCAGCGCGATCTGGCGGCTCAGGCCGTCTAGTCTCACTCGCCGCTCCACAGTTTGTAGCCGACGCCGCGCACGCTGGCCGGCACGCCCGCGACGCCGAGATCGTCGAGTTTCTTGCGCAGCTTGCTGACGTGGCTGTCGACCGTGCGCTCCAGCGCATCGCCTTCCGGCAGGCAGGTCGCCATCAGCTCGGCGCGGCTGAACACGCGGCGCGGCGCGCGCGCGAGTTGCGCGAGCAGCTTGAATTCGGTGAGCGTCAGCACGAGCGTGTGGCGCGCGCCGTCGACTTCGACCGTCGCTTCGTGGTGCTCGAGATCGATCTCGAACGGCGCGGCGCGCAGCACGCGCTGCTCTTCCTGGCGCGAGCCGGCCATCGACCGGCGCAGCACCGCCTGCGCGCGCGCGACGACTTCGGCGGGGTTGAACGGCTTGACCACGTAGTCGTCGGCGCCGATGCGCAGCCCGGTCAGCTTGTCGATGTCCTGGTCGAGCGCGGTCAGCATGATGACGGGCGTGTCGCCGCGGTGGCGGATCTCGGCGAGCACCTTCCAGCCGTCGACGTGCGGCATCTGCACGTCGAGCAACACGAGGTCCGGCTTCAGCGACAGGTGGAGTTCGAGCGCGCGGCGGCCGTCGGCGGCGTGCACGGTGCGCAGGCCGTTGCGCGCGAAATAGGCGGTCAGGATCTCGGCGATCTCGGGTTCGTCTTCGGCGATGAGGATGAGCGCTTGCGCGCCTTGGCCGGCGCCGGGAGATGAGGGAAATTCGGGCATGGCCACTCGTTCGGATTCAGCGGGGTTCCATCGAATCGCCATACTACCGTACGGCCAAATCCATCGAATGAAGACGAACGGGGCGCGCGAGTTGACGCGCAAGGCGCTCTGTTGCGCGATGCAGATGGATTATCCGGTGACGCACCTGCACATCGGCGAGACGTTGTGTTCGCAAGAAATGGCGCACCTGATCATGCGCCGCACCTGTGCGTGTCCGTGGATGGCTGGACCGCAAGCGAGCGGACGCCCAAGTAAGCGTACGCGATGCCGTCGCGTTTTCCTTTACGGCTTACTTTCGCGTGTAAAGAAGTCACGGCGGCAGATCGGAAGTCGATCGGAACGCGCGTGCCCATGCAGCGGCACGCGCGGCCGTGTTCAGATGCGACCGAGCAGCACCAGTATCACGACAATGACGACGATCAGCCCGACGGTCCCCGATGGCCAGTAACCCCAGCTTCGGCTGTGCGGCCATGCAGGAAATGCTCCGATGAGCAGCAGAATCAGAACGATGATGAGGATCGTACCGAGCATCGCATCCCTCCAGAATTTATTCGACACGGTGTGCGCTGTCGCAATTCGCGTGCCGCGACGTGGGGACAGATGAAACCGGCGCAAGCGCATCGTATGAATCCGCGTAATTCATGCGATGAATACTGTTTGATTCAGAAAATAAATTTCAAAAATGCACGCCCGGTCGCTATGCTGGGCCTTCGTTTTCCTCAGGCGAGCGCAATGGCTGAACTTTTTCTGGTACGGCATGGGCAGGCGTCGTTCGGCACCGACGACTACGACCGGCTGTCTGCGGCGGGCGACCAGCAGGGCGTGTGGCTCGGCGAATACTTCGCGCGGCAGGGCCTGACGTTCGACCGCGTGATCTGCGGCACGATGAACCGCCATGCGCAGACGGTCGCCGCGATTCTGCGCGGGATGGGCCGCGAAGGCGTCGTGGTCGATCGCCATCCGGGCCTGAACGAATACGATTTCCACGGGCTGTTCGCGGCAGCCGCCAGCGACTATCCGGAGATCGCGCGGCTTGCGGCCGGCTCGATGAAGGAACACTTCCGCGCGCTCCGGCAGGTGCTGCAGCTGTGGACCGAGGACAAGCTCGGCGAGGCGGCCCCCGAAACCTGGGCCCATTTCCAGCAGCGCGTGGCCGACGCGCGCGCGGCGATCCGCGAGGGCGGCGGCCAGCGCGTGCTCGCGGTGAGTTCCGGCGGCCCGATCGCGGTCACCGTGCAGCAGGTGCTCGCCGCGCCGCCGTCGAGCGCGATCGCGCTGAACCTGCAGATCCGCAACAGCAGTCTTTCGCAGTTTTTCTTCAACGCCGACGCGTTTCACCTCGCGTCGTTCAACGGCATCCCGCATCTGGAGGACCCCGAACGACACGCGCTGCGCACCTACGGCTGACCCACGAACGATCGCGACGATGACGAATCCTTCCCAGCAACTCGACGTAGCCCGCCTTACGCGCTATCTGGAAACCCACGTGCCGGGCTTCGAAGGCCCGGTCGACACGGAGAAGTTTGCCGGCGGCCAGTCGAATCCGACTTTCCTGCTGAATGCGAAGAGCGGCCGCTACGTGCTGCGCCGCCAGCCGCCGGGCGAACTGCTGAAATCCGCGCACGCGGTCGACCGCGAATTCCGCGTGCTCACCGCGCTGTCGGGCACCGCGGTGCCGGTCGCGCACCCGTATCACCTCTGCGTTGACCGCGACGTGATCGGCAGCCTGTTCTACGTGATGAGTTTCGAGGACGGCCGGATCTTCTGGGACCCCGCGCTGCCGGAACTGCCGAAGGCCGAGCGCGCGACCTGCTACGACGCGCTGCTGCAGACGATGGCCGCGCTGCACGACGTCGATGTCGACGCGGTGGGCCTCGCCGACTACGGCCGGCCGGGCAACTACTTCGAGCGGCAGATCGGCGTGTGGACGAAGCAGTATCGCGCGGCCGAAACCGGGCGCCTCGACGCGATGGAGACGCTGATCGACTGGCTGCCGAAGGCATGCCCCGAGGACACGGGCCGGCCGGCGCTGGTGCACGGCGACTTCCGGATCGACAACCTGATGTTCGCGCGGGACGGCTATCGCGTGCAGGCCGTGCTCGACTGGGAACTGTCGACGCTCGGCAACCCGCTCGCCGATCTCGCGTATTTCTGCATGTGCCTGCGGCTACCGTCCGGCGGCCAGGTGCGCGGGCTCGCGGGCCAGGATCGTGCCGAACTCGGCATTCCGGACGAAGCGGCGATCGTCGCGCGCTACTGCGAACTGCGCGGCATCGCGCCGATCCGCGACTGGCATTTCTACCTCGCCTTCAGTTTCTTCCGGCTAGCGGCGATCGCGCAGGGCGTGAAGGCGCGCGCGTTGCAGGGCAACGCATCGAGCGAGCAGGCGCTGCGCGTCGGCGAAATGGCCGGCCGGCTGGCCGAACTGGCCGTCGGCGTGATCGACGCGCATCGCTGATATCGCCACGCGGCGACACGACAACTCAATCAATGGAGGAGCACAGCAACATGGCAACGAATCTGTTCGACCTGACGGGCAAGATCGCGCTGGTGACGGGCGCGAGCCGCGGCATCGGCGAGGAAATCGCCAAGCTGCTCGCGGAGCAGGGCGCGTACGTGATCGTGTCGAGCCGCAAGCTCGACGACTGCCAGGCCGTGGCCGACGCGATCGTCGCGGCGGGCGGCCGCGCCGAGGCGCTGGCGTGCCACGTCGGGCGCCTGGAGGACATCGCCGCGACGTTCGAGCACATCCGCGGCAAGCACGGCCGCCTCGACATCCTCGTGAACAACGCGGCCGCGAACCCGTATTTCGGGCACATCCTCGATACCGATCTCGCCGCGTACGAGAAGACCGTCGACGTGAACATCCGCGGCTACTTCTTCATGTCGGTCGAAGCCGGCAAGCTGATGAAGACACACGGCGGCGGCGCGATCGTCAACACGGCATCGGTGAATGCGCTGCAGCCGGGCGACCGGCAAGGCATCTACTCGATCACGAAGGCGGCCGTCGTCAACATGACGAAGGCGTTCGCGAAGGAATGCGGGCCGCTCGGCATCCGCGTGAACGCGTTGCTGCCGGGGCTCACGAAGACGAAGTTCGCGGGCGCGCTGTTCGCGGACAAGGACATCTACGACGCGTGGATGACGAAGATCCCGCTGCGTCGCCACGCGGAGCCGCGCGAAATGGCCGGCACCGTGCTGTATCTCGTGTCGGACGCGGCGAGCTACACGAACGGCGAATGCATCGTCGTCGACGGCGGCCTGACGATCTGAGCGCACGATGAGACTCGACAGCTACGCCGGCCAGGCCGTGATGATCACCGGCGCCGCGAGCGGCTTCGGCGCGCTGCTCGCGAGCGAGCTCGCCGCGATGGGTGCGCGGCTCGCGCTCGGCGACCTGAACGGCGATGCGCTCGAACGCGTGGCCGCGCCGCTGCGCGCGGCCGGCGCTGACGTCGTCGCGCGGCACTGCGACGTGCGCGTCGAAACGGACGTCGCATCGCTGGTGCATGAGGCCGTCGCGCGCTTCGGGCGGCTCGACGTCGGCATCAACAACGCGGGCATCGCCCCGCCGATGAAGGCGCTGATCGACACCGACGAAGCCGATCTCGACCTGAGCTTCGCGGTGAATGCAAAAGGCGTGTTCTTCGGGATGAAGCACCAGATCCGCCAGATGCTCGCGCAGCGCGAGGGCGTGATCCTGAACGTCGCGTCGATGGCCGGGCTCGGCGGCGCGCCGAAGCTGGCCGCGTATGCGGCGTCGAAACATGCGGTGGTCGGGCTCACGAAGACGGCCGCGCTCGAATACGCGCGCCACGGCATCCGCGTGAACGCGGTGTGCCCGTTCTACAGCACGACGCCGATGGTTACCGACAGCGAGATCGGCGAGCGCCAGGATTTTCTGGCGCAGGGCTCGCCGATGAAGCGGCTCGGCCGGCCCGACGAAATCGTCGCGACGATGCTGATGCTGTGCGCGCAGGAAATCACGTATCTGACCGGGCAGGCCGTCGCCGTTGACGGCGGCGTCTCGGCCTTCTGAACCGAACGAACGGAATACGGAATCTCGAGGAGTCGATCATGGACTTTGGCTACACCCCGAAAGTGGAAGCACTGCGCGAACGCGTGAGCGCATTCATGGATGCGCACATCGTGCCGCGCATCCGCCAGTGGAACGAAGAGGTGCACGCCGGCAAGTATCCGGTGTCGTTCATGGAGGAACTGAAGGAGCGCGCGAAAGCGGAGGGGCTGTGGAACCTGTTCCTGCCGCACCTGAAGGACGACGAGCCCGGCATGGGTCTGACGAACCTCGAATACGCGCCGCTCGCCGAAATCATGGGGCGCGTGAGCTGGGCGTCGGAAGTGTTCAACTGCAATGCGCCGGACACCGGCAACATGGAGCTGCTGCACATGTTCGCGACGCCCGAGCAGCGCGAACAGTGGCTGCTGCCGCTGCTGCGCGGCGAAATCCGCTCGGCGTTCGCGATGACGGAGCCCGACGTCGCGTCGTCGGATGCGACCAACATCACGACACGCATCGAGCGCGCGGGCGACGAGTACGTGATCAACGGCCGCAAGTGGTTCATCACGAACGCCGCGCATCCGAACTGCAAGATCTTCATCGTGATGGGCAAGACCGATCCCGAGGCCGAGTCGCACCAGCAGCAGAGCATGATCCTCGTGCCGCGCGACACGCCGGGCGTGACGGTCGTGCGCAACATCACGGTGGTCAATCACCACGCGCCGGAAGGGCACTGCGAGATCACGTTCGACAACGTGCGCGTGCCGGCGCGCAACCTGCTCGGTGAGGAAGGCAGCGGCTTCGCGCTCGCGCAGGCGCGCCTCGGGCCGGGCCGCATCCATCACTGCATGCGCTCGATCGGCGCGGCCGAGCTGGCGCTGGCGCTGATGGTCGACCGCGCGCAGTCGCGCGTCGCGTTCGGCAAGCCGCTGAACCGGCACGGCACCGTCGGCGAATGGATCGCGCGCTCGCGTATCGAGATCGACCAGGCACGCCTGCTGGTGCTGAAGGCCGCGTGGATGATCGACAAGGTCGGCGCGAAGGCCGCGCGCAAGGAGATCTCGATGATCAAGGCGCTCGTGCCGACCGTTTATACGGACGTGTGCGATCGCGCGATGCAGGTATTCGGCGCAGCGGGTCTGAGCCCCGATACGCCGCTCGCCGACCTGTGGACCTGGGGCCGCGCGCTGCGCTTCGCCGACGGCCCGGACGAGGTGCACCTGCAGGCGATCGCGCGGATGGAGATCAAGGACGGCGAACTCGGCTCGACCGCGCCGTACCTGACGCCGCCGCCGCGCGGCTGAGCGGGGCGACATGGACGAACGAATGGCGCCCGCCGTAAGATCTCGGCAAGGAGATCCGGCGATGCGCCTTTCGAAGATTGATCTGAACCTGTTCGTCGTATTCGAGGCGATCTACAACAAGCGCAACCTGACGCGCGCGGCCGAGGTGCTGAACCTCACGCAGCCGGCCGTCAGCAACGCGCTGGCGCGGCTGCGCAAGACGCTGAACGATCCGCTGTTCGTCAGCACGCCGGCCGGGATGATGCCGACGCCGATGGCCGAGAACATCGTCGGCCGCGTGCGCGAGGCGCTGCAACTGCTCGATTCGAGCGCGCACGAAGGCGACGTGTTCGATCCGGCTTCGTCCGAGCGCGTGTTCCGGCTCAGCATGAGCGACCTGACCGAAGCGCTGCTGCTGCCGGCGCTCGGCGAGCTGCTACAGACGCATGCGCCCGGCATGCACGTGCGCAGCTACACGATGGACCGCCGCGAGGTCGCGACCGCGCTCGCGAACGGCTCGGTCGACATCGCGATCGACGCGCCGCTGATCGGCGATCCGCATCTGCACCAGGCGCTGCTCGTGCAGGACCGCTACGCGTGCATGATCCGCGACGATCATCCGTTCAAGGGCGACACGCTGACCCTGGACGACTACCTGTCGATGGGGCACATCCACGTATCGAGCCGCCGCAAGGGCAGCGGGCACGTCGACGCGGAACTGACGCGGCTCGGGCTGCGCCGCAACATCCAGATGCGCGTGCAGCACTACATGGTCGCGCCGCTGATCGCGATGCGCGGCGATCTCGCGCTGACGGCGCCGCTGCGGTTGCTGCAGCGCTATCCGGCGCGCATTCTGGAACTGCCGTTCGAGATGCCGGGACTCGATTACTTCTGCTACTGGCATCGCAGCGCCGATCAGGATCAGGGCAGCCAGTGGCTGCGCGGGCAGTTGATGGCGCTGATGGGCGGGATCGGCGAGGTGCGGTGAACGGTGGGGCGTGCGCGTCGCAAGTTCGCCCGCGCTTGCCGGCTCGATGGCTCAATACGAATCGTCGTCGAAGCGCGACGCTGCGGGCCGGCGCTTCAGGTCCTTCAGCCAGTCGCGGACCCTGTCCGGATCGTCGAACTCGCGCAGCGCGACGGTCAGGTCGTGGTTGCTGCGCTGCATGCCGGCAATGTCGCGCGTCAGCATGCGCATCACCGTATCGGGCGCGACCTTGGTGGACGACGCGATGCCGTAGGTTCGCCTGAAATCGTTCTCGACGTGCCCGATCTCCTGGTCGAGCTCGCGGAGCTGTTCCTCCAGGATGCCGTTGTAGTGCGTCAGCCGCGCTTCGCTCAGGCCGTCGATCGCGCGCCGGTCGATCTGTTCGATCTCCAGTTGCAGCTCCAGCAAGTGCAGGAGGTTGCCTTTCGCATACGCGTGGTTGACACGCTGCATCAGCACGGTCTTGCGCGCCTGTTCCTCGGGATCGGTTTCGCGATCGGGATGCAGCGCGCTGGCGAGCTTGCGATAGACGTCGCGGAGCGACTTGCTCGATTCGGCCTGCTCGGCTTCGCGTCGCGCCTGCGCGGCCGATTGCCGGGGCGCTTTCTTGCGCTTCGCGCGTTGGGCTTCGCGGGCCTCGTGGGCGGCCATGTCGCGCGTGTACTGTTCGTCGAATTCGGCTTGGATGCGGGCGGCGAGTTCGTCGGGCGACAGCGTGTCGAGATCGTCCGCTGGTTCGGCGGCGGGTTCCGTTTCCGGTTCCGGTTCCGGCTTCGTCCGTGCGGAGGCCGTCGCTGCGGCGCCGTCGTCGTCGTCGGACGGGCAGTGCCGGTTGTAGATGATTTTCAACGTCGCGTCGTCGCTGACGCCGAGCAAGTCGCGCGCCATGTCGGCGATCAGCGCGGATAGCGCGCGCTGCTCGGCTTTGCTCAGACCTTTCTGCAGGAACGCGTCGTCGAGCAGGTTGAGCAACCGGATTCGCAACGCCGTCGACGCCTGTTCGAGCGGCAGCAGCGCGTCGACGAACTTTTTCTGGAAGGCCGGCATGACCGCGTCCCATGCGCCGAGCCGCTCGCGCCGCGCCTCGATCTGCTCGACGAGCGCATTGAAGGTTTGCTGGGCTTTCGACAGGCTGGCTGTCTCGTGGCCGGGTGCGATGGCGACCGCGGCACCGCGACGTGCGGTCATGATGAGTGTCCTCCGGCCGCGGCGGGACGCGCGGCAGGCCGGTATTTTAGCCGCATGCCTGCGGGGCGGCGCGGAATGGGGTGCTTCCCCGCAGCGATCGGCGGCGCGTCGGCGCTTCACGGCGGGCACGGCCAGCGCGCCGGAATCCGCGCCCGGTGCACCGTTCGGCCCATCGGCCCGTCAGTCGCCGAACAACTGCCCCTGCCCGGAGATCACGCGTTCGAAATCGTCGCGCAGGAACGGCAGGATCGCATCGGCGACGGGCTGAAGCTGGCGGCTCAGGTAGAACGCATAGTCGATCGGCGAGCGCATCGTTTCGAGCGGCTCGGGGCCGGCCGTCGTCATCACGTAGCTGATCCAGCCGCCGCGCTGATACTGCAGCGGCCGGCCCTGCGCATGATTGAACTCGTCGGCGATGCGCGCCGCGCGCACGTGGGGCGGCACGTTCCGTTCGTATTCGCGCAGCGGCCGGCGCACGCGCTTGCGGTACACGAGCTGATCGTCGAATTCGCCGGCCAGCGTGCGGCGTACGTAGTCGCGAATGAAATCCCGATACGGCTCGCGCCTGAACACGCGTCGGTACAACTCGCGCTGAAACTGCTGCGCGAGCGGCGTCCAGTCGGTGCGCACCGTTTCGAGCCCCTTGAATACGAGATCTTCGCCGCCGCCGGCCGTCGCCGCGAGCCCCGCATACCGCTTCTTGCTGCCTTCTTCCGCGCCGCGCACGGTCGGCATCAGGAAGCGGCGGTAATGCCGCTCGTATTGCAGCTCCAGCGCGCTGTCGAGTCCGAACTGTTCGCGCAGATGGGCTTGCCACCAGCGGTTCACGTGCTCGACGAGCGCTCGACCCTTGGCGCCGGCTTCGTCGTCGTCATGCGCGCGGCCGAGCCACACGAACGTCGAATCGGTATCGCCGTAAATCACTTCGTAACCCTGAGCTTCGATCAGTTGACGCGTGCGGTGCATGATCTCGTGGCCGCGCATCGTGATCGACGACGCGAGGCGCGGGTCGAAGAAGCGGCAGCCCGTCGAGCCGAGCACGCCGTAAAACGAATTCATGATGATCTTCAGCGCCTGCGACAGCGGTGCGTTGCGCTGCCGCTTCGCGTCGTCGCGGCCTTCCCACACGCGCCGCACGATGTCGGGCAGGCAGTGCGCGGTGCGCGAGAAACGCGCGCCGAGAAAACCGGGCACCGATGCGTCGTCGCCGGGATGCGCGAGCCCCTCGATCAGGCCGACCGGATCGATCAGGAACGTGCGGATGATCGACGGATAGAGGCTCTTGTAGTCGAACACGAGCACCGAGTCGTACAGCCCGGGGCGCGAATCCATCACGAAGCCGCCGGGGCTGTTCTGCCCCGTCACGTCGCCGAGGTTCGGCGCGACGTAGCCGAGTCGATGCATGCGCGGCAGGTACAGGTGCGTGAACGCCGCGACCGACCCGCCGGTGCGATCGGCAGCCAGCCCCGTGACGCTCGCGCGTTCGAGCGCGAAGGACAGCAGGTCGGCCTTGTCGAAGATGCGCGTGACGAGCTCGCAATCCTTCAGGTTGTAGCGCGCGAGCGCGGGCTTGTCGTGATCGAAGCGGCGCTGGATCTCGTCCATCCGCTGGTACGGATTGTCGATCGACTTGCCTTCGCCGAGCAGCGATTGCGACACGTATTCGAGGCTGAACGACGGGAAGGTCCACGTCGCGGATTTCAGCATGTCGATGCCGTCGAGGATCAGCCGGCCGGCCGCGCCCGCGAAGAAGTGGTCGGGCTGCTGACCGTGCGCGCGCCAGTCGAGCACGCTGCCGCCGCGCCCGAGTTTCAGCGGCACGCCGTATTGCTCCGCGTGCGCGTGCAGGATGCGCAGGTCGAACTGCACGAGGTTCCAGCCGATCACCGCGTCGGGCTCGTGCTCGTCGAACCAGTCGTTGAGCCGCGCGAGCATCGTGGCGCGGCTGTCGCAGTAGTCGAGGTTGAAGTCCAAGGCGCCTGCGCTGCCGCTTGCGTCGCCGTTCGGCGGCCCGAGCATGTAGACCTGTCGTTGCCCGCAGCCTTCGAGCGCGATCGAGTACAACTCGCCGTGGACGCTGGTTTCGATGTCGAGCGACACGCAGCGCAGCGCCGGGCGATAGCCGGTTGCGGGCTTCAGCTCGCCGCCGGTGAGCGTGCCGTCGCGGCCGGGCTGGCCGCGAAACTGGACGCATGCGGTGATGAAGCGCTCCATCGCGTAGCGGTCGGGCGGCTGCACGTCGGCTTCGTAGACGTCGACACCGGCGGCGGCGAGCCGCTTCTGCAGCCCGGACAGATGGCGATAGCGCTTGCAATAGAGGCCGACGACCGGGCGCTGCCGGAAGTCGCGCAGCGCGAGCGGGCGCAACTCGGCCTCGCGCTCGCCGGCCAGCGTGCGTTCGGCGAGCGCCTGCTGTTCGGCCGGAATGAACGCGACGGCTTCCTGCGGGCGCAACCGTACGCGGCGCGGACCGTGTTCGGTTGCCAGCCAGAACTCGATCTCGATGCCGGATGCGGTGTCCCGCCAGTGGCGGGTGAGGATGAAACCCTGCTCGAACGCCGTCAAAACGCTTGCTCGTCGTGGATGCTCAGGCGGCGGATTTTAGCGCCTGGAAGCGCTTCGCGCCGGCGGCGGCCGTCTGGCATCAGGTGGCAGGAAGGCGGAGCGCGACGCGCCATCCCGTCTGGGCCGCATCGATCGGCTGCAGCAACCAGCGGCGCGCGGCGATCGTATTGCGCTTCTGCGTGACGTATTCGTCTACCGCGAGTTCAAGGGTATCGTCGCCGACGCGGGACAGTGTCGCGGCGGCGCCGGAGCCGTCCGCGAATTCGATGACGGCGGGATGCGGCTGGGCGGTGCGCGGCGCATCGCGGTCGAGCGTCACGATGCTGCCCGGGTAGAGGTGCGAATGGTTTGTCCGCAGCAGGACGGCAGTGGGCATGAAAAGCGCTCCGGAAAACGCCGGCCTGGGCGACGTGAGCCGGCTTCCGGAGCCTACATGAAGGTGAGCGTTTGCGGGATCATGGCTGGCAGACGCCAGGATGTGCGGTGCCTGAGGCCAGACTCGAACCGGCACCGCCTCAAACATGCCCCTCATGCTCGATCGCCCCGCCATGCGCCGCCCGCGTCGCGACTCTCACCGGCACCCCGGAAGCCCTCGCCGCCCGCTTCGCCCACATCGCCGTCAGAATCGGCACGAGAATCGCCGTCACGAGGCACGCGGTTGCGACGATCGCCGTCGCCGCCGGCACCATCGGCTTGAACTTCGGGATCATCTCGCCGATGATCGCCGGGTTCGCGACCGCGGCGCCGGCCGTCGACGACGCGGCCAGCCCGGCCGTCCCGTTGCCGCCGCCCAGGAACTTGTCCGCCAGAATCAACGGCACGCCCGTCACGACGATCACCGCGAGCCCGAGCGCGATACCCGGCAGCCCGCTCTTCGCGATCACGTTCAGATCGATGCCGTTGCCGAGCGCGAAGCCGAAGAACGGGATCAGCGGATGGACGCAGCGCCCGAACAAGTCGCGCAGCTGCACATCGAGATTGCCGAGCGTGAAGCCGATCAGGAATGGCAGCACCGCGCCGACGAAAAGCCGCGTCTCGAACACCGCGACGCCGGCCGCGCCGAGAATCAGCATGCTGACGAGCGGCCCCGATTCGATCGACATCAACACGAACGCACCGGCTTCTTCCTTGGTGCCGTATTGCTGCATCACGGCCGCATAGAGGCCGCCGTTGGTCATGTCCATCGACGTCGTGATCGCGAGCAGCGACAGGCCCGCGAACAGGCCCGTGCGGATACCGTCGTCGGGGATGAACCGCGCGGCGATCAGCGTCGCGAGCCATGCGACCACGATCTTCGTCGCGAGCAGCGTGCCCGATTTGCGCAGCACGACGCCCGTCGCGCGCAGGTCGATCGTCGCGCCCATGCAGAAGAACCAGACGGCGAGGATCGGCACCGTGCCCGCGATCAGGCCGTTGGTGAACGAGCCGAAGTACTTCCCGGCGTTCGGGGCGAACGTGTGCACGCACGCGCCCAGCAGCATCGGGACCAGCATGAGCCCGCCCGGAATGCGGTCGATGGCCTGTTTCAGCTTCACGTCTCCTCCGTGGACGTCGATGCGTCCCGTTGTCGAATGATGTCTGCTGACTGACTATAGGACATGATTCGGAACGGTGGTCCGTTTTTATGCGTTTCGATGGTCGTCGTATCATCCGGAAGCGACGACCGTCGCGCAGGATTGAGCGAGTGCCGGCCGCGAACCGGCAAACCGAGAAAACGATAGGGCGTAGCGGGCGAATGATGAAGATGAAAACGACGATGCGCATCGGCATCGCGATGCTGGTGCTCGGTGCGAGCGTGGGCGCGAACGGCGCGCACGCAAAGAGCGCGGTCGATTGCGGGAAGCTCGACGCGGCCACGAGCGGCCCGGACGACAACTTTCGGCCACCGGCGTCCGGCACGGTCGTCGGCACGGGGCGCGCGTATTTCTACTCTGCGCCCGACGCGCAGTGCATCACGAAGCGTACCTTCATCGTTCCTGGCGATTCGGTGACCGTCTACAAGTCGCACGGGCGCTGGTACAACATCATGTACGTGAACGGCAAGACCGGCGACGACGTCGAAGGATGGGTCGAGCAGGATCGCGTGCGCGTCGGCGGTCAATACGGCGCGCAGTAGTCGCCTTCGGCGTCGCCGCTACACCGTCGCCCATGCGACGTCGCGCTTCAGGTTCTTCGCGCGCAGCGGCCGCTGGTACAGGTATCCCTGCGCGTACTGGATCCCGACCGCATGCAGCGCGCGATGCTGGGTTTCCGTCTCCACGCCTTCCGCGATGATCTTCATGCCGTAGTGGTGCGCGACGGTCGCGATCCCTTCGATCAGCTTCTCGCTGCCGCTGTCCAGTTGCGAGACGAACTGTCGATCGATCTTCACGTAGTCGAAAGGGAAGCGCGACAGCATGTCGAGATTGCTGTGATGCGTGCCGAAATCGTCGATCGCGAACTTCGCGCCTTTGGATCGCAGCGCCTGGAAGATCTCGGTGGTGCGCGCGTTCTTCTCGAGCAGGATGCGCTCGGTGACTTCGAGCACCAGCGTGAAGCCGGGCGGCAGCGCGCGGATCGTTTCCTCGACGACGGCCACGAACCGCGCGCGCTCGAGATCCCGCGGCGCCACGTTCACGGCGATGCGCAGCGGCGCGGACGGCGTCAGCGCGGTCAGCTCGGACACCGCCGTGCGCAACACGAATTCGGTGACCTTCGGCAGCAGCGTGCTCGATTCCACCTGCGGGATGAACACGGCCGGGCTGATGGCCCCCCACTTCGGATGGTGCCAGCGCAGCAGCGCCTCGACGCCGACCGTCCTGCGCGTCTGCACGTCGACGATCGGCTGGTATACGACATGGAATTCGTTGCGCCTGAGCGCGTGGCGCACGGCCTTCAGCAACAGCCGCCGCGGCGCCATCGCGAGCAGGTAGGCGGCCATCACGAGGCTGTCGGCCAGCAGGACGATCGTCGCGCAAATCAGCCGGTCGTGGCGCTGGACCTGTGACGCGTAGCGCGCCGATGCGACGACCGACACCTTGAACGGCCAGCGCTGCGACGCAATCGTGCTGCCGCCCGTGGGGCCGGCGTCCGTGTCCGGCGCGAACGTCCCGTGCTGATCGAGGCGGCCCGACCCCGCGATCGACAGCGTGGCCGTTTCCGCCCCGTTGGCGGTGCCGAGGGCGAGCGCGTCGGCCACGTAGTCGCCTTCGATCAGGTACAGGACGCCCGCGCCGCGCGCAGTGGCGCGGAATGCGTACAGCACCGGAATGCCGCGCTGGAACGCCGTCTGGCGCAGCAGCGTGACGGTCATCGATCCCGGTTCGGGCTCGCGCGCATACTTGACGAGCGGCACGTCGATCGAGCCGAGCGCCGACGAACATATGACGCGGCCGTCGTTCACCAGCGCGACCGCACGCAGATAGCGCAGGCGAGTGCCCACTTCGGCCAGCGTCCGGAACACCGTCGCGCACGGCTGTCCGACCAGCGCGGTCAGCTCGTCCGCGTGGCGGAGGCGCACGCCGTCCAGGATGCGGTCCACGGAAGCCACGATGTCGTGGGCCACGGCGCGCTCATGCGCGGTGACGGTATCGCGGGCGTAGCGGTCGGCCAGCACGATCGCGAACGCGGGCACGAGCACGCAAATGATCACGGCGGCGAAAAGGACGACGCGCGGCCACGCGCCGCCGCGGTGGAAAAGATGCGTCGAGCCGGGCGGGAGCGCCCGTAATCCCGCGGTTGCCTTTGGTGTTGTACGCATGGCGTGGCAAGTCGAACCGGTCGGTGCGCCGACGGCGCGCAAGCCGCATGCCTGATTCGGACCATGCGGCTTGCGCGCCGGTTTCGGGACGCCGATCGAGTCGGGCGTCGCGACGGCATCCGCTCGGCCAGTCGCGATCAGCCATTCATCTGGCAGCATTCCTTAAGAACATGCGCACATTCGGCATGTATCTCGATGTAACGTACCGAAAAAAGCCCCGGCCGCACGGTGCGTGCAGCCGGGACAAAAGACACCGTCTCTTGGCACGAGGATGGTGCGTGGCAAGTATAAGATGCGGCGCGCCATTACGTAATATCGTTGTCTAAAAATTGATGATGTTTCGGGATTGCGTCTCGAAAAGAAACATTTCAATAGGGCGCCGTGGTCGGCAATTTGCCGCCAGCGCGTCAAACCGGAGCGTTGCGATGAAAGAAAATGCCACACCGACGGTCATCGTGACCGATGGCGCCGCCGCGGCGGACGGCGGTTCGCTGTGGATCCGGATTTCGGTGGACGGGGAGGCCCGCGACTATTCGCTCGATCGCGCGCTCGCGTCGCGTGGTACGCCGCGTTACGACAGCATCTGCGGCGCGCACGGCGTGCTGTCGGAAAGAGAGCGACGGGAATTGCGGGGGTTGCTGGCGCGCATCGCCGACCCCGCGATGTGGGCCGGCATCGTCGGCACGTTCATCCAGGTGCTGACGCGCCCCGACGAGCCATGAACGATGCGGTGCCGGCGGCGCGTCAGAAGTCGTTGCGCATCTTGTGGAGCAGGCCGCTGGGCGACTGGTGCGTGTCCACGGCGGTGAGGACATCGGTCACGAACCACGGCAGGTTCAACTGCGTATCGGAATCGCCGACGCAGACGCGGATCGGCGGCGCGCTGGACGGCGAATGGGCGCCTTGCGCGGCATCCCGCGACGGCACGCAATTTTTCGCGTAGGCCTGAACCGGAACCGGCGCGATGCCGGAGGACGCACCGGCGAAGGCCGGCGCGGACACGCCGATGGTGGCAAACAGGGTCAGGGCAGCGGCAAGGGCGACGCGTTTCATGAGGGTTCTCCGGCGATGCACGTTCGACCATGCGAGCCGTCGTGAGTTCGTGGGCGCAACATGCGAGTCACTTCCCCGAACAGACTGCTGGCCGCGTACAATGCCGGCCGTCCGCGTCTGCCGCTCGCCGCAGGCCGCCCCACTGCCGCGGCGACTCGCCGCACGGGTGTCGTTCCACGCATGTATATTGTCGCCGTGCATCGATCGGCCGGCGATATCGCGCCGCTTCGTTTGCACGTCTCTGTGCGCGCGCACTGCCAACCCGCCCGAGCGCGGTGCTCGCGGCGAAGCGTCCAGAGCAATTACAAGAACCAGAGAGCGTTCCGAGCCCGCCCATGAGCGATACCGAAGTCGTTTTTCAAATAACCGCGGACGATCTCGTCCACGCCTACCGCCTGCATCTTTGGCGCAGGTACAACTGGAAATACCTGCTCAAGTCATTTGCGATCGGTGCGATCGTGTACATCGTCCTGCTGGTCGGCGGCGTCCGGATAGCAAGCGGACATTTTCCGGAATGGCGCTATGTCTGGATGGCCGCGGGAATCGCGGCTGTCGTCGCGATCGGCGTGCCCATCCTGAATCATCTGATACTGCCGCGCGCAGGTCGCAAGATTTACGACCAGCAAAGGACGCTTCATCAGGTTCACACGGTCATTTTCCAAGGCGACCGGTTCATTGTCGAAACGCCGACTTCGCGCGACGAAATTCACTACGCGGATCTCATTCACTGGGGCGAGGATCGTCAAATGATCCTGCTGTATCAGTCATCGGTGATGTTTCGCGTGGTACCGAAGCGCGTGCTGAACGACGGACAAGTGGCATTCCTGTATCGAGTGCTGCTTCAGAACGGCGTGCACAAAGTCTAGCGGGCCGTGGCCGGACGGCCTGCGCCGTCCGGGTTTCGACGCGCGCTTGCGGCCAGAAGGCCCCGCGCATCCCATCACTGATACCCGTAACACTGCTTCAACCCCGCGTAGTCGTAGAAGTGGCTGTCCGGCGCGATCTTCGCGCCGTCGCACGCGGCCTGGAAATCCGTCTCGCGCTCGTTGTACAGCATCTTCACGATGAGGCGCGATCCGTTGCGATAGACATCCCACTGCATGTTCGCGGCCATCGGCGACACCTGGTCGCCGCGCCACGGATTGTTCGCATACGTGTACGTCTGCGCCTGAGGCGTCGGCACGAACACGTTCTTCAGGTTCATGATCGACGCGAACGGAATCACGATCTCCGCATGCGTGAAGCGCAGCTTCGCGGCGTGCGTCAGGTCGCCGCGCGCGATCGCGTCGACTTCGCCGAAGAAATCGTCCTGCAGCACCTTCGCCATCCGGTACGTCACCGGGTTCGCTTCCTGGATGCCGGGCCCCTTCTGATAGTAGTCCTCGGCATCCTGCAGATACGCGAGATACTGCGCCTGCTCCGCGCCGATGTACTTTTCCATCGTGACGCCGCCGGTTTCCGCGGTCATGGCCGGCGCCACCTGCAGCAGGTTGTACAGCACGTTCACCGCATCGACGGCGGTCGCGATCTTCGTCTTGCCGTCGCCTTTCAGCGTGTTGGTGAACTTGCCATCCGTCGACGTGAACGCATAGGTGCCGGTGTTCGCGAATGTGTAGCCGTCGGCGCCGAGCTTCGCGATGAAGGCCGGCGACACGAGCGCGGACAGCACCGTTTGCGCGACGTCGGCGGCCTGCGGCGCGGCCTTGATCGCCTTCAGCTTCGCGGCCACCGTCGCGTCGTTTGCATAGGTCTGGTACGCCTGGCTCGCCTGATAGGTCGCGTAGTACGGATCGCTCGTGTCGGTCACGAGATCGGTGGCCGGCTTCAGCGAATGGAAATACAGCAGGAAGCGGTTGGTGCCGGCCGGCTGCGCGACCGGTGCGCTCGCCGGATAGCCGGCCGGCGCGGCCGGCAGCGTGATGGCCGGCGCCAGCGCCGGCTGCGCGGCAACCAGTGCCGCCGAGAAATACGTCGAACTGTCGACCGCGCGATCCTGACCCGAGTTGACGACGACCACCTGCCGGTTGCCCGCCGCGAACAGCGCGGGTAGCCGCTGCGCGAGACGCGCGGCAAGTTGCTGATGTTCGCGGATGCCGGTTTGCGTGAGGTTGCCGTACCCGGGTGTCGAGATGCCCTGTACGCCGTAGCCGAGCAGCGCATTGGCCTTCATCATCGCGTACGTGTCGGCCTTGAGCTGCACGCCGAGCGGCGTCAGCGCGCCGTCGGCCTCGGCCTTGACCAGCATCGCGTAGATCGCGCCGTCGTATTTGAAGCCCGACAGCCCGCGCGAGCCATGACGGGCGACGAGTTCGGTATAGACGGGCGCGTAGCCGGCCGGCGGCGCTTCGTACGTCGCGGCGTCCTGCTGCGGGCGGTACGGCGTCTTCGTCTGGTAGTAGGTCGCGGGTGCCGGAGTCGGCGTGGGCTGAGGTTGCGGCTGCGGTGCGGGCGCCGTGCCGTTGTTGTCGGCCGACGTGGCGGGCGGCGTCGAGTCATCCCCGCCGCAAGCGGCGAGCAACAGGCAGGCAATCGCGAGGGCGGTGGTGGTGCGGGTCGGGCGTGTCATCGTGGCGGGCAACGGACGGCACGATGCGCATGCGCGTCGCGCCGTCTCCGGGGCAATGTGGTCGAACCCCGAAGTGTTGCAAGCGACTTTGACAGCAGAATGTCAGAATGCGGTCGGACAATTGTCGGATTGCCGCCGAATCGACGATGATGGCCGGCCACGGCCGGCCCGTGTGCGGGCGTTCAGTGCAGCCCGGCCGATGCGATCGAGCGCACTGTATCGGTGATGTTCACGCAGCGCGACAGCCCGAAATGCTCGGCTTCACGGCGTTCCGGTTCGCTGCTCGCGATCCCGACCGCGCGCTCGCGCGGCACGCCGAGCGCTTGCAGCGCGACATCGAACGGATGCTGATTCGATCGGGAGTCCTGTTGATTGGTGTCCGTGACGACGACCGAGAAGCGGTCGAGGTTCGCGCGGCCGAACTGGCCTTCGAACATGTCGTTGAGCCGCGCGGCCGGCAGCGTCGTGACGAGACCGAGTCGATAGCCTTCTTCCGATGCGCGGTCGAGCCACTGGATGATTGCATCGCGCTGATGGCGCGATTCGCGCGAATCCGGGGTTGCTTCGATCTGCGCGAATGCTGCGTCGAGACGGGTGACGATGGCTTCGATGACCACGGTGATTCCTTTTCAGAAACGTGATGATCCGTTCGCCGACGGGAATGCCACACACCTTAGCGTCGATCCGGAAAACGCGACCAATTAATATTTTTAGCCGACTCATACGATTCGACTAATGAATGGGGCGGCAAGCCAGAGCGGGCGCGGGCTGTGTGTCGCGCGGCATGCCCCGCATGAATGGAATCGTGTCGACGGCGTTCAACGTGATGCACCAGCGTGGCGCGCATGGTGAATGCATCGAGCATATGCATATAAAAAAACGACATATCGAGCGATGCCGGCCCGATATGCCGCGTTGCGATGCCGTGCGCGAACAGGTGCGATCAGTGCAGCTTGATCGACGGCTGGTTACGGCTTTGCAGCCAGTGGCTCAGCGACTGGAACAGCGCGCGCTTCGCGCCGACCACGCTGAACAGGTGCTTGCGATACAGGAACTTGTACAGCCCGATCGCCGCGAGCCCGTCGACGATCAGCGAGCGCGAGCGCACGCCGATGTCCGCCTGGTACACGGCGCCCGCCTGCCCGAGCGACACGACGGTGCCCGCGTCGTGGAACGTGAAGCCGGCCACCGGCTTGCCGGCGATGCGGCGCGCGAACGCGTTGACCAGATACACGGCCTGCTGGTGCGCGACTTGCGCACGCGGCGGCAGGCACCCGCTTGCACCGGTCGACGGGCACGCGGCGCAGTCGCCGAACGCGTACACGTGCGGATCGTCGGGCGTCTGCAGCGTGTCGGTCACGATCACCTGATTCGACCGGTTGAGCGCGATGTCGCCGATGTTTCGCAGCATCGCGGGGCCCGCGACGCCGGCCGCCCAGATCGTGATGTCGCTCGCGAGGCGTTCGCCGGTCGCCGTCGTCACGGCGTCCGCGCCGACTTCCGCCACGCGCGTGTCGGTCAGCACGTCGACGTTCAGCGCGCGCAGTTGCGCGTGCATCTTGCCGGACAGCCGTTCGTCGAGCGCCGGCAGGATGCGCGGGCCGCCTTCGATCAGCCGGATGTGCACGTCGCGCGCGGACACCAGCGCCTTGAAGCGGTACGTCGTCAATTGCTGGATCGCGTGCCGCAGCGCTGCGGCCAGTTCGACGCCCGTCGCGCCCGCGCCGATCACGTTGATGCAGATCGGCGCCACGCGCCGCGCGGGCTGCTGCTCGGCGACGTGATTCGCCTTCGTGCAGGCGGCAAGGAACTTGCGGCGGAAATCCTCGGCCTGGTCGAGGTTTTCGAGGGGCAGCGCATGGCGCTCGGCGCCCGGCACATTGAAGAAGTTCGTCACGCTGCCGACCGCCAGCACGAGATCGTCATAGTCCAGCGAGCGCTGCGGCAGGATTTCCGTGCCGTCCGCATCGTGCACGGCCGCGATCGTCGCCGTGCGCGCCGCGCGGTCGACCCACTGCAGCGCGCCCTGCACGAAGCGGAAGCCGTGGCGCTTCGCCTGCGCTGCGTATTCGATCGTGTGGGACGCCGGATCGCGATGGCCCGATGCGGCTTCGTGCAGCAGCGGCTTCCAGAAGTGCGTCGGATAGCGGTCGACGAGCACGATCTCGGCCTGCCCGCGGCGTCCGATCGTATCGCCGAGACGCGTCGCGAGCTGCAGGCCGCCGGCGCCGCCGCCGACGATCACGATGTGCGGCAGGCGCGGTGCGCGGTCCATTGCAAGGGTGGGCGTGGTGTTGTCCATGTTGGGCTCCCGCTGAATGACGATTCGGATGACATTGCTCAAGAACCGACGATATAGTTTCGTACCCAGTCGAACAATTTAATGTTTATAAGCGACTCATATGTATTCACTTATAGGAAAGACCGCGACGTTCCGGCAGTTGAAGGCGCTGGACATGATCGCGCGGCTCGGTAGCGTGTCGCGCGCGGCCGAGGAGCTGAACCTGACGCAGCCGGCCGTGTCGCTGCAGGTTCGCCTGCTCGAAGAGGCCGTGGGCGCCGCGTTGTTGCAGCGGGTGGGACGCGGCGTGCAGCTGACCGCCGCCGGCGAGATCGTGGCGCGCTACGCGCGCGAGATCCTGCACCTGTGGAGCGAGGCCGGCGACGAAGTGGCCGCGCTGACCGGCGATCTCGGCGGCACGCTGCGGATCGGCGCGATCACGACGGCCGAATACCTGATCCCGCCGCTGCTCGTCAAATTCACCGCGACGCGTCCGCACGTGAAGACGTATTTCAAGGTCGGCAACCGCGACGACATCATCCGTATGCTGGCGACGCATGAAATCGATCTCGCGGTGATGGGCAGCGCGCCGAAGGAGCTGCGCACGCACGCGGTCGAGTTCGCGAAGCACCCGATGGTGTTCGTCGCGGCGCCCGGCCATCCGCTGATGCAGCGCAAGCGCGTCGCGCTGAAGGATCTCGAATCCGCGCACCTGCTCGTGCGCGAACGCGGCGCGGGTACGCGCTCGACCGTCGAGAGCCTGTTCAAGAACGCGGGCTATCGCTTTCATGTCGGATCCGAACTGTCCAGCAACGAGGCAATCAAGCAGATGGCCGAAGCGGGCCTCGGCGTCGCCTTCCTGTCGTTGCACGCGTGTGCGCTCGAACTGCGCACCGGGCTGCTCGGGCAATTGCCGTTTCCCGGCAACCCGATCGAGCGCGAATGGTATGTCGTCACGCTCGCCGACCGGCGGATCTCGCAGGTGACGGGGTTGTTCCGCGACTTCCTGATCAAGCAGGGCGCGCCGGTGATCGACGGCGCGACGGTGGCGTCGCACGAGCGGCGACGCAAATAGATGGAGTGTATCGACCGGCCGGTCAGACGAGCCCGAAGTCGTCGTTACTGTCGGGAATCGACGCGAGCAGCCGTTCGAGCCGGTACCAGCCGACGACGCGCAGGCACCACATGGCGATGGCGGTGCGGCGGTTGCGGGAGTCGGGGCCGGATGGAGCGCGAGCGGCGGAAGGCGAGGGCGCGATGAACGTCGCGCGTAGCGGGCAGTAATGGGGCATGACGGGGCTCCGTAGGTGTCGGATGAGGCGATCGTAGGCTTCGCGGCGCCCGCCGGCGCGCACGCAAGGATCGTCCCGAGCAGAAACGGATGATCTTTTTCTACTCGATTCGGCGGCGGCCGCGCAGGGCCGGCACGCCGGCCCGAAACGCGTCACAATGCGCGTTCGGCACCTGATCTGGTGGAGACCATCAATGAGCGATCCGATTCTTGCCGCGCCGACGGACAACGGCGTCCCCGTCAGCCTGCGCTCCAGCCGCGGGCTCGGCTGGCGCGGCTTCGGCGCGTCGCTGCTGGAAATTCGCGCGGGCACGTACCGGATTCCGGCGGCCGAGCATCACCGGATCGGCGTGCATATCGGCGCGCCGGTGCGCGCGGATTGCGTGTGCGACGGCGAGCGCGTGTCGCGCATCCAGGCGCACGGCGACGTCGACGTGATTCCGGCCGGCCTGCCCGGCCAGTGGACCGACAGCGCCGACTGCCGGATCCTGCACATCGCGCTCAGCGACACGTTCGTGCGGCGCACCGTCGAACAGCTCGAACTGAAGCCGTCGCGCGCGCAGATCCGCCGGCGGCTGCAGGTGCGCGACCCGCGGCTGCAGCACATCGCGTGGGCGATGGCCGCCGAACTCGAAGCGGAAGACGCATCCGATCCGCTCTACGCGGAAAGCCTGTGCACGGCGCTCGTCGCGCGACTGGTCGACGGCCAGCCGGCGTTTCGCGAACGCCGGCGCACGCTGGCGCCGAAGGCCGCGGCGCGCGTGATCGACTATGTCGAGGCGAATCTCGACCGGCGCATGACGCTGGCCGAACTCGCGGCGCTCGTGTCGATCAGCGTGCCGCATTTCAAGGTGCTGTTCCGCGAAACGCTCGGGATGCCCGTGCACCAGTACGTCGTGCGGCGCCGGGTGGAGCGCGCGAAGGCGCTGCTGCTCGAAGGCCGGCTCAGCATCAGCCAGATCGCGCTGGAAGCCGGGTTTGCGCATCAGAGCCACATGGCGAACTGGATGAACCGCGTGCTTGGCGCAACGCCGACGGAGATCGCGCGGTCGGGTGCGCGGGGCGGGTTGCGGCTTGCCTATGACGGCGAGGATGGCACGAAGCCTCCACGTCGCTAGCGCGCGCGGACGGACGCGCGGGCCGTACCCGCGCTCGCATCCCGTCATCCTTTCCTGCTCGATTCATCCCTCCGTGCGCGCCTTTCCGGTCGCGCCTGCCGACAATCACAGCACTTTCATCCCCCAGGAGCGAATCGTGTTCGTGATCTTCGGAGCATCCGGCAACGTCGGCCTGTCGACCGTGACGACCTTGCGCAACGCAGGCCATTCCGTGCGCGCGGTGCTGCGCGACGCACGCCATAGCGAACGTTTCGTGCAGCTTGGCTGCGAAGTCGCGATCGCGGACCTGACGGACGCGAATGCGATCGCCGCGGCGATCGACGGCGCGCAGGCCGTGCAGATGCTGTGCCCGGTGCCGGCCGCCGATCTCGATCCGGCCGCGACGATGACACGGACGATCGATGCAGCGACCGCCGCGCTCGCCGCGAACCCGCCGCCGGCGCTGCTCGCGTTGTCGGACTACGGCGCGGAGCTTGATGGCAATACGGGTATCACGCGTCTGTTTCATGACTTCGAGAAACGGCTGAAGACGATCCCGACGCAATTGACGGTGCTGCGCTCGGCCGAGCATCTGCAGAACTGGGCGCGCGTGCTGCCGGTCGCGCTCGGCACCGGCGTGCTGCCGAGCTTTCACCATCCGGTCGACAAGGTATTTCCGACGGTCTGGGCGCCCGATGTGGGCGTCGTCGCGGCACGGCTGCTGCTCGATGCACCGGAAGGCGGGAGCGCGCCGCGCATCGTCAGCGTCGAAGGGCCGCGTCGCGTGAGCGTGACCGCGATTGCGAATACGTTGGGCGCGGCGGCGGGCCGCGCGATCGTCGCGCGCGAGCTGCCGCGCGACACGTGGAACGCGACACTGCTGCGCGCAGGGCTCAGCGAGCGTCATGCACAGCTGATCGTCGATCTGTACGACGTGCACAACGCCGGGCGGATCGATGTCGAGGCCGACGTGTCGGAGCGGGTGTACGGGACGACGACGCTGGAGGAAGCGCTTGCGCAACTGGTGCGCAAGCATGCGCGTTGAGTGAAGGGGGCGCGGCGCGCATCACGCGGGCCTGCGCATCTTGTTCAACACCCCATACGCCACCGACCCGATCACGATCCCCCAGAACGCCGACCCGAGCCCGAGCCACGTCATCCCCGACGCGGTCGCGAGGAACGTGATCACCGACGCTTCGCGGTGGTTCTCATCCTCGAAGATTCCATGCACGTTCGCGCCGATTGCACCGATCAGTGCGAGCCCCGCGAGAATCGCGACGAACGCCTTCGGCAGCGCGAAGAACAGCGTGACGATCGTGCCCGCGAAGAGCCCGCCGATCAGGTAGAACGCGCCGTTCGCGAGCCCGGCGACGTACCGCCGCGCGGGATCCTCGTGCGCGTCCTTGCCGGTGCAGAGCGCCGCGGTAATCGCCGCGACGACGATCGTGATTCCGCCGAAGCACGCGACCACCAGCGACATCACGCTGGTCGCCGTGATGATCGGGCGCGCCGGCGTGTGATAGCCGGACACGCGCAAAATCGTCATCCCCGGCAGGAACTGTCCGGTGAGGCTGACGACGACGAGCGGCAGCGCGAGGCTGAGCGTCGTGCCGAGCGTCCATTCGGGTGCGATGAAGATCGGCCGTGCGAGGCTCGGCGACACGTTGCCGAGATCCGTCATCCCGAGCAGTGTCGCGAGCGCGGCGCCCGTCAGCAGCACGAGCACGATGCTGTAGCGCGGCAGCAGCTGCTTGAAGATCACGTACGCCGCGATCATCCCGAAACCGAGCACCGGCTGCGCGGTCGCGGCGGAGAACGCATGCATGCCGAACGGCAACAGGATGCCGGCCATCATGCCGCAGGCGATGCCCCGCGGGATGTGGCGCACGAGCCGGTCGAAATAGCCGGACACGCCGATCGCCAGGATGATCAGCGCGGCCGTGATGTAAGCGCCGACGGCCTGGTTGAGCGTCAGTTGCGGAAACAGGCCGACGAGCAGCGCAGTGCCCGGCGCCGACCACGCGGTGACGACGGGCACCTTCAGCTTCCAGCTCGCGAACAGCCCTGACACGCCCGCGCCGATCGAGATCGCCCAGACCCACGACGACATCATGTCGTTGGACGCATGCGCGGCCTGCGAAGCCTGGAAGAAGATCGCGAGCGGGCCCGCGTAGGAAATCAGGACCGCGAGGAAGCCTGCGGTGATCGCGGAAACGGACCAGTCGTTGCCGAGCGCGCGGATCGCGCCGGGTGGGGTGTTGGGTTGCATCGTCGTCGGGGAAGGCGGCGCGCGGCCGTGCGGCGGAGCCGGGACGAATGATGGTCGGAAGCCCCGGATGAGCCGCCATTCTGCGCATTGCCGGCGCAATTGGCAATTCGCGGACGACGATCGGCGTTGTCGGCTTTTCGTAAGGATCGGTGCCGAAACGCGGAAACTTCTGACGTCAGGTACTGATCTGCAACACCCTGTCGACCACCGCCACCTTGATCCCGCTGCCCGTCGACAGCGATGCCGTACCCTCGTCGAACGGATGCACGGGCGGATCGGTCGGCGTCCACGCATGGCGCGCGAGCAGCGCGCGATACCCGCCGCGGATCACGAAGCCGCCGCATTTCCGCGCATACGCGTCGCGTCGCATCCGGTATGCGCGCGGCAGGTCGTACCACGGCAGCTTCGGCAGGTCGTGATGGACGAGGTGATAGTTGTTGTTCAGGTACAGCAGCCGCATCGCGAAGCCGGCTTCGTTGATCGCGATGCGCGCCTTCGGATGCGGCGCGGCGCGATGCTCGTACAGCGAGCGGATCATCGCGAGCGACAGCGCGGGCCACGTGACGGCCAGCAGGTAGTACCACCACGGCACGCCGATCGCCCATTGCAGCCACGCGAGCAGCGCGGCCACGCAGGCAACGTGAGTCAACCACATCGGCAGATAACGAAAGTCGCCTCGCCGGAACGCGGCGAACGCATCGCGGAACGTCGCCACGATGGCGAGCGGCGGCCCGACGACGATGCGTCCGATGAAAGTCTTGCGCGCGACCGTCAGCGCCCGGCGCCAGCGCGGCAGCCGCGCCCAGCGTTCACGCGTGACGTAGTTCGTTTCGGGATCGATGCCCGGCACGGTCAGGTCTTCGTCGCGGTGATGCTCGAGGTGCGTGTCGCGATACAGCGTGTACGGATACCAGACCGTCAGCGGCGGATAGCCGAGCAGCTTGTTCACGAACGCGGAACGCGTCGGGTGGCCGTGCAGCAGCTCGTGCTGCAGCGACAGGTGCCACGCGCCGAGCAGGATCAGCGGCGGCGTCGCGGCGGCGAGCGACAGGTGTCCTTCGCGCACGAGCAGCAGCACGGCGAGCCAGCCGCCGTAGATGACCACGACCAGCAGCCAGGTCGGCCACTCGGTGCGGGCGGTGAAGCGGGCGTCGAGCGCGGCGATCGCGCGCGCGTGGTCGACGTCGAAGTATTCGGCCATGGCGTTGAGGCAGGATGGATCGGGCAGTGCGGGGAACGAGCGATGGAACCGGGGCGCTCGGCCCGGGTGCGCTGGTGTCTCGCGGATCACGGTCGGCCCGCCCGGCATCGCGCACGACGGCGCGCCGGCAGGCATTCGAACGGTACCGAGGCGGCGCGGCTACGCCAACCAATCGATTCGCATTTGCTTATCGCGTTGCGGCCGATAAGCATCCGGGCCGCCGCCGACGCGTAAAATCCCCGCATGAAACCCTGGATCGCAGTCCTGCCGATGTACAACGTGACGCCGCGCCACGCCGTGCTGTGGCGCGCGCTGCTGCGCGATGCGCTCGATGCGTTCGTGAACGCGGGCGGGCCTGCCGACGTCATGCTGCCCGACGCGCCGTTCGACGACCTGCAGGCGCTGTGGCGGCGCGACGATCTGCTGCTGTCGCAGACCTGCGGCTACCCGTACCGGATGCTCGGCTTGCGCGACGTCGTGCGATTGGTTGCAACCCCGATTTTCGACGCGGACGGTTGCGACGGTGCGCGCTACAGCAGCGTGCTGGTCGTGTCGGCGCGCGTGCATGCGGGCGGCGCGACGACGCTCGCTGCCTGCCGCGGGTTGCGGGCCGCCTTCAACGGCGAGGATTCGCACAGCGGGATGAACGCCTTCCGGCACGCGGTCGCGCCGCATGCGCACGACGGACGGTTCTTCGGCTCGGTCACGCCGTTCGGGTCGCACCTGAACGTGCTGCGTGCGCTGGCGTCGGGAGAAGCCGATTGCGCGGCGATCGACTGCGTGACGTTCGCGTATGTGCGCGACGCCTTGCCCGATCTGCTGAAGGACATCCGGATCATCGGCACGACGGCGTCCGCGCCGGGATTGCCGTTCGTCGCATCGCGGGCGCTGCCCGACGCGAAGGTCGCCGCGTTGCAAGATGCGCTCGATCGCGCGGTCGCCGTCGATGCGGAGCGGGCGCGCGTGCTGAGGCTGAAGGGGTTCGACCGGCTGGCGCCGGCCGACTACGACACGATTGCGCGGTTCGCGCAGGCAGCCGCCGCGCACGGCTATCCCGAACTCGCCTGACGCGGGGCGGCGCGCGACGGTGCCGCGACCGCCCGCGCCGCGCGCCGCTTACTCCTCGTCCATCAACCGGACCTTGACCCGCTTGCCCTTGATCTTGCCCGCATTGAGCTTGCGCAGCGCGTCGCGCGCGACGCCGCGCTCGATCGCGACATAGGTCGAGAACTCGGTCACGTTGATCTTGCCGATCTGTTTGCCGTCGAACCCGGCGTCGCCGGTCAGCGCGCCGAGCACGTCGCCCGGGCGGATCTTGTCCTTGCGCCCGCCGAGGATCTGCAGCGTTTCCATCGGCGGCAGCAGCACGCTGTCGTCCGCCGGCTTCAGCTCGGCGAGCGGATGCCATTCGACCTCGCGCTTCTGCGCCTGTTCGATCGCGCCGACGCGGCCCATCTCGTCCATGCTCGCGAGGCTCAGCGCCCAGCCGTCCTGATCCGCGCGGCCCGTGCGGCCGATGCGGTGCACGTGCACTTCCGGGTCGGGCGTCACGTCGACGTTGATCACCGCCTCGAGCTGCGCGATGTCGAGCCCGCGCGCCGCGACGTCGGTCGCCACCAGCACCGAGCAACTGCGGTTCGCGAACTGGATCAGCACCTGGTCGCGCTCGCGCTGGTCGAGCTCGCCGTGCAGCGCGAGCGCGTGGAAGCCCTGCGCGTGCAGCACGTCGAGCAGGTCGCGGCACTGCTGCTTGGTGTTGCAGAACGCGATCGTGCTCACCGGCCGGTAGTGATTCAGCAACTGGCCGACCGCATGCAGCCGCTCGTCCTCGGTCACTTCATAAAAGCGCTGGCGGATCTTGCTGTCGTCGTGGCGTTCCGCGAGCTTGATTTCCTTCGGATTGCGCAGGAACTGCTGGCTCAGCTTCGCGATGCCGTCCGGATAGGTCGCGGAGAACAGCAGCGTCTGGCGCGTCGTCGGGCACATCCGCGCGACCTTCGCGATGTCGTCGAAGAAGCCCATGTCGAGCATCCGGTCGGCTTCGTCGAGCACCAGCGTGTTCAGCGCGTCGAGCTTCAGGTTGCCGCGATCGAGGTGATCCATGATGCGGCCCGGCGTGCCGACGACGATATGCGCGCCGTGCTCGAGGCTTTGCGCCTGCGGGCGCATCGGCGTGCCGCCGCACAGCGTCAGCACCTTCACGTTCTCCTCGGCGCGTGCGAGGCGGCGCACTTCCTGCGCGACCTGGTCGGCGAGCTCGCGCGTCGGGCATAGGATCATCGCCTGCACGTCGAAGCTGCGCACGTCGAGGCGCGCGAGCAGCGCGAGCGAGAACGCCGCGGTCTTGCCGCTGCCCGTCTTCGCCTGCGCGATCAGGTCCTGGCCGGCCAGCGCGATCGGCAGGCTCGCGGCCTGGATCGGCGTCATGTCGACATAGCCGAGCTGCGCGAGGTTCGCGAGCGTGGCGGGCGTCAGCGGCAGCGCGCTGAACGGCGTGGCGGTCGGTTGGGTCAAGACAGGTCTCCGAGGTAGGGGCGGCCTTCCATCTGCTCGTAGACGACGTTGCCTTCGTCGTCCTCGAAACGTTCGAGATAGTTGCGGGCGCCACATAGCGGGCAGCGGAACAGCAGCCCCTGGCCTTCGTCCTTGATGACGACGTCGGACTGTTCCCACTGCGTGCCGCAGCTCTGGTTTCGGCAGGTAAACACGGTCTTTCTCCAGCTGAATTCGGTTGATGGCGCGCCCGGGCGGGCGCGGCCACGGCGGGCGGCGCTCGCGCGGCTCGGGCGCGGGCCGCACCGGCGGTGGCTCGGGTTGTGTCGATGCGGGTGATGGATCGGGCGGCGACGCGGTCGCGCGTGCCGCAATTCTAGCGGAAGCCGGTGCCTCCGCCCGGCGCGCACCAGGAAAAACGGCCGCCCCGGAGGGCGGCCGTGTCGGGCGGCATAACGGTGCCGCGGGTGCCGCGCGCGGTGTTGCGCGGCGTCGGGCGCGTTACAGCGCCATGTCGGTCGACGCCTTCGCCGGGCGGGCCGGTGCGGCGCCGGTGGCCTGCGACGGCACGCCGAGGTCGATCTTCGGCGGCGGCGACAGTTGCAGCACGTCGGCGGTGTACGTCCATTCCTCGACGACCTTCGCCGGGCTGTCGTTCAGCTTGGTGCCGTAGCTCGGCACGATCTGGCGAATCTTCTGCTGCCACTCGGGCGTCGCGACCTTGTCCTTGAACACCTTCTTCATCAGGTTCAGCATGATCGGCGCGGCCGTCGACGCACCCGGCGACGCGCCGAGCAGGCCCGCGATGCTGCCGTCCTGCGATGCGACGATCTCGGTGCCGAGCTTCAGCACGCCACCCTTGACCGGGTCGCGCTTGATGATCTGCACGCGCTGGCCGGCCTGCCACAGGCGCCAGTCTTCCTTCTTCGCGTTCGGGAAGTATTCCTTCAGCGCGTTGAAGCGGTCGTCGTCGGTCAGCATCAACTGGCCGGCGAGGTACTGCACCAGCGGGAATTCGTCGACGCCCACGCGCATCATCGGCGCGACGTTGTGCAGGTTGGTGCTCTTCGCGAGGTCGAAATACGAGCCGTTCTTCAGGAACTTGGTCGAGAACGTCGCGAACGGCCCGAACAGGATGATCTTCTTGCCGTCGATAATTCGCGTGTCGAGGTGCGGCACCGACATCGGCGGCGAGCCGACCGACGCCTTGCCGTAGGCCTTCGCGAGGTGCTGCTTCACGACTTCGGGGTTGTCGGTCACGAGGAACGAGCCGCCGACCGGGAACGCGCCGTAGTCCTTCGCTTCGGGGATGCCCGACGCCTGCAGCAGATGCAGCGCACCGCCGCCCGCGCCGATGAACACGAACTTCGCGTCGACCGACTGCGCCGGTTCGTCGGAATGCAGCTTGACCCACGACACGTGCCACGTGCCGTCGGCGTTGCGCGAGATCTCGCGCACTTCGCTCGACAGCGACAGCGTGAAGTTCGGCTGCGTCTTCAGGTAGCCGACGAACTGGCGCGTGATCTCGCCGAAGTTCACGTCGGTGCCGATCGGCGTCCACGTCGCGGCCACCTTCTGGCTGCGGTCGCGACCTTCCATCATCAGCGGCACCCATTGCTTGATCTGGTCGTAGTCTTCCGAATACTGCATCCCGCGGAACAGCGGGCTCGCCTGCAGTGCTTCGTAGCGCTTCTTCAGGAAGCGGACGTTGTCGTCGCCCCACACGAAGCTCATGTGCGGCGTCGAGTTGATGAACGAGTGCGGGTTCTTCAGCACGCCTTGCTTCACCTGCCAGGCCCAGAACTGACGCGAGATCTGGAACGATTCGTTGATCTCGATCGCCTTCGAGATGTCGACCTTGCCGTCCGCCTTCTCCGGCGTGTAGTTCAGCTCGGCGAGCGCCGAATGGCCGGTGCCGGCGTTGTTCCAGCCGTTCGAGCTTTCCAGAGCGACGCCGTCGAGGCGCTCGACCATCGTCATCGACCAGTCGGGCTGGAGTTCGTGCAGCCAGACGCCGAGCGTCGAGCTCATGATGCCGCCGCCCACCAGCAGGACATCGACCTTCTTCGTATCGGCGGCGTGCGCGGACGTTGTCGCGATGCACAGCGCGAGCGCCGACAGTATTACCCGTAACGTTTTGATCACAGCAGATCCCTTTTTCAACTTGGATGCATCGGTTTGCCATGCCGCCCGGCGTGCGGTTCCGTTGCGCCGAAACACGGGTCCGGAGATCCGGATCGCGAATCCGGAATTCCGGACCGGCGCTGCGCGCCGTTGCATTTGCGCACGCGAAGCCATTCGGAAGGACACCTTCGGATCGGCTTCCCGAGAGCAGGCAAGCGCCTGCGTCGCGACGGTGTGCCACGCGCCGGGGCTCTGGCGGCAAGCCTGAGCGGACGGCGCTTCAGGCTGCGTTGACCGAGGCCGCGCGCGACGCGTTTTGCGGGGGCGGGGTGGCAAGGGGCGCGTAATATAACCGAACTCGGACAATGTGTCGCAGACGACGAATATCCCTGTTTTCGTGGGGTTTTTTGTGCGTCCGGGTTTCCGGAATGACGGTGCGCGACGCGGGAAAATCGATGCGGATCAGCAGGGCGGAATGGGTGTGATGGACATGCTGCTACACCGGGACGAATACGCAGGCCATCGCGGCGGCAAACGACGCGGCGGGAGAGTAACGTTTCATCGGGTCCTTACGAAACGCGCACGCGCGCATCGTCCGCACGGCGCTCCGCATCGTGCACGATATGCAATTCCCGCGTGCGGATCGGCAGCGCGCAGTCCGCATCGGCGAGCGTCTTGCGGACCTGGCGCGCGAGGCGCCAGCGCAGCGCCCAGAACGTGTCGGTATGCGTCCACACGCGCATGTTCGCGACGGCGGTGCTGTCGTCGAAGCGCATCACCATCACGTCCGGCGCGGGGTCCTCCAGCACGTCGGGATCGGCCGCGGCCAGCGCACGCAGCGCTTCGAGCGCGCGCTCGATATCGTCATGCACGGACACTTCCACTTCGAGATCGAGGCGGCGCGTCGGGTTGCGCGTGTAGTTGCGGATCGCGCTGCCCCACAGCGCGCTGTTCGGCACGTATTCGCAGATGCCGTCCGGCTTCGTGAGGCGCGTCATGAAGAGCCCGACCTCGTCGACGGTGCCCGCGACGCCCGAGCCGCCGTCGATGTAGTCGCCGACCTTGAACGGCCGCAGCAGCAGAAGCATGATGCCGGCGGCGATGTTCTGCATCGTGCCTTGCAGCGCGAGCCCGATGGCGAGGCCGGCCGCGCCGAGCACCGCGACGATGCTCGCGGTTTCGATGCCGAGTTGCGACAGCGCGCCGACGATCGCGACGATGCGGATGCCCCACACCGCGACGTCGCAGAGGATCGGCCGCAGCGTGTCGTCGACGCGCTCCTTGTTCGAGAGCAGCCGGTTCAGCCAGTTGCCGACGCGCTTCGACAGCCACCAGCCTGCTACGAGCAGCGCCAGGCCGGCGGACAGCTTGATGGAGAGGGTGGACAACGCGTTCCACAGGAACGTCCAGCGTTCCGGATGAAGATGATCGAGAAACATGACGGGATTCCGGTTTTGAACACACAGTGCGCGGCGCGTGTCGCGCGCCGGCAGCCCTCGACTGTACACGGCGGCGTGGGCTTCGCGCGATGCGCGGCGACCGGTTGCGTCGATTTAGTACGAGTATTAATCATCTTTTCAAGAAAATAAGACAAGTCCTATTTAGCCGTTTCGACCACGCCGATACACTCGCTTTCGAGTAGCCGGATCGCGACGATCGTTCCTCTGCGATGCCCGGTTTTTTCCCGATTTTCATTGAATAGCGAGTGACGACGTCATGCGGTCAGACCTGCGTTTCCGTGTCGCACGCGAGCAAGGTCAACCCGCGCCGCGCGGCGTTCTCCGTTTCCCGATGGGCCGCGCGTTACTGCGCGGCATCGTCGCGGCGGCCTGCGTGGCCGGCGCACAGGGCGCGGCAGCGCAGGCGTTTCACGACGCCGCGCAGCTCGCGCCCGCGACGGCGGAAACCACCGACCTTGACGACGTGCCTTTCTTCAATGCCGCCCGCACGACGTGGGGCGGCCTGCATGCATCGTCCGCGCCGCTCGACGTCGCATACGTGTCGCCCGCGTTGAACGTGTCGACCGGCGCCGGGCGCGGCGATCCGGTGGCGCGCTTCGGCGCCTGCGTCGCGTATCGCGTGCTGTGCGAGACCGCGCGCGATGCGGTCGAACGCGGCTATGCGTCGCGGTTCCATTACGGGCTGGCGTCGGCGCTGCCCGCGACGGGCGCGCAGCCGGCGTTCGCGCGAGGCGCGGTCGATCTGGCATCCGCCGAGCCGTTCACGCTCGCGCAGCCGGATCGCGGCACGCGCGCCGGCGCGATCGTCGGCAGCCTGCGCGCGTCGCTGGCGCGCGCCGATCTGCCGACCGGCGTCGCCGAGCAGATCGTCCGCATGCTGGCCGGGCGCGTCGATCCGAAGCAGCGCGGCGCGCATGGCGATACGTTCCGCGTGGCATTCGAGCCCGACCACGACGCAGTGCGGCCGGGCCGCGCACGCGTGACGGCGCTCGACGTCCGCTTTCGTGGGCAGCGCGTCGCGGCCGTGTGGTTCGCGCCGCAGGCCGGCTCGCCGGGCGCCTATTACGAACTCGACGGCATGCCGCTTGCCGGCACGCGCTTCGCGATGCCGGTCGCCGCGACGCGCATCAGCTCGCAATTCGGCACGCGCGTGCATCCGGTGAGCGGGGCGCGTCACGTGCATTCGGGCGTCGATCTCGCGGCGCCCGCAGGCCGCGCCGTGCATGCGTCGGAGCGCGGCGTCGTGACGTTCATCGGCACCGAGCCGAACGGCTACGGCAAGTACGTGGTGATTGGGCATGACGGCGGCTATGCGTCGTACTACGCGCACCTGTCGGCGTTCGAGCCGACGCTGCGCACCGGCGCGCGCGTCGTGCGCGGTCAACGCGTCGGCGCGGTCGGCAGCACGGGCACGGCGACCGGCCCGCATCTGCACTTCGAGGTTCGCCGGCATGCCCGCCTCGTCGATCCAATCGAACTCGTGCATGCAGCCAAGGCGGCGAAACTGAAGGGCGCGCAGCGCGTGGCGTTCAACCGCGTGGCGCGTGACGCGCGCACTCAATTGGCGTCGGCCGCGTTCGCGCAGCCCGTGGCGATGTCGACGGCTGTCGCGCCGCAGGCGGGGTGATCGGTGCGGGGCTGCGCTTGCAGAGGGCCGAGGCACACCGGCCAATCGCCACGCCGGGCGGCGTGGCGACGACCGTCAGGCTCCTGCGGTTCAACCCAGCGGCCAGTTCAGGATCGCGATGCCGTCGTTGTAGTCGCCGTCGCCGCCATCTTCCGAGCCGACCAGCCCGAAGTAGGTCTTCTTGAAGATATCGACCTGACGCGAGCCGATCTTCGACGGCTTGCCGTTCGCCGTCACGACCACGCGAACCTTCCCCTTGCCCGAGTTCACGATCTGCGTGTTCAGGTTCGCGTCCTGCGTGCCGGCGCCCTGGAACGTCGCGGCCGGTTTCGGGTTGTCGTCGACGAAGACCTCGATCGTCTGCTGCGCGGACGAATTGACCAGCGCGGTCACGCCGAACGCGATGTTCGGCGGCAGGTTGAAGACGCCGTCGCGTTCGCCGCCGCCGGTCGGCACGGGCTCCGGCTGCACGGGTTGCGGCGTCGCTTTCGAGAAGTAATTGACCACCGCGCCGACGCCGAACTTCGCCGCGGCGCCGGGCAACACGCCCGGCGCGCCGGCCCACGTCACCGTGCACGCGACGACCTGCCCGGCCGCATCGGTTTTCACCTTGTTCTGCCAGCTGCCGACGTCGAAGCTGTACGGGATCGTCGCGATATCGACGAATACGTCGTACTGCGGCAGTTTCTCGACGAGCTGCGTGGTCATGAACTGACGCATCCGGTCGAGCACGGCCTGATCGCCGCTGGCCTGCACGGCGGTGGCGTCGTTGCCCGCGAGTTGCAGCAGTGCGTACAGATCGTCGTGGGTAAAGGGTTGTGACATGTCGTCCTCGTGTTGATGGAAAGTCTCGCGCCGCGCGGCCGGTGAACGGATTGCACCGGGCCGCGCGCGGCGCCGAGCGTGGAACGTGGGACTGCAAATGACTGCTCGAACGATTCGCAATGCAGGGCGGGCCGGTCGCCGTTGCGATGTTTCGCGACCGCCGCCGCTCAGCCGCTCAGCCGAGCGGCCAGTTCAGGAACACGATGCCGTCGTTGTAGTCGTCGTCGGCACCGTCTTCCGAGCCGACGATCCCGAAGTACGACTTCTTGAAAATGTCGACCTGCCGCGAGCCCAGGCGCGACGGCTTGCCGTTCGCCATCACGATCACGCGCACGCGGCCCTTGCCGGAGTCGAGCACCTTCGTGCCGAGGTTCTGGTCCTGCACGCCGGCGCCCTTGAACGTCGCCGCGGGTTTCGGGTCGTCGTCGATGTAGATGTCGATCGTCTGGTCGTTCGCCGCGTTGGTGAGCGCGGTGACGCCGAACTTGATGTTCGGCGGGAGGTTGAACGTGCCGTCACGTTCGCCGCCGCCGCCGATGTTGCCCGATCCGCCGCCACCGGTTTCGCCGCCCTGATTGCCGCCGCCTTGCGACGACGACTGCGCGGCCGTTTCCCCGATCGCGGACAGGCTCGCGTACGAATCGATATGCATCGCGCTGCCGCGCACGCTTTTCCACTGGCCCTTCACGAACGTGACGCCGCTGCCGACGTCGATCGTCGCGACGAGCGTGAACGGCATGCGCCCGGTGCTTTCGGGCACCTTCGACGAATAGGTGAAGCAGCCGTCCGCGACGACGCCCTTGTCGGTCGCGATCGCGAAATAGATGCCGGGGAAGTTGTTGCCGGTCGCGTAAGGCGTCGGCACGTTGAGGGTGACCTGCAGTTTCCCGTCGCGAATCCCGGCCTTCGCGATGTCGATATACAGGCCCGGGATGTCGACGTAACTTTCCGACGTCGCGACGGGCGCGCTGACGATCGAAGCGGAAAGAAGCGGCATGGATGTCTCCGGTGATGAGGCGGTTTGTTCTGGATGGGGCGCGAGGGTCCGCGGAACCCGGCGCAAACCCGCCGGCCGCCATGGAAGCGGCCGGCAGCGGGCGACCGTCGATCGCGCGTCAGGTCAGCCGATCGGCCACTGGAGCACGACGATTCCGTCGTTGTAGTCGCTGTCGTGGCCGTCTTCCGACACGACGATCCCGAAGTTGACCGTGAACGGCGAGCCGTCCGATTTCTTGCCGTTGATCGGCGCGAGGCGCGCGTCGGTCGCCGACTTCTTGCCGTTCACCGACACTTCGAAACGGATCTTGCCGTTGCCGGAATTCAGCGTGGCTTCACGCGGGCCGTCGCGCGTCGTCAGCTTGTGATACGCGGCGGGTTCCTGGCTGTCGCCGATAAACAGCTTGATGTGCTGTTGCTCGGCTGCATTCGCGAAGAAAATCGCGCGGAAATCGGTATTCGGCGGAATCGAAAACTCGCCGGCGCGATTGGATGACGTTTGAGAGTCGGCCATGCTTGCCTCCTGATAGGTATTGGATAAGGCGCGAGCCTTGTCGCGCAAACGTTTGCCGTTTGAAACGCGACGTACAAAGCATGGCGAAAAATAAATAAAAAAATATTCGGGCGAGAATGGTTATTGTTCATTAAATCGAAAGGCGGCGCTAATCGATTTACTGAAATGTGATTAATGAAGGGGATTTCGATATATTCGATGAACTATATCGATGCGTGTATCGATTTCCTGAATGATGCGCGAGCGCGCAACGCGAAGCGAGAGAGGGGGGCGCAATCGGACTTCGGAGCAGACGCTCGGCGTTCGCATATGGCAGCGTTTCGTTTCAACATCGACATCTCGGTCGTGGCCGCGCCCACCGGCCACCGTCGAACGCCCGCGCCGAAGCCCGATCGCAAGGGAGGGGTGTGCGGCGACCGGCGAAGAGGATGGACCGACTCACTCCGAACATGAATAGGGCCTCACCGGCGCCGCACCCGTGAAGCATATCGACGACGGACGCCGTCGGCTATCGGACGGGACTGATTCTGCGTCAACGCGCGTATCGCGGGATCGGGCGGGACGGAAGGCGCAGCCGTCCCCGGTTGACAGCCGTGGTCACCCTGTGATTTGATGCCGGCCATGCACGCCGCCCAGTTCCTCTTCTCGCTACGACTACTAGCCCGCTTCTCCGGGCTGGGTCTGCGGCTGCGCGCTTTCCATCTGCTTCGTTCCTGAAGCGCCAGATTTTCCCCGCATCACCGACCTGGCCCCGGTTGTCGACCGGCGCCTGAGTTCGTCTTTTTTCCGTCATCACTCCGCTCCGTCCCGGTCGCTCAACCGCCAAGGCCGTCGTTCGCCGTACCGCTTTGCCGTTGTGCCGTTTTCTTGCCGTTTTTACCGCTGCGCGCGCGGCCGGCTCTTGCCGCCGATGGCCGCCGCGCCGCGCTTCACCGACAAACAGACCGAGGACCGACATCATGATGCTGAAGAACCCCGCGACGAAATACCGACCGTTCACGCCCGTCAACCTGCCCGACCGCACGTGGCCGTCGCGCACGATCACGCAGGCGCCGATCTGGATGAGCACCGACCTGCGCGACGGCAACCAGGCGCTGTTCGAACCGATGGACGCCGCGCGCAAGATGCGGATGTTCAAGACGCTGGTCGCGATCGGCTTCAAGGAGATCGAGGTCGCATTCCCGTCCGCGTCCGAAACCGATTTCAACTTCGTCCGCGAGCTGATCGAGGGCGGTCACATTCCCGACGACGTGACGATCGAAGTGCTGACGCAGGCGCGCGACGACCTGATCGAGCGCACCTTCGCATCGCTGCGCGGTGCGAAGCGCGCAATCGTGCACCTGTACAACGCGACCGCGCCGGAATTCCGCAAGATCGTGTTCGGCCTCGATCGCGATGGCGTGAAGCAGCTCGCGGTGAACGCGGCGCGCACGATCAAGCGCTGCGCCGATGCGGCGACCGACACGCAATTCACGCTGCAGTACAGCCCGGAAACGTTCACGGCGACCGAACTCGATTTCGCGAAGGAAGTCTGCGATGCGGTGTTCGACGTATGGCAGCCGACGCCCGAGCGCAAGTCGATCGTGAACCTGCCGGCCACGGTGGAAATCGGCACGCCGAATTACTATGCGGACCAGATCGAATGGATGCACCGGAATCTCGCGCGCCGCGATTCGCTGATCCTGTCGGTCCACCCGCACAACGACCGCGGCACCGCGGTCGCGGCGGCCGAGCTCGCGGTGATGGCGGGCGCCGACCGGATCGAGGGCTGCCTGTTCGGCAACGGCGAACGCACGGGCAACGTCGACCTCGTGACGCTCGCGCTGAACCTGTACACGCAGGGCGTCGATCCGGGCCTCGATTTCTCGCGGATCAACGAAATCGCGCGTACGTCCGAGGAATGCACGCAGTTGCCGATTCACCCGCGCCATCCGTATGTCGGCGATCTCGTGTTCACTGCGTTCTCCGGTTCGCACCAGGACGCGATCAAGAAGGGCTTCGCGGTTCAGCGCGCCGACGCCGTATGGGAAATGCCGTACCTGCCGATCGATCCGAGCGATCTCGGCCGCACGTACGATTCGATCATTCGCGTGAACAGCCAGTCGGGCAAGGGCGGTATCGCGTACCTGCTTGAACAGGGCTACGGCGTCGCGCTGCCGCGCCGCATGCAGGTCGATTTCAGCGCGGCCGTGCAGCGCCTGACCGACGACAGCGGGCACGAAGTGACGAGCGCGCAGATCTGGTCGCTGTTCCAGCAGGAATACGTCGAAAGCGATACGCCGCTGCGCTATGTCGGCCATGAGCTGATCGAGCGCGACGGCCGCGAGACGATCGTGCTGACCGCGGACGTGCACGGCGAGCGCCGCGTGCTGCGCGGCGAGGGCAACGGCCCGCTCGACGCGCTGATGCATGCGCTGCACACGCCGCTGCGGATCCAGCATTACGAGGAGCGCGCGCTGTCGCAGGGCGCCGATGCGAAGGCGATCGCGATCGCCGAGCTGGCCGGCACGGGTGTGCGCGGCAGTGCGTTCGGTGTCGGCGTCGATGCGAACCTGACGACCGCGTCGATTCGTGCGGTGATCAGCGGCGTGAACCGCGCGTATGCGCGTGCGGATCAGGTTGCGCAGGCAACGTTCTTTGACGCGGAGCGCGCGGTGACGGCCGTGGCGTAACTGCGGCAGGGGCGGTCGCGCCGGAATTCTCCGGTGCGGCCGCGTCGCCGACAGGGCGCTGCATGGCCCGCCGAGTGCCGCCTGTAGCGCCTGCTTCATGAAGTCCACCCAAGCGCGCGTTTTCGCATCGAGATGCCGGCGCGGCGGGTACACCAGCCGGGGTAGGCCGCTGCCGTTTGTGACGGCAGCAGTTTTTCTTTTTGTGTCGAGCGTGTGCAGCAGTTATCGTTCGAACTTCACTTACCTGGCTCAGAGGGCATCGCCAATGGGCCATTGAAGGAGGAAGCCAACGATGACCAAGGCTCGCGGTACAAGCGTTTACGAGGATCGGTACGTGCCGGTGCGGCACACCGCGGCGGACACTGCACGCCTGCTCGCGGATTCGGCCGTCAAGGCTGCGTACGATCAGTTGGAGGAAGAATTCGCCGCGCTCCGTGCGCTGCTTTCGCAGAATCAGCCTGGTCCGATTGGCTGTAACAATCCGCCACGTTAAATTGATCGGGTGTGGCGGCGCCGGAGCCGCTTCGGCGGCGGCCGTTGGGCCCGGCTGTAGTCATGCTATGTAATTCGATAGTACTTACTCCTGACGCTGCCTCATGCGAGCGCTGATGCGCTTCCGGCTGCAACACACTTCTTTAAGCCGTGCTCCGGCCCGTCAGACCGAAACCGTGATGCCCGCCGGCCCAGATCCCGCCGCCGGCCGCACCACGATCTCCACATGCTGGCCGAACGACGCCAGCGTCAGCATCAGTTGGTCCAGCGTCACGTTCCGGAGCCGCTCGCGCTGTTCGGGGGTGACGACCGGCCGGGCCATTTCGGAGAGCGCTGCAGCCTCTTCTTCGGTCAGGCCGCGCGACACCATCAGCGCATTGAGCTTCAGTACGAGGACGGACTTGGCCGTCAGTTCACCGACGTCGTAGTAGTCGAAATCGTCCGGCACCTTGTCGGTGCGTTGATTCGATGCGTCGTAGTTCATTACGCTTCCTCCGTCATCATCGAAAGGCGCCGCTGCTGCCCGGTTCCGCGATCGATATCGGGGAGTCCCGCGCTCTCGACCGAAGCGCAATCCGCGTCGTCCATCGGCGTGATCACCAGCCGCTTGTGCGACACCTCGATTCGCAGGCGCTGCTCGGGATCGAAGCCTGCTGCCTCGATCCACCGGCCGGACAGCTTCATCCACACACACATGACAGGCGGCGCCATGTCGGTGAGCCGGATGTGCGGCACGATGCGGCCAGATTGAAGAGACGAGCGAGGGGAGACAAAACAATCGCGGAAATACGTCGGTGCGTTATGATTCGCGCCAGCCATGGTTAACTCTCCTGTGTGGAGTTGGTTATGGTCAGCGGCCTGCAGGTGCTGTTTCACCTACGGGCCGCGCTCGTTTACGCAGCGAGTTTCGAGCGCCATTCCATTACATGCATCGCATGCCGAAGCAGCCCGAGACGCTTCGCGAAAACGTGCAACCACTGTAGCGGAGAACATCCGGCGTCAGGCACCGGTCATGTACGAATTCATCGGCATTGGCCATTTGGCCGATGCTTCGAATGCTTGCTGCACAACGATTCCGCGACATTCGCATTGGCTGGACGCATCGCCACGTCATGGACGATGTGTCAGAAAGCGTTTCAGAGACGGGCTTCGATCAGCCGGCCGCGTACCGCACGAGTATCTCGTTCATCACGCGCCGTTGCTGTGTTCGCCGCGGCACGTGTCGACGTATCGCGGCAATTGAACGGTCGACCGACGAGGCGAGGGCGCGAGGGGTCGACGCAGGGGCCGTACGGAAGGCGCTGTCCGTTCGACTGCACGGGCGCGGGTAGGATCAGGCCGACTGTCGTTTCGGACCGAGACACCGGCCGTATGGTGGCGAGCCGGCGCGCGCGGCAACACGTGTTCGATATCACGCCTCGTTTTGACCGACAGACCGCCCCGGCGATGCCATGCCTCGGCATCGCTTCCCCTATTTCCATATTTCGACTATTATAGAAATATGGAAACGAACGAAACCATTGCCGCACTCGCGGCGCTCGCGCATGAATCCCGCCTCGCGGTCTTTCGCGCGCTCGTGCAGGCCGGGCCGCAAGGCATGCCGGCTGGCCAGATCGCCACGTTGCTCGCCGTGCCGCCTTCGTCGCTGTCCTTTCACCTGAAAGAGCTGGCGCACGCGCAGCTCGTGACGAGCCGTCAGGACGGCCGCTTCGTGTTCTATTGCGCGAACTTCGACACGATGAACGGGCTGCTCGGCTATCTCACGGAGAACTGTTGCGGCGGCAATCCGTGCTCGCCGGTGTCCGGCTGCTCGCCTTCCGCAAAAATCGACCGCTCCCGTCAATCCTGACGCGCATTCGCGTGCTCGCCCATGACCACGAACGTCCTGATCCTCTGCACCCACAACTCGGCGCGCAGCGTGCTCGCGGAAGGCATGCTCAATCACTGGGCCGCGAAACTCGGCAAGGATGTGCATGCCTACAGCGCCGGCAGCGCACCGAGCGGCCGTCTGAATCCGTTCGCGCTGGAAGCGTTGACGAACGCCGGTGTCGACGTCGGCGACGCTCGCAGCAAAAGCTGGGACGAATTCGTCGGCGACGGCGCGCCCGAGATGCGCGTCGTCATCACGGTCTGTGACAGCGCGGCGTCCGAGACGTGCCCGTACTGGCCCGGCAGCCCGGTCAAAGTGCATTGGGGCTACGCCGATCCGTCGAACGCGACGGGCGGCGAAGCAGGCAAGCGTCTCGCCTTCGAACTGACTCGGCAAGCGATCGGCTATCGAATGCTGCAGTTGCTGGCGCTGCCGCTCGATCGCATGAGCGACGACGCACTTCACGCGGCGCTGATCGAGATTGCACAACACTGACCGCGCGCAGCGCGATGTGCGCGAAACGAGCGGCCGCTCATGACTTCAAGACGGAACCTCGTCCGATGAATACGCCCAACGTCGCGCCGCCCGGTACGGCGGTCACGCAACCCGCCATCAACTTCTTCGAACGCTACCTGACCGTATGGGTGGCGCTGTGCATCGTCGCGGGCATTGCCTTCGGCCAGGCGCTGCCCGGCCTGTTTCACGCGATTGGCCGGATGGCGTACGCGCAGGTCAATCTGCCGGTCGGGCTGCTGATCTGGGTGATGATCGTGCCGATGCTGGTGAAGGTCGACTTCGGCGCGCTGCACGAGGTGCGTCAGCACGTGAAGGGCATCGGCGTCACGCTCGTCGTGAACTGGCTCGTCAAGCCGTTCTCGATGGCGTTCCTCGGCTGGCTGTTCATCCGCCATCTGTTTGCACCGCTGTTGCCGGCGGATCAGCTCGACAGCTATATCGCCGGGCTGATCCTGCTGGCTGCCGCGCCGTGCACGGCGATGGTGTTCGTGTGGAGCCGGCTGACAGGCGGCGATCCGCTCTTCACGCTGTCGCAGGTCGCGCTGAACGACAGCATCATGGTGATCGCGTTCGCGCCGCTGGTCGGCCTGCTGCTGGGGATGTCGGCCATCACGGTGCCGTGGGCGACGCTGCTCACGTCGGTCGTGCTCTACATCGTCATTCCGGTGATCGTCGCGCAGATCCTGCGCAAGCGGTTGCTCGCGAAGGGGCAGGCCGCGTTCGATGCCGCGATGACGCAGATCGGCCCATGGTCGATCGCCGCGCTGCTGGCCACGCTCGTGCTGCTGTTCGCGTTCCAGGGCGAAGCGATCCTGAAGCAGCCGCTGGTGATCGCGCTGCTCGCGGTGCCGATCCTGATCCAGGTGTTCTTCAATTCCGCGCTCGCCTACTGGCTCAATCGCGCGGTCGGCGAAAAGCATGACATCGCGTGCCCGTCGGCGCTGATCGGCGCATCCAACTTTTTCGAGCTGGCGGTCGCGGCCGCGATCAGCCTGTTCGGTTTCCATTCCGGCGCGGCGCTGGCCACCGTCGTCGGCGTGCTGGTCGAGGTGCCGGTGATGTTGCTGGTCGTGCGCATCGTCAACCGGTCGAAGGGCTGGTACGAGCGCCGGGCTCGAGATCACGAGAGAAGCGCCCCATGACCGACTCCCTGAAAGACCTGCCGCAACTCGACGCCACGCTGTTCCGCGTGCCGGACGCCACGCAACTGCGGCCTGCCGCGCCATCGACCCATCCGCCTCGGCTCCTGCTCCTGTACGGGTCGCTGCGCGAGCGTTCGTTCAGCCGCTTGCTGGTCGAGGAAGCTGCACGCCTGCTCACGGCGATGGGCGCCGAGGTACGCGTGTTCAATCCGAGCGGATTGCCGCTGCCGGACGATGCGCCGGAGAGCCATCCGAAAGTGGTCGAGCTGCGTGAGCACGTGATGTGGTCGGAAGGCATGGCGTGGTGCTCGCCGGAGCGGCACGGCGCGATGACCGGCATCATGAAAGCGCAGATCGACTGGATTCCGCTGTCGACGGGCGCCGTGCGGCCGACGCAAGGCAAGACGCTTGCGGTGATGCAGGTGAGCGGCGGCTCGCAGTCGTTCAACGCGGTGAACCAGATGCGCGTGCTCGGGCGCTGGATGCGCATGCTGACCATCCCGAACCAGTCGTCGGTGGCCAAGGCGTTCATGGAATTCGACGAAGCGGGGCGGATGAGACCGTCCGCGTATTTCGACCGCGTGGTGGACGTGATGGAGGAACTGGTGAAGTTCACGCTGCTGACGCGCGACGTCGGCCCCTATCTGGTCGACCGGTACAGCGAGCGCAAGGAAAGCGCGGAGGCGCTGTCACAGCGGGTCAATCAGCGCAGCATCTGAGATCGTTGACGAGCCGGGGGCGACGTCGCCCGCCGCGCATGCGGCCTTACGCGTGCCCGTCGAATTGTCCGGCGCTCAGCAAAATCAGACTCGACTGATTTCCATCCCGACTCAGATTCCCGACAATTCAGTTTCTGCGGCCCGGCATACACCGTGTGCCGGATCATGGAGACATCTCCTTTTTGCGGCCGGTCTTCTCGACTGGCCGCTTTTTTATTCCCGTTCGCTACCGGAGAGCACGATCGCGATGCAGCTCGACCGCCTGATCCCTGAAATCCTGTTCGGCTTCACGGGCCTGATCGGCATCATCAATCCATTCGGCATGGCGTTCGTGTTTCTCGAACGCACGCAATCGCTGACCGAAGCCGAGCGCGCGGTGCTGTCGAAGCAGATCGCGACGAACGTGTTCTTCACGCTGCTCGTGATCTTTTTCGTTGGCGCGCCGGTACTGAACTTCTTCGGAATCTCGATGGAGGCGCTGCGCATCGGCGGCGGCCTGGCGGTGGCGGTGGCCGGCTGGTCGATGCTGAATGCGCCTGACGTACCGGCCGGCGGCGATGTCGCCGCGCACGGCGACGATCTGCCGAAGCTGATGTCGCGCGCGTTCTTTCCGCTGACGGTCCCGCTGACCATCGGCCCCGGCTCGATCGCGGCCGGCATCGCGCTGCATGCGAACCGTGCGCATACGGCGAGCGATTACGTGTTGTCGGGCATCGTGTCGGTGGCGGTCGCGGCGCTCGTCGCGTTCACGATCTGGCAGATCTACAGCCGCGCGACGACGCTCGCGCGCTATCTCGGCAGCGAAGGGACGAAGGTCGCGATGCGCGTGTCCGCGTTCCTGCTGCTGTGCGTGGGCGTGCAGATCATGCTGACGGGACTCGCCGCGTTCGTGCAGATGCTGGGCGGGCAGGCGGGGTGACCGATGGCATAGGCGCCGACCGTTCGTGCATGAAGTGTTTGCTCTCTATAACTGAGTAAGGTGATAAAATTGGTGCGTTATCGCATCAATTTTGATGGAGGTAGGCAATGCGAACCACGGTCACTATCGACGACGATCTCTACACGAAGGCCCTCCAAATGGCCGAGCCCGGAATGGATAAGGCGGACTTGTTCAGGGAGGCAATCAAGACGTTTGTACGTGTCCAGGCCGCCAAACGCCTGGCAGCACTGGGCGGATCCATGTCCGGCATGGCAGATATTCCGCGACGTCGCCAGGAACCGGAATCGCAATGAATGTGTTGATTGACACGTCAGTCTGGGTTGATCACTTTCGAAACAGAAATCAGACACTTTTCGAGCTGCTTGCGCTCGATGCCGTACTGATGCATCCGATGGTGCTGGGTGAACTTGCTTGCGGGACGCCGCCGGCGCCACGACTGCGAACGCTGAACGACCTCGGATTGCTTCAGGAATGCAATCAGGCCAGCATGTCTGAGGTAATGGCATTCGTGGAGCGCGAGAAGCTCTACGGGATGGGGTGCGGTCTCGTCGATCTGACCTTGTTGGCGTCCACGTTGATCACGCCGGGGGCGCGCTTCTGGACCCTGGATCGTCGTCTTGCAGCGTTGGCGGATCGTTTCTCGGTCGAATTCCGTCCGACTTCAAAGTGAGCTAAAGACGGCATGCGCCGGCGTCGGCCGCAGGGAAGGAATCGGAATAGAACAGGGCCTACTCTGGTCGTCGTGGCGCGGCAGCGTCAACTGGCTCGGGCGGCGGAACCGCCGCGCCGCAGTTCGGGCAGCAGCGTGTATCCGTATCAGCATTCGGGCGCTTGCGCTCCATCGCCGATGCAACCAGCTCCGCGCCCATGATCCCGGTCGGAAACGCGATGATCCCGTAGCCGAGCAAGATCGCGCACGACGTGATCAGCCGGCCGAGCGGCGTGACGGGTGTCAGGTCGCCGTAGCCGGTCGTACTCATCGTCACGGCCGCCCAGTAGACGCCGACCGGAATGCTCGTGATCCCGTGCTCCGGCCCTTCGACCAGAAAGATCACGGTGCCGAGTATCACGACGAGCACGAACATCCCGCCGATGAACACGAAGATCTTGCGCCGCGCGCGCGTGAGCGCCCGCATCAGCAACTGCCCTTCCTCGAGATAGATCGACAGCCCGAGGATGCGGAACACGCGCAGCAGGCGCAGCAGCCGCACGTCGATCAGCGCGTGCAGGCCGGGGAAGAAGAACGCGAGATAGGTCGGCAGCACCGACACGAGATCGACGATGCCGAAGAAGCTGCGCGCATACGCGGCCGGCTTCTTCGCGGTGCAGAGGCGCAGCAGATACTCGGCGGAAAACAGCAGCGTGAACGCCCATTCGGCCGCGTAGAGCGCGTGGCCGTATTGCTGGTGCAGCTCCTGCACGCTGTCGGCCATCACGACGAGCACGCTCGCGACGATCAGCACGAGCACCGCGATGTCGAGCTTGCGCAGGAACGAAGGGCGGCGCGCGACTTGCGTGACGGCATCGCGCGCCGTATCGAAGGAGGACTGGATCAGCGAAATCATGGATCCGAGTGTACGGACCGCGTATCGCCGGGCCTATCGGACATGTCTGATTTGAGCCGGGCGGCATCCAGCCGCCGCGCTAGCGGTCAGATCAGCAGCGTGAGCGTGTGAAACAGCGCGAGATCCTCCTTGCGCGCCGAGCGCGCATGCTGGCGGATCACGTGCAACAGGCAGTCGATGAAGCAACGCGCCGCGTCGCCGAGCGTGCTGCTGCGCCGCGTGACGATGCCGAGTTCGCTCGGCTCGAAGGTCTCCTTCAGCGGCAGCACGCGCATCCGCTCGCCGAATGGCGGCACCGCGGCGAGGATCGTCGGGCACCACGTGCACATGCCGGCCTGCTCGAGCATCGTCTGCAACATCGCGACCGACTGTGCGCGCACGATGCGCCGTTCGTCGATCCGCGCGCCGTGCCGCGTGAACAGGTAGTCGATCAGCGCGGCCTGGCCGTCGGCCGACGAATTCAGCACCCAGTCGCAATCGAGCAAATCGTGCACCGACGTCGCGCGCTCGCGCGGATGCCCGGCGCGCACCATCACCGACGTGTCGTAGCGCAGCAGCGGCTCGAACGCGAATTCGCGCGCGCCGCTGCCGGGCTGCACGTGGCCGAGCGCGAAATCCATGCTGCCGTCGCGCAGCAGCGGCTGCGCGACGGCCATCAGCGCTTCATAGAGTTCGAGGCGCACGTCGGGCATCCGCTCGCGAAACTGCAGCACGGTCTCCGCGAGGAACGTCATCGTCAGCCACGGCGTGACGCCGACACTCAGCCGCCCCTCGACGCGCCCGCGCATCCGTTCGAGATCGCTCTGCGCATGCTCGAGCTGCTTGAGCACGAGCTTCGCGTGCGTGAGCAGCGTCTTCCCGTAGTCGGTGAAGCCGATGCCTTCCGGGGCGCGAACCAGCAGCGGCAGGCGCTCGCTGGCCTCCAGCTCGCGCAGCGCGCGCGTGACGGCCGCCTGCGACAGCCCCAGCGTGCGCGCCGCGCCACGGATGCTCCCGGCTTCCGCGCTCGCGACGAGCGCCTGCAACTGATGCAGCTTGATCGTGCTCATGGTGCGGGATGGTGTGAGAGGGGATGAATGCCGACAACGAAAGGTTGTCATCATAACGAAACTGCGGCTGTTCGCCGGTTTTTTCGCTGCCTACGATTTCGCCACGATCCGCCATTCCGGCGATCGGAAACCGGCACGTATCGAGGAGTATCGAGGGTGGATCGAGCACGAATTTCGCCTGAAATGGCGGCTATCGAGGCGGAGATGATCGCGCTGCGCCGCCGGCTGCACGCGCATCCGGAGCTGGGGTTCGAGGAACACGCGACGAGCGCGCTCGTCGCCGACTGCCTGACAACATGGGGTTATCAGGTGACGCGCGGCGTCGGCGGCACCGGCGTGGTCGGCACGCTCGCGCGGGGCGCCGGGAAGCGCCTGGGGCTGCGCGCCGACATGGATGCGTTGCCGATCCGCGAGACAACCGGGCTGCCGCATGCAAGCCTGCACGACGGCGTGATGCATGCGTGCGGCCACGACGGCCATACGGCGATGCTGCTCGCGGCGGCTAGGTGCCTGGCCGAGCGCGGGCGCTTCACCGGCACGCTGAACCTGATTTTCCAGCCGGCCGAGGAAGGGCTCGGCGGCGCGAAGCGGATGCTCGACGACGGGCTGTTCACGCGTTTCCCGTGCGATGCCGTGTTCGCGATGCACAACGTGCCGGGCCTGCCGGCCGGCGTGCTCGGCTTCTGCGACGGTCCCGCGATGGCGTCGGCCGACGAGGTGCGCGTGCGCGTGATCGGGCGCGGCGGCCACGGTGCGGCGCCGCACACGACGATCGATCCGGTGGTGGTCTGCGCGTCGATCGTGATGGCGCTGCAGACCATCGTGTCGCGCAACGTGAATCCGCAGGAGCTGGCGATCGTGACGACCGGCTCGATCCACGCGGGCACCGCATCGAACGTGATTCCGCCTCATGCGGATATCGAACTCAGCGTGCGCGCGCTGTCGCCGGACGTGCGCGCGCTGCTCGAACGGCGCATCCGCGCGATCGTGCACGGCCAGGCCGACAGCTACGGCGCAATGGCCGAGATCGACTATCGCTACGGCTATCCGGTGCTGGTCAACCATGCAGCGGAAACGGCATTCGCGCGGGACGTCGAACGTGAATGGGGCGGCGACGACGCGCTGATCCCGCATCTGCGGCCGATCGCGGCGAGCGAGGATTTCGCGTTCATGCTCGACGCGTGTCCGGGCAGCTACCTGTCGATCGGCAACGGCGACGGCGACGGCGCGGCCGGCTGCGGGCTGCATAACCCCGGCTACGATTTCAACGACGCGTGCCTTGCAATCGGCGCGAGCTACTGGATCGCGCTCGCGGAGCGCTACCTCGCGTGAGCCGGACAGGCGGACACGCGGGACATACGGATTCGATTCACCTTCAACGACGGAAACAAGGAGACAGGCAATGAAACCATGGATGGCCGCGCTCGCAATGGCGCTGACGGCAACGACGATCGCAGGCGCCGCGCACGCGGGCGACTGGGCGGGCAAGGAGATTCGCCTCGCGGTCGATCCCACGTACCCGCCGCTCGAATACAAGCAGCCGGACGGCACGCTGACGGGCTTCGGGATCGACATCACCAACGCGTTGTGCGCGGAGCTGCATGCGCGCTGCGTGTGGGTCGAGTCGAGTTTCGACGGGATGATTCCGGGGTTGCTCGCGCGCAAGTTCGACGTGATCGCGTCGTCGATGACGATCACGCCGAAACGCATGCAGCAGATCGCGTTCACGAACCGGATCTCGAATGCGCCGGCGCGGCTGGTCGCGCGCAAGGGTTCGCCGTTGCTGCCGACGGCCGCGTCGCTGAAGGGCAAGCGCGTCGGCGTCGAGCAGGGCTCCGCGCAAGCCGACTATGCGATCGCGAACTGGCAGCCGGCCGGCGTGCAGATCGAGTCGTACCAGAACCAGGACCAGGTGTACGCCGATCTCGTGACGGGGCGGCTCGACGCGGCGTTCCAGGCGTCGATCGCGGCCAGCGACGGCTTCCTGAAGAAGCCGCAGGGCAAGGACTTCATGTTCGTCGGCGCGGCGATCGACGACGCGAAATACTTCGGGCAGGGCGACGGCCTCGGGCTGCGCAAGCAGGACACCGACCTGCGCGACGCATTCAATCGCGCGCTGGCGACGATCCTCGCGAACGGCACGTATCAGCGGATCAACCGCAAGTACTTCGACTTCGACATCTACGGCGCGAAGTAAGCGGCACCGCATCATAGCGAGCGGGTGGGGATAATCAAATCAATAAGGAAAGCGAATGAACTGGAGATTGTTTTTCGTCGTGATGCCGGCACTCTGTGCGGTGCCGGCGTTCGCGCAGAGCAGCGTCACGCTGTACGGGCTGATCGATGCGGGCATCGACTATACGAACAACGTCGGCGGGCACGGCGCGTGGCAGATGGCGAGCGGCTTCGCGCAGGGCAGCCGCTGGGGGCTGAAGGGCACCGAGGATCTCGGCGGCGGCTACAGTGCGCTGTTCCAGATCGAGAGCGGCTTCAACGTGAACAGCGGCACGCTCGCGCAGGGCGGCCGGATGTTCGGGCGGCAGGCTTACGTCGGGCTCGGCAGCACGCGCTTCGGCACGCTGACGCTCGGCCGGCAATACGACGCAGTCGTGGATTTCCTTGCGCCGACGACCGCGAACGGCAGCTGGGGCGTCTATCCGTTCTCGCATCCGCTCGACAACGACAACACCGGCAATACGTTCCGGGTGAACAACACGGTCAAGTACGCGAGCCCGGATTTTGCCGGCTTCTCGTTCGGCGGCACGTACAGCTTCAGCAACGACACCGGGTTCGCGAACAACCGGCAATGGAGCGTCGGTGCGGAGTACGAGCAGGGCGGCCTGCTCGTCGGCGCCGCGTTCCTGAATGCGGACAACCCGGGCGCGACGGCCGGCGGCGCGATCGCGGGCGCGGGGTCGGTCGGCGCGGATGCGAACTTCGCGTCGGCGAGATTGCGGATTTTCGGCGCGGGCATCAACTACACCGCAGGGCCCGCGACGGTCGGGTTCGCGTATACGAACAGCAACGTCACGCGGCCGACCGCGAACGTCGGCTACCTGTTCGGCGACGAGACAATCGAACCGGTGACAGGGCCGCTCGCGGGCGGCGCGGTCACGGCGATCAAGTACCAGAACTTCGAAGTGAACGGCAGGTATCAGTTCACGCCGGCGTTCTTCGTGGGCGCGCAGTACGTGTACACGACCGTGCGCTACGACGCGACCACGGGCAGCGCGAAACCGAAGATCCATTCGATCGGGCTGATGGCCGACACCAACCTGTCCAAGCGCACCGACGTCTACCTGATGGGCGCGTACCAGCGGATTGCCGGCGACGCGACCGGCTCGTCGCTCGATCAGGCCTATATCCCGGGGGCGGCGGATCTATCGTCGACGTCGAAGCAACTGATGGTGCATGCGGGGATTCGGCACAAGTTCTGAGTGCGTGACGCGGGAAGACCGGCGGCCGGCATCGTGCAGGGCGCGCACTGCGTGCCCGGCGCGTGGGGTCGCCGGTCATTACTGCCCGAAGCGTTGCGTGACGGCATCCTTCAGCCGCGCGGCGGTCAGCTCGCCCATATGCGATTCGACGAGTTCGCCTTTCACATTGAAGAACAACGTGGTCGGCAGCCCGCGCGAGCCATACGCGTGCATCGCGTGCAGCGAAGGGTCGAGCAGCACGTGATCGAAGCGCAGGTTCTGCTGTTCGAGGAACGCGCGCACGGCTTGCGCGTTTTCCCCCTGGTTGAGCATCAGGACCGTGATGCCCGGATGGTCACGCTGCGCCTGTTCGAGGATCGGCATCTCACGGCGGCACGGCGCGCACCACGTCGCCCACAGGTTCACGACGACCGGCTTGCCGACGAAGCCCGCGGGCAATACGGGCGTCGAATCGAGCGCCTGGAGCGGCATCGTTGCAAGCGGCGGCGCGCCGCGCTGCAACGTCGCCAGCGTGCCTTGCGCGATGCCCCACGCGCCGAGGCCCGCGACGATGCCGGCCAGCACCGGCCGACGCAGCGCGGGCAGGCGGCGCAGACGCCAGCCGGCGAACACCAGCGCGGCCGCGATGCCGATGCGCGCGTCGAAGCCGCCGTCGCCGAGCGCGACGATCGCGCGCGGCGACGCCGCGTAGTCCGGCCACCATTGCGCGACGTAACCGGCACGCGCGGCAATCAACCCGAGCAGCAGCGCGTCGAGGATCAGGCCTGACGCGGTCTTGTGATGCCCGTCCGGCGGGCGACGCTGGATGACACGCGCGACGAGCCACGCCAGCAGCGCGGCGACGGCGACCGCGACGACGCGGATCGAGAAGGGACCGATGCTCAACATGAAATAGGAAGAATGGACGTGATCGAGCGGGACAGAAGACGGGATGGTCCGCCGCGACGATGAAGCGGTCGACGGTCGTGCGGCGTTTCGACCGGTTGCCGCGCATGGGGGTTCCCTCCGCGAACGTAACGGCGTGTTGCGGATCGCGACAGGCGCCCGGGGCAGCTCAGGACTGCGTGATGTGCACGCCGACGTGCAGCGAATCAGATCGGTCTGGTGTGGTGTCCGCCGGTATCCCGCACAGGGATCTCTCCTTGACGGCCGCTCCGCTCGCGAGCGGCCGCTTTTTTAGCGTCGTGCTTAGCGTGGTGCGTGCGGGCATGAGTATCTTGTGGCGGTCGGTGGGCGCGGCGGCATCCGATGCATATCGGCTGGTTCAGCGGGATGGGAACGCTGCAAGATGCGAGCGCTAGGCATTCACTTACGCATTGCCTGGCACCCGGTTGGCGGCTGGCGCGGCCGCTCGTTGGCGGCGACACAGGGCTGCCGCCATGGCCCGACGGGCCGCGCATCCACGAGCCGTCGGGCGCCGGGTCTTACAGCTTCTTCGACGCCGTCGATGCCGCGTCGCCTTGCGTTGCCGCGGTCGCCGGATCGAGCGTCGCGATCGTCTTCTCGGTGAATTTCTCGTACAGCCAGTCCATGCGCATGCTGTCGATGCCCGCGATACCGCCGAGCGCATACGACGCCGACACCTTGAAGTGGTCGAGCGGATGATTGTCGGCATCGGCGAACGTGACGGTGCCGTCGACGTAATCGCTGCCGGCCATGAAGCCGAACATGACGGCCGAGAAACTCGAGCGCACGCGAATGCCGGTGACTTCGACATTCAGGTGCATCGCATCGGTTGCATCCGCTTTGGCCAGCAGCTTGCGTGCGTCCAGTGCCTGTTCGATTTTTTCCTGCAGTTTCTTCGCATCGAACTTCAGGTTGTCTTTCAACGCTTCCTGCGCGGCGTTGTCGAGCGTGACCTTCACGATCACGGGTTTCTTGCCGAATTGGGGCGTCGATGCGGTCACGGTGGCCCCTGCCGGATCGCGGGCGTCGCGCGTCACGCTGCTGGCGCAGCCCGACAGGAAGCCGATCGTCACGAATGCCAGTGCGGCATGGCGGATAAGAGATTTCATGATTTGGTCTTTGATTGAGTTTATTTGAATGGGCCTTGTGGCCGAGCGGGAATTTAGCACGGCGCGATCCGATTCAAATCGCCGAATAGCGGGGGAAATCGATTCGGTATTGGGACGGCGCGGCGGGTTTGCACCGAGGAAGCGCCGAGACAATGTGCGGCGAGTGATGAGCGGCGTTGGAGATTTGCTACTGCTTTCGCGATGACATCGCTTCGCGGGCGATTACTGGCCGTTGCCCGCCCGTGCTTCACCGAGCCGATACGCGGTAAAGAACTCGTACCACGGCGACCCTTGCTCGACCGGCACGCCGAGTGCCGTCGTGCGCTGTTTCAGCGCGCCGAATACATCGTTGATGAGTGCGTTCAGCGCGTTATCGCGGAATGGAACCGGTCGCGTCCGCCCCGCGGCGAACGCCCCGTACGCAATCGCCAGCAGACGTTCGCGGTCATCTGTGCCCGCGATCGTCGCGTCGATCGTTTCGACGAAGCGCGGCCGGTCCTCTTCGCGCGCTGCGGACAGGCACAGGAACACGATCGCCGACAGTTCGTGCAGGTCCTTCCCGCGCAGCAGCGTGGGCAGTCGCGCAACGATCGGGCCCACTGGTTCCTCACGCAGCGCGTCGTCGAAGTCGAGCACGGCGGCCATCGGGTTCATGTCTGTTTTCAGGCGATCGAGCGCAGGCGGGGCCGACGACGCGCCGTCCGGCCCCGCAGCGGGCGGAGACCGCAACGCATCGGCCACGTGCTGCGTCCATTCCGGAAAAATCATCCGCACGTTGCCGAACTGCTCGCCGCCTTCCGCGGCCGGATTCCACCGATAGACGATCGTGCCGCCGCGAATGAACGGCGAATACAGGTGCTCGGGCGTTTGCGGCAGCGGCCGCCGGTTGATGGGCAGCCACGCGAGCGTGAGCCAGTCGTAGCGGCCCGTCGCGGGGACGGCAGCGCTCGAACTCGCGACGACCTGCCACGTGCCGCGATTCGCATAGCGGCGGCGCGCGTCGGGTACCGGGACGGTCCGGCCTTTGGCGGTGTCGAAATACGTCTTGCCCGTGACGTTCGCGCCGCTGTCAGCGGCCGGCGTGATGGTCGAGATGACCCACGACGCGCCGTCCGCCGACCGGTAGTCGGACGGCTTCAGCGTTGCTACGTCGTGCACCATGCGCGTTTCCGCCGCGACGGGGCTTGGCGGGGCATCGGCGGGCGCGGCGAAGATACTCGGCATGGCTTTCCTCGGAATCGGGGCGCGCATCGTCGAGCGGGGCGATGTGCGGCGGCACGGATGACGGTGTCGTAACTGTAGAACGTCGTGACCGGAAACGGAAACTGGCCGAATGGGGTAATCGGTGCACGCCGTTCGCCGCTTCGCTTACGATGTGCATCCTGAGCCAAGGACGCATATCGAGCGGGAGGGCGGGCGCATGACCGATACGAAAGCCATTGCCGAACACTGGGCGCGGGTTGCCGGCCAATGGATCGGCTGGGCCGGCAAGCCGGAGATTGGCTGTGGCGAAGGTCGCGTGCGCGACGCGGCCAGCGCAAGCCCGTTATGAGCGTGAGCAGGTCCCAGGCAGTGGGCGCGCGTGCCGCTGTTTTTGTGGATCAAGGCGCGGCCGCTGGGATGGGTGGGGCCGGGGTCGGGTCCGGGGGATTGAATCGGACGGACGTCAGGGTTTCTTGTCGTGATTGGCCAGCAATTCCGAGCGACCAATGATCGCTTTCGCGTTGCCGGCCTGATCGGCGTCTGAAAAACCGGCGGCCTCGATGACTGGCGTGAGCGCTTTGAATGCGACCTGCGGCTTGGCGCTGCGGAGTGATCCCATGCCTTCGTTCCATGCATGCAGCATCTGCTTCGCGGTCCAATGCCAGCGCGTCTCGTTCCTTGCTGCTTCGACGATATCTTTTCCCGTCGATACGGCCGAGTCGCACAGTGCTTCGACCATCTCGCGGTATTGCTTCGGCGGGATGCCGAGACGCGTGTTGAAAAAACGCTCCAGCGTCTTCCCGGGGGCCCACGTTTTTCGACCGTCGATGCTCAGCCCCGGCGGATTGTTCGCAAAGCGCGGATAAGCCTCCGTGGTGACTATGTCATAGGCAGGTGTGTAGATGACGTCGTCGATGTTCGAGTAGAGGAGTGCGATGTTCTTCGCGTGGCAGTCCGCGTTGCGCACGACGTAGTTGGTGATGAGTTGCCAGCCGAGTTGTTCGGCCTCCCGCCGCCAATTGGCAGGACCGATGTAGGGCTTTGTCGCGTTGAGAACCTGTTCGGTCGACGGACGGTACTTCTCGTGCGGCGGCAAGCCAAGCAGGCCGGCGCCGCCGATGACGGCCAGGAGCGAAAGGTCGGTTCCGTCGAGATAAGGGCCGAACTCCTCGCGAATCACTTGAAAAAGAAATCCTTCGGGCAGATTCTGCCGGAAGAAGGGATGCAGGTCGCGCGGCCAAATCCAGGCATCTTCGCGAACGGGCATGGTCAAACTGGCAAAGTCGGCATCGAGTGCGTCTGCGGTGTAGCGCAATGCATAGTCGTCCGCCTGGCGATAGAGATGCGCAACGAGTTTGCCTTTGACGTACACATGAAGCCGCATGGTCACGCGTCTCCCATCGTGCGCTGTTCGGCCAGCACGTCATCGAGGGTGCGCCCATGCCCGCGCTTCACCACGCGCAAGTCATAGCCAGCAGCCTCCAGCAGCCGAACGAGCGCAGATACGCTCATGTCGCCTCGCGCGAGTGTCTCCATCCGTGCGAGCGTCGTGCGTGCGACACCGGCGTGCGCGGCCAGCTCTTTCTGAGAAAGTCCTGCTGAATGGCGGACCGCTCTCAGCATCTCTCCAACATCGGCCAAGGTTGTCATTTGTAGCCCCAGGGCGTCAAAAGTCCTCACATTGACTGATGTTGTAGCCCTTGTGCTACAAATTCGCATGTAAAATTGGTGTCCGCAGGGCTACAAAATTGAACCGACAGGATGATTTTGTATCCCTGTGGCTACTGTGGCCGTTCTGCGGCGACAGCCATTGGCGGTGGTCCTGTTCCCGGACCGCGCGTACGGACAGGCTCCGTTCATGTCGCGGGCCTTTTCAGGACGGGGCGCGGTCAGAACTGGTCCCGGGTTTTTCCGGCCGCCCACGCGATGCGCAGCGCCTGCACGACGCGGCCGCGAAGGCCACGATCCTGCCGTTCATCGACGGCTTGCGGGACGGGTTTCGCACGACGGTCGGCGAGCGCGGACTGAAACTGCCGGTGGCGAGCGTCAGCGTATCGCGCGCCCGCGCGATGTACGGTTCGACAGACAAGGTCGTGCTGCTCGGCCACGCGCGCGTGCTGGCCTGATGCCGATGCCTTCGCGGCTTACCCGCGCATCGGCGGATTCAACCGCGCGAACGCCGCCTGCCGGCGATACGGAAAATACGGATACGGCGCTTCCACCGCGCTCGCCGCATCGAGCTTCGCGACCTGCGCATCGGTCAGCGCCCAGCCGACCGCCCCGAGGTTCTGCCGCAACTGTTCCTCGTTGCGCGCGCCGACGATCACCGACGACACCGTCGGCCGCTGCAGCAGCCAGTTCAGCGCGATCTGCGGCACCGTCTTGCCGGTTTCTTCCGCGATCGCGTCGAGCACATCGACCACGTCGTACAGGCGTTCGTCGTCGACCGGCGGCCCGTAGCTGGCCGTTTCATGCAGGCGGCTGCCTTCGGGCAGCGGCGCATTGCGCCGGATCTTGCCGGTGAGCCGGCCCCAGCCGAGCGGGCTCCACACCAGCGCGCCGAGGCCCTGGTCGGCGCCGAGCGGCATCAGGTCCCACTCGTAGTCGCGGCCGACGAGCGAGTAGTACACCTGGTTCGCCACGTAGCGCGTCCAGCCGTGCCGGTCGGCCTCCGCGAGCGACTTCATGATCTGCCAGCCGGCGAAGTTCGACACGCCGATATAGCGCAGCTTGCCCGCGCGCACGAGATCGTCCAGTGTCGACATCACTTCCTCGACCGGCGTGCCGGCGTCGAACGCGTGCAGTTGCAGCAGGTCGATGTAGTCGGTGTCGAGGCGGCGCAGCGCGTCGTCGACGGCGCGCACGAGCCGTGCGCGCGACGTGCCCGCGTCGTTCGGGCCGTCGCCGGTCGGCAGGCCCGTCTTGGTCGAGATCAGCACCTGGTCGCGGCGCCCCTTGAGCGCGGCGCCGAGGACGCGCTCGGACGCGCCGTCTGAATACACGTCGGCGGTGTCGAACAGGTTGACGCCGGCTTCAATGCAGATGTCGATCAGGCGGCGTGCTTCGTCGACCCCGGTATTGCCCCAGGCACTGAACAGCGGGCCGGCGCCGCCGAACGTGCCGGCGCCGAAGCTCAGGACAGGGACCTTGAGGCCGGAGCGGCCGAGCGTACGATATTCCATGAGCGTTTCTCTCGTCGTGTGAGCGCGGCGCGGCCGCGCGTCGATCGTCAGGCGACCAATGTACCGTTTGCGGCTTTCCCGGATAATCCAGAAGACGACGAAAATATCCTTCGGAAGGAGCGAACAATGCTGCTCGACAACCTCGCGCTGTTCCTGCGCATCGTGGAGAAGGGCGGGCTGGCCGCGGCGGGCCGCGAAGTCGGCCTGTCGCCGGCCACGGTGTCCGAGCGGCTGACGGCGCTCGAGCGCCACTACGGCGCGGCGCTGCTCACGCGCACGACGCGCGCGATCAGCCTGACCGACGAGGGGCGCACGCTGGCGGAGGGTGCGCGACGCCTGCTGGCCGAGGCCGATGAACTCGAAAGCCGTGTGCGGCTGGGCGTGCAGACGCTGTCGGGGCCCGTGCGGCTGAGTGCGCCGGCCGATCTCGGGCGCGAGCGCGTCGTGCCGGTCCTCGACGCGTTCCTGGCCGCGCATCCGGGCGTGACGGTCGACCTGCATCTCGGCGACGGGTATGTCGACCTCGTCGGGCAGGGGCTCGATTTCGCGATCCGTCGCGGCACGCTGGCAGACAGTTCGTTGCGCAGCCGTTCGCTCGGCCGTGCGCGGCGTGTGGTGTGCGCGGCGCCCGCGTATCTCGCCGCACGTGGCACGCCGATACACCCGGACGAACTTGCCGCGCACGACTGCATCGTGATGCGCTTCGGCCAGGAGCTGTATGCCGAATGGCCGTTCAGTATCGACGGCGCATTGAAGCGCGTGGTGGTGCGCGGCCGGCGCGTCGCCAACGACGGGGCGCTCGTGCGCGCGTGGTGCGTCGCGGGGCACGGCGTCGCGCTGAAATCGCTGGTCGACGTCGAACGGGACCTGGCGTCGGGCGCGCTCGTCGAGGTGCTCGGCGCGTTCTCGCCCGGCGACGTGGATCTGCAGATCGTCTATCCGGGGAGTGCGGCGCAGCCGCGGCGTGTGCGCGCGTTGATCGACAGGCTGGCGGAGGCGCTCGCGTAACAGCACGTTGCCCGCGCGGCCGGCGAGACGATGCGACGGCGATCTCGCCGCGATCGCATCGAATGCGCGACGGTGCGTGCGGGCGCGCGGCATCGCAGGCTGAAACCGCTGTTCAAGCCCATTGCCCACATTTCGTCATTTAGCTAATATTCAAAACGTCAAACGAAGCCGAACCCCATGGACGACGTGATCCGCATCAGCGCCTTGGCCAACGAAAGCCGTCTCGCCGTGCTGCGCTGGCTCAAGCAGCCGCGCAAGCATTTCCCGCCGCAGCCGCACGGCGACTTCGACGAACTCGGCGTGTGCTGCACGTACATCACCGAGAAGCTCGGCATCGCGCCGGCCACGACGACGCGGCACATGCGCATCCTCGCGGACGCCGGGCTCGTGCAGGCGACCCGCGTCGGCAAGTTCACGTACTACAAGCGGATCGACGGCGCGCTGCAGCAGCTCGGCCGCGATCTCTCGCAACTCTGACCCTGACCGAGGCAACCGACATGGACGAACTCGCCCTGCTGGCCGACGCCGATCGGCGCGCGCACGCGTATCTGGCTGCAACGAACGAACGGCGCGCGTTTCCCGATGCGGCCGCGCTGGCCGGCCTCGCGGCGTTCGACGAAGCGCTGCCCGATACGGGACGCCCGGCCGACGACGTGCTGCGCCTGCTCGACGAGCACGGCACGCCCGCAACGGTCGCATCGAACGGCCCGAACTATTTCGGCTTCGTGATCGGCGCGACGCTGCCGGCCGCGGCGGCGGCCGAGCGGCTGATGCTCGCGTGGGACCAATGCGCGTCGTCGTACGCGAATTCGCCGGTGGCCGCAACGCTCGAGCGCCAGGCCGCGCGCTGGGTCGTCGAGGCGCTCGGATTGCCCGAAGGCAGCGCGGTCGGTTTCGGCACGAGCGCGACGGCCTGCACGCTCGTCGCGCTGGTGGCCGCGCGGCGCGCGCTGCTCGCGCGCAAGGGCTGGGAGATCGACGAGGACGGCCTGATCGGCGCGCCCGAGGTGAAAGTCGTGATCTCCGCGCTCGCGCACATCACGGTGAAGAAGGCGCTGCGCGTGCTCGGCTTCGGAATGAAGCGCATCGTCGTCGCGCCGGTCGATGCGCACGGCCGGATCGACCCGGCGCAGTTGCCGCCGCTCGACGACATGACGATCTTCTGCGTGCAGGCCGGCGAAGTGAACACCGGCGAATTCGATCCGTTCGCGGCATTGATTCCGCCCGCGAAGGCGGCCGGCGCGTGGGTGCACGTGGACGGTGCGTTCGGCCTGTGGGCGCGGGCGTCGTCGAAGCGCGCGCTGACGGACGGCGTCGACGGCGCGGACAGCTGGACGACCGACGGTCACAAATGGCTCAACACGCCGTACGACGGCGCGATGGTGATCTGCCGCGACGCGGCCGCGCTCGCCACCGCGATGAACAGCGACGCCGTATATCTGAGCGGCGCGCAGGATGCGCAGAAGAACCTGAACCTCGAATTCTCGCGACGCGCGCGCGGCATTCCCGTGTGGGCCGCGCTGCGTTCGCTCGGCCGTGCCGGCGTCGCGACGATGGTCGAGCGGCATTGCGCGCAGGCGGCGCGGGTCGCGGACGGCCTGCGGGCGGCCGGCTACGACGTGCTGAACCGCGTCGTGCTGAACCAGGTGCTCGTGCGCGCCGGCACCGACGAGGAAACGGCGGCGATCCTCGAAGCCGCGCAGGCGTCGGGCGACGTGTGGTTCGGCGCGACCGTGTGGCAGGGGCGGCCGGCGTTCCGGATCAGCGTGTCGTCGTGGCGCACCGAGGATGCGCACATCGATCGCCTCGTCGCATTGCTGACGAAGCTGCGCGGCGTGCACGTGGGGTGAGCGTCACGCGTCGTTTGCCGCCTGAATGGTTGCGCGTGCAACGTTCTGGCATTCGATGCAATGTAGCGCAGCCGGTGGGGTTCGCGGCACGTCTGCAAGCGTGAAAATATCGGACAATAGCCATTCCGCGCGGGCCGCGCCGGCACCGCGTCCAACCGAAGCATTCACGCTTGCGAGCTCCCCATGTCGACTCCCTGTCCCCGGGAATTGCTGAAGGCCGCCGATATCGCGAAGATGGAACCCACGCGCGCGGTGCATTCGCTCAATCCCAATGCCGTGCGTCTCAAGCGGCAACTCAGCGACCTGACCGGCCTGACGCAATTCGGCGTTCACCTGCTCACGCTGATGCCCGGTCACGAATCGGCCGAATATCACCGTCACCTGTACGAAGAAGAATTCGTGTACGTGCTGTCCGGCGCGGGCTCGGTGACGATCGGCGAGCGCACGAATGAAATCGGGCCCGGCGATTTCATCGGCTTTCCGCGCGGCGGCGAAGCGCATACGGTGCAGAACACCGGCGAGGCGCCGCTCGAATTGCTCGTCGGCGGGCAGCGGCTCGAACACGACGTGTGCGAATACCCGCGAATCGGCAAGCGGCTTTATATCGCGGGCGAGCTCGAGGAGTATGTCGAGCTGCCGAAACGGCCATGACGGTCGATTGCACGTCATTACCGGAGCAGGCCGTTCGGCCAATGAGGATGAATTCGCTTCCCCGCGGCCCCGTCGCGCTTATGATGCGGGAACGCCACTGACAGGGTCCCACGCCATGGACGCGCCGCTGCCGCCGATCTCTGCCCCGATTGCCGAAACCGACACCGAAACCGCTCCAGAAGCCGAAGCCGCCGGCGAGCCGCGCGCGTCGCGCGTGCACCGGCCGGTCGCGCTCGTCACCGGCTCGACGTCGGGGATCGGGGCGGCCGTCGCGCGTCGGCTGGCGGCCGACGGCTACGCGGTGATCCTGCATTCGCGCAGCTCGGCCGACGCCGGCCGCGCGATGGCGCGCGAACTCGGCGGCGCGTACGTGCAAGCCGATCTCGCCGACGATGCCGAACGCGTGCGGCTGATCCGCGACGCGCTCGCGGTGCACGGCCGGCTCGACGTGCTCGTGAACAATGCGGGCGTCAGCCGCGTGATTCCGCATGACGACCTCTCAGCGGCCACGCCCGACGTGTGGCGCGAGATGCATGAAATCAACGTGATCGCGCCGTTCCGGCTGGTCGCCGAAGCGGAAGCCGCGCTGCGCGAGTCGGCGTCGCGCGGGCGGGCCGGGTGCGTCGTGAACGTCAGCTCGCATGCGGGCATGCGGCCGAAGGGCGCGTCGATTCCGTATGCGGCCGCGAAGGCCGCACTCAATCACACGACGCGGCTGCTCGCGCGCACGCTGGCTCCCGCGATTCGCGTCAATGCGGTCGCGCCGGGGCTCGTCGATACGCCGCTGACCGCCGACTGGACGGAAGCGCAGCAGCTCTGGCGCGAACGCGCGCCGATGCGCCGCGCGGCGACGCCGGACGATATCGCGCAGACGGTCGCGATGCTCGTCGCGTCCGATTACGTGACGGGCGAGATCGTGATGCTCGACGGCGGCTTGAATCTGACGTGATGCACTGAGGCGGTGGACACGTATGGCGTGCGTGGCAGCCGGGTCATTCGAAGGCGCTTGCGATCAGCCGAGGTTCGACCGCAGCCGCGCGAGCGCCTGATCGTGCGTGCGCTCGAACTTGAGCGGCGTGACCGAGATATACCCTTCGCCGAGCGCAACCGTTTCCGAATCCGCATCGTCGTCGCGCGGTGCGCGCGCGAGCTTCAGCCAGTGATAGTCGATCTCGCGCGGATCGCGTCCCGACACGATCTCTACACCCTGCAGCGTGCCGGCGCCCTGGTTCGTCACCTTCAGGCCACGCACGTCGTCGGCTGGCCGCGGCGGGAAATTCACGTTGAGGCACGCGTCGCTGTCCCAGCCGGCGGCGACGAGCCGGCGGATGACGTCCGGCGCATGCGCGAGCGCGGTGCCCCACGGCACCGCGTTGCGGTCGGTGAAGGCCTGGCTCAGCGCGATGGCCGGTACGCCGACCAGCATGCTCGTCATCGCCGCGCCGACCGTGCCGGAAAACACCGTTTCGGTGCCGAGGTTCGCGCCGCGATTCACGCCGGACAGTACGACGTCGGGCCGCGCGCCCTTCATCAGGTGGCTGACCGCGATCGCGACGCAATCGCCGGGCGTGCCGCGCACCGCGAAGCGCCGCTCGCCCTTGCGATGCACGCGCAGGGGTTCATGCAGGCTCAGCGAATGCGATGTGCCGCTCTGGTCCTCGGCTGGAGCCACGATCCACACTTCGCGCGCGAGTTGCGTGGCGACCTGTTCGAGTATGTCGAGGCCGGGAGCGTCGAATCCGTCGTCGTTGGTGAGCAGGACACGGTCGAACAGCGGGCGGGTTGCTTGCATCGGGGCGATCCTCGTGAAGGGCAATGGCAGCGGAGGTGCGGTGTGGCGCAATCCACAAGGCTAGCATTCCGGCGCGAGGATCGTCGTGTCGTGGAAGGTGCGTGCCGGTGCGGCAGTCCGGACCCGCTCAGCCGAGCAGGTAGCGCAGCAGGCCGGCCGACGCGACGCCGACGATGACCGTCGGCAGGATCGACAGGCGTGTCGCCGCGACGAGCGTGATCGCGAGCGCGAGCAGGTCGGCCGGGCGCGTCGACACGAACGCCGGCGCGATCACCGAGATCAGCACGCAGCCGGGCACGTTTTCCATCACCGACGCCATCCGCGGGCTCAGCGTGCGGTTGCGCAGCAGCACGTAGCCGAGAATGCGCGACAGGTAGGTGGTCGACGCCATCAGCACGATCGTCGCGACGGTGCCGAAATCCGGAAGCTCAGGCATCGCGAGGCTCCCACAGCAGCGCGGCGATCAGCCCCGCGCAGGCGCCGGCCGCGACATACCACGCACCGGGCAGCGCGAGATGGGTGGCCGCCGCGACGACGAGGCTCACGAACCACGGGCGGCTCGCACGCACGCCTTTCCACATCCCGCGCAGCAGCACCAGAAACACGGCCGTGAACGCCATGTCGAAGCCGTACTGTTCGACGTCGCCGATCGTCGGACCGACCGCCGCGCCGAGCGTCGTCATCGAGATCCACGTCAGGTAGAGTCCCACGCAGATGCCCGCGTAATAGGGCACGCTGATATGCGTGGCCGAGCGCTCGCGCGCGTCGGCGAGCGACATCGCCCAGCTCTCGTCGCACATGAAGAACAGCGCGACGAACGCGCGGCGGCGCGGCAGGCGGCGGAGGTAGGGCGCGAATGCGGCGCCCATCAGGATGTGGCGCGAATTCACGAGGAACGACATCGCGACGATCAGCGCGATGTGCGGCGGCGAGGTCCACAGATGGATCGCCGCGAATTCGGAGCCGCCGCCGAAGTTCAGGCCCGTCATCATCGGCACCTCGAACAGGCTCAGCCCTTTTTGCGCAGCCTGCGCGCCGAGCACCAGCGCGAACGGCACGAAACCCAGCATGACGGGCAGCGCCGCGCGCAAACCGCGACCCATCTCGGCGACATAGGCGGGCCTGTCGCGAAGCCCGGACGACGTTGAAACGCTACTGCTCATTACTCCTCCTTCGGGGGGGGGGATTGTCTGCTTTTTTGACTCGAATCGGGTTGCGTTGTCGCCAGATTTTTCTCAGAATTTGGCATTGAACGTGTGATATGACAATTTTTTGGAATCGGATGCCAAATGAAACTTGACGCTATCGACCGCCGAATCCTGAGCGCGCTGCAGCGCGACGGCCGCATGCAGAACGTGGAGCTCGCGCAGGAGGTCGGGCTGTCGCCGTCGCCGTGTCTGCGGCGCGTGCGGTTGCTCGAGGAAGCCGGCGTGATCGAGAAATACGTGGCCGTGCTGAACCCGGCGAAGGTCGGCAAGGGGCTGACGATCTTCACGCGCGTATGGCTGAAGGGGCAGGACGCGGAATCGGTGAACCGTTTCGCCGAGGCCGTCCAGCAGATGCCGGAAGTCGTCGAATGCCACCTGATGGCCGGCGACTGCGATTTCCTGCTGCGCGTCGTCGCGGCCGACATCGACGATTACCGGCGCTTCCAGATGGAATATCTGACGCGTATTCCCGGCGTGCTGAGCGTGAAGACCGACATTCCGATGCAGAAGGTCAAGCTCACGTCGGCGCTACCAACCTGAAGCGGGGCGGGGCGTGCGGCGATGCGTCGACGAGCGGTCATGGCACGGTGACAATCGCCCGATAAACTGACGGGGTGAGTCGCATCGCACGGATTGCCGGTGCGGTCGCACGCCGGTCGATGTGCAAGCAACTAACGGTCAATGCCGACGCGATCGGCCGAATGGCGCTGCATAGCGCGCCAGGTCGTGCGTCGCCGCGAATGCGTTTCTTCCTGTCGAGCCCTACATGCAGCCATTCAATACGCCGTGGAATTCGCTGGAAATCGTCAAGCTCGTGCTCGGCGTGCTGACGCCGTTGTCGGTCGCCTGTCTCGGCTGGCTCGTCGCGCGCCGGCTGAAGCGGCTCGAACTCGTGCAGTGGACCAATCAGCGGCTGATCGAAAAGCGGCTCGCGCTGTACGACACGGTCGCGCCGCAGCTCAATGCGCTGCTGTGCTTCTACACGTGGATCGGCTACTGGAAGGACATCTCGCCGGACGACGTGATCCGCGCGAAGCGCGACCTCGACCGCACGTTCCACATCTACCGCTACCTGTTCGACGACGACGTGTACGACGCGTATCACACGTTCATTCATGCGCTGTTCGAGATGCATACGGGGCCGGGCCGCGACGCGCGGATTCGCTCGCTGATCCAGGCGCCCGACGGCGACCGCAGCGTGCACGGCTCGTATGCCTGGAAGCCGGTGTGGTCCGAGCGTTTCGCGACCGCGAGCGTCGTGCCGAAGGACGACGTGCTGCGGCACTACACGCGATTGATGGAGCGGCTGCGCGTCGCGCTGGGGGCGACGCGCTGACGGCTTCCACGCTTCGGCGCCTTGCGCCTCGTGCCGGTATCGAAATCCGCCACCCGGCGGCGCGGATTCGCACCCTCGCGCATGAACCGGATGCGGTGCGCGGCAACGCCTGCCATGCTCGCTCCATGTTCACTTGCGCGAGGCTCGTATGGTCGTCGACACCGGCCGCCAGCCGTCTCTGGTCCGCTCGCCCGGCGCACGCCGCGGGCGCCGCTTTTCCTTCGGTTCGCCCGAATCGCATGCGATGGCGTTGCCGGTCGAACCGGAAATCGGCGACATCGTCTTCATCCGCGTCACCGTGCGGCCGTTTCTCGAAGTGGCGAGCGCGACGCGCTCATGGACGAATCACGTTGGAATCGTCGTCGGCGAGCGCGGCGGCGAGGCGCTGATCGCGGAGAGCACGTTTCCGCTATCGCGCGTCACGACGATGTCGCGGTTTGTCGCGCGTTCCGACTGCGGCGCATGCGTGGTCGCGCGGCTGACGCAGCCGCTCGATGCCGCGCAGCGACGGCGGCTCGTCGACGCGGCGAGGCGCAGGATCGGCGTGGTGTACGACACGGGTTTCAACCTCGCGTCGCGCCGGCAGTTCTGTTCGCGTTTCGTGCGCGAGATCGTGCGCGATGCCACGCGGATCGTGCTCGGCGACGTCGAGACCTTCGACATGCTGCTGCGCCGGAATCCCGGTCATCCGCTCGGCCTCTGGAGGATCTGGTACTTCGGCCGGATTCCGTGGCGTCGCCGCACGGTGACGCCGGCGAGCTTGTTCGAGAGCGACAAGTTGCGTGTCGTGGCGGATACGCGCGAGTGCAAGGCGGATGGGTGAACAAGGGGCCGGGTATTACGCATTCGCGACGGGGTTAGTTGCGCCCCGCCACCGCGAGCCGCGCCGCGAGACCCACGAATACCGACCCGAGCAGATACTGCGGCACCTTCGACGGCCGGCGGCGTGCGCCGATCCGCTGGCTCAGCCGGCTCGCGGACAGAATCACCGCGCCGTTCACGACGATGCCGATCAGGTTCAGCACCGTCGCGAGCACGAGAATCTGCACGGCGATCGAACCCTGTTCGGGCCGCACGAACTGCGGGAACAGCGCGAGCACGAACAACGCCATCTTCGGGTTCAGCAGGTTCGTCGTCAGCCCTTGGCGAAAGATCGTCGCGGTCGAGCGCTGACGTTGCGACGCGACGGGCGACAGCGCAGTCGCATCCGAACGGAATGTCTTCCACGCGAGATACAGCAGATACGCGGCGCCTGCGAAACGTACCGCGTCGTACGCGAGCGGCACCGCGACGAAGAGCTGCGACAGACCGAGCGCGGCCGCGAGCGCGTGACAGTAGGTGCCGGCCTGGATGCCCGCGAGCGTCGCGAAGCCGGCGCGCCGCCCCTGGCTCACGCTGCGGGACGCGATCAGCAACATGTCGGGGCCGGGTGTAACGGTCAGCGCGAGACACGCGCCGGAGAACAGCGCGAGCGTGGAAAAGTCGATCATGGCATTCCCTTTTGCTGGTGCGGCGTAAAAGGGAACCCAGTTTAGGAGGGCGTGCGAGGCCGGTCAATCGAGCGAACGGACGATGGCCGGACGGCACGGATCGCGTGGCGCGTGCATCGCGCATGCGCATGCGCATGCGCGGCCCGCACCCCCCTCACTGTTTGCGACAGGCCACCTGATAGTCGATCACGGTATTCGCGGATGGCCGGTCCGGCTCGCCGCCCACCGTCGTCACGCCGAGCACGCCGGCCGCGTTCCGGTAGCGCAGCGCGCAATACCCCATCCCGGTGCCCGAACACGCTTCGGCTTCGACGATGCCGTGCTTCGCGAGCGTCGCTGCGCCGTCCATCGCGTCCGGTTTCTCGCGCGGACGCAGCGGCTGCCAGCCATGCGCGATCAGTATCTTGCGTGCCGCGTCGAGCGGCTTGCCATACACGTTCGGCACGACCGCGTGGCCGTTGCAGTGTGTGCTTTCGGCGACGACGCGGGTCAGCCGCAGTTCGCCGTTGTGTTCGTGCAGCTCGCCGACGGGCGGCGCCGGGCCGTCGCCGCCCCAGATCAGCAGCGCGCCGCTTTCCAGACGATCGGCCGAGCCGAGCTGCCAGCTGGCCTTGCGTGCGGTGTAGCCGAGCGCGACGAGCGTCGTGTCGTCGAATACGCCGATATTGCCGTTGCGCGCGAAGCAGATCGCGCTCGTGCCGGCGCTGAATCCGCTCGCGAACGTGACGACCGTGTAGCGTCCGAGCGGTGCCTCGGACGTCACGATCCAGTTGCGCTGCGCGACCTCGCGGCCGGCCGCCGTGGTCGTTTTCGCGCGATATTGCGTGCAGAACGGATCGAGCGAACCGTTTTCAGGCGAGCGCGGCAGCGTGCCGAATGGCACGAGCGACGCCCCGGCGATATCGGAGCCCGTGCGCAGCGGCTCGGCCGATGCCGTGCCACCGAACGTGGCACTGGCCAATACCGCGATCGAAACGATCGAAGCAAGATGGCGGATGAGCGGTGACGCAATGGAAAGCAACACCCAGACTGTCCCCGGGGAAAGTGGAACGGGCGCGGCAATCGCGCTTTTTCGCCCGTATGTCACGGTCGCGCGCACCGCCCGGTGGCACGCCTACGTGCCGCCGCCGACTCTCAGCCGTTCGCGACGACGTCGATGCGCAGCGCGTCGCCGCCCGCGACGATCGCCAGGAGACGATCGACGTTCGGGTGAGCGCCCGGACGATTGCGTGCGTCGGCCGTATGCTCGGCGAACACCGCGAGGCCGTGTTCGGCCGACTTCGCGTCGAGCGTGCCGAACGCCTGCTTCAGATAGTGGTACACCGCGAGCGAGCCCTGCTTGCCCGGCTGGTTCTCGATGGTCGCGACCACGTCGCCGTTCGCGCCGACGAGATCGATGCGCGCGATGCCGTCGATGGCCGGCAGTTGCGCGAGGTTGTCCTTGAATACTTGAGTCGGTTGAATCACTGAAAACACTCCGTCGGTTCGGTCATCGGCCAAGGTGCGTGGCCGGCCGTATCTTATCCGATCGGCTTGGTCGCGCCGCCGCCGCACCCGTCGTACAGCGCGCCCGGCATCGCGACGCCGAATACCGCGTCGATCATCCGCGTCACGTTCGCCAGCGATGCCGCCGTGCCGACGCGTGCGGCGTCATGACCGCCCGGTACCGGTCAGCACACCCGCCTCGCGCGCGCGCTCGATGTCGGGGCTGCGATACGCGTGCTCGGGAATGTCGGCGAGCCGCGACGGATGCACCTGGCGCGGCGCCAGCCCGTAGAACTTCTGAAAGCTCATGATCAGCGGCGACCACTTGTCCGGATCGATGCGGTTCGGATGACCGTCCATCAGCAGGTCGGGGTGCGCGTGCACGCGCTGGATGCGCATCTCGAACACGCGAATGCGGCCGCGCAGGTCGGGCATGTCGTCGCCGATCCCGTATGTGGCCGCGACGACCGCCTCCATATGAACCGGGCATTCGAGCGCGCGCGGCGGCGCGACCGTTTGCGACGCGGCCTCGGTGAACCCGGCCGTGCCGAACTTGTCCGGTTCGAATACGTAGCCTTTCGCGCGCTTGCCGTCGGGCACCGGATACGTGCCGGTCGTGCGCGCGATCCGGTCCACCGCGTCCGCCTGCGCCGACGACGGCAGGTTCAGCACGCATTCGCCGGTGCGCAGCAGGTTGCGGGTGGTCTGCGAACTGGCGGCGATGCCGATCACGCCGCGCCAGCCGAGCCAGAACGCGGACGAGATCGGCGCGAGATTGGCCGTGCCGTTTTCGTTCAGCGTGCTGACCAGCACGACGGGCGTGCCGAAGTAGAGGATGTTCGGTTCGGTGACGCAATGCGGCGCATTCATGGTCGAGTCCTTCGTTGACGGGATCGGTTCTCATGCTGAACCCGTCGCGGCGGCACGGCGCTCCGAATCTTGTCGTGTCATTCCGAACGGTGCGCAAAAAGGCGCCGGCGCCGCGCCTGACCGAGCCGGCAATGCGTGGGCTTTTCCGCTACAGTAAGAAATCGAAGGCCGCGCCCGCTTTGCATCACGCGGGCGCGCGCAGTCACGTTCCGCCAACGCACACGAGGGCCTGATGGACACCGAGCAACGCTACACCGCCAACGCGCCGACCCGCGCGGAAGTCGACGCACTGGGCGGCGCAACCGTCATCGAATTCGGCGCGAACTGGTGCGGGATCTGCGCAGGCGCGCAGCCCGCGATCACGGCGTCGTTCTCCGCGCATCCTGCCGTGCGGCACCTGAAGATCGAGGACGGCCCCGGCCGTCCGCTCGGTCGCTCGTTCGGGGTGAAGCTGTGGCCGACGCTGGTATTCCTGCGCGATGGGGTCGAAGTCGCGCGCGTCGTGCGCCCCGCCGACGCGAAGCAGATCGAAGCCGACGGCTTCTCGGCGCTGGCCTGAGGTCACGACGATGCAACAGGCCATCACGCACGTCGGCGTCGATACGCGCGGCAGCGGCCTCGTCGAAGTCACGCAGCAGGTGCGTGCGTTCGTCGACCAGCAGGCGATCCGCACCGGCCTGCTCACCGTGTTCTGCCGCCATACGTCGGCGTCGCTGCTGATCCAGGAGAACGCGGATCCGTCGGTGCAGCGCGATATCGAACGCTATTTCGCGACGCTCGCGCCCGAGGACGACACGCGCTACGAGCACGACACCGAAGGCGCCGACGACATGCCCGCGCATCTGCGCACCGCGCTCACGCAGGTGCAGTTGTCGATTCCGGTCGAGCACGGGCGCATGGTGCTCGGCACGTGGCAGGGAATCTATCTGTTCGAGCATCGTCGCGCGGCGCACCGGCGCGACATCGTGCTGCATCTGATCGGCGAGTAGGCAAAGCCGGCGAGCGGGCTAGCGGACGGAAACGCAAGCGGACGGAAACGCGTAACGCCGCGCCCGCGCGCGGCTCAGGCGAGCAGCTTCTCGACGAGCGCGCCGAGTTCGCGCAGGTGAACCGGCTTCGGCAGGAACGCGTCGAACGCCCGCTTGTTCTCGCGCAGCGCCGCCGATTCATACGCGCTGACGCCGAGAATCGCCGGATGCCGGCCGTCGTCGTCGGGCTCCGCCACCGCGCGAATGCGCCGCGCCACGTCGAATCCGCTCAGGTCCGGCAGTTCGAGATCGAGCACGACGAGGTCGTAGCGGCCCGTACCGAAGCGTGCGACGCCTTCCTGCCCGGTGCCGCACAGATCGGCCTCGACGCCGAGCGCCGACAGCATCGCGCCAAGCGTCTCGCGCGCGTTGTCGTTGTCGTCGACCACCAGCGCGCGCCGGTCGCGGTGCGGCAGCACGGGCGGCAGCGCGGGCACGTCGCCGGCCGCGGTGCCGGCCGTATCGACGCCGGGCACTTCGACCGGCAGCGTCACGACGAACTCGCTGCCTTCGCCGACCGCGCTGCGCACGTCCACATGCCCGCGCAGCGTCGTCACGATTTCGCGCACGACCGCGAGCCCCATGCCGATCCCGTCCACGTGCAGCCCGACCGCGTCGTTCGCGCGATAGAACGGCTCGAAGATCTTCGACAGATGCTGCTTCGCGATGCCGGCGCCGGTATCGCGCACGGCGATCTTCACCTGCTGGCCGGCCGGCGCATCGGCGAGCGTGATCGCCACCGTGATCGAGCCGCCGGCCGTGTACTTGACCGAGTTCTCGATCAGGTTCGACAGCACCTGTCGCAGCAGCTTGCGATCGGAGCGGATCGCGAGGCCGGGCGGCTCGACGCGCTGCGTGACCGTGATCCGTTTCGTCGCGATCCGCTCGCGCAGCGGTTCGAGCGCCTCCGCAAGCAGCGGCGCGATGCCGACGGTATCCAGTTCGGCGACGCGTTTCGTCGAGCGCAGCTTGATGTAGTCGGTGAGGTCCTTGACGAGCGCTTCCAGCGACAGCGCGGAATTCTGCAGCCGCCGGATCGTCTTCAGGTTCGCGTCGGACTGCGGGCGTGCGAGCAGGATCTCGATCGATCCGCAAATCGCCTGCAGCGGCGTACGCAGTTCGTGGCTGACCATCCCGAGGAACGCGTTCTTGGCCTCGATCATCTCGAACGCGCGGTCGGACGCCTTGCGTTCCGCATCGAGCGCCGCGTTCTGCCGTTCGAGCAGGTCGTCGCGCGTGCGCATCGTATAGAACAGCAGCAGGAACAGCGCGCACAGGATCACACCGAGCACGATGCCGAGGATCAGGATCGCGCGCTGCTTGTCCTTCAATTGATGGAACGTGAAATCGCGCTGCGCCATTTCGATCGCGCGGAAGTAGTTCGCGAGGCCGTTGACCTTCGGCCAGTACGCATTGACTTCGTCGATCACCTGCCGCGCCTGCTTCGGCGAATCGCGCAGCAGCGGCACCTCGCGCTTCAGGCGCGTCATGAATTCGCCGAGCGCGTCGATCTCGTTGCGCGCGCGCGGGATGCGCAGCCAGTATTGGGACACTTCGGACGGCCGCTGCAGGAACCCGAACGACACCGACAGGCTGTCGAGCTGCATCTGCACGTGATCGAAATCGTCGTCCTCGCGCGTCGCGTAGAGAATCAGCTGCCGGTCGAAGCGCGTATAGACGTTGCGGTATTGCGCGGCGGTCCAGAACACGCCTTCACGCGGCCCCTCGAGCACGCCCTCGTTGACCGAGGTGGCAAGGAGATCCCACAGCAGGAACGCCCACGCGGCGAACCCCATGATCCACAGCGAGCCGAGGATCAGGATGATCTTTCTATTTTTCCATCGCCGCCGCGTCATGTCACTTCACGGTCAGACCGATGATCTGCCACGCGAACTTCGCTTCGCCGAGCGGCGTCTTCAGCTCGTCGGGATACTGGTCGCGCGGATACATGATCCACAGCGGGCCGTAGTTGTCGTTGCCGAGCACCTTGCCGTTCATCGTCCGCGCGAGGATCACGCCGTACCTGGCCGCATCGGACACGGGAATCGTGAACGTGTATTCGTCGATGCAGCGGAATTCGATCTGCGTGCCGTGCGCGCCGACCGTCTTCAGCACGTCGGACAGGCGCGGGCCCGTGAAGGCGGCCTTCGGCGTCCAGCTCGTCGACGTGACGATCGTATGTTGCGGCAGCGCCATCAGCGCCTGCTCGGAAAAGACGTAGGTCATCTTCCCCTGCTGGTTGCTCTTGCTGATCTTGCCGTCGACGGTGAACGTGAACGACGACGCGGCCCATGTCGCGGCGGCCATCCCGAGCAGGCAGGCCGTCAGCAGGCTTTTGGTCCAGATGGTTGAAACGCGCATGTCTTTTCCTCGGTCTGGTGATGCGTGTAGCGGGTTGTCGCGCCGGTCGCCGTTCCCGGCGCCCGGTTCTCAGTTCGTCGCCGTCGCCGTCGCCGTCGCCGCCGGCAGCGTGAGCTTCAGCTCGCGGGCGACTTCCGCGAACAGGATCGGCAGGCGCACCGGCTTTTCTTCGCAGCGCGCGTTGTAGTGCGACACGATGTGCGCGATCTCGTCCTCGCTCGCTTCGCCGGTCGAGATCTTGCCGGTCAGCAGGAAGATCGGCGCGCCGCTGTTCTCGCTCGAGCGGATGCCGCGCACGAGTTCGGCGGCCGTCTGGTCGCCGAGCATCCAGTCGAGGATGTAGCCGTCGAAATCCTCGACTTCCAGCGCCTTGCGGAAGCTCGCGCCGTCGAAGTACGGAATCGCGTTCACGCCTTTCTCGATGAAATATTCACAGACCGTTTCGGCGACGTCGTGCGAATCGTCGACCACGGCGATCCGCGCCGCATACACGTTCGGCTGCGCGGAGCGCAGCTCGATCACGTCGACCGGATACGTGCGGCCCTCGCGTGCGTGCTGGCGTTCGGTGACGATCCATTCGCCCTGCCACTGCAGCGCGACGAAGTCCGTTTCGATCTGGCTGGTGGCCTTCGTCGAGATTGCCGCGCGGCAGCGCAAGCGCTTCGATTCGATCACGAACGTCGCGTCGATCATCTCGGCCGCGGCCGGCTGCGTGCCCTTGTCGTCGAGCAGGATCGCGGGCGGCACGCCGAAGTGCGTCGCGATGTCCTGCAACTGCGACAGGTTCCACGGGATCAGGCCCTTCATCTTGCGCGTGACGACCGAGAAGCTCAGGCCGAGCACGTTCGCGATCGTCGTGTTGTGACTTCGCGGCGGAATGCCGTTCCGGTTCAGGAGATCGCGCACCTTGTTGGCGGTGATGAGATCGACGTTGGCCTGCTCGGTGGTGGACATCTCGATGGGGTCTCCAAGGGTTTTGGTGAGGAAGAGCATATCAAAGCTGACGCGTCACGCAAACTTTAAACACGCGAAGGGCCTTGACATGCCATTTTTCTCCATTATTATTGCTCACCACGTCACTATTGTTTGTCGCGTCATGTTTGGAGCGCGATGCCGGCACAGTCGGGGCAGCGAAAAGCGGCGGCAATGAAACAGTGACGGAACGATTCGAAGAGAGCCTGAGAGAGCCTAGGGATGCGTGTCGGCGTTGGCGGATGGAATTGTATCCGCTGCGCCGCGCGCAAACCGGGTACGAGCTCGCGGGGTGGAATAGCTCGAAGCATTGCGGCGCCGATAAAACTTGAGGAAAGTACCCATGTATCGCCGTTTACTCGCACCGGGGCTGCTGTTGCTGCTGGCTGCGTGCGCGCAGGATCCGTCGGTTACCGCCGGCACGGTACGGATCTGCGACGACACAGGTTGTTCCTATCGCCCTAAAGATCAGGTCTCCTATCAAAAAAGGGACGATGCGGAAGACCGGGACGATCCACGCATCGCCGCGCTCAAGCAAACCGCGAAGACCCAGCCGAAGGCCGCCTACGACCTCGGCCTGCGCTATTTCCGCGGCGACGGCGTGCGCCAGGACAGCTACCAGGCGCTCAAGTGGATGCGCGAGGCCGCCGAACGCGGCGACCTGAACGCGCAAAAGGCGCTCGGCAGTTTCTACCTGTTCGGTCTCGAGGAAATGGGCTCGGATGCGCGCGAAGCGGAGAAGTGGCTGTCGATCGCGGCCGGCCGCGGCGACAAGGAATCGAAGAAGCTGCTCGACCTTGCACGCAAGGCCAAGAAGGAAGACGAAGAAGACTGGAAATGGCGCACGCAATGGCGTGACGTCTATTACGGCTACTGGTACTCGGGCTATCCGTACTACGGCGTCTGGCAGCAGACGTACTGGTACTACTGACCGGGTATCGAGCAACGGGGCGGCAGCGGGGAGACCACCATCGCGCGCCACGCCGGGGGGCTTATCGAAGTTCGCACGAACACATAAGCCGAACAACGACGCTAATCGATCGATAACGACATGAAGACCAACCTTTCCCAACGTCTCACTCAAGGCGCGCTGGTTGCAGCGCTTGGCGCGGCCGTCGCGGGTTGCGGCGGCGTGGTGACGCCCGGCGGGCAGAACGCCGGCGTGACGGGCGCGGCGGCCGGCGGCGCGAGCGCCGGCGCCGATTCGCAACTGCAGCGCTGCCCGTCGCCGCTCGGCACGATCGCGGTCGACGACGGCCGCAACGCCGACTGGTGGGGCCAGTTCGGCAGCGCGACCAAGGTGACGAGCATCGATCCGCTGCTGCGGCTGGCGGTGCAGCAGTCGAACTGCTTCGTGATCACGTCGATCGGCAACCAGAAGAGCGACGCGCGCCTGTCGCGCATCACGCAGTTGCAGCGCAACTCGGGCGAATACCGCGCGGGCTCGAAGCAGCAGAAGGGCCAGCGCGTCGCGGCCGACTACTACATGGAACCGCAGATCGTGATCAACGATTCGCCGATCGGCGGGATCGGCAGCATGATCGGCGGGCTGATCGGCAACAGCGCGGTGGCGGCGGTGGCGGGCCACCTGCAGACGAAGGCGTCGGTGGTGACGCTGACGCTGTTCGACGTGCGCTCGGCGGTGCAGATCGCGGCGTCGGAAGGCAGCTCGACGGCGACCAACTACGGCGCGGCGCTGGGCGGCTTCGGCGGCGGGGTGGGCGGCGCGCTGGCGGGCTTCTCGTCGACGCCGGAAGGCAAGGCGACGGTCGTCGCGTTCATCGACGCGTACAACAAGATGGTCGTCGCGCTGCGCAGCTACAAGGCGCAGGACGTCAAGGGCGGGCTGGGCCGCGGTGGGCAACTGCAGGTCAATTGACGTCGCCGGGCCGGCGGGGGCCGCCGGCCGACTCCCGATTTCTGATTCTTGATGGTCGGTGCGCGCGGCGTGATTCGCGCGTACGGGCTTCGTTCGTCCTGTTCGTTTGGAAGGTGATCCCGATGAAAGCCGTTGCACTGATCGCATTGACCTGCCTCGCGCTCACCGCTTGCGGTGGCGACGACAATTCCTCGCCGGCTTCGTCAGGCGGATCGGGGACGAGCAACAACGGCGGCAGCGGCGGGACAGGCGGCACGGGTTCGGGCGGAACGGGTTCCGGCGGCAGCGGCGGTTCGGGTGGTTCCGGCGGCAGCACACTGACGTGGCGCTACGAGGCGCAGCCTGTTGCGGCCGACCAGGCGGGCTTCCTGACGCTGGTCAACAGCGAAGGCGCGAAGGGCTACCGCTATCTGGGCGACTACTTCTACAGCGCGGCCAACGGTGGCACGCAGTCGATCTTCGTGAACGACGGCACCGCTCAGACGTATACGTACCAGTTGCAAACGGCGTCGTCCGACATGACGTCCTTCGTCAACGCGGCAAACGCGCAAGGGGCGAGCGGCTACCGGTACGAAGGACCGCTCACGTACGGCGATCTCTATCGCAAGGACGGCGGCTCGTCGGCCACGTACACGTACACGACGACCGGCCTGCCGGCCGATGCGAACGCGTTCCTCACGCAGGCGAACGGCCAGGGCCAGTCGGGCTACTGGTTCGTCGGTCCGCTGATGGTCGGGGCCGCGCAGGCGAACGTATACATGAAGAACAACGCGTCGAACGCGACCTATACGTACGACGCGCTGGCGCCGACGTCGACCGTGAACGACTTCATCGCGCAGGCCAACAGCGAAGGCGCGAAGGGTTATCGTGCGAAGGGCGCGATGGCGTTCGGCACGGCGATCTCGTGGATCTACGTGAAGGACCAGACGCAATCGCCGACCTTCACGTACCAGTCGGCCGCGATCCAGTCGACCGGCGCGAGCTTCGTCCAGCAGTCGAACACGTTCGGTGCGCAGGGCTCGGCCTACCTGAGCGACCTCGCGCTCGGTTCGCCCGTGCCGGCGATGGCGTCGTTCTATTTCACGCCGAAGAACTGCACGGGCTTCCTGTGCACGACGCTGAATCCGCTCACGCAGAACTGAGCGGAAACGTCCGGCGCGGCAGCGTCGCGCGGGGCAGTCATTCGCGAATGACCTGCGCGCGTCCCATCGAGTGCCTCAGGTGCGACCCGCGATGCGTGTCCGCATCTTTTGCCGCCGGCTTGCCGGCGGCATTTCGTTTACGCGTACACCGCGCGTTGCCGTTCCCCTGCGTGACGCAGCGGCCCGGATCAGACGAAATGTCGCATCAAAGACTCGGTCAAGTTCAAAAAAATTATTCAAATTATTCAGACGAGTACTAAAAAGGACTGCATCGACTGATTTCCCCCGAGTCGTTTGGCATGATCGGGACAATTCCATCCCTTTCATTCCATCGTGACGTCCGTTCGGGCCGAGCATCCGCTCGACCGCGGAACCCGACGCGTCGTCGCGCCAGGCTATGCCGTACAGCACGCTTCAGTCCATTCGCCGCTATCAGAGCATTTCGATGTTCGGCGGCGCCATTGTCGTGACGATCCTGATCCTCGTCGCCTGCGGGCTCGGGATCGTTTCGATCGTCTACGGCTACCTGGACGGCGAGCGGCGCAATTTTCTGAACGGCGTCGAGGAAACCGTCGACGAGATTCAGGTGAGCGAGACGTCGTTCCGCAACGGCGTCGCGAATACGCAGCTGATATGGCGCGAGCTGGACCCCGCACCGGCCGACGTCGTGGACGGATTCTTCGCCAACGGCGAGCAGCTCGCGATCAAGCCGTATCCGTCGCTGGTGGTCGGTGTACCGGGCCAGACGGCGCAGCGCGACGAGGTGGCGCGCTATCTCGCGCTGTCGTTCATGCTGTCGCGCATCTGCGCGGCGAGTTCGCTCAATCGCGGGCGCACGTTGGAGGGGTACCACTACAGCACCCGCACGGGACTGTTCGGTCTCGTGCCGCATCTGTCGCGCGACAATCCGGCGCTGGCTACCGCCGATGCGCGCGCGCACGTGCTCGACGCATTGCGCATCGACTTCACACACACGCCCGAACTCGGTGCGGACGGTCGGCCGCACGTGCACTGGCTGCCGCCGTACGTCAACCCGGTGACTGGGCAGGCCCGCATCCGGATCGCCGCGGAGGCGCGTGCCGACGGCCGGCCGTTCGCGGTGCTCGTGACCGAGTATGCGCCCGAGTATCTGCTGTCGTGGCTGCAGGATCGTCATGCGACCGGCGTGTTCTTCATCACGGCCGCCGACAACCGGCTCATCACGGTCGATCCCGCCGTCGAGCGCACGCAGGCGCTCGATGCGCGTCTGCTCGAGCTGGACGTCGCGCACGGGCTCGCGGCGCCGGCCGAGGCGATGTTCCGCGACGGCACGATCGTGTTCCGCGGTCCGCTCGGCGCGACCGGCTGGACGATCGCCTATATGCTGTCGTGGGCCGACGTCGCGGCCGCGATCGGCGTGCAGGCCGGTGCGCTCGTCGCGGCATCGCTGCTGGCGATCGCGGTGATGTGGCTGTTGCTCATGCGTTTCTACCGGCGCGTGCTCGTGCCCGTCTACGCGCGCTCGGCCCGCGTGTTCGACAGCGAGGATCTGTGCCGCAGCGTGATCGGGATGGCGCCGGTCGGCATCGGGCTCGTGTCGCTGTCCGATCGCCGCGTGATCCTGGCGAGCGACGTGCTGGCGCAGATGCTCGTGCCGTACGGTGGCAATCCGCAGGCGCTGACCGCGCAGGTCCTCGCGCAATACGAGGTGTTCGTCGCGGACGGCGGGGCGGGCAGGACGATGATGACCGAACTCGTGCTCGACGCGCACGGCGCCTCGCCGCTGCATCTGGAGGTCATTGCGCACGGCGCCCGTTACCAGGGCGAGGACGTGATGATCGCGGCCTTCGCCGATACGTCCGCCCAGCGCCGGCTCGTGCATCAGCTCGAGGAAGCCGTGCGCGCGGCCGATTCGGCGAATGCAGCCAAGTCGTCGTTTCTCGCCGCGACGAGCCATGAGATCCGCACACCGCTGAATGTGATCCTCGGCAACCTCGAGCTGCTCGAGCGCACGGCGCTCGATGCCTCGCAGCAGAGTCGCGTACAGACGCTGCGCGCATCGGCCGAGGGCCTGCTCGCGATCGTCAGCGATATCCTCGATTTCTCGAAGATCGAGGCCGGTGCGATGTCGGTCGAGTCGATCGAGTTCGACGTGATCGCCGTGATGGAGCGCCAACTGGCCGCGTTCGCGTCCGTGACGAAGGCGAAAGGGTTACCGCTGTTTGCCGATATCGATGCGAGCGACGCGCAGCGCATGCGCGGCGATCCGACGCGGCTCGCACAGGTGGTCGGCAACCTGTTGAGCAACGCGATCAAGTTCACGAGCGAAGGGCGCGTCGTCGCGCGCGTGGCGGTGGGACGCAACGCGCGCGGCGCGCCCGAGCTCGCGATCGGCATCGAGGATACGGGCATCGGGATCGATCCCGCGCAGCAGGCGAGGCTGTTCAAGCCGTTTTCGCAGGTCGACGCGTCGATCACGCGGCGCTACGGCGGCACGGGGCTCGGGCTCGCGCTGTGCGATCGGCTGGTCGCGGCGATGGGCGGGACGATTTCGGTCGACAGCGCACCGCGCGTCGGCAGCCTGTTTACCGTTCGCCTGCCGTTGCGCATGGCCATTGCGCCGAAATGTCCGGTCGGCGCGGGCGCCGGGCAGACGCTGATCGTCGTGTCGCCGGAGGATGCGTGGCGCACGTTCGCGTTTCCCCATCTGCGCGCATGGGGTTTCGATGTCGCGATGCATCCGAGTCCGATCGGAATGGCCGCCGGGTGCCTCGCGCGTGCTCACGCGATCGTGCTCTTCGGCGATTCCGATCGATGGCGGCGCGACGAGCTCGACAGCCTCGGAGGGGGTACGCCGATCGTGCTGGCCACCCCAGACGGCCCGCTGCAGCCGGACGTTGCGGGCCGCACGATTCGCGTGTCGAGCTATTCGCTGAGCGGGCTGCGCACGGCGATCGGGCAGGCGCGGGTCGCGACGGCGGAATCGCGGCGCGGGACGCGTGGCGCTGCGGATGCCGGCCGGCGGGCGGTGCCGGCGGTGCCGGCATCCGATGCGCGCGGGCTGAGGGTGCTGGTTGCCGACGATACGTCGGTCAACGGCTCGATCTTCCGCGAACAGCTCGACGTGCTTGGCCATACGGTCCGCTGCGTGTCGTCCGGCGCGGCGGCGCTCGATACGCTGGCGAACGGTGCATGGGAGGTGCTGCTGCTCGGCGCCGACCTGCCCGACATGCCGGCCCGTGAACTGGCGGAGGTCGTCCATGCGCGCGCGCTGCCGTGCGACATGATCGCCGTGGTATCGCACCTGGGGCCGGACGACGCAAGGCGTTATGCGGTATCGAACGTCGAATGCGTGTTGACCAAGCCCGTGACGCTGGCGGACCTGCGCCGCAGTCTGGCGCGCATCGCGCGGCGGCGCGGGACGGGCGCGCCCGCCGAAGCGGCAGACAGGCGACGGGCATCGGATGCGATGGCCGCAACGGTGGATTGGCCGGGACGATAAGAAAACGACACGCGAAGGCAGCGCAGACCGCCGGCGTCAAACAGGGAAGGCAGACACGCGGCATCGTGCCGGTGCCGCGTGATTTCGACTGAAGAAGGAAGGGTAAGGCCGTGCGCTATATAGGAAAGGTGTTCGGGCTGCTGCTTGGATTCGCGACGTTGCCGGAGAAATCCAGACGGGATTTCCTCACGAAGCTGAACGAATTCATGATGATGTCGCCGTCGCAGAAGCGGCGGGCCATCACCGAGTGGCAGCACGCCGCGGGCGATGGAGCGGATGAACCGGGCAAGTCAGTGGACAAACGATAGACAGGCTGCGGCTCGGGCCACCCCCCAGGGCAGAACGGATCGACGGCGTTGGGGCGCCGTCGATTGGGCGTGCATGGGCGGCGGATCGCCGAAAGGGTCTGCCGCGGCAAGGCCGTGCCCGGTCACGGCGGATGGCGAGGCGACTATTGCGTCGAGCCCCGGCCGCTGTGCGTGGCCGCACGCCGGTGCTCCCGGTCGCACTCCGTCGCATTGAGGCAACGCAGAACCCGCCTATTATCTTAAAATTACGCTGCGCACCGCCCGGTTCGCTGAACACCGCAACGCGATCGTGTTGCGAGATGGATTCGAATCCCGGCGCGTCGCACAACATGGCACGTCGGGCCGCGTGTATCGGGAGAAGAATAGAGATGGATGAATTTTTTGTGCGAGTGATGGTGGCAGACGATCATCCATCGTCCGCACTCGGGATGTCGCAGGCACTCGCGGGCAGCAGCACGATCAGGCTGCTCGGTACTGTCTCGAATTCGACCGACCTGGTGGCGATGCTCGACGAGCAGCAGAGCGACGTGCTCGTCGTCGACTACGTGATGCCCGGCGGCAAGTATGGCGACGGTCTCGCGTTGCTGTCGTTTTTGCAGCGCCGCTATCCCGCGCTTCATCTCGTGACGATCACGATGATCGACAACCCGAGCGTGCTGCATGCGATTCAGCGGCAGGGTGTCGGATGCATCCTCAGCAAATCCGACGCGATTTCGCATCTGGTTGGCGCGGTACACGCCGCTTACGTCGGCGCGAATTATCTGTCTCCGTTCGTCAAGCAATTGCTGGAGGGCACCGAGTCGTCGTCGGGCACACGGGTGCTGACGGCCCGCGAGATCGAAGTCGTGCGACTTTACGGGGCCGGCCTGACGGTGGGTGAGATCGCCGTTCAGCTTCACCGCAGCAAGCAGACGATCAGTTCGCAGAAGTCGAGCGCGATGAAGAAGCTCGGCATCGTGCGCGATGCCGACCTGATCCGCTACGCCAGTGAAGGCAAGCTCCCGGACATGCCCGGCGCCGACGCGCCGGCGCACGGCGAATAGCGGCATGCGATGCGCGATCCGGTGTCGGTTCCGGCGGCGAGCAACGGCTGCCGGCACACGTTTCGGCACGCGATAGTCGATGCCCGCCAAACTGAAGCGATTCGCCAGCCAGGTCGCCCATGCCGGCCGCAAGCCGTTCGATCCCGGCCGGGTGCGCCGTCAGCAGCAGTTCCTGCTGTATGGCGGCGGGATCGCGGTCACGCTGTTCATTCTGATTTGCGCCGCGCTTGTCGTGCGGCTCGACGTGCAGGACTATCGCGCGCAGGCGCGCTCGACTTTCCTGTACCGGGAAGCGCAGTTCTTCGGGAGCATGCAGGCGGCCGACATGGTGCTGGCGACCTACGGGAGCCGGATCGAGCAGCTCTGGAATCAGGGCGCACGGCCGTCGCCCGACGCGCTGACACAATTCTCGGCGGCGGGCGGTGTGCTGGGCGCAAGCAACGGCGCGGGTGGCGAGACGCTACTCGCCTTGGCGGAAATCACGCCGGATCGCCCCGCCGCATCGTATGCTGGCTATCTCGGTGCGTTGCTCGGCCTGTTCCGGAAGGACGACCGGTTGGTCCCGACGCAACCCTCTGCGCTTACATCCGACACCGAACCGTTCGGTGGCTACCTGATCGGGCTCGATGGCCGGTTTCTCGCCGTCGTGGGGCCGGGGCTCGTCGCACGCGCCCGTTCGCTCGGGCCGGGCATCGATCTGACGGCGCTGATTGCCCGGACGATGCCGACCGGGGTCGCGAAACAGAAGGCGTTCATTCAGAGCCGGCTGGTCATGCTCGATCGCCGTTTCGACCCGTTGTCCGGACGGGACGTCGTGCGGTTCGCGCGTCGGCTCGACGACGCGGCCGGACGGCCGTTCGGATGGCTCGTCGTCAACGGGGCGTACCGGGTCGACGATGCGATGGTGCCGCGTTCCGACGATGAGGACGTCGCGGTCGTCGACGCGCGCGGGAACATCGTCTTCGGGCGCGAGCGCGACCCGGCGATGATCGAGCGCGCGCTGCGCGACGCGCGCGAACCGTTAGGCGAAAACGTGGCCGTGCGACGGCGCGGCGCGCGCTTCATCGTCTACGATCGCTTGCCCGGGTCCAGCCTCGTCGTGATGACGACTTTCTCGTGGCGCAGCGTATTGACGGCAACCCTCGTCAGCTTGAGCGTCACGCTCGGCGCCGCGCTGTTCGGCATCGTGCTGCTCTGGTCGACGATCGTGCTGTTCGATCGCCGCGCGCTGCGTCCGGCGAACCGGCGCGCGATCCGCCTGATCGAGAGCGAGGCATTCAACCGGACGCTGATCCGCCACGCGCCGGCCGGGTTGCTGCTGCTGTCGGTGGCGGACGGCGAGACGATGCTGCGCAACGATGCGGTGCTCGCATACGACCGCGGCGTGCCCGGGCTGTCGCTCGGCAAGCGCATCTGGCAGGCCTACCGCGAGCGCCACGCGGGCAGCAGCGCCCGGCGCGGCGTCATGCAGCACGAACTGGCGATCGAGCACCCGGATCACGACACGGTCTATCTGGCGGCACAGGTCGTGCGAACCCGGTTCCGTGGCGTCGATGTGTTGCTGTGCACCTTGACCGACGTCACCGCCCGCAAGCTGACGGAAGACAAACTGAAGGAAGCGCGCATGGCGGCGGATGATGCGAACAAGGCGAAATCGACGTTCCTCGCGACGATGAGCCACGAGATTCGCACGCCGCTGAACGCGATCGTCGGCAACCTCGAGCTGATGGCGCGCGCCACGCTGCCGTCGATGGAGCAGCGCCGGCTGCAGACGGTCATGTCGTCGTCGGATGCGTTGCTGCGCGTGATCAACGACGTGCTCGATCTGTCGAAGGTCGAATCCAACCAGATGGCGCTGGAAGCGGTTCCGTTCGATGTGCGTGCCGTTCTGCACGACGTCGCGGCGATCTTCCGCCCGCTCGCGGACGCGAAGCATCTCGCGCTCGAATGCCGGATCGCGCCGGAACTGGCCGACGGCTACGTCGGCGACCCGAGCCGCCTGCGTCAGATCGTGTCGAATCTCGTCAGCAACGCGATCAAGTTTACCGAGCACGGCAGCGTGACGATCGATGCGCGCTTGGCCGGCGCATCGGGCGACCGGCGCGGCGTCGAGATCGCGGTGCGCGATACCGGGATCGGCATTCCTCCGGAAGGCCTGCCGACGTTGTTCGATGTGTACGTTCAGACCGATCCGTCGATCTACCGGCGCTTCGGCGGCACGGGGCTCGGGCTGCCGCTTTGCCGGCGTCTCGTGCGGCTGATGCAGGGCGATCTGACCGTCGCGAGCCGGCCAGGCTCGGGCACGACGTTCACGGCGTCGCTGCCGCTGTCCGACGCGCCGCACGGGTGGCGGGCCGCGTTCGACGAGCCGGAACCCGGGGCGCCGCCGCTGCCGATCCTTGCGGACGACGAGACCCCGCTGCGCGTGCTCGTGGCGGAGGATCATCCTGCGAGCCGCACGCTGCTGCGCGATCAGCTGGATGCGCTGCATTGCGACGCCACGCTCGTCGCGAATGGCGTCGAGGCGATGCGTGCGTACTTCCAGCAGCCGTTCGACGTGGTGCTGACCGATCTCGGCATGCCCGAACTCGACGGCTTCGCGCTCGCGAATTTCCTGCGCGAGCAGGGTGCGACCGTGCCGGTGATCGCGATGACCGCGCATGCGACCGACGAGGACCGGCGCCGCTGCGTGCAGGTGGGGGCGGTGGAAGTCGTGCTCAAGCCGTTGTCGATCGATGCGCTCGAGGCGGTGTTGCGTCGGCACGGGGGGCGTGGTGCGGCGGAGACCGGCGCTCGTCCGGCCGATTTCAGCGGTCGAACGCCGCCGGTGATGACCGACGAAATCCGCGAGAAATTGCGGGCTGCGACGCTGCGCTCGCTCGCGGCGATTGACGAGGCGCTGCCGCGCGGCGACGCCGTTCCTGTCAGGATCGAGCTGCACTCGATGCGGGGCGGCTTCGCGCTTGCCGACAATACCGAAGCGCGCGACGCCTGCGCAGCCATGGAGCGTATCGTGAACGAGGGCGGAGCCGAGGCGCTCCGGGCTCACTGGGTTGCGTTCCGCAGCGAGATCGAACGGCATCTCGAGCGTTGACTCCGGGGCGCAGCCGTTCGGCGCTCAGGCCAGGTCTGGCCGAAGCCCGCGCGTGGCCGCACGACTGATAACTCATCGTAAAGGTCGGCACTGCAAATGCCGTGGCGACCTTTACGATGAGCTACCAGTAAGGTGGCGGGCCGGTTTCGAATGGCCCGGACCGGAAACGAGATGGCCGGCAGTTTCGTCGAAGCCGCCGGCCATTGATTTTTCCGCCCCCCACTTTTGAAACGAGCGGGGGCCGTCACGCCAAACCCTACGGTTTCAACGCACCATTATCAGTCGACGGGACCGTACTGCCACCGCCCGTCGATCTTGCCGAAACTCATGCCGACCGTCGAATAGGGCTGGCCCGGGCCGCTGGCCGAGCTGGTTTCGATGTGGCCGCTCTCCGTATTGAACCCCACCAGTCGGCCCCAGTAAAACGGACCGTAGACCGGCGACACCAGGTTCAGACGGCTGCTCGACGTCGAGGCCCGGATCGTGCCGGCGTTTTCACCGACCAGGCCGCCCAGGTTCGAACGGGTGCCCGCAATCGTGCCGGTGGACGATGCATCCTCGATGAGGGCGTCCTTGTCGTTCAGGCCCGCCAGGCCGCCGACGTTCGAGTCGTCCGCCGCAGCATTGCCCGACGCCGACGCATGACGCACGATCGCCTTGTTGCCGCGGTTCGCGCCCACCAGTCCGCCGGCACGGCTACCGTTGCCGGCCGTCACGTCGACGGCGGCCTGCACGGTGTCCAGCAGCCCCGTGTTCAGGCCCACGAGCCCGCCAACGTCGCTCCCATCTCCTGCGCTTGCCTTGCCTTTGGCGCGCGCGTTCGACACGGTGCCGTCGTTGGTACCGACGAGCCCGCCCACGTGGCTGTTGCGGCCGGCCTTCACCGTGGCCGTGGCGTGCGCGTTGCGGATCGTGCCGCGGTTCGCGCCGGCCAGGCCGCCGACATGGCCGCTCGCGAGGTCGGTCACGTCACCGGTCGAGCGCACGTCGTCCAGCGTGCCGCGCGCGTTTTCGCCGATGAAGCCGCCGATCGCCTTCGCACCGGCGGCCGTGACCGAGCCGGAGGCGGACGCGTTCGCGATCGTGCCGCCGTCGCGGTTCTTGCCGACGAAGCCGCCGACATACCCGCCTTTGCCTGCCGTGACCGTGGCGGAGGTCGACGCGTCGCGAATCGTGCCGTAGTTGACGCCGACGAAGCCGCCGGTGCTCGTGTTGTCGCGACCGGACACGCGCCCGCCGCTCGACGAGCGAACGATGCGGCCGCCGTTCATCCCGACGAGCCCGCCGGCACTCTGCACGTCAGGGTTGAACTGCTGGTCGAGCGGGATGCCGGGGCGGCCGGCGAGCGTGACGTCGGCGAAGGCTTCGCTGTCGGCGATCGTGCCGACGTTGGAGCCGACCAGCCCACCCACGATGAACGCGTTGTTGCTGCCGGATACGCGCCCGGCGAAGCGCGCGCGATCGATGGTCCCGACGTTCCGGCCGACGAGGCCGCCCATCTGGACCGTGTCGCTGCCGTTGTACGACACGCTCATGTTTTTCGCGGTGACGTTGGTGATGCGTCCGCCCAGATTGTCGCCGACGAGGCCGCCGACGAACGCAGCGCGGGCGGCCGAGGTGCCGTCGACGACGAGCGAATCGAGCGTCAGGTTCGCGAGCGTGCCGCTGCTTTGCCCGAACAGGCCGATGTTCGGGCCGGTGTTGGTGATCGACAGCCGGCTGATCGTGTTGCCGAGGCCGTCGAACACGCCGTGGAACGCGCGGTCGCCGCCGATGCTGCGGAAGCTCGCGTTCGCGCCGTCGATCGTGTTGCCGATCACGTAGCGGCCGCCCAGGTTCGCATCGATGCTGCGCAGGTCGGCAACGGTATGCAATACCTTGTAGTCCTCGCCGTTCGCGCGGAACGACGCGTTGTCGCCGGACAGCGTCACGACGGCTTTGTCGTTCAGCGTATGACCGTTCTTCGCGTTGAGCTCGAGGTGCGCGTTGCGGCCGGTGAGCTTGACTGCTTCGTTGATACGGATCTTGTCGGCGGCATTGACGTTCAGGCTGGCGTTGGCGCCAGTGGCGGACAGCGCCTCCTGCAGATCGACGTTGCCCTTCTGCGAGGTCAGCGTGAGCGAGCGGTCGCTGTTCCAGGCGACCGGGCCGCTAACCGTCAGGTCGCCTTGCGTGTTGGTCAGTGCGACGTTGGTGGTGCCGAGGTTGAGCGACAGCGTGTCGGCGTCGATCGACGCGCCGTCCGGATAGAGGCTGTCGGCCTGGTTGCGTGCGACGCCCGCGTTGGCGGCTTCGACGGTCCAGGTGCCGGCGGTGTCGCCGGCGCGCGTGTCGACTGTGGTGTCGCGTGCGACGCGAACCTGTTCGCCGCGCGTGATGACGGAGCCGGCCGGTGCGCCGGCTTCGGCCGCGCTCGTATCGAGCTTGCCAGCGACCTTGACGGTGCCGCCGTCGAGCGTGATCTTGCCGGCGCGGTTGGCGAGGCCCTTCGCTTCGATCGTGCCGGTGTTGTTGACCACGGCGTTCAGCAGGTTGCCGGCCGCGTGCGCGGTCATCAGCACTTCGCCGCCGTCGGCTTTCAGCAAACCGCCGTTGGTGGCCTGCGCGTCGACCGCACCGCCCTCGACCTGCAGGCTGAGCAGGTCGTTGCCGTCGAAGTTGACCTTGAACGCGTTGCCGGCGCCGAGCGCGACGCGGCCCATCTTCGCCTGGATCACGCCGTTGTTGGACACGCGCGCGCCGAGCAGCGCGACGCTGCCGCCGTCGGCGGCGGTGATGTGGCCGTCGTTGACGATCGACGCGGTGGAGTGACCGGAGAAGCGATAGTTGCCGGCGAGGAAGTCGGCGTCGGCGATGTTCTGGGTGGACGCGACGAGGCCGCCGACGTTGATCTGCGCGCCGGAGCCGAACAGCACGCCGTTGGGGTTGACGAGGAAGACCTTGCCGTTGGCGTCGAGCTGGCCCTGAATCTGGCTGCCGTTGTTGCCGACCACGCGGTTCAGCGCGATCGACTGCTTGCCGGGTTGATGGAACGCGACGCGCTCGTTGCCGGCGATGCTGAAGTCGTTCCAGTTGGTGATGAGCTTGTCGGTGTGCTGGTTGATGGACATCGACTTGCCGTCGTTTTCGCGAATGATGTCGGCCTTGCCGGCGGTGATGTTCTCGCCGGTGGGCAGTGCGAAGGCGGGCATCGCGGTGAAGCCAAGCAGGGAGAGGACGGCGGCGGCGCGCTTGGCGCTGCCGGGCTTGGCGCGGCGGCGCGCGGTTTCCCCGACTGCGCTCCAGCATCCCTGGGTCTGGTTCCAGACCAATGCGTAGGTCTTGTTCATCGTTTCGTTATCCAGATTGAGTTTCATGAACCCGGCCGACCGTGAAGGCCGGTCGACCGAGGGTGACAACCGGCGGCCTCGCGGCCGCCGGCTACGAGCGGACAGGCCGCTCGCAACAGGCGACGGCGTCCGGCATGCCGTTCAGGCGGCGGAGCCGGAACCGTCCGGGTTCAGGCTCAGGGCTTCACCTGGCCATAGTTCACGCCGACCAGCGCGCCGTAGGACTGGTCGTAGCCAGCCTTCACGTCGACGCGGCTGGTGCTCGACGAGCCGTAGACGAAGCCGAAGTTACCGCCGACGAGCCCGCCCAACCGCGCGTACCGGCCGCCGGAAACCGTGCCGCTCGACGACGAGGCGGTGATGACACCAGCATTGCTGCCGACGAGGCCGCCGACCTGGCTCTGCCGGCCGGCTTCGACGTCGCCCGATGCGGTCGATCGTGCGATGTCGCCGCTTTCGTTGGCGCCGACGAGGCCGCCGGCCGACGAGAAGTCGCCGGCCTTCACCGCGCCGGTGGCACGGGAATCGGCGATCGTCCCGAGGTTACGGCCTGCGAGGCCGCCCGCCTTGCTCGATTGCCCGGCCACTACCTTGCCGTTGGCGCTCGACGTGCGGATGATGCCGGTGTTGACCCCCACGAGGCCGCCTGCCGAGCTGTTGTTCAGCACGGTGACGTTGCCCGACGCGTTGGAGGAATCGAGCGTGCCGGCGTTGATCCCGGCAAAGCCGCCCGCCGTGCTGTTGTAGCCCGCGACCACTTCGCCGGATGCGTCGGATGCCTCGATGCGGCCGCCGTTCGTGCCGACGAAGCCGCCGACCGTGCTGTTGTGGTCGCCGTCCACGTTGCCGGTCGCCTGCGAGGTCTCGATGAAGCCGAGGTTTTCGCCGACGAAGCCGCCGAGCGTCGATTGGCCCGCGGCGCGGAGGTGACCTTGCGCGACGGATGCATGGATACGGCCCGCCTTGCCGTTGCGCCCGACGAAGCCGCCGGCGAGGCTGTCGGCACCGGCGACGACGTTGCCCGTCGCGGTCGACGCGTCGATGTCGCCGTCGTTGTAGCCGGCGAAGCCGCCCGCGGCCACGGCCTTGTTGCCCGCCGTCACGTTGCCGTTGGCTTGTGACGTCCGGATTCGGCCGCTGTTCGAGCCGACGAGGCCGCCGACCGTGCTGGACGCCGCCGCGAACACGTCGCCGTCGGCCGTGGAGGAATCGATGTCGCCCAGGTTCACCCCTGCGAGACCGCCCGCGACGCTGCGTTCGCCGACGCTGACCTTGCCGCTGGCGCGCGATGCCGTGATGGTGGCCATGTTGATGCCGACGAGCCCGCCCGCCACGGCATTGTTGCGTGCGGTCACGCTGGCAGACGACGAGGACTGCTTGACGATGCCGTTGCCGTCGTTGATGCCGACGAGCCCGCCGACCTGCGCGTTGGCGCCTGTCGCGTTGATGGTGCCGGCACTCGACGAGCGCTCGATCATGCCGGTGTTGTACCCGACCAGGCCGCCCGTGGCGCCGTCGTGCGCGGCGTTGATGCGCACGTCGGCCTGGCTGTCGCGAATCAGCGCCGAGACCGGCGGCTTGTTCAGCAGCGTCAGGTTCTCGCCCACGAGGCCGCCAACCGTATTCGCGTAGCGATCGGTGTCGATGCGGCCGGACACGCTGGCGCGCTCGATCGTGCCGCCATAGTTCGAGCCGACGAGACCGCCGACGAATGCGGGCCCGGTCGTCGAGACCGTGACGTTTTCGGCCGTCACGTTCGAGATCGTGCCCGAGTTGCTGCCGGCGAGCGTGCCGACCGAAATCGGCGAGCCATACGGCAGACCCGATGCGACCGTCACGATGTCGCGCAGGCTGAGGTTGGCGATGCGGCCGGCGTTGTGCGAGAACAGGCCGACGGTCATTTTGCCGGGGTTGGAAATGTTCAGGCGACTGACCGTATTGCCGAGGCCGTCGAACACGCCGTAGAACGCGCTGTCGGCCGCGATGCTGCGGAAGCTCGCGTTCGCGCCGTCGATCGTGTTGCCGATCACGTAGCGGCCGCCCAGGTTCGCATCGATGCTGCGCAGGTCGGCGACCGTATGCAGCACCTTATAGTCCTCGCCGTTCGAGCGGAACGACGCATTGTCGCCGGACAGCGTCACGGCCGCCTTGTTGTTCAGCGTATGGCCGTTCTTCGCGTTGAGTTCGAGATGCGCATTGCGGCCGGTGAGCTTGACTGCTTCGTTGATACGGATCTTGTCGGCGGCATTGACGTTCAGGCTGGCGTTGGCGCCAGTGGCGGACAGCGCCTGCTGCAGATCGACGTTGCCCTTCTGCGAGGTCAGCGTGAGCGAGCGGTCGCTGTTCCACGCGACCGGGCCGCCGACCGTCAGGTCGCCTTGCGTGTTGGTCAGCGCGACGTTGGTGGTGTCGAGATTGCGCGAGAGGGTGTCGGCGCCGATCGAACGATCGCCGTTTACGCCCGCGTTGGCGGCCTCGATGGTCCAGGTGCCGGCGGCGTTGCCCGCGCGCGTGTCGATGCGGGTATCGGCGGCGACGTCGACGCGCTCGCCGCGCGTGATGACGGAGCCCACCGGTGCGCCGGCTTCGGCCGCGCTCGCGTCGAGCTTGCCAGCGACCTTGACGGTGCCGCCGTCGAGCGTGATCTTGCCGGCGCGGTTGGCGAGGCCCTTCGCTTCGATCGTGCCGGTGTTGTTGACCACGGCGTTCAGCAGGTTGCCGGCCGCGTGCGCGGTCATCAGCACTTCGCCGCCGTCGGCTTTCAGCAAACCGCCGTTGGTGGCCTGCGCGTCGACCGCACCGCCCTCGACCTGCAGGCTGAGCAGGTCGTTGCCGTCGAAGTTGACCTTGAACGCGTTGCCGGCGCCGAGCGCGACGCGGCCCATCTTCGCCTGGATCACGCCGTTGTTGGACACGCGCGCGCCGAGCAGCGCGACGCTGCCGCCGTCGGCGGCAGTGATGTGGCCATCGTTGACGATCGACGCGGTGGAGTGACCGGAGAAGCGATAGTTGCCGGCGAGGAAGTCGGCGTCGGCGATGTTCTGGGTGGACGCGACGAGGCCGCCGACGTTGATCTGCGCGCCGGAGCCGAACAGCACGCCGTTGGGGTTGACGAGGAAGACCTTGCCGTTGGCGTCGAGCTGGCCCTGAATCTGGCTGCCGTTGTTGCCGACCACGCGGTTCAGCGCGATCGACTGCTTGCCGGGTTGACGGAACGCGACGCGCTCGTTGCCGGCGATGCTGAAGTCGTTCCAGTTGGTGATGAGCTTGTCGGTGTGCTGGTTGATGGACATCGACTTGCCGTCGTTTTCGCGAATGATGTCGGCCTTGCCGGCGGTGATGTTCTCGCCGGTGGGCAGTGCGAAGGCGGGCATCGCGGTGAAGCCAAGCAGGGAGAGGACGGCGGCGGCGCGCTTGGCGCTGCCGGGCTTGGCGCGGCGGCGCGCGGTTTCCCCGACTGCGCTCCAGCATCCCTGGGTCTGGTTCCAGACCAATGCGTAGGTCTTGTTCATGAGATTGTTGTTCCTATGGAAAGGTACAGGGTGTTCGCTTCGTATCGATACGTATACCTAACGAAACGGGAAAGGCCGAAGGCATGCAGGACGCACGCTTTCGACGATGCGGGCGACGGGGCCGCCCGTGCTACTTGCGGCTCGCTCCTGCCTGGCGGGCCGCTTGTCGTGTACCGCTCAGAAATACTGGGCGGCTTGCAACCAGACGCTCGGCGACCGCGTGGCCGACGCGACCGGATCGGCGTAACCGACCGGCAGCGCGGCGGTGAGATTGATTTGATGGCGCGCGCCGAACCAGCTCGCGCCGATGCCGAGCGACGACAGCGGCACGGTGTTGCGCTCGCGGGACCATCGCTGCTTGCTGAGCTGGATGCGGCCCGTGTCGGCGAACGCGCTCAGTTGCCAGCCGGGCGCGACGAGATAGCGCAGTTCGGCCGTGGCCTGCCAGCCCTGATCGCCGCTGCCGGCGCCGAGTGCGAATGCACGCACGCCGTACGGGCCGCCGAGGCTGAATTTTTCCGATGCGTCGAGATTGCGCGACGACAGCTGCGCGCTGAATTGGGTGTAGAGCTGGAATCGCGCGCCGAGCGCCTGCAGCCGCAGCGCGCTGACATTCAGCTTCGCGAACTGGCCTTGGGTATGGACGTAGTAGTCCATGTCGAGCGGATCGTTGCCGCTCAGGTGGCCGATGCCGAGCGTGGCGGAGAAGCCGGTCCGGCCGCCGCCGCCGAGGGTGTCCTGATGGTTGCCGCTTACGCCGAACGACCACAGGTCGACGGTCTTGTCGTTGACCACGTCGAACGCGCCGTACACGTCGCGCAAATGCTTGTTTTCGTAGATGACCTGCGCGTCGAGGCTCGTGCGCCTGCTGCGCAGCAGCGGCTGCGTGACGAACGCGGAGCGAACGTCGGCGCCGCCGTGGTAGCGGAGGTCCTTGAGGCTGCCGCCGATCCGGTAGTTCATGTCGGAATACGCGACGCCGACGCGCGTCGATGCGGGGCCGACGGGCAGTTGATACGACGTGCGGTAATAGCGCTGATTCGTATTGCTCGTCAGTCCACGCAGCGAGAAGCGATCGCCGACGCGCAGCGGCGCATTGACGTCGACGCTGCCGGTCGCGCGGTAGCGGCCGGTCAGCGGATCGCCGAAGTTGTCGAGTTCGATCGAGCCGGTGGCGAAGCGGCCGGGTTCGGCATCGATCACGAGATCGGTCGTGCCGGGTTCGGCGCCGGGCCGCAGCGTGCCCTTCGCATCGACGCCGGGCATCTCGTTCAGCAGCATGAGGCTGCGCTCGAGGCGGTTGCCGTGCGCAATCTCACCGGGCTGAAGCGACGCAAGCGGCTGCCGCAGCGCGCGGTCGAGCACGCGTGTGCGGTTGTGCAATTCGATCTGTCCGTAGCGGCCTTCGACGACAGCGATGCGCACGACACCGTGTTCGATGTCCTGGCGGGGAAGATACGCGCGGGCGAGGACGTAGCCGTGTTCGCGGTAGTACGTCGTGATCCGGTTGGCGGCCTGCTGCAGATCGCCGAAGCTCAGGTCGCGGCCGACGAAATCGGCGAGCAGCGGGTCGAGCTGTGCGGCGGGAATGGCCGCATTGCCTTCAACGGCGAATGCGCTGACCGGAATGCGTGGGCCGCCAGCCGCAGCAGGCGAGGGCGCTTCGCTTGGCGCAGGCATCGCGAGATCGGGCGCGGCCGGAGCGGGCAGCGCCGGGCGGAGCGTCTCGACGTCGCGTAGCGACTGTCCCGCATTGGGGACTTGGACTTGTGCATGCGCGAGACCGTGAAACGACAGCGCGAGACCGGTCAGGCACGCGATGCGGAACGGGCGGGAGCGCTTTCGGACGGTAGGATCGGGGCGGCAGGACGGCCAGGCACCGGGCATGGCCGCTGGCGTGGCGGGAGGAAGAGCGGGTACTTGCGCCGGCATCGGGGGCGTCCCGGGCACGGCGTCGAGAGAACGGATGAAATGGATTTTCGACCTCGAACGGTTGCGCCTTTGGGCCGAAGCGTGGTCTTCCGCTCCGGCCGTTTGGATTGCCGACGATGTTACGAAATGGTTCCCTCAATGAATATGGAACAAGTACGAGCGACTTGTTTCCATCATTCATTCTTGTCAGATTCTTCGATTCAATCGCGTCCGTGCTCAAGACGCCGCTGCACGGCGCTTCCGCGACAACCGGTGCTTCAAGACAGCAAGTATCGGCCGCTCGATCCACGCATGACAGGCACAGCCGCATGCGCAGACAGCGGCCAGCGTCGCGAGCGCAGCCGCTGTGCCCGACCACGTGCCGGCGTCGAGGCGCACCCCGACGATCTTGTTCGCTGCACCGATCACGTACGGATGCAGCAAATAGATCGAATAGCTCGCATCGCCGAGGCGGGCGAGCATCGCGTTCCCGATCGTCCAGCCCCGCAGGTCGAGCGCGACCGCGGCGACGATCAGCATGCAGGCCGGCACGCCCCACCAGACGACACGTTCAAAGCCGGCCGGCGTGCCGAACAGGGCGGCAGAGAGCGGTATCGCCGCGAGCGCCGCTGTGGCCGCCGCGAGCCACGCGAAGCGCGGAACACGCCCGGCGATGCCGGTTTCCAGCAGGCGGCAGGCGAGTACCCCAAGCCCGAATTCGAGCACGAACGGCTGGCCGAGATGGGCGGCGACTTCGCCTGCCGGGCCGCCGGCGGCCACGTACGCGCAGAACAGCGCAAGCGCGAGCGCCGCGAACGTCGTTGCATGGCGGGCGCGGACGAACCACATCGATCCGGCGATGACGAGATAGAACAGCATCTCGTATTCGAGCGTCCAGCCGTTGAGGTTCAGCGGCCCCCAATGGCCGTTCTCCTTCACGTATGGCACGAAAAGCAGCGACTTGACGAGATAGTCGAGGCCGGCCGTCGTCGAATTCAGCCATTGGGGCTTCACGACCGCGATCGCGAACACGCCCAGCGTGGTCAGCCAGTAGAGCGGCACGATCCGGATCAGGCGCCTGCGCAGGAAGGCGTGCCCCTCGCGCGGCGCGACGACGGACATGATGAACCCGCTGATGACGAAGAAGATATCGACGCCGGCCTGCCCGAACGGAAGCGTGCCCATGTGATAGCCGACGACGGCGAGCGCCGCGAAGGCGCGTGCACACTGGAGGTTCCGGAAGATGCCGGTCTGGACGGGGAAGGTTTGCATGTCGGGTTTAGCGGGTGATGTCCTTGTGCGGCAGGCGGGCGGGAGTCGGCGTGCCGTTCGTCGCGGCATCGCGCTTTGGCCGGCGTCGACCGGCACGCGGTTCGAATCCCGCGAACTGAAGCGCGCACAGCAAGGCGACGCTGGACAGGTGGCGTGTATAGCTGCCGAGATCGGGTTCGAACAGCATCGATACGGCGACGTGACCGATGACGACGCAGGCGAGCAGGTCGCGGGCCGGATGTGTGCGATGCCGTGCACGACGCCACACGGCGGCCAGCGCGATCCACACGAACAGCTGCATCGCGACTTCCTTGGGGCCCACGTCGAACAGCAGCGGCAGATTCAACCGCAGCACCGCGTACGCATAGTTCGCGCAAAAGGCGACGAACGAATCGGGCGCGACCGGGTTGTAGAAACTCGTGCGCGCGCCGAACGGCGAACCGTAGGCGAGATAGTCGGCTGCCATGTCGCGGGGATGCTGGAGCAGGTAGTACACGTCCGGCGGCAGCAGGAACAGCGCGATCGCGGCAGTGCCGAGCAGCAAGGTCTTGCCGCGCCATGACAGGTGCCGGAACAGGAGCGCGGCCAGCGCGACCGCGAGAATCAGCGCGAAGTAGCTGCGCACGACGGCCGCGTAGCCGGCGTAGAGTGCAACGACGGCCACGAAGGTCCAGGCGGCCGGGCGACGCCGCGCGATGCTGGCCAGCACGAGCGCGATCAGCACGACGAGCGTGTCCTTGCTTGCGACGAACAGGTTGAAGAACACACACGGCGCCAGCAGCACGACGGTCGCGGCCAGCGACCCGACGCGGCGGCCTTCGCCGACGATCCGCCAGATGAACGCCGTGCCGATCGCGGCAACGAACAGCGACGTGCCGGCCGGGCCGAGCAGCGCATAGAACTTCGCGACCGCATCGAACGACGTGCCCTCGTAGGTGCTGCCGCCGCCGATCTGGCTCTGGATCTTCTCCGCGTCGCGGAACACGAACTCGGGCAGGAACGTGCCGGCCTTTGCGTAGACGATCCAGTAGACGAATACGATCATCGCGCCGACGGCGCGCGTCACGCCGCGGCTCAGTGCCGGGCCACCGGCAATCAGGTTACGCAGCATGCGGGGCGGCCTCCGTGCGTGCGGCCGCACGGGACCGGCCGGTGCGCGCGACGATCAGCGCCAGCGTGGCGACGATGCCGGCGCTTGCCGCCAGATGTGCGATGGCCACCCCCATCGCACCAGCGTGAACGATCAGGCTCCATGCGAGCGGCAGGTACGTCAGCGCGAGCGCGATCATCGACAACATCGCGGCGCAGCCGGCACGCAGCGCGATCGCGGCCGTCCACAGCACGTCCGCCGCGCCGCGCAGCACGAACGACACGAGCAGTGTGGCGAGCAATGCGACCTGCCCGGTGCCCGCGGGCTCGTGCGCAAACGCGAACAGGTCGCGATGCAGCGCAAGGACCGCGGCCCCCGCGATCGAGGTGACGGCCACGCTGGCCACCGTCGCGCGCACGGCGAGCCGGGGGAACGTGCCCGGTGCGTCGGACAGCACGCGCACGAAGCGCGGGCCGGCCGTCACGACGACGGTCGAGAAGGCGAGCGCCTGGATCGCGTTGGCGATCGACCACGCGAATACGTACCGGCCGAGCGCATCGGCGCTCAGGTGGCCGCCGCCGATGAACCGCTCCGCGTATTGCAATGACGCGAGGACGATGCCGGCCACGTAGAACGGCAACCCGTGCCGCCAGATCGACAGGACACCGCGCTCGCGCACGGCCGGTGCGCGCGCCGCCTGCGGGCGGTCGTGCGCCTGGCGTGCAGCCGCGCCGATACGCCGCCACGAAAGCACGACGACGCACGTATTGGCCGCGAACCACAGCGCGAAAACCGATTCGATCGAATGCAGGGCGCCGACGAGCAACCCCGCTCCCGCGACGCCGGCCCATGCGCCGGTGCGGACGAACAGCAGCAGCGAGCCGGCGCGAGGTCGATGCAGCGAGAACAGCCAGCCGTTCGCCTCGAATGCCGCATGCTCGGAGAGCGCGACGAGCAGCACGCACCACGCGAGCCGCGTCGACAGGCCGACGCGGGCGAGCAGGGCCGCGTCACCGTTGGCGGTCGCCACGGCGAGCGTCGCGACGAGCGTCAAGTAGAGGCCGCCGTACGCGACGCAGAGGGTGCGCATCGCGCCGAACGCGGGCAGCGGATCGGGTTCGCTGAGCCGCCGGTTGAGTTCGGGACTGAAGCCGAGGCCGAGCAGTTTCGATGCGATCACGGCGGCGGCGACCGCGAGCCCGTACGCGGCGACCGCGTCGAAGCCGAGCGTACGCGCGACGATGATCGCGAGCGTGAATTTCAGGCCGAGCGCCAGGCTGCGCAGGAGCAGGCGCGTCAGCATGGCATGGCCTCGTCGGCTTCGACTTTTGTTTCGATGTCGGAATCCGCACGACGGGCCGCACGCAGTGCGTCGATCACGCGTGCGCGTGCGGCACGGATGCTCGCAAAGCCGCCCTGCGCGGCGTTCCGGAACGCCGCAGCTGCGCCAGGTGCGAGGATCGTCCGGCAGACGCGTGCCGGATCGAAATCCGCGCCGTTGACGACCCAGTCGTCGAGCTTCATGTCCGCATACGCACCGAAGCCCTTGCGCTCGTAGCTGACGTGGAAGGCGGGTACGCCGTGCAGGATCGATTCCAGCGCGCCGTGCAGGCGAACCGATACCGTGACGTCCGGCCGGTCGGTTTCGAGAAGCGTCTTGAGCGGCGTCAGCGGTTCCCGGATGCCGAGGCTGCGGTAGTACGCGGGATCGTCGTTGCCGCGCCCCGTGCTTTGCACGGCAAAGCTGACCCGGCACGTTGCGCGCACCTGCTCGATCAGCCGCGCGATCGATGCGTCGTAGCGCGCGCGTCGTTTCGCGCTCCACGCGGGTGCGCGGCGCAGCACGAATGCAACATGGCGCGCGGTGTCGCTGTTCGGCGGGGTTTGCCGAAGGATGGTCTCGCTGCGATACCCGAAGTCGAGCACCGCGAGATCCGGCACGCGCCGCGTATTCGGATTCGCGGCGAGGAAGGCGGCGGAGCGGTCGTCGCGCACGAACACCGAATCGAACGCGCCGAGCAGCGACTGCAGATGCATGCCGACGGCGCGTGAGGACAGCACCGGGCCGATGCTCTGCGGCAGATAGACGGCGGGCTTGCCGGAGGCAAGCGCAACCCGCATTTGCAGCAGGTGGCCGGCTTCGAGCTTGAGCGCTTCGATGGCCGTGCGCGCGCGCAGATAGCCGCCACCGACGCCGACGATCAGGTCGACTTCGTCGAGCAGGCGGCGCAGTGCTTTCAACCTGCCGTTGATTCGAACGGGCAGCGCGGCAGTGGCGGCGCCGATCAGCCGGTTCGTGCCGCGCTCCGCGAGCACGGGCGCCGCGCATACGTCGTCGTACGCCGGAAACGAAGCCGGATCGGCCGCGACGATCGACACGCGGACGGCATCGCCGAAGGCCTCCCTGAGCAGGCCGACGGACAGGTCGACCAGCAGGCCGTCACCGGAATTGCGGGCGCTGTACGCGTGCAGCAGCGCGACGTGAATGGGGGGCGTCATGCCGGGCCTCGTCTGGAAAGGGTGTGATAGAGGTCGAGCGTGTGCGCGACCATCGTCTCGGCCGAGAATTGACCGAGGGCCGCCGCGCAGTTCGCTCGCATCGCGTCGCGTGCGGCCGGATCGTTGGCAAGCGCGACGATCGCGCGGGCGAAGCGCGTCGTGTCGTCTTCGTTCGGCACCACGACGCCGATGCCGTGCGTGTCGATCAGCTCGGTCGCGCCGGATACCCGCGTGGCGACGATCGGCACATGCGCGGCCATCGCTTCGAGACACACGTAGGGAAAGCCTTCGTAGCGGCTCGGCAACGCGAACAGGTCGAACGCGGAGAAATAGCGGCTCGCGTGGTTCACGCGGCCGACGACGTGAAGATTCGGCGGAAGATCGTCGGCCTCGTTGCCGGCCGCCGTGACGAAGTCGCCGGACCCGATCGCGACGATCTGCACGGTACGGCCGCATTGGCGATACACGCCGCGCGCAATCCGCACGAGACGGTCGATGCCTTTCTGATGATCGAAGCGCCCGACGAAACCAACGACGAGGGCGTCGCGCGCGACGCCGAGTGCGTGTCGTGCCGCCTCGCGCGGCATCAGGGCGGGCGGTCGGACGCCGTTGACGATCGTGTCGACGCGCGCGGCCGGAATGCCGAGCGCTTCGTTCAGGTGTTGCGCCTCGTCGCGCGAGACGGCGACGATCCGGTGCGTGCACAGGCGGCCGAGCAGCCGCTCGATGGTGCCGTAGAACCGGCGCTGGCGGGTACCCAGCGTCGGGTTCAGCGTATAGACCGCGTGCGGCGTGTACACCTGCCGCCACGGCCCCGGGCACAGGCGTGCGATCGCGCCGGCTTTCGAGCTGTGGCTGTGCACGATGTCGGGACGGATGCGCAGCAGGTGGCGATAGACGTGGGCGACCGCGAGCGCGTCGCGCCAGCCGACCGCGCGCTGCATCGGCACCGCATGCACGCTTGCACAGCGTGACAGCACGCGCGCATCGAGGATCGTTGTGTCGAAACGCGGGCCGTGCGGCACGATCAGGTGCAGTTCGATGCCGTCGATTGCGGCGAGTCCGTCGATCAGGTCGGCGAGATGGACGGCCACGCCGCCGCCCGCGGCTTCGACGACGAGCGCGATCCGCAGGCGCGCCGCGCGGGCCGGGGCTTGCCGGGAGCCCAATTCGGTCGTGGCGGAAACGTCCGCCGGCGCGGCATCGCGTATCGCGACGCGTTCGAGGTGACGGGCATCGCTCATCGCGGCTCTCCCCGGCGGCGGGACACGAGCGCGCGCAGCGTGCGGCCGATCGACGATGCCAGGCCGCAACGCGGCGGTGCGTAACGGTACTGCGTATAGCGATAGGCGCCGTAGCGCGAGCTGTACCGGCCGATGTGCGGATCGACGCCGTTGAGCAGCACGCCGCTCGCGGCGATACCGTTGTGCGCGAGGCGCCGCATGGCTTCGTCCAGTTCGGCGACGCGTGTCGTGGCGGCACGTGCCGTGAGCAGCACGGTGCCGGCGTGGCGGCCGAGCGTGACCGCGTCGGTCACCGCGAGAATCGGCGCCGCATCGATCACGACGACGTCGTAGCAGGCCGACAGCACGTCGAGCAGCGCGGCGACGCGTTCGTCGGCAAGCAGCTCGGACGGATACTCGGGCACCGCGCCGGTCGGGATGAAATCGAGGCGCGGCACCACGTCGCGGCAGGTCACGTCGGCCGGCGCGGCCGTGCCCGACAGCAGCTCGGCGAAGCCGCGCTCGCGCGGGACACCGAGCGATTCATGCAGATGACCCTTGCGCAGGTCGCCGTCGACGAGCAGCACGCGCTCGCCGTTGGCCGCGAGCAGCGCCGCGAAATTCGCCGCGACGAACGACTTGCCCGCACCCGGCGCCGGGCCGGTCAGCAGCAGTACATTGTTGCGTGCGCCCTGCATCGCGAAGCGCAGCGCGGTGCGCAGGCTCCGCAGGCTTTCCACGGCCGGATCGTGCGGGTGCCGCGCGCTCAGCAGGTTCGGCCCCGGTGCGTGCTGCGCGATGCGCCGCGCCATCTGCCGCTGGGCCGCCGAATCGGGAATCGTCGCGTAGACGTCGATGTCGAGATGACGCTCGATCTCGTCCGCGTGACGGACGCCGCCGAACAGGAAGTCGCGCGCAAAGGCGAGCGCGATGCCGAGTGCGAGCCCGATCAGCGCGGCCGCCGCGATCACGACGGGCCGCTTCGGGCGTACGGGATCCTCGGGCACGATCGCCGTATCGACGAGCCGCACGCTGCCGGTCTTGCCGGCCTTGACCAGCTCGAGCTGCTGCGTGTTCGCGAGCAGCGCCGTATAGAGATCGGTGTCGACCTTCACGTCGAGCATCAGCCGCACGGCGTTCTGCTGCAGGTCGGGCAGCCGTCGCACCTGATGCTCGAAGCCGCGCTGCTCGCGGCCGAGCGTGGCGATCTGCGCGTCGAGCGCGACCATGTCGGGGTGGCCCGGCGCGAAGCGTGCGGCCATCTCGTCGCGCTTTTGCTGCAGCTCGAGGCGGCGCGTGGTCGCGTCGGCCGTCTGCTGCAGGATCAGCTTCGCTTCCTCGGTCAGGTCGATCGTGCCGTTCGCGTTGCGCATGTCGGTGTAGCGCTGCTCGGCGTCCTGCAACTGGCGCTTGAGCACCGGCAGCTGCGCGTTGAGGAACGCGAGCGATTGCGCCGCGTCGGCGGACTTGCGCTCGATGTGCTGGCGCACGTAGTGGTTCGCGACTGCCTGAAGCTGCGCCTGGATCCGTTGCGGATCGGGGCCGCGCAGCGTCGCGACGATCACGCCCGACTGCTTGATCTTTTCCTGGACGTCGAGGCCGCGCCGCAGCGTGTCGATCGTCTCGGCGCGCGATTCGCGCACGAGCGTGAAGCGGGTGGCCGGGTTCGCATCGACGCGCGCGACGTCGATCGCGATCGGGCCGCTCGCGGTCGGGAAGGTTTCCACGTGCCCGATGCGGCCGGTGACGGCCGACGGCAGCGCGGGCCCGGTCAGCCGGTAGCGCTGGCCGTCGAGCAGCGTCAGCTCGAAGCGCTCGCCTTCGAGCGGCCGGGGCACGTCGAAGCGCGCGACCGCGATCGCTTCCTCGCCCCACGCATAACCGCCGAACCCGAGGAGGCCGGGGTGCGCGAGGCCGGTGTTGAAACGCGACACGAAATCGCCGACCAGCGGAAAGCGCTTCGGCTGCACGACGATGTAGCTGCGCAGCTCGTCGACGGCACGCGTGACGACGAGCCGCGACGCGAGAATCTGCGCTTCGGCCGCGGCGCTCGACTTGATGTCGAACAGCGACGACACGTCGCCGAGCATGCTGTTCGCGGCGGCTGGGTCGCCGCTGTCCTCGACCTGGAGCAGGATGTCGGCCTGGTATTGCGGCGGGGCGAGAAATGCGTACAGCGTGCCGGCGCCGACGCAGGCGGCGGTTGCCAGCGCGATCAGCCAGCGTTGGGACACGAGCACGTCGACGACGCCGGCGAGGTCGAGCTCGGCGCCGCGATCGTGCGATCGCTCGCGGGAAACAGGAGAGGTCATCGATTCGGTCCGGAAAGCGGGGTGGAGGGGGAGGCGGCCGGCGCGATGCGCGCGCACCACGCGTCGACACCGCGCTCGATGAGCCGCAGGCTGTGTTCGAACGACGCGCGCGGGCCGAGATACGGGTCGGGCACGTCGAAGCCCTGACCGGTGCCGCCGAGGCGGAACACGCGGCCGCACAGGAACGGGTGGCGGCGCTCGAGCCAGCGCTTCTGCTCCAGGTCCATCGTCAGGATCAGGTCGGCGCGTGCGGCGTGCCGTGACGACACCTGGCGCGCGCGGTGCGTGGCGAGGTCGAGGCCGCGCGCGCGCATCAGGTCGATGGCGTGCGGGTCGGCCGGCTGGCCGTCGAGCGCGCCGATCCCGGCCGACTGCACGTCGACGCCGGGCAGGCGCGCGCCGAGCAGCGCCTGCGCCATCGGGCTGCGGCAGACGTTGCCGACGCACACGACGAGCAGCGTGGCGATGGCGCTCATTTGACGGCGAGCGCCGCGGCGGCGCTGGTGCTGACGCCGGGCAGCAGCAGGCTCAGCACGCGGCTGAAGCGCACCAGGCCGTTGCCGTCGACGTAGACGATGTCCTTCGGCTGCAGCGCGAACTCGTTGGCGAGCACCATCGACACGGGGGAGCGCGCGTCGAGGTGGAACACCTGCGGATCGCTCGTCTGCGAGCCGCGGATCACGAACATCTGCGCGGCGTCGGCGGTATTGGCGTTCACGCTGCCGGCCTGCGACAGCGCGTCGGACAGCGTCAGCCGGCCGTCGCGCAGCGGTACCGCGAGCGACGGCTTGTTCACTTCGCCCATCACGTACACGCCGTAGTCGCTGCGTGCCGGCACGTGCAGCAGGTCGCCGGCGGCCAGCACGACGTCGGCGGGATTGCGGCCGTCGCGCAGCATGCGCGTCAGGTCGAGCGGATAGGACACGCCGTCGCGCACGAGCGTCATGCGGCTCTGGTCGGCGGCCGTGCCGAGCCCGCCCGCGCGGCCGAGCGCTTCGTAGAGCGTCATCGGCACGTCGTTGACGGGCTGCGCACCCGGCGTGCGGACTTCGCCGTCGATATAGACCTGCTGCGAGCGGAACGACGCAACGCGCAGCGTGACTTGCGGATTGCGATAGACGCGCGACAGCGCGGCGGCGATGCGTGCCTGCGCGGCGTCGGCCGTGAGACCCGCGACCGGCACGCTGCCGGCGAACGGGAACGCCAGGTTGCCGTGCGAATCGACGACGAAGCCCGCGACCGGGTCGGCCGCGCGCGGCGCGTTCTGCTGCGCGGCGCCTTGCGCGGCGGCGAGTTCGGGGTGATCCCAGACGGTGATCTGCAGCACGTCGCCGGGGCCGAGGCGATAAGCGCCGGGCGCGGCCGCCAGCCGGTCGGATGGCAGGTGCTGTTGCTGCGCGGCCTGTGCGTCGAGTTGGCGAATCAGGCTGGCGTCGATCGTCGTGATCCGGAACGGAACGCTCCCGCCGGTGTTCGCGTGTCCGGCAGGCTGGCCGTCGGCGGCGGGGGGCGGTGCGCTCATCTGCATGCCGGGTGAGAATGCACAGGCCGAGAGCGCGACGCTGACCGCTGCGGCCAGCAGCGTGCGCATGCGGTAGGGACGTGCGGATCCGGCCCGCTCGATCGTGGCGGAAGTCATCAGTCATCCTTATCGTGATGCGGCGACGCGCGGTGGCGGTGCCGCGTGCGTATCAGTACGCGTTGCGGTGGGACCAGCCGCGCAGGGCGGTGGCCAGGACGATGCGCATGTCGAGGGCGAACGACCAGTTGCGCAGGTAGTGGAGATCGGCTTCGACGCGGCGCTGCATCTTTTCCACGCGATCGGTCTCGCCGCGCAGGCCGTTGATCTGCGCCCACCCGGTGATGCCCGGCTTGACGCGGTAGCGGTGGATATAGCCGTCGACGATCTTCCGGTAGAGGTCGTCGTGCTCGAGCGCGTGCGGGCGCGGGCCGACGACCGACATCTCGCCGCGCAGCACGTTGAGGAACTGCGGCAGCTCGTCGAGGCTCGTGCGGCGCAGGAACGCGCCGACCCGTGTGATGCGCGGATCGTCGCGCGTCGCCTGGTGCACTTCACTGCCCGTGTCGTGCAGCCGCATCGTGCGGAACTTGAAGATCGTGAACGCCTGGCCGTCCGCGCCCTTGCGTTGCTGGCGGAACAGGACGGGGCCGTGCGACGACAGCCGGACTGCTGCCGCGATCGCGAGCAGCAGCGGCGCCATGCCGACGAGGACGGTGGCCGCGAACACGCGATCGAAGATCGCCTTGTGCAGCAGCGCGCGCGACGACAGCGGCGACGCGACCAGGTTGATCGCTGGTGCACCGACGAGGTCGATCATTTCGCCGTCGAACATCGCGAGCTTGCTGACGTCCGGCATGAAGCGGATGTTGACGAGATCGTCGCGGAATGCATCGAGCACGGCCATCACGATGCGCGCCTCGCCGATCGGCAGCGCGAGCCAGACTTCGGGAATCGCGTGCGTGCGGACATGCTGTGCGAACGTATCGAGATCACGGAAGCGCGGCATGCCGCCCGGGCTCGTCGTATCGGCGCGGGCGATATCGAACATCGCCGCCGCGCGGAATCCGGCCGACGGCACACTGGCGATGCGGTCGAGCACGGCGTCGCGATGGGCGCCGGAGCCGACGATCGCGACGAGGCGATCGCTTTCCTGCGGGCTGCCGATCCGTTCGAGCGTCGTGCCGGCGACGACGCGCGACGCGACGAGCGCGATGCCGCTCGTTGCGGTCCAGAGCAGGTACCAGGGCAGCGGAATGGCGAGGGTCGGCGCGAGCGCCCGCATCACGAGCGCCGCGCCGGCCTGCGCGATCAGCCACGCGAACGCGATGAGCAGTGCGGTGCGGTGCCTGGCGGGGCGGGCCGGTGCGTGGTAGAGCCGGAGTGCGGGAAACAGCATCAGCGCGAAGGTCGCCGCGCAGGCGACGGCGGCCAGTTCGGACGAACGGTCGACGTTCGTGCCAGGCAACACGAGCGCGGCGGCCAGCGCGCCGAACGAAATCAGTGCGACGTCGGCAATGCGCGCGATCAGGCCGCCTGCGGCACGCGCTGCATGTGCGTGCCGTGGTTCGAATGAAGTATCCATATACCCTCCTGCTGCCGTTCTGATTGAGATGGACGCCCGTTGTCCCGATTGCGACGCGATATCGCACGCTCGGCCGGAGCGGAGCGTGACCGCTGTTTCCACTGCATGGGAAATGCATCGGGGAAGGAGGCGCTGCTGCGGTGGTGCCGGTCGGCCTGATGAGTTGCGACGGATCTTTTCGAGCTTGGCGCCATGAAGGGCGAATGCTTGCGAAACGTTGCGGCCGACTCGATGGGGTCAATTTTCAGGAAGCAGGGGCCTGATTTATATAGAACGCCTACTAAATTCCAGGGGAATGGATTAGTACGAGTACGAATCAGTGGAATTTCTGTCCGAATGAACGAATGACGGAGTCGGACTTGACTTTAGAAAGACGTGCGATGCCGGGTCGTCGAGGTGGACGGATCGCAACAAGCGGAGCGCGGCGGGCGAAGAAGGGCGGGATTGTGGCAGCCGAAGAAATGGCGTGCGGGACGGCGGGCGCGTAGAGGGAGCCGCAGCAACGGTGAGCGGGGCGATTGCCGTGATCAACGCGCCGGCGCGCGACTCGTGGCACGCCGGCGTTTCATGTCAATCCGGTCACCCGTTCCGGAAAATCTCGCTATACGCGCTCAACGCCGGCACGCCGCCGAGATGCGCATACAGCACCTTCGACCCCGGCTCGAATTCGCCGAGCCGGACCTTGTCGCGACAGGTGCGCTCGTTCATGGTACTCAAGGAGATTCTTTCGACGCATGCGCTGCCGGTGTAGCGCATCGTGATGCGGCTGACCGCGCATGCTGTGTTGGCGGCGTGCGGGCAAAACGAAGTGAGCGCGATCGGCACACGGAGTCACACCTGTTGCGCCGCACGACCACGGCCAACCTCCACGCGTTCGAACACGGCGGTAAAGGCATAGCCTCGCTCGTCGCCGTGACAAGTCGACGCGCTACCGCTTGCGCCGTGTCGGGTCGATGCCGTTTTGTTCGAGTAGCTTTCGCAGTCTTGTGTTATTGCCCCACAGCGTAGCGAAGGCTATCAACATCACGAGTTTTGTGGTCGCACCAAGCAATTCCGAGACCGTCGCATCCGGACCTAGCGTCTTTAGCGCGCCCATCATCTCAAATTGTGTGCTCGTGTTCCGCGACTATCTTGCGGGAAATGTGTCGAGTGGAGACTCGACGAAAATTCTTGAGACGGTTGAAAAAGCGCTCGACAACATTGCGTGTGCGCTCAGCGTTGCCACGGCGCTCCGCCGGGCTGCCGCACCGTTTTTCCGAGCCGTTCGCGCGCCGTGTGCAGCATTGCCTCATCGAGTTCACCGTCATCCGCCAGCGCCTTCAACGCGGCGAGCACGATGCTCGCTCGATCGACTTCGAAGAACGCGCGCAGCGCCTCGCGCGTATCGCTGCGGCCGAACCCGTCGGTGCCGAGCGTCACGTAGCGGCGCGGCACGTATGCACGGATCAGCTCGGGCACCGCGCGCACGTAGTCGGTCGCCGCGATCACGGGGCCTTGCGTCGCGGCAAGCTGCTGCGTGACATAAGGCTCGGCCGCCGTGTCGCCGAGTCGCGACAGCCGTTCGGCTTCCATTCCGTCGCGTTGCAGTTCGCTGAAACTCGTGACGCTCCACACGGCGGCATCGATACCCCAGTCGTCCTTCAGCATCCGCTGCGCGGCGAGCACTTCGCCGAGGATCGCGCCCGCGCCGAGCAACTGCACGTGCGCCGTTGCGTTCGAACCGGACGGCAGCCGGTGCATGCCCTTCAGGATGCCTGCGCGTCGCGTGGCCGGATCGTCGTCGGGCATCGACGGCTGCGCGTAGTTCTCGTTCATCACCGTCACGTAATAGAACACGTCGCGCTGTTGCTCGACCATCTCGCGCATGCCGGCATCGACGATCGTCGCGACTTCGTACGCGAACGCCGGATCGTACGCGCGGCAGTTCGGGATCGTGGACGCCGCAAGATGGCTGCTGCCGTCCTGGTGCTGCAGCCCCTCGCCGCCGAGCGTCGTGCGGCCCGATGTCGCGCCGACGAGGAAGCCGCGCGAGCGCTGGTCGGCGGCGGCCCAGATCAGGTCGCCGATGCGCTGGAACCCGAACATCGAGTAGTAGATGTAGAACGGCAGCATCGGCAGGTCGTGCACGCTGTACGCGGTCGCCGCGGCGATCCACGACGACACCGCGCCGGCCTCCGAGATGCCTTCCTCGAGGATCTGCCCGCGCGTGTCCTCGCGGTAGTAGAGCATCGAGCCGAGATCCTCCGGTTCGTAGCGCTGCCCGAGCGGCGAGTAGATGCCGACCTGCCGGAACAGGTTCGCCATGCCGAACGTGCGCGCTTCGTCCGCGACGATCGGCACGACGCGCGGGCCAAGCGCCGGATCCTTCAGCAGCGCGGCCAGCATGCGCACGAGCGCCATCGTCGTCGACATCTCGCGGCCCGCCGCATCCAGCGCGAACGCACCCCAGGCCGGTGTCGGCGGGACGGTGAGCCCCTCCGACGCCACCATCCGCCTTCTGGGCAGATAGCCGCCCAGGGCAGCCCGGCGAGCGTGCAGGTAGCGCATCTCGGGGCTGTCTTCGGCGGGTTTGTAGAACGTGAGCTGCTCGACGTCGAGATCCGACAGCGGCAGCCGGAAGCGGTCGCGGAACGCCTTCAGGTCGTCGACGTCGAGCTTCTTCTGCTGGTGGGTCGTCATCCGGCCCTGGCCGGCCGTGCCCATTCCGTAGCCCTTCATCGTTTTCGCGAGGATCACGGTCGGCTGGCCGCGATGCGCGAGTGCGCGCGCATACGCGGCGTGCAGCTTGCGTGCATCGTGGCCGCCGCGGCGCAGGCGATCGATTTCCGCGTCGGTGAGCTGCGCGGCGAGGGCGTCGAGCGCCGGGTCGCGGCTGAAGAAGCGCGCGCGGTTGTACGCGCCGTCGTTCGCGGAGAAGGTCTGGAACTGGCCGTCGACGGTGTCGGCGAACGCGCGGGCGAGCGCGCCCGCATGGTCGCGCGCGAACAGCGGATCCCAGTCGGATCCCCACAACACCTTGATCACGTTCCAGCCGGCACCGGCGAACAGCGCCTCGAGCTCGTCGATCACGCGGCCGTTGCCACGCACCGGGCCGTCGAGCCGCTGCAGGTTGCAGTTGATCACGAACACGAGGTTGTCGAGCCCCTCGCGCGCGGCGAGCGACAGCGCGCCGAGCGATTCGGGCTCGTCCATCTCGCCGTCGCCGAAGAAGCCCCACACCGTGCGCGCGGCCGTGTTCGCGAGGCCGCGATGCTGCAGGTAGCGCATGAAGCGCGCCTGGTAGATCGCGTTGATCGGGCCGATGCCCATCGAGCCGGTCGGGAACTGCCAGAAGTCGGGCATCAGCCACGGGTGCGGATACGAGCACAGGCCGGGCCCGGCGATCTCGCGGCGGTAGTGCTTCAGGTGCGCGTCGTCGAGGAAGCCTTCGAGATACGCGCGCGCATAGACGCCCGGCGACGAATGCGGCTGGAAGTAGACGAGGTCGCCGCCCGTGCCGCGTTCACCGTGTTCACCCTGTTCGCTGCTGCCGTCGGCCGCTGCCGCGCGGAAGAAATGGTTGAAGCCGACTTCGAACAGGTCGGATGCCGACGCGTAGCTCGCGATGTGGCCGCCGAGCTCGCCGTACGCGCGGTTCGCACGCACGACCATCGCGAGCGCGTTCCAGCGCAGCGCGGCGGACAGCCGCTCTTCGAGCTCGGCATCGCCCGGGTAGGGCGGCTGGTCGTGTGCGGCGATCGTGTTCAGGTACGGCGTGACGGGCCCGCGCGCCGCCGCCAGGCCGCTCGCGTGCGCATGGGCGGCGAGCCGGTCGAGCAGGAACTGCGCGCGGTCCTTGCCGACGTGCGCGAGAACCGCGTCGAGCGCTTCGAGCCATTCGGCGGTTTCTTCCGGGTCGGCGTCGGCGTGCGCGAGGTTCGCGCGCCGCGTGGCGTCGAGTCCGTTCGACAGGTCCGTCATCGCAGGTCTCCCGCGCACCGGTTCGAAGCGGTGCGCAATCAGTGGCAATCGGTCGGATCATGCTACCCGCCGATCTGCAAAATATGCGTCTGATTTCATTGGGATTTCTCGTGCGGATAGTGTAAATATTCCGGTTATGGCCACTCTTCCGGAATATTTCGACCATGAGCGCAAACCCGCGGCGGCTCGACCGCATCGACATCGGCATCCTGAACCAGCTTCAGCAGAACGCGCGGATCACGAACGCGGAACTCGCGCGCGCGGTGAACCTGTCGGCCACGCCCTGCTTCAACCGCGTGCGCGCGCTGGAGAAGCTCGGGCTGTTCCGGCAGCAGGTCACGCTGCTCGACCCGGAGCCGCTCGGGCTGCGGATCAACGTGTTCATCCAGGTCAGCCTCGAGAAGCAGGTCGAGGATGCGCTGCAGCGCTTCGAGGAAGCGATCTCGCAGCGGCCCGAGGTGATGGAGTGCTACCTGATGTCGGGCGACGCCGATTACCTGCTGCGTGTCGTGATGCCCGACATGCGCACGCTCGAGCGCTTCATCATCGAGCGGCTGACGACGATTCCCGGCGTGTCGAACATCCGGTCGAGCTTCGCGCTGAAGCAGGTGCGCTACAAGACCGCGCTGCCGCTGCCGGCGGCGGGGCTGACGCTGGTCGATCCGGACGAGTCGGCGTCCGACTGGAGCTGAATGTGCGTCGGCGGGCGAAACCGCCGGCTTGCCGACGAAACGGCGACAGTCGCCCGACACCGCCGAAAGGGATCGAACGAAACGTGCGCAAGTGCGTTGCACGTTCACGACGCCTCGCGAAACGATCGCGTATGCTCGTCCGTTCCGTGGCACAGGAGGCCATCGGAGTCGGTTCATTCGTGTGACGACCCATCAACGAGCGAGGGCACCATGGCAAGACAGACGATGGCGGAATACCTGGCGAAGACGCTGGCGGCAGCGGGCGTCGAGCGCATCTGGGGCGTGACGGGCGACAGCCTGAACGGCCTGTCGTTCAGCCTGAGCCAGATCGGCTCGATCCGCTGGATGCATACGCGGCACGAGGAAAGCGCCGCGTTCGCGGCCGGCGCGGACGCCGCGTCGACCGGGCGGCTCGCGGTGTGCGCGGGCAGCTGCGGCCCCGGCAACCTGCACCTGATCAACGGCTTGTACGACTGCCACCGCAATCACCAGCCGGTGCTCGCGATCGCCGCGCACATTCCGTCGACCGAGATCGGTCTCGGCTACTTCCAGGAAACCCATCCGCAGGCGCTGTTCCGCGAATGCAGCCACTTCGCGGAGCTCGTGACCAACGCGTCGCAGTTCCCGCGCGTGCTCGCGCGGGCGATGCGCACGGCGATCGACGAGCGCGGCGTCGCGGTGATCGTGCTGCCGGGCGACATCGGGCTCGGCGACGGCCCGGAAGAGCCGCCGGCGTGGAGCGAATCGGCCCCGCCGTCGATCCTGCCGGCCGATGCCGATCTCGACCGGCTCGCGGCACTGCTCAACGCGTCCGACGCAGTCACGCTGCTGTGCGGCAGCGGCACGCAGGGCGCGCACGACGAGGTGGTCGCGCTGGCCGACACGCTCGGCGCGCCGGTCGTGCACGCGCTGCGCGGCAAGCAGTTCGTCGAATGGGACAACCCGTTCGACGTCGGGATGACGGGGCTGATCGGCTTCAGCTCGGGCTACCACGCGATGGAATCGTGCGACACGCTGTTGATGCTCGGCACGGACTTCCCGTACCGGCCGTTCTATCCGTCGAACGCGAAGGTCGTGCAGATCGACTGGAAGGGCTCGCAGCTCGGCCATCGCGCGCCGCTCGCGCTCGGGCTCGTCGGCACCGTGAAGGAAACGATCGCGGCGCTGCTGCCGCGCTTGACGCGCAAGACCCAGCGGCGCTTCCTCGAGAACGCGCTGAAGCACTACGCGGCCGCGCGCAAGGGGCTCGACGATCTCGCGGTGGCCGAGCCGCCGGGCCGCGCGATCCATCCGCAATACCTGACGAAGATCGTCGACGAAGTCGCGGCGGAAGACGCGATCTTCACGGCCGACGTCGGCACGCCGACGCTGTGGGCCGCGCGCTACCTGACGATGAACGGCAAGCGGCAACTGCACGGCTCGTTCAATCACGGGTCGATGGCGAATGCGATGCCGCAGGCGCTCGGCGCGCAGGGCGCGCATCCGGGGCGGCAGGTGGTGTCGCTGTCGGGCGACGGCGGGCTGTCGATGCTGCTCGGCGATCTGCTGACCGCACGCCAGCTCAAGCTGCCGATCAAGGTCGTCGTGTACAACAACAGCCTGCTCGGCTTCGTGTCGATGGAGCTGAAGGCGGCCGGCTATCTCGACACGAACGTCGACCTGAGCCCGACCGATTTCGCGGCGATCGCGAAGGGCGCCGGTATCTTCAGCGTGCGCGTCGAGCATTCGGAGAACGTCGAGCAAGCGTTGCGCACGGCGTTCGAGCATGACGGGCCGGCGGTGGTCGATGTCGTCACGTCGAAGTACGAACTCGCGATGCCGCCGAAGATCGAGCTCGCGCATGCGAAGGGCTTCAGTCTGTTCATGCTGCGCGCGATCCTCAGCGGGCGCGGCGACGAAATCGTCGAACTGGCGAGAACCAACTTGCGGTGAAGGTCGGTCGCGCGCCGTGTGGCGAGCATGGCGCGCGGTTCACAGCCCGGGCCGTGCCGCCGGCTCTCGCACGGCTTGGGCTGCCAACCTCCATGCGGCGGGCGGATAGTGGTTTGCGGGAGAGGGACATCGCGGGCCGAAGTCCCGACCCCATTTGTGTCGCCGGGCGCTGACAGTCGACGATTTCGCGGAGACCCGGACGGCGCTGCAGCCGATCCGGCACGAATTAGTCAGGCAAATCAGGGTCAATCTTCACGTCACCTTAAGTTTGCGTTTCCTAGAATCGATTGACCGTCGCGCGTCCTGCGGCGGATCGATTCGCCCCAGGAGGATGCGCATGAACCTTGCCCGTATCGCCGTAGCCCTGTCCCGCGCAGTCGTCGGCCCGCCGCCGCTGACCGCGCAAGCGTTCGAGGCCCGCGTATGACGTGGCCGAACGCGTGGCGTGTCTCGGCACTGTTCGTGCGCGAGTGGGTCGGCCGGCCGGCTGCGGTGGGCGCGTTGTGCCCGAGTTCGCGGCATCTGGCGCGCGAGATGGCCGACACGGTGCCGGACGGCGACGGGCTCGTCGTCGAACTCGGCGGCGGCACCGGCGCGATCACCGCGGCGCTGCTCGAACGCGGCGTTGCGCCGCGACGCCTCGTCGTGGTCGAACGCTCGCCGGCGTTCGTGCGGCATCTGCGGCGACGCTTTCCCGGTATCTCGATCGTGTCGGGCGACGCGCGACAGCTCGAACGGTTGTTGCCGCCGGACGCCACGGTCGACGCGATCGTGTCGTGCCTGCCGCTGCGCACGCTGCCGCGCGAGGACGTGACGGCGATCGTCGGTCAATGTCATCGCGTGCTGTCGGCCGCCGGCGTGATGATTCAATTCACCTACGACCTGCGCCCGCCCGGCCGTCACCCGCTGGGCGATTCGTCATTCGTCGCGTGCGACAGCCGGATCGTCTGGGCCAACCTGCCGCCCGCGCGCATCGTGACCGTGCGTTGCGCCGCCGCATACGCAGGCTGACCGCGCCGGCTTCTGCTTTGCTCGCCGCCACCCGCAGGCGCTAGACGCGCGCGCTGTCCGTCACGTGCACCGCGGGCCGCGACGCAACCCGCTTGATGAAGCGGTCGAGCGGCGTCGCATAGCCGCGTGCGATGACCGCACTCAATGCTGCCGACAGCGCCAGATAGGCGACCAGCAGCGCGAGCTTGTCGTCGCCATGCGTGGCAGACGGCGGCCAGAACGTGCGCAGCGCGCCGAGCACGATCAGATGGAACAGATACAGCTCGTAGCTGAGCCGGCCGCTCCAGCGCAGCGGCGCGAGCAGGCGGCCGTGAGCAGATGTGTGTTTCGCATGCGCGCCGATCAGCAGCACGGCCGTGCCGAGCGCCATCGCGGATACGCCGAGCACGTGGCTTTCGGCGATCGGCCACGCGAGATAGAGCGCCGTCATCGCCGTTGCCGCGAGCCATTGCACGGGCGCGGCCGCGAGTCCCTGCCAGCGCGCGCGTTCGGCGAGCAGCGCGGTGCAGCAGCCGATCGCGATGCCGTCGAAGCACGCGAAGTACGCGTACAGGAAGCCGCCTTCGTCGCCGGGATGCGTGTAGCGATACACGGGACCGGTCGCGGCAATCAGCAGCCAGAACGCGAACAGCCGCGTGTCGCGACGCAGCGCGATGCACAGCAGCGGAAACGACAGGTAGAACACCTCTTCGACCGACAGCGACCACAACACGCCGAGCGCGTAGTTGACCCATCCGTATGCGCCGATCAACACGTTCATCCAGAACGTGAGCGACGCCAGGTTCACGAGCCAGTACGACACGGCGATGCCCTGCGGCGCATGGTTCGTGAAGATCGGCACGCCGGCCGCCGCGAGGCCGTCGACGAGCGCGAGCAGCAGAAGCAGGCACGGGACGATCCGCGCAATGCGCGACACGTAGAACGCACGCACGTCGAGCGCACCGAGGCTGCCCCAGCGGCGGCGCGCATTGGACGCGATCAAGTAGCCCGAGATCGCGAAGAACATCGTCACGCCGTAGTTGCCGTTGCGCACGATTGCATGGACCGCGTCCCAGCCGAGCACGCGCGCGAGCGCGGTGTCGCGCAACGGATACGCGATGTTGAAGTGATGCAGCAGGACGAGCAGGATCGACACGCCGCGCAGCAGGTCGATGCGGGCATTGCGGGGACCGGCGCTCATTGTGGCCGGGCCGGTTCGGCGAGCGTCGGCAGCGCCGCGAGGAACGTGTCGCGCGAGCGCAGGCCCGCATTCGGCGTTTGCCGCTCGTCGTCCTGGATCAGGTTCGCGAACACCAGCGTGCGCGGCCCTTTCGTCGCCCAGCCGACGAACCAGCCGTACGCGTGCGCAGCATCGTACCTGGAGCCCGGCGAGCCGGTGCCGGTCTTGCCGTGCACGGTCCAGCCGCCCGGTTGCGCGTCGATCAGCGTGATGCGCTCGGTCATGTCGTATGCGTGTGCGCTGACGGGCAGCGTCCGCTGCGCGATCTTGCGCATGAACGCGACCTGTTCGAGCGGCGAGATCCGTAGCGACGAATTGACCCATGCGCCCATCACGCCGGGGAGTTCGCCCTGCTGGCTGGTGACGTCGGCGTTGCCGTAGCCGAATGCGCTCGTGTACTGCTGGAAGCGTCCTTGCCCGAGCGCCTGCGCGACCTGCTCCGAATACCAGAAGATCGACAGCTTCATCCAGCGCGCCGGGTCGGTCGGTTCGCGCCACGGCGCGCCGCCCCAGTCCGGGTAGCCGGCGTGGAAGTCGAGCGTGGGCGTGTGCGCGTCCTTCAGCACGCCGGCGTCGAAGCCCATCAGGCTGATGGCGACCTTGAACGTCGATGCCGGCGTCACGCGAGTCGTGCAGTCGCCGTGCTGCACGAGCATCTTGCCGGTGGTCGCGTCGGCGACGACGGTGCAGACGGGATGGGCGTGAGAGGACGCGGCGGCCAGCAGGCCGGCGAAGACGAACAGCGTGTCGCGCCAGTGTTTCAAGTGCAGCTCCTTGGAAAGCATGCGGAAGGTGTGCGGGATGGGCGGGAAGCGGGAGGAAGGCCCGTGCGCAATCGAAGCGACGGCCGGCATCGGAGATGAGGTCTATTGCAGCCGTCGGGATGGGCCACAGTGTATCGGCGGATCGCCGGCTGCTGACCTGTCATGGTTGACGGGGCACGCGTGCGGCCTTCGCCGTTACCGCGGCTGCGGTCAGGGGCTGCCCGTGGTTGCGACGCGTTACTGGTCCGGCTCCAACCCGAAGTGCAGGAGCGTTTCCCGGCGACAACGTGCTTCCGCGTCGGCTACCGAGATGACGCTCAGCGTGCTCTTCGATCGGTCGATCGGCCCCACGTCGAAGACTTTTCGTTGCGGTGGCGCAGGCGAGTGGAGAACCGGCAGGGTATCGCGCGCGACGGTAGCCGTATTTGAAGCATGCGTGTGTCCATCACGACGTTCGTGCGTGACGAGCCCGGCAATGAGTGGCTTGAACTGCGAGAAGCGAATGGGACGATTGGCGTTCGGCGCGCGACGGCGTCCGGCCGTGGGCTTCGTGATCCGGAATCCGGCGATTGAACGGTGTTTCTGAGTCATCCGTATATCCCTTTTTCGATCAAGTATCGTTGCAGCGCCAGGACGGACGCGCCATCAGGCACAACGTTGAACGTCATCACGCGATGCGATCCGGCCGCGCGCCAGAAGTCTCGCCCGGAGCGCGTCGCGTAAAGCGCACGCGGAGACCGAAGCGATCCGTCGGCCAGCCCGACCGGATAGCCCTGAAAATACTGGAACAATGCGGCCTCGTCGCCATGCGGGCCGGGAATGGGCGCATCGAAACCCAATCGTGGCCACGCGTAATACCCGCACAGCCGACGCCCACCGGGCTCGGGTGGCGCTTTACGGCCGCCTATTGCGAATGCGGTGATCCGCGCGATTTTCAACCTATCGCACGCCCTGACGATCCGCCACGGCATCGCCGCACCGAGCCCGACGACAGCGTTATCGGCGAGATCGACGGCCCCGAGTTCGGGTAGGGACGCGTCGTGGGTTTGAAGCACGGATACGCGGTTCTCCGATCGGATCAGTCCCGGATGGGTGACGGAGAATGTCAGTCGATTCGTGCTATCGAGATACACCTGAATATCCGACCCGGCAGGTGTGCCGCACAGCGAAACCGGCAGTTCGTCCGGCACGTCGCCGTCCAGGCCGAGGCGCGCGGCGATATCCAGATCGTTGCGATCGACCGTGAGCCGATCGTCGAAGTACGGCATCTCGTATGGCAGGACGCGACTGAGATCGACACGCTGGACGATCATGGCTGCAGGCGACGAGTGGAAAGCACCCAGCATATCGCCGCGAATCCGGCGGGCCGAGTCCACCAAACGGCTGATCGGCGTCGAAGGGATTGCCCGACGGCGCAAGCGCGACGTGCGGGGCGCGATCCCTGCACATGCATGCCGTTTTTTGCACGACCGACCCGTTTTTTTGCACGGCGTTGATACGGCCTCTTCTAAGCTGGGCATGTGTCGAACAGCCGAGACGGCCTCCGTCCGCGCCATGACGTTCATTCATCCCTTTCCCACGTTCGATGTCACCGGCCGCCGGTTGCGCGCCGGCGCGCCCGCCAACGTCGTGCCGTCCCCGCCGCCGCGCCCGCGCGTGCAACTGCCCGTCACGCTGACGGCCGACTCCGTCGACGCCGCGCACGCCCGGCTTGCCGCGTTGCTGCATTCCCCGCTCGGCGTGTACGTCGTCAGCGCCCGCGCCGTGCGCAACGTGATCCACGTGCAGTTCGACATCGCGCCGGAAGACCTGGATTTCGCGCTGCACACGCTGATCGCGCAGCAAGTCGACGCGGTGATCGGGCCGGTCGCGCGTCGACTATGCGTCCGGCCCGCCGTCCGTTGAATCGGGAACGGCGATTGCTCGGCTAATCCGCCGCCGACTCGCCCGCCGCCGTGCTGTCCGCCGGCTGGCGACGGCGGACGTTTGTGCGCTGCGTCGAACGCGGCGCTACCCCTGAACAGGGAGGGCCTATGTACCTTACGGAAGAAGTGCGTATTGCGCGCCCGGCTGCCCGTCGCGCGCATACCGCGGCGTTGCCGTCGGGCAGGCAGCTTGCCCGGCAGTTGATGGTGACGGTTCGCGCGGCGGACGTGCTGCTGCGCCAAGCGATTCGCGTGCCCGATCGCCATCAGTGGTCGGTCGACGCCGAACGCGTCGATGCGGCCGGCGGGCCGCTTGCCGCGTGGGATTCCCACGTGACGTTCCGCATCGTCAAGGCATTCGCGCCGGCGTTCGATGCGGACGCGTGCGCGGCCGACCCCGATCAAGCGGCGGTCGAGATCCGATTGTTTCTTCCCGAACAGGCTTACGTCGCCGAGCGGCGCATCGGCGTCTTCGGCCGACGGCACGGCCAGCGGTTCAGCGCGACGCTGTCGGTCACGTCAGGCTCGCAGTGGGGCGGCCGGCGCAGCGAGCACGTTCCGCCGGCCGGGCGGTACGTGCACGGCGACACGCTGGAAGCGCTCGTCGATACGGTCGCCGGCATCGTCAATGCGGCGTTGCGCGCGGCCGGGCATGGGTGACCTCGTGGCGAGCGGCCGCCGACGGGCTCACGCGTCGCCGGTCTGCCCGGTCTGCCGCTGCAGGTCTTCCATCAACTGTTCGGCGAGGAAGTCGCACGGCGGCCGTTTCGACTTCGTGCTGCGCGCGAGAATCAGCTCGAGCGGCGGCAGGTCGGGCAGACCGTGCGAGCGGCCGAGCATCGACAGTTGCGCGGGGATCGCGCAGCGGGCGAGCGGCGCGACCGCGAGGCCGGCCTCGACCATGCTGAGCAGCCCGAGCAGGCTCGGGCTTTCATACGACGTCCGGTACGGCACTTTCGCGCGTTCGAGGCTGCGGATCGCGTTCTCGCGCGCGACGCTGCCCGGCATGAACACCGCGATCGGCAGCGGCCGCTCCTCCCAGACGCGCGGCCCGTTCGTCATCGCGGCCCACGCCATCGGCTCGTGGCGGATGAAGTCGCCGGTGAGCCCCTTGATGCGCGTCCCGCAGACGAGATCGACGGTGCCCTCCTTGATCAGCGGCGCGAGCGCGCTGCTCGGCAGCCCCATCACCTGGATCTCGACCTTCGGGTAGGTCGCGGAGAATTTCTTCAGCACCGACGGCAGCAGCGACGACGCATAGTCGTCCGGCACGCCGATCACGACCTTGCCGGTCACTTCCGGCCGCACCACGGCCGCCCATGCCTCGTCACGCAGCGCCAGCATTCGCCTGGCGAACCCCAGCAACACCTCGCCCTCGCGCGTCAGCACGATGCTGCGCGGCTTGCGCACGAACAGCGGCCGGCCGATCGCGTCTTCCAGGCTCTTGATCTGCATGCTCACGGCCGACTGCGAGCGGTTCACGGCCTCGGCCGCGCGGGTCATGTTGCCGGTTTCCGCGACGGCGACGACGGTGGCCAGCACGTCGTGATCGAGCATCTTCATGGGTATCAGGAAAACTGAACGTAACGATCAGCATTATGCGTTTTTATTGTTGCTGTGTGTCTGCCATAGTGCGATCACGCTGGCGTTTCGCCCGAGGGGGCGCGGCGATCGGGCCGGACGATCCGGCGGGCGGGACTGAACAGGAAAGCGTGGTGAATCGATGATGGACCATCCGTTGCGCGCCGCACTGGCCGCGGAATTGCATGCCCGGCCGTTCCTGCGGCTCGCCGAAGCCGTGTCGCTCACGCATTACGCGATCTACGCGGACGGTCAGCCCGACATCCACGAAACGCTGCTGCACGCGCTGTGCCGCGAGACCGGCATCGACGCGCCGCACGAAGGCGCGACGCACTACGCGGTGCAGTCGCCGTGCGGCTGGCACCTGAAGTGGGAGCGCCACACCGAATTCTCGACCTTCACGTTCGTCGCGCCGCGTCGCGACACCGGTTATTTCGACGATCTCGCGATCGACGGCATTCCGGCTGCGTGGTTCGCGCGGCTCGCCGGTATCCGGTTCGTCGCGGTGCGGATGGAACTGCTGTCCGGCGACGCCGCGCGGCGCGTGTGCGGCGACCTGCGCCGCTGGATCGACGGGCCCGCGCTCGTCGGCAGCAACGTGCTCGGCGGCGGCAAGGTGTTCTGCGACTGGCACGTGCGCGACGACGGCTTCATGCGTTTTCTGGTGGTCGACGACGATTTCCGCGAGGAGCAGGGCGGCCGGCTGTTGCAGCGCCTGTACGAAATCGAAACCTACCGGATGATGGCGCTGCTGGCGTTGCCCGTCGCGCGCAGGATGAGCCGCGAGCTCGACGAGATCCATGCGGCGCTGCATGCATTGATGCAGCGGATGGACGCGAGCGGCGCCGATGGCGACGACACGGCGCTGCTCGTCAAGCTCACGCATCTCGCGGTGCGGGTCGAATCGTTGTCGGGATCGGGCGCGCGCTTCAGCGCGTCGCGCGCGTATGAAAAGCTCGTGCTGGCGCGCATCCACGAGTTGCGCGAGGAGCGTATCGAAGGGATGCCGACGATCGCCGAATTCATGGAGCGGCGCTTCGCGCCGGCGATGGAAACGTGCCGCAGCGTATGGGCGCGCCATGAACAGATCGCCGCGCGGATCGCACGCGCGGTCGACCTGTTGCGCACCCGCGTGAATCTCGCGCAGGAAAAGGACGTCACGCGGCTCTTGGCCGGCATGGAGCGCACCGCGCGCAACCAGCTTCATTTGCAGCACGCGGTCGAAGGGCTGTCGGTGGCCGCTATTTCGTACTACGTGCTGTCGCTCGCGACGGCGGCGTTCAAGGCATTGCACGTAATGAACCTGCCGGTCGACCCGGAACTGGCGGAAGGGCTGCTGATCGCGCCGGTCGTGTTCGCGGTGATCCACATCACGCGGCGCACGCGTGCGCAGCTTGCGCGGTCCGAGGCGGCGCATGACGGCGCGCCGGTGCCTGCGGCGGCGTTGAAGCAGGCTGGCTAGAACATCAACGACATATCAAGGCAAAGGAGTGGAGATGACTTTTTCGCGGAATCAAGCGGGGTTTTACAGCGGTTTCGATGCCGTGTTCGACGAGCCGGTGCCGAACGATGCCGGTGTGCCGGAAGCGGCGCGCGTGACGTCGTATCAGGCCGTGCTGCAGGAACCGATGACGTCGCTCGTCGGGAATACGCTCGATCGGCCGGAGGTCGCGGCGGTGGCGATTCTCGGGTACAACTGACGCGCGTTTCGTTCGCATCGTTTCGACATAACGCCGGCGTGTCATTCGAGCGAAACGCCGGACGTCCGAGCGGAACGGCCTTGTCTTCCGTTCCGTGTGACTGCATTCAGCCGGACGCCTTTTGCGCGTCGCACGAGCGCTGCCTTCCCTCTTCGATCTTTCCGCCCCTGTGCGAGCGCCAGTTCGACGAACGCACGCGCGGTCGCACTCCGATACGCGCCCTTGCGCTGCAACAGCACGGCCGTGACGATCGGCGTGATCGTCGTGAACCGGATGATGATTGCGCACGAGCGGTGCCGGATGGCCGACTTGAAGGCGACGTTCGCAGCGGCGCGAACGCATGACGCCCCGCGATATCGAGCGACCATCACGCGTCGCCACGGAGCATGACGACGCGCTATAGTCGTGCGACGCCGGTCGCAGATGCCCCACGCCCGGTGGTCCTTTCATGCACGTGTTCGCCTCGATGACAGCCCATCCCGACGTTACCCTTCAATTGACCGACACCGAGCAACCGGCCGCCCGAGACTTCATCAGCCGCAAGCTCGGCGAATTCAACCACGCGATGACGGGGCGCGCCGATACGGCGGCGCTCGACGTTTACGTGACCGACCCCGCGACCGGCGACGTATTGGGCGGTCTCACCGGCCGCACGTCGCTCGGCCTGTTCTTTATCGATCTGTTCTATCTGCCCGAATCGCTGCGCGGCGGCGGCTTCGGCAGCCGATTGCTGCGCGAGGCCGAAGTGGAAGCGAAGCGGCGCGGTTGCGCGCGTGCGGTGCTGTACACGATCTCGTTCCAGGCGCCCGATTTCTATCGAAAGCACGGTTACGAGACGTTCGGCGAAGTGCCGTGCGAGCCGGAAGGCGCGGCGCGCGTGTTCATGGTCAAATTGCTTTGAAGCGGTTCGCGTTGCGCGGCAAGCACGCTCGCGCAGCGCGAAAGTCGGCATCCGGGCGTCGGCATCGGGCGTCGGCATCGGGCGTCGGCATCGGGCGTCGGCATCGGGCGTCGGCATCGGGCGCGGGGCGGGCATCGCTGAATGCCCGCCCCGCGCCGGCGGGGACCGGCCTCGTACGAACCCGCACGGGGCGCATGCCACGCGTATCAGCAATGCTCCAGCGCGTACGACAGGTCGGCGATCAGGTCGTCCGGATGTTCGAGCCCGACCGACACGCGAATCAACCCTTCCGACACGCCCGCCGCTGCGCGCGCCTCGGCCGGCACGCCCGAATGCGTCGTCGACGCCGGATGGCAGATCAGCGACTCCGTGCCGCCGAGACTGACCGCGGACTTGAAGAGCGTCAGGTGGTTGATGAACCTGAATGCCTGCTCGCGGCCGCCGTCGAGGATGAACGCGAACGTCGAGCCGGGCCCGCTGCACTGACGCTGGTAGACGGCCTGGTAGGCCGGATCGTCGATGAGCTCGGGGTGCAGCACGCGCACCGGCCGATGCGGATTGTCGGCGAGCCAGCGCGCGACGGCGCTGCCGCTGCGCGCGGCCTGCTGCATGCGCAGCACGAGCGTTTCCATCGAGCGCGTGATCATCCACGACGAATGCGGGTCGAGCTGCGAGCCGAGCGTGCTGCGGAACGCGCGGATCTTCGTGATCAGGGCACGGGTGCCGGTGACGCCGCCGGCGACGAGGTCGCTATGCCCGCCGATGTATTTCGTCAGCGAGTACACGCTCAGGTCGATGCCCTGGCGCGACGGCTTCTGGTACAGCGGCCCGAGCAGCGTGTTGTCGCAGACCGACAGCGGGCGATAGCCGTGGCGTGCCTCGAACGCATCGATCTCGCTGCGCAGCCCTTCGAGGTCGAACAGCGCGTTGGTCGGGTTGGCAGGCGTCTCGATGTAGCACATCCGCACGTGCCCCTTCTGCACGGCGGCTTCGAGCGCGGCGCCGATCGCCCGGGTGGACAGCCCGTCGGCGATCACCTCGGAGCGAATGCCCCACTCGGGCAGGAACTTCGAGATCAGCGTTTCGGTGCCGCCGTATAGCGGCACGGACTGGACGACGCAGTCGCCCGGCCGCAGGAAGGTCAGCAGGATCGCGGCGATCGCGGACATGCCGCTCGACGTCACGACGGCGGCTTCGGAATCGTCGAGCAGCGCGAGGCGATCCTCGACGATCTCGAGGTTCGGGTGATTGAACCGGCTGTAGACGAGGCCCGCGCTTTCACCTTCGGGCAAAGGCTTGCGCCCGGCCACGACGTCGAAGAATTCGGCGCCGTCCTCTGCGGTGCGGAACGCGAACGTCGACGTGAGGAACACGGGCGGCTTCACCGACCCTTCCGACAGGAAAGGATCGTAGCCGTACGACATCATCTGGGTTTCGGGATGGAGTTCCCGGTCTGCAATCTTGCGCTTGTGGTAGTTGCGATAGGCCATGCAGTGCTCCGTGCGGGGTGGTGAGGAACGGCCGTTGCAGCGGTGGCATGACGCGTGCGGCGCCGGGTAGGCACCGTTTGTCGCGACCGCGTGTGGCGATACTACCCCGAAGGCGCTGCTTCGTGACGCACCCCTGACACTATCGTCAGGGTGCGGCCCGCCCGACGATCATGTCGTAGAGCGCACGCGCCGCGGGCGACAGTTGCGCATTCCTGCGCGTGACAAGCACGAGCGTGCGCGACACCGACGGCTCGACGAGCTCGATCGTGCGGATCATCGGATACGCGTTCTTCTGGATCGCAAGCTTCGGCACGACGGCCGCGCCGAGCCCTTCCGCGACGAGCCCGAGCGCCGTCGAACTGCGCTGCACCTCGTAGAACGAATGCAGCGACACGCCGCTCGTCTTCAGCGCGCCCTCGAGCAGCCCGCGATTGCCGCTCACTTCGCCGGCGAAGATCAGCGGATGCGGCTGCAGCGCCGCCCAGCGGATGCGCCGCCGCTTCGCGAGCGGGTGATCGTCGCGGCACACAAGTACGTAAGGATCGTGCGTGAGCGGCACGCTGACGAGTTCCGGGTGCTGGTCGCCGGCGATGCTGATGCCGAATTCCGCCTCGCGCCGCAGCACGGCCTGCAGCACCGACGCCGACGCGTGATCGAGAATCTTCACGCGATCGTGCGGCCGGCGCCCGGAGAACGCGCGCAGGATACGCGGCAGGTACTGCACGCCGACCGTTGGCACGCACGCGATCGTGACGTCGCCGCGCTGGCTCAGGCCCGTCTCGCGGATTTCGGTCAGCGCGTCCGACAGTTCGTTCAGCAGCCGGCGCGCCTGCGGCAGGAAACGTCGGCCGATCTCGGTCAGCGTGGTGCGGCGCGTCGTGCGTTCGACCAGCGCGACGCCGAGATACGCTTCGAGCTTGCGCAGCCGCTGCGTGATCGCCGTTTGCGTGACGTGCAGCGTATCGGCTGCCTGCCGGAAGCTGCCGCCGTCGGCGATCGCGACGAAAGCCTGGACACCGAGCGTATCGATCTTCATCAGAATTTTGAATCAATCACGATATTAAATTCATTTTACTGAAGGTCGCCGGCCGTCGCAGAATGCGCTGCATCGACGGCCCGTTGCATCTCGTGCGCGGATGCGCCGCCGCTCCCCTGTCGACAAGGAGATTCATCGTGACGCCCCCCCTCGATCAATATGCGAACCAGTACGTGCAGTTCGAGGACGAACGCACGCGGCCGGTGCGCGACCTGCTGGCTGCCGTGCCGAACACGCCGATCCACACCGCGATCGATATCGGTTGCGGGCCCGGCAATTCGACGGAAGCGCTGATCGCGCGCGCACCGGACGCGACGATCCATGGGATCGACGCGTCGGCGGACATGATCGCGGCCGCGCGCAAGCGCCTGCCGGCGCTGCGTTTCGACCTTGCCGATGTCGCCGCCTGGGACGATCCGGGCGGCTATGACCTGATCCTGTCGAATGCGGTGCTGCAATGGGTACCTGCGCACGACACGCTGTTCCCGATGCTCGTCGGCCGGCTCGCGCCGGGCGGCCATCTCGCGGTGCAGATGCCCGACAATCTCGACGAACCCGCGCACCGGCTGCTGCGCGAAGTCGCCGCGGCCGGGCCGTGGGCCGACAAGCTGAAAGGCGCGGCGCGCACCGAGCGGTTCGATGCGCGCTATTACCATGCGCTACTCGCGCCGCTGTGTTCGCGTGTGGACGTGTGGCGCACGATCTATTACCACCCGCTGCGCGGCGGCGCGGAGGCGGTCGTCGAATGGTTCAAGGGCAGCGCGCTGCGGCCGTTTCTCGCGGCGCTCGACGCGTCGGAACGGCGCGCGTTCGTCGCACGCTATCGCGACGCGCTCGCCGGGCCGAACGGTTATCCGGTACAGGACGACGGCACGGTGCTGCTGCCGTTTCCGCGCCTGTTCATCGTGGCGACGCGCAAGTAACGCGGCAATGCCCCAGCATTGACGCGACGGATCGCGGTGCGTCAGCGCACCGGCTGCACCGATGCCGGGTCGACCGTGCGGCTTCGCGCGATCTGCCCGTCGCGCAGGTCCTTGTACCAGAACAGTGCGACTTCCCCGGCATGCTCGCCACCGGCGTACAGGAAGCGATCGTGGCCGCCGAGCGCGAAGCCCGCGCGCGCATACGTCGAGCACGCGGCGACGTTGTTCGCCTGCGTTTCGAGCCGCATGAAGCCGAACCCGTAGCTGCGCGCCCACGCTTGCGCGGCCGCGAGCAGGAGCTGCCCGATGCCCTGGCGCCGGCAGTGGCGGTCGACGGCCAGTTCCGCGATCTCGGCCATGCCGTTCCAGCTTTCCTCGATCGCGACGAACCCGGCGAGCCGTTCGCCGGCCGTCGCGCGAAAGAGCGCCGTTCGGCCCGACGCTTCGCTCGCCCAGCCGGCCGGATCGAAGCCGTAGTCCTTGCGCCGCGCCGGCAGTGCGCGAAGATCGAGCAAGTCCTGATACGGCGGGTTCAATTCCCATGCGATGTCGAACGAGAAATCACAGCCGTCCAGTTCGTCGGCGGCAAGCGCGATCGCCGGTTCGATGCTGATGTGTTCGGCTTGATCCATAGGTCGGTGTCCTGTCTTCGCCGGGATGGCGTGATGGTATCCGTGATGCAATCGTCGGTGCGATGAATACGCGCCGCATCGCGTCCTTGTCGTTGCTTCGTTCATTGCGCCGGGACGCCGACGCAGCGGCTCGGGTCAGCGCGGGATGGCCGGCGGTGCGCCACCGTTGTGCGATCCGGCGGCGGGGAGCACGGCGGTGGCCGAACTCCACGCGGCGAGTTCGCGCTTCGTGCGTACGCCGAGCTTCGCGAATGCGCGCTTCACGTACGACTCGGCCGACGCGACGCGCACGCCGAGAATGTCGGCGGTTTCCGGCACGGTCTTGCCGGAGAGCAGATGCTTGCAGGTTTCGTATTCGCGTTTCGACAGCTTCACGCCGTCGGCCGCGAGCCGCGCATCGAATTGCGCGAGCGGATGGACGTCGGGCGTCGCGTGCGCGATGCGCCGCGCGGCGGTGGTCGACGCATGCAGTTCGAGCAGCGGAAACAGCATGTCGCTGATGCTGCGGAAGCGGTTCATCTCGGCGAGCGTGAAAGGCGGCCGGTCGCGGCCGCGCTCCAGCGCGATCGAATGCTGCGAATAGCGGGTGCCGCGTGCGAGCACGCATTCATGCCCGATATGCACGTCGTCGAACAGCCGCTGGCGGAATTCGCCGGGCGGGATCGCCGCGATGTCGCGCACGACGAGCATCGTGCCGGTCTTGCCGCGCAGCCCCGCGAACAGCGGGTCGCTGTCGAGAAAGCGCTCGTAGTAGAGCGTCATCACGTCGGAGATTTCGGTGGACGCGGCGCCGATGCCGCTGCTGCCGATCCATTCGCAACGGTAGCCGGTGGGCATCGTGCCGTCGACGCGCGAGCGTTCGACGTGCGCGACGTCGAGCGGCACGATGTCGTTCAGCAGTTGCGTGAGGCGCGGCACGAAGTGCGGCGTGCCGACCGTCTCGATCAGGTCGCCCAATGCCTTGAACGACACGTTGAGGCAATCGTCGTCGCGATGGATGGAGTTCACGTTGAGCAGCATGCGGTTCCGAAGGGCCTGTTCCGCCCGTGACGCGCGTTCCATTGATACGAAAAAAGAAGGTGTTGGGCGACCATGGGAAGGGCCATCCGTTCGCTCCGTAGAACGTCGCGTGTCACCCCGAAGCGGGCATACCGGGGAAGTGTAAACGAGTCACTGGCCTTCGCCGTTTCCGCGTGCGCCTACGCGTCGATACGCTCCACCTTGCCGACGAGCAGCCCGTACGACAGACTGCCCGCGAGCGCCATCGCGGCGATGTACGTGATCGCGCGCGAGAAGTCCGCGCCGTCGACCAGCAGCCCGATCACGATCGGCGTTGCGATCGCGGACAGGTTGCCGATCAGGTTGAACACGCCGCCCGTGAGGCCGATGAGCCGCGCGGGCGCGAGCCCCGACACGAGCGACCACGTGATCGACGCGAAGCCGTTGCCGAAGAACGCGATCGTCATGAACGCGATCACCCAGCCGGTGGAGCTCACGTAGTTCGCGCCGACGATGCAGGTCGAGATCAGCAGCCCCGAGATGATCGGCAGCTTGCGCGCGAAGCCTTGCGAGGCGCCGCGCCGCATCAGCCGGTCCGACAGCACGCCCGAGCTGAGTACGCCGACGAACGCGGCGAGGAACGGCAGCGACGCGAGGAAGCCCGACTTGATGAAGTCCATCCCGCGATACTTGACGAGGTAGGTCGGGAACCACGTGAGGAAGAACCACAGCGTCGAGTTCAGCGCGAACTGGCCGAGGTAGATGCCCCACAGCTTGCGCCGGCCGAGCACGACGCCGAGGTCGCGCCACGTCGACGGTGCGCGTTCGGTGCGCGCCGCGATGCGGTCCTCGAGATCGACGAGGCCGCCGCCGTCGCGGATCAGCGCGATTTCGGCCGCATTGACGCCGCGCAACGCGCGCGGCTCGCGATACACCGCATACCAGATCGCGGCCCATGCGATCCCGGCGAGGCCGGTCGCGACGAACACCATCTGCCAGCCGAGATGCGCCTGCAGCCACGCGAGCACCGGCGTGAGGAACGCGAGGCCGACGAACTGGCCCGACGTATAGCCGCCGATCGCGCTCGCGCGTTCGCGGGTCGGAAACCACGTCGTCACCACGCGGTTGTTGATCGGGTAGGCCGGCGCTTCCAGCGCGCCGACCGCGAGACGCAGCACGATCAGCCCGACGAACGAACCGGCGAAACCGAGCAGCAGCGTCGCGGCCGACCACAGCGCGAGCGCCCCCGCATACAGCACGCGCGGCGACACCTTGTCGACGAGCCAGCCGCCCGGAATCTGCATCAGCGCATAGGTCCAGCCGAACGCGGAGAACACGAGGCCCGCGCGGACCGGATCGATGTGCAGTTCCTTGAACAGCTCGGGCGCCGCGATCGACAGATTGCTGCGGTCGAGATAGTTGATCACGACCGTGACGAACAGCAGCGCGAGGATCAGCAGCCGTTTGCGGCTCGGCGGCGTGGCCGGGGCTGTGGCCGCGGCTGCAGTCGCGCGGGCGGCGGATAGGGATTCGGACGAGGCGCCGACATGCGCGGATGGCCGCTCCGGCGGGTGGGCATGGGTGCGTGACGTGGATTGGGCCACGGTCGTCTCCTGTGTTCTATGCGCCGGCCGGCGCTCGCGAACGAGGCAGCCGGATCGAATGGCGTTGGGGCGAACGTTAGAGCCGTGGCGCGGCGTGCGTCAACATCTGGACAGGCATCCCTATTAATGGGAAGTTGGGCGTTCAGTATGTGGGAATGAGTGCAGGCGGTCCGGGGGTAGCGTCGTGGCGAAGGACAACGAGCGGACGGTCGGTCAGCCGTGCGTGCTGTCGTCACGATAGCCGTTCTTGCCGACGAAGATCTCCTTCAGCGCGGCGCGCAGCGTGACCGGATCGTATAGACCGGGCGCGAGATGGATCACGTAACGCGTCTGGCCGTCGAGACGCGCGGCGACGCCGGGCTCGATCTCGACGTCGATCGTATCGTCGGTCAGCCGCACCGACAGATCCTTGACGCGTACGTTGAGCTGGTCGCGCACCATCACTTCGATCAGCGTGTCGTCCGGAAAGCGCGACAGCGCGAAGCAATAGTCCTGTTCCGCATCGTGACAGTAGATGTTGGCGAAGCTTTCGTCGTCGTCGAGGTCGGACGTGGCCGCGCCGACGGTAGCGTGAAGTTCCATGAACGTGGTTCCTGCTGAAGGGTTATTTGTGAGCGTGCATCGTCGTTTCGGGTGCAGCCGCGGTGTCGGGTATCGCATCGGCCAGCACATCGCGCGCCTTCAGCCACAGCCCGAATTCGCGCATCACGTCGACCACCGGCCGCAGCCGGTCGCCGTCGGCGGTGAGATCGTACTCGACGCGCACCGGCACTTCCGGATAGACGGTGCGTCGCACGAGCCCCGCGTCTTCCAGCGCGCGCAGGTCGAGCGTCAGCATGCGCTGCGAGATGCCCGGCATGTCGCGCCGCAGGTCGCTGAAGCGGCGCGGCCCGTCGAGCAGATACGACACCAGCAGCAGCCGCCAGCGGCCGCCGAGCAGGCGCATCGCTTCTTCAACGGAACATCCTGTCGCACTCGTTTTCATCGAGCTGGTTCCTGGTCGGTAAATTTTTTGTGACTACGGCACAAACGACTGCCGTCTTCTCAGCGCTGCGCCGATGCGAGATATTAGCGCCCGCGTCGCGGCGAATCGATACCTGGACAACCCACGAAGGACACGCATGAAGCTCTATCACGCTCCCGGCAGCTGTTCGCAGGCGATCTGCATCGTACTGCGCGAAGGCGGATTCGACGCGGAGATCGTCAAGGTCGACGCGCGCAAGCATGTCGTCGATGGCGGCCGCGATTACTACGACGTGACCGAACTCGGCTACGTGCCGCTGCTCGAACTCGACGACGGCACGATGCTGCGCGAAGGGCCGGTGATCGCCCAGTATCTCGCGGACCAGCGCCCGGAAGCCGCGCTTGCGCCCGCTTACGGCACACTCGCGCGCTACCGGCTGATGGAATGGCTGAACTTTCTCGGCACCGAGATCCACAAGGGCTTCATCCCGCTGTTGTATGCGGTGCAGGCGGGGAAGTACGTCGAGCCCGTGCGGCAGAAGCTCGATGGCCGCTTCGCGTGGATCGACCGCCAGCTCGACGGCAGGACGTTCGTCACCGGCGACACGTTCACCGTCGCCGATGCGTACCTGTTCGCGCTGACCGGCTGGGGCAAGGCCGACTGGATGCGCTCGGTGTACAACGCGGAAATCGACCTGAGCCGGCATGCGCATCTGCGTGCGTGGTACGAGCGGGTGCGCGCGCGGCCGGCGGTGCAGGCCGTGCTGGCGGCGGACAACCTGCTGCGATGACGCGCGACGGCCGTGGCGACGCAGCGCCATGCCGCAACAGCCCGCGCTATAATCGCCGCCATGAAACTGCTTCGGACCTTCATCCTGCTGCTGCTGTGCGCGGTGCTGCCCATCACTGGGCTGGCAGCCAGCGGCCTGACCGGCGAATGTCCGATGCAGCAGACGATGTCGATGGAGGCGGACACCGGCATGAAGATGGCCATGTCCGCCGACATGCGCGGCTGCGATTCGATGCAGCCGTCATCCGCCGATCACGCGAAGGCCAAAGCCAAGGGCACGGCCTGCAAGGTGACGGCCCAATGCCAGTTCGGCAGTCTCTACCACCCGGCAGCCCGCGCCGACGTCAGCCGTCCCGCCGCATTCGCCAGCACGATCGTCTTCCACTACACGCAGTCCGTCCCGGCGCGCGACCCGAGCGGGTTGTGGCGCCCCCCACGCTTCAGCTGATCCCGATTTGACCGGTTCGCCGCGCACGCGGTGAGGTTCGTCCTGTGCGCAGGACGGGGAATCCCTTTGGGTTCCGATTTGGGGTTACACCATGTCATTCGCTTGCCGCACGCCGCGCATGCCGCGTGCATGTCGGCGCGCGCCCGTACCGTGGGCCGCGCTGCTGATGGCGGGCGCCGTTCACGCGCAGCAGTCGCCGCTGACGCTGGACGCCGCGCTGCAGTCCGCCACCGATCGTTCCGCGTCGATGCAGGCCGCGCAGGCTTCCGTGCTCGCGCGTTCCGAAGCGGCCGTCAAGGCCGGCCAGTTGCCGGACCCGATGCTCAAGGCCGGCATCGACAACCTGCCAATCAACGGCGGGCAGCGCTTCACCGTCGGCCAGGATTTCATGACGATGCGCCGCATCGGCATCGAGCAGGAATGGGTGTCCGGAGACAAGCGGCGGCTGCGTACCGCGCTCGCCGACGAACAGGTCGGCCGCGAGCGCGCCGGCTATCTCGTGCAACTGGCGGCCGTACGCCGGCAGACCGCGACGGCGTGGCTCGATGCCATCTATGCGAAGCAGGCGCTCGCGCTTCAGCAGGCGCTGCTCGGTCACATGAACCATGAACTCGACGCGACGCAGGCGTCGTATCGCGGCGCGAAGGCGAGCGCGGCCGATGTCGTCCAGGCGCGGGCCATGCTCGCGCAGACGCAGGATCAACTGCTGAAGGCGCAGCAGGTCTACCAGACCGCGCTCATTGCGTTGTCGCGCTGGACCGCCGTGCCCGTCGACGATGTCGCGGGCACGCCGCCCGCACCGGTGTCGTTCGTGTCGTCGTTGCCGCCCGATGAATTGCGGCTGTCGCAGCCGGCGCTCATCACGGCCGCGGACGATATCGCCGTCGCCGAGGCCGATACGGCCGTCGCGAACAGCGAGCGCAGCCCGAACTGGACGTGGGAAGTCGCGTACCAGCAGCGCGGCGGCGCGTATTCGAACATGGTGTCCATCGGCGTGACGATCCCGCTGCCGCTCGATCGCAAGAATCGCCAGAACCGCGACGTGGCCGAGAAAGCCGCGCTCGCGACGAAGGCGCGCCTGACGTACGAGGACACGCTGCGCCAGGTGCAGGCCGATATCCGCACGCAGTCCGCGACGCTCGCGAGCGGTCGCGCGCGCATCGCGCATCTCGGCGACGCGTTGCTACCGGCCGCCGATCAGCGCGTGCAGCTCGCGGCGGCGGCATACCGCGCCGGCACGGGGTCGCTCGCCGACACGTTCGCCGCGCGGCGTGCACAACTCGACGCGCAGTTGCAGGTGCTCGATCTCAGGCGCGAGGTCTCGCAGACCTGGGCGCAACTCGAATATCAGGTCGTGCCGTCGGCGACGGCCGCCGCGCAGTGAAGGAGACGCTCATGACAAGGCAATCACTGATGCGTGCGGCGCTGATCGCGTTCGCCGGCGCGGCGCTCGCCGGCGCCGGCTATTTCGCGGGCGTTCGCCATGCGACGCGCGGCGCGGCGACGGCCGCCATGCCCGCCGCCGCGCCGTCGGGCGTGCCGGCTCAGCAGGCCTCGCGCAAGGTGCTGTACTGGCATGACCCGATGGTGCCGAACCAGCACTTCGACAAACCGGGCAAATCGCCGTTCATGGACATGCAGTTGCAGCCCGTCTATGCGGACGAAGGCGGTGCCGCGGCGGGCATCCGGATCGATCCGGGCCTGCAGCAGAACCTCGGCATTCGCTATGCGACCGTGCGCCGGCAGCAGACGGCGGCCGGCTTCGACGCGGTGGGCACCACGCAGTTCGACGAAGCGCGCGCGGCGGTCGTGCAGTCGCGCGTGACGGGCTACATCGATCGTCTGTATGCGCGTGCGCCGATGCAGCGCATTGCGAAGGGCGCGCCGGTCGCATCGCTGTTCGTGCCCGACTGGCTCGCGCCGCAGGAGGAGTATCTCGCGCTGAAGCGCGGCGGGATGGACGGCAGCCTGCTCGATGCGGCGCGCGCACGGATGCGGGCGCTATCGATCCCGGACGCGATGATCGCGGCCCTCGATCGCACCGGCCGCGCGCAGACGCACGTCGTGCTGAGCGCGCCGGAGAGCGGCGTCGTCAGCGAGCTGAACGTGCGCGACGGCGCGATGGTCGCGCCCGGCCAGACACTCGCGAAGATCGCCGGGCTGTCGACGCTGTGGCTGATCGTCGAGGTGCCGGAAGCGCTCGCCTTGAACGTGCAGCCGGGGATGTCGGTCGACGCGACGTTCGCCGTCGATCCGGCCCGGCATTTCAGCGGCCGCATCCGCGAAGTGCTGCCCGGCATCAGCACGGGCAGCCGTACGTTGCAGGCGCGCGTGGAGATCGACAACGCGTCGCTGAAGCTCACGCCCGGCATGCTGATGCGCGTGAAGGTCGCCGCGCAGGAGAAGGCGTCGCGCCTGCTCGTGCCGTCCGAGGCGGTAATCGCGACCGGCCGGCGCACGATCGTCATCGCGAAGCACGGCGACGGCCGGCTGCAGCCGGTGTCGGTGACGGTCGGCAACGACGTCGGCGGCGACACGGAAGTGCTCGGCGGGCTGAACGAAGGCGACACGGTCGTCGCGTCGGGGCAGTTCCTGATCGATTCGGAAGCCAGCCTGAAAAGCGTGCTGCCGCGGCTGGAGCGGGCGGCAGGCACAAGCGCGGCCGCCTCATCCGCGACGGCAACCGCGCCGGCTTACGAAACCACCGGCAAGGTGGAGAACGTCACGGCCGACGACATCACGTTCTCGCATCAACCGGTGCCGGCGCTTGGCTGGGGCGCGATGACGATGGCGTTCGGCAAGCCGTCGGCACACGCGTTTCCGGACGTGAAGCCGGGCCAGACCGTGCGTTTCGCGTTCACGCAGACCGATGACGGTTACCGACTGACGAAGGTCGAGCCGCAGGGAGGCGAGCGATGATCACGCGCATCATTCACTGGTCCGTCCATCACCGGTTTCTGGTGCTGCTGGCCACCGTGCTGCTCGCGGCATGGGGCGTGCAGTCGCTGCGACAGACGCCGCTCGACGCGTTACCCGACCTGTCGGACACGCAGGTGATCGTGAAGGCGTCGTATCCGGGCAAGGCGCCGCAGGTCGTCGAGGATCAGGTGACCTATCCGCTGACGACGACGCTGCTCGGCGTGCCGGGCGCGAAAACCGTGCGCGCGTACTCGTCGTTCGGCGACGCGTTCGTCTACGTGCTGTTCGACGACCGCACCGATCCGTACTGGGCGCGTTCGCGCGTGCTCGAATACCTGAGCCAGGTGCAGAGCCGCCTGCCGGCGGGCGCGACCGTGTCGCTCGGGCCGGATGCGACCGGCGTCGGCTGGGTATACGAATACGCGCTCGTCGATCGCACCGGTCACCACGATGCCGGGCAACTGCGCGCGCTCAACGACTGGTTCCTGAAGTTCGAGCTGAAGGCCGTGCCGGACGTATCGGAAGTGGCGAGCATCGGCGGCATGGTGCGCCAGTACCAGGTCGTGCTCGATCCGGACAAGCTGCGCGCGTACGGCATCACGCAGGCGACGGTCGCGGAGGCGCTCGGCAAGGCCAACCAGGCCTCCGGCGGCTCGGTCGTCGAGCTGGCCGAGTCGGAGTACATGGTGCGCTCGTCCGGCTACCTGCGCACGCTCGACGATTTCCGTCACGTCGTGCTGCGCACCGACGACACCGGCACGCCGGTCCTGCTCGGCGACGTCGCGCGCATCCAGGTCGGCCCGGCGACGCGGCGCGGGATCGCGGAGCTGAACGGGCAGGGCGAGGTGACGGGCGGTGTCGTCGTGATGCGTTCGGGCAAGAACGCGCTGACGACGATCGACGCGGTGAAGGCGAAGCTCGCCAACCTGAAGCGCTCGCTGCCGCCCGGCGTCGAGATCGTCACGACGTACGACCGCTCGCAGCTGATCGAACGCGCGGTGGACAACCTCAGGGACAAGCTGATCGAGGAATTCGTGATCGTCGGGATCGTGTGCGCGGTGTTCCTGTTCCATCTGCGCAGCGCGTTCGTCGCGATCCTGTCGCTGCCGCTCGGCGTGCTGGCGGCGTTCATCGTGATGCGCTACCAGGGCGTGAACGCGAACCTGATGTCGCTCGGCGGAATCGCGATCGCGATCGGCGCGATGATCGACGCGGCGATCGTGATGATCGAGAACGCGCACAAGCATCTGGAAGCATACGACCGCGCGCATCCCGGCGAGCCGATCACCACTGCGCGCCGTTGGGAAATCGTCGCGGCGTCGGCCGCGGAGGTCGGGCCGGCACTGTTCTTCTCGTTGCTGATCATCACGCTGTCGTTCGTTCCGGTGTTTTCGCTGGAAGGGCAGGAGGGCAAGCTGTTCGCGCCGCTCGCGTTCACGAAGACCTATACGATCGCGGCCGCCGCCGGGCTGTCGGTGACGCTGGTGCCGGTGCTGATGGGCTATCTGGTACGCGGCCGCATTCCGCCCGAGCACGCGAACCCGATCAACCGCGCGCTGATTCGCCTGTACCGGCCGCTGCTCGAAGCGACCCTGCGGCGCCCGTGGGCCGCGATCGGCGTCGCGGTCGTCGCGCTCGTGCTGACCGCCGTGCCGTTGTCGCGGCTCGGCAGCGAATTCATGCCGCCGCTCGACGAAGGCGATTTGCTGTACATGCCGACCGCGCTGCCGGGCATCTCGGCGGACAAGGCGAGCGAGTTGCTGCAGCAGACCGACCGGCTGATCAAGACCGTGCCGGAGGTCGACACCGTGTTCGGCAAGTCGGGCCGCGCCGATACCGCGACCGACCCGGCGCCGCTCGAGATGTTCGAGACGACGATCCGCTTCAAGCCGCGCAGCGCGTGGCGGCCGGGCATGACGCCGGAGAAGCTCGTCGACGAACTCGACCGGACGGTGAAGGTGCCGGGCTTGTCGAACGTATGGGTGCCGCCGATCCGCAACCGGCTCGACATGCTGTCCACCGGGATCAAGACGCCGGTCGGCGTGAAGATTTCCGGGCCGGACCTGGCGGGGATCGACGCGATCGCGACGCAGGTCGAGGCAGCCGTGAAGCGCGTGCCGGGCGTGACGTCCGCGCTCGCGGAACGGCTGAACGGCGGCCGCTACATCGACGTCGACATCGACCGGCTCGCCGCCGCGCGTTACGGGCTGTCGGTGGCCGATATCCAGTCGGTCGTGTCGTCGGCGATCGGCGGCGAGGACGTCGGCGAAGTGATCGCCGGGCGCGAGCGCTTCCCGATCAACATCCGCTATCCGCGCGAGATCCGCGATTCGCTCGAGAACCTGCGGCAACTGCCGATCGTCACCGCGCGCGGCGCGCAGATCCGCCTCGGCGACGTCGCGCACGTCGCGATCGCCGACGGGCCGCCGATGATCCGCAGCGAAAACGCGCGGCTGTCCGGCTACGTGTACGTCGATCTCCGCGGTATCGATCTCAGCACGGCCGTCCGTGCGATGCAGCAGACCGTCGCGCAACAGGTCGCGTTGGCGCCCGGCTATTCGATCGCGTGGTCGGGTCAGTTCGAGTACCTCGAACGCGCGGCGGCGACGCTCCGCACCGTCGTGCCTGTCACGCTCGTCGTGATCTTCGTGTTGTTGTTCGTCACGTTCGATTCGGCGGCCGACGCGTTGCTGCTGATGTCGACGGTCCCGTTCGCGCTGGTCGGCGGGTTCTGGCTCGTGTGGGCGCTCGGCCATGCGGTGTCCGTCGCGACGTCGGTCGGTTTCATCGCACTGGCCGGCGTGGCCGCCGAATTCGGCGTCGTGATGCTGCTGTACCTGAAGGGCGCGCTGCAGCGCCGGCTCGATGCCGGCGAACCGCTGACCGATGCGTTGCTGCTCGACGCGATTCGCGAAGGCGCGGTGTTGCGCGTGCGGCCGAAGGCGATGACGGTCGCCGTCGTGCTCGCCGGGCTCGTGCCGATCATGATCGGCCACGGCGCCGGCTCCGAAGTCATGCAGCGCATCGCCGCGCCGATGGTCGGCGGCATGGTCACGGCGCCGCTCTTGTCGATGTTCGTCATTCCCGCCGCGTGGCTTCTGCTTCAGCGCCGTCGTGCGCGAAGCGCGGGCCGCGCGCGGCATTCCGATGCAGTTCCTTCCGGCACGAACGTGCCATCTATCCCAACCGGAGAATCACGTTGAAGATGAATCAATTGATCGCTACTGCCACCGCTGTCGTCGCGCTGAGTGCGTTCGCGGTACCGGCGTTCGCCGCCGGCGAGATGTCGGGCATGGACATGTCCGGCATGAAGATGTCGTCGGACGGTGCGGCGGAATCGAATGCCGCGCTGACGGACGCCGAAGTGAAGAAGGTCGATGCCGCGAGCGGCAAGATCACGCTGAAGCACGGCGCGCTGGAGAACGTCGGGATGCCGCCGATGACGATGGCGTTCAAGGCGAAGGACGCGGCGATGCTTGCTCAAGCGCATGCGGGCGACAAGGTCAGGGTGCGGATCGAGAAGGTCGACGGTACGTTGACGATCGTCAAACTCGTCAAGGGTTCCTGATCGTCCGGATGCGGGCGTTGCCGTCGCCCGCGTCGGGTGCCATGAAACGCGCCGCGCCGACGTGTTCGTCGGCCGGCGCGCCCGACCGGCATTCAGCGCGTCAGCGTCACCACCAGATACCCCGCATACCCCGCGCCGTTCGCGAGCAACGCCCAGATCGCGAGCCCGCGCGTGCGTGCATTGACGCGCAGCCAGGCCGCCGCCGCGAGCGTGACGATCACGCCGGTCAGCACTTCGGGGCGCGGCTCCCACGGCGTCAGCATGATGCCGATCGCCGGCAGCAGCGTGCCCTGGAACACCATCGCGCCGGTGATGTTGCCGAACGCGAGCGTGTCCTTCCCGCGGCGAATCCACAGCACGCTGTTGACCTTCTCCGGCAGTTCCGTCGCGATCGGCACGATGATCAGCGACAGCAGCAACGCCGACACGCCGAGCGCGTGCGACACGCCTTCCACACCGTGAATGAAGCCCTTCGCGCCGCCGACCAGCAGCGCGACGCCGATCAGCAGTTGCAGCAAGATCGTCGACAGGTTGGTCGGCAGGCCGACGCGCGACAGGAACATTGCGTGCGGCGCCTCGGTGCCGTGACCGGCGTCGACGAGCCCGGTCGACGCGCGGAACGTCAGCACGACGTACACCACGTAGAGGCCGACCAGCATCGCGGCGAGCAGCGCGCGCACGGTCCAGTTGTGATGCGGGACGAACATCGCGACGGTCGCCAGCGAGAATGCGGCGAGGAAGGTGTTCATGTCGCGCACGAAGCCCGTGCGTTCGGGCGCGATCGTGCCGCGCAGCCCGCGCGAGCGGATCACGGCGAGCGCCATCAGGAGCGTGGTGAGCGTCGCGAGCATCAGCGGCGCGCCGAGAATCGCGCCGACGCCGATCTCCTCGTTCACGGCCTGGTTCGACGTGCCGCCGGCCAGCGCGAGCAGCGGCACCATCGTTTCGGGCAACGCGGTGCCGACGGCCGCGAACAGCGAGCCGGTCACGCCTTCGGAAATCTTCAGGCGTTCGCCGAGATGTTCGAGCGCATTGGTGAAGACTTCGGCGGCGATGAGGATGACGATCAGCATGAACGCCAGTTCGACGAACATGAAGGTCATGCGGCACCTCCGCGGGCAGCGGTGGCGTGAGGGAGACGAGCGGGAAGGAACATGGGGACTCCGTGGTCGGACGCTGACGAACCATGACACATCCGCCGGCGTCCGACCAGGAACGACGCGATGTGCCGATGGTCTCGCCAAGCCGATCAGGCCGAACGCGCCACGGCCGCGGGCCGAGTGTGTTGACGCGCTCGCTTTCCGGTGACGGAAAGCAGGCTACTCCCCAAAGACGAAAACCAGTCTAGCCGAGCGGTTTTCGTTCGACAAGCCTTCGTCTCGAAAAATATACCCCTCCGTCCTATAGGGGAAAGCGTCCGGAGATATACTCCCCTACCCTATACAGGAGCCATCGATGAGTCATACCGTTCGCGAGAAACAGAAGCTGCTGAACCGCGTGCGCCGTATCAAGGGGCAGGTCGAAGCGATCGAGCGCGCGCTGGAGGAAGAGCGCGGCTGCAACGACGTGCTGCAACGGATCACGAGCTGCCGCGGCGCGATGAACGGCTTGCTGGCCGTCGTGCTGGAAGACCACATCCGGTCGCATCTCGTCGATGCGGATACGCCCGACGCACACGAAGGCAGCGCGACCGAGCAGTTGATCGAGGTCGTGCACAGCTATTTCAAGTAAGTCACCGGATCGAAACATGAACGAATTCAACGGCGCGGCGGCGGGCGGCGCGCACAGCCACGCGTTCCTGGGCGCCGCACATGCGCGCAACGAGCGGAAGACGTGGATGGTCATCGGCCTGTGCACGGCGATGATGATCGCCGAGATCGTCGGCGGCACGCTGTTCGGCTCGCTGGCGCTGGTCGCCGACGGGCTGCACATGTCGACGCACGCGGGCGCGATGCTGATCGCGGCGCTGGCCTATACCTATGCGCGCCGGCACGCCGACGATCCGCGCTTCGTGTTCGGCACCGGGAAGCTCGGCGACCTGGCCGGCTTCACGAGCGCGATCGTGCTCGCGATGATCGCGTTGCTGATCGGCTATGAGGCGATCGCGCGCCTGCTGGCGCCGGTGCCGATCCAGTTCGGCGAAGCGATTCCGATTGCGGTGCTGGGGCTTGCGGTGAATCTCGCGAGCGTGTGGCTGCTGAGCGGCGATCATCATCACGCGCATGGGCACGGCCACCACGATGACCGTGATCATGACCACGACGACGCGCACCACGCGCATCATGCTCACGGTTCGCACTCGGCCGCGCATCGCGACCACAACATCCAGTCGGCCTACGTTCACGTGATCGCCGATGCGGCCGTGTCGGTGCTGGCGATCGTCGGCCTGCTGCTCGCGCGCGCGTTCGGATGGGTCTGGATGGACCCGCTCGCGGGCATCGTCGGCGCGCTGGTGATCGCCAACTGGGCGTATGGGCTGATGCGCGATACGGGCGGGATCCTGCTCGACGTCAACGTCGACCGCAGGCTGACGGACAACGTGCGCCGCGCGATCGAGGCGCTCGGCGACAAGGTCAACGACCTCCATGTATGGCGCGTGGGCCCCGGGCACATGAGTGCGATCGTGTCGGTCGAATCGGGCGACGCCGCGCGCGACGCGCGTTTCTACCATGCGCTGCTCGCGCGCTTCGACGGCGTGTCGCACGTGACCGTCGAAGTGATGACGCGTGGGAAGGCTGCCTGATCGTGGCCGTGAAATCGCCGTGTATCGGGCTGTGCGCGTTCGACGGCCGCACGGGCTTTTGTGTCGGCTGCTTGCGCACGCGCGACGAGGCGCGCGACTGGAAGAAGCTGACCGATCATCGCCGACACCAGATACTGAACGATCGTACGCGGCGGCAGGCGAAGCTGCGGCGCGACGCGGCGCGACGCGGCGCGATAGCAAGCGCGCACGCGTGCCTCGGTCTGCGATCAGGGTTGCGAGCATGCGGTAGCATCACAGGCATTCGGCATCACGATGCCTGAACCGGGAGCGATCCATGCAGACCGACGCACCGACCGGCATTCTTCGGCAGATTCCGCGCAGCGTGTGGGTGCTCGGCTGCGTCAGCCTGCTGATGGACGTGTCGTCCGAAATCATCCACAGCCTGTTGCCGATGTTCCTGATGGCGGGCCTTGGCGCGAGCGCGACGACGATTGGCGTGATCGAAGGGATCGCCGAGGCGACGTCGCCGGTCGTCAAGGTGTTCTCCGGCACGCTGAGCGACTACCTGCGCAATCGCAAATGGCTCGCGGTCGCCGGCTACGCGCTCGGCGCGCTCAGCAAGCCGCTGTTCGCGATCGCGCCGACGATCGGCGTCGTGGTGACCGCGCGGATCGTCGACCGCATCGGCAAGGGGATTCGCGGCGCGCCGCGCGACGCGCTCGTCGCCGACGTCACGCCCGTTCACCTGCGCGGCGCCGCGTACGGGTTGCGCCAGTCGCTCGACACGGTGGGCGCGTTCCTTGGGCCGCTGCTGGCCGTCGTCATCATGCTGGTGTGGCGCGACGATTTCCGCCTCGCGTTCTGGCTGGCCGTGATTCCCGGCGTGCTGGCCGTGGCGCTGCTCGCGTTCGGCATCGACGAGCCGGCGCGTGCGCCGGGCGAGAAGCGCGTGAACCCGATCCGCCGCGCGGTCGTCGCGCAACTCGGCGCCCGCTACTGGTGGGTCGTCGCCGTCGGCGGCGTGTTCGCGCTCGCGCGTTTCAGCGAAGCGTTCCTGGTGCTGCGCGCGATGGGCAGCGGCGTGCCCGTCGCGCTCGTGCCGCTCGTGATGGTCGCGATGAACGTCGTGTATGCATTGTCCGCTTACCCGTTCGGCAAGCTCGCCGATACGACGAGCCACACGAAACTGATGGTGATCGGGCTCGTGCTGCTGATTGCCGCCGACATCGTGCTGGCGCACGGCGCGCATTGGCCGGCCGTACTCGTCGGCGTCGCGCTGTGGGGACTCCATATGGGGATGACCCAAGGGCTGCTCGCGACGATGGTCGCGCAGGCCGCGCCGGCCGAATTGCGAGGCACGGCGTTCGGCGTGTTCAACCTGATCAGCGGCATCGTGACGCTCGTATCGAGCGTCGTCGCGGGCATGCTGTGGGATCGGGCGGGCGCCGCGGCCACGTTCTACGCGGGGGCTATCTTCAGCGCGGCGACCATCGTGCTGCTCGTGTGCGTTCGTACGTCGTTCGCCGCCGCGCAGGAACGCTAGCGCCGAGCGCGGCGGCGCGTCGTCTAACTATCGGTGTCGCGCGGAAAGTAGAGCGCGAACGTCGTGCGCCCGTCGCGGCTCGCGACTTCCACCTTGCCGCGATGCAGCTCCATGATCGACTTCACGATCGCGAGCCCGAGCCCCGCGTTGCGCGCCGCGCCGTGCCGCGACGAATCGATCCGGTAGAAGCGCTCGAAGATCCGTTCGACCTGTTCGGGCGGAATCGCAACGCCGCGATTCGTGACTTCGACGACCGCGTAACCGCATTGGGTCGACACGGCCAGCTCGATCGTCGATGCGGCTTCCGCGTGTTCGAGCGCATTCGACGCGAGATTGCTCACCGCGCGCCGGAACAGCGTCGCGTCCGCGACGACCGGCGCTTCGCCATGCACGTCGATGCGCACGCCGGCTTCGTCGGCCAGCGCCTGGAAATACGACGCGAGCCGGCGCAATTCGCTGCCCGCGTCGAGTTCGGCGGCCTTCAGGTGCTGCCGCGCGTTGTCGGTGCGGGCGAGAAACAGCATGTTCTCGATCATCCGCTGCAGCCGTTCGCATTCCTCGATGTTCGATTCGATCAGCGCTTCGTATTCGTCGGCCGTGCGGGCACGCGACAGCGTGATCTGCGACGAGCTGATCACGTTCGCAAGCGGCGTGCGCATGTCATGCGCGAGATCCGACGAGAACTGCGACAGCCGCACGAACGCGCGTTCGAGGCGGTCGAGCATCCGGTTCACCGACGTGGCGAGCTCGCGCAATTCGACCGGGCCGCCGCGCGCGTCGAGGCGTGCGTTCAGGTTGTGCGCCTCGATGCGCGACGTCTGCCGGCCGAGGCTTTCGACCGGGCGCAGGCCGCGCGACGCGACCGCGTAGCCGAGCGCGCCGACCAGCAGCGCGCCGACGGCCGCCGCGAGCCAGATATCGACGCGATAGCTTTCGAGCAGCGATTGCCGATCGGTCGCCGTGCGTGCGAGTGCGACCTGGATCGTTTCGCCGGACGGCAGTGTCTCGCGTGCGGACACGCAGCGCGACGTGCCGATGCCGGGCGGCGCGCAGGTGAACGGGCCGTCGGCGCTGCCTGCCCGATGCGATGCGGCGATCACCGACGCGAGCGTGTTGCCGGCTTCGTCGGAATGCTCGACGAGCGGACGGTTTTGCGCATCGTAGATGCCGAGGTAGACGCCCGGATGCGACAGCAGCACGTCGTGGAACACGGCCGGGTCGGCGCGTAGCGCGGCCGTCGATCCGCTGGCGCGCGCGAGCTGCAGGAACTGGTTGAGCTTGCCGGAGATCTCGATGTCGTCGCGCCGCGTCAGCTCGGCGGACAGCGACCGGTACAGATACGCGCCGGTCAGCGCGAACACGAGCGCCGCGACCGCGGCGAACGCGAGCGTCAGGCGTCGCAGCAGCGAATACGAAGCGGCGTGTGCGGTCACGAACGATCCTCGAGCACGTAGCCCATCCCGCGGATCGTGTGGATCAGCTTCTTCTCGTACGCGTTGTCGATCTTCGCGCGCAGGCGCTTGATCGCCGCGTCGACGACGTTCGTGTCGCTGTCGAAATTCATGTCCCAGATCTGCGACGTGATGAAGGTGCGCGTCAGCACCTCGCCCTCGCGTTCCGCGAGCAGTTGCAGCAGCGCGAATTCCTGCGCGGTGAGGTCGATGCGGGTGTCGGCGCGCCGCACGCGGCGCTTGAGCAGATCGATTTCGAGATCGGCGACGTGCAGGATGTCGCGCACGTTGCGCGGCGCACGCCGCAGCAGCGAGCGGATGCGCGCGAGGAACTCGGCATACGCGAACGGCTTGAGCAGGTAATCATCGGCGCCGAGCTCGAGCCCGGCGACCTTGTCCTCGATCGCGTCGCGGGCCGTGAGCAGCAGCACGGGCGTCTGCTTCTGCGCGCGCAGCCGCTTGAGCACCTCGAAGCCGTCCAGTTCCGGCAGCATCACGTCGAGCACGACGAGATCGAAATCCTCGTGCAGCGCGAGGAACAGCCCGTCCTGGCCGTTTTCCGCGACATCGACCGTGTAGCTCGCCTCCATCAAGCCCTTCCGGAGGTAGGACGCCATCTTGGGTTCGTCTTCGACTATCAGTATCCGCATGGTGAGGCAGGCCGTCCGTGATTCCAGCCGGTCAGTGTAACGCCAGAGCGTACGGCGCCGCGCGTGCGCGAACGATGATCGGCGGATGACGGAATTGTCATGAAAGGCCGGTCATGTTTCGGCCATGTCGTCGTCACCGCGGCGGCGATAAGCTGCGGCCGTCTTGTCCCCGGAGCGTGCCGTCGTGCGACGCGCCGGCCCTAACGATCATTGCCTGCCTGATTTCGCATCCATGTCGTACTGGCGCACCTTCCTCGTCGTCGTGTTGCTGGCGCTGAGCCTGCCGATCCAGTCGTTCGCGGCTGTTTCGATGCCGTGCGCGGGCGCTGCCGTGCCGCATGAGGACCAAGCGCTGCACACGATGCCGACCGCGCAGGACGGCCATCACGATCACGCGCGGCATGCGTCGTCATGTGCCGCGTGCGTGTCCTGCTGCTTCGGCTCCGCAATGCCGGGCGCGCTCGAGGCGCCGGCCGCGGCGAGCGTCGGCGTCACGACCGTCGCGCCGCCGCGTTCGGCCGGGGACGTGTCGTTCCTGACCGGCGGCATCGACCGGCCGCCTCGCAGGATGCCCGTCTAGTTCCTGTCCGCGGCCGACCCGCCGCGATCCGCTATTTGCTCCGGCCACCGCATCACGCTGCGCCGGACGACTTACGACGAGACATGTTCATGCGATTGATCATTGCGGCGCTGTGGGGCGCGGCGGCCCTCGTGCCGTCGCTCGCGCCCGCGCAAACCGCGTTTCCCGACCCGGCGGACGCCGCCGCGTCGGTGCCGGACGTCACCGTGACGTCCGCGTTCGATGGCTACCAGCGGTATGAGGACGACGCAGGCCCGGGCTGGAAGCAACTGAACCGGGAGGTGGTGGAGCGACCTGCGAAAGGGCGCACGAGCGGCGGCGCGGCCGGCAACGGCGCCGCCCATTCGACGCACGGAGGGGCCACGCGATGACGACGCTCGCGATATCGCCTCGGATCGGCGCGGCCGCGGTCGTGCTGACGCTCCTCGCGGGCTGCACGACGTTTTCGAAGGACGGCGGGTTCGACGCCGTGTCGTCGGTCGCATCGGAACGCATCGGGAAGGACGCGGTAGTGGTGCGGACCGACGCCGACCGCGAAGCGGTCGACCGGCGGACACGGGAATTGCTGGCGAAACCGCTGTCGATGGGCGACGCGGTGCAGGTCGCGCTGCTGAACAACCGCGGGCTGCAGGCGTCGTACGCGGAACTCGGGCTGTCGGAGGCCGACCTCGTGCAGGCCGGCCGGCTGCCGAACCCGCGCTTCGCGTTCAGCCGCACGCGTGCCGGCGACGGCGAGCTGACGCTCGGCCGCACGTTCTCGGCGAACGTGTTCGCGCTGCTGACGATGCCGCTCGCGACGAAGATCGAACGCCGCCGCTTCGAGCAGACCAAGCTCGAAACGGCCGACGCGATGCTGAAGGTCGCGGCCGATGCGCGCCGCGCCTACGTGGAAGCGGTCGCCGCCGAGCAGGCCGCGAACTATGCGCAGCAGGTGCGCGACGCCGCGAGCGCGGCCGCCGAACTCGCGCTGCGCATGCGGCAGGCCGGCAACTTCAGCCGGCTCGACTACGCACGCGAGCAGGCGTTTCATGCCGATGCGGTCGCCCAGTACGCGAAGGCGCGCCAGCAGGCCGTCGCCGCCCGCGAGAAGCTCACGCGCGCGATGGGGCTGTGGGGCGAACGCACGCGATACGCGCTACCCGAACGCTTGCCGGATTTACCGAAGGCGCGCCCGGACCTGCCGGATCTCGAACGCTTCGCGATGAGCAACCGCCTCGACATCCAGGCGGCGAAGCTGCAGACGCAGGGCGTCGCGTCGTCGCTCGGCCTGAGCAAGGCCACGCGCTTCGTCAACGCGGTCGAACTCGGCTACGTGAATGACTACGAAACCGGCAAGGGCCACGAGCACGGCTACGAGATCAGCGTCGAGATTCCGCTGTTCGACTGGGGCGGAGCGAAGGTCGCGCGCGCCGAGGCGATCTACATGCAGTCCGCGAACCGGCTCGCGAAAACCGCCATCGATGCGCGCTCCGAAGTGCGCGAATCGTACGCGGCTTACGTCACCAGCTACGACGTCGCCACGCACTACCGCGACGAAGTCGTGCCGCTGCGCAAGACGATCTCCGACGAACTGCTGCTGCGCTACAACGGGATGCTCGCGAGCGTGTTCGAGCTGCTGACCGATGCGCGAGAACAGGTCGGCGCGGTCAACGGCTACATCGACGCGCTGAAGGACTACTGGCTCGCGGAAACCGATCTGCAGATGGCGGTCGGCGGCCGGTTGCCGTCGTCGGGTGCTACGCCGCGCGCGACGAACTCCGCCGAATCAGCACCCGAATCCGCTTCGAAGGCCGACGCTGCGCCGCAGCCGGCTTCCCCTCCAGCGGCGCCGCCGGCGCCCGCCACGCAACCGCATCCGGAAGGTCATTGACATGGTGTCCCGTCGACAATTTCTCAGCGGCTCGGGCGCCGCGCTGCTCGGTGCGGCGATGGTCAGCAAGGCCGGCGCCGCGTCGCTGCCCGAAGCGCCCACGATGGCGAAAACCGGCACGCAGCCGCCGCTCGTGCCGCCGAACGGCCGCCCGTACACGCCCGTCGCGACGCTGAACGGCTGGTCGCTGCCGTGGCGGATGAAGAACGGCTGGAAGGAATTCCACCTGACGGCCGAGCCCGTCGTGCGCGAGATGGCGCCCGGCATGAACGCGAACCTGTGGGGCTACAACGGCCAGTCGCCGGGCCCGACGATCGAGGCCGTCGAAGGCGACAAGGTCCGGATCTTCGTGACCAACCGGCTGCCCGAGCACACGACGATCCACTGGCACGGGCTGCGGCTGCCGAACGGGATGGACGGCGTCGGCGGCCTCACGCAGCCGCACATTCCGCCCGGCAAGACCTTCGTCTACGAGTTCCAGCTCGAAGCGCACGGCACGTTCATGTATCACCCGCACGCCGACGAGATGGTACAGATGGCGATGGGGATGATGGGCATGTTCATCGTGCATCCGAAGGATCGCGGCACGATGCCGGTCGATCGCGATTTCGTGTTCCTGCTCGCCGCGTACGACATCGACCCGGGCAGCTACACGCCGCGCGTGAACGAGATGACCGATTTCAACATGTGGACCTTCAACTCGCGCGTGTTTCCGGGCATCGATCCGCTGCCGGTGCGCGCCGGCGACCGCGTCCGGATTCGTTTCGGCAACCTGACGATGACGAATCACCCGATCCACCTGCACGGCTACAGCTTCGAGGTCGCGGGCACCGACGGCGGCTGGATTCCGCCGGCCGCGCGCTGGCCCGAAGTGACGGCCGATGTCGCGGTCGGCCAGATGCGCGCGATCGAGTTCACCGCCGATCGTCCGGGCGACTGGGCGTTCCATTGCCACAAGTCGCATCACACGATGAATGCGATGGGCCACCAGGTGCCGAACCTGATCGGCGTGCCGCAGAAGGATCTCGCGAAGCGGATCGGCAAGCTCGTGCCCGACTACATGGCGATGGGCAGCACGGGCGGCGCGATGGGCGGCATGGAGATGCCGCTGCCCGACAACACGCTGCCGATGATGACCGGCACGGGCCCGTTCGGGCCGCTGGAGATGGGCGGCATGTTCACGGTGCTCAAGGTGCGGCAGGGGCTCGGCCGCAACGACTATCGCGATCCGGGCTGGTTCCGGCATCCGAAGGGCACGGTCGCGCACGAATACACCGGCGAATTGCCGGACGGCTGAAGCAGCACGCGGCGGCCGCACCGATGCGGCCGTCGATTTCCATTCACTCACACGGGAGTCGACACGATGAAGAAAGGACTGGTTCTGATGTCGACGGGGTGCGCGCTGGCGTTCTCGGCCGCGTCGTACGCGGTCGGCGACATGGCCGGCATGGACATGAGCGGCGGCGCGAAGCAGGGCGCCGCGGCGGCGCAGCGCATGTCGCACGGCGAGATTCGCAAGATCGACATGGCCGCCGGCAAGCTGACGATCAAGCACGGTCCGCTGGAGAACCTCGGGATGGATGCGATGACGATGGTGTTCAAGGTCAAGGACCCGGCGATGCTGTCGCAGGTCAAGGTGGGCGATACGATCGACTTCGTCGCCGAGGACGTGAACGGCGCGCTGACCGTCGTCGAACTGAAGAAGCCGTGATGCGGAGCGCGAACATGACCAGCACGATTTCCGGAGGGCTCGCCGCGTTCGCCGCGGCGGCCGCCCTCTTCGCGATGGCACCGGCCGCGGCTTCGGCCCACGGCAAGCTCGAAGGCGCGGTGCCAGCGGCCGGCGGCACGGTCGACGCGGCGCCCGATACGGTGCGGCTCACGTTCAACGAAGATCTCGAACCGGCGTTCAGCTCGGTGAAGGTGTCCGACGCGAGCGGCAACGCCGTCACGCAGGACAAGGCGAAGGTCGATGCGTCGAATCCGCGCGTGATGACCGTCGCGATACCGAAGCTTGCGGCCGGCGCATACACGGTGCAGTGGGTGGCGATGACGGCCGATGCGCATCGCACGAAGGGCACGTATACGTTCCGGGTGAAGGGATGAACGACGGCATCGTCGGCCTGCTGCGGCTCGTGTCAGTGGCGATCCAGAACGCCGGGTTCGCGGTCGTCGTCGGCGCGTTGCTCGGCCGGCACTGGCTCGCGCGCGGCGCATCGGTGTGGCAACACGATGTCGGGCGGCGACTCGTCGCGACGCTGCGCAGCGCGTCCGTCGTATCGCTGCTCGCGAGCGTCACCGCGTTCTGGGCGCACTGCGCGCTGATGAGCGAAGTGTCGCTGTTCGACGCGGGGCCGGCGGTTTATTCGATGCTCGCGGGCACCGGGTTCGGCCATGCGTGGCTGGCCGGCACCGCATTCATGCTCGTCGTCGTGCTGCTGTCGTTCGTCTCGCATGCGAACGACACGCGGTTTCCGTTCGCGATGGTGGCCGCGCTCGCCGGTGTCGCGCTCGCTCGCAGCAACGGCGGGCATCCGGTGGACGCCGGGCCGTTCAGCGTCCCCGTGTGGGCCGACTGGCTGCATCTGCTGGCGATCAGCGCGTGGGTCGGGCTCGTGCTCGTGACGGCGTTCGGCGTGATGCCGCGGCTCGTCCGCATGCCGGCGAGCGAACGCGCGACGGGCGCATCGTTCGTGCAGTCGCTGTCCGATGCGTCCACTTACGCGCTGGTCGTACTGTTCGCGACCGGCACGTACAACGGCTGGCGCGGTGTCGATACGCCCGCCAACCTGTTCGCGTCGACGTACGGGCAGATCCTGCTGCTGAAGCTCGTGCTCGTGCTGATTGCCGCGATGCTCGGCGGACACAACCGGTTCTTCGGGATGCCGAAGCTGCTCGCCGCGTTGCAGGACCCGGCCGTCGCGATGCCGGCCGGCGCGTTGAAGCGGTTCGGCACGGTGCTGCGCGTCGAGGCGGTCGTGCTCGGCGGCGTGCTGATGGTGGCGGCCGTGCTCGTGTCGAGCGCGTTGCCGGGGACGGTCTAGCGCGGCGTTTTTTCGGCGGAGGATTCGCGGCATGAGCGACGCGCGGCAGTACGACGCATGGCGATCACGGCATGATGACGACAATTACATCGGCCTGTCTGCCGATTACCAAAAACTGTCACCGAGCGCCGCTAAGCTTTCGCCACCCTCACAACCGGGATTCCCGCCATGCGTTCGACAATCCGCCTGTTTGCCCCGCTATTGCTGCTCCCGACGCTCGCCGCGCCGGTATTTGCCGCCACTGCCGCGCCCGTCAGCGCGAACTGCGGCGGCAGCACGACGCCGATCGCCGATATCCAGGGCCCGGGCGCGCCGTCGCCGCTCGCCGGTCAGAACACGTCGATCGAAGCCGTCGTCACTGCCGATTTCGGCGGCACGGACGGCTTCGGCGGCTTCTTCGTCCAGCAGGCAGACGCGCAGCGCCGCAACCAGCCGGGCGTGTCCGAAGGCCTGTTCGTCTATGCGCCGAAGGTGCGTGCGAAGGCCGGCGATCTCGTGCACGTGACGGGCAAGGTCGAGGAGAAATACGGGCAGACGCAGCTCACGCTGGCGGGCGCGATCGCGGTGTGCGCGAACGGCCAGACGGTCACGCCCGCGACGCTCACGCTGCCGGTCGACAGCCCGAACGCGTTCGCCGCGTACGAAGGGATGCGCGTGCGCCTGCCGCAGACGCTGAGCGTCACCGACAACTACGAGCTCGGCCGCTACGGCAGCGTGATGCTGAGCAACGGCCGCCTGCGTACGCCGACGAGCGTCGTGGCGCCCGCGCAGGCCCGGACGCAGATCGATGCGAACGCACGCAACCGCCTGATCCTCGACGACGGCTCGAACAAGCAGAACCCCGCGACCGTGCCGTATCCGGCGCCGGGCCTCGCGGCCGCGAACACGCTGCGCGCGGGCTACACCGTGCGCGACGTCGAAGGCGTGCTCGAAGTGCGTTACGGCGCATGGCGCGTACAGCCGATGCCCGGCGCGGCCGTGCCGGCGTTCGACAAGCGCGAGAACCCGCGCACGAACGCACCGGCGCGCGATCCGAAATCGAACCTGCGCGTCGCGTCGTTCAACGTGCTCAACTACTTCAACGGCAACGGTCTCGGCGGCGGCTTCGACGATCCGGACAACCGCGGCGCGAAGACGTTCGAGGAATTCCAGCGCCAGGAAGCGAAGATCGTCAGCGCGCTGAAGGCGATCGATGCCGACGTGATCGGCCTGATGGAAATCCAGAACAACGGCTACGGCGAACTGAGCGCGGTGCGCCAGCTCGCGGCGAAGCTCGGTGCCCAATGGCGCGTGGTCGATCCGGGCACGTCGCGGCTCGGCGGCGACGCGATCTCGGTCGCGATGATCTACGACAGCCGCAAGGTCGAACCGGTCGGCCGCGCGGCGACGCTCGCGATCGACGACAAGAACCGCCAGCCGCTCGCGCAGTCGTTCCGGCTGGTCGGCGGCAACAAGCAGGCGCTGACGGTGGCCGTGAACCACCTGAAGTCGAAGAACTGCCCGGATGCCACGAACGACGATCTCGACCAGGGCGATGGTCAGGGCTGCTGGAATCCGACGCGCACGCGCGCGGCGGCGAAGGTCGCCGACTGGCTGGCCGGCAACCCGACGGGCGTCAAGAGCCAGGGCGTGCTGCTGATCGGCGACTTCAACAGCTACACGTACGAAGACCCGATCCGCGCGCTCGAATCGCGCGGCTACCGCAACCTCGTCGCGCGCTGGATCGGCGCGAATGCGTACAGCTACGTGTACAACGGCGAAGCCGGCTATCTCGACCACGCGCTCGCGACGCTGCCGCTCGCGTCGCACGTGAAGGCCGTGCACGAATGGCACATCAACGCGGACGAGCCGCTCGCGCTGCAGTACACGCTCGCGTACAAGTCGGCCGAGCAGCAGAAGACGTTCTACGCGGCCGATGCGTATCGTTCGTCGGATCACGATCCGGTGCTGATCGATATCGCGCTGCCGGGCGGCGGGAAGTGATCGTGGCGTGAGTCATCGCAACGGGCGACGTGCGGCGATGCCGTACGTCGCCGTGCGCACGGCAAAGCCGTTCGAATGCCGGGTAAATAATTCCTCGAAATATTAATCGAACCGGTATTTTATGGATGACGCAGTGCACACCGGAACTGCAATTGAAGCGTGATCGAAGCGAATCGAATCGCTGAATGGCATATATGTCGCGGCATCGCATTAATCGATCGGCGATAATAAAAATGAAAGAAATGCCCGCTCGATCCGAAGGCCTTGGATGCGCCGCGTCAATACAGGAAAGGCTGCTGCTTTGCGCGAGAAAGGCAAAATACTCGACGCGGCAATGCCGATAACGCGTACCTTGCACGAATAATTCCGTTTTCTTTCAAATTCCAGACACTGTCCGCCCTTCGCATCATTGCGGGAATTTTAATATCCGAATGATCTTTGACAACGCGGCGCGGCACCGCCTATTTTTGTGGTGTCGTAAATTTTAGTCATATAAAAGTTGGCCAAACTGCAGGGGGCGCGTCCGAGCACCATTCTCGCCAGCAGTTTGCTGTGTCTGTATCAAGTTCAGTCTCTGAGAAGTCCCATCCCCAATCGCCGACTGCCGACCGTGCAACGCGAGTGGCGGGTCGGCCTGCGCGTGTCGCAGGCGTTGGCGGCCTTTGTGACGCGGTATCCGAAGCCAAAGGAAAGAGATGAAACCAGACAGGAGCAGTACCGGCAGCCGCCGTGTTCGTCGCGGCCGGCTGGCCGGGCTAGGCGCATTGACCTTCATGACACTGGCGCTCGCGGCGTGCGGCGGCGACGATTCGTCGTCCGTCGGCGCGTCGAGCCTCGCGCAGGCCACCGCGAGCCGGCAGGCCAGCGCGCAGGCGGCCGGTACGCAGGCGCCGGCCGCCAACCAGCCGTACGTCGACCCGGTCGCGTACTCGATGAACGCGACCGACGGCCTCGCGCCGTCGCAGGTGTCCGAGAAGGCGGCCGTCATGCATTACCAGTGGACCGGCGGCGGCAAGACGATCGACTACACGACGACCACCGGCCACCTGACCGCGCAGGACGCTAACGGCAATGCGGAAGCGTCGATGTCGTATGTCGCGTACACCGCGCCCAGCACGAACGGCAAGCCGCGCCCGGTCACGTTCGTCTACAACGGCGGGCCTGGTTCGTCGTCGATCTGGCTGCGGCTCGGCTCGTTCGCGCCGACCCGCGTGGCCACGCCCGACCCGCTGTTCGGCAACAACTGGCCGAACTATCCGCTCGTCGACAATGCGGAGAGCCTGATCGACACCACCGACCTCGTGTTCATCGACCCGCCCGGCACCGGGCTGTCGGAAGCCGTGTTGCCGAACACCAACCAGAAGTACTGGGGTTCCGACGTGGACGTGAACATCATGCGCGACTTCATTCAGCGCTACCTGAACGTCAACGGCCGCGGCACGTCGCCGATCTACCTGTACGGAGAATCGTACGGCACGCCGCGTACCGACATGCTCGCGCTCGCGCTCGAATCGGCCGGCGTGCACCTGACGGGGATCGTGCTGCAGTCGGCGATCCTGAACTACTTCGCGGATGCAGTGGAAGCGGTGGCGATCACGCAGTCGACCGAAGGGCTGCTGCTCGATACCGATACGGTGGCCGGCTATCTGCCCGGCTATGCGGCGGTCGCCGCGTACTTCAACCAGGTGTCGCCGGCGCCGGTGAACCAGGATCTGTACGCACTCCAGACGGAACTGTTCACGACGCTGATCTACAGCCAGTTGCAGAAGTACTCGCAGTCGTGGGTATTGAGCCAGCTCGGCATTCCGGATGCGCTCGGCACGCCGGTGTTCCCGAGCGATGCGACGCTGAGGCTGTGGTCGATCCCGTCGAGTCTCACGCAGCAGGCGCTGCGCGACTACTTCAACGCGAATCCGTTCGGCACGAGCCTCGTGCCCGGCACGACGATCGGCCGGTATGACGGGCGCGTGTCGCTGCCGAATTCCGACCCGCGGCTGCAGAACGACGGCGATCCGTCCGACATCCTGATCTCGCAGCCGTTCACGAACGCGCTCGCGACGCAGATGCCGGACTACCTCGGCTATACGGCCCCGAACGCGACGTACCTGCCGCTGAACGACGACATCATCGGCGTCTGGGACTTCTCGCACGACGGCCAGCCGATGCCGGACACGATCCCCGATCTGCTCGGTGCGCTGCAGCTCAACCCGAAGCTTCGCGTGCTCGCGGAGAACGGCTACCACGATCTCGCGACGCCGTTCTTCAACACCGAGAAGCAGCTCGCGCGGCTGCAGACGGTGAAGGGCCTGCATCCGAAGCTGCAGGTGAATTTCTTCCAGGGCGGTCACATGATCTATCTGGACGACGTCGCCCGTCCGCTGATGAAGCGGGATTTGCAGACGTTCTACAAGGGCGCGCGGATTCCGACGGCGCTGACGCTGCACATGCTGCCGCCGCCGTGGCCGGATGAAAACCCGCCGAGCGTACCGACCGGCAGCGCGCCGGGTGCGACGACGGCGACCACGCTGGCGGCCGCCCCTTGAGCGACGGAGTCCTTATCAAAGGAACCTTCTATTCATCCATTGAATGCGAGCGATCATGTCCCTAATCCAATTGATGCGGCGTATGTCTCCGTTGATCGTGCTCGGCGCCGTGATGAGCACTGCCTACGCGTTGCCGCCGCAGGCGGTGGCGCCGGTGAAGCTGCCGCACGGCGGGCGCGGTGTCGACGGTCCGTTCTTTCCGGCCACGCGGGCGGCGCCGGTGTTGCCGTCGACCGGCGCGACGTTGCAGCAGCAGGCGCAGCAGCGCGTCGACGCGCGGCTCGGCGGCAACACCGTGCTGAGCAACGGCGCGGCCGTGACGAAGGCGCAGGCGCAGAGCAGCGGGCTCGGTTTCGTGTCGAAGCACTTCGACGAGATCGACGCGAAGCACACCGGCCGCGTGACGATGAGCGATGTGCGGCAGTTCATCCGGCAGCGGCAGGTGCAGGTGCAGCAGGAACAGCAGGACGAGTGATGTAGCAGGCAGGGTGGCGGCCGGCGCGGCTTTCCGTCGCGCGGGCCGGCTTCGTGCGTGAACGCAGGGGGGCGGGTGTAGTGGCGGGCGGTTTACGCCGTGCGTCGTTCGGACAGCCGATTCCACAGCATGCCGGAGCGGCTGCCGCTGCGGCAATACGCGAGCACCGGCTTCGGCAGCGTGTCGACCAGTGCGCCGAACGCGTCGACTTCCGCGTCGCCGATGCGATCGCGCTCGACCGGCAGATAGCGCGCATCCATCCCGAGTTCGCGCGCGGCCGCGGCGATTTCCTCGAACGCCGGCTGGTCGTCGCCTTCGCCGTCCGGCCGGTTGCAGATCACCGCACGGAAACCGGCATTGCGGATCGCCTTCAGGTCGGCCGGCGTGATCTGCCGCGACGCGGTGAAGCCGGTCGCCGCCGCCGCCCGACATTGCTCGATCGCCCGCGCGAAACAGGCGACCGCGAAGTCGACGTCCTGTTCCGTCGTGAAACGCCCGAAACTGATGCGCACGGTGCGGCCGGCCGTTTCCGCATCGAGACCGATCGCGGTCAGCACGTGGGACGGCGCGCCGCTGGTCGAATTGCAGGCGGAGGTGGACGACACGGCAAGCGCTTCGCCGAGCATGAACGGGAAAAAGCCCGGCGCATGTACCGTCAGGCTCAGCGTGTGCGGGATGCGGCGGGCCGCGGCTGCGTTCTGCGTGACGTCGCCGAGCGTGGACAGTGCGCTGGTGAGCCGCGCGCCGAGCGCCGCGATCCGTGCGGCTTCGCCGTCGAGTTTGTCGGCGGCGAGTTCGCACGCGACGCCCATACCGACGATCTGATGCGTGGCGAGCGTGCCCGAACGCAGCCCGCGCTCGTGGCCGCCGCCGTGAATCTGCGGTGCGATCCGGCTCGCGATCTCGCGGCGGACGAACAGTGCGCCGATCCCCTTCGGGCCGTACACCTTGTGGGCGGACATCGACATCATGTCGATGCCGAGTGCGCGTACGTCGATCGGCGTCTTGCCGAGCGCCTGCGCGGCGTCGACGTGGAGCAGCGCGCCGGCGGCGTGGACGATGCGGGCGATCGCGCCGATGTCGGTCAGCGTGCCGATCTCATTGTTCACGAGCATCAGCGACACGAGGCCGGTGTCGGGGCCGATCGCGGCCGCCACGGCGTCGGCGGTGATTTCGCCGTTCGCGTCGGGCGTCAGGAAGGTGACCGGCATGCCGTGCTTCGACAGGTTCGCCATCGTGTCGAGAATGGCCTTGTGCTCGAGGCGGCTCGTGATCAGATGGCGCTTGCCGGTCGCGTTTTCCGCATAGCCCTTCAGCGCGAGGTTGTTCGATTCGGTGGCGCCTGACGTCCAGACGATCTCGTCGGCATCCGCGCCGATGAGGGCGGCGACCTGCGCGCGGGCGTGCTCGACCTTGTCTTTCGCGAGCCGGCCGGCGGCGTGCGAGCTGGATGCGGGGTTGCCGAAGATGCCGTCGAAGCCGAGACAGGCCGTCATCGCTTCGATCACGCGGGGATCGGCGGGGGTCGTGGCTGCGTAGTCGAGGTAGTGCAGCGGGGGGGTGTCGCTCATGTCCGTCTCTTGCTGATTGCGTAGTGACGGAAATGATACGGGGGACAGAAGGGAAAAAGGATCCAAAGTTGGCTGAGGATTCAGCTCTAAGTGGAATTAATTTTTCTTTGCATGGGAAGTGGGGGGATTAGTTTCTCCACCGGTTCGCTGGCCGGAATCGTCGCGATTACGTCGCCCCATCGAGGCCGGGTTGGGTCGATAACCGGTGCGCATCCCGTACCCATGCCAGCAGCGCCTGCTCGTACCTCGACGGAATCGTGACCGTGAGCGTCGTGAGGCGGGCGGCGTTGCATGGCAGATCGAGATAGCGTCGCCAGGCTTTTCGCACAAGTTGCGACATCGCGGAGTGCGTCATGCCGAGTTCGGCGGCCAGCGCCCGTTGTGATCGGCCCTTCACGAAAATCTCGTGCAAGGCCCACTGGTTCAGCGGCTTGATCCGCGTATCCTGCATCCGCAACAGCCGAAACTGTTCGTCGGTCATGCGTCGGGGCGTCGGCATTCAGACCCGCCCCGAATGTTGAAGCGACGAGATCAATTCCGCGCCGCACGAAGTCTTGTGGCCGTCGAACGCGGCGGCCCCGCCTTCGATGTCGAAGGCCGGGTCGCCTTCGGCAATCGTGCAGGCGCCATGAATCGGACACGAGCACGCGTCGCCGATACGAGCGACCGCGCGCCCCATCACCGTGCTTTTTCGGGCGCCGGATTCGACCCGGCCGCCGTGGGTGTGCGTATCTTCTACCCGGATAATTCCCCGCATGGGATTCCGTCCTCCAAATGGTTTGAGGTCTGACGCGGGGATCACGTTCGGACGAAGCGATTTGCCGCGCCGGTGTGCGTCACCATGAATAGCCCTGCATGCCGTAATTTGTGTCGTGTCGGCGGCCCCACCACGGCAGGTAGGCATTGTTGCCGCCGCGTGCGCGGAACCAGTCCTTGTCGGGGTCGATCGTCGTGAGCTTCGACGGTGGCCGGACAACGACCGCGACGGGATGCTCGGGATCGGTCGTGCCGGCGACGAGTGCGTTGCCGCCGAAATGGTTGATCCGGCCGATGGCGAGCGCGACATCTGTCAGTGCGCTGCCGGTTCCCATGTCGCCAAGTAGGGCGGCCGTGTTGAATGTCTGTTTGCGGTGGTCGTATTCGGGGAGGGTTTCGGTCAACGTCTGCGCGAGGGTGGCAAGGCGCGCCGACGATGCGTCGCTGCCTTTACCTGCGTCGTGAACGATGTAGTTGACGCCGGTTGCCGCGATGCCGGCATTGCGCGCCGCTTGCTCGAGGGTCGCCTTCCACGCCTGCACGGCGCGTGTTGTGCCGACCTTCTGCGGAAAATCATGCGTGTTGCCGGTTGCGGCTTTGCCGATCCAGGCGAGCGGTTCGCGCTCGGTATTGAAGGTCGGACCGGCGAGGAAGAGCGTGACAAGGTTCTCGTTGATCTGTGCATCCGTGGGCGGGAAGTTAGGTGCGTCCCAGTTCACTACCCAGACGCTCTTGTCGGGGTTCGCCTGCAAATAGTCCAACGCGTTGTTCAGGGATGTGAATCCGGCGTTCGCGCCGCCTCGCGTGATTTGTACGTCGGGAGGCGTGTCGCGGCTCCACAAAGTCTTGGGTGACGGCGGGCCGATTTCGAAGTATTCGACAATCTCCTTGGTCAGGATAGCTTTGGCATAACCCGGTTCGAGCCTGACGGGTATGGCGAGTTCGACGTGAACTCCGGCGAGTTCGCGCCAGTCTTTTGAATTGTCAGGATTAACTGTGTAGAAGTACTTTGCGTTTGTCGCGTAACGCGTATGCATCAATCCAAGCGCCTCATTGATGTACTTGTGATAAAAACCTTTAAACGTCTCTTCCCCTTCATTGCCATATGCAACACCTGCTACTGATTGCAGCGTTGTGAACGACTTCGGATCGGTTCGTACCATGTCATCGTTCTTGTTCGGTGCGGCGAGTCCTTGGGTCCACAATAATTGCCATTGAGTCGGGTAGTCTTTACGCTCCAATGGATTTAACCAGATTAGCCCAACGACCTGTGCGACGAACGGCTTCACTGCTTCTTCCGCAGAGGATCCCGCATGCGTTACGGGTTCCGTTGCCGGTGCCGCGTGCGCCGGCCGTACCGTGGCCGTGGTGAACAGGAGCACCATGAGTGCCGCCAGGCTGGGCACGACGAAGAATCGTTTCATCCAATCCCCTATTTCCAGTTGTATCGGGTCCGGTTGTTCTACCTGCGCCATCAACGACGCCATGAGTACGGCCGCGATCATCCATGCCGCGACCGCAACGGCGGCACGTCTAGGCCATGTAGCGATCAGTGCCTTCATCAGTTGCTCCGAGAAACCCCGTCCTTCAGGACGGGGAGGAAAGGCGTGCTGTTAACAGGCAGCTTTTCCCACGGGTTAGGATCACCGGCATGATTCTTGTCTACCGCTACCGGGTGAAATCGCTCAACGGACTGCTTAACAAGCAGAGCCGTGCGGTGAACTACGTCTGGAACTTCTGCAACGACACGCAGAAGCACGCGCTCAAGTGGAACAAGAAGTGGCCGACCGGTTTCGACTTGAATGTGCTCACGACCGGCAGCAGCAAGGCGCTCGGCATCCACTCCGGCACGATCAACGCGACGTGCGAGCAATACGCGAAGTCGCGCAGTCAGCACCGTCGCCCGTACCTGCGTTATCGCGGCAGGAAGTCGCTGGGCTGGGTGCCGCTGAAGGGCCGCGACCTGAAGCGCGAGGGCGACGCGTTTCGCTTTGCCGGCAACACGTTTCGCGTGTTCAACAGCTGGCCGCTTCCCGAAGGCAAGATCAAGGACGGGACGAACTTTGCGCAGGATGCACGCGGTAATTGGTTCTTGAACATCGTGATCGAGATGCCCGATGTGCAGGCTCGTCCGATCCGTTCCGGTGTCGGCATCGATCTCGGCCTGAAAGACTTCGCCACACTTTCGACCGGCGAGAAGCTGCCAAATGACCGGTTCGGCAGGCGCGCGGTGGATAAGCTGGGGAAAGCTCAGCGGGCGCGAAAGCACAAACGACATATCGCGAAGCTGCACGCCAAGGTGGCGAACGCCCGTGCCGATTTCCAGCACAAGCTCGCGCTCGATCTGGTGCGGCGCTTCGATTACATCGCGGTCGGCAACGTGTCGGCCGCAAAACTCGCCAGAACCAGGATGGCGAAGAGCGTCTACGACGCGTCCTGGTCGTCCTTCCGGAACAAGCTCCGCTATAAAGCGATCGCGCACGGGGCCACGTTCGAGGAAGTCGACGAAAGCGGTTCGACCCAGTCCTGTTCGTCGTGCGAGCCGAAAGACAGCACGACGCGGCCGAAAGGTATCGCGGGACTGAGAATAAGAGAGTGGACCTGCAGTGACTGTGGTGCCGAGCATGATCGAGATACCAACGCTGCGTTGAACATTCTCCGATGCGGACGTGCATCGCCAGGTGTGGGAATCCTCTCCCTTTAGGGAGTGGAGGACGTCAAATCGCTCCCCCGACCTTCAGATAGAACTGACCTTCTCGTTCATCCACGATCGTACCGGGCATGTTTCCTTCGCTGTTTTCAGCGTGGACCCATTCATACAACGGCAATCTATCAAGCTCTCCTTTTGTGAAATAGATTGCATATTTCCCGTTTGGATTGTCTTCTGGGATACCCGTGCCCATCCGCCAATCCGCCTCAATCCGTAGCGCTTTCATTTGCTTGGGCGTCAGATAGCAAACCCCGATCGCCACATCGTACGCAAGCGCCTTTTCGGCATGCTCCGGATTGGTCATCGTCGTGGAGTGATTTGTCGGGCTGTTGGTCGAGCCACGATCTAGCCAATCGACAATCTGCTGATCGCGCCATTCCTTGTAGCCTTCCGGCATTTCGCTCTTGCCGTCCTCGCCGATCACGTGGCCATCACCATCGAGCCATTCCGTATTCAGCGTTCGCCGCGCCTCCATCCGCATCAGCGCGCGATCCTCATAACGCTGTCCGGCTTCGCTCTCTGCCGTACCTTGCGCGACGCTGTCATTGTTCTTCGCCTTGTACTGATCGTAGGGATCATCAGCGCGCTTGTCGGCGTCTGTCTTGCTTGCGTCGCGCCATGCGGCCGGCGGATCGTTGCCTTCGTTGAAGTCGCTTGTCGCATTGCCGTCCTTCGTTTCGATGGGCTTGCCGAACCGCAACGCCTTCGGCGGGAACGGTTCGTCGAGTGCCGGAGCGTCCGCCACCACGCTCCAGCCCTTCGGCGGATTGGCGTTCACGCGGAACATATTCAATGCCGAGCTGATCTGGGTCACGAAAAACATGATCGGCGCGGATGCAAGCGTGGCCGCCACCCCGAACACGGACTCGTTTCCCTTGAGTGCACCGATGAGATTGAACTTGGCCGGCGGCGAAGGCGGATACCAGAATCCCGACGTCGTTCCCTCTTTGCCATGCCGCCAGTCATCCTCCCGATACCGATAGCGTTTCTGTACGCCAACCTTGAAGCCGGAGGCAAAGACGCGCTGCGTCAGCACGCCGGGGACACTGATATCGTTCAGCTCGTTCTCGTCGATGCCGCGCCAGCCGATGCCTTGAACCGTGACCGCCGAAATCACCTGATCGTGCGGACAGCAATACGCGGTGACGCGACCATACGTCGATCCGTTCAGGCCGTGGCGAATCCGATCCTCTTGCGCCGAATAAGACCGCTTGCTGGTCGGCGATACCCGTTCGTTGGCCATGTCTTCATCGATCTTGTCGGTGGAAAGTTCGTATGCCTTACGAGTGCCGATGATCGACAGAAACTTGCCGAATGTTTTCGTGCGCGCGGCGTAGGTCTGCCGTCCGCGACGACCGCTGCCGTCCCTGGTCGCGCGTTGCGACCAGGTATCCATGAACGTATCGGATGGATTTGGGCCATCTGCGCGCGCAAGACTGTACGGCGCATTAGCCAGTACGTAGGCATCCGCCACGCAATGCCCGCTACGTCCCCACGGATCTTCGACATCGGGCAGTGCATCGCCGAAGAACGCCGCCGTCAGGCCCACGATGTTGCCCTGGCTATGGCATACGACGGTAATCGGCACGTCGGCCTGCATGCGGCGAATCGACTCGATCAGCCTCGCGAGGCGCAACGCCGCGAGCACGCCATATGCGCGGGGCGGCGCGCGATACAGCGGCCGGTTGGTCGGGTTGATCCCCTGGACGGTCAACCACCCGGCCGCGCGGTCGTCGAGGCCGCCGTGCCAGAGATCGGGCAGACTCGCGCAACCGTTCGTGAACGGGCCGCCGCCCCAATAGTCCTTCTCGTTCAGGAAAATCTTGTCGCCGTACTCTTTCAGCTCTGCGGCGGTTGCCCGATAGCCCCATCGGAAATGAATGACGGGAGAGAAGGACGGGTCAGATTTGATGTAATTGCCGGACCAAAGCTTCGGATTCAGAAACCCGTCCGGCGTCACGCTTTCCGTGTACTTCGCCGGCACCAATTGCCCGGCGTCGATGCCGTGATACATCAATTGATCGTCCAGCCGCCCAAGCCGGCGATTCAGGCCATCGCACAGCCCTTGCTCGGCGGCTTCAAACCATTCGCCTTCGGAGTTCACGCCATGGACGAAGATGACGACACCAGGCAACGGCATTTGCTTGATACAGATCAGCCGGGTGTCTTTCGTCCACATCGAGACTCCGTCGCTCCGACCGACGACGATCTGAGGTGGCTCCGGGCGCGACGCAGCCGCGTCGGGCACATCGGCCCGCGAGGCGTGCTCGTCGGTGCGTGCGTCCTCTTCCGGCCGAGGATCGAGAGATGAATCAATCATCCGGACTCCTGCGCTTGCGTTAAACATTCTTCTTGGCGAACTGCACCGCCAGCCTCTCGAACCGGTCGGTATCGACCGCCGGCAGTTCCCCGGCCGTGTCGGTCGTCAAACTCGACAGCGTTCCCGATGCCTTTCGAATCTGTCCTTCGAATCCCGGCGCCGCGTTACCGTCCGTTGGCCGAATCAGCTTCGGGACGCGGCCGAGCGGACTTTGATCGAATGTCGGCAGGTCGACGCTCATGCTGGCGGGGCCGTCCCACGCATGCCCATCGGATTTCACGGTGAACTTGCCGGGGCATCCCAGTTCGATATCGCCGCCATGCAGCTTGAGATACGCGCCGCCGGACGTGACGAATACGACTTCGTCGCTTGCCGTGCCGGCAAGCTTGCCGTCGGCCGCGGTCAACTGGATGTTTTTGCCGGACTCGATTTGCGTGTCGTCGTTCTGCGATTGCAGGGCCACTTTCCCGTGGTTCGCAATCGCCGATACGCCGTCGCCGTGCGCGAACATCGCGACGCCATGCCCGGCATGCAGATTGATTCGCTCGCCGCTCGTGATTTGCATGTGCTGCTGCGCGATCTGATCGATGTTCTCGCCCGCATACGTGACGTGCGTTTTCGGCGTGACGTTCAGCGACCCCGCTTGCGCGCCGAACGCCATGAACGCGGATGCGTCGTCTGTCACGCCGGATTCCGACCGGCCGGGTTTCCAGTGACGGAAAGCATTGGCGATGTTGTCCTGGCCGGCCGTGTCGGCGGATTGCCCGCCATGCTCGCCGGCGTGATCGCCGAGTGACTTGAACAGCGCCGTGCATTGATCGAGCAAGTGAATCAGTTCTTCGCGATCGAGCTGACCGCCGGTTGCGTGCGAACGCGCATAGGTCGTCAGCAGCATGCCTTGGGCGGCGCGCAACGCCGCAGCGGCGTCGGTGCGCAGCTCCGCGCCTTCGCCTCGATCGTCCCCGTGTCCGTCCACGCGCGGCTGCGTCAGGTAGCCGAGATTCAACTGGGTATGCGCATGTTCGCTTGCCAACTGCGCGGAGATTTGCGACGGCGTATCGTCCAGGCGAAGCTGGTTGTGCCGGCGGCCCTTGACTTCCCGCGTCTTGATCCCGGACACGTAGCGATTGCCCGGCAGCCCGCCGGTATGGCTGAAAGTCGCGGGTGGGTTCGCGCCGTTGCTCAACACGCCGATGATCACCAGACGGTCCGGATCGCCCGACAGGCTCCCCAGCAGGACCTCCATGCCGACGCGCGGCAGGAACAGCGCGCCGAAATACTCGCCCGCGAGACTCGCCGCGACGCGAATCGGCGCGCTGTCGCCGGCCAGGCCGTTCGTGCCGGCGCCTTGCGCGTGAGCATGGTCCGCCGGATCCAGCCCGTGAATCTGCACCCGCACGCGGCCGGCCTTGTCGCAAAACACCTCTTCGCCCTGCGTGCCGACGATCGTGCCGGTCAGCAGGTGAACCGGCGGCACGTCGATCGCCGGATCGTAGGCGGGCTTCAGCGGCACACCGCGCTGCACGCACGTGAAACTGTTCTCGTAGCGCGTGTCCGTTGATCCCGATGCATCGGGCGGCGGGGCGGTCGGCGTCAGGTTGCGGCTTGCCGCGAATAGTCCGCTTGTGCGGCCCGACAGGTCTTTCGGCAGGTTGTTCCAGATGGCGTGTCGAATCGACGTGACGACGAACCGACGGCGATCGATCGACTTCATATCCAGCTCGGGGTCGCCGGCCAGCGTGAACCCGTGCCCCACCAGCATGTCGCGTACGGTGCCGATGCCTTCGAAGCGCGCGGCCGCGAACTGGTGGGCCAGCATCCGGTCGTGCGCGATGCGCGCGTGATCGTTCCACGAGTCGCCGACGTGCGGGATGTCGATCGCGACGTCGGTCAGCAGGCGCGCAAGATCGTTCCCCGACTCGCCCTGGTCGAGGCCGGTGACGGCCTCGAAGTCGTCCATGCGAGCGGTCTTGTAATCCCACGACGGGCGGCGGACCTTGCCGGGCGACAGGCTCTGGTCGTACGCAAAGAGGGTGACGGTGTCACGTTGCTCGACGCCGGCGTCGCGCGGGTGAAGGCGTACGATACCGGCCGGCGCGTCCGGCAGACGATGCGGATCGTCGCAGAACACGAGCGTGTGAATCGGGCGCTCATCGGCCACGCCGCGTCTTCCGTCGACCGGCGCGGCCTTTGCAAAGACCGTGATGCCTTCCCGGCGCAGCAGACGCCGGATGAAGCGTGCGTCGGATTCGTTGACTTGCCGCGTCAGCTCGCGTGCCGGATACCGATCGGCCCGCAATGCCGACAGGTCGAAATCGAACGCTCGCGCGAGTGCGGGGCTACGCTGTTTCCACTCGTTCATCAGCGTCGCCAGAATGTCCGGCACGCTGCGCGAGCGGAACAGGCGGGCGTTCGTACGACGGTCCATCAGTGAAAGGGCGTCGCACACATGCAGCTGATAGACGGTCAGTTCGCCGTCGGATTGACCGGCTCGCACTTCGCGCACGATCGCGTTGATCGCCTGGATGTTGCCCCGATCGGTCGTCAGCCGGACCGATACGGGCAAACCGAGAAACAGCGCAGGCGGCAGATGATCGTAGGTCGACACGCAGGTCAGTTGCCCTTCGATGCCCGACATCAGTCCCTCGCGGATATCGGCGTGATGGAGCGCCAGCAGATGGCCGACTGCGCGTTGCGCCTGCCCGAAATGCAGGGAGACTGGACGCTTGTTCAGGTCGACCAGACCCGACGCAAAGTTTCTAAAAGTTGCTGCGATCGACATAACGACAATCTCGTTATTTTTTGTTCCGGATTCGGATGGGTTCGAATCCGCCTCTCAGGGTGGCAATGCAACGGCACTTGGGATTTCGGTGCGAAGAATAGCAAGCTATTTCTAGCTTTAATTAATATTTTTATTTTGAGATGGGAAATATTTTCTTTTGAAACAATGGTTAATATTTGGTTGGTTTGAGTAGTGTTTTTGTTTGGATGAGAATGTGTCGAGTAGATTGTTCTGGATTGGTATTTGTCGTGCCTCGTTTTCCCATATCGTCGAAATGGGGGCTTTTTTGTCAGGACACGATTGAATTGGAGGTTGAAGATTCGGAATTGTCCTGAATCAAAATGAGCAACGACACGTCACGCTATTGAAATCGGTGCGAGCGGGGCTTGTGCACCGGCGCGCGGTGTGTAAGCCCGCCGATCGGATGCCGGAAAAGGCATCTTTCAACATACAAATTCGCCGCCGGATGGTTCGGTGGCGCACGTGAATGGCGGGCTGGATTCGGACGGAATCCGCGAGTCAGGCGATGGCGCGGGACGCGTTTGCGGATGGCCGATGGGCGCCGCTGCTCGCTTTCCGTCGGTTGTTGTCGCCAAGGCAACACGGTAGTGTTGTGTTGGCCGTTGACGTGCCGCCGGGCCGACAAGGAGCCTATGGCGAGGCGTGCCGGCATCGGCGAATTTCAAGCGGCGGGTGCGTTGCCGATCGTTCCGCCCTATAGTGCTCGTCGTTTATCGATCCGCAAGCAATCGGGAGTTCGTCGTGTTTCACCGGAAATTCAAATTGGGTTGTTCGCGCTTCGCGTGCATCGTCGCCGTGACGACGATGCTGGCGCCCGTCGCGGCGCGTGCGGAGGGGGAGGCCGTCGGCGGCGCGACGCACGTCGCGTCGGCTGTCGATCACGACACGTCCCCGGCACGACCGATTGTCGGCGACGATCCGGTTGCCATCCGGGAGGCGCTGCAGAAGGTGCACGCCAGCACGCTCGCGCCTTCGTTGCGTGACCGGGTTCGCGGCGCCGTCGCCGGTGCCGCCGGCCGGCACGGCGCGAATCCCGACCTGGCGGCCGTCGGTCTGGACCGTGACGTGACCTTCGTGGTGCCGGTGCGGTACGGGCTGAGATACCGGTCGCGGCGGCAGTTGCTGACGCTGGATGTCGACCTGTTCGATGCGGAGCGCGACGGCCGGGACGGCATCCTGCTCAGCAAGGTGACGAAGGGGCCGCGCGGGCGCGGGCTCGTGATTGCTCCGGAAGCGAAGGCGAAAGGGTACGTCCAGCACGTCGACATCATCGAGCTCGACGCCGGACAAGGCAAAAAGACCACGGTTCGGAGCCGCATGCACCTTTCGCCCGCCGAGTACGCGCAAACGCATGGCGACTTCGCGCTGGTTTTTTCCGGACGCCTGGTTCGGCCTTACCTGACCGAACAAACCGAACATGCCGACCCGAGTATCGAGGAGCCGACGGACATTTCGACGCGGATCTCCACGGTGCACATGGATCTTCGTGATATCTCGCTGGTGAGTCCGTCGAGCGGCGTCGTGGTGTCGAAGAAGCTGCGGTTGTCGAAGTAGGGGGCGGGCGGGTCGTGCAGGCGCGCGGAGAGGCCTTGGACGATATTTTTCCTGGTAAGTGAGCGGTAAGTCGACTGGTCCTACAGTAGCCCCGGTTTCCACCCTCGACACCAGGAAACGATTGTGAAAATTGCCTCTCGCCGCGCCCGCCCGTTATGGCTGATTGCCGCTTCATTCGCACTTTCATCTGCTTCCGCGTGGGCGGACGACGGCAGGAGCCCGCCCGATCCCGACAATACAGGGCTGACCATCCTCAACAACGCGACCAACGTCACGCATTGGGGATTGGGCGCGGGCGTCGGCATCGAGCCGTCGGCCTACAGGGGCGACGGCACCCGCGTATTGCCTTTTCCGCTGGTCTACTTCGACAACAAATGGGTGCAGGCCATCGGCACCACGGTCGATCTGAAAATCGGCAACTGGAGCGGCGTCAATGTCGCGCTGCGTGGCCAGTTTTCGCTGTTCGATGGATACAGCGGCTCGGATGCCCCGATCCTGAACGGCATGGAAAAGCGCAAGGGCGCGTTGTGGTATGGGCCCGCACTGTCATGGAGCACCGGCTTCGGCACGTTGTCGGGTAGCTTCCTGCTCGGCGGAAACAAGGGCGAGCGCGCGAAAATCGGCTTCGAGAAGGCGTTCGAGCTCGGCGCGTTCTCGATCACGCCGCATGTCGGCGCGGAATGGCTGAGCAACAAATACGTCGACTACTATTACGGCGTGCGACCATCCGAGGCGCGTGCGTGGCGTCCCGCCTACAGCGCGGGTTCGGCCGTGAACGTGTCGGCCGGCACCCGTTTCGACTATCGGTTGACGAAGCAGCAGACGATGTTTGTGGACGTCGGCGTGTCGCGTCTCGGCGACGGCATCACCGACAGTCCGCTCGTCGGCAGGCGGTTCGTTCCCCAGGCCCGGATCGGCTACATGTATCGGTTCAAGTGAGTGCGAGCATGCCAAGAGTGGCGATAGTCGAGGATCACGAACGCCTGGCCGGCCTGTTGTCTCAGGCCTTGGCCGCGGCGGGCATCGAATCCGACCGGTTCGGCAATACCCGGGAAGCCGCTTACGGTATCGACCGGGCCGATTACGCGCTGCTGATCGTCGACCGCGGATTGCCCGACGGAGACGGCCTGACGTTCCTGCGGACGCTGCGCGCGGCGGGCCGCATGATGCCTTGCCTGATGCTGACGGCACGCGACGCGTTGCATGACCGCATCGACGGACTCGAAAGCGGCGCCGACGACTATGTGACCAAGCCGTTCGAAATGACCGAACTCGTCGCCCGCGTACGCACGCTGATGCGGCGTCCGGCGCTGCTCACGACCCTCGTCGCATCGTTCGCGGATGTGACCGTGGACCCGCCGCAGCGCGCGATGCGCTGCGGCGACCGGACGGTGCTGCTGGCGCCGGCCGAGCTGCAGGTCATGCTCTGCCTGATCGAAGCCGCGGGCCGGACCGTCCGGCATGCGGTACTCGAGCATGCCGCGTGGGGGCTCGCGGAGGCGGTCACGCCGAACGCGCTCGAGGTGACCGTGCACCGCTTGCGCAAGAAACTGACGGCGATCGGCACAACGACGCGGCTCACCAATATCCGCGGCGCCGGCTTCGCGCTGCGGGACGCGTGACGATGCTTCGCCGCGTGTCACCCGTTGCTGCTCCCTGGTAAAAAAACGCCATGTTCCGTCATTGGATCCTGCGCCTGTCGACGCGTCTGTGGGTGACCAACGTCGCCGCGTTCGCCATCAGCCTGGCGCTGCTGTCCGTGCTTTCCATCTATTTTCTGGATCGATATCCGGAGTTCTTGGGAAGGCGCCAGCAGATGGAGAGCATCCGTCATATCGTGGACGGAATGCATTTCGATGCGGCCGGGCGCCCGGCATCCGTGCGATTGGGCGAGCATCCGGCGGTGATGTTCCGGCTCTTGCCGGCCGACGTGAAGTATCGCGTGCTCGATGCGACGGGGAAGGTGTTGCTGGCGTCGGTGCCTTCGAGCGACGATCGACCGTGGCTGACGGAGAACCTCGCGACGGTGGCAGGCAAGGTGCTGCCCGCCACGATCGACGGCAAGGCGTACGCGGTCGCGACGCAGCGCGCGTTGAACGGGAGCGTCGTCTATTACGTGCAGGTGGCGCACAGCAGGCAACTCGTCGATGCGCTCGTCAGGACGCGGATCGATCCGATACCGAGGACCGTCGCGTATGTGCTGGTCATTGCGACCATCATTTTCGGACTGACGCTGCCGTTGACGATCGGTCACGTGCTGAAGCCGTTGCGGGAGGTATCGCGTGCCGCGCGGGAAATCGAGCCGCGCAACCTGAAGACGCGGCTGTCGTCGGCCGGGATTCCCAGCGAGATCAAGCCGCTGATCGATGCGTTCAACGACGCGCTGACCCGGCTCGAGAATGGCTTTGCGGTGCAGCAGCAGTTTCTGGCCGACGCCGCGCACGAGTTGCAGACGCCGCTCACGCTGGTCAGAGGGCAGATTGAGCTGCAGCCCGACATCAGCCATAAGGCGCTTTTGCTTCGCGAGATCGATTTGATGGCCCGGCAGGTCAAGCAACTGCTGCATCTGGCTGAAGTCAGCGAAGCGCAGAACTTCAGTTTCGGTGATGTGAGCGGCGTCGACGTCGCGCGGGACGTCGTGAGCCTGCTGGCCGGCAAGGCCGATGCGAAGCAGGTGACGCTTCATATCGAAGCGCGCGATTCCGCGGCGCCGATACGCGCGGACGGCGGGGCGCTTTTCGTCCTGCTCAAGAACCTTATCGAGAATGCGATCAATGCGTCGCCGTCGGGCGGTGTCGTCGTGCTGACCGTTCTCGAGACGGCGATTCATATTGAAGATGAGGGGCCGGGTATTCGGCGGGAACATCTGCCGCTGCTTTTCGACCGATACTGGCGGGCGCCGGATTCGCGATATGACGGTGCGGGGCTCGGGCTGGCAATCTGCAGGGAGATTGCGGAGGCTCATCAATGGAAGTTGACGGTCGATGTGCTGATGACGGGGACGCGGTTTAGTGTTTGGTTTTAGTCGGGGCGGTGGTCGTGTGGTGGCCGGCTCTCGCGGTAAAAGGGCTGGATCGAACGGTCCGTCCGGTCGAATTGCGGCTTTTCCGGGGCCACTTGTTCGACAGTGGGTTTTCGGTATAATGAACCAATGTTCGGAATGTCGAACGCGAGAGATTTAGCATCCAGAGTCGGATCTTCCGACGCCAACCTGCCCTCCCGGGCAAGGTGGACGCCCTTGAGGCGATGCGGCCGATTGACGGCAACGAAACGGGAGCAGCATGGCTGGCACCGGTTCGATAACCATTCATCCGGAGCAACCATGAGCCAAGTTTCCTCCGCTTCCCGCCCGACCGTCTGTGAAGACTGGTCGCGTTTTCTTCCCGGTTTTACGTTGACGCACACGGTTCATCTCGTTTCGAAACGGAATCCGGGCATCGTTTCGACTGCTGCGGCCGTACTCGAAGGGGAAACGGCGACGGTTGATCGGTGGGCTATTACCCGCTGTGGTGACGTTCTCGAACAAAAAATCGTGCTCGGTGAGATGACGGAAGGGCAAGCGGTTCGGTTGCGCGAGCGGCTTGCGGCGCTCGATGGCGTGCTCCGGACCAGGGTCGAGCATCATTTCGTTCGGAGCCGATCAGCGGTGGCCTAACATGTGCAGGAGAGCGGTCGTCAGACGATGCCATTCGCGCTGTCGACGCGTGCCTTCAAATAAGCTTGTCCGTCGGCCCTGTTCGGCTCAGGGCATTCCTGGAGATAGGGAACGTCTGGGCGAAGCTCGTAAGGTAACCGGTACTGCTGCCAATCAGTAGCCGGCTAAAGATCATGACGACAATTTTGGGGCAATACGGAACGATTGAAATTCGTGGTTTCTAAGTGCATCCGATATGATTGTGATCACTACATCCGACGAGAGACGCCGTGGAACTGAACCTTGCATCACTCCAAAACCAGCTTGCGTTAATTGACTTGATGTCTCGGTCATCTCGTGGTCAGGCATCCGGCATGCTTGAACGGTTAGTGCTTAAGCATGAAAATATAAAAATTAAGATGTATCAAGAAAAGCAACATGCTAGAGCGCATTTTCATGTCGATTACGGTAAAAACAATCATGTCGCGACATATGCCATAGACACGGGCGAAAGAATCGAGGGCACCCTCGATCGCAAATACGACAAATCGGTTTCGGCGTGGGCGGCGGCGAACCGGGAGAACTTGATGGCGGTGTGGCGTGCACTCCAGTCCGGTACCCCCGAATCACCGTTCATTCAGTCTCTTTCCGCTATGTAGCACGGATCAATCTCTGCAATTGATGGCGCAACTACACACGCCCGTTTCTTAGCCGGCGACGGAATTCCTTGGTCATTCAAGCGGTGAATCGACTTTCGATGTTGTGTTATTCCGGCGAGGTGTTACGGCGTTGTTGAAGTTCGAGCATGCAGCGAGGCGCGATGAGACGTTTTTTGCAAACCACCACGAAGGGACAGAAAATACCCCTCACTCCACCGTCACCGACTTAGCCAGATTCCTCGGCTTATCAATATCCGTCCCCCTTGCCAGCGCAGCGTGATACGCGAGCAGCTGCATCGGCACCGTATGCAGGATCGGCGACAACGGCCCGTAGTACTCGTTGAGCCGAATCACCTCGATCCCGTCACTCGGCACCAACCCACAGTCCACATCCGCGAACACAAAAAGCCGCCCATTCCGCGCACTGACCTCATGCATGTTCGACCTGAGCTTTTCAAGCAGCATGTCATTCGGCGCAACCGCGATCACCGGCATTTCATTGCTGACGAGCGCCAGCGGCCCATGCTTGAGCTCCCCCGCCGGATAAGCCTCCGCATGAATATAGGAAATCTCCTTCATCTTCAGCGCGCCTTCCAGCGCGATCGGATAATGCATCCCGCGCCCGAGAAACAGCATGTTGTCGCGTCGCGCGAGCAACTCCGACCACGCCATGATCTGCGGTTCGAGCGCGAGCACCTTCGACATCGCATCGGGCAGATGCCGCAGCGCGCGCAAATGTTCCTTTTCTTCATCGTCACTCAACCGCCCGCGCACCTGCGCCAGCGACAGCGTCAACAGGAACAGCGCAACGAGCTGCGTCGTAAACGCCTTCGTCGAAGCCACGCCGATCTCGACCCCCGCACGCGTCACGAACTGCAGCGCACATTCGCGCATCAGCGCACTCGTCGCGACGTTGCAGATCGCGAGCGTGTGCATCATCCCGCTGCGTTTCGCGATGTGCACGGCCCCAAGCACATCAGCGGTTTCACCGCTCTGCGACACCGCAACCACCAGCGTGCGCGGATTCGGCACACTGTCGCGATAACGAAACTCGCTGGCGATCTCCACGCTGGCCGGCAGCTTCGCGATGCTCTCGATCCAGTACTTCGCGGTCAGCGCCGCGTGATAGCTGCCGCCGCACGCGAGCAGCAGCACCGAATCGACGTCGTTGAACACGCGCCACGCGCCGTCGCCGAACAGCTCGGGCATGATCGACGAAACGTCGAGCAGCGTATCGGCCACGGCCTGCGGCTGTTCGAAGATCTCCTTCTGCATGTAGTAGCGATACGACCCGAGATCGGCCGCGCCGCTATGCGCGGCGACGCGTTGCACCGCGCGCTCGACGCGCTGGCCGTTCGCATCGACGATCCAGTAGCGATGCAGCTGGATATCGGCGACGTCGCCGTTCTCCAGATAGGCAATGCGATCGGTGATGCCCGACAGCGCAATCGCATCGGACGCCAGAAAATTCTCGCCTTCGCCGACCCCGACGACGAGCGGCATCCCGTCGCGCGCGCCGACAATCCGGTGCGGCTCGTCGCGGCACATCACCGCGATCGCATAGCTGCCGCGCAGTCGCGCCACCGCACGCCGGACCGCATCGAACAGATCGCCGTCGTACAGGTGGTCGATCAGGTGCGTGATTGCCTCGCTGTCGGTCTGACTCGCGAATACATAGCCGTGCGCCTGCAGTTCCGCGCGCAGTTGATCGCAGTTCTCGATGATCCCGTTGTGCGACAGCGCGATGCGCGCATTCGCGTCGCTCGGCGAGAAGTGCGGATGCGCGTTGAGCGTGACGGGCGCGCCATGGGTGGCCCAGCGCGTATGCGCGATTCCCGTGTAACCGGACAACGCCAACTCGGCGATCTCGCGCTGCAGGTTGGCGACACGATCGACGCTGCGGGCGCGCGCCAGCGCGCGGTCGCGGTAGACCACGACGCCGCACGAGTCGTAGCCGCGGTATTCGAGCCGTTTCAGGCCGTCGACCAGGTTCGGCAGGATGTCCCGCTGGGCAACCGCCCCGACGATTCCACACATATCGCGCTCCGTAAATGTCCTGTCTGGATCAGTGAGAGCGATGGTAGAGCCAGTGAAATGGAATTAAATTTCAAAAAACTGCAAAACATGAAATTGGTGGATGATCGCCTATCATGTTGAAATTAAATTTCACTTTCTGACCGGAAGGAGTGCGCGATGGCCGGCATCACCCTCGACGACCTCGACCTGCGCATCCTCGCGATCCTGCAGGACGACGCGTCGGTGTCCAACCTGCAACTCGCCGAGCGGGCGCTGTCGTCGCCACCTACCTGCATGCGTCGCGTGCGCCGGCTGACGGAGGCTGGCGTGATCCGTCGGCAGGTCGCGGTGCTCGATCCGGTCGCGATCGGCACGGGCGTCACCGCACTGATCGAGATCAGCCTCGACCGGCAGACGGCCGAAGACTACGACGCGTTCGAAGCGTACGTGTGCGCGGAGCCGGCCGTCACGCAGTGCTATCGCGTGTCGCCGGGGCCCGATTTCGTCGTGATCGCCGATCTCGCCGACGTCGCCGAATACGACGAATTCGCGCGGCGGCTGTTCACCGGCGCGTCGAACGTCCGCAACGTGCGAACGTTTTTCTCGACGCATCGCGCGAAATTCGAAGCGAACGCGCGGGTCGCGCACGCGATGCGCCAGCGCGCGTAGCGTGAGGTAACCGCGTCGTTCGTCCCGCATCACGCAGTCGGGGCCGCGCCCGGCAGTTGCAGCGGCTTGCCGTATCCGAAGCAATGCGCAGGTTCGGGAAACACGCGCTGCCGCACGTCGTGCGCGTACTGGCGGATCGCGTCGCGCATCACGGCGTTCGCATCCGCGTAGCGCTTCACGAAGCGCGGCGTGTACGCATCGAACGCACCGATCATGTCCTCGGTCACGAGCACCTGCCCGTCGCACGCGGGCGATGCACCGATGCCGATCGTCGGGATCGTCAGCGTTTCGGTCAGGTGGCGCGCGAGCGCTTCGGCGGTGCCTTCGATGACGACACTGAATGCGCCGGCCCGCTCGGCCGCGCACGCGGCGTCGAACACCTGCGCGGCCGAACGCGGGTCCATGCCCTGCGCGCGGAAGCCGCCCGTCGCGTTGGCCTGCTGCGGCATGAGGCCGACATGCGCCATCACCGGAATGCCGCGATCGGTCAGGAAACGGATCGTGTCGGTCATCTCGCAGCCGCCTTCGAGCTTCACGGCCTGCGCGCCGGTTTCGGCGAGGAGCCGCGCGGCGGAGCGATAGGCTTGCGCGGGCGATTCCTGGAACGTGGAGAACGGCAGGTCGACGACGACGCACGCGTGCGCGGCGCCGCGCACGACGGCCGCCCCGTGTGCAATCATCATGTCGAGCGTGACGCGCAGCGTATCGGGCATCCCGTACAGCACCATGCCGACGGAGTCGCCGACGATGATCACGTCGGCCACGTCGTCGACGAGTTTCGCCATCGGCGCGGAATACGCTGTCAGCGACACGAGGCTGCCGATGCCTTTGGTCGAGCGGATCGCGGTGACGGTCTTGCGGGTGATGCGGGTATGAGCGCTCATGGGCGGAAGCCGTGTGAAAAGGGGAGCCGCCACGGTAGCATCGCGCTCGTTCGTGCAATGACCTTCGGAGGACGTCTTATGTTGCTGGCGGGACAACCCGGCGACCCTTACGCAGTGCCGCCGATGGCGCGCCTGCCGAGGCCGCTGTACGTGCGTGCGTTCGGGATTCCTCGCAACGTGAGCGTCGACGCGCACAGTCATCCGTGGGCGCAACTGATGTATGCGACGAGCGGCGTGCTCGAGGTGACGACACCGTCGAGCCGGCAACTGCTGCCGCCGCACTATGCGATGTGGATTCCGCCACACGTGCCGCACGCGGTGTCGACACGCGATTGCGTCGCGTTCCACAGCCTGTATCTCGACGCAGCCATCGCGCGCGGCGACGTGAACGACGATTGCACGATCCTCTGCATGACGCCGCTGCTGCGCGAACTGGTGCTCGCGACCGGCGAGTTGCCGGTGAACTACGACGAGACGGGGCCCGACGGTGCGCTCGTGTGCCTGATCGCGGACCGGATCGCGCGCATGCAGCCGGCCCCGCTCACGGTGCCGCTGCCGCGCGATCCGCGCCTGCTGAAAATCGCGCGTGCGCTGCACGCGGCGCCGGGCGATACGCGCAGTCTCGACGAATGGGGCCATCAGGTCGGCGCGACGCGGCGCACGCTGTCGCGGCTGTTCCGGCAGGACACGGGGCTGTCGTTCACCGAATGGCGGCAGGCCGTGCGGCTGCTCGCGTCGCTGCCGCTGCTCGATGCGGGGGCACCGATCGGCACGGTGGCCGCGCAACTGGGTTACGACTCGACGTCGTCCTTCATCGCGCTGTTCCAGGCGAAATTCCGCGTGACGCCCGGCGCGTATGCGAAGCGTGAAGCGCGTCGGCCGGTGTTGAGCGTGTGATGCGTTCCGTCGATCAGAACGCGAGCGCTTGCTGCACCGGGTGCCGGGCATCGCGCGAAAACCCCGCGCCTTCGAGCGACAACAGCGCACGCTTGCGGTCGATGCCGCCCGCATAACCGGTCAGGCTGCCTGACGCGCCGACCACGCGATGGCACGGCACGATGATCGATACCGGATTGCGGCCGACCGCGCCGCCCACCGCGCGCGCGCCGCTCATCGGCAATCCGACGCGCTCGGTGATGTCGCCGTACGACACGAGTTCGCCGAACGGAATCGCAAGCAGTTCCTTCCATACGCGTTGCTGAAACGCGGTGCCGCGCAGGTGGATCGGCACCGAGAACGTGTCGCGCGCGCCGGTGAAGTACTCGGCGATTTCTTCCGCGACCCGGCGTGCGACCGGCGACCTGGCGAGCGCGTCCGCTGCGCGCACGATCGCAAGCGACGGAAAGTATTTCTGGCCGACGAAGTACAGGCCGGTCAGCGCATCGTCCTCGATGCGCACGGCGATGTCGCCCAGCGGGCTCGGAATCAGGTGAGCGGGAGTCATCGCGACAGATCTCCATGAAGGCGCCACCCATGCAGGGCGGCATACGCGCGCCACGGCGCCCAGCGCGCCGCCGCGTGCGGTGCGGAGGACGGCCCGCGCGCGAGTTCGGTGCGAGCGGGCAGCCACGCGTCGTCGGCCGGGAACGCGTTCGGCCAGGCCATCGCGCGCATCGCGACGTACTGCACCGCGCGTTCGTCGAAGCCGGGCAGCGCGCGCAGCGCGGCGAGCGTCGCGTCGAGCGGCGCCATCGGTTCGAGCGCGAGCGTGCCGTCGTCGACGGCGCGGGCGACGGACACGATCGCGCGCGCCGTGTCGCGTTCGATGCCGATCGTTTCGAGGGCCGAAGGCGGCAGCGCGGCCAGCGTCGCGGCGCAAGGCAGTGCATGCGTGAGGCCCGGCGGCGCGCCGTCGACCGCCGTGCCGAAGCGTTCCGCGAGGCGGGCCAGCGACGGCGTATCCGCCTGCGCCGACGCAAGCTGCTCGCCGACGATCGCACGGATCGCGATCTCGAGACCATCGAACGCACCGGGCACGCGCAGGCCCGGCGAGCCGCTTGCGAGATCGCCGAGATGCGCATCGATCACGTCGGGGCGACTGTCGAGATCGAACAGCCGGCGCACGCGTGCGAGCACGGCCGGCACGACCGGCGTCAGCGCGGGCGACACGGTGACGGCCAGCGCGAAGCGCTGCGGCAGGTGCGCGACGGACAGCCAGCCGGTCACGCGGCGGCTGTCGTTCCGGTCGGGCAGGTCGACGATGCGGGCATAACGCTGCGCGTCGATCCGCTCGACGCCGTCGATCTGCCGCTGCGCGAGAAAACGCATCAGGTCGGCCCACGCGAACGGCGGCCGGTACGGCAGCGGAAAGGTCATGTCGCCGTCGGCCGCTGCACCGGCCCCCTTGCGCAGCCGCAGCGGATTGAGGCCGTAGCGCTGGCGGAACAGGTCGTTGAAGCGCCGCACGCTGCCGAAGCCGGCCGTCGACGCGACGACGGCCACGGGCAGCGCGGTATCGGTCAGCAGCCGCTTGGCCATCAATAACCGCTGCGTCTGCGCGAACTCGACGGGCGACACGCCGAACTGCGCCCCGAAGATCCGCCGCAGATGGCGTTCAGTCACGCCGACGCGCCGCGCAAGCGCATCGACGGAATGCGCGTTCAGGAAACCGTCGTCGATCAGTGTCGCGGCCGCGTCGGCGAGATTGCCGGACAGGTCGAGCAGCCCGTGGCCGGGCGCGAGCTCGGGTCGGCAGCGCATGCAGGGCCGGAAGCCGGCTTTCTCGGCGGCCGCGGCGGTCGGGTAGTAGCTGCAGTTTTGCGCCTTCGGCGGCCGCACCGGGCAGACGGGGCGGCAATACACGCCGGTCGTCGCCACGCCGACGAAGAACCAGCCGTCGAAGCGGCGGTTCCGCGAAAGCAGGGCGTCGTAGCAGGTGTTGGGATCGAGGCGCATGCGACGACTGTAAACCATCCTCGCGGTCGATTCTGGCTGGAATCGGACATGTATGTCGGCCGCCCCGCGCCTGCCGCGCCGCGGCGGGAAAATCAGCGGAAAAACGGTTAATGCCACTCTGCGAAACAGTCGTCTCTTTTGCCGCGACCAATTTGAGATGACTCATCGAAATCCCCGACTGACACGGTACCGGCACGCGGCCTATCCTTTGAAAAACGTTTTCCAGATTGGTTGGTGAAAAGGGCCCGTGCGTCAGCGCGTGGGCCGTTCGCCCCGGCGCCGGTCGCCGGTCAACGAACTTCGTGCGGCGCGACGGGCGCGACCGCGCATCGGAGACATTCATGCCTTCTGCCGTCGTCGGCGCGGTGCGCGCGGCCGCCAGCCGCTACCGCTGGACCGTTTGTGCGCTGCTGTTTTTCGCGACCGTCATCAACTACATGGATCGGCAGATCCTCGGCCTGCTCGCGCCGATGCTGCAGCACGACATCGGCTGGAGCCAGGTGCAGTACGGCCGCATCGTGATGGCGTTTTCGGCGTTCTATGCGCTGGGTCTGCTCGGCTTCGGGCGCATCGTCGACTGGCTCGGCACGCGCGTGTCGTACGCGGTGGCGATGCTGGTATGGAGCATCGCCGCGATGCTGCACGCGGCGGTCGGCTCGGTGACGGGCTTCGCGGCCGTGCGCGCGCTGCTCGGGATCGGCGAGGGCGGCAACTTCCCGGCCGCGATCAAGACGACGGCCGAATGGTTTCCGCGCCGCGAACGCGCGCTCGCGACCGGCATCTTCAACTCGGGCGCGAACATCGGCGCGGTGTTCGCGCCGGCGATCATCCCGGCGATCGCGGTGGCCTACGGCTGGCGCGCGGCGTTCGTGATCATCGGCGCGATCGGCATCGTGTGGCTCGCGGTGTGGCTGGTGATGTATCGCACGGCCGACACGCGCGCGCTCGCCGCGGAATACGACGAGCCGCGCGACGAAGCCGAGGCGCTCGACGCGGCGAACGCGAACGCCGGCGCGCCGCGCTGGGGCGAACTGATCCGCAAGCGCGAGACGTGGGCCTTCCTGGTCGGCAAGTTCCTGACCGATCCGGTGTGGTGGTTCTACCTGTTCTGGCTGCCGAAGTGGCTGAACGAGTCGCGCGGGATGGACATGCAGCACATCGGTTTGCCGCTCGTCTGCATCTATGCGCTGACGACGGTCGGCAGCATCGGCGGCGGCTGGCTGTCGTCGATGCTGCTGCGCGCGGGCTGGAGCGTGAACCGGGCGCGCAAGACGGCGATGCTGATCTGCGCATGCTGCGTGCTGCCGATCGCGTTCGTGTCGCAGGTGCAGAGCCTGTGGATCGCGGTGCTGATCGTCGGTCTCGCCGCGGCCGCGCACCAGGGCTGGTCGGCGAACCTGTTCACGACCGCGTCCGACCTGTTCCCGCGCCGTGCGGTCGCGTCGGTGGTCGGCATCGGCGGGATGGCCGGCTCGATCGGCGGCGTGCTGTTCTCGGAAGTGATCGGCCAGGTGCTGCAGCGCACCGGCCACTACTGGGTGCTGTTCGCGATCGGCGCGTCGGCCTACCTGATCGCGCTGGCCGTGATGCACGTGCTCACGCCGAAGATGAAGCCCGCGAAACTCGATGCGTGATGGCGTATCGGCCAAGCGACAACGCCGCCCTCGGGGCGGCGTTTTCGGTTCGGGGACGTGACGCGCGTCGCGATCGCGTCAGCCGGCCGAGGCCGTCGACGCGCGCATGATCAACCGCGGCTCGAACGTCGAATAGCTCGCGTCGGTGCGCCCGGCGAGCGCGTCGATCAGCTTCTGCATCGCGAGCTCGCCCATGTTCTCGCTCTGGATGTCGACGGTCGTCAGCGCGGGCGCCGCGTATTCGCCGTACGGCACGTTGTCGATGCCGGCCACCGACACGTCCTGCGGCAGCCGGAAGCCGAGCGACGCGGCTTCCTTCATGAAGCCGAGCGCGATCAGGTCGTTGTAGCAGATCACGGCCTGCGGGCGCTGCGGCCCGAGCATCACGCGGGAGCACGCGCGCTCGCCGGCCTCGGCGGTCGGCGCGTGCGCGTCGTGCACGTCGAGCGTGAGCCCCGCTTCGGCGAGGCAGTCGCGCGCGCCCTGGATCCGTTCGTCGTTCACGCGCGCGGTGCCGAAGCCGAGATACGCGATGCGCGTATGGCCGAGATTGAGCAGGTGGCGCGCGAGCATGTAGGTCGACAGCCGGTTGTCGATGCCGACGCTCGGAATCGGCAGGCCGGGGCTGCGGCGCAGCAGCACGAGCGGCTTGTTGAGGTCGAGCATCCAGCCGGCTTCGTCGTCGGGCATCCGCGTGCTGACGATCAGCCCGTCGACGCGCTGCGCGAGCGCCTCGATCAGCGAGCGTTCGCGCGCCTGGCTCTCTTCGGTATCGACGAGCAGCAGCGTGTAGTCGTGCTGCAGCGCGACGCGGTTCGCGCCTTTCACGACGTTCGTGAAGTGCGGGTTGCTGATATCGAGGATCACGAGGCCGATGGTGCGGGTGCGGCCGGTGATCATCGAGCGCGCGAGCGGGTTCGACCGGTAGCCGAGCCGCTCGATCGCCTCCTTCAGCCGTGCCTCGACGGTCGGCGAGAAGCGCTGCGTGCCGTTCACGTACTTCGATACCGTCGCGACCGACACGCCGGCTTCCGCGGCCACGTCGCGGATCGTCGAGGAAACTTTTTTCATGCGAAGGGTAACGTTTTCGTTCGATAACGCCCGATTGTGGCAGAAAAAGCCGGCGCGCAGATCGCAGCCGATATCGGGAAAGTGCGGATGGCTGCGAGCAGCTTCGACCATTGACGCTCGGCGTCGCGTCCGCGTATAGTTGGAAAACGTTTTCCTTCTTAGTCAGATCCAAGGAGATTCGATGAACGCCTCATCCCCCGCCGCGCGCAAACCGTTCGGCCGCCTGTTGCTGACGGGCGCGGCCGGCAACCTCGGCCGCCAGTTGCGCGGCGCGCTCGCCGACTGGGCCGACGTCGTGCGCGTCAGCGACATTGCGGCGCTCGGTGACGCGGCCGCGCATGAAGAGCTCCGCGTGGTCGACCTGGCCGACCGGCCGGCCGTGATGGATCTCGTCGACGGCGTGGACGCGATCGTCCACCTCGGTGGCATTTCGGTCGATGCGCCGTTCGACGATCTGGTCGGCGCGAACATCACCGGCACGTACAACCTGTACGAAGCCGCGCGCAAGCACGGCGTGAAGCGCGTCGTGTTCGCGAGCTCGAACCATGCGATCGGTTTCCATCCGGTCACCGACGTGCTCGACGCCGATGCGCCGCTGCGGCCCGACAGCCTGTACGGCGTGACGAAGTGCTTCGGCGAATCGCTGTCGCGCTACTATTTCGACCGCTTCGGGATCGAGACGGTGTGCCTGCGGATCGGGTCGTCGTTCGAGGTGCCGAAGAACCCGCGCATGCTCGTCACGTTTCTCAGCTATCGCGACTTCATCGAACTCGTGCGCTGCTCGCTGCTGACGAACCGCGTCGGGCACGCGATCGTCTACGGCGCGTCGGACAACCCGGTGAAGTGGTGGGACAACACGAAGGTCGGCTTCCTCGGCTTCCGCCCGCGCGACAGTTCCGAGCAGTTCGCCGGGCTGTTTCCGGTGACGGCGCCGACCGCCGAGTACGACGATCCCGCGCAGCGGTTCCAGGGCGGCGGGTTCGTCGTCGGCGAGCCGATGGAGCGGAAGGCGTCGTAAGCATCGTCGGCGTCGAGCCTCAACGCAGAATGTCGGTCGCCTTGTGCCGCTCGTCGACGCCGTCGATCAGGATCAACGGGCCGCTCGCGTGCCGTGCGCGCAGCGGCTGGATCTGCCGGTACGCATCCGATTCGTACCATTCGCGCGCGGTGTCGAGATCGGGAAACGCGATCGCGATCAGGTCGCCGCGCCACACGCCTTCGCGCACTTCGGGCCGTGCGCCGTGAATCACGAAATGGCCGTCGTACGGCGCGAGCGTGCCGTCGATCCGTTCGAGGTACTCGACGATGTCGTCGCACATGTCGACGTCATGCAGGTGGGCGATGGCGTAGGCGGTCATGGCAGGCTCCTTGGCGGGATGCGGTTCGAGAGTCGATGGAGCCATGATCGCGGCGCGCGCGGCGCGCGTCGATTACCTGCGACGTAAGCAACTCGCGACAACCGCGTTACATCGTGCTTCAGGCCGCGGCGCGCAATCCCGCAGTACAAACCATCACGCCCGCTTGCGCGCCGGCCGCACGACGGGCACGGGCTCCAGCGGCTCGGCAGCCTGCTCGCACAGCCGGTCGAGCATCCGCTGCGCGGCGCCCGCGCAATCCTCGCCGGCCGGCTTGTTCTCGATCTCGTCGATCAGCGTTTCCAGATGCTGCCGGTTCTGCGCGAGACGCCGTTCGAGCAGCGCGATTTCGTCGACCTTGTGCCGCAGCGCGACCAGCAGTTGATCGTGCGGCCATGCGCCGAGATCCGGCGGCAGCACCGCACGGATCTCGTCGAGCGAGAAGCCCGCGCCCTGCGCGCGGTCGATGATCGCGAGCCGCGTCAACGCTTCCGGACCGTACTCGCGATAGCCGTTCGCCTGCCGGCGGGCCGGCTCGAGCAGGCCGCTCGCCTCGTAGAAGCGGATGCGCGACGCCGCGAGGCCGCTCGCCTTCGCCAGTTCGCCGATTTTCATGGTGGGCTCCAAAAGGGCTTGACCTTAAAGTTGACTTTAAGGTTATCGTGGGCCATCGTCAATCGAGGATCTGCCACCATGAATCTGTTTGCGCCCCTCACACTGCCCAACGGGGCGGTGATTCCGAACCGTCTGGCCAAGGCCGCGATGGAAGAAAACATGGCCGATGCGGACCACGCACCGTCCGACGCGTTGCTGCGCCTGTACCAGGCTTGGGCCGACGGTCAGGTCGGGCTGATCCTGACCGGCAACGTGATGGTGGACGGCCGCGCGATGACGGGACCGAACGGCGTCGTGCTCGAAAGCGACGCGCATCTCGACCGATTCCGTCGCTGGGCGCAGATCGCGCGCTCGGGCGGCGCGCACGTATGGATGCAGATCAATCACCCGGGGCGGCAGATGCAGGCGGCGCTCGGCCAGACGACGCTCGCGCCGTCGGCCGTGCCGCTCGCGCTCGGCGCGCTGTCGAAGCAGTTTCCGGTGCCGAAGGAAATGACGGCAGCCGATATCGCCGACGTGCAGCAGCGCTTCGTGCGCGCCGCGCAGCTCGCGGAGCAAAGCGGTTTCACCGGCGTGCAGGTGCACGCGGCGCACGGCTATCTGCTGAGCCAGTTCCTGTCGCCGCTGACGAACCGCCGACAGGATCAATGGGGCGGGAGCATCGAGAATCGTGCGCGCCTGCTGCTCGATATCGTGAAGGCGGTGCGCGCGACGGTGTCGCCGGCATTCGTCGTCGCGGTGAAGCTGAACTCGGCCGATTTCCAGCGCGGCGGTTTCAGCGCGGACGACGCGAAGCGCGTGGTCGAACTGCTGAATCCGCTCGGCGTCGATCTCGTCGAACTGTCGGGCGGCAGCTATGAAGTGCCGGCGATGCAGGGCGAGGCGCGCGACGGGCGCACGCTCGCGCGCGAAGCGTATTTCCTCGAATTCGCGCGCGACATCACGGCCGTCGCGCGGATGCCGCTGATGGTCACGGGCGGTATTCGGCGCCGTGCGGTGGCCGAGCAGGTGGTGAACAGCGGCGTCGCGATGGTCGGCATCGCGACCGCGCTGTCGATCGACCCGAACCTGCCGCGCGACTGGCGCGCCGGCAAGGACAGCGCGCCGGTGCTGCAGCCGATCCGCTGGAAGAACAAGGCGCTGGGCGCGCTGGCGAACATGGCCGTCGTCAAGTTCCAGCTCACGCGATTGAGCGAAGGGCGCCGCACGCACCCGCAGGTGTCGCCGCTGCGTGCGCTGGTGCGGCAGCAACTGGCCGCGCAATGCCAGACGCGGCGCTACCGGAAGTGGATGGCGGGCCCGCGTGCGTGACGGGCGCGGGCGGGCTGGCAGCGGCGCGACCGGACACTGACCGGCCCGCCGCCGCGCACCCGTTGCGCGCCGGCGCGCCGCATCAGAACCGGTAGTTCGCCAGCACCTCGAACCGCCGGTCGTTGCCGAGCAGATACTGCGTTTCGTTGTAGTACGCGGACTGCACGTAGCGGCGATTGAACACGTTGTACGCGCGGGCGGTGATCGTCGTGTCCTTGCGCGGCGTCCATGCGAGGCCGAGATCGACGGTCGTGTACGACGGCATCACGAGCTGGTTCGCGGTATCGGCGAACCGCTTGCCGACGTATTTCACGCCTGCGATACCCGTCCAGTCTGGCGCAAAGCGCCAGCTCACCCACAGGTTCGCGAGCCGCTGCGGCACCGACACCGGCACGTTGCCCGCGCGCGACACGGCCGTGCCGCCGGACGACTGCTGGAAATCGTCGTATTTCGCGCGCAGGATCGACACGTTCGCATCGACGCGCCAGTCCTTCGCGATCTCCGCGCCGACCGTCGCCTCGAGCCCGCGCGACGACTGCTGGCCGACCTGGATCGACTGGTTCGGGTTCACCGGGTCGGCCGTCAGCAGGTTGCGCTTCACGATCCGGTACGCGGCGAGCGTCCATTCCGCCTTGCCGTCGAGGAACGACTGCTTCACGCCGATCTCGATCTGCCGGCCGGTCGCGAGCGTGAAGTTCGCCTTCGACGCATTCAGCGACAGCAGCGAGCTGACCGGATCGGCCGCGACCGAATACTGGCCGTACACGGCGAGGCCGGGCTGCACGTCGTACACGGTGCCGATGCGCCAGCCGGTGTTCGCGAACACCTTCGTGAACGCGCCGCCGTTCACGAGATCGTCGCGGTTCACGCTCGCGTGGTCGTAGCGCAGCCCGCCGATCACCGACCAGCGCGGCGTGATCTCGAGCCGGTTCTCCGCGAACAGCGCGTACTGGTTCGACTGGCTGCGGTACTTCGGAAACGTGCCGGCCGTATTGATGAAGCTGCCCGGATCGAAGTCGAACGGATCGACCGTCGACGTGCCCGCATACGGCGAGTTGTTGTCGTGCTGGAACGTCGTGTGGTTGAACTCGACGCCCGCCGAAAACGTGTTGCGCATGCCGAACAGCGCGCCGCCGACGGTGGCCGTCGTCATGTTGCCGTATTGCTCCTGGTCGTGAAAGATCTCGGTATAGCTGCTGCGCCGGACTTGCGCGCTCGATGGCAGGTACGTGTAGTACTCCGCATCCTTCCAGTGACGGTTGCTCTTCATCCGGTAGAGCGTGCTCGTCACGTTCAGGCTGTCGCTCGGCTGCCAGTTCGCCGAGACGGTCGCCCAGCTGTCACGGAACGCGATGTCGGCGTCGCCGACGTTGTAGTTCTTCTTGTCGAGCCCGCGATCGCGCGCACCGTTGACGAGCGGCACGCCGAAGTACTGCATCGGATGCATGAAGCCCTGCGCGTACGACGCCGTCACGAACAGGTCGGGCGTCACGTCGTAGCGCAGCGCGCCGGAGACCGACAGGTTGCGCGAATTGCCGTGATCGACCCAGTTCGACGATCGGTTGCCGCTGATGTCGAAGCGGTACGACAGCCTGTCGTTGATCGCGCCGCCGCTGCCGAACGCGGCCCGCGCGGTGCCTTCGGTGCCGCCGCCGACCTGCAGTTCGTTGCGGATCGGCGTGCGTGTCGGCTTCTTCGGGACGATGTTGACCACGCCGCCGATCGCGCCTTCGCCGTAGATCACCGAAGCGGGGCCGCGCAGCACGTCGATATGGTCGACCGACCACGTGTCGAACGGGAACGTGACGCCGATCGCGCCGTACGGGCGCACGCCGTCGTAGAGCTGCGTGACCGACGACGCGCCGACGAAGCCGCGCGCGGCGAGCTCCGAGTTGCCGTTGCCCGGATGCGGCGACGCGCTGATGCCGGCGGCGCGGCTCACGGCGTCGATGATCGAACGGTCGCCGCGCGTGTCGAGTGTCGCGCGGCTGATCTGCTCGACGCTCGCGGGCGTTTCGAGCGACGACAGCCCGAGATGGCTGCCGGTGTCGAGCGGTTGCATCAGCGCGGGCGCCTTCTGCGCGTCGACGCGAATCGGTGCGAGCGTGGCGCCGCTGCCGTCGACGCCGTTTTCCTGTGCGTGTGCGTGCCCGGCCGGCGACAGCGCCGCGAGCACGGCAGCAGGCAGCATCAATCTGAACTTCATTGCTTCGGTTTCCTTCGAATGGGGGAAGCGCTTGCGTCGGTCACGCCGCGGCGCGCGCCGCGCGGCCGAACAGCAGCCGGTCGAGCAACCAGACCGCGACGATCGTCAGCCCCATCAACGGGAACACGATGCCGAGCAGCACGAGCCCGGCGATCCAGCCGCGCATCGGCGGCGCGCCGCGTTCGCGCGACGGTGCGCCCAGCGTCCGGGCCGGGCGGCGCTTCCACCACATCACGGTGCCCGTGACGGCCATCGCGGCCAGCCCGAGCGACAGCATCGCGCAGAGGATCTGGTTCGCGAGCCCGAAATAACGGCCCATGTGCAGCGACGTGCCGTACGACACCGCGCGCGATACCGCGCCGTAGTCGTCATAGCGGATGTCCTTCAGCACGGCGCCGCTGTACTGGTCGACGTAGATCGTGCGTTCCGCCTTCGGGTCGGCCGGAAAGTACGACGCGGTGAACACGCCGTCCGCACCGGCCGGCAGCGCGAGCGTGTAGCCGCTCGTCACGCCGAGCCCGGCGACGATCGCGATCGCGCGGCCTAGCGGCAGCGGCGCGGGCGTCGGCGCGGACGTTGAATGCGGGACGGGCACGTTGCCGACCGCCCACGGCGTTTGCGGCAACGGCAGGTCGTCCATCACCATCCCGGGCATCGATTCGTCCGATTCGTGGTGATGGCCGGACGGGATGGCGGCCGGCGCACGCGCAGTGTCGGCCACCGCGGCGGCGCCCGGGCGCGTCGAGCGCACCGACGCACCGCCCCACGCGCCTTCCGGCGCGCCGAGGTTCACGGTCGCGGCGAGCGCCTTGAAGTTCTTGCCCCACGAGCCCGACCACGGCAGCCCGGACAGGATGAACGCGATCGTGCCGGCCGCGAGCCAGATGCCGGCCGTCGCGTGAAGGCTCTTCCACAGCGGCCGGCCGCGCAGCGACAGGTCGGGCTGCAGCGCGCGCCCGACGCGTGCCGCGCCGCGCGGCCACCACAGCGCGATGCCCGTGCCGATCATCACGAAGGTCCAGCAGGCGGCGAGTTCCATCAGCAACTCGCCGGTCTTGCCGAGCAGCAGCTTGCGATGCAGCATCCGGTCGACCTGCATGAAGCGGTTCTCGACGCTCAGCGTGCCGAGCACGCGGCCGTCGTACGGGTTCACGTACACGCTCTCGCGGCTGCCGTCGCGCAGCCGGAAAACGTACTCGGCGCTGCGGTCCGGCGCGGCGGAGACTTGCACGGAAACCGGCGTCGCGCCGGCCGGCATCGCGGTGCGGGCGCGAGCGAGCAGCGTATCGGCATCGAGCCGCGGCGTCGTGCGCGGTTCGACGACCAGCCGGTGCGGATACAGCAGCGGCTCGATCTGCGGCTGGAAGCAGTAGAGCGTGCCCGTGATCGCGAGGATCACGAGGAACGGCATCACGAACAGGCCGGCATAGAAATGCCAGCGCCAGAGCGTCCGGTAACCGGCGCTGGCGGAACGGGCGGGCGAGATGGCCCGATCGACGATGGTCGACATGGTATGAACTCCTCGGGTTCGTCGAGCGGCGGGGCCGGCGCGGGCCGGCGGCCGTCAACGTGCGTCGCACCCGCGTGCATGCGTCGGCGCGGCAGGCGGCACCGCGCGCTGCGCAAACGGGGCGCAGGGCGGCGTCGCCCGCGCGACGCGGGCATGCGGGTGAACGCGTGAATCAGGTCGGGCGAAACGAACGGCGTGAACGCGCATGCACGTCGACGTGCATGCGTCACAGGACGGAACGTTCAGCAGAACCGGGGAGGCGCGCGGGAGGGCGGGCGATCGTCGAATATCGATCGCACGAAAGGAGGGCTGTAGAAGTGAACGCGGAAGCGCCGCGGCGCCGCCGCGGGAAACAGCAGCACCAGCAGCACGAACGACGCGAGCGCGGTGAACAGCGCGGCGCCGAATGCGCACAGGCCGTCGCCGTCGCCGGAGGACGCGGGCTTGTCGGCGTGCGCGTCATGCTTGAGTGCATCGACGAGCGCGACCGCATCGTTGGCCGGCGTGATCGGCGCGCTCGCGTCGAAGCGGGCGGCCAGTGCGGCGCCGGCGACGATCAGCGGGCCGCGGCCCGAACACAGCACCACCGAGCCCGCCTCCGGACCGTCCGGATCGAGCATCACGGCGCCCGACATCAGCGCGCGGGACAGCAGCGTCACGAGGAGCAACCCCCACAGCCACTGTCGCGCGACGCCAGGCCGGAGCAGGAAGCGGCGAAGTGCGTTCATGGCGCGCGATTGTACCGCCGTTTGCGCGCAGGAGCAGGCGGGCCGTGCGTGTGCGGAGGCGAATCGCGCCTGGCCGGCGTGGCCGCAAGGGACGTGCGCGGCCTCCGGTCCGTTGCGCCGGCTTACACCGGATACGCGTCGTCGACCTTCAGGTTCGCGAGCCGGAACAGCGTGCGCAGTGTCTGCGGATGAATGTCGCGATGCGCGGCGAGCGACGTCAGCATGAAGTCGAGCACCTTCGCGTAGCGCAGCAGCACGAGGCAGCGCGCGAGATCGGGCGTGCGGCCGCGCATGTCTTCGGCGAGCGTGACCATTTGCGTCGACAGCGTGTGCGCCATCTCGAGTTCCATCTGCTGTTTTTCGGTCCAGTCGGGCAGCGGCTGTTCGAGCACCTTCGCGAGGAAGAGCTGGAACGACGAATCGGACGAGTTGGGCTGCGCATCCATGGAGAGCCTCGTTGCGTGTGCATGTCGTACGGGCGGATCCGGGGAGCGCCCGAGGGTGAATTCATGTCCGCGCGGTAACGGGCGCGGCTTCTGCCCGAACGGAATGCAGATTCCGTACCAGCGCCGCCGCACGATTGTTGAGTAATGTTGAGCCGCGATCCGGCATCGCGCGGCGAGTCCCGTCGGGACTGGATCGCGCAGGCGATCGAGGAGCGTGTCTATCGGCTGCAGGCAGACGGTATCGGACGCCGGAAGCGGCGCGACGATGCGAAATGCTTCACGGATGTAACGTAACGCGGGCATCGGGCGCGTCGCGCGTTTCTGCCGGCGAAAGGCCGCAACGGCGCGTGCTGGGCGGTTCGGCCACGCCCGTCGTGCGTTCGCCGACGGGAAACGACTGCATGGAGCGCCCGCCGCCGCATCGCGCGAACCGGCGGCGAATGCGCCAGTTGTTTCAAAACAGAGACGGTCCGGGCGTGGCGACTGGTTGCATGGCCACACAACTGGCCCAGCGAATTGCCGTGCAATTGTCCATGGGCAGACGGCGCAGGTTTGCCAACAATCTCCCGATCGTCTCCGCGAGCTTCGACATGAACGTCCACGCCTTCTTCTCCGCCAACCTGCTGCTTGCCTACACCGCGTATTTCATCGGCACGGCCAGTCCCGGGCCGAGCAATCTCGCGATCATGTCGGTCGCCGCGAACCAGGGCCGCAAGGCGGCGTTCGCGTTCGCGCTCGGCGTAATGTCGGGGTCGATGTTCTGGGCGACGGTGGCGGCGCTCGGCGTCTCGGCCGCGCTGCTCGCGTGGTCGAAGCTGCTGGTCGCGATCAAGGTGTTCGGCGGGCTGTACCTGCTGTGGCTCGCGTTCAAGTCGGCGCGCACGGCGTTGTCCGGCCCGCCGGCGGCAGCGGCGAACGCCGCGCGCGAGCAGCGGCTGTCGCGCTTCTACGTGCGCGGCGCGATGCTGCACCTGACCAATCCGAAGGCGATTCTCGTGTGGGTGTCGATCGTCGCGCTGTCGTCGAACGGCGCCGGCGGCGCGCACGGCGCCGTCGTGCCGGGTTGCCTCGCGATCGGCTGCCTGGTGTTCGGCGGCTATGCGCTGGTGTTCTCGATGGACGGTGCGCGCCGGTTGTACGTGCGCGGGCGGCGCGCGATGGAAGCGTGTCTGGCTGTCGTGTTCGGGGTGGCGGGGTTTCGGCTGTTGGCGACGAACGTCTAGCCGACATGTGCCGGCATCCCTCCGCCGCACCGACGTGCGACGGAGGCGCCGGCATCGATCAATACCGCTTCAGAAAATGAAGCCCGTATTGATGAACTTCGAGTGGTGATCCGACACGATCGAATCGAGCAGCTGCTTGCTGCTGTCGGTCTGCTTCGCCGCGACCATCGAGCGGATCGAGAACGCGCGCAGCGCATCGCTCACCGACAGCGTGCCTTCCGCCGAATCCTTGCGGCCCGCGAACGGGAACACGTCGGGCCCCCGCTGGCACTGGCAATTGATGTTCACGCGGCACACCTGGTTCACGAGCGGATCGACGAGCGCGCCGATCTGCGCGGGATCCGAACCGAAGATGCTGACCTGCTGGCCGTGCTCCGACGTCGTCACGTAGTCGAGCGCGGTGTCCACGTCGTCGAACGGCGCGACCGGAATGATCGGCCCGAACTGCTCCTCGCGGTACAGCTTCATCCCTTCGGACACCGGATACACGACGGCCGGGTAGAACAGCGTCTTGCTGAACTCGCCGCCCTGATGGTTGACGACCTGCGCGCCCAACGCCCTCGCGTCGTCGATCGCGTCGGTCATGTACGCGGTGCGATGCATGCCGGGCAACGGCGTGATGCTGACGCCCTTTTCCCACGGCATGCCGATCTTCAGCTGTTCGAGCGCGGCGGTGAAGCGCTTCAGGAATTCGTCGACGATCGAGCGATGCACGAGCAGCATCTTCAGCGCGGTACAGCGCTGGCCGTTGAACGACAGCGCGCCGAGCAGGCACTCCTTCACGGTGAGGTCGAGATCGGCGTCGGGCAGCACGATCGCCGCGTTCTTCGCGTCGAGGCCGAGGATCGCGCGCAGCCGGTGCGACTTCGGATGCTGCTTCTTCAGGTGATCGGCGACCTTGCTCGAGCCGATCAGCGCGAGCACGTTGATCTTGCCCGACGCGAGCATGTGCGGCACGACCACCGCGCCCGGCGCGTAGATCGTATTGATCACGCCCTTCGGGAACGCGTCGCGGAACGCTTCGAGCAGCGGTTCGAACAGCAGCGTGCCGTACTGAGGCGGCTTGAACACCACGGTATTGCCCATCAGCAGCGCGGGAATCAGCGTCGCGAAGGTTTCGTTCAGCGGATAGTTGTACGGGCCCATGCACAGCACGACGCCGAGCGGCGTGCGGCGGATCTGACCGATCGTGCCTTCCGCGATCACGAAGCGCGAGTTCGCGTTGTCGAGCTCCTTCAGCGCGTCGATCGTCTGCGTCATGTACGTGACGGTGCGGTCGAACTCCTTCTGCGAATCGGCGAGGCTCTTGCCGATCTCCCACATGATCAGGTTCACGACGAGTTCGCGCTGCGCGACCATCCGCTTGATGAAGTCCTGCATGCACGCGATGCGCTGCTCGACCTTCATCGTCGGCCACTCGCCGCGGCCGGCGTCGTACGCGCGCACCGCGGCGTCGAGTGCCGCGTCGCTTTCCGTTTCGCCCATCACCGGGTAGCTGCCGATCTCGACCTGCTCGACGCTGCCATCCGCCTGCCGCACGCACACGGGCGACAGCACGGTCTTGGTCGCGCCGTCCCACGGTCGCAATTCGCCGTCGACGAGCGACACGCGCTGGTGAATCGGCGAAGCCAGCCGGAATTCGGCGGGGATGTCCTGTAATGCGGGAAACAGGTGCTGCAGGGAGGCGGAATCGGGCATGACGGTCTCGTTTGACGGGTGTCCGGGAAGGACGGGCGATGCGAATCCTGAACGGAATGATCCTCGATCCTGAATCGGCATCATGACGCGCACGCGACTGCGCGTCACGCACGAACATGGCCGATTCAACGAATGGAACCAGTTCCATTTAAAAGGAACGTCGCGACGAATGCAACACAGAGGGAATCGTGTCGCAATTACCGTAAGCATTTGGAAAGACTGTTGCCGAATCGCCGGTATAACAGCTTGAGTGCAACCGCAAACGTTTTACTTCGGCAGAATTGAGCGGATAATGGCCCGACGCGGTGAGGAAAAAAATGCAGTGAACCTGAGAGCAGACGTAGTGAAGAACAGAAGAAGATCCGCCGCGCCGCCGATGCGAGGTCGGCTGGCCGGAGCGCCGGGCCGGGGTTGTCCGGTCCGGCGCACACCGGACTATTGAATCCGTCCCGCCTGCTCGTCCCGATCCTTCGTGATCCTTCCCATCTTCTCCGTCGCCCTCCCGAATCTCGCCTTTTACCGATCGTTGCCGCATGAGGCGACTGATCCAATGCTTTCTTTTTCATTACGATTCGGGCCGCCAAATGGCCTGAATAGAAAGGCATTCGTCAGAAATGCGGGGCGCGATAAGCGTTCACGTTGCGGGCAGGCGACACGATAAAAATTAATTAAAAACACGAATCATTCTCGTTTATTATTTCGCCGCATTACGGGCCGTGACGGGGCGTCACGGCTTTTTTCGTGCCGGTTGCGCCGGCCGGCAGCGAACGCGCCGGCCGTTCGCCATTTTCTTCACCCCCTTCCACGTTCACGATGAAACTCAACACGAGCGCGTGCCATGCGCTTCTGATCGCCACGTCGCTGGCCGGCGCCCGCACTTCGTTTGCGCAGGCGGCCGACGCCGCGGCGACCCTGCCCGCGATTTCCGTCAACGCGGCCGCCGAGCATGCGTCGTACGACGGCGGCCATTCGCGCGCGGCGACCAAGACCGACATGTCGCTGATGGACGTGCCGCAGACCGTGAACGTCGTGCCGCACGCGGTGATCGAGGATCAGAACGCGACGTCGCTGCAGGACGCGTTGCGCAACGTGCCGGGCGTCGGCTTCTCGGTCGGCGACGGCCAACGCGACCAGATCACGATCCGCGGCTTCAACAGCATCACGGACCAGTACGTCGACGGCATTCGCGACGACGCGCTGTACTACCGCGACCTGTCGAACGTCGATCGCGTGGAGGTGCTGAAGGGGCCGGCGGCCGTGCTGTACGGGCGCGGCTCGGCGGGCGGCATCGTGAATCGCGTGCTGAAGCGGCCGCAGGCGAACCCGGTGAACGACGTGGGTGTGACGCTCGGCACGCGCGGCGAGCGGCGCGGCGAATTCGACCTCGGCTGGAACCCGAACGACGCGGCGCGCTTCCGCATGACCGGCGCGGCCGAGAATTCGAACAGCTTCCGCGACCAGTTCCAGCTCAACCGGCAGGCGATCGCGCCGTCCGCGCAGTTCAAGCTCGACCGCGACACGGTGCTGAACGTCGAATTCGACTACCTGCACGACCGTCGCACGTCCGACCAGGGAGTGCCTGCGTATCGCGGCCGGCCGGTCGACGTGCCGATCAACACGTACTACGGGTCGGCTGACGGGGTGAACAGTTCGTACAACGACGTCTCCGCGAAAAGCGCGACGGTGTCGCTCGATCACCGCTTCAACGATTCGCTGTCGTTCCACGGCGCGATCCGCGCGTACGACTTCTCGCTCGAGCGGAAGAACTACGTGAACTACGAGCCGATCAAGACTGCCGCGCACCCGGTCGTCACGCTCGACCAGTCGACGCGCCAGCGTACCGATCACGGCATCGACGGGCTGTTCGAACTCACGCAGAAGACGTCGCTGTTCGGCATGCGCCACGAGCTGCTGTACGGGCTGGAGCTGTCGCAGCAGCAGAAGTTCGACACGATCTACAGCGTGACGAAGGTCGCGACCTACGATCTCTTCAATCCGCAACCGGTCGTCCTGCCCGGCGTGCCGACCGGCACGCGTGCGAAGACGAACGCGTCGACCGTCGTCGGGCTCGCGGGCGTCTACGCGCAGGACCTGATCTCGCTGACCGAACACTGGAAGGTGCTCGCGGGCCTGCGCTTCGACTACCTGAACCAGATCCGCCACGACTACACGTCGTCGAACGTCAATCTCGACCGTACCGATCATGCGTGGAGCCCGCGCGTCGGGCTGATCTACGAACCGCTCGACTGGCTCACGCTGTACGGGTCGTTCAGCCAGTCGTTCTCGCCGCTGGCCGACACGCTGATCAGCTCCGGCGCGTTCTCGAACGGCGCCGCGCTCGCGCCACAGAAGACCACCGCGTATGAAGTCGGCTCGCGCTTCGACCTCGGCGGCAAGGCGACGGCCAGCGTCGCGCTGTTCGACATGCGCCAGACCAACCAGCAGATCGGCGATCCGGCGAATCCCGGCTACGCGCTGCCGATCGGCACGCAGCACGTGCGTGGGATGGAGCTCGGCTTCACCGGCGAGATCGCGCCGAAGTGGTCGGTGTATGCGGGTTACGCGTACCTGAACGGCACGGTGGACGGTTCCGCGCAATCGACGGCGGCCGGCCTCGCGGTGTCGAGCAACACGCCGGGGCTGATGCCGCGCCACAGCGCGAACCTGTGGCTCAAGCGCGAGTTGCCGTACGGCTTCTATGCGGCGGCCGGCATGCAGTTCCAGTCGGCGCGCTATACGTCGGCGAGCGATCTCGTCACGCTGCCGTCGTTCACGGTGTTCAACCTGGGCGCAGGCTATCGCAGCAAGAAGGTCGACGTGACGCTCACGCTCGACAACCTGTTCAATCGCCGCTACTTCATCTCCGCGCACGGCAACGCGGACCTGTACAACATGCCCGGCGATCCGCGCACGCTGACCGCCACGGTGAAGTGGCACATGTAACGCACGCGGTGCGCGACAATGCGGGTCTTCGTCACGATGATCCGCACTTCGCTGCCCATGATCCGCCCCGCGATTGATGTCTCGAGCATGACCGGCCGCGCCCGCGCGCTGTTTTTATCGTTGCTGGCGTGCGGCCCGCTCGCGGCCGGGGCGCAGACGATCCCGGCGGATGCCGAGCCGGCTTGCCATGCGATGCAGATCGACCGGACGATCACGCTGTCGGGGCGTTACGCGCTCGACTACGGCGACGAATCGATCGGGTCGGACGTGTGGTTCGAAGAGGACGACGCATCGGCGCGACGCTTGCCCGCCCGCTCGCAACGCGCGGGCGTGATCGTTTTCACGAACCAGCACGAGGCGAGACGCGGGCTACGGCTACCGGCCGTGCAACCCCGCGGCGTATGCCGGTTCGACGGGCGTGCGACGCTCGTGATCCGCGATCTGGAGACGGCGTGTCCCGGGCTGGAAACGCCCGATCGTGCGCGGCTGGTGAAGGTCGTGGCGGCCGACGTGCCGTCGCGACACGCATGCGCAGCCGCCGCGCGATGACGCCGGTGCGACGCCGCCGTTACTCGACGTCCTCGTCGTCTTCCTCATCTTCCGCATCGGCGTCGTGCGCATCGCGCTCCGGCGCCGCATACGCGCTCGCCTGTTCGAGCAGCCAGCCGCGGAACGATTCCAGCGGCTTGCTGTGGCTGAACTCGGTCGGATACACGAGGTAGTACGCCGAATCGCCGACGGTTGCCGCATCGCACGGCACGACGAGGCCGAGCTGCTGCAACTGTTCCTCGACGAAGAACTTCGGCACGAGCGCGACGCCGAGCCCGGCCGCGGCCGCGCTGATCAGCATCGTATGCAGTTCGTAGCGCACGCCCTGCATCGTGCGGATGTCCTCGACGCCGTGCGTCTCGAACCACTGCGCCCACGCGCCGGGGCGCGTCGTCGAGTGCAGCAGCGGATACGCGAGCAGATCCTCGACACGCTCGACCGGCCCGTTCAGCAGCGCGGGCGCGCAGATCGGCACGACTTCCTCGCCGAACAGGTAGTCGGACGACGTGCCGGGCCAGGTCGGCTTGCCGTAGTGGATCGCGGCTTCGAAGTGCGTGTCCTCGAACGAGAACAGGTCGGTGCGGCTGCCCATGTTCACGCGCACGTCCGGCGTGCGGTCGTAGAAGCTCTTGATGCGCGGAATCAGCCAGTGCGACGCGAAGGTCGGCAGCACCGCGAGTTCCAGGTAACCGCCGCCGCTGCCATGAGCGATGATCGACAGCGTGTCGCGGTCGAGCGCTTCCAGCGCGCGCCGCACCTGCGTGCCGTACAGCTTGCCGGCGCGCGTCAGCACGACGCGCTGCTTCACGCGCGCGAACAGCCGCACGCCGAGGCTCGCCTCCAGCGTCGCGATCTGCCGCGACACCGCGCTTTCGGTCAGGAACAGCTCCTTGGCCGCGTGCGTGAAGCTCTCGTGGCGGGCGGCGGCTTCGAACGCCACGAGCGCGCCCATGTTGGGAATCTTGAATTTACGCATGATGTTCGATTCGTCTGACGAACGCACCTGCCCGGTGCGGGCCGGCGGGCGGAGCCGGGAGCGGCCAATAATTCCAAAAACTCATCACATATCAATTTAATCTCGCTTTACGCCCGGCTGCAACCCTTTGAATAATGCTCCCCACGCAAGGTCAGGCGCTCGTGGGGCGGCCGGCCGACGAGTTGCCGGCACGTTTGCCGGCGGTCCCCCGAGACGAGAATCCCGATGCGCAATCCGAATATCGACAGCCTGCTGACGAAGCTGCTGGGACAGGCGAAGACCGACGCCCTGTTCTCCACCCTTAACATGCCGGCCATCCTCGAGGAATGGGAAGACGGCGTCGTGACGCGCGCGGAAATCGCGCAGGCGATGAACATGGCGCTGTTCGAAGGGCTGCTCGAGCGTTCGGCGAACGGCCGCGCGTACACGGCCGACGCGGTCGAAAGCGGCGGCTCGGTCTATTTCGACCACGGCGCGTTGCGCACGGTGCGCTGGCCGCACACGGGCGCGTTGCCGCCGGGCGAGGCCGCGTTCACGCGCATCCTGCGGCCGCTCGGCTTTCGCCTGAACGGCCGTTACCCGCTCGACAAGCTCGGCATGACCGGCCGCGCGTATGCGCATGAGGACGCGCCGGACGAAATCGCACAGTTCTTCGTCAGCGAACTGCATCCGGAGCGCTTCTCGAAGGAATTCCAGCAGGCCGTGACGAACGTCGTCGGCTCGTCGCGCGATCCGCTGTCGCCGGCGGCCGTCGCGCTGCTGTGGGAAGTCGAGCGCGAAGGCTGGCTGTCGCTGGAAGCCGCGCATGCGCTGCTGCCGGAGATCGTCGGCGCGTTCGCGCGTCAGCACGACGTGCCGAGCGAACTCGACTACGAGACGCTGCTGATGGAATCGGCGGAAATGGCGTGGATCGCGACCGAGGGCAATGCGTTCAATCACGCGACCGACCGCGTCGCCGACGTGTTCAAGCTGTCCGACGACGAGAAGGCGAAGGGCCGGCCGATGAAGCCGGAAGTCGAACGCTCGCGCTCGGGCCGTGTGTTCCAGACGGCCTATCGCGCGGATACGGTCGAGCGCGAGTTCCGTACCCGCGACGGCGGCACGGTCAAGCGCAACGTGCCGGGATCGTTCTACGAGTTCATCACGCGCAAGCGCACGTTCGACCAGGCGGCGCGTCGCTGGGTGACCGACCTGCGCTTCGACGCGGGCAACGCGCAAGGCATCTTCAAGATGACGGCAAACGCGGCGAAGTAAGCGCGACGCGTCGCGCATGCACACGCAGATGGGCCGGCGGCTGGTTTCAGCCGTCGGCCCATTTTCATCGACGAGGCGTCACATGCATCAGAAGAGGTGCGTGACCAGATAAAACAGCACCAGCAGCCCGATCGGTACACCGAGCAGCCATGCGATCAGATATTTGCCCATGTCGTTGTCCTCCGCGTGGCCGCGACGCGGCGTGCGTCGCGGCGGGGTGAGACGACTGGCGCGTTACAGCTCGCGGTCGAATTCCTTCAACTGCCTCTCGGCTTCGTCGCGGGCGATCCCGTAACGCTCCTGGATCTTCCCGGCCAGATAATCGCGATTGCCTTCCGCGACCTGGAGATCGTCGTCGGTCAGCTTGCCCCACTTGGCCTTCAGCTTGCCGGTGAGCTGTTTCCACTGACCCTTGATCTTGTCTTCGTTCATGGTGTGCTCCTTGTGTACGGGGAGAAAAGTGCGGCGGTCGGCCGCCGCGTGGTAGCTCAGCCCTTCGCCTTCAGGCCGGATGCGTCGACGTGCTTCACGCCCTTGACCGCGCGCGTCACGGCGACGGCCTTCTTCACGGCGGTCTTGGTCGGCAGCACGCCCGTGAGCGTGACGACGCCGTCGACCGTCTTCACGCTGACGTCGGTGCTTTCCACGCCCTTGGTGGTGGCGAGCTCACCCTTCACCTTGGTCGTGATCCACGTGTCGGTGACAGGCTGGTTCGATTCGGTCGCCATGCCGCTGTCGGTCGACGAGGCTTGGGCGTGCGCGTTCGTGAGCGGGGCAGCGGAAAGCAGGAAAGCCGCGCTGACGGCGAGCAGCGTCGAAAGGTGCGAGGTCTTGTTCATTGATGTTCTCCTTCGATTGGCGGGTTGAATCAGTTGCTGCGGGAGCACGGATCGTTCCCGTGCACTTCGGCGCGTTAGCGGGCGATCGGCGTGTCGTAGCCGGGCTCGCGCGGCGGCATGTCGGGGCGCGGCACGTCGGGCGGCAGCGGCACCGGCGGATCGGTGCCGGGCGCCGGTTCGGGCGGGTGATCCGGGGCCGGCTCGGGCCGCGTCGGATCGGGTGTCTGTTGCAATTTCATCCGGTGTCCTCCTCTGCGGTATGAAAGGGCGGCGCCTGAGCGCCGATGCAGTACCAGCGTACCGACGCGAACGCGAGCGGACATCGCGCAAATTCACCTGATCGGCTAGTGCGTTTGCACTGGGGACGGAACGGACGGGCGGGCACGCGACGTGCACCATGACCTGGGCAATGCTGCGTGACGGGCGCGCGGGCTGCGCTGCGCCATTGGGCGGGGCGCCGCACGAAACGCGGGCGGCGTGCGAATGTACTATTCGAGATAGTGCATCCGCGCCTGTCGCGCCGTTGCGCCGCACGTGATCATCGCCGCACCCGCCGGCCGGCGCGTGACGCTGCAACGGGCGCCCGGCCGCACTGTTGACGCTCATGTTTGACGACAGGGACAACGAATCGATGAACGAACCAGTAGACGAACAGGTGCTCAAGTCGCATACCGACCGGCGCCAGCTGCACCAGATCATCGCGGGACTCACCGAGGGCGTGATCCTGATCGAGCCCGACCAGCGGATCGTCTGGGCGAACGAGGCCGCGCTCGCGATGCATGGCGTGACCGAGCTCAAGGCGCTCGGCGCGAACGTCACCGAATACCGCGAGCGGTTCCGGCTGCGCTACCGGAACAACCATCCGGTGCGCGACGGCCACTATCCGATGGATCGCGTGATCGCCGGCGAGGAGTTCAGCGACGTGACGGTCGAGGTCGAATCGGCCGCCGACGAATCGGTGAGCTGGGTTCACCGCATCCGCAGCCTCGTGCTGACGAACGCGGCCGGCGCACCCGACTGCCTCGCGCTCGTGCTGCACGACGCGACCGAATGGGCGAGTGCCGAGGAGCGCTTCGAGCGCACTTTCAACGCGAATCCGGCGCCGGCCGTGATCTGCCGGCTCGACGACCTGCGCTACGTTAAGGTCAACCAGGGCTTCCTCGACATGACGGGCCACGCACGCGACGACGTGCTCGGCCGCTCGGTATACGAGGTCGACGTGCTCGAACAGGCCGAGCGGCGCGAGCTGGCGATCGAGCGGCTCGGCGAAGGCGCGACGATCCCGCAGATGGAAGCCGTGCTGAAACTGGCCGACGGCAGCACCAAGGCGGTGGTCGTCGCCGGGCAGCCGATCGACATGAACGGCGAGGCGTGCATGCTGTTCACGTTCATGGATCTCGAGCCGCGCAAGCAGGCCGAGCGCGCGCTGATGCAAAGCGAGGAACGCTTCGCGACCGCCTTCCGGATGGCGCCGGTCGCGATGGCGATCGTCACGGCTGACGGTTTCGAGCTGCTCGACGTGAACGACGCGTTTGCCGCGATGACGGGCCACGCGCAGCCCGACCTGCTCGGCAAATCCGCGGACGAGATCGGGCTGTGGGCCGAACGCGGCGTATGGCCGCGCATCGAAGGCCGGCTCGTGCGCGACGGCAACGTGCGCAACGCGGACGTGCAGATCCGCACGCGCGACGGCGACGTCCGCGATTGCGTCGTGTCGGCCGACCCCGTCGCGATTCACGGGCGCGACTGCCTGCTCGTCGCGCTGCTCGACATCAGCGATCGCAAGCGCACCGAGATGGAGCTCGTCTATGCGATCGAGACCGCGATGCAGGATGCGTCGTGGTTCAGCCGCACGCTGATCGAGAAACTCGCGAACGTGCGACGCGCGAATGCGCCGGATGCGGGCGCGCAGCTGTCCGACCTGACCGCGCGCGAACGCGACGTGTTCGACCTGCTGTGCCATGGTCTCGCCGACAAGGAGATCGCCGGTCGTCTCGGGCTGGCGCCGAACACCGTGCGCAATCACGTCGCGACGATCTACGCGAAGCTCGACGTGCACAGCCGCGCCGAGGCGATCGTCTGGGCGCGCGAGCGCGGGATCGTCGGCGCGGCCGCGGCCGAAACGAACGGCGCGCGTGGCGACAAGGGCGGCGCGAAGGACAAGGACTGACGGCGTTCGGTGCGAATGCACCATGCGCACTGGTGCATCCGCATCTGCCGCGCGCGGCGCCCGCTTGCGATCCTGTCCGCTCGGCGGTGCCGCGCAGGCCGCTGCATTGCCGGCTTTCCTCAACCATCGCAGGAGAAGACCATGGACAGGAATCGCATCGAAGGCAAGCTCAAACAGGTCAAGGGTTCGGTCAAGGAAGCACTGGGCAAGGTGACGGGCGACCGCGAGACCGAAGCGGAAGGCGTCGCCGAACAGCAGGCCGGAAAACTTCAGGAGAAGGCCGGCGAGGCGGCCGATGCGGTGCGCCACCACACGGGCACCGACCGGCACTGACCGATGATGCGGCGCCGGCTGTCGGCGTCGCGAAGGCCGGACGGCGTCGCCACGATGATGCGTTGCCGGCATGACCGCGCCGGCCTTTACCCGGCGAAGCGACCGCCATTTCCCCTCGGAACACCTCCCTCCACGGCCCGCCGTCGTACGGGCCGCGGATCGGCCATGAATCCGGAACTTGATGACAAATCCTCACAACGTAGTTCCGATATTTCGTTTGCTGCACGGGTATTGGCTACCCACAATCCATTCACCTCTTTCGCGATGAAAGGTTCTTCGGAGACGGAATCGCGGTGATCGGCGCACCGGTCGCGCGCATTGCGCGTCGGCAGCGCAAGACATCATCGGCGCGCAGGAGGTTGCCGACGCGCGCCGATCGCGCGTTGCATCCCGACTCTCACAAGAAGGACTGCCATGACGTTCCGCATTCGTTCGCTTTCCGGCGTCGCACTGACCGCCGTGCTTCTCGCGTTTCAGACGGGCGCGGCCCATGCGCAGGAGACGATCGTCAAGGTCGGCGTGGCCGGCCCGCTGACGGGCGGCGGCGCCGCGTACGGCAAGGACATCGAGAACGGCGTGCGGATGGCGGTGGACGAAGCGAATGCCGCGCACACGACCGTCGGCGGCAAGCCGGTGAAGTTCGTGATCGCGTCGCAGGACGACCAGAGCGATCCGCGCACCGGCGTGCAGGCCGCGCAGCAGCTCGCCGACGCGCAGGTGGCCGTCGTGATCGGCCACTTCAATTCGGGCACGACGCTGCCCGCGTCGAAGATCTACGCGAAGGCCGGCATTCCGATGATCACGCCGTCGGCGACCAATCCCGACATCACGCGCGCCGGGCTCGATAGCGTGTACCGCGTGATCGCGACCGACACGCAGAACGCCGGGAATGCCGGGACGTATGCCGCGAGCGTGACGAAGGCGAAACGCATCGCGATCATCGACGATCGCACCGCGTTCGGCCAGGGCGAGGCCGACGAATTCGAGAAGGCCGTGAAGGCGAACGGCGGCACGATCGTCGCGCGCGAATTCACGAACGACAAGGCCGTCGACTTCAGCGCGCAGCTCACGAAGATCAAGAGCGCCAACGCCGATCTCGTGTTCTTCGGCGGCCTCGACGCGCAGGCCGCGATGCTCGTGAAGCGCATGCGCCAGCTCGGCATCCGCGCGCAGTTCCTCGCGGGCGGCGGCGTGATGAATGCGAACTTCATCAAGCTCGCCGGCAATGCGGCCGAAGGCGCATCGGTGTGGGAGTACGGGCAGCCGCTGTCGCGTCTCGCGAAAGGCAAGCTGTTCGAGACGAAATTCAAGCAGAAGTACGGCGTCGACATGCTCGCGTATGCGCCGTTCGCGTACGACGCGACGTGGATCGCGATCAACGCGATGCAGAAGGCGAACTCGACGAAGCCGGCCGATTTCAATGGCGCGCTCAAGGGCACGCGCTACGACGGCATCACCGGCACGATCGCGTTCACGAGCACGGGCGACCTGAAGAACCCGAGCTCGACGCTGTACGAAGTGAAGAACGCCGCGTGGCAGCCCGTCACGACCAAATCGGCGGACTGAAGGCAACCCGCGCGGGCGGGCTTTCGCGGCGATGCAGGACGTGCTGAAATAGCCGCAGCGATCGTCCACGAAGCCTGCCCGCGCGACGCCGCGTGCGACGCGGCATGAATCACCCACAGGCCCTGAGCCTTTTACGTGCAACCGGAGTCAGTCGTGAGTTCTCAAGTCGTCATCGTCGGCGGTGGTGTGATCGGCAGCTCGATCGCTTATTTCCTGCGCGCCACCGATCCCACGGTCGCCGTGACCGTCATCGAACGCGACCCCACCTATGCCAAATCGTCGTCGGCATTGTCTGCCGCGTCGATTCGCCAGCAGTTCTCGACGCCGCTGTCGATCGAGATGTCGCTGTTCGGCATCGACTTCCTGCGCACGATCGGCGAGCGGCTCGAAGTGGACGGCAATCGGCCGTCGATCGATCTGCACGAAGGCGGCTACCTGTTTCTCGCGACGCCGGCCGGCGACGCGACGCTGCGCGAGAACCATGCGCTGCAGACGCGCCTCGGCGCCGATATCCGGCTGATGGATCGCGATGCGCTGCGTGCGAAGTTTCCGTGGCTGAACGTCGACGATCTCGTGTCGGGCGCGTATGGCGTGAGCGGTGAAGGCTGGTTCGACGGCTACGGGCTCGTGCAGGCGCTGCGCAAGAAGGCGCAGGCGCTCGGCGCGCGCTACGTGCCGGCCGACGTGAAGGACGTGGTGCGCGACGGCCGCAGGATCACGCATGTCGTGACGGGCGACGGCGAGCGCTACGCGTGCGACACGCTCGTCAACGCGGCCGGTGCCTGGACGCGCACGCTGTCGTCGATGATGGGCATCGATATTCCGGTGTATGCGCGACGGCGCAGCATCTTCAACGTATCGTCGCCGGCGAAGCTCGCCGATTGCCCGCTGCTGATCGATCCGACCGGCGTGTATTTCCGGCCCGAAGGGCGTACGTATATCTGCGGGACGTCGCCGAGCCCCGATCGCGACCCGGACGACCTGCCGCTCGACGAGGTCGACCACGCGCTGTTCGACGACGTGATCTGGCCGACGCTCGCGCACCGCGTGCCGGAATTCGAGGCGCTGCGCGTCGAGAATTGCTGGTCCGGTTACTACGAGTACAACGTGTTCGATCACAACGCGATCATCGGCTACCACCCCGAGCTCGACAACGTCGTGTTCGCGAACGGCTACAGCGGCCACGGCTTGCAGCAAGGGCCGGCGACGGGGCGTGGCGTCAGTGAACTCATTCTGGGCGGGCGTTATGACACGCTCGACCTGTCGTCGCTCGGCTGGGCGCGTGTGCTGGAAAACCGGCCGATCGTCGAAAAGAACGTCGTGTAGTGTAGTGCGGCGTAACCGCCCGGTATGGGGTGGGCGGGATTCTCCTTGTGTCTCAAACCCGTTGGCCCGACGCTGTCGGGCCTTTTTTCGTGTGCACGCGTTAGCCGACGCCGTAGACGGCATCGCGCAGATCGAGCGTGTACTGCCCGTTCATCCCTTCGTAGAGCGTGTTCGTCAGCGACACGACGGTGAGTCCGCGCGCGCGATCGACGAACCACGAATGACCGTAGACGCCGCCCCAGCGCCACGTGCCGACGGATTCCGGCGACGCGGCCGCCTGCGGGTCGCGCAGTACCGAGAAGCCGATCCCGAAGCCCGCGCCCGACAGGTCCGGCAATTCGAAATCGCCGGTCTGCACGCGTCCCATCTCGTCGACCAGTTCGGCCGGCAGGATCGCGCCGCCGCCCGCGCGCAGCGTGTCCAGCACCGTCAGCACGTCGCTGGCGGTGCCGACCATTCCGGCGCCGCCCGACGGGAACGCCTGTGCATTCAGCGCGCGCGACGGCGAGTACGTGACGCCGACGAAGCCCTCCTCGATGGGCACCGTCTCGTTTTCCGCGAGCCGGTGCGGCTGCGGCGTGTCGTTGACGTACGGCGTGGCGAGCCGCGCGGGATCGCGTGCGACGAAGCCCGTGTCGCGTGCGCCGAGCGGGCGCAGCACGAGCGCATCGATCGCGTCGGCGAGCGGCACGCCGCACACAGCCTCGATCAGCGCGCCGATGACGTCGATCGACAGCGAATAGTTCCAATTGGTGCCAGGCGCGAACAGCAGCGGCACGCTCGCGATCCGGCGCAGGTTTTCGGCGAGCGTGATCGATGCGCCGTCGAGCCCGTCGGACACGCCCGCACGCGCATAGGGGCCGTTCGCGTCGGTTTCGTTGAAGCGATAGTCAAGGCCGGCGGTATGCACGAGCAACTGGCGCACCGTGATCGTCGGCACGCGGCCATCGGGCAGCGCCGGACGGAATTCCGGCAGCCAGCGCGTGATGTCTTCATCGAGCGACAGCTTGCGTTGCGCGACGAGCGCCATCGCGGCCGCCGAGACGATCGGCTTCGTGACCGACGCGAGCCGGAACTGCGTGTCCTCGCGCATCGGCGTACGCGATTCGCGGTCCGCGAGCCCGGCCGCGCGGCGATAGACGAGTTCGCCGTCGCGAGCGACGAGGACGACCGCGCCGACGAGGCGCTGCGTATCGAGCTGGCGGGACAGGACCGCGTCGATGCGCTCGGCGAGCGCGGGATCGGTTGACGACTGCAGTGACGATGCGGGAGAGGAGGTCATCGTGAATTCCGTCGTGAGGGGGCTGGTCGACATGTTAGGCGGCTGTTGCCGTGCGCGTCGTTAACCCTTACACGGAACAGGGCGATGTGCGCGGCACGGACCGGCGTCGGCGCATACCGAGCCCGGGAGCGGGCAAAAATATGCGCCAATCGGCCGGCGGCGTTCGCTAGAATCGGCTTTCGTCGAGGAAATGACGTATTTGCATGGTGCAGAGCAGTATCGAATCGAAGACGCTGCTTGTCCTGATTCCATCGTTCATCTTTCACCGGAGGCGCGCATGCCAGGTTTACTTCCCGATGTTGACCGCGAGGGGCTCCTCGAATATTCGGTGGTGTACACCGATCGCTCGGTCAACCATATGTCGCAACGCTTCCAGGGCGTCATGCGCGACATCTCCGCCACGCTGAAGAAAGTCTACAACGCGAAGTCGGTCGCGATCGTGCCGGGCAGCGGCACGTTCGGCATGGAAGCCGTGGCGCGACAGTTCGCGACGAACAAGAAGTGCCTCGTGATCCGCAACGGCTGGTTCAGCTTCCGCTGGTCGCAGATTTTCGACATGGGCAGCATTCCGTCAGAGACCACGGTGCTGAAGGCGCGCCCGGTCGAAGCGGGCAGGCAGGCCGCCTATGCGCCGGCGCCGATCGACGAAGTGGTCGCCGCGATCCACGCCAACAAACCCGATCTCGTGTTCGCGCCGCACGTCGAAACCGCGTCCGGGATCATGCTGCCCGATGCGTACCTGCGCGCGGTGGCCGATGCCGTGCATGCGGTCGGCGGGATGTTCGTGCTGGATTGCATCGCGTCGGGTACCGTGTGGGTCGACATGCAGGCGAGCGGCGTCGATATCCTGATCAGTGCGCCGCAAAAGGGCTGGAGTGCGTCGCCGTGTTGCGCGATGGTGATGTTCAGCCCGCTCGCGTGCGAGCGCATCGATTCGACCACCAGCACCAGCTTCGCATGCGATCTGCGCAAGTGGCTGCAGATCATGGAAGCGTACGAGGACGGCGGGTTCGCGTATCACGCGACGATGCCCACCGACAGCCTCACGACGCTGCGCGACGTGATGAAGGAAACCGATGCATACGGCTTCGACAAGGTGAAGGCGGAACAACTCGAACTTGGCGAGCGCATTCGCGCGCTGCTGACGGAGAAGGGGTTCAGGAGCGTGGCCGCGAAAGGGTTCGAGGCGCCGGGGGTCGTCGTGAGCTACACCGGCGATGACGGTATTCGCACTGGGAAGAAGTTTGCCGATGTCGGTTTGCAGATCGCGGCGGGTGTGCCGTTGCAATGCGACGAGCCGGAGGATTTCAAGACGTTTCGGATCGGGTTGTTCGGGCTCGACAAGCTGCATGATGTCGATGGCGCGGTGAAGCGCTTTGCCGATGCGTTGAACCGGATTCTTTGAGGCGGTTTTGCGGAATCGGGGGCTCCGGTGGCTGCCGCTCGTTCGTTGAGCGGCGGCTTTCGAGTCGTTGAAAACGCAACCATTCAGGATCGTGACATGACCGAAGGCGCTCTGACGTTTGCCAGTCAAGCCGAATGGGAAAGCTGGTTGGGGCAGAACGGCGGCACGTCGACCGGAGCATGGCTGCGGCTCGCGAAAAAAGGCGCGGGGCAGCAAACCGTCACCTACCAGGAGGCGTTGGAGAGTGCCCTTTGTCATGGTTGGATCGACGGCCAAAAGAGGGCCGAGAGCGAGCAATACTGGTTGCAACGCTTCACCCCGCGCTCGGCGAAAAGCATCTGGTCCAAACTGAACAAGGACAAGGCCGAAGCGTTGATCGCCGCAGGCAGGATGCGCCCAGCCGGCATGGGCGAAATCGAGAAGGCGAGGAAGGACGGCCGCTGGGCGGCTGCCTATGCGTCGGCCGGCAACTCGATCGTGCCGGACGACTTGCAGGCGGCGTTGGATGCCCATCCGAAAGCCGGGAAGTTTTTCGCAACGCTGAACAGCCGTAATCGCTATGCGATCCTGTTTCGGATACAGAATGCCAAGAAGCCGGAAACACGAGCACGGAAAATCGCCGAATTCATCGACATGCTGAAACGGGGCGAGACTTTTCATCCGTAGAGCGTGGGTTTCCGACGGAGATTTTGTCGAACGCGATCGGCGCGTGAATTGTTCCGATCGCCATATGAATGGGAAAACGGGAATAGGAGCAAGAATGCATATCCGCGCATCGGCGTTCAGCCTTCGTCGCGCGGCGCTGGGCGCCGCCATGGCGCTGACATTGTCGTGGTTCACCGCTGCGCAAGCGCAGAGCTGCGCACCGGATAGCGTAGCTCCCGAGTGCTTGCTGCAGCGTAGCCAAGATGAATTTCAGCAAGCAGACGACGAATTGAACCGCACTTACCAAAAGGTTTTGAAGTCGCTGTCTCGGCCACGTGACGAGTACGTCGACTATCCAGCACTCAAGGTGAAATTTGTCGCGGCTCAGCGGCAATGGATCCGTTTTCTCGACGACGAGTGTTCCGCTTGGTATCTGATAAACGAGGCAGGCGCGGATCGTAATCTTGATCTAATGACTTGCGAAATCGACAGAACACGCGATCGTACGCGTCAATTGAACGCGTGGCTCAAGCAAGTGAGCCACGGTTAGCGCAGCGCTAGATAAAGACAGCATGAGTGCCGTGCGCGCGGCTAGCGTCAGGTTGGTTACGTGGTGCGCCGGGATGGTAGCTCGGATATAACGGGGAAACGAACGATGGTGTCGAAAAGCGTCCGCAGAGCGACGGCAGACGATGTCCCGGTGCTGACACAGATCCGGAACGATGCACATGCAAAGAAGGTCGCGCACGGCGACTACGTGTGGGGCAAGGAAGGCGACGGCTTTTCCGAACGGTGGGTACGAAACCACGTCGCCGAGAAGGCCGTGTACGTCGTCGAACAGGATGGCGCGCTGGTCGGAACGTTTTCGCTCGACTTCGACGACGACAGGCACTGGGGGGCCCAAGCGCCGATTGCAGGCTACGTGCACGGCCTCTGTGTGCGGCAAGGTTTCAACGGGCTCGGGCTCGGCAGCTTCATGCTGGACTGGTGCGCTCATGAGGTGAGCCGCTTGAACCGGCGTTTGCTTCGGCTCGACTGCGGCGCTGAAAACACGACGCTCTGCGCTTACTACGAGTCCCTGGGCTTTGTCCGCGTCGGATTGAAAACGGATGGTATTGTCTGGTCTCTTTACGAAAAGCCTGTCAATTCGACCCACTGATGATTGCGGTGGTCCGGCAGCAAACATCGGCGACGGAATCCACGTCAGCTGGGGGCACACGATCGGACATCATGCGTTCGCGAACGTTCGACATCATCTGAAGCCGCGTCACCGTTACCCTGCTACGCCGGCAAAAGCCCCGCTTTACGATAATTGTCGATCAGCGCGTCATAGAGCGAGAGATCGGCGCGACTCCGCGCGATGAGCTGAGCGCCGGCGATGGCGGCGAAGATTGCCCGCGCCCGCTGTTTGCTCTCCCGGGCACTGACCACCGCCGCTGTGGATAGAACCTTGCTCAACCACGCCACGTTCACGTCGGCGAAGGCCAGGACTTCTTTCATCACGACTTCCGGCAGATCGTCGGTTTCGGCCGCCATGAAGCTGCAAAGACACAGGCGGTTGCCGGTCTCGAGCGCCTTGCGGAAGGTATCCGGATAGCGGCGCAGGCAGTCCAGCGGATCGCGCGATCGGGCCAGCATGTCGTCCAGCGCCGCCGCTGCATCCTCGCAATAACGCCTCGCTACCGCAGCGCCGAGATCGGCCTTGCTGTCGAAGTGGTGGTAGATGCTCGCGGCCTTGATGCCCACCTCGCTGGCGAGATCCCGGTAATTCAAGCCGCCGTAGCCGTGCGTCTGCGCGAGCCTCGTGGCGGCTTCCAGAATTCTTTCTCTCGAGTTCGAGCTCGCGTCGTTCGTCACAGCTTCGGTCTCCGCGCACGGGAAATGGGTGTTGACACTCCGGATTCTACCTTATATGGTTAACCTAACAAACGTTAGGTAGATTCGTGGAGCGACGTGTTTTCGCGTCGTCCGATCCCCTGCAACCGACTACGGAGCGCCCCTGCAATGACTGCCAGTAACGTCGACTTCGACACAGCCCAACTGCCCATGATGAAGATCCACGATTTCCCGACAGGGCCCTATCCGACACGCGTGCGCATCGCGCTGGCCGAAAAGGGGCTGCAATCGCGCGTCCAGTTCGTGATGGTCGATCTTTACAAGGGCGAGCATAAAAAGCCCGAGTTCATCGCCGGCAAGAATTATTCGGGTACGTTGCCGGTGCTTGAACTCGATGATGGCACCTGCATTGCCGAGTGCACGGCCATTACGGAGTACCTCGACACGCTCGATGGCGTACCCGTGCTCACCGGCAGCACGCCACGCGAAAAGGGCATCATCCACATGATGAGCAAGCGCGCCGAGTTGGAACTGCTCGACGCGATCAGCGTCTATTTCCATCACGGCACGCCGGGGCTGGGGCCCGACGTGGAGACGTATCAAAATCCGGAGTGGGGATTCCGTCAACGCGACAAGGCGTTGAGGGGCATGCGCTACTTCGATGCCATTCTGCAACGGCAACCGCATGTTGCGGGCGAAACGTTCTCGATGGCCGACATCACCGTCATCGGTGGTTTGATCTTTGCGATGCTCGTGAAGCTGCCAGTGCCTGAGGAATGCGAAGCGCTTCGAGCCTGGTACGCGAGAATGCTGGCGCGTGAGAGCGTCAGGAACCAGCCGGTGTTTGCGATGCTGAACTGAGCTGGCCCTGCGTCGGTCGATAACGGGCGGATGGGGCGAGCGAACGGATGGCTGCGCTACCGCGTCAAGCGGTACAAAACATCGGGACAACCCTCCTCGTTTCTGCTTCCGTCGCTGTACGCAATGGCAACGAACCCGTGCTGCTCGTAAAACGCAGCAGCATCGTGGTTCATTTGGAACGTATGGAGCTGGAGTGTGCCGTCCGTTTGCGACTTCACCGATTCCAGCAGGGCAGTGCCGATCCCTTGCCGTTTGAATTCAGGGCACACGTACAGTTGCTCGAGCCAGGTCACGCCGTCGGTGACAGCGTGTGCGGCCATGCCGATGATGTGGCCATCGTTCACGGCAACGGTAACGTTGCCCGACGGAACAAGCATGTTGGCAACCCAATCGCGGACGGCCGCTTCGGCGTGCGCGAGTGGCGCATAGGATGCCAGCGTGTCGCGCGACCGAAGATAGACGTCGGCCACCGCCGCGGCATCGGCCATCGTCGCGCGACGCAAGATCAGGGGCATGGTTCGGCCACTCCGAAGTCAGCCAGGAATGCTCGACGATAGCAGCATGGCATCGAACTTCAAAGGTCGCGCGGAATGCTGCTAAAGGGGGGGACTGAAATCGGCAAGACCGCGCGATATATCGAGTTTGCAGCACGGACAATTGGTCCAGTGTCCGGCCAGTTTCTGCCATTCGACTTTCCGAGGAAAATCGTCGAAAATTTGCGAAGGTATCGGGTATTCCCCGGGACTCGGAGAAGCTCAGTTACAAGCATGCGCTTCAGAGATGGGCACGGGTTCAGTTGCCACTCCTGCAGTGCCGGCGAGCAAGCTTCGCAGATGAATCTGCGCGGAACCGGGGCCGCTTATCAAGACCTCATAATCCCGACCAGCTTCGGGGACAAAAGTGCCGGCGCCTGGCGCATAGGTTACCCAGTAAGCTTTGGCGTTGCGCATGGTCGCCTCAGTGATTTGAGCGCTAATTGTCAAGGGTTTGCCGGCAGGAACGATCCATTCTTGATAATAACGATAGGCGTCAGAAGGTAGCGGCATCCCGACAGTTTTATTCACCATTGCGGAAAATCCCGGCTTGGATACCAGGCGGCTGGGCTCAGGATATCCACCCCAAAGCCCTTGTTTCGGCGTACAAGTCGTGTTGTAGTGAAAATACACGGTCGCCCCCCAATACACGCGAATTCGGGCTTCCCTATCAGGCTGCCAAGCGGTGGGGTTCGATTGAGGGGACGCACAGGCGCCGAGCACAATAGGAGCGAAGAGCGTGCAAAAGAATGCAATACGATGGCTCATGGAGTAGCGCGGTGGTTATTCGTGGCTAGCGAAAATACCTCAGGTCTTGGTTACTGTCACCAGGCATCGATCGGATGATCATCAGCTTTCGAGCGGTCCGACTGACCGTTTCGGGTCGGCAGCGCCCAACGGCTCTGGCCGCCGTCGGCGCCAACTTCAGACGTTCTACAGCGCGGCCAAGATCATCGTCAATCAACGAGACCGTACGTTAGAGCCTATGCACTATCCATACTGTTCCGCGAAGCTTGTTGAAACCACCGGTAAGGAACTCTGATGTTCATTGTCGGGGGCGCTCTTTAGCACCGCTGTTCGGGAGCAATTCGAGAGACTTGCCGGGAAAGGCCCTTCCTTGACTAGGAAGTCGGCGCAGTTCAGTCTGGGACGTTGGTTTTGCCCTTTCTGCGGCGAGGAAACCGACAACGGAGTTTGCGGCAGATGCGGCCTGATGATCACCGGTCGGCTGGCACTGCTGGAATTGAATCCACACGTGCGCAACTGAATGTCTCGTTAAAATGACGACAGGCAGGCGAAGGGCAGTCGGGAATGGTTGCTGAGAATTATTTTGACGTGGCTTTTAGGTGTGAAGGGAAATAAGAGATGGGCTCATGGATCCGATGCAAGTGTGATCAACTCGTTCACAAAAACCTATTTTGCGGAACGGGGATATCTCTGCTCGCGACGGAAGAGTTCCTCGACGAGGATCATGTCGCAAAAAGTGCAGGTGACCTGGTCTCTGATCTCATTCGGCGGTCCGAACTTCTACTTACATGCTGGAACTGCGGACGGAAAATCTTGGTGAGGGAGACCAAAGATGAGTTCGAGGTCCGGTTCTTCAAGCCGGAATAAGAAGGGTACATATAAATCTGCCGGGAACTCGCATGGCACGTCAAACGGCCGCTTCGGGAATCATCGAGGGACCGCAACGAGCCGTCCTGAGCCGGTAACAGACCCCCGTCGCATGTGGCACCATTCCGATCATCGCTACCTTACATCAGCATGCTGACTGACCATCCATCGAGGGGATCTCATGTTTGACCACGTCAAATTCGGCGTCAGCGACTACGCCGCCAGCAGGGCGTTTTTCCTCAAGGCACTCGAACCGCTGGGCGCCGAAATCGTCGGGGAAAGCGACCCGTCGTACGGGATCGAGATCGGTCTGCCCAGCAAGTCTTCGCTGTGTCTGTTCCCGACCGACGAGAAGCCGGCGCCTCTCCACATCGCGTTCGCGGCCGACACGCGGCAGCAAGTCGATGCATTCCATCGCGCGGCGCTGGAGGCCGGCGGGAAAGACAATGGCGCGCCCGGGCTGCGGCCGCATTATCACGCGAACTACTACGCGGCGTTCATCATCGGGCCGGATGGACACAATATCGAGGCGGTGTGTCATCGGGCGGAGGCGTGATGCGCTGGATCGGTAAAACGCTCGCGGCGATCTCGAGCATGGCGCTCGTCGGCATCGCCTGCGTTCAAGCAGCGCCCCGCGAAACGGCATTCCCGCGCTTCACTCAGACGGAAGGCAAGCTCGACGGCGACGGGCTTCCGCTTTCCGGCGTGAAGCTCTGCGTGCTGCCCGACCGTGCGCCGTGCTTCGAGATGCCGCCGGCGCCGCTTCCTCATTCCTCGAAGGAGCTGTACCAGTTCGGCCTGAATCCACGGTCCGAGCGGTTGCCGATTGCGTCGGGCGGCTCGTGGGTATTCTTCTCGGGGATGTTCTCGGGTGGCGGCAGCGGGATGCTGGAGCGCGTGGCCGTGCTGCGGGTCGGCGCGACTGGCAAGATCGAGAACCTGATGCCGATCGTTACCGAAACGGAAATGGCCGACCGCGCGATGTGGAACTTGCCGGAGGTGTCGCCGTATCCGCTGTTCGTCCGGGCCGATTACGTGTGGGGCAAGGACGAGGATCATTTCGGTCAGCACTTCTTCGACGTCGACGCGTGGATGTTCGATCCCGCCGCCAATCAATACGCGAAGCGCTTTTCCTACCGCACGAGCAAACGCTACGACAGGGGCGAGGGTGCGGACCACGTGCTGAGCGCCGAGCGTCCGGAAATCCTGCGGCGCCTTGCTGCCGGCAAATAACGCCGCTATCGCTGCACTTCTCCGTACGTCTCCTTGCATACCGCGCGTAGCGCGTCGACGAGCAGATCGCGCGCGGGCGATTGCGAATCGGCGGAGCGCGTGAACAGCGCGATCGGCGGCAACGTCCACACCAGCGAATAAGGCACGATCGCCACGCCGGCGATCCGCACCAGTTCCTCCGCGATATCGGCCGGCACGATCGACACGGCCTCGTCGCTCGACGCGATCATTTCGCCGATCAGCTTCGACGAGTAGCTTTCGACGATCGGCACGGGCGGCGCGATGCCGGCCGACAGGAACAGGTCGGTCACCTGTTCGCGCATCGGCGTATGCGGCGCGCCGAGAATCCAGTCGAGCGCGTGCAGCTTGTGCCAGTCCAGCGGCGTGCGGGCGAGCTTGGCCGCCAGCCGCCGGCTCGCGATCATGCGCGGCTGCTGCTGGTACAGCACTTCGAACGAAACCTGCCCGAGGTCGATCGCCGACGACGCGCGCCCGATCACGATGTCGACGCTGTGATCGCGGAGTTGCAGCAGCAACTGATCGCTGGTGCCTTCGTGAATCGTTACGGTCAGGCGCCGCTCCATGCGCGCTTGCAGCCGCTTCAGCGCGGCCGACAGCATCTGGCCGGAGATGAACGGAATCACGCCGATGTGCAGATGGGCCGCATGCCCGGCGGCGACGGTCTCCATCTCGCGGGCGAGGTGGTCGAGATCCTTGATCATCGCCTTCGCCCGTTCGAGCACGACCGCGCCGAGCGCGGTGGGCCGCATGCCGCGCGACGAGCGTTCGAACAGCGGCGTGCCGAACATGCTCTCCAGCTCGGACAGCGCGTTCGTCACGGCCGGCTGGCTGCTCGCCATGTGCTCGGCGACGCGCGTCAGCGATCCGTGCTGCTGGATCTGCAGCAACAACACCAGATGCCGAATCTTCAGACGCGCGCCCAGCCGCCTGACCACGTCGTTTGCGTCAAAATTCATTGACTAGTCATGTATTCATCATGAAAAAATGATGGACCGATACTAAAACAAAATCGTCACGTTATGGCGGATCCCTAGAATCACCTTCATGGATCGCGCCGGGACTGGCCTGGCGCCCACGCCGGGACCACAACATGAAACAGACAGAGACACAGCAGCAGGCCGCGTTCGACTATCACGAGTTTCCGACCCCCGGGAAAATCTCGGTCGTGGCGAGCAAGCCGCTGGTGACGCAGCGCGATCTGGCGCTGGCCTATACGCCCGGCGTGGCGAGCGTGTGCGAGTCGATCGCCGCCGATCCGCTGCAGGCCCACCGCTTCACGAGCCGCGGCAATCTCGTGGGCGTGATCACGAACGGCACCGCCGTGCTGGGTCTCGGCAACATCGGCCCGCTCGCATCGAAGCCGGTGATGGAGGGCAAGGCCGTCCTGTTCAAGAAGTTCGCCGGGATCGACGTGTTCGACATCGAGATCAACGAGACCGATCCGGACAAGCTGGTCGACATCATCGCCGGCCTCGAACCGACGTTCGGCGGCATCAATCTCGAGGACATCAAGGCGCCGGAATGCTTCACCGTCGAGCAGAAGCTGCGCGAACGCATGAAGATTCCCGTCTTTCACGACGATCAGCATGGCACGGCCATTACGGTGTCCGCCGCGTTCATCAACGGGCTGAAGGTCGTCGGGAAATCCATCAAGGAAGTGAAGGTCGTGACGTCCGGCGCCGGTGCGGCCGCGCTGGCGTGTCTGGACCTGCTGGTCGACCTCGGGCTGCCGGTGGAAAACGTGTGGGTGACCGACATCGAGGGCGTCGTCTATCGCGGCCGTACCACGCTGATGGACCCGGCCAAGTCGCGCTTCGCGCAGGAAACCGAGGCGCGCAAGCTCGCCGAAGTGATCGGCGGCGCGGATGTGTTCCTGGGGCTGTCGGTCGGCGGCATCCTCACGGCGGAGATGCTCAAGCAGATGGCGGCGCGTCCGCTGATTCTCGCGCTGGCCAACCCGACGCCGGAAATCTTCCCGGAACTGGCGCATGAGACCCGCGACGATGTCGTGATCGCGACGGGCCGCTCGGATTATCCGAACCAGGTCAACAACGTGCTGTGCTTCCCGTACATTTTCCGCGGCGCGCTGGACGTGGGCGCGACGACGATCACGCGCGAGATGGAAATTGCCGCGGTGCACGCAATCGCCGGGCTCGCCGAGGAAGAGCAGAACGAAGTCGTCGCGGCGGCCTATGGCGCGTACGACGTGTCGTTCGGCCCGCAATACCTGATTCCGAAGCCGTTCGACCCGCGCCTGATCGTACGGATCGCGCCGGCCGTCGCGAAGGCGGCGATGGAAGGCGGCGTGGCGACGCGTCCGCTCGCGAATCTCGACGCGTACGTCGAGCAGTTGCAGCAATTCGTCTATCACTCGGGCGCGTTCATGAAGCCGCTGTTCGCGACCGCGCGCCAGCTCGTGCGTGACGGCGGCAAGGCGCGGATCGTGTTCACCGAAGGCGAGGACGAGCGGGTGCTGCGTGCGGTGCAGGTGATCGTCGACGAGAAGCTTGCGCGGCCGATTCTGGTCGGGCGTCCGGAGGTGCTGCTCGCGCGCATCGAGCGATTTGGGCTGCGCTTGCGACTCGGTCAGGATGTCGAAGTGACCAATCCCGAATATGACGAGCGTTTCCCGCAGTACTGGACGAAGTATTGGGAGCTGCGCTGCCGCGACGGTATTTCGAAGGAAATGGCGCGCGTGGAAATGCGCCGCCGCCTGACGCTGATCGGCGCGATGATGGTGCAGCTCGGCGACGCGGACGGGATGATCTGCGGGACGGTGGGCGAGTATCACAATCACCTGCGGTTCGTGGACGAAGTGATCGGCAAGAAACCGGGTGCGTCGACCTACGCGGCAATGAACATCCTGTTGCTCGATCAGCGAACGGTCGCGCTGGTGGATACGCACGTGAACGACAACCCCGATGCGGAGCAGATCGCGGAATTCACGATCGCGGCGGCGCGGCAGATGGAATGGCTGAACCTGACGCCGAAGGTCGCGCTGTTGTCGCGGTCGAACTTTGGGTCGGGGAGTGCGGCTTCGGGCGTGAAGATGCGCCGGGCGCTGGAGATCGTGCGGGAACAGGCGCCGGATATCGAAGCGGATGGCGAGATGCATGGCGACTGCGCGCTCGATGAAGGGCTGCGGGCAAAGCTGCTGCCGATGTCGCCGTTGAAGGGGGCGGCGAATTTGCTGGTTTGTCCGAATGTGGATGCGGGGAATATCGCGTACAACCTGCTCAAGACCGAGGCGGGGAGTAATGTGGCGGTGGGGCCTTTCCTGTTGGGCGTTAATGCTCCCGTGAATATTCTTACTTCGAGTGCAACCGTGCGGCGGATCGTGAATATGGCTGCGTTGACGGTGATCGAGGCGAATCGGGGTGTGGCGGGCTGATTGATTGCAACTTGTGGGCGGCCACGGCCGCCCCTTGTTTTGTCAGATTCAGCCATGAGCGGCCGTCGTGACGGCGCTCAGCAATGTCTGTCCTAGTCTGGTACCCAAGCCAGGAATCTTGGGGCGACTCGTGACAGATCTTCGTATCCAATTATCCCCTTGAGAATTATCTCAAGCTTCACGGCTTTCGCGCACTCGAACCGATTTAACAGTTGTTTTCATTGCTATTGCGGACTTGCAAGGGTATCGATTATTTTGGCGCCGATTAATTAAGAAGTGCTATCTACTCGTGACCATCCTCAAAGTAGTCTTGTCCGTGATCGCCATATACCTGGTAGTCGATATCGGGTGGACGTTTGTGCCGGTTGATGTGCATAACGCGATCACGATTTTCGCGCTCGTGCATACGAAGCTGGCGATCTTCGGCATCACGTCGATCATCTTCGGGTTCTACGTGTACCGGCTCGTCAGAAATTTCAACCGTTTCAGCCGAGCGAAGCGCGCAGGCGCCGCGATCGTCACACTCGTTTTTTTCGCATTCGTCTACTTGGTAGGCTATCGCGGAATCATGATTGACCGTACCGATTGTCAGCGCTTCAACTACAACGTCAAGATGAATGGTGGTGTCAAACAGGTCGACGGCATAACCTACATCGTCAACATCTGCGGAAGCGGTGTCCGCAGCAATGGTTTTTTGGGTGATCAGAATGAGCAGGTCAAACTCGTCGTCAGCGAGGCACATGGCTCGACGCTTGCTACGCGACTATTTTTCGTTTTTTGGGACGGCCGGCCGGGTGAGGACTCGACCATCATCCGTAAGAACAAGTTGGTTTATTTCGACGCATCGGATGAGGACGACAGTGAAAGGTCGATCTCGCTGCCACCCACCACGTTCGATTGGGTCGCGGCAAAATTTCCGATTTGGATTCGCTGAGAATGGTCCCGCCGCCCGGGCGGTCGTTGCGTTGAAGCGGCGCCACCCACGATTCTCGCCGAACCACCCAAGCCAAGAAAGCAGCGGTGATCGCCGTGACCACCTCCGGCGAAACAATCGCCCGAATCAAACACCCGTTCGACGAACCGCCCCCGAACCTCGCATCCCCCACGCGCCGCCAACACCCGCCCAACCGCGATGTAATGACCAAACCGCAAGACCTAGTGCATAGATATCGTTTGCCGAGCCCTTAATGACTATCGACAATCGTGGCTCGAATTCACCGCCGCGGCGCCAGAAGCGCCTTGGCGGCCGGCGCTCGACGGCTATCCCGGCCGTCCGCGCCCACCTGCACACGACGACATGTACGCGTTCACGCCCTCATTCCAAAACCCCGCCGGCTCGCCGATCCGCGAGTTGTTCAAGTACCTGTCCGAACCGGGCATGATTTCCTTCGCGGGCGGCTATCCGGCCAGCGACCTGTTCGACGTCGACGGCCTGAACGCGGCGGCCGAACGTGCGTATGGGCAGCCCATCCGCTGTCTGCAATACGGCCCGACCGACGGCCTCGCCGAACTGAAGCAGCAGCTGATCGCGCTGATGGCGCGTCGCGGCGTCGCGTGCACGCCGGCCGAACTGCTCGTCACGACCGGCTCGCAGCAAGGTCTCGACCTGCTGCTGCGCGTGATGGTGTCGCCCGGCGACGTCGTGCTGACCGAACAACCGGCGTACCCGGCCACGCTGCAGGCGATGCGTTTGCAACAGGCGCGCATCGTGACGATTCCGGTCGACGGCGAAGGCGTCGACGTCGATCGTCTGGCCGAACAACTCGCGTCCGGCGCGATCGCGCAGCCGAAGCTGCTCTACACGGTCCCGACTTTCGCGAACCCGACGGGCGCGACACTGACGCGCGAACGCCGGCTGAAGCTGCTGCGTCTCGCGGTGCAATACCGCTTCCTGATCATCGAGGACGATCCGTACGGCGACCTGCGTTTCGCGGGCGAAGCCGTGCCGTCGATGCTCGCGCTGGCCGGCGAGGTGGATGGCGCGCGCGACTGGCTCGTGCATTTCGCGAGCCTGTCGAAGATCGTCGCGCCGGGGCTGCGCGTGGGCTGGACGATCGCGCCGGCCGAAATCGCGCGGCGCTGCGTGATCGCGAAGCAGACGGTCGACCTGTGCAGCGCGCCGTGGACGCAGGCCACCGCCGCCGAATATCTGGCGGACGGCGCGCTCGAACGCCATCTGCCGCGCATCACGGCCGCGTACCGTCGCAAATGCGACGCGATGTGCGATGCGCTGCGCGACGGCTTCGGCGATGCGATCGAATTCCATCGTCCCGAAGGCGGGATGTTCGTGTGGGCGCGGCTCGGCGCGGTATCGTCGGACGGGTTGCTGCAACAGGCGATTGCCAACAAGATCGTGTTCGTACCCGGCAAGGCGTTCTTCGCGGACAACGTCGATGCGGCGTCGCTTCGCCTGTCGTTCGCCGCGCCGGACGTCGATGCGATCCGGGAAGGCGTCGCGCGTCTCGTGCGCGCGTATGGTGCGGCGCGGGCCGCGTGAGGAGACACCGACATGAATAACACCATCAACGAAACGGCCGCGGTGGGCGCGGCTGCGAACACCGGCGACAACCGGCCGGCAAAGCATCCGTCGTCGCAGATCAGCGCCGGGCCGCAGTATGTGGTCGACGTGCTCGGCCGCTTCGGCGCGGAGCCGGCGACCGATGCCGGCGATGCGGCGCCGGTCGTGCTCGGCTACAACTGAGCGGCACAACGGCGGCTGCGGCGCATCCGATGCGAGCCGTCGCCGACACAAACGGTTAAGCTTGCGCGATCGAAACACCGACGATCGCCGCCGCCTCATGTCCGACTCGACCTCCGAATCGCTCGCGCAAACCTACGACCGCGTCTGGTCCTGCCTCGAATCCGGCGTGAGCGTACAGCGTTCGCCGTTCACGCCTGCTGCAGGCGGCGACGCTCGGCCTCGATGGCGCGCCGAAGGTCCGGACGATCGTATTGCGTCAGGTGAGCCGCACCGCGAACGTGCTGTCGTTTCATACCGACGCGCGTTCGGAGAAGGTCGCGGAGTTGCGTCGCGATCCGCGCATCTCGATCGTCGCGAACGATCTCGACGCGCTTGTGCAGATTCGCGCGGAAGGCGTCGCGTCGATCCGCGACGACGAAGCGCAACGGCGCGCGATCTGGGCATCGAGCCGCCCGCATACGCTGCTGCTGTATCGCGCGCCGTTGCCGCCCGGCACGCCGATCTCCTCACCGGAAGACGCGCATATCGACGACGCCGCCTCAACCGGCGACGGCTACGACAACTTCTGCCTGATCCACATGACGATCACGCGCATCGACTGGCTCGAACTCGCGCACGCCGGCCATCGCCGCGCGGTATTCGACCTGAACGAAAGCGACTACGAAGCCCGCTGGATCGCGCCTTGACGCTGGTCAAGCGCGCTCGATCCACTCAAGGCCGCCCGTCCGACGCGGCCTGGATCATCCACTCGCGCATCACCGCGATCGCGTCGTCGTCGCGACGCTCGGCTGGATACACGAGATAGAACCCCACCGACAGCGGAAACGCGAAATCGAACGGCTTGCACAGCCGGCCTGCTGCGATATCGCGTTCGACCAAAGGCTCGGTCGCGAGCGCGATGCCCTGGCCGGCGACGGCCGCATCGATCGCGAGCGACGTCTGGTTGAAGCGCAGCCCCTTGTGCGGATCGACGTCGACCGGTTCGGGCATCGCGGCGAGGAACTCGGGCCACAGGTCGTGCGCGTCGTGCAGCAGCACCTGCCCGGCGAGCGCGCGCGGCGAAGCCGGCGCGGTCAGCACCGACGGGCTGCACACCGCGCACACGTCGAGCGGGAACAGCGCATGAGTGGCGAGATGCTTGCCGAACGGCGGCTTGCCGTAGCGGATCGCGAGATCGACGCCGTCATGGCGGAACGTCGCGATCTGCGGATCGGCGATCACGCGCACGTCGTAGTCGGGATGCGCGTCGGTGAACTGCGCGAGCCGCGGAATCAGCCACTTCGACGCGAACGACGGCGTCGTGCTGATCGTCAGCGCGGCGCGCCGCTTCACGAGCTTGTCGGTCGCGTCGGCGATCGCGTGCAGCGCGCGCTGCACGTCGGAGAAATACGCGGCGCCGTCGTGCGTGAGCGCGAGGCCGCGCGGCAGGCGCTCGAACAGCTTCAGGCCGAGCACGTCCTCGAGGTGGCGCACCTGCTGCGCGACGGCACCCTGCGTGACGCCGATCTCGTCGGCGGCCGCGCGGAAATTGAGGTGCCGCGCGGACACTTCGAACGCGCGAAGCGCATTCAGCGGTGGCAGGCGGGAAGGACGTGGCGGCATCGTCAGGCTGTAGAAAAACTATCGGCTGGCGGCAGAAATACTGGTTCGACAGTGGGAAGCGATGCGCCTACATTACCACCATGGCGCGCCGAATGGCGGCTGCGCGGCGGCAGAATGAGAATGAGGAGCGGATCGTGACTGTAGAAAAAGTGGCGTTGATCACGGCGGCGGGCAAGGGCATGGGCGCGGCGATCGCGCGCGAACTGGCGGCGACGGGCTATCGCGTCGCGCTGATGTCGCCGTCGGGCAGCGCGGTGGCGCTTGGCGACGAACTCGGCGGTTTCGGCATCAAGGGCTCGGTGACCGAAGAGGCCGATATCGACCGGCTCGTGCAGGAAACGGTCGAGCGCTACGGCCGGATCGATGCGGTCGTGAACAACACCGGCCATCCGCCGAAGGGCGAGCTGCTGGCGATCACCGACGACAACTGGCACACGGGGCTCGATCTGATCCTGCTGAACGTGGTGCGCGTGATGCGCCGCGTGACGCCGATCTTCCAGAAGCAGGGCGGCGGCGCGGTGGTCAATATCTCGAGCTTCGCGGCGGACGCACCCGAGCAGCCGATGCCCGTGTCGTCGGCGCTGCGCGCGGCGCTGAGCGCATGGACGCGGCTGTACGCGGAACGCTATGCGGCCGAGAACATCCGGATGAACGCGGTGCTGCCGGGCTTCATCGACAGCTGGCCGGAAACGCCGCAGATCGTCGCGCGCATTCCGGCCGGCCGCTTCGGCAAGACCGGCGAGATCGCGAAGACAGTCGCGTTCCTGCTGTCGGACGGCGCGGGCTACATCACCGGGCAGAACATTCGCGTCGACGGCGCGATCGTCAACGCGCTCTGAGCGCGACACCGGCGAGCGGCCGCGCAAGCGCTGCTCGCCGCGCAGCAGCTACAAACGCGTACAAATCAGACAAATTCGGGATACATCCGACCTTTCAAATGGGCGACGCCGCGTGACATGGGCACGCCGGATTGAAAGCCTGAGCGCGATCCCCCGCGGCATGTTCACTTTCCATTTCACGAAAGGAGATGCCGAACGATGTCCTCCACACCGTTTTCCCCGATGCGTCGCCACCTGCTGGCCACTTCCGTGGCCGCCGGGGTCTCGGCGATGCTGCCCACCGCGCTGCATGCGGCCACCGGCGCGAGCGGCATACGCCCGTTCACCGCCCACATCCCCGATGAAGCCGTGGTCGATCTGCGTCGTCGTATCGTCGCGACGCGCTGGCCGGGCCGCGAGACCGTCGTCGACGAATCGCAGGGCGTGCGGCTCGAGCGCATGCAGGCGCTGCTGCGCTACTGGGGCACCGACTACGACTGGCGCAAGGGCGAGGCGCGCCTGAACGGTTTCCCGATGTTCATCACCGAAATCGACGGGCTCGACATTCATTTCATTCACGTGCGGTCGCGGCACGCAAACGCGATGCCGATGATCATGACGCACGGCTGGCCCGGCTCGATCTTCGAGCTGCTGAAGGCGATCGGCCCGCTGACCGACCCGACCGCGCATGGCGCGAGCGCGGACGATGCGTTCCACGTCGTCGTGCCGTCGCTGCCGGGCTTCGGTTTCTCGGGCCGGCCGACGAAGACCGGCTGGGGCTCCGACCACATCGCGCGAGCGTGGGGCGAGTTGATGGCGCGGCTCGGCTATACGCGTTTCGTGTCGCAGGGCGGCGACTGCGGCTCGGTGATCTCGCACCGGATGGCGATGCAGCGCGTGCAGGGTCTGGCCGGGATTCACGTGAACATGCCGGCGACGGTGCCACCGGATATCGCGACGCTGCTCGAGATCGATGCGCCCGCGCCGGCTTCGTTGACGCCGAAGGAGAAGGCCGCGTACGAGAAGCTCGCGACGTTCTATCGCGACAATTGCGGCTACTCGGCGATGATGGTCACGCGGCCGCAGACGGTCGGCTATGCGCTTGCCGATTCGCCGTCCGGGCAGGCTGCGTGGATGTACGACAAGATCTCGCAGTGGACGTATAGCGGCGGCGTGCCCGAACGCTCGATTCCGCGCGACGAGATCCTCGACGACATCTCGCTGTACTGGCTGACGAACACCGCGACGTCGTCCGCGCAGATCTACTGGGAGGATCACTCGAACAACTTCAACGCGGTGGATATCTCGCTGCCGGCCGCGATCACGGTGTTTCCCGGCGAGATCTACCAGGCGCCGCGCAGCTGGGCCGAGCGCAGTTATCACAATCTGATCTACTTCAACGAAGTCGACAAGGGCGGGCACTTCGCGGCATGGGAAGAACCGGAACTGTTTGCGCGCGAAGTGCGTGCGGGGTTCCGGCCGTTGCGGCGCGCGTAAGCGGCGTAGTAAGCGCAGTGAATACGGGCCGGCCTGGTGCGCGGCCCGTTTTCGTTTCTGCCGCGCGGCCGCGCCGAAACGTCGTTTTTATCGCGATTTTTGAATCGCTGTGTGTCGTGTTCGCACACGGATACGTTGAGATACAAAGCCTCCGGATGGTTCGGATATAAAACCGGTGAAGCAATTCACACGGCGGCGCGGCGCCATCCGCTGCCGCCGCGACCGACGACACCCGATTGCCCGCACGTGCCGCGGGCCTCTTTCTTAGCGATCGACAATGGAGAACGAGTCATGACCGATACCGTGAACACCCGCCGCCGCCTGCTCCTGGGCACCACGCTGGCAAGCCTGAGCCTGGCCGACCTCGGCTTCAGCGCGCTCGCGCATGCGCAGTCGGCGCCCGATGCATCGGCGGCGAAGCGCCCGGCCGGCGTCGCGTCGCTGGGTACGATCCACCAGATCGATGCGGGCGTGCTCAACGTCGGTTATGCGGATCTCGGCCCGAAGCAAGGCCCGGTCGTATTCCTGCTGCACGGCTGGCCGTACGACATCTACAGCTACGCGGACGTCGCGCCGCTGCTCGTCGCGGCCGGCTATCGCGTGATCGTGCCGTACCTGCGCGGCTACGGCTCGACGACGTTCCGCTCGGCCGACACGGTGCGCAACGGCCAGCAGGCGGTGACGGCCGTCGACATCGTCGCGCTGATGGATGCGCTGAAGATCGACCACGCGATATTCGGCGGCTACGACTGGGGCGCGCGCACGGCTGACGTCATCGCGGCGCTGTGGCCGCAGCGCGTGAAGGCGCTGGTGTCGGTGAGCGGCTACCTGATCGGCAGCCAGGCGGCGAATGCCAAGCCGCTGCCGCCGCAGGCCGAACTGCAGTGGTGGTATCAGTTCTACTTCTCGACCGAGCGCGGCGAACTCGGCTACGCGCAGAACCGCGACGCGTTCAACAAGCTGATCTGGCAACTCGCGTCGCCGAAGTGGCAGTTCTCCGACGAGACCTACGCGCGCTCGGCCGCATCGTTCCGGAATCCCGATCACGTGGCCGTCGTGATCCACAACTATCGCTGGCGTCTCGGGCTCGCGCAGGGCGAAGCGAAATACGACGACATCGAGCGGCGTCTCGCGGCCGGGCCTTCGATCGCCGTGCCGACGATCACGATGGAAGGCGACGCGAACGGCGCGCCGCATCCGGCCCCGGCCGCGTACGCGAAGAAGTTCACCGGCAAGTACCAGCACCGGACCATTACCGGCGGCATCGGCCATAACCTGCCGCAGGAAGCGCCGCAGGCCTTCGCCGATGCGATCCTGCAAGTGGAGCATCTGTGATGCGGGCCCGCGTGGGGGGATGGCGGCGCGGCGCGCGCCGCGCGTTCGTCGCGGGCGTGCTGCTGGCCGGCGCGTGGTCGGCGAGCGGCCCGGCCGCGTTCGCGGAACAGTCGAAGCCGGCCGCGGCCGCATCGCCGATTTACGGCGTGACGATTCCGCCCGGCTACCGGAAGTGGGAAATGGTCGCGCCGGCCGAAGAGGCCGCACCGCTCGACGAGTTGCGTGTGGTGCTCGGCAATCCGGTTGCGATGCGTGCGCTCGAAAAAGCGACGCTGCCGTTCCCGGACGGCACGATCCTCGTGAAGCTCGCGTACAAGCGCAAGCAGTCCGACGAGTTCGCGCCCGCGACGGTGCCCGGCCAGGCGACGACCGTGCAGGTCATGGTGAAGGACTCGCGTCGCTATGCGGCGACGGGCGGCTGGGGGTTCGGGCGCTTCATCAACGGCGTGCCGGCCGATATCGGCCAGCATCAGACGTGCTTTGCGTGCCATCAGGCGCGGGTCAAGAACCACGATTACGTGTTCACGCGGCTCGCACCGTGACGTGACGCGTGAGCGTGAAGCGGATGGAAAGGCGTGCCCGGCGAGGCACGCCTTTTTTCGTGGTGCGTTGCGTGGCCGGTGTGTATCGCACTGTATCTGCGGCCGTTCCTGAAAAACTGGCATGCAGAAGGCCCGGTTCCGGAAACATGCCGGATACGTGCGCGGGTTCTACTGTCGACATGCAGCAAACGTTCGGTGCCAGGCGTTCGCACCGGATGCCCAGTGCTCGACACCTCAACTTCGTTCAAGGAGAACCTTCATGAAAGCCGCTCGAATCCTCGCCGTTGCCGTCCTCGCCGTCGCCCCCGCGCTGTCGTTCGCCGATACCGGCCACAGCCTCACGCGTGCTGAAGTGCGCGCCGACCTCGTCCGTCTCGAGAAGGCCGGCTACAACCCGGCCGGCAGCGAAGCGCACTACCCGGACGACATCGCCGCCGCGGAGAACGCCGTCGCGGCTGCCGAGCAGGTCGCGCGTTCCGACCAGAATGGCCCGTCGAAGTCGCAAGGCGACAACGTGGCCGATGCGTCGACGCCGGCCGGCCATCGCGGTGCCGCGCCGTCGCGCGCCGCACGCTACGCCGCCGACGACCTGTACGCGCATTCGTGATCGGGCGCCGCGCTTGCCGCATGCACGCGCGGCTGCTCGGGCAGCACTTTATTTCAACGACACGATAAGGAAGGGAGCATGACGATGGCCGGTTTGATGAAACGCGTTCTGGTATCCGCCGCGATGATCGGCGGACTGTTCGGTGCGGTCGCGGCGCAGGCCGCGCCGAAGGAAGACCTGAAGGGCACCAACGTCGTGCTCGTGCACGGCGCATTTGCCGACGGGTCGAGCTGGAACCGCGTGATTCCGCTGCTCGAGGCGCGCGGGCTGCACGTGGTGTCGGTGCAGAACCCGCTGAGCTCGCTTGCCGACGACGCGGCCGCGACGAAGCGTACGATCGACGAACAGAAGGGGCCGGTCGTGCTGGTCGGCCACTCGTGGGCGGGCGTCGTGATTAGCGACGCGGGCAACGACGACAAGGTGAAGTCGCTCGTGTACGTCGCGGCGTTCGCGCCGGACAACGGCCAGTCGATCGCCGACGTCACGCAGGGGCTGCCGGCGCCGGCATGGGCTGGCGAACTGCGCAAGGACGCCGGCGGTTTCGCGCGGCTGTCGGACAAGGCGATCGCACAGGATTTCGCGCCGGATCTGCCGCCCGCGCAGCAGCGCATCGTTGCCGCGACCCAGGGGCCGTGGTATAGCGGGTGCATCTCGGAGAAGGTCGCGCAAGCCGCATGGCATGCGAAGCCGTCGACGTTCGTCGTCGCGACGCACGACCGGATGATCGATCCGACGCTGCAGGAAGCGATGGCGAAGCGGATCGGCGCGACGGTCGCGCGCGTGAACGCGAGCCACGTCGCGATGCTGAGCCAGCCGAAGGCCGTGGCCGACGCGATCATCGCCGCCGCCGAGCGCGCGAAGCAGGATACGCAGTGAGCGAATGCGGCGCCGCGCTTTCGTGACGAAGCGCGGCGCCGCGCGTGATTGTGATGTCTTTTCAGCAGGAGAAGTCATGACCGAACTCTGGCAACTGCCGGCGACCGAACTCGCGAAACGCGTGCGGCAGCGTGACGTGTCCGCGCGCGAAGTGGCGGACGCCGTGCTCGATCGTCTCGATGCGGTGAATCCGGCGATCAACGCGGTGGTCGAACACCGCCCCGACGACGTGCGGCGACAGGCCGACGAAGTCGATCGCGCGATCGCGCGCGGCGACGATCCGGGGCCGCTCGCGGGCGTACCCGTCACCGTGAAGATCAACGTCGATCAGGCCGGCTTTGCGACGACCAACGGCACGCGCCTGCAGGAAAACCTGATCGCGCCGGCCGACAGCCCGGTGGTCGCCAACATCCGCAAGGCCGGCGGAGTGCTGCTCGGCCGCACCAATTCGCCGACGTTCGCACTGCGCTGGTTCACGTCGAATCGCGTGCATGGTCATACGCGCAATCCGCGCAATGCGTCGCTGACGCCGGGCGGATCGAGCGGCGGCGCGGCGGCGGCCGTCGCAGCCGGGATCGGACCGCTCGCGGTCGGCACCGACATCGGCGGCTCGGTGCGCTACCCGGCCTATGCGTGCGGCGTGCATGGAATCCGGCCGTCGCTCGGTCGCGTGCCGGCATTCAATGCGTCGTCGCCCGAGCGGGCGATCGGCGCGCAACTGATGTCGGCGGCCGGGCCGATCGCGCGCACGATCGACGATCTTTCGCTTGCGCTGCGGGCGTTCTCCGCACCGGACCCGCGCGATCCGTGGCACGTCGCGGTGCCGTTCGACGGGCGTGAGGTGCCGAGGCGCGCGGCGCTGTGCGTGCGTCCGCGCGGCCTGGAGGTCGTGCCCGAAGTCGAGACCGCGTTGCGCGATGCCGCGCGCCGGCTCGTCGATGCCGGCTGGACCGTCGACGAGATCGACGATACGCCGCCGATGCGCGAGGCCGCGCTGCTGCAGGAACAGCTGTGGCTCGGCGATGGCTTCGACGCGCTGGCGAACTCAGTCGAGCAGGATGGTGATCCGGGCGCGGCTGCGGTGATCGCCGCCGTGCGCGGCAAGGTGTGCGATCTGCCGGCCGACGTGATCAGCCGCGCGCTGGTCCGACGCACGACGTTGACGCGCGAGTGGCGGCTGTTTTTCGATGAATATCCGGTGTTGCTGCTGCCGGTTTCGTCGGAACTGCCGTTTCCGGACGATCTCGACCGGCAAGGGCCGGACGGGTTCGAGCGCGTATGGGAAGCGCAGCTCACGTTGCGCGCGCTGCCCGCGATGGGGCTGCCGGGGCTGGCCGTCACGACGTCGATCGTGAACGGCGTGCCGGTGGGCGTGCAGGTGGTCGCCACGCATCATCGCGAGGATCTGTGTCTGCTCGCGGGGCGCGATATCGAGGCGCGTGGCGCGCCGGTTACGGTGGTCGACCCGGTGGTGTGACGTACTGAAGAACACATGCATCGGCGAGGCGCGGTGGCTTCGTCGGTGCATCGCGTGATCCGTTCCATTTCGGACTCCATGACGACGCGCCGCATGCCGCGCCGATCGTCTCTCTCGCTTCCTTTCAAATCCCATCGATGCACGACATCGAACGGCCCCCGTCCTCCATTGCCATCCCGCCAGCGACCGCGCATCGATAGCGCGCGTCTGCTATTGCATTCCCCGCGGCGCTGATTAGGAAATGAATTTTTATTGGTTCTGCTTCCCCGACCGCACTCGCATAGTGGCGCTGACGGCTATAGACAGCACGCAAGCTGCAACAGCCGCATTCCCGGTGTCTTTGTTCATACGAATCTGAGAATACAAGGAAGTGTCATGACGGTTGAACTGGAAGAACGAACCGCCGCCCAGCAGGCGCTGGAAGACGCGCGCACAACGGCCGTGGCGGCCGGCACGCCCTACGCGGGCGGCGTTGCGCCGGAAGCCGCGTGGGCGTTGTTCACGGCGGGCGACGCAGTGCTGGTCGACGTGCGCACGGCCGAGGAACGGAAATTCGTCGGTTACGTGCCGGAGTCGCTGCACGTGCCGTGGGCGACCGGTACGAGCCTGACGCGCAACCCGCGCTTCGTGCGCGAACTGGAAGCGAAGACCGGCAAGGATGCGCTCGTGCTGCTGCTGTGCCGCAGCGGTAACCGCTCGGCGCAGGCGGCCGAGGCTGCCACCAAGGGTGGTTTCACGCAGGTGTTCAATGTGCTCGAAGGCTTCGAGGGCGACCTCGACGAGCGGCAGCATCGCGGCGGCCACAACGGCTGGCGCTTTCGCGGCCTGCCGTGGGCGCAGGATTGATTCACGGCCGTTACGGGGAGAAAGCAGCATGGCCGCATTCGATATCGACGACATCGTTCAATCGCTGCAGACGGTGCGCCGCGCATGGCGCGAAAAACAGCGGCGCTCGCTCGAACCGGGCGGGCGCGATTTGCCGGCGCGCGAGGCGCTCGCGCAGATCGTCGGCGCGCTGAAGGGGGTGCTGTTCCCGATGCGGCTCGGGCCCCCCGACCTGCGGCAGGAAAGCGAGAACTTCCACGTGGCTCACGCGCTCGACGCGGCGCTGAACGCGCTGCTCACGCAGGTGACGCTCGAATTGCGTTACGCGGCGCGCCAGCGTAACGCCGACGGGCCGGTAGACAACCTCGGCGAAGTCGCGTCGAAGGCCGTACAGGCGTTCGCCGCACGCTTGCCGGAGATTCGCCGCCTGCTCGACAGCGACGTGCTCGCGGCCTTCCACGGCGATCCGGCGGCGGGCAGCGTCGACGAGGTGCTGCTGTGCTATCCGGGCATCCTCGCGATGATCCACCACCGGCTCGCGCACGAGCTGTACGGGCTCGGCCTGCCGCTGCTCGCGCGGATCATCGCCGAGCAAGCGCATGCGGAAACCGGCATCGACATCCATCCGGGCGCGCGCATCGGCGCGGGGTTCTTCATCGACCACGGCACGGGCGTCGTGATCGGCGAGACGGCGATCATCGGCGAGCGCGTGCGCGTGTATCAGGCCGTCACGCTCGGCGCGAAGCGCTTCCCGCGCGATGCGGACGGCCATCTGGAGAAAGGGCTCGCGCGCCATCCAATCGTCGAGGACGACGTGGTGATCTATGCGGGCGCAACGATTCTCGGCCGCGTGACGATCGGGCGCGGCGCGGTGATCGGCGGCAACGTGTGGCTCACGCAGGACGTGCCGGCCGGCGAAAACGTCACGCAGGCCGTGCTGCGCAGCGAAGCGAACGCCGCGCCGCGCACGGCGGCGCGCGTCGCCTAGGAGGCGCGATGAGCGACCTCATCCATCACTTCGGCGCCACCGTGCGCAAGCTGCGCGAAGCGCGCACGTGGTCGCAGGAGCAACTGGCCGAGCACGCGGGGCTGAACCGCTCGTATGTCGGCGAGATCGAGCGCGGCGAGGCGATCGCATCGATCGTCACGGCCGACAAGATCGCGCGCGCATTCGACGTGTCGATCTCGACGCTACTGCCGAGCGCGTACGTCACCTGAGGCCGCCCCCCATCGTTTTCCCCTTTCGGGTGCACGACCTGACGGCTATAGCATGTTGAGCCGGCAGGGGCGTGCTTCCGATAATCACCCAGCGTCATAAGCAATCCCGTTTTTCATCTTAAGAACCCGGAGCCACACATGTCGACCGTTGCAAGCGGCACGGCCGCGCTGAGCGATCACGCCGCCCGCCAACTAGCGAACGCTACCAAGACCGTCCCGCAGCTTTCCACGATCACGCCGCGCTGGCTGACCCATCTGCTGCAATGGGTGCCGGTCGAGGCCGGCATCTACCGCCTGAACCAGGTGAAGAACCCGGAAGCGGTGCGCGCCGCGTGCACGCAGCTCGAAGACGAAAGCGTGCTGCCGCAGACCTTCGTGCCGTACGAGGAACAGCCGCGCGAATACTTCCTGAACGCGGTGAGCACGGTGCTCGACGTGCATACGCGGATCTCCGATCTTTACAGCAGTCCTCATGACCAGATCAAGGAACAGCTGCGCCTGACGATCGAGACGATCAAGGAACTGCAGGAAAGCCAGCTGATCAACAATCCCGATTACGGGCTGCTCGCGAACGTGACCGACGAACAGCGGATCTTCCCGCTGACGGGCGCGCCGACGCCGGACGATCTCGACGAGCTGCTGACGAAGGTGTGGAAGGAGCCGGCATTCTTCCTCACGCACCCGCTCGCGATCGCCGCGTTCGGCCGTGAATGCACGCGGCGCGGCGTGCCGCCGCCGACGGTCAGCCTGTTCGGCTCGCAGTTCCTCACGTGGCGCGGCATTCCGCTGATTCCGTCGGACAAGGTGCCGGTCGCGGACGGCAAGACCAAGATCCTGCTGCTGCGCGTCGGCGACAAGCGCCAGGGCGTCGTCGGCCTGTATCAGCCGGGCGTCGCGGGCGAGCAGGGGCCGGGCCTGTCGGTGCGCTTCATGGGGATCAACAACCAGGCGATCGCGTCGTACCTGATCTCGCTGTATTGCTCGCTCGCGATCCATTCTCCGGATGCGCTGGCTGTCCTCGATGACGTCGAAATCGCCAAGTTCCATGACTATCCCGACACCTACCGTTAATCCCGGCCTGGCCGGCGGCGACGCGCACGCGTTGCCGCATGCGCCGCTGCCGGCCGGCTTGCCCGACCCGGCGACGCTCGCGCGGCTCGCGTCCGAGTTCTTCGCGACGCCGCCCGGGCAGGCCACCGCGCCCGGGCTGTCGGCCGGCAGCGGTGCGGTTGGCGGCGTGCCGTCGGCCTTGCCGGCCGCGGCGCCGATTCTCGCGGCGGTGAGCAACCCGGTGCCGGGCGGCTCGCCGCTCGCGGGCCCGGGCGGCGCGGGCACCGGCGTGCCGGGTCTTGCGTTGCCGCAAGGCAAGGTACCGGGCGCGAACCTCGCGCCGTCCGCGCCGACGCACGTGCTGTCGCTCGGCAACCGCGCACCCGCGCTCGCGCCGCATGCGGCCGCGCAGAACGGGCTGCCCGACAACGCGGTGTCGATCGCGCCCGCGCTCGAACCGCGTGTCGGCGGCGCGGCGCTCGGCGTGCCGCAGGTGAATACGCCGGCACCGGAAAGCGCGGCGAAGACGTCGCCGTACTACTTCACCGACGGTTCGCTGCAAGGCTGGCAGGCGACGCCGCAGGACATCGTCGTGCCGTCGAACGGGCTGGCGTCGCCGGAAGCGTTCGGGTTGCCGGACGACGACGCGCTGCGCGAACTGCTCGCCGTGCGTCGCGACGTGCCGGTGTCGCGTGCATCGGGCGCATCGGGCGCATCGGGCGCGGATGTGCCGCGGTATTTCATCGACGACGCGCACGCAGCCGAGCCGCAAAGCCAGCTGTATCGCGGCGCGCATCCGCCGTTCGACGTGAACGCGATCCGCCGCGATTTCCCGATCCTTCAGGAGCGCGTGAACGGCAAGCAGCTCGTCTGGTTCGACAACGCGGCGACGACGCACAAGCCGCAGGCCGTGATCGACCGCCTCGCATACTTCTACGCACACGAGAACTCGAACATCCACCGCGCGGCGCATGCACTGGCCGGCCGCGCGACGGATGCGTACGAGCATGCGCGGGAAACGGTGCAGCGCTTCATCGGCGCATCGTCGCCGGACGAGATCGTGTTCGTGCGCGGCACGACCGAGGCGATCAACCTGATCGCGAAGACGTGGGGCGTGCAGAACGTCGGCGAAGGTGACGAGATCGTCGTGTCGCATCTCGAGCATCACGCGAACATCGTGCCGTGGCAGCAGCTTGCCGCGGTCAAGGGCGCGAAGCTGCGTGTAATTCCGGTCGACGATTCGGGGCAGGTGCTGCTCGACGAATACCGGAAGCTGCTCAACGATCGCACGAAGATCGTGTCCGTCACGCAGGTGTCGAACGCGCTCGGCACGGTCGTGCCGGTGAAGGAGATCGTCGAACTCGCGCATCGCGCGGGCGCGAAGGCGCTCGTCGACGGTGCGCAGTCGATCTCGCACATGCGTGTGGACGTGCAGGCGCTCGATGCGGATTTCTTCGTGTTCTCCGGACACAAGATCTACGGGCCGACCGGGATCGGCGTCGTGTACGGCAAGCGCGCGATCCTCGACGACATGCCGCCGTGGCAAGGGGGCGGCAACATGATCGCGGACGTGACGTTCGAGCGCACGGTGTTCCAGCCGCCGCCGAACCGCTTCGAAGCCGGCACCGGCAACATCGCGGATGCGGTGGGGCTCGGCGCGGCGCTCGACTATGTGAACCGCATCGGCATCGAGAACATCGCGCGCTACGAGCACGATCTGCTTGCGTATGCAACGAGCGTGCTCGCGCCGGTGCCGGGCGTGCGGCTCGTCGGTACCGCGCGCGACAAGGCGAGCGTGCTGTCGTTCGTGCTGAAGGGCTATGAAACCGAGGAGGTCGGGCAGGCGCTGAACGAAGAGGGCATCGCGGTGCGCTCGGGGCATCACTGCGCGCAACCGATCCTGCGGCGTTTCGGGCTCGAGGCCACGGTGCGGCCGTCGCTCGCGTTCTACAACACGTGCGATGAAGTCGATGCGCTGGTGAGCGTCGTCAGGAGACTGGCGGCGCGGCGTTGATGTTTTCGTTGCGCTGACGTCGATGTTGCCCGCTTGCGGCGGCCTTTGCGGGCCGCCGCAAGCGTTTTTATGCTACCCGGTTAGAAACGCACGACCGGCTTCTGCTCGACGCTGAAGCCGTCACGCAGCACACTGGCCGAATCCGCGAAATAGCGGCGGATTTCCGACAGCAGATCGGTGCTGCCGCGCCGGCAGAACACCACGCCCGATCCTTCCTCCGTCAACAGCTCATCGATCAGCGATTCGGGTTGCCCGATATCGGCGAGATGGACGTTCTGCACGCCGTGCGCGAGCGCATCGAGCGCGTCGCGTACGTACGGCGCCGCGTCGGCGGCTGGATGTTCGGCGAGCCATTGCTCGAGTTCCGCGATGCCGTACAGACCGGCAAGCTCGCCGAGTTCGCGCAGCCATGCACTGTCGACCATCATCACCAGCGTGACGGCGCCCGTGCGTTGCGCGAACAGGCTGCCGAGCCGTTCCGGGCGCAACAGCCGGTCGTGGCCCGCGTCGTCCGGTGCGACCGGCATCACGACGGGCACCAGTCCATTGTCGAGAAACGCGTTCAACGCAGCGCTGTCGAATCGTGCGATCGCGCTTGTGCTCGCGTGGTCGGGTTCAGCGCAGGCAACCAGCAAGCCGCCGTCGTGACCGTCGACACCGATCGCCCGGGCGCCGTGGCTGCCGATCAGGCGCACCAGTTCATGATTGATGCCGGTCATGGCCGCATGCACGGTGTGGACCGATTGCGTGCCGGACGCGGTCGGGATGCTTTGGATCACGATCGGACGGATGCCGGTGAGCGCGAGCAGCGCGACATCCTGTGCGAAGGCGGAGCGCGCGTGGGCGTCGCTCGCGGCACCGCCGTCGACGATGACGACGGTCTGTCCGTGCAGCGCCTGCATGAAAGGCAGCGCGCGGGTCAGGCCGGCCACGCGTCGGGTGGGAGTATCAGGGTCTGGGAACATGGGAATCGGAAATGATGGAGGGAATGCCTGCCGTTGCACGATGTCGGGTCAAACAGTGCGTTGCATGAGCCGGTGAATCTCTTCGGGCGTTTGCGCATCGCGCGACGCCTGCCGGATCGCGCGTTCGCTGAACCATCGCGCGGCATCGGCGAGCAGTTCGAGGTGCACGCGGTCGTCCGCGTGCGGCAGCACCAGCACGATGAATTCATGCACGGGCTTGCGGTCCGGCGCGTTGAACGCGAACGGGTACCGCGCGCGAACGAACAGCGCGACGGCCGAGCCGAGCCCGTCGACGCGCGCATGCGGAATCGCGACGCCTTGCCCGAGGCCGGTCGAGCCGAGTTGCTCGCGCTTGATCAGTTCGGCGCGGATCCGGTCGGCGGATACGCCGCTGCCGCGCGCGACATGGCGCGCGATCAGGTCGAACAACTGGCTCGCGCTTTCCACGGGTACATCGAGCAGGATGTTGTCCGGCGGACAAGCGTCGGCGAGCCGGGTCGCGAACGGCGTGCTGCCGCGTCGGTGAGCGAGGGGGGATTGGCCGCCGACGGCGGCCTGCTGCGTTTGCATGCGGATTGCTCCGTGTCGGGATGACAGGGAAATCCTAGATAACCTCGCGTAAAGACGGTGTCAGATACGCGGTGGGCAAGCATTAAAATTTCGTATCGAGCGCCGACGGAGCCGCGCCCGATATGGGCAACCTCAGGTGCCCGACAGTACGAACGGCAGCGTCGTCAGCACAAACACCGAAATGCCGACGACCGGCGCACCGAACGCGATTGCCGCGAACGCGACCGCGGCGCTCGCCAGTACGAGCGTTCTCGACACCCGGCGATGCCGGTCGTGCGCCGTCGTTCGTGCTTCGTGGAGGGTTTCGGTCCGCCGCCCGATCACGTGTTTCCAGAACGTCAAACCCAGCATCATTTCACGGCTCCTGTATGAAAGACGATCGCGACGGGGCATGCGATGCTGCGGAAGCGGAAGGCCCCGTGAATGAAATCAGTGATGCAAAACAACCGGCTAGAATCGGCGGATCGATGGCGCGTCGTTACGCGGCCTGTGTCGATGCACGTGCTCGAACGCATACATTGCGATGCGTGACGACCACATCGACATCGCGTTCAAGCGTGCACGGAAAGGACTACGGCGCGCATCGTCCGCCTGTCGGCAGGACGGTGACTCGGGAAGGTGACGCAGGCGTCCGGCCTGTCAGGCAGAAAAGCAACTCGGAGGACGAGGACTTCGGATGCGCATGGCGCGTGCTCGGTCGTGGATGGCGGACCCATTCTAGTGAACGGATGCGCGGGCGCAAGTAAAAAGGTCGTAAAGGGGTGGGAGTCGCGCGTTACCAGCGGTTCCGCAGACGGTCGATCCTAAAGAAAAACGCGTGACGACTTCCGTCGCCACGCGTTTCCCGTGACTACATGACCGCGCGCATACCGACAAACCGGCGCGCACGCCGCCACGTCGTCAGAAATCGAACCCCGGCCCGCCCGCGCCCGGGCCGCCGGGCGCGGCGGCCGGCGCCGCATCCTTCGGCGCTTCGAACACGGTCGCATCGGTCGTCAGCAGCAGCCCGGCCACCGACGCCGCATTCTGCAGCGCGGTGCGCGTGACCTTGGTCGGATCGAGCACGCCCGATTCGACGAGGTCGCCGTACTCGCCCGTCTGCGCGTTGTAGCCGAAGTTGCCCGCGCCTTCCGCGACCTTCGCGACGACGACGCTCGCCTCCTCGCCCGCATTCGTGACGATCTGGCGCAGCGGTTCCTCCAGCGCGCGCAGCACGATCTTGATGCCCGCGTCCTGATCGGCGTTCGCGCCCTTCAGTTCGCGAATCGCCTGCCGTACGCGGATCAGCGCGACGCCGCCGCCCGGCACGATGCCTTCCTCGACGGCCGCGCGCGTCGCGTGCAGCGCGTCGTCGACGCGATCTTTCTTCTCCTTCACCTCGATTTCGGTCGCGCCGCCGACCTTGATCACCGCCACGCCGCCCGCGAGCTTCGCGACGCGTTCCTGCAGCTTCTCGCGATCGTAGTCGGACGTCGCCTCTTCGATCTGCACGCGGATCTGCTTCACGCGCGCCTCGATGTTCTTCGCATCGCCCGCGCCGTCGATCACCGTGGTGTTTTCCTTGCCGACTTCGATGCGCTTCGCCTGGCCGAGCTCGGCGAGCGTGGCTTTTTCGAGCGTCAGGCCCGTTTCCTCGGCGATCACCTGGCCGCCGGTGAGGATCGCGATGTCCTCGAGCAGCGCCTTGCGGCGATCGCCGAAGCCCGGCGCCTTGACCGCCACCGTCTTCAGGATCCCGCGGATGTTGTTCACGACGAGCGTCGCGAGCGCTTCGCCTTCGACGTCTTCCGCGATGATCAGCAGCGGCCGGCCCGACTTCGCGACCTGTTCGAGCACCGGCAGCAGATCGCGGATGTTCGAAATCTTCTTGTCGTGCAGCAGGATGTACGGGTTTTCGATCTCGGCGATCTGCTTGTCGGGATTGTTGATGAAGTACGGCGACAGGTAGCCGCGATCGAACTGCAGCCCCTCGACGACGTCGAGCTCGTCGGCGAGCGACTTGCCGTCCTCGACGGTGATCACGCCTTCCTTGCCGACGCGGTCGATCGCTTCGGCGATACGCTGGCCGATCGATTCCTCGCCGTTCGCGGAGATCGTCGCGACCTGCGCGATTTCCTTGCTCGTGGTGGTCGGCTTGCTGATCTTCTTCAATTCGTCGACGGCCGACGCGACGGCCTTGTCGATGCCGCGCTTCAGATCGAGCGGATTGAGCCCGGCCGCGACGTACTTCTGGCCTTCACGGACGATCGCCTGCGCGAGCACGGTAGCCGTCGTCGTGCCGTCGCCGGCCGCGTCGCTGGTGCGCGACGCGACTTCCTTCACGAGCTGCGCGCCGATGTTTTGCAGCTTGTCCGCGAGTTCGATTTCCTTCGCGACCGACACGCCGTCCTTCGTGACGACGGGCGCGCCGAAGCTGCGTTCGAGCACGACGTTGCGGCCCTTCGGCCCGAGCGTGACCTTGACCGCGTTCGCGAGAATGTTCACGCCTTCGGTCAACTTCGATCGTGCGATGTCGCTGAAAATGATTTCCTTGGCTGCCATGATTGCGCTCCGTTATTGATTGACGACCGCGACGATGTCTTCTTCGCGCAGTACGAGAAACTCGTTGCCGTCCACCTTGACGGCTTGCCCCGCGTACTTGCCGAACAGCACGCGCTCACCGACCTGCAGGTCGGGCACGATGCGCTGGCCGTCGGTATCCTTGCGGCCGGGGCCGACGGCGATCACTTCGCCCTGGTCGGGTTTCTCGGCGGCGCTATCGGGAATCACGATGCCCGATGCGGTGGTGGTTTCCTGGTCGAGTCGCTTCACGATCACGCGGTCGTGCAAGGGGCGTAGGCTCATCTTTTCGTCCTGTGCTGTTCTGTCGAAATTGGCTGGCACTCTTTAACAGAGAGTGCTGACGAGTATAAAAACGCGCGGCGGTGCGATCCAATAACGGATTCGGAAAAGCATTTGCGCGAATGCGCTTTGGACGGGAAGACGGGGAACGGAGAGGGAGGAGGCGGAAGAAGGCGGCGTCTGCCGCCTTCAGGCGTCACGATGCGACGCGAACCACGACCTTGCCGAAGTGCTGCCCCGATTGCAGGTATGCATACGCTTGCGGCGCCTCGTCGAAGCCGAACACGCGATCGACCACCGGCTTGATCCGTTTCGCGTCGACGAGCCGCACGACGTCGTCGAGCATCGCGCGGCTGCCGACCATGAAGCCGTGCAGACGCCGGAAGCCGCCGATCAGCGGCAGCAGCCCGAGTTCGGGCCCGTCGAAGCTGCTGAGCCCGCCGATCACCGACACGATGCCGCCTGTTTTCGTCGCGGCGAGCGAGCGCGGCAGCGTATCGCGTCCGCCGACTTCGACGACGAGATCCGCGCCCGCACCGCCGGTGAGGCGCAATACTTCGTGTTGCCATTCGGGCGTCGTCCGATAGTTGATCGTTGCGTTCGCACCGAGTGCACGAGCGCGTTCGAGCTTCGCGTCGCTCGACGACGTGACGATCGTGCGCAACCCGGCGGCCTGCGCGAGCTGTAGCGCGATGATCGATACGCCACCCGTGCCGAGCAGCACGACGGTCGCGCCCGGCGACAGTCCGCCGTCGACGAACAGCGCGTTCCACGCGGTGACGCCCGCGCACGACAGCGTCGCGGCTTCGTCGTAGTCGAGATGCGCGGGGATCGCGACCAGCGCGGCCTCGTCGGACACGAAGCGTTCGGCGAGCACGCCGTCGAATTGCGCGCCGGGCGAACCCGACACTTTGTGCGGTGTCGGCGGCCCGTCGATCCACCGCGGGAAGTACGTATTGATCACGCGGTCGCCCGGCTTGAAGCGCGTGACGTCGCGGCCCGTCTCGACCACTTCTCCGGCGCCGTCGGCGACCGGGATCAGCGCGTCGGTGCCGATACCGAGATAGTCGCCGCGCGCGAACATCAGGTCGCGATAGTTCAGCGCGGCCGAATGGATCCTGACGACGACGCCGGTCGGCCCGACCGCGCGCGGTGTCGCGTCGATGCGCCGGAGCCCGGCAATACCGTCGCCCGGTTTGATTTGCCATGCATGCATGTCGACTCCTTTTCGAGATAGTCAGGACTATCATAGTGTTGCGCAGGTGGACGCATTGGCGAGAATTCGGCCGACGATTGTCGCCAGCACGGACACAACCTTGTCATCGCACCGGAGCGGAGCGGCATGGATGAACGGCTGAGAGGCGTCGCCGAATTTGTCGACGTGGTGGAATCGGGCAGCTTCGCGGCGGCGGCGCTGCGCCTCGGCATGACGCGCTCGGCCGTCGCGAAGATCATCGCGCGGCTCGAACTGCGTCTCGGCGCGCGGCTGCTGCAGCGCACGACGCGCCAGCTCGGCCTGACCGACGAAGGGCTCGTCTATTACGAGCAATGCCGGCGGCTGCTGGCCGAACTCGGCGAAACGGAGGCCGCGCTCGACGCGGGGCGCCGCGAGCCGGCCGGGCGCGTGCGCGTCAGCGTGCCGGTGCTGTTCGGGCGGCAGTGCGTGGCGCCCGTGGTGCGGCGTCTCGTCGAGCGCCACCCGCGGCTCGAAATCGACATGTCGTTCAGCGACCGCGTGGCCGACCTCGTCAACGACGGCTTCGACCTGGCGGTGCGCATCGGGGAGTTGGCCGATACGAACGCGCTGGTCGGCCGCAAGCTGGGCGTGCAGCGCATGGGCATCTGCGCATCGCCCGCGTATCTCGCGCGTCACGGCCGGCCGTCGGGGCTCGACGAACTCGCGTCGCACGTCGGCATCGCGTATTCGCGCGGTGGACAACCGACGCCATGGCGGGTCATCGGCGCGGACGGCGCGGTGCACGACCATCGCGCGGCCGGCCGGCTGCGGTTCGACGACCTGCAGGCGATCGCCGATGCGGCTGCCGCCGGCGCGGGCCTTGCGTGGCTGCCGTGCTGGCTGATGGCGCCGTACGTGCGCGACGGCCGCCTCGCGCTCGTGATGGACAGCGACAGCGTGTCGGGCGCCGAAGTGTTCGCGGTGCGACCGGCGGCGCGTCACGTGCCGTCGAAGGTGCGCGTGGTCGTCGATGCGCTGGTCGACGAGATTCCGAACATGCTGGCGTCGGACGACGCGAACGGCGAGCGCGGATGACGGCGAGCGGTTCTCCGATGACGACGTGACAATCTGGTTGGATGCGTGTCGCACTCTCGTGCGTCTCGCATAGTCAGCCTGAACCCAGTGAGGAAAAACCGGTAAGCCGCTTTTTTCGGGCGACTAGCGCTTGCGTCGTCGCGGATCGATACTGTTTTGTTCGAGCAGCTTGCGCAGCCGCGAGTTTTCGATCCACAGTGAAGCGAACGCGGTCACCGTCATCAGAAGCGGAAACCATTCGCCTGTCGCGCTGATGATCGCCCAACCTGCGGCCGTGACGATCAGTGCCGTGACGATGAGAAGCAATCGGTCTGCAAGCCAATTCATTGCGCACCCCGAATCGCAGTGTTCGCCTTCAGGCCGAGATAGCTGTGCGGGCGCGGCGCGAGCACTTTCTCGGGATAAGTCGCGCAATTCTTACATGTCCCTTTCCAAAAATTGACCGGCAACTCTAGCAGGTTGTCGAGCAGATCGATCGAGTTTAGATCGGGTGATTGCGCCGGCGATATCCCGCCCATGGTGCTGGGTAGCGCTGACGCTGGCATGCCGATCGGTCGCGGTAACCTTCGCGATTGCCGCGATCGGTGTAGTTTTGCAGCTCTTGTTGGCCGTCTCGAGACTTTTTCTAACGTTTCCACGCCAAGGATGGCGAGGGTATGGAGCGCATTGGTGCGCTACGGCGACGCGTCGCGTGTGTCGGCGCTGTTTTCCTGATACCACCCGCCACCGCGTTGATCGCGCTCGTCGTGGTCAGCGAGACGAGCGGCGGGCTCGCGTGGTGAGGCATGGCGCTCGCGGCCGCCGGTCTGTATCGGGTGATGCGGTATTGAGCGCACGACAGGGACTACCTGGGGCAGGTAACAGAATTTAAAGATTTCCGACGCTGGGAGCACATACGTGCACACATCCGGAATGCGAGCGTCTGCGCGGCGCCAAACAGCGAGCCGCTGCGCCTCGGCGGCATGTCTCGGGGAAACAATGCGAGCCGTCAGTCCCGACGCGCGCAGGTTTTTGCGTGTTCCATGAAAACCGCGAGCTTGTGACATCGTGTTGCGAAAAGTAGATTCGCCCGACGGTAACGCCGGGGTTTCGAATGGCTTCAATCGCAATCGAATTGGGTTCGGGAAAGCGCGCGACACTGACGCGCGCGGGACGTGGAACGTTGTTGGCCAGTCAGCGCGCCGCAATCTCCGAACTGATGCTGCACTGGCCGAAGTATGCAGGCCTGACGACGAATGCGGTGATGTACGTGCGGCAATTGGGCCTTGGTACCGTTCGTGGTGCACCGCTCGATGTGCTCAGGTCCGCCATCGAGGATGGGCGGGTCGTCGTCGAGATTGAGCGCGTGGCGGTGAATGGCGGCGCTTCGGATGGTCGGCGGTCCCTGCCCCCTTTCCCTCGTGGGAACCGGTTCGGTAGAGTGGCACCCATGGCGTTGCGGTCTGCGGACACGCCAATCCCGAGTTGGGCACGGCCAAGCGATGTATCGGCTGATGAGTTGATACGATACCTGGAGAGCATCATAGCTGGCACAGGCAGTGGTATTGCCGGCATCGCGCCCGTACGGGTTGATAGTGCGCTGCTCAGCGACGCGACACCGTTCTCGCTCGACGACTCACCGTGGGGCGACGCTATGACCACGGCGGCTGTCGACGCGTTTCAAGAGGAACAGTGTTTCGCACGATACGAAATCGACATGGAAATGTGTGCGGCCGCTGGCGCGATGTATAAAGACCCCAGAACCTACGCATTGTGCAGGCAACGTGCTTTCGAAAAATTTCAGACCTGTAGAGGACGGTGACATGAGCAAACCGAGACGCGCCACCATCGTGTTTTACGACGAGGAGACCGAACAGGTTACGCTGTGCACGGTGTTTCGCCGCGACGTGCAGGCCGTCCTTGACCGCGAAATGAATGCAGGTGTCGCCATCACGATTCCGCCGCATGCAGAACCGAATGACGGGTGCCCGATTACCGATGAGGACGCGCGGCGATTGGGCGGCATGGCGCTGCTGATGCAGGCGGGTGTACATCCGGAATTGCGCGAACGGCTCAAGTTCGCAGAGTCGGGTTCCATCGACTGGTCCCCCGTTCAGCGCCCGGACACCGACTGAGAATTGGGGTGGGGCGCCTGCATCATGCCGTCGTGATGGTCTACGACGAGAAGAAGGGCGGACGTCCCCGTAAAAGGCGCGGTGCCGGACAAACGTGCGCCGCAATCGCGATTCGCCCGAAGCTGATGCGACGTGATTCAACCTGACGCGGCGAATCAATCGTCGTGCGAGTTGCGGAATACTGGCCTCCTTACATATTCCCCCACCCCGTTAGCATGTGACGAATCCGACTTTGGGCGTTGCGCGCGCGACGCTAAGATCGCCGCTCCCGTAGATCGAGCGTCAACAAGAATGAAAAAGTCCGCGTCGCCGTTGCATGCTTTTCGTTTCCGTGTCGTCTGCGCCGCGATTGCCGGCGCGGTGTCGCTCGCGTCGTGCGGCGGCGTCGACAGCAGTCCGCCGCCGCAGGCCAGCGCGACGCCCGCGGCCAAGCGCCCGAACATCCTGTACATCATGGCCGACGATCTCGGCTATTCCGACATCCATGCGTTCGGCGGCGAAATCAACACGCCGAACCTCGACGCGCTCGTCGCGTCGGGCCGCATCCTGTCGAACCACCACACGGGCACTGTTTGCGCGATCACGCGCGCGATGCTGGTGTCGGGCACCGATCACCATCTCGTCGGCGAGGGCACGATGGGCGTGCCGACCGACGAGCGGCGCGGGCTGCCCGGCTACGAGGGCTACCTGAACGATCGCGCGCTGTCGTTCGCGCAATTGCTGAAGGACGCCGGTTATCACACGTATATCGCGGGCAAGTGGCACATCGGCTCGGGCATCGTCGGCAGTGCGACGGGCAGCGGGCAGACACCCGACCAGTGGGGCTTCGAGCGCAGCTACGTGCTGCTCGGCGGCGCGGCGACGAACCACTTCGCGCACGAGCCGGCCGGCTCGTCGAACTACACGGAAGACGGTCGTTACGTGCAGCCGGGCCAGCCCGGGCAACCGGGGGGCACGGGCGGCAGCCCTGCCGTGTTCTATTCGACCGATTTCTATACGCGGAAGCTGATCTCGTACATCGATGCGAACAAGCAGGACGGCAAGCCGTTCTTCGCGTACGCGGCCTACACGTCGCCGCACTGGCCGCTGCAGGTGCCCGATCCGTGGCTGCACAAGTACGCGGGCGTGTACGACGCCGGCTACGACGCGATCCGCAACGCGCGGATCGCGCGACAGAAGGCGCTCGGCCTGATTCCCGCCGATTTCAAGCCGTTCGACGGGCTGCCGGAGACGACGGCGGCATCGCCCGCGACCGCGAACAACGGCACGGCCAGCGCGAAGTACATCAGCGCGGTGCATTCGGCCGCGGACGGCTACAGCGACTACGGCTCCGGCAAGGTCGACAGGCTGTGGTCGAGCCTGTCGCCGGCCGAGCGCAAGGCTCAGGCGCGCTACATGGAAATCTACGCGGGGATGGTCGAGAACCTCGACTACAACATCGGACTCCTGATCCAGCATCTGAAGGACATCGGCGAATACGACAACACGTTCATCATGTTCCAGTCGGACAACGGCGCGGAAGGCTGGCCGATCGATTCCGGCGCGGACCCGACGGCGACCGATACCGCGAACGGACAGGACCCGATCTACTCGACGCTCGGCACCGACAACGGCAAGCAGAACGCACAGCGCCTGCAGTACGGGCTGCGCTGGGCCGAAGTGAGCGCGGCGCCGTTCCGGCTCACGAAGGGCTATTCGGGCGAAGGCGGCGTGTCGACGCCGACGATCGTGCACCTGCCGGGCCAGTCGCAACCGTTGCCGACGCTGCGCGCGTTCACGCACGTGACCGACAACACGGCGACGTTCCTCGCGGTTGCGGGCGTCACGCCGCCGTCGCAACCGGCGCCGCCGCTGGTCAACACGCTGACGGGCGTCGACCAGAACAAGGGCAAGGTCATTTACAACAACCGCTACGTGTATCCGGTGACGGGCCAGTCGCTGCTGCCGGTGCTCACCGGTTCGACGACGGGCGAAGTGCATACGACGCCGTTCGGCGACGAAGCATACGGCCGCGCGTATCTGCGCAGCGCCGACGGTCGCTGGAAGGCATTGTGGACCGAGCCGCCGCTCGGCCCGCTCGACGGTCACTGGCAGCTTTACGATCTCGCGGCGGACCGTGGCGAGACGACCGACGTGTCGGCGCAGAACCCGTCGGTGATCGGCACGCTGGTCGATCAGTGGAAGACCTACATGAGCAACGTCGGTGGCGTCGAGCCGCTGCGTCCGCGCGGCTACTACTGATCGCGAGGCGACACGATGCGGTTGCGTTTCTGGACGATCGGCGCGGCGCTGGCCGCCACGCTGTTCGCCGCCGCGTTCGCGGTGGGTTATGCGAATCCGGCGGTGCCGGCAGGCGGCGCGTTCGACGATCTGAATCGCGGCCGCGCGCTCGCGCCGCTCGGTTCGGAGCGCGAGTGCAAGCGCTATTCGGGGCTGCCGGCGAAGTGGCGCGACGATCCGAAGGCGGGCATGGTGCACTTGCGCGGCGGCGCGTTCGTGTTCGGCAGCACGCGCGGCTATGCGGACGAGCGTCCGGCCGGCGACGGCGCGACGCGCGTCGGCGGCTTCTGGATCGACCAGACCGACGTGACGATCGCGCAGTTCGCAGCCTTCGTGCAGGCGACCGGTTACGTGACCGAGGCCGAGCAGCAGGGCGGGGCGGCGGTGTTCCATGTGCCGACGCGCGACGAGATGAATGCACGCGACCTCGCGTGGTGGTCGTGGGTGAAGGGCGCGTCGTGGCGGCATCCGCGCGGGCCCGGCAGCGACGTGGACGGGCTTGGCAACCTGCCGGTGACGCTCGTCACGCAGCGCGATGCGCTCGCGTATGCGCACTGGCTCGGCCGCGACCTGCCGAACGAGGCCGAATGGGAATACGCGGGCAAGGCCGGCCGCGACGACGCGTCGCTCGATGCGGCGCCGCGCGACGCCAACGGCAAGCCGGCCGCGAACTACTGGCAGGGCGCGTTTCCGGTGCTCGACTCGGCCGAGGACGGTCACGCGGGGCTGGCGCCCGTCGGCTGCTATGCGGCGAACGGCTTTCGTCTTTACGACATGATCGGCAACGCATGGGAATGGACGAAGGATGCGTACACGGGCCCGCATCAGTCGCATACGAACGGCGACACCGCAGCCGTCGCACCGTCGACGCGCCGGCACGATACGCCGATGGTCATCAAGGGCGGCTCGTTCCTGTGTTCGCGCGATTACTGCGTGCGCTATCGCGCGTCGTCGCGCGAACAGCAGGAAGCGGATCTCGGCGCATCGCATATCGGGTTTCGCACGATCCTGAGGGACGCGTCGTGACCGCGGGCATCGGGCGATTCGTTTCGGCGTGGCTGCTGGCTGCCTGCGCGGTGATGCAGCAGGGTTCGGCGATGGCTGTCGAAGCCGCCGCACGTGCCGCACCGGCAGTGCGCGTCGGCGTCACGCGCGGCGTGCATGCGCAGATCCTCGACGAAGTGAAGAAGGTGGCCGCCGCGCGCGGGCTGGGCGTCGACGTCGTCGAATTCGACGATGCGTCGCGCATCGACACGGCGCTGGCCGACGGGCGGATCGACGCGGCCAGCTTCGAGGATGCGCAGCGCCTGAGCGCCACGCGCGCGGCGAAAGGCTATGCGCTGACCGCCGTCGCGCCGACGGTCACGCTGCCGATGGCATTCTATTCGCGCAAGCTGAAGAACCTGAACGAACTGCAACCGGGCGCGACGGTCGCGCTGCCCGCCGATCCGCGCGGGATGGCGCGCTCGCTCGTGCTGCTGCAGAACGACACGCTGGTGACGCTGCGCGAAAAAGCCGGCCTGCATGCGACGCTGCGCGACGTGACGGGCAACCGGCTCGCGCTGAAATTCGCCACGCTGCGCCGCGACCGGCTTTACGCGGCGCTCGACACGGCCGCATTCGTCGCGATCGACAGCGACGACGCGGCACGCGCTGGGCTGCAGCCCGCGCGCGACAGCATCAGCCTCGAGGACGCCCGCTCGCCGTATGCGAACGTGCTCACGGTGCGCGACACTGATCGTGCGAAGCCGTGGGTCGCGCAGCTCGTCGCCGCGTATCACTCGGACGACGTCGCGCGCTTCATCCTCACGCGCTACCAGGATTCGGTGCGGCGGCCGTGGTAGACACCTACCTGCTCGCGTGCAACGCGTGCGGACGCTGCTGCAACAGCGCGCCGACGCTGTCGTTGCGCGAACTGTTCCGGCATCGGCACCGCTTCGTCGGCGCGTTGACGATTCGTCGCGTGCCGAAGCGGCGGATCGGCGAACGCTGGCAGGCGGGCGGGCGCGAGCACACGCTCGATGCGGACGACGTCGCGGCCGCCGATGCGCTGGCGGACCGGCTGTTTCATCGCGGCGGCGGCGTGCACGGCGAATGGCTCGCGCTGACGCTGCAAGGCTACGACTATCCGTCGCTCGGCCGTTGCGCGGCGCTCGCCGACGACGGCCGCTGCGGCGTGCACGCGAACAAGCCGTCGATCTGCCGCGCGGTGCCGCTCGATCCGATGCTGCCCGACCGGTTGCAGGCCCGCGTGCTTGCGGCACGACACGACGATGCGGCGTGGCTCGGCGCGAACTGCATCGTCGAGGCCGGGAGCGTGCAATCCACAAACGAATCGTCGTTCCCGATTCCGCTGGTGACGGCCGGGCAGGTCGCGGATCGTGCGGCGCTCGACGCGTATCGCGATGCGCTCGTATTCGAGCGCGCGGTGTGGCGTGACGCCGTATTCGCGTCGCTGACCGACGGCGGGCAGGACCTGCGCGATGCGCTGTCGCGGCTGGCGCCCGGCGGCTACCTGACCGTGTCGATCGTGCCGGTCCTGCTCGTCGTCGCTCAGGTATCCGCGCATTGCCGCGCGCTGTGCGTCGACTTCATCGACGCGCAGTTGGCGTTGATCGGCGCGAACGTCGAAGCGGCGCTCGCGCGTCGACGGTCCGACGACCGGCCGGCGACGCACGAATTGCGTGGCTTCGCGCAGGCGCTGGAACGGGCGCGACAAGCGCTCGCAGCCATGCCGTCACCCACTGCCGCCACGCGCGACGATGCGTCATGGATCGACGCGTGGCTCGACGATCGCGCCGCCGCCGCTCCGCTCGCCGCTTGACGACGATCGCGGCACGCCGTGCGTGCCTTACACTTGGCGCTCTTTCATCGTGGCAGAGTGAGCGGGCATGTACGCGTCGACCTTCATTTTTCGTGCCGGGCAGTACGACGACGAATTCCACCGGCTCGACCGGCAGATCGCCGACATGGCGCGCGCGACGCCCGGTTATCTCGGCGAGGAAACGTGGGAGAACGCGGAAGCCGGCTTGATCCAGAATATCTACTACTGGGAATCCGAGGCGGCGCTGCGGCAGTTGATCCAGCATCCCGCGCATCTCGAAGCCAAGGCGAAGCAGGCGCGCTGGCTGGACGGGTATCGTGTCGTGATTTCGCAGGTGCTTCGCGAGTACGGCGACGGCAAGCTGACGCCGTCGCGTGCGGAGCCCTCCGCGTAACGGTCGCCGGTCACGCGGTCGCGCCGGTCTCTCCCGGCGTGGCCGGTTCGCGCGCCGCGCGCTCCCAGATCGGGAACGTCGCGTTCTGGATCGACGTCTGCGCGTCGATGACCTTGCGGTGGTCGATGCCGGGCAGGTCGAGCAATCGGTCGACCGCCGCCTTCGCGCCTTCGGCATCCTGCGGAAAGGCACACGCGAACTGCTTGTTCGTATCGAACAGGATCCACCAGACATCCGACACGAACGGCCCCTGGTCGTTGGTTTCGATCAGGATCGCGCCGAGGTCGGACAGCGCGATGCCGCGTGTCGTCCCGGTCTGATCGGTCGACGCGATGCGCGTATCGGTTGCCGTCACGGTCCAGCCGCGCTGCCGGGCAGGCGGACGCGTCGATGCCGGCGCGGCATTCGGCCGGGCCAGGCCGCCGGTGCCGGTGACAGCATCGTTCGGTACGACCCCATCCACGGCGCCGACGGCACCGCTTCGCGTCACGCCATCCTGCCGCTCGCGCCCGTCGATCCACGGCAGCGCGGCGGCGCCCACCATCGCCGCGATCCACAAGTAGTACCCGGCCCCGAACGTGCGGATCGTTTCGTAGTTCGCATCGGTCGGGATCGTATGCCAGCCGAGCGCAAAGACGACGACCACGGCCAGTAGCGCCGACACGGTACGGCTCGGCCTGAGCAGCGCGACGACGAGCAGCGGGTTGCCGAGCCACGCGAATTGCAGGTCGAGGATCGCGAGCGGCCCGAGCGCGAGCACGGTGTAGCCGTGCAACCAGCTTACCGCGCCGACCGCATTCGGCGGTTCGGCCGCGACGGGCAGCAGCAGCGACGCGACATACAGCGCGACGATCACGACGCGCGCGAGGTTCAGGCGGGACGAAGTGGAGCGGATCTGCATGTTGCCTTCTCGTGGTGCACGATCATGCGAAGCGACGAATGCCGGACGGCCGGGCGGTCATTCACGATGCGCGGCGCCGATGTGGCGACGCGCCGATCGCGATTGTGGGCGATTCGCGCGGCGATGTCGAACGTGCGTCATCCAGCGCGTCGGGGTCAAAGCGCTTCGACCAGCAAGCGCGTGCTCTTTTCGCAATACTCGTGACACGCCGCCCGCGCGGCGATCGACGCACCGTGCACGAACCGCGGCGCGTCCGTTCGCCGCGACATCGACACGACGATCGACGGCGGCGACGGCTGCAGCGGCAGCTCGACGACTTCGCCGCTTTCGATCAGCGCATCGACGAACAGCACCGGAATCGCGGCGACGCCGAAACCGTCGCGCACCAGTTGCACGATCACCGAGATCGATGGCGACCCGGTGATGCGCGTCTCCGACAGCGGCACGCCGTGCGCATGCGCGAGCGTGCGGACGATGTCTTCCAGCGCGCGATGGGGCGCTGTGCCGCGCCCGTAGGTGAGGATCGGCTGGCGCAGCACCTGCCGCGCGAGGCCGGTGCGCGTGTTCGGCAGCAGCCCGGCGCGCGCGATCCAGCGCACCGGGTAGTTCGCGAGCGCGTCGCACACGACCGACGCCTCGTCGCTGCCTTCCACGCGAATGATCAGGTCGAGTTCTCCGGCCATCAGCCGGCGCTGCAGCACGACGCTGACGTCGACGGTCAGGTCGATTTCCAGTTGCGGGTAGTCGGCCGCGAGCCGCCGCATGTAATGCGGCAGCCAGCTGTGCACGACCGTCTCGATCACGCCGAGCCGCAGCTTGCCGCGCAGCGCGCGCTCGCCGGACGCGGCGGCCTGCAGTTCCTGCGTCGCCTCGACGACGGCCTTCGCATAGCCGAGCAGGTATTCGCCGTTGGGCGTGAGCCGGAACGCGCGGCTGTCGCGATCGACGAGTACGGTATGCAGTTCGTCCTCGAGCGCCTTCAGGCGCTGCGAGATCGCGGCCGGCGTCGCGTGCAGCGCGGCCGCGGTCGTGCGGAAGTTGCGCAGCTTCGCGAGCATGACGAAGGTTTCGAGAAAACGCGTGTTCATGGCAGTCGGGCGAGCAATGGATGCGCAGCTTGCCGGCGACGAAAAGTGAACGGGACCGGGGAAAACCCGCAGACCCGTTAAGAAATTCTATACAACGGGCGCAAAAAAACTCGTTGGCGACAAAATTTTTTCCTTTCTATTCTTCGCCATATCCGATGACACACCACCGTCATCGCCCCGCCATCCCGATCTGCGACCGACCATCATGACGCCTTCCGAATTCCGCCAGTCCGTGCGCCGCGGCGCGTTCCGAGGCCCGACCGCCGGCCATTGCGGTCCGTTTGCCCAGGCGAACCTCGCGATCCTGCCCGACGCGTATGCGCACGATTTCCTGCGCTTCTGCCAGGCGAACCCGAAGGCCTGCCCGCTGCTGGGCGTCGGCGAACCGGGTGCGTTCCGGATCGCCGCGCTCGGCGAGGATCTCGACATCCGCACCGACGTGCCGAGCTACAACGTATATAGGGACGGCCGCCTGACCGAGCAGGTCGAATCGCTCGAAGCGCTGTGGCGCGACGATTTCGTCGTATTTGCGATCGGCTGCTCGTTCTCGTTCGAGGACATGCTCGCCCGCGAAGGGATCGGGTTGCGCCACGTCGAGGAGGGGCGCAACGTGCCGATGTACCGCACGTCGATCGCGAACCGCCGCGCGGGGATTTTCGGCGGCCAGCTGGTCGTGTCGATGCGGCCGCTGCGCGGCGCCGACGCGATCCGCGCGGTGCAGATCACGAGCCGGTTTCCGGGTGTGCACGGCGCGCCGATCCATATCGGCCATCCGCGGGAACTCGGCATCGAGGATCTGGACGCGCCCGAATTCGGCGACGCGGTGACGATCCGCGACGGCGAGCTGCCGGTGTTCTGGGCGTGCGGCGTGACGCCGCAAACCGCGCTGATGGACGCGAAGCTGCCGATCGCGATCGCGCATACGCCCGGCCACATGCTGATGACCGACATCACGAACGCGTCGCTGGCCGTGTTCTGACCCGCCGGCCCCGCACGCGACACACCTACGACAGACACACAGCACCACACGCCATTTGATCGGCGCACAACGACAGGAGTACCACCATGGAAAGCAAGACCTTCGCGGCGCCCGCCGCCGAGCCCGCGAGCCGCGAGCGCAGCGGCCTGTTCTCGTGGTACGCGGATGCGCAACCGCGCGAACGCCGCGCGTTCTGGAGCTGCAAGGTCGGCTACATGCTCGACGGGATGGACACGCAGATGCTGTCGTTCGTGATCCCGACGCTCGTCGCGACCTGGGGCATCTCGTTGGCCGACGCAGGCTTCATCGGCACGATCACGCTGCTCGCGTCGGCGCTCGGCGGCTGGATCGCCGGCATCCTGTCCGACCGGATCGGCCGCGTACGCACGCTGCAGCTCACGGTGATGTGGTTCGCGGTGTTCACCGCGCTGTGCGGGCTCGCGCAGAACTATCACCAACTGGTCGCGGCGCGCGCGCTGATGGGCTTCGGCTTCGGCGGCGAATGGACGGCCGGCGCGGTGCTGATCGGCGAAGTGATCCGCGCGCGCGACCGCGGCAGGGCGGTCGGCCTCGTGCAGTCGGGCTGGGCGATCGGCTGGGGGCTGTGCGCGCTGCTGTATGCGCTGCTGTTCTCGGTGCTGCCGGCCGAGCAGGCGTGGCGCGCGCTGTTCCTCGTCGGCCTCGCGCCCGCACTGCTGGTCGTCGCGATCCGCCGCTACGTGAAGGAGCCGGATGTCTACGAGAAGGAGAAGGCCGCGCAGGCGCAAGTGGCCGATGCGCCGCGCCTCACCGAGATCTTCGCGCCGAAGCTGATCACGACGACGCTGCGCGCGGCGCTGCTGACGACCGGCGCGCAGGGCGGCTACTACGCGATCACGACGTGGCTGCCGACCTTCCTGAAGACCGAGCGGCACCTGACGGTGATGGGCACCGGCGGCTATCTCGCGATGATCATCTTCGGTTCGTGGGTCGGCTACCTGACGAGCGCGTACCTGACCGACCGACTCGGCCGCAAGCCGAACTTCATCCTGTTCGCGGTCGGCTCGATGGTGATCGCGTTCGCGTACACGTCGCTGAACCTGACCAACGCGTCGATGCTGTGGCTCGGCTTCCCGCTCGGCTTCTTCGCATCGGGCATCTTCTCGGGGATGGGCGCGTTCCTCACCGAGTTGTTCCCGACCCGCGTGCGCGGCTCCGGCCAGGGCTTTTGCTACAACGTGGGCCGCGCGATCGGCGCGCTGTTCCCGTTCCTGATCGGCGCGCTGTCCAAGCAGTACGGGCTCGGCACGAGCATCGGCATCTTCGCGGTCGCCGCGTACGGCGTGGTGATCGTCGCCGCGCTGACACTGCCCGAGACCCGCGGCCGCGAACTCGACGCCGCCTGACCGACGGCAGCGGCGGGGCCGTCGGCCCCGCGCTTTTTTCCCTTTTCATCGACACCGTGACACGGCGTGCGACGCGCGCCGTGCGGCGGCGCTCGTCCCTCGATTCAACGACGCATCGACCGACATCATGACTGACCGACACCTTTCCTCCGTTCCCTCCGACGCCGCGCGCTGGCAATTCTGGATCGACCGCGGCGGCACGTTCACCGACATCGTCGCGCGGCGGCCCGACGGCACGCTCGTCACGCACAAGCTGCTGTCGGAGAACCCCGAGCAGTACCAAGACGCGGCCGTGGCCGGCATCCGCCACCTGCTCGGCCTCGCGGCCGGCGAGCCGATCACGCCCGCGCAGGTCGACATGGTGAAGATGGGCACGACGGTCGCGACCAACGCGCTGCTCGAACGCAAGGGCGAACGCACCGCGCTCGCGACGACGCGCGGTTTTCGCGACGTGCTGCGTATCGCGTACCAGAACCGGCCGCGCCTGTTCGATCTCGACATCGCGCTGCCCGACGCGCTGTACGAGACGGTCGTCGAGATCGACGAGCGCGTCGGCGCGCACGGCGACGTGGTCGTGCCGCTCGATGTTCAGGGTGCCGAAGTGTCGTTGCGTCGCGTGTTCGACAGCGGCGTGCGTGCGCTCGCGATCGTGCTGATCCACGGCTATCGCCATACCGCGCACGAACGGATGCTGGCGGCGCTCGCGCGCCGCATCGGCTTCACGCAGGTGTCGGTGTCGCACGAGGTGTCGCCGCTGATGAAGATGGTGTCGCGCGGCGATACGACCGTGGTCGACGCATACCTGTCGCCGATCCTGCGCCGCTATGTCGAGCAGGTCGCGCACGAGATGCCCGGCGTGAACCTGCAGTTCATGCAGAGCAGCGGCGGCCTCACGCGCGCCGACGCGTTCCAGGGCAAGGATGCGATCCTGTCGGGCCCGGCCGGCGGCATCGTCGGGATGGTGCGCGCGGCGCGTGCGGCCGGCTTCGAGCAGGTGATCGGCTTCGACATGGGCGGCACGTCGACCGACGTGTCGCACTACAGCGGCGAATTCGAGCGCGTGTTCGAGACGCAGGTGGCCGGCGTGCGGATGCGCGCGCCGATGATGAGCATCCACACGGTCGCGGCCGGCGGCGGCTCGGTGCTCGGCTTCGACGGCGCGCGGCTGCGCGTCGGACCCGAATCGGCCGGCGCGAATCCGGGGCCGGCGGCGTACCGGCGCGGCGGCCCGCTGACGGTGACCGACTGCAACGTGATGCTCGGCAAGATCCAGCCCGATCATTTCCCGCGCGTGTTCGGCCCGCATGCGGACCAGCCGCTCGATCGCGACGGCGTGGTCGCGAAGTTCGCGGCGCTCGCCGACGAGATCCACGCGGCGACCGGCCGGCGCGAGACGCCCGAGGCGCTCGCCGAAGGATTCCTGGAGATCGCGATCGGCAGCATGGCGAACGCGATCAAGAAGATCTCCGTGCAGCGCGGCCACGACGTGTCGCGCTACGTGCTGACGACGTTCGGTGGCGCGGGCGGCCAGCACGCGTGCGGCGTGGCCGATGCGCTCGGGATGACGCAGGTGTTCGCGCATCCGCTCGCGGGCGTGCTGTCCGCATACGGGATGGGCCTCGCCGACCAGACCGCGATGCGCGAGCGCGCGGTGGAAGCCGTGTTGTCCGACGAATCGCTGACGGCGCTGAACGCGGCGCTCGACCGGCTGGCCGACGAGGCCATCGGCGCGCTGCTCGAACAGGGTGTGCCGCCGGAGCGGATCACGACCGAGCGACGTGTGCACCTGCGCTACCAGGGCACCGATTCGGCGCTCGACGTGCCGGCCGGCTCGGTCGCGGCGATGCAGCAGGCGTTCGAAACCGCATATCGGCAGCGCTACGCGTTCCTGATGCCCGGCACGCCGCTCGTCGCCGAGCTGGCGTCGGTCGAGGCGATCGGCCGCTCGGACGCGCCGGTCGACATCGCGCCGCTCGCACCGCGCGAGGCGGGCGCGGCGCCGCAAGCGCACGCGGCCGTGCGCTTTTATTCCGGCGGCCAGTGGCACGACGCGGCGCTGGTCGTGCGCGACACGCTGCGCGCCGGCGACGCGATCGACGGCCCCGCGATCGTCGCGGAGCAGAACGGCACGACCGTCGTCGAACCTGGTTGGCGCGCGGAGATGACCCCACAGGGCAATCTCGTGCTGACGCGCACAACGCCGCTGCCGACGCGCCGCTCGCTCGGCACCGACGCCGATCCGGTGCGGCTCGAGATCTTCAACAACCTGTTCATGTCGATCGCCGAGCAGATGGGGCTGCGGCTGCAGAACACCGCGTACTCGGTGAACATCAAGGAGCGGCTCGACTTCTCGTGCGCGATCTTCGACGGCGACGGCAACCTGATCGCGAACGCACCGCACATGCCCGTGCATCTCGGCTCGATGGGCGAGAGCATCCGCACGGTGATCGAGCGCAACCGCGGCCGCATGCGCGACGGCGACGTGTTCATGCTGAACGACCCGTACCACGGCGGCACGCACCTGCCGGACGTGACGGTCATCACGCCGGTGTTCGCGGACGGCGCCGACGCGCCGCTGTTTTACGTCGGCTCGCGCGGCCACCACGCGGACATCGGCGGCACGACGCCGGGCTCGATGCCGCCCGATTCGACCCATATCGACGAGGAAGGCGTGCTGATCGACAACTGGCAGCTCGTGTCGGCCGGCGTGCTGCGCGATGCCGAGACGCGCGCGCTGCTGGCATCCGGCCGCTATCCGGCGCGCAACGTCGAGCAGAACATGGCCGACCTGCGCGCGCAGGTCGCCGCGAACCAGAAGGGCGTCGACGAGCTGCGCCGGATGGTCGCGCAGTTCGGCCGCGACGTCGTGCTCGCGTTCATGACGCACGTGCAGGACAACGCCGAAGAAGCGGTGCGGCGCGTGATCGGCGCGCTGCAGGACGGCGCTTACCGCTATCCGCTCGACAACGGCGCGGAGATTCGCGTCGCGATCCGCGTGGATCGCGCGGCGCGGTGCGCGGAGATCGATTTCACCGGCACGTCCGCGCAGCTCGACAACAACTTCAACGCGCCGAAGGCCGTCTGCATGGCGGCGGTGCTGTACGTGTTCCGCACGCTCGTCGGCGACGACATTCCGCTGAACGCCGGCTGCCTGAAGCCGCTGACCGTGATCGTGCCGGCCCGCTCGATGCTGAACCCCGACTACCCGGCGGCCGTCGTGTCGGGCAACGTCGAGACGTCGTCGGCGATCACCAACGCGCTGTACGGCGCGCTCGGCTGCGTCGCGTCGAGCCAGGGAACGATGAACAACTTCACATTCGGTAACGATCGAGTCCAGTACTACGAGACGATCGCGGGCGGCAGCGGCGCGGGCGACGGCTTCGCGGGCGTCGCCGCGGTGCAGACGCACATGACGAACTCGCGGCTCACCGATCCGGAGGTGCTCGAATGGCGCTACCCGGTGCGGCTCGATTCGCACCGGATCCGCGCGGGCTCGGGCGGCGGCGGGCGCTGGCGCGGCGGCGACGGCGCGGTGCGGCGGATCCGCTTCCTCGAGCCGATGACCGCGTCGATCCTGTCGAACAACCGGGTCCACGCGCCGTTCGGCGCGGCGGGCGGCGAAGCCGGCGCGCTCGGCCGCAACACGATCGAGCGGGCGGACGGCACGGTCGAGGCGCTCGACCACATCGGCCGCGCGCAGATGGCGCCCGGCGACGTGTTCGTCGTCGAAACGCCGGGCGGCGGCGGCTACGGCGCGGCAGGCTGAGCCCGCGCACCCGGCGCGGATGCGCCGCGCCGGGTGCGACGGGGGCGGGCGGAGGATATTGCAACGAACTGTGGAATAAAGCCGCGTATTCGCGCACGAACGGAATCAAAAAACACGGGAAACTGCGGATCACGGGATCCGATTCGACCCTGCCGCCACAGGCTCCCGAAAGATCAGGCCCCATATCGATGGACCGGCCCCGAACGCCCGCCCGGCGGGGCTTTGGGGCCTGGCACGCCGCTCCCGATGCGCACCGCCCCGTGCGCGCATTCGCCAGCCGCCAATCATGAAAACTCCGGTCTGCCAATCGAGTCCCGATTCCTTGACACACTTCTCTAAATGTGAGTGCAAATCTTCATTGTCATTTGATAAGATGGCTCTCATCATTCCGTAAGGCAGAACCTGCGCGCATCACGCGCGAACGCCGGTCGCATCAGCTGCAAACAAGTACGGGACGAGGCCGCTGTCACGGCAATCACGGCCGCCCTGCGGGGCACGTGCGTCGCGGCCCGGGAAGGCGGTGGGGTCACTCGCCTCCGTCTACACTGTGCGTTTTTTTTGGATCGGGGCGTGTCCATGGATGACGAAAACGATAGCGCGGTGCTCGAGGCGCACGTCGGTACGCGCAGCCCCTGCTGGCGTCTCGGCAGCGACAGCAATGCACTCGAACTGGCCGCGGTCCGCGGGCTGACCAACGTCGCGGTCGCGCTGACGGTCGAACAGGCCGGGCGCATCCGCGCGCTGACCGGCGTCACGTCGCACCTCGTGCTCGACATCGTGCTGTTCGGCAGCACGGTCAGCCTCCACCTCGTCGGCAGGAAGGTCAATACGGTCGACTGGGCCGGCACGGCGTCCGCCTATTCCGATACCGAGTCCGTCGCCGGCGACCTGTCGCACGGGCTCGCGTTCGCCGAGCAGGTCGTGTCGGAAGTGAATTCGCTCGTCGTGATCCTCGATCGCAACGGGATGGTGCAGCGCTTCAACCGCCTGTGCGAGGAAGTGACCGGCAAGCGCGAGGTCGACGTGATCGGCCGCAGCGCGTTCGAGCTGTTCATGAGCCCGGAGCAGGGCGCGCAGTCGCGCACCAACATCACGGGCTTCTTCGCGAGCAACCAGTCGTTCGCGGTCGAGCGCTACATCAATACGGTCAACGGGCCGCGCCTGTTTCAGTTCCGCAACAAGTTCGTGCAGAGCGGCAGCGGCGTCGAAGAGCAGTTCCTGATCTGCTCGGGCATCGACATCACCGAGGAGCGCAACGCGCAGCAGCGGCTCACCGAACTCGCGAACACCGACGTGCTCACCGGGTTGCCGAACCGCCATGCGATCAGCGAGCGCATCCACGCGGCGATCGCGCAGGAGGACGCCAATACGCGCGGCCAGGTCGGCATCCTGTTCCTCGATCTCGACAACTTCAAGCGCGTCAACGATCACTACGGGCACATCACCGGCGACCGCCTGCTGCAGGACGTGTCGGCGATCATCAACGGCTGCCTGCCGTCGGGCGCGACGCTCGCGCGGCTCGGCGGCGACGAATTCCTCGTGCTGTTCGAACACGGCACGCGCCCGCTGCTCGAAGCGACCGCGCAGATCATCCTCGAACGGCTGCGCACGCCGATCCATCTCGGGCTGATGGAGGTCTACACGAGCTGCTCGATCGGCATCGCGATGTACCCGCAGCACGGCGATTCGCTCGAGACGCTGATCCGCTGCGCCGACACCGCGATGTACGTCGCGAAGGAGGAAGGCAAGCATACGTATCGCGTGTTCTCGCTCGAGATGAACCAGAAGGTCGCGAAGTACATGTGGCTCGACACGAACCTGCGCAAGGCGCTCGAGGAAGAGCAGTTCGTGCTGTACTACCAGCCGGTCGTCGATATCGCGACGGGCGACGTGCACGGCGTCGAGGCGCTGATCCGCTGGCAGTCGCCCGATCGCGGGCTCGTCGCGCCGATCGAGTTCATCCGTTTCGCGGAAGAGTCGGGGCTGATCGCGCCGCTCGGGCGCTGGGTGATGCGCACCGCGGCCGCGCAGGCCGCCGCGTGGAAAGCGAAGGGGCTCGGCATCCGGATCGCGGTGAACGTGTCCGCTCGGCAGTTGCAGGACATGAACATCGTCCATCAGTTCGCGTCGATTCTCGATGGCGCGGGGCTGAAGCCCGGCCTGCTCGACATCGAGCTGACCGAGAGCTGCTTCATCGAGGACGAGGAGGCGGCCATCGGGCTGATGCGGCAGTTCCGCCAGCTCGGCGCGGAGATCCATCTCGACGATTTCGGCACCGGCTATTCGTCGCTGTCGCAGTTGTCGCGTCTGCCGCTCGACGCGATCAAGCTCGATCGCACCTTCATCACGGCCATCGACCGCAACCCGCGCTCGCAGGCGCTGGTGCACTCGGTCGTGTCGCTCGCGAAGGCGCTGAATTTCGCGGTGGTCGCCGAAGGCGTCGAAACGCATGCGGAAGCCGAATTCCTCAAGCAGCTCGACGTCGATCACGCGCAGGGCTACTACTACGCGCGGCCGATGCCGGCGCAGGCGTTCGAGGCGTGGCTCGCGGAGACGAGAAAGCTCAGGCTGATCGCCTGAGCGTCGTTCCGGAAAAAGGCGCCGCCGGCCGTCGGCGGCGCCCGTCGCATTACACCGTGCGCAACTTCGACACGCGCCGGTTCTGCAGCATCACCAGGCGTTCCATGTACGCGAGGTCCTTCGGCTCGATCGTGAACGCCGCATGCACCCACGCTTCCGTGATGTCCATCAGCTCCGAGCGCGACAGCTGGAACACGCGATCGCGGGCGCGCAGCATCGCGCGGATGCCGTTCAGCTTCGGCTTCGCCACGTCGATGAAGGTGCGCGTCGCCAGATACGCATCACCTGCTTCGAACGTCTCGTCGATCAGCCCCTGATCTTCGTACCACTCGGCCGCATGCGCTTCGCCGGTCGCGATCAGCGATTCCGCGAGGCCGCGGTTCGCCTTGCGCGCGACCAGCGAATAGCCGCCCATGCCCGGGAACAGGTTGAACGCGATCTCGGGGAACCCGAGTTTCACGCCCTTCTGCGCGAGCACGTAGTGATGCGCGAGCGCGGCCTCGAAGCCGCCGCCGAGCGCGCTGCCCTCGACCATCGCGATCGAGATCGCGCCGGTGCCGAAGCCGGTGTAGATCTCGTACACGCCGTCGATGCACGAGCGCGCGTAGGCCATCAGTTGATCGCGCCGGCCGCTGCGGATCGCGTCGACGAAGAAGCTCAGGTCGCCGCCGACGTTGAACAGCTCGGGGACGAGCGAGCCCGTCACCCAGAAGTCGAACGTGAGGCCCGAGTCGCGTGCGACGCGCGCGAGATGGATGATGTCGGTGACGAGTTGCTGGTTGAAACACGGCCGCGGCTCCGATCGCAGCATCATCCACATGACATTGCGGCCTTCTTCGTAGAAGGCGGTCAGTTGCGAGAGTTCGCCGGCTTCGTAAAACGGGCGGCATGCCGGATGAGATTGGAGTTGCATGGTATGTCCTCGTGAGATGTGGTTTTTAAAGCGCGCCGCGCCAGGCGCCATGCGGGAATCGGGTCGCCTGCATGGCGCCCGGCGCGAGGCATCGCCATTGTTGCGCGCGCACAAATGTCGAATTGCGGGGAAAAACGCACGACCGGGACGCCGGTGCGGATCGCGTTCGGGCGAAGCGGCGGGGACGACGGACGGCGGAACGAGGGGCCGACGTCGGCGGGGCGGAGGGGGCTGGCGCGGAGCGGGCGCGGCGGCGATGACGCGGCCGGCGTCGCCGGTCGCTTACGCGCCGGAAAGCGCGTCGGGACGCCGATCGGCCGTGGCGGGTCGGGCGACCGGCGTTGGGGCGGCTCGTCTCGCCGCGAGCGTGAGAGATCGCGCGGCGCACATGGCCGCGCGGTGTCGATCGGTTTCGGACGCCGCCGCTCGAGATGCCGCGCCGTCGGCAAGATGCCGAAGCCGATCACGCCGCCCGCGACGCGAACGCAATCACGCGGTCAACGGATCTCGAAAGCGCCGTCGCTCGGCATCACGTTTCCTTCCCGACGGCGCGGCTTGACGCTCGCCGGCACGGCGCCCACACTGGGCCGCACGACGGCCACGCGCGCGGGTGGCGCGGGCGGCCGTCATGTGCGCGTCATGCAGGCACGGCTGCCGCACCGGCGCGCGGCGCTGGCGTCCGGCAACGAACGCGCGGAGAACTTCGACGTGGTGCGTTTTCCTTCCCGATGGACCGGCTGCCTGTTCGCGTGCGCCGTGGCGCTCGGCGCGGGTACGGCCGTGGCCGATATGCGCGACACGGGCGGCATGGGCGACATGAGCGACGCGCGCGCGGCAGCCGATGCGGCGCCCGTCACGCTCGTCAGCGACGTCCACGAGTTCGTGATCCAGCACGACGGTTCGCTCGACGAGCACGACGATTCGACGCTGCGCGCGAACGACGCGAACGGCATCGACGCGGTCGCGCAGCGCTACGTGTGGTTCGACAGGAATCTCGAGAAGGTCGAGCTGGTCGCGGCCGAGACGATCGACCGCGACGGCGTCGCGCATCCGGTCGGTGCGGACGGCATCCGCGACGTGCAGGAGCCGCGCTCGGCCGGCGCGCCGACGTTCCAGGACGGGCTGCTGCGCACCGTCGTGTTTCCCGGCGTCGAGGCCGGGTCGAGCACGCGCGTCGCGTTCCGCAAGACCCGCACGAAGCCGGTCAATCGCGGCTATTTCGGCTACACCGTCGAGCCGTCGCGCGAGCCGGTCGACAGCCAGCGGCTGATCTTCGACCTGCCGGCCGACATGCCGCTGTATGCGGATGCGCGGGGCTACGTCGCGCTGCCGCCCGTCACGGCGAACGGCCGCACGCGCTACGAATTCGACTACCGGCACGGCGCGTACGACCGCATCGAGAGCGGCGCGGTCGGCTATCCGACCTACGGCGACCGGCTCGTCGTGTCGACGCTGCCCGACTACGCGGCGTTCGCCGCACGCTACCGCAACGCGGCCGTCGACCCGAGCGCGAACGATCCGGCCGTCGTGCAACTGGCGCGCGCGCTCACCGCGAATGCCGTCGATCCGCGCGACAGGGCGCGCATCCTGTACGACTGGGTGCAGGCGAACGTGCGCTACGTCGGGCTGTTTCTCGGCGAAACGGCCGCCGCGCCGCATCGCGTGACCGACATCCTGCGCAACCGCTACGGCGACTGCAAGGATCACGTCGCGCTGTTCGGCGCGTTGCTCGCGGCGGTCGGCATTCGCAGCGAACCGGTGCTGATCAATCTCGGCGCCGTGTACACGCTGCCGTCGGTGCCCGGCTACGGCGGCGGCGCGATCAACCATGCGATTACGTGGCTGCCCGATCTCCGGCTCTACGCGGATACGACGACGGCTGGCATCGCGTTCGGCTACCTGCCGCCGATCGTGATGGACCGCCCGGCGCTGCTCGTCGATACCGGCGTGCTGTCGCGCACGCCGGCCACGCAGCCGCGCGGCCGCACCGCGCGAATCGCGATCGATGCCGCGCAGCCGGGCGCCGCGCGTGTTCAGGCTTATGTGCAGGATGACGGCTGGACCGCCGAACTCGAACGCAACCTGTTTCGCCGCGCGTCGCGCGACCGCCTCGCGCAACTGGCGAACGAGCGTTTGCGGCAAAGCAGCCTGCGCGGCCGCGCGCAACTGTCGACCAGCGACCGGCGCGCGACCGACGGGCCGTTCGATGTGACGATCGCCGGCACGCTCGATCATTTCGTGTGGCCGGACGGCACGACCGCGTTGCCCGCGCTGTCGAGCCTGACGGGCGGTATCGCGACGCAGGTCGAAACCTGGCTGGCCGAGCCCGTGCGCACGCAGCCGTGGGGCTGCGTCGGCGGCACGTTCGACGAGACTGGCCAGATCGTGCTGCCGGCGGGCGTGGTCGTGACCGACCTGCCGGCCGATGCGGCCGTGCACGACCGCTTCGTCGATTTCACGTCGCATTACGTGTTCGATGCGGCCGCGCGCGTCGTGCAGGTCACGCGGCGGATGAGCGCGGATTTCGGCCGTCAGGTATGCACGCCGGACGAGTTCGCGGCGCTGCGCGCGTCGCTCGAGCGCATCGAGCGCGACACGCAGGCGCAGATCGTCGTGCGGGCGAAGCCGCGTTGAACGGCGCGGGCACGGCATTCGCTCCGAACGGGCGAATCACCGGAATCGCCGACGCGCAGGAGGACATCATGACGGAACGGGATCACGAGATCGCCGAACTCTCGAAGGAATTGCTGGGCAGGATCGTGCAGGGCACGGTCGCGACCGGCGCGGCAGTCGATGTGGAGCAGTGCGCGGCGCTCGCCGTGCAGTGCGCGACGGCGCTGGTCGACCGGCTCGACGCGTTGAAGTGATGCAGGGCGGCCCGGCGCCGACGCCGCGCGCCGGGCGTTACGCTTCGGCGCGCACGTCGCCGTCCGCGCGCACGGCGCCCGGCGGCTTGCCGACCACGCGCTTGAACGCGCGGCTGAACGCGGCGAGCGAACCGTAGCCGAGCCGGTACGCGACCGCTTCGATCGTCTCGCGGTCGCGTGCGATCCACTGCGCGGCGAGCCGCATCCGCAGTTCGGTCAGGTAGCGCACGGGCGTCATCCCGGTCGCCGCGAGGAAGCGCTCGGCGAACACCGAGCGCGACACGCCCGCTTCGGTCGCGAGCTCCGCGACGCTCCAGTTGCGGCCCGGGTCGCGATGCAGCGCGACGATCGCGCGGCCGAGCTTCGGCTCGCGCAGCGCCTGCACCCAGCCGGTCGCGTCGCCGCATCCGCACTCGACCCAGCCGCGCACGATGAACGCGGCGACCACGTCCGCGAGCCGCGCGAGGATGCCCGCGAAGCCCGCGCGCGCCGTGCACGCTTCGCGCTCCATCGCGTCGAGCATCGGACGGATCTCCGGGTAGCGCGCGAGCAGCGTGCCCACGTGCATGAACGCGGGCATCGTGCCGACCAGCGGCTGCATGCCGCCGAGGTCGAGTTCCATGCACGCGCTGAAGATCAGCGCATCGCCGGCGCCCGGCTCCGTCGTCGCGCAGGTCGCGGGCGACACGCCGGCCGACGCCACCGACGCGACCGTATCGCAGATCTTCGCGATCTCGAAGCCGTTGATCTCGCGGCATGGCACATCCGGATCGGATACCAGCGCGTGCATGCCGCCGTGCGGCAACAGGATCGCGTCGCCGGCCTCGAGCCGCATCGTCTCACCCGACGCGTCGCGCAGCAGCACCGGCCCGCGCACCACGAAATGAAACTGCGCGCGGCCCGGCGCATGGCCGAAATTCAGCCCGAACGGCCGCGCGACCTGGATGCGGCGGTACTGGACGCCGCTCAGGCGCATCCCCAGCAGCAACTCGCTGACGAGGTCGTGCGCGTCGGGGATCGGGGGAAGCAGGGGCTCGGACATGGCGAGATTCGGACGAACGATCAATAACAACGGATTGTATGTCATAGACCGTCCTGCCGCTGTTCCTTACGATACGCCCTCATCAGTATTTTCCCTAACCGACACGGAATCCCGCATGAATCCCGGAATCTCCTCGGCCGCCTCGACGGCGGCCCCCCGCGAACCGGCCTGGGGCGCGGTATTCGCGATGGCGCTCGGCGTGTTCGGGCTCGTCACGGCCGAATTCCTGCCGGCGAGCCTGCTGACGCCGATGGCCGACAGCCTCGGCGTGACCGAAGGCGTGGCCGGGCAAGCCGTCACGGCCACGGCCACGGTCGCGCTCGTCACGAGCCTGCTGATCTCGGCGCTCACGCGCACGATCGACCGGCGGCGCGTGCTGCTCGTGTTCTCGGTGCTGCTCGTCGCATCGAACCTCGCCGTCGCGTTCGCGCCGAACCTGGGCGTGCTGCTGTTCGGCCGCGTCGTGCTCGGCATCGCGCTCGGCGGCTTCTGGACGATGGCGACCGCCACCGCGATGCGGCTCGTGCCGACGGCGATGGTGCCGCGCGCGCTGTCGATCATGTTCAGCGGCGTGGCGGTCGCGACGATCGCGTCCGCGCCGATGGGCAGCTACTTCGGCCACCTGATCGGCTGGCGCAACGTGTTCCTGATCGCGGCCGTGATCGGCGGCATCGCGTTCGTGTCGCAGATCCTCACGCTGCCGTCGATGCCGCCGAGCGGCACGACGCGACTGCGCACGCTGATCGACGTGCTGCGCCGGCCGACCGTCGGCCTCGGGATGTTCGCGACGATCCTCGTGTTCACCGGGCATTTCGCGTTCTTCACGTATCTGCGGCCGTTCCTCGAACAGGTGGCGGGCGTCGGCGTGAACGGACTGTCGGCGATCCTGCTCGGCTACGGCATCGCGAACTTCGTCGGCACGTCGCTCGCGGGCCGCGTGCTCGAACACCGGCTGCGGCCGATGCTGATCGGCATGCCCGCGTTGATGGTCGTGCTCGGCATCGCGCTCGTCGTGCTCGGCCGCGCGCCGATGATCGACGCGGTATTGGTCGCGTTGTGGGGGATGGCGTTCGGCGGCGTGCCGGTCGCATGGTCGACGTGGGTGACGCGCACCGTGCCCGACGAAGCCGAGAGCGCGGGCGGGTTGATCGTCGCGGCGATCCAGCTTGCGATCGCGACGGGCGCGGCCGTCGGCGGCGTCGTGTTCGACGCGAACGGCGCGGCAGGCGTGTTCGTCGGCGCGGCGATCGTGCTCGCGGTGGCGGTCGCGACGATCGTGACCGGCGTGCCGAAGCGGGTCGGCGTGGTCGCGTCCTGACCGTCTGGCGGCCTAGGGCGTGTTCACGCTAATAACGGGTTTGCGAACGTGCCTTTCCGCCCGCAGTGCAAGGAGTAAGGAGCGCCGTTTGGCCGTGCCAAACAAGCGACGCACGACGCCGCAATGTGGGCGGAAAGGCACGTTCCCCTGTTTGGAAAAATTCATTCGCGGGGCTGGCCCCCAGAAGGGCCGATCGCCGCGTCATGCTCCTCGCGAATACGTCGAGTATTCGCTTCGTCGCAATCCTCGCGCTCGGCCCTTCTGGGGGCCAGCGCAAACCCGTTATTAGCGTGAACACGCCCTAGCGGCCCGGCGGCTCGTGTCGCACGGGCTACCGGGCGATCGGCCGCACGTCAGGCCGCGCCGGCGTCCGCGATGCGGTCGAGTGCCGCGAGCGCGTCGGCCGGCAGATCGAGATCGGCCGCCGCGAGATTCTCGCGCAGATGCGCGACCGACGACGTGCCGGGAATCAGCAGAAGATTCGGCGCGCGGCGCAGCAGCCACGCGAGCGCGACCTGCATCGGCGTCGCGCCGATCCGGGCCGCGACGCCGGACAGCGTCGACGACTGCAGCGGCGAGAAGCCGCCGAGCGGAAAGTACGGCACGTACGCGATGCCGTCACGGGCCAGCGCGTCGATCAGCGCATCGTCGCCGCGATGCGCGATGTTGTAGTGGTTCTGCACGCAGACGATGTCGCAGATCCGCCGGCCTTGCGCGACCTGTGCGGGCGTGACGTTGCTCAGGCCGATGTGCCGGACGAGCCCGCGCCGCTGCAGCTCGGCGAGCGTGGTCAGCGGCGCTTCGATCGATCCTTCGGCCGGCCCGTGCGTGTCGAACATGATGCGCAGGTTGACGACGTCGAGCACGTCGAGCCCCAGGTTGCGCAGGTTGTCGTGCACGGCCCGTTCGAGTTCGTCGGGCGCGAAGGCGGGCAGCCACGATGCGTCGTCGCCGCGCCGCGCACCGATCTTGGTGACGATCACGAGATCGTCGCGGTACGGATGCAATGCGTCGCGAATCAACTGGTTCGTGACATGCGGGCCGTAGAAGTCGCTGGTGTCGAGATGGTCGACGCCGGATTCCACGGCTTCGCGCAACACGTTCAATGCGGCCTCGCGATCTTTCGGCGGGCCGAATACACCGGGGCCCGCCAGCTGCATCGCGCCGTAGCCGATCCGTTTGACGTGGCGATCGCCGAGCCTGAAGGTGGCGGTGTGGCGAATATCGGGCATGACCTTGCTCCTGTCGAAGAGATGAATGCGTTCAGCATAAGGACGAGTCGGCTGCGCGATAAGCGGGCATAATTCGCACGGGTTGTACGAAAAGGCGAACAATGCAAACCGATCTCGGCGATCTGAACGCATTCATGGCCGTCGCACGCGCGAGCGGCTTCCGCGACGCCGCACGCGTGACGGGCCTCAGCGCGTCGGGGCTGAGCGAGGCCGTGCGCCGGCTGGAAGCGCGGCTCGGTGTGCGGCTGCTGCATCGCACGACGCGCAGCGTCGTGCCCACCGAAGCCGGCGAGCGCCTGCTCGCGCGCCTCGGGCCGGCGCTGACCGAAGTGGCGGCGGCGCTCGACGGTATCGACGAGTTCCGCGGCCGACCAGCCGGCACGCTGAAGCTCAACGTGCCGGTCAGCGCATCGCGGCTCGTGTTGCCGGCGATCGTGCCGCGCTTTCTCGATGCGTATCCGGACATCCGGCTGGAAGTGACGGCCGACGAAAGTTTCGTCGACGTGCTGGCGGCCGGATGCGACGCGGGCATCCGCTACGACGAACGGCTCGAACAGGACATGATCGCGGTGCCGATCGGCCCGCGCATCCAGCGGTTCGCGACCGCGGCGGCGCCCGGCTATCTCGACCGGCACGGCCGGCCGCAACATCCGCGCGACCTGCTCGACCATCGGTGCCTGCGCGGGCGTTTCGCCAGCGGCGCGATGCCGCCGTGGGAGTTCGAGCGCGACGGCGAGGTCGTGCGGGTCGAGCCGGCCGCGGGGCCGTTGCTGGTCCAGATCGGCGGGGCGACGGAGTTGATGGTCGATGCGGCGATCGCCGGTACCGGCATCGTGCATCTGTTCGAAGACTGGCTGCGCCCGCATGTCGACAGCGGCGCGCTCGAACCTGTGCTCGAACCGTGGTGGCGGCCGTTCTCGGGGCCTTTTCTGTATTACCCGGGGCGGCGGCTCGTGCCGCCGGCGCTACGCGCGTTCATCGATTTCATCAAGGCATCCTGAGCGCCGATCAGCGCGCCGGGGCGTGTGCGTCGAGCAGGCGCCGCGCGTCGTCGTCGCTCATGCGGCCGACCCACGCGCTGCGGCAAACGCGCGACAACCGAAGCGCGGAAGCGGGCGCCGATGACACGGAAGGTCGTCGTTTGATGGGCAGCAGGCACCCGCCGCCCCGTGAAGCCGTTACCCGCCTTGCTTGACCAGCGCCGCCAGCGCTTTCATCGCCTGCAGATACGGATACGGCCCGTGGCTGATGCGCGCCACGCCGTACTCGGCGAGTTCCGCGATCGTCGGCGTTTCCGACACGCGCATCACGTTCACCGGCAGCGGCGACGCGGCCGTCAGTGCGCGAATCAGCGCCGGCGAGCGCAGGCCCGGCACGAACAGGCCGTCGGCGCCGGCGGCCGCATACGCGCGGGCGCGCGCCAGCGTCGCGTCGAGCAAGCGTTCGTCGTGCGTATCGGCCGCCGCCGTGAAGAACACGTCGGTGCGCGCGTTGATGAAGTAGTCGGCGCCCGCGCGATCGGCCGCCTGCCGGGCTGCCGCGACGCGGGCCGCCGCTTCGTCGACGTCGCGCAGTTCGCCCGTGGCCGGAAAACTGTCTTCGAGGTTGCAGCCGATCGCGCCGGCCTGGATGCTCAGCATGATCGTGTCGCCGACATCCTCCGGCCGTTCGCCGTACCCGCTTTCGAGATCGACGGTGACGGGCAGGTCCGTCGCGCGCACGATCCGCTCCAGCACGTCCATCATCAGTGCGCGCGGCATCTGCTCGCCATCGGCGAAACCGTTGGCCGCCGCGACCGACCAACTGCCGGTGGCCAATGCGACGGCGCCCGCGTCGGCCGCCGTGCGCGCACTGCCGGCATCCCACACGTTGAACAGCGCGAGCGGCTGGCCCGCGCGGTGAAGCGACCGGAAAATCGCGCCTTTCTCGTTGTTGCCCATACTCGTCTCCTGATGGATGGATACCGGACTGATTGTCGTGCCGAGCGATATTGCCACCGAATCGGGCGGTGCGACCGGCGTGCGCAATGTCTGCTGACAGCGCGTGACAGGAAGTGCGCGCGACCGCCGCGGCGCGATCCGAGCGCCGTTCAGTCGCGCGAGCCCGGATCGACCGATAGCGCGCGCAGCTGGCCGCGCAACTGGTCGACTTCGCCCGGCGCGAACGGCCGCTCGATCTCGGCGTGCGCCTGTTGCCACAGCGGGAACGCTTCGGCCAGCAGGTCGTGCCCGGCCGGCGTCAGCGAGAGCAGGCGGCTGCGTCCATCGTCGGGATCCTGGACGATCGTGACGAGGCCGCGCCGCTCGAGCGGCTTGAGCGCGGCGGTGAGCGTGGTGCGGTCCATCGCGAGCAGCGACGCGACCGATTTCATCGGCGCCGGTTGCGGCCGGTTCAACGACATCAGCAGCGAAAACTGGCCGTTGGTGAGGTCGAGCGGGCGCAGCACGTCGTCGAAGATACGCGCGAGATTGCGCGCCGCGCGCTGCATGTGCAAACACAGGCAGCAATCGCGCACCATCAGCGTCGTTTCGAAGGGAAGCTTTTCTTTTCGTGCCATGTTGCAATTGTGTTGATATCAACCTATCTTGTCAAGGTCGAGGCGCGGCAACCCGCCGCGTCCGTCATCGGAGGAGCAGGCATGAGTGCGCAACCACAGTTGTATCTCGCCGTATTTCTCGGGAGCCAGGATAGCCCGGCGATGAAGGCATGGCTCGCGCTGCCGGAGGACGAGCGGCGCACGCGCGAGCGCGACGGCATCGCCGCATGGCATGCGTGGGTCGACCGGCATCGCGACGCGATCGTCGAGCTGGGCGGGCCGCTCGGCAAGACCAAGAACATCGACGCGGCCGGCATCCGCGACACGACCAATGCGTTGACCGGCTTCACCGTCGTGCGGGCGGCGTCGCACGACGCGGCCGCCGCGCTGTTCGAAGGTCATCCGCATTTCACGCTGTTCCCGGGCGTGTCGGTCGACGTGATGCCGGTGCTGGCGATTCCCGGCGCGTGAGCGACGCGTGATGCCGCGCGACGCGCGTCGCTTCGTTCGATCCGTCGTGCCCGGCATGCAGACATTTTCCCGACATTCATGGATGGAGACTGGCGATGAAGCTTCACGGATTTGCCGGCACGCGCTCGCAGCGCGCGCTGTGGGGGCTGAAGGAACTGGATGCGGATTTCGAATTCGTGTCGGTCAACCTGCTCGAGGGCGAGCACAAGCGGCCCGAATTCCTGCGCCTCAATCCGGCCGGCAAGGTGCCCGTGCTGGTGGACGGCGACCTCGTGATTCCCGAATCGGCCGCGATCGTGCTGTATCTCGCGGACAAGTACCCGGAGAAGGCGCTGCTGCCCGTCGATCCGGCGTTGCGGGCGCAAGCCTATCGGTGGGTCATGTTCGCGGTGACGGAGCTTGAGCAGCCGCTGTGGCGCATCACGCGGCACACGTTCCTCTATCCGCCGGAGAAGCGCTCGCCGGCCGATATCGAACTGGCGCGCGAGGATTTCGCGACGATGGCCGCGATTCTCGACACGCATCTCGAGGGGCGCGAGTTCATCGTCGGCGATACGCTGACGGTGGCCGATTGCGTGACGGCGTACCTGATCGACTGGGCAAGCGAATGCCATTTGATCGAACCGTTCCCGCAACTGCGCGCGTATCTGGAACGGCTGTATGCGCGGCCGAAGGCGCCGCAGCGGATCGCGGAGGCGAGGAAGGCGGCGTGAAGGTGAAACGCGGGCGGGCCATGCGCGGCGTGGGCATGACGCGCCGCGCCCGCCCGCGATCACGAAACCGTATCGGGCGCACCCAGCGCACGGCACAGCATCGCCAGATCGCTCAACCTGAGATGCGGCGTTACCGCATGCGGGGGCGTCGGTTCTTCTTCAGCCGAAGGCTCGCGCACGATCCACGCGGCCTGAAGCCCCGCATTCACCGCGCCGACGATATCGAGGTGGAAGTCGTCGCCGACATGCAGCAATTCGGCCGGCCGCACGCCGAGTGCGTCCGCCGCCGCATGGAAGATCTCGGGTTCCGGCTTGGCGAAGCCGAATGCACGCGCGCTGAGCGTCGTGCGGAAGAATTCGCCGCCGCCCGTGAGCCGAAGGTCGGCGTTACCGTTGGTGACCGCGATCAACGGAAAGCGCGCGCTCAACCACGCGAGCGCCGGCAGCGCGTCTTCGTAGAACTCGACGCGATTGCGCGCCGCATAGAAGACGTCGTAAGCGCGCTCGGTCAGCGAGACATCTTCGTTCGCGCGCTCCAGCGCAAGCCGGATCGACCCGATTCGCATCGCGCGATAGTCGCTCGCGAGATCGGGGCGCAACCGTTCGTATTCCTCACGTAGCGCTGCGAGTGTTTGTTGCGTCGGCAGCACGCGCTCGGTATTCGGCGCGTGCTCGATCAACCATGCGCGAAGCGTCGCCTCGGCCCGTACGACGGACGGCCCGAACGGCCACAGGGTGTCGTCGAGGTCGAACGAGACGGCGGAAACTTTGGCGAGACGCATGGCGGTTGAAAGCGGGAAGTCGTTTACCAGGGCCACGGAACGGCGGTTCCGGTGCCGTTGTCGAGCGCGTGTCGATAGAGGAAGCGCGCGACGGTCAGGTCCTGCAGCGCGAGCCCCGTCATGTCGAAGACGGTGATCTCGTGCGCGGCACGATCGACCGATGCCGCACCCGCGAGGATGTCACCGATTTCCGTGCGCGGCAAATCCGGCGCCCACTGGCACTCGCCGATGGTGCGCGCCTGATCGTGATCGTCGACGACGATGCGCGCGCGTTCCAGCACGCCGGCCGGTAGTTCGCGCTTGCCCGCGGTATCGGCGCCCACGCAGGTCAGGTGGGTGCCCGGCTGAACCGCATCCGCGTCGAACAACGCGCCGCCGCCGGGCGTGGCTGTGATCACCACGTCGCTATGGGCGACCGCATCGTTCCGGTCGCGCGCCACGCCGATCGTGCACCGTTCGACGAAGTGCGTTTCGAACGCCGGATCCGGCTCGCCGTTGACGGTCACGTACTGCACCGTGCATCGCTGCGGCAGCAGCGCGAGCGCGTAGTCGAGCTGCACGCGCGCCTGCACGCCGGTGCCGAACACGCAGAGCCGCGTGCTGTCGCGACGCGCGAGCTGTTGCAGCCCGAGGCCGCCCGCGGCGCCGGTTCGCGCGGTGGTGATCGCGTTGCCGTCCATGATGCACAGCGGCCGGCCGGTCGCCGGATCGAACAACGCGACGGTGGCCTGATGCGGCTCGCCGCCGCGCGCCCGATTGCCGGGCCAGAACCCGGCCGCCTTGAAGCCGAGCAAGTCCCGATCGGCGACGTCGCCCGACTTGATGCCGAACACGCCGCCTGTGTGCAGTTTCTCGCGCACGACCGGAAATACGCGTCCGGCCCTTTGACTGTGCAGCACGAAGGCTTCGCGGACGGCCGCCATCACTTGCCCGGCTTGCAGGGCGGGCTCGACGGCATCGCGGTCGAGGAGAAGGAGGCGGGCGTCGGTCGGCATGGTCGGGGGTGCCTGGTCGGCACGAGACGAATTCAGGGTATTTAAAGTTTGTCCAGATTTGGACAAATAGTCAATGCGCGGATGACGCGGCGGGGACTGATGCTCACCACCCGTAGAAGCGCGGCCACGTCTGCGCGGCGCCGTCGTCGCCGACGGCCTGGTATTCGGGATGCTGCGCGCCGGTCGCGCACGCATGATTCGGCAGGATGCGCAGCCGCGTGCCGATTGGAAACCGCTGCGCGATGCCCGTATCCGGCGTACCGGTTCGCGACACGATCCCGTGTTCCTGGTTGGCGCCGCTCAGCAGGTAGCCGCCGAGCACGTCGCCCGCTTCGGTGCAGACCTGCCCGTAGCCGAAATCGTGCGCCTGGCGCTGCGTGCCGCGGTCGCGGCTCATCGCCATCCAGCCCGCGTCGACGATCGCCCAGCCTTTCTCTTCCTGATGGCCGATGACGGTGGTCAACACTGACAGCGCGATGTCGGACGGCTCGCACACGCCGATGTTGTGCATCACGAGGTCGAACATCACGTACACGCCGGCGCGCACTTCGGTCACGCCGTCGAGCCGTTCCGCCGCCAGCGCGGTGGGCGTCGACCCGATGCTCACGACCGGGCACGGCAACCCGGCGGCCCGCAGGCGCTCCGCGGCCCGCACGGTGCGGCTGCGTTCCTGCTCGGCGATCGCGACGAGTGCTGCGTGCGTGTCGTATTCGTAGCTGGAGCCCGCGTGAGCCATCACGCCGCCGAGCAGCATGCCGCCGTCGGTCAGCGCGCGGCCGACATCGATCAGCAAATCGGCGTCGGGCGGGATGCCCGAGCGGTGGCCGTCGACGTCGACCTCGATCCATACGTCGAAACGTTCGCCGTGCTCGCGCCCGAACGCGGCGATCGCATGGGCGGCCGGCAGGCTGTCGGCGACGATCTTCAGGTCGCAGCCTTGCCGACGCAGCGCAAGCGCCTGGCCGAGCTTCGCGGGCACCATGCCGACCGCGTAGACGATGTCGCGGATGCCGTCCGCGAAGAACTGCTCGGCTTCCTTGAGCGTCGATACCGTGATGCCCTGCGCGCCCGCCGCGATCTGCGCGTCGACGACGTGCCGGCATTTGGTGGTCTTGACGTGCGGCCGGAACCGCACGCCGAGTGCGTCCAGATGCGTCTGCATGCGCGCGATGTTGCGCTGCATGCGGCCGACGTCGATCAAGGCGGCGGGGGTGTTGAGGGTGTGAAGGTCCACGATGCGTCCGATGACGAGGTTGCCGATGTGGACACTGTACGGCGGCTAGCCCGCATCATGTTTAATGCGAGACTAATCCGCCATTAAGCAGAATTTAATCTGTCGACTCTCGCGGAGCGCGGCCCCGGCTCACGCTTTGCCGCGCCACGGCGGCGGATCGAGAAACTGCCGCGCGGCGTCGAGAAACACCCGCTGCCGCGCGGAGCGGCCGGTCCGCGACGGCAACAGCGCCGTCACCGGCGCGGGCGGCAGGCTCCAGCCGGGCAGCAGCCGTACGAGCTTGCCGTTCGCGAGCAACTGCGCGACGTCCCACTCCGAGCGTTCGACGATGCCGAGCCCGGCCAGCGCCCATTCGGTGATGACGGTGCCGTCGTTGGACGACAGCGCGCCGGTCACGCGGATGACGGTCGCCCGCCGCGATTCGCCCTTGACGCCGCGGCCGGGCGAGAAGCGCCAGCGCGGGATGTCTTCGTCGTTCTCGCGCAGGCACAGGCAGTCGTAGCGCGTCAGGTCGGATGGATGGTTCAGGTCTTTGAGGCGGCGCGCATACGCGGGGCTCGCGCACAGGAAGCGCTCGTTGGGCGCGAGCGGATAGCCGATCCACGAAGACGACTTGAGGCCGCCGACGTGGACGACCACGTCGGCGCCCGATGCGCTGGTCAACGGGCTTTCCGACAGATGGAGCGAGATTTCGAGCTTCGGATGCGCGCGCTGCACGTCGCGCACGATCCGCGCGACGTACTTGCGGCCGAAGCCGAGCGGGGCGACGACGCGCAGCGTGCCCTGCACGTCGCCGTGGTCGCCCGCGATGCTGACTGGCAGCGCCTCCACGCGCTCGAGAATGCCGACGGCTTCCTGGTACAGCCGCTGCCCTTCGTCGGTGAGCGCAATCCCTTTCGGCTGCCGCACGGCGAGCCTCGCGTTCAGGCGCGCCTCCATCCGTTGCAGCCGAATCGTGACCGCGGGCGGCGTGAGGTCGAGCAGCCGGGCCGCCGCGGCCAGCGAGCGCGACGTGCCGATCGCGCGGACGAGTCGAAGGTCGTCGAGGTCGAGCATTTCATGACTCTTAATGCATAGGGTATCGAGCATTAAACCGCAGATCGCGCGGCGAAGCCATCGACGTGGCGCGGGGTGGCTGCGGTGAGGATGGCCGGAAGGCGCCCGCTTCCTTCGCCTGATACATCGACGACCGTGACGCCCCCGCTGTCCACCCGCCTACGCGTCCAGCCCGAAAATCAGCGATCGATGTACGCCCACGCCGGCCGCCACGCCCGATGCCGATGCGAACGTCGCATTGGTCATCAGGCTCGACGCATCGCCGGCCGCATACACGCCTGCGACGCTCGTCCGCTTCCACGCATCGACGCGAATCGCGGTGCCGAGCGGCCCTTCGTCGAACGCGCAGCCGAGCTGCTGCGCGAGGTCGCTCGCCATGTCGGTGCGCGCGCCGACGAACAACGCGTCGATCGGCACGACCTGCCCGTCGGCGAGCCGCAGCGCGTCGATACGCGGCGCGTCGCCGACGATCTCGACGACCGGCGAGCGTTCGATGCGCACGCCGCGCGCGGCGAGCAACGCGGCTTCCTCCTCGTTCGCTTCGACCACGCGCTGCGTGAACCACGTCGTCGGGCCCCAGTCCGGAATCAGGATCGCCTGATGGACCGACAGCGGATGCGTGGCGAGCACGCCGAGCCGCTGGCCGCTCACTTCGTATCCATGACAGTACGGACAATGCAGCACGCTGATGCCCCAGCGTTCGGCGAGCCCCGGCAGCGCGGGCAGTTCGTCGCGGATGCCGGTCGCGAGAATCAGCCGGTCGGCGCTCGCGCGGCTGCCGTCGGCGAGCGTCACGTGAAAGCGTTCATCCGCGTCGCGTTCGGCCGCACGTACTTCGCCGTCGATGCGCTGCACGGTCGGATACGCGGCAAGCTGCGCGCTCGCTTCGGCGACGATCCGCGCGGGCGGCTTGCCGTCCTGCCCGAAGAAGCCGTGCGCATGCTCGGCAAAGCGGTTGCGCGGCCGGCCGGCGTCGATCACGAGCACGCGGCGGCGTGCGCGCGCCAGTTGCATCGCGGCCGACAGCCCGGCAAAGCTGCCGCCGATCACGATCACTTCATGATGGGTATCCATGCATCCACTCCTTTCTGAATCTGTGTGACGGATAGACGTGCTTCGCTGGCGGCCAACTCATGAAACACGAGAAGTTGCATGATAGGGCGATGGTATCATTCATGCAACTTCAGAAGTTTCGAGAGAGGGGAATCCCGCCCGTGAGAACCGACAGCCGTTTGTCGCGCATGCTGCATGCGCTGATCCACATGGACCGGGCCGACGGCCCGCTGACGTCGGAGACGATCGCGACGATGCTGGGCACGAATCCGGTCGTCGTGCGGCGCCTGCTCGGCGGGTTGCGCGATTGCGGCTACGTGCAGTCGGAGAAGGGGCACGGCGGCGGCTGGGCGCTGAGCGTCGCGCTCGACGACATCACGCTGCTCGACGTCTATCGCGCGGTGGGCGAGCCGCCGCTGTTTTCCGACCTGGTGTCCGAGGACGCGCCCGAATGCCTGGTCGAACAGGCGGTCAACGCGCATCTGTCGGCGGCGCTGAAGGAGGCTGAAGCGTCGCTGCTCGCGCGCTTCGGCGAAGTCACGCTCGGCATGCTGTCGCGCGATTTCGAAGCGAAGGCGGCGCGGCTGCGCAAGCCGCGCTGACGCAGCGCAGCACGGCCGCCGTACGCGCGTCACGCACGCGCAGGCGCGGCCGAAACCGCCGCGCCGCCATGTTCTGTCCCCCGACTTCTGCCCGGTTCGCCCGCCACAGGGCAAAATACGGGTTTTCCGCACCCGCGAGGGCGCGTTCGAATCACGCGCCCGGCGGCGGCAGTGCGCATGCCGCACGCCGCCGCCGGGCGCCCAGGCAAGAAACGCTCGCCCTGCCGCGAGCCCACAGGAGTCCAGACCCCATGCCCGAATCCAACCTGTCCTTTTTCGGCCGGCTGTCGCTGGCCGTCGGCACGTTCTTCTCCGTGCTCGGCAACCGCGAGTTCGCGGCCGGCGTGCTGCGCGTGCGCGACGGCGCCCCGGCGCCGGTCGCGCCGGTCCCGACGCCGGCCCCCGCTGCCGCGCCCGTCGCACCCGCGCCGGTGAAGGCGCCGGCCCCCGAGCTGCGCGAAGCGAGCCCGCAGGCCGCGCTGCAACTGCTCGGCCTGCTGCAGCGCGATGCGCGCTTCATCGATTTCGTCGAGGAAGACATCGCCGGCTATGCGGACGCCGACATCGGCGCGGCCGCGCGCCTCGTGCACGACGGCTGCCGCGCGGCGCTGCGCGAGCACTTCACGATCGTGCCGGTGCGCGACGAAGCGGAAGGCAGCCGCGTGACGCTGCCGGCCGGCTTCGACGCGACGGCCGTGCGCGTGACCGGCAACGTGGTCGGCTCCGCGCCGTTCACGGGCACCGTCAGCCATCGCGGCTGGCGTGTTTCCGACGTGCGCCTGCCGAAGCTGACGGGCAGCCACGACGCATCGGTCGTCGCACCGGCGGAGGTGGAACTGTGAGCGATCCGCGCTATTCGATCGGTATCGACCTCGGGACGACCCACTGCGCGCTGTCGTACGTCGACAGCAGCACGAGCGACGGCGAAAAGATCGTGCAGCAGGTGCTGCCGATCGCGCAGCTGACCGCACCGGGCGCGCTGGAATCGCGCGACCTGCTGCCGTCGTTCCTCTACCTGCCGCATGAAAGCGAGCTGACGCAGGGCGACCTGACGCTGCCGTGGACGGCCTCGCGCGCGTTCGCGGTCGGCGAGATGGCGCGCACGCGCGGCGCCGGCACGCCGATCCGCCTCGTGTCGAGTGCGAAAAGCTGGCTGTGCCACCCGGGCGTCGATCGCCGCGCAGCGATCCTGCCGAGCGATGCGCCGCCGGAAGTGGCGCGCGTGTCGCCGCTGGAAAGCTCGATCCGCTATCTCACGCACCTGCGCGAAGCGTGGGACCACGCGCATCCCGACGCGCCGTTCGCCGACCAGGACGTGACGGTCACGATCCCCGCGTCGTTCGACCCGGCCGCGCGCGAACTGACGGCCGAGGCCGCGCGCGCCGCCGGCTACACGCGGATGACGCTGCTCGAAGAGCCGCAAGCGGCGCTCTACAGCTGGATCCAGAAAAGCGAAGGTGGCTGGCGCAAGCAGGTGCAGGTCGGCGACCTGATCCTGTGCGTCGACGTCGGCGGCGGCACGACCGACCTGTCGCTGATCGCGGTGGTCGAGCGCGACGGCAATCTCGAACTGCATCGCGTCGCCGTCGGCGAGCACATCCTGCTCGGCGGCGACAACATGGACCTCGCGCTCGCGCACGTGGTCGCACGCAAGCTCGCGCAGCAGGGCACGCAGGCCGATCCGTGGCAACTGCGCGCGCTGACCTACGCGTGCCGCGCGGCCAAGGAAACGCTGCTGTCCGATCCGACCACCGACGCGGTGCCGCTCGTCGTGCCGAGCCGCGGCTCGAAGCTGATCGGCGGCTCGATCCGCACCGAGCTGACGCGCGCGGAACTGACGCAGACGATCCTCGAAGGTTTCTTCCCGCAGGTCGATGCAGCCGCGCGCCCGGTGAGCCGCGCGCGTGTCGGCCTGACGCAGCTCGGCCTGCCGTATGCGCAGGACGCCGGCATCACCCGCCATCTCGCGGCGTTCCTCGGCCGCCAGGTCGCGGCGCTCGACACGCTCGAAGGCGTGCAGCGCACGCTGCCGCAAGGCGCGACGTTCCTGCATCCGACCGCCGTGCTGTTCAACGGCGGCGTGTTCAAGTCGACGCTGCTCACGCAGCGCGTGCTCGACACGCTCAACAACTGGCTCGCCGCCGAAGGCGCGCCGCCCGCCCGCCTGCTCGAAGGCGCCGATCTCGATCTCGCGGTCGCACGCGGCGCGGCGTACTACGGCTACGTGAAGCGCGGCCGGGGCGTGCGCATTCGCGGCGGCACGGCGCGTGCGTACTACGTCGCGATCGAATCGGCGATGCCCGCGGTGCCGGGGCTCGAGCCGCCGGTGCAGGCGCTGTGCGTCGCGCCGTTCGGGATGGAGGAGGGCACGGACGCGGCGCTGCCGCCGCAGGAATTCGGTCTCGTCGTCGGCGAACCGGTGCAATTCCGCTTCTTCGGTTCGTCGGTGCGTCGTCAGGACCAGGTCGGCACGCTGCTCGACTACTGGTCGGCGGAAGAGCTGCAGGAGCTGGAGGAAATCCAGGCGACGCTGCCCGCCGAAGGGCGCACCGTCGGCGAAGTCGTGCCGGTGAAGCTGCATGCGCGCGTGACCGAAGCCGGCACGCTCGAACTCGAGGCGATCCCGAGCGGCACGAACGAGCGCTGGAAGGTCGAGTTCGACGTGCGCGGCGCCGCCTGAGCGCGATGAAGCGCTATACGGTCGGCATCGACCTCGGCACGAGCAATACGGTCGTCGCGTACGTCGAGGCCGGTTCCGACGCGATCCGCGTGTTCGACGTCGAGCAGCTGGTCGGCCCGGGCGCGGTGGCCGCGCAGCCGCTGCTGCCGTCGGTGCGCTATCACCCGGCGGCGGGCGAGCTGCCGCCGGACGCGCTGCGGCTGCCGTGGGCGGCCAATTCGAAGGCTGATCCGAAGGCCAGCGCGAATGCGGCCGATTCGCCGCCGGCCGTGATCGGCCGCTACGCGCGCACGCTCGGCGCGCAGGTGCCGGGCCGGCTCGTGTCGAGCGCGAAGAGCTGGCTGTCGCACGCCGCGGTCGACCGGCTCGCGGCGATCCTGCCGTGGGGCGCGGCCGATGGCGTCGACAAGGTGTCGCCGGTTGATGCGAGCGCGAGCTATCTCGCGCATGTGCGCGACGCGTGGAACGCGCGTTTTCCCGATGAGCCGCTCGCGCAGCAGGACGTGATCCTGACGGTGCCCGCGTCGTTCGACGACGGCGCGCGTGCGTTGACCGTCGAGGCCGCGCGGCGCGCGAAGCTGCCGGCGCTGCGCTTGCTCGAAGAACCGCAGGCCGCGTTCTACGACTGGCTGTACGGCCAGCGCGACACGTTGCGCGAGACGTTCGCCGCGCCGCGGCGCGTGCTGATCTGCGACGTCGGCGGCGGCACGACCGACCTCACGCTCGTCGACGTCGCGCCGGGTGACGACGGCCAACCCACCTTCACGCGCGTCGGCGTCGGCAACCACCTGATGCTTGGCGGCGACAACATGGACCTCGCGCTCGCGCGCCTGGTCGAGTCGCGGCTGACCGAGCCCGGTACGCGGCTGTCGGCCGCGAGCCTGTCGCAACTCGTCGAGCGCTGCCGCGCGGCGAAGGAGCGGCTGCTCGGTGACGACGCGCCGGCGTCCGTCACCGTCACGCTGCTCGGCGCGGGCAGCAAGCTCGTCGGCGGTGCGCGTTCGGCGGAGCTGACGCGGCAGGAAGTCGAGCAGATCGTCGTCGACGGGTTCTTTCCGCAGGTCGAGGCCGGCGAATTGCCGCGCCGTGCGCGCGCGGCGATCGTCGAATTCGGCTTGCCGTATGCGAGCGACGCGGCCGTCACGCGCCACGTCGCCGCGTTCCTGAACCGTCATGCGGAAGGCCCGCTGCCGGACACGCTGCTGCTCAACGGCGGCGTGTTCCGCGCGGGCGCGCTTGCCGGCCGTCTCGCGCAGACGCTCGGTGCGTGGCGCGGCGCACCGCTCGACGTGCTGCACAACGCGCATCCCGATGTGGCCGTCGCGCGCGGCGCGGTGGCCTACGGGCTTGCGCGCGCCGGGCATGCGCCGCGCATCGGCGGCGGCTCCGCGCGCAGCTATTTCCTCGTGCTCGACGATGGCGAAGGCGACGCAGCCGCCCGCGGCGTCTGCCTGCTGCCGCGCGGCGCGGAAGAGGGCCGCGAGATCCGCCTCGACGATCGCACGTTCGCGCTGCAGCTCGGGCAGCCGGTGCGTTTCCACCTCGTGTCGACGGTGGCCGACACGAAGTATCAACCCGGCGATCTCGTCGATCTCGACGGCGGCGATTTCGTGCGGCTGCCGCCGATCGCGACGGTCGTCGATGCGAAGGCGGGCGGCGACGCGCGCGAAACGCCGGTGAAGCTCACCGCGTCGCTGACCGAGGTCGGCACGCTCGAAATGCATTGCATCGCGACGGGCGACGCGGCGCGCCGCTGGCGGCTCGAATTCCAGTTGCGCGGCGATGCGCCGGTGCAAGGCGACGATGCGGCGCTCGCGCGGCATCCGCGGCTCGACCAGGCGCTCGAGCTGATCGAGCGTTCGTTCGGCAGCAAGGCCGCGGGCGTCACGCCGAAGGACACGCGTCGGTTGCGCGCGCAACTCGAACAGGTGCTCGGCGCGCGCGAAGACTGGGATGTCGCGCTCGCGCGCGAACTGTTCGACGCATTGCTCGCGCGGGTGCGGCGGCGGCGGCGCTCGGCCGATCACGAGCGCGCGTGGCTGAATCTCGCCGGGTATTGCCTGCGTCCGGGTTTCGGCCATCCGCTCGACGCATGGCGCATCGAGCAGCTGTGGCCGCTCTTCGACGACGGCATTCAGTATGTGACCGATGCACAGGTGTGGTCCGAGTGGTGGACGCTGTGGCGGCGCGTGGCCGGCGGCCTCGACGACGATGCGCAGACGCAGGTGCGCGACGCGATCGCGTTCCTCGAGCCGTCCGACGACAAGCGGCGCAAGTTGCCGTTCGATCCGGCCAAGGTCGGGCCGGCCGACATGACGCGATTGTCCGCGTCGCTCGAACGGCTGCCCGTCGCGCGCAAGGTCGAGCTGGCCGAGCGCCTGATCGCGCAATTGCAGAAGCCGGCCGATCGCGCGTTGTGCGCGTGGGCGCTCGGGCGGATCGGTGCAAGGCGGCCGTTCTATGGCAGCGCGCATAGCGTCGTGCCGGCGGAAATCGTCAACGGCTGGCTCGATGCGCTGTTCGCGCTCGACTGGAAGCAGGTCGAACCGGCTGCGTTCGCGGCCGCACAGATCGCGCGGATGACGGGCGACCGCTCGCGCGATTTGCCGGACGACACGCGCGAGGCCGTCATCAAGCGCCTGTCGGCCGCCAACGTGTCGGCGGCGTGGATCGACATGGTCCGTGAAGCGACCGCGTTCGACGAAGCCGATACGGTGCGCGTGTTCGGCGAAACGCTGCCGGCCGGATTGAAGCTGCTGGGTGATTGAGAGCAGTGCGGGATGCGTCGATCTCGTTCGCGGATCGAAGCGTCCGTTCCCGGTCGACGTCGCGCCACCCATGGCACGACGTCGAAGCCGGTTTCATTCAGGCATGCGACACCCCTTCGCGACGCTTTTCCGCTGATCCGGTTTCTGCGCCATCGCGCGCGGTTACCGAACGGGAATCGCCAACACCGAGACGAGCATTTTGTTGTCGACGCACAAGGCGCGACGCGGCACGTTCCTGCGTGCGGTCAGGCGCCCGCCGCCGATTCCGGAAACACCGGCTCACCAAGCGTCAGCATCAGCCGGTTCGCCCACGCGAAGATCGCGATCGCGTGCGACAGGTCGAGAATCTCCTCATGCGTGAGCCCTTCGGCCTCGAGCGCGGCGATATCGCTGTCATCGATCGCGTCGGGCCGTTCGGTCAATGCAATCGCATAGCGGACGATCGCGCGTTCGCGCGCCGTCGTGCCGGCCGTCGCCGGATCGTCGAACACCTGCTCGATCGCATCGGTGCGTTTCGCGAGCTGCGTGAAGCGCTGCGCATGCACCGACGCGCAGTACACGCAACCGTTCACGCGCGACACCGCCGTGCTCGCCAGTTCGCGCTCGGCGCGCGACAGCCCGCCGGGGCCGTACATGATCGCGTTGAACACGCCCGAGCGCTGCAGCAGGATCTCGGGCAGATGGACGAGCAGCAGGTAATAGTCGGATGTTTTCGCTTGCGGGTGGCTCGCGTCGAGCACCGCGAGCTGATCGGGTGTCGCCGCGTCGAGCGATACCGTGTCGAGCCATGCGCGCCAGCCGAGCGTGTCGAACGTGAAGCCGTGGGCCGTAGTCGTCATGCGGCCTCCTTGGCGGCGCGCGCTTGAAGTGCCCGCGCGGCGGCGGCCACGCGCAACTGATACGCGACGAACGCGATGAGCTGCGACAACGCGACGATCGCGGATGTCGTAAGTCCGGCCGATTTCAACGCGGCGAGATCGGCCGCGCGTGCGTCGACCGGCGCGTGCGTCAGGCGCTTCGCGTGCAACAGGATCGCGCCGAGGCGGCGAGGCAGCGCGTCGAACGCATCGGCATCGGCTCGTTCGATATCGTCGAGCGTGCCGCCTGCGTCGAGCAGTCGCGTGCGATAGATGTCGGTCAGCGCGTGTGCGTTCGACTGTCGCGCGACATAGCGTGCCGCATGCAGCCGCTCGACCGGCGAAAGATCGGGCAGGGGGGGATCGAACAGTGCGGCTTCGCTCAGTTGCGTATGCAACAGCACCTTGCCGCGTGCGCGGCGCAGCGCGGCGACGGCGTCGCCTTCGCGCAGGCCGGCTGCCGCATCGATCGTATCCGGCACGGCGGCCGGCGTGAGGGAGTCAGTCATCGTTTCGGTTTTCCTTCGTCGTCAAAGTGACCGATGGCGTCGGCGTCGCGCCATTCGTCGCCTTGCAGTTCGGCATTCGCGTACGCGACGAGCGCGTCGTAGTGGCGGTCGCGATCGGCATCGAACAGCCGGCTCGCAATGCCGCGCGCGAGCCGCTGCGCGCCTGCGCTGATGGCCGGAATGTCGCCGGACAGCTTGCCGTGGCTCAGGCTCGCCGCATGATTGAAGCAATGGATGCGCGTGACGGCCGGGCACGCACCGCGCTCGCGCTCCTGGAACGCGAACGCTGGGCCGAGATCGGGCGACTCGGCGAGCTCGTCGAGCCATCGCGCCGGTTCCGGCCGATAGCGATCCTTCCAGCGCCGCACGTGCGCGCCGAACGACGCGAATTCGTCGCGCGTCGTCCAGTCCGAATGAAAGCCCGTCGCGAAGATCAGGAAGTCGACCGTGTAGCGGCCGCGCGGCGTCGTCACGTCGAGGCCGTCCGCGTGGTCGGCGAGCGCCTCGATCGGGCTGCCCGCATGGAAATGCGCATGATCGTGACGCGACACGCGCAGCACGCTGTCGCGTGGCGGCGGCGTCTGCGACGTCAGCGCGTAGTGCATGTAGCGCCATTTCGTCGCGTCGTCGAGATCGGCGTAGCCGTGCACGAGGCCCGGGCTGCCGATGCCGGTCAGCTTGTTGATGCGTGGAATGTCCGCGCGGCGGAAGAACAGGTCGACGCGTGCGGCGCCCGCTTCGAGCGCGGTGCCCGCGTTGTCGAACGCGGACGCGCCCGCGCCGACCACGCCGACGCGCTTGCCCGCGAGCGCGGCGAAATCGATCGGCTCGGACGAATGGGCCCAGCGCGTGCGCGGCGCGCGTTGCGCGACGGGCGGCACGTACGGGCCGCCGAGGCCGTCGCGGCCGGTCGCGAGCACGACGTGCCGCGCGAGCAGCGTCTGCGCTTCGCCGTTGCCGCGCACGTCGAGCGCGAGCAGCCCGTCCTCGCGCGGACGCAACGCGACGAGCGTCGTGTCGTTGCGCACCTGCAGGTCGAGCACGCGCCGATACCAGCGCAGGTACTCCATCCATTGCGCGCGCGGGATCTTGTACAGCGCATCCCACGCGTCGCGGCCGTATTGCGCTTCGAACCACGCGCGGAACGTAAGCGCCGGCAGGCCGAGCGCGGGGCCCGCAAGCTGCTTCGGAGAACGCAGCGTTTCCATCCGCGCGAACGTGACCCACGGGCCTTCGTAGCCGGCCGGCGCGCGATCGATCACGCACTGGTTGTCGATGCCGAGCAGGCGCAGTTCGGCGGATGCCGCGAGCCCGGCCATCCCGCCGCCGACGATCGCGACGTCGAGCACGCGCGCGCCGTCCACGTCACGTGGCGGCACCCACGACGGCGCGGGCAGGTCGAGCCAGCGCAGGTCCTGTGCGAGCCGTGCTTCGAGTGCGTCGAGTGGCGTCGTCATGCGGCCTCCGAGCGCGCGCGGCGGGTTCGTGTCGGGCGAGGCGGGCGCGCCGTGCGTTCGGTGCGCAGCCGGTCGCCGCGCAGCAGCGCATCGTGCGCGGCGGCGTCGTGAAAAATCACGTCGTCGAGCAGCGTGCGCGTCGTGCGGCGCAGCGCGTCGAGCAGCGCATCGACGGCCGCCGTGCGCGCCTTGCCGGTCGGCGTCGCGACGCCGAACGCGAACGGGATGTCGACGTCGAGCGGGCGTGCGACGACCCCGTCCACCGGCAGCGCGACGCCGGTTGCCGGATCGACGATGCCGATCCCGATGCCCGCGCGCGCGGCCATCACCGCATTCAGCGACGCATTGGTTTCGATGAACACGCGCGCCTCGACACGCGCGGCCGCGAACGCCGCGTCGATCCGCTGGCGCAGCCGATGCCGGTTCGCGACCGTCACGATGCGGCGCCGCGCGAGGTCGCGCAACGCAATGCGAGGTTTCGCCGCGAGCGGATCGCCGGCCGGCAGCACGGCGACGCACGGCGTCTGCGCGATCCAGTGCACGTCGAGCCCGGCATGCGCCATCGGCAGCGTGACGACGCCGACATCGGCCGTGCCGGCCAGCACCTCGTGCACCACATGCTCGGCCGATTCGCTGCGCAACTGGTAGTGCGGCGCATGCGTATCGTCGGGCAGCGCGGCGAGCGCGGTCGGCACGAGCGTGGCCGCGAGCGACGGCGTGGCCGCGATGCGCACGGGTTCGGCGGTGTCGTCGCCGAGCGCGCGGGCCCGCGCCTCGATCGCGCGCAGGCCGACCAGCGAGCGTTCGACTTCCTCGTACAGCAGAAACGCGCGCCGCGTCGGCGTGACGCGCGGGCCGTGCCGGTCGAACAGCGCGTAGCCGAGATCGGCTTCGAGTTCCTGGATCTGCCGCGTGACGGCCGGCTGCGAGCGGCCGAGCAGTTCGCCCGCGCCGGTGACGCTGCCGGCCGACATGACCGCGGAAAAGGCTTCGAGTTGATGCAACTCCATGACGCGTTCCGATGATGCGATTTGCGCATTGTAGGAGTGCAAGCATGCGCGATTCATATAATGATTTTTGCTATCGACAGCGGGAAAACTGCGAAGCGCGCGATCGTCGCGGCGGCCGGCCATGCGCGCATGCGCGCCGGTTGCGCGGGGTGACAAAAACGAAAGGCCAATCGAATCAACGCGATGCGACGCATGCCGGCATGTCGATCGAGGCAGCGGGTAGCCTGGATCGATCATGAGCGTTATCCGCTTCGCGCCGCGTGCGATATCGATATGCGCAAAACTTCGTTGGATCGTCCTGAACCCGATGGTTACATGCCCTCACTCTTTTCGATTGACTGAAGCAGGGGGACGCATGAACGTTTCGGGGAACGACGCGCGCGGCGCATGGTGGCGCGTGCTGGGCACGGTGGCGGCGCTCGCCGCCGCATGGGGCTTGTCGACAGGCGGTGCGCTCGCGGCCGGCGTGTCGGGCGAGCCGGTGGTGATCGGCGCGAGCGGGCCGCTCACGGGCCAGGACGCGCAATACGGCGAGCAGTGGAAGCGCGGCTTCGATCTCGCGCTCGACGAGATCAACGGCAGCGGCGGCATTCACGGCCGGCCGCTCGCGATCGACTTCCAGGACAGTCGCAGCGACCCGCGCCAGGCGGTGGCGATCGCGCAGAAGTTCGTCGCCGATCCGCGCATCGCGATCGAGCTCGGCGACTTCTCGAGCGCGACGTCGATGGCCGCGTCGCCGATCTACCAGCGCGGGCAACTGATCCAGTTCGGCTTCACGAATTCGCATCCGGATTTCACGAAGGGCGGCGACTATCTGTGGAGCACCGCGCTGAGCCAGGCGGAGGAACAACCGCTGCTCGCGCGCTATGCGGTGAGGGAACTCGGCTTCAAGCGGATCGCGGTGCTGTACCTGAACACGGACTGGGGCCGCACCAGCAAGGACATCTTCGCGAAGGCGGTGACGGGGTTCGGCGCGCAGGTCGTCGCGGCCGAAGGCTACCAGCCGGCGGAGAAGGATTTCCGCTCGACGCTCGTGCGCATCGGCGAATCGAAGCCGGATTCGATCGTGCTGATCTCGTACTACGCGGACGGCGCGCAGATCGTGCGCCAGGCGCGCACGTCGGGCGTCGCGCTGCCGATCGCGGCGGTGGGCTCCGTGTATTCGCCGAAGTTCCTCGAACTGGGCGGTACGGCCGTCGAAGGCGTCTATACGGAATCGAACTTCTTCCCGGCCGAACCGCGCCCCGAGGTGCAGGCGTTCGTGCAGCGCTATCGCGCGAAATTCCACGCCGATCCCGATTCGTTCGTCGCGCGCGCGTACGACGCGCTGATCCTGTCGGCGGAAGTGCTGCGCCGCTACGGCACGACGCGCCAGGCCGCGCACGACGGCTTCGCGAAGATCAGCGACGTGCCGAGCGTGATCTTCGGCAAGGTGCGCTTCGATCCGCAGACGCGCCGCGTCGCCGGCGCGCGCACCGTGTATCTGGTCGTGAAGCAGGGGCAGTGGGCGCTGTGGGACGGCGCGAAGCCGCAACTCGCGGCGCGCTGAACCCGAACCGCACGCACATGACGGACGCATCCTGATGGCTTCCTGGCTCGACTACACGCTCAACGGCCTCATCGTCGGCAACATCTACGCGCTGCTCGCGGTCGGGCTCGCGCTGATCTTCGGCGTGTCGCACCTGATCAACTTCGCGCACGGCTCGGTGTACATGGTCGGCGCGTTCATCGGCTGGCTGTGCCTGACGCGCTTCGGGCTGCCGCTGCCGGTTGCGCTCGCGGCGGTCGTGGTCGGGTGCGGCGCGCTCGGCATCGCGATCGAGCGGATCGGGTTGCGGCCGCTGCGCCACGCCGCGCGCATCGCGCCGCTGCTCGCGACGATCGGCATCAGCTTCATCCTCGATCAGCTCGCGCAGCTCGCGTTCGGCGCGGACCCGCGCGCGGTGCCGACGCCGCTGCCCGACTGGCACGTGCGGATCGCCGGCGCGACGCTCGGCTCGCTCGACCTGCTGATCGCGGGCATCGGCATCGCGGCGGCCGCGCTGCTGTACGGCTTCCTGCGCTTCACGCGGCTCGGCTGGGCCGTGCGCGCGACCGCGCAGGATCGCGACGCCGCGTTGCAGATGGGCGTCGACGTCGATCGCGTGAACCAGACCGTGTTCGCGATCGCGTGCGCGCTCGGTGGCGTGAGCGGGCTGCTGGTCGGCATGTACTACAACAGCATCGATCCGGCGATGGGCTTCCAGGCGACGCTGAAGGGCGTCGTCGCGCTGCTGATCGGCGGGCTCGGCAACGTGCCGGGTGCGATCGCGGGCAGCCTGCTGCTCGGTCTCGTCGAAAGCTACGGCGTCGCGCTGTTCGGCACCAGCTATCGCGACCTGTTCGCGTTCGGACTGCTGATCGTCTTCCTCGTGTGGCGGCCGAACGGCTTGTTCAGTGCGAACCGTGCGCTGCCGCCGGAGCCGATGACGGGCACCTTCCTCGCTGTCGCGAAAGCCGTGCGCGTGCCGCGCCCGGTGCTCGTCGCGCTGATCGCGGCGGCGGCCGTGCTGCCGTGGCTCGGGGCATCGCCTTACGTGCTGCAGACGCTGACCAACGCGTGGCTGTACGGGCTGCTCGCGCTGAGTCTCACGCTCGTCGCGGGTACGGTCGGGCAGATCTCGCTCGGCCACGCCGCGCTGCTCGTGATCGGCGCGTATGCGTCGGCGCTGCTGTCGTCGGATCTCGGCTGGTCGCCGGCCGTGACGATTCCGTGCGCGGGCGCGATCACCGCCGTGTTCGGCACGCTGCTCGTCTATCCGGCGTTCCGCTTGCGTGGGCACTACGTGTCGATCGCGACGCTCGGGATCGGCGAAGTGGTGAGCCTCGTGATCCTGAACTGGGACAGCCTGACGCGCGGCCCGCTCGGCATCACCGGCATCGCGCCGCTGCCGTGGGCGACGACCGCGCGCGCCGCGTACTGGTTCACGTTCGCGGTGCTCGTCGTGTTCGCGCTCGTACAGGTGCGGCTGCTGCGTTCGCATCTGGGCCGCACGCTACGCGCGGTGCGCGAGGACGACGTCGCCGCGCGTGCGCACGGCATCGCGCCGAACCGCTACAAGGCGATCGCGTTCGCGGTCGGCGGCGTCGCGGCGGGCGTGAGCGGCGGCATCGCCGCGCATCTGTACAGCTACATCAATCACCAGACCTTCGATTCGCAGGTGTCGATCCTCGCGCTGACGATGGTGATCCTGGGCGGGCTCGGCAACGTGCTCGGCGGCATCGTCGGCGCGATCGCGCTGATCGGGCTGCCCGAGCTGTTCCGCTGGGCGGCTGACTACCGGATGCTGATCTACGGCCTCGTGCTGCTGCTGCTCGTCCGGTTCCGGCCGCAGGGCCTGCTCGGCACGGTGTGAGGAGGAATGCGATGACGACCACCCGACCCCTGCTCGACGTGCAGGGCCTGACGCGCCGCTTCGACGGCGTGACCGCGCTCGACGGCGCGAGCCTGACGCTCGCCGGCGGCGAGCTGCTGAGCGTGATCGGCCCGAACGGTGCGGGCAAGTCGACGCTGTTCAACCTGATCGCGGGCGCCGACCGGCCCGATGCCGGCCGCGTGACGTTCGACGGCCGCGACATCACGGGCACGGCGCCCGAGCGGCTCGCGGCGCTCGGCATCGCGCGCACGTTCCAGCACGGCCGCGTGTTCGGCAACCTGAGCGTGCTCGACAACGTGCTGATCGGCGCGCATGCGCGGCTGCGCGCGGCGCGGCCCGGCTGGCCGGCGCTCGGCGCGGCCGCCGAGGTGTGGCGCGCGCTCGTGCGGCCCGCGTCGGTACGCCGCGAAGAGGCCGCGTTGCGCGAAGAAGCGCGCGCGATCGTCGCCGGCTTCGGCGAACGGCTCACGCCGCGCATCGATCATCCGGCGCACAGCCTGTCGTATGCGAACCGGCGGCGTGTGGAGATCGGCCGCGCGCTTGCGCTGCATCCGCGCCTGCTGCTGCTCGACGAGCCGACGGCCGGGATGAACGAGACGGAAACGGCCGAGATGCTGCAACTGATCCAGTCGCTGAAGGCGCGCGGGCTGACGATCCTGCTGATCGAGCACAAGCTCGAACTCGTGATGCGCGTGTCCGATCGCGTGATGGTGCTCGACAACGGCGTGAAGATCGCCGAAGGCGCGCCGCGCGACGTGCGGCACGACCCGCGCGTGATCGAGGCTTATCTCGGCCGCCGCCATGCGGGCGGTGCGCCGGCCGAGCGCGCCGCGCAGGCGGCCGCATGAGCTTGCAATCTTCCGGACCCGATACGACCATGACCGACGCGCTGCTGAAACTCGAACACCTCGACACGTTCTACGGGCCCGTGCAGGTGCATTTCGACGTGAATTTCGAAGTCGGCCGCGGGCAGATCGTCAGCCTGCTCGGCGGCAACGCGAGCGGCAAGTCGACGACGATGAAGCTGATCCTCGGGCTGATGCGTCCGCGTCGCGGCGTCGTGCGTTTCGACGGCGACGACGTGACCGCGCTCGCGACGCCGCAGCGCGTGCGGCGCGGGATCGCGGCCGTGCCGGAAGCGCGGCGGCTGTTCGGCGACATGAGCGTTCGCGAGAACCTGCTGATGGGCGCTTACACGCGCGGCGATCGTGCGGCGGTGGCCGACGACTACGCGCGTGTGCTCGATTTGTTTCCGCGGGTGCGCGAACGGCTCGCTCAGCGCGCGGGCACGCTGTCGGGCGGCGAGCAGCAGATGCTCGCGATGGCGCGTGCGCTGATGGCGCGGCCGAAACTGATCTGCATGGACGAGCCGACGATGGGGCTGTCGCCGCTGTACGTCGACAAGGTGCTGGAGCTGATCGACGCGATCAACAAGCAAGGCGTGACGGTGTTCATGGTCGAGCAGAACGCGAGCCTCGCGCTGGAGATCGCGCATTACGGGTATGTGCTGCAGACGGGGCGCGTCGTGCTCGAAGGGCCCGCGAAAACGCTGCTCGACGATGAGCGCGTGCGCGATGCGTATCTCGGTGGGGAGGCGGTGGTGGCGTAGGCGGCGCAAGCAGGCGCTGCCAGGCGCCGCGAAATGTGGAGTAGATTGGCGTTCTGTCGCGATCGACACCACGGAGAGCACCGCGCCATGTTGACCTATTCCATCCAGAAAGCCGGCTACGATTTCAACCAGCTCGATCAGCAGGGCGCGACCGACTACGCGTCGTTCGTTCATGCGTTCGATGCGTTCCCTTGGGCTGCTCAGCACGTCGAATGGAACGAGACGCAGGACGGCCCGCTGCCGGCGCTCGTGCTGCAGCATGCCGACGATCAGCGCGAGCTGTGGGTGACCGCGTTGACGGATGCGCATTCGGACGGCTTCCAGTTGAATGCGGTGTCCATGCGGATGAAGAAGGGGCTCTTCGGCATCGGCAAGGGCAAGCTGGAGCAGCACGTCGACACGATCGACGTGAGAAAGCGCGTCGATGTCGATGCGTTGTGCAGGCTGTTCTGCGAGCGCCAGTATGACGAGCTGGACCAATTGGTTGCGCGACACGCGCAGCGCAACGCCGACGACGCGGATCGGGACAGCGACGACTGAACGCGTGTCGCCCGGTGGCGTTCGATCGAACGTGCGTGCGCCGGATTCGCGGTTGCCTAATCGTCGCTCGCGGCGTGCGTCGCCGCCGCGCGCGGAAACGTCAGCACCACCGCGAACCCGCCCGCATCGGGAAACGCAAACCGCACGCGCCCGCCGTGCGCCTTCATCACTTCCTGCACGATCGCGAGCCCGAGGCCGGACCCGGTACGCCGCTCGCTGCCGTCCGGCGCGATTCGCACGAACGGCTGCAACGCCGCGTCCCAGTGCTCGCGCGGTATCCCGCGCCCGTTGTCGGTGACGGTCAGCGTCACCGTGCCCTCTGCATTGCCGGCGGTCGCGACCGACACGACGATGTCGTCCGCGTGGCCGTGCAGCAGCGCGTTGTGCAGCACGTTCGACAGCGCTTCCTGAAGACTGATCGCATCGCCGTCGATCCATGCGTGCGGCGCGTCGCTCGCGAACGCAACGGCCACGTCGCGTTCGCCGGCGAGCGGAATCGTGCGGCCCAGGACCTCTTTCGCGAGCGTGACGAGTTCGACCGGTTGCAGTGGCACGGCCTCGGTGCGATGAATCACCATCGCATGATTGAGCAACTGGCCGGTGAGCCGGCCGACGTCCGAAGAAGTCGCACGCAACGCATCGAGCCGCGCCGCGTGACGCGCGGGATCCGATTCGCCGTCGAGCAGCTCGATCTGCGCGTCGAGCCGCGCGAGCGGCGTGCGCATCTGGTGCGCGGCGTCGGCGATGAAGCGCTGCATCGCGTTGATCCGCTCGGCAAGGCGGTGCATCAGGCCATTGATCGACCCGATGATCGCGTCGATCTCGCTCGGCGTATCGACGGCCACCGGCCGCAGGTCGGCCGGGTCGCGCGCGGCGATGATCGTGCCGATCTGCGCGAGCGGGCGCAGGCCACGCCGGATCGCGAGGCCGCTCGCGCCGATCGCGAGTACGCTCATCAGCAGGATCAGCGTCCATACCTTGATGCTCATGTCGTTCGTCAGCTGCTGGCGCGCGTTGGTTGTCTGCGCAACCGTCACGAGCGCCCAGCCCGGCGTGCTTTCCTCGGGCATGAAGCGCGCGATCGTCGCGGTGCGCACCCGATGCCCCTGGTAGACGGCGTTCGCGAACGCGGGGCCCTGCTTCGCGGCGGCGAGCGTCGCGGGGCTCGCGAGATCGTGGTACCCAGCCACGACCACGCCGCGCGAATCGACCACCTTGTAGTAGACGAGGTCGTAGCGCGACAGCGTCGACAGCGCGGCCACCGGCGGATTCAGCGCGAGCACGCCGCCTTGCACGTAGAGGTTTTCGGCGACCTGGATCGATGCGCCGGCGAGCAATTGGTCGTACGCGCGTTCGGCCGCGACGCCCGCGTAGTAGCGCGCGATCGCCGCGAGCGCGAGCGCGCCGGTCGCGACGACGAGCGCGATGAACAGCAGCGTGCGCCCGAACAGCGTCTTCGGGAACCAGTCAATGCGCGGCAATCTGATACCCCATCCCGCGTGCGGTGCGGATCTCGACCGAGCTGCCCTGCAGCTTCTTGCGCACGCGCGTCACGTATTGCTCGACCGCGTTCGCGGTCGGCTCGTTGCCGAAGCTGAACAACTGGTTCAGCAGTTCTTCCTTCGAGAAGATGCGTTGCGGGCGACTCGCGAGGATTTCGAGCAGCGCGAATTCCTGGCGCGACAGCGACAGCGGCTGGCCGTCGAGTTCCGCGAGACGGCTGCTGCGGTCGATCACGAGGCCGCCGAGCGTCAGCACGTCGTTCGCATGGCCGCTGTTGCGGCGCAGGAGCGCCTGCACGCGTGCGTCGAGTTCGCGGTAGTCGAACGGCTTCACGAGGTAGTCGTCGGCGCCGAGGCCGAGGCCGCTCACGCGGTCGTCGATCGCCGAGCGCGCGGTGACGAGCAGCACGGGCGTCGTGCTGCCCGTCGCGCGCAGGTTGCGCAGTACCGTGAAGCCGTCCATGCCGGGCAGGTTCGCATCGAGCACGACGAGATCGAAGCGCTCGACGCGCAGCAGCCCGTTCGCGGTCGCGCCGTCGGTTTCGAGATCGACGGCGTGGCCGAGCCGGGCCAGACGGCTGCGGATCGCCGCGCCGATTTCGGCATCGTCCTCCACGACGAGAATGCGCATGGTGCCGTTTGAAGGTAGGTGGGTTAGGGGTTTTCCCGGGGCCGGGATGTCAGCATTTTCTCAGACTCGGCCGATAACCTGTGTCGAGCCGGAAGCAGGATGCAAGGACGGCATTAATACCAGAAATATTCATGGAGACGGCAACATGCAGCATGTCACGGGCACGACGAACGCGCGCCGCGGCGCCACGCCGGCCTGCGCGTGGCCGCAGGCCGTCCGCTGCACGGCGGCGCGCGCATGACGACGTCGCCGCGCCGCCGCGCGTTGATCGCAGCCGGCCTCGGCGTGCTGGGCGTGCTCGGGGCGCCGGCGCGGGTGCGCGCGAAGCCGCGCACCGTGCGGATCTCGAAAGGCTATGGCGTGCTGTACCTGCCGCTGCTCGTGATGGAGAAGCAGCGGCTGTTCGAGCGGCATGCGGCGCGCCGCGGCGTGCGCGACGTCGCGGTCGAATGGGTGCTGCTCGACGGCGGCAATTCCGTCAACGACGCGATGATGGCCGGCACGCTCGATTTCGCGGCCGCCGGCGCGCCGGGTTTCATCGAGCTGTGGGCGCGGGCGCGCGGCATTCCGAACGTCGAGGTGATCGGCGTCAGCGGGCTGTCGACCACGTCGCTGTCGCTGAACGCGAACCGCGCGGGCCTCGTGTCGCTGCGCGACTTCACGCCGTCCGACCGGATCGCGGTGCCGGGCATCCGCACGTCGCTGTCGGCGGTCGTGCTGCAGATGGTCGCGAGCCGGCAGCTCGGCCCGACGCATTTCGCGCAACTCGATTCGATCACCGTGAACCTGCCGCATCCGCAGGCGATGCAGGCGCTGGTCCGCCGCGAGAACGGCGTGACCGCGCACTTCACGTCGCCGCCGTTCTCGACGCTCGAATTGCGGCAGCCGGGCATCCATCGCGTGGTGAATTCGGTCGACGTGCTCGGCCCGCTGACGCTCGACGTCGTGTTCGCGCCGAAGCGGCTCGTCGATGCGGAGCCGGCGCTCGCCGCCGCGTTTCTGGGCGCGCTCGACGAGGCGAATCGAATGATCGCGCAGGACCCGCGCGCGGCGGCCGCGCTCTATGCGTCGTCGTCGGGCGTCGGCGTGTCGCACGACGACGTGATGCGGATGCTCGCCGCGCCCGACACGCGCTTCTCGGTGTTGCCGAACCAGCTGATGGACTACGTCGAATTCCTGTACCTCGCCGGCACGATCAAGGCGAAGCCGCGCGCGTGGCACGAGATGTTCGCGCCGATGCTCGACGACTACCGGGCGGGTTGAGCCACGCGGGCCGCGATCCGAGTCCGTTTATCGAACCACGTGACGCCCGCGCGTTCATCAAGCGCGGCGCCGATTCAACCGACAAGCAACCGATATGCAATCGATTCACCCAAGGAGCCTGAAGTGAACGCTACCGACACCCTGGACCCCGCGTCCGCCGAAGAACAGCGCATCATGTCGAAGATGGCGCGGCGCCTGCTGCCCATCCTCGTCGTGATGTTCCTGATCGCGTTCATCGACCGGCAGAACGTCGGTTTCGCGAAACTGCAGATGGTGCACAGCCTCGGGATGACGGAAGCCGCGTTCGGGCTCGCGTCGTCGCTGTTCTTCATCGGCTACCTGCTGTTCGAGGTGCCGAGCACCCTTGCGCTGCATCGTTACGGCGCGCGCGTGTGGCTCGCGCGGATCATGCTGACGTGGGGGCTCATCACGGTGCTGATGGGCTTCACGACGTCGATGCCCGCGTTCTGCTCGCTGCGCTTCCTGCTTGGCATCGCCGAGGCCGGCTTCTATCCGGGCGTGATCTATTACCTGACGCTGTGGTTTCCGCAGAGCTACCGCGCGAAGGTGCTCGGCATCTTCACGCTCGGCAGCGCGCTCGCGAACATGCTCGGCTCGCTGGTCGGCGGCGTGCTGCTGAGCCTGAACGGCGTGTGGGGGCTCGCGGGCTGGCAGTGGGTGTTCGTCGCGACGGGCATTCCGGCCGTGGTCGTCGCGATCGTCGTGTTTCGCGTGCTGCCCGCGTCGTTCCGAGAAGCGCCGTTCCTCGACGCGCGCGAGAAGCAGATCGTCGCGGCCGCGCTGGAGCGCGAGAAGCCGGCGCAGGCCGAGCACGGTCAGCCGTGGAAGGCGCTGCTCGATCCGCGCGTGATGCTGTTCGCGGCGACCTACATGCTGATGTCGACGTCGCTGTACGGCGTCACGTACTGGCTGCCGACGCTCGTGAAATCGTTCGGCGTGTCGAGCACCACGAATGGCTTCCTGAGCATGCTGCCGTGGGCGCTCGCGGTGGTGCTGCTGGTGTGGCTGCCGGCGAAGCTGCGTCGCGCGAAGAGCATCCTCCGCACGATCGCGATCGTCGCGGCGCTCGGCGCGCTCGGCTTCCTGCTGAGCCTCGTGCTGCCGTCGACGCCGCTGCGCTTCATCGCGCTCGTGCTGGGCGGCGCGTGCATCCCGCTGCTGTATCCGTGCTTCTGGTCGATGCCGCCGCGTTACTTCACCGGCGCGCGGGCGGCCGCGAGCGTCGCCGCGATCAACTCGATCGGCAACCTCGGCGGCTTCTTCAGCCAGAACCTGATGCCGTTCGCGGGCAAGGTGACGGGCACCGCGTTCGGGCCGATGATCGTGCCGATCGTGTGCCTCGCGTTGCTCGGCGTCGGTGCGCTGGTCGCGTGGACGCGCTCGGAGCGGGGGATGGTCGCGGCGCGGGCGTGATGGCGTGCGGCGCTATCGCAGCGTCGGCCGGTTTTCGATGATCCTGAAACAGGACGACGCATGCCGGTTCGACGGCAAGTACTCGAGCGCATGCTGAAAGCGGCGCGCTCGACGAAGGCAGTCGACCAAGCCATCGTTGTCCGGCGTCTCCCGCCGCCCGTCTAGCCCCGCGAAACCCCGTGCCCGCCATGCGCGAGCGCCACGGGCGCCGGCACCCGCGGAATCTCGACCTCGACCGTCGTGCCTTCGCCGAGCGTCGTCGCGATCCGCAGCGTGCCGCCGACCAGATACGCACGCTCGCGCAACCCCACCAGCCCGAACGAAGCCGACTTGCGCGGCACCGCGGGATCGAAGCCCGCGCCGTCGTCGCGTATCGTCAGCGCGATCGCTTCGCTGCCGCACACGAGCTCGACGTCCGCGTGCGACGCGGCCGCGTGCCGGGCGACGTTCGCGAGCGCTTCCTGCGCGATACGGAACACGGCCGTCGCATACGGTTCGTCGAGTTGCAGTTCGGGCGGCTCGACGTGCAGCGAACAGGCGATCCCGTGACGGTGCCGGAAATCCTCCACGAGCCATTGCATCGCCGCCGCGAAGCCGAGATCGTCCAGCATCAGCGGGCGCAGGTCCGACGCGATGCGGCGCGTCGCGGCCACCGCGCCGCGCGCGAGCGCATGCATCGCCGCGATCTTGCGTGCGAGCGATGCGTCGTCCTGCGGCACGCGGTCGATCAGCCATTCGAGATCGTTCTTCAGCGCCGCGAGCGACTGCGCGAGTTCATCGTGCAGTTCGCGCGCGATGCGGCGCTGCTCGGCTTCGCGCGCGCTGGCGCTGATCGCGGCGATCTCGCGCAGCTCCTCGCGCGACGCTTGCAACGCCCGCTCCGCGCGCACGCGCTCCTCGACTTCGCGTCGCAGGTCGCGGTTCGACGCGCTCAGCTGCGCGGTGCGCGCGGCGACGCGTTGTTCGAGCCGTTCGTTCGCGTCGTTCAGCTGCGCGCTTTTCTGCACGACGAGCAGATGCTGGAAGCGTGCGCCGGCCAGCGCGCGCACCGTCTGCGCGTGCAGCCGGCCGTTCTCGAACAGCATCGCGAACAGCACGACACCCGACGCGACGAGGCCGTACGCGCGCCCGGCGTAGAAGCCGAGATCGAAGCGCCCGTGGTTCAGCATCGACGACAGCGCGATGTCGAACAGCCACGCGACGAGCACCGTCATCACCCACAGGTCGAGCACCGAATGGCGGCGCCGCTGCCGCCACATCAGCATCAGCGCGACGAGATTCAACCCCCAGACGACCGTGATCGCTTTCGTCATCGTCGCGGTCATCCGGTTGCCGCTCATGATGCGCGGCAGCAGGTCGTGGCCGGCGGTCGCGAGCAGCGCGAGCGCGACCGTCGCGCCGATCGCGGCGGCGATGCAGAGGCCGACCGGAATCGCCGCGCGGCGCTGCAGGGCCGGGCTCGGGGCCGGATGCCCGCGCGACGTCGCGCGCAGCAGCGCGTACGCGGCGACCGACAGCGGAAAGCCGCCATGCCAGAACAGGTACAGCCATGCGGTGGTCTGTTCGCCGGCGCCGAGCAGGCCGGTCCGCGCGAACAGCCCGGGGAAGGTCAGCATGTGCGTGCCGGCCATGAACGCCGTGAACAGGTAGCCGCCCGCCAGCACGAGCAGCGGCTTCTCGCGCAGGATCGCGTACTGACCGAGCAGCAGGCCGGCCGTCACCATGTCGTTGACGACGATCGCCGACTGGTAAACGGGAATGAACGCCCAGCCGGGCGCGAGCGGCATCGCCGCGAACGGCGCGAGCGCGGCGAAGATCACGGCCGACACGAGTACCGTCGCGAGCGCGAGCCGCCTTTCGCGCCGGCCCGGCGGCAGCGACGACATGAACAGGCGCGACGTGTCCGGATCGTCGTTGTCCGACGACGGCGACGGCGGCGACGGCGGTGCGGGCGGGAAGCGGAAGGCGGCCATCATGCGTCGTCGGCCCCGAGGTCGAGATCGTGGCGCACCGTGTAGCGGACCAGTGCGGCTTCGTGCGGCAGCCCCATCTTCTCGAGGATCCGCGTCTTGTACGTGCTGACCGTCTTCGCGCTTAGTGCGAGTTCGGACGCGATCCGCGTGACGGTCTGACCGGCGACGATGCGGCGCATCACGTCGAACTCGCGCGCGGACAGTCGCTCGTGCGGCAGCGCCTGAGCCGGTGCGCGCAGCGTGTGCGCGAGGCTTTCCGCCGCGGACGGGCTCACGTAGACGTCGCCCGCCGCCACCTTGCCGACGGCCTCGACGAGTTCGGCGGTCGCACTGTCCTTCGTCAGGTAGCCGGTGGCGCCGGCCTTGAACGCGCGCGCCGCGTACTGCGCTTCCGCGTGCATCGTCAACACCAGCGTGCGCAGCGACGGCGCCTGGCGCTTGACCAGCCGGATCAGCTCGATGCCGGTCGGCGCGGGCATCGACAGGTCGAGCAGCAGCACGTCGGCGGCCATGCGTTCGGCCAGCGCGAGCGTGCCCGAGCCGTCGCTTGCCTCGCCGACGATCTCGAAACCGCCGGCCATCTCCAGAATGTGACGCAGTCCGTCCCGCATGACTGCGTGATCGTCAGCCAGAATTACCCTGATCATCTTCCAGCGGTCCTCTTCGGGATGACGCCGCGCGTTGCCGTCGTGGCTGTCCGGTTGTCGCCGCGGCCGTTCTTCTGACCAATATATGCCCCCGAACCCGAAAACGGTACTCGTTCGAGAAATTTTCAAGGGGGTTGATCGCGGAATGCGCACTGCGACGAAATAATTTCCCGGCAAGCGTATCGTGCGCAGCGCACGCGAATCAGGGTATTCCCGGATGATCGTTGCACCGGACGCGGGCCGGCGCGGCATCGACGGCTCGCCCCGCGAACCGCTCCGATTCGGGACTAAACTGGTGCCCGATGCCATCTGCGCGAACCGAGGAGTCCTGCAATGATCGAGCTGGCCGATATCCTGCCGTCCGCCCTGCCTGCCGCCGTTGCCTGGGCCGAAGCGGAGGCAGCGCGCGGACTCGCGCAGGGCGCGCCGCTGACCCTCGGGCAGGCCGACGACGCGCGCACGGTGGGTGTCGCGCAGCCGGAGCGGATTCGCGTGATGACGGTCGAGCGCATGCCGTTTCCGGACACGCCGACGCTTGCCGCGATCGCCCGCGACACGGGGCTGCTGTCGCCCGGGACGATCGGCCTCACGCTCGGTCATGCGGTGTACGTGCTGCGCGGGCAGGACACGCGCCGGCTGCTGACTCACGAGTTCCGTCACGTGCATCAATACGAGGCCGCCGGCTCGATCGGCGCGTTTCTTGCGCGCTACCTGCACGAGATCGCGACGGTCGGCTACCACGACGCACCGCTCGAGGCCGACGCGCGGCAACACGAGTTCGATTGACCCACCCCCTAGCCTCCGACGCCGGCGCGAGCGTGCGCATGTCGCGATGAACGTATCCAATGCCCCTCCCGGCCCGCTGTTCGCGCATCGGGCCGCACCGTTCGGGAGTGTGCGATGAGCGACACGATCCATGCGTGGATCGGCGCGATCGGCGCGCATCCGCTTCTCGTGCTGGCGGTCGTGTTCGTGGCCGCGTGCGCCGAGGCGATCGCGCTGATCGGCACGGTCGTGCCGGCGGGCGCCGTGATGTTCGCGGCCGGCGCGCTGATCGGCGCGGGTGCGCTCGACGCATGGGCGACGATCGGCGTCGCGGCCGTCGGCGCGGTGATCGGCGACGGGATCAGCTACGAACTCGGCCGACGTTACCGCGGGATGATCCGCACTGCGTGGGCGCGCTTCGGCTCGGCGAACGCGTACGCACGCGGCGAGGAATTCGTGCTGCGTCACGGCATGAAGAGCATCGTGCTCGCGCGCTTTCTCGCGCCGGTGCGTGCGGTCGTACCGGTCGTCGTCGGTTGCGCGACGCTGCCGCGCCGGTTGTTCTATCCGGTCAACGTGATCTCGGCGCTCGTGTGGGCGCCCGTGCACGTCGCGCCCGGCATCCTGTTCGGCGCGTCGGCCGCGCTGGCCGCGGCGATCAGTGTGCGGGTCGCCGCGATCCTGCTGGTCGTGGCCGCGCTGGTCGCGCTCGTGTGGATCGGCGTGCGCGTCGCGCTGCGGCGCGGCTGGCCGTTGTTGTGTCGTGCGCTCGCCGAAGCCGTGCATGCATGCGTGCGCCGCTGGCCGCGGTTCGGCACGCGGCTGCACGACGGGATCGCGTACCTGCGCGGGCTGCCGGGCGCGGTGCCCGTGCTCGCGCTGTTGTTCGTCGGCTGCGTGTGGCTGTTCGCGGGGATCGTGCAGGACGTCGTCGCGAACGATCCGCTGATGCACGCGGACATCGCGCTGTACGCGTTCTTGCAGCACCTGCGCACGCCGCCCGCCGACGCCGCGATGAGCGCGCTCGCCGTGCTGCACGGACACGACACGGGGCTGATCGTCGCGGCCGCGTTTCTCGTCTGGCTGATGATCCACCGCTGCTGGCTGACGGCCGCATGGTGGCTCGCGACGATCGGCGTCGCCGTCGTGCTCGTGCCGGTGTTCGGCGCGGGCGCGCCCGGCGCGACGCCTGCGAGCCTGCCGCCCGGCGCGCTGCACGTGCCGCTGCCGGACGGCGACGCCGCGTTCGCGATCCTCGCGAGCAGCGGCCTTGGCTGGGTGCTGGCGCGCGACCGGCCCGCGCGGTGGCGCATTCCGGTCGTGACGGCGGTCATGCTGTGGATCGTGCTCGGCGGCTTCGCGCGGCTGTACGTTGGCGATACCTGGTTGTCGGGCTTGCTGGGCGGATGGAGCCTCGGGCTCGCCTGGTTCGCATTGCTCGCCGGCGCCTATGCGTACTGGCGCGTGCGCGAGCACGTGCAGCCGCGCGGCGCGCTCGTCGCGGTCGTCGTCGTGCTCGCGACGGCCGGCGTATGGACGGTGCCCGCGCAGTGGCAGCTCGATCGCGCGGCGCGTCCGCATGTCGGCGACGTGGTCGCGATGACCGTCGACCAGTGGCTGCGCGGCGGGTGGCAGCGCGTGCCGGCGCGGCGCACCGAGATCGGCGGCGACCGCGAGGAATATCTGCCGCTGCAATGGAGCGCGACGTCGGACACGCTCGACCGCCATCTCGCGCAGGCCGGCTGGCAGCGCGCGACGCCGTGGTCGCCGGCCACCGCGCTGCGTTGGCTATTGCCGCAGGCGCCCGCCGATACGCTGCCCGTGCTGCCGCGTTATACGCACGGCGAGAGCACGCGACGCGTGTTCGTCCGCGTCGATCCCGCCCACCCGGAAAGCCGCTTCGTGCTGCGGCTGTGGCGTTATCCGTACGTGTTGCAGGATGCGCTCGGCATGCGGCCGCTGTGGTATGGCGCGTTGTATCGCGAAACGCTGCGCCGGCCGGCGCGGCTGATGACGATCGTGCACACGACGACGATCGACGATGCGGCGACGATCGCACACGCGTTGGCGGTCGAGCCGATGATCGCGCATCCGCCGGCGGGGATGACGGCCTCGCCGGATCAGATGCTGCTGGTGTGGATGGTTCAGCCGTGACGGGGCAGGTGTGACGTGCGCCCTTACGCGTGCGACGGCTGCGCGGGAACGACGGACAGGCGCAGGCCGACGGTCTTGAGCACCGCGAGCAGGGTTTTCAGCGTCGGGTTGCCGTTCGGAGACAGCGTGCGATACAGCGATTCGCGGCTGATGCCGGCTTCGGCCGCGACGGCGCCGAGCCCGCCGTACGCTTCCGCGACCGTGCGCAGCGCGAGCAGACCGGCCGCGCGGTTGTCGGGATCGTCGAGCGATTCCATCGCGACGCGCAGATAGGCGACCGCGAGCTCGCGGTCGGCGCCGAGTTCGGCGACTTCCGCATCGTGGTGCGATACCGCGCCTTTGAGCTTGTTCATGTTTGCCTCCGTTTCCAGTTCGACCAGTGTTCCTTGGCGCGCCTGATGTCGTCGGATTGACTCGCCTTGTCGCCGCCGGACAGCAGCAGCACCACGGCGCCGCCGTGCCGGCCGAAGTACACGCGATAGCCGGCGCCGACATGGACGCGCAGTTCGATCACGCCTTCGCCGACCGGCTCGCAATCGCCGAAGTTGCCGGTCTGCACGCGGCGCAGCCGCTCGCGGATTCGCGCCTGCGCGGGCTTGTCACGGACGGCGTTCAGCCATTCGGTGAACGGCTCGCGACCGTCGTCGCGTTGATAGCGAAGAAGTTCGAACTTGGAGAGCATTGTAACTTATAAGCTACAAAAAGGTAAATGGAGCGGGGCGGTTCACATCGCAATGGCTGGGCGGCCGATGAGCATGCGGCGTCTTCATCGTTCGGGATTCGAGGGCGTGGAGCGGGCTTCCCGGACGACGATCATTTTTTCATCCGGGATGGCGCGTGACGATTCGGCCAAATGGCCGCTACGGATGGTGCGACGGGACGCGCGTATCGCAGCGCAGCGCGGCGATAACGGCGACCGTCGATGAATCGCGGTACGATCGCTCGTTCGCCCGTCTGGCCTGCCGACATCACCTCACGAGAGACCCCGCATGATCACGATTCGCCCGATGACCGACGACGATTTCGCGCGCTTCTGGCCGACTTACCGCGCGATCGTCGCTGCTCAGGAAACCTATGCATTCGATCCCGAGCCGACCCAGGAAGCGGCGCGCGCACAGTGGCTCGACGCGCCGCTTTGCACGTGGATCGCCGAAGAGGACGGCGTGGTGCTCGGCTCGTATTTCCTGAAGGCGAACGCGGCCGGGCCCGGCAAGCACGTGAGCAACTGCGGCTACATGGTGAGCGAGGCCGCGCGCGGACGCGGCGTCGCGCGCCTGATGTGCGAACACTCGCAGCAGATGGCGCGCGAGCGCGGTTTCCTCGCGATGCAGTTCAATTCGGTGGTCGCGACGAACGCGGTCGCGGTCGCGCTGTGGCAGAAGCTGGGATTCGAGATCGTCGGCCGGGTGCCGCGCGCATACCGTCACGCGCGGCTCGGCTTCGTCGACTGCTTCGTGATGTTCAAGTGGCTCGGCGACGCGGCGGCCGCCGAAGCCTGAGCAACCCGCCGCCGCGTCAGACGGCGAACGCGCCGTCGAACACGATCCGTTCGTCGAGCGCGAGCGTGCCGCGCGCGAAGATCAGGTCGAGATGGTGGCTGCCGTTTTCGCCGCCGCCGAGCCCGAGATGCAGGCCCGGATGGCGTTCCTCGAACCCCGCGTTGCGGCCGTACAGGCCGCGAATGCCGAGGTTCGTGCCGATGCCGAATTCCTCGATCCGCCGATGATTCGCGTGCCGGTCGAGATAGGTCGCGAAATCGCGCCGGAAGCCCGCATCGTCGGTGTCGAAATCGACGATCGTGCTGTGCTCGACATGCAGCGTCGCGAGCCGCTCGGCCACCTTGTACTTGATCGCGAACGGCACGGTGCCGAGAAACGTGCCGCTGAACACGACGGTGCCGTTCAGGTCCGTCACGTGCGTCGCGATCTCGCCGGGCACGACGTCGAGGTTGCCCATGCCGTCCACGCTCGTCCATTTCTGGTCCGGCGCGAGCGAGCCCGTCAGCGTGTTGCCGGCTTCGTCGATGAAGCGGATCTGCGACGCGCGTGCGGCGGCCTCGATCAGCCGGCCGTTGCGCGCGGCGATGTCGTCGAGCGATTCGGCGAACGCCTCGTCGAGGTGCGGGCCGTAATCCTTGAATAAAACCGATTTGCCCCAGTGTTCGACGATCGCGGGGCGGATCGCGGCGAGAAATGGCGGCCCGCTCGGCGACGGCGTCGGCAGGCACGACGAGTCGTACAGCAGCACGAACAGGTCGGCGTCGTCGAGTGCGGCGGCGATATCGGCGGGCGCGGTGCTTTCGAGGCAGAGGGTGGTCGCGTCGAGCGAATCGGGCAGGGCGGAAAAGGCGCGCAACGCGGTGTCGCGGTTGCGGGTGTCATAGCCGACCAGCAGTTTTCCCGATTCGCCGCGTGCCAGCTTGTCGCGCAGCGCCGGGTGAAAACCGAGCGCGCGGTGCAGGTTCAGCATGCGTATCTCCGGAAGCGGCGGAAGGGCCGAGGCCCTTCCGCGAGAACGGGTGGCCCGCTCAGACCGGCCAGAGCGCGGTGCCGAACGGCACCACGGCGTCCTCGACCATCATGTCGACGGCCTCGGGGTGCGTGTCTTCCTGCATCCAGTCAAGCAATTCGATCTGCTGGGTTTCCTGCATGTCAATTCTCCTGTGGTGAACATGAGTGATTCAACATGAAAGCGCGGCAAAAACATGGCCGCTCCTCGTTCGGAATTTTGTGAATGCCGGGCGAGTGGCGTCGATATTAGTCTGACGAATTTACGAATGCAATGCGTCGCATTGTTTTTAGCTGAGGTGCGCTAAACACTGGCGTTTTCGATTCACATATTGGAAAAATGGATAAAACGAGCGACAGATCGCGCATCTTTTTTTAGTGAATTCAAATCCAGAACGCCGAATTGAATTCGGTAATTTTTAATTTGAGTTCAATTGAAATGATTGCTGCACTTTATGTCGTTAAAGAAAGCCGCATGCGAACGTCATCCGAGCAGCGCCTTTCCGATCGCCTTCGTCGGTTCCGAGCGCAGCACCAGCGAAGTCGTGACCGCGCCGAAGCGGGCAATCGCGTCGATCAGGGTTTCGAGCTGGCCCGGCGTCGGTACCAGCACCTTCAGCAGAAAGCAGTCCTCGCCGGTCATGCGGTGGACTTCGATGACATGCGGCATCTCGGCAAACGTGCGCAGCGCCGGTTTGATGTGCTCGTGAGTCGTTTTGAGCCGGATGATCGCCATCATGCCCAACCCCAGCGCCGCCGGATCGATCCGCGCGCCGTAGCCGGCGATGATCCCGCGTTCTTCCAGCCGCTTCACGCGCTCCGACGTGGCGGGCTGCGACAGCCCGATGCGCCTGCCGACTTCCGACAGCGGCGTCCGCGCGTTGTCCTGCAGCGCTTCGAGGATCGCAAGATCCAGGCGATCCAGTGCTTCTTCCGGCATGACGGTCCTCCGGTACCGTTGATTCATCGGCATTTTGTCCCAATAACCGATGACTTGCCATTCCATGCCGACTGATGCGTGGTCACACTCTGGGCTTTCGTCGATGGAGGGAGTGATGGATCGAGCGATCGTGATCGTGCCGGGTATCGGCAATTCGGGACCGGATCATTGGCAGAGCCACTGGGAGGCGGCGTTGCCCGGCGCCGCGCGCATCGCGCCGGCTTCATGGGACGCGCCCGACCTGGCCGACTGGACGGCGGCGCTGGACGAGGCCGTCGCGAACGCCGGGGTGCCTCCGCTCGTGGTGTGTCATTCGCTGGGTTGTCTGTTGTTCGCGCATTGGCATGCCGTGTCGGCTCGGGCGGTGCGCGGCGCGTTTCTCGTGGCCGTGCCCGACCCGGCAGGGCCGCGCTTTCCCGTTGCCGCCGCCGCGTTCGCGAACCTGCCGAACAGTGGGTTCGGGCGCGTGCCTGTGCTGGCGATCGCGAGCGAGGACGATCCGTACGATCCGTCGGGGCGCGCGCTCGAATGGGCAACGGAACAGGGTGCGACGCCGCTTCTGCTCGGCGCGCGCGGCCATCTGAACGCGGCGTCCGGGCTGGCTGGATGGCCCGAAGGGCGCGCGTTGCTGGCGGCGTTTGCGGCCGGACTCGGGCGATAGCGCGTGCCCGCGCCGGCTGGTTTCCCGCGGTGTTCGGCCGTCGTGTCGGGGAGCGGGAACCGGGCGCGGCGGCCGTCGCGGTTGTTCCGCTGCCGCGCGTGCCGATTTCGTGGCGGCTCCAGTATGATCGACCGACGGCGGCGCAAGCCCCGGAATCGAACAACGAAGGAGACACCCCGATGCGTGCAGTGCCGCAACCGGAGCGTGACGGTCGCTCGCGGCCGGACGCCGGCGCGACCGATCCCGGCCGCATGGCCGCGTGGCGGCTCGCGATCTGCCTGTCGCTCGGCAGCGCGATCGCGCTCGGCCTCGCACGCTTTTCGTATGCGTTGCTGCTGTCGCCGATGAAGGCCGATCTCGGCTGGACGTTCGCGCAGGCCGGCGCGCTGAATACGGCGAACGCGGCCGGCTACCTGATCGGCGCGCTTGCATTCCCGCTGCTGTCGCGGCGCTGGCGCGCGGGCACGCTGCTCGCGGCCGGCTGCGCGCTGACCGCCGTGCTGATGGCCGCGGGCGGGCTCACGCCGGACATGCACGCGTTGCTCGCGCAGCGGCTGGCGACGGGTGTCGGCAGCGCGTTGATCTTCATCAGCGGCGGCGTACTGGCCGCGCGGCTCGCCTCCGCGTCGCCGCGCGATGCGGGGCTGCTGCTCGGCCTTTACTACGGCGGCACCGGATGGGGCATCGTCGCGTCGTCGCTGCTCGTGCCGGCCACGCTCGTGTCACGCGTGCACGGCTGGCAGCCCGCGTGGTTCGCACTCGCGACGGCGTGCGTGCTGTTCTCGGCAGTCGCCGTGTCGGCCGCGCGCCGCATCGAGCATGCCCATGCGGCACCGGCCACGCGGGCCGACGGTGCGAAACCGGCGGCTGCCGCGAGCCCGGCCCGCTTCGCACTCGCGCTGGCCGGCTACGCGCTGTTCGGCGTCGGCTATATCGGCTACATGACGTTCATCGTCGCGTTGCTGCGCGGCGCGGGGATGAGCGGCTCGGTCGTCGCCGCGTTCTACGTGATGCTCGGCGTCGCGACCGTCGTGTCGGCGCGGCTATGGTCGGGGCTGCTCGACCGGATGCGCGGCGGCCAGGCGCTCGCGGTGCTCAACGCGCTGCTCGGCGTCGCGACGCTGATGCCCGCGCTGTTCGTGCATCCGGCCGCCGCATTCGCATCGGGCTTGCTGTTCGGCGCGACGTTCCTGTCGGCGGTCGCGTCGACGACGGCCTTCGTGCGGCACAACCTGCCGCCCGACGGCTGGGCGAAGGGGATCAGCGCCTTCACGACGGTCTTCGCATTCGGGCAGATCGCGGGGCCGGTCGCGATCGGCTGGGTGTCGGACAGCGCGGGGCTCGCGCGCGGGCTCGTGTATTCGGCGCTCACGCTGTTCGCGGGCGCGGCATTCGCGGCCGGGCAGCGCGCGCTGCGCAGCACGTCCGCGTAGCCAAGCACCCGTCACCGCACGCATGCGGTGCGCGACACGCGATGAAACGCGCGGCTGAAGTAGATCAGGCTGTCACCGTCGTCGCGCACGCGGATCGACGTCGCCTCGATGAACATCACCGAATGCGAGCCGACTTCCTTCATCTCGGCGATCGTGCCCTGCAGGCTCGCGAGCGCATCGCGCAGCACCGGCACGTCCCGTTCGCCGCGATCCCACACGGGGAGAGCGAAGCGCTGTTCCATCGGCAGGTCGGTGAGCCCCGCGAAGTGTCGCGCGAGCAGCTCGTGCTCGGCCGGCAACACGTTGATGCAGACCTGACGGTTGCGCTCGAAGGTCGCATGCATCGCGCTCGACCGGTTCAGGCACACGAGCAGCGTCGGCGGCGCGTCGGTGACCGAGCACACGGCGCTCGCGGTGATCCCGCAACGGCCGTGCGGCCCCGCGGTGGTGATCACGTTGACGGCCGCGCCGAGATGGGCCATCGCCTGGCGGAAGGCCTTTTGCGCGTCGGTCGGTTCGACGCGCGCCGGTTGCGGGATATCGGTCGTGGCGGACATGGGCACTCCAGATTGGATGAAGGCGGCGATCGCGGGTGCTGTCGATGCAGCATCGCTCGGCCGACGATGACCCAAGCGTACGCCGCGAAAATGCGGCCGACCATTCGCACGAACGATGACGAAGATGGCGTTCGCGCCAACGCATCTAAAGGTTCTACCTAGATGCGCGGCACGCTGCGCGAAAAATGAGCGGTTGTGCGTTCACGCGGTACGTGAAGGGGTATTCAGCGGATTTTCGGCTCGCTATGATGTGCCGCATACCCCCGACGAACGACGCGGGCTTCACCCCTGCGTCGCGCGTGATACCGATACCGATATTTTGCGAGACACCCCGATGACGTCACCGGCACCGATCGTATACATCGTCGACGACGACGGCGGCATGCGGACGTCCCTCGCGTGGCTGCTCGAATCGGTCGGCATCGCGTCCGAAGGGTTCGCGAACGCGGCCGATTTTCTCGCGCGCTTCGACGTGAACCTGCCTGCGTGCCTCGTGCTCGACGTGCGGATGCCGGAGAAAAGCGGCTTCGACGTGCAGGCCGAACTGAATGCGCGCGGCGCGACGCTGCCGGTGATCTTCGTCAGCGGACACGGCGACATTCCGATGTCGGTGCGCGCACTGCAGAACGGTGCGATCGATTTCGTCGAGAAGCCGTACAACTCGCAGCAGATGCTCGAACGCGTGCAGCGCGCGCTGCGGCTCGCGCAGCAGCGGCATGCGGTGAGCCAGCGCCACCGCGAGCTGCGCCAGCGGCTCGACGCGCTGACCGCGCGCGAGAAGGAAGTGCTGCGCGGCGTCGTGGACGGCAAGGGCAGCAAGCAGATCGCGTCGGACCTGTCGATCAGCGTGAAGACCGTCGACGTGCATCGCGCGAGCATCAAGGAGAAGCTCGGCGCGACGTCGATCGCCGCGCTCGTGCGCGACGTGATGGTCGTGTGGGGCGACGATGGGGAGGCGTCTCGATAGCGGTCGGGGCTGTGCGCGGATCGGCTTGCGCATCCGGACCACGAGAAGCATGCAACGCACGCGACGCAGCCGACGCGCACGCACACCGCGCACACGCACCGCGCGCCCGATGCGTGCGTACCGTTCAGCGCATGTACAACCCGCCGTTGATGTCCCAGCATGCGCCGTTCGCGAAATGCGCGTCGCCCGACGCGAGCAGCACCGCGGCATCCGCGACGAAGCCGGCCGAGCCGAGCTTGCCACCCGGCAGGCTCGCGAGCACCTGACGCAGCTTTTCCGGCGCGACGCTTTCGTACACGATCGGCAGATCGAGCGGCCCCGGCGAGATCGCGTTGACGGTCACGCCCTGTGCAGCGAGATCGCGCGCGAACACCTTGGTCAGCGTCAGCGTACCGCCTTTCGCAGCCGCGTAATGGGCGCCCGTCGCCGAGCCGCCGTTCTGTCCGGCCAGCGACGCGATGTTGACGATGCGACCCGCGCCGCGCGTCGCGAAATACTGGCCGAACACCTGGCAGCCGAACAGCACGCTGCGCAGGTTCACGTCGATCACCTGGTCGAACTGCTCGGCCGTGATCTCCATCGCCGGCACGACCTTCGATGCGCCCGCATTGTTGACGAGCACGTCGATCGTGCCCCAGCGCGCGACGAGCGTATCGCGCGCGGCTTCGAAATCGCGTTTCGACGTGACGTCGAGCGGCAGCGCGATCGCGCGTTCGCCGCTCGGATCGAGCTCGCGTGCATGCGCGTGAATCGCGTTGGCGGCGATGTCGGCCAGCGCGACGCGATAGCCGGCCGCATGGAAGCGTTCGGCGATGACGGCGCCGAGCCCGCGCGCGGCGCCGGTGACGAGAACGACTCTGTCTGACATGGTATGGAGTTCCGTGGTTCGCGGGCGCACGCCGAGGGAAGCGGCGCCCGTATCGTGGTTCATGCGGCGAGCGCGGCTTCGAAGTGTGCCGCGATTGCGCAGACCCGTTCGTCCGCGCCCTTGCGTCCGACGATCTGCAAGCCGGCCTTCAACGGCGAACCGGCGAGCGGCAGCGGCAGGCTGAGCGCCGGATGGCCGCTCAGGTTGAACGGGCGGATCAGCGACGACATCGCGATCACCGATACGCCGTCGCGTGCCTGCTGCAGCGTGATCGGCAACGCGGGCAGCGTCGGCAGCACCAGCACGTCCGCGTGTTCGAGCGCGGCGTCGATCTGTGCGGTGAAGCGTGCGCGCACGGCTTCGGCTTCCTTCAATGCCGCAGGCGCGGTCGTTGCGGCCGCACGCAATCGCGCATCGAGGTCGGCGCCGAGCTTGCCGGTCGCGACCAGGTGACCGAACGCGCGCGACGTTTCCGCGTTGATCACGGTGAGCCCCGCCGCGAACGCGGCCGGCATTGCATCGAGCACGATCGTATGCGAACGCAGGCCCGACGCGCGAACGGCCGCATCGAGCGCGGCGGCGATCGCCGGATCGGTTTCGACGGCGAGTTGGGCGACCGTGCAGCCTTCAACGGAAGCGGTCGCCTGCGCGCGATCGAAGTCCGGCGCGATCGCGGCCATCACCGCGACGAGCGTGCGGATCTCGCGCGCGAACGGCCCGACGCAATCGAGCGTGGTGTCCGCGGGCGCGACGCCGCGACGCGACACGCGGCCGAACGTCGGCTTCAGCCCGGCCACGCCGCAGCACGCGGCCGGCCCGCGGATCGAGCCGCCGGTATCGGTGCCGAGCGCCGCGTCGACGGCGCCGAGGCCGACGAGCGACGCGGAGCCGCTCGACGAGCCGCCGGGAATGCGCGCGGCATCCTGCGGATTGACGGGCGTGCCGGTGTAGTCGTTGATGCCGGTCATGCCGAACGCGAGTTCGTGCATGTTCGCCTTGCCGGCGATCTGCCAGCCGGCGTCGAGCAGCAGGCGGACCACGTCCGCGTGTCGGACGGCCGGCGGCGCATCGGCGAGCGCGCGGCTTGCCGCGCGGGTCGGATAGCCCGCGATGTCGATCGTGTCCTTGATCGCGATCGTCGGGCCGGGGCCGCCGAGCGTGAAGGTGTCGATGAAGCCTGTCATGGTGCGATGGCGTGCGAATACGGTGGAAGGGTTCAGGACCGTGGCGCGGCGGCGAGCGGCCACGGGCCGTCGAGCACGCGTTCGGTGCGGAAATGGCGGATCAGCCAGGCGGCGCCGTCGGCGCACGGCGCGAAATCGATCGTGAGCCGCGCGGCGATCAGCTCGGCCGAATCGTCTGCGTAGCGCGACGCCTGGAGCATGATCCAGCGGCCGCGTGCGCTTGCATGGTCGACACCGATCTCGATCGACTCCGACGTCAGGAAGTGCAGGTTCGCCGAGAAATGCGGATCGGGCGGAAGATAGCGGCCGAGCATCGCGACGATCGCGGCCGGGCCTTCGAGACGGCCGAACTTCCGCGCGTACCGCGGGCCGATGCCTTCCCACACGGCGTCGGACGTGAACAGTTCCGCCAGCGACGGGCCTTCGCCCGCATCTTCGGGTACGTCGCACAGCGCCATGTAGCGCGTGATCGTCGCGCGCACCGCGCGCTCGGCGTCGAGCGCCGCGACGCGCTGTGCGAGCGCGTCGATCGCGGCCGGAGACAGATCGGTCATCGCGCGCCTCACGCCGCGGGCTTCGTGGCCGGCGGCACGGTCAGCGCGCGGCCGACGCGTGCCTCGATCTTGCCGTAGCGCCACAGGTTGTATTCGCCGACGGGCGTCGTGCGGTACAGGTTGCACACGGCGACCGTCGTGTCGAAATCGGCGACGTCGGCCATGATGTAGAAGGTCCACGGTGCGCCGTCGGCCTGGCCGACCACGAGGCGATCGTCGTCCATCACGCCGAGCACGCGCACGCCGGGCATCGCTTCGACGGCCGCGAGCATCGCACCGTACGCCTGCCACACCTCGCCGATTTTCTCGCGCGGCAGGTCGAAGAAATTCTGCGACACGCCGCAGCAGAACAGCACGCGCAGCGGCAGCGGATTCGAATCGGACATAATGGGTTCTCCAGAGGAATCGGTCGGGCGCATGAGCCGGCCGGCGACGGTGCGGCGGCTTCATGCGCGTTCATCGAAAGTTTCGGGCGATGCAGGTTACAGATAGCCGGGAAACGGCGTGACGCCGGTGAAGACCGCGCCCGCGCCGTCGAAGTTGCCTTCGGCGAGGAACGCGTGCTGCGTGACGACCATCGCATCGCGCAGCAGCCGCTGCAGCGGATGCGACCGGTAGATCGCGGCCGTGCCGCCGAGGCGGTACGCGCGTTCGACGACGCTCGCGCCTTCGCGCGCGATCTGCGTGGCCGCGAGCCGCAGCAGGCTGACCTGGTCGGGCGTCACCGGGTTGCCCGCGAGAATCGATTGCCACACCGAATCGGTCGCATCGTAGAAAAACGCGCGCGCCGAGCGCAGTTGCGCCTCGGCCTTCGCGAGCTCGATGCGGAAATACGCGCGATCGGCGAGACGCGGCGCGCCGGTCGTCGTCTGGCGGCCGCCCGACATCCGGTTCACGACGTCGAGCGCCGCGCGCGCGAGGCCGAGGTTGACGACGGCCAGCACCTGCGCCGCATACGCGACGGTCGGATAGCGGTACAGCGGCTCGTCGACGGTCGCTTCGCCGCCGCGCACGAAGGTCCACGCCTCCGGCACGAAGCGGTCGTTCACGCGCAGGTCGTGGCTGCCGGTGCCCTGCATGCCGACCACGCTCCAGTTCTCGACGATCTCGACATCCGCGGCGCGGAACACGGCGGTGCGCGGCTTGTTCGGCGCGGCGTCCTGCGCGCCCGGCACGGCGATGCCGACGCCGAGCCAGTCGGCGCCCTTGCAGCCGCTCGCGAATTTCCACGTGCCGTTCACGCGCCAGCCGCCCGGCGCGGCCTGCGCAGGCTGCACCGGGAACAGGCCGCCCGCGAACACCTGGTCGGGGCCGCTCGCGTACAGCTCGGCCTGCGTGTCGAGCGGCAGCGCGGCGAGATAGACGTTCGCGGAGCCAAAGCTTGCGACCCACGCGGCCGAGCCGTCGGCGGTCGCGATCCGTTCGATCATGTCGAGGAACGCGGTCGGCGCGAGCGCATCGCCGCCGAAGCGGCGCGGCGTGCCCGCGCGATAGATGCCGGCCTGCTTGAACAGCGCGATCACGTCGCGCGGTACGTGCGACAGCCGGTCGAATTCGTCGCGGCGCGCGGCGACGGTTTCGATCACCGCGTCGAGCGGCGACAACGGCGCGGCCGCGGGACGGGCCGCGGGCGGCGAGGTCGGCGCGGATTCGATGGCGAGGGCGGCTTGCGGCATGAAAGTCTCCTGGGGATGGGGCGATTCCGGCATTCGCATGTGCGTTTCATATGCAAACAGACCCTAGTCTAGAAACGCCGAAAACACGCAGCAATTGGTGCGTTGGGCCGCGCGACTGGTGACGCTCCGTGCCGGCCTAAAGAAATCTTCAGATGCGATCGGCGCGCGCCGGTGCTATGTTGGGTTTCCGGCCGCGCGATGCCGCGCGCCTTCCTCCGAATCCGATCATGAGTTTTCCCGACGAAGACGATTTCCACCGGCTGCTCGACGCGCTGACCACGTGCGTGCTGCTGCACGACGCGCGCACCCGGGCGATCGTGTGGGCGAATCGCGCCGCGTGCATCGCGCTCGGCTTTTCCGTCGAGGAATTGCTGCCGCTGAAGGCGCCGGACATGACGCGCCCCGAGCCGAAGTACCGGCGCGAGATCGCGGTGAGCGCGTGGGATCGTGCACTCGTCGACGGCCCGCAGGTGTACGAATGGTGCTATCGCTCGCGCACGGGGGTCGACATGCTGTCCGAGGCCACCGCGACCTACGTGCCGCTGCGCGGGCGCGACGTCGTGATGGTGCAGTTCCGCGACATCAGCGCGGAAGAGGCGGTCCGCCAGCAGTTGCGCCGCTACGAGGCGCGGCTGCGCGAGTTCATGCAGGATCTCGACGAAGGGATCGCGGTCGTGACGCCGCACGGCGGCGTGCAGTTCATCAGCGAGTCGGGCCGCCGCGTGCTGGGGCTCGCGCCCGACGAGCCGCTCGGCGAGGTGCTCGACTACTGCTCGGCGGCCGATCGCGACCGGCTCGTCGCGCAGTTGCGCGACGCGCCGTCCGCATGCCCGTCCGCGCCGCAGCGCTACCGGATCGTGCGGCGCGACGGCTCCGCCTGCTGGCTGCGCATCCTGTGCCGGCAGGTCGAGATCGAAGGCGATCTCGACGGGCTGCTCGTGCAGTTTCGCGACGTGAGCGACGAAGTCGCGATCGAGGACGCGCGGCGCGCCGAGGCGCGGATGCTCGAATACGCGGGCCGCTACAACGCGATGGGCGAGATGGCGACCGTGATCGCGCACGAACTGAGCCAGCCGCTCGCGGCCGTGCGCAATTTCATCGAAGGCGCGGTGCGGCGGCTGAACGGCAACGGCGCCGTCGACGACGCGATCTGGGGGCTGCGCAGCGCGGATCGGCAGGCCGAGCATGCGGCGCTGATCATCAAGAGCGTGCGCGAATTCATCGTGAAGCGCGAGCCGGTCGTCGCGCGCGCCGACCTGCGCGACATTCTCGCGGACGTCGCGTACTTCATCGAGCTGCGCGCGAAGGAGGCCGGCGTGACGGTCGCGATCGTGCAGGCCGACGCGCCGCTGCCGATCCGCTGCGAGCGCGTGCTGATCGGGCAGGTGATCCTGAATCTCGCGTTCAATGCGATCGAGGCGTTCGCCAGTTGCGAGCGCGCGCCGCGCACGCTGACGCTCGGCACCGCGAACGTGGCCGGCCATGCGGAGTTGCGTGCGATCGACAATGGCCCGGGCGTCGACGCCGGCGCGCACGACCGGCTGTTCGACGGCTTCTCGTCGTCGAAGGCGGGCGGCAACGGGATCGGGTTGTCGCTGTGCAAGAGCATCGTCACGCGCCACGGCGGGCGGATCGCCGCGAGCCCGGCCGCGGGCGGCGGGCTCGACTGCCGCGTGACGCTGCCGCTCGCCGACGGGTGAGCGCAACCGCGTCGGCGCATTGCGGCGGGGCGGCGACGCGCGACGCATGGTCAGCGCCCCAGCGCCCGCGCGGTCTGGCCGCCAATGCCGAAGTCGGTGTTCGGAATGTCCTTGATGATCACGCGCGTCGCCTGCAGCGGCGCGTCGAGCACGTTCGCGCCCGCATCGGACAGCGCGGCGATCAGCGCGCGCTTCTGTGCGTCGGTGCGCCCGGCGATCAGGATCGCGACGATCACCGGCAGCGACGGCGGCGCGCCGTCCGCGGCGCTGCGGCCGCCGAGGCCGATATGCGTCGCGGGCAGTTCGGTGAGCAGTACGCGCACGGATTCGAGCGGTGCGCCGATCGCGTCGACGGTCGCGTGGCTGAGGCGCGCGATCAGCTCGGCCTTGCGCGCGTCGTCATGGCCGGCCGGCAGGAAAACTTCGAGTGTGGGCATGGTCGTCCGGAAAGGTGAAGGTGACTGGCTCACCGTTGCGCGAGCGACGGCGAAGCGGTCGCCGCTGAAAGGTGAAGGTGACCGGTTCACCTTTGCGCGGGCGACGGCGAACCGGCAGCCGTTCACAGGTGAAGGTGCCCGGCTCACCATTGCGCTGGCGACGGTGAACCGGTCGCGGCTTACAGCAGGAAGCCGATCGCGCTGAGCGCTTCGGTCGAGTCGATCAGGCGCACGACCTTCTCCGCAATCCGCATCTCGCCTTCGGCATCGACGTGCAGCTTGTGCGTGACGTCGGCCGCGAACAGCGTCGCGACGCCGCGCTTGTATGCGACCACCACCTGCGCCGATTTCAGCTCGACGGTATCGGCGCTGCCGCTTTCCAGCGTGAAGCGCGATACGGTGCGCACCGTGCGCGCCGCGTCGGTGGCCGACGCCGAATAGCCGGACACCATCCGCTGCACGCGCTTCTCGCGCATGTCCCGGTCGTCGAACACGTAGTTCAGCGTCGCCGCGAAATCGGTCGCGTCGGGATCGATCGGCACCACGTAGTGGCCGGTCGGATCCCACAGGTCGAGCCACGCGCGATAGTCGCGGCGGTCGAGCATCTCGGCTTCGCGCCACACGAATTCGACCGCGCGGGCGAAGGTCTGCTCGGAAAAGAGGGCGTTGCGGTCGTCCATCATTGCTGCTCCATCATGTTGCGCCATTGCCGGTAGGCTTCGCGCATGCCGGTCTCGTCGGTCGCATGCGCGGTCTTTTCGCCGTTCGCGGCGGTCGTCTCGCGGTTCAGCCCGCGGTTGACCAGGATCGGCACGTCGGGCCCCGCCTGCGCGCCGCGCTGCACGCGCTCCCACGCTTCCGCATCGTCGGGGCTGCCGAAGCCGAACGGGCCCTGGAAGTGCTCGTGAATGCGCAGCCGCTCGCGGTTCGCTTCGTCGGGGCCGCCGTCCATCGCGAGCGCGACGTGGCGGATCTCGGTTTCGTTCGCGGAGATCGGCCGCAGCACGCGGAAGAACGCCATCGACAGCGCGAGGTTCGGGAACAGGTTCAGGTTGAAGCCGACGCCCATCAGCGAGCGCACGATGCGGCGCACTTCGTCGGGCGAGTGACGTTCGGCGAGTTTCGCCGCGAGCGGCGCGAAGCGTTCGGCCAGCGGTGCGCCGTCGTCATCGTCGAGATCGATCAGCTCGGGCATCAGCACCGCGAGGCTGTGGCCGTTGCCGAGCGCGCGGCAGAACGCGTGCTCGCTCGTCATGAAGCTCGTGATCGCGGCGGCCGTCTCGTCGTCGATCGACTTCATCCACGACTTGTGCACGACCGGGAAGTGATAGAGGTCGGTCGTGTTCTCGAGCTGGATCTTCCAGTTGCCCTTGAACTTGAACTTGTGCTCGCCGTTCGCCTTGATCGGGTAGCCGGCGCCCTGTTTCACGAACAGGTCGATCCACGGCTTCGCGCCGCCGAGGAAATCCTCGAGCGGTTCGATGTCATCGTTGAAGCTCGCGAAGATCAGCCCCTGGTACACGCCGACGCGCAGCTTCACGAGCGGCAGGTCGCCTTTCTCGCACACGCCTTCGTAGCCGTCGCCGTACGGCAGCGCGCGCAGCGTGCCGTCGAGCGCGTACGACCAGCTGTGATACGGGCACGTGAAGCCCTTCGCGTTGCCCTTGTGCGATTCGCACACGGTCGCGCCGCGATGGCGGCAGCGGTTCTGCAGCACGTTCACCTCGCCGGTCTTGTCGCGCACGACGATTACCGGCTGGCGGCCGATCGTCGTCGTGATGAAGTCGCCCGGGTTCGGCAGTTCGCTGTCGTGCGCGACCCAGATCCAGGTGCGGTAGAAGATGCGCTCGAGCTCGGCTTCGAACAGCGCGGGATCGTGATACATCGCGGGCGCGATGCGGTCGGGCTGCGCGAGACCATGCAAAGCGCGGGTGTCGATCGTCTGGTAGGGAATGTCGCTCATCGTCGTCGTGGGGAAAGAGTCGCGAAAATCGGGCCGCGCTGGGCGCAGCGTCCGGAGACCAGTCTCGTCTTCTGCCGCATATCGGTCAAATTGATCTAAAATTGATAATCAAATAAATGTGGCAAATGATGGAGGTCACGATGACGTCGGTCGATCATCTCGATCTGAACCTGTTGCGCGTATTCCAGGCGATCGTCGAGGAACGCAGCCTGACGAAGGCCGGCGAGCGGCTCGCGCTGTCGCAGCCGGCCGTCAGCTATTCGCTCGGCCGGCTGCGCACGCTGTTCGACGATCCGCTGTTCGTGCGCACGCGCTCGGGCATGCAGCCGACGCCGGTCGCGCTGGAGCTCGCGGGCATCGTCGGCAAGGCGCTCGACATGGTGCGCGTCGCGCTGCGCTATGCGGAGCGCTTCGATCCGGCCACCAGCACGCGCACGTTCCGGGTGTCGCTGTCGGATGCGGGCGAGATGGCATACCTGCCGGCGATCTGCCAGGCGCTGCGCGAGCGCGCGCCGCGCGTGACGTTGAGCGTGCAGCCGCTGCCGGTGGAGGAGATCGAGGAGGCGCTGCGCGCGAGCCGGCTCGATTTCGCGATCGGCAACCTGCCTGAGCTGATGCCGCGCACGCGCCACCAGGTGCTGTTCGAGGAAACCTACGTGTGCATGACGGGGCGCCGGCGCGGGCTGCCGACGGCCGCCGCGCTGAGTCTCGAGCAGTTCGTGCGCGCCGCGCACGTCAACGTGAAATCGGTCGAGCACAGCCACCACGCGCTCGACGACGCGTTGCGCGCGCAGGGCGTGGGTCGCAACATCGCGCTGGAGGTGCCGCACTTCGTCGCGCTGCCGAGCGTGCTGTCGGTCACCGATCTGTATGCGACGCTGCCGAAGCGGCTCGCGCAGATCCTGAACCGCGACAACGCGTTCCGCCTGTATGCGCTGCCGGTCACGCTGCCGCCCGCGCCGGTGACGATGCATTGGCACGAGCACTTTCACGAGGACGAGGGCAATGCGTGGATGCGCGCGCTGCTCGCCGAGATCGTCGAGCGTTTCGACGAATGACGGTCGGGCGGCTCGTGCCCGACGCAACCGCGGTGGCGGAGTGTCCGTCGGCCGCGCATCTTTACATGAGTCGATCAGTAGATCGGCGCGGCAATACGGTGGCGCGTTCGGCGCATCAGAGATCGAGTACGAGCACCGCCGAGCGCGCGCGCGACACGCAGCAGCAGATCACCGTGTTGCTCGCGCGCTCGGCCTTGCTGAGGCAGTGATCGCGATGATCGGGTTCGCCGTCGATGACGGGCACCATGCAGGTGCCGCACACGCCTTCGCCGCATGAGGTATCGACCTCGATGCCGATCTTCGCGAGTGCGTCGACGATCGACGTATCGGGCGCGACGCGCACCGATTGGCCGCTGCGTTGCAGGCGCACTTCGAAGCCTTCCGCTGGAGCGGCATCCGCAGTGACCGTCGCGGAGGGTTCCGCCGCGAAGCGTTCGAGATGAATCGCGTCTTCCGGGATTCGCCTGGCCGCGGCTGCGACAACGGCATCCATGAACGGCCCGGGGCCGCACGTATAGACATGCGCTTCCAGATCAATCGACTCGATGCAGCGGCCGAGTTCGGCCGCGAGCGCATCGGGCTCGACACCGTAATGGAACGTCACGTGCGACGCGAACGGTTCGGCCGACAGTTCGTCGACGAACGCCGCATGGTCGCGGCTGCGCGCGAAATAGTGCAGTCGATAACGCGCGCCGCGCTGGTGCAGCGCATACGCCATCGACAGCAGCGGCGTGATGCCGATGCCGGCCGCGATCAGCACGTGCTCGCTCGCGTCATCGGTCAGACGAAACAGGTTGCGCGGCGTGCCGATCCACAATTCGGCGCCGACGCTCACGTCGTCGTGCAGCGAACGCGAGCCGCCGCGCGACTGCGCTTCCTTCTTCACCGCGAACAGATAGCTGCCGCGCTCGTCGGGGTTGCCGCACAGCGAATATTGCCGCGTGATGCCGGATGGCGCGGTGACGTCGATATGGGCGCCCGGTTCGTAAGCGTCGAACGGCTGGCCGTCGACGCGCGAGACCCGGAAACAGCGGATGTCCTGCGCCGCGTCGATCAGTGTGTCGATCCGGACCTGGTGGCGGTTCGCTTGCATGGGAAATTCCGTGGGGTAGAGAAACGCGGCGCGGCGGAGCCCCGCGCCGTCATGCGATCGAGAATAGGGACGGGCATCGCATAAATCAAATCGATTAAAAATCGATGCCGGAATAAGCGGGATGGATGATGGTGGGCGTGTCGATCGTCGCCGGTCAGCGGTGCGGCAATCGCGCGGCCGGTGCGCCGACCACGCGATCGGTGAACCGCGCGACCTCAGCGGGCGGCAATGGCGTTACCGCCGTCGACGGCCACATCAGCCGAAGCCGATGCCGACGCGTGGCCGCGTTCGCGCTCGAGGCTGCGGCGATAGTGGCGGCAGCCGGCGGCGAGCAGCAGCGCGGCGAGCGTCGCCGCCGCGACGTTGACGATCGACATCGAGTGCCCGACCGCGGCCGGCGCGCCGAACACGCGATCGGTAAACAGCGCGACGACGGTCGTGCCGATCCCGAGCGCGATCAGGTTCGACACGAGCAGGAACAGCGCGGAGATCTGCGCACGCATCTGGTTCGGCGCGAGCGTCTGCATCGCGGCGGTCGACGTCGGCATCGGGAACGACGCGAAGAACATCGCGACGACCAGCATCGCGAGCGACGCCGGCAGGCTGTCGAGCTGCGTGAACAGCGTCGCGGGAATCACCATGCAGGCGGCGCCGATCGCGCCGGCGCGCATCGGCGCATCGCCGCGGCCGCGCCGCAGCAGCCAGTCGTTGAGCCAGCCGCCGCAGAACACGCCGGCCGTGTTCGCGACCAGCAGCACGATGCCGAGCGTGTAGCCGGCTTCGACGGCCGTCATTCCGAAGCGGCGGATATAGAACGCGGGCGTCCAGCTCAGCAGGCAATACAGCGTCATCGCGTAGAACGAGAAGCCGAGATAGTGGCACGAGAAGGTCGCGCTGTGCATGCCGACGAAGCGCAGCGAATCGCGCATCGACACGCGCCGCACGGCGCCCGAGCGATCCTGCGCGAGCCCCTTGCGCTGCGGGTCGCGCACGGTCGCGGCGAACAGCAGCGCGACGAGGATGCCCGGCAGCCCGACGATCAGGAACGTGACCTGCCACGCATGCACCTGCCCGACCACCGGCAGCGTGAATGCGCTCGCATGCTTGAGCAGCGCGATCACGTAGCCGCCGATCAGGAACGCGATGCCGCCGCCGATGAACGAGCCGAGCGAATACACGGCGATCGCGCGGCCGAGCTTCTCCTTCGGGAAGTAGTCGGCGAGCATCGAATACGCGCCGGGGGACAGCGCGGCCTCGCCGACGCCGACGCCCATCCGCGCAACGAACATCTGCACGAAGTGCTGGCTGAGCCCGCACGCGGCGGTCGCGATGCTCCACAGCGCGATGCCGAGCGAGATGATGCGCGGGCGCGCATAGCGGTCGGCGAGATACGCGACGGGCAGCCCCATCACCGCATAGAACAGCGAAAACGCGAAGCCGTTGAGCAGGCTGAACTGCGTATCGGACAGGTGCAGGTCGCGCTTGATCGGTTCGATCATCAGCACGAGGACCTGGCGGTCGACGAACGAAAAGACGTACGCGAGCATGCAGATGACGACGACATACCATTCGTACGTATAGCGCTTGCCGTCGGCAGCGCGGGCCGTGGATGCGGACATGCGGGTTCTCCAGGAGCGGGCGGTGGAAAAGCGCGGCATCGGCCTCGCGGGCCGGGCGCCGTCGCGGCGCGAAAGCGTGCGGATGACACGATCGGTGACGCAGCGTAGTCGGCCAAATTCGGCCGCCATAGCCGGAGTGACAGCCGCGCCACACGGATATTTACCGACCCGGATAAAGAAAACACCGAGGCCGTGCGCGCGGGCCGCCGCGCAGCGCGCGCGCGGCGGGGCCCGTGCGCGTCATGCGGCGCGTCTATAAGCGTTATAGAGCGCATTGCGTCGACGTCCGAAATTGTCGTTCCTAGACTCGGGCCGGTTTTGATCGGCAGCGTTCGCATCCGAAAGCGAACGCGCTTCACATCAAGCGGCGCGATGCCGACAGGCGCCGCAACTTCTACGGGACGACGCAGATGAACCATTCGAACGGGCGAGCCTTCCGGCTTGCCGTACCGCTCGCCGCGCTGCTCGCGTGCAACGCGCTGCCTGCCGTCGCGCAATCGAGCGTGACGCTCTACGGCCGCATCGACACCGCGATCGAATACGCGAACGCCGGGCCGAACCACGTGACGCGCATGGGCAGCGGCAACCTGTGGGCGTCGCAGTGGGGGCTGAAGGGCGTCGAGGATCTCGGCGGCGGCTACGCGACGATCTTCAAGCTCGAGGACGGCTTCAACGCGGCGAGCGGCGCATTGTCGAACAGCAGCGCGCTGTTCGGCCGCGAAGCGTGGGTCGGCATCACGGGGCCGTTCGGCGGCGTGCAGTTCGGCGAGCTCTACACGATCCTGCATACGACACTCGTCACATACAGCCTGCCCGGGCTCGGCGCGGGGCTCGCATGGGGCAACGCGACCAACAACTTCGTCGGGCCCGCATTCCTGCGCGTGCGCAACTCGATGCGCTACACGTCGCCGCGCTACGCGGGCTTCCTGTTGCGCGCGATGGCCGCGCGCGGCGCCAACGGCGCGGCCGGGCAGCCGGCGACGCTCGGCGATACGTATGGCGCCGGCATCAACTACGTGCGCGGCGGATTGTCGGTCGACGTCGACATCATGCAGCAGAAGTTCAGCCCGGTCGCCGCATCGACGCTCGGTGCCGCGAGCACGGCCGCGAACAGCAACTACACGCTCGGCGCGATTTCGTACGACTTCAGCGTCGTGAAGGTGGCCGCGCTGTACCTGCGCCATCGCGGCGGTCCCGACGTCGCGACCGCGATCGACAGCCAGAGCGCGTATCCGCACAGCGACATCATGGAGCTCAGCGCGACGGTGCCGATCGGGCGCGCGTCGCTGCTGCTGAGTGTCGGCCATTACCGGAAGGTCGCCGACAGCGACGGCAACGCCGATTCGTACGGCATCCGCTTCGACTATCCGCTGTCGAAGCGCACGGTGCTGTACACGGGCGCCGCGATGGTGCGCAACGGCGCGCATGCGCGCTTCGTCGTCAACGGCGCGGCGGGCGGCGGCGTCGCGGTGGCGAAGCTGGGCGCGACCGCGAGTTCGCTCGTCGCGGGCATCCTCACGTCGTTCTGAGCGTGCCGGCGGGCCCGTGCCCATGCTCGCTCGAGCCGCTACGCGCAAGCAGGCGGCTGCGGCGCGAGCCATGCATCGAACGGCGCCTGCTCGCCGATATTGAACAGTTCGAGCAGCAGCGCACGCAGCCAGCGATGGCCGGGGTCCGCATCGAAGCGCCGATGCCAGTACGCGTTGACGGCCCATTCGCCGGCGCCGGCGATCTCGTACAGCACGCACGGCTGGCGCGCCGCGAACGTGATCGCGATCGTCTCCGGCAGGATCAGCGCGTAATCGCCGTCCTGCAGCAACGCGGGCACCACCATGAAATCGGGCAGCGCGGCGCGCACGCGCGGCATCAGTTCGTGCCGTTCGAGCAGTTGCATCGACTGCCGATGCGACGTGACCGCGACGAAGCGCAGCGCGTCGGGCGCCGTGCCGTCGAGCACGAAATCGTCAGGCAGCCCGACGCGTTGGGCGGTGCGGCGCGGCATCAACAGCACGCAGCGCTCGTGCAGCAGCGCGGTGCGCTGGAAGTGGCTCGACGCATCGGCGAAATGCCCGAGCGCGAAGTCGATGCGCCCGGATTCGAGCGCGACGTTGAGCTGGCACTCGTCGACGTGCAGCGTCTCGATCACCGCGCCCGGCGCACGCCGGTCGAATGCGGCGAGCAGCGTCGGCAGGAACGCGCTCGCCGCGAAATCGCTCATGTGCAGACGGAACACGCGCTGCGTGCTGTCGGGCGTGAAGCGCGAGCCTTCGTCGAGCACGTGCTGCAGGATCGCGAGCGCCTTGTCGACCGAGATCGCGAGCCGTTGCGCGCGCGGGGTCGGCTCGACGCCGGTGCCGGTGCGCACGAACAGCGCGTCGCGAAACATCAGCCGCAGCCGGCCGAGTGCATAGCTGACGGACGGCTGCGTGACGCCGAGCCGCAGCGCCGCGCGGCCGACGTGCCGCTCTTCATACACCGCGCGAAACGTCTTCAACAGGTTGAGATCGAGATCCTGCACACGCAGGCCGTCGGCGGCGTCGCTGTCGTGCGGCGCGGGTTCGGGGCGGGCCGTCGGCCGACCGGGGGCGGAGTGCGTCATCGAGCTTGCCTCGCGGTGACGGAAGGCGCGTGGCCGTAACGCCGCGCATACGCCTTCGCGAAATGGCCGAAGCCATGGATGCCGTGCGCGAGCAGCACGTCGGTCACGCTGCGCGCGTCGCCGCGTTGCAGCGCCGCGTGCACGGCGGCGAGCCGGCGCTCGCGCACGTACGCGGCCGGCGTGGTGTGCAGGAACGCGCGGAATGCATGCTGCAGCGTGCGCGGCGCGACGCCCGCGACGGCCGCCAGCGCGGCGAGCGCGAGCGGTTCGTCGAGGTGCGCATCGACGTGAGCGCACGCACGCCGCACATGGGCCGGCAGCGGCGGCGTGCCGCGCAGCAGCGTGTCGCTGTACGAATGCGGCAGGTGCGTGAGCAGCAGCGACATCAGCCACGCGGTGAGGTCGGTGCCGAACACCGGCGACGCGATGCCGATGCCCGGCTGCGCGCCGATCCGGCACAGGTACTCGAAGGTCGGCAGCACGAGCGCGGCGCCCGTGCCGGCGCCGCCGGCCGCCACGTCGAATTGCAGCGGGCGCGCGAGCGGCGCGCGAAGCATGTCCTGCAGCTTGCGTTCGAGCGCGCCGCGTTCGAGCCGCAGCACGAGATTGCGGCAATCGGGGCTCGTGCGCAGGCGGCTCGCGAGCGCGGGCGACGACACGGTCAGCGCGCCGGGGCCGGCGTACGCGACGACGTTGCCGGCCTGCAGCTCGCACGCACCGGCGAGCGTCAGCCGGAACAGGAAGTGATCGGCGTCTTCGCCGAACTCGATGCGCGTTTCGCGTCCGTAGCTGAGTTCGAGCAGCGCGCCGTGATGCAGTGGCACCTCGTACAGCTCCGCGCGAAACGGATCGCGGCCGGACGCGGCCATCCGGTGCGGTCCGAGCCGATGCGCGACCGCGCGTTCGACTTCGTCGGGGGCGTGCAGCGTGCCGAGCCGGTTCGGTGCATGGCGGGAAAGGGCGATGTCCATTGATAGACCTCGTAGCGGATGCAGGGGCGCGTCGGCTTGCGCAGCGTTGCGCGAACGGGCGCGTCGTTGCGTGTTTTGAAGCGACGCGGCGCAGGCGGCCGCGTAGTCTCGGGCGTACTCGATCACCAGGAGAAGACGATGAAGGTATGTGTTCTGGGCGGCGGCCACGGCTGCCATGCGGCGGCCATCGACCTGCTCGAAAAAGGTCACGACGTGACGTGGTGGCGGCGCGATCGCGAGCCGCACGCGCGGCTGCGCGCGCTTGGCGTGTTGAACGTCACCGACTATCGCGGCAAGCGCGCGGTGCCGCTCGGCGATGCGCCGGGCGCGATCCGCCTGACCGACGATCTGGCCGCCGCGCTGCACGGCGCGCAACTCGTCGTGGTGCCGTTGCCGGCCACGTCGCACGACGCGCTTGCCGCGCAGGTCGCGCCGCTGCTGGAGGACGGCCAGGTCGTGTTCCTGCCGCCCGGCACGTTCGGCAGCGCCGTGTTCGCCCGCGCGGCGGCCGATGCCGGCAACCGTTCGCGCGTCGCGTTCGCCGAAACGGGCACGCTGCCGTACCTGGTGCGCAAGTATCGCGACAACGACGTCGTGATCAGCGCGTACGCGACGCGCCTGCCGACCGGCGTGTGGCCGGTGAATGCAGCCGGCTGGGCGTTCGACGTGTTGCGCGCCGGCTATCCGTCGGTCGAGCCGGTCGAGGATGCGTTGTCCGGCGCGCTGATGAATGCGGGCCCGGTGATCCATCCGCCGCTGATCCTGATGAACGCCGGACCGCTCGAACACTTCGACGCGTGGGACATCCACAACGAAGGCACGCAGCCGTCGATCCGCCGCGTGACGAACGCGCTCGATGCCGAACGCATCGCGGTGCGCGAAGCGCTCGGCTATCGCGCGCCGCATTTCCCGCTCGCCGATCACTACGCGATCGACGGCGACGAGTGGATGTACGGGCGCGGCGCGCACGGCAAGCTGACCGATAGCGGCGACTGGCGCGAGAAGATCGATCTGCGCACGCATCGCTACATGCTCGAGGATACCCGGCTCGGGCTGTCGTTCATCGTGTCGTGCGGGCGCTGGGCCGGCGTGCCGACGCCCGTCGCGCAGGGGCTGCTGAGCATCGCGAGCGCGGTCGCGGGGCGCGACCTGTATGCGGAGGGCCGCACGCTGGAGCGGCTCGGGCTCGCGGCGCTGTCGAAGGACGCGCTGCGCGCGCTGGTCGATGCGGGGTACGCGGCATGAAGGCGGCCGACGATGTGACGCGCATCCACGTGCTCGGCGCGGGACGGATGGGGCAGGGCATCGCGCTCGTGTTCGCGTTTGCCGGCCTCGACGTGACGCTGATCGACTTCAAGCCGCGCGATGCGGCTGGCCGTCGCGCGTTCGACGCGCGCACGCGCGACGAGATCGCCCGGCCGCTGCATGCGCAGCTCGCGCTCGGCCGCATCGATGCCGCACAGGCCGACGCCGTCGTCGCGCGCATCGCACTGGTGGCGCGGGACGGCGCGGCCGACGCGGTGCGCGATGCCGATATCGTGTTCGAAGCACTGCCCGAAGTGCTCGATGCAAAGGTCGACGCGCTGCGGTGGCTCGGCGAACACGTCGATGCGCACGCAACGATCGCGTCGACCACGTCGACGTTCGTCGTCACCGAATTGCAGCGCCACGTTGCGCACCCGGCACGAATGCTGAACGCACACTGGCTGAATCCCGCGCTGCTGATGCCGCTCGTCGAGGTCAGCCGCAGCGACGCGACCGATCAGGCCGTTGTCGACACCGTCGCAGCGCTGCTCGAACGCGTGGGCAAGAAGCCAGTGATCTGCGGGCCGGCGCCCGGCTACATCGTGCCGCGCATTCAGGCGCTCGCGATGAACGAGGCCGCGCGGATGGTCGAGGAAGGCGTGGCCAGCGCCGAGGACATCGATATCGCGATCCGCACCGGCTTCGGTCCGCGCTTCGCGGTGCTCGGGCTGCTCGAATTCATCGACTGGGGCGGCTGCGACATCCTGTACTACGCGTCGCAGTACCTGGCCGGCGAGATCGGCCCGCGCTTCGCGCCGGCCGCGAGCGTCGTGCGCAACATGGAAACCGGGCGCGACGGCGTGCGCACGGGCGCCGGCTTCCACGACTATGCGGCGGTCGACGTGCCCGCGTACATGCGCCAGCGGCTCGGCGAATTCTCGCGGCTGCTCGACCATCTCGGGCTGGCGCCGGCGTTCGACAGCGCGCGGCGCGGCCGGGACGCGTAGCCTGGACGTTGCGGCTGCGTGCGCTTGCGGCGCCGCGCAAGCGCGCACGTGGCGCCGTGGACCGGTGCGCCAATCGCCCACCGGCAACGCGGGTGCGGCGGCCGGCGCGGGCCGCGCGCTCATGCCGTGTCGCCGCGCGTGCCGGCTGCCGGCACGGCACGCGTCTCGCGCATCACGCACAGCGTCGCGACCGTGACGAGGCCGAGCGCAATGAGGAACAGCGACACGGGCCACGACGCGTGATAGCGCGCGAGCAGCGCGGTCGCAATCAGCGGCGACATCCCGCCCGCGAAGATCGACGCGACCTCATGACCGAGCGCGACGCCCGAGTAGCGCACTTCGGTGCTGAACAGTTCGCCGACGAGTGCCGGCAGCGTGCCGATCATCGCGCCGTGGCTCACCGCCGTGCCGACCGTCAGCGCGAGCCACACGAGCGGCGTCACGCGCGTGTCGAGCAGCCAGAAGAACGGAAACGCGCATGCGACGAGACTCAGCGCGCCGATCAGGTACACGGGCTTGCGGCCGATCCGGTCGGACAGCCGGCCCCATGCGAGCATCGCGCCCATCTCGACGATCATCGCGATCATCACGCCGGTCAGCATCGTGCCGTTCGGAATCCCGACGTATTTTCCATAGACGAGCGAGAACGCGAGGAAGATGTACGCGCCGCCGTTCTCGGCCACGCGCAGCCCCATCGCGAGCAGGATTTCCTTCGGATGACGGCGGATGCACTCGACGATCGGCAAGTGCGTGTGCGCGCCGCGCTTGCCGGCCTGCTCGAAGTCGCGGCTTTCCGGCAGATGGCGGCGGATGTAGATGCCGATCGCGAAGATCGCGATGCTCGCGAGGAACGGCAGCCGCCAGCCCCACGTGCGGAACGCGTCGTCCGGCAGCGCCTGCGCGGCGAGAAACGCGGCCGACGACAGCACGAAGCCGCCGCCCACGCCGAGCTGGCTCCACGCCGCGTAGTAGCCGCGCTGCTCGGGCGGCGCGTTCTCGCTGATCATCAGCACGCCGCCGCCCCATTCTCCGCCGGACGCGATGCCCTGCAGCAGGCGCAGCACGACGAGTGCGGCCGGCGCCCACAGGCCGACCTGCGCATAGGTCGGCAGCAGGCCGATCGCGAACGTCGACGCACCCATGATCAGCAGCGTCCATACGAGCGACGCCTTGCGCCCGTAGCGATCGCCGACGTGGCCGAACACGATCCCGCCGAGCGGCCGCGCGACGAAGCCGAGCGCGAACGCCGCGAACGCGGCGAGACTGCCGGCGAGCGGCGATGCGCCGGGCGGAAAGAACACGTGGCCGAACACGAGCGCCGCGGCCGTGCCGTACACGAAGAAGTCATACCATTCCATCGCGTTGCCGGCGACGGAGGCGATGACGATCCGGCGTAGTTGCCGGTCGGCGAGCGGCCGGGCGGCGCTCGGGGATTGCACGGTGTCGGTCGGGTACATGGCGGACTCTGAAGGGGGAGGCAGGCGCGTGCCGTCTTGTGCGGCACTGCGGGCTAGTGTTGTCGGCCCCGCCGGCCCCGGTCAAATCCGCAGAAAAAGGGGAGTGTCATCACTCCGGCAAATGATGGGTGCGTACCAGCCGTGCGATCAGGACCGGAAAAATCGTATTCATCCTATAGGCGACACAGCATTTCCACATTATCAATCTCGATCCACGTGAGATGTGAGATCGCTGATGAAGAATGCACAAGGCCACGAAATGGTTCGCCTGGGAGACGCCACCGATCATGGTGGCGAAGTCATCGAATGCGCGAACGACCTGAAACATCTCGGAGTCGGCGTGGCGCTTGACGGCCATAGTGTTCGTTGTCGGAAATGCGGCGGTGTTTTTCCGTTATCCCAGATGACACGCGTGTGATGGCGGGGCTACATCGCATGTTGATTTTCCATTATTACTGGATGATTTCGCACATGCAAAATCAGACGGGCGGAGCCTATATGAAACCCGATGTGCCGATCGCACAGGCCGAGGTGTGCAAGCTGTTGAGAGTGTCACCGGAAACGGCGGCGAAGATGGTGAGTTTCGAAGAGGGATACCGGAGCCAGTTACATGAAGAAGATGCTTATGCGTGTGCGGAAGTGGTGCAAGCCTATTGGGACCGCCCTGATCGTGCTTTCGTGCGCAACCCCGGTACATGCACAGGAGGATACGATGCTTCACTTGACGCCATTGGGGGAGGGATGCAGGCGACCGACGAAGAGCAGCGCGTCGCACTGCGCACCATCCTTAAAACAGCAATGGCAATCCTGCGCGATGATGCGCCGTACGATCCGAAGAATATTATCTTTGGGACAAACTACACGACGTGGACGCACCCTCCTGCAAAAGGGTTTCTTTATAAATACAAAAATCGTGCGCTGCGCGGGACGAAGATTGAATTTTCCACTGGCGACGATCCGGAGGACTACAGTGAGGATCGCGATAAAGTGAAAATCGTTCCGGCTGGGGTAAGAATTGTCGTTGACGCAAGGGTTGCCAATCTGCCTGATACGGAAATCAAATCTCTCCTCCAACTAGAGGACTATTGGGTTGACGGGGATGGAAATCGTGAGTACGGGAATGAAATAATGGGGCGCACTCCCGACGCTCCCAATTTGCAGTCTTTTCGTTACCGATCAAAGGATGTTCCGGGTAGCAAATTTCCTATCGATGTCGATCTTGGTTACATCAACCCGGTGGATGGATCTTTTCCGCAGCGACTGTGGATAGTTGAGATAAGCCGCATATACAGGATTTTGACACCGGAGGAACGCGAACAGCGCCGCTTGGAAGAGCAACAAGCGAAGCGCCACAAATACGGGTCGATGAATCTGTGTACGGGGATGCTGTGTCCTGAAACGGGGATCTGGCAGGGATACACGAAGACTTCCAGTTCGGATATTCATATGATCCGGAAGGGACATGAATTCCCCGATGTCCGCACGCTGACCCCTCGGGAGCAAGCGGAACGGAAGCAATACACGAATTTGTTTGAGCCGGGTCAGTGGATGTGGGTAAAGGAATATGTGGAGCCGGAGTGGATGAAGGAAGGCTGACCTGAAAATTGCAGCACGGGCGGCGGGGCTTCCGACAACAATCTCGCGTTGCGGGACGTCCCCGCCCGCATCCCGGTGTATCGCTTCTGGCCTTCGTGCGACGTGGCATGGCGCGCTCAGCGCCACGTCGCCCGTACGCCGTCTCGCGTTACCGCTCGATCTGCCGGTTCCACCGCGTATCCCACTGCGCACGGCGCGCGTTGATCGCGGTCCAGTCGACCACGGTCACCTTGCGCACCAGGTCGTCGACGTTGCCGAGACTCTGCTGCATCGCGGCCGGCATCTTCGCGAGACGGTTGGTCGGGATCTGCTTGCCGGCCTCGGCCGCCTTCGTTTGCGCGGGCGCGGACAACAGGAACTGAGCGAGCTTCTGCGCGAGTTGCGGGTCGGGATTGTTCGCGACCACGCACAGGTCGACGAGCAGCAGCACCGGACCTTCCTTCGGGTTCGCATACGCGACCGGGATGCCCTTGTCCTGCAGGTCGCCGACGCCGGTCGGCGTCAGCGGGAACAGGCCGGCCTCGCCGGTCTGCACCATCTCCGAGATCTTCGCCGAGTTCGGGATGTACTCGACGACGTTCGGCCCGACCGTGCTCGCCCACTTGCCGAAGCCGGGCTCGACGTTCTGTTCGTTGCCGCCGAGCAGCCGGTTGATCGCGAGGAAGCCGTGCAGCCCGAACGTGCTGCTCGACGCCGACTGGAACACGACCTTGCCCTTGTATTTCGGGTCGGCGAAATCCATCCACGACGTCGGCGGCGCCCAGCCTTTCTCGGCGAACAGCTTCTTGTTGTAGGCGATGCCGGTCATCCCGAGCTGCACGCCCGCGCCGACGTCGTCCTTCATCCGCGCGAACGGGTACAGCTCCTTCAGCACCGGCGAATCGTCGAGCTTCTGGCACACGCCAAGGCTCACCGCGCGCGCCATCACGCCGTCGTCGAGGAACGCGACGTGGATCTGCGGCTTGTTGCGGTTCGCGAGCAGCTTCGCGAGCACGTCCGACGACGTGCCGGGCACGATCACCACCTTTACGTTGTTCGCCTTCTCGAAGTCGGGCAGCACCTGGCTCGTATAGGCCTTTTCCATCGGGCCGCCGTTCATGCCGACGTAGATCGTCTTCGTTTGCGCGCACGCGGGCGCGCCGACGCCTGCGATGCAGAGGGCGGCGGCGGCCGCGATCGTTCCGAGCAGTTTCATCTTTGTGTTTCCTCTTGACGGAAAGGGGCGGCCGGCATGGCTTGGGGGAAGAAGCGGCCGATCGAGAATGCATCGAGTGGCGTGGCGGTTTCGCCGGTGGTGACGAGATCGGCGAGCACGTCGCCGACGCCCGGCGCGAGCAGGAAGCCGCCGCCGGAAAAGCCGAACGCATGCAGCAGGTTCGGCGTGGTACGGCTCGCGCCGATGATCGGGTTGTGGTCGGGCGTACAGCCTTCGACGCCGCTCCACGTGCGGATCAGCAGCGCGTCGCGCAATGCGGGCAGCAATGCGCAGGCGTCGCGCATCACCGCGCGCGTCGTGTCGACCGACGGCTGGCCGAACTCGCCGTCGCCGCGGCCGCGGCCGCCGCCGATCACGCAGTTGCCGCGCGCGACCTGACGCGCGTACACGCCGCCGCCATACACACCGAGGTTGTGCGCGATGAACGGCGGTAGCGGCTCGGTCACCCACATGTTCGGGTAGATCGGCTCCATCGGTACGGCCTCGCCAAAGCGTTCGGCGATCGTGTTCGCCCATGCGCCGGCCGAATTGATCAGCCACGTCGCGGTGTGCGCGCGACCGCCCGCCTGCAAGTGAAAACGTGCGCCATCGTGATGAACCGCGTCGACGGGCGTGTGCTCGAACACGTCCGCGCCCGCTGCGCGGGCCGCGCGCGCGAACGCGGGCGACACGAGGCGCGGGTTCGCATGGCCGTCGGTCTCGCACAGCGAGCCGCCGAGCGCCGCGCGGCCGAGCCACGGGTAGCGGCGGCGGAACGCGTCGCCGCGCATTACCTGCAGCGGCAAGCCGTGTTCGCCGGCGAGCACGGCGTATGCGTCGAGCGCGTCGAGATCGGCATCGCTGCGCGCGAGCCGCAAGTGGCCGGACACGACGAATTCGCCGTCGATGCCGATCAGTTCGGGCAGGTGATTCCAGATGCGCCGCGCCCGCAGCGCGAGCGGCAATTGCTCGGCCGGGCGGCCCTGGCAGCGCACGCCGCCGTAGTTCACGCCGCTCGCCTGCGCGCCGCAGTCGCGCCGCTCGAACAGCCCGACGCGCAGTCCGCGGTGCGTGAGCGCAAGTGCGGCCGACGCGCCGACGAGGCCGCCGCCGACGATCGCGACGTCGTAATGCCGGATCTCACTCATCGCGGGCCTCGTCGGGAATCGCCGCGACGTCGTCGCCCGCGAGCGCGGCCGAGATCGGGAACGGCTTCACGGGTGGTTGCGCACGCAACCGCCCGACGTCGGCGAGCGGCCGGCCGGTTTCGGCGGCCAGCACGAGCGCGGCCGCGTCGCCGCACATGCGGCCCTGGCAGCGGCCCATGCCGACGCGGGTCAGCGCCTTCAGCCGGTTCAATTCGGTCGCCGCGCCTTCGCGCACGCAGCGGCGCAGCGTGCCCGCGTCGATCTCCTCGCAGCGGCACACGATCGTGTCGTCGGGGCAGCGGGCAACCTGTTCGGCCGGCGGCGCGAACGCCGCCTCGAGGCCCGCGCGGAATGCGCCGATGCGGGCGAGCGTGCGCTCGAGCGCCGCCGCGTCGGGCTGGCCGGGCGGCGAGCGCGATGCGACGCCGGCATCGTCGAGCAGCGCGAGCGCCGCACGCCGGCCCGACGCTTCGGCCGCGTCGGCGCCTGCGATGCCCGCGCCGTCGCCGGCGACGTAGACGCCACGTACCGACGTGCGACCGGCCGCGTCGCGTTCGGGCAGCCACGCGCGATTGAGCGGGTCGAATTCGAACCGGCAGCCGGCGAGATCGGCGAGCTGCGTTTCGGCGCGCAGGCCGAAGCCGAGGCCGAGCGCATCGCAGTCGAGCACGCGCGGTGGCGTGGGCTGCGCGTCGTCTCCGGCGGCGCGCCATGCGAGCCCCGTCACGTGCTGGTCGCCGAGCACGCGTTCGAACGTGACACCCGTTTCGATCGCGACACCATGCGCACGCAGCCAGCCGTTGTAGTAGAGCCCTTTCGCGAAGATCGACGGCATGCGCAGCAGCGCGGGCGCGGCGGCGGCCTGGCGGCGCAGCGGGCTCGTGTCGAGTACGGCCGCGACGTGTGCGCCGGCCTTCGCATACTGGTAAGCGACGAGGTAAAGCAGCGGCCCGGTGCCCGCGAACACGATGCGTCGGCCGATCGCGCAGCCCTGCGCCTTCAGCGCGACCTGCGCGCCGCCGAGCGTATAGACGCCCGCGAGCGTCCAGCCGGGCACGGGCAGCATGCGGTCGGTCGCGCCGCTCGCGACGATCAGGTGCGAGTACGGCACCGTCACTTCGCGGCCGTCCTGCAGCGTGTCGACGCGGCCCGCGCCGCACGACCACGCCAGCGTGTTCGGCCGATAGTCGATGTGCGGCAGCAGCGCGGCCATCGTCCGGTGCACCGCGTCGGCCTTCGCGGCCTCGAAGCCGTACAGCGTGCGCTTGCCGCGCACGAACGCGGCGTCGGCCGGCGGTTGACGATAGATCTGTCCGCCCCAGCGCGCGTTCTCGTCGATCACGACCGGGCGCAGCCCGGCGTCGACGAGTGCCTCGGCCGCGCGCACGCCGGCCGGCCCCGCGCCGACGATCACCGGTTGCAGTGCGGCGCTCACGATGCGTCTCCGGTCGCGGCCGGCCGGGCGGCCGTGAGAATCCGCATGCCGTCGGCGATCGGCGTCGAGCACGCGCGCACGCGTGCGCCGGCTTCGGTGCGCACCCAGCAATCCTGGCATGCGCCGATCAGGCAGAAGCCCGCGCGCGGCAGGCCGCTGAATTCGCTGGTACGCACGCGGCGCTGCGCGACGAGGATCGCGGTGAGCACGGTGTCGCCGGCAAGCGCGTGCGCAGGCCGGCCGTCGAGCATGAACGCGACGGCGGCGCGCTCGCGTTCGGCGACGCGCACGAACTGCGCGCCGTCGTCCGCGATGCCGGGGGAACGGGAAACGGGAGTCGTCATCAATGTTGGCCGATCAGGATGCGGTTCAGGCCGTACACGCGATCGAGCAGCAGCATCGCGCCGGCGGTGATGAAGATGACGAGCGCCGATACCGACGCCATCATCGGATCGATCGATTCGGTCGCGTACATGTACATGCGTACGGGCAGCGTGACCGTCTGCGGCGACGTGACGAAGATCGACATCGTCAGCTCGTCGAAGCTGTTGATGAACGCGAGCAGCCAGCCGCCGGTGATGCCCGGCACGATCATCGGCAGCGTGATCCGGCGGAACGTCGTCCACGGGTCCGCGCCGAGCGAGCACGCGGCCTGCTCGATGCTGCGGTCGAGGCCCGCGACGGACGCGAGCACGAGCCGCATCACGAACGGCGTGATGACGATCATGTGCGCGAGCACCAGCCACGCGAACGAGCCGGTCGCGCCGATCAGCGCGAAGAAGCGCAGCAGCGCGATGCCGAGCACGAGACCGGGAATCACGAGCGGCGACAGCAGCAGCCCGTTCAGGAATGCGCGGCCGGGAAACGTCGCGCGGCCGATCGCGAGGCCGGCCGGCAACGCGATCGCGAGCGACAGTGTTGCCGACGCGAACGCGAGCTTCACGCTGTTGACGAACGCGGTGACGAAGTCGGGATAGTCGAGGATCGCGCGGAACCAGCGCAGCGACACGCCGCGGGTCGGCAGCGTCAGCGTTTCGCTGGGCGTGAACGCGACCAGCACGACGATCGCGAGCGGCGCGAGCACGAACAGGATCACGAGCGTGTGGAAGGCAAGGGCGAAGGGGCCGTTCTTTCTCATCGCGATGCGCCTCCGAGGCTGCGCGCGTAGCGGCGTTCGAGCACGCGGTAGTAGGTGAGCATCACGACGAGGTTCGCGGCGAGCAGCAGCACCGCGATCGTCGCGCCGAGCGGCCAGTTCAGCGAGCCGAGGAATTCGTCGTAGACGGCCGTGGCCGCGACCTTCAGCCGGCGTCCGCCGAGCAGGCCCGGAATCGCGAACGCGCTCGCCGACAGCCCGAACACCATCAGGCTGCCCGACAGCACGCCGGGCATCAGTTGCGGCACGACGATGCGGCGCAGCGTCGTGAACGGCGACGCGCCGAGCGACAGTGCCGCGTGTTCGGTCTGCGGATCGAGCCGCTGCAGCGCGGTCCACACGGGAATCACCATGAACGGCAGCATCACGTGCACCAGCGCGACCACGATCGCGAACGTCGTGTATTCGAGCTTGTACGGCCCGAGCCCGACGAGCCCGAGCGCCTGGTTCACGAGGCCGCTCGTGTTCAGCAGCATGCTCCAGCCGAACGCGCGCACGACCACCGACACGAGCAGCGGCGCGAGGATCGCGAGCAGGAACAGCGAACGCCACGGGTCGCGCATCTTCGACAGCACGTACGCTTCCGGCGTGCCGATCGCGACGCAGATCGCGGTCGTCAGCGCGGCGATGCCGAACGTGCGCGCGAAGATCGTGTGGAAGTACGACGAGCCGAGCACTTCCGCGTAGTTGCCGAACTGGAACGCGGCGATCGGGCCGGTGGCCGGGTCGAACCGGTAGAACGTCAGCACGAACGTCATCGCGAGCGGCGCGAGCACGAGCGCGGCGAACAGCGCGAAGGCCGGCGCGCACATCAGCCACAGCGGCGCGTGGGCGCGCCAGCTCGCACGCGGCGCGTTACCGCCGACGGTGCGGAGCGATACCGCATCGGCGGCGGCCGGGGCGGCCGCGAGCCCGGCCGGCGCGCCGTCGGTCGAGAGCGGGCGGGAAGGCTGTCCCATTCAGGCCTCCCGGCGCATCACGCGCACGGCGTCGCTGTGCCAGTCGATGCCGACCGGCGCGCCTTCCTCGAGCGGCTCCGCGCCTTCGTTCTGGCAGCACACGAGCACTTCGCCGAGCGCGCTGTCGACGCGGTACAGCCACTGGCTGCCGAGGAAGAAGCGGCTCGTGACGGTCGCGGCGAAGCGGCCGGCGTCGGGCGCGCACAGCCGCAGCTTCTCGGGGCGGATGCAGACCGACACCGCGTCGCCCACGCGCACGTCGCGTTCGCGTGGCGGCAGGTGCGCGGTGCGGCCGGTCTCGGCGAGATCGTGTCCGAGGTCGATGCGGATCGCGTCGCCGTCGTGTGCGACGATCGTGCCGGGCAGCAGGTTCGCCTTGCCGATGAACTGCGACACGAAATGATTCTCCGGGCGTTCGTACGCGCGGTACGGCGTATCGGTCTGCGTGATGCGGCCGGCTTCCATTACGACCACGCGGTCGCTGATCGACAGCGCTTCCGACTGATCATGCGTGACCATGATCGTCGTCGTGCCGATCTTGCGCTGGATCGCGCGCAGCTCGAACTGCATGTCCTCGCGCAGCTTCGCGTCGAGGTTCGACATCGGTTCGTCGAGCAGCAGCACCGGCGGCTCGATCACGACCGCACGCGCGATCGCCACGCGCTGCCGTTGGCCGCCCGACAGCTCGCGCGGAAAGCGGTGTGCGAGCGCGTCGAGGCGCACGAGCGCGAGCGCCGCGCGGATGCGCTCCGTGCGCTCGGCCTTGTCGACGCCGCGCATGTCGAGGCCGAAGCCGACGTTCTCCGCGACGCTCATGTGCGGAAACAGCGCATAGCTCTGGAACACGATGCCGAGCCCACGGCGGTTCGGCTTCAGGTGCGTGATGTCCTGCCCGTCGAGCGCGATGCGGCCGCGCGTGACGTCGACGAAGCCGGCGATCATCTGCAGCGTGGTGGTCTTGCCACAGCCGGACGGCCCGAGCAGCGACACGAATTCGCCTTGTTCGACCGACAGGTTGACGCCCGCGACGGCGGTGAGTTCGCCGAAGGTTTTCGTCAGATCCGTAAGCGTGAGAAACGACATGGGGAGCTCCGGGTTCGCACACCGCATGGCCGGTGCGCCGATGACGCGGACTCTAGCCAGCCATATTTGGGAGCGTCAATTTCGAATTCTGCTGAACGGGATGAATTTCTGAAAAATTCCATTGAATGGAACGAATGCGAAAATCGCCTGCGAATCATTCCGGTGGGTGAGGGGCGGCCGAGCCGCAAAACGTGCGCGTCAATCCCGTGCACACCCGGATGCCCGCGGATTTTCGACCGGACGACAATGGCGGCTAGCGTATTCCGTTCAATGAAATCGTCGAGGAGAGCCGGCATGCAGGAACCCCATTCGACCGGAACGTCGCCGGCAGCCCGGACGCCGCGCCCGGACGAGGACGCCGTCGACCCGGCCGATGCGGCCGGCGCGCCGGGCACCGGCATGCTGCAGCGTGCGTTCGCGATCCTGCGCGCGCTGGCCGGCATGCAGCAGGACGGCGTGCGCGTCACGCATCTGGCGAAAGCCGTCGGCCTCACGCAGGGCACCGCGCACCGGATCCTGCAATCGTTGATCGCCGAAGGGATGGTCGAACAGGACGAGCAGTCGAAGCTGTACCGGCTGAGCGTCGACTTCTTCGCGCTCGCCGCGCTGGCCGGCAACCCGAGCAGCATGCGCACGCTGTGCCGGCCCGCGCTGCTGCGACTGTGCGCGAGCCTCGGCGAAACCATCTTCCTGCTCGTGAAGAGCGGCTTCGACGCCGTGTGTCTCGACCTGTGCGAAGGGCCGTTTCCGATCCGCTCGTTTACCGGCGACATCGGCGGGCGCATCGCGCTCGGTGTCGGGCAGGGCAGCCTCGCGATCCTCGCGTTCCTGCCCGAGGCCGAACGCGAGGAGGTGATCCGCTTCAACGTGCCGCGCATCCGCGGCTACGGCGTGCTCGACGAGGTGTATCTGCGCACCGAGATCGAACGCGTGCGGCAACTCGGCTACGCGGGCCGCAACAGCGGCGTGCTCGACGGGATGGCCGGCGTCGCGGTGCCGATCCTCGATCGCACCGGCTATCCGGTCGGCGCGCTGAGCGTCGGCACGCTCGCGTCGCGGCTCGGTGACGATCGGATGCCGATGGTCGTCGAACTGCTGCGGCGGCAGGCCGATGCGATCGGGCCGCGCACCAATCCGTTCGACGCCGCGTTGCGGCGGCCGATGCACGGGTTATCGGGGAAAACCATCTAGCGCGCGTCGCGCGTTGCCGTTTCATCGGCTTACTCGAGCAAACCATTCACGTCCGATCGACGCGCGCAGGGTCCAGCGGACCTGCGCGCTTTTGTTTTTTAGCGGCGTCGCTGCGCACCCTGAATGACGTTTTTCGAGGGTTATACGACCTTTGAGCCCTCTACCTCCCGCTCCATACTTCACGTGAACGATCGAGCCGGAACAAGCACGCAACCACCATCGCGTGTCGCGTATCCGGCCTGGTCACTCACCACATGAAAAGGAACGGAAGATGCGACTCAAGGGTAAATCGGCGCTGATCACGGGCGGCACCAGCGGCATCGGTCTGGCCACCGCGAAGCTGTTCATTGCAGAAGGCGCGCGCGTCGCCGTGACGGGGCGCGACGAGGCGGTATTCCAGCGCGTGAGGGCAGCGCTCGGCGAGCGTGCGGTCGTGCTCAAGGGCGACGTACGGTCGCTCGACGACATGCGCGCGATTGCCGCCGAGGTCGACGAGACGTTCGACGGCCTGGACGTCGTGTTCGCCAACGCGGGCTGGGCTTTCCCGTCCGCCGTCAACGACATCGACGACACGCTCTACAACGACATCATGGACGTCAACGTCAAGGGCGTGGTGGTCACGCTTCAAGCAGCGCTGCCGTACTTGCGCGAAGGTTCGTCGGTGGTCCTCAATACCTCGTTCGTCGATCAGACCGGCAAGCATGGCATCTCGTTGACCGCGGCGGCGAAGGCCGCCGTGCGATCGCTGGCCCGCAGCTGGTCGTACGAATTTCTCGACCGGAAAATCCGGTTCAACGCGATCGCGCCAGGCCCGATCGATACGCCGCTGCTCTCCAGGTGGGGCAAGCCCGACGAATGGGTGCGCGAGCGCAAGGCCGAATTCGCGGAAGCGAATCCGGCGGGCCGCATGGGCACGGCCGACGATATCGCGTACGCGGTGCTTTATCTCGCCAGCGACGAATCGTCGTACGTCGTCGGCACTGAACTGGTCGTCGATGGCGGTGCGTCGCAGCTTTAAGCCGGCGCGTCACGCTTCCCGAGCCCGGCACGCCATCCCGGCTCATCCCCATCCCGATTTCACGTCCGCCACGCCGTTCGCGGTGGCGGTTATTCGATCCGGCCCGGCGGGGTTGCACTCGCCCATGGGCCGAAGTGCAAGGAGCAATCATCTTGACCGACAGTAGCGATAACCATGTGTCCGCCGGACAACTCACGCGGGCAGGCCGTTCGCGCCGCGATGTCCTGAAGTTCGGCTGCGCCGCCACGCTCGGCGCCGTGTTGGGCGGCGGCGCGTTGCTCGGGCACGCGACGCCTGCGCCGGCGCAAACGAGCCGCGCAGGGCTGCTCGCGCCGAACGCGCCGCTCGACATCCTGATCGTCAACTACGACGGCGGCACGCTGCTCGACTTCGCGGGCCCCAGCGAGATTTTCCACCGGCTGCCGAATACGAACGTTCGCTACGCGAGCCTCGATGGCGGCAACGTGACGCTCGAATTCGGCGTCGTGTACGGCAAGACCGAACGGCTGGCCGATATCGACAAGACCGACGTGATCCTCGTGCCGGGCGGCTCCGATTTGTCGGCGCCGATGCGGCCGGCGTATCAGGCGCAGATCCGGCGTCTCGCGGAAAGCGCGAAACACGTGACGTCGGTGTGCAACGGCTCGCTCGTGCTCGCCGCGACGGGCGTGCTCAACGGCAAGCGCAGCGCGTGCCATTGGGCGTTCGTCAACAAGCTGGCCGAATACGGCGCGATTCCCGTTCCCGAACGCTTCGTCGAAGACGACAATGGCCGCTTCATGAGCGGCGGCGGCGTGACGGCGGGCATCGACTTCGCGCTGCGCGTGGCGTCGAAGCTGCGCGGCCGGCAGGCGGCCGAGTACACGCAGCTCGTCGTCGAATACGATCCCGACCCGCCGTTCCACTCCGGTCATCCGAGAGATGCACGACCCGAACTCGTCGCGTTGGTCGACAAGAAGCTGCCCGGCGCATCAAAGGGACTCGCACGCGTTCCCGGCGTCCGCTGACACGCTTGCCGGCGACGCGTGCAGCGTCGCCGCCTCTTCAATTCAAACCCGATTCGGAAATCATTCGATGCGACAGATTCATCTTTGTACGGCTGCGCTTGCAGCGTGCGTGTCCTTTTTTGCATTCACGGCGCCGGCTGTCGCCGGTGGCGCGCAACGCCTGCCCGAAGCGGCCATCAAGGCCGAAAACGCGCGATGGGCGGATGCCTTTGCGCGAGGCGACTACGACGCGATCGGCCGCCTCTATACCGACGACGGCACGCTCTTGCCGCCGGGGGGCGACAAAGTCACCGGGCACCGCGCGATCACCGACTACTTCATCAACGGATATGCGGGATCGAAGCCCGGCACCGTATCGTTCAGCAACTATGAGTTCTACGGTAACGACCGGGTCGTGACGGAGGTATCGGATGCGGAGGTTCGCGATCACGACGGAAAGCTCAAGGTCCGCGCGAAGCAGACGCTCGTCTTCCTGAAGCAGGGCGGTACGTGGAAGCTGCATCGCGACATGTGGAACGCTTATCCGCCCGTCAAGGATTGACGACGGTTATCGACGTCCGGAGAAACGGCGCGTTGTGTACCCACGCGCCACTCACCCGTTGGCAAGACGTCAACCACGCGGCGCGCCGATCGGCAGGCGGTCGATCAGCGCGCTGCCTTCGACCTGCTCTCGCGTCGAACCGCTTGCGGCGGGTGTCCGAGCAGCTTGATGAAGGCTCGGCGCATCCGTTCCGGATCGGTGAAGCCGACCGCCAGCGCAATCTGCTCGATCGGTTCGCTGCCGCCCTGCAGGCGCAGCCTCGCGGCTTCGACGCGCAAGCGCTCGACGGCCCTCGCGGGTGTTTCACCGGTTTCCCGGCGAAAGGCGCGCCCGAACTGCCGCACACTCAAGCTCGCCGCATCGGCGAGCCGCTCGACCGGCAACGCCTCGGCAAGATGTTCGCGCGCGAAATTCAGCGCGATGCGGATGCGATCCGATTCCGGCTCCATCTGCGACATCGCGGAGAACTGCGACTGCCCGCCGGGCCGACGATACGGAACAACCAGCAGCCGCGAGACCTCGCGCGCAATCTCCGTGCTCATGTCGCGTTCGATCATGCCGAGCGCGAGATCGATGCCGGACGCGATGCCCGCCGACGTCCAGACGCGGCCGTCGACGACATAGATACTGTCGCCGTCGACCCGCGTGCGAGGGAAGCGCGACTGCAATTGCGCGGCGTAGCGCCAGTGCGTTGCCGCTCTCAACCCGTCGAGCGAGCCGGTTTCCGCAAGCAGAAATGCGCCCGTACACACGCTGGCGACGCGCGACGCCTTGGCGGCCAGTTTGCTGGCTGCGGCGATATTGTCCGATGTCTGCATCGGCGCGATATCGCCGCCGACGAACACGACGGTGTCGAACGCACGCCTTCCGACCGGCTTCGTGTCGATCGAAAGGCCGGTATTGCCGGGAATCGGGCCGCCGGACGGCGAGATGACGTGAAGATCGTAGGGCGTGTGGCCGGCGGCCGTGGCGACTTGATTGAAGGCCGACAATGGGCCGCCAAGATCGAGCGCATCATAGCCGCGGCAAACGAAGAATCCAATTCGATGCATGACGAAGCAATTGATCGATAACCCCGGAATGGCGGATTTTACCGGGGGCCCCTCGAAATGTGTCGTTTGACGCGAAACGAGGGAAAAACGTCGTTTACGCCGTCATCAATCAACTGTATTCGTTTGCGTCGCATCGATGCGATGCCGACAGAAAGCGACGCTCAGCGACGGTAGATGAACTCCAGATCGGTCGATTCGCCGACCTTGAAATCGTACGTACCGACACGCTTGAAGCCTGCCTTCTCGTAGAACGCGATGGCCTTCGCATTGCCCGACCACACGCCCAGCCATACCGGGCCGGGGCGCGTCGCGGCGAGATACGCGAGCGCGGTGTCGAACAACGCGCGTCCGGCGCCGGTGCCCTGCGTGCCGCGGCGCAGGTAGATCTGATGGATCTCGCCCGAACCGTCCGCGACTTCCGGGTGCGGCAGTTTGCACGGCCCCGCGTGCGCATACCCGACCAGCGTGCCGTCGTCGCCTTCCGCGACCCACGTGCGGCACCGCGGGTCGCCGAGCTGCCCGGTGATCGCGGCCACCGAGTAGGTACGGGCTTCGTACTCGGCCAGATCGTCCGGCGGGTAGTCGATGCCGAATCCGTCCTGCAGAAAGGTTTCGCGAAACGTATCGCGCTTCAATTCGGCAAGCGGGACGGCATCGGCCAGGGTCGCAACGCGGATCAACATTGAGCTTTTCTCGGTTCGGTGTCGGGCCGTCAGTTTATCGCGGGCGATGTCGGGCAGACGCGTCGTCACGTGCTAACCGGCGACCTTGCAGTCGGACGCGCGACGATCTCGTTCATGGGGACATTCGCAGGTTGCGCGATCGCTTCCGGTTCGAGCAGCGATGCTGCGCATGGTCGCGCAGTCGGCATCACGATTCGGCGGGAAAGCGCCGATTTTGCAGCGCAGCGAAACGCGGCGACGCTTACCCCTGCCGCGCACGCGGAACCAGCCGAAACCGCCGGTGCGGCAATCATGCGGATGCCGATGGTTGACCGCCGTCGGACATGCTAGGATTTCCGTCAAACAACTCCGGAGACTGCGATGCCGTTCATCTGCGAAAACGTCGAATGTCGTGCCGTGCTGGCTCGCGGACAGGTCAGGCACCATCAGGAGGGGGCGGGCTGGTGCTTCTACTGCCCGGACTGCAACACCCGAAACGAGTTGATGAATGTCGGCACGGTCAGCGGCCCCGTCGAGCTGGTTCAGCCGGAGCGGGCCAGCCCACCGCACAGGGTCGTCGCGACGGCCCGACCGCTGGATGACGGCCGATACGCGGCGCAATTGAGCGTCCAGCGGGCGCTCGCCGTGAAAGGCACCTACGCGGCCGAAGAGCACTGGGATCAGCTCGGCGTATTCGGCGACGCGCAGGAAGCCGTCGCGCATGCGAAGTCTTTCGCGACGGATTTGCTGCAGCGCGTGGCATAGTCGGCAGTGTCCGTGAACGAACAAGGGGCGTCGCGCATTCGTGCGCGACGCCCCTTTGCGATTTCCGCGCGCGTTCGTCAGTGGTCGACATCGAACGAGAAGGATGGCTTCCCGATCCGCTGAGACGTGCCGCTCTGAATCCGGCGTGCGAGAAAGCCGCGTAAGGTCACGCAGCCGGCGCCTGCACCGCGCGTGCCTGTTCGCGGGCCGCGACGAGTTCCCGGATCCGCGCACGGTCGGCCGGCGTGACCGGCGTGAAGATCACGAGGCTCAGGTCCGGGCTGCCGGTGACCGAGAACGCCGAGTATTCAAGCGCGATCCGGCCGGCTTGCGGATGGCGAATCTCCTTCGTGCCTTCGTCGTGCGTACGGATATCGTGGTCGCGCCACATCGCATCGAATTCGGCGCTCGTCGCGCGCATCTCGTCGACGAACGCCTGCACGCTCTGCGTCGCGCCGCTGCGCGCGACGTCCGCACGAAACGCGCCGACCGCGAACCGCGCGACGCGCTCCCAGTTAGGCTGCGCGTAACGGACACCCGCGTCGACGAAGATCAGCCGCAGGATGTTGCGCGCGGCTGGCGGCAGCGTCGCATAGTCGGTGAGCGTCGCGGCCGCCGCGTCATTCCACGCGGCGACGTCCCACGTCGCCGTGCGGACGATCGCGGGGCTCGCGTCGAGCGAATCGAGCACGTGCTGCAGGCGCGGCGTCACGCTGGCCGGCGCGTGATAGCGCACTTCGGGCGGATGGCCGACGCCGAGCAGGAACAGGTGTTCGCGTTCGGCGTCGTTGAGCATCAGCGCGCGGGCGAGCCGGTCGAGCACGTCGGCCGACGGTGCGCCGCCGCGGCCCTGTTCGAGCCACGTGTACCACGCGGCGCTCACGTGCGCGCGCTGCGCGACTTCCTCGCGCCGCAGGCCCGGCGTGCGGCGGCGCGTGGCCGGCAGCCCGAGCGCGGCCGGGTCGAGCTTCTCGCGGCGGTCCCGCAGGTACGCGCCGAGCAGGTTGTCGGAGGCGTCAGCCATATCCTGTTAGTTCGTTTACCAGTAAACCGTCACGGCTTCACCGCGAGCGGCCATCGACCGATAGTAAGCCTCCATTTCATCCGGAGGTGCTGAACATGCGTGTCTTTGTTACGGGAGCGTCGGGATTCGTCGGCTCGGCCGTCGTCGCCGAACTCGTGGCCGCCGGGCACTCGGTGCTCGGGCTCGCGCGGTCCGATGCGGCCGCGGCAGCGGTTGCCGCAGCCGGCGCGGACGTCCATCGCGGGTCGCTGGAAGATCTCGACAGCCTGACGCGCGGCGCCGAAGCCGCCGACGCGGTGATCCACACGGGATTCAATCACGATTTCTCGCGCTTCGCGCAGAACTGCGAACTCGACCGCCGTGCGATCGACACGATCGGTGCTGTGCTCGCCGGCTCGGCGCGGCCGCTGGTCGTCACGTCGGGCCTCGCGCTCGTGGCGCCCGGTCGCGCGGCGACCGAGGACGATCCGCACGTGCCGGTGTCGGCCCACTATCCGCGTGCGTCCGAAGCGACCGCGGTCGCGCTCGAAGCGCGCGGCGTGCATGCATCGGTCGTGCGCCTGCCGCCGTCCGTGCACGGCGACGGCGATCACGGCTTCGTGCCGCGCCTGATTGCGTTCGCGAGGGAGAAGGGCGCATCGGCGTTCGTCGGCGACGGCGCGAACCGCTGGCCGGCCGTGCACCGGCTCGACGCGGCGCGCGTGTACCGGCTCGCGATCGAACGCGGCACGGCCGGCGCGCGCTATCACGCGGTCGACGATACGGGCGTGCCGTTCCGCGAGATCGCCGACGTGATCGGCCGGCGGCTGAACGTGCCGGTCGTCGCGAAGTCGGTGGCGGAGGCCGGCGAGCACTTCGGCTGGTTCGCGATGTTTGCGGGGATGGATGCGCCCGCAACCAGCGAGCGCACGCGAGCATCGCTCGACTGGGCGCCGACGCAGCCGCGGCTGCTGGCCGATATCGACCGGCCGCGGTATTTCGAAAGCTGACGGACGGCGCGCGGCGCGCAGCATGCGCGGCTCGGGCCGCGACGAACCCCATTCACGTCGCGGCCGCCCGCCTGCCGTGCGTCACTCGACCGGATGCAGGTCCTGCAGCAGCGTCGGCAGCAGCTCCGACACGGTCGGATGGATATGCATCGCACGGCTGATCGTCGTGTACGGCGCGCCGGCGGCCATCACGTCGAGAATCCCGTGCACGACCTCGTCGCCGGTCACGCCCAGGATCGACGCGCCGAGAATCGCGTGGTTGTCCGCGTCGACGATTACCTTCATGAAGCCCTGGCTCTCGCCTTTCTCGACCGCCCGGCCGACGCGCGTCATCGGGCGCGTGCCGACCAGCAGCCGGCGGCCCGTCTGCTTCGCTTCCGCGAGCGTCATGCCGACGCGGCCGAGCGGCGGATCGATGTACATCGCATAGGCCATGATGCGGTCGGACACCTTGCGCGGATCGTCGTCGAGCAGGTTCGCCGCGACGATCTCGTAGTCGTTGTACGCGGTGTGCGTGAACGCGCCGCGCCCGTTGCAGTCGCCGAGCGCCCAGACGCCGGGCACGTTCGTGCGCAACTGCTCGTCGACGGTGATGTAGCCGCGCGCGTCGGTGTCGATGCCCGCGCGGTCGAGCCCCAGATCGTCGGTGTTCGGCACGCGCCCGACCGCGAGCAGCAGGTGCGAGCCCGCGACCTCGCGGCCGCCGCCCGCGCAGTCGAGGCCGACGACGATGCCGTCGCCGTCGCGGCGCGCGCTCAGGCAGTTCGCGTCGAGCTGCACGTCGATCCCTTCCTTTTCGAGGATCTCGCGCACGGCCTGCGACACGTCTTCGTCCTCGCGGCGAATCAGGCGCGAACCCTTCTCGACGATCGTGACCTTCGAGCCGAAGCGGCGGTACATCTGGCCGAATTCGAGCCCGACGTAGCTGCCGCCGACGATCACGAGATGGTCGGGCAGGAAGTCGACGTCCATCATCGTCGAGTTGGTCAGGTACGGCACCGAGTCGAGGCCCGGCATCGCGGGCACCTGCGCGCGTCCGCCGACGTTGATGAAGATGCGTTCGGCTTCGAGCACGTCATCGCCCACGCGCACCGCGTTCGCGCGTTCGAAGCGGGCATGACCCTGAAAGACGGTCGCGTGGTCGAGGCCGCGCACCCATTGCTCGACGCCGTGGTTCGAGCGGCCCGAGATCTGGTCCTTGCGCGCCTTCACCTCTTTCATGTCGACGGTGACGGGGCCGCCGACCGACACGCCGTATTCGCTGGCGCGCCGTGCGAGCTGCGCGGCGTACGCGCTCGCGATCAGCGTCTTGGTCGGGATGCAGCCGGTGTTCACGCAGGTGCCGCCGAAGCGACCGCGCTCGACGATCGCGACTTTCATGCCGGCGCCGGCGAGCCGTGCGGCGAGCGGCGGCCCGGCCTGGCCGGTGCCGATGACGATCGCATCGAAGTGTTGCGTCATGACGTCCTCCTGTGCGGGGGCAACGAGGAAAGGGGCAGGCGCAAGCCGCATGCCGTGCCGGCGGTCGCGCGGGCGACGAGCGCCTATGGTAGACCTGTTGGCCGGGGGCCGCGAGCGGCGGGTGGGCGACGCGCCGTATTGAAAAACGGCACCGCCGCGTGCGGCGGCTAGTCCTTGCGTTTCCACTGCCCGAACGACACCGGCCGGTGCGCGTCGGCGCGCGTGACGGTGACGTGGTCGGGCTTGTCGTCGAGCGGAAACGATTCGGTGACGATCTGGCTCGAAAACAGCCAGCCGTGCGTGCGCGGGTCGTAGCGGAACGTGATGTAGTCGGTCCAGTGCTGGCCGCACGCGACGGAGTTCTGCACGGTGAAATAGCGGCCTTTCACCGACAAGCCATTGTCGGCCGCGTCTTCAGGATCGAAAGGGTCGCACTGGCCGCCTTCGTTCGCGCGCAGTACGACCTGGTCGTTGCGGGCGGCGAGCCGGTAGGTGTGGTCGGCCTGTTCCTCGTAGATCAGCAGCGGGCGCGGCGACGGCTGCTCGCGCGTATCGATCGCGTGATGCACGACGACGAGAAAGCTGTGCCGCCCGTTGTCGAGATCGGGGCCGGCGTGCGCGATCAGCGGTTGGTAGCCGGCCGGCAGTTGCGCGGCGATCGACTTCGGCAGGGTGTCGGCGTGGACGCCGAACGAGAGGGCGGCGAGTAGCGGTAGCAGCAGGGCGGAAAGGCGAAGAGCGCGCATGGCGGGCGGTTTGATCGAAAGGATGAAGGGGATGAGCCGCGCGGCGTTACAGATTGCGCCCGGGAAACTCGGCGCCAGACGCCGGATTTCGGCGCGCATCGTCCTGGAATTCGACGCTGGCGGTCGGGCCCACGACGTACTCGCGAAAGATCGCTTCGACGGCGGCGGCACCGTCGGGATAGCGGGCGACGCGGATCTCGATCATGGGGCGGCGCGGGATGACGGGAAAGAGGGCCAGCATAGCAGCGCACCGCCGCTTTCGGCCAGGCGCGAAGCGTGCCAGAATCGACGGCTCGACCGTCGGAAACGACACGCAGGCGCCGGCGCAGCGGCGTCGCTGACCAAGGAGACTTCGATGACCGCATCGGCTGCCGTACTCGCCATCCTGGCTGCGCTGTTCCTCGGCGCGATGATTCCGGGCCCGAGCTTCGTGCTGGTGGCGCGCAATTCGATCGGGCTGTCGCGTCGCGACGGGCTGGCCACCGCGCTCGGCATGGGCATCGGCGGCATCGTGTTCGGCGGCGTCGCGCTGGCCGGGCTCTACACGCTCCTGCAGGCCGTCGAATGGCTGTATGTGGGCCTCAAGGTCGCGGGCGGCATGTACCTGATCTACATGGCGTCGAAGATCTGGCGCGGCGCCGACCGGCCGATCGCGATGGACGATCCGCAGGCAATGGCGGGCGGCAGCGCGCGCAAGTCGTTCTGGACCGGCCTCACGACCCAGCTCAGCAACCCGAAGACGGCGATCTGGTACGGCAGCATCTTCGCGGCGCTGCTCCCGCAGCATCCGCCGCTGTGGTGCTACCTCGTGCTGCCGCCGCTCGTGTTCGCGGTCGAATTCGGCTGGTACACGCTCGTCGCGCTGTGCTTCTCGACGCGCCGGCCGCGCGAACTCTACCTGCGCGCGAAGAAATGGGTCGATCGCATCGCGGCCGCCGCGATCACGCTGCTCGGGCTGCGGCTGATCCTGAATGCGCCGAAAGCGGGGATCTGAACGCTTCTTTATCGGCACGTGGCGGCGACCGGCCATGGCCGTCGCCGGGAAGCGGCGGGAATCGGCCGGCCCGCCCGGGCCGCTCGCCCCAGCGCGCGTCGGCATCCCGAATTCCAAGATTACCGATTCATCGTTAGGCCATGGTCACGCGTGGCTTGCGGAACGCCCGCACCCGTCGCGGCGGCTCGGCCCGTTCATCATTCGTGCCGGGCTGGCACGCCACACACAACGCATGACTTCCCGATGGCGCGGCCGCTCGCCGGCCGCCGCCGACCGTGTTTCTCGCCCCTCACCACCGCCCGCCGAGCCTTGCCCCACGGGTGTTCCCGTGTGTCGCCCAGCACGCCGAACCGCACCGCATCCCCGATTCTGGCGGTCGAGCGCCCGACGACGTGTAAACTGCTGCCTTTTTTGACGGTTTGCAGCATGGTGCAAGCATCTCCGCGCCCGGCGTTGAGCGGTCCGACGCTCGTCCGGCTGCTCGCGCGCCTGGCCGATGCCGACGTCGCGGAATCCCGGCAGACGCTGTCCGACCGGCTGAGCCAGTGGCTCGGCTGGACCGACGCGATCACGCTGTCGTCCGCGCTGACTGCGAGCCCGCCGGGCGTCGCGGCCGGCGTGCGCGGCTACGACGCCGAGCGCGACTGCGCGCGCGTGCGCCACGACCTCGCGCAGGCGATCACGGCCACCAACCGGCTGCGGGCGCGGCGCCGGCCCGGCGACTTGCCGCCGCCGGCCGCCGACACGGCCGATTTCGCGGACTTTCGCCAACGGTATCTGACCCTGCAGCAGGACATGGAAACGGCGATCGGCCAATTGCGCGGCCGCCTGCGGGTCGCGCTCGCCGCGCGCTCGTCCGGAATGGCGCGGCTCGCGACGCTCGACACGATCATGGAGCGCGTGCTCGGCGCGCGCGAGCGCAGCCTGCTGTCGGCCGTGCCCGCGCTGCTCGGCACGCGCTTCGCGCGGCTGCGCGACGCGGAGCGGCAGGCGCTGGCCGAGGCTGACGCCGTGGCCGCGGCCCCCGCTGCGCCCGACGCTGCGCCCGACGCCGCCGACGCGTCCGCTCCGGCCGATGAAGGCGCGGTGGCCGACACCCCGACCGTCGCGGCGATCGTGCCCGGCGCATGGCTCGATACGTTTCGCGACGAGATGCAAAGCATCCTGCTTGCCGAACTCGAAGTCCGGTTTCAAACGGTAGACGGGCTGCTCGCGGCCCTTCGCACCTGCTAATCAACACGCTATGTCCAGAATTCGCCTTGATCTCGTTGTCTTCGTCGCCGGTCTGCTCGCAGTGGGCTGGATCGGTGCCGGCTATGTCGCGTCGAACCCGCCGGCGGCGGCCGTCACGCTGCTGATCGGCGCGTGCTACGTCGCCGGCGCATGGGAGCTGCTGCGCTTCCGGCAGGCGACCGCCACGCTGTCGCGCGCGGTCGCCGGCCTGACCGAGCCGCCGGCGAAGCTCGACACGTGGCTCGACACGCTGCATCCGGGCCTGCGCGGCGCGGTGCGCACACGGGTCGAAGGCGCGCGCGTCGCGCTGCCGGGGCCGGCGCTCACGCCTTACCTCGTCGGCCTGCTGGTGCTGCTCGGCATGCTCGGCACGCTGCTCGGGATGGTCGTCACGCTGAAGGGCACGGGCGCCGCGCTCGAAAGCGCGACCGATCTCGATGCGATCCGCGCGTCGCTGATCGCGCCGGTGAAGGGGCTCGGGTTTGCATTCGGCACGTCGATCGCCGGCGTCGCGACGTCCGCGATGCTCGGGCTGTTGTCCGCGCTCGTGCGCCGCGAACGAATCGACGCGGCCCAGCAGCTCGACGCGAAGATCGCGACGACGCTGCGCGTGCATTCGTCCGCACATCAGCGCGACGAATCGTTCCGGCTGCTGCAGCGCCAGGCCGACGTGATGCCGGCGCTGGTCGACCGGTTGCAGACGATGATGACGACGCTCGAGGCGCGCAGCGTCGCGTTGCACGATCGTCAGCTCGAAAGCCAGCAGGCGTTTTTCGACCGGACCGAGCGTGCCTATGCGGGCTTGGCGTCGAACGTCGGCGACGCGCTGAAGGAAAGCGCCGCCGAAAGCGCGCGGGTGGCCGGCGCCGCGTTGCAGCCGGTCGTCGCCGCGACGATGACGGGGCTCGCGCAGGAGATGGCCGCGCTGCGCGATACCGTGACGGGCGCGGTGCAGCGTCAGCTCGACGGGCTGACCGAAGGCTTCGAGAAGACCACCGGCCACGTGACGGCTGTCTGGAACCGTGCGATCGACGAACAACGTCAGGCGGGCAACGCCGTCGCGCAGCAGTTGCAGACGACGCTCGGCCAGTTCACCGACACGTTCGCGCAGCGTTCGTCGGATCTGCTCGACGGCGTCGCGATGCGTCTCGAATCGACCGAAGGCCGCCTGTCGGACGCATGGCGCGACGCGCTGGCGCGCCAGGAGCAGGTCGGCGAGACGCTGGCCGGCCAGCATGCGCGCGCGCTGGGTGAGGCCGCCGCGACGTTCGAACGCCATTCGGCCGCGACGCTCGCCGCGATGCAGGAGTCGCATGCCGGCTTGCAATCGCAACTGGCGGCACGCGACGAAGAACGTCTGTCCGCGTGGAACGATTCGCTGGCTGCGATGGCCGCGAAGCTCGGCGAAGAATGGCAGCGTGCGGGCGCGCATAGCGCGGGCCGTCAGCAGGAAATCTGCGACGCGCTTGCACAAACGACGCGTGACCTTGCTGCACAGGCGTCGACGTTCGAACAACGCTCGACCGACCTGCTGTCGACGATCCGCGAGTCGCACACCGGTCTGCAATCGCAACTGGCCGCACGTGACGAAGAACGTCTGTCGGCATGGAACGATTCGCTCGCCGCGATGGCGGCAAAGCTCGGCGAAGAATGGCAGCGCGCAGGCGTGCACAGCGCGGGCCGTCAGCAGGAAATCTGCGACGCGCTCGCGCAAACGACGCGCGATCTCGCCGCACAGGCGTCGACGTTCGAACAACGCTCGAACGATTTGCTGTCGACGATTCGCGATTCGCATACGGGCCTGCAATCGCAACTGGCTGCACGCGACGAAGAACGTCTGTCGGCATGGAGCGATTCGCTCGCCGCGATGGCCGCGAAGCTCGGCGAAGAATGGCAGCGCGCAGGCGTGCACAGTGCCGGCCGTCAGCAGGAAATCTGCGACGCGCTCGCGCAAACGACGCGCGATCTCGCCGCGCAAGCGTCGACGTTCGAACAACGCTCGAACGATTTGCTGTCGACGATTCGCGATTCGCATACGGGCCTGCAATCGCAACTGGCTGCACGCGACGAAGAACGTCTGTCGGCATGGAACGATTCGCTCGCCGCGATGGCCGCCGCGCTGCGCGACGAATGGGCGCAGACGAGCGCGCAAGCCGCCGCGCGCCAGCAGGACATCTGCGACACGCTGACCCGCACCGCGAACGCCATCACCGCGCAGGCGCAGGTGCATGCGAGCGACACGATCAACGAAATCTCGCGCCTCGTGCAGGCCGCGTCGGAAGCGCCGAAGGCCGCGGCCGACGTCGTCGCCGAGCTGCGCCAGCGCCTGTCCGACAGCATGGTGCGCGACACCGCGATGCTCGACGAACGCAGCCGCCTGCTCGCGACGCTCGAAACGCTGCTCGGCGCGGTCAACCACGCGTCGACCGAACAACGCACCGCGATCGACGCGCTCGTCAGCACGTCGGCCGATCTGCTCGACCGCGTCGGCGCGCGCTTCAACGACACCGTCGACGCCGAAACCCGCAAGCTCGATTCGGTGGCCGCGCAGGTCACGGCGGGCGCCGTCGAAGTGGCGAGCCTCGGCGATGCGTTCGGGATGGCGGTGCAGGTGTTCGGCGAATCGAACGACAAGCTGCTGACGCATCTGCAGCGCATCGAGGCCGCGCTGGAGAAATCGCTCGCGCGCAGCGACGAACAGCTCGAGTACTACGTCGCGCAGGCGCGTGAGGTGATCGACCTGAGCGTGATGTCGCAGAAGCAGATCGTCGAAGACCTGCAGCAGCTCGCCGGCCGGCGAGCGCCCGTCGGAGCGTAACGCATGCACGACGAAATCGACGGCGGCGCGCAATCGGCGCCGGTGTGGCCCGCGTTCGCCGACCTGATGTCGGTGTTGCTCGGCGCGTTCGTGCTGATCCTCGTCGGCGTGATCGGCATGCAGCTCCAGCTCACGTCGAAGCTCGAGGAAGCGGTGCGCGCGCGCCAGCTCGAGGCGCAGCAGCGCAAGTCGCTCGAACAGGCGCTCGCCGGGCCGCTCGCGGCCGGCCGCGTGACCCTCGTGAACGGGCGCATCGGCATCAGCGGCAACGTGCTGTTCGCACTGAACTCCGACCAGTTGCAGCCCGCGGGCCGCGACCTGCTGAAGACGCTGGCGGTACCGCTCGCCACCTACCTGAAGACGCGCGACGAGATCCTGATGATCAGCGGCTTCGCGGACGACCAGCAGGTGCACGCCGGCAACCGCCTGTTCGCGGACAATTGGGAACTGTCGGCCAAGCGCGCGTTGACGGTCACGCGCGCGATGATCGATGCCGGCGTGCCGGCCTCGTCGGTGTTTGCGGCCGCGTTCGGTTCCGAACAGCCGGTCAGCTCGAATGCGGACGATGAAGGCCGCGCGAAGAACCGCCGCGTGGAGATCGCGCCGGTGCCGCGCAAGTCGGCGTCGAACGGAGGAAAGGCCAAGTGATGGGCGAAGCGACGCACGCGCGCGCGACGCTCGACGCATGGCGCGAGCAGGGCGCAGACCGGCTCGATCCGGTGCGCTTTCACCGGATCGACGCGCTCGAGAAGCGCGCGGCCGTGCTCGATGGCGACGCGCGTGCGTTGCTCGATGCGCGACTTGCAACGCTGATCGAAGGGTTTGCGGAGATCGTCGCGCGCGCCGGTGAAGCCGCAGCCACGTGTGAGACGTCGGCAGGTGCGCCGGCGCGTGGCGCGCTTGCCGCGCTCGTCGCAGGGCTCGGCCGCGATGCGCAGGCCGACCGGCGCGGGCTCGATCCCGAACTGGTCGACTACTTCCGCGCGATGTGGTCGAAGGTCCGCACTGAGCAGCAGTATCGCCAGTCGCTCGACCAGGTGCCGCGCAACGCGGGGCCGCTCAATTCGAACAGCCTCGTGCACCGGTCGCTCGCGACGATGCGCGAGCTGTCGCCCGAATACCTGCAGCAGTTCCTGTCGTACGTCGATGCGCTCGCCTGGCTCGAGGATCTCGCGGGCGGCGGCGCGCAGCCCGAGAAGGAAGCGCCGCGCGCGAAGGCGGCCAAACCGGCGAGAAAGACGACGCGCGCGAAGGCGCGATAACGCCACGGCGCACGCGTTCAGCGTGTGGATCGCTTATTGGTCGGCAGTCGGGTCGTCGATCGCCGTGCGCAGCGCGTGCAATGCTTCGACGAGTGCCGACGCGAACGGCGGATGTGCGGCGATGCCCGCCGCGTCGAGCTGGCTGCCGAGGATCGGCAGCGCGATCGATGCGGGCTCGACGATGCGCGCCGACATCACCGACAGCGTTTCGCGCAGCGCCGCGTCCGCATGCGTCGCGCGCGGCGACGCGTTCAATACCGCGACCGGCTTGTCCACGACGGCCTCGCATCCCACGACCCAGTCCAGCGCGTTTTTCATCACGCCCGTCACACCGTGCGCGTATTCGGGGCTCGCGATCAGGATGCCGTCGGCCGCGTTCAGGCGGTCGATCAGATCGCGCACCGCGACGGGCGTCGGGTATTCGGCATCGGGATTGAACAGCGGGAATTCGCCGAGACGATCGAAGCGCGTGATGCGCATGCCGTGCGGTGCGACGCGCGCGGCTGCGTCGAGCAATGCGGCGTTGTACGACTGCGCGCGCAGGCTGCCGCATAGCGCGACGATGTCGATGCGGCGCTGGGAAGCGGTTCGGGTTTCGTTGGCCATCGCGGAACGTGGGTAGGTGGCTCGCGCGGCGGCGGCGCGCGGCTCCGGCGAATTATCGCATCGGTGCGTGAGCCACATGAGTCACGTGAGCCGCGTGAGCGACGAGCCACGCGTGGCCGGCGCTCCGCACGGGATGTCGTTCGTGTTCGCTGCGCCGCACATTCGCGTTCGCATATTCGGCGGCATCGACGCCGGTCATCCCGACCGCACGCGCGAATTCTCCGATTCCCCACCCATTCCCGAGCAACAGCCGCCGCGTATGCAGCGCACCGTGCACGTCGTCGGCGACGGTTTCGCCGAGATAACGCAGCGCGCGACCTTCGACATCGACGAAGCCATGCGCGTAATCCCGCGCGAGCGCCGTCCACAACTGCGCGGCGCCGACCGACTGGCGCGCGCCGCTGATCAGACACAGGCCCGCGTCGAGCCCCCATCGATACAGCGTCGTCGCAAGGCCCTTGCGTTGGGCAGACCCGCGCAGCCGCGTATGCGGCGCGCGCAGGTAGCGGTCGGCGCGGCGCGGGAGTTCGGGAAGCCGGTTGAACACGGTATAGCCGGCGAGCTGGCGGGCCGCCGGATCCTCGACGTAAAGGAAGTATTCGCCGTCCGCTTCGCGGTGGCGGACGACCAGGCCCGAGCGGCCGAGCGCGACGGCCGGCAGTCCGTACAGGCGATGGCGCGGCTGATGCAGGCGGTCATAAAGGGTGTCGAGTTCGTCGTCGATGTCGTGTTGGGAATGCTGTACGTCGATACGCATGGCAAAAGGCGCCCGTCTCGGGCGCATCGAGAAAGGGGTTCATGACAATGGGGAAATAGAAATGGAAGCGGCCCCCGGGCTCGGCGAAGCGAGCCGGGGCCGCGAATCAGCTGGGAATGTGCTGGAAACCGGCGGCGATCGCGGCGAGGCCCGCGATGCAGAGTGCGAACAGGATCAGGACTTTGTGGATCACGCCTCTTTCCTCTTGAATGCGCGGCGCCGACGGGCGGTGTCGCGGAGACGGTGAGCGGCGGGCACGGCCCGCACGGCCGTCGTGCGGGACGACGGTCGGCGTCCGGGCGACGGGCGCACGCGGACGGTCAGCACCATACGCGACGGGCAACGAGCGGGCAATCGGACTGGCGGAGAAAAGCGATGAAACGCGACGAATCGCGGTGTTTCGCGACAATTGGCCGCATGGGGCGCGTTGAAACGTCCGGAGATCCACGCGAAAGCGCATCGTCAACCGGCAGCGCGCGTACGTGCAAACGTGTCGTTGCGGGGGCGAACGCCGCGACAGGTCGACATCCGCGCGGGGACAGGAGCGGCGTGGACGACCGCCCCGGTTGACGCGTCAGGCCGCCAGCCGCCCGCCGAACGCGCGCCGGATTCGCGCGAACAACCCGTGTTGCGCGATCCACTCCGCATAAGCGCGATAGTCGGGATCGCGCATCAGGTGACGCTCTTCCGTCTTCGCGCGCGTGTAGTAGATCAGGTTGACCGCGACGAGCCCCGCGCAGTGCATGAGCCCGATCTGCCAGCCGAGCGGTTCGACGAACGGCACCGACACCATCCAGTACGACAGGTTCTTCGTGATGTACGCCGGATGCTTCGTGAAGCGGTACGGGCCCGACGTGATGATCCCGCGGTTGGTGAGGTTCGAGAACCGCAGCCCGAACGAGATCGTGCACAGCGCGTAGGTCAGCAGCAGCAGGATGATCGTCGTGCCCCAGATCACGCGCAGCGTCGGCGCCGACAGCAGCCAGTTGTCCCAGAACAGCGAGCCTTCGTAGCGGATGTAGTTGTTCGAGATCAGCGACCAGAACGGCTGGTAGCAGATCAGCGCGGCGACCCAGCCGAGCGTCGTCGGCTCGACGGTGCGCACGTGGCTGTCGAGGATGCGGAACGTGCACAGGTAGCCGACGGTGCCGAACATCAGGTCCATCGTGAACGACAGGTCGTACATGAACACGAAGGTCGCGATCGTCATCGGCGCATGCATCGCGTTCGCGAGCGACGCGCTCAGGTGATCGGCATCCTTCGACAGGTAGACGGTCATCAGCGGCAGGAAGAACGCCTTCACGCCCCAGCCGGCCAGCATCTCGCGCACCGGCTTCCAGCTCGCGGGCCGCGCGCGGCGGAACAGGAAGCGGCCCCACAGCAGATACGCGTCGTCGGTCTCGCGCTGGTGGCGGTCCATCCACGCGAAGTAGAACGGCGCGGCGACGATCACGTACGGCGCGAGCGAGCGCAGCAGCGACCAGAACGGCAGGTAGAACGCGCCGTGGTATTCGGGCAGCAGCCAGTAGATCGCGCCGATACCTGCGTAGATCGACGTCAGCGCGCCGAGCCGCGTCGCCACGCGCGCGATGCCGAGCGGCCGGACGGCCTGCCGCGACAGCCCCGCGCTCGGGCGCAGGTAGACGCGCGAGATGAAGAGTTCGTGCAGCGCGATCGTGCCGATGATCGCGAGGCTCGCGATGACCGCGCGCGTGGCCGCGTCGAGAGCCGGGTGGTCGCGCGTGACCCACAGCGCGAAGAGTCCGGCCGCGATGCCGAGCAGGCCGGCGCGCAACGGCGTGGCGGAACGGGGTGGGCGGTCCGGGGCAGCGACGATGCCGTCGAGCGTGGAGTTCATGATCGGATCCTCGTAGGGATGAGGGCCGGCGCCCCCGCTTGGCGGGTGACGCCGGCCGTCGGCCGGGCTGTTTATGGATGCGCGCCCGGCCATTGGCCTGTCGTTCTGATACGTGTTGCGTTGACGCTTACTTCTTGGTGACGCCGCCCAGCAGACCGCCGAGCAGGTTCGTCACCGGCGACAGCAGGTTGCCGGTGCCGCTTGCGGTGCCGCCGCTCGTGCCGCCGGTCAGGCCGGTCACCACGGAGCCGCTGCCGCCCGGCGTCGTCACGGTGCCCGTTGCGCCGCCAGGGCTGACCGTGCCGATGGCGCCGGCCGAGCCGGCCGGCGTGCCCAGCGCACCCGTGAGCGTGCCGACCGGGCCGCTCGTCAGCACGCCGCCGAGCGTGCCGGACAGGTTGCCGCCCGGCGTCGTGACGGTGCCGGTGAGGCTCGCGCCGAGCGGCGTCAGCGAGTTGACGAGGTTGGTGACCGGCGCGAGCAGGCCGCCGACGCCTGCGCCGCTTGTCCCACTCGTCCCGCTGGTGCCGCCGGTGCCGCTCGAGCCGATGCTGCCGAGCGCACCCGTCACCGTGCCGAGCAGGCCGGTGATCGGCGCGAGGGGGCCGCCGCTGGTACCGCTCGTGCCGCCTGAGCCGCTCGAGCTGCCGCCGCCGCCGAGTGCGCCCGTCAGCGAACCGAGCACGCCCGTGATCGGCGCGAGCGGATTGGTGCCGCTGCTGGAGCTGCCGCTGGACAGCAGGCCGCCGGCCGATGTCACCGTGTTGCCGAGCTGGGACACGCTGCTGCCGGCGCTCGTGCCGACCGGATTGCCGGTTGCGCCGCCGACCTGCGAACCGGCGAGGCCGAGGCCGCTGCCGAGCGTGCTCAGCAAGCCGCTGAGCGGGGCGCCGAGCAGGGTCGCGTTGCCGAGCGTCTGCGTGACGCCCGGCGTCGTGACGCCGCCGGTCAGCGTGTTCGTGATCGGGTTGATCACGCTGCCGAGCTGCGTCTCGAGTTGCTGCACCGGCGCGCTGTTCAGCGCCGTATTCAGCGCCGATGCGGTCGAGTTGACCGCGGTGCCGACCGTGTTGACGAGACTGCCGACGAGGGTCGTCGCCGGCGCGAGCGGCGACAGCGGACCGGTGCCGAGGCTCGTCACGGCATTGCCGAGGCTGTTGACCGCGCCGCCGGCGCCGGTCAGCAGGCCGGTGGTCGACGTGAGCGTCGGCCCGAGCGGGTTCGGCGACACGCCGATCGAACCGAGGCCGGCCGCGACGCCGTTGCCGAGCGATTGCACGCCGTTGCCGAGGCTGCTGACCGCGTTGCCGACGCTGTTGACCGTCGTCGCGTTCGTGCCGGGAATCTGCACGCCGCCGATCTGACTGCCGCCGTTCACGACCGTCGTGCCGAGCGCCGTCACGAGGTTGCCGGATTGCTGAAGGACATTGCCGAGGGGGGTGACGCTGGTGCCGGAGGTGCCCGAGGTGCCGGAAGTGCCGGACGTACCCGAGGTGCCGGACGTACCCGAGGTGCCGGAAGTGCCCGACGTGCCGGAAGTGCCCGAGGTGCCCGACGTGCCGGAGGTGCCGGAAGTACCCGAGGTGCCAGAGGTACCCGACGTACCGGAAGTACCCGACGTGCCAGAAGTACCCGAGGTGCCGGAAGTACCCGACGTACCGGAGGTGCCCGAGGTGCCGGAGGTGCCGGAAGTACCCGAGGTGCCAGAGGTACCCGACGTACCGGAAGTACCTGACGTGCCAGAAGTACCCGAGGTGCCGGAAGTACCCGACGTACCGGAGGTGCCCGAGGTGCCGGAGGTACCCGAGGTGCCAGAAGTACCCGAGGTGCCGGAAGTACCCGACGTACCGGAGGTGCCCGAGGTGCCGGAAGTACCCGACGTACCGGAAGTACCCGACGACCCCGAACTACCGCCGCCCGACGTCCCCGACGAACCGCCGCCCGACGTCCCGGAAGTCCCCGACGTGCCGCTTGTCCCGGACGTGCTCGGCTTGATGGTCGGCGTCGTCGGCCCATCGACCGAGCCGCAGCCGTACAGCGCGAGCAGTGACGAGACGGCCATCGTTACCGTCGTCTTCTTGATGAGAATGTGCATGTTGGCCTCGACATTGGAAGTGTGTCCCAGCCTTCACTGCAAATTCCGCGCCACGGCGTGTTTCGCGAAACGGTGTCGCGATTTGTTGCGGGAATCGGGGCTATCGATGCGATTTAAACGGAGGAATGGCGGTTTCGCGCGACAGGCGCGCGTGATCCCCGAACGTCGCGGCTGCGATGTTCCCGTAAGGCGCCGTAACGCGCGACGGGATGTTACGTAGCGTTCGACCGCACGTGACGCGCACGGCCGGGAACCGAGGCCCGCATCTTTGACGAAACGCGTCGTCCCGCCGAACATGACGCGAAACCCCCCGGCCGCCGGCGGCGGCGCAGCGGCCACGACTCCAGACCACGAGGACACCGACATGAGCGAACAGGACAGGGAATACGGCAAGGCGCGGCGCATCGACGTGATGGGCGAGGCGTTCGTCGAGCGCGCGATGAGCGATCTCGACGGATTCTCGCGCCCGCTGCAGGACTGGCTGAACGAGCATGCGTGGGGCAGCACGTGGCAGCGGGGCGGGATCGACCTGAAGACGCGCAGCCTGTGCACGTGCGCGATGCTGGCGGCGCTCGGCCGCAGCACGGAACTGAAGGGGCACATTCGCGGCGCGCTCAACAACGGCGCGAGCCTCGTCGAGATCCGCGAGGTATTGCTGCACAGCGCGCTGTATGCCGGCGCGCCGGCCGCGGTCGAGGCGTTTCGCAGCGCGCGCGAGGTGCTGTCGGAGCGCGGGTTGTCGCTACCCGACGACGAAGCCTGATTCCGTCGCGGCGTCGGCTGCCCGCCACGGAATCGGGCTGCGCTTCGCCGCCGCGATCTACGCGATGCGCACGGGCTGCGCCGCCACGTCGACTGGCGCGGCGGCGACTTCGAGGAGCCAGTCGGCCGTCGCTTCGGGCATCGTGACCGGCAGCATGTGCCCGCCCTCGACCACCTTCAGCCGCACGCGCGCCGATTTCTTCGCGAGCGCATCGCCGTGCTCGCGCCAGTTCAGGATCGGATCGGCGTGGCCGTACAGCACGTCGACCGGCAGCGCGAGCTCCGCGTAGCGGCGCGTCATCGCGGGCAGGTCGACGGGCGCCGACAGCAGGTCCGTCGCCGTCGCGTAGAACACGTGCGGGCGCATCCCGAGCAGGCCGCCGCCCTTGGTGGGGAAGTCGCGCGGCACGTCCTCCGGCGCGAACACCTGGCGCACGGCCTGGCGGCCCGTCAGGATCGTCAGCGGGATCGCGAAGGTCCACGACACGAAACGGCGCACGAGCGGCGACGGCAGCATCAGCGGCTTGAACGGCGCGGGCGGCTCGGTCTGCTCGTGCGACAGCGGCGCGATCAGCGCGAGCCGGCTCACGCGGTCCGCATGGTTGAGGCCGACCGCGAGCGCGATCGCGCCGCCGAGCGAGTGGCCGACCAGCACGGGCTTGTCGAGCTGCAGCGCGTCGATGAACGCGGCGACCGTGCGGGCCTGCGCGAACACGTTCGCCTGCGAGGCCGCGCCGCGCAGCGAGCGGCCGGCGCCCGGGCGGTCGATCAGGATCACGCGATGCTGCTGCGCGAGCCGCGTGAGCGGCAGGTACGCGAAATTGCGCCATTGCCCCGCGAGCCCGTGGACGAACACGATCGGCGGGCCGTTGCCGTATTCGACGTAGTGGATACGATCGCCGTCGATGTCGACGAAGCGGCCTTCGGGCGGAAACGCGCGCGTCACGCGACGGGCCACGTAGCCGGAAAACAGCGCGAGCGCGGCGAGTACCGCGACGACGCCGAGCAGCACGTTCTGGATCAGATGGAGCGTAGGAGTCATGTCGGCCTCAGCGGGTGTCGAGTGCGGGTTCGGCTGCCGGCGCGGCGGCGGCCGGGCCGGTTTTTGCGCGGCGTTCGAAATGCATCGCGGAATCGGCGAGCGCGCTGAACTTCAGCGACGCGAGATCGAGCACGTAATTCTGATGAAATTTCCACGGCTTGCGGTGCCCCTGTTTCGGCAGGATGCCGGCCGCGCGCTGGATGTAGCCCGAGCTCAGGTTGACGGCCGGCACGTCGCCGAGATCGCCCGCGCCGAGCCGCGGCACGCACGTATCGTAGCCGTTCGCGCGCATGTGGTTGAGCAGCCGGCACACGTAGCGTGCGATCAGCTCGGCCTTCAGCGTCCACGACGCATTCGTGTAGCCGAACGACGACGCGAGGTTCGGCACGTCGCTGTACATCATCCCCTTGTACGACACCGTCTCCGGCAAATCGACCGCGCGGCCGTCGACCGTCACGCGCGCGCCGCCGAGCATCTTCACCTTCAGCCCGGTCGCGGTGACGATCACGTCCGCGTCGAGCTGCTGGCCGCTCTTCAGCTGGAGGCCGGTCGGCGTGAAGCGTTCGATCTCGTCGGTGACGATCGATGCGCGGCCCGCGCGGATCGCCTTGAACAGGTCGCCGTTCGGCACGAGGCACACGCGCTGGTCCCACGGCATGTAGCGCGGCGTCAGGTGCTTCGCGACGTCGAAGTCGGGGCCGAGCTGCCGGCTGGCCGCGCGGATGATGAATTGCTTCGTCCGGTCGGGCTTGCGGCGCGACACGTTGTACAGGTACATCGTCAGCAGCACGTTCTTCACGCGCACGAGCCGGTGCGCGAGCCGCGACGGCAGCACGCGGCGCAGCGCGTTCGCGATCTTGTCGCGCGCGGGCAGCGACACGATGTAGGTCGGCGAACGCTGCAGCATCGTCACGTGCCGCGCGTCGGCCGCCATCGACGGCACCAGCGTGACGGCCGTCGCGCCGCTGCCGATCACGACCACGCGCCGGTTCGCGTACGACAGGTCCTTCGGCCAGTGCTGCGGATGCACGAGCTTGCCCTCGAACGTGTCCATGCCTCGCCAGTCGGGCAGGTAGCCGGCATCGTAATCGTAGTAGCCGCTGCACATGAACAGGAAGCGGCAGGTGTAGACCAGCGTGTCGGTCGCGCCGTCCCGCGTGCGCTCGACGCGGACCGTCCAGCGCGCGCGGTTCGAATCCCAGTCGGCCGCGACGACCTTCCGGCCGTAGCGGATCGTCTTGTCGATGCCGTAGGTGCGCGCGGTGTCGCGGATGTAGTCGAGGATCGTCTGGCCGTCGGAGATCGCCTTGTCGCTGTGCCACGGCCGGAAGCTGTAGCCGAGCGTGAACATGTCGGAATCCGAACGAACGCCCGGATAGCGGAACAGGTCCCAGGTGCCGCCGATCGCGTCGCGCGCCTCGACGATCGCCACGCTCGCATGCGGGCAGCGCTGCTTCAGGTGATACGCGGCGCCGATGCCGGACAGGCCGGCGCCGACGATCAGCACGTCGAGGTCGCGAAGGTCGCGATCGTCGCGGTTATCGCCACTGTCGCGGCGGGCGTCGGAGGCGGGCGGCGCGTCCCGCCGGTCGGTCGTCGTCGAGATCATGCGGGGTCCTGGGTCGGCGTGGTCGGGCGCGCGGCCGGCGCGTGCGCGCGTTCGAGGTTGCGTGCGCGGGCGCGGCGCACGTGGCGCAGCATCAGCCACTGGTAACCGGCGCCGAGCAGCCGCGCGATCCGGTCGAGCCGGCGCGCGTCGGCGCCGACCAGCACGCGGCGCGCATTGCGCTCGACGCCCGCGAGGATTTGCCGCGCGGCCTCGTCGGCCGTCGTCGCGTTGATCAGGCGGTTCGCCTGACGGCGATGGGTCGCTTCGTCCTGGCCCGTCAGCGCGTGGATGCTAGTGTCGACGCGGCCCGCATCGACGATGTTCGTCGCGACGCCGCCCGGATGCACGCAGGTCGCGCTCACCGGCGCGCCGTCGAGTTCGAGTTCCATCCGCAGCGCCTCGGTGAAGCCGCGCACCGCGAACTTGGTCGCGTTGTACGCGCTTTGCGTCGGCATCGCGACGAGCCCGAACAGGCTCGACGTGTTCACCACGTGGCCGTCGCCCGACGCGCGCAGATGCGGCAGGAACGCCTGCGTGCCGTGCACGACACCCCAGAAGTTGATGCCGACGATCCATTCGAGATCGACGAGACGCGCGGTTTCGGCGCTGGCGGCCAGCGACACGCCCGCATTGTTGAAGATCAGGTTGATCTTGCCGTGCTCGGCGCGCACGAAATCGGCCCACGCGAACACCGCATCGCGATCGGCGACGTCGAGCCGCCGCGTGCTCACGCGCACGCCGTGCCGTGCGCAGGCGGCTGCCGTGCCGGCGAGCCCGACGTCGTTGACGTCGGCGAGCGCGACCTCGCAGCCGCGCCGCGCAAGCTCGACCGCGAGGCTGCGGCCCATGCCCGAACCGGCGCCCGTGATCGCGGCGACCTTGCCGGAAAACCCCTTCATTCGTCGTCCTCCCGTTCCGCTTGCGCCGCACCGGCGGCGCATCTATTGTGGTGTTGATCGTCACCACTTTAGTTTTCGGGTGTCCTGATGTCAAATAGCGGAATGGAGAAAGCACTCGAAACGGAAAAAAAGGGCCGGTCGTATGGCGGCGTGGCACCCGAGGTGCGGGCCGCCGAGCGGCGCGACGCGTTGATCCGCGCGGCGACGCGCGTGTTCGGCACGGTGGGTTTTCGCAAGGCGACCGTGCGGTCGATCTGCCAGGAAGCGAAGCTGAACGATCGCTATTTCTATGCGGCCTTCGACAGCACCGAGGATTTGCTGCGCTGCACCTACCTGCATCACGCGCAGCAGTTGCATGACGCGGTCGCGCAGGCGGTCGCCGCGCGCGGCGGCGATCTGCGGGAGCGCGTCGACGCGGGGCTCGCGGCGTTCTTCGCGTTTTTGCGCGACCCGTGCGCGGCGCGCGTGCTGCTGCTCGAGGTGATGGGCGTGAGCGCGGATACCGACATGACGTATCAGCGCATGCTGATCGACTTCGGCAAGCTGATCATGGCGATTGGCGCGCCGCGCGAGGCCGCGACGCCTGCCGAGCGCACCGAGCAGCGGCTGATCGGGCTCGCGCTGGTGGGCGCGATGACGAACGTCGGCGCGGCGTGGCTGCTGACCGACTATCGCGATCCGGAGGCGCAGGTGGTGGCCAGTTGCCGGAAGGTGCTGCTGGGGACGTTGCAGGCGCGCGACTAGGGACGCGCGGGAAAACGGGGCTCATTGGCCGGATGAGACCAAATTCGGACTATAATCAGTCTTGTTATGGACTGGCACAGGACGTGTTCCATGAAATTCTCTACCCAGGTCAAGCCCATCAGCTATCTCAAGAGCCACGCCGCCGATATCGTCAGGGACATCTCGGAAAGCCGCGAGCCGATGCTGATTACCCAGAACGGAGAGGCGAAGCTCGTTGTCATGGACGTCAAGTCGTATGAGGAGCATGAAGAGACGCTTGCGCTTCTTCGGCTGCTTGCACTCGGCAATCGGGAGATCGAGCAGGGCCACTTCCGTCCAGTCGAGGATGTCTTTGCGGACCTCGACAAGGACGACGATCAATGACACTGCGGGTTGTCGTTCTTCGTTCGGCGGAAGAAGATCTGAAGAGGTTGAAGCGCTATCTCGTATCGAATTTCGGTTCGGCTACCTGGCAAACGAGCTACCGGCAGATCAAGGACGCCATTGCATCGATTCGCGCTTTTCCGAATCACGGCAGGATTCCTGATGAACTCGCGAATATCAGCCTCGGTCAGTATCGCGAAGTCATTGCCGGAATGAACCGCATCATTTATGACGTGCGAGGCGACACCATTCACGTGCATATCGTTTGCGATACGCGCAGGGATCTGAAGTCCTTGCTGATGAGGCGGCTTGTGGTCGCTCATTGAGCGCGATCGCCATTCTTCCTCGTTTCACGATCCCGCCCTCCGTGGTTTCGAACTTGCGCGCCGGATAATCGGTGCCGCCGCCGTCACCCCGATCCTCGCCTTCATCGCCTCGATGAACGCCCGCACCTTCGGCGAAGGCAGCCGCGTCGACGGATACACCGCATGGATCCCGGCCGGCGCCGTATGCCAGCCCGGCAGCAGCCGCACGAGCCGGCCGGCCGCGACGTCGTCCGCGGTCGAGAAATCCGTCAGCAATCCGAAGCCGCCGCCCGCGAGCACGATCGCGCGGCACGCGGTCGCGGTGTTCGACACGACCGGCGCGACGCAGCGCACCGACGCGCGGCCGCCGCGCACGTTATCGAGTTCGAGCGTATGCGGGCGCGGCAGCGACGACAGCATCACGAACGGCAGCGCGGCGAGCGCATCGGGATCGCGCGGCAGCCCGTGTCGCGCGACGAACGCCGGGCTCGCGACCAGCCATTTCTCGTACGTGCCGAGCTGCACCGCGCGATAGTTGGAATCGGCGAGACGGCCGATGCGGATCGCGACGTCGAGGTTGTCCGCGACGAGATCGACGACGCGGTCGTTCGCGACGAGTTCGACAGCGAGCGCCGGATGCCGGTCGCGCAGCGCGACGACGGCCGGCGCGACGATCAGTGCGCCATAGTCGATCGGCACGCTCACGCGCAGCGTGCCGCGCAGCGGCCCCGCGTCGGACGACACAGCGTCGAGCGCGGCTTCGGTCGCGCGCACGATGTCGCGGCACGCGTCGTAGAACACGCGTCCGGCGTCGGTCACGCTCAGCCGCCGCGTCGTGCGCACCAGCAGGTTCGCGCCGACCTCGGATTCGAGGCGCTGCATGTGCGTGCTGACGACCGTCTTCGCCAGGCCGAGCCGCTCGGCCGCGGCCGTCAGCGAGCCGGCGTCGACCACCGCGACGAAGATCGCCAGCCGGTTCAGGTTCACGTCGCGCAGATCGGCCATCGTCGATTGTCCTATGGAAGAGGATGATGTTTCCGTGATTATCCGTCTTCTGGCGACGAACGGCGAGCGCTACGCTGGAGCCGTTCGTCGCCGATCCCCGGCGGCGCGAGATTCCGGAGTGTTTCCATGTCTGCCGCCAGCAAGCCCGCTTCGCCCATTCGCGTCTATTCGTTCCTGCTGTCCGGGCACGCGCACCGCGTCCGGTTGTTCCTGTCGCTGCTCGGTTTGCCGTCGAAGACCATCGACGTCGATCTCGCGGCCGGCGCGCAGCGCGAACCGGCGTTTCTCGCGTTGAATCCGCTCGGGCAGGTGCCGGTGATCGACGACGGCGGCACCGTGATCGCCGATTCGAACGCGATCCTCGTGTACCTCGCGAAGCGCTACGGCGATGCGCACTGGCTGCCGGACGACCCGGTCGGCGCGGCCGTCGTGCAGCGCTGGCTGTCGTACGCGGCCGGCCCGATCGCATCGGGCCCCGCGGCCGCGCGGCTCGTGACCGTGTTCGGCGCGCAGCTCGACCCGGAAACGGCCAAGCGCACGGCCGCGAAGGTGCTCGACGTGATCGATCGCGAACTGGCCGGCAAGCCGTTCGCGGCCGGCGCGCAGCCGACCATCGCGGACATCGCCGCGTACACGTACATCGCGCACGCGCCGGAAGGCGGCGTGTCGCTCGAACCGTATCCGCACGTGCGTGCTTGGCTGGCCCGTATCGAGGCGTTGCCGGGCTTCGTCGCGATGCCGACGACGCGCGCGGGCCTGCTCGCCGCTTGACGCTCACTGCCGCCGCGCTTGTTCAGGAGAGAACGCGATGAATGCGCCGACCGCCGTCGTACCGGGCTGGGAACTCGATACCGCGCCGTTTCACGCGGGCGAGCTTGCCGTGCAGCAGCGCGCAGGCGTGACGGACGCGGCGGGCGCGGCCGGCCGGCGCGGGATCCGGCGCTTCATGCCGGACCAGCACCGGACGTTTTTCGCGCAACTGCCGTTCTTCGTGCTCGGCGGCGTCGATGCAAGCGGCCAGCCGTGGGCGACGCTGCGGGCCGGTGCGCCGGGTTTCGTCACGTCGCCGGACGCCCGCACGCTGCGCATCGCGGCGCGCGCGCTGCCGGGCGATCCGCTGGCCGGCGCGTGGCAGGCGGGCGCACCGCTCGGCGGGCTCGGGATCGAATTCGATACGCGGCGGCGCAATCGCGTGAACGGCGTCGTGCGCGCGGTCGCCGGCGATGCGCTGACGATCGCGGTCGAGCAGAGCTTCGGCAATTGTGCGAAGTACATTCAGGGCCGCAAGCCGACTTTCGTCGCGCGGGACGTCGGGGCGTCCGTCGCGCCGGACGTATCGGATGCGCTGAGCGACGCGGACCGCGCGCTGCTCGCGCAGGCCGATACGTTCTTCGTCGCGAGTGCGAACACGTCGGCGGAGGCGGGCGCGGCGCGCGGCGCGGACGTGTCGCATCGCGGCGGGATGCCTGGCTTCGTGCGCGTCGACGATGCGCGCACGCTGACGACGCCCGATTTCAGCGGCAACCGGTTCTTCAATACGCTGGGCAACTTGCGGCACGATCCGCGAGCGGGGCTGCTGTTCGTCGATTTCGACACCGGCGATGTGCTGTATGTCGCCGCGCACGCGGAGATCGTGTGGGACGGGCCGGTCGTCGCATCGTTCGACGGCGCGCAGCGCGTCGTGCGTTTCCACGTGCGGGAAGTGCGGCGCATGCGGGCGGTGCTGCCGTTCCGGTGGTCGGCCGTCGAGCGCGCGCCGCAGTTCGCGGCGATGGCGGCGGCGTCGAGTGGCGTGGCGGCAACGGCCGGATCTGCGCCGTCCGCGCCCGCATCCGCATCGGCGCCCGCATGGCGGTCGCTGTGCATCGCGAAGATCGTCGACGAAGCGCGCGCGATCCGGTCGTTCCATTTCGAACCGGCGGATGGCAGCACATTGCCTGCCTACGAAGCCGGTCAGCACCTGACGTTGCGCATCGCGCTGCCGGGCAGCGACGCGCCGACGATGCGCAGCTACACGCTGTCCGACGCGCCGGGCGGCGCACACTACCGGATCACCGTGAAGCGCGAAGGACGCGTATCGGCGTGGCTGCACGATCATGCGCAGGCCGGCATGACGCTCGACGCGCAGATGCCGCGCGGACGCTTCACGTTCGATCTCGCAAGCCCGCGCCCGGCCGTGCTCGTGTCGGCCGGCATCGGCATCACGCCGATGGTCGCGATGCTTCGCCGGGCACTGGCCGACGACACGCCGTCGCGTCGTGTCGTGTTCGTGCACGGCGCCCGCGAAGCGGCCGACCGGCCGTTCGACGCGGAACTGGTGCGCATCGCGGCCACCGATGCACGCGTGTCGCTTCACTGGTTCGACAGTCATCCTCAAGAAGGCTCGGGTGCGCGGGCCGGTCGCATCGACATCGGGCAATTGAAGCGGGCCCTTTCATTCGACGATTACGATTTCTATCTGTGCGGGCCGTCGGCATTCATGCGCGACCTGTACGACGGGCTGCGCGCGCTGAACGTGCCGGACGAACGCATCCGGTTCGAGGCGTTCGGGCCGTCGAGCGTTTCGCGCAGTGCAACCCGGGCAACTGCCAAGCCTGCGACGGAAAGCGTGCCGGTCGTGTTCCGGCGCACGGCGCGCGAAGCCGCGTGGACGCCCGCCGACGGCACGCTGCTCGAATTCGCGGAAGGGCAGCGCGTGGCCGTGCCGTTCGAATGCCGCTCCGGGTCGTGCGGCGCGTGCGCGACGCGCGTGCTGTCCGGCGCGGTCGACTACGCGCAAACGCCCGATGCGGCGATCGAACCCGGCTGCGCGCTGCTGTGCGTCGCACGGCCCGCAGAAGGGGCGACGGAGCCGCTCGTACTCGACCGCTGACGTGCGTGCGACATGCCGCCGCAGATGGCCTGCTGCGCGAAAAGCGCACGCAACTGCTGCTTTTTTCGAATGCCGTCCGGATCGACGATAGCGCCAACCGATTCGATAAAGGAGCCCATCATGAAACTGCTCGGCATGGTTCGCCTGGTCCTGTGGAGTTTTTTCGGCGTACGCAACAGCAAGGCGCACGCGAACGATCTCGCGAACGCCAACTTCACGCTGCTGCCGTTCGTGGCGCTCCTGCTTGCGCTGCTGGTCGGCGCGGTGATTTACGGCGTCGTGCATCTGGTCGTCGATCCGACCGTGACGATGCAGGGGTTTTGAGCGAGCGACTGATGAACCGGTAGCGGGGCCGCCATTCCCGCTCCGGTTCCAGGCCGCGTGACCGGCGCATGATGACGCCGGCCTCAGTGGCCGGCACGCACGAGGCGAATCGCGACCGCATCGTTGGCATCGCCGCCGTTATCGTGCCGCCCGCACCGTTCGTCCCCGTTCCCGCCTTCCCGTTTCCCGTTCCGCCCGATTCCGCGGCTCTATGCCCCGCCCGGGGTAAAATGCGCGCCACGCCGCGATGTCGCGCGACGGACAGGCCGCCGTTCCGATGAACGGCCGGCCCGACTGCCCGCCGCCCGAACCGGGGCGTTCGAAGCGTCCCCCGCATGACACGACCGCGCGACGCAGCCGGCCGCCCGACAGGCACCCGACGAACCCGTCGGCCGCTGCATCGGTTTGCGGCGCGTCATCCGAATCCGATGTCCCATCCTGCGTTGTCCCGACCGGCCGGCCCGCTTGCACGCCGCAGGGTCGGGTTCGTCCGATGAATATCGTGTCGACGGAACGCGTCCGGCGACGGGCGCGGCGGCGTTCGCTGACGCGCGCTTCGCAGCTTCCTAACGGGTTTTGGGTTTCGGGTTTCGACAGGTCGAATGGCGAGTTTTCCATCCAGAACAATGACGGTGAATAGAACAACAGCGGCACGCGCACGTCGGCGGCGCGCGAAGGTCGGGCTCGGTGTCGGTCTCGGCGTCACGCTTTTCGCGGCGCAGGCCGCAGCGGCTCAGGGCGACACACCTGCGTCAGGCGCCGATGCAACCGGCAGCGCGACGCTGCCCGCGATCACGGTGAGCGGCGAGCGCGGCCACGCGTTGCGCGCGCGCGAAGCGTCGGTCGCGGGGCTCGACGACGCGCCGCTGCGCGACACGCCGGCGTCGGTGAACGTCATCACGCGCGCGCTGATCGACGATCAGCAGGCGAAGCGGCTGAGCGACGTGGTGCGCAACGATGCGTCGGTCGTCAACGACTATGCGCCGGTCGGCTATTTCGAGGGCTTCGCGATCCGTGGCTTTCCGGTCGATCTCGCGAGCGCGATCCGGATCGACGGGCTGACGGTGTCCGGCGAGCAGAACGTGCCGCTCGAGAACAAGGAGCGCGTCGAGATCCTGAAGGGGCTCGCGGGCATCGACAGCGGCGTCGTCGCGCCGGGCGGCGTGATCAACTTCGTGACCAAGCGCTCCGCGAACGTCGCGAGCGTGACGGGCGGCGTCGACAGCCGCGGCTCGACGTCGGCGGCCGTCGATCTCGGCCGCCGCTTCGGCCCGGACAATCAGTTCGGGTTCCGGATCAATGCGGCGAAGGAGAACATGCACTCGTATATCGACGGCACGAACGGACGACGCACGTTCGGCTCGATCGCCGCCGACTGGGACATCAGCCCCCGCGCGAGCCTGCAGCTGAACGCCGAATTCCAGCAGTGGATCCAGCGTTCCGCACCCGGCTACCAGTTGCTCGGCGGCACCGTCGTGCCGTCGGTGAAGACGACGTCGAAGGCGCTCGGCACGCAGCCGTGGGCGAAACCGGTGACGACAGATGCGCTGAACCTGAACGCGCGTTTCGACTACCAGTTCAACGACGACTGGAAGGCATACATCGCCGCGGGTCGCAGCCGCACGATGATCGACGACAACAGCGCGTTCGCGTACGGCTGCTCGTACGCGGCGAGCTGCGCGGCCGGCGCGACGTCGCCGTTCTTCTTCGGCGCGAACGGCGACTACGACGTGTACGACTTCCGCAGCCCCGGCGAATACCGGCGCAACGACGATCTGCGCGCGGTCGCGACCGGCAAGTTCGCGACGGGGCCGCTGCGGCACGAACTGACGCTCGGCGTGAGCGTGCAGCGCCGCGTCGTGCACATGGCCGACGCCGTGTACGACTATGTGGGCAGCGAGAATATCTACGGGCCGGACCTGACTTTCCCGCCGTCGCAGAATGCGCCGGGGTCGTCGTATCCGCGCCTCGATGCGTGGCAGTACGGCGTGTTCGGGCTCGACCGCATCAGCCTCGGCGAACACTGGCAGGTGCTCGCGGGCGGCAAGGAAGTGCTGCTGCGACAGCGCAGCTGGAGCAGCCTCGACGGCGAGACGACGCATACCGACCGTTCGGTGTTCCTGCCGCAAGTCGCGCTCGTCTACAAGCCGGTGAACGTGCTGTCGCTGTACGCGTCGTACAGCAAGGCGCTGTCGCTCGGCGACCAGGCGCCGGTGCGCGCGACCAACGCGTATGCGTTCCTGCCGCCCGTCGAATCGCACCAGATCGAGGTCGGCGCGAAATACGACTGGTTCGACCGGTTGAGCCTCACGGCCGCCGTGTTCTCGATCAGCAAGCCGTTCCAGTTCGCCGACCCTGACGCGTCGGGCACGTCGTACACGTTCGTGCAGCGCGGCACGCAGCGGCACCAGGGGATCGAACTCGGCGCGGCCGGGCGCGTGACCGAGCGATTGGGGCTCACGGCCAGCGTCGCGGCGATTCGCGCCCGGGCCTACGATTCGGGGTCGCCCGCCTACGAAGGGCACCAGATCATCAACGTGCCCGCGCTGCGCGCGTCGCTGTATGCGGACTACGCGGTGCCGGGCGTCGCGGGCCTGAACGTGCTCGGCGGTGTGGAATACAGCGCGGCGCGCAACGCGAACGAGGAAGGCACAGCGCGCGTGCCGTCGTGGTTCGTGTTCAATCTCGGCGCGCGTTATACGACGAAGATCGGCGGCCATCGTACGGTGTTGCGCGTGTCGGTGGACAATCTGTTCAACAAGTTCTACTGGCGCGACGCAGGCGAGCAGCAAGGCGATGCATACCTGTTCCCGGGTGCGCCGCGCACCGCGCGCATATCGTTGACCTATGATTTCTGACCGACCGGAACCGGCCGCGTGACGCGCGGCCCCGGCAGCCCACCAGGAGAGCACAGACGATGTCCCCCCTCGAAATCGCCGGCGTGATCGTCAGCGCGCTCGCGATCTGGCTGACCGCGAAGCGGCGCATGCTGTGCTGGCCGGTCGGCCTCGCGTCGGTCGCGCTGTACGGCTGGATCTTCTTCGATGCGAAGCTGTACTCGGACATGCTGCTGCAGGGCGCGTTCGCGGTGCTGCAGGTGTACGGCTGGCAGCGCTGGCTCGCGCAGCGCGCGAGCGAGGCCGGCGGCGAGGCGGCGCCTGCCGGCGACGTCGCGCCTGTCACCGGCGTGCGGCCACTCACGATGCTGCCCGACCTGATCGCGGCGGTCATCGGCAGCGCGCTGCTCGGCGGGATGATGGCGCGCTGGACCGATGCGGCGCTGCCGTTCGTCGATGCGTCGCTGACCGCGTTCAGCCTCGTCGCGCAATACTGGACCGCACGGCGTTACATCGCGTCGTGGGGGCTGTGGATCGTCGTGAACGTGGTGTACGTCGGGATGTTCGTGTTCAAGGAACTGTATCTGACGGCCGGCCTGTATGCGCTGTTCATCGGGCTGGCCGTCGTCGGCTGGCGCGACTGGAGCCGGACGGCCGCCGCGTTGCGGGCAGCATCGGGCGGCCCGCTCGCGTCGGGCGGCGGCACACGCTGATTCACGGATTCAACCACGGAGCAACGCCGTTCATGTCATTCCCCCTCGAGCCGGACGGCCCCCTGTCGCGCGACGTCGCGCCGCCGCAATTCGGCGTGGACGGCGAGCAAGCCGAACGCGACTGGCCGCTGATCACGCACGACGAAGTGGCGGCCGTGCTCGCGCGGATCGACGGCGTGGGCGAGCCGGTGCGGCTGACGTGGCACAGCCCGCGGCAGTTCGCGGCAGCGGTGCTCGTGCGGATGGCGGACGGCCGCGGGTTGTTCGTCAAGCGACATCACGCAAGCCTGCGCGATGTCGAGGGGCTCGAGGAAGAGCATCGTTTCGTCGCGCATCTGCGCGAACGCGGGATGCCGGTGGTGGACGTGCTGGCCGATCGTCACGGTGCGACCGCGTTTGCATCCGACGAGTGGACGTACGAGGTGCATGTGCTCGCGCCCGGTGTCGATCCGTATCGCGGCGTGATGTCGTGGCAGCCGTTCACGCATCCGTCGCATGCGTACGCGGCCGGCCGCGCGCTGGCCGAACTGCATCGCGCGGCGGCCGGCTACGATGCGCCCGCGCGGCCGGTGCGGACGCTGCTGTCGAGTTTTCGCGTGCTGTCGTCCGCCGATCTGGCGGGTGCGCTCGAACGCTGGATCGATGCGCAGCCGTTGCTCGTGCGCGCGCTCGGCTCGCGTGACTGGCGCGGCGATGTGGCCGACGCGATCGGGCCGTATCACGCGCGCCTCGTGCCGTTGCTGCCCACGTTGACGCCGCTGTGGACGCACGGCGACTGGCATGCGTCGAACCTGCTGTGGACCGATGCGGGGCCTGGTGCGCAGGTGCGGACGGTGCTCGATTTCGGCTTGTCGGACCGCACTTGCGCGGTGATGGACGTCGCGCTGGCGATCGAGCGCAATACGGTCGACTGGATGGCGCCGGCCGATGCGCGGCGCGTGGAATACGACCAGATCGACGCGCTGCTCGACGGCTACGAATCGCTCGAACCGCTGAGCGATGATGCGTATGCGGCGCTGGTCGCGCTGCTGCCGATCGTGCATACGGAGTTCGCGCTGTCGGAGGTTGCGTATTTCGGCTGCATCATCGATGCGCCGGGGATCGTCGATATCGCGTACGACAGTTACCTGATCGGGCATGCTCGCTGGTTCGGCGAACGCGACGGGCGGCAACTGCTCGACTGGCTCGTGCAGCGGCGGCGGGGGAAGCAAGGGCGCGTTTGATTTTCGAGAATACGCGGATAGTTTCCCGGGTTCGGCGATTGACATATCGTTCGAATCGAACATCGAACTCTCGTCCGGATGGATTCGATGGACCGTCGCGCGCGAGCGTTGGAGGTACACGGGTCAACGCAAGCGCGGCGGCGGTAAATGAGCCGACTTCATGTCAATGGCCGGTACAGCAGTTGTCGAGGCAGCCGGGGCTCACTTGAATGGTGACCTCACGGGTTTCCGACGTCGATCCGGCTGCACTGTTGGCTGGATAAATTTGCGTTTTTATCTGAAACGGTGCGTTTATCAGCCCGTCGTCGATGACGACTTTCGCCGTCGCGGAAGCGCGCATCGTTGCAAGTCGTTCCGGATCGGCCTCAATCTTGGAAGCGCTCCCAATTATAGTGATCCAGTTTTGTATTGGATAATCGGAATTCATTGCCGAAACCCATCGTCCAATTCGTATTTGCTCGGATTCGGAGATCTCGTGGCTGTTGTGGGGGAAGGCTACGAAAAATTGCTGTGACGGCAGATTTTGTGACCCCTGACATTCCGCCGCAGAGCTTGCCGGGAAAAGGAGCGACGCTGCGATATTTACGGTTAGTGAAGTAATAAAAATTCTCATGGGGAGTGAACGAGAAACCATTCTTTGTCTTCGTCAGCGTCAAAGTCATACTTGTCGTGATCGAAGAGGTTTTTCATTGATTCAAAGTCTCGATTCGTAGGTTTTCAAGGAGGCAGCACGACCTTGAGGTCATAAAGCAGCATGATTTCGTTCGTGTTGCCGGGACCTTGAACAGTCATCTTTTCGAGCGAATACGTCTATAGAACTAGTTCTAAATTTCGAAGCATATTTTTTATGCTGACGTGACCATCCGAGCGGATATGCACGCCGGTTCGGCGAATACACCGCGCCCAACATGACGGAAATATCATCTTCGCCTCATGTTCGCACTGCGGCCGGTCCGTAGCATCGGTCGCGAACCGTTACCGCAGAACCGAACATGCTCAAGCTCAACCTCGCCGCGGCCATCGTCTTTGCGATGGCCGCGACGGCTCATGCGCAGCCCGCGCTGTCGCCGGCTCCGGCTGCCGCCGCCGCGCCGATCGGCGCACCGCCATCCGACGCACTTCCAGCATCGTCACTGACGCTATCCGAGGCGCTCGCGGCCGCGGCGCAAAACAATCCGGCGCTGCGCGGCGCGCGCGCGGACGTCGATGCATCGGCCGGCGCACTGATGCAGGCCGGCGCGCGCCCCAATCCCGAAATCTCGTTCCTGCAGGAAGGTTTCAGCCGCGCGGAACGCACGTCGACCGCATTGATCAACCAGACCATCGAACTGGGCGGCAAGCGCCGCGCGCGGCTCGACGTCGCATCGTATGGCCGCGAGGCGGCCAACGCATCGCTCGACGACCAGGGCGCGGCCGTGCGCGCCGATGTGATCGCCGCGTTCTACGGGCTGCTCGCCGCCCAGCGCCAGCTTCAGGTGACCGAGGAGTCGGCCGCGATCGCCGCGCGCTCCGCGGAGCTTGCAGGACGCCGCGCGCAGGCCGGCAAGGTGTCGCCCGTCGAGGCGACCAAGGCGCAGGTGGCGGCGACCGGCGTGCAGATCGAAGTCGTGACCGCGCGCGGCCGTGTCGACGTCGCGCGCGAAAAGCTGAACGCGGTGATGGGCGAAGCGCGCAACGACCGACTCGCGGCGCGCGGCGACCTGGAAACCGTGCCGCCGGTCGAGCCGCTGTCCGCGCTGACCGCGCAGCTCGACGATGCTCCGCTCGCGCGGGTCGCGCGCGCCGAAATGCTGCGCTCGAACGCGGCCGTGTCGCTGGAGCGTGCGCGGCGCATGCCGGACGTGACGGTCAGCGTGGGCGTGAAGCGCGTGACCACGGGCGGCGTGCCTGACAACCAGGCGGTGGTCGGCGTGTCGATCCCGATCCCGCTGTTCGACACGAACAAGGGTGCGTTGCTCGAGGCGACGCACAAGGCCACGCGCGCGAACGCCGATCTCGATCGCGAACGCACGCGCTTGCGGCTGGAGCTGACGCAGGCATACGCGAATTTCGAGGCCGCCGAACAGGAAGCGCAGCGGCTGAAGTCCGACATCCTGCCGGCCGCGCGTCTCGCGCTCGATGCGATGTCGCGCGGCTACGAACTCGGGAAGTTCGACTTCCTCGACGTGCTCGACGCGCAGCGCACGCTGTTCCAGGGTCAGTCGCAATACGTGCGTGCGCTCGCCGACGCCCATGCAGCCCGCGCCGACATCGGCCGGCTCGTCGGCACGCCGCTCGCATCGCTTGCACCGGTCGCGCAATAGCGCAACGGACGCCTCTTTTACCTGAAGGATCACCATGTCACGCAACAGAATCCTGATCATCGCGGCGGTCGTGCTCGGCAGTGCCGGGATCGTCATCGGCGCACTCGGCGTCACGCGCAACGGCGGCGGCAACGGCGCGTCCGCATCGGCGGCTGCCGCCGCCTCGTCCGCCGAAGCCGCCGGCGAGCGCGGCGGCGTCGTGCTCAAGCGCGGCAGGCTGTCCGTCGAAATCGTGATGACGGAGAAGCCCGGCGATGCGCGCCTCATCGTCTATCCGTTCGTCGACGGCAAGCCGGCCGACAAGGGCGTCACCGTGTCCGGCACGCTGGTTCGCTACGACCGCACGCACGAACCATTGCGTTTCGACGCGGCCGGCCAGAAGTTCGTGTCCGCGCAGTCGATCGGCAAGCCGCACGTGTTCGACGCGACGATCGACGTGAAGGCGGGCAATGAAGCCGCGTCGTTCCCGTTCGCCCGCGCCGACGGCGCGATCGCGCTGACCGACGCGCAGCTGGCGACCTCGAAGATCGCGCTGGCGAAGGCCGGCCCCGCGCAGATCGCGACGCCGTTCCAGCTCCCCGGCGAGATCAAGTTCAACGAGGATCGCACCGCGCACGTGGTGCCGCGCGTGGCCGGCATCGTCGAGCAGGTATCGGTGTCGCTCGGGCAGAACGTTGCGAAGGGGCAGGTGCTGGCCGTGATCGCGAGCACCGATCTCGCCGACCGGCGCAGCGAGCTGCTGACGGCCGAGCGTCGGCTGTCGGGCGCCCGCGCGACCTACGAGCGCGAACGCACGCTGTGGCAGGAGCGCATCTCGGCCGAGCAGGACTACCAGCAGGCGCAGGTGCAGTTGCGTGAAGCCGAGATCGCCGTGCAGAACGCGCGGCAGAAGCTCGCCGCGCTGAATGCGCCGGTCGGCGGGGGCGCGCTGAATCGCTACGAACTGCGCGCGCCGTTCGCGGGCACGATCGTCGAGAAGCACGCGACGCCGGGCGAAGCGATCGCCGCCGACGCCAGCATGTTCGTGATCTCCGACCTGTCGACGGTATGGGCCGAGATGGCCGTGCCGGCGCAGCGGTTGAACGATGTGCGGGTCGGTCGCGATGCAACGGTCATCGCGACCGCGTTCGAATCGCGTTCGAGCGGCCCGATCGCGTACGTGGGTTCGCTGCTCGGCGAGCAGACGCGCACCGCGCCGGCGCGCGTCGTGCTGCCGAACCCCGACCGCGTGTGGCGCCCGGGGATGTTCGTGAACGTGTCGGTCGACGCGGGCACGCAACGCGTGCTGCTCGCGGTCGCGAGCGACGCGCTGCAGGACGTCGATGGTGCGCCGTCGGTGTTCGTGCGCTCGCCGAAGGGCTTCGTCGCGCAGGCCGTCGAAACGGGGCGGCGCGACGAACGCGCGACCGAAGTGCTGAAGGGACTCAAGCCCGGCCAGGAATACGCGGCGTCGAACAGCTTCGTGCTGAAGGCAGAGCTCGGCAAGGGGAGCGCGGAACATGAATGAACAGCAATACGCATGCGCCGTGGCGCGACTGGCGGCCCGCCATGCGGCCCGCTTTCCAATCGGCCGGGTGACCGGCCGCGCGGCTCGCCCGGTGCGGACGACCGTTCCCCGCTTCAAGGAATCCCGACATGTTTGAGCGCCTGATCCGCTTTGCGATTGCGCACCGCTGGCTCGTGATGCTGGCGATCGCGTCGGTGGCCGCGCTGGGCGTGTTCAGCTACCAGCGGCTGCCGATCGACGCGGTGCCCGACATCACCAACGTGCAGGTGCAGATCAACACGTCCGCGCCCGGCTACTCGCCGCTCGAGGCCGAGCAGCGCATCACGTATCCGGTCGAGACCGTGATGGCCGGGCTGCCGGGGCTCGAACAGACGCGCTCGATCTCGCGCTACGGGCTGTCGCAGGTCACCGTGATCTTCAAGGACGGCACCGACATCTACTTCGCGCGGCAACTCGTCAACGAGCGCATCCAGGAGGCGAAGGACAAGCTGCCGGCCGGCATCGCGCCCGCGATGGGGCCGACGTCGACCGGCCTCGGCGAGATCTACCTGTGGACCGTCGAAGCCGACGCCAACGCGCGCAAGCCCGACGGCACGCGCTATACGGCGGCCGACCTGCGCGAGCTGCAGGACTGGGTCGTGCGGCCGCAGTTGCGCAACGTGCGCGGCGTGACCGAGGTCAACTCGATCGGCGGCTACGTGAAGGAATACCGCGTCGCGCCGAATCCGGCGAAGCTGATGTCGTACGGGCTGACGCTCGCCGACGTCGTGCGGGCGCTCGAGCGCAACAACGACAACGTCGGCGCCGGCTACATCGAAAAGCGCGGCGAGCAGTATCTCGTGCGCGTGCCGGGCCAGGCGCGCACCGTCGACGACATCGCGAACATCGTGCTGACCAACGTCGGCGGCGTGCCGGTGCGCATGAAGGACGTCGGCGTGGTCGACATCGGCCGCGAGCTGCGCACCGGCGCCGCGACGTCGAACGGCGAGGAAGTCGTGCTCGGCACGGTGTTCATGCTGATGGGCGAGAACAGCCGGACGGTGTCGAAGGCCGTCGCCGCGAAGATGGACGACGTGAACCGCACGCTGCCGGCCGGCGTGAAGGCGATTCCGGTGTACGACCGCACGGTGCTCGTCGAGAAGGCGGTCGCGACGGTGAAGAAGAACCTGCTCGAAGGCGCGGTGCTCGTGATTGCCGTGCTGTTCCTGTTCCTCGGCAACATCCGCGCGGCGCTGATCACCGCGCTCGTGATTCCGCTGTCGATGCTGATGACCTTCACCGGGATGGTCAACGCGAAGGTGAGCGCGAACCTGATGAGCCTCGGCGCGCTCGACTTCGGGATCATCGTCGACGGCGCGGTGGTGATCGTCGAGAACTGCGTGCGGCGGCTCGCGCATGCACAGTCGGCGGCGGGGCGCCCGCTCACGCGCGACGAGCGTTTCGCCGAAGTGTTCGGCGCATCGCAGGAGGCGCGCCGCGCGCTGATTTTCGGGCAACTGATCATCATGGTCGTGTACCTGCCGATCTTTGCGCTGACCGGCGTCGAAGGCAAGATGTTCCACCCGATGGCGATCACGGTCGTGATGGCGCTCGCGGCCGCGATGGTGCTGACCGTCACGTTCATTCCGGCGGCCGTCGCGTTGTTCATCGGCGAGCGGGTCGAGGAGAAGGAGAACCGGCTGATGGGCTGGGCGCGGCGCGCGTACGAACCGGTGCTCGCCGCGTTCATGACGCGCCCGATGCGCGTGATGATCGGGGCGGCCGCGATCGTGCTGGTCACGCTGGGGCTCGCGACGCGGCTCGGCAGCGAGTTCATCCCGAGCCTGAACGAGGGCGACCTGGCGGTGGCCGCGCTGCGGATTCCCGGCACGAGCCTGTCGCAGTCGGTCGAGATGCAGAAGTCGATCGAGAAGACGCTGAAGGCGCGCTTCCCCGAAATCGAGCGCGTGTTCGCACGCACCGGCACGGCCGAGATCGCGGCCGACCCGATGCCGCCGAATCTGTCGGATGGCTACATCATGCTGAAGCCGGCCGACACGTGGCCCGACCCGAACAAGCCGCGCGAGCAGCTCGTGCGCGAGATCGAGGACGCGCTTGCCGAACTGCCGGGCAATGCGTACGAGTTCTCGCAGCCGATCCAGCTGCGCTTCAACGAACTGATCTCCGGCGTGCGCAGCGACGTCGCCGTGAAAATCTTCGGCGACGACATGGCCGTGCTGAACCAGACCGGCGAGCAGATCGCGGCCGCGTTGCAGAAGGTGCCGGGCGCGTCGGAGGTGAAGGTCGAACAGACCACGGGGCTGCCGGTGCTGACCGTCAACCTCGACCGCGACAAGCTCGCGCGCTACGGCGTGAGCGTCGCCGACCTGCAGGACTCGGTGGCCGCGGCCGTCGGCGGGCAGAAGGCCGGCACGCTGTTCCAGGGCGACCGCCGCTTCGACATCGTCGTGCGGCTGCCCGACGAACTGCGTACCGACATCGAGGCGATCAAGCGGCTGCCGATCGCGCTGCCGGCGCCCGCGGCCGGCGCCAGTGCGCCGCTCGCGGCGGCGCCATACGTGCCGCTGGCCGAACTCGCGACGATCGACGTGGCGCCGGGTCCGAACCAGATCAGCCGCGAGGACGGCAAGCGGCGGGTGGTCGTCAGCGCGAACGTGCGCGGCCGCGACGTCGGCTCGTTCGTGGCGGACGCGCGCGAGCAGTTGCAGCAGGACGTGCGCGTGCCGGCCGGCTACTGGGTGTCGTGGGGCGGCCAGTTCGAGCAGCTGCAAAGCGCGAGCGAGCGTCTGAAGCTCGTCGTACCGCTCGCGCTGTTCATGGTGTTCGTGCTGCTGTTCGTGATGTTCAACAACGTGAAGGATGGGCTGCTCGTGTTCACCGGCATTCCGTTCGCACTGAGCGGCGGCGTCGTGTCGCTGTGGCTGCGCGGGATTCCGCTGTCGATCACGGCGGCGGTCGGCTTCATCGCGCTGTCCGGCGTGGCCGTGCTCAACGGCCTCGTGATGATCTCGTTCATCCGCAACCTGCGCGACGAAGGCATGCCGCTCGACGCGGCCGTGCGCGACGGCGCGCTCACGCGGCTGCGGCCCGTGCTGATGACCGCGCTGGTCGCGTCGTTCGGCTTCCTGCCGATGGCGTTCGCGACCGGCACCGGCGCCGAGGTGCAGCGTCCGCTTGCGACGGTCGTGATCGGCGGTATCCTGTCGTCCACCGCGCTGACGTTGCTGGTGCTGCCGGTGCTGTACCGCGTGAGCCATGCGGTGTCGTGGCGCGCGGCACTGCGCGGCGGTTTCGCCGCGGGCATGATGCGCCGGCTGGGTTTCTTCAAGGGTAATGCGTGATGCGAATTCTGATTGTCGAGGATGAACCGAAGACGGGCGCGTATCTGCGCAAGGGGCTGACCGAGGCCGGCTACGTCGTCGACTGGGTCGAGGACGGCATCACGGGCCAGCACCAGGCCGAAACCGAGGAGTACGACCTGCTCGTGCTCGACGTGATGCTGCCCGGGCAGGACGGCTGGACGCTGCTGCAGAACCTGCGGCGCAGCAAGTCGACACCCGTGCTGTTCCTCACCGCGCGCGACGACGTCGGCGATCGCGTGAAGGGGCTCGAGCTCGGCGCCGACGACTATCTCGCGAAGCCGTTCGACTTCGTCGAGCTGACCGCGCGCATCAAGTCGATCCTGCGGCGCGGCCAGCCGCGCGATTCGAACACGCTTCGTGTGGCCGATCTCGAACTCGACCTGACGCGCCGCAAGGCCACGCGGCAGGGCGACACGATCCTGCTGACCGCGAAGGAGTTCGCGCTGCTGTGGCTGCTGATGCGCCGCGAAGGCGAGATCCTGCCGCGCGCGACGATCGCGTCGCAGGTGTGGGACATGAACTTCAACAGCGACACGAACGTCGTCGATTCGGCGATCCGGCGTCTGCGCTCGAAGATCGACGACGCGTACGAACCGAAGCTGATCCACACGGTGCGCGGGATGGGCTACGTGCTCGAAGCGCGCGGCGGCGCGGCCGCATGATCGCGCGCCTGCTGCCGCGGACGCTGCGCGGCCGGCTGACCGCGCTGATCATCCTGTCGACGTCGGTGATCCTCGCGTCGAGCGGCGTCGCGCTGTACGAAGCGCTGAGCAACCGCGTCGACACGACGGCAGCCGAGCAGATGGCCGGCATTTCCGCCGCATTGGGCACGCACCTGGCCGAGGCGCGCACGACGGCCGACGTCGCGCGCAACATCGACATCTGGATCGACCAGTTGCATGGTCATCCGAACATGGATCTCGCGATCTTCGATGCCGATGGCGCGCGCCTCGTCGGCACGCCCGGATTCCGTCCATACGCGCCGCTGCTGTCGATGAACGTCGGACGCGCGCCGTTCGGCGTCGCGCCGCCCGGCGCGCGGCACCAGTATCTGTTGACGACCGTGCCGCTCGCCGGTGCGGGTGCGCCCGTGGTGCGCGTCGCCGTGCAGTACGACCGCAGCGCCGACGTTCTGCTGTTGCGCACGCATGCTTATACGATCGTCGTAATCCAGGTGTTCGGCGTGGTGATCGCGGCCGCGATCGCATACGGCATCGCCGCGCTCGGGCTGAGCCCGCTGCGGCGGTTCGCGGCGCGGGCCGAGCAGATGTCGACGAGCCGGCTCGCGCATCCGCTGCCGGAACTCGATACGTCAGGCGAGCTGAAGGAGCTCGAGCACGCGTTCAACGGGATGCTCGCGCGGCTGAACGAATCGTTTACGCGACTGAGCCAGTTCTCGTCGAATCTCGCACACGACATGCGCACACCGCTGACGAACCTGCAGGCGGCCGCGCAGGTCGTGCTGTCGCAACCGCGCAATGCGGACGAATACCGGAGCGTGATCGAGTCGAGCATCGACGAATACCAGCGATTGTCGCGGATGATCGAGGACATGCTGTTTCTCGCGCGCTCGGAGCAGGCCGGCACGTCGATCGGCGTGCGGCGGCTGAATGCGGCGCAGGAGGCGGAGCGGGTGGCCGGCTACTACGAGGCGCTGGCGGAAGATGAAGGCGTGACGGTGAAGGTCGACGGCCACGCGTGGGTCGATGCGGATCTGACGCTGTACCAGCGTGCGTTGAGCAACCTGCTGTCGAACGCGCTGACCTATGCGCCGCGCGGCAGCGTCGTGACGATCGACTGTGTCGAGCAGGGTGGCGCGACGACGATCGCCGTGTCGGATACGGGGCCGGGCATTCCCGCGGAACATGTCGGGCGGATTTTCGAGCGCTTTTATCGCATCGATCCGTCGCGACACAATTCGGCGTCGGGCACGGGGCTCGGGCTCGCGATCGTCCGGTCGATCATGGACAATCACGGCGGCGAATGCGGCGTCGACAGCGAGCCGGGCCGCCGCACGACCTTCTGGCTGCGCTTTCCGCGACGGCCGGCCGAGCCCGAACGGCCGGCCGCCGTCAGCACCTGACAGCGCGGGCGGACACGCCCGCGCGTTCGCCGCCACGCAGCCGCGCGCGGTGCGCTGCCGGTGGCCGTCTGGCCGCGCATCATTGCTTCGCGGCGAGGTCGTCGTGGTTGTCGGTCTGCTGCTTTTTCTCGCCGCCATGCACCGAAATCCCGTGAAGCTCCTTGTTGCGCGCGACGACGTCGGCGGTCGGCGGGTACTGCGTCTTGCTGATCGGCACGATGCCGTCGTGCTGCGCCTGCTTCAGTTCGTTGACGACCTGCGCGCGGGACTTGCCCTGCGTTTGCGTTTGGGCGAACGCGGCCTGCGTGGCCATGCCGAGCGACAGCGTGGCGGTGACGAACAGTGCTGCGAGTTTTGCCGTTTTCATCGAGTGCTCTCCTTGATCAGGGCCGCCGGGTGGCGAACCGTGGACCCAGTATGCGAAAGCAGCCGTGCGTGATCGTGATCGCGAGATGAAAAATGCGTCAGCTTGCCGGCGTGGAGGTGCGCCGTGCGGACTCGATCGACATGACGCAACCGTCATGTTCGCGTCATGGGTGGGATGAGCGGGAAGCGGAACATGCAGTCTGCCGTTGGCTGAGCGTGCCGACGGAATACGTGCCGACCGCGACAGCAGCATCGATAGCGGGCGGCGCCGTTCAGACCTTCTTCCGGATCGAAAATTGCATCGTCCCGCTATTTGCCTTGCCTTGATCGCAGTCCTGATCGTCCCGTTGTTCGCGGGCTGCGCATCGACACGTTCCGGCGCCACGGCCACCGCTTCTGCCGCCGCGCGCAAGCCCGCGCCGACCGACCTGACGCCTGGCGAGCCGGTCGACTATGCCGGGCACCGGTGCGGCAATCCGAACCTGTATGTGAAAACGCATCCGTGCGTGTACCCGCAGCGCAATTCCCCGCGGTGATGGTCGGACACGCGTAAAAAAATGGCCCGGCGCTCGACGAGTCCGGGCCTAATGCGTGATCGTGCCGTGCGGCAGCGACCCGCTGCGTGGGTAGGAACGGGCAGGGCCCGCTACCGTTCCGATCGTAGCGATGCGACGCATCGTGAACCTGATCGGAACATGAAATTTTCGTCACGCAGTGCGCATGGGCAGCCGCCGAGGGATTGACGATGCCCGTCGTACGCGTGCCACCGGCCAGCGTGCGCGGTTCCCCGTTCGCGCGCCGCCACGCGCCGACCGCATGAAGATGGGTGTGCGTCGATAGCGCATGGTCGGCGGACATCAAACATCGTCGGGACGGTGACGAAACCGTCATCAGGCGATCACGAATCCGCACCGCCTCGGGATCAAAGTGAAGGCTTCTGTCACGGAATTCCAGTAAGGAGCCAACCACATGAACATTCCGCACTCGCTGATCGCCATGGCCGCTGGCGCGCTGTCGATAGCAGCCTTCTCGCAAGCCGTGGTCGCGCAGCCGAAAAGCCGTCAGGAAGTGATTCAGGAGCTGGTGCGCGCGCGCCACGACGGCGTGATCCCGAGCCCCAATCACGACTATCCGGCGAGTCCGGCCGCCGTCGCGCGCAATCGGGAAATTCATCGCTCGACCGTTCATCGCGGCGAGAAGACGCCGATGGTCGACGCGCACGACAACCGCTTCGCGGTGCTTTGATCGTTGATTCGCGGCCGACCGGGACGACGCCCGTCGGCCGCATTTACGGAAAAGGAGCGTGCGATGCGCAATATCGCGAAAGGAATCGTGCTGGCGGCGTGCCTGACGTCGACGGCCGCGATGGCGGCTGGCTGGCCGGAACGTGCGCTGTCGCACGCGCCGGCGCACGACCTCGGCATCCGCGCGAACGAGAAAATGCGCTGCGAGTTCGCGGCCGTGCCGGCCGGCGCGTGGACCACGACGTTCGCGCGCGGGCAATGCGAGATCGACAACGGCCGGCTGACGTTCGTGCCGGCCGATCCCGGTGACGAGCCGACCATCACGGAGAAACGGATCATGCTCGGTGACGTCCGCACTGCGTCGCATCAGTCGCGCAAGCTGAAGGAACAACTGCAGCTGACGACGCGCGATCAAGTGATCGCGCTGAACGTATTGACCGACGATGGCAGCCGCAAATCGCGCGAACATGCGATCGACCTGTGGACCACACTGCGCAACGCGGGTGTCACGCCGGTCAACGGCACGCGTATCGTCGACACTTATCCGACCGGCGCGACGACATGGTAGCCACCACGCCGTTGCGCGCGGCCTACCCGGCCTTCACCGATCCTTCGATCAGGAAGAACACGATGAAGCCGATGAAGAACGCTGCCGTCGCGAACGGCGTTTCCGGCACCTCGTGCGCTTCGACCAGCAATTCTTCGGTGACGAGGTACAACAGCGCGACGGTGCCCAATCCCAGGAGCACCGCATAGACGTTCGCGGGCAACCCCGCGAACGCCGCATTGCCGGCCACGGCCGCGACGCTCAGCAGCGCCGCGAGCGCGACCGGCACGACGATCGACAGCATGCGGCCGATGCCGGCCGCGGCCAGCGCCGCGCTGACCGACAGCGCGAGGAACAGCACCTCGAGCGTCAGCGCGACGGTCAGGATGATGCCGCTTTCGTCGCTCGCGGAAAAGGCGATGCCGAGCACCAGGCCGTCGACGACGAGGTCGATCGCGGTGACGATGATCAGACTCACCGGCAAACGCGCTTGCTCGAAGCGCGTCTCGATCGCGCCCGACAGCGCGCGGATCGCCAGCATCAGCGCGATGCCGAGCACGAAGCCGACGACGACCGGAAACAACGCATGCGCGCGGTCCTGCGGCAGCAGTTCGAGCGCGGCGGCCGCGAATACGATGCCGCCGGTGAAATGCTGGATCACGCTCGACGTTTTCGGGCCGGGCGCACGCCACGCGGCCGCGAGCGCGCCGAAACAGGCCGCCAGCACGGGCGGTAACGTGAGCAGCGCGAGCTTTGCGGTCGGTGTCATGAGTCCTCTCGGCGGTTGGCGCGTCGCAGTCGGACGCTGCGTGGCACGATCGTACGCGCCGGGCGTCGCCCGGGCATCAACCGGAGATTGAACACCTTGAAGCCGCTCCAGGGTCAAGCGGTTCGATGCGGGCGCACCGGCAAGCCGGTGCGCCCGTTCCGCTCAAAGCTGCGCGAGCGCCTGGTCGAGATCGGCGAGCAGGTCGTCGATATGCTCGATGCCGATCGACAGCCGCACCGTTTCTTCCTTCACGCCGGCCTTCGCGAGCTCGGCCGGCGACAGCTGACGGTGCGTGGTCGATGCCGGGTGCGTCGCGAGCGACTTCGTATCGCCGATGTTGACGAGCCGCGTGAACAGCTTCAGTGCGTCCTGGAACTTCGCGCCGCCGTCGCGACCGCCCTTCACGCCGAATGTCAGGATGCCCGGCGCACGGCCCGACAGGTAGCGGGCGACGAGCGGATGGTCGGGGTGATCGGGCAGGCCCGCGTAGTTCACCCATTCGACGTGCTCGTGGCGCGCGAGATGCTGCGCGATCTTCAGCGCGTTGTCGCTGATCCGCTCGACCCGCAGCGCGAGCGTCTCGATGCCCTGCAGGATCTGGAATGCATTGAACGGCGAGATCGCCGCGCCCATGTTGCGCAGCGGCACCACGCGGGCGCGGCCGATATACGCGGCCGGTCCGAACGCTTCGGTATAGACGACGCCGTGATAGCTGACGTCCGGCTCGTTCAGTCGCTTGAAGCGGTCCGCGTGTTCGGCCCACGGAAACTTGCCCGAATCGACGATCGCGCCGCCGAGGCTCGTGCCGTGGCCGCCGAGATACTTCGTCAGCGAGTGCACGACGATGTCGGCGCCGTGCTCGAACGGGCGCAGCAGGTACGGCGACGGCACCGTGTTGTCGACGATCAGCGGGATGCCGTGGCGATGCGCGACCTCGGCGAGCGCGGCGATGTCGGTGACGTTGCCGAGCGGGTTGCCGACCGATTCCGCGAAGATCGCCTTCGTGCGCGCGTCGATCAGCGGCTCGAACGACGCGGGGTCGCGCGGATCGGCGAAGCGCGTGGTGATCCCGTACTGCGGCAGCGTGTGCGCGAACAGATTGTAGGTGCCGCCGTACAGCGAACTCGCGGATACGATGTTGTCGCCGGCTTCGGCGATCGTCTGGATCGCGTAAGTGACGGCGGACTGCCCCGACGCGAGCGCGAGCGCGCCGATGCCGCCCTCGAGCGCGGCGATCCGCTGCTCGAGCACGTCCGTCGTCGGATTCATGATCCGCGTGTAGATGTTGCCCTGGACCTTCAGGTCGAACAGGTCGGCGCCGTGCTGCGTGTCGTCGAATGCGTACGCAACGGTCTGGTAGATCGGGACGGCGACCGCGCGCGTGGTCGGGTCGGGACGATAGCCGCCGTGCACGGCGATGGTTTCGAGACGCCAGTTCGAATGGGCCTGATCGGTCATGGTTGCTCCGTTTGTTGTTGTGAAGGTCGAGGGGGCCTGCCGTCCGGCGATTATAGGAGCACGTGTGCGGCTGCCCTTAGAACGAATCGTTGGTTGCTTATGGGGACGCGCCGCATAGAATGCGTTTTTCCGCAGACGATCGTCGGCACCGCGTGACGCGACGCCGGTACGCCCTCGCGGGCGCACCGCGCACTAGCTCTTGTCGGGATTCGAGTCGCTGCACTGGTCGGGATCGTCGCGCAACAGGATGCGGCGGATGCGGCCATTGTCGTAGAACGGCACGTCCGGGCAGAACTTCGTGCCGGCGCGCGTTGACGTACGTTTCCAAGCGACCTTTTCGGTACGCACGAGCGTCGGGGCGCTGCCCGGCGCACCCGGTTTCCAGATGTCGATATACACGCGCGACATCTGCGGCGAATCACCCACTTCGCAGTCCTTCAGCGCACCCAGCGTCGAGCGCAGCCCGGTATCGGCCTGCTCGATGCGTTGCGGATACTCGATATGGCCGTTGTCGTAGCCGGGCACGACGTAGCAATAGCGGCGCGTGTTCCCGTCGAGCACCGGCAGCAAGTAGCTGCTGGCGGAATCGACCTCCTTCACGTCGTTGCCCTGCCAGCGGTAGGTCGTCACGCCATGCTCGCAGCAGCTCGCGCGCCAGCCCGTCCAGATGATCCGGTGAACCGGATCGAAATCCGGCGACGTGATGTCTTGCAGTCCCTGCGGCGCATCGACGAAGCGCCGCGTCTTCGGGTTGAAGATCCACGTCTGATACGGAATGTTCGGGCCGGCCCCCATCGACTGTGCGAGCATCAGGTCGGGCCAGCCATCGAAGTTCACGTCGGCGAAATCCGGTGTGAACAGGTTGCAGGTGCCTCGCGAATCGGTCTTGAGCGTCTGCACGAGACGGTCGTGATCGTACAAGCGGATCGCGGTGACCTGCGGCGTGTCGTTGCACGAACCGCCATCGTCCGGCAGATGGTCGGCGACGAGGCGGATGTCGTAGGGGAATGGTCTGCCTACGCGCTTCTGCGCGAGCGAGACAGGGAATGTGCGCTTGCCGTCCGGGGCGGTCCATGTGCCGGTGACCGCATTGTCGAACGAAGCGGCGCGCCACGTGCCCGTCACGCGATCGGCATTCGTCTTCGCGCCGCTGTCGCGTTCCGACAGCGTCGTGCCGTGCGGATCGAGCGAACCCTTCAACGCAAGCCGATAGCGCTTGTCGGACGCGCATGGCGCGTAGCAGTACCAGCCGGATATCGTATCGGCGACGCGCGACAAAGACACTTCGACATGGCGATTGCCGATCGTGCCGGTCCAGTCGCGCGACCAGAACGGGATCTCGACCGACTCGTCGGCGTCTGCCGCGCGCGCCGGTGTCGACACGAATGCGGTGATGGCGATCAGCGCGAACGCAAGCGCGCTGCGCCAGCCGCGCGTGCCCCGCGGCGCGGCCGTGTGGCCCGACGCGGCGATGAATGGGTGATGCATGGTTCGGCCCCTCGTTTTGTTATGGGTTATCTCTGCAGGCGTGTTTCGGTGCGATACGTGCGTCAGCGGCTTCCGGCCGCATCGGCCCGTCGATACAGGCGTGGCCACTGATCGTCGAACAGGCCGTTGCATGCGCCGTGCGTCGCGATATCGCCGAGCATGAAGCGCCGGCCGTCGAAGATCCACGATGCGGTCGAGCCGCAATCGCCGGCACTGCGCAGCCTCACCTTGCTCGACAGCGTCGCGCTGGCGGGATCGTAGCCGGCGTCGGTCAATTCGTTTGCGAACGACGCTGAATCGAGGCCCGCGTTCGCGTTCTCGCCGAAGTTCATCGCGGCCGGCGCGTACGGCGCAGTTCGCCGCACGCGATACCACAGATCGGTGTGGTTATACATGCTGCTGGTCTGGCACGGGATCGCGACGAGCGCCTCGTCGGACGAAATCGCGACGGCTCGCGATGCTTTCCTGCGGTCGCTCGCCGACATTTCGTCTTCGACATCGGCCGCACATTGCTTCACGTCGGCACCGAATTTCGCGAGTACCGCATCGACGAGCGGACGCTGTTCGGCGGCCGACAGGGCCGAGGCGGCCGGCGGCGCGGGCGTGACGGCGTGTGGCAACGCGGGCGCGGCCGGCACCGACGATGCCGGCCGGGTGCCGGGGCGCAGCAGTGCCGTGACCGTACCGACGCGGCCCTGCGTGTCGTCGATCAGCAGCAGCGCGGCATTCAATCCCGACAACGGCGTGCGTGCGGTGGACGTCGTGGCCGGATCGCCGACGCTCAGCAGTTGCGCATTACGCGCCGCGGCCAGCCACGCGGCCACCGTTGCTGGATCGCTGGTCCGGATCCGGAGCGGGCGGGCGTCGTCGTCGCTCTTGTCGCCGAACGCATGCCATTGCGCCGGCATCGCATCGAACGGCCGGCCATCCACGCGTGCGGTGCGCAAGTCGATCGGCGCCGACGCGTAGAGGTCGAGCGAGGCTTGCGCGTCCGGGCCGGCATCGCGCGTCACGCGGAGGATCAGGCCGGTGCGTGCGTCGTCGATATCGTCGGCGTGGCTTTCCGCGATACAGCGGTTGCCGTTGTCGCAGACGACCGACCAGTTCTTGAAGTCGCGTTCGACCGGCGGCCGCGCGAGCGGGCGAGCCTCGGCAACGAACGGGGAAACGGCGAGGAGGGCGGCGATGGCGAGCGAAAGGCGGTGCGACATGACGGTTCGTATCGACTGTGGATGGGCGGGCGGAAGACGTCGGACTGCAAGCGCATCGTCAGCAAGCGGGGCAGGTCGAAGGCTGCGGCGCATGCAGCGGCGCGCATTGGCGAACGGCATCGAGTATACCGCCGCCATGCGCTGCGATCGTGACGACGACACGTAGTATGCGGGCACGGACGTTGCTGCCTGGCCTGCATAGATCGGACGAGTGCCGATGCAAAAACGGCGCGATCCCCGGAGGCATCGCGCCGTTCACGTTTCATCGGCCGTCGACCACGTCGCGCAGGAACGCGTCGAGCATCGCCACGTCGCCCCACGGCCGCTTGTATTCGCGGTCGTGTTCGGCATCGGCGAGCATCGTCTCGACCAGCGCGTGGATCGCCGGTCGGCGCGGCCCGTATTCGCTTTCGTTCGCGCTCATCTTCAGCGCGAGCAACGCATCGAGCTCCGCGCGCACAGCCGGCTCATGCACGGTGCCGTCGACGAGATCCGCGAAACGCATCGGCGGCATGCCGAGCCCCATGTCGATCCAGCGCACCGCGAGCAGCGGCCGCAGCACGTACAGGTACTTCTTGTAACGCACCGTGTCGCCTTGCAGATAGCCACGAAAATTCTTCTTCGCCATCGCGAGGTAGTGATGACGCCCTCGTACCGGCGAGAAGAACGCCGATGCCAGCGACCTGAGCCGCGGCGCCCAGCGCGCGTCTTCGCGATACACGACGGGCGAGTCGAGCCATTCGAGCAGCGTCGGATTCGAGCGTCGCAGCAGTTGCAGCGCCTTGCGCAATTCCCAGCCGCTGACGTCGAGCTCGTCGTCGAGCGGCCGTTCGATCACGTCGCGTTGCGGTTCGACGCTCAGGTACCAGTCGCGCCGGTGTGCGTACACGAAGCGTACGTCGTAATCGCTGTCCGGCGACGCGAATCCCCAGCCGCGGCTGCCCGATTCGCACGCGAACAGCACGCTTACATCGTGGCGGCGCTCGACTTCCGCGAGCTCCGCCATCACGCGCGCCCGCACCGCCGGGTCGACCGGATGCGCGCTGCGTACGGTCGTCATCGTCTTGTCGGTTTTCATCGTTGTCGTCTTCCTTTCGTTGTGCGCGGCCGCCGGCCATCGGCCGCATACCGCACTATCCCTTCACGCACACCACCTGGCGCAGCGTATGCATCACTTCGACGAGGCTGCGCTGGGCCGCCATCACCGCGTCGATGTCCTTGTAGGCCATCGGGATTTCATCGACGACGCCCGCGTCCTTCCGGCATTCGACGCCCTGCGTCGCCTTCGCCTGATCGTCGGCCGTGAAGCGGCGCTTCGCTTCGGTGCGGCTCATCGTCCGGCCCGCACCATGGCTGCACGAGCAGAAGCTTTCCGGATTGCCGAGCCCGCGCACGATGAAGCTCTTCGCGCCCATCGAGCCCGGGATGATCCCGAGCTGCCCCTTCTGCGCGGACACCGCGCCCTTGCGCGTGACGAGCACGTCTTCGCCGAAGTGGCGTTCGCGCTGCACGTAGTTGTGGTGGCAGTTCACCGCGTGCTCGTCGACCGAAAACGGTGTGCCGATCACGCCGCGCGCCGCGCCGATCACCGCGTCCATCATTGCCTGCCGGTTGCGTCGCGCGTAGTCCTGCGCCCAGCCGACCGCCTCGACGTAATCGTCGAAGTGCCGGCTGCCTTCGGTGAAATACGCGAGGTTGCGATCCGGCAGGTTCGCGATGTGCTGGCGCATGTCGGCCTGCGCGAGTTCGATGAACAGGCTGCCGATCGCATTGCCGACGCCACGCGAGCCGCTGTGCAGCATGAACCACACGCGGTCCGCTTCGTCGATGCACACTTCGATGAAGTGGTTGCCGGTGCCGAGCGTGCCGAGATGCGCGTAGTGGTTCGTCTTTTCCAGCTTCGGATACTTGTCGACGATCCGCTGGAAACCCGGTTGCAGCGACTTCCACGCGTCGGTCACGGCGGCCGGCGTGCGATCGCCCCATGCGCCCGGATCGCGGCGGCCCGGCGCGCGGCCGTGCGGGACCGCGCGCTCGATCGCGCTGCGCAGCCCACCCAGCGAATCCGGCAGGTCGGACGCGGTCAGCGTCGTGCGCGCGGCCATCATCCCGCAGCCGATGTCGACGCCGACCGCGGCCGGAATGATCGCGCCCTTCGTCGGAATCACGCTGCCGATCGTCGAGCCCTTGCCGAGGTGAACGTCCGGCATCACCGCGACGTGGCCGAAGATGAACGGCATCTGCGCGGTGTTGCGCAGTTGCGTGCGCGCTTCCTCTTCGACGGCGACGCCTTGCGTCCACATCTTCACCGGCTTGCCGTTCGCCAGTTCCATCACCTGATATTCGATGTCATTCATCAGAATTTGCTCCGGGAAACCCCGCCATTGATGGCGGGAAGGAAAGGGGTGCTGTTGACAGGCGGCTTCTCCCACGGGTTAGGATCACCGGCATGATTCTTGTCTACCGCTACCGGGTGAAGTCGCTCAACGGACTGCTTAACAAGCAGAGCCGCGCGGTGAACTACGTCTGGAACTTTTGCAACGATACGCAGAAGCACGCGCTCAAATGGAGCAAGAAGTGGCCGACCGGCTTCGACCTGAATATGCTCACCACCGGCAGCAGCAAGGCGCTCGGTATCCACTCCGGTACGATCAACGCCACGTGCGAGCAATATGCTAAGTCGCGCAGTCAGCACCGTCGGCCCTACCTGCGCTATCGCGGCAGGAAATCGCTTGGCTGGGTGCCGCTGAAGGGGCGTGACCTGAAGCGCGAGGGCGACGCGTTTCGCTTTGCCGGCAACACCTTCCGCGTGTTTAACAGCCGCCCACTTCCCGAAGGCAAGATCAAGGGCGGCACCAACTTCGCGCAGGATGCACGCGGCAACTGGTTTCTCAACATCGTGATCGAGATGCCCGATGTGCAGGCCCGCCCGGTCCGTTCCGGTGTGGGCATTGATCTCGGTCTGAAAGACTTCGCCACACTTTCGACCGGCGAGAAGCTGCCTAACGATCGGTTCGGTCGATGCGCGGCCGAGAAACTCGCGAAAGCGCAACGGGCGCGAAAGCACAAGCGGCATATCGCGAAGCTGCACGCCAAGGTCGCGAATGCCCGCGCCGATTTCCAGCATAAGCTCGCGCTCGATCTGGTGCGGCGTTTTGATTACATCGCGGTCGGCAACGTGTCGGCCGCAAAACTCGCCAGAACCAGGATGGCGAAGAGCGCCTACGACGCATCCTGGTCGTCCTTCCGAAACAAGCTCCGCTACAAAGCGATCGCGCACGGGGCCACGTTCGAGGAAGTGGACGAAAGCGGTTCGACCCAGTCCTGTTCGTCGTGCGGATCGAAAGACAGCACGACGCGGCCGAAAGGTATCGCGGGACTGAGAATAAGAGAATGGGCCTGCAGTGACTGTGGTCTCGTGCATGATCGTGATATCAACGCTGCGCTGAACATTCTCCGATGCGGACGTGCATCGCCAGGTGTGGGAATCCTCCGCCTTTAGGTGGACGAGGACGTTAATTGCTTCACCTGATTCATTTCGGGGTCCGGCGCGATACACGTGCGCCGCGCCGGCTCCTGCATTACGCGCCCTTGATGCTGACGAGTCCGTTCAGCACCTGGTCGAGACCGCCGAACACCGAGATGCGGTCGATCCGTTCCGCGACGCGCTCGAGCGTTTCCAGCTCCTTGAGTCGCAGCGCGGTCGGGTTCTCTTCCATCACCTTCGCGGTGTTCAGCAGCGAACGCGTGGCCGCCGTTTCCTCGCGGCGGCGAATCACGTTCGCCTGCGCGGACTTCTCCGCTTCGACCACCTGCGCGAGGATCGTCTTCATGTCGCCCGGCAGCACGATATCCTTCACGCCGACGCTGCGCACGTCCACGCCTGAATCGTCGAGGCGGGCGCGTACTTGCGCAATCACGACGTCGTCGAGCGACTGCTTGTCCTCCAGTAGCGCGTCGAGCGAGCGCGTGCCGACCGCCGAACGCAGCGCGAACTGCAGTTCGCGATACAGGTGTTCGACCGGCTTCTGCAACTGGCCGAACGCGTGCAGCACGTCCGCATAGCACCACGTCGCCGACAGGTTCAGCCGCAGCGCGACCTTGTCGCGCGTCAGGATTTCCTGCCCGCCGACTTCGATCGCCTGCAAGCGCAGATCGACGAGTTCGACCGCGACGTCGCGGTTGAAGCGCCAGAACGCCGACGTACCCGCGTCCAGCACCCGCTCGATCTTGCCGTCGATCTTCAGTACACCGACGTGGTACGCCGGCACCTGAGCCAGCAGCACGCTCGTGAGCCCCGCCACGCCGCGCGCACGCAGCGACGGTTGCGCGATGCGCTTCACGAGCGCGGCGGGCAGCATGCTGTCCTGCGCGAGATCGATGCGCTCCAGCCGATGCGCGGTCAGGCCACGCCAGTACAGCCGGCGCGTGCCGGGCGCCAGGATCTCGACGAGCACGTCGTCTTCGTAGCGCAGGCCGGCTTCGTCGTCGGCGAGATCCATCGCGACGAAATGCTGCGCGAGCACATCCTGTGCGTCGTGACGCAGGTAATCGGCCAGCGCTTCGTCGGCGAGCGGCGCATCGAGACGCGCGGTCTGCACCGACAGGCGCTTGAACGGATCGAAGGCCTTGAACACACCCGGTTCGAGCACCTTCACGAAATCGCCTTCGCTCATCAGCAGCGCGCGTTCGTTCTTTTTTACGACATGTCGCATCCACATATTCTTGTCCTTTTCTTCAATGGCCGCCGGGTGACGCGCATCGGGCGGATCGCGGTGCGACGCAATCGGGCGGGCGGCACGCTGGCCGGCGTCGAAGCGCATGGCGACGCGTCCTGCATCGCGTCGTCGTGCGCATTCGCGCGGGCCGTGCGGCCGCCCGGCGCGATCGCGCGGAACCGCAACCGGTCGGACGCGCGGCGGGCCTTGCGGCCCGCACCGGCGGGTACTGCTTTCATACGAGACCGTCCTTGCGGACAGCGTTCGAGCGGGATTCGAACCCGCCACCGGCCGGCTTTCGCCGGCTGCTCCACCTGACTGAGCTTCCGAACAATGGGGCGCCCCGGGATTCGAACCCGGGCGAAGCATCCTGGCGCGCGCCCCTTTGCCTTCGTCTGTCCATGGCGGCATGCGCTGCCGCGACGAACGAGGTTCGGCGGCGGCGCACCAGCAGGGCTTGTTGAACCCTGGCTCGTGGGCCAGCGGGACATCCGGCGTCTTCTATTTAGCGAGGAGCGTGCCAGTGCGGGCGTGGGCTTTCGTGAAATTTCCCAGGCGATTGAAAATAAAGGGAATTTTTTTATTTGGCGCGGCCTGCTGGCAACGCTCGTTGCACCGCGCCGCCATGAATATCCGATACAATCGGATCGCTTCTTATCCCATGAGATAAACATGCGCAAAACCGTCGCGATCGGTTTTCTCGGCACCGTACTCGACCAGGGCGGCCGCGCGCCGCGCCGTTACCGCAAATGGCGGCCGACGATTTCGCTGTGCGAGCAGCCCGGCCTGCCGATCGACCGGCTCGAACTGCTGCATTCGCTGGACTACACGCGTCTCGCCAACCAGGTGCGGGACGATCTCGCGCGCGTGTCGCCGCACACCGACGTGCGGCTCACGCCGGTCACGATCCACGATCCGTGGGATTTCGAGGAGGTCTATGCGACGCTGCACGATTACGCACGCGCGTATCCGTTCGACCTCGAGCACGAGGATTACCTGATCCACATCACGACCGGCACGCACGTCGCGCAGATCTGCTGGTTCCTGCTGGCGGAAGCGCGCTACCTGCCCGCGCGTCTCGTGCAGACGGGGCCGCCGCAGCGGACGGACGAAGGGCCGAGCGGGCCGGGCACGATCTCGGTGATCGATCTCGACCTGTCGCGCTACAACCGGATCGCGCAGCGCTTCACGCGCGAGCGCGACGAAACGGTGTCGTTCCTGAAGGCCGGCATCGCGACGCGCAACGCGCGTTTCAACGCGCTGATCGAGCAACTGGAGCGCGTGGCCGTGCGGTCGCGCGCGCCGATGCTGCTGGTCGGGCCGACGGGTGCCGGCAAGTCGTTTCTCGCGAAGCGCGTGTACGAACTGAAGCGCGGCCGGCACCGGCTCGCGGGGCCGTTCATCGAGGTCAACTGCGCGACGCTGCGCGGCGACGCGGCGATGTCGACGCTGTTCGGTCACGTGAAAGGCGCGTTCACGGGCGCGCAGTCGGCGCGCGCGGGGCTGCTGCGCGCAGCGGACGGTGGGCTGCTGTTTCTCGACGAAATCGGCGAACTCGGGCTCGACGAACAGGCGATGCTGCTGAAGGCGATCGAGGAAAAGCGCTTCCTGCCGGTGGGCGCGGACGTCGAGGCGAGCAGCGATTTCGAGCTGATCGCGGGCACGCATCGCGACCTGCGGCAGATGGTGGCTGCCGGTACGTTCCGCGAGGATCTCTACGCGCGGATCAATCTGTGGACCTACGAACTGCCGGGACTCGCCGAGCGCCGCGAGGACATCGAGCCGAACCTCGAATTCGAGCTCGACCGTTTCGGCCGCGAGCAGGGCGAGCAGGTGCGGTTCAACGTGGAGGCGAAGCGGCGCTATCTCGCGTTCGCGGCGTCGCCGCGCGCGACGTGGGCCGGCAACTTCCGCGAGCTGTCGGCCTCGGTCACGCGGATGGCGACGCTGGCCGATGCGGGGCGGATTACCGAGGCGCTCGCCGAGCAGGAAGTCGAGCGGCTGACGCGCACGTGGTCGTCGCCGGGTGGTGCGGGGGCGTCCGATGCATGCGTCGACGCGGTATTCGGTGCGCGGGCGGCGGAGCTCGACCTGTTCGACCGCGCGCAGCTCGAACGCGTGCTCGACGTGTGCCGCACGTCGGCGAGCCTGTCGGAAGCCGGGCGCACGCTGTTCGCGGTGTCGCGGAAGAGCAAGAAGCAGCCGAATGATGCGGACCGATTGCGCAAGTATCTCGCGCGGTTCGGGCTCGATTGGGACGGGGTGCGGCGCGCGCTCGACGGCGTGTGATGACGAGAGGGGCGCGTGATGTCTGCGCTGCGCCCGTTACGCGCGGCAGATCGCGATGATCTCCGCGCTGGTCGCCTCGTCGAACGGGGCACGGTCCCAATCGCCGCACCAGTCGGCCGACGCGAAGCCGGCCGCCGTCACGCGGGCCTGCAATTCGGATCGAGCGATGAAACGCAGCCGGCTCGTATTCGTCAGCACCGTATCGTCGCGACGGAAGCGGTAATGCGTGTCGAACGTCACGATCGCGCCGTCGATCGCCCGCACCGCGTGATGGAGATCGACGATGCCGAATGCGTGTGACTCGACGCTGCGTGCCGACTGCGCGGGTGTCCATGTTCGCCACGGTTCGATACGCGGGTTGCGGGTGTCGAACAGGAAGCGGCCGCCGTCGGCGAGCACGCGTCGCACGCCGCGCAGCGTCGCATCGATGTCGTCGTCGGTCAGCAGGCACTGGAACGCGTGCCCGGTCATCGCGACCGCATCGAACGGCGCGCCGGGCGGCAGGCCGTCGAGTGCGCACGCGAGCCAGCGTACCGCGTCGGCACCCGGCTGGCGCCGCGCGTAATCGATCATCGCCGGTGCGGGATCGATCGCGACGACGTCATGCCCGGCTGCCGCGAGCCGTCGCGCGAACGTGCCGGTGCCGCAGCCGAGATCGAGGATGCGTTGCCCGGCGGCGCCGATCGTGGCCGCGTAGAACGCGAAGTCCCGATCGCCCGCGTTGAACACGTCGTACACCGCGACGAGGCGCGGGTCGGTGTAGAGCAGGTCCGCGTCGGCGCGCGTCATGCAGCCGCGCACATCAGCGCTGCTGCACGGCCACGCGCAGCCCGAGCGCGATGAAGATCGAGCCGATGATCTTGCCCTGCCAGCGCGTGAGCCACGTGAGCCGCTTCACGATGCGGCCGAGCGGGCGGATCGAGCACGCGATCAGTGTCGTGTAGAGCGAGCTGAGCACGACGAAGATCAGCCCGAGCACCGCGAACTGCACGAACGTCGAACCGCGCTCCGGATGCACGAACTGCGGCATGAACGCGAGAAAGAACAGCGCGGTTTTCGGATTCAGCACTTCGGCGGGAATCGCCTGCAAGTACGCCCTGAGCGGCGTGACGGGCGACACCTGCGGCAGCGACGGGTCGGCCGCCTTCTCGAGCAGCGCGCGCACGCCGAGGTAGATCAGGTACGCGGCGCCGGCCAGCTTCACGACGTTGAACGCGAGTGCCGACGTCATCAGCAGCGCGGACAGCCCCACGGCCGCGAACAGCGTATGCACGAAGTCGCCGCTCGCGACGCCGAGGCCAGTCAGGATGCCGGTCTTGCGGCCGCCCTGCACGGTGCGGCTCAGCACGAGCAGCACGGCGGGACCGGGAATCAGGAACAGGCCCAGAACGACGGCCGTGAAGGTGGTCAGCGTGGTCAGGTCGAACATGGCGGCTCCGGCAGGTTGGCGCAGCGGCAGGGGATCGGCGCATTGTATTCGGTTCGGCGCGCGGCCGCAGACGGCCGTTTTCAAACGGCGCGGCCGCGCCGGCGCCTTTCTGGTATAAGCACGACAGGGCGCGCCGGCGTCCGGCCTTCTTTACAGCCCGTCGTTCCATGCGCGACCTTCCACCGATCACCGATCCCGCCGCGGACGCCGACGTCTATCACGTGCCGCGTCCGCTCGTCGTGTTCGGCGGCTCGGTCGTCGAGCCCGAATGGCGGCTCGAGCGGCACAGCCATCGTCAGGCGCAACTGCTCTACACGTTGAGCGGCGTCGTCTATTGCGAGATCGACGGCGGCGTGTGGACTGCGCCGCCGCAATGCACGGTCTGGATTCCGGGCGATGTCCCGCATGCGGCGCGCGGCTCGGCCGGCGCGACTTTCTACGCGGTACTGGTCGAACCCGACGCGGCGCTCGAGCTGCCCACGCGCTGCTGCACGCTGGCCATGTCGCCGCTGTTGCGCGAACTGCTGCTGAAGGCGGCCAGCTTCCCGAACCTGTACGACGTCGACGGGCCGCAGGGGCGGCTGGTGGCGACGCTGCTCGACGAACTCGTCGCGGCGCCGATCGAGGATCTGTACCTGCCGATGCCGGCCGACCGCCGGCTGCGCAAGCTGATCGACCATCTGCTCGACGATCCGGCCGACAAGTCGCCGCTGGCCGAACTCGCGCGGCGCGCGGGCATCAGCGAGCGCAGCCTCACGCGGCTCGCGACGAAGGAACTCGGCATGAGCCTGGGCGACTGGCGCCGTCGGCTGCACGTCGCGCTGTCGTTGCGGATGCTGACGACCGGCCGCCGCGTGCATCAGATCGCAATCGATCTCGGCTACGAGAGCGCGAGCAGTTTCGTCACGATGTTCCGCAAGGCGACCGGCAAGTCGCCGACGCAATACCTGACCGACCGGCAACGCTGAACGCCTACGCTGCGCGCTCGCACACGTTTGGCCGGATTGAAAAAGCAGTTGGCCGGGATGAGAAATGACGCATCGGGTCTCGATCCATAAGATGAGAATCGTTCTCATCTGGAGGTCGACATGCAAATCGTCACGACTGAATTCCCGTTTGTCTGGCTGCGTTACAGCGGCTCGACCCACACCGATCCCGCCCGCCTGATTGCCGAACTCGACGCGCTGCTCGCGCGCCGCGAACGCTTCGTCTTGCTGACCGACGATGCCCCGTCCGGCGACGATCGCGCGGACAACGATCACGAGATGCGCAAACAGCTCGCGAAGTGGAGCAAGGCCAACCGTGCGCTGTCGCGCGAACGGATCCCCGGGATGATCGCGATCGAGCCCAACGCGGCGCGGCGCGTGGCGCTCAATGCCTTTTCGGGCGCCTTCGAGAAGGTCTGGGGCTATCCGCTGAACGCGGCGGCGAGCCGCGACGACGCACTGGCGCTCGCGCAACGGCTGCTCGCCGAACCGGCGCCCGGCGTCGCGGCGGCGAACGCCTGACCCGACGGCCGCGCGGGTCGCGCGGCTTGCGTCGACATCGACGTCGATATTGACACGCACGCACGGTGCGCGAACGCGCGCCGCGGCATATCGCAACCACGCAGAGGTGTTGGGTGGACAATCCGATCCGCGCGATGCGCATCTTCACGCGCATCGTCGAAATGAACAGCTTCACGCGCGCGGCGCAGGCGCTCGGCATTTCGCGCGCCACCGCGACGCGCACCGTGCAGGAACTCGAAGCGGCGCTCGGCATGCCGCTGCTGGTGCGCACGACGCGCGCGTTGCGGGCGACGCCCGAAGGTGATGCGTATTACCGGCGCTGCGTCAGCATCACCGCGGACGTCGACGAGCTCGAAGCGAGCATCCGCGGCGCCGCGCTGCATCCGAGCGGGCCGTTGCGCGTCGAATTGCCGGCGTCGGTGGCGGGCGCGATCGTATTGGCCGCGCTCGGCGAATTTCATGCACGACATCCCGATCTCGAACTGATGCTCGCCATGGCCGGGCGCGCGGGCGATCGCATCGGCGACGCGATCGACTGCAGCGTCCGGCTCGGTGCGCTGCCCGATTCGTCGCTCGTTGCACGCCGGCTCGGCTCGCTCGAGCGCGTGACGTGCGCGAGCCCCGCGTATCTCGAGCGCTTCGGCGTGCCGCGCACGCCCGACGATCTGGACGCGCATCGCGCGGTAGCCGGGTCGCACGTGTTCGGCCAGCGTCCGGCCGAGCTCGAATTCGTGATGGACGACGCGGTGCGCAAGGTGCAACTCGACGGCATCGTCAGCGTGGACGACGAGCAGGCGTATCTCGCCTGCGGCGTGCACGGCCTCGGGCTGATCCAGCCGACGCGCGTCGCCGCGCAGCCGCTGATCGACGCGGGGCGGTTGCGGGAAGTGCTGCCGCGCTGGCAACCCGATGCGCTCGCGGTGTCGGCCGTCTATGTGAAGCGCCCGCATGTGTCGCCCGGCGTGCGGGCGTTCGTCGACTGGATCGCGGAGCGCTTCGTGCAGGCCGGGTATGAGCAGGCGGGACTGGCGGCGGCGGGGGCGGTGGGGTGGCGGCCGGCGCTGCCGGGTGCAGTCGCTGCCGGCGATCGCTACAGCGGGCTCGTAGCGGTGGCTTGACGGCGGTATGCGGACGGAAGGTCCTCAAGCGGTTGCGAGGTGGCAGGCGCTGGCCTTTGATCCGTATCGGAGGATGTAAATATTTTGGCGATTTGGCACGAAATTCGCCGGAATATTTACATCGTATGCTGCGGGGCCAGCAGTGCAGCGGCATGCGGAGAGGCGCAGGCGTGCGCATGCCCGCAGCACCGACAGTCGACCCGCATGGGGTGCGGAATACCCGCCTTACACCACCCTAAACCGCCGCAAATCCTCCGCCACGAAATCGACGAACGCGCGAATCCGCGTGGACATCTGGTGACGCTGCGCATACACCGCGTAGATGTCGGCGCTCGGCGTTTCGTGCTCGGGCAGCACGACGACCAGCCTGCCGTCGGCGAGATAGTCGCGCAGATCCCATTCCGCGCGCATCAGGATCCCGTGTCCGTCGAGCGCCCACTTCACCGCGATCTCGCCGTCGTTCGTCGTCAGGTTGCCGTTGATCCGCACGGCTTCCGTGTGGCGGGCCGCACCGCGTCCGCTCGTCAGGCGCCACACGCCGTAACCTTCGTCGCCCTGCCGGATGCCGATGCAGTTGTGCCGCGTCAGGTCGTGCGGCGTGCCGGGCGTCCCGTGCCGCGCGAGATACGCGGGCGCCGCGCACAGCAGCCGGCGGTTCGGCGCGAGCCGCCGCGCGACGACGCGCGTATCGGGCGGTTCGCCGAAGCGGATGCACACGTCGAACGCGTCGTCCGTGAGCGGCGGCGGCATCACCGACAACTGCAGCTGCACCGATACCTCCGGATAGCGCGCGACAAAGCGCGAGATCGCCGGGCCGACGTGGCTGCGCCCGAAACCGAGCGTCGCGTTCACGCGCAGCAGGCCTTTCGGCCGCTGCTTCGCGCTGCCGAGCAGTTCGCCGAGCTCGTCCATCTGATCGAGGATCCGGCGCGCATAGTCGAGGTACACGTCGCCTTCCGGCGTCAGCATCATCCGCCGCGTCGTGCGATTGACGAGCGTCACGCCCGCGCGCCGCTCCATCTGCGTGAGTCGCTTGCTGACGGCCGCCGCGGTCAGCCCGAGTTCGCGCGCGGCCGCGCTCAGGCTGCCCGACGCAGCCAGCGTCGAAAAGAAGCCGAGATCGGCCGGCTGGACGGTATCCGCCATGACGGGATTCGTGAATTGAAGTTAAAGATGCTTTGAGTATAGCCCCGGTTTATGTACTTCCAGTTCGATAAAGTGCGTTCACGCTCACGATCAATGGAGGATGTCCGCGTGAAGACCTACCGTATCGCAACGATTCCCGGCGACGGCATCGGCAAGGAAGTGGTGCCTGCCGGCAAGCAGTTGCTGGAAGCGCTGGCCCGCGGCAGCGACCGCTTTGCGTTCGCGTTCGAGGATTTCGACTGGGGCGCCGATTACTACCGTCGGCACGGCGCGATGATGCCGGCCGACGGTCTCGACGCGCTGCGCGGCAAGGACGCGATCCTGTTCGGCTCCGCGGGCGACCCGGACGTACCCGACCACGTGACGTTGTGGGGCCTGCGCCTGAAGATCTGCCAGGGCTTCGACCAGTACGCGAACGTGCGCCCGACGCGCATCCTGCCGGGCATCGACGCGCCGCTGAAACGCTGCGGGCCGGACGACCTGAACTGGGTGATCGTCCGCGAGAACTCCGAAGGCGAATACGCGGGCGTTGGCGGCCGCGTGCACCAGGGCCATCCGATCGAGGCCGCGACCGACGTGTCGATCCTCACGCGCGCCGGCGTCGAACGCATCATGCGTTTCGCGTTCCGGCTCGCGCAGTCGCGGCCGCGCAAGCTGCTGACCGTGATCACGAAGAGCAACGCGCAGCGGCATGCGATGGTGATGTGGGACGAGATCGCGAAGCAGATCGCACAGGAATTCCCCGACGTGACGTGGGACAAGGAACTCGTCGACGCGGCGACCGCGCGCATGGTCAACCGCCCGGCGTCGCTCGACACGATCGTCGCGACCAACCTGCACGCGGACATCCTCAGCGATCTCGCCGCCGCGCTCGCGGGCAGCCTCGGCATCGCGCCCACCGGCAACATCGATCCCGAGCGCCGCTATCCGTCGATGTTCGAGCCGATCCACGGCTCCGCGTTCGACATCATGGGCAAGGGACTCGCGAATCCGGTCGGCACGTTCTGGTCGGTCGTGATGCTGCTCGAACATCTCGGCGAGGCGGATGCCGCCGCGCGCGTGATGCACGCGATCGAGGCCGTGACGGCCGACCCGTCGCTGCACACGCGCGACCTCGGCGGCAGCGCGACGACCGCGCAGGTGACGGCGGCCGTCTGCGAGCGCGTCGCGAACGCGGCGGTCGCGGCCTGACGGCAGCGACGCGGTGACGGCCGCGCGTGCGCGCAGCCGAGCGCCGCCCGCTCGCTCCACTCACGCATTTTCAGCCCGCGACTCGCGCATGCGACGCGAGCCGGGCGCCGGCCGGCGCTCGAGGTCCATCGACCGACGGCGCACGGCCCGACCTCGAAGGAGGAGACACATGCAAGCGGATCTGGAAACCCGCGTCGCGCGGAAACTGATGTGGCGCATCATTCCGTTCGTGATGCTGCTTTACTTCGTCAGCTTTCTCGATCGCGTCAACGTCGGCTTCGCGGCGATGACGATGAACAAGGCGATCGGCCTGTCGCCGACCGCATTCGGGTTCGGCGGCGGCCTGTTCTTCATCGGCTACTTTCTGTTCGAAGTGCCAAGCAACCTGATTCTCCATCGCGTCGGCGCGCGCATCTGGATCGCACGCGTGATGATCACGTGGGGAATCGTGTCGGCGGTGTCCGCGTTCGCGGCCGGACCGACGAGCTTCTACGTGCTGCGCTTTCTGCTCGGCATCGCGGAAGCCGGCTTCTTCCCCGGCATCATCCTGTACCTGAGCCTGTGGTTTCCCGCGAAGCAGCGTGCGGTGGCCGCCGCGTGGTTCATGGCGGCCGCGCCGATCTCGACCGCGATCGGTTCGCCGCTGTCGGGCGCGATCATGCAGATGCCGCCGATGTTCGGGCTGGCCGACTGGCAGATGCTGTACATCGTCGAAGCGCTGCCGGCGGTCGTGCTCGGCTTCGTCGTGCTGAAGCGCCTGACCGATGCGCCGTCGCAGGCCGCGTGGCTGCGCGCCGACGAACGCGACTGGCTGATCGCGAAGCTGAAGGCGGAAGCGGACGCGCGCCACACGCATGCCGGGCATACGGCCGGTGCGTGGCAGGCGCTGCGCGACCCGCGTGTGCTGGCGCTCGCGCTGATCTACTTCGGCACGTCGGCGGGGCTCTATACGCTCGGCCTGTGGGCGCCGCTGATGGTCAAGCAGTTCGGCTTCACCGCGTTGCAGACGGGCCTGCTGACCGGCATTCCGAGCATCGCCGCCGTGGTCGCGATGATCGGGTGGGCGCGGCATTCGGATCGCACCGCCGAGCGCACGTGGCACGTCGTGATTCCGTGCGTGCTGGCCTGCGTCGGCTTCGTGTTCGCGGGGCAGGCGAGCACGGCGTTGCTGACCGTGCTGGCGCTGGTGGTCGTCAACATCGGGATCAGTGCCGCGAAGGCGCCGCTGTGGGCGATGCCGAGCGCGTTCCTGTCGGGGGCCGGCGCGGCGGCGGGGATCGCGATGATCAATTCGATCGGCAATCTCGGCGGGTTCGTCGGGCCGTTCGCGATCGGCTGGCTCAAGCATGTGACGGGCGGGTATGCGGCGGGGTTGTATGTGGTCGCGGGGACGCTCGCGGTGTCGGCGGTGGTGACGTTGATGTTGAGCCGGAAGGGGGCGCGGGAGCAGGTCGTGTCGGGGGTGCGGCAGCATCATTGAGCGTGGTGCGCGTCCGCGGGCATGCATCCGGACGTGCATACGGTGCGCTGACGACGGCGCACGACCGAAGCAGCCGCGTCAATGCGCGGGAAGTGCCGCGAGGCGAGCGATCTCCGCCGCGCACGCGTCGGCCGACGCGTTCGACGTATCGATCACGCAATCGCTGAACGCGCGCGATGCATATCCTTCCCGATACATCTGCGCGATCCGTTGCCGCTCCCAGTCCGTCAGTGCACGTGTGCCGCGATTCGATGCCGCGACCGCTTCGGGCGGTGCCAGCGTGACGACGAACAATCGTGCATCGCGTACATCGCACGCCGCGCGCAGCCGCTCGAATTCCGCCCCGCCGATTGGATAGGCGATTACGACGTGGCGTTCGCGCGCTTGCGCGATCTGCGTGACCAGTCGCTCCAGCGCAATGGCCCATTGCACGTCGAACGGCGCATCTTCAGGCGCGTCGTGATCGTCGCCGTCGATGAAGCGCGCATCGGGCAGCACGCGTGCGAGTGCGCGGCCGATCGTCGTCTTGCCGCTGTTGATCGGTCCGTTCAGATGGATGACGGTGAGCGGTGTGTTCGTCGATGTAGAGGACATGAGGAGCGGGATTGATGGGACGCCTTCATTGTGCCTCGACGTGAAATCGATTTGTAATGTCGACTCCGAAGCGATTAGAGAAATTATTCGATAAAGCACCCTAAAGAAAGGCGTCGCCCCGCCGTTACTCTTCCTCGGTATCTCAAAAAAGTATGACGAAAGCAGTACGACCACACGACCAAAAAACCGAGGGCGCACGGCCAGCGAAGCCGTGCGCGGGATCAGAATGGGATGCACCGATTCAATGGGGCGCGCAGGCAGCGGGGGCTGGCGCGCGCTGTGCCTTTGCCTTGCCGTAACGGGACTGCTGCCGCATTGCGCCGCCGCCACGGGGATCGTCGCGGACGGCGGCACGCCCACGAGCGTGTCGATCGGGCCGAATGGCCGGCAGCTCGTCAATCTTGCGCCTGCAGTCGCCGGCGTATCGAGCAACACGTATTCGTCGTTCAACGTGACGACGGCCGGCGCGACGCTGAACAACGCCGGCATCAACGCGCGCACGATCGTCAACCAGGTGACGAGCACGAACCGCAGCCTGATCGAAGGCGAGATCGCCGTGGCGGGGCCGCGCGCGAACGTCGTGCTTGCGAACCCGAATGGCATCACCGTCAACGGCGGATCGTTCGTCAATACCGGGCACGTCGCGCTGTCGACCGGCACCGTGAACTTCAACGACCTGCAGATCGCCCCCGGCGTGATCCAGCGCAACATCGTGCTCGATACGTCGACCGGCACGATCGTCGTCGGTCCGGGCGGCCTGGCCGGCGCGTTGATCGGGCTGGATCTGATCGCGAAGAACATCGTCGTCGACGGCGCGATCGACAACGCGTTTTCGTCGGCGACGGCCGGCGTGCGCCTGCTGGCCGGACGCAGCCGTGTCGAACTGAACACGGGGCTGTCGCCGAACGACAACGCCAACGACTGGCTCTCGCGTACCGCGACGACCCAGCCGGACACCGCATCGTCCTACGCGATCGACATCACCGCCGCAGGCAGCGTGACGAGCGGGCGCGTGCAGTTGATCGTCACGGACCGCGGCCCCGGCGTGCGCAGCGCCGGCGCGATGAATGCGTCGCTCGGGGATTTCACGTTGACGTCGAACGGCAACGTCGAGATGTCCAATACGAAGATCGACGTCGCGCGAGACCTCGACGTCACCGTGCAAGGCGGCATGACGCTGACCGACACCGACCTGAAGTCGCGCGGCGGCCACGCGAACGTGTCGGCAGCCGATGCGATCGCGTTGACGGGCAGCAGCCTGATGGCGTCGGGCAGCGTCAAGCTGAATGGCGCGGGCATCGCGCTGAATCCCGACGACGCGATGAAGGGCGCCACCGTGGCATCGTCGCAAAGCGGCGTGGTGCTCAAGAGCGCGGCGGACATCGTGAACGTCGGCTCACTGGTACAAGGGCAGACCGCGATCGACGCGGATCCGGATTCTGCGGGCGCGGTAACGCTGAACGCGGCGGGCCGCATCCTGAACCAGTCGCTGCCGCAAACGGGGATCGGCATCCTGTTCGGCGTGAAGGGCGATGTGTCGCTGACCGCGGGCGCCGATATCGTCAACCGGAATGCACGGATCCTGTCGAACCGGAGCGTGTCGATCGACGCGGGCGGAGATCTGCAGAACATCGTCGACCACAGCACCGGCGTGCAGAACGGTGCGGTGGTCGGCTTCTCCGAGCAGGGCGGCCGCTTCCTGTTCTTCAAGCATCGTAGCGACGGCTTCACCGTCGACTATGGCGCGCTGGCCGACGCATCGAAACTCGCGTACATCACGGCCGATGCGGGCAACGTGACCGTGCGTGCCGCGAACGTGACGAATATCGGCGGATCGATCCTGTCGAATGGCGGCGCGATCGACATCGCCGCGCGCGAAAACATCCTCACGCAGGCCGTTTTCACCGGGCAGGCAGCGTATCGGCGCTCGTGTTTCGTGTTCTGCCGCGCGAGCGCGTCGTCGAACGTGCAGGCGTTCGGCGGCGTGATCGAGGCCAACGCCGACATCCAGCTGAAAGCCGGTACGCAGATCACGAACACGGGCGGAACCGTGCTCGCGCTCGGCGCATTGACGCTCGACGCGCCGAAGACGCTCGCGCAGGGCGTGCCGGGCTACACGGTGATCAACCGCGACCACGACCTGAAAGCGTGGTTCGGCAATCGTTGGGCGGCGATCTATGCGGCCGACACCGGTGGCGTGTTTACCGGCGGAACCGGCAAGGTGCGCCTGACCGGCGAGGCCGACATCGAAGGCGGCGCGTACAGCGCGCCCGAAGGTGTGCTCGCCGCGGGCGGCGTCGTGACGATCCGGCCGCCTCATCGCGATCTCGTGACGATCGGCAACCGCAATCACATGGGTCTCGTGTCGTGGTTCGGCCTGTGATGTCGCACAAGGATCACCGCATCGCCGCCGCGCTCGCATTGACGATCGGCGCAATGTCGCCGTGCGCGCATGCCCAGCTCGCGGGCGGGCCGCCGGCCGGCGCGCTTCCAGGCCTCGGCGCGCTGCCGGCCGGGCTCGCGGTGCCGCGTGCGGAACAGGATCCCGCGCAGCGTCTGCTGCAGGAGCAGCGCGACCGGCAGCGCCGCGACGAGATCGCGCAGCCGCCGGCGCAGATCGCGGTGCCCGAGCAGCCGACGATGCCCGACCTGCCGCCGGGCGCCGACGTCGACACGCTGCCGGACGTCGCGCCGACGTTCCTGATCGAGCGGGTCGAATTCACCGGCGACGCGATCCTCGGGCAGCGCGAACTGGACCGTATCGCGGCGCCGTTCATCGGCAAGCAACTCGGGCGCAACCGGATCAACCTGCTGCTGCGCCGGCTGACGGAAGCGTTCATCTCGCGCGGCTACATCACGACGCGTGCGTACCTCGGGCCGCAGAATCTCGCGTCCGGCACGCTGAAGATCAATCTCGTTCCCGGCCGCGTGGCCGCGTTGACGCTGAACGGCAAGCCGCTGAGGCCGCGCGATCCCGGCGAGAAGTGGTACGAAGTGCGCGGCGGCGGGTTGCTGACCGAAGCCGGCACCGCATGGGCGTTCGCGAGCACGCCGGGCGACGTGCTGCGTCTGCCCGATCTGGAGCAGGGCGTCGATCAGATCAACCGGTTGCGGCGCAATCAGGCCGAAATCCGCATTCTCCCCGGCGAAGCGCCGGGCGATTCGATCGTCGCGATCTCGAACCGCTACGGCGACCGTCTTCATTACGATTTCGGCATCGACAACTACGGCAGCTCGCAGACCGGCAAGACACGCTATCGCGCCGGTGTCGAAGCCGACAACGTGATCGGACTGCAGGAATCGCTGTCGTTCAGCTACGTCGGGACGACCGACACGAACGCGGTCGTGTTGTCGGCGGCGGTGCCGTACGGCTATCAGACTTTCAGCTACACGGCGTCGATGTCCGAGTACCAGCAGGCGATTGGCGACGTCGCGCTGCTCGCGGGGCGCACGTTCAGCCAGATGCTCGGCTGGAACGACGTGCTGATGCGTTCGCCGCGCGGGCGCATGAGCGTCGACGTGACGCTCAACAAGCTGCGCACCGAGCGCGATCTCAACGGCATTCCGTTGTCGCCGCAGAACCTGACGGTGTTGCGTGTCGCGCTGAACGGGCTGTCCCGCTTCGTCATGCGCGATCAGGGCGCAGCCGCGACCTGGGATGTCGGCGTGTCGCAGGGTTTGCCCTGGCTGGCAGCCAACCACGATGCGTCGGACATCGGTATCGACGACGCACACAGCCAGTTCACGAAGCTCGATGCCACCGGCACGCTGCAGTTCACGCTCGGCGATTTCGCCGGTTCCATCTGGGCGTATCGCGGCACGCTTCGCGCGCAGTACAGCCGCGTCGCGCTGTTCGGCAACGAGCAGATCTTTCTGGGCGGCATGGGTTCGGTCCGCGGGTTTACCGAAGGCGGGATCGCGGGCGACAGCGGCGCATTCGTGCGCAACGAGCTGGCCTGGCAGAACGTGCCGGCATGGCACGACGCGCGCATCGAACCGTACGTGTTTCTGGACGGCGGCAAGACGCACCTGAACGCGCAGGGCGGCTGGCCGTCGCTCGTCGGCACGGGTGTCGGCACGCGTGCGCAATGGCGTTTGAAAGGCGGGACGCTGTCGACCGAAGTGCTGGTCGGGCAGGCGCTCGTGCAACCGGCCGCACTCGGCAAGAAGGCCAGCGTGTTGCTGGCAACACTCAACTGGACGGACTGATGGAGAACTTCATGGATCGCCTGTCGAACGGTCGCGAGATCGCGATGCAACCCAACCTGTCGGCGCGGATTCGCAAGATCGGCGTCGCGCTCGTCGCGGCGATGCTGTGCGGCGCTGTCGTCCCGCACGCGTACGCGGTTCCCAAGGCGGCGAAGAAACCGGCCGATGCAACCGCCGCGATGCCGGCCGATGCGATCGCGAGCGTGAACGGCGTGCCGATCCTGCAAGCGCAGGTCGACGAAGCCGTGCGCGCGTCGAAGGCGCCCGATACGCCGGCGCTGCGCGCGGCGCTGAAGAACCAGCTGATCGCGCGCGAGCTGTTTCGACAGGCGGCGCTCAAGCAGCACTACGACACGAAGCCGCAGGTCGTTGCCGCCGCCGAGCAGGCGAAGGCGCTCGCGATGACGCAGGCGTACCTGCGTGATCAGGTCAAGCCGGCGCCCGTCACGGATGCGGACGTCAAGGCGCGCTACGACGCGGTTGTCGCAACGCTCGGCGAGAACGAATACAAGCCGAGCGTGATCGCGGTCAACGACGCGGACACCGCCAAGCAGATCCTTTCGCGGCTCAAGAAAGGCGAGGACTTCGGCGGGCTCGCGCGGCAGTTCAGCAAGGGGCCGGCCGCGGCGCAAGGCGGCGCGCTGAACTGGATCTCGTTCAAGACGCCGATCGAAGCAGGCCACACGCAGAACTGGCCGCAACCGCTCGCCGAAGCGCTCGTGAAGCTTCCGCAGGGCGGACTGACGCGCGAGCCCGTGCAGGTCGGCGATACGTACTGGATCGTGCGTGCCGACGACAAGCGCCCGACGCAGGTGCCGCCGTTCGACCAGGCGAAAGACACGCTGCGGCAACAACTCGAGCAGGTCGCGATAGAGAAGGCGACCGCGCAGGTCGTGGCGGATCTGATCCGCAACGCGCGGATCCAGCAGTAGGCGGCAAGCAGCAAGCCGCCAGTAGCAGCGTCGGGCAGCCGCCCGGCGAACACGCACGCGATGCCGGGCGGGGAAACCCGGCATCGCTCGGCGCCACGGTCCGCCGGCCGATGGCGTACGGCGCGGGGCCATGAAACGAAGCGAACAACAGAAGATGAACACGTCCAAGCGTAAGACCTTGCAGCAGCTTGCCGCCGCCGGTGCGGCGCGAATCGGTGCACGTGCGCGGTCGGCGGCAAGTGCGCCGCGGTTCTTCGCGGTCGAGCAGGTCGCGGGATCGTATCGCTGGTGGCAGCGTGCGACGAGCGCGCTTCTCGCGCTGGCGATGTTCATCGGACCGATCACGGTCACCGTCGAGCAGGGCCGCGATGCAGCCGGCGTGCTCGGCGCGGGCAATCGTCGAATCGACGACGACGCATGGCAGCGGCTGCTCGATCTCGCGTCGCTGCGCGTCCGATTCTCGATGCAGCTCGCGGCTGCCGCGCCCATCGTCGATCCCACGGCGCCGATCTCGTTTCAGCCTGCCATCACGCAGTCGACCGGCGCAGGCGGCGGCGTGCCGGTCGTCAATATCACCGCGCCGAACGCGGCCGGTATTTCGCTGAACCAGTATCAGCAATTCAACATCGATCCGGTCGGGCTGATTCTGAACAACAGCCTGATGTCGGGCACGTCGCTGACGGGCGGCAACGTGCAGGCCAACCCGAACCTGAACGGCCGCACGGCGAGCGTGATCGTCAACCAGGTCACGTCGACCGGCAATGCCTACGCGAGCTTGCTGAACGGTCCGCTCGAAGTATTCGGCGCACCCGCGGCCGTCGTGATCGCGAATCCGAACGGGATCACGACACGCGGCACCGGCTTCACCAACACGATCGGCGTGACGTTGTCGACCGGCGCGCCGCAGTTCCTCAGTGGCGTGGGCGGCAGCGCGACCGACTTCGCGAACGCGAAGGCGCTCGGCTACAACGTGACCGGCGGTCACCTGCAGATCGAAGGCAATGCCGGCGTCAACGGGCCCGGCGCGGGGATCGAGGGGACCGTGGGCACGATCGACCTGATCGGCGAGACGATCGGCATCAACGCGCCGCTCTATGCCGGCACGCGCATCAACGTGATCGCCGGGCGTCAGTTCGTGACGCCGGCCGCCGTCGATACCTACGGCACCACGTACGGCACCGCGTCGAACGGCTCGGACAACTCCGCCGCGGCGATCAATGCCGCGAACGGCGGCGCGAATCGTTCGCTCGCGATCGACGCGACCGCGTTCGGCGCGATGACGGCCGGGCAGATCCAGGTGGTCAGCACCGCGGCGGGGATGGGGGTGCGATCCGACGCGCAGCTCGCCGCGAACGCAGGCGACTTGCTGCTGTCGGCGAACGGCGACGTATCGGTCGCAGGCTCGGCCGCGCAGCAGCAGGCGGCGGTTCATAGCGCCGGCAACGTGTCGATGACCGGTACGCACATCGGGGTCGGCGGTTACGCGATCGACGCGAATGGCGACGTGACGTCGACCGGCTCGATCCAGTCCGGCGGCAAGCTCGCCGTGGCGGCAGGCGGCAACGTGAACGTCGCGAATGCACAGGCGCACGGCGACATGACGGTCGCGGGCGGCACGAACGTCACGCTCGGCGACGTACAGGGCGGCGGGGCATTGTCGGTTACCGCGCGCGGCGCCGACGGCACGGGCGACGTGAACCTGAACGGCACGTCGGTCGTGACCGGCGCGACGACCGTGCAGGCGGCCCGCGACGTCAACGTGAACGGGCAGACCAATAGCGACACGCTGCGCGCGACCGCGCAACGCGATGCGACGGTCAACGCGGCGCTGCAGACCTCCGGCGCGCTGGCGTTGACGGCGACGCAGGGCAACGTCGTCACGCATGCGACGGTGAAGAGCGGTGGCGATCTTGCGCTGACGGCCGGACAGGACACCGTCGTCGCGTCGCAGGCGACCGCGCAGAACGCGGTCAGCGTGCAGGCGGGGCGCGACCTGAGCGTGAGCGGGTCGCTCGCGAGCGGAACGACGTTCGCCGCCGATATCGCGCGCGACGCGTCGCTCGGCGGCTCGCTGATGGTCGGGACCGACGCGCGCGTGGACGCGGGGCACAACGTCGATACGTCCGGTGTCGTGATCGTCCAGCGCAACGGGTTACTGAGCGCACGCAACGACATCACCGGAAGCGGTTCGATCGCATTCGGCCAGAACGGCGCGTTGAATGCCGCGCATGACGTCGCGCTGACCGGCAAGCTGCTCGCCAATGGCCTGCAGGTCGGCGCGGGCAACAGCGCGAATCTCGCGACGGTCCAGGCGGGCGGCGCATTCGGTGTGACGGCAAACGGTAACGCCGGCGGCGGCGACGTCGTATTCAACGGCAACGCGGCGGCACTCGGCGCCGCCGACGTGCGCGCGTCACGCGACGTCGTCGTGAACGGCACGCTGGCCGGTGGCGCGCAGGTCGCGCTTGCCGCGCAGCGCAACGTGATCGTCGGCGGCAGTGGCACCGTGCAGGCCGTCGGCGATCTCGCGATCACGGCGGCCAGCGGCAGCGTCGCGTCGGCCGGCACGTTGAACGGCGCGGGTGCGCTGACGGTGCAGGGCGCGCAGGATGTCTCGCTGACCGGCGCGACGACCGTAACGGGCGACGTGACCGCCACGGCCGGTCGGGATCTCGTGATCGGCGGCGCGTTGGCCGGGCAGGGTGTCGCGACGCTCACGGCCGCGCGCGACATCGTCGCCGGCGGCACCAGCGGCTTCGCGCAGGACACGACGTTGAGCGCGGGGCGCGATATCGGCGTGACCGGTGCGTTCCAGGGGCGCGCCGTCTCGATGACGGCAGCCGGTTCGATCGCGCTGAACGACGTGCAGGCCAACGCGGGGCTTCGGCTTGCGACGCGCACGGGCGACGTTTCGATCGGCGGCAACGTGAACTCGCTGACGAACGGGACGATCGACGCGGCGCGCGACGTGATCGTCAATGGCACGCTGCGCACGGCAAGCGGCCTGGTCATCGGCGGCGGCCGCAATACGTCGATCGGCGGGACGGTCCAGTCGAACGGCGACGTCGCGCTGACGAATGCGGCCGGTTCGCTGACGAGCACCGGCAATATCCAGTCGGGCGGCAATCTGTCGGTGAACGCCGCGCAGTCGGTGGATCTGGGCACGCACTCGACGTCGTCGCTCGGCGACCTCACCGTTAACGCGGGACGCGACCTGACGATGAACGGCTCCGTCGTCGCGCAGGGCAACGGCACGCTGAACGCCGGCGGCGTGATCGACGGTGCGGCCGCCGTTGCGTTCGGGCTCGCGGCGAATGTCGGTTCCGGCGGCGATACGACTCTCACCGGCTCGCTGCGCGGCGGCAACGTGCGGACGACGGCCGGCGGCTCGGCCACGCTGCACGACGTGCAGGCTGCGTCGACGCTCGCGCTCGGCGCGGCGAACGACCTGAGCGTGACCGGTGCGGTGACGGGCGGCGCGGACGTAGTGCTGGCCGCCGCGCGCGATATCGGCATCAGCGGTTCGTTGCAGTCGGCCGGCAACACGTCGCTGCGGGCGACCGGCAGTATCGGATCGACCGGTGCGATCGCGAGCAATGGTGCGTTCGACGCGCAGGCAGGCAGCGACATCAATCTTGGCGGCAACACGACCGTGTCGCACGACACGACGCTCGCGGCCGGACGCGACGTCAACGTGAGCGGGTCGTTGGCCGGGCAGGGACAAGGCATCGTCAATGCGGCGCGCGACATCGTCGGCGCAGGCACGTTGACGTTCGGTCAGCAGGCGACGCTCGAAGCCGGGCGCGATGTCGCGCAGCGAGGGCTGATCCAGGGGCAGTCGGTCAGCGTGACGGCGGCCGGCAATGCGGCCGTGAACAACGTCGAGTCGACCGGCACGATCGCGCTGCGCGCGAACGGTACGAACACCGCAACGGGTGCGGGCGATCTGCGCATCGACGGTTCGGTCGCCGCCGCGGGCGCGATCACGGCATTCGCGCAGAACGACGTTGCGATCGGCGGCAAGGTTGCGAGCGGTTCGACGGTCGGCGTGACCGCTCAGCGGGACATCGCCGTGAGCGGCGCGATCGAGTCGGTCGGCGATACGGCGCTGGCCGCGCGGCAAGGCAGCCTCAACGCGACCGGCGGCATCAACAGCGGCGGCAAGCTCGCCATCGCGACCGGCCTCGACCTGTCGCTCGGCGCGAGCACCAGCGCGATCGGCGACGCGACGCTGACGGCCGGCCGCGATGCCACGCTGAACGGCACGATGGTCGGACAGGCGAACGGCACGGTGACGGCCGCGCGCGACATCAACGGCGGCGGCAAGCAGGCGTTTGCCGCGACCGCGAACTATGCGGCGCAGCATGACGTCGCGCTGACCGGCGGCATGCAGGCGGCCGCGATCGCGGTGACGGGCGGGAACAACGCGACGTTGCACGATGCGTCGTCGTCGACCACGTTGACGCTGACGGCGAACGGCAACGCCGGCGAAGGCGATGCGGGCATCACGGGTGCGGCGTCCGCACAGGGGGCGGCGAACGTGACGGGGGCGCGGGATGTGTCGATCGGCGGCACACTCGGCAGCGGCGATGCGCTCGCATTGACCGCGCAACGTAACGTGACGGTCAACGGCGGCGTGGAGTCGAACGGCGATCTGAAGGCAACCGCCACGAACGGTAGCGTCATGCTCACGGGGGCGACCACGACCGCGGGTGCGTTCAGCAGCCTGTCCGGGCTCGATACGCAACTCGGCGGCCAGATTGCGGTGGCGAAGTCGACGAACGTGCAGGCCGGCCGCGATATCGCGTTGACGGGGACACTGGCGGGTCAACGCGACGGCACGCTGAGCGCGGGCCGCGACATCAACGGTGCGGGCTCCGCGGCATTCGCCCAGGCGGCGACGCTCGATGCCGCGCACGACGTCGCGCTGACGGGTGCGCTGCAAGCTGCGGCCGTCAACGTGACGGGCGGCAACAATGCGGGGCTCGGCACGGTTCAGGCCGTCAACGGCAATCTCGACGTCACGGCGAAGGGCGGTGCCGGCGGCGGCGATGTGACGCTCGGCGGAGCGGCCACCGCATTCGGCGCGATGCAACTGCAAGCCGCACGAGACGTTTCCGTTGCGGGCGCAATCAATACCGGCGGCACGACGACGATCAATGCGGCGCGCAGTGTCGCGCTGTCGGCGGTCAATTCGGCGGGCGATCTCGCCGTAACCGCTTCGGGCGGCAACGCAAGTGCGACGAGCCTGACGACGCAGGGCAACCTGAACGTCGGCGCCGCACAGGACATCGCTGTGACGGGGCAGAGTGTCGCGGGCGGCAATGCTTCGCTGAACGCGGGCCGCGACATGACGCTCGCAGGCGTCGGCGCACAGCAAAACGGCACGTTGACGGCGGGTGGCTCGGTGACGGCCGACGCGATCGCGTTCGCGCACCAGGCGAGCGTCACCGCGGGCGGCAATATCGCGGTGACAGGCAACGTCGCGACCAACGGCGATCTCGCGATGACCGCCGGCAACGATTTGTCGGCCGGCTCGGTGCAGGCGGGCGGCGCGATCGGATTGCGGGCGCAGGGCCACAACGGCGCCGGCGACGTGATGGTGAACGGCGCGGTGACGTCGGGCAACGCGACGACGATCGCGGCCGCGCGCGATGCGGGTATCGGTGCGGCGTCCAGCGGCGGTGCGCTGAACGTGACGGCCGGACGCAGCCTCGGTGTCGCGGGCGCGATCAATGCGACCGGCGACGCGACGCTGACTGCGACGGCGGGCAATCTCGGCGTCGGCGGCGCGGTCGTGTCGACCGGGAGTTTGCGGGCCAATGCTGGCGGCGGACTCGCGCTGCTTTCCGGCGGGCTCGTGAACGGCGATACGACGTTGACGTCGGGTGGTGCGATGACGCTCGGCGGCGCGCTGTTCGGTCTCGGGGCCGCCAGTATCAACGCGGGCGGTGCGCTCGGCGGCGGCGCGGCACTGACGTACGGCAAGGACATCGCCGTCAATGCCGGAAACAGCATCACGCTCGGCGCGATTCAGGGTGCCGGCAAGCTGACGGCGGTGTCCGGCGGCGACATGTCGCTCGGTGCGACCACCGCGGTCGGCGACGTGTCGGCGAAGTCGACAGCCGGCAGCGTGTCGTTCGGTGGCTTGTTGCAGTCGGGCGGCAATGTCGCGGTTCAGGCCGCGCACAACGTGTCGCTCACGGGCGGTGTGGGTTCGATGGGGACGGTCGACGTCAATGGCATCGGCGGCAACGTGTCGGTCGCGGGCGTGTCGGCCAACAGCGACGCGACGGTGCATGCCGGGCAAACCGTCGCGTTGACCGGCAACAGCATCGTGGCCGGGCAACTGGGTGTGTCGGGCGGCAACGTCACGCTGAGCGGTTCGGCCGTCGGGTCGAAGAACGTGACCGTTTCCGCGCAGGGAACGGTCGATGCCGGCAATGCATCGCTCGTCGCGTCGCAGAACCTGCAGGTGAACGGCTCGAACGTGACGCTCGGCAATGCAACGGTCGGCGGCGCGCTTACCGCGCAGGCGTCGAACCAGCTCACGCTGGCGGGCGGCAAGGCGGTGAACGTCGTCGGCAACGCGACGCTGGCTTCGCAGAACGGGCTGTATAACGCCGCGAACGTGCTGGCCGGATCGCTCAACGTGTCGGCGCCGAACCTGACGAATGCGGCCGGTGCGTCGCTCGCGTCGATCGGCACGACGACGATCAATGCATCGAGCTTCGCGAACGCCGGGCTGGTGAACGGGACGACGACCAACGTCACCGTCGGCGGCGCGCTGACGAACGTGGGTGGCTCGCTGATGGCGGTGAACGCGCTCAACGTCAATACCGGGACGCTGAACAACCAGAACGGGATCGTTTTTGCCGGCAACCCGAAGGCCGCGACCGGTGCGACCGGCGACGTGTCGCTGACGATCAATGGCGGCAACGGCGCGTTCTATAACGCGGGCGGACAGTTGCTCGCGCAACGGAACATGGGGATCAGTGCGGTCAACATGGCGTTCGATCCGTCGCAGGGGACGATCAGCCAGGGCGGCAACCTGTCGATCACGGCCGGGTACGTGAATGTCGGCGGCACGTGGAATTACGGCGGGCAGAGCGTTTCGCTGACGGGGCTGAACGGGATCACGAACAACGGCACGATCACCGGGACGTCGCCGTTGACGCTGACGGCAGGCGGCAGCTTCGAGAATCACGGGCAGGTCACCGGGGCGGATGTGACGTTCAACGGCACGCTGAATAATGCGGCCGGGGCGGTGATGCATGCGGATAACGCGTTGACGCTGAACGGAGATACGACGAACCGCGGGACGGTCGAGGCGGGCAGTGTGCTGACCGTGAACGGCGGGAATTATGACAACCAGGGTGCGACGACGCAGTCGAAGGGGGACGCGAATTTCAATCTCGGCGGTTCGCTGCTCAATACGGGCGGCTCGATATTCGCCGGCCGGAACATTGGCATCTCCGCGGCGCAGGTGATCAACGATCAGACTGCGCCGCAGGGGGCCGTCACGACGACCACGCAGGTCAGCGACCCGGCGCTCCTGATGTCAGGGGCGGTGGGCTGGGTGACGGCCGGCTACGAAAAGACCTCTGGCCATGAGCACACGGTATCCGCAGCTTACGAGACGTCGCCCGCGACGCTGGGTGGCCTGCTGGCGCCGACTGGCTCGACCACGAACAGCGGGTTGTTGTCGGCGTCCAACCCGGTCGCGACATCCGGCACGGTGACGTTCAATCAGTACAGCGTCCTGACTGGTATCAACGACCACGGCGTTTCGCAGTATTCGAACTACTGGTTCGTCGGAACGGGGCCCGAGGCCGGCGCACTCAAATCCGCGACGTTCACATTGCCGACGGTCTATCAGACGGCGACGAACCAGCAAGCCGGAACATCGGGTGTGATTTCCGCCGGCGGCTCAATCTCGCTGACAGCCGGCACCTTGTCGAATAAAGGCGGGCAGATCGCGGCGCAAGGCAACATCGCGCTCAACGTCCAGTCGCTGAGCAACGGCGCGGTTGCGCCGACCATGACGGTCAACAGCTCCACCTATGTCGATCAGGCCCAGTACGCGAATTTTCTGGCGCAGCTGGCGGCGCTCGGAACGATCGGGGTCCAGGGCACGGGCAACCCGACCGGCGCGTTCAATTGCGACGGGGGCAACTATTGCCAGGTGGGTCCGTCTTATCTGCCGACCGCGTTCCAGATCAACAAGGGCGCGGCTGCGCCTGCCACTACCGGCACGGTGACCTTCACGACGCCGACCGGCATGATCGCGGCGGGCAGCAACCTGACGGTCGGCGGCGGCGATCTGACCAACGAGGGTCTGCTGTATGCCGGCAACAACGTCGCCATTACGTCCGGCACGCTCACCAACCAGGGCGGCAACCAACAGAACTACGCGAGCCAGGTCGGCTGCGCATCCGGCGTGCCGAACTCCGCCTGCGGCAACGCAGGCCAACCGCGCGGCAACAACCCGACCACGACGACGTTCGGCTACAGCCAGAACGACGCGACGATCTATGCGGGCCACGATCTCGTGATCGCAGCCGGCCAGATCAACAATACGTACGGCAACCTGCTCGCGGGCCACGACATCGTCATCGGCGGTGTCGGCACGACCGCGGGATCGACCACGCCGGCACAGAGCCTGAACAACACGTCCGGCAACATCGTCGCGGGCAACGACATCAAGCTCAACGTATCGGGCGCGATCACCAACAATCTGCCGCCGCCCGTGCCGGTTCACGAGAACTACGGCAAGCACGAGCAATATTCGGGCTGCATGACAGCCGGCGGCTACAAGGAAAGCTACTGCGAGGGCTATGTCGACCAGCAGTCGGGCAGTTCGTCGGTGATCAGCGCGGGCAACAACCTGCAGATCAACGCGGGCAGCCTGACGAACATCGGCAGCCTGATCGCGGCCGGCAACAACGCGACGATCGCCGTCGCAGGCCCCGTCGTGAACGAGGCGCAGGTGCTGAATGCCTACTGGCACTCGCATTGGGTGCAGGAAACCGGCATGTTCAGCAGCGACAAGCGTCACGACATCTGGGCGTGCGGCACGCCGGAGCAGTGCAAGGCGCTGTACGGGAGCGCATACACGAGCACGGGCGGTACCATCGATCCGCCGACGCCGGTCGGCAACATCGCGGCGACGATCCAGGCGCCGAACCTGTCGATCTCGTCGAGCGGACAGATCCAGAACGTCGGCAACGTGATCGGCACGTATGTGTCGTTGACGGGCCAGAAGCTCATCAACGGCATCACGACCGCGAACACCTACACGCCGCGTGTCAATGCGCCGTCGCAGGTCATTTCGCTGAGCCCGGTGGACTTGCCGGGGCTGAACCTGTCGGTGCCTCGTGCCGTCGGTACCGGCAAGCTGCCGACACCGGTCGCGGGCGCTGCGTCGTACGTCGACGCGTCGCTCGGCGGTTCCGTGCTCGGCTCGCTCGGGCCGCAGGACTTGCTGAACAATCTGCCGTCGGCGCTGCAGCCGTCGTCGACGCTGTTCTATTACAACCCGCAGGAAGAGGACCTGCTGTTGCAGCAGGCGGCGCTGAAGCAGACCGGCAAGTCGAGCTTCGTCGACGGGCTGACGTACGACAACGAGAAAAACCTGTCGGTGACGGCACAGGAAAAGATGTACCTGTACCAGAACGCGATCGATTACTCGAAGGCGCATGACCTGCAACTGGGCGCGGCGCTGACGCAGGAGCAGATCAACACGCTCGACAAGCCGATGCTGTGGTACGTCGAGCAGACGGTGCCGGACCCGACGTGTCATGCGACGGGAGCGGCGACGTGCCCGACGATTACCGCGCTGATGCCGCAGGTGTATCTGCCGCAGGACACGCAGGCGCTGTCGGCGGGCGGCAACATCTCCGGTCAGGATGTCACGCTCAAGTTCAATCAGGACGGTAACGGCAGCATTCTCAATACGGGGAGCATCACCGCGTCGGGGACGCTGAGCGTCGACACGCACACGCTGACGAACCAGGCGAATCAGGTTGATGTCGGCGAGATCTGGCAGAAGGTCGATGGTGGGTATCTGAAAACGACCGGGACGGTGGTGCAGCCCGGTGGGTTCATGAGTGCGGCGAACATGGACCTGAACGTGCAGACGCTCAACCAGATTGGTGGAGCGCTGCAGAAGTTGAATGCAGACGGCACGGTCGATCAGGCAGGTACGCAGCAGGCACTCGCAAACCTGCAGCAGCAACTCGGCGTGAACTTTACGCAGACGTCAGTCAGTGATCACCTGCATTCGGACTTCGTGCAGGAGGGCGGCGGGCTGCCGACGTTTGCCATCGCGGCCATCGCGATTGCAGCGTCGATCATGACGGCGGGCGCCGCCGCTGCCGCCGCGGGCGTCGTGATGACGCAGCTGTCGGTCGGTTCGGTAATGATCGGCGCACTTGGCGGCATGGTTGGAAGCATTACCAGTCAAGCGTTTTCGGGGGATGGGCTGAACTTCGGGCGGATCCTCCAGGCGGGAGCGCTCGGCGCATTGACGGCCGGCGTCATGGCTGGGACGGGTCTTGCTAATCTTCAGGGTTTGCAGGATCTCGGTCGAACAATCGGAACCGGTGGAGCGGTTTCGATGGGGCAACTCGGCCAGGTGTTGGAGAAGATTGTTGAGCGCGGCGTCGTGTCGGCCGCAATCAATACGGCAGTATCCGGAGGCAGCTTCGGCAGTGCGCTTACGAACAGCATGATCAGCGATCTCGGTATGGTCGGCGCAGGTGCGATCGGTGTTGCTTCCACAGACAACACGTCAATGCTCGCAGCCGGGAGTCCTGGATACGTATTGGCCCATGCCGGATTGGGATGCGCATTGTCGGCGGCGAAGGGAACGGGGTGTGCAAGTGGAGCGATTGGCGGGGCCGTGTCGGCGATGACGGCGAATAGCATCGCCACGGCCGCGACGGGCGGACAGGGCGTCACCGATCAGGGACAGCTTGCGGCGATCGTGACGGCGACCTCGTTGCTCGGAGGCGCAGCGGCGGGCTTGCTGGGACAGAACGCGTTGGCCGCGATGACGGCGGCGCAGAACGAGACGCTGAACAATACATGTGCGGATGGCCATCACTGCGGTGAAGATCGGCAAAAACTGAACGAGCACACGTACACGCATCAGATTCTGCCGCAAGGTGGCGGGCCGATTGATGAAGAACAGGCCGGTGAAACTATTGTGGCGGGGAAGGGAACGCCGCCTGCGGGAATGCCCAGCAACACGGGCGGTGTAAACTTGGCGTCGCCTGATCGTACAAACCATATATTGAACGGCGATGCCACTGGCGGTGGGCACCTCTGGCCCGGCGCTCCCGGCAAGTCGGCATTTCCGCAGAGTTGGTCACCTACGCAAATCATGAATGACGTGTCTGACATTGCGACTGACCCGGCTATTGCGGAGACGGTTCAATCTAATGGGCGGATAGTAAAGAACGGCACGCGCGATGGCATCGATATTCGCGTCGTGATTGAACCTGTAAGCAAGGGGGGCGGCATAGTAACCGCATACCCGACTAACGTTCCGAGGAACCCGAAATGACTGTGGAGCGACCGAACTTTAACGAGATTGAGAGTTTGCTACGGAGGGCACTCGATCTAGTCGCGTCGAAAATACCGGACAGGGACAGGGGTGATGTGTCCGAGTATCTGGACCACGGCGAGTACGGAGTCGCGTACGAGCTGTTGGAATTTGTGCTCGATAAGCAGCAGGTAGCACATCCGGACTTTCTGTCAGAAGCGGCGAGAAAAATGGGGATGGCTTTGCCGACGAAGCCGAGTAAATGAAAATCCACAGTGTTGAGACGAACCCGGCCACGTGCCGGGTTTGTGCTTTATGGCGTGGCGAGCGTAAAGGCGCGGCCGCTAGAAGATCCCCCTCGCTACTTCGCGGCGCACGTCCTCGTCGAAGTGCATTTGCCGAATTCCGTCGATCGCACGCCGGAGTCGCGCATCGGCAATGATGCGATGTTGGTCGTGCTGCCGGTTGGCTGGCGCGGCTGTGGAATTGCTCAATTGGTCAATTGCTCGTTATGGATCGTCATCGAAATCTCCCCTTGAAATGGCACAGACATGACGCACGTACCAAAACCCGTGCCGCTCGGGCTGCAAGCCTTGCTGGTATTGGGTTTGAGGCGGTGCACGAAAAAGTGTAACGAGCGATGCCGGAAACTGTCGACCGGCCGGAAAGCCAAGCGGGGCAAGGCTTTCCGGTGCGGTGCAAAGTGCACCACGACATGTTCGGCGCGGAAGCGGTGCCGGGTTCGGCGCGCTGGTTCGTCCGTCGTCATGCTCGCGCACAATTCGGCCCCAATGGGGCGAGTGGGGGCGCGACGAGCGCGGTGCTGTCGCCGGCAGTGATTGACGCCATTGATCCGAGCGGAGCGCCATTGAATCAAGGGCAGATCGCTGCAATCATCGCACTGGCGACACTCGCTGGTGGCGGTCTTGCCCGTCTTGCTGGACGAAATGCGATGGCCGGGACGACGGCTGCACAGAGCGAGGCGCGGAACAACGCGATGCAGCATGTTGGGCCGAAAAATGACATGCTGTTGAAAGTGAAGCATTTTCTCGATCGACAGATTGAATTAAAGCGTGGGTTTGGGGCCTGTCAGGAATTTCGTGTTTAAGGCATAACATGCTCTCAAGGAGAGTGTATGCCTCGCAAATCGAAAGCCCAGCCGGTGGATCTGCCGGCGATTCCGGTCGAACTGCTTGAGCAGTTTGGCAACGGTCCGATGACCGCCGAAGCCATCAATGCCGCGACGCTGGCGCTCAAGAAGGCGCTGATCGAGCGAGCGCTGAGCGGTGAGATGAGTCATCATCTCGGCTACCCTGCCGGTGCGGCCAAGCCGGCCAACGCCACAAATCAGCGCAACGGCCGAGGTGCCAAGACTGTCCTGACCGAAGACGGCCCGATTCGCATCGAGGTGCCTCGCGACCGCGACGGCAGCTTCGAACCCATCCTGATACCCAAGCACGAACGGCGCTTCACCGGCTTCGACGACAAGATCGTTGCCATGTATGCCCGGGGCATGACCGTGCGCGAGATTCAGGGCTTCCTGCTGGAGCAATACGGCACGGAGGTCTCGCCCGACTTCATCAGTTCCGTGACCGACGAGGTCATGGCCGAAGTGACTGCCTGGCAGGGCCGACCGCTTGAGCCGATGTATCCGGTCGTGTTCTTCGACGCCCTTCGGGTCAAGATTCGCGAAGACGCCGTCGTGCGCAACAAGGCGGTGTACCTGGCGCTGGGCGTGCTGCCCGACGGCACCCGTGACATTCTGGGCCTCTGGATCGAGAACACCGAGGGGGCCAAGTTCTGGATGAAGGTGTTCAATGACCTGAAGACGCGCGGCGTTCACGACATCGTGATCGCTGTCACCGATGGTCTCAAGGGTATGCCCGAGGCCTTGGCGGTGGTGTTTCCGGCGACCACACTGCAAACTTGTATCGTCCATCTGATCCGCAACAGCCTCGATTACGCCAGTTGGAAAGACCGCCGAGGGTTGGCCGCCGCGATCAAACCGATCTACGCCGCGCCCAGCGCGGAAGCGGCCCAGGCCGAACTCGATGCGTTTGCCGATGGTCCGTGGGGTCAGAAATTCCCAACCGTCAGTAGCGCGTGGCGCAACGCCTGGGATCGCGTGATCCCGTTCTTTGCCTTTCCGCCGGGCGTGCGCAAGATCATCTACACGACAAACGCGATTGAAAATATCAACTCGCAGTTGCGCAAGATCATCAAGACCCGCGGGCACTTCCCGACCGACGAGGCAGCCACCAAACTCATCTGGCTGGCCCTGCGCAACATCACGGCGAATTGGGGTAGTGCAGCTCATGACTGGAAGACCGCCATGAACCAATTCGCTATCCTTTACGCAGATCGATTCGTCCGGCCTTCCGTGTAATTACTCAACCCGCCTTGAACACGGAAATCCTGACACCCCCGCCGAGCGAGAGGGCTTACGGAGCGCCGGAACAAAGCCCCTAGAAAATCCCCTCGACAAAGCCCCCTAAAGAAATCCCCCCCACCGCCGTTACCTTCTTCGGTAGCTCAAAAAAAGCATTACCAGCGCCATACAACCAAACCACACGACCAGATAACGAGGGGGCGCCCGGCCGTCGAAGCCGTGCGCAGTATCAGAAGATGGGATGCACCGATTCGATGGGGCGCGCAGGCACCGGGGGCTGCGCGCGCTGCGCTTTTTGCCTTGCCGCAGCATGCCTACTGCTGCACGGGGTTCTCACCACTGCGTGCGCGTTCCCGCACGACCACACCTCCACGCTCGTACCCGCCGTGCCGACTATCCGGCAACCGACGCCCCTCTCATCGCGCTTCCCCAACACATCACACCAAGCATCCAACATCGCTCGAGGAGGCCCACACAAAACACCAGAAAAGTAACGCGATTCGAATCTAGACCACTAAAAAAACGCATCAAAAAAATCGAGGATTGAATTGAACAAGCATTCCCATTGTCTGCTGGCGGCAGCCGCAATCTCGGTATTCGTCGTCGCCGGTTGCGGCGGCGGCGACGGCTCGTCGAACGCAAGCAGCGGCACGCCCGCCAACACCGGCGGCGCCAATAACGCAGCCAGCGCACCGGCCGTCGCGTCCACACCGCTCGCGGCAGCCCCCGCAAGCGCCCCCGTCGCATCGTCGCAGCCGGTGACGGTCGGCGAGGCACTGCCCAGCCTGACGACCCCGCAAACCGGTTCGACGGCCGCAACGGCAACCGGCCCGGTCGGGATCTGGTCGGCGTCCGGCAACCTCGGCTACTCGACGATCGCCTTGGTCGATCCGCACAACAACCTGAGCACGCTCAACCTGCTCGGATCGTTCGTGATGTCCGACGATTTCTCGACCCTGACCGTCAACGGTTCGACGTGGTCGCTCGCGCCGGGTATCAACTTTGCAGGAACGAGCGGCATCGTCACGAAGATCGATTCGGGCTCGGGCGCATACAGCCCGAAGCAGACGTTGTCCGGCACGATCACCCGCAACGGTACGGCGTCGAATTTCACGTGGACCTACAACGCCGCGAACGCACTTGCGGTCACGCAGGACAGCGTGGTGGGCACCTGGGCGACGACCAACGCGTCGTTCGCGATTGCATCGGGCGGTACGCTGACCGGCACGCTGAGCGGTTGCAACCTGAGCGGCACGCTGCTGCTTTCCACGCCCGGCTCGAACCAGAACATGTACGACATGACGGTGACGGCCTCCGCATCGACGGGCTGCAAGCTGCCGGCCGGCGTTCCGCTGTCGGGCAGCGCCGCGATCATGTTCGTGCCGATCACGGGAACCAACGGCTTCAAGCGATCGATCCTCTACGTGCTGCGCGCGGCTGATTACAGCTTCATCGCGTACGGTCAGGTGATCAAACAATAAACGCACGGCCGAACCGCACACGGCGTGTCGACGCGCTGTGTGCGACGGCCCGATGAACACGTTCCGTCAACAACGAAAGCCACTGATCCAATGAAGAACTCCTCCAAAGCCACCCTGTTCGGTTGCGGCCTGCTCGTGACGCTGCTGTCCGGCTGCGCCACGGTGCCGAATACCGACATGAAACCCGAAGCGCGTCAGAACCTGCATTCGATCGCGATGCTCGACGTCATCGAGCCGAAGCGTGTCGCGGTCGTCAATTTCGGCGGCGCGGCGGGCGGGTTCGGGCTGATCGGCGCGCTCGCGCAAGGCGCCGTCAACGCAAGCCATACGAGCACCTATACGGATCACGTCGCGGCCGGCAAGATCGTGTTCGCGCCGGACATTGCAGAAGGCGTGGCGGGCCGCCTCACCGGCAACGGCTATCAGGTCGTGAAGCTGGACGGCCAGAAGGTGAAGCTCGCCGATGACGGCAAGTCGGACGACTACTCGGCGATCCAGACCGACGCGGACGCGATCATGAACGTGTGGTTCACGTCGTTCGGTTATATCTCGCCGCCCAACCAGCTCGACTACGTCCCGTGGGTCGTCATCCGCGCGCGCATTCTCGACGCGAAGACGAAGCAGGACCTCTATTACAAGACGTTCGCGTGCGGCTACGACATCAAGGCGAACAGCGTCCACGTCGACAGCGATTTTGCCTACAAGTACGGCAGCTTCAGCGATCTCGAGAAGAATTTCGACAAGTCGGTGGAAGGGATCAAGTCGTGCGAGAAGTTGGTCGCGGACCTGATCGGTCGGGATCTGGCACGTACGCCGGCGCCGGCCACTGCTGCTGCTTCGACGGCATTGACGACGACTGCGGCCACCGCGACGGCCACGGCATCGAAATAACGTTGACGCGCCTGCAGGATCGTCGCGATACGCGTTCCGAATCCGGCAGTGCTTGAAGAAAAAGCGGGAAGGGAAGGACTGCACGCAGCCGGGCGGTTGTCACACCGCCCGGCCGCTCGCGAAAGCGACGGGCTTACTTGTCGCTATCGCCCTTGATCTGCGGCAGCGCCGACGCTTCACCCGGCGTCAGCAGCCCGACTTGCGAATACACGCGCAGCTTGTCGCGCGTATCGGTGATGTCGAGATTGCGCATCGTCAGCTGGCCGATACGATCGCGCGGCGAGAACGTCGACGCCACCTTCTCCATCGACAGGCGTTCCGGCTGATACGTGAGGTTCGGCGACTTCGTGCTGAGAATCGAGTAGTCATTGCCGCGGCGCAGTTCGATCTTCACTTCGCCGGTGATCGCGCGGGCGACCCAGCGTTGCGCGGTTTCGCGCAGCATGATCGCCTGCGGGTCGAACCAGCGGCCCTGGTACAGCAGGCGGCCGAGGCGGCGGCCGTTCTCGCGGTACTGCTCGATCGTGTCTTCGTTGTGGATGCCGGTGACGAGACGCTCGTACGCGATGTACAGCAGCGCGAGGCCCGGGGCTTCGTAGATGCCGCGGCTCTTCGCCTCGATGATGCGGTTCTCGATCTGGTCGCTCATGCCCAGGCCGTGGCGGCCGCCGATGCGGTTCGCTTCCAGCAGCAGCTCGACCTGATCCTTGAACTCGACGCCATTCAGCGCGACCGGCTGGCCGGCTTCGAAGCGCACCGTCACTTCTTCGGCGGCGATCTTCACGTCGTCGCGCCAGAACGCGACGCCCATGATCGGGTTCACGATCTTGATGCCGCTTTCGAGGCTTTCCAGATCCTTCGCTTCGTGCGTCGCGCCGAGCAGGTTCGAGTCGGTCGAATACGCCTTCTCGGCCGACATCTTGTACGCGAAGCCGGCCTGGTTCATGAATTCGGACATTTCGGCGCGGCCGCCGAGCTCGTCGATGAACGTCTGGTCGAGCCACGGCTTGTAGATCTTCAGATCCGGGTTCACGAGCAGGCCGTAGCGGTAGAAGCGCTCGATGTCGTTGCCCTTGTACGTGCTGCCGTCGCCCCAGATGTTGACGCCGTCTTCCTTCATCGCGGCGACGAGCATCGTGCCCGTCACGGCGCGGCCGATCGGCGTGGTGTTGAAGTACGTGACGCCGGCGGTCGTGATGTGGAACGCGCCGCTTTGCAGCGCCGCGATGCCTTCGGCGACGAGCTGCGCGCGGCAGTCGATCAGGCGGGCGCCGGCTGCGCCGTATTCGATCGCGCGTTTCGGGATCGCGTCGTAATCGTCTTCGTCGGGCTGGCCGAGGTTCGCCGTGTATGCGTACGGGACGGCGCCCTTCAGTTTCATCCAGTGCAGCGCGGCGCTGGTGTCCAGGCCGCCGGAGAAGGCGATACCGACCTTCTGGCCGGTCGGGAGGCTTTCGAGAATCGTGCTCATAGGAATTACCGTGGATTGAAGCCGGTGGGATCGTATTTCGCGGAATATGCGAGTATCGGCTGTCCGGGAAGTTGGGGCAAGGGCTGATTTTGCTGCGGAACCGGCCTCGCGCCTGTCGCGGCGGGCCTGACGGGCGGTTAACCGGCTGGAGAACGCAAGGCTGGACGGCGTTGCATCGCTGCCGAAACGCGTGCTGAAGGGCCGGGCTGCGGCCGAATTTCAGGGCCGGATCGGCGGTCAGGCAGGGGTCGCCGTCGTCAGTGCGCACCCCTCCACACAGAAAGGCATATGAAAGACTGGCGCACGAAACCGGAACCTCAGATATTCCACGCCTGCGCGGTATCGAGCAGCCGCTCGCGCAACTGGTCGACTTCGCCGGCCAGCTTGGCCGTGATCGACACATAGCCGGACAACTGCGGCGGCGGCGCGTCGTGCGGCGGGTCGACCGGCCGGCGGCGCGGGGCGAGCCGGCTCGGCGTGCCGAACTTCAGCGCGCGGCTCGCGCCGACCAGCGTGTCGCGGATGCGCCGGTTCACGCCCTTCATCTCGACGCGCACGTATTCGCGGGCCGCCGCGTCGTCGGCGGCCGGCAGCGCGCTCGACAGGATCTCCAGATAACCGATGCACAGGCGCAGGCTGCGCTGGATCGCCTCGAGCTGCATGACCGGGATATCGCATTCCTTCGACACCGACGGCATCAGCGAACGCAACTGCACGAGCAGTGCGCTCAGCGCGGCCATTTCCTTCAGGTGCGCATCGTCGCTCACGTGGCGGTCGCCCGCGAGCCGCGCATGCACGGCCGCGCACGCACGCAGCGCGTCGGCGAGCTTGTAGCGCCACGAATAGGTCGCGTACAGCGGCAACGCGAACGAGAACGCCAGCGCGATCGCGATGCCGACCAGCACGTTCACAGCGCGCCACAGGCCGTCGACGATCTCGTTGTCGCCGTGCCCGGCGACGATCACCATCGTGATCGCCGACAGCAACGCGATGTAGCCGGCCTTGCCGATCGCGTGATACGCGCAGATACCGCACCCGACGGCCATCAGCAGGTAGATCGCGAACGGCGCGTGCAGGAACGAGTAGAGGAGGATCAGCCCGAGCCCCGCCAGTGCGCCGATCGACGTGCCGAGCGCGCGCTCGGCCGCCTTCTTGCGGATGTTGCCGTGATGCTGCAGCCCGCCGACGACGATCAGCACGGTGATCGTCGACCATTCGCCATGCGGCACGTTCAGCCCCGTGGACAGCGCGATCGACACGAGAATCGCGAGCGCGACGCGCGCCGCATGGATCAGCTTCGCGTGCCGGTAGCGGCGGTACGGGTCGAGCAGCGGGCGGAGCGCGTGGCGCACGAGCGGCGGCAGTCGGGTCGGGAGCGGGGCGGTCATGACGGAGCGGGAGTGGCGGGAACGCGCACGGCGGCGTGCGCGGGCCGGCGCCGCGCCGCATGCGCAGCTGACGTAACGCTAGCCGAACGCGCGCGGGCTGTCCACGGCGAGGCCGCCGGGCCGTGGCTGGGCGGCAGGCGGCCGCTTCGTGTCACGCGGCCTGCCGGATCACATCGCGTCAAGCGTCGGCCGCACTCGATTGCGCGTCCAGCACGCGGTTGCGGCCGCCGGATTTCGCGCGGTACAGCGCTTCGTCGGCGCGCCGCAGCAGCGCCGCGGCGTTCGTCCGGCCGTCGGCGGCGGTTGCGGTGCCGATGCTGGCCGTGACGCGCCCGTACGGGCTCTTTACGTGTTCGATGTCGAGCCCCGCGATCGCGCGCCGGATGCCCTCGGCGACGGTGGCCGCGCCCGGCGCGTCGGTGTCGGGCAGCGTGACGACGAACTCCTCGCCGCCGTAGCGCGCGACGTGGTCGCTGTCGCGGCGCAGGCTGCGCGTCAGCGATTGCGCGACCTGGCGCAGCACGTCGTCGCCGGCCGGGTGGCCGTAGTAGTCGTTGAACGCCTTGAAGTGGTCGACGTCGACGAACAGCACGGACAACGGGCGGCCGTTGCGCGACGCGCGCTGGGCCTCTTTCGCGAGCACCGTGTCGAACGTGCCGCGGTTGTCGAGGCCCGTCAGCGAATCGGTGTGCGCGAGCCGGTACAGCTTCGATTCGGCGTCCTGCCGGCGCTTCAGCTCGCGCGACAGCGCGAGCGAGCCCCACGCGATGAACGCCGTGAACAGGCTCATCAGCACGACGGTCCAGATCGCGCGATGGCGCCACGCCGCGTAGACGTCGATCTCGGCGGGCGCGACGTCGACGATCAGCGGCAGCCCGGCGAGATGCTTGTAAACATAGATGCGCCGCACGCCGTCGATGGCGCCGACACCGGTCAGCTCGCCGGCGCGGCCGCGCTGCGCGTCGATGAACAGCGGCGAATCGTGCAGGTCGAGGCCGACCACCCGCGTGTCGTAGGGCAGGCGCGACACGAGCGTGCCGTTGTCCTCGACGATCGCCGCGCTCCCGTGCCGGCCGACCGCGAGACCGTCGAGCAGCGCGCGGAAGTAGTCGATGCTGAGCGTGCCGACGACGATCCCGCCGAACGTGCCGTCGGGCCGGTTGATCCGGCGGCTCAGCGCGATCGTCAGCGCGCCGCCGCGCAGCCGCGACGCGTACGGCCGGCTGATGTAGAGGCCGGGGGCGAGCCGGTCGCGATGCACGGCGAAATAGTCGCGGTCGGCGAAATTGCCTTGCCGTGCGGGCGACACGCTCGAATCGATCGCGATATTACCGTGCGCATCCATCACGAAAATCGAGCCGAGATAGGCGCCGGTGGCCGCGCGGTCGAACAGCAGCCGGTGGCGCTGGCGCGGCGGCAAGGTCATCAGTTCCGGATCGGCCAGGCCGTCGACGACGTTTTGCAGCGACAAATCGTAGAGTTCGATATTGCGCGCGATATCGCGTTCGATCAGCAGCATCAGGTTGCGCGCATTTTCGACCGCATGGCCATACGCGTCGCGCCGTGCCTCGATTAATAGCGACGTGGAAAGTCCCCAACTGAACATCAGCAGGACGATGCCCGCCACGAGTACGCCGCGGGGCGACAGAATGCGTGCCACGATCGACGCGGTATGGCGGCGCAGCGTGGCGGGCAGCGGGAATGACTTCATCCTCGGGGGGCACGGGCGGCGGCTACTCGCGTCGTTGGCGGTTCCGCGCGCGGATTATTTCGAATTAAGCGTCATTATCCCGCGAATTCGTGCATTTCGCCCGCACATGCAAAACATGCATGCGGCGACGGCGATTCGAAACGGTTACGCATCATTACCTCATGGCGTGCGGGCGACTTGATTTGAATCAATTGGCAGTGTCGGCCTTTTTGTCTGATTAATCGCATAATCATCAGTCGATTTTGCCTATTGCCGCGGCATTTGGCGGATCGGGACAGGATTACAGGGTCTCCGAAGAATCGAAAATCGAATGACCCGATCGGAGTCGTGGTTTTTGCGACGTGTGGCGAAAGGGCGACGGCCGGCGCGGCCAACCCGTTGATTCCGCAAAATCTCCGGCATGGCGGTGGGCGGCGCGACCTCAGCTGTCCCCCTATCGAATCAGGTAGAATCCGCGCTTCGCCGCAGGCGCCCGCCGCGCAACGCGTATCGGGGCCGCATCGAATGCATCGCAGGACGCGCACCGCGCTCCGATTCCGCATGCGCCGGCTACGGATGCCGGCCCGCTCAACGTTCGTCTCGTTTATGTCCGCCATTCCGAATTCCGACCCACCCGGTTCGCCCGCGAACCCACCCAAGCTTCATCGCGCGCTGAAGGCGCGCCACCTGACGATGATCGCCATCGGCGGCTCGATCGGCACGGGCCTGTTCGTCGCGTCCGGCGCATCGATCTCCCAGGCCGGCCCCGGCGGCGCGATGGTCGCGTACATGCTGATCGGCCTGATGGTCTACTTCCTGATGACGAGCCTCGGCGAGATGGCCGCGTTCATGCCGGTGTCGGGTTCGTTCGCGACCTACGGCGCGAAATACGTCGACGAAGGCTTCGGCTTCGCGCTCGGCTGGAACTACTGGTACAACTGGGCGGTGACGATCGCGGTGGAGCTCGTCGCCGCGCAGCTCGTGATGCACTACTGGTTTCCGGACGTGCCGGGCGTGTGGTGGAGCGCGGCGTTCCTCGCCGTGATGTTCCTGCTCAATGCGCTCACCGTGCGCGGCTTCGGCGAGGCCGAATACTGGTTCGCGCTGATCAAGGTCGTCACGGTGGTCGCGTTCATCGGCGTTGGCCTGCTGATGATCTTCGGCATTCTGAAGGGCGCGCCGGCGAACGGCTGGGGCAATCTGACGATCGGTGACGCGCCGTTCGCGGGCGGCCTGCCGGCGCTGATGGGCGTCGCGATGATCGCGGGCTTCTCGTTCCAGGGCACCGAGCTGATCGGCGTCGCGGCCGGCGAATCGGAGCACCCGCGCACGACGATTCCGCGCGCGGTGCGCCAGGTGTTCTGGCGGATCCTGCTGTTCTACGTGTTCGCGATCTTCGTGATCGGCGTGCTGATTCCGTATACCGACCCGAACCTGCTGAAGACGGACGTGACCGACATCGGCGTGAGCCCGTTCACGCTCGTGTTCCGCCACGCCGGCCTCGCGTTCGCGGCCGGCGTGATGAACGCGGTGATCCTGACGGCCGTGCTGTCGGCCGGGAACTCGGGCATGTACGCGTCCACGCGGATGCTCTACAACCTCGCCACCGAAGGCCGCGCGCCGAAGGTGTTCGCGAAGCTGTCGCCGGGCGGCGTGCCGCGCAACGCACTGTACGCGACCACCGCCGTCGGCGCGCTGTGCTTCTTCACGTCGCTGTACGGCGACAAGACCGTGTACCTGTGGCTGCTGAACACGTCGGGGATGACGGGCTTCATCGCGTGGCTCGGCATCGCGGTCAGCCACTACCGGTTCCGCAAGGGGTACGTGAAGCAGGGTTATTCGCTCGACCAGTTGCCGTACCAGTCGAAGTGGTTCCCGTTCGGCCCGCTGTTCGCGTTCGTGCTGTGCCTCGTGATCGCGCTCGGCCAGGATTACCAGGCGTTCCTCGCGAACCGGATCGACTGGGCCGGCGTGACCGCGACCTATGTCGGCATTCCGCTGTTCGTGGTCGTGTGGCTCGGCTTCCGGCTCCTGAAGAAGAGCCGGTTCGTACGCTACGAGGACATGGAGATCGCGCCGTGGATCGCCGCGAATCGCGGCGCGCAGCGGCAGCCGGTGGCGAACCGCGAAACCGCGGGCTGACGCCGGCGCGGCAGGCAGCCGCGCGATGGCGACGAAACGGGAAGCCGCGCGCCTTCCCGTTTTTTTTGCCCGGCTTTTGCCTGCGCGGGGTCAAAGCCGGTTATATTGCCCGACCCTACCGGGCCGCGGCCCGGCCGGCGCGACAGGCGCGGCGCGGATCGGCATCCGGCGCGCGCGGCGCGCGGCGGCCGGCGAGATGCCCGGCGTTTTCATCGCTCCAGCCGGGCCGGCATGGCCCGCGGAGCGCGCAACCCAGAGGAATTCATGAGCGCATCACCCGCCGAGCGGAAGGCCGGACCCGTTTCCATCGTGCGAATCGAAGCCGCGATCAACGCGTGGCGCGAAGTGTATCCGCCGGCGCCGGACGGCGAGGACGGCTACGCGCTCGACGCCGGCAGCAACTGCCTGGCCGAGCTGTACGGCACGATGATCTGCTATCAGTTGCCCGACGTGCCGCTCGACACGCTGAGTAACGAGCAGCGCGACGCGCTGTATGCGACCGAGGTGTGATGCGGTGCGCACGATGCCGCGGCGCGGCGTCGGTGAACGAACGGGAAGCCTCGCGGCTTCCCGTTTTGCTTTGCGCGGCCCCTGACGTCGCCGCCAGCACGACGCTGCTCGAGCCGGGATCGGCGCTGGCTGAGGTATCGTGACGGGATCGGCAAGCAGGCGATCGAGGAGGCCGGTACGGATAGCCGGCAAGGGTGAGCGGTGCGGGCGCTGCCCGCGCGGTGCCGGATGAGCGTCCGTCGCCTGTCCCGGGAGGATTCGAACATGGAGTTGAGACACCTCCGCTACTTCGTCGCGGTGGCCGAAGAGCGGAATTTCACGCGGGCGGCGGAACGGCTGCACATCGCGCAGCCGCCGCTGAGCCGGCAGATCCAGCAGCTCGAGGAAGCGCTCGGCGTGCCGCTGTTCGAGCGCACCGCGCGGCCGCTGAAGCTGACCGATGCCGGACGCTTCTTCTATTCGCACGCGGTGCAGTTGCTCGCGCAGACCACCGAACTCGAATCGATGACGAAGCGGGTCGGCAAGATCGAGCGCAGCATGTCGGTCGGTTTCGTCGGCTCGACGCTGTACGGGATGCTGCCGAAGATCATCCGGCGCTTTCGCAGCGAATATCCGGCCGTCGAATTGAGCCTGCACGAGATGTCGACGATGGACCAGATCAAGGCGCTGAAGGAAGGGCGCATCGACGTCGGGTTCGGGCGCATCCGCCACGAGGATCCGAGCGTGCGGCGCGTCGTGCTGCGCGAGGAGAGGATGATCGTCGCGCTGCCGGTCGGCCACGTGCTCGACAGCGCGAAGCCCGTGCTGTCGCTGCACGATCTCGTCAACGACACGCTGATCATCTTTCCGAAGGCGCCGCGCCCGAGCTACGCGGACCAGGTGCTCGCGGCCTTCCACGATCGCGCGCTGCAACCGCGCAGGATCTACGAGACGCGTGAACTGCAGATCGCGCTTGGCCTCGTCGCGATGGGCGAGGGCGTGTCGGTCGTGCCGCACAGCGTGTACGGGCTCAAGCGCGACGACATCAGCTACAAGCCGCTCGACGATCCGAACCTCGTGTCGCCGATCATCATGAGCATGCGGATGCTGGACGAGTCGGAGGACATTCGCGCGATGCAGGCGCTGATCTACCGGCTGTACGACGAAGCGCAGATGGAGTATCTGCCGCCGCAGCCCGAATGAACGCGCGGCCGATAGGGGCTTGCTTGACGCTGCGCGCGCCGGCAGGCCACCATGTCCGGATTCGATGCGGCCGCCGACGGGCGGCCGCTTTCATGCAGACGACCGACACATGACCGATATCGTGACCGAGGAGATGACCGTCGAGACGCCGCAAGGGCGTCTCTTTGCGAAACGCTGGGGTGCGGGGCCGGTGCGGCACGCGGCCGCGCCTGGGCCGGCCGCACCTGGGCCGGCCGCACCGATCGTGCTGCTGCACGATTCGCTCGGCTGCGTCGATCTGTGGCGCGATTTCCCCGCGCAACTCGCCAGCGCGACGCAACGCGACGTGATCGCATACGACCGTCTTGGTTTCGGCCGTTCGGATCGTCATCCCGGGGTACTCGCCACGACGTTCGTGCGCGACGAGGCCGATCATGCGTTCGTCGCGGTGCTGGATCGACTCGGCGTCGATACGTTCGTCGCGTTCGGACACAGCGTCGGCGGCGGGATGGCGGTCGGCTGCGCGGCCGCGCAGCCGGCGCGTTGCCGCGCGCTCGTGACGGTCGCCGCGCAGGCGTTCGTCGAGGATCGCACGCTGGCCGGCATTCGCGACGCCGGGCGGCAGTTCGACGAGCCGGGGCAGCTCGACCGGCTCGCGCGCTATCACGGCGACAAGGCCGAATGGGTGCTGCGCGCGTGGGTCGACACGTGGTTGTCGCCGGCGTTTCGCGACTGGACTCTCGACGACGACCTGCCGCGCGTGCAGTGCGCGACGCTCGCGATTCACGGCGAGGACGACGAATACGGGTCCGACGTGCATCCGAAGCGGATCGCCGCGCGCGTCGCGGGGCCGTCGTCGTTCCTGTTGCTCGCCCGCTGCGGACACATGCCGCACCGCGAGCGGACGGACGACGTGCTGGCCGCCGTCGCGACGTTGCTGCGCGACGCGGGCGCCTGAACGCGCTCGACGTCGCCAGCGGGCGTATGCCCGCTGGCCGTCAGAACGAAAGCTGGATCCCGAGATCGATCGCCAGCAGCACGATCGACAGGCCGATGCCGAGAATCACGTTCGGCAACCGGTGCTCGAAATCGCGATGATCCTTGCGCATCGCCGCGCCGAGCAGGAAGATCGCCTCGACGACGATCTGCAGCCCGACGAACAGCAGCATCAGCAGATACTCGTAGCCCATCTGCTTGAACGCGACGAACTGCATCCCGTGATCGCGGATCCATTGGCCGACGCGCAGCAGTTCGTAGACGAACAGCAACGCGGGGAACAGGTAACTGATGAAGTAGGTCGGCGCGGTGGCGTGCCGTAGTTCGAGGTGGAAGTGCTGATGCGTGGTGGCCATCACAACCCTCCTTGCAACGCATGATTGCGGTCGCGACGGCGGCGCGTGTCGCGTGCAAACTAGGGGATTGCCCGATGCACAGTGCGCAGCCGTACCGCATCAGCATACTGCTGCGCGGGAAATTTGGCATGCGAAGTGTGCGTTCGTTGTAACAATGTGTGCGCGATGCGCGACGCGTTGGCGGCCTCCCGCTGGCCGTTGCGCTGCGTTGCATGGCGCCGCGACGTCCTTCCGGGCGTTTGTGCATGCGTCACCGTTTCGCTTCCGCGCCTTCGATAAACAGCTTCGCGACCGACTGAAACTCCCGTTTCAGCGACAGCCCCGGCACGGTCAGCCAGCGCAGCATCGCCGCGAGATACAGGTGATGGAACCAGGTCGCGAGCTGATCGGCCTGCAGCGTGCGGTCCAGTTCGCCGGTCTGCTGGCCGGCTGCGATCAGTTGCTGCCACACCAGCGCGATGTCGCTGCCGTTCTCTCCCGCGCGCTCCGGTTCGGCTGCGCCAATGCTCAGGAAGCGGTGCCGCAGGTACGCAAGCAGATACACCGGATGTTGTTCGCACCACGCGGCCGACGCGTCGAGCACGCAGCCGATGCGCGACGCAAAGGTCTTGCGCCGCGCGACGTCCTGCTGCAGATGCGCGAGATCGCGCGCGAGTTCGCCCTCGAGCCAGTGCGCGAGCACGGCTTCCTTCGTCGGAAAGTGGTTGTACAGCGTGCGCTTCGCGACGTCGGCCTGCGCGGCGATCTGCTCCATCGTGACGGCATCGTAGCCGTGCGCGTCGAACAGGCGCGCGCCGGTCGCGGCGAGATGCGCGAGCATCTGGATGCGTTTGCGCGCGCGGCGGCCCGGATCGTCGGTCGGAATCGTCATGGCGGGGTTGACTGAAAGTGTACGGATTGCATTAGTATACGACGTGCACTTTTTTGAATCCAACCTTTTCCGCCATGCACGGGGAGCCCCGCATGAAACTCGTCATCGCCACCTACGGCACCGAAGGCGACACGCGCCCGCTCGCGGCGCTCGGTCGCGCATTGATGGATGCCGGCCATGACGTCCGGTTGCTCGCCGACGCGGTGACGCTCGGGTCGGCCGCCGCGCTCGGCGTGCCGTCGGCGCCGCTGTCCGGCGATATCCGTCGCGCGATTGCGCCGGAAGGCGTGTTGGCCGGTGCGGTGCGCGGGCGCGGCGGCTTCGCCGATACGTCGAAGGCGCTCGCGGCGATCGCGAATGCGAACACGGCCGCGTGGATGCGCGAAGTGGCGGACGCGTCGGCCGGCTGCGACGCGCTGCTCGTGTCGGGACTCGCGTCGTTCGTCGGGTTGTCGGTCGCCGAATATCGCCGCATCCCGGCGATTGGCGCGGGCATGATCCCGATCACGCCCACTGCCGAATTCGCGTCGCCGTTCCTGCCGCCGGGCAAGTTGCCGCGCGGGCTGAATCGCGCGACCCATCGGCTCGTGAATGCGCTGCTGTGGCAGGCGTTCAGGAAGTCGACCAATGCCGCGCGCGCCAGCGTAGGCGGATTGCCGCCGCGCAAGCGCGTGTGGACCGATCATCCGATGCTGTATGGCGTGTCGCCCGTGCTGCTGTCCGATCCGGCCGACTGGCCGGCGAACGTGCAAGCCTGTGGCCAGTGGCGAATCGATGCGCGTGCGTGGGCGCCGCCGCCCGAACTCGCGGCGTTTCTCGACGCGGGCGAGCCGCCCGTGTACGTCGGTTTCGGCAGCATGGCCGGCTTCGATCGCGCGGCGATGGCCGCGGCGCTGACGCAGGCGCTGGCCGGCCGGCGCGCGCTGCTTTATCCGGGCTGGAGCGGCATCGATGCGTCGCTGCTGCCGGCGCACGTTCGCGTGATCGGCGACACGCCGCACGACTGGCTGTTCCCGCGCGTCGCGATGGCGATCCATCACGGCGGCTCGGGCACCACGCATTCGGCCGCACGGGCCGGTATTCCGTCGGTGGTCGTGCCGTTCGCGGGCGATCAGTTCTTCTGGGCGAACCGGCTGCAACGGCTCGGCGTCGCGGATGCGCCGGTGCCGGGCCGGCGCATGGAGGCTGCGGCGCTGGCGCGGGCCATCGTGTTTGCCGAACGGGATGAGACGAAGGCGCGTGCGACGGAACTCGGTACGCTCATCGCGCAAGAAGACGGCTTGAAGCGGGCGGTCAGTGCGATCGAACGATGGGCGCAACCGCGCGCGCGGTAAGCCCGCGCGTCGGCATCAGAAATGCCCGGTGAACCGATAGCGGCTGCCCGGGTGCCACAGATTGGCGACCGACGCGACCAGCCCCTGCGACCACGTGCGCCGATGCAGCAGCAGGCACGGCTCGCGATCGTCCATCGTCAGGTGGCGGCGCGTGTCGGCATCGGGCATCGCGGCCTCGATCCGGTATTCGACGCGCTGCAGCGGCGCGACGCGCGTCAGGTACTGGTTCGGCGTCGTCGCCGTGAAGTCCTGCAACGCGTATTCGGGCGCGCAGGCCGGATTGACCCAGCGTTCCTCGAGTTGCACGGGCGTGTCGTTCTCGAAGTGCAGCACGCGAGAATGGAAGATCGGGCTGCCGGTGTCGAGTTGCAGTTCGTCGGCGAGCTTCGCATCGGCGACGGCCGCGCCGACCAGCAGCACCTGCGCGCGATAGCCGTGGCCGCGCGCGGCGACTTCGTCGGAAATGCTGCGGATCGCGACGAGCGTCGATTCGTATTTCGGCGACGCGACGTACGTGCCGGAGCCGCGCGTGCGCGTGAGCACCTGTTCGGCGGTCAGCTCGCGCAGCGCGCGGTTGACGGTCATCCGAGCGACGTTGAATTCGCGCGCGAGCTCGTTCTCCGACGGCACCTGGTCGCCTTCCGCCCATTCGCCGGCATGAATGCGCGCGAGGATGAAGTCCTTGATTTCCTGATAGATCGGTGTGGTCATGGGATCACGATTCAGAGTCGGCAGCGGGCCGCCGCCGAATGCCGGTCCGGCGCGCGCCCGGCGCCGAGTGTACCGGTTTCGCGAGCGCGCCGGCCCGGATTCCCCGAATGATCCCTGTTCGGCCGGCGCGCGTCCATGCGGGATTGCACAGAGCGGCCGGCCAGTCGACGGCCCGCGCGCGGTCAGAACCGATGCCGGATGCCGATCGTTGCGACTACCTGCGTGCGGGTCGACGAAGCCGCGACCCCCGTGACGTTCGCGAACCCGAGCGTCGCGTCCGACGGCACGCCGAACTGGTGCTGGTACACGGTTTCCGCATACACGTCGGTGCGCTTGCTCAGCGCGTAGTCGGCCATCAGCGTCACCTGGTGCCACTTCGGCCGGTGGCTGCCGGTGGCGTCGTCGTAGCGGCCGTCGGTGAACGTATAGGCGCCCGCGAACGAGACGGCCGGCGTCAGCGCATAGCGCGCGTTGAGTTCGTAGTTGTCGAAGCGCAGCGCATTCAGCGCGCCGGGCAGCGACGACGCGGCCGTCTCGTCGAACATCGTATGCGTCCACAACGCGCCGATCGTCAGCCGGTCGAACGCGTAGCTGCCGCCGGCGCCCATCACGCGCTGCCGGACGGCCGGGAAGTTCGGCGCGTCGTTCGTCGACAATGCGCCGCCGGTCGTCAGGCCGCCGCGGTTGAGTTGCAGGTACGCGGCGCCGAGATTGACCGGCCCGTTCGCATATGACACGCCCGCGCTGTATGCGCGGTTGTTCGCGAAGCCGCCGGCCGCGTTGCCGAACCCGTACAGGCCGCCGAACTGCCAGCCGGCGAGCGTCGGGCTCGTGTATTTCACCGCGTTGTCGATGTAGAACGAATCGTCGAGGTTGTCGTTGTCGAACGGATGCGATGCGAGGTTGTTGCCGTCGCCGTTGTTCGCCATCGCGAGCGGGCCGAGATAGTCGACCACGGCGTCGTACTGGCGGCCGAGCGTTAGCGTGCCGTACCGGTCGCTCTGCAGGCCGACGTACGCACGGCGGCCGAATATCGTATTTCGATAGGACTGCGTGCCGTTGTTCAGGTTGAAGCCGCTTTCGAGTCGAAACAGCGCATGCAGACCGCCGCCGAGATCCTCGTTGCCGCTCAGCCCGAAGACCGTGTTCGACAGCAGCCCGCTGCCTTGCTGCCACGCGCTTTTGCCCGACTGGTTGTTCGTATAGGCGATACCGGCATCCAGCATCCCGTAGAGCGTGACGCTGCTTTGCGCATGCGCGGCGGCGCCGATGAATGCGAACGACAGGGTACCGACGACTGCTTTCTTCATTGTGTGTATTTCCTGGAAAGGCCCGTTGCGACGGGAACGGCGACCCGTCACGCGTGCCCGTGCGAACACGCGTGTGCGAATCGATGAAAGGGGAGCGCGTGACGCGTGTTCACGCGCGGCGGCGGCGAACGCCGGCTAGTGCAGCAGGCGGATCGTGCCGAACTCGGCGGCCGGCAGCGCGCGCAGGATCGACAGGATCGCGGGCGACGCCTGCGACCGCGCGACTTCGAGTTCGATGCACGCGCGCCCGGTGCGGCTGTCGATCGTGGCCGTGTAGCCGTTGAGCGCGGCGCCGACGGCCTGATGCAACTGGCGCCGCACGATCGCGAGGTTGTCCGATTCGACGCGAACTGACAGCAGCACGAGTGCGTCCGTGGGAGAGCGACGCCGCGAACGATCGGGCGGCAGATGGCGTGAAGCAGCGGAATCGGTTGTGGTCGGTTTCATGGGCTCATCCCCGGTCACAGCGGGCTCCGCATCGCGGAGATCTCGTGATGGACATGGCCCCCATTCTAGAAATCGCCGTGGCGAGACGGTGTATAGACTCGCCGCACGCGTGCAAAGGATGCGTAAACGCGCCGTGCCGCGCCGGCCAACGGCCCAAGGCATGATGAGCGCGCGCTGGCGGAGTTATCGTTGGATGAGCGGCTCAGTCGACGAAAGTCTAGACAGCTGCCGCGGCCCGCCCGTACGCCGCGAGAGCGCCATCATTCCGCTTCGTTTAATCAATAAGTAATTGAAAATTAAGGAAAATGCGGCCTAGTGCTCCTAATCCGCCGACAATTAGAGATAAACACGGATTGCTGGCCTCGCCCTGAAAAGGCAAAGTTGTCTGTACAACTTGGGGCGTCGCCGGAACGGGCGATTTCCCCGGTTGGAAGGGTTCACGGCGCTCAGCTTGACCGGAGCCCGCACCAGTTCGCCTCTGATAGGAACGCCATGAAGAAACTCGCGCTCGGTATTGCCCTCGCCACGCCCTTCGCGTGACGCGCCCGGCTTGATGAGCAGGCCGCATCACGTCGTGCGCAGAACTCGTTTGATACGCGCTTAATGGCTATTGACAATCCAGCCACATCGTTCTGGATCCCTAATATGATCTTCCAAGGATTTGGCCCGCTGCTGTGGGCCGGCACGGTCGAGACCGTGAAGCTCGCGGTGCTGTCGCTCGCCGCGTCGCTGATACTGGGCCTCGCCGGCGCGGCCGCGAAACTGTCGGCCAACCGCGCGCTCAAGTCGGTCGGCACGTTCTACACGACGCTGATCCGCGCGGTGCCCGACCTCGTGCTGATGCTGCTGCTGTTCTACGGGATCCAGATCCTGCTGAACGACGTGACCGACGTGCTCGGCTGGGACCAGATCGACATCGACCCGTTCGTGGCCGGCGTCGTGACGCTCGGCTTCATCTACGGCGCGTACTTCACCGAGACGTTCCGCGGTGCGTTCCTCGCGGTGCCGCGCGGCCAGCTCGAAGCGGGCTTCGCGTACGGGATGAGCGGCTGGCGCGTGTTTTACCGCATCCTGTTCCCGCAGATGATGCGCTTCGCGCTGCCGGGCATCGGCAACAACTGGCAGGTGCTCGTGAAAGCCACCGCGCTCGTGTCGATCATCGGCCTCGCCGACGTCGTGAAGGCGTCGCAGGACGCGGGCAAGAGCACGCTCGATTTCTTCTTTTTCACGCTCGCGGCAGGCGCGATCTACCTCGCGATCACGACGGTGTCCAACGTCGTGCTGCACCACCTCGAGAAGCGTTATTCCGTCGGTGTCCGGAGGCTTGCACTGTGATCGAACTCGTCGGCCAGTACTGGCAAAACTATCTCTATTCCGACGGCTACCGCTTCAGCGGCCTCGCGATCACGCTGTGGCTGCTGGTCGTGTCGATCGCGCTCGGTTTCGCGCTCGCCGTGCCGCTCGCGATCGCGCGTGCGTCGTCGAACCGCTGGATCTCCGGCCCCGTGTGGCTCTATACGTACGTGTTCCGCGGCACGCCGCTCTACGTGCAACTGCTGATGTGCTACACGGGCATCTACAGCCTGCAGGTCGTGCACGACCACGTGCTGCTCGACACGTTCTTCCGCAACGCGATGAACTGCACGCTGCTCGCGTTCGTGCTGAACGAATGCGCGTATGCGACCGAGATCTTCGCGGGCGCGATCAAGGCGACGTCGGCCGGCGAGATCGAGGCCGGGATGGCGTACGGAATGTCGCGCTTCAAGCTCTATACGCGCATCATCCTGCCGTCCGCGCTGCGCCGCTCGCTGCCGAGCTACAGCAACGAAGTGATCCTGATGCTGCACGCGACGACGCTCGCGTTCACCGCGACCGTGCCCGACATCCTGAAGGTCACGCGCGACGTCAATTCGGCGACGTACATGTCGTTCCAGGCCTACGGCATCGCGGCCGTGCTGTACGCGGTCGTCGTATTCGCGCTCATCTGGGCGTTCCGCAAGCTCGAGACGCGCTGGCTCGCGTACCTCGCGCCGCGCGGCCATTAACGCATTCGCAAGATCCGCAACGAAGGACCCCGCATGTACAAGCTTACCGTTGACAACCTGCACAAGAAATTCGGCGACAACGAGGTGTTGAAGGGCGTGTCGATGAAGGCGAAGGCCGGCGACGTGATCAGCATCATCGGCTCGAGCGGCTCCGGCAAGAGCACGTTCCTGCGCTGCATCAACTTCCTCGAGCAGCCGTGCTCGGGGCAGATCACGATCGGCAGCGAGCCGATCCAAACCCTGCGCGATCGCAACGGCTCGCTGCGCGTGGCCGACCAGAAGCAACTGCAGCGCATGCGCACGAAGCTGTCGATGGTATTCCAGCACTTCAACCTGTGGGCGCACATGACGGTGCTCGAGAACGTGATCGAGGCGCCGATGGCCGTGCTCGGCGTCGGCAAGGACGAGGCGATCGCGCGGGCGCGCCAGTATCTGGAGAAGGTCGGGCTCGCGCCGCGCGTCGAGGGCATGTATCCGTCACACCTGTCGGGCGGCCAGCAGCAGCGCGTCGCGATCGCGCGCGCGCTGGCGATGGAGCCGGAAGTGATGCTGTTCGACGAGCCGACGTCAGCGCTCGACCCGGAATTGGTGGGCGAAGTGCTGAAGGTGATGCAGAAGCTCGCCGAAGAAGGCCGGACGATGGTCGTCGTCACGCACGAGATGGGCTTCGCGCGCAACGTGTCGAACCACGTGATCTTCCTGCATCAGGGGAAGATCGAGGAAGAGGGCGATCCGCAGCAGATTCTCGTGAATCCGAAGAGCGAGCGGCTCGGGCAGTTTCTGTCGGGGCGGTTGAAGTAAGGAAGCGCACGGTTTCGCGCCGTCGCAAACTGGAACGCTTAATGCTTGTCTCGCGTGATCCTTTCGATGAAGGAGCATCGCGATGAGCACGCCGACCACCACCGCTTTTTCCCACGTGAAGCCGCAGGACACCGCCTATCAAGGCGAGGGCCTGCGCGACTTCTTCCTGTACCGCGATCTCGGTATCGCCGCCGCGACGAACGGCAAGGTCGTCGCGCAACTCGTCAGGGCCAATCATGCACCGGCGGCGGGCACCGGCTGGCACCGTCACGAGGCCGAATTCCATATCGTGATCATGCTGAAGGGCTGGGCGCGCTTCATGTACGGCGAACAGGAAACGCTGGTGGCGGCAGGAGACTGCGTGCACCAGGCGCCGGGAATCGTTCACTACCTGTTCGACTACTCGCCGGACATGGAGTATCTGGAGATCGTCGGGCCTGCCGACTTCAAATCGATCGACGTCGACGGCCCGTGTGCAGTGCCGGAGCCGACGCCGTGGGGCGAGGTCGGTGCGTAGCGTGCCGGCTCGGTGTGAGTTTTTGATGAACCGCCTGCATTCAGGCGGTTTTTTATTGGTGCGCCGACATCCGCGACTTGCCTTCCGCTTCCGCCTAGCCGGCCCGGCGCGCGAGTGGTTCGCTCGCGCGTCGTCCGGATGTTGCGGCAAACGTCGCCGCGCCTCTCCGGCGTGGCGATTCACTGTGTCGCTACCCGCGTTCAGTGCGCGTGATCCGATTGCGCTTCGGTCGCCGCATCGATCCCGGCCGTGCGCGCATCGAGCAGCGCGCGCAGCGTGACGTAATGGGTGCCGCTTGTGTCACCTTCCGCATCCGCGGTGCGATCGTACGGCTCGTTGTCGTGGATCGTCGCCCGCACGATCGGATAGATCTGCGTTTCCCAGCGGCTGCCGTTGAACACGCCGTAGTGCCCCACGCCCGTCTGGACATGGTGCGTCTTCAGGTACGACGGTAATCCCGAACACAGTTCCTGCGCGGCCACCGTCTGGCCCACCGCGCAGATATCGTCCTTCTCGCCTTCGACCGTCAACAGCGCGGTGCGATGAATCGCTGCCGGTTCGACGAGCCTGTCGCCCACCGTCAGCTCGCCGCGCGCGAGCGCGTACTGCTGGAACACCTTCTCGACCGTTTCCAGATAGAACTCCGCGGTGAGATCGGCCGTTGCGAAATATTCGTCGTAGAAATGCCGCAACGTATCGGCTTTCGCGGGGTCGCCTTTCGCGCGTTCGTAGTACAAATCGGCGAACGACGCCGCATGCCGGTCCGGGTTCATCGACATGAACGCGCCCACCTGCACGAAGCCCGGATACACGCACCGCTGCGCGCCGACGAAGCCCGTCGGCACCACGCTGATCAGGTTGTGCGCGAACCACTCGATCGGCTGGCTCGTCGCGAGTTCGTTGACCTTCGTCGGATTCACGCGGCAGTCGATCGGGCCGGCCATCAGCGTGAGGCTCGCCGGCTGAGCGGGATCGCCGCCGGCCGCCATCAGCGAGACTGCCGCGAGCGACGCGACGGTCGGCTGGCAGATCGCGAGCACGTGCGCGTCCGGGCCGATGTGGCGAATGAAGTCGATCACGTGCGTGACGTATTCGTCGAAACCGAAACGTCCGGCCGTCAGCGGGATGTCGCGCGGGTTGTGCCAGTCGGTGATGTACACGTCGTGATCAGCCAGCATCGTGCGCACCGTGCCGCGCAGCAGCGTCGCGAAGTGCCCGGACATCGGCGCGACGATCAGCACGCGCGGCTGGCGCGGGACCGGCCGCGCCTTGCGGAAATGCAGTAGCGTCGCGAACGGCGTGGCCGTGGCCGCTTCCTCGACGATCGGCACCGCTTCGCCGTCGACGACGACCGACGCGATCCCGAACGGCGGCCGCCGGTGCGAGAACGCGCAGCATTCGAGCAGTTCGCACAGCGCATCGACCATGCGGCCTGTCGGCGTCGATGTCGCCGGTGGCCACAGCGACATCGTTGCGCGCGTCGCGGCCGCCCATGCACGCGCCGGACGCAGACATTCCGCAGACCATTGATAAAACGGATAGGCAAGCAGATTCATGACCTTCGCTCGTGACGCCGCATTGCAATGAACGAGGCAAGCCGTATGCCAGCATGCGGCTGGCACGCGCGTTGCAGCGGTTCGGGAGCGTGGCGATGCGCGCGGTACGTAGTGAGCAGGGCGAAGGCGATGCGTTGCCTTGCTGGTCGGGCGCGCGACACGTGCGGCGATGCCGTGCGACGTTGCGCCAGTTCGGCGTACGGACCGCACAGGCGTGGTGCGCGGTCCGAGGGCGCGTCCGTTTACGGTGCAGGGGCACGAACGACATTCTGCAGGGGAGTGATATGGAATCCAACGCACGAACGACGCTGACCATCAGCAGTCGCAATTACTCGTCGTGGTCGATGCGCGGCTGGTTGCTCGCGAAGCTGAGCGGCCTCGCGTTCGAGACGATCAGCGTGCCGATCGATGCCACGTCGCGCGCCGAGCTGCTGCTGCTGTCGCCATCGATTCTCGTGCCGTGCCTGACGCACGACGGCAACGCGGTGTGGGACACGCTCGCGATTGCCGAATACCTGAACGAGATCCGCCCGCAGGCGCGGCTGCTGCCCGACGAGCGCCACGCACGCGCGCATTGCCGGTCGATCTGCGGCGAGATGCATTCCGGCTTCAGCGCATTGCGATCCGCGCTGCCGATGAACCTGCGCGGACATTTCCCCGGCTTCCGGATCTGGTCGCGCGCGCAGCACGACATCGAGCGGATCGTGACGATCTGGCGCGAGTGTCTGGCCGAGTATGGCGGCCCCTGGCTGTTCGGCGCGGAGATCGGCATCGCCGATGCGATGTACGCGCCGGTCGTCACGCGCTTTTTGACCTACGACGTGAAGCTCGAACCGGATGTCGCCGAGTACTGCATGCGCGTGCTTGCGCATCCGTTCGTTGGCGAGTGGATCGACGCGGCGAAGGCCGAGCACGAAGACATCGACGAACTCGACATGGAGTTCTGACGCGCGCGATCGCGGCGCGCTTTCAATTTCACTACAGGCGCACGCGACGAAACGAACGATCGATGGACGTGCGCAACTCGCAAACGTTTCACCTTGATTTCGGTTCAAAACGAGCACGAATGTCCTAAAGGGCGTTGCGCCCGATGACGTAAACAAGTCACGGGGATGACTCGCGATCGCATGCTTCAGACGTGCGACGCGCAGTCCGCAATAACCAGCGCAGCAGGGGGATCGACTTGTGAATCGTCAGCAATCGTGGACGCGTACCGCCGCGCCCGGGGAAATCATTTACTCGGAGGGCTTCGCGGGCGAGCCCGTCATCTTCCTCATTACCGACGGCAAGGTCGAGCTGTCCACGCGCTGCGACGACAAGCGCGTGATCGTCGCGACGCTCGGCCGCGGCGAGTTCTTCGGCGAATCGGCGCTGCTCGCCGCCGAACCGCGAGCGCATACCGCGAAGGCGCTGTCGTTCTGTCAGCTCACGGTCGTGCCGGCCGGCATCCTCGATGAAGAAATCGAGCGCGTGTCCGCACTGCTGCGTCATATCATGCGAACGATGATCCGCCGCGTGAAACGCAAGGATGACCAACTCGCGACCTATACGCATGCCGACTTCATGCCGGGCGTGCTGTCGTATGCGCACGTGTTGTCGCTGATGGCCGGCGCCGATGCGCGCGAATCGGGCGACACATGGGCGCGCCGGCCGATGCAGGTGCATGCGGCCGAGACCTCCGTGCCGCTCGCCGAAGTGATCCGCAAATGCCGCGCGATTGCCGGCCACTCGCGGCCGCATGTGCTCGCGATGCTGCGGCGCATGGAGAAACTCAACCTCGTCACGATCGAAGCCGCGCAGGGCGACGCTGGTGGCGCGACTGATCACGCGACGTCGTCGGATGCGCGCCAGGTCGTCACGTTCGACGCCGCACGCGTGATCGACCGCGCGCAGCAGGTCGCCGATCACGATCTCGACGTGTCGATCAACAGCGAACTCGAACTCATCGAACTGGCCGATCTCGAATCGCTGATCGGCGTCGACAAGACGCTGCTGCTCAACAAGCTGTCGAACGGCGAGATCGCGGAAGAAGTGTTCGCGTTTCGCAAATCGAAGGTGCTCAACTACGTCGAACAGAAAGGCGTTGCGTACTTCTCCCGCCGCAACGGGCGCCGCGGCGGCGACGTGCGCGCGCTCGAGGATCTCGTGTGGATCGACCAGCGCACGCTGTTCGACGTGATCAGCGCGTTCGATACGTACGACCTCGCGAAACTGATCGCGAATCTCGACGATCGCGCGGTGGCCGACAAACTGTTTTCCGTGATGACCGAGGCGCGGCGCAACGAGGTGTCGTGGGTGATGCGCCGCGAACTCAAGCTCGATCCGGTCGAGATCGAGGACATCGAACAGCGCGTGCTGGAGGCTGTACGTGCTGCGAAGGCGCCGGCGGCGGGTGCGATGTCCGTCGCGTCGACATTGTCGTCTGACGCGTGATACGGAGGCGCATATGGATCTGTTGACCCTGGTCGGTGTGGTGCTGGGCGGCGCGGCGATCGTGTTTGGGTTCGCGCTGGAAGGCGGGCATTTCTCGATGCTGTTTCAGTTCGAGGCGCTCGTGATCGTGCTCGGCGGCACGCTCGGCGCGGTGATGATCCAGAACACATGGGCGCGCTTCTTCGACGCGGTGAAGCAGCTGCGGCTCGCGTTCGTGAGGGCGCGCGAGGTCGATCGCAAGAACCTGTCCGATCTGCTCGAATGGGGCGACCGGGCGAAGCTCGACGGGCTGCTCGCGTTCGAATCGATGGACGTGAGCGGGATTCATCCGTTCGCGCGCCGCGGGCTCGAACTGCTGGCGAACGGCGTGTCGACCGCGGTGCTTGAAGATGCGTTGCAGCGCGAACTCGATGCGTACGAACGCAGCCGCTTGGCAGCCGTGCGCGTGTGGCAGCAGGCCGGCGGCTATGCGCCGACCTTCGGCATTCTCGGCTCGGTGCTCGGGCTCGTGCAGGTGACGAGTCATATTCTGGAGCCGGCGCAGCTCGGACCGGGCATCGCGATGGCGTTCGTCGCGACGCTGTACGGGCTCGCGTTCGCGAACCTCGTGTTCCTGCCGCTGTACGGCAAGCTGCGCGCGCAGATCGACAGCGAGATGCGGTTTCGCAAGCTGTATCTCGACGGCTTGCTCGCGATTTCGCGCAAGGAGTCGCCGCATACGATCGAGACGCGGTTGACCGGCGACGTGCGCGGGCGGGCGGCGGAAACGCTGGCGTGATGTTCGTGTGCTTTGTGCTTACGCCTGGGCCTGTATCTGTACCGTTTGACGAACCCGGATTCCCGACAGCATGACTGCTCGAACTGATGGCGCATCCGCTGCCGATCGCGACGATCACGAACTCGAAGGCGCGCACTCCGGGCGCTGGCTGATTTCGTACGCGGATCTGATCACGACGTTGATGGTGCTGTTTCTCGCGCTGTATGTGCTGCAGCTCGCGAAATACAACGCGCTCGATGCGCGGTATCAGACGCTTGCGCGGCAGGCCGGTGGTGCTGCGACTGCCGCGGTCGATGCCGCCAAGTCCGACCCAGCGCGGCCGTGGCTGGCGTTGCTCGATTCGTTGAAGTCGAATGGACGCATTTCGTTGGTGAAGGCGCCGCATGGCGTCGAGATCGGTATCGATGCGAAGATTTTGTTCAACGTGGGCGATGCGCGCTTGCTGCCCGATTCGTCGCCAGTGCTGAACCAGATCGCGCAGGCATTGAGTGCGCATGCAACCGGCGACATCCTCGTCGAAGGCCACACCGATAGCGTGCCGATCGCGAACGCGAAATACGAATCGAACTGGGAGCTTTCGTCGGCGCGCGCGGGGAGTGTGGTGCGCTACCTGACCGAGCGCGGTGTCGCGCCGCATCGGCTGGCGGCGATCGGGCGGGCCGATACGCAGCCGCTCGTCGCGGGGGACGATGCGGCTTCAAGGGCGCGCAATCGGCGCGTCACGATCTTCGTTGCTTACTGACCAGCGCGTTGTATTTGCGTTGTTCCGCGTGCATATAGGCGGCCGCATATGCCCGCTCTTTAACAACATAACGAATCTCGAATGATCGCTATCTGAAATCAGCGATGCGATTCTGCGCCCGCCTGCCGATAACCCGATCTGGCTCAGACCGAGCGGTTATCGAGGGTTCCCCATGCATTTCTGGCGCAAGCTTTCCATTCAGAACAAGCTGATTCTCAGCATGACGAGTTGCCTGCTCGTGTTCGTCGCGATTTCGAGCGGGCTCAGCGTTCGTTTGATCGGCAACGCGGTGCGCGATCGCGTCGTCCGCGAAGAGTTGCCGACCGCCGTGAACGGCATTCGCGCCGACGTGCAGCGCCAGATGGCCGGCCCGATCGCCGCGTCGCGCATTCTCGCGCGCGACGCGTTCCTGCTGCAATGGGAAGCCGACGGCGAACCCGATGCCGGCACGCGCAACTGGATCCAGCTCGCGAAGAACGTAAAGGACGAGCAGATGGCCGCGTCCGTGCAGTGGGTGTCGGTGAAGAGCGGCAACTACTACAACGAAGCCGGCTTGCAGCGGAAGGTGACCGACAAGGATCAGTGGCTGACCAGCTTCCTGTCGTCAGGCAAGGCGTACGACGTGAACATGGATCGCGAGGTGACCGTCGGCGGCTACATGATGTTCATCAACAGCCGCGTGGAGCTGGACGGCGTGCCGATCGGCGCGGCGAGCATGAGCCTGTCCGTCGATGCGCTCGCGAAGGGGATCTCGGCTTACCGGATCGGCGAGACCGGGTTTGCGTACCTCGTGCGCCCCGACGGCGCGATCATGATGCATCGCGATACGTCGCTGATCGACGGCAAGCATTTTCTGAAGGATGAGCCGGGGCTGCCGGGCGAGGCGTCGTCGACGCTGCTTGCGGGCAAGCCGTATGCGTACCTCAGCTACGAGGGTGATGGCGGCGCGCGGTTTATCGCGACGTCGTTCATTCCGGAGCTGAATGCGTATGTGGTCGTTCAGGTGCCGGAGGCTGAACTGCTCGGGCCGGTGACGCGTGCGATTCGCAGTGCGGCGCTGGTTGCAGCGGTGGTGGGGCTTGGGGTTGCGTTGCTCGTGATCTGGCTGGTCGGGCGCGCGATTGCTGCGCCGATTCGTCGGGCGGCGACGCTGCTGTCGGAGATCGCCAGCGGTCAGGGCGATTTGACGCGCCGCATGGCGGTCGAGAGCGAGGACGAGATCGGGCAGCTGTCGGATGCGTTCAACCGGTTCGTGTCGTCGTTGTCGACGCTGGTTCATCGGATTCGTGCGGCTTCGGCTTCGATTGCGACCGGCTCGGCGCAGATTGCTTCGGGGAATGCGGATCTGAGCGAACGCACCGAAGGGCAATCGAGCAACCTGGAGCGGACGGCTTCGTCGATGGAAGAGATCACGGCCGTGGTGCGCAACAACACCGAGACGGCGACTACCGCGGCGAAGATGATCAATGGTGCGGCGGATACGGCGGCGCGCGGTGGGCAGGTGGTGGGTGAGGTCGTGACGACGATGGAGCAGATCAGCGATGCATCGCAGCGGATCTCCGAGATCATCGTGATGATCGACAGTATCTCGTTTCAGACGAATATTTTGGCGTTGAATGCCGCGGTGGAGGCGGCGCGGGCGGGGGAGCAGGGGCGTGGGTTCGCTGTTGTCGCTTCGGAAGTGCGGAATCTGGCGCAGCGTAGTGCGCAGGCTGCGAAGGAGATTAAGTCGCTGATCGAGCATAGCGCGGGGACGGTGGGTGCGGGGTCGCGGCTCGTTAGGGAGGCGGGGAAGGTGATGAGCGACGTTGTCTCGCAGGTTCAGGGCGTTAGCGCGATGATGAGCGAGATTGCGGAGGCTAGCCTGGAGCAGAGTGCCGGGATCGATCAGATCGGGGATGCAGTGCAGTCTTTGGACCAAATGACGCAGCAGAATGCGGCTTTGGTCGAGGAAAGCGCGGCTGCGGCAGAGAGTTTGAAGCAGCAGGCGGCGGAATTGACCAAGCTGGTTTCGGCTTTTAAGGTGGATGAGTAAGGGTTAGTTTGAGGTTTGGGGTTGGGTGTTTCTAAGGGCGGCTGCCGTGGGGTCACGGCAGCCCCTTTTTGTTTGTCAGTGTGGGATTTGGTGGCATTTATAGAAATTAAACGCATTTCCAGATTGAAGGGTTGGGGCGGGACGATCGTGCTTGAAGCCGCCATTGCTGCGGTGAGAGCGAAGGTGGTTGGATCGCCGACGGATTCTTATCTTAAATGACATTGTCAATAGGAAGCACTGTTCCGATACCGGGTTGTCGGATCATTGTCCGCGTTCGGCAACAACCAAGGGCGTCGAGCAGCATCCGGGTAGGAGCAGTCAGTCGACATGTGATCAGAAATCGATAACAATTGTCCATCCAAGTTGATCGGTGTGCCAAAGTAGTACTTTGCTCAAGGAGTGCACCGCAGCTTTTATGTATTCGTTACCGGAGTCAAAATTTCGGTGGTTTTTTTGCTTGTTGTTGTCCTGAAAATCATACTAAATTAAATATATGTCTAATATTTATTTGCATGGCCTGAGGATCGCCAATTATCGCGGAGTTGGTCCTGTTTCTCAGGAAATGGCACCGTTTAGAAATTTCAATTTCTTCATTGGTGCAAACAATTCCGGAAAATCGGCGGTGCTGCAGTTTATTCATCGTTACTTGCCGATTCGCTTGGCTAGTGCATATAGAAAATCTGAAAAAGCTGCTGAACTCGATAAGTTGGAGTTGCATTCTAGTGGCGGGATGCGTGCAGCGTCTGCATCTATGGCGATTGGAATTCCACGAAAAACGTTTTCTCGATCCGTGTTGATGACTTTGATGGATCGATCTCAAGTGAAAAGTGCAGAGAAGATACTCGATATGATTGTCGAATTTCTTGCCGATGCAGATCATGTTTGGCTTTCTTCGAAGCTTCCATATGGAGAGAATTTGGATATTGAGTACGAAATCGAGGAAATCCGCCCGCTGATGAGCCACGACGCGTGGCGATGGATCTGGACGGTCGTTTGTAATAGACAGGGTGGGGCGGTCAATGTCTGGATTGATGAGCTAATTAAGCGTATTGTCTCGTTGCAGGATATTAATTTGCCTGAGATATATATAATTCCGGCGATTCGGGAGGTGCAGACCTCAGGGGCATACACTCCGGGTGAATTGGTTGATTACAGTGGGAATGGTTTGATTCAAAGATTGGCTGAAATACAAAGTCCCGATCATGATCGCCTTGATGATCGAAAGTTGTTTGATAATATCAATAGATTTTTGGCAACGGTTACGGGAGTCGACGACGCAAGAATCGATATCCCGCATACGCGAGAACATATTCTCGTGCACATGGATGGGAAGGTCCTTCCACTTTCATCCCTAGGGACCGGTATTCATGAGGTTATTATGTTGGCCTCGTTTTGCACATTAAGTCAGCGCTCAATTATTTGCATGGAGGAGCCGGAGATTCACTTGCATCCTTTGTTGCAAAGAAAGTTGATAAAATATCTTCAGGAAAATACGGACAATCAGTATTTTATTGCTACGCACTCCGCGAGTTTTATTGATACTCAGGATGCGGCTATATTTCATGTTTCTAATGTGGATGGTCAAACGGCGATTAGAGAGAGTGTTCTTGATCGTGAGAGATTTTCCATATGTGTCGATCTTGGTTATAAGGCGTCTGATCTTGTTCAGGCGAATTCGGTTGTGTGGGTGGAAGGTCCTTCAGATCGCATATATATTTCTCGATGGCTGAAGGAGGTGGCGCCGGATCTGATCGAGGGGATACATTACTCAATAATGTTCTACGGGGGGCGCCTCCTTAGCCATTTGTCGGCCGCGGACGACAAGGAGGATGAAGTGGGGGATTTCATAGCATTGCGGGCATTGAATCGCAATGTGGTACTTGTGATGGATAGCGATAAAACGGCGATCGATGATGAAATAAATTCAACAAAGAAGAGGCTGATGGTCGAATTTGAGAAAAATGGCGGGATCTCGTGGATTACGGCAGGCAGGGAGATTGAAAATTATATCCCGCATAATGAGTTGCAGGCGGCGGTGAGGGCTGTGTATGGTGCATCGTATGTTAAAGCGGAGAAGGGCGGGCGATTTGATCATGCACTCTATTATCGGAGGGTGAAAATTGATGTGGATGGTGTTGGCCGGTCTAAAGCGATTCTGGAAAAAAATGTCGATAAGGTTAGGGTGGCCAGATTGGTTTGTTCAGGTAATATAACATTGGATATTCTAGATCTACGCAATCGTATTGAGTCGCTGGCTGAGTTCATTCGAAAATCGAATTATTGAGAAATGCCCTGCGGAAACGCTCTAGAGTGGTAGCCCTTGACGATACTGGAGATGAGTTGGTTCGGTAAGTGGGGTAGGTGTGCAAGTACTTCGGTGGAATAGGTGTAAAAGGAGGACGAGATCAGTTCGGCCATGAAGAGATTTTCGCTCGAAGCGTCTCGTGGACATCCCTGTGTCGCTGCATCCCATAAACGGCCTTTGCAGGCAGCTAGCGACTTGAGCGACTCAAGGTCGAGCATGCATGCTGCCAGCCTCTCCTACCAGGCGCCCAGTCGGATCAAGCTCCTCAGATGTCGTTATGATCGTGCGCCCGGGTTCACCATCCTTCTGAAGGATGGCTGGCCCGAAGTCAATTTTTTTCAAGAAAACGGGGCATTGATTGCCGTGTGCTGTCGCCGTATCGCACTATTCTTCATCTCTCTCATACCAGTGTTTTGTAATACGCCCTTTTTGCGCCTCGAAAAGCCGCTCATATGCGAGGATGGTTAAATCTCGAACACTGCCCCAAGGTTCTTTTGCGTTTTCTTTCATTTTATCAATATTGTGAAACATTGATGTATTTTTTGTTTTGTCATCGAGGCTGCCAACAAATTTGAAAAAACGCTGAACATATTTTTGTTCATATACCTCCATTAATGAGGCTTTTGCAAGGCACTCTAGAAGCTCTCCGCCATCAGAATTCATGTAATCCCGATCCTCCTTCGTGGGAGGCTCAAAATCATCAAAATCCATCAGCATGCCGCCGTAAAGTCTAATTTGATGCCATGACTGATGTTGCAGAACTGGTGCCATATAAATATACGAAAGTGGGTCCGAAAATATTGATGATGGGATCAATGTGTAGTCACACCCGAAGGAGTCCTCCTCTTGCACATTCCTCTCGATCCACTCATAAATAGCCATGTACGCGGCGTCGGGGACAATGAGAAATGCCACATCATCCGGGGTGAATTTGAGCTTTCCTTTAATTCTCCATTCATTTTCCCATCGCATGTCGTATTTTTTTGAATAAGTTTCGACGAGGTATGGTGATGAGTAGACAATTTGCCCTATCTCTTCATCGGAGTGGTCGTTTAAGTATACAACTGGGCGCAGCCCATTTTCTTCTAGAAAGTCGTGGTAAAAAACAATACCATATTCTGATCCTCGTGCGGCGAAGTGATCGCCGACCTTTGAGTGTGGAGCAAGTGCAAAGCTGACTGACTTTATATCATCTATTTGCGAGGCAGTAAGGGAGTTGGCGTGCTTGTTGACGAAATAGCTTTTGGGGTTGCCGGTAATGCATCTTTCCGTCAAAATATTTTTAAATCGCTCTTCTGCGTTCATTTGCGTAATGTGCGGAGGAACTCTTCCGGCACCATACCCTTTCTCATAGCGACAGGTCGGCGAGCTTATTATATGGTGAAATAATGTGCCATCGATTGACTTGTAGCGATTGATAATTTCTTCGATATTGGTTGGTACGTCATCTCGCAAATGACCTATTGCCATTTGTATTTGTCCACTTGGATTTATGTTCAGCATGATTTGTTTTCCTTGTTTTGGGTGTTTTCGTCAACACGCGAGGGTGCGCTGTAAAGTAAAAAATACATTCTATAAATGAGGTAAGAACGCGGCGTACGTCTCCGCAACGTATGCGCAAAAATAACGACATCAATTGCACCGATTCTTCTCGCTGCATAGAAAGGAGAGGTGTGATTCCTGTCTGCGTACTTTCTAAATGATGTTGTTCATTGTTTCTAGATGTTCCAACACAATAATTAAGCCTATTGCCGAAGCCCGACCCAACCCCGCGGCGCTCGCAGTGCTGTTAGCTTACTACATCAGACGATACGAATAGAAACGGTGCAACGAACCGGACTCAACCTCGAGGTTGTTTTTGCAAGATCAGCACACTTCGTTGCCGTTCTGACGTCTTTTAAATCGAATGGTCATAGCAAGTTGGAAACCGCCAATGGGTTTCCGCACACGTTGAACGTGCCGCTAAGGGTTGCGGATTCAACCCGTCGATGCAACGAGCGGGCGTATTATGTGAGATCTAATCTGACGTTGACTGACCGGTTAGGTCTCGGCCTATACAGAATAGGCGTTCATGTGGCCGGGAACAGTTGAGGACGTCTAGGTCGTTTCCGCAATCAGCACCGCATAGTGATCGGGGTCCGCACGCTCCATCGCTCGCATGACGCGTGCCACCATTCCCCGTGACATCGCGGGGAAGTCCGAGAACTCCAGTAGACGAAGCGTTGAAGCGCTGTGCGACCCCTCGTCCACGTACCTTGCTACCGCTCCACGCTCCACTTCGTCGTCGAACAGAATGTCCAGCTTGGTCAGATAGGGCTTGGGCGTGGGTCTCCTAAACCCCAAGTACATTTCTAGAAACCTCCTAAGCAGGTTTGGGCAGCTCAGGTAGGCATCGATGTCCTGGTTGGTGCTCACTTGAAACTTTCGGAGACAGTAGAAGATGTGGTGGTAGTCGGACCGGAACTTCGCTAAGTGCGCTGGAAGCGCTAGCAGCTGACTGTCGCCGTCACTTTCTCGGTGAACGAGGAACGCCGCGTGCTCTTTCTTGAACTTCCCTGCGCGGTCGGCCCAGTCCTGCTTGATGGTGTTGAAGAATTCCGAGCTATGCGTCGAAATGAAGAGTTGCCGGCAGGCCTTCAGGTTCGCAATGAGTAGATAGGCCACGTCATAGATATGGTTGGCGTCTAGGCTACAGATCGGATCGTCGATGAAAATGACCTGATCCTCAAGCCGCTGCCCATTCTGCCCTAGGCTGGCGAGGAAGTACGCAAGCGAGATCGCCGTGCGCTCTCCGTCGCTCATGTTGGTTGCCGGCTGCCCCTCTCGAATGAACCGAATCCGCTTGTCCTGGGCCTGCTCGACGGAGATTCTCGGACCGAGCAGCCGCTTGAGGAGGTCATTGATCTGGCTTGCTGCCACCGAGCTACGCTGTAGTTCGGCAAGTGCTGCTTCCGATTGCGCCTTGATCTTCTGGCCGACCTTCTGCACTCGGTCCAAAAGTGCGTCCGCCTGATTGAGTGCTTCGCGCGCTTCCATTGCTCCCGGGTCGAGCAGGTAGCGGGCCGCGAATTGAGCCTTGACCTTGTCAGCCGCACTCCGGCGCGTGGCTGCCAATTCGTCACATGCTCGGTTATGTTCATCCTTCGCTTGCAGGAGGTCTGCGAGGATAGCCTGCAGCGTGGGGGCCTCGTCGTCAATCGGCTCTACAGACAACACGGCCTCCATGTTCGCCAGCTTCTCGCGAAGCAGTCGTGTCCAATAGGATCGTATTTCACTCTCTCGGACATTCCACGCTTCAAGCCGGCGAAGCGCCTCTTGGGCTTTGGCCCGTACGCCGGGCACCCACTCTTTCTCATGTGGGAAGTTTGGCAATGCCCTTTGCTGTTCCAAGCGCTCGATCGTGGCCTGGATGGCTGCATGCTGGCGGCGATACTCATCGGAAAAGTGCTTGGCGTACGCTCCCAACGCCTGCGTCGCGTCGCCTCCGCAAAAGGCACAGGTGGCGGTATGCTCATGGAACCGCAGGCCGGAGCGCACCCAGTCGCTCAGAGCAGGGGTCTCGGTCAGGCGCTTGATGGCGTTCTGCTGGGGCGCCTCCTTCAACAACTGGGCAACATTATTGATCCCGATGGGCTGGGCCAGTGTCATGACCGGAAAATTGCGAAATGGCGTAAATTCACTCTGATCACGTGCCTGAGCGACTGCTGCTTGTAGTGTGGTTTCGTCGAGTAGATGTTCGGCCGGGTTTGCTAAGCCTTGCGCCAGTCCTTTGAGATTTGGGGCCCTGAAATCTCGGATACCCAGCATCGTTCCGCAGTCACGGGCCAGATCGGTTGCCGCCTTCTCCCTGGTTCCGTTGGCGTCGCTCTGCTTCTTCTGGACGGTCCGATACATCGCGGCTAATCGTTCCCGTCGTCGCGCCAACGACGCAATACGGTTGCTCAGCCGAATGTTCTCTTGGCCAACGATGAACAGCGCCGGCGCGTGTGTGTAGTCATCTCGCTGCAGGTTGTCGTCGATGAAGTCGCGATTGAAGATCCGTACCGGGATACGACTACGGTCCTGGTCTCTCGCGCTGTCCAGGACCTCGGTCCCGACACTTACACGAACGCGGGCGCTGGACGGCAGTCGCGTACCACCAGATCCACTGAACAACCCGATGACACGAGAAAGGGTGGTCTTGCCCGATGCGTTCCAGCCATAGATCAGGTTGTAGCGCTCGAAGTCTGGCGCGGTACTCGTTCGCCCGTCGTAGCCGCTCCATACCGCCGCGCTTGCAATGGATTCAATACGTCGAAACATACTTTCCCCTTCCAGTATGGCTTTTCATCAGCGTTCATCTTCCGACAATTTACTGCAGTCCGCACTGCCTTCGCTACCACTACCAATTGCCGACTAGCAACCGCTTCGGGGCGGTAACGATCAACCGTATCTGCACCGTTCGGTTTTAGCGACTCGGCGAACATCCAACCTGACGAATTCGCAACATCCATCTTGTGTTGCGCACGCCTATACCTAACGGCCAATCCCCTCAATTCCCTAATTCTGAGATGCCAGCCCGACTACACTGGTCATGAAGCCTTGCTTCTCGCCATCGGAAGTTGACCGCAGCCCTCTCCGCCCCGATGGTCGAAAGAACGCCGTCTTGCCCAACAAGACCCAGCGAAGAGGGGGAGAAAGAAGGGGAAACCCGAGGCATCAAAGAAGCGCGGGCCGCATGGGCGGCAACCCATACGACCCGCTGACCACCACCAACTCGCCACAGGAGTCGGAAATGGCTGACGCCAATACTAAGCCACGTCGTAGAAAGAACAAACCCGTCAACATGCAGAAGACGTTTGAGCTGGTCCTTCGCAACTACCCGGACCTTCCCAAACGAGGCTGGCCGTATCTGCCGTGGATGAAGGCGATCGATATCAATTTCAAGATCTTCGGCTTCAAGCCCGGCGACCGCGTGTACTTGAGAGTCAGCGACGTCGACCGATCGATCACGATCACGCCGGACTACAGCCAGTTGGCGCTGCGAGAGCAGCCGTACCACGATCCTGACCGGGGACCGTCGCCGCTCTAACACCTGCAAGGGCCGCTTGATGCGGCTCTAGCGAGTGGAACGCAGGCGTTGCATGAACACGACTGGCCGCCGGGGCGACACCGCCCCGGCCATGGCCGCGAACGCCGCGATTCACACCTCTAGCGACCTTCAACAACTGTCACGACCGCAAGGCCAGGGAGGCCGCACCGCGCCTGCCGAAATACCAGAATGGCGTCAAATCACCGCCCGCCAGCCCGCCGCTTCACAACCGCCCCCCGCTGCAACACATACTCGACCTTCGCGCCTTCATCAGCCACGACCCCGATATCCTCAAGCGGATTCCCATCCAGCACGACGAGATCGGCGATCGCCCCAACCGCAACGACCCCAAGCTCCCCGGTCATATTCACAATCTCCGCCGCCACCGTCGTCGCCGACCTGAGCGCTTCCAAATTCCCCAGCACCTCCGCCCGAATCCGAAACTCCCCGGACTGAAACGCGTGCATTTCGCCGAGCAGGTCCGACCCGAACCCCATCTTCACGCCGGCCTTCGCATAAATCTCAAGCGACTCGCGTCCTTTCTGCTGCACGGAAGCCACCTTCGCGATGGAGTCGGCCGGCATCCCAAACTCCGCCCCATGTTTAGCCAACGCGTCATAAGTCACCAGCGTCGGCACCACGAACGCCCCCCGCTCATGCATCAGCACCGCAGCCGCTTCATCCACAAGATTCCCATGCTCGATCGTCCGCACGCCGCACCTCACAGCCCGCGCAATCGCGCGCCCCGTATACGCGTGCGCCATCACATAAGTATTCGCAGCCTCGGCCTCGTCAACAATCGCCCGAATCTCGTCCTCCGAATACTGCGTGTTCGCAATCGGATCGGTCGGCGAAGCCACGCCGCCTGACGCCATGATCTTGATCTGCGTCGCGCCTTTCTGAATCTCCTCACGCACGGCGAGCCGCACGCCTTCGACGCCATCGACCACTCGCGCAATCGCCCCCGTCCTAAAACAGCAGGAGCAGGGCTCCAGCACATCACCGCGCGGCCGGAAATCCCCATGCCCACCAGTCTGCGACAGCGCCTTCCCCGACGGAAAAATCCGCGGCCCCGGAATCAACCCTGTCTCAACGGCCTGCATCAAACTCCAATCCGCGCCCCCCGCATCCCGCACACTGGTAAACCCCCGCGACAACATCGCATCGAGAATCGGCAGCGACCGAATCGCCGCGAGAATATTCGGCTGCGTCGCATTCGCGCCCAGGTTTGCATTCGACGCCAGCACATGCACATGGCAATCGATGAACCCCGGCATCACGGTTTTGCCGCGCACGTCGATCACCTGCGCATTCGGCAAATCCACCGGCCGATCGGTGACTTCGACGATCCGCTCGCCTTCGATCACGACATGATGATGTTCGAGCAACACGCCTCGTTCGAGGTCGAGCACGTTGCCGCCTTGAAGCACGGTAATGGTCATGAGAGAAAAATCCTTATCGAGTCGTTGCGGCCGCACGCTTCGCATCCTTCACGAAGCGCGTGCCGACGAAACTGACGGCCGCCGCGAGCATCACGTAGAACGCGGGCGCCATGTTGCTGCCGGTGCGGGCGATGAGCCACGTGATCAGGAACGGCGCGAACCCGCCGAAGATCGTCACCGCGAAGTTGTACGCAACGGATAGCCCGGTCGACAGCACCTTGGTCGGAAACAGCTCCGCGAACGCCGCGAGAATGGGCCCGGTGTAAGTGGCGATCAGCACGCCGAACACGGCCTGGAACACGATCAGCGACGCGAACCCGGGCGCATGGTTGATCCACGAGAACATCGGCCACGCGAGCACGAGGATCCCAAGCGCCGAGCCGGACAGGAACACGCGCCGTCCCCACACGTCGGCGAGGCGCCCGACGATCGGCGAGCAGCACATGATCATCAGCCCGCCGACCATGCCGGCCGTGAAGCCGGTCGATTGCGGCAGATGCAGCGTGCGCACGGAATAGGTCGGCATGTAGAACAGCAGCACGTAGGTGCAGACGGTCCACAGGATGACCATCGAGAAACTCGCGAACGTCTCGCGCGGATACGTGTGCAGTACTTCCTTCAGCGGCGAGCTTTCCTTCGCCTGCGATTCGACGGCGCTGAACGCGGGCGTCTCGTCGATATGGCTGCGAATGAAGTAGCCGACCGGCCCGACGATAATCCCGAGCAGGAACGGCAGCCGCCAGCCCCAGCTATGCAGCGCCTGCGTGTCGAGCGACGTCGTGACGAACGTGCCGGTCGCCGCGCCGAGCAGCACCGCGAAGCCGATGCTCGACTGGATCCAGCTCGAGTAATACGCGCGCTTCTCCGGCGGCGCGTATTCGGTGAGGAACGCGGTGGCGCCGCCCATCTCGCCGCCGGCCGAGAAGCCTTGCAGCAGCCGCGCGACGACGATCAGGAGCGGCGCGGCGATGCCGGCCTGTTCGTAGGTCGGCGCGATGCCGATCAGCGCGGTGCCGGCCGCCATCAGCAGGATCGTGAGCGACAGCGCGGCCTTGCGTCCGACCTTGTCGGCATAGACACCGAGCACGATGCCGCCCACCGGCCGCATGAAGAAGCCCACGCCGAACGTCGCGACGGTGAGCAGCACGGACGTCAGTTCGTTGCCGGTCGGGAAGAACAGCTTCGCGATGATCACCGCGAAGAAGCTGTAGACGGTGAAGTCGAACCATTCGAGGCCGTTGCCGATCACGGTCGCGACGATGGCGCGGCGGCGCTGTTGCACTGCCGCATCGACGGAAGGCGCGGCGCGCGGGGAAAGCGTTCCTTGCATGGTCTCTTCCTTGGTCAGAAGACGGGACGGCTGCCCCGCGTGAATCCCATGCTAAGGAGAGCCGCATTTTTTTTTGAAACGAAAGATTCGCATGCCTGCATGCGCTGCACGCATGCGTCGCGCCCGCGGCATTCAGGGCGCGGTCTGCTGCTCCGCCTGGTCGAACAGCCAGCGCGTGAACAGGCGGGCGGCCTGGTTCTGCGCGCGGTCGTTCGGCGAGATCACGTAATAGCCGCCGCCGTGGCTCGCGGACGCTTCCGTCACGCGCACGAGCAGCCCGGCTTCGAGGCATGCGTCGATCATGTAGCGCCAGCCGAGCGAAACACCCTGACCGAGAATCGTCATCTGCACGATCTGCGGATACGAGTTGATCGTGATGTCCTGCGGCTGCGCCTTCTGCCGGTCGACGTCGTTCATGTCGAACCATTCGGACCACGACATCCATTGGCGCTGGCCGTCTTCGAGGCGCAGCAGCGTTTCGTTCGCGAGATCGGCCGCATCGAGCGTGCGGCCGGCCAGATAGCCTGGCGCGCAGACGGGGAACACTTCTTCGTCGAACAGGCGGCGTGCGGTGTATTCGGCCGGCGCCTGCTGGCGCACGTAGTAGACGCCGACGTCGAATTCCGCGGGCGACATCGATGCCAGGCCGTCGCGCACGATCAGGCGCAGCTTGATGTTCGGATACGCAGCGCGAAAGTCCGGTAGCCGCGGCGTGAGCCACAGCAGCGCGACGCCGGACGAGCACGCGATCGTCAGTTCGAGATTGCCGTACGGTTTCATCACGTCGTGCGTGGCTTGCGCGCATTGCGTGAGCAGGTGGTGGACCTGTGCCGCGTATTGCTCGCCGGCGATCGTCAGCCGCAGCGAACGGTGTTCGCGCACGAACAGCGAGCGGCCGAGGAATTCCTCGAGCTGCTGGATCTGGCGGCTGATCGCGCTTTGGGTCAGATGCAGTTCGGCGGCGGCTTTCGTGAAACTCGCATGCCGCACGGCGGCTTCGAACGCGATGAGGCACTGAAGAGGCGGCAGGGGCGTGATGCGCATGGCGGGCAGGGAGTCGGGGGCGCTGCCTCCATGATACGGGTGGGCCCGGCGAAAATCGCAACCCGTGAAGGGCACGCTGGATTCGCCCAATTCAATCGTGCGAAGATTGAGCGAAACTGCACCGACACGTACCCGAGAACGACGTGACCCTATCAAACCCTGAGAGCAAAGTGAAAGCCGTCCACCCGCCGTGGATGCCCGTCGCGCTGGCCGAACTCGGCATCCGCCGCCACCCGCCGGGCAGCATCAACCCGCGCATCGTCGAATACAACAACCAGACGAACCTGATCGGCTACGACGACAAGATTTCCTGGTGCTCGTCGTTCGTGAACTGGTGCATGGCGCACGCCGGATTCCGCGGCACCGGCTCCGCGCTCGCACGCTCGTGGCTCGAATGGGGCAAACCGCTGGAGCGTCCGGTCTACGGCTGCATCGCGATCCTGACGCGCGACGATCCGACGAGCTGGAAAGGGCACGTCGGGTTCTACCTGCGTCACGATGCCGAACACGTTCACCTGTTCGGCGGCAACCAACTGGAAGAAGTGCGCGAACTCGCGTATCCGTTGAACGAAGTGATCGGCTACCGCTGGCCGTCCACGGACTGACCGTGCGGCGGTAGCACACGAAAAATCCAAAATGCGGACATTCCCGCCGTTGCTAATCTGTCGAACACACCGCACTGACCCACCTGGAGCCCCGTCGGCGAGTTCCCCCACGATGTATGGCGCTCGCGCGTGGACGCACCTCAAATCCATGCGCGTGAGTTCACCGTGCTGGCGAGGCATTTGACTGTAGAATCGCGCGAGAGAGCTTGTGTCATACTACTGACAATAAAGTAAGCAAAAAGTAATAAAAGGATGGAAATGGATGCGCAAGACATCGTGAGGGCGATGCAGGGCGGATTGCTTCAGCAAGATCGGCTGCTGAAACTCGACACTCCCTTTGGGGAAAATGTATTGCTACCCCAGCGCACTGTGGGCTGGTCTCGGATCGGCCGACATTTCGACTTTGCGGTCGACGTCCTGTCGACACGAAGCGATCTCAAGCTGAAAGACCTGATCGGTCAATCCGTTACGCTCTGGATTCAGCAGGCAGATCGGTCCTATCAGCCACGAAACGGTTACGTCTATGCCGCCCGAAGACTGGGATCAGAGGGTGGACTGACCAGCTACCAGATCAGCTTTGCATCATGGATGCATTTTCTGAAGTTTCGCCGCGATCAGCGTATCTGGCAGGACAAGCCTGTTGATGAGATCCTCCGGGATGTATTCAACGCGCATCCGCAGGCGAAAGGCCGATTTGAATTCGCACTGTCCAGGCAGCTTCCGTCGAGGTCGTACTGTACTCAATACGAAGATGATTGGAATTTCGTCCACCGGTTGATGGAAGAGGAAGGACTGTTCAGCATCTGGAAGCAGGCCGACGATGGTAACTCCCATACACTGACTATCACGGATCACCTAGACACGTGTGAGCCCCTCGCCGCGCGGTCGGTTCAGTTCTCTCGATACGGTACTAACAGCGAGGTTGACGCGCTGGTTCACTGGTCCGGCTTGCGAACCCTCCATAGCGCGGCTCTGACAACTCGCACATTCGACTATAAGTATCCGTCGCCGCTCGCGAATCCGAAGGGCACCAATATCCCGACTGTGTCACATCAGCTGCCGGAGCAGTTGGAGGTGTATGAGTATACCGGCCCCTATACGTATCTTGATCAAGAGCGCGGCGATCATCTCACCAAGGTGCGCATGGAGGAGTGGGAATCACGCGGAAAGCGGTTTTACGGTACGGGGGGACTGCGCGGTATCGACGCTGGGCGGTGGTTTGAGCTCGTTGGCCATCCGGAGCATGACCGGGAGTCTAGCGAGCGCAGCCAATTCGCAGTCGTCGAAGTGATATGGCTGATCGAGAACAACCTGCCGGGATCGAATCATCACGGGGACCTTCCTCACAGCCTGAATGGGCGTTTGGCTAAAGCGAAAGCTACCTTCGACGGGCAACCGACCTCTGGGATTACTCATTTCGACGGGGCCGAGGGTTTCTTCTTGGTTGAAATCGAGGCACACCGTAAATCGGTGCCCTTCCGTAGCCCGTACGAACACCATAAACCCGTCATGCAGATGCAGACGGCGACAGTTGTCGGTCCGCAAGGTCGTCGTATTTATACGGATGAGTTGGGCCGAGTAAAGGTTCAGTTTCATTGGGATCGCATCGGTCAGCGTGACGAGCGTAGTTCCTGCTGGGTCCGGGTGAGCCATCCTTGGGCAGGCGAGGGATTTGGGATGATCCATGTTCCTCGAATCGGCGACGAAGTCGTAGTGTCGTTTTTGGACGGGGCACCGGACCGCCCGCTCATTACAGGTCGGGTGTCGAACGGAAATAACTTCGTGCAGTGGAAACTGCCAGATAACCAGGCGTTATCGGGGCTGCGTTCCAGAGATCTCGAGGGAACGCAGGCGAATCAAGTTGTAGCCGACGACACACCAGGAAAACTGCAGGTTCAAGTATCGAGCGACTACGAGCATTCACGCCTCGTCGTTGGCTACAACACACGCATTGATGGCAACGCGGGGCGAAACGGAGCTCGCGGCACCGGGTGGGAGCTGGCAACGGATTCCTGGGGCGTGTTGCGCGCGAACCGTGGCATGCTAGTGACGACCGAGACGCGCGCGGGTGCAACGGCCGCCGCGAAAGATATGAGCGAGACCGTTGACCGACTCGGAAAGGCGCAGCAACTGCACGACGCGCTGACGAAGATCGCGCAGCAGAGCGAGGCACAGGATGCGGACGGCCATCAAGCCGACATCGTCAATACCATCGCGGCACAGAACGAACAAATTCGTGGCACGGGCGCTGGCAGTAACAACGAGTTTCCGGAGTTGTCGGAACCGCATCTGGTGATCGACGGCAAGGCGGGTATCGAGATCACCACACCAGCGACCGTGCATGTGGCGTCTCAGCAGGCCGCGATCACAACAGAAGGTCATATTGGTATTGCAAGTGGACGCAGCCTTTTCGCGACGGTGCGAGACACGCTTCGTTTGTTTGCGCAGACTGGCCCTATGCATCTTGTCTCGGCTGCGGGCGACATCGTATTGAACGCACTGACAAAGTCAATCGTGGCGCGAGCACAGAAGCAGATCCTGCTGGAGAGCGAGGAGATTCTGCTGCGTGCTCACAAATTCCGTGTCGAGGTAAACGGCAGCTTCCTGAATATGGATGCGAGCGGTGTGGTGAGCGGAACAACAGGAAAATTTACCGCGTACGCAGCTTCTCATGATTTGCCCGGCCCGAAGGATCAGATGGTCGATTTGTCTCCGAAGAAGATCTGTGTCGAATGCATGCTTAAGGCAGCCCGGGGCGGAGCGGCCCTGGTGCCCCGTTAATCCGTAGACTTATCCACGATGACAGACCGACTTTCCCATTTCCGGCGACGTGCGATCCAGGCCGTCGCCTTTGCTGCCGTTTTTTTCCTCGGGGCATGCGATAAGCATCCTGGCGCTATGGCACAGCCGCTTGATCTGTCGAGCCTGCCGAAGCACTACGATACGCTGGGTGTTGGCGCCTCGACCCTGAACTACTCCCCTTGGTACATCCATAAGTGGGGATTTGAGGGACCGGAGGGATCGGGGGTAAGCGGTGGTGGCCCCAACGTATTACCCGTTGAAGCAGACAACAAGCCGTCCGGTGGTGGCGGTGATATGTGCTGCAGCGACATCCCCTCTGTATGGCAGCCGGACCTGAGGCTGACGGTGCGCTGGTTGGTTGACAAGAAGCAGGACGGAAAGACACCGGGGTACTGGTACAAGGCGGAAAACGTTCGGATCCCGAAATACGGAAAAATTATGGGCGGTCTATGGGCGGTCTTTTTGCCGGATGACCGGGTCCGTATCATGGTTGCCGACGGTCAGAAAGGTGACTTAAACGACCCCGGCATACGCCCTCCAGACACCGATCCGTACATTGTGCACGGGGTTTTGGATCAAGAGTGGAATCGGTTATACCGGAATGGAGGGGGCGCAAAATGAGCCTCAGATGGGCGGATCCGATGCCTCAGGGCGGGCGTATAGCGGGTAGTATCACGGCGTTGAGAAAAGGGCGCACGCTGGTGTGCGACGCTCTAATGTCTTGTCCTCAGACACTTCATATCACGCTGTTCTTTGACGGCACGAACAATAACGACGAACAGACAAATCCATTCCGGGATTCGCTTGTTCACACACATTCCAATGTTGCGCGTCTGTATAACGCGGCACTGGACCGATCAGAAGAAGGGATATTTCGCTTCTATATTGCGGGTGTGGGTACACCGTTCAAGAGTATTGGTGAGCAGACATACTCGACTTCCGGCAAGTCAATGGCATCCGGTTTTGGAAGTCGTTGCGTGTGGGGCTACACAAGAGTACTGAATGCTATATATCGGGCTATTGCTACCGACAAGACGCGAAATCTGATTCCGGATAGCGACGTCCAAAGAGTTTGCACGGAAGTGGCCGATGGTCACAAACTCCCGCTGGTTGGCTACACCGATCGATTAGGTCTCGCTCACAAGCAGGCGATCGACGAGGGGCGATATCCCCAGACGATCAAGCAGATCTGGATCAACGTAATTGGTTTCTCGCGGGGGGCGGCATGCGCACGCGTATTCGTCAACAAGCTGATGAATGAATGGGCACGGGACGGACGGATTGGATATCAGACTGGTAAATATGCGCTGAATTACAAGGTTAACTTCGTCGGTCTTTTCGATACAGTTGCCTCCGTTGGCCCTCCCGACTCGACTCGTGCGACCGTGGACTTTGGCACGTTTGATGGGCACTTCGCGTTTGCTAACGACGGTCGGCTCGATATTCCTAAGGATGTGCGATTCTGTTACCACGCGTTCTCGGTGCACGAGCAGCGTATGAGTTTTCCGCTTGATTCAATCCGTAACGGGGACAGCTACGGCGGCGGTATCCGTGACGAGGTGGCTTATCCGGGGGTCCATTCGGACGTGGGTGGCGGCTATGCGCCGTGCGAACAGGGTAAAGGAGGAGCTGCAGCGAAAGCTGGGGACGACAGCTACAAGCTTAGTCAGATCCCGCTGCACGATATGTATTTTAAGGCCGCCTCGTATGGTGTGCCACTGATGGATAGCGATGCGATAAGTAAACGTGCCGATCTGGTCGCCGACTTTGCTCTCGACCAGTCGGTGATCGATGCATTTAACGCTTGGCGAAAGACCGTCGAGAACGTTAACACTGTGGAGGGCGCGCTGAAGGTCGGATTGGGCCAGATGTTGGCGTGGCGTACGCTGCGCGCAGACATTGGTAATCCGCAGCGCTATGTTACGGGACAGTCTTTCTTCAAACGCGCGCACGAAGACAAGATGACGCCGCACAAGGTACAGCAGGCGGTTTCAAAGGCGTCGGAAAAGGATCCGACCATGAGTAAGCTCAGGTCGCAATCTCAGTTGCTCCAGGCGAACGCCCTGTCGATGGGAGCGGGATATACGTCGTACATGAGCACGCAAAAGGGACAGGTGACGGCGCTGAACGAAGCCATGGACCGGCGCAACGAGCAGCTGTGCGGTGCGATTGCTCATCCTGGTGTCGCTAACCCGAAACCTGCCCGTCCAGGGGAGGGACCGCTCGATGTTGTGACCAACGATCAGACCGACCTTCGGCAAGGCGCGGAGGAAATGCGACTGCTTCTCGGGTACCTGTATCCGGACCAGTGTGAACGGTGGAAGGTGAAGCGCACGGATCATCGCCCAATAGTGACGCGCGGTGGCGACGTGATCAAGGTGCCACCGACATTTGTCGTCGAACATGATCAGCCCGGGAGTGATTCCCCCTGCGTGACGCTCGCGTATAGCGGAATACTGCTCAACACGGTCTGGTCGACGCTTGTGCAGAATTACCGCGTAGAGGACGATGTTATGGCTGCACCATTACCTGGCGTGGAATCATTCCTGCGCCAGCACACATCTTCCGACGCCGTGAACAAGTTGCCAGTTGGGGCCATCACTCTATTTGATGACTATATACACGATAGTCGCTGTTGGTTTCGAGTGCCGTATTTTCACGAGTACGCGCCCGGTGGGTATGGTTTCCCGCGAGTCGTGTTTGTAGGAGGAGATCAGCGCAAGGCATATCTCGGCCTTGCGTCAAACGCTTCGCAGCTCGACTTGGGTAATGGCAGGACCCAAGCCGGTTGGGCCTGAGGCGGATCGGAAAACAAGCCGATAAACAGGATTGCAGATGGAACTACAAGCTATACCCTCGCAAGCGCGCCTGATGGGGCTGATCGACGCGGCGGTATGTCCACCGAAAGTGGTGCCTTTGCTGCAGCGTGCTGGCGTACCGTTTCTCTCCGTTTTCGCTGGTCTGCCTGAAGAGGAACTCGGGCCGGCTTCATTATTTTTGGTCTCGGTAGATGACACGGAGGCGGATTGGTTTGTAGAACTCGATCAGCTCGATCGTCAAAGTCCATGCCTGTCCTTGATCTCTAGCCGGGTCGAGATGGATGCGCTCGTCACGCATCTGCAAGCCTTCCTGTTTGCGGATATTGGCGACAACATGACCGCGATGGTCCGGTTCTTTGATCCGCGTAACACGACGGCGGTTTTGAACACGTGGGGAGAGCAGATTCGCGCCATGTTCATGAGCCCTATCGAGCAATGGATGTACCGCGGGCGTCACAAGGAGTGGCAGCACATCGGAAACGAATCGATGGCGAGCGCGAGGATCTGCCGTTCTGTCATGGTTCAGCTTGGGCCGGAGGACGTTAATGCCCTCACGGCGCACACGGAACCCGACGAGATTCTGGCTGCACTGATCGAGTCCGGCGATGTCGACGGAGAGCATACCTACCTTGACCGCTTCGAGGATTTTATTCCTCGTTACCTCCGTGCGGTGCAGTGGGGGATCCGCGAGCCGGGGGATCGCCTTTCGTTCTGTCAGCATACCTATATGTACGGGCAGGATTTCGATCGGCATCGGTTTGTTCATGATTTGCTGATTCAGCGTCAGCAGTCTGATGAGTCGTTTAGTGTCGCTATCACTGGCGTTCCGGAAAGTGTATGGGCCGAGATTGAGCGGATGGGTCCGCACGACGCCGGGAGCGCTTCTCAGCCCGTTATGTTATAGGGAGTATGTATGGCATTGCAGATGATCGTGGTCGGTGATGCGACCTCACATGGCGGACGCGTGATCACCGGATCGGAAACACATAGCATCGATGGCAAAAAGATTGCGCGTTTGCACGATCTGGTGGACTGTCCTGAAAAATATCCGGATGGACGACCACATGGAGTTAACAAGATAATCGAGGCGCATCCGACGGTAACGATCGATGGCCAACGCGTTGCGTTGCACGGCCATCATACCGAGTGCGGGTGCACGTTAATTGGCAGTATGACTGCTCGTGTGGGCGATTGAACGATGCGTAGGATCACGTCGGTTGTGTCGAGGTGTGCGATTCACGGACATCGTTTCACTTCTTAAGGTGCCGACAATGTTCGGCGAGGGCCTTGTCGACGCGCCATTCGCGGTGCCGAATTCGCTCTTTCGTTTCGTCGAAGGCACTGCCCACCTCCTCCGCGGGAGGTGGGCTTTCTGTCAGATCAGCGATACGATCGACGGGTGTCTTGCCACCGAGCGAGCCGTGCGGGCGCTGCCAGTTGTAGTCGAACTTCCACTCCTCAATTCGTTGATCGATCGCGTCCTCCGTCGGCGAACGATACGACCAGGATTCGTTGATGTCAGTGAGCTATGATCGTTCTACTTTGCCATTGAGGTGTAGCGAGCGTGGCGGAATAGGTCGGAATTTGATGCACTCGCTCGTCAAACGGCGTTGCACCGGCTCAGCGAAGAACTCGCCGCCTCGGTCGGTTTGGATGCGCTGGATCGAGAACGGCTTTCCTCGATAACGCGATCAAGAAAGAGCAGCATATTTCGGGCAATTCTACGTGGGTAGATCGTCAGTACCCCGGAACCGCGAGCAGTCGTCAATTGGTGTGTGCTGGTACGCACCTCGAGCGATCAATACACTTCAACGACAAGGCGGTCTTGCATATCGAGCGACGCGCCCCGCGCCCCGCGACCGCCTCACTCCGTCAGCAGTTCAGCCCCGCGGCGCGACGAGATGCCGACCAACTGCTCGGCGGGCTGCGGCCGCGCGAACAGGAAACCCTGCCCCTGGTGGCAGCCGATCTCCTGCAGGAAGGCCAACTGCTTGGCCGTCTCGACGCCCTCCATCACGACATCGAGCCCCAGCGCGCGCCCCATCGCCACGATCGCGCGCACGATCGCGTCGTCCGTGCTGCCCGAGCCGCAGTCCGCGAGGAACGACCGATCGATCTTCAGCGTATCGACGGGCAGATCCTTCAGATACACCAGCGACGAATAGCCCGTGCCGAAATCGTCGATCGCCAGGCTGATTCCCCGCGTCGCCAGTTCGCGCAGCAGGATGCCGATTTCCTCGCGGGTGTTCATCGCCATGCTTTCAAGCAACTCGAGCTGCAGGTATTCGGCCGGCAACGCGGTTTCGCTGAGAATGGTCGTCAGGTCGCTGAGGAAGTGGTCGGTAAAGCACTGCCGTGCCGATACGTTCACCGACACCCGTCCGAACTCGAAGCCCTCGTCGAGCCAGCGGCGCGCCTGTCGGCAGGCTTCGTGCAGCACCCATTTGCCGATCGGGACGATCAGCGCGGATCGCTCCGCCAGCCCGATGAAGTCGCCCGGCGGCACCAAGCCGCGATGCGGATGCAGCCAGCGCAGCAGCGCTTCCACGCCGACGATCCGGCCGCTCGCCAGATCGTATTGCGGCTGGTAGAACAGGCGGAATTCGTTCTGCTCGAGCGCGCGATGCAATTCGCCGAGCGTCTCCAGTTGCTCGATCGCCGACGACGTCATCTTGCTTTCGAAGAACTGGAACACGTTCCTGCCGCGGCTCTTCGCGCCGTACATGGCCTGGTCCGCGAGCAGGATCAAGTCCTCCGCCGCAGTGCCGTCGTCCGGATAGATGCTGATGCCGATGCTGGGCGTCACGAAGATCTCGCGATCGCCGATATCGATCGCCCGTCCCACTTCGTCCAGCAGCTTGCGCGCGACGCGTCCCACGTCGCGGACGTCGTCGATCTCCTCGAGCACGAGCGCGAATTCGTCGCCGCCCATGCGCGCCACCGTGTCGTTCGCGCGCACATTGGCGACGATGCGCTCGGCGACCATCTTCAGCACCTCGTCGCCGGCGTTGTGGCCGAGCGTATCGTTGATCAGCTTGAAGCGGTCGAGATCGAGGTACATCACCGCGACCTTGCGGCCGAACCGCTTCGCATGGCTGATCGCGTGCGCGAGCCGCTCCTCGAACAACATCCGGTTCGCGAGATTGGTGAGCACGTCGTGCGTGGCGAGATAGCCCAGCCGCTCCTCCGCCTGGCGCCGCTGCGTGATGTCGGAAAAGATCGCCGCGTAGTGAGAGATCTCGCCATTGCTGTCGCGAATGCTGGTGATCGTCAGGTATTCGAGAAACAGTTCGCCGGTCTTGCGGCGATTCCAGATTTCGCCTTGCCAGTGGCCATCGGTCGTGAGCGAATGCCACAGCTGCTTGTAGAAATCGGGCGTCTGGCGCCCGGAACTCAGCAAGCCCGGGTTGCGCCCGATCACTTCATCCTCGCTGTACCCGGTCAGGCGCGTGAACGCCTGGTTGACGCGCTCGATCCGCGCGCGCCGGTCGGTCACCATGATGCCTTCGAGCGCCGATTCGAACACGCGATCCGCCATGCGCAGGTTGAAGCGCGCGAGCCCCAGCGCTTCGTCGCGCTCGCGCAACGCGCTGCGCAGCTCGTTCGCGTATTCGTGCTCGATGCTCTGCAGCACGTCCGCGAAGCAGAGCAGGCCGGTCAGCCTGCCATCGTCGTCGCGGATGCCGACATGCCGCATGTTGTGTTCGGTCATGAAGCGCTGCGCCGCATACAGGCTTTGCCTGGCGGTCAGCATCTGCAGCGGCTTGCTCGCATGGGCGCCGACCGCGCCTTGGGCGCCGCCGTCCGCCAGCAGCCGGACGATGTCGCGTTCGGTCAGGATGCCGTGCTCGCCGTCGTCGTAGCCGACGAGGATCGCATCGAGCCGTTGCGCGCGCATCTGTGCGATGACGTCGTGCAGTCCGGCCTGCTCGGGCACCACGACGGGCGGATGGACGCGGATCGACTCGATCGGCTTCAGGTGCAGGAAAAATTCCGGGCCCTGGTTCACGACGACGTCGGTTTGCGTCAGCACGCCGATCGCGGCGCCATCCCGCACCACCACGAAGTGCCGCACGCCCGACTGCTTGAACTTCATCGCGGCTTCGCCGAGCGGCGTGTCGGCCTCGAGCGTCATCACCGGATGGCTCATCACCTCGCTGACCGGCCGATCGAGCTCGCCCGGATTGTCGCCGGCCGACAGCGCATCGTGCTCGGTCCAGATCCCGACGACCTGTTCCTCCTTCATCACGACGATCGAGCTGCACCGTTCGGCGAACATGCGTCGCGCGGCCTCCCGCACCGGCGTGGCGGGTGCGCAGGACAGAATCTGGCGCGCGACGAGGCGCGCAATCGGAACATCGTAGCTGTTCGGGTACATTCTCTGACCAAGACGAAAAATCCTTGCCGGCGCGCTTCGATCCGGCAACCTTCGGGCGCGCCCGCGCCGGCCGGCAAGGCATGATCTTGCTCGCCTCGACGGGTTGCGCACGCATCGAACTCGCCCACGCGGAATCGATGCCCGGTTGTCCGGCGAAACCGCACGCCGGCGCATCGCCCTCGCACGGGCCGCCGCCCTGAGTTAACGGCAGATTCGGTCAAGAGTTGAGTGCGATGACCCCATTCGGGCCGTACGTCGGCAAGTCGAGCGGCTGCGGGCTGGGCGAGATTGGCGGCGCGGCCGTCGCGCCGCCCATTGCAAGGCTTACTGAGGGCGGTATGCGGGTAGCCCGCGCACCTGATCGTCGTACCACGTGGTGGCAGCGAGCCAGAGCGTGGTCAGGTCGTTCGGGGTGAAGATCGGCAATGTGTTGCACGCTGCGCGGATGACGTCGAAGTCCCCCGATTCCGCTGCCTCGCTGGCGTTCAGGAGCCAACCCAGCTCGCCATGCCGTTCGAGCAGTGCCCGCCGGATATCGGCGTGAATCGGCGTCGTCGTGACGACGTCCTCGATCGTGCTGCCGAACAGCACATGAACGAGTGAGAACACGCCCGCAATGAACGCGGTAGCGGCGAACCGGTCATCGTCGGGCCGCAGCCGGCCCGCGGCCAGTTCCATGAATCGCGCCCGCGCGCCGCATAGCTGCGCCAGCGGATCGGAGCGCAACGCGTCCAGGCGCTCATCGGCAAACAGGAGCAACTGGGTCCAGCGCGTAATTTGCCGCGTGCCGACCAGCATGATCGCCTCGCGCAGTGACGAAACGGGCCGGCTGAGCCCCACCGCGCTTGAATTGAGCAGCATCAGAAGGGGAATGACGAGGTTCGGAATGCGTTTGAGTTCGGCTTCGAGTTCAACGATCTCCGGTTCGCCGCCCAGAAGCACGAGCAGGCGCAGCAGCGCGTCGCGCGATGGCGTGACGCGCCGCGAGGTCAGCACCTGCGGTTTCGCGAAGTAGTAGCCTTGAAACAGTTCGAAGCCCGCTTGCATGGCGGAGGCATGGTCCTCCGGCGTTTCGATTTTCTCGGCGACCGACATCTTCCCGTGCTGCTTGACGGTGCCGATCAGTTCGGCAAGGTGCTCGCGCGGACATTCGAGAAAATCGATCTTGACGATATCGACGTAAGGGAGAAATTCGAACAGGCGGGGGGAAACCTCGGAAACATCGTCCAGCGCGAGCCGATAGCCCGCGCGCCGCAGTTCGCTACAGCGCTTGCAGAGCGCGTCGTCGAACGTCACCGTTTCGAGGATTTCGAGTATGAAGCGTTCATGTGGCAACAACCAGACGATGTCGGACATCAGCACCGTTCGATCGATGTTCACATAGCCCGTGCGATCGCCCAGTGCGGCGGTGAGGCCGATATCCCCGATGAGTCTTCCGATGACCTGCGCGGTGGCGGCAGCGTCATCCGTGATGTGGGCGCGATTGGCTGTCCCCGAGCGGAACAATAGTTCGAATGCGATCAACGCTCCGCTGCGGTCCAGAATCGGTTGCCGCCCGAGGTAGACGTATTCCGGTGCGGCGGCTTTGCCGCCCGACTCCGGTTGATCGCCGGCGGGGCGGGGCGACGGTGCGCTCGTATTCAATCTTGAACGTTCCCTTTGAGTTGAGGTCTCGCGGACGCCAGGCGGGCATCCGTCGCATCCGGGGAGTTCGTTGTGCCGATGACTGACGCCCTCGCCGGCTTCTTCAACGTTCACGAAGATGCGCGCGGCCCTTCCGGGTCGGCGCCGACCCTCGCGGTTTGCTCCACCTGTCAGTTTACTCGCGGCACGGGTGGCCGGCTAGAAGTTGTCCCATTCCCCCGCCGGGGGGCGGATGCGTGTCGGAGGAGCCGCAGTGGGGTGCGTGTCCGGGCGGCTGACTTCGCATTGCGTGAGCCGCCTAGTTTTTCGCCACAGCGTCCGTTTCCGTCTGCGGCCCACCCGCCGCATCATTCCGGCTCCACCCACCCCCAAGCGACCGATACAACGCCACCGCCGCCAGCGCATGCTCGCGCTTGACCTGATTCAGCGAATCCGAATCGCGCAGATACACCTCCTGCGCCGACAGCACGTCCAGAAAGTCCGTCGCGCCACCCTTGTAAAGCTGATTCGCCAACCCGAGCGCTTTATCGGAAGCCGCCAATGCACTATCGAGCCGCCGCGTCGCCTCATCGGAACTGACGAGATTCGCGCGTGCATCCTCGACTTCCCGCAGCGCTTGCAGCATCGTCTGCCGTAACCCGAGTTCCGACTCCCGCATCCGGCTTTCGCTCTGCGAGATATCGGCGGTAATCCGTCCCGCGTTGAAGATCGGGCTCGTCGCACTCAACGCCGCGCTGAACAGGTTATCGGTCAACGTCGGCAACCCGAGATACGAAGCGGCGAGAATCCCGTCCGTCAGGTTCAACGAAAACTTCGGATACCGTTCGGCCTTCGCCACGCCCACTTGCGCCGCACGCCGCTCGACTTGAGCATAAGCAGTCAGCACATCGGGCCGTCGCAGCAACGCTTGCGAAGGCAACGTTCCCGGCGCGCCGACCGGCGGCGCGGGAATCTCTCCGGCCTGCGCCAGCACGAGCCGATCGACCGATTCCGGTGTCCGCCCCGAATACACGGCGATCAGATTCAGCTGATGCGAGATCTGCGCCTGCGTCGGCGGAATCCCGGCTTCGAGCGCATCGAGCTGGTTCTGTGCGCGCGTGACGTCGAGTTCCGTCGACAGCCCGAACGCCTGTCGCTTGCGCGTGAGTTCGAGCGCATGCTGCCGGATCTTCGCGTTGTCCTGCAGGATCTTCAATTCCTGCTGCGCCCAGCGCAGATCGACATACGCGGATGCCGCATCGGCAGCGAGCGCGAGGCGCATCGCATCTTCCGCATGCTTCTGCCCGACCAACTCCGCTTGAGCGGCGAGCAGATCGAGCCGTTCGCCGCCGAACACATCGGGCGACCAGCTGAGCGCGAGCCCCGCGCCGGCCTGCCGCACATAACCGAGCGGCGGCGGCGTGTTCTGCCGTGCGTCGGCCGCATGCGCGGTCGCGTCGAGTTCGGGCAGCAACACCGCGCGCTTCTGCACGGTCAGCGCCTGCGCCTGCTTCACGCGTTCGGCGGCGGCCTGCAGATCGAGATTGCCGTCGAGCACGGTCGCGATCAGCCGGTCGAGCACGGGGTCGTGGAATTGCGCCCACCAGGCGGCGGCGTCGATGTCCGCGCGCGGCACGTCGGTGTCCCATGCGGTAGGCGCGAGCGTCTGAACGGAATCGTTCAGCGCCGGATGCTGCGCGGGCTGCACCGCACACCCGGCGGCGAATGCGCTGACGGCCAGCGCGACGAGTAGCTTCTTCATCAGAATTTGCTCCGAGAAATCCCGCCATTGATGGCGGGAAGGAAAGAATTGCTGTTGACAGGCTGCTTCTTCCACGGGTTAGGATCACCGGCATGATCCTTGTCTACCGCTACCGGGTGAAGTCGCTCAACGGACTGCTCAACAAGCAGAGCCGTGCGGTGAACTACGTCTGGAACTTCTGCAACGACACGCAGAAGCACGCGCTCAAGTGGGGCAAGAAGTGGCCTACAGGATTCGACCTGAACGTGCTGACCACCGGCAGCAGCAAGGAACTCGGTATTCACTCCGGCACGGTCAACGCGACGTGCGAGCAATATGCGAAGTCGCGCAGCCAGCGCCGTCGGCCCTACCTGCGCTATCGCGGCAGGAAATCGCTGGGCTGGGTGCCGCTGAAGGGGCGTGACCTGAAGCGCGAGGGCGACGCGTTCCGTTTCGCCGGCAACACCTTCCGCGTGTTCAATAGCCGCCCGCTTCCCGAAGGCAAGATCAAGGACGGGGCCAACTTTGCGCAGGATGCACGCGGCAACTGGTTCTTGAACATAGCGATCGAGATGCCGGATGTTCAGGCTCGCCCGATCCGTTCCGGTGTGGGCATCGATCTCGGCCTGAAAGACTTCGCCACACTTTCGACCGGCGAGAAACTGCCCAATGACCAATTCGGTCGACGAGCGGCGGAAAAGCTGGCGAAAGCGCAACGGGCGCGAAAGCACAAGCGACATATCGCGAAGCTGCACGCCAAGATCGCGAATGCCCGAGCCGATTTCCAGCACAAGCTCGTGCTCGAGTTGGTGTGGCGCTTCGATTACATCGCGGTCGGCAACGTGTCGGCTGTCAAACTCGCCAGAACCAGGATGGCGAAGAGCGTCTACGACGCATCCTGGTCGTCCTTCCGAAACAAGCTCCGTTACAAGGCGATCGCGCACGGGGCCACGTTCGAGGAAGTCGACGAAAGCGGTTCCACCCAGTCCTGTTCGGCGTGCGGGTCGAAAGACAGCACGACGCGGCCGAAAGGTATCGCGGGACTGCGAATAAGAGAGTGGGCCTGCAGTGACTGTGGTGTCGAGCATGATCGAGATACCAACGCTGCGCTGAACATTCTCCGATGCGGACGTGCATCGCCAGATGTGGGAATCCTCCGCGCTTAGGCGGAGGAGGACGTCAAGATGATGATCCGTGGGCCTCAGTGCGCGTCCGGCGGCGGCGCGTTCAACGTAATGGGTTTGGAAAACACGACGGCAAGCAACGCGACGACGAAGCACAGCGACAGCGCGTAGTACGCATCCGCATAGGTCAGCGTCAGCGCTTCGCGATAGATCAGACGATGCAGGTTCGCGAGCCCGGCCTGCGCGGTATTCAGCGTATTGCCGGCCACCGATCCCCAGTACGCGGCCTGGCGATCGAGCAGCGACGCGACTTGCGGTTCGCCGGCGCTCACGTGCTCGTTCAGCCGCAGGTAATGAAAATTCAGCCGGTCGTTGAGCATCGTCGCGCTTACCGCGATACCGATCGCCCCGCCGAGGTTGCGCATCAGGTTGAACAGCCCGCTCGCCGATTTCAGCCGCGACTGCGGCAGCGAGCCGAGCGCCATCGTCACGATCGGCGGCACGCTGAACTGCTGGCCGATACCGCGCAGCGCCTGCGGCAGCAGCAGTTCCCGCCAGCCCCAGTCGTGCGTGATCGGCGTGTACAGGTAGCAGCCGAGGCCGAAGCAGATCAGCCCGAACACGAGCAGCGCACGCATGCTGACGTAGCGCGCGGCGAACGCATACGCGCACAGCGCGATCAACTGGAACGCACCGACCGACAGCAGCGCGATACCGATCTGCAGCGAGCTGAACGCTCGCACCTGCGCGAGAAACAGCGGCGTGAGGAACACGGTCACGAAAATCCCGATGCCGGTCACGAACGACAGCAGGCTGCCGATCCCGAAATTGCGCACGGCGAGCGCGCGCAGGTCGACGATCGGATCTTTCGCGGTCAGCGCGTGCACGATGAACAGGAAGCCGCAGATGCCGGAGATCCACGCGCAGATCACGATCGCATCGTCGCCGAACCAGTTCTTGCGCGGGCCTTCCTCGAGCACGTATTCGAGGCAGCCGAGGAAGCCCGACATCAGCACGATGCCGAGATAGTCGCCGCGTTTGATGAGGCTGAGATCGGGCGCGTCGATGTGCACGTAGCGCGGCACGAGCGCAGCCACCGCGATGCCCGGCACGAGGTTCAGGTAGAACAGCCAGTGCCACGACCATTGGTCGGTGATCCAGCCGCCGATCACGGGGCCGATCGCAGGTGCGAGCGACGCGAGCGCGCCGATGGTCGTCGACGCGATCAGCCGCTGCCTGCCGGGGAACAGCACGAACGCGGTGGTGAACACGGTCGGGATCATCGCGGCGCCGAGCGCGCCCTGCAGGCCGCGAAACAGGATCATCGAGTTGATGTCCCACGCGAGCCCGCACAGCATGCTGGTGATCGTGAAACCGACGGCGGATGCGACGAACAGCCAGCGCGTCGACATCACCTTCGACAGCCAGCCCGACATCGGGATCACGATGATCTCGGCGATCAGGTACGCGGTCTGCACCCACGACAATTCGTCCTGGCTCGCGGACAGCCCGCCGCCGATGTCGCGCAGCGACGACGCGACGATCTGGATGTCGAGCGTCGCCATGAAGAAGCCGACGCACATCAGCGCGAACGCGAACACGCGCTGCCTGGTCGGTTGCGACGCGGGGTCGCCGGAAAACGCGGTGGTCATCGTCGGCTCCCGCTCAGTGCTGGTGGTCGGTATGCACGGTCACGACCGCGGAGAGCCCGGGGCGCAGCACGTGCTCGATGCCCGGCTGCGGATCGAGATGCACGCGCACGGGCACGCGCTGGACGATCTTCGTGAAGTTGCCGGTCGCGTTCTCGGGCGGCAGCACGCTGAAGGTCGCGCCGGTCGCGGGGGCGAGGCTGTCGACGCGGCCATGCAGGCGCGTGCTCGACGCATCGAGCGCGACGTCGACGCGGTCGCCCGCGCGCATCTTGCGAAGCTGGTCTTCCTTGAAGTTCGCGTCGATCCACAGCCCGGAGGCCGGCACGACGGTCAGCAGCGGCACGCCGACGTTCGCGAGCATCCCGACGCGGCCCGTGCGGTTGCCGACGTAGCCGTCGACCGGTGAACGGATCGTCGTGTATTCGACGTTGAGCGCCGCGACGCGCTGCGCGGCGAGCGCGGTGTTTACACGAGCCCGCGCATCGGCGAGCTGCGCGCCGAGCACGTCGAGCTGGCGCTTCGACGCGAGCAGCGCGGCGTCGCTGCGTTCGACGGCCGCGCCGGCCTTCGAATAATCGGCGTCCGCGCGCTCGACGATCTGGTTCGATACGGCGTCCGACTTCACGAGCTCGCGGTAGCGCACGCGGTCCGATGCGGCGCGCGTCAGTTCGGCGGACGACGCGTTCTTGTCCGCCGCGTGCTGGCCGATCACCGCGAATTGCAGTTGCTGCTTCGCTTCGAGTTCGGTCACGGCGGAGCGCGCGCTGTCGACTTCGGCGCCGGCCTGCGCGAGCTTCGCGTCGTAGTCGCGCGCATCGAGCTGCACGAGCACGTCGCCGGCCTTCACGCGCTGGTTGTCGGTCACGAGGATCTTGTCGACGAAGCCGTTGACCTTCGGCGCGAGCACCGTCACGTCGCCGCCGACATACGCGTCGTCGGTGCTTTCCTGAAAGCGCAGCACGAACAGCCAGTCGAGCGCGGCGGCCGCGACCACGACGACGACGGCGCCCACCGCGATGCGCATCCACGGCACGCGGCGTCGTTGCTTCGCGGGCCGCTCGGTTGTGGCTGCTTCGCGTGACGAGGCAGCGGCTTGGGTCGTATCCATCGATTCACCTATGTATATGCACTAATCAAAGCGATCGACGACGTGGTGCCGATCGGGAAAAGGGTTAGCGTTCCGGCAGGTTGTGCGTGATCCGGAACAATTCGTCTCTGAGGCGGGCCGCCTGCGTCGACCCGAAGCACCGCTCGAACGCTTCCTGTGCGGCGAGCCAGTGCACGTGCGCGTCGGCGACCTTCGTTTCGCCGTGTGCGGTCAGTGCAAACGTCTGACCACGACATGGCGGCTCGATCCGCCCCGTCACCAGCGCCGCGCCGACGAGCGGCTTGAGCGCGCGCAGCAGCGCGGTGCGTTCGATCACCAGCACGTTCGACAGCGTCGCCATCGTCAGGCCGGGCCGCTCGCGCAGCAGCGCGAGGATGCTGTATTGCGACGGCGTCACGCCCGCTCGCGACAGGTAACGCTCGTAGAACTGCGAGATCCGCCGGGCGGCTTGCCGGACCGCGAAGCAATCGTCATCGGTGAGCGTGGTCTTGTGCATGTGCACATGTTAGGGGGCGGGACGGCGTGAAGCGAGCGGCGGGACAGGATCAGATTGGTGTCGTGGCTGTACCAATCGGCGTCGGAACGGCGCGCTCGCGCCCGGTCACGCCGCCGCGGGAACGATCCAGCCTTCGCGGTCGCAGTACGCGGCCGTGTAGTCGATGAACGCCTTTACCTTCGCGGGCAGCAGCGCGCGGTTCGCGTACGCGAGCTTGATTTCGACGAACGCATCGACGAGATCGGCGTCTTCCAGCAGCTGCACGAGCGCGCCCGACGCGAGTTGGGCCTCGACGAGCGTTTTCGGGACGACGCCGATGCCGAAGTCGTGCATCACCATTTCGCGGTTGAAGACGGGGCTGTTCGACGAGATGTCGAAGCGGAACGGCACGGTGAGCATGTTGCCGTCGACACGGAACGACAGCGCCGGCCGGCGCAGCGACGGCGAGATCGGCACGAACGGATGATTGGCGAGGTCGGCCGGCGTCTCGGGGCGCGCATGCGCTTGCAGATATGCAGGCGTCGCGACGATCACGACCGGAATGCGCTCGACCAGCCGCACGACGGTCGATTCGCTCGTCAGCATGTACGGCACGACGATGCCGATGTCGTAGCCTTCGCCGACCAGATCGACCGGGCGCTCGGTCAGCGTGACGTCGAGGCGCACGTTCGGATGCGCGCGCTTGAAGCCGGCGATCAGCGGCACGAGCCGGTTCAGCGCGGCCGTCGTATGTGCGACGAGGCGCAGCAGGCCCTCGGGCTCGCGCGTGTGCGTCTGCGCTTCCACTTCGAGCGCGTCGAGTTCGTCGAGCACGGCCGCGCACCGCTCATAGATGCGCTCGGCCGTTTCGGTCAGCGACACCTGGCGCGTGGTCCGGTGCAGCAGCCGGCTGCCGAAACGCGCCTCCAGATCCGCGACCGCGCGCGAGACGACCGGCCGCGCGAGGCCGTGCATGTCGGCGGCGCGCGTGAAGCTGCGCATCTCCACCACCGACCGGAAGATGCGCAGCTTGTCGATGTAGTCCATGTCCGTCTCCTTGACGCGATGGCCGGCCCCGGCCATGTTACGGCGGAGTGTACATTGACTTTATGCATATGCACATATAGATTCGACGACATGAACGACATTCCGATTTCCGAGGCGTGCAACTGCCTCGCGCTGCGTCAGGCGGCGCGCTTCGTCACGCAACTGTACGAGCGCCATCTGGCCCCGGTTGGCGTCACGCCCGCCCAGTTCTCGATCATGGTGAACCTCAAACGCCGGCCCGGCCTGCTGATGAGCGAACTCGCCGATGCGCTCGTGATGGATCGCACGACCTTGCTGCGTGCGCTGAAGCCGTTGCAGCGCGACGGTTTCGTCGCGACGGCGGCATCCGAGCACGATGCGCGTGCGCATGCGCTCCATCTCACGAAGCTCGGCGAGCGCACGTTCGCGCGGGCGTTGGTCGCGTGGCAGGCCGCGCAGGACGAATTCGACACCCAGTTCGGCCGCGATCGCGCGAAGGCGTTGCGCGCAGAGCTGTTCAGCCTGACGGCGGAACGTTAGGCGAGGGGCGGGCGGGTCGGTGTGGCGGTCAACTGGTGCGGAACGCAAGCCATTGGCCGCCGCCGAAGCTTCCGGTTGTGAAAATTGGTTTTTATGCTGCCCGGTTTTGTTCCAATCTGGACAGTTTTTGTTTCCAGTTGTAGAGTCCTCTGACGGAATTCACGAGCCGGCGCGGCCGCCGGCACGCGTCACGAGGAGCAACCGATGCTGCAGTTGAGTGACCGCGACGACGCAATGTTGCGCGGGGATTTCGGGCACGGCGTCGCCCGCGCGATGCGGATCGTCGCGCGCACCGCGCAAGTGATGTCCGCGCCGCACCTGATCGACATTACGTCGGCCCATATCGACGGCTGTCTGTATCACGGCCAGACGAGCCTCGACTTCGTCGACTATTTCGTCGACACGGGCGCGAAGGTCGCGGTGCCGACCACGTTGAACGTCGGCTCGCTCGACCTGATCCATCCCGAGCTGTACCACGGCGACCGCACGATCCAGCGCGATGCGCAGCGCCTGATGGACGCGCACTTGCTGCTCGGCTGCGAATCGAGCTTCACGTGCGCGCCGTATCAACTGAAGCATCGTCCCGCGCTGGGCGAGCAGATCGCGTGGGCCGAATCGAATGCGATCGTGTTCGCGAACTCTGTGCTCGGCGCGCGCACGAGCCGCTACGGCGATTTTCTGGACCTGGCCGCCGCGATCACCGGGCGTGCGCCGTATGCGGGGCTGCATGTCGATGCGAACCGCGCCGCGCGAATCGTGTTCAACGCGCCGGATTTCACCGGCCTGCCGTCGCGCGACATCTATTTCGCCGCGCTCGGTCTGGCGGTCGGCAAGATCGCGGGCGCGGTCGTGCCGGCGATCGTCGGGCTGCCGGCCGACACCACCGAGGACGAACTCAAGGCGCTCGGCGCGGCCGCCGCGTCGAGCGGGGCCGTCGCGCTGTTCCATGCGGTCGGCGTGACGCCCGAGGCGCCGACGCTCGACGCCGCGTTGCACGGGCGCGCAGCGCTTCGCACGATCGACATCACGATGGCCGATCTCGACGAGATTCGCCGCACGCTGAATCACGGCGCGGCCGGCGACGCGCTGGTCGCGGTCGCGCTCGGTACACCGCATTTCTCGCTGGCCGAATTCCGCACGCTCGACACGTTGCTCGACGCGTTCGACGGCAAGCCGGCCTGCGATTTCTACGTGAACACGAGCCGCTTCATTCTGTGGGAGCTGGAGCAAGCCGGCCTCGCGGAGAAATTCGCCGCGCGCGGCGTGCAGATCGTCGTCGATACCTGCACGTACATCACGCCGGTGATGAAGCGGTTGTCGGGGCTGGTGATGACTAACTCGGGGAAATGGGCGTCGTATGCGCCCGCGAACATCGGCGTGACGGTCGCGTACGGCAGCATGCGCGAATGCGTGCGGTCCGCGTACGAAGGCAAGGTGCGATTCGATGACTGAAGCGACGGACACATTCTTGACGGGCGACACGCTCGTGCCGGGCAGCGCGTGCGCGCGTCCGTTCGTGCTCGACAAGCCGCTCAGCTTCTGGGGCGGCTACGACTCGGGCGCGGGCAGGATCGTCGATCGCGGGCATCCGCAGGCCGGCGCGAGCCTCGCCGGCAAGGTGATGGTGATGCCGCACGCGAAGGGATCGAGTTCGAGCAGCAGCGTGCTCGCGGAAGCGGTGCGCAACGGCACGGGGCCGGTCGGGATCGTGCTGAAGGAGCGCGACCTGATCATCTCGATCGGCGCGATCGTGGCAGCGGAGCTGTATGCGATCGCGGTGCCGGTGGTGTGCGTGAGCGATGACGCGTACGACGCGATCGTCGCCGCAACGGGTGACGTGCGGATCGACGCGGGCGAGGGGGACGGCGGCGCGCGGATTTATATCGGGCGCTGATACGTCGCGCACGTCATTCGCGTCCCGTCCCCGCAGCCGCTTCCCGAAACGCGCTCGGCGTCTGCCCGGCCCAGCGCCGGAACGCGCGCGTGAAATTCGCCGGGTCGGTGAATTGCAGCCGTTCGGCGATCGTTTTCAGGTCGAGATCCGACGCGGTAAGCAACTGCTTTGCATCGCGAAACCGCGCTTCATCGAGTAACTGCCGATAGCTCGACCCGGCTTCCTCCAGCCGGCGTCGCAGCGTGCGCGTCGACACGAGCAGCGCATCGGCGAGCGTATCCGGCCCCGGATAATCGCCGGCGGCGCGCGCCAGTTCCGCGCGAACGCGCTCGACCAGATCGCCTTCCTCCTGCCGCACCTGCGCATATTCGCGCTCGACCTGCACGAGCGCCTGCCGGTGCGCGACTTCGTCGGCGAGCGGCAGCGGCCAGTCGAGCACGTCGGGCGCAATCCACAGCGCATTGGCCGCGCAGCCGAATGCCACCGGCGGCAACTGGTCGCGATAGCGCGCGAAATACGCGGGCTCCGGCCACGCGAATTGCAGCCTGATCGGCGGTGACGTGCGCCCGGACCATTGCGAGATGTTCTGCGCGAGCCCCGTCAGCACGAATTCGAACATCACGTGATGCTGCAGCACGGGGTTTGCCTGCACGCCGTGCAGTTCGAGCGTCGCGCCACGCTCGTCTTCCGCATAGGTCAGCCGGTACTGGCGATTGCGCATCCGGAAGTAGCGCTGCGTGACGAACAGCGCGTCGCGGATGTCCCGCGCGGTCAGCGTCGCGTAGCCGAGAAAGCCGTGCACGGTCGGTTTCAGCAGCAGCCCGAACGCGAGCCCGATGCCCGGATCGCCGCCGATTTCGATCGCGTTGAGCACGAGCCGCCCCCATTGCGACGGCGCGACGCGCGCGTCCGGTTCGGCCAGCACCGCGTCGCGCAGGCCGGTGCCGGCGCGCACGGCGGCGAGATCGACGCCGCGAGCGGCCAGCGCCTGCAGCAGCAGGCGCGTATAGGCGACCGGAATCGTTGGCCGGCGCAGCCCGAGGCGATCCTTGCGAGACGGGGAAGTCATGTCGATTTGGCCGGAAATGACAAGCATTATGGCTGTTTGCCCCCTCACGTTCAAGGCGGCGCACGCCTACGATGGCAGGCATCGCTTCTTGCCCGAATCATCATGACGACACCCTTTCCCCATCTGCTCACACCGCTCGATCTCGGTTTCACGACGCTGAAGAATCGCGTGCTGATGGGCTCGATGCACACCGGCCTCGAGGACAGCCGCAAGACGCTGCCGCGCCTCGCCGAATATTTCGCCGAGCGCGCGCGCGGCGGGGTCGGCCTGATCGTGACGGGCGGCTTCGCGCCGAACGTGGCCGGCTGGACCAAGCCGTTCGGCGGCACGCTGATGACGTCGGCCGCCGCGCGCCGACATCGCGAGATCACGGGCGCCGTGCATGCGGAGGACGGCAAGATCGCGCTGCAGATCCTGCATACGGGCCGGTACGGTTACCACCCGTTCGCGGTCGCGCCGTCGAAGATCAAGTCGCCGATTTCGCCGTTCGCGCCGCATGAGCTGAGCGCGCGCGGCGTGGAGCGACAGATCCGTGCGTTCGTGCGCTGCGCGACGCTCGCCCGCGAAGCCGGTTACGACGGCGTAGAGATCATGGGCTCCGAGGGCTACCTGATCAACCAGTTCATCTCGATGCATACGAACAAGCGCAGCGACCAGTGGGGCGGGTCGTACGAGAACCGCATCCGCTTGCCGATCGAGATCATCGAGCGCACGCGCGAAGCGGTCGGCCGCGACTTCATCCTGATCTACCGGCTGTCGATGCTCGACCTGATTCCGGACGGCAGCGACTGGAGCGAAACCGTGCAGCTCGCGAAGGCGGTCGAGCGCGCGGGCGCGACGATCATCAACACGGGGATCGGCTGGCACGAGGCGCGCGTGCCGACGATCGCGACGTCGGTGCCGCGCGGCGCGTTCGCGTGGGTGACGAAGAAGATGAAGGGCGAGGTCGGCATCCCGCTCGTGACGACCAACCGGATCAACCGGCCCGAAGTGGCCGAGCAGATTCTCGCGGACGGTTGCGCGGACATGGTGTCGATGGCGCGCCCGCTGCTCGCGGATGCCGAGTTCGTCGTCAAGGCCGCGCAGGGGCGGGCCGACGAGATCAACACCTGCATCGGCTGCAACCAGGCGTGCCTCGATCACGCGTTCAAGAACAAGATTGCGTCGTGCCTGCTGAATCCGCGCGCGTGCCACGAGACGGAGCTGAAATACACGCCCGCACCGCAGCCGAAGCGGATCGCGGTGGTCGGCGCGGGGCCGGCCGGCCTCGCGTGCTCGACCGTGCTCGCGCAGCGCGGCCATCAGGTCGACCTGTTCGACGGCGCCGCGGAAATCGGCGGCCAGTTCAACATGGCGAAGCGGATTCCGGGCAAGGAGGAGTTTCACGAAGCGTTGAGCTACTTCGGCCGGCAGGTCGAGTTGACCGGCGTGAAGCTGCACCTGAACCGTCGCGCCGACGCGAGCGACCTGATCGCGGGCGGCTACGACGAGATCGTGCTCGCAACCGGCGTCGCGCCGCGCGACCCGAAGATTCCGGGGCAGGACGGGCCGAACGTGCTCAGCTATATCGACGTGCTCGCGGGCAAACAGCCGGTCGGGCGGCGGGTCGCGGTGGTGGGTGCGGGCGGGATCGGCTTCGATGTCGCCGAGTATCTGGTGCAGGACGGTGAATCGCCGGCACTCGATCTGGACGAATGGAAGGTCGAGTGGGGCGTGACCGACCCTGCCGCGACGCGCGGCGGCGTGACGCGTGCGCAGGTGTCGGCGCCGGCGCGGGAAGTGACGCTGTTGCAGCGCAAGGCCGCGCCGCTCGGCAAGGGGCTCGGCAAGACGACCGGCTGGATTCACCGTGCGACGCTGAAGATGAAGCAGGTGAAGATGATCGGCGGCGTGAACTACGAGCGGATCGACGCGCGCGGGCTGCATGTGTCGTACGGCGAGCAGCGCACCGATCACGAACTGATCGAAGTCGATACGATCGTGCTCTGCACGGGGCAGGAGCCGCAGCGCGCGTTGCTCGCGCCGCTGCAGGCGGCCGGTCGCTCGGTGCACCTGATCGGCGGCGCGGAACTGGCCGCCGAACTCGACGCGAAGCGCGCGATCGATCAGGGGGCGCGGCTCGCGGCGCGGTTGTAACCGGCGGGCGCTGCGATGGTCGTTCGGACGGTCGTCGCGTCGCGATGATCGGCTGAAGCGACGGTTCGCGGCTTGCCGCAGGATGCGCCGATTCGCGGCGCAAAATCATAACGAGCCACAGGGCCGACCGCGCCACCACCCAACGTGGCGGCGCGAGCCCCGCAGGCCGTGCCCGCGGCGATCGGCCAGCGAGCGTCAGGCTGCCTCGGCCCGTTCTTCCTCTTCCGCTTCGAGCATCGCCTTGACGATCAGGTAGACGGCCGGCAGGTCGTCGTCGTCGCGGCGCCAGTCGACCGGCTCCTCGACGTCCGCGGCGACCAGCCGGCTGTCGCGCAGCCGGATGAACGCGTCGACGACGGTCGGATCGTTGCGGTTCAGGAACCCGGGATTCGAGAACGCCAGCTCTTCGACGTTCAGCAGCGCCTGCCAGCTCATCGTGCGGACGGCCGCCGGATGCGTGCGGCGGCGCAGGCCGAGCGCTCGCTGCGCGGGGCCGCCGACGACACGCTGCAGATCGACGACCGCACGCTGCGCTGCGCGCTCGAAGTGGACGGGATTGAAGCCGGGTTGCTCGGGATCGAATGCGGATGACTGGAACATGGTCGCCTCACTAAAGACCGTCTCGGGATGACGGAATTCGGGTCAAATGACGCAGAAACACTGTAAATATATACAGTGATTGGTGGACTTTCAAGCCCCCGATGACAGTAAATGTCAGCCGCGTCGCGACCGGCGTGTCAGACCGCCGCCGCGATCGTCTCCCGCAGCCACCGATGCGCGGGATCGCGATGCACGCGCTCGTGCCACAGCATCGACATTTCATAGCCGGGCACCTCGACCGGCGCATCCACCACGCGCAGCGCGGGCACGTCGCGCACCAGCCGCTCGGGCAGCATCGCGACGAGATCGGTGCTCGCGACGGCCGACATCACGAACAGGAAGTGCGGCACCGACAGCACGACGCGCCGTGTGGCCCCCATCTTCGCGAGTACTTCGTCCGTCACGCCGAAAAAGCCGCCGCCGTCGGGCGACACGATCACGTGCTCGAGCGTGCCGAATTGCGCGAGCGTGGGGCGCCGCTTCAGCTTCGGGTGGTCGGCGCGGCCGATCAGCACGTAACGCTCGACGAACAGCGGCAAGCGCCGCATGCTGGGCGGCGACGCTTCGGTCATGTGGAAGGCCAGGTCGATGCCATTTCGTTCGGTATCCTGCTCGATACGCGGCGGCACGAGCTCGAGGACGGCCAGCCGCGTGCCGGGCGCGGTCGAACGCAGCGTGCGCAGCGCGGGCAGCACGATCGTCGATTCGCCGTAGTCGGTCGCGGCCACGCGCCACGTGTTCTTCGCGGTTGCAGGGTCGAACGGCGTGGCCGGAATCACGGCGCGCTCGACGGCCTCGAGCGCTTCGCGCAACGGCTCGCGCAGCGCTTCCGCGCGCGCGGTCGGCCGCATCCCGCGCGGCCCCGGCAGCAGCAGCGGATCGCCGAATACGTCGCGCAGTTTCTGCAACTGCACGCTGACCGACGGCTGCGACATGTTCAGCTTCTCGGCCGCGCGTGTGACGTTGTGCTCGGCGAGCAGCACGTCCAGCGTGACGAGCAGGTTCAGATCGAGCCTTCTGAGATTATTCATGGCTATAGCTGGAATATCAGGAATTCATTTCAAATATACCGTCGAAGGCGGCATCCTGCAGTCATTCAATCCACGGAGTGACGAACATGAATGTGCTGATCGTGTATGCCCATCCGGAACCGCGTTCGCTGAACGGCGCGCTGCGCGACTTCGCGGTCGCGCATCTCGAAGCGGCCGGCCATGCGGTGCAGGTGAGCGACCTGTATGCGATGAACTGGAAGGCGGTGCTGGATGAGAACGACGTGACCGATCGCGCGCCCGACGATCGCTTCGATCCGGCGCTCGATTCGAAGCGCGCGTTCGAGGCGGGCACGCAGCGCGACGACATCGCGCGCGAACAGGACAAGCTGAAGTGGGCCGATGCGGTGATCCTGCAGTTTCCGCTGTGGTGGTTCTCGATGCCGGCGATCATGAAGGGCTGGTTCGAGCGGGTGTATGCATACGGCTTTGCGTACGGTGTCGGCGAGCATTCCGATACGCACTGGGGCGACCGCTACGGCGAAGGGATGTTGGCCGGCAAGCGGGCGATGATCGTCGTCACGACGGGCGGGTGGGAGCCGCACTACAGCCCGCGCGGCATCAACGGGCCGATCGACGACTTGCTGTTCCCGATCCAGCACGGGGTGCTGTATTACCCGGGGTTCGACGTGCTGCCGCCGTTCGTGATCTACCGGACGGGCAAGATGAACGCCGCGCGCTTCGACGAAACGTGTACGGCACTCGGCCAGCGTCTCGACGATCTGTGGACCACGCCGCCGATTCCGTTCCGCCAGCAGAACGCGGGCGATTACGAGATTCCGGCGCTGACGCTGAAGGAAGAAGTCGCGCCGGGGAAAGTGGGGTTTGCGGCGCATCTGGCGCACGAGGGCTGATCGCGCTCGATCATGAGCGGGCGACGTACCGTTCGATGCGCAGGCGACCGGGTGGCTCGAAGTAAGTGCCGAAGCGCACGAGCCCCGCGTTCTTCAGGTGGCAGGTCATCTCGAAGCTGACGAGGATGCCGGGATCGCGGTTGTCGATGATCGCGACGTCGATCGAGCGAATGCGCGGCTCGTACTTCAACAGCGTCGCCTCCATTTGCTGCTTGAGCAAGTGCGCCGATGCGGGCAATGCCTTGTAGATGTTCGTGAGGTCGGGCAGGCCATAGTCCGGCAGGTGCTTGAGCGCGCCTGCCCGCGTATTGAGAATGCGGCGCACGTTCTGCTGCACGCTCAGGCATTCGAGCGTTCGGTCGTCGTACGCGCCGATCGGCACGCCGTCGATCTGACCGAGCAGCATGTCGTAGAGGGAAGGGCCGGCGGTCATCGGCGGCTCCATCGTCCGGCCGCGTCATCGGCGGCCGTCGATGCATCGACGAAATCGATCGTCAACGCACCTTCGGCAGTGACGGACAACGCGATCCGACGCGGTGCGCTGTCCGATGCCATGCGCACGAGCAGTTCGTGCGACAAGGCGGGCAGCACGCGCTGATTCAGAAATGCGTCGACACTGCGCGCGCCGGATTCTCGGGACACACAGTGTTGCGCGATCGATTCGACCACGTCGTCCGCATACGCCAGTGTCGCGGCATGCTGCCGCTGCAGGCGCTCGGCAATCTTGTCGAGCTTGAGGCGTACGATCGACGCAAGCGCCGCGGCATCGAGCGGCCGATAGACGAGCGTCTGGAAGCGCGCGAGCAACGCCGGCTGGAAATGCGCGACAAGTTGCGGATGAATGGTGTCGCGCAATGCTGGCTGCGTGATCGACGGATCCTTGTCCGTCGCATCGTAGATCTGCGTGCTGCCAAGATTGGACGTCATCACGATCACGCAGTTGCGGAAATCGATCTCGCGCCCTTCGCCGTCGCGCATCGTGCCGCGGTCGAACACCTGATAGAAGATGTCGAGTACGTCGCGATGCGCTTTCTCCACTTCGTCCAGCAACACGACGCTGTAAGGGCGCTGACGCACGGCTTCTGTGAGAACGCCGCCGCGACCGTACCCGACATAGCCGGGCGGCGACCCCTTGAGCTGCGAAACTGTATGCGCTTCCTGGTACTCGGACAGGTTGATCGTCGTCAGTGCTCCCGCGCCACCGAACAATACGTCGGCGAGCGCGAGCGCCGTCTCGGTCTTGCCCACCCCGGACGGTCCCGCCAACAGGAACACGCCAAGCGGCGCGTGTTCGCTTTTAAGGCCGGCCTTCGCGGTGCGCAGGCTTTCGGCCAATGCCGCGATCGCGTCGTCCTGTGCGACGACACGCGACGCGAGCGCCGTCTCGAGTGTGAGCAGGTTCTGCAGTTCGTCCTCGACGAGATTGCCGACCGGAACGCCCGTCCATTCGGCGACGACACGCGCGACGGATTGCGCATCGACGTCGGCCGCCATCATCGGCGGCTTTCGTTGAACGGCCGATAATGCGCCGAGTGCGCCCGAGATGGCCGCGGGATTGGCCGCTCGATCGGCTGCATCGCGCAGGGAATGCACGACGCCGACGAGATCGCGTTCGCGCGAGTACTGAGCGAGTACCTGGTCGGCGGCGGCGCATGCGGTGTCGTATTCCATGTCGATCGACGCACGCCGCTCGGCCACGCCGGCAATTCCGGCGCGGATGTCCGCGTCGAGCGCATCGCGCTCCAGTTCCAGTGCGGCGACCGAGGCGCGCGCCTGTTGCAGTTCCGCGGGCGGTACATCGAGCGCCATCCTCACACGTGCGGCGGCCGTGTCGATCAGGTCGACGGCCTTGTCCGGCAATTGCCTCGCCGGAATATAGCGACGCGACAGCCGCACGGCGGCGACGATCGCTTCGTCGCGGATATGAACGCGATGATGCTGCGCATAGCGGCTCGCAAGGCCGCGCAGCATCAGGCACGCGGCAGTATCGTCCGGTTCGTCGACCTTGATGACCTGGAAGCGCCGTTCGAGCGCGGCGTCCCGCTCGAAGTATTGCTTGTACTCGGCCCACGTGGTGGCTGCGATCGTCCGCAATTCTCCTCGCGCAAGCGCCGGTTTGAGCAGGTTCGCTGCGTCGGCGCCGCCCGCCGTGTTGCCTGCGCCGATCAGCGTATGCGCTTCGTCGACGAACAGCAGGATCGGCGTGGTGGCGGCGCGCACCTCGTCGATCACGTTCTTCAGGCGCTGTTCGAATTCGCCCTTGACGCCCGCACCGGCCTGCAGCAAACCGAGATCGAGCGTGAGGATGCGCGTATCGCGGATCGTTTCGGGCACGCTGCCTTCAGCTACGCGCAGCGCGAGCCCTTCGACGAGCGCGGTCTTGCCGACGCCCGGTTCGCCGACGAGGATCGGATTGTTCTTGCGGCGACGTGCGAGCACGTCGATCATCTGGCGGATTTCGCGGTCGCGACCGAGCACCGGGTCGATTTCGCCGCGCCGCGCCTTGTCGGTCAGATCGAGCGCGAAGCGTGCGAGCGCACTGCCGTCGCTCGCCCGCTGCGACGTGTGGGGCCGCGCGCCGTCGCCCTCGGGCGACAGGGGCGTGTCGTCGTCGAACGCGCCGCCGGGCCGGTCGGCTTCCTGCTCCGATACGATGTGGTCGCGCGCGTTCTCGCAAGAACGCCGCCCGAGCCGCGGCAGCACGCGCCGGATTTGCGCACTCGAAACCGATAGCAGCGGCCACGCGCGCTGGGTGCGCAGCACATGCGGGGCATCGACGATTGCCTGCAGCAGATGGCCGGACCGAATGACGCCGTCGGGATCGTCCGACACCGCTTGCGCCCATGCGTCCTCGATCACCGTGGCCAGTTGACGAGAAAGCGCGGGCATGCCGCGCAATGTGCGCGGCATACGATCGATCACGTCGACCAGCGCTTCCCAGACGGCATCGATGTCGAGATCGTAGTGGCGCAGCACCGCGGGAATGTCGCCGTCGTCCGCCTCGAGCAGTTTCAGCACCCAGTGCTCGACTGCGATTTCATCTGCGAGCCGGGTCTGGCACAGGCTGGCGGCGGCTTCGAGTGCGTGCGTGCAGTGAGGATTGAGACGGCGAATGAGGTGGGAGGCATCGCGGAGAGGCGGCGTCATGTCGATAGCGATCAGGAGGGGGAGGGAGCCGTCGAGGCCATGCGAATCGGCGGCGGCAGGCAAGTGGACCAGAGCCAAGCGGTGGCGGAGCCCGTCGCATGCACGCGCCGGTTCCGCCAGCCGCTCAAACCATCAGGAGCGCTCGTTCCACGTGTCCTTGTGGATGATGTTGCCGTCCTTGTACGACCACGTGATCGTCTCGTAGCGCAGTTCGACGTCTTCGAGATGGTTGTGCTTTTCGTAGTCGGGATTTTTGATGTCGAGCATCTTCGGCTTCACGGCAACGATCTTCACGTTGTCGAGCTTCGTGTTGAAGTACTCCTTCTCCTTGCCCGCATCGTCGATCCGGTACCACTTGATCTCGACCGACTTCAGCGTCTGGCCGCTCGTCACGGCCTTGTACAGATACGGCGTCGATGCGTCCGTCTCTTTCGTCAGCGTGATCGGCTTGTGCACGCGAGTGCCGGTCAGTTTGCCCGTATTGCCGTCGGTCGGGATGTGCACGCCGTGATCGAACGCGACCAGCTCGACGCTCCCCTCGCGGTCCTGAACGGTCACCGACCCCTTGATGTCTGCGCCACCGTCGTCCTTGAGCCACATGTAAGCCGGAATTGCCATTTGTTCACTCCTTCTTCTTCGTACTGCGAATTGCCGGAAACGGATTCCGGCGCTGATAAACCCGGAGCAGATGCCCGGGAACCCAACGCGTTAGCTCGAGGGTCCGGTCGATACGGCAGGCGACGGCGTATCGGGCACGAGCGTGATTTCGACCCGCCGATTCTTCGCCCGTCCGTCGAACGTCGTGTTGTCCGCGATCGGCCGCGTATCGCCGTAGCCCTGGATCGCGAATTGTGTCGACGGCATGCCCGACGCGTCGACGAGCCAGTCGCGCACCGCTGCGGCACGATCGAGCGACAGCTTGAGGTTGCGTTCGGGGCGGCCCTGATCGTCCGTGTAGCCGGCGACGAGTACCCGTTTGCCGGGGTGTGCGTTGATCAGCGCCAGCGCGCCGACCATGGCGCGCGTGGTGCCGGGCTTGAGCTGCGCCTTGCCGCTGTCGAAAAGAGCCAGGCTGTCGAGTGTGACGACCGTGGGTGGTGGCGCAGGCGGTTCGTAGGAAGCGATTGCATCGTCGAGCAACGGCAACAGGGGCGAGCCGCGGTACGTGCCGAACGACAGCCGGAGCGGAACGCCGATACGGGCATAACGGTCGAGCTGGTCGCGATCCGATGCAAGCGACCGGAGCGCGTCGCGCTTGGCGGCGTCTTGTGTCGCGGGGATGAGGGCGTAGCGCTCGAGATGCGCGCCGATTCGCGCCATCAGCGCTGCGTTGTTGACGGCGGCTGCGCAGATGGCGGCCGTGGCTGCGCAAGCGGCGATCGCGACGACGTGGGCGACGGCGGTGACGCGCGGCGATCGCTTCGCCTGCCGCGGCACTGCGTCGATCAGCGGCTGGGGCAGCGGCCAGGGCAGCGCCGAGGCAGGAAGCGCGGGCGGGGCGATGCCGGTCCGCGCGTGTGCTTCGCGTTCCCACGGCGTGTCGGGGCTCGTCGCCGGGCCATGGTCGATCCAGCCGGCACCGAACAACGGCCAGGGAGAAGCGGGCTGGCGGCCTTCGGTCAGCGTGTCGAACACGATACGGCGTGTCCACCCGATCATCGATGGAAGCGCCGCCGCGTGTGCGGCCGCCCACGGACTTGCGTCGGCATGACACGCATCCGTTTCGGCTGCATCGATTGCCGTGTCGAAGTCACGCATATTCGCGATCCGCAAGCCGGTCGACAGGCCATACCACCGGGGTGCCAACGGGCCGCTTGCCGGACTATCGCCAGCGTGTGCGTTCGACAGTCGTTGGTAGATCGCAACGTAACCGGGCAACGACAAGCCCAGCATGCGCGACGTATCCGCGGTTGCCTGCCGGATCACGCGCAGCGCCTGCGACAGCGTGTCGTCGTTCGCGTGGCTGGCGGGCGCCACCGACAACACGATGCAATCCGGCGCATTGCCGTCGCGCCACTGGCGGACCGCGACGGCGAGACGAGCCAGATCCTTCGGCCGGTCGACCCGCAGCCAGATTGCACCGTCGCCGACGTGCACGAAACGCGCGTGAGTGCTGTCGCGATCGAACAGCGCGGGCAAGCCGTCGCCGACGACGAGCGCAAGCGGCATTCCGGTGCGCAACGCGATGGGCAGGTCGGCCGTCGCTGCGCCGAGTTGCGCGATCACGTGCACGTATCGTTCGCGAGCGCGGGCTATGCTTCGCGAATACAGCCAGACGATCAGCAGGGCCAGTGCGATAACGCTCGCAATCAGCCCCCACATGACGTCGCGGTCGATGGGCACCATCCATCCGATGACGCCAAGCGCCAGCAACGTCGATATCGTCACGACCGTGCGCAACGGATAGCCGAGTCCTGCAAGGGCGGCACGCGCGGCGTCGGCATCCGCGCGCGTCGCTGACGGTGGAAGAACGGTTTCCGACGTCACGGCTGGTTGGCTTTCTGAACGAGTTGGGCGAGGTCCGCGTCGAGCATGCGATCCCAGGCGAACCACGCGCAGAGTGCGATCACGCAGGCGGCGCCCGCGATCACCCATGGCGAAAGATGCGTGAGCCGGTCGAGCAGACGCACGTTCGCGCGATCGACGACGAACCTCGGCCGCGCGGCAGGCCGCAACTGGTCGATCTGCGTCGCCAGCGCCGCGATCAGTGCCTGCCGTTTCGCTTCACCGTCGTGGGCGCCCGTGGACGAGCGCGAGCGGGCGGCGTAGCAGCCGCGAAATCCCAGGCCGAGAACGGCCGCGTAGCATTCGAGCAGGTCGACGTTCGGTGCGGATTCGCGCATCCGGTATTCGATTCGTTCGTAAATGCGCGTGCCGGCGTCGTGAATGCTGAATCGGTCGACCTGTAGCGGCGTCTGTTCCCAGTTCGCCTTGTCGGCCGCTGGAAGATGGCGCAGCGCAGCTTCGTCGATCAGCCCACACAGCGCGATCGCGGCATCGTCCCGTACGTCGGCGGCCACCCCTTGCGCATCGAGCGCAGCCGCGAATTGCGCCACGAGCTGCATGCACTGCAGACGGAGGCTTTCAGGGTTGTCGACTCGCCCGCCGTTCGACAGATGGGAGACGAGTAACGCCGTATCGCGCAGCAACGCACGCATGGACGGTCGGGCCGAATGACCGGATGACGGCTCCCACGCGAGCAGCGCGGATTCGTGACGGCTGGAGACGATGGCATTCATCAGCGCAGCACCGCGTAGAGTTCGATCGATGCGTCGGGAACCGAAGCCGGCAAATAAATCTGGCACGCGCGTGCGGCCAACATCCTTGCATGCGCGGCATCGTGTGCGTCGAGTGCGAAATAGTGATTGTCCAGCCGGACCGGAATGGCGCCCGGCACTCGTTGCACCGCCTTCAGCGGGATGCCGGCGACCGCGGAACTGACGATGTGTTCGACGTCGTCCGGTGCGCCGATCTTGCAGAGGCGCGGGAACTGTTCGACGAGCTCGAATGCCGGCAGGGCCGCGTTCACCGACAGATACCAGTCAGCCGGGCCCTCGACGATGCGCTCGTCGACGAACTGACCGGCCCAGGTGGTCGATGTCGTATGTGACAGCCCGATCGGAACGACACGCGACGGGATGATCGCGTCGAGCAGGTCGCGGATCAGCGATTCGAGCGTCGCGAAGACGTCATGTGCGGCGGCGTGGTCGTACGGCGGGATGTCCGCCAGCGACACGCGCGTCGAGAACGTCGTCAACGATCCTGCCAATTGCGCGAGCACCTGGTACAGGCGATCCGTGGGTTGCGCCGGATGCGACGCGAGGAAGCGCAACTGCGGCCATGCCTGGTGAATGCAATGCAGCAGCCAGAACAGCTGGACGTCGGCGACACCGTATTCGGCCACCTGCTCGATGCGCTCGCTGCGGCGCTCGCCAAGGAGCACGCTCTTGGCGGCGAGGATATCGGCGAGCCGCCGGATGCGCTCGATATGCAGTGCATGCCCCGACAGAGCGAGGCAAGGCGGGACGTAGCGGCGATCGACCTGGAACTGCCCGCTCGTCGAGCGTGTCAGGCGCGCGATCGCGCACACCGTGTCGTCCGCATGCGACTCGAAGCCGAACAACACCCGCACCGCGTGGCGCTCGGCGGCGATTTCGGTGTCTCCGGTGCCGTTCAGGTCCGTCACCTTGACGAACTCGCGATAGGCGCGACGCGGGCGGGCCAGCGCCGTCTCGTCGAAGCGGCAGTTGTTGCCGTTCGCATCGGGCAACGCGAGCGCCGCGAGCACGTCGACCGTCTGGGTATCCGCGGGAATTTCGCCGACGAGGTCGCGCGCCGGCGGCAACGCATCGGCAACGGTCGTATCGATCGGGGAACCGTCGGGGAAGCGCAGTTGCAACCGCGTGAGCTTGAGGCGACTGGACGATAGCGCCTCCTCGTCGATGTCGACACACAGCGTTCCCCACGGCGCCACGGTCAGCGCCGAAGCGAGTTGTTGCAGCGCGAATCCGTTCCAGCGCTCCTGCTGCTGGAAATGCTGCTGCGTCAGAATGAGCCCTTCATGCCAGAGCGGTTTGTCGATCCGCATGGTGTGGTCGTCACGATCCAGGAATGATGAGGCGCCGATTCTATACATCGTTTTCCGATTTCGTATACCCGGGTTTATTGGAGAGTGTTGAAAAATGTGTCTTTTAAATTGAGATAAGCGTGATATTTATTTTGAGATTCTCTGCGTGGGACGTGTTTTGTGATTGAGAACGGTTTGCGAGGGGTTGTTTATCGGGATTGTGATTTTTGAGGGGCGTGAAGTTTTTGTAAATATATCAATGAGATGGGTTGGAATTGACGACTTTTTGGATAGCATGGATGGCCGGAGTGTGAGCGCGGCAGAGCGTATGAAGAAGCGGCGCAAAAATTAGGATGTGTCTTATTATTAAAAAAACCGAGCTGTCGCTCGTTTCCAATTTTTTGCATTGCCGGTTTACTCGTCGATAAAGGCCGTGATATTTTCTGCCGCCTGAGTCGGATATCGGGCCGCGCATATTCGACTCGGTCGTTCGTCGATGCACGTTGCGGGGTTCCGCATGGGCGATAAGGACGACGGAGCATCCTTGAGTCGTGGGTGCGTGTCGCGGAGTCTTCAAGCTTCCTGAAATAAGGAGAACGAATTGGATAGCTTTCAGCGAGAGATCCCGAAAAGCCGGGTGTCGATCACCCTCGATCTGCATACGGGTGGAGCGCAGAAGAAGGTCGAGTTGCCACTGAAGCTGCTGGTCGCCGGCGACTTCAGTGCCGGGCGCGAGCAGGCGCCGCTGGCCGAGCGCAAGAAGGTGAACATCGACAAGAACAACTTCGATGCCGTGCTGGCGGACTACGCGCCGGATCTCAGGATCGCCGCGGCCAATACGCTGGCCGGTGACGGTTCGGAACTGCCCGTCAACCTGTCGTTCCGGTCGATCAAGGATTTCGCGCCCGAGCAGGTCGCGCGCCAGATTCCCGAGCTGCAGGCGCTCCTCGCGATGCGCAATCTGCTGCGCGACCTGAAATCGAACCTGCTCGACAACGGGACGTTCCGCCGCGAGTTCGAGAAGGTGCTGAAGGACGACCGCCTGTCCGCGAAGCTGCGCGGCGAGCTCGCCCAGATCGCGACCGCCGCGACGCAGCCGGAAGGGCATGCGTGAACGAGGCCGGGCAAAGCGCGCATTCAGCGCATTCCGCAACATCGTAGCGATTCGATCGCAGACAGGATCCGAGATGAAATCCACTGAAACGCAGCAAACCGGCGCGACCGAGACCGTCGTGCTGGATGCCCCGCAGGGCGATGTCGACAGCGTCTATGCATCGCTGTGCAGCAAGATCAACCTGAAGCCGATCCGTGAAGCGCGCCCGCTCGAGGCGTTCCGCGACAACGACATGCTGTCCGAGGCGTCGGCCGACGAGCGCATCGCGCGCGGGATGGGCGCGTTCCTCGAACTCGTCGCGAAGACGAGCCAGCCGGTGGACCGGCTCGACAAATCGCTGCTCGACTTCCACATCGGCCAGATCGACCGGCAAATCGGCCGTCAGCTCGACGCCGTGATGCACACGTCGGAATTTCAGGCGCTCGAAGCACGCTGGCGCGGCCTGAAGATGCTCGTGAGCCGCACCGATTTCCGCAAGAACGCACGCATCGAGGTGCTCGACGTGTCGAAGGACGCGCTGCAGCGCGACTTCGAGGACACGCCCGAACTGATCCAGAGCGGCCTGTATCGCCTCACGTACATCGAGGAATACGACACGCCGGGCGGCCAGCCGATCAGCGCGATGATCAGCGACTTCGAGTTCGCGAATTCGCCGATGGACGTCGCGTTGCTGCGCAATATCTCGAAGGTGGCGGCTGCCGCCCATATGCCGTTCATCGGCTCGGTCGGGCCGACGTTCTTCGGCAAGCAGTCGATGGAGGAAGTCGCAGCGATCCAGGACATCGGCAACTACTTCGATCGCGCCGAATACATCAAGTGGAAGAGCTTCCGCGATACCGACGATGCGCGTTACGTCGGCCTGACGATGCCGCGCGTGCTCGGCCGCTTGCCATACGGCAAGGATACGGCGCCGGTGCGCGCGTTCAACTACGAGGAGGCCGTCAAGGGCCCCGACCACGACAAGTACCTGTGGATGAATGCGTCGTTCGCGTTCGCGGCGAACATGGTGCGCAGCTTTGTTAGCAACGGCTGGTGCGTGCAAATCCGCGGGCCGCAGGCGGGCGGCAAGGTCGAGGATCTGCCGGTTCACCTGTACGACCTCGGCACCGGTCACCAGCCGAAGATCCCGACCGAGGTGCTGATCCCTGAAACCCGTGAATTCGAGTTCGCGAATCTCGGCTTCATCCCGCTGTCGTTCTACAAGAACCGCGACTTCGCGTGCTTCTTCTCCGCGAACTCGGCGCAGAAGCCCGCGCTGTACGAGACCCGGGAAGCGACCGCGAACAGCCGCATCAACGCACGGCTGCCGTACATCTTCCTGCTGTCGCGCATCGCGCACTACCTGAAGCTGATCCAGCGCGAAAACATCGGCACGACGAAGGATCGCCGTCTGCTCGAACTCGAGCTGAACAACTGGATCAAGGGGCTCGTGACCGAGATGAAGGATCCGGGCGACGAACTGCAGGCGTCGCATCCGCTGCGCGAGGCGAAGGTCACGGTCGAGGACATCGAGGACAACCCGGGCTTCTTCCGGATCAAGCTGTTCATCGTTCCGCACTTCCAGGTCGAAGGGATGGATATCGGGCTGTCGCTCGTGTCGCAGATGCCGAAGTCCAAGAACTGATCTGACGTTAGTCGCAGTGGCGCCGGGGTGGACAGGGGCACCCCGGCGTGCCGTGCAGTCGCGCAACCGAGAGATTCCATGTCGATGATTCTGCCTTCGCAGGCTTATGAATTGAAGCTCGCGCCGCATCCGGCGCCGTTCTCGATCCTGAAGTTCAGCGGGCTGGACCGCGTGAGCCAGCTCTATCGATACGACATCGAATTCACCAGTCCGGCGGCCGGGATTCCGATGGACCAGGTACTGGGCAGGCCGGCGAAATTCGTGGTCGATCCGGTCGATCCCGACATGGACTATCTTCGGAAGATGTTCGGGGAAAATGCCGCGCAGTTCAGTGCCAAGCCGAGTGCGTATACGGTCCATGGCGTCATCACGCAGTTCGACGAACTGGAGACATCGGCGGACGAAACCCGCTACCGCGTCGTGCTGGAGCCGACGCTGGCGGATCTCGCCCGCGGCGTGACGAGCCGCTTGTTTCAGAAGCAGTCGGTCGACGAGATCGTGACCGGCACGTTGCGACATTACGGTTACCGCGCGGGCGTGGACTTTCGGTTCCAGTTGCGCGGGCAATACAAGCGCCGCGAATACGTGACGCAGTATCACGAGACGACGTTCGCGTTCATTCAGCGCATTTGTGCGGAAGAGGGCATCTGGTTTCGCTGGGAGCAGAAGAAGGATCGTGCGGTGGTCGTGTTCGGCGACGATCTGGATGCCTATGCGCGCAAGCAGCGAACGGTGCCGTATCGACGGGAATCGGGGCTGGAGAGTGTCGGTTCGGATGCGATCAAGACGCTAGGACGCGAGATGAAGCGCGTGCCGGAGGCGGTGCGGCTGCATGACTACAACCATCGGCAGGCCGGCGTATCGCTGCTGGTCGAGGAAAACGCGGCGCGCGACGACACGACGACACATTCGGTCGATTATCGCTGGGGCGAACATTACGAGACGCCCGAAGAGGGGAAGCGCATTGCGCGGTTGCGGCATGAAGCCTATCTGGCCGGGCAGATCACGTTCAAGGGGACCGGCAATCCGTTCTGGCTCGAGGCGGGCGAGGTGATGCGTGTCGAGCCGAAGCCGGCCGATGCGAAACATGGGGTCTTCGTTACGTCGGTCGAGTCGCACGGCGGGCGTAACGAGTCGTACTGGGTGGCGTTCGAAGGGATTCCGTCGGATCGTGTATGGCGCACGTCGATGGGCTCGATTTCGCGACCGGTGGTCGACGGGATCCTGCCGGCGCGGATTACGTCGCCAGGCAACTACAAGTATGCGTATCTGACCGAGCAGGGCTGGTACGTGATCAAGCTGCCGTTCGATCTCGATGAATGGAGCCCCGGTGGGACGAGCCGGCCGGTGCGGTTTGCGAAGCCGTACAGCGGCGACAACTACGGGCATCACTTTCCGTTGATCGACGGGGCGGAGGTGGCGATCGTCCATACGGACGGCGATCCGAACCGACCGGTGATCATCGGCGCAATGCATGACAGCGTGCATCCGGATCTGGTCAATAACCTGAACCATACGCGGAATCTGATTCGGACGGCTGCGCGCAATGAGTTGCGGATGGAGGACAAGGAGGGCGTCGAGCATATTCATCTGACGACGCCCACCCAGACGAGTGAGCTGAATCTAGGGCATATGGTCGACGATGCCCGCCACGAACGCGGCCAAGGCGCCGAGCTACGTACCGACGGGCATCTTGCCGCGCGTGGTCCGAAGGGCATGCTGTTGAGTACCGAGGCGCAGGTGGGCGCTGCCGGGCACCAACTCGACATGAAGGACGCGCACGCGCAGTTGCAGCGGGCGATCGATCGCATGGAGTCCCTTTCCGAGGCGGTACGTGCGGCGGAGGCGACCGTCGCGGAGTTGCAGCAACAGAAGTCGTTCTATGCGGAAGCGCTGGATGGTTTGAAGCGTGCCGCCATTCTGGCGAGCGCACCGTCAGGTATCGGCCTCACGTCCGGCGAGCATTTGCAGCTCAATGCGGACCGGAATCTGATCGCGACGGCCGGCGGGAATTTCGACGTCGGCGTCATGCGCAACTTCACGGTTGCGGCCGGGAAGCAGGTATCGCTTTTCGCACAAGCACAGGGCGTGCGGGTGACGGCCGCCAAACAGGACGTTGTCGTTCAGGCCCGTACGGGAGCGATGGCGCTGTCGGCGTCGAAGGACCTGAACTTCACTAGTAGTGAGGGTGCGATTCTCGTGGCCTCGCGCGGTGCGCTGACACTCGCCAGTGGTGGCGCCTACCTCAAGATCGACGGCGGCAATATCGAGCTCGGATGCCCGGGGGATATCACGCTCAAGTGCGGAAATTTCCATTGGACCGGCCCAGCGTCGCTTGACACCCGTCTGCCGAATATGCCCATTGGGCCATGCAAGGAGTGCCTGCTGGATGCGCACCGTGGTGTCGAAGCGTTGACGGAGGTCGCTTGATGGCCGGAACCGGACGTGCGACCCCAACCCGAGAGTCGGACGCGGGATGGGAGGCGTGGCGTGATCGATTGGTAGCGCAATTCGACACGTTCGACGTGGACGGCGTTGCGGCGTACCTGTACATGCTCGCCGATGCGCTTGCCAATCCGGGGCTCGACAAACTGCTCGTCCAGGTGCCGCTGCTCGAATGGGAGTCGCTCTGGGGCGGCAGCGTTCTCGAGTCCTATACGGACATCGCCCCGTATCTGATCGGGATCGATCGCTTTGCATTCGATGATTCGCGCGACCTCGGCAGCCGGTTTGTCCGGCGACTTTGGAGAGAGTCGAGCGGACGGCACATGCTGACGTGGATATGGTCGCCATTTCCCATTCGGTCACTGGCCGCGCATTTTCGCTCGTTCTGCCGTTACTCGACGCCCGACAAGCGCGCGTACTTTCTGCATTTCTACGATAACCGGATTCTTGCCCGGTTACGAGGAGTCTGGAGCGCAGAACAGGCTCAGGCGTTTCTGTCGCCATGTGTCGAGATATGGCATCGCGATCGTGATTCGAACGAGATCGTCTGGCGCAACGATGCCGGTGTCGCCGATGCAGTCGTCGACGCAGAGCAGGTGATGACGATCGAGCAGCACATGACGTTGCTGCATCTCGGCCGTGCCGACAAGCTTGCGATGCAGTTGCGCACGATGTATGGCGCGATGCTCGACGATTTTACGGATCTGGCGCTCTACCGCCGTATTTCGGAACAGCTCGAACGTGCTGGCCGATACCGTATAGCCGACGATGACGATCTCTTGAACTACGTTTCAAAGGGCGTCGTTATTTCGCCGCGGTTCGATGAGCATCCGGTGATCCGGGGCAGATTGGAGCGCGCGATGAGCGGTGAGCAGACGTTTCGAGAGGCATTGAGTGATATCGACGCGGAGGTATTGCGGGAGACGGCGCGCATCGCGTCGGATTCGGACGAGGCGGGAGGAACGTCGCGTGATTAGTCGGCTTTTCATCCTATTGGTTCTGGCGCTGGCGCTAACCGGTTGCGATGCATTTTCCTCCGAGCCGACCTACCGTGGTGTCAGCATCATGGGGCTCAACTACACGCCGTTCAATCTGAGCGAGTTCACGATTCGCGACAAGTACGGCAACAGAGCGGGTGGAGGGGGGGATTTGCCGCCGGGTACGGGCGCGGGAAGCCTCAGTTGTTGCTACAAGCTGAAGGGGACGGAATTCACGGTTGAGTGGGAAGTCTACGACGCGGATGAAGCGATTAAAGATCTGTACGCGCCGATCAAGAAGATCCACAAGACGACCGAGGTGAAGTTTCCGCCGACAAAAGTCAAAGGCGGGGCGGGGGAGGACGTGCTCGCCGTGCACTTTTATCCGGACGATCACATCGAGTTCGAGATTCGGAACGATATGAGCGGGACGAGGATCGACTACACGGAAATCGATTACTGGCTTCAGACCAAATACGGGAAGGTGGCGAACCCTGACGATGCCGACATGGCCGTCGCCTATCGGCGCACGGCACGAATTGCGGCCCAGGGCTGGCTGAAGTATCGCCTGACCGACACGACAGATCTCGTGCAGTACGTGTACTACAGGCAGATCGTTAATCCGAAATTCGATGAGCATCCAGCGGTGCAACGGATTCTGAAGGAGACGAGCGGCAAGCCAGGCGCCTTTGGTGTTGCGATGCAGAGCTTGCCAGACACCGTCGTGCAAGAGATCAAGCGGGGCCGCTTTGATTAGACATCGACACGAGCACGAGATTCTCTATTCGAAAAGGCGCCCTTCTTGATCGTCAGACCGTGTTTGCGAGTCGAAGTCTGCGTGTTACGTCGGATTGTGTCCTTGAATTCGGGGTGTTTCAGCAATGATTAAACGGGTTGTCGTCTTCCTCGCTGCCGCATTGACGTTGGCTGGCTGCGATGCATTTTCCTCCGAGCCGACCTACCGTGGTGTCAGCATCATGGGGCTCAACTACACGCCGTTCAATCTGAGCGAGTTCACAATTCGCGACAAGTATGGCAACAGAGCGGGTGGAGGGGGTGACTTGCCACCGAGTGCCGGTGCCGGAAGCCTAACTTGTTGCTACACGCTGAAGGGGACGGAATTCACGGTTGAGTGGGAAGTCTACGACGCGGATGAAGCGATTAAAGATCTGTACGCGCCGATCAAGAAAATCCACAAGACGACCGAGGTGAAGTTTCCGCCGACAAAAGTCAAAGGTGGGGCGGGGGAGGACGTGCTCGCCGTGCATTTTTATCCGGACGATCACATCGAGTTCGAGATTCGGAACGACATGAGCGGGACGAGGATCGATTACACGGAGGTTGACGACTGGCTTCAAACAAAATACGGGAGGGCGGCGAATCCGGACGACGACGACATGTTCGTGGCTTATAGACGCACGGCTCGAATCGCGGCACAGGGCTGGCTGAAGTATCGCCTGACCGACACGGTGGATCTGGAGCAGTACGTGTACTACAGGCAGCTTGTTAATTCCAAATTCGATGAGCATCCAGTGGTGCAACGGATCCTGAAAGAGACGAAAGGCAAGCCGGGCGCCTTTGGTGCAGCTATGCGGGGATTGCCAGACACCGTCGTGCAAGAGATCAAGCGAGGTCGCTTTGATTAGACATCGACACGAGCACGAGATTCTCTATTCGAAAAGGCGCCCTTCTTGATTGTCAGGTCGTGTTCGCGAGTCGGAGTCCGCGTGTTACGTCGGATTGTGTCTTTAAATTTGAGGTGTTTAAGCAATGATTAAACGGGTTGTCGTCTTCCTTGCTGCCGCATTGACGTTGGCCGGCTGCGACGCATTTTCCTCCGAGCCGACATACCGTGGTGTCAGCATCATGGGGCTCAACTACACGCCGTTCAATCTGAGCGAGTTCACAATTCGCGACAAATATGGCAACAGGGCGGGTGGAGGGGGAGATTTGCCGCCGGGCGCTGGAGCCGGACGGTTGAGTTGCTGCTACAAGCTGAAGGGGACGGAATTCACTGTCGAGTGGGAGATATATGACCAGGATGAGTTCATGAAGGATCCGTACGCGCCGATCAAGAAGATCCACAAGACGACCGAGGTGAAGTTTCCACCGACAGAAGTCAAAGGTGGGGCGGGGGAAGACGTGCTGGCCGTGCACTTTTATCCGGACGATCACATCGAGTTCGAGATTCGGAACGACATGAGCGGGGCGAGGATATCTTATGCAGAAGTCTATCACTGGTTTAGAAAAAAACATGGGAAAGCGGCTGACGGCGATGACGTAGATATGGCTATCGCGTTCAGGCAGATAGCGCGTATTGCAGCACAAGGAGTGGTTAAGTATCACCTGACTGATACCGCAGATCTGGAACAGTATGTCTACTACGTGAAACTCGTTAATCCGAAATTCGATGAGCATCCAGCGGTGCAGCGGATTCTGAAGGAGACGAAAGACCGGCCGGGTGCCTTCGGTGCCGCGATGCAGCGATTGCCGGATCCGGTCGTGCAAGAGATCGAGCGAGGTCGCTTTGATTAGACCTCGACACGACTCGAAAATCGCTATTCGACCACACCCCTGTTCTTGATAGTGACCGTGTTTGCGCGTCGAAGTCCGCGTGTTACGTCGTATTGTGTCTTTGAATTTGAGGTGTTTAAGCAATGATTAAACGGGTTGTCGTCTTCCTCGCTGCCGCATTGACGTTGGCTGGCTGTGATGCATTTTCCGCCGAGCCGATCTACCGTGGTGTCAGCATCATGGGGCTCAACTACACGCCGTTCAATCTGAGCGAGTTCACAATTCGCGACAAATATGGCAACAGAGCCAGCGGAGGAGGTGACCTGCCGCCGGGTACGGGCGCGGGAAGCCTCAGTTGTTGCTACAAGCTGAAGGGGACGGAATTCACTGTCGAGTGGGAGATATATGACCAGGATGAGTTCATGAAGGATCCGTACGCGCCGATCAAGACGATCCACAAGACGACCGAGGTGAAGTTTCCGCCGACAAAAGTCAAAGGTGGGGCGGGGGAGGACGTGCTGGCCGTACACTTTTATCCGGACGATCACATCGAGTTCGAGATTCGGAACGACATGAGCGGGACGAGGATCGCCTATACAAAAGTGGACCACTTGTTTCAGACCAAATACGGGAAGGCGGCGAACCCTGACGATGCCGACATGGCTGTCGCCTATCGGCGCACGGCACGAATTGCGGCCCAGGGCTGGCTGAAGTATCGCCTGACCGACACGACAGATCTCGTGCAGTACGTGTACTACAGGCAGATCGTTAATCCGAAATTCGATGAGCATCCAGCGGTGCAGCGGATCCTGAAGGAGACGAAAGACCGGCCGGGCGCCTTTGGTGCTGCGATGCAGCGATTGCCGGATCCGGTTGTGCAAGAAATCAAGAAGGGTCGCTTTGAACGAGATACCTCGAGAGGGGAACATGGCTGACAAACACATGCTCGATCCGGCGGACCGGACTCCGCCTGAGGTACGTGCAGCAATTGGGGAGAAGCGGAAGGCGTATCCGCAAGATGACTGCATTCCGTGCGGTGCCGTCATGCACGTCGGTTTTTTCTTCGACGGATTCGGTCGTCATCGGGACTACGACGATAAGAAAACATCTCGATACTCAAATATCTGCCGACTTTGGGAGGCTCATCGCCATAACGAAGATCGACGTAGAGAGCTGGAGCCTAACCATTTTTGGTATCGACTCTACTATTCTGGACTCGGCACGGAGCTGAACAAGGAGGCTCGAGAGGGGCAAATCGTGTCCGCAGCATTCAAGCTCGGAAAGCAGGGTGCCGATGCAGCCGCGTCGATCGCAGTTAGTGTCGGCGAGAGCGTAACCGGCATGAAACGACTTCCTATCAACCCGCAAGACACTATCACCGAAGGATTCAAGAAGGGTCTCAAGGAGTTTTCGTTTCGGCCGGTCGTGCAGTCTTTCAAAGACCTGGTCAACTCCGTCGAATCCGTGCCCCGCAATATCGGCCGAGTGTTGCAACTGCAGCGTGACAACCGCTGGGTTCGACGCGGTCGTGCTGCCACGCGCGCGGTTCTTTACGATGCGAAGAAGAATTTTCCGTCCATCGCGCAAAGCGCCGCCAAGTCGGTGTTCTTCGGCGTGGTGATCGATTCGATTCCGTGGTTTCGTGACAACCGCGCTGTCGCGCGAGTTTTCGGAACGGGCGTCGATGATCGGCTGGCGGCCGCGATGAAGCAGTTCGAGATCGCAATCGACGACGTCAGGCAGAAAATGCCTAAGGTCCAGCGGATCCAGGTTTCCATCTTCGGCGCCGATCGCGGTTGTGTTCTCGCCCGCGCGCTGGCGAATGAACTGACCCAGCGCTACAAGCGTCCGAGCGAGACGACGCTTGCCTTTGTCGATCCGAAGGATTCGAACCAGACGGCGATTCCGATCGAAATCAAGTTCATGGGGCTGCTCGACGCTGTATCGTCGTTGATGGAGGAGAACAAGCTTCTCGGGATCGTGCCGGTTCTCGGCCTGCTCAAACAGAACTACGGAGATCGCGCTCTCGCGGTACCGGCGTCCGTTCAGCGATGCGTGCATTTTGCGGCGGCCCATGAGCTGCGCTTCTATCAGCGGCTCGATAGCCTCGAGAACACGCGCGGCCTTCAATATCTCTATCCGGGAACGAGCGAAGACATCACCGGCGGAGCGCCGCCAGGATTGCTTGGAGCACGCGCGGAACTTCAGCGCGTCGCGTTGCGCGACATGCTCAATGAAGCAATCGCGCACGGCGTAGTGCTCGACACGATGGAAGATCTATTCAAGTTCAAGGGTAAGACGTTTGCGAAATTCACCCTCGCAAACCCCATCCCCGACGGAAAATCCACCTACAAAATCGGAGAATTGATCGACGCCTACCGTGAGATGGTCCCCTACGTCGCACGTTTGAATTTCGTCGAACATATGCAGATATTCCTGCGCTGGATGGCGGTTCGCTACCAGTCCCCCGAGTTTCGCGCAACCGTAACGAGCCGCTTCGACGATCTCGCGTCCCGGCACCGGGAGCGGCTGAAGGAGCGCAACGAAGCCGAGGCGGCCTACGTTGCATTACGCAACCAGCGACCGCCGGCCGACAGCGTGACGCTCAACATAGCTTTGGCTCGCTGGCAGGATTCGGTCCTGCCGGAGATGCTTTCCAATCGCGATGCAGGTATCGAGAAGAATCGCCCTTCGGTAGGCGTCTGGGATCGCATCCAAAGCGAATCCGAAGAGTTGATGCGACGCGAATCCCGACAAGCCGGCCTGCAAAAATCGGCGGATCTTATCCGTGAAAAGGCTCAAGACGGTTCATTACCGTGGGACGCGGATCCGGAGTTCAGCGCATCGATGATCGAGGCCTGGATGATGACGCCGGAAGAGGAGACGCTGATCCAGGCATGGAAGATGGGCCTGAGCGGCAAGAACCCGCTGCCGCCCAAGGTCATGGCGCTGTTCGACCTGCTGGTTCACGACACGATGCTGACGAGCTGGCACGACCACGTGCTGTCGTCGAACCTGTACTTCCAGACACGAGCGATCGACACGTTCGGAACCAGCGATTACGTCGAAGAGGACAAGAAACGCAAGCGCGACGAAAAGCACGGCGAGCGCGTCAGGCAGGCCAGCGAGGCGATGAAGCCTGCCGGCCGGGTGCCAGGGCGCCTATAACCAACATCAATCGCTTGCTGTCGAACTGCAGTGGCGATACCAGTTCAATTCGGGGATACACATGGCGGGCATCATTCGCGTCGGAGACACTCATACCGGCGAAGGCCACGTAACGGCTGGGTCGGCGACGTGCTTTTTCATGGGGCGTCCGCTTGCTCGACTCCACGATCCGGTGACCTGTCCGCGCCACGGCGACAACCGTATCGCAACCGCGACCTCGGGCGCATTCGATGACGGTCGCGAAGTCGCTCAGCACGATGACTTGTGTGCGTGCGGTTGCCGGTTGATTTCTTCTCTTCCGAATAGCGGGCGCCGTTAAGCAATGGCACTGGATTTCTCGTCCCTCCCGCCGGAGAAGCCGGTTCCTGATGAATCGCCGTCGCGGGTTCTCTGGGCTGCGGTGTTCATCGTGCTCACGGCGGTCGGGGTATTGGCTGTGCTGATGCTCTGGCCGAAGGATGAGCCGACTCACACGCCATGGTTCTGGATATGCGTGTCCGTATATCCGACGGGTTTTTCCGCCTTCGTCGTCTCCCGGCGATATCGGGCATACGAACTCGAACGCGCGAAAGTCCAGGCCTGGAACGATGCAAGCAGGAAGTACAACGCGCAGGCTTTTGCGCGAGAGAGCGTGCCGATGCTTGTCCTGGCAGCGGCTGCACGTGTAACCGCAGACGATACGGACAATGGTATCGACCCGATCGTCGATGGCGCGATGAAGTTGCGTGCCAAGGCTTCGGAGCGGCAAGCAAACGAATCGGTTTCGGCAAGATGGTTCGAGCCGATTGAAGCCCGCCTGGCCGCTGACGATGCGGAACGTCAGGATCAGGTTCTTGAATGGTTGTACGAGCGACTCATCGACGACTTGCATGAAACCTTGAACGCGCTTCCTGCGGATCTGCCACTGCGCGTTTTGCTCGACATTTCCGGCTATGTCGGAGAGTCCGACGTGGTCGAGCAATGGCGGGAAGAATGGAGGCGTCACACGTTGCGCTTCGCCAGAACGGACCGAGCGCCCGAATCGCTCGATTTGATGACGGTCGATTCCTGGCTTGACGATCGGAACGGGCCGTTGCATCAGCATGCGGTGTTACTCGTATCCATAGCGCTCGGCACAGTGATTGCCGAGTCGCCGGCGCCCGGTTCAGCCGAGGCCGGGGTGGGATTGCTGCTGGTTTCCGAGACCCTGGCATCGCGCTTCGAGTTGCGACCGATCGCTGCATTCCACCGTCCCCGGCGAGCCGGTAATGACGATCCTGGCCATGCACTGACCTATGGGATTCGTTGGGGCGGTACCGCGCCGGATGACATCGGAGCGCTGTGGACGAGCGGATTCGACAGCCGAACGGCCGGTTCCTTGCGCACGGCGTTACGCACGGGCAATCCGGAAGGGGAAAACGACGAAGCGGTGCCAGAGTTCGAACTCGATCGAATCGTCGGCAAGGCGGGGGCCTCAGCCGGATGGCTTGCCGCAGCTTGTGCAACGTACGTCGCCGGTCAAGCGCCAAAGCCGCAACTGGTCGCACAGCGCGACGAAAACCATGTGTTCATCGCTGTCGTGACGACCTTGGATAACGCATCAACAACACACGCATTTCCGCATGAACCGGATATTCAAAATTGACCGGTTCGGGGCCATTGTTTTTGTCGTCCTTCCTGGGCTGATCGTATGGATGCGACCGCACTGGGTTGGGATAACCGAGGCGGATCGAGGGTTGGCGCTCGTCATTTTGTGCGCCATATTCGTGGCACTCTTGTTGATTTTCAGCTTCAGCGATTCGTCTCGGCCGGCGAATGGCTGGCGCGCCGTGAAGAAATGGGTCAAGGATCACACGCGTCGCACGGCGGCTCCGTCGGGAAGCGATTCGGCGGTTAATGCCGCGACGCGAGCCGAATCGTTGAAGCAGGTCCAGAGCGAGAGGCATGGCTGGCGATGGCGCTATCGCGATCGGTGGGTGCTTGTCGCCGGCGACTATCCGCTTGTCCGGCGGCTCGCGCCGGGGTTGGCCGATACCGGCTACGCGATTCTCGGCAATACGGTCGTGTTGTATGCGCGGCAAATCGACGACAAACTCGACACGGAATGGCTTGATCAGATTCGTCGCTTGCGCCGTCGTCGTCCGATCGACGCGATTGTGGCCATTACCCGTCACCGGAGTTCCGGCGATGCGTCGTTTGACGTGGACGAACTCGCTGCACGGCTTGCTCGCCACGCGCGCATGTTATGTTGGGCCGCACCGGCGTATCTGCTGGATGTGACGGATTTCGGCAGCGACCGGGCCGGCCCGGATGAAGCGATGGGCTTCACATGGGCGAACTCACGCGTGAGCGGTGAGATGATTGACGAATCGCTGGGCAATCTCGTCGACAATCTGTCGGACATTGGTGTCGTGCGCCTCGCAGTGAACGCCGATGATCGTTACCCTGCCGAGCTGGCGCAACATGTCTCGAGGTTGCGCGGAGCGCTATCTGACCTGCTGCACCGAACCGCTGAATCCTCTGTTTCGAGGCATACGCTTCACGGGGTGATGTTTGCGCCGTTATTCAAAGAGCGGGCGCCGCAGTCTCCGGATTTCGATCTGCCGAGTGGCGATTCGAATGATGGCGACCCGGCGATCGACCCTCAACACCGAACCCTCTGGCAAACCATCGCCGACCACAGCCGCAAGGTCCACGGCCGCCGCGTTGGCTTTTCACTGTCGACCACCGCAGCCTGGATGACGACGGCCCTGATCAGTTGCTGGTTTGCCGGCACGATGCTGTCCGGTTTCTCCAACCGCGCAACGATCGGAAGCGCAACGGATACGGCTACCAAGCTCACCGGGCCCCTGAACCCGACGCAGTCGCTGCAAACGCTTACCGACCTCGGCCGGCAAATGGATACGCTCGAAATCCACCAGCGTAGCGGTGCGCCTTTGATCGCCCGTTTCGGCTTGAACCGCGACCACGCGCTGCTCGACGCCCTTTGGCCTTACTACGCCGGTGCCGCGAACCGCATCCTCGTCGGCCCGATTCGCCAGAAGCTCGACGCGAGGCTGCATCAGCTTGCGTCGCTGTCCGACGCGGAAATCGCCAGCGGCGGCGATGCTCAGGTACAGGCCGCTTACGATACGCTCAAGACCTACATGATGCTCGCCAAACCCGAGCGGGCAGTGGCTGCATTCCTGCTGCCGCAACTTGTCGCGACGTCTGCACCCGAACGCCCGACTCATTCGCAGCTGTCGAAGGGTAGCTGGGAAGACCTGCGTCAGCAAGCGATCGCGTTCTTCGCCAACCACGTTGGACGTGGCGCTGCATCCAGCCAAGCCGCGTTGGCGATTGTTCCGGATGGCAACCTGGTCGCGTCTACCCGACAGACGATCATAAGTGTCCGGGGTATTCAGAACTCCGGGGACGCGATCTACCAACAGATCATCGACGAAGCGACACCGAAATACCCGCCGCTATCACTCGCGACGCTGCTCGGCGACGCGGCGTCGCAATCCTCCGCGGGCGGTGCAACGAGTCGTGGCCTGTTCGGCACGACCGCGACCGTGCCCGGCGTATTCACACGTGCTGCGTGGGAGGAGCGAATCTCGAAGGCAATCGACGAAGCCGGCGAGCAACGCGATGTGGCAAGCGACTGGGTGCTCTCCGACACCAAGGTCGCCAATGCATCCCCGTCGACATTGAAGGGCGAACTGCGCCAGCGCTATTTCGACGACTACGCGCGGGCATGGGCGCTCTTCCTCAACAGCCTGCGCTGGCAACCTGCGCCGACGCTGTCGGCCACTGCCGACCAGTTGACGCTGCTCGGCGATCCGCAACGCTCGCCGCTCGTCGCGTTGATGAGTGCGATCGCGTATCAGGCGGGAACGGGAGCCAACGCCCAATCGCTGTCCGACACGCTGGTCAGCAAGGCACAGCAACTGATCGGCGCGGACGAAAAGGATCCGTCGAAGCAGGCCAAGCCTCAACTGGCGCCACTTGCCGCCGCATTCGGTCCGATCCTGCGTCTGACCGGTAGTGATCTCGCTTCAGGGGCGCCATCCGGCGGCAAGGGGAACGCCCCGCCGGCAGCAACCGGCGACCTGAGCCTGGCCCGCTATCTGGAGCGGATCACGGCCATGCGCCTGAAGACATCGCAGATCGTCTCCAGTCCGGATCCGGATGCGCTTGCACGCCTGGCCGCGCAATCCGTGCTGCAGGGCAAGACGTCCGATATCGCCGACAGTCGCGATTACGCGAGTCGTGTCGCTGCGAGCCTCGGCGAACAATGGTCGGGCTTCGGCGCCATGTTCCGCGCGCCGTTCGATCAGTCGTGGCAGGTCATCGTGCAGCCTGCCGCGTCGAGCCTGAACGAGATCTGGCGCACCTCGATCCTCGCCGACTGGAGCAAGACGTTCGGTGGGCGCTATCCGTTTGCGGATTCCGACAACGACGCATCGCTGCCCGAGATGGCGCGCTTCATGCGTCCGGATAGTGGCGTGATCGCGCAGTTCGTGACGTCGCAATTGGCCGGCGTCGTCGAACGGCAGGGCGACCGGTGGGTCGCGTCGCAGGGAGCCGATTCCGGCGCATTGACGATCGATCCGGCGTTTCTCAACGGGTTGAACAAGCTCACACGCACGTCGACGGTCCTGTTCCCGTCCGGCGATGCACGCGTGCGTTACGAACTGCGGGCCGAGCCGACGCCGGGCGTCACCGACATGAGATTCGTATTGTCCGGCCGCGAACTGCATTACTTCAACCAGAAACAGGAGTGGACACCGTTCGAATGGCCGGGACAATCGCTCGAGAACCTGTCACATATCGAATGGCAGACGGAGCAGGGCGGGTTGCGCACCGCACTCGATTCGCAGGGGCGCTTCGGTCTCGTTCGGTTGCTGGAGCGCGCGAAGGTCGTACAGCAGGACAACGCGCGCTATTTGCTGACCTGGACGCCAGACACGAGCCAGGGTATCCCGCTCAAGGTGCAATTGCGCAGCGAAGCCGGCGGTGGTCCGCTCGATGTTCTCCAGTTGCGGAATTTCGTGTTGCCGGCACGTATTTTCGTGACGGGATCGGCAAATGCCGGGGTTCGGGTATCGGCAAGCGGCCCGCCGCCGCTGCCGATGTCGGCGATCGAGGCCGCGAAGCATGCAGCCGTGCCATTGCCACCGGGGGTGCCGGGCGGAGGCGCCTTGCCGGACGCCGTCATGCAGGCGACGACGGAGCAGGCATCCGGTCAGCGTACCGCGCTCGAACTTGCTCAGGCGAAAGCGCAGGTCACGGAGCGTGGAATGGCGAAACAAACGACTGTGCCGAAGGTCGCGATTTCGCCGTTGGCGACCACGTCGGGACGTTCCGAATCCTCCTCCAGTCCGTTCGGACACGCCCTCAGCCTGCTGGGCGACGCATTCGTTTTTTGAGATCCTCCATGACGCTTGCCAATTTTGTGAAGACACTCGTCGGCGGCTCCCGTATCGATTCGCTTCAGCGGGCACGGGCGGATACCTGGGCCACATGGATTGCACCGATACCGGGCGAGCATGCATACGGACGCGATCCCGGCTACGAAGACGCATTCTTCGAACTGAAGGACGAAGCCGGAAAGCTGTCGGGAATCGATGACGGGTTGATCGTCCGTGCATGCGAACACCTGCTCAAGGAGACCGGCAAGGATTTGCGGCTCGCCGGCTACTACGCGTTCGCACGCCTGCGGCAGGACGGCACGGCCGGGTTCGCCGACGGACTTGAGCTGGCCGCTGCACTCGTCGACCGGTTTGGCGAAGCGGCTTTGCCCGTCCGTCACGAAGCCAAGAAGGCTGCGCTTGAAATGCTGGCGACTGCGCGTGTGATCGAGACGCTGGATAGTCGTGGCGACTTTGTGCCCGCTGATCTCGAACGTACGTTGGCCGCGCTCGACGTGCTCGTGGCGCATACGGCCGCGTGGCCCGATGCTGCCCGTCCGAATCTGCAGCCACTCGTTTCTCGCTTCGAGAAAAAGGAAGCGCCGGCAAGCAGCGTCGATTCCGGCAAGGCGATGCCGGCAGCGGCTGCGCCGCGCAAAACGTCGGCGGGGTCGATTGCGTCCACACGCGATCTGCTCGATCAGGCCCGCGCGATGTCGGTGTGGCTCCGCGATCAGGAAAACGGCTACTTGCCTTCGGTACGTCTCGTGAGAAGCATTCGGTGGGACACGTTGCACGACGTGCCGCCCGCGGATGCCGCTTCGCATACGCGCCTGGCGCCGCCACGCGCCGAGTTGCGTCAGCAGATGAAGCGCCTCGTGCTGCAGAAGCACTGGCACGAGTTGCTGGAGCGCGTCGAAGGCGCGTTCATGGAAGGCGTGAATCACCTGTGGTTCGATCTCCAGTACTTCCAGCACGTGGCGCTCGATCACGTCGGTACGCCCTACAACGCGTGGCGAGCATTGCTGCGCGCCGACTTTGCACTCTTTCTCGAACGATTGCCGAGCATCGAACGGCTGGCATTCAGCGACGGCACGCCGTTCGCGGACGACACGACACTCGAATGGATTGCCCGCCATGCGGTGGTACGCGATCTGGAGGCGGGCGAGACGGTTGCGCCGCTGCCTGTCTCCGCGGATAGCGAGAGCGATGCGGCGGGCGACTGGCCGGAGATCGAAACACAGGCTCGCGAACTGGCTGCCGGTGAAGGTATCGAGACGGCTTTTGCGTGGCTCGAAGCGCTGCCCGGCATGAAAACCGATCGACATCGCTATTTGCAGCGGCTCGTGATGGCCCGCTTGGCCGACCATGTCGGCCGTCACGATGCGGCGCTCGCGCTGCTTGCCGAACTCGACGGAACGTCCCGCTCGCTGCCGATGATGCGCTGGGAGCCGGCGCTGACGTTCGAGGTCAAGCAGCAACTGGTCAAAGCACTGAAAGCGATGAGCAGCCGCAAGGACGCCGACAAGCCCGCGCTCGCCCGTCGCATCAGCGAACTGCATGCGGAACTCACGGTACTCGATCCCGCACGCGCGTTGACCCTTTCGTAACGGATTTCCATGGACAACAACGATTCCATCCTGCGCTACTACGAAGCCGAAATGCGATACCTGCGCGAGTCCGGCAAGGCGTTCGCGAAGGCGCATCCCGACCGTGCGCGCCTGCTCAATCTCGATCGCGTCGGCGATCGCGATCCGTATGTCGAACGTCTGTTCGAAGGCTTTGCGTTTCTGACAGGTCGGCTGCGGCAAAAGCTCGACGACGAACTGCCCGAACTGACCGAAGGGCTCGTCAGTTTGCTGTGGCCGCACTATCTGCGGATGATTCCTTCGCTGTCGATCGTCGAGTTGACGCCGTTCGCGGAGAAACTGCAGAAAACCGAAGTCGTGCCGGCCGGGGTGCCGGTGCGGTCCGCGCCGATCAACGTGCCGTCGCCGGGCGGAGTAGACGGCGTGACGCCGCGGACGGTGCAGTGTGTGTACCGGACGACGCAGGCCGTTGCACTGCAGCCGGTGTCGATCACGCATGCCGGGCCGACCGTGCGCCATGACGGTCGCTCGGTGATTCGTCTTGGCTTCTCACTGCAGGGATCGGCGCTGCGCAGCGAAACGGACTTGTCGCGGTTGCGGTTGCATCTGAACGCGGATCTGCCGACCGCATTCGCGATGCATCTTGCGCTGACGCGTCAGATCGATGCGATTTGCTTGCGTGTTCCGGAAGTCCGCGACGGCGAACCGGTAGCGCTCGCAGGCGTAACGATCGAGCCGGCAGGGTTCTCGACGGAAGAACGGCTGTGGCCCAAGGCCGACGCGGCGTTCTCGGGATATCAACTGCTGCTCGAATACTTCACGTTCCGCGAGAAATTCCTGTTCATCGATCTATGCGGGCTGGACCTCTCGACGCTTCCCGAAAAATCGACTCGCTTCGAGCTGGAGATTCTCCTGAAGGAAGCGTATCCGTCAGATCAGCGTTTCAACGCGGAGAACGTGCGGTTGTTCTGTACGCCGGTCATCAACCTGTTCGAACTGGATGCCGAGCCGATCGAGATCGACCATCACGAAACCGAATATCGCGTCGTGCCGGCCGGTCATCAGGGCGAGCATGTCGAAACGTATTCGGTCGATGCGATCGCGACGTTCGATCACGATACGGCCGAGCGATACGAATATGTGCCGTTCGCGACGTTCCGGCACCGCGGCGGCATGTTGCGGCACGAGGCGCCGGAACGTTATTTCCACACGCGCGTGCGTTCGGGGGTATCGGGCTTGCATGAGATGTGGGTGATTCTCGGCGGTCACGCGTGGGAAACGATGGACACGCTGCCCGAGGAAAGCCTGTCGCTGCGCGTGACCGGCACGAACGGGCTGCTGCCGCGCAAGGGGCTGCGCGAAGCGAGCCTCGACGAGCTGGCGGCCAGCACGCCGAACGTCGCGGGCGTGCGCAATCTCGTATCGCCGACATTGCCGCTGTATCCGCCGACGGAGGATCGCTTCCAGTGGCGCGTGCTGTCACATCTCGCACCGAACTTCCTGTCGATGATGAACGCGGAGGTGTTGCGCGGCGCTTTGGCGCTGTACGACTGGACGAACGAAGAGCTGAACCGGCGGCGGCTCGCCGGCATCCTGCACGTGTCGCAGGAAATGATCGAGGAGGTGTCGGGCGGGGCGGTCGAGCGCGGCGTGCTGATCGAGGTCACGCTCGATGCGCACGCTTTCTCCGGTGAAGGCGACGTGATGCTGTTCGGCGAGTTGCTGCACCGGTTCTTCGGCGCGTATGCGGAGCTCAATCTGTTCACGAAGCTGGCGATCGTCAGTCTGCCGTCCCGGTCGCGGACGGAGTGGCCGCGCAGCAAGGCACAGCGGGCGCCGTTATGAGTTCATCGATCGATCGGATGCGTGCTGAAGCCGCTGAGGCGAACGGTCTGCCGGCAGTGGCCGAGAGGTTGTTCGAGCGGGCGCCGAAGATGACTTTCATGCAGTTCTGTCGTCTGCTGGAAGCCTGTGCGCCCGAACGTCCCGGGTTTGGTACGCGCGATACGCCGGAGCATGAGCCGGTGCGATTCCGGCCGCGTCCGCGGTTGGGGTTTCCGGCGGGTGAGGTGGCCGCTGTCGAATTCGACGACGAGCACCTCGATGCGCCGCCGACCGTGCGCACGACCTTCATGGGCCTTTATGGCGTCGATGCGGCCATGCCGTCGCACATGATCGACGAGATCGTGCTGCGGGAGGAGGGGCACGAAGCCGTCGAGGCGTTTCTCGATCCGTTCAACCACCGGGCGGCGACGTTGCTGTATCGCGCATGGAAGAAATACCGCTATCCGGAGCGTTTTCGGGCAGGCGGAGTCGACGATTATTCACGGAGCCTGTTATGTCTCGCCGGATTCGGATGGGGTGACAAGCCTTTGCGGGCAGGCTTGCCCCATTCGCGGATGCTCTCGTTGCTGGGGCTGCTGATCCAGCGGACACGCACGTCGGAAGGGCTCGCCGGCGTGGTGGCGCTCGCCGCGCCGGGCGCCGATGTTCGGGTGGACGAATTCTGGGCGGTGACGACGAGTAGCGGTCGGCCAAAGCCGTTGACGTCGGCGAAGCCGGATGCGGATGTGCTTTCGGATGGGAAGCGTAGCGGGCTCGGCGGCGGTTACGTGCTCGGCAGGCGTCTCGCGTATCGCAGTCGAGCCGTGCGTTTGACGTTGTGGCCCGTTGATGCGCAGCAGGCTCAGGACCTGCTGCCGGGTGCGTGGCTGCATCGGGAGGTGATGGCATTCGTCCAGCTGTATGTCGGCATCAAGGCCGACGTGCATTTGCGGATGAAAGTATCGACACGGTTCGTTCCACCCCCGACCGTCGGCGTCGAACGTGCCGCCCCCGCGCCGCGTCTCGGCTGGACGACCGTGCTGCCGTCAGTCGATGAACGCTTGATCGATATTGCGCTCGGGGTGTACGAGGCGTTTTCCGTGCCGCCGCCCAATCCGTATCTCACGCCACACGTCACCTGATTCCGGAGTTTTCATGTTCTATCGAATGAGTGCGGCCGTCGCTGCCGCTGTATTGCTGCTGTCGGGGTGCGGTGCATGGCAGTCGGTGTCGGATGCGTCGACGAATGCCTATCGCGCGGTGTTCTTCAAGCAGGTGAAAGTGCTGGACATCGACTTGATCGCACGTGCTGCGCTGAACCCCGACGATGCGGGGCGACCGACATCGGTTGCCGTCCGCGTCTATCAGCTGAAGGACCGCAAGATGGTCGATGCGGCATCGTATGACGATCTGTTGAAGAACGACCGCACGATACTCGCGCAAGACCTGCAGGGCGGCATGTCGGCTGTCGTGAATCCGGGGGCTTCGTCGAGCCTGTCTCAACCGATGCAACGCGAGACCGAGTACGTGGCGATCGTTGCGCTGTACCGCGCCCCGGGCGCGGCTGAAAACTGGAAGCGCGTCATCGAGAAAAAGAAGCTCGATCCGGACAAACCGCTACGCGTTCGTTTGACGGCGACCGGATTGCAGATGGCGGGGGATGCGCCGAAGTGATTGCGAGGCTCTCGCGTTCGCTGGAGCGCTCAGCACGTGTGTTGAACGCAAAATTCGGCCCATGCGCCGGTTTCCCGGCAATCATGGGCCGCACGGGCCTCACCGATCGTCTTCCCGCACCGAAGACGGATGCCGGCACAGCGCCCGCACTTCCATCTCCATATACGGAAACAGCGGCAGCTGACTCAGCACGTCATGCAGCTGCTGCACGCTTTCGACGTCGAAGATGCTGACGTTCGCATACTGCCCGGCGATTCGCCACAGATGACGCCACGTCCCTTCGTTCATCAGCCGCTGGCACATCGCCTTCTCTTCCGCCTTCAGCGTGGCCGCCTTGACCGGATCCATGTCCGCCGGCAGGCGAACGGTCATTTCCACATGAAACAGCATCCTGCACTCCTTGCGTTGTCGATTCGTCGAACGGGAAGGGCGCTCACGCCTGCGCGCGGGCCCGCTCGACTTCGCTGCCCGGCACGTCCTGCTTGTCCTTGAGCAGCGAGAAGTCGAAGTCGATCAGCGCGAACTGCCCGTCGACGCCGTACGGCTTGCCTTCCGCGCCCTCCGCCTGCTTGACCGGCGGGATCAGCCCGTCGCGCGTCGCGAACGCGAAGTCGTCCCACAGATGCGGATCGCCATCGATGTTGATCTGCGTCGTCAGCTTACGATAACCGTCCGCCGAAACGAAGAAGTGAATGTGCGCCGGGCGATGGCCGTGGCGGCCGAGCTGGTCGAGCAGTTGCTCGGTCTTGCTGCCCGGCGGCACGCTGTAGCCGACCGGCAGCACGCTGCGGAAGCTGTAGCGGCCTTCGGCATCGGTGCGGATCGAGCGGCGCAGGTTGAACGCGGGCTGCGACGCGTCGAAGTACGAGTAATTGCCCAGATGGTTTGCATGCCACACCTCGACCAGCGCGTTCGCGAGCGGCGCGCCGTCCTGGCCGAGCACCCGGCCGCGCATGATCAGCGTCTGGCCCGGATCGGTGCCGTCGTCGAGACGCGCGTGGCCGACCGATTCCGGCGCACCGGCGACATACAGCGGCCCTTCGATCGTACGCGGCGTGCCGCCCTGGATGCCGGCCTTCGCCTCGGCTTCGTCCATCCGCACGTCGAGGAAGCGCTCGAGGCCGAGGCCCGCGGCGATCAGCCCGAATTCGCGGCCGGCTTCGTTCAGGAAGTTGAGCGCGGTCCAGAACTCGCTCGGCTGCACGTCGAAGTCCTCGATCGTGTAGCAGAGGTCCTTCACGATCCGGTTGACGATCGCGCGCACGCGCGGGTTGCCGGGCTTCTCGGCGGCGTCGTCGAAGGTCTTCAGCAGGGCGTCGATGGCTTGCTTGTTCATCTGTGTCTCCGGTTTCGGTTGTCGTGTGGGGATCAGCGGGCGTCGCGTCGCATCCGTTCGATGCGGGCCCAGTCGAAGGTGATGCCGAGGCCGGGCGTCGCCGGCAGATGCAGCTTGAAATCCTGGTAGCGCAGCGGCTCGACGAGGATCTCCTCGGTGAGCAGCAGCGGGCCGAACAGTTCGGTGCCCCATTTCAGCGAGTCGAACGTGCTGAACAGTTGCGCGGACGCCATCGTGCCGGCCGCGCCTTCGAGCATCGTGCCGCCGTACAGGTCGATGCCGGCCGCCGCCGCGATCGACGCGACGCTCGCCGCGCCCTGCAGGCCGCCCGATTGCGCGATCTTCACCGCGAACACGTCGGCCGCGCGATCCTGCGCGAGCGCGAATGCATCGACGGGGCCGTGCAGCGCCTCGTCGGCCATGATCGGCACCTGTGCGAGTCGCGTGAGGCGTTTGAGCCCCGCGCGGTTGGTCGCGGCGATCGGCTGCTCGACGAGGCTCACGCCGGCTTCCGCCAACCGCGCGCAGGCCCAGATCGCATCGGTCTCGCTCCAGGCCTGATTCACGTCGACCCGCACGTCGCCGCGCTCGCCGAGCGCGCACTTGATCGCGACCACGTGCGCCACGTCGTCGGCGACGGCGTTCGAGCCGATCTTCAGCTTGAACGCGCGATGGCGGCGGGCATCGAGCATCGCTTCGGCTTCCGCGATGTCGCGCTGCGTGTCGCCGCTCGCAAGCGTCCATGCGACATCGACCGCGTCGGTCCGGCGTCCGCCGAACAGTTCGGACAGCGGCACGCCGAGACGCTGCGCCTGCGCGTCGAACAGCGCGGTCTCGATCGCGCACTTCGCGAAGCGGTTGCCCTGGAACAGCTTGCGTGCCCGCGCCATCGCGGCGCCCGGACGCGTCGCGTCCATGCCTTGCAGCAGCGGCGCGAAGTAGGTATCGATATTGACCTTGATGCTTTCGGGGCTCTCCTCGCCGTACGCGAGGCCGCCGATGGTCGTCGCCTCGCCGACGCCTTCGATACCGTCCGTGCATCGAATTCGGATCAGTACGAGCGTCTGGCAATTCATCGTCGCGACCGACAATTTGTGGGGCCGGATCGTCGGCACGTCGACGAGCAACGTCTCGATGCGTTCGATGGTGGCGGCAGTTGCTATCATGCGATTCCTCCTGTTGGTGCACATGGTAGGAATTCCCGCCCCGCGTCGTCCAACACTCTTTCCGACTACTTCCATACCTTCGAGGCATGAAATGGAATTGCGCCAGCTCCGTTACTTCATCGCCGTCGCCGAGGAAATGAACATCACGCGGGCCGCGGAGCGCCTGCACATGACGCAGCCGCCGCTGAGCCGCCAGCTCCAGGCGATCGAGGAAGAGATCGGATTGCCGCTGTTCGAGCGCGGCGCGCGGCCGCTGAAACTGACCGATGCCGGGCGCGTGTTCTATGCGCAGGCGAAACGTCTGGTCGACCAGGCCGACGAACTGGGGCCGCTGACGCGGCGGCTCGCGCAGTCGTCGGAGCGGATCGTGATCGGCTTCGTGCCGTCGGCGCTGTACGGCGCGCTGCCGGACGTGATCCGTGCGTTTCGCGAGGCGCAGCCGGACGTCGAGCTGTCGCTGATCGAAATGTTCACGCTCGAACAGCTCGGCGCGCTGAAGGGCGGGCGGATCGACGTGGGGTTCGGCCGCCTGCGCTTCGACGACGACCAACTGGTGCGCGAGGCGCTGATCGAGGAAAAGCTGATCGCGGCGCTGCCGGTCGGGCATCGGCTCGCCGATCCGGCCCGGCCGCTGACGCTCGCGGATCTCGCGAACGAGACGATGATCGTCTACCCGAGCACGCCGCGGCCGAGCTTCGCCGATCAGCAGTTGTCGGCGTTGCGCGACGGCGCGGTCGTGCCGGCGGCCGTGCACGAGGTGCGCGAGCTGCAGACGGCGCTCGGGCTCGTCGCCGCGCAGGTGGGCGTGTCGCTGGTACCGGAGAGCGTGGAGGGCGTGCGCGTGAAGGGCGTCGTCTATCGGCGCTTGCCGGAGCCGGGCGCGACGTCGCCGATCATCATGAGCCGCCGGCTGCATGGCGAAAGCGCGGCGACGGCCGCGTTCTGTGCGATCGCGCGGGAGATGATCGTGCCGGCGGCGTGACGTCATGAACTGCAACTAACGGTCGATCCCGGACGCGCAGCCGAATTCCGACAGGGCGGTGCGACGAGAGCCGTTCCGGCACGGTCAAAGCCGGCGAGTAAGCCGCCGCGTGGTGAGGGTGGTGCGCAAGCGCAGCGGGACGACCGTTACGCCTGACGCTGCGCGTCGAGCGTCTCCGACGGCGACTCGCCGAACCTTTCCCGATATGCGATCGCGAACCGCCCGAGATGGGTAAACCCGCAATCGAGCGCGATATCGGCGATCCGCCGGTCGGCTGCCGCGCCGCGCAGCAGTTCGCGCGCGTGCGCGAGCCGCGTCGCACGCAGGTATTGCATCGGGCTCATCCCGCGGAATTGCAGGAACGCGTCGCGCAGCGTCCGTTCGGGCACGTTGGCGGCCTGGACGATATCGGCAAGCTGCAGCGGCTGCGCATAGTGCGCATCGACGAATTCCTGCGCGCGCCGCACGAAGCCCGGCGCCGGGTCGCGGTGCGACGCCTGCAGCACGGACGGCGGATGGCCTTCGATCAGCAGGTCGATCAGCAGATGCTCGAGCTGCGACGCGACACGCGGGTTCGCGTTCGCGCGTTCGAGCAACTCGGGCGACCGCGCGACGAGCATCAGCTGCTGGCGCCACGCGGCGAGCGCGGCGTCGCTGACGTGCAGCACCGGGTCGAGCGTCGTGCGCGGGTCGCCGGTCAGCGCGCCGACGGTCGCCGCGTCGATGCGCAGCACGAACTGCTCGCAATCGGCCGACAGCACCGCGTCGAAGCGTTCGCCGGGCGCGCACAGCACGCCGGTCTGCCCGTCGACGCCGAGCTGCCGCCCCATCGCGCGCACTTCGGCCTGGCCGGACAGGCAGAACATCAGCAGGTAATAGCCGTCGACGGCGTCGACCTGCACGCGCATCGCGTCGCCGAACGCGATCGTGCCGATCCCGAGCCCGCCCAGCCGGACGAAATCCATGTGCGACGCGCCCCGTACGCGGCCGCTCGGCAGCAGCGCGTGCGGCTGCATCACGCGCGAGATCCGCTCGCGCGTCTCGTCGAGATCGCGGGATTCGAACAGCCGGTGCGCGCGCAGCGCGAGCGGCTCGAACGACGTTGGGGACATGGGCCTCAGCCTTGGTATGGACGACGCGCGCTTCGATCCGACGAATGGGTCGCGATCGTGCGCCGGGTCGCGTGTGCCGTCATGCTAGCGCAGAAATCCGCCGAAAGTGGATATTGCGCCGCCGCAATCGCACTTTCCGGATAGACGCCGAATATTAGCTTTTCAAAAATCGGCTCCATGCATTCAACGCAACGGATCGACAAGGAGTCCGACATGGAGCAGACAGAATCGCCCGTCGTTTTCGCCTCACGCGGCGACGCATCCGACGTGAGCTTCCCGCACGACGACGGCTCGCGCGTGCCGTACAAGGTGTTCAGCTCGCGGGCCGTCTACGATCGCGAGCAGGAACGCATCTTCCGCGGGCCGACGTGGAATTTCGTCGCGCTCGAAGCCGAAATCCCGAACGCCGGCGACTTCAAGAGCACGTTCGTCGGCGACACGCCGGTGGTCGTCACGCGCACCGAGGACGGCGCGCTGTCCGCGTGGGTGAACCGCTGCGCGCACCGCGGCGCGCAGGTGTGCCGCAAGTCGCGCGGCAACGCGAGCTCGCACACGTGCGTGTATCACCAGTGGAGCTTCGACAACCAGGGCAACCTGCTCGGCGTGCCGTTCCGGCGCGGCCAGAAGGGAATGACCGGGATGCCGGCCGATTTCGATCCGAAGCAGCACGGGCTGCGCAAGCTGCGCGTCGACAGCTATCGCGGGCTCGTGTTCGCGACTTTCAGCGATGAAGTCGCGCCGCTGCCCGAGTATCTGGGCGAGCAGATGCGTCCGTGGATCGACCGGATCTTCCACAAGCCGATCGAGTATCTCGGCTGCACGCGCCAGTATTCGAAGTCGAACTGGAAGCTGTACATGGAGAACGTGAAGGACCCGTATCACGCGAGCATGCTGCATCTGTTCCATACGACCTTCAACATCTTCCGCGTCGGGATGAAGGCGCGCTCGATTCCGGATGCGAATCACGGGCTGCACAGCATCATCACGGTGACGAAGACGGGCGACGATACGTCGGCCGCGTACAAGCAGCAGAACATTCGGTCGTTCGACGAGGGCTTCCATCTGGAGGACGAATCGATCCTCGATCTCGTGTCGGAATACGACGAGGACTGCACGAACCATATCCAGCCGATCTTCCCGCAGCTCGTGATCCAGCAGATCCACAACACGCTGGTCGCGCGGCAGATTTTGCCGAAGGGCCCCGACAACTTCGAGCTGATCTTCCACTTCTTCGGTTATGCGGACGACACGCCCGAGCTGCGCGCGCTGCGCATCAAGCAGGCGAATCTCGTCGGGCCGGCCGGCTACATCTCGATGGAGGACACCGAAGCGACCGAGCTCGTGCAGCGCGGCACGGTGCGCGACGCCGATGCGACGTCGGTGATCGAGATGTCGCGCGGCAATCCGGACCAGCAGGACACGGTGATCACCGAGAGCCTGATCCGCAAGTTCTGGGTCGGCTACCAGAAGCTGATGGGCTATTGACGCGGGAGCAAAAAATGACGGAAGACATGAAGACGTGGTTCGAGATTTACATGCTCCAGAACCGCTATATCGGGCACCTCGACAACGATCGGCTCGAACACTGGCCGGAGATGTTCACCGAGGACTGTACGTACGAAATCGTGCCGAAGGAGAACGCCGATCTCGGGCTGCCGGTCGGGATCGTCCATTGCACGAACCAGCGGATGCTGCGCGACCGCGTGGTGTCGCTGCGGCACGCGAACATCTATGAAGAGCACACGTACCGGCACATGACGTCGGGCCTGACGATCGTCGCCGAACGCGACGGCGAGTTCGATACCGAGAGCAACTACGTGGTCGTGCAGACGCGCAGCAACGGCGAGTCGAACGTGTACCAGGCCGGCAAGTACTACGACACGGTCGTGCGTACGCCGGACGGGCTGCGCTACAAGACCAAGCGCGTGATCTACGACACGTCGCGCGTGCAGACGCTGCTCGCGACGCCGATCTGACGAAGCAAGGAATCGACATGATTGAAGCAACGCTGGCCGAGTGGCATCCGCTCGGCGCTTTCGACGAATTCTCCGAAGACGAACCGGCGGCGCGCGTCGCCGGCCAGAAGCCGATCGCCGTGTTCCGGATCGGCGACGAACTGTTCGCGATGCACGACCTGTGTTCGCATGGTCACGCGCGCTTGTCGGAAGGCTACGTAGAGGACGGCTGCGTCGAATGCCCGCTGCACCAGGGGCTCATCGACATTCGCACGGGCGCGCCGAAATGCGCGCCGATCACCGAACCGGTGCGGACCTATCCGATCCGGATCGTCGACGGGCAGGTGGAAGTCAATGTCGGCTGACCCGTTCGTGATCGTCGGCGCCGGCCACGCGGCGCGGCGTACGGCCGAAGCGCTGCGCGAACGCGATGCGGCGGCGCGTATCGTGATGATCGGCGCGGAGCGCGAGCTGCCGTACGACCGGCCGGCGTTGTCGAAGGATGCGCTGCTGACGGACGGCGGCGAACAGCGCGCGTTCATCCGCGATGCCGCGTGGTACGACGCGCAGCGCATCGAGTTGCGGCTCGGCACGCGCGTCGATGCGATCGAGCGCGATGCACGGCGCGTGCGGCTCGACGACGGTGTGTCGTTACCGTACGGCAAGCTCGTGCTCGCGACGGGTTCGCGCGTGCGCACGTTCGGCGGGGCGATCGACGAAGGTGTCGCCGTGCACTACGTCCGCACGGTCGACGATGCGCGTGCGTTGCGTGCGCAACTGGCGCCCGGGCGTCGCATGGCGGTGCTCGGCGGCGGCTTCATCGGCCTCGAAGTCGCGGCGGCGGCGCGTCAGCTCGGCTGCGACGTGACGGTGATCGACCCGGCCGCGCGCTTGCTGCAGCGCGCGTTGCCGGAAGTGGTCGGTGCTTATGCGCGTCGGTTGCATGACGCGCGTGGCGTGAACTTTCAGATGGCGACGCTGCCGCGTGCAATTCGTCGCGCGCCGGGCGGTGGCGCGATCGTCGAGACCGATCGCGGCGACGTGCCGGCCGACATCGTCGTGGTCGGCATCGGCGTGGTGCCCAACGTCGAGCTCGCGCAGGCGGCCGGGCTCGACGTCGATAACGGGATTCGCGTCGACGCGGGCTGCCGCACGGCCGATCCCGCGATCTTCGCGGCGGGCGAGGTGACGATGCACTTCAATCTGCTGCTCGGGCGGCATGTGCGGATCGAATCGTGGCAGGTGGCCGAAAACCAGCCGGTCGTCGCGGCCGCGAACCTGCTCGGCGCCGACGAGCGCTATGCCGAGCTGCCGTGGCTGTGGTCCGATCAGTACGACTGCAACCTGCAGATGCTCGGGCTGTTCGGCAGCGAACGCACGATCGTCGTGCGCGGCGATCCGGCGAGCGGGCCGTTCACGGTGTTCGGGCTCGGCGACGACGGGAAGATCGTCGCGGTGGCCGCGGCGAACCTCGGGCGCGACATCGGCGCGTCGCGGCGGCTGATCGCCGCAGGCGCGGTGCCCGATCCGGTGAAACTGGCCGACCCGGCGGTCAATCTGAAGACGTTCATGTAGCCGCGCGGCGCGGGCGGCACGCATGCATCGTGCACGCCCGCGCCGGCTACGGGTTTGTCGGTGGCGGCGAAATCGGGGATATTAACGGCATCGCCGATCCGCCCGTCCTCCATGACGCCAGACAAAGCCCTCGAACTGAAACGCAGCAAGCGCCGCGCGCTATGGCTGCTGCTGGCCGCCGTCGCGGTGTTCGTCACGACCATCCTGCTGCCGCGCGGCCCGTGGGTCGACGGCTTCAAGGCGGTCGCCGAAGCCGCGATGGTCGGCGCGCTCGCCGACTGGTTCGCGGTCGTCGCGCTGTTTCGCCGCGTGCCGATCCCGTTCGTGTCGCGCCATACCGAGATCATCCCGAAGAACAAGGACAAGATCGCCGACAACCTCGCGGTGTTCGTGCGCGAGAAATTCCTCGGCCCCGACGCGCTCGCCGCGCAGATCCGCCAGCACGATCCCGCGCAGAAGCTCGGTGCATGGCTCGGCGAGCCGGCGAACACCGACGCGCTCGGCGGCTACGTGACGAAGCTGATGAGCTTCGCGCTCGACATGACCGACGACGCGCGGATCCAGTCGTTCGTCCACGATGCGTTCCGCGCGGTGATCGACCGGGTCGACCTGTCGCAATCGGCCGGCGCGATCCTCGACACGCTGACGAAGGACGGCCGCCACCAGGCGCTGCTCGACGACGCGATCGAACAGGTGGTCGACGTGCTCGACAAGGAAGAAAACCGCGAGGTGATCGCGGGTTTCATCGTCGAATGGCTGAAGACGCAATATCCGAAGGTCGAGAAGATCATGCCGACGCAGTGGTTCGGCGAAAACGGCGCGCGGATGCTCGCGAGCGCGGTGAGCCGCGTGCTCGAGGGCGTCGCGGCCGACCCCGAGCACGAGCTGCGGCAACGCTTCGACCGGACGGTCGTGCGGCTGACCGAGCGGCTGAAGCACGACCCCGCGTTCATCGAGAAGGGCGAGGAGATCAAGCGCTATATTCGCGACGGCGATGCGTTCAACGACTACGTGCGCGATTTGTGGGACCAGTTGCGCGCGTGGCTGAAGGCCGATCTCGCGCGCCCCGATTCGGCGCTGCACCGGCAGGCCGCGACGCTCGGCGGCTGGCTCGGCGCACGGCTCGCCGAGAGCCCGGCGCTGCGCGCGTCGCTGAACGAGCACGTCGAGAAGGCCGTGCACGAGATGGCGCCCGATTTCGCCGATTTCCTGATGCGTCACATTCGCGACACGGTGCGCAACTGGGATGCGCGCGAGATGTCGCGACAGATCGAGCTGAACATCGGCAAGGACTTGCAATACATCCGCATCAACGGCACGCTGGTCGGCGGGCTGATCGGGCTCGGGTTGTATCTGGTGTCGCTCGCGCCGCGCTGGGCGGCCGGGTGGCTGCACTGACGCGGGCACGCGCGTTGCGCCCGCGCCGCGATGCGCTGCGGTGCGTCGCCGGGTTACGCGGCCGCCTTCGCGCCGTGCAATTGCAGGCCGAGCGCCTTGATGACTTTCAGGATCGTGCCGAAGCTCGGATTGCCGTCGTGCGACAGCGCCTTGTACAGCCCTTCACGCGACAGGCCCGCATCGCGCGCGACTTGCGACATGCCGCGTGCGCGGGCGATCACGCCGAGCGCATGCGCGATGAAGGCCGGATCGTCGCCGCCCTCCTGCAGGCACGCGTCGAAGTACTCGGCCATGTCGTCTTCGGTTTTCAGGTGTTCGGCCGAATCCCACGGCCGCGTGTTGATCTTGTCCATCGTTCACTCCATGTCGAGGTGCGCGAGCATTGCGTGCGCGGCGCGTATGTCGGCCCGTTGCGTCGATTTATCGCCGCCGCAGAGCAGGATCACCCATATCGTTCCGCGCCTCGCGTAATAGATGCGATAGCCGGGGCCGTGGTCGATACGCATTTCGACGACGGGGGAGCCCGCGGATTTCCAGTCGCCCGGATTGCCCATCGACAGGCGGTCGATGCGCGCCTGGATGCGGCGCCGGGCAAGGCGATCGGGCAGGCCGGCAAACCAGACGTCGAAGACGTCGGTGGTCCGGATGCTGTACGTAGGCGCACTGTAGGGCACGGATTGCAGGATGTCAACCATGGTTCACATGTTCGATGAATGGAATCGGTTGCGCCTACCGTAGCGCCGCGCGCGTCGTTTGAGGTCGAATTGGCCGTCAGGCCGATCCCGTCGCGAGGCCGCAGCCGGCCATCCGGTCGAAGCCGGAATTCCGCGAATCCGTCTACAATCAAAAGCGTCTTTGCCGCCCGTGCGCGCCCGCCGCGTGCGGGCGAGTCCGTTCGTCCTCCGGCATCCGGAGGCGCCGCCGCGCGTCACGCATCGACCATCGAGCATCGTGTGTTGCGCGGCGAGCAGTGCCGTGGTTTGTGTCCAGTAGGTAAGGCGTCCGCGTGCCGTAGGCCGGCGCGCGTCCTGAACGCCGCGTGTCCGTAGGCCGGGCAGGCGGCATAACCGAGAGTCCCATGAAAGCATCGGATCTGTTCGTGAAGGCGCTGGAAGCCGAAGGCGTCGAGTACGTGTTCGGCATTCCCGGCGAGGAAAACCTCGATCTGCTCGAATCGCTGCGGCGATCGAAGATCAAGCTCGTGCTGACCCGGCACGAGCAGGCGGCCGGGTTCATGGCCGCCACCTACGGCCGCCTCACGGGCCGCACCGGCGTGTGTCTTGCCACACTCGGCCCGGGCGCGACGAACTTCGTGACGGCCGCCGCGTATGCGCAGCTCGGCGGGATGCCGATGCTGATGATCACCGGGCAGAAGCCGATCAAGTCCAGCAAGCAGGGCCACTTCCAGATCGTCGACGTGGTCGACATGATGCAGCCGCTCACGAAGTTCACGCGGCAGATCGTGTCGATCGGCAACATCCCGTCGGCCGTGCGCGAGGCGTTCCGCCGCGCAGAGGAAGAGCGCCCGGGCGCCGCGCACCTCGAACTGCCGGAAGACATCGCGCACGAGGAGGGCGACGGCAAGCCGATCCCGCGCAGCTACAGCCGGCGGCCGGTGGCTGAGGAGAAGGCGGTCGCGCATGCGGTCGACGCGATCCAGGCCGCGCGTCATCCGCTGTTGATGATCGGCGCGGGCGGCAACCGCAAGACCACCTGCAAGATGCTGCTCGAATTCGTCGACAGGACGGGCATCCCGTTCTTCACGACGCAGATGGGCAAGGGCGTGATCGACGAGACGCACCCGCTGTGGCTCGGCAACGCGACGCTGTCCGACGGCGACTTCGTGCACCGCGCGATCGAGCACGCGGATTGCATCATCAACGTCGGCCACGACGTGATCGAGAAGCCGCCGTTCTTCATGCGCACCGACGACAAGACCGTGATCCACGTGAACTTCCTCGGCGCGCAGGTCGATCCTGTCTATTTTCCGCAGATCGAGGTGGTCGGCGACATCGCGAACGCGGTGTGGCAGATGAAGGAAGCGGTGACGCCGCAATCGCACTGGGATTTCGAGCGCTTCAGGATGATCAAGGCGCATTTCGACGCGCATCTGCAGAAAGGGCAGCACGACCCGCGCTTTCCGATGTATCCGGTGCGGATCGTCAACGACCTGTACAACGCGTTGCCGGTGGACGGCATCGTCTGCCTCGACAACGGGATGTACAAGATCTGGTTCGCGCGCTACTGGCGTGCGCACGAGCCTAACTCGCTGCTGCTCGACAACGCGCTCGCGTCGATGGGCGCGGGCCTGCCGTCGGCGATCGCGACGAAGATCGTGCATCCGCAGCGCAAGGTGATCGCCGTGTGCGGCGACGGCGGCTTCATGATGAATTCGCAGGAGCTCGAAACGGCCGTGCGGCTGAAGCTCGACATCGTCGTGATGATCCTGCGCGACGACGCGTTCGGGATGATCCGCTGGAAGCAGGAGAACATGAATTTCCCCGATTTCGCGATGACGCTGCAAAACCCCGATTTCGTGTCGTACGCGCAAAGCTACGGCGCGCACGGGCACCGCGTCGAGTCGGCCGACGATCTCGAGCCGCTGCTGCGCGAGTGCTTCTCGTCGCCGGGCGTGCACGTGATCGACGTGCCGATCGACTATTCGGACAACGAGCGCGTGTTGAACCGCGAGATCAAGCGCCTGTCGGCGCAACTTTGAATTCCCGTTCACAGGAAGGAGTCGTTCCATGTTGAAGGAAACCTATCCGTACTACCTCGCCAACGAAGCCGTCTACGCGAACACCGATCTGGAGGTGACCGACAAGTTCAGCGGCAAGGTCGCCACGCGCGTCGCGCTGGCCGACGCGAAGGCGATCGATGCTGCGATCGCAGCGGCCGTCGACGCGACGAAGCCGATGCGCGAGATGCCGGCCTACAAGCGGCAGGCCGTGCTCGATCATTGCATCGCGCGCTTTCGCGAACGTTTCGACGAGCTGGCCGAGGCGCTGTGCATCGAGGCCGGCAAGCCGATCAACGATTCGAAGGGCGAAGTCACGCGGCTGATCGATACGTTTCGCGTCGCGTCCGAGGAATCGGTGCGCATCGACGGCGAGATCGTCAACCTCGAGATCTCCGCGCGTGCGCAGGGCTATACGGGCTACATGAAGCGCGTGCCGGTCGGCCCGTGCTCGTTCATCTCGCCGTTCAACTTCCCGCTGAACCTCGCCGCGCACAAGGTCGCGCCCGCGCTCGCGGCCGGCTGCCCGTTCGTGCTGAAGCCCGCGAGCCGCACGCCGATCGGCGCGCTGATCATCGGCGAGGTGCTCGCGGAAACCGACCTGCCGAAGGGCGCGTTCTCGGTGCTGCCCGCGCATCGCGACGGCGCCGACCTGTTTACGACCGACGAGCGCTTCAAGCTGCTGTCGTTCACCGGTTCGCCGGCCGTCGGCTGGGCGCTGAAGGAGAAGGCCGGCAAGAAGAAAGTCGTGCTGGAACTGGGCGGCAACGCGGCGGCGATCGTCGATGCGGACCAGCGCGACCGGCTCGACTACGTGGTCGAGCGGCTCGCGTTCGGCGCATACTACCAGTCGGGCCAGAGCTGCATCGGCGTGCAGCGGATTCTCGTGCATGCCGACCTGTACGACGCGCTGCGCGAGAAGCTGATCGCGAAGACGCGTTCGCTGAAGATGGGCGATCCGAAGGATCCGTCGACGTTCGTCGGCCCGATGATCTCCGAATCCGAATCGCACCGGCTGTCGGGCTGGATGGACGCGGCCGTCGCGGCGGGCGCGAAGATCGTCGCGGGCGGCAAGGTCGACGGCGCGATGTTCGAGGCGACGCTGCTGGAAAACGTCGGGCGCGAGCAGGACCTGTACCGGAAGGAGGCGTTCGGCCCGGTCGCGATCCTCGAGAAGTTCGACCGCTTCGACGACGCGCTCGCGCGCGTGAACGACAGCGACTTCGGGCTGCAGGCCGGCGTGTTCACCGATTCGCTCACGCATGCGCACCGCGCATGGGACGAGCTGGAGGTCGGCGGCGTCGTGATCAACGACGTGCCGTCGTTCCGCGTCGACAACATGCCGTACGGCGGCGTGAAGGATTCCGGTCTCGGCCGCGAAGGCATTCGCTATGCGATCGAGGACATGACCGAGCCGCGGCTGATGGTCGTGCGGCGCCGGTAACGCGCGGCAGGCAGCGCGGCGCCGCGGCGGCACGCGGGCGGGCGATCGGGCCGCCCGCGTGCCGTTTTCATGGCGGCGCGCGCAGCGGCGCGGCGCCGCGCGTGTCCCGCGCGGCGGCCGCTCGCAACAGGCTCGACTACGGGCCTTCCCTCGTGATGTAATCGCGCGAAACTGCCGACCGGGGTACGACGCCGGAACGCGCAAATTCATTCTTCACGAGGTCGATTCATGTCCCCCGTCTCGGCATTCAAGCTGGTTCTATTGTCATTCCTCGCGATCGTCGCGCTAGAATGCATCGCCAAGCGGTTGAGGCTGCCGCCCGCCGCCGCGCTGCTGATCGGCGGCATCGGCATCGCGTTCATCCCCGGCCTGCCGCCGATCAACCTCGATCCCGAGCTGGTGTTGCTGGTGTTCCTGCCGCCGCTGCTGATGGACGGCGCGTACTTCTCCGTGTGGGAAGAGTTCAAGCGCAACGTCGGCGGCATCCTGATGCTGGCGATCGGCGCGGTCGTGTTCACGACGTTCGCGGTCGGCTTCGCCGTGCACTGGGTGGTGCCGGCGCTGCCGTGGGCCGCGTGCTTCGCGCTCGGCGCGATCGTGTCGCCGCCCGATGCGGTCGCCGCGAAGGCCGTGCTCGAACGGGTCGCGCTGCCGCGCCGGCTGATGGTCCTGCTCGAAGGCGAGAGCCTGCTGAACGACGCGGCCGGCCTCGTGCTGTTCCGCTTCGCGGTCGCGGCCGCGCTCACCGGCGCGTTCAGCCTCGAGCATGCGGTCGTGCGTTTCGCGGAACTCGGGCTCGGCGGCGTGGTGGTCGGCTTCGTGGTCGGCAAGCTTGTGGTTTGGTTCCTGAAGCTGCTCGACGACGACTATCTCGTGATCACTGTCGCGGTGATCGCCGGCTGGATCGCGTACATCGCGGGCGAAATGGTCGAGGTGTCGGGCGTGATCGCGACCGTCACGGCCGGCATGATCGTCGGCTGGCATCAGCACGAGGTGTTCTCGGCGGCCGTGCGTACGCGCGGCACCGCGTTCTGGCAGGTCATCGTGTTCCTGCTCGAGGCGATGGTGTTCGTGCTGATCGGGCTGTCGCTGCGCGGCGCGATCCACCGGCTCGGCGGCTTCGAGCAGGTGCTCGCGACGATGGTGCCGCCCGTGCTCGCGGTGCTGGCGGCGGTGATCCTGTCGCGCTTCGTGTGGATCTACGCGGTCGAGGCGCTGAAGTGGCCGGTGCGTGGCCTCGTGCGGCGCGGCGACGCGCCCGACTGGAAGGCCGCGACGATCATGAGCTGGGCCGGGATGCGCGGCGTGGTGACGCTGGCGATCGCGCTGTCGCTGCCCGAGGCGCTACCCGGCCGCGACGTGATCCTGGTTGCGTCGTTCGCGGTGATCCTCGTGACCGTGCTGCTGCAGGGCACGACGATCGGGCCGCTGATCCGGCTGCTGCGCCTGCCGCAGCGCGACGAGCGCGCCGCGCACCACCTGACCGAGCCGCAGACATGGGCGTACGTCGAGGCCGCGCAGCTCGCGGCGATCCAGCCGCTCGTGCGCGACGCGCACGGCGTCGTGATCCATCCGCGTCTGCTCGAGCAGTACACGTATCGCGCCGAGCTGACCGAACGGTCGAAGAACGAGCCCGCGTATCCGGCGGAAGTGCGCACCGCGCACTACGACGTGGTGCTGGCCGCGATCCGGGCCGGGCGCGCCGAACTGTTGCGCCTGCATCGGTCGGGGCGCATCCACGACGAGATGCTGCACACGCTCGAACGCGACCTCGACCTGCAGGAAGTGTCCGCGCAGCACGCGCGCGGGTAGGCGGGCGCACGGGCCGGCGTCCTGTCGGCCCTCAAATGGCGGGGTCGCACGCGCGCGTCGCGCGACTTTTTCTTCTTCCGCCTGCCGTTTGCGACTGTTTTAATCCGGCCCCAATACACACCCTGATACGGCCCGCCACCAGCCTTGCAGCGCATGCAAACCTCATGGCGCCGGTCTCGCAAACGTTATCGTCTTTCGAATCCGGAAATGATCTGATTTATCTGATTCCGTCTCTTTCTGCATATTTGGCAAAACTAAACCGGAAGGAGATAGATGCTGTGTTCTAATTTCATTTAGAATCAGCCGGTTATGTTTATTGAGAGAAAGAATGCGGAGGTAATGCGGGCCGTCGACGGGGAAACAGGCGGCGTCCAAAGCCCCGCAAGGAAGTGCCGACAGGCCAAATCGGCGGAATCAGGCGGGTTTTTCCAACTGCCAATATAAGATAGCGTCCAAGTCGGATAAACAACTCCTATGAAAGAATCGATTGGAGATTCGGCGTTTGAAACTGTATTTATGAAAGAATCGAGCAGTGATAATGCCTCGGATTGCCTCGAATCGGGCTTATCGGTCCTCCTGGTCGACGACCAGCCGTTCGTCGGCGAGGTGATCCGCCGCGCGCTGCGCAGCGAGCACGACATCGACCTGCACGTGTGCACCGACGCGCACCGGGCGATGGCGGTCGCGCGCGACGTGAAGCCGACGGTCATCCTGCAGGATCTCGTGATGCCGGAGATCGACGGCCTCGATCTCGTGCGCGCGTGGCGCGCGGACCCCCGCACCGCGCGCGTGCCGATCATCGTGCTGTCCGCGAAGGAGGAGCCGATCGTCAAGCGCGAGGCGTTCATCGCCGGCGCGAACGACTATCTGGTGAAGCTCCCCGACGCGATGGAGCTGACCGCGCGCATCCGCTATCACTCGAATTCGTACCTGATGTCGCGGCAGCGCGACGAGGCGCTCGATTTCCTGTCGCACGACATGCGTTCGCCGCAGACGTCGATCCTTGCGCTGCTCGACGTCTACCGGGCCGAGCACGGCGACATGCCGGCGATCATGGAGCGCATCGCCGGCCATGCACGGCGCGCGCTCGCGCTCGCCGACGGCTTCATCCACCTGACCCGCGCGCAGTCCGAGCGCCGCGCGCACGAGGTCGTGAGTCTCAACGAGATCGTGCTCGACGCCGTCGACCAGCTGTGGGAGAAGGCGGCCGGGCTCGGCTGCCGGGTGAGCGCGTGCGTGCCCGATACCGAATGCGTGACGATGGGCGACCGCATGATGCTGACGCGCGCGGTCGCGAACCTGATCGACAACGGGCTGAAGTATGGGCCGGCCGGGATGGACGTACATTGCACGCTGAGCGGCGAGGACGGCGTCTGGCTGATCGGCGTCGAGGATGCCGGCGCCGGCATCGCGCCGGAGCAGCGCACGGCCGCGACCGAGTCGTTCGTGCAGCTCGAATCCGCGCACGGCGCGGCGCGCAGCGGTTTCGGCCTCGGTCTCGCATTCGTCCGCGCGACGGCGGCGCGGCATCGCGGCCAGATCCTGATGCGCAATACGGCGCGCGGCTTCATGGTCGCGCTTCGGCTGCCGGCGCAAGCGGAGCGATGATGTCGCGGCGCGGCCTGCCGGCGCCGCGCCGCCCGCGGGACCCCGATGCGCTCGTGGCGCGCCGACCGGCGCGCCAGGCGGGCGCGGATTTTTCAACGCTGAATTTAGAAAGCCCATAACGAACATGGCCACCTTGACGCCCCGCGCGACCAATGAAAGCCTGCATCCGACGATCGGCGCCGCCCGGCTGACGCTCGGCAATCGCATCCTGCTCAGCTTCGGCGTGCTGTTCGTGCTGATGCTGGTGACCGCCGGCGTGTCGTACGAGCGACTGCGCGCGATCAACGCCGAAGCCGTCAGCATCGAGCGCGACTCGCTGCCCGGCGTCTACCTTGCATCGTCGCTGCGCGGCGCGGTCAACGAGTCGTTCACGCTGCTGCAGCGCGGCATCTTCGTCGACACCGAGCCCGACGCCGCGCAGCGCGATCTCGCGAAGATCGCCGACGCGCTGAAGGAAATCGAGTCGATGTCGGTGGACTACCAGAACACGACGTTCCGCGACGACGACCGGCAGCGCTTCATGGCGTTCCGCGGCGCCTACGATCACTACGTGCCGTTGCTGAACGAAGCAGTGCAGAACAGCCGCGCATCGCACGCCGAGGCGGTCGCCGCGTACGCGAAAGCGTTGCCTGCATGGACCGAGGTCGTGCGCAACGCGAACGTGCTGGTGCAGGAGAACCGCAAGTTCGCGGAGCAGTCCGCGAAGCTGATCCGCGAATCCGTGCAGGACACCGAGATCGTGCTCGCGACCGCGCTGGCGTTCATGCTGCTGTCCGCGCTCGGGCTCGGCTACATGCTGTACCGCTCGGTGACGGTGCCGATGGCGCGGCTCGTCGAGGTGCACGACGTGATGCGCACCGGCAACCTGACCCATCGCCTCGATCTGCGCCGCCGCGACGAATTCGGCACGCTCGAGACCGGCTTCAACCGGATGGCCGACGAGCTGACCGAGCTGGTGTCGCGCGCGCAGCAGTCGTCGCTGCAGGTGACGACGTCGGTGGCCGAGATCGCCGCGACGTCGCGCGAGCAGCAGGCGACCGCGAACGAGACCGCGGCGACGACGACCGAGATCGGCGCGACCTCGCGCGAGATCTTCGCGACGTCGCGCGACCTGCTGCGCACGATGAACGAGGTGGCCGGCGTGGCCGAGCAGTCGGCGACGCTCGCGGGCGTGAGCCAGAGCGGGCTCACGCGGATGGGCGAGACGATGCGCAGCGTGATGGACGCGGCCGGCTCGGTGAACGCGAAGCTCGCGATCCTCAACGAGAAGGCGCTGAACATCAACCAGGTGGTCGCGACCATCACCAAGGTGGCCGACCAGACCAACCTGCTGTCGCTGAACGCGGCGATCGAGGCCGAGAAGGCCGGCGAGTACGGCCGCGGCTTCGCGGTCGTCGCAACGGAGATCCGCCGCCTGGCCGACCAGACGGCGGTGGCGACCTACGACATCGAGCAGACGGTGAAGGAAATCCAGTCGGCCGTGTCGGCGGGTGTGATGGGGATGGACAAGTTCTCCGAGGAAGTGCGCCGCGGGATGCTCGACGTGCAGCAGGTGGGCGGCCAGCTGTCGCAGATCATCGCCGAGGTGCAGACGCTCGCGCCGCGCTTCCAGATGGTCAACGAAGGGATGCAGACGCAGGCGAACGGCGCCGAGCAGATCACGCAGGCGCTGTCGCAACTGTCGGAAGCCGCGCAGCAGACGGCCGAGTCGCTGCGCCAGTCGTCGCAGGCGATCGACGACCTGACGCTCGTCGCGAACCAGTTGCGCACCAGCGTGTCGCGCTTCAAGGTCGACGCGTGACGCGCGCCGATCCGCAGAACGGCGCGCACGCGCTGTTCCTGATGTTCGAGCTCGACGGCGAGCGTTATGCGCTCGACGCGGCTGGCATCGACGAGGTGCTGCCGCTCGCCATCATGAAGGCGGTGCCCGGTGCGCCCGACTGGATCGCCGGGCTGCTGATGCGCGGCGGCCAGCCGGTGCCGGTGATCGACGTGCCGATGCTGGCGCTTGGGCGGCGCGCGCAGGCGCTGCGCTCGACGCGGCTCGTGATGGTCCGTCATCGCTCCGGTCACGCCGATGGCGAGCGCACGATCGGCCTGATCGTCGAGCGTGCGACGCAGACGATGCGGATCGACCGCGCGGCATTCCGCGCCAGCGGCGTCTCGACCGCGCGCACGCGCTGGCTCGGGCGGGTCGCGAACACGCCCGACGGCGTCGTGCAGCAGCTGTCGGTGTCCGACCTGATCGACGACGTGGCGCGCCTGTATCTGTTCGACGGCCCGTCGGGCCACGGAGAGGAATTCGCATGAACGCGTCCGAATCGCGCTTTCGCGGCTGGTTGCTGCGCGAGACCGGCATCGACGCCGATTCGCTCGGCAACGATTTCCTGATGCGGGCGCTGACGGATCGCGTGCATGCATTGCAGGCGGACGGCGAGCGCGTGCCGTCGGCCGCGCGCCCGCCCGTCACGCCGGAAGCGCTCGACGCGTACTGGCAGCAGCTCAACGCGTCGGCCGACGAACGGCGCGCGCTGATCGAGCTGTTCGTCGTCCCGGAAACGTGGTTCTTCCGCGACCGCGAAGCGTTCGCGACGCTCGCGCGGCAGGCCGCCGAACGGGTCGCCGCGATGCCCGGCCGCGTGATCCGCGTGCTGAGCGCGCCGTGCTCGACGGGCGAGGAGCCGTATTCGGCGGCGATGGCGTTGCTGGATGCGGGGCTCGAGCCGGCGAACTTCGCGATCGACGCGATCGACCTCAGCGCACGCGCGATCGAACAGGCGCGGCTCGGCTGTTACGGGCGCAATGCGTTCCGCGGGACGGCGACGGAGTTCCGTACGCGGTATTTCACGCCGACCCGCGACGGCTGGCTGCTCGACGAGCGCGTGCGCGCGTGCGTGCAGTTCAGTCACGCGAACCTCGTCGAACCGGTGGCCGACAACGGCATTCGCTACGACTTCGTGTTCTGCCGCAACGTGCTGATCTATTTCGACCGCGATGCGCAGGATCGCGCGATCCGCTCGCTCGACGCGCGTCTTGCCGACGACGGCATGCTGTTCGTCGGGCCGGCGGAGACGGGCGTCGCGATGCGGCACGGGATGCGCTCGGCGCGCGTGCCGCTCGCGTTCGCGTTTCATCGCGAGCCGGCCGGTGCGGCGGCCGATGCAGGCGCGGCCCGGTCGGTTGCGCCGCTGTCCGCGGCGGCGCCGGACCGGCGCGCGGAGCGCTTCACGGTCGCACCGCTCGCCGCGCCGCGCCCGGTGGTGGCCGTCGCGCCGCCGGGCTGGCTCGGCGACGTGCGCCAGCCGTTCGCGGCGGCGCCGGCCTTACAGGCTGCCGCAGTCGACGCGCGGGCCTCTCTGGCGGCGGCGACCGCCGTGGCGGCCGCCCCGGCCTACGACGGGATCGCGCCGACGATCGACGATGCGCCGACGCTGGAGGATGCGCAGGCCCTGGCGAACGCGGGCGCGTTCGACGAGGCCGAGCGCGTGCTCGCGCAGTTCTCGGCGCGCGTCGGCCCGCATGCCGATGCGTTCTACCTGAACGGACTGATCGCGGATGCGCGCGGCCGCGCCGCGGAAGCGAGCGACTTCTACCGGAAGGCGCTGTACCTGCGCCCCACGCATCACGAGGCGCTGACGCATCTCGCGACGCTGCTCGACGTCGGCGGCGATCGCGCGGGCGCGCAATGGCTGCTCGAACGCGCCCGGCGTTCGGCCGGCTGACACGACGACGGGAAATGGGACCGACACCGCGATGACCAGAGGAACCCTTGACGTCCTCCTCCGCCTAAAGGCGGAAGATTCCCACACCTGGCGATGCACGTCCGCATCGGAGAATGTTCAGCGCAGCGTTGGTATCTCGATCATGCTCGACACCACAGTCACTGCAGGTCCACTCTCTTATTCTCAGTCCCGCGATACCTTTCGGCCGCGTCGTGCTGGCTTGCGACCCGCACGCCGAACAGGACTGGGTCGAACCGCTTTCGTCGACTTCCTCGAACGTGACTCCGTGCGCGATCGCTTTGTAGCGGAGCTTGTTTCGGAAGGACGACCAGGACGCGTCGTAGACGCTCTTCGCCATCCTGGTTCTGGCAAGTTTGACGGCAGATACGTTGCCGACCGCGATGTAATCGAAGCGCCACACCAGCTCGAGCGCGAGCTTGTGCTGGAAATCGGCTCGGGCGTTCGCGACCTTGGCGTGCAGCTTCGCGATATGTCGCTTGTGCTTTCGTGCTCGCTGCGCTTTCGCCAGCTTTTCCGCCGCTCGTCGACCGAACTGGTCATTGGGCAGCTTCTCGCCCGTCGAAAGTGTGGCGAAGTCTTTCAAGCCGAGATCGATGCCGACGCCGGAACGGATCGGGCGGGCCTGAACATCGGGTATCTCGATCACGATGTTGAGAAACCAGTTGCCACGCGCATCCTGCGCAAAGTTGGTTCCATCCCTGATCTTGCCTTCGGGAAGCGTTCGGCTGTTGAACACGCGAAACGTGTTGCCAGCGAAACGGAACGCGTCACCCTCGCGCTTCAGGTCACGGCCCTTCAGCGGCACCCAGCCCAGCGATTTCCTGCCGCGATAGCGCAGGTAGGGCCGACGGTGCTGGCTGCGCGACTTCGCGTATTGCTCGCACGTCGCGTTGACCGTGCCGGAATGGATGCCAAGCGCCTTGCTGCTCCCCGTCGTCAGCACGTTCAGATCGAATCCCGTCGGCCACTTCTTGCCCCACTTGAGCGCGTGCTTCTGCGTGTCGTTGCAGAAGTTCCAGACGTAGTTCACCGCACGGCTCTGCTTGTTGAGCAGTCCGTTGAGCGACTTCACCCGGTAGCGGTAGACAAGGATCATGCCGGTGATCCTAACTCGTGGAAGAAGCTGCCTGTCAACAGCACGCCTTTCCTTCCCGCCATCAATGGCGGGGTCTCTCGGAGAAAATTCTGATGAACCGCGCCGCTGCCACTGACGACGCGACGCTCGACGTCGACGATTGCTGGAACCGGATCGGCACGCGCGGCGACCGCTCGTGCGAGCGGCTGAACGACTGCCTGCGCTGCCTGAACTGCCCGGTCTACGCGTCGCACGCGGCGAAGCTGCTCGAGCGTCCGCTCGACGTGGCCGAGATGGCGGACGTCACGCGCCGTATGAGTGCGCTCGGCACGGCGCGCGCGGGCGACGACGACGGCGATACGCGCCATGCGGCGCTCGCGTTCCGGGTGGCCGACGAATGGCTCGCGCTGCCGATCGGCGTGCTGCGCGAGATCGCCGGCACGCGCCCGATCCACTCGCTGCCGTATCGCCGCCATTCGGCCGTGCGCGGCGTGGTCAACATCCGCGGCACGCTGCGCATCGCGATCTCGATCGGCGCGCTGCTCGGCCTCGATGCCGGCAAGGCCGGCAACGGCGGGGGCGGAGGCGACGGCCGTTTCACGCGGCTGCTGGTGGCCGCGCATCAGGGCGAACCGGTCGTGTTTCCGGTCGACGAAGTCGAGGGCGTGCTGCGCTTCGGCGCGTCCGACTGGGTGCCGGTGCCTGCGACGGTCGGGCGCGCGAGCGCCGGCCTGTCGCGCGGCGTGCTGTCGTGGCGCGGCAAGTCGGTGGGGCTGCTCGACGACGATCGTCTGTTCGATGCCGTGACGCGGAGCATGCGATGAGCGGCGATGACGACCTGAGCCACCTGTCGCTGCTCGAGCTGTATCGCGAGGAGACGCGTACGCAGACCCAGGCGCTGTCGGAGCGGCTGCTCGCGCTCGAATCGGGCGAGCCCGATTCCGTCGCGCTCGAGGCGTGCATGCGCGCCGCGCATTCGCTGAAGGGCGCCGCGCGCATCGTCGGCGTGCCGCTCGGCGTCGAGATCGCCGGGCGGATGGAGGAATGCTTCGTCGCCGCGCAGGCCGGCACGATCGCACTGACGGCCACGCACGTCGACGTACTGCTGGCCGGCGTCGATTTGCTGGTGCGCGTCGGCGATCCGCAGGGGCAACCCGTGTCGCAGGCCGAGATCGACGTGTTCGCGGCGGCGCTGACGGGCGCCGACGGCGCGCAGACGATGCAGGCGCCGGCCGCCGTGCCGCCGCCGGTGCCGATGCCGCCGTCGTTCGTGCCGTATCGCGATCACGACGGCGCCGCGAACGAGCCGGTCGGCGCGAGCGCCGCGGTGCCGCCGCTCGCCGTGTCGAGCCCGGTGCCCGATCCGGTCCAGGCCGGCCGGGTGGCGGGCGCCGGCGCGATGCGCCGCGTGCGCGCCGATACGCTGAACCGGCTGCTGAGCCTGTCCGGCGAATCGCTGGTCGAATCGCGCTGGCTCAAGCCGTTCGCCGAATCGATGCTGCGCGTGAAGCGCGCGCAGCGCGACGCGGCCCGTTCGCTCGACCTGATGGTCGAGCAGTTCGCCGACGAGCTCGACGACGGCATGCTCGCGTCGATGAACGAAGTGCGGCACATGCTCAACGACCTGCAGCGCTCGCTCGCCGAGCGCATGGACGAATTCGACCGCTTCGAGCGGCGCAGCACGCATATCGCCGAGCAGCTGTACGACGAGGCGCTGCAGTGCCGGATGCGGCCGTTCGGCGACGCGACGCGCGCGTATCCGCGCATCGTCCGCGATCTCGCGCGCTCGCTCGGCAAGCAGGTGCGTTTCTCGATCGTCGGCGAAGGCACGCAGGTCGATCGCGACATCCTCGACCTGCTCGACGCGCCGCTCGGCCACCTGCTGCGCAACGCGATCGACCATGGCGTCGATTCGCCCGACGCGCGGCGCGCGCGCGGCAAGCCGGCCGAGGCGAGCGTCACGCTCGAGGCGCGCCACAGCGCCGGCTCGCTGCTCGTCAGCGTGATCGACGACGGGCCGGGCGTCGACATGGACGCGCTGCGCGCGGCCGTCGTGCGCCAGCGCCTGACCGACGACGAGACGGCCGCGCGGCTGTCCGACCCCGAACTGCTCGAATTCCTGCTGCTGCCGGGCTTCTCGATGCGCGATGCGGTGACCGACGTATCGGGGCGCGGCGTCGGCCTCGACGCGGTGCAGGAGATGGTGCGCGGCGTGCGCGGCGCGGTGCGGATCTTCAACGAGCCGGGCGCCGGCATGCGCTTCGTGCTGCAGTTGCCGCTCACGCTGTCGGTGATCCGCAGCCTGCTCGTCGAGGTCGGCGGCGAGCCGTATGCGTTCCCGCTCGCCCACGTGCGCCGCACGCTCGAGCTTTCGCACGACGACATCGACGTGCTCGAAGGGCAGCCGCATTTTCCGTTCGACGGCCGGCGCGCGGGCCTCGTCGCCGCGCACCAGCTGCTCGACGCGGGCGAACCCGACGTGACCCGTGCCAGCACGGCGGTCGTGGTCGTCGGCGCCGAACCCGAGCTGTACGGCGTCGCGGTCGACCGCTTCCTCGGCGAACGGATGCTCGTCGTGCAGCCGCTCGACAGCCGCCTGCACAAGATCCAGAACATCGCGGCCGGCGCGTTGCTCGAGAACGGCGACCCGGTGCTGATCGTCGACGTCGAGGACCTGATCCGCTCGGTCGACAAGCTCGTGCGCGGCGGCCAGCTCGCGCGGGTCACGCGCGATCCGCAGCTCGCGCTGGCCGACCGGCGCCGCCGCGTGCTCGTCGTCGACGATTCGCTGACGGTGCGCGAGCTCGAACGCAAGCTGCTGGAAAAGCGCGGCTACGACGTGACGGTCGCGGTCGACGGGATGGAAGGGTGGAACGCGGTGCGCAGCGATGCGTTCGATCTCGTCGTGACCGACGTCGACATGCCGCGCATGGACGGGATCGAACTCGTCACGCTGATCAAGGGCGACCCGATGCTCAAGCGGGTGCCGGTGATGATCGTGTCGTACAAGGATCGCGACGAGGATCGCCGCCGCGGGCTCGATGCCGGCGCCGACTACTACCTCGCGAAGAGCAGCTTTCACGACGAAGCGCTGCTCGACGCCGTGCACGACCTGATCGGGGACGCACGCGCATGAACATCGGCATCGTCAACGACCTGCCGCTGGCCGTCGAGGCGCTGCGCCGCGTGATCGCGCTGCGCGCGGACCATCGCGTGCTGTGGGTCGCGACCGACGGCGACGAGGCGGTGGATTTCTGCGTCGCGCATCCGCCCGACGTCGTGCTGATGGATCTCGTGATGCCGAAGGTCGACGGCGTCGCCGCGACGCGCCGGATCATGGCGCGCGCGCCGTGCGCGATCCTGATCGTGACGGCGAGCGTCAGCGCGAACACGTCGTCGGTGTACGAGGCGATGGGCGCCGGCGCGCTCGACGCGGTCGATACGCCGACGCTCGCGCTCGGGCTGTCGACCGACGCGTCGCCGCAGGCGCTGCTCGCGAAGATCGACCAGATCGGCCGGCTGCTCGAAAGCCGCAGCGCGGCACTCGTGCCGCCGGGGCCGACGCCCGCGCGCGGACAGCCGACGCTCGTCGCGATCGGCGCGTCGGCGGGCGGGCCGACCGCGCTCACCGCGCTGCTGCGCGCGCTGCCGGCGGATTTTCCGGCCGCGATCGTGATCGTCCAGCACGTCGACCAGGCCTTCGCGTACGGGATGGCCGAATGGCTCGACGGCTATACGCGGCTGCCGGTGCGCGTCGCGCGGCAGGGCAGCATGCCGGAAGCCGGCACGGTGCTGCTCGCGGCGACCAACGACCATCTGATGCTGTCGCCGCGCGGTGTGCTCGGCTATACGCGGCATCCGGTCGAAACGCCGTACCGGCCGTCGATCGACGTGTTCTTCAACAGCGTCGCGGACGGCTGGCAGGGTGACGCGCTAGGCGTGCTGCTGACGGGCATGGGACGCGACGGCGCGCTCGGCCTGAAGGCGATGCGGGCGAAGGGCTGCTACACGATCGCGCAGGACGAGGCGACCAGCGCCGTGTACGGGATGCCGAAGGCGGCCGCGGCGGTCGGCGCGGCGTCGGCGATCCTGCCGCTCGAACAGATCGCGCCGCAGTTGATCGCGCGGATCGCGCTCGCGCCGCGCGACTGACCGCGCATCGGGCAGGCGCCGTCGTTGCGTGGTGCGCCGGCGCTGCATTGCATGCGTGGCGCGGCGTCGCGTACAATTGCGGCCTGCGGAGATGGCATGCCTCCCTGCGGTCGTTCCCGGCGCGTGGCGCGCGGTGCGGCCCTCAACCGCCGGTTTGCCCGGCTGATGATGCCTGCGTGTTCCTGGGTCGTCAGGAGGTCGCAGGCCGTCCATCCGGTATTCTGCCGCCCAGGTTTTGATGTTCTGTCGAATCTGGAAATCATGTTCTTCACCACTTCTGCCGATCTTTTCGCGACCGTGCGCTACGTGTGGCGCTGGCTCGCGCTTTCCGCGCTGCTCGGCGCGCTCGCCGGCACGGCTTCCGCGCTGTTCCTGATCGCGCTCGACTGGGCGACCGGTACGCGCGTTGCGCATCCGTGGCTGCTGTGGGGGCTGCCGGCCGCCGGTTTCGCGACCGGCTGGGTCTACCATCGCTTCGGCCAGTCGGTCGCGCGCGGCAACAACCTGCTGATCGACGAGATTCACGACCCGAAGGCGCTCGTGCCGAAGCGGATGGCGCCGCTCGTGCTCGTCGCGACCGTCGTCACGCACCTGTTCGGCGGGTCGGCCGGCCGCGAGGGCACGGCCGTGCAGATGGGCGGCGCGCTCGCCGATCGCGTCACGCACCTGTTTCGGCTTGATCGCGAGCATCGCCGCGTGCTGCTGATGGGCGGCATCGCGGCCGGCTTCGCGTCGGTGTTCGGCACGCCGCTCGCGGGCGCCGTGTTCGGGCTCGAGGTGCTCGCGATCGGGCGCGTGCGGTACGACGCGCTGCTGACCTGCGTCGCGTCGGCGATCGTCGCGGACGTCGTGTGCCGCGCGTGGGGCGTCCATCACACGGCCTATGCGATTCCGTTCGTGCCGGCCGTATCGGCGACCGGGCTGGCCGTGACGGTCGTTGCGGGCATCGCGTTCGGCGTGGTCGGGCGGCTGTTCGCGTTCGCGACGCATGCGCTGACCGCGTGGTTTCGCCGCGTGATCCGCTATGCGCCGCTGCAGCCGGTGCTCGGCGGCCTGCTGGTTGCGGTGGCCGCGACCGTGCTGAACGTGCCGCAGTATCTCGGCCTCGGCATCCCGACGATCGAGGCCGCGTTTCACGGCCCGCTGCCGCTTTACGATTTCGCGGGGAAGTTCGCGTTCACCGTCGTCACGCTCGCGTCGGGGTTCAAGGGCGGCGAGGTGACGCCGCTGTTCTACATCGGCGCGACGCTCGGCAATGCGCTCGGCCAGGTCCTGGCGCTGCCGGTGCCCGTGCTCGCGGGGCTCGGCTTCGTCGCGGTGTTCGCGGGCGCGGCGAACACGCCGATCGCGTCGACGATCATGGCGATCGAACTGTTCGGCGCGGATATCGGCGTGTATGCGATCGTCGCCTGTGTCGTCGCGTATCTGTTTTCCGGGCACGCGGGGATTTATCGCGCGCAGCGCGTGGCGGTGGGGAAGGGGGCGCGGGTGGAGGCGGAGTGAGGTGGGGGGCGCGGTCGATGTCGTTCGATCGCGGCGGCGCGATGCGATACCCGGGACGCTAAAAAGAGAGGCATCCAATGACGTCGGACGATTTCCTGACCGAAGCCAGGCGGCTTGCGAGGCCGTGCCGTCAGTACCGCTTCGCGGCTGACGGCGAACCCGTCACCGGCTACTGGCATGGGGTCGATGCCGGCGAGTTGTGCATTTCCACCGAACGCGACGGTGTCTGGCTGAACGTCCATCTCGAAGATAGCGGCACGTCAGGCCGCGTGGAGACTTCCACGCAACCTGTCCGTTCCGGCCGCCCGCTGTGCCGATCCGACACGCTGTCGCTTCCGCCGGTCGACGCGGTGTTTCGCTTCGGCTCCGCCGCGATCGGCGCGTACCTCGACACACACGGATGGCAGCGCGACTGGGGATTCAACGGCAACTTCAAGGGCGCGGCCGCGCACGACTACGAGCGCGAGTGGATGGCGCAATGCCCGCTCTACACGGGTGGCGTGGTGGCCGTCGCGGGCGGATGGCACATGCCATGGCCCGACGACGACTGGAATGAACTGATCGACCTCGAACTCGTCCTCTGGACGTTCGAGGAATCGGAACCGTGGGTCGAGGTGTTTTCGGACGGCGGCCGTTACTCGGTGATCCAGCGGATCACCTAGCACGCGCTTAATCAGCCTTTACTGCTTCGGCAGCCGCGCGACGTTCCGCGCCAGCAGTTCCTCGATATCGATGCCTTTTTCCGCCAGCAACGCGGTGACGACGCCGTTCAATTCGCCGAGCGTTTCCTTGACCGACTCGCGGATCGTATCCACGACGACCTGCGTGCTGCGCTCGATCTCGATGTTGACCTTGTCGTTGACGCCCTTCGCGTCGAACGTGGTCGCGCGGCGCGTTTCGGGAATCAGCCAGACGTCGAACCAGCCTTCGTCGCGGTTGACGTCGGACACCGTCAGGCTGCAACCGTTGATCGCGATATAGCCCTTCGCGAACACATACCGCTTGAACGCCTCCGGCACGCCGATGCGCACCATCCGGTTGTGTTCGGACATCGCGATGTGCCGGATGGTCCCGGTGAAATCCACGTGGCCGGACAGCGGATGACCGCCGATCTCCGCGCCGTCCTTCGCGGCCCGCTCGACGTTGACGCGCGCGCCGGTCGCGAGGTCGGCGAGCGTCGTGATCCGCAGGCTCGGCAGCATCACGTCGAAGTCGATCAGCGCCGGCGAATGGATGGTCGTCACGGTCAGGCACACGCCGTCGACCGACACGCTCGCACCGATCTCGATCTCGTCGGTGAACCGTTCGGGGAACTCGATGCTGAACGTCCTCAGTTCGCCGTGATCCTTGATGGCGTTGATGACGGCAACACCCTGAACAATGCCTGTAAACATGATCGATCCCTCGTCGCAAATTTCCTGGTCGACATGATAAGTGATCCCGCTGCCGGACATGCCGCGGCGCGCGGGCCGGCGCCGGCGAGCCCGTGCCGCAGATACAGAAAAGGCCGTGCACGTGGCACGGCCTCGATCCGGATCCGCTGGCTCGCCGACACGGCCCGGCGGCGATGACCGCGCCGCCAGGCTGCATCGCGCCATGCTTGCATCAAACCTCAGCCGGCTCCCCCAGCGCCCCGGCATCGCGATCCGCCACGCGCCGAGGCGAATCGGCGAGCCCCTTCGCGAGCTCCAGCGCTTGCCGTTCGAACAGCCGGCGATAGATGCCGCCGTCGATGCGGATCAGCGCGTCGTGGTTGCCTTCCTCGATCACCTTGCCGCGATCGAGCACCAGCAGCCGGTCGAGCGCGCGCACGGTCGACAGCCGGTGCGCGACGACGAGCGTCGTGCGGCCGACCATCAGCCGCTCCATCGCCTGCTGGATCAGCAGCTCGCTTTCGCTGTCGAGGCTCGACGTCGCTTCGTCGAGGATCAGGATCGGCGCATCGGCGAGGAACGCGCGCGCGATCGCGACGCGCTGGCGCTCGCCGCCCGACAGCTTGATCCCGCGTTCGCCGACGAGCGTGTCATAGCCGTCCGGCAGCGCGGCGATGAAGTCGTGCGCACTCGCCAGACGCGCGGCGCGCTCGATGTCGGCGCGGCTCGCATCGGGGCGCGCATACGCGATGTTCTCCGCGAGCGTGCGGTGGAACAGCACGGGCTCCTGCTGGACGATCGCGATCTGGCTGCGCAGCGAATCCTGCCGCACCTGCGCGATGTCCTGGCCGTCGATCGTGATGCGGCCGCCCGACACGTCGTACAGGCGCTGAATCAGCTTGATGAACGTCGTCTTGCCCGACCCCGAATGACCGACGAGGCCCACGCGTTCGCCGGGCGCGATCCGCATCGAGAAATCGTCGTACAGCGGCACCGGATGGTTGCCGTAGCGGAACGTCACGTGCTCGAAGCGGATCTCGCCTTGCCCGATCCGGATCGCCGGCGCGCCGGGGCGATCGTCGATGCCAAGCGGCTGCCGTTCGAGCGCGACGAGCTCTTCCATGTCGTTCACCGAGCGCTGCAGGTTGCGGATGTGCATGCCGACGTCGCGCAGGTAACCCTGCAGCATGAAGAACATCGTCAGCGCGAACGCGATGTCGCCGACGCTCGCCTCGTCGTTCATCCACAGCCGCAGCGCGACGCCGATCATCGCGGCCTGCATCGCGACGAGCATCGCGCCTTGCAGCCCGCCGTTGAACGTGCCGCGCACCCACGTGCGGCGCGTGCGCTGCCGCCATTTGCCGATCACGCGCGCGAGCCGCGCTTCCTCGCGCGTTTCCGCGCCGAACGCCTTGACGACCGCGTTGCAACTCACGGCGTCGGCCAGCGCGCCGCCCATGCGCGTGTCCCACAGGTTGCCGAGCCGGGCGGCCGGCGCGACGATGCCGAGCGACACCGCGACCGTCACCGCGATGTACAGCAGCGAACCCGCGCCGACGACGAGCCCCATCACCGGCCAGTGCGTGCCGAGCAGCACGGTCGCGCCGACCAGCATCGCGACCGACGGCAGCAGCGCGATCAGCACGGTGTCGTTGAGCAGGTCGAGCGCCCAGATCCCGCGCGTGATCTTGCGCACGGTCGAGCCCGCGAAGCTGTTCGCGTGCCAGTCGGTCGAGAAGCGCTGCACGCGGTGGAACGACGCGGCGGCGATCTCGCTCATCATCTTCAGCGTGAGCGTGATGATGTTCAGGTAGACGCCCTGGCGCAGCACCGTCGCGCCGATGCCGAGCGCGGCGAGCGTGCCGAACGCGACGAGGGCCGAATGCCACGCCGCGGCGCGGTCGGTGAGGCCGGTCGACAGCGCGTCGACGAGGCGGCCGGCGAACAGCGGCGTGAGGACGTCGGCGAGCGCGGCGAGCAGCGCGAGGCTCGCGACCGTGGCGATGCGCGCCGGCTGCTTGCGCCAGTAACGGATGGTGAAGCCGAAGACGGCCTGGAATGCGTGGCCGCCCAGATGGGAGCTTTTTCTGGTCATGTATTGTTGCCCGGCGCATCGCGCGACGGGACTTTCCGGTTCGGAGAACGTCGAAAACGCAACAGCCGGGCCGCGCGACACACGCGGGGCGGAACGAAACGGGCTGTCGGGAAAAGCGCGGCTGACGGGTTAGCGGAAAACTCGGGAGCCGGCGCGGACGGCGGGCTGGATCAGCTGCGCCGCGAGACCACGTTCGGGAAGGTTGCTGGCATTCGGAACATCTGCACCTCCCTGAAGTGAACGGTTGAATGAAAGGACGCCGAAAAGACGTGCAGCGATTTTATCAGGACAGTCGCGCGCGCCGCAACGTCTGACGAATACGGCGTTGCTGCGTCGATACGGTGAGTATTCCGGGTTTTGGCCCCTTTTCGCGTACGTTGCGCGATGGCGGGTGCGGAGCCGGCGCGCGCATCGATTACACTTCCGCGTCCGCGGCGCGCGACGACGCGCGGCCGCCCGGATTCACTCCGAACCATTCCCGAGGAAACGATGAGCGACGTTCAGCAAGGCATCCTGGCTCCGATCGATACGGTAGCCCGATACCTCACTTTCACGATGTCGAACGACGGCAATATCGCCGCGGCGCTGGCCGCGCTGCGCGAGATCGTCGACGGACGCGACACGGTGGTCGGTTTCGGACACGCGCTGGCCGCCTGGCTCGGGCACCCGGTGCCGGGCCTGACCGACTATCCGGCGTTCTCGGTGAACGACCGTACGCTGCCGATGACGCCGGCCGACGTGTGGGTCTGGCTGCGCTCGGACGACCGCGGCGAGATCGTGCTGCGCGCGCGGGCGATCGAACGCGCGCTCGCGCCGGCGTTCGCGCTGCAGGAGGCCGTCGACGGCTTCCGCTATTCGAACGATCGCGACCTGTCCGGCTACGAGGACGGCACCGAGAACCCGGAAGGCGACGACGCGGTGGCCGCGGCGATCGTCACGGGGCAGGGCGCGGGGCTCGACGGCTCGAGTTTCGTCGCGGTGCAGCAGTGGGTGCACGACTTCGACCAGATGGAGCGCATTCCGTCGGGCGACATGGACCACATCATCGGGCGTCGCCGTTCGGACAACGAGGAACTCGACGACGCGCCCGAATTCGCGCACGTGAAGCGCACCGCGCAGGAAAGCTTCGCGCCCGAGGCGTTCATGCTGCGCCGTTCGTCGCCGTGGTCGGACACGCGCCGGGCGGGCCTGTACTTCGTCGCGTTCGGCTGCTCGTTCCGCGCATTCGACGTGCAGATGCGCCGGATGAGCGGCGAGGAAGACGGGATCGTCGACGGCCTGTTCCGCTTCACGCGGCCGCTGACGGGCGCGTATTTCTGGTGCCCGCCGATGAAGGACGGCAAGCTGGACCTCGCCGCGCTCGGACTGTAAGCGCCGGGCGGGATCGACGAACGGGCGGGTCGCGCCGGAATGCGCGGCCCGCCCGTTTCGTTTTTCAAGCTTTCAAGCGGCAGTGCGTGCGGACTGCCGCGTGCGTCAGTTCAGCGTCGTGTCGATCCGCGTGCCGCGCTTGATGAACTGCGTCACCGGGGTTTTCTCGCAGATTTCCGCGAGACGCTGGCGTTGCGCGTCGTCGAGCGGGCCGTCGAGCGTCACGACGCGGCGCACGTACTGCACGCCTTCGCGATCGGCATGCAACTCGGTGCGCACCGCGATGCGCGCGGCCGGCCACGTCTTGCGCTGCATGTACATACGCAGCGTCGCGGCCGTGCATTGCGCGAGCCCGGCCAGCACGAACTCGTACGGCGCCGGCCCGCGATCCTGGCCGCCTTCGCGCGGCGCTTCGTCGCCGGTCAGCGCATGCGTGCCGGCCTGCAACTGGACGACGTAGTCGGGCGCGTCGGCATCGAGGACGGCGGCGGCGTGGATCAGGGACATGGCAGGGCTCCGGGAAGCAAATAAAGGAAAGCGGGCGCCGCGTGGCGGCGTGCAGCCGTCAGCATACCGTTCCGGCCGCGCGGGCGCGCGCGACGCGCTACGCGTCGGCGATGCCGGCGCTGCTGCGCACGCGCGCGGCGATGCGTTCGCACGCGTTCGATGCACGTCGATGCCGTTCGCGCCGATACGCGAGCGTTCGCTTTGTCGATGTAACGCAATCAAACACGCACGTCATTAAGCATGACGGCTGCAATAATCGGCCGCATCGCATACGCGATTCTGTATCGGCATACCAGCGGTATGCGGCAGCCTGTAGTAATCCGCCATCATGCTGTCCCCGTCGGCCATTTCGCGCCAAAGGCACGACCCGTTCGGCTAAGATGCCGTCGCTTCATATTTCGGGATAGCCGTCCTGTCGCACGCATTCAAACCAAATATAAGCCTGACAGTTCGACGGTATTAGAAGAAGTCGAACAAGTCGGGGGCTTGGCCAGTGAATGCAGCAGATCAGCGGTGGGTCATTATCTATTTGAGTACGGGGTTTTCGTTGGCCCAGGCCGCGCGTCTCGGCGAGGCCTTCAACCTGGCGAATCGCCTGCATGGGTACGGCGTGGATTACCAGCTCAAGTACGTATCCGAAAGCGGAGGACTGTTGCAGTCGTCGTCCGGCGTGAGAATCGCGGCCGATCCGCTCGGCGACGAACACAGCCGCCGCGCGCTCGCGTTCTTTCATCTTCATGGCGACCGCGCGGCCGTCAACTGGGACGACGCATTGCAACGGCGCCTGGCCGACATTCGCCAGCATGCGCGCTGGATCGTCGACGCGATGGACCTGCCCGCGCTCGCCGCCACGCAGCGGCCGTCGTCGTCGATCGACGTGCGGCCGGGCAGCGCCCGGCGCCGCGCCGCCACGACCATCGAATCGCGGGCCGGCGAGACCGACGTGTTTGCCGCCGCGCTCGACATGTTCCGCGCGGACCTCGGCGATGGCGCCGCGCGGGAGATCGCCAGCAACATGGCGCGGCCGGTCGAGCAGCGCTATGTTCAGTCGATGTGGGCGTTCCGCGAACTGAGCGCGAGCCCGTCGATCCGGATGTCCGCGCAGCGGCTGCGCGCGCAGAGCGTGAACCGCATCTCGATCGCGAACGCCGCGCAGGCGGCCGCGATGAGCGAGCGCAATTTCCTGCGGCGCTTCAAGAAGGAAATCGGCGTGACGCCGACCGAGTTCGTCCAGCACGTGCGGCTCGAACGGGCGTGCCACATGCTGATCCATACGACGCTGCCGGCCGACAAGGTCGCGCGGCGCACCGGGTTCGGCAGCGGCGAGCGGCTCGCGAAGCTGTTTCGCCAGCGCCTGCTGATGTCGCCGACCGAATTTCGCGTCGCCGAGCGGGAAAAAATCCTCGCGCACGACGCGGCGTCGCCCGACCCGGATGACGGGCAGGCCGCCGCGTGCTGCGACGGCGAGGGGGCGGAATGCGACGCGTGCGCGACCGCGCGCGGGAAAACGGGACGGATACCCGTAGAATCGTCGTGTCGCGACCTCGATTCCCGGTTTCCATGCCCTTCCTCCCCTCTACCGCCACCGCCCCTTTCTGCCCGTCGGAAGTAAAGGGCAGCATCACGATCGACGCGGCCGCGCCGCGCTGGCAGAAGCTCAAGCGTTTCTTCGGCCCCGGCCTGCTGGTCGCGATCGGCTACATGGATCCCGGCAACTGGGCGACCGATATCCAGGCGGGCTCGCAGTTCGGCTATTCGCTGCTGTGGGTCGTCGCGTTCTCGAGCCTCGCGGCGATCTTCCTGCAGATGCTCGCGGCGCGGCTCGGCCTCGTCGCGGGCAAGGATCTCGCGCAGGCCAGCTACGAGCGCTACGGCCGGGTCGGCCGCGTCGTGCAGTGGATCACCGCCGAAGTGTCGATCATCGCGTGCGACATCGCGGAAGTGCTCGGCTGCGCGCTCGCGTTCAAGCTGCTGCTCGGCGTGCCGCTCGCGTGGGGCGTCGTGCTCACCGCGCTCGACACGGTGATCGTGCTCGGCCTGCAGGGCAAGGGGTTCCGGCAGATCGAGGCGATCGTGCTCGGGCTGATCGCGACGATGGCGTTCTGCTTCGTCGCGCAGGTGGCGATCACGCCGCCCGACTGGCACGCGGTGATCGGCGGGCTCGTGCCGGGCGACCCGGGCCACGATCGCAAGGACGCGATCGTGCTCGCGCTCGGCATCGTCGGCGCGACGATCATGCCGCACAACCTGTATCTGCATTCGTCGGTCGTGCAGACGCGGCATGTGGTCGGCGGCGCGCGCGGCGTGATCCGCGACACGCTGGGGCTCGTGCGCATCGATACCTGCGTGTCGCTGTTCGTCGCGATGCTCGTCAACGCGGCGATCCTCGTCGTCGCGGGCGCCGCGTTTCATGCGACGGGCCAGCACAACGTGACCGACATCGAACAGGCGTACCGGCTGATCACGCCGATCGCCGGCGGCGCGGCCGCGCTGTTGTTCGGCATCGCGCTGCTCGCGTCGGGGCAGAGCTCGACGCTGACCGGCACGATCGCCGGCCAGGTCATCATGGACGGTTTCCTGCATACGAAGATCCCGTGCTACCAGCGCCGGCTGATCACGCGCGGGCTCGCGCTCGTGCCGGCGCTGATCGGCGTGCTGTGGCTCGGCGACGGCTCGGTCGGGCAACTGCTCGTCTGGAGCCAGGTGCTGCTGAGCCTGCAGTTGCCGTTCGCGATGTGGCCGCTGATCCGCTCGGTCAGCGACCGCAACACGATGGGCGACCACGCGATCGGCCGCGGGATGCAGGCGGCCGCATGGGCGCTGTTCGCCGTGATCACCGGCACGAACCTGCTGCTGATTACCGGTGTCGCGGGCTGATACAGCCTGTCACAGGCTGACACAGGCGTGCGGCGCGCATGCGGTAAACTGCGGCCTTTCGATCGACCCCGAAGTCCGTTATGTGGAGTGAAATCAGCAATATCGGCGATGCCGCGCTGACCTTGCCGATCGCGCTGACCTGCGCGGCATGGCTCGTGCTGACCGACTGGCGCCTCGCCGTTCGCTGGGGCGTGCTGCTGGCCGCCGGCATGGGCGTCGTCGGCGCGACGAAGATTCTCTATGCCGGATGCGGGATCGAGCTTCCGCAATTCGATTTCCGCGTGATCAGCGGCCATACGATGCTGTCGACGTCCGTGTGGACGGTCGCGCTGTCGATGCTGTGGCAGGCGTTCCGGCCGGGCAGGGCGCCCGGCATCGCGGCCGGGCTGGCCGTCGGCGCGATCACGGCCGTGGCGCGCGTGTTCGATCATTCGCACACCGTGCCGGAAGTCGTCGCCGGCTGGATGCTCGGCGCGCTGGTCGCGCTGGTGTTCCTGCGCGGCTACGACGGCGCGCGGCAGCGCGCGTTCTCGCCGCGCGTCGCGGCGGCCTGCCTGCTGCTGGTGTCGGGCATCGCGTACGGGCACCGCGCGCCGTTCCAGCAGATGATCGACACGCATTCGCCGCAGCTCTGCGCGTTCGTGCGCGCGCCGTCGGGCGACCGGTTCTGACCGGTGCCGATGGCGGGTGCGCCGGCGCCGCCTTTCTGCCGCTGGGGTTCGTCCGGCGTTTTCCGGTTTTTCCGGCGGGTCGCACGATGCCACGCCGGTTCATTTCCCCGATTGCCTTCCCCGGTTGTGCGGACGCAACGCCCGGCATCCCGAAAATCGACCCGCTCGCCAGTCCGCTCGACCGGCGCGCGTGGACTCGCACATCGGTGCCGGTATGCGCGAGTCATCAACGCTGTCTATGACCGGGCATAACGAATATTCATTTCATCGATCGGGTGCATTCGCGTACGCTGGCCGTCGTTCAACCGCGGACAGCCTGCCCGGCCGGGCACGCGTGCGTCGCGTGCGTCGCGTTCGTCGCGTTCGTCTCGATATACTCGCGGAAACCGTGTGGCGCGTCGTCATGTCGGCGCACCGGCCATCGGCGCACGTCGGCCGGCAGCGGCACTGAAGGCGCGGAAAGCACGCACACCCCGTCGCAGCAGCGTTCCGCGACGACGATTCAAGACAGGAGCAGACACATGACAATCGTTTCTCCGCGCCTCGCCGGCAAGTGCGCATACATCACGGGCGCCGCGGGCGGCCTCGGCCGGGCGATCGCGCGCCGGATGGTCGAGCAGGGCGCGCGCGTGTTCGTGACCGATATCGCGGAAGCGGCGGTGCTCGACGCGTTCGCGCAGGAGCTCAACGCGGGCCACGCGACGCCGGTCGCGTTCGCCGCGACCCAGGACGTGCGCGACGAAGCGCGCTGGCAGGCGCTGCTCGTGCAGGCGACCGATGCGATGGGCGGCCTGTCGGTGCTCGTCAACAATGCGGGCGTCGGCTCGATCGGCTCGCCCGCGCAAATCGAGCTGGACGAATGGCGCCGCGTGATGGCGATCAACGTCGAGAGCATCGTGCTCGGCTGCAAGCATGCGCTGTCGTATCTGGCCGAGAGCCATCCCGCATCGATCATCAACATTTCGTCGGTCGCCGCGTTCAAGGTCGAACCGGATTTCACCGCGTACAACGCATCGAAGGCGGCGGTCGCGTCGCTGACGAAGTCGGTCGCGATCGATTGCGCGCGCCGCGAGATCGACGTGCGCTGCAATTCGATTCATCCGGCGTTCATCCGCACGGGGATCGTCGAGCCGCTGTTCCAGTCGCTCGGCGAACGCGACGCGACGCGCAAGCTCGCGCGCGGCATTCCGCTGCGCCGGCTCGGCGAGCCGGACGACGTCGCGCATGCGGCCGTGTATCTCGCGTCCGACGAGAGCCGCTTCGTGACGGCCGCCGAACTCGTGATCGACGGCGGCATGTGCGCGGTCTGACGCGCATCCCGAACCACAACGATTGGAGGAGAACAGCATGTCGACACCCGTGAACCGCCAGCTGCTATTGAAGACGCGCCCGGAAGGGCGGGTCGGCCGCGAACATTTTTCGCTCGTCGAGACGCCGGTGCCGGCGCTCGCCGACGGCGAGGTGCTCGTGCGCGTGCTGTATCTGTCGATGGACCCGACCAACCGCGTATGGATGAGCGACGTGCCGCAGTACCTGCCGCCCGTCGCGATCGGCGAGGTGATGCGCGCGCTCGGGATCGGCCGCGTGATCGCGTCGCGTAACGCGGGGTTCGCGGAGGGTGACCTCGTGCAGGGGCTCGTCGGCTGGCAGGACTACGCGGTGGTGCCGGCCGAGCAGGCCGCGCAGCTCGTGAAGCTGCCCGCGCACTCGGGCCTGCCGCTGCCGACGCTGCTCGGCGCGTGCGGGATGAGCGGGTTGACCGCGTACTACGGGCTGACCGACATCGCGCCGGTGCAGCCGGGCGAAACGCTGGTCGTGTCGGCGGCGGCCGGCTCGGTCGGCTCGATCGCCGGGCAGATCGGCAAGATCCACGGCGCACGGGTGGTCGGCATCGCGGGCGGCGCGGACAAGTGCCGCTACCTGACCGAGACGCTCGGCTTCGACGCGGCCGTCGACTACAAGGCCGACGACTTCCGCCAGCAACTGAAGGCGGCGACGCCGGACGGCGTGCACGTGAACTTCGAGAACGTCGGCGGCGAGGTGATGCGCGCGGTGTTGTCGCGGATGGTGATCGGCGGGCGCGTCGCGCTGTGCGGCGTGATCTCGAACTACAACAGCGGCCGCGCGGCCGACGACGTCGGCGTGCTGATCTCGAAGCGGCTGACGATGCGCGGCTTCCTGATCCTCGACTACCGCAAGAGCCGCGAAGCCGTGCAGACGCTCGCGGGCTGGCTGCGCGACGGCCGGCTCAAGGCCGAGGAAACCGTGGCCGACGGTCTCGAAAACGCGCCCGACGTGCTGAATCGCCTGTTCGACGGCGACCATCGCGGCAAGCTGGTGCTGCGCGTCGATCCGGACGCGTGACGGGCGCGTCTCGCCTGTCGGATCGGGCCGCGGGCGCGTATCGAGCGAGCCGAGTTCGATCAATCCGGCCGCAGTTGCACATGGCTGACGCCGGGCCGCGCGCATCGCGTCGGCCCGTATGGCGGCGTGATGACGGATGCGGCGGATGAAGCAACGGGCGCCGTGGCGCCCGTCGTGATCCATATCCGTCATCCTTGACCGGCGAGGTCCGCACGCATGCGGATCGCCGGCCGGCCGCGCGTCATTCGCCCTGTTCGGCGCGCGCGTAGATGTCCCAGCTCGCCATGAACAGCGCGGCGACGAGCGGCCCGATCACGAAGCCGTTGATGCCGAACAGCGCCATCCCGCCGAGCGTCGAGATCAGCACGACCCAGTCGGGCATCTTCGTGTCCTTGCCGACGAGGATCGGGCGCAGCAGGTTGTCGACGAGGCCGATCACGCCGACGCAGAACGCGACGAGGATCACGCACTTCCATACCGCGCCGATCATCAGGAAGTAGAGCGCGGCCGGCACCCACACGAGGCTCGCGCCGATCGCGGGCAACAGCGACAGGAACGCCATCAGCGCGCCCCACAGCACGACGCCCTCGATCCCGAGGATCCAGAAGATCAGCCCGCCGAGCGCGCCCTGGACGAGCGCGACCGCGATGTTGCCCTTCACGGTCGCGCGCACGACCGTCGTGAATTTCGCGAGCAGCAGGTTCTTGTGCTCTTCGTCGAGCGGCAGCGCGCGGCGCACGCGGCGGCCGATCTCGCCGCCATCGCGCAGCAGGAAGAACACCATGTACAGCATCACGCCGAAGCTCACGACGAACTGGAACGTGTTCTGGCCGATGCTGAGCGCCTGGGTGGCCGCGAACTGGCTGATCTGCGCGGCGCCGTCGGTCAGCTTCTTCTGGATGCCCGGGATGTTGGTCAGCCCGTATTTCTGCAGCAGGTTCTGGATCGACGTCGGCAGCGCGTGGATGATGTCATGGAAGTACTGCGAATAATTCGGCTGCGCATCCTTGAGTTCCTGGTACACGTACGCGATTTCCTGTACGAGCGTCGCCGTGACGAACACGAGCGGCAGGATCACGATCAGGATGATCAGCGACATCGTGACGAGCGCGGCCAGATTGCGCCGCTTGCCGAAGCGTGCGGCGAGCCAGCGCTGCACGGGCTGGAACAGGATCGCGAGAATGGTGCCCCAGAAGACGGCGCCGGAGAATGGCGCGAGGATCCAGCAGAGTCCGACGGTGACCGCGAACAGCAGGAAGTAGAAGAATTTTTGGTGATCGTGTCCGCTATCCATGGGTACATTCGCGCAGATTGATGCGTGGTTTGATTGAATCTCGTTGCCCCGCGCGCGATCGGTTCGCGAACGTCAGGTTCGCGGCGCAATGCGCGGCCGGGCGGCCCATGCGGAGTATGCCCGCAAAGGTGCCGCCATCATAGCCGCTGCGTGAGACACATGCGAAAACGCCGCGGCCGGGGCCGCGGCGCTGCCGGGAAGCGAACGCGGCGCGAGGCCGCGTGCCGGATCGTCAGATGTTGAGCTTGGTGACCTTCGTGCCGTTCACCGACAGGTCGCCCATCAGGCCCGCGTTGGTCAGGACCAGCACTTCCACCGGTGCGGTAGCCGTGTTGGAGTCGACCGCGCCGTTCGCGCCGACCTTCACGACCGCGACCGACGCGTCGGCGCCGGCCGACCAGCCGTCCGACTTGCGGAACGAGTCGAGCGCATCCTGCGTCATGAACAGGAACACGACCGCCTTCGATTGCGCGCCGGCCTGCAGGCCGACCGACAGCGACGACGTGTTGTAGTAGCCGACGGTGCTGCCGCCGACGCGCAGCGCGCCGTTGCCGGACTGGGCGCCGACGATGAAGCCGGCTTGCAGCACATTCGGGAACACGAGGACGCCGCGTGCTTTCGAGACCAGGTCGCGCGAGCCGGGCACCGTCGAATACAGGCGCGACAGCGTCGCATTCACGCTGGCGTCGATCGACTCGCGCTTCGACGCGCTGGCCGCGGCGCTATCGGGTTTGCCGGACGTGGTCGTGCAACCGGCGAGGGCGAGGCTGCCGAGCATCACGGCGGCGGCGGCTTTCATGGCGAGGGATTTCTGCATGGCGTTTCTCCTTCGTTGTCTGATGGGTGACGGGCGAGGCGGGCGGCGGTACACGCCGCCCCGTTCAACGGCGGGAAAGGAGCAGGCCCGCAACGAACGCAAGGCCCGCGACGACGCCGGCGGTTTGCCACGGGTTCTCGTGCACGACTTGCGACACGCGTTCGGCCGAATCGCGCAGCCGGGCGGCCGCGCTGCCCGACGCATAGTCGAGCGCGCCGCGTGCTTCATCGAGGCGGGATTGCACGCGCTTGCGCAGCGTGGCGATATCGCCATCGCCATCGTTTTTCAGCAGATCTTCCAGTTCGTCGACTAGCCCGCGCAGATCGTCGGTCACGTCGGCATGCAGATCGCGGGCAGCCGCGCGCGTCGTGCGGCCCACGCGTCGGCCGGTGCGACGGATATCGGACAGCCCGCGGTCCAGCTTGTGTTCGATCGAGTCGGTAAGCGCCATGGTGTTTATCCTCCTTTGATTCCAGGCAATTTGAAGATAAGACGAATCGCTGCAACTGATGTGATTCACTTGATCCGATTGAGTTTCGAGACAAATTTTCAATTCGTCGGCAGGATCGCCGGGAAACCCCGTCGCGCGGGGCGGCGCTGCGGTTGAAAAAATTTCGCGCGTCGGGGCGATACGGCGTGTCGAGCAGCGGATCGCAGTGAAGGTGCGGTAAATATGGCGCCGCCACCGGCATCAGGTAAATAGTGCCGTTGCAGGTTGAGCGCTGATGCAAATGCACTACTCGACGCCCGGTCGAGGCGCACGATTCGTGCCTGATGCCGGCTGCGGGCCGGTATCGTTCAGTGCGACGTCGATGACGACGGGATCGTGGTCCGACGAGCGGTAGGCGTCCGGTGCGTAATAAGCCGACCGTCGCGTGCGCGTTTTGTAATCGGGCACGGATTGCAGCGCGACCGGTTCGTCCGCATTGATGTGCCAGAACCGCACGGCCTTCACGCGCGCGGCGAGCGGCGGCGTGGCGAGCGCGTGGTCGAGATTGCCGGCTTCGCCGCGAAATACGTAGCTGTACGCAGCATCGCCGACGAAGTGCGCAACCAGGTTCGCGTAGCCGCGCGCTTCGAGCGTGCGGACCGGGTCTTCCTTTGCATAACTGTTCAGATCGCCGATCAGCAGCACGCCGTCGGCCGCGACGCCCGTCGGCGACGTGGCGAGCCAGTCGGCGACGCGTGCGGCCGCCCGCGTGCGCGCCGCGTTCCAGCAGCCCTGGCCGTCCGACTGGTCGAGATCGGCGCCGCTCGCGTGCGGGCAGTTCTTCGACTTCAGGTGATTGACCGCGACCGTGAACGCACGCGTGCCGCCGATGCGCCGGAACGTCTGCGCGAGCGGCGGGCGGTGTCGGCCGCCGAGCGAGACGGTGGCGGCGCGCCCGACCGGCTCGATCGTGCGGCTGTCGTACAGCAGCGCGACCGCGATCGCGTCGCGGCCCAGGCGCGCGGTGCCGGGATCGACCGCGCGCCAGCCGTCGCCGAGTTGCGCGGCGAGCCGACGGATGGCGCTCGCGTCGCCGTGGCCGTTGTTCGCGATTTCCATCAGCCCGATCACGTCGGCGCGCAGCGCGCGCAACGCCGCGACGATCTTCGCTTCCTGCCGCGCGAACGCGGCGGGCGTTTTCGCGCCGCGGTTGGCCGGCGCGTCGAATCCGCCGCCACGGCCGTCGCCGTTGAAATAGTTGAAGACGTTGAACGACACGATGCGCACGTCGGCATCGGGATGCCGGGCCGGCGCCGCGGTGCGCGCGTTCGCGGCGGCATTGAATACGGGCGCCGCGCCGGCCACCGGTTGCAGCCGCCATGTACCGTAGCGCAACTCGAGCACGCCTTCGACGCCGCGTACCGTGTAGCCCGCGCGCAGCGTGTTGGCGGCGTTCAGCGCGGGCGGCGGATAGCGGACGGTCGCCGGGTCGCGGCGGTTCGAACCGTCGTCGAGCACGAGGCGATTCAATGCGTTGGCCGCTGCCTGCGCGGCAGCGTCGGCCGGCGGCGCGACCTGGGTCGGCACGCGCAGCCGGCCGTTGCTCAGCACGATGCTGCCGTAGCGGCCGAGTTCGTAGGTATCGCTGACCGTCAGCGTTTGCGGCAGGCGTACGCGCATGGCTTCGTGCGCGGCGAGGACGGCGGGCGACGCAACCGGCAGCGCGAGCGCGGCCGGCGTGACCGTCTGCCCGCGTGCGCAGACGGCCACGCGGCCCGACAGCGTGAGCTGCGTCCGGCCGTATTTCTCGTCGACCTTGCCGGTCAGACGCACGAGATCGCCGGGTTCTGCGCGCGCATTCGGTGCGTAGACGAACAGGCCTTCCGGAACGCCCGGCCGGTGTTGCCGTTGCGCGTCGGCCTGCTGGACGAAGAAGCCGCCGAGGCCGTCTGCGCCGCCGAACGCCGCGGTGACGACCGCTTCGATCGACGTCGTTTGCCCGGCGAGCCGCGACGGACCGCCGGCGCGGCGGATCTCGGCGATCGCCGTGGCGGGGCCGCCGCAACCGCTGCCGACCGGCAGCGCGGCGGGGGGCGGCCGCGCGCAGAAGGCCACGGACAGCACGGCGGACAACACGACGAACAGCGCGACGAACAGCGCGACGGCAAGCAGGGGGAGCGGGCGTGACATGGGACGGTCCACAGGATGAAAATCCGACAGTTCGGGACCGCATCTTGAAGGCAAAATGTCAGGCTGCGGCCGAAATGGCCGTTCGGCCATTGCCGGTTGGCCAACGATGCGGCAAGCCGCCCCGCGGCTGTTACGCTTTCGCACCGGGCGTCGTGTGCCGCTCGGCCGCTGCATGTCGCCGCACCCCGTTCCCACAGGAGAAATCCATGTCTTACATGCTGTTGATTGTCGAACCGACCGAGCAGCGCGTCGAGCGCACGCTCGACGAAGGCCAGGCGCTCTATGCGCGGATGGTCGATTTCGCCGAGTCGCTGAAGGCGCGCGGCGTGCTGCGCGGCGTCGAGTCGCTGGAACGGTCCGAGCGCGGCACGCGCGTGCAGGTGCGCGACGGCGAGACGCGTCTGCTCGACGGGCCGTTCGCGGAGGCGAAGGAGATGGTCGGCGGCTTCTTCCTCGTCGACGTCGACACGCGCGAGGAAGCGATCGAAATCGCGCGCCAGTGCCCGGCCGCGCAATGGTGCACGGTCGAGGTGCGCGCGGTCGGCCCGTGCTTTCTGTGAGCGTCGCGACTCGGTATTTACCCTGATTTGTCGTGGCGCGTGTCGATCCGGCCGTCTTCCGCCCGTCGTCCGGGTAAGGCGCCACGGAACGGGCGCCGCTTTCCACCGACGACAAGGAGTGAACGATGCGATTCATGATCATGATCCGGGCGAATGCCGTCAGCGAATCCGACGCGTTGCCGGACAACCGGCTGGTCGAGGCGATGACGGTCTATCACGAGGAACTGGCGAAGGCCGGCGTGCTGCTCGACGCCAACGGCCTGAGGCCGAGCGCCCACGGCTGGCGCGTGCGCTACACGGGCGGCAAGGGCACGGTGATCGACGGCCCGTTCGCCGAAACGAAGGAACTGATCGCCGGCTACACGCTGATCCAGGTGCGCTCGCGCGACGAGGCGCTCGAATGGACGCGCCGGTTCCCCGCGCCGTTCGGCGCCGAGCTCGATTGCGAGATCGAGGTGCGGCCGCTGTTCGAGCTCGACGACCTGACGCCGAGCGACGCGGTCGAGCGGTTCCGCGATCTCCACGTCGGCCGCAGCCACGCCTGAATCCAATCTCACCGGGAGCACCCGTCATGCACAAGATGGTTTTCATCAACCTGCCGGTAGCCGACCTGCCGCGCGCGAAGACGTTCTACCAGGCGCTCGGCTTCGAGGTCGTGCCGGCCTATACCAACGAGCAGGCCGCCTGCATCAAGATCAGCGATGCGATCTTCGCGATGCTGCTCGTGCGGCCGTTTTTCCAGACCTTCACCGACAAGACCATCATCGATCCGGCGACGCACATCCAGGTGCTGTCGTGCCTGTCGTGCGATAGCCGCGCCGAAGTCGACACGCTCGTCGCGAAGGCGCTGGCGGCCGGCGGGGCCGCGCCGCAGGCGCCGCGCGAGTACCCTAACATGTACGGCCACGGGTTCACCGATCCGGACGGCCACACGTGGGAACTGATGGCCATGCCGCTGGAGGCGTCCGCCCAGGGGCAGGCGTCGTGACGCATGAGGCGACGCATCGTGCGATCGAAGCGGTCTGGCGAATCGAGGCGCCGAAGATCATCGCGCGCGCCGCGCGCGTGGTGCGCGACGTCGGCGTGGCCGAGGAACTGGCGCAGGACACGCTCGTCGCGGCGCTCGAGCACTGGCCCGTCGACGGCGTGCCCGACAACCCGGCCGCCTGGCTGATGACGGCCGTGAAGCGTCGCGCGCTCGACCGGGTCCGGCAGGAGTCGCTTCATTCGGCCAAGCGCGACCAGCTTGGCCACGAGATGGACGCGCTCGAAGCGCACGTCGTCCCCGACATCGCCGATGCGCTCGCCGACGCGCGCGACGACGACATCGGCGACGATCTGCTGCGGCTGATCTTCACGTCGTGCCACCCGGTGCTGTCGACCGACGCGCGCGTCGCGCTAACGCTGCGGCTGCTCGGCGGGCTGACGACGGGCGAGATCGCGCGCGCATTCCTGACGCCGGAGCCGACGATCGCGCAGCGGATCGTGCGCGCGAAGCGCACGCTCGCGGCCGCGCACGTGCCGTTCGAGGTGCCGGCCGCCGATGCGCGGCCCGCGCGGCTCGCGTCGGTGCTCGAAGTGATCTATCTCGTGTTCAACGAAGGCCATGCGGCGACGGCGGGCGACGACTGGATGCGCCCGGCGCTGTGCGACGAGGCGTTGCGGCTCGGCCGCGTGCTGGCCGGCCTCGCGCCGGACGAAAGCGAAGTGCTCGGGCTCGTCGCGCTGATGGAGTTGCAGGCGTCGCGCATGCATGCCCGCGTCGACGCGCAGGGCCGGCCCGTGCTGCTGCTCGACCAGGACCGCAGCCGCTGGGATCCGTTGCTGATCCGGCGCGGCCTCGCGGCGCTGGAGCGGGCGACGAAGCTCGGCGGCGTGCGCGGGCCGTATGCGCTGCAGGCCGCGCTTGCCGCGTGCCACGCGCGGGCGCGGCACGCGGCGGACACGGATTGGGCGCAGATCGTCGCGCTGTATGACGCGCTCGCCGAAGTCGCGCCGTCGCCGGTCGTCGAGCTGAATCGCGCGGTCGCGGTGGGGATGGCGTTCGGGCCGGCCGCCGCGCTCGAACTCGTCGACGTGCTGCGCGACGATCCGGCGCTCGCGCGCTATCACTGGCTGCCGAGCGTGCGCGGCGATCTGCTCGCGAAGCTCGGCCGCGCCGACGAGGCGAAGCTGGAATTCCGCCGCGCGGCGGAACTGACGCGCAACGAGCGTGAGCGCGAATTGCTGCTGAAGCGCGCGATGGATGCGTGACGCGTGACGAGCGCGGCGCCGCCGCGCACCGCACACTACCCGCCGTCCCGTCCCGTCCCGTCCCGTCCCGTCCCGTCCGCTCCCGCGCACCGCATGGCGCCCGTCTTCCCGCCATCCGCCGCACACCGCCCCCCGACACTATCGCCCGCATTGAAAAAGCCTATTGGGGGATGCGAACGCGAGCGCCTAGATTGAAGAGCACGACGCGCGCCCGGCGCACGCATCGTTCCCCACATATCTGATCGGCCCGGCGTCGCACGCGGCCGCGCCGACTCGAACGGAGGCGCAAATGGCTCAACTCAAGGGCAGCAAGACCGAAGAGAACCTGAAGGCCGCATTCGCGGGCGAATCGCAGGCGAATCGGCGCTATCTGTATTTCGCGTCGAAGGCCGACGTCGAGGGGCAGAACGACGTCGCCGCGCTGTTCCGCTCGACCGCCGAAGGCGAAACCGGTCATGCGCACGGCCATCTCGAATACCTGGAAACCGTCGGCGATCCGGCCACGGGCCTGCCGTTCGGTTCGTCGCGGCTGAATCTCGAATCGGCGATCGCTGGCGAAACGCACGAATACACCGACATGTATCCGGGCATGGCGAAAACCGCGCGCGACGAGGGGTTCGACGAAATCGCGAACTGGTTCGAGACGCTCGCGAAGGCCGAACGCAGCCACGCGAACCGCTACACGAAGGCGCTGGACAGTCTCGTCGACTGACGGGCCGCCGCGGGCCGCCCGGCATCGCCGTGCGACCGGCACGCGGCCGGCTGTTCGTTCATCGCCGCCCGCATCGTGCGGGCGGTGCGCTTGCGCACATGCGCGCCATGCGGGAGCGCCCCATGCCCCACAAGGAAGGCAGTCTCGAAGCGCCGACCCGGCATCCGCTCGACTGGCAGTCCGAAGCGTTCTACGACCAGGCCGAGATCGATGCGGAAATGACCCGCGTATTCGACATCTGCGCCGGCTGCCGGCGCTGCGTGTCGCTGTGCGGCGCGTTTCCGGCGCTGTTCGACCTGGTCGACGACACGCCGATGGGCGACGTCGAGGACGTGCCGAAGGAAGCATTCGGCAAGGTCGTCGACCAGTGCTATCTGTGCGACCTCTGCTACATGACGAAATGCCCGTACGTGCCGCCGCATGCATGGAACGTCGACTTCCCGCACCTGATGTTGCGCGGCAAGGCCGCGCGTTACAAGCGCGGCGAAGCGACGCTGCGCGACAAGGTGCTGTCGAATACCGATGCGCTCGGCCATTTCGCCGGCATTCCGGTCGTCACGCAGACGATCAACGCGGTGAACCGCACGCCGCCCGCGCGGCACGCGCTCGAAGCGGCGCTCGGCGTCGATCGCCATGCGTGGCTGCCGGAGTTCGCGCCGCGCACGTTCCGGCGCGCAGCCGAGCGCTCGGCGAACCCGCCCGTGCGCGACGGCGAACGCACGCCCGGCAAGGTCGCGATCTACGCGACGTGCTACGTGAATTTCAACGAGCCGGGGATCGGCCACGACCTGCTCGCGATCCTCGCGCACAACGAGATCCCGTACGAACTCGTCACGCGCGAAGCGTGCTGCGGGATGCCGCTGCTGGAGCAAGGCAACCTCGCCGGCGTCGCCGCGAAGCAGGCGGTGAACATCCCGGTGCTCGAACGCTACGCACGTGAAGGCTATGCGCTGATCGGCGCGATCCCGAGCTGCGTGCTGATGTACAAGAGCGAGCTGCCGCTGATGTTTCCCGCCGACCCGGCCGTGCGCGCGGTGGCCGACGCGTTCTGGGACCCGTTCGAATACGTGATCGCGCGCCATCGCGACGGGCTGCTGAAGACCGATTTCAAGACCGGCCTCGGCAGTGTGTCGTATCACGTGCCGTGCCATGCGCGCGTGCAGAACATCGGCCGCAAGACGGCCGATGCGCTGTCGCTCGTGCCCGATACGCGCGTGACCGTCGTCGAGCGTTGCTCGGGCCACGCGGGCACGTTCGGCGTGAAGAAGGAATTTCATGCGGACGCGATGCGGATCGGCACGCCGGTGTTCAAGGCGATGGCCGAGCCGCGGCCGGACGTCGTGTCGTCCGACTGCGCGCTCGCCGGCCATCACATCGTGCAGGGCATCGACGAGAACGGGCTGCCGCCGGCGCCGCTCGCGCATCCGCTGACGCTGCTGCGGCGCGCGTACGGCATCTGAGCGGCGGCCGGCCATCACGAGGACACCCTTGACGTCCTCCTCTCCCTAAAGGGAAGGATTCCCACACCTGGCGATGCACGTCCGCATCGGAGAATGTTCAACGCAGCGTTGGTATCTCGATCATGCTCGGCACCACAGTCACTGCAGGCCCACTCTCTTATTCGCAGTCCCGCGATACCTTTCGGCCGCGTCGTGCTGTCTTTCGATCCGCACGCCGAACAGGACTGGGTCGAACCGCTTTCGTCGACTTCCTCGAACGTGGCCCCGTGCGCCATCGCTTTGTAACGGAGCTTGTTTCGGAAGGACGACCAGGACGCGTCGTAGACGCTTTTCGCCATCCTGGTCCTGGCGAGTTTGGTTGCCGACACGTTGCCGACCGCGATGTAATCGAAACGCCGCACCAGATCGAGCGCGAGCTTATGCTGGAAGTCGGCACGCGCATTCGCGACCTTGGCGTGCAGCTTCGCGATATGTCGCTTGTGCTTTCGTGCTCGCTGCGCTTTCGCCAGCTTTTCCGCCGCGCGTCGACCGAACTGGTCATTGGGCAGTTTCTCGCCGGTCGAAAGTGTGGCGAAGTCTTTCAGGCCGAGATCGATGCCGACACCAGAACGGATCGGACGAGCCTGAACATCCGGCATCTCGATCACGATGTTGAGAAACCAGTTGCCGCGCGCATCCTGTGCAAAGTTGGTCCCATCCTTGATCTTGCCTTCGGGAAGCGGTCGACTGTTAAACACCCGAAAAGTATTGCCGGCAAAGCGAAACGCGTCGCCTTCGCGCTTCAGGTCGCGGCCCTTCAGCGGCACCCAGCCCAGCGATTTCCTGCCGCGATAGCGCAGGTAGGGCCGACGGTGCTGGCTGCCCGACTTCGCATATTGCTCGCATGTTGCGTTGATCGTGCCGGAGTGAATACCGAGTTCCTTGCTGCTGCCGGTTGTCAGCACGTTCAGGTCGAATCCTGTAGGCCACTTCTTGCTCCACTTGAGCGCGTGCTTCTGCGTGTCGTTGCAGAAGTTCCAGACGTAGTTCACCGCACGGCTCTGCTTGTTGAGCAGTCCGTTGAGCGATTTCACCCGGTAGCGGTAGACAAGGATCATGCCGGTGATCCTAACCCGTGGAAGAAGCTGCCTGTCAACAGCACGCCTTTCCTCCCCGTCCTGAAGGACGGGGTTTCTCGGAGCAACTGATGACGCTGACCCGCGACTCCCTGCTGACGCTCGAAGCGTACGCGAAGATCCGCAAGGCCGAACACGCGCGACTCGTCGCGTACAAGCGCCGCCGCGCGGTGGCGCTCGGCAACCACCTGCGTTTTCTGTTCGAGGACGAGACGACGATCCGTTATCAGATCCACGAGATGCTGCATATCGAGAAGATCTTCGACGAAGCCGGCATCGAAGGGGAACTGGAAGCGTATCTGCCGCTGGTGCCCGACGGCACCAACCTGAAGGCGACGATGCAGATCGAGTACGAGCACGAGATCGAACGGCGCGCGGCGCTCGCGCGGCTGATCGGTGTCGAGGATCGCGTGTACCTGCGGGTCGACGGGCACGCGAGCGTCTACGCGATCGCCGACGAGGATCTCGAGCGCGACAACGCGGAGAAGACGTCGGCCGTGCACTTCGTCCGCTTCGAGTTCGATGCGCCGATGCGCGCGGCGCTCAAGGGCGGGGCGGCGCTGTCGATCGGCTGCGATCATCCGGCCTACACGATGCCCGCGCAGCGCATCGACGCGGACGTGACCGCGTCGCTGGCAGGCGATCTGCGCTAGCGCCGCCGTCGTCGCGAGCCGCGCAAGCCGGCTTCCCCCTTTCCGTTCGGACCCGAAACAGCCGCGTCGCAGCCCTGCGGCGCGGCCGCTTGCCGGTTGCGGCGAAAATGTAACAAGCGTGACGGATTTGCATGCGGGGACAGAGTGGGCGCGCCGCGTCAGCGTATTTTCATTCCTCGCAGCGAAACAATAAAAAGATTGTGCATCGAGATAATTTGATTCAGGTCAAATTGAATGATTTACCGATTCGTGAATAACTTGTTACGAATTTTTCCCTGATTTACCGATTCCCCGTAACCCTTCCGGAAGAGCTTGCCGGCTAGGGTCGGAGCAGGCGGAAACTGCCGTTTCAGCGCATTCTTCAGACGCTGCGGAGCCCCGCCAGACGGGCCTTTGCAGCCATCGGCATAAAGATCCCGCAAAAAAATTCAAGCGTAAATGGATTGCTCGCCGATGGCAGGTTGTTTCAGTGCGTAACATTAAGTCATTGTCATATTGAGATAAACCCTGAGGATGGTATGCTTCGTGCACAAAAATTCCCACATTGGAGTGAGACCGCGATTTGTGCGCCATTGCCGGGAATCGCGGCACCGTGAAAGTGCGGTGTCGCCCGGTATGCACAACGCCGGATAACCATAATGTGCAACCTGGCCGCCCCGCGACGCGATGTGTCGTGACGGCGCCGCCAATCGCAGCCCCGGCCTGGCTGCGTGGAGAGATTGACTATGTTCTTCGATGAGCTTAACGATGAAGAGTGGTTTCGCCTTTCAGCGCTGATCGCCGATGAACCCATCAGGCTGAACCGTCGTGGGCGTCCACGTGCCGAACCGCGCGTCGTCGCGAACGCGGTGCTCTGGATCCTGACGACCGGCGAAGCCTGGTCCAAGCTGCCCGGCCGCTATCCGTCCGGGCCGACGTGCCGCCGTCGCTACGAGGAGTGGCTCGCGAACGGCACGCTGCTGAAGATGATCGACGTGCTGACCCAGTTCAGCGGGCGCACGTTCGCGTATATTCCGCCGCCGCCGGAGGCCGTCGTGCCGGCCCGCCGCGCGGAGCCCGCGCCCGACAACGACCGTCTGCGCGGCGTGTTCTGGCAGAACCCCGAGTCGTGGCAATTGCCAGGCGCGCAGGCAAACGTTTGGCAGGGCGAGGGTGCGTCGCTGAGCGCGATGGCGGACGACCCGATGGACGGCCGCGCCGACGTGTCGTTTACCGTGCCCGGTGCGCCGGCCGCGGAGTTGCGGCATGCGCGGGCGTCGGCCGCGAGCTTCGCCGCGGCCGAGCCGCAGGTCGACGAGTATCGCGGCTATACGATCAGCGGCATCGCGCAGCCCGTGCAGAACCTGATGTATCGCGCGTGGGCCGAGATCTCGCAGGACGACCGTCGGGTCGAACGCTCGGGCCTGATCGGCCCGCGCTTCACCGACGCCGAGGCGGCCGAGCAGTACGCGCTCGACTGGGCGCGCCAGTGGATCGATCGCCACGGTGCGAGCGACGCACCGGCGCGCGAGCCGCAGGGCGAAGTGCTGGCCGGCTTGTCGGCGCTGGCGCGCGCGGAATCGGACATCAAGCGCTTCATCGCCGAGCGTCGCGCGGGCGCGTTGTCGGAAAGCCGCAACGATCCCGTGCAGGCGGAGCGTCGCGAGTACGCGTACCGCGTGGGCTGATCGCCGTTGCCGTGTCACGCGCGGGCCGTCGTGTGCCACGACGCCCGCGCGGAAGTCTCGTGTCTCCATGTCTGCTTAGGGCGCCGCGCGAAGCGGCGCCCTGTGTTGCATGACGCGTTACTGCCGGCCGTAGGTATCGTCGAAGCGGACGATGTCGTCCTCGCCGAGATACGCCCCTGATTGCACTTCGATCAGCTCGAGCGGCATCTTGCCCGGGTTTTCCAGGCGGTGCGACACGCCGAGCGGAATGTACGTCGATTCGTTTTCGGACAGCAGGAACGTTTCGTCGCCGCGCGTGATGCGCGCGGTGCCGCGCACGACGATCCAGTGTTCGGCGCGGTGGTGGTGCATCTGCAGCGACAGTTGCGCGCCCGGCTTCACGACGATGCGTTTCACCTGGAAGCGCTCGCCCGTGTCGACCGAGTCGTAGTGGCCCCACGGACGATGCACCTTGCGGTGATCGGTCGCTTCGGTGCCTTGTCGCGCCTTGATGTGCCCGACGATCTTCTTCACGTCCTGCACGCGCGATTTATCCGCGACGAGCACGGCGTCGGGCGTTTCGACGACGACCAGGTTTTGCGTGCCGACGCACGCGACGAGCCGGCTTTCCGAATGCGCGAACGTCGAGTCGGCGCCTTCGAACAACACGTGCCCGCGGCCGACGTTCCCGGCGTCGTCCTTCGGCGAGATCTGCCAGATCGCGTCCCACGAGCCGACGTCCGACCAGCCTGCGTCGAGCGGCACGACGACGCTTTCGCACAGTTGCGGCAGGCTCGCGAGCGGTTCCATCACCGCGTAGTCGATCGAGTTCGACGGCGACGCGGCGAACGCATCGCGATCGACGCGGAAGAAATCGCCGTCTTCCTTGCCCTGTGCGACCGCCTGTTCGCAGGCCGCGTAGATCTCGGGTTCGAGCTGCCGGATCGCCTTGAGCCAGACCGACGCGCGCACGATGAAGATCCCGCTGTTCCACCAGTATTCGCCCGACGCGACGTACTGCTGCGCGAGTTCGAGATGCGGCTTCTCGACGAAACGGTCGAGGCGGCGTACGTCGAGGCCGCCCGTGCCGGCGTCGCCGAGCGGCGCGCCGACGCGGATATAGCCGTAGCCGGTTTCCGCGTGCTTCGGCACGATGCCCATCGTCGCGATCTTGCCTTGCGCCGCGCAGTGCACGCCGGCCGCGACGGCCGCGTGAAAGCGCGGCACGTCCGCGACCGCATGGTCGGCGGGCATCACGGTCATCACCGCGTCGTTGCCGCCGGCGACGAGCCGCAACGCGGCGAGCGTCAGCGCGGGCGCGGTGTCGCGGCCGAGCGGCTCGAGCATGATGGTCGCGTGCTTGGCCGTCAGGCGCAACTGTTCGGCGGTCGTGAAGCGGTGATCCTCGCCGCACACGATCAGCACGTCGTCGTTCAGCGGGTGATCGGCGATCAGGCCGTCGAGGCGCAGTGCGGTGGACTGCAGCAGCGAATGATCGCCGAGCAGGCCGATCAGCTGTTTCGGAAAGCGCTCGCGCGACATCGGCCACAGGCGCGTGCCGGAACCGCCGGCGAGAATCACGGGCTGCACGGCGAGGCGGGTACCGACGGCGGGCGTGCCGACGATGGGGGCGGCGGAAGAAGAATGGCGCGTTTCGGCGACCACTGCCGGAGCATTCATGATGACACTCTCCACGGTTGAAGTCAGTGCCTGTCGTTGTAGCATGAAGTAAATCGACAATAAAACCGGACCCAATGCCGGATATCCGCCGAGCCGTCATCTGGAAGAACTTTCCGCGGTAGCACTGGCCGCAAATAAAAAAATAAAAAATAATTCCCGGCGCCAGCCTGCCGCGCCCGCCCGCAAAGGGCGAGCGGAAAGCGTAAAGATTCAGAAAAAATCCCCGATCGAGCCCGATTCGGGAAATCCTGCCGATTTAATTAAAAAAGATCGCGGCAAGAATTTCCGATTATTTTTCGAAATACTTGTGCGCTTGAGGATGAATTTTCTTGTCGCTTCAATAGCGTCATGCAACGTTTGAATCGAATGTGCGGCACGGGTCGCGCAAGGCGCTGTTCGGCAAACGCCTGTTCAAAGAAGAGGAAACAGACATGTTGAGCGTGCTGGCGAGAGTCATCGATATCGCGATGGTCGTGACGGGCGCGCTGATCGCGGCTGCGCTGCACGACGGCAGCATCGGGCTCAGCGACCTGCAGCGCACGACGGTGCTGTTCGACTGCCTGCTGGTCGTCGTGTTCTTTCCGGCCATCGGCATCTACCAGTCGTGGCGCGGCAAGCGTCTCGTCGGGCTGGTGGTGCGCGTGGCGTTCGCGTGGCTCGCGGTCGAGCTCGCGGGCATCCTGATGAGTTTCAGTTTTCACCAGTCGGGCGATCTGTCGCGGCTGTGGCTCGGCTACTGGGCGCTCGTGACGATGGCGCTGCTCGCCGGCTCGAAGACCTGCGTGCACGTCGTGCTGCGGCAGTTGCGCCGCGGCGGCTACAACCTGAAGGCGGTCGCGATCGTCGGCGGCACGCCGGCGGCGCGGCGGCTGATCGCGCAGATGCGGGCGCGGCCGGAAGCCGGCTTCAACCCGGTGTGCGTGTACGACGAAAGCGAGGCGCCGGGCGAAGTCGCGCTCGACGACGTGCGCATCGAGCGGCAGTTCGAATCGCTGGTGTGGCTGGTGCGCAGCCGCGCGATCAGCGAGCTGTGGCTCACGCTGCCGATCACGGAGGAGCGCCGGATTCACCAGATCGTGACGGTGTTCCGCCACGACTTCGTGAACATCCGCTTCATCCCGGACGTGCGCACGCTGTCGTTCTTCAACCAGGAAGTGGTCGAGGTGCTCGGCGTGCCGGCGATCAACCTCGCGGCGTCGCCGATCACCGACGTGCGGATCCTGCCGAAGTTCGTGTTCGACCGGCTGTTCGCGCTGGCGGCGCTCGCCGCGCTCGCGCCGGTGATGGTGCTGATCGCGGCGCTGATCAAGCTGACCTCGCGCGGGCCGGTGTTCTTTCGGCAGAAGCGCAAGGGCATCGACGGGCACGAGTTCGAGATCTACAAGTTTCGCTCGATGAAGGTGCACCAGGAAGTGGCCGGGCAGGTCACGCAGGCGACCAAGAACGACTCGCGCGTGACGCCGGTCGGCCGGTTCCTGCGGCGCACGAGCCTCGACGAGCTGCCGCAGTTCATCAACGTGCTGAAGGGCGAGATGTCGGTGGTCGGCCCGCGCCCGCATGCGCTCGCGCACGACGACATCTACAAGGATCTGGTCAAGGGCTACATGTTCCGCTACCGGATCAAGCCCGGCATCACCGGGTGGGCGCAGATCAACGGCTATCGCGGCGAGACCGACCAGATCGAGAAGATGATGGGCCGCGTGAAGCTCGACCTGTACTACATGCAGAACTGGTCGTTCTGGCTCGACATCAAGATCGTCGTGCTGACGCTGTGGAAAGGCTTCACCGGCAGCAACGCGTACTGACACCGACGCGCTGCGTCGCACAGGCATTCGGGTTTTCCGAATTTCGAATCATTGGTCAAGGGGTCCGACACATCATGAATCTGACTATCATCGGCAGCGGTTACGTAGGGCTTGTCACCGGCGCCTGTCTCGCCGACATCGGGCACGACGTGTTCTGTCTCGACGTCGACCAGGCAAAGATCGACATCCTGAACAACGGCGGCGTGCCGATCCACGAGCCGGGCCTGAAGGAAGTGATCGCGCGCAACCGCTCGGCCGGCCGCCTGCGCTTCTCGACCGACGTCGAGGCCGCGGTCGCGCACGGCGACGTGCAGTTCATCGCGGTCGGCACGCCGCCCGACGAGGACGGCTCGGCCGACCTGCAATACGTGCTCGCGGCGGCGCGCAACATCGGCCGCTACATGACCGGCTTCAAGGTGATCGTCGACAAGTCGACGGTGCCGGTCGGCACGGCCGAGCGCGTGCGCGCGGCGGTTGCCGAGGAGCTCGCGAAGCGCGGCGGCGACCAGATGTTCTCGGTCGTGTCGAATCCGGAATTCCTGAAGGAAGGCGCGGCTGTCGACGATTTCACGCGGCCGGACCGCATCGTGATCGGCTGCGACGACGACGTGCCGGGCGAGCGCGCCCGCGAGCTGATGAAGAAGCTCTACGCGCCATTCAACCGCAATCACGAGCGCACGCTGTACATGGACGTGCGCTCGGCCGAGTTCACGAAATACGCGGCGAACGCGATGCTCGCGACGCGCATCTCGTTCATGAACGAGCTGGCGAACCTCGCCGACCGCTTCGGCGCGGACATCGAGGCCGTGCGCCGCGGGATCGGCTCCGATCCGCGCATCGGCTACCACTTCCTGTACGCCGGCTGCGGCTACGGCGGCTCGTGCTTCCCGAAGGACGTCGAGGCGCTGATCCGCACGGCCGACGAGCACGGCCAGTCGCTGCAGATCCTGAAGGCCGTGTCGTCGGTCAACGCGACGCAAAAGCGCGTGCTCGCCGACAAGATCGTCGCGCGTTTCGGCGAGGACCTGAGCGGCCGCACGTTCGCGCTGTGGGGCCTGGCCTTCAAGCCGAACACCGACGACATGCGCGAGGCGCCGAGCCGCGAGCTGATCGCCGAGCTGCTGTCGCGCGGCGCGCGCGTCGCCGCGTACGACCCGGTCGCGCAGCAGGAAGCGCGCCGCGTGCTCGCGCTCGATCTCGCCGATCACCCGAGCTGGCTCGAGCGCCTGTCGTTCGTCGACGACGAGGCGCAGGCTGCGCGCGACGCCGACGCGCTCGTGATCGTCACCGAATGGAAGGCGTTCAAGAGCCCCGACTTCGTCGCGCTCGGCCGCCTGTGGAAGGCGCCCGTGATCTTCGACGGCCGCAACCTGTACGAGCCGGAGACGATGAGCGAGCAGGGCATCGAGTACCACCCGATCGGCCGGCCGGGCTCGCGCCAGGCCGTCGCCGCGCGCGTGCCGGGCGCCGCGCGCGCGAGCGCGTAACCCGTTTTTCGTCACTCGTTACGAGACGCCATGTTCCGGAACATCCTGATCGTCTGCCACGCGAACGTCTGCCGCAGCCCGGCGGCGGAAATGCTGTTCAAGTCGCACGCCGCGTCGCGCGGCGGCCCGCGTCCGACGTTTCATTCGGCCGGCGTCCACGCGAACGACGGCGACGGCATCGATCCGGTGATGCGGCAACTGCTGGCCGAGCGGGGCGTCGATGCGACGACCCATCGCTCGCGGCGGCTGTCGCGCCGGATCGTGCGCGACGCCGACCTGATTCTCGTCAGCGAGCGCCGACAGATCGCGGCCGTCGAAGCGGTCGATCCGTTCGCACGCGGCAAGGTCCACCTGCTCGGCAAGTGGGAAGGGGCCGAGATCGCGGACCCGCACGGCGGCCCCGAGGCCGACTACCGCGAGAGCTACTCACTGATCGAACGTCTGGTTCAAGGATGGCTACAGAAACTATGCTGAAACGCCCGATGCGCCCGGTGGCGCTTGCCGTCGCGCTGACGACTTTCCTGTCAGCCTGTGCAACCGCGCCCGGCAACTACCTCGACTCGTCGAACCTGAAGGACGAAGGCCGGCAGGAAGCGGCCGAAACCTATCCGGTTCATTACATCGACGCCAAAGTGGTGATGGACCAGCTGCAGAAAGCACAGGTCGATCATCCGCTGCCGCCCGGGCGCTATACCGATCCGTCGCAGTACACGTATCGCGTCGGCCCGCAGGACATCCTCGGCGTCACCGTGTGGGACCACCCGGAGCTGACGACGCCGCAGGGCCAGTCGTTCTCGAGCGGCGGCAACACGACGCAATCGGTCGCGGGCGCGTTGCAGCAGCCGTATACGACCGCGCTGCCGGGCCAGGCCGATCCGTACGGCCAGACGGTTGCCGCCGACGGCACGATCTTCTTCCCGTTCGTCGGCCGCATTCGCGTGGCGGGCAAGACGGTCGCGCAGATCCGCGACGAGATGGCGTCCAGCCTGTCGCGCTACGTGAAGAATCCGCAGCTCGACGTGCGCGTGCTGTCGTTCCGCAGCCAGAAGGTGCAGGTGACGGGCGAGGTGAAGCAGCCGGGCCCGCTCGCGGTGAGCGACGTGCCGCTCACGCTCGTCGACGCGATCTCGCGCTCCGGCGGCTCGACCGCCGAAGCCGACCTGCAGCGCGTGCGCCTGACGCGCGACGGCAAGCTGTACACGCTCGACGCGAACGGCGTGCTCGATCGCGGCGAGGTGAAGCAGAACGTGATGCTGCAGCCGGGCGACATCGTCAACGTGCCGGATCGCAGCGACAGCCGCGTGTTCATCATGGGCGAGGTCAAGACGCCGGTCACGGTGCCGATGCTCAAGGGCAGGCTGACCATCGCCGACGCGCTGACCGCGGGCGGCGGGATCCTCGACACCGATGCGAACCCGCGCAAGATCTACGTGATGCGCGGCATGCGCGACAACCCGACGAAGCCCGAAGTGTTCCGCCTCGACATGACGCAGCCCGATGCGCTGATGCTGTCGAGCCGCTTCCCGCTTCAGCCGCTCGACGTCGTCTACGTCAGCACGGCCGGCTCGGTGCAGTTCAACCGTGTGCTGCAGCAGGTGCTGCCGACGATCCAGACGATCTTCTACATGCGGCAAATCACGCGCTGATAGCCCGCCGGGGCGGCGTCCGCCCCCCGGCACCACTCAAGCGGGAACGAATGGTGAACACGCAAGCGAAACACTCCTACGCGGACCTGACCGCGAAGACCGAGGAAGAGGACTTCGTTCTCGGCCAGTTGCTCCAGGTGATCATGGACGACATCTGGCTGCTGATCGGCATCGCGGTGACGGTCATCGCGCTCGCCGGCCTCTACTGCTTCATCGCGAAGCCGGTCTACCAGGCGGACGTGCACGTGCGGGTCGAGGGCAACGACAACACGTCGCAGGCGCTCACGCAGACGCAGACGGGCGCGTCGATCAACAGCGGCCCGCAGCAGGCGCCGACCGACGCGGAAATCGAGATCATCAAGAGCCGCGGCGTGGTCACGCCGGTCGTCGAGCAGTTCAAGCTGAACTTTTCGATCGCGCCGAAGACGCTGCCGGTGCTCGGCAGCCTCGCCGCGCGCCTCGCGACGCCGGGCGAGCCGTCGCGGCCGTGGCTCGGCCTGAAATCGTACGCGTGGGGCGGCGAGCTCGCCGACGTCGACTCGATCAGCGTCGTGCCGGCGCTCGAAGGCAAGAAGCTGACGCTGACGGCCGGCCCGAACGGCACCTATTCGCTGGTCGACGAGAACGGCACGCGGCTGCTGGCCGGTCGCGTCGGCGAAGCGGCGCAGGGCGGCGGCGTGACGCTGCTCGTGCAGAAGCTCGTCGCGCGCCCCGGCACGCAATTCACGGTGGTGCGCTACAACGATCTCGACGCGATCAGCGGCTTCCAGGCCGGCATCCAGGTGAGCGAGCAGGGCAAGCAGACGGGCGTCGTGCAGATTTCGCTGGAAGGCAAGGACCCGGACCAGACCGCCGCGATCGCGAACGCGCTCGCGCAGTCGTACCTGAACCAGCACGTGGTCGCGAAGCAGGCGGAAGCGACCAAGATGCTCGACTTCCTGAAGGGCGAGGAGCCGCGCCTGAAGGCCGACCTCGAACGCGCGGAAGCCGCGCTCACGCAATACCAGCGCACGTCGGGTTCGATCAACGCGAGCGACGAGGCGAAGGTCTACCTCCAGGGCAGCGTGCAATACGAACAGCAGATCGCCGCGCAGCGCCTGCAGCTCGCATCGCTCGCGCAGCGCTTCACCGATTCGCACCCGATGGTGATCGCCGCGAAGCAGCAGCTCGCGGAGCTGCAGGGCGAGAAGGACAAGTTCAGCAACCGCTTCCGCAGCCTGCCGGCGACCGAGGTGAAGGCCGTCCAGCTGCAGCGCGACGCGAAGGTCGCCGAGGACATCTACGTGCTGCTGCTGAACCGCGTGCAGGAGCTGTCGGTGCAGAAGGCCGGCACGGGCGGCAACATCCACCTGATCGACTCGGCGCTGCGTCCGGGCGCGCCGGTCAAGCCGAAGAAGGTGCTGATCCTGTCGGCCGCCGTGTTCCTCGGGCTGATCCTCGGCACGGGCGTCGTGTTCCTGCGTCGCAACCTGTTCCAGGGCATCGAGGATCCCGACCGCATCGAGCGCACGTTCAACCTGCCGCTGTACGGGCTGGTGCCGCAAAGCGCCGAGCAGGTGAAGCTCGACGCGGCCGCGGAGAAGGGCGGCAGCCGTGCGCGGCCGATCCTCGCGAGCCTGCGTCCGAAGGACCTGAGCGTCGAAAGCATGCGCAGCCTGCGCACCGCGATGCAGTTCGCGATGATGGATGCGAAGAACCGCGTGATCGTGCTGACCGGCCCGACGCCGGGCATCGGCAAGAGCTTCCTGACGGTCAACCTCGCGGTGCTGCTCGCGCATTCGGGCAAGCGCGTGCTGCTGATCGACGCCGACATGCGCCGCGGGATGCTCGACCGCTACTTCGGCCTGACCGTGCAGCCGGGCCTGTCCGAGCTGCTGAGCGATCAGTCGCCGCTCGAGGAAGCGATCCGCGAGACGCCGGTGCAGGGCCTGTCGTTCATCGCGGCCGGCACGCGCCCGCCGAATCCGTCGGAGCTGCTGATGTCGACGCGCCTGCCGCAATACCTCGAAGGGCTCGGCAAGCGCTACGACGTCGTGCTGATCGATTCGCCGCCGGTGCTGGCGGTGACCGACGCAACCATCATCGGCCGCATGGCCGGCTCGACGTTCCTCGTGCTGCGCTCGGGCATGCATACCGAAGGCGAGATCGCCGATGCGATCAAGCGCCTGCGCACCGCGGGGGTCGACCTGGAAGGCGGGATCTTCAACGGCGTGCCGCCGAAGGCGCGCGGCTACGGCCGCGGCTATGCGGCCGTGCACGAATACCTGAGCGCTTGATCGCATTTCACGACACCGGGCCGGCGCGAGCGGCGCCTGACCGGCCGACTGGAGAATCCTTGATGAAAATTTCCGTGCTCGTTCCGACCTATCGGCGTCCCGCCGACCTCGCGCGCTGCCTGCTGGCGCTGCAGCGGCAGCAGCGGCTGCCCGACGAGGTGATCGTCGTCGCGCGCCCGGAGGACGACGCCACGCACGAACGGCTCGCCGATCCGGCGGTCGGCGGCGCGCTGCCGCTACGCATCGTGCCGGTCGAGGTGGCCGGCCAGGTCGCCGCGCTGAACAAGGGGCTCGACTCGGTGAACGGCGACATCGTCGCGATCACCGACGACGATGCGGCGCCGCACGCGGACTGGCTCGCGCGCATCGAAGCCGCGTTCCTGTCCGACCCGCGCGTGGGCGCGGTCGGCGGGCGCGACTGGGTGCACGAGAAGGGCCGCTTGCTCGACGAATCGCGCGAGCTCGTTGGCCAGCTCACGCTGTCGGGCAAGATCATCGGCAATCATCACCTTGGCGTCGGCGGTGCGCGCGCCGTCGACATGCTCAAAGGCGCGAACATGAGCTACCGCCGCGCGGCGATCGAACGGCTGCGCTTCGACACGCGGCTGCGCGGCGCCGGCGCGCAGGTGCACAACGACATGGCGTTCAGCATGGAGGTGCAGCGCTCGGGCTGGACGCTGCTGTACGACCCGGCGATCGCGGTCGACCATTTCCCGGCCGAGCGCTTCGACGACGACCGGCGCGATGCGGCGTCGCTGAACGCGATCAGCAACGGCGCGTACAACCTGCAACTGACGCTGCGGGAGCATCTGCCGCCGGTACGGCGCGAGATCGCGTGGTGGTGGTGGACGCTGGTCGGCACACGCGTCTATCCGGGCTTTGCGCACGTGCTGCTGGCGCTGCCGACCGCGCGGCGTGCCCGCGTGCTCGCGCACTGGCGCGCGGTGCGCCGCGGCGCGCGCGATGCGCGTCGCACCGATCTTGCCCCCCATCGTGCGGCGATGCCGCCGGTGACGTCTTGAACGGCCTGCGCGCCTCGCGCGCGGCCATGCCCGGAGGGCTCGCATGACCACGAAGGCTGCAACGAACGTTCACGTCCATCTGTTCTACGGCGCCGATCCGCGTACCTACCGGAAAGGCGACGACATCGGCTGCCTGTACGGCTATCACCACGCCGAATCCGACGAATTCCGGCTGACCTATTCGCAGGACGGCCGCGAGAACCGCGTCGTGAGCGTCGCGCGCCGCGCGCTGAAGGCGGCGCTCGGCTTCGATATCGTGCATGCGTGGCGCAACCGCGCGACGTTGCTCGCGACCGACGTGATCTGGACGCATACCGAGCAGGAGCATCTGGCCGCCGCGCTGATCCTCAAGCTCGCCGGCGCGCAGGGCAAGCGCCCGCTGCTGCTCGCGCAGAGCGTGTGGCTGTTCGACAAGTGGGGCAGCTTCGGCGGCCCGCGCCGCTGGCTGTACCGCAAGCTGCTCGCGCGCGCCGACGCGCTGACCACGCTCGCCCGCGACAACGCCGACCTGTGCCGCCGCATCCTCGGGCGCGAAGCCGAGTTCGTTTATTACGGGCTGAACACGCAGGATTTCCCGCCGGTCGAGCCGCGGCAGTGGCAGCCGAACCGGCCGCTGCGGATCGCCGCGATCGGCAACGACCGCGATCGCGACTGGCGCACGTTCCTCGCCGCGTTCGGCGGCGACGAACGCTACGACGTGCGGCTCGCGACGCGCCGCCGCGTGCCGCGCGAATGGCATGCGCCGAACGTGAAGATCGGCCCGGCGTCGGGGCTCGCGAAGCAGCACGAACTGTACGCGTGGGCCGATGTGATCGTCGTGCCGCTGCGGCCGAATTTCCATGCGTCGGGCATCACCGTGATGCTCGAGGCGGCGGCCGTCGGCAAGCCGATGATCGTGTCCGACGTGGGCGGCCTGAGCGACTACTTCCCGCACGATACGGCCGCCTATGTGCCGGCGTTCGACGCGCAGGCGATGCGCCAGGCCGCCGATCGCTTCGTCGCCGATCCGGCGGCGGCGCTCGACTGCGCGCGGGCCGCCGCCGCCTGCCTGCGCGAGCGCGACCTGACCACGCAGGCGTTCGCCGAGCAGCACGTGCGGATCACGCGCGACATGCTGCGCCGGCGCCGCACGCCCGCGGCGGCCGGCGTCGCGATGCCGCTCGCCGATTCGCACCCTTCGTCGCAGTGAGCGCGGATCGATGAGTACGATTGCCGCCGAACGCGCGCCGTCGCGCACCCGCAGCTGGTTCGCCGAACCGAAGCACTGGGCCGGGCAGGCCGGGCTGTGGACGTTGACCGCCGCGCTGATCGCGATCCACCAGGGCAAGGTGCTGACGCTCGCGTTCCCGGTGCTGGCCATCGGGGTCGGCATCTGGCTGTATTTCAAGAGCCCGGCGCGCTATGTCGGCTTCATGTGGTGGGTGTGGTTCCTGAGCCCGGAAGTGCGGCGTCTGGCCGACTGGTCCAAGGGCGCGTTCACGCCGACGAGCCTGATCCAGGTCGCGCCGCTCGCGGTGACGATGATCGCCGGCCTGGGGCTCATCAGGCATTACCGCGTGCTCGCGCAGCGACGCGGGATTCCGGTGCTGCTGATCCTGTTCGGGCTCGTGTATGCATACCTGGTCGGGATCGTGTCGAGTGGCGTGATGGCCGCAACCTACGACCTCGCGAACTGGCTGTACCCGATCCTGATCGGCTTTCACATCATGGTGAACGCGCGCAACTATCCGGAGTATCGCGACGTGCTGCTGTCCACCTTCATGTGGGGCATGCTCGTGATGGGCGTGTACGGCGTCGTGCAGTACTTCGTGATGCCGCAGTGGGACGTGCTGTGGATGGTCGGCTCGCAGATGGGCTCGCAGGGTGAGCCGGTGCCGTACGGCGTGCGCGTGTTCAGCACGATGAATTCGTCCGGGCCGTTCGCGTTCGCGATGATGGGTGCGCTGGTGTTCGTGCTGGTCGCGCCGCAGAAGATCCGCTGGTTCGCGGGCGCGGCCGGTTTCGTGTCGTTCGCGCTGTGTCTCGTGCGCTCGACCTGGGGCGGCTGGGTGATCGCGCTCGCGATCCAGCTCGTGCAATCGAGCAACCGCGTGCGGATGCGGATCCTGATCAGCGGCGTCGTGCTGGTCGGGCTGTGCGTGCCGCTCTTGACCGTCGGGCCGGTGGCCGACCGGCTCGGCGCGCGCCTGCAGTCGATCACGAACCTGAAGGACGACCGCAGCTACGACGACCGCAACAAGTTCTACGCGACCTTCGCGCAGACGGCGTTCACCGACGTCGCCGGCGAAGGGATGGGCGCGACCGGCGCGTCCACGAAGCTGTCGAGCGACAGCGGCGAGCTCGGCAAGTACGGCAGCTTCGACAGCGGCGTGATGAACGTGCCGTTCGTGCTCGGCTGGCCCGGCACGCTGCTGTATCTCGCCGGCGTCGTGATGCTGTTCGGCCGCACGCTGCGCGCGGCGTTCAAGCTGCGCCAGGACAAGTTCGTCGGCGCGTGCCTGAGCCTGTGCCTGTCGACCTTCGCGATGCTCGTATTCACGAACTCGCTGATCGGCACCGGCGGCCTGCTGATGTTCACAGCCATTTTTTCGATACTTGCCGCGGCGCACTGGCAGAAGGCGCAACGCCTGCTGGCCGCCGCGCGTTCACGGGGAGGCGACCATTGAGAATCGCGATCGTCACGCACGTCGTGCGACATAACGACGGGCAGGGCCGCGTCAATTACGAAATCGCGCGCGCGGCGCTGGCCGAACACTACGAGGTCACGCTGGTCGCGTCGCATGTCGCGCCCGAGTTGCTGGCCGATCCGCGCGTGCGCTGGGTGCCGGTGAAGGTCGGCGGCTTCTGGCCGTCGAATCTCGTCAAGCAGCAGGTGTTCGCGCTGAAAAGCGCGGCGTGGCTGCGCGCGCACCGTGGCGAATACGACGTGCTGCACGTGAACGGCTTCATCTCGTGGATCAAGGCCGACGTGAATACCGCGCACTTCGTGCACGGCGGCTGGTTCAAGAGTCCGTACTATCCGTTCGGACCCACCAAGGGGCTGTGGTCGGCCTACCAGTACGTCTATACGCGTGTGAATACCGTGCTCGAGCGCTGGGCGTACAAGCGTTCGCGCGCGATCACGGCGGTGTCGCAGAAGGTGGCCGACGAGATCGCCGGGCTCGGCATCGACAGCGGCAAGATCAGCGTGATCTACAACGGCGTCGACGGCAGCGCGTTCGCGGGCGCGCAGGCCGATCGCGCGGCGTTCAAGCTGCCGGCCGACGCGTTCCTGCTGCTGTTCGTCGGCGACCTGCGCACGCCGCGCAAGAACCTCGGCACCGTGCTGAAGGCGCTGACGAAGCTGCCGGCGAACGTGCATCTGGCGGTGGCAGGCTATCTGCCCGGCAGCCCGTATCCGGAAGAAGCGCGCGCGCTCGGCATCGATTCGCGCGTGCATTTCCTCGGGCTCGTGAAGAACATGCCGACGCTGATGCGCTCGGTCGACGCGTACGTTTTTCCGTCGCGCTACGAAGCGATGAGCCTGTCGCTGCTGGAGGCGATGGCGGCCGGTCTGCCGGTCGTCACCGCGCGCACGGCGGGCGGCGCGGAAATCATCACGCGCGAATGCGGGATCGTGCTGGAGGATCCGGACGATCCGGCCGCGCTCGCGCAGGCGATCGGCGCGCTCGCGGCATCGCGCGACACCTGTCGCGCGATGGGCGACGCGGCCCGCGAACTGATGACCCGTTTCGGCTGGGCGCACATGGGCGCCCAGTACGTCGCGCTTTACCGGCGCATCGGCCAACCCACGCAGCCGTCCGCGTTCGAGCGGGTCGAGCATGCAATCACGCAGGAGCAACCGTGATGTCCCACTCTTCCCGGCCGATCAAATCGTTGCAGATCGGCATGCACTGGTTCCCCGAACGCGCGGGCGGCCTCGACCGGATGTACTACTCGCTCGTCGGCGCGCTGCCCGGCGCGGGCGTCGAGGTGCGCGGGCTCGTCGCCGGCTCGCCGAAGGTCGCCGACGACACGGGCGGCGCGATCCAGGGCTTCGGGCCCGCGTCGCAGCCGCTCGCGCGCCGGATGCTCGCCGCGCGGCGCGCGCTGCGCGACGAGATCCGCAGCGAACGGCCGGACGTGATTTCGTCGCACTTCGCGCTGTACACGTTCCCGGGCCTCGACGTGACGCGCGGGATTCCGCAGGTGTCGCACTTCCAGGGGCCGTGGGCCGACGAAAGCCAGGTCGAGGGCGCCGCGTCGCTCGGGCAGCGCGCGAAGCGCTATCTCGAACAGGCCGTCTATACGCGCTCGTCGCGGTTGATCGTGCTGTCGCAGGCGTTCGGCCAGATCCTGACGCACCGCTACGGGATCGATCCGTCGCGGGTGCGCGTGATTCCCGGCTGCGTCGATACCGCGCAGTTCGACACGCCGCTCACGCCGGCCGAGGCGCGGCACAAGCTGCAACTGCCGCAGGACCGGCCGATCGTGCTCGCCGTGCGCCGGCTCGTGCGGCGCATGGGGCTGGAGGACCTGATCGACGCGATCGGCATCGTCAAGCGCCGTCACCCGGACGTGCTGCTGCTCATCGCCGGCAAGGGCAAGATCGGCGAGGAACTGCAGCAGCGCATCGACGAAGCGGGGCTGCAGGACAACGTGAAGCTGCTCGGCTTCGTGCCCGATCATCATCTCGCGGCGCTGTACCGCGCGGCGACGGTCAGCGTCGTGCCGACGGTCGCGCTCGAGGGCTTCGGGTTGATCACCGTCGAATCGCTGGCATCCGGCACGCCGGTGCTGGTGACGCCGGTCGGCGGGCTGCCGGAGGCGGTCGCCGGGTTGTCGAACGATCTCGTGCTGCCGTCGACGGGCGCCGATGCGATTGCCGAAGGGCTCGGCGGTGCGCTGTCAGGGGCGATCACGTTGCCCGACGAGGTCGCGTGCAAGCGCTATGCGCGCGATCATTTCGACAACGCGGTGATCGCGCGACGCGTGGCTGGCGTGTACGAAGAGGCGATTCAGGCGGCAGGCTGAACGCTCGCGGCGCGCAGCGGAGCCGCAGCGCGACCGAAAGCCGGACCGGCGCGCGTGCGCGGCCGGTTCGCATGCCGGCCGCCCGTCTGGGGCGGGCCGGCTTTTCCCATTCCATCCGCACGACCGGTGCGCATCATGCGCGCCGCAGCGTCGCGGCCCATACGCCGAGCGCGGCCACGCTCACCCCCGCGCCGAGCACGCACACGCCTGTCCATCCGGCGCGCGCATACATCATCGTCGCCGCGATCGCACCGAGCCCGCTGCCGGCCGAATAAAACAGCATGTAGCAGCCGACGAGGCGCGCATGCGCGTCCGGCCGCGCGCCGAGAATCATGCTCTGGTTGACGACGTGCACGGCCTGTCCGCCGACGTCGAGCAGCACGATACCGACGATCAGCAGCGCAATCGACGTAGTGCCGAATGCGAGCGGCAGCCACGCGCACGCGAGCAGCGCGAGTGCGGCGCCGGTCGTCGCTTCGCCGCGCCCGCGATCCGCGAGCCGGCCCGCGCGCGCGGCGGCCGCCGCACCCAGCGCGCCGACGAGGCCGAACGCGCCGATCTGCGTGTGCGACATCGCGTGCGGCGGCGCGCTCAGCGGCAGCACGAGCGCGCTCCAGAAGATGCTGAACGCCGCGAACATCAGCAGCGCGATCGTGCCGCGCACGCGCAGCACGCGTTCTTCGCGCAGCAGCGACACCATCGAGCGCAGCAGCGCCGCGTAACCGATGCGTTCGCGCGGTGCGTGCCGATCCGGCAACAGCCGCGACAGCACGACGAGCATCGCGATCGCGAGCGCACCCGATACGAGATAGACGGCCCGCCACCCGGCGATGTCGGTGACGACGCCCGCCACCGAGCGCGCGGCCAGCAGCCCGACCACGACGCCGCCCTGCGCAGCACCCACTACGCGGCCGCGTTCGCCTGCGCCGGCGAGCGCGGCCGCGCACGCGATCAGCCCTTGCGTCATCGCGGTGCCGAGCAATCCGACCGCGACCATCCCGGCCAGCAGCGCGACGCGTGTCGACGCGGCAGCCACGCCGATGCAGGCCGCGGTCAGCAGCAGAAGCTGCACGGCGATCAGGCGCTTGCGGTTCAGCAAGTCGCCGAGCGGCACGACGAACAGCAGCGCGAGCGCGCAGCCGAGCTGCGTCGCGGTGACGACGCCGCCGATGGCGGCCTGCGACACGCCGAAATCCCGCGCGATCGAATCGAGCAGTGGCTGCGCGTAGTAGACGTTCGCGACGCTCGCCGCGCAGCAGACGGCCAGCAGCGCGACGCGCGCCGACGACAGGCGGCCGCCGTCGGCCGGATGGACCGCGTCGGTTCGCGCGTTCGATGCAACGGTGCCGGAACGGCAGGATGACTCCATGGTTGCCTCACGCAATGGAGTTGCAATTTGAAACTTGTTTGGAGTGTAGGGAAAGTGGTTTTAAAATGCAACTTGTTGGGTGACGGGCCAAAGGCCCGCGCACGGATGGTCGGCATGCCTGCGAAGGCGCCGGCGCAATTGTGGAGAGGAAGATGGCCAGGCAGAAAAGTCTTGCGGATTCGGCGTGCCCGGTGGCGCGCGCGACCGATATCGTCGGCGATCGCTGGGCGTTGCTGATCGTGCGCGATGCGTTCGACGGCGTGCGCCGCTTCGGCGATTTCCGCGCGAGCCTCGGCGTCGCGAGCAACATCCTGTCCGACCGGCTGAAGCGGCTGGTGGACGCCGGCGTGTTCGACGTCGTGCCGGCGTCCGACGGCACCGCGTATCAGGAGTACGTGCTGACCAAAAAGGGCGAGGGGCTGTTTCCGGTCATCGTGATGCTGCGGCAGTGGGGCGAGGTCAACCTGTTCGCGCGCGGCGAGCCGCATTCGGTGCTGGTCGACCGCGGCACCGGGCGCGCGATCCGCAAGCTCGCGCTGCGGCACGACGACGGCCGGCCGGTGAAGGCGGCCGAGACTATCGTGAAGAAGATCGGTGACGAAGCGGGCACGACGCGTCGGTGAGCGCGGTGCGTGGCGACCATCGGCTGGACGCGCGGCGCGTTCATGCGCGGCACGGCCTCGCACGGAACGGACAGCGGCTGTCGAAGCTCATTCGGCCGTAATGCCACGGCGCGAGCGAGCGCCGCATCCGCTATCGCGGGAAAACCGGCGTCGCTGGGCCGTTCAGTGCCGTCCGCCACGCCAGCGTCCCGGCGCGACGCCGAAGCGCTTCGTGAACGCATGCGTGAACGTGCTTTGATCGGCGAAACCGACGCTGCCCGCGATGTCGACGAGCGAATGCCGGCCGTCGGCGAGCAGCACGACCGCTGCGTCGAGCCTCAGCCGCTGCAGGTAGCGATGCGGCGTTTCGCCGAACGCGTCGACGAACAGCTGATGAAACCGGCGCATCCCGTAGCCGCAGTGCGCGGCGAGATCGGCGATGCGCAGCGGATCGGCGAGCCGCGCGCGCAGCCAGCGGTCGATGCGCGCGAAATCGAGGCCCGACGCGGGCGCGGCAATGCCGGCATCGTCGAGCAGCGCATCGCACAGGCGTGCGGCGGCCTGCCACTGGAAACGGTGCGCGGCCGCCTGCCGTGCGTCGCCGGCCGGCGCATCGTGCTGCACGGCGACGGCCGCGACCTGCGCGACGAGCGACGTGAGCGCCGGGGCGATCGACACGGCGCGCGCATGGTCGAACAGCCGCTGCGGCACCGCGAGCGATGTGGCGGGCAGGTCGATCACGAGCTGGCGATTGTCGTCGAGGCCCGCGTAGTCGTGGCGCGCGCCGGCCGGAATCAGCCAGGCCGCGTGCCGGTCGATGCGCCGGCCGACCCCGTCCACCGCCATCACCATCGCGCCATCGACGCCGAGCACGACCTGGTGGAAGTCGTGCACGTCCGACGCTTCGCACGTGGCGTAGCGGCGCAGCGCGATGGCGGGGGAGGCGATGCGTTCCATCCGAAGGAAGCGGCCGGATGCGGGGTCAGACGTCGAGCAGTTCGACTTCGAACACGAGCGTCGCGTTCGGCGGAATCACGCCGCCTGCGCCGCGCGGGCCGTAGCCGAGTTGCGGCGGAATCGTCAGGCGACGCACGCCGCCGACCTTCATCCCTTGCACGCCTTCGTCCCAGCCCTTGATGACCATGCCGCCGCCCAGCACGAACGCGAACGGGTCGTTACGATCCTTGCTCGAATCGAATTTCTGACCATCGGTCAGCCAGCCCGTGTAGTGGACGCTGACGGTCTTGCCGGCTTGCGCTTCCGCGCCGGTGCCTTCGGTCAGGTCTTCGTACTTGAGGCCCGATTCGGTCGTGATGACGGACATGATTTCTCCTGAAAGAGCGTGACGTAAAACCGCTATTGTAGGCGAGCGCGCAGCGGGCCGGCGCGTGCGGATTTCGCGCCGCCGTACGCGTGTCGGCAAGCGTATCGCCCAGCGTGGCGGAGCGCCGCGCGCGGGATCGCCCGACACGCCATTGGAACGCGCGTTTGAATTTTTCGCGCGTCGCGGCGCCGAGGTTGCACCACGCGAGGGCGCCGAGTGTATGAATCGATGCGACCGGCACGCGTTGCCGCAGGCTGCACGACCGTTGCCGGATTCCACGGCACGCCCGCCACACGAGGCTTGCGGGCGGGCGGCGCGGTGCCGAACCGGTTCCGGCGCGTCACCCGTACGCCAACCCGCGCGTTCGAATCGCGACCTGTCCGGGCGCCGCTCGCGCGCCGTTTTTTACGCCGTTCCGACCGTGCCCTGTTTGGAAGCGCGCATCTACCGCGCGGCTTGCGTGCGCCGGCGCGCGCGGCCTATCTTTACATCTGTCGATGTCAGGATTTGGCGGCGCGCGATGTGCCGCCCGGGCTTGCGCCGGCTGCGTCGGACGATGCGCCGGGCCGCTCCGCAACAGGAGAACGATGAACATGAAGTCAGCCGCTTCCGCCACCGCAGCCGGCATCATGCCGGTGCGTCGCGACCTGCGCTTCGACCTGCCGGTCGACCGCGCGAAGGACTGGCATGGCCTCGGGTCGCACGTGACCCATTTCTTCAACGCGCTATCGCTGCTGTTTCCGGCCGGCGAGCGTTTCTTCATGGATTCGGTGCGCCACTATCGCGACCGGATCGACGATCCGGTGCTGAGGCAGCAGGTGCTCGGCTTCATCGGCCAGGAGGCGATGCACACGCGCGAGCACGTCGAATACAACGAGCTGATGCAGGCGAACCGGCTGCCCGCGCGCAAGCTCGACAAGCGCGTGTGGACGGTGCTCGGCTACCTGAAGCGCAAGCTGCCGCATTCGATGCAGCTCGCGCACACGGTGGCGGCCGAGCACTATACGGCGATGCTCGCCGACTGGCTGCTGAGCGACCCGACGCGCCTGGCCGGTTCGGTCGAAGGCTACCGGCAGATGTGGCTGTGGCACGCGCTGGAGGAAACCGAGCACAAGGCCGTGTCGTTCGACGTGTGGAATGCCGCGATGAAGCCGGGGCTGCGCCGTTACCTGATCCGCATCGGCGTGTATCTGCTGACGACGCTGACGTTCTGGCCGACCGTGTTCCTGATCCATGTGACGCTGCTGTGGCGCGATCGCCGCGCCGGCCATCACGTGCGCGGCCTGCTGCGGGTGCTCGCGTTCCTGTACGGGCCGCGCCGCGGGCTGTTCCCGCGCATCGCCGGCGAATGGCTGAGCTTTTTCCGGCCGGGCTTCCACCCGTGGGATCACGACAATCGCCACCATCTCGCGCGGGTCGACGCGCTGGCCGCCCGCTACGGCCAACACGGCGGCACGCCGGCCGGCCGCGGCCGCGCGAACGCGCCGGCGCCGCTCGCGTCGGGCCGCTGACCGGGCCACCCGCCGCACGGCGGGGCGCCGCGCATGTTGCGTGCGTGCATCATCTGACTGCTTCCGACGATTGACGCAAATCAACCGGAACCGGTTGCCCGGGCGCCCGCTTGCCTGGCCGAGCGGTTGCGCACGCATGCGCCGGCACGCCGATCAGACGTGCGCCGCGTCGCGCGCAATCGCCGCGCGCCAGCGCCGGCGCGGCTGTGCGCGCACGGCGCCGGCCCTTTCCACTCGCGCGCCGTGCCCGCCTCCGGGATAACACCCATCCAGCCGCAGGCCGGCCGCATCGATATACCGTTCATGGCAACGTCGACCGCCGGCGCGATTCATGCGCAGGGGGATTTTATTCGGACGGAAATACGGCCAATATGTCGGTTCGATCGTGTCCGTCGTACGCGGCGGTGAGCCGGCGCGCGATACCAACGCCAAGCGGGGAACAACGATGGTTGCAAGGTCACCCGACGCAAACGGGCAGGCGGCGCCCGAGATGACGGACGTGTCCGTCACCGCTCCCGAGGCCGGACGCAAGCTGTTCGTGATCATGCGCACGCCCGACGAGCCGTTGCTCGCACAACTGCGCGGGCTCGGCTGGGAGATCGCGGTCGCGAAGACGGCCGGCGCCGCGCAGAACATGACCTCCGGCGTGAGCGTGGCCGCCGGGCTGGTCGATTTCACCGGGTTCACGTCGCGCGACTATCCCGCGCTGAAGATGTGCCTGAGCCAGCCGGCAATCGGCTGGATTTCCATCGCGCAGGCCGGCATCACGATCGGCCCCGCCGTGCGCGAACTGATCCGCAGCTATTGTTTCGACTACGTGACGCTGCCGCTGCCGTACGAATGGATTTCGCACGTGCTCGGCCATGCGCGCGGGATGGCCGCGCTCGATCGCGTCGACGGCGCCGCCTATGCGGCGTCGATCGGCGAACACGGGATGATCGGCAATTGCGAGGCGATGCAGCAGTTGTTCAGCACGATCCGCAAGGTCGCGAAGACCGACGCGAGCGTGTTCATCTCGGGCGAGTCGGGCACCGGCAAGGAACTGACGGCGCTCGCGATTCACGAGCGCTCCGGCCGCGGCAAGGGGCCGTTCGTCGCGATCAATTGCGGCGCGATTCCGCATCACCTGCTGCAGTCGGAGCTGTTCGGCTATGAACGCGGCGCGTTCACCGGCGCGAACCAGCGGCGCGCGGGCCGGATCGAATCGGCGAACGGCGGCACGCTGTTTCTCGACGAGATCGGCGACATGCCGGTCGAAAGCCAGGCGAGCCTGCTGCGCTTCCTGCAGGAAGGCAAGATCGAGCGGCTCGGCGGGCAGGAATCGATCGCGGTCGACGTGCGGATCATCTCGGCCACGCACGTCGATCTCGACGGCGCGGTCGAGGCCGGGCGCTTCCGCGCGGATCTCTATCACCGGCTGTGCGTGCTGCGCATCCACGAGCCGCCGCTGCGCGCGCGCGGCAAGGACATCGACATCCTCGCGCACTACGTGCTGCAGAAATTCAAGGCCGACAGCGGCCGCAAGATCAGCGGCTTCACGTCGGCCGCGCTCGACGCGATGCGGCGCTACGAATGGCCCGGCAACGTGCGCGAACTGATCAACCGCGTGCGGCGCGCGATCGTGATGGCCGAGAGCCGGCTGCTGACGCCGCACGATCTCGGGCTCGAGACGCCCGGGGAAACCGAACCGGTGACGCTCGAACAGGCGCGGTCGCTGGCCGAGCGCACCGCGATCGAGAACGCGCTGCTGCGCAACGACCACCGGATCAACAAGGCCGCCGCCGAACTCGGCATTTCACGCGTGACGCTCTACCGGATGATGATCGAGCACGGGCTGAACGATCACGACAACACCGGCGGCAACGGCGGGAATGGCGACAGCGGCGGGCACGACGGCGCGCCGTCGGACGACGCGGGGCATCAGCGGGTCGGATGAGCGGCGCGCGCGATGCGTGCGGCGCGGCTCACCGATAGGTCCACAGCCGATGCAGCACGAACGTGACGGGCGGCACGCACAGCACGACCGCGACGATGCTCCATGCGCGGGCGAGCCCGAGCGCGTCGGTTGCGTGCGCCAGCAGCATCGTCGCGGCGAGGCCGGCCATCGCGACCGCGAGAAAGCGCACGAAGTTGCCCCACGTCACCGGCGACGAAAAACTCCACAGCGTGTTGGCGAGATACGAGAACGCGGTCGAACAGACGAACGCGGTCGCGTTCGCGATGACGGGCGTCGCGTCGAACAGCGCGAACATCGCGGCGGCGATCAGCGCATGCAGCGCGGTCGAGCCCAGGCCCGACACGCCGAAGCGGATCAGTCTCGCGCGCTCGGCGGCATGGAAGGTACGGATCATCGTGGGCGGGGGGGCGCGAGGTTGCGTGAAATCGCGTGAAGCGGTGTCGCAGTATAGCCATGCGATCGGCCGCCGCGTCCAGCGTCCGGCAGCGACGGGCGGTGCGTCTTGCCGCAGCCGGGCATGTAAAGCCCATGAAACATTTCGCGTTGGCCCCCACGCGAATTTCCGCGACGAACCGGGTCGATCGGCCAGTCCGCCGCCGGTAAAAATTCCGCGCTCCATTGTTCAGCCTTATTCCGCAAGGCCCCGCCGTTGCGCGGCCGGCGCGTGCCGCGGCGCCGATGTTTCAGTTTCGTAACTTCCGGCATTCCGCGCCCGTTCCGGCCGCCAGCCGGTTCGGTCACCGCCTTGTCCGGCCGGGCTTGCGCAGCGCTGGCCCGCTCCTTGCGATGAAGGGCATGCGAGAGTCGACGGCGCGAGATCCGTCCGGTCAGGCAGCGAAAGCCGCCGCGATCGACCAGGATGCAGTCCGCGGGGATGCGGCGGCCGGGCGCGGTGCAGCGGGCCGCGTCACGGCGAGCAGGAAACGTCGTCGCCCGATCGCCGGGGCATCGGCATCGTCCGGTTGCCGGAACAAACATCAGACAGCAAACGGGGTAGAAAAATGATCGATCATCACACGCCGCGGTCCGCAGGCCGCGATCGCAGTGATTCGGGACATCGCCGCTCGAGCGTCGCGCTTGCGGCCGACCGGCATGCGACGACAGGCCATCTCTCCGCGCCCGGTGCGAGGCGGATCCGGCTGCTTGCCGGTCATCCGCGCCGGGTCGGCACTTTCCTGCACGCGAATCCGATCCGCATGGGCATGTGCACACGGGCGCCGATACCGCGACGTCCGATCTTCGCCTATTGACGCGAGCGGCACGACGTTCGTTCGCACGGTCATCATTTCCGCGAACGATTGATCCGTTATCCGAACGATGGTCGACGCATCGTGCTGCACGCGATGCAGGAAGACAGGCATTCGATGCAAGGGCGAACCACGCGCCGCCGTTGCCATCCGGTTGAAGGGGAGGGGCGGTCGGACGCGCGCGACGGAAGCAGTAATCCGTACGCGCGCGACGCCGTTTTTCAACCGCCGTAGATGTCGAAGTCGAAGTACTTCGACGCGAGCCGCTTGTAGGTGCCGTCCTTGACCATGTCGGCGATCGCGCGGTCGATCTTCGCCTTCAGGTCGGTGTCCTCCTGGCGCAGGCCGATGCCGGCGCCGATGCCGAGCACCTTTTCGTCGACGAGCTCGGGCCCGACGAACGTGTAGTTCGCGCCGCGCGGCGATTTCAGGAATCCGATCGCGGCCTGCACTTCATCCTGGAGCGCCGCGTCGAGGCGCCCGGCGATCAGGTCGGCATACACGCCGTCCTGGTTCTGGTACGACACGACGTTCGCGCCTTGCTTGCCCCAGTACGCCTTCGCATACGTCTCCTGCGTCGTGCCCTGCTCGACGCCGATCGATTTGCCCTTCAGCGATTCGGCGGTCGGCAGCAGCGACGAGCCTTTCTTCACGACGAGCCGCGTCGGCTGGTTGTAGATCTTCGTCGTGAAGCCGATCTGCTGCGCGCGCTGCGGCGTGATCGACATCGACGACAGCACCGCGTCGAACTTCTTCGCTTTCAGCGCCGGAATCATCCCGTCGAAATCGTTCTCGAGCCACACGCATTTCGCTTTCAGGCGCGCACAGATCTCGTTGCCGAGATCGATGTCGAAGCCGACGAGCTTGCCGTCCGGCGCCTTCGACTCGAACGGCGCGTAGCTGGCGTCGGTGCCGAAGCGGATCGTGGTCCAGTCCTTCGCGATGGCGGGGCCTGCGGATACCGCGAGCAGGGCGATCGAAACGGCGGCAATCAGTCTCTTCATGGTGCGTTCCTTGGCGTGGTGCATCCGGGTTCTGGGCGACACGGTTTCCACGGACACGACCCGCGCCGTGACGCGGTGTCCGCACGGTCATTAACGCAGAAAATAAAATAAGAGTCCAGAATGGACAAAAAATATCGATTGAGCGGATCGGTGTGACGATCGATGGGTGCGACCCTTGCAAAAATACGAGAATGGACTAATCTTGTTAGTAAATTCGTTTCGAGACTAACGATCATGTCACAGCCCGCGTACGAGTCGCATTCCGCCGTGCCGCACGCTTCGGTCGCGCAGATGTCGGCCGCCGGCCTGCGCGCGTTTTTCAACATCGCGCGCGACTGGGAACTGACGATCGACGAGCAGATCGTGCTGCTCGGGTCGCCTGGCCGCTCGACGTTCTTCAAGTGGAAGGCCGCGCCGGAATCGGCCCGCCTGCCGCGCGATACGCTCGAGCGGCTATCGCTGTTGCTCGGCATCTACAAGGCATTGCAGATCCTGCTGCCGCAGCCGGCCGCGGCCGATGCATGGGTCAAGCGGCCCAACGACGCGGCGCCGTTCGGCGGCAAGCGCGCGCTCGACCGGATGCTGGCCGGCAACGTCGGCGATCTGGTGGCCGTCCGGCAATATCTCGACGCGATGCGGGGTGGCTGGGCGTGACGACACCGATCGAAGTCACCCGGTGGCCCATGACCACCGTCGACTGGGCGCCAGCCTATCGCGTGATTCCCACCCGTTTTCCGGCCATCAACCTGTTCGACCGCGTCGCGTCGGCGGACGATTTCGACGCGCTCTACGCACTCGAATCGCTGACCAACGACCGCATCCGCAACGAAGTCGGCACGCTCGACCTCGTGCCGCCGGCCGAGCGCCGCTACGGGCAGGGCTGGGGGCCGATCATGGCCGCGTTCACGCACCTGAATCCGCTGGGCAGCCGTTTTTCGGACGGCAGCTACGGCGTGTTCTACTGCACGCGCTCGCGCGACACGGCGATCGCCGAAACGCGCTATCACAGCGGGCTGTTCCTCGCCGCGACGAAGGAGCCGCCGATGCGCCAGCAGATGCGGCTCTATACCGTGTTCGCGCATGGCGACGTCGCCGACGTGCGCACGTGGCCGCAGCGCGATCCCGCGTTGCTGGACCCGGTCGACTACGGCGCGGGGCAGGCGTTCGGCCGCGCGGTGCGCCATGCCGGCGGCGCGGGGATCATCTATCCGTCGGTGCGCGATCCGCGCGGCGAGTGTCTGGCCGCGTTCCGCACGACGCTGCTGCGCGACTGCCAGCATGCGGCTTATCTCGAATACAACTGGAACGGCTCGGCCGTCGATGCGGTGTTCGAACTGAATCAGGTCGGCTAGCGTTCGCTTGGCCGGCGCGTCAGGGCAGCGCCCAGTCGCCCGCGTGGCGCTCGCGCGCTTCGGCCTGCGTCATCGACCACGTGCGGCCGGTGCGCGGCTCGGCGAGCGTGAGCCGCCCGGCCGGCGCGAACGCACCCGTGTCGATGAACCATTGCGCGCCGATCCGCTGCGGCTCACGCACCGGCGTGTGTCCGGTGCAGGTCAGCGACAGCCCGGCCTGAAGCGCCGGATCGGCGAGCCCCTGGACGAGATCGCGGCCCCAGATCAGCCGCTCGCGCACGTCGTGCGGATAGCTGCCGGTATCGAGATCCGCGTCCGAGCCGAAGAATTCCGCATGCAGCACGTTGAAGCGCGCGGGGCCGTCGCCGATCACGCGCACGAGCGGCAGTGCGTCGACGCGCGCCGCATGCGCGCGCAGCCGTTCCGGCGGCAGGTCGGCGCCCCAGTCGCCGCCGATCCCGCGCCATGCGTCGGGCGGCAGCTTGCCGCGCGCGACGAGGCTCAGCACTTCCTCGTGATTGCCGCGCACGACGTGGCACCACGGCCGGTCGAGCAGGTCGAGCGCGGTGTCGGAGGCCGGGCCGCGGTCGACGAGATCGCCGACCGAGAACAGCCGGTCGCGGGCCGGATCGAAGCGGACGTCGTGCAGCAGCGCGCGCAGCACGTCGACGCAGCCGTGCAGGTCGCCGACGACGAAGTCGCGGCCGGCCGTGTTCGCGGGATGGCGGCAGAGCAGGGCGGTGGCGGTCATTCCGTTATCTTAGGCGCTCCTTGGGCGCGCGCGCCCATCGCCACGTCACGACGGAATGAGGATAATCGGGGCGCGTTGCGCGCCGGCGCTGCCGCGCGCGCGGCCGAACCCTTTCCATCCGCTTTCGGAATCACACGATGACGCTTTATCCGCAGGTATTACGCAACCGGCCGCGCATGGTCGCGGCGTTCGTCGCCGGCGTGCTGTGCGCGGTGCTGCTGCCGCTTCCGCTGCGAGCCACCGCGCGGGCACTGATCGGCTGGGATTGCGCGGTCTGGTTGTATCTGGTGTTGATGTGGGTGCGCATGGTCACCGCGCATCATCACAAGGTGCGCGAAGTCGCGATCCGCGAGGACGAAAACGCGACGACCGTGCTGACCGTCGTGTGCCTTGCGACCGTCGCGAGCGTGGCCGCGATCGCGATCGAACTCGCGACCGCCAAGAGCGTCGGCTTTCGCGCGGGGCTCAGCCACTACGCGATTACGGGCGCGACGCTGTTCGGCGCGTGGTTCCTGATCCCGACGATCTTCACGCTGCACTACGCGCGGCTCTATTACGGCTCGCCGAGCAGCGACCGCGCGCTCCGTTTCCCGGACCGGAACCCGGAGCCCGATTACTGGGATTTCCTGTATTTCGCGTTCACGATCGCGGTCGCGTCGCAGACGGCCGACGTGTCGCTCGCGAATCGTTCCGCGCGGCGCTCGGTGCTCGCGCAATCGATCCTGTCGTTCTACTTCAACATGGCCGTGCTCGGCTTGTCGATCAACGTCGCGGCGGGGCTGCTGAGCTGACGCCGGTTATTTGAGCAGATCGTACCGGCCGCCGCGTTCCAGCGCCCGCTGGTACGCAGGCCGCGCATGGATCGTGTCGAGAAAGCGCGCGATTGCCGGATACCGGCTGCCGCCGCCGCGCGCGGTCGCGGCTTCGAGCGGAAAGCTCATCTGGATGTCGGCCGCGCTGAAGCCGTCGCCGACGAACCAGCCGCTGCGCGCCAGCGTGCCGTCGACATGGCCGAGATGCAGGTCGATCTGCGGATCGACGAATCCCGACTGCAGCGTCGCGGCGATCTTGCGCGCGATCGGCCGCGCGAAGAACGGCATCGGCGCATGCGCGATCCGCAGCGCGACGAGCTTGAGCAGCAGCGGCGGCATCGCCGACCCTTCCGCGTAGTGCAGCCAGTACGTGTAGTCGTGCCGCTCGGGCGAGCCGGGCGGCGGCGCGAGACGCCCGTCGCCGTAGCGGTCGACCAGGTATTCGATGATCGCGCCCGATTCGGCGAAGGTGCGGCCGTCGTCGGTCACGACGGGCGACTTGCCGAGCGGATGGATCGCGCGCAATTCGGCCGGCGCGAGCATCGTTTTCGGATCGCGTTCATAGCGCACGATCTCGTACGGCGCATCCAGTTCTTCGAGCAGCCAGAGCACGCGCTGCGAACGCGAGTTGTTCAGGTGATGGACGGTGAGCATGTCGAGGCCGGAAGGGGGCGGGAACGACATCATACCGAGCGCGTCCGTTGCGCACGCAAATAGCGTTGCGCGCGCCGTTTCGTGCCGCGCCGAACCGTCATGCGCGCCGCACCGCGATCCACGCGCCCCAGAACAGGCTCGCGAAAAAACGCAGCGGCGCGTCGAACCCCGCGTCGCGCAGCAGCGCGAACACGGCTTCCTCGGACGCGGGCGGATCGGCGCCCTGCAGGATCTTCGCGAGTTGCGCACGCACGGCGTCGGGCGTGGCGCCTTTCATGCGCCAGCGCTGCTGCCACGCGTCGAGCAGGCGCGGGTGGTCCGCGTAGCGGCGATGGTTGCCGGCGAGCACGAGCGGCGCGCCGGGCTTCAGGCGTCGCGCGATCGCGTGCAGCAGCGCGGCCTTCGCGTCGTCGCCCGGCACGTGATGCAGTACGCCGATCAGCGTCGCGCCGTCGAACGCGGGCACGTTGGGCAACGCGTCGACGCCGTCCTCGACGAACGCCGTACGCGCGCCGAAACCCGCGGCTTCGACGTTCGAGCGCGCAAGCGCGAGCATCGGCGCGGACGGGTCGACGGCCGTGAACCGCCAGCCCGGTTCGAGCGCGGCCGCGACGCAGATTTCCTGGCCCGTGCCGCCCGCGCCGGCGACGAGCATCCGCGCATCGGCCGCACCGATCGCCGACGCGAGCATGCATGCGGTGAGTTCGTGGCACGCATCGTAGCCGGCGAGCGCGATGCGCGATTGCTCGGCGTATTCGTGTGCGCGTGACGGATCGAATTTCGCGGCGCTGGCGGGAAGCGACATGGCAGGTCCTCGGATCGGGGCGGACGACATGTCCGCGAACAGGACGCAGAGCGTATGTGCGCGCGGCCGGCGCAACAAGACGAGCAATCATTCCGGTATGCAGACTACCCGACTCGTCGGCGCGTGCCGGCCGGTTTCCCGTGCGATTTTCCAAGGGTCGATTCGCATTTAAAAATGTCTGACTACGATGCATCGACGTGGCGAATCCGGCGCATACTCGGTGCTCTCCCCCCGCCTGGCCTTCGCATGCCGGGCCCCGATGCGCTGCGCCATCGGCGCGGCCATGCCGCTCGGTACGCACGAGGAGCGCATGATGTCCGATTGTCCGCACGATCCGTACGCGCAGCACTACATCCATTGTTTGCCGTTTGGCGCGCAGCCCTGCGGCGCGCTGTGCACGACGCCGCGCACGCATTTCCGCGTGTGGGCGCCCGGCAGCACCCACGTCGAGCTCGAACTCGATACCGGCTACGGCCCGATGCTCGTCCCGATGACGAGCGCCGGCCCGAACTGGTTCGAGGTCTTCGTCGACTGCGGCGCGGGCGCACGTTACCGCTATCGTCTCGACGACACCGTATCGATTCCCGATCCCGCGTCGCGCTCGCAGCCCGACGGGCTCGACGGCCCGAGCGAGGTCGTCGATCCGCGCGCGTTCACGTGGCGCAATACGTTCTGGCACGGGCGCGCGTGGGAAGACATCGCGCTCTACGCGATCCGCCCGCACGCGGTGGGCGGCTTCGACGGCGTGCGCCGCCGGCTGCCGCAACTCGCGCGCCTCGGCGTGACCGCGCTGGAGCTGCTCGCGTCGCCGCACGACAGCCTGCCGTTCGCGCCGCTCGCGGCCGAAGGCGGCCCCGACGCGCTGAAGGCACTGATCGACGCTGCGCACGGCTACGGTCTCGCGGTGCTGCTGGAACTCGACTACGCGCGCTTCGGCAGCGGCACCGACGCGCTGCGCCACTACGCGGGGCCGTTCTTCCATACGCGCGACGATCCGCTGCAGGCCGCGCCGCTCGCGCTCGATCATCCGGAAGTTTGCGATTTCTTCTGCGACAACGCGCTGTACTGGATCGACGAATACCGCTGCGACGGGCTGCGCCTGCGCGAAGCCGACCGGATCGGCGTGTCGTGGCTGCGCGAGATCGCGGATCGCGTGCGCGCCGCCGTGCCGGCCGACCGGCTGATCCACCTCGTGCTCGGCAGCGAGCGGCATCCGGCGCATCTCGCCGATACCCATTTCGATGCGCAGTGGAACGGCTGCGGCGAACGCGCGCTGCACCGGCTCACCGGGCGCGACACGTCGGCTCATGAAGGCATTTCCACGCACCAGTCGATTCACACGCTCGCCCGCGCGCTGACCGCGGCCGGCGCGGCGTACCAGCCGGCCGCATCGGCGGACGGGATGGCCGCCGACAGCGGACTGTCGCTGACGTCGCTCGTACTGTCCGACGGCGCATGGCGCGACAGCGGCCCGGGCGATCACGGGCAGGCGGCCGGCTTGGCCGCGCTCGCGCTGTCGCTGCTCACGCCGCAGATCCCGCTGATCTTCGACGAAACCGCGCGCGACATCGACCGTGCGCATTTCGTGCAGTCGGCGCTCGCGGTGCGCGCGAAGCTGATCGCGCCGAGGCTGTCCGATTGCCGGCCACAGGCAGCCCATGCGCTCAAGGCGGACGGCGACGGCGATGCCGACGCGCTGTGCGCATCATGGCGGCTCGCCGACGACGAGACGTTGACGATCGCGTTGAACCTGTCGCCCGATGCGGTGCCGTTCGACGCACCGGTCGGGCGGGTGGTGTTCGAGACGCCGGCACGCGCGCGCGACCGGGTCGAGGAAGGGGAGTTGCCGCCGTATTCGCTCGTCGCGTGGCTGACGGGCGACGTCAATCGCTACGCGCTGACGCACGACGTGCGTCGCCTCGACGACGGTTCATGGCGCGGCAGGCGTCCGAACCTGAACGCATGAGCCGATGAACGCGTGAGGCGGCGTGGCGGGGCGGTAAGCGATCGTGCGCGGCCGCGCTGCCGGAAAGCGCCGAATTAATTACCAGAACCCGCGAATGCCCGCGATGCCGTACGCGCCATGACGGCGCGCATCGTCGAGGTGCGCGCGCGTCATGCCGCCGAGCGCGAACACGGGCATCGCGGCCTGTGCGGCCAGCGCGTCGAATCGCGCCCAGCCGAGCGCTGGCGCACCGGGGTGGCTGAGCGTCGGCAGCACCGGCGACAGCGTGACGAAATCCGCGCCGGCGCGCGCGGCCAGCAGCAGATCGTCTTCCGAGTGGCACGCCGCGGACACCCAGCGTCCGGCCGGCAGCGGCCGCTGCACGGCGGCGCGCAACGCGGCGCCGTCGAGATGCCAGCCGGCGCCGTCGAGCCGCATCACGCCGGCTGCCTCGATCGGGCCGTTCAGCATCAGATGCGCGCCGGCCGCGTCGCAGCGCGCGAGCGCCGCGGCGGCCAGCGACGCGAAAGCGGCCGCGTCGAACGATTTCACGCGCAGTTGCACGAGCGTTTCGCCGCGCGCGAGCACGGCCGACAGCCGGTCGAGGAACGCGGCCCGATCGGCCGCCGACGCGGACGCCGGTTCCGGCGTGATCACGCAGCAGCGCGGCAGCGGCCCATTCATCGCGCGATGCAGCGCGCGGCCGTCATTCGTCGGCCTCTTTCGCGATCTTCGGATAGACGCGCACGAGCACGATGCGCGGCCCGTTCATCTTCTTCACGACGACGTCGAAGCGGTCGAACGACACGCGCTGCCCTTCGGTCGGCAGGTCGCTCAACGCCTGGATCACGAGGCCGCCGACCGATTCCGCGCGGCCTTCGTCGATGTCGATGCCGAGCGCCTGCTCGAGCGACACGACGGGCAGGCTGCCCTTGCCCATCAGCGTGCCGTCGTCGAGGCGGCTCCAGTCGGCGTCTCCCTGGCGGAATTCGTCGTGGATCTGGCCGACCAGCGCGCCCAGCAGGTTGTCGAGCGTCAGGAAGCCGATCGGCTTCTCGCCCTTGTTGCCGACCAGCGCGAAGTGCGGCGCGCCCTTGCGGAAGCGGCGGAACAGCTCCAGCGCCGGCGTGTCGGGCTTCACGTACTGGACCGGGCGCACGTAGTCGGACAGATCCTCGAGCGCGGCGCCCGCGTGACGCGCGAGCAGCAGGTCCTTCAGGTGGATCAGCCCGCTCACCTGTTCGCGCGACGCATCCTCGAACAGCGGATAGCGGCTGAAGCGGTGCCGCGCGACGATCTCCATGTTGTCGGGCAGCGGCAGGTCGCGCCGCAGGCCGATCATTTCATGGGCCGGCCGCATCAGGTCCGACACGGTCATCGACGAAAAATCCAGCGAATGCGCGAGCGTATTCCACTCGTCGTTGCTGTACGTGCCGCGCGCCGGCTGGGCCGCATTGCCGGCCGCGCTGCGGCGGCTGCGCAGGATCAGCTTCAGCTCGTCGGTCGAATAGTGCGCATCGCCGCCGTGATCGGCCGACAGCCCCGCAAGGCGCAGCACCGCGTTCGCGCTGGTGTTGAGCACCCAGATCGCCGGATACATCGCCCAGTAGAACGCGTAGAGCGGCAGCGCGACCCACAGGCCGACCTTCTCCGGCTGACGGATCGCCATCGATTTCGGCGCGAGTTCGCCGACGACGATGTGCAGAAACGAGATCAGCGAGAACGCGAACACGAGCGAGATCAGGTGCACGACGCGTTCGGACTCGACGCCGATCAGGTCGAGCAGCGGGCCGATCAGTTCCGCGAACGCCGGTTCGCCGACCCAGCCGAGGCCGAGCGACGCGAGCGTGATGCCGAGCTGGCACGCGGAAAGATACGCGTCGAGCCGGCCGTGCACGATGGCGAGGATGCGCCCGCGCAGGCCGTGCTTGCGGGCGAGGGTCTTGACGCGCGTCGCGCGGAGTTTGACGAGGCCGAATTCGGCCGCAACGAAGAACCCGTTCAGGGCCACCAGGAACAACGCGCCGATGAGCGCGAAGATCTGTAACAAAGAATCGCTCCGGTTATGACAGGCCCGTCAGTATAGAGCCAGAAAGGAATTCGTAATGTGTCGGGCGGGCGCTTGCTTACACCGGCGCCTCGCACGGAATCGAGAACGTGAGGGTGGCGCTCGCGCCGTCGACGAACACGTCGTGCGCGAACGTGCCGCCGTGCGCGAGGGCGACGCGCTGGCACAGCGCGAGCGCCCATGCGCTGCGTTTCGCGTCGCGCTCGTGCAGCATCTCGCGCCGCGCGAACGATTCGAACGCGTGCGGCTGCGCGGGATCGACGAGCACGCCGGCGTTGACGGTGCAGGTGGCGTGCGCGGTGAACTGCACACCGTCGCGCGTGCAGGCGAACGCGACGCGGCTGCCCGCGGCGCTGGCCTCGACGGCCGTCGTCAGCAGCGTCCAGAGCGCCTGCGCGACGCGTTCGCGATCGACGGTGAGCGACGGCTCGCCGTCCGGCAGCGTCGTGTCGAGCGCGACCTGGCGGGCGTCCGCGAGCGCGAAACGCACGAGCGCGATCGTTTCGTCGAGCAGTGCGCGCAGCGCGAACGGCCGAGGCGCGAGCGCGAGCGTGCGCGTTTCCGCGCGCGGCGCGTCGAGCACGCCATCGATCAGCGCGACCTGCTGGTCGATGCCCGTGCGGATGCCCGCGAGCGCGCGCTGCAGGTTCGGGTCGGCATTCGCGAGCTGGCGCTCGAGCACGTAGGCCCAGCTGTGCATCGCATTCAGCGGGCTGCGCAGGTCGTGCGACGCGGTGGAGAGCGCCTGGTCGCGCAGGAACAGCGCCGCCTGGGCGGCGTAGTGCGCTGCGCGTTCGCGCAGCAGGTCGGCGGCGGGATCGACGGAAGTGGACGTCACGGAGCTGGCCTGTCGGAAGCGGTTGGCGTGGAAGTCACGCGAATCGCCATTATAGGGACGGTGGGCGTCACGCCGGCAGCGCGTCCTCGTCCTTTTTCCGCGCGTCGCCGTTCGGCAGCAACTGGCACGCGAGCAGGCCGGCCAGCATCAGCGCGCAGCCGACGAGCGCGCGCAGCGTCAGCGTTTCGCCGAGCGCGGCCCAGCCGGCGATCGCCGCGAATACGCCTTCCATGCTGAAGATCACCGCCGCGTGCGCGGGCGCCGCGTCGCGTTGCGCGACGACCTGCAGCGTATAGCCGACCCCGACCGAGAGCAGCCCGCCGTACAGCAGCGTCGGCAGCGCCCCGCGCAGCATCGCGACGCTGACCGGTTCGACGGCGAGGCCGACCGCGAGACACGCGACGCCGCATACGGCGAACTGCAGGAACGCGAGCACGAGCGGATCGTGGCGCTTCGCGAGATGGCCGACCGCCATCACGTGCGCGGCGATGATGACGGCGCCCGCGAGCTGGAACCAGTCGCCGTAGAGCACCGAGAAGTGCTCGTCGATGCTGAGGAAATACAGGCCGATCGCGGCCAGCAACGCGCCGAACCACATGCCCGCGCCGATCCGGTGGCGCGCGAACACGCCCATCAGCGGCACGATCACGACGTACAGCGAGCTGATGAAGCCGGCATTCGCGATCCGCGTGTATTGCAGGCCGACCTGCTGCAGCGAGATCGACACGGCGAGCAGGCCGCCGAGCGCGACGCCCGGCAGCAGCAGCGCGGAGTCGCGCCGGATCGCCGCGAGCTGCGCGCGCGACGCCGGATTCAGCATCAGCAGCGGCACCAGCACGAGCGCGCCGAGCAGGAAGCGCAGCCCGGTGAACAGGAACGGGCCGATCACGTCGAGGCTCAGGCGTTGCGCGACGAAAGCGGAGCCCCAGATCGCGGCGGCGCCGAGCATCAGCAGGTTGGCGCGGAGGTGCTGGCGGGCGTCGGGCTTCAATGGAATTCGTCTGGAGATTGCGCAGGAGCCCGCTAGTTTACGCCGAGATTGCAAGACTGTCGGCGAACCTGCGCAGCGCGGCGGCGGCGCGGGCGTCGCGTACCCGCGAATACAGCACGACCTGCGATTGCGGCAGCGCCGGCAGCCCGAATTTCGCGCCGACGTCGACCAGCGTGCGCGGGGCGACGCGCCGCGCGAGCGGACAGACGGCCAGCCCCGCCGCGGCGGCGGCCGCGACCGCCGCGACCCCGCCGCCCGTGAAGCGCTCGCGCCATGGCAGCCCCGCTCGGTCGAGCGCGCGCAGCGCGGCGGCCCGCACGCCGCAGGGGCCGGCCAGCACCGCGAGCGGCAGCGGCTCGCCGGCGCGCGGTGCCCAGTCGGGCGCGGCGAGCCAGGCCAGCGGCTCGGTGAAGAGCGGCGTGGCGTCGTCGCGCGGCGGATCCTCGCCGGGCTCGTGCCGCGCGATGACCGCGTCGAACCGCCGTTCGTCGTATTGCGGGAGCAGGCTCGTCGACGCCCCGAGATGCATTTCCAGCGACAGCCCCGGATCTTGCCGGTGCAGGCTCGTCAGCACGGCCGGCAGGTCGGGCACCGCGACGTGCTCGCTGACGCCGAGCGACAGGCGCACCGTGCCGGTCGAGATCGCGCCGAGCGCACGCTCGTGCGCGTCGAGCAGCGCACGGGCGGCCGGCAGGAAATTCTCGCCGTCGGCGGCCAGCTTGACGACGCGCGGCGTGCGCGCGAGCAGCGGCTTGCCGAGATGGGCTTCCAGCCGCTTCAGCTTCAGGCTGACGGCCGATTGCGTGGTGCCGAGCGCATCGGCGGCGCGCGTGAAGCTGGCGAGGTCGGCGACCAGCACGAACGCGCGGACGGCATCGAGATCGAGTACTTTCATTTCAAATGAAAATGGATGAAATATTCATCAATGACTGTTCATTATAGGTTGCCGCGCCTAACCTGACGCTGTGTTTTCGTTCTTCAACGTCACTCACCGACAGGAGCAGCACCATGCCATTCACCCGTATCGCCGTACGCGAAGGCAAACCGGCCGCCTACCGCAAGGCCCTCGTCGACGGCGTGCAACGCGCGCTGATCCAGACGTTCAACGTCCCCGAGGACGACATCTTCATGGTCGTGACCGAGCATGCGGCCGAGAACTTCGTGTTCGGCCGCCATTACCTCGATATCGAACGCAGCGACGATCTCGTGATCATCCAGATCACCGCGAACAACACGCGCACGCTCGAGCAGAAGCGCTCGCTGTACCGGACGATCGCCGACAACCTGTCGCAGCAGCCGGGTGTGCGGCAGGAAGACGTATTCATCAGTCTGGTCGAGGTGCTGAAGGAGAACTGGTCGTTCGGCAACGGCATCGCGCAATACGCGGTCTGACGTGCCGGCTTGACCTGCCTGTTTGACGTGCCACACGGAGACAGGGCCGGATCGTCGCCTGCGTCCTTTTGGGGCGTGTACTATGGAAGTTGCTTCACGAGCGACGCTGGCGCGGTCGATGCGCCGGCGATCCTTCATGTGCAGGAGCCTCCATGTCGCGTGTGCTGGAAATCGTGTTGTCGTTGTCGCTGGAAGGGTGGCCGGTCCAGGGCGCAAGCCGCACCCGTGGCGCGCAGCGCGATTTCGGCGCCGAACTCGTGCGTGCGTGGCGGATCTGCCCGCAGGTCCGGATGCGGCGCGGCCACGAGCGCGTGACGATCGAGCCGTGCCAGATCGAGGAGGCCGAGCGGAGCCCCGGCGCGAACTGGTGGACCTGGGTGGAATCGAACGCGCATGGCACGCGGGTCGTCGCATCGCGCACCGAGACGTTCGCCCCCGGCGTCACGCAGCGTGAGCTGTTCGACGCGGAGCACGCGGGCATCGTCGTCGCGGCGCCGCTGCCGGTGCCCACGACGGCCGGCGCAGCCGATGCCGACGCGCCGGCCGCCGACGCCGAGGGCATTGCGCCGGACACCGACGAAGCGCGGGCCCAGGCGTCGGCGCTGCGCATCGTCAGCGAACGGCGGCGCGGGCGCTGGGCCGACGACAGCGGCGTCGTGGTCGAGATGACGCTCGACGACATCATGCTGCATGGCGGCGGCGAGCCGCCGCGCCGCTACGTCGAGCTGCGTCTGGCCGCGCCCGACTGGGAAACCGTGGCCGCGCGCACGGCCGCGTTGCACGCGCTGTTTGCCGCGGCGCGCGAACTGAGCGGCGCGTGGCCCGCGTTCGTGCAACTGACGAGCGTGATCGACCGCGCCTGTGCGGGCGGGCCGGTGGCCGCCGCGCTGGTCAAGGCGCAGCCCGTCGACCTGACCGGCATCCGCACGCAGCGCGCCGCGCTGTTCGCGCTGGCCGGCGACATCACCGCGCAATGGCTCGGCAATGAATGCGGCGTGCTCGATCGCGACGATCCCGAATTCGTGCACCAGATGCGCGTCGCGCTGCGCCGCCTGCGCACGCTGATGCGCTTCTTCCCGCGCTTCACGGACCGTCAATGGAAGGACACGCTCGGCGTCGACCTGCGCTGGCTCGCCAAGCTGCTCGGCACGGTGCGTGACTGGGACGTGTTCGCGACCGAGAGCCTGCCCGCGCTGATCGCGGCCGACGGCGGCGGCAGCGACTGGGACGGCACGCTCGACGCCGCCCGTGCGCAGTCGATGGCCGCGCGCGTCGAACTGCGGCAGGCGCTGCATTCGGCCCGCTATGCGCGGCTGACGCTCGGCTGGCTTGAATGGCTGAGCGCGCTCGTGCTGCCGGCGGCCGACGGCGACGACGCGCCGTCGCTGCGGCGTCACGCGACCAAGCGCGTGCGGCGGCTGTTCGGTCATCTCTACGGATCGCCGTCGCTCACGTCGCTCGACACGGCGGCGCGCCACCAGGTGCGGATCGATGCGAAGCGGCTGCGCTACGCGCTCGAATTCTTCGCGTCGCTGGCGTCGCGCCGCACGCGCACCGAGACGGTCAAGACGTTGGCGCGCGTGCAGAGCGTGCTCGGCGAAGCGAACGACGCGATGGTCGCGCTGCACCATCTCGAGCAACTGTCGGCGCCGCCGTACCAGCTCGGTTTCGTGCGCGGCTACGGCGCCGCGCTCCAACAGCGGGCCGCGCGCGACGCCGAGACGCTGCTCGCCAGCCTGCGGCCGCCGAAGCTCGACGGCAAGTCGGGCTGAGCGCCACGCGCCGGACCCTATAATGGCCGCCCGTTTCCCCGCACGCATGCCGATGATGACCGACGCACCGCATTCTTCCTCGTCCGCCGAACCGCTCGAACTGGGCGGCGAGCTGTGGCTGCGCGCCGGCGAACAGACGCTCGGCGGCGCGACGCGCATCGCGCTGCTCGCGGCGATCGGCGACACCGGTTCGATCACGCGTGCGGCGAAGGCGGTGGGCCTCAGCTACAAGGCCGCGTGGGACGCGGTCGACACGATGAACAATCTCGCCGGCGAACCGCTCGTCGCGCGTTCGACCGGCGGCAAGGGTGGCGGCGGCACCACGCTGACGCCGCGCGCGACGTCGCTGATCGCCGCGTTCCGCGCGATCGAGCGCGAGCATCGCCGTTTCATCGAGGCCGCGAGCGCGGCCGTTGCCGGCTTCGACGTCGACTGGGCGCTGATCGGGCGGATCGGGATGAAGACGAGCGCGCGCAACCAGTTGTTCGGCAAGGTCGCATCGATCGTGCGCGGCACCGTCAACGACGAGGTCACGCTTGCGCTGCCGGGCGGGCAAGCCGTCGTCGCCGTGCTGACGCACGAAAGCGCCGAGGCGCTCGGGTTGCGGGAAGGCGCGGACGCGTGCGCGCTGGTGAAGGCGTCGTGGGTCGTGCTCGCGGTCGACGAGGGCGGACCCGACCTGAAGGTGTCCGCGCGCAACCGGCTGCGCGGCGGCGTCGAAGCCGTCACGGCGGGCGCGGTCAACAGCGAGGTGACGCTGGCGCTCGACGGCGGCGGGACGCTGACGGCCGTCGTGACCAACGACAGCGTCGATGCGTTGCAGCTCGACGCCGGTCGGCGCGCGATCGCGCTGTTCAAGGCGTCGAGCGTGATTCTGGCGGTGACGGGCTGACCCGCGCGGTAGCGCGGCTTGCGTTGGCCGGCGGCCGGCGTGCGGGGCGGGGCGAAGCCGGTGCCGCACGCGTGCGCATCGCACCGGCTTCGTTTCCGCGTTCAGCATGTGCCGCGACGCGGCTGCTCCCAGGCTCCAACGTGGCGACCGGCGCCACGCTCACGACCACGGCGTCGCGCGCTCAGGTGACGCGCGTCGGCCACTCGGCATGCGGCGAACTCGCCTGCACGCGTCCTTCGCTCAACTGCACGACCTGATCGCCGAACGCGGCGACGTCGTCGGGGTCGTGCGAGATCAGCACCATCGGGATGTCGAGCCGCGCCTGCAGCTCGGCGAGCTCGTGGCGCATGCGCTGGCGCATCGCGCCGTCGAGCGCCGCGAACGGTTCGTCGAGCAGCAGGATGCGCGGCTGCGCGACCAGCGCACGGGCGAGCGCCACGCGCTGCTTCTGCCCGCCCGACAGTTGCGACGGATATTGCCCCGCGAGCGATTCGAGATCGAACGCGCGCAGCCAGTACGCGACCTCCGGCGGCGCCGTCTTCGCGCGCGGGTTGCGCAGGCCGGCCGTGAGCCCGAACGCGATGTTCTGCCGCACGTTCAGATGCGGGAACAGCGCGTAGTCCTGGAACAGGTACGCGACACGGCGTTCGCGGGTCGGCACGTCGATGCGGCGCGCGGCGTCGAACAGCGGCTCGCCGTTCAGCGTGATCGCGCCTGCGTCGGGCGTCAGCAGCCCGGCGATCGCCTGCAGCGTCATGCTCTTGCCCGCGCCCGACGGCCCGAACAGCACGACGCGCTGCGTCGTCGCCGTGAACGACACGTCGAGCGTGAAGCGGCGCTCGGCGTTCGCGTAGGTCTTGCGGATATCGACGACGACGCTCATGCGGGCCTCCGCCGAAGCGGGCCGGCTGCCGGACGACAGACGTGATACGGGCAGCGCAGGTGCTTCATCAGAATTTGCTCCGAGAAACCCCGTCCTTCAGGACGGGGAGGAGAGGCGTGCTGTTGACAGACAGCTTCTTCCACGGGTTAGGATCACCTGCATGATCCTTGTCTATCGCTACCGGGTGAAATCGCTCAACGGACTGCTCAACAAGCAGAGCCGCGCGGTGAACTACGTCTGGAATTTCTGCAACGACACGCAGAAGCACGCGCTCAAGTGGAGCAAGAAGTGGCCGACCGGATTCGACCTGAACGTGCTGACAACCGGCAGCAGCAAGGAACTCGGTATTCACTCCGGCACGATCAACGCAACATGCGAGCAATATGCGAAGTCGGGCAGCCAGCACCGTCGGCCCTACCTGCGCTATCGCGGCAGGAAATCGCTCGGCTGGGTGCCGCTGAAGGGCCGTGACCTGAAGCGCGAGGGTGACGCGTTCCGTTTCGCCGGCAACATGTTTCGCGTGTTCAACAGCCGGCCGCTTCCCGAAGGCAAGATCAAGGATGGGACCAACTTTGCGCAGGATGCACGCGGCAACTGGTTTCTCAACATTGTGATCGAGATGCCGGATGTTCCGGCCCGACCTATCCGTTCCGGTGTGGGCATCGATCTCGGCCTGAAAGACTTCGCCGCACTTTCGACCGGCGAGAAGCTGCCCAATGACCCGTTCGGTCGACGAGCGGCGGAAAAGCTGGCGAAAGCGCAACGAGCGCGAAAGCACAAACGGCATATCGCGAAGCTGCACGCGAAGGTGGCGAATGTCCGCGCCGACTTCCAGCACAAGCTCGCGCTCGATCTGGTGCGGCGCTTCGATTACATCGCGGTCGGCAACGTGTCGGCCGCAAAACTCGCCAGAACCAGAATGGCGAAAAGCGTCTACGACGCATCCTGGTCGTCCTTCCGAAACAAGTTTCGTTACAAAGCGATCGCGCACGGGGCCACGCTCGAGGAAGTCGACGAAAGCGGTTTTACCCAGTCCTGTTCGGCGTGCGGGTCGCAAGCCAGCACGACGCGGCCGAAAGGTATCGCGGGACTGAGAATAAGAGAATGGGCCTGCAGTGGATGTGGTGTCGTGCATGATCGAGATATCAACGCTGCGCTGAACATTCTCCGATGCGGACGTGCATCGCCAGGTGTGGGAATCCTCTCCCTTTAGGCGGAGGAGGACGTCAAGTCAACTGGCTCCGCCGGGCGCGCGACGGCACGAGCCAGCCGGTCGCGAGCAGCACGAGCACGCAGGTGATCGACGTCACCAGCACGAGGAAGTTGGCCGTGTTGTCGTCGCCGGCCTGCACGGCCGCGTAGATCGCGACCGACAGCGTCTGCGTGCGGCCGGGCAGGTTGCCGGCGATCATCAGCGTCGCGCCGAATTCGCCGAGCGCGCGCGCGAACGCGAGCAGCGCCCCGGCGAGAATCCCGCGCGTAGCGAGCGGCAGCGTGACGCGGAAGAACACCGCGGCTTCGCCGAGCCCGAGCGTGCGCGCGGCGCGCTCGAGATGCGGATCGACGCCCTCGAACGCCGCGCGCGCCGATTTCAGGATCAGCGGAAACGCGACGACCATCGACGCGATCACCGCGCCTTGCCACGTGAACACCAGTTCGATGCCGAACCTGTCGAGCCACGCGCCGAACACGCCGCGCCGGCCGAGCAGCACGAGCAGGTAATAGCCGAGCACCGTCGGCGGCAGCACGAGCGGCAGCGTCAGCACGGAATCGACGACGTCGCGCAGCGGCGAGCGCCAGCGCGCGAGCATGAACGCGGCCGCGACGCCGAGCACGATGTCGAGCGCGGTCGCCCAGCCGGCAACCTTCAGCGACAGCAGTAGCGGGACCCAGGCGTCTTGCATCGCGATTCGCTCACTTGGCGGGCTTGAAGCCGAACGTCGACAGCACGGCCTGGCCCTGCGGCGACGCGACGAAATCGATGAACGACTGCGCCTGCGCGGCGTGGCGGCTGTCCTTGACCACGGCGATCGGGTAGGTGATGGCCGTCCGGGTCGGCACCGTCAGCGCGATTTTCACGCGGCCCGGCATGATCGCCGCGTCGGTGCCGAACACGAAGCCTGCGTCGACCTCGCCGCGCGCGACGTAGTCGAGGCTCTGGCGCACGTTGGCGGCCAGCACGCCCTTCGTGCTGACCGCATCCCACACCCCGGCCGCGCGCAGCGCGCCCTCGGTGTAGCGGCCGACCGGTACCGACGCCGGGTCGCCGTACGCGATGCGCTTCACGCCCGGCGCGGTCAGGTCGTTCAGCGACGTCGGCGCGGCCGCGCGGCTGTCCGCCGGCACGATCAGCACGAGCGAGTTCGCCGCGAAATCGCGGCGCGTGCCGGGCACGATCACCTTCTCGTTCACCGCCCGATCCATCGCCTTCTGGTCGGCCGACGCGAACACGTCGGCCGGCGCGCCCTTGGCGATCTGCTGCATCAGCACGTCCGATGCGCCGAAGTTGAACAGCACCCTGGTGTCCGGATGCTGCTTCTCGTACGCGTCGCCGACGGCCTTGAACGCGTTCGTCAGGCTGGCGGCCGCCGACACGACCAGTTCGTCGGCGGCGCAAGCGGGCGCGCTGAGCGCGATCCCGGCGGCGAGCGTGGCGATCGGCAGTAAGCGAAGCAGGGCGCGGCGAAGCGGACGGACGGTTGAGCGCATGGGAGTTCGTCGTGAATGGGTGGAAACCGTCATCGTAATATAGGGCGGGTTATAACGCTCGACATACTGCTCATGCGGCGGTGCGCATGAAATGATCAGACGTGAAGATCAGACGTGAAAACGGGCGGTGAAAACGGGCGGTGAAAACGGGCGGTGAAAACGGGCGGCCGGTCACGCGTGAAGCACAGGCGGCGCCGATTCGGTGCGCTGCAGCGACGACGGCTGCGACGCGGGATGGTAGTTCGGATTGGCCTTCCAGCGCGCGCGGACGAACGGGCGCTCGTGGCCCGACAGTTCCAGCGCGACCTTGGTGACCCAGCGATGCGACGGCACCGTGAGGCCGTGGAGCGCGACGGTGACGAGCGCGAGGCTCGCGACGACCGCCGGCACCGACCAGCGGTGCGGCGCCGCGCGCCACGAGCCGGCGATGAACGCGAGCGCGGCGATCGCGCCGACGATGCAGCCGGTGATCGATTCGGACGGCGAATGCGCGTCGAGCGCGACCCGCGACACGCCGACCGCGACGCCGGCCGCCAGCCCGAGCGCGATGCCGGCGATTCGCACCGGCGTGCGCGTGCGGATCAGCGCGAGGAAAATCGCGACCGGATACACCGACGTCGACAGCATCGCATGGCCGCTGAACCCGGTGAAATCCCACGCGCGGATGCCGATGCCCCAGCCGAGGAACGCGATCTTCGTGAGCGCCACCACGCCGATCGCGGCCGCGAGCACGCCGAGCCACGCGGCCGCGCGCTGCCACGAGTAGCCGAGCGCGAGCCAGACGGCTATCGTGATCGCGAGCGGCAACGTCAGGCCGGCGCCGCCGAACGCGGTGATCATGATCCACAGGTGAGCGGGCAGGTCGAACATCGGGAAGGGGACGAACGAAGGCGGGACAATGCTTAAATCAACGCGCGAGCCGGGAAGAACGACTACAACGGATACAAGCGACCAAACCCCAGTATAGCGCCGCGTCCGCATGAGGCCCGTTTTTTGCGCTGCCGGGCACGCTCGGCGAGCAGGAAAAATCCTGGAAACAATGTTATGGTGCATTGCACAAAGTCAAACGATGCATCCGTTGCGGCGCCTTCATCGCGCCCCTATTTTTCCTGACTGCGAGCCCGATCGATGACCAAAAGTCTGACCAAGGTGTGGCTGGGCGGCATGAAACGCATGCTGTCCCCGGCCGCCAAGCGCGCGGCGCGCGACGCGCAGCGCATCACGCGCGACGCACTCGAGGCCGCGGCCTCTCCCGCCGTGTCCGATCCGTCCCCGCCACGCGAATCGCGCGTGCGGCCGCGCGCGGCCGCGTGGGCGGCGGGCGAGTGGACGCGCGGCGAACATCCGATGGCGCCCGCGCTCGGCCGCCTCGTCCAGAATCTCGCGTACGGGCTTTACGTACCGCCCGGCCGCCGGCGTGGCGCGATGCCGCTCGTCGTGATGCTGCACGGGTGCCAGCAGTCGGCGGACGAATTCGCGCAGGGCACGCGAATGAACCTGCTGGCCGACAAGCACGGCTTCGCGGTGCTGTACCCGGAACAGTCGCTGCGCGCGCACGCGCATGGTTGCTGGCACTGGTATGAAGACACCGACCGCGCGGGGCGCGGCGAGGCGGACACGGTGGCGGCGCTGGTCGACGCGCTGGTCGACGAGCACGGCTTCGACGCGTCGCGCGTCTACGTCGCGGGGCTGTCGGCCGGCGCGGGGCTTGCGTCGCTGCTTGCGCTGCACCACCCGGACCGTTTCGCGGCGGTCGCGTTGCACTCGGGCCCCGCGTTCGGCGAAGCGAATTCCGGCATCACCGCGATGGACGTGATGCGCCGCGGGCTGCGGCAGAACCCGGCCGCGGCGGTCGACGCGCTGGTCGATGCCGGTGCGTATCCGGGCATGCCCGCGCTGATCGTCCAGGGCGACGGCGATCATGTCGTCGCGCCGAAGAATGCCGATCAGCTGACCGTCCAGTTCATGCGCCTGAACGGGCTCGCCGACAGCCGGGGCGCGCTGCGCGGCGGCGAGCGCGTCGAGACGCGCAAAACGGGCGTCCAGATTACCGACGTGTGCCGCGACGGCGAGCCGGTCGTGCGGCTGTGCCACGTGAAAGGGCTCGATCACGCGTGGGCCGGCGGCGACGAAGCCGTGCCGTTTCACGCGGCGGTCGGCCCCGACGCCAGCGCGATGATCTGGGCTTTTTTCGAAGCCCATCGCCGCACTGTGGCGACCGAACGACGCACCGTTTGATCGACGCTGGTCAAAGACTAGGGTTTTCCCTATAATTCGGGAAAACCCTAGTCCAGAACCTTTGAACAGCGAGATCGACCATGTACCTGCTGAGCCACCTCTTCCTGATGCTGACCAAGAACGCTGAAAAGGCCGCGAAAGAGCGCGCCGACGCGTACCTGGCCGAAGCCACCGACATCTACGATCTCGAATTCCGCATGCGCAAGATCGATCGCGACGCGGCAATGAACCGTCCGTATTCGATCGGCGCGCGCTAAGCGGCGCACGCGGGCCTGCCGGCCCGCCATTTCGACGAATCGTGCAAAAGGGCGCGTGCGGCATGGAGCCGCACGCGCCCTTTTTGTACTCTACTGCAGCCGCAACCTGCGTCGCGTCAGACGACCGTCAGGCGCACCGGCACGTTGTTGCGCGTGGCGTTCGAATACGGGCACACGTGGTGCGCCTTGTCGACCAGCGTTTGCGCGTCGTTCTTGTCCAGCCCCGGCAGCGACACGCGCAGCTCGATGTCGAGCCCGAAGCCGCCTGCGTCGTTCGGGCCGATGCCCACTTCCGCGGTGACTTGCGTATCGGCCGGCAGCGTCTGCTTGTTCTGGCCCGCGACGAATTTCATCGCGCTCAGGAAACAGGCCGAGTAACCTGCGGCAAACAGTTGCTCCGGATTCGTGCCTTCCGCACCCGTGCCGCCGAGTTCGCGCGGCGCGGCCAGCTTCACTTCCAGCTTGTGGTCGGCGGATACCGCGCGGCCGTCGCGGCCGCCCGTGCTCGTGGCGCTGGTCTTGTACAGAATGTTCATCGTGCAGCTCCTGTCGGGAAGAGAGGGAGAAAGCGGTCCGGTTGGACGGGATGTCGCCGGCCATGACCAGAATATAGAACACAAATGATTAGTGTGCAAATCAAATTTTTAAAAAAAACCGGCGGCGCCGGGTAGGTCGGTCCGAGTTTCAGCGTGCGAGCGTCAGCGTTCGTTGGCCACCGACAACGCGTCGCGCAACTGCTGGAGATCGGCGCGCAGCCTGATCAGGAAGTCGGGTGTCTGTTGCATCGCGCAAAAGAGGTCGGCGGGCACCGAGCGCGCGCGGTCCTTCAGCGCACGGCCTTCCGACGTCACGCGCACGTTGACGACGCGTTCGTCCGCCGCGCTGCGCACGCGCTCGACGTAGCCGAGCGCTTCCAGCCGCTTGAGCAGCGGCGTGACCGTGGCCGGATCGAGGTCGAGCCGCGCGGCGATGTCCTTTACGGCCAGGTCGTCGCGCTCCCACAGCACGAGCATCGCGAGATATTGGGGATAGGTCAGCGACAGCTTGTCGAGCAGCGGCTTGTACGCCTTCGTCATCGCGTGCGAAGTCGAGTAAAGCGCGAAGCAGAGTTGCTCGTCGAGCGTCTGGGGCAGGGAAGGCGGGCGATCCATGATTCGGGAAGCGCGTCGGATGCGCGAACGATTTGTACGCAAATTATTTTGCGCGCAAAAGATCGGGTTGAACAGAGGCGCCCGAAGCTTTGGATACCGGAAAAGGGAGAGATCAGAAGCGCGCGGGGCGACGACCCGGTACTGGAAACAGCGCGGCGGCGCTGACGACGCGCGCCGGCCGGGAGAGGGTCAGCGGCCCGACATCGTCGTCGTCGCGCCCGGTTCCTGTACGCCGAAGCAGCCGCGATAGGTCGCGTAGAACGAGCAGTACAGCATCGTGACGATGATGATCGTCACCGGCATCATGATCGTCAGCGCGTACGCGCCGGCGCCGAGCGCCTGCAGCAGCAGCGACAGCGCGAGCGACGTGCCGAGCGCGACGGCGAACCACAGCACGCCGTACACGACGAACGCGCCGCGATTGCGCCAGCAACTGACGACGCTGAAGAACAGCGCCTTCGCGGGCGGAACGTCATGCCACGCGACCAGCACCGGCGCGAACCAGAACAACATCGCGACCGGCAGATAGAGCAGCGTCGCGAAGAACAGCGCGCCCAGCGTGCCTTGCGCGGCGAGCGTCTCGGGCGTCGTGTTCGCTTCGTCGGCCGCGCCCATCATCACGTGGAACAGCGCGCCGCCGTCCACGAGCGACGACGCGGCGAACACCAGCACCATCGACGCGACGTAGATCACGCCGAGCACGAGCAGCCGCTGGGTCGCGACGGTGCCGTACGAGCGAAAGCCGTCGACGAGGATCGTCGGCATCACGGTCTTGCCGGCCACCGTGTCGCGGCACGCGGCCATGAAGCCGACCGCGATGCCGGGAATGAACACCAGCGGCAGCGCGGAGCCGATCACGGGCACCATCGACACCAGCGTGATCGCGAGCAGATACGTGAAGAACAGCGTGATGAACGCGAGCGGATTCCGGCGGAACAGCCAGATGCCTTGACGGAACCAGACATAGCCCGTTTTCGCGGGCACTTCGATCAGTTGCATGCGGTTTGGATCTCGGGAAGCGCGGGCGTATGCGCGATACGCTCACGCAGGATGCGTTCGAAATGGCCGGGGTCGTGCGGCTTGAGCATCTCGGCCGCGCGCGGCAGGTAGAAGTCGTACAGGCGCGACACCCAGAAGCGGTACGCGCCCGCGCGCAGCATGTCGCTCCAGTGGCGGCGTTCCTCGGCCGTGAACGGCCGGACCGTCTGGTACGCGCGCAGCAGCGCATCGGCGCGCGCGACGTCGAGCACGCCGGTCGCGAGGTCGACGCACCAGTCGTTGACGGTGACCGCGACGTCGAACAGCCACTTGTCGCAGCCTGCGAAATAGAAGTCGAAGAAGCCGCCGAGCCGCACGTCGTGGCCGGTGCCGGGCGCCGCGTGCGCAAACAGCACGTTGTCGCGGAACAGGTCGCAATGGCATGGGCCGGCCGGCAGCGCCGCATAGTCGTCCGACGCGAAGAAGCCGGCCTGGTGCGCGAGCTCGCCTTCGAGCAGCGTGCGTTGCGCGTCCGTGATGAACGGCACGATCGCCGGCACGTTCTCCTGCCACCACGGCAGGCTGCGCAGGTTCGGCTGGCTGCGCGGATAGTCGCGGCCCGCGAGGTGCAGGCGCGCGAGCATCTGCCCGACCTCGATGCAGTGTTCGACTCCGGGCGCGAGTTCGGCCGCGCCGTCGAGTTTCGTGACGATCGCGGCCGGCTTGCCGTGCAGCTCGCCGAACAACGCGCCGTCGTCACGCGGGACCGGGTCCGGCACCGGCACGCCGTGGGCGGCCAGGTGGCGCATCAGGTCGAGGTAGAACGGCAACTGCTGCGCCGTGAGCTTTTCGAAGATCGTGAGGACGTATTCGCCGCGCGTCGTCGTCAGGAAGAAATTGCTGTTTTCGATACCGGACGGAATGCCGCGGAACGCAAGCACGTCGCCCAGTTCGTAGTGGCGCATCCATTGCGCGAGATCGGAGTCGGAAACAGCGGTGAAAACGGCCATGCGGGATGCGTCAGGTCAGGGTGTCGGCACGCGGGCGGCGTGCGGCGCGACAGCGGGTGAAGGGGCGGGGCGGCGCGGTCGGGGCGCGGCGCCTCGGAATCAGTAGCGCAGGTTCAGCGACGGCAGGCGCGTGATCGGGACGCCCGCGTCGTGCGGCTTCGGCGACGTGTCGGGCGTCGAGCTCATCTGGTAGCGCGTGCCGAAGTTCGACTTCACGTCGATCTCGACCGGCTTGCCGCGGTCGCGGTACTCGGTGACTTCGGTGCCGTTCTTGCTCTTTTCGTGGAAGCTCGGCGTGCGGCGGATGTCGGCGAAGTCGACTTTCGACGTGACTTCGGCGCCCGGCCGGTTGATCTTGCGGAGATCGGGCAGGCCGGCGGCTTCGTTGGCCTCGGCCCGGGCCTGCGCGTCGGCGTCAGGCGTGCCGCCGGCGGCATGAGCGACGCTGGCGGCGGCAAACGCGACGGCAGCGGCGACGAAAATGAGCGGCTTCATGATGAGTCTCCAGTGAACCTACCGATTTTAGCAAATACTGCGCGCCATCCGGCCCCGGCGTGCGCAGGGGCGGCCATAAGCGCGACCGGGTTCCGTGGTAATGTCGTCGGATCAGACGAGGTAATGACAATGAAGAACGATTTGAGCCGCCGGCACCGTGTGCTGTCGCCCGAAAGCCCGTCGATCGAGGCTTTCGACGATCCGATCGCTGCCGTCGCGCGGCTGTCCGCCATTTACGACACGAATACGGGCTTCTTGCGCGATGCATTTGCGCGCTATCGCCGCCACGAAGCGATTACCGAGCACGTGCGCGCGTGCTATCCGTTCGTGCGGATCCGCACCGACGTCAACACGCACGTCGATTCGCGCCGCTCGTACGGCTTCGTCGCGGGGCCGGGCGTATTCGAGACGACGGTCACGCGCCCCGATCTCTTCGCGAACTACTACCGCGAGCAACTGCGCCTGCTGGCGAAGAACCACCATGTCAAGATCGAGATCGGCGTGTCGTCGCAGCCGATTCCGATCCATTTCGCGTTTCCGGAAGGCATCCATCTCGAGGGCGAGCTCGATCGCGACCGCCTGCTCGCGATGCGCGACATCTTCGACACGCCCGACCTGTCGTATCTCGACGACCGCATCGTCAACGGCACGTTCGAGCCGGCGCCGGGCGAGCCGCATCCGCTCGCGCTGTTCACGGCCGCGCGCGTCGACTTCTCGCTGCATCGGCTGCGCCACTACACGGCGACGTCGCCCACGCATTTCCAGAACTACGTGCTCTACACGAACTACCAGTTCTACATCGACGAGTTCGTGAAGCTCGGCCGCACGATGATGACGGAAAGCGACGATCCCGAGGTGCGCGCGTACCGCAGCGAGTACAGCGCGTTCGTCGAGCCGGGCGACGTCGTCACGTACAACGCGAACCTCGGCGGCGAGCCGGCCGAGGGCACCGCGCCGCCGCGCCTGCCGCAGATGCCTGCGTATCACCTGAAGCGCGCGGACGGCAGCGGGATCACGATGGTCAACATCGGCGTCGGCCCGTCGAACGCGAAGACGATCACCGATCACATCGCGGTGCTGCGCCCGCACGCGTGGGTGATGCTCGGCCACTGCGCGGGGCTGCGCAACACGCAGCGCCTGGGCGACTACGTGCTCGCGCACGGCTACGTGCGGGAAGATCACGTGCTCGACGCCGACCTGCCGCTATGGGTGCCGATCCCGGCGCTGGCCGAAGTGCAGCTCGCGCTCGAGCGCGGCGTGGCCGAGGTCACGCGGCTCGAGGGCGTGGAACTGAAGCGCGTGATGCGCACGGGCACGGTCGCGAGCGTCGACAACCGCAACTGGGAGCTGCGCGACCATCGGGAGCCCGTGCAGCGGCTGTCGCAGAGCCGCGCGATCGCGCTCGACATGGAAAGCGCGACGATCGCCGCGAACGGTTTCCGCTTCCGCGTGCCGTACGGCACGCTGCTGTGCGTGTCGGACAAGCCGCTGCACGGCGAGCTGAAGCTGCCGGGTATGGCCGACACGTTCTATCGCGGACAGGTCGACCAGCATCTGCAGATCGGCGTGAAGGCGATGGAGATCCTGCGCACGAACGGGCTCGACAAGCTGCATAGCCGGAAGCTGCGGAGCTTCGCGGAAGTGGCGTTCCAGTAACGCGCATGACTGGCAGGCGGGGCGATGGGCTGCCGGGCTTTGCGGCGGCCGGCGCGCGCCTGCCCTGCGTCACCCATCCGGTCGCCGGGACACTCGTCGTGGCCGCAATGTGGCCTTCGTACTCGGACGCGACCATTTTCTCCAATTTGGAAGTTGTCCTATAGTTTTGTCCTTGTCATCGAGAATATGCTCTCCTGCGTGGCGTTCTCCGACGCCCGCACGAAGGAACGGCGAACAGCCGATCCAATTGATTCCTATAATATTGAGAGTAGACATATCCGATGAAAATCAAAATCCTGCTGGCTTCCCTGATGCTCACTGCTTCGCTATCGGCCATGGCTCAAGCGGTGATCGGTCCATCCAAGCCGCAGCCGCCTTGCGAAAGAGAAGCGGTGCTCGGCCCGTCCGATCCTTGCAAACCTGTCGCAGTGGTCGGCCCGAGCAAACCCAAACCGTGTTGGTGCTACATCGTTAAGTAAGCCGTGAAACAGGCGCGCCCATCCTTGGGTGCGCCTCGTTCGCAGGTTGAAGAGCGACAGGGAAGGGAACGCGTCGATGGCGCGACGGAGCGGCCTCTACTGCGCAAGCCCGGGGGAGACACCGGCAGCCTGGAGATTTCATCGTTCATCAGCCGTCGGCTTTTTCCCGTCATTGTGATCGCTACGGTCTCCGTTCTGAGCGGCGCCATGAAGGCGTGCCCGGCACGGAGGATCGATTGAAGGCGGTGACGGTATTCGTCTGCGTCGCCGTCGGCGGCGTCAGTTGGGTGCGTTGAACTGCATGTGCTCCAGTGGCGCGGGCCGCACGTTCCGTTGTCTTCGCGCAGCGCACGCCTTCAACCGGGTCAGCTCCCCGCATCGCCGTTACCACTGCACCGGTTCGACCGTTCGATTGAACGCGACCTCGAGCAACGCGTTTTCAGCATCGTCGAGCGTCAGATCGAGCGCCGCGAGCGCATCGTCCAAGTGATGCGGCTTCGACAGCCCGACGATCGGCGCGGTGACGCCGGGCCGGTGCAGCGCCCACGCCAGGGCAATCCGCGCGGGCGGTAGCCCATGCGCCTGCGCCACCTGCCTGACCGCATCGACGGTCGCCGCGACCGCGTCGCGCCCGTCGTACCAGGACACCATTTGCCGGTCGGTTGCGGCCCGCGTCGTCGCCGCATCACGCGAGCCGGCCAGTAGCCCGCGGCCGAGCGGGGACCACGGCGTGTAGGCCATCCCTTCTGCGATGCAAAGCGGCAGCATGTCGCGCTCGTTGTCGCGGCAGATCAGGCTGTACTGGCTCTGCATCGACACGAATCGGGCGAGTCCGTGATGCCGTTGAAACGCGAGCATCTTCATGAATTGCCATGCATGCATCGACGACGCGCCGAGGTAGCGGACCTTGCCGCTCCTCACGAGGGTATCGAGCGCATCGAGCGTTTCTTCGATCGGCGTGTCCGGATCGAACCGGTGGATCACGTAGAGATCGACGTAATCCGTCCCGAGGCGCTGCAGCGACGCATCGATGCTGGCGAGCAGATGCTTGCGCGACAGCCCGCGCGCATTCGGCCCGTCGCCGGTCGGAAAGAACGCCTTGGTTGCGATCACCACGTCGTCGCGCGTCGCGAAATCGCGCAGCGCGCGCCCGAGAATGCGCTCGCTCTCGCCGCCCGAGTAGATGTCGGCCGTGTCGAAGAAATTCACCCCCGCATCGAGTGTCGTGCGAATGAAAGGGCGAGCCACCTCCTCGGTCGTGACCCACGGGCGCCATGACGGGTCGCCGTAGGTCATGCAGCCCAGGCACAGCGTCGACACCTTCAGCCCGGACGCTCCCAGTCTCACGTATTCCATCGGTTCTTCCTCCGTGGCAGTGCCGGTCAGCGCATGCCGCCGATCGTGTAGCCGCCGTCGACCAGGAGCGATTCGCCCGTCACGAAGCGCGCTTCGTCGCTGCAAAGCCAGACGGCCGCGTCGGCCACGTCTTCGGGCGTGCCGATCCGCCGGGCGGGCGTGAATGCGGCGAACGGGCGGAACATCTCGTCGTCGCCGAAACGGCGCGCCATCGGCGTATCGATGATGCCGGGGTTCACGTTGTTGATCCGGATGCGGTGCGGGCCGCCTTCGAGCGCCACCGCGCGCACCAGCGTATCGAGCGCGCCCTTGCTGGCCGAATAGGTCGACGAGCCGGCAAGCGCGCCTTTCGCGAGCCACGACGACGTATTGACGATCGCACCGCCGCCGTGCGCGAGCATTGCCTCCATTTCGTATTTGATCGACAGCCACGTACCCTTGAGATTGGTGGCGATCACCGTGTCGAAGTCGGCCTCGGTCTGTTCCACGATCGGCGCGAACGCCCCTTCCGTACCCGCATTGTTGAATGCCGCATGCAATGCGCCGTAGCGTCCGATCGTTGCGTCGACGAGCGCACGCACGCCATCGGCGGAGGCGACGTCGATGGTTATCGCGAAGGCTTCGCCGCCGCGCCCGGTAATCGCGCGCACGGTTTCGTCGAGCGGCGCCGCGCGCCGTCCGGCAACGACGACGCGGGCGCCTTCACGCGCGAATGCGAGCGCGGCCGCCCGGCCGATGCCGGTGCCGCCGCCGGTGACGAGCGCGACGCGTCCGTCGAGCCGGGGCCGCGTCGCGGCGGAAGAGGTTGACAGGCTCCGTGAATCGGACATGACGAGTTGCTCCATGTGAAGGGAAACGAGCCGGCCGACTGGCCGGGGGCAGGGTCGAGGTGCTTAGTCCTGGCGGTCGGGCACCGTCAGGGGCGCGCCAGGCGTACCGGCGTAGAACACGATCAGTTCGGCGCGCTCGTCGCCGGTCTCGCCGCGATGGGCGCCGTCGATCATTTCCGGCACCACGTCGCCGGGACCGAGCGCCAGCCGCTTGCCGTCGCTGCGGCGCACGGCGGTGAGGTGGCCCGACAGCACGTAGCCGATGTTGATCGACGGATGCGTATGCCACGGCAATACCGCGTGCGGCGGAATCGTGTAGCGTACGACCGTGATTTCCGGTTGTCCTGACGGATAGGTGCGATATCGCGAGCCGTCCCACGCATGCGTGGTTCGCAGCAGTACCGTCTCGGTCACGCGGCTGCCCGCGTCCGCTTCCTGTGCGATTGCTCGGGGCGAACCGGCGACGATCAATGCGGCCGCGAAGACGGTTCGCGAAACGACTGAAAATGAAAATGTGTTCATGGCGACGGGCCGTTTGGCCCCGGGTATCCAGACAGCGCCATTGTGCGAAGCAGGGTGCCGCGCGAATAGCACCTGACCGGTTGAAACCGATTCAACCGATCGGACAGGCGTTACGATGCCAGGGACGATCGCCCGGGCGTTCCGGGCTTGACGGGAGCTGCGAATGGATCGGTTGAAGGCGCTGACGGTATTCGTCCGTATCGCGGCCGCGGGCGGTATCAGCGCGGGCGCCCGCGAGCTGGGCATGACGCCGCAAGCGGCCAGCAAGCAGGTCGCGGCGCTGGAAGCGCTGTTGAACGTGCGGCTGCTCCAGCGCTCGACGCGCGGGATCGTGCTGACGCTCGAGGGTGAGCGTTTGCTTGCACAGTGCCGCGGCGCTGTCGGGGAACTGGAGAGCGCGCTGCGCATGCTCGACGACGATCGGGCGCACGCGGCCGGCACGATCCGTGTTGCGGCGCCGTATTCGCTGGCTCGGCGCTTTCTCGCGCCACTGCTCGGCGAATTCTGCGACCGGCAGCCGGGCGTCACGGCCGAGCTGATCGTCAGCGACGACATGGCCGACATCGTCGAGCAGCGGATCGACATCGCCGTGCGGACCGGCAATCTGCCCGACAGCGGGCTCGTTGCACGACGCATCGCCGATCTGCAATTGATCGTCTGCGCGGCGCCCGCGTATCTGCGTCGACACGGCGAGCCGCAGACGATCGACGCGCTGCGCGATCATCGTTGCACCGCGTTCCTGTATCCGCGCACCGGCAAGCCGTTTCCGTGGGAATTCCTGGTTGATGGTCGGGTCGACACACGACAGATCGCCCCGTTCATCGCGACCAACGACATCGATGCGGAACTCGACACGGTACTGAGCGGCGCCGCGATCGGCCAGTTCTTCGGCTATTCGGTTCACGCGCACATTCGCGAGGGGCGTCTCGTGCCGCTGCTGATCCGGCACGTGACCTGCCGTTACGGCCTGCACCTGTGCATGCCGCAGCGCATGCATCTGCCGCGGAGGAGCCGTTTGCTGATGGATTTCCTCGCCGCCCGGCTTGGCGCGCATCCGGATCTCGCACCGCTTTCGTTTGCGGAGGTGTCGGCATGACACACGCGTGATCGCGGGCGAGCCTCCGTGCGGCTGCGCGTCGTCGCTCCGCGCTCGCCCATCTTCAAGAGCCCCGGCTGGCAATGACAGTCGTCATGGTTGCGATCGGCGCGTTCGTCGGGCCGTGCGACGTCGTCACGGCCAATGCGAACCCTGGTGGCGAGTCGGGCGAGGTCGCCGCGCCGTTGCGTGCGCCGCAGATGCCCGCATCACCTGAAGCCGGGTTCGGGCATCGGGAGGCGGTACGCGCTCGCCGAGCATCAGTTCGCGAGCTCGGCGTTGCGAGTGAGCGACAGGTCTTGATGCGTCTCGCGCATCGCGGCGAGTGCGGCTTCGAGCATCGCGATCGCATCCGTGCGCCGCTTGATCGCCAGCCGCTGTTCTCCGAGCGCCCGCAGCGGTGCGCCGCCGAAATAGTCCATGATGTCGGGCAGGCGGCGCACGACGCCGCGGCTGCCCCAACAGCCGTCGTCGATTTCCGATGGAAAGACCCACACACGCGCCGCGATGGTGGCGATCGGCACGCCTTCCGCGCGAGCCACAGCGGCGGTCACGTCCGCAATCAGCCCAGCACGCGCGGCGTCCGTGTACTGCCCTTCCGGCACGGTCGGCACGATCCGATAGATCGGCGCGGGCGCGACCGCCCCGGCGCGATACACGGCCGCCGGCCGATGGACGAAGATCCATGTCACGTCCCGCACGCGCGGATTGTCGGGATCGAGTCCCTCGTGGCGGATCAGCGTGTCCATCAGTTCTTCCATCAGTTGTGCTTCGGCATCCGGTGCGAGCGCGCCTTCGGGAATGTATACGTCGATCATCGGCATGATGGTGTCCTGGTTCGGTGGAGAGGGTGCCGCTCCGAGGCGGGGCGACGTGAATCCAGTGTACGAACCTCATGCTGACGCGCAGAGTGGCGAAACTGCCATTCGACGATGCCATTTCCGCCATCGTTTCCGATGCCGGTTGCGCGAGGTTAGGGCGTGAAGCGACGGCGATATTCGCCGGGGGAGATGCCGGTCTCGCGCTTGAACAATTGCCGAAAGCCGCTGATGTCCGCGTAGCCGACGCGCTCGCAGACCGTGTCGATCGCGAGCTTCGTTTCCGCGAGCAGCCGCTTCGCGACTTCGATCCTGAGTGTCTGCAGATACCTGAGCGGCGGCGCGCCCACGGCGTCTCTGAAGCGGCGGTGGAGCGAGCGTTCGCTCATCGCGACGTGATCGCTCAGCCGGGCGAGGCTGAAGGGTTCCCGCAGGTGCTTTTCCATCCAGCGCTGGGCGCGCGCGATGGTTGGATCGTCGTGCCCGCGATGGCCCATCCGGTCGAGGTCGATGAACGAATCCTGCGAGACGCGGTTCATGTCGATCAGCATGAGCCTGGCGACCGACGCGGCAAGGCGCGCATTCGCCAGTTTGTCGATGAGTCGCAGCGCGAGATTCTGGTACGAGGTGACGGCGCCGCCGCACAGGATGCCGTCCTGCTCGGTCAGGATGTCCGACGCACGCAGCGCTACGTCCGGATAGCGTGCGCGGAAGCTCGATGCTTTCGACCAGTGCGTCGTGGCAAGGCGGCCGTCGAGCAGGCCGGCCTCCGCGAGCAGGAATGTGCCGGTGCAGTACGTCGCGATCAGCGTGCCGCGTGCGTGTTGCCGGCGCAGCGCGTCGAACAGTGGCGCGAGCGTTGCGGGCCGATCGAGCAGCCGCTCGAGATCCGCGACGAACGGGCTGGTCAGCCAGATCGCGTCGGCGGGACTGCTGCCGTCGATCGCGCCATCGACCGGGATGATCAGGCCGGAGGTCGTTCGCACCGGCCGTCCGCCGATCGATTCGACGCGCCAGCGAAACGGTGCGCTCGTGCGGCCCTGCGAAGTCGTCGAGGCGAGATGGTTGGCCGCCGCGAGCATGTCAGTCGGCGCGGCGACGCCGGATGCAAGGGCCTGATCGACGACCCAGATTCGGATGAGCGGCATGAGTGGCGGAAATGGCCTCGGAGAAGGGCGATACTACCACCCGGTGCCGAGCGATTTCGCGGGTCGTCAGGCCGTCGATTCATGCGGTCGGGCGCTCGACAATCAAAAGGCCGCCCGGCGCCGAAGCGCCCGGGCGGCCTTGCGTGCATCGAGCGACCGCGCCGTGCCGGTCAGCACTCGCCTTTCTTCGCGTGTCCCGGCGGGCAGTGATAGCCGCGGTGATCGTCACGGCCGCGATAGCGCTGGTGATCCTCCCACTCGCGGCGTTCCCAGTAGCGGCGGCCGTCCCAGTAGCGATCGCCATGCCAGCCAATGATGATCGCGGGCGCCGGGGCGACCACGACGGGCGCAGGCGCGACGACGACCGGTGCGGGCGTGCCGATGTTGACGTCGACGTTGACGGCGTGGGCGAGGCCGGACAGCGAAAGGCCGAGGCCGGCGAAGGCAAGGGCGATCAGCGAGCGTTGCATGTTCTTTTCCGTGAGGTCGTTATAAGAGGCCGGCGCGACACGATGGAAGCGAGGGGGACCGTTCCACCGGGGGGGAACGCCGGGCCGACACAATGCAGTGTGCTGGTACGCGACGAAAAAGGCGAGGCGTGTTTGTTACGGCGGATTGGCGGCCGGCAGGCGCATGGGAACGGATACCACGCCGAACCGTTTGACAATGGCGGGCTGCGGGCAGGGCGGGCCGCGCTGTGTCGCACGGCGCCGGCTGCGCGAATTTGACATTCGGCGGCGCGCGGCCGCGGCGCGGGATTAACAGCGCGTTACAAAGTGACACGCGGCAGGTGGCGGGATCGCCACGCGTGCCGTGCGGGAAGCCGTCCGCCGTCCGCCGGCCGTCGGGCCGGTGGACGTCACGGATGGATTACAGATAGAACATCCGGTCTTCTTCGGGGCGCGGCGGATGGCCGTCTTCGTCCGAACCTTCTTCCTCGCCGCTGTCCTCGTAGAACGCGAGCACCGCGTCGAGCACCTGGTCGGGATCGTCGATCACCTGCATCAGATCCATGTCTTCCGGATTGATCAGGCCCATCGGAATCAGTTGATCGCGGAACCATTGCAGCAGCCCCTTCCAGAACTCGCTGCCGACGAGGATGATCGGCACGAGGCGCGATTTTTTCGTCTGGATCAGCGTGAGCACTTCGGACAGCTCGTCGAGCGTGCCGAAGCCGCCCGGCATCACGATCACCGCATCCGAATTCTTCACGAACGTGACCTTGCGCGTGAAGAAGTGGCGGAAGCGCAGCGAGATGTCCTGATAGTGGTTGCCGGCCTGCTCGTGCGGCAGCTCGATGTTCAGGCCGACCGACGGCGCCTTGCCGGCGTGCGCACCCTTGTTCGCGGCTTCCATGATGCCGGGGCCGCCGCCGGAGATCACCGCGAAGCCGGCGTCCGACAGCTTGCGCGCGATCTGCGCGGCGAGCTTGTAGTGCGGCGTGTCGGGTTTGAGGCGGGCAGAACCGTAGATGCTGACAGCCGGGCGGATCTCCGACAGGTACTCGGTCGCCTCGATAAACTCTGCCATAATCGTGAACATCTGCCACGATGCGCGCGCCTTCTTGGCCGTCGCGCGCTCTTGATCTGCGAGCGAACGCAGACTCGGAATCACTTTTCTCTTGTTCATAATGCCTGAAGAACGAAATCTGGAAGGTAAGACCCTGCTATTGGTTGACGGTTCGAGCTATCTGTATCGGGCTTACCATGCGATGCCTGATTTGCGTGGCCCTGGCGGGGAGCCGACCGGAGCGCTCTACGGAATCATCAACATGCTGCGCCGTATGCGCAAGGAAGTCAGTGCAGAGTATAGCGCTTGCGTGTTCGATGCAAAGGGCAAGACGTTCCGCGACGACCTTTATGCGGACTATAAGGCAAACCGTCCGTCGATGCCGCCCGACCTCGCGTTGCAGGTCGAGCCGATCCACGGCGCGGTGCGCGCGCTCGGCTGGCCGCTGCTGATGGTCGAAGGCGTCGAGGCCGACGACGTGATCGGCACGCTCGCGCGCGAAGCCGAACGGCACGGGATGAACGTGATCGTGTCGACGGGCGACAAGGATCTCGCGCAGCTCGTGACCGACCGCGTCACGCTCGTCAACACGATGACCAACGAGACGCTCGACCGCGACGGTGTGCTCGCGAAGTTCGGCGTGCCGCCCGAGCGCATCATCGACTACCTCGCGCTGATCGGCGACACCGTCGACAACGTGCCGGGCGTCGAGAAATGCGGGCCGAAGACGGCCGTGAAATGGCTGTCGCAATACGACAGCCTCGATGGCGTCATCGAACACGCGGCCGACATCAAGGGCGTGGTTGGCGACAACCTGCGCCGCGCGCTCGACTTCCTGCCGCTCGGCCGCAAGCTCGTGACGGTCGACACCGCGTGCGATCTCGCACCGCATCTCGACTCGATCGAAGCGTCGCTGAAGAGCGACGGCGAGGCGCGCGACCTGCTGCGCGACATCTTCGCGCGCTACGGCTTCAAGACCTGGCTGCGCGAAGTCGAGAGCGCACCGGCCGAAGGCGGCGGCGCTGACGCGCCGGAAGGCGAGCCGGCTCCGGTGATCGCAGCCGACGTCGTGCGCGAATACGACACGATCCAGACTTGGGAACAGTTCGATGCGTGGTTCGCGAAGATCGATGCGGCCGCGCTGACCGCGTTCGACACCGAGACGACCGCGCTCGATCCGATGCTCGCGCGGCTCGTCGGCCTGTCGTTCTCGATCGAGCCGGGCAAGGCGGCCTACCTGCCGGTCGCGCACCGCGGCCCCGACATGCCCGAGCAGCTTCCGCTCGACGAAGTGCTCGCGCGCCTGAAGCCGTGGCTCGAATCGGCCGATCGCAAGAAGGTCGGCCAGCACCTGAAGTACGACGCACAGGTGCTCGCGAACTACGACATCGCGCTGAACGGCATCGAGCACGACACGCTGCTCGAATCGTACGTGCTCGAATCGCACCGCACGCACGACATGGACAGCCTCGCGCTGCGGCATCTCGGCGTCAAGACGATCAAGTACGAGGACGTGGCCGGCAAGGGCGCGAAGCAAATCGGTTTCGACGAAGTGGCGCTCGAGCAGGCCGCCGCGTATGCAGCCGAAGATGCGGACATCACGCTGCAGCTTCACCAGGCGCTGTATCCGCAGGTCGCGCGCGAGCCGGGCCTCGAGCGCGTGTACCGCGAGATCGAGATGCCGGTGTCGCTCGTGCTGCGCAAGATGGAGCGCACCGGCGTGCTGATCGACGACGTACTGCTGCAGGCGCAAAGCACCGAAATCGCGACGCGCCTGATCGAACTCGAGGGCGAGGCGTACGAACTGGCGGGCGGCGAATTCAATCTCGGCTCGCCGAAGCAGATCGGGCAGATCTTCTTCGAGAAGCTGCAGTTGCCGGTCGTGAAGAAGACGCCGAGCGGCGCGCCGTCGACCGACGAGGAAGTGCTGCAGAAGCTCGCCGAGGACTACCCGTTGCCGAAGCTGCTGCTCGAGCATCGCGGGCTGTCGAAGCTGAAGTCGACCTATACCGACAAGCTGCCGCGGATGGTGAACCCCAGCACCGGCCGCGTGCACACGAATTATGCGCAGGCAGTCGCGGTGACGGGCCGCCTTGCGTCGAACGACCCCAATCTTCAGAACATTCCGGTGCGCACGGCCGAAGGCCGGCGCATCCGCGAGGCGTTCATCGCGTCGCCGGGCCACCGGATCGTGTCGGCCGACTATTCGCAGATCGAACTGCGGATCATGGCGCACATCTCGGGCGACGCGTCGCTGCTGCGCGCGTTCTCGCAAGGCGAGGACATCCACCGCGCGACGGCCGCCGAGGTGTTCGGCGTGACGCCGCTGGAGGTCAATTCCGACCAGCGCCGGATTGCGAAGGTGATCAACTTCGGGCTCATCTACGGGATGAGCGCGTTCGGGCTCGCATCGAATCTCGGCATCACGCGCGACGCGGCGAAGCTCTATATCGACCGCTATTTCACGCGCTATCCGGGCGTCGCGCAGTACATGGAAGACACGCGCGCGATCGCGAAGGAGAAGGGCTACGTCGAAACCGTGTTCGGTCGCCGCCTGTGGCTGCCGGAGATCAACGGCGGCAACGGTCCGCGCCGCCAGGCGGCCGAGCGCGCGGCCATCAATGCACCGATGCAGGGCACGGCGGCCGACCTGATCAAGCTGTCGATGATCGCGGTGGACGACTGGCTCACGCGCGACCGGCTTGCGTCGCGGATGATCATGCAGGTGCACGATGAACTGGTGCTCGAGGTGCCCGACAGCGAGCTGTCGCTCGTGCGCGAGAAACTGCCGGAAATGATGTGCGGCGTCGCGAAGCTGAAGGTGCCGCTGGTCGCCGAAGTGGGCGCCGGCGCGAACTGGGAAGAGGCACACTGACGCACCCCGTGCGATTCCCCGCTTCCCGCGGCATATTGTTGCAGGGATGCCAAATATCGAGATGGTTTGCTTGTGGTCAACGCGCAAGCTCCCGGACAATGCATGTCAGTCATGTCATTGACGCGGGGCGGCGCGCCCCGCGTGCCGGATCGGTCGCATCGTAGTGCTTCGAACTGCACATCGATGATGTCCGAACCGGTTAATCCACCGGGCGGCGCGCGTGCATCGCGTTTGCTTCATCCGGCGGCAGCCGTTTCGACTCGCAAAGGGAGAATCAGATGCATCGGATCATCATCGTAGGCGGAGGCGCGGGCGGCCTGGAACTGGCGACGCGGCTCGGCGACCGTTACGGTGCGCGCGGCAATCGTCCCGCGCGTGCGCTCGTCACGCTCGTCGACCGCAATCCGACTCACATCTGGAAACCGCTGCTGCACGAGGTCGCGGCCGGCAGCATGGACCCGTTCACGCAGGAACTCGAATATGCGGCGCAGGCGCGCTGGCACGGCTTCGAGTTCCAGCAGGGCGAGTTGACCGGGCTCGACCGCGCGGCGAAGCGCGTGACGCTGTCGCCGCTCAACGACAGCGACGGCGAGGAACTGTTGCCGGCGCGCGAGCTGGAATACGACACGCTCGTGATCGCGATCGGCAGCACGACCCACTTCTTTGGCGTGCAGGGCGCGCCGGAAAACGCGATCGCACTCGACACGGTCGGGGAGGCCGAACGCTTCCGCAAGCGGCTGATCGCGGCATGCATGCGCGCCGAGCACCAGGCACCGGCGCCCACCGTGCCCGGCGAGTCGGCCGAGCCGCGTATCCAGGTCGTGATCGTCGGCGGCGGCGCGACGGGCGTCGAGCTGTCCGCGGAGCTGCGCAATACCGCGCAGGTGCTGTCGGTATACGGGCTGCACAAGCTCGATCCGCGCCATGACGTCGGCATCGTGCTGATCGAGTCGGGGCCGCGGATCCTGCCGGCACTGCAGGAGCGCGTGTCGACGGCGACGGCCGAACTGCTCGAAAAGCTCGGCGTGCGGCTGATGCTCGGCGAGCGCGTGACCGAGGTGGCGCCCGGGCTCGTGCATACCGCGAGCGGCAAGGCGGTGCGCGCGGACCTGACGGTCTGGGCGGCCGGCATCAAGGCGCCGTCCGTGCTGTCGCACCTCGACGGCCTTCAGGTCAACAAGCTCGGTCAGCTCGACGTGCGTCGCACACTGCAGACCTTCACCGACGACAACGTGTTCGCACTCGGCGATTGTGCGGCCTGTGCATGGCCGGGCAACGAACGCAACGTGCCGCCGCGCGCGCAGGCGGCGCACCAGCAGGCGAGTTTCCTGCTCAAGGCGATCGGCTGCCGGCTCGAAGGGCGCCCGCAGCCGGAGTTCACGTATCGCGATTTCGGTTCGCTCGTATCGCTCGGTCACTTCAGCGCGGTCGGCAACCTGATGGGCGGGCTGATCGGCGGCAACATGCTGATCGAAGGGCTGTTCGCACGCTTCATGTACATGTCGCTGTACCGGCTGCACATCGCGGCGCTGCACGGTTATCCGCGGATGATGCTCGACACGGTCGCGCACTGGCTGCGGCGCACGACGCTGCCGCGCGTCAAGCTGCACTGATCGCGTCGTCGCGCGCGGAGCGGGCGGGGAATGCGCATGTCGTGCGTGTTCGCCGCCCGTTTTTCTTTTCGATTCGCGAGGATTCGGTCGCGCGCCGAAGCGCGAGACGTGCGGCCGCGCGTCGTAATCGAGTCTTACACATCCGACAGTTGACGCGACAACGGATTATTGGGCATCTTGTCCGGGTTTTCGTTTGCGGCGGGGTGCCAACCGCCGCGACTTCCGCGCCGCGCGCCGGTGCGATGCCCCGTCATGCCGTATCCGCGATCGTGACGGCGGCGCCCAATCGAGGAGTGCATTCATGTTGAAACCCGAAGTCGACAGCCTGGTCCCCCACGTCCCGTTTTCGCGCCGCAAGTTCATGCAGGCTGCGCTCGGCGGCACCTTCGCGGCGGCCGTGCTGCCTGTGTCGGCGCAGACGGTCACGACCGACAGCGCCGGGCTGGACGTCGACACCATCGAGATCCGCTCGGGCGATGCGAGTATTCCGGCGTATCGCGCCCAGCCGATCGACAAGACGAACCTGCCGGTCGTGATCGTGATCCACGAGATCTTCGGCGTCCACGCGCATATCGCCGACGTGTGCCGGCGCTTCGCGAAGCTCGGCTATCTCGCGATCGCGCCCGACCTGTTCGCCAGGCAGGGCAATGCGGCGAAGTATCCGACGATGAAGGAGCTGTACGACCACATCATCAGCAAGGTGCCGGACCGGCAGGTGACGGAGGATCTCGATGCGACCGCCGCATGGGCCGGCAAGAACGGCGGCGACCTGTCGCGTCTCGGCGTGACGGGGTTCTGCTGGGGTGGCCGCCAGGCATGGCTGTATGCGGAACACAATCCGCACGTGTTGGCCGCCGTCGCGTGGTACGGGTTCGTCGAAGGCAAGACCGACGAGATGACGCCGTTCAATCCGGTCGACCATGCGTCGTTGCTGAAGGTGCCGGTGCTCGGGCTGTATGGCGAGAAGGATCAGAACATCACGCAGGCGTCGCTCGCGGACATGCGCAAGGCGATCCAGGCGAGCGACTCGAAGCGCGCGCGCGAATCGGAGATCGTCGTGTATCCGGATGCCGGTCACGCGTTCTTCGCCGACTACCGGCCGAGTTACGTGAAGGGCGATGCCGAGGACGGCTGGAAGCGCGCGATCGAGTGGTTCCACAAGTACGGCGTGATGTAAGCGACGAGCGGCGGCAACGGCCGCCGCATCATCGTCGTCGCGCCGCGCGGGTGCTCAAGGATTCGGGCCGGTCGCGATCGGCCGCGACGGATCGGCGCTCCATTCGCTCCACGAGCCCGGGTACAGCGACGCGCCGTGCAGGCCGGCCACTTCCAGCGCCAGCGCGTTGTGGCATGCGGTGACGCCGGAGCCGCATTGCAGGATCACGCGGTTCGGCTCGGTGCCGGCCAGCACGGTGGTGAATGCCTCGCGCAATTCATGGCCGGTCTTGAAGCGGCCGTCGGCGGTCAGGTTGTCCTTGAAGAAGCGGTTGCGCGCGCCCGGAATGTGCCCGCCCACCCGATCGATCGTTTCGTTTTCGCCGCGATAGCGATCCGGTGCGCGGGCATCGATCACGACGCGCGCGGGCGACGACACGTTCGCGAGCACGGCCGCCGCATCGACGGTCGATTCGAGCGGCGTGGCCGAGCGGAAGTCGCCGGCGGCCGGGTGCGGCACGTCGGTCGTCAGCGGCTGGCCGGCCGCTTCCCAGGCCTGCAGGCCGCCATCGAGCACGGCGACCGAATCGTGGCCGAGCCAGCGCAGCAGCCACCACAGGCGCGCCGCATAGGCGCCGCCTTGCGCGTCGTACGCGACGACCTGCTGACCCTGCTTGAGGCCGCGGCTGGCGAGCAGCGTCGCGAGCGCGTCGCGGGTCGGCAGCGGATGGCGGCCGTTGGTGCCCGTCTTGCGGCCTGACAGGTCGCGATCGAGATGAAGATAGTGCGCGCCGGGGAGGTGACCGGCCGCGTAGGCGGCTTCGCCGGCGCCGGGATCGGCGAGATCGAAGCGGCAGTCGAACAGCGCGACGCTGCCGGGCGCCGCGGCCAGGCGCTCGGCGAGATTGGCGGCGGAGATGAGCGTGGTGTAATGAGTGTGTGGCATGACGACTCCCTGGAGTGCAAATGGCCTGACACTCCAAGTCTAAACAAAAAAAGACGGGCCGAAGCCCGTCTTTTCGTCTGCCGGATGCCGCGCGGCGTCAACGCGCCGCAGCCGCTGTCAGAGGCCGCCGAGGTGGCGGCGCAGGAACTCGTGGAAGTGCTGCATCCCGTCTTCCATCGGGCTCTGGTACGGGCCGACCTGCGACTCGCCGCGGGCCATCAGCGCACGGCGGCCCGCGTCCATCCGCATCGCGATCTCGTCGTCCTCGACGGCCGTTTCCATATAGGCGGCACGCTCGGCCTCGACGAATTCGCGTTCGAACAGCGCGATTTCCTCGGGGTAATAGAACTCGACGATGTTGGTCGTCTTCTGCGGCCCGCGCGGAATCAGCCACGACACGACCAGCACGTGCGGATACCACTCGATCATCAGGCCCGGGTAGTAGACCATCCAGATCGCGCCGAACTCCGGCGGCACGCCGTTGCGGAACTTCAGCACCTGCTCGTGCCATTTCTGGTAAGTCGTGCTGCCCGGTTTCGCGAGGGCGTTGTGCACGCCGACCGTCTGCACGCTGTACCAGTCGCCGAACTCCCATTTGAGATCGTCGCACGACACGAAGCTGCCGAGACCCGGGTGGAACGGGACGACGTGGTAATCCTCGAGGTAGACCTCGATGAACGTCTTCCAGTTGTAGTCGCACTCGTGCACTTCGACGTGATCGAACTGGTATTCGGCGAAGTCGAAGTGATGCTTCGTGCCGAGGTTCGCGAGATCGCGCGCGACGTTGCGGCCCTCGGCCTCGAACAGCAGCCCCTGCCAGTTCTGCAGTGGGCTCTTGCCGAGGTTCAGGCACGGCTTGTCGGGGAAGTGCGGCGCGCCGAGCAACTGGCCTTCGAGGTCGTACGTCCAGCGGTGCAGCGGACACACGATGTTCTGCGCATGGCCGCGCCCGTTGAGCATGATCGCCTGCCGGTGGCGGCACACGTTCGACAGCAGCTCGATCTGGTTCGTCTGGTTACGGACCAGCACGCGGCCTTCCTTCTCGGACGGCAGCGCAAAATAGTCTCCCGCCTCGGGCACCATCAACTCGTGCCCGACGTAACGAGGACCTTTCTTGAAGAGGGTTTCGATCTCGCGCTCGAGTAGCGCCTCATCGAAATATGCAGTGACTGGAAGCTGGCTGTGGGCCGACTTCAACTGAAGCGCATCGCTCAGATTGGACATTCCCACTCCCGGTGTTAGCGTGAAAGCAGTGAACAACCCAACCATCGAAAAATCGATTTAGGGAAACGGACAATTATACCCGGTTCGCCCCGCAAGGCTAGGATTAAGTGCCTGATTTGTGTCAATTTTTTGTCGGGCGGCCGTCGAGAGGCGCACACTGTGCGTCGTAGAGGGGGCCGGAATTGTGCGCGGGCGCCCACGACGGCAGGTCGGAAAATTCTCTTTTGCCGTAGAATGTCCGACTTGTTTTGAAATTTGACACCTCGTCCATGGCGAAAACCGCATCCCCAGGCGCCACGCCGCCCGGCAACGGCACCGAACCGTTGCCGGACAATTACGAGATGGCGCTCGCGGAACTCGAGACGCTGGTTGCCCGGATGGAAGGCGGCGCGTTGAGCCTCGAGGATTCGCTGGCGGCGTATCGCCGCGGTGCGACCCTCGTTGCGTTTTGCCAACAGCAGCTCGAGAAAGTGGAGCAGCAGGTTCGCGTGCTCGACGGCGCGACGCTGAAGCCGCTTTCGTCCGGAACGGCCGCCACGGACGGCGAAGACGACGATCTATGACATTCGAACAATGGATGCGGTCCGTGCTTGACCGTGTCGAGGACGCACTCGGCCACTATCTGCCGGCTGAAACCGCGACGCCCGCGAAACTTCACGAGGCGATGCGCTATGCGGTCCTCGGTGGCGGCAAACGCGTTCGCCCGCTGCTGTGCCATGCAGCAGGCGAACTGACCGGCGCGACCGAAGCGGCGCGCAACGCGGCGGCGGCGGCGCTGGAGATGATCCACGTCTACTCGCTCGTGCACGACGACATGCCGTGCATGGACGACGACGCGCTGCGTCGCGGCAAGCCGACCGTGCACGTACAGTACGACGAACCGACGGCGCTGCTGGTCGGCGACGCGCTGCAGTCGCAGGCGTTCGTCGCGCTGACCGACGCCGATGCGCTGTCGCCGGTGCAGCAAGCGGCGCTGGTGCGCGAGCTGGCGCTCGCGAGCGGCTCGATCGGCATGGCCGGCGGGCAGGCGATCGACCTGGCGAGCGTCGGCCTGAAGCTGACGCGCGAACAGCTCGAGACGATGCACCGGATGAAGACGGGCGCTTTGCTGCGCGCGGCCGTGCGGATGGGCGCGCTGGCCGGCGAGACGCCGTCGGCGGAAACGATGGCCGCGCTGGATGTTTACGCGGGCGCCGTGGGTCTGGCCTTTCAGGTCGTCGACGACATTCTCGACGTCACGACCGATTCGGCGACGCTCGGCAAGACGGCCGGCAAGGACGCGGCGAACGACAAGCCGACCTATGTATCGATCCTCGGTCTCGAGGCGTCGCGCGAGCTGGCAGCGCAGCTGCGCGCCGAAGCGCACGACGCGCTGAAACCGTTCGGCGCACGCGCACAGCGTCTCGCCGAACTTGCCGACCTGGTAGTGAACCGGGTCAGCTGACGCGAAAGCCCGCCGCCGCGCACACGCTACGGTGCGTGCAAAAGAATGCGGGCGCGTTTGATTTCCTACAATGGAACGACGATGTACGACTTGCTGAAAACCATCGACGACCCGGCGGATTTGCGCCGCCTCGATCGTCGCCAACTGCAACCGCTCGCGGATGAACTGCGCGCGTTCGTGCTCGACAGCGTGTCGAAGACGGGCGGCCATTTGTCGTCCAACCTCGGGACGGTCGAGCTGACGATCGCGTTGCACTACGTGTTCAACACGCCGAACGATCGCATCGTCTGGGACGTGGGTCACCAGACCTACCCGCACAAGATCCTGACGGGCCGCCGCGACCAGATGCACTCGCTGCGTCAGCAGGACGGCATCTCGGGTTTCCCGCGCCGTTCGGAGTCGGAATACGACACGTTCGGCACCGCGCACTCGAGCACGTCGATCTCGGCCGCGCTCGGGATGGCGATCGGCAGCCAGCTGAATGGCGACGACCGCTTCTCGATCGCCGTGATCGGCGACGGCGCGATGACGGCCGGCATGGCGTTCGAGGCGATGAACAACGCGGGCGTGTCGGAAGATGCGAAAGTGCTCGTGATCCTGAACGACAACGACATGTCGATCTCGCCGCCGGTCGGCGCGCTGAATCGCCATCTCGCGCGCCTGATGTCGGGCCGCTTCTATGCGGCCGCGCGCGCGGGCGTCGAGCGCGTGCTGAGCGTGGCGCCGCCGGTGCTCGAACTCGCGCGCAAGCTCGAGGAGCACGCGAAGGGTATGGTCGTGCCGGCCACGCTGTTCGAGGAATTCGGCTTCAACTACATCGGCCCGATCGACGGTCACGATCTCGATTCGCTGATCCCGACGCTGCAGAACATCCGCGAGCTGCGCGGCCCGCAGTTCCTGCACGTGGTGACGAAGAAAGGCCAGGGCTACAAGCTCGCCGAAGCCGATCCCGTGCTCTATCACGGCCCCGGCAAGTTCAATCCGGCCGAAGGCATCAAGCCGTCGACCACGCCTGCGAAGAAGACGTACACGCAGGTGTTCGGCGAGTGGCTGTGCGACGAAGCCGAGCGCGATACGCGCGTGGTCGGCATCACGCCCGCGATGCGCGAAGGCTCGGGCATGGTCGAATTCGAGAAGCGCTTCAAGGATCGCTACTACGACGTCGGCATCGCCGAGCAGCATGCGGTGACGTTCGCCGGCGGTCTCGCGACCGAAGGGCTGAAGCCCGTCGTCGCGATCTACTCGACGTTCCTGCAACGTGCGTACGACCAGCTGATCCACGACGTCGCGCTGCAGAACCTGCCGGTCGTGTTCGCGATCGACCGCGCGGGCCTCGTCGGCGCGGACGGCGCGACGCATGCGGGCGCGTACGATCTCGCGTTCATGCGCTGCATCCCGAACATGACGATCATGGCCGCATCCGACGAGAACGAATGCCGCCAGATGCTGCACACGGCGCTGCAGCAGCCGAACCCGACCGCGGTGCGCTATCCGCGCGGCGCGGGCACGGGCGTGGCGACGGTGAAGGAATTCACCGAGATCCCGCTCGGCAAGGGCGAAGTGCGGCGCCGCACGTCGCAGCCGGAAGGCAAGCGCGTCGCGATCCTCGCGTTCGGCACGATGGTGGCGCCGTCGCTCGCCGCTGCCGAGGAGCTCGATGCAACGGTCGCGAACATGCGCTTCGTGAAGCCGATCGACGCGGCGCTCGTGCGCGAGCTCGCCGAAACGCACGACTACGTCGTCACGGTCGAGGAAGGCTGCGTGATGGGTGGCGCGGGCTCGGCCTGCGTCGAAGCCCTGATGGAGAGTGGGGTTATCCGACCCGTACTACAATTGGGCCTCCCTGACCTGTTCATCGATCATGGCGACCCCGCGAAGCTGCTGTCGCAATGCGGCCTCGACGGCGCGGGCATCGCGAAATCGATTCGCGAACGCTTTCTGAATCCGGCGGCCGATGTCGCCGGTCAGGCGAAGCGCGTCGCGTAAGCTGACGCCGCCCGTGGGCGGCGTCGGTGCGACTGGCGCAACCGGTCTTCATTGATGCGGAAAACATGGGCCTGCGGGCCCATGTTGCTTTTCCGGCCGCCGCATGATGCGGCGTGCGCGTCGTCGGACGCGCGGCTTACAAGGATTGAACAAATGAACCAGATGAATCCCGCCTTCGTGATGCCCGACGTGCAGAGCACGGTGGATATCCGTCAGATCCCGATTCAGCGCGTGGGCGTGAAGGCGGTTCGGCATCCGTTGACGGTGCGTACCGAAAGCGGCGACGTGCAACCGACGGTCGGTGTCTGGAACCTCGACGTCCGTCTGCCGGCCGATCAGAAGGGCACGCACATGTCGCGCTTCGTCGCGCTGCTCGAAGAGAATCGCGCGCCGCTGACGGTCGAGCGCTTCCGCGCGATGCTCGCATCGATGCTCGTGAAGCTCGAAGCCGAGGCCGGCCGCATCGAAGTCACGTTCCCGTACTTCGTGAACAAGACGGCGCCGGTGTCCGGCGTGCAGAGCCTGCTCGACTATGAAGTGACGCTCACGGGCGAAAGCCGCAACGGCGACACGCGCGTGTTCCTGAAGGTGCTCGTGCCGGTGACGAGCCTGTGCCCGTGCTCGAAGAAGATCTCGCAGTACGGCGCGCACAACCAGCGCTCGCACGTGACGATCGATGCGGAGCTGGCCGCCGATCTGCCGGTCGAGGCGCTGATCCGCATCGCGGAAGAGGAAGCGTCGTGCGAACTGTGGGGGCTGCTGAAGCGTCCGGACGAGAAGTTCGTCACCGAGCGTGCCTACGAGAACCCGAAGTTCGTCGAGGATCTCGTGCGTGACGTCGCGCAACGTCTCGATGCGGACGAGCGCGTGATCGCGTACGTGCTCGAAGCCGAGAACTTCGAGTCGATCCACAATCACAGCGCGTATGCGCTGATCGAACGCGACAAGCGGCACGCTGCATAACGTCGCGGCGTTTTGTCGCGCCCATGACGAAGGCCGCTCGGAACCGAGCGGCCTTTTCGTTTTCTGTCTGGGGCGTCGCGTGGCGCGATTCAGCTTGCGAGCGACGCGAGATCCCAGCGCGGCTTCACCGTGAATGCGTAATCGGCATTCGCCTGTTCAGGCCAGCGGCCGAGCCGCAGCGCGCCCGCGAGCGCGATCATCGCGCCGTTGTCGGTGCACAGTGCGAGATCGGGGTAGTGCACGTCGAAGCCGCGCTTGGCCGCGGCCGCCGACAGGGCCGCGCGCAACTGGCGGTTCGCGCCGACGCCGCCCGCGACCACGAGGCGCTTGAGCTTCGTCCGCTTCAGCGCGGCGAGCGACTTCGCGACGAGCACGTCGACGGCCGCATCGACGAAGCCGCGCGCAAGATCGGCCTTCGCGCGTTCGAGTGCTTCGCCGTCGAGCTTCGCCGCTTCGAATTTCTTCATCTGCGTGAGCACGGCCGTCTTCAGGCCGCTGAAGCTGAAGTCGAGATCGCCCGAATGCAGCATCGGGCGCGGCAGCACGACCGCGCCCGGCGTGCCCGTTTCGGCGAGCTTCGATACTTCGGGGCCGCCCGGGTAGCCGAGGCCGATCAGTTTCGCGGTCTTGTCGAACGCTTCGCCGGCCGCGTCGTCGAGCGTTTCGCCGAGCGTCTCGTACACGCCGACGTCGGTCACGCGCATCAACTGCGTGTGGCCGCCGGAAACCAGCAGCGCGACGAACGGGAACGGCGGCGGCGCGTCGACCAGCAACGGCGACAGCAGGTGGCCTTCGAGATGATGGATGCCGACGGTCGGCTTGTTCCACGCGAGCGCGAGCGCATTCGCGATGCTCGCGCCGACCAGCAGCGCGCCGGCGAGGCCGGGGCCTTGCGTGAACGCGATCGCGTCGATGTCGTCGCGGCGCGTGCCGCTTTGCGCCATCACTTCCTCGAGCAGCGGCAGCGCGCGGCGGATGTGGTCGCGCGATGCGAGCTCGGGCACGACGCCGCCGTATTCGCGGTGCATCGCGATCTGCGAATGGAGCGCGTGCGCGAGCAGGCCGCGCTGCGTGTCGTAGAGCGCGAGGCCGGTTTCGTCGCAGGAGCTTTCGATGCCGAGAACGAGCATGGGTGAGGGCAGGGCGCGCCGATTCGGACGCGCCGCGGGTAGGTCGACGTAACCTGAAATTATAGCAGGCGGGGGCTCGCCGCCGCCGCGGGCGGGCCGGGCCCGAGGCCGGGCAGGTACAATCCGCGCCATGGAAACTTATGACATCGCCGTGATCGGCGCGGGCGCCGCCGGCATGATGAGCGCCGCGGTCGCCGGGCAGCTCGGCCGCCGCGTCGTGCTGATCGATCACGCGCCGCGGCTCGCCGAAAAAATCCGCATCTCGGGCGGCGGCCGCTGCAACTTCACGAACCTGTACGCAGGGCCCGACAACTACCTGTCGTCGAATCCGCATTTCGCGCGCTCGGCGTTGGCGCGCTATACGCCGCGCGACTTCCTCGGGCTGCTCAAGCGCCATCACGTGACCTGGCACGAAAAGCACAAGGGCCAGCTCTTTTGCGACCACGGCAGCGACGCGATCATCGACGTGCTGAAGCACGAGTGCGACGCGGGCGGCATCGCGTGGCGCCGGCCCGTCGTCGTCGACGCGGTGCGCCATGCGCCGGCCGACGGCTTTACGCTCGACACGCAGCAGGCCGGCCCGATCGGCGCGCGCGCACTGATCGTCGCGACCGGCGGCCTGTCGATCCCGAAGATCGGCGCGACCGACTTCGGCTACCGGCTCGCGAAGCAGTTCGGCCACAAGCTCGTCGATACGCGGCCCGCGCTCGTGCCGCTGACGTTCGCGCCGCAGGACTGGGCGCCGTTCGCGCCGCTGTCCGGCGTATCGCTCGAAGTGCGCGTATCGACCGGCGACAAAAAGCGCGGCGGCGAATTCGTCGAGGACCTGCTGCTGACCCATCGCGGGCTGTCCGGGCCCGGCATCCTGCAGATCTCGAGCTACTGGCAGCCCGGCGATCCGATCCGCGTCGACCTGCTGCCGCAGCGCGACACGGTGGCCGACCTGCTCGACGCGAAACGCACGTCGAAGCGCCAGATCGGTTCGCTGCTCGCCGACTGGGTGCCGTCGCGCCTCGCGCATGCGTGGCTCGACACGCATCGCGTCGCGGCCGACGCGCGGCTCGCGGACCTGCCCGACAAGACGCTGCGCCAGATCGGCGACGCGCTGTCCGGCTGGACGCTGACGCCGAACGGCACCGAGGGCTACAAGAAGGCCGAAGTGACGAAGGGCGGAGTCGATACGCGCGAGCTGTCGTCGGCGACGATGATGAGCGCGCGCGTGCCCGGGCTGTTCTTCGTCGGCGAGGCGGTGGACGTGACGGGCTGGCTCGGCGGCTACAACTTCCAGTGGGCGTGGGCGTCCGGCACGGCGGCCGGGCAGGCCGCGGCCGAGTATGCGCGAGGCGCCTGACGCGCCGGCCGGCACGGTTCTGGCGGGGGTGGGGTCCGTGCCTTTGACCCATCGCTCTGCTATACTCGGTAGTCTTTCCCTGCAAACCTTTATTCGTGTCGGATCATGACGATCATTCGCGTTAAAGAGAACGAGCCGTTCGAAGTTGCAATGCGTCGCTTCAAGCGCACGATCGAGAAGAATGGTCTGTTGACCGAGCTTCGTGCGCGTGAGTTTTACGAGAAGCCGACCGCAGAACGCAAGCGCAAGAAGGCCGCTGCGGTGAAGCGTCATTACAAGCGTATTCGCAGCCAGACGCTGCCGAAGAAGCTGTACTGAACGATTGGGCGCCGCGCGGTTCACTGAGCGGCGCACCGGCGACTCCGTGTGATCGGGTCCGGTCGCGCAGCCGATCAGGCGGCGAGTCGCCGATGCCGGATTCGAGCAACCCGCTTGAGACACTGTCCCAAGCGGGTTTTTGTGTTGACGCCCATTTGCGGGCGTCGGTTTCACGTTTCCATCCCGGGTGAAAGATGAGTTTGAAAGAGCAGATCAGCGAAGACATGAAGGCCGCGATGCGCGCGAAGGAAAGCGAGCGCTTGGCAACGATTCGCCTGCTGATGGCCGCGATCAAGCAGCGCGAAGTCGATGACCGGGTCACGCTCGACGACGCGGGCATCACGGCCGTGATCGACAAGATGATCAAGCAGCGCAAGGATTCGATCAGCCAGTTCCAGGCGGCCGGCCGCGACGATCTGGTTGCGAAGGAGCAGGCCGAGCTGGCCGTGCTGGGCGGCTACATGCCCGCGCAACTGTCGGACGCCGAAGTGGCGGCCGAGGTCCAGGCGGCGGTCGCGCAAACCGGCGCAGCCGGCCCGCAGGACATGGGCAAGGTGATGGGCGTGCTGAAGGGCAAGCTCGCCGGCCGTGCCGACATGACGGCCGTTTCCGCGCAGGTCAAGGCCGCGCTCACGAAGTAAAACCCGTTCCCGGCGCGCCCAGCGATGCGTGCGCCGGGCGTCGTATTGTCTTTTTTCGCTCGATCCCACGGTGATTCCGCATTCGTTCCTGCAGGATTTGCTGAACCGCGTCGATATCGTCGACGTGGTGGGCCGGTACGTGCAGCTCAAGAAGGGCGGCGCCAACTTCATGGGGCTGTGCCCGTTCCATAACGAGAAGAGTCCGTCGTTTACCGTCAGCCCGACCAAGCAGTTCTATCACTGCTTCGGTTGCGGTGCGCACGGCACGGCGATCGGCTTCCTGATGGAACACGCGGGGCTCACGTTCCCGGAAGCCGTGCAGGAACTCGCGCAATCCGTCGGGCTGACCGTGCCGCACGAGCCGTCGATGCGCGGCGGTGGGGGCGGAGGCGGGGGCGGCGACTATCCGGCGCCCGTGTCGAAATCGGTGGCGACCGCGCTGTCCGACGCGATGACCGCGGCGTGCGACTACTACCGCAAGCAGTTGCGCGGCGCGACCGTCGCGATCCAGTACCTGAAGAACCGGGGCCTGACCGGCGAGATCGCCGCGCGCTTCGGTCTCGGCTATGCGCCGGACGGCTGGCAGAACCTCGAAGCCGCGTTCCCCGACTATCGCGACGAGTCGCTTGTCGAGGCGGGGCTCGTGATCGTCAGCGAGAAAACCGACGCGCAGGGTGTCGCGCGCCGCTACGACCGGTTCCGCGAGCGGATCATGTTCCCGATCCGCAACGTGAAGGGGCAGGTGATCGGTTTCGGCGGCCGCGTGCTCGGCAGCGGCGAGCCGAAGTACCTGAACTCGCCGGAAACGCCGCTGTTCAACAAGGGCAGCGAGCTGTACGGGCTGTTCGAGGCGCGGCTCGCGATTCGCGAGCGCAAGTACGTGCTGGTCGTCGAAGGCTACATGGACGTCGTCGCGCTCGCGCAGCTCGGCTTTCCGAACGCGGTCGCGACGCTCGGTACCGCGTGCACGCCGATTCACGTGCAGAAGCTGCTGCGACAGACCGACACCGTCATTTTCAGTTTCGACGGCGATTCGGCCGGGCGGCGCGCGGCCCGGCGCGCGCTCGAGGCCTGCCTGCCGCATGCGGGCGACAACCGGACGATCCGGTTCCTTTTTCTGCCGACCGAGCACGATCCGGACAGCTACGTGCGCGAGTTCGGCGCGGACGCGTTCTCCGAGCAGGTCGAACGCGCAATGCCGCTGTCGCAATTTCTGTTGAACGAAGCCATTGCCGGCAAGGCGCTCGATCAGCCGGAAGGCCGCGCGAAGGCCCTGTTCGATGCGAAGCCGCTGTTGCAGGCGCTGCCCGCGAACGCGTTGCGCGCGCAGATCATGCACATGTTCGCCGATCGCCTCGATATCCCGTTCGAGGAGGTCGCGGCGCTGTCGGACGTCGATACGCGTATCGCGGCGCCGCCGCGTCAGGCGCCCGCGCGCAGCGAGCGGCGTCGCGTGACGGACAGCGAAAAGCGCGCGCTGCGCACGCTGGTAATGCATCCGCGCATCGCATCGCAGCTCGACGACGAACAGATTGCGACCCTGCGCGCGCTGCCGCGCATCGGCGAATTGTTCGCGGAAGTTGTCGATCATGCGCGTGCGCTGGGCGACGGCGCGGAGTTCCGGCTGCTGTCTGATGTCCTGAGGACGTCCTCGAATGGGGCGACTTACGAGGAAATCTTCCGCGAAATTCTGGACTATGATGAAAACGTCCGCGATCTGCTGTTACAGAATCCGGAAGACGAGACGGTGCCCGAACGGCAGCGTGAGCAGGAGCGGATTGCGGGGGAGGAGCTGCAGGCAGCTGTGCTCAAGATGCGCTACGACGCCTGCTGCGACCGGCTGGACAGGCTGGCGCGGCAATCCACCTTCACCCCCGAGGAACTGGCCGAATTGACGGAATTGAACCAGCAGCGAACCGACATGAAGCGTCGGCTCGGGCTGTAGGCGGCCGGGGCGCTTAGAGAGGGCTCCCCAGCGTGCTATAATATAAGGTTTCCAGCGGTTTGTTTTCCAAGCAGAGGCGAGAATCGCGATGGCAAAGACGACAGGCGGAAAGAAAGCAACGGGCAAGGGCTCGACGGAGCCGACCAAAAAGGTCACAGCGGCCAAGTCTGCTTCTTCCACCAGGACAACGTCTTCAGCCACGTCAGCCCCTGCAGGAAAGAAAACCGCGGCCGGCACTGCTCAGGCTGCGCCGGCGCCGGCAGCCAGAACACGGGCTGCCGCCAGACCCGACTCCGGGCCGGCCAAGCCGGCGGCGAAGCGGGCAAGTGCGAAAAGCGCAAGGGACACGACTGCCGACGCGGACGAAACGGCAGTACGTACTACTCATGCACCCACGGTTCAACCGGCTGTCGTCCAGCAGCCGCGAGTCGATATAGCCGGTACGGCGAACTCCATGACCAAAAAGCTGAACGAAGTATCCGTCGAAGACGACGCAAATCAGAGCGACGAGCAGCCCGCAGCCGCGGCTGCACCGGGCAAGTCCAAGGTGCGCGATCGTCGCGCCAAGGAAAAGGCGCTGCTGAAGGAAGCGTTCGCGACGAGCACGCCGGGCACGGCCGAGGAGCTCGAAGAGCGCCGCGTGAAACTGCGCGCGCTGATCAAGCTCGGCAAGGAGCGCGGCTTCCTCACGTACGCCGAAATCAACGACCACCTGCCGGACAACTTCACCGAGACCGAAGCCCTCGAGGGCATCATCGGCACGTTCAACGACATGGGCGTGGCGGTTTACGAGCAGGCGCCGGACGCGGAGACGCTGCTCCTGAACGACAACGCGCCCGCCGCGTCGTCGGACGATGAAGTCGAGGAGGAAGCGGAAGTCGCGCTGTCCACCGTCGATTCGGAATTCGGCCGCACGACCGATCCGGTCCGGATGTACATGCGCGAGATGGGCACGGTCGAGCTGCTCACGCGCGAAGGCGAAATCGAGATCGCGAAGCGGATCGAGGACGGCCTGCGCCACATGGTGATGGCCATCTCCGCGTGCCCGACGACGATCGCCGACATCCTCGCGATGGCCGAACGCGTCGCGAACGAAGAGATCCGCGTCGACGAGCTCGTCGACGGCCTGCTCGATCCGAATGCTTCGGACTCCGCCGATACGGACGGCTTCTCCGCGAAGGAAGCGGAAGCCATCGAGAACGAGGATGAGGAAGCCGAAGAGGAAGAGGAAGAAGAGGAAGAGGAGGAAGACGACGGCGCCGCGCAGGCATCGGCGAACGCCGCCCAACTCGAAGCCCTCAAGCGTGCGTCGCTCGAGAAGTTCTCGCAGATCAGCGAGTGGTTCGACAAGATGCGCCGCGCGTTCGAGAAGGAAGGCTACAAGTCGAAGGCCTACCTGAAGGCGCAGGAAACGATCCAGACCGAACTGATGACGATCCGCTTCACCGCGCGTACCGTCGAGCGTCTGTGCGACACGCTGCGTGCGCAAGTGGACGAAGTGCGTCAGGTCGAGCGTCAGATCCTGCACATCGTCGTCGACAAGTGCGGCATGCCGCGTTCGGAATTCATCGCACGCTTCCCGGGCAACGAGACGGATCTCGACTGGGCGGAGAAGATCACCGCGGAAGGCCATTCGTACAGCGCGGTGCTGTCGCGTAACGTCCCGGCGATCCGCGAACAGCAGCAGCGCCTGCTCGACCTGCAGGCGCGCGTCGTGCTGCCGCTGAAGGACCTGAAGGAAACCAACCGCCAGATGGCGGCCGGCGAACTGAAGGCACGTCAGGCGAAGCGCGAAATGACCGAGGCGAACCTGCGTCTCGTGATCTCGATCGCGAAGAAGTACACGAACCGCGGCCTGCAGTTCCTCGACCTGATCCAGGAAGGCAACATCGGCCTGATGAAGGCAGTGGACAAGTTCGAATACCGTCGCGGCTACAAGTTCTCGACCTATGCGACGTGGTGGATCCGTCAGGCCATCACGCGCTCGATCGCGGACCAGGCGCGCACGATCCGTATTCCGGTTCACATGATCGAAACGATCAACAAGATGAACCGCATCTCGCGGCAGATCCTGCAGGAAACCGGTCTCGAGCCGGATCCGGCCACGCTCGCCGAGAAGATGGAGATGCCGGAAGACAAGATCCGCAAGATCATGAAGATCGCGAAGGAGCCGATCTCGATGGAAACGCCGATCGGCGACGACGACGATTCCCATCTCGGCGACTTCATCGAGGACACCAACACGGTCGCGCCGGCGGATGCCGCGCTGCATGCCAGCATGCGCGACGTCGTGAAGGACGTGCTCGATTCGCTGACGCCACGCGAGGCGAAGGTGCTGCGGATGCGTTTCGGTATCGAGATGAGCACCGATCACACGCTCGAGGAAGTCGGTAAGCAGTTCGACGTCACGCGTGAGCGGATCCGTCAGATCGAGGCCAAGGCGCTGCGCAAGCTGCGTCACCCGAGCCGTTCCGACAAGCTGAAGTCGTTCCTCGAAGGGAACTGATTTCCAGCGTCTCTGCCACGAACGCCGCCGGTGTCCGCATGATGCCGGTGGCGTTTGTTCCCTCTGTCGTCTTTGTTGTTACAATGCCGGCCCGGCCTCGTTGCCGGGGTGGCGTGTAGCACGCTTTGCTTCTCGTCTGGGCCCCTAGCTCATGCTTGGTTAGAGCAGCGAACTCATAATTCGTTGGTGCCGGGTTCGACTCCCGGGGGGCCCACCAGATTCGCTTCCACGGTTGTCCGGGGGAAGCCGCGAAACCCGCGATGCCGCACGGCGTCGCGGGTTTTTCTTTTGGGGCGCGGGACGCATGTGTCGACCGTATTGAACGCGTTCGCGCCGGCGCCGCCTGTCGCATCTTCGCCACCGCGGAAACACGGAAAGCGTGCGGCCCCGATATCAATCGAAGTATGCTGTGGCGCGATCCGGTCGCACGCTGCTCCGTCGCGCGCGCACCGATGACCCGCGCCGCGCTCCGTCCGGCAGCCAGAACAAACACAATCCGACTTCGCCCGACAGTGGGGGCGGCCAACATGATCATGCTGCGTTCGTGGGGTGCGATTCTGTCGTTGTTGATGCTTGTCGCGTGCGCGAGCCTGCCGCCGCAGGCCGACCGCGCGCCGACGCATGCATTCACCGATACCGACGATACGCGCCTCGGCGCGGCATTTCGCCAGCAGGCTGCCGCGCATCCGGGGCAGGACGCGTTTCATTTGCTGACCGATCCGGTCGACGCGCTGGACGCGCGCGTGCTGCTCGCCGACCGCGCCGATCGCTCGCTGGACCTTCAGTACTACATCTGGCACGACGACCTGACCGGCCACGAACTGGCCGATGCGGTCATGCGCGCGGCCGATCGCGGCGTGCGCGTGCGCGCGCTGCTCGACGATCTCGGCACCAACGCGGACGACCGCAAGCTGCTCGAGATCAGCGCGCATCCGAACATCGAGATCCGGCTGTTCAATCCAGTGGCCACGCGCCGGTTCAAGAAGATCGGCACCGTATTCGAGTTCTCGCGCGTCAACCGGCGCATGCACAACAAGGCGATGATCGCGGACAACCAGGCGGCGATCGTCGGCGGTCGCAATATCGGCGATGAATATTTCGGCGCATCGTCGATGCTGGAATTCGGCGATCTCGACGTCGTCGTTCACGGCCCGGTCGTGAAGGACATCTCGACCGAATTCGATACGTTCTGGAATTCGCCGTATGCGTATCCGGTCGATACGCTGGTCGGGCACGATGCGGCGCCGGGCGGGCTCGACCGCGAGCGCGAACGGTTGCGCGACTACCTGAGGGCGATGGAAGACAATCCGTACGTGCTCGAGGCACGCCAGCGGCTCGACCGGATCGTTCACGGGCAGGGCACCGAATTGTCGTGGGGGCATGCGACGGTGCTGTACGACGATCCGTCGAAGATCGCGCACCCGCCGAAGGACCGCGACGGGCACCTGATGCCGCAGTTGCGTGCGCTCGCGTTGCAGCCGCAGCACGACCTGCTGATCGTGTCGCCGTATTTCGTGCCGGGCAAGGATGCCGTAGATCGGCTGCGCGCGCTCGTGGCGCGCGGCGTGCGCGTGACGGTGCTGACCAATTCGCTCGCGTCGACCGACGTGGCGGCCGTGCATGCCGGCTACCGCCGCTATCGAAGCGATCTGGTGAACGCGGGCGTGCGGCTTTACGAGCGCCGGCCATCGGGCGACAAGAGCATTTCGAAGCAGGTCATCATCGGCTCGTCGCGTGCGTCGCTGCATGCGAAGACCTACGTGTTCGATCACACGAGCATTTTCATCGGGTCGATGAATCTCGATCCACGCTCGCTGAACCTCAATACGGAGATCGGCCTTTACTGCGAGAGCCCGGCGATCGCATCCCAGGTGGCCAACGATCTGGAAGCGCGGCTCGACCAGATCGCATGGCGCGTGGAAGCGAGAACCGACGCGGCTGGCAAAGGGCGGCTCACGTGGGTTCAGACGGACGCGGACGGGAAGGTCACCGAGATCGACCACGAGCCGGAGGTATCCGCCGGGCGGCGGATGGAAGTGTGGTTCCTCGGGCTGTTTCCGATCGAATCGCAACTGTGAGCGATGCTCAGCGCCGCGCGCGGCGGTGCTCGTCGATGACGGCTGCGAACTGCATCGCGGCTGTCTCGATCGTCGCGTCGCTCAGCCCTGAATAGCCGAGCACGAAGCCGTTGTAGCGGCGGCCGTTGCCGCGGCGGCCGTTGCCGCGGCGGCCGTTGCCGCGGCGGCCGTCGCCGCGGCGGCCGTCGCCGATGCAGTAGCTGCTCAGTGGTTGCAGCAGCAAGCCATGGGCGGCGGCAGTGCGCGCGACGTCGGTATCGTGCAGCGGCATCGCGAGATCCGCGGAAAGATGCATGCCGCCCGGGCTTTCCCGCACGCTCAGCGACGTGCCGAGATGGCGGGCGAGCGCCGCTTCGAGGCTGCTGCGCCGGTCCGCATAGCGCGCCCGCATCTTCCGCAGATGCCGCGCAAATAGGCCGGTATCGATGAATTCAGCCATCGCCAGCTGGTCGGCCGGGTGGCCGCGATGGACGAGTTCGCGCAGCGTTCGGGTGAAGCGTTCGACCAGCACCGGCGGCACCACCATGAAACCGAGCCGCAGCGCCGGAAACATCGTCTTGCTGAACGTGCCGAGATAGCACACCGGCGCGTCCGCCTGTAGGCCCTGGATCGCGGGCAGCGGCTGGCCGCCGCGACGGAACTCGCTGTCGTAGTCGTCCTCGATGATCCACGTGCCGCATGCACGGGCATGCTCGACGAGCGCCGCGCGCCGCCGGGGGCTCATCAGCGTGCCGAGCGGGTACTGGTGCGACGGTGTCGTATAGATCAGCCGGGGCGGGTGGGTGCGCCACTGCGCGTCGGTTGGCGCCATGCCCTCGCGATCGACCTCGATCGGCACGGGAGTCAGGCCGGTCGAGCGGAACGCAGTCCTCGCGCCGTTGTAGCAAGGGTTCTCGAGCCAGCCGTATTCGCCGGGATTCGCCAGCATCCGCGCGCACAGTTCGAGGCTGCCCTGCGTGCCGTCGGTGATGAATACCTGCGCCATGTCGCAGCGCACGCCGCGCGACACGCGAATGTACGCGGCCACCGCGCGCCGCAATTCGGGCAATCCTTCGACCGGACCGTACGCCAGCCGGGCGGGCGTGATGGTCTTCCATGCGCGCTCGACGCAGCGGCGCCACTGGGCAACCGGGAATTCGTCGAGGGACGGGAGGCCGGGAACGAACGGCAACATGCGTTCGGGCTCGGGATCGGCGTTCTCCAACCCTTGCACGCGCGCCGACAGGTGAACCGGCGCAGGGCCGTCTTCCTGTCCGGCGCCCGGGCGGCCGCATCCGTCCCATCGCGTGATCGTGCCGTTGCGCGTGGCCGCCACGAAGCCTTCCTCGGCAAGACGCTCGTACGCATAGACCGCGGAATTGCGCGCGATGCCCAGCTCGGCCGCGAGCACGCGGGTCGACGCGAGCCGCGTGCCGGGCGGAAGCTGCCCGTCCAGCAGCATGTCGCGCAGGCTCCGGTAGAGCGCTTCCTGCTGGCTATGGGTTGTCGCGCCGTCCTGTCTGGCAAGCGATGAGATGAGCAGCGCGAGATCCATGGGCTGGTTCCAGAAATTTTCCTTGTGCTGGTTCTTTCGAAGACGCGTCGCGCGTCGTATCGTTCATGCTTGCGCGGCGCAGGCCGGTTCGCACACATGGCTGGCGATCGGCGCAACTCGCGGTGTGCGCGTATTTTGCTCGATTCGGCGCGCGACTGTCGATGGGCGGGGCAACCACGCGCTGAGACACGGATACGGCACGATGCCGATACAATTCATTTCGCAGTACAGATATATATGAGCAACCAGACCACTCTCTCTTCCACGCCGCGCACGACCATTCGCCGTCTGCCTGAACTGGCGAGTCGCGATCGCACGATGCTCTACCGCATCGTGGACGACGCGTACGTCTGTCACATCGCGTTCGGCGACGGGCAGAACACGCACTGCATCCCGACCGCACACTGGAGGACGGGCGATGCGCTCTATATCCACGGGTCCAACGGCAGCCGAATGATCAAGGCGCTGTCGGTCGGCGCGCAGGCTTGCGTCGCGATGACGCTGCTGGACGGTCTCGTGCTGGCCAGGTCCGCCTTCAACCATTCGATGAATTATCGATCGGCGGTGATCTACGGGCCGTTCGACGTGGTCGAAGGCAGTGAGGAAAAACTCGCCGCGCTGGATGCGTTGATGGACAAGATCGCGCCGGGCCGCAAGCATGAAGCGCGGCCGGGCAATTCGAAGGAAATCAATGCGACCAGCGTGCTGCGGATTTCGATGGCGGAAGCGGCCGTGAAAATCAGCGATTCGCTGCCGTCCGCCAAGGAAGAGGATCTCGGGCTGGCGGTGTGGGCCGGGATCCTGCCGCTGAAGACGATACGCGGCGCGCCGGTGCATGCGGGCGGCACCGTGCCGGTGCCGGATTATGTCCGGGACTGGGCCGATTGAGCGGCGCGGCGGGGCTCGCATCGGAGAGGCGAGATGACGCCGCATGCAGAAAACCCGCGATGGCTTCGCAGCCTTCGCGGGTCGTCAGACGCGGTTGCGTACGATACGTCGCGCTTGCGCAACCGCAACGGTCAGCGACTCATCAGCGCGCGAAATCCGACGTGCTCTGGATGAACGCGTTCAGCTTCGAGATGTTCACGCTGCCGAAGCCCGTCGTCGCATCCCAGCCGGCCTTCGCCTTGTAGCCGTAGGTGCCGCTGCCGTTGTTGCCGGACGTGACGTCGTGCAGCAGCGCCGCGTTGGTCGGGAAGTACTTGTAGATGCTCGACGCGGGGAACCCGAGCGCATTGTTGTTGGCCGACTGCAGCCGCGCCCAGATGCCCGTGAAGATCGGCGCGGCGAGGCTCGTGCCGCCTTCGTTGTTCAGGTACCCCGAGCCCCACAGCGTGTCGGACGTCTGACCGTTCACGACGAGAATCGCACCCGTGCGCAGGTCGGCGTCGAAGCCGACGTCGGGCAGCGCACGCTTGGTCGAGCCGGTGAGGGTCGACGATTGCCACGTCGGCGCGGCCTCGTACTTGCTGTACCCGCCGCCCGTCGACCACACGGTGCCCGACTGCCAGCTCGGATCGTTCCAGACGATTTCGCTGTTGTACGCATTGGTCGACGTATTCGTGAACAGCGTCGTGCCGCCGACCGCGATCACGTACGGCGACGTGGCCGGCTCGCTCACCGTGTAGGTCGAGCGCGACGGCTTGCCGCTCGCGCATTCGTACGCGCCGTGATCGCCGGCGGACACCGAGAAGGTCTGCCCTTGCGCGACCGCCTGCTTGAAGATGGTGTCGTCGGTCGCCTGCGAGCCGGTACTGTACGCGGACGATTCGCACACGCCGAGCGATACGTTGATCACCTTCGCGACGTTGTCGGTCACGGCCTTGTTGTACGCGGCGGTGATCGCGGTGAGCGTCATCGACGGCGCGACGTAGAACACGACCTGCTTCACGCTGCCGCCGGCCGTGCCGACGATCGACTGGCTGTCGAGGTTCCACTCGACGGTGCCGTCGGTGTCGGTGTACGAGCTGCCGGCTGGGCCCGTCTTCACGATGCTGCTGCTGATCGTGCCGAGGCCGTTGTTCGCGGCGAACGTATTGAGGTCGCTCACCGTCTGCGACAGATCGCCTTCGGAGATGATGCCGACCGTGGTCTGCGAAGCCGTCGGCGTGCCGTCGCCGCCGTAGATCGACGAGAACTCGGTAGGGTTGTGCGGCACCGCCGACGCGCCGGCCGGGATCGTCAGGTTGCTGGTGTTGCCTTGCGGCGTGCCGCCCGCGCCCGTATGCACGAGCTCGACGTTCTGCAGGCCGAGCACCGCGCCGACGACGTTGCCGATCGCGTTCGGCACTTGCGCGGCGTCGGTGTTCGCATAGACGCTGCGGCCGTTGCGCGTGAAGCGCTTGAGGGTCGTGCGGAATGCGGACTGGACGGTCCCCGCGGTGCCGGACGCGGAGACCAGCAGCCGGTTCGGCGCGACCACGATATTCACGAAGCCGGCCTTGCGCAAGTGGGCGACGACGGACGCGACCTGCTGGTCGGTCGGTGCGTATCGCGCGGCGAATTGCGCAGGCGTGAGGAACTGCCGGTAGTGCGGCGAGCCGGGCGTGTGCAGGTCGCGCAGGTATTGGTCGAGCTGGGCTTCGTTGCGCAGGTTCAGCCCGAGCACGATGTCCACCGATTCGCCGGGCGCCATGTCGATAGCCGACGCGGCAGCGGCTGCCGTGCTCGCGGCGGGCGCGCCGGCCGTGCCGGCTTCGTTCTGCTGCACGAGCGGCAGGAACCCTTTGGTGCGCGTTTCCGTCCAGCCGGCCGCAGGCGCGGCATGGGCGGTCGCCATGCCGAACGAAGCGGCGGCGGCCGCGGCGGCGAGTGCGAGATTGACGGCGCGAATGTGCTTTTGTTTCTTGTTTGCAACCTGATTCATTTGAATTACCCCTCCGGTTGAACAACGAACGGCACGAACAACAACGGTCGACAGCGGTGCGGGTCATGCACCGCCGTTTTCTGTCGCATACGGGCGGATGGCACGGACGCGACAGGGCCTTTCGCCCGATCCGGAAAGCGGGTTTTCTCCGGAGGCGAAATACGGAAAACGCGGTAACGGGAAGGCTGCGCCGCAGGGCGGGGCAGTCGCGCCGGAGTCGGCGCGGGCGGGATTGCTAGAGCAACAGCTTCGTTGTCCTGCTCATTTGATTCGGTCCTTCGGCCCGCTGCCGGATGGCAGCCGTCCAGTGAAATGCATCGGGATACTGCACGCGCCGGCGGACGAACGAATCATTCGGCGGCGCGTACTTCGGTGCAGCGGAAGCGAAAAAATGTGGAGCGGAATCGATTACGTGGCGGGCAATCCGTCGGATTGCTTGCATCGGACGGTATCAAGAACGAAAGCGCGATGTCAAACTTTTTCTGATTATATGAAACAAAATTAAATCGAATAAGGCGCAATGATTTTGAAAGATCGGCGGCATTTTGTAATGTTCGAAACCGGTAACGCAGGTAATGCCGAAAGCGACTCGCCGATCCTTTCCGATGCGTGTTGAAACGGCCGTTCGTTATCGAGGAAATGTTCGAATCGCCGGCGCCTGTCGTTCGGCCACCTGAAGGTCTTCGACGCACCGGAACAGCGCGTCGACATGCTGAAGCAGCGCGTCGTGAGAGGCAGCGTGCGCATCGGTGGCGAGCACCTTGATGGCGTCGAGCCGGGTTTGGAGTTCAGTGAGCTGGGTGCGCGTGACGCGGTTGCGGCCGGCGACGGGGGCTGCCGCATCAGGTGGATTCGTCGATTGCATTGGATGAGTCATCTCATTGAAGTGCTCGATGAAGCGCGCGAGGTCGGCCGGGCAGCCGTCGCGGGAAACCGTGCGCGCCGACCGATCGCCGGCCACGATCACTGCGCGCCCCGCAGCCGGTAGCCGACGCCGCGCATCACTTCCGGCATGCCCGGTGCGCCGGCCTGTTCGAGTTTCTTGCGCAGCCTGCAGATGTGGCTGTCGACCGTGCGTTCCAGCGCGCTCACGTCGGCCATGCACGCATCGAGCAACTCGCCGCGCGTGAACACGCGGCTCGGCGATCTCGCCATGTGCGCGAGCAGCCGGAACTCCGTCAGCGTCAGCGTGATCGGCACCTCGGTGTCAGCCGTGCGCACGCGGGCCAGATAGCTGTCGGTATCGATCTCCAGGTCGCCGACGCGCAGCATGCGCTGGGCCGGCGGCGCGGCGGACCGGCGCAGGATCGCGCGCAACCGCGCGACGACCTCGGCCGGGTTGAACGGCTTGACGATGTAGTCGTCCGCGCCGGCGTGCAGCGCCTGCAGCCGGTCGAGGTCGCGATCGAACGCGGTGACGACGACGACGGGCGTGTTGTCGCGCCGCCGCAGCTCGGCGAGCACGTCCCAGCCGTTTTTCTGCGGCATCTTCACGTCGAGCAGGATCAGGTCGGGCTTCAGGTGCGGCTGCATGTCGAGCACCGCTTGGCCGTCGGCGACGCGGTAGGTGCGAAAGCCGTCGCGTTTCAGGTACGCATCGAGGATGTCCGAGATGTCGGGCTCGTCTTCTGCAATCAGTATCAGGGAATTCGTCATGGAGTGTGCCGTGCGATGTCGAACAATCGGGGCGGCCCATTGCCGGGCGCGGGGCGCGCCGTTCTGCCACGCTGCTGCGCGGGCGGAGCGGCGCCGTTCGTTCAGTTCTGCACCACGTGCTTCGACGGTGCGACGTCCTGGTCCGTCAGGCCGCCGCCGAGGGCCTTGTACAGCGCAACGGCATTGCCGAGCTCGCTGCGGCGCAGGTCGAGCAGCGCCTGCCGTGCCGCATAGAGCTGCCGCTGCGAATCGAGCAACTCCAGCCGCCCCTCGACACCGGCGCGATAGCGCAGATTCGACAGGTCGGTGCGGCGCTCGGCCGAGCCGACCACGCGCGTCTGCGCGTCGATCTGGCGGCCGAAGGTTTCGCGTCCGGCGATGCCGTCGGCCACTTCGCGGAACGCGGCCTGGATCGCGCGTTCGTATTCGGCGACCGCGCCGGACTTGCGCACTTCCGCGAGGCGCAGCTCGGCACGCAGCCGGCCGCCCTGGAAGATCGGCACCGTGACCTGCGGCGCGAAGCTCCATACGCGCTGCCCGCCGTCGAACAGGCTGCCCATCGCGGGGCTGAGGAAGCCGATCGACGACGTCAGCGACAGGCGCGGGAAGAACGCGGCGCGCGCGGCGCCGATGTCCGCATTCGCGGCGACGAGGTTTTGTTCGGCCTGCTGGATATCCGGGCGACGGAACAGCAGTTCGGACGGCAGGCCGGCCGGCAATTGCGTCATCACCGGTTGCTGCTGAAGCGGCAGCGGCTCGGGCAGATCCTTCGGCAGTTCGGCGCCGACCAGCACGCGCAGCGCATTGCGCGCCTGCTCGACGGCGCGCGTGCGCGCTTCGAGATCGGCCGTCGCGCTCGCGACCTGGCCTTCGGCCTGCGCGATGTCGACGCCGCTCGCCTGATGCGCTTCCTTCAGGCGGCGCGCGAGATCGAGCGACTGCCGCCAGTCGGCGAGCGTGCGCTCGGACAACTGGCGTTGCTCGTACGCGAGGCGTTCCGCGAAGTACGCGTCGGCCACGCCGCCGACGAGCGAGATCTGCACCGCGCGGCGGCCGTGATCGGTCGCGAGGTAGCGTGCGAACGCGGCATCCGACTGCGACTTCACGCGGCCGAACAGGTCGATCTCGAACGCGCTGATGCCGACGTTCACGCCGTACTGGTTCTGCGTCGTGCCGAACAGCGGCGGATTCGACTGCGTGTCGTCCGACGTACGCTGGCGCGTGAAGTTCGCGCCGGCGCCGATCGACGGCAGCCGCGCGGCGCGCTGGATGCCGTACTGCGCCTCGGCGGCCTCGACGTTCAGCGCCGCCACGCGCAGGTCGCGGTTGTTGTCGAGCGCGAGCTCGATCAGGCGCTGCAGGCGGCGGTCGCCGAACATCGTGCGCCAGCCGAGGTCGGCGGCATTCGCGTCGAGATCGGCGGCCGCGGCGGCGGTGTAGGCCGTCGGCACCGGCATCGAGGGTTTGACGAGCGTCGGCGCGAGCGAGCAGGCCGACAGCGCGAGGACGAGGGGAAGAATAAGCAATCGCATGGCATCAACCTTCCTGTCCGTGAGTCGGGGCGGCCGGCTGCTTGCGGGACGCCCGCCATGCGCCGATGCGCTCCTGGATGCTCATCACGAACACAAAGAAAACAGGGACGAAGAAAATGGCCAGGACCGTCGCGGTCACCATGCCGCCGAACACGCCGGTGCCGATCGCATGCTGCGTCTCGGCGCTGGCGCCGGTCGCGATCATCAGCGGCACGACGCCGAGGCCGAACGCGAGCGAGGTCATCAGGATCGGGCGCAGGCGCAGCTTCGACGCCTGCACGGCTGCCTCGATCAATCCCTTGCCTTCCTCGCGCAACTGCTTCGCGAACTCGACGATCAGGATCGCGTTTTTCGCGGACAAACCGATCACGGTGATCATCCCGACCTTGAAGAACACGTCGTTCGGCAAGCCGCGCAGCAGCACCGCGCCGATCGCGCCGATCAGGCCGAGCGGCACCACCAGCATCACCGACAGCGGAATCGACCAGCTTTCGTACAGCGCGGCGAGCACCAGGAACACGACGATCATCGACAGCACCATCAGCATCGGCGCCTGCGACGCCGACTGGCGTTCCTGCAGCGACTGGCCGGTCCACTCGACCGCGAAGCCCGGCGGCAGTTGCGCGGCGAGCCGTTCCATCTCGGCCATCGCCGCGCCGCTCGACTGGCCGGGGGCGGCGGTGCCCGAGATCCGTGCGGACGGATAGCCCTTGAAGCGCACCATCTGCAGCGGCGTGTCGGCCCACACCGGGCGCACCACCTCGGACAGCGGCACCATGCCGCCGGCCGCGTTGCGCACGTACAGCTTCATCACGTTGTCGATCTGCATGCGCGCCGGCGCGTCGGCCTGGATGATCACCTGCTGCATGCGGCCTGCGTTCGGGAAGTCGTTCACGTAGGTCGAGCCCATCGCAGTCGACAGCGTGTCGCTGAGCGTCGTGAACGACACGCCGAGCGCCTGCGCCTTCGCGCGGTCGATCTCGAGGCGGATGCTCGTGCCGGCCGGCAGGCTGTCCGGGTACACGCCGGTCACGACCTTGCTTTGCGCGGCGAGTTCGAGCAGCTTGACTTCCGCTGCCTTGAGCGCGGCCGTGCCCTGGTTCGCGCGGTCTTCCAGACGCATCGAGAAGCCCGAGCTGTTGCCGAGCTCGTCGATCGCCGGCGGCAGCAGGCTCATCACCGTGCCTTCGGTCACGCCGGCCATCGCCTGCTGCGCGAGCATGCCTTCCTCGAGCGTCGATGCGCCGCCGCGGTTCTTCCAGTCCTTCATCACGGACCAGTTGATCGCCGCGTTCGGACCCTGGCCCGAGAAGCCGTAGCCGATCACGGAAATGCTCGACTGGATTGCCGGACGCGAAGCAAGATGCTTCTCCAGCGTGTTGACCACGTCATGCGTGCGCTCGGCGGTAGCGTCCGCGGGCAGCAGAAAGCTGGTGATGAAGTAGCCCTGGTCCTCGTCCGGCAGGAACGACGACGGCAGGCTGCGGAAACCGAACACCAGTGCGCCCGCGATTGCGACGAACACGAGCATCACGCGGCCGGTGCGGCCGACCAGGCGGCCGACGCGCGTCTCGTACCAGGTCGTCAGGCGATCGAAGCGGCGGTTGAACCAGCCGAAGAAGCCGCGCTTTTCGTGATGGCCCGGTGCGAGCGGCTTGAGCATCGTCGCGCACAGGGCCGGCGTGAGCGTCAGCGCCAGCAGCGCGGAGAACAGGATCGACACGGCCATCGACAGCGTGAACTGCTTGTAGATCACGCCGACCGAGCCGCTCGCCATCGCCATCGGCAGGAACACCGCGGTCAGCACCAGCGTGATGCCGATGATCGCGCCGGTGATTTCCTTCATCGCCTTCGACGTCGCGTCCTTCGGCGACAGCCCTTCCTCGGCCATCAGGCGCTCGACGTTCTCGACGACGACGATCGCATCGTCGACGATGATGCCGATCGCGAGCACCATGCCGAACATCGTCAGCACGTTGATCGAGAAGCCGGTCAGCAGCATCACCGCAAAGGTGCCGAGCATCGCGACCGGCGCGACGATGGCCGGGATCAGCGTATAGCGCACGTTCTGCAGGAACAGATACATCACGAGGAACACGAGCACCATCGCCTCGAACAGCGTGGCCAGCACCTTCTCGATCGAGATCTTCACGAACGGCGACGTGTCGAGCGGGATCGAATAGCTCATGCCAGACGGCATCGACTTGCTCAGTTCAGCCATGCGCGTGCGGATCGCGTCTGCGGTCTTCACCGCGTTGGCGCCCGGTGCGAGCTGGACGCCGGCGAGGGTGGCCGGCTTGTTGTTCTCGCGGCTCACGAACATGTAGTTTTGCGAACCAAGTTCGACGCGCGCGACGTCGCCGAGCACGACCTTCGAGCCGTCCGCGTTCGCGCGCAGCACGACCTTCGCGAATTCCTCCGGCGTCGTGAGCTGACCTTGCGCGGTCAGCGGCACGGTCACGCGCTGGCCCGGCAGCGCGGGCAGCGCGCCGAGGCTGCCCGGCGCGATCTGCACGTTCTGCTGGCCGATCGCGGTCGTCAGGTCGTTCATCGACAGGCCGAAATTGATCAGCTTCTGCGGATCGACCCAGATGCGCATCGCGCGCTCGGAGCCGAATTGCAGCACACGCCCGACGCCGTCGATGCGCCGCAACTCCTCGGACACGCTGCGCGCCATGTAGTCGGCGAGCGCGCCTTCGTCGAAGCGGCCGCTGTCGGAGCGCAGGCCGATCAGCATCAGGAAGCCGGACGATGCGGATTCGACGATCAGCCCGTTCTGGCGCACCGCGGCAGGCAGGCGCGGCTCGATCGACTTGATCTTGTTCTGCACGTCGACCTGCGCCATCTCAGGATTAGTGCCGGGCTTGAACGTGACGGTGATCTGCGCGCCGCCGGACGTGTCGGCCGACGATTCGAAGTACAGCAGGTTCTTGACGCCGGACAGTTCGCGCTCGATGAGGCTCAGCACGCCGTCGTTCATCGTCTGCGGCGTGGCGCCGGGATAGGTTGCGGTGATCGTGACGGACGGCGGCGCGACCGACGGATAGCGCGCGACCGGCAATTGCGGGATCGCGATCAGCCCCGTCAGGATGATGAAGAGCGCGATCACCCACGCAAACACCGGGCGTCGGATAAAGAATTCAGCCATGGCTGGAGGCTCCTCGTGACTCAGTGCGCGGACGCGGTGGCGGCCGCGTCAGGCGACTTCCAGTCGGTCGCGGCCGCCGGCGCGCCGTCGGTCAGGCGTTCCATGCCTTCGACGACGATCTTCTGGCCGGCCTGCAGGCCCGACTTGATGCGGTAGCTGCGGTTCGTCAGTTCGCCGACCTCGACCGCCTTCAGGTGCGCGATGCCCTTTGTGTCGAGCACCCACACCTGCGGCTTGCCGCCGGCGCGCACGATGGCCTGCTGCGGCACCATCACCGCGTTCGCGTAGTGCGCGCGCGGAATCCGGGCACGCACGTACATGCCCGGCAGCAACTGGCGCTTCGGGTTGTCGACCAGCACGCGCAGCAGCACGTCGCCGGTGCCCGGATCGACGTTGACGCCCGAGAACAGCATGCGGCCCTTCACGTCGTAGCGGGTGTCGTCGTCGCGCAGCACGTCGACCGGCAGGCCGTTGCGGTCCGACGCTTGCGGCTGCGACGCGAGCGCGCCGCGCAGCGCTTCGAGCGACGCGGCCGGCTGGCGCACGTCCACGTACACCTGGTCGATCTGCTGGATGCGCGCCATCGGCTGGCTGTCGCCGCTCGACACCAGCGCGCCTTCGGTCACGAGCGCCTGGTCGATGCGGCCGGCGATCGGCGCTTCCACGGTCGCGAACTTCAGGTCGAGCTGGCGGCGCGCGAGCGTCGCGCGGGCCTGCGCGACGTCGGCCGCGGCCTGGTCGCGTTGCGATACGGCGTCGTCGTACACTTGGCGGCTGATCGCATCGGCCTCGACGAGCGGCTTGAAGCGTGCGGTCTGCACCTTCGCGCGTTCGAGCGCGGCCTGTGCCCGCTGCAGCGACGCGGCGGCGGTATCCATCTCGGCCTTGAACGGCGCCGGATTGATCTGGAACAGCGGCTGGCCCACGCGCACTTCGGTGCCTTGTTCGAACAGCCTGCGCTGCACGATGCCGCTCACCTGCGGCCGGATCTCGGCCACCCGCACGGCCGCGACGCGGCCCGGCAGGTCTTCGGTCACGTCGACGCGCATGGCGGTCACGGTCATGGCCGCGACCGGAGTGGCCGGTGCGGCGGCCTGCTGCTCGGCCGGCCCGCAACCCACCAGCATCGCCGCCACCAGCGCGCATACGGCGCCGTGGCAGCATCGTTTCTGATTCTTCATAGCGACTCCAGGAAGCGCAGGCAGCCCACTGCCTGCTTTGACGGGGCGGAGTGTGCTTGGATTAGTTGGGGGCTTTGATGCGGAAAGATGGAGATTCGATGGAGGCGGCGAAAGGCGCCGAAAGGAGGGGGAGCCGAAGCGGAACGCCCGGACGAACAGGGGGCGGCGCGGTGTTCATGCGCGCGGTGTTTCGGCTCGATGCGCGCGTCGGTTCGCGTTGGTGTTTAAAGATCGAGCCGGCAGGGCGGCCGGGCGGACTGGCCGACGAGGCGGTGCGTCTGCGCTGGCTGGCGACGACGGGACCGCAGGGCGCACACGTGCGCGACAGGGCGCGGGCATCGCGTGATGGCGACGCGGATGGAGGTCAGCGAATGCGTCGCGCCATTTGACGCGTAGTCGCGCTACTGTTTTGCGCCGGCCTTCCGCAGTGCGTCCGCGGCATACGTGTTGTCGTGCGTCAGCGCGAGCTGAAGCAGCGACTGGCCGCGCCGGTCGACATGGTTCGGATTCGCGCCATGCGCCACGAGCAGCGGAATCAGCTCGAAGCGGTTGAACAGCGTCGCGAACCCCAGCGCGGTTTCGCCGGCGCCGTTCGTCTGGTCGATCGGGCAGCGCGTGTCGATCAGGCGTCGCGCGATGTCGGGTTCGTTCTTGAACAGCGCACCCATTAGTGCGGTGTTGCCGTGACGATCGCCGGCGCACGCGTCGGCGCCGGCCGACAACAGGTAGTCGAGTGCGGCGGGCTGGCCGTCGTACGACGCGAGGATCACGGCCGTGTAGCCGTGGCTGTCGGTCGCGTCGACCGGATAGCCGGCGTCGTGCAACGCGCGCAGGATATCGACGCGGCCGACGCGCGCCGCGTCGAACCAGTCGTCGTCATAGCGGCGCAGCGCGGCAGGGTCGGCCTTGCCGTACGTCGGCCGGTCGGGCAGGTGCGCGCAGCCGGCGAGCGCGGCCAGCGCGAGCGCCGCCGCGGCCGCGCGGATCGCGTGGGGGAAGCGTTCGGATCGCATGAGAGTGTCCTGATGAAGTGGCCGGGCCGACGTGGGCGGCGCGAGCGCACACGTCGGCAGCGACCGGAGCCGCGAGGGATCAGTTGTCGCTCAGCTTCGCCGCGAGCGACTGCACTTGCTGGACGTTCGCGTGAACGGCCTGCGCGAGACGCGTGCCGTAGTCGGCGTCGGCCTTGTAGAAGTACGACAGCATCGCGTACTGGTTCTGCGCGTTCTTCACCTGGCCGAGATCGCCGGACAGCGCGGTGACGAGGTCGTCCTTGTCCTGCTGCGACAGGCTGCGGTAGTACTCGCCGGCCTGACGGAACGGCAGCTTCTTGCGGATCGCTTCCTGCTGCGTCGTGCCGCTGAGCGCCATGCGGACCGACTTGTACTGCGGATCCTGCGCGAGTTCGTTCAGCGTCGACGGTTCGTAATTGACCTCGCCCTTGCGGTCGCCGGCATTCATCTTGCCGTCCTGGTTGTTGTTGACGACCGGCACGACCGGGCGGTTGATCGGCAGATCCATGTAGTTCGCGCCGAGCCGGTACAGCTGCGTGTCGGCGTACGCGAACAGGCGATCCTGCAGCATCCGGTCTTCGGACGGTTCGATCCCCGGCACGAGCCGCGACGGCGCGAACGCCGATTCCTCGGTCGACTGGAAGTAGTTGTCGGGCACGCGGTTGAGCGTCATCGTGCCGATCTTGCGTTCAGGTACGCCGGTCCACACCTTCGTGTCGTCGAGTGCGTCGAAGTCGAAGCGGTTCAGGTCCTTCGGCGTGAGCACCTGCACGTACAGGTCCCACTTCGGGAAATCGCCCTGTTTCAGCGCGCCGTACAGATCGTTCGTCATCAGGTTCCAGTCGCGACCGATCGATGCGGCGATTTCTTGCGGGCGCAGGCCGTGCACGCCTTGCTGGCTCTTCCAGTGGAACTTCACGTAATGCACGTCGCCTTGCGCATTGACGAACTTGAATGCATGCACCGCGAAGCCGTCCATGCGGCGATACGAATCGGGCATGCCTTCGTCCGTGTACAGCCGCGTCAGCATGTGGGTCGCTTCGGGCGTGTGCGCGAAGAAGTCGAACGCGAGGTTCGGGTCCTGCACGCCGGTCACGGCGCTCGGTTTGTTCGCGTGCACGAAGTCGGGGAACTTGATGCCGTCGCGAATGAAGAACACCGGCCAGTTGATGCCGACCATGTCCCAGTTGCCCTGCTGCGTATAGAACTTCACCGCGAAGCCGCGCGGGTCGCGCGCCTGCTCCGGCGAGCCGCGATAGCCCATCACGGTGGAGAAGCGCACGAACACCGGCGTGCGGGTGCCCGGCGTGAAGACTTTCGCTTTCGTCAGGTCGGAAATGTCGGCGCTCGGCACGAACTCGCCGAACGCGCCGGTGCCGCGCGCATGCACGACGCGTTCCGGAATGCGTTCGCGATCGAAGCGCTGCAGTTTCTCGATCAGCGCGGAGTCCTGCAGCAGTACCGGGCCGGCCGGGCCGGCCGTTTGCGAATTCTGGTTGTCGCCGACGGGCGCGCCGGTGTCGCGCGTGAGTTCGGCGGCGTACGGAGAGGCGGAGAGTGCGACGCAGATCGCGGCGACTGCGTGCCGCAGCACGCGATGGGAAGATGAGGACATGACGATGGAACTCCTTGAATCCGATCGGTGGTGGGGAAGCCGACTGAATTAGAAGAGATCGTCAGACGATTGGCTAATTGATATTCGATATGTTTTCGATAGCCGTGGGGCGATGCGGTGCGAGCCTGTTTGTTGCGCAAGAAACCAAGCCGTATTGTTGCGCGCGCAATGAGTTATTGCCGGATTGTTTCGATGAGGATGATGTATCGGCCGTGCATGATTTTCGGCCGCGCAGTCAACCGGCGCTTGCCTGCCATCCGAGCCCGAGGCTCTTCTGCACCGACACATAGTCCTTGATCAGTTCGGCCTGCCCGGCGATCACGTTCTGCTGCGCGGACAGCGCTTCGCGTTGCGTATCGAGCAGGTCGATCATCGACGCGACGCCCGCGCGATAGCGCTGGTCCATCAGCGTGCACGAATGCACGGCCGACGTCTGCACCTTCGTCAATGCGACGACGTGCTCGCGCTGATGCCCGTAACGCTGCAGTGCGGTATTGGCGTCCTGCAACGCACCGAGCACGGCCTTCTGATAATTCGCTTCCGCTTCGTCGCGCGACGCTTCGGCTGCGCGCACCGCGCCGCGCGTACGCCCGAAATCGAGAATGTTCCATTGCAGGTATGGTGCGCCCACCCAGGTGAAATTCTGCTTGCGGAACAAATGGCCGGGGTCGGTCGCGCTGAAGCCGAGATCGCCGAGCAACGTCACCTTCGGGAAATAGTCGGCGACGTGTTCGCCAATCTGCGCATTGCTCGATGCGAGCCGGCGTTCGGCCGCGCGGATGTCGGGGCGCTGTTTCAGCAGCGTGGCCGGATCGCCGATCGCGACGCTGCCGGGCAGCGTCGGCAATGCGGCGTCCAGAGTCGACAGCGCGGCGTCCAGCGCGCCCGGCGCGCGGCCCGTCAGGATCGCGAGCCGGTCGAGCGATTCGGTCACCTGGGCATCGAGCGGGATCAACGACGCGCGGGTGTTCTCGACCTGCGTGGTCAGCCGCTCGATCTCCGCATCGGCCGCGACGCCGCGCGCGCGCCGCTGCCGCGTGAGTTCGAGCATCTGCTGCTGCAATTGCGCGGTGCGCCGCGACAACGCAAGCCGTTGCTGCTGGTCGCGCAGGTCGACGTACGCATTCGCGACTTCGGCCGCGATCGACACCTGCGTGTCGGCGAGATCGGCATCGACGGCCTCGGCTTGCGCGGACGCGGCTTCGACCGCGCGGCGCGTGCCGCCGAACAGGTCGATTTCCCACGTCGCGTCGAAGCCCGCCGAATAGAGTTGCAGCGGGCCCGCGCCGCCGAGCGACGGCGACGTGCTGCCTGGTTGTTCCGAGCCGTTCGACGGCAGCAGCGAGCCGAGCGCGCCGACGTCCGGTTCGCGCATGCGGATGGCCGCGACGGTGGCCGACGATTTCGGCATCTGCGCGGCGCGCTGTTGCGAGAGCTGCGCGCGCGCCGCGCGCAAGCGCGCTTGCGCGGCGTGCAGGTCGGGGTTGTACACGAGCGCGGCAACGATCAGCTCGTCGAGCTGGCGATCGTTCAACGCGTGCCACCACGCGCTCGGCGCGGGCGCGGCGGTGTCGACGCCGGTGGCAGGCGCACGCACGAAGGTCGGCGCATCCGGCGCGGCGGGCGCGCCGCGATAGTCGGGGCCGACCGTGCAGCCGGCGAGCAGGCACGCGGCCACGCACAGGGTGAGCACGGGGCGGCGGGGCAGGGAGAAGGATTTCATCGCGTATGACGGGTCAATGGCCGGACGACATCGGTTGCGGGCCGCGCGGCGGCGTTCTCAGCAGCAGCGCGAGCGGCACGCAGGCGAGCAGCGCGAGGCCCAGCAGATAGAAGGTTTCTGAATAGGTCATGACGACGGCCTGGATCTGGATCTGCCGCGCGAACTGGCCGAGCGCGCGCATGTTCGAATACGCGAGATCGCCGGTGTGCGCGAACCAGTTGGCCGCATAGGCCGACAGGCGATCCTGACCGATCAGCGAGTTCGCGCTCACCGATTCGCGCAGCACGGCCGTATGGAAGGTCGTGCGGCGGTCGATCACGGTGCCGATGATCGCGAGCCCGATCGAGCCGCCGAGATTGCGCGCCATGTTGTAGAGCCCGGCCGCGTCGCCCGAGTCTTCGCGCGCGACGGCCGCCATCGACGCCTGGTTGAGCGGCATCATCGCGAGCATCTGCGCGAGGCCGCGGATCAGTTGCGACCACACGAAATCGTGGCCGACGCTCTGCGCGGTCAGGCTGATGTCGAGCATGCAGCTCAGGCAGAACAGCAGCAGCCCGGTGATCACGAGGATGCGGAAATCGACCTTGCCGAGCAGGCGCGGCAGGATCGGCATCACCAGAAAGGCCGGCAGCCCCGACAGCAGCATGATCGCACCGGCCTGTTCCGCGTTGTAGCCGGCGACGATCGCGAGGAACTGCGGTAGCAGGTAGGACACGCCGTACAGCCCGGCGCCCACCGCGGACACGATCACGATCACGCTCGCGTAACGCGGGTTGCGCATCAGCGACAGCCGCATGATCGGCCGCTTCGCGAAGCGCTGCGACAGCGCGATCAGGACCATCCCGACGAACGACACGACGCTTAGCGTGACGATCATCTGCGATTCGAACCAGCGTTCGCGCTGACCTTCCTCGAGCACGACGGTCAGCGAGCTCAGGCCGATCGCGAGGCCGAGGATGCCGAGCCAGTCCGCGTTGAAGAACGCACTCCATTGCGGGCGGTCCGACGGCAGGCCGAACACCAGCAGCGCCATCAGCAGCAGGCACACGGGCAGGTTCAGGAAGAAGCACCAGCTCCAGTTCACGTTTTCCGCGAGCCAGCCGCCGAGCACCGGACCGAACAGCGGCCCGAGCAGCACGATCAGGCCGAACAGCGTCATCCCGACCGGCAACTGCGACAGCGGCAGGCGGGTGCGGATGATCGTCTGCGCGGTCGGGATCAGCGCGCCGCCGGTGAAGCCCTGGCCGATCCGGCCGGCGATCATCATCGGCAGCGAATGCGACCAGCCGCACATCATCGAGAACGCGATGAACAGCGCGGAGTTCGTCAGCAGGAAATTGCGCAGCCCGAACACGCGCGTGAGCCACGCGGCGAGCGGGATCATCACGATTTCCGACATCAGGTAGCCGGTCGAGATCCACGTGCCTTCGGTGCCGGTCGCGCCGATTTCGCCCTGGATCTGCGGCAGCGCGGAATTCGTGATCGAGATGTCGAGCGTCGCCATCAGCGCGCCGAGCGCGCCGGCCGCGACCGCGATCCAGTCGGTCACGCTCGCGCGGCCTTCGTGCGGCGGCATGGGTATCGTGGCGGGCGTATCAGCCATGATGCTGCTCGTCGCGCACCGAGCGCGTATCGACGTCGACCGTCACCGACAGCCCGGGCAACAGCATGCGTTGCGCGCGAGCGTTCGCGGCGAGGCGGATGCGCACCGGCACGCGCTGGACGATCTTCGTGAAGTTGCCGGTCGCGTTCTCCGGCGGCAGCAGCGCGAACTGCGCGCCGGTGCCGGGCGCGAAGCTGTCGACGACACCGGACAGCGGGCCGTCCGGCAGCGCGTCGACGTGCAGCTCGACGGGCTGGCCGATGCGCATGTTGCCGATCTGCGTTTCCTTGAAATTCGCGACGAGATAGATCGAATCGACCGGCACGACGGTCAGCAGCCGCGTGCCGGGCTGCACGTATTGGCCGACGCGCACCGTCCGGTCGCCGACGCGGCCCGCGAGCGTGCTGCGCACGATCGTATTGTCGAGGTCGAGCTGCGCCTGCGCGGCGCTGGCCTGCGCGGCCTCGAGCTGCGCGCGCGCCTGCTGGAGTTGCGCGGTGAACGACGCGATCTGCGTGCGGGCGGCGGCGATGGACGCGTTGTTCGCGGCGAGCGTCGCCGCCGCCTGGTCGCGCGTGCTCTTCAGGTCTGCCACGCGTTCGTGCGTTTCGGCGCCGGTCGCCGCGAGCGGCGCATAGCGCGTGTATTCGTCGCTCGCATGCTGCGCGTTGATGCGCGACACCTTCGCCTGCGCGTCGGCCTGGTCGAGATTCGCGCGCTGCTGGCTGATGTCGGCCTCGGCGCGCGCGATATCGGCGCGACGGGCGTCGACGGTCGCCTGCGCTTGCGCGAGCGCCACCTGGTACTGGCGGACATCGAGCCGCACGAGCGGATCGCCGGCCTTCACGGGCTGGTTGTCGCGCACGTAGACGTCGGTCACGTAGCCGGCGACCTTCGGTGCGGCGGTCATGCTGTCCGCCTGCAGGTACGCGTCGTTGGTGCTTTCGATGAAGCGGCCGACCGTCCACCAGCGGCCGAGCCACACCGCGCCGCCGACAGTCGCGAGCACGGCGACCGCGAGCAGGACGCGCCGCCTCGTTCCGCCGTTGCGAGGTTTTGTTCCGTTTTCCTGACGATCTGCTTTCTGTGGCGGGTCTTGTGGCGTCGACATGCGGGATCCAATTTATTCCAAGTGGAAGAATTATTCCAGTTGATAAAATTGTGTCAAGTAGAATGTCGATCGAGCGAATGACGAGGAAGGCATGAACGAAGCGAAGAAGCTGCGCCGCACGTCGGCGGGCGGCTACGCGCGCGGCGACGAAACGCGTCAGCGGATCATCGAGGCGGCGATCGAACTGTTCGGCGAACGCGGGTTCGCGGGCGCGTCGACGCGCGAGATCGCCGCGATGGCGGGCGTGAACGCGCCGGCGCTCCAGTACTACTTCGAGAACAAGGAAGGCGTGTACCGCGCGTGCGTCGAGACGATCGCCGAGCACGGCTGGCAGGTGTTCGCGCCGGCGGTCGGCCATGCGCGTGCGATGCTCGACGCCCACGCGAGCGTCGATGCGCTGATCGATGCGTTCATCGGGCTGCTGCGGGCGCTGTCGGACCGAATGTTCACCGCGCCGAAGACGATGAACCAGCGGATGTTCTTCGCGCGCGAGCAAGGCGGCCAGGAACCGGCGAGCGCGAGCGAAATCCTGATGAAGCGCATGCGCAAGCCGCTGAACGACGTGAGCGCGGAGCTGATCGGCCGCATCTCGGGGCGGCCGGCCGACGATGCCGTCACGCGGTTGCGCGCGCTGAGCCTGTTCGGGCAGATCACGGTGTTCCACATCGCGCAGCGTTCGGCGCTGCAGTTGCTCGAATGGGACGCGTTCGAGGGCGAACGCGCGGCGTTGGTGACCGACACGATTGCCGACCAGACGCGCGTGCTGCTCGAGCAATGGCATGCGCAGCGCGATGCGGGGGCCGCTGGTCCGGAAACCGCCGCGAAGCGCGGGCAGGGTGCCGCGGCGAAACGACGTGCGGCGAAGCCGGGGGCCGCACCGCCCGCCGCGAAAAGCACGGCGCGCGTGAAGAAGCCCGCCGCGCGTTGAGCGCCGCCGGTCACCGGCCCCGGGCGATCGCGATCATCCCGGCTTGCGCTCCGCTGCGTCGGGCGACGGCGGCCGGGCCGCCGGTTCGGCGGTATTCTGCGCGTCTGGGCGCGCGTCGTTGTCATCGCTGCCGACGGGTCGCGACCCGTCCGCATAGGCCACGACGCTGCGCTGCGGATTGGCGATCCGAATCCCGCGTTCGAGGAACGTCTCCGCGATCCGCCGGTTGAATTCGCGCTGCACGCTCCAGCGCGCCGAGTCCGTGCACTGGATCTGACCGGCCAGCGCGAGCGCCGCGCCGTCGACCTGGTCGATGCCCCAGTAGCTGAAGTCCGACAGGATGCCGTCGTGGTACTTCGGATCGTCGCGCAACGCGGCGCCGATTTCCTTCAGCGTCGCGATCGCGCGCTCGACGTCCTCGCCGTACGCGATGCTGACCTTGACGGCCGCGTTGCCGAGCCCGCGATTCGTGTTGTTGACGGTCGTCACCGAGCTGAACGGAATCGTGTACAGCGACCCGTCGCCGGCGCGCAGCCGCACGGTGCGGATCGACAGGTATTCGACCGTCCCCGACACGCCGGCGAGCGTGACCCAGTCGCCGACCTGCATCGCGTTTTCCATCAGCAGGAAGATCCCGGTGATGAAATCCTGCACGAGCTTCTGCGAGCCGAAACCGAGCGCGACGCCGAAGATGCTGGCGCCGGCCAGCAGCGGGCCGACGTTTACGCCGAGTTCGCTGAGGCCCGTCAGCACGACGACGAGCGCGATCATCACGAACAGCAGCGAGCGCAGCATCGGCAGCAGCGTGCGCAGCCGCGCGGCGCGCACCAGGTTGCCTTCGCGCGTCCAGCGTTGCAGCCGGCGCTCGATCGCGATGTTGGCCGCTTCCCACACGACGAGCGCGACGATCGCCGCGATCGCGATCGTCACCAGCGCGGACGCGAGCCGGTGGCCGATCGTGCCCGTCTCGAATGCGCGGAAGATCGGCACGCCCCAGATCTGCAGTAGCAGCACGACGGTCACGACGCCGATCGCGCCCGACACGATCTGGCGCAGCAGCGGGTAGTAGCGGTATGCGTGCAGATGAACGAGCGTGCGATCGTCGTCGCGGCGCTGGAACAGCCGCGCGAGCGCACCGAACACGACGATCGACACCATCCGCATCGCGATCATCACGGCGATTGACCGGCCGCCGAGCGCGATCAGTACGCGGTAGCCGTTGTGGACGTCGAGCGCCCACACGAACCACAGCGCCATCACGATGAAGACCGATACGGGCGCCCACGCGTCCGCGAGCGCGTTGCCGACGACGGTGAAGGTCGGACGATCCGCGCCGGCGGCGCGGATGCGTGCCGCGACCGGCCGGCGGCACTGCAGGATCAGCACCGAGATCATCACGTGCCCGACGAGCGCGACGGCCTTCAGCAGCGCGACATGGCCGGCTTCGGTCAGGCCGAAGTTCGCGGCGATCTCGACGGCCGCCGTGCATGCACCGACCGCGATCACGATCCGCGCGATCGAGCGTTGCGCGAACGCGGCCCATGCGTCGCTGATATGCAGCAGCCGCAACTGCCGCGCGTCGGGCTGGAAGAACAGCCGGCTGACGATCGTGACGAGCCGGCAGATCACGTAGGTGTCGATCAACGCTTCGAGCGCGGCTTCGATCGGCGTGTCGGCTTCGACGAGCAACGACATCGTCAGGCTCGCGACGCCGACGAACACGAGCAGCGGTACCGCGCGTAGCGCGAGACTGATGAGTGCGCGCGGCATCCGGTTCAGCAGCGTGGTGTGCCGGCGGGCGTGGCCTCGGCTTTGCGACGGCGGGGGCGCGTGGTCCTCGTCCGATGCGGCGGCATCGGGCGCCGCGCGGCGCGCGGCCACCGCGGCCAGTGCGCGTCGCAGCAGCCGCTTCGCGAGCCATTCGACGACGAGCGCAGGCAGCAGCACCGCGAGGAGGATGCCGAGCGTGCGCGTCAGGTTCGCACGCTCGTCGGCGCGCACGAGCTTGTCGCGCCACCAGCTTCCCACCGAACCGATATCGAGCAGCGAGCGCAGCGACTCCTGCAGCGCGTTGCCGATCTGCGCGGCCCATCGCGAGCCCTGACGGACGAGCATCGAGGCGAGCCCGTTCGACGTGAGCGCGGCCGGCGCCGCGGCAGCCGATGCGCCGCTGGCTGCCGGCGCCGCGCTTGCCGGCACGGCGGGTGCGCTCAACGCGCCGACGGCCGCGATCGCGCGCAGCGTCGTTTCGACCTGCGCACGCTCGCGCGGGTTTTCGAGCACATTCAGTGCCTGCCGCGCCTCTTGCGGCGTCAGTGCGGGCGCGGCGCCGGAGGCGGCCGACGCGGCGGCCGGTGCGGGAGCGGCCGCGTGAGCGGCCGAGACGACGGCGGCGAGCAGCCAGCCGAGGAGGATATGTCGCATGGAATGGGCATGCGGGTGCGTCTCGTCACGCGGCCCGCCAGGCTGAACGATGGACGGAAGTTAACATGATCGCGATCGAAACCGAATAGTTCCGTCGTCGACGAGTTGAATCGGGCATGAAGGCGCCGGCACGGGCGTCGGCGGCACATGCCGGCAAGCCGTGTGCCGGATACGGACGGTCGACCGTCCGATATCGACAGGAACGTCATGTTGGCCCGGTCGTAAGGCGTCTGTAACGCGCCGTTGCCGATTCCTGTCAGCGATGCGCCGTTGCGGGAGCATTCGCCCGGCCACGATCAGCGCTCGCGTCGCATCATGTGAATTTGGATTCCTGATGAATCACGCTTGTTCGTCGTGAAAGACCGGCAACACATGCTCGGCGATTTCCTCGACGACGTCGCGCACCGGCCGGTCCGATCCCGGATTCAGCGTGACATGGTGCGTCCCGGCCGCGCGCATGTCCCGCAGGATATCGACCAACGCGCGGCGCCCGGTCGCATAACCGAGCGGCAGCGCGGTGGCGGGCGTATCCGGATGCGCGGCGAGATCGAGCCGCATCGATACGCCGAACGCGCGAAATTGCGGCGACGCGAGCCGCTCGACCGCCGCGCGCCACATCGAATAGCGGGAGCGCTGCGTATCCGGATCGCGGTGATACGTCATCCAGCCGATCGAATGCCGTGCGATCCAGTCGACGCTCTGTCCGCCCGAGCCGACCGCCAGCATCGGCACCGCATCGCCGTCGCGCGGCAGCAGCGTGAAGGCGGGCGCATCGGGTGGCGTCTGGTCGGGCAGCACGCGCGACGGCATGCCGAGCGCGGCCGCGACGACGTCCCAGTGCGCGCGATAGCGGTCGCGCCGGGTTTCCGCGTCGACGCCGAACGCCGCATATTCGGGTGGCCGGTCGCCGGAGCCGAGCCCGAGGATGAAGCGCCCGCCCGACAGCGTCGCGACCGACAGCGCGCCTTTCGCGATATGCAGCGGATGACGCAGCGGCAGCACGATCGCGCCGCTGGCGAGCGCGATCCGGCGGGTGCGCGACGCCAGTGCGCCGAGCAGTACCCACGGGTCGAGGTGGCCGACCGGGTCCGGATAGTCGGCGCTGTTCAGCGGCACGTCGCGAATCCACAGCGCGCGAAAGCCGAGCGAATCGGCCAGCGCGGCGAGTTCGAGTTGCTCGTTGAAGTCCGCGACGATGTGGCCGCCGCGAAGCAGCGGAAGCGTGAGGCCGATCGACAGCCGCCCGGACGAGAACACGCGATGCGCGACGTCGGGAGGGGCGGAAGCGGGTGGGGTCATGTCGGGTCCTTGGCGGCGAGGCAGCGGAAGCATGCGGGCGCTCCGTGTCCGAATGCTAGCGTGTTTGCGCGATGCACGAGCGGGACGGCGCAAACCCCGCGCTATCCGCTTCGCAACGCGAGACCCGGGCGGAACGCCGCGCATTGCGACGCGCGGTTGTCGCGATCGGTGCCGTAGAACAGCATGCGGTAGTCGATATCCGGCCCGTGCTTCGTGTCGGACAGGCAGCGAGTTCGGGTTCCGGTCGGGCGGTGGTGCGCCGCGGGAAAGGGCAAGTCCGGGCGCACGCGCGCCGCCGATCGTGGGGCGATTGTAAGGCGACTGGCCGCCCTGCAACGCGCCAACCCGACGATACCGACGCCACCGCCGGTGCGTTTCAGTTTCGAAACATTCGCGCTTTCTGACGGGGCACGATGCCTGCCCGCGGCCCCTGATGTGCCCGCGCGGCCTTGCGGCATGAAGCATGGTGCGCTCCTTGCATGGTTGTATGCGCCGTGAGCGCGATTGCAGGTGCAGTTGGCCCGGCAATCGCTTCAGTGGGTCGGATGTATCGAAGACGGGGACAAGAGAATGAAAAAAGACCGAAACGCAACATGCCGTGTTGCAAACATGAATCGCCGACCTGCCAGGGTATTCGCTTCGCCGCTGATCGCGGCGACGTGAGCGAGCGGCTTTCCGTTCCATCCGAACGATCGGGTTCGTTCTGAACGACGGCGTGCATGGGTGACGCGCGCGTCCGACCAATGTCGGTCGGCCGTCCAGGATGAACCGCGAACGCTGGCGGATGGCCGCGGCCCGGATCCCGAATCGTCATTCCATGGCGCAACGCACCCCGTCGCGCGGCGAATGCGTTTGCACGCCGCGCATGACATCGGCGTGACGAGCGCGACGAACGGGATCGGGTCGGGAAAGCCGATGACGCGCCGATGGGCGCGGCAGTGCGGAACACGTGAAGTCCGGGGGAGCGTCCGTCGATCGCGGTATGACGGACGTCGCAACATTGTGCTGTCAGTTGATCCACTACCCCGATGGATCAATTGTTTGAAGCGCCCGTCGCCGAGCGGCGATGGGCGTCTTTTTGCGTGCTGTTGCGTGCCGCGGCTAGCCGCGGCGGCAGCCCGCCCGATCGCACGGCGTTCTGTATCATGTGCTGGCGCGCGTGGCCGCCCGTGCGGGCGCACGACCTGCCCGCGCGACCGATCACGTTGCCAACATGAACGACACAGCCTTGCCCGACTCCTCCATCGCCGACGTCGATCCGGCCGCGCTCGATGCGCTGCACGCGTTCGTCGAGCGTCATCCGCGCCTGCTCGTACTGACCGGCGCGGGCATCAGCACCGATTCCGGCATTCCCGGCTACCGCGACCGCAACGGCCAATGGATGCGCTCGCCGCCGATCCAGCTCCAGGAATTCCTCGGCTCCGATGCCGCGCGGCGCCGCTACTGGGCGCGCAGCATGATCGGCTGGCCCGTGGTCGGCCGCGCGCGGCCGAACGGGTCCCATGTCGCGCTGGCGCGGCTCGGCGGCGCGGGCCGGATCGAGCGTCTCGTCACGCAGAACGTCGACGGCCTGCATCAGCGCGCGGGCAGCGACGACGTGATCGAGCTGCATGGCGGCATCAACGGCGTGACCTGCCTCGACTGCAGCGCGCATCATGCGCGGGCGACGATCCAGACCGTGCTCGAAGCCGACAATCCCGAGCTGCTGGGCGCGCAGGCCGAGCCGGCCGCGGACGGCGACGCGCATCTCGAATGGGCCGCGCTCGATACGTTCCGCATCCCGGCGTGCCCCGCGTGCGGCGGCCTGCTGAAGCCGGCGGTGGTGTTCTTCGGCGAGAACGTGCCGCGCGAGCGCGTGGCGCTGGCGTCGCAGGCGCTCGACGCAGCCGACGCGCTGCTCGTCGTCGGCTCGTCGCTGATGGTGTATTCCGGCTACCGGTTCTGCGTGTGGGCGCAGGCGCAGCACAAGCCGGTTGCCGCACTCAATCTCGGCCATACGCGCGCCGACCCGATGCTGACGCTGAAGGTCGAGGCGCGCTGCGCACCCGCGCTCGACGCACTGGTGACGCGGCTGGGGCTCGGGCGCAACAGCAACAGCGACACTGCGGAGCGTGCATCGTGACCGGCGCCGCTTCTTCTCACGATCCGTCCGCGCGGCTGTCGGCGCCGGCGGCCGAACGCAATCGCGGGCCGATCCTCGACGTGCTCCGCCGCGTGCTGCCGGCGACCGGCAGCGTGCTCGAAATCGCGAGCGGCACCGGGCAGCACGTCGTTCACTTCGCGCAGGCGTTGCCGGGCCTGCACTGGCAGCCGAGTGATCCCGACGCGCACGCGCGGCGTTCGATCGCCGCGTGGGTCGCGCATGCGGGCCTCGCGAACGTCGCCGGGCCGCTGGCGTTCGACGTGCGCGACACGCCGTGGCCGGTCGCGGCGCTCGACGCGATCGTCTGCATCAACATGATCCACATCTCGCCGTGGGCCTGTACGGAAGCGCTGTTCGCGGGCGCGTCGCGCGTGCTGCGGCCGGGCGGCGTGCTGTTCCTGTACGGCCCGTACCGTCGCGAAGGCCGCCATACGGCGGCGTCGAACGAGGCCTTCGACCGGCAGTTGCGCAGCCGCGACCCGTCGTGGGGCGTGCGCGATCTCGAGACCGTCGTCGCACTCGGGCTCGATCGCGGGCTCGACTGCATCGAGGTCGTCGAGATGCCGGCGAACAACCTGAGCGTCGCATTCCGGCGCCTGCCGCACGCGGAGCAATGACACGCAAGCGGGCAGCGCCGCCGGGTTTCCACTATCCTTTCGCCTGTGCGCGCGGCCCGGCTCGGGTCGCGCCCCGTTTTTTCCGGAGAATTGACTAATGGGCAAACAAGCAATCGGTGTGATCGGGCTCGCGGTGATGGGCCGCAATCTCGCACTCAATATCGAGAGCCGCGGTTACGCGGTGTCGGTGTTCAACCGCAGTCGCGAGAAAACCGACGAACTGATCGCCGAATTCCCCGGCCGCAATCTGGTGCCGACCTATACGCTCGAGGAATTCGTCGCGTCGCTCGAAACGCCGCGCCGGATCCTGATGATGGTGAAGGCCGGGGAAGCCACCGATGCGACGATCGCATCGCTGAAGCCGCTGCTCGAGAAGGGCGACGTGCTGATCGACGGCGGCAATACGCATTTCACCGACACGATCCGCCGCAACCAGGAACTCGCGCAATCGGGGCTGCATTTCATCGGCACCGGCGTGTCGGGCGGCGAAGAGGGCGCGCTGCGCGGCCCGTCGATCATGCCGGGCGGCCAGCGCGACGCGTACGATCTCGTCGAGCCGATCCTCAAGCAGATCGCCGCGAAGGCGCCGTCGGACGGCGAGCCGTGCGTCGCGTACATGGGTCCGGACGGGGCGGGCCACTACGTGAAGATGGTCCACAACGGCATCGAATACGGCGACATGCAGCTGATCGCCGAAAGCTACTCGGTGCTGAAGGACGTCGCGGGCCTGACCAACGACGAACTCGGCGCGGTGTACACCGAATGGAACCAGGGCGAGCTCGACAGCTACCTGATCGAGATCACGTCGAAGATCTTCGGCAAGAAGGACGAAGAGACCGGCAAGCACCTCGTCGACGTGATCCTCGATCGCGCCGCGCAGAAGGGCACCGGCAAGTGGACGAGCCAGAACGCGCTGGATCTCGGCGTGCCGCTGCCGCTCATCACCGAATCGGTGTTCGCGCGCGTGCTGTCGTCGCTGAAGACGGAGCGCGTCGCCGCCAGCAAGATCCTGTCGGGCCCGGCGGCCGCGCCGTTCGACGGCGATCGCGCCGCGTTCGTCGAAGCAGTGCGCCGCGCGCTGTACCTGAGCAAGGTGATCTCGTACGCACAGGGCTTCGCGCAACTGCGCACGGCGTCGGAAGAATACGGCTGGACCCTCGATCTCGGAACGATCGCGAAGATCTTCCGCGCGGGCTGCATCATCCGCGCGCGCTTCCTGCAGAAGATCACCGACGCCTACGCGAAGGATCCGGCGCTCGCGAACCTGCTGCTCGATCCGTACTTCAAGGACATCGCCGCGAACTATCAGACCGCGCTGCGCGACGTCGTGGTGGCCGCGGTGAAGGCCGGCGTGCCGGTCCCGGCGTTCGCGTCGGCGGTCGCGTACTTCGACAGCTATCGTTCCGAGCGGCTGCCGGCGAACCTTGTGCAGGCGCAGCGCGACTTCTTCGGCGCGCACACGTTCGAGCGCACCGACAAGCCGGGCAGCTTCCACGCGAACTGGGCCTGACCGGCGAGCGGGAGCAGCATTGTTGCGAAAATCTATGCTCTGAATAGGGTTTTTCCATCCCGGATGCCAGCATTGTTGGCTCCGGGGAAACAGTGTTTTCGTTCTTTCATGGTTTTCCCTAGGTGCTGCCGGGACTAAACTCTGTTCCATCGCTGCAGACATGGTGTGTGCGGCGGAGCAAAAAAATCCCGGAGGTAATCATGAAATCGCTGATCGCAACGTTCGCTGCTGCTGCCGTCCTCGCTGTCCCCGCCGTCTCGTTCGCTCAACAGAACGCGCCCGTCACCCGTGCCCAGGTGAAGGCCGAACTGGTTCAACTGCAACAGGCCGGCTACAAGCTGGGCAGCGACCGTACGAACTACCCGGAAGGCATCCAGGCCGCTGAAGCGCGTGTGAACCCGCAACAGAACGTCGCCGCCGCCGATACGACCGGCTACGGCGCACAACCGGCCGCCGGCCAGGAATCGGGCGTACCGGCTGCTGCCAAAACCGGCTGGCAAGTCAAGCGCATCGCTGACGGCGCACCGGTCTACAAGGGTCGTTAATGGTACGGCCGCGCTGGCGACCGCATCCGACCCCCTGTCGTACGAAAGCCCGTCGTTCCGCATAGCGGAACGACGGGCTTTTTCATTGGCGGCGCGCAATGCGCCGTCGTTCAGTGCAGCGGGCGTCTGCCGCGCCCGATATCGCGGAACAGCGCTTCCGCCGGTTCCAGCACCTGCAGCCACGTTTCGTCGTAACCGCTCAGCGTGTCGAGCGCGTCGCGCAGCCGTTCGATCGCGAGGACCGGCAGCTCGACGCTGTGACGCGTGGCGCCGGTCAGGTGCGTGACGCTCGCCAGCTGGACGAGCGCATCGGCCGCTTCGGCGACGTCGGTCGCGAACAGCAGGTGCCGGTTGAGCAATTCGACCAGACCGCTGGAACCGGCGAAATCGTCGGCGTCGAGCTGCACGGAGAGAAACGTCGCGTTATTCATTGTCATGGTCCTCGTTGTCGTTGGATCGCGCTGCGCATCACCGAGTATAGGCGGCGATCGAAGCGGACAATATGACGCCGCCGATACGGCAGGCGGCGGTGCGCCTCCGCGACAAACCGCGAGCAGCCACTGGGCGGCCCGCCCGGCCCGGCCAGCAGGCCGCCGGCGCCCGTGCGACGCCGCAAGATTGTTTCCGGATCGGGCAACTGTCGGAGCCTTGACCGCGACAAATGGTATCTTTGCCGATCGGGACGACGCGAAAAAGGGCCGATGAGCGCTTCGCACCACGTTCCGCTGTGGAAACTGACGGCCGCGAAAGCGGTCGGATACTGATTGATCCGGCCGTTCGGCCGGACATCGTGCGTCGCGCGCCGGGGGGCGGTGGGCGGCGCAACGACGCAAATCCGGGAGGACCCTTGAGAGAAACTATTCCCATCCACGGCGCGCTCACGCGCTGGCTGCCGCAGGCGGCGCTCGTCGCCGCGGCCATCGCGCTGACGGGCTGCACGATGACGCCGTGGACCGACAGCTGGCAGCCCACGCGCCAGCCGGCGTCCACGTCGGCGGCGACGCCGGGCGTGATTGCCGGTTATTACCGCGTGAACCCCGGCGATACGCTGGCGGGCATCGCGAACGCTTACGGGCAACGCGTGCAGGACGTCGCCAACTGGAACCGCATGGCGCCCACGGACGCCGTGTCGCCGGGCCAGGTATTGCGGGTCGCGCCGCCGCAGGCCGCGACTTCGTACGGGCAGCCGCCCGCGGCGGCCGCCCAGCCGGGCTCGCTCGCATGGCCGGCCACGGGCGTCGTCGCGACACCGTTCTCGGCCGGCAAGACGCGCGGCGTCGTGATCGCCGCATCCGGGCCCGACCATTCGGTGCGGGCCGCGGCAAACGGGCGCGTCGTGTACGCCGGCACCGGCGTCAAGGCATACGGTCCGCTCGTGATCCTGAAGCACGACAACGGGCTCATCACGGCCTACGGGCACAACGGCAAGCTGCTCGTCAACGAAGGCGACGCGGTGCGTCAGGGCCAGCCGGTCGCCGAAATGGGCGCCGACGCGAGCGGTCGTTCGACGTTCGAATTCGAAGTCCGCCAGAACGGCAAGGTCGTCGATCCGATGAACTTCCTGCCGCGCAACGGCGGCTGATCGTCGGCATCGCCACGTGTGCGCCGGGCGGCGCACACGTTCCCACCTTTCTCCCCCGCCTCTTTCACCTTTCCGCCTTCATCCTTCCTTAAGCGTCGCGCTGCCAGACTGTCTCGCATGATTACCGAGCCAGCAAATGCACAACGCGAGCGCCACCGCGCCCAGCGCGATCAGCGAACACTGGATCGCGACGGGCAGGTAGCCGTGCGGCCGCGGATCGACGAACGGGTAGGGGTACCAGTTCTCCGCCGCGCCGCGCACGAGCGTATAGCCGAGATAGACGACCGGAAAGCCGAGCCACGCGAACGCACTGCGGCGCGGAATCGGCGAGCGCGGTTCGACATACAGCCAGTCGCACAGCATCACGAGCGGTACGATCCGGTGCAATACCCAGTTGTTGAACGCCGGCGTGACGTGGAGCAGCGCATCGAGCCGCGCAAGCAGCAGCTCGTAGACGATCGCGGTGATCAGCACGTACAGCACGGCCGCGCCGCGCATCGATTCGTAGCGGGCCGAGCCGGGGCGCGCGATGCGCCACAGCCCCGCGGCCAGTATCGCGGCCGCGTAGAGGCTGCTCAGTTGCGTGAAGTAGCTGAGGTAGTTGCCGAGATGGAAGCTTGGCAGGCGCCAGTAGTCGGCGACGCTGTGCAGCGTGGTGGACACCGCGAGCAATGCGGCGATCAGCCGGTAGGCCGCAACGAAGAACGCTTTGCTCATGATGCCCGCGCGCCGTCGCACCAAAGCTTCATCGTGCCACAGCCGCCCGCCCGCGCGATGCGGATTTTCCATAGGGCAAGCCGTCACGCGGCGCGCGCCGACGATTCATCGGTTATTTGACCGCGCCGTGCAAAACTGGACGCCCGTGCGGCTACAATCGCCACAGCTTTGCCGGGCGCAGGCCGTTTGCAATGGGCGCCCCTCCCCGAATACGACACGAGACGAAGCATGAAAAACATCCTCGCGAAACAGACGCGCTACAGCTCGCCCGCGATCTTCTTCCACTGGGCCATCTTCCTGCTGGTTGCGCTGGCCTACCTGGCCATCGAGATCCGCGGACCGAAGGGCAGCGACAGCCGGGCGTTCTGGATGAGCGTGCACCTGACGGCCGGTACGTTCGTCCTCGTGCTGTCGGTGCTGCGCGTGCTGTGGCGCGTCGTCAGCCGCGTGCCGGAACCGATTCCGCAGACGACGCTGCTGCGCTGGCTGTCGAAGCTCGCACATTTTGCGCTTTACGCGTTCGTCATCGCGCAGCCGCTGCTCGGCATCATGACGATCAACATGGGCGGCAAGCCGGTGTCGCTCGACTGGCTCGGCGTGTCGTTCACGCTGTTCGGCCCCGACAAGGCGCTGCGGCCGACGATCAAGGAGGTGCACGAGCTGATCGGCAATGCGTTCTACTTCGTGATCGGCCTGCATGCGCTGGCCGCGCTCTACCATCATTTCATCCGGCGCGACGACGTGCTGCGCCGCATGATGCCCTGATCGTCCGGCTGCCGGCACGCGCAGCACGCGGGGGCGCATGGTTGTGTTGACAACCATGCGCCCCCGGTTCGTTTACCGTGCGCCCGCACTGGTCATCACGTTGAACATTCTGTAACATCGCGGCTGTTTTTTACATTCCGCTGACTCGTTGCCGTACATGCTGCACCGACATCGTCACCTGACTGCCTGGCTTGGCCTGCTCGCGATCTGGATCGCGATCGCGGCGCCGCTGGTGTCGCAGTGGCGTATCGCCCATGCGGCCACGCCCGAGGCGATCGTCTGCAGTACCGAGCATGGCGCGCATCGTCCGTCCGATGCGCGCGGCATGCACGATCATGCGCTGCATCTCGACGCGTGCGGCTACTGCGGTTTCTTCGCGCATAGCCCGGCCATCGGCGCGCCTGCCGCCGTGTCGGTCGACTCCCTTCCCGTCGTTTCCGTTTCCGCCGCCGCGTCGCCTGCCGTCGCGGCGCGCGGCGACCGTTATCCGCGCGCCTATCCGCGCGCACCGCCCGAGCGCGCCTGACGCGTTTCTTCCGTTCTTATCACCGCCGATATCCGTGCGACCGTCGAGGCCGCGTGGAGGGCGTCACTCGGGCTTTCGATCATGACCAATTTCCAGTTGCGTGCGCCGCGTGCGCCACGCAATGCCGGTGCGCGGCCTTTACCGCGCATGCTGAAACTCACCGTCCGCGCGCTGGCCGTCGGCGCGCTGACCGCGGGCGCTGCCGCAGCCGACACCGCGCATGCTGCCGGTGCGCCGACGGGCGATGCGGCCATGCTGTTGCCGCCCGTCGAAGTCGTCGCGTCGCCGCTGTCGACGCCGCTCGTCGTCGTCACCGATCCGAAGGCGCCGCGCCAGCCGCTGCCCGCCAGCGACGGCGCCGATTACCTGAAGACGATTCCGGGCTTCACGTCGATCCGCAGCGGCGGCACGAACGGCGACCCCGTGCTGCGCGGGATGTTCGGATCGCGGCTGAACATCCTCGCGAACGGGATGCCGACGCTCGGCGCGTGCCCGAACCGGATGGATGCGCCGACGTCGTACATCGCGCCGGAAAGCTATGACGAGGTCACCGTCGTGAAGGGGCCGCAGACCGTGCTGTACGGTCCGGGCGCGTCGGCCGGCACCGTGCTGTTCGAACGCGTGACGCCGCGTTTCGAGCGCCCCGGCATGCGCTTCGACGGCAGCCTCGTCGGCGGATCGTTCGGCCGCAACGACCAGAACCTCGACCTGACCGCCGGCACGCCGGACGTCTATGGCCGCGTCACCGCGAACCACGCGCATTCGCAGGACTACCAGGACGGCAACGGCCACACCGTGCCGTCGCAGTGGGACAAATGGAACGCCGATGCCGCGCTCGGCTGGACGCCCGACGACCATACGCGTGTCGAGCTGACCGCCGGCACCGGCGACGGCTATGCGCGCTATGCGGGCCGCGGGATGGACGGCGCGCATTTCCGCCGCGAGACGTTCGGGCTGTCGTTCGACAAGCGACATCTCGGCGACGTGCTCGACCGGATCGAGGCGCGCGTGTACTACAACGAAGCCGATCACGTGATGGACAACACCACGTTGCGGCAGCCCGATCCGACGAGCAGCATGCCGATGCGGATGGCCGCAGACGTACGCCGCCGCACGGTCGGCGCGCGTGCGGCCGCGACGTTGCGCTTCGGCGACGACGTCAAGCTCGTCACGGGTGTCGATGCGCAGTCGAACCGGCTCGATTCGCGTTCGTCGATGGGGCGGCAGAACTACCGAAACCAGCCGTGGGATGCGCAGGCGACGATGTGGAACGCGGGCGTGTTCGGCGAACTGACGTGGTATACGAGCGACGTCGCGCGCGTGATCGGCGGCGCGCGCGTCGACTATGCGAGCGCAGGCGACAAGCGCGCGATGACGCCCGGGATGATGACGAGCAAGCCGAATCCGACGTTCGACGACGATCGGATGAAGGTGCTGCCGAGCGGCTTCGTGCGCTACGAGCGCGATCTCGCGTCGCTGCCCGTCACATGGTACGCGGGGATCGGCCACGCAGAGCGTTATCCGGACTACTGGGAATTGTTTTCCGCGACGCGCGGGCCGGCCGGTTCGGTCAACGCGTTCTCGGCGGTGCAGCCGGAGAAAACCACCCAGCTCGACGTCGGCGCGCAATACAAGAGCGACCGCTTCGATGCGTGGGTGTCCGCGTACGCGGGCTACGTCCAGGACTTCATCCTGTTCAACTATGCGGCCGGCATGATGGGCCCGACCACGCAAGCGACCAACGTCAACGCGCAGATCATGGGCGGCGAAGCCGGTGTGTCGTGGCGGCCGGTCGCGCCGCTGCGCATCGAGACGTCGCTCGCGTATGCGTGGGGGCGCAACGTGGCGAGCGGCGATCCGCTGCCGCAGATGCCGCCGCTCGAAGCGCGCATCGGGCTCGAATACACGCGCGGCGCATGGTCGGCGGGCGGCCTGTGGCGCATCGTTGCGCCGCAGCATCGCTATGCGCCGAACGAGGGCAACGTGGTCGGCAAGGACTTCGGCCCGAGCGCCGGATTCGGCGTGTTGTCGCTGCATACGCAGTACAACGTCAGCAAGACCGTGCAGATCTCGGTCGGCGTCGACAACGTGCTGAACAAGGCCTACACCGAGCATTTGAACCTCGCCGGCAATGCCGGTTTCGGCTATCCGGCGAACGCGCCGGTGATGGAGCCGGGGCGTACCGCATGGGTGCGCGTGAGCGCGAAGCTGTAGCGTGCATCGCGCGTGTGCGTCGCAGCATGCGCGTGCCTGGACGCCGCACCGCCCGAACGGGCGGCGCGCGTCAACCGATTAGAGAACCGTATCTAGTCGGGGCGCAAACGTTCGCGAGTCGTGCTTCACTCCCGCATTCGACCCGCGCGGTGCGCGCAATGCGGCGTGCGTGTCGATCCGGTGTCATTCGCACCGGCAGCACAATAATCAGGAGAACATGCATGGCCAGATCGATGCGTTCCAGGGTAATGGCAGGGGCAGTGGCATGCGCGATGAGCGTCGCGCCGTTCGCGGCGTCGACCGCGCTGACGACGCTCGCGACGACGCACACGGCGATGGCGGCAACCGCGCCCGCCGACGACTATGCGACGACGCGCTATCCAATCATTCTCGTGCACGGGCTGACCGGCACCGACAAGTATGCGGGCGTACTCGACTACTGGTACGGCATCCAGGAAGACCTGCAGCAGCATGGCGCGACCGTCTACGTCGCGAACCTGTCGGGCTTCCAGAGCGACGACGGCCCGAACGGGCGCGGCGAACAACTGCTCGCTTACGTGAAGACGGTGCTCGCGGCGACCGGCGCGACCAAGGTCAATCTCGTCGGGCACAGCCAGGGCGGGCTGACGTCGCGCTATGTCGCGGCCGTCGCACCCGATCTCGTCGCGTCGGTGACGACGATCGGCACGCCGCATCGCGGCTCCGAGTTCGCCGACTTCGTGCAGGGCGTGCTCGCATACGATCCGACCGGGTTGTCTTCGACGGTGATCGCCGCGTTCGTCAATGTATTCGGGATCCTGACGAACAGCAGCCACAACACGAACCAGGATGCCCTCGCTGCACTGAAGACGCTGACGACCGCGCAGGCCGCCGCCTACAACCAGAACTATCCGAGCGCGGGCCTCGGCGCGCCAGGGAGCTGCCAGACCGGTGCACCGACCGAAACCGTCGGCGGCAACACGCATCTGCTGTATTCGTGGGCCGGCACGGCGATCCAGCCGACGCTTTCCGTGCTCGGCGCGACGGGCGCGACGGACACGAGCACGATTCCGGTGATCGATCCGGCGAACGCGCTCGATCTGTCGACGCTTGCGCTGTATGGAACCGGCACGGTGATGATCAACCGCGGCTCGGGCCAGAACGACGGGCTCGTATCGAAGTGCAGCGCGCTGTACGGCAAGGTGCTGAGCACGAGCTACAAGTGGAACCACATCGACGAGATCAACCAGTTGCTCGGCGTGCGTGGCGCGTATGCGGAAGATCCGGTCGCGGTGATCCGCACGCATGCGAACCGGTTGAAAATCGCGGGCGTGTGATCGATGGCGGCACGTGAAGGGCGCGCGCCGCTGGCGCGGCGCGCGGCGATCTATGGTGTCGTGGGGCTGGCGGCGATTGCCGGCGTCGCGATGTGGAGCGCGGCGGGATCGCATCGCGGCACGGGCGCCGCGGGTGACGTGCCGGATGCACCCGCGACGAGCCGCGTGACGGCCGCCGCGCCGCAGCCGGCCGTACCGGCGAGTACAGACCTGCCGACGTCGCTCGCCGGTTCCAGCGCGCCGCGCCTGCCGCTCGATGCAGGCGGCCATCTTGCGAAGTCGCGCGCGGTGCGCGATTTCTTCGACTATTGCCTGACCGCGCAGAGCGACCTGAGCGCGGTGGCGCTCGATGCGTTCGTCGTGCGCGAGATCGCCGCGCAGCTCGACGGCACGGTCGCGCAGGCCGAGGCGCTCGACGTGTGGCACCGGTATCGCGCGTATCTCGATGCGCTCGCCAAATTGAGCGATGCCGGCGCGGTCGACAAGTCCGACCTGGGCGCGTTGCAGCTCGCGCTCGACCAGCGCGCGTCGATCGCCTATCGCACGCTCGGCGACTGGAGCCAGCCGTTCTTCGGCGCGGAGCAGTGGCGGCAGCGCTACGACCTCGCACGATTGAAGATCACTCAGGATCGCTCATTGACCGATGCGCAGAAGGCCGAGCGGCTCGCGGCGCTCGAGCAGCAGATGCCGGCCGACGAACGCGCGGCGCAGCAGCGGGTGGACCAACAACGCGCCGCGATCGACCGGATCGCGCAATTGCAGAAGCGCGGCGCGACGCCTGACGCGATGCGCGCGCAACTGACGCAGACGCTCGGCCCCGAGGCCGCCGCGCGCGTTGCGCAGATGCAGCAGGACGACGCGTCGTGGCAGGGCCGTTACGCGGACTATGCGGCGCAGCGTGCGCAGATCGAATCGGCCGGCCTGTCGCCGCAGGATCGCGACGCACAGATTGCCGCGTTGCGGCAGCGTGTGTTCACGAAGCCCGGCGAAGCCGTGCGCGCGGCGTCGCTCGATCGCGGCGCGGGCAGCGCGCATTGACGAACCGCGCGCCGCCGTGTGCGGCAGGCTTCACGCGGCGCGCGTGATGTGCCGCGGCAGATGTTGCTCGATGGTATCGGCGAGCGTGTCGAACGCGGGGCGAATGCCTTCGTGCGCGACGCATGCATAGCCGAGCAGCAAACCCTGCCGCGCGGTGTCGAGGCTGCTGTAGTAGCTGGTGAGCGGGCGCACGATCACGCCCGCGTCGAATGCGCTCTGCGTGACCGCGCGATCGTCGCACGCGTCGGGCAGGCCGAGCACCAGATGCAGGCCGGCCTCGTCGCCCATCACCGGCAGCGCGTCGCCGAAGCGCGCGCGGATCGCGTCGATCATCAGTTGCCGGCGCTCGCCGTACAGCGTGCGCATTCGTCTGACGTGCGAAGTGAGGTGGCCGTCCATGATGAATTCGGCGAGCACGGCCTGCTGCATCAGCTGGCCTTCCCGATACAGCTCCGACAGCCCGGTGCGGAAGGTGTCGACCAGATGCTCGGGCACGACCATGTAGCCCATCCGCAACCCCGGGAACAGCATCTTGCCGAGACTGCCGACGTAGATCACGCGGCCCCCCTCGTCGAGTCCCTGCAGCGACGCGAGCGGGCGGCTGCCGTAACGGAATTCGCTGTCGTAATCGTCCTCGATGATCCAGCAGCGGTGCTGGCGCGCATATTCGAGCAGCATGCGGCGCCGCGCGAGGCTCATCACCATCCCGAGCGGGTACTGGTGCGACGGCGTGACGAGCACGAGCCGCGGCGGATGCTGCATGTCGCTCGCGCGCGGGTCGAGCCCTTCCTGGTCGACCGGCACCGGCGCGAGCGTGAGGCCGGCCGCCTGCAGCACGCTGCGCACGCCCCAGTAGCACGGTTCCTCGACCCACGCGCGATCGCCGATGTCGGACAGCAGCCGCACCGCGAGATCGATCGACTGATGAATACCGGTCGTGATGATCACCTGGTCCGGCGAGCATTTGACCGAGCGTGCGACGCGCAGGTAGTCGGCGAGCGCGCGCCGCAGCGGCCGGTAGCCGCCGCCCGGCGCATAGGTCAGCAGCTCCGGATTGGCTTCCTTCCACAGTCGCGCCTGCAGCCGGCTCCACGTGCGGCTCGGGAATTCCGACACGTCCGGCACGCCCGGCATGAACGCCCCCCACTGGCGCCGCGACACGCCCGCATGCTCGACCAGTTGCCGCCCGCGCATCGACAGGCTGCGCTGCGCGTCGGGCGGCGGCGGTTCGCCAGTGGCCGACGCCGGCGGCGCGGCGCCCGGCACGCGGATCGCGGCGGCGTCCGGCCGCGTGTCGGCCACGTAGGTGCCGCTGCCGGTCGTCGTCAGCACGTAGCCTTCGGCCGTCAGCTGGTCGTATACGTGCAGCACCGTATTGCGCGCGATCGACAGGTCGCCCGCGAGCGTGCGCGAACTCGGCAGCTTTGTGCCGGGCCCCAATTCGCCGGTCAGGATGGCCTGCTGCATCAGTTGCAGCAGTTGCCGGTACATCGGTTCGGGCGAACTGCGGTCCAGACGGGCGGACAGCCAGTCGGCGAGGATCACGGTATCCAAAGTGGTCCTACTAGGAATATTGAAATGGTTCCCTAGTATAGAACCGTGCGGGCCGTATAGTGGGTCCATCTCAAAAACGTTTTGTTGCGCAGCAAGGGGACAGCCACGATGAAGTCCGATGATGTGATCGTCAGCTTTCGCGGCGTGCGGAAGACCTACGACGGCGAGACGCTGGTCGTCAAATCGCTCGACCTCGACATCCACCGGGGGGAATTCCTGACGCTGCTCGGGCCGTCCGGCTCGGGCAAGACGACCTGCCTGATGATGCTGGCCGGCTTCGAATTCCCGACCGGCGGCGAGATCCGCCTCGACGGCGAGCTGCTGAACAGCGTGCCGCCGCACAAGCGCAACATCGGCATGGTGTTCCAGAACTACGCGCTGTTTCCGCATCTGACGGTCGAGCAGAACGTCGCGTATCCGCTGACGGTGCGCAAGCTGCCGGTCGGCGAGCGCGCGGAGCGCGTCGCGCATGCGCTGAAGATGGTGCAGATGGAACGCTTCGCGAAACGCTATCCGGCGCAACTGTCGGGCGGCCAGCAGCAGCGCATCGCGCTGGCCCGCGCGCTCGTGTTCGAGCCGAAGCTGGTGCTGATGGACGAGCCGCTCGGCGCGCTCGACAAGCAGCTGCGCGAACACATGCAGTACGAACTGAAGGCGCTGCATGAAAAGCTCGGCGTGACCTTCGTGTACGTGACGCACGACCAGGGCGAGGCGCTGACGATGTCCGATCGCGTCGCCGTGTTCGACAAGGGCATCGTGCAGCAGCTCGACACCGTCGACCGCCTGTACGAATCGCCGTGCAACGAATTCGTCGCGAACTTCATCGGCGACAGCAACCGGCTGCGCGGCACCATCGCGCGCGTCGACGGCGAATTCTGCGAATTCCGGCTCGACGACGGCACGAAGCTCGTCGGCCGCCATATCGGCGAAGCCGCCGAGGGCGCGCCGGCCGTCGCGTGCATCCGCCCCGAGCGCATGAGCCTCGCCGCACATGGCTCGAACGGCGCAAACGGCGCGAATGGCGCCGCCGCCAATTGCGTGAGCGGCGAGGCGCGCAGCCTCATCTATTTCGGCGATCACGTGCGCATGCGCTGCGCACTGCCCGGCCAGGACGAATGTTTCGTGAAGGTGCCGCTCGGCACCGGCGCGCTCGACGCGTTCTCGCCCGGCGCACCGGTCTCGCTTGCATTCTCGCCCGAACACCTGCGCGTGTTCGCGTGAGCATGGTTTACCCGGTTTTCCGCAGCACGTCGTCAACAACAATGCCCACTTCCACCACGAGAGGAGAGGAACCATCATGAAACGAGCAAGCTTTACCGCGCGCCGTACGGCGCTCGCGCTGGCACTGGTCGCGTTTGGCGCATCGGCCAGCGCTGCCGAACTCACGGTCGTCAACTTCGGCGGCGCGAACGGCGACGCGCAGAAGGCCGCGTTCAACCAGCCGTTCGAGAAGGCGACCGGTAACAAGGTCACGGCCGTCGAGTACAACGGCGAGCAGGCGAAGGTGAAGGCGATGGTCGAGGCGAAGCACGTCAACTGGGACGTGGTCGAAGTCGAATCGGGCGACCTGAACCGCGGCTGCGACGAAGGGCTGTACGAGAAGCTCGACTGGTCGAAGATCGCGAAGAAATCCGACCTGATTCCGGAAGCGCCGCAGGTATGCGGCGTCGGGTTCTTCGTGTGGTCGACCGCGCTGTCGTACAACGCGGACAAGCTGAAGTCTGCGCCGACCGGCTGGGCCGATTTCTGGAACGTGAAGAAATTCCCCGGCAAGCGCGGGATGCGCAAGGGCGCGCGGTACAACCTCGAATTCGCGCTGATGGCCGACGGCGTCGCGACGAAGGACGTCTACAAGGTGCTCGGCACGAAGGCCGGCCAGGATCGCGCGTTCAAGAAGCTCGACGAGCTGAAGCCGTACATCCAGTGGTGGGAAGCGGGCGCGCAGCCGCCGCAGTTCCTCGTCGCCGGCGACGTCGTGATGTCGACCGCGTACAACGGCCGCATCGACGCCGCGCAGAAGGAAGGCAAGAACCTGAAGGTCGTGTGGAACGGCAGCATCTACGACCTCGACTACTGGGCGATTCCGAAGGGCTCGCCGAACAAGGCGCTGGCCGAGCAGTACATCGCGTATTCGCTGACGCCGAAGCCGCAGCAGGCGTATGCGCAGCACATCGCGTACGGCCCGACGAACGTCGCCGCGATCAAGGCGCTCGATGCGAAGACGCTCGCGAACCTGCCGAACTCGCCGGCCAACGGCAAGAATGCGGTACTGGAGGACATCGGCTTCTGGACCGACCACAGCGACGAGCTCGAACAGCGCTTCGCCGCGTGGGCAACGAAGTAAGCGATCAGGCGTCCTCACGGGTGTCGTGATGCAACCGGCCGCGCGACGCGTCGATCGCGTCGCGCGGCATTCCGCCGGAACGTGCCCGGCCGGAGAGAACTCTTGAATACGATGACGATCGCGCCTTCCTCGCCGTCGACCGCCGCGCTCAAGCGCGAGCTGAAGGCCGCCGAGTCCCGCAAGCGCACGATGGCGCTGCTGCTGATCGCGCCGCTCGCGATTTTCCTGCTGCTGATTTTCGTCGTGCCGATCGGCACGCTGCTCACGCGCGCGGTGCAGAACCCGGAGATCGCGACCGCGTTGCCGAACACGGTCGCCGCGCTGTCGGGCTGGGATCGCAAGACGCCGCCGGCGGATGCGGCCTATGTCGCGCTCGCGGCCGACATGACGAAGGTGGCCGACAGCGAAGCGATGGGTGCGCTCGCACGGCGCCTGAACACCGAGATTCCCGGCTATCGCTCGCTCGTCGCGAAGACGGCGCGCGCGATGCCGCTGAAGGGCGACAATGACGCGGCGCTGACGCCCGCGCAGACGCGCGCGAAATTCATCGATCTCGATGCGCGCTGGGGCGACGTCGCGTACTGGCAGTCGATTGCGAAGAACGGCAGCCAGGTGTCGCCGTTCTATCTGCTCGCCGCGCTCGACCACAAGCAGGACGGCTTCGGCCACATCGTGCAGGCCGACCCCGACCAGTCGATCTACGTCGCGATCTTCGGCCGCACGTTCGTGATCGGCGTGGCCGTCACGGTGTTCGCGCTGCTGCTCGGCTATCCGCTCGCGTACTGGATCTCGACGCTGTCGGAACGGCGCGCGAACCTCGTGATGATCCTCGTGCTGATTCCGTTCTGGACGTCGGTACTCGTGCGCGTCGCCGCATGGATCGTGCTGCTGCAGAGCGAAGGGCTGATCAACACGGCGCTGCTCGGCAGCGGGCTGATCTCGCATCCGCTGACGCTGCTGTTCAATCGCGTCGGCGTGTATATCTCGATGACGCACATCCTGCTGCCGTTCATGATCCTGCCGCTCTACAGCGTGATGAAGTCGATTCCGCCGACCTACCAGCGCGCGGCCGTGTCGCTCGGCAGCCATCCGTTCGCCGCGTTCTGGCGCGTGTACGTGCCGCAGACCTATCCGGGCGTCGGCGCGGGCGCGCTGCTCGTGTTCATCCTCGCGATCGGCTACTACATCACGCCCGCGCTGCTCGGCGGGCCGAACGACCAGATGGTCAGCTACTACGTCGCGTACTTCACGAACGTGACGATCAACTGGGGCATGGCGTGTGCGCTCGGCGGGCTGCTGCTCGCGGCGACGCTCGTGCTGTATGCGGTGTACGGGCGCTTCACGCGCACCAACGTGAGCCTCGGCTGAGCGCCGGGCACAGGGAAACGGGAAGGGGATGCCGACCATGAAACTCGCCAGGCCGCTGTTCGCGCCGCACATGTCGTTCGTCGAGCGCGCGTGGTACGTCGCGCTGCGCGTGCTCGTCGTGCTGACGCTGCTGTACCTGATCCTGCCGGTGCTCGCGATCGTGCCGCTGTCGTTCTCGTCGAGCACGTTCCTCGTCTATCCGATCCCGGGTTTCTCGACGCGCTGGTACGAGAACCTGCTCGCATCGGACGAATGGCGGATGGCCGCGAAAAACAGCTTCATCGTCGCGCCGTCGGCGACCGTCGTCGCGACGGTGCTCGGCACGCTCGCGGCCATCGGCCTGACGAAAGCCGACTTCCGCGGCAAGGGGCTGCTGATGGCCGTGCTGCTGTCGCCGATGATCGTGCCGGTCGTCGTGGTCGGCGTCGGCATGTACCTGTTCTTCGCGCCGCTCGGGCTCGCGAATACCTACACGGGGCTGATCGCCGCGCATGCGGCGCTCGGCGTGCCGTTCGTCGTGACGACGGTGGCCGCGACGCTGCAGGGCTTCAACCATAACCTCGTGCGCGCGAGCCTGTCGCTCGGCGCGAACCCGGTTACGACGTTCTTCCGCGTGACGCTGCCGGTGATCGCGCCGGGCGTGATGTCGGGCGCACTGTTCGCGTTCGCGACGTCGTTCGACGAAGTGGTCGTCACGCTGTTTCTCGCGGGCGCCGACCAGACGACGCTGCCGCGCCAGATGTTCACGGGCATCCGCGAGAACATCAGTCCGACGATCGCTGCGCTCGCCACGATCCTGATCATCTTCTCGACGAGCCTGCTGCTCGCGCTTGAATGGCTGCGCGGCCGCAATGCGCGGCGTGCGGTGTCGTGACCTGGTCGACCTGACGTGATGGCGCGACGGCGTCGCCGGCAGCCGCGGCCGGGCCGGCCCCCGGCGCCGCACGACGACGCTGCGCGCGAGCCCGACGGGCCGCCCGGCAGCCGCCGGATCGTCGATCGTTGTGCACTCAACGATGCCGCGCGCCAGGCACGGCATCCCGCAAGCTTTCGTTTCGCTGACTGACGAAGCGGTCGCCTGCACGTTCGATGCGGCTCTGCAACAATACGGATCGCGGCAACGCGCGCGCCGGTCTTGCCGTCCGGTACGCCCGCCGCCGCGCCGCTCAATCCGCGACGCCGTGCGTCGCTCGTCAGCCGAGCCCATCTTGTCCGAAATCGCTTCCCCCACCGGCGCGCACGAGCCGGCCGTCAACTGGCGTGCGATGTCCGCCGTGCTGCTGGCCGTCGCGCTCGCGACGCTCGACACCGCGATCGCGAACACCGCGCTGCCCGCCATCGCGACCGACCTGCATGCGTCGCCGGCCGCGTCCGTGTGGATCATCAACGCGTACCAGCTCGCGATGGTCGCGACGCTGCTGCCGTTCGCGTCGCTCGGCGACATCGTCGGCCACAAGCGCGTGTATGTCGCCGGGCTGGCGGTGTTCACGCTGGCGTCGCTCGGCTGTTCGCTCGCGTCGACACTGCCGATGCTGACGGCCGCGCGCATCGTGCAGGGCTTTGGCGCGAGCGCGATCATGAGCGTCAACGTCGCGCTGATCCGCGGTCTGTTTCCCGCACACCGGCTCGGGCGCGGCGTCGGCTTCAACGCGCTCGTCGTCGGCGTGTCGTTCGCGGTGGGGCCGACGATCGCGTCGCTGATCCTGTCGGTGGCCGCGTGGCCGTGGCTGTTCGCGGTGAACGTGCCGCTCGGCGCGTTCGCGCTCGCGGTGGCGATTCCGTCGCTGCCGCAGACGGCGCGCGGCAAGCATGTATTCGATCCGGTAGCCGCGCTGTTCAACGTGATCACGTTCGCGTCGCTGATTTTCGCGCTCGGCGAATTCGCGCAGCGCGGGCCGCTCTCCGTCGTGTTCGCCGCGGCCGCGGTGGCATTCGCATTCGGCTGGCTGCTGATCCGCCGCCAGGCCGGGCATCCGGCGCCGATGCTGCCGGTCGACCTGTTCCGCCGGCCCGTGTTCACGCTGTCCGCGCTGACCGCCGTCTGCGCGTTCGCCGCGCAGGGGCTCGCGTTCGTGTCGCTGCCGTTCTATTTCGAAACCGTCCTGCATCGCAGTGCGGTCGAGACGGGATTCCTGATGACGCCGTGGTCGGCGATCGTCGCGCTCGCCGCGCCGATCGCGGGGCGGCTGTCGGACCGTTATCCGCCCGGGCTGCTCGGCGCGATCGGCCTCGCGTTGCTGAGTGCGGGGATGGTGTCGCTTGCCGCGCTGCCGGTGTCGCCGGGCGTCGTCGACATCGGCTGGAGAATGATGCTGTGCGGAGCGGGCTTCGGCTTCTTCCAGTCGCCGAACCTGAAAGCGCTGATGTCGAGCGCGCCGCCCGAGCGCAGCGGCGGCGCGAGCGGGATCATCGCGACCGCGCGGCTGATCGGGCAGGCGACGGGTGCGGCGCTGGTTGCGCTGTCGTTCGGGATCGCGGGCCGCCACGGGCCGACGCTTGCGTTGATGCTCGGTGCGGGTTTCGCGGGTGCGGCGAGCGTCGCGAGCGGGCTGCGGCTGTTCGCGCCGTCGCATCGGGCCGGCGCGCCGGTCGTGTCGGAACGCGTGGAGGAGCCGGCGACGGAGTAGCGCGGGGCAGTTACAACCGGCGCGCGGCAAGCCATCGCCGCGCGCCGGTCTTCATGCATCGCTCAGAACCCGCCCGACTTGATCAACTGGTTGAGGTTCGCGATGTTCAGGCTGCCGAAGCCGGTCGTCAGATCCCAGCCGGTGGCCGCCGTATAGCCATACCCCTGATAGCCGTTGTTGCCCGACACGACGTCATAGCGCACGAGCGACGGATGCGACGGAATGTCCGCATAGAAGTTGCCGGCCGGGAAGCCGAGGCCCGTGCCGTTCGCCGCGAGCAGACGCGCCCAGAAGCCCGTGAAAATCGGCGCGGCGAGGCTCGTGCCGCCGATCTGCTGCAACTGGCCGTAGTTGTAGATGTACGCGCCCGTGCTTTGCGCGGCGTCGAACGCGACGTCCGGCAACCGACGATTGCTGCCCGACTGCCACGACGGCGCGGGCAGAATCGTGCTGACGCCGCCGCCCGTCGCCCACAGCTTGCCGTTCGAATCGAGCCCTTCGTTCCACACCGTCTCGTTCGAGAACGCACCCGCCGACGTCGTGTAGAGCGTCGTGCCGCCGATCGCGAGCACGTGCGGCGACGAAGCTGGCCACGACACCGTGTAGTTCGAGCCGTCCGGATAGCCGCGGTTGTTGCACTCGTACACGCCTTCGTCGCCCGACGATACCGAGAACGTCTGGCCCTGCGCGGCGGCCGTCGTGAAGATCTGCTCCTCGGCGTCGAGCGTGCCGTCCGCGTCCGCATCGGTTTCGCACCAGCCGAGCGACACGTTGATCACCTTCGCGGTGTTGTCCGACACCGCGCGGTTGAACGCCTGCGTGAGGCCCGTGTTGCCGGCGGCGTTCAGGTCCGCCATGTAGAACACCAGCTTGCCGACCTGGCCGCCGGCCGAGCCGACGATCGACTGGCTGTCGAGATCCCATTCGCCCTGGCCGTCCTGGTCGTCGGAGTAGCTGCCGCCCGTGCCATTGGTCTTGACGGTCTGCGTGGAGACCGTGCCGTAGCCATTGCTCGACGTGAACTGCTTCAGGTCCTGCAGCGTCTGCGACACGCCGCCGATCGTGACGATGCCGACGGTCACGCCGGCCGCGGTCGGCACGCCGGTCGCGTTGTAGAGGCCCGGGAATTCCTTCGGATAGTGGCCCGTCGCCGTGCCGGCCGCGAGCGCCTGCGGCTTCGCCACGTTGCCGATGCGCAGCATCGGCCGTGCACGCGCGACACTTTGCAGCCCGAGCACCGAGCCGACCACGTCGCCGAGCGCGCGCGGCACTTGCGCGGTCGACGTGTTGGCGAACCCCGAGCGGCCCGCGTACTCGAAGTGCACGAGCGACGTGTTGAACGCGGCCTTCACCGTGCCGGCCGTGCCGCTGGCGGAGATCAGCAGCCGGTTCGGCGCGACCTCGACATTCGTGAAGCCGCTCTTGTGCAGATAGTCGACGACCGACTTCACCTGCGCATCGGTCGGCGCGTAGTTCGCGAGGAACTGCTCGTGCGTCAGGTACTGGCGGTAATGCGCGCTGCCGGGCCGGTTCACGTCGCGCGCCAGTTGCTTGAGCTGAGCGGCGTTGCGCAGCTTCAGGCTGACGACGACGTTGGTCGTTTCACCGGCCGCCAGTTCGAGCGACGGCGCCGCACTGCGCGCCATCAACTGCGGGCCGGTCAGAAAGGCCTTCGTATGGGTATCGACCCAATCCGTCGCTGCGTGCGCCGCGGCGGCGGCAAACACGAGCGGTGCCACGCACGCCAGGCGGCGGGGCGACGGAAGGGGAAGGGCAAACCAGGCGTTCCTTTTCATCGGGAGTCCTTTTTTAGGAGAGGCGACGTTACTGGAACCCCCGGCCCTTGTGGGGCCGCGAGCGGTGACGAGCGTAGGGCGTCGATGCCGTTCGGGTAGCTGCCATTTTCCATAGCTGTCAGTTCTGACAACGGGGGGCATCACTGCACGCGTGGCGTCGTGCGCGACGGTAATGGCGGAGCCGGTGAGCGGAACCGGTTCGCGGCACGGCGGCGCGACAATGCGCGTCGCTCGCACGCACGAGTCGTTCGTTGCAGCATCGGAATGTGAGCGGGCGTGGAAGGAAGCGCCGCGTGGATGCACGGCGTTTGCGTGTCAATGGCGGCGCGCCGTATCGCACTATGTGGTCATTGGAAGCGACTCGTCAGGAACCGCTTCGCGCGGGCACAACAACGGGGCAGGCGGACCCCGAACGTTTCCCGAACTGTGGAACAGCGCATCGGCCAGTCTTGCAGGCCGCTTTCGGATCGCGCGTCGCCATCGTGGATTAGAGGAAATGCTCGAATCGGGCGTGGACGAGAGCCGGTGTGACGAACCCGCCGGTCGCGCGGGATCGAGCCATGTCATTCATGAAATCCCGCCTTGACGCGCGCCGATCAGCGGATATCCTTCAATACATAACCCGTTGGTTATGGATTTTGGACGACATGCAAAAAGCTCAGGACACGCTTTTCAGGACACTCGCCGATCCCACGCGCCGCGCGCTTTTCGAGCGGCTCTGCGCGGAGGGCGAGCTGACGGTTGCCGCGCTGACCGCCCATGCGGGCGTGTCGCAGCCGGCCGTGTCGAAGCATCTCGGCGTACTGAAGCAGGCCGGGCTCGTGAACGACCGTCACGAAGGCCGGCAGACGCATTACAGCGCGCAGCCGCAAGCGCTGGCCCCGTTGATCGACTGGACGAGCCAGATGGCAGGCTTCTGGCAGCGCCGGTTCGATGCCCTCGAAGATCTGCTCAAAAGGATGGATCAGTAATGAACCAAGCCACTACCGAAACGCGCTCCGTCGTCGTTGACCGGGAACTGCCCCATTCGCCGGAGAAGATCTGGCGCGCGCTCACGCAACCGCACCTGATCGAGGCGTGGCTGATGAAGAGCGACTTCGAGCCCGTCGCGGGCCGTGCGTTCAGTTTCCGGGCGGACTGGGGCTCGGTCGACTGCACGGTCCTCGCGATCGAGCCGCACCGTACGCTGTCCTATACGTGGGCGGCGCACGGCCTCGAAAGCGTCGTCACGTGGACGCTCACGCCGACGCCGGCCGGCACGCACCTGCGTATGGAACAGGTCGGCTTCCGCCCCGACCAGGAGCAGGCGTACCGCGGCGCGCAGTATGGTTGGGTACGGTTCTTCGAATCGCTCGAACAGGTGTTGTCGCGTCCTGACACGCAAACGGAGGCCCGCGCATGAGTGCAACGGAGCTGCAACCGTCCGAGCGCATCGACGCACTGATCGCCGGCATCACCGACTGGCGCGGCAAGACGTTCGCCGAGCTTCGCCAGACGATCCTCGCGACGGACGAAGGCATCGTCGAGGAATGGAAGTGGATGGGCAGCCCCGTGTGGTCGTGCGACGGGATGATCGCGGTCGCGAACGCGCACAAGGGCAAGGTGAAGCTCACGTTCATGCACGGGGCGAAACTGTCCGATCCCGACCAGCTGTTCAACGACGGTCTCGAAGGCAATGCGCGGCGCGCGATCGATTTCTTCGAAGGCGACAAGATCGACAAGCGGGCGTTGAAGCACCTCGTGCGCGCGGCGATCGAATACAACCGCACGCATCTGAAGAAGAACGCGCGATCTGGTTCTTCCGCAGGCGCGAAGGCACGAAGTAGCAAGGCGGCGTGACGCGCGAGCCGCATACCGGCGGGTGACGTTCGGCGAAAGCGGGGCGCCGCCGTGCGATCGTCGCTACGACGCCCGCCGGCGCACAGGCGAAAAAAAGCCCGACACGAAGTCGGGCATCCAAATCGGCCGCAACCGCCCGCGAGGCGGCTGCGGCACCTGCAACGGCCGCGCGCTTACGCTGCGAGCAGCGAGCGCAGCACGAACGGCAGGATCCCGCCGTGCTTGTAGTAATCGACTTCGATCGGCGTATCGATGCGCAGCAGCACCGGCACACGCTGCGTTTCGCCGTTCTTGCGGTGAATCACGAGCGTGACGTCCTGCTGCGGCTTGAAGTCGTCGCCGAGGCCTTCGATGTCGTACGTCTCTTCGCCGGTGATGCCGAGCGACTGCACGCTGTCCGCGCCCTTGAACTGCAGCGGCAGCACGCCCATGCCGACCAGGTTCGAGCGGTGGATCCGCTCGAAGCTGCGTGCGATCACGGCCTTCACGCCGAGCAGTTGCGTGCCCTTCGCGGCCCAGTCGCGCGACGAGCCCGTGCCGTACTCTTCGCCCGCGAACACGACGGTCGGCGTGCCGGCGGCGACGTACTGCATCGCCGCATCGTAGATCGACTGCTGTTCGCCGCTCGGCTGGTGGATCGTCAGGCCGCCTTCGACGCGCGTGCCGTCCGCCTTCGCCGGGATCATCAGGTTCTTGATCCGGACGTTCGCGAACGTGCCGCGCATCATCACGTCGTGGTTGCCGCGGCGCGAGCCGTAGCTGTTGAAGTCGGCCTTCTGCACGCCGTTTTCCTTCAGCCACTTGCCTGCCGGCGAGTCTTCCTTGATCGAGCCTGCCGGGCTGATGTGGTCGGTCGTGACCGAATCGCCGAAGATGCCCAGCGCGCGCGCGCCCTTGACGGTCGGGATCGACGCAGCCGGCTCCATCGAGAAGTCGTTGCCGAAGAACGGCGGCTCGGCGATGTAGGTCGACTTCGGCCAGTCGTAGACCTCGCCCGTCTCACCCTCGATCTTGCTCCAGAGGTCGCCCTTCTTGGTCAGCTTCGAGTAGTTGTCCTCGAACTTCTTCGGATCGAGCGCGAACTTGAGCAGCGCGTGGATTTCATCGCTCGTCGGCCAGATGTCGCCGAGGTAGATGTCGCGGCCGCCCTTGCCCTTGCCGACCGGCTCGGTCATCAGGTCGCGCGTGATGTTGCCGGCGATCGCGTACGCGACGACGAGCGGCGGCGACGCGAGGAAGTTCGCGCGGATGTTCGGGTGGATACGCGCTTCGAAGTTACGGTTGCCCGACAGCACGGCCGCCGCGACGATGTCGTTCTTCGTGATCGCTTCGTTCAGTTCCGGCGTCAGGTCGCCCGCGTTGCCGATACAGGTCGTGCAGCCGTACGCCGCGACTTCGAAGCCGAGCTTCGACAGGTAGGGCAGCAGGCCCGTCTTCGTCAGGTACTCGGTGACGATGCGCGATCCCGGCGCGAGCGAGGTCTTGATCTTCGGGTCGACCGTGAGGCCGGCCTCGACCGCCTTCTTCGCGAGCAGGCCGGCGGCCAGCAGCACGCTCGGGTTCGACGTGTTCGTGCACGACGTGATCGCGGCGATCAGGATGTCGCCGTTCTTCACGTCGACGCCGTTGCTCGTCGTGTACTGCGTGCCCAGGTCGTCCGCCTTCTTCGCGAAACCGTTTTCCGCGACCGGCTTCGAGAACAGGTCGGTGAACGTCGACTTGACGTGGCCGATCTCGATGCGGTCCTGCGGGCGCTTCGGGCCGGCCAGCGACGGCGCGACCGTCGTCAGATCCAGCGTCACGACCTTCGTGTAGTCGATGTCGCCGGCGTTCGGGATGCCGAACAGGTTCTGCGCCTTGAAGTAGTTTTCGAACGCGGCGATTTCGGCCTTCGTGCGGCCCGTGCCTTCGAAGTAGTCGATCGTCTTTTCGTCGACCGGGAAGAAGCCCATCGTCGCGCCGTATTCCGGCGCCATGTTGCCGATCGTCGCGCGGTCCGGCAGCGACAGCGAGCGCGTGCCTTCGCCGAAGAACTCGACGAACTTGCCGACGACCTTCTCCTTGCGCAGCATTTCGGTGATCGTCAGCACCAGGTCGGTGGCCGTCACGCCCTCGCGCAGCTTGCCCTTCAGCTCGACGCCGACGACGTCCGGCGTCAGGAAGTACACCGGCTGGCCGAGCATGCCGGCTTCCGCCTCGATGCCGCCCACGCCCCAGCCGACCACGCCGATGCCGTTGATCATCGTCGTGTGGCTGTCCGTGCCGACGAGGGTGTCCGGATAGTACACGGTGTCGGCGCCGTCGGACTTCTTGTGGACGCCGCGCGCCAGATACTCGAGGTTCACCTGGTGGACGATGCCCACGCCCGGCGGCACGACCTTGAACGTGTCGAACGCCTGCATGCCCCACTTCATGAACTGGTAGCGCTCGTTGTTGCGCTGGAATTCCAGCTTCATGTTCAGGTCGAGCGCGTCCTTCTGGCGGAAGTAGTCGATCTGGACCGAGTGGTCGACGACGAGATCGACCGGGACCAGCGGTTCGATCTTCTTCGGGTTCTTGCCCGTGCGCTCGGCGACGCCGCGCATGGCCGCGATGTCGGCGAGCAGCGGCACGCCCGTGAAATCCTGCAGCACGACGCGCGACACGACGAACGGAATCTCGTCGACGCGCTTCGCGGTCGGCTTCCAGTTCGCGAGCTGCTCGATGTGCTCTTCGGTGATTTTCTTGCCGTCGTAGTTGCGCAGCACGGACTCGAGCACGATGCGGATCGACACCGGCAGGCGTTCGATCTTCGTCTTCAGTTCCTTGCCGAGCTGCGGCAGCGAGTAGAACTTGCCTTTGCCGGAACCGCTGTCGAATTCCTTGAGGGTCTTGTGGAGATTGTGGGCCATGGTGATTTTCCTGGGTTTAAGGCTAGGAAACAAAGAGTCCTGTAGATGACCAGGGGGCTGTTTGCGGATGAAACGGACATGCGTTGCCCCGAGAAAGGCCGCTCGCAAGGAGCGTGACGCAGCGAGCGGCCTTTCTCGGGGCAACCCCAAATTTAAAATTTATTCCACGGGAATGCCCCAAATCGGCCGCATGACGGCGTCGTTCGTCGCTTGTTTGGCACGGCCAAACGGCGCTCCTCACTTCTTGTCCTGCGACCGATTTGGGGCATTCGCATGTCCGTTTCATCCGCAAACAGCCCCCTATATCACATACAAGTCGACGTACTCATCGACCGGCATCGCTTCGAGCTTTGCCTGGTCCAGCGACACGTCGAGAATCGCTTGTTGCTGCTTGGCCGGGAAACGGCGGGCAAGGTTGGTCCGGAACTTCTCGACCAGGAGCGGGACGCCTTCGGCACGGCGCCGCCGATGGCCGAGCGGATACTCGACCGCCACTTCGGCAAGCTTCGATCCGTCCGTGAACTCGACCGTCAGCGCATTCGCGATCGATCGCTTGTCCGGATCGTGGTAATCCTGCGTGAACTGCGGATCCTCGACGCACACGGTTTTCGCGCGCAGCGCGTCGATGCGCGGGTCCGCCGCGGCCGCGTCTTCGTAGTCGGCCGCGGTCAGCCGGCCGAACAGCAGCGGCACGGCGACCATGTACTGGATGCAGTGGTCGCGGTCGGCCGGATTGGCGAGCGGGCCCTGCTTGTCGATGATGCGGAGCGCGGCCGCGTGCGTGCGGATCGTGATCCGGCCGATGTCGTCGGCCGTGCGGCCCGCCGCGGCGAGCTGCGCATGCAGCTGCAGCGCGGCCTCGGCGGCCGTCTGCGCATGGAATTCGGCGGGGAACGCGATCTTGAACAGCACGTTTTCCATCACGTACGTGCCGTACGGGCGCTGGAAGCGGAACGGCTTGCCGTCGAACAGCACGTCGTAGAAGCCCCACGTCCTGGCGGTGAGCGCCGACGGATAGCCCATTTCACCCGTTTTCGCGATCAGCGCGAGGCGCACCGCGCGGGACGTCGCGTCGCCGGCCGCCCAGGATTTGCGCGAACCGGTGTTCGGCGCATGGCGGTAGGTCCGCAGCGCGTGGCCGTCAATGAATGCGTTGGACACCGCGTTGATCAGCTCGTCGCGCGTGAGCCCGAGCAGGCGCCCGACGACGGCCGTCGACGCGACCTTCACGAGCAGCACATGGTCGAGCCCGACCGCGTTGAATGAATTCTCGAGGGCGAGGCAGCCCTGGATCTCGTGGGCCTGGATCATCGCGACCAGCACGTCGCGCATCGCGAGCGGCTGGCGGCCGGCCGCGCGGGCCGTGCGGGAGAGCCAGTCGGCCGTCGCCAGGATCCCGCCGAGGTTGTCGGACGGATGACCCCATTCGGCGGCGAGCCAGGTGTCGTTGAAGTCCAGCCAGCGGATCATCGCGCCGATGCCGAACGCGGCCTGGACGGGATCGAGCTGGAAGGACGTGCCGGGCACCTTCGCGCCGTTCGGCACGATCGTGCCGGGCACGACGGGGCCGAGCAGCTTGGTGCAGGCAGGGTAGGACAGCGCCTCGAGTCCGCATCCGAGCGTGTCGATCAGGCAATGACGCGCCGTCTCCAGCGCGAGCGCGCTGTCGAGGCCGGTGTTCAGCACGTAGTCGACGATGTCGACGAGTACCGAATCCGGCGCGGGGCGGACGTTGGAGACCGGGGCGGACATCGAGGGGCCGGAGGGAACGCGCTTAGTTCGTTGCCGGCTTCAGCTCGTTCGACTGCGTCGGTGCTGCCGTGCCTTGCGCCATTTCCGGCGTCACGCATTCGTCCGCGAGGCGCTCGCCGCCGTTGGCGTCGGAGAACAGCATCGCCTTGGTCGGGATCACGACCAGCTTGAAGCCTGCGGCCGGATCGTAGAACGTGTCGGCGCCCGTCGTCGTGGCTTGACGCGGCAGCTTGTAGTTCTTCTTCGCCCAGTGAACCGTGACGACCTGGTCGCGCTTCATGTCGCCGGCGAGGTCGAACGACAGACCTTCCTTACAGGACCACTTGACCGCGCCGTCCGGTACCGGATCGACCTTGGCGGCCGCGCGTGCCTGCGCCTTCTTGCTGCGCGGGATGATGCGCTTGGCCGGCGCCGGGCGCTTGGCCGTGGCCTTCTTCGCGGTCGTGGTGGCCGTACCCTGGGCAAACGCGCTCGGAGCCGACACCAGCATCGTGGCGGACAAGGCGCCGATGGCGGTAGCGATCAGGAGTTTCTTCATGGAGTCAGAACCTTTCGATAATCAGTTGACAAGGGCCGGCAATCGAAACTGCCGGCCGGTTTGAAACTGCACGCGCCCCGAAAGCGCGCAGCGGCCGCTATTTTCACCTATTTGGCCGCGCGTATATCAGGTTTTCGGGCTCCGTTACGTTTTTTGTCGTTTCGCAAACGTCTGTCCGGTTGGCGAAACGTCGAATGCATGAAACGCGTGTATCGACGGGCGGCGCGCGCTCACGGCGCGACGCCCGCGGCGGCCGGGCCGAACAGCGGCGCAGCCTCGTCCGGTACGGGCTGGCCGGTGGCCCGCGCACGGCGCAGCACCGACCAGTAATACCGATAACTCGCGCGATCGTGCAGCGTATCGCCGTGGCGCGTCGGGCCCCAGTCGGCGGCCTGCGCGGCCAGCAGGATCTCGGCGGCCAGCGTGACTTCGTCGGCGCGCGGCGCGAACGCGTCGACGATCGGGCGGATCTGCGCCGGGTGGATGCTCCACATTCGCGTGAACGCGAATTCGTCGCGCGCGCGGCGGGCGTCGCCGGCGACGACGCTCATGTCGCGCACTTCTGTGGTCACGTTGTGCGACGGCGTCTTGCCGTGCGCGTGACAGGCGGCGGCGATTTCCAGCTTCGCGCGGCGCACGAGCGGGTGATCGAACTGGCCGGGCGAGCGCATCGCGGAATCGGGAATCGCGCCGTGGTGCGCGGAGACGAAATCCATCAGCCCGAAGCTCAGCGTGCCGACCGTCGGCAGCGCGGCGAGGGCGGCCGCCTGCGCGAGCGCGCCGTGCGTCTCGATCAGCACGTCGGCCGGGATCGGCTGCGCGATGCCGAACTCGCGGCGCGTGCCTTCGATGAACGCGGTCATTTCGGCCGCGTCGGCGGCGCTCGCGATCTTCGGCAGCGTGATGTAGGCGGGTGCGCGCGACGCACGCAGCACGATGCGCACGTCGTCGCGCCAGTGCGGGTGGGAAAAGTCGTGGATGCGGACGCCGACGCGGCCGAAGCGGTTCTCGGCGCTGCCGAGCAAGTCGGCGACGAGCGCCGCGTGCGCGGCTTCCTGGCCGACGGCCGCGCCGTCCTCGCAGTCGAGCGTGAGGTCGAACACGGGACCCAGCTCGGCCTGCAGCGCGAGCGACTTGCGCATCAGCTTCTCGCTGCCCGCGTAGTGATCGCAGCAGGGCAGGATCGCGGGCGGGGACGCCCCGTCGTACAGCACTTGTGCAGGAGTGAGCGCGGCCATGTCTTCTACGTGAGGGAAGCGGGTCAACGTGGCGGAAATCGGATTCGGGCAGGCTCTGGGCCGGTGCGCGGCGCGGCGCGGGCGGCAAAACGTGCGCGAATCGGATCGGCGGGCCGGGCCGGCGGCGTGCCGGCCCGTGCCGAAGCCGGGCGCCGCGAAGGCTGCCCGGCACGATGCGTGATGCTTAGTTCTTCAGCAGGTGGGCGACGCCATCGCGCTCTTCGAGCAGCTCGGCCAGCGTGCCGTCCATCTTCTCGCGCGAGAACGCGTCGATTTCCAGGCCTTCGACGCGCTTGTATTCGCCGTTTTCGCAGGTGACCGGCACGCCGTAGATGATGTCTTCGGGGATGCCGTACGAGCCGTCCGACGGGATGCCCATCGTGACCCACTTGCCGTTCGTGCCGAGCACCCAGTCACGCACGTGGTCGATCGCCGCGTTGGCTGCCGACGCCGCCGACGACAGGCCGCGCGCTTCGATGATCGCCGCGCCGCGCTTGCCGACGGTCGGGATGAACGTGTCGCGGTTCCACACGTCGTCGTTGATCAGCTTCAGCAGCGATTCGCCTTCGGCGGTCGCGAAGCGGAAGTCCGGGTACATCGTCGGCGAGTGGTTGCCCCACACGGCGAGCTTCTCGATCGACGCGACCGGCTTGCCCGACTTGGCGGCGAGCTGCGACAGCGCGCGGTTGTGGTCGAGGCGCAGCATGGCCGTGAAGTTCTTCTTCGGCAGATCCGGCGCCGACTTCATCGCGATGTACGCGTTCGTGTTCGCCGGGTTGCCGACGACCAGCACCTTCACGTCGCGGCTCGCGACTTCGTTCAGCGCGGCGCCCTGAACCGTGAAGATTTCGGCGTTCGCCGACAGCAGGTCCTTGCGCTCCATGCCCTTCGAGCGCGGACGCGCACCGACCAGCAGCGCGACGTCTGCATCCTTGAATGCGACCTTCGGATCGTCGGTGATCACGACGCCTGCGAGCAGCGGGAACGCGCAATCGTCGAGTTCCATCACGACGCCCTTGACGGCGCCTTGGGCTTGCGGGAGGTCGAGCAGTTGCAGGATGACCGGCTGGTCCTTGCCGAGCAGGTCGCCGTTCGCGATGCGGAACAGCAGGGAGTAAGCGATTTGACCTGCGGCGCCGGTGACGGCAACGCGCTTTGCGGGCTTAGCCATTGAAAATCTCCAGGACGGGTGAAGCGTTGGACGCGAGCGAAAACGCCATTCTATGCGCGTTGTGCGTAGCGTTGCATTGAAGCAGGGCGGAGGACTCGCGATGGCAGACGCAGTGAACCTGGAGACGGCCGTGGCACGTAGCCGGGGACGCGCTGTTGCACCCGCGAACCCTTGCTCGACCGGGAGTGTAGGAGCCGTCACGCGCAAAGTCAAACGGTATCATATGTCTTATATAAGACAGATGTTTTGCGGAAATTGAGTGGACGAAAAAGTGCGGTTTGTGATGAAATGCGCGCCATGACATCGAACCAGGCGAACACCGCGAATCAAACCGGCGCAGGCGGCCCAGGGCAGCCGGGCGCGGGCGATCCCGCAGCCTCGCCCGCGGCGTCCGCGTCGCCGACGTTCAGCCCGTTATACCAGCAGATCAAGTCATTGATCACGCAAAGTCTCGAATCCGGCGAATGGAAGCCGGGCGAGATCATTCCCAGCGAAGTGGAGCTCGCGGCCCGCTACAAGGTCAGCCAGGGCACCGTGCGCAAGGCGATCGACGAGCTGGCCGCCGAAAACCTCGTGGTCCGGCGGCAGGGCAAGGGCACTTTTGTTGCAACGCACAACGAAGATCGCGCGCAATTCCGCTTTCTGCGTCTGCTGGCCGACGACGGCGCCGAGCACCCGCACGTGAGCCGCCTGCTCGAATGCCGGCGCCTGCGCGCGCCGGCCGAGATCGCGCGGCAGCTCGACCTGAAGCCCGCCGATCCGGTCGTGCAGGTGCGCCGCCTGCTGGAATTCGACAGCGAAGTGACGGTGCTCGACGAGATCTGGCTGCCGGGCGCGATGTTCCGCGGGCTGACGTTCGAGCGGCTGAGCGAGTACAAGGGGCCGCTCTACGCGATGTTCGAGACGGAGTTCGGGACGCGGATGATCCGCGCGACGGAGAAGATCCGTGCGGTCGCGGCGGATCCGGCGGTGGCCGACCTGCTGCACGTGCCGGCGGGCTTCCCGCTGCTGTCGGTCGAGCGCGTGTCCTATACGTATGGGGACCGGCCGGTGGAAGTGCGTCGCGGCTGGTATGTCACAACCGGGTACTACTATCAGAATGACTTGAGCTGACGACGTTCGGTTCAGCCGCGTGCATTCGCGTTTCCCACGCTCGCGAAGCACGTTTCGGGCCGCCTTTGTTCGTGTTCGCGCAATGATCCAGAGCAGACTTTCGCTGCAGCGCGATATAAAAAGGCGCTAAAATCGCGGATTAGTGTGACAACATAGTAGGGGTCTAGCATGACTGACGCAGTAAGAAAGCCGAGGCCGGAATACCGGAACATCGGAATCGGCGACATCACGTTGAAATATCGCATGCCCCTGGCGGCGATATTGTCGATTCTCCATCGTATCAGCGGCGCGCTGCTGTTCCTGTTCCTGCCGTTCCTGCTGTTCCTCTTCGACCAGAGCCTCACGTCCGAGCTCAGCTTCGAAGTCTTCAAGGCTTTCCTCTCCAACATCGTCGTCAAGCTGATCGTCCTCGCGTTGTCGTGGGCCTTCTTCCACCATTTCTGCGCCGGCATTCGCCACCTGCTGATGGACGTCAACCACGACGCCGTCACGAAGGAAGGCGGCAAGCGGACGGCCGTCGTCGTCTTTGTCGTCTCGATCGCGCTGACGATCGCCATGGCACTCAAACTGTTCGGAGCATTCTAAGAAAATGGCAGCCAACAACCGAATCGGCTCGAAGCGCCTCGTCGTCGGCGCTCACTACGGCCTGCGCGACTGGCTCGCGCAGCGCGTCACCGCCACGATCATGGCGGTCTACACGGTCATTCTGCTCGTCCTGTTCTTCGGCGCGCACGATTTTTCGTACGAAGGCTGGGCATCGATCTTCGCCGCGCAATGGATGAAGCTCGCGACCTTCGTGATGCTGCTTTCCCTCTTCTACCACGCATGGGTCGGCGTGCGCGACATCTGGATGGACTACGTGAAGCCCGTCGGTGTGCGCCTGCTGCTGCAATCGCTGACCATCGTCTGGCTGCTCGCATGTGCGGGCTACGCCGCGCAGATTCTCTGGAGAGTGTAAAGAATGGCTGCAATCAAAACTTCCCTCCCGCGCCGCAAGTTCGACGTCGTGATCGTCGGCGCAGGCGGCTCCGGCTTGCGCGCAGCGCTGCAACTGTCGCGCGCGGGCCTGTCGGTCGGCGTGCTGTCGAAGGTGTTCCCGACGCGTTCGCACACGGTGGCCGCGCAAGGCGGTATCGGCGCGTCGCTCGGCAACATGAGCGAAGACAACTGGCACTTCCACTTCTACGACACGATCAAGGGCTCCGACTGGCTCGGCGACCAGGACGCGATCGAGTTCATGTGCCGTGAAGCGCCGAACGTCGTGTACGAACTCGAACACTTCGGCATGCCGTTCGACCGCAACGCGGACGGCACGATCTACCAGCGCCCGTTCGGCGGCCACACCGCGAACTACGGCGAGAAGCCGGTCCAGCGCGCTTGCGCGGCCGCCGACCGTACCGGTCACGCGCTGCTGCACACGCTGTACCAGCAGAACGTCGAGGCGAAGACGCAGTTCTTCGTCGAATGGATGGCGCTCGACCTGATCCGCGACGCGGACGGCGACGTGCTCGGCGTGACGGCCCTCGAGATGGAGACGGGCGACGTCTACATCATGGAAGGCAAGACGACGCTGTTCGCGACGGGCGGCGCAGGCCGGATCTTCGCGGCGTCGACGAACGCGTTCATCAACACCGGCGACGGCCTCGGCATGGCGGCCCGCTCGGGCGTCGCGCTGCAGGACATGGAGTTCTGGCAGTTCCACCCGACCGGCGTGGCCGGCGCGGGCGTGCTGATCACCGAAGGCGTGCGCGGCGAAGGCGGTATCCTGCGCAACGCGAACGGCGAGCGCTTCATGGAGCGCTACGCGCCGACGCTGAAGGATCTGGCGCCGCGCGATTTCGTGTCGCGTTCGATGGACCAGGAAATCAAGGAAGGTCGCGGCGTCGGTCCGAACAAGGATCACGTGCTGCTCGACCTGTCGCACATCGGCGCCGAGACGATCATGAAGCGTCTGCCGTCGATCCGCGAAATCGCGCTGAAGTTCGCGAACGTCGACGCGATCAAGGAACCGATCCCGGTCGTCCCGACGATCCACTACCAGATGGGCGGTATCCCGACCAACATCCACGGTCAGGTCGTCGGCACGTCGCGCGATCACAAGGAACCGATTAACGGCTTCTACGCAGTGGGCGAATGCTCATGCGTGTCGGTGCACGGTGCGAACCGTCTCGGCACGAACTCGCTGCTGGACCTCGTGGTGTTCGGCCGTGCGGCCGGCAACCACATCGTTCAGCACGTGAAGAACCAGAAGGAACACAAGCCGCTGCCGGCCGATGCGGGCGAGTTCTCGCTGGCGCGCCTGAACAAGCTCGACACGTCGAGCTCGGGCGAGTACACGCAGGACGTTGCGAACGACATCCGCGCAACGATGCAGAAGCACGCAGGCGTGTTCCGCACGTCGGCGCTGCTGAAGGAAGGCGTCGACCAGATGGCCGGCCTGAAGGCGCGCGTGGAAAACATCCACCTGAAGGACAAGTCGAAGGTGTTCAACACCGCGCGCGTCGAAGCGCTCGAGCTGGAGAACCTGATCGAAGTGGCCCGCGCGACGATGGTGTCGGCGGAAGCGCGCAAGGAAAGCCGCGGCGCACACGCGCACAGCGACTACGAACACCGCGACGACGACAACTGGCTGCGTCACACGCTGTGGTACAGCGAAGGCGATCGCCTCGACTACAAGCCGGTTCAAATGAAGCCGCTGACGGTCGAATCCGTGCCGCCGAAGCCGCGCACGTTCTAAGCCGAGTCAAAGGAATCCGAAATGGCAAAACGCATTTTTGAAGTCTACCGCTACGATCCGGACAAGGACGCAGCGCCGCGCATGCAGACGTACGAGCTCGATATCCAGCATGAGCGCATGCTGCTCGACGCGCTGGTCAAGCTGAAGGCCCTGGACGAGACGCTGTCGTTCCGCCGTTCGTGCCGCGAAGGCGTGTGCGGTTCGGACGCGATGAACATCAACGGCAAGAACGGTCTCGCGTGCCTGACGAACCTGAACGACCTGCCGCAGAAGGTCGTGCTGCGTCCGCTGCCGGGCCTGCCCGTCGTGCGCGACCTGATCGTCGACATGACGCACTTCTTCAACCAGTACCACTCGATCAAGCCGTACCTGATCAACGACGCGCCGCCGCCGGAGAAGGAACGCCTCCAGTCGCCGGAAGAGCGCGACGAGCTCGACGGCGTGTACGAGTGCATTCTGTGCGCGAGCTGCTCGACGTCGTGCCCGAGCTTCTGGTGGAACCCGGACAAGTTCGTCGGCCCGGCCGGCCTGCTGCAGGCTTACCGCTTCATCGCGGACAGCCGCGACACCGCCACCGGCGAGCGCCTCGACAATCTGGAAGACCCGTACCGTCTGTTCCGTTGCCACACGATCATGAACTGCGTCGACGTTTGCCCGAAGGGCCTGAACCCGACGAAGGCGATCGGCAAGATCAAGGAACTGATGGTTCGCCGCGCGGTATAAATTTTAATGAGCGACGATTCGCATCAATCCGACCCGCACCGCCGCGCGCGCCTGCGCTGGCGCGCGCGGCGGGGTCTGCTGGAGAACGACATCGTATTCGAGCGTTTCTTCAGCCGATACGAGCATGACCTCACCGATGCAGACGTAGGCGCGTTGTCGCGCCTGCTCGATCTGAGCGACAACGACCTGATGGACTTGCTCCTCGCGCGCAAGGAACCAGAGGGCGACCTAGACAGCCCGGAGATTCACCGGCTGTTGGAGATGCTGCGCAACGTGTAACGCCAACATGTAACACGCTGTGCCCGTTATCGAATCCCGTTTCTTTATTTCGATTGAGGATGTGCCATGACTCCGTCTGATGTTAAAGCCACGCTATCGTTCAGCGACAACTCGCCGAGCGTCGAAATGCCGATCTACAAGGGCACGATGGGCCCGGACGTAATCGACATCCGCAAGCTGTACGGCCAGACCGGCAAGTTCACGTACGACCCGGGCTTCATGTCGACGGCAGCTTGTAATTCGGCGATCACGTACATCGACGGCGACAAGGGCGAGCTGCTGTACCGCGGTTACCCGATCGACAACCTCGCGCAAAACGCCGACTTCCTCGAAAGCTGCTACCTGCTGCTGAAGGGCGAACTGCCGAACGCGGCGCAGAAGAAGGAGTTCGTCGACACCGTCACCAAGCATACGATGGTGCACGAGCAGATGCACTTCTTCTTCCGCGGCTTCCGTCGCGACGCGCACCCGATGGCGGTGCTGGTCGCGGCCGTCGGCGCGCTGTCGGCGTTCTATCACGACTCGCTCGACATCAACGACCCGCGTCACCGCGAAGTGTCGGCGATCCGCATGATCGCGAAGCTGCCGACGCTCGTCGCGATGGCGTACAAGTTCAGCATCGGTCAGCCGTTCGTCTATCCGAAGAACGAACTGTCGTACAGCGCGAACTTCATGCACATGATGTTCTCGAACCCGTGCGAAGAGTACAAGGTCAACGACGTGCTGGTCCGCGCACTCGACCGCATCCTGATCCTGCACGCCGATCACGAGCAGAACGCATCGACGTCGACGGTTCGCCTGGCCGGCTCGTCGGGCGCGAACCCGTTCGCGTGTATCGCGGCCGGTATCGCGTGTCTGTGGGGCCCGGCGCACGGTGGTGCGAACGAAGCCGCGCTGAACATGCTCGAGCAGATCGGTTCGCCGGACAACATCCCCGAATTCATCAAGCAGGTGAAGGACAAGAATTCGGGCGTGAAGCTGATGGGCTTCGGTCACCGCGTGTACAAGAACTACGACCCGCGCGCGAAGCTGATGCGCGAAACCTGCTACGAAGTGCTGAACGAACTGGGCCTGCACGACGACCCGCTGTTCAAGCTCGCGATGCAGCTCGAGAAGATCGCGCTGGAAGACGAATACTTCGTGTCGCGCAAGCTGTACCCGAACGTCGACTTCTACTCGGGTATCGTTCAGCGCGCGCTGGGCATCCCGACGTCGATGTTCACGTGTATCTTCGCGATGGCACGTACGGTCGGCTGGATCGCACAGTGGAACGAAATGATTGCCGATCCGGAACAGAAGATCGGCCGTCCGCGTCAGCTGTTCATCGGCGACACGCCGCGCGAAGCGAAGCCGCTCAACGCACGTTAAACCGTGCGCGGCGCGAACGGTCGTCAGGCCGCTCGCGTCCGGCAATCGCAACGCCACGACACCCCGGTGGGTCATCCCGCCGGGGTGTTTTCATTTGTGCGGCCGACGCTGGCGCGAGGTAAGCGCTCGATGCACACCGTCCGTTCATGAGCGTGCGGCACGGGCAATCTGATTCCCATCAGATGTGCAATGGGATTGATATCCTCCGCTGCCTTCGGGCAGGGAGGACGTCAAGGTCATGCTTTACGCTCCCAACGTTCGTTGCCGATCGGCTAAAGGCGTTCTTACCATTCGCGCCGAATGCCGGTCTTTACGATGTGTGCGTCATAGTCGTCCTCGGAACTGAGCTGGGCTCTAAGGGCATTGTAATAGTCAGGAGCTTGAACACCATGGACCTGATGCTGGTTACCATTTGACGCCTGATAATATGGGTTCATTCCGGGCTGATCCGGCACGACGACGGCCCGCGGATATACCGGCTGACGCGCGGCTAATTCCCGATCAACTTGGCGAGCGGTGTGCGCATGCGATTGCGGGACGTAAACGCCACGAAACTCTGACGGCGGAATACTGTGACGGGTATCTTCGTACGGGGAGGCATAGGCCGCTGGGGCACTGGCGTGCGCTGTCACCATAAAAGTACTCTGCATCCGATGGTAGGCCTGCGATTGCCCGTGCGGCGACAAACTTGTTGTTCGTTGATCCGTCGCCATCATCTCGAGAATCTGCTCAGGCTTCATACCGTACTCCATCGCTGCCTCAAACTCTTTACGTTGTTCGGGACTCAACGAGCGAAGCACCTCTTCCGTTGATGGCGCGTGTGTTTCAGTATGCAGCGGGCCGTATCCATGGCGTTCGAGCGCGACGGACAGCGCCCCATGCGCAGAGTTTTCCACTGCCATGCGCGCGGAGCGCGCCCTCTGTTGAGGATCCGGGCTACCGTGTATCCGGGTAACATCGATATCGCTCCGCGCCACTTGACCGTCGTGTGATTGATTAAATGCAATGTGCTGATCTCGCATCTGGTCTTGAGAAAGGATACCGTGTCGCCTTACGCTGCTATAGGGGCCAGCAAACGCGGGATCAGTCGTCGTTGGCGCAGAAGATGGACGCCCATTGAATGCCGGAGGCATCCCATGGATAGGCGGCTGCGTGTGAGAGGCGGGCCCAGTCCGCGACCCTGCCCCCGAGCCGGGCGCTGGGTAAGGTTCATGAAAATCAGTCGTGTAAGCGTTATTGCCATTCGTAACTCGAGGAAAGCTGTTGCCGCCCGTCATGTCGGTTTCTTCTCCGGTTAACACAAGGTGTAGTGCCGATATTAATGATGTACGCCGACCCGGAAGCCTCACTCATGCGCAGTAAAAGCATGAAACGCGAACCGGAGAACGCTTCAATCCGGAAGCGGCAATTGACCGGGAGGAGTGCAACTAAAGATTGCACCTGTGAAGGCATTCTTCCGCATGCGCGACGAGCTCGGCCGGCGCGAGCAGAACCTCTGGCAGCAGATGCGGGCGCTGATCGCGCGCGAAGTCGAATCGAAGGTGCGGGCGTCATTGGGCTCGCACTCGTCGGGATCGACGCCGTTCAGGCGTGCGGTGCCGATCAGGCGATACGCGATCCGGCGCGGCGCTCCAGCGACGGCGGCCGTGTGTCGAGCGCTGGCGCATCGTCGTCGGGCGCGTGGCCGTGCTGCTTGAAGAACTGCCGGTACGCGCCGGGCGTCATGCCGTGCGCAGCGAGGAACTGGCGGTTGAAGTTCGCGGCATTCGCAATGCCGCAGCGCGCGGCGACCGTCGCGATCGGCCAGTCGGTGCCGGCGAGATGGCGGCACGCGTGCGCGAGCCGCAGCCGTTGCACGTAGCGGCCGACGCTTTCGCCGATATGACGCGCGAACAGCCGCTGCAGCGTGCGTTCGGACAGGTGCGCGACGGCCGCGAGCGCGTCGATGCGCAGCGGTTCGTGGAACTGCCGGTCGATCGCGTCGAGTACGCGATCGAGGCGTTCGGCGCCGGATGCGGTGGAGTCGACCGAGGACGTGGCTGCGTCGGAGCGATCGTAGGCCTGCGAGGTGGCGAGCGGTTCGCCGCCGGCTTCCGCGAGATCGGCAAGCGTATCGAGCGTGGCCGCGAGCCGCACGCGCGGCGACGGATCGAGCAACCGCGGCAGCCGCGCGCGCATCGCGCGGGCCGTCTCCACGTCGAAGCGCAGGCCCGGCGCCGCGCGCCGCAGCAGCGAGCGCAGCGGCGCGTATTCGGGGCAGCAGTCGGCCAGCCGCCGTACCCAGTCTCCGTCGAACCAGACGACGAGCGCGACCTCGGGCGCGCCGCGATCGATGCGCGCGTTCGACGACCACGTATGCGGCAGGTTCGGCGGCACGAGCACGAGATCGTCATCCGCGTAGCGTGCGACGTGATCGCCGATGAAGCGCTGGCCGCGGCTGTTGAGCGTCAGCGTCAGTTCGTACTCGGGATGGCGATGCCACTCGAACGGAATGCGCGCGAGCTGACGGTGATACACGCGGATCGAACAGCCGGACGCGAACGTCACATGCTCGTATTGCGGTTTCATCGCGGCCTCCGGTAGGGGCGGGCAGCGCGCCGTGGCATGATCGTGAGCGATCTTCACGACGGAGCGATGCCATGTTTTCACATGTTTGCGTGGGCGTCGGCGATACGGCGCGCGCCTACGATTTCTACGCGCCGCTGTTCGCCGAACTCGGGTTGCGCGTCAAATTCCACGAACCGGACGGCTGGTCGGGCTGGATGCCGGCCGACGCCGACCGGCCGCTGTTCTTCTTCGGCAAGCCGCTCGACGGACGCGCGCCTGAACCGGGGAACGGCCACACGATCGCGTTCGATGCGCCGACCCGCGATCACGTCGATCGCTGCCATGCGCTCGCGCTTCAGCACGGCGGCGCCTGCGAAGGGCCGCCGGGCCTCCGACCGCACTATCACCGCGACTACTACGGCGCGTATTTCCGGGACCCGGACGGCAACAAGCTGTGCGTGGTCTGCCATCGTCCCGAGTAACGCGCGGTTGTCAGGATTGTATCGATTATTGGCTGGATAGTATCGATGATGACCGTGCGGCGGCCGTACGCTGAGTGCTCATCAAAACGCGATTCAGCGAGGAGACAAGCGATGCACCTGACGATTGACGATCTGCCGGCCGCGATCCGCACGGCGAAACGGGCGCTACGCGCCGACTTGCCCGGCTACGCGGCCACGTTCCGCGAAGTGGAGGGCGACATCGCGCGGCAGGTCGACGCGATCCGCCGCGCGCACGCGCATGGCGATGACGTGATTCCGGTCGTGCCGTTCGCGGATGTCGCGAGCGGGACCGTCGATCCGCTCGCGATTGCCGCGATCCGCACGCACGGCGCGGTCGTGATCCGCGGCGTGTTGGATGCGCAGCAGGCACGCGACTGGAACGACGAGATCGGCGCGTATCTGGATGCGAACCGTTTCACCGAGCGGCTGCATGCGCGCGCGGAAGACCGCTATTTCGGCAACCTCGCGTCGGGCAAGCCGCAGATCTACGGCGTCTACTGGTCGAAGCCGCAGGTGGCCGCGCGCCAGTCGCCGGCGCTCACGCAGGCGCGGGTGTTCCTGAACCGTCTGTGGCGGCATGCGGACGGTACGCGCACGCATTTCGATTCCGACCAGGTGCCCGCCTATGCGGACCGGATTCGTCGCCGGCCGCCCGGGTCGACGTCGCTCGGGCTGTCGCCGCACGTCGACGGCGGCTCCGTCGAGCGCTGGCTCGGCGCGAATTTCCGCCAGGTCTATCGCCACGTGCTGGCCGGCCGCTGGCGCGATTACGATCCGTTCGATGCGGCGTTCCGCCCCGACGTCGAGGAGATTCCGTCGCCGGCCGTGTGTTCGATGTTCCGCACGTTCCAGGGCTGGACCGCGCTGACGCCGCAGGGGCCCGGCGACGGCACGCTGCAGCTGATCCCGGTCGCGAACGCGATGGCCTATGTCGTGCTGCGCGCGCTGCAGGACGACGTCGCCGACGACGACCTGTGCGGCGCGCGTCCCGGCCGCGCGCTGTCGATCCGCCCCGAATGGCACGCGCTGCTGCTCGACGCACTGGTGCCGATCCCGCACATGGAACCGGGCGACGCGGTGTTCTGGCACGGCGACGTCGTGCATGCGGTCGAGGACGCGCATCGCGGCAGCGGCGACAGCAACGTGATGTACATCGCGGCCGCGCCCGGCTGCGCGAAGAACGATGCATACCTGCAGCGGCAGCGGCTCGCGTTCCTGCGTGGCGACAGCCCGCCCGATTTCCCGGCCGACCATTTCGAGGCCGATTTCGATGGCCGTGCGGGGGAGGGCGATCTCACGGCGCTCGGCCGTGCGCAGATGGGATTCGAGCCCGGCGCGTAACGCGCGGGCGGCGGGCGAAACGGCCATTCGCGAGACGGCGGGCGGCCCGTCTGCCGAATCCGCTGCGTGGTGCGCGCAATTCGACGCAATCGGCTGTCGGTGGCGCCGAAATCGACGCGAATTGCGCAAATTGGCTTCCGATAATGGTCCGGACACAACGCTGCCGGCCCGTGCACCGCACGGAGGCGGCGCAGATCATGGAGGAGTCGATGCAATTCACGCAAGCGATCGTTCGCCGTCCCGCGCCGTCTTGCGGCGCGGGCCTGACCACCGCCGAACTCGGCGCACCCGATTACGACAAGACGCTCACGCAGTTCCATGCATACTGCGACGCGCTGCGCATGCTCGGCGTCGAACTGACCGAATTGCCGCCGCTCGATGCGTTTCCCGATTCGCATTTCGTCGAGGACGTCGCGGTCGTCACGCCGGAATTCGCGGTGATCACGCGCCCCGGCGCGCTCGCGCGGCGCGGCGAGACCGCGCACATCGAAGCGGCGCTGCGCGTGCATCGCGAACTGCTGCCGATGCAGCAGGGCCGCCTCGACGGCGGCGACGTGATGCTGGTCGGCAAGCGCTTCTTCATCGGCCTGACGAGCCGCACCGACGCGCAAGGCATCGCCGCGTTCGAGTCGCTGGTGTCGCGCCATGGCTATTCGGTCGTCGCGGTGCCGGTCGGCGCCGGCCTGCACCTGAAATCGGTCGTCAACGCGCTCGGCGACGACACGCTGCTCGTGACCGACGCGCTGGCCGCGCATCCGGCGTTCGCCGACTATCGCCGGATCGCGATCCCGGCCGCCGACGAATACGCGGGCAACACGCTGCGCGTGAACGGCACGCTGATCACGCCGGCCGGCTATCCGCGCGTGCATGACGCGATCGCGCCGCTCGGCATGCCGCTGCACGTGATCGACACGAGCGAGTTCCGCAAGATGGACGGCGGCCTGACCTGCCTGTCGCTGCGGTTCTAGCCGATTGGCGCGCGGCGGCTTCGGCCGGATAATGTGGCCCCGCGCGGAATGGCAGACGTTCCGCGCATGAGCCACGAGCCACGAGCCACGACCCGACCGGAGCGAACGCGGATGACCGACAAGAAGATGCAGCTCGACAAGATCGATCTCCGGATCCTCGACATCCTGCGTACCGACGGACGGATTTCCTACCGGAAGCTGTCGGAGCTCGTGAATCTCACGCCGCGGCCGTGCCAGGCGCGCGTGGAGCGGCTCGAGGCGCTCGGCGTGATCGAAGGGTACCGCGCGGTGATCAAGGCGCCGCGCGCGACCAAGCCGATCGTCGTGATCGCGCAGATCGTGCTGGCCGACCACGGGCGTTCGCAAGCGCCGTTCGAAGAGGAAATGCGCGCGAATCCGGCCGTGCTCGATTGCTGGCTGGTGAGCGGCACGTTCGATTTTCTCGTGCGGCTCGCGTGCGAGGACCTCGACGAGTACCGGCGGATCGCGAACGCGTGGCTGGAAAGCCCGCGGTTCCGGATCGAGAAGATCGTGACGACGGCCGAACTGCAGTCGATCAAGCGCAGCGTCGCATGATGCGACCGGCCCGGCAGGGCCGGTTTGGATGCGAATGACCGGGTCAATCGATTTGCATTCCGAATCGAATCGGCTGGCCGGCTCACAATCAGGGGGAACACCATGGATGCCATGCAAGCGGCGACGGACACGGCCGCACCGTCCGGGACGGCGCTGAAGCGCCGTCTGCAGGGCCGCCACGTCGCGATGATCGCGATCGGCGGGTCGATCGGCACGGGGCTGTTCGTCGCGTCGGGCGCGTCGGTCGCGCAGGCGGGGCCGGGCGGGGCGATCGCCGCGTATATCGCGATCGGGATCATGGTCTACTTCGTCGTGACCGGGCTCGGCGAGATGGCCGCGCTGATGCCGGTATCGGGCTCGTTCGCGATCTACGGCGAGAAGTACGTCGACGAAGGCTTCGGCGTCGCGCTCGGCTGGACCTACTGGTACAGCTGGGCGGTGACGATCGCGATCGAGCTGGTCGCCGCGCAGATTGTGATGCGCTACTGGTTTCCGTCGGTGCCGGGCGTGTGGTGGGGCGCGGGCTTCCTCGTGCTGATCTTCCTGCTCAATACGCTGTCGGTGCGCGGCTTCGGCGAATCGGAATACTGGTTCTCGCTGATCAAGGTCGTCACCGTGATCGCGTTCATCGCGGCCGGGCTGCTGATCGCGGCCGGCGTGCTGGGCGGCGGGCATACCGGCAGCGGGCATACCGGCGGCGGGCATACCGGCGGCGGGCATACCGGCACCGGGCATCCGGTCGGCTGGCGCAACTTCACGACCGGCGACGCGCCGTTCGTCGGCGGCGTGCACGCGATGATGAGCGTCGCGCTGATCGCGGGCTTCTCGTTTCTCGGCACCGAGCTGGTCGGCATCACGGCCGGCGAATCGGAGAACCCGCGCAAGACGATCCCGCGCGCGGTGAAGCAGATCTTCTGGCGGATCATGCTGTTCTACGTGCTCGCGATCTTCGTGATCGGCCTGCTCGTGCCGTACACCGATCCGAACCTGCTGAAGAGCGACGTGACCGACATCGGCGTGAGCCCGTTCACGCTCGTGTTCAGCCACGCGGGATTCCCGCTCGCGGCCGGCGCGATGAATCTCGTGATCCTGACGGCCGTGCTGTCGGCCGGCAATTCCGGCACCTACGCGGCGACGCGGATGCTGTACAACCTCGCATCGGAAGGGCGCGCGCCGGCCGTGTTCGCGACGCTGTCGCCGGGCGGCGTGCCGCGCAACGCGCTGTACGCGACGATGGCCGTCGGCGGGCTGTGTTTCCTCACGTCGTTGACCAACAACCAGCGCATCTATCTGTGGCTGCTGAATACGGTCGGCATCACCGGCTTCATCGCGTGGCTCGGCATCGCGGTCTGCCATTACCGGTTCCGCAGGGGATTCCTGAAGCAGGGTTATCGACTCGATCAACTGCCGTATCGCGCGAAATGGTTTCCGTTCGGGCCGGTGTTCGCGGTCGCGGTCTGCATCGTGATTTCGCTCGGGCAGGATTACCAGGCGTTTTTCGCGGCGCGCATCGACTGGATGGAAGTGTTGTCGATCTATGTATGGATTCCGCTGTTCGTCGCGATCTGGTGGGCGTATCGCCGCGCGCGCAAGAGCCGGCTCGTGCGCTACGAGGAGATGGACATCGGGCCGTGGCTCACGCGCTCGGTGGAAGCCGTCGACGCGGCCGCCGCGCAGCACGGGCAGCCGCGCTGATCCTGCGTGAAATTCGCCCGTGCGCGCACGTTCCGCGGTACGTGCCGGGCCGTTACTTGTCCAGCTCCGGATAGTGCCGGAAGATCCCCATGTCGTTGAACGGGATGCGGCGTTCCGACTCGAGGTAGCGCGCGACGGGCGGATGCCGCGCGACGCGATCGTGCAGCGCGACGAGCGTCGCGACCTTGCGCTCCGCGCGCTTCATCGCTTTCGGGAACGCATAGCGCAGGCCCTCGATCAACTGGAACATCGTCAGGTCCGCGTAACTGAGCGCGCTGCCCGCGATATAGCCGCGCTTGTGCGGGTTCTGTTCGAGCACGCGATCGAAGTAGCCGAGGAATTTCGGCAGCCGGTTCTCGAGGAAATCGGCCGCGCGCTCGGCCGCTTCCGCTTGCTGGTCCTCGTAGTACAGGCCGCTGCCGATCGGATGGTGCGTGTCGTGGATCTCGGTGATGAAATCGGCGGCGGTCAGCTGGATCTGATGGACCCACAGCCGGCCGGCTTCGTCGTCGGGCGCGAGCCCGAGCCGCGCGCCGAGAAACAGCAGGATGTTCGCGGTCTGCCCGACGACCACGTCGCCCGCCTTCAGGAACGGCGGCGCGAACGGCACGCATTCGGCCTTCGCGCTGTCCATCATGCGCATCATGGCCGACACGCCCATCCCGCGCCCCGATTCGCGCGCGACGTCGACGTAATCGGCTTCGGCCGCTTCGAGCGCGAGCCGCACATATTCGCCGCGGCCCTGGATTTCAGGCCAGTAATAGAGTTCGTACCGCATGCAAGGCTCCTGTCCGGTCGATGCGCCGGGACGCACGCATCGCGATGGCGGGGAGGGCAGCCGCGCGCCGCCCGTTGCGAATAGACAGTCTATGAGATCGAGTGCGAAATGCCAGTGACGCCTGTACGGTTCGCATGGCTTGATTTGGAAATGATCATTTCCTATAATGGCGCATGGCTAGGAAAATTGCAGCGAACGTGGGCAGGCCGCGAGAATTCGATATGGATGAAGCGCTGGACGGCTTCATCCGCGTCTTTCGCGAGCGTGGCTATCACGCGACTTCTATCGGCGATCTGTCCCGGGCGACGGGGCTCACCGCAGGCAGTCTTTACAAAGCCTTTGCCGACAAGAACGCCATCTTCGTTGCCGCGTTGAACCGGTACATCGATCGGCGCGTCAGCGAGCTCAACATGATCCTTGCCGATGAAGAAAACGGACGGGACAAGGTGCGAGCGCTCCTGCGCTTTTACGCGGACGTCTCGCATGGAGACGAGGGTCGAAAGGGCTGTCTGGTCGTCGGCGGCGCCATGGTTCTGAGTGCGTTGGATAGCGAGATCGCCGGCATCGTCCACAGATCGATGCAGAGGATCGAGCGTCTCCTTCGCGATTTGATCAAGCAGGGGCAGGCCGATGGATCCGTCGATGCCGCGCTGAACGCGCAAGCCACGTCGAGCTGTCTGTTTGCCATGGTGCAGGGGCTTCGAGTGGTGGGGAAGCTCGGCCAGAGCCGGAGCGACATGTCGATGCTGGTTGACGAGGCAATGCGGCTGCTCGACTAAGGTTTGTGCGTCACCCGACAGGCGACGCGATGTGAAGCAACACGCGAAACCGCGCATGCGCGTGATTCGGTTTCGCCGAATTAGGAAACAAATATTTCCGAACGGAAGTGCTCCCGCTGCTCGGGGGCCATCATCCAGCGCAGTCGATTCTGTGGAGAGGACGAACTTATGTACCAGCATCAATCCACCGCGGATGCTTCGCATCTCGAGGCCGCGCCCTATTTTCGGGAAGACCCGCGGCTCAGCGGCTTTCGTCATCGGTTCGATACGGTAGACGGGGTGCGCCTTCATTTCGTCGAAGGAGGCCGCGCCGACGGCGAGACCATCGTCCTGCTCGCCGGCTTTCCGGAAAGCTGGTACGCGTGGCGGAGAGTCATGCCGCTTCTCGCGGACGAATTCAGGATCGTGGCGCCGGATCTTCCCGGACAAGGCGATTCGGACCGTCCACTCGTCGGTTACGACACGCAGACCGTCGCGGCAACGCTTGCGCGCCTGCTGGAGCAGCAAAAGATCGCGCGCTTTTACCTGGCCGCTCACGACGTCGGCGCGTGGGTCGCCTATCCGTTTGCCGCGATGTATCCCGATGCGGTGAAGCGATTGGCGTTGCTCGACGCGGGGATACCCGGCATCACGCTGCCCGCCGTACTGCCGATCGAGCCCGGCAACGCATGGCGCACGTGGCACTTCGCGTTTCATACCGTCGCCGACCTGCCGGAGACGTTGATTGCCGGCAAGGAGCGCGAGTATCTCGATTGGTTCTTGCGTCGCAAGGCGGCCAATCCCGAGTCGTTCTCCGACGCGGATGTCGACGAGTATCTCCGGGTGTTCACCCGGGACGGCGGGTTGCGAGCGGGGCTGGCCTTCTACCGGGCCGTGTCGGCGTCGTCGGCTCAGAACCGCACGCTGCAGGCGCTGGGGAAGCTGAAGATGCCCGTGCTCGCTGTCAGTGCGGATCAGGGGTCCATACCCGACATGGCGGGGCCGCTCGGACACGTGGCGGAAGATGTGACGGCCGCGACGATCGCGCATAGCGGGCATTTCATTCCCGAGGAACAACCGCAGGCGCTGGCGCGCGAGCTGCGCAATTTCTTCCGGTAGCACGCCGCCGCAAGCAGCCGCGCTTGCCGGGTAATGCTTATCCGGGTATCGCGTGTACCACCCAACTCACTGTTTTTATTCACTTTTTTCGTTATCGTGGTACTCCATGGGCCGATTTTGCGTGGCATAATCGACCGCATCCGCAAGGCTTGTAGTCACAACGACCCCGCATACCCATGGCACAGACTCTCTACGACAAACTGTGGAACACCCACGTGGTCCACACCGAGGAAGACGGCACGACCCTGCTCTACATCGACCGTCAGCTGCTGCATGAAGTCACGAGCCCGCAAGCGTTCGAAGGGCTGAAGATCGCGCAGCGTCCGGTGTGGCGCATCAGCGCGAACCTGGCCGTGTCGGACCACAACGTGCCGACGACGGACCGCAGCCACGGCATCGCCGATCCCGTCTCGAAGCTGCAGGTCGACACGCTCGACGCGAACTGCGACGCGTTCGGCATCACGCAGTTCAAGATGAACGACGTGCGCCAGGGCATCGTCCACATCATCGGGCCGGAGCAGGGCGCGACGCTGCCGGGCATGACGATCGTGTGCGGCGATTCGCATACGTCGACGCACGGCGCGTTCGGCGCGCTCGCGCACGGCATCGGCACGTCGGAAGTCGAGCACGTGCTCGCGACGCAGACGCTGCTGCAGAAGAAGAGCAAGAACATGCTCGTGAAGGTCGAGGGCGCGCTGCCGCGCGGCTGTACCGCGAAGGACATCGTGCTCGCGATCATCGGCAAGATCGGCACCGCGGGCGGCACGGGCTACGCGATCGAATTCGGCGGCTCGACCATTCGCGCGCTGACGATGGAAGGCCGCATGACCGTGTGCAACATGGCGATCGAGGCCGGCGCGCGCGCAGGCATGGTCGCGGTGGACGACACGACGATCGAATACCTGAAGGGCCGCCCGTTCGTGCCGACCGGCGCGGAATGGGATCAGGCGGTCGAGTACTGGCGCCAGTTCAAGTCGGACGACGGCGCGCAATTCGACCGCGTGGTCGAGCTGAATGCCGCCGACATCGTTCCGCAGGTCACGTGGGGCACGTCGCCGGAAATGGTCACGTCGATCGACGGTCGCGTGCCCGATCCCGAGCGCGAGAAGGATCCGGTCAAGCGCGACGCGATGGAGCGCGCGCTGGCGTACATGGCGCTCGAGCCGAACACGCCGATCGAATCGATCAAGGTCGACAAGATCTTCATCGGCTCGTGCACGAACGCGCGCATCGAGGACATCCGCGCGGCCGCGTACGTCGTGAAGAAGCTGAACCGCCGCGTCGCGTCGAACGTGCGGCTCGCGATGGTCGTGCCGGGCTCGGGCCTCGTGAAGGCGCAGGCCGAGCGCGAAGGGCTCGACAAGGTGTTCACCGATGCGGGCTTCGAATGGCGCGAGCCGGGCTGCTCGATGTGCCTCGCGATGAACGCCGACCGGCTCGAGCCGGGCGAGCGCTGCGCGTCGACGTCGAACCGCAACTTCGAAGGGCGGCAGGGCGCGGGCGGTCGCACGCACCTCGTGAGCCCCGCGATGGCGGCGGCCGCGGCGATCGAAGGTCACTTCGTCGACATTCGCCAGCTGGGGTAACACGTGACGGCATCGAAGGTCATCGCGCGGCTGGTTGCCGCGCTGGCGCTGGCCGGGTTGGGCTTCGGCCTGGCCGGCTGCAATACCGTCCGAGGCTTCGGGGAAGACGTCAACGCCGCCGGCAGCGCGCTCAAGCGCGCCGCGGAGTGACGTTTCCCGCCGAGAATTTGTCGATGTGCGCCGGCTGACTGCCGGCCCTTCAACCGGATAGACGGATCATGGAAAAATTCACTGTACATACCGGCGTCGTGGCGCCGCTCGATCGCGAGAACGTCGACACCGACGCGATCATCCCGAAGCAGTTCCTGAAGTCGATCAAGCGCACGGGCTTCGGTCCGAACGCGTTCGACGAGTGGCGTTACCTCGATCACGGCGAGCCGGGCCAGGACAACTCGAAGCGTCCGCTGAACCCGGACTTCGTGCTGAACCAGCCGCGCTACCAGGGCGCGTCGGTGCTGCTCGCCCGCAAGAACTTCGGCTGCGGCAGCTCGCGCGAGCACGCGCCGTGGGCGCTGCAGCAGTACGGCTTCCGCGCGATCATCGCGCCGAGCTTCGCGGACATCTTCTTCAACAACTGCTACAAGAACGGTCTGCTGCCGATCGTGCTGACCGAGCAGCAGGTCGATCACCTGTTCAACGAGACGGCCGCGTTCAACGGCTTTCAACTGACGATCGATCTCGACGCGCAGGTCGTGCGCGCGGGCGACGGCCGCGAGTATCCGTTCGAGATCGCCGCGTTCCGCAAGTACTGCCTGCTGAACGGTTTCGACGACATCGGCCTCACGCTGCGCCACGCGGACAAGATCCGCCAGTTCGAGGCAGAGCGGCTCGTGAAGCAGCCTTGGCTCAACACCAAGCTGGTCCGCTGACATCGCGTTCGAGGCGGGCGCGCTTTGCGCGCGCTCGCCGGCCTGCCTCCATCACACTCTACCCAGTCAGGAATTTCGCATGAAGATTGCAGTGCTGCCCGGCGACGGCATCGGTCCGGAAATCGTCAATGAAGCGGTGAAGGTGCTGAACGCACTCGACGAGAAGTTCGAACTCGAACAGGCGCCGGTCGGCGGCGCGGGCTACGAGGCGAGCGGCCATCCGCTGCCCGACGCGACGCTGGCGCTCGCGAAGCAGGCCGACGCGATCCTGTTCGGCGCGGTCGGCGACTGGAAGTACGACTCGCTGGAACGCGCGCTGCGCCCCGAGCAGGCGATCCTCGGGCTGCGCAAGCACCTCGAGCTGTTCGCGAACTTCCGCCCGGCGATCTGCTATCCGCAGCTCGTCGATGCATCGCCGTTGAAGCCGGAACTCGTCGCGGGCCTCGACATCCTGATCGTGCGCGAACTGAACGGCGACATCTACTTCGGCCAGCCGCGCGGCGTGCGTGCGGCGCCGGACGGCCCGTTCGCCGGCGAGCGCGAAGGCTTCGACACGATGCGCTATTCGGAGCCGGAAGTGCGCCGCATCGCGCACGTCGCGTTCCAGGCCGCGCAAAAGCGCGCGAAGAAGCTGCTGTCGGTCGACAAGTCGAACGTGCTGGAGACGTCGCAGTTCTGGCGCGACATCATGATCGACGTGTCGAAGGAGTACGCGGACGTCGAGCTGTCGCACATGTACGTCGACAACGCGGCGATGCAGCTCGCGAAGGCGCCGAAGCAGTTCGACGTGATCGTCACCGGCAACATGTTCGGCGACATCCTGTCGGACGAAGCGTCGATGCTCACGGGCTCGATCGGCATGCTGCCGTCGGCGTCGCTCGACAAGCACAACAAGGGCCTGTACGAGCCGTCGCACGGTTCGGCGCCGGACATCGCGGGCAAGGGCATCGCGAACCCGCTCGCGACGATCCTGTCGGCCGCGATGCTGTTGCGCTACTCGCTGAATCGCGCCGAGCAGGCCGATCGCATCGAGCGCGCGGTGAAAACGGTGCTCGAACAGGGCTACCGCACCGGCGACATCGCGACGCCGGGCTGCAAGCAGGTCGGCACGGCCGCGATGGGCGATGCGGTGGTCGCCGCGTTGTAAGCGCGTGGCAATGAAGTGCGGTAATTAATGTGGAAAAGGGTGCGAACGGGCCGGAAAAATCGGCCGGTTCGCGCACGGTTGGCCGTTGTGCGGGCCACCGGCTTTGTGTAGACTCGAACGATGGCGCTGATTTCCCTGATCTCCCCGGTCCTGAAACTCCACGGCAACACTGCCCGTGCGGGTGCGCGCGCCATCGTCATCACGAAAACCATTACCACGAAAACGATCATTAAACGCTGATCGCCGTCGTGCCCGCCTGTTTCCCCGCGCGGTCACGCGGGGACGGAAATGGCGGGGAAGCTCCATTCAAAGCAAAGGGTTAGTCATGAACGTAGGTCTCGTAGGTTGGCGCGGCATGGTCGGCAGCGTCCTGATGCAGCGCATGCAGGAAGAGGGCGATTTCGACCTGATCGAACCGGTGTTTTTCAGCACCAGCAATACGGGCGGCAAGGCGCCGTCGTTCGCGAAAAACGAGACCACGCTCAAGGACGCGACCAACGTCGACGAGCTGAAGAAGTGCGACGTGATCATCACGTGCCAGGGCGGCGACTACACGAACGACGTGTTCCCGAAGCTGCGCGCGGCCGGCTGGAACGGCTACTGGATCGACGCGGCATCGTCGCTGCGGATGCAGGACGACGCGGTCATCATCCTCGATCCGGTCAACCTCGACGTGATCAAGGACGCGCTCGTCAAGGGCACGAAGAACTTCATCGGCGGCAACTGCACGGTCAGCCTGATGCTGATGGCGCTCGGCGGCCTGTTCCGCGAGAACCTCGTCGACTGGATCACCGCGATGACGTACCAGGCCGCATCGGGAGCGGGCGCGCAGAACATGCGCGAGCTGCTGTCGCAGATGGGCACGCTGAACGGCGCGGTGCAGGAACAGCTTGCCGATCCGGCTTCCGCGATCCTCGACATCGACCGCCGCGTGCTGGCCGCGATGAACAGCGACGCGATGCCGACGAGTCACTTCGGCGTGCCGCTGGCCGGTTCGCTGATTCCGTGGATCGACAAGGATCTCGGCAACGGGATGTCGAAGGAAGAGTGGAAGGGCGGCGCGGAAACCAACAAGATCCTCGGCAAGCCCGCGATGGGCGAGCCGGGTTCGATCCCGGTCGACGGCCTGTGCGTGCGGATCGGCGCGATGCGCTGCCACTCGCAGGCGCTGACGATCAAGCTGAAGAAGGACGTGCCGCTCGACGAGATCAACGGCATCCTCGCATCGGCGAACGACTGGGTGAAGGTCGTGCCGAACGAGCGTGAAGCGTCGATGCGCGACCTGTCGCCGGCGAAGATCACCGGCACGCTGACGGTGCCGGTCGGCCGCCTGCGCAAGCTCGCGATGGGCGGCGAATACCTGTCGGCGTTCACGGTCGGCGATCAGCTGCTGTGGGGCGCGGCCGAGCCGCTGCGCCGCATGCTGCGCATCCTGCTCGACAAGTAAGCACGTTGGCTGTCCGGCCCGCGGGCCGGGCTGCACGATACGACGCGCCGCGTCGGCCTTGGGATTCAGGGCCGGCGCGGCGCGTTTTTCATGCGCGGTTCAGCGCAGGTTCAGCAGCGTCTGGTCGACGGCCTGCTGGGTCTTGATCGTCTGCGCATTCGCCTGGTAATTGCGCTGCGCGGTGATCAGGTTCACGAGTTCGGTCGTCAGGTTGACGTTCGAGTTTTCCAGCGCGCTGCCCTGCAGCGTGCCGTGGTTCGTGCTGCCCGGCGCGGAGATCTGCGGCACGCCCGACGCGGCCGTTTCCGCATACTGGTTGCCGCCGATGTTCACGAGCCCGTTCGGGTTGTTGAAGTTCGCGAGCGCGATCAGGCCGAGCACCGCGCTCTGGCCGTTCGAGTAGTTGCCGGTCAGCTTGCCGTCGGTGCCGATCGAGAACGTCGTCAGCGTGCCGCTCGCGAAGCCGTCCTGCGCGAGGTTGTTCACGCCGTCCTTGCCGCCGTACTGGGTCGTGCCGCCGAGGTCGAGCGTCAGGTTCTGCGGATTCGCGCCGCCCGTCGTGTTCGGGATCGAGAACGCGAACTGGCCGAGGCTCGCGGTCGGCTGGCCGGTCGCGGCCGACGTCGTCGAGCTGATCCGGCCCGATGCGTCGAACGTGACGGTGCCGAGATTCGTCGGCGTCTGGCCCTGCGCGCCCGCGTAGGCTTGCCACGTGCCGGCCGCCGGCTTCACGAAGTACAGGTTGACCGGCTGCGAACCGCCAAGCGAGTCGTAGACCTGGATCGACGTGTTGTAGTTGTACGTCGTGTTGTCGGTCGCGTTGAACGGCGTCTTGGCCGGCACCTTGTCCTGCGCGTTCAGGTTGAACTGGCCGGTGATCTTGTTCGTCGCGCGCGGCGCGATGTTGCTGGTCGGCGCCTGCAGCGGCACGGTCTGCGCGGTGTTGATCACGCCGCCGGCGCCTGCCGCATAGCCCATCAGGTTGCGGCCTTGCGCGTCGACGATCGCGCCGTTCTTGTCGCGGTGGAACGTGCCGTCGCGCGAGTACGTGGTCACGCCGTTGCTCGACATCTGGAAGAAGCCGTTGCCGTTGATCGCGACGTCGAGCGACGACTTCGTCGAATTGATCGTTCCCTGGCTGAAATGCTGCTGCACCGACGCGAGCCGCGTGCCGATGCCGATCTGCGTGTTGACCGACGTCGCGACCGAATTTGCGTACATGTCGGCGAAGTTTGCGCGGCCCTGCTTGAAGCCGACCGTGTTTGCGTTCGCGATGTTGTTGCCGATCACGTCGAGATTGCTCGACGCGCCGGCCAACCCGCTCAAACCCTGTTGATAGCCCATGTTCGTCCCCGTAACGAGCTGGTGAGTGATGCAGTCGTGCGACTGCGCGATGGCCCTCCGGTACTGCACGGCATCAGCCCGGCCGGCGCGCTCCCGCCTTTCCCGCATGGGCGAGCGCGACGTCGAAACATGCCGATTCCTGTTTGAAGGCGATCGTATCGACGGCGGTTATTCGGTCTGTGTAATTTTGTGTAATGAAATTGAATTGATGCAGAAATGATCGCTTTTGTATGAGTAATCAAGCGAGAGAGAGGGGGTCAAAGCCTTGCGGGGCGGGGATTTGGTGGTGTGGATTTTCATTTCTCCGATAAGAGGCGGAAATTGGCTTCTTATCGGCGAATTGGAATTGATTGGAGTGGGATGGGGCGCCGGTCGGGATTTGTCTTGATTTTCCGGCTGTTAATTCATTAACGGCGGACAGGATGGATTGTTGAGGGAGTGCTTGCGATTCTGTCGCCGCGATCCTGCGGCGGACGCCCGCTGAGCGCCAAAAAGCCGCGTCATTCGAGCGGGGCGCGAGGCTGCCGCGAGACGGCTTCCAACTGCGGCACGCAGGTTCGTTTTGATCGATCGGATGCATGGGCTACGGGCAGACGGACCCGCGCGACACGAGCGCCCGCCCGGGCCCGGTGGCACCTGTCGGCGACGAATTCGGCCGGAACCCGATCGTGTGAAGTAAACTACGCGGTTACGACGCACAGACCCGCCGAAAGCGTCGCGTTCCGCGCGACGCTTTTGCATTTCTGCAGCGCTTTATTGACGCTTCCAACCGCGAATCCGAGCCGCGCCCGTGCGCGGCGATAGAGCCAACGATGTCCCGAATTTCCTTGTTTCCGCGCCAGTCCCGTCTGTCGCGCGCCGTGCGTGGCGCGCTGGCGATCCTGGCGCTCGGCGCCGCCGCATCGGCGTGGGCAGTCGGCACCGGCGACCTGCCGGCATCCGCCGTCGGCGGCGCCGCCCCGCTTACCGTGACGGTCCAGCCGGGCCAGTCGCTGAACGACATCGCGAAAGCGGCCACGCAATCGCACGATCCGGCCGTGCTCGCGCGCGCCGGTCGCGCGCTGTTCGACGCCAATCCGCAGGCGTTCATGAAGCGCGACGCGAGCCGTTTGAAAGTCGGCGCGACACTGACGGTGCCCGCGCTCGATGCGACCGGCGCGGCGCTCGCGCCGGCCGGCGCATCCGCCGCGTCCGCTGCATCTGGCCCGACGGCCGCTTCCGCGCCCGCCGCCGCATCGGGTGGGGCAGCGATCGCGCAGCACGGCGCATCCGCGCCGCAGCCCGGTTCGGCCGCGCAACCCGCGCCGGTGGCGCCGGCCCTGCATGCCGCTCCGGTGAGCGGCGCGAGTGCCGCGACGGCGACGGCGGCGGGCGCATCCGCTTCGAGCGGTGCTTCGGCGTCGATCGGTGCGTCGGCCGCGCATGGCGCATCGGCTGTCGACGGCACGCAGCCGGCGGCGCCCACGGGCGGTGCGAGCGGCCCGCATGTATGGAGCGGTGCGATCCAGTCGGCGCCGTCGTCCGCGAGCGAGGCGACGGGGCAGTCGGTGCCGGGCAACCCGGTTGCCGGCATGCGCGAGCCGGCCGGCGCGGCACCCGCCGTCGGTGCGTCGCAGCCGCGGCCGTCGAGCCTGCAGCAATTGCTCGCGTTGAAGAACCGCGTGCTGATGGAGTTGCAGAAGCACGGCATCGGCAAGCCGGCGACGACGACCGGCGTCGCGCCTGCTCCGGCGCCTGCCGCGCCGCGTGCGGCTGCGAATGACGCGGGTGCATCGGCCGCTGCATCGACGGCGGACGAAGTCGCGTCGGGTGTGGCAGCCAGTGCGCTGCAACCGGCATCGGCTTCCGTGCAACCGGTCGCACCCGTCGCGACCTCGGCACGTCGTACCGAGCAGATGGACTGGCGCCCGGCCGCGGCGGCCGGCGCTGCCGTTATCGTGCTCGCGGCCGGCTTCGCATGGCGCAAACGCCGGAAGGGTCGGCGCGCGGACGAGGCGGGTGCCGCTGCGACCGCGGCCGCAGCAGGTGGCGCCGCGGCTGCGGAGGCGGAAGCGGAAGCCGCGCCGTCCGTCGAACGCGAACTGCCGATCACGCCCGAGATGCCGATCGCACGCGATGCCGCGTCCGACATGAATCTCGCCGCGGCGACTGCCGCCGCCGCGGAGACGATCGAGCCGCCCGCGGCGGATACATCGCCTGCGCTTGTAGTGACGGCGCCGCACGACGAGTCGCCGGAATTACCGCCTGCTGACGCTGCCGTGTCGCCGGCGAACGACGCGATTCCGGGTTCGGCTGAGGCTCCGCACGACGCAGAACCCCTGGAAGAAGCCACTGCCGCCGACAAGCCGGCCGAGTCGACCAAGCTGGCCGAGCCGTCCGCCGCATCCGTCGCCCCTTCGAGCGCCGAAGCCCAGCACGCGACACTGATGCAGAACGCGATCAGCGCGCTCAACAGTCTCGACATGCCGTTGCCGCCGCGGACGGCGGAGGAGCCGTCGACGACGGGGGAACCGCCCGCGCAGGCACCGCAGCCCGACGCCGATAAAATTGCAACTAACGGTCAAGCCGCGCAGCACCCGCCGATGGGTTCGGCTGAAACGACACCGGAACATCCGGCCGACCAGGAAGACGAGCTCGACTGGGATCCGGACGCGGTGACGTCTGCCGGCCAGGCGGGCAGCCCAGCTACGCCGTCGTCGTTGCCGCCGCTCGGCGGTGCGCAGTTCGGCGCGCTGAAGCTCGACTTCGATCTCGACCTGCCGTCCACGCCGGGCGCCGCGCTGCCTGCGCTTACCGCGGACGAGCTTGTGCGCATCGCCCGCAACAAGCTCGACCTCGCGGCCGAATACGTCGAACTGGGCGACCTGTCCGGCGCGCGGACGCTGCTGCAGGAAGTGGTCGACGCGAACGACGCCGCGACGCGCGACGATGCCCGCGCGCTGCTCGCGAAACTGGCGGACGAGGCGTGATGCGGATCGCGCTGGGCATCCAGTACGACGGCGCGGCGTTCTGCGGCTGGCAGGCGCAGCCGCACGGCAAGACCGTGCAGGACCGGCTCGAACATGCGCTGGCCGAGTTCGCGCGGGTGCCGCTGCACACGACGGTGGCCGGGCGGACCGATACCGGCGTGCACGGGCTCGGGCAGGTCGTGCATTTCGACACGGACCTCGATCGCGAGGTGTTTTCGTGGGTGCGCGGCACCAACGCGTTCCTGCCGCCGACTGTGTCGGTGCAGTGGGCGAAGCCGATGCCGGATACGTTCCATGCGCGCTTCTCGGCGTTCGAGCGCACCTACTACTACGCGCTGTACGTGCACCCGGTGCGTTCGCCGATGCTGGCCGGGCGCGCGGGCTGGATCCACACGCCGCTCGACGACGACGCGATGCGCGCCGCCGCCGCGCACCTGATCGGCGAGCACGATTTTTCGTCGTTCCGGTCGTCGGAATGCCAGTCGAAGACGCCGGTCAAACACCTGTATCAGATCGACGTGCGGCGCGAGGGGCATTTCATCCATTTCCGCTTCCGCGCGAACGCGTTCCTGCATCACATGGTGCGCAACCTGATGGGCTGCCTCGTCGCGGTCGGGCGCGGCCGCTATCCGGCCGACTGGCTCGCCGACGTGCTGGCCGGCCGGGACCGCAACCTCGCGGCCCCGACGTTCATGGCCGACGGGCTGTATCTCGCCCACGTCGGCTACCCGGCGGAATTCGCCGTCCCGCCCGCGCAGCTCGGCAGCGTGCCGTGGAGCAGCGTCTGGGCCGATCTGGACCCACAAACATGACGGAGCACGCCGTGTCTTCTTCGACTTCCGCCGCGGCCGGCCAGCCGCCGCGCACGCGCATCAAGCTGTGCGGGCTGTCGCGCCCCGAGGACGTGCTGCACGCGGCGGCGCTCGGTGCCGATGCGATCGGCCTCGTGTTCTACCCGAAGAGCCCGCGCGCGGTGACGATCGCGCAGGCGGCCGAGCTGGCGAGCCTCGCGCCGCCGTTCGTGTCGGTGGTCGGGCTGTTCGTGAATGCGACCGAAGCCGAGATCGAAGCCGTCGTGCGCGACGTGCCGCTCACGATGCTGCAGCTCCACGGCGACGAGACGCCGCAGCAGTGCGATGCGCTCGGCCGCGCGGCCCGCCTGCCGTGGTTGCGCGCGGTGCGCGTCGGCCCCTCGACGCAGCGTGCCGATTTGGTAGAATCGGCTCTTCATTATTCGAAAGCGCGCGGCCTCCTGTTCGACACTTTGGTGCCGGATTACGGCGGTAGCGGCAAGGTCTTCGATTGGTCTCTTATTCCCGCAGAGCTCGCGCGTCGGGCCGTTTTGAGTGGTGGCTTGAACGCGCAAAACGTCGGTGATGCGATCCGCCAGTTGCGTCCGTTTGCTGTCGATGTCTCGAGTGGCATCGAAGTGGAGGGCGCGAAGGGCGTGAAGGATCACGCCCGGATGGCGGCGTTCGTACGCGCGGTGCGCGAGGCGGACGCCGGGTGATGCAAGCCGGTGCGGCCCCAAAAGCGGGCGCACCGACCGATCGAGAGAGACACCATGTACAACCTTCCTGATGATCGGGGCCACTTCGGCCCGTATGGCGGCGTGTTCGTCGCCGAGACGCTGATTCACGCGCTGGACGAACTGCGCGCGGCGTATGAAAAGTTCCAGAACGATCCCGACTTCGTCGCCGAATTCGAGCGCGAGCTGAAGTACTTCGTCGGCCGCCCGTCGCCGATCTATCACGCGCAGCGCTGGAGCGAGATGCTCGGCGGCGCGCAGATCTACCTGAAGCGCGAAGACCTGAACCACACGGGCGCGCACAAGATCAACAACGTGATCGGCCAGGCGCTGCTCGCGAAGCGCATGGGCAAGAAGCGCGTGATCGCGGAAACGGGCGCCGGCCAGCACGGCGTCGCGACCGCGACGATCTGCGCGCGCTTCGGGATGGAGTGCGTCGTCTACATGGGCTCGGAGGACGTGCGCCGGCAGGCCGCGAACGTCTACCGGATGAAGCTGCTCGGCGCGACGGTCGTGCCGGTCGAATCGGGTTCGCGCACGCTGAAGGACGCGCTGAACGAGGCGATGCGCGACTGGGTCACGAACATCGAAAGCACGTTCTACATCATCGGCACGGTCGCGGGCCCGCACCCGTACCCGATGATGGTGCGCGACTTCCAGCGCGTGATCGGCGACGAATGCAAGGTGCAGATGCCCGAGCTCGCCGGCCGGCAGCCGGACGCGGTGATCGCGTGCGTCGGCGGCGGGTCGAACGCGATGGGCATCTTCTATCCGTACATCGACGACGAATCGGTGCAGCTGATCGGCGTCGAAGCGGCCGGCGACGGCCTCGACACGGGCCATCACGCGGCCTCGCTGATCGCCGGCAGCCCGGGCGTGCTGCACGGCAACCGCACGTACCTGCTGCAGGACGACAACGGCCAGATCATCGAGACGCATTCGGTGTCGGCGGGCCTCGACTACCCGGGCGTCGGCCCCGAGCACGCATGGCTGAAGGACAGCGGCCGCGCGCAGTACGTGCCGATCACCGACGCGGAAGCGTTGAAGGCGTTCCACGACTGCTGCCGGATCGAGGGGATCATCCCCGCGCTCGAGTCGAGCCACGCGATCGCGTATGGCGTGAAGCTCGCGCCGACGTTGCCGAAGGACAAGCTCCTGCTCGTCAACCTGTCGGGTCGCGGCGACAAGGACATGCACACGGTCGCCGAGCGATCGGGCATCGAGCTCTGACCCCGACCGATGCGTGACCTGATCGAAGAGCCGGGCGGCGGTGCCGCGAGCGAGGCGGAGGCGGTTCAGCCCGCCGCTGCCGTGCCGCGCGCGCTGCCGTCCGGTATCGAGCTGCACAACCGCGATTTCCTGACCCACGCCGCGCACTTGCCGGATGCGTCGATCGACCTGATCGTCGCCGATCCGCCGTACGGGCTCGGCAAGGACTACGGCAACGATTCGGACAAGCGTTCGGGCGACGATTTCCTCGCATGGACGCGCGCGTGGCTCGAGCTCGCGATTCCGAAGCTGAAGCCGAGCGGGTCGATGTATATCTTCTGCACGTGGCAGTACGCGCCGGAAATCTTCAGTTTCCTGAAGACGCAGCTCACGATGGTCAACGAGATCATCTGGGACCGGCGCGTGCCGAGCATGGGCGGCACGACGCGCCGTTTCACGTCGGTGCACGACAACATCGGCTTTTTCGCGGTTTCGAAGGCGTATTACTTCGATCTCGATCCGGTCCGCATCCCGTACGACGCCGATACGAAGAAGGCCCGCTCGCGCAAGCTGTTCGAAGGCAGCAAGTGGCTGGAGATGGGCTACAACCCGAAGGACGTCTGGTCGGTCTCGCGCCTGCATCGGCAGCACGCGGAGCGCGTCGATCATCCGACCCAGAAGCCGCTCGAAATCATCGAACGGATGGTGCTCGCGAGCTGCCCGCCGGGCGGCCGCGTGCTCGATCCGTTCATGGGGAGCGGCACGACCGCGGTGGCCTGCGCACGGCAGGGGCGCGACTTCGTCGGCTACGAGATCAACGAAAGCTATTGTGCGATCGCGCACGAGCGCGTGAGCGCGCTCGCCGCGCCGGCGTGCGCGTGAATCGCGCCGCCGCATCGCCGAATGCTGCTTTGCATGGGACCGGAGTAAGCGCTAAAGCGCTAACTCCGGATCGACATAGGAAAAATTGCCATGAATCGTATTCAGCAGACCTTCGCCGCGCTCGCCGAACAAGGCCGTAAGGGCCTGATCCCGTTCATCACGGCCGGCGACCCCGATCCCGCGAAAACCGTCGAATTCATGCATGCGCTCGCCGCAGGCGGCGCGGACGTGATCGAGCTCGGCGTGCCGTTCTCGGACCCGATGGCCGACGGCCCCGTGATCCAGCGCTCGTCGGAACGCGCGCTCGCGCGCGGCGTCACGTTGAAGAGCGTGCTCGCCGACGTGAAGCGTTTTCGCGAAACCGACGCCAAAACCCCCGTCGTGCTGATGGGCTATGCGAACCCGATCGAACGGATGGGCGTCGACGCGTTCGCGGCCGAAGCGCACGCGGCCGGCGTCGACGGCGTGCTGGTGGTCGACTATCCGCCGGAAGAGGCGGGCGTGTTCGCGGAAAAAATGCGGGCCGCGCAGATCGATCCGATCTTCCTGCTCGCGCCCACGTCGACCGATGAACGCATCGCCGACGTCGGCAAGATCGCGAGCGGCTACGTGTATTACGTGTCGCTGAAGGGCGTGACCGGCGCCGGAAATCTGGATGTTTCGAGCATTGCGGGTAAAATCCCGGCCATCAAGTCGCGCGTGCCGGTTCCGGTGGGCGTCGGCTTCGGTATCCGCGACGCCGAAACGGCGCGCGCGGTGGCCGAAGTGTCGGACGCCGTCGTGATCGGCAGCCGCCTCGTGCAGCTGCTCGAGAGCGCCGCGCCGGAAGGTGCCGCCGCCGCGTTGAAGTCGTTCATCGCCGAGTTGCGCGCCGCGCTGGACGGCGCCGGCAACACGGCGCGATAAACACAACACAGGAAGCGGGAACGGGCCGGTCGGCCCGCCCCGCCACGGAACAGGAAACCATACGATGAGCTGGCTCGACAAACTGTTGCCGCCGAAGATCAAGCAGACCGACCCGAAAAGCCGCAAGGGCATTCCGGAAGGCCTGTGGGTCAAGTGCCCGTCCTGCGAGGCCGTTCTCTATCGCAACGACGTGGACGCGAACCTGCACGTGTGCCCGAAGTGCGATCACCACATGCGCATCGGCGCGCGCGAGCGCCTCGACGGGCTGCTCGATCCGGAAGGCCGCTATGAAATCGGCCAGGAAATCGTGCCGGTCGACTCGCTGAAGTTCAAGGACAGCCGCAAGTACCCCGATCGTCTGAAGGAAGCGATGGACGAAACCGGCGAAACCGACGCGATGGTCGTGATGGGCGGCGCGATCCACACGCTGCCCGTCGTCGCGGCGTGCTTCGAGTTCTCGTTCATGGGCGGCTCGATGGGTTCGGTCGTCGGCGAGCGCTTCGCGCGCGGCGCGCAGAACGCGCTGGAGCAGCACGTGCCGTTCATCTGCTTCACGGCGTCGGGCGGCGCACGGATGCAGGAAAGCCTGCTGTCGCTGATGCAGATGGCCAAGACCACCGCGATGCTGACCAAGCTGGCCGAAGCGAAGCTGCCGTTCATCTCGGTGCTGACCGACCCGACGATGGGTGGCGTGTCGGCGAGCTTCGCGTTCCTCGGCGACGTCGTGATCGCCGAGCCGAAGGCGCTGATCGGCTTCGCCGGCCCGCGCGTGATCGAGCAGACGGTCCGCGAGAAGCTGCCGGAAGGCTTCCAGCGTGCCGAATTCCTGCTGAAGACGGGCGCGATCGACATGATCGTCGACCGTCGCAAGATGCGCGACGAGATCGCGCAGTTGCTCGCGCTGCTGCAGCGACAGCCGGCCGACGCGCTGGCCTGACCGGCGCAACGTGGTGAACTCTGCGCGTCGCCTGGCCTCAGCGTCAGGCGGCGCGCTTCGTTTTTTGGCGTAGTGGCGGTACCGATCCAGATTTGATCCGATGAGCACTTTTCCCACTCTTGACGCGTGGCTTTCGCATCTCGAACGCGCGCACCCGGTCGGCATCGACATGGGCCTGACCCGTATCGGGCAGGTCAAGGCGGCGCTGCAGCTCGAATTCGCGTGCCCGGTGATCACCGTCGGCGGCACGAACGGCAAGGGCTCGACCTGCGCGTTCCTCGAGACGATCCTCGTGCGCGCGGGCTACAAGGTCGGCTGCCACACGTCGCCGCACCTGCTCGAATTCAACGAGCGCGCGCGCGTGAACGGGCAGAACGTGACCGACGACGAACTGCTGCCGCACTTCGAGGCCGTCGAAGCCGCGCGCACGTCGCTGGCCGAGCCGGTCTCGCTCACGTATTTCGAATTCACGACGCTCGCGATCCTGCATCTGTTCGCGTCGCGCGGGCTCGACGCGGTGATCCTCGAAGTCGGCCTCGGCGGCCGGCTCGACGCGGTGAACATCATCGATACCGATTGCGCGATCGTCACGAGCATCGACATCGACCACACCGAATACCTCGGCGACACGCGCGAGAAGATCGCGTTCGAGAAGGCCGGGATCTTCCGCGCGGGCAAGCCGGCGATCTGCGGCGATCCGGCCGCGCCGCAGACGCTGATCGATCACGCCGAAGCGATCGGCGCCGATCTGTGGCTCGTCGGCCGCGATTTCCGCTACGAGGCGCAGGCAGGCGCCGAGCGTCAGCAATGGAGCTACCTCGGCCGCGACAAGCGCTATCCGGCGCTCGCGTATCCGGCGCTGCGCGGCGCGAATCAGCTGATCAATGCGTCGGCCGCGCTCGCGGCGCTCGAGGCGCTGCGCCCGGTGCTGCCGGTGTCCGCGCAGGACATCCGGCTCGGGCTGGCGAACGTCGAGCTGCCGGGGCGCTTCCAGGTGCTGCCCGGCAAGCCGGCGATCGTGCTCGACGTCGCGCACAACCCGCATGCGGCGGCCGTGCTCGAGCAGAACCTCGGCAACATGGGCTTCTTCCCGTACACGTACGCGGTGTTCGGCGCGATGCACGACAAGGACATCGACGGCGTGCTGCAGCACCTGAAGGGCGAGATCGACCACTGGTGCGTGACCGACCTGCCGCTGCCGCGCGCGGCTTCCGCGGAGCAACTCGAAGCGGCGTTGCGCAAGGCTGGCGTGGAGGAGGGGCCCGATTCGAGCGTGACGCGCTATGCGTCGCCCGCGGAAGCGTTTCGCGATGCACTAAAAAGAGCATCCGAGAATGATAGAATCGTGGTTTTCGGCAGTTTCCATACGGTTGCCGGCGTGCTGGCCTACCGTAAATCGCAGCAACACTGACTGACGGGCAGTTTCGGACTCAGCCATTCATGGGAATTTTCTCGTTCGGCAAGAAAGACGACGACGCGCCCCCGCGGCGCGGCGGTCGCACCGGGGCCTCCCGGAACGTGCGCACGGAGCGCACTGAACGCGTCGAGCGACGCTCGCGCCGCACCGAGCGTCCGGAATCGGATGCACTGCTCCTTGATCCGACCCTTCCAGAAAAGCAACGCGCGCGCCGGCGTCTCGTCGGCGCGATCGCGCTCGTCGTGGCTGCGGTGATCGTGCTGCCGATGGTGCTCGATTCGCACCCGAAGCCGGTGACCGACGACATCGCGATCGACATCCCGAACCGGCCCGCGCACCAGGCAGTCGTGCCGCGCGACGACGACGTGTCCGACGTGCAGGCAGGCGTCGCGCACGACGAACCGCCGGCCTCCGACACGGCCGTTGCGGCCGCACCGGCGCCCGCGCCGAAGGATGCGGCCAAGCCGGTCGCGAAACCCGAACCGACCGCCACCGCGAGCGTGACGCCGCCGAAGCCGGCCGCGCCGAAGCCTGCGCCCGCAACCGTCGCGAACGACGGCGCCGCGAGCCCGGACAGCGGCGACGCATCGCCGGCGTCGCCGGCCGGTGCGCGCTTCGCGGTGCAGCTCGGGTCGTTCAAGGACGACGCGGCGGCCCGTTCGTGGGCGACCAAGTTGAAATCGGCGGGGGTGCCCGCATATGTCGAGCATCGCAAGCAGGCAGACGGCAGCACGGCTACACTGTTGCGTGCCGGCCCGTTCGCGGATCGCGCGGCGGCCTCCGCCGCGATCGCGAAGGTGCGCGAAGCCGGTCTGACGCAGTAAGGCCACGATGCTGACGGCTTTCGACTACGCTGTATTGGCGGTGATCGTGTTGTCGGCGCTGCGCGGTGCGTGGCGCGGCTTTGTGTCCGAGATTTTTGGGCTGATCGGCTGGATCGCGGCGATCGTGATCGCGGGCCGCTACGTCGGGCTGGTCGTGCCATACATTCCGGCGAACTGGCCGGGCGGCGCGCTGACGCAGTGGGTGATCGCCTTCGCGTTGCTCGTGATCGGCGTCGTGCTGGTCGCCGGCGTGGCGAACGCGCTGCTGTCTCGGATCGCGCAGGCGAGTGGCCTGGGCGGTGTCGACCGCTCGCTGGGCATGATGTTCGGGCTCGTCCGCGGCTGTGTGCTGGTGGTGCTGCTGGTCGCGGCGGCCGGGCTGACCGAACTGCCCAAACAGGATTTCTGGCGCAATGCGCTCTTGCGTCCTTTTGCCGAACAGGGCGTGCACGAGCTGAAGCAGCTCCTGCCCGACGGCATGGCCCAGTACGTACGCGTGTGACGACGCGGCCGGGCAGGACGGAACCGATTTTGTCATCTTGAAGGACATGCCATGTGCGGCATCGTAGGTGTTATCTCCCAATCCCCGGTCAATCAGCTGATCTATGACAGCCTGCTGCTGCTGCAGCATCGCGGTCAGGACGCGGCGGGCATCGCGACGGCGGACGGCAGCAATTTCCACATGTACAAGGCGAACGGCATGGTGCGCGACGTGTTCCGCACGCGCAACATGCGCAGCCTGCCCGGCACCTACGGCATCGGCCAGGTGCGCTATCCGACGGCCGGCTCGGCATCGAGCGAGGCCGAGGCGCAGCCGTTCTACGTGAACGCGCCGTTCGGGATCATCCTCGCGCACAACGGCAACCTGACGAACTGGATGCAACTGAAGGACGAGATGTTCCGGATCGACCGCCGGCACATCAACACCAATTCCGACAGCGAAGTGCTGCTCAACGTGTTCGCGCACGAGCTGCAACTGTCGACCACGGGCCTCGAGCTCGATCCGGCGTCGGTGTTCAAGGCGGTCTCGGGCGTGCATCGCCGCCTCGAGGGCTCGTACGCGATCGTGTCGCTGATCGCCGGCTACGGCCTGCTCGCGTTCCGCGACCCGTTCGGCATCCGGCCGCTGTGCATCGGCAAGCTCGAAACCGAACACGGCACCGAATGGATGGTCGCGTCGGAGTCGGTAGCGGTCGAAGGCATCGGTTTCGAATTCGTGCGTGACCTGGAGCCGGGCGAAGCGGTTTTCATCGACAAGGCCGGCAACTTCCACAGCCAGCAGTGCGCGGAGAACCCGACGCTGAATCCGTGCATGTTCGAATACGTGTATCTGGCCCGTCCGGATTCGTGTCTCGACGGCGTGCCGGTCTACAACGTGCGCCTGCGCATGGGCGACTATCTCGCCGAGAAGATCAAGCGCGAACTGCCGAACGTGCCGATCGACGTCGTGATGCCGATTCCCGATTCGTCGCGCCCGGCGGCGATGCAGGTCGCCGCGAAGCTCGGCGTCGAGTATCGCGAGGGCTTCTTCAAGAACCGCTACGTCGGCCGCACCTTCATCATGCCGGGGCAGGCCGTGCGCAAGAAGTCGGTGCGCCAGAAGCTCAACGCGATGAGCATCGAGTTCAAGGACAAGCATGTGCTGATCGTCGACGATTCGATCGTGCGCGGCACGACCTCGCACGAAATCGTGCAGATGGCGCGCGATGCGGGCGCGAAGTCGGTGATCTTCGCGTCGGCGGCGCCGCCCGTGAAGTTCCCGAACGTGTACGGCATCGACATGCCGACGCGCGGCGAGCTCGTCGCGCACGGCCGCACCGACGAGGAAGTCGCGAAGATCATCGGCGCCGATCATTTGATCTATCAGGACGTCGACGATCTGCGCCGCGCGGTGCGCGACATCAACCCGAAGCTCGAGAACTTCGAGGCGTCGTGCTTCGACGGCAACTACATCACCGGCGCCGTGACGCCCGAGTACCTCGATGCGATCGAGCGCGCGCGCCTCACGCCGGCGTCGCAGGCCGATCGCGACACGGCCGGCGACACCGAGCGTTCGCAGATGAACCTGCAACTGTCGGTCGAGTAACGCCGGCGCACGCTTTTGTCGAGGCGTGATAGGATGTGGCCTTGCGTCGATTTGATATCAGCTTGCGGACGCGGGGCAACTTCCCAAAACAGCTAAAGCGAAGGCCGGCGGCAGCCGGCCCGAGTCGATCGCTGTCGTACCGCACCGAAGCCCGCTGATGCCGACGCATAGCGGGCTTTTTGTTTTTGGCCTCGGCTTTGACCGGGTCCGCGCCTCGTGCACGACCGTCGGCGCGGCCATCGAATACGGAAAACGGAACATGGACGACTCCCTCAACTTCGACACGCTTGCGGTGCGCGCGGGCACGCTGCGCAGCGACTTCAACGAGCATTCGGAAGCGCTGTTCCTCACGTCGAGCTTCTGCTTCTCCAGCGCGGCCGACGCGGCCGAGCGCTTCGCGAATTCGGAAGACTACTTCACCTATTCGCGCTTCACGAACCCGACCGTCACCATGTTCCAGGAGCGTCTCGCGGCGCTCGAGGGCGGCGAGGCCTGCATCGCGACGGCGTCGGGGATGGCCGCGATCATGTCGGTCGTGATGGCCGCGCTGCAGGCGGGCGACCATCTCGTCAGCTCGCGCAGCCTGTTCGGCTCGACGCTCGGGATGTTCTCGCAGATCTTCAGCAAGTTCGGGATCACGACGACCTTCGTCGACCCGACCGACCTGAACGCATGGCACGAAGCCGTGCGGCCGGAAACGAAGATGTTCTTCCTCGAGACGCCGTCGAACCCGCTGACCGAACTCGCGGACATCGAGGCGATCGGCAAGATCGCGAAGGCCGCGAACGCGCTGTTCGTCGTCGACAACTGTTTCTGCAGCCCGGTGCTGCAGCAGCCGCTGAAGCTCGGCGCGGACGTCGTGATGCACTCGGCGACGAAATTCCTCGACGGGCAAGGCCGCGTGCTTGGCGGCGCGCTGGTCGGCTCGAAGGAATTCATCATGGGCAAGGTGTTCCCGTTCGTGCGCAGCGCGGGCCCGACGCTGTCGGCGTTCAACGCGTGGGTGCTGCTGAAAGGGATGGAGACGCTGTCGCTGCGCGTCGAGAAGCAATCGGCGAACGCGCTGGAGATCGCGCGCTGGCTCGATTCGCATCCGGCGGTCGCGCGCGTGTTCTATCCGGGCCTCGAATCGCATCCGCAGCATGAGCTCGCGAAGCGTCAGCAGAAGGCGGGCGGCGCGATCGTGTCGTTCGAACTGAAGGGCGACACGCCCGAGCAGCAGCGCGCGAACGCATGGCGCGTGATCGACGGCACGAAGCTGGTGTCGATCACCGGCAACCTCGGCGACACGCGCACGACGATCACGCATCCGGCCACCACGACGCACGGCCGCATCACGCCGGAAGCGCGTGCGGCAGCGGGGATCACCGAAGGGCTGATCCGCCTGGCGGTCGGCCTCGAGCATGCGGGCGACGTTCGCAACGATCTGGCGCGCGGCCTGGACGGCTGAGGCTGAGCGATACAGCCCGTTTGTGCTCGGCATCAATGAAACGGGCCGCTCGAGAGAGCGGCCCGTTGTCGTTGCGGCGCATGCCGTCGCGCGCGTGTCGTGCCGCCGTTCAGCCGGCGGCGTGCGCGGACGGTGCGGCACGCATCGCGTCCACCATCCAGCGCAGCGTTTCGTCGAGCGGCGTGACCGGCAATTCGCCCACCGCGCGCCGCAGCTTGTCGCGCGACCCGCTCAGGCTTTTCACTTCGTTGTGCCGCACGAAGCGCGGATCGATCGTCACGTCGATCACGTAGCCGGCGATCCGCGACAGCATCGCCAGCACTTCCTTCAGCGAATACGCGCGTTCCGAGCACACGTTGAACGTCTCGCCGGCCGGCGCGGCTTCGACCAGCTTCAGATAGGCGGCCGTCACGTCGCGCACGTCGGAGAAATCGCGGCTCACGTCGAGGTTGCCGAGCGAGATCCGCGGCGCGTTGCTCGCATAGTGCGCGACGAGCTTCGGCAGCAGATACGCATCGCTCTGGCCGACACCCGTGTAGTTGAACGGCCGCGCGATCACGATCGGCAGCCGGTCGGCCCAGAGCTTCGCCGCATATTCCATCGCGAGCTTGCTGATCGCGTAGTCGTTCGCCGGGGCAGGCGCGACGGTTTCGTCGAGCACGCCGGGCGTCGAGTTGCCGTAGATGTTCGCGCTGCTGGCCAGCAGCACGGCCGACGGACGGCGGTCGAGGCCGGCGAGCGCCGCCAGCAGGTTGCGCGTGCCGACGATGTTGACCGCGTAGGTCGGCGACGGCTCGTCGTCGGCGACATGGGCACGCGCGGCGAGATGCACGACCGCGTCGGGTCGCGCGTCGGCCGCGGCCGCGCGCATCGCATCCGCGTCGAGCAGGTCGACGGGCAGCAGCGTGCACTGTGCGAACGCCGGATCGGCGGGGCGCGGCGTACCGGGCGCGACCGTGCCCCAGACGTCATAGCCGGCCGCCTGCAGGCGTTCGGCCATGTAGCGACCGGTGAAGCCCGTCAGGCCCGTGACGAACGCACGGCGCGACGGACGCCCGGTTTCAGAACGTGTCATGGTGTTGGTTCCGCGTCAAATCCGCTTCGACCATCATCTGACATAGTTGTTCGAGCGTCGTCTTGGGCGCCCAGCCCAGTTTGCTTTTCGCCTTGTCCGCGCAGCCGATCAGCAGGTCGACTTCGGCAGGGCGGTAGAACTTCGGGTTCACTTCGACGAGCACGTTGCCGGTCGATGCGTCGAGGCCGCGTTCCTGCTCGCCCTTGCCGGTCCATTCGAGCTGGTAGCCGGCCGCCGCGAACGCCATCCGCACGAAGTCGCGCACGGTTTCGGTGCGGTTGGTCGCCAGCACGTAGGTGTCGGGTTCGTCGGCCTGCAGCATCCGCCACATGCCTTCGACGTATTCGAGTGCGAAGCCCCAGTCGCGCTTCGCGTCGAGATTGCCGAGCTCGAGCTTGGTCGCCTTGCCCAGCTTGATCTTCGCGATCGTGTCGGTGATCTTGCGCGTAACGAATTCGCGGCCGCGCAGCGGCGATTCGTGGTTGAACAGGATGCCGCTGCTGCCGAACAGGCCATACGATTCGCGGTAGTTCACGGTCATCCAGTGCGCGTACAGCTTCGCGACGCCGTACGGGCTGCGCGGATAGAACGCGGTGGTTTCCGTTTGCGGGATCGCCTGCACCTTGCCGAACATCTCTGACGTCGACGCCTGGTAGAAGCGCGTCTTCGGGCTCACGACGCGAATCGCCTCGAGCAGGTTCAGCGGGCCGATGCCGGTCACTTCGGCGGTCGTCGCCGGCTGGTCGAACGACACGCCGACGAAGCTTTGCGCGGCCAGGTTGTACAGCTCGTCCGGCTGCGTGCGTTCGAGCAGGCGCAGGCTGGAGCCCGCGTCGGTCAGATCGTGTTCGACGAGCGTCAGGTTCGGGTGCGTGTCGACACCCAGCTCGGCGATGCGCCAGAAATTCACCGAGCTGGTGCGGCGGTAGGTGCCGGTGACCTCGTAGCCCTTGTCGAGCAGCAGTTTGGTCAGGTACGCACCGTCTTGCCCCGAAATCCCGGTGATGATGGCCTTTTTACGCGTTTGGCTCATGGCGTTGTCCTGGTAGAAGCAATGGATGATGAAAGTCAGGCGGTCGTGCCGGCGGCGGCCGGCACCGCGCGGCGCGCAGGCCCGCGCGTCAGGCGCCGTTCGAAGCCGTACCAGCTCAGGGTCGCGTACGCGAGCGTGATCGCCAGCGCGAGCGCGGCCGTGACGAAGCGGTTCAGGTGCAGCGGCCACAGCGCGTACAGCACGCTCAGGTGGATCAGGTAGACGGTGTAGCTGACGGTGCCGACGTAGACGAGCATCGGGTTCGTCAGCACGCGCTGCACGAGGCCGCGGCCGCGCAGTGCGATCACGACGATCGACGTGCACAGCAGCAGCGAGATGCTGTAGAGCGCCGCGTTCGACAGCGGCGTGTTCGCGGCGCGAAAGCGCGGGAACGACAGGTGCAGCCAGCCGAGGATCGCGAGCGACACGAGCGCGCCGACGATCGCGAGCGGATAGAACGGCTCCAGCGCGCGCCGGTCGCGGCGCAGCACGATCGCGAGCAACGCGCCTGCCGCGAGCAGGTCCATCCGGAACGGCGTCAGGTAGTAGATCGGCCAGAACGAATCGAACCACGGCGTCGCGATCGCGCGCAGCACCGGCGCCGCGACGATCAGCGCGGCGGCGACCCACAGCAGCGCGCGCTCCGAGCACCACAGCACGACGAACGGCCAGAAGATGTAGAACTGCTCCTCGACCGCGAGCGACCACAGCACGTTCAGGCTGTCATGGCCGATGCTGCCGAGCGACAGCCCGATATTGGTCGAGAAGAACGCGAACCACGGCCAGTGCGGCAGCCAGCTCGCGCCGAACAGCAGCGTCGACACCACCAGCAGCAGCACGTACGGCGGCAGGATGCGGCGTACGCGGCGCGCGTAGAAGTGGCTGAAGTACGACTGCCCGCGCGCCTTGCGATCGAGCAGGATGCCGGTGATCAGCAGGCCGCTCAGCACGAAGAACAGGTCGACGCCCATCCACAGCGGCGCCTTCAGCGCGTGTTGCAGGAAGACGGCGCCCACCGCGATCGCGCGCAGCCCGTCGAGCTGCACGATGCGGCCGTGTTGCGGCGGGGCGAGGTCGGCGGGGCGCGACAGGGCCGTCATCGCGCGGCTCCTTCACGACCCGCATCCGATGCGTGTACGTATTGCATGCCTTTAAATGGAATATGGAATCGCAATCGATTCTAGGGAAAAGAAATCGGTAAAAAAACGCGCGCCATTTATCTGACGACAACCAGGCCAATACCGATTATTACGATCGCGCGATGAAAGGTTGGCTCGCGGACGGGCGCGCCGGGCGGCGCGGAGCGGAATTTTCTACGTGGTGACGCGGAAAGAGCGGTCGTTATTGCCGTTTTCCGTGGTCATTTACTCGCTGTTCCGGTTCGATATTTCAGGCAGAAACATCCCCAAATATTTCCAAATTTCTTGTGATTATTTTTGCTTGTAACCTGCATCGCGACGTTTGAAACCCATTTAGCGACAGCGCGCCGCCGCGGGCGATCCGAGGCGGCGCCGGTCGCTGTTGCATCGAGTCTGGAGAAGCGCATTGCGACGTCTGATTCTGGTTGGCATGACGGTATGCGCGGCACTGCTGACGAGCGCCGTGCCGGCCGAAACGGTGTTGCCCGCGACGACGTCGTGGATCGGCAACACGTTCGGCTATGGCGACGGCACGTGGACGCAGATCGATATTCGCGCGATCGCGGTGACGCCGGAGGGCAAGGTGTATACGAATGCGCCGTGGGACGAGAGCGGCGCCGAGGCGAGCGTCTACCAGGACGGGAAGATGCTCGGCTTCGCGGGCGGCACGCACGGCTGGGGCAACCTCGGCGGCAGCGCGATCGCGGTGAACAGCAAGTACGCGTATGTCGCGATCGGCGTCGGCAACGAGCGCGGCCATCTGCAGTCGCCCGGCATCTGGCCGGACAAGGGCAAGCAATGGTTCGGCATCTCGCGGCGCACGATCGGCGACATGAAGCAGCCCGCGCCGTTTCGCGCGGCGCCGCAGGTCGCGCCGGGCGGGCGCGCCGATACCGGCCGCGCGCGGATGGCCGCGAGCTTCATGATGATGAACGAGGTGTCGGCGCCCGCGCGCTCGGAAGTCGGTGAGGCGAAGGCGGAAGTGGGCGGCCTCGCGGCTGACGACAAGACGCTGTTCGCGACCAATCCGTCGCGCGACGTGGTGGATGTCTACGACGCGGAAACGATGCAGCAGAAGGGCACGTGGAGCGCGCACGAGCCGGGCCGCATCGCGTTGGCGGGCGACGGCACGCTGTGGCTGCTGACCGATACGCTCGGCGGCCCCGCGCATCTCGTGCACGTGCGGGCCGACGGCCGCAAGCTCGACGACGCGCCGGCGCTGCCGGAAGGCACCGACGCGGTGGACGTGGCGGTCGACGCGAAAGGGCGCGTGCTCGTCGCGGACAACGGGCCGCGCCAGCAGATCCTGATCTTCTCGAAAGGCGGCAAGGGCTATGCGCCGTCGGGCACGCTCGGCGAGCGCGGCGGCATCTTCGCGGGCCCGGTGCCGGGCCGGCCGGGGCCGCAGCGCTTCAACGGGCTGACGGGCGTCGGCGTCGACCGCGCGGGCAACCTCTATGTGTCGATGAACGGGATCGGGCCGCGCCACGAGACGATCGGCGCGGGGCTCGGCGCGGTGCTGGAAAGCTACACGCCGGACGGCAAGCTGCGCTGGCAGGTGCAGGGGCTGCTGTTCGTCGACGGCGCGTGGCTGGACCCTGCGCGGCCGAACAGCGTGTACACGGGCAACAAGCGCTTCGAGCTCGACCTGTCGAAGCCGCCGGGCCAGGACTGGAAATACGTCGGCTTCCTGTCGAACCGCTTCAAGTATCCGGACGACCCGGTGTTCCACACCGACCAGTATCCGGGCATGCCGATCGCGCGGCGCGTCGACGGCCGCACGTTCCTGTACCTGACCGACATGTACGCCGATCACCTGAAGATCTACCGCTTCGACGCGAAGCGCGACGGCGAGGTCGCGATTCCGTCGGGCCTGATCGCGGGGCGCGCGCGGCCGGTCGACAAGGTGCCGAACAAGCCGCCGGGCGGCGACTGGCTATGGCGCGACGCGAACGGCAACGGCCGGATCGATGCCGACGAGTCCGAGATCAACACGACGGGCAAGGCAAAGGCGGGCGGCTGGGGCTGGTGGGTCGACACGAAGGGCGACATCTGGCGCACGAGCGACGTGCGAGGGATTCATCGCTTCGGCTATGGCGGCGTCGACAAGGCCGGCAACCCGATCTATTCGTACGACAAGGTCACGACCTACCCGATGCCGCAGCCGTTCACGCAACTGCGCCGCGCGATCTACGAACCGCAGACGGACACGCTGTACGTGACGGGCTACACGGCCGACGCGCCGCCGCAGCCCGGCATCAACAAGGAAGTCGGCCGCGTGCTGGTGCGTTTCGACAAATGGTCGAGCGGCTCGCCAGTGGTGCGCTATCAGGTCGCGCTGCCGTGGCAGCTCGACGCGAAGCCGATCCTCGACCTGATCGGGATCACGGTCGAGGGCCGCTACCTCTTCACCGTGGAGCCGGTCGGCAAGATCCACGTGTACGACAAGGAAACCGGCAAGGAAGTCGGCGTGATGAGCCCGGGCGCCGAGGTCGGCAAGGCGTCGGGCTGGGTCGACGTGCCGTTCGGCATCAGCGCGTTCCGGCGCGAGAACGGCGAGTACCTGGTGTTCGTCGAGGAAGACGCGCGCGGCAAGGTGCTCATGTACCGCTGGAAACCGTAACGGGCCCCTGGGCTAAAGCATGGACAAAGGCATACTCAAGAACGTTTCGATCAACTTCATCGGGCTGATCCTGCCGACCTTCGTGTCGCTGGTGACGGTGCCCGCGTACATCCACGCGCTCGGCGTCGAACGCTACGGCGTCGTCAGCCTCGTGTGGACGCTGATCGGCTATTTCGGGATACTCGATCTCGGGATGAGCATGGCCGCGCAGAACCACATCTCGAAGGCGCTCGCGAGCGGCAACGCCGACGAAAGCGCGCGCGTGTTCTGGAGCGCGTTCTGGCTGAATCTCGGCACCGGTATTGTCGGCGGCCTGCTGATCTATTTCGGCGCGTTCGTCTACACCGCGTATTTCACGAAGGTGTCGGCTGCGATGCAGCACGAGGTGTATCTGGCGCTGCCGTGGCTCGCGCTCGCGATTCCGCTCGCGAACGTGTCGTGGGTGTTCGCCGGCGCGATCAACGGCGCCGAACGGTTCGGCGTGTTCAACACGAACCAGACGATCGGCACGTTCCTGTTCCAGTTGCTGCCGCTCGGCGCCGCGTGGTGGATCGCGCCGAACCTGCAGACGGTGCTCGCCGCGGCGGTCGTCGCGCGGCTGATCGCGGCGGTGATGCTCGGTCAGGCCAGCGTCAAGGTGCTCGGGATTCGCCGCATCGATCCGCCGCAGTGGGGCACCGCGAAGGGGCTGTTCAACTTCGGCGGCTGGATGCTGATCGCGAGCACGACGAGCATGATCGCCGACACGCTCGACCGCGTGATGCTCGGCGCCGGCATGGGCGCGAAGTTCGTCACCTACTACACGGTGCCGCAGAACCTCGTCACGCGGCTGAACATGCTGCCGAACGCGCTGGTGCGCACGCTGTTCCCGCGCCTGTCGGCGGTCGGCCGCGATCATGCGGATACGCTCGCGCGCCAGTCGCTCGAATTCCTGAACGGCGTGTTCACGCCGGTCGGCATCGTCGCGATCTTCGCGCTCGCGCCGTTCCTCACGCTGTGGGTCGGCGCCGATCTCGCCGCGCATTCGGCGCCGGTCGGCCGCGTGCTGGTGATCAGCGTGTGGCTCGTCGGCCAGGCGAGCGTCACGCGCATCCTGATCCAGTCGCAGGTCAATCCGGCCCGCGCGGCATTCGCCGGGCTCGTCGAGATGCCGTTCTTCGTCGGCGGCCTGTGGTTCGGCATTCATCACTTCGGGCTGATCGGCGCGGCGGTGGTCGTCGCGGCGCGCGCGCTCGTCGACTACGGCGTGCTGTTGTACCTGTCGGCGATCCGGATGCGCGCGATCGTACTCGACATGCTTGCCCATCTCGCCTTCCTGCTGGCGAGCCTGTTTCTCGCGCAGGCATGGCCGGGGCTGGTCCAGTCGATCGGCATGTGCGCGGTCGTGCTGGTGCTGAACGTCGCGTGGTCGCTCACGATGACGCCGGGGCTGCGTGCACTCGTGCGCGACCTGTTTGTCCGTCTCAATGCGAGGAGAACTGCATGAATCGCGATCTGGCGGAACACGCCGTCCTGAATCTCGCCACGGCCGATGCCGCCGTGGTCCATGCCGGCGACGCCGCCGCGCCGCACCCGGCCGAACGGGCCGGCGCGCGGCAGCCGACGCGTGCGCTGCGCGTGGCGATCGTCCACGACTGGCTCGTCACCTATGCGGGCGCCGAGCGCGTGCTCGAACAGATCGTCGCGTGCTTTCCCGACGCGGACCTGTTCAGCCTCGTCGATTTCCTCGACGATCGCGCGTTCGTGCGCGGCAAGCCGGTGACGACGTCGTTCATCCAGAAGCTGCCGTTCGCCCGCACCAAGTACCGCAGCTACCTGCCGCTGATGCCGCTCGCGATCGAACAGCTCGACGTGTCCGAGTACGACCTCGTGATCTCGAGCAGCCACGCGGTCGCGAAGGGCGTGCTGACCGGGCCGGACCAGGTGCACATCAGCTACGTGCATTCGCCGATCCGCTATGCGTGGGACCTGCAGCACCAGTATCTGGAACAGTCGAACCTCACGCACGGGCCGAAATCGCTGCTCGCGCGGATGATTCTCCATTACATCCGCAACTGGGATACGCGCACCGCGAACGCGGTGGACGGCTTCGTCGCGAACTCCGCGTTCATCGCGCGGCGCATCAAGAAGGTCTACCACCGCGACGCGGCGGTGATCTTTCCGCCGGTCGACGTCGACGCGTTCTCGCTGAACGCGGTGAAGGAGGATTTCTACCTGACCGCGTCGCGGATGGTGCCGTACAAGAAGATCGACCTGATCGTCGAAGCCTTCTCGAAGACGCCCGAGCGCAAGCTCGTCGTGATCGGCGACGGCCCCGAGATGCAGAAGATCCGCGCGAAGGCGGGCCCAAACGTCGAGATCATGGGCTATCAGCCGTTCGCGGTGCTGCACGACCGGATGCGGCGCGCGAAGGCGTTCGTGTTCGCGGCCGAGGAGGATTTCGGGATCTCGGTCGTCGAGGCGCAGGCGTGCGGCACGCCGGTCATCGCGTACGGCAAGGGCGGCGCGCTCGAGACCGTGCTCGACCCGCAGTCGAACCTGAACCCGACCGGCCTTTTCTTCGACGAACAGACGCCGCACGCGATCGTCGCGGCCGTCGACGATTTCGAGCGCGCGCCGCAGCGCTTCACGCCTGACGCGTGCCGCGCGAACGCGGAGCGGTTTTCCGCCGACACGTTCCGGCGGCGCTTCCTCGACTACGTGGAGCAAGCGCTGCCCGGCTCGACCGCGCAGCGCGGCACGGCGGCTCCGCTGCCGGTCGCCCGCGGCCCGGCGACGCTCGTGCTCGACCAGAGCGGCGTGCTCGGCGGCGCCGAGCTGTCGCTGCTCGAGATCATGAAGCACATGCGCGCGAACGCCGACGTGCTGCTGTTCGACGACGGCCCGTTCCGCGCGGCGCTCGACGAGATCGGCGCGCGCGTCGACGTGGTCGAGCAGGGCGCGCTCGCGGGCGTGCGCAAGCAGGGCGGCGTGTCGTTCGGCGCGGTGAAGCAGCTCGTGCGGCTGGTGCGCGACGTCGCCCGCCGCGCGCGCCGCGCCGAGGTGATCTACGCGAACACGCAGCGCGCGATGGTGGTCGCCGCGCTTGCCGGGCGGCTCGCGCGCAAGCCGGTGGTCTGGCATTTGCGCGACATCGTCAGCACCGACCATTTCGGCGGCAAGCAGTTGCAGGCGATCAAGTACTGCGCGCGGTTCGGCATCACGCGCGTGATCGCGAACTCCGACGCATCCGCGCAGGCGTTCCGCGCGCTGACCGGCTTCACGCCGCAGCACGTCGACGTCGTGTTCAACGGGATTTCGGCCGAACCGTTCGACGCGCTGGAAGGCGTGAGCCAGGCCGCGCTGCGCGCGCGCCTCGGGTTGCCCGCCGACGCGTGGCTGGTCGGCTCGTTCAGCCGTCTCGCGCGCTGGAAGGGGCAGCACGTGCTGCTGGAGGCCGCCGCGCGGCATCCGGACATGCACGTGGTGCTGGTCGGCGCGCCGCTGTTCGGCGAGGACGACTATGCGGCGCAACTGCACGAATACGTCGCGCAGCATGCGATGGACGAGCGCGTGCATTTCCTCGGCTTCCAGCGCGACGTGGCCGCGTGCATGACGGCGGTCGACGTCGTCGCGCACACGTCGATCACGCCGGAGCCGTTCGGGCGCGTGATCGTCGAGGGGATGCTCGCGCGCCGGCCGGTCGTCGCGGCGCGCGCGGGCGGTGTCGTCGAGATCATCGAGGACGGCGACAACGGGCTGCTCTGCGAGCCGGGCAACGCGGCCGCGCTGGCCGATGCGCTGGCGACGCTCAAGCGCGACCGCGCGCTGCGCGAGCGGCTCGTCGCGAGCGGGCGGGCGACCGCGGTGCGCCGGTTCGGGACCGAAACCTACGTGGAGCGGGTCGAGAAGATCCTCGCGGATACGGCGAAGGCTGCCAAGGCGGCGAGCGCGAAGAAGTAGCAGCCGGCGCGAGCCGGCGGGAAAGGGCGGAAAATGGCGGAAAACGGGCCCCCATGCGGCGTTGCGCTGTGCGGGGGCTTCGTTTTTCAGCGGGCGGGGCGTGTGGCTGCGACGGGTGAGCTGGTTTGCGCCCCGGGTCCGAGTCGGGCGCGAGCGTAGCCGAGCGTCGTCTGGAACAGGATTGGGCCGTCGGGAACGTGAAGCGAGCAGTCGACACCGTCGCGCTCGTGCTTCGGCAACCGCGCACAAGGGGCCCGCGGGGGCCGTAGCGCGGTCGAAGGGCGGCAGGCCACTCATTCCTTGTCGACCCGGCCTGCAACCGCGTGCCGGCCATGAAAAAGCCCTCGCGCAGCGACACGCCGCGCGAGGGCTCCGGACCGGACGGCCGATCGAGCCGGCCGGCTCGCGTCAGGCGGCCTGTTCGGGCGTCGACGCGACGACGCGGGCGGTGCGGGTCGGCTTGAAACTGGCCGACCACGTCATCGCCGGGCGTTCGAACATCCGGTAGAACAGGTACGCGACCGGAATCGCGACGGCCATGAACGCGAACGACGGCCAGATCGACAGCTGCAATTCGGAGTGGAACAGCACCGAGCCGAGGCAGACGAACAGCGGCAGGTGGATCAGGTACAGCGAGTAGCTGAAGTCGCCGAACCAGCTCAGCACGCGCAGCGGCGGCGTCGTGCGCGGCGGCCGGGCGAGCGCGCGGTACAGGAAGCATGCGAAGCCGGCCGACCACAGCTGGAACGCGCCGTACTGGCCGAAATGGAATGCGCCGCAGCCGGCGGCCAGCAGCACGGCGGCCGCGACGTACCACGCGCGCGACGGCACGACGGCCGTGCCGCGCGACTGCTGCGCGCGCACGTCGGCGATCCATGCGCCGATCGTCCAGGACAGCCAGTACGACGTGAAGAACTGCAGGTCGTGCCGTTCGAGCAGCCACGCCGACGCGACGTTGACGAGCGCCACCGCGGCGACGACGGCCGGCATGCCGATGCGCCGGCGCAGCGCGAACAGCAGCGGGTAGATCGCGTAGAACTGCACTTCGAGCGACAGCGTCCACAGCGCGCCGTTCGACCCGTACGTGTAGCCGGCGACGCCCTGCAGCGAGAACAGGTTCACGAGGAACGCGACGAGGCCGACGTCGCGGATCTTGTGGCTGACGGGCTCGATCTGCAGGCTGACCGCATCGAGCGCGAGCGTGAACAGCAGCGCGGCGAGCAGCACCGGGTAGATGCGCGCGAAGCGGCGCACCCAGAAGTTCGGTGCGTCGAGCCGGTACGCGGGATTGGCCGCGAGCTTGAGCGCCGCGTTGCGGTGGATGCAGTAGCCGCTGATCACGAAGAAGATCGGGACGCCGGCCGAGCCCCACGCGAACGGGAAGGTCAGGTAGCCGGCGATCGCGCCCGGGCTGAGTGCATGACCGTAAGCCTGATGGAAGCTCTGCATGCCGACCCAGACGACCTGGCGGCAGTGGAAATAGGCGACGAGCAGCGCCGCGAAGCCGCGCATCGCGTCGATCACGTGTTCCTTGTGGTCGGCGACGGGCGGCGCGGCCAGAGACGATCCGCTGAAAGCTTGCATGCGATTCGATTCCTTGCGACGGATGGACGGGAAGTTCATCCAATCGTAATGCGCAAGAATTCGGTCAATGAATAAAAAAATCTCGTCCGGAAATATCGGTATTCCGCATCATGGGTTTATCGCTGCCTGAAAGCGGTTCCGCGACGGGCACGAATTATTTGCCGATTTTTTTCTGATAGTTTGAAGCTCCAGTTGATTGATGCAAGGAGCGGCAAGATGGACATGCATTGGATCGCAAGCGCTGCAGTACTGCTGGTCATGGCCGTGCTGTCGGCGTACCGCGAGGCGCTGAAGAACGAACCGATCCGCCCGGGCCTCGAGCGGGGCGGCGTGCCCTATATCGAGGAATTCGAATCGTAAGAATTTGTATCCGGAAAATCGGTAATTTGTTTCTGCTCCGGCAATCGGTTCGGCAATATCGACCGGGTTGAAGCGATTATATTTTTTCCGGAATAATCGGGCAATCAGTTCATATCGAAAATGAGCGGAGCGGAATTGGCAGTACCGTCGATTCTCGATATGCCGTTCGGAACACAATCGCGCCGGGTCGCAGGTCGACGCGGCGCAGTCAACGCTATCAGGATGCGAACATGTTGAAAGTCACCAGGGCCGTGTTTCCCGTTGCCGGTCTCGGCACGCGGTTCCTCCCGGCAACGAAGGCGAGCCCGAAGGAAATGTTGCCCGTCGTCGACAAGCCGCTGATCCAGTACGCGGTCGAGGAAGCGATCAACGCCGGTATCACCGAGATGATCTTCGTCACCGGGCGCAGCAAGCGCGCGATCGAGGATCATTTCGACAAGTCGTACGAGATCGAGGCCGAGCTCGAGGCGCGCGGCAAGGAAAAGCTGCTCGAGCTCGTGCGCGGCATCAAGCCGAGTCACGTCAACTGCTTCTACGTGCGCCAGCCGGAAGCGCTCGGCCTCGGCCATGCGGTGCTGTGCGCGGAGAAGCTCGTGCACGGCGAGCCGTTCGCGGTGATCCTCGCCGACGACCTGCTGCACGGCGAACAGCCGGTGCTCAAGCAGCTCGTCGACGTGTTCGACCACTATCACAGCTCGGTGATCGGCGTGGAGACGATCCCGCGCGAAGACAGCCGCTCGTATGGCGTCGTCGAAGGCCGGGAGTGGGAAGAGGACATCATCAAGCTGTCGGGCATCATCGAGAAGCCGGCGCCCGAGGATGCGCCGTCGAACCTCGGCGTGGTCGGCCGCTACGTGTTCATGCCGACGATCTTCGATCATCTGCGCAAGCTCAAGCCGGGTGCGGGCGGCGAACTGCAGCTCACCGACGCCGTCCAGTCGCTGCTCGCGAACGAACAGGTGCTCGCGTATCGCTACTACGGCACGCGTTTCGACTGCGGCAGCAAGATCGGTTATCTGAAGGCCACTGTCGAGCTCGCGCTCCAGCATCCGGAAGTGAGCCGCGAATTCGAGGCGTACCTGCGTACCTGCTTGCCCGCGCTGGCTGCCGTCGCTTAAGCGGCCGCGCGCTCCGTCGTTTCAGGTGGTGGTTGTTCCGTTGGCCCCGGCCGCTCGCGCGCCGGGGCTTTTTTGTTTTTGGCGGGCGCACGAGCGTGGTGCGTGACGTCTGGATGCCGCACCTCGGACGGGCGGAGGTTGGTGGCCCGCGACGCGAGGAGTAGGCCGATGAGATGGGACGTCGCGCGTGAAACCGGTGCCGACGCATTCGTCGCGTGACCGGATCGGTGGATGGGTTGCGCGGGTTGCACGACGCGCGCTGGGGTGTCGCGCGATGACGCGGCATCGGCTGTCAAGCAGCTGGCCGCCGGCCGCCGGGCGTCACCGGTATCGACGCATTCCGATCCGTTGCCGCCGCCCACCGCTCAGCGCGGCGACGTGCTCGGTTGCGCGGCGAAGTGTCGGGCCAGCATCGCGGCGATCGGCTTCTTGAAGTCGAGCAGCCGTTTTTCGAGATAACGCCAGGACAGGTGCGCAAGCAGCACGGCGAGCGCGAATTGCAGCATTTCCGGCAGCGCGTCGCGGACGATTTCCGGCATCGGCACGTGCGCGAACGACGCGGGCAGCGCGCCGAAGCGCGCCGGAATCAGGTTGTGGAACAGGTAGAAGCCGTAGCTGATCGTGCCGAGATACGCGAGCGGCGCCCAGTCGAGCAGCGCGACGACGGGATGCTCGGGCGCGCTGACGATCCACAGCATCAGCGCGCCGAGCGACACCGACAGGCCGAGATCCGCGAGCCCCGCGACCGCATCGGGCAATGCCGTGCAGGCGGGCAGTACGAGGAAGAAGACGACGCCGGCCGCGCCGAGCCAGCCGGGCGGCACGCGGCGCGCGGCGGCCGCGCCGCGATCGGCGAGCGCCATCGCGCCGACGCCGCCGAGCGCGATCAACGCGAAATTCCACGGGGAAAACGCGTAGATCAGCACCGGCGACGCGTCGGACAGGTAGAGCGCGAGATGCGCGAGCGCGCACAGCGCGACGGCCGCGATGCCGAGCGCGACGTGTCGCGCGGCGGGCACCGCGAGCAGCGCGAGCGGGGCGATCAGATAGAACTGCTGTTCAACGGCGAGGCTCCAGAAGTGCGACGTGGAGCCCGGCCAGCCGTCCTTGACGACGCCGATCCAGTAATTCGACAGGAACACCGCGTGCCATGCGAGCCCGAGGTTGACGCCGCGCTGGTAGAACAGCGCGTGCGCGATCGCGAGCGCGGCGAGCAGCAGGTAGTAGACGGGGAAGATCCGCAGCGCGCGCTTCGCGAGGAACAGCGCGAGCGCGTGGCGACGCGTCATGGCGCCGCGCTCGACCGCCTGGCGGTTGCGATGCAGCTCGCCGACGATCAGGAATCCGCTGATGAGGAAAAACGTCCACACGCCAAGCTTGCCGACGTCGACGGCAAGGACATGGCCCTTGTGGGACAGGAAAACGAGGATGACGGCGAGGGCTCGCAGGCCGTCGAGTCCTTTGACGTATCTGACTTCGCGCATGGAGGCATCCGGGCATTGAGCACGCCCAGTATAGGTGCGCAAATATCGAACGTAATTCGCGTTCGGGCCCATACGTGAAGGTGTTTTTTCACGCTCGGGCGTCGATGAAGTCGGTCGCACGCAACAAAACCTGCGGGAAACCCCGCGAAAACGCATAAAAGTACTGCACGAAGCGTCAAGGCGCTTGTAGAATCCGGCGTTGAAGCGCGCGCGTTGCACGCTTCGTGTATCCAACGACCACACCTGGTAGGAGAAACATGGCGACTTCCGCAAAAAAGGTGGCCAAGAAGGCTGCCGCACCGGCCACCAAGAAAGTGGCTGCCAAAAAGGCTGCGCCCGCGAAGAAAGTAGTGGCCAAGAAGGCTGTCGCAAAGGCAGCACCGGCTGCTCCGACGCCGCTGAAGGACAAGTTCACGAAGGCATCGCTCGCAACGCACATCGCTGAGCGCGCAGCTGTCGAAGTGAAGGCGGTCAAGGCAGTGCTCGTCGCACTCGAGAACGTCGTGCTGGGCTCGGTTCACAAGAAGGGCGCGGGCGAGTTCACGCTGCCGGGCCTGCTGAAGATCACGGCACAAGTCGTGCCGGCGAAGAAGAAGCGCTTCGGCAAGGATCCGTTCACGGGCGAAGAGCGTTGGTTCCCGGCGAAGCCGGCCAGCGTGCGCGTGAAGGCACGTGCGCTGAAGAAGCTGAAGGACGCGGCAGCGTAATGCCGCGCAACGACTGCCGAATGCATGTCGGCAGCCGTTGCGATGTCCCGAGATCCCCGTACGCGAAAGCGTGCGGGGATTTTTATTGGGCCGCGCAACGCGCGCGGCGGATCGTATGTCGCGCATCTGCATCCCCATCGCCGAGCGGCGAGCTTCGTTCGCGCGACGCGTGTCGGTGTCGCTGCGGCAGGGCGAAACGCTCGGCATCGTCGGCGAATCGCGATCGGGGAAGTCGACGCTCGCAGTGGCGCTGCCCGGTGTCGTTTCTTCGCGTTCCATTGGGCGCGCGTCGTCAGGTTTGCCGTCGTGACCGACTTCATTCCGCATGAGATCGCCGCACAGCTCGCCGCCGCACGCGCCGTGATCGAGCGGCATCTCGGCGCGACGCTGCACGCGATCCACCTGTTCGGATCGGCGCTCGACGGCGGCCTGAAACCGCGCAGCGACATCGATTTGCTGGTGACGGTAGCGGTACGCCCGGACGAAGCGCTGCGGCGCGCGCTGATGTCGGACCTGCTCGGCGTGTCTGCGCCGCCGGGTTGCAGCAGCGGCATGCGTGCGCTGGAGGTCACCGTCATCGCGCACGGCGACGTGGTGCCGTGGCGTCATCCCGCGCGACGCGAGTTGCAGTTCGGCGAGTGGCTGCGCGGCGATCTGGAAGCCGGCATCGTCGAGCCGCCGCTGATCGATCACGATCTGGCCATCCTGTTGACGAAGGCGCGACAGCACAGTGTCGCGCTGGTCGGGTCGCCCGCGAACGTATTGTTCGAGCCGGTGCCGGTGCGCGACTTCGTCGCCGCGCTGCTCGCGACCGTTGCGCAGTGGAAGGCCGAACCCGACTGGCGTGGCGACGAGTGCAACATCGTGCTCGCGCTCGCGCGCATCTGGTACAGCGCCGCGACCGGCGGGATCGCACCGAAGGACGTCGCCGCGACGTGGGTGCTGGCGCGTTTGCCGGACGCGCACCGGCCCGTTGTTGCGGCTGCGCGTGCTGCCTATGTCGATGGCGAGGCGGGCGCGGCGATTCTGTCGGCCGAGCCGCTGGCCGAATTCATCGGCTACGCGCGGCGCGCGATCGAGTCGATGTTGTCGGCGTAGCGGCGGCCACCAACGAAGCACGTCAACGGCTTACGGCCCGCCTGCCACGGATAGCGAACCCGTTCGAGCCGTGTGCATGCGCGACCCGTCGAGCCGGGTGCGTGCAGACGGCGATCCGGCGCGGCATCGCGCATCCGCAGCCGGCCGCCTGTCGTCAGCCCGCGGTGCCCGCAAAGGCGGCCTTCAGCGCGGCGTCGTCGAACTTCGTCATCTGCATCATCGCGGCGGCCACGCGGCCCGCCTTGACCGTGTCGCGGTCGGCCATCATCGGGATGAGCGCTTCCGGAACGATCTGCCATGACACGCCGTAGCGATCCCTCAGCCAGCCGCAGCCGTCGGCCGTGCCGCCGTTGTCGAGCAGGGCGCTCCAGTAGCGGTCGAGTTCCGCCTGGTCCGCGCAGCTGACGAGCAGCGAGATCGAGTGATTGAACGCCTCCGTGCGCGGGTGGCTCATCGCAAAGAATGGCTGCCCGAACAGCTCGAATTCGACCATCCGCGTGCCGTCGGTGCCGGGCACGGCCGTGACGCGCACGATGCGCGAATCCGGAAAGATGCCGGCATAGAAGGCCGCGGCTTCTTCGGCTTCCGTCGAATACCAGAGGAAAGGCGTGATCTTCTGAATCGTCATGACGAGTCTCCTGTCTGCATGGGTGCGGGGCAACCGTATGCCGCCATCGATACGACGGACGACGCCCGCCGAAATCGACACGCGGCGCAAACAAATCCTGCGTCGGTTAACCCGGGCGGCGCCGGCTGTGCGGATGATAGGCGCTCAACGGAGAAACGGCGACCTCTCCGGCCATCGGAAACGGGGTTGCGGGTGCATTGCAGCCGCCAGGCGCCGTTGCCGGCGCGCCGACCTGTGTCGGGTCCCGGCTCGGGGCGAGGCGGCCCTGCGGGCGATGTCGGCTCCGCCTGCCGGAGATGGACGAAAAAAAGCCAGCCGCGGCCGAAACCGGGGCTGGCTTTCCAGGTCGGCGGCAAGGCGTCGGAGACGCCATGCACGCCGGATACTTCGTTTTTAGAACTTGTGACGCAGGCCGAGTGCGACCATTTCCTGGGACTTCGTGCCGGCGTAGCCGTACGAGCCGATCGACGCTTGCGCAGCTTGCGTCGTATTCGCGTCGACGCGTTGCGTGCCGCTTGCGTGCTGGTATGCGCCGACCAGGTAGACGTCCGTGCGCTTCGACAGCGAGTAATCCGCGCCGAGCGAAACCTGATGGTACTTCGCGTCCGTGTCGCCGCTCGCCTTCGTGTACGAGTAACCCAGACCCAGCAGCAGCGGCGGCGTGACCTGGTACGTCACGAACGCGCGGCCCGTATTGTACTTCTCGGTCGAACCGAAGCCCGACGATGCGTCCGGCTTGTACTGTGCGTTGCTGTAGCCGAGGCCGAGCGTGACCGGGCCGATTGCGTACTGGCCTGCGACTTGTGCGATGCCGATCGACTTCGCCGTCACGTAACCCGAGTTGATCGGGCCGTCGACGATGTTGTCGGCCGTCGTCGACGTCCAATTGGTGCGCGAGCCTGCTGCCGGCGTCGGGTTGTTTGCGTAGAAGTAGCCAGCTGCAACACCAATCGGGCCGTTGTTGTAAGCGGCTGCGACCGACCACGTCTGACCCGAACCCGGCTTGCCAGCGACGCCGCTGAGACCGTACAGGCCTTCGAACTGGAAGCCACCCCAAACCGGCGAAGCGTACTTGATCGCGTTGCTGACGCGCAGGCTGTTGTCGTTGTTGTCGACGTCGCCCGGCGTTGCGAAGAAGCTGCCGAAGTAGTTGTCAGCCGTGACTGCTTGGACCAGGTCAACCACCGGGTCGTACTGGCGGCCCAGCGTCAGCGTGCCGTACTGGTTGCTTTCCAGGCCGACGTAAGCCTGGCGGTTGAAAATCGTGTTCGATGCGCTCAGCTTGCCCGTGCCCGGGTTGAAGCCGTTTTCAATCTGGAAGATTGCCTTCAGGCCACCGCCCAGATCTTCCGCACCCTTCAGGCCCCAACGGCTGCCTTGCAGGTTGCCCGACAGCATCTGCCACATGTTGTTGCCCGTGCCGTCATTGCCGTGAACATAGGCAATCGACGTGTCGATCACGCCGTACAGCGTCACGCTCGACTGAGCCTGAGCAGCACCAGCGGCGCCCAGCAGGGCGAGCGAGAGGGTCGAGAGAGCAAGTTTCTTCATCGTTGAGTTTCTCCACGCAAGTGATTCATCGTTATTTGTTGCGGATTGGAGAATAGCTCAGTGCCATACACGCAAGAAAGCTCAAAAAATAAAGTGTCTCGAAAAGGTAACAGCGCCAAAAAGTCCATATAGATCAAGCACATCAGCAACTGTTCCTGTTTATGAAACAGTTGACAATTGCTGCGCCGCGATTGTTTCAATAGTTGATGCTGATGGCCGCAGATCCCTTGTTTTAGCCCGTTGCAGTAACGAAACGAGGGTGTGCAAACGTTTGCAGTTGCAGCTGGATGCATGTCGGCGTGCCACGCATGCGTCGACGCCGCGCGCATGCGCGGCGGGACGACGGGGTTGCAAAGGGGAGAGGCGTGTGCCGGGCCCGCGCGAGACCGATGCGCGGCCGCTTGCAGAGGGCGGGTGAATCAGTCGTCGCGCGGGCGATCGTCGGCGTGACCGGGTTGAACTGCCTGAGCGGACGCGGCCGGCGCCGGATGCTCGGCCGGCCGATGCGCGTCGCCGCGGGCCGCCGCGAATTCCGCGCCGAGCAGCAGCACGATCGCGGAGAAGTACAGCCACATCAGCAGGACCGCGAACGATCCGGCCGCGCCGAACGCACTCGCGGTGCCCGCATGCGCGAGATACAGCGCGAACAGCTTCTTGCCGCCGGAGAACAGGATCGCGGACACGATGCCGCCGATCGCGGCGTCGCGCCACGCGACGCGCGCATCCGGCAGGAATTTCATCAGCGACGCGAACGCGGCCGCGAGCACCGCGATGCCGACGAAGAACTGGATGAGGTTCGTGACGACCACGTATGGCGAATCGCCGAGCAGCCAGGTGCCGACGAAGGTGATCGCGGTGTCGAGCACGAGCGACACGATCAGCAGGAATGCCACGCCCAGCACGAGCCCGAACGAAATCAGCCGCACGCGCACGAGGCCGAGCATGCTCGACCAGCGGCTTTCGGTGGCCGGCCAGATCACGCTGAGCGCGGCGCTGAGCGACGCGAACGTGGCCGACGCGCCGATCGCGAGCGCGGCGAACGAGATCAGCGTGGCGAGGCCGCCGCGTTGGCCCGCGCGGTGCGCGTTCTGCACGATCGTCTGGATGCTGGCCGCCGCGTCGTCCCCGATCAACTGGTGCGCCTGTTCGAACACCTGGCCGCGCGCGGCGTCGTCGCCGTAGAACCAGCCGGCCACCGCGATCACCATCACGAGGGTCGGCGCGAGCGAGAACGCGGAGAAAAACGCGATGCCCGCGGCCATCGCGGAGCAGCGGTCGGACGAAAAGCGCTTGAACGCGGTGAGGGCCCAGTTGGCCTGCTGCTGGGCGAGACGGGTGGCTTCGGAAGTGATCTGTCGTTTCATGACGGTTCGGTTGCGCGCGGAACGCGGATCATCGCGGGTTGGTCGCAGGTTGGTCGGACAAATCGGTATTGATCCGAGGATTCGATCAGAGTTGCCTGAACTGTCTATAATTCCTTTCAGTCGTACCCCACCCCACAATAACGCCGAGACCGCCATGCTACAAATGTCCCGGCGCCAGTTCCTGAAGGTGACCGCCACGTCGCTTGCCGGATCGAGTCTTGCCCTGATGGGCTTTTCTCCGTCCGAAGCGCTGGCCGAAGTCCGACAGTACAAACTGGCGCGCACCGTCGAAACGCGCAACACCTGTCCTTACTGTTCAGTAGGTTGCGGCATCCTGATGTACAGCCTCGGCGACGGCGCGAAAAACGCGCAGCCGAGCATCATCCATATCGAAGGCGATCCCGACCACCCGGTCAATCGCGGCACGCTGTGCCCGAAGGGCGCGAGCCTGATCGACTTCATCCACAGCCCGAACCGCCTGACGCACCCCGAGTATCGTGCGCCCGGCTCGGACAAGTGGGAACCCATCTCGTGGAACGACGCGCTCGACCGCATCGCGAAGCTGATGAAGGCCGACCGCGACGCGAACTTCGTCGAGACGGCCGAAGACGGCGCGAAGGTCAACCGCTGGCTCACGACGGGCATGCTGGCCGCGTCGGCGGGCAGCAACGAGGTCGGCTACCTGACGCACAAGACCATCCGCAGTCTCGGGATGCTCGCATTCGACAATCAGGCGCGTGTCTGACATGGCCCGACGGTGGCAGGTCTTGCCCCGACGTTTGGCCGTGGAGCGATGACGAACCATTGGGTCGACATCAAGAACGCGGACGTGATTCTCGTGATGGGCGGCAATGCAGCCGAGGCCCATCCGTGCGGTTTCAAGTGGGTAACGGAGGCGAAGGCGCACCGCAAGGCGCGGCTGATCGTCGTCGACCCGCGCTTCACGCGTACGGCCTCGGTGGCCGATTACTACGCGCCGATCCGCACCGGCACCGACATCGTCTTCCTGGGCGGCGTCATCAACTATCTGCTGACGAACGACAAGATCCAGCATGAGTACGTGAAGAACTACACGGACTTCTCGTTCATCGTGCGCGAGGATTTCGCGTTCAACGACGGCATCTATTCCGGCTACGACGCCGAGAAGCACGCGTACCCGGACAAATCGAGCTGGGACTACGAGCGCGGCGACGACGGTTTCGTCAAGGTCGACCCGACGCTGCAGCATCCGCGCTGCGTCTACAACCTGCTGAAGCAGCACTACGCGCGCTATACGGCGGAGAGGGTCCAGCAGGTCTGCGGCACGCCGAAGGACAAATTCCTGAAGGTGTGCGAGATGCTCGCGACCACGGCCGTTCCCGGCCGCGCCGGCACGGTGCTGTACGCGCTCGGCTGGACGCACCACTCGATCGGCGCGCAGATCATCCGCACCGGCGCGATGGTGCAGCTGCTGCTCGGCAACATCGGCATCGCCGGCGGCGGGATGAACGCGCTGCGCGGTCACTCGAACATCCAGGGGCTGACCGACCTCGGGCTGATGTCGAACCTGCTGCCGGGCTACATGACGCTGCCGATGCAGGCCGAGCAGGACTTCGACGCGTACATCAAGAAGCGCGTGCAGGAACCGCTGCGGCCGAACCAGCTCAGCTACTGGAAGAACTACAAGGCATTCCACGTCAGCTTCATGAAGTCGTGGTGGGGCGATGCGGCCACCGCCGAGAACAACTGGGCGTACGACTACCTGCCGAAGCTGGACAAGCAGTACGACCTGCTGCAGGCGATCGAGCTGATGAATGCCGGCAAGATGAACGGCTACATCTGCCAGGGCTTCAATCCGCTCGCGGCGGCGCCGTCGAAGGTGAAGACGGCGGCGGGCCTCGCGAAGCTGAAGTGGCTCGTGATCATGGATCCGCTCGCGACCGAGACGTCCGAGTTCTGGAAGCATCACGGCGACTACAACGACGTCGATGCGTCGAAGATCCAGACCGAGGTGTTCCGCCTGCCGACCACCTGCTTCGCGGAGGAAAACGGCTCGCTCGTCAGTTCGAGCCGCGTGCTGCAGTGGCACTGGAAGGGCGCGGAGCCGCCGGGCGAAGCGAGGAGCGACCTCGAGATCATGTCGGGGCTGTTCCTGCGCATGCGCAAGCTGTACCAGAAGGACGGCGGCAAGTACCCGGACCCGATCGTGAACCTGACCTGGCCGTACGCGAACCCGGAAAGCCCGACGCCCGAAGAACTGGCGATGGAGTTCAACGGGAAGGCGCTCGCCGATCTGCCCGATCCGAAGGACCCGGCGAAGACGCTCGTGAAGAAGGGCGAGCAGCTCGCCGCGTTCGCGCAACTGAAGGACGACGGCACGACCGCGAGCGGCTGCTGGATCTTCTGCGGCGCGTGGACGCAGGCCGGCAACCAGATGGGGCGGCGCGACAACTCGGACCCGACCGGCATCGGCCAGACGCTGAACTGGGCGTGGGCATGGCCCGCGAACCGGCGGATCCTGTACAACCGCGCGTCGTGCGACGTCGCCGGCAAGCCGTTCGACCCGACCCGCAAGCTGATCGGCTGGAACGGCAGCGCGTGGAAGGGCGCCGACGTGCCGGACTTCAAGGCCGACGAACCGCCCGAAAACGGGATGGCGCCGTTCATCATGAACCCGGAAGGCGTCGCGCGCTTCTTCGCCCGCGCGGGGATGAACGAAGGTCCGTTCCCCGAGCACTACGAGCCGTTCGAGACGCCGCTCGCGGCGAACCCGCTGCACCCGAACAACCCGCTGGCGCTGAACAACCCGGCCGCCCGCGTGTTCCCGGACGATCGTGCGTCGTTCGGCAAGGTGGCGGACTTCCCGCACGTGGCGACCACGTACCGGCTGACCGAGCATTTCCACTACTGGACCAAGCATGCGCGGCTGAACTCGATCATCCAGCCCGAGCAATTCGTCGAGATTGGCGAAGACCTCGCGAAGGAAGTCGGCGTCGCGCATGGCGAGCGCGTGAAGGTGTCGTCCAAGCGCGGCTACATCATCGCGGTCGCCCTCGTCACGAAGCGGATCAAGCCGCTGACGGTCGACGGCAAGAAGGTCCAGACGGTCGGCGTCCCGTTGCACTGGGGCTTCAAGGGCCTGACGAAGCCCGGCTATCTCGCCAATACCCTGACTCCGTCCGTGGGCGACGGCAACTCCTATACACCGGAATTCAAGTCGTTCCTGGTGAAGGTCGAAAAGGCGTAAGGGGAAAGAGATGGCATTGCAATCGCTGGATATCAAGCGGGTCTCGGCCACCACGACGCCACCGCCCACGGTGCGCGAACCGGTGACCGGGAGCGTCGCGAAGCTGATCGACGTATCGAAGTGCATCGGCTGCAAGGCATGCCAGACGGCATGCATGGAGTGGAACGACCTGCGCGACGAGGTCGGCACCAACGTCGGCGTGTACGACAACCCGGCCGACCTGACCGAGCATTCGTGGACGGTCATGCGGTTCTCTGAATACGAGAACCCGGCGGGCGACCTCGAGTGGCTGATCCGCAAGGACGGCTGCATGCACTGCGAGGATCCGGGCTGCCTGAAGGCGTGTCCGTCGCCGGGCGCGATCGTGCAGTACAACAACGGGATCGTCGATTTCCACGAGGAGAACTGCATCGGTTGCGGCTACTGCGTGACCGGTTGCCCGTTCAACGTGCCGCGGATCTCGAAGAAGGATCATCGCGCATACAAGTGCACGCTCTGTTCCGACCGCGTCGCGGTCGGCCAGGAACCGGCCTGCGTGAAGACCTGCCCGACGGGCGCGATCGTGTTCGGCACCAAGGAGGACATGAAGCAGCACGCGGCCGAGCGGATCGAGGACCTGAAGGAGCGCGGCTTCGAGCATGCGGGGCTGTACGACCCGCAAGGCGTGGGCGGCACGCACGTGATGTACGTGCTGCACCATGCGGACAAACCGTCGCTGTATCACGGGCTGCCCGACAACCCGTCGATCAGCCCGATGGTGAAGCTGTGGAAGGGCATCGCGAAGCCGCTGGCGGTGGCCGGCCTCGCGCTGACCGCGCTGGCCGGCTTCTTCCACTACACGCGGGTCGGTCCGAACGAGGTCACCGACGACGAGGAAGCCGCCGCTCGCGACGAAGCGCGACGCATCAAGGAGGACGCGAAATGAACCACGACGACCCCAACCTGATCGTCCGCTACACGCCGAACGAGCGCACGAACCACTGGATCACCGCGATCACGTTCGTGCTGCTCGCGTTGTCCGGGCTCGCGCTGTTCCATCCGTCGATGTTCTGGCTGACCGCGCTGTTCGGCGGCGGCCAGTGGACGCGGATCCTGCATCCGTTCGTCGGCCTCGTGATGTTCGTGTCGTTCGCGATTCTCGTGGTGCGCTTCTGGCACCACAATGCGCTCGACGCGGACGACCGGCAGTGGCTCAGGCAGATCGGCGACGTGCTGACCAACCAGGAAGACAAGCTGCCGCCGGTCGGGCGCTATAACGCCGGACAGAAGCTGCTATTCTTCACGCTGGTGGCCTGCCTGCTGCTGCTTCTGCTATCGGGCATCGTGATCTGGCGGCGCTACTTCTCGTTCTACTTCCCGATCGGGGTGATCCGCGCGGCCGCTGTCGTGCATGCCGTGGCGGCCTTCGTGCTGATCGCGAGCATCATCGTGCACATTTACGCGGCGTTGTGGGTGAAGGGTTCGATCGGCGCGATGGTGCGCGGCACCGTCACGCTGGGCTGGGCCCGCAAGCATCACCCGAAGTGGTTCCGTGAAAGCGTGAAGTAACGCAGCGGAGCGGGGCGGTACGCCGATTGCGGCGTGCTGTTCCGCCAACCGTCGGAATCGCCTGAGAGCGCCGATTCGTCGGCGCTTAGTTTGGGGGCTGTTTGCGCATGGAACGCGCATGCGAATGCCCGAAATCGCTCGCAGGGCAAGGAGCGAGGAGCGCCGTTTGGCCGAGCCAAACAAGTGACGAGCGACGCCGCCCTGTGGGCGATTTCGGGCATTCCCCTAAAATGGATAATTAGACACGGGTTGCCACGAGAAGGGCCGCTCGCCACGTTGCGCTCCTTGCGAATACGCCAGTATTCGCTGCGTCGCGCGCCTCGCGAGCGGCCCTTCTCGTGGCAACGCATGCGCGTTCCATGCGCAAACAGCCCCCTTGGAAGATATTTTCGTGACACAACGCATTCTGGAGCCGACCGAGATCTCGGCACTCGATCATTCGGCCATTCCGCGCTTTCGTCTGCCGGAGCGCGCGACCGCGTTCGCGGCGCGCGCCGCGCGGCTGCGCAAGCTTGCCGACCTGAACCCGATCAGCGGCTACCTGCGGCTGATGGCCACCGTCGCCGATGCGCAGCACGCGACGCTGCAGACGCTGGAGCTGCCGCTGCCGTCGAAGGAAGCGATCGCACGCGCGCAGGAACATTCGATGCCGCTCGTGCCGGCGCTCCACGGCGAGCGCGATTCGCGCTGGCGCGCCGTGCTGTATGAACTGCTCGACCGCGTCGAAAGCGCCGGGCTCGTCAATCCGCAGTTGGCGAAGCTGCTCGACCGGCTGCGGCTGATGGCGCCGGCCGAGCTCGACGCGCAGGCCGACGCGATCCTCGCGCTGCGCTTCGCCGAAGTCGATCCGGCCACCGCGCCGTTCCTGATGGCCGCGCTGCAGGTCGTGTGGACGGACCTCGCGAGCCGCGTGACGCCGACCGACGTTCCGTATCTCGACCAGCCGGGGCTGTGCCCGGTGTGCGGCACGCATCCGGTTGCGAGCGTCGTGCGGGTCGGCGGCCAGTATCAGGGCTACCGTTTCCTGCAGTGCGGGCTGTGCACGACCGAGTGGCACATGGTGCGCACCAAGTGCTCGCACTGCGATTCGACGAAGGGCATCGCGTATCACGGGATCGAAGGCGGCAGCGAAGCCGTCAAGGCCGAATCGTGCGACGAATGCAAGACCTATCGCAAGATCGGCTATCAGGAGAAGGACTACGAGTTCGAGCCGCTGGCGGACGATCTCGCGAGCCTCACGCTCGACCTGCTGATGAACGAGGCCGGCTACCAGCGCAGTTCGCCGAACCCGCTGCTGTGGCCGGACGTGTCGCGGGAAGCGGACTGAAGGCACGGGCCGGGGCGGTGCGCGAGCGTCGGCCCGGCCGACTGCGAAGCATGAGACTGGAGCGATAACGACGTGACCGAACCGGGTGTGAATGAATTGAATGCCGTGCTGGCGCGTGTGCCGTCGGTCGAGCGCGTGCTGTCGTCGGCGCCGCTGCAGCCGCTCGTCGCCGACTATGGCCGCACGCGCGTGCTGAATGCCGTGCGGGCCGAACTGGCACGCTGGCGCACGGCCGCGCAGCACGACCCCGCCGCGGCCGAGCCGCTCGACGAGCCGCGCATCGCCGCTGCCGTCGCGCATACGCTGGCCGCGCAGAGCGCGGGCGCGGTGCGGACCGTGTTCAATCTGACAGGCACCGTGCTGCACACGAACCTCGGGCGCGCGCTGCTGCCCGACGACGCGGTGCGCGCGGTGGTCGACGTGCTCACGCGGCCCGTCAACCTCGAATTCGATCTCGCCACCGGCCGCCGCGGCGATCGCGACGACCTGATCGACGCTCTGCTGTGCGAACTGACGGGCGCGGAAGCCGCGACCGTCGTCAACAACAACGCGGCGGCCGTGCTGCTGACGCTGTCGGCGCTCGCGACGAAGCGGGAAGTCGTCGTGTCGCGCGGCGAGCTGGTCGAGATCGGCGGGGCATTCCGCATTCCCGACATCATGAGCCGCGCCGGTGCGAAGCTGCGCGAAGTCGGCACGACCAATCGCACGCATCTGCGCGACTACGCGGACGCGATCGGCCCGCGCACGGCGCTGTTGATGAAGGTGCACTGCAGCAACTACGCAATCAGCGGCTTCACGAAGGAGGCGACGCTCGCCGAACTCGCGCCGCTCGCGCGCGAGCACGGCGTGCCGGTCGCCGTCGATCTCGGCAGCGGCACGCTGGCCGACCTGTCGCAATGGGGCCTGCCGCACGAGACGACCGTGCAGGAAACCGTCGCCGCCGGCGCAAACGTTGTCACGTTCAGCGGCGACAAGCTGCTCGGCGGCCCGCAGGCCGGCCTGATCGTCGGCGATCGCGCGCTCATCGCGAAGATCAAGAAGCATCCGCTCAAGCGTGCGCTGCGCGTCGGCAAGCTGACGCTCGCGGCGCTCGAACCGGTGCTGCGCCTGTATCAGTCGCCCGAATTCCTGCGCGACCGGCTCACGACGCTGCGCCTGCTGACGCGCCCGCAGTGCGAGATAGCCGACGCTGCCGAACGCGTGCGCCCCGCGTTGCAGGCTGCGTTCGGCAGCGGTTTCGACGTGACCGTCGAGCCAATGTTCAGCCAGATCGGCAGCGGCGCGCTGCCGGTCGACCAGTTGCCGAGCGCCGGGCTCGTGGTGCGCTCGGCGGACGGCAAGCGCAGCGGCCGCGCGCTCGCGCAGCTCGAGAAGCGGCTGCGCGAATGGCCGCGCCCGGTGATCGGCCGCATCGCCGACAATGCGCTGCGGCTCGACCTGCGCTGCCTCGAAGCGGCCGACGAAGCGGCGTTCGTCGCGCAATGCGTGCCGCTCGCGGGGCCCGCCGCATGATCGTCGGGACCGCGGGGCACATCGACCACGGCAAGACCACGCTCGTGCGTGCGCTGACGGGCGTCGACACCGATCGCCTGAAGGAAGAGAAGGCGCGCGGCATTTCGATCGAACTCGGCTACGCGTATACGCCGCTCGACAACGGCGACGTGCTTGGCCTGATCGACGTGCCGGGCCACGAGAAACTGATTCATACGATGGCGGCCGGCGCGTGCGGGATCGACTTCGCGCTGCTCGTGATTGCCGCCGACGACGGCGTGATGCCGCAGACGCGCGAGCATCTCGCGATCCTGCAACTGCTCGCCGTCACGCATGGCGCTGTCGCGCTGACGAAATGCGATCGCGTCGATGCCGCGCGCGTCGCCGAGGTGCGCGACGAGATCGCCGCGTGGCTGCACGACTCGACATTGGCCGGCGCGCCGATCTTCGAAACGCGTGCGACCGTGGCCGACGATCCGGGCGTCGCCGCGTTGAAGCAGCACCTCGCCGACGCGGCGATCGCGTGGCGCGCGCGTCGCGACGACGGGCTGTTCCGGCTCGCGGTCGATCGCGTGTTTACGCTTGCCGGGCAGGGCACCGTCGTGACGGGTACCGCGTTCGCGGGCCGCGTCGCGACGGGCGACACGCTCGCGATCGTGCGCACGGGCGGCGCGGCCCGCGTGCGCAGCATCCATGCGCAGAACCGGCCGGTCGAGGCCGGTCGGGCGGGCGAGCGTTGCGCGCTGAACCTGGCCGGCGTCGACAAGGCCGACGTCGAGCGTGGCGACACCGTCGCCGACGCGCGGCTCGTCGCGACGTCGCCGCGCCTGGACGTCGAGCTGACGCTGCTCGCGGACGCCGGGCTGACGCTGACCCACTGGGCGCCGCTGCATGTGCATCTCGGCACGCTGCATCGTGTGGCCCACGTCGCGCTGCTCGACGGCGACACGCTCGCGGCCGGCCAGCGGATGCGCGTGCAACTGGTGTTCGACGAGCCGGTGTTCGCGCTGCCGGGCGACCGCTTCATCGTCCGCAATCCGCAGGCGACGCGCACCGTCGGCGGCGGCCGGGTGCTCGATCCGTTCGGGCCGGCCCGCAAGCGTCGCACGCCTGCGCGGCGCGCGTGGCTCGATGCGCTCGCGGCGTGGCTCGACGAGGGGCGCGTCGATGCGCTGCTCGCGCAGGCGCCGCTCGGCATCGCGCGCGCGACGCTCACGCATCTGACGGGGTTCGCGCCGAATGTGCTGGCGTTGCCCGGCGATGCGCTGGCGATCGGGCAACGCGATGCCGCGTCGAACGAAGGCGCGGTGATTTCGCATGCGCACTGGCGTGCGTTGCAGACGCGGGCGGTCGAGACGCTGCGTGCGTACCACGAGCGCATGCCCGACGAGCAGGGGCTCGACGCCGCACGCCTGCGGCGGATGGCCGCGCCGCTCGCGAGCGATGCGCTGTGGCGCGCGCTCGTCGACGCGCTGGTGTCCGGCGGCGAAGTCGTGCGCAGCGGGCCGTGGCTGCATCTGCCGTCGCATTCGGTGAGCCTCGAGCCGCGCGAGGAAGCGCTGGCGCGGCAACTGCTGCCGCTGATTCACGCGGGGCGCTTCGATCCGCCGTGGGTGCGCGACCTGGCGCGCGACACGGGCGCGGCCGAGGACGCGGTGCGCGCGCTGTTGCGCAAGCTCGCACGGCGCGGCGACGTGCAGCAGGTCGTGCGCGACCTGTTCTATCATGCCGACGTCGCGCGCGAACTGGCGGAACTGGTCGCGCATCTCGCGCCGTCGCGCGGCGGCGGGCTCGATGCGGCGACGTTCCGCGACGCGACGGGGCTCGGTCGCAAGCGCGCGATCCAGATTCTCGAGTTCTTCGATCGGGTTGGGTATACTCGCTTCCACCGCGATCTTCACTACCTGCGGCCTGATAGCGGTTGGGTGGGTATTCAGGCGTAGGCGCTCGTCGTTCTTCGGTTTCTTTTTCCCACGGAAGGCATTCGTATCCGGTGGTACGGCTGGACTTCAAATCCAGTTGGGGGTGTCAGACACTCCTGGGTAGGTTCGACTCCTGCTGCCTTCCGCCATGCCGGGCTTCCGCGGCGTTCCTTGAGCTTCCTCTGAAAGTCCGCAAGCTGAGGGTTCGTACTGTGTCGAGCATGACCAGTCCAAGAACCTCCTGACTTACCATGACCTGATTCAGCAGTACATCAACCATGAGGAAGCCATCGAGTTCAGGCAGTCGGAGATCGCAAGTCTGAAGTTCCCGCTCAAACTCACGTCGGTGACGCAGGTGGACTCGAAGGTGAGCCCCGCGGTGCAGTTGGCAGACGTAATAATTGGAGCGACTATTGAGGCGGCCAACACGTTGAGAGGGCGTAAGGTAATCGGGCTGGATGCCGAGACGGTGATGGCGCTATATAGCGACGAGCAGATCATCCACCTATTGCCATCGCTGGACTTTGAAGAGCAAAAGCGTTTCAGGCAAGGCTCGCAAGGAGCTGAGCTGATCGATTGCATGGCGACTCATTTTCACCGATGATGGCGTCGACGGGGTGTCAGGATTTCCGTGTTCAAGGCGGGTTGAGATTCACACGGATGGTCGAACGAATCGATCCTCGTAGAGGATCGCGAACTGGTTCATAGCCGTCTTCGAGTCACGTAGAGCAAATTAATTCTGTCACTCTAGAATCCATACGGTTCAAGGCGTCTGCCTCAAGCGAATCTGTCTTGTCGTGGGGGTTGTGCTGCCATTCGGAAAGCTTCATTGCAAGCGTCTGCAGATAACTTCTGTAATCTGCCTGTCTGTTTGCATTAAACGCCCCCGCGAAGGGCTCGGGTAAGCGGCCGCTGTGGAGCATTGCCCGTTCAAACTCAGGTTTCGCACAACGCGTGATTGCCGCTGCCGGCGTCGCAGGGGAGTTGACACCGGTCTTCGCAGGCCGCGGCAAATGACAACTTTGCCTCGCAAACGGTGACGCGTTCAATTTGGTGTGCGGCGCGTCACGCGGGTTACTCCACCACCTTGAACACGCGATTCTTATCGATCACGCCGGCTTTCGGTAATTTGCCATCGTCGTCAGCGGCGGGCCGCAGATGCCGATCGTCGAGCGCCGGCCCGGTATAACGGCTGCGCGGCCGGATCACCTTGCCGACGCGCAACTGCTCGATGCAGTGGGCGAGCAGCCCGACGCTGCGCGCGATCGAGAACAGCCCAAACGCCGCATCGCGGGGCAACCGAAGCTGCACCGACAACATCGCAAGCGCTACGTCGATGGTCGGCCGCAGGCCGGTGAGCGCCGTAACCTTGTCCACGAAGTGCGCGATCTCGGCCGGCGGGTCGAGTCGCGCAAGCAGCGCGGCCGCGCGCGGATCGCCGTCGGGGTACAGATGATGACCGAAGCCGGGAAGCGGGATCGCGGACCTCAGGTGATGATCGACGACGCGCTCGGCCCCCAATCGTTGCACGTCGTCGAACATCGCCCGCACGCGTCCCGACGCGTCGCCGTGCAGCGGGCCCGATAGCGTGGCGAGCCCTGTCAGCAGGCAGCCGGCCAGGGACGCACCGGTCGATGCCGTGATGCGCGCGGCGAATGCCGAGCTCGTGATCTCGTGGTCGGCGACCAGCACCATCGCGCAGCGCAGCAGGTCGGCGCCACGGCTGTCGAGCGCCCAGCCGGCCGCGAGCCGCTGATGGGTGCAGAGCGGGCCTGCGCTGGCATCGTCATGTGCGCCGAACGCGCGAGACACGATCGCGACGAGCTGCCCGGCCTCGGTGTGAAGCGCGCTGTCGAGGCGGCCGAGCGTCGAATGGCCGTTTGCGGCCAGCGTCGCGAGCATCGTGAACGCGCATTGCCGATCGGGCTCGCCGGCCGGCAGTGCGAGCGCCGGCGCATCGAACGACACGGGCGCGGTAGCCTGCCAAAGCAGCGCAGCCGTTTCCTCGAGCGTCGCGCTCTCGGCGAGTTGAATGCTGTCGCGGCCGCGATACCACGCGCGGCCCTTCGAGAACGTGGTGATGCCGCTATAGATGCACGGCTCGGCGCCGAAGATCGTGCCGGCCGCCAGCGCCGCCCGTTTGCGGCCGACTTGCTTCTTGCGGCACAGTGCGACCACGTCCTCGGCGCGATACAGGCTCCTGCGCGGATCGTCCGGATCCTGAATCACGGCGATGCTTCCGCGGCTCGCGTACGCATAGACGGTCTGCGCCCGCACACCGAGCCGCCGCGCCGCTTCTGTCAGGGTGATCCAGTTCTGCATGGGAGTCTTGATAAGGATGCGGCCGGTGCGTGGCCGCGTGCGCCGACTATAGACCGGGTTCAGTTGAATGTCATCTCGGCCGGACGCCGCTCGAGCACTTCGACGAGGATGTCGCCAGGCGCGCGCACGAAACAGCAGCGCACGCCGGCGCGGACCCGCGCGATGGGCTGGACGATCTCGGCGCCGTTGTCGACCAGGTGCGGGTAAGCCGCGTCGAGATCATCGACCAGCACGCCGAAGTGATCGATTCCCTGCACGCGCGCGCCGTCCGGCGTGATTGCCGAATGCGCGTGCGGCAGCGCCGTGATGAACAGGTTGATGTCACCGATCCGCAGGTCGACGCGACCGGGGCGTCGCACGATTTTGGCGTTCAGGCAGCGCGCGAACCAGGCGGCGGTGGCTTCGGCATCGGCCGAGCAGAGTTGCAGGTGATCCCATTTGAATTCAATCATGATGGTGGAGGGTCGAGTTGGGGAGTCAGCGCAAGGGCAGGTGGGCGGCACGAGCGCGGGTCAGAGCTCGATACGCGACAGCTTGCCGAGCAGCACCGAATACGACAGTGTGCCGACGAGACAGATCGCGCCCATCAGGTTCAGCGCCCAGAAGAAGCTGCCGGTGTGCTGCGTCACATAGCCGATCATCAGCGGCGTGGTCACGGCGGCGATATTCGCGGCGAGGCTCGTGATGCTGCTGGTAAGCCCGACATAGCGTTTGGGCGCGATCTCGGACACCGCCGCCCAGGACATCGAGCCGATGCCCTGCGCAAAGAACGCGACGGTCAGGATCGCGATTACCAGCGTGTTCGAATGCACGAAGTTGACCAGCACGATCGATGCGCCGAGGAAAGTGCCGATGACGAGCGGCGCCTTGCGCGATGACGACATCGACACACCGCGCCGGATGCAAAGATCGGACAAATAGCCGGCGATAAGGATGCCCAGCGTCGCGCCGATGAACGGCATCGCCTGGAACACGCCGACCTTGATCATCGACATGTGTCGCTCCTCGACCAGGTAGGTCATGAACCAGGTCGTGAAGAACACGAGCAGCGTGTTGTTGCAGAACTTACCGAGACAGATCGCGAGGACCTGCCGATAGCCGAGCAGACGCAGCGCCATGCGCCAGTCGAATGGATCGCGCGCCGTCACCACCGGGCGACCTTCGGTGATGTAATCCAACTCGGCTGCATTGACGCCGCGATGGCGCGACGGGTCGCGATAAAGCCGATACCAGACGACGCTGAACAGGACGCCGAACGTGCCTGTCGCGAAGAACACGGCGCGCCAGCCAAATGCCGACGAGATCCACAGCAGCAGGCCGGTGAAAAGTGGCGTGCCGATGTACTGGCCCATCACGTACACACTCGTTGCGAAGCCGCGCTCCTGGACCGGGAACCACATCGTCACCGCACGCGCGTTCGACGGGAATGCGGGCGCCTCGAGCGCACCCATCGCGAGCCGCGAGCCGAGCAACATGTGGTATCCCTGCGCGAACCCCTGAGTCAGCGTCGCCAGCGACCAGCCGACGAGCGACAGCGCGTAGGCCACGCGCGAGCCCAGCCAGTCGGTGAGCACGCCCGCCGGCAGTAGCGCGATGGAATAGGCGAGGCCGAACACGGCGAACAGCTCGCCCATTTGCACGCGCGTGAGCGCGAGATCCTTCGACAGTGCGGGCGCGACGATGCCGAGCGCGGAGCGGTCGACGTAGTTGAGAATCGTTGCCACGAGCAACATCGACAGTACGCCGTAGCGTACCCTCGAGCGTCTTGCGGCGCCTGCATGTGTGTCGAGCCGGCGCATGGCCGAAACGTGCTCTTCTGCGGTTTTCAATGTCGTCTCCAATTTTAATGTGGGGTGCGCCGGCGCACTTGCCGTGTGCGCGCGTGCGGTCAGCCGCGTCCGACGAAGGGCATCGCGCTCGCCATGATCGTCATGTTCAGAATGTTGGCTTTGAGCGGCAGGTTGGCCATCTGCACGATCGCACTCGCGACATGCGCAACGTCGACCCGCGGCTCGGGCGCGATGCGGCCGTCGGCCTGCAGCACGCCGCTGTCCATGCGTTCGGTGAGCGAGGTCGCGGCGTTGCCGATATCGATCTGGCCGCACGCGATGTTGAATGGCCGGCCATCCAGGGCAAGCGAGCGCGTGATGCCGAGGACGGCGTGCTTCGTGGCCGTGTACGCGATCGTGTTCGGGCGCGGACTGTGGGCGGAGATCGAGCCGTTGTTGATGATGCGCCCGCCTTGCGGCGTCTGACGCTTCATCTGGCGCCACGCGGCGCGGGCGCACAGGAACACGCCGGTCAGGTTGGTCGCGACCACGTCGTTCCAGAATTGCAGCGTGTAATCGTCGATCGGCACGGCGCCGGCGTTGCGGCCCGCGTTGTTGAACAGCACGTCAAGGCGCCCGAACGTGTGTACGATCTGTGCGAAGCTCGCGTCGACCGATGCTTCGTCGGACACGTCGGTTGGAATTGCCGCTGCCACGCCCCCGGCCCGCTCGATGATCTCTTGCGTCCCGAGGAGCGGATCGATGCGCCGGCCGAGCAGCGCGACGCTGAAACCTGCTTGCGCGAGCGCTACCGCAGCGGCCTGTCCGATGCCGGTGCCGGCGCCCGTCACCGCCGCGATCTTTTTTCCTGTCTGCATTTTCACGACCTCGTGTTCGGTTCGTTGAGCATGAGAAAAGGATTGCGCGGCGGCGACGCCGCAGCAATCTTGATTCGTTCAATCAACATCAACTGCCCCGTCCTGACGGGCGCACGTCAGGGTTTTCCTGAGCTCGTAGAGGTTCCGTCCGCATGCCGTGGCGCCCTCGCACGACGGCGATGCCCGTGGAGGCGTTCGGCCATCCGGCGGCGCGCACGGCTGCGCGGACATGTTGATCGAATCAATCAATATTGACCCGCGCCGACCGCGATTCGTAGGCTGTGCTCCGTTATCCGAACCAAGGACGAGACCATGCCTGACAACAATCGCACCCAGCTGCTGGTTGCGCGACGCGTTCCCGCCGCAGTGGCCGCGCGCGCGGCAGCCGAATTCAACGCGTATGTGACGGATGCCGACATGGACGCGCCGTCCGTCGTCGAGTTCTGCAACCGCTACCAGACACCGGCGGTGCTGATCGGCAAGAAATCGGGGCTGCAGGCCGAGCACATCGCGGCATTGCCGTCGAGCGTGAAGATCATCGCGAACGCGAGCGCCGGCTACGATCACATGGATGTCGCCGCCGCACGCGCACGCGGCATCGTGGTCAGCAACGCTCCCGACGCGCTGACCGACTGCACGGCCGATTTCACGATGCTGCTGATACTGGCCGCGTGCCGGCGTGCGTCGGAGTACGAGCGTATCGTGCGCGGCGGGTGGGGAAAGTCGTTCGGCATGACCGACATGCTCGGCACGCGCGTGAACGGCAAGACGCTCGGGATCGTCGGTTTCGGCCGGATCGGCCGCGCGGTCGCCCAGCGCGCACGCGGGTTCGGGATGAAGATCGTCTATACCGATCGGCGGCCGGCACCGCCGGAGATCGAGGCCGGCGCGCGCTATTGCGGGGATCTCGACACGCTGCTGCCACAGTGCGACATCCTCACGCTGCACGTGCCGGGCGGCGGCACGCCGTTGATGACGCGCCGCGAGTTCGGTTTGATGCGCGACGGTGCGGTGTTCGTCAACGCGGCGCGTGGAAGTCTCGTCGACGAGGATGCGCTTTACGACGCGTTGACCTCGCATCGGCTGTTCGCCGCGGGGCTTGATGTTTATTGGAACGAGCCCAACATCGATCCGCGCTTTGCCACACTCGACAATGTGTTTCTGTCGCCGCACATGGCGAGTGCGACCATCGAGACGCGCGACCAGATGGGGCTTACCGCGCTCGACAATGTCGCGGCCGTGCTTGACGGGAGGAGAGCGCCGAACGCGCTGTGATGATGGCGGCCGCTTGCGCTGGTCCACGCCGGGGTATCCGAGCGCGGGAGCCCCGGCAGTCGGCGCGTCGTTCCTTCAACAATCGCTGCGCCATCAGCACTTCGTGCGCGGCCTTGAACGGGCGGAATGCCCGAATAAGCAGCCGCATGCACGAGCGTCGCTTTTGTCTCGTCAAGGGAGGAGGGACGCGGACGCCCTAATGTCGATGGTTGCAGTGCTTTCTCCTAGGACTCGCCTGATGCGACTACTCCACGCTTCTGCTTCTGGATTCCATGAAACATTGAATTCCGTCTTCCCCGTTCGAATTAAGTCATAAGATGTCATATAACATGTGGATGTGAGTCATCCTAGTAAACATGCGGAAAGTAGTTGGAGATAGGTTGCACAACGACGACCATCGTTATACGATGACTGACTAAGTTGGCGGCCGACGGCACGCAGTCGAACGGTCTCGCACTGCTGCCGTCGTCCGTCACATCGCATTTTCCGCCGTCGGCCGCATCCATGCCCCCGACCCTCCGCACCGGGAATACGTTCGTGAAAATCGTCGCCATCGAAGTCATTCGCCTTTCGCTCGCATTCGATGCGGGCCGCCGTCCCGTCGCCGCAGTTGAACCGGCCGCCGCGGACACGTATAACGCCGCAGACCGCTCGCTGCGCCGCATGGAGTCGCTGCTGGTCAGGCTCACCGACGACGAAGGGCGCGTCGGCTGGGGCGAAGCATTCGGTCATCTGGTCAATCCCGTCACGTTCGCCGCGCTCGAAGGCCCGGTTGGCCGCTGGTTCAAGGGCGCCGAATTCGAGCCTACGCGGCACGGGATCGCCGCATTGCGTGACGCGGCCGATCGCGCGTTGCATGCGTTCGGGCGCACCGGACCGGTGCTGTACGCGTTGTCCGCGATCGACACGGCGCTGCACGACCTCGCCGCGCAGGCGGTCGGCGTCCCGCTGTATCGCTGGCTCGGCGGCCATCGCAACGAGATCGACGTGTATGCGAGCCTGGTCAGCTACGACAACGATCCCGACGAAGTCGCGCGCCACGTGCGGCTGGCGTCGGACGAGGGGTTCCGTCGCATCAAGCTGCACGAGACGCAACGTGCGGCCATCGCGGCCGCGCGCGCGGCACTGCCGGCCGGCAGCGAACTGATGGTCGACGTGAACTGCCCGTGGTCGGCGAGCGACGCGCTGCGGCATGTGAGCGAGCTGGCCGACCTGCGTCTCGGCTGGATCGAGGAACCGGTGTGGCCTTGCGACGACGCGGGCGGCATCGCGCGCGTGCGCGGCGCCGGCGTGCCAGTCGCGGCGGGCGAGAACGCGTCGGGTGTCGCGGGCTTTCGCGACCTGTTCGAACACGGGGCGCTCGACGTCGCGCAGCCAAGCATCGCGAAGATCGGCGGACCGACCGGCATCGCGGAAGTGATCGCGCTTGCGGCGGAGCACGGCGTGCGCGTTGTGCCGCACTGTTTCTACTACGGAGCGGGGCTGCTGGCGACCGCGCACGTGGTCGCGGCGCTGCCCGACGATGTCGCGCTCGAAATTCCCTATCTCGACTGGCCCGAGCGGTTGCATGACGCGCAGCGGCCCGGGGCGCGGCTGCGCTTGCCCGATGTGCCCGGGCTTGGCTTCTTGCCAAACGAAGCGGTGCTGGCACGCAACACGATCGCGCACGCGACGCTCGGTTGAGCGCAGGAACGGTGCGCTCGGCGCACGCACGTAAAGCCGTTGCCGGTGTGGCGGCGCAATCGGAAATCAGGAAGCCGGGCGGATGCGCAGGCACGTGCCCGGCTCGACAGGAGACAACATGAAAACGCGTTACCGCTGGTGGATCGGCGCGCTGCTGTTCGGCGCCGGCATGCTGAACTATCTCGATCGCGCGGCGCTGTCCGTCGTCGCGCCGATCATCAAGCGCGAACTCGGCATCGACGATGCGCAGATGGGCATCCTGTTCAGCAGCTTCTTCATCGGCTACTGCGTGTTCTGCTTCGTCGGCGGTTGGGCAGCGGACCGGTTCGGGCCGCGTCGCGTATTCGCGTGCGCGGCCGGCGTGTGGTCGCTGTTCTGCGGCGCTACCGCGCTGGCCGGATCGTTCGCGCACCTGCTCGTGGTACGTGTCGCGTTCGGGATCGGCGAAGGGCCGATGGGGACGACCACCAACAAGGCGATCTCGAACTGGTTCCCGCGCCGTGAGGCGGGACGCGCGGTCGGCTGGACCAATGCCGGGCAGCCGCTCGGCGCGGCGATCGCGGCGCCGATCGTCGGTCTGGTCGCGCTGCAGTTCGGCTGGCGCGTGTCGTTCGTCGTGATCGCCGCGCTCGGCTTCGTGTGGCTCGCCGCGTGGTGGGCGTTGTTCCGGGACGATCCGGCCAGCCATCCACGCGTGTCGCCGGAAGAGGCGCGCGAGATCGCATCCGACCGGATGATCGACGTCGCACCCGATGCGCATGCGGACGACCACGCCGTGCGTCCGCTACTGCGCGATCTGTTGTCGCGGCCGGTGCTCGGCGTCGCGCTCGCGTTCTTCAGCTTCAACTACGTGCTGTACTTCTTCCTGTCGTGGCTGCCGAGCTACCTGACCGACTACCAGCATCTGAATATCAAGCAGATGAGCGTCGTCGGGATCCTTCCGTGGCTTGGCGCGACCGTCGGGTTCGTGGCCGGCGGCACCGTGTCGGATCGCATCTACCGCCGCACCGGCGACGTGCTGTTCGCGCGCAAGATCGTGATCGTCGTTGGGCTCGCGGTCGCGGCGGCCTGCGTGCTGCTGGCGTCGCGCGTGAGCTCGCTCGGCGCGGCCGTCACGCTGATCGCGATCGCGAGCCTGTTCGCGTTCATGGCGCCGCAGGCTTGCTGGTCGCTGCTGCAGGAAATCGTGCCGCGCGAACGTGTCGGCTCGGCGGGCGGGTTCGTTCACCTGCTTGCAAATCTGGCGGGCATCCTGTCGCCAAGCGTGACTGGCTGGCTCGTTCAGTATGGCGGTGGGTATGCGAGCGCGTTCGTGCTCGCGGGTGCATCGGCGCTGGCTGGTGCGGTGATCCTGACGTTCACGGTGCGCGCGCGGGCCGTTGTGCAGATGCGCGGGGCTGCCTGACGAAGTACTCCGTTGAACTAGCAACGCGGGAGTGGGTGAGACCTGATTTAATCATCATCGGTTGATGAAACCGCTCGGCTATACCCAGGCCGCCAAAACCGGGACAAACTGCCATCGCCAACTTGGAACAGCCACCGCTGAATCGGCATCAAGTTAAACCAACCAGCCTCCCCGGTTTCCCGGGGCGGTTCAGGCCGTGTGGAACATCCTGGAAAATAAAGACACCTACCAGAGCCGCACGACTTTATTCGAGCTGCAGGCGCGAACTTCATTGAGGCGGGGGGGCGGTCCTTAAAACGACGCTGGATAGAGCAGGGCAAGCCAACATGGCATCAACCTTCAGGGGTTGTAAAACTGGGGCGGACCATAGATTTATTTTCGCTTACGGTTGCCCGAACTGTCGCAGCAACTCGAAGCCTGTCCCTCCGCCCCAAGGGCTATCAAGGTCGAATCCAGTGGCAAACTTTCTAACGTCTGTCGGTTCATAACTTGCATAAATGAACTGATTGGCGTACTGTGGAAGGGCCGTTGAGGGAAACTGCGTTGGACAGCACGGATCGAGACGTACAGGAAACTGCCATCATGTGGCATTGCGCTGGGCCCGCGGTGATGCTCGGCACGGTTCTGAAGACGTGGGGCTCGGCGCCTCGCCCGATCGGCGCGATGGTCGCGCTGCGTGACGACGGTGCAGTGAAGGGTTCCGTATCGGGCGGGTGTCTCGAGGACGATCTGATCGAGCGCGTGTGGCGCGTCGGATTTTCGGGCTCGACGCCGACTGTCGTAACCTACGGCCTCTCGGCGGACGACGCCCATCGCTTCGGCCTTCCGTGCGGCGGCACGCTGATGATTCTCGTGGAACCGGTCCGGGTATCGTCGCGCCTTGACGAGGCGCTGGAATGGGTCAGGCGTGGCCGGGTAGTGATCCGCAACGTGAATGCCAATACCGGCGAAGCCGACGTGAGGCCGACCGATTCGGCGGCCCCGACCTCGTTCGACGGCGTGTCGTTGCGCGCATGTTACGGACCGAGCCATCGCCTGCTGATCATCGGTGCAGGGCAACTGTCCGAATATGTTGCGCGGGTGGCGGTGGCGCTGGGCTATCGCGTCATCGTTTACGACCCGCGTGAAGAGTACCTCGGGGAATGGTCTGTGGCTCATACCGAAGTATTTCGCGAAATGCCCGACGACCTGATCGAGCGAGTCGGCCTGGATCCGAACACGGCCGTGGTTGCGCTGACGCATGATCCGAAGATCGACGACCTGGCGTTGATAGAGGCGCTCAAATCCCCGGCATTCTATGTGGGAGCGGTCGGCTCGCGTGCGAATAACGCGAAGCGTCGGGAACGGCTCAAGCTGTTTGACTTGACCGACACACAGGTTGCAGCGCTTCATGGTCCGATCGGGCTTCACGTCGGTGCCAGAACGCCGCCGGAGATCGCGGTGGCTATCATGGCGGAGATGACTTCGCACCGGGACGGTGTGCTGGTCGTGCAGGCGCACGCGCTGCGCGATGCGCCGTCGGTGCCGCAACGGAGCGAATAGGCACGCGCGTACCTGTGTGGCGTTGTGTGAATGGCAGATAAAATTTTCGATGAACTTATGGCTAAACCCACCATGCTCGAATCGTCGAGCCACAGTGCGTCGGATGCACGTTTTGCATCGATCGAGCGCTATTCATCAGTTGCGAGAACAGTCGAGATACTGTCGGATGCGTGGGGATTTCTGGTTCTGCGGGAGTGTTTTTTCGGCGTCAGGCGATTCGAGCAGTTCCAGAGCATCCTGCAGGTGCCGCGTACCACGCTGGTGGAGCGGCTCAAGAAATTCACGACCCTGGGCATCCTGAAGAAACAGCTTCCGTCGACCGGCGGTGCCCGCTACGAGTACCGTTTCACGGAGCAGGGCCGCGACTTGTACGCGACGATGATCGCGCTGCTCGCCTTCGGCGACCGTTGGCTTGCGGGCGGCGCGCAGCCGCCGTTGAAACTGATTCACAAGACCTGCCAATGCGATTGCGCACCGCGCGTCGTGTGCTCGCACTGCCGCGCCGGCATTGACCCGAGGTCCGTCCACTATCGCGACGGGCCGGGAGCGGGCGGCGAGGAGCGTAGCATCGAACGCAAGCGCTCGCGCCGGAGTTCGGACGTGCGTGTCCTCGAGCGTATTCGGCCATGCTCGGTCGCGCGAACGTTGCAGATCATCGGTGACCGCTGGAGCTTCCTCGTGATCCGGGAATTCTTTTACGGTGTTCGACGCTTCGACGAGTTTCAGTCGCGCCTGGGTATCGCCACCAACATCCTGTCGGACCGACTGCAGCGACTCGTGGAGCAGGGTATCGCGGAGAAGCGGCTGTATCAGGAGAAGCCGAAGCGTTACGAGTACCGGCTGACCGAAATGGGCCGCGACTTGTATGGGCCGCTGCTGGTGATGATGGCCTGGGGTGACAAGTGGCTTTCGGGTGGCAAAGCACCGTTGAAACTTCGGCACCGGGAGTGCGACCACGATTTTCATGCAATCGTCGCATGCGACAAATGCGGTGCCGAACTCGATCCGCGTGAAATGTCATATGTGCTGCGATATGCGTTGCCGGTAGAGCTCGACGTCGCCTGACTCGCGCTTCTCGATGCCGCGTGGCGCCGGGGCGCGCGTACCGCGGCAGATCGATTCAACAGCATCGCGGTGGCTGTCTTCTTAGCCGGCCGGCCTGGCAGCCGGCTATGCGTCTCGTTCAAATCGCGCCGGGGGACCGCGCGCGTGGCGATTTGCCTCGTCATCTCCTTTTTCCCTTCGTCATGGTTTGGTGCGACTGGTCGACCGCACGTGTCGCCGGACGCATCCGGTCGCGCGCGGACTTGCCGCGTCCCGATTCGACCTTGCAGCAGACGTTAACCGTGTAAGCGTGCCCGGTACACAACCAAGAAGGTATCGGAAATGCAAGCGATATCTGCGCTGATGAATCCCTATTGGCACGGCCGCTCCTCCATGCGAAAGAGACGGCTGCATCCGCGCGGAATGCTTCAATACATCAGCCAATAACGGCTGGATAGCCGCGCGGCGTCATACATGACAGGTTGTCGAACAAGGGACTTGCAAATCAGAATTTCGCTCACTATAGTCCACTTATGCAAGTTAGTTTGTCGTCACGACATCGTTGTCGATTTCGTGATTCCGTGATTCCGTGATCGGGTGGAGGAGCAAAATTGAACGCATTTGAGTTTCAGTCGAACAGGTCTACGATCGTCGAGGCCGGCGCTTCGGCCCGCCTTGGGGAAATCGTCGGCCGGCTGGGCTGTCGCGCGGTCTTTCTCGTGACCGACCGCGGCATCGTCGATAACGGTCTGCTGAAACCGGCGCTTGATAGCCTCGAGGCAGCCGGCACGGCCGTTACGGTGTATGCGGACGTGCAGGCCGATCCGCCGGCTCACGTTGTGAATAGTGCGGCCGATGCGGCGGTGTCCGCCCGGGCCGACTGCGTGGTCGGTATCGGCGGCGGTAGCTCGCTCGACGTCGCGAAACTGGTGGCGCTTCTCGCGCGACGGACGGAAAAGCTCGACGCCGTTTACGGCGTGGGCGTCGCGAAAGGGCCGCGGCTGCCGCTGGTGTTGCTCCCCACGACTGCGGGAACTGGATCCGAGGTCACGCCGATTTCGATCGTGACAACCGGAGACGGAGAAAAGAAGGGTGTTGTCTCGCCGATACTGCTGCCGGACATCGCGGTGCTCGACGCGGATTTGACGTTGAGCTTGCCGCCCGCGGTCACGGCGGCGACGGGCATCGACGCAATGGTTCATGCGATCGAGGCGTACACCAGCAAGCGCCTGAAGAATCCGGTCTCCGATTGCCTCGCGAAGGAAGCGCTTCGCTTGCTCGGCGCCAACATCGGCGAGGCTTGTGCCAACGGCACCAATCGCGACGCACGCCAGGCAATGCTGCTCGGCGCAATGCTGGCCGGCCTGGCGTTTGCTAATGCTCCCGTAGCAGGGGTGCACGCGCTGGCCTATCCGGTGGGTGCACGCTTTCATGTTCCGCACGGGCTGTCGAACTCGCTCGTTCTGCCGGCGGTCATGCGTTTCAACCTCGATGCCGCGGCCGACTGGTATGCGGAGCTTGCCGCCGTTCTGATGCCCGACGTCACGGGAAATACCGGTGCGCGTGCGAACGCACTGGTCGAGCGGCTGACTGCACTGCCGAAGGCGCTCGGCTTGCCGACGCGGCTGTCTGACGTCGGTATCAGCCGCGGCGATATCGCGACACTGGCGGAAGACGCGATGCGTCAAACCCGTCTGCTCGTGAACAACCCGCGCGAGATTTCCCTTCAGGATGCGGCTGCGCTCTACGAGGAGGTTCTGTGACCCAGAAAAAAATGCCGTCGCGTCGCGCCCAATATCCGCACTTCAGCGCCATTCAGACGCGCTGGTCCGACAACGATTCCTACGGGCACGTGAACAACGTCGTCTATTACGCGTACTTCGATACGGCGGTCAATCGGCATTTGATTGAACGTGGCGTGCTCGATATTGCAACCAGCCCGATCATCGGGCTCGTGGTCGACACGCGTTGCACGTACTTCTCGTCGATCGGCTTTCCCGACGTCGTCCATGTCGGCATGAAGGTCGTGCATCTCGGCAACAGTAGCGTGCGCTACGAGATCGCGCTGTTTCGCAACGATGCCGACATGGCTTCGGCGATCGGCGAGTTCGTACACGTCTATGTCGATCGGGCAACGAACGGTCCGGTGCCGATTCCGAACGATGTCCGGCAAGTCTTGCGGTCGTTGATGGCCTGACGCGCCGGTCACAACAGGTGTCCTGGAGGAGAGAACAAATGGAAATGGCAGGAGAGGCACGGTTGCAGGCATCCCGCGAGACCGTGTGGAACGCGCTCAACGATCCGGCGGTGCTGCAGGCCAGCATCCCGGGGTGCGAAGTGCTCGAGAAGAGTGCCGACAATGAATTTACCGCGACGGTGGTGTCGAAGGTCGGGCCGATCAAGGCGCGGTTCGCCGGCAAGGTGACTTTGTCTAATATCGCCGCCCCCGTCAGTTACACGCTGACGGGTGAAGGGTCCGGCGGCGCGGCAGGCTTCGCGCGTGCTGACATCGACGTGGCGCTCGAAGCGCTGGAGCAGGATGTCACGCTGCTTCGATACGGCGTCAAGGCGAACGTCGGCGGCAAGCTGGCGCAGTTGGGCTCGCGAATGATCGATGCGGCGGCGCGCAAGTCGGCCGATGATTTCTTCGATCTGTTCGCGAGGCAGGTCGGCACGAAAGTGGCCAATGGCGAACAGGAGGCGTCGTCATCGACGATGGGCGTCGATGCACTGATGGCGGCTGTGTCGATCGAGCGTCCGCTCGTTGCGCCGGCTCACGCGGAATTGGCCATCGCCGCCGAACCCGCGGCGCCGCGGCAACGCGTGGAATCCGTCGGCAGCGCTGCGCCGCAGGCTCGCTCCTCCGGGGCGGACGGCGCACCCGCGATCCCGTTGGCCGATCTTCAGTCGGAGGTGACGGATGCGTTGATGACCGAGAAGATCAAGGTGTGGATCTCCGATCAGATCGCGGTCGTCACCTTGAACCGACCGCGCAGCCGCAACGCGATGACATACGGGATGTGGCTCGCGATGCCATCGATTATGGCCGCGCTCGAACGAAATCCCGAGGTGCGGGCCGTGTTGCTGACAGGCGCGGGCGACGACTTCTGTGCAGGCGCCGACATCTCCGAGTTCGAGAAAGTGCGCGCCGACGCTGGCCAGGCGAACGCGTACGAGATTGCGGTGGATGCGTGCTGCGATGCGATCGCGAACATCTCGAAGCCGACCATTGCCGTATTGCGGGGCTACTGCCTGGGCGGAGGCGCGCATCTGGCGATGTCGTGCGACTTCCGCTTCGCGGCACCAGACGCCACGTTCGGCATTCCTGCGGCGCGCCTTTCCATCATCTACGGCGTGCGTGGGACGCGCAAGCTGTTGTCGCTGGTGGGGCTGTCGCAAGCGAAGAAGATTCTGTACGGCGCAGAGCGATTCGATGCGCGTGCGGCGCGCGACATCGGATTCGTGGACCGGATCGCCGGAGACGACGCGCAGGTCGCGCCGCTCTCATGGTGGCAGCGTGTGAGCGGCGCTAAGCCGCGCGCAAGGACGAGCGATCCGATGGCCGATGCGCGCGCGTTTGCGAGAACGATGGCGGCGAACGCGCCGCTGAGCCTGGCGGGTGCGAAATACCAGCTGAACGGGATGGCGATGGGCACCGGCGCGCTCGATCTCGATCGAGCCGAGGCGATGATCGCGGCGGCAGCCAGCAGCGACGACTATCGGGAAGGCCGGGCCGCGTTCGCGGAAAAGCGCTCGGCGAAATTCCAGGGACGTTGACGGAGGAACCGATGAAACCGGCACCGTTTGACTATTGTTGCCCGGACTCCGTCGACGAGGCGATCGCCGCGCTGGCGGCCTGCCGCGGCGATGCGAAATTGATGGCCGGCGGCCAAAGCCTGATGCCGATGCTGAATTTTCGGGTGGTGCGTCCCGCGCTGATCGTCGACATCCGCAAACTGGTCGAGCTCGACTACGTGCGCGAGCGTGAGGACGGCGGACTCGCGGTGGGTGCGCTGACGCGTCACCGCGTGCTCGAGACGTCGCGCCAGGTTGCCCGACATTTTCCGATCATTCCTGACACGATGCGCCATGTCGCCCACCTCGCGATCCGGAATCGCGGCACGATCGGCGGAAGCCTGTCGCATGCCGATCCGGCCGCGGAGTTGCCGATGCTGGCGCGATTGCTGGATGCGACGATCGTCACGCGTTCGCCCCGCGGCGAGCGCAGGATTGCGGCGGCCGATTTCTTCATCGCGCCACTCACGACGATGCTCGACGATGACGAGATGGTCGTTCGCGTCGATTTTCCGGGCGTGAAGCCCGGGACCGGCTGGTGTTTCGAGGAATTCTCGCGTCGCGCAGGCGACTTTGCGCTGGCCGCCGTGGGCGTACTGCTGGATGTCCGCGACGGCGTGATCCACGATGCGCGCGTCGCGATGATGGGAGTAGGCGACACGCCGTTGCGGCGCAGTGACTCGGAAGCGATCCTGCTCGGCAAGCCGTTGTGCGACGCGCTCGTGGATGAGGCGGCGGAAATCGCGTGTGACGGACTGTCTCCCGCCATGGATCTGCATGCTTCGCCGGCGTACCGCCGCCATCTCGCGGGGGTGCTCGCGCGGCGCGCGATACGCAGCGCATGGCGCCGTGCTTCAGGAGTCGCGCAATGAACGAACATCACATTGCCCGCAAGCCCGTCTGGATGATCGTCAATGGCACGGTCGTCGAGCGCAGCATCGAACCGCGCCTGCTTCTGTCCGATTTCTTGCGACACGACCTGTCGCTGACCGGCACGCACGTCGGTTGCGAGCACGGCGTATGCGGGGCTTGCACGGTGATCGTCGACGGCGATAGCGTGCGGTCCTGCCTGATGCTGGCGATCTCGGCCGACGGTTGCGACGTGCGTACCGTGGAGAGCATGGGCACGCCCGATTCGCTGAGCCCGCTGCAGGAGGCGTTCCGTGAACATCATGGCCTTCAGTGCGGGTTCTGTACGCCCGGCATGCTGGCGACCTGCACCGATGCGTTGCAGAAATACCCGCTCGACAGCGATGACGAGATTCGCGATGCGCTGTCCGGAAATCTTTGCCGCTGTACCGGCTACCAGGGCATCGTCGAAGCCGTCCGTGTTTGCGTAACGGCGCGCGACGCATTGCGGCAGGCCGCCGGATCCGAGCCAACCGAGGATAACCAACGATGAAGATGCATGTTCTGAATGGCGGCCGGCTCCGGATGCGCAAGAGTGTCTATCTGCCGGAAGCCGAGCGAAGCGAAACGATCGATCTGCCGGTGGCATGCATGCTGTTTCGGCATGGTCAGGGAAACGTATTGTTCGACACCGGATGCCACCCGCAGGTCGTCGACGATGCCGCCGCTCGCTGGGGGGCGATGGCGAAGGCCATGACGCCGATCGCCGGACCGGAAGACAACGTCATCTCGGAGTTGAAAACGCTCGGGCTCGGGCCGGACGATGTCGATGTAGTCGTCAACTCCCATCTGCACTCCGATCATTGCGGCTGCAATGCGTTCTTCAAGAGAGCGACGTTCTTCTGTCATGCGAAGGAGCTGGCGGCCGCCCAGGGAGAGGAGGCACTGCAACGCGGCTACATTCCCGCCGACTGGCAGCATCCGATGCCGACCGAACTCATCGACGGGGAGCGCGACGTCTTCGGCGATGGAAAGATGCTGCTGGTCCCGTTGCCGGGGCACACGCCAGGGAGCATGGGCATGCTCGCGACACTGGAGCGTGACGGCGCCTTCCTGCTTGCTGCCGACGCCGTTGCGCTGCGCGAGAATCTGACGCGCGAAGTGATGCCGCGCAACACGTGGGACTCGGATGCCGCGTTGTCAACTCTCAACGAGGTCCGGAGGCTCGAACGAGATGGCGCGAGCGTGATCTTCGGCCACGATCCGCAGCAGTGGGAGACGCTTCGCAAGGGGGCTCACGCGTATGAGTAAGCCGCGTCGTGATCCTGGCGCGCCGCCGGACGCCGATGTCGGCATCGACGAACAGCCGCGCGGCGGTTTTGTCGGGCAGCCGGTGCGCCGATTCGAGGACGCGAGACTGCTCACCGGACTCGGACGTTATGTCGATGATCGGCCGGCCGGAAATGCACTTCATCTCGCGATCGTGCGCAGCGACCAGGCGCATGCGCGCATCCGCGCCGTGCGTGCCGACGCTGCACGCGGCATGGAAGGTGTATTCGGCATCTATGCGTGGGCCGATCTGGCTGGCCTCGTCAAGCCGGCTGTCGCGGTATCGCGCATGGCGGATTATCAGCCCACGCCGATTCATGCGCTGGCGGACGGTGTCGTGCACTTCGTCGGCGAACCGGTCATCGCGGTGCTCGCTGATAGCCGCTATCTGGCCGAGGATGCGCGGGATGCGATCGAGATCGAATACGAACCGCTGCCGGTCGAGACCGATGCCGAGGCGGCGGCACAGCCCGGCGCGCCACTGCTGCACGAAGGATTGACGAGCAACGTGCTGGTCGAACGTCGGTTCGTGCGTGGCCAGATCGACGAAGCGTTCGCGAACGCGCCTGTCACCGTTGGCGGCCGGTTCCGGTTTCACCGGAAGATGCCGACCGCGATGGAGCCGCGCACCTATATCGCGGAAGTGGATCCGGGCCGGGACGCCCTGACGCTCTACACGTCGAGCCAGATACCGGGCATCGTGCGCGACGCGATGGCGGATCTGCTCGACATGCCGGGCAACCGGCTGACGGTCATCGCGCCCGATGTCGGGGGCGGATTCGGCGGCAAGACCTCGGTCTATCAGGAGGAGATGCTCGTATGCGTGCTCGCGCGAAAGGTCGGGCGCCCGGTGCGCTGGAGCGGTGATCGGCTCGAGGACATGCTGTCGACGAGCCAGGCCTTCGACGAACGGGTCGATGCCGAACTCGCACTGGATAGCGACGGCCGGATTCTGGGCCTGCGTGCCGAAGTGATCGGCGACGTGGGCGCGTATTCGATCTATCCATGGACCGCCGGCATCGAGCCGGTACAGGTCATCAGTTTTCTGCCCGGGCCGTACCGGGTCCCCGCGTATCAAGGACACGTTCGCGGGGTGACGACACCCAAGGCGCCGACCGGACCCTATCGCGGCGTCGGACGCCCGACCTCGACATTCGCGATGGAGCGCCTGATGGATCTGGCGGCAAAGCGTCTCGGAGTGGACCCGACGGAGTTGCGGTTGCGCAACCTTGTGCGTCCCGAGGAGTTCCCGTATCGGACGCCAGTCGGCATCGTGTGGGATCAATCGGCGTTCATCGAGGGACTCGAGGCAGCCAAGGAGCGGTTCGACTACTCCGCCGCGAGGCAGGCACAGGCGCAGGCGCGTGCCGAAGGGCGCTGGGTCGGTATCGGCGTCGCCTGCTATGCGGAACTGTCCGGCATCGGTTCGCGCATTTCGGCATCACCAGGCATGCCGATCAACACCGGCACCGATACGTGCGTGATCCAGCTCGATTCGACCGGAGCGGTCACGGCATCGTTCGGCTGCGCATCGCATGGTCAGGGGCACGAGACGACACTCGCTCAGGTGCTGGCAGACGAACTCGGCGCGCGCATCGAAGATCTGCGCGTGATCACCGGCAATAGTGCCGCCGTGCCGCACGGTACCGGCAGTTATGCCAGCCGCACGGCCGTCATCAGCAGTGGGGCTGGAATGCTGGCAGCGCGCGAACTGCGCGCACGGATGCTGCGCGTCGCCGGTCATCTGCTCGACGTGTCGCCGGGCGATCTCGACGCGGTCGAGAGCGTCATTCGCGTGCGCTGGAGCGACGCGTGTCTGTCATTCGCCGATCTGGCAAAGGCGCTCTATTCGCAGATGGGACGCGTGCCGCCGGAGTTCCGGGAGGATCTTTGCGTCAGTCGGGCTTACGACCCGGTGGTAGGCACGACAAGTTCGTCTACGCATCTCGTTCAGGTGGAAATCGATCCCGAAACGTATGGCGTTCACGTTCGGCAATACGTGATCGCGGAGGACTGCGGACGGGTGATCAATCCGTTGATCGTCGCGGGGCAGACGCGTGGCGCCGTGGCGCAGGGCATCGGCGCTGCACTGCTCGAGGAAGTTGTGTACGACGCCGAGGGGCAATTGCTGACCGCGAGCCTGGTCGATTACCTGCTGCCGTCGGCACCGGAAGTCCCGACGTTGGATCTCGTGCACCTCGAGAAACTGGCACCGAATACGCTGGGCGGCTTTCGCGGCATGGGCGAGGGCGGGACGATCGGCTCGCCCGCGGCCATTGCGAATGCGATCGCCGATGCGCTGTCGCCGCTGAACGTCGACATATCGGAATTGCCGGTGACGCCCGAGCGCCTGTATCGCCTCATTCATTCATCCCCCATTGAATCAATCAAGGAGCAACAAGATGGAATTCAGACTTGACGGAAAGGTCGCGCTCGTCACCGGCGGCGCCCGGGACGTGGGCCGTGAAATCGCACTGGGCCTGGCTGCCGAGGGTGCGAGTGTCGTCGTCAACTATCACGGATCGAAGGCCGCGGCGGAAGCGGTCGTGGACGAGATCCGCGCGCAAGGTGGGCGAGGGCGGGCGATCGGCTGCGACATCTCGGACCGTCGGGCCGTGGATCAGATGATCGACGAGACCGTCGAGGTCTTCGGCGGTCTCAACATCCTTGTCAACAATGCCGGGCTCGTCATCCGCAAGCGCTTTCTCGATTCCCACCCGGACGAATGGCGCAAGCAGATCGACGTCTGCCTGTACGGCACGCTGAACTGCACGCATGCGGCGTTGCCTCATCTGGAGCGTCAGAAAGGCAGCGGCCGAATCATCACGATCACGGGCGATTCGTCGCGGGTCGGCGAATCCGGCCTGGCGATCGGCGCGGCCGCGCGCGCGGCCAATATCGCACTGATGAAGTCGATCGCACGAGAAACGCGCTCGGGCACGACAGCCAATGCGCTGGCGCTCGGGTTGATCGAGACCGCACACGATCCGGAATTTCTCGAGGCGAATCTGGAACGGCTGGTCAAGCTCTATCCGCTTCGACGTCTCGGTCAGCCGAATGATGTTGCGCCCATGGCGGTCCTGCTTGCATCGGAAAAGGGAAGCTGGATTACCGGTCAGGTGATCAGCATCAGCGGCGGCTTCAGTATGGTCTGACGGCGCAACCCACGGCGTTCTTCCGACAACTGACACATCAGCGCCGCCGACCGAATCCGACGGCAGCGCTCCAGGAGACAAACGTGATTCATACCGAGCTTATTGTGCCTGTCCACGAATTGCTCAAGCGCCATAAGGAGCGCAATCCGGACAAGGCGGCATTCGAGGACGCACGGACGTCCGTCACTTATGCGGAACTGGACGCGATGACCGCACGCCTGGCGACGCACTTCCAGCGGGCGGGCGTGCAGGCCGGCGATCGTGTCGCCGTCGTGCTGCCGAACTCGGTCGAATGGGTGGTGAGCTGCCTCGCCTGCGTTCGTGCCGGTGCGATCGCCGTGCCAATCAACCACGAGGCCACTTCGCCGGAGATCGAGTATCGGCTGGATGATGCAAGCTGCACGGCACTCGTGACGAGCGACGTGCGCGAGCGGGAATTGCGCGCGGTCGGTGCTTCTGTCGGTACGGTCACGGAATACGTGACCGTGTCGTGGTCGTCGCAGCCCGTCGTCGGTACGCCATTTGCAGTCGCGACGGCGCGCGGCACCGCGAGTGAGCCGTTGGATCCGGACACGATCGACGATCCCGCATTCGTGATCTACACGTCGGGAACGACCGGCAAGCCCAAAGGCGTGCTACTGTCGACGCACGGCATGCTGTGGGTCGCCGCCGCATGCTGGGCCCCGATTGCCGGCCTGACGGGCAGCGATCGCGTGCTGAGCGCACTTCCGCTGTATCACTCGTATGCGCTGAACTTCTCCGTGCTGAGCGTGCTCGCAGTCGGTGCGACCGCGTATCTGATGGAGAAGTATTCGTCGAGCGAAATCCCGCGGCTGCTGTCGGACGGGCGCTTCACGGTCATGCCGGGCGTGCCGACGATGTTCCACTACCTGCTCGAATCCGCGCGGGCGAACGGGCGCGGCTCGCTGCCCGGGCTGCGATTATGCGTGTCGGCCGGCGCGATACTGCCGGGCACGACGAATCGCGAATTCGAAAACATGTTCGGCCTGAAGCTGCTCGATGGCTACGGCATTACCGAAACCTCGACGATGGTCACGATGAACTGGCCGACCGGTGCGCGCGTATTCGGCTCGTGCGGCCTGCCGCTGCCGGGCGTAGCGACGCGCGTCGTCGATCCTGTTGCGTTGCGCGATGTCCGTGTCGGGGAAGAAGGCGAGTTACTCGTCCGCGGTCCCAATGTGATGAAGGGATACCTGAACAAGCCAACGGAAACCGATGCGGCATTGAGCAACGGCTGGTATCGCACGGGCGACCTGGCTCGCTTTGATGCGAACGGCTATATCACCATCACGGGGCGCCTCAAGGAAGTAATCATTCGGGGCGGCCAGAACATCTCACCGGCCGAGATCGAAGAGGTGGTCTGCGAGTACGACGGCGTTCACGATTGCGCGGTCGTCGGCATGCCACATGCGCATCTCGGCGAGGTGCCGGTGGTGTTCGTCGTCGAGCGAGCCGAGGGCGCTGTGGATGTCGCGGCGCTGCTTGCGCACTGCAGTCTCCATCTGTCGGCTTACAAGGTGCCGTCCGCGATTCATGTGACGACGGAAATTCCGCGGACCGGATCGGGGAAGGTCATGCGGTTCAAATTGCGCGAAGCCGTACAACCGGCCGAGCACGGTGACGTCTGACACGTTACGCCTATCCTCTGACTGGAGAAGTATTGATGTCGACAATTTCATTGAACGGACAAATAACACTTCGGAATCCTGAACTGATAAGGAATGTGTGCCTGATCGCAGGTGAATGGGTTCACGCTGACCAAGGCGGCACGATCGACGTGCGCAATCCGTCGACGGGGCAGTCGCTCGGGACGGTGCCGCGCATGGGGAGAGATGAGACATTGCGCGCGATCGACGGCGCCAATGCCGTGCTGGCCGAATGGCGCTCGCGTACGGGCAAGGAGCGTGCGGCAGTTTTGCGTCGCTGGTATGAGCTGATGATCGAGAATCAGGATGATCTGGCGGCGATCATGACGGCTGAGCAGGGCAAGCCGCTTGCGGAAAGCCGCGCGGAGATCGGCTATGCCGCGTCGTTTCTGGAATGGTTCGGCGAGGAGGCCAAGCGTGCCTATGGCGATACGATACCAGGGCATGCGCGCGACAAGCGCATCGTCGTGCTGAAGCAACCCATCGGCGTGTGCGCTGCGATCACGCCGTGGAATTTCCCGGCGGCGATGCTGACGCGCAAGATCGGGCCGGCACTCGCCGCTGGTTGCACGATGGTATTGAAACCGGCGAGCCAGACGCCATTCTCCGCGCTTGCGCTCTGCGTGCTGGCGGAGCGTGCCGGCGTACCAAAGGGGGTGATCTCGTGCGTGACTGGCGCGGCGGCGGAGATCGGCGAAACGTTGACGGCCAGCCCGATCGTCCGCAAGGTCTCGTTCACCGGATCGACGGAAATCGGCAAGATTCTGCTGACGCAATGCGCGTCGACCGTCAAGAAGGCATCGATGGAACTGGGCGGCAACGCGCCGTTCATCGTATTCGACGATGCCGATCTCGACGCGGCAGTGAAAGGTGCCATCGCGTCGAAGTATCGCAATGCGGGGCAGACCTGCGTATGCGCGAACCGTCTGCTGGTTCAGGACGGTGTGTATGACGCGTTCATCGAAAAACTGTCGGTGGCCGTGCAATCCATGCGTGTCGGCGACGGATTCGAGGAAGGTGTCGCGATCGGTCCTTTGATCGACGAGCATGCCGTCGCGAAGGTTGTGGAGCACGTCGACGACGCGATATCGAAGGGCGCGCGTGTCGTAGTCGGCGGAAGGCCGCACCAGAAGGGCGGCAACTACTACGCGCCGACGATTCTTGCCGATGTGACGCCGTCGATGCGGATCTTTCGCGAGGAGACGTTCGGTCCCGTCGCCCCCATTTTCCGGTTCAGTACCGACGACGAGGCGATCGCGCTCGCGAACGACACCGAATTCGGTCTTGCTTCCTATTTCTACAGCCGGGATATCGGCCGCGTGCTGAAAGTGGCCGAAGCGCTCGAGTACGGCATCGTAGGCATCAACGAAGGGCTGATTTCGACCGAAGTCGCACCGTTCGGCGGTGTCAAGGAGAGCGGGCTCGGACGCGAGGGATCGAAGTACGGCATCGAGGACTACCTCGAGCTCAAGTATCTGTGCGTGGGCGGAATCGCCTGACGCTCGGGGCGGCACCTGGGTGCATCGACGCTTCGGTGCCGGTTCATCGCGAATGCTTCGATGGAGGTATCTCGCACAATAAAGTCCAGTAATGAAAGTTAAACAACAAAGATGAATCCATTGGTTTGGAGGAGCTAGACATGTCAACGGTCAATGTGGCAGTGCCTGCGTCGCGGATGTCCCGTGACGAAAAACGGGTAGTTTTCGCGTCTTCGTTAGGTACGGTATTCGAGTGGTACGACTTCTTTCTGGCGGGCTCGCTGGCGACGTTCATTGGCAAGCATATTTTCTCCGGTGTCAACCCGACCGCGGGATTCATCTTTACGCTGCTGAGCTTTGCTGCGGGTTTCGCGGTGCGACCTCTCGGGGCGATCGTATTTGGACGTCTGGGCGACCTGGTAGGCCGCAAGTACACGTTTCTCGTGACGATCGTCCTGATGGGCGGCTCGACGTTTCTCATCGGGTTGTTGCCGGGCTTTGCCACTATCGGGATCGCTTCGCCTATCCTGTTTGTCGCGATGCGGATGATTCAAGGGCTTGCGCTTGGCGGCGAATATGGCGGCGCGGCGACCTATGTCGCGGAGCATGCGCCGAATGACCGGCGCGGTGCATGGACCGCCTGGATTCAGATGACCGCGACGCTCGGGCTGTTCCTGTCGCTGGTGGTCATTCTGGGTGTGCGAACCACGACAGGCGAAGGTCCGTTCGCATCGTGGGGATGGCGAGTGCCATTCCTGATGTCCATCGTCCTGCTCGGGATATCGGTGTGGATCCGTCTTCAGTTGCACGAGTCGCCGGCATTCGAGCGCATGAAGGCGGAGGGCAGTCGCTCGAAGGCACCCGTAGCCGAGGCATTCGGGCAATGGAAGAACCTCAAACTGGTGTTGGTCGTGTTGTTCGGGCTGACGGCGGGGCAGGCAGTCGTCTGGTATACGGGGCAGTTCTACACGCTGTTCTTTCTGACGCAGACGCTCAAGCTCGAGGGCTCGACGTCGAATGTGATCCTTGCCATCGCACTCGTGATCTCGGCGCCGTTCTATGTCGTGTTCGGTTCATTGTCCGACCGAATCGGACGCAAGCCGATCATCCTGATCGGTTTCGCGCTGGCGGCCGCCACGTATTTTCCGCTGTTCAAGGGGCTCACGCACTTTATCAATCCCGCGCTGGAGACGGCACAACGGAATGCGCCGATTGTGGTGAAGGCATTTCCTCGCGAGTGTTCGTTCCAGTTTAATCCGGTCGGTACGGCGACCTTTACCAGTTCATGCGATATTGCCAAGAGTGCGCTCTCGAAAGCTGGGCTGAGCTACCGTAACGAACCGGCGGCGCCGGGCGAGAGGGCAGCGATCGTCGTCGGCGGCAGCATCATTTCGTCATACGATGGAAAATCCGCCGACGCAGCCATGCAAGGGCGTGATTTCGATCGGGCGCTGCAGCGTGCGCTGCATGATAACGGCTATCCGGCGAAGGCCGATCCGGGCAAGATCAATTGGCCGATGGCGATCCTTCTGCTGGCGATCCTGATGATCTACGGCACGATGGTCTACGGTCCGATCGCGGCCATGCTCGTCGAGTATTTTCCGACACGGATCCGCTACACGTCGATGTCGTTGCCATATCACATCGGCAACGGATGGTTCGGTGGATTCCTGCCGGCTTCCGCATTCGCGATCGTCGCGGCAAACGGGAACATCTATTCCGGCCTCTGGTATCCGATCGTCATTGCGACCGCTTCGCTGATCGTCGGGATCTTGTGCGTGCGCGAGACGCGCGGCACCGATATCTGCGCAAACTGACCAGACAACATATCGATACGGAGTCGAGCGGATCATGGCGTTATACGAATATCGAGGCGTGGCCCCGCGCGTTCATGCGTCCGCTTACGTACACCCGAGTGCGAGCATCATCGGTGACGTGATCGTCGGCGCCGGTTGCTATATTGGGCCCGGAGCCTCGCTACGTGGGGATTTTGGCGCTATTCGTGTCGGCGAGGACAGCAACGTACAGGACAACTGTACGTTGCATGTCGGGCACGGAATGACATGTTTGCTTGGCGAACGGTCTCATGTCGGCCACGGCGCCGTGGTACACGGCGCACGTCTGGAGCGCAACGCGCTGATCGGGATGAACGCCATCGTGATGGACGACGCGATAGTCGGAGGTTCCGCCATCGTGGCGGCGTGCGCGTTCGTCAAGTCAGGGATGCAAGTGCCGGCACAAACGCTGGTCATGGGCGTGCCGGCCCGTATCGTCCGCGTACTGACCGACGCGGAACTGCGTGAGAAGGTCGAAGCGACGAACCGATACTGCGAACTCGCGGCAGCGAGTTTGGCAACGATACGCCGGATCGATATGTCGATCGGTGGCTGAGCCGAGTGATATTGCCGGAATTCGACAGACCCCGACCGTCGCGAATGGAATACGGCGATCGACGATTGTCGCGATCGGCTTTTGCGGCGGAGCGCCGCAATCGTTCGTTGTCGGCACTACCGACGTAGCCGTGCAGTGCGCCGTAGACGTGCGCGCACTGCACGATTCACAAACGAATCAATCGATCCCTGCCGTGCGGTGACCAGCATAGTACGGGGTGCGCCAGTTTGGCGTTATGCCCATGAAGTCGTCGAAATATGCAATGGCCAGCATCGGCTCTTCGAGCAAATTCTCGCGATACGATTGCCAGATCTTGAGCTGTCCGATTTTTTCGGACGGTTCGACGACTTTTCCACATTCCTGCCGTGATACTTTTTTGACGAGCTCAACGCAAAAATGAGTCAGTGCGAATCCGGTCGGCCACCAGTCTGCAATTTCGCTGCTCGGTTTCTTATGTGGAATGATGGTCACCGATGTGTCTCGGACGGCTTTGAATTTCAATAGTTCGGCGAGCAGCGCGCCGATGCAGAACTGGAAATAGTCAGCCGCGTTCTTGTGTAGGTAAAACTCACTGTCTTCGAGGATTTGAGTCCACGCGACGAACGCTTGTGTGAACTGTCGATCATCGAGCTCGAGCAACACGCCGGAATTTTTTGAGTAGTCGTCGCAATACTGCTGAAGAAGCAGTCTGCAAGATGACAGTTTGGCGAGAGCCGGCCATACGCGATGTATGGACCTTGCGATCGGTTCGTGTTCGTCTACCAAGATGCTTCTCCGGCGCATTGACTTCACAGGTAGCTGACAATTCGGGAAAACTCGCGCTGCATCGCGTCGTCCGGATTTTTCGATCGCAATGCCGCTCGAATTCGCGACTCGGACGCGCCTACGAGATCGGCCGCGAAACGAAGCAGCGTGTCGGGATCGGACGGAAGCGCTGCAGGCTGAACAATTCTTGCGCACCCGGTGATACCGAGTAATAGAAAAACATATACGTTCGGCTCGGATACCAGCCACCACGGCGCGACGACATCCGGCAATTCATCGAATCGTGCGCTTCGAATCGGATGGCGGTCGATGAGCGATAACGTGAGCCGGGAATACGCGCGGCAGATATCGTCGGAAAATTCATCCAGCGACGCCTCGGCCTGGATTTCCGCTATGCCTTTCAACACGTTGTGCGCGCCGCGCAGGCTGCTGAATGCGTCATTGATGCGGTGTTCAAATATAAGGACGTCCGTCGCACCCGCGTGCAGGATGAATCGCTTCGCGGCTGCGTAATAAAGTGCCGAGCAGTGGCGGATCAGCTTTGTATCCGCGGATTCGCGAATGATGCGTTCCAGGCCGCCGTCGAAGCTGACAGGCGCTTTCCAATGATCCTGCAGTGGGGGAATCGCATGACCTGCATACGTTTCGGCCGTTTCGAGCAGTGTGTCCGCGATATGGCCGACGGAGCCAAGAAATTGCGGCAACGGCGGCAAGTTCGCGCGGCGGGCAGCGGTTCGCTGAGAATCGGACCCAGAGCCGGGGACGTTTCGCGCCGCGTATCGAAGTTGCCGCGCACAATCCATCAATGCAAGGCGAACCTGACTGAGATCCTGGACGATGTGCGATGGCGTCAATGACTTGGGTTCCATGGCTGCCTCGAGACTGAAACATTTGAAGTTAAGATAGCACATTTGTTCAGTGTCATTGATCACGTTAATTTAGGGGAGGAAGCGTGCCGAGAGCCCGAACCAAGCACCGAGAAGAGGCCATCGACGAACAAAGCCCAGCGCGCAGACTGCGGCTGCGCGCGGCGTGGATGTACTTCGTGGAGGAGATGACGCAACACGAGATCGCGCAGAAACTCGGCATCGGTCGGGTGACGGTCGTGCGCCTGCTGGCGGCTGCGCGCGAGAGAAACGAGGTAAAAATTTCGATTGGGGATCGCCTGGTCGAATGCGTGGATCTCGAACGGCAACTCGAGGAGCGATTCGGGATCGCGGAAGCGATCGTCGTACCGCTGTCAGCGCGAGACGCGGATGCCACCGCGCCAGTGAGCGCGGCTGCTGGCGAATATGTGTCGTCGATGGTGCGGTCGAACATGAAAATCGGCGTCGGTTGGGGGCGCACCCTTGTCAGTTCGCTGTCGTACATGGGTGAGCGTCCCGTCGAAAACGTCTCGGTGGTTTCACTGCTGGGCGGCATCATGAAAGCCCGACATTTCAACCCGGCGGAGTTCGCTTGGCGTTTCGCGACGTTGTATCAGGCGGACTGCTACCTGATGACCGCGCCGTTGGTGGTCGATAGCCCGGAGACCCGGCGCACGCTCATCGAGCGCTGCGGCCTCCGGGATATTTTCGATCTGGCGAGATCCCTGGATGCGGTCGTGCTCGGCGCTGCGGGCACTGGCCCGGAGGCAACGGCGCACCGATCGCGGTTCATCAGCGATGCTGATCGCGAATCAGTGATCAAGGCGGGTGCCGTGGGCGATCTGCTCTTCAACTTTTTCGACGCCAACGGACAACTGGTTGACCATCCCATCAACGAGCGTGTGATGTCCGTGCCGCTCGACATCGTCAAGCAAGTACCGGTGCGAGTGCTTGCAGCGGGCGGCGTTAGCAAGGTGCCGGCGCTTGGGGGCGCTCTGAGGTTATTGCGACCGTCCGTATTGATCACCGATCAATACGCCGCAGCGGACTTGCTGAAACTAGCGGACTGACCTTCGCGCGGAAAGGTCCCCGTCACCTTTCCGTACTCCGCGCTCGTCCCCACTGCCGAGAGAAGCGCGCTCTCGCACCTCCCCCCCATTCGCAGCGACGGCAGTGATGCTGCGCCGCATCAATTTCTGTATCAGTGCCCGCCGCTGGGTTGTCGCTCGCGTCAACGAGCCCTTGGCGCGGCTCCTCCTTTTTCCGTCCCCAAATTTCCATGCGCTAGGAATAACCCTAGATGCGCTCTTTTTGCCGCTCGGTTGCTTGTACCTTTAGTGAACAAAGTGATATTGTAAAAAACAAATGTGCACTGAACGTCGCGGCGATCCAGGTTGCAGACGCGGGTTAAGGGCACATGCCTGCGCAAGCGCGCGTCACTACCCAGGAGACATCGTCGATGCTCAACATCATTCCCAGCGGCCTGGCGGCCGACCTCAAAGCCCGCGCCCAATCGGGCAGACCTATCCGAATCGGCTTGATCGGCTCCGGCGAAATGGGCACGGACATCGTGACCCAGGTCCGGCAAATGGAAGGTCTCGAGATCGGCGCGATCGCGGACCTCCGTGTCGACGCCGCATGCGAAGCGGTTCGAGTCGCCAATCAGGCGGACGACGGCTATCGCGTCGTCGAGACTGGCTCGGGGATTTCGCAGGCGATCGAGGCCGGATCGATCGCCATCACGCAAGACTCGAATGCGATCTGTACCAACGATCAAATCGACGTGGTTATCGATGCGACCGGCAAACCGGCGGTGGGCGCGCAGATCGGGCTGCTTGCCATGGAGCATGGCAAGCATCTCGTGATGATGAACGTCGAAGCCGATGTGACCATCGGCGCATACCTGCGTCGTGAAGCGGAGCGGCTGGGCGTGGTGTACACGCTCGGCGCCGGCGACGAGCCGAGCTCGACGATCGAGTTGATCGATTTCGTCAGCGCGCTCGGTTATCCGATCGTCGCCGCGGGTAAGGGCAAGAACAACCCGCTGAATATCGACGCGACACCGGACGACTACATGGCGGAAGCCAAGGCGCGCAACATGAATCCGCGCATGCTGGTGGAGTTTGTCGACGGTTCGAAGACCGCGGTCGAAATGGCGGCGATCGGAAATGCGACCGGGCTGATTCCGGATGTGGCAGGCATGCACGGTCCCGCGGCCACGCTCGACCAACTGCATGAGGTGCTTTGTCCGGTGGCGGACGGCGGGATCCTCACCCAAAAGGGCGTAGTCGATTACACCATCGGAAAGGGCGTCGCGCCCGGGGTGTTCGTCGTTGCCGAACTTGCACATCCTCGCCTGCGCGAGCGCATGGCAGACCTCAAGCTCGGCAAGGGGCCGTATTACACGTTCTATCGCCCGTATCACCTGACGAGCCTCGAAGTACCGCTCAGCTGCGCGCGCGCTGTCCTGTACGGCAAAGCCGACATGCGGCCGCTCCCCGTTCCGGTGGTCGAGGTTTGCGCGGTGGCGAAGCGAGACCTGAAAGTCGGTGACCGCCTCGACGCGATCGGCGAATTCACGTACCGCGCGTGGGCCATCGCGGCGGACGACGCGCTTGCGGAGCGCGCGGTTCCATGCGGCTTGCTGGAAGGCGGCATCGTCACCCAAGCAATCCGAAAGGGCGAATTGCTGACGTACCAGAACGCCGCGGTCGACGCGAACGCACCGATTGTCAAACTGCGCCAGCGTCAGGACGAGATGGTCCGTGGCGCGCGTGCCGCCGCTTGAGGAGAGGATGATGGGATTCGTTGCAGAGAAGATCGAAGGAATGCCCGAAGTCTATCGGCACGTCTCCGCGCAAGCGTTGCGTGACGCGCTGAAAAAGATGCAACTCGTGCGTCGATTCGAGGAGAGTGCGGAACAGGCGTACATGCGCGGCCTGATTCACGGCACGATGCACCTGTCCATCGGGCAGGAAGCCTCCGCGATCGCGATGACGATGCTCCTCACCGATGAGGACTACATCACGTCGACGCATCGGGGACACGGCCACTGTATCGGCAAAGGTGCGGATCCGAAACGCATGTTCGCCGAATTCTTCGGTAAGGAGACGGGGTATTGCCGGGGGCGGGGCGGTTCGATGCACATCGCGGATGTGAGCCGCGGAAATCTCGGCGCCAACGGTATCGTGGGCGGGGGCTTGCCTATCGCGGTCGGCGCGGCGCTGTCGATCAAGAAGCGGCGCAAGGACTCGGTTGTCGTGTGTTTTTTCGGCGATGGAGCGAACAATGAAGGTGCGTTCCATGAATCGCTGAATTTCGCCGCGATCTGGAAGCTGCCGGTGATTTTCGTCTGTGAAAATAACCGGTACGGCATGTCGATGTCGGTCGAACGTTCGACGGCCGTCAGTCGGATCTCGCAGCGCGCGGCTGCGTATGACATGCCCGGCGTAACTGTCGACGGCAACAGCTTCGGCGACGTGCTGACGGCGGCTGAAGGCGCGATCGAGCGTGCGCGAAAAGGCGAGGGGCCGACACTCATCGAGTGCGAGACATACCGCATTCGCGGCCACTCCAAGAGCGACCGGAACCGCTATCGCACCCGCGAAGAGATCGAGTCCTGGGGCGCAAGGGATCCCATTGCGAAATTCGAGCGGCAGTTGGTGGAGCTTGGACTGATCGACGCCGCAGCGGTGCAAGCAATCCACGCGGAAGTCGAGGAAGAAATCAAGGCGGGGCTGGACTACGCGCAGAACAGCCCGGCACCGGACATCGCCGAGTTGACGCGCTATGTATATACGGAGAACGGGGGGAATGACCATGAGTGACCAGCGCGAACTGACTTATGCTCAGGCGATTCATGAGGCAATGGGCATCGCAATGGAGCGAGACGAGCGCGTGTTCCTGATGGGCGAGGATATCGGAGTCTACGGCGGTGCGTTCCAGGTGACCGGTGACCTGTTTCAGCGCTTTGGTGCGGAACGTGTCATGGACACGCCCATCGCGGAGCTGGCAGGCGCCGGCATTGCGGTCGGCGCGGCCATGACCGGCTGCCGGCCGATCTACGAATTCCAGTTTTCGGACTTCGCAACGCTTGCGATGGAACAAATCGTGAACCAGGCCGCGAAGATGCGTTACATGCTGGGCGGAGAAGTCTCGGTGCCGGTTGTTATGCGCTTTCCGGCCGGTTCGGGGACAGGTGCTGCAGCCCAGCACAGCCAGAGCCTCGAGGCTTGGTTCGCGCACGTTCCTGGGTTGAAGGTGGTGCAACCCAGTACGCCCCATGACGCGAAGGGATTACTGCTTGCTGCGCTCGAGGATCCCGATCCGGTGATGATCTTCGAACACAAGCTCCTGTACAAGAGCAAGGGCATCGTGCCGGAGGGATACTATGTCGAGCCGATCGGCAAGGCCGTCGTTCGCCGCGAGGGGCGGGATGTCACGATCGTCGCGACTTCGATCATGACCGTGCGTTCGCTGGAAGCGGCAGACGCGCTGCAGCAGGAAGGCATCGACGTGGAAGTGATCGATCTGCGCAGCATCCGGCCAATCGACCGCGAGGCGATCATCGCCAGCGTACGCAAGACTTCGCGTCTGGTATGTGTGTACGAAGGTGTTCAGCAACTGGGCATAGGCGCCGAGATCGCGTCGATCGTATGCGAAAGCGACGCCTTCGATTATCTGGACGCACCGATCGTCCGGCTGGGCGGCTCGGATTGTCCGCTGCCTTACAACCCGCAGCTCGAGAAGGCTGCCGTGCCGCAGGTGCCCGACATCGTCGAGGCGGTTCGGCATATTGTCGGTCGGAGGGGCTGAGATGGCGACCGAAGTGATCCTTCCCCGCGTCGACATGGACATGACCGAGGGCACGATTACCGCCTGGTATGTCAAGGATGGCGACACGATCAGGCAGGGCGAGCCGATCTTCGACATCGAGACCAGCAAGGCCACGATGGAAGTGGAGGCCCCGGCGAGTGGCACGGTCCGGCAGATTACCGCCAGCGTCGGCGATACGGTCCCCGTCGGAACCGTGATCGCATGGATCTATGCCAATGGCGAGACCGTCATCGAGCAGGACGCCGGCACAACCGCATCAGGCGTTGCCGAGCTTGACGCCGAGGCTGCACCCTCGGTCCATCGTCGCGCGGACGTCGCAGCCGCGGCATCGTCGGGCCATATCGGCGATAGCCGGATTCGTGCAACGCCCGCCGCTCGTCGGGCTGCTCGCGAAAGCGAAATCGACCTGGGCAGCCTGCAAGGATCCGGTCCGCATGGCCGGATCGTCGAGAATGACGTGCGCGCCGTCGCCGTCGGCAACGGTGGTTCACGTGAAGTGCCGGCCGGCGCGAGCCGGCAAGGCGCGCTCAATCGGGTCTGGCTGCAGCGCGGCGGTCCGGCGACGCTGGTGCTTCTGCATGGATTCGGGGCCGAGGCGAACAGCTGGCGCCCGTTCTTCAATGCATTGCGCGACGCCGGCCTTGCCAAGAATCTCGGTGTCCTGTCGATCGATTTGCCCGGACATGGAAAATCGCCGGCTGACGCTGCCGCATCACTGGAGAAAATCGTCGACGCGATCGGCGCTACGCTGGCGGCCGAAGATGTCGCAAACTGCCATCTCGTCGGGCATTCTTTCGGCGCGGCTGTCGCGATCGCGTTGAGCGCGTCGCGCCAGGTGCATGTGTCGTCGTTGACGCTGGCCGCACCAGCCGGGCTGGGCACCGAATGCAACGGTGCGTTCTTGCGCGGGCTGACGCAAGCTGCTGATCGAACCAGTCTTACGCCATGGCTGCGGGAATTGGTCGCGCGTCCCGATGTGATCGACGAAGCGTTCATCGCGACGGCGGAGCAGCAATTGTCGAGTGAGGCAAAACGTGTGACGCTTGCGTCAATCGCGGAGACGTTTTTTCCGGGCGGCCGGCAGAAGATCGATCTGCGAGAAGCCATCGCGTCGCTGACGATGCCTGTTCGCGTCGTCTGGGGGGCGTCGGATAAGATCATTTCGATTACGCACGCGAACGGCCTGCCTGGCCGGATTGCGCAGCACCGCTTCGCAGACGTCGGTCATTTGCCGCACGTCGAAGCGCTGGCTGATGTGGTCGGTATCGTCGGCGAGCAACTGTCACGGTAGGCGGAGCCATACATGAACCTGGAGCTTGACGGCAAGATCGCGCTGGTAACGGGGCTATCATCCCCCATCGGCGACGAGGTGGTCCGTGCGTTGCGTACCGCCGGCGCAACGGTACTTACGCAGCGGACACGCGTTCTCGAACTGGTGGGTGAAACGGGAGACTGTCAAGCGAATGTCGACAGTACGCCGGCGGAAATCTTCACGGCGCGGCGTGCGGTCGATCTGGTTGAACGGACCGTGCTTGAATTCGGGAGACTCGATATCGTCGTCCATAACGGCTGCGCGCGCCTGGATGCGGGAAACGATCTCGAGATTCACGAACGAGAGGTCGATCACGCGTACGCCGAGTGCGTCAAGGCTGCATTTTACATCGCCCATGCCGCATCTTTGCAGTATCGGCGAGTCAAGCGAGGCGTGATCGTCAATATCGCGCCAACTGCCGAAGCGGATTCCTGGTGCGTGGCGTGGCAGAACGCCTGTGCCGCGGCACTCTGTCAGCTATCCCAAGCAATGGGGCAGCGATTGAAAGGTGACGGAATCCGTGTCAATGCCGTCTGTCCAACGGTACCCTCATATGACGAGTTTCGCCGCGCCTCACACGGTGTGCTGCTGCAGTCGACCCCGCTGCCGTCGATCCCGAGGCGAGATGACGGCATGTCCGCCGCAGTGCGTGCCGCTCTATTCCTGGCTTCGGAGGCGTCACACTACATTTCGGGTCTCGTGTTCCCGATCGAGGTCAATTCGGGTTTTTGTTAGAAGAATCGTTGCTGCGGGTTTCGTGTCGCGTTTTCCCGTATTTACCTGAAAGTGAACAATTGTATTATTGCTATAAACATTTGTTCAAAATGGCGGCGCGAAATAACCGCCGGATTCGTCTCGTTTGTTAAAGCAGTTCGTGCGAGGCAGGAGACATGCAATGGAACTCGTTCGGTTCGGTTTACTGGCCTTGGCTGTTACGTGGGCGCTGCAGCTCATCGCCGGGTGGGCCCATATGCGCTACTACCGGGACACGCTCAGAAAGACTGCGCGAACGTGGGGCGACGGCTTTCTCGGCGTGGGGACGTTCAAGCCGCGGATCGGGCGCGGCGCAGTTGCGATCGTCGTCATCGGTGACGATTGCATTGTCAGACAAGTATTGGCCATGTCTGGACTGACTGTGTTCGCTCGTTTCGAGGCGCTTTCCGGATTCAATGGCGGGTCGATCGGCGAGTTTCAACACAATTTGGAGTCCTTGGCGCTTGCACCTCGTCTTAGGCACGCGCTTCGCAACGCACTCGACATGGCTTGCAGAACCGCGAACGCGAACCGTCCTATCGGTGCCGTGATTGAGTAGACGAACGCCGTACAGCACGCAGGTCGCGGCACTGTTTTGATTGACGCATCTGTCGCACATCACAACTTCATCAGGAGACAACCATGAATCCGCTGGATTTTCTTACTCATGCCGCCGAGGCATTTATCGGTGTATTCAACGCAGGCGGAAAGACGTTCGTCGGCTTTGTTACAGGTATTTTGCCGACACTGATTGTGCTGCTCACCGCGGTCTACACGATCATCGCGCTAGTGGGCGAGCAGCGGATTCAGGGATTGGCTCGTTTCCTTTCGAAGAACATCGTGACGCGATATTCGCTGTTGCCGTTGCTCGCGATGTTCTTTCTGACCAATCCGATGGCCTACACGTTCGGCGTCTTCCTTGAAGAGCGTCACAAACCAGCGTTCTACGATTCCGCAGTGTCCTTGTGTCACCCCATTACGGGCTTGTTTCCGCACTGCAATCCGGGCGAGCTTTTCGTCTGGCTTGGTGTGGCAGCAGGTATCACGAAGCTCGCTGAAACCCATGCCGCACCGTTCTCATTGCCGAAACTCGCGCTCTTCTACCTGGGCGTCGGCCTTTTCGTCAATCTCCTGAAAGGGGTGCTGACCGAAGCGATCACCCGCATGATCGCGAAGCGCGAAGGCCTCACGCTTTGAACTCGACACGATAAAACACGAGAAATCACCTGGAGGAGAACGAAATGGATGCGCGTACGTACAAGGCGGTTGAGGTACGAAAGGGGGCCAACGGCTGGGGCGGCCCACTCGTCATCGCACCGACGGTGGAGCGCAACAAGATCGTAGCCGTGACCGGAGGAGATATTCCGAAGGTGGCACAGCGGTTGGCTGATCTGACCGGAGCAACGGTCGTGGACGGTTTTCGCAATCCGCCGCTCGAATCGGAAATCGCGGCTGTCGTGATCGATTGTGGGGGAACCGCGCGGTGCGGCGTATATCCGCGAAAGCGCATCCCTACCATCAATCTGAGTCCGGTTGGACAGTCGGGCCCGCTTGCGCAGTTCATTACCGAAGATATCTACGTGTCCGGCGTCGAATTGAACAGCTTGCGGTCCGTTGACGACGACGCGTCGAACGCCGACGCGCATTGCGCCGCCGTGACGAACGGCGACACCTCATCCGCCGCAACGTCGTCGCCGGCGGAACCGCGAACCGGGGCAAGCCATGGCGGCTTCGTCGGGATGATCACTTCGGTTGGCCGCGGCATGGGTGGCGTCGTGAACGTGCTGTTCACGAGCGGGCGCAAGTCGATCGATACCGTTATTCGCAACGTGCTGCCATTCATGGCGTTCGTGACGATGCTGATCGGCGTGATCAATTCAACCGGGGTGGGGACCGGGCTCGCTCATCTGCTTTCGCCGCTGGCCGGTAATATCGTCGGGCTCGTGATCCTGTCGGCGATCTGCGGTCTTCCGTTCCTGTCGCCCGTACTCGGACCGGGTGCCGTGATCGCGCAGGTCATCGGCGCGGCAATCATCGGGCCGGCCATCGGCAATGGCACGATTCCGCCGCATATGGCGCTGCCGGCGCTGTTCGCGTATGACACCCAGGTCGGTTGTGATTTCGTGCCGGTCGGGATGGCACTCGGCGAAGCGAAACCGGAGACGATTCGCGTCGGCGTGCCGGCCGTACTGATCAGCCGCCAGATCATGGGGCCGGTCTCGGTGTTGATCGCCTGGGTGGTCAGCTTTGCTCTCTAAAAACATCTTGAGGTCACGCATGCATTACTACAAGACAATCATTTCCAGTATCGGCGAAGAGGTGGAGTCCCTTCTCGAAGGTGGCGTGCTGATTTTGTATTCGGATGGCGCGCCTTCCGAACTGGCAGAGGTGTCGGTTCTTCACCGCGTAGAGCAGGCGCACAGCCACGCGCCGCGTATCGGTTCCGTGCTGCGCATCGGTGAAATTTCCGCGGTCGTGACCGCAGTGGGGCCGACGGCCTGGAACAAGGTGAGCGAACTGGGCCATGTCGTCATCACATTCAATGGAGCCCATTCGGCAGAGCGCCCAGGCGAGATCTGTGCGTCGATGGTCGATTGTGAACGGCTCTTCAAGAGCATGCAGAAAGGGGCCGTCATCGAGATCGTTGACGCCTGAATCGCGCCGACGTCAATCGTCATCCACGGAATACGAAAAGGCATCGTCATGTTGGAAACTCAGGTTGTTGTCAAGGTACACGAGGGTCTGCACGCACGCCCCGCGACGCAATTCGCCAAGCTCGCGAAGGAGTTCAATAGCGCGCTGAAAATCGGGAGAGGCGATGCATGGGCGGACGCGAAGAGCGCTGTGAAGCTCATGTTGCTAGGTGTGAAGCAGGACGAGCAGATACTTCTCCGAGCGGACGGCGAAGACGAATGCGAGGCGCTCGACAGGTTGACGCAATTTCTGTCGAATGTCAGCGCAATCGTGCAGGGCGCCACCGTGCCAGACGGCCATCGCGGGTCGGACGGCTCAGCGACGGCTCCGCGAGCGTTCGAACACACGGCTGTGGTGCGATCCGCCGACGATGCTGAATCTCCGGGCGCACTGAGAGGTGTTCCGGCGAGTGAAGGCTTGGCATTTGGCAGTGCGCTCGCGTATGTTCGTGACGAGCTCATGGTCGATCGCCAGTTCGTGTCGGAACACGAGGTAGCAGACGAGGTCATGCGATTCACCGCGACGCTCGAGTCCACTTTGGCTGCGATGCTCGAGCCGGGCGACGGGACGATGGGAAACGAGATCATCGAGGCGATCGCCGATGTCGCAAGGAGCGACGACTATGCGGGCACGATCCGCGAGCTCATCGCAACGCGGTGGAGCGCGGCAGCGGCTACGCTGAAATGCGGGCAGGATCTGGCGTTCGCGTTCGAATCGATGACGGACGAGTATCTTCGCAGCCGCGCCGACGACATTCGCGGCCTGACGCGCGAGATCGTGGCCGTGCTTCTTGGCAAGCAGCAGAAGTCGCTGCGAGAACTCGACGTACCGAGCATCATCCTTGCCGAAGAACTGTCCGCGCCGGATCTTGCGCGCGCGAACCTCGCCAATATCCTCGGGATCGTCTGCACATCCGGCAGTGCGACGTCTCATGTCGCGATCATCGCGCGCTCGCACGGCATTCCGGCAGTTCTAGGTCTGCCGATCGACAAGGACAGGCTGCGATCCGTCAAACGTATATCGATTGACGGTACGACCGGGGAGGTCTGGCTCGACCATTCCGACGCGCATGAAAAGGAACTGTCGCGCCGTATCGACGCGCAGCGCGAACAGCAATCGGCGCTCCTTGCTTACCGGGACGTCGAGCCCTCCACGCGCGACGGACGCAAGATACTGATCGCCGCGAACATGGGTTCTCTGTCGGAACTTGACTCGGCCCTGCAAGCCGGCGCGATGGGCGTGGGACTATTCCGTACCGAGCTTTTGTTCATGGACCATCAGCGCGTGCCTACGGAGGACGAGCAATACGAAGTTTATGCCACGCTCGCACAGCGCTTTCACCCGTGGCCTGTCGTCATTCGGACGCTCGATGCTGGCGGCGACAAGCCGCTGCCGGGCATTCGCTTCCCGAAGGAGGAGAATCCATTTCTGGGGTGGCGAGGCATCCGGATGTGTCTTGACAGCCCCGAAGTGTTCGAGCCGCAACTGCGAGCGCTACTGCGTGCCACCGCGCACGGAAACATCTGCGTGATGTTGCCGATGGTCGACGATGTCGACGAGGTTCGCCGTACGAAGGCGATCATCGAGCGCATCGCTGCGGAACTCACCGACGCGGGGGTGCCGTTTGCAGTTCCAAAGCTCGGCATCATGATCGAGACGCCGGCTGCGGTTCTCACTGCCGATTTACTGGCGCAGGAGGTCGAGTTCTTCTCGATCGGTACCAACGACCTTACGCAATACATCATGGCCGTCGATCGCATGAATCCCAGCCTTGCCTCGCTCTACAAGACCGAGCACCCGGCTGTCATTCAGGCGATCAAGATGGTATGCGACGCGGCGAAGCGGGCGCACATCAGTGTCGGCGTGTGTGGGGAAGCTGCGTCTCGGCCAAACATGATTCCGGTGCTCGTGAACCTCGGAGTCGACGAACTCAGTATGAGTCCAAACTCGGTACTGCGCGCAAAGAAACTCGTGACGGAAATCTGATTTCCGATCGGGAAACGACAGGGGCGTGGCATCGACGATCCACAAGATTCGTATTTGCCACTGCTTCGCGGGGCCGGCTTGATACACGGAGGGGCGGGCGATCTGTCTCGCCGCGCAGGTATCCGGTCTTGTCGGGCAATTTCGCTATGCCTCCCGAGCTGCTTACCGGCCGACACGGCGCGATTCGAGGAGGCGATTTTACCGGATGGAACTGCCGTCCGGTCTTCTCGAACACGCGCAGCCTTCACACCCGAAAGCCGTCGAGCTTTCTCCAAAATTGCCTGGTTTCCTTCCACGGCTCGTCCAGTCGGGCGGTGTGTATCAAGAACGCGCGACGAGCCGCGAGGCTGCTCGTCGCGCTGAATCGGTTTTCCAGCGTCCGGCGCGTGCGGTCTCTCACCCCAGCTGCGTTTCACCCAGGCATCCCGGGCGATGTCCGCGTGATCCCTGATCGTCATTTTGCCTTGTATTACCTCCCGGATGGTTGCCATCGCTACAGCCCTGTCTGACAGCGGGTGACGGCATGCGCAACAGATTCACGGCGATTGCGACGAACGGCGTGGCCAAGTATCGGACGCAGAGCCGGCCTACTGTCGCGTTGATAAATTTTGGCGATCAGCGCAAATCGCGAATCGCAATTGGACCGCTTCAATTTGGAGGTGGACGATCGTTTCACTTGCCGTGAACAAAGAGCTTCTTGAAGCGAAATCGTGAGACAAATGTAGCGAAATAAACCGACAAATACCAGTCGTTGCTGCATTTCCCAGTGTTTTCGTATGGCGAAGATTCACATAATGACGGAGGTGGGACGGAGATGGAGATGAACATGCAAGAGATTCGCATGAGCGAATCTGCACCCAAAAAGTTATCCGGAAACATGGGGCCGATCGGCCTGGCGCTGATGGTGCTCGCGTTCTCGGCACCTTTGACAACGGTGTCCGGTTACATCCCGTTCGCGCTGATGTTCGGAGGCGTCAGCAGTCCGATCCTGTTCGTCGTCGTTACGATCGTTCTGCTGTTCTTTTCCGTCGGCTACGTGACGCTCAACAACATCGTCAAGCGCCCGGGCGACTTCTACGCATTCGTCAGTTTCGGCATCGGGAAGTCGACAGGCCTCGGCTCGGGCATCCTCGCGGCGGTGTCGTATTTTCTGCTGCTCGCCGGGGTGACGTCGTTCTTCGGCGTGTCCTGTTCCGATCTCCTTCATGAAACGACCGGCGCCGTGCTCCCGTGGTACATCCCGACGATCGCATGCTGGATGGCGTGCGGGATCCTCAGCTACCTGCATGTCGAGTTGTCGGCGAAGGTGCTGACGTGGATCATGCTGCTCGAGATCGCGGTATGTCTCATCTTCTCGTTCTTCGTGCTGGCGAAGGGCGGGGCGGCAGACATCTCGGCAACCGCGCCGTTTGCGCCGAGCCAGTTGTCGAAGAGCGCGAGCGTGCCGTTCTCGGTACTGTTCATCGTCGGTTTCTTCATGGGATTCGAGGCGACCGCGCTGTTCCGGGATGAAGTCCGGATGCCCGACCGGACGATTCCGGTAGCCACGTATGGTGCGGTCATCTTCATCGGCGTCGTCTATACCATTTGTGCGTATGCGCTGATCATGGCCTATGGGTCGCATGTCCAGGACATCGCTACCAAGACCCCTGCCGCAATGTTTCCCGACGCATTCTCGAAGTTCGTCAGCGGCCGTCTCCATGTCGTGATCTCGCTGCTGGTGCTGACGTCGGCGTTCGCATCGGCGCTGTCCACGCAGAACGTGCTGGCCCGCTACATGCACAACCTCGGCACCGACGGCGCGCTGCCGCGATTCCTCGGCAAGGTTCATCCGAAGCACGAGTCGCCCTATCTCGCGTCGATCACGGTGTCGGTGATGGTGCTCTGCGTGCTGATCCCCTTCATCGCGATGGGCGCCAAGCCCGATCTGCTGTACGGGCAACTCTCCGGAGTTGGTACGTCGGGGATCGTCGTTCTGATGGCCATCGTCAGCATCTCGTCGCTGGTATGGTACGGCCGGAGCGGCAGACACCAGGGCGTCAGCTTCTTCAAGTCGGCGGTCGCGCCCGCCATTTCCTCGGTGTTCTTCATCGCGCTCGTCGTGCTGATCGCGCAGCACTTCGATGTTCTGGCAGGTGGCGATCCGGGGCAGTACGTGTGGATGTTCTACTGCCTGATTGGTGTGCTGCTCGTCGGCATCGCACTGGCACAATACTTCAAGTACCTGCGCCCGGAAATTTTCGAAAGACTCGGCCGCAGCCACAAGGACTGAATCGTTGAGCGACCGGGGCGGACACGTTCAGCCTCATCCCGGGTCGTTTCTCCTTTGATCCCGAGCACTTTCGGGATCTTTTTTTATTTTCCGGCTCGTTGCATCAGATGCGCCCGGCTGCCAGTCACGGCCGGTGCGGACACGTCACGACCGGATCATCCGTTCATCCAGAAGATGTCCGAGTTGTCGGACACATCCCAAACCATGGTCGTCGAGACTGCAAGCGAAAGCAACAAACGGGCTGCAACACGCGCATCATTCTTTCTCGCCGGAATCAGCGTCGCGACGTGGGCGCCGCTGGTGCCGTATGCGAAGGCGCGGCTTGACGTCGACGAAGCGAAATTCGGCTTCCTGCTGCTATTCCTGGGAATCGGCGCCGTCGGATGCATGCCGCTCTGTCAGCGCGCGGTTGAGCGATTCGGTTGCCGCAAGGTCATCGGCGCGGGCGCCGCGATGATCTGCGCATCGCTTCCGCTCCTGGCGACGCTGTCCGGCATGCCCGCGATGGCGATCACGCTGTTGATCTTCGGCGCCGGCCTGGGATTCGTCGACGTCGCGATGAACATCCAGGCCACGCTCATCGAGCGGCAAAGCGGCGAGCAACTCATGTCCGGCTTCCACGGCCTGTTCAGCGTCGGCGGAATCGCGGGCTCGCTGGTCGGCGGATCGCTGCTGTCGGCCGGCGCGAATCCGCTTGGGGTAGCGGGTGCGATGGTCGCCGTCATCGCCGTGCTCATGTTTCGTTACGCGCGATACCTGGAGTCGGCGGGGCCCGGCGAGCGCACGGCGTCGGCGTTGATCTTGCCGCAGGGGATCGTGGTCCTGATGGGCGCCATTGCGATCGGATGCTTTCTCGTCGAAGGCGCGATGCTCGACTGGAGCGCGCTGTTCCTGACATCGGTGAAGAATTATGCGCAGGACCGCGCGGGCTTCGGATACACCGCGTTCGCGATGACGATGGCGATCGGTCGACTCTTCGGCGACATGTTGATTACCCGATTCGGTTCGCGCGCAATGATTGTATCGGGCGGGAGCCTCGGCGCGGTCGGGATGTGCATCGCGATCGTTTCGCCATCGGGCACGGGCACGATCGTCGGGTTTGCCGTATGCGGGGCCGGGTGCGCGAACATCGTACCCATCCTGTTCGCCGCTGCCGGGCGGCAAACGGCAATGGATCCTTCTGCCGCAATTTCGTCGATCACGACATTAGGCTACGGCGGCAATCTGGTCGGACCGGCAATTGTCGGCTTCTTTGCGCATGCGATCGGTTTGCATCTTGCATTTGCGTTGCTCGCCGGGTTGCTGCTGCTCGCCGCGTTCGGCGGCCGAAAGATCGAGTCGTGACGCATGCGCGCCGCGAATGCGTCGAGGCGCGCGATTGAACGCCCGGCATGCGTTGTCAATCGATTACGAATTTCGATCAGTGATCATTTTTGTTCTTCATTGGATTGAATCGGTCGAGGTTGATGTAATGCGCTGACGTCTTTCACCGTGAGCGAATGCCATGACCGATCTCTCATCCGGCGATTTCTCGGTCGCCGACATCGAAGCCGCCTCTGTGCGCATCCTGCCGTTCGTCGTGCGAACGCCTCTGCTCGAGAGCGAGGTGCTCAACCGTGCGACAGGGGCCCGTGTGCTCGTCAAGGCGGAAAGCCTTCAGAAGACGGGGTCCTTCAAGTTCCGGGGCGCGTGCAATCGCGTGCTGCAAATTCCGGCAGCCCTGCGACCGCGCGGCGTCGTCGCCTTCTCGTCGGGAAATCACGCGCTGGCGATCTCGGCGGTTTGCGCGCGGTTCGGCATGCCGGCCACCATCATCATGCCGGCGGACGCACCCAAGGCAAAAATCGAAGGCGCACGGGCCTACGGTGCGACCGTGCGTCTCTATGACCGACAAACGGACGACCGGGAAGCAATCGGCCGGGATATCGCGGAGCGCACCGGCGCGGTGACCGTTCCCCCCTACGACGATCGTCAGGTGATGGCCGGCCAGGGCACCGTCGGTCTCGAGATCGTGCAGCAAACTCAGGCCCTGTCCGTGGTCCCTGATGTGGTTCTTGCTGCCGCCAGCGGTGGGGGACTGGTCGCTGGGGTCGCGACGGCGATCAACGCGTATTGCAGGCAAGCGCGCCTCTACGCTGTCGAGCCCAAGGGGTTCGACGATCACGCACGATCGCTTGCGAAGGGCGAGCAAGTTACCAATGCCGCGGGCGCCAGATCCATCTGCGACGCTCTGCAGGTCGCATCTCCCGGCAAGCTGACGTTCCCGATCAACAAGAGGCTGCTGGCCGGAAGTCTCGTCGTCGACGATGACGAGGTGCGTCGGGCGATGCGCGTGGCGTTCGAGACACTGAAGCTCGTCGTGGAGCCCGGTGGCGCAGTACCGCTCGCGGCGGTACTTGCCGGGAAGCTCGCCATAGCCGGAAAGACCGTCGTGCTGGTACTGAGCGGCGGTAACGTGGACCACGACATCTTCGTCAGTGCGTTGGCCTGATCATCCGGCATTCATCTACCCAGAGCACATTTCTGCCAGGAGGTAATTGTCATGCTGCAGCAAGACAGCAAACAGTATCAACGCGTTGCGCGCACGATCGACGAATTCATGACGCTCGACTACACGGGTGTCGGGCTCATCGGCAACATCTACGAGGCGCTGCAGAAGCGACAACCCGGATTCGCATGCATGGGCGCGGCCGAACGAATTGTCGAGGTGGTAAGGCGACAAGGCGGCCCGGTGCTCATCGCCACGGGATTCCCTGAGGGCGGCGGTGCACCCGAAACCGATGGTCCGGTGGGCGCTGCGCTGATGGCGCGCGCATTTTTCCTCGGCCTGGGGGTGCCGACCGTCGTCGTGATCGACGAAGACTGGGAGGAGATGATGGTGCAGACCTGCCGCGGCGCAGGGCTGGCACCGATGCCGTTCCCGGATGATGGCGTGGTGAAACGGATCGAGTACTTGCGGCCCGTCTACATCCGGACAGTCCCCAAGGACAAGGACGGCAGTCGTCGTGTTTGTGATGATCTGCTCGAGCGCACCCGGCCCAGCGTGATGATTTCGATCGAGCGCCCCGGTTGCAACGCGCTAGGACTCTACCACGGGCTGGGCGGCCGTCCGCTCGACGGACTCGTCGCTGACCTTGATTACCTGTTTTATCAAGGCAAGGAGCGCGGCATCCTGCATATCGGCGTGGGCGATGGGGGTAACGAACTCGGCATGGGGGTAATCGCGGCAGATCTGCCCGCGTTTTCGCCGAAGGCCGCGTCAACCGGTGTTGCTGGGCGTGGAGGCGTTGCGGCGGTCAATGCAGCTGATCACCTCGTCGTCGCGAACGTGTCGAACTGGGGTGCAACGGGCATCATCGCGGCGCTTTCGGCGCTGCTGGAGAACCCTGTCGTGTTTCACGATCCCGAACTCGAGATTCGCTGCATCGAATGCTGCGTCAATTCGGGTGGTGTGGACGGCATGTTCATGGCCCCCGAGCCCGCCGTGGATGGCATCAGCGCGCTCGAATGGGAAGGCTTGCTTCGTACGCTTCGCGCGAGTGTTCGACGCACGCTGGGCGACTCGATCAACTGGCAGGGGGAACGTGGCGACTGGAGGCAATTGAAATGACGGACAAGACCACGATTGACGCGCGCCTCGCCGAACTGGGCCTCGAACTGCCGCCTGCGAGCGTGCCGCGCGGTAGTTATCTGCCTGCAGTGCGGTCGGGAAACTACCTTCAGATCGCCGGCCAGGGGCCGCGCCTGAACGGTAAGCTTCTCTACGCAGGAAGAGTGGGCGCCGACCTCAGTGTGGATGACGGGCAGCGCGCGGCCCAGCTCTGCGCCCTCAATATCCTGAGCCACATCGGACGCATGCTGGACGGGGATTTTTCGCGCGTCGTTCGCATCGTTCGCGTCGCTGGCGTCGTGCGGTGCGACGCGGACTTTACCGACCATGCGACCGTGCTGAATGGCGCTTCGGACCTGTTCTTCGCCGTCCTTGGCGAAGCAGGGCGGCACGCACGCATTGCGACCGGCGCCACCGCCTTGCCGTCCGGCATGGCGGTGGAAGTAGAAGCCACCGTAGAGGTCGTTTGAGGACAGCGTATGGGCGGCCTTGTCACGAGTCGACCAAGACGGCACGAAATCTTAAGGGGTAGAGGTGATCATGCAATACGATTCAGCTGTTGATCCGGTCCGCGGTGATATGCATTCCGAAGGTACGTACCGGACGGTCGCCCTCCGGATCATGCCTTTCCTGATGCTGTGCTATGTCACTGCATATCTCGATCGCATCAACATTGGCTTCGCGAAGCTGCGGATGCTGTCGGATCTCGGGTTGACGGACGCGGCGTACGGGCTGGGGGCCGGTCTGTTCTTCATCGGCTACTTCCTGTTCGAGGTGCCGAGCAACGTGCTGATGGCGAAGATCGGCGCGAAAAGAACCATCTCGCGCATCATGATCCTCTGGGCAATGATTTCCGCGGCCTTTGCGTTCGTATCGACGCCTGTTCAGTTCTACGTTCTTCGCTTTCTGCTTGGCGTGGCCGAGGCAGGCTTTTATCCCGGCATCATTCTGTACTTGACGTACTGGTTTCCATCCGCACGCCGCGCGAAGATGGTGGCGCTGTTCGTCGGCGCGGTGCCTTTGTCCGGCATGATCGGGGCGCCGGTATCGGGTGCGATCATGTCGGCGCTCGAGGGAGCACATGGATTGGCCGGCTGGCAATGGCTCTTTGTCATCGAGGCAGTTCCGTCGTTTGTGCTCGGTCTGCTGACGCTCGTGTTTCTCGACGATGGTCCCGAGTCTGCTCGCTGGTTGCGGGATCGTGACAGGCGTGTCATCGAGCGCGAACTGGAGGCGGATCGTCGAGCGATAGACGGACACTGCGCCGGGATGAACTTGAGGCAGACGGTGACGAACCGCAAGGTCTGGCACATGACACTCATCTGCTTCTGCTCGGCGATCTGTTCGTACGGCGTTTCGTTCTGGTTGCCGACGCTGGTCGCACAGCTTGCGCCAGGTGACGTCTTGCGTATCGGATTCTACACGTCGTTGCCGTTCAGTGCGGCGTTCGTCGGGATGTATCTGATTGGTCGAAGCTCCGATAAACTTCGCGAACGCCGCTGGCATCTCGTCGTGCCGTTCTTGTGCGTGATCGCGGGGCTCGTCGCCAGTGTATTCACCCGTGGCGCGCCGGCCGTTGCATTGGTGGCGTTGTGTGTCGCAGCCGTGGGTGCGTACAGTACGACGTCGATGCTGTTCTCGATTCCTGGACTGTTTCTGACTGGGATCGGCATGGCCGCCGGTGTTGCCTTCATCAACTGCGTCGGCGGATTGGGCGGGTTCGTCAGCCCCTATGTCGTGGGCGTCGTCAAGGACATGACCGGGAGCACCGATTACGGCGTTTTCTTTATTTCGTTGATGGCTGCAATCGGCGTGACGCTGACTTTGTGCCTTCCCAAGAAGCTCGTCAATCGCTGAGGTCGACGGCCACTGATCCTGTTGTGTCTGAACGATTGCGGGCCGGCAATATTCTTTATGTTCGACGTGAACAGAACAGATGATCAATCTGAAAAGCCTCGAAACCTTCTACTGGGTCGCAACGCTCAACAGCTTTCATAAGGCGGCGACCAAGCTGCACACGACGCAATCCGCGGTGTCGCACCGGATTTCCGGCCTGGAGGACGATCTGGGTGTGCTGCTGTTCGAACGCGCGGCACGTACAATCCGGTTGACACCCTGCGGCCGGACTCTACTGGAATATGCGGAGCGGTTCCTGGCGCTCGAGTCCGAACTGATTTCGGCGATCGCAAGCCCTCAGACGCTGTCCGGTGTGGTTCGTCTGGGCGTCGCCGAAACGATCGTTCATATGTGGCTCACCGAGTTCATTGAGCGTGTGCATCGCGAACATCCGGGTATCGTCATCGACATCGTGGTCGACATCACACCGGCGCTTCGAGACGGGCTTAGGTCCGGCGAGATCGACATGGCGTTTCTGTTGGCCGGGCCCGTGGTGGATCCCGATTTTGTCGAAGCACCCTTGTGCAGATATCCGGTCGACTTCCTCGTGTCCCCTGACCTCGATGTCGGCGACAGCCCTTTGACGCCAGAGACCCTGGCGCGCTTCCCGATCATCACGCTGCCGAAGCGGACGCATCCGTACATCACGCTGAGGGACGCCATTGCGACGCGGGACAAGCCTTCTCCGCGCATTTTCGCGAACGGGTCCCTGTCGACGATCGTGAAGATGGCGGTCGACAGGATCGGCATTGCCGTGATGCCAGGCGCAGTCGCGCGGCACGAAATCGAGGTGGGCTCACTCGTCGTAAAGGAATCAACGCTCACGCTCGACGATTTCGTATTCAGTGCGGCATACGCCCGCGGACTCGACGTTCGCATCTACGAAATCCTGACCGGATTGGCGCTCGTCGCAGCCAAGCCGACGTCCGGGTAAACGCGTATCCCGATGCGCGGCGGTGGTCGCGATTAATGGGTTCGCATCGTGGTGAGCCCTCCTGCCTGACGAAGTTTGGCGATTTTTATCATCCTTTGGGTGGACGAGGGATACACGCGTCATTTCTAGAATGAAATCGATTGCCGGCACATGCGATATCACCGTCCGGCTTGACGCGATGCGCACGTTGCGCGCTTTCGACAGGGCTTCAGGGAAGAGCGGCATGGCGATCATTTCGACCGACAAACAGGCTGTTGACCACCGGTTTTCGCAAGAGCGCCGGATAGGAGGGCGCAAATGACCGATGTGAGCGAGAAGCGGACGACCTCGACAAACCCGACGGTGCGCTACGACGCATCGGAAAAACAGAAGGCGCACGCGAAAACGGCGCGCATTCCGATCAAAATCGTCCCGATCGAGCCGCTTAGCAAGCCACGATGGATCCGCGCCAAAGTCGCGACGCCCAACACGCGCTTTTTCGAGATCAAGACGATCCTGCGCGAGCACAACCTGCACACCGTGTGCGAGGAAGCGAGCTGCCCGAACATCGGCGAATGCTTCGGCAAGGGCACCGCGACGTTCATGATCATGGGCGACAAGTGCACGCGCCGCTGCCCGTTCTGCGACGTCGGCCACGGCCGTCCCGATCCGCTCGACGCGGACGAGCCGAAGAACCTCGCGCGCACGATCGCGGCGCTTAAGCTCAAGTACGTGGTGATCACGAGCGTCGACCGCGACGACCTGCGCGACGGTGGCGCCGCTCACTTCGTCGAGTGCATCCGCGAAGTGCGCGAGCAGTCGCCGGAAACGCGCATCGAGATCCTGACGCCGGACTTCCGCGGCCGTCTCGATCGCGCGATCTCGATCCTGAACGCGGCGCCGCCCGACGTGATGAACCACAACCTCGAAACGGTGCCGCGCCTGTACAAGGAAGCGCGTCCGGGTTCGGACTACGCGCACTCGCTGAAGCTGCTGAAGGACTTCAAGGCGCAGCATCCGGACGTCGCGACGAAGTCGGGCCTGATGGTCGGCCTCGGCGAGACCGAAGAGGAAATCCTGCGGGTGATGCGCGACCTGCGCGCTCACGACGTCGACATGCTGACGATCGGCCAGTACCTGCAACCGTCCGAGCACCACCTGCCGGTGCGTGCTTACGTGCATCCGGATACGTTCAAGATGTACGAGGAAGAGGCGTACAAGATGGGCTTTACGCACGCGGCCGTTGGCGCGATGGTGCGCTCGAGCTATCACGCCGATCTGCAGGCGCATGGGGCCGGCGTTGCGTGAGGGGCAAAGCCGGTGCGCGTGATAAAACGCGATTATCAAAAAACATCGCCAACAGCAATTGGACCCGATCAATTTGGCGGCCGACGATGGCGGCGATACGGACCGAACTGAACCGAACTGAGTACCGTACAGGCTCGAAACCGATGAATGGTGCTCAGACACATGAACGATCGCGGCGCGATGCGGCGAAAGTTCGATCATGCTGACGATATGTTGGAGGCGTAAGGAGATGGAGGCGAAGATGGATATGAAACTGAGTGTGGAAGACGCGCAAATAGAAACGCCTCCACATAAGAAGCTGTCGGGCAGCATGGGCGCCGTCGGTCTGGCGCTCACCGTGCTGGCATTCTCGGCGCCGTTGACGACCGTGTCGGGTTACATCCCGTTCGCGCTGATGTTCGGCGGAGTCGGCAGCCCCGTGATATTCGTACTGACGACGTTGGTATTGCTGCTGTTTTCCGTCGGCTATGTGACGCTCAACAATATCGTGAAGCGCCCGGGCGACTTCTATGCGTTCATCAGCTATGGCATCGGAAAGTCGACCGGCCTCGGCTCCGGCATACTCGCGGCGGTTTCGTACTTCCTGCTCCTCGCCGGCGTCACGTCGTTCTTCGGCGTCTCGTGCTCGGATCTCGTGCACGACATGACCGGCATGGCGATTCCGTGGTACTGGCCGACGCTCGCGTGCTGGCTGGTGGTCTCGATGCTGGGATATCTTCATGTCGAGCTGTCCGCGAGGGTGCTGACGTGGGTGATGATTCTCGAGATCGTCGTCTGTCTGGTATTTTCGTTCGGTGTGCTGGCAAAAGGCGGCGTGCCGGGTGTTTCCGCATCCGCTCCGTTCATGCCGAGCCAACTGGCGAACAGTACCAACGTACCGTTCTGCATGCTGTTCACCGTGTCGTTCTTCATGGGGTTCGAGGCGACCGCCTTGTTTCGCGACGAGGTGAAGATGCCGGACCGGACGATTCCGCGTGCAACCTATGGTGCGGTCATCTTCATCGGTGTGATCTACACGCTGTGTGCGTATGCGATGATCATGGCTTACGGGCCGCAGGTTCAGTCGATCGCGGCCAAGACGCCCGCGGCGATGTTCCCTGACGCCTTCGCGAAATTCGTGAGCCCTGGCCTGCACCTGATCGTTTCGGTGCTGGTGATGACGTCAGCGTTCGCGGCGAGCCTGTCCACGCAGAACGTGCTTTCGCGCTATATGCACAACCTGGGAACGGACGGCGCGCTGCCCCGCTTCCTCGGAAAGGTGCACGCGAAGCACGAGTCTCCGTATCTTGCCTCGATGACTGTCTCGGTCATGGTGCTGTGCGTGCTGTTGCCGTTCATTCTGATGGGCGCCAAGCCCGATCTGCTTTACGGGCAGCTCTCCGGAGTCGGAACGTCGGGCATCATCATTCTGATGACCATCGTCAACATCTCGTCGCTGCTCTGGTACGTTCGCCGAGGCAGGCAACAGGGCGTGAGTTTCGCCAAGTCGTTTCTGGCACCGGCGATTTCGTCAGTATTCTTCATCGCGCTGGTTTATCTCGTGGCCGCACACTTCGACGTGCTTGCGGGCGGTGACCCCGGGCAGTACGTGTGGATGTTCTACTGCCTGATCGGCGTGCAGGTCGCGGGCATGGCACTTGCCCAATACTTCAAGCACCGGCGCCCCGAGGTCTTCGAATGCCTGGGACGCAGCCAGAACGGTTGACGATGACGACAAGCCAGGACTCGCCGAGTCCTGGCTTTTTTTGCGCTTGCGCCAAGCAAGCGCGGCGTGGCGCCTAGCGCCCTTCGTAATGCGCGGCGACGTTTTGCGCGAGCCCGGCAACGATCGCACTCAGCGGCATGTCGACGCGGCGGACAAAACTGGCGGTGAACGGCATCACCGGCATCTCGTGGCCGGTGTCGATTCGGCGCAGCCGGCCGCTCGCCAGATGTTCGGCCACGACGTGGTGTGGAATCGCCGCGATGCCGATGCCGTCGAGCGTCATCCGGACGATCGACGACAGCGACGAGTTGCCGAAGATTCTCACGTGATGCAGATGCGACCGATCGAACATCTCCTTTAGCTGCATGTACGGACGTGTCGATCTCGAGAACGTGATGATCGGATGCCGCGCAAGATCGCTCAGCGTGAGGTGGGCCGTGTCGCATTCAAAATCCGACGAGACGATCCAGCTGATCGGATAGCTGCACAACGGCAGATTCTCCGCGTTGCTCGCGTTCACGGGGCCCATCAGGAGCGCGACGTCGATCGTGCCGTCGGCGAGCCCAGCGGTCAGGTTCGGCGTGGCGTCGACATTGACCTCGAGCGTGATCTCCGGGTATTCGATGCTGAGCCGCTTGAGCAGCGCGGACAGCCATGTGTGCACGATCGTGTCGGACGCGCCGAGCTGAACCGTCCCTCCCAGGGCCGTCCGGCCAGCAACTGCCTCGACCATTTCGGCGCTCAGCGAAATCATTTGTTCCGCGTAGACGAGCAGTTGCCTGCCCTTGATGGTCAGGAAGCAACCCCGCTTGTCTCGCTCGAACAGGCGTCCCTTCAGTTGCTGTTCGAGTTGCGCGATGCGCGCGGATACAGCGGGCTGTGTCGTGTGCAACCTTTCCGCGGCACGGTGAAATCCCCCTAGTTGGGCGACGGCGTAAAAGGTCTCCAGGTTTCGAAGATCGATCATGTGGCGAACTCCACCCGCGTGGGGAAAAGCGATTCGATCGCGCATATCCGAATGTCGACCGGCGATCGGACGAGGCGACGCATATCCCCGGTGCGGGGAAGGTTCGATCGATCATAGCGACGAAGGGTGGGGTGCTCAACATAGAACACCCGATTCCCGGGGAGAGCGGACGCGCTGCGATTTCTTTCTCCACCTTTAGGTGGACGAACCTCATCAGGCGCATCACTAGAATTTCAACAACGCTGAAACGAAAAGTGCAATCGTGGCGGTTGAAGCGAGCAGTCGATGATCGATCGCGATCGCACGGTTCGAGTGTCGACGTGAATTCATGATCGGGGTGCGGACTGGCGCTCACGCACTGATAAGAATCGGTGATCGCGCGAAATCGCCAATCACAATTGGACCGGACGAAATTGAACGGTGACGATTGAAATGGCATGTCGGCACTGCTGTCGCGATATTCGTGGGGCGAGCCGGATTTGCAACACGGTCGAGTGTGTCGCGTCGAAGCGCACAGCCACGCACACCATTTAAATTAAGGAGATTGGAATGTCCGCCTTGAAGTTTCCCAGTGAGCGGCTCGTGGACGCTTATCGCGCCATGCGAACGATTCGCCGCTTCGAGGAGCGCGTGATGGACGAGATGGCGACCGGCGACATTCCGGGCAACACCCATCTTTGTGCCGGGCAGGAGGCGAGCGCCGTCGGCGTGTGCCTGCACCTGACGGACAAGGACTACATTTCGTCGACCCATCGCGGGCATGGTCACAGCATTGCCAAGGGATGCGATATCGGCGCAATGATGGCCGAGCTGTTTGGGCGTGCGACGGGAACGTGCGGCGGCAAAGGCGGCTCGCAGCACATCGCCGATCTGCGCAAGGGGATGCTGGGCGCGAACGGCATCGTGGCCGGCGGCGCGCCGATCACGTGCGGCGCCGCGCTCACGGCGAAGTTGCTCGGCACCGGTGGCGTGGCGGTTGCGTTCGCGGGTGACGGTGCGATGAACGAAGGCGTGATGTCGGAGAGCTTCAACCTCGCGAAGATCTGGATGCTTCCGATCGTCTTCGTGATCGAGGACAACGGCTTCGGCGAAGCGACGGCAAATTCGTTCGTCTCGGCCGGCAGCTTCACCCGGCGCGCGCAGAGCTACGACATTCCCGCTGCGGAAGTCGACGGCACCGACTTGTTCGCGGTCTACGAGGCCGCCGGCCAGGCGATCGATCGTGCCCGCAATGGCGGCGGCCCGAGCCTGCTGCAGATTCACGTGCCGCGCTACTACGGTCACTACAGCGGAGACCCCGACAACTATCGCACGCCGGAAGAAAAGAAGGCTATGCGCCAGGAGCGCGATTGCGTCGCCAATTTCCGCAGGCAGGTGCAGGAAGGATCGCAAGTGGCCAGCGGCGAGCTGGACGCGGTCGATGCGCAGATCGAGACCGAGATCGACGCCGCCGTGAGTGCTGCGCGCGCAGCCCCGTTCCCGCCGCTTTCGGCACTGACCGCCGACGTTTACGTGAAGTATCTGTAAGGACCCACAGCAATGGCAAAGAAATCGTTCCGTCAAGCGCTGAATGACGCGCTGCACTCGGAGATGGCGCGTGATCCGCGCGTGATCATGATGGGTGAGGATCTGACCGGCGGCGCGGGCGCCAACGGCGTCAAGGATGCGTGGGGCGGTGCTTTCGGCGTGACGCGCGGGCTGCTCGACGCCTACGGCCCCGAGCGCATTCGCGATACGCCGATCAGCGAGGCCGCATTCGTTGGCGCGGCCGCCGGGGCGGCCCTCACGGGTTTGCGTCCGATCGCCGAACTGATGTTCGTCGACTTCGCCGGCGTATGTCTCGACCAGATCATGAATCAGATCGCGAAGTTCCGGTACATGTTCGGCGGCCGTGCCAAGACGCCGCTCGTGATTCGCGCGACGTACGGGGCCGGCACGCGCTCGGCCGCGCAGCACACGCAGGCGTTCTATCCGATCTTCACGCACATTCCCGGCCTCAAGGTCGTGATCCCGTCGAATCCGTACGACGCGAAAGGCCTGCTGCTCCAGGCGATCCGCGACGACGATCCGGTGATCTTCCTCGAAAACAAGATGCTGTACGACACCGTGGGCGAAGTGCCCGACGGCGCATACACGATTCCGTTCGGCGAGGCGCGGGTGGTGCGGGACGGGAAAGACGTGCTGATCGTTGCGCTCGGCCGCATGGTCGGCGTGGCGGAGACGGCCGCTCGCCTTCTCGCGGCGGACGGCGTGTCGGCATGCATCATCGATCCGCGCACGACGTCGCCGCTCGACGAGGACACGCTGCTCGAGTACACCGAGGACATCGGACGGGTCGTGATCGTCGATGAGGCGAATCCACGCTGCAGCGTCGCGACGGATATCTCCGCGCTGCTGGCCGACAAGTGCTTCGACTCGCTGAAGGGGCCGATCCGGCTCGTGACGGCGCCGCACACGCCGGTGCCGTATGCACCGAACCTGGAAGACGCGTACGTGCCGTCGCCGGAAGCCGTCGTGAATGCCGTCAAGTCGATTCTGAAGGGGTAATCAATCATGTCGTTCATTGAAGCCGTCACCATCCCCAAGTGGGGGATGACGATGACCGAAGGCACCGTGCTCGAATGGCACGCGAAGGAGGGAGACAAGGTCGAACGCGGCCAGGAACTCCTCGAGGTCGAGTCCACGAAGGTCAACAACGTGGTGGAGGCGACCGTGTCCGGGATCCTGCGGCGCATCGTCATCGACGAGGGCGAAATCGCGCCGGTCGGCGCGCTGATCGGCGTCATCGCCGATGAAGCGGCGACCGAGGAGGAAATCGACGCGCTCGTCGCAAGCTACGCGCATCGCCTGAATGCGGACGACGGCGAGGCGGGTGGTGTGGTCGCACCGAAGGCGGTCGCCGTGTCCGGCGGCAGCGTGAACGTGCTGGAGCTCGGCCCCGAAAGCAACGAAACCGTGTTGTTCATTCACGGCTTCGGCGGTGACCTGTCGACCTGGCTGTTCAACCAGGGCACGCTCGCCGAGCAGTTCAGGACGATCGCGGTGGACCTTCCCGGGCACGGCGCGTCGACGCCGATTACCGGTGGTGGCGTGATCAAAAAGATCACTATGGCGGTCGAGGAAGCGGCGAGCGCGATCACGTCCGGGAAACTGCACCTGGTCGGTCACTCGTTCGGCGGCGCGATCGCCGCGGCCTTCGCGGCCGCCAACCCGTCGCGTGTCGCATCGGTGACGCTCATCGCGCCAATCGGTCTGGGCAAGGAGATCAACCGCTCGTTCGTGACCGAATTCGTCGCCGCGGAGCGCCGCCGTCCGCTTCAGGCCGCGCTGGAGAAGCTGTTTGCCGATCCGTCGAAGATCACGAGCGAAATGGTCGAGGGCACGCTTCAGTTCAAGCGGCTGGAAGGCGTCCAGGAGGCGCTGTCCGCGATCGCCGACACCATTGCCGACGAAAACGGCCAGGTTCAGACGATCGGTGCGATGCTGGCTGGACTCACCTGCCCCGTGATGCTGCTCTGGGGCGAGCGCGACGCCATCATTCCGGTCGCGCAGGCCAACGACCTGCCGTCCACGGTGCAGTTGCGCGTGATTCCGGACGTCGGCCATATGCCGCAAATGGAGGCAGCGTCTGTTGTGAACGATGCGCTGCTGGAGAACATCCGTCGCGCCCGATAACCGCTCGTGCCGGGCGGCGGGACGCCGATTCGGCGATGTGAAGCGGTTATCGGCGCAGTGATCTTGAGGAAACAGTCATGTCAGGACGTTTGACAGGCAAGCGGGTACTTCTGACCGGCGGCGTTGCCAATATCGGTCTCGCCATTCTGGAGTCGTTCGTTGCCGAAGGTGCGACCGTATCGGTCGTCGATATCGATGAGGTCAAGGGCCGCGCGCTCGAATCCCGGTTCGGCGATAAGGTGCGTTTTTTTCGAACCGACATCTCGAGCGAAGACGAGATCAAGGCCGTCATCGAGAAGTCGTCGGAATGGATGCGCGGCATCGACACGTTGTGTCTGAATGCCGGCGTCCAGCTCTCCGGGCGGATCGAGCAGTTCAGCACCGAGAGCTGGGACAAGGTCTTCGGGATCAACGTGCGGGCCAACTTCATTTTCGCGCGCGAGTCGCTCCGTCACCTGAGAGCCGCGCAGAAGTCGTCGATCGTGATGATGTCGTCGCTCGCGGGCAAGCGCGGCGGCACCGGCCTCGCATGCTACTCGGCGTCCAAGGCGGCCATCATCGGTCTGACGACCACGCTTGCAATCGAGCTCGCGCCGGACGGCGTGCGTGTCAATGCCGTGTGTCCCGGCTGGATCGATACGCCGTTCAATCAACCGGTGATCGATTTCATGGGTGGCCGCGACAAGCAGGAGTCGGCGGTTCGGACGGCTATCCCCCTTGGCCGACAGGCGACGCCGGACGAGGTCGCGCCGCTGTTTGTCTACCTCGCATCGGACGAGTCGTCTTACGTCACCGCGCAGGCAATCAATGTCGATGGCGGCGCGTACAACTGACTGCCGTGCAGAATCGGGAAGAAACCAATGAGCAAGCAGATCACAAATGAAGCCGCACGGCGGGCGATCGAAGCGGGCGTCGCGAAGGCGAACGAACTGGCGCAGCGCTCGTCGTTGTCGATCGTGGATGCGGGCGGCCACCTTGTTGCGTTCACACGCGTGAACGACGCGGCGTTCGGCACGATCGAAATTGCGCACAACAAGGCGTATACCGCCGCAGCACTGCGGTTCCCTACCGATTACTGGATGAATTTCGTCCAGCCCGGAGCCGAGCTCTACGGGCTCGAGCGCGCGGCGTCCCGCCCGCTGGTCGTGTTCGGCGGCGGCCTGCCGGTGAAGCACGGCGACGAGGTCATCGGTGGGGTAGGCGTGTCGGGTGGTCCGGAGGAAGCGGACGTGGCGATTGCGCGTGCGATGGTTGCTGCGCTCGGCGAGAACTGAACATCTTCCTGCAAGGGTACTTTCAATGGAATCGACTGCAGGTACGCGGACGATGTCGGCCGACCAGGTTCGGCTGCTGATTCGCGACGGCAAGCTGCGTGCGCCGACGACGGGATACGCCGATGGCTTCATGCAGGCAAATCTGGCAATTCTGCCGAAGATGTACTCAGATGATTTTCGCGAGTTTTGCCGAATCAACCCCAAGAGCTGTCCGCTGGTGGGAGTCGGGCAGCCCGGCAACCCGGGGCTGGACGGACTGGGCGTGATCGACATTCGGACCGACGTGCCCCGCTACCGCGTGTACCGGAACGGGGTTCACACCGATACGGTCGACGATCTGGTCGATCTGTGGCGTGACGATCTCGTGACGTTTGCGCTCGGTTGCTCGTTCTCGTTCGAGAGCGCGATTCTGCAGGCGGGGATCGACATTCGCCACATCAGTGCGAACCGGAACGTACCGATGTACGTGACGAACATCCAGACGGCGGCCGCGGGGCCGTTTCATGGCCCGATGGTCGTGTCGATGCGCGCGTTCAAGCCCGCAGATGCAATCCAGGCAATCGTGCTGTCGGAACGGTTTCCGCTCGCGCACGGTGCACCGGTTCATATCGGTGACCCGGCGGTCATCGGGATTCGCGACGTAACCCGGCCGGAGTTCGGCGATCCGCCGGTGATCGAGGACGGTGACATCCTCGGTTTCTGGGCTTGTGGGGTCACGCCGCAGATGGCTCTTCAGGCGGCGAAGCCGGATTTTGCGATCACGCATGAACCGGGATACATGCTCGTCACCGATTTGCCGGCGCACACCGCGGCCGTATGAGCCAGGAGTCGTTGCAATGTTCGATGCAGAAATCGCCGCGAAGCTGCTCAATCGCGGAACGTCGCAGGCGTCGGACGAATGTGGCATGCAACACCTTGACGTGTTGCGCGAAGGGTTGCTCGATTTTTCTCACCGGATCGAGCGTCTGGCCGTGCAGGACGCCGGTTCCGAGGTTCCTCGCGAGATCGAATGGCTGATATTCCGCGACGGCTCCCGTGCGTTGCGCATTCGTGCCGATGATGCACATACGTGCTGGAGCGAATGGGTTTCGATTGCGAAATCCGGTACCGTCAAATCGATAAAGAGTACGAACAAATATATTGTGACGGAATGAAGCGGCAAGGCCGTCGAAGCTTGTCCGCAATGGAAATGACTGATTGGCGAGGAAGCTCGCCGGGAGAAGCCGATGTCCGAGCATGGAGTCCGACTGGAATGGACTGTCGATAAGCACCACGAGCGAGAAGGGAGCTATAGCCGGGACCACCGCGCGATCATCAGCCCGACGGTGACGATCCCTGTCTCTGCGGCTCCCGATTATCTCGGGAACGAAAGCCTGGCCGACCCGGAGCAGTTGCTCGTCAACGCGCTCGCGAGCTGCCACATGCTGTACTTCCTTGCGCTCTGCGAGGGAAGCGGGTACGCGGTCGAATCGTACTCCGACAACGCAGTGGGGAAAGTCGAGAAAAGTGCTGACGGATTTCACTGGGTATCCGAGATCGTGCTTCGACCGCGCGTGACGTTCCGGTCCGAAAAGCAGCCGAACCTTGCGCAACTGGAGCGACTGCATCACCGCGCCCACAAGGGGTGCTTCATCGCCAATTCGATCAAGTCGAAAGTGGACATTGAACTCGGCTGAGTTCTGACAGGGAAGTGCCAGCAGCAAATCAACAACCGCAAACAGGAGAGTGAGATGAAGAAGGATGGTCTGGTCGTGGTCGCAACCGTCGTGGCTCGAGCCGGTAACGAAGACGTGCTGCGCGAAGCATTGAAGGAGCTGGTGCCGTATGCGAAGACGGAGCCGGGGTTCATTCAATACGATCTCCACGAATCGACCGAGACGCCGGGGCAGTTCGTTTTCTATGAAGTCTGGGAAGACGAAGCCGCCCTCGAAACCCATTCGAATACCGAGTTCGCGAAGGCGTTCGGCGCACGGGCGGGACAATGGATCGAATCCGTCTCGCTCAGCAAGTTCCGGAAAATCGCGTGAATCCCGCGCGAACACCCGAGCAGCATCGCGTGTTCGCGCACTGAAGGAATCCTGTAGGCAGCGTCATGTTAAGCATTGATTTGAACTGCGATCTCGGTGAGAGCTTCGGCGCGTGGAGCATGGGCGACGATGCGGCGATGCTCGACATCGTGACGAGCGCAAATGTTGCCTGCGGTTTTCACGCCGGCGATCCGGTGGGCATCTATACCGTGCTGCGTGAAGCGGCGCGGCGTGGTGTTGCCGTCGGTGCACACGTCGGCTATCGCGACCTGGTGGGCTTCGGGCGTCGCAACATGCAGCCGTCACGCGAAGAGTTGATGGGCGACGTGATCTACCAGATCGGCGCGCTTCAAGGGCTCGCGAAGGCGGCGGGCACGTCAATTCGCTACGTGAAGCCACACGGCGCGCTGTACAACACGATCGCGCGCGACACCTACCAGGCGGCGGCCGTCATCGACGCGATTCTCGCGATCGATTCCACGCTCGTGTTGATGACGCTGGCCGGTGCGCCGATTGCGGATCAGGCGCGCGAAGCAGGCATCACCGTAGTCAGCGAGGCGTTTGCGGACCGTGCGTACAACGGGGATGGAAGTCTTGTGAGTCGCCGCTTGGAAGGTGCGGTCATTCACGATCCGACTGCCGTTGCGCGTCGCATGTTGCGGTTCGTGCAAGAGGGTGTCTTGACTGCAATCGACGGAACGGACATTACGGTTGATGCGCAGTCGATCTGCATTCACGGAGACAACCCGTCGGCCGTTGCGACCGCTCGTGTGCTGCAGACGCAACTCACCGCGCGCGGCGTTGCGCTTCGGCCATTTGCCAGTGCGTGCGGGGGAGGGAACCGTGCCTGAGCAGATGCGCATCCTTTCGGCTGGTTCTACCGGCGTCCTGGTCGAGCTTGGAAGTCTCGAGACGACGCTGGCGCTCCTCGACAGGCTTCTCGCAAGCGAAGTGGACGGTGTCGACGAGGTCGTCCCGGGCGCGCGTACCGTACTGGTTCGCCTCGATCCGGCTGTCGTCGATCGCGCGGCGCTGATCGAGCGGCTCGGGCGGCTGGACGTGTCCGTTCGCCGGGAGCGCGGCGGGAGCATGTTCGATATCCCGGTTTCCTACGGCGGAGAAGATCTGGGCGAGGTCGCCGAACTGTTGGGATGGTCCGTGGCGGAGCTTGTCCAGCGACATCTGGATGCAGTCCACTCGGTCGCGTTCACCGGATTCGCACCGGGGTTTGCGTATATGACCACCGACGATCCGGGATTCGATGTCCCCAGACGTAGAACCCCCCGTGTGCGTATCCCGGCGGGTTCGGTCGCGATCGCGGGGAAATTCAGCGGGATTTATCCGTCCGACAGCCCTGGAGGCTGGCAGCTTCTCGGCACGACGCAAGTGCCCATGTGGGACGCGACGCGCCCGCGTGCGGCATTGCTCGCGCCCGGTGATCGGGTCCGCTTCCGCGATGCGAGTAAAGGTGCGGTCGTTCCGGTATCGGCACGACTGGAGCCGACGCGGGTGCGCCGGGTTTCGGGCAGCGGCATCGCGGTGACGCGTGCGGATCGCCCAGTGCTGTATCAAGATCTCGGCCGACCCCGTCAGGCTGACCAGGGTGTCTCCGTGTGTGGTGCCGTCGACCGCGCCGCGCTACGACTCGCGAACGCCTGTGTTGGCAATCCCGAGCGTAGCACCGTGCTCGAAGTGACGTTCGGCGGTCTTTCGCTGGTGCCTGATCGTCCGGTGACCCTGGCTGTAACGGGGGCGCCGTGTCCGATTTCGATTCGCGACGCAAATGGCCGCGTGACGGTTGTCCCCCATTCGCGTCCGTTTGCCGTCGATGCGGGCGAGGAAGTCTCGCTCGACATTCCCGGCCGCGGCATGCGGAGCTACGTCGCACTGCGTGGCGGGTTTGTCGTGGAGCGCACGTTGGGGTCCGCGTCGACCGATACGCTTTCGAGGATCGGCCCGTTGCCGATCGCCCGCGGCGATGTTTTGGTTCCGGCCAACGAGGCGGCGACGTTCGTCGAGCCGGAACCTCTGGTCGGACGGATGCTCCCGCGTGCTGGCGACGTCATCGATGTCGACGTCGTCCCGGGGCCTCGCACCGACTGGTTTACCGACGATAGCGTCGCACGTTTTTTCTCGCAGGAATGGCGCGTCACACCCGAGTCGAGCCGGGTCGGCATGCGACTGTCGGGCGACCTGGCGCTGGCGCGGCGCGACGACGCGGAGCTACCGTCGGAAGGCACGTTGTTCGGATCGATTCAGGTGCCGCACAGCGGCCAGCCGGTGGTGTTCCTGACCGATCACCCCGTCACCGGCGGGTACCCGGTGATTGCCGTCGTCGCGGCCCATCATCTCGGCATGCTCGGGCAGATTCCGATCGGCGCCCGTATCCGCTTCAACCCGATATCCGCATTCGATCCGCAAGTGAAGGAACTCGTTCGATGAAGAAGCTGCTCATCGCCAATCGCGGCGAAATCGCCATTCGCGTCATTCGCGCCGCGCGCGACTACAACGTGACATCGGTCGCAATCTACTCGGACGCGGATGCCGGTTCGCTGCATGCCGAATTGGCCGACGAAGCATACGGGCTGGGTGCGGGCCGCCCGGCGGAGACCTATCTCGACATCTCGAAGATTCTGGCGATCGCCCGTCGCGCCGGTGCCGATGCGGTCCACCCGGGCTACGGCTTCCTGTCCGAACGCGCGGAGTTCGCCCAAGCGGTAATCGATGCCGGACTGATCTGGGTCGGCCCGTCGCCGGCGGTCATCACCGCGCTCGGCGACAAGGTGCAGGCCCGGCGTATCGCATCGAAGGTCGGCGCGCCGCTGGTCAGGGGATCCGACGGGCCGTTGAACAGTGCGTCCGACGCGGTCGCCTTTGCGCGGGAAGTTGGCCTGCCGCTGGCGATCAAGGCGGCGTTCGGGGGCGGCGGCCGCGGCATGAAGATCGTCCGACGCATCGAAGACGTCGCGGAGATGTTCGATTCGGCCGTCCGCGAGGCGACGGAGGCGTTCGGCCGGGGCGACTGCTACGCCGAACAGTTTCTCGACCGTCCGCGCCATATCGAGGCGCAGATCATGGCCGACCATCACGGCAACACCGTCGTGCTCGGCACGCGCGACTGTTCGCTGCAGCGCCGAAACCAGAAGCTCGTGGAAGAGGCTCCCGCGCCTTTCATCACCGTCGAGCAGCGCGCGCGCATTCATGACGCGGCGCGAAGGATATGTGCCGAGGCCGGCTATACGGGGGCGGGCACGGTCGAGTTTCTGCTTTCTCAAGACGGGGTCATCTCGTTTCTCGAGGTGAACACGCGGTTGCAGGTCGAGCATCCGGTGACGGAGGAAACCACCGGTGTCGACATCGTGATCGAACAACTGCGCATCGCGGATGGCCTTCCTGTGTCGATTACGGCGACGCCGGAGCCCCGCGGTCATGCGATCGAATTCCGTATTAATGCGGAAGATCCGGGTCGTGGTTTCTTGCCGACACCTGGCGCGATCACGCGCTTTCGTCCGCCCGCAGGTCCCGGTGTGCGGCTCGACTCCGGTGTCGAATCCGGCTCGCAGATTCCGGGACTGTACGACTCGCTGATGGCCAAGCTGATCATTACCGGCGATACGCGCCAACAAGCGCTCGCTCGCGCCCGTCGTGCGCTTGCCGAATTCGATATCGAGGGAGTGGGTTCGGTGCTGCCATTCCATCGGGCGGTACTCGAGGAAAAGAGCTTCAGCGGCGAAGATGGATTCAAGGTTCATACCAACTGGATCGAAACGGAGTTTGGCGGGGTCGAACCTTCCGGACGCGTCACGCCGGCTGAGGGCGGGCTGCTGAAAAGCTTCATCGAGATCGATGGAAAGCGTCACACGATCGGTCTGCCTGCGTCGCTGTTTGCGAATGTCGGCGTCCCGCGAGCATTCGACGATTCGGCGAAGGCGGAAGCGGGCGCCGACATCGTGACGGCGCCGGTTCCTGGAACGCTGCAGAAGTGGCTGGTGGGGGAGGGTGCGACGGTGGCCGAGGGCGATGCCGTCGCCATCATGGAAGCGATGAAGATGGAAATGCGTGTCGTCGCACCGAAAGGTGGTCGAATCCGCATCCATGGGGAAGCCGGACGTCCGGTCACGGCGGGCGAAAAGATCGCGGTTATCGAGTAAGGAGCGAAGGGGACATTGAATCGAATTTGAGTTGTCGAGATGTAGAAGGTGTACGTCATGTGATTCGGGATCCTGAGTGACTGGCGAACAATCAAATTGATGTCGGAAGAGTCAAGGAATCGGCTGAGTGCGTCACGAGTACGACAGCCTTATTGGAGGAAAACCGTGAAAAAACTGAATGTCGCTCTGGTGGGCACTGGCTTCATGGGCAAGGCCCACTCCATCGCTACTGCCGTGGTGCCGATCCTGTTCGGCTCGCCGGTGGAAATCGAACGCAAGGTCGTGGTCGACATCGACGACGAACTCGCACGCAATGCAGCTGCGCAATATGGGTTCGCCGAGCACGCGACGGACTGGCGCGAAGTGGTGTCGCGCCCGGATATCGACATCGTCGACATCTGCACGCCGAACGACACGCACGCGGCGATCGCGATCGCCGCCGCGAAGGCGGGCAAGCACGTGATGTGCGAGAAGCCGATGGCCATGACGGTAGCCGATGCGGAAGCCATGCATGCGGCCGCGAAGGAAACGGGCGTGGTCACGATGATTTCGTACAACTATCGCCACACGCCGGCGCTGCAGATGGCCAAGCGGTTGATCGACGAAGGGCGTATTGGCGAGATCCTGACGTTCCGCGGCTACTACCTGCAGGACTGGGGCGCGGATCCCAGCACGCCGCTGTCGTGGCGCTTCAACAAGGAGAAGGCCGGCTCGGGCACGCTTGGCGATATCGGCACGCACGTCATCGATGCGGCGCGCCTGCTCGTCGGCGAGTTCGAATCGGTGAACTCGATCGTCAAGACCTTCATCGCCGAGCGGCCGCTGCCGGCGGGCCGTTTCTTCGGCCCGGCAGGTCAGGCATCGTCGGAGAAGGGCAAGGTCGACGTCGACGACATGGCCATGACGATGATCAAGTTCAGCAATGGCGTGTGCGGAACGATCGAAGTGACGCGCAATGCGTGGGGCCACCACAACCAGCTCGGCTTCGAAATCCACGGTACCCGTGGCTCGATTGCGTTCGACTATCAGCGCCTGAACGAACTGCGTGTGGCGTTCGCGGACGATCCGTCGGACGCGTTCGGCTTCCGCACGATCTACTCGGGCCCGCATCAACCGTTCGGCGACAAGCTGTGGCCGGTTGCCGGGATGGGCCAGGGCTACATCGATATCAAGTCGATCGAGTGGTACAACTTCCTGCAGGCCATCGCCGGGAACCAGCCTGCCGCGCCGAACTTCGAGGACGGCGTCCAGATCGAGCGCATCGCCGACGCGATCCTCGTGTCGGGGCAAAGCGGCGTGTGGGAACACATCCAGCAGCCGGCTCGCGGATAACACGGCCGCCGCCTGAAGTCGTGCGGAGGCGGTGAGCTCCTCGGTGAGTGGCGAATCGGTAACGCGGCTCGTCGGTAATGGATCCGGCGAGCGCCTCCTCATCTGCGGCCAACGTCGAAGCATCACCGTCCCGGCGGCGAACTGCGATAGATCCGGATGCGGCCTCCACTACGGCCGCGTTCGAACGATAGCGTGTCAATAGATCGGAGGCAGGGGATGACCTTGGCAATTGGGGTGATCGGTGTCGGCGTAATGGGATCGGAGCACGCGCGCATTCTGCGTGAGGAGACGTCGGGTGCGGAGTTGGTCGCGGTCTGCGATGCCGATGAAGGGCGCGCGCGGACCGTGGCGGGCGGCGCGAGAGTCTATACGGACCCGCGGCAGCTGATTCGCTCCGAGCATGTCGACGCCGTTCTCGTTGCCGCACCGGACACGCTGCACGGCGACCTCGTACTGCAGTGCATCGAGGCCGACAAGCCGGTTCTGTGCGAGAAGCCGCTGGCCGGTACGGCGGCCGAGGCACTCAAGGTCGTCGACGCGGAAATTGCGAAGAGCCGACGGCTGGTCCAGGTCGGTTATATGCGTCGTTTCGACCAACCGTACATCGAGATGAAGCGTGCTGTCCGGGAGGGCGACATTGGCGCACCGGTTGTCGTGCACAACGTCCACCGAAATCCCATCGCGCCGGACTGGTTCAACGGCCCGATGTCCATCACCAATGCGTTCGTTCACGAAATCGATGCAAGCCGCTGGTTGCTCGATTCCGAACCTGTTGGCGCACGTGTCTACAGTGCTGGAAACGGCGATCCGCTGGTCGTCGTGATGGAAATGGCCGGCGGCGTAATCGTGTCGTCGGAGGTGTTCATGAATTGCCAGTATGGCTATCACGTGCACGTACAGGTCGTCGGGCGAAACGGAACGATCGAGACTGCTCCGCCCGGATGTGTCGGCAGGAATGCCGGCGGCTACGGCATGACGGCCCATGCCGGAAACTGGATCGACCGATTCAGGTCGGCCTATGTGAAGCAGCTCAACGAGTGGGTCCGATCGATCGGCGCCGGCACGTCAAGCGGTGGTGCAAATGCCTGGGATGGCTATGTCACGACGGCAGTCGCAGAGCAGATCGTCGCTGCGATGGGGCGCGGAACATCATTGACGTTCGCGGCCGGGCGTTACCGTCCGACGATGTACGCGTAGTCATGCCAATCCGCGGAAATGCAGAGGTTTGCGCCACTCAGGAGGAAAAATGATCAGAATTGGAATTCTCGGATGTGGGCGCATTGGTCAAGTTCATGCACTCGGTATCAAGCAGATTCCATCGGCAACGCTAGTCGCGGTAGCTGACGTCAACGAGAGCGCCGCAGCGGCCTGTGCTGACCGATTTGGGGTTGACGCACGCGATGCATCGGACATTCTCGAAGGGAATGACATCGATGCGGTGGTGATTGCGACACCGTCATCGACGCATTTCGATCTCGTTCACGCGGCGGTGGTTGCGCGAAAGGCCATCTTTTGCGAGAAGCCCATCGATCTGTCGTCGGAGCGGGTAAGGGCATGCATGGATGCCGTCGAGAATGTGGGCGTGCCCTTCATGACGGCGTTCAACCAGCGGTTCGACCCGCACTTTGGTGAGTTGGCGCGTCGCGTGCACGAGGGTGAGATCGGAAATGTCGAGACCATCACGATCACATCTCGTGATCCGGCGCCGCCGCCGCTGTCGTATCTGAAGACGTCCGGTGGTCTCTTTCGCGACATGATGATTCACGATTTCGACCTCGCGCGATTCCTGTTGCAGGAAGATCCGGTGCGAGTGTTCGCCACCGGATCGGTGCTGGTTGAGCTGTCCATTGCGGAGGTCGGCGACGTGGATACGGCGGCAGTCATCCTGACGACGAAGTCGGGGCAGATCTGCCAGATCTCGAATTCGCGCCGCTCGACCTACGGCTATGACCAGCGACTCGAGGTTCACGGATCGCGCGGCATGCTACGTGTCAAGAACGTTCTCGAGTCTCAGGTGGAGCATGCCACGGAAGTCGGGTTCGCCATGCCGGTCGCGCAACCGTTCTTTCTCGAGCGCTTCGGCGCCTCCTATCTGGCCGAAATGCGCTACTTCGTCGACACCGTGTCGGCAGGAAAAATGCCGCAACCGGATGCCGGCGATGGCCTGAAGGCCCAGTTGATCGCCGATGCGGCCACGCTTTCGTGGCAGCGCGGGCAGCCGGTGGACATCGCTGGCTGATCGACATGACCGGCATGGGCAGGCCAGCCGGTGGGCATTTCACACATATCGGGTGCTCTCATGAAGATCGGTATCATCGGCCTCGGCAACGTAGCAGAGTTGCACGGAACGGCTCTCGCCGAAATGGATCCGCAGTTGTTTTGTGGCGGCTGGAGTCGCACTTACAGGAAGGCACTGCAATTCGTCGACCGGTTCCAATGTGCACTTTGACGATCCGAACGCCGACGATCAACTGGTGATCACCGCGGAATATCCTAATGGAACGATTGCGAATCTGTGGGGAAGCTTTTCAGCCGACGATCGCAGTCGGGAGCCCTGGTCCGTCTATTTCAAGATCATCGGCTCCGACGGAAGCGGCGTGATCCCGTGGGATGTCACGAAGTTTGGCGACGCGAGACTTCCGTTCTGGGATGACGCGACCTACTGGGACAGCTTTCTTCAGGTCGAAAGCTTCTTCGTGAACGAATGCGTCGCGAAAGGTACGACCCCGTTGTCGACGCTCGACGACGCATATGACGCAGCCGTCGTGCTGGATGCGGCGCGTCGGTCTCTGCGCGAGCGGAGCGCCGTGCCGGTCGTCTACGGTTCCTGAGCAACGCATAGAGGCAAACATGATCAGATACGCTGTTGTAGGTGCTGGATGGATATCGCAGGAGGCGTTCATGCCGGCTGTTGCCCAGACAGGAAATTCGGTGATCGGCGCGTTGGTTTCCGGAAATCCTGACGGCGCGCGGAAGCTCGCGAGATTCCACGGCGTCGATACGATCGTCGGGTACGACGACTACGACCGGATGTTGAACAGCAATGTCGTCGACGCGGTCTATATCGCCGTCCCCAACCCGCTCCACGCCGACTATGCGATTCGCGCAGCGCGAGCCGGAAAGCACGTATTGGTCGAGAAACCGATGGCGACCAACGTCGCGGATGCCGAGGCGATGATTGGGGCGGCAGCCGAGGCCGGCGTGTTGTTGAGCACCTGTTACCGCTTGCATCACGAGGCAGGGACGATCGCGGCACTGGAAGCGATCCGGGAAGGCCGCATCGGTGATCCGAAGTACTTCTGCGGGATGTTCGGATTTCAGTCCGCGACGGGCAACCACCGGCTGGACAGCAAGAACTGGGGCGGCCCGCTTCAAGACATCGGGATTTACTGCGTCAACGCGGCGCGGCATGTCTTCTCCGACGAACCCGTCGATGCGTCGGCGATCACGACGCGCCGGCCCGGAGATTCCCGCTTCTCGGACATCGACGACGCCATTGCTGTCACGTTGCGTTTCCCTCGCGATCGAATCGCGCAGTTCTATTGCAGTTTTGGCACGGCGTCGATCGATATGTACAGGGTGCTGGGAACCGAAGGGGACCTGACCATGGAGCCCGGTTTCAGGTTCGAAACGCCGACGCGAATGGTACTGAACGCGAAGGATGCTTCGGAGACGATGCATTTCCGGCACTGCGATCACTTCGGCGGGTTGATTCAGCAGTTTTCCGAATGCATTCAGAAACGCAGCAAGCCTGCGTCGAGTGTCGAAGAGGGCCTGGCTGACCTGAGGGCCTTGCTGGCGATCGAGGCGTCTGCTCGCACGGGAACGGTGGTGTCCATCGAACCGACGCGTTTCGTCCGCCGAAACCTGACGCTCGATGATGTGCGCGCCGTACCGAGAACGGAAAAGCGGCTGCTGTTGTAGGCGTTCAAGTCGAGAGAACTTGCGCGACACACTATCCGAGGCTCGCTCGGCGTGCCTCGAATTCCTGTCGCGGATGCAGATCCGTGGCGCGAGACTTAGTTGTAGCCGAGGATCGATACCGACCGGAGATCGGGCCGATCGGGAACATTCGCCGCGATGGAAGACATCGGTTCACGCAGAAGGGCGGTGTACGGAGAGACGTTTCGCTGGTCCGTGGCGGGTACGTTTCGATGGTTCGTGCGGGTGACCGAGGCAGCGTTGAGAAGGGCGGTGCCGAGAACTTTCCGTAGCGTCATGGGGCGAGGGTCCAGATATATCCGTCGTTTCGAGATTCGCGGTTTGCCGAATGGCTTTCGCACTCTACGTCATAAAGAAGGAATGCGAATAAATAATAGGATCGGAAATGATCTTGAGCCAACGAGAAATTCTGCACACGGCTGTCAACATTTTCCTGACAAGCAGAGACGAACGTAGCGATGTTCGACGCCAATGTGCTGTCTTCGCCGTGTTGACTCGAGAAGATCGACGGACGCAGGCAGGTGTTCTGTGGCGTATGACGGGACGGAAACCTGCATCCTCGATGGTGAGGCAATGAATACACGCTTTCTGGAGACGTTCGTGACGCTCGCGCAACAAGGCAGCTTCCGGGCTACGGCGCGTCTTCTTCATACTTCGCCCGCGACGATATCGACACGTATCAAGGCGTTGGAAGACGAGTTGAGGACCGAGCTCGTCGATCGAACGGCGGCGGATTTTCGTCTCACCCTGTCTGGGCAGAGCTTGTTGACGCTGGCGATGAACGTGGTAGACGCGACTCGTGCGCTCAAGAAGGCAGCCGGTCTCGATCTCGCGTTACGCGGACCGATACGTTTCGGCGTGATAGACACGATTGTTCACAGCTGGCTTTCCTTGTATGTGACGCAGTTGAGGGAGCGCGTCCCGGGCTTGGTGGTCGAGCTGACCGTAGATTCGAGCCCGGCACTGAACAAGAAAATCTTGCAGGGCGAGCTCGACATGGCTGTCTGCGCAGAGGTTGTTGGGAGCGACAAGGTCACGTCGAGCAGGATTGCAAGCTATCCGGTTCGATGGATTGTCAGCCGGGAGCTGCTTTCCGGTTCGGACATGGATCCGGTTCGCCTCGCCCTGGCGCGGCCGATACTGACATTCGGAAGGGGCACCACGTCGCACCTGGCGGTGGAACGCATCGTCCGAACACTGGCCGGTGGAGCCGGCATCCCGGACGAGGCGATACGCATAACCTGTGCCTCTTCGGTCGCTGCGATCGTGCAATTGGTGCGTGATGGATACGGTGTCGGGGCAGTCCCGCACCTGTTCGTGCACGACGAACTGGAGAACGGGCGAATCGCCGAGCTCGCGCTGGAGCCGCAGCCGCCGTCGATCGACGTGTCGTTGTGCATGCCGGTCAATGCATCACCGGCCGTCGTAGCGGCAGCCGACGCGGCCCGGGATGTGTGCGCTACATACTGCCGAGGAAAACCGGAGACGCTGATTCGGGCCGCGTGACCGATCATCCCGATTGAGGTCGTTCGGGCAGTGGGGGTGTACCGATTGACTTTCGGATTATGGTCGCCGGCGGGTATATGACTTCCCTAGTATGATTCGGCGGCGCGTTGCGGTAGCCTGTCCCATTAGGTATCAGATGTTAGTCTGGTGCGAATTTCATGCTCTCCGCTCGTGAGGCTTTCGGTTTCGGTGCTGGCGCACTTGTCGGGCCGCTGATTTCGGGCGATCGGCGCTCGCGCTCATCCCTACCGGCAAAGAGAATTGGCGATGTTAGTCGAAGTCAGCAAATTCAGGGAATCGCAGGAGTTCGCTCTTCAGACCGTTAACTTTGCACGGTCGATGCTCAATTGTTCGGCCGCCGTGTTCACATGGCTCGATTCGCACGACCAGCTATTGCCGCACACCCAGATGGGATGGCCCGAAGAGACCATCAAGGACTATTACACGGTATTCGCCTCGGCCGATCCGCTGAACGTCTATCGTCTGATCAAACAGCGTGCGACCGTAGTGACCCTCAAAGGGGCAAAGCGCGACGACCAGCACTCCAGTTGGTCGGATTACCAGCGGAAGTACGGGCTCGTGGACGAAGTCGGGTTCCTGTTTTGGGCGGGAGATACGCCACTAGCATGCCTCTCCGTCATCAAGAAGCAAGGCGATAGCCCGTTCTCGACTCCCGAACCCTTCGGACAGATGTACGACTATATGCAGCACAGCTTCTCGATGCTTGCGTCCGTCAAGAAGGTCCAGGCAGACCACGCGCTGCGAAACGAGTATTTCCTGACGGAGCGGGAGCTCGCAGTCGCGTCTCTGATGACCGCCGGCCTGTCCAACAAGGATATCGCCGAGACGCTGGGCATCGAGCTTGCCACCGTCAAGTCGCATGTCATTCGAATCCTGGGCAAGCTGGGCATCGAGAGCCGAACCCAGCTTGCGGCATTCTCCGCCGACCTGGGCACACCGACCACGAAATAGCCTGGGTGCACCGGGGCGGTGCGTTCGTCCTCGTCACCGGTTGCATCAATGGAAATTTTTCTCATCCTTTGGATGGACGAGCGGCGTCTTGGCCATACATACAATGGTTTCAAGGCCGCCGGACATCATTCAGACGGTCGTAACGCTCGCATTGGTTCATGCCTGTTGCGTGGCCTGACAGCTCACTTCATCGATCACGATCTTCAACCTTGAGGATGGTGCGCGTTACACATGGCTTGAGCGGCGTCCGGCTGTCAATTCGCATAACGAATTAACTTCCGATGCGTGACGGGTGTTTGCCGAGTGCCGGTTGATGGTGGACCGTCTTCGGTCCAGCTCGCCGAACTGATAGAAATTCGTGATCTGCATGCATCGAGAATCACAATTGGACCTCGTCTAATTGGCGCAAGACGATGCATGCACGCGAATCCTGGAAACAGAAAGCGCACGATTCGCCGGCTCAGTGAGCAGCGCACGTGCTGGTCAAAGTGAAGTCAAGGAGACGTTTCAGTGAATGATTATTCCGGGCGCGTGGTTGTCGTAACCGGTGCTGGTTCCGGCATGGGGCGAGCAATGGTTCGCGAGTTCGTTTCGAGAGGGGCGAACGTAGCCGCACTCGACATCAATCTCAAGAATGCCGTTGCCACCGTCGAAGCGTTGGCGAATCCGTCGATGGCGTACGCACATCAAGTGGACGTCAGCGACCCGCGTAGCGTCGAGGCCGCTGTCAAGGCGGTGATCGAGCGTTGGGGGCACATCGATCTTCTGTGCAATAACGCCGGCATTCTGGATGGACACGCGACGGCTCACGAGGTGAGCGTCGAAGAGTGGGACCGCGTCATTGCCGTTAACCTCACGGGACCGTTCCTGATGGCCCGAGCGGTCATTCCGCAGATGCTGAAGCAAGGCAAAGGGGCGATCGTGAACACGTCGTCCACCTCGGGCTTCAGTGCTGCGGGTGGCGGGACCGCCTACACGGCGTCCAAACACGGTGTGATCGGTCTGACTCGACAACTCACGTTCGAATACGGCGCGCGCGGCATTCGCGTCAATACGATTTGCCCGGGCGCAACCGCAACCCCGCTGGCGATGTCGGAGCACACGACGGCGAATTCGCCCGATATGGAGGCGGCCCTTCAGAAATTCCCGGCCCGCCGCTGGTGTCAGCCGGAAGAAATTGCCAAGCTCGCTGCGTATCTGGGCGGCGACGATGCCGACTTCGTGCATGGCAGCGAGTACGTGATGGACGGCGGCTGGCTTGCTGCTGCCCGGGATCCCTTCTGAGCGGGCGTTTGGCTACACGCGTGGCGCGGCGCAGGTGCCCGCGCCTGCACATGTCGGTGGAACAACAGGAGCTTGTGAATGTTTTCGAATCGTGAATGGCCGGAGACCGGCATCGAAGGTTTCAAGCGGGGCTTTCAGACGGTTGATGGCGTGCGGATGCATTATGTGAGCGGCGGCAAGGCGGACGGCGACGTGCTGGTTCTGATTTGCGGTTTCCCCCAAAGCTGGTATGCGTGGCGCAAGGTTTTGCCGCTGCTTGGGGATCGGTACCGTGTTATTGCTCCGGATCTTCCCGGGCAAGGTGACTCGGACCGTCCCGCGGGTACGCTCGACACGGTCAAGGCCGCCAGGCTCCTTCGTGGCCTGGTCGAGAAACTCGGTGTCGATCGACATGCACTTGTCGTACACGACATCGGTGGATGGGTCGGTTATCCCTATGCGGCGATGAATGGCGACAAGGTCACGGCCCTCGCGATCCTCGACACGGGTATCCCGGGCATCAGTCTTCCGGATACGCTGCCGTGGGCTTCCGACGTTGCGTGGCGGACGTGGCACGTCGCATTCCACAACATCCCGGATCTTCCCGAAGCGCTCTTGGCCGGCCGCGAGCACATCTATCTCGAGTGGTATTTGCAACGGAAGGCGGCAAACCCGCAGGTGTTCTCCCAAGCGGACTTCGAGGAATACCATCGCGTGTTCCTGACGAATGGCCTGAAAGGTGGCCTCGCTTACTACCGTGCTATCTCGGTGTCGGCCGAGCAGAATCGCGAATTGAGCGCGAAGGGCAAGCTCAAGATGCCGGTTCTTGCGGTCCGTGCAGATCAGGGATCAATGCCCGACCTGGTTCCGCAGCTGCAGCAGGTCGCGGCGGACGTTCGCGGCACGATGGTCGCTTCCGGACACTATATCCCGGAAGAGGCGCCCGAGGCGCTTGCAAAGGAACTCGAGAGTTTCTTCGGCTAGTACGAGCGGACAAGCCGGCGCCGCTTCTGACGATCCAGCCAGCGTCTGGAGAAATCCGTCGCCCGGTTCGAACGGGTATGGAGCGCGCGCCGCATGCTGCCTAGCGATGTCAGTGCGTCGTGGGCGCTGCACTCCGTTCGACGAGAGATTGTTGATCTTGAGACGGAAACGGCTGGTATCGAAGCAATTCGATAGTTTATTTGATCAGTATTCCTAGTGAAATTAACTTTGGTGATTTGGGGGGGGAATGAACAAAAAAGTCATTGCAGTCGCCGCACTGAGCATCGTAGCTTACTCGCAAGCAAAGGCTCAAAGTTCCGTGACGCTCTATGGGATCGTCGACACGGGTGTGGGCTATGTGCACAACAGCGGCGGACAGAGTTCGCAAGTAAGGATGTTGCCCAGCAATCTTTCGGCTTCCCTGTGGGGATTGAAGGGAACGGAGGATCTGGGTGGCGGGCTCTCGGCCATCTTTACAGTAGAGAGCGGCTTTGACGGCACGAACGGCGCGCTTGCGACACCGGGCAAGTTGTTCAGCCGACAAGCGTTCGTGGGCATTTCGAGCCAGTACGGCACCCTGACGTTCGGTCGTCAGTACGATCCGCTGACCGACCTCGAACAGCAGTTGACCGCCGATGTCTACAGCGGCTGGTTCGCTACGCCGGGTGACGTCGACAATTACGACTCGAGTGCTCGATTCAATAACGCCGTGAAATGGGTGAGTCCGTCGTGGGGCGGCGTTTCGGCCGAGGTCATGTATGCGCTCGGCGGCGTCGCTGGATCCACGGGGTCGGGGCAGACGTGGAGCGCAGCAGTTGGCTATCAAAGCACGTCGTTCAGCGTCGGCGGCGGCGTTCTCCACATCGACAACGGCAACGCGACGTTGGGCAATCGCGGCACTTCCTCGTCCGACTCGCTGTTTAATTCGCCGGTGAATGCGGCTTATGCGTCAGCCCGGTCGATCAATATCGCCCGGATCGGTGCCAATTACGTTGCGGGCCCGTTCACGGTGGGCGCGGCGTATGGCTATGCCCAGTATTCGGCCGATTCGGCATCGACGTTCACGGGGTCGGAGAAGTATCACAACGGTTCGGTCTTTGCCCAGTATCAAGTGACGCCTGCGTTCCTGCTCATCGCCGGCTACAACTACACGCGCGCACTGGGGGATTCGTCTGCCAAGTACCACCAGGTGAATATCGGGGCCGACTACAGCTTGAGCAAGCGCACCGACGTCTATGCGCTCGCAGGGTATCAGCATGCAAGCGGGCAGAACGGGCAAGGCGCCGCCGAGGCTTCCATCGGGTCGTACGGAATTGCGGCGGGCAAAGGTACTCAGGAAGTTGTAGCCGTCGGCCTGCGGCACAAGTTCTGAAGCAATCTGTATGAGGCGCCGCGGACCGATACGAGGGTGATTCCTTCGTGAGTTCCGCGGCGCCGCGTTGCTCATTTTCCTGACACGAAGGTATTGGGATTTCTGTATGCCGGCATCAACTCACTCCGATGATGATTACGCGTCCAGTCCGGTTCCTGAAGATGCAAGGACCGGTTGGCAGGGCATATTCTTCGCTACGTTAGGTATTGCGACCGCGCTTTTCTTTGCTCAGATTGCGTCGATCATTACCGTGAGGTTTGGCGTAGCAGCCGCGCTGATCGGACTGGCCTACGGATACTGCGTTTCGACATTCGTCGGTGTGCTGCTCGTTCGTCGATCCATTCAGACAGGGTTTGGCATCAATATCTGGGCCAGAACCGTGCTCGGATATCGTGGAGCGGGATTATTCAGCCTGGCCTACGGAGTGGCCTGCCTCACTTACTTCGTCGCAGAAGCCAACATCATGGGGGCTTCGCTACAGGCTCTCTTTCCGCAAGCTCCTCATGCGTTGATATACATCTGCCTTGTCTTCGTCATGTTGCCGCTCGTGTGGTCGGGCATGAAGGTTCTTGCAAGATTCCAGACGATGAGTCTGGTGCTGTTCGTTGTGTTTGTTGTGTGGGCGATAAGAAACGCGCTTGATGTTCCCGTGGCTGGCGCTCCGCTCCCGGAGATTCGGCTTGCGGCAGCCCCCTTCACCAGCCTGCTTGAAGTATTGGGCATCGTTAACGGTCTCGCCTTCATCATTGGTCTTGTGACGGCCGACTATGCAAGATTTGTGCGCAAACGGGAACTCCGAGCAGGGACGGTGTTTGTTGGCGCGTTGTTTCCAGCGTTCTGTTACGGGATCACCGGGATCTTGGGGATCTGGTTCGCTGTCCAGATGCGGGAAAGCAATCCTGGCGTCTATTTCGTTTCGTTGCTGGGTGCGGGGGGGATCATTTTCGCGTGTACGACGCAGCTCAGAATCAATCTCGGGAACATCTACTCAGGCACCGTTGCTTTCGTCAACGCACTCGAGCATCTATTTGGCGTTTCCGTCAGCAGAAGAGTCGTCATCGTTGCTTTCTGCGCGGTTGCGGCCGCTGTGCTGATTTCAGATGGTACGCACTTGCTCGCGAGTGCCCTGAACTATATCGGTATGTCCATGGCTTGCTTCGTCACGTTGCTTCTCGTCGATCAGTTCTGGGCTGGACGATCCCGAGATGTGCCCGATGTCATGCCTCAAGTGATCAAGAACTGGCGATGGACGGGATTGAGCTCATGCCTGATCGCAACCCTATGTGGAGTGTGCCTCGGTAACGCATCGCTCTTCCCATCGTTGTACCAGTGGGCGACACCGGTGTCGGTGCTTGTCCAGGTGATCCTCTTTGTTGGTATCGAATCGTACTGCAATCGACGAAGGGAACTGTCGTCACATGCTGCCTCGAGTTAGAGGGACCACTTGAGAAACGGACCTGTTTTCTGGAGCGCTAGGCTACCTGACGCCAGCAAAGGTCACTTTCGAGGAAGGTTTGAGAATGCGGAAGCGCTTTACGGACGAGCAAATCATCGGCTTCTTGAGAGAGGCCGAAGCTGGCGAGGCGGTCCAGTATCTGTGCAGGACGTACGGTTTCAGCGATACCTCCTTCTACTCGTGGCGGGCGAAGTTTGGTGGCAACGACGGCGTTGAATCGCAAAGGTTGAAGTACCTTGAGGGCGAGAATGATCGACTAAGGAAGCTATTGGCGGAGGCCTTGGCCAAGCAAGGGGCATCGGGTATCGCTAGAGACGATGTATAGATCGTCCACGTCGCCTGGGTCGTCGTCGTTCCGATGTCGTTGTGATTGGCGTCGAGCGATCCGGCGTGGACTTGAACAGATCATGATGCTTCACGCTTTGTCGATTGTAACCACCTCTGCGCTTCAATGTCGGGTTGGCGCGCAGACCTCAGTAGTGGACCCAACAGGGAACCGAGTCATGCGAAAGATATTCCTGCGATCGCTGCATAGCCGTCATCCGATTGACTCAGCGGAGGTCTCTGCTTGTCAGACGGATTCCGATGCTGGAATCCGTAACATTGAGTCAGACCGAAGCAGCTTCGTTACGTACTACAGCCTCGGACAAGTGGTTGCGCACCTGCGTTTCGACGCGCGGCATGGAGAGCAGAGTCCGGCCGAGCGTAGCCGAAAGTAAAAAAACCGGTCCAACTTCAGATCACGGCATGGAAGCGGCCACCGCGAGAGTACGCGGTGGAAACGCCACTGAACGTGCCAATTCGGCCCCGATCTCTCGTCAGTACCTTTGACGAAGCTGTCGAAACCATGGCGTGTCAAGCTGATGGTATTGCGAAAGCTTGCAGGCTCAGCGGGCCGCGTGCGTTCGTATGGTGCCTGGAGCGGGGCGCAAGTCGTTTCGACGGCCTGGTTGAGGGCGGCGTCGGTTCGCCCCGCCTGCAACTGAACTGCAATGGACCGCACGCATCAGACTTCGCTTCCACGAGGCGGGACTGCAACGGTCAATCCGCGGTTATCGAGTGCAGAAACGACGCGACTTGTGACCGCGTATTCAATCCGAGCTTTGCCAGCACCCTTCCCACGTGCGTTTTGACCGTCACCAGCTCGATCTGGCATTCGTGGCAAATCTCCTTGTTGGAAAGTCCACTCGCAATCAAGTTGGCGACCGCTAGCTCGCGGGCTGTCAATAGATGGTGCTCGGTGAGTTTCCGATTGCGTCGATGGGTTTTTATTGAATCCAATCCGAGCAGGTTGTACTGGATATAGCTATGCATTTCCTGGAGTACGGATTCATTGTCGAGCGTTTTGTCGTGTCTGCCTTTTAGAACATTGAGAAAAGCGATGGCTCGGTTGTCCTGCCAAAAGACAAAGGCGGCCTCGTCTACGAACCCGTACCGCGCCATAAACTGTGCGTATGGGATGTGGCAATCTCTAAATCTATTGTCTGCGATCTTTCTTAGAGTAACGACCGAAGATCTGTTTGATAAAAGGAAGTCGGGGGAAATCGGATCGAACTCTCTGAAGTCTCGGTAATAGTCGCGAATCATCACGTCGCCGAGGCCGTGTTCCGTGCACGGTGGGATCTTCTGGGTAGCGTCAAACCAGGTAAAGATTGCGGCAGACGATTCCAGAAGGGTTTGAGAAAACGCAATGGTCCGCTTGGCGAAGTCCTTGCAATCGTCGTTCAGGTGATATCGCATGGTTTATCCAAGTGGAATAGACAAAGGATCCTTTTCCGAACCTGTCTGACGGAGGCTGGAACGCTGGCGGCCTACGCGAAAAGGCTGCTAGCGCGATGTTCAACGATTGGACGCAAGAACCGAGCCAAGGCGACTGGCGGGTCACACGCTCCCGTATATGGCGACGGTGGCGACGAATCCGGCCAAGTGCCAGGGTGCCGTAGAGGTAGACTCACGATCTGGAAGCGCGTCATTGCACGTTGGTCGTGCATGGCGCACCACGCGCGATCGGCGCTCCATCTTGAAGCGACGCATAGATACTTTCGGAGGATGTTGGCCAGAAATTCGCTGAATATAGTTCGGCTACCAAGTCAACGGGTTCTGCGGTACGCGCATCACAGTGCAATACCGAGAGAACCGCGCACAGAAAAGAGGTGGCTCGAATGAAGACAAGCGGTTACAGGGCGATTGCAGAGAAGGGAAATAAACTTACCGGGAATATGGGCGCCTTTGGTCTTGCGCTGAGCGTTCTGGCTTTTTCGGCCCCTCTCACGACCGTATCGGGATATGTGCCGGTCGCGTTGATGTATGGCGGTGCAGCCAGCCCTACCATCTTCATCGCGACGATGGTTCTGCTGATGCTGTTCTCGCTGGGGTATCTGACACTCAACCATGCTGCGAAGCGACCGGGCGACTTCTACGCATTCATCACGCATGGATTGGGCAAGAGTGCCGGGCTTGGAGCCGGATTGCTCGCCACGATTACGTACTTCATCATCCTTGCCGGTGTTCCGGCGTATTTTGGCGTTGCGTCCGCTGATCTGCAGCGGACGCTCACGGGATGGGCATTCCCCTGGTACTACTTTACGCTCGCATGCTGGCTTGCCATCGCGATTTTCGGATATCTGCACATCGAAGTATCCGCGAAGTTCCTGACTTGGGTAATGGTCGCCGAAGTCATCGTTTGCATCGCGTTCTGCACTGGAGTTATTGGCAGCAATCCCGCAAGCGACTTGCCACCGAACGCCATTTTTTCCCCATCCGGATTGTTCAACGCGAACAGCCCGTTTGCCATGCTGTTTGCCGTCTCTTTCTTTATGGGGTTCGAGGCGACAGCATTGTTCCGTGATGAGGTGCGCGACCCGGATAGAACCATTCCGCGAGCAACTTATGGTGCGGTTATCTTCATCGGTCTGTTGTATACGTTCTGCGCATATGCACTGATTCGCGTGTATGGACACGACGTGATCTCCGTCGCAACGCAATCGCCCGCCACCATGTTTCAGAATGCCTTCGACAAATTCGTCAGTGCGCGGATGCGCACGCCGGTCGCGATCCTGGTTTTGACCTCGGCGTTTGCGTCCAGCTTGTCCATTCATAACGTGCTGACGCGTTATCTTCACAACCTCGGCATCGACGGCGCATTTCCGCAGTACCTGAGTGCGATCCATCCGAAGCATTTGTCACCGCACCGCTCGTCCGTTACGGTTTCGACGCTGACGCTGCTTGTTCTTCTGCCGTTCATCGTGACCGGGGCCCAACCGGAATTGCTTTACGGTCGACTGTCTGGCGTCGGTACCGCAGGAGGACTGATCCTTATGACCGTCGTGAATGTTTCATGTCTCGTCTGGTATTTCCGCGAGGGGCGGTTCATCGGTGCAGGCGTTTTCAAAGCGTGTGTTGCGCCCGGCATCTCCGCAGTCCTGTTTGTTGCGCTCGTCGTCCTCGTTGGCAAGCACTTCGAGCTTCTCGTTGGCGGCGAACCGGGCCAAAGCACGTGGATGCTCTATAGCCTGTGCGCAGTGCAGATTTTCGGGATGGCATTGGCCGTTTATTTCAGGAAGGCCAAGCCGGAAGTGTTCCGGCGGTTGGGGCGCAATCGTGACGTCGAGCCGCGAGATGGTGGCACGGACGACGAGGCCGTTCTCGCCGTCACGCAATGACATATCCATGCTTCGGATGTGAATCTCGATAGCTTCGGCTTCAGTCGCGAAGCAACTCGGCATCCGATTCATCTCCGTTTCAAGAGACCAGTCCAGGTACGTTCATGCGCATCATTAATCCATCCATTGCCGTTGTGGGAAGCGGACCGTCCGGGTGCTACCTGGCTCAATCGTTGATAAAGGTTTGGCCGGATTCTGCAGTGTCGGTGTTTGAATCGGAGCCGGTACCATTCGGTCTGTTGCGTTACGGCATCGCGGCCGATCATCAGGGTTCGAAATCCGTGGCGATGCAGTTCGATCGTCTGTTTAGACGCGATGGGGTCAATTTTTTCGGGAATGTAACTATCGGAAAAGACCTGTCGTTTGAGCGATTGACAGAGAGTTTCGACATTGTGGCGCTCGCGACTGGTTTGGCAACGGATTCGGTACTTCCGGTTCCACAACACCCGAAAGCAAACGTCGTTGGGGCAGGCGAAATACTGCGGGCGCTGAACGGCTATCCCGAGCCTCGGTTGCCCCATGACAGAGGGCGATTTTGCTCCTTGGGTGAATCGTTGGCGATTGTCGGGCACGGGAACGTCGCCATAGACGTTGCCCGGTTGCTGGCCAAACGCATCGAGCAATTCGATAACTCCGATATCGACGACGAGCGGCTATCGATGCTTCGCTCGAATCATCTCGAGCGGATTCATCTTGTCGGAAGATCCAGCGCAGGCGACGCGAAATTTGACCTTGCCATGCTGCGTGAACTTTGTGATCTGGGACATGTAAAGGTATCTGCATCGGGTCTTTCGGACGACGATCAGAGCGAAAAGGCACAAGTGCTGCGGAATGCCGCGAGGCGCATCGTATATGCCAAACCGCTGGTGGAAATTGTTTTCCACTTCGAATGTACGCCGGTGCAGGTCGACGCACTGCTGACGAAAAGCGTTTTGCGCGGACACTCGAAAGCGGAAGGTATCGTGAGTTTTCACGTCGACACGATCGTTACTGCGATTGGTTTTACGAACGAGGTCGGCGATATCGGCGCGCGATGCGGGCCGTGGCGTTCGTTCAATGTATTCGAGGTCGGTTGGGCGAAGAACGGCGGAAAGGGCGGGGTTGCCGCGAATCGCAGAGACGCACAAGCCGTGGCCGCGCAGATCGTTGCGATGGTGCAAGACGGAGCGCTGCCGATCGGCCGGCCTGGACTGGCCGCGCTCGGAGACCAGTTTCCAGCCGATTTCGTGAATTACGCCGGCTGGCTGGAGGTGGACCGGTATGAACGGGATGCGGCGGGGCCGAACAGGCTCCGCAAGAAAATTGCAGATCGCAGGCGCCTGCTGGAAGTGGCAAGGCAGATCGTGAGCGTGGGGTAATCGTCTAAATATGAGCAAAAAGAAATGAATGCATCGATTCTGATTCTGTTTGGCACGGAGAGCGGTAACGCAGAGATGGTTGCCGATGATATTGCGATGTGCTTCGCCGAGAAAGATATGCCGAGCGTCGTCAAATCGATGGCGGATCAAGCCGTGGACGAACTGGAGGCTGTCAGTTTCGCGATCGTTGTTACTTCTACGTACGGCGAGGGCGATATGCCGGAGACGACCGAGCCGTTCTATCGCGCGCTCATCGCGAAGCGTCCCGATCTGGCTTCGATGAGATTTGCCGCGTTTGGGCTCGGGGATTCCAGCTACGAGAATTACAACCGTGCAATCGATCTATTGACTGAGATGCTCGCTTCGTGCGGCGCCACGCAAATTGGCGAAACGGGACGACACAATGCATCGAAAGGCATGCCTGCAAACCAGATGGCGGTGGCATGGTCCCAGGGCATCCTTTCGATTTTGGGCAAATAAGGGGGTTTCGATGAAAAATCAAACGGGCGATTTCATGAACGATCCTTACCTTCCGTGGGCGGACCTCGCGTTTCGCGACAACCCGTATCCGTGGTATGAGCGATTGCAACGCGAGGCACCGGTGTATCGGATTAGCGAACGTGAGTTCGTCGTCTCGAAGTATTCCGACTATGTGGAGTTTGCCAAGCATCCAGCGATGAGCATGGAGGAGCCGAACTGGGTGAAACCCCATCCGTGGCACGTGTTCAAGGAAAGTGTGCTGTTCTACGACCCGCCACGGCAGACGCTATTGCGGCGGCACTTCAACAAGTGGTTCACGCCGAAGATGGTCGCGGAGTGGGCGAAGCATACAAAGGCGCTTGTGAGCGACGCACTGGACAATATCCCGCAAGATGGCATTGTCGAGGCTCATCACACTATTTGTGTCGTACCCACCCACGTCACGATGTGCCGCATCTTCGACATACCGGAAGACGACATCGAAGGTGTGATGGAGAACGGGTTGCGTATTGTCATGGCTCAGTCTCCGGCTTCAACGAAGGCGCAGCTGGACGATGCGGTAGAGGGGTTCAAGTATCTGTTCGACCGGTGCAACGCGTTTGTTGCCGAGAAGCGCCGAAATCCTGGAAACGGTCTTGCGGACGCACTAATCGAGGCACAAGCGCGAGGCGAACTATCCGAGGCTGAAGTCGTCCAGGCCATGGTCAATTTTTTCTTCTCCGGTGCACCTAATCCGGCTTACGTGCTCGCGTCGACGTTGGAGCATTTCACGCGCGAGCCTGAACTCTTCGACCTCTACAAAGCCGATCGCGAAAACCGCCAGGCGATGATCAACGAATTCTTGCGTCTGTATCCGCCAGAGATGTCCTTCACTCGGTACAACAAAGCCGCGGTTACGATCAGAGGCACGGTGATCCCGGAAAATAGCGTCATTCGCTTCATGACTGCGGCAGTCAATCGGGATCCTGATGTGTTCGAGGATCCGAACACATTCGACCATACTCGTTCGATGCGTGAAAGCCAGATGCTGTCGTTCGGCATCGGAACACACAGCTGCGCGGGGCAATTGATCAGCCGTGTCGAGATCGAGGTGATCTTGTCAGCCATAGCGGAACGCTATTCACGCGTGGAGCTCGCCGGCTCTCCCGCGGTTCAGCACGACGATCGCATTCGCAACTATTTGACTTTGCCGTTGCGCTTTTCCTGAAGCGACCGAGGACGGGAAACGGGGGATGCGCGCTGATCGGGGGTATTCCGGATTAGCGCTCAAGGAGCGTCTCGCGAGCAACAACTGCTCGGGGCGCTCCCTTCATTCCGCTATCGGCGACCCGCCCGGTGTCGTCATGCGTACGCTGTCGACCGTATCGTCCGTTGCTTCCATCATTCCACATCCGCGCTCCGATAGCATGCCTTCCAAAAGCCGCTCGTCCGGGAAGTTTCCCGGCGATGTCCCAACCTCACGACATCAATGGTTCGCCGTATTTGCCGTCGCGGTCAGCGCATTTGCGTTCGTCACTTGCGAATTTCTACCGGTCGGCCTTCTGGCGCACATCGCTCTGGATCTGCATGTCACGTCCGGGACGGCAGGCTTGATGATGACTTTGCCCGGTGTGATGGCTGCCTTGGCCGCGCCGACCTCGGTGGTTGTTGCTGGAAAATGGGATCGCAGGTACATACTTTTGATATTAACCGGATTGCTGACGTGCTCAAGCTTCGTCAGTGCGTACTCGACGAACTTCACGACGATGCTTGCCGGCAGGGCACTGTTGGGGATCGCATTGGGAGGGTTCTGGACGCTCGCGACCGCGGCGGCGGGGCGCATGGTGCAAGCCCGGGATACGGCGCGTGCGATCGCATGCATCCTGGGCGGGGTTGCATCGGCTACTGTCATTGGTGTGCCGCTCGGGACCCTGATCGCTACGCTCGCGTCCTGGCGGGAATCGTTCGTTGCGACCGGTGTCCTCGCAACGGTAGCGCTCTTTGCGCAGGTCGCCTTCGTGCCGAAGCTGACAGCTGAAACCACCGTGGGCGTTCAGGACTTCATTTCGCTGCTGCGCCGGCCGCACGTGCGTCTGAGTCTGATGATGGTGGCGTTCGTATTCGGCGCGCATTTTTCCGCCTATACGTACCTGGAACCTCGTCTCGGAGAGGACTTTTCGGTATCGGAGATTTCAAGCCTGCTGATGGTGTTTGGTATTGTCGGCTTCATGTCGAACGTGACGCTTTCGGCGGTGATGGATGGCCACGTGAAAGTCGCCACCGCGATCGCGACGGCTCTGCTGTTCTTCGCATTGTTGCTGATGGTGGTACTGGATCATGCGCGAATCGGCGAGGCCGCAGCATTGTCGCTCTGGGGCGTAGCGTTCGGTGCAATCCCGTTGTGCTTCAGCATCTGGACTCAGCACGATGCCGCTGACTGCCCCGAAGTCGGTTCGGCGCTCTTCATTTGCGTTGTTCAAGTCGCCATCGCGATTGGGTCCGCCGTGGGAGGGCTGATCGTCGATCATATGGGCATACGAGCAGATTTCTCTATCGGGTGTATTTCCTCCGTGCTCGGGTTGGTGACCCTATGCACACTGAAGGCCCCATCGTGCGGGCAGCGGGCGTTTTTGCCTGCTACGGGTAGAACCGTAGTCGGCCAACATCCTGGCTCGTCACGCCGAGATAGCCCGCCAGTCTCTGAATAATCGCCATCCAATCCAACGATTCGCCTAACCATTTCCCGCTTCAGATCGCGGTCTGGAGTTGATGGGGTCGTGCGACATGGTGTCCCCACCGCAACCGCGAGGACGTACTTGCCGCGATCGGGGAATACGAACTCGCCGCCATCGTGACCGTTATGAAAGTGCAGCGTTGAAAGACCATCACGGTTCGAAGCGAAGCCTCGCTTCTCGGCCTTCGTCCCCCGGATGCTGATCGCTGACCCTTTGCAACTTCATTTACGTGCCACGTAGCGACCGCCGCAGCGTGTGGAGTAGCTGCAGCTTCGACATCGGCGTGCGTCTTCATGCTGCAGCGCACTCACGCGTAAACACGGAGTTTTGCGTCTTGCAAAGCCGTGTAGAGTGTGCGCAAAGAATATAAATATGCACAAAAAATCATCTTAGGCATTTCTTGTGCACATTGGCGACTTCGTAAACGGTATGGAGGAGACGACGGTGAAAAGGTGGGTCATTACGTCAATTGCCTGCGCGACCGCGGGTCTGGGCCCGGTATCGTGTGCCTATGGGCAAAGCAGCGTGACGCTCTGGGGCTTGCTCGATGCAGGTGTGTCATACATCAGCAATACCTCGGGCCACCCTGCATGGCGGCTCGACGACGGCATCGCGTTGCCCAACCTGCTGGGATTTCGCGGGACCGAGGATCTCGGTGGCGGCACCCGCGCGGTGTTCCAACTGGTGACGCAGTTCACGCTGCAGGGCAATCTCGTCGCTCAGAAGAGCAACGGGAGCGGTACCGGAACCGGGCTTTTCGCGCGCAATGCATGGGTCGGCCTCGATAACGCGCGCTTCGGCAAGCTCACGCTCGGACGCCAGTACGACTTAATGGTCGACACGCTGTTCGCCGATGTCGGGGCCGATATGGCGATGTACGGCGGCGGATTCTACGGCTTCCGGGATGGTCCGTTTGCGAAGCTCGGCATTCCCGATTCTCCACCGAACGAGGCGTTCGACTTCGACCGCATGAACGGCGACACGCCTCTTGGCAACGCGGTCAAGTACACGAGTCCTTTGCTGGGAGGATTCCGGTTCGGCGGAATGTACGCATTCGGCGGCGTGGCCGGGGATTTCCGCCAAAACAGCGCGGAAAGCTTCGGTGCCAGCTACAGTGCCGGCGCGTTTGCATTCGGCGCGGCCTATACGGACGTGCGTTATGCGTCATTGCTCGGTGACAGCATCAGGAACTACGGGCTCGGCGCGAAATATCGCGGCGACAAACTGCTGCTGACGGCGCTGTTCACTGACACGCGCAATACGCACAACGGCGCGGTTGTCAACGCGGCGGAGGTCGGCGCACTGTATCAGTTCACGCCGGTGTTCTCGACGAGCCTCGCCTATACCTACATGTGGGGGAATGAGGTTGTCGACCGCAATCACGCCCATCAATGGGGGGCCGTTGCGAAGTACCATCTGTCGAAGCGGACGGCCGTCTATCTGCAATCGATGTATCAGCTGACGAACGGGGGGGCGAATGCGTCGATCAACGGGACGTTCGGCCCGTCGAGCAATCGCTCGCAGTTCATCGGCCGGATCGGCATGCAAACGATGTTCTGATTGGTTCTTGCGACGGCGGCGCGCGTCGTCGTCGCAATGGAATTCATCCGCGCGCGGCAGTATCGGATACTGCGCTCGACTTACTGTACCGATGCCAATTGCCGTTCCAGTGCGGCGGCAACACGCGTCAACGTCCCTTCGATATGCTTGCGCAGCAATTTCGCTGCCTTGTCCTTTTCCCGCCCGATCGCCGCTTTCATCAGCGCCTCGTGTTCCGCGCCCTTGTGGCGTTCCTCCGTCCGATGGAGCGCCGAGTAGCGCCGATAGCGTTCGGCGCGGTCGAACAGCGATCCGACCATGTTCAGCAGCAGCGGGCTCGGCGTCGCGGACAGCAGCGCCATATGGTAGGCGCGATGGCGCTCCGACCAGTCGTCGTCGAGGGCCACAGGGCCGGTACCCATCCGTTTTTCGGCGAGGCTCAGCCGATGGAACGCCGTCAGCACGGCAACTTCCCAGTCGTCGTCGCCATGCTCGATGGAATCCATCAGCGCTTCGTGTTCAAGCAGGATGCGCAGGCGCGTGATGTCCTTGAAGTCGTCGATACTGATCGGTGCGACCCAGAAGCCGCGATTCTCGGTCGCCTGCACGATTCCGTCCTGCGCGAGGCGGTTCAGTGCTTCGCGAATCGGTGAACTGCTGAGACCGTAGGTTTTCGACAGACTCTCGACTTTCAGGCGCGTGCCTGGCTCCAGTTCACACCGGATGATCGAAGTTTTCATCCTTGCGAAAGCAACATCGATGAGCGGGGCACCATTGGAGGCAGGTGTCGAATCCATGGCGTGGCATTCCGGATTGTCAATGCTGTAATTTTATGCGCAAAGCTCGCTTCTATGCAAGATTGACTCGAAAGGCTCGTCGAACAAAAAAAGCGCTCGGGCAAAGCACCGAGCGCTGAAGGCTGTTACATGATGCGCGTTCCGGATCAAAGGCTCGTTGCCGGCGTCTCAAGTGCTTGCGAGCCGTTGGTGGCCAGCGCGCCCACGAGCTCGTCGAGCAGCGCAAGCGCCTCATGCGGCTCGCGGCAACCACCGTACACATAGTGATCGGGGCGGGCGAGAACCACACGGCAATCGTGTTGAGCCATCCAGCCGGTCAGCACGCCACTGACGTCCTGATACGTATCCGGCGAGGCATCGGGCGCGAGCGCGTCGGGCCCGATCGAGACGAACCGGATCGCCGGATACTGCAGGCGATCGCATGCCTGCCGAAGTTGCGCGACGGTCGCGACATCAGTACGTGCGTCCACCGCGAGCCGGAAGGTCGCGCCGGTCACGTCGTCGAGCAGGCGCTCGTCGCCGGTGGACGTCCGCACGCGTGGTTGCGGAAACAGCAGCCCGCGTGGCCCGTCGCTCGAAGCGGACAGAAAGCCGTCGCTCAACCCCGGGATCAACGATTGCCGGACCATTCCCTGCGGATTGGCGGCCATCTCCGCATGCAAGCGCTCGTCGCGCGCGCTGGCCGCGACCGGATCGCGTTCACAGATCAGCTTGCCCAGTTCCTTCGTCACGAGTGTCGTGCGCTTGACGTGCGGCAACCGTTCAGCCTGGTAGCTGTCGAGCAGTGCCGTACCGGCCTTGCCGCGCGAAACCATCGCGATCTTCCAGACGAGATTGGACGCATCCCGGATGCCTTGACACATTCCCTGCGCGAGGAACGGCGGCGTCATGTGCGCCGCGTCACCGAGGAAGAATATCCGTCCGGCTTGCCAGCGGCGCAGCACGAGCGCGTGAAACCGGTAGGCGGATGCACGCCAGATTTCGTATTCGTCGTCGGCGAGCCAGCGCGAAATCAGCTTTTTCACGAATTCGGGCCGGCAGGCCTCGGCAGGCGTCTCGTCCGCGTTGATCATGAACTCCCAACGGCGGCAGCGGCCGGGTCCGACGACGAACGTCGAAGGGCGCGCGACCTCGCAATACTGCACGTTGGTTGCCGGCAGGCTCTCGCCGGCACCGTCTTTGAGCATCACATCGACGACGAGCCATGGCTCGTCGAAGTCGAGATCCTCCATGTCCAAGCCGAGCCGCGTACGGATCGGGCTCGTTCCTCCATCGCAGGCCAGCACATGGCCCGCGGTGAACGTGCGTTGCTCGCCCGACGCCAGCGAGATCGTCACGGATGCGGCATCGTCGTGCGATTCGGCCGCGGTCGCTTCCGCACCGAGCTCGACCCTGACCGACGGGTAGCCGGCGAGATTGTCGCGCAGGATTCCTTCGATTTGCGGCTGCATGAACACGTAGTTCGGTGCCCAGCCGAGCTGGTACGGCGGGGCTGCCGCGTCGATGCGGCGGATCACCCGCGTGTCGGTCGTCCGGTATTCGGACGGGCGGTACGGCATCACGTATTGCGCGATCCTGTCTGCGATCCCGAGGTTGGCCAGGATTCGCATGATTTCCTGGTCGAATCCCATTGCCCGTGGCTTGTCGTAGACAGTAGGCGACTTGTCGACGACCAGCGTGCGCAGGCCGGCCTGACCGGCCAGGTTGGCGGCGACTGCACCGACCGGGCCGAGACCGACAATGATCAAATCGAAGTCCACATCTCCTCCATGTTCATATTCGTTCCGCCAGAGCCGACCACGTTCGCCCGGCGGTGCGGGCGGGTCCACCGGACCGTCGCCCGACTGATCTCAGTATGCCTTCGTGTAGGCGGTCTTGACGGTCGTGAAGAATTCGGCGGCGTATCGGCCTTGCTCGCGCGGGCCGTAGCTCGACGACTTCGTGCCACCGAACGGCACGTGATAGTCGACCCCCGCGGTGGGCACGTTGACCATCACCATCCCGCTGCGCATGTGTTGCCTGAAATGCGCCGCATATTTCAGAGACGCCGTACAGATGCCGGCCGATAATCCGAACTCGCTATCGTTCGCGATCTCCAGCGCCTCGTCGTAATCCTTCGCCGGGATAGCGCACGCGATCGGGCCGAAGATCTCCTCGCGCGCGATGCGCATTTTCGGCGCCGCATCGGAGAACAGCGCCGGCGTCAGAAAATGGCCTCGTGTGCGGCGGGCGACGGCCGTACCGCCGCACACGAGCTTTGCGCCTTCGTTCCTGCCGATTTCCACGTACGCTTCGTCCAGTCGCAATTGCTCGCTGTCGACAACGGGCCCGATCTGCGTGTCCGCATCGAGCGCATGCCCGACGTGGAGCTGCTCGAGCGCCTCCGCAACCCGGGCGATGAAGCGCGTGTAGATACCTTTCTGCACGATGAAACGGGATGATGCGGTGCAGCGCTGCCCGGTCGAGTAATAGGCGCCCTGTATCGCGCAGTCGACGGCGACGTCGAGGTCCGCGTCGTCCAGGACGACGAGCGGATTCTTGCCGCCCATCTCGAGCTGCATCCGCTTGAACTGGCGCGCGCCCTGTAGCAGCAGGTTCCGCCCGGTATCGACCGATCCGGTGAACGAGACCGCGTGGATTTTCGGCGAGACGACCATCGCGTTGCCGACGACACTTCCGCGCCCCATCACGAGATTGAAGGTGCCGGGCGGAATGCCGCTGCGGTGGATGATGTCCGCGAGCGCCCACGCGGATCCCGGGACGAGGTCCGCCGGCTTGAAGACGACGCTGTTGCCGTGCGCGAGCGCCGGCGCGATCTTCCAGGCCGGAATGGCCATCGGGAAGTTCCACGGTGTGATGATGCCGACGACGCCGACCGGCTCGCGCGTGATACTGACGTCGACGAGCGGCCTGACCGACGGCAGGTGCTCGCCGCCCGAGCGCACCGCTTCGGCGGCGTGGAACTTGAATATCTGCCCGGCACGCGCGACCTCGGCAATGCCCTCGGCAAGCGTCTTGCCTTCTTCACGCGATAGCAGCGTACCGAGCTCAGTCTGCCGCGAGAGCAATTCGCTGCCGATCGCGTCGAGTGCATTCGCTCTGGCCTGGATGCCGCTGTCCCGCCAGCCGCGTTGAGCGTCGCACGCGGCGTCGATTGCCTCGTGGGCCTGCTCGACATCCGCGTGCGCATAGTCGCCGATCACGTCGTCGAGATCGGACGGATTGATGTTGCGGCGTGAAGTGGCGCCGGTGCGCCACGACCCGCCGATCAGATTGCACTTCATGACCAGTGATCTCCCCCAGTTTCGCAGGGTGGCGTCCGCCTGCCGTCGAATGCGGCGGACGCTACGGATTGGTATGTCTATTCGTCGAACGCGGTGCGCTGGGCGGCGATGCGTTCGCGCATTGCCGCGATCCATGCGTCGCGCGTCAGGAAGCCCGGGCGGCGCTGGCACATCGCTTCCGTCCGTCTCAGGACTTCAGCGCTCGGGAGATCGAGATCGAGCGGCTCGCGACAAGGCTGCGCGGTGAAGAACGGGCTGTCGACGTAGAGTTCGATCGGATTGCCTTCAGGATCCTTGAAATAGATCGACCACGCGTTGCCGTGATCGACCTGCTCGATAGCGGCGACGCCCGCGCGTTTCGCGCGTTGGTAATACGTGCGCAGATCGTCCAGCGAATCGAGCAGGAAGGAAAGCTGGTTGACCGGGTTGAAGGGGAGGTCGGTGGGCTTTCCATCGAACAACACGAGCTGGTGATGGATTTCCGGATCCTGCGTCATGAAGTACAGATTGTGTCCGGTCGACGCGACACCCTTGTCGCTGATCACGAACCCGAGTGCCTTGCGGTAATAGTCGACCATCCGGTCGAGGTCGCTGCAGAAGATGCCGCAGTGAGTGAACTGAATTTTCGGCAGTGCCGCCATAATCGTCTCCTGATTGTTCGAGTATCGCTCACGCTTCGTCGGCCACCGGGTTCGACAGCGTGCCGATTCCCGGAATCACCACGTCGAAGGTGTCACCGGGCTTCAGGAATACCGGCGGCTGACGCTTGAAGCCGATCCCGCTCGGGGTGCCGGTCGCGAGGATGTCGCCCGGCTGCCAGTCGAGCGCCTGCGATACGTATGCGATCAGGGCCGGAATGTCGAAGGCGAGGTCGGACAGCTTGCCGATCTGCATCTGTTCGCCATTCAACAGGCCGTGTACCGAGAGTTCGCGGTAGTCCGGAATTTCGTCGGCCGTGACGAGCCACGGGCCGAGCGCGCCGGTGTCGCGGAAATTCTTGCCCATCCCGTACTGGTGCGTATGGAACTGCCAATCACGGACGCTGGCGTCGTTGAAGCACGTATAGCCGGCAACGTGGCTCATCGCGTCTTCCGGTGCGATATGCGAACCGCCGCGGCCGATGACGACCGCGAGTTCGGCCTCGAAATCGAAATTGTCTGAAATGGTCGGACGAATCAGCGGCGCACCGTGCGGCAACAGGGTTTCCGCGTAACGATGGAAGATGACAGGGTACTTGCCGACCGTGCGCCCGGCTTCCGCTGCGTGCGCGACATAGTTGATGCCGACGCAGATGATCTTGTTCGGGCGTGGAATGACCGGCTCGAGCTCGACATCGGCCGACGGGAAATCCGCGGCCGCGGCCGCGGCGACGAGCCGGCGTGCTTCGTCCAGCGCCGCGTCATCCGCGAGCAGTGAAGCGAGATCGGCCAGCGCCGGCATGCGCGACGCGAGATCGACGATCCCTTCTTCCTTGATTGCACCGAAAGCGGCCTTGCCGGCCCGGCGATACGACACGAGTTTCATTGCTCCTCCGTTTGGGCATAAAACATGTTTTTATGCATATTACATCGGAATGGATATAATGCAAGCACGGGAGCACAAACTGGCTCCCGGCGATCCGAACAATTTCCGTGGAGCAGAAAGATGCCGCTGGTCAATGTCAGAAAGATCAAGCTCGATGTGGAGGAGGTCTGGCACGAAGGGGGGGAGCGCGTGAGCGAGCCGCTGCGGGTTGCGGTCGCGACCGCCGTCGTCGCGAATCCGTATGCGGGGCGGTACGAGCCCGACCTGCTGCCGTTCATGCAGGCGCTGCGCGAACTCGGGCATGACCTCTCGTCGCGCCTCGTGGTGCTGCTCGGCGGCGCGGAGAACGTCCAGGCGTACGGAAAGGGCGCGATCGTCGGCGAGGATGGCGAACTCGAGCATGGCGCCGTATGGCATGAAGCCGGCGGCTGGGCGATGCGGGAATCGCTGGGCCAGCCGAAAGCAATGGTGCCGTCGGCCAAGACGATCGGCGGCGTCGGTACGCGCCTGATGGTTCCGCTGGGCCATATTCAGGCGTCTTATGTCCGCAGTCACTATGGCACGTGCGAGCTAACCGTCTGGGATGGCCCGCGCCGCAACGAGATCGCGTTCGCACTCGCGATGGCGACCGGCGGGCGCGTGCACGCGCGACTGGGCGGCCTCGCGGCGTCGGACGTCAAGGGTCTCGACGGCCTGCGATGAAGTTCAGGCGGAATCTGTGTTTTTGTGCATAAAAATTGATATCATGCATTGAGCGTGGTCCGTGTCGCGGGTAGATGGCCGGGCCAGTGACTGTGTGTGGCGAATACACGAAGAGTGATAGACCGGAGACAGACATGACGAAGATGATGCGAGCAGCACGTATGCACGATGTCGGCGCACCGATGGTGGTGGAGGACATCCCGGTGCCGTCGCCGCGGCCGACCGACGTGCTGGTGAGAGTCAAGGCTTGCGGGATCGTGCCCAACCTCGGCAACGTGCTGAGCAACTGGCAGAAATGGTTTCCCCACCTGCCGCTGCCCCGGCTGCCGGCGATTTTCGGTCTCGACGCGACGGGCGTGATCGAGGAGGTTGGCAGTCAGGTCCATGCGTTCAACGTGGGGGACCGCGTCTATGTGAATCCGGCGCGCTATTGCGGCGGTTGCCGCGCGTGCCGCTCGGGTGATACCACGGCCTGTCCGTACTACACATTCAACGGCTATTTCGGGTTCAGCCAGCGATCGCAGGCCATCTTCGACGACTATCCGTACGGCGGGCTGTGCGAGTTCATGACCGCGCCGCAATACAGCCTGGTCAAGATACCCGACAACCTGAGCCATGAGACCGCGGCGCGGTTCGGCTATCTCGGCACCGCCTATCGTGCGCTGAAGAAGGCGGAAGTCGGGCCGAGCAGCACGATCCTGATCAACGGCATCAGCGGGACGCTCGGTATCGGGGTTGCACTGTTCGGGCTCGCACTTGGCGCGCGGAAGATTCTCGGTACCGCACGCAACAAAGAGTTGCTTCAGCGCGTGAAGGCGATTGCGCCGGATCGCATCGAGATTCTGGCGCTCGATGACGAGCCGGTCGACGCATGGGCGGCGCGCATCACGCGCGGGGAAGGTGTCGATGCGGTGATTGATGCGCTCGGACCGGGCGCACCGCATACGACGCTGCAAGAATCGCTTAAGACGCTGCGCCGTGGCGGCCATCTCGTCAATGTCGGCGCGGTTGCCGGCGACGTGCCGGTAAATCTTCACTACATGATGGACAACGACCAGCGCCTGAGCGGCTCCGCGTGGTTCACGGCCGGGCAAGGACAGGAAATGGCGGACATGGTCGAATCCGGCGTCGTCGACCTGTCGGTCTTCGAACACTGCACGTTCAAGCTGGAGGACATCAATGTCGCGCTGGGCGGGATCGAGAATCGCAATGGCGGCTTCAGCAACTACGTGATCTGTCCGTAAAGCACATCGGCGACACTTCCGCGTCACATCGGCGCCGGGGTGTCGTCGGCCGAAAGCGTTTCCTTACAGCGAGGCAACTCATGCACATTCGACGCGTGGTGACCGGCCGTGATCCGCACGGCCGGTCCGTCGTGATTTCCGATGGCCCGACACCCCGGACTGTCCTGTTCGACTCCATTCCCGGACATGCATTCGCACAGGTGTGGACGACCGCGGCATCTCCGTCGATGGCGACGACGGCCGATCCGACGGTCGGAAAAGACACCCTGATTCCGCCGGCCGGCGCGACCAGTCTCCTGGTCGTCACCTTTCCGCCGGATCAGGTCATGGCGGCTCCGCAGTTCGATCCGGCAGCAGCGGCAAACGAATGTGTCGCGCGCATGCCGGATCTTGCAGCGACGTTCGAGCCTGACCATCCAGGCATGCATGCGACCGAAACGGTCGACTATGCGATCGTGCTGTCGGGAGAGATCTGGCTGGAGCTCGATGACGGGGAGGCGACCCGGCTCGGGCCAATGGATTTCGTCGTGCAGAACGGCACGCGCCACGCATGGCGCAACAAGGGGAACAGCCCGGCGATCGTGGCGTTCTTCATGGTCGGTGCGACGCGCACGTGATGCGCGCGCATGGCCTTTCGATGGTCGATCTGGAGGAAAACGGAATGAGCGAGCCGCTCGATACCCGCGCGCGCCAGCAGCTATTTACCGACGCACGCAGCCAGAACGCGTGGTTGGACCGAGCGGTGCCCGATGCGGTGCTGCGTGACCTGTACGAACTGACCCGATGGGGCCCGACGAGCATGAACTGCTCGCCGATGCGCGTCGTGTTCGTGCGGTCGCTGCTGGCGCGCGAAAAGTTGTTGTCGGCTGTTTTTACGGGGAACGTCGAGAAAGTGCGTACCGCGCCGGTCGTTGCGATCATTGCGCAGGATGTGGCGTTCTACACGCAGCTCGACAAGCTGTTTCCGCATCGGCCGGGTGCAGGGAAGATGTTCATCGAGCAACCGGAGCTGGCGCGAGATACATGCTTTCGCAACAGCTCGCTGCAGGGTGGCTATTTCATCATGGCGGCGCGCACGCTCGGTCTCGACTGCGGGCCGCTCTCGGGGTTCGACGCGGCCAGGGTCGATCAGTTGTTCTTCGACGGGACGGCACTGCGCGTGAACTTTCTTTGCTGCCTCGGGTATGGCGATCCGGACGGCCTGTTTCCCCGCAGCCCGCGGCTCGATTTCGACGACGCTTGCGAGGTTCTGTAGGTTATAGGCGCGGCGACGAAGCCGGTTCGCCGCCCATACGCTTCAGCTGAGGCGCACACTTGCGAAACGCTGTTTCGATCAGATGCAGTCACTGTGCGCGCCGGTGATGCCGAGCACCGCGTGATTGAGCCATGTGCGCAATGTTCTCGTTGTATCGTCGCGCTTCGCCGCTCAGCCATTCCCGAAACGCCGCCAGCGTCGAGCTTTCCGCCTTGGCTTCCGGGTAGATCAGGAAGTACGCATTCCCGGTCGGATGTTCGTAGCGACCGACCTGAACCAGCGTCCCTCTCGATAGTTCGTCCTCGACGAGCAGGCGAGGAATCAGTGCGATTCCGATTCCGCTCGACGCCGCTTCCGCAAGCATCGAGAACAGTTCATAACGCGGTCCGGACAGGTCGCCTTCCATTTCGAGTCCTTGCGCCGCGAACCACTCGCGCCATGCGTACGGCCGCGTACTTTGCTGCAGCAACCGATAGCGCCGCCAGTCCGCCTGGGTCGGCTGGGTGCGCGACGCGACCAGCTTCGGGCCGGCGACCGCGATCACGCTTTCCTGCATCAGCAAATCGCCGGCCGTACCGGGCCACGGCGCGGGGCCTGCGTGGAGCGACGCGTCGAACCCTGTCGCATCGAACATGAACGGACGCGGCATGGCGGTCAGATTGACGGCGATGTCCGGATGCGTATCGATGAACGCCGGCATGCGCGGCAGCAGCCAACGGGTTGCGAAGGTCGGCACGGCCGCGAGCTCCAGGGTACCGCCTTTGCCGCCCGTCGCCATCATCTCCAGCGCGTCGTATTCGATCTGATCGAGTCTCGATGCCACACGGCGGCTGTACGCCGCACCGGCTTCGGTCAGTGTCACGCCGCGTCGGGTGCGCCGAAACAGCTTCACGCCGAGAAATTCCTCGAGCACACCGATCTGACGACAGATCGCACTTTGCGTGACGGCGAGCTCGTCCGCCGCTTTTGTGAAGCTCTGGTGGCGAGCGGCGGACTCGAATGCGGACAAGGCCGTTGTGGAGGGGATCGTGCGGCGCATGATGCGTGTCCAGGTGAGTAATGAAATTAACGAGTGATATTTTTGCACATGTCGGTGCAAACAAATCGTTTGTTTTGGCGCTACGTGGCGAATAAAGTTGGCGTAACACCTTCACGCGGGCGATCAACAAATGACCAATGCACACAAATCGAATTCGTTTCAATGGGACGACCCGCTGCTGATCGACCAGCAGCTCGACGAAGAGGAGCGCATGGTGCGCGATTCCGCGAACGCATACTGTCAGGAGCGGCTCGCACCGCGCGTGCTGGATGCTTTTCGTCGCGAGGAGACCGATCGGGCGATCTTCCGCGAGCTGGGCGAACTCGGCCTGCTCGGCATCACGATTCCGGACACCTATGGCGGCGCGGGGAGCAACTACGTCAGCTATGGCCTCGTCGCGCGCGAGGTCGAACGTGTGGATTCCGGCTATCGCTCGATGATGAGCGTGCAATCGTCGCTCGTGATGGTGCCGATTCATGCATTCGGTAATGAAGCGATCCGCCAGAAATACCTGCCCAAGCTGGCATCGGGGGAACTGGTCGGCTGCTTCGGGCTCACCGAGCCGAATCACGGTTCCGATCCCGGCGGCATGGCGGCGCGCGCGCGAAAGGTCGACGGCGGCTATCGCCTGACAGGCAGCAAGATGTGGATCACGAACAGCCCGATCGCCGACGTCTTCGTCGTCTGGGCGAAGGACGACGAAGGCGCGATTCGCGGCTTCGTGCTGGAGAAGGGCTGGAAGGGTTTGTCGGCGCCGGCGATTCACGGCAAGGTCGGGCTGCGTGCGTCGATCACCGGCGAGATCGTGATGGACGACGTGTTCTGCCCGGAAGAGAACGCGTTTCCGGAAGTCCGCGGTCTCAAGGGGCCGTTCACCTGCCTGAACAGCGCGCGCTACGGTATCGCGTGGGGCGCGCTCGGCGCTGCCGAGGATTGCTGGCATCGCGCTCGGCAGTACGTGCTCGATCGCAAACAGTTCGGCCGGCCGCTTGCCGCGAATCAACTGATCCAGAAGAAGCTTGCCGACATGCAGACCGAGATCGCGCTCGGTCTGCAAGGTTGCCTGAGGCTCGGCCGGATGAAGGACGAAGGCACGGCGGCCGTCGAGATCACGTCGATCATGAAGCGCAATTCATGCGGCAAGGCGCTCGACATTGCGCGGGTCGCGCGGGACATGCTGGGCGGAAACGGGATCAGCGACGAATTCGGCATCGCACGGCACCTCGTGAATCTTGAAGTCGTGAACACGTATGAGGGTACGCACGACATCCACGCGCTGATCCTCGGCCGGGCGATCACCGGCATTGCCGCATTCTGAGCCGCCATGGAAACGATCGCACAGCAAGGCGCATTGGCCGGCCTCCGCGTACTCGATCTGTCGCGGGTGCTGGCCGGGCCGTGGGCAGGCCAGCTTCTCGCCGATCTCGGCGCCGATGTCGTCAAGGTCGAGCGGCCCCGGACGGGCGACGACACGCGGGCGTGGGGCCCGCCGTGGCTCCTCGACGAAGACGGACAGTCGACGGGCGAATCGGCGTACTACCTGAGCGCCAATCGCAACAAACGCTCGATCGCGGTCGATCTGAGCCGGCCGGACGGTCAGTCGCTGGTTCGGCAACTCGCGCAGCAGGCCGATATCGTGCTCGAGAATTTCAAGGCCGGTGGCCTTGCGCAGTACGGGCTGGATTACGCGACGCTCGGCGCCGAGAACCCGCGCCTGATCTACTGCTCGATTACCGGGTTCGGGCAGACGGGCCCGTATGCGTCACGTGCCGGTTACGACTTCCTGATACAAGGGATGGGCGGCCTGATGAGCGTGACGGGGCGCGCCGACGGCACGGAAGGTGCCGGCCCGGTGAAGGTCGGCGTCGCGCTGACCGACGTGATGACGGGGCTGTATGCGACCGTTGCCGTGCTGGCCGCCGTTGCCCATCGTGAGCGCACGGGGCGCGGACAACACATCGATCTGGCGCTGCTCGACGTGCAGATCGCCGCGCTCGCGAACCAGGCCGCCAATTACCTGGTCGGCGGCATCGTGCCGCGGCGGATGGGAAACGCACATCCGAACATCGTGCCATACCAGGACTTTCCGACGGCCGATGGCCACATGATCATCGCGGTCGGCAATGACAGCCAGTTCACCAGTCTCTGTGCGGTGCTCGGTCAGCCGCAATGGGCGAGCGATGCACGTTTCTCGACGAATCCTTTACGCGTACAGCATCGCGACGAACTGGTCGCGCTGATTGGCGCAGTGACCACGTGCCGGTCGACCGACGAGTGGGTCATCGCGATGGAGGAGGCGGGCGTGCCGTGCGGGCCGATCAATGGGCTCGACCGGGTATTCGCGGACGAACAGGTCAAGGCGCGCGGCATTCGTATCGAGATGCCGCATGCATCGGCCGGCAGCGTGCCGCTCGTGGCGAATCCGATCCGAATGTCCGATTCGCCGGTCCAGTATCTTCGTCCGCCGCCGCGGCTCGGCGAACAGACCGATGAGATCCTGGGCGCATGGCTGGGACTGAGAGAAGAAGAGATCGACGCATTGCACGAGCGAAAAATCATCTGACATCATGATTTCGATATGCGATCCTTCACTGGGCTGGGAGGCAATCTGCGAGGCACGAATGGTTGCCGCGGCTACCGCGAACGCGGACGATGCTTCGGTATGGAGATGGTTTGCGGCGATGCTCGAAGAGCGGCGCATCCGCTGGCGCTTCATGTTCAACGCGTGGGTCGTTCATGTCGACCGGAAGGAAGTCGCGATCGAATCGAGCTTCTATGAGGCGATCCGATCCGCCAAGTATGAATCGGAAGAGCTTGGCCTTGGCGCACTTTAGTATGAGTTGGATTGCCGCCGCGCCGAATATGGGTAGGATCGTGGGCAGGAAGCCATTTGCGATCGCGGGAGTCTTACCTGCCGGCCCTGTGCAAGCGGTGGTTGGAATCGGCTGCCTTCCGCCAGTCATGGCTTTGCGCGCATTCCGGCGGCTTCTGCGGCTCCAAGCGATATGGACGAAGAAGCCAGAAACCGCCCGTCGCGTACGCGGCCGTATCAACGCAATACTCGACGCCGAAATGGTCTTGGGCCATCGCACCGGCGCGAATCCGGCGCGGTACGTCGATCATCTACAGCTTGTGTTGCCACGCTCGAAGCAGCGTTCGCACGTCAAGCAATCATCCAGCGCTTCCTTGGGAAGAACCGCCAGCGTTCATCCGTGAACTGAAGCAACGGCCCCGGCGGGCTGCGAGCGTTCTGCACTTGCTCATCCTGACATCATGGACTGCGCCTCCTGTCCGTGGTGATCGCTCCATTTCAGGAGTCGACTGCCTGCGGACGCTGCATCGGTCGCCGGTGGCGATTCGACGGGCACAGCCTGGCCGATGGCCGGGGTGTATCGCCCGATGGCGGACCTTCTTCGACGCCGAGCATCGAGCAAATCCTCCGCGTTTCGATACACGGCGAACGATCCGGCCTATCGCACCGATCGATCCCATCGCCGCGGTCGGTTTTCTTCTCCGTGCTCGCTTCGCATCCCGATCGTTCCGTTCGCATCGCGTCGGCGAAAGCCGACCCGATACAAGAGACTAACCGCCAGGGGACGTCCACCGCACGAGCCGGCAGCAAGCGCGGCACGGCTGTGCGCGGCGCCGCCGTGCGCTTTTTGATTGCAGCACTCCAGCAGACGAGGACATCGTGACTTACACAGGATGCAGGGACGAGATTGCCGGCGGCCTAACCAAGGTGCTGTGGACGGCTTCGCAGCTCGACGACGAAGCCGACTTCGAGGATCTCCTCGAAGCGATCCGCGTGCTTTGGCCCAGGTGGCCCGGGGCGGGGACGGTCGCCGCGTGGCGCTACGTCCGGCGCCAGGCATGGGGCGACGCGCGCCGCGTGCTCGAAGACGACGACACCGAAGCGAAGCGCTCGGGGCTTCATACCGCACTGATGGCGGTGTGTCTGTTCGGCCTCGAAGACCCGCTGTGGCACAGCTATGCGCTCAGCGCGGCCGACCAGCGCGAAAGCATCGAGGGCGCGAAGATCGGCGCGCGTCTGCTCGAGCGTGCCGCCAAGCTCGACGTCGGCGTTCAAGCGCCTGCGTCCACCGACGCACCGGCGAGCACGCACGGCGTGCCGGCCGACAACGGCGGATTCTCCGCGTCGATGACGTGGGTCCGCGCATGAGCATCCGTTTTCACGTTTTCCGCGCGCCGGGCGATTCGCATTTCGATTGCAGCCTTCGCATCGGTGCGCTTGTAGCAGCGACAGCAACCTAGACTGACTTTGCTTCGTAGTACCCACGGTCACGCAAACACTTACCCGACAGGAAGAAAACATCATGAATCTGAACGTTCCGAATATGACCACCTACCCCACCGATCCGGCGAGCTACCTGCAACGGCTGACCAACGGTGCCTCGACGGGCTCGACGCAGGACGTGCTCAAGGATCTCATCGGCCTCATCAGCCAGTTGCTCAAGCAGATGCAGAGCGGGCAGAACGGGCAGGCCGGCGGCATGCCGGGCGGTGCGGGCGGCGCCGGCGGCATGCCCGGTGGCGGCGCGGGCGCAATGCCCGGCGGTATGGGGGCAACGCCCGGTGGTGTGGGAGCGACGCCCGGCGGCATGGGGGGCGCAGGCGCCATGCCGGGCGGCACCGGGGGGATGACGGTGCAAAACGCGGCGGGCGTGCTGGCCTCGTACATGGGGCAGCATGGCATCAACGCGTCGGACCCGAACACGATGTACAAACTCGCGACGAACGCCGACGGCGGCACGCCGCCCACGGTGCAGCAAGCGGCGCAGACCATGCTCGCGAACCCGAGTGCCTACCAGCAGATCGACACGCACGACGTGGCGGGCACCGACGGCAAGTCCGCGGTCGGCAATTTCCAATGGGCGGCTCAAGGCGGACTCGGCGCGGCGGGCAACGCAACGGGCGGCGCGGCGGCGCAGCCGGGGACGACCGGCGGCTTGCCCGGCACGGGCGGTTTTCCGGCGAACACCAATACGCTGCCGACGACGGGTGGCTTGCCGACAACGGGCGCGACGGCAGGCTTCACGCCCGGTACGGGCGACCTCTTGAAGGACGGCAAGCCGCTGCAGATGGCCGATGAAGGCAAGGCGCTGGCCAACTTCAACGCGCAGGATGGCGCCGACTTCCAGGCCATGGAAAGCGCGTTGTCGCACGGCGACGGCAATGCCGCGGCGAAGACGCTCGCCAACGCGGTGAAGTCGGGCAAGCTGAGCCAGTCGGATGCGGCGGCGATCGGCGCACAACTGCAGCAGACGGCGAACGCGCATGGCGGCGGCAAGATCAGCCACGACGCGAGCAAGGCGCTGTCGGATGCGCTGGGCGGCGCGAACGTGCTGACGCCGGGCAAGACGCGCGCCGCGGTCGCCTTCGAGAACATCACCGGCATTCACACGGGTACGATCGCCGGCGTCAGCACGAAGTAACGTCGCCGGCCGTTCCGGCGATCATCCCGATCGGCGACCCGAGCGGCCACCGATCGGG
>NZ_CP045996.1 GCF_016899425.1 Burkholderia sp. MS389
CATTGTCATCACCGCCGGCGTGCGTGCGGCCCCGATCGACTGCGCGTATGGCCTGACGAAATCGACGACCGGCAACGGCGGCTCGATGCCCGCCACCCGCAGCGCATCGAGTGCAACGTGTGCATAACGGACGCCCGCGGACAGACGGTAAGGTACGAAACCACTCACCACACCGTAGTGGCCCATCGTAACGATGCGCTGGCTGCGCGCGGCAGCAAGCGAACTGAGTGCCGGCGGCAGCAGGCTTGAACAGCCTCCTGCGTGCCCGGCGAGGCCTGGCTCGACCAACACGGTATGCGAACATGATCGCATGCCGGCGCGCAGACTCGAATAATCGAACCCGGGCCACAGCGGCAAATCGAGCGTGACGCTGCGCGCCTTCCCAAGGGCGCCGAGCAATTGCGCCAAATACGCGTCCATGCCATGCGGGTCCAGTTGCGCGATCACCCCTTCGTCGATGTTGACCACCACCACCTGTCGCGTCGACCGATGCGCAACCACCTGCGCCATCATATCGAACAGCACACGATCAAGCGCGCCCGACACCACGCCGCTGCCGGGGCTACCGCTCAACGCAGCCAGCGCCAGCATCGCAAGGACCACAATGCCTCGCAAGGGGCCGATCGTCATCAAGCGGGAAATGAGTGCACGCATAGAGCCACCAGCTTGCCGCAAGCTCAATCCCGGTCGTTGTCGGCGCCATCCGCCAACCGCTCGAGGCGATACCCGTAGCGATACACGCTCGAAATTCTGAGCCCGTTCGGACGCAGGCGAAGGCCGTTTCGCACCCGCGTGATATAGGTCGCCAACGTGCCGACATTCGACGAATCCGCAGCACCCCAAACTTGCTTGAGCAGCACATCGCGACTCACCACGCGTCCGGCGTGCGCGAACAGATACAGCGCAATGGAAAATTCACGCTCAGGCAGCGAGACTTGCTCGCCGTCGGGCAACGTCGCCGTGCGCGTGGCCTCGTCCAGGATGAAGCCGGAAAATCTGATTTGCTGATTGCGCTGGACCCCCGGGTACCATTTGCGCAACTGGGCGATAACGCGCGCAATCAACATTCGCTCGCTGATAGGCTTGACCAGATAGTCATCTGCCCCGCAGCTCAACCCGTGCAGGATGTCGCGCTCGTCGTCATGCTGAGTGAGCAACACGATGGGAATCAGATAGTCGACCCGCTTGCGCATGTCTATCAGCACGTCGATGCCGGTCATGCCGGGCACATCCCAATCGAGTAGAAGCATATCGACCTTCTCTTGGCCGATGCGGTCGATAAAGCGACTGCCGTCGTGCTCGACAATAGCGTCGTAGCCCGCGACCTCGAGCCAGTGCCGAACGGTTCTCGCATGTGCGACGTTGTCTTCCAGGAGCGCAATGCGCGGCTTTTTTGCATCGGCGGGTGTGACTGTCGACATGATTGCGAGACTGATGAGGATTTTGGGAGGCACCCACTGACTTATCCCGTCAATACGCGATCGACCGGAATTCGTGGAGCCCACGGTTAAGCAGCGGAGTTCCCTCCGCAAGGATAGACAGAATGCACATACGAATTGCGGCGTCCTTGATGCGAAAAAATATCGCGAGGCCGCAAACATTTCGGCGGAGCCGAAATCGCTCGGCACTGCGTCAGTAGCCCGCAGATGCACAGGGTGCGAGAAAGGCCCTGAGATTGAAGATCAGGCGTCAGTCAAACCGAACTCGTACGTTTCTCAACACGCGTCATGCGCAACGCTCGTCACTGCCGGCGAATCGCCAGCAACCTAACGGACGGGCAACCCAAGTTCGAACCGGCGTCAAGAGAAATGCCAAGCCTGAAGTTTGCACGGCGAGACCTGAATCTCAAACAGCTCCGTTTGGACCTGCGATACAGATCCCAATGTAGAGCTAAAGTGTGAGCGAAATCCGCCGTGCCCAATATCAGACAACTCTTATTTTCCGGAGTCGCCCCATTACACGGGCTGGATCAATAGCATGTCGCCACGCGCGGAAACGCCAGCACAGCAGTATTCACTGGCGCTATTGCAGCGACTCATAGCGCCACCGCTCGGCACCGCTCAAATGGCAAGCCTTCCTCCGCCAGCGGAGAAGCAATCTCGACGTTCGCACGTCCGCCGCGCCGCATCTCCCGCTTGGCCGACTCGATTCGATTTAACGTCTGTGGATCGCCTGCCGTCTTGAACAGGCGTCGCCTCCTGACAAGTGGGCAGCGACAAACAAATACCCCAAAACCTAGTCTAGACTTAAGGATTACATACCATGCTGAGCCTGCACACCAACGCCGCCGCCATGAACATCAAGAAGGCCATCGGCAACACGAGCAGCTGCCTGAACACCACGATGACCCGCTTGGGCACCGGCTTGCGCATCAACTCCGCCAAGGACGACGCCGCCGGCCTGCAGATCGCCGTGCGCCTGCAAGCGCAAACCCGCGGCATGGGCATGGCCATGCAGAACACGCAAAATGCATCGTCGCTGCTCCAAACTGCGGACGGCGCGATGAAGGAAGTCACCAACATTCTGTACCGCATGAAGGATCTGGCCACGCAGGCCGCGGACGGATCGTCCTCGGCAAACGAAAAGTCTGCCATGCAGGCCGAGTACGATGCGCTGGGCAAGGAACTGTCGAACATCATGAAGAACACGTCGTACGGCGGCGCCAAGCTGATGCAGAAGGAAGTCAAAAATGCAGACGACACGGTAGCGAGCGAGGGCGGTCGCCTGACCAAGGAAATCACTTTCCAGATCGGCGCCACCAAGGACGAAACGATGACCGTCGATTTCTCCAAGCACGTCACAAACGCGGACACCAAGTTCGAGGGCCTGTCGGCAACTTACAAGGGCCCGGCAGAAGGCACGCCTGAAGTGGCCGGCGAGGAGCTGACTAAAAGCGCCAACGCGACGATCGATCTGATCAACAACGTACTCGACGACGTGGGCGCGCTGCGCTCGGCCATCGGTGCGGCAGAAAACCGCCTCGAGCACACCCACAACAACCTGGCCAACATGTCGACGAACACGGCTGACGCCGAAGGCCGCATCATGGACGCCGACATGGCATCGGAATCCGCCAAGATGAGCTCGCAGCAAGTACTGCTGCAAGCCAGCATGTCCATGCTCAAGCAAACCAGCAGCATGAACCAGATGGTCTTGTCGCTGCTCCAGTAAGCATTGCCTCGCGATTCACTGGAGTCCAAAACCGGCCCGCCACGAGCGGGTCGTTTTTTTTGGGGTGTTCAAACTCTGTTCAACATTCTCCGCTCCATGCAGCACGCTGCCGACAATGGCGCCCACTCTTCTTCAAAACGACCCCTTGACCGTGTCAGCATCTCCCTCCCACTCCCGCAGCAGTCGAGTCGCATCTCCGGTGGTGCTTGATCCGTGCACGCTGGGGCGTCCATACCATTTGCTCGAGGATGTGCTGCAAGATATCAAGCGCAGAATCGACCACTCCCTTCATGAACGGTTCAATCTGCGCCGTGGCACGCGCTTCGTCGCCACCGAGCTCTCTGTCGCCGCGATGCGGTCGCGCAATGCAGCCGTCTGGCGCACCTACGCATGCAACCATGGACAGATTTCAGTGCGCTGCGACCGCACGCTACTGCTGGCGCTGCTGGCCTGTCATTACGGCACTTCGCTGGACGAAGCCGTGCCGAACGCCCCAGCGCCCGTGCCGGAAACCGGGGCGGAACGGCGTTTCGCGGCACAACAACACACCGCGCTGCTAGCCGCGTTTGCTTCGGCGATGCTCGGCGACCAGGCAGAGCCCTTTTTGCCAAGCGGGGACGTCCTGCCCGGCCCGGGCGTCCGCGTCCTGCGCATGACCATCTCGGACCCCTTGCGCAACGTCGGTGGCGACGTCGAATTCGCATTGGACGACAGGTGGGTCGACCACTTGTTTGCACGCCTCGATGCTCAGCACGTGCGTCCTGCACCCGATAGTGCTCCGGCCAACGTGTGCATCCCCGTCACGATGTCGGTGCACGTGCTGTCCAAGGACATGCGCCTCGACGAACTGCTTCGCATGAGGCCAGGCGACGTCCTGCCCGTTCGCTTGCCCGATACCGTCGACGTGCTCGTCGACAACGTCCGCCTCTACCGCGCGGCCTTGGCCGAACACCAAGGCGCGCTGTGGATTACTTCTTTCGAACCCGTGGAGTAACCCCCAACATGACCTCGACCACCGACCTCGATCTCTCCGCGTTGGGCGATCTGGATCTGGGCGACGATCCCCAATCCATCGCCGAACCAGCTTCGCCGCGCGACTCGATGCGTATGCTGCGCCGCATTCCCGTGCGCTTGACGCTGGAGGTGGGGGAGGCCACCGTACCGCTAGCCGATCTGCTGTCGTACGAAACCGGCTCCACGGTGGAGCTCAATCGCCTTGCCGGCGAACCCCTCATCATCAAGGTAAATGGTACGCCGGTGGGCTTTGGCGAAGTCGTCGTCTCGGGAGAACACTACGGGCTACGCATCATCGAACTCGACGACCTCAACTCGCTGGCGACATGAAGAATCGCGACCTCCTGCCCCACCTGGGTCTGGCGTTAGCCGTTTTCGCAGTGCCCGCACTCGTGCAAGCCGACACGCTGACGCTCGCATCCGATGCCGTCGGCGGCCAAGGCTTCACGGTCAAAACTCAGATCCTCGTTCTGATGACGCTGCTCGGGCTACTGCCCGCGCTGCTGATGACGATGACGAGCTTCCTGCGCTATGTGATCGTGCTGTCGCTGATCAAGCAGGCGCTAGGCCTGCAGCAAGGATTGCCGGGACGCATCGTGACGGGTGTCGCGCTGGTGCTCACCATGCTTACGATGCGCCCGGTCGGCGAGGAAATCTGGCAAAAGGCCTTCGTGCCATACGACCAGGGCAAGATCAGCATGCAGGCCGCGCTCGCGACATCGGAACAACCGCTGGGGCGCTATATGCTTGCGCAGACGAACAAGGCCACGCTTGCGCAGATGGCCAAACTCTCCGGCACCGAAAAAATCACGGACCCGGGGAAGCAGCCGTTCCTGGTTAAATTGTCGGCGTTCGTGCTGAGCGAACTGAAGACTGCGTTCCAGATGGGCGCCATGCTGTTCATCCCGTTCCTGATCGTCGACATCATTGTCGCGTCCGTGCTGATGGCAATGGGCATGATGATGCTGTCGCCACTCGTCATCTCGCTGCCGCTGAAGCTGCTCTTGTTCGTACTGGTGGACGGATGGTCACTTACCGTCAACACCCTCATTACCAGCGTGAAGGCCTACTGATGCTGACTCCCGATCTGGCTGCCAGCTTCGCCGTCGACGCGTTGCGCCTGGTGCTCGGCATCATCCTCGTGCTGATTACACCAGGCCTGATCACGGGTGTGCTGGTGGCCATATTCCAGGCCGCGACACAAATCAATGAGCAGACGATGAGCTTTCTTCCGCGCCTGATCACGACGCTGATCGCACTCGCGCTGGCTGGCCCGTGGATGACCGGCCGCGTCATGCATTACACGGTTGAGATCTTCAGCCGCGCCGCGCAACTGACCGGGTGACTCGGCAATGGAAATTGTCCTTGCCCAGCTCCTGCCGCTCGCGAACACGATCTTCTGGCCTTTCTGCCGAATCGCTGCCGCGTTGGCCGCGTCGCCGATCCTGGGTGACGCGATGGTCCCTGTGCGCATTCGCCTGCTGATCGCCCTCATCCTCGCATTAGCCATACAGCCCGGTATTCCGGCGATGCCCGTGATCGACCTGCTGCAGCTCGAAGGTGTGGCTGCCGTGGCCGAACAGGTCCTGATAGGCGGCCTGCTCGGCTTCGTGTTCCATCTCGTGCTGGGCGCGCTGCAGATTTTCGGTACCGTCGCGTCGTCGCAATTGGGCCTGTCCATGGCGCAGATCAACGACCCGATGAATGGTCAGATGGCCGACGTACTCACCAACGTCATGTACGTGGTGTTCATCCTGCTGTTCTTCGCCGTTGACGGCCACCTGATCCTGACGGCTGTCATCGCGCGCAGCTTTGCAGTCTGGCCGGTCGGTCGTTTTGCCTTCGACCTCGACGCGCTCAAGCATCTCGCATTCGCAGTAGGCTGGGTGTTCTCCGCCGCCGTGGCATTGGCGCTTCCGGTGATGTTCGCTACGCTGGTCGTACAAGTCGGCCTGGGCCTCCTCAATCGCGTAGCACCCGCACTGAATCTTTTCGCGTTGGGCTTTTCGATCACTACCATGTTCGGGCTGTTACTGCTGACGCTGCTATTGCCGTCACTGCCGGATCACTACGGTCGCATGGTGGAACACGTTCTGGAACTCTACGATCGACTCGCGACGCGGCCCATCGGCAACGGGGGAATGTAATGAGCGAGCAACAAACCGGCGACAAGACCGAAAAGGCCACCCCGCAGAAACTGCGCAAAGCCAGAATGGAAGGCCAGGTCGCACGTTCGCGAGATATCGGTACGTGTGTGGGAATTCTGATTGCTCTCAAGCTCATCGTCGTACTAACCCCGGCGTGGCTGGTCGAACTCAAGCACATTTTCGCGCTGTCGTTTGCAGACCTTTCCGGCGACGACAGGATCGGCAATGCGGCGTCGATGCTATTTCCCGCAGCGGTGCTGCTACTGTGCAAGATGCTTGCCCCGCTGGCCGCGGTGCCCGCCGGCATCATCATCGCGTCGTTGGTACCGGGCGGCTGGACCCTAAGCCACAAGAACGTCATGCCGAAGCTGAACCGCTTGAATCCGCTTTCCGGGCTCAAGCGCCTGGTGTCCGGCAAGCATTACGTGCAGTTCGGCACGACCGTGCTCAAGGCCCTCGTATTGATGGCCACGCTCTTCATCGTCTGCCGCTCCAACTTGAGCGGCTTCGTCCGCTTGCAAGGCGCGCCGCTCGCCGATGCACTGACCGGTGGGGCAAACCTGTTCCTGACCTCCGCGCTCACGCTGACGTGCATCATCATCGTGTTCGCACTCGTCGACATACCGGTACAACAAATCATCTTCAAGCGCGGCCAGCGCATGAGCAAGCGTGACATCAAGGATGAAATGAAGCAGTCCGAAGGAAAACCCGAAATCAAGAGCCGCATCCGCCAAATCCAGCGCCAGCTCGCGCGCCAGGGAATCCGCAAGACCGTGCCAACCGCCGACGTGGTGGTGATGAACCCGACCCACTACGCAATCGCACTCAAGTACGACGTAACGCGCGCACAAGCGCCGTACGTCGTAGCCAAGGGAGTCGATGAGGTTGCGCTGTTCATTCGCGACGTCGCCCGAGGGCACAACGTCGAGGTGATCGAGCTGCCGCCGCTGGCGCGTGCGATCTACCACACCAGCCAGGTCAATCAGCAAATTCCGGCAGAGCTGTATCGCGCGGTAGCGCAGGTGTTGTCCTACGTTTTACAGATCAAGGCATTCCGCAGCGGCGGACGCGACGTTTCACCATCGCTGCCCACTGGCATCACCATTCCCGAACACTTGCAAAAGTCCCAATCCCGATGAACGTGATCGACCTGCTCAAGCGCCTGAAGTTTGCTGCGCCTCTCGCCCTGTTCACCATCCTGGCGATGGTAATCCTGCCGCTTCCGCCAGCCGCGTTGGACATCATGTTCACGTTCAACATCGTGCTGTCCATCGTGGTGGTCATGGTGGCCGTGACCGTGAAGCGACCGCTGGACTTCTCGGCCTTCCCGACCATTATCCTGGCTGCCACGCTGATGCGCCTGACATTGAACGTCGCATCCACACGCGTTGTTTTGCTCAATGGCTACACGGGCCCGAGCGCAGCCGGCCAAGTGATCGAATCGTTCGCCAATGTAGTGATCGGCAGCAACTTCGTGGTCGGGCTGGTCGTGTTCGTGATCCTGATGATCATCAACTTCGTCGTGGTCACCAAGGGTGCGGAGCGCATCTCGGAAGTGTCGGCGCGTTTCACCCTCGATGCGCTGCCCGGCAAGCAGATGGCCATCGACGCCGACCTGAACGCCGGTGTCATCACACAGGCACAAGCCCAGCAACGCCGCAAGGACGTTACGACCGAAGCCGACTTTTACGGCGCCATGGATGGCGCCTCGAAGTTCGTGCGCGGCGACGCCATCGCCGGCATTCTGATTCTCATCACGAACATGATCGGTGGCGTGATCATCGGCGTAATCATGCACGGCTTGCCTGCAGGCGAGGCATTCCATAAGTATGCGCTGCTGGCCATCGGGGACGGCCTGGTCGCGCAAATACCCGCCCTCCTGCTGTCCGCCGCCGCCGCGGTTATTGTCACGCGCATCGACGATGCACGCGACTTCGAGGAACAGGTCGGCCAGCAGTTGCTGGCTTCGCCGTTGGTGCTGTTCAGCGCCGCCGCACTGATGGCCGCGCTGGGCCTGATCCCGGGCATGCCGACATTGGTGTTTCTGTGCTTTGCAGCAGTACTCGGTTACGTCGGCTATCGGATGACGCAGCGTACTTCGCCCTCCGCAGCGGCCGAGACGGAAGAAACCGCCCGCGTCATGCAAGCCACGCTAGCGGCGCCCGGCAACGAATCGTTCGACTGGAGCAGCCTGCCGTATGTGGACGCGCTTTCGGTATCTCTCGGCTACAAGCTGGTGGAGATGTTGGATCGCACTCAAGGCGCGCCGCTGATGCGCCGCCTGCACGGCACGCGACAAACCCTATCCGAACAGCTCGGCTTCCTGCTACCACCCATCGGCGCGCGCGACGACATGAGCCTGCCCCCCTCCAGTTACACCATCATGCTCAATGGCACCACACTGGCTCAGGCCCAAGTGCAACCGGGAAAGCTGATGGCCATTCCGTCACCTACCGTCTACGGGGAATTGGATGGCACACCCGACATCGACCCTGCCTACGGCATGCCGGTCACGTGGATCGAGCCCGACCAGAAGGCCCAAGCACTCGGCCTCGGCTACCAGGTTGTCGATTGCGCGACGGTGATCGCGACGCATGCGGCCAAGCTAATTCGCGAAACGATCCCCGAGCTGTTCAGCTACGACAATGTGACCGCCATCATCGAACGCCTGACCGCCATTGCACCAGTACTGGCCGATGCGCTGGGAAAATGCCTCACGCACAGTCAGTTGCGCAAGGTATTCCGTACGTTGTTGGCCGAGAACGTGTCAATCATGGACATAGAAACTGTGTCCGCCACCCTGGTGGAGGCCGCAGAAACCACCAAGGACCCGCTACTGCTCGCAGCTGAAGTTCGCTGCGCACTGCGCCGCCAGATCGTGGCCGGACTTGGCGCCCAACACGAGGCGCTCAAAGGCTTCAGCCTGACGGTGGAACTCGAGAACATTCTGCTGAATGCGCTAAGTCTCGCGGAGCAATCGGGCACGCGTGTGCCGCTGGACAACTTCCCGGTCGAACCGAACGTACTCTCGCAGTTGCAGACCCATATGCCGGCGGTGGTCGAACAATTGAAACAAATGGGCGCCGCCCCGGTGCTGATCGTGGTGCCACGCATTCGCCCGATGCTCGCGCGGTACGCCAAACTGTTCTCACCTGATCTCACCGTCCTGTCGTACAACGAAGTTCCCGACAACAAGGAAGTCAGCATTGTCGGCACGCTTGGATGACGCCCTCGGCGAGAGCCCGGCTAAGAACCTGTGTAATCGCCAAATCGACGATACAGACGCTGATAGGGGGAATGGAAAACAACTTATGACAAGCTCCGATCATAACCGCATCCCAAGAGAACGGGGAGGACAAATGCGGCATCTGCCATGACCGCTAAGGTGACCTTTCCGGCTCTTCTATCCCAGCCTGTGATGGGCAATCGAGTTTCATTCGTTTGACCCAACCTCGTCACGCAGTTCATGTTAACCACCACCTGAAGGATTCGAAATTTTCATGTTTCTTCCGTTCCTGTTGTCGCTAGCATCCTTTGTCTCAATGATATACGGCACACGTCCACGCACTACGACCTATTTGTTCGTCGTCGCGCTGATCTCGACACTTTTTACATTCGCTCATCACGCGACAGATTCGCTCAACTTATTCCTCTAAATGACATCGCGATAATGGAAATGAAGATTCTCCGAAACGATAGCAACGAAAACGCGACGACGAAGAATACGCTAGATGTTCTTGCATTAATTGCGATTAGTGCAGCTCTGCTCATCGCATTCTATTATCAACTTGCATTCAATGAGTTACCCTGTCCACTTTGCTTACTGCAGCGCGTCGGATTGATCCTCGCCGGGATCGGATTCGCAATGAACGTCAGATACGGTGTACGTGGCACACATTATTGCTGCGTGCTCGTCAGCGCTGTCGCAACCGGCGTCATCGCAGGTCGTCAGGTACTGCTACACATCTCACCTGATTCAGGAGCGTATGGTTCAGCTCTGTTGGGCCTGCATTTCTACACATGGTGCTTTATCGCGTCGGTGTTGATCATTTTGTATGTTTCCTTGCTGCTTGCTGTCCGCCGCACAAGCCATACTGTGCAACCCGTGTCGATGAGTACCAGCGGACGAATCGCGATGGCAGTCTTCGGGCTGACGATCATCGCCAATCTCGTATCGACGTTACTCGAATGCGGTGGCGGTCAGTGCGCGAGCGATCCAGTCGTGTACGAACTGCTCGAACATTTCCGAAATAATTGAGCATTCCGAAAAGCGGGAAGTGTTTTTATGTGAAATGATAGTTTTTAAAAAAAATAGTCGTGCATGCGATACGCACGGCCAAGCACCTGAGGAACTCCGGCGCATCCATCAATTCGATCCCACGCATTTGAAATTGCGGTCAGTGACCCGCTCAAAGTATGTAAAGTGGCATCGACATCGATGCCACACATACCGGCCGTGCGGCGCGTTGCGGGAAGCCGGCAGGGCACTCGTGTGTCGGCTATACTGGACGAACGATCTCGCGAACCTCGACCATCGAGAGTTGGAGAATTCCTATGTCTTGGCCTGCTGCCGTCTCTGCCGATAGAATCCGCTCGACGGTACTTGCCGTGCTCGCCGAAGCAGACGATAGCACCCCTGCCGATGGCGCACTGTTTTGCCAGATCATAGCGGCCCCCGAGGGCCGACTCGCATGACACCCTTGCTGTTCGTGCCAGCCTCTTACCCGGACGAACTATTTGGATCTTGGCTCGCGCGGATCCGACTGCATAATGGTCCAATCGCATGGCGTGAATTCCTGGAAAACTCGGGGGTGCCAAGCGTGCGCCCGCGCTCCCTTGGCATCGCGCACATCAATTGCCAAACGTTGCATATTGCTACCGTCATCTCGTTCGACTACGTACTACGTGTCCGCAATGCCGACGCGCATTTCTATTGCCGCGCCTAGCTACTATCGAAGCCGCCCGAATTCGATGCCACTGCGGCGAAGATCTGACGCAAACCGCCCAGTATGTCGAGCCGACTGAAGTCATGCGGCGGCTCGTGGAAATCAGCGTCAGTGCCTTGAAAAATTGCACGTTCATCCATGATCGAGATCCCATTCGAGCATTTCTGTGGGATGCAATGCACCCGGCCGACTACGCGTCCACGCTCCAACGCGCATTCGGTGCGGATATGGGCGATAAAACCTCGAGTCTATTTCGCGGCATCGACGCTGCCGCGAGCGTGCAATTGCGCAACACGTTCCGCCATGCTCTGGCGCACGAGTGTTGCGCGCTGCTCGCTGCGCTCAATCTCGACCTCGACATGCTCCATGCGCAAGTAGCCAAAACGGCTGGAACGCCCGACTCTCGACCTGTCTCATTCTCCGAACGCATGACCGTCGAGCGCATCCGCGAACGGTTGATCGAAAAAGTGCGAGTCCGCCCGGGCTGCCGGCCGTCGCAATGTGGTCGAGAATATCGGTATTTGCGGCGATATGATGCGTCGTGGCTTGTCCGGCAAAAGTGTGACAGTCAGCACCGTCGTCAACCGATCTGGACTATGGCATTCACCGGTGGTCGATTGCTTCGCGACAATGCTTGTCGAACGTTACTATCTCGCATCGGCGGCTCAATCACCGTCGTCACTCATCAGGCCTTGAGAGGTTTGGCCCATTATGGGAAAAAATCTGCCTCATTGTCTGCTCCTAAATCGTCCGCCAAGCTCGCATAAAATCAACTCGCCAGGGCAGCCTTGCGTCGCAGCGCAACTCTAACGCTATCGTCGCAAAAATCCGTAACATGAAATCTTTGTCACTCTTGCGTTACAACCAAGCCTGGTGAACACGGTAGGCAGTCAAAATATCCACGATATTTGTCACTCAAAGACGACGGACGCTATGACACGCGGCTGGCTGGCAGCGGCGGCAGCGCGCCCGACTTCCGCTGCACGGCCGAAGCGTCGCACGACCGGACGTTGCCCGACGCATTCGCGCCGTTCTTCGACGACTGGCGCGCGGCCGTCGCCGCGCTGTCGCTGCAGCACGCGGCCGTCGCCCATGTCGAGGACTGCGACCGCCTCGCATATGCGTCGATCGACTTGCCGATCGACGTCGATGCGGTGCGGCCGCTGAAGACGGTCGGGCCCGCGGGCGGCGACTTCCTCGCCCGCATCGGCGCGACCGGCGAACCGCTGTGCTTCGTCGTGCCCGACGTCGCATTCCGCGTACTGTCCGAGCGGCTGCTGTAGCGCGATGTTCAAGCACGCGTTGCCGCGCGACCTGTCGGTACTCGACGCGTAATCCCGCCGCACAAAACACACGGCCGCCCGAAGGCGGCCGCGCGAAACACCGTGGACGACCGGCTTACTTGCTGTAGTCGTACACCCCACGCCCGGTCTTGCGCCCGAGCCTGCCTGCCGACACCATCTCGCGCAGCAGCGGACACGCGCGATACTTCGGGTCGCCGAAGTCCTTCAGGAACACGTCCATCACCGCGAGGCACACGTCGAGGCCCACGAGGTCGGCCAGCGCGAGCGGCCCGATCGGGTGGTTCGCGCCGAGCTTCATCCCCGCGTCGATTTCCTCGGCCGACGCGATGCCTTCAGCCAGCACGAAGAACGCCTCGTTGATCATCGGCACCAGGATCCGGTTCACGACGAAGCCCGGCGAGTTGCGCACGCCGATCGGCGACTTGTCGAAACGCTCGGTCAGCGCGCGCACGGCCGACGCGGTCGCGTCGCTCGTCTGCAGCCCGCGGATGATCTCGACGAGCGGCATCAGCGGCACCGGGTTGAAGAAGTGCATGCCGAGAAAACGCGACGGATCGGCGAGCGGCGCCGCGAGCGCGGTGATCGAGATCGACGACGTGTTGGTCGCGATGATCGCGTCCGGGCGCGCGACGGCCTCGATCTGCTTCAGGATGCGGCCCTTCAGCTCGACGTTCTCGGTCGCGGCCTCGATCACGATGTCGACCGCGGCAAGCTTCGCGTAGTCGGTCGACGTCGTGATGCGCGCGAGCGCCGCATCGCGGGCGTCGGCCGCGAGCTTGTCCTTCGACACGAGCCGCTCGAGGCTGCCCTTCAGCGTCGCGAGGCCCTTGTCGAGCGCGGCGTCGCTGACGTCGATCATCACGACGTTCAGTCCTGCAACGGCGGCGGTTTGCGCAATGCCGTTACCCATGGTTCCGGCGCCCACGACGCCGACGGTTTCGATGGCCATGACGATTCCTGTGTATTCGGAGGCTGAGCGGTCGATTATCAGATGTTCTCGAAGATCGCGGCAATCCCCTGGCCGCCGCCGATACACATCGTCACGAGCGCGTAACGCCCGCCGATGCGCTTCAGCTCGTACAGCGCCTTCACCGTGATCAGCGCGCCGGTCGCGCCGATCGGGTGACCGAGCGAGATGCCGGAGCCGTTCGGGTTGACCTTGGCCGGATCGAGGCCGAGCTCCTGCGTGACCGCGCACGCCTGCGCGGCGAACGCTTCGTTCGCTTCGATCACGTCGAGATCGGTGATCTTCAGGCCCGCGCGTTCGAGCGCCTTCTGCGTGGCCGGCACCGGGCCGATGCCCATGTACGCCGGATCGACGCCCGCATGCGCATACGCGACGAGGCGCGCGAGCGGCTTCACGCCCTGCGCGCGTGCGGTGTCCGCGCTCATCATCAGCACGGCGGCGGCCGCATCGTTGATGCCCGATGCGTTGCCGGCCGTCACGGTGCCGTTCTCCTTCGCGAACACCGGCTTCAGCTTCGAGAAGTCGTCCGGGCCCGCGTCGTGCCGCACGTGCTCGTCGGTGTCGAACGCGACTTCGCCCTTCTTCGTGCGGATCGAGATCGGCAGGATCTGGTCCTTGAAGCGGCCTTCGGCGATCGCGCGCGCCGCGCGACGATGCGATTCGAGCGCCAGCGCATCCTGCGCGTCACGCGAGATGTCGTATTTTTTGGCGACGTTCTCGGCCGTCACGCCCATGTGGATCGTCTGGAACGGGTCGTGCAGCGCGCCGAGCATCATGTCGACGAGCTTCGCGTCACCCATGCGCTGGCCGAAGCGCGCGGCCGGCACCGTGTACGGCGCGCGGCTCATGCTCTCCGAGCCGCCGCCGATCGCGATGTCGGCATCGCCGAGCATGATCGTCTGCGCGGCCGACACGATCGCCTGCAGACCCGAGCCGCACAGGCGGTTCACGGTCAGCGCCGGCGTGTGCTGCGCGACGCCGCCGTTGATCGCCGCGACGCGTGCGAGATACATGTCCTTCGGCTCGGTGTTCACGACGTGGCCGAACACGACGTGCCCGACCGCATCGCCCGGCACGTTCGCGCGCGACAGCACTTCGGCGACCACCTTCGCGCCGAGGTCGGTCGGCGAGAAATCCTTCAGGCTGCCGCCGAAATCACCGATCGCGGTACGGACACCGCTCACCACCACGACTTCCTTCGCTGCATTGCTCATCGTCTCACTCCGGTTCGTTCGCGCCCGCGGGCGCGGGGATGCGTTGCGTTACATGTTCGGGTAGTTCGGCCCGCCGCCGCCTTCGGGCGTGACCCACACGATGTTCTGCGTCGGATCCTTGATGTCGCACGTCTTGCAGTGCACGCAGTTCTGCGCGTTGATCACGAGCCGATCGCCGCCGTCGTCGTTCTTCACGAACTCGTACACGGCCGCGGGGCAGAAGCGCGCCTCCGGCCCCGCGTACGTGCGCAGGTTCACGTTCACCGGCACGCTCGCATCCTTCAGCGTCAGGTGCGCCGGCTGGTTCTCCTCGTGGTTCGTGTTCGAGATGAACACCGACGACAGCCGGTCGAACGTCAGCTTGCCGTCCGGCTTCGGATACGCGATCGGCTCGCACTGCGACGCCGGCTTCAGCATCTCGTGGTCCGCGTGCTGGTGATGCAGCGTCCACGGCACGTTGCCGCCCATCACCTTCTGCTCGAGCCCGACCATCAGCGTGCCCAGGTACAGGCCCTTCGCCATCCATTGCTTGAAGTTGCGCGCGCGGTACAGCTCCGTGTACAGCCACGATTGCTTGAACGCATCGGGGTACGCGTTCAGCTCGTCCGACTGACGGCCGGCCTGCACCGCGTCGAATGCGGCGTCGGCCGCGAGCATGCCGGTCTTGATCGCCGCGTGGCTGCCCTTGATCCGCGATGCGTTCAGGAAGCCCGCGTCGTCGCCGATCAGCGCGCCGCCCGGGAACACCGTCTTCGGCAGCGACAGCAGGCCGCCCGCGGTGATCGCCCGCGCGCCGTACGACACGCGCTTGCCACCTTCCAGGAACGCGCGGATCGACGGGTGCGTCTTGTAGCGCTGGAATTCCTCGAACGGCGACAGGTACGGGTTCGTGTAGCCCAGGCCCACCACGAAGCCGACCACGACCTGGTTGTTGTCCATGTGATACAGGAACGAGCCGCCGTACGTGTCGGACTTCAGCGGCCAGCCGGCCGTGTGGATCACGAGACCCGGTTTGTGCTTGGCCGGATCGATTTCCCACAGTTCCTTGATGCCGATCCCGTACGCTTGCGGATCGGCGTTCGCGTCGAGCTTGAACGTCGAGATCAGCTGGCGGCCGAGGTGGCCGCGGCAGCCTTCGGCGAACAGCGTGTACTTCGCGTGCAGCTCCATGCCGAGCTGGAAGTTCTCGGTCGGCTCGCCGTCCTTGCCCACGCCCATGTTCCCGGTGGCGACGCCCTTCACGGAACCGTCGTCGTTATAGAGAATCTCTGCAGCCGGGAAGCCGGGGAAGATCTCGACGCCCAGCGCCTCGGCCTGCTGGCCGAGCCAGCGGGTCACATTGCCCAGCGAAATCACGTAGTTGCCGTGATTCTTGAAGTTGTCCGGCAGCGCCCAGTTCGGCGTCGTGACGGCGCTCTTCTCGGACAGGAACAGGAAGCGGTCTTCGCTCACCTCGACGTCGAGTGGCGCACCGCGTTCCTTCCAGTCGGGAAACAGCTCGGTGATCGCGCGCGGGTCCATCACCGCGCCCGACAGGATGTGCGCGCCGATTTCGGAACCCTTCTCGAGCACGCACACGCCGATCTCGGTGCCTTTCTCGGCGGCCAGCTGCTTGAGCCGGATCGCGGCAGACAGCCCGGCGGGGCCGCCGCCGACGATCACGACGTCGTATTCCATCGATTCGCGCGGGCCGTATTGCGCGAGCAAGTCCTGTGTGGTCAAAATCCTGTCTCCTGCTGCGTCCCGACCGTCAGCGGTCAGAACTGGTCTTCCGTCAACGCGAGCACGCTCTCGTTGCCCTTCGCGCCGACGATCGACGCTTCGAGCGCACTCGCCTGCACGAGCACGTGCTCCGCATAGCATTGCGCGATCGCGATCTTCGCGTCGAAGAACGCGACGTCGCTCGCGCGGTTCGCGTGCGCAGCCAGCAGTGCGCGCGCCATCTGCCAGCCACACAGCACGACGCCCGCGAGCTTCAGGTACGGCACGCTGCCCGCGAACACCGCGTTCGGGTCCTGTTTCGCGTTCGCCAGCACGTAGTCGACCACCGCCGACAACGCGCGCGCCCCCTTCTCCAGTTGCGCCTTCATCGATGCGGCCGCCGCGCCGTCGAGCTTGCCGAGCGCCGCGACCGTGTCGCCGATCTCGGCGATCAGCGCCTTCGCGACCGCGCCGCCGTCGCGCAGCGTCTTGCGGCCGACGAGGTCGTTCGCCTGGATCGCGGTCGTGCCTTCGTAGATCGCGAGGATCCGCGCGTCGCGGTAGTACTGCGCGGCGCCGGTTTCCTCGATGAAGCCCATCCCGCCGTGCACCTGCACGCCGAGGCTCGCCACGTCGTTCACCATCTCGGTGCTCCAGCCCTTCACGACCGGCACCAGATATTCGTAGATCGCCTGATGACGCGCGCGCGTCGCCTCGTCCGAATGGCGGTGCGCAATGTCGCTGTGCGCGGCGGCCACGTAGGCGAGCGCGCGCGCGCCTTCGGTCAGCGCACGCATCGTGCCGAGCATCCGGCGCACGTCCGGGTGATGGATGATCGTCACCGACTGCTTCGCCGAGCCGTCCACCGGGCGGCTCTGCACGCGTTCCTTCGCGAATGCGGCGGCCTTCTGGTACGCGCGGTCGGCCACGCCGATCCCCTGCATCCCGACGCCGAAGCGCGCCGCGTTCATCATGATGAACATGTATTCGAGGCCGCGATTCTCTTCGCCGACCAGGTAACCGATCGCGCCGCCGTGATCGCCGTATTGCAGCACCGCGGTCGGGCTCGCCTTGATCCCGAGCTTGTGCTCGATCGACACGCAGTGCACGTCGTTGCGCGCGCCGAGCGAACCGTCTTCGTTGACCATGAACTTCGGCACGATGAACAGCGAAATGCCCTTCACGCCTTCCGGTGCGTTCGGCGTGCGCGCCAGCACCAGGTGGACGATGTTGTCCGCCATGTCGTGCTCGCCCCACGTGATGAAGATCTTCGTGCCGAACACCTTGTACGTGCCGTCGCCCTGCGGCTCCGCGCGCGAGCGCACCAGCGCGAGATCCGACCCGGCTTGCGGCTCGGTCAGGTTCATCGTGCCGGTCCATTCGCCGGAGATCAGCTTCGGCACGTAGCGCTGCTTCTGCTCGTCGGTGCCGGCCGTCAGCAGCGCCTCGATCGCGCCGTCGGTGAGCAGCGGACACAACGCGAACGACAGGTTCGATGCGTTCAGCATCTCGATGCACGGCGTCGCGATCAGCTTCGGCAGGCCCTGGCCGTCGTATTCGGCCGGATGCTGCAGCCCCTGCCAGCCGCCCTCGACGAACTGACGGAACGCTGCGCCGAAGCCCGGCGTCGCGGTCACGACGCCATCCTTCCAGCTGCTCGGGTTGCGGTCGCCTTCGACGTTCAGCGGCGCCAGCACCTCGCCGCAGAATTTCGCGGATTCGTCGAGCACGGCCTGCGCCGTGTCGACACCCGCATCCTCGAAGCCCGGCAACTGCGCAACGGCGTCGATGCCTGCGAGTTCCTTCAGCACGAACAGCATGTCCTTGACGGGGGCGTTATAGCTCATGGTCGATGTTCCATTCAGGCGGTGAATAGGGGCGCCACAGGGGCCGGTACGGCAGAACCGGCCAGTGCCGGGCGACGCAATGGGCCATCCTAACGCCGGGGATCCCAATCTCCATTGTCATATCCGGCCCACATGGTGACAAAACCGGCCACGGCGCACGCCGCACGCGATCCTTGCGCGCGGCGGTGAAGCCCGCCGGGCGGGCGTCGGCGCCCGATCCGTCCGTCTCGACAATGGCGGCAACGCGCGCCAAAAAACGGCCGGGTGCACGCGCGTCTCCCCGGCTCGAAGCGGCAAAGGGAGCCCGTTATGGGAGTGTCCTCTGAAAAACCGGCCATGAATACCGCCAAGGAGCCGGTTATGGGATGCGATCCGTGAACCCGTGAAACCGCGAATCAGCGACACCCGGCCCCACTCCGGCGTCACGCGCGGCGCCGATACGTCCCCGGCGTACTGCCCGTCCAGTGCCGGAACGCGCGATGAAACGCGCTCGGATCGTCGAAGCCGATATCGGCGCCGATCGCTGCGATCGTGTCGGGCGTATCGGTCAGCCGCTGGATCGCGACATCGCGCCGCAGCTCGTCCTTCAGCACCTGGAACGTCGTCCCTTCGGCGGCCAGATGGCGGCTCAGCGTGCGCACCGAGCAATGCAGGTGCTCGGCCGCCTGATCGATCACGGGCAGATCCGGCAGCGCCGCCGACAGGTATTGCCGCACGCGATGGCACACGAGCTGTTCGCTGAACGATTCGAAGATCCAGTCGCCGGGCGCGCGCGCGAGGAACTTGCGCAGGTTGCGCTTGCTCTGCCGGATCGGCGCGTCGAGGTAATCGGCGCTGAAGCGCATCAGCGTGCGCGCGCAGTCGAACTGCACGGCCCCGGTGAAGAAGTACAGGTGATCGACCGCATGGCGCGGCCGCGGGCACGCGAACTCGATCTGCAGCAGCGGAATTTTCTGCCCGATCAGCCAGGAGCACACGCCGTGCACGAGCTTGAGCATCAGCTCCTGGCCGAGCGCGCCGATCGGTCCGATGGCGTCGTTCGGACGCAGCAGCACCTGCGCGACGAGCTCGTCGCGCTTCGATTCGACGAAGAAATCGTCGAGCAGGATATGGAAGAATTGCCCGAAACGATGCAGCGCCGTTTCGAGGTTGCGCGCATCGAGCAGGCTCAGGCACAGGTACTTCAGCGTGCCGCCGCGCAACGGGCGCGAGAAGATGCCGGGCATCTCGTCGTCGAGGTCGATCGCGAGCGTGCGGTACAGCGTCGAGAACTGCTCCTCCGTCACCCGCGCGTGCGGCTCGCCGAGCAGCTCGATCGGAATGCCGGCGCCGCGCAGGTAGCGCTCGACCACGTCGCGCTGCACGCCCGCGCTCGCGAGAAAACCGTTGACGAGCGAGATCGGCACCGTCGCGCTCGGCGACGGCAGCGCACGCCCGGGCTGGGCGGAAAGTGAATCTGAGCCGGTCATCGCGTCCCCGTCGATCGAACCGACCGCATTGTACTTGAGCGGCCCGCGCGCCACCTTCGGGGCTTTCCACGCACACCGCGCCGCGCAGCCGCGGCCGCGCGGCGGGTCGCGGCGCCGTCATCAGTCGGTGCGGCTGAGTTCCCGGCGCAGGATCTTGCCGACCGTCGACTTCGGCAGCCGGTCGACGAAGCGCACGAGCTTCGGCACCTTGTACGCGGCCAGGCTCGCGCGGCAATGCGCGACGAGATGCGCTTCGGTCACGTCGGCGTCCGGCGCCAGCACCACGAACAGCTTGACGGCCTCGCCCGTACGCGGGTCCGGCACGCCGATGCACGCGCATTCGGCGACGCCCGGCAGCGCGGTCGCGACCGCCTCCACCTCGTTCGGATACACGTTGAAGCCGGACACGATGATCATGTCCTTCTTGCGGTCGACGATCCGCAGGAAGCCGGCCGCGTCGAACACGCCGACATCGCCGGTGCGGAAATAGCCGTCCGCGGTGAACGCGGCCGCATTCGCGTCCGGCTTCTGCCAGTAGCCGCTCATCACCTGCGGCCCCTTCACGCAGATCTCGCCCGCTTCGCCGATCGCCACCTCGCGATCCTGGTCGTCGAGCAGCTTCACGTCGGTTGACGGCAGCGGCAGGCCCGTTGTGCCCGTGAACCGGTCGATCGACTGCGGGTTGAACGACACGACCGGCGACGTTTCCGACAGCCCGTAGCCTTCGCGGATGAAATTACCCGTCACCGCCTTCCAGCGCGACGAGATCACGTCGATCACCGCCGCGCCGCCGCCGGCCGACAGCTTCAGCCGCGACCAGTCGACCTCCTTCAGCCGCGGATGGCCGGCAAGCCCCGCGTACAGCGTGTTCACGCCGACGAACACGGTCGGCCGCGCGGCCTTCAGCACGTCGACGAACCCGTCCATGTCGCGCGGGTTCGCGACGAGCCAGTTCTGCGCGCCGATCGCGAAGTAGGACAGGAAGTTCACCGTCAGCGCGAAGATGTGATATAGCGGGATCGCCGTGACGATGACCTCTTCGCCCGGCTGGCGCGCGTCCGGCACGATCGCCGCGAACTGCGCGACGTTCGCGACGAGGTTGCGATGCGACAGCGCCGCGCCCTTCGACAGGCCGGTCGTGCCGCCCGTGTATTGCAGCAGCAACAGGTCCGCGCCGCTTTGCGCAACCGGCTCGCACGCGAGCGATTCGCCGGCGGCGATGGCGTGCGCGAGCGCGGTCGAACCGGGCGGCAGCGCGTCGCATGCGCCGGCCGGCGCATCGACGACGCCGAGATCGTCGCGCCCCACGCTCAGCACGGTGCGCACGCGCGTGCCGCCGACCACGTCCGCGAACGTGCCCATCGACCCGCCGCAGACGATCGCCACCTCGACCCCCGCGTCGTTGAGCTGATGCTCGAGCTCGCGCGCGGTGTAGTGCGGATTCACGTTGACCTGGACCGCGCCGATCTTCGCGACGGCGACGAACACGACCGGAAACGCGAGCACGTTGGGCAGCATCACGGCCACGCGATCGCCCTTGCGCACGCCGACGACCTGCTGCAGATACGCGGCCAGCGCGCTCGACAGGCGCTCGACATCGGCATAGGTGAGCGTGCGGCCGAACGCATGGAACGCCGGGCGGTCGGCGAAGCGGCGCATCGCGTCGTCCAGCAGCGCGCTGACGGAGGGATGGCGATCGGCGTCGATCTCGGCGGGGATCGGGCCATACGACCCGGTCCAGTGTCTGTTCGTCATGTCTCACTCCTCTGGGGACGGCACGCCAGCCTGCGTGCCGTTCGCACGGCGGCCTGCACGCCGGAAGGACGCGGGCCGCCGCCTGATCGGCGACTATCGCGCGCACGACGCGCTTTGCAAATGATCCGGGCGGCCGAAAACATGATCGAAACGGACAGGCGAGGCGCGTGCCTGCGCAACATCGCACGGCGAACGCCTGTCCGCCCGGGCAGCTCCGTCGGCGCCTCAGGGTGAACCCGGTGGCGAATGGGACCGTTCCCGAGCAGAATTGCGTGCCGTCAACGATATCGATTCGGACGCAGGATCCCCGTCATGCCGCGCAGTGCGCTCTCGAAACCTCCCCATGCCCAGCCTACCGGGCTGCCGGACGCCGCCGCCGCCCACGCGTTGCGCGAGCAGCGCTTCACGCCGGCCAAGCTGGCCGTGCTCGTCGACGTGGCCGCGCAAGCCGGCCTCGACCCGGCGACGGTGCTCGCCGGCACCGGCCTCGCGCCGGCCGACGTCGCGGACCCGTTCACGCTCACGTCGCCGCTGCAGTTCCTGACGGCCGCGCGCAATGCGGTCGGCCGGTACGACGGCACCGACCTCGGCGTACGCGTCGGCCGCCTGCTGCGCGCGTCGAGCTACGGCATGTACGGCTACGCGATGCTGTGCTCGGAATCGCTCGCGCGTGCGTTCGATTCGGCCGTCAAATATCACCGGCTCGCGAACGGCATGCTGCCGATCCGCTGGGTCGAACAGGGCGATACCGCATCGTGGCTGTTTCCGGACCGCCACGAAGTCGCGCTGCCCGATCTCGATGAGCCGCTGTACCGTTTCCTGATCGACATGCAGTTCGCGCTGCACGTGACGATCATCAAGGACGTGATGGGTGCGTGGTGCGTGCCCGCGCGCGCGCAGTTCGCGCAGCCGCGGCCGCCGCACGGGGCGCTGCTGACCGACGCGCTCGAATGCCCGATCGCGTTCGACCAGCCGCATCACGTGCTCAGCTATCCGGCGGCATGGCTCGCGCGCGCGCCTCAGCTCGCGAATCCGATCACGGCCGCGCAGGTGTCGTCGCACTGCGCGCAACTGCTCGACGCATTACGCAGCCAGTCGGGCATTACGCGACGCGTGTACGAGGAGCTCACCCGCACGCCGGGACAATTCCCGGACATCGACGCGATCGCCGAGAGCCTGTGCATGACGTCGCGCACGCTGCGCCGCAAGCTCGAAGCCGAAGGCACGTCGTACAGCGAACTGCTGACGAGCGTGCGCAAGGCGCTCGCGATCGACTATCTCGGCACGACCACGCTCAGCACCGAGGATATCGCGCTGACGCTGGGCTTCAGCGATGCAGTGGGATTCCGCCACGCGTTCAAGCGCTGGACCGGCACGACGCCGAGCGACGTGCGGCGCAAGCGCGGCAAGTAGCGCCTGCCGAGCGCGGTCAGCGCGTACCGTCGCCCGCCGCCGGCGACGCGACCGCCAGCGCGAACTCGAACACCGCACCCCGCCCTTCCCGGTCGACGAGCCGGATGCCGCTGCCGTTGAGCGCCAGCATCCGGTGCACGATCAGCAGGCCCAGCCCGCCGCTCGTCGCGGTGCCGCCGCTCATCGGCCGCTGCGGCCGCTGGAACAGCCCTTCGCGCCGTGCGGCCGGAATCCCTTCCCCGGTATCCGACACGGTCACGATCACGCGATCGCCGTGCGTCTCCAGCGCGATCTCGACCTCGCCGTGCGAAGGCGTGTGCCGCAGCGCGTTGTCGAGCAGGTTGGTCAGCACGCGCTCGATCATCCCGAGATCGGCCGATACGACCGGCACGCGCGGCGGAATCCGCGCATGCAGCGCGACGCCGCGCGATTGCGCGGCCAGCTCGAATTTCTGGAACACGTCCTGCACGAGATCGACGAGCGAGAACGGCTCGCGCTCGGCCTGCACGCCGCCCGATTCGAGCCGCGCGAGTTCGAACAGCGCCTGCGCGAGCCGCCCGACCTTCGCGCTCTGCGCGAGCGCGATCGACAGGTAGCGCCGCCGCTCGGGCTCGGGCAGCGTGTCGGCCTTCAGCGACAGCGTCTCCAGATAGCCGTGCAGCGACGTCAGCGGCGTGCGCAGGTCGTGCGAGATGTTCGTGATCAGTTCGCGCCGCTGCTGGTCCTGACGCGTCAGCGCGCGCCACTGGTCGCCGATCCGGTCGGCCATTTGCGCGAACGCGGATTCGAGCACCGCGATGTCGTCGCCGCGGCGGCCCGGCGGCAAGTGCAGCACCGGCGGCGGCGTGTCGGGCGTGTTGAGCGTGTCGGCCCCACCCGGCGCGCGGGGCGCACCGTTCGCGTCGAAGTCGCGCATCGCGGCCGTCAGCCGGCGCAGCGGGCGCGTGATGAAGCCGAATGCGACGAGGCCCGCGAGCAGGCCGAGCAGCGCGACGATCGCCATCGACCACAGCGTCGTGCGCAGCACGTTGCCGGCGTCGACGCGCGCGGCGAGCCGGTCATGCGCCTCGCCGAGCAGCACCACGTAGATGTAGCCGGACGGCGGCTGCCCCGCGCGCTGCAGCGGCGCGGCGCTGAACACCTTGCGCGCGTCCGGGCTGCGCGGATCGTCGCCGAGGATCGGCAGCGGCTCGCCCGCGATGAAGCGCTGCACGGGCGCGAGATCGACGCGGTCGCGCTTCACGTGGCCGGGCGGCGCGTCGTCGCCCTTGATGCGCCCCGCGTTGTCGAGCAGGTACACCTCGACGCTCGGGTTCACGCCCATCAACTGGCCGAACAGCGTGCGCACGGCGTCGGGGCGCAGCCCGTTCGCGTCCATCAGCGGCGCACTATTGGCGATGTTGGCGGCCAGGTCGCGCGACAGCGCCTGCACGACTTCCTTCTCGCGCATGTCGTTCGCGCGGATCTGCAGCCACGCCGACGCGCCCGAGCACGCGAGCAGCAGGATCGAGAACACGAGCGACAGCCGCCGGGTGAGCGTGAGCTTCATCATGCGTCCCGCTGGCCCGGCGCGGCGAGCTTGTAGCCGCGCCCCCACACGGTGAGGATCCGCACGGGCTCGGCCGGATCGGCCTCGATCTTCGCGCGCAGGCGGTTGATGTGGGTGTTGACCGTGTGTTCGTAGCCTTCGTGCTGGTAGCCCCACACGGCGTTCAGCAGATCCATCCGCGAGAACACCTTGCCCGGGTGCCGCGCGAAGAAATACAGCAGGTCGAATTCGCGCGGCGTGAGGTCGATGCGTGCGCCGTCGACGCTCGCCTCGCGCGCGATCGGGTCGATCGCGAGCCCCGCGACGTCGAGCGTGCCCGCGTCGATCCGCGAATCGCGCGCGAGCGCATCGACGCGCCGCAGCAGCGCCTTCACGCGCGCGACGAGTTCGAGCACCGAGAACGGCTTCGCGAGGTAGTCGTCGGCGCCGAGTTCGAGGCCGAGGATCCGGTGCACCTCGCTCGACCGCGCGCTCGTGATGATGATCGGCGTATAGCGCGTCATCGCCCGCGCGCGCCGGCAGATCTCGAGGCCGTCGACGCCCGGCAGCATCAGGTCGAGGATCAGCGCGTCCCAGTTGCCCTGTTCGAGCAGGCGCAGCCCTTCGGCGCCGTCCGCGCTGTGCACGACCTCGTAGCGCTCGTCGCGCAGGTGCAGGCTCAGCACGTCGGCAATGTCGGCGTCGTCCTCGACGATCAGGATGCGTTTCGGTTGGTCCATGGCGGTGGGCGGCGGCACGTAGGAGCGGGGCTCAATAACGGTGATCGGCGGGCGATCGGCCCGGATCGAAGCGCGGCGGGAGGCCGCGCTGCCGTCATTGTGCAAAATTTTGCGGCGGCGAGGGGTCACATTTCGTTTAAGTTTGGATCGTGCGCGTGATGTGAGCCCCTATCCGCGAGGCTTCCCGCTCCGGCCCCTCAAACTCGATTCCACGCCCCCCGCAATAGACACGAAAAAAGTGCGCGAGATGCCCCGTGCCGCCCTTTCCCTCGGCGCGGCGCGCGGCCGGCATCCGTGCGGCCGCCGCTGCAAGAACGAGCGCGGCGCCGAATGCCAGCCTGACCGAGCCGCTATCGGTCGATGATCGAAAAGGCGACCTCCGTCAGCCGGCCGCCCTGCCCCGCGTTACGCCGCGGCCGCTTCGGCCCAGGGCGGCCGGAAATCCAGACCGAGATGCTGGCTGATCGCCGCATCGAGCCGCTCGACCGCGTCCCGCTCGATCCGCGTGATGCCCGGATGCCAGATATCGACCAGCAGGCAAACCCGCGGCTCGTCGCTGTCGTTCCAGCTCTCATGTTCGAACGTATCGTCGAAAATGATCGCGCGCCGGTCCGGCCACTCGCGCGTCTCGTCGCCGACGCGCAGTCGCGAGCCATGCGGCACGATCAGCGGAAGCTGGCAGGTCAGCTTGAGATTGGTCGTGTCCGAATGCGGCGGAATCCGCGTGCCGCCCTGGATCACCGAAAAGATGAACGCGCCGCTCGGGCTGAGGAAATCCTGCACCTCGCGCATCAGCGCCGCGGTGCGCGGGCAACGGCGGCAATTCTCCTCGACCTCCGGCTCGCCCTTGCGCCTGAAATAGAACGACCCCCAGTCGTTGCGCCGGATCGACTCGAACCGTCCCGCCACCTGTTCTTCGTACGGCAGCAGCATCGACGTGGTGACCTGCGCGAGGAACTCCTCGCGCAGCACGTCGACCGACGCCTCGAGCGTCGACGTGAACGCCTCGAGCTCCGGATAATCGGACGCGTCGTACCACGGCTTCCCGTCGAGCCCCGGGAAATAGAACAGCAGCGGCCGCTGATGTTTCGGCAGCGCGGGCAACGGAACCCGCCCCGTATTGATGTCGACGAACGCGATCACGCGTTCGAGCGCCGCCCTCCCGTACTGCGACACGAGCGCATCCAGCGTGTCGTGAATCGCATTGCTCATCTCCTGTTTCAAAGTCGCTCTCCTTGGCTATCGTGGGGTGACAAACGAAAAAGATTGCCGCTACCGCATGACGCATCGCACCTGCATCGAACCGGCGCGCCCGGCCCTACACGCGCGCCGTCGCCTTTGCTTCTTCCACCGGGTCGGCGGCCCAGCCGCCGATCGTCGCGCCGTATCCGGACGCCGCCGCGACCAGCACGCCGACGCCGCACCACACCGCCTGCACGCCCCACTGGCTGACCAGGTAGCCGAGCAGGACCGACGCGATCATGCTGCCGAGCTGGAACACCAGCGAAAAAAACGAGACGGCGCGCGATCGCAGCGCATCGGGCGTGCGGTGATGCAGCACCGCGTTGAACACCGCGCCGGCGATGCCGAGGCACAGCGCGACCCCGCTCAGCACGATGCCGAACGCGACGACGTGATTCGCCCAGCGCGTCAGCACGAGGCTCACGGCGAGCCCGGCGAACGGCAGCGTCACGGCGAGCGCTGGCCGCGCGGCGCATTGCTTCATCACGCGATACGACACCCAGCCGCCCGCGCCCTTCACGACCAGCATCAGCGTGAGGAACAGGCCGAACGCCCAGGTCGCGCCATGCATCGGCACGAGCGTCTTCAACACGACCGGCCAGTAGCTCTCCAGCACCGACACGACGCCGCCGAGCAGCATGCAGAGCAGGATCAGCGGCCGCACCGCGCCGCCGTGCCACGTGAACCGGACCAGTTCCCGAAGATCGTCGAGGATCCTGCCGGCGGGCACCGCCTCGTGCGGCGCCTGCTCCGCCTCGGCGAAAAACCACGACGTGAGACCCAGCAGCACGACGAACAAGCCGCATGCGAGCGCGAGACCGATCTTGTACGGGTTGTCGAACAGCCGGCTGCCGATCAGGTCCGGGAGCACGCCGCCGACCAGCGACATGCTCGCCAGCCCGAGCGCGGAGGCCAGCTCCGCACGGCCGAGAAAATACGGAATCCGCTTCGTTTCGCCGTGCTCGCGCAGCAGGCCGACATACCACGCGTCGACGGTCCCGGAACTCATCGCGCGCGCGATGCCGAAGCTCGCCGCCGCGAGGTACAGCATCGGCTTCTGGCTGAAGCACAGCATCAGCGCGCAGCCGACGCTGTTCATCAGCAGCGATACGCGATAGGTCCGGATGCGGCCCACGCGGTCGGCCATCGCGCCGAACGGCAGCTCCAGCGCGATGGTCGACAGGCTGAACAGCGCCGCGTAAAGCCCGATCTCGAACAGCGTGAAATGGTTGTGCAGCAGGAACAGCGTGACGACCGGCAGCACGAGGCCGAAGGTACCCCACAACGCCGCCTGCTGCAGGCAGTACCGCAGGTGGACGGTCATCGGCTGTCCTTGTCGCCGGACTCGAGCAGCAGGTACTCGCCGTCTTCCGCGCTGCCGGCGCCGATCTCGGCGAAGCCGCACGCCGCATAGAACGCCAGCGCCGGCGCGTTGGCGCGCAGGCACTTGAGCCGATAGCGGGTGGCCGGCCAGCCCGGCAGCGCGCGCAGCAGCGCGCGGCCGACGCCGCTGCGGTGGTGCGGCCGGGACACGTGCAGGTGGTGGATGAAATGGTCGGGTTCCCAGACCGACACGAAGCCGGCGAGTCGCCCGCTTGCGTCCTCGGCGACCCTCAGCCGCTCGCCTTCCGTCTGGGCGTCGAAGTCGGCCGGCTGGAACGCGCCGGCCGGCACCCAGACGAAGGTCTCGCGGCGCGAGTGCAGGAACAGCTCGCGCAGGGCCGGCGTATCGGCGGCCACTGCGTCACGTACGATGATCTTCATGATTCGCTTCCCTTGCAGCGGACGTGGTTGCCGGGTCGGCGCAGCCCGGCAGGCTCGCCATCACGTCGGCGACGAAGCGTTCGGTGTCCCAGCTGTGGTCCACCGTCGCGCCCAGCCGCGTGATGACCACGCGGCACGACGGCACGATCACCACCAGCTGGTGATTGAAGCCGTCCATCATCACCAGGTCCTCGGGCAGCGACGGAAACCGGCGCGCGCCGCCGGCGCCGGCATTCAGCCAAAGATGCGCACCGAGCCGGCCGTCGTGCCGGGTCGCCTCGGGCGTCGCCATGAAACGCACCCAGTCCTCATCGACGATGCGCGCGCCGCGCCACACGCCGTGCTGCAGGATCAACTGGCCGAGCTTCGACCAGTCCCGCGCCGATGCCAGCATGTAGCTGCTGCCGACCAGCGTGCCCGACGCGTCGGGCTCCATCATCGCGGTGCGGATGCCGAGCGGCTCGAACAGCCGCGCCCGTGCGAACGGCACGATGTCGAGCGGCCGCGGCGAGACCGCGCGCGCGATGATCTTCGCGACCAGCACGCTGCCGCCGCTCTGGTAGTCCACCTCGCGGCCGGGCGCGATCTTCAGCGGCCGGCTCGCGACGAAGCGCGCCATGTCGGTCGACTGGTACAGCATCTTCGTCGTGTCCGAGCCGGGCAGATAGCCTTCCCGGTAGTCCAGCCCGCTCGTCCATTGCAGCAAGTCGCGCAACCGGATCGCCTGGCGCGGGTCGCCGGACGACGCCCAGTCGTCCAGCAGGCGATCCTGCGCGAGCGTCAGTTTGCCGTCGCGGGCCAATACGCCCGCCAGCAATGCGGTGACGGTCTTCGTCATCGACCAGCCGAGCAACGGGGTATCGGCCGTGACGCCCGGCGCGTACCGCTCGCCGACGAGCTTGCCGTCCTGCCGCACGACCACCGCCAGCGTGTTGCGCAGCGATCCGGGCGCCGGCTCCGCCACCGCGCGATCCAGCACGGCGCCCAGCGCCGGCGGCGGATCGGACGGTATGACATCGTCGAGGTTGTCGGCCTCGGCCGACGCGCCCGGCAGCGCGAGGCCATCGCCCTCCACGCGCAACGCGTCGATCGCGTCGGCCGGCGCGATCGTGCAGCCGAGGCCCGGCCGGTACAACGCGACCGTCGAGCGCAGCACGCCGAGCCCTGCGGCCTCGACGGTCTGTCGCGCACGGTCGATCCGGTACGTGACGAAGTCGAACAACGGATTGATCGGCTGCACCTCGCGCGCGAACACGGCGCGCGCATCGCCGTCGCTACCGTCGCTACCGTCGCCGCCGGCGAGCACGCGCGCGCACAGGTAATGCGACGCATAGCCGGTCGCGGCGGGCAGCGCCCAATACAGCAGGCCCACGGCAGCGGCCAGCAACAGCATGACCGTGACGGCGAGAATCTTGACGGCGGTAGCGACACGGGACGGAGGACGATCCGGCATGGGGAGTGTTTTCCTCGTTCGACGATTCGACGAGACGATGCGGGCCGCCCCGCGGCCGCCCGCGCTCAAAGGACGATTTCCTTCTTCAGGTACAGCCGCTCGGACTGGATGTCGCGTGCGTGGCAGCGGGCGATCAGCTTGTCCGATTCGACGATCGGCAGCGAGGTCGGCGCGTATTCGATGCTGGAGATGAACTTGAGCCACGGCTCCGCGCCCATCGCATAGACGAACACCTGGCGCGGCGCGAAGCACTCGACCAGCGGCCACGCGCGCTCGCAGTCGGAGCCGTTCAGGCGGCGGTTCTGGTCGAACTGGCGCCCGAGCGGCTCGTTCAGGAGCGCGCCGTACAGCCAGGACATCGGCGCGCCTTCGCATTCCATGCCGATGAACAGCGTGCCGATCCGGCCGATGCGCTGCGCGATGCGCTGGTACAGCTCCGGCTGGAGATTGTTCGAGTCGGCCGCGAACAGCATGCTCTTGCCGTCCACCTTCAGCGCGAACGCCATCTTCGCCGCGATATGCAGATCGCCGTGCTCGCCGAGGAACGGCAGCGCGACGATCTCGCCGCCCGGCACGGGCACGCTGTCCAGTTCGCCGACCTCGATCACCCGCTCGAACCCGCATGCTTCGAGCGCGAGCCGGATCGACGGATCTTGCAGGAACCCGCCGTGGCTGCGCGGCACGACCAGCGTGCCGATCCGGTGCCGTAGCTGCAGCAGGCTCTCGAGCACGATGTGATCCTGGTGGTTGTGGGTCAGCAGCACGTAATCGATGCGCTCGGGCAGATCCGCGAACGTGAACGGATCGTCGCCCTGGCCGAGCGGATAGCCGACGATCGGATCGGTCAGCAGCGAGAATTTCGCGGTTTCGACCAGCACCGTCGCATGGTTGAAGTAGCGCACCCGCACCGGCTGCCCCGCGCGCGCCGGCGCCGACGGCGGGCGCGGCGGCGGTGCGTCGGTGAACCAGGTTTCGAGCGCCGTGCGCCGCGCGGCGCCGCCCTCCGCGTGCGCGAGCAGGCGGTCGATCAGGTCCGGCGCGGCGCCCGTGTGGCGGGCCGCGAACAGCTCGTCGTACAGCGCGTCGCGGAACGGCAGGCGAATCTGCACCATGTGCTCGTCCGGAAAGCGCGGCGTGCTCAGCATGAAGCTCCGGTCGTCGCTGGTGGCGAGGAAGCCGTTCACGCTCTGCAGCGCGTCGAGATAGCCGGCGCTGTCGTACAACAGCCGCTCGAACAGCCGGTACGACGCGTGGCCGCGCAGGTCGTAGCCCAGCTCGACGAATCCCTTCAACGGCTCGGGCACCCGCGCATACAGCGGCGACAGCGTATCGCCGCCTCCTTCCCGCTCGAGCAGTTCGTCGAGCTCGCGCAGCGCGTCCGCCAGCGCCAGCAGCGGCGCGGCGCGCGTGCGGGTGTCGCGGATCAGCGCGTCGACCGCCGGCACGAGCTCCCGGCCGCCGTTGAGAAACGGGCCGCCGGCCATCTTCGCGGCGGAACGCCGATGCAGCTCCGGCGCGCGGATGAAGGATTCCATGATGCGCAGATGCACCTGCTTCATCACCAGCGCGCAGGTCGCCGGCTGCAGCAGGAAAGTCCACGCATACCATTGATTGATCAGCGGTTCGAAGACGACGTTGGGTTTCAGGTAGATCTGGGTCATGTCAGGAATGATCGTGTTCGACTACGGGAACGGCTGCGTCGGCGACATGCGCGAGCGCGGCCTCCATGTGTTCGCGCCACCGACGCAGCAACTGTTCGGCGGTGGCGCGCGTGTGGACGGCGTCGCTGTAGCGGCACTCGAACGCGAGTTCGCCGTCGCCCGCGACGCAGACGAGGTTCAGCAGATGGGAACGTTCGTCGGTTGCCGCGCGGTCCGTGCCCACCGCCTCGGTGGCGGCGGAGAACCACGCGGACGGACGCGCGGCGGCCGCCGACACGAAATCGATGCTGACCTGCGGCTGCACGCAGCGCCGCCACGCGTCGGGATCGACGCCGGCGGGCGGCGGCAGGTCCGCACCGCCCAGCGCCGCCAGCGGCAGCGCGGCCAGCGTCGCCTCCCACTCGCGCAGCGCGGCGACGCCCGGCACGCCGGCGCGATGCGGCAACAGCAGCGGCACGTCGCAGACGAAGCAGCCGACCGCGCGCTCGACCGCCGGCCCGTCGTCGAGCCAGTCGCGGCCGTGCCGGCCGAGATCGGCGACGACCGCGCCGCCCGCCCAGTCGGTGAGCGCGCGCGCCGCCGCCGCGATCGCGACGGTGGCGGCTTTCACGCGCAGGCGCTGCGGCACGACGGCCAGCAACCGTCGCGCCGCCTCGCCGGTCAGCCGGTCGCGCACGACCTGCTGGCTCGCCTCGGCGTTCGCGCCGGCTTCCGCGTGCCGATCCCGCGGCAGCGCGACGTTGGCCGCCATCGGCGCAAAGTACGCGGCGGTTTCGCCCGCCTGCCGCGCGGCCGCCATGCGTGCGTCGAGCGCGCGAAGATAGGCCGGGTACGCCAGCGTCGGCGCGGCCACTGCCGGCGTCCGGCCGTCCGCATGCGCCGCATACGCATTGGCGAGGTCGTCCAGCAGCACCGCCCAGCCATGGCTGTCCGCGACGAGACCGTGCACGACGAGCAGCAGCCGGTCGCCGGCCGCGCCGCATCGGTAGTGCGCGATCCGCACCAGCGGCCCGTGCGCGAGATCGAAGCCCTGCTGCAGCGTCGTGCTGTGCGCGACGATGAAGCGCGCCGCATCGTCCGCCACCAGGTCGTGGCTGCTGAAGCAGCGCTGCACGGCGTCCGTGTCCGCCGGCGCGACGCGGCCCGACAGCGCGCCGCGATCGAATACGCAGCGCAGCCCCGGATGCGCGTCGAGCAGCGAACGGAGCGCGGCCCGCAGCGCGTCGGCGTCGAGCGGTTGCGCCGCCCGAACGAGCAACGCGCGGTTCCAGTGGTGCGCGTGCGGGCGCTGCAGCACGCGCCTTTGATACGGCGTCAGCGGGAACGCGGACACATCGTGCGCGTCCGGTCGCGCCGCCAGCGGCCGCAGGCAATCGGCCAGGTCCCCGAGGGTCGGGCTCGCGAAGAAATCCTGCGGGTCGACCGTCCAGCCGGCCCGGTTCAGCTGCGCGACGGCGCGCAGCACCAGGATGGAGTCGCCGCCCAGCCCGAAGTAGTTGTCGTCGCGGCCGATCCGCTCCAGCCGCAGCACGTCGCGCAGCACCGTCAGCAGCGCGCGCAGCGGCGGCGTGTCGTCGCCGTCCGCGGCCGCGTCCGGCAGCACCGCCGTCGATACCCACTGGCGATCGATCTTGTCGCCGGACGTCTTCGGCAGCGACGGCACGATTGCCAGCGCATGCGGCACCAGATGCGCGGGCGCGACGCGGCGCAGCGCGCGCAGCCGCTCGCGCGCCGCCTCGCGTGACGTGTCCGCCGCGCCCGATGCGTCGGCGCCCACGACGATGAACGCCTCCAGGCGCGGCGCCGGCGCGTCGGGTCCGCCCGACAGCCGCACTGCGGCCTCGCGCACGCCGTCCTGTTCGAGCAGCAGCGCTTCCACTTCGGCCAGATCGACACGAACGCCGCGCACCTTGATCTGGCGATCGCTGCGGCCGAGGTAGATCAGCGCGCCCGCCCCGTCGCGACGCACGAGGTCGCCGGTGCGATACATGCGCGCGCCCGGCTGTCCGGCGAACGGATCGGGCAGGAACGCGGCGGCCGTCTGGCCGGGCCGGCCCGGGTAGCCGCTCGCGAGTGCGCCGCCGCCGAGATAGAGCTCGCCGCGGCACAGCGGCGGCACCGGTTGCAGGTGCGCGTCGAGCACATAGGCCGTGGTGCCGGGCAGCGGCGCGCCGATCGGCACGTCGCGTTCATCCGCGCGCGCGTCGGCCGGCACGTCGTGCACGACGGACGTGATCACGCTCTCCGTCAGCCCGTACGCGTTCATCAGCGCCACGCGGCCGCCCGTCACGGCGCGCCATGTCTGCACGGCCGCGAGCGGCACCGTCTCGCTGCCCGTCACGACCAGCCGCAGCCGCGCCGGCAGCGCGGCCTCGCCGAGCCCGATCGCACGCACCCATTCGCGCCAGAACGACGCGGGCAGGTTGAGCACGGTCGCACGCTGTGCGTCGAGCAGGCCGCTGAACGCGCCGAGCGTCGGCCACGCCGTGCGCTCGAGCAGCAGCAGACAGGCGCCGGCGGACAGCGTCGTGAAGATTTCCTCGATCGACACGTCGAACACGAGCGACGAGAACTGCACGACCCGGTCGTCGGCCGTCATGCGATACGCGGCGCACAGTGCCTGGATCTTCTGCGCGACCGCCCGATGGCTGACGTCGACGCCCTTCGGCACGCCGGTCGAACCGGACGTGAACAGCGTATAGGCGGCCCGTTGCGGATCGATACGTGCGGGCGGCGCGCCGGCGGACGCGTCGCCAAGCGCGGCGAACGCGATCGCCGCGCATCCGGGCCACGTCGGCGGCGGCGCCGTCGCGTCGTGCACGAGCAGCACCGGCGCCGCTTGCGACAGGATCGCGTGCTGCCGCGCGGCCGGCGCGGCGGGATCGAGCGGCAGGTACGTCGCCCCGATGCGCAGCACGCCGAGCAGCGCCACCAGTGCGTCGAGCCCCATCGGCAAGCACAGCGCGACGCGCTCGCCGGCGCGGACGCCGCGCGCGTGCAGCGCGCCCGCAACCTGCTCCACCCGGGCCCGCAGCGCCGCGTAACTGAGCGTCTCGTGCGCGGTGGCGACCGCCGGCGCGGCGTTGCCGTCCGTCAGCGTGCCCGACAGCAGCGACACGAGGTCGGACGCCGCCCACGACGACACGTCGGCCACCCCGGACGCCGCCTGCCAGGCCTGCCGCTGTGCGGCCGACAGCACGCCCGCGTCGCCGAGCGGCGCATCGTCCGGCAGCGTCAGCAGCAGGTCCAGCGCGGCCTGGAACTGTTCGATCACCTCGTCGGCCTCGCCACGCTCCAGCGCGCCGTCGCGCGTCAGCAGCACGCCGCCGTAGCCCGCTCCGTCGCGATGCAGGTTCATCGTCAGGTCGTATTCGGTTTCCGTTTCCGGCGTGTCCTCGAACGCGACGTCCAGCCCGCCGATCCGCACATGGCGGACCGGCGCCTCCTGCATCGAGAACACCACCTGGAACAGCGGCGTCAGCGACGTGTCGCGCGGGCCCGCGAAGCGCTCGACCAGCTTTTCGAACGGATAGTCCTGGTGCGCGTGCGCGGCCATCACGCAGTCGCGCACCCGTTCGATCCACGCCCGCGCGCGGCTGGCTGCCGGGAACGCCACGCGCAGCGCGAGCAGGTTGACGAAAAAGCCGACGAGCCCTTCGGTGCGGCTCGACGCGCGGTTGGCGACCGGCGAGCCGACCACCAGGTCGCGCTGTCCGGTGCGCCGCGACAGCATCAGCAGGAACGCGGACAGGAACACGACGTACGGCGTCGTCCGCAAGCGCCGCGCCAGCGCGTCGACCTGCCGCGCACGCTCGGCATCCACCGCGACGCGGCCGCTGCGCGCGAGACGCCCCGCCGTGCGTGCGCGGCGTCGATCGGCGCCGAGGTCGAGCACCGGCGCGCCGTCCAGGTGCGCCCAGAACGCCTCGTGCGCCGCGTAGTGCCCGGCGGCGAACCGCGTCGCCTGCTCCTCGCTGTAGTCCGCGTAATCCCACGCGGGCGGTTCGGTATCCGGCGTGCCGCCCTGGCTCGCCGCACCGTACAGCGACGCGAGATCCTGCGCGATCAGCCCGAACGACCAGCCGTCGACGACGATGTGATGGAACGACATCAGCAGGCACGCGCGGCGCGGCCCGAGTTCGAGCAGCCGTGCGCGAAACAGCGGCGGCCGCGCGAGATCGAACGGCTCCGCCCGCAGCGCGTCGCGATGCTGCGCGATGAACGCGCGCAGTGCGTCGTCCGTGCCGCCTGCGTACGCATGGATCGACAGCGCGACCGTCGCGTCGGCATGCACGTGCTGCTCGCCGTCGCCGTCCGGTCCTTCGTGGAACGACGTGCGCAGCGCCGGATGGCGCGCGACCAGCCCCGCGAGCGCCGCGTGCAGCGCGGCGCGGTCGAGCTCGCCGTGCAGGTGCAGGCATTGCGGCAGGTGGAAGACCGAACCGCCCATGCCGAGCCGTTCGAGCGTCCATAGCCGGCGCTGCTGGAACGACATCGGCGCGCGGCGCGGCCCGGCGCCCGGCAGGCCGTCCGGCGTCGTTGCCGCCTGCAGGGCAGGCGGCGTCGGTTCGGACTGCAAGCGAATCGCGCGGGCCAGCCCGTCGATCGTCGGCGCACCGAAGAACGCGTCGAGCGTCAGCTCCGCATTCAGCCGCTCGTGAATTCGCGTGAGCACGCGCCCGGCCAGCAGCGAATCGCCGCCCAGCTCGAAGAAATCGTCGGTCGGCGCGATCCGCTCGTGGCCGAGGCACTCGGTCCAGATACGCGTCAATGCATGCCGCACGTCGTCGGTCTCGGCCGAAGCAGCGGGCGCGGTGTCGACCGCGGCCGGCGCGGCCACCGCTGCAATCGACGGCGACAACGCGTCCGGCTGCACGCGCTCGATGTGCCGTGCCGGCAGCCAGTGACGCGTCCGCTCGAACGGATAGCCCGGCAACGGCAGGCGCTTGCGGCGCTCGCCCGCGTAGGCGTCGCGCCGTGTCAGCCGCGCGCCCTTCGCCCATAGCCGCCCGTAGCCGGCGAGCAGCGTGGCCATCGTGCGCGGCGTGCGCTCCGTGAAGCTCGCCAGCACCGCGTCGGCCGGCGCGCAGCGATGCGCGCGCACCAGCGCCGCCAGCACGTCGCGCGGGCCGATCTCGACCCACAGCGCATCACCCAGTGCCGCCAGTGCTCGCACGCCTGCCGAGAAGCGCACCGTGCCGAGTACGTGCGTGGCCCAGTACGCCGGATCGGTGGCGCGCGGCGCGTCCAGCAGCGCGCCGTCGAGGTTGGAGATCAACGGGATGCGCGGCGCATGCAGCGTCATCGTCGCGGCATGCGCGTGCACGCGCGCCGCCGCGTCCGTCATCATCGGCGAGTGGAACGCGTGCGACGACGCGAGCCGCGCATGCGCGACACCCGCGTCGCGCAGGTGCGCCGCGAACGCGTCGACCGCATCCACCGGGCCGGACACCACGCATTGCAACGGCCCATTGACCGCCGCGATGGCGAGCGTCGGCGGCAATTGCGCGGCCAGCTCGTCCTCCGCGATCGATATCGACAGCATCGCGCCGGCCGGCTGCGCCTGCATCGCCGCCGCGCGCGCCGCCACGAAGCCGACCGCATCGTCGAGCGAGAACACGCCCGCGCAGCACGCGGCGACCAATTCGCCGAGGCTGTGGCCGATCAGGTAATCCGGCGTCACGCCCAGCGCTGCCCACGCCTGATACAGCGCGTACTCGTACGCGAACAGCAGCGGCTGCACCAGCGCGGTGTCGGTGGTGTTCGCGTCGCCCAGCAGGTAAGGTTCGAGCGCGAGCCCGGCCGTGCTCGCGAACCGCCCGCACACCTGGTCGAGCGCCGCGCGGAACACCGGATTCTCGCGATGCAGGTCGCGCGCCATCCCCGCGGCCTGCGCGCCCTGCCCGGTGAACAGGAAGATCACCGGACGCGCGGACGGCGCGTCGTCGGCGACCGGCGACACGCCAGCCGCCAGCGCGTCGAGCGCCGTATCGCGCGACTCGGCGACCACGAACGCGCGGCACGCATGGTCCTGCCGGGCGGCCTGCAGCGTGTACGCGACGTCGGCCAGCGCCCATTCGGGGTGGCGGCGCAGCGCGGCGGCGAGGCCGTCCGCCGCGCGCCGCAGCCCGTCAGGCGTGGCGGCCGACAGCCGCAGGCAATGCACGGCGGCGGCCGTCGGCGCGTCCGCCTCCGGCGGCGCGGCTTCCAGGATCACATGCGCATTGGTCCCGCCGATGCCGAACGAACTGACGGCCGCGCGGCGCGGCGCGCCGCCGTCCGGCCAGTCGGTCGCTTGCGCGGTGATGCGGAAGGCCGCGTCGTCGAGTTCGAGCAGCGGATTGGGCGTGTCGAAGTGCAGCGTGCCCGGCACCTTGCCGCGCTCGAGCGCGAGCGCCGCCTTGATCACGCCCGCGAGCCCCGCCGCGCTGTCCAGGTGCCCGACGCTCGTCTTGACCGCGCCGAGCAGGCGCGGCGCACGTGCCGGATGCTGGCCGTAGGTCGCCTTCAGCGCGGCCATTTCGATCGGGTCGCCGAGCAGCGTGCCGGTGCCGTGCGTCTCGACATAGCCGACCGACGCGGCGTCCACGCCCGCGTCCGCCAGCGCGGCGCGAATCACCCGTGCCTGGCCGGCAGGGCTCGGCGCGGTGTAGCCGGCCTTGTCGTGACCGTCGTTGTTGATCGCGGAGCCCTTGACGATCGCATACACGTGATCGCCGTCGCGGCGCGCGAGATCGAGCCGCTTGAGCACGACCGCACCCGCGCCGCTGCCCTCCACGGTGCCGCTCGCGGCCGCGTCGAACGCGCGGCAATAGCCGTCCGCGGAAAAGATCCCGCCGGTACGGTGCAGATAGCCCGGCACGCCGTCGACGCCGATCGACGCCGCGCCCGCGAGCGCGAGTTCGCAGTCGCCCTGCGCGACTGCGCGCGCGGCCATGTGCAGCGCGACCAGCGACGTCGAGCACGCGGTGTTCAGCGTGACCGCGGGGCCGGTGAGATTCAGCCGGTAGGCGATCTGCGTCGCGGCCTGGTTCAGCACGTTGATCTGGTACAGCCCGAGCGCGTCGACCGCGTCACGGTTGCCGAGCACGTGGTTCGCGAGGTACTGGCTCGCGCCGACGCCGACGTAGACGCCCACGTCGCGCGCGGGCCCGGGCCCGGCGTAACCGGCGTCCTCGAGCGCGCGATAGCTTTCCTCCATCAGCTTGCGCTGCTGCGGATCCATGATCTCGGCTTCGCGCGGCGTATAGCCGAAGAACGCGGCGTCGAAACAGTCCGGATCGCGAATCAACCCGCGCGCGGCGACGAAGCGCGGATTGCCGAGCAGCTCGTCCGGCACGCCGAGCGCGCGCAGCCGCGCGTCGTCGAGCCGGGTGATGCCGTCCTCGCCCGCGAGCAACATGCGCCAGAACTGCTCGACGTCGTCCGCGCCCGAGACGGTCGCGCTCATCCCGATGATCGCGACGTCGCGGCTGTCGACCTGCGACGCGCGTGCGGCCTCGGCCGTGCCGCCGGCATCGGCCGCCGGCTCGCCGGACGCGGACAGCCAGCCGGCCAGCGTGCGAATCGTCGTATAGCGGAACAGGTGATCGATGTCGACGTCGCGGCCGAATTCGCTGCGCAGCCGCGCCTGGCACTGGATCAGCGCGAGCGAGTGGCCGCCGGCGTCGAAGAAGTTGGTGTCCGGATCGATCTCGGCGAGGCCGAGCACGTCGCGCCAGATCGCGGCGACCGCCGCTTGAGCATCGCCGGGCGCGCGGCGCGCGGCGTTGGCGGGGACGGCGCGATCGGCGACGCTCGCCGCATCGAGCGGCCAGTCGGCCAGCCTGAGGCGATCGATCTTGCCGCTGCCGGTCATCGGCATCGCGTCGAGCACGACGATCCGGTCGGGCACCATGTACGGCGGCAGCGCCTGTTGCGCATGCGCCTTCAGCGCGCCGTCCGGCAGCGTGCCCGCCGCCTGCACGAACGCACAGAGCACGGCGCCCGCGCTACCCGAACGCGCCAGCACCGCGACCTTGGCGACGCCCGGATGGCGGCCCAGCACCGATTCGACTTCGCCCGTCTCGATGCGGAAGCCGCGCACCTTGACCTGCTGGTCGTCGCGGCCCACGAATTCGATGTCGCCGTGCCGATCGAAGCGGGCCAGGTCGCCGGTACGATACAGCACGCGATCCGCGTCGCCCGTCGCATACGGGTTCGGCACGAAACGCTCCGCGCTCAGTTCGGGCCGGTTCAGGTAGCCCGACGCCAGCGCGCGCCCGGAGAGGTACAGTTCGCCCGTCACGCCGATCGGCAGCCGTGCGAGCTCGGGCGACAGGATATGCGTGCCGACGTCGCCCACCGCGCGACCGATCAGCACCGGGCCGCTCGCGCAACGCCACACGGTTGCGTAGATGCTGGCCTCGGTCGGGCCGTATGCGTTGAAGAGCGGCGCGTGCGGCAGCACGCGCGCCGCCAGCTCGACGGTCGCGGGCAGCAGCGGCTCGCCGGCGGCGAACACCGCGCGCAGCGGGCTCGCCGCGCCGGCGTCGAGCGATTGCAGGAACAGGTGCAGCATCGACGGCACGAAGTTGACCACCGTCACGCGATGCTGCTCGATCGCGCGCTGCAGGTAGCGCGGATCGTACTGGCCGTCCGGCCGCGCGATCACGATCGCGGCGCCCTTCATCAACGGCCACAGCATTTCGGTGAGCGACACGTCGAACGATTGCGCGGTCTTCCACAGCACGCGGTCGCCCGCGGCGAGCGGATAGGTGTCGGCAAGCGCATCGAACAACGCGAGGATGCCTTCCTGGCGGCACAGCACGCCCTTCGGCGTGCCGGTCGAGCCGGACGTATAGAGGATGTAGGCGGGCTCGCCGGGGCTGACGCGCGGCGCGGCGGCCAAGGTGGCGTGGCTCGCTTGCGCCAGCGCCGCCAGCTCGACGAAACGCACGCCGCAGGCACGCAGGCAGGCGGGCGCGGCGGCATCGCCGACGATCGCCGCCGGGCGCGCGTCGTCCACCATGAAGCGATGGCGCGCTTCCGGCAACGCGGGATCGAGCGGCAGATACACGGCGCCGATCCGGAACAGCGCGAGCACCGTCTGCAGCGTCGCCGCCGAGCGGCCCGCGCAGACCGCCACGACGTCGCCCTGCCGCACGCCCAGCGCGGCGAGCGCCGCCGCGCGCCGGTCGCACTGCTCGAGCAGCGCCGCATAGGTCGTCTCGCCCGCGTCGTCGATCAGCGCGACGGCGTCCGGCGCGGCGGCCGCGCACGCGGCGAGACGCTCGCCGACGCTCGCGCCGACCGGCAGCCGCGGCTTCGGCGTCGCCCACTCGTCGAGCCGCGCGAGCGTGGCCGGCGGCAGCCACGTCGCCGCGGGCGCACCGGCGAGCCGCCGCAGCGCCTCGTGCTCGGCGTGCACGATGTCTTGCGCGTCGGCACGCCGCAGGCTGTCGGCCCGATAGCCGACGATGCAGCGCAGCCGCTGGTCGCTCGCGGAAACGGAGAAATCGACCTGCACCGGAAAACTGTTGACCGCGTGGCCGTCGCGGCCCGCCAGCATCCGCACGTCCGCGTCGTCCAGCTCGCGCAGCACGTGGAAGCTCGTGAAATTGAACAGCACCTCGCCGAGTTCGATTCCGCCGCTGTCCTGCCGGATCTGCTGCGACGGATAAAAACGATGCCGGAAAATGCCCGACTCGATCTCGAATACCTGCCGCACCTGCGCGACCGGCGATGCGGCGCCGTCGAGCGCCGCGCGCACCGGCACCGAATTCAGGAACAGCCCGACCGCACGCTCCGCATCCTCGGTCTCGGGCCGCACGTGCGTCACCATCGACGTCAGCACGTCGCGCCGCCCGCTCAGCGCCTGCAGCGCGCGCAGATGGGCGGCGAGCAGCACGCTCTTGAGCGGCACGTTCGCGTCGCGCGCGAGCGCACGCAGCGCCGCCTCCAGTTCGGCGGGGATCTCGACCTCCAGATAATCCACGCGCTCGTCTGCCGCGTCGGCCGTCAGAGGCGCGCGGCGCAGCGACAGCGCCTGTGCGCCGTCGAGCTGGCCGCGCCAGAAATCGCGCTGGGCCGGATCGGCGAGCGCGGCTTGTTCGCGCTCGATGAAATCGCGGTAACCGGCCTGCACCGGCTCGTCGTTCTGCCCGTCTTGCGCGCCCGCCAGGCCCGCCGTGTAGAGCCGGATGAATTCGGCGGTCAGCGCGGCCTCGCTCCAGCCGTCGAGTATCGCGTGATGGAAGCTCCATACCAGCTTGAAGCGCTGCGCCGCCAGCCTGAACACGAAGCAACGGAATAGCGGCGCGGCGGCGACGTCGAACGCGGCGAACCGCTCGCCGTCCATGAACGCGGCGATCCGGGCGGCCTGCGCCGCCGCATCGAGCGCAGTCAGGTCGGTGACCGCCAGCGGAATGCGCGCCGCGTCGAACACGAGCTGCAGCGGCACGCTGAACCCTTCCATCCGCAGCGCGGTGCGCAGCGCCGGATGACGCGCCGACAGCCGGTCGAGCGCATGCGCGACGCAGGCTTCGTCGCATGCATACGCGACCTCGTAGCCGATCACGTCGTGGTACAGGCTCGAGCGCTCGTGCCGCAGGCTGTGATAGAGCATCCCCAGTTGCAGGCGGCTGAGCGGATACGCGTCGACGACGCCGGCCGGCAGCCGCGCGCGGTCCGCGTCGTTCGTCAGCGGCGCCCGCCGTGCGGCGGCCTCGGCCGGCGCGCCCGCGCCAACATCCGCATCCGCACCCGCGCCGGCCCCGCGCTGCCGCTCGATGTGCTCGCCCAGCGTACGCACGCTCTGGTGGGCGAACAGGTCCTGGATCTCGAATTCGAGCCCGTGGCGCTGCGCCTGCGCCTTCAGCCGGATCGCCAGCAGCGAATCGCCGCCGAGATCGAAGAAACCGTCGTCGAGGCCGAACCCGCTGCGGCCCAGCACGTCTTCCCACAACGCGCGCAGGATGCGTTGCGTGTCGGTCAGCGTCTCGGGCGCCGTTTCCGCGGCCGCCTGCGCCGGCGCGAGCCGCGCGAGCGCGGCCCGGTCCACCTTGCCGTTCGCCGTCAGCGGAATGTGCGGCACCGCGTGGAAACGCGCCGGCACCAGATGATCCGGCAGCGATGCCCGCAACTGCGCGCGCAGGCCGGCTTCGTCCGGTACGTCCGCGCCCGTGCCCGTGCCCGGACTGGCGGTCCAGTACGCGACGAGCTGCTTGTCGCCCTGCGGCGTCGCGTCGACCGTCACGACGGCGGCCTGCACGCCACGGCATGCCACCAGCGCCGCCTCGATTTCCGCGGGCTCGATCCGGTAGCCGCGCAGCTTCACCTGGCGGTCGCGCCGGCCGAGGTAATGCAACGCGCCGTCATGCGCCCAGTAGCCGACGTCGCCGCTGCGGTACATGCGGGCGCCCGGCTCGCCGCCGTAAGGATCGGGCACGAACGCGGCCGCGGTCAGGTCCGGCCGGTTCGCGTAGCCGTGCGCGACGCCGAGCCCTGCGATGTAGATGTCGCCCGCCGCGCCGGGAGGCAGCGGATTCAGCGCGTCGTCGAGCACGTACACCGACGTGCCCTGGATCGGCATGCCGATCGGCACCGTGCGCCCCGCCGCCGGCGCGTCGCGCACCGGGTACGCTGTCGCGAACGTCGTGGTCTCGGTCGGCCCGTAGCCGTTGACGACCTGCCCGCGTTCGAGCAGCGCGCGGGCGCGCTCCACATGCGGCAGCGACAGCACGTCGCCGCCGCAGACGAGGTAGCGCAGCCGCCGCAGCGCGTCCGACGCGTGATCGACCATCGCCGCGAACAGACCGCTCGTCAGCCACAGCATCGTCACGCGCGCGTCGACCAGCAACGGCCCGAGCTGGTCCAGCGACGCGTCGCGTCCGGCCGGCACCACGAGCGACGCACCGTTCAGCAGCGCGGTCCAGATTTCGAAGGTCGACGCGTCGAACGCGGTCGGCGCGAACTGCAGGAACACGTCGTCCGGCGTCACGTCGAGATAGGTCGGCCGGTACGCGAGCCGCAGGATCGCCCGTTGCGGCACGATCACGCCCTTCGGACGATCGGTGGTGCCCGACGTGTACATCAGGTACGCCGGCATCTGCGCCGGCAGCCCGCTCGCGACGAACGCGCCGTCGCGCGCGGCGATCTCGTCGTCGTGGTCCTCGAGGACGATCAGGTTCAGATAGCCGTCACGCAGTGCATCGGTGTGCGCCACCACGTCCTCGCGCGTGACGATCACGCTCGCCTGGCTGTCGTCGAGCAGGAATCGCAGCCGGTCCGCAGGATAGCGGCTGTCGAGCGGCACATACGCGCAGCCCGCGTTGAGCACCGCCAGCATCGCGACGATCAGCTCCGCGCCAGGCTCGAGACACAGGCCGACGGTCGAGCCCGGCGACACGCCGAGATCGCGCAGATGATCCGCCAGCCGGTTCGCGCGGGTGTTCAGCGCGTGGTAGTCGAGCGTCGCGTCGCCGTGGCGGATCGCAGGGCGACCCGGATGCTGCCGCGCAAGCGCGTCGATCACCGCGCCGATCGAGTCGGGCAGCGGCTGCCCGAGCGGCCGGCTCTGCCAGCCGCGCAGCGCGTCGAGCGTCGCCGCGTCGCCGCGCGCGAGCGTGCCGAACGGCGCGTCCGGCTGCGCGGTCAGCGCGTCGAGGTACTGCACATAGGTGCGCGACAGCCGCTCGATATCGGCGGCCTCGAACAGGTCGGTGCGAAACACCGTGCAGCAGCGCACGCCGTCGGACGTCAGCTCGGCGAACAGCGTCAGGTCGAACTGAGCGTAGCGGTACAGGTCGTCGCGCACCGTCATCGCCGGCATCCCGGCCGCCGTCGCCGGCTCGGCGGCGCCGGGCACCGCGCCTTTCGTGTCCTGCAGCACGAAGTTGACCTGGAACAGCGGGCTGCGCGCGGAATCGCGCGCGACGCCGACCTGCTCGACCACCTGGTCGAACGACACCGCCTGATGCCGCAGCGCGTCGGCGACGGTGTCGCGCTCGCGCTCGACCAGCGCGGCGAACGTCGCGCAACCTTGCCGCGCGGTGCGCAACGCGAGCAGGTTCGCGAAGAAGCCGACGATGCGCTCGCTGCCCGGATGCACGCGGTTCGATGCGGTCGTGCCGATGCAGAAGTCGTCCTGGCCGGCGTAGTCTCCGAGCAGGCAGCGCCACGCGGCCAGCATCACCGTGAACAGCGTGCCGCCCTGCCGCCGCGCCAGCGCCTCGGCCCGCGCGCGCACGGCGGCGGGAATCGCGAAGAACACCAGCTCGCCGTCGTGCGCGCGCCGTGCCGGGCGCGGCAGCGCGAACGGCAATTCGAGCGCCGTCGCGCCCGTCAGCCGGCCCTGCCAGTAGGCGAGGCTCGGCGCGCTGTCCGCGGCACCGCGCGCCTGCTGCCACAGCGCATAGTCCGCATACTGCGGCGCGTCGCTGGCGGGCGGCTCAGGCGCGCGACCCGCCAGCCGCGCCGCATAGGCCGACCACCAGTCGGCCAGCATCAGCTCCAGCGACCATCCGTCGACGATCAGATGATGGGCGGTCAGTACGAGAATCTGCCGGGCGTCGCCGAGACGATGCAGCGACACGCGCAGCAGCGACCCGTGCGCGAGGTCGAACGGCTGCGCGATTTCGGTCGTGATCGCGCGCGCGATCTCCGCGTCGGTCACATCCGCCGCGTGCCGATGCACCGGCAGCGACGCGGCCAGCTCGGCATGCACGCGCTGGTACAGGCGGCCTTCGCGCTCGTCGAACGTCGTGCGCAGCGCCTCGTGCCGCGCCACCACGTCGCGCAGCCCCGCCTGCAATGCCGCTTCGTCGAGCGTGCCCGCGATCTCCAGCACGTGCGGCACGTGGAAATGGCCGGCGCCGCCGCTGATCGCCATCTGCACCCACATCCGCAACTGCTCCGCCGACGCGGGCAGGTCCGCCGGCCGTGCCTGGCGGGTGATCGCGTCGCGGCTGCCCGCGCCACGCTGCCTGCCGAATGCTTCGAGCAATTGGCGACGCTTGTTTTCGGTGGAGTCGTTATGCGACATCAAACCAGCTCTCCCGACGATGAAAACACTGTAAGTAGTTCGTCCATGTCGTCCGGCGCGAGACGATCGAGCAGCGCGTCGAGGCGGTCCTCCTGCTGGGCCTTCTGGCCGAGCGCCACCAGCACTTGCGCGCTGAACCGGTCGAGTTGCGGCGCGCCGAACAGCAGCGGCGGCGACAGCAGCAACCCGTAGCGGCCATTGAGACGCCCGATCAACTGGATCGCTTGCACGGAACTGCCGCCGAGCATGAAAAAATGGTCGTCCGGTCCGATATCGGCGACGTCCAGCACGGCCGACCACTCCGCGGCGACCTCGGCCTGGAACGGCGTCTTCGTGCGCACGTCGGCGCCGTGCGCGCGCGTCTCGAGCGCCGCGTCGGCGAGCTGGGCCAGGCGCTTGCGGTCGATCTTGCCGGCCGGCAGCAGCGCGATGCGCTCCACCACGTCGATGCGCGCCGGACGCATCGCGTCGGGCAGCCGTGCGGCCAGCTCCGCGTGCAACGCGTCGACCGGCCAGTTGTCCCATCCCGCGGCCGGCTCGACGAATGCGTGCAGCAGCCGCACGCGCCCCTGCACCCGCACCGGCACCACCGCGCACTGCGCGATGCCCGGCAGCGCCAGCAGGCACGCCTCGATCTCGCGCAACTCGATCCGGTTGCCGTTGAGCTTGACCTGCTCGTCGCGCCGGCCGAGGTAATGCAGCTCGCCATCCTCGCCGAACATCGCGATGTCGCCGGTGCGGTACATGCGTGCACCCGGACGGCCCGCGTACGGATCGGGCACGAAGCTCGCCGCGGTGAGATCCGGGCGGCCGACGTATCCTTGCGCGAGGCCCGCGCCGCCGATGTACAGCTCGCCCGCGCTGCCGGGCGCGCACGGCTCGAGGCCCGCGTCCAGCACGTACAGCGACACGTTGTCGATCGGCCGGCCGATCGGCACGCCCGCGCACGCATGAGCGTCGCCCGGCGTGCAATGCCACACGGTCACGTCGATCGCGGCCTCGGTCGGCCCGTACAGGTTGACGAGCCGTACCCCCGGCAGCAGCCGGTGGAAGCGCTCGGCCTGCTCGGCGAGCAATGCCTCGCCGCTGCAGACGACCAGTGCGAGATCCGGGAAGACCTGCCCGCACGCCGTATCCAGGAACGCGTTCAGCATCGACGGCACGAAGTGCGCGACAGCGATGCGCGCATCGCGCAGCAGCACCGCGAGCCCGGCCGGGTCCTTGTGCAGCCCGGGCGGCGCGATCACCAGCGCGTGCCCGCTCTGCAACGTCCACAGGAATTCCCAGACCGACACGTCGAAAAAGTACGGCGTCTTCTGCAGCACGCTCACCGGCGCGGTATCGGGCAGCAGCGAACCGTGCCAGTCGAGCCGGTTGACCAGCGCACGATGGGTGTTGGCGACGCCCTTCGGCGCGCCGGTGGAGCCGGACGTGTAGATCACGTACGCGATCCCGTCCGGGTGAATGCGTTGCGGCGGCAGCGGTTCGGCGGCGAGCCAGATCGCGCGCTCGTCGAGCGCATGCCGTGCGACCGGCCCGGCCGGCAGGTTCGCCAGCAGGTGCCGCTGCGTGAGCAGCAGCGCGAGGCCCGCATCGTCGACGATGCGCCTCAACCGGTCCGGCGGTGCAGCGGGATCGAGCGGTACGTAGGCCGCGCCCGCGCGCATCACCGCGAGGATCGCCAGCACCATCTCCGTCGAGCGCTCGCAGCACAGCCCGACGAGCGCCCCCGGCGTCACGCCGCGCGCCGCGAGAAAGCCCGCGAGCCGGGCCGACATCACATCGAGTTCGCGATAGGTCAGTTGCTCCGCGCCGAACCGGACGGCCGGCGCATCCGGCGTCGCGACGCACTGCGCGGCGAAGCGGGCCGGCCAGTCCGTCGCGTCGATCGGGCGCGCGGGCCCGTGCCAGTATTGCGCAAGCCGTGCGCGCTGCTCGGGCGCCAGCAGGTCGACCGCGAGCGCCGGCTGCGCATCGTCGTCCAGGTACGCGCGCAGCAGTCGGCCGAAACGTGCGGCGAATTCGCCGACCCGCGCCGGCGGCAGGCAGCCGGTGTCGTATTCGAGATTCACGTGCAGGCCGTCGTGCGTCAGCTGATACGCGAAGTTCAGGTCGAACGGCCGCTCGGCGGCGACCACCGGCAGCAATTCCGCGTGCACGCCGTGGAAGGCGAGCGGCGCATCCTGCACGAAGAACGCTTCCGTCACGCCGACGTTGAAGACGGGCGTGTCGGCCAGCGAACGCGAGCGCCGCAGCGCCGTCACGAGGTCGGTCAGCGACAGCTGCTGATGGCGCTTGCTTTCCGCGCGCCGGCCGGTGGTACGCGCGACGATGTCGCGGAACGTGTCGCCAGGCCGTAGAGAAAAGCGCATCGGCAGGTTGTTGACGAAGCATCCGCTGGCGTCGTGAAACCCCGGCGAGCGCATGTTGACGGGATAGGTCACGACCAGCTCGCGCACGTCCTGCCAGCGGGCCAGCGCGATCGCGAACAGGCTCGACAGCACGAGAAACGGCGTCGAGCGGCTCGCGCGGGCCCGTGCGCGCAGTCGGCGGATCGTGTCCGCGTCGAAACGCATCGGGTGGATGCGCGCGTCGCGCGGCCCCGCCGATGCCGCCGTGTCGAACTCGACCCCGAGCGGCGCATGCGCGAGCGCGCCGAGCCAATAGGCCAGATCTTCGTCGTAGCGCGGCGACGCGCGGTACGCGGCTTCGAACGCGAGCTGCTCGCCGAGATCCCGCAACGTGCACGCGGGCGCCGGGCCCGCGCCGAGTGCGTGGTTGTACAGCGCCGTCAGCCGCTGGTTGATGTACACCGCCGAAAACGCATCGGAGATGATGTGCGGAAAGCTGAGCACGAGCCGGTGCGCATCGGCATCCTCGCGCAGCAGCGCGAAGCGGAACAGCGGCGCGTCGTCGAGCGCGAACACGTGCGCCGCCCGCGCGGCGATCCATGCGTCGGCCCCGGCGGCGTCCAGCGACGGCGCCGCCCGCGCGTCGCGGTAGTCGAGCGCGACCGCCACCCGGTCGTGCACGTCCCTCACCACGCGAGTGCCGTCCATCCGGAACGTGCTGCGGCATCCTTCGTCATGCTCATGGACGAACGCGTCCAGTGCGCGCCGCAGCGCATCGCGATCCAGCGGCCCCGACAGGCGGTAGACGAGCGCGGTCGTGTAGGCCGACGAGTGCGGATTGAGCTGCCACTCGAGCCAGAAGCGGTACTGATAGGCTGAAAGCGAAGTGGTACGCATGGTAGCCCCTGTCTGGATACATGAAGGACGTGAAGGACGGCGCGGCGAGTCGATCCCGGCGCACCGCGCGTCAACGGGCCGCGTGGTGCGCGACGTCCGTTTCCGCGAAGTGTTCGGCGATGCAGTGGCGCAGCCGCGGGCCGAACACGGCAGCGATGTCGTCGGCCGAGTACGGCGCAATGACGTCGTCGATGCCGAGCGCACGGTCCACTTCCTGCTGGAGTCGCGTGAAGATTCGCTGCGCGGCCCGCTCGTCGTGCAGGTACGTATTGAGCGCGGCCGCCGTCGCGTGCGCCGCCGCCGCGTCGAGCCCGTGCGCGGCGAACGCGTCGGCCGACCATTCGTCCGCGTCGCGCGGCGCGTCGCGCATCGCGTCGACTTCGGCCAGCAGGGCGGACCCGTCGGCGCCGAGCGTCGCCACGCACATGCGGTCCGCCGCGGCGACGAGCTGATTCAGCCCGGCCGTCATCTGGCGCAGCACCGTGCCCGCCGGCCATTGGCGCGCCCGCGCGATCTCGGCTTCGTCCCCCTGCAGCAGCATCGCGAGATCCTCGCGCGCGATCTCGTGCGCGAGCGGGCTCGTGTGTTCGGTGGACCAATCCTCGAAACGCGCCAGCGCGTCGCGGAACGCTTGCGTGCGCGCCTGACCGGGCACCGCGTCGAGCGCGACGATCAGCGCGCGCAACTGCTGCGTCGCACGCACCGCGAACAGGTATTTCTCGGCTTCGAGCTTCAGGAACGCCGTCGCGTAGCGGTAGAAACCAGGCTCGGCCGCGCTCGCGTCGGCGCCCGCCAGCGACGCCGGCTCGATCATCGCGCGATAGGCCTGCTCGACCATCGTCTGCGGCCCCGCGCACACCGAGTTGCGGCCGACGAGCAGGCCCGCCGCCTCGGCGATCACGTAATACGCGTCGCTGGCGAGGCACGGCGCGGCCGGATCGCCGCCCGATGCCATCCGCTTGATCAGCGAGATATGCACGATCCGGTGCATGCCGAGCGAGATCCGGTAGATGATCGACGGCACGACGGGAATGCTGTCCGGGTCGGCCGGCTGCTCGCGCCGACGGATCAGGTAGGCGGGCAGCAATTGGCACAGCTTGCTGATGAACCACAGGTCGAGCATCGACACCTCGCCGTCGTGGCCGCGCAGCCGGCAATACCCGTCGCGCAGCGTCGAGATGGTCGGCAGCACCAGGTGCCAGTGGTTTCCGAACTGCCGCAGCGACGAGATGTTCATCGGCAGCGCGTGATGAAACCGGCTGCCCTCGTACTCGCAGCGCGCGGCCTCGATCTCGATGCCGTCGCGCGATTCGGCCGGCGCGATCTCCTCGCCGAGCGGGCGAAAGAAGCTGTCGCGATAGGCGACCATCGAGCCCAGCATCGAGCGCCAGTAGAACTCCGGTTTGTCGAGCGCGCGCGGCCCGTGATAGCCGGTCGCGTACAGCGCATCGATGACGGTGAAATCAAACTCGTTCTGCATCATGGCTTCCTGAAGAGACACGGCCGCCGGCACGGCGGGCCGATAGAACGAACGGCGCGGCGACGGCGCGTCAGCGCGGCATCGACATCGGCTTGCCGGCCGTGTCGGCCGCGCGGCGCCACCGGCGCGCGAGCGCCTGCCACAGGCTCGCGAGCTCGACCCGGCAGAAGGTCCGCACGGCGCGAGGCGACCACCACCAGTAGTTCACGTTGATCGAATCGCTCAGCGATTCCACGTAGTGCCACCAGCCGGGCGGCAGGTACAGCACGTCGCCCGCCTCGAGCACGAAGTCGTGGCGCGGCGCCGACTGCACGCGCGGAAACAGCACCGGGTCCGGGTCGCTCATGTCCACCGGGCTGAAGATCACCGGCAGATCGCGGCGCTGCCGGTAATACACGTTGGCGGACTGCTCGGGCGCGAACAGCACCCAGCGCTTGCGGCCGTACACCTGCACGTTCAGGTTCTCGTGCCGGTCGAAATGCATCGGCGACGAAATCCCTTCCGGGCCGAGCCAGAAGCCCGGCCGCAACACCAGCCTGCGCCTCAGCCACTGAGGCATCCAGCCGGGAAAGCCGTGCTGCTCGTGCAGCGGCACGATGTCGTCCTTCAGCTCCGGCGCCGTCGAATAGATCGCCGCGTAGGTGATGTACGTGGTGCGGGCACTGCCCTGCGCCTGCATCGCGCGGATCGTCGCGCCCAGGCGCGCGGTTTCGTAGCGGCGCGCGCCCAGGTAGAGGTCCGGCCGGGTCGGCGTCGGCGACAGCTGCGACGTCTCCACCGTGATCTCGTGTTCGCCGTAGCGCTCGACGAAGAAATCCGGCGTCCAGCGCGTGCGCGCGGGCCACGCGTCGATGAATCCTTCCAGCACGGCCGGATGCTTCAGTCCGGCCAGAACGTCACGCATGCTCCGGCTGCCGTCGTAGCGAATCCGCGGCATCGGCACAATCTTGCTGCCAGTCATCGTGGGGCTCCTGTCGACAGGAAAATCAGGACACCTGCCAATCGCCGTTGTGCCGAAGCACGTCGCCGGGCAGCCAGCGGATCACGCGGGTGGTGGCGCCGAGCGTGTCGAGGCGCGCGTCGATCTGGTCGAGCGTGTCGGCTTCCGCCGGCTCGCCGTTGATCCAGCCGATGTCGTCGATCTCGGCGGCGATGCCGCAGAACCCGTTCGCATACGGCGCGAACGCATGGGCGCCGGCGCGCGCGCAAAGCTCGCCGATGCCGGACGGGCCGAGCGTGATGGACGGGCCGTCGCCCGCTTCCGCGATGCGCGGCAGGCGCTGCAGGTCGGTCATCGGCAGCACCATCCAGAACGTGAACAGGCCCTGCCAGAACGGCGCCTTGCGCATCTCGCGGCAGCAGCTCACGACCAGGTCGGGCCGGCCGCGCCGGGCGACGGACCGATCGATCACGTCCATCACCGAGCCCTTCGCGTCATCGCCGCTGTCGACGAGCAGAATCACCGAGAACTGCGGCGTCGTGACCCGGTAGCAATTGCCCCAGTTGCGCACGTCGTGCGGCGGCACGGCCGCGCCGATGGTCGGCTGCTCGCCGTAGAACGGCAGGATGTCGATCTCGATGTCGCCGATCCGCACCGTCTCGCCCCAGCCGGGCGCGAGCACCGTCTGCCCGACGTCGCGCAGCGACTGCTGCATGTCGTCCTGCGCCAGCAGCGATGCGACCGGGATGTGCGGCACGATGACCGGCACCGATCCGTCGCCGCCGTGCCGCAGGATGGTCGGGATGTGCCAATGGTCGAGATGCCCGTGCGTCACGAGCATGCCGTCGATCTGCCGGGCCAGGTTGGACGGCGCGCGATCGAGATCGGGCAGGCCGACGTTGCCGCCGATCGCGAGGCTGATCGGGTCGGTCAGCAGACGGGTGGTTTCGGATGCGATCAGCAGCGACGCGTGTTCGAGCCGCTGGATGCCGGGGCCGTCGAACGCCGGCCATGCCAGCCCCGCGTCGCCTTTCGGCCGTTCACAGCCGAGCAGGCGAGGGTCCGCGTACAGCTCGGACAGCGGCTGCCAGCGGTTGCGCTGCAGCGCGTCGCGCAGCGCATTCGCGAGCTGCGGCACGTCGCCGGCGGCGGTGTCGAGCACGATCGGCTCGCCGCCCTGCGGCGCCAGCGCGAGCGTCCAGCGGTCGCGGCGCTGATGCAGATCGTAGAGCAGCGCACGGCTCGCGATACAGCCGCCGGCCGCCACCGAATCCGGATCGAACAGTTCGGCCAGAAACGGATAGCGCGCAATCGCATCGCGCAACAGCGCGGCACAGGCGGCCGGTTCGAATTTCGCTTCCATGAATTGCTGCATGAGCGCGTCCTGCCGCTCGATCAGCAAGCCCAGATCATGCGCGCGCGAAGCCAGAATGCCTGTATTGAGGAAGACCCCCAGGCGATCATCGACTGACATGGTGTGTTTTACCCTCGGATTCTCTCGGCGAAACGCAAACGTGCTCCCGCGCGCGCCGTTACCGGGCCGCGAAATGCCGCATCGTTCCTTTATCTTTTATTGCGCGCTCGTGGCGCGAAGCGTCGATAATTATCTCGACAGTGCGGCCCGCACGCTCAATGGGCGCATGTCGGTCCAGTTGGCGCCGATCCATTCGAGGCAGGCATCCCGGTTTCCCGACGGGCCCACCGCCCGCCAGCCTTCCGGCACATGCTTGTCGTCCGGCCAGATCGCATATTGTTCCTCGTGATTGACGACCACTTTGAAAACGGCATCGTTTTGCGGCGTTTCGGCTTCCATGTCTCTCTCGTTTCAATAATCGATCACGCGTGTCACACGCACCACATAATTCGATATTTCGATAAGAACAGCGCGCCCGGCAGCACCGGGCGACGACTCAAGCACGCTAAAAATCGAAGCGAACCGACTTTACCATAACCCATCTTAAATCAATTACATTTCTATTGCATGAAAACAGGATAAATAATATTCTTCGGCAACCAATAATCCACCCAATTGTTTCATAAATATGCGAACAGATAGACGGAATATGCCTTTGCGAATAAATCGATAATCGGCCAAATTGTTTTGTATTTTGTTTGATTCGTTTTTAGGCGGAGTTCAGAAGCATGGTCTTGCTAGCCAGTACGCTCACCATTCCGCTCGCGCGCCCGACGGCGCGGCATCGGCTGCTGGTGTTCCATCACGCGTGCGGCGCGGCGGCCAATTACTATCGGTGGGGGGCGTCGTTCCCGGAAGACGTCGAGGTGTGGCTCATCGAGCTGCCCGGCCGCGGCCGGAGTCTGGGCGCTCGCGCGATCGATACGTTGCCCGAACTGATCGACTTCCTGCGCGCGCTGCGCCCGCTGTTGCCGCGCACCTATTCGGTGTTCGGCCACAGCATGGGAGCCTTGATCGCATACTGTTTCGCGTGCGACATGGCGCAACACGGGCATCCGCCCGCCTGGCTCGGCGCCTCCGGCGCCGATGCGCCGTTCTACCCGCATCGCCACGCGCACCGCGATGGCATGCCGGTCCATTTGCGCACCGACGCCGAGATCGTCGACTATGTCGTGTCGCTCGGCGGGACGCCCCGCGAAGTGGTGGAACACGACGCGCTACGAGCCATGCTGCTGAAGCTGGCCAAGGCGGATTTCCGCGTCGTCGAGCGGTTCTTCCCGCTGCCGTCCGCGACCGCGCTACCCTGCCCCGTCACGGTGTTCTCCGGCCGCGACGACACGTTGCTGAGCCCGGCCGGGCAACGTGACTGGTTGCGTGCGTCGCACCACACGGTCAATTTCCGCGAGTTCGATGGCGGGCACTTCTTTCTTTTGGACCATCCGGCCGCGGTTCGGCACGCAATCGGCCAGGCGTTGGCGCAGGCGGGGCAGCGCGACACCGATGATTGCGCGATACCCCAGCCATAGGGCGGGCGACCCGCTTGCCGTCATCGACCGTTGCGGAGATGCGCCGGGCGATCGCGACGCGCCCCGACTCGCGATCACATGCTCTTGATCGCCGTGCCTTGCGCGGTCACTTCGACGAAGTGATCCGCCGGCATCGGACGCCCGAGCAAGAAGCCCTGCAGCGAATTGCAGCCGAGCCGGGTCAGGAACTGCTGCTGCGCGGTCGTTTCAACGCCCTCCGCGACGATCTTCAGGTCGAGTGCCCGACCGAGCGCGACGATCGCGGAAATGATCGCGGCATCTTCGGTATCGTGTTCGAGATCCCGGATGAATCCCCGGTCGATCTTGAGCTCGCTGGCCGGCAAGCGCTTGAGATACAGCAAGCTCGAATAACCGGTGCCGAAGTCGTCGATCGAAATTCGCACCCCCATGTCGTGAAGCTGCTGGAGGATTCTCAGGCTGGCGTCGGCATCGCGCATCGCGGTCGATTCGGTGATCTCCAGCGTCAGGCAGTGCGGCTCCAGCGCGTGCCGCTGCAATGCGGCCTCCACGACCCGGATCAGGCTCGCGTGACCGAACTGCAACGGTGACAGGTTCACGGCCATCGTCCAGTCGGTTCGGCCCGCATCGCGCCACGCGCGCATCTGCCGGCAGGCCTCGTCCAGTACCCATTCGCCGATCGGCACGATCAATCCGGTCTTTTCCGCAATCGAGATGAACTGATCGGGCGACATGAGGCCGCGCGTCGGGTGCTTCCATCGCAACAGCGCCTCGACGCCCATGATCGGTCCATCGGGCACTTCGAACTTCGGCTGGTAATGCAGGACCAGTTCATGCCGCTCCAGCGCCAGACGGAGTTCCTGCACGATTTTCAAGTGCTCGCGGACATTCGCGTTCATCGATGCCTCGAAGAAGCAGTACGCATCTCGGCCGAGCGCCTTGGCGTGATACATCGCCGCATCGGCATTGGTCATCAGCTCGCGGAAATCGCTGCCGTTGCCGGGATAGAGCGCGATACCGATGCTGGCCGACACGCGCAATTCGTGTTCGGACACGTGGAACGGCGCCCGAATCACCGCCAATACCTTGTCCGCCACGTCGGCCGCGTCGGCGGGCTCGTTCACGGCCACGACGAGCACGAACTCGTCGCCGCCCAGACGGGCAATCGTGTCCTGCGAGCGCAGGTTCGCGCCGATGCGCCGAGCCACGTCGACCAGCAACAGATCGCCGACATGATGACCATAGGCGTCGTTGACGGCCTTGAATCCGTCGAGGTCCATGAACATCAGCGCGAAACACCCGTGCTCGCGGTCGGTGCTCTGGATCGCCTGGTCGATCCGGTCTTCGAGCAGCACGCGGTTGGGGAGCTTGGTGAGGGTGTCGTGCAGTGCCAGATACGTCAGCTCCTGGTTCGCTTCGGCCAGCGAGGTCGCCAGTACCGCCGTGCGGGCTTCCAGACGCAGGTCGAGGACCGAAACGATCAGCGCGATGGCGAGTATCGCCAACGTGGCCACGACGATGACGAGCGCCAGCCCGCCGGGATCCATGCTGGAGCCGGCGGCCCCGCAGATGCTGCCCAGCGGGAACCGGGCGGCCGCCATTCCCGTATAGTGCATGCCGGCGATGGCGGCGCCCATCAGGACCGCCGCCCCCAGATTGAGCAGGCGCACGCGAGACGAAGCGGTTCGCCGAATGAATACGATCCACAGCACGGCGCCCGATGCGACGACGGCAATCGCGACCGACAGGCAGACGAGCAACGGGTCGTACCGGATACCCGGCGACATGTGCATCGACGCCATGCCCGTGTAATGCATGCCCGCTACGCCAGTCCCCATCAACATCGCGCCGCCGCCGAGCCGGTGCCATCTGAGCGTGCCCCGACAGACGAGCCACAGCGCAACCGTGGAGCAGCCGATGGCGATCAGCAACGAAAGCACCGTCATGGCCGGATCGTATCCCAGTGGAATCGGCAACGCGAAGGCCAGCATGCCGACGAAATGCATCGACCAGATGCCCGCCCCCATCACGCTGGCCGCGCCTACCAGCCACCCATGTGCGGCGCGCCCGCCGGCCGTCTTGATACGCCCGGCCATGTCCAGCACGGTGTAGGACGCCAGGATGGCGATCAGGAGCGAAAGAAGAACGAGCAACGCGTTATAACTTGTCGGCAGCATTGTTATTTACAGATCGCTTTCGATTTGGCGTAACGAGACCCCCGGCCAGCCGGGGGCTTCGCGGATTCGCGGGAAAGTTGGGCACAAACGGAAAGCGGTGTCCGAAGGAATGGACCGGTGGTGTGACGCGTCAGGCGATTCCGACGACGACCGCTTGCAGCGGCGGATCATAAACGCGCCCTCCCGTTCAGGGAAGGATTTAGCGCTGCGGGGCGCTGGAGGAGGCGGGACGGAATCAGAACGTGTGGCGAATGCCGGCCGCGAACGTGTTGCCGGTGGGGCGAGCGCTCAGCTTGTCGTAGGAGTAAATCGCGTAGATGTCCGTGCGTTTCGACAGCAGGTGGTTGTAGCCGACAGACGCGGTGTTCCGCAGGCTGCGGGCCGCTTCGGTCGGGCCGGACCGCTTCGTGCGCGCCCACTCTGCAAGCAGGAAGTCGGCCGGCGACAACGGGATCGACACACCCGCCTCGCAAGTGTGGCTGCCGGTCGGCGTACGCGCGTCGCTTGTCATCGCCCACGCGCCGTAGAGCGTGACGATCTTGAAGTCGTATGCCGCGCCCGCCAGATAGGCGTACTGCGCGCCGACCGGCCCTGCCGCGGTATAGCGCACGCGCTGGCCCGACAACACGGCCGTGAGACCGTGCCCTCGATAGTTCAAGTGAACGCCGAGGTTACCGACGCCAGGCGAGCCCGCCACGCCGCCAAGACCATAGATGACGGTGGCGCCGAACCCGTTGAAGTCCGGCGTCGTGTACTTGACGGTGTTGTTCCACACCGTATCGCCGATGATCGTCCCGCCATAGTTGGTCACGAACGTCTGCAGGACGAGTGGAGAGAAGACGGTCGAGGATCCGAACGGATTGACGACGGATTCGGCCGTATAGGCCGGGTTTCTTTGTCGCCCGAAGGTCAACTGGCCGAAGTCGCCTTGAAAGCCCACGTACGCATTGCGCGACCAGAACGGGTCCGCCGCACTGCGTCCCAGCGCGCCGTTGGCGGGTTGAAAGAAGCTTTCGAGGACGAAAATGGCGCCGACGCCGCCGCCAAGATCTTCCTTGCCGCGGATTCCCCAGAACGACGTGGTCAGCCCGCCGCTTCCCATCAGTACCGTGGACCGCGGCGTATCGCTGCGTTTGATGCTCCCGACGTAGGTGCCGATGAGGCCATAAAGCTGAACCTGGGAGCCGCTGTCTGCGTGTGCGCCGCCGGAGGTCCATACCAGACCGGCGCTGAATATCGCCGTCGCGCCGAGCGTACCGACAACGCGCCGGGCGGCCACGCGCACCACGACCTGTCGTGTCTTTTTCATTTCGGTTGTCTCCATTCATATTTTTTGAGCGGCCTTTTTCACGGCAATCCTGTCAGCAGTACTGATGGACTACTCTTTGACGGCGGCGCTTGTTGCGAGCATGTCGCTGAAGCCACGGGCGTGACGAGCGACGAAACGCCTTCCCTCGAGGCTTCTCAGGGAAAGGCGCCGTCAGGCATGCAAGTGACTACGGGGAAATCTCTTCGAGCGAACGATTGGTCGTCTCGACCATGCGCGCGGCGACGACGAAGCCCACTGCACTGACCACGGCAAACATGACGAATACCGCGGCGATGCCTCTTCCGGTCAATACGACGCCGACGATCGCCGGCGCGGCGGCAGACGCCGCGCGCAGCCACGAAGTCGCGAGACCGGTGCCGATCGCGCGCATCCGGGTGGGATAGATTTCAGGGGTGTACAGGTACAGAAGGACCGTGGTCGTGGCCATCACCGCATAGGCCGACGATCCGAGCAACATCACGGACCACGCGCTGCCCGCGCCATGAATGCCCAGTGCGGCGAGCAGGGCCGCGCTGATGATGAAGCAGGCCATTGCCCACCGGCGGCGTCCGACCCGATCGATCAGCAGCGCGCAGGCAAGCACGCCGCACGTACTCAGGACGTTCGAGATCGACGCCATCTGAAGCGACGCTTGCAGCGGCAGATGGTAGACCGTCTTGTAGAGGCTCGGCAGCCAGTTGTTGATGCCATTGGCCACGAAATAAGCGCTCGCCCACAGCAGCCACACGACGACGGTGCGGCCCCGGTAGAACGGCGAGAACAGTTCCTTCCACGTTCCCTTCCGCTTCGACTGTCGTCCGGTCATAAGGCCCGACACGCGCGCGTCCACCTCGGCCCTTTGAGTCTGCGTGTCGAGGTTGCGCTTCGTCGTGCTGGCTTCCAGCCGCTCGATGATGCGCTCGGCCTTATCGAACCGCCCGCGTGAAACGAGCCAGCGCGGCGATTCCGGCAGGCGTGCGATCAGGATCGCGACGACCATGCCGGGAATCCCGCCGATCAGGAACATATATTCCCAACCGAAGCGCGGGACGACGAACGCACCGAGCTGCGCGGCCGCGAGCAGGCCCAACGGGAAAATCAGTTCGTACAGGATGAAGAAGCGTCCGCGGCCGTGCGCTTGAGACAGCTCGTTGATGTACGTGGCGGCCACGGGCACTTCTCCGCCCACACCGATGCCTTGCAGGAAACGCATCAGAAACAGCATGTGAAAGCTGCCGGTGAACGCGCATACGACGCTCATGGCCGACATGACGCCCACCGCAATGGTGGCGCTCGGCACGCGCCCCAGGCGCTCGGCCAGCCAGCCGAACACCAACGCGCCGACGACCTGCCCAAGATAGCCGGCAGCGATCAGCACGCCGATCTGGCCGGGAGAAAGATGCCAGAGGCCCACCAGTACGGGCAGCACGAAAGCAAGCGACAGTGCGTCGAACGCATCGAACAGGGTCGCGCTGCCCATGACGATCCGTGCCCGGGTGTGCCACTTGCAAAACGGCACGTTCTCGATGCGGAACAGCAGGTTCGCCGCCCGCAGTTGCTCGCTCATGGGACGCGTTTCGCTCGCGGATCGACCAAGGTCGACGCCGCAGGCGGTCGAAGGGGTGTTCATGCTGTCTCCTGAAAAGCTGCATTTTATGAACCTTCGGCTTGCTTCTTGTTGTGCGGCACCGGTCACGTTTCTTGGTGGTTTTCCGCGACATCGGCGCCCTTTTTATCATTTGCCGAGCCTGTCGGCGGCGGCGTGCGCGACGCGGTTTCGCGCGCCGCCCCGACTGCTCGACGCCGACGGCAAGCGGACGGCGCTGCGCCGTCGTCATCCGGCTATGGACGGGCCACGCCCGAGTCAGTCGACGAGGCCGGCCGAACGAAGCGCGTCCGCGATTTCGACGTCCGCGCCTGGCGCGAGCGGCAGCAGCGGCGAGCGCACGGTGGCGTGCTGGAGGATGCCGCGGGCCACCAGACCGTGCTTGAGCGCGACGGTGCCTTCCATGTGCGACCCGCGGTGATACACGTTACGCGTCACCGGCAGCAGGCGATCGTGAATCGCGCGGGCGGCCGCGTAGTCTTTCGCCTTGCCCGCCTTGATCAGTTCGACGAGCGGCTCGGGAGCCAGGCTGCCGTAGCCGACGAGCGCCCCGTCGACGTCGAACATCGTGTGCAGCAGATACTCGTCGTGGCAGGTGAGGATTTGCAGTTCCGGACGCTCGCGTCGGATGATCGGAATCTCGACGTCCCAGCGACGCATGTTGCGCACGCCGTTTTTCATCGCGAAGACGCCCGGTTGCGCGGCGATCTCCAGCTGCGTGTCGAGGTTGTAGGTCGCCTTGGTGGCGTCCGGGTACTGGAACAGGATGAGCGGCAGCCCGCTGCCTTCGTGGATGGCGCGGTAGCGATCCTGCGGCGCACCTTTCTGATAGCCGAAGCGCAGCCAGCCGTGCGACGGATAGACCAGACCAGCCGACGCGCCGGCCTCGACCGCGCGCTTCGCCTCTTCCACCGCCACTTCCGTGCCTTCGAGCGTGATACCGGCGATCACCGGAATCTTGCCGTCGACGGACTTCACGAAGCTTTCGATGACTTGAGCCTGTTCTTTCTGCGAGAGGAACGTGCCTTCGCCGGCATGTCCGAGCACCGTCAGGCCTTTGACGCCTTCGATGCCGCCAAGCCACGCGCCCAGCCGTTGAATTGCCGCATGGTCCACCGCGCCCTCGCGGGTGAAAGGTGTAACGGGTGCCGGGACCAAACCGCGCAGATCGATCGCTTTCATGACGTCTCCAAATGTGAGCTTTTCCGCTCCTCTTTCCGGGAGGAGAGCCCGCCGTCCGTTTCGCATCGAACCGGAACGACGGTGCATGCGTTGCAGTGTAGGGAAGCACGACCCATGCGAGAACGGCGTAATTGCGCATTTCAGCTATACTGATTTGACATATCTACGGGAGGCTTCGCGGTGGACTATGCGGCCTGGAAGCTGTTCATCGACGCGGCGGAACTCGGGAGCCTGAGCAAGACGGCCGTTGCTTACGGGACCAGCCAGCCTCACATCAGCCGGCAGATCGTCGAGCTCGAGCAGTACTGCGGCGGCCGTCTGTTTCAACGGACTGGGCGCGGCGTGGTGTTGACCGAGTTGGGCGCGCGTATCGCGCCGCGTGTGAGGGCGTGGCTTGCCAGCACGGAGCAGTTGTCCAACGACATCCGCAGCACGGCGGGCGAGCCGATCGGCGTGGTCAGGCTCGGGATCCTGCCCTCCACCGCCCATCCCCTTGTCAGCACCCTTTACCATCGGCTTCGCGAGCGTTACCCGCTGGTGCAGTTACAGGTGCGCGAGGGTCAAGGAGCGTTGCTGGAAACCTGGCTGGAGAACGGCAGCGTCGATCTCGCCATCCTGTTTCGAAATAGTCCGACGCCGAGAAACGGCGACGAATATCTGGTCGAGGCCGCGACGTACCTGGTGGGGGCGGAAGGCGATCCGTTGACCAGTCAGCCCACGATCGCTTTTTCGAGGCTCGATGGCATTCCGCTGGTCTCTTTCTGCCGCCCCAATAGCTGGCGCGAGCGGCTCGAACAAATCGCGGGCGAACATCGGGTGTCGCTGAATTTCGCGGCGGAAGCCGATTCTCTCAGCCTGCAGGGGCACATCGTCGCCGATGGCGGCATTCATGCGTTGCTGGGCCCTTACGCGATCGCCAATCTCGAACGGGAATGCCGGTTGCAAGCGTCGATGGTGGTCGATCCGTCCGTGCCGCGCTTCATTGCACTTGCCATGTCGCCGCACGGCGAACTGACGCTGGCTTGCCGCACGGTCATGCAGCTCACGAAGGAAATCGCCCGGTCGCGCACGCTCTCGTCGGATCTTCGGTTGGGTGTGTCCGCCGCGTTCCTGCGGTCAATTTGAGCGGCTCGGCACAGTGCGTTCGCAGTCCGGATCGAGTGAGGATGTCGATCTCGGCGATGCGCTGCGTGTGGTCGGGCGCCGGCTTGCGCGGCGAACGGCGCGGTGCGCGATTTCTCCATCCGCGCCGCCCATCTCGCGCCGACCTTTAGTACGACTTGCCGCCCACCGTCGCCGCTTCCAGTTCGCGCGTGATGATCTGCGTGCCGCCGACGTTGGCGACCGACTTGACCAGACCGACGCCCGGCGCGAGCCAGTCGTCCGCGGTCGTGTTGCTCGTCAACGCCGAGTTGGTGAAGGTCTCCGTGGTGTGATAGTGGCAAGCATTCGCGAAGACCTTGCCGTTGCGGAGGCTGACCGTTTCGCGCGCGACGTACGTCCGCTGGATCGAGACGGACGTTTGCGCGCCGCCCGACGGAACGACGGGCGTATCCACGTAATTCACCGTCTCGCTTCCCGCGAGCCCGATCGTCTCGACATAGGGCGGCGAGTTCACGTCCCGCAACACGAGCGTGCTGCCGCTGTAAACCTCGCCGCCGTAGTTCGTGCGTACGCCGTTGCCGACGAGGTAGTAGTGATTGGTCTGAATCGGCGAACCGGGCGTCGTTTCGGCCTGCTGCACGAGCGCCACGCCATTGAACGTCGCCGGCGCGTAAGTCCGCGTGTACACGCCGTTGTCGACCGACGGGCTCTGCGACGTCGCTTGCGTATACATGTGCAACTGCACGGTATCGCCTTGCTGGTAAATCGGATCACAGTCGACGTTCGACGCGGTCGGCGAGCCCGGATTGCCGCCGGATGTGCCCGTGGTCGGCGTCCCGCCGCTGCCGCCGTTGTTGCTCGTCCCCGATCCGCCTGACGAAGCCGGCGAGGAATTGTCGTCGCCGCCGCAAGCGGTCAGCGCGAGGCAGGTCAATGCGATCAGTGCAACGGCTTTCATCGGGATCACCTTCCAAACGAACGGGACGAACGAAGCCCGTACGCGCGAATCACGCCGCGCGCACCGACCATCAAGAATCAAGAATCAGAAATCGGGAGTCGGCCGGCGGCCTCCGCCGGCCCGGCGACGTCAATTGACCTGCAGTTGCCCACCGCGGCCCAGTCCGCCCTTGACGTCCTGCGCCTTGTAGCTGCGCAGCGCGACGACCATCTTGTTGTAGGCGTCGATGAACGCGACGACCGTCGCCTTGCCTTCCGGCGTCGACGAGAAGCCCGCCAGCGCGCCGCCTACCCCGCCGCCGAAGCCGCCCAGCGCCGCACCGTAGTTGGTCGCCGTCGAGCTGCCTTCCGACGCCGCGATCTGCACCGCCGAGCGCACGTCGAACAGCGTCAGCGTCACCACCGACGCCTTCGTCTGCAGGTGGCCCGCCACCGCCGCCACCGCGCTGTTGCCGATCAGCCCGCCGATCATGCTGCCGATCCCGCCGATCGGCGAATCGTTGATCACGATCTGCGGTTCCATGTAGTAGTCGGCCGCGACGCGCTGGCCCTTCTGCTGCTTCGAGCCCGCGCGGTATTCGCCCGAGTTGCGCTGCAACTGCGTGATGCGCGACAGGCGCGCGTCGCTCTTCTGGTTGCCGATCGACGTGATCACGAAGCAGTTCGACTGCTGCACCGCCAGCCGCAGCAGCGGATCGATGCTCGTCACCTTGGTCGCGCTGCCGAACTGGCCCCACCAGTCGGCGTTGCGGCCGTCGTCGACCGCGATCGTGCCGAGCGGCGACGGGCAGCGCTGCAGTTGCGAATCGGCGCCGGCGCTCGCGCCGCCGGCCGCCGCGCCCGTCACGCCGGCGTTCTGCCCGCCGGGCGTCACCACGCCGCCGCAACCCGCGACGGCCGCGCCAAGCGCTGCAACCAGCGCGCCTTGAGTGAGACGTTGGGAAAGGTTGGTCTTCATGTCGTTATCGATCGATTAGCGTCGTTGTTCGGCTTATGTGTTCGTGCGAACTTCGATAAGCCCCCCGGCGTGGCGCGCGATGGTGGTCTCCCCGCTGCCGCCCCGTTGCTCGATACCCGGTCAGTAGTACCAGTACGTCTGCTGCCAGACGCCGTAGTACGGATAGCCCGAGTACCAGTAGCCGTAATAGACGTCACGCCATTGCGTGCGCCATTTCCAGTCTTCTTCGTCTTCCTTCTTGGCCTTGCGTGCAAGGTCGAGCAGCTTCTTCGATTCCTTGTCGCCGCGGCCGGCCGCGATCGACAGCCACTTCTCCGCTTCGCGCGCATCCGAGCCCATTTCCTCGAGACCGAACAGGTAGAAACTGCCGAGCGCCTTTTGCGCGTTCAGGTCGCCGCGTTCGGCGGCCTCGCGCATCCACTTGAGCGCCTGGTAGCTGTCCTGGCGCACGCCGTCGCCGCGGAAATAGCGCAGGCCGAGGTCGTAGGCGGCCTTCGGCTGGGTCTTCGCGGTTTGCTTGAGCGCGGCGATGCGTGGATCGTCCCGGTCTTCCGCATCGTCCCTTTTTTGATAGGAGACCTGATCTTTAGGGCGATAGGAACAACCTGTGTCGTCGCAGATCCGTACCGTGCCGGCGGTAACCGACGGATCCTGCGCGCACGCGGCCAGCAGCAACAGCAGCCCCGGTGCGAGTAAACGGCGATACATGGGTACTTTCCTCACGTTTCATTGGCGCCGTATTGCTTCGCGCGCTCGCCCGCGAGCATGCCCCCGGCGGGGCGACGCGCAGCGAAGACGTTCCGCGGGCTCGCACACCGAGGCTCTCTCAGGTTCTCTTTTCGGCTTGAAACATCGTTGCAGCGTCCGATGCGGCGGAAAACAGCAAGCGGGACGCAGCCCCGTGTTCCGCCTCCTGAATCCCCGCAATACTGATCGATGCTTTCTGGATTCAAATGATACATATCGGTCTATCCAATAGTCAAGATGACTTGATGACCGGCGCCGCACGCGAAGATCGCCGGGCGACAATGCGATCCGACCGCGCCGGCAGCCCGATTTCGTCGAACAGCATGATGCTAGAATAATCGGTCTATGCTGCTGAAACATCGAGGAGGAAGCCGTTCGTGCGAGCCAACAAACGCCAGCTGGTGGTAGACAAAGCGACCGAACTGTTCTCCAGGCACGGATTCCATCCGGTGGGCGTCGACTGGATCATCGACGATTCCGGTGTCGCCCGCATGACGCTGTACCGGCATTTTGCGAGCAAGGACGAGCTGATCCGCGAAGTGCTGGTCCAGCGCTACGACCTGATCGTCGGCAGCATCGCCGCGCAATTGCAGCACGTCGCCGATCCGGTCGAGCGCGTCAAGACCATCTTCGACTGGTACGCGGCGTGGTTCAGGACACCCGAATTTGCCGGCTGCCTGTTCGAGCGCGCGCTGGCCGAATTCGGCACCGCTTATGCGCCGATCTCGGATGTCGCGATCCGCTATCGCCGCAAAATGGTCGAATGGATCGCGGAACTGATCGAGGCCCTCGTGCCGCCCGAAGCCGCCAACCGGCTGGCAACGGTCTTCATGATGCTGCTGGACGGCGCCACGGTCGAGGCACGGGCGTTCAACGATTCCGCGGCTGCCGCGCGCGCGTGGCAAGCCGCGCACGCCCTGCTCGAACAGGCGATGCACGCGACGGTTCCGGCCGCCGACGGTGCGGCTAGCCCGACGTAACGCAGGTCGCGCGCCGTCGTATTGCAGGCAAACCGTCGGTGGGAAGGCGCCGGGCAAGGTCGACGCAGGCGACATCGCGAAGTCGAACGGGCCGTAACGCCCGCCCGGGCCGCCAGTGCGCGACGCGCCCGACCAGGCACGGCGATTGCGCCTGCTGGACTCCCGGGAGGCCGCGATCATGAACGACAACGATTTTCTCCAGCCGGAGCCGACGGAGCCCGCCCCGAATGCGGCCACGTGGGTCCGGCGTCTCGGTCCCGGCCTCGTCACCGGCGCCGCCGACGACGACCCTTCCGGCATCGGCACGTATTCGCAGGCGGGTGCGCAGTTCGGCTTCGAATTGCTGTGGGCGCTGCTGTTGACGTACCCGCTGATGACGGCCATCCAGCTGGTCAGCGCGAGAATCGGCCGCGTGACGGGCAAGGGTCTCGCGTCCAACATGCGCACGCACTATCCGCGATGGCTGCTGTACGGGACGGTCGTGCTGCTGATCACGGCCAACGTGATCAACATCGCCGCCGACCTGTCGGCCATGGGCGCGGCCGTCAATTTGTTGCTGCCCGGCCCGCAACAGCTCTACATCGTGTGCCTGGGCGGCGTGTCGGTCGTGCTGCAGGTGTTCGTTCCGTACGACCGCTACGCGCGATTGCTCAAATGGACCGCGCTGACGCTGCTGGCGTATGTCGCGGTCGCCCTCATCGTGCCCGTCAGCTGGGCCGAGGTCGGCCGCGCGATCGTGCAGCCCCATGCGCAACTGACCGCCGCTTATCTGACCACGGTCGTCGCGGTGCTCGGCACGACCATCAGCCCGTATCTGTTTTTCTGGCAGGCGTCTCAGGAAGTCGAGGAATTGCGCGCCGCGCCGAACCAGCGGCCGCTGCGACGCATGCCGCGTCAGGCGCCCGCGCAGTTGCGCCGGATCAGCTTCGATACGTGGTTCGGCATGGGCGTCTCGAACGTGATTGCGTTCTTCATCGTGCTGACGGCGGCGGCCACGCTGAACGCGCATCACATCGACGTCAAGACTTCCGCGGACGCCGCGCGGGCGCTCGAGCCGGTTGCCGGTCACTTCGCGTACGTGCTGTTCGCGCTCGGCATCGTCGGCACCGGCCTGCTGGCGCTGCCGGTGCTCGCGGGATCGGCCGCGTATGCGGCGGCCGGCACGTTCCGCTGGCGCAACAGTCTCGCGTTGCAGCTGGGCGTCGCGCCCGAATTCTATGCGGTGATCGTGTTGGCGATCGTCGGCGGAATCGCGTTCACGTTCACGCATTTCGACCCGATCCGCGCGCTTTACTGGAGCGCCGTCATCAACGGGGTAAGCGCCGTGCCGATCATGGTCGTGATGATGCTGATGGCGCGAAGCAGACGCGTCATGGGGGAGTTCGCCGTCAGCGGCACGCTTGCGTGGGGCGGATGGATCGCGACGCTCGCGATGGCGATCGCGGCGCTGGGCGTGTTCGTACCGGGATAAAGCCTGCGGCGCGGTTGGCACGGCTCGCTGCGCTCACTCCAGTTCGCCCCTGTTTATCGCCGTGCCGACCGCATTGCGCAGCACGTCCGCGAGCCGCTGGTTTTCGTCGATGCGGGCCTGTTCGATCGCGACGTCCTCGGCGTTGCCCGTGCGGCGCGCCCATTCCTGGCGCTCGCGCGCAAAGATCATGCGCTCGTGAACCGCGCGGATGGCCCCCCATATCGCATCCTCCGCTTTCCGGGCCTCGGCGTCGTCGAGTGAAAGCACGGAGAACGCATGCCCGGTATGGCATCGATATCGCAACGGCCGTTCGTCGCGCATGCGCCAGAGCACGCCGTTGCAACTGGGGCACGTGAGGGCGGAACGCGTCCCGATCTCGTCAAGCAGTCCCGGGTCGACGAGGCCGTCCTCTGCTATCCGGCTCTCATGGTCCAGGTCGCGCAAGTCTGCCATTTTCCGCTGCTCCTTCACACATGCGCCGTAGACCGCTGCATGAATGGTCCCCGGCAGTTCCCCGGCTTTTGCGACCGCATCGGCTCCCGTCGCGGCCAGCGCGCTGCGCGGCATCGACGGCGCTTCGCATTCGTCGGGGTCCTGAACGATACCGTAGCCGCCCCGTGCGCGAATCGCCGCCAGGCCGGCCGCGCCGTCATCGAGATCGCCGCTGAGGACGACGCCGATCGCACCGGCGCCATATTCGCGGGCGGCAGACCGGAACAGCGGATCGGCGGCCGGTCGGGCGAAGTTCTCGGCCGCGGTATCGAGCAGCCATAGATTTCCGTCACGCACGATCATGTGCCGGTCGGGCGGCGCCACGTAAATTCTGCCCGCTTGCGGCGGTTCCCCTTGTAGCGCCACGCTCGCATCCAGCGTACCCCATCGCGACAGCAGCTCCGGCAACATCGTCCGATGTCGACCAATATGCTGCACGATGCAAATCGGCACCGGAAAATCCGCGGCGACGCCGGCCACCAGCGTCCGGAGGACCGGGAGACCGCCTCGGGACGATGCGATTACGACGATATCTCGACGATCCATAGACCCCCCTTTGCGGAGATAGCCGCAAATCGGGTTCCTGAACCGGGATTCCGCCACGGGCGGCCCCGCATGCCGCAATGCGGGTCGAATGGCGATTGCCGGAAACGCCGCCGTGGCCAGCCGCGCCCGAACGACCCGCGACGCACGCGCGGGCCGTCGGCCGTCATCGGGTGTCCCGACGCGCGTCGCCGAGTGCCGCGAGCAACATCCCGAAATCGAGCGGTTTTGACAGATGGCTGTCGAAGCCGGCTTCCGCCGCGGCCCGGACATCGTCCTGGCGATTGCGGCCGGTCAGCGCAACGGTCCGGAGCGTGGCCCATCGGGGATCGGCCTTGATGCGGCGAAGCAACTCGTAGCCGTCCATGTCGGGAAGCCCGATGTCGGACACGATCGCATCGACGGACGCCTCCTGCAGCATCGCCAACGCCGCGGCTCCGTTTTTCGCGGTCTGGACCACCGCCCCCGCCAGTTCCAGCAGCGCGGTGAGCGACATCGCCGTCTCCTCATCGTCCTCGACCAGCAGCACGCGCAGGCCGGCGATATTCCCCTCCGGCACGCCGCCGCCCGCTGGCACGGCGCGCTCGATCGGTGCGGCCGGCAGCCATACCGTCATCGTGGTGCCGGACCCCAGGCCAGCGGACGTCGCGGCGATCCGGCCGCCGTGCATTTCGACGAGTTGCCGAACGAGCGCCAGCCCGATACCGAGACCGCCGCGGGTCCGGTCGCGCGGCGCCTGCCGGAACATATCGAAGACATGCGGCAGCGTATCTTCGTCGATCCCCTGCCCGTCGTCGATCACGTCGACACGCAGCATCTTGCCCTCATGCGCGAGACGCACGACGATCTCGCCGTGCGGCTGCGTGTACTTGAGTGCATTGGACATCAGGTTCCAGAAGATCTGCTCGCATCGCACCGAATCGGCAAGCGCGATGGCCGGCTCCGTCGGCAGCTCCGTTTGCAGGATCAGGCCGCGCGCGTGCACGTCGAGCTCGCAGGTATCCGTGATGCTGCGCAACATCGCCGTCAGATCGACCCGGCCCAGCTCGAGCGCGAGCTTGCCGGTCTGGATGCGCGACAGATCGAGCAGGTCGTCGATGATCTGCGCCTGTGCGCGCACGGCCTGCCGAATCGAATCCGCGGCGTCGCGCACGGCGGGAATGTCACGCGTCTCCGGCAGGCGCGGCAGCATTTCCGACTTGACGCCGATCAGGTTGAGCGGATGCCGCAGCTCGTGGGACAACACCGCAATGAACTCGTCCTTCAGCTGACTCGAACTGAGCGCCTGCTCGCGTGCCGCCTGTTCCCGCGCCAGCGCTTCGCGGTTCGCGTCGTCGCTCTGCTTGCGCAGCGTCATGTCGCGCACGATCTTCGCGAAGCCGTTGAACGACGTATCGGAAATCGGCGTGACGACGCCGCTACAGAAAATCCGCCGTCCGTCCTTGGTCCGGTGCCAGCGTTCGTCGTCCGCGCGCCCTTCGCGGGTCGCGATGTCGCGCTCGCGCGTCGGCACGAGCGCCTGTCGGTCGCTCGGCTCGTAGATCAGATCCACGTCCTGGCCGATCATCTCTTCTTCCGTATAGCCGAAGATGCGTTCCGCTCCGGCGTTCCAGCTCACGATGGACCCGTTGCCGTCCTGGATGATGATCGCGTAGTCCTTGGTCGATTGCGCGACCAGACGCAGGCGTTGCTCGCCTGCCCGCGCCGCCTCTTCCGCGTGATGCCGGTCGGTGATGTCGATCAGCGTGATCACCGCGCCGTCGATGTGATCGTCCGCCGTCCGATAGGGCAGCAACCGCATCAGATACCACCGGCCAGCCTCGCTCTCGATCTCGCGCTCGATCAGCCGCAGCGACTGAAACGACTGCCGGACGTCGTCTGCCAGCGTCGGATACCGCAGTGCGTGGGTAATATGAAATAGCGACCTGCCCAGGTCCGTATCGATCAGATTGAAAATCGCGGTGGCGTTGGGCGTAAACCGCTTGACCCGGATTTCCTTGTCGACGAACACGGTCGCGATCTCGCTCGACGCGATGATGTTGTGGAGGTCGTCGTTCGCTTTCGCGGTGTCTTCGATCCTTGCCTGCATTTCGGCGTTGGCCGTCGTCAACTCCTCGTTGACCGATTGCAGTTCCTCCTTGCTGCTTTCCAGCTCCTCGCTCGTGGAGCGCAACTCTTCGTTGATCGCCTGCAGCTCCTCGTTCGACGCCTTCAATTCCTCGACGGATGTTTCGTACTGCTCGATGATCGTCGCGAGTTGCTCGCGGCTGTGCTGCAGCTCCTGTTCGAGCTGGGCCAGAACCGGATCCTGCCCGCTCGTCTCGACCTGGTCCTCCTCGGTCATGCGGCCGGCCACCTCGTCGAACACGATGAGCAGGAATTCCGCATTCGCGACCTTGTCGTGAAACGGCCTGACCGTCATGTTGATCCACGACACGCGGGCATCGTGTGCCCATTTCACCCGGCGCGCCTCGACGCTCGTGCCCGTTTGCAGCGCACGGAAAATCGCGGTGCGCAGATCGAGCCGCAGATCCGGCAGCACCAGCGTCATGATGTTGCTCGACAGCTCGCCGCCAACGTGCCGCAGGAACCGGCCCGCGTTATCCGACAGATGAACGACGTTCGATTCCTTGTCGATGATGACGCTCGGCGGCGAATACGTTTCGAGCGCGCGCTGATGGAGCTTCGAATAGGAGAAGTTGCGTTGGGCCGGGCTGGCCGGCACGCGCAACGGCGGCTGCGGCGCGGCCCGCTCGTCGGATGCGCCGGATTCGACCTGGAACAGCGGCGGAAAGCCCGTGGCCGGCTTCGCGCGATGCGTGACGACGCGTGCGCGGTAGATCCGGCGTTTCTTGTCCACGACGACAAACAGATCGTCCGCCGCGTCGGCGGACTCCGCGGTGCCGAGGAACAGATAGCCGTTGGGGCGCAACGCGAAATGGAACAGCTCCAGGATTTGCCGCTGCACCGCCCGCTCGAGATAGATCAGCACGTTGCGGCACGAGATCAGGTCGAGATGCGAGAACGGCGGATCGCGCAGCAGGCTGTGCGCCGCGAACAGGATACGTTCGCGTACCGCCTTCGCGATCACGTAGTGCGCGCCTTCTCGCGTGAAATACCGCTGCAGCAGCGGGGCGGGCACGTCGCTCGCGATCGACAGCGGCTAGGAACCGGTCCGCGCGCGGACGATCGCCGCTTCGTCGATATCGGTCGCGAAGACCTGGATGGCCTGGCTCGACATCGCGGCCTCACGCGCCCGCGCCAGCAGCAGCGAGATCGAGTACGCCTCTTCGCCCGTCGCGCATCCGGCCACCCACACGCGTACCTGCTCCTCGCCGGACTCCGACGCGAACAACGAGCCGATCACTTCCCGTTCGAGGAAATCGAAGGCTTCGCGGTCGCGGAAGAACTGGGTCACGCCGATCAGCATGTCCGCCAGCAGCGCGTTCGCTTCTTCCGGCGTGGCCCGCAAGAAATCCCGATACGCGAGGAGATCGCGCTGGCCGTTGACCTGCATGCGCCGCTCGATACGTCGCAGCACGGTCGCCCGCTTGTACAGCCTGAAATCGTGGCCGGTGCGTACCCTCAGGTGCATCAGAATGTCGGAGAGCGCCCGTTCGGGATCGTTGACCGTCGGCCGATCGACGTTGTGCAGCGATTGCGCGAATTCGAGGCTTTGCTGTTCGATGCGGCGCGCATTCGACCAGAGTTCGAGCAACCGTTGCGGCATCTCGGCCGCCGGCAGCACGATATCGACGCGCGCCATCGCAATCGCGTGCTGCGGCATCTCCGCGTGCTCGGCGTCGTCCGGCGTTTGCGCGAGCGTGATGCCGCCCGCCTCCTTGATGCGGCTCAAGCCCGCGGCGCCGTCGGAGCCGGTGCCGGACATCACGATGCCGACCGCGCGCCAGTCGTGCGCGTCCGCCAGCGTCCGAAAGAAGTGGTCGATCGTGAACGGAACCTCGTCGGACGGGTCACGGCTGCGGCAACGAAGGCAACCGTCCGACATCTCGAGCTGCATGCCCGGTGCGATCACGTAGATATGGTTTTTCTCGATCGGTACCGTGGACGTCACCTGATGCACCGGCATGCCCGTCGTGCGCTGCAGGACGGCGTCCATATGACTGACCTGTTCCGGCGCGAGATGGACGACGACGACGAACGCCATGTCCATGCCCGTCGGCGCGCTCTCGAAAAAGGTCTGCAAGGCCATCGTGCCGCCTGCCGACGCACCGATGCCCACTACCGGAAACGACAGATCGCTCTTCAACGTCGCGGGCGATGGAGGCCGCTCCTTGTGCGTAGGCGCTTGCCGTGCCATTGAATTCTCCTGATGGTGTTGCGGAACATGATGCGCCAGGCGCCGATCGGTGCCGGGTCGCATCGCCCTCGTCCGGCCGTCCCACGATCCCGCTGGCGATACTTCCCTTCGCTTCCATGCGCATTGTACGGCACCGGAAAGCGCGACCGGGCGCCTGACGCGAGGCTTGCAACCCTCGTGCGGCGGAGCGCCACGCCCGCACGCGGGTGTGTCGCCGGAACGTCATTCGTGCCGACATACCATTTCCGTCGGTTGGCGCAACACGATGCCTCCCGCCGATCCCCACCGGGAACGAATCGTGCTCGTGCGTCGGCCCGTCGGATTCAATTTATTTCCTTTGACGGATGCCGTATTACCGGCGAATATTCGCGTCGATCAAGTGGTTAGTACCGCTCAAAAACAAGACGAAACGATGCTCGCCCACGCAATCGGGGACGTTACGCTGCTTCGCCAACAGATACTGAATCGAAGGGGAAGAAATGACGCCGTTTTCCCAGGATGTGAGCAAGCAAACCGCCGCCGTCTCCAAGGCAGCGACGCCGTCGCCCGTTTTCTGGAAAGCGGGGCCGATCGTCGAAGCCACTCCGCCGGAGCCGAAATCCGCGACGCCGGACCTGCGCGATTTCTTCGCCGCCGCCGCGCTGCAAGGCTTGCTGTCGCGCGACGCCGGGCGCAACGTGTCGACGATCGCCGACTACGAATCGAAGCGCGCGGTCAGCGCCTATCGGCTCGCCGACGAAATGCTGAAAGCGCGCTGAACACGGGCTGCCACGATCGTCCGGACGCTGACACTCGGGCCGTTCAGTTGCCGCCCAACCGCAACGCCATCGCGCCGATCGGCCCCGCCAGCAACACGGCATTCAGCCCGACGACGACGGCAGTCGCGCCAAGCGCGGCGCAGCGCGCGATACGTCCGCTCGCGAAGGCGCCCATGACGTCACGCCGCCCGCAGAAGTAAATCAGCGCCAGCATCGGCACCGGCAGGACGACGGACAGCACGACCTGGCTGATCACGAGCGCCTGCATCGAATCGACGCCCATCCCGACGACGACGAACGCGGGCGCCATCGTGACGAGCCTGCGCAGCCAGACCGGAATCCGGAACCCGACGAAGCCCTGCATGATCATCTGCCCGGCCATCGTGCCGACGACGGAACTCGAGATGCCGGCGCTCATCAGCGACACGAGAAAGCAGGTCGCGGCGGCCGGGCCGAGCAACGGGGTGAGCATCCGGTACGCCGCTTCGATTTCCACGACATCGCGATGGTCGGCATGAAACGCTGCGCTCGCCATCACGATCATGGCCATGTTGATCGCACCCGCAACGGACAGCGCGACGATCACTTCCCGATCCGAGAAGCGCACCATCATCCGGCGCTGCGCGTGGTCGAGCCCAGCCGCGCGTCGCTGCGTGAGCCCGGCGTGCAGATACAGCGCATGCGGCATGATCGTCGCGCCGACAATGCCGACCGACACCATCAACGCATCGCCGCGCGGCCATTCCGGCACGACGGCATGCCACGCGACGTCGGCCCACGCGACCGGCGCGATGAACATCTCGGCGAGATAGCAAAGACCGGTCACGCCGACGAATATGCCCACGGCGATTTCCATCGGCCGGAACCCGTTCCGGTCGGCCAGCAGGATGCCGTAGGTGGCGAGCGCCATCACGAACATCCCGGCGAAGGTCGGCAGGTCGAACAGTAACGACAGCGCGATCGCGCCGTCGAGAAATTCGGCGAGCTCGGTCGCCATCGCGGCGAGTTCGCTCGCGACCCACATGGCGAACACCAGCGGCCGCGGGAAATGCATGCGGCACAGCTCCGCGAGATTCCGGCCGGTGACGATGCCGAGCTTCGCGGACAGCGACTGGAACAACATGGCGATGCCGTTCGCCATCAGCACCACCCAGAGCAGCGTGTAACCGAACTGCGCGCCGGCCCGGATGTTCGTCGCGAAATTGCCGGGGTCCATATAGGCGACCGACGCGACGATCGCCGGCCCCGCGAACGGCAGCGCCGCCCGCGGCCCGCGCCGTCGGCCGGCAAACACCTCGCGCATGTCCATCGCGGTGCGCTCCGTCGCCGCGTTCCTGTCGAGCGTCGCCATCTGCACTCCTTTGCAAAGCCGCCATCACGTGCGTGCCGACGCGCCGCGCCGCACCCTTGCCCGGCGTGGTACGGCCCATGCCGCCGAAATGACAACTGCTTGAAAATCCGGCAACGAGGGCTTCAGGTCATGCGATGCGCGCTCGTATTGCCGTCGACTCCACCCTTCCCGCGTGCCGCATCCGTGCATCGACAGCGGTCCGCGCCGTTCGCGAGAAGCGACGCCTCGCGACCCGGTCGCGCCGTCTCCATCCGGCGCGCGTCCGTGCCTCGCCGGCCGTTGTCGCCTGCCGTCGCGATACGCGCGCCACTCAACGAACGCTGCCGGCGTCGACGGGAAACCGCTGCCGCTACACAGCCCGCACCAGCCAGCACCGCGCGTACCCGGCGGTGGCGGTGGCCACGGGATCGATTCGTGCTGGGTCGCCACCGCGAATGTCGCGCAACCCTTTCCATGGAGATGCCATGTTCATCCACAACACACGGCTTCAGTACACGGTGCGCGTGGGCGCGCCGAACCCCGGCCTCGCCAATCTGCTGCTCGAGCAGTTCGGCGGCCCGCAGGGCGAACTCGCCGCCGCGATGCGCTATTTCACTCAGGCGATCACCGAGGAGGATCCCGGCCGCAAGGACATGCTGCTCGACATCGCCACCGAGGAGCTGAGCCACCTCGAAGTGATCGGCTCGATGGCCGCGATGCTCAACCGCGGCGCCAAAGGCGAACTCGCCGAAGCAGTCGACGAACAGGCCGAGCTGTACCGCAAGCTGCACGGGGCGGGCAACGACAGCCACGTGACGCAGGTGCTGTACGGCGCGGGCGCGCCACTGACGAATTCCGGCGGCGTGCCGTGGTCGGCCGCGTACATCGACACGATCGGCGAACCGACCGCCGACCTGCGTTCGAACATCGCAGCCGAAGCGCGGGCGAAGATCATTTACGAACGGCTCATCAACGTGACCGACGATCCGGGCATTCGGGACGCGCTCGGCTTCCTGATGACGCGCGAGGCCTCGCACCTGAAGTCGTTCGAGAAGGCGCTGTATGCGATCACCGCGCATTTCCCGCCGGGCAAGCTGCCGCCGAAGGCGCCGTACGACAGCGTGTACTTCCGGATGCAGCCGGACGCGGCGCCGCTGGTCGGCCCCTGGAATCATGGAGAGGGTCTCGAAATCCGCGACGCCGAGCCGGCCGTCGACGGCGGCACCGGTATTGCCGAAGGGATGCTCGAGCCGCAGCAGGTGGACGCCATCGAGGCGATGGCGCAGCGGCTCGCGTCCGATCCGAACAGCGACCCGGTGACGGGCGCCGAACTGGGTGCAGGCCAGCCGGTCCCGCAGAGCCGCGCGCCCGGCAAGCCGGACGGTGGTACCTGACCGGAAGCGCGAAGACGGGCGCTCGGACATCACCGCGAGCGCCTCTTCGTTCTACTGATGATGAAATGACAACAGCCTGACGCTGCAGGCGACGAACGTTCGACGGACTGGCTGCGCGACGCGCACGCGCTCTCGCACGCTCCATCGCGTGTTCGGCGTGCGTCAGGCGCCTGCTTCGCCGCGCCCGGCCTGGTCGGCCATCAGGTACTGGATGACCAGCGTCGGATCGGCGATGTCGAGAATCAGGCGGCGCATCACGCGCTTGCGCATATGGTCGTCATCCAGCGTCCACGGCCCCGCCGCATCGCCGAGGTAGCGGCCGATCGCGACGCGATGGTCGCCGTCCGGAGGCAGGCCGAGCCGCGCCGCGAGCAGGCCGGCGATGACGTCGTCGAGTTCGACGTGCAGCGGCCTGGAATCGATCGAGAGTTCGAGCTTCATGGTCGGTTTCGCAAACATGAAAAGGCGGCGCGGCGCGCCCCCGCTGTCGCGCGCGCCGGGAAAGGCCGCTCCGGCCAGCGGCCGTTCGACGATCGCAGGCAAGCCTGCGACGCCGGTCAGTAGCCGAGTTCGGGCGCGGGAGCCGGCTCGGCGCTGTCCTCTTTCGGCGCTTGCGCGACGGTCGCATCGGTCGTCAGCACCAGGCTCGCGATCGACGCGGCGTTCTGCAGCGCGGTACGCGTGACCTTGGTCGGATCGACCACGCCCGCGTCCACCAGATCGCCGTACTCGCCGGTCGCCGCGTTGTAGCCGAAGGTCCCGGTGCCTTCGAGCACTTTCGACACCACGACCGACGGTTCGTCGCCCGCATTGGCCGCGATGACGCGCAGCGGCGCCTCCAGCGCGCGCAGTACGATCCGGATGCCGGCGTCCTGGTCTGCATTCGCGCCCCGCATGTCCGACAGCGCCGCGCGCGCACGCAGCAGCGCGACGCCGCCGCCCGGCACGATGCCTTCCTCGACCGCGGCGCGCGTCGCATGCAGCGCATCGTCGACGCGATCCTTCTTCTCCTTCATTTCGACCTCGGTGACCGCGCCGACCTTGATCACCGCCACGCCGCCCGCGAGCTTCGCGACACGCTCCTGCAGCTTCTCGCGATCGTAGTCGCTCGTCGCTTCGTCGATCTGCACGCGAATCGACTTCACGCGCGCGTCGATGCGCGCCGCATCGCCCGCGCCGTCGATGATGATCGTATCGTCCTTGCGCACCTCGACGCGCTTCGCGCTGCCAAGATCCTCGAGCGTGGCCTTGTCGAGCTGCTTGCCGGTTTCCTCCGAGATGACCGTCGCGCCGGTCAGGATCGCGAGATCCTCGAGCATGGCCTTGCGTCGGTCGCCGAAGCCCGGCGCCTTGACGGCGACGACCTTCAGGATGCCGCGCATCGAGTTCACCACGAGTGTCGCGAGCGCTTCGCCTTCGACATCCTCGGCGACGATCAGCAACGGCTTGCCGGCCTTGGACGCCGCTTCGAGGATCGGCAGCAGGTCGCGGACACTGGAGATCTTCTTGTCGTGCAGCAGAATCAGCGCATCGTCGAGATAGGCCGCCTGCTTCGCCGGATCGTTGATGAAATACGGGCTCACGTAGCCGCGATCGAACTGCATGCCTTCGACCACGTCGAGTTCGTTCTCCAGCGACTTGCCGTCCTCGACGGTGATCACGCCGTCCTTGCCCACTTTCTCCATCGCGTCGGCAATGATCTTGCCGATCGCCTCGTCCGAGTTCGCGGAAATCGCGCCGACCTGCGCGATTTCCTTGTGGGTCGAAATCGGCCGGGACAGCTTGCGCAGCTCGTCGAGCACCGCGCCGACGGCCTTGTCGATGCCGCGCTTCAGATCCATCGGATTCATGCCGGCCGCGACGTGCTTCATGCCCTCCTGCACGATCGCCTGCGCGAGCACGGTGGCGGTGGTCGTCCCGTCGCCGGCCACGTCGGCGGTCTTGGATGCGACCTCCTTGACGATCTGCGCGCCCATGTTCTCGAAGCGGTCCTTCAACTCGATTTCTTTCGCGACCGACACGCCGTCCTTCGTGATCACGGGCGCGCCGAAGCCGCGTTCGATCACGACGTTGCGGCCTTTCGGGCCGAGCGTCACCTTCACCGCGTCGGCCAGCACGTTCACGCCCTTGACGATCTGCTGGCGCGCGCCGTCGCGGAATTTCACGTCTTTTGCAGTCATTTTCTTGCTCCGGATACAGTCGTTGAACGGGATGCCGCGCGCATCGGGCAATCACCCGTGCGGCGCGGTCGAATCGGCATTCAGGCCGCTTTCCTGGCGGCCGGCGATTCGGGTTCGAGTACGCCCATGACGTCCTCTTCGCGCATCACGAGCAGTTCCTCGCCGTTCACCTTCACGGTCTGGCCTGCATATTTGCCGAAGAGAACCTGGTCGCCGACCTGAAGCTGCAGCGGGCGCTGCGAGCCGTCCTGGAGCAGCCGGCCGCTGCCGACCGCCATCACTTCACCCTGCTCGGGCCGTTCGGCGGCCGAATCGGGAATCACGATGCCGGAGGCCGTCGTTCGCTGCTGTTCGATTCGCTTGACGATAACCCGGTCGTAGAGGGGACGAATCTGCATTTTCATCTCCTGAGCGATGAGATCACCTGAAAAAGGAATCCGCTGGCGCGTGCACGCGCAAGGCTGCACTGCGCCCGCGTGCCATCGATTGGCGAAAAGCGAAATAGTGGCGCGGGGAGCGCGCTTCAAGAGGGTGAAAACAGGACGTTTGTAACAAAATGTTTCAACGCGGAATGGACTGTTTGATGATCAGCGGTTGTCTCGCGACGGGCCATGCGAATCGTCGCGAAGCGGTACTTGAAATCCGCGCTTCCCATCCTATTTTGGGTAGCGCTCAAGCAGCCGCGGCTTATGCGCTGCGTGTTTCGATTGGTTTGTCAGCGAGGCCTCTCGTGGATCGACGAACTGGAGCGCGTGGTCCGGTTTGTCCTCCGTGCGAGGTTCAACCCGGAGCGAATCATGAACGATCCTTTCTTTATCTTCGATCGGCTGCCGGAGGTCGGCCGCCGACCGCGACGCGCCGCCCGCGTCGTCACGGGCCTGCCGGTCGGCCTGCGGGCAGCGCGCAACGGCACGCGTCGCTTCGCGCCGACCGGCGCTCGCGTACGTGCTGTGCGCAAGCCGTTCGCGTTGCGCGGCGCGCCCCAACCCGCCGCGATCGGCCGACCGAAGCCGCCGCGCCGTCGGATCGCCGCGCGCGGACGCGTGGTGCACCCTGTTTCGTTTTTCTGGATCGCGCCCGCTATGGGCGGCGCCGTACGCGACGGGGGGCGGCCATGCTGAGCCCGCATGAATTCGCGACGCTGATGCTGGTGTGCCAGGCGCCGGATCAGCTCGACATGAATCGCGCCGAACTCGATGCGTTGCTCGAACGGCAACTCGTCATGCTCGAACATGGCGCCCCCGGCCGCCGACGCGCGTATCTGACGAAGAAAGGCCGATCGATTCTCCATGCGCTCGGGGCCGACATCGCTTCCCGCCTGAGCCATGGGTCGACGACGGAGCGCGGCGGTCAAGGCGAAGCGCCTGCCGCGCCATCGGACGACGCCGGATGACGCGGCTCGGTCGCCGACTCGGCGACCGAACTGCTTACGATGTCATTCGCCTTGGCAATGACAGGGGCGTCCACCATTTTTCCATCGACGCTAATGGCCGAGCCGTCGCTTTCCTGAACGGCAGAAAGGACGCGGTGCGCCCACTCGATCTCTTCCAGGCAAGGGCGGAGAGCCGCGTGTACATGCTCGATTTGTTTGGGGTGGATGCACAGCTTGCCCCTGAAACCGAGATTGCGAGCTCGAACCGTATCCCGACGGATCCTCTGGGCCTCATCGATTGCTGCAGTGACTCCGTCCACGGGCGCCGCGATGCCGGCAATCCGTGACGCTATGGTCAGTTGCGAGCGGAAGTACACGAGCTCATCGCCATCACCTTGAATACCGGTGTCGACCTGAAAGTCCAAGGTTCCGAACAGAAGGCGCTCGACTTTCGGCACCTTCGCAAGCGAGCGGAGGTCATCAAATGCAACCGCGGTCTCGATGAGCGGCAGCAGTGCCGCTTCATCGGAGATCTCGTTCGCAAGGTTCGACAGCAGGTCGGTTCGCTCAGCCTTGGGGACGACGATGCCCTGGAGGCTCCGACACGTCCGAAGAGCCGCTATATCGTCCTTGTACCACTCGGTATCCACCGCGTTCGCTCTCACATACGCTCGTCCACCATTCCTGAGCCACGACATGACGGCATCACGAGCCTGCGCTTTTGCGGTGGGTGGCACCGCGTCTTCGAGGTCAATGATTACCGCGTCTGCGCCCGCAGCGCACGCTTTGTCGAATCGTTCCGGTCGATTGCCGGGAACGAACAAATAGGATCTCGGATACATACGATTTGTCCAGGGGCTGAGCTTGCGTCTTGCAAGCCGCAAGAGGCATCGGTCTTCCGACGCGAGCATCGTGATGAGCTTAGCGAGCGACCTCTACGAGACGCTCTGATACCGACTTCTGTTCGACAGTCTTTTGCCTGCCAAGGAAGAACGCCGCGCACGCGCTGACGACAGACATGGCCGCGAGAAAAGCGGCAACGGCGTAGGCGGAATGGAACGTCTGAAACAGCCAGAGCGAAATCATCGGTGCGGGGCCGCCGGCAATAATCGACGCGCCTTGGTATCCAAGCGACGCACCGCTGTAGCGAATGCCGGGAGGAAACGACTCGGCAATGAAAGCGGCCTGCGACCCGTAGAGCGCCGCGTGAATGACCATGATGACGACCGTGCCTGCAATGACGGCGAGCGGAATCTTCGTATTGAGCAAGGCGAAGTACGGGAAAGCGAACAACATCATGCAGATGGCTGCCGACATGTAGGTCTTCCGACGGCCGATACGGTCCGCCAGATGCCCAAAGTACGGCAACGCAAAACACGCGACGACAGCAGCAATCAACACCGCGTTCAGGATGAACGCCTTGCCGAGGCCAAGGTTCTTCGAACCGTACAGCATGGCAAACGACGTGAGCATGTAGAACGCGGCCTGTTCGCCGGGACGGACGAGCGCCGAAAGCAATATCGCCTTCCACTCGGTTCTGATGGCTTCCCGAATCGGACTCCTGGTGCGATCGATCGACTGGTTGGCCTCGACGAAATCCCGGGTCTCCGGCACGCCCATACGAATCAGCAGGCCGAACACCAAAAGCACGCCGCTTGCATAGAAGGGAACGCGCCAGCCAAATTCCATCAGCGAGTCGCCGCTCCGGCGGCTGCAGACGCTCCACACGAGCACCGAGATAACGAGGCCGAGAGGAACGCCAACATTCGGCAACGACGCCATGAAGCCGCGACGCTTGCCTTGATGACTTTCCATTGACAGGAGGACAGCGCCACCCCACTCGCCGCCCACGCCGATTCCCTGGAGGAACCGAAGTCCGATCAGAAGCCAGCCGGCAGCGGGTCCAATCTGTTGCGAGGTGGGCAGTAACCCCACGAACAACGTCGCAACGCCCATCAAGGTCAGCGTGGCGACGAGCGTCGATTTGCGGCCGACACGGTCACCCATGTAACCGAAAATGGCTCCGCCCAACGGGCGCGACAGAAAGCCCACGAAAATCGTGGCGAACGACTCCATGAGGCCTTCCGAGCTGCCGTGTGCAAAGAAAAGCTTCGGGAAAACGAGCGCGGCTGCGGTGCCGTAGATGAAGAAGTCGTACCACTCGATCGTGGTGCCAATGACACTTGCGATTGCTGCGCGGCGCTCGATGCGCTTTGAGTCTTTCGACCGGGTCGAGGCATCGGCCTGACCGAGAGGGGCGTTCGGGTGCATCCATGTCTCCAATCTTGAAAAATTTTGTCGAGGCAAATTTGTGTGCGTTCAGAACGAGGCTTCGGCTCGCATGGACACTGCACCGCCGGGCAGGCTCACCCAAACGACGAGTGGGTCGCCGTCTGGCGCGGCGTTGAACTCGAATTCGTTGCCCAGCACCGACGGCTGAATGCCGCGATAACGAAAGTGCTTCAGGCGACGTCCGCTCACTTCCTCCGCGAAGCTTGCAAGGAGCGTTGCATTGAGGGGCCCGTGAATCACGAGATTCGGATAGCCCTCGACCGCTCGGCAGTAGTCCGCGTCGTAGTGAATGCGGTGGCCATTGAACGTCAGCGCGGAGTAGCGGAACAGCATCGTCGAATCGGGTTTCACTCGACGCGTCCGCTGCGGTTGGGGCATGTCCGTTTGCGCAGGCGTGGCGCCGCCCTTCGACGCTTCCTTGTAGACAATGTCGTGGTGCTCGGTGACAAGCACCTTCCCTTCGCGCACGACTTCATGCAGGACGGTCACGAAGACGAGTTCGCCGCTTCGTCCTTGTTTGTGCTCGACCGATGCGATGCTCGAACGCTTTTCAACTTCCGCGCCAAGCGGCAGGTCGCCATGAAATTCGAGCTTGCCCCCGGCCCACATGCGGTTCGGCAACGGGACGGGAGGCAGGAAGCCGCCTCTTGCGGGGTGCCCGTCTCGACCGAGCGCCGAAGGTGCGTCGCCACTCAGGAAATAGAGCCAATGCCAAAGCGGGGGCAATCGTGCGCCGTCGACGAAGTCGGACTGAGGCATTCCGAGGGTCGCGGCCATCAGTCGCGCGTGACGCGACGACAGGACGTCACGGTCGGACTGGCTCTTGCCGATCCATTCGCGGAGGTGGGCAATGTCGACGACGCTCATGCGAATTCTCCCACTTGTTTCGTGGCGAACTCGGCGCGAATCCGCTCGGTGTGTTCTCCCAACTTGGGCGCCGCGTCATAGTGTTGGCTGTCCCACGGCGCGCGAACCGCCGGCGCAATCATTCGCAATGCTTCGCCGTCGACTGTCATCGGCCACGTCCGCAACGCAGGGTGTTCAGCCATCTGGGCAACCGAGCGAACTTGACCGTACGCGGTGTTCGAGATTGACAGGCGTTGAAGTGCTTCGCTGGAGTCGACCTTCGCGAATGCGTCGGCAATCACCCGTTCGAGGGCTGCGCGGTTTTGCACGCGATTCGTGTTGGACGAGAAGCGCGCGTCTTCCGCCACGTCCGGTTGCTGGAGGAACGCCGAGCAGAACTGACGCCACTCGCGCTCGTTTTGAATGCTGATGACGATTTCGTCACCGTCCTTGGTCTTGAACGCGCCATACGGCGCAATGGAAGGATGCTTCAGACCCTGGCGTGCAGGTGCTCCATTTCCGTAAACGTGGTGTACGTAGGGGATCGTCATCCAGTCCGCCGCACCGTCGAACAAGGAAACCGAGACACTCGATCCCTTGCCGGTGCTCGAGCGAAGCGCGAGAGCCGACAGCACGGCAATGGTCGCGTTCATCCCCGCGCCAATGTCGCAGATGGAAACGCCAACGCGCCCACATGCATCCGGTGCGCCAGTGATACCCGCCAGACCGCTTTCGCACTGCACGAGAAGGTCGTACGCCTTGAGATGGCTCGCAGCGTTGTTCGTGCCGTAGCCGCTGATATCGCACGTGATCAGACGCGTGTGCATTTCACGCAGTCTTTCACTGCCGAATCCGGCTCTATCCAATGCGCCGGGGGCCAGGTTTTGAACGAAGACATCGGCCTCCGCGATAAGCCGATGCAGGAGTGCGGCGTCATCGGCGTCCTTGAAGTCCAGCACGACCGATTCCTTGCCGCGATTTGTCCAGACAAAATACGACGATTGACCGTTCGCGGCCGCGTCGTAGCCACGCGCAAAATCGCCTTCCGCGCGTTCGATCTTGATGACCCGCGCCCCCATTTCCGCCAGGCGTCCGGTGCACAAAGGCGCCGCCAGCGCTTGTTCGATGGAGACGACGACGACGCCGGCGAGTGGCTTCGCCGAGGATGCTTCACCCACTGATGCGACCATCACTGCCTTCCCGAGTTAGGTTGATGGCTACCAGTATCGGAAAACGCGGCGGTCGATTACAGCGAGATTTCACGAAAGGATCGTTCGGGATTAACGAAATCGTGCAATGCAGCAATTTGCGTACCGCAAGCTGGCGAGTGCTGCTGTGCTATAAAGCCGGCGTCATCTTCGCCAAATTCGAACACGATGAGCTATGACTTGACTGACCTGAAGGTGTTCGTCGCCGTCGCCGAGGAAGGCAACGTCTCGCGCGGCGCCGAACGCTGCCACCTTGCGCCATCGTCTGCGAGCCTTCGCGTGAAGAATCTTGAAGACTCGGTAGGGGTGACGTTGCTGAGTCGGCATCCGAGAGGCGTCGCGCTGACGGCGGCGGGCCAGGTTCTCGTGGAGCACGCACGGCGTTGTCTCGCTCAACTCGACCAAATGCGCTCGGATCTTTTGCCTTTCACCCAGGGAATGACCGGGCACGTCACCGTATTCGCCAACAACAACGCGATCAGCTCCCATCTGCCGGACGACCTCGCTCGTTTCTTCGCGGCGTTCCCGAGCGTGCGCATCACACTGGAAGAACGACTGAGTCACGACATCGTCGCCGCGGTGGTGGCCGGTCGAGCAGATGTCGGTGTCGTGGCCTTGGATTCCGGGCATTCGGCGCTGCGATTCGTACCGTACAAGAAGGACCAGTTGGTCTTGCTCGCGCCTGTGACGCACGCGCTCGCCAGGCAGAGCGAAGTCAGCTTCGAGGCGTGCCTGGGCCAGCCGTTCATTAGTCTGCAATCAGGGGCTGCGCTGCACACGTTTCTGGTGAACCATGCCGCCGCGCTGGATGGACGACTCGACATTCGCGTGCAGGTATCCGGTTATCGGGCTATCGCTCGCCTCGTATCGTCGGGAGCTGGAATGGGTATCGTTCCGCGAACGGCGATCGAATCATCGGATGAGGGAAAGATCGCGGTCATCCCGCTGATTGAGCCTTGGTCTCAGCGCAACCTGCACGTATGCGTACAGCGCAGTCCGGCAGAGAAGAACCTGTACCGAGACAAGTTGGTCGGCATGCTGTGCCATGCTTCGGAGTGATTCGCCGAAAAATAAAAGAGCGCATCCCAAGCGTTATGCGGAGGCGATCCATTCGCGCTCGTCGTCCTGCACATCGTCGAACGACGTGCCGATTTGCCAGCGTCTCGATCGGGATCGGCAAGCGCCGGAAAGCTTCCGATCCCCCAACACCTTCAGTCCACGCCAGTTTGGCAGCTTCGTCGCGAAGCGCCTTCGTATCGACCGCTCGTGGAATGCGATTCATCCATGCCTCCGTTTCCCGATTCTACGAAACGTTGGCTTCCATTTTTTCCGACCGGCCTCACTCAGCCCTCCGTGACGGCTCAGAGATCCAGCACCAGCCGTTCGCCGCGGCATCGCGACACGCACGGCATCATGCAGTCGTTGCGGGCCTTTTCCGCCGCGCTCAGGAACGCATCCCGATGATCGGGCGTGCCCTCGAGCACGGTCGTCCGGCATGCGCCGCACACGCCCGCCTCGCACGACGTGGCGACCGCGATGCCGTGCTCGTACAGCACATCGGTGATCGACTGCCCCGGCGGCACGAGCAGCGCGCGCTGCGCGCGCGCGAGGTCGATCCGGAACGCGTCGGCCCCGCCGTCGGCAGGCTCCGCGGCTGGCGCGGAAAAATACTCGTGATGAAGCCGCGCATCGCCGAGCGCCGGGCGCGCGATCGCGTCGACGGCCGCCATGAACGGCGCCGGTCCGCAGAAATACAGATGCGAGCGCGAATCCATCGCGCCGACGATCGTCGCGATCGCGTCGCGGGTCGCGTCGGGCGTCAGCCCCGTGTGCACCGTCGCGACGTCCGCGAGCCGCGACGCGAGCGTCGCCCCGTACGCGGCCGCGTCGGCCGAACGCACGAAGTAGTGGAACGCGAGCGGCCGCCCCGCGCGCATCAGGCTGTGCGCCATCGCGAGTAACGGCGTCACGCCGATCCCGGCGGCGAGCAGCACGGCCGGGCTGTCGTCCGGCGCGAGCGGGAAGTAATTCAGCGGCGCGCCGATCCGCAGCACATCGCCTACCCGGATCGCATCGTGCACGTGCGCGGAGCCGCCGCTCGACGCCGGCTCGCGCTTGATCGCGATCTCGTACACGCCGCGCTCGACCGGATCGTTGCACAGCGAATACTTGCGCGTGAGCCCGTCGCGCAGATGCAGGTCGATATGCGCGCCGGCCTCGAACGCGGGCAGGGGGAGACCCGGCGCGTCGCTGACGAGCCGCAGCGAAATCACGTCGCACGCGACGCGCTCGCGCGCAATCACGCGCGCGGCAAGCAGATCGTTTTCGATCATTGGATTCACCGTTCAGGAAAACTCACAGCAGCCCGATCAGCCGCCACCACAACGCATTGATCGGGATCACGAACACCACGCCCAGCAGCGCCGTCGCGATGCAGTACCGGAGCACCGCCCTCCGGTCCAGCTGCGCGAGCGCGTTGCCGAACACGATCGGCGGCGACTGGTACGGCAGGACCGTGGTCGCATAGCCCATTACCTGCGCGAGCAGGCCGGCCTTCAGGTGCAGCCCCTGCGCGAGCAGGCGCGACACGATCGGCACGTATAGCGCCGGTTCCGCATTCGACGTGACCGCGAAGCAGACGACGATCGACAGCGCGGTCAGCGCGAAGTACATGAGCATCGGGCTGTCGCGCAACGCGTCGAGCGCGAGCGTGTCCGGCACGCGCATGTCGAGATGGTTGACGAGCGCAGTCAGCCCGATGATCGCCGCGATGAACCACAGCAGGTCCATCTTCAGCGTCGCGGTGAAGCGCTCGAGCTGTGCGGGCGGCGACGTGCCGAAGTAGACGAGCGCGAAGCCGAGCCCGACCCAGCCGGGCGCGATGCGATGCACGGCGTCGGTGAACCAGAACGCGAGCGTGATCGCCAGCAGCACGATCGCGTGCCATTCGCGGCGGCCGAGCGCGACGCGCGCCGCCGGTATCTCGACTTCGCCGACCGTATCCGCGAACAGCCACCAGGACGCGAACACCAGCACCGCGCCGCGCACGATCACGCCGGCCGGAAAGAACAGCAGCAGATACTCGGAGAAGCGCAGATGCATCCCGTGCGACTGCTCGAGAATCCCCGCCATGATCACGTTCGGCAGGTTCGCGGGCAGCACCGCGGCAGCGAGCTCGTACGAGCCGACGATCACGAGCAGCAGGATGCCGCGCCGCCCGTTCGCGTGCGCGCCGAGCTTCACGACGTCGCAGTAGCCGATCGCGATCGGAATCAGGATCGCGATCCGCCCGAACGTCGACGGCATCACGAGCGACAGCAGGAAGCTCAGGATCGCGAATGCGAGCAGCGCCTTCAGATACGAGCCGCCGATCCGGCGCGCGAGCGCGATGCCGATCCGTTCGCTCAGGCCGCTCTCCTTCAGCGCGAAGCCGATCGCCGCGCCGCTGAACACGAGCCAGAACGCGCTCGACCCGAAGCCGGAGAAGATCTCGGCGGTGGGCACCGGCGTGCAGGTCGCCGCGAGGAAGAAAAACAGCAGCGACACCCACAGGCTCGCGACCGCGCCCGTCGCCCACAGCACGATGCAGGTGAACACGATCGCGACGATGCGTGCGTCGCCGGCCGACACCGTGCCGCGCGCGCCGAGCGCGGCGACGCTCGCGAGCCCCGCCGCGAGCAGCGCGACCGTGACGCGGCCGGCCGTCAGCATGCCGGCGCCGCGGCCCGGCCCGCCGAGCGCACCGCCGCTCAAGCGCGCATCACCGGCGAGTTCGCCGGGATCTCGTACTCGACGTGCGACTCGTCGAAGATGTCGCCGAATTCGCGCTGCTGGCGGAACGTCGGGTCCGGCGCGCAGCTCATCGGCAGATAGCCGCCCATCCACGCGCGCAGGTCGGTCACGTCCGGCGCGCCGCCGTACACGTTCGCGACCGGCCGCTCGCCGCGCGCGACCGCGTCGATCTGCTCCTGCAGCATCTGGCGGAACATCACGATGCCGCGATCGGACGCGCCGAGGTTCTCGCGCGAACGATCGAAGATCGGGCCCTGCGTCTCGACCGCCATCGCATCCTGGCTCATGAACGTGTCCATCAGGTAGCGGCCCGCCGCGTCGGTGCGCGCCGGCTGCCGGACGATCTTCGGCGCCTCGTGAGCGGGCGGCTGCGCGCCGTCCGCGTTCGGCGTGAACGACACCCAGACGATCCGCGTCGTCGTATCGTCGACCGGCACGCGCCAGTGCATCTCGGTCATGATCCGCAGCATGTTCGGGAACACCATCAGGTTGCCCCAGCCGCGGCCCTCGCCTTCGTATTCCCAGCTCTTCACGATGCCCCAGTCGAAGCGCTGGAAGCCGAACCGCTTGAACGGCTTGCCGAACCCGGACGCGTCGCGCATGCCGAGGCGCTCGAAGTATTTCGAGTGCGTATAGAAGGTGTGCGTGACGTCGACCGCGTTTTCCTGCACCTGGAACCAGTTGCACGCGAGATCGTCCTGCACCTCGAAATGGCGGACGCCGTCGTTGCGCACGAGGATGTCCCAGTTCGGAAACGCGGGCTTCTGCTCCGCCGGCCCCATGTAGGCGAAGATCAGCCCGCCGCATTCGTGCGTCGCATAGCTGTCGATCAGCTTCTTGCAGACGCGGCTCGCCTTCGCCGATTCGAACGGCCGCTCCACGCATTCGCCGGCCGCGTTGTACTGCCAGCCGTGATACGCGCAGCGGATCGTGGCTTCCTCGACGAAGCCGTACAGCAGCGATGCACCGCGATGCGGGCAACGCTCCTGCACGAGCAGCACGCCGCCGTTGCCGGTGCGCGCGAGCACCAGATCCTCGCCGAGAATCCGCACGCGTTTCGTCTGGCCGGCTTCGGCCAGCTCCGACGAATAACCGACCGGATGCCAGTAGCGACGCAGCAACTCGCCGCACGGCGTGCCGGGCCCCACGCGGGTCAGCAATTCGTTGGTGGCGTGGTCAAGCATGAATACACCTCTCTCTCAGGTTGTAGCGGGCTGTATCGCCCCGGAGACGGCTGCGTACCGGCGAACCCTCGAGTCGCGATACGTCCGTCGATAAATCTATTTTTTTAGACTAAATAAAGTGAAGGAAAAATGCAAGGCGGGAAAATCCACAATTTTCAGCCCGTCATCGCCGCCGCATCACCAGAAATCGGTCGATGTGTATAATTAAAAAGACGAACGGTGCGCGCGATCGCCGAGATCGACACGCCGCGCGTCGGCCAACCAGGAGGACAAGATGGCGATCATTGGCGTGATGGGCTCGGGCAAGAACGAATGGCCGGAGTGGGCGACGCCGCTCGGAACGTGGATCGCCGCGCAAGGATTCGACCTGCTGACCGGCGCCGGCCGCGGCGTGATGCTGTCGGTCGCGCGCGCCTACGCGACGACGCCGGGGCGCCGCGGCCGCTCGATCGGCATCGTGCCGAGCGAAGCGCACCCGCTGTTCGGCTTCGTGCCGATCGCCGGCTATCCGAATCCGTTCATCGACCTGCCTATCGTCACGCCACTGCCGCGCAAGGAAGCTGACGCGCCGGACGACGCATTGAGCCGCAACTACGTGAACGTGCTGACGAGCGACGTCGTCGTCGCGCTACCGGGGAGCAAGGGCACGCTCGACGAGATCCGCCTCGCGACGCGCTTCGCGAAGCCGTTGATCTGCACCGGGCCCGCGAGCGCGTTCGATGGCGTCGCGGCCGGCACGCGCATCGTGTCGGCGCTCGATGACGTCTATGCATTCGTGCTCGCGCACGTGAACCGCGCGGCGGGCGGCGCAGGCGCACACGTTCCGTCGGCGTGAACCGCACGCGTTCCGGCTCCACGGCGCGTCGGCCGCCATCGCTTCCCGTCGCTTCCCGTATTGCCGGTCACAGCCGCGCAATCGTGTCGGCGAGCACGCGCACGCCCAGCATGAAATCATCGATCGACATCGCCTCGTGCGGGTTGTGCGACCCGTGATCGTTGCGCACGAACAGCATCCCGCTTGGCACGCCCGCGTTCGCGAACAGCGCCGCGTCGTGGCCCGCGCCGCTCGGCAGCGTCGCATACGGCACGTCGAGCCGCGTGCACGCGTCGGCAAGTGCGGCGCGCAGGGTGGCATCCATCCGCGCCGGCGCGCTCGCCAACCGCCGGTCGAAATCGAATCGCACGCCACGCTCGCGCGCGATCGAATTGCATTCGGCGATCAGCAATTCATGGAAGACGTCGAGCGTCTCCGTGCTCTCGCTGCGCGCCTCGAAGCTGAAATGCACCTGGCCGGGAATCCGCGAAATCGAATGCTCGTCCTGGTCGGTCGACACGATGCCGGTCGTCACGACGAGATCGATGTTGCGTTCGAGCAGCCGGCGCCAGTGCTCGTCGAGCCGCGTGATCAGCTCGGCGACCGCGAAGATCGCGTCGTGCCGCAGGTCGCGCGGCACCGCGCCGGAGTGGCCGGCCTCGCCGATGCAGCTGATGGAGTTGTGCCGCACGTTGCCGCGAATGCCGGACACGACCGCGACCGGCAGCCCGCGCGCGACCATCACGGGCCCCTGCTCGATGTGGAGCTCCAGATACGCATGCGCGCGCCGCACGTCGAACAGCGGCTTGCGCGCCCGCACCGCGTCGATGTCGACGCCCGCCGCCGCCATGCAATCGGCCAGCGGGCGGCCGGTGCTGCGATGCTTCATCGCGAGATCGTCCGGCGTCAGCCGGCCGAACAGCGCGCTCGATCCCATGTAGGCCTTGCCGAACCAGGCGCTCTCTTCGCCGCGCAGCGCGATCACGTTCAACGGGTGCGGCGACGCGCGGCCGCCGCGCCGTTGCGCGACGAGGCACAGCAGCCCCGCGACGATGCCCGCGAGCCCGTCGTAGTTGCCGCCATGCGGCACCGAGTCGAGATGCGAGCCGACCCAGATCGCACGCGCATGCGGGTCCGCGTCGGGCAGGCTGAAGACCAGGTTGGCCGCACGGTCCACGCGCACCGCGATGCCCTCGCGTTCGGCGTGCGCCGCCAGCCGCTGCGCGGCCGCCGTTTCGCTGTCGCCGTAGCTCTCGCGCGTGACGCCGACGCCGTCCGCCGACAGCACGCGGATCTCGTCGAACCACTGCTCGGCGAGCGCCGTCAGTTCGGCAAGCGGCAGCGCCGCCGCGTCGTGCACGTCGAGGTCCGCTGGCGCGTCCGGCCTGTCGGTATGCGCGTTCATCACGCCCCCGCCGTCGTGCCGCGCGCGCGCGCCGGCGCCGCGCAAAAGCGCTGCCAGCGCTCGCTCAGCGCCGCGTCGAGCCTGACCTGCCCGGTCAGCGACGCGATCGCGCCGACGCCCTCGTCCGCGCAAAACTGCTCGAGCCCGTCGATGATCGTGCGCATCACGCCCGGATCGCGGAACGACGCCGTGCCCACCTGCACCGCGCTCGCGCCGGCGAGCAGGAACTCGATGGCGTCGGCGGCGCTCCGGATGCCGCCGCAGCCGATCACCGGAATCGACACGGCGCGATAGCACTGGTGGACGAGCCGCAGCGCGATCGGCTTGATCGACGGCCCGGACAGGCCGCCCATCACGTTGCCGAGCGACGGCCGGCGCGTGCGCACGTCGATCGACATGCCGAGCACCGTGTTGCCCATCACGATCGCGTCGGCGCCCGCGTCCTGTGCCGCTTGCGCGATCTTCGCGATGTTGCCCGCGTTCGGCGTCAGCTTCACCCACAGCGGATGCCCGGTGCGCATGCGGATCGCGTCGACGACCTGCCACGTCATGCCCGCGTCCATCCCGAACGCCATGCCGTCCGCCTCGAGATTCGGGCACGAGATGTTCGCCTCGATCGCCGCGACGTCCGGCCGCGACAGCGCCTCGCACGCGCGCGCGAACGCGTCCGCCGTATCGGCGGACACCGACGCGACGACCGGCGTGCCGTGGCCCGTGTACGCGGGCAGCACGTGCTCGAGATAGTCGTCGATGCCGCGGCTCGGAATGCCGATCGAATTCAACATGCCGTCACCCGCGTCGGCGACACGCGGCGTCGGGTTACCCGGGCGGCTGACGGGCGACACGCTCTTGATCACGAGCGCGCCGAGCCCGGTCAGGTCGAGCGCATCGCGATACTCGATCGCGAAACAGCCGGATGCCGGCATCACGGGATTGCGCAGGCTCAGTTCGCCCACGCGTACGCTCAGGTCAGCCAACTTCCACCTCCCCCTCCGTCACCACGTCGCGAATCGCGAATACCGGGCCCTCGCGGCACACGCGCCGGAATGCGCGGGTCGCGCCGTCGTCGAACATCCGCACGCACGACAGACAGACGCCCATCCCGCATGCCATCCGCTGCTCGAGCGCGACCTCGCCGCGCATCGACGGATGGTCGGCGAGCACGCGCTGCAGCAGCGCGAGCAACCGTTGCGAGCCGCACGTGTAGACCGCGTCCGGCCGATCGCGCGCGATTCTCGCGCGCAGCAGCGCGTCCACGTTCGCGACCGCCGACGAGCCGTCGCTGTCGAACACCGCATGCACGTCGGCCGGCGCGCCGCGCAGGAATTCCGCGGTCATCAGGTCGTCCGGCGTGCGCGCCGACATCACGACCGTCAGCGCGAGGCCCGCCCGCGCCGCGCGCTGCACGAGCGGCGCCATCGTCGCGAGACCGACGCCGCGCGCGACGAGCAGCAGCCGTCGCGCATCGGCGTCGAGCGTGAACGGGCGGCCGAGCGGCCCGACGATCGACAGCCGCGCGCCGACGCCGAGTTGCGCGAGCGCACGCGTGCCTTCGCCGGTGACGTTGTACAGGAACTCGATTTCGCCGGCGCCGGGGCCGACGCCGTACACGCTCATCGGGCGCGGCAGGAATGGCCGGTGCAGATCGCTGACGGGGCAGACGAGCTGATAGAACTGGCCGGCCTGCGTGACGCTCGCGAGCGGCGCGTCGGCGCGCACGCGCAGATAGCGATAGCGCCGGTTCACCGCGCGATGCGCGACCACGTCGCACGCGTGCGTGGCGACCGTGGCCGCCCACGGCTGCGCGCAGGCGCGCGCCCCGTCGATCACGTCCATCGTTCTCTCCTCGTTACGGTTGGGCGGAGGCACGCGCGTCAGTCGAGCGCGCGGTCCTTCAGTTCCGGAATCAGCGTGACCGTGACGATCATGTCGAGCACGTAAAGCGCGGCCAGCATCGCGATCGCGATCTGAAACGAATAGCGCGCGGCGAGCGCGCCGACGACGAGCGGCCCGAGCCCGCCGATCGCACGGCCGACGTTCCACAGCACGTTCTGCGCGGTCGCGCGCACCGCGGTCGGATACGCTTCGGACATCAGCGTGCCGTAGCCGCCGACCATGCCGTTCACGAACATGCCCATCAGCGCGCCAGCCCACAGCATCGTGGCCGGGTCCGTCAGCCGCGAATACACGAATACCATCGCCACCGCGCCGAGCTGGTACAGCAGGAACGTCGGCTTGCGGCCGATCCGGTCGGCCAGATGTCCGAACAGCCAGACGCCGGCCATCATCCCGAGCACGGTCACCGCGGTCCACACTCCGGATTTCGTCAGCGAGAAGCCGAGCTGCTTCGACAGGAACGTCGGCATCCAGATCATGATCCCGTAGTAGCCGAAGTTCTGCACCGCGCACAGCACGACGATGCCGATGCTCGTGCGGGTCGTGCGCGCATCGGCGAACAGCAGCCGGAAACGCGCGCCCGTGCGCGCCGGCTGCTGGCTCCGGACGAACACTTCCGGCTCGTGCAGCTTGTTGCGCAGCACCCAGGCGACGATCGCGGGCAGCACGCCGATCGCGAACATGCCGCGCCAGCCGACGCTCTGCAGCAGCAGCGGCGTCAGCAGCGACGCCGCGAGCACGCCGCTCTGCCAGCCGAGCGCCACGTACGACGACACGCGGGCGCGCTTGGCTGCAGGCCACGCTTCGGCCGCGAGCGCCATGCCGATACCGAATTCGCCGCCGAGGCCGATGCCGGCGATGGTCCGGTACGCGAGCAGATCCCAGAAGCCCTGTGCGAACGCGCATAGCCCGGTGAACACCGCGAAAAGCAGGATCGTCCAGGTCAGCACGCGTACGCGGCCGTAGCGATCGCTGAGCGTGCCGAAAATCACGCCGCCCGCGACCGCGCCGACCAGCGTCCACGTGACGAGCGCCCCCGCCTGCTGCGCGCCGAGCTGCAGCGACGCCGAAATTGCCGGCAGCATGAAGCCGAGGATCAGCAGGTCGAAGCCGTCCATCGCATAGCCGATGGCCGAGCCGGCCAGCACTTTCCACGCGTAGCGCGACACCCGTTCGGGCGGTGCGCCGGCGGGCGCGGCCGCGGAGGATCGAAGGTTCGCTTCCATGATTGTCCGTATCGTGAGGAGGAAATATCGATGCCGGCGGTCCGTTTCGCGGTCGTTTGTCGTTTTTTCTAGACGAACTGACCGCGACCCGATCGTCGGCATCGCACAGCTTAAGGGCGCGGCCCGGGCAGATTCGCGCCGGCGTCGCGCATCAGACGACCAGTTCCTTCGACACCTGCGCGGCGAAGCCGTTGAGCGCCGCGAGCAGCGCGTCGTCCGAGCGCCCGCTCGCATCGCTCAGCCGCCGCGCGTGCTCGCGCAGTTCGGCGAGAAACGCCTGCACCGTCTCCGTGCAGACCGCCACGCCCTCCTGCCGTTCGGCGAACGTCGCGGCCGCCTGTGCGAGCAGCACCAGCGCCGCCGATTCCCGCCCGTGCGGCGCCGCCGCGTCCCGGCAGCGCGTCGCGAACCGGTGAATGTCGGAAAAGCCGACGACGTCCTGTGCCAGCCACTGCGTGGCGTCCATAAGGTTCATGCTTTCCTCCTCGTCTAAATATTTAGACTACCCGCATCAAAAACGGAATGCAAGCGTCCGATGTATCGGGGTAAACCGCGAAGCCTCGCATCGCGATGCCTGCGTCAGAAACGCGTGCGCAGGCCCGCGCCGTACGTGATGCCGGTCGACAGCCCGCCGACGTGATCGACCTTGATCGCCGAATAGAGGTCGGTGCGCTTCGACAGCAGATAGTCGTAGCCGAGCGCACCGGTGCTGCGATGCGCGCCGTCGGCGAGCGCCCCGCTCGAATGCGTATACGCGTAGCTCGCCAGCAGCGAACCCACGCCGATCGGCACGCTGACGCCGGCCTGCAGCGTATCGCCGTGGAAGTTGCCGCGCTGCGCGCGGTTCGCGACGTTCATGTACTGCGCGAACAGCTTCACGACACGCCAGTCGTACCACGCGCCGACCTGCACCGTGCGCTGGCTCGACAGGCCCGGCGCCGCGGCGAGCGCGCCGTCGAGATCGCCAGGCGTCGCGCTGAAATTCACGTACTGGAAGACCACGGCGGCCGCGAACGCGCCGCGCGCGTAGTTCGCGTTGACGCTCCATTTCTTGGCGCCGTTCCGGCCGGCCGTATTGCCGAGTGCATACAGCAGCCCCGCATTGAAGCCGCCGAACGTCGGGCTCGTATAGGCGAGCGCGTTGTTCCACGCCGAATCGCCGACCACGCCCTCGGCGCCCACGCCCTTGAACGTGTGGAAGATCATCGGCGAGAACGTGTACGAATTGAACAGCGGGTTGAACTGGATCGTCGCGAGATACAGCGGCGTCGTGATCCGGCCAAGACGAAGCTGGCCGAACCGCGTCTGCAATCCCGCGTACGCATTGCGCGAAAACAGGCTGTCCCCGGCGTAGCGGCCGTACGCGCCGCTTTGCGGTTGAAAGTAGCTTTCGAGCACGAAGAACGCCTTGTTGCCGTTGCCGAGATCCTCGCTGCCGCCGAGGCCCCAGAACGACGTCGTCATCCCGCCGCCCGACTGCACGAGCGCCGTGCGAGCGCCGGGTTGCTTCACCGAACCGACGAAAGCGTCGGCAACGCCGTACAGCGTCACGCTCGACTGCGCGTGCGCGAGCGGCGCGATGCCAATGGCGCCTGCCGCGCCGGCCATCAGGAATCCTGCCCGAAATCGGGCGCACGGGGTGCGCAACGTCATGCTTTTCTCCTCCCGGCGCAATGGGCCGGCACGTGGGAATGTCTGGAAGGTGCGATGCCTCTATCGCCGACACGTCTGCGCGCGCGCCGTTCGTCCAAATATTTAGACGGCGTGCCCGCGCACGGACACGGGCCGGTCGCAGGCCGTTACCGCGCACAAGACGAGCGCAAGCCGCGGGTGTGCGAGCATCCGTCGTCGGCTACGTTAAAATACCCGATACAAAAAAATAGACAAACATCGATCTTCGCGATGCCCCCGGCAGGATGGCGGCGCGGTCGCGCAACCGGTGTCTGTCGATTTTTCACCCGCCACCTAGAGGTACTTCATGTCCACCGCCGGTTCCCGAAAAACACGTCTGCGCGGCGCGCGCTTCGACTTCGACAGCATTGGCGAGCGCTTGCGCGCGTACCGGATGGCTGCCGAGTTGCGCAGCGAGGATGTCGCCGAGCGCCTGAACATCTCGCGCGCGGCGGTCTACAAGCTCGAACGTGGCGAGATCGTCAAGATCGATACGCTCGAGCGGCTCGCCGCGCTGTTCGGCGTGTCGCTCGCGAACCTGATGGGCGTCGAGGTCGAGTATCACGATTCGGCGATCAGCTATTTCGAGCGCATGCGGCAGATCGAGAGCCGCTCGCAGCGGATCTTCGCGCATTTCGATCCGTTCTCGTTCCTGCTGACCTCCGACGATTACGAAGGCTGGCTGCGCCAGATGCTCGAGGAAAGCATCCCGCCGTCGCTGACCGATGCCGCGTGGCGGCAGACGCTGTCGAAAGTGATGGCGATCCTCGCGGACCGGAAAGCCGCGTTCCGACGCGCACCGCTGAACGTGACGAGCCTGATCGGGCTGCGCCAGATCGAGCAGTTCCTGCACCACGGCCTGGTCGGCCGCCTCGGGCTGCCGCCGGGCGTGCAGCTCGAGCGCAAACTGGCGGCGCGCCGGGAAGTGATGCGAATCGTCGGGATGCTCGAGGACGATGCGAAAGGCGTGCGTATCGGCATCGTCAGCGACAACCTGCCGAACGAGACCTTCCAGATCTTCGAGGACGACGACAGCGCGCATATCGCGGTATCGCCGTTCCGGCTCGGCGAGCTGCCGAACATCCGTACCGGCATCGCGACGATCACCACGTCGGCGGATGCCGTCGCGATGTACCGGAAGATGATCGACCGGCTGTGGACCGATTCCACGAAGGGGGCCGCCGGGGCCAGGCTGCTCGCCGACCTGCTCGACCGGGCGTAGTGCGGCGTCGCATCGACCATGCGCGGTCCGGTGGACCCGCATCGCGTGCGTTCCTGCACCGTTCTTCCTGACCTGGCCCCCTGAAGTTTCTACATAAAAACCGTCAAACTTCCGCGTCCACACGCGCATCGGCCGCCCGACGTGATGCGCGACCGCGATCGAACAACGCTCACATCCCGATCCGATTCGATCGGCAAGCCCAAGTCCGGATTCATCACGCGGCTCGACGAACACTAAAAAGACAATAAAAACCGCGTCTCGAACAGAGGCTCGGCCACCGTCGGCGGCTCACCCGCTCGATGGCCGTAACCAGCCGGCGCTTCGGCAAATTCCAGCGCACCTCGACGGACCATCCCGATCATCACGTTTCATTTAACTTTGAATTGTGGCTGTGTACCGAGGCAATGCCAGCAAGGCTTTGCACTCCGGCCCCCAAAGCCAAACTTCCCTTACCCCAGTCTGAACACTAAAAAAACACTAAAAGGCGGACGCGGGTCGGGGGCGTGACGCGCCTGATCGCGCTCACACTTCCGATTTCGACATTCATTGTGATGTTCTCGATCGGCTCTATGCTGGGGCACGCGATGCCGAAGAACGGGATCGCGGCCTTTCTGACGCTTACTGTTGCATACCTCGCAGCAACGGTGTTCACCGTAACCGCCTGGAACGAAGACGGTCCATTGAGAGAGCGCGATCGGATCGTCTTGATCGCTTCCGCAACCGTCAGCGTGGCGCTGGGCCTCCTTGCCGCTTCGTACTTCTGGGTTATGTAGCCGGTGGACGGAGTAACGGCACGGAAAATCAGTCGGATATGGTCTTTCATCTAGGGACCCGTATTAACAATTTCGCTTATCTACGCAAGCGCGGCTGCAGCTGACCTCTATCCGGCCTACCGTGACCCTGCGCTTATGTTAGTGGCCTCAGCTTGGCTTTCCGTTCCGGTATCGACGGTCATCCATGAGCTTGGGCATCTGCTGATGGGGATCGCATTCGGCGTACCCGTTTCGGAGCTCAGACTTGGTGGTGGAAAGCAGCGCTTGGTCCTTCAGTTCGGCCCGAATTTCCGGCTCCTGCATGGTTGGTTACCATTCACCGGTCACGTCGAATTCAAATGGTTGCCGATATCCCGGCCACGGCGTGTCGCGGTGTACGCTGCAGGCGTGGGTGCAACGTTTCTGGCAGCGGCGGTAGTTTGCGTCTTTCCTCTCCAGGGACAGACGGCCTCACAAGCGGGGGTCCTGCTTGTTGTCGTTCTGTCAGGGCTCGAGAACCTCGCAACGCGCCATCCAGAGATTGGTCGTTGGTCAGATGGAGAGGCGATGCGGGGACTGCTGGCGTACAAAAAAGCTCCCTGAGCGCGATTGGGAACCCGCGCACAGTCAGCGAAGGCAATAACGGCGCGGCAATCCAGGGCGAACTGCATCGCTATGTCGCCATCCCCGATCCTGGTCGCTGCCATCGATCTGGATCAGTTCGCCCAGGCACGCCCGGCGCGCTCGCGGCTGATACACCTTCGGCGGTCGTTGCCGGCGCGGAATCCACAAGCCAGCGTCCGTCATCAGCTTCCTGACTGGTTTCCTTGGCCAGCCGAATGCCGTGGCATTCCAAGAGCTTCTCGCAGGCCGGCGTCGGCCCAAAATCGGCGTAGCGATCGGGGATGAACGACAGCGCCCGGTCGGCGGCTCCCGGGTCGAGGCGACGATTGCCAGGCTTCGCTCGGTGTCCAGACACCAAATCCGCCGGGCCATGCTCACGCAGCCGGGCGACCAGCCGGCGAGCCTGCCGCGTCGTCAACTCCAGCCGTGCTGCCGCACACCAAAGCGGACATTTCAATCTAGCTGCTACAACAAAAAATTCGCCAGATACAATTATGTAAAATGAATTCCTAACGAAATCAGCAGACAGTGGGCGCGTGTGGAAAGGAATGGTTCAGCCCCTGCTGTGAGCCGCCGGATTTCGGTGAGCTACCGAAGGTGACCCGCCGGCTCGAATTCATTGCGGAATCAAGAAGCGGTCTCGATTTCTGGCCTTGGCAATCCACGAAGGCGGCTTGCCTAGACCGCTCCAGGTGGCGCCGCTCTTCGGATCCTGATATTTCGGTACGGAGGGAGTACGCAAGTGCAGAGGCGCCGCGAATGAAGGCATCCCGTGCCATGGTGTCACACCAGAAGGCGTCTATCTACTTACGGTTACGCTCTTCGCCAGAAGAACAATCCAACCTCCATATACAGGCTCGATTTCAAGGAAGACTTTCTCGCCGCGCTTGATCGCAGCGATCTCGCGCTCAACTGCCGGTAGCCAGATGGCCTCATTCATTTGGTCACGGGGTACCCCTGACAGCAGAAGCGCTAGCGAGGTCCGATAGTCATTCGGATCACTCATTAAGTCCCATAGAAAAGCCCTGTCAACGATGCTCTTGTCGCGGAACTTTTCAGCGACAAAACGCTCCACTCCTTTCGCAACTAGGGTGAAACGCTGCTTGGCTTGTCCGCGGAAAGAAATGCTGACACCATTATCGTCCTCGGTCAGGACGATCCCAGTGACATGCGCTTCTACGAAATCAGAGAAATCGATCATTGGTGAACTCCTGTTTGTCATGGCCTGCGGGGCCATGGAGAATAAGGGCGCCCTGGCTCCTCGCGCTCTCCCCCCGGCCACTCATGCACATGGTCGACCTCATTGCCTTGATGCGGTTTGTCATAATCGCGCAGTGGCAAGCCATCCGGTCCGTATTCACGTCCTCGACGCGGCCCCTCAATCCAACCATTCTCGGGACCCTCATCGGGAGGATTTTTTGGCCTATTAAACGTCGGCCCATTAAACAGATCCATGAACCAGTTCGGAACACCTCCTGTATCAGGACTGCAACCCGGCGCAGGCATTGGCGGCAGAATGGGAATTGGAATTGCCTGCAACCCCGTCGGGTCGCTGAACTGCACCGGATCCCCACTGACATAAGCGTACAGGTTTCCTTCTGAGTCGCTTGTCTCGCCACTCGGATCGCGTGAGAGCCATCGCCCCGTCACGGGATCGTAGGCGCGGAACATTGTCAGGTACAGACCGCTATCCGCGTTCGCGAACATCCCCGCATATCCATAGTCGGTCAAGGGGGGATTCGATTGCAACGCGGCACCGTATGCGTCATAGTCGTAAGCCGGTGCGCTACCGCTCGTAAAGGCCCGTCGAACTGATCCGATTTGATCGACCCCGTAATAGGCGTATTGCGCCGGACTCCCCGGTTGGAATTCGCCCTCCGCGTAGTAGCCGCGTGTCACGGCGTTGCTGATGCCTCTTGCTTGACAAGGACGCAGACCACACCAGATGTAGGAAGTCGTTACCGTTCCGCCAGCGCCCGCGGGCGTACTGCTAATTGATGTTCTGCGTCCCAGCCCGTCATAGGTGAAACTGGTCGCCTTGCCAGACTGGCCAGGATACGCGATCGCGACCAGTCTGTTCTCGGCGTCCCAACTATACGTGCGCCCTCCATCCGATAGGAGATTTCCGTTGGCGTCGTACGTCAAAGGCTGGCTTGCTGCGGGCGGATTTGACAGCGTCGTGAGTTGGTTGAGCGTATTGTAGTTCGCTGTCTGCGTCGTCGCGCTTGACGGATAGGAAATCGTTGCGTCACTCGTTTGAGTGGTGCCCGTCGTCATGTCCTCGTCGTTTGACGTATATTGAAACGTTGTGTACTGGCCAGACGACAATCCGGTCGTATTGACACCGGAAAGACGCCGATCACCCGAATTCGGAAGATAACTCCATGTCGTTCCGAGCGAGGCACCCGCAAGCTGGCGTGACGCGATCTGACGGGTCTGTCCGAGGTAACCAAGTGTGAAAGAACCCAGATCACTTGCATGGGTCACCGGTCGACCAAGCGCGTCGTACTGGAAAGTTTCTGGCCCCGCACCTGCAACTGTTCGGTTGCTCAATCTACCGAGCGCGTCATAAGCATAGGAGATTGTCCCGCTCGCAAACGGCGTGCTCTCCTGCTGACGTTGGAGTGCGCCGTATGTTCCGACTGGCACGTAGCTATACTGGTTCGTGCCCGTACCATCACTCATCGACACGATGCGAGGCCAATACGCATCGTAGGAAAACGAAACGTTCGGCGTCGGATTTACCGCACCGGTGTATGTGATCGCCGTAACCGCATTGTCCTTCGCATAATTGAATTGCTTGGTCTGTCCGAGCGCGTCGGTAATTGACTTCACGCGACTCGTCGTATTCTCGTAGGTATAGGTGACCTTGCTTGTATCCGCGTAGGTTTTCGTCGTTAATCGGCCTTGCACGTCATAGTCCCAGCTTGTGACGTTACCCTTGGGATCCGTTCGGCTGACAAGCCGCCCGCTTGGATCATAGTTCAGAAGAGTCTGTTGACCGCCCGGATCGACTATCGAGGTCCGTCGACGATTCGCATCGTAGGTATAGCGCCAGACGCGACCAATTCGATCGGAATATGAAACAAGGTCCAGCTTGTCATATGTGAACCTCTTGTACGTCCCATCGGGGTAGGTGACCCGCGTAACACGATCGGCATTGTCGTAGCTATACGATACTTGCCAGCCTTCAGAGTCGGTAAAAGTCGCAACGCGATTGAACGTATCGTACGTATAGGATGCCGAGGTTACCCCGTTGGCATTCACAATCGATGTCAGATTTCCGTTCGGATCGTATTGATAACGCGTTGTCTGACCAAGCGGGTTAGTCTTCGCGGTCAACTGTCCCGCCGCGTTATACGCGCTAATCGTCGTCTGCCCCGCCGCATCTGTATGTACGATCGGGCGGTGCAGATAGTTGTAGGTGTACTGGTCAACGGTTGTCCGAGCACCAGCTGTCGTCTGCACCACTGCAGCTAGATCGATCTGGTTTGGAATGCTGAACCCAGTTACCCGGCCTACTGCATCACTCGATTGGATCTGGTTGAAGAAGCCGGAAGTGTCATATGACGCTTGCGTCAGCTGGGTTGAGCCGTCATCCAGGACGCGGCCAGTCGCTATGGGGCTACTGTAGATTCCCGCGGCGATACTCTGGGTCTGCCCTGGATAGGCGAACCAGATGCGATTCTCGAGCGGATATTTGATACTCTCGATCGTGGTCGACTTTGTTGCGGCCCCGCCCGACACGTGGGCAAAATGCGTATCCCGTGCCTTCGTGTAGTCGCAGCCGCCCGTCGGAGTACACCCCGCCGTGACGTATGCACTCTTGTCCCAATGGAAGCTGCTTCGATACGAAAGATACTGGTTGGTCAAGGTAATCGGCATACCCTGCGGCACGGTGGCAGCCGGATCGCTGTCCGGTATCGAGGCCGGCTCCACCCACTCCTCCCTCTCGTGATAGCCTAACGGATCCGTTACATCGACGAATCTCGGTGGCCCACTCGAGGTCGGCGCCGTATACGAAAAACTCGTCGTGCCGTAAGGCGTCGTCATTTTGTTAATCAGTGAGTTGGCGTCGTAGCCGAAACTCGAAGTTAATCCGATGACGTCTGTAATCGAGGTGAGCCGGCCAGAGTTGTCGTAACGCAGAATTGCACTGCGCCCGAACGGATCGGTAATTTGGGTGACAGCCAACGGCGACGAGGGCCGTCCATATGCGAACGTTGTTTGCCTACCCGTCGCATCCGTAATCGATGTCAATCGCAGACTACTGTCATAGTTGAGCGTGACCACATTCCCCTGCGGGTCAATCACTTGGCTCAGGAAGATTCTCCGCGGATACGCGGCGCTACCATTGGACTGCGAGTAAACTTCGACGCCGCCGTTCGCGAGCATGCGACGGTAGGTGATGGGCGATTGCGATGCCAGCAGCAGTATCGAGCCGTCATCACTCTGCTGAGTGAAGCGTCCAGTGCCAGCACTGTACCCGGTATAGTAGTACGCTCCTCCGCCGGGAAGGTAGCGTGACACGTTCCCGCCCGCATTTGTCGGGTCGTCAGTCACGTAGGTTAGCCAATTCAATGTCCACTTCTGACCAACGTTGAAGAATGTGAAATTGGCGGGCTGGCTGTCTTCGCGCTGGTTGTACGTCACCTTCACTTTCATCGACGGGCCGATTGGTGGCACGTAACCGACCGGGGTGTCCGACAGCGTAACGCCGACTGTCCCTTCCTTGATGTCATAGCCACACATCGGGCTATTGCAATTGTTCGGTCCGTTGTTGGCGGTCGGATCGTTGGCGTCACCCGGTTGGGTCGCGCTCGTGGGCCCCTTTCCCCAAATGGACTCGGCCTCACCCTTGGCGACAACTCGCCATCCCGGCTGCAGCGGCGTACTAGATGGAATTAGGAAATAACCGCTCGCTTCGGCATCAAGAGCCTTGTCTTTTGCCCATAGACCGTCACCAGGGAACACAGGATCCTGCACGTGATACCGGCCATTGGCGCGACCAAGGATCGCCCCATAATGTCCGACCTTCCAATGAACAATCGACGGCACCGGAACCGCTTGGCCTGGTTGGCGGTACACGACACGAGACGCAAACTTCGCGTTGCCGGCGAGCTGCTCGAGCTCCGCCAGATTCGTCCCGTTTGAGCCCGCTCGGTAGTATTGCAGCCGGTCTGCTTGCCGATTGTGCGAGTTACGCGAGAGGATCATCAGCCTCAGCGCGACCGGGCCGCAATTGAATAGGTGCCGCGGATCCTTGTTCACCAGAGCCAGTTGCTCATGTGCCTGTTGGATTCGCTCGGTCGCGGATCCCGCGATCGCACGGTCGCCCATGTCATCGAAGAGATTCGACAGGTTTTGCATTTGGCCCAGCGACGCATACAACGCGGCAAGCTCAGCACCCGCGCGATCGACAACCGCCTTGGCTTGCGGATCGTTCGCCCGCTTGCCGAGCGCCCATGCCTGCTGCCAGGCGTCGATCGCCTTCGATAAGAAGCCATCGTGCAGATAGGCAAAGCCCAAATTCGCGTAGATGGCCGGTGCCCAGCCGGAGTGTGGATAGTGCGCGAGAAACGTCGTCAAACTGCGGATGTCATCTGGCTCGCTGCGGGCCCGATACGTCGACAATGCGTTCGACAACGCACCATCTTCGGTCGGTGTTGTAGCGCCAGCGCGTACAAGCGGCTCGGCCAAGCCCGCGACGCGAATGGCATCGGAGCCGCCAGATTGGATTCCCCCTGGCAAAACTTGCTCCGGGTGCGATTGCCCGTGGCCCGCGAGCGGCAAGAGTGCAAAGACTGTGGCGAGGAGCGCGACGACGTATCGCATATTCGTTATTCTCATACCCAACCTCGGATGTCTTGTCCGGAAACGGCGGCTATGCAGCCGTTATCTGAAGGCAATGTCTTCCGTTTGGCAAACGGAGTAGCGAAGCAAGTAGGGTTAGGAGGGTGTCCAGGGTACGCAACCCCATACTCCGGTCCCCCACGTCATTGGGGGCACCCCATTGCCCGCAGTATTGGTTTGAGAGGTCCGATTCCCGTTGGCATCATAGCTATAGACGACGCAGATCCCATTGTCGTATAGCGCGGTCGTCACTCGTCCGAGCGGATCGTAGGTGTACTGCGTGGTGGCGCTCGCGGCTTCTACGGGCACGCTCCCGAACAGACCAAAGACAATCACCGTGAAATAGATTGCGAGTTGCCAATTTCTGGAGAACATGCGCCGCCTCCAATAGGATTGACCGGAGCATCATCACGGTCAATTTCCGACGGTTGGATGGTTATCAGTTCGGTGCTGTAAAGCTGAACGACTGAACGAGCATGATGGATTGCCCTTGTGCCCAGACGCCAAGCCCCACCATGTCCAGTCCCCCGCCAAGTGCGGTCAGGAACGTGCCAAGTGGCTCAGAACCTCCGGGCACGGGAACCCAATCGTATCCGTCCGAGCTGACATAAAACGTGAGTGTTGTTCCATCGTTCGACACGCGGAGCCAGGGTGTCCACGCTGCGGCCGACGCTGGAAAGCCGCTCAGCGTTTGGGACCAAGTGGTGTTATTCGTCCACCGTTGCGCGATGAGTTGGGCCGGCCAAGCTGTGCCGGAATTGTAGTAACCAAAAAATATCATCCGCCCGTTCGACGAATTACGCAGCCAAAAGCCTGCTTGGTTATTCGATGCCTGAAAAACGGGCACCTCGATGCGCATATAGACGTCCCATGGCGCGTCTGGTGCAGGCTGCTCGAGCGATTCAACATTGGATGTCGCATTGACTGGATTGAGGATGAGAGATGCCTTGCCGTCTGTCGCGACTGCTGAACCTTGGTTATTCCAGGTGAATTGAGCGATCTTCGGAAGCGTCCGTGCAGCCTCAACAGCGTTCCCGCCAGTGGCCGATATAACACCACCGCTCGATACAATGGTGTGTCCGTCGACTTTGGTGACACCGAACTGCGCCGAGGATGCCTTGTTGCAGGTTAGGGTCGTCGTCCCCGATGTGGAGCAATCGCCGGACAGGTCGCCGCTGGTGATGGACTTGGGGCCAGAAAATACCGCCAAATTCCCGCTCACGGGAGCACCTGAAGACGCCACGGCGGCATTCGCGCAACCCGCCACCGTATTGAAATTATCCATCACCTTAGACGCGTCAGCAGTCTGGCCGTTGACCAACTGGTTTGGCAGCGTACATTGTGCTTGTCCCACGGATGGGCCGGCACCCGCGATGAGAAAAATAAGAGAGCCGATAGTCGCGAAAAGACGTGATGTCATATTCGATTCCCCGTGCCGCACAACGTTAGTGGTGAGAGAGATTAATGCGATCCGCCGTGTGTGGGCGCGGCGAAATTTCACATCCGTCTCAGTTGTGTTTATGTCTAAACTGCGGGCGCCTGCCTCTCCGTTGCTGGCCAGTAACAAGCGGAGCAGGATTTGTGTTGATTATGATTCTAAGTGGGACCCTAGTCCAAGAAATAGTCTAGTCCAAAATTGGAGAAATTCCCATGTTGTGCCTGGGCGGACAGGAAGGCCAGAATTTTCCAGATATTGCCGGGGCGGACATTTGGTTTGCTTCCGACGCGATTACGGAAAAATTGTAGCGAACTCGGGAGAATGGTTTGCCAAATCTGAGTTTGGTTGCTACCTGTACCTTGCGCGATAGATCGGCCGTGCTGGGGGCCGGAAATCTCCATGTCCGACCGGGATTAATTCTGGTCCGGGGTCAGCGGTACCTCGCAACGCTGGCACGATCTCACACACCACAGGAACTGAAATGCGGGACGCGGTCGGCGCCGAGCGGACTGCACGACCAGCTCGACATCTCGTGTTATCCGTCGTCTTGCCCAACTCGAGCGCTGCATTGATGCCGCGTTCGGTTGCCAGCGGGACCTCGACACACAATTCGTGTGGGGGTTTCGTTGATGAAGCCCCAAAGCACAATCAGCTGGAGTAGAACAGCCAGCCCCATGCACCGAGCCGCGACCCATGCGCAGGGCCTGGAATGCCGCGTGATACTGCAATACGCGTTCTCCTGCTTTCTGTCGGGGCATTGGCAGCGACAAGGTCTGGGCGACCTTCACACGTCGGGGCAGTCCGAGCCAGCGCGCGAGAATATTGAGCGTGCGCTCGTGAGGTCAATTGCGATCGGCTATCTCTCCATCGCGGATATAATTCGTGAGCCGAAGTTTCGTGACTACCGCTGACTTCGGAACGATTAACCTACCGAAACATTTCGAAAAAGGATCCTACACTCTCATGCCTACATATCTCGAGCTCAAAGCGCAGGCAGAAGCGCTGGCACAACAAGCAGAAGAAGCTCGACTTGCCGAGCTGGACGCCATCATTTCCTCCATGCGCGAACAGATTGCAGAATACGGGATCACGCCGGAACAACTTTTCGGTCGACGTCGCGCCGTTGCACCGAGCCCTCGCGCGCCGATTGCGCCGAAGTATCGCGATCCGAAGACAGGTGCAACCTGGAGCGGCCGTGGCAAGGCTCCCCAGTGGATTGCGAACGCGAAGAACCGCGATCGCTTTTTGATCGAACAGTAAGCCGATCGGCAGTTGGGCACAATGTCGTCATCTTTACCAGATGGGACATACTGGGCGACATGTCGGGAGCGGACGGTATTTGCGGCCTCGGCAAACGGTCACGGCGACGTATTTCCGCACGCAGAGATGATCGTGAAAGATGGATGGGCTACGTTCACCCGTGACGGCGTCGAAGTGTGGAACTGCAGCGCGCGCTACGCCGCTGCGCACTTCGACGTTCAGTCCGCTTAGGAAGACCTGCCGATGAGCCAGTTTGTTCAGATTGCGCCGGGTGTCGTGTTCTCCGCCGATGTACTCGGGGCCGACTGGGCGCGTAAGTATCAGCAGATCACCGAAATTGAAGTGCCAAACGGGCATGCGCAATCCGCAACTCGGCGGAACCGGCCCGCCAAGGAAACCGGTCAGACGATCGACGAAAGCACTTCGAGCCAGATGTCGTTGTTGTAGACGACGACCGGCCCTCCAGCCTATGCCCGTCCGCCTCGCACAGAGAAGATCAAGCGGCGCATGTTCATTGTTCGGCCAGCCGCTCGAGCTCGTCGAATTCACCAAAGAAGTCCTGCTGCCCTGGCAGTGCCGCCGGCGACCGACGTGCTGCTCGCGGCCGCGGATGCCCCGCTCTCTTCAACGTGCGCGCAATCGCATGAAGCTGCGCCCAAATCTGATCTGCTTCGGCGCTCGACAAAGTGTCGGCCGCCACTTCGAGCGCACCAACGAGCCTCTCGAGCTGTTCGGGTGCGCCGGCCAGCACGGGGCGCACTTGATCGCGCGCCTTGCTTTCCCGATATGCTTCAAGCCATCGCTCGAGCAGCTTGCGCTCGTCGCGGGACAGAGTGTCAAGCAGCCCAGTCGGGACAGGTTCATCGACACGAAACGTACCGATGACGCATTCGCGCGCCCGCGCCCTGATGGAAGGCCGCTTCGGCGGCACGGCCCGAAGCAACTTGATGAGGCGCCCTTGTTCTCGAATGAGCATCGTTCGTCTCTGATTCCATACGATCACACCAGAGCATAACAAAACAGGACGTCATGAGCGATTGAGCAACGGCCCATATCCTATCGCGTCATTGCCCGCCAAAGACGTCCTCACTGAGCTGAAACGCGCCGGCGCGCCGCACATCTGGTTGAATAGCTCACCTCCCGACCGCTTCATGTCGCCGCTTGCGGCGAGTCCTTTCGGTTGTCGTGATACTGATGAAATAACACCGAGCACACCAGTGGCCACGTCGAATCGTATTCGGTGTGGCGAGCCATCGATGTCCTCGGGCACATTCCCATTCAAGTCTGGTCGCGCTATTCACATAGATCGCTGAGACACACTTCCCACCACGCTCAAGCGCAATGCTTTTCATCAGCTCGAGCCCGAGCCTGGACCCGTCGCGGCTGCACACTGGGCACCAATGCCCCCGAACAACAGCCCCAGGAGCGGCCTCCCAGCGATGCCCGTGTTCGCACTCCCATTTCAGGCGCGTCGCCGCGTTTCGGTATGTTTCGGACAAGCACCGCCCGCCGAGTTCCCTCGCCCACAGGCGCATGCGCTCGATCCCAAAGCGCATTGCCTCCCGCTGACACTCCGGGCACCAAGCGCCACGAAAGATTCTCGCGCCTTGCGTCTCCCACTCGTGGTCTGCACCACATCGGAACCTATAGTAGGCCTTGCTGCCCTCGTAGACCTTCGAGAGACAGACTCCACCATGGCTCCTCGCGCGTTCACGTAACCTTGCCAGGCCGTCCTTGTGACGATATGCGTGTACCTTCTCTCGGTCCGCGCAAATGCGGCACCAGGCGCCCCGCACGATCCCACTACCTGAAGTCTCCCATTCATGGCCTGCAGCACACCGGAAACGATAGCGCGCTGTCAGTTTCGTGTAGCCGGTCGACAAACACTTGCCGCCTCTCGCGTTTGCAGCCCCTCGCATGCGTGTCATCCCGTCCGGATCGGCCATGCGTTTCGAATGTTGCGCCCTCGCGCAGAGCGCGCACCAAGAGCCCTTTCGCAGATTCTCGGCGGTCTTCTCGAAAACGTGCCCTGCCTTACATACAAACTGGAGTGGTGTGCCGCGGCCCGCATACTGCTCCGAAAGACAGCGCCCGCCGGCCTGCCGCGCGAGTTGGTGGATCTGACGAAGTACCCCGTCAACGCGACATGCCGGGCACTGGACCATCGTGTAGAACAGATAGGAGCCGCATCGGCTGGATTCGTGTCCCTTGCGACATCGAAATCGATATTGCGCGTGCCAACCTTTCCATTCTGATTCCAGCAACTTCAGTCCGTATGGACGAAGTGCCTCTCGCATTCGCTTCAACTGATCGAGTGACAACGTTGCTGCTCCGCTAAATTCCTTTCGTTGGCGTACCCGCGCATAGAGGCCTAGAAGTCCACCACCCCGATGTATGATTCTCACACGTTACTCTCGTGAAATCGAGGACACCCGGGCCATTCTCTGACCAGTCACCGGGAGTTGCGAAATCCTACTTCTCAGATTGCGAAATGACCCCTCCGAAATCGAACCCTTTTAATTCATTTTGCTCTACAAGCTCCCTAAAACGCTCGGATACAAATACTGAAGCAGGACTTTCTTTTAGGCGAAATATATCAACCCCTTCAATGCGACTCTTCAGAAGGAATATTTTATTAAAAACCGTCGCCTGAGGGTAGACTTTGAATTTTGATGCGTCCATATCGACGGCATTCTCGATCACCCGGGTTACATGAAATCCGAGCATGTCTTTTATCGGGGCCTCGACCTGCAATATCTCCCCGCTGCCACGAAGTACCGGCGCCAATACATCAAGCGCCCTCTCACTAAACAGGAGAAACGGAGATAGCATCGTATGAACGTCGCTGGTCTTTTTTCTGCGCGAAGTACCCCACGTAAGCTTAACGGGGTCATAGTCTTGGCCAAACCCTCGCCCACATAGAGCGGTTGCTCGTATAGCTACGCTCTTGTCATATGCGATTTCACCGTCATCATCGACTTGAACGAGAGGCTGAAATGCTTCATCCTGCCTCAAACCGTAAACGTTACTCACGCACCGCCCCACATCCAAATTCCATAAATACCGAGAATCCATCAGCTATTATGGCGCGGTGCAACTCCTCGTGCATCCCGGCCTCACACGGCTCAAGAAAAAATGTCGGCGTGTTACTCTCAGCACCCACGACATCCAGACCGATACTATTTACCTTTCTGCACGGAACCAAAGGGTGCGCCATTCCGTCCGGCTTGACAACGCCCAATCAGAAAAACGGGGCGAACGACGTTGTTAGAGAACTGAACGCTGCCATTTGTCGTTAAAATTAAGAAACTCTTTTTTCTTCACCATCCATTTACCCGCCTTTTCCTTCATCGTGAATCGGGATATCGTCAACATTCCCAATGTCTGGCGAATGGCGAAAACTACCTCTCCGTTCACGGATTCGATGCTATCTTCAACGTCGGTTTCAGGATCGTATGTCGGTGGCTCCGAACAACCCAAGTCAATTAAACGACCTTGGTTTGTTTTTTCTTGGAACGCCCATTTCTCTAAAATAGCAGAAAGATCTTTCCGTGCACGGTCATCAATACCAGAAACATCGCCACCACTTTTCAGAGCACTATGCTTTTTCTCGTAAAAATCCTTTTCCCATTGATTCATTTCCAACATGAATGATCGCAATGCCGTTCGCGCTTGCTCAAAATCGTCATTCATCGCCTTCAACCCTTAATCATTGAAAATACCGCCCTAGTGCGAGACCTCAGCGACGATGACATCCATATTTTAGCCAGGCCAGTCGTCGACCGCGACAAACTGCATCTGTTTTGTTCCGGCGACGATCATATCCAGAAATGCCGAGAATCCATCGGCTATATTGTAGAGGTTGCCACATTCTGACACCTCTGCAATATCCGGCTTCGCTGTGTCATTCGCATGCAGATGCGTTCTATCCCAATACAGGACCTTTTCAACGCTATCGAGTCGCGCCAGCGCGTAGTAATTACCCCCCGGGTCATCTCCAATCACAAAGAAATCGTTTAGAAAATCGACCTCACCTCTGACACGCTCGTTTTGCTCTATTAAATCAAAATTCTCGTTACTCGCTCCGACTCCAAAAAGCGAAGCAAAGGAAATCATTCCATTATCGACACCAAGAAAATCAAAATCGAGATAGTCGGCGCCGCCAATGAATATGCCATTCCACTTCTTCAAAAAATCCTTGTAATCCGTCGGAAGAACGAATCCGAGTTCCGCCTCCAATTTACCGAGGAGCGGCTGTGCAGGTTTTGCTCCATACAGAACTGGCACCTTACCTCCTTAACACGACGATTGATTCTTCAAATTAGAGACGCCACCCCTATGGGTGAATTCACTGTGAATATCCTTCGGAATTTCCTGCATCGTTACCATGTTCTCGTGGTGGTGCCAAGTATTTTTCGTGTAGTCGGCGGGGCTTCCTGCCTTTGCATCCGCCAATCCAAAGTCCCCTGCTGGCGCCCTACTGTGATTTCCTTTCAGCCCCTCAACGTCTACAGATCTGACCTCATACGGCTTGAAATCAGGATAACCATTTGGATAACGGACAACCGTACCTTTTGCGTTGGTATATACCCACGTCCCCGACTCCACCTCAACGTGAACGGTACCACCTTTTTCAAGCCATTTCGTCACATCCGGAGAGTTCAACGGCTTCTCCCCAAACCAGCCCCACGGATCGATCCATCCTGTAGGATTGGGGGCATACGCATACAAATTGTCGCCACCCAGCAGCCCGATCGGATCGTGGTTAATGAACCGGCCTACATCAGGGTCGTAGAACCTGAAAGTATTATAGTGAAGGCCCGTGCTTTCATCGGCATATTGTCCGGCATAGCGGAGCGGCTGATCCGTGCGTGCCGAAGTCAGTTCTCCACTGTTCGGCTTGACCTTGCCCCACGCCGTATATTGCCCCGCCCACGCTAGCTCTCCAGCTTCGTCTGTAACTTCCAATGGGGCGCCCACCAGATCCGTATGGAAGTGGTATATCCGCGACGCCAGCTTCGCCGTGTCGATCGCTGCCGCCGCCAGTGCGTTCGCGATAACCGCATCAACGCGTGCCGCTGGAGAGTACGACGCATCTGGACTGTATATGTAACTGCTCACGCCAGTCTCGCGCACCTCTTGGGCGAGCCGTAGCCCCTCCCATACGAACCGCTTCGTCTCGCTGCGCAGTTTTACGCCACGCAGGTCGTAACTGGTATCCGTCTTCGCAATCCGCCTCCCGATCGGGTCGTATTCGAACCGAGATTCGACCGTGCCACGCGCGTCGTGCGTTCGGACTGCGATCAGTCGGTTCTGCCCGTCGTAGGTGAACCGCTGCGTCTGGTTCGCTCCGCGCAGCTTCGTCGTGAGATTGCCAAACGGATCGTACTCGAAACGGAGATCTTGCCACATGAGCAGGCGATTGCCTTCGACGTACCCCCGGCTACTGCGCTGCGCATCGTCAAGCAGGTTGCCGGCACCGTCCCACGCGAATTCTTCAACTTGCCGATCCATCGTGTTCACCCGCCGGGTCAGCTGCCCGGCAGGATCGTAGTTGTACTGCGTACTGCCACGGAGGCCGTCGCTCATCTCGATGAGCTCGCCAGCGGCGTCGTAGCCGTAATTCCGCCACAAGTGCCCGCGCCCACGACCCAGCGCTTCGGGTTGGAATCCTGCCGACTGCCAGACTTTCCGACCAAGCGGATCGTATGCGGAACGCTGAGTCAACCGCCCCTGTGTGCGCATCACTTCACGATGCAAATCGTCACGCTCGAAGTCACTCACCACCTGATCGCCACAACGGATCTGGTGAACGTGGCCTGAACCATACCGCAGGATCTGCAAGCTCTGGTCGTGCGGCAGCGCTAGCTTTGTCACGTTGTCGAGCGCATCGAGCACATATTCCACTGTGCCGTTCACGCCGTGCTCGGCCATAAGGCGACCCGCTTTGTCGTATTCGAAACTCACGACGTCCGGAGTGATGCCAAGCGCAATACCGGCTGGAGTTGGCGTACGCTCAACTTTCACAGTCCGGTCGCCCTTGTCGCGCTCAAAGCGGGTTACCTCGGTCGGCGTATGCTGAACCTTCAGATTGCCCATCCGGTCGCGCTCAAAGCGAATAGTGCGAATCGGGCGATTCGCATTAGCGCCATTGACCGGGGCCCCTACGATATCAAGTGTGAGCAATTCGCCAGCGTCCCCATACCCGAACCGCCGTTCCACGCCGTCCGGTCGCGTCTCGGTCAAGAGCCGACCGCCGGCACTGTACGTGAACGCATAGCATGCGCGGTCCTGCAGTAGCTCTCGAAGCCGCCCGTCGGCATCGTACCGATAACGGGTCCGGCGCCCTGCTGGATCGCTTATCTCGACGACCTGGCCACGCGCATTGCGCAGCGACTGTCGGACCCTTCCGCCGAGGCCAACGTGCCGAACCATAAGCCCGGCTGCATCGTATTCGAAGGCCTCCGAACTTCCGTCGGGATATGTGATGCGGCGCGGCTCGCCGGTCGGACGCACATCGTACGTGATGCGCTGACCAAGCGCGTTCTCACGCATAACCGGCAGACCGAACGGATCAAAAGTGGTTCGCGTCACTTTGCCGGAACAGTCAGTGCGCGCGACGAGCTCGCCAAGCCTATTCCACTCCAGAGTCTTACGTCCCCCCAGTGCATCAATGTGCGCGAGCGGGAGCGAGGTCAGCCCTTTCGGATACTCGTAACGGTTTTCGCGGCCAAGCGGATCCTGACTCACCAGCAGCCGACCCTGCGGATCGTATTCTGCACGCCAGGCACCACCGTCAGGCCCGACAATCTCCACGGGCCGCATGCTGTTGCCGTCATAGCGAGTGCGTGTCGTGCGGCCAAGCGGATCCGTCTCAGAGACGATCCGACCCACGTCGTCGTGCTCGAACTCGGCCGTGCGCTCTCCCGGCAGCATCAGCATCACCGGCATGCCGGCGTCGTTGTACTTGATTCTGTAAACGCCGCCATCGAGGTCGGTGTACTCGACAATCTGAAACTGTGCGTCGAAGCGCCAATGCGCGGTTCGACCATCGGCGTAACGAACGCGGGTCTGGCGGCCTTCGATGTCGTATTCGAGCGTCGCGTCCTCGCCCTCGCTGGTACGCGCCGCCACAACCCGGGGCTGCCCTTCGATCGTCGACCACATGTAACTCGACGTGAAACCCAGTGCGTTCACATGACTCGCCATCAGGCCGTTGGTATATGTGAACTGGCGCACGACCGCCCCATTTGCGTCCGTCACCGACGCCAGCTGGCCGTTCTCATCGTATCCGTAAGCGACGGCCAGGCGGCGCTCATTGCCATGAACGAGCGTGACCGCGCTAAGCCGTCCGTGTTCCTGCTCGTAATCGAGCACGGCATTCAATCCGCCGCACGTCAGAATCTCGGTGACGCGGCCGCGGCTATCGCGCTCGAACTGGCACCACTGTCCCGCCTGATCCTCGATGCGGCGCACCCAAGCAATGCGGCCGGAGTCCGGCTCATATCGGCCGAAGTCGTAATACGTCTCGCCAATGTCATGCAGGATGTAGCGGCCGTCGGGCGTACAGGTCAGATACCGTTGCTCGGCCTCGCTGAATGCGGCTTGCCCGGCACGCAGCAACGGAAATCCGCTCTCGCGCCCTTGCGCGTCGGTGTACCAAAGGCGTCCGTCGCGAGCGTGCAAACGAAGCTCCCACGGGGCGACCCAGCCGCGCCCGAGCGTCCCCGCATAGTCAATGCTGCTCGAATAGAACCGCTTGATCGCAACCGGCATCGGGCTCGGGATCACGAAGTCTGTTTCCGATTCGGCCAACAGGATCTTTCTTCCGGTCGTGACGTCGACTGGGTTGCCGAACATCCCGCCGAGCGCCTTGTTGATCGCGGGCCCGGCGACGTACCGTCCGAACGCCTCACCGAGCACGTACCCGCCGATGAACTTCGCAGCGCAAGGAAGGACCGCGCGCGACAGCCCGCCAGCCTGCTTCAACAACCCACCTAAGCCGCCGACCAGCCCCGCCAGCACGAACGCCCATTCCGTCGCCGTTCGCAGCCACGGCGGCACTTCGTCGTCGACCGGCAGGTAAGTCTGCGTGCCGCCGTGAAAGAACGTATCGTGCGAACCGCCGGAGATTGTCGCGCCGCACTTGATCTTGTCGTCCTTCCGCGCCGCTGGCCGCCCGTTGATGAAGATGTTCGTCGATCCTTGCGCGACAAGCGGAATGGGATTGTGCTTGCTGCAAGCCACGCCGCTCAGCGTCGCATAGGCCGCCGAAAGGGAGTTGACGTAGACGTCCGGCGAGCCGGTAATGATGTTGCCGGATTGCGAGCTGAACATCTTCCCGATCGACTCCCCTATTGATAGGAGAGCCTGCGCTCCGATACCGGCCATCATGCCGGCCAGCAAGGCCACGCCGAATCCGCATGTGAATGTGGCGAAGGCGACTGCGGCGATCAGGGCAATGCCCAGCACGGCGCCGACCAGAAAGCCCGCGAGCGCGCTGGTGTGATCGATCGGGTCAGTGACTCGTGCGGCTTCGTACACGATGATGGTCCTTTGCTGTTGTTATGCCGACTCTTGTTCTGCCGGACGATAGCCGTCGAGCCAGTCGCGCCACAATGCGTCGAGCGTTTCGCCGAAGCTCTTCGCGCTCGAAGCGGTAAAGATCAGCACGCGTCCTGGGGCAACAATGAATGCGCCTTGCCGTTGAAAAACGGTCTTGGGGCCGTTCCGATAGGCAGCGTCGATGCGCTCCCCCGGCATTCCATCGGTTTCAGGTCCAAGCCGTTCAGCCTGGCGCGAAAGCACCCGGTGTCCCTGCAACCTCGATTTGAGCAGCGCGATCTGCCGATCGATATACGGCGCAAGGGTCTCTCCGTCCTTGAGCCAGTCGCGTGCGACACTGAGGTTCGGTTGCGCAGCCGTATCGGCCGGCACGAAGAGGTTGGTCGTGCGATCCTCGAAACCGTCCGGCAGAACGATGCTGCCTTCGTGAATCCGAATACGGTTTTCGGAATCCGTCATGCTAGTTCTCTCGTGATGTGTAGTTGTTGGAATGGGTTGAAATCAACGCGCACACGCGCCGACGCTCATTTTCCCTGCAACGCGACGATGCTTTCCCGGTGCAAGCGCAAACTGCCCGCGAGCAATACGATATGCGCGACGAGCCACACGTAAAACGCGACGCCGTAGCCGGATATCGGCGTCGCGTCTGCTTCGTTGAAGTACCACTTTGTCGTGAACAATGAACAGAGCGCACACGCGAGCCCAGCGGCCGAAAGCTGACTCGCGCGGGTATATCGGTTCCGGGCGAGCTGGACAGCCGCAACGACGTAGAGCGGATTGGCGAGCCATGCCGGATTGAGCATGAACAGTCCCCACCAGCCCTGAGCGAGAACCGACAGCCCGCTAAGCGACGCTTCTTTCTCGAAATGCATCGCCGGCATCGTCAGCGAGAGCACGTACAGCGCCCCGGATACGCCGAGGACCACCTCTCGCCTGACACGCGGCGTCGAATCAAGAACGTTCGTCATTTCCCGAATCCATTGCACGACACTTCAACGGTCGCGCATGCGTTCAATCCGTCTGGCCGGCAGGTGTCACGACCTTCTCGCCGCGTGCGCGCATCGCTGAGCGTTGCGCCTTCGGATCGAGTGGCGGCCAGGGCGCGCCGGCCGTAACGATCTTGCGACGAATCTCTTCGATACGCGTACGCGCCGGCGAGTCCGCAGACGTATGGTTCTTCAACTCGTTCTGCAGCACCCATCCGTACGACACGCCGAGCTGGCTGGCAATCTTCGGATCCGCGCCGTGCGCGAGCAGGTAATCGACGACATCCCACTGCTGAATCATCGTCGCCTCGAAGAGTGCCGTCTTTCCGAGCGAATCACGAGCATTCACGTTCGCCTTGTGCTCAACCAGCAGCTTCAGCTGGGGCAGCAGCCGGTTCTCTGCAACTGCAAAAATCATCGGCGTGTCGCCGTTGTATTGCCAGTTGGGATCGAGCCCGCTGTTCAACAACACGCGCAGGAGGTTGGGCGTATCGGCCCGCAATGCGACGTCGACTACCGATCCGCCGCTGGCACCGACCGGCGCCTTGGGGTCCGCGCCGTTCTTCACGAGCACCGAAATGATCTGGAAGCGCGGATTAGACGCGTCGTTCTTGACCGGAACGATTTCCTGAACTGCATACGACAGCAGCGTCGTATTCTTCGCGCCCGGCGCATTCAGATCGGTCTTGTGCGCGAGCTGCTGAACGCGGGTGAGATCGCCGTCATGAATGGCCTGAGCCAACGTGAGTTGCTGCCCCGAAAAGAAATCTTCCGGTGCGTAACGCTTGAAGCCAGTCATGTTCGTCCCTTGGGCTTGAGTGGGCCACCACAGCGGCGAGGACACTCCAACGAGTGCGGCAATCGCGCCGGCGGTTATCGCTTTCTTGTATCGCATCAGTGAGATGAATTCAGTTGGGAGACCAGGTCGAGCTGATCCTTCGCGACCTGCTGGTTGATCCCGTTCGTCACGTCACCCATCAGGTGACGGCCGACCGTGGTCACGCTTTCGCCGTCGAGCGTGACGGGGCTGCCAACCGCCTTGGGCATCAGTGCCGCCGTACCGTCGCTGATCGGCCCGAGTCGGCCTTCCTGCAGGCCGGTCAGGATATCGCCGTCGACGCGATAGGCCGTGATGTTGGCCGGCTGGGCTGTTCCGCCGTATTGCGCGACCGTCTCCGGATTGAGGCCTGCAGCATTGAAGGTCACAGCCGAACCGCCGCTGGCCTCGGCTGCAGCGGACGCCAGGCCACCGCCGAGCGAATGCCCGGTGAAATCGACGCCGCCGGCCGACGCGCCCGTGGTCTCGATGTTCTTGCCGATCGTGACCGCATTGCGGTAGTACGGCGCATCGGCGCCGAGCCCTTGCGCCATGTTGTTGCTCATGTCTTCGCCGAAGAGCTGCTGGGTACCCTTGAACGCGATCGTCGGCTTCATGCTGTCGCCGAAGACATTCGGATCCGGGATATACATCTGCGACCCGAAGTTGCTACCGCTTTTCTCGAAATCGCTCGGCTTGAGGCCGAACGCCTTCAATGCTTCCGGATCGTTGGTCGCCATCTTCCACCCGGTCGGCGGCGGATCGTTCGGGTGATACACGTGATCCGCGAGTTTCGCCAGTTGCTGCGCCTTCAGCGAGCTCGCCAGCTTGGCCGCCGCCGCGCGCGTCGCCGGGTCGGGGCTCGCCAGCCCCTTCGCGATCGTCGCCTGCTCTGCCGCCCACTCGAGCGCGAGCGCCTGTTCCGCGGATTGCGCACTGCCGCGATTCAGATGGATGACAGGCCCGTCGAGATAGATGCCGTTCGCGTTGATGACGATCGTTGACGGACCGAAGGTCAGCTTGATGCTGTCCGGCGTCATTGTCACGACGCCATCGCCGACACGATGCTCGATGCCGTCGCTCGCCTGATGGCTTTGCATGCCGGGCCCGGCCTTGCTCGCGATGGCCTTCGTATTGATCACGTTCGCCGTGGTGTCGCGCGTCAACGCGATGGTTTCCTTCAATCCGCCCTGCGCGATCTGCTTCGTCTCGCTGCCCTTGAGCAGCGACACCGTGCGACCGCCGGCTTCGACCGTGTGCGTTTCCGAATCCTTGATGACCGTGTTCATATCCTTCTGCGCGTGCAGAAAGACTTCTTGTGCGCCGTTCACGTCGGAGAATCGCAATTCGTTTGAGCCCGCGCCCTTGTGGGTCTGGCTCTTGATCCCCATCGTCTGTCCGGCAGCACCGTGATAAGGGTTGCCCTGCTGGCCGTTGTAGACGCGGCCCACAATGACCGGATTGTCGGGATCCCCTTGATTAAACGCGACCAAGACCTCCTGATTGATCCGCGGGATGGCGGCCGCCCCCCACCCGTCACCCGCCCACGGTTGGGACACGCGGATCCACATCGAATCCGAGCCGTCCAACTTGCCGCGGCGATCCCACAGGAAGTGCACCTTCACGGCACTGCCGTTCGTGTGAATTTCTTCGCCCTTTGGGCCGACCACGATTGCCGACTGCGTGCCATGAATGACGGGCTTCGGCGTATTTCTGGGTGAACGATACGGAAACTTCTTCGGGAGCAGAGAAAATGTATTGCGGTACGGCAGCTTTGCGTTGTGTTCCGTGTAATCGTTCACGGCCTCGTGACGAACATGCAGGATGGCGTATTCCTGATTGTTGGCCATGACTGGATGGTTCATCACCGTCACGCTGCCTGCAGTGGTCATCCGCCACGCATAGCCGCTGCCCGTATACCGATGCGCGCTTGCTTCTTCTGCTTGCATCGCAATGCGAGCGTAACGGTCGCCATCATCGCCGTGATCGAACAACGACTGGTGTTCGAAACGCTCCGTTGTCTCGAGCCCCGCATGCCGCAGATTCTCCGGCTCGGCCTGCACCAGCATCAGCGGCGACGATGGGTTCTGGTGATTGAAGTCGCGAAAGGCGATCTTGCCGACGCCGAAGCGCCGACCTTCATGCAACTGGTCGATGCCGTTGTCTTCACTCGCCGCAGTGGCGGCATACGGCAAATTGGCCAGCCCGTCGATCGGACGGAAAACGAAATTCGTATCGCCAACGACAAGGAAGTGCTTTTCCTTTTCGTAGCGGTGCGTCCAGATCAGGCCTTCCTGCTCCATCAGCCGCGCGCAGAAGTTGTAATACGACTCCTGATACATCACGATATATTCGAGCGGCTTCTGCGCAGTCCGGATGTCGAATTCGAAATCGGTGAACCCGTGATCCTGGAAAATCTCGGTGAGGATATCCTGCGCGGTCTTGTTCTGGAAAATCCGGCAGTCGGTCGAGCGCGTCAGAAACCAGAACCACGGCGCCACCGTCATTTGATATTGCGTCACCTTGCCCGGATTGCCCGCCCGATCGAACGACGTGACGTAGCCGTCGAAGTAACGGATGCTGTCGGTGGCGCCTGACGACACGATGCGCTCAAGCGTGGACTGCCGTGCGCTCTGGTCGAATCGGATCTTGATCGGTTGCCCGATCAGTTGGTCGGGCACCAGATCATGCTGGTGTGACAGCAAATCCAGGTGGATCTCCGGCAACCGATTGACGTGTTCGTCGATAACCGCGGTGCTGACCAGCAGCACGTCCGGACCGAGCGGCGAATCGATGGTCACGTATCGATTTAGCTGAGTCAGTCGAGCAACGCCGCCGGCCGCATTGTTGAGCGCGTCCGCAATCGCGGCCGGCGTCTTGTTCATCAGCGAGAAACCGGTCTGCGCGAGCTGGACGGCGCGTTGCACGGTGTCGATATGACTTGCGACGCCGGCGAGCGGGCCAATCTGGCCTGCTACCGTGGACGCAACCGGCCCGGCAAGGCCGCCGAGCGCGCTCAGAGAGCCGAACAGATTCCCGCCGGAACCAGCCGGAATACCGCCATTCGGGGCGAAACTCATTTGAATTCCCTTTATTTTCGTCTCAGGTTCTGTCCCCAATTGGCTCACCAACTTGAGGCCCCGCTACTGTAGGACAAAACGTTTGCCAGCGAAAGATACCTGAAATTCCTTTGCAATTTCCCTGCTGATACCCTCTCCACCCGCCAATCAAATAAGTGGTTGGGTGCCGGCGCAGGGTTCACCGCGTCGCAATACCGCACAGGTCTCCGCCGAGACCAAGACGATTTGCACGAAGCTGGTGACAGGAACGTACGGGGAAAATAATCGATCCATCACGCGCCCCAATCCGGCGAGACTGAATTGGACGAAACGCGGCTCGTCAATCACGAGCCGGATCTCCAATCCTTGGACGAACGCTGAAGCCGGCTTGCCCGGCATCCAGCGCCGCACCCGTTCAGTCGACAGGGATACGAGCGCGTCGAAACGCCGCCCGGCGTCGGGGGCAAACTTGCCGAAGCGGGTGCACAGCCGCTTGAATTCATTGAGGCCTTCGGCGTTCAGCCGCACTGCCTGCGGAACCAGCCACGACATCAATTCCCACAGCTCGCCGCGACGAAGCATCGGCGCGGGACTTGCGCTGGGCTGCGCCAATAACTCGATTTCGTCACCGGCGTCTCCATCGCGCACGGCCAACTGGCGTTCGCGTATGTCCACCAGGTTGCCATTTGTGCAAGACAGCACGATGTCGAGTTGGCGCTGCGCGGCCGGATCAACGGGCTCGCCGCGAGCATTCACAAGTGCGAGTTCCAAGCCACGCAACCCGTCTGCGCGCGCTCCAGTTGCCTGTCCGCGCGGCGTTTCCTGTCCCGTCTTCCCGGGCTCGGAAGGCGGCTTCGGCGCGCGCCTGGCTTCGTCGCGCAAAACAACCCAATACAGGCCTGGCGCTGCGCCAAACGCGTGCTGCAAAGATTCGAAGGGCGGCAAAATCGCGGTGCCCCGGGCGGTCGTTATGCGAACCTGGTCAACTGACCACACCTCGCTCGTAGCTGCGGTCTTGAGCGAAAACGGTTTCAGCGGATAGTACGCTTGCCCGGCCTTCGTTTCGATCGGCTCCGCATTGCTCGAGAACAAGTTGACTACTGGTGTGCAAAATAGCCGGAGATTGTCGGCCGACGCTCCGACCAACCGTTGAGCGCGACGTGAGTCCGGATGGATGCCGGCAAGGGCCAAATGCAACGTGATCCGGCGCGCGCCAACCGCCAACCGTTCCAACCGCGCCAAATTCAGATCGAGGTTGTCAAATCGAGCGGGAAACGCGCCGTACTCCATCAACAGATGAAACGGAGCAATCGTGTTGTCGGGAGGCGGCGGAAGCAGCGCGTCGGCATCGTCGAAACCTGCGGCCGCCAGCGGCATGTCCACCCGACGCCAGCGCCCGTTGCCGTCCAGTTCAACAAAGGCACGCGTGGCGTGCAACAGCACGCCGTCGGCGAGCGCGGCCACCACCTCCCTCTCCCCCGCCAAATGCAGCCGCAGCATGTCTGGAGCATCCGAGAACTGGGTTGACGGCGATGTGAGCTCAAGGGTGAAAGACAAAATCCCCGTCGTGTCGGGCGGCAGTGGGGTTTGCATCGGCGCGACGGTCGACGTCGCGTAACGTACGCCGGAGACAGCCACCGGCACCAACGTGACGTCGGCGGCGGTGCGGAACACCTGACGGCTATTCGGCGCCACCAGCTGCGTGCCGCGTGGAACAAGCCGCGGCTCAGTCTGCTTGCTGTCTCGATCCACGCGAAATTGGGCCATCGCACAAGATGGAAACGGCCGCAGGAACGCTCCGTGGATCGTGTCAATCAACGCGTGCGTAAACTCCGGCACCTCATCTTCGAGTCGGATGTCGTGCCGAGCGCACATCAACGCGAACGATTGCAGCAGCCGTTCGACATATGGGTCATCCGAGTGCTCACCGGACATCGCAAGACGAGCCGCGACTTTGGGGTAAAGCTCGGCGAATGCGCGCGTCGAACGGCGCAGCAGACCCAGCTCACGCTCAAAATGCGGTAGAAGATCCTCGGGTTCGATGGCCATACGCGTTTCAGATGGTCACGCCGATCTGTCAATCGGTACCGTGCTCATAGGTAGACGCGCCGATTCTAACCGGGCACCGCGCACGCTTATCTCGAATTTATCGAGTCGGGGGCGAATAAATGAGAATGCTCGAAATACGCAAGCCCTGAGCACCGCCGATTTTATGAAGCGAGGGCAGCCACTATGGCCCTCGTGACAGCCCTCTGGGCTTCGGTGGTGTCAAAACTGGAGTTGCCCCTGTAATACCGGACACGGCATCACACTAAGGTTGCTGAATCCATCGAGCGCCGGAACTCGCGAGGCGAGCGGTATTTCAGCGCGCTATGAGGATGCTTCTCGTTGTAATGCTCGAACGCGATGGCCAAGTTGCGTGCGGCAGTCGCTGCGTCCGGCTTCGGCATGAAGGCGACGTAGTCGCGTTTCATCGTCTTCACGAAGCTCTCGGCTATCCCGTTACTTTGCGGGCCGCACACCGGCGTGGTCAATGGCTTCAGGCCGATGGCCACTGCGAACCGGCGCGTGTCGTCGGCCGTGTAGCCCGAGCCGTTGTCACTCAGCCACTCGATTTCGGACGGGGTGTGCAGTTCGTTGCCAAACCGATTTTCCACTGCAGCCAGCATCACGTCGCGCACGATGTCACCGCTGTGGCCTGCCGTCGTGGCCGCCCAGCTCATCGCCTCACGATCGCAACAGTCCAGCGCAAACGTCACGCGCAGCGGCTCGCCGTTGTCACAGCGAAACTCGAATCTATCGGAACACCATCGCTGATTCGAAACTCTCGCGGACCATCGCCAGCTTCTGCTCCGCCGTCCAGCGCCGCCGACGCACCGGGCCCGTCAACACTTCCATCACTTCCTGCCTGGTGTTAGTCAAAAACACAGTCTTATGCCTACCCGTTATTGTAAGTGGGTGACTGTGTCCGGCGTTTCAGGGGGCTGCTCCATCGAGCCATCCGGGCCGATGCGCAGGAACAGTCCGCGCCCATCCGAGAGGAAATACAACTTCCCGGTCGCCTTCTCGGCTTCGATTTGTCTAACCGTCAGAGCACCCATGATCGCCCTCCTTTGATATTGCAACCGGGTTGGCCCGCGCATCTCTACGCAGAGCCTACCCCACATCGCAAACACTAAAAAAACACTAAAAAGTTGCGGCTCGTGGAGAATTTCCGCAGAAGTTGGTGGACCACCAACTTCCCGCAACCCCTTGATGGATGGGGCTTTGACGGATTTCAACGGACCTGGCCGGATCACCCAAAAAACAATCACGATTCGTTTAACTTTCCGTGAGGACTTCGACACCGGCCGCCGCCTACGATGGGCGCATGTTTTCAGCACCTGCTTCCAGGAGCCCATCATGCCCACCCGCAGACATCTGCTGTTCGCCGGCGCCACCGGCCTCGCCGCGCTCGCGGCGCTGTCGTCCGCCGGCCACCGCGCGCTGGTCGGCCGCGCGTTCGCCGCGCCGCCGGCCGGCTCGCCGAAGGCCGCCCCGTTCGAGATCACGCTCAGCGACGCCGAATGGCATCGCCGGCTCACGCCCGCCCAATACACGGTCCTGCGCGAAGCCGGCACCGAGCGGCCGTTCACCAGCCCGCTGAACGACGAGCACCGGCACGGAACGTTCGCGTGCGCCGGCTGCGACCTCGCGCTGTTCTCGTCGGCCACCAAGTTCGACAGCCATACGGGCTGGCCGAGCTTCTGGAAACCGCTCGACCATGCTGTCGGCACCGACACCGACGCGTCGTTCGGGATGGTCCGCACCGAAGTGCACTGCCGCCGCTGCGGCGGCCACCTCGGCCACGTGTTCGACGACGGCCCCGCGCCGACCGGTCTGCGCTACTGCATGAACGGCCTCGCGCTCGCGTTCCACCCGGCTGCCGCCTGATCCGGCCCCGCTCCCATCCGACTGGAGAACGCCTCATGCTGCTCATCGTCCTTGCCTATCTCGGCGGCGTGCTCACGATCCTGAGCCCGTGCATCCTGCCCGTGCTGCCGTTCGTATTCGCGCGCGCCGACCAGCCGTTCGTGCGCACCGGCCTGCCGCTGCTCGCCGGCATGGCGCTCACGTTCGCCGTCGTCGCGACGCTCGCCGCCGTCGGCGGCGGCTGGGTCGCGCAGGCCAACCAGGCCGGCCGCTGGATCGCGATCGTGCTGCTCGCCGTGTTCGGCCTGACGCTGCTGATGCCGCGTTTCGCGGAACACCTGACGCGCCCGCTCGTCGCCGCCGGCAACCGGCTCACCGGCTTCGCGCAACGCGACGGCCGCCCGGCCGGCCCGGCGTCGTCGCTGCTGCTCGGCGTCGCGACGGGCCTGCTGTGGGCGCCGTGCGCGGGCCCGATCCTCGGCCTCGTGCTGACCGGCGCCGCGCTGCGCGGCGCGAGCGTCGGCACGACGCTGCTGCTCGTCGCATATGCGGCCGGCGCGGCGACGTCGCTCGGCGTCGCGCTCGTGATCGGCGGCAAGGTGTTCGCCGCGATGAAGCGCTCGCTCGGTGCCGGCGAATGGATCCGCCGCGGGATCGGCGCGGCGCTCCTGGCCGGCGTCGGCGCGATCGCGCTCGGCCTCGATACCGGCGCCCTCGCGCAACTGTCGACGGTCACCACGGGCGGGCTCGAAACGAAGCTCGTCGACCGCCTCGGCGGCCGCTCGAACGGCGCGCCGCCGGCACCGGCGGCGCCGGCTGCGACCGCCGCTACCGACGACGCGACGGGCGGCGCGATGATGGCCGCCGCAGCCGATGGCGCACCGGCCGGCGGCGGTGCGATGGCCGGCAGCGCGATGATGCGCGCGGCCGGCGCCACCGCGTCCGCGCTGCCGGTCGAAGGCACGCTGCCGTCGCTCGACGGCGCGGTGCAGTGGCTGAACTCGCCGCCGCTGACGGCGGCCGGGCTGCGCGGCAAGGTCGTGCTGGTCGATTTCTGGACGTATTCGTGCATCAACTGCCTGCGCACGCTGCCGTACACGACTGCGTGGGCACGCAAGTACGCGCCGTACGGGCTCGTCGTGATCGGCGTCCACGCGCCGGAATTCGCGTTCGAGCGCGACATCGGCAACGTGAAGAAGGCCGTGCACGACCTCGGCATCGACTACCCGGTCGCGATCGACAACGGCTATTCGATCTGGCGCGCGTTCAACAACGAATACTGGCCCGCGCACTACTTCATCGATGCGCAAGGGCGGATCCGCCATCACCACTTCGGCGAAGGCGAATACGCGCAGTCGGAACGCGCGATCCAGTCGCTGCTCGCCGAAGCCGGCCACCCGGACGCGCTGAACGTGCCGCTCGGCCTCGCCGGCGCGCCCGCGAAGGGTGCGCTCGCGGCGGCCGACAGCGCGGACGTCCGCTCGCCCGAAACCTATGTCGGCTATGCGCGCGCGGAAAGCTTCGCGTCGCCGGGCGGCGTCGTGCGCGATGCGGCGCACCGCTACGACGCGCCGGCCGGCCCGGATCTGAACGGCTGGGGCCTCGCGGGCACGTGGAACGTCGGCGCCGAGCGCGCGTCGCTGGCCGCGCCGGATGGCCGGATCGTCTACCGCTTCCATGCACGCGACCTGCACCTGGTGCTCGGCCCGGGCACGAGCGGCCGGCCCGTGCGCTTTCGCGTGACGCTCGACGGCGCCGCGCCCGGCGCCGCGCATGGCACGGATGTCGACGCGCAGGGCTACGGCACCGTCACCGGCCAGCGCCTGTACCAGCTCGTCCGGCAGACCGGCACGATCGCCGACCGCACGTTCGCGATCGAGTTTCTCGATCCGGGGGTCGATGCGTACGCATTCACTTTCGGCTGATCGCGCGCGCTACCGCCATCCCGGCGCCGCTTTTCCCAACGCATTCCGAAGGAGCAAAACATGAACCCGATCCCTATCCGCGATGCCGCCGGACGCCGGCGCGCCGCCATGCTGCGCCGCATCGGCGCCATCGCCGTCGCGGCGGCCGCCGTGTTCGGCTACCAGCGCATCGTCCATTCCGCCGAGCCGATGCGCACCGTGCCCGCGCCGACGCTCGACGAAACGCCCGGCGCGTCGCACGACGAGACGGCCGTGTTCGCCGGCGGCTGCTTCTGGGGCGTGCAAGGCGTGTTCGAGCACGTGAAGGGCGTGAAGCAGGTGACCGCCGGCTACGCGGGCGGCGCGTCCGAAACCGCGCACTACGCGCTCGTCGGCTCGGGGCTGACGGGGCACGCGGAATCGGTGCGCATCGTCTACGACCCGACCCAGGTCACGTACGGCCGGCTGCTGCAGGTGTTCTTCTCGGTCGCGCACGATCCGACGGAGCTGAATCGGCAGGGCCCCGACGAAGGGTCGCAGTACCGCTCCGCGATCTTCCCGACCACCGCGCAGCAACGCACGGTCGCGACCGCGTACATCGCGCAGCTCGGCGGCGCGCATGTGTTTGCGGCGCCCGTCGTCACTCGCGTCGAAGCCTACAAGGGCTTCTATCCGGCCGAGGCCTATCATCAGAACTACCTCGAACTGCACCCCGACGCGCCGTATATCGCGTTCAACGACCTGCCGAAGGTCGCCGGGCTGAAGCAGCGCTTCCCGGCGCTGTACCGCGCCGACCCGGTGCTATGGCGCGAAGCCCGCTTATGATTCGTTCATGAATCGCTTGCGACCGTCTGCTCGCGGCATGACGGGGCTGCCGCCCGTCGCCCGGCAGAGCCGCCGGCACCACGCACCAGCGGCGTCCCGTTTGCGCCGGATCAACGAACCGGCGGACGCGATGCCGGGGCAAACCCGCATCGCATCCGCCGCGATCGGCAACTTCGCGTAGACTCTCCTGATTCCCGCCGCTTCTTGCGGCGTTCGACATTCAGTCCCGCCAGGAGGCGTCACGCATGCGCGCAGTGCCTTTGCCTGACAGCAACACCCTCGAAGAACCGTCCACCGGCGCGGTCGTGCGCGACCTGCGCCGCGTGCCCATTCACCCGGATCACTGGTACCCGCTCGCGTGGTCGCGCGAGCTCAAGCGCGGCAAGACGCTCGGCGTGCGCTTCGCCGGCGATCCGATCGTGCTCGTGCGCACCGAATCGGGCGCCGTGTATGCGCTCGAAGATCGTTGCGCGCACCGCCAGGTGCCGCTGCACGCGGGCGTCGTGAGCGGCGAAACGCTGCGCTGCTGCTATCACGGCTGGACCTACGCGTGCGACAGCGGCCGCTGCGTCGACGTGCCCTACCTCGGCCGCGAGCGCTTGCCCAACGGCGTGCGCGCGTATCCGTGCCGCGAGGCGCACGGGCTGATCTTCGTGTTTCCGGGCGACGCGACGCTCGCCGACGAACGGCCGTTCCCCGCGCTCGAATCCGCGGACAATCCCGCGTACAAGACGCGCCGCTTCGGCCGCGAGGTCAAGTGCCACTACTCGTTCATGCACGAGAACCTGATGGACATGAACCATCAGTTCCTGCATCGCAAGCAGATGGGGCAGATGCGCGCGCGCTCCGTGGGCCGCCGCCGCGGCGACGACTGGGTCGAGGTCGACTACACGTTCGCGCGGATGGAGGGCAAGCAGCCGGTCGGCGAGGCGCTCGTGTTCGGCGCGAGCAAGAAGCCGGCCGACCAGTCCGACAAGAGCGTGATGACGGTGCGCACCGGCTACCCGTACCAGACGCTGCAGATCCGCTCGAGCGAAGGCACGCTCGTGATGGACCTGTGGATCGTCTACGTGCCGCTCGACGCCGAACAGCGCACCAACCGCACGTTCGGGCTGCTGTCGATCCACAAGCCCGGCATCCCGTTCGCGCTCGATCTCGCGTGGCCGCTGCTCGTGTGGTTCACCGAGCGGATCTTCCGCGAGGATCGCTGGATCGTCGAGCGCGAGCAGGAAGCGCACGACGCCCAAGGCGCCGACTGGAACCACGAGGTGTTTCCGGTCATCAACGAGCTACGCGACCTGCTGCGCCAGTGCGGCGCACGCACCGTGATCCCGATCCGCGACGCGCGCGACAGCGCGTGACATGACGCATGCGACGCGCGGCGGCTCGCCGCCGCGCGTGTCGTTACAGCGTGAACGCGCCCGGCAGCAATGCGCGGGCCGTCGTGACCTCGACGGCCCCTTTCAGGTTCGCGAGGATCACCTCGATATCGGGCTTGCCGATCTCGATGATCACCTGACGACATGCGCCGCACGGCGCGATCGGGCCGTCCGTGTCGCCGACGACCGCGAGCCGCGCGAAATCCCCCGGCCGATGGCCGGCGGCGATCGCCGCGAACAGCGCCGTACGTTCCGCGCAATTGCACAGTCCGTACGACGCGTTCTCGACGTTGCAGCCGTGGAACACCGTGCCGTCGCGCGCCAGCAGCGCCGCGCCGACCTTGAAGCGCGAATACGGCGCATACGCGCGTTCGCGCGCCGCCTTCGCCTGTTCGATCAGTTCGTCTCGTTCCATCGTGGTGATGCCTCCGGGAGCAGGGTCAGCCGATCTGCTGGTAAAGGGTCGGCGGCGCTTCGCCGGTCTCGCCGAGCACGTAGCTGTGGCGCACGGCGTCCGCCGCGTGGGCCGCGGCCGCTTCGTCGCGGGCATGCACGAAACCGAGCGGCTCGCCCGCCTCGATGCGCTGCCCGATCTCTGCAAGCGCCGTCAAGCCGACGCTGACGTCGATCGCGTCCTCCGCGCGCGCGCGGCCGCCGCCGAGCGCGACCACCGCCAGCCCGAGCGCGCGGCAATCGACGCGCTGCACCACGCCGCTCGCGGGTGCCGCCACCGGCACGATCACGGCCGCCCGCGCCAGATGCCGCGCGGGCGCGTCGATCAGGTCGGCCGGGCCGCCGAGCGCGACGACCATCCGCGCGAAACGCTCGGCCGCCGCGCCGGAATCAAGCGCCTGCTGCAGCTTCTCGCGTGCGTGGGTGGCATCGCGCGCCAGCCCGCCGGTCACGAGCAATTCGGCCGACAGCGCCATCGTCACGTCGTGCAGACGCGCGGGACGCGACTTGCCCGTCAGGTAGTCGATCGCGCACGCCACTTCGAGCGCATTGCCCGCGCACGGCGCGAGCGACTGGTTCATGTCGGTGAGGATCGCGGTCGTCTTCATGCCGGCGCCGTTGCCGACGTCGACGATGCTGCGCGCCAGTTCCGCCGATTTCTCCGCGGTCGGCATGAACGCGCCGGAGCCGACCTTGACGTCCATCACGAGCCCGTCGAGCCCTGCCGCGAGTTTCTTCGACAGGATCGACGCGGTGATCATCGCGACCGATTCGACGGTCGCCGTCACGTCGCGGATCGCATAGATGCGCTTGTCGGCCGGCGCGAGCCGCGCGGTCTGCCCGATGATCGCGACGCCGACCTCGCGCACCGTGCGGCGAAACGCGTCCGTCTCGGGCATCACGTCGTAACCGGGAATCGCGCTGAGCTTGTCGAGCGTGCCGCCGGTGTGTCCGAGCCCGCGCCCCGAAATCATCGGCACGTAGCCGCCGCACGCGGCGACCATCGGCCCGAGCATCAGCGACACGACATCGCCGACGCCGCCCGTCGAATGCTTGTCGATCACCGGCCCGCCGAGATCGAGCGCGCGCCAGTCGAGCACGTCGCCCGAATCGCGCTGCGCGAGCGTCAGCGCGACGCGTTCGTCGGTGCTCAGGTCGTTGAAATACACGGCCATCGCGAACGCGGCCACCTGGCCCTCGGTCACGCTGCCGTCGGTCACGCCGCGCACGAACGCGGCCATCCCGTCGCGATCGAGCGGCTGCCCGTCGCGCTTCCTGCGAATGAATTCCTGCGGTAGAAACATCGTTGCCTCGCCTTGATCGGTCGGAGTCTGCTGCACGGTTCAATGCAGCGAGAAAAACAGCCCGGCAATCGCCGCGCTCATCAGGTTCGACAGCGTCGCGGCCGTCAGCGCGCGCAAGCCGAGCCGCGCGACGTCCGAGCGGCGCTCCGGTGCGACCGCGCTGAAGCCGCCCGCGAGAATCGCGATCGACGAGAAGTTCGCGAAACCGCACAGCGCGAACGACACGATCGCGAGCGTCTTCGGGTCGAGCACCTGCAGGCCGGCCGCCGCCGCATGCGCGCCGCCCTTCAGGTACGGCGACAGGTCGCCATACGCGACGAATTCGTTGAAGATCAGCTTCTCGCCGATGAAGTTGCCGGCCAGCGTCGCATCGTGCCACGGCACGCCGATGATCCACGCGAGCGGCGCGAACAGGTGGCCGATGATGCCGACCAGCGTGACCTGCGGAAAGCCCGCGAACGCGGCCGCGCCGCCGACGATCAGGTTCATCAGCGCGATCAGCCCGACGAACGCGATCAGCATCGCGCCGACGTTGATCGCGATGCGCAGGCCGACCGACGCGCCGGATGCAGCCGCCTCGATCACGTTGGCGGCGCGCTTGTCGTCGAAATCGAGGCCGTCGACCACCACGCGGCTCGGCTCGACGGTCGGAAACAGCAGCTTGCCGAACAGCAGCCCGCCCGGCACCGCCATGAACGACGCGGCGAGCAGGTACTCCATCTTCACCCCGAGGCCGGCATAGCCGACCAGCACCGAGCCCGCGACCGACGCCATCCCGCTCGCCATCACCGTGAAGATCTCGGCGCTCGTCATGTTGCGCACGAACGGCTTCACAAGCGCGGGCATCTCGCTCTGCCCGAGGAAGATCGTCGCGACGGCCGAGCACGCCTCGATGCGGCTCACGCCCAGCACTTTCGCGAGCCCCGCGCCGAGAATCGCGACGATCCACTTCATCACGCCGATGTAGTACAGCACCGAGATCAGCGCGGTGACGAAGATGATCATCGGCAGCACGCGCAGGCCGAATACGAACCCGCCATCGCCGAACAACTGGAACATCCGCGCGTCGACGAGCCCGCCGAACACGAACGCGATGCCGTGATTGCCCATGTCGAGCACGCGATTGACGCCGTTCGCGGCCGCGGCCAGCGCTGCGCGGCCGGACGGCACGAACAGCACGAGCGCGCCGATCGCGAACTGCGTGAGCAGCGCGGCGATCATGGTCCGCGCGCTGACCGCGCGGCGGTTGTTCGACAGCAGATACGCGACCAGCAACAGAAACAGCATACCGAGGAGACTGCGCAGAATATCCACCTTTGTGCTCCTTTCTCACTATTTGAACTGTCCGGCGGGCGGCCCGTGCCCGCGACCCGCGTGATCGGGTGGGTGGATGTTACTCGCTCGATATGCACGCCCGCAACGTCGCCAAAATCGCCGCGATCAATGGCATCGATCGTTTCTGTTTTCGTCTTCGAGAACTTGATCAGTTGTTCTATCTACGCCGCTAAAACACGCGCGGGGCGTGCCGTCAGAACGGACACGCCCCGCGCGACACGCATCATTCAACCCGCGCGCTCGACCGGATGCGGCTCGCGCAGCCGGTTCGCGATCCGCGCGGCCTCGTAGTAGCCAGCCGCCGGCGGACGTTTCAGATAGCGGCCCGCGCCACGCACCGCGCGCAAGTCGCCGTCGGCCCATGCGAGTGCGCCGCGCGTGAGCGTGTGCGTCGCGACGCCCTGCACCGTCATCCCCTCGAACACGTTGAAGTCGACCTGCTGGTGATGCGTCTTCACCGAGATCGTCTTGGTCGCGGCCGGGTCCCACACGACGAGATCGGCGTCGGCGCCGACCTGCACCGCGCCCTTGCGCGGATACAGATTGAAAATCTGCGCGGCATTGGTCGACGTGATCCGCACGAACTCGTTCGGCGTGATGCGGCCGTGATTCACGCCGTGATGCCACAGCACCGACATGCGATCCTCGACGCCGCCGCAGCCGTTCGGGATCTTCGTGAAATCCTCGCGGCCCATCGCCTTCTGCGATGCGCAGAATACGCAGTGATCGGTCGCCGTCGTATGCAGCTGCCCCGACTGCAGCCCGCGCCACAGCGCCTCGCGATGCTCGGCCGAGCGGAACGGCGGGCTCATCACGTGGGCCGCCGCGCGCGTCCAGTCCGGATCGCGATAGACGGCCTCGTCGATGACCAGATGCCCCGGTAGCACTTCACCGAACACGCGCAGCCCTTCGCTACGCGCGCGCGTGATCACGTCCACCGCGTCCTTCGCCGACACGTGCACGATATACACCGGCACGCCAAGCACCTGCGCGATGCGGATCGCGCGGTTCGCGGCCTCGCCTTCCACCTCGGGCGGCCGCGATAGCGGATGCGCCTCCGGCCCCGTGATCCCGCGCGCAAGCAGCGCCTTTTGCAGCTGGAACACGAGCTCGCCATTCTCCGCGTGCACGGTCGGCAGCGCGCCGAGTTCGAGCGAACGCGTGAAGCTGTTCACGAGCACCTCGTCGTCGGCCATGATCGCATTCTTGTACGCCATGAAGTGCTTGAAGCTCGACACGCCATGCTCGCGCACGAGCGTGCCCATGTCGCGGTGCACGCTCTCATCCCACCACGTCACGGCCACGTGAAAACCGTAATCGGAAGCCGCCTTCTCGGCCCAGCCGCGCCATGCGCGGAACGCGTCCATCAGAGGCTGCTTCGGGCTCGGAATCACGAAGTCGATGATGCTCGTCGTGCCGCCCGACAGCCCGGCCGCGGTGCCCGAATAGAAATCGTCGCTCGCGGTCGTGCCCATGAACGGCAGTTCCATGTGCGTATGCGGATCGATGCCGCCCGGCATCACGTACTGGTCGTGCGCGTCGACGACGGTTGCGCCGGCCGGCGCGTCGATCCGCTCCGCAATCTGCAGGATCGTGCCGCCGTCCTGCGGGTCCGCGCAGAGCACGTCCGCGCGATAGGAGCGGTCCGCATCGACCACGGTGCCGCCACGAATCAGGATTGCCATGTCGTTGCCTCCTCGTTGACTGTCGGGTGCCGCATGCCGCGCGCGAGTCGCCTCCGGCTCGCGCGTCATGCGCTCGCGATCTGCGCGCGCGGTCCGGCGCGCCACTTCATCCAGGTGCCGTACACGCCGGACGCCAGCACGAGGCCGACGAACCACGCGTACGTGTAAAGCGTGTTGAAGAACGCCGGCACGTTCGGAAACGACGCCGGAAACGCCGTATGCAGGAAGCCCGGCAGGTTCGGCAGCACGCCGACCGCGAGCGCGACGAGCGCGGCCGGGTTCCAGCCGCGCGCATAGCTGAAGCCGCCGCGCTCGTCGAACAGCGCGCGCGTGTCGAGCTGCGTGCCGCGAATCAGGAAATAGTCGACCATCAGGATGCCCGCGACCGGCCCGAGCAGCGCCGAATAGCCGACGAGCCAGGTGAAGATATAGCCGTCCGTCGTCGCGAGGATCTTCCACGGCATCATCACGATCGCGATCGTCGCGGTGATCATCCCGCCCGTGCGGTACGAGATCGCCTTCGGCCACAGGCTCGAAAAATCGTAAGCAGGACCGACCAGGTTCGCCGCGAGGTTGCAGCACATCGTGTCGAGCGTGAGGATCACGAGCGCGATGCCCACGCCGATGCCGGTCATCCGGCTCGTCAGGTCGATCGGATCCCAGATCGCATTGCCGTAGATCACGACGGTCGCCGACGTGACGACGACCGACACCACCGACAGCAGCGCCATCGGCAGCGGCAGCCCGATCGACTGACCGATCATCTGGTCGCGCTGCGAATGCGCGAAGCGCGTGAAATCAGGAATGTTCAGCGCAAGCGTCGCCCAGAAGCCGACCATCGCGGTCAGGCCCGGCCAGAAGGTCGCCCAGAACAGCCCGGCCTTCTTGCCGCCCGCCGCGAACTGCGACGGCGCCGACAGCATCGAGCCGAACCCGCCCGCCTTCGACGTCGCCCACCACACGAGCGCCACGCACATCACGACCTTGATCGGCGCGGACCAGCTTTCGAGCCAGCGGATCGAATCGGTGCCGTGCCAGATGAAGTACAGCTGCAACACCCAGAACACGAGAAAGCACGCGAGTTGCCCGAACGAGATGCCGACGAGCGGCAGCGTCGCGCCGTGCAGCGCGTTGCCGGTCAGGATGTTGAGCAGCGTGTAGATCGCGCTGCCGCCGAGCCAGGTCTGGATCCCGTACCAGCCGCATGCGACGATCGCGCGCAGCAACGCCGGCAGCTTCGCGCCCTGCGTGCCGAACGACGCGCGCACGAGCACCGCGTACGGAATCCCGTGCTTCGCGCCCGCATGGCCGATCAGCAGCATCGGCACGAGCACGATCAGGTTGCCGAGCAGTACCGTCATCACCGCCTGCCACGGCGACATGCCTTCCTGGATCAGCCCGGCCGCGAGCATGTACGACGCGATGTTCATTACCATCCCGACCCACAGCGCCGCGAAGTGGTACCACTTCCACGTGCGCTGCGCCGGCGTCGTCGGCGCGAGGTCGTCGTTGTACAGGCTGCCGCCGTGCGCCGCGGCGCTGTCGGGATCGGCGGGAATCGCTGCGTGATTCATCGAACACACTCCACGAAAACGTCAACGCCGGCATCGTGCGATGCCGGCCCGGGTGGAACGAAAGGCGGCGGTGCAGGATGCCCTGCATCGCCGGACGCCGGTCAGGCAGCCTGCTTCGCGTGCTTCTCGGGCGCCGCGGCGCCTGCACTCGGCCCCGCCTCCGCGCTCGCCGGATTGTTCGGATGCGTGGTCCAGTTCGCGTAGTCGCCCGCGTCGACGCGCTCCATCGTGATGCATTGCTCGACCGGACACACATGCATGCAAAGATTGCACCCGACGCACGCCGAATCGATCACTTCGAAGTGCCGCACGCCGTCCTTCGTCGCCGTGATCGCCTGATGCGACGTGTCCTCGCACGCGATATGGCACAGCCCGCACTGGATGCAGCGATCCTGGTCGATACGCGCCTTGATGTCGTACTTCAGGTTCAGGTATTTCCAGTCCGTCACGTTCGGCACCGCGCGGCCGCGGATGTCGTCGAGCGTCGCGTAGCCCTTCTCGTCCATCCAGTTCGACAAGCCGTCGGCGAGATCCGACACGATCCGGAAGCCGTAATGCATCGCGGCGGTGCACACCTGCACGCTGCCGGCGCCGAGCACCATGAACTCGGCCGCGTCGCGCCACGACGAGATGCCGCCGATGCCCGAGATCGGCAGGTTCGGCGTTTCCGGATCGCGCGCGATCTCCGCGACCATGTTCAGCGCGATCGGCTTGACCGCCGGCCCGCAATAGCCGCCGTGCGTGCCCTTGCCGTCGACGGTCGGCATCGGCGCCATCTGGTCGAGATCGACCGCGACGATCGAGTTGATCGTGTTGATCAGCGACACGCCGTCCGCGCCGCCCTTGTATGCGGCGCGCGAGCCCATCCGGATGTCGCTGATGTTCGGCGTGAGCTTCACGAGGCACGGCAGCTTCGTGCCTTCCTTCACCCAGCGCGTGACCATCTCCACGTATTCGGGCACTTGCCCGACCGCCGCGCCCATCCCGCGCTCGCTCATCCCGTGCGGACAGCCGAAGTTGAGTTCGACCGCGTCGGCGCCGGTATCCTCGACGAGCGGCAGAATCCATTTCCAGTCGCGCTCGTTGCACGGCACCATCAGCGACACGATCAGCGCGCGGTCCGGCCAGTCGCGCTTCACCTGCGCGATTTCTCTCAGGTTCACGTCGAGCGGACGGTCGGTGATCAGCTCGATGTTGTTCAGCCCCGCGATGCGCTGCCCGTTCCACTGCACCGCGCCATAGCGCGAACTGACGTTGACGACGTGCGGATCGAGCCCGAGCGTCTTCCATACGACGCCGCCCCAGCCCGCCTCGAACGCGCGATTGACGTTGTAGGCCTTGTCGGTCGGCGGCGCGGACGCCAGCCAGAAGGGATTCGGCGAAGTAATGCCTGCGATGGTGCAGCGGAGATCGGCCATGTTCGGCTCCGTGAGAAGGGGGTCGTGTTCGGTGTGCGTGCGGTGCGTCGCGCGTTCAGGCCGCCTTCGCGTCGCGCGCCGCGAGCGTCGCGTCGATCGACGCGGCCGCGCGCTTGCCGTCCTGCACGGCCTGCACCGTGAGGTCGATGCCGCCCGTCGCCGCGCAGTCGCCGCCGGCCCATACGTCCGGCAGCGCCGTGCGCCCGTCCGCATCGACCGCGATACGCGAACCGTCCGCGGTCAGCAATTCCGCCGCGATGCCGTCCGGCACGAGCGTCTGGCCGATCGCCTTCAGCACCATGTCCGCGTCGACGCTGAAACGCTCCCCCGACGCGGCCTCGAATTCGACGCCCGTGACCTGCCCGTCCGTACCTGCGATACGCACCGGCTTCGCGTGCGTGACGAGCGTGACGCCGCTCTTCTGCGCGAACTCGCGCTCGGCCCACGTCGCGCTCATCGCATCCACGCCGCGCCGGTACACCATCGTCACGCGCTCGGCGCCGAGCTTGCGGCTCTGCACCGCCGCATCGATCGCCGTGTTGCCGCCGCCGATCACGACCACGCGCCGCCCGACCGGCACGTTCTCCAGCCCGTCCGCCTGCCGCACCTGCTCGATGAAATCGACCGCGTTCATCACGCCGCCCAGTTGCTCGCCGTCGATCGCGAGCGTGCGCACACCGCCGAGACCCATCGCGAGAAATACCGCGTCATGCTGTTCGCGCAATGCGTCGAGCGTGACGTCGCGTCCGAGCGCCATACCCGTTTCCAGCGTGATGCCGCCCACCGACAGCAGCCATTCGACTTCGCGTTGCGCGAAATCGTCGACGGTCTTGTACGCGGCGATCCCGTATTCGTTGAGGCCGCCGGCCTTCGGCCGCGCGTCGAACAGTGTGACGCGGTGCCCGGCGAGCGCGAGCCGGTGCGCACAGGCGAGCCCGGCCGGCCCAGCGCCGACCACCGCCACGTGGCGGCCCGTCTCGGGCGCGCGCCGGAACTGCACCGCGCCGGTCTGCATCGCCCAGTCGGTCGCATGCCGCTGCAGCGCGCCGATCGCGACCGGCTGAGCATCCTGATGGTTGCGCACGCAAGCGCCTTCGCACAGGATCTCGGTCGGGCACACGCGGGCGCACATCCCGCCGAGCGGATTCGCGGACAGGATGTCGGTCGCCGCGCCTTTCAGGTTGCCGTTGCCGATCTTGCGGATGAAGCTCGGGATGTCGATCTGCGTCGGGCACGCGTGCACGCACGGCGCGTCGTAGCAGTAGTGGCAGCGGCTGGCGGCAGCCGCCGCCGCGGTCGGATCGAGCAGCGGTGCGATATCGGCGAATTCGCACGAGAGTTGCGTGGACGACAGGCGATGCGCGGCGATATCGCCGGTTGGCTGGGTGGTCATACGCGTTCCTTCGACTGGGTGGAGACAAAGCCGTCCCCGCCGGCTGCGAATGCACAGTCGGGGCGGTCATGCTTAGGAATGCTACGGTCGAACTGTGCGCGGTCTACTGGCCGCGCTATACCCGATCCGTCATGAAGCCGGCTCGCACGCACGCGACAGCATCGCGTGCAGCAGCACATTCGCGCCGGCCTCGATCCATGCGGGCGTCGCGTCCTCGATCTCGTTGTGGCTGATGCCGTCGATACATGGCACGAACACCATCGACGTCGGCGCGACCTGCGCCAGATAGCACGCGTCGTGGCCCGCCCCCGACACGATGTCGCGATGCGAGTAGCCGAAGCGGTCGGCCGCATCACGCACGGCCGCCACGCAGGCGGGGTCGAACGCGACCGGCTTGTAGTAGAAAATCTGCTCGAGTTCGGTGTCGAGCCCGATGTCGCCCGCGATGCGCGCGACGCCGTCGCGCAGCGCCGCGTCCATCTTCGCGAGCACGGCATCGTCCGGATGACGGAAATCGACGGTGAAGAACACGCGGCCGGGAATCACGTTGCGCGAGTTCGGGTGGACCTGCATCATGCCGACCGTCGCGCAGCCGAACGGCGCATGATCGAGGCCGATCCGGTTGACGAGATCGACTACCCGCGACGCGCCGAGCAGCGCGTCGCGGCGGCGCGGCATCGGCGTCGGTCCCGCGTGCGCTTCCTGGCCAGTGAACGTGATCTCGTACCAGCGCTGTCCCTGCGCGTCGGTCACGACGCCGATCGTCTTGCACTCCGCTTCGAGAATCGGCCCCTGCTCGATATGCAGCTCGAACGCCGCGTGCAGCTTGCGCCCGCCGCACGGCACGTCGCCCGCGTAGCCGATGCGCGCGAGCTCCTCGCCGATCGTCTTGCCGTCGACGTCCTTGCGCGATAGCCCGTAGTCGAGCGTGAACACGCCCGCGAACACGCCCGACGCGACCATCGCCGGCGCGAAGCGCGAACCCTCTTCGTTGGTCCAGATCACGACCTCGACCGGATGCTCGGTCTCGATGCCGTGATCGTTCAGACTGCGAATCACCTCGAGGCCGCCGAGCACGCCGTAGATGCCGTCGAAACGCCCGCCGGTGGGCTGCGAATCCGCGTGCGAGCCCGTGACGACCGGCGCCGCGTCGGCCACGCGGCCCGCGCGGCGCATGAACACGTTGCCCATCGTATCGACCGTCACCGTGCAGCCAGCGGCCTTCGCCCAGCCGACGATCAGGTCACGGCCAGCCTTGTCGAGATCGGTCAGCGCGAGACGGCACACACCGCCCTTCGGGGTCGCACCGATTTTCGCGACTTCCATCAGGCTGTCCCACAACCGCCTGCCATCGACCTTGATCGACGTGTCGAAAGCTGCCCGTTTCACTGTTTCCGATACCGCGTTCATTCGTATCGCTCCTGTGGGGTCGGTGATGTCGTCGGCCCGGTCTGTGCCGGTGCATGTGAGACCTGTTTCGGGGCACGCCGCCCAGATGCCGTGCATGCCCTGTCGGTTCGCGAAACGCGTTAAATCCTGTCCGATTGGACAGGTTTTAGACGATCAAAATGACCAGCGCAACGTCTTTCTTGCGCGACGCACCGGAGCGAGAAACGTGCCATCGCAACGCAGCATCGCCGCGGCGTGGCGGCATCCATCTGCGTGCGCGCGACGCGAATCAGCGGCTAGAATGAAGCCCAACGCGGCATGGCCGCCGCGCGAGGGTAACGATGAGACATGACGAGGCGACGATCGAAGCCACCGACCGGGACGAAGCGCCGGCGCCTTTGCGGCGACGCAAGGCGCACATCCGCGAGTCCAACGAAGCGCATCTGCTCGCGTGCGCGGAGGCCGTATTCGCGGAACGCGGGCTCGCCGGCGCGAGCACCGCGATGATCGCGGAGCGCGCGGGTCTGCCGAAGGCGAATGTGCACTACTACTTCCCGACCAAGCTCGCGCTGTACCGCCGTGTGCTCGACGACCTGTTCGAGGACTGGCATCGCGCGGCCGGCTCGTTCGAGGCCGGCGACGATCCGGTCGAGGCGATCGGCGGCTACGTGCGCGCGAAGATGGCGCTGTCGCAGCGACGCCCGCTCGGCTCGAAGGTGTGGGCCAACGAGATCATCCACGGCGCGGAGCACATGCAGGACATCCTGTCGCAACGCGTGAAGCCGTGGTTCGACACCCGCGTGAAGGTGATCGAAGGCTGGATCGCACGCGGGCTGCTTGCGCCGATCGACCCGCATGCACTGATGTACCTGATCTGGGCGACCACGCAGCACTATGCGGATTTCGATGCGCAGATTCGCGCGCTGAGCGGCAAGCGCGCGTTCACGAAGAAGGCGTTCGACGAAAAGACCGAGCAGGTCGTGCAGCTCGTGATTCGTGCGTGCGGCGCGGTGTCGCCGAACGCGAAGCCGTAGCGCGACACGACGATCCGCCGAATAAAAACGGGCGGCGCGCACCACACGGGATGTCCCGTGCGATACGCGCCGCCCGTGATGCCGCGAGCGTGCGAGCGTGCGAGCGTGCGATGCGATGCGATGCGATGCGTTACGCGATGTATTACGCGACCCGCTCGATCGCAACCGCCGTCGCTTCGCCGCCGCCGATGCACAGCGAGGCGATGCCGCGCGTCAGGCCGTACGTTTCGAGCGCGGCCAGCAGCGTCACCATCACGCGCGCGCCCGATGCGCCGATCGGATGCCCGAGCGCGCACGCGCCGCCGTGCACGTTCACCTTCTCGTGCGGCAGGTCGAGGTCGCGCATCGCGGCCATCGGCACCACCGCGAACGCTTCGTTGATCTCGAACAGATCGACGTCGCGCAGGCTCCAGCCGGTTTTCTCCGACAGCTTGCGCAGCGCGCCGATCGGCGCGGTCGCGAACAGGCCGGGCTTGTCCGCATAGGTCGAATGCCCGACGATCACGGCCTTCGGCGTGAGGCCGAGGCGCTCGGCTTCCGAGCGGCGCATCATCACGAGCGCGGCCGCGCCGTCCGAGATCGACGAGGCGTTCGCGGCCGTCACCGTGCCGCCGTCGCGGAACGCGGGCTTCAGTGTCGGGATCTTGTCGAGTTTCGCCTTGCCCGGCTGCTCGTCGATCGACACGACGCTTTCCGTCTTGCCCGCCTTCACGGCCACCGGCGCGATCTCCGACACGAAATGCCCTTCCGCGATCGCGCGCTGCGCGCGCGTCAGCGACGCAATCGCGAACGCATCCTGCGCTTCGCGCGTGAACTGGTAAGCCTGCGCGCAATCCTCGGCGAACGTGCCCATCAGGCGGCCTTTTTCATACGCATCCTCGAGCCCGTCGAGGAACATGTGGTCGAGCACCTGCCCGTGCCCCATTCGCATGCCCGCGCGCGCCTTCGGCAGCAGGTACGGCGCATTCGTCATGCTCTCCATCCCGCCCGCCACGGCCACGCCCGCCGAACCCGCCAGCAGCAGGTCGTGCGCGAACATCGCCGCCTTCATCCCGGAACCGCACATCTTGTTGACCGTGGTCGCGCCCGCCGCGAGCGGCAGCCCAGCCTTCAGCGCGGCCTGGCGCGCGGGCGCCTGACCCTGGCCGGCCGGCAGCACGCAGCCGAACACGATTTCATCGATGCGTTCGGCCGGCACGTTCGCGCGCTCGAGCGCCGCGCGAATCGCCACCGCGCCGAGGTCGCTGGCGCTGGCCGCCGCCAGGTCGCCCTGAAAACCACCCATCGGCGTGCGCGCCGCGCCCACGATTACGATCGGATCCTGAGTCGTCATGATTCGCTTCCTCCAGTGTCAGCGCGGTGCCATGCGCAACGCGCCATCGAGACGGATGACTTCGCCGTTCAGCATCGTGTTCTCGGCGATGTGGCGCACCAGCGCCGCAAATTCTTCCGGGCGGCCGAGCCGCGGCGGAAACGGCACGCTCTTGCCGAGCGCGTCCTGCACGTCCTGCGGCATGCCGGCCATCATCGGCGTCGCGAAGATGCCGGGCGCGACCGTCACGACGCGAATGCCGAAGCGCGCGAGCTCGCGTGCGATCGGCAACGTCATGCCGACCACGCCGCTCTTCGACGCCGCATACGCGGCCTGTCCGATCTGCCCGTCGAACGCCGCGACCGACGCGGTGTTGACGATCACCCCGCGCTCGCCTTCCGCGTCGGCGTCCTGCTTCGACATCGCTTCGGCGGCCAGCCGGATCATGTTGAACGTGCCGACCAGGTTGATCGATACCGCCCGTGCGAAGCGGTCGAGCGAATGCGGGCCGTCGCGGCCGACGACCTTCTCGCCCGGTGCGACGCCCGCGCAATTGACGAGCGCATCGACGCGGCCGAACGTGTCGCGTGCTGCCGCGACGGCCGCCTGACCGTCGGCTTCACTCGTCACGTCGGTCTTCACGAAGCGCGCGGCCGCGCCGAGTTCGTTGGCGAGACTCGCTCCCGCCTCGTCGTTGACGTCCAGCAGCACGGCCTTGCCGCCTTGCGCAACGACCATGCGCGCCACCGCGGCGCCGAGGCCGGAACCGGCGCCCGTAATCAGAAAAACGCGATCCTTGATATTCATTGGCAGTCCATATTCAGGGTTGAGCGGCCTTCTCGGCTTCCATCTTGCGCAACACGAAGCGCTGGATCTTGCCGCTCGGGGTTTTCGGCAGCGCGTCGACGAAGTCGATCGCGCGCGGATAAGCGTGAGCGGACAGCCGCCGCTTCACGTGCAGACTCAATTCCTCGGCCAGTTCGGGCGTGCCGTCGAACCCTTTCGACAGGACGACGAACGCCTTCACGATTTCCGTGCGCTCAGGGTCGGGCACGCCGATCACGGCGGCCTCGCTGACGGCCGGATGCTCGATCAGCGCGCTCTCCACGTCGAACGGGCCGATCCGGTAACCGGACGACGTGATCACGTCGTCCGCGCGGCCGATGAAGCTCACGGCGCCGTCCGGCTCCAGCTCGACGTTGTCGCCGGTCCGGTAGTAACCGCCCGCGATCGCCGGCGTGTCCTGCTGCCAGTAGCCGCGGAACCACAGCAGCGGCGAGCGCCCGATGTCGATCGCGAGGTTGCCGGGCTCGCCGGGGCCGAGCTCGCGGCCCGCTTCGTCGAGCACCGCGACGCGATAGCCCGGCATCGCGAAGCCGGCTGAACCGACGTGCACCACGTGCGCGAGGCCGTGATGGTTGTTCACGACCATTCCGAGCTCGGTCTGGCCGTAGTGATCGTGGATCGGCGCACCGAGCGCCGCGTGGAACCAGCGCACGACTTCCGGATTCAGCGGTTCGCCCGCGCTGCTCACCACGCGCAGCTGGCCCTTCATGCGCGCGGCCGCTTCCGGCCCGGCCGCCATCAGCATCCGGAACGCGGTTGGCGAACCCGCGAGGCTCGTGATGCCGAGCCGTTCGATCACGTCATACGTGCTGTCGACCGTGAAGCTGCCCTCGTAGAGCGTCGTCGCATGGCCGAGGAGGAGCGGGCCGGTGATCGCGTAATAGAGGCCGTACGCCCAGCCCGGGTCGGCGATATTCCAGAACCGGTCAGTGGGGCGCAGATCGACCGCTTCGCGCATGTACGCGCCGAACGCAAGCAGCGCGTACAGCGGCACCGGCACGCCCTTCGGCAAGCCCGTCGTGCCCGACGTCGACATCATCATGAACAGGTCCGACCCCTTGCGCGGCACGGGCTCGAACGTATCGGACCGCGCGTCGAGCGCCGCGCGGAAATCGATGTCGTGCGCCGACAGCGTCTCGCCTGCTTCGCGCACCGTCGCCACTGGCGGGCACTCGGCAATTTCGTCGAGCTTCGCGCGATTCGCGACGTTGGTCACGATCAGCCGCGCATCGCTCATGCGCAATCGGTGCTCGATCGCCTTCGGGCCGAACGCGGTGAACAGCGGCTGATACACGGCGCCCGCGCGCCACGTGCCGAGGATCGTCGCGACGAGTTCCGGCGTGCGCGGCAGCAGCCCGGCCACCACGTCGCCCGGCTTCACGCCCTGCGCAACGAGCAGGTTCGCGACCCGGGCCGAGAGCGCCTGCATCTGCGCGAACGTGAAGCGATGGTGCTGCCCGCCGGCGTCGATCCAGTCGAGTGCGATAGCGTCCGACTTCGCGTGCCGGTCGCAGCATTCGATGCACGCGTTCAGGCCGCGCTCCAGGTCGCCGCTCAGTTGCGCGGCGGCGGTCTCGATACTGAATCGGGCCACGGCGTCGGCGTAAGCCGGCACCGCCCGGGCGGTAGCTCCTTCTGGCATGCGTGTCTCCTGTGCGTTATGGCCGCCGGCGAGCCAGGGGCGCGACGGGGATACATCGATAGTAGACAGCCCATACATTGCAATCAATGACAAACGGAATCTAGAATCGTGATCGTTTTTGCCATGTTGGGAGGACGCAGGAAAATGGGGCCGCAGATGATTTCGCCGGATTTCGTCGACGATGCGCTCGCGTGCCTGCGCCGGCACGACCTGCCGACGGCGCCCGTGCTGCGCACCGCCGGGCTGCCGGCCGTCGTGCGCGAGCCCGTCACGCCGCAGCTGTACGGCCGACTGTGGCTCGCGATCGCGGGCGTGCTCGACGACGAATTCTTCGGCCTCGCCGCGCGCCCGATGCGGCGCGGCAGTTTCACGCTGCTGTGCCACGCAGTACTGCATGCGGGCACGCTCGATAAGGCGCTGCGGCGCGCGCTGCAGTTCCTCCGGGTCGTGCTCGATGAACCGCACGGCGAGCTCGTCGTGGCCGACGGGCACGCGCAGATCGTGCTGGCGCAATCGGGCACGCCATACCCGGCGTTCGCATACCGGACGTTCTGGCTGATCCTGCTCGGCGTCGCGTGCTGGCTGATCGGCCGGCGCATCCCGCTGCAGCGCATCGATTTCGCGTGCCCGAGCCCCGGCCAGCGCAGCGACTATCACCAGTTCTTCGGCGTCCCCGTGCATTTCGACCGGCCCGACAGCCGGCTCGCATTCAACGCCGCCTATCTCGCGCTGCCGACGATCCGTTCGGAGCAGGCGCTGAAGACCTTCCTGCGCGGCGCGCCCGGCAACCTCCTCGTGCGCTACCGGCACGACACGGGCTGGGTCGCGAAGACGCGCGCGTACCTGAAGGCGCTGCCGGCCGCCGAGTGGCCCGACTTCGACACGCTGGCCGCGCGCCTCGACACGACGCCCGCGACGCTGCGGCGGCGTTTGCGCAGCGAAGGGCAAAGCTTCGCGGCGATCAAGGACGAGTTGCGCGGTGCGCTGGCCCAGTCGCTGCTGCGCGGGCACGCGCTCAGCGTCGCGGAGATCGCGGCCGAACTCGGCTTCACCGAGCCGAGCGCGTTTCATCGCGCGTTCCGGAAATGGACGGGCACGAGCCCCGGTGCATTTCGGCGCGACGTGCATGCGGCGAACGCGGAGTCTTGAGTGGCATGCAGGCGCGGAGCGTCTCGCCACGCGCCGCTGATACGATGCACCCACGTGGCTGCCGTCCGTTGTCCGCGGACCGCGGCGAACACCGATCTACCATCACCGCTCACGCTCCGATGCAAGCCACCCACTTTTCCGACACCGAACTGGCCGTTCTGCGCGCGCACGGTATCGTGCTGTTTGCCGGCCGCGTGATCTTCGACGCGCAACCGGCGATGGCGGCCGACCAGATCGCGGCCGTGCAGGCCTGCTGTCACGGCGACATTCCGCTCCCGTTGCTCGAGCTATGGCGCGTCACGGCCGGCGGCAGCCTCGACTACGACCTGACGCTGGAGATGAACGGCAATGTCGAAGCGATCAGCTGGAGCGAGTTGTTCTACAACGGCAGCGACGGTTACCGCGACCTGCAGGGCTGGATCGACCATGAACTCGAACTGGCCGAAGAAGCCGCGGAAGAGAACGCGCGCACGTGGAACGGCAAAATCGGTGCGCTGCCGTTCGGCGGCTTCGAATATTGCGACCGCATCTACGTCGTGACGGAGCCCGGCGCCCACGACTATGGCCATGTACTTGCGTGGAAACAGGGGTTGCCGCCCGCGTGGCGCGGCGCGATGCACGAGGACGGTGTCGCGACGATCGCCCCCGATCTGTACGCGGCATTCGGCGCGCTGCAGCTTCATGTCGACCCGCTGGCGCCCGGCGGCGAACCAGGCACCGGTGTCACGCTGCTCGAATACGTCGATGAACGCCGCGACGATCATGGCCTGTCGGCATCGCTGGCGGACAAGCTGATCGCGTTCTATCGACAAGCGGTGATCGACTGGCGCACGCCGCTCGCCGACGGCACACTCGGCGCGCAGCCGGTGCTCGCACGTCACGCATTGCGCCATGCGATCGATCACGACGATGCGGCACTCATCGCGCGATTGGCGCCGCTTGTCGCCGATCTCGGCGTGGCGCTCGCCGGCAGTTCGATTCCGACGGATTACGCGCTGCGACGCCAGAAGTTTTCCGCCGCCGCCGCGTTGCTCGCAGCGGGCGCACCGGTCGTGCCCGATGCGCTGGCATCCGTGTCCGGCGCCATACCCGCCATCCTGATGCGCATGCTGCTTGACGCCGGCGTGCAGCCGGATGCCGACGCAATGGCGCGTTGCGTCGCGGGCGGCGGCACCGATAGCGCACGGCTGATCGGCGCAGCGCTGTCGGCCCATGGCGTCGATACAGCAGCTGCCTACCGCGCGGCGAGCGAGAAACTGCTGGACAAGCTGCAGGCCGACATCCGCAAGGTTCGCGCCGGCAAGCTCAGCCACTATCTCGGGCTCGACGGGCTCGAAGAACACGCCGAGCGCCTGCGGACATTCGATTGCTGACGTCAAGCAGGCGCCGATGCGCCGTGGGTTTGCCTGCAGCATCGCCGTCCGGGTGCCGTTTGTTTGGATCGGATTTCTCCCACGTTCCGGTGCGAATCTGCATGAAGCTCGCCGCACCGCAGCGCGCGTATGACGTTGCACCCCGATCCGTCAGACCACATACTGGTCGGCCGGTCTGAACGAGGTTGCGCCGATGGTGAATGTCGATGGGAGCGCCGCTTCGATCTTCGGCGTGATCGGAACGGCCGTGTCGTTGCTGGCAGCGATCCCTTACGCGCTCGCGATCTACCGGCGCACCGTTCGCCCGCATCTGTTCACGTGGCTCGTGTGGTCGGTCGTCACGGCGATCGCGGCCGCCGGCCAGTTCGTCGCGGGCGCGGGGCCGTCCGCGTGGTGCACGGCGGCGATTGCCGTCACGTGCTTTTTGACGCTGATCGCCAGCCTGTTTCGCGGCGAGCGTGGCTGGACGGGCCTCGACTGGTTGTTCCTGTGCGTGGCACTGTCGGCCATTCCGCTGTGGATGCTGACCGACGATCCGACGGTGTCGATCTGTCTGGTCACGCTGATCGAGCTTGCCGGCCTTGGCCCGACCGTGCGCAAGACGATCCGCGATCCGTGGAGCGAGAGCTTCGCCTATTTCGCGCTGTGCGTGCTCAAGTACGCACTGGCGTTGCTGGCATTGAGCACGTGGAGTGTCGCGGTCGCGTTCTATCCGGTCGTCAATCTCATCGCGTCGATCGGCATCTGCCTGGTGATGCTGGTCCGACGTCAGTCGTTGTCAAATGCGCGGTAGGCTGCGTTTGTCGCCGCCGTGCCGCTTCCCTTCCGAAATGATGCGAGGTCTGACATGGATGCAATCCGTACCGTCATCGAACCCTGCGAAACCGCGCTCCGCGCAGCGATGCTGGCCAACGATGTCGAAGCGCTCGACGCGCTACTGGACGACGATCTGGTATTCACCGTCCCGACCGGCCAGATCATCTCGAAGGAGGACGACCTCACCGCGCATCGCGCGAAGCTTCTGCGTCTCGACGCACTCGACGTCCACGAAATGCGTGCATGCGCGATCGACGAGATGATCCTGACCACGACGCGAGCGAAGCTCGCAGGCCATTTCGATGGCGCGGCATTCGCCGGTACGTTTGCCTATACGCGACTTTGGCGTCGATCGGACGCCAAATGGCGGGTCGTTGCCGGACATGCATCGCAGGTCATGTCATTGCGCCGGCCGTGCGGGGATCAATAGTGTCGGGCAACGCCCCCGCGAGCATGCTGGCCATCAATCGGGCAATGCTACGCCGCGGTTCTGACGATGCACTGATGAAGACGCCGGCCGACGTGGTGTCGGCAGTGATGAGAGACGAAATGCACAACCTATTTGCCGTGCGTTCTGCGCGTGCCGCGGACGCGGACGAACTCGCGCGACTGGCGCGCCTGTCGAAAGCGCACTGGGGCTATCCAAAGGAATGGCTCGACTTGTGGCAAAAAGATCTTACGATTTCGCCGGAGACGATCGAAGGGGCGATTGGCTACGTCGCGGAATCAGGCGAGTCGATCATCGGGTTCTGGATCCGAGCATCATTGGATTCGGATCTGCCGACACCCGGATGGCTGTTCGTTCATCCCGATCATATGGGCCAGGGCATCGCCCGTGCTCTGTGGGAATCAGTTCGGACCGAAGCCGCCGCGAGAGGAATTAAGCGCTTTGTGATCGAAGCCGATCCCAATGCTGCACCGTTCTATCTGGCGTTGGGAGCCGAAAAAATCGGCGAAAAAGAATCGGGTGTCATCCCGGGTAGATTCTTTCCGATCTTGCGGATTCCGGTCTGATAGGAGCAGATGGCAGCAAGATCGCTCACCGCGTGCAATTGATGGGATTGAGCTACCGACTGCGGTAACAGAGGTTGCAGCGGAAACAGCGGAGTTGGATCAGTCCGGCCAGCGGGCCTGATAACGCCGTTTACGCCCCAGCTCGTGTCGCGAGGCACACCGAACATTTCCGCCGCCGAAATGCAAAAACCCCCGCCTTGTCGGGCGGGGGTTTCTGGCTAAGGGAGCCTGACGATTACCTACTTTCACGCGGGAATCCGCACTATCATCGGCGTAGAGTCGTTTCACGGTCCTGTTCGGGATGGGAAGGGGTGGGACCGACTCGCTATGGTCATCAGGCAAAGGGGGTTGTCCTGCTGGCGTGGCCAACAGAACCAATCTGGGAAGAAGCAGTAATTTAGGTTGTGTGTATCACACACGAGAATTCAACTTGTCTCGTCTTGCTACGCAGGTCGCCGGTACTTCAACCGGCGCGCCGCATCGATCAGCTTCGCTGCTCGACGCTCTGCGTGGGATGCTCGTAAGTGCTGAAGCACTAACGATCATCGACAAGGCAGACTTGTTATAGGATCAAGCCTTACGGGCAATTAGTATCAGTTAGCTGAACGCATTACTGCGCTTACACACCTGACCTATCAACGTCCTGGTCTCGAACGACCCTTCAAGGGGATCTAGTCCCCAGGGATATCTCATCTTAAGGCGAGTTTCCCGCTTAGATGCTTTCAGCGGTTATCTCTTCCGAACATAGCTACCCGGCGATGCCACTGGCGTGACAACCGGTACACCAGAGGTTCGTCCACTCCGGTCCTCTCGTACTAGGAGCAGCCCCCTTCAAATATCCAACGCCCACGGCAGATAGGGACCAAACTGTCTCACGACGTTTTAAACCCAGCTCACGTACCTCTTTAAATGGCGAACAGCCATACCCTTGGGACCGGCTACAGCCCCAGGATGAGATGAGCCGACATCGAGGTGCCAAACACCGCCGTCGATATGAACTCTTGGGCGGTATCAGCCTGTTATCCCCAGAGTACCTTTTATCCGTTGAGCGATGGCCCTTCCATACAGAACCACCGGATCACTATGACCTGCTTTCGCACCTGCTCGACTTGTCGGTCTCGCAGTTAAGCACGCTTATGCCATTGCACTATCAGCACGATTTCCGACCGTACCTAGCGTACCTTCGTACTCCTCCGTTACGCTTTGGGAGGAGACCGCCCCAGTCAAACTGCCTACCATGCACTGTCCCCGACCCGGATCACGGGCCAAGGTTAGAACCTCAAACAAACCAGGGTGGTATTTCAAGGACGGCTCCACCGAAACTAGCGTTCCGGTTTCATAGCCTCCCACCTATCCTACACAGATCGGTTCAAAGTCCAATGCAAAGCTACAGTAAAGGTTCATGGGGTCTTTCCGTCTAGCCGCGGGTAGATTGCATCATCACAAACACTTCAACTTCGCTGAGTCTCGGGAGGAGACAGTGTGGCCATCGTTACGCCATTCGTGCAGGTCGGAACTTACCCGACAAGGAATTTCGCTACCTTAGGACCGTTATAGTTACGGCCGCCGTTTACCGGGACTTCAATCAAGAGCTTGCACCCCATCATTTAATCTTCCGGCACCGGGCAGGCGTCACACCCTATACGTCCACTTTCGTGTTTGCAGAGTGCTGTGTTTTTATTAAACAGTCGCAGCCACCAGTTTATTGCAACCCCTTCACCCTCCTGGCGCAGGCCAGTCAAGCTACAAGGGCGTACCTTATCCCGAAGTTACGGTACCAATTTGCCGAGTTCCTTCTCCCGAGTTCTCTCAAGCGCCTTAGAATACTCATCTCGCCCACCTGTGTCGGTTTGCGGTACGGTCATCGTTAGACTGAAGCTTAGAGGCTTTTCTTGGAACCACTTCCAATTGCTTCGCTCCCTAAGGAGCTCGCGCCACACCCTTGAATTGCGCGCCCGGATTTGCCTAAGCGCCTTCTCCAATGCAGCGACCGGGACTTCCAACACCCGGACAACCTTCCGCGATCCGTCCCCCCATCGCATCTAACAATGGTGCAGGAATATTGACCTGCTTCCCATCAGCTACGCATTTCTGCCTCGCCTTAGGGGCCGACTCACCCTACGCCGATGAACGTTGCGTAGGAAACCTTGGGCTTACGGCGAGGGGGCCTTTCACCCCCTTTATCGCTACTCATGTCAGCATTCGCACTTCCGATACCTCCAGCACCCTTTACAAGGCACCTTCGCAGGCTTACGGAACGCTCTCCTACCATGCGAGCAAAGCTCGCATCCGCAGCTTCGGTATATAGCTTAGCCCCGTTACATCTTCCGCGCAGGACGACTCGATCAGTGAGCTATTACGCTTTCTTTAAAGGGTGGCTGCTTCTAAGCCAACCTCCTGACTGTTTTAGCCTTCCCACTTCGTTTCCCACTTAGCTATATTTGGGGACCTTAGCTGGCGGTCTGGGTTGTTTCCCTCTTGACACCGGACGTTAGCACCCGATGTCTGTCTCCCGTGATTGCACTCTTCGGTATTCGGAGTTTGCTATGGCGGGGTAATCTGCAATAGACCCCCCAACCATGACAGTGCTCTACCCCCGAAGGTGAGACACGAGGCACTACCTAAATAGTTTTCGGAGAGAACCAGCTATTTCCAGGTTTGTTTAGCCTTTCACCCCTATCCACAGCTCATCCCCTAACTTTTCAACGTTAGTGGGTTCGGACCTCCAGTACGTGTTACCGCACCTTCATCCTGGCCATGGATAGATCACCTGGTTTCGGGTCTACGCCCAGCAACTGAACGCCCTATTCGGACTCGCTTTCGCTACGCCTGCCCTATACGGTTAAGCTTGCTACTGAACGTAAGTCGCTGACCCATTATACAAAAGGTACGCCGTCACCCCTTGCGAGGCTCCGACTGTTTGTATGCATGCGGTTTCAGGATCTATTTCACTCCCCTCCCGGGGTTCTTTTCGCCTTTCCCTCACGGTACTGGTTCACTATCGGTCGATCACGAGTATTTAGCCTTGGAGGATGGTCCCCCCATCTTCAGACAGGATTTCACGTGTCCCGCCCTACTTGTCGCACACCTAGTTCTTTCATACTGTTTTCGCCTACAGGGCTATCACCTGCTATGGCCGCACTTTCCAGAGCGTTCGGCTAACAATACAAATAAAGAGTGCAAGGCTCATCCCATTTCGCTCGCCACTACTTTGGGAATCTCGGTTGATTTCTTTTCCTGCGGTTACTTAGATGTTTCAGTTCACCGCGTTCGCTTCACTGGACCTATGTATTCAGTCCAGGATGACCCAAAAGGGCCGGGTTTCCCCATTCGGACATCTACGGATCAAAGCTCGTTTGCCAGCTCCCCGTAGCTTTTCGCAGGCTACCGCGTCCTTCATCGCCTGTGATCGCCAAGGCATCCACCACATGCACTTGTTCGCTTGACCCTATAACGAGTCTGTCTCGTTACAGGTTGAGTTCTCGCGTTGTGCCGTATTCCAATTGAGTCGAACATGGAGTTCGAATCATCTTGAGATACATCGATACAATCACAACCCGGATAACTTTCACGTCCATCTCGAGACGCTTCCGCTATCCAAATTACTTACTTCTTCCAGATTGTTAAAGAACGACAGCCGATACTTTCGTACCGCTCTGACTGGCTCAATCGCCAATGACAAAGGCTCGCACGACGCTTCGTTCGAACGCTTGTCATTGAAGATTGGTGGAGGCAGACGGGATCGAACCGACGACCCCCTGCTTGCAAAGCAGGTGCTCTCCCAGCTGAGCTATGCCCCCATTGAGTACAGATGACCTCAGGTACTACAGCCTATCGGCATGGGCTGCTCGTAAGCGCTAAAGCGCTAACGATCACCGACACGTCAGACAATGGTGGGTCTGGTTGGATTCGAACCAACGACCCCCGCCTTATCAAGACGGTGCTCTAACCGACTGAGCTACAGACCCCTGAGTCTGTCTTTGATTTACAGCCGATAAGCGTGAGCGCTCAACTTTGCGAGAAGCTCTGGAAAGGAGGTGATCCAGCCGCACCTTCCGATACGGCTACCTTGTTACGACTTCACCCCAGTCATGAATCCTACCGTGGTGACCGTCCTCCTTGCGGTTAGACTAGCCACTTCTGGTAAAACCCACTCCCATGGTGTGACGGGCGGTGTGTACAAGACCCGGGAACGTATTCACCGCGGCATGCTGATCCGCGATTACTAGCGATTCCAGCTTCATGCACTCGAGTTGCAGAGTGCAATCCGGACTACGATCGGTTTTCTGGGATTAGCTCCCCCTCGCGGGTTGGCAACCCTCTGTTCCGACCATTGTATGACGTGTGAAGCCCTACCCATAAGGGCCATGAGGACTTGACGTCATCCCCACCTTCCTCCGGTTTGTCACCGGCAGTCTCCTTAGAGTGCTCTTGCGTAGCAACTAAGGACAAGGGTTGCGCTCGTTGCGGGACTTAACCCAACATCTCACGACACGAGCTGACGACAGCCATGCAGCACCTGTGCGCCGGTTCTCTTTCGAGCACTCCCGCCTCTCGGCAGGATTCCGACCATGTCAAGGGTAGGTAAGGTTTTTCGCGTTGCATCGAATTAATCCACATCATCCACCGCTTGTGCGGGTCCCCGTCAATTCCTTTGAGTTTTAATCTTGCGACCGTACTCCCCAGGCGGTCAACTTCACGCGTTAGCTACGTTACTAAGGAAATGAATCCCCAACAACTAGTTGACATCGTTTAGGGCGTGGACTACCAGGGTATCTAATCCTGTTTGCTCCCCACGCTTTCGTGCATGAGCGTCAGTATTGGCCCAGGGGGCTGCCTTCGCCATCGGTATTCCTCCACATCTCTACGCATTTCACTGCTACACGTGGAATTCTACCCCCCTCTGCCATACTCTAGCCTGCCAGTCACCAATGCAGTTCCCAGGTTGAGCCCGGGGATTTCACATCGGTCTTAGCAAACCGCCTGCGCACGCTTTACGCCCAGTAATTCCGATTAACGCTCGCACCCTACGTATTACCGCGGCTGCTGGCACGTAGTTAGCCGGTGCTTATTCTTCCGGTACCGTCATCCCCCGACTGTATTAGAGCCAAGGATTTCTTTCCGGACAAAAGTGCTTTACAACCCGAAGGCCTTCTTCACACACGCGGCATTGCTGGATCAGGCTTTCGCCCATTGTCCAAAATTCCCCACTGCTGCCTCCCGTAGGAGTCTGGGCCGTGTCTCAGTCCCAGTGTGGCTGGTCGTCCTCTCAGACCAGCTACTGATCGTCGCCTTGGTAGGCCTTTACCCCACCAACTAGCTAATCAGCCATCGGCCAACCCTATAGCGCGAGGCCCGAAGGTCCCCCGCTTTCATCCGTGGATCGTATGCGGTATTAATCCGGCTTTCGCCGGGCTATCCCCCACTACAGGACATGTTCCGATGTATTACTCACCCGTTCGCCACTCGCCACCAGGTGCAAGCACCCGTGCTGCCGTTCGACTTGCATGTGTAAGGCATGCCGCCAGCGTTCAATCTGAGCCAGGATCAAACTCTTCAGTTCAAACCTGTTACTGTTTTCGGTTCGGTTAAGAACCGGTCGCTCACTCAAAGCTGACAGGAATATGAATCACTTCATAAACCTGACTTACTTTAGTGTGAGACTCTTGATACTTTCGCTATCTGATCCGAGGATCAGCTCGCTTCCATCAAGCGCCCACACTTATCGGCTGTTAATTTTTAAAGAGCATTCTGCGAGGAACTTCGTGTTTCCCGGCAGCGCTGCGTTTTCAGCAGCAGAGAAGCGAGATTATGAACCGTGTTTCGCAGCTCGTCAACAACTTTTTACACTACATCGTTGCGACTGCGGGGCTCAACTTCCTGTACCGCCAAGGCTCGCTACGACCGAACCCCAACAGCACCGCTTCCCTTCCTTCCGCGCCGCGTTTCCGTTAGCGCGAAAGAGGCGTGATTCTAAGCACCTGCCCCCATCCGCGCAAGCCCTTTGTGAAGAAAGTTTGAAAAAGCCTCCGTGCGGTGGCGCGTACGGAGGCTTCTGGCTCGACGGACCGTAAAACGCAACGCCCGCCGCCCTCCAAAGATATGACGAAGGCGCCGCTTCCCTTCTATATAAGAGGACGCGGAACAAGCAAGGAAACGGGCGCGGTCGAGTATCATGCCGCGACCGAACCACGCACTCATATTGATGATGGACAGCACGACTCAATCCGGCGACAGCGACCTTCGCGACGAATATGCGGCACTGCGCGAACGCGCGATCCTGCTGGAAGAACAGGTGCCGCCGCTTCTGCAACGCATCTCGGACATGTTGCCGCGCATCAGCGGCGAATCCGAACTGGCCGACACGCATCGCGAGCGGCTCGTCGGCGCACGCAATGCGGCGCTGGTCTCGATCGAAAACTATCAGCAGGCCATTCCGTTCCTGCAGACGGCCGACTCGATCATCGAGCAGCTGGACAAGGCGCCCGAACGCGACGAAGACATCGAGTGGCGCGAATCGCTGCTGCAACGGCTGGACGAGCTGATCGACGTCGCGGTCGTGATGATCGACGATGCGGACAGCTACTTCGAACACGCGCAAGCCTGCGACCTGTCCAGCGTGCCGAAATCCATCCTCGAGAATTGAGCAGGCTTACCCGAAATCGCGCGATGCAGAGGCGTCGCGCCACGCCCGCCGACAGTCGCTAGCTGACCTCTTCGTCGCCGGGCCTGCCGCATCCCCTCACGAAACGCCCCCTGCGATCGCCATCATCCCGCGCAGAGCCACACGCCACTCCTACGGCGAATCGAGCACGATCGTCTCGCTCACCATCGGCACACGGATGTATCCGCCCGCCGCATCGCCGTACGCATGCGCGTTCCCGTCGATCACGTATTGCGCGGTCAACGCACACAGCGTCGCGTCGCGCGCATCGACGGAACGCAGCGTCGATACGTCAATGCCCAGCCGCTCCAGCAAGTGCCGGCGCTGGTTGCGCTTCTGCTTCGCCGACGCCACGGCCTTGCCCAGCATCGCGCAGGTAATCGCATACGGATAGGTTTCGAAGCTCACGCGTCCGCCCGCGTAGCGCGCGTCGGTCAGCAGCGGATAGGCGCCGGCGAGCGCGCGGTAGACGCGCTCGCCCATGAACATCCAGTCGAAGAAGCCTGACGTGCTCGCGACGGCCTGCGCCCGCGACGGTGTCGGAAAGCACGAGATCCGTTCACGCGCGAGCGCCTGTTCGGCCGCGCGGCGGCCGCTCCCCGCCCACCACAGGCTCGGCGCGTCGACGCCGATGGCGACGACATCATGAGCGAGGCACAGGGCGGGCAGCGACTCGGGCACGATCCGCGCTTCCCGGCAGACGACCGTCGACCCACGCAGGATCACGAGATCGCACAGCTTCCTGTCGCCGCCGACGTCGACGCCCGCCACGGCAGCCGATTGCCGTGCGGCGGATCGGGCCGATCGCATAACGCGTGCGTCAGTCCGCCGGCCGCGCGGCGTACGCGGTGTCGAAGATCGCCTCGAGACCGGGATGGACGCCGCGCATCGGATCGACGACCGACTTCGCCCAGTCGAAGTACGCCTGCTTGCGTTCGAGCGGCCAGTCCGCGGGCGGATGCCGGGCGATGTCGCGCAGGTTGCAGATCTTGTCGGCCAGCTTCACGAGCTTCGCGCGCCGGCTGATGGTGGCCGCGTGTTCGACCTGCAGACGCTTGCGTTCTTCCTTAGGCAACGACTTGTCGTCGGTGACTTCCATCACGATGTCCGCCACGTCCTTGCCGAACAGCCGCAGCAATTCCTGCTCGGTCGTCTCCGTATCCTCGACCGTGTCGTGCAGCACCGCCGCGACGATCACGCGTTCGTCCTCGACGCCGGCTTCGTTGGCCAGCACGTCGGCGAGCGCGATCGGATGATTGATGTACGGCGACGCCTCTTCGTCCTTGCGCCGCTGATTGCGATGCTTGTCCGCCGCGAACGCAATCGCGGCTACCAGCTTCTTCATATTCCCCCCTCGTGTGGCCAGACCCGCGACCGTTGAACCGGCCGCATGCGTTTCGGAACTGCTCATACTACCTGTACGCGATGACCCTTCCCGCGCACCGACCCTCCGGCATACCGCGCATCACGCGCCGGCCGGCGCGCGCTGCAACTCGACCACGTTGACCCGCGCGCCGAATACGTCCCGCACGAGCGGCAGCAGGTGGTCGTGGTGCGTCAGGAACAGCACCTGGGTGCGCGTCGACAGATCGCGCAGCGCATCGAGCCCCGCCTTCGCGCGCGCATCGTCGAAATTGATGAACAGGTCGTCGGCGACGAACGGCAGTGCGGTGCGGCTGCCGAGCTGCAACTCCAGCGCCGCGATCCGCAGCGCGAGGAACAGCTGATCGCGCGTCCCTTCGCTCAGCCCGGCGACCTCGACCGACGTTCCCCTCGTGCGGCGCGCATACAGCGCGGGCGGCGCCCGCTCGGTATCGACGGTCAGCTTCGCGAATTCGCCCAGCGTGAGCCCCGCGAAAATCTCGCCCGCGCGCCGGAGCATCGGCCCCTGCTTCTGGTCGCGGTAGCGATCCGTCGCCCACTTCAGCAAGCGGCTCGCGGTGGCTGCCTCCAGATACTGTTCGGCCGTGTCGCCCATCGCCGCCAGCGCCTCCTGCCGTTTCGACTCGGCAACCGCCGCGTTCGCCTGGCCGTCGATCGCGCCGAACGCCTGGTCGGCCACGACCTGCTGCTGCGCCAGCTCGTTCAGCCGCTTGCCGACATCGCCGAGCGACTGCTTCACCGCTTCGAGATGCGCGGGCACGTCGGCAATGTCCTGTTCCGCCACCTCGGCCTCGACGGCGGACCGGGACAGCCCGTCGCCGTCGCGCACCAGCGCTTCATGCGCGGCATCGACCGCCTGCCGAAGCTGGCGCTGCCGATCCGAGCGCTCGGCCAACGGCAGCGCCGCGTCGATCGACGCGACGCCGGCCAGTTGCAGCAGCGGCTGGATCCGCGCATCGGCGCCCGCGACCGCGGCGGCCGCGTCCGCGACCTTGGCGTCGGCCTGCCGCACGGCCTCGTCGGCACGATCGATCGCCCGCGCGACTTCCCTGGCGGCCGCGAGGCGCATCGTCAGCCGGCGCGCCACGTCCGGCCAGTCGCCGCTCGCCAGCCATTCCGGCGCGAGCGCTTCGGCAAGCCGCCGCGCGCCGGCCTCGAGCGCGGCCAGCTCAGCGCGGATCGCGGCGATCCGGTTGCGCGGCGCGTCGGCATCGGCCAGTTCGGCCGTCACCGTGTTCGCGAGCCCGAGCGCGCCTTCCGCCGCGGCCAGCGTCGTCGCGCTCGCGGACAGTTTCGCGTCGGTCAGCGCGTCGCGCCATTGCGCTTGCCACGCGTCGTAAGCCGCTTGTGCAAGGTCGGCTCGCGACTGCGCGGTCGCGCACCCGCGTTCGGCTTCCCGCGCGCGATCGTCGAGACTGTCCTTTCGTGCGGCCGCTTTCTCGGCCGACTGGACGAAGGTCTCGGCAACGGCGACGAGCGCGGCCAGCCCGTCCGACTCGTCGCCTCGCGATACCGTCGACAGCGCCGCACGCAGCGCGGCTTCCGCGCCGGCGCGGGCAGCACGCATCGTGTCGAATTCGCGGCGCTGGCGATCGAGATCGGCCTGCGCGGCGAACACCGCGTCGCGCTTCGCCAGCCAGTCGCCCATCGCCGCCAGCGGCATGCCGGGCACCGCGGCCGCCGTCGCGAGCGCGGCCCAGGCGTCGCGATGCGCGGCGCGTTCGCGCTCGCGTTCGTCGAGCGCGGCCTGCCGGCGCGCCACGCCCGCACGCGCGGATTCGACCTGCTGACGCAGCGACTGCAGCGTCGCCGCGGCCTGGGTCGCGCCGAGCTGTGCATCGACGAGTTCGTCCGCGAGACGAATCGCGTCGTCGACCGCCGGTGCGCCCGTCACGAGATCGACGGCGCCGCGGCGGATATCGCCCCACGCGCCATCGCGACGCGCGCGTGCCGCCAGCACGTCGGCGGTCGTGACGACCTTGTGGTTCTCCGCGAAATGCCTTTCCTGCAATTCAAGCCGCTCGAGCTCTTCGAGCGCACCGTCCCGCGCGTCGCGCGCGGCAGCGACGGCGCTCGCGCGTTCGCTGTCTTCCTTGAGCAGCGCGGCAAGCCGCGCCGCCGACGGCACGTCGAGCGCACGCAGCGCGTCGACCGGCATGCGCCATTGGCCGAGTGCATCGAGCGCGCCGGACAGCGTGCGTTCGGCAGCCGCGATGTCGTGCGCGAGCGCCTGCTCGCGCGGGCCGCTGTTGCGAAAACCCTGCGCGTCGGCCAGCGCCGCGCGCAACGCTTCCGGCACGTCGACGGTCGACAGGCGCGCCTGTTGTTCGCGGACCTGCGCCAGTTCGCGCGTGCGTTCGTCGAGCGATTCGCGCGCGCCGGCAAGCGCCTGGTGCAGCGCGCCATGTTCGCGCAGCAGGTTCGCGACGGTCTTCAGCGACAGCGCCGTCGGCAACGCGGCGCGCAGCGACGCCTCGTCCGTCGGCCAGCCGAGCTGCGCGGCCGCCGACGACGCGGCGCACAGGTGCCGCTCGACGTCCGCGCCGAGCAGCAACAGATCCTGCGCGTGATTCATGCATGCGCCGCGCAGCCGATCGAGCGCCTCGATATCGGCTTCGAGCGCCAGCGCGTCGGCGTCCGCGGCGATCGCGTCGCGCGCCTGCCGCTTCGCGAGCAGGTCCGCACGCCGTTCCTCGAGCACCTTCCGCTCGGCCGCGAGATCGCCCTGCGCCTTCAGCAGATCCGCATACGCGGTCGGCGGCAACTCGACGACCGCGCCCAGTTCGGCCAGCGCCGCGTCCTTGACCGTCAGCTCCTTCAGGTACGGCGCGAGCCGCCGCACGCGTTCGAGCTTCGAGCGCAGCGCTTCGAGCCGGCGCTGTTCCGCGCGCGCCTGCTCGATCTGCTGCTCGACCGCTTCGCGCGCGTCCTTGCGATCGACCCAGTCGCGCGTGCGCACCTGGACCGTCTTCAGCTCGGCCACCGCTTCGTTGAATGCCGTTTCGGCCAGCGCGAACGCGCTACCGCTGCGACGCGGCGCCCACAATTCGAGCGCGCGCGCGTCGAGTTCCTCGCGCACCGGCCCGAGGCTGCCCACCCCGGCAGCCGATTCGAACAGCACCTGGCCGAGCTTGTCCGATGCATCGAGAATGCTGCGGCCGCCATCGACCAGCCGCCCGTGATCGAGCCCGAACATCTGCTCGAAGAATTCGCGCGTCGCGCCATCGAGAATCGACGCCAGATAGTCGTCGGGCAGCTTGTCGTCGGCGGGCGTGCGTAACGGACTGCGCCCGCGCGCACGGTGGAACGCGAGTTCGCCCGTGCCGCTCTCCAGTACGCCGCCGATCCGCAACTCGGGCGTGCTGTGCAGGAAATCGAGCGGCGTCTGCAGCTTCATCCCGAACAGCAACTCGGACACGGCCGTGCGAATCGTCGACTTGCCGGCCTCGTTCGGCCCGACGATCACATGGAAATCCTCGGCGGCCGACGGGAACCGCAGCGTCTCGTCGGTGAACTTGCCGTACTTGATCAGATCGAGCTGACTGATGCGCATCGCTTATTCCCCCCTCGCGAGCCGCGCGAGCAACGCGGGCCCGACCTGCTCGACCAGCGCCGTCAGCTCGCCCGCCCGCGCCATCGTCAGCAGCGGCACGTCCTCCTTCACGTCGCTGCGGACCTTGCCGACGAACGGCTTCAGGTCGCGCTCGAGCAGCGCGAGGAAATCCGGATCGTGCGCGGCATCGGCCAGGATCTGCTTCAGGTCCTCCAGCGCTTCAAGTTGCTCGCTCTCGCCCGGCTGATGATCGGCAGCGGACGTCGCGAGCCGGACCTTCTCGAGCCACAGCCGCTCGTTGCCGATGATGCCGATCTGGTTCAGCACTTCCGCACGCAACTGCGGCGCGCGGCCGAAAAAGAGGCCGTGCGCGGGCGTGCGCCCCGTGACGGTGACGCGCACCGCGCGCGGCACGTGGCCGTCGACGGTCAACAGCGCCTCCAGCGACTGGCCGATCTTTCGCGACAGATCGGCCACCGACAGGCAATCGGACGCATCGACCGACACGGCTTCCCAGCGCAGCACGTCGAGATACAGACGTTCGACCTGCGTCCTGCCTTGCTCGACCGTGACGAGCACCGCGCCGCGCCGGCCCGTCTCGCGGATATGACGTCCCTGCAGGTTGCCGGGAAACACGACGGTGGAGGAGCCCGTCCATTGCTGGAATTCGTGCACGTGGCCGAGCGCCCAGTAGTCGTAGCCTTTCGCGTGCAGTTCGGCCAGCGTGCATGGCGCGTAGTTCGGATGCGCCGCGTAGCCTTCAAGCGCCGTGTGCAGCACGCCGATGTTGTAGTGCCCGGGCACCGGGTCCGGATAGCCGATCGCGAGATTGTCGACGACGGCCTTGTCCTTGAAGCTCTGGCCGTGCAGCGCGACGTCGAATTCCGGCAGCCTGACGGTTTCCGGCTTGCGGTGGCCGAACACGGTGACGTTGTCGGGCAGCGTCAGCTTCTTCGTCATCTCGCTTTCGGCATCGTGGTTGCCGCCGAGGACGAACGCGCGGATGCCGGCCTTGCGCAGGCGCCCCATCTGCTGGCCGAAGAAGATGCCGGTGTTGTGATCCTTCCAGTCGCCGTCGTACAGGTCGCCCGCGATCACGAGGAACGCGACTTCCTCTTCGATCGCACGATCCACGAGTTGCCGCAACGCCTCGCGCGACGCGTTGCGCAACTGCGCGGCCGGCGCGTCGGGATACGCGCTCAGGCCGTGCAACGGGCTGTCAAGGTGAATGTCTGCCGCGTGGATGAACTTCACGAAGGTTCCTCTGTTTCATGGCGAACGGGCGACGCCGCTCGCACGGGCCGTGCCGTCATGCGTCGTCCCGGTAGCCGCCGGGCTTGCCGCCGCACATGCGACACGCGTCGGACCGGATCATGCTGCCCGCTGCAAGCGGGTCGGGATGGTACCTGAAAGCGGGTAACGACATGCGCTCTCCGTCGGTCGGGATGACGGGGAAGCACGCGATACCGATGCGAACCGACATTGTGCCGCAGCACGAGCGAGCGACGGCGATACCGCGCCGCTGAAGAACGGGCAGCGCACGACATGATGGCCGCGCGATCGCCCAATAGCGCGGACGCGCGCCGAATCGTGTGTCGGGCGAAACCAAACGGGAACGGCGTTGAACGGGCAGCAGGAAAGCACACAGGCTCGCCCCGCGTGCGTCACGATGCACGCGAGCGCCCGGCTACCTGCGCTCACTCGCCGCGCGGGACCGGCGGCGGCGCATAGCCGTTGTCGTTGCCGGGAAACGGATTCGCGCTGCGGCGCAGCGCGTCCTCGTCGCTCTCCTTCTGCGCGAACAGCGCGACGCCGATCACGCCGACGTTCGCGGCATCGCCGTACTTCGAATTCGCGACATAGCTGTCGGGCACGGCCGCGAAGCGGAACGCGGCAACTTCGTCGCGGCTCTTGCGGAAGCCCTCGATCGTCAGCGTGCGGCCCGGATACAGCACGTAGCCGCCGTTCGTATAGCTGCCCGGCCGCCCCGACCGCACGTCGAGCCCGTCGACCGTCGACACGACTTCGAACGCGCGCCGCCCCTGGTTGCGCAACACGATCATGTAGCGCGATCCCTCGACGCCCGCCATGTGCCAGCGGCCGTCGCGGCGCGCGAGACGCAGCGGCGCGCCCTTCTCGTCGGTAAACGACAGCGCGATGTCGCCGTTCGCGAGCGCGACGCGGGTCGGCAGCCGACGCACCTGCGACGCGGGAAGATGGCCGGGCAGCACGTCGTTGTAGTAAACCGACGCGAGATCCGTCGGATTCGCCGGATCCGCGCGTTCGAATTCGACCTGCCGGGTTTCGGATCGCACCGACTCGCCCCACGCGGTGCCGAGCCCGCGGCGCTCGCTGGCATCCGGTGCGGGAGCGGACGCGGTGGTACTGGAAGGCGGCGGGGGCGGGGGCGGCGCCGCACAGGCGGCCAGCCACAGCGCGCAGGCGAGCGCGAGAAGACGGAACAGAATGGTCATGACGTGATGCCTCGGAATGTTATCGGACCGCGCCGGGCGCGCCGGAACGGTGTTTTTGTATCGTCTGTCGTCACGGTGTCGATCGGACATGCTGGCCCGTGCCGACCGGCGCTGCCATCGCGGCGACCGGCGGTCGGGAGCCCTGCTATTTAAGCATGGCGCGCGTGCATTGGGCAGGGGTCGGCCGTCGATCCGGGATTGATCGAGCGCGGCACTTCGGTGATATTCGTTGGAGGTATTTTCTCACCGATGGGCGCGTTGCTGCCGGGCGACCCTGCGCGGGTGCATCGTCAAAGCTCGGTACTTCAACCGCTCGCGATCCGCGAATACAGTCGGCAGATAACGTTTCGATGCCGGCACGACTTGCAACAAGGCAACGTATCGCTCTCGGGCAATGCGGTAACCGGGACGACGGCGGCCCCCCGTCCCGGCATCGACTATTCGACGACGTCGGTCGTCGCGATCCGACGGCGCCGACCTCGGATCATCGTCTCGCGCGCGGTCTCACCGGCGAACCGCCCCTCATGCGGTGACCAGCTTTTCATCCGGCTGCTGGAGAAAACCGTCTTCGTAGAAGTAATCGAAGAACGTGCGCAACCAGTCGTTGGCCGGACGCAGACTCGATGCGAGCACGTCGCCCGCGAGCCGCTTCAGTTGGGTGACGTCGATCGGAAGAATGCGCCCGACCGTCGGATCCGCAACGGGATTCAATTTCTTGAGCACCGGAATCAGCATCGAAAGCGGATGCGCCGGGTCCTGCCGCACATGCTCGGCCAATGCCGCGAGCCACGCGTCGTAGCTCACCCGCTCGATCGCGAAGCCTTCGTCTTCGATGAAATCGACCAGCGCGTCCAGCGAGTTCCAGCGCGGGTTGATCACATGTACGCCCTGCCCCGCGGCAGTCGGGTCGAGCGACGCGCGTACGATGATCCGGCTGACGACGTCGACCGGCAGGATGTTGTCGAACCCGACGTCGCGCGGCGCCTTTCCAAACAGGATGATGCCCTTGATCAATCGACAGAACAGATCGTCCAGGTTCATCCGCCCGCTCACCGCATGCCCGACGATCCGCGCCGGACGATAGACCGTGACGGGAACGCCGCGCGCGTGCGCCTGCGCGAGCAACTGCTCGGCGACCCATTTGCTCTGTTCATAGCCGCTCGTCAGGTGTTCGTGGAACGGCACCGCGAGCGTTTCCGGCAACGCATCCGAATAACGGTTCAGCGTGCCGACCGTGGACACGTAGTGAATCGGCGTCACGCGATGCAGGCTCGCCAGTCTGACGATGTCCTGAGTCGCCAGCACGTTGACCTGCTTCAGCGTTGCGTACGGATAAACGAAGTTGACCAGCGCGCCGTTGTGGTAGATCGCATCGATTTCACGTGCGAGCGCGTCGAATGCAGCCGCCGACAAGCCCAGGTTCGGTTCGCCGAGATCGCCCGGCACGGCGACGATCCGATCGCGGTGCTGCGCGTCCCACAAGCCGTGCGACTGCATCGCGGCCTCGATACGTCGCACGCCGGCGGCCGGATCGTCGGCGCGCACCACGCACATCACGCGTGCGTCGGTCGTCGCGAGCAGCGTATGAAGCAGGTGCACGCCGAGGAATCCGGTCGCGCCCGTGAGCAACACCGTCCGATACGGGCGCCATGCATACGGTTGCCGTGTCCCGATCGCCGGGTCGAGCCGCGCTTCGCCCGGCAAATCGACGGCCGGCGTATCGCGACGCACATCGCCATTCGCGATACTGGCGGCCAGGCCGGCGATCGTCGGCGCGGCCAGCAGCGTTTCCATGTCGATCGGGTGCTGAAGCCGCTCGCCGATCTGATACAGCATCACGGTGGCTTGCAGCGAATCCCCGCCGAGATCGAAGTAATTGTCGTGAATGCCGATACGCGGCTGCTTGAGCAACACGCACCAGATGTCGTGGATCGCCGTTTCCACCAGGTCGCGAGGCGCCGCATGGCGACCATGCCGGCGAACCTCGACGTCACCGGAAAGCAGCCGGACGCGGTCGATCCTGCCTTTCGCGGAACGCGGCAGGGCGGCGAGCGCGACGACTGCGCCGGCGGACAGTGCCGGCACGCCGCGCAGCCCGGCCAGTCGGCGCACGATGTCCGCGGCGTCGGCCGTCGCGTCCTGATGGAACAGCGCATGGTCCCATTGTCCGCTTTCGGCGATCCGCTCGACGAGCGCCACCTCATCGACGCCCGCCTGCCGTGCGACGTCGGCCTCGAAATCGAGCCAATCCGCCGTCGTCTCGTCGGAACACGCGCTTCGGTCGGGCAGCCACGTATGACAGCCATGCTCGGTGTGCCACGCGTCCAGCGTCGTGCGCAACCACGTACCGTTGCGCGTGACGGTCAGGCTGTCGCGGTCCGGCTTGCCGTTGCGCAACATCAGATCGGGCACCGAATGCCCCGACACGACGAGCGTACCGAGCGCGTCCCCACCCGCCGGGTTCAGATGGGTGTCGGCGACGAACACGGATTCATTGGCCGATACCACGCCCGATTCGACGCGATCGAATCCATCGGCCGACGACACCGCATGCGGGAGCGACCACGCAGGCCAGCACAATTGCCGGAAACGTTTCGCGCCGGGTGCGAGCTCGGCGAGTCTCGCGGCGTCCGCACGCGTCAATGAGCGTGCATCGGCCATGACCCAGTCGGTGCGAAGCGCGCCGGCCGACAGCATCGACGCGGCGCGGACGATATGACGCGTCGCTTCCGGACTCAGGACGATACCGTGCCAGTGCGCATCCGGAGACGCCGCTCGCCGCAGAAACGCGGGATCGCCGGCGCTCGCGATCTGGTGCAACGACAGCCCGGCACTCAGTGCGCCCAGTACCGTCCACAACGCCGTATGCGACAGCGGCCCGTCGCCGAGCGCAACATCCCGCGATGCACCGGCCGGTAACGTCGCGCCGAACGCGCGCGCGGCTTCGACAAGCTGGGCGTGCGTATAGCGCACGACATGCCAATCGCCATCGACATCGCGCCGCAGCAACGAACATGCGCCCTGTACCGGATCTGAACGATCGTCGAGCGCACCGTCGATTTGCCCGTACATCGGGTCCTGCTCGTCGAATACGTAACACATGACGCCGGTCAACGGCGTATGCTGCGCGGTCGTCACGCAGCTTCGCAGCGGTTCCGGCGACCAACTGCCGTCGACGAGCGCATCGAACGCGGCCGACGGCAGATTCGGATCGGTCATCGCGCAATCGACGCCATACGTCAGCCCGGACAGCAGCAAGACCAGCCCGGAGACGGGGTCGTCGCATGCAATCAGCACGCGCTCGCCCGGCCGATAGCCGAAACGCCGCCATTGATGAACGGCACGCTGCACGCGATCGGCCATCGTTCCATAGGTGACGCCGTGCGCGCCGCCCGGCAACTCGCGCCCGTCCAACCGGGCAAAGGCGATTCGATCCGGCGTGCGTGCGGCATGCGCGGCGATATGCGCCGACAACGTCGCGTCGCCCATCGATGCGTGTGCGGATGCGTCGGGCGCGCCGCCGGTACCCGTCGACGGTCGCGCATCGAGCATGAGATCGCGCACTTTTCGCGGGGTCGCGTCGGCCAGGATTTCGAGGAGCCCGCGGTACTGCGACGCCATGCGTTCAATGAACGCCGCGTCGAAGCGGGCCGTGTCGTAGGTCAACTGAAACGTCAGCGTATCCGTCGGCAATACGATCAGCGCCAGCGCATAGCTCGTTTCCTCGACGGCGCGCGGGTCGTCGATCCGCCACCCGCAACTCGCCGCGAGCCGGTCGAACGCATCCCGGCCCGGATAGTTCTCGAATACGTAAAGCGTGTCGAACAGCGATTGCTGGCGCGGCACTTCGCTGCATTTCAATACGTCCGCGAGTGCGCTGTGCGCATGCTGTTCCAGGCGCTGCGTATCGGCTTGCAAGCGTCGCAACCAGTCGGCCGTATCGAGCTCGCCGTCGAGCGTCGCACGCCACGGCAGCGTGTTGATGAACAGGCCGGCCATGCGTTCGATGCCGTCCACTTCTGCCGCACGTCCCGATACGACGATGCCGCCGACGACGTCGTCGCAACCGCCGTAGCGCGCAAGCAGCATCGCCCACGCACCCTGGCACAGCGTATTGAGTGTCACCCGGGCGACGCGGCACGCGCGGCCGGCCGCCTCCATCCATCCGGCCGGCATCGTGTCGGCCCGAACCGACAGCGTGCGGCGCGTGTCGGCGCCGCTTGTGGCACCGTTCGCCGGCGAAGGGCATACCGACGGCGCGAATCCTGCCGGCCTGCGATAGCCGCGCAACAGATCGCGCCAATAGTCGAGCGAACTGTCGCCATTGCGTGTGCGCAGCCACGCAACGTAGTCGCGATAGTCCCGCGCGATGGCAGGAAGCGGCGCGTCCGGGCGGGAATAACGCTGAAACACCTCGCCGAGCAGCAATGGCATCGACCAGCCGTCGAGGATCGCATGGTGATAGGTCCACAGGAACCGATGCCGCTCGTGACCAAGGTCGATCAGCGTGACACGCATCAGCGGCGCGACGCTGAAATCGAAGCCGCGCGCGCGGTCGCTCGCGAGCAATCGATCGAATCGATCGGCTTGCTCGTCGGCCGCGTGATCGCGCCAGTCGATCACCTCGAACGGCAACCCGACCGTATGCCGGACGACCTGCAACGGATTCTCTTCGTGCAGGCGAATGAACAGCGTCTTGAGTGTATCGTGGCGATGCACGACCGCTTCCCACGCGCCGCGGAATCGCTCGAGGTCCAGCGGGCCATGCAACACGCAGGAAAATTGCTCGACGTAGATGCCGGAGGCCGGATCGAGTCGCGAATGGTGAAGCATGCCTCGCTGCAGAGGCGTGAGCGGGTAAATGGTGTCGACGTTTCGGGTCATCCTGAATTCCTGGTGCGGTCATGCTCGACGAACGCGCGGTATCGCGCGCCGCCGCGTTCAGCGCTCGAGTGCGTCGATTTCTTCCAGCAGCGCGTCGAGCGCGTCCTGGTCGACATCGAGTTGAGGAACGTCGTCGGGTGTCAGACCGCCCACCCCGTCGGCGCTGCAATGGCGAATCAGCATCGTCAGCGCCTCTTCGACGCGGCACATCAGGCAGCCGATGCTCTCATCGACGCCCGGCACCCCGAAGAAGCTGGACTCCACGGTCAGCCTGCCGCGCGACACGTACGCGACGACGTCCAGCAGGTGCGTGCGCCGCTGGCGCGGGCTGCGGATGCCCGGCGCCGGTTCGGGCGGCCCGCCGTACAGCGGCGACGACGGTCCCGACAATTGCTCCAGTTGACCGAGGTAGGTAAACAGGATCGGTGCGCGCGGAAACGACGTCAGCGCATCGGCGCCGGCCTGCGGTTTCGTGTCGAGATAGCGCAGCACGCCATAGCTCGCGCCCTTGCGCGGCACCTCGCGCAGTCGGGCCTTGACCGACTTGATGAGCGCCGACGGATCCGCGGCGGTGGCCGGCGTGTCGATCAGCACCGGATAGATCGACGTGAACCAGCCGACCGTGCGGCTCAGGTCGATCGCGTCGCCGAGGCCATCCCGGCCATGCCCCTCGACGTCCACCAGCAACGCATCGCTGCCGCTCCAGGCATGGAAACCCGCGTGCAGCGCGGCGATGAGCAGATCGTTCGCGTCGGTGCCGTAAGCACGCGGCGCCGTGGTTCGAAACGCGTGCGTCAGATCCGCATCGAGCGTGATCGCACAACTGAGCGACGATTCCTGATAAGCATGCTGAACGATCGAGGTCAGCCCGTGACGCATCAGCGCCACCCGCTTCGGCCCATCCAGCACGTCGCGCACCTGTGCGTTCACGTTGCGCCAGTAGAGACGGTCGTCGTCGAGCGCGTCGCCCTGCGCCAGCGCAAGCCACTGGTCCACCCAAGCCTTTACGGAGCTCGTCTTCGGCGGCAACGCCGGCGCCGTGCGGTCGCGCAAGCGCAGATAGCAATCGGCCAGGTCCTGCAGCAGGATGCTCCAGGACACACCGTCGATCGCCATGTGATGAACGACGATCAGCAGCCGGCTGCTCGACACGCTGGTGCTCTTGAGCCACCTGACCGCGATGAGCCGGCCGCCCTCGAGGTCGAGGCTGCGCTGTGCGGCGTCGATCGCATCGCGCCACATGCGTTCGCAATGCCGGCCAGCCGAGTCGATACACGGGACGATCGCAAAATCGACGGCGTCGGCGCCGCCGTCGCCGGCAAACATGTGTCGCATTCCATCGCCGTGCGCGACGAACCGGGAACGCAGCACGTCGTGATGCCGCATGACGACGCGAATCGCCTCGGCCATGATGTTCGCGTCGGGCGTCTCGCCGAGCGGAACGAGCAGCGCCTGGTTGAAGTGCGAACGATCGACGTCGACGCGCTCGACGAACCATTGCGCCGCCGGACCCAGCACCGTCTCGCCCTGCACCGGCCCCTGATCGACATCGAGACCCGGCGTCTCGCGCACCACCGTCGACAGGTCCGCCACGGTCGTATGCAGGAAAATGTCCTGCGGCTTCAAATACATGCCGTCGAGCGCGGCCCGCGATACGATGACCGCGGCGAGAATCGAATCGCCGCCCAATTCGAAGAAATCCTGATCGACGCCGACCGACGGCTGGCCGAGGACGTCGGCCCAGATCGCCGCGAGTTTGCGCTCGATGTCGGTCGACGCGCGACGGTCGGCCCGCTCGCTTGCGCGAGGCAGCGGGAGCCCGCCTGCGTCGAGTGCGCCGCCCGCGTCGAGCGGCAGCCGGTCGAGCACCACGATCGCGTCGGGGTGCATCGCGTCCGGCAACGCATGCTTCAATGCCGAACGCACCGCGTTTTCGAGCGCATGCGCATCCACGTGGCCGTCATCCGCGACGAGATAGGCGACCAGCATTTCCTGCGTGTCGCGGACGACGCATGCACAGGCGACGGCGGCCACACCGGGGATCGCGGAGATCGCCTGTTCGACCGTGCCGATCTCGATCGGCACGGGCCGGTGACGCGCGACCCGTGACGAAGGATCGGCGCACAGCAGGTCGCCGCCACGGCGGACGACCGACACGCCAGTGGGTATCAGCGCCCTGTCCGGGGGCGCGGTTTCGAGTGCAGCTCCTGCAGCCGACGCGCGGATCGACGCGCCGTCGAAGAAATGCAGTTTTCCGGCCTGGCGATCATCGGCGAAACTTCCGGACGATCCGAGCGCGAATGCAACACGTCCCGGATACGACGGCGCCAGCAATTGCCAGCCGTCCGGGCCGGCCGCAAACGCACACAGCGCCGAACCGGTAGCCGCGTGCTGCACCGGGACGAAGTACGCCGCCGTGGGTATCCGGTTGGCCGCGGCGAGCGACTTCAACGGTTGCGGATGCTCGCCGTACGCGACAAGCGCGCGTGCCCGCCCCACGCCGGCGACGTCCGCACGTTGCAACAGAAGCGACGGCAGCAGGAGCGACGGGCCGTCCGCGAGCAACCGGTCGAGTGCCGCGTATGCGCTGTTCGCGATCGCAGGGTCGCCGGAAGCGAGCGCGCCAATGGCGGCCTGCTCGGACAGTCGAGCCGTGCCGCCGACAAGCACGGCCTGCGCAAGCGCCGCTGCCGACAGCCAGTCATGCGCGCCGTGCGGAACGAGCACCGTTGCGTGGGCGTCGAGATGGAGCAATTGACCGACATAGTCGAGCAGCGGCTCGACCGCAGAAGCGCTGCCTGCGGCAACGCCGTCGCCGCGCGCGGCGTCATCGCGCGCCTGCACCACTTCTATCGCGTCGATCTCCCAGCCGGACCAACCGTCGCCACGACCGCTGCACACTGCGTCGGCCGTGTCGCCCGACACCGTATAGCACGCGCCGACGGCGCGGATCGCGAGCAACGCGACCGCGCGCTCGGCGACACTTTGCAGTCGGAGTTCGACGCGTTTTCCGACGCCGATCCCGAGGCCGTCCAGTTGCGCACGGACGGCGCGAACCGCATCGCGGACCTCGCCGCCGCTGATCGCGCGATGGTCGAATTGCCACACCACGCGCGACGCATCCCGCTGCATATCGGATTCGGCATCGGCCGCCCGACGCACGAATGCGTCGGCCGCGGCAATGCGGCTTCGCGCATCGTCGATCGGCGCGGTCGCGAGTGTGTACTGGTGCAGCGAACGGCGCGTGTCAGCCACCACCTGCTCGACGAGATGCGCATACTGGCTCGCGAATCGCGCGATCGTTTCGTCGTCGAACAGATCCGTATTGAACGTCCAGGCGGTCAGGTATTCGTCACCGAGATCCTGTACGTTGAGCGTCAGATCGTGTGTCGCGCCGCGCGTACCGGTGCTCGATGCGGCGAGACGCTCACGATAGAACGGCACGCCGCTCCCGCCTTCGGCGGCGAAATCGCCGCGCGCCTGGTTCCAGTTGTACATCACCTGGTAGATCGGCGACCGGCTCGGATCGCGCGCCGGACGCAATGCATCGACCAGCAACGGAAACGGATAATCCTGGTGATCGAGCACGCGCAGCATCATTTCGCGCGTGCGCTGCAGCAGCGCGTCGAACGAATCGTCCGGTCGGACTTCGCACGCGAGCACGACCGTGTTCACGAAATGACCGACCACGCTCTCGCTGCCCGGCGCATTGCGCCCGGAAGTCGGTGCGCCGATCATCACCCGCGCCTGCCCGGTGTGAAGGTGAAGATGCAATTGATAGACCGCGAGCAGCAGCATGTACGGGGTCACGCGCAGCAGCCGGGCCGTGTCGCGCACCTGCTGCGATAGCGTCGCGCCGAGCGACCGATCGTAGACGCGTCCATGCTCGGTTTTGCGCGGCGGGCGCAACCGGTCGGTCGCGAGGCTCAACACCGGAAATCCGTGTGCCAGCTCGCGCCGCCAGAACGCCGCGAGATGCTCGCCGTCCGCGCCGTCGAGCCGTGCGCGCTCGTGTTCGACGCAATCCTTGTACTGCACCGGCAGCGGCGGCAACTTCAGCGGCTCGCCCGCGCGGGCGAGACGGTAGAGCGTGCGAAGCTCGTTGAGCAGGATCTCGAGCGACCAGAAATCGGCGGCGATATGGTGAACGTTCAACAGCAGCACCACGCGAATCGCGTCGGCGCCGACGTGCTCGTTCAGCAGCAGCTTGAGCCGGATCGGCGATTGCGTCAGATCGAACGGGCGATTCGACTCTTCGTCGATCCACCGGCGGATCGCGGCTTCGTCGGCCGCGAACACGCGATCGACCGAGAACTGCGCGCGCGCTTGCGACCCCACCTGCTGACGCGGCTCGCCATCGATCACGCGGTACGCGGTGCGAAGGATCGGATGGCGTGCGATCAGATAGTCGACGCAGCGGCGCAGCGTGGATAGGTCGACATCGTCGTCGATGCGCGTCGCATACGTCACGTTGTATGCCGCGCTGTCGGGATTGAGCTGATGCAGCGACCAGAGCGATTTCTGCGCGAACGAGAGCGGGTAGGTGCCCGCCGTTCCCGCAAATTGCTCGAGCAGCGCGATGAGCGTCGCCTTGTGGGTCTTCAGCTCGTCGACGAGCGAAGGTGTGACCGCGCCCTTCGGCGCCTTGTATTGCAGCTTGCCGTCCTGGGTCCAGAGCTCGATGCCGCGCCCCGCCAGTTCGTTGATGAATTCGATCGAGCTCACAGCTCTCCTCCTTCCATTTCGACGCCGAACGTCGCTTCTCCTGACACCACGTCGATCCGGTCCGCCGCGCGCGATGGGGGTGTTCCGTCGGGCGCCCGCGACTCGCTGCGGTCGAGCGTCGTCACGATCGTGCGCACGACGTCGTCGACGGACGCGCCTTCGAGCAATCGCCCGAACGGAACATCGACGCCCAGCTCGCTGCGCAATGCATTGCGGAATTCCGCGGCCATCAGCGAATCGAGGCCGAGCTCGATCAGCGGAATATCCGGCGCGATCCGCTCGCTCGACGTATGCAGGGTCGCGGCGATGGCGTCGGTCAGGTGTCCGCGCAGCAATCGCATGCGCTCGTCGTCCGGCACCCCCGCGATGCGCTCGCGCAAGCCAGGGCCGGTACCGGCCGGGCGATGCGCCGGCGGCGCTGGCGGCACGAGTTCCGACAACAGCGCGCCCATCGCCCGGCTCGGGCTGCGCTTGATCAGCGTATCGACTTCCACGTTCCAGATCTGCGTCTGCCCGTCGGGTTCGGCGACCAGCGCGTCGAACACGCGCAATGCGACGTCCGGCTCGATCGGCTTGAGACCGAACGATGCGATGCGGCGCAGTTGCCGCGCGTCGAGCTGATCGACCATCCCGTTGCCGCCCCACAGGCCCCAGTTCATCGTGTGCCCAGGCAGGCCGTCCTGGTTGCGCACGGCCGTCAGCGCGTCCACATAGGCGTTCGCGGCGGCGTATGCACATTGCCCCGGGGAGCCGATGCAGGCCACGATCGACGAAAACGACACGAAGTGCCGCAGCGGCAGATGCGCGGTCGCGCGATGCAGATTCAACGTTCCCGCGACCTTCGGCGCGAGCACCTTCAATACGTCGGTCATCGGCTGGGTCGCGAACAGGCCGTCGTCAAGCGTGCCCGCCGCATGCAGGACGCCGACGAGAGGGTGCGCGGAATCCGCTTCGAGCGCATGGACGAGCGCGTCGATGTCGGCGGACGAGGCGACGTCGGCCGCCACGAATTCGACGATCGCGCCGTGCGCATCGGCGATCGACGCAAGTCGCGCGCGTTCGCTGTCGGCCGGGACCTGGCGGCTGGCCGACACGATCTTCGGCACGCCATTCCGGATCAACTGCTCGATCACCCGCGTGCCGATTGCACCGCGGCCGCCCGTCACCAGATAGGCGCCGTGCGCAAGCGGTTGCGCCGCGCCGGCGTCGCGTGCGACGAGCCGCGGGACGTATACGGCGTCGCCATGCGACACGAACTGCGTCTCGCCGGTCGTCGCGGCGCCCGCCACTGCGGTCAGCGCGCGCGCGCAAGACGTCGCATCGGGCGCCGGCAGATCGACCACACACACCGGAATGTCGCCGCTCTCGTGCATCAGGCTGCGGGCGACGCCCCAGGCCGCCGCCTGAAACGGCGCTACGCGCACGTCGATGCCGGGTACGTGCTGCGCCGCGTGGGTCACGATGCAGACGGCCGGCGTGCCCTGCGGCCAGCGAGCCGACTGCACTTCGCGCCAGAGGTTCGCGAAGCGCCGGTAAGCTGCGCCGACTGCGGCGAGTTCATCTTCTGATTCCGCGTCGTCTCTCGACGGCCACACATAGAGCAGCACGGTACGTCGTGCATCCAGGCCGGCTAGTGCATCGTCGAGCGCAGCACGAATGCGCCGGGTACCTGCATCGTCGTCGAACAGGTCGTCCGCCGGCAGCGCCGCGATTGCACACGCGTTGTCAGCGTCTTCACATGCCTGCGCCAGCATCGCGTCCAGCGCGGACCCGTTGCCGATCAGCACGAAGTTCGCGCGCGCGTCGGCCGCCTCATGTTTGGCCGCAAACAGCCGCCAGACGAGCGTGTTCAGCGCGACAGGCTCCGCGACCCGCTGAAACCGTCGCGGATCGACGGCCATCAGCCGCAATCCGGAGACGACGGCGACGCGGCTGCCCGCGTCGTCGTATATCCAGAGATCCGCGGTAGCAACGCTGCGCTTCACCCGAGCCCGCACTGCACACCACACCGCCTGCACGCCGCGTATCGGCATGCAAGCGATCCGTTCGATGCCGATCGGCACGAAGGCGGTGTTCAGCTCCGCATCCCATAGCGCGCCCGCGACGGTCTGAAACGCATTGTCGAGCAGCGCCGGATGAACGATGCGGACGAGGTCGTCCGTGCCGTCCGGCTCCATTTCGATTCGGGCCAGCGCCACGTCGCCGCCCCGCGACAGCGCGCGAATCGAGCGAAATGCGCCACCGTATTCGAGGCCGGTCGCTTGCAAGCGCGCGTAGAAACCGTCGACCGGCAACGCGTCGCCGCATTGCGCGCGCCATTCATCGAGCGCCGGCACGGCCGACACGTCGGCAACGCCATGCGTCGTCCCGATCTGCGCGGCGCACTGCAACGTCCATTCGGGTTGGGACGCGGCCGTGTCGTGGCAGGCGTGAATGTCGATCCGCACGCCTGCTTCGCCCGGATGCGAGGGGTCACCTGCGTGCACGACCGTGCCGAACGTCACCGCGTTGCCGGGCTCCAGCGTGAGCGCGTTATCGAACGACACCTCACGCGCGACCAGCCAGCGGCCGGCCGCGGATTCCGTATCGCCGCCATCGCGCCGCGATGCCGCGTCGAGCAGCGCCTCGACGAAGCCTGCCGCCGGAAAAACGAGTTGCCCGTGCACGCGGTGTCCGCCCAGAAACGGCAGATGCCGATCGGACACCTCGCTCTCGTAGCGAAGATGATCCGATGCCGGAATCGCGAGATGCCGGCCCAGCACGCCGCGACCGGCGGTCCGACGCGCGCCGGTTGCGCTCGTCAGCACGTTCGCCCGCTGCGCCGGCTCCCGCGCATTCACCCAGTAACGCTGCGCTTCGAGCGGATACGGCGGCAGCACGCCGCGGCGCGCGGCTTGCCGCATCGGCGCACCGGTTCGGGAGCGCTCGTACGCATGCCAGTCGACACGACGACCGCACATATAGACATGTGCCAATGCACGCAGCAACTGCTCGGTTTCGCGCCCGTCATTGCTCATCGACGGCAGCGCAATCACGTTGCGATGATCCGCCCGCTCCGCCGTGCACGCGGAGACGAGGCTCGAAAGCGTCTTGCCAGGCCCGATCTCGATGACCGTCGTCACCTTGTCGTCGAGCAGGGTGTCGACACCCGCACGGAAGGCTACGGTGGCCCGGACATGCTCGACCCAATACGCGGGATCGCACAGGCGTTCGGCCTCGAATCGGCCCGTCACGTTGGACACGATCGGAATCGCAGGCACGCGATAGCGCACGGTCGCGGCGACGGCGCCGAAATCGGCGAGCATCGGCTCCATCAGCGGCGAATGGAATGCGCGCGATACCGCCAGCGCCTTCGTCGCGATGCCGCGCGACGCGAACAGTCGCTCGATCGACTCGATTGCGTCCGGGTCGCCCGACACCAGCACGCTCTCCGGTGCGTTGTCCGCGGCGATGGCGACGCGCCCGGGGTAGTCGCGCACCGCATCGGCCACGTGACGCACGCTTGCGAACACCGCGAGCGCACGGCCCGGCGCGGTGAGCGTATCCATCAAACGTCCGCGCGCCGTCACGAGACGGCAGCCGTCCTCGATCGAGAACACGCCGGCGATGCATGCAGCCGCGTACTCGCCGATGCTGTGGCCCATCACGACCTCCGGCACGACGCCCCAGTGCATCCACAAGCGCGCGAGCGCGACCTCGAGCGCGAACATCGCCGGTTGCGTGTAACGCGTTTCGTTGATCCGGTCCTGATGATCGCCCCACAGCACGTCCACGAGCGACAGTTCTCCTTGCGCCTCGATATGGCTGTCGCATGCGTCGAATACGTCGCGAAACGGCGCGAAATCCCGATAGAGCTGTCGAGCCATCCCGGCGCGCTGCGCGCCCTGTCCGGTAAACAGGAACGCAAGCCGGTCGCGGGCGCCGCCCGGCTGCCCGCTCCGGACCGTCATGGCCCGCGCCGCGTCCGACAGCGCATCGAGCAGCGTGTCGCGAGCATCCGCGACAATCGCCACGCGATGCCGATGGCTGTCGCGCGCGAGACGCAGCGCGCTGGCGACCGCGTCGGGCGCCAGCGACGCGTCTGCCCGCACGTGCGCCGCGCAGTCTTCGATCGCCTGTTTCAACATCGGCGCCGTGTGGGCGGACAACGGCCAGATATCGTGACGCGCGTGCCCGGCCAGCGCGACGTCCGCGTCGGGTTCCGCTGCGCGCGTCTCCTGCCATGCCTCAATGATCAGGTGTGCGTTCGTGCCGCTCATGCCGAACGAGCTGATCGCCGCGATACGCCGGCCCGGTCGGGACGACGGCCACGCCGCATGCTCGGTCGGCACGCGAATGCCGTTCGCATCCCAGTCGACGTGCGTGGTCGGCGTATCGAAATGCAGGTGCCGCGGCAATTCACCTTTCTGCAGCGCGCACACGACCTTCATCAGCCCGGCGACCGCGGCGGCCGATTCGAGATGCCCGATATTCGTCTTGATGCTGCCGACGTACAGGTCGCCGGTGCGATTCGTGTCGCGGCAATACACGTCCTCGAGCGCACGCAGCTCGATCGGATCGCCGAGCGGCGTACCGGTGCCGTGCGCCTCGACGTAGTCGACGTCGGCCGGCGACACGCCGGCATGCTCGAGCGCGTCGCGGATCACGTCGCGTTGCGCACGGCCATTCGGCGCCGTCATTCCGTTGCTGCGCCCGTCGTGATTGACGGCTGAGCCGCGGATCACCGCCCGGATCGGCCTGCCCTGCGCCCGCGCATCGGACAGCCGCATCAGCGCGACGACGCCGCAGCCTTCGCCGCGCACGTAACCGTCGGCGGCCGCGTCGAACGTCCGGCAGCGGCCGCTCGGCGACAGCGCCTGAAGCTCGCTCAGCGCGATCGTCATCTCCGGCGACAGCATCAGGTTGACACCACCCGCGAATGCGACATCGGACTCGCGGGTACGCAGGCTATGGCAAGCCAAATGGACGGCGACGAGCGACGACGAGCACGCGGTGTCGAGATGCAACGCCGGGCCATGAAACCCGAACAGATAGGAAATGCGTCCGGCCGCGAAGGGCCGCGCGGTACCGAGCGATGTCTGCGCATAGCTGAGCGCGTCACCCGCTACGCTCTCGCTGACGCGCGCGTAGTCGTCGACCGACGAACCGACGAACACGCCGGTTCGGTACGACGCGATCGTTTCCCGCGAAAAGCCGGCATCTTCCAGTGCACGCCACGTGCATTCGAGCAACAACCGCTGCTGCGGATCGATGTGCGGCGCCTCGCGCTCCGACACGCCGAAGAATCCCGCATCGAAACGATCGACGTCGTCGATGAACCCGCCATGCCGGCTGTAGCTCGTGTCGCGCCGGCCCGGCCGCGGATCGTAGATCGCATCGGTCCATCGGTCGGCCGGCACCGGGCCGACGGCGTCGGTCCCGTCCGCGAGCATCGACCAGAGCGCGTCGGCGGAATCCACGCCGCCGGGCAGGCGGCAGCCCATGCCGACGATGGCGATCGGTTCGCTCATCGCGCTGCGCGCTTCTGCCAGTTCGCGTTGCAGCGCGTCGATCTTCAGCAACGCTTGCTTCACGGGTGTAAGGGGCGCGGCGGCCGCGCGATTGGACTCGATCATGTGTACCACTCCAGACGTTCGCGGAACGAGACTGCCGGGGATCGGCTCAGCCCTGCAGCGCTTTCAGCAGCAGCGCTTCGGCCTGCGCGTCGGAGAGCGCCGCAAGCTGCTCCCGGGTAGGCGGCGCGTCGGCGCCGTCGACGACCGACGCGGAACGCGCGTGCGCGGCGGCCGGTGCGGGCGCGTCGCTCGATCGCAACGCATCGGCCGCGCCCTGCATGCGCGCCAGATGCGCGGCAAGCTGCTCGACGTTCGAACAGTCCCACAGCACGGCGGCGTCGAACGTCAGCCCGATCGTGTGCTGCACCTTCAACGAAAACTGGAGCGCGCTCATCGAGTCGAAACCCATCTCGACCCACGCGGCCGTGCGCGACACTTGCGCCTCGGCGATCTTGAGCCGCTCGGCGACGATCCGTACGATCCGGTCCGCGATTTCGCGCTCGATCAGCGTCGATTCGGAATGGGGCGCAACCTCGGCGACAGCCGGCGCCACCGCACCGTCACGCGCCGCGCCCGCATCCATCGCATAGGCGCCATCGGTCCAGCTGGCGACGGCCCGCAGTTCGCCTTGCAGATACGCACGACGACACAGCGCACGCGCGATCTTGCCGCTGGAAGTCTTTTCGATGGTTGCCGGCTCGACCAGCACGATCGCGTGCGGCGTGACCCCGAAGTCCTCGCCGATCGCGACCACCATCGCGCGCAGCGTGGCGTCGAGGTCCAGCGTGCGGCGCGCGGTGCGCCCGACTTCCTGGATGAGCACGAGCTTCTCTTCGCCGTCCGCCTGCACCGATACGGCGGCGCCGCACCCGCGGCGCAACGCCGGCACCGCGTCCTGCACGCACGCCTCGATATCCTGCGGATACAGGTTGCGCCCGCGAACGATCAGCATGTCCTTCACGCGGCCGGTCACGTACAGGCGGCCGTCGACGATCGCGCCCAGATCGCCGGTGCGCAGGAACGGACGGGCGCCAGGCTCGTCATCGACATGCGCGCCGAACGTCGACCGTGTCGCTTCGGGGTTGCCGTAGTAGCCCACGCCGATCGCGCCGCCGCGCACCCAAATTTCGCCGACGCCGTTCGGGTCGGCCACCGGGCAACCATCGGGCCCTGCGATCCGGATCTCGGTGCCGGGCGCCGTGCCGCCGCACGACACGAGGCTCTTCGCGTTCGCGGCGCCGGGCTGAACCGGTTCGACGATGCCTGCGGCAAGCTTCACGTTGTCGACGTCCAGATAATGGGCGCCTTCACCGTAAGGGACACCCGATACGATCAGGGTCGCCTCGGCCATCCCGTAGCACGGATAGAACGACCCAGGAGCGAAGCCGTGCGGGCTTGCGGCGTCGATAAAGTCGGTGACGGTCTGACGATGAATCGGCTCCGCGCCGCAGAACGCCACCCGCCAGCTGGACAGATCGAGCCGGCCGCCGTCGTCGCTTCCGTCGAGGGCGGCCGCGGCAAGCGCATACGCGAAATTCGGCCCGCCGGACGTCGTCGCACGGTGTGCGGCAATCGCGCGCAACCATCGCCCCGGCTGCTGGACGAACGCAACGGGCGACATCAGCACCACTGAAAGCCCGATCGACGCCAGTTGCAACGGCATCGACAGTCCCATGTCGTGATACAGCGGCAGCCACGACAGCATGCGCGTGTCGCGATCGTGCTGCATCAGCAGCGCGATCGACCGTTGGTTGTCGATGATGTTGCCGTGCGTGATCATCACGCCCTTCGGCGTGCCCGTCGATCCGGACGTGTATTGAAGAAACGCAAGATCGTCCAGCGCCGGCATGCGCGGCAACGCCGACGTGTCCTTCGCACCCGCGTCGACGAGCGCTTCGTACGTGACGAGCTGGCAGCCGGTGAACAGCTGCTGCGTCGCGCGCAGGGTCTCGATGGTCTCGACCGAGGTCGCCGGCGCGACGATCAGCGTGGCGCCGCAATTGTCGGCAATCGCGTGCAGCTTCGCCCATTGCGCGACCTTGCGCACCTGCTGCGGATGATAGGCCGGCACGGCGACGCGCCCCGATGCCAGGCATCCATAGAACGTGCAGACGAACTCGGCGCTCGTCGGCAACAGCAGCAGCACGCGAGCGCCCGGCTCGGTCAGTTGCGCGAGTCCGCGCGCCACGCGCATCATGCCGGCATGCAGATCGCCGAACGTGCTTTCGCTTTCGATCGCCTCGCCGTCGCGCAGGATGGTCAGCGCGACGCGGTCGGGGTCTCGCTCGGTGTGATGGGCGAGCGTCTCGATGATGGAGGTCGGTTCGACTTCCATCTGAAACACGTTCGGATTCGGATGCGTCGTCATGGTGTATCCAGAATGAGGTCCGTGCGCGCCGCCGCGCAAAGGCGGCGGCTTGCGCACGGGGGGTGATCTCATGCGTGTCGCAGGAACGCGTCCGCGATCGCGCGGCGATTGAGCTTGAGGTTGCGCGTGCGCAATCCGCCTTCGACGTCGAACGCGCGGTCGGTGAAAATCACCTTCACCAGTTGCCGTTGTGCGGGCAGCGTGCCGTTGACCGCGCGGACGAGTTCGCGCAGCGCGTCGGTGACGTCGGGATCGTCCGGCCGGCGTGTCGCGATGACGACGCTGAGCCCCGCTTGCGGGCCCGCCATCACGACGGCCACGTCGACGCGCGGATCGCGATACAACAGCGCCTCGATCGGCTCGGGATGGAATTTCTCGCCGTTGCTCGTGATGATCGCGTCCTTCTTGCGCCCGACGACGCGCAGAAAGCCGTCGCGGTCGAATTCGGCAATGTCGCCCGTCGCGACCGCATTCGGTGCGATGAATGTCGCGCGACTGTCCTCTTCCGGCGCATCGAAGTAGCCGAGCGACAGCAGGGCGTTCCGTGTGACGACGACTTCGCCGTCCTCCAGCAACGAGACGCTGCCCGGCTCCGCCGGCTGGCCGACCGTACCGACGCGTACCTGCCCGGGCTTGTTCCACGCAACCATGCCGGCCTCGGTGATCCCGAACGCCTCGTACAGCGCGATCCCGCAATCCCAGAAGAAATCGAGCGCCGCGCGCTTGATCGGCGCCATCCCGGTGACCATGTAGCGGATGTTGCCGCCGGTCAGCGCGCTCAGTCGCTCGGCGAGCGTCGACGGATCGCTGCCGGGCCCGGCAGCCGCGCGCGCCAGCGTATGCAGCGTCTCGTACAGCACCGGCGGTGCGATCACGAACGTCGGCTGGTGCCGCTTGAGCCCCGGAAAGAGTCCGTGGAACGGCACCGACACGAGATCGACCCCGTGATACAGGCAGAAGTAGTACGTCATCCGTTGCTGATAGTTCGCGAACGGCAAGAACGTCAGGAACCGCTCGCCCGGTGCGACGCCGAATGCGTCGCCATACAGACCGAGCAAGTGCGCGGTGCCGCGGCGGCTCATCACGAGCCCTTTGGTCCTGCCCGTCGTGCCCGAACTGAACACCAACGAATGGGTATCGGGCATATGCTCGACCCGCACCGGCTCGATGCGCGCGTGCGAATCGCCGCGGCTGGCGGGATCGATATCCACGACGCGCCCGGCAATCGTCTCGCCGGCATCGATCCATCGTGCGTCTACTGCCAGCACACTCAGCTGGTAGCGCTCGATCAACGCGTCGCACGTGTCGAGCAGGCCATCGTTCGGAAACGCGACCGAAACGCAGCCGAGCTCGATGCACGCCAGATCCCACACCATCCACGGATAGCCGTTCGGGGCCGCGATGCCGACGCGCGCCCCGGGTACGAGGCCGATTGTCTTGCCGCGCTCGACCGTGGCGAGCACGTCTTCGAACAGTTCGTGGAAGGTCCGGACGGTTTCGGCGCCCTTGTCGTCGACAAAGGTCAGCGTATGACTGCTGTCGCGCAAGCGCGCGACTAGATCGTCGAAGGTCATCATCGGCGTTGTCCCGTCACGCGTGCGCGACGCCCTCGGCGGACGCGTAGTACTTTTGCGCGGCGCTTTCATACATGTTCCAGAACAGCTTGCACGTGTGGCGCACCGCGAACAGCGCTTCCTGTTGCATCTCCACGGTCGTGCACAGGTCGGTCACGAGCGAGATGCCCTCGGCGACGTGCGCGACGTCCTCTTTCTGGTGAACCGAGAAGAATCGCGTGTCTTCCTCGGTGAGCCCGTAGCACTTCGCCAGAATCGAGTGGCGCGCGTCGCCCGCACGGGTTTCCAGGCTCTGCCCTTCGCTCGCGATCATCACCGCGGCGGCGCCGATATGGTAGGTACCCTCGCCCTTGCAGTTCTCGAGGCGATAGTCGATCAACTCGCGCGTGGCCGCGGACGGCGTCCACGCATCGCGCTCCTCGTCGCTGATGTTTTGCGCGCGAATGAAGTCTTCCATGAGCTCGACATGGTTCTTCGTTTTCGAGAAGCGCCCGGTTTCCTCTTCGAACAGGTTGTACAGCAGCCGGCGCTTGTGGTCGGGGAACGGGCAGCGGAAGTACAGGTTCTCGATGTACTCGAGAAAGTACCGGGTGATCTGGTATCCCTCGAGCGAGATGATCTTCAGCAAGCGCCAGTTTTTCTGCGGCGTGAACAACTCCGCGAAGATCGGGTGATCGAGCGTGAGCTGCTCGTCCAGCGTTTCGCGCAGCGCGCGCGAAAACGTCGCTTTGTCCATCAGCACGGCTTCTTTGGTGAGGGTCATGATCGTTCCCTGTCGGTGAGGTAACCGGCAATGTAATGGCCGCTTTCAAGACTGAAACCTGTCCGTTCGGGCGAGTGTTTCCCTTGCTGCGCCAACCCTGTACGTCAGTGCAGGTAGGCAGTGCGGTGGCTTGACGCTATAAAGCGGAACCCCTACGGCACTTGGAGAATCCGATGGACGACCACGCGAACGTGTTCGCTACGCTTACCGAACTGATTCCGCAGATTGCTGCGCTCGATATTGCGCCGGACATGCTGACGCGGGAAACGTCGCTGACGTCGGATCTGATGCTCGATTCGATCTCGCTGCTGTCGCTGATGGCGCTGACCGAGGATCGGCTCGGCATCAGCTTCGCATCGCACACGGAACAGGTCGCGAACCTCGAAACCATCGGCGATGCGGTTGATCTGGTGGAAATGCTGTTGTCCGTGAAAGCGTAACGAGATGACGATGAACGATCATCCGCACGACGCATGCAGGATGCCGTCGGCCGGCGGCGACGACCGTATCTGCCTGCTGGATGCCAGCGACCTCGCCGCGCTGCGCGCAGCGGCCGATGCCGGCGATGCGACTACGGCACTCGGTGCGTACCCGCGCATCGCTCGGCTTCGCGACGCATTGAACGCGCCCGGTTCCGGGCAGCTCGCCGTCGTCGTCGACGATCCCGAGATTCGCCGCACGCGCGAATTCGCGTCCTTGCCCCGCCTCCTGTCGGCCGCGCTCGACGTTGCGTCCGCATCCGTTGCGAACGCATGCATCGTCGTACTCGGCGACGCGCTCGCGGACGGCACGGCCGCCATCGGCGAAGCCGGTACGCTATCGCTGGCGTCACTCGACACGCTCGCCGACGCGGTCGCCGAAACCGTGTTCGAGGTACGCCGCCGCGTCGACACGTACTTCGAGCAAGAGCCGCTGGCGTTGCCTGCCGAAACAGCCGGCGCGGCCTGCCTGCTGACGGCTGAAGCGGTGCTGGCCTGGCTTGCGACGCAAGCGTCGCCCGGCCTTCACGTCGTGCATGGCGATCGGCGTATTGCTTGGCGCGAACTCGCCGAAAGCGTCGCGCAAAGGGTGCCCATTCCGACGCGAAGCGATGCCGACGAGGCCGGCTCCGACGCCGTTCTCGCGCTGCTCGAAACGAATCTGAAGCACGCCGAGCACATGCTGGGATACGCGGATGACGCGCACGTTCCCCCGACCGACATCCGTTCTCACCGACTACGCTGCGACGGCTTCGACTGGCAAGCCCGGATCGCTTCACGCGTCGCCGCTCACGCGGCCCGGCACGAAAGGCGCGACGCGCCCCGGTTTGTCGACCTGCCGTCCGCGCGCCGGATCACGACCGGCAGCGGGCATCGGTATCTGAATGCCGGGCGCGGCTCGCGGGCCATGCTGCTCATCAACGCATTCGGCATCCCGCACGACGTGTGGCACGACTTCGCGGCCGGATTGGCGCCGGATTTTTCGCTCTATCTGGCGGACGACGCGAGCGATGCGTCAGCCGATGCAGGACTGACACGCGCGTACTATTCGAGCCCCGATGCGCCGGACCGCTACGCGCGCAGCGTGGCTGAATTGCTCGACGTCGAGGGGATCGACGCGATTCACGTCGCGAGCTGGTGCGGAGGCGCCCGATATGCGCTGGCGCTGGCGCGCGCACTGCCCGGCCGCATCGCGTCGATGAGCCTGATCGCGCCGTCGTTTGCCGGCGCGCAGGACTACGACGGCGCCGACAGCGCGTACGAAAACAATCTCAATACGATGTGCTCGCTCGTCGCGCGCATGCCGAAGGCCGCGGACAGCATGGCCAAATCGATGATCGGGCTCCTGGAGAAGCGGGCACGCAGCGACGCACGCGAAGGCGGCCACGCATCGATGTTCGCGCTACCCGATTCGGCGACCCGTCACTGGCTGCACGCGCCGTTCGTGTCGGCGGCGAACATGATCGAATACAGCCAGCAACTGCTGAATTTCCGCGCCCATCGGATCGAAGCCGAACGCGACGGATCGATCGCCGGCATCCCCGCGCTGCTCGTGACCGGCGAATACGACGAAATGACCTGCGCGATTCGTGCGCGAGCCATTACGTCGGCCCAGCTTCGCCCGATCCAGATCGAGCTCCAGGCCGGCAGTCATCACATGGTTCAGCAGAATGCGGCGCTGCTCGCGCAACTCGTTGGCGCGTTCGTCGGCGATCGGGCGCTGACACCCGACGCACTGCCGCATCCGAGACTGCGCGTCCTCCCTGCGGCCGACCGCGGCGAGAGGGAGAGGGAGACAGAGATGGAATCGGGCGAACTGTGACGCACGCGCCTTCCGATGCCCGTTCGGACAGTTACAGGCCCCGGGCATCGATCACTAAAGTCGCACTGTGAAGCAAGCCGGATCACACGCGGCCGATCGCGTCGTACAACTCGCAAACGACGCACAAGCCAACGCCAACCCGCTGGTCGGAGATGTCGAATGTACGCAAACAGCCTAGTCGAACTGATCGGCGATACGCCGCTGCTGTATCTGAAAAGCCTGTCGAATGAACACAGGCGAATCCGCGTGTATGGAAAGCTCGAGTGCTACAACCCCGGCAACAGCGTGAAGGACCGGAGCGCGCTGCAGTTGCTCCGCCAGGCCGAGCGCGACCATGGCCTCAAGCCGGGCTGGTCGATCGTCGAATCGACGTCGGGCAACATGGGGCACGCACTTGCGATGCTGTGCGCCACGCGCGGCTATCGCTTCATTTGCGTGCTCGATCCGAAGACGCCGAAGACGAATGCGAATCTCGTGCGCGCATTCGGCGGAGAGGTCGAGATGGTCGAACACCCCGACGAGACGGGCAGCTATCAGCGCAAGCGCATTGCGGTCGCGAAGGCGATTGCCGCGAGCGTGCCGAATTGCGTGAACCTCGATCAGTACAACAATCCGGCCGCGATCGACGCCCACTATTACTCCACCGGGCCCGAAATCGTCTCCCAGCTCGCCGACCGGCTCGACGCCGTGATCGTGTCCGCGAGCACCGGCAGCCATCTGAGCGGCATCGCACGCTATGTGAAGGAGCGCGACCCGGCCACCCGCGTGATCGGTGTCGAGCCCGACGGCTCGGTCGTGTTCGGCGGCACCTACCGGCCGCATCTGCAGAACGGCGCGGGGCTCAGTTTTCAGCCCGGCAACATCCTGATTCATCTCGTCGACGAAACGATGCGCATCGTCGATCGCGATGCGTTCGTCGGCTGTCGTCGCCTCGCGCTCGACGAAGGGTTGCTGCTCGGCGGTTCGTCCGGCGCCATCGCGCAGGCCGCGCGTCGCTACGTCGCCACCTTGCAAGGTCCGGCCAACATCGTGCTCGTCTTCCCCGATAGCGGCACCAAGTATCTCGACACGATCTACGACGATCAGTGGCTGGTCGATCATGGCCTCCAGGCCGTGCTCGACGACCTGTGCACCGACGCGCCCCCGCCACGCGCCGAAAGCGCCGTGGCCCTCGAAACCACGTGATCCAGGGACACCCATGAACGACTCCATCCGTACCTTGCTTGCCGACGGCGCGCAGTATCCGATCGCGTTGCCGAAGGCCAACGTCACGCACGTCACCTATCGCTGGACGAACGCCGTCGACGATACGTTGGGCGCGCAGATCGTCGAACTGATGCGGCGCACGAGCGAAAGCGCGCCGATCATCGGCTTCGCCGAAACGATCACGGACGCGGAAGCGAGCCGCTATCTCGACGAACTGCGCTCGAATCTCGCCGCGGAAAAGGTGCGCCTGCTGACGATCTTCGCGAACACCGGGCAGCTGATCGGCCTGTGCACGTTGCGCCGCAACCTGAACCCCAACAATCGCCATATCACCGATCTCGCGAAAGGCATGATCCACGACGCCTGTCGCGGCGGTGGCGTGCTGCCTGCCGCGTTCGTCGAGATCGCGCTGCAATGCGATCGGGACAATGTCGAACTGTTGACGCTCGACGTGCGAGACGGCACGCCCGCTCACCGCGTATGGGAACACTACGGTTTTCAGACGTGGGGCACGTTGCCGGACTACGCCCGCGCGAACGGGAAGATGCATGCCGGCCACTTCATGATGCAGCGCGTGGCCGACCTCAAGGAACGCGCGCTCGGCATGCTCACCGGTCGCGACGCCGACCGCACCGCCCCCGTCAAAGCAACGGCATGAGCCACGCCATCTACGACGGGCCGATCATCGACTCGCACTGCCACATCGCGTCGACGCGCTTCATCCCCACTGCGTTCCTCGAGGGATTCTGCGCCAACGTTCATGTCCGGCTCGTCGCCAACGGCGTACGGAAATCGCGATCGGAACTGCTCGATACCTATCTCGCGCAAAGCCAGGACCACTTCGGCGATGCACTGGTGGCCGACATGACGTCGGCCGGGATCGAGCAGGCCGTGGTGTTGCTGCCCGATTTCACGTACGTGATGAAAAGCGACCTCACGATCGCCGAGATGTATGCCGAGCATCATGCAATTCTGCAGCGTCACGGCGAGCGCTTTCACGTTTTCGGCGGCATGGATCCGCGTTGGGGCGCGGACGGTGTCGCGTTGTTCGAGAAAGGCGTGGTCGAGTACGGCTTCTCCGGATTGAAACTCTATCCGCCGTGCGGCTACAGCCCCAGCGACAAGCGCCTGTACCCGCTGTACGAAATCTGTCGCGCCCACCGGTTGCCGGTGCTTCTGCACGTGGGGCCGACCAGCCCGGCGCTCGAGTTTGCGTACTCGCACCCGGATCTGCTCGATCGCGCGGCGTTCGATTTTCCCGACGTGAACTTCATCCTCGCGCACGGCGCCGTCCATCACGTCGACGCTTGCGCGCGACAGTGCGCGTATCGACCCAACGTGTATCTCGACGTCAGCGCATTTCTCGGCTCGCAGCATCCGCAGGGGTGGTCGGTCGCGCTCGCGGAGCTGTTCCGCATGAACATCAATCACAAGATTCTGTTCGGCACCGACTGGCCGGTCTTTCGCAACTCGGGCGGCCACCGCAAGGTCATGGAGCAGTTCCTCGCCGCCGATGGCCCGCTCGCGGCGGTCGCGCCGGTGCAACGCAAGTGGTTGATGTCGGGCAATACGCGTGCGCTGCTGCCGGCATCGCGCACGATCGATGCGGTCGCGTGATTCCGGCCGTCGCATGCGACGGCCGTCCCGCACGCACTATGGGCTCGCCGCTGCGTCGATGATCGGCGCGCTGCTCGTCTGGACCGCATGGCCGGGGCATCGCGCCGACGCGATGGCGGAAACCGCCGACGCGCCGGACCACTGGCGCGCCGACGAACGGGCGCAGCTCGAATCGATGCGCCTGCCCGCGAACGTCGTCGTCAAAGTCGACCCGTCGAATCGCGTGGCCACGTCCGCACCGGCGGCGCAGCTTGGCAAGCGTTTGTTCTCCGATCCGCGGTTCAGCCGAAACGGCGCGATCGCCTGCGCAAGCTGCCACACCACCGATCGCCAGTTCGAAGACGGCCGACCGCTGGCAATCGGCCTGGGCATCGGCGTGCGTCGCACGATGCCCGTCGTCGGCATGACCGATGCGCCGTGGCTGTTCTGGGATGGCCGCAAGGATAGTATGTGGTCGCAGGCGATCGGGCCGATCGAGGATCACAACGAACACGGCGGCACCCGGCTGCGCGCCGCCCATGTGCTTGCCGAGCACTACCGCGACGCTTACGAGCCGCTGTTCGGACCGCTGCCCGACCTGAGCGCGCTGCCCCGTGACGGCGGCCCGCTCGGCACGGACGCGGAGAAAGCGGTGTGGCAGCGACTCGACGAACGCACCCGCACCGACGTGTCGCGCGTGTTCGCGAATCTCGGCAAGGCGATCGCGGCGTACGAAGCGACGCTTCAATACGGGCCTTCACGCTTCGATACCTATGTCGACGGCGTCCGGACCGGCGACCCGGCCAAGCTGGCCGCGCTGACGCCGACCGAGAAAGCAGGCCTGCGCCTGTTCGTGAACAAAGGCCAATGCATGACCTGCCACACCGGGCCCATGCTGAGCGACCGGCAGTTCCACAACATCGGCGTACCGCCACGTAGCGGAACGGCTGCCGATCCCGGTCGCGCGGCGGCGGTCGCCAAGGTGTTGCACGACGAATTCAACTGCATGGGGCCGTTCAGCGACGCGAAGCCCGAGCAGTGCGACGAGTTGCAGTTCATCTCGACCGACGATCCGCACATGCTCGGCGCGTTCAAGACGCCGAGCCTGCGCAACGTCGCGCTGCGGCCGCCGTACATGCACGCGGGTCAGTTCGCGTCGCTGGACGCGGTGATGCGCCACTACGCGGACGCGCCCGCGGCCGCGATCGGGCATAGCGAACTGAAAAGGATCGCGTTGTCGGATGACGAGCAACGGCAGCTCGTCGCGCTGCTCGGCGCGTTTTCCGGCCCCATCGTCGAGCGCTGATCGTCCGCGCCGTCGTGCGTCAGCGCGACGCGTCGCGAACGGCGACGCCCATCACCTTGACCTGGCCGCCAAACGGCAACGCAGCGGCCTGATAGACGGTTCGCGCCGGCCGGCGATCCGCGGGAAACAGGTCGGCATAAACCCCGTTCACGTCCGCGAGCGCACCGAGGTCGGAGAACGCGATGTCGACGAACACGAGATCCCGCGGGCTGAATCCCGCCGCCTCGATCGCACGGAACAGGTTCGCGAACGCGCGCCGCGCTTCTTCGGCCGGCGTACCGGGCACATAGCGGCCGTCGGCATCCAGCGAAAGCTGGCCGCTGAGATAACAGGTGTCGTTCGCGACCACCGCATGGCTGATCGGCGACGGCCACTGCGGCAGTTCATGGCCCGAGGTCACATAGTGTTTCATGCAGTGCTTCTCCTTGAAGCAGGTGGCGCTGCCGCGTCACAAATAGTGCTTGACGAGCAACTGGAAGAGATTCGACTGAGGCAGCGCGCCATATTCGGTCGACGACGCGCCCGCATTGATCTGCCATTGCAGCGCGACATCGGTTCTGGCGAAGCGATAACGCGCCTCGAGCCATGTGAGCCGGCTGCGATCGGCGAGGTTCAACCTGACGAAACCGGAGAGATCCAGACGCTGGATCCACGCGTCCTGCCACCTGATCATCGCGAAGAGCCCGTCGCGGGTCGTCGGGTCCTGCTGGGCGGCCGCCAGCGTTCGATACGCGGCGTAGCCGGCCGGCGGGCCATTGCGCAGCGCCTGCCAACCCGCACGGTCGAGCGCGGCGCCGTCCCGGTCGTATTCCAGCGTGACGGAAAGATTGCGCGACGTCGTGCAAGTCGCACCGGTTGCGAGTTTCCAGCGGAACGCGACATCGCCGTACGGCTGCCCAAGCGCACGCGCCAGCGTCGACGGCCCTCGCCCGCCCGACCACTCGACGTAGCCGACACACGCATTGTTGACGAGATGAACCAGGTTGACACCGAATTGCGGCGAACTGCCGGGCTTTCCGTCATCGTAGATCACGATCTGCGGCGACAGATCCGAGATGATGCGCTGGGTGAACTGAAGCATCCAGCGCGTGCGCTGATTCGTTGCGCCGAAGTCCGGCGAGAACGATGCGTCGGTGGAGCGATCCGCTATCCGCGGCGCGACGAGCGCACTGACGGAACCGTCTGCCCACAATTGCTGGCCGCGCAGCATCACCGTACCGAGCCGGTTCTCGCGCAGGCTCGCGGGATCCACCGAGGTCACGGAACGAACCGCGTTGTCGCGGAAAAAGTCGGTGGGGTTGTAGCCGGTCGCAACGCCGAGCCGCACATTGACGCGACCGGCCTGCAGCAGCGTGCTGCCGCTGCCTACGCGGCCGTCCACATACAGTTCCTTCAGCGTGTTGATCGCGCCCGAGTCGCCATCGAAGCGCCACGGACCGTTCAGGTCGAGTCGGTCTGCAAGACTGATGCCCCAGCCGTTCGAGAATGCGTGACGCGCCGTCAGGTCGAGCGACAGCCGCGTGGCCGTCCGCGTGCCGCCCGGGCGCAAGGTGGCGAAGCGCAGGCCCGGTTCAAGACTGAACTGGTACTTGCCGTCGTCGACCTTCTGCACCGGCGTCGCGTCGGCCAGCGCCAGCCCGGCCTCTTCCGCGTCGTTGGCATGGCATACGCCCGCCATGCCGGCCAACGCGATACAGGCGATGCCGATGCGCGTCATCATTCAGGCTGGAAACGCGCCATGAAATCGGACTGGAACCAGGCATCCGGAATCTCCTTCGCCACGTAGTCCGCATATCGCATCACGGTCACGAGATTCGGATTGAGCCCGTCGATGATCACGATCTCGGTGGGCCGCAACGCACCGAGCTGCTGCTGAAAGCGCCGATAGAACGCGGTCTTGAGAAGCTTGCCGCTTTCGCTGAAGAACCGTGCCTTCACGGGGCGCGAGTCCGTCGTATCGATCCACATTTCAATCGAGTGATACGTCATGTCGGATACGCTCTGGACCAGCTTCAGCCGGTACGCACGGCGCATCTGGCGCTCGCCGTCCTGCACGTCCTCCTCCGCCTCGACCTGGGCACGATATCCCTGTGCGAAATTGACGGTGACCACGTCGCCGTTCGACGCCTGCCCGAGCAGCCGTTGCTGCGGCGAAATGCGGATCGTCGCCTTGCTTGCCGGATCGAAAAACCACAGATCGTTGCCGCTCTTGAGCATCAGCTTGTTCGCATCGCGCGCCGGCGCGGCGAATCGAATCAGGCTGCGAAACTGACCGCTCGTCGGGTTGATCCGCGAATAGGCGGTCAGTGCGTTCGAATCCGTTTGCTTGCCGTCGGTGTACTGGGTCAGCGTGACGTTCAGCGTGAACGGTTCGCTCGGGTTGCGAACGGCATCGCTCGCGGCGAGGATGCGTTGCGGATCGGGCGCGGCGTGTGCGGTACAGCAGGCGAGTGCGAGGATCGCGGCGGCGGACAGGCGCGCCATCGAATGCGTCTGCATCGGAATCTCCGGAGCAATTACGGAATGACAGGGACGAGTTCGGCTCCCACCCGAAAAACGGGTGGAAAACCGACAGGCTTGGGGAGGAACGGGGTAACGCTGCGGTGTGCCGCTCAGTAGCCCGGATACTGCATCTGCAGTGCGACCCATGCGGCCGTGCGCTTGCCGAATTCGGACGAGATCGCATTCAGCGATGCATCGAGCGCATGCAACGGATAGCGCGTGATCGGCGCGGACAACATCCGCGTCGGCGCGTCGACGCCGGCCACGCGGTCGGGAACGATCGTCAACCCGCGCCGGGTGCGCACGGGTTCGCGGTTCGCGGCCACCGTGTAGGCGGTCGAGCGGAACGTCGTGGAATACGCGTCGGCCTCGAGCACGAGCGCGATTTCGTCGACACCCGGCGCGATCGGGATACCGAAGTCCTCATGCGACCAGAACGACACGTAGTTGGTTGCGATCGTGGCCATCGCCGGCAAGCCGAGGTTGAAGCGGTCGCTCGCGATCTCGGACGACCATGCAGGGCGTCCGAGCCGCTCGGCGACCTGCAGCGCACGTTCGCGCCCCGCGAGCGCCTCGACGAGCGCAAGCGATACCGGAATCGTCGCGGTGACGCCGGTCGTCGTGACGACCTTGCCATCGGCAACGTAACGCTTGCCGTCGACCCAGCGCGTATCGGCAAACTTCTTGCGGAGATCGTTCATCGAATACCAGTGCCCGGTTGCACGGCGGCCTTCCAGCAGCCCCGCACGGGCGACCACCCAGACGCCGTCGCACACGCCGATGATCGTCGCGCCCTTCTTCGCCTGCTCGGCCACCCACGCCAGCAGCGCCGGATCGCTGTCGCGATGCACGGCCGGCACGATCACATAGTCGGCCCCTTCGGGCACGCGCTGATCGAACTGGGCAGTGGTTTCGTCCGGAATGACGTTCATCGGTGCCGGGAACATCCGGATGGGGCCCGGTTTCGTCGCAAGCGCGACGAGATCCGCCGCGCCCGATTCGGCCACGATCCCATAGGGAACGACGTAATCGGTCAGCTCGGTATAGTAGTTTTCGCCGACGACGGCGACGATCGGGCGCGTGCGCCCGAAGCGCGGCTGATACGCGGGCAGCCGGTCCGCGCGTGCCGCCGCGGGCGCGGCGGCGGCCGGCGCCGACGCTTCGCTCGCCGGCCCCGCATGGGCCATGTTCGCGATACCCGATGCAAACGGCGCGAGCAGCACCATCATCCAGTACAACATGACTTTTCGCATTGAAGCCTCTCCGTGTATGGAACTCATCCAGTAATCGGGCATGGCGCCCGTGTCGACCGTCATGACGCCGCCGCCGGCGGCAACACGACGTTGAACGTCACGTCGTCGTCGCGCTGCGCGTCCCGGACCTTCAACGTGATCGTCCACCAGCCGGGCATGCTGAACTTCATCCCTTGCAGTCGATACGTCCCGTTCGCGTCGCCGTCGATCACGCGAGGGCGCGTCGGCAGACCGTGCCCGTGCTGAGGCATCCCGCCACCGACATCGATGCGCGCACCGCGCACGGGCTCGCCCGATGCACGCTTCACGATCACGGTCCATGCATGGATCCGGTTCAGCGGCGGCGGTGTCGTCGGCGGTTCGAGTGTCACGACGTACGCGCCCGACGCCGTCGCTTGCGTCAGCGACAAATTCAGACCCGCGGGCGCCGGCTGCTCGGCCGGTGCGCCACATGCGCCGAGCATCGCGATGCCACTCCCGGCGAAGGCTAACATGACAATCCGCCGACGAATCGATTTCATCGACATTTCATCGATGGCCGATCCGATCGTTCGATCACGCATAGCGGAGCGCATCGACGATCTCCATTCGCGACGCGCGGCGCGCGGGCAGCAACGCGGAAAGCATCGCCACCACGAGCAGGCCGATCGCGGTCCCGACGATCAGGTCGTTCTCGCCCCACACACGAATGATCAGCGGCACCGGCGAGCGGCCCGGCGGCGTCCACGTCAGACCGCTGACGTTGATGACGCCGGCGAGCAACGCCGCGCTGGCGACGCCCAGCACCGCGCCGATCACGCCGAGCAGCAACCCTTCGCACAGGAACAGGCGACGTACGCCCGCACGGCGCAATCCCATCGCGCGCAGCGTGCCGATTTCGACCGTGCGTTCGAACACCGCGGTGCTCATCGTGTTGCCGACGGTGAACAGCACGATCGCGGCGATCAGGAGCGCGACGAAACCGAACAGCGTCGCGAACATCGCAAGCGCTTGACCATAGAACGGGTTCAGCACCGTGTAGTCGACGACTTCCGTGTCCGTACCCGCGAATTTCGTTTTCAGCAGCGTCTCGATCCGCGCCTTCGCGGCCGGCAAATCCGACGTGTGGCGCAACTGGACGACGATCGCCGTCGCCATCGGCCGCTCGGTGCCGTAGACGAGTCGTTGCGCTTGCGCGAGATGCAGGCCGACGTACATGTCGTCGTATTCCTTGATGCCCTGCCGCTCCGCCTTCACGACCTGCAGTTCCGCCACGTTCGGCGCACCGCGCGCGGTCGCCGCAAGCAGTTCGATCCGCCGACCGTCCGCCGCGGCAACCGGCGCCGCACGCGTCCCCTCGGCAAGGGCCGCGATGTCGCCCGGAAGCGGCGAAGCCGGCGTGGTATCCGCGGGCTTCCTGGGCGGGTGGCAGTCGGGTACCTTGAGCGGCCCGCACAGTTCGAGCACGCGCGCGAGGCCCGTCCCGATCACGGCTGCGTCGCCGGTCGTGCCGGTCAGCGCCATCGGCGGGATCGTCACGGGGAACTGATAGTCGTTCCACGCTCGCATCCGGTTCTGGTCGTCGACGCGCACGCCGAGCGCGAGCGCGGTACGCGACAACCCCGCGTCGAAGTTGCCCGCGATACCCTGCAACTGCAGCGTGGGCGTCGCGACGAGCACCATCGTCGCCAGTTCCGGATCGGCCTTCACCGCATCGATGATCGCCTCGTAGTTGTCGATCCCGTACGCGGAAGGATTGCCGCTACCGAACTCGTAGAACCCCTTGCGTTCGATCTGCAGGTGGCCGCCGTACTTCACGTAATCGGTTTGCAGACCGTACGTGATGTTGCGCGTATAGCCGCCGAACAGCAGCACCGCGTGCGCGCCGACGATCATCGCGAGCAGGGTCGTGATCGAGCGGCGACGGTTGCGCAGCAGATTGCGGAGCGCGAGCGAAAAAGTCTTCATGCGAACGCCTCCTGGTCGTCGGTGCGTGTCACGTCGGACACGATCCCGTCGGCAATGTGAACGACGTCGTCGCCTGCCGCGATGACCTGCGGATCGTGCGACGAAATCACGAACGACACGCGCCGCTCCCGTTGCAACCGCCGCATCAGCGCGATGATTTGCTGACCGGTCTTGCTGTCCAGATTGGCGGTCGGCTCGTCCGCCAGCACGAGGTTCGGCGACGCAACGAGTGCGCGTGCGATCGCGACGCGTTGCCGCTGACCGCCGGACATCTGTCCCGGACGGTGATGCGCCTTGTCCGCGAGGCCGACCGCATCGAGCATGTCCCGCACCTTCAGTGCACGTTCGGACTCCGTCAATCGCGTGCCCGCGAGAAGCAGCGGATATTCGACGTTTTCGTGCGCCGTGAGCACCGGCAGCAGATTGAAGTTCTGGAAGACGAAACCGAGCCGTCGCGCACGAAAATCGGACAGTGCGTCGTCCGACAAACGACCGACGTCTTCGCCCGCCACGACGATGCGGCCGCGGTCGGGCCGGTCCACGCATCCGACGAGATTCAGCAACGTCGACTTCCCGCTACCGGAAGCACCGGCGATGACGGTCAGTTTTCCGTCGCGAATGTCGAGCGTGACGTCGCGCAGCGCGGTCACGTTGACGGAACCCATCAGATACGACTTTTCAACGGCTTCGAGTATTACGGCGTTCATGGTCTCGATGTACGAAGTTGGCGGGCCGCGACAGCACGGTGCAGGACGATCGCGCAGCGCAGAATACCAACTTGCGTGTAGGGAAAAACCTGTTCGTTGGGGCAGCATCCGGGCGCGAACCCGATGCCGGGATCGCATGTCGCGCCCCGCATTCGCGAACAATCACGGCCGGGAGGGATCGTCAACCTGTACCGTCGGACGGCACCCGTCGCCGGCCCTTGCGATTACGCTGCACCGTCATCGGCGCGCCGCCCCGGATCGGATCGCGGCTGCGACGCGTCACGACTTCCGCTCTCAATCGGCATGCCAGTCAAGATCACGCCCTGGTTCATCCTGCATCGCCCCCAACCCGCGGCCACGCACCGGCTGTTCTGCTTCCCGTACGCCGGTGCCGGCTCGCTGCTCTATCGGCGCTGGGCGCTCGAACTGCCCGACTGGATCGAAGTCGTGGCGGTCGAACTGCCTGGGCGCCAGACGCGCTTCTCGGAAGCGCCGCCCACGTCGCTGGATGCGATGACGGATGCATTGGCCACCGCCGCGCACGGGCTCCTCGACAAACCGTTCGGCACCTTCGGATACAGTTTCGGCAGTGTCGTCGGTATCGAATGGCTGAGGGAACTCGACCGACGACGGCTTCGCGGGCCCATTCACGCATTCTGCGCGGCGCACCGTGCGCCGCATGTCGTCCCTCGTCCGTTAGCGATTCATCGGTTGCCGGAACCGGACCTCATCGACTGGCTGAAGACGATGGGCGGCACACCGGATGCGTTGCTGTCGGAGCCGGACTGGCTTCGGCATTTCCTGCGTGCGCTGCGAGCCGATCTGGCGCTCGCCGAAGGCTATCGCACCGATACGCCTTTCGCGTTGCGCTGCGGGCTGACCGTATTTGGCGGCCTGCACGATCCGCATGTCGACATCGACGCGCTGCGCGAATGGCGCCGCTACAGCGGCGGGCCGTTCTCGCTTCATCGGTTCGACGGCGATCATTTCTTCATCCATGCCCGGGAGCGCGAGCTCCAGGATCACGTTGTCGCGACGCTGGCCGCGCACGCATAGTCTCGATACAGGGAACCGGTTGCGCCCGCCTTGTTTGCGAGGTCATTGCGTCACAGCATCACGCGCTCGATCCCGCCATGGTTCGCCCGTGCGACATAATCGGCCATCCAGTTCTCGCCGAGCACCTGACGCGCGATTTCCACCACGATGTAGTCGGCCTCCAGGTTCGCGTCCTCGTTGTAGCGCGACAGCCCCTGCAGGCACGACGGGCAGCTCGTCAGGATCTTCACGTCCGGGCCGTTCGCGCCCGCGGCGGCCGGCGCCGGCGCATCGCCCGCCATCACCGGAATCGCACGCAGCTTCGCCGCGCCCTTGCGGATCTCCTCTTCCTTGCGGAAGCGCACCTGCGTCGACACGTCCGGCCGCGTGACCGCCAGCGTGCCCGACTCCCCGCAGCAGCGATCGTTCTTCTCGATCCTGTAGCCGTCCTTCTCCGCGCCCATCAGCTCGTTGACAAGCTTCACCGGGTCGATCGTCTTGATCGGCGTATGGCACGGGTCGTGATACATGTAGCGCGTGCCCGTCACCCCGTCGAGCTTCATCCCCTTCTCGAGCAGGAACTCGTGGATGTCGATGATCCGGCACCCCGGGAAGATCTTGTCGAATTCATACCCCGCCAGCTGGTCGTAGCACGTGCCGCACGACACCACCACCGTCTTGATGTCCAGATAGTTCAGCGTGTTCGCGACCCGGTGGAACAGCACGCGGTTGTCCGTGACGATCTTCTCGGCCTTGTCGTACTGCCCCGAGCCGCGCTGCGGATAGCCGCAGCACAGGTAGCCCGGCGGCAGCACCGTCTGCACGCCCGCTTCCCACAGCATCGCCTGCGTGGCCAGCCCCACCTGCGAGAACAGCCGTTCGGAGCCGCAGCCCGGGAAGTAGAACACCGCTTCCGAATCGACGGTCGTCGACTTCGGGTTGCGGATGATCGGCACGATCTTGTTGTCCTCGATGTCCAGCAGCGCCCGCGCCGTCTTCTTCGGCAGGTTGCCCGGCATCTTCTTGTTCACGAAGTGGATCACCTGCTCGACCGCCGGCGGCTTGCCCGTCGTCGCCGGCGGGTGCTGCGTCTGCTTCGTCACGACCTTCTTCAGCATGTCGTTCGCGAAGCGCTGCACCTTGTAGCCCACCCCCATCATCACGCCGCGCGCGAGGTTGATCGTCTGCGGATTGGTCGCGTTCAGGAAGAACATCCCCGCCGCGTTGCCCGCGTTGAACTTCTTCTTGCCCATCTTGCGCAACAGGTTGCGCATGTTCATCGTCACGTCGCCGAAGTCGATCTTCACCGGGCACGGCGTCGCGCACTTGTGGCACACCGTGCAGTGGTCGGCCACGTCGTTGAACTCGTCCCAGTGCTTGATCGACACGCCGCGGCGCGTCTGCTCCTCGTACAGGAACGCCTCGACCAGCAGCGACGTCGCGAGGATCTTGTTGCGCGGGCTGTACAGCAGGTTCGCGCGCGGCACGTGGGTCGCGCACACCGGCTTGCACTTGCCGCAGCGCAGGCAGTCCTTCACCGAATCGGCGATCGCGCCGATGTCGGACTGCTGCATGATCAGCGACTCGTAGCCCATCAGCCCGAAGCTGGGCGTGTACGCGTTGCGCAGATCGGCGCCGTCGAGCAGCTTGCCCTTGTTGAAACGGCCGTTCGGGTCGACGCGCTGCTTGTACGCGCGGAATTCGGCGATCTCGTCGTCGGTCAGGAACTCGAGCTTCGTGATGCCGATCCCGTGTTCGCCGGAGATCACGCCGTCGAGCGAACGCGCCAGCGTCATGATGCGGGCCACCGACGCGTGCGCGTCCTGCAGCATCTCGTAGTTGTCGGAGTTGACCGGGATGTTGGTGTGGACGTTGCCGTCGCCCGCATGCATGTGCAGCGCGACGAACACGCGGCCGCGCAGCACGCGCTTGTGGATCGCCTGCGCTTCGTCGAGGATCGGCTTGAACGCGCCGCCGTTGAAGATCGCGCGCAGCTCCGCGCGGATCTCCTGCTTCCACGAGATGCGGACCGTGCGATCCTGCGTGACGTGGAACACGGTCGCGCCCGGCTGCGCGTCCGCGCGATCGGCGAACTTCTCCGCGAGCGCCTCGTAGCCGAGCTGCACCAGGTAGTGCTGCGCCTCGCGCAGCGGCTGGTCGAGCCGGTCGCGCACGAATTCCCAGCGCGCACGCACGCGCTTGAGCAGCTCCAGCGCCTGCTGCACGCGGTCTTCCAGCAGCTCGGCGCTCGGGATCTCGTTCGCGTCGTCGGTCTTGCCGAGCGGCAGGTTGCCGCCCTTGAAGAACGCCTCGAGCGCGTCGACCAGCTGCAGCTTGTTCTTCAGCGACAGCTCGATGTTGATCCGCTCGATGCCGTCGGTGTACTCGCCCATCCGGTTCAGCGGGATCACGACGTCCTCGTTGATCTTGAACGCGTTCGTGTGCTTCGCGATCGCGGCCGTGCGGCTGCGGTCGAGCCAGAAGCGCTTGCGCGCCTCCGCGCTGACCGCGACGAAGCCTTCGCCGCTCTTGCCGTTCGCCATCCGGATCACTTCGGACGTCGCCTGCGCGACCGCATCGGCGTCGTCGCCGACGATGTCGCCGATCAGCACCATCTTCGGGAACGCGTTGCGCTTGCTCTTGGTCGCGTAGCCGACCGCGCGCAGGTAGCGCTCGTCGAGGTGCTCGAGGCCCGCGAGGATCGCGCCGCCCTGCTTCGACGTCTCGAACAGGTAGTCCTTGATCTCGACGATGCTCGGGATCGCCTCGCGCGCCTGGCCGAAGAATTCGAGGCAGACGGTGCGCGTATGCGCGGGCATCTTGTGCAGCACCCAGCGCGCGGACGTGATGAGCCCGTCGCAGCCTTCCTTCTGCACGCCCGGCAGGCCGGCGAGGAACTTGTCGGTCACGTCCTTGCCGAGCCCTTCCTTGCGGAACCGGCGCCCCTCGATCTCGAGCATCTCGGTCTTGAGCAGCTTCTCGCCGGGCGCGTATGCGCCGTCGAACCACTTCAGCTCGAAGCGCGCGACCGCGATGTCGTGGATCTTGCCCTGGTTGTGCTCGTGGCGCGTGACTTCGAGCCAGTTGCCGTCCGGGTCGACCATTCGCCACCACGCGAGGTTGTCCAGCGCGGTGCCCCACAGCACGGCCTTCTTGCCGCCCGCGTTCATCGCGACGTTGCCGCCGATGCATGACGCGTCGAGCGAGGTCGGATCGACCGCGAACACGTAGCCGGCCGCTTCGGCCGCCTCGGTCACGCGGCGCGTGACGACGCCCGCGCCGGAGAAGATCGTCGGCACCTTGTGCGCGACGCCCGGCAGCTCGGTCAGTTCGACCGCGCCGAGCTGTTCGAGCTTCTCGGTGTTGATCACCGCGGAGAACGGCGTGAGCGGCACCGCGCCGCCCGTGTAGCCGGTGCCGCCGCCGCGCGGGATCACGGTCAGGCCGAGCTCGAAGCACGCCTTGATCAGCGCGGCGATCTCGGCTTCGGTGTCCGGCGTCAGCACGACGAACGGGTATTCGACGCGCCAGTCGGTCGCGTCCGTCACGTGCGACACGCGCGACAGCCCGTCGAAGCGGATGTTGTTCTTCTGCGTGCAGCGGCCGAGCGCCTTGGTCGCGCGGCGGCGCAGCTCGGCCATCTTGTCGAATTCGTCGGCGAATTCGTCGACCGCGCGCTGCGCGGCGGTTTCGAGCATCTCGACGCGCGACGCGCGTTCCCGGCCGGCGTCGTCGTACCATCCGCTCACACTCACCCGACGGCGCCTTGCAATTTCGGACAGCCGATCATGCATCGTGGCGATCAGGAACCGGCGACGCCTTCGGTTATCGAGCAGGTCGTCCTGCAGGTACGGGTTGCGGCGCACGATCCAGAGGTCGCCGAGCACTTCGCAGAGCATCCGTGCCGAGCGGCCCGTGCGGCGCTCGGCGCGCAGTTCGTCGAGCACCGCCCACGCGTCCTCGCCGAGCAGGCGGATCACGATCTCGCGATCGGAAAACGACGTGTAGTTATACGGAATATTGCGCGACGGTTCATGCAATCCTGCTATTGCCCGAATACGCTCCAGCAATTGTACGGTTGGCAGTCGGGCATTCATTGGCGTCTATGAAATGAATGATGAAGCGATCGAGAACCACGCTCGGAAAAGCGGAATCGTATTCGGCAATCAGCAGGGAAACTAAACGGAAATGACGGTCCGGATCAAATCGAATGCGCCTTTCAGCATCATCGCCGTGGCGATACCGACCAACGGAGGCGCAAGCACGCCGGTCACGCACAGCAAGACACGGCCCGGGATCGGCAAGCCCGGTCGCTTCCATGCGATATAAAGTGCTGCCGGCGGCAGAAAGAGAATCGACAAAATATAGGCTTTGTACGTCAACCCGTGACGCGCGACAAATGCCTTGACCTTTTCCTTGAAAGACATTCCCGAACTCTCCTAGATCAATCCCAGACGGCTAACCTTCGCCACCGCTTGCGCTCTATTCGACACACGCAGCTTCTCATAGACGTTCGTCAGATGAAACTTGACCGTTCTTTCAGACATCGAAAGGATCCGGCCGATTTCCCACGCAGTCTTGCCTTCGACGACCCATTTGATTACATCGGATTCCTTTCTCGTGAACTGAATCCTGTTCGCGCTTTCGCAAGCATCCGGCTCGAGACCCGCTGCGCACGGTTGCGCGCCTTCCCGGTTCTGCCTCGCAATCTTCTGGGTCAACGCTGCGTGCAAATGCATGGCGATGAGACTGACGAGCAACGCCGAATGCAACGTCGTGTCTTCGCACTTCAGCTGCAAAACGGTCCGAATGGCCGTCGAATCACCGGGTGGAGCGCCGATGCACGCGACCACACCCCGCCCGCGCATGTATGACGCGACATCGTTGACCTGCGCATCGCGTTGCGGCGCTTCCCCGTCGAGATCGCGCCAGCGAAACGTATGATCCTGACGATCAGACAACGCGAAGCAACTCAGATATCGATCGATATCGATCCCGGGACCAAACAAAGTCACGCCTCGCCGGGTTCCGGCGTCGCTCGCGGCCCCATAGCGATATATCAGCCCGTGAGAAGCCGTATCGCCGCTTCCGCCGTGCAAAATCAAACACTTGTCGAACGGAATCACGCGTCCGATTTTTTCCGCGAGTTGATCGATCCCCTCGGTCAAACCGTTGGGACGAAGAATCTCGCCAATGATGCGAGAAAAGGTCTCCAATTTTCTGGGCCCTTATTGAAAAGACAAGATTCGTATTCGTTGACATGCTCCGGCAGCCGAATATCTGCCAAGGCTTCAAGGCCGTACCGGACGGGCAATCCAACGCCGCTTGCTTTCTACGCGCCAGCACTGCGACAGTATCCGATGGCAACGTCTAGGCCGCCATCGTTCGCGAACCATGTTTTGATAACCAGTACTCACGAGGAATACAAACCAATTACGCAAGGCCATTAACATCTGAATTATTTACTTTGCCAATGGCTGAAACAGTTCACTGTACGGGCCACCTGTCTAGATTCCGCGCTCTAAACTTGAAGCTGCGCAAGTATATCGGAGGACAGAAGACAGAAACATTACTTTCCGAAAAAAATATGTAATGAACCTTTCTTTTGTATTACGCGAAAAAGTGGCGGTTTGATTGCATAAAAACGATTTTATATCGCATAATATTTCAACAATCCGGCGAAGTGCGGCATTTTGTCACAATTCCGACCCGAGAACGCCAGAAAACTTTACAAATCAGCCGACATCAATTTCACCCCCTCGTATAATGCGAGGCATTATTTACATCCCCCGAATCCACCGCAATCAATTACGGTTTCGATAATTCAAGAAATCCGGCCGATCAAATCATGTCTTTCAAATGCCGTTATATTTGTCGCGCTCTTGCGGCCATCGATCGGCCGAATTAGAAAAATTGGCAGACTACGCAAACTTTCCACCGACGCATCTCGTCGGCATACGATTAGCGCAATCATGAGCAGTGACCGTCACCGCTTGTGCGTCCCCAAAGCGGAATACGCCGTATGAGGCCGGTTACGACGACCATGCCGCGCACCGGGTACGGTTGCGGACAAAGATACGTCGACGTCCATCAACGACAACACCTGCGGGCAGTCGGGGATTCGGCCGGCATTCCGCCGCTGGCGAGACGAGCGGACGTGGCGCGTTCGATGCAATGCCGGCCGGTATTTCAGGAAATTCCGGTGCCCGATGTGCACCGGTGTGCGCATTGGAAGCTTCGTCGCGTTCACGAACGTCCGTCTTGCGTCCGCTTCGTCATCGCGCGAAGGCGGCCCTCGAACTTGTGCAGCAGCATCGATGCCGTGGCCGCAAGCCCGATGGCGAGTCCGCTCCAGATGCCGTAGATGCCGTATCCCAGCATCACACCGGCCGCCCAGGCGATCGGCAGACCAATCAACCAGTATCCGACGATCGATATCCGAAACGAACTCGTTACGTCACCGAGGCCCCGCAAAATGCCGACGCCGATGTTCTGGCTGCAATCGAAGATCTGCAGCAGCGCCGCGATCGTCAGCAGCCCACCGGCGAGGCGCAGGACTTCGGCACTCGCGGCCACGCCGTTATCGAGAAATGGCGCGAGCACGCGGGTGGGCGCAACGAGATACGGCAGCGCAACGATCAACATGGTCACGACGCCCAGCGCGAGCCCCGTATAGCCGAGTCGACGCGCACCGCGATAGTCGTGCCGCGCACACGCATGGCTGATGCTGATCGACGAAGCGTGAGACAAACCGACCGAAATCATGAACACGATGTAGATCACCTGATTCACGATCGTCTGGGCAGCCAGCGCATCGGCGCCGAGCGTCCCGATCACGAGCGTGAGGACGGTGAAGAACGCAGCTTCCGATCCATAGGTTGCCGCAATCGGCAAACCCATCCGCCACGTCCGCGCCAACGTATCGGCATCGGCGCGCCAGACGGCAAGCGACAAGTGTTCGGACAGTTCCGGCCGGCGCCTGGCGATCGTCAGAAACGCGATGAAGGAAAGCAGGTACACGCTGCTGGTTGCGCACGCAATACCGATCAGGCCGAGCTTCGGAAAGCCGAACCGGCCGAACATCAACGCGTAGTCGAGCGCCGCATTGACGACGATCGATACGATCGTGATCGCCAATAGCGGCCCGGGCTTGCGCAGTCCGACGGTATATTGTCGAAGCACCTGAAACCACAGACACGGCAATATGCCGGGTGCGGCCGCCGCAAGATAGAACGAGGCTTGCCGCGCAACGTCCGGATCCTGCCCGAGCCAGACAAGCGGCATTTCGATACACAGCATCATCAATGCAAACGCCAGTGCCGCGAGCGTCGACAGCGCAAAGCCGGAGCGCACCAGCCGCATGATGTCGGCATGCGCGTGTTGACCGTTCGCGAACGCGACGAGGTTGCCGGTTCCCGTCACCAGTCCGGTTCCCATCGTCCGGAACTGGTTGAAGATCGTCAGCGCGAGCCCCCCAGCGGCGATCTCGCGCGGGCCAAGCATCCCCATCATGACGATGTCGGTGGTCGTCAGCGCCACCTGGGCGAGCTGCGTAAGGATCAGAGGAGCGGCCAGCACGCCGATTTGCGCGGCATCGAGCCAGACTTGTCGATGAACTTTCATGCGGCGCCGGAAAATATCGATTCGAGTTCCTGATCAATCGACTCGTCGAGCAGATTTCGCGCTCGCATCCAGTCGTCGTCGAACACCGTGTCGAGGTATTTTTCGCCGCCGTCACAGACCAGGGCCACGAGCGTAGCACCCGCCGGCAGCGAATCGAACATCTTCAACGCGTGCCAGATGACGCTGCCGGCCGAGCCGCCGACGAGCAGCGACTTCTTGCGTGCGATATAGCGTGCCGTATTGAAGGCGGCCGCGTCCGTCACTTTGTGGCCTTCGTCGAGCAACGCATAGTCGACCAACGCGCCGATCTCGGCGCCGGGCGGCGTCCCGGTGCCGGACTGATAATACGATCCGCCTTCGCCGCCGAACACGATCGACCCGACGGGCTCGACACCAATGACGCGCGGCGCCGGGCCCGTCGCGAGCAGTTCTCGTGCAGTGCCGAACAGCGAGCCTCCGGTGCCAACCGACCCGACCAGAAAGTCGATTCGGTCGCCGAGGACGTCGCGCAGTTCATGTGCCAGCCCGCGGTAACCGTTACCGTTCGCGGGATTGTTGTGCTGCTCCGTCCAGATGCTGTCCGGATCGTCGGCTGCCATGCGCTTGGCAAGCGCGTCGCGGTCCGCCGTCGCGATCGTGTCGCCGTCGCTCACGCAAACGAGCTTTGCGCCGAATGCTTGCATCGCGCGCAGCTTGTCTTTCGACGCGTGACTGTCCACGATCGCGGTAAACCGATAGCCGCGCTCGGCCGACAACAGCGCCAGCCCCATGCCCGTATTGCCGGACGTCGATTCGATCACGTGTCCGGCCGGCCGCAGACTGCCGTCCTGTTCCGCTTCGTCGAGCATCTGCCTCGCCATCCGGATCTTGGCGCTGCCGGTCGGATTCGTCGATTCGAGTTTAAGCAGGATGCGCGCGCCGTTGGCGCCGCGAATCAATTCGAACAACGGCGTGCGGCCGACAAGATCCGATACCTTCGACACGATCGCAGGGACGGTGATCGTGGCTTGCTCACCCATAAAACGCACATTCATTGGTCAGGCTCCCGGAAGCTGGAAGAGGCGATCGACGCGCCAGCGTGGCCGCGCGCCGTCAAGTGTCAAGACAAGCTTGGGGGGAAGCGGCAGCTCGTGAAATGAAGATTCGTTCGAATCCATCTGATAGCCGGCCGTGTTCGGGTAGATCAGCAGATCGCCGGGTTCCGGGCGCTGCCCGAATGCGATCTTGCGCCAGGTCAGCATGTCCGAATCGAGGCAGCTCGCCCCGCCGACACAGGCGCGATAAGGCATGCCCGTGCGCGGCGATCGCGAAGGCTCGCGCACGACGCTCAGCAGTTCCGGATCGGGCAGGAATTCGCTGGCAAACCATTGCTCCGACACGCTGAAGCTCGTGCCGTTGACGGTCGCGATGCCATAGTCGCCGCAGTCCTTCACGCCTTGCACGGCAAACGCCGTGAACCCTGCCTGATCCAGCAGCGCCCGCCCCGGCTCCAGCATGATCGTCAGGCCGTGCTCGCGAAGCAGTTCGGCGAGCGATGCGGATTCCCCACCAGGCGTACCAGCCAGGATCGCATCGAGCATCTGCGCGCCGCTGCAGGCCGAGTGATATGGATAGAATCCGTCGAATACCTTGTTGGCGTGGTAATCGTCCGCCCGGTGCGCACGCTGGAATGCGTGCCAGTCGCGCTCGCTCGCGTACGACATCGCGAAGCCGCCACCGATGTTGATCGTGTGCGGCGCAAGACCGAGTTCGCGCGCAGCCAAGCACGCACGCATCGCGATCGCGGCCTGATTGCAGCGCTCCGTCGCGCTGTAACCGGACAGATGGAACGAGAACCCTTCAAGGACGAGCGACGCCCGCGTCGCGGCACAGGTCGATAGCGCAACGCGAAGTGCGTCGGCACTCAAACCGAATCGGCTATCGTTGCGTGCCGCCGGCGCCATCCGCAACAGAATGCGTGCAACCCGCTTCGCCTGTTCCGAGATCGCGATCAGCCGATTCAGTTCTTCGTCGCTGTCGATGGCGATCAACGCATCGTGCAAAACCGCGAGCCGCAGCAGCGCACGCGACTTCGACGGGCCGGATACACCGATATCGGCTCCGCACACCCCCGCAGCCAACGCTTCCGAGAACTCGCCCGTGCTTGCGACGTCGACGCCGATCCCGGATGCTGCCGCCGCATGCGCAAAGCATCGCGCCTTGTTCGCCTTCTTCGCGTAGTAAATGCGCCCGGACACCTGGCGATCGTCCAGTACGCGCCGAAATTCGGCGACATTGTGCGCGAAACGTTCGGGAAACAGGAAATGAACGGGCGCGTCGAAGCCATGGACAAGATCGTGGATCATCGCCTGATGCTCGTCCACGAAATCCCGCAGTAGCGGATCCCACAACGCCGGCAGTCGCGGAATATCCGTCACCATAGCTCGACTTCCCGGCCAAGCCCTTTCGTCAGCGCGGCGTCGGCCAGCACGCGCCCCAGCGCGATGTCGGTCACGATCATGCCGCTGTTGAACGCGTAAACGATATCGGCATCGTTGCGCCGCGCAGGCTTGCGGCCAAGCAGTATGTCCGGAAACTCCGCATCGACGGCAGGCAGTTTTCCCGCTTCGTCCGCGAGATCGGCACCGGTCACCTGCATTTGGGCCTCGCTCGTCGCGATGCGGTAATCGGCGCCATGCAGCGCGTCGGCGTGAATGCCGTATCCGACCAGAAGCGCGAGCGCACCCGGCTTCAACGCCGCGTGCCGCACGCTCTCCGATACGCCGGCGCCGGCCACCCCGAGCACGATGTCCGCTTCGTTCGCGGAGGCGGCGAGATCCTTCGATACTTCGATGTCACGGCCCGGATGAAAGCGCTTCAACGTCTTGCGGACAGCATCGATTCCCGACTCATAGTGGCCGTGTACGATCACGCGCTCGATGTCCGGCAATGCGGTCAGCAGGAACGGCGCCGCCATCCGCCCCTGCGTCCCCGTGCCGACGACGAGCGCCGTTCGAGCCCGCGGCGCGGCCGCACGCGCGATCAGGGCGGACACCGCCGGCGTGCGCAGCGATCCGACAAGGCTGCCGTCCATCAATGCGACAGGCATGCCGGTTTCGTCGTCGAACAGCAACAACGTCGTGTAGTACTTCTGCAGTTCGCGGTTGTGTTCCGGATCGAACTTATACGACGTCTTGAAACCGACCGTTCTGCGTCCACCGTCTCGACCCAGCATCGAGTACGCGACGGAATGCTTGTCCGCGGGCTGGCTCATCAGCTTGCGCGGATTGTCGGATTCGCCGGTACCGAGGCCAAGGTATGCCCGTTCGACGGCATCGAGCACCATCGACGGGTCGTAGTCGAGCTCGTCGATCGTGCGCTTGCCAAGCACAAGGAGTCTCGAGGGTTGCGTTGCGAGCCGCGGTCGAACGTCCGCGTCGGGTTCAGCGCCATCAGCCATCGTGGATATCATCGTATTCACTTGTGTCTCACCGGATTTCACGTATCGAACGGGCCTGCCGCGCACGTCGTGCAGGTTGACTTGAAGATTGACGTGCCGCGACCGGCACCGACGCGCCAGATCGCACATGCTTGTTCGGCTGCGTTGCCACTGCGAATCGCGCGCTCGACATGAGGGCGGATGCGCCGGGAGGCTGGCGGCACGTTCAATTACTGCGGGTGCTTCATGCCTGCAGCGTATTGATCATGGAATCTTTCCTTCCGAAATGCAGATCACGGAGCAAAATATTGGATCGGCAATCATTTCGTTTTTCATTACATACAATTCCATCATTATGCAATCCGAATCAAATTGATTAAAAAAGCCACATTAATATCATCGATAACCACAATATGGCTCGCGATTGACGCCGATCAGATAATCAGCATTTCGATAACGAAAATGCCGTGTGCCGCCTGATATTCACCAGGCGCGGGCTGACGAGTTCAGCAATTTCGACGGGATTCCCTCACGTCGGCATAGCTGCCTGGCAGGCGCATTCATGTCGCGACAACGCGCGCACATGATGAGGCGCAGCGAACCGTGTCACGACCATCTGGGCGTTCCGTCACCGTCGATGGTTGCGACCGGTAGAGAAAATACAAATCGCTCGTATTTATAAACTAGCTTCCACTTTCCTTGCAAATACTTTATTTCATTATTGCGAATGCATTTACGGCGGCCGTCATTGAATCATGAAAGTGAAATTGAGGCCGCTAGCCGCTCGATGGCGGTATAGAAAAGCAAAATCGGTTTGTTGAGGGAGAAAAAATGCCCTGCATCGGGGGCTGCCGAAACGTTCGGGGGAGATATGTCGTTACGGTGCCGGGCTTTCCGCGGTAGGCGGTTTGGGGAACCGCCTGCGGGCCGCATTGCGTGCCAGTTCAGTCGACCAGCCGCTTATTATTCTTCGCAATCCAAATCAATATCGATGCATCGTTTCCCCGCGTTTCGACATGAGGCTCCGTGCGCGACGTATCGCGTTCCTCAATAGAAAAACCCGGCCCGCAACGAAGCGGGCCGGGCCGGGCCGTGACGGGATGCGTGCTGCTTGTTACAGCGCGCCGCCTTGCGCCGACGCCGAGCCCTTCACGCCGACCGACGCGCCGCCCTGCACCGAATTCGTCGCGCCTTCGAGCGCTTCGCCGGCCTTCGCCTTCGCGCCGCCCGCGACGTCGCCTGCGGTCGACACCGCGCCTTGGGCATGGCTCTTCGCCGAGGCGGCGACGTGCTTCACGTGCGACTTCGTCGTGTGCACGGCCGATGCCGCCGCATCCTTCGTCGCGCCGGCCGCCGAACCGACCGCCTGCGTCGCGCCGCCCACCGCCGTCCCGGCTGCCGAGCCCACGCCGCCGACCGTCTGGCCGACGCCGTTCAGCGCGCCGCCGACGACATTGCCCGCGCCCGAACCCGAGCCTGCCGCATTCGCACCGGCGCCAGCCTGCACACCGACGCCGCCGCCGAGCAGCGGCGTCTGGACCTGCGCGCCGACGCCTGCGGAACCCTGGGCGCCGGTCTGGGCCGTCTGTGCAAATGCAGCCGACGTCGCCATCGCCGTCAGAGCGGCACCCAGCAGAATCGTACGAATCTTGTTCATGGTCATTCTCCCCAAAGACGTTGTTGCTGCGGGCCGCGTTCGTGCGGCTGGTCGCATGCCTTGCCGCGACATGCGGCAGGTGGAGCCAATGTAGCGGCGCCGGCGAGCAAAACGACTGAATTGCGGGGACTGTTACTTCCGTTGCAAATGCTGACGATTGACTCACACTGTTTGACAATCGGAGGTTTGTGGCGGGGTGGCCGCTGCATTTGACGACGGACGGCCGCGGCCCGGGCCGGCAGACGTGCTTCATTCAGACGCCTTCATCTGCATTCCGAATTATTGGGGATTGCGCGGCCGTCGATGCGACCTCGTCATGATGCACGGCCCCGGCCGCCAGCAAGCGAACCGGGGCCGTGCGCACGCTGCGCGGTTACGGCCGGAACGTATCGCCCAGCACGACGCCTTCGCGACGCGGATCGGTGCCGCCCTGCAACGCCGGCGACTGGCCGACCGTCACGCGCATCACCGTATTGACGCCGCTCGCCTGCGCGGACGTCGACACCTTGTGCCCCAGCGCGAGCAGCCCCGTGATCAGTGGATCGTTCGCACCGTTGTTCGCCGCGTTGACGTTCGGATGCTCGCCGCCGATCGTGGTCGTCGGGCTGTTGCTCGCGCCGAAGTCGACGAGCCCCGCCGACTGCTGCGCGTCGAGCCCCCAGTCGAGCGCGCCGACCAGCGTCTTGACCACGTATTGCGGAATCGTGCCGCCGCCCGGCGAACCGGTCGCCATCACGAAGTCGCCGCGCGAGCCGTCGGCGGCCCGCCCGAACACGATCGTCGGCGCCATCGAGCTGCGCGGCCGCTTGCCCGGCTGCAGGCGGTTCGCCACCGGATTGCCGGACGCGTCGAGCGGGTTCGCGGAAAAGTCGGTCAACTGGTTGTTCAGCAGGAAACCGTTGGTCATGTGGAACGAGCCCATGCTCGACTCGACCGTCGTCGTCGCGCTGAGCACGTTGCCGTCGCCGTCCACGATCGTGAACTGGTTCGTGCCGTGCTCGATCAGCGTCGTGTCGACGCCGAGCGGCACCGCACCGAGATTGCCGGGCTGCGCGGTGCCCATGCTTTTGGTCGTGTCGATCAGCGCCGCGCGCGATTTCAGGTACGGCTTGTTCAGCAGCGTGTCCCACGTGCCGCCCGGCAGCGGCACGAAGTCGGTGTCGGCCACGTACTTGTCGCGGTCGGCATACGCGAGCCGTTCGGCTTCGGTGATGAGGTGGACGCCCGCGACGGTCGGCTTGCCGCCTTCGAGATCGATCGCCGTCGGCTTCAACGATTTCAAGTCGTAATTCTCGAGAATGCCGAGCGCGGATGCGACCGCGATGCCGCCCGACGACGGCGGCGGCATCCCGCAGACCCAGTAGCTGCGATAAGTCGTGCACACCGGTTCGCGGCGCTTCGCCTGATACGCGGCCAGATCGGCGACGGTCGTCTTGCCCGGCGTGAGCGTCGAGCCGTCCGCGCCCTTCGTCACCGCGATCTTCGCGACGATGTCCTGCGCGATCTGCCCCGTGTACAGCGCATTCGCGCCCGACTGCGCCATCAGCGACAGCGTGCGCGCGTAGGCCGGATTCTTCAGTACGGTGCCGAGCGGCTTCGGCGAACCGTCGGCGTTCAGGAAATACGCGGCGGCTTCGGGGTCGCGCTTCAGGTTCGCGGCGTTCGCCGCGATCGCGTCGGCCAGCCGGCCGCCGATCGGGAAACCGTTGGTCGCGAGCGTGATCGCGTCGCCAAACAGGCTCTGCCACGGCAAGCGGCCATGATCCTGTTGCAGCGCCTCGATGAGCCGCGGCACGCCGATCGTGCCGATCGAGCGGCCGCTCGCACGCGCGTTCGGCAGCGGCAACGAATGGTCGGTGGCGTCATCGACATAGCGCAGATAGTTCTCCGTCGCGGCGGCCGGCGCGGTTTCGCGGCCGTCGTACGCCTGCAGCGTCTTGCCGCGCGCATCGTAGTAGAGCAGCACGCCGCCCGACCCGAGGCCCGTGGCCTCCGGCACCGTCAGGCCGAGCACGGCTTGCACGGCGACCGCCGCGTCGGCGGCCGTGCCGCCCTTCTTCAGCACCGCGCACCCGGCCGCGCTCGCGTACGCGTTCGACGTGGCCACCAGGTACGTTTTCGCATAGACGGGCTTCATCCCGATGCGATAGCCCGACGACGCTTCCGGCAGCGACGGGTCGCCCGGCTGGTTCGAACCCACCACGACCGTCGCGCCGCTGTTGTCGACCGCGAGACAACTCGTATCGGTGGAAGGTGCGGTCGTGCGGCCCGCCTCGTTCTCGACGTCGCCGCCGCATGCGGTCAACAACGCAGCCGCGAGCAACGCGGACGCATACGGAAAAATCGCTGTTCTGTTCATTGTCTGCCGATGTGCTGGTCGTTGCGATGGACATCCTGTCGCCAGCGACCCCCTCGGTGCGCAGGCGATGCGTTCGATAGTCCCATGAACAGAATTTTTTTCGCAATCGGGAAATGACGTCATGCAACCGGACGTTGTGTGCGCAACGTCACCGAACCGGCATGCGGTTTCATCTGCTGCATTGCAGCGCATGGGCGTATCGTAACGTCGGTACCTTTTCCCCCGGCGACGCGTGCCGGCCCCGTGCTCCATCGCGCCGATCGCCTCGGAAAAGAATGCGAGACACATCGTCATCGCGACCGTCGCGCTCGTGTCCGCCCGCTGGTAGATGCAACTGAACGAGCGCGCGACGCATGACGGCAGCGGCGCGCCGCTGGATGACGCCTGCGGTTCGATCGACAATCGCCGCCCCCTCCTGCGCGGGCACTCGATCCAGCCGGCGCGTGCGTCTTCTCGACGCCGCATTTCGCCCGCCCATTCATTTCGGAATCCGTGATGATTATTTGTCTCTTCCTGGACAGCCATGCATAGACGACACCCGGGCCGCGGCCTGACGCGCCGGCTTCGTCGCGCGCCGGCGACCGGCCATCGGGACGATTGCCGGCGTCGCCGCGTCCGGCTATAAAGCGGGGATGGACACGAATCGCTGGATTCACGACCCCGTCGGCGCGTTTCGCGCCTGGCAGGAAACCGCCGCGACCGGCGCCGGCCGACGGCCGTTCGCGCCGCGTTCGATCGTCCAGCATGTCGCGATGTTCGAGCGATTCCTGCGTCACCTGAGCGCACGGCACGTGTCGCTCGTGACGTTCGGGCCCGACCACGTCGCGTCCTTCCTCGCGGAACTCGACCGCACCTGCGCGCCCGGCACGTCGACACGCGTGCGCTATGCGAAGCTGATCGACCGGCTCGGCCGGCATCTGGTCGATGCCGGTGTGCGGACGATTCATCCGGCCGGCCGATCGACGCACCATCTCGCATGGCCGGACGGCGAGCCCGAGCCGTGCTACCTGCCGCCCGACGCCGACGCGGCGCTGCAGCGCCATGTGCAGCCTCGGGCGGACGACACGCCCGCCGACTGCCGGAATCGCGGGATCGTCGCGCTGCTGCTCGCGAGCGGCATCACGTCGGCCGAGATTCGCGCGGCGACAGGCGACGCACTCGATCTCGACGCGCGGCCAGCGGCGTTGTCGGTGCCGCGCGATCGCGCGCGGCCGGCGCGCCGGATCGCGCTCGCCGCATTCGCGCTGGCGCCGCTCGCCGCCTGGCGTGCGCGCTCGGACGTGCCGCCGTCGGCGCGGCTGTTTCCCGCGCCGCGCGGGGGCGCAATGAACGACATGTTCCTGCTGCTCGTCGTGCGCGATGCGCTGAACGCGATCGGCTTTCACGCAGCGGACATGAGCCCGCGCGTGCTGCGCAATACATATGCGCGCCGCCAGTTGCTCGCCGGCCATGCGCATGCCGATGTCACGGCGATGCTCGGTCTCGCTAGCCCGCGAACGGTCACGCGCATTCGGCAAACGCTGCCGCCCGATGCGGCCGCGGATCGCGCTGCCCACGAGCGGTGATCGCGCGCCGCCGGCGCGAACCGCGTTCCCCCGCTGCGCTATTCGCCCGGCTTCGGCTGGACCAGCCGCAGAATCCGCGTGTCGTACGGCGACTGCATCACTTCCGCGATGCGGATGTCGGAGGCGGCCGGATGCAGCGGGTTCAACAGGAAGTTATGGGCGTGCGGCACGACGACGCTTGGCACGCGCAGCAGCGCGCTCGGCTGCGTGTCCAGCCACTCGGTGCCCGCGCTGCGGGTCCAGTCGACGTTCGTGCGCCAGTCGTCCGGCGCATCGCCTTCCGCGATTTCGGCGACGTCCACCGAATCGGGCACCTCGATACGCAGCAACTGATATCCGCTCGGCAATTGCGCGACGGCGGCGATTTCGAAATGAACCAGCGTCTCGAGCAACGCAAGCGCCGGATGTTCGGCGAGATACACGACGGGCTGCCCGGCGAAATGCCAGCGCCCGCCGGCCCGCAACCCGCCGATGCCTTTCAGATCGGCGTAATTGCTGATCCGCCACAGCGTCGTCAAGCGAAGTACCCCTCGTCGATCTGCGTGAGGGCCTCTTCGACGAGCCGCGCGCCATGCTCAGTGCTCGCCATATCGAGCGACGTGCGGCCGCCGAAGCGCTGGAGCCCGTTGCGCAGCCACGCCATCGCCTTGTCCTGGTCGCCGAACGTGGCCGCCGCCTGCGCGACGATGCGCGCGAGACGGATCGCCTTGTCCGACTCTTCCGGCGACAGGCGCTCGTGCGCCTGCCGACGATGACTCAGCGTGCGGCGCGGAATGATGAACGCCAGCTCGTCCGATTTCAGCCCGCGCTCCGACAACCGGTCGATCACCGACACGTCGACGCGCGCGCTCGCCAGCTCGGCCAGATCGGCGCCCGACCGGACGCGGATCGCCAGCAGCTGCTCGAGAATCGTGAATTCGGCCTGACGCGGATGCGCGACGCCCGAAGGATGAAAAGCGATGGTGCTCATGACCTCTCTCCGGCAATTTGCCCAATCATTATAGGCGTTTTGCCGAATACTTGCGGGTGGTGGAGCGGCAGGCTTTACCTCGTTGGGCTGGCAGACCGGTATTGGGGGTACGCGAATCGGAGATTCGCCTCGGGGACGTGGCACGGAAATTCAGTATATAAAGTTCCTGTTCGCGATGATCTGAAGTTGTCACGTAACAATTTCGAACGGTAATACGCGAGTGGCGGGAATCCCCGCTTTCCCTGTGTACACGCCGGCGGACGATCACCGTCGGCTGATGCGCAACCGACCGTCCAAGGTCAACCGGCCCATGCGGACGACCGGATCACGCTGCAGAAATTGCCCGCATGGAAATGCGGCTCCTTGTCCGCGAGCACGTCGGCCTTCACGTTGCCGAACGTCGTGCCGGGCTTGTGCTTGATGCCGTCATAGAACGCCTGAATGATGTCTTCCTTGAAATGCGGCGTGCGCGGATGCGCGCGCACGACCGCTTCCCGCCCGATGTCACTGTATTCCGGGTAAGCGAGGCCCAGTACGTCCATCTCGACGCCCGCCGTGACCAGCGCGACGACCGGATGCATGTGCTGCGGAATACCGGGCGTGGTATGCAGTGCGATCGAGGTCCACACGACATCGATGTCCTGCTGCGAGACTCCCTTTGCCTTCAGAAAATCGCGGGCGGCATTGGCGCCGTCCACTTCGAAGCGCTCGCATGCGCTGCTGTACCGGTGCGTCAGTCCCATATCGTGGAACATGCAGCCGCAATAGAGCAGCTCGGGGTCGTACTCGAGCCCGCGGCGCCGGCCCGCCAGCGCCGCGAAATAGAACACGCGGCTCGAGTGATGGAACAGCAGTTCGGATTCGGTATCGCGCACGAGTTCGGTGATCTCGCGCGTCAGTCGAGTATCGGGAAGGGTGATGCCGGCAACGTTCACAGTCATGATCGACCTCCATGGAAGACACGCTCGATTCTCCGCAGCCCGACAGGTGTCCGAAATAGGCTGGTTACGACGAATCCTGCCATTTCGCGCGACGAACGGACACGGTGCCTGCATGGTGAAAGAAGCGCCCCTATACTGCTGCGCATCACGTTCGATACGACACGCAACCGATCATGCCGAAGGTCGTGGGCATTTTTGCCGTTCCGGGCGTTCAACTGCTCGACGTCTCCGCGCCGCTCGACGTGTTCGCGCAAGCGAACGTCGAATGCGGGAAGCCGTTCTATGTGTCGCGGATCATCGCGAGCGGGGCCGGTGCGATCCGCAGCTCGTCCGGCGCACGGTTGCTGCCCGACTGGATCGCCCCCGACATCCCCGAGCGCATCGACACGCTGCTGGTCGCCGGCGCGCCGAACGCCGGCCAGATCGCGCTGCGCACCGACGTCCTCGCTTGGTTGCGCGCGGCGGCCGTGCACAGCAGACGCTACGGGTCGATCTGCACCGGGGCATTCATCCTCGCCGCCACCGGGCTGCTGAAAGGACGTCACCTGACCACGCACTGGGCCGCCGCCGATGCACTCGGCGAAGCCTATCCGTCGCTCGTCGTCGTCGCCGACGCGCTGTACGTGCGCGACGGCAAGCTGCGCACCGGCGCCGGCGTCACGGCCGGGCTCGATCTCGCGCTCGCGCTGGTCGAAGAAGATCTCGGCCGCGAGATCGCACGGCGCGTCGCCGCGCAACTGGTGATGTTTTTCAAGCGCCCGGGCGGGCAGCTCCAGTTCAGCCGCAAGGGCGAAGCCCGCCCCGCCGGACGTTCGGTGCTGCAGGAAGTCCAGCGCTGGGTCGCGGCCCATCCGGATCTCGAACATTCGGTGGCCGAGATGGCCAAACATGCAGGCATGAGCCCGCGCCATTTCGCGCGGCTGTTCCGCGCGGAAGTCGGCATGACGCCGGCCGCATGGGTCGAGGCGACCCGCATCTCTGCCGCCCGCCAGTTGCTCGAGAACGGCCATGACACGCCGAAGCAGGTCGCCGCGAAATGCGGCTTCGCAAACGTCGATACGCTCAGGCGAGCGTTCACCCGGCATGTCGGCGTCACGCCGGCCGAATATCGGAAACGGCAGGCGATCCTGGCTGCGTGAGGCGGAACGAGCGGCGCCGAATGAATGACACCGACGGCCTCGCGAAAATACTTCGGAATGCGATTCAATTGTTTGACCCGCTTCTTCCGCGCCGATCGACCCGCCGCTCCTTACCCACGCTCCAGCTCACCGGCAATCTTCAGATGAAATTGCGTACCGCGCGAATCGTTTACCCAGTTGCAATAATGATTCGCTCCAACGCGTATTTCCGACCGGGAACGCGCTCGTTACGATGCAATCAACCGCTGAACGCAACGAGCGAAGCGCGAAATCAACAGAACCGGAGGTCACCATGAAGTCGTTCATCACCGCTGTCGTCGCCGCAACCGCGTTGTCCGCGTCGTACGGCGCATTCGCGCAATCGAACCCGTCGGGTCAGCTCACGCGTGCCCAGGTGCGTGCGGAACTCGTCCAGCTCGAACAGGCCGGCTACAAGCCCGAAGTCTCCGATCAGTATTACCCGCGTGCGCTGCAGGCCGCGCAGGCCCGCGTGACGAACGCCGACGTAGCCGGCTACGGTGCGCAAGCGGCCGCCGGTGCGCGTGCAGGCCGCACGATCGCAGTCAAGCAGGAAGGCCGCAACTCGATCTACTTCGGTCAGTAAGCCGGATACCCGCCGGCGTATTGCCGGCGTATTCCGGATACGCCCCGCCGTACACGCGACACCCCGCTCCCGTTCATCGGGGCGGGGTGTTCGTTTTCCAGTCGTCCGCTCCCTTCGCGGCTCGCGTGCCGTGCGGCGCCGTTCACGCAAGCGTCCGGTGTTTGCGCATAGAATGGCCGCGTGGTCGGCGTCGGCCAGCACGAACGCGGGCGGTATCACGACACCCGCTGGCCGGCCCGATGTCGCACTCGGCGCATTTTTCGAAAAGGAGCGGTTTCATGTCTCAAACATCCGGTTCCACGATCACGTTTCGCCGCCCGGACGGCCAGGAACTGCAAGGCTATCTCGCCACGCCGGCACGCACCGAAGGCGCGCCCGCGGTCGTCGTCATCCAGGAATGGTGGGGGCTGAACGACCAGATCCGCGGCGTCGCGGATCGCCTCGCGCGCTGCGGTTACTTCGCGCTCGTGCCCGACCTGTATCGCGGCAAGTCGACGGTCGAGGAGGAGGAAGCGCACCACCTGATGACCGGCCTCGATTTCGGCGACGCCGCGTCGCAGGACATTCCCGGCGCGGTCGCATACCTGAAGACGCTGTCGCCGCGGGTCGCGGTGACGGGCTACTGCATGGGTGGCGCCCTCACGCTGCTGTCGCTGCAGTACGCCGACGCAGATGCCGGCGTCATGTGGTACGGCCTCCCGCCGCTCGATTACATCGATCCGGCCAAGCTCAAGGTACCGCTGATGGGTCATTGGGCGACGCAGGATGCGTTCTTCACGATCGACCAGGTCGACGCACTGGAAAAGAAGCTGACCGATGCGAACGTCGGCTTCGAATTCCATCGCTATCTCGCGCACCATGCGTTCGCGAACGAAACGGCCGTCGGCCCCGGCCGCATCGCCGGCACGCAGTTCGATCCGGTGTGGTCGGAAACGGCGTGGGACCGCACGCTCACGTTCTTCGGCCGAACGCTCTGGACGAAGCACGCGTAACGTAATGCCGCTTCCCGCGCGGCGACGGTACAAACGAAAACGCCACGGATTTGCGTCCGTGGCGTTTTCGTTTTCACACTCCTTCGGTTCGGTGGACAGGCGCGGCTTTCCGCTCCTGCCATGTGCCATGCTTACCCGGTCGTTGCCGTCTGATCGTCGACCGGCGCATCCGGCGCGCGCGGCGCTTCGCCGGCGCGCTGGATCCACCCGCCGCCGAGTGCGCGGTACAGATCGACCAGGTTCGTCCAGCGCGCCAGGCGCGCGCTGATCAGCGACTGCTGCGCGGCGTACAGATCCGTCTGCGCGGTCAGCACCGACAGATAGCTGTCCACACCGTTCTTGTAACGCAGGTCCGACAGGTCGAAGCGACGCTGCTGCGCGTGCTCGTTGCGCTCCAATGCCGCGATCTGCTGATCGTACGTGCCGCGTGCGGCAAGCCCGTCCGACACTTCGCGGAACGCCGACTGGATCGCCTTCTCGTAGTTCGCGATCTCGATGCGCTTCTGCACGTGCGCGAGATCGAGGTTCGCGATGTTCTGCCCGCCCTCGAAGATCGGCAGCGCGATGTTCGGCGCGAACGACCACGCCGCCGTGCCGGCCTTGAACAGGCCGCCCAGCGTCGGGCTCGCGGTGCCGAATGCGGCCGTCAGCGAGATACGCGGGAAGAACGCCGCGCGCGCCGCGCCGATGTTCGCGTTCGCGGCCAGCAGCGTCTGCTCGGCCTGCATCACGTCCGGACGACGCGTCAGCAGATCCGACGGCAACCCGGCCGGCACGTCCGTCAGCAGGTTCTGCGCGTCGAGCGGCATGCCCGCCGGCAGATCGTCCGGCAGCGGCTCGCCGATCAGCAGCACCAGCGCGTTCAGCGCCTGTGCGCGCGCACGTGCCTGCGCCTGCTGGTTCGCGAGCGCCGTCTCGACTACCGTCTGCGCCTGACGCAGCTCGAGCTCGGAGCCCGTGCCGTTGTCGAATTGCAGCTTGGTCAGGTCGTACGACGCCTGCGCGGTCTTCAGCGTGTCCTCCGTGACCTTCAGCAGGTCATCGGTCGACAGCAGCGTCAGGTACTGATCGGCCACCTGCGACACCAGCGAGATCTCCGACGCCTGCCGCGCGTACGACGTCGACAGGTACTGCGCGAGCGCCTGGTCCTTCAGGCTCTGCACGCGGCCGAACAGATCGAGCTCCCACGACGCCGACAATCCGACGTTGTAGGTGCGCGAAATCAGCGGCTGGCCCGTCTGCGATACACCTGCCGGGAAACGCTGGATGCTGCCCGTGCCCGTACCGTCGAGCGTCGGGAACAGCCCCGCACGCGTGATCTGGTACTGCGCACGCGCGGCCTCGATATTGAGCACCGACACGCGCAGGTCGCGGTTGTTTTTCAGCGCGATCTCGATCAGCCGCTGCAGGCGCGGATCGACGAAGAATTCGCGCCAGCCGATGGCAGTCGCCGCCTGGCCGCTCGCGCTGCGCGCGCCGGCCGCGCCCGGCTGCGTCGCGTAGACGCCGCCGGCCGGGTACACCTGCGCGACGGGCGCGTCGGGCCGCGTGTAATGCGGCGCCATCGTGCAGCCCGCGGCAAACAGCGCGGCAGCCAGTGCGGCCGCGGTGGCAGTCAAAGCATGTTTTTGCATCGTTACTGCCCCTTCGAATCGTGTGCGTCGTCGCGACCGCGCTGCAGGTCGCCCTGCACGAGACGCCATGCGTCGTCGACGTTTTCCGTTTCGCCGCTGAAGATCGCGCGAACCCGCACGAAGAACATCGGAATCATGAAAATGGCGAGGAACGTCGCGGTGATCATCCCGCCGATCACGCCCGTGCCGATCGCGTGCTGGCTCGCCGAGCCCGCGCCGTTGCTGATCGCGAGCGGCAGCACGCCGAGCATGAACGCGAGCGACGTCATCAGGATCGGACGCAGCCGCAGGCGCGCCGCCTCGATCGCCGCGCGCACCGGCCCCATGTTCCCGCCCGCCTGCAGTTCGCGTGCGAACTCGACGATCAGGATCGCGTTCTTCGCGGACAAACCGACGGTCGTCAGCAGGCCGACCTGGAAGAACACGTCGTTCTCGAGGCCGCGCAGCATCGTCGCGAGCAGTGCGCCGACCACGCCGAGCGGCACGACCATGATCACCGAGAACGGGATCGACCAGCTTTCATACAGCGCCGCGAGACACAGGAACACGACGAGAATCGAGATCGCGTACAGGATCGGCGCCTGCGAGCCGGACTGGATTTCCTGGAACGACAGCCCCGTCCACGAATAGCCGATGCCTTCCGGCAGCTTGCTCGCGAGCGCTTCCATCGCGGCCATCGCCTGCCCCGTCGACTTGCCTTCCGCGGCCTGCCCCTGGATCTCGATCGACGACACGCCGTTGTAACGCTCGAGCTTCGGCGACCCGTAGATCCAGTGGCCGGTCGAGAACGCGCTGAACGGCACCATCCCGCCCGCGCTGTTGCGCACGTACCAGATGTTCATGTCTTCGGGCGTCATCCGGAACGGCGCGTCCGACTGTACGTACACCTTCTTGATCCGGCCGTCGGTATCGAGGAAGTTGTTCACGTACTGCGACGCCCACGCGATCGAAAACGTCTGGTCGATCGCCGCGGCCGTCACGCCGAGCGCGTTCGCCTTCTCGCGATCGATGTCGACCTTGTACTGCGGCGTATCGTTCAGGCCGTTCGGACGCACGAGCGCCAGCGCCGGATCCTTCGCTGCCATCCCGAGCAACTGGCCGCGCGCGGCCATCAGCGCTTCGTGACCGAGGCCGGCGTTGTCCGTCAGCTCGAAGTCGAAGCCCGCAGCGGTACCGAGTTCGGGAATCGACGGCGGGTTGAACGGAATCACCATCCCGTCCTTATACGTCGAATAGTGCGCGAAGGTCCGGCCGATCAGCGCCTGCACCTTCTGGTCCGAACGCTGGCGCTGCTCGTACGGTTTCAGCTTCACGAACACGAGGCCCGCATTCTGGCCGCGGCCCGCGAAGCTGAAGCCGTTGACCGTGAACACCGAGTCGACCACCTCCTTCTCGGCGGTGGTCAGGTACGTGTTGATGTTGTCGAGCGTCTTGCCGGTCGTTTCCTGCGTGGAGCCGGACGGCGTCTGCACGATCATGAACATGTAGCCCTGGTCTTCATCGGGCAGGAACGACTTCGGCAGCCGCGCGAACATCACGCCGACCGCGAGGAACACGGCCAGGTAGATCACGAGCCAGCGGCCGGAGCGCTTGATCACATGGTTCACGCCGCTCGTATAGCGATCGCGGCTGCGATCGAACGTCCGGTTAAACCACCCGAAGAAGCCCTTCTTCTCTTCGTGATGCCCCTTCTCGATCGGCTTCAGGATCGTCGCGCACAGTGCCGGCGTCAGGATCAACGCGACGAGCACCGACAACACCATCGCCGACACGATCGTCAGCGAGAACTGACGATAGATCGCGCCGACCGAGCCGCCCGAGAACGCCACCGGCACGAACACCGCCGACAGCACGAGCGCGACGCCGACGAGTGCGCCGGTGATCTGGCTCATCGCCTTGCGGGTCGCCTCCTTCGGCGACAGCCCTTCTTCGGCCATCACGCGCTCGACGTTCTCGACCACCACGATCGCATCGTCGACCAGCAGGCCGATCGCGAGCACGAGCCCGAACATCGACAACGTGTTGATCGAGAAGCCGGCGAGACCCATGATCGCGAACGTGCCGAGCAGCACGACCGGCACCGCGATCGTCGGGATGATCGTCGCCCGCAGGTTCTGCAGGAACAGGTACATCACGAGGAACACGAGCACGATGCCCTCGATCAGCGTCTTGACCACTTCCTCGATCGACAGGCGCACGAACGGCGTGGTGTCGTACGGGTAGTGCACGACGAGGCCATGCGGGAAGTACTTCGACAGCTCGTCGATCTTGGCCCGCAGCGCGTTCGCGGTCGCCAGCGCGTTCGCGCCGGTCGCGAGCTGGATGCCGAGGCCGGCCGTCGGTTGCCCCATGTACTTCGTGTCGAACGTGTAGTTTTCCGAACCGAGCGCCGCGCGGCCGACGTCCTTCAAGCGAACCTGCGAGCCGTCCTGGTTGACCTTCAGCAGGATGTTGCCGAACTGCTCGGGCGTGCGCAGCAGCGTCGATTCGGTGATCGTCGCCTGCAGCACGGTGCCTGGCTTCGCCGGCGTGCCGCCGATCTGGCCGCCCGCGATCTGCACGTTCTGCTGCGTGATCGCGGCCGTCACGTCGGTCGGCGTGAGGCTGTAGTTGGTCAGCTTGACGGGGTCGAGCCAGATCCGCATCGAGAACTGCGAACCGAGCAGCAGCGTCTGGCCGACGCCGTTCACGCGGCTCAGCGGATCGAGCACGTGCGAGGCCACGTAGTTCGTCAGGTCCTCCTTCGACATCCGGCCGTCCTCGGAGTTGAACGCGAACCACATCAGCCAGTTGCTGCTCGACTTCGTGACCTGCATGCCGAGCTGCTGCACGACCTGCGGCAGGTTCGGCGTCGCGAGCGACAGCTTGTTCTGCACCTGCACCTGCGCGACGTCCGGATTCGTGCCCGGCGAGAAGGTCAGCGTGATCGTCGCGTTGCCCGAGTCGTCACTCGTCGACGACATGTAAAGGAAGTTGTCGAGCCCGCTCATCTGCTGCTCGATCACCTGCGTCACCGTGTCTTCCACCGTCTTCGCGGAAGCGCCCGGGTAGTTCGCCTGGATCTGGATCGTCGGCGGTGCGATCGTCGGATACTGCGCGATCGGCATCTTGAAGATCGATGCGACGCCGGCCAGCATCAGCACGATCGCGATCACCCACGCGAAGATCGGGCGATCGATAAAGAACTTGGCCATGAAACGGACTCCCTGTTATTGCGCGCTCGACGCGGCGGCCGAACTCGCTGCGGCACTGGCCGCGGTAGTTGCCGCGGTAGTCGCCGGCGCGGCGCTTGCCGAGGTGGCGGATGCGGCATCCGGCGCCGGGGCGAGCTGCGCGGCGACGGTCTTCACCGTCGCGCCCGGGCGCACCTTGTCGACGCCTTGCACGATCACGTGATCTCCTGCCTGCAGACCGCCTTCGACGACCCAGTTCTGGCCGTACGTGCCGGTCGTCGTCAACGGACGCATCTCGACCTTGTTGGCCGCGGTCACGACCAGTGCGATCGCCTGCCCCTTCTGGTCGTGCGTGACGCCGATCTGCGGCACCAGGAACGCGTTCTCGTTCACGCCTTCCTCGATCCGTGCGCGCACGAACATCCCCGGCAGCAGCACGCGGCCGGGGTTCGGGAACACCGCGCGGATCGTCACCGAGCCGGTGGTCTGGTCGACCGTCACGTCCGAGAACTGCAGCTTGCCGGCTTCCGAATAGGTCTTGCCGTCTTCGAGGATCAGCGACACCTTCGCCGCGCCCGGGCCGCTCGTCTTCAGGCGGCCGCTCTGCACGTCCTGACGCAGCTTCAGCCCTTCGAGGCTCGACTGCGTGAGGTCGACGTACACCGGATCGAGCTGCTGCACGGTCGACATCAGCGTCGCCTGGCTCGCCTGCACGTATGCGCCCGGCGTCACCTGCGAGATGCCGACGCGGCCGCTGATCGGCGACACGACGTCCGTATAGCCGAGGTTGATCTGCGCGGTGTCGACCGCCGCCTTGCCGGCCGCGACGTCCGCAGCGGCCTGGCCTTGCGTGGCGACCGCGTTGTCGTAGTCCTGCTTGCTGACCGCGTTCGCCGCGACCAGCACCTTGTAGCGCGCGACCAGCGCGTTCTGCGTGACGAGGTTCGCCTGCGCCTTCGCGAGCGTCGCCTTCGCGCTGTTCAGCGCGGCGATGTACGGCGCCGGATCGATCTTGTAGAGACGCTGACCGGCCTTGACGTCGGTGCCTTCGGTGAATTCGCGGCGCAGCACGATGCCGTCGACCCGCGCGCGGACCTGCGCGACGAGGAATGCACTGGTGCGGCCCGGCAGCTCGGTCACCGCGGGCACGGCTTGCGGCTGGACGGTGACGACGCCGACTTCCGGCGTTGGCGGCGGCGGCGCCGCTTCTTTTTTCCCGCACGCGGCCAGGAAAACGGCAGCCGTTGCGGCAGTGATTAAGCGGTATGGAACCCGTTCGACGCGCATGGAGCGACCTCTCACAATTAGACGACCTTCAATGGGAATCACCAGATCTCCTCATGGCCCTGACGCGCGGCGAACCTGAAGGGTCCTGTCCGCCGCGGATGCGGACACGTGTTGCGGGTGTGCGTTGCACCCGGCGGAGCGTTCGTTCGCCGAACTGCTTCCGAAAAAGAACGGCGAGCCCGCTGCCTCGGCGGGATCGCGTTGCCATGGGTTCTGCCAGACTGCTAGCGCGCGGGTCGGAATGCAGCGCCGGCGAATTCGATGAACGCGCGCGCGGCGGCCGGCAGACGTGCGGCACGCGCATGCGCAAGCTTCAACGTGACGGGCGCGAGCAGATGGAGCGGGGCCACGCGCACCAGCGTGCCGGCCGCCAGATCGGCGTCGACGAGATACGCGGGCAGCACCGCCGCGCCCATGCCGGCCACGGCCAGCCGCCGTGCCATCTCGAGATGGCCGACGCCCGTATTGCCGGGCGCGACGCCGGATCGAATCCCGGCCGCGTGGTCGTCGTCGGCCGCCGGCAACTCGAGCCGCACGGTCGCGATGTCCGGCCAGTCGCCGGACGCAGCCGCGCCGCCGTGCGCGGCGACATAATCGGGCGCCGCGACGCGCACGGATTCGTACGCGGCCAGCGTATGCAATGCGTGCGCGCCGGACACTGGCATCCCGTCGGTCAGGAACGCGACGTCGATGTCTTCGGTAGTCAGGTCGACGTGGGCATCGGTCAGCGTCACGGTCGGCCGCACGTCCGGAAACCGGTGCACGAAACGATCGAGCAGCGCGCTCAGCTGGCTGAGCCCGAACGCGACCGGCGCGGCCACGCGCAATACGCCTTCCGGCTTGCTGCCCATCGCGACGAAACGGCCGTCGATCTCGTCGATCGCACCGAGAATCCGCTCGACGCGCGCGAGATACAGCTCGCCGATTTCCGTCAGCGACTGGTGGCTCGTGCTGCGTTGAAGCAGGCGCGCGCCGAGGCGCGTCTCGAGCGCATCGACCAGTCGGCTGGCCATCGCCGTCGACACGCGCAACCGCGTCGCCGCCCGGCGAAACCCGCCTTCCCTTGCCACCGTCACGAATGCCCGAATCGATTGAAGTTGGTCCATTTGTCCGGATTTCCCTGCGCGGACGACTGCCCGTCCATCTGCACCCGACGCCGCGCCACAGCCGGCCCGCATCGGCCCGGCCAATGCGGCGGCCCCGACACCGGCTCCGCCGGGTCGGTCGACACGCTCGCGACGGGCACGCGTCGGCTTGCAACGGACGCAAGCCGGCCTCGGCAAGCCCAATGCACGATCGTTCAATAGCAGTCCTGAGTCTTTCCCGGCGATTCGCGGCGGCAACGCGCGCGGCAAGGCCGGCGGCGTCCGCGCATCACGCGGACGGTGTTGCCCGTATCGTCCGGGCACGCTGAATCGCATTTCCTTCAGCAGGTGCAATGGTAGGGAAACCGCCGGAAAATGGCTTGCCCGATCCTGCGATTGTTTTGCCTTAATTTCCGAATTTGTGCGTCGCACACCCTGCCACGACAGGCGACGCGGCCGCCGATCATGCAGGTCCGGATGATCGGGCTAATTTCGGACAGTTTTAGGCAATCCCGCGCACGCAACTGGCCGTACGATGTGACCGCCATGCCTGCACGCCGGCAGCGAATCGCAGCGCACGCACGGCATCGCCCGCTCCGCCAACCGCTCACGCAACATGGAAATCGACGCCCGAACGCCGACCCAACCGCGCCATCCACCGGATCACGATGCCCGGTCGCCAGCCCGATCGCCCGCTGCCCGGCTGGCGGCGCTGATCGCCGTGTACGCGCCGCACGACGGCATGTTCGACCTTCCGCTGCGCGGCATGCGTGTCGCGCGCGCGTCCGCGCTGCCGCCGCAGTGGAACCACGGCGTGCACCACGCGTGCCTGAGCATCGTCGGGCAAGGCGCGAAGTCGATGCGGGTCGGCGACGATACCTACACGATCGACGAATCGCGGATGCTGGTCGCCACCGCCGACCTCCCCGTGACCGGACGCGTGACGCGCGCGAACCCCGCCGAGCCGTTCCTTTACGCGCAACTCGCACTCGATCCGCACCGCATCGCGGCGCTCACGCCCGTCGTCTTTCCGCGCGGGCTGCCGAAAGCCGTCGACTACCGCGCGCTCGACACGCTCGACGCGACGCCCGAAATCGTCGACGCCGTCGCGCGGCTGATGCAACTGATCGCACAACCGGACGACCTCGACCTCCTCGCACCGCTGATCGTCGACGAAATCCTCATCCGGCTGCTGCGCGGCCCGTCGGGCGCGCGCATCGCGCAGATCGGCGACGCCGGTTCGACGACCCAGCGCATCTCGCGCGCCGTCGCATGGATTCGCGATCACTATCTCGATCCGATGGCGGTCGACACGCTCGCGCGACGGGTGGAGATGAGCCCGTCGACCTTCCACCATCATTTCCGTGCGGTCACGTCGATGAGTCCGTTGCAATGCCAGAAGGTGCTGCGGCTGCAGGAGGCGCGCCGCCTGATGTGCGTGTCGGCGATGGATGCGCGGCAGGCGTGCCGCAGCGTCGGCTACGTGAGCGCGTCGCAGTTCAGCCGTGAATACGCACGGCTGTTCGGCGACGCACCGGGCCGCGACGTCGCTCGGCTGCGCGGCGAAGCGGTGCCGCTGTCGCGCGTCGCACCATGAACGCGAATCGCAAGAAAACGCTTTCATAAGGACGTGCCGGGAACACGGGCATCATTGTCCAACCGGTCCGCGCACATGCATGCGTCGCCTGCCTTTAATGCAGGACTGCGAATTATTTCAGTTGACCCGAAAGACAGTGCGCGGTACTCACGTATCGATCATGCGTGAATCAGGACTGACGAGACGCGCAGCAAGCGTTCAACGCGGCCTCGTCGGCGGCCAGCATCTCGGGCACGCATTCCCGCAGGAAATCGACGAACGTGCGGATCTTCGCATCGAGATACTGACGCGACGCATACAGCGTATAGACCGTCAGCTTCTGCAACCGGTAATCGGGCAGCACGCGCACCAGCGCGCCGCTCGCGAGCGCGGGCAGCGCAGCCGACATCGGCAGCGGGCCGATCCCGAGCCCCGCGCGCAGCGCGGCGCCGAGCGCATCGGCGATATTCACCTGGAAATCGGGCACCGACAGTTCGAACGTTTCGCGGCCGTTCGGGCCGTCGAGATGCCAGCGGTCGCGCGGAAACAACGACGTGACGAGCCGCAGGCACGCATGCCCGGCGAGATCGCTCACCGCACGCGGCGTGCCGCGCGCCTTCAGGTAGGCAGGCGACGCGCACAGCACGCTGCCCACGTCGCCGAGCCGCTGCGATACCAGCCCGGAATCGGGCAGCTCCGTCGTGCTCAACTGCAGCGACACGTCGTAGCCTTCGTCGATGATGTCAGGCACGTGCTGCGACAGCGTCAGCTCGACCGCGACCGACGGATAGCGTTCGCGGTAGCGCACGACCGCGGGCACCACGTAGGACTGGCCGAAACTCGTCGTCGCGTGGACGTGCAGCCGTCCGGACGGCTTCACCTGTGCATCGGCCGCCTCGGCTTCCGCTTCGTCGATATAGCCGAGGATGCGCTGGCAGCGGTCGAGATAGCGCTGCCCGGCGTCGGTCAGTGCGATGCGGCGCGTGCTGCGGTTCAGCAGGCGCGTGCGCAGATGCGTTTCGAGTTGCGCGACCGAACGCGACGCGTAGGCCGTCGTGATGTCCAGGCGCTGGGCCGCGCTCGTGAAGCTGCCCTCTTCCGCGACCCGGACGAAAATGCGCATCATCTGTAACGTGTCCATCGACCTGTCCCCGCGATTGTCACGTCGCGCCGTCGTGCGGCCAGAGTGCCGGCAGCGCCGGCACACGCCGGTCTGGCGCGAATTGTGCGGAACAGTACAGCAGCGGTGCAGGCGTGTCCAGTTCGCCGTAGGCGGCACGATCCGGATGCCGAATCGTGCTGCGAAGCCGCTCACCGAGCGGCATCCGGGCCGGGCGGACATGCGTATGGAGGGACCGACAGGCCAACCGCAGCGATCGGAAAAAGCTACCCGCCGACCACGATCGCGCTCTCGATCGACACCCTGTGCATCCCGCGCATTACGCGGCGGCCACCGCATCGAACGGATTGCGCAACACGATCGTGTCGTCGCGCTCCGCGCCCGTCGTGATCATCGACACCGGCGCGCCCGCCACGGCTTCGATGCGCGCGATGAAAGCCTGCGCGGCCCGCGGCAGCGCCGCACGCTCGCGCACGCCCTGCACGGAGCCTTGCCAGCCTTCGAACCGTTCGTAGAGCGGCTTCGCGCGCGACTGCGCATCGAGGCTCGCGGGCAAATGATCGACGCGCACGCCGTCGAATTCGTAACCGATGCACAGCGCGATCGACTCGAAACCATCGAGCACGTCGAGCTTGGTCAGCGCCAGCGACTCGATGCCCGAGATCCTGACGGCCTGACGCAGTTGCGCGGCATCGAGCCATCCGCAGCGTCGCGGCCGGCCCGTGTTGACGCCGAACTCCTGTCCGCGCGCACGCAGCGTGTCGCCGGTCGCGTCAGTCAGCTCGGTGAGGAACGGGCCGCCGCCGACCCGCGTCGCATACGCCTTCGTCACGCCCAGCACGTGGCCGAGCTTCGCTGCCCCGAGCCCGGTGCCGGCCGCCGCGGCCGATGCCACGGTGCCCGACGACGTCACGAACGGATAGGTGCCCCAGTCGATGTCCAGCATCACGGCCTGAGAGCCCTCGAACAGGATGCGCTCGCCGCGATCGGTCGCGTCGTTGAGGTCGGCCCAGACCGGACGCACGAACGGCAGGATCTTCGGCGCAAGCGCAACCAGCGTCGCCAGCATCGCGTCGCGATCGTACTCGTCGAACCCCAGGCCGCGGAACCACGCGTTGTGATGGTCGACGAGCACGTCGAGTTTGGCGGCGAGCCCGCCCGGTTCGGCGAGATCGCCGACGCGCAGCCCGCGACGCCCGACCTTGTCCTCATAGGCCGGCCCGATTCCGCGCAGCGTGGTGCCGATGGGTTCGCGGCGCAAACGCTCCTGCGCCTCGTCGATCGCGCGGTGAATCGGCAGCACCAGCGTCGCGTTCTCGGCGATCGACAGGTTGTCCGGCGTCACCGACAGCCCGAGTTCGGCCATCCGCCCGATTTCCGCGAGCAGCGCTTCCGGATCGAGCGCCACGCCGTTGCCGATCACGCCGCGCTTGCCGCGCACGATGCCGCTCGGCAGCAGCGCCAGCTTGTACGTGTTGCCGCCGACGACCAGCGTGTGGCCCGCGTTGTGGCCGCCGTTGTAGCGTGCGACGACATCGGCCTGCGCCGCCAGCCAGTCCACGACGCGCCCCTTGCCCTCGTCGCCCCATTGGGCGCCCACCACCACCACGTTCGGCATGCTCCGTACTCCATGTGAGAAATTCAGACACTCGGTCGGCCCGGTTGGCCGTTTGTGTGCCATATTGGCGGAGCCGAATCACCCGATCAAACGATTAAACCTGAACCATCGTGTGAGTAAATTTCACGCGAAACGATGCAATGGCCCGACGACTCCCTCCGTTGAATTCGCTGCGCGCGTTCGAAGCCGCCGCGCGGCTCGGCAGCTTCACGCTGGCCGCCGACGAGCTGTGCGTCACGCACGGCGCGATCAGCCGGCACGTGCAACAACTGGAAGCGTGGCTCGGGCGGCCGCTGTTCGAACGCCACAACCGGCGCGTCGAACTGACCGCGGCCGGCCGCGCGTACCTCGCCGAGGTCGGCGCTTCGTTCGACCGGATCGCACTTGCCACCGCGCAGCATTTCGGCCACGCGCAGCAGCGCGTGCTGCGCGTCAGCGCGCCCGCGACGTTCTCGCTGCGCTGGCTCGTCCCGAAGCTGTCGTCGTTCCAGGTCGGGCATCCGGCCATCGAGGTGCGGCTGTCGACGTCGAACGAGCCGATCGACAAGCTGCGCGACAAGGTCGACCTGATCGTTCGCGGCGGCCCGCAGGCCATCGACGGGTACGTTGCGGAGGAATTCCTGTCCGAAGTCCGGCTGCCGGTGTGTGCGCCGAAGTTGCTGGAGGGCCGGTCGCTCGAGACGCCTGCCGATCTCGCCGGCTTCACGCTGCTGCACGCGGCAACCTATCCGGGCATGTGGCCGGAATGGCTCGCGGCGGCCGGGCACCCGAACCTCGTCCCGCGGCACTCGCTCACGCTCGAGCATTTCTACCTGACGCTGCAAGGCGCGCTCGACGGGCTCGGCGTCGCGATGGGCCCGATCGCGCTGGTCGCCGACGACATCGCCGAAGGCCGGCTCGTGCAGCCGTTCAGCGAACCGGCGCTGCCGCCGTGGCGCTACTTTACATATGTGGCGTCCGCGCGAGCGGACGACGACGCCGTACGCGCGTTCAAGGACTGGCTAAAGGCAACGGGAAGCGCGACTGCGTCGGGCGAGCGGCGCTGAGCGCCCGCGCCTGTGTGTCGTGCATCTTCACGACATGCAGGATTCCGAATCGAATTGAATAAACGTATGGAGCATGTTTGCTTTCGTGCATCGCGCGATCGCGACACACGCGGCAAGCCGCGGATCGGCCCCGTGGCTTGCCGCCGGACGACGCTTACTGGCTTGCGGCGCCGGCCTTCTTTTCCGCGTTCTGCAGGTTCTGCGGATAGTTCGGATCATTGGCCGCCGGCTTGTAACCGGCGTCTTCGAGTTTCTTCAGCTCGGCGGTGTTCTTCGCACGCGCAGCCTTGCGCTCGGCTTTGCGTTTGGCCCTGGCCGCCTTGCGCGCTTCGCTCTTCGCGGCCTTGGCGTCCTGTGCAGCCGGCGCGCTTGCGGTTTCCTGTGCAAAGGCCGGAACGGCCGAGCCGAACAGGAAAGCGGCTGCGGTAGCAGCCAGCGTGAGTTTTCTGATCTGGATTCGCATCGCTGAACTCTCTTTTTTGATGACCATCACGGTTTGAAAAACCATCGAGATACCGCCCCTGCCCTGACCAGTCGTCATGTCGCGGTCAGGACTTGAGCATCATAACCGTGTCGCAAAAATTGTGGCGTCAACGTGCTGACGGAATTGGGGATACACGTATGGGAGACAACGCGGTTGGTGCGCTCGAGGTCGGCCGCCGCGGTACTCGACGCGGTGCGAGGCGCCGACGCGTGTTTCACTGGTGGCGATATCGATACGCTCATGCGCTCATGCGCGACGTGAGGATCGTCGTGCTTGCACGATCACCGCAGCAGCAGTCGATCCATGCGTCACGTTATCGTTCGATGCGGCTCGAGCGACGGTTCCTCCCATAAACGACCACGATTCGTTTCTTCGGCGGTCAGGAGGGTTACGTTGCGTCGTTGCGGCGTGCGGTGATCTGTTCGGTACCGCTTGCCGCACTGTGATGCAGAAGGTTGTCTGTGTGTGGAGGCAAAGCGGGTTGTCGATCCGTAGGTCTGACAAAAAAGGCGGGGCGGCGCAAGCGGTGAAGACGTCGGCCCGATGGACTGCACGAATGCGCTGAAACTGATCATGAGCGAGCAGCGCTCGTCGGATGGATATGCCCATGGCCGTGAAGCCTATCCGTCTGTGCAACCGTGCTTGCCGACGCTGAAGCGCCACACAAGGATGCCGATCGTTTCCCGTTTGCTCCCATCGACGGTTCCTTATGTGGATGAGGGCTGGGATCTACACAGCTTGCTTATACCTGTGCCACCGCCTATCGGTGAGCTTTTACGGGACTCTGCTTTTTCGGAAGGTGAGCATATTCGGGCGCATCGGGGAATTCGATTGCGGTGAGCTGCGGCACCGACAGCACCTTCACGTTGGTTCGCAACGATGTCGACGGACACAGCATGGCTTGCCGGGCGGCACTCCAAAGGTAGAAAAACGGACCGGACGTGGGATGGAAACAGCCGGGATCGGATTCCGTCGGGCACAGTCCACAGGCTAAATTTGGCGAGCGGCATCACAGGCGATCGACAAAAACTTGTGCATAGACGAGGCCGCGCGAGTGCAAAAAACCATTCGTGGGCAGTCCAGGATGATTTCCAACTGCTGTGGACGAAGCGACGGGATTCGCTGCGCTCGTCAGTCATGGTGCCGAGGGTGCCATGGGGCACATTTTTGGGTCCCATAAACGGGAACCTCTACGCCGAAACCGCGCATTTCCTCCCATAAGTTTCTACGTTTCGGCGTTTGTGAGTGGGTACTCACCTCTTCGGGAGGCCTTGTCAGGCCTGGAGCCTTCCTGGAACGGTGTGTCAAACAGAGCCGAGTCGGTCTGGATCGCAGGATCTGAACGCCTTGCGTCCCACAGACGACTCCCATTGGTAGCGGTTTATGGGGTTCGTCTTTCTGTGCAAGCACACGTGTGTTTACATCTTTGGTAAACCACGTTTACTTCTTTAACTACTTTTAGACGGCTCACAGCCTTGTCTGGCAAGGGTTTGAGGGGTGTTCGGTACCCATTTATGGGAGCACAGGTGGAAGGGTTTGGGGTTTCAGGTCTGTGGATTTGGGGGTTGGGGTACCGTGTTGTGGGGAATCCGGGTTGTGGATATGGGGCGAACGTATCCGGTTATGGGAAATCGACCGTCAATCGCGCTCGGTAGTCGTCTATGGGAACACAGGAAGGTAGCCTTTTATGGGGGGCTTTTCTCGGTTGGTAGTCCGATGCGTGCACAGTGATTTTCTTCGGGTAGCCGGTTATGGGAAATCTGAAAGGTACCTATTTATGGGAGTCGGTCTCAGTCAATTTGCTGCCCTTTGCTCGGGGACGCCGTGAAGCTTTCCCATAGACAGGGCTAAGGCCACGGACAGGTTACCGTCTATGGGGAAAACGAATAGTTGCCGTTTATGGGAGCGATTTCCACCTTCAATCCGGAAAGCAGCTGCGTCGACCCCGGTGACAGGTAGCCTCCTATGGGAAACGACAAAGGTAGCCCGTTATGGGAGAAAAAGGCGGCTGTGTTGCGGGGCACCACGAATCTTCCCGGCGATCTCGATTCCGTCCGTTTGCCCCCATGGATGGGTACCTTCGTATGGCAATTCTTGTGCCGGGTTGCCCTGTCGAGCCAGGAAAGGTAGCGGCTTTTGGGAGGTATTTTGATCAAAAGGTAGACGGATATGGGGCTCTGAACAAATCGTGAAACACGGATTTCTCATTACGTGTCAGATAGTTAGCTCATATAGTGAAAGTAATGCTTGAGCAAGGGCGTTGCTCCGTGGCGCGAAAAGGTATAAAGTCCGCTCTCAATAAGGCAACCTTACCCGGACACCACGATGCCGCGCAAGCCCGCAAGCAAAGGCTCAGACAAACAGGTTTCGCTGTTTCAGACACCCGAGCCGCCCGACTTGCTGCGCAAGGCGGTCCAGGCGATTCATATCGCACCGAAGTCGGGAAAGATCGGTCTGCAGCAGCGCAAGATGTTCAGCTCGTTGATCAAGAACGCACTTCGGCAGGAGGCGTTCGAACCGGGCCGGACGAGCTTCTCGATCTCGATCGCGTCGCTGTCGCACGAGAGCGGGCTGAACAGCAACAACACGAAGTACGTGAAGGATACGGTCAACTCGCTGATCAGTACCGTCGTCAACTGGGACTACCTGGCCGCGGACCGTTCGACGGTCTGGAAAGCATCGGGCCTGCTCGCCGGCGCGGAGCTCGAGCAATCGGTGCTGAAGTACAGCTTCTCCGACCAGATTCGCAGCGAACTGCTCAATCCCGAGATCTACGCGCTGATCGATATGCGGATCGCTCGCGAGTTCCGGCGCTCGCACTCGCTCGCGCTGTGGGAAAACACGGTGCGCTACGAAGGGATCGGCATCACCGCGAAGATTCCGCTGCCGAAATTCCGTGACCTCATTCTCGGCCAGGACAAGGCGTCGCAGTCGTACAAGGAATACAAGCTGTTCAAGAGCAAGGTCCTGGTGCCGTGCATTCAGGAGGTGAACGAAGTATCGGATCACACGCTCGAGCTGATCGAACACAAATCCGGCCGCAGCGTGGAAGCCGTGCAGTTCAAGGTGACACGCAAGCAGAGCACCGATACGGTCGAAGACGGCGACGTCAAGAACGAAGCGCTGGTCGAGGAGGTCGCGAAGTTCGGCATTCCGCGTTCGGAGGCGCGCCGGCTGATCACGCAATACGGCGTGCAGCGCATCAAGGCGGCGATCGCCTATACGCTCAATCGGACCACGAAGAAAAATGCGGCGCCGGTCGACAACGTCGCCGCGTATTTCCGCAAGGCGCTGACGCACGGTTACACGCTGGCCGACGGGCAGGGAACCGAAGCGGCCGCACCGGCGAAGGAATCCGCGCAGAGCAAGCAGGAACAGATTCGCGACAAGTATCTGGCGGCGAAGGTCGAGGAAGCCGGCGCGTATTTCCGCGAGCTGGAGATCGACGACCAGACCAGGCTGATCGAGCGTTACAACGAGACGGTGGCGGGTTCGAAGGATCTGACGCTGTCGCCGAAGAAGAAGGCGAGCAAGCTCGCGCAGACCAGCTTCTTCCGCTGGCTGGCGCTCGATACGTGGGGCGAGCCGACCTCGGATGACCTGCTGGAATTCCTGCTGAAAAGCAGTCTCGCGGGCAACTGAAAGAGGCCTCGCCGTCGTGCGCGCCGTGCGCCGGACCCTGTTGTGGTCCGGCTGCGCGGCGCAGCGCGAAGGCGAGGCCTTTTGCCGGTGGCGCGTTACTTTGGCGTTGCCGCCGCCAGATCGGCGACGTACGCGTCGATGACGGTCTTGAGCTTGTCGGCAAGCGCTTCCTGGTGGGATGCGTCGACGCCCTTGAGCTGCAGATCCAGACGTCCGTCCGGATAAGTCTTCAACTGACCGATTGCGCGCGATTCGAGTGCGAAGTCATGACGGACGCTATAGCGCGTCCGTCCGGGCTTCTTGGCGCCGTCGCTTTGCGCACGCAGGAAATTCTCGAGATCGCGGACGGATTTTTTCCGGTCGATCACGGCCGTCAGCAGCCGGTCGGCCGTCGGCTCGCCCAGGCGTTCGAAGATCAGCTTCAGAAAGTACGCGGCCTGCAGACCGACCACGTCGTTCGCACTCGCCATCCGCTCCAGCAGCGTGTTCGGCAGCGCGTTCAGCGACAGCGTCTTGCTGATCGATGCCTTGTCCTTGCCGATTTTTTCCGCCAGCGTGTTCTGGTCGGCAAAGACCTTCTCGTCGAGCAGACGTTTCCACGCGACCGCATCGTCGAAGATCGTCTGGCGTTCGTGATCGTGGTTCGCGCGGTACGCGATCGTATAGAGCTGCTCGGGCGTGTGATCGGTGCGGAACGTCGCATTGATCGTCTCGTCGCCGTTGATGCTCGTCGCACGCAGCCGGCGTTGCCCGTCGATCACGACGAGCTTGCCGGGAAATTCGGGGAGCCGCGTGACCTTGATCGGCTCGATCTGCCCTTCCCGTTTCAACGTCAGTGCGAGTTCGTGCAGGCTCGACTCCGAGTAGAACACGCGCGGGTTGAACGGGTTCGGAATGCAGTCCTTGACCAGTACTTTCTGCGGCGCGCCCAGATCGGGCGCACCGGCGGGCGCGGTTGCGGCCGGCGCACTGGCGGGCGCCGCTTCGACGACGGCAGCCGGTGCGGCCGCCGGCTCGGGCAGCCGCGTTTCGAGCGCCGCGTTTTCCTGCGCGAGTCCGCGCAACAGGCCGGCTGCCAGATGCAGGTTGCCGGTCGGCTTCTTGTCTTTCGAGGTGTCCTTAGCCATGGGCGGCTCCGGTAGCGCGCGTCGACGCGATGTATTGGGCCATTTCCGTGACCAGTTTTTCGATTTCCGCGCGGGCTTCCTTCAGGCCCTTCAGGTATCGATTATGGTGATGGATCGTGGTGCCGAGCGCGAACGTCTGACGATAGACCTCGCGTTGCGCGATCTGGCTGTCGAGCAGATGCTCCCCTATTTCTTCAGCTCGTAAAATTTTTAAAATTTCTTCACGCATTTTAGTTTTTCCATTAACGCTATTCAGCATTAATGCGGAAGAAAGTTGAGGATTTCGAACGGCGCGCATCGACTCGATCATGCGGATCATTGCAACCGTGCTGTACAGATCGGCCGGCGACGGCGAAAGCGGCACCAGGCAGAAGTCCGCCACTTCGAGGACGGATGCAATACGTGGATCTTCGAGGTTGCCGGGGCAGTCGACGACGATCACGTCGAAGTTCGCGTCCTGTTTCTTGATTTCGCCGCCGATGCCGCGGCCGGCAGGCGCCAGCGACAGGACCGTCATCGGGAGCGTGTTCTCGCCACTTGTGACCCACCGGACGGAAGTGCCTTGAGGGTCGGCATCGATCAGCGCGACCTTATTGCCGCCGGCTTCGAATGCCGCCGCGATGTTGACGGAGATGGTTGTCTTTCCAGTTCCACCTTTTTGATTACTGACGGCGATCTTGAAAGCCATTGAATTCCTCCTAGGAGTTTTACGTAATATAGGCAGTTATTCATAGGTTGTCTACAAAAGTGTTCAATGCTATGGATGTTTTATTGGTCGTTGTGGTTGTTACGTGACAAGTAGACCGAATAGCTAAGCGTTATTCGAGAGTAGCGATTCGATAAAAAACCATCGATCTCGGTTGCAAAAGAACGAACGACAAATGTGAGGGAAGCCGACGGTCTTTGGGGTCCATAACGAGATCTTGTGGAGAGACTTGGCGTTTTGGCGTGCGTAGATCTCATTCGAAATTCGATACGAATCCATGTCGGTGATGATGTTGGCCACGGGGAAACAGAGGGTTGTCACGTGACAAGTCGCTGGATCTCCGATTTCTCTTGGGCCGTACGCCGTGAGGAACTGTTCCATACGCTGCGTCTCGGATTCCGCAGGAACGTCAGAAATTTCCTTACTTCAATTGTCGATGCGCGCGGCGCGTGACCATATACCCCTCGTCGGTACCGAGGTGAGTTGTCACGTGACAAATGGATTCCGACGCATCTCCTAACGGGCACTCCGCGATCATCAGGGAGTCGTCGTGGTTGGCGTGTGCTCGTGGCGTACAGGGCTTATTGCTAGGGAGGAACGGCATCGTCGACAGTTTTCGGTCTCGGCTCGTCACTGAATCGCTAGCGAGTTGTCACGTGACAACAGGAGCCGGTGTCTGGAAGACTCGTGCGGCAGGCGGGCTGTATATGAAGGGAAGAGTCCCGCGCGAGGGTTGCAAACGAGCGTCTCGGTAGCGTGGTCGGGACATCATCGGGCCGTTATTCCGCTATCGTCGCATGGACGCTCACGTGTCGAAGCTATGCGTCAGAACAACTGCTGAGGTGCGCCCCCACGACGATATCGTGGCGACTATGATGTGTCCCCATTTACGCGGTGGAGCGAAATTAGTGTTGCTGCTCGTGTCGGCTAACAGGGGAGGCTGTCTCGTGGCAAGTATCAATTCACCGTGCCCTGGAGAGGTTCGACGTGCGCGAGATCGCCGCGTATACCGGCCGCAATGGGTGATGAATCCATGTGCCAGGGACATGTGCCAACCCAAACGGATCGGGTCGTGAAACATTCGCCGAAAATCGATGCTCGCCGGAAATCCTTGTGTGGCAATGGCTTGCGCCACATTCTTCATCCTGTTTCACGCGAAATGAGCGCGAAAAAGCTTGGAAATGGGGGCGTATGCTATTTCAGTGCGACGGCGTTGGGGAACGGCCCAATCGCAGGTAGATTCGTCTTGATCGATACGTGATTTGTAGTTTATGAGACGTTTTGTGGCGGGGCGCAGCTAGAGGTTGTCGACGTGTCGGGGGATCACTCCACCACTGTGTGGCATCGAGCCGCCAATTCGGCATCAAGTGGGCTTGGTATTTAGCGCCGGTTGTCACGTGACAACGCATGTGCCGAGCCCCAGATTCGTGAAATCGCGAAATATGGAGCGGAGAAGCTGAGGCCGGGGAGTCGTCGAGCAGGACTCTGGAGCGCCGCCGGTACAACATGATCTTACAGAGTGGCGCGCGTCCCCTTAAACTGCATGCGACAAATCCAGCCCCGTACTTTGCGAATCCCATCGAAGCCCGTACATCGCTACCGTCCGCGCTCGCGATCAATAACTCGCCACGATCGACAGAGCGACGTCCGCGCCACCTCGCAGGCTATCGATATCCCGTCGCGGAGAATTACCGAACAGCCGACTATATTCCCGATTGAACTGCGTTGGGCTCGCGTACCCGACCCTGAACGCCGCCGACGCTGCATCGAGCCGCTCCGCCAGCATCAGCCGACGCGCCTCGTTGAGTCGTATCCATTTCTGATACTGCAACGGACTCATGCCGGTGAGCTGACGGAAGTGATGATGGAAGGTCGAACTGCTCATCTGAACTTGCGCCGCGAGATCATCGACGCGCAACGATTCGTCGTAGTGAGCGCGCAACCACCGGATCGCGCGCGACACGCGGTTGCACTGACTGCCGGTGGACGCAATCTGGCGCAGGCGCGCGCCCTGGTCGCTCGTCAGCAGCCGATAGTAGATTTCCCGCTCGATATACGGTGCGAGAACGGCAATCGCGTTCGGGTCGTCCAGCAGCGCGAGTAGCCGGTTCAGCGCGTCGTACAGCGGTTCGGTCATGTCGCCGACGACGAGTCCGCGGCCAGCCGGCGCATCGTCGTGATCCGGCGCGACTTGCATCATCAGTTCGGCCATGACGCGGAAATCGAGCTTGAGGCCGAGCCCGAGAAACGGTTTGTCGGGACTGGCCTCGATGATTTGCGTCGAACCGGGCAGATCGAGCGACGTGATCAGAAAGCGGTCGGCGTCATAGATATACGCATCCCCGCTCTGTATGACCCGCTTCGCGCCCTGAACGACGAGGCCGAAGCTCGGCTCGACCATGCATTCCATCGGCAGCGTCGGCGCTTCCCTTCGATGAAAGCTGAGATTGGGAATGGCCGTGTTGAGGTGATCGACACCTTCGGTCCATCTCGCGACGCGCTCTGCGAGCGCCTGCCGCAATTCGTTCTCGCGGCTGCGGCGGGTCGAACGGTGGCCTGCCTGGTCGAATGCCGTGATGGCGACATCATCGTCTCGTTGGCCGGGCATGTATCGGACGGGTACCGGATGCATGACTTCTCTACTCAGGTAATCGGGTCGACAGGCAGCCGTCGACGTGCAGGGGAGGCGGGCAACGCATTCACCACCCGGAATCGCGGCACGGTCATCTTCCCGGCAGGCACGCGCAGCGACTGGCGGACTACTTCGTCGCCTGCGATGCGCAAAGCTGCCAGCGTCGCGATTTCGCCGCCGGCGCTGCCGCGCGCTCGTCGACCGCGCGCCACCAGCGCGCGCCACGATGCGGCGCGTCGAGATCGAGGTGTTCGCCCATTCTCGGTGTTGACAGTTCGATGCCGCGTACGAGCGCCAACGCCGTGACACGCTCGAACGGCTCCTGCCAGCGATGCATGGCGAGGTCGAACGTGCCGTTGTGGATCGGGACTAGCCAGCGTCCGCGCAAATCGATGTGCGCCTGCACGGTTTCTTCCGGCTGCATGTGCACGTACGGCCATTGCGCATCATAGGCGCCTGTTTCGATCAGCGTGACGTCGAACGGCCCGAGGCGCTCGCCGATCTCCCGGAAGCCATCGAAATAACCCGTATCGCCGCTGAAGAATACGCGCAGGTCGTCGTCGACGATCACCCACGACGCCCACAGCGTACTGTTACCGTCGAACAGGCTACGCCCGGAGAAGTGCTGGGCGGGCGTAGCCGTCAGCGTCAGCCCGGCCACGTCCGCGCTTTGCCACCAGTCGAGCTGGCGAACCTTGTCCGCGTCGATGCCCCATTCGATCAATCGATCGCCGACACCCAGCGTCGTCACGAACACGCCGGTGGTGGAGGCAAGCGCGAGCACCGTGTCGCGATCGAGGTGATCGTAATGATCGTGCGACAGGATCACGCCGCGCAGCGGCGGAAGATCTTCCAGCGCGATCGGCGGCGCATGAAAGCGCTTGGGGCCGATGCGCCGAAACGGCGACGCGCGCTCGGCGAACACCGGATCGGTCAGCCAGAATTCGCCGCGCAGCTTCAGCAACAGCGTCGAATGGCCGAGCCGGTACAGGCTGCGATCGGGCGCCGCGTCGAGTTCCGCGCGGGTCAGCGAATCGACGGGGAGGGCGCCGGCCGGCACGGTATGACGCGGCTTGTTGACCAGCATGTTCCATGCGATGCCCAGCGTCTTGCCCAATCCTTCGGCGGGCCGCGGCGCGACATTGGCAAAGCGCTCGCCGTTGTGCTGCGGCGAACCGCCGGACAGCGTCCGGCCGCGGCGGGCCGCCGCAAAGCCCAGAATGCGGTGAATCAAAACGAGAGGCGATGCCATGTCCGGTTCGTCCGAAGAATAAAGTACACTAAACAGTGTAGTTTATTTTTGAGATAAGTAAACTGCCCGGTGTAAAATTTCTGTATGGATACCAGCACTTCCCCTCAGCGCCTGACCGACCGAAAGCGCGCGGCCATCGTCGATGCGGCGATCGAGGAATTTCTCGCGGCCGGCTACGATGCGACGAGCATGGATCGTATCGCCGCGCGCGCCGATGTGTCGAAACGCACGGTCTATAACCACTTTCCGAGCAAGGAGACGCTATTCGCCGCGATCCTGAACAAGCTGTGGGATGCGACCCGGGCCGGCAACTTGCCGACCTATCGCGCCGACGTGCCGCTGCGCGAGCAACTGCTCGCGCTGCTCGAGCGCAAATTGCGGTTGATGAACGACGAAGCGTTTCTCGCGCTGGCGCGCGTCGCGATCGGCGCGGCCATCCATTCGCCGGAACGCGCGCGCGACATGGTCGAACGTCTCGGCGAGCGTGAGGAAGACGTCACGGTCTGGGTGCGTGCGGCCGCGGCGGCCGGCCGGCTGGCGGTCACCGATCCGGTGTTCGCCGCGCATCAGTTGCATGGCGCGATGAAGGCATTCGCGTTCTGGCCGCAGATCACGATGGGCCAGCCGCCGCTGACGGCGCAGGAGCAGCAGAAAGTGGCGGAATCGGCCGCCGACATGTTCCTCGCGTACTACGCGCGACTGGACGACGGCGCCGCGTCGCATCGCACGCAGGATTGAACGCGCATCCGCGGGCATCCGGTAGCGCGGACCAGTCGAAATCGTTGCGATGCGCGAAACCCGCCAATCCGGAGAAGCCGAACGCACAATCGCACCTACCCGTGTCGACCAGCCAGCCGGCCCAAACCCGGCGATACGTCCGCGCACCCGAAACCGACTGCGAGCAACGACCCATGAAAACGCTGTTGATCGTCTATCACACGATGACCGGAGGCACGCAGCAGATGGCCGAAGCGGCTGCCGGTGCGGCTCGCGAGCAGCCCGGCGTCGACGTCAGGCTGCAGCGCGCGGACGCGACGAGCGCCGACGACGTGCTGGCAGCCGACGCGTACCTGTTCGCGACGCCGGAGAATCTAGCGGCGATGTCCGGGCTGATGAAGGATTTCTTCGATCGCTGCTACTACGCGGCGCTCGATCGCGTGAACGGTCGTCCGTATGCGGCAATGATCTGCGCGGGCAGCGACGGACAGAACGCGTTGCGGCAGATCGACCGGATTGCGACCGGATGGCGGCTGAAGAACGTCGCACCCGGGCTGATCGTCTGCACACATGCGCAGACGCCGGAGCGTATTCTCGCGACGAAGACGATCGACGATGACGCGCTCGCGCGCTGCGCAGAACTGGGTGCGGGTCTTGCCGCGGGGCTGGCACTGGGCGTGTTCTGAGGACGGATACGGCAGCGCCGATCTACCGAATCGACACAGGCAGGATCTGCAGTCGTTCGCGCAATACCGGTTTCGCAAACAACGCCGGACCGCCGCGTGCCGGGGCTTCAGCCGCCCTTCGCAGTGCCCGAAGGCCGGTGATGTTCGGGCCAAAGACGTTTGACGAGATCGCGCGATGCGCCGTAGGCATAGCAACTGTCGATCTTGAGCGGCTTGCCTTCGCTGTCGCGGTAATCGAGCGACGATCGCCGCATGCCGACCATCGTCTGATAGGCCGTCGTCGCGATCGGGCCGAGCAATTCCTTCAGGTGCGTGCACGTATCGCAAGACGGCAGGCGCTTGCGCACCTCGCTGTTCCAGCCCGCGCCGATGGTCAATCCGACGAGCGCCTGCAGCGAGTCGCCGCCGCCCGGACATTGCGCATACGGATGCGAACGGATGAACGTGGATACGGCGCGCACGACCATGTCGACGTCGAAGACGAGCGTCACGCCAAGCTCGTGGAGCGGCGTCAGCGCCGCGACCGTCCGCGCACCGCCGGGCGGCGTGAAATCGCTGGTCTTGCGGTCCGCGAGGCAGGCCGTTACTTCGAACAGGCCGTCGCTGCGCCGATAGCCGCGCATGTCGATCTGCCGATGGTGGATCTCGTCGCGCGTGATGCCGTCGTGCGGGGTGTCGTCTTGGGAAACCATGCATCCGCTCCGTCTCTTGAAACCGGGTCTTTTCGCAGGCAACGGGATCGCGCACGGCCGATCGGGCGTACGGTGAAAAGCCGGCGGGACGTGCTGCCAACGAAGTCGATTCGGCCATACTACGCACTTTCCGATATTTTCGTCCGCGACGCGTTCGATGCGGACGCAACCAATCGGCCGCCGATGCCGGCGCAAGCGAGGGTCGGGCGGGCGTGTCGGGCGACGTCGGGGGCCATGCAATGCAACGCTTTGCGGACGCGGCACGACGCTGTTCGACGGCTGTCGCGCGGAAGATCGCATATTCAGTCGAGCGTCCGCCCGGCCCGATTTCCGGCCGGGCCGCGAATGGCGTGACATCCGGAAACGTATCCATATAATGCGCAACACGACCACGCGGACGCATTTTCGGCGCCGCGGCTCGGGCAAATGCGGACCGGCGAGTCAACCGACCGTCCCGCGTACCGGTATACTTCCACTCCTGCCTTGTCCGGCATCGAGGCCGGGTGCCTGAAAACAGAGTGGCGTGCGCGATGCGGCCCCGTAGTGTTCCGCACCGGCGGCAGGCCGGCCGCACGCATGGCGGCGATGCTTTTGCGCCGCGCGGCATGGCCGCACGAACCACACCTTATATTCCTGGTGGATTGAATTTATGGGTTTTGAACAACTTGCCGAATTGCGGGCGCAGCTCGCAGCGAAGGCCAAGCAGGAGCGCAACGCGAAGCGGCCGGCGGCGCCGACGGACGCCGGCGCGAAGCCGAAGTCCGGCGACCAGCCGTCCCGCGGCGCCAAGCCGGGCGCCGGCGCGAAGGCGCAGCAGCGAGCGAAGCCTGCTCCGACGAAGCCGTCGGCGCCGGTCGATCCGGTCATCGTCGCGATCGGCAAACTGCAGCGGAAGTTTCCGCGCGCGTTCCCGAAGAATCCGGCCCCTAAAGTGCCGCTCAAGGTTGGCATCTGGGACGATCTCGCCCGCGAAGCGCAGGCCGTGGGCCTCAGCGAAGCGGAACTGCGCGAGGCAATGTCGACGTGGTGCCGCGGCAACCGCTACTGGTCCTGCCTCGTCGAAGACGCGGTGCGCGTCGACCTGCAGGGTAACGAAGCCGGGCGCGTGACGCACGACGACGCGGCGCGTGCGCGCCGTCTGAAGGCTCGTCGCCCCGGCGGCAAGGGCGCGGCACAATCGGCCAAGGGTGCGCCGCAGCAGGCCGAGGTCGCTGCTGCACTGCAACCGGCGCAAGCCGAAGCCGAAGCGAAGGTGCAGACCGATGCCGCGCCGCGGGTCGAAGCGGAAGCGAAGGTGCAGACCGGCGCCGCACCGCAGGTCGAACAGCAAGCGGCCGGCAACGAGTAATCCACATCGCGCGCCGCGTACCCGCTGCAAGCCGCGGCGGCGCATGACACGACAGACCGACCGGCGTCGACAGACGCAGGTCGGGACTGCCTCTACCGGCACTGAACCTGCCGGTCCATCTCCTCCCCGTCGAACAGACAACGCGACCGGACGACTCACATTCGTCGATCGGGCTCGACACGCGCGAGAGCTTGATTGTTCCGCTTACGTTCAGATAATTCGTATCCCTGAGTAATTGGCGAGCCTACCGCATAATTCGCGTTACGAAATGATGAAGCGAAACGCGTCGATCGACGCGTGAGCGATCCCGCCTGCTCGTCGCGATAAAAATTGCGCGCGATAATCACGACTGGATCATCAGCCCGCGGGCAAGCCGATTGCCGCGATACAACCGTCATTCGAAAAATAAGGCAGGCCCGGCTCGATCCAAAGCCACGCCCAGCGTCGTTAACGCCAACTCAACCCGGACCATGAACCCGAGACGTTCCGCGATTTTCGTCGCGCTCGCCGCTGCCGCGCTGTTCGGCGCCGCGACACCGCTCGCCAAGGCGCTGATCGGCGCGATGTCGCCGTTCATGGTCGCTGGCCTCTTCTATCTCGGCAGTGGCGTCGGACTCGGCATCGGGATGCTGCTGCGCGGCTGGCACGGCCGTCACGCACCGGCCGCGGACGCCGCGCCGTTGCAGCGCGCCGATCTGCCGTGGCTGGCCGGGGCGATCGCGGCGGGCGGCGTGGCTGGCCCGGCTCTGTTGATGCTCGGCCTATCGAGCACGCCGGCGGCGACGAGCGCGCTGCTGCTCAATCTCGAGGGCGTGCTGACGGCCGTGATTGCGTGGGTCGTGTTTCGCGAGAACGTGGATACGCAGATATTTCTCGGCATGGTGGCGATCGTCGCCGGCGGCACGCTGTTGTCGTGGACGCCGGGCCGGGCCGGCGTGCCGGTCGGCGCGCTGCTGATCGTCGGCGCATGCCTGTGCTGGGCGATCGACAACAACCTGACCCGCAAGGTGGCCGCGAACGACGCGATGGTGATCGCGGGCGTGAAAGGGCTGATCGCGGGGCCGGTGAACATCGGCATCGCGCTGGCGACCGGCGCGACGCTACCTGCGATACCGGTCATGGCCGAGGCGATGCTGACGGGGCTCGGCGGCTACGGGATCAGCCTCGTGTTGTTCGTCGTCGCGCTGCGTCATCTGGGCAGCGCGCGCACCGGCGCGTACTTTTCGATTGCCCCGCTGTTCGGAGTCGTGCTGTCGCTGCTGATCTGGCCCGCGTTGCCGCCCGCGACGTTCTGGATCGCGGCCGCGCTGATGGCGCTCGGCATCTGGCTGCACGTGCGCGAACGGCACGAACACACGCATGCGCACGAGCGGCTCGAGCATACGCATCGGCATCGGCACGACGACCATCACCAGCACGCGCACGACTTCCCGTATGACGGCGATGAACCGCACACGCATCCGCACGTGCATCTGCCGATCACGCACAGTCACGCGCATTTTCCGGATATTCATCACCGGCATCGACACTGACCGCGTCGTGAGCGACGGGCGCTGCGCATTGCAAGGTGGCCGTTTATGGGAACGCTAACAGCCGATCGTTGGTTCCGGAATGCTGGTTGCCCGCACATTGCGTGCGATCGTCACGCGATCACTCGACGCCGACGATCACGCTCGATGCCTTGAAGACCGCGGATGCGGCGGCGCCGCTCGCGAGCCCGAGACGATCGACGCTGTCGTTGGTGACGATCGCGACGATTTCCGCACCGCTCGCCGCCTTGATCACGACCTCCGAATTGACCGCGCCCTTCGCGACCGACGCGACGGTGCCCGCGACGCAGTTGCGAGCCGACACCTTGCTGCTGTCGACGTCGACCATCACGATGACCGACGACGCCTTGACGAGCGCGAACGCGTTCGTGCCGGCCGCGAGGCCCAACGACGCCGCGCTGCCATGGGTGATCACGGCGACGATCTCGAGGCCGTCCTGCGTGCGCAGCGTGATTTCGTCGTTGACGGCACCGGGCTTGACGGCGCTGATCTCGCCGGCGAATTGGTTGCGGGCGCTCGTTCGCATGATGACTCTCCGGGTGGTTGCCGCGGCAGAGCCGGCTGCGGCAAAAGGTGATTGGAAATGCATCGGCCAGTGTACCGTCAACGCCGGCCCTGCGAGTGCCATCGCGCGAATCAGTCCAACCCGTTGCCGCGGGGCGTGTCGTCACGCATGCGATATAGCCGATGTCGCTACGGCGCCGACGGGCCGGCCGCAGGTGCGGTGGCCGCGGAGCCGGCGTTCGCGGCGGCTGCCGCACCGTCGCCGTCCCAACCGCCGCCGAGCGCGAGGAAGAGCCGCACCTGGTCGGCCGCGACCTGCCCTTCGGCCGCCGCGACCTGCGCCCGCACGCTCGTCAACGTGCGCGTCGCGTCGAGATCGGCGATGAACGATTCGCGGCCGGCCGCATAGAGCCGATGGGTTTCGGCGGCGGAACTGCGGGCCGATTCGTACGCGGTGCGCAGCGCATCCGTGCGTTGCACGTCGGCTGCATAGGTCGCGAGGCTCGACTGCGTTTCGCGCAGCGCGTTCAGCACGACCCCGTCGAAGTGCGCGAGTGCGCCGCCCGTCGCGGCTTCGGCTTCGCGCACGCGCGCACGCTGGCCGTTCACGGGGAACGACCAGCTGATCAGCGGTCCGAACGACCAGCGATTCGTGGTGGACGAGAACAGGTCGGCGGCGACGCCGACCGAGCCGGCCGATGCGCCGATGCTGACCGACGGGTACAGCGCGGCGGTTGCCACGCCGATCCGCGCGGTCGCGGCGGCGAGCTGACGCTCGGCTTCGCGCACGTCGGGGCGGCGGCGCAGCAGCGCGGCGCCGTCGCCGATCGGAATCGGCTGACGCAGTTTCGGCAGGCGTTCGCATTCGGCGGCGGCTTTCGGCAGGTCGGCCGGCGCGCGCGCGAGCAGCGCGGCGAGCTGGTACTGCGCGATCTTGCGGCGGCCTTCGAAGCGCGGAATGTCGGCGGACAGCGTGCGCACCTGCGTCACGCCGCGCGTCACGTCGGTCTGGTTGCCGCGCCCCGCGTCGCGCAGCCGCTGCGACAGCGCGACGCGCTGTTGCTGCAGCGCGAGCGACTGCTTCGCGATCGCCAGTTCGTCGCCGGCCGAGCACGCTTCGACATACGCGCGTACGACGTCGGCCACGACCGTGATGCGCGCGAGGTCGCCGGCCGCCTTGACGGCCTCGCTGTCCGCGCGCGCGGCTTCGACGCCGCGCCGCAGCTTGCCGAACAGGTCGAGCTCGTACGACACGTTGATGCCGACCGTGCCTTCGTTGACGACCGGCAGCTTGTTTTCGAGCAGGTATTGCTCGGCCGATTCCTGCGCGCGCTGCACGGCCGCTTCGGCTTTGCCGGAGAAGCCGCCCTGTTCGTTCGCGACCACCAGCGCCGCGCGCGAGCGGGCGAGGTTCGCCGCGGCGACGCGCAGGTCGGTGTTCGACTTCAGCGCATCGCGCACGAGCCCATTGAGTACCGGGTCGTCGTACAGTTGCCACCAGTTGCCGGGCACCGCGTCGCGCGACACCAGCGTGCCGTTCGCGTCGTCGAGCGCATGGTTCGCGAGCGGCGCGTTGACGTACGCCTGTTGCGGCAGCGTGTAGTCGGGGCCGACCGACTTGCACGCACCGAGTGCGAGCGCAAGCGGGGCGAGCGTCGCCGCGACGCGCAGACCATGCCGCTTCATTGCGAGGCTCCCGCGGCGCTGGCGGCCGTACCTGACGTAGCCGAAACCGGCGCGGCCGCCGATGCGGCGCCGGTGCCCACCGGCTTCGCGTCGTCGTTGCGGTGCGTGTCGGCGCCGCGCATCGATACGGTCGCGGTACGGCCCGCGATCATCCGGAAATCGTCGGGCACCTCGTCGAGCACGACGCGCACCGGCACGCGCTGCGCGAGCCGCACCCAGCTGAACGCCGGGTTCACGTTCGGCAGCAGGTTCGCGCCCTGCGTGCGGTCGCGATCCTCGATCGCGGCGACGATGCTCTGCACGTGGCCGCGCAGCGCATGGGGCTCGCCCATCACGATGATGTCGACCGGCTGGCCGATATGGATGCCGCGCAGCTTGGTTTCCTCGAAGTAGCCGTCGACGCGGAACGAGTTGCGGTCGACGACCGACAGCACCGCGCGGCCGGCCGGCACGTATTCGCCGACGCGCGGGGCGCGGTCGTTCAGGTAGCCGTCCACGGGACTGACGATCGTCGTGCGCTGCAGGTTCAGCTTCGCGGTGTCGAGCGACACCTGCGCATCGGCGACGCTGGCTTCGCCCTGCTCGACGCGCGTGCGGCTTTCCTCGACCTGTTCGCTCGCGACCAGGTTGCCGAGCTGCAGGTTGCGCGCGTATTCGCGCTTCGCCTGCGCCAGCGTCGCGCGGCGCTGCGCGAGCGTCGCTTCGGCGAGCCGTTCCGCGAGCGCGTAGCGCGCCTGGTCGATCACGAACAGCACCTGGCCGCGCTTGACCTCCTGGTTGTCGGCGACCTGCACCGACGTGATGAGGCCCGACACGTCCGGCGCGACCTGGATCACGTCGGCCCGCACGTGCCCGTCGCGCGTCCACGGCGAGAACATGTAGTAGTTGATGATGCGCCACAGCACGAGGCCGGCCACGACGACGACGATCAGGGTGAGCAGGACTTGCCCTGCCGAAAGCCAGGTTTTTTTCACGTTAGGTAGCCACGAGTTGGTGGGACACGATCACGACGGCGGCCAGCACGAACACGTAGATGCCGAGGTCGAAGATCGAACGGTGCCAGACGAGGCGGTAGAAGCCGACGCGCTCGAGCACTGCGCGCACGACGATGTTGATCAGGTACGCGATCAACATCAGTACGAGCGGGGCCGGCACGAACACGCCGAAGATATCGATTTCGCCGATCATGGTCGCGGTCGGAAGGACAAGGTGGAAAGCCGGCTCATGCGCGTGCTCCGTCCGGCGTCTGTGGCGCTTGCGCGGCCGCGGCCGGATACAGCGACAGGCGCAGGCCGACAAGCGCATGCAGCGTGTCGCGCAGCCGGCGGTGCGTGACCGGCGCCGCGGGCGCGGCGGTGCCGTCGGCCGGCGCGGCGCCCGGCAGGTTGCGGCTGGCCACGCGCCGCAGCGCGTCGTCGATCGTCGCGAGCAGGGCGGGCGGCGCGGGCTGGCGCGCGTTCGCGGCCGCGCAGCGCGCGTAGTGATCGGTGACGCCGGCCAGCACGCGATCGATCGCGTCGGGCACGTCGCCCGACAGCCGGCGCCGCGAGCGGCGCAGGTCGAGCGCGTTCAGCGCGATGCGCAGGTCGCGGAAGCTTTCGATCGACGGGTGGCGGTGGTCGTCGGACGCGCCGAGGCGCGGCAGCAGTTGCGTGACGCGATCGAGCATCCGCGATGCGTGGTTGCGCTGATCGTCGAGCGGTTGCGTCGACGCGGAGCGCGCGACGTCCTCCCAGCCCGAGCGTAGCAGGCGCCGTACCGCGAGTTCCGCGCCGAACGGCCGCGTCGCGCGCGTCCACACGTACGCGAACAGCAGCCCGGCGACGCCCGCGAGATTACTGTTCAGGAACACGAAGAAATCGGCCTCGTACGCGCTCTGGATGCTGATGAAGGTGGCTGTGTTGACCGCGACGAGCATCGTCACCATGTTGAACTGCGGGCGCGGCAGCAGCGTGCCGATCAGGATGAACGGCCCCGCGAACATCAGCACGAGCATCGCGAAATCGTGCACGTGCGGCAGCACGACGAACAGATACAGGCCCGCGAACACGACGCTCGCGGCGGTCGACAGGAAGAACTTGAACACCAGCGGCGCGGGCTCGTCGAGCGCGGCGAAGAAGCTGCACGACACGGCCACGAGCGTGACGGCGGCCGCGCCGTCGTGCCAGCCGGACGAGATCCACAGCCAGCACGCGAACACGATCGCGAACACGACGGTCAGCGTCGAGAACAGCATCATCCCGCGATCGAAGAAGCGCTCGGTGCCGCCGAGCCGCCAGTGCCGGTAGCGCGGCTGCCACACGCCCGACTCGTTCGCGATCAGCGCGCGCAGCGAGCGGCAGTCCTGCCAGATGTCGATGACCTGGCGCAGCCGCCACAGCGCATTCGACAGCAACGCGCCGTCCCAGCTCGCCAGCGCGCTGTCGGGCGGCTGCAGCGCGGCGATGCGCGCGCGCAGGTCGTCCGCGACCGGATCGTGCGCCATATCGCCGTCGGAACCGGTCTTCACGGCCGGCAGCGGCGCGTCGAACCATTTCGCGGCGTCGGCCAGCAGCGCGTCGAGCGCGGGCGGGCGCACGTGCAGGTCGCGCATCAGCGCGATCAGCGGGTCGGCGAGCGACGACATCAGCGGCAGGAACAGCTGCATCCGGCCCGCGAGCGCCTGCGCGCGCGCAAGCACGCGCGGATGCGCATGGTCGTAGCCCAGCTGGCTCAGCAGGAATTCGAGGCCGGTGATCGTCGCGGCGAGCCGCTGCCGGCATGCGGACAGCGCCTTGCCGGCCAGGTGCCCGGACAGCGTTTCGCGGCCGTAGAACGCGGCGTCCTTGAACCACGCGTCGGTGCGCTCGATCAGCGTCGGCGCGAGCCGGTTCGGGAACACGGCGCTGCCGACCACGCTCGCGCACACGATGCCGAGCACGATTTCCTCGGTGCGCGCGATCGCAACGTCGAATATCGTGGACGGATCGGTGACGGTCGGCAGCGCGACCAGCGGCATCGTATAGCCGGCTAGCATGAACACGTAGCTGCGCGCGGTGCGGTCGGAGATCGCGAGGTACAGCAGCGTGCCGCACCAGGTCGCGACGATGATGCTGAACAGGAGCGGCGTCTCGACGAACGGCGGCACGAAGAAGATCGCGGCGGCCGCGCCGAGCGCGGTGCCGAGCGCGCGGTACAGCGCCTTCGAGCGCGTCGCGCCGACGAACGGGTTCGACACGATGTAGACGCTCGCCATCGCCCAGTACGGGCGCGGCAACTGGAAATACAGGCCGAGGTACAGCGCCAGCATCGACGCGGCGAACGTCTTGCCCGAGAACAGCCAGTCGCGAAGGCTCGGATAGGTCATGACGCGGAATCGGTGGGGTGGGACGCGTGCGACGCCGGAGGATGCGCGTCGGCGGCGTTGAACGCGTTCAGCACGCGCAGCGTCGCTTCGAGATCGGCGCGCGACACGCCCTTGAGCACCTGGGCGCGCAGCGCGCGCAGGTCTTCCTCCATCTTCGCGGTGACCGCGCGGCCGGCGGCCGTCAGCGAGATCGTTTTCGCGCGGCGATCGTGCGGATCCTCGTCGCGGCGTGCGAGGCCGGCCGCGCACAGCTGGTCGAGCAGGCGCACCAGCGACGGCCCTTCGATGCCCACGTGCTCGGCGAGCGTGCCTTGCCGCACGCCTTCGCCGAGACGCCCGGCGATCAAGAGCGGCGTCGCGCAGGCCTCGGATACGTTGTACGCGGTCAGCACGCCGTCGCTGGTGCGGCGCCACTTGCGCGCGGTGAGCACGAGCAGGCTGCTGACGGCGAGGCGGAGGTCGTGCAGATTGGTCATGGGCGAGATGATAGGGGCAAAAATATTCGATAGCAAACTATCGTTTTCGTCGCCGGGATGACACGTCGCATGGGGCGCGGCGACGATATTGAATTGTCAGACGACCACTGTTCGACCACACGAGCACGGCCGTGCATGTGAAGCAAATTCCAAGCCCGCGCGCCGCCCGCTGGGCGGGTAGGTAGCCCGCGACTTTCGACCGACCGGAAAATGTGCGGGCCGCGGTCGCTCGGGCACGCCGATTGCACCGCGCGATTCGCCCACGACGTCCTGCTTTCGAACGCGATTGCACTAGGACAATATTTTCGGGGTGTCTTTCTGAGCGACCATGCGGAAGCCACGACGGAGACATCGAGATGGGACGGACCGAGGTATCGGCAGGCTGGCGCGACGCGCTCGGCGCGGTGCACGGCATCGAGTCGAAATACAAGCGGCTCGTGAAGGCGATCGCCAGCGACATCGAGAACGGCGCGCTCGCGCCGGGCGCGCGGCTCGCGCCGCAGCGCGACGTCGCGTCGAGCCTCGGTGTCAGCGTGCAGACCGTCACCAACGCGTACAAGGAGCTGGAGCGTCAGGGGCTGATCCGCTGCGAGGTCGGCCGCGGCAGCTTCGTGGCCGCGCGCGTGACCGAATCGATGTCGAACTACATCCTCGATACGACCGAGCGCGAACTCGTCGACTTCTCGATCGCCCGCATCGTGCACACGCCGGAGCACGACGCGGCATGGCGCAGCGTGTGCACGGCGCTGGCCGGCACCGACGATCAGCCGTGGATCCGTTCGTTCCGGCCGATCGCCGGCCTCGATGCGCATCGCGACGCCGGCGCGGCTTGGCTCGCGTCGCTGAACATGCCGGTGCACCGCGAATCGCTGCTGGTGACGAACGGCGCGGCGCACGGGATCTTTCTCGCGCTCGCGTCGATCGTCGGGCCGGGCGACACCGTGTTGTGCGAGAGCCTGACCGATCACGGCGTGATCGGCTCCGCGAACGTGCTCGGGTTTACGCTGAAAGGGCTCGAGATGGACGAGCACGGCATCCGTCCCGAACATTTCGAGGAGATGTGCGATGGCGAGCGGATCAGCGCGCTCGTCTGCACGCCGACCCTCAATAACCCGACCGTGTCGCTGATGACCGATTCGCGGCGCCGCTCGATCGCGCGCATCGCGACGCGCTACGGCGTATACGTGATCGAGGACGACGTGTACGGTCCGCTGCTCGAGAAGACGGGCACGCCGATCGCCAGCCTGATTCCGGAGCTCGGCTTCTACTGCACGAGCATGACGAAATCGGTACTGACGGGGTTGCGCACCGGCTATCTCGCGATGCCGCGACGGCTCGCGTTGCGCGTCGAGAGCGTGCTGCGCGTGAGCAGCTGGATGGCGACGTCGCCGATCGCCGAAATCGCGACGCGCTGGATCGTCGACGACACCGCGCGGCGGCTCGTCGAACTGCAGCGCCAGCGGCTCGCCGTGCGTCAGCAGATGGTGCGGGCCGCACTGGGGCCGTATGTGCTCGGTGCGCATCCCAACGCGCTGTCGGCATGGCTGCGCGTGCCCGACTACTGGCAAGCCGAGCGGATCGTGCGTGAACTGCGCACGCGCAAGATCGCGGTGACGTCACCCGATCCGTTTCTCGTCGGCGGCACGGAGCGACCGAACGCGGTGCGCGTGTGCATCGGCGCCGAAACCTCCGATGCGGCGTGCAATGCAGCGCTCGAGACGATCGCGGGTGTGTTCGAACAGTATCCGCACCTGAACGACTTCCACTGAACCGGCGGCGCTGCCGCGACATCGCGCGCAATGTATCAGGACATTCGAAAGCGCGATTTGGAACATTAGACTGGATCGCATCACATTCGTCGCGAGGCGCGCATTCCATGTCTTCCCTGTCGCTGTCCGACGTCTACCGCGCGCGCCGCCGTCTCGCCGGGCGCGCCGACGGTACGCCGCTCGTCGCGTCCGCCGCGCTGTCCGCGCGTGTCGGCGCCCCGGTCTACCTGAAGCTCGAAACGCTGCAGCCGACCGGCAGCTTCAAGCTGCGCGGCGCGACCAACGCGCTAGCGGAACTTGCGGCGCAGCGCGTGACGCGCGTGGTCACCGCATCGACCGGGAATCATGGCCGCGCGGTCGCGCATGCGGCACGCGCGCTCGGCATCGATGCGGCCGTCTGCATGTCGTCGCTCGTGCCGGACAACAAGGTCGAGGCGGTCGCGGCGCTCGGCGCGCGCGTGGTGATCGTCGGCGACAGCCAGGACGACGCGCAGGTGGAAGCGCGGCGGCTGGTGCGCGACGAAGGTTATGCATACGTGCCGCCGTTCGACGATCCGCGCATCATCGCGGGCCAGGCGACGATCGGCGTCGAGATACTCGAAGCGCTGCCCGATACGGCGACGCTGGTCGTGCCGCTGTCGGGCGGCGGCCTGTTCAGCGGCGTCGCGTTTGCCGCGAAGGCGATCCGGCCGCCGATCGAGATGATCGGCGTATCGATGACGCGCGGCGCCGCGATGCACGCGAGCCTCGCGGCCGGTCGCCCGGTCGACGTCGACGAACAGCCGACGCTGGCCGATTCGCTCGGCGGCGGCATCGGCCTCGACAACCGCTACACGTTCGACATGACGCGCGCGCTGGCCGACGACGTCGTGCTGCTCGACGAGCCGTCGATCGCGCGCGGCATCGCGCATGCGTATCGGGAAGAGCGGCTCGTCGTCGAAGGCGCCGGCGCGGTCGGCCTCGCCGCCCTGCTGGATGAACGGATCGCACGCCGCGATCGCAGCGGCCCGATCGTGGTCGTCGTGAGCGGTGCGAACATCGACATGGCCGTGCATCGCAGGCTCGTTTCGGAGAACTGACATGGCCCATCCCGTCACGTTGCTTGGCCACGCGCAACTGCGTGCGCTGGTGCCACTCGATCTCGCCGCGATCGACCAGGTCGAGGCCGCGTTCGCGTCGCTCGCGACCGACGCCGTCGTGATGCCGCCGATCCTGAATCTTGCGCTGCCCGAGCGCCACGCCGAAGTGGACGTGAAGACGGCGTACCTGCCGCGCTTCGACAGCTTCGCGATCAAGGTCAGCCCCGGTTTCTTCGACAACCCGTCGCTCGGGCTGCCGAGCCTGAACGGGCTAATGCTCGTGCTGTCGGCGCGTACCGGCCTGACCGAGGCCGTGCTGCTCGACAACGGTTACTTGACAGCCGTGCGCACCGCGGCCGCCGGCGCCGTGGCCGCGCGCCGGCTCGCGCGCGCCGATGCGCGCCGCGCGGCGATCGTCGGCGCGGGCGAACAGGCGCGGTTGCAGCTTGCCGCGCTGATGCTCGTGCGCGACATCACGCACGTGACGGTGTGGGCGCGCGATGCCGAACGTGCCGCGCGATTCGCGGCCGACGTGCGTGCCGCGCACGGGATCGACGCGGTCGTCGCGCGCTCGGTGCACGCGGCGCTCGCCGACGCGGACATCGCGGTGACGACCACGCCGAGCCGTGCGCCGCTCGTGCACGCGGAAGATCTGCACCCCGGGCTGCACGTGACGGCGATGGGTTCGGATGCGGATTACAAGACCGAACTCGCGCCGTCGGTATTCGGCGCCGCGCGCTATTTCTGCGACCGGCTGCGGCAGACCCGCGTGGCCGGCGAGCTCGCGCATGCGATCGCGGCCGGCGCCGTTGCAGCCGACGCGGTGTTTCCCGAACTCGGCGAAGTGATCGCCGGCCGCCGAGACGGCCGCACGCATCGCGACGACATCACGATCTGCGACCTGACCGGCACCGGCGCGCAGGACACCGCGATTGCCGTGCTCGCGCTGCAACGCGCCCGCGCGGCGGAAGTGGGCACGATTTTTCACAACGACCTCACGACTTGAGAGGAGACAGATGTCCGCAGTCATCGAAACCCAGACAGCCGCGCCGCGGCTCGCGTTCGCGCGCAGCGAATATGCCGCGCGCATCGCGAAGACACGCGCGGCGATGGAGCGGGCCGGCATCGACCTGCTGATCGTCACCGACCCGACCAACATGGGCTGGCTCACCGGCTATGACGGCTGGTCGTTCTACGTGCACCAGTGCGTGCTGCTCGCACTGGACGGCGAACCCGTGTGGTTCGGCCGCGGCCAGGACGCGAACGGCGCGAAGCGCACCGCGTTCATGGCGCACGAGAACATCGTCGGGTATCCAGACCATTACGTGCAGTCGACGGCCTGCCATCCGATGGACTACCTGTCCACGGAAGTGATCGCCGCGCGCGGCTGGAGCGCGCTGCGCATCGGCGTCGAACTCGACAACTACTACTTCAGCGCAGCGGCATACGCGTCGTTGCAGAAGCATCTGCCGGCCGCGCGCTGGGTCGATGCGACCGCGCTCGTCAACTGGCAGCGCGCGGTGAAGTCGCCGCGCGAGATCGAGTACATGCGCGTGGCCGCGCGCATCGTCGAGCGGATGCATGCGCACATCGTCGAGACGATCGAGCCGGGCATGAAGAAAAGCGACCTGGTCGCGCAGATCTATGCGACCGGGATCGGCGGTGCGGGAGGCTTCGGCGGCGACTACCCGGCGATCGTCCCGCTGCTGCCGACCGGCGCCGACGCGGCCGCGCCGCACCTGACGTGGGACGACTCGACGTTCGCGCGCGGCGCCGGCACGTTCTTCGAGATCGCCGGTTGCTACCGCCGTTATCACTGCCCGCTGTCGCGCACCGTCTATCTCGGCAAGCCGCCCGCGCACTTCATCGAAGGCGAGCGCGCGGTGGTCGAAGGGATCGAGGCCGGGCTCGCGGCCGCGAAGCCGGGCAACGTATGCGAGGACATCGCGAACGCGTTCTTCGCGGTGCTGCGCCGCGCGGGCATCGACAAGGACAGCCGCTGCGGCTACCCGATCGGCGCGAGCTATCCGCCCGACTGGGGCGAGCGCACGATGAGCCTGCGCCCGGGCGACCGGACGGTGCTGGAACCCGGCATGACGTTCCATTTCATGCCCGGGCTGTGGCTCGACGACTGGGGGCTGGAGATCACGGAGAGCATCCTGATCACCGAGACCGGCGTCGAGACGTTCTGCAACGCACCGCGCAAGCTGTTCGTAAAGGAGTAGGGCGATGCGTGCTTCCCCGATCACGCCGACCGTCGATTTCGACGCGGACGGCGAACAGCACGGCTTCCTGAAGCTGCCTTACTCGCGCGACGATTCCGCGTGGGGCGCGATCATGATTCCGGTGACCGTCGTGAAGCGCGGCGACGGGCCGACGGTGTTGCTGACCGGCGGCAATCACGGCGACGAATACGAAGGGCCGGTCGCGCTGTCGAAGCTCGCCGGCTCGCTGAAGGCGGCCGACGTGACCGGCCGCGTGATCGTCGTGCCGTTCATGAACTACCCGGCGTTCCGCGCCGGTTGCCGCACGTCGCCGATCGATGCGGGCAACCTCAATCGCAGCTTCCCGGGCCGACCGGACGGCACGGTGACCGAGAAGATCGCCGACTACTTCCAGCGCCACCTGCTGCCGCTCGCGACGCACGTGCTCGACATTCACGCGGGCGGGCGCACGCTCGACTTCGTGCCGTTCGCGGCGATTCACGTGCTGCAGGATCGCGACCAGGAAGCGCGCTGCGAGCGCGCGATGCGTGCGTTCGGCGCGCCGTATTCGATGCGCATGCTGGAACTCGACAGCGTCGGCCTGTACGACAGCGCGGCCGAGGAAGCCGGCAAGGTGTTCGTGTCGACCGAGCTGGGCGGCGGCGGCACGTCGACGGCGACGAGCGTCGCGATCGCCGAGCGCGGCGTGTATGGATTGCTTGCGCATGCGGGCGTGATCGCCAAGGACGTCATCGATGGCAACGCGCCGCGTACGACGACGCTGCTCGACATGCCGGACGGCTCTTGCTACACGACGAGCGAGCATCACGGGCTGCTCGAGATGTGCCGCGATCTCGGCAGCGAGGTCGAGGCCGGCGACGTGCTCGCGCGCGTGCACGACATCGACCGCACGGGCGTCACGCCCATCGAGTACGTCGCACGGCGGCGCGGGCTGCTCGCGGCCCGGCACTTCCCGGGCATCGTGCAACCGGGCGACACGATCGCGGTGGTCGCCGACATCGTCGAGCGCAACATCCCGGTCGCCGTATAAGGACGCGCACGACGTGATCAAGCTCGACCGATACGACCTCGCGATCCTGCACTTGCTCGAGCGCGACGGGCGCATCACGAAGTCGAAGCTCGCGGAAGCCGTGAACCTGTCGATTTCGCCCGCATGGGAGCGCGTGCGCAAGCTCGAGGAAAGCGGCGTGATCCGCGGCTATCGCGCGGACGTCGACTGGATCGGCGCGTTCTCCGGCAGCCGCATCGTCGTCGAAGTGACGCTGTCGCGGCACACCGCGCCCGACATGCGGCGCTTCGAGGATCGCGTGGCCGCCGCGCCCGAAGTCGCGCAGTGCTATGCGACGGGCGGTGGCGTCGACTACGTGCTGCACGTGGTCGCGCGCGACATCGACCATTACCAGCGCTTCATCGATGCGTTGCTGATGGAAGACCTCGGCATCGAGCGCTACTTCACGTACATCGTGACGAAGGTCGTGAAGTGCGGCTCCGGCGGCGCGCCGGACTGGCTGTAAAAGTTCGCGCCGGCGCGCGGCAATACGGAAAAAACCGGCATTTCCCGCCGTGCAAACCGAAATTTCCGCATGCGCGGGCGCGACACAATGAAGTTCGTGCCCACCAACCAGGAGACGCAGCATGCTGCCCGGACACCCCGTTCTGTTCAAGTCGACCTGCTACGTCGATGGTCGCTGGATCCACAGCGACAGTGCCGCGACGGTCGCCGTCGTGAACCCCGCCGATCAGGCCGTGATCGGCCACGTGCCGATGCTCGAACGCGCGCAAATCGTCGGTGCCGTCGACGCCGCGCAGCGCGCGTACGACACGTGGCGCTGGACGCCGCAGGCCGCACGCAGCGCGGCATTGCTGCGCTGGCATGCGCTGATCCTGCGTCACGTCGACGATCTGGCCGCGCTGCTGTCGCTGGAACAGGGCAAGCCGCTGGCCGAAGCGCGCGGCGAGATCCGCTATGCGGCCAGCTTCGTCGAATGGTTCGCGAACGAGGCGAAACGTGTCGCGGGCCGCACGATTCCGACGCATATCGACGGCGCGCATCTCGGCACCGTGATGGAGCCGGTCGGCGTCGCGGCGCTGATCACGCCGTGGAATTTCCCGGCCGCGATGATCACGCGCAAGGCGGCGGCCGCGATCGCGGTCGGTTGTACCGTGGTCGTGAAGCCCGCGCACGAAACGCCGTTCTCGGCGCTCGCGCTCGCGCAGCTCGCCGACGAGGCCGGCTTCCCGGCCGGCGTGTTCAACGTGGTGCTCGGCGAGCCGCAGATGGCGATGGAAACGCTGGTCGGCGATACGCGTGTGCGTGCGGTCAGCTTCACCGGCTCGACGCGGGTCGGGCGGCTCGTGACCGAGACCGCCGCGAAGGCCGGCATCCGCAAGATCGCGCTCGAACTGGGCGGCAACGCGCCGTTCATCGTGACCGAGGATGCGGATCTCGACCAGGCGGTGCGGATTGCCGTCGGCGCGAAGTTCCAGACGTCCGGCCAGGACTGCTGCGCGGCGAACCGGATTCTCGTCGCGCGACCGCTGTACGACGCGTTCGTCGAACGGTATGCGCACGCGGTGCGCGCGCTGAGGACGGGGCCTGCGTTCGAGCAAGGCGTCGACGTCGGTCCGCTGATGCATCAGGCCGCGTTCGACGCGACTGTCGCGCGCGTCGACGATGCGCGGGCACGCGGCGCGCGCATCGTCGCGGGCGGCCGGCCGCACGCGCTCGGCGGCTGGTTCTACGAGCCGACCGTGATCGCGGATGCCGCGCCGGGCATGCGCGTGGTCGACGAGGAAAACTTCGCGCCAATCTCGGCCGTCTGCGCGTTCGACACGCTCGACGAAGCGGTAGAAACGGCCAACGACACCGAGTACGGGCTCGCCGCGTACGTATGCGCGACGCGCATCGACACGATCTTCCAGCTCGTGCGGCGGCTCGATTTCGCGATGGTGTCGGTCAACGGCGTGAAATTCACCGGCGCGCCGATCCCGTTCGGCGGGATGAAGGCGTCGGGACTCGGGCGCGAAGGCGGCGCCGAAGGCTTCGAGCCGTTCACCGAAACCAAGTACTTCTGCCTCGGCAATCTCGGCCTGCCTGTCGCGGCGACGGCCTGACCCATTCAAAGGAGCACATCATGACAAAATCGATCGACGCACTGCTGCGCGAGGACCGCGCCCACTTCATGCACCCGTCGACGCACGCGTACGACCACGAGACCGGCGCGCTGCCGGGCAAGATCGTGCGCGGCGGCGAAGGCATCCGCATCGAGGATCACCAGGGCAAGCAATATATCGACGCGTTCGCCGGCCTCTACTGCGTGAACATCGGCTACGGCCGCACCGAAGTGGCCGACGCGATGCATGAGCAGGCGAAGCAGCTCGCGTACTACCACACGTACGTCGGCCACGCGTCGGACGCGATCATCGAGCTGTCGTCGCGCATCATCGACTGGTCGCCGGCCGGGATGAAGAAGGTCTATTACGGGATGTCGGGTTCCGATGCGAACGAAACGCAGGTCAAGATCGTCTGGTACTACAACAACGTGCTCGGCCGCCCGAACAAGAAGAAGATCATCTCGCGCGAGCGCGGCTATCACGGCTCGGGCATCGTGACGGGCAGCCTCACGGGCCTGCCGAGCTTCCATCAGCATTTCGACCTGCCGATCGACCGCGTGAAGCATACGGTGTGTCCGCACTGGTATCGCAAGGCGCCGGCCGGCATGAACGAAGCGCAGTTCGTCGCGTACTGCGTCGACGAACTCGAGCAGCTGATCGCGCGCGAGGGCGCCGACACGGTCGCCGCGTTCATCGCGGAGCCGGTGATGGGCACGGGCGGCATCATCGAACCGCCGGCCGGCTACTGGCCCGCGATCCAGGCCGTGCTGCGCAAGCACGACATCCTGCTGATCTCGGACGAAGTCGTGTGCGGGTTCGGGCGTCTCGGCTCGAAGATGGGCGCGCAGCACTTCGGGATCGAGCCCGACCTGATCACGGTCGCGAAGGGGCTGACGAGCGCGTATGCGCCGCTGTCGGGCGTGATCGTCGGCGAGAAGGTGTGGGACGTGATCGCGCGCGGCTCGCAGGAACACGGGCCGATGGGGCATGGCTGGACGTATTCGGGGCACCCGGTGTGCGCGGCCGCCGCGCTCGCGAACCTTGCGATCCTGGAGCGCGAGAACCTCGTTGGCAACGCTGCGGAAGTGGGCGCGTATTTCGGCGCGAAGCTGCGCGATGCATTCGGCGCGCATCCGCTCGTCGGCGAGGTGCGCAGCGTCGGCATGCTGGCCGCGCTCGAGTTCATGGCCGACAAGGACGCGCGCACGCCGTTCGATCCCGCGCTGAAGATCGGTGCGCAGGTGTCGGCTGCCGCGTTGCAGCGCGGCGTGATCGCGCGGGCGATGCCGCATGGCGACATTCTCGGGTTTGCGCCGCCGCTCGTGATGACGCGTGCTGAAGCCGACGAGATCGTCGCGATCGTGAAGGACGCGGTGGATGAGGTCGCGGAGCGGAATCTTTCGACCGTCGCTTGATTATCAAGCGGTGCTGATGCGCGCTCCGGCGCGTGAGGTGACGCCGCCGCATGCGAGTGCGGCGGCGTCTTTTTTGCCGGTATGGTTCGCGGAAACCGTCAGCGCATCGCCTGCGGTGCGCGTCGGCTACCGGCCGTCACTCAGTAATCCCACACGACCGGAACGAAACGGAACCCGTCGCCGTGCCGCGCAACGTGCCCGATGGACGGGAACGCGACATGGGCCGCGGCCAGCAGCGCGCCGGTGTCGGCGGCTTCGTTGAACAGTGCGAGACGCACGTCGACCGCCGCGTCCGGATCGTGTTCGAAGCCGTTTTGCCAGTCGGGATTGTCGAAGTTGACTTCGAAAATCGCGTCGCCCGCGAACGTCAGCTTCTCCCCTTTCGATGCGATGTCGACCACGCAGTGGCCCGGCGTATGGCCGCCCGTCACCCGCGCCGACACGCCCGCCGCGACTTCCACGGTCCGGTCGAACGGCACGATGTTTTCGCCATGGAGTTCCACGAACGTCGCGGCCGCCTTGCGCAGCGCGGGCGGAACGGTTTCCGGCATCACCGTCTTGCTGAAGTCCGGATTTTTCCAGAACGCCACTTCCGCGGCCGATACGTGAATGCGTACGTCGGGGCGCAGCTTCGCCTTGACGCCGTCGACGTTCAGCCCGCCGACGTGATCCATGTGCATGTGCGTGATCACGATGTCGGTGATCGCAGCCAGGTCGATGCCGGCCGATTCCAGACGCATCACCGAGCGCCCGGCGCGCGTGAAGTATTCGAAGCCGTCGCCCACGCCCGAATCGATCAGGATCAGGCGATCGCCGCTGCGCACGAGCGCGATGTTGAGCGCCCAGTCGAACATGTCGCGTTGCAGGAAACGGCCGTCGAACCATGCGTTGCGCTCCGCTTCGCTCACATTGGTGGACATGGTGGAAGTCGGCAGCGGCAGCACGCCGTCGCTGATCAGCACGACATCGACATCGCCGATGCGTACGGCGTAGCGGGACGGAACGAGCTCGCCCGAAGCTTCGTTGCCCAGGGGTTCGATGACCGGCTGGACGTTGCGGATGGGTGCGTTCATGTTCAGTAATCCTGTTCGTCGAGTGAGGTAATCCGCACTGCGCGGCGCAGCGCGGTTCGCGAGCGCGATCGTGAAGATCGCGCTTCGGTTCGCCCGGATTCCGGTTGAGGGTGAGCGTGTGAGCGATTGTAGTGACGGCCGATACATGCCGACAGCGCCGCAGGTGCGCACATCGTGTTGTCCGGACGACAACAATCCGGCGGCGGCTTCAGCCGCCCGAAATGCACATCGCCCGCCATCCGTTGCCGGACGGCGGGCGATGCAATGGATGCCGTTTATGGGAAGCCGGGCGCCGCCGGGGCGCGGGTCAGCCCGGCTGGCCGGGGAGGGTGTCGCCGCGCAGCGAACACCCGCGCGTCTCGATCACCGCCAGCAGCGCGATCAGCCCGACCGCACAGGCGGCCATCATGTAGTACGCGGGAATCAGCGCGTTGCCGGTCTTGCCGATCAGCCAGTCGTTGACGATCGGCGCGGTGCCGCCGAACAACGACGTCGACACGTTGTACGCGATCGCCATGCCCGCATACCGGACGTGGGTCGGGAACATCGCCGGGAACATCGCGGAAATGGTGGCGAGCTGCGGCACGTAGAGCACGCCGAGCACCGCGAAGCCGATGAAGGCGCCGAGCGGACCGTGCGTCATCAGCGTGAACATCGGCACGGCCGCGACGAACAGCCCGACCAGCGAGAACCACCACATCGTCTTGCGACCGACGCGATCCGACAGCCAGCCGGCGAACGGCAGCAGCACCATCATCGCGAGCATGCCGATCAACGGAATCAGCAGCGACATGTTCTCGCTGACGCCGAGTTCCTTGTGCATGTAGGTCGGCATGTACGCGAGCAGCACGTAGTTGACGACGTTCAATGCGACGACGAGCCCGCCGAGCAGCAGCAGCGGCTTCGCATAGCGCACCAGCAGCAGCCGGATCGGCAGCGCGGCGGCGACGCTTTTCTCGCGGCGGTGCGCCTGTTCCTCGAGCTCGCGGAACACCGGCGTTTCCTCGAGGCGCGAGCGCAGGTAGAAGCCGATCAGGCCGAGCGGCGCGGCGACCAGGAACGGCAGGCGCCAGCCCCACGCATGCATCGCCGAATCGCCGAGCAGCAGCGCGAAGCCGAGCATCAGGAACGCACCGAGCGAGAAGCCGGCGAGCGTCGCGAATTCGAGGAAGCTGCCGCACAGGCCGCGCCGCGAATCGGGCGCGTATTCGGCGATGAAGGTGGCTGCGCCGCCGTATTCGCCGCCGGTCGAGAAGCCCTGCACCATGCGCAGCACGATCAGTGCGGCCGGCGCGAGCCAGCCGGCCGTCGCATAGCTCGGCAGCACGCCGACGAGCAAGGTGGCGCCCGACATCGTCAGCACCGTCAGCGCGAGCACGCGCTTGCGGCCGAGCCGGTCGCCGAGCGGGCCCCAGAACAGGCTGCCGAGCGGGCGGATCAGGAACGAGATCGCGAACGTGCCGAGCGCGAACAGCGTCGCGCTGGCCGTGTTGCCGGGAAACAGCGCGGCGGAAATATACGCGAGGCCGTACGCGTAAATGCCGTAATCGAACCATTCGGTCGCGTTACCGAGCGCGGCGGCCGTGATCGCGACCCGCGGCAGGCTATGCGGCTCGTCGCCGCGGGAAGCCGTCTCGTCCGGAACGGACGCGGCGGCGGAAACGGAAGTCCACGATGGCACGTATCGCATGAGGGGTCCTCGCTATCAGCGTGCGCCCGGGCGGGCGCCGACGAGGATCAAAGTAATCCCGCCAATTAGCGCTGCCCGATGTCATAGGACGATGTGGAGATCGGGGTTTTCCCGCGCCGTGGCGGGCGGCCCGCGGAGGCCGTGGCCGGCTCGGCGCGGCGCCGGTCGGCGAACGGCGGTAAGCTGCGCGCTGCCACGCGGGATTTCTCGGACTGTGCCGCGCGTGGCGTCCCTTTTTTCACCCTTGATCAGGAGCGCATATCGTGGCGACCTACATCGTCTTTACACGGGAAAGCACGCAGAACCAGCAGGAGCTCGACCTCTACTCGAGCCAGGTCGGCGCGACCCTTGCCGGCCATCCGGTGAAGGTGCTCGCCGCCTATGGGCCGCAGGAAATCCTCGAGGGTGAAGGCCCGGAAGGCGTCGTGATCGTCGAGTTCCCGTCGAAGGAGGCCGCGCACGCGTGGTATCACGGCCCCGAATACCAGGCGGTCGTCCAGCACCGCTTCAACGGCGCGCGCTATCGCGCGGTGCTGGTCGAAGGCGTCTGAACGCGGCCGCGCGCGCCCGTTACCGCACGTGCGGCAGCAGCGCGCGCAGCCAGTACGCGACGGCCACCGCACCGCCATCCGGCGTGCCGATCGCACGCTCGCCGAGATAGCTGGCCCGTCCCGCGCGCGGCGTCATGCGCGTCGTTTTCTCCGCGCCTCGCTCGGCCGCGTCGACGGCCGCCGTCCATGCGCTCGCGGGATCGCGATCGCTGTCGAGCGCGCGGCCGAATGCGTCGACGGCCGGCGCCAGCGCATCGAGCATCGTCCGGTCGCCGGCCTGCGCGCCGCCGAGTTCGCCGATCGAATCCACCGCCGCGCGGAACGCCGCAGCCCAGTCGCGCGGCGACGGCTCGGCGATATCGGCCAGCCGGCGCGACGCGCGCAGCAGCGCGGTCGCATAGAACGGCCCGGAGCTGCCGGCGATCGCGCGGCGCAACGCGGCGCCGAGCGCTGCCAATGCACCCGACGGCGTACCGTACGCGGTGTCGGGCAGTTCGAGGATCGCCTGCGCGGCGCGGCGCATGCTCGCGCCGAGATCGCCGTCGCCGGCTGCCGCATCGAGATCCGTCAACGTCTGCTCGTGATCGATCAGCGTTTGCGCGACCGCGCGCAGCGCCGGTTGCAGGCGCGCGGCCCATGCGCGGCCGGCTGCATCGAGCGGCGGCGGCGGCGCGTCCTGCGACGCGGCCGCGGCCACGCGAATCTGCGTGTTCACGAGGCCGCCGCCCGGCCATGCGCGCGCCTGCGTCGGCGCGTCGAGCAGCGCCGCGCGCTCGTCGTTCAGCCGCAGCACCGAGATCGAGCAGCCCGGCATGTTCAGCGCGGACAGGAACGTGCCGGCCCACGCGCGCGCGACGACGATGCCGCGCCGGGTCAGGTTGTCGAATGCGGCGCGCAGCACGATCGCGAGTTCCATGTCCGGCGTCGCGCCGAGGCCGTTGACGAACAGCGCGACGCGCTCGTCGCGCTCGAGCACGAGATCGGCGACGATGCTCGACAGCAGCGTGTCGGCCAGCGCGTCGGCCGGTAACGGCGCGCGACGCTCGACGCCTTTCTCGCCATGGATGCCGAGGCCCAGCTCGATTTCGTGATCGGCGAGGCTGAAGCCCGACTTGTCGGCGCCCGGGATCGTGCAGCCGTCGAGCGCGACGCCCATCGTGCCGAGCTCGGCCGCCGCGTCGCGCGCGATGCTCGCGACGCGGGCAAGCGGCAGCCCGCGCGCGGCGGCGGCGCCCGCTAGCTTGTGGATCAGCACGGTGCCGGCGATCCCGCGTCGCTGGCCGCGTTCGACGCGGCCGCGCAGCGATACGTCGTCGGCGACGATGACGGTTTCGACCGGAATGCCTTCCGCACGCGCGAGCTCGGCGGCGAGCCCGAAATTGAGCCGGTCGCCGGTGTAGTTCTTCACGATCAGCAGCGCGCCGTTCGGGCCGGCGCTCGCGCGGATCGCGGCGAGCACGGCGTCGGTCGACGGCGACGTGAACACTTCGCCGCACACGGCCGCGCTCAGCATCCCTTCGCCGACATAGCCGCCGTGCGCGGGCTCGTGGCCGCTGCCGCCGCCTGACAGGATCGCGACCGGCCGCTGCGACGGCTCGGCCAGCGGCTGGCGCACGAGCACGTGCTCGTCGCCGAGGATCGCGAGATGCGGCGATTGCCGCGCGATGCCTTCCAGCATTTCTCGCACGACGTCGGACGGGCGGTTCACAAGCTTTTTCATGGCGACGGTTCCGGACGGGTGAACGGGGCTCGGCCGGACACGCACGGGGCGCCGGACGGCTTTCGTGTTGCGGAGGATCGTGCGTGGCCTGTTGCCGGTCACGGGCGGCCGCATAACGGCGACCGAATGCGGCGCGGGCAACGAAGCGTACGCTTCGCGCCACGATACATCAGGTTCGGATGTTGCGACACGGATCGCGGCGCGATGGCGTCATGGCGCCACGGCGTCGGGGCGCGCGCCGGATGCCGCTATTTCAGCGCGGCGATCGCCTTCGCGCGAATCAGCCGCGCACGCAGCACGTTACGACTGATGCCGAGCAACTGCGCGGCGCGGATCTGGTTGCGATGGCTGAATTCGAACGCGACGCGCATCACGGTGTCCTCGATGCGTTCGAAGAGATTGCCGTGCCCGTCGTCGAACAGGTCGCGCAGCGCGTGTTCGAGCGCCGCCTGTGCATCGGCGGACGACTCGGCCACAGGCGCGGCAACGGCCGGCAGGCACGGCGTCGCGATCTGCAGGTCGGTGTCCTGCAGCGCATCGTGACGGCTTACGAGCAGCGCGTGATGGATCACGTTTTCCAGTTCGCGGATATTGCCGGGCCAGCCGTGGGCCTCGAGCCGGCGCTCGGCACGCGGATCGATGCGGCGCGGCCCGCCGCCGAGCCGATCACGGTACATGTCGAAGAAGTGGCGCGCGAGCGGCAGGATGTCGCCCGGCCGGTCTCGCAGCGGCGGCACCGCGAGCTGCACGACGTTGAGCCGGTAGAACAGGTCGCCACGAAATTGCCCGGCCGCGACCGCTTGCTGCAAGTCGACGTTGGTCGCCGCGACCACGCGCACGTCGACCGGAATGCCCGTGCGTGACCCGAGCCGCACGACCTCGCGTTCCTGCAGCACGCGCAGCAGCTTGACCTGCATCGCGAGCGGCAGGTCGCCGATTTCGTCGAGGAACAGCGTGCCGCCGTGCGCGGCTTCGAACCAGCCGGGCTTCGCGCTGAATGCGCCGGTAAACGCGCCTTTCTCGTGACCGAACAGCTCGCTGTCGACGAGCGTTTCGGAGAAGGCGCCGCAGTTCACCGCGACGAACGGCCCCTCGCGCCGGGCGCCGAGATCGTGCACGCGGCGTGCGATCAATTCCTTGCCGGTGCCGGTCTCGCCGACGATCAGCACGTTCGCGTCGCTCGGCGCGACGCGGCGAACCTGTTCGAGCAGCGCGAGCGAGCGCGGATCGGCGAACACCTGCGCGTGCGCGCGTGACGGCGCGTAACGTTCGGGCTGCGTGAGCACGGGCGCCGCGGCCTGAAGCGCGGCCGGGTCGCGGGAAGCGTTGACGACACGAAGATTGAGCGGGCGCGGCGATGCGGAAATGGAAGTCATGGCGATGAACCGTTGGATGGCCGGGCAATGCGGGCCGGCTGCTGCGTGGTCAGCAGAGTGTTGAACGTTTCGCCGCGCGCGAAAAGCATCGATTTCTGATAACCAAAGCGCGATTGCTGCGGAACCCGCAATGGCGCGGACGAGCGGCGGTGTCGTGACGCCTTGTCGTCGAATTCGGTGCTATCGCGTGCGATGCGCTGCTGCCTGATCAGCAGCGCATCAGCAGGCCCGCTGCATGGTGTTCATCGCGTGACGGAATATCGATGTGACGCACGAACGGGAACGCTTGTCACTGTCGCGCATGAGGCCGAGCGCCATTTCTGCTGGGCGATGGCGAAAAATTTCGGGATCCAGATGACCTTTCCGTCACGCACCCGAACCGATGGCACGCTCCTTGCTGACCCGAACCGGTATCGCCGCACGGCACGCGGCTTCACCACGGGAACGCATTGCATGAGCCACACCCTGAACGTCGTCGCGATATCGGGCAGCCTGCAGCGGCCGTCGCGCACCTTGGCGCTGACCGACGCGATCGTCGCGGCGCTCGGCGCCGCGCTGCCGATCGAGACGCGGCTGATCGAACTCGGCGAGATCGGCAGCCGGCTGGCCGGCGCGCTCACGCGCGCGCAGGTGCCGGCCGATCTCGATGCGCTGATCCGCGCGATCGAGACGGCGGACGCGCTCGTCGTCGCGAGCCCGGTGTATCGCGCGTCGTACACGGGCCTCTTCAAGCACCTGTTCGACCTCGTGCGCCACGACGCGCTCATCGACGTGCCCGTGCTGCTCGCGGCCACCGGCGGCAGCGAGCGTCATGCGCTCGTGATCGACCATCAGCTGCGCCCGCTGTTCAGCTTCTTCCAGGCGCGCACGCTGCCGATCGGCGTGTACGCGTCCGAAAGCGATTTCGATCGGTACCAGATCGCGAACCCGGCGTTGCGCGAGCGCATCGCGCTCGCCGTGGCGCGCGCGGCGCCGCAACTGCGCCCGCACGCGCTTTCCGCCGCGGCTGCGTAAGCCGCTTTTTCGTTCCCCCTTCGACCAGGACACCTTCATGAGCCTTCCCGACCCTTCCGCCGACGGCGTCAAATTCGCATACTGGGTGCCGAACGTCAGCGGCGGCCTCGTCGTCAGCACGATCGAGCAGCGCACCGACTGGAGCCTCGAATACAACCAGAAGCTTGCACGCACGGCCGAGGCGGCCGGCTTCGACTACGCGCTGAGCCAGATCCGCTTCACGGCCGGCTACGGCGCCGAATACCAGCACGAGTCGGTGTCGTTCAGCCAGGCGCTGCTGCATGCGACGACGAAGCTCAAGGTGCTCGCCGCGATCCTGCCGGGGCCGTGGCATCCGGCCGTGGTCGCGAAGCAGCTCGCGACGATCGACCACATCTCGAACGGGCGCATCGCGATCAACGTCGTGAGCGGCTGGTTCAAGGGCGAATTCACCGCGATCGGCGAGCCGTGGCTCGAGCACGACGAACGCTATCGACGTTCGAAGGAATTCATCCAGGCGCTGAAGGGCATCTGGACGCAGGACAATTTCACGTTCAAGGGCGACTTCTACCGCTTCAACGATTACACGCTGAGCCCGAAGCCGGTGCAGAAGCCGCATCCGGAAATCTTCCAGGGTGGCAGCTCGCGCGCGGCGCGCGACAACGCGGCGAGCGTGTCGGACTGGTATTTCACGAACGGCAATACGCCGGAGAACCTGAAAGCGCAGATCGACGACATTCGCGCGAAGGCGGCCGCGAACGACCATCGCGTGCGGATCGGCGTCAATGCATTCGTGATCGCGCGCGACACCGAGGAAGAGGCGAAGGCCGTGCTCGACGACATCATCCGGCACGCGCACGTCGAGGCCGTGCACGCGTTCGGCGATGCGGTGAAGCAGGCCGGCAAGGCGTCGCCCGAAGGCGAGGGCAACTGGGCGAAATCGACGTTCGAGGATCTCGTGCAGTACAACGACGGCTTCCGCACGAACCTGATCGGCACGCCGCAGCAGATCGCCGAGCGGATCGTCGCGCTGAAGGCGATCGGCGTCGATCTCGTGCTGGCCGGGTTCCTGCATTTCATCGAGGAAGTCGAGTACTTCGGCAAGCGCGTGTTGCCGCTCGTGCGCGAACTCGAGGCACAGCGGCAGGCCATCGCTGCGTGACGCCGCCCGCCGCCGGCGCGTGGCCCGCGATCGTGCGGACGCGCGCGGCGGCACGACGCTTACGCGATTCCCGCCAACTTCGACGCGTCGATCATCATCTCCACGCCGAGGCCGCCGAGCACCGCGCCCATCGCCCAGCGCTGCGCGAGCAGCAGCGTCGGGCGGCCATGCAGGAACTTCGCGAGGCTGCCCGAGCAGATCGCGACCATCCCATTGGCCGACGCGAACGCGGCGATCAGCAGCGAGCCGAGAAACAGCGACTGGCCGAACACGCTGCCTTGCCCGTAGTCGATGAACTGCGGCAGCAGCGACACGAACAGCATCGCGAGCTTCGGGTTCAGCACGCTGGTCGTCGCGCCCATCGCGAGCAGCCGCAGCGGCTGCTCGTTCGGCAGCGTCTTCACTTCGAACGGCGAGCGGCCGCCCGGCCGCACCGCCTGCCACGCAAGGTACAGCAGATAGGTCGCGCCGACCGCGCCCAGCACGCTGCCCGCGTAGGGCACGCTCATGAACAGCGTCGTGATGCCGAACGCCGCGGCGAACATGTAGAACAGGTAACCGAGCATCACGCCGGCGAGCGACACCAGCCCGGCCGCCCGCCCTTGCGCGATCGAGCGCGACATCACGTAGACCATGTTCGGCCCCGGCGTGACCGCGAGCATGCCGCCGATGACGAGAAACCCGTAGAGCGATCCGGACGTGTGCATGTTTTCCGCTTCCTGCATCGAATGAGTGCTGACGGAGTTCATTGTCCGGCGCTGGAAGCGAACAGTAAAACGGGATAAACTGAATCGATTGATCAGTTTTTCTGAATCGACATGAAGAAGCTCGACCTCGATGTGCTCGCGATGGTGGTGGCCGTTGCGGAATCCGGATCGTTCGCGCAGGGCGCGCAAGTCGTGCACCGGTCGCCGTCGGCGGTGAGCATGCAGATCAAGACGCTGGAGGACGCGCTCGGCAAGCCGCTGTTCATTCGCGACACGCGCAACGTGACGGCGACCGACGACGGCAGGATGCTGGCCGACTACGGCCGCCGGATGCTCGCGATGCGCGACGAGGCATGGGCGTCGGTCGTGCGTCCGGAGATCCGCGGCCGCGTGACGATCGGCGTGCCCGACGATTACATCTCGTCGCTGCTGCCGCAGGTGCTCGGCAAGTTCGCCGCGATGCATCCGCGCGTGGAGGTGCGCGTGATCGGCCAGCCGAGCAGCGCGCTCGTGCCGATGCTGAAGGACAACACGGTCGACCTCGCATGCCTGACCCGCGTCAAGGGCGTGTCCGGCGAGCTGATCCGGCTCGAGCCGATCGTCTGGACGGGATCGGCGAAACGGAACGTATGGGAAGAGCGGCCGCTGCCGGTCGCGCTGTTCTCGCACGGCAGCATGGCGCGCGATCATGCGATCAAGGCGCTGAACCGGCGGAAGATTCCGTTCCGGATGTCGTATGAAAGCCCGAGCTTTCTCGGGCTGCTCAGCATGGTCGAGGCCGGCCTCGCGATCGCGCCGCTCGCGCGCTGCTGCGTGCCCGATCACCTGTTGCAGCTGTCGGAGAGCCACGGGCTGCCGTCGCTCGGCGAACTCGAGGTCGTGCTTGCACGCAGCGCGCAGTCCGCGCGGCCGCCGTGCGACTACCTCGCCGAGCAGATTCTCGGTGAATGGCGCGCCTGAGGTCCGCCTACTGGCAGCGCGTCAGCACGACGCCAGCAGCCATTCCCGGAAGGCGACCAGCGACGGCAGCGTGTCGTTGCCCGGCGGGTAGACGAGGTAATAGCTGCGCTGGCTGGTAATCGCGTCGCCGATCGACACGAGCTCGCCGCGGCTCAATTCGTCCTCCACGAGCACCTTCGGCACCAGCCCGATCCCCATTCCCGCGCGCACGGCCTGGATCAGGTGCGACGTCAGCTCGAAGCTCGGGCCGACGCGCATCTGGCGATGATCGAGCCGATAGTGCGAGAACCACTCGGCCCAGGCCTGCTGATTGCTCGTCACGCCCAGCAGCGTCTGCTTCGCGGCCCAGGCCGGCGTGCGCGCGTCGGCCTGGCGGCCGCGGCCCGTGTCGGGCGGCGCGATCGCGACCAGGAACTCGTTGTACAGCCGGTGCGCGTGCAGGCCCGGCCAGTCGCCCGCGCCGACGGTGATCGCCGCATCGAGATCGTCGTTGAGGAAATCGATCGCGCCGATCCGTGAATGCAGGTGCACGGTCACGCCCGGATGCGCGGCGTAGAAGCCGTGCAGGTGCGGCAGCAGCCATTTCGAGCCGAAGGTCGGCAGCGTGGCCAGCCGCAGCGAGCCGGCGCCCGCCTGATGCGACATCGCCTGCAGCGTCGCGCCGCGAATGCGCCCGAGCGCGCCGCTCAGCTCGGCGAAGTAGCGGCGGCCGACTTCGGTCAGCTTGACCGAGCGGCCCTCGCGCCGGAACAGCGGCACGCCGAGTTGATCCTCGAGCGTCTGCACTTGCCGGCTGATCGCGCTCTGGCTCAGCGACAGCTCGTCGGCCGCGCGCGTGTAGCTTTCATGCCGCGCGGCGGCCTCGAATACGAGCAGCAGCGACATCGACGGGGTGAGGCGACGGTAATTCATGAGTTTTATGCAAGTTTCGCGGGGCGAGAATTCGTTTGTTTCTGGCGGAATATCCAAAGATACTGGAATTCCCGGTTGTGCGGAAACTTGCCAAAAAATCATGTTTTGGCGTGCGCGAACCGGCTGGCTCCACCTACATTGCGCTTTTGCCCCATGTCGATCGCCCCGTTGCCCCGTCCCGTCAGCCCGTCCGCGAACGTTTACCGCGATTTTCTCGCCGCGCTGCAGGCGGCCGGCTTCGCCGGCGAAATCCATGCGGACCACGCGAACCGGACCGTGCAGGCCACCGACAACTCGATCTACCAGCGCCTGCCGCAGGCAGTGGTCTGCCCCGCGCATGCGGAAGATGTCCAACTGCTGGCCCGGCTGCTGGCCGAGCCCGCGCATCGTGACGTCGCGGTGGCCGCGCGCGGCGGCGGCACCGGCACCAACGGGCAGTCGCTGACCGACGGCATCGTCGTCGATCTGTCGCGCAACATGAACCGGATCCTCGAAATCAACGCCGAAGAGCGGTGGGTGCGCGTGCAGGCCGGTGTCGTCAAGGATCAGCTGAATGCCGCGCTGAAGCCGCACGGGCTCTTCTTCGCGCCGGAGCTGTCGACGTCGAACCGCGCGACCGTCGGCGGGATGATCAACACCGACGCGAGCGGACAGGGCAGCTGCACGTACGGCAAGACGCGCGACCACGTGCTCGAACTCGATGTCGTGCTGATGGGCGGCGAGCGGCTGCACAGCGACGCGCTCGACGATGAGGAACTGGAACGCCGCTGCGCGCGGCAGGACCGCGTCGGCAAGGTGTATCGCACCGCGCGGCGCATCAGCGACGACAAGGCCGCGCTGATCGACGCGAAATTTCCGAAGCTCAACCGCTGCCTGACCGGCTATGACCTCGCGCACCTGCGCGAAGCGGACGGCCGCTTCAACCTGAACAGCGTGCTGTGCGGCGCGGAAGGCTCGCTCGGCTTCGTCGTCGAGGCGAAGCTCAACGTGCTGCCGATCCCGAAGTTCTCGGTGCTGGTCAACGTGCGTTACGCGGGCTTCATGGACGCGCTGCGCGACGCACGCGCGCTGCTCGAACTCAAGCCGCTGTCGATCGAGACGGTCGACTCGAAGGTGCTGATGCTCGCGATGAAGGACTTCGTGTGGAGCAGCGTGGCCGAGTATTTCCCGCAGGACGACGCGCGTCCGACGCTCGGCATCAACCTGATCGAATTCAGCGGCGACGAACAAGACGTCGATGCACGCGTGCGCGCGTTCGTCGAGCATTTGCGCACCGATACGAGCGTCGAGCGTCTCGGCCATACGCTCGCGACCGGCGACGATGCAGTCAAGCGCGTGTATGCGATGCGCAAGCGTGCGGTCGGGCTACTCGGCAACGTGCAGGGCGAGGCGCGTCCGCAGCCGTTCGTCGAGGACACCGCGGTGCCGCCCGAGAACCTCGCCGCGTACATCGGCGAATTCCGCGCGCTGCTCGACGGCCACGGGCTGCAGTACGGGATGTTCGGCCACGTCGACGCGGGCGTGCTGCACGTGCGTCCGGCGCTCGACATGAAGGACCCGAAGCAGGCGGCGCTGGTGCGGCCGGTGTCGGACGCGGTGGCCGAACTCACGCAGCGCCATGGTGGCCTTTTATGGGGCGAGCATGGCAAGGGCGTGCGTTCCGAATATGCGCCGGCGTTTTTCGGCGAGCTGTATCCGTCGCTGCAGCAACTGAAGGCCGCGTTCGATCCGCACAACCAGTTCAACCCGGGCAAGATCGCGACGCCGCCGGATTCGACGCTGCGGCTGCTGAAGATCGACGAGGTGCCGACGCGCGGCGACCACGACCGGCAGATCGACGAGCGCGTGTGGCAGAGCTACGGCACCGCGATGCATTGCAACGGCAACGGCGCGTGCTACAACTTCGATCCGGACGACGCGATGTGCCCGTCGTGGAAGGCGACGCGCGAACGCGTGCAGTCGCCGAAGGGGCGCGCGTCGCTGATGCGCGAATGGTTGCGTCTGCAAGGACAGGCCGGCGTCGACGTCGTCGCGGCGGGGCGCAAACGTCAGCCGTGGCTGCGCGGGCTGGCCGAGCGCTGGCGCAACAGCCGCCACGCGCGTCATGGCGACGCCGATTTCTCGCACGAGGTGTACGACGCGATGGCCGGCTGCCTCGCATGCAAGTCGTGCGCCGGGCAGTGCCCGGTCAAGGTGAACGTGCCCGAGTTCCGCTCGCGCTTTCTCGAGCTGTATCACCAGCGTTATCTGCGGCCGTTGCGCGACTACCTGATCGGTTCGCTCGAATTCACGATGCCGTGGATGGCGCGCGTGCCCGCGCTGTACAACGGGCTGATGGGCGCCGGCTGGGTGCGGACGCTGCTCGAGCGCCACGTCGGCATGGTCGACAGCCCGCTGCTGAGCCGCTTCGATCTCGCAGCCGTGATCCGCGCATGGAACGTGAAGCCGGCCGATCCGCACGCGCTGGCCGCGCTGAGCGATGCGCAGCGCGCGTGCAGCGTCGTCATCGTACAGGACACGTTCACGCGCTATTTCGATACCGAGCAACTGGCGACGCTGATCGAGCTGGCGGCGCGCCTGGGCTTTCAGGTGTGGCTCGCGCCGCTCGCGCCGAACGGCAAGGCGCTGCACGTGCAGGGCTTTCTTCGGGCATTCGAACAGGCCGCGATCCGCAACGCGACGCAACTTGCGGCGCTGGCGCGCTCGGGTGTCGCGCTGGTCGGCCTCGATCCGGCGATGACGCTCACGTATCGGCAGGAATATCTGAAGGTGACGGGCCTCGCCGACGTGCCGAAGGTCGCGCTGCCGCAGGAATGGCTGCTGGATGCGCTGCCCGAAGCCGGTGCGGGCGGGCCGACGGTTTCATATCGGTTGCTGCCGCACTGCACCGAGAAAACCAATGCGCCGGACAGCGGCAAGCAATGGACGCAGGTGTTCGCGCGTCGCGGGCTGCGCTTGCAGGTTCAGGCGGCCGGGTGCTGCGGGATGTCGGGCACGTACGGACACGAGGCGCGCAATCTCGCGACGTCGAAGACGATCTATGCGCAGTCGTGGGCCGCGCACGTCGACGGGATGGAGCAGGAAGGCGAGGCGCTGGCGACCGGGTATTCGTGTCGCAGCCAGGTGAAGCGCCTGTCGTCGAAGCAACTGCGCCATCCGTTGCAGGCGCTGCTCGATCACGTGCGGGCGGTGGGGTGACGACGGGGCGGTGCGGGACGCACGGCCGGTAACGGGGCGTCGATCGCGTGTCGAGCGGCCGTCCCCGTGCCGCTGTCGACCTTCGCCGGCGCGGGTCAGGCGTCGGCTTTCGCCGCTTTCCGCGCCCGCGGTTTTTCGGCCGCGGGAAACACGCCGACGCCGCGCGGCCGTTTCGGCTCGATCCGCATTTGCCGGATCACGCGCCGGAAGTCGATTTCGTGCGCGGCCAGCGTGCCGATCAGTTTCGCGATGACCGCGAGGTGGGAAGGGACGGTGCCCTTGCTCGAATAGTTGGTGATCGAACTTTCGTTCATCCGGATCAGCCGGGCGAACTCGCGCGCCGTCAACTGCGCCTTCTTCAACTCCTGTTGGAATTCCGCATACGCCATTGCACACATGATGCTTCGTCTCCGTGAATCAGCATTCGGCCCGCGCGGCGCCGGCGCCGACGAGTGGCGTTCCCGTCGTGCCGGCGCCGCGTCGGGTTACATCTTCACCTGGTCGAGGAAGGTCTTCTTGCCGCTCTTGTAGCCGTAGATCGAGATGATCCCGTGCGTCAGGTCGCCCTTCGCGTCGAACGTCGTCGTGCCGATCACGCCGTCGTATTTCGTCGCCGGCATCGCCGCGAGGATCTTCGCCGGGTCGGTGGAGTTCGCGCGCTTCATCGCGTCGACCGCGATGTAGACCGCGTCATACGCGAACGGCGCATCGAACTTGATGCCCTGGTTGAAACGCTTCTGGTACTTCGCGAGGAAGTCCGCGCCGCCCGGCATCTTCTCGAGCGCAGCGCCTGCCTGCGAGCACAGCACGTTGTCGGCCGCCGGGCCGGCCAGCTGGGCCAGCGAGTCGGTGCACACGCCGTCGCCGGACAGGATCTTCGCGCGCAGGCCGAGTTGCTTTGCCTGCTTCGCGAGCGGGCCGCCGGTGGCGTCCATGCCGCCGTACATGATCGCGTCGGGGTTCTCGCCCTTGATCTTCGTCAGGATCGCGCGGAAGTCGACCGCCTTGTCGTTGGTTGCGTCGTGCGACAGCACCTTCAGGCCGAGCGCCTTCGCCTTCTTCTCGAACTCGTTCGCGAGGCCCTGGCCGTACGCGGTCGAATCGTCGATCACCGCGACGCTCTTCACGCCCTTCGATTGCGCATAGCTCGCGAGCGCCGGGCCCTGCTGCGCATCGGTCGCGACCACGCGGTAGGTCGTCTTGAAGCCTTGCTGCGTGTAGGTCGGGTTCGTGGCCGACGGCGAGATCTGCACGATGCCCGCGTCGCTGTAGATCTTCGACGCCGGAATCGACGTGCCCGAGTTCAGGTGGCCGATGACGGCGACGACCTTGTCGTCGACGAGCTTCTGCGCCACCTGCGTCGCCTGGCGCGGGTCGGCCGCGTCGTCCTGCGCGTCGAGCTGCAGCGTGATCTTCTTGCCGCCGATCGTCAGGCCCTTCGCATTGATTTCCTCGACCGCGAGGCGCGCGCCGTTTTCATTGTCCTTGCCGAGGTGCGAAATGCCACCCGTCGTCGGTTCGACGCTGCCGATCTTCACGACCTGGTCGGCCATCGCGCTCGACGCGGCCGCGAACGCGGCGGCAGCCAGTGCAACGGTGATCAGGGATTTGCAGCGCATGCCGACAGTGCTTCGTTCCATCTGCCATCTCCGAATTGAATGTCTTTCTATTGACGTCTCGACCGGCCGGCCGGGGGCCGGGGCGATCGGACGGTTTTCGCTACCCGTCATGGGCGTCGCTTGCATGGCGTCGGGCCGGGTGACTTGCCGCCCGGCCGAGGGAGCGAGCGCCTGACGCCATGCAATTCGTATGAATATATCGGAACCCGCTTCCGTGTGCTGCGGCGCGCCGCGGCGGCCCGCGGATTGCGGTTCGCTGTCGTGGGCCTTACGGCTGCATCCATTATTCGACCGGTCGCCACGGCGAAGCCATGGACACTGATGGGCGGTCAATCCGGAACTGTTCGGTCGATTTGTCTGCACAGTTTGGTCGGTTGCGCATCGCGTAGCCGGTTTCATGGTCGCGCTTCGTCAAGCGTGATTGCTGATCAATGCAACTAACGGTCAAGTTCGGTGGCGCCCGCGAATGGGTGCCGATTGCACGGGCCGAACCGCGCATCCGGATCGACAAAGCCTGGGGCGTTTTTGGGGCCGGCGTCGCTTCTACATTCGGATCGTCGCGTCGGCCACGCAATTCGCTGCACTCTCACGCTACGACCGCCCGCGCAACGCGACGACGACCACCCCCGCGATCGCCAGCAGGCCGCCGCACGCCGTCGCGATGCCGGGCCGCTCGCCCGTCAGCACCACCGACAGCAGCGTCGCGACCGCCGGCGTCAAATAGAGAAAGCTGGCCGCGCGCGCCGCGCCGAAGTAGCCGAGCGCGAAGGTCCAGGTCGCGTAACCGAGCGCGGCGGGAAAGACGCCGAGTACGACGACGGCCCACGCCGTGTCGCGCGACCCGCCGCCGAGCGACACGAGCGCGCCGGGCAGCCACGGCGCGAGCAGCACCGCGCCGGCCAGCAGCGTGTACGCGGTGCACGGCAGCGCGCCGTACACGGGAATCAGCCGCCGCTGCAACACGAAATAGCTGGCCGAACACAGCGCCGCGCCGAGGATCAGCGTGCTCCCCGAGCCGAGCACGAGGCCGCCGGGCTGCCCTTGCGCGATCACCGCGATGCCGGCCAGGCTGATCAGCGACCCGAGCCAGCCCCAGCGATTGAAGCGCTCGCGCAGAAACACGGCGGCCAGCAACGCGGTGAAGATCGGCAGCGTGTTCACGATGAAGCTCGCCGCGCCGGCCGACACGGTCTGTTCGCCGGTATTGAGCAGCGCGTTGTAGAGTGCGATGCCGAGCAGGCCGCACGCGAGAAAGCGCCACGCGTCGGCTTTCGTCGGCAGCGGCGGCCGTCGCCATGCGAGCCACGCGATCACGAGCAACGCGGCGGTCGCGAAGCGCGCGGCCGCAAGCTGCAGCGGCGCGAGGCCGTGCAGGCCGATCCGGATGAACGGGAACGCGGACGCCCACGAGACGATCGTGAACGCGACCGCCGCTGCCGCGACGAGCGATTGTCGCGCGCCGCGCGACGTCGGTGACGAAAGTGTATTCATGAAGCCATGGTGCGGCGTCGCGAGATGCTAAGCTAGCGCACAGATCAACACCCGGATATGAATATGGCTCACAGCTCGGGGGCACGGCGGGCCGACGGTCCGGCGCCGGTGCGCCCGGTGGCCGCCGCGCCGATGCCGGCCCCGCGGCCGCCGCTCGCGAGCCTCGAGACGGTCTGCACGGTGGCGCGCGAAGGTTCGTTTCTCGCGGCCGCCGACGTCTCCGGCGTCACGCACGGCGCGATCAGCCGACGGGTGGCCGCCGTGGAAAACTGGCTCGGGATGGCGCTGTTCGAACGGCATGCGCGCGGCGTGCGCCTGACGCCGGACGGGCAGCGCTTCGTCGGCCGGATCGAGCAGGCGTTTGCGATCATCGACAGCGCGGCCGATCAGTGGCGCTCGCCGCGCACGCCGCGGCTGGTCCGGATGAGCGTGGTGCCCGCGTTCGCGCAGCTGTGGCTGCTGGAGCGGCAGCAGATGCTCGAGCGTGAAGCGCCCGCGTTGCGCATCGAGCTCGGTATCGAGCTGCGCAACGTGGATATCGCCGGCGGTGAAGCGGATCTGTCGATCCGGTACGGGCGCGGCAACTGGCGTCGGCTCGACACCCGGCCGTTCATGCCGGAACGGCTGTATCCGGTCGCCCATCCGCAGCTCGCCGCGCAACTGGCCAGGATGCGCCGCGCAACGGGCGACGCCGCGCTGCTCGACATGCCGTTGCTGCACGATTCCGACGTGACCGGCTGGCGCACGTGGTTCGACGCGCTCGGCATTCCGTTCAAGCCGCGTGCGCAGGATCGCCGGTTCGAGGATTACAACCTCGTGCTCGCGGCGGCCGAAGCGGGGCTGGGCGTGGCGCTTGCGCGAACGCCGCTGGCGGATGCGTATCTGCAGCGCAGTGCGCTCGTGCGCGTGAGCCGCCACGAGGTCGATTCGCTGCTCAGCTATCACTTCGTGCATGCGAAGGGCGAGAGTCGGCCGGAGGTGCTCGCGTTGATGGAGCGGATGGTGAAGGCGCTGCGGTAGCGCGCACCCGGCGGTTCGCGCAGGCGACCGCTTCGGCGCGCACGTCACGCGTGTGGCGGGCCGCCTGTCACGTTCGCTCGGCCGCGGCCGCCGAATCGTTACAATGCAGCCGCGGAATACGGCGAGATCGCCGCAGTGAAGCGGAATCGAGCCTTTGCCCGACGGCAGGGCAATCACCAACCATGACAGTACGGGTTCAAATTTGCACAAAAGGGAACCGATGAATAGACCAGACAAATCGTCGAAAGCGCGTGCGGCGCTGGATCAACTTTTTTCCGGCCTGGCGCCCACGGACGCGAAGCGCGAATCGCCGCGTCCGGGCAATCCGTTCGCAACGGACGACGAGGTGTCGAGCGCATCCGGCGGTCGCGGCGGGGTGGAAGTCACGCTGTCGACCCGCATCCAGCTGCGCGGTTATCCGAGCGCCGACGCGTTCATGAAGCGCATGGCCGAAGCGTGGGGCCTCGAGTGGGGCGCGTACGACAGCGTCCGCGCGGTGGCGACGCTGCCGGCCGGATGGCGCTCGCGCCGGCTGCCGGAAGTCACGCAGATCGTCGACGAACGCGACGTGCTGCGCGCCGAGAGCAGCCTGCAGGGCGGCGAGATGTCGTATCTGAAGGTGCATCCGCGCTACTACATCGATGCGCGCAAGCGTTTCGGCTGGAGCAAGTCGTCGAAGGCATCCGACGATCCGGATCTCGACGGCCCCGACTGGAACTGCTTCGTGATCGATCGGGAAAAGTCCGTCGAAGTGCACGAACTGACGACGTCGTCGTTGAAGGCCGACATGGACAATGCCCGCGCGACGCTGCTGAAATGGCTGGACGAGCACTATCCGAAACATCGCGACCCGTTTGCGTACTGGTCGGACTGCGAAGGGGCGTAGTACGCCGGTTTTCACGGCGGTTCGTTTGATGCATCGATTGGCCGGCCATGAGGACGAGCATTGAAACAATCGCGTACGGCTCCGATTCTCTGGGCAGCATTTGGCGCGGCGGTCGGATCGACTGTCGTCGAGTTGCTGCTCTGGACAATCGCCGGCGATGACGCCGTCCAGAACCTGTTTCGCGACGCGCGCCTCACGGCCGCGATCGTGATGGGGCGAAACGTGCTTGGTGCGTCCGGCGGCTTCGATCCGGTGGTGATGGGCGTGGCGACGCTCGTGCATGCGGCGCTTTCGCTGGTCTATGCGGCCGTGCTGGCACGGCTGATCCACAGTCTGTCGGGCGTGGCCGCGCTGCTTGCGGGCGGCGCGTTCGGGCTTCTCCTGTACGGCGTGAACCTGTATGGGTTCACGGCGATCTTTCCGTGGTTCATCCCGGTGCGCGGCGCGATCACGCTGATCGCTCATCTTTTCTTCGGGATCACGGCAGCCGCGGTCTACTATGCGGCCCGACGCGAATCGGCGTAATGGCTTCGAACCTGCTGCGTTGCGGTATGGCGCGCACGGCGGTGCGCGCCTGTCGGAACGATCGTCGTGCGACGCGACGATCAGAACTTGTGGCGGATGCCGACGATCGCGAGTTCCTGCGTATCGGTGCCCGAGTTCACGCCGTACGAGCCGACCGACGCGGCCGCTTTAACGGTCGCCCCGTTCGCGTTGAGCGTGTTGCCGCTCGCTTTCTGATAGCCGAACAGCGCATACAGGTCGGTGCGCTTCGACAGCGCGTAATCCGCGCCGAGGTTGACCTGGTTGTAGTGCGCGGAAGCCGGGCCCGTCAGCGACGTGTAGTTGTAGCCGACGCCCGCGCGCAGCGCCGGCGAGAACTGCCAGTTGAAGAACGCCGAGCCGTTGTTGAACTTCGCGTTCTGGCTGAATGCCGACAGCGTGTCCGCGCCGTACTGCGTGTTCGAATACGCGAGGCCGAAGGTCGCCGGCCCGGCCACGTACTGGCCGGCCACGCGCACGATCTGGATCGACTTCGCGCTCGAGAAGCCCTGGTTGATCACGGTGTTGAAGAGCGTGTCCGAGCTGCTCGACCACGTGCGCACGCCGTTCGCGACCGTCGTGCCGCCGTTCGCGTAGAAGAAGCCGGCGCCGAGCGACAGCGGGCCGTTCGCGTAGCTCGCGCCGAAGCTGTACGTGCGGCCGCTGCCGGTCGCGCCGGCGACGCCGCCGAAGCCGTACAGCGCCGCGAACTGGAAGCCGGCGATCAGCGGGCTCGTGTATTTCACCGAGTTGCTGACGCGCAGGCTGTTGTCGTAGTTGTCGAGATCGCCCGGCGTCGCGAACACGCCGCCGAAGTAGTTGTCCTGCGTGAGGCCCTGCACGAGATCGACGACCGGATCGTACTGGCGGCCGAGCGTCACGGTGCCGTACGTGCTGCTTGCGACGCCGACGACGGCCTTGCGGCCGAATTCGCGCTGGCCCTGGCCGAGCGCGCCGGTGCCGATGTTGAAGCCGTTCTCGAGCTGGAACAGCGCGGACAGGCCGCTGCCGAGATCCTCGATGCCGCGCAGCCCCCAGCGGCTGCCCGACAGGTTGCCGCTGCTGAACTTCACGAGGCTCGACGCGTTGCTGCCGTTCGCGTTTTGCGCGTTGTGGACGTACGCGATGCCCGCGTCGGCGATCCCATACAGCGTGACGCTGCTTTGTGCGTGGGCGCCAGCGGCGAAGAGCGTGGCCGGCAGGGCGAGCAGCGCGAATGACCGGATCTGTTTCATGGTTGGATTCCCCCGTTGGTCGATTGGCCTGACGAATCGGTGAACGATACGGACGGCGTATCGTCGAGGGAACCAATAAATTGTCGGATCGTTATGAGGCGACGCGGCGATGGATGCGCGCGCAACGGATTGACGCGCGGCATGCGGATCGCTCGTGCATCGTCACAGGCAGTCCCTACTCCGCCACGCTTTCCGCGTCCGCCGTCTCGCCGAGGAACCCGCCGCTCTGGTGTGCCCACAGCGCCGCGTAGATGCCGCCCGCCTGCAGCAACTGCTGGTGCGTGCCTTCCTCGACGATGCGCCCTTCGTCGAGCACGATCAGCCGGTCCATCGCGGCGATCGTCGACAGCCGGTGCGCGATCGCGATCACCGTCTTGCCGCTCATCAGCGTGTCGAGGCTGCGCTGGATCGCGACTTCGACCTCGGAATCGAGCGCGCTGGTCGCTTCGTCGAGCACGAGGATCGGCGCATCCTTGAGCATCACGCGCGCGATCGCGACGCGCTGGCGCTGGCCGCCCGACAGCTTCACGCCGCGCTCGCCGACTTCGACGTCGTAGCCGCTGCGGCCGTGGCGGTCGCGCAGCCGGTCGATGAACTCGGCCGCTTCCGCGCGCACGGCCGCGTCCTGCATCTCGCGCTCGGTCGCGTCGGGGCGGCCGTACAGCAGGTTTTCGCGCATCGTCCGGTGCAGCAGCGACGTATCCTGCGTGACCATCCCGATCGCGGCGCGCAGGCTGTCCTGCGTGACGTGCGCGATGTCCTGTCCGTCGATCCGGATCGCGCCGCCGCCCACGTCGTAGAAGCGCAGCAGCAGGTTCACGAGCGTCGATTTGCCGGCGCCCGAGCGGCCGATCAAGCCGATCCGCTCGCCCGGCCGGATCGTCAGGTTCAGCCCGTCGAATACCGCGCGATCGTTGTCCTCGTGCGCGAACTGCACGTTGTCGAACACGATCTCGCCGCGCTGCACCGTAAGCGGCTTCGCATCGGGCGCGTCGACCACGCTGCGCACCTTCGTCAGCGTGTTGATGCCGTCCTGGATCGTGCCGACGTTCTCGAACAGTTCCGTCATTTCCCACATGATCCAGTGCGAGTAGCTCGACAGGCGCAGCGCCATCGCGATCACGGCCGCGACGACGCCCGCGCTCGCCTCGCCGTGCATCCACAGAGACAGCGCGAGCCCGGCCGAGCCGACCAGCAGCAGCGTCGACAGCAGGTGGTTGACGATCTCGAACGCGCTGACGAGCCGCATCTGCGCGTCGCCGGTCGCCTTGAACGCCTCCATCGCGTGGCGCGCGTGGTCGGCTTCGCGCCGCGTATGCGAGAACAGCTTCACGGTCGTGATGTTCGAATACGCGTCGGTGATGCGGCCCGTCATCAGCGCGCGCGCGTCGGCCTGCCGGCTGCCGACCGCGCCGAGGCGCGGCACGAAATACGCGCACGCGGCGCCGTAGCCGAGCGCCCACAGCGCGAGCGGAATCATCAGCCGCCAGTCGAAGCTCGCGGCGAGCACGAGGATGCCGATCAGGTACGCGGTGACGCCGATCACGACGTCGACCGACATGAACAGCGCGTCGCGCACCGCGAGCGCGGTCTGCATGATCTTGGTCGTCACGCGGCCCGCGAACTCGTTCGCGTAGAACGACAGGCTCTGGTCGAGCATCAGCCGGTGAAACAGCCAGCGCAGCCGCATCGGAAAGTTGATCGCGAGTACCTGGTGCTTGACCATCGTATGCAGCGCGATCAGCAGCGCGCTGCCCGCGAGGATCGTCGCGAAACCGGCGAGCGTGCCGAAGTGGCGGCCGCCGAATTGCGCCGGCGTCGACGACGACAGCCAGTCGACCACGTGCCCCATCATCGCGAACAGCGCGGCTTCGTACGCGGCCAGTGCGGCCGACGTCAGCGCGATCAGCAGGATCCAGCCGCGCGCGCCTTTCGTGCACGCCCAGACGAACGAGAAGAATCCCTTCGGCGGCGTGACGGGATCTTCGAGCGGGAAAGTCGGCAGGCGCCGTTCAAACCACGAATACATCGACTTGTTCTCCTTATACGGCCCGACGCGGCGGGCGGGCCGATGATACCGGGCCGGATGCGAGGCGGTCATCGTGTGCCGGCCCATCCGTCGTGTGCCCGCCCATCCGTCCGGGCGATGGACGTCGCGCAGCGCCCGGCCAAGTTTCAAGTGTCGCATCGATTCGATCGTGCTGCAGGCCGGTTGTAAGCCGCGCCGGCCGTGCGAATGGCGCCGGACTTGCGCATCGGGCTCGCGCGAAGGCTCATCGCACGCGTCCCGAAAAAACCGCTTGACTATCTATCTATGAGTAGATAAAGTTCGATCCATGGAAACGAAACCGACCGTCCGCGAACAGATTCTCGACCACGCGATCACGCTGATGATGCAGCGCGGTTACAACGGCTTCAGCTATCGAGACCTGTCCGACCTGGTGGGCGTGAAGACGTCGAGCATCCACTACTACTTCCCGTCGAAGGACGATCTCGTGCTGGAAGCGGTGGCGGCCTACAGCGACGAAGTCCTCGCGGCCGTGCGGGCGATCGATCCGGCGTTGCCGGCCGACGTGAAGCTGAGCCTGTACACGAAGATGTTCGGCCGCACGCTCGGCGACGGCAATTTGATCTGTCTGTGCGGGATGCTCGCGTCCGACATCGAAACCTTGCCGGAGAACGTGCGGCAGGCCGTGCAGGCGTTCTTCAAGGCCAACGAAAGCTGGCTTGCGGAATTGCTCGCGCAAGGCGCGAAGGAAGGCACGCTGCAGTTCAGCGGCGAGCCGGAAACCGCGGCGCGCACGTTGTATGCGGCGTTCCAGGGCAGCGTGCTGGCCAGCCGGTTGTTTCACACGCGGGCGCGTCTCGAGGACGTCGAGTCCGTCTGGAAAACGCGGTCCTGACGGACGGCGCAAGCAGGGAGGCGGTTCGCCGCCTTTTTATTGAATCTCGTTGTCTATCATGTAGTAGATAGATAATCTGGCGCAGGCGGGATCATCCGGCTGCATTTTTTGGGGATGTTTGTCTATCTATGAGTAGATAAATAAATGCGACGCCGATGCGGAATCCGCCGGCACGCCGTCCCCGGTTCGAAGGGTGTTTCATTCACTTGCTGAAAAGGAGTCTGTCATGTCGATCGAAAAAGTGCTGTACCGCGCCCATGCAAAAGCCACCGGCGGCCGCGACGGCCGTGCGACGGTGCCCGAAAGCGGCCTCGACCTGAAGCTGACCACGCCGCGCGAGCTCGGCGGCGCGGGCGGTGCGGGCGCGAACCCCGAACAACTGTTCGCCGCCGGCTACAGCGCGTGCTTCATCGGCGCGATGAAGTTCGTCGCCGCGCGCGACAAGATCGCGATCCCCGCGGACGCGGCGATCGAAGGCAGCGTCGGCATCGGCGCGATCCCGAACGGCTTCGGCATCGAAGTCGAGCTGAAGATCTCGTTGCCGGGCCTCGATCGCGACATCGCGCAAACGCTGATCGACCGCGCGCACGTCGTCTGCCCGTACTCGAACGCGACGCGCGGCAACATCGACGTCACGCTCACGCTCGTCCAATAAGTCGCACTGCCAACCATTCATCGCCATTCGAAGATTCGACCAAGGAGTCGCACCATGAAGATCGTCAAGCCGCTGCTGATCGCCGCCGCCGTTGCAGCCGCCCTGTCCACCGCGCCTGCCGCGTTCGCCGCCGATGCCGTCGGTCCCGATGCGAAGACGAGCGCGTTCCTCGCCGCGCTGAACGGCCAGAAGGGCCCGGGCCTCGAAACGTTGAGCCCCGCGAAGGCGCGCCAGGTGCTGGTCGACGCGCAGAACGGCGTGAAGGTCGATCTGTCCGGCATCGACGTGTCGAACCGCACGATCGAACAGGACGGCCTGTCGGTGCCGGTCACGATCGTGCGCCCGCAAGGCGTGACGGGCACGCTGCCGGTATTCGTGTTCATCCACGGCGGCGGCTGGGTGCTCGGCGATTTCCCGACGCACGAGCGCCTCGTGCGCGATCTCGTCGTGCAGTCGGGCGCCGTCGCGGTATTCGTGAACTACACGCCGTCGCCGGAAGCGCGTTATCCGGTCGCGATCAACCAGGCGTATGCGGCGACGAAGTGGGTGGCCGCGCACGGCGCGGAGATCGGCGTCGACGGCAGCCGCCTCGCGGTGGTCGGCAACAGCGTCGGTGGGAACATGTCGGCCGTCGTCGCGCTGATGGCGAAGGACAAGGGCGGCCCCGCGATCCGCTTCCAGGGGCTGATGTGGCCGGTCACGGACCACAATTTCAACACGGGTTCGTACAACGCGTATCAGCAAGGCCACTTCCTGACGCGGCCGCTGATGAAGTGGTTCTGGGACGCCTATACGAAGAACGAAGCGCAACGCAACGAGATCTACGCATCGCCGCTGCGCGCGAGCGTCGCGCAGTTGAAGGGGCTGCCGCCCGCGCTGATCCAGGTCGCGCAGTTCGACGTGTTGCGTGACGAAGGCGAAGCGTACGGCCGCAAGCTCGACGCGGCCGGCGTGGACGCGACGACCACGCGCTACGACGGCACGATCCATGATTTCGGCCTGCTGAACGCGCTGGCCGACGATGCGCCGACGAAGGCCGCGACGAAGGCGATGGCCAATGAAATCGCGACGCGGCTGAAGTAACGCGGTCGACGGTCATTCGAACTTGAACGACAGGACGGCGGGCACGTTGCCCGCCGTTTTTGCGTGCGGGCGTTTCGTTCATGCCCGGCAGCGTGTCGATCACCCAATCGCGCCCGGCCGCCGGCATTGTTGGTACGATCGCGCGTATCGTTCACGCCGGCGTCGCCAGCCGCCGGCTCATCGGCCGCGCTTGCACGGCAGCGCGGCCACGTTCGGGAGAAGCGGTTCATGTTGCAGGCGTTCGCGGTCTTGCTGATCTTCCAGTGTCTCGGGGAAGGCGTGTCTTATCTGTTCGGCTTGCCGGTGCCGGGCCCCGTGATCGGCATGCTGCTGCTGTTCGGCTTCGTGATGCTGCGCCCGCAGGCGGCCGATGCGATCGAGCCGACCGCGCTCGAGCTGCTGCGTCACCTGTCGCTGCTGTTCGTGCCGGCCGGCGTCGGCATCATGGTGTCGGCCGACCGCGTGCGCGGCGACGCGGCCGCGGTCGTCGTCGCGCTGGCCGTCAGCACCACGCTCGCGATCGCGGTGACGGCGCTCGTCACGCGCGCGTTGCTGCGGCGCCAGCGCCGCGCGGGCGGCACCGCGGAGGGTGCGCAATGACGGCGTTCCCGAAGCTTGGCGCGATCTGGGTCTATCTCGCCGCGAGCCCGCTGCTCGGCCTGACCATCACGCTGGTCGCGTATCTGTTCGCGCAGGCCGTCTATGCGCGGGCGCGTTTCAATCCGCTCGCGAATCCGGTGCTGATCGCGGTCGCGATGATCGTCGTGCTGCTGACGCTCACGCATACGCCGTATCCGACGTATTTCGAAGGTGCGCAGTTCGTCCATTTCCTGCTCGGCCCCGCGACCGTCGCGCTCGCGCTGCCGCTGTACCGCCAGTGGTCGAAGCTGCGGCGCAGCGCGCTGCCGCTGCTCGTCGGCCTGCTCGCGGGTTCGCTGACGGCGATCGTGTCGGCGGTCGGCATCGCCGCGCTGTTCGGGGCGTCGCACCAGACGATCGCGTCGCTCGCGCCGAAATCGGCGACGACGCCGATCGCGATGGCCGTCGCCGCCGAGATCGGCGGCATTCCGTCGCTCACCGCCGTGCTCGTGATCTCGACCGGGATCTTCGGCGCGGTGTGCGCGCGCGGCATCCTCAATCTGCTGCGGATCGACGAGCCGGCCGTGCGCGGCTTCGCGCTCGGCGTCGCGTCGCACGGGATCGGCACCGCGCGCGCGTTCCAGGTCAGCGAGGAAGCCGGCGCGTTCGCTGGGCTCGGAATGGGGCTGAACGGCGTGCTGACGGCATTCGTCGTACCGGTCCTGCTGCCGGTGCTGTCGCGCTGGATCTGAGCGTCGGCCCGCGCCCGCCCCGGGTATCGGTTTCCCCGATGGCGCGGACGGCACGCCGAAAGGGCGGCGCACCCGGCGCGCATGTATCGTTGACGTTATCAGGACAATTCAGGAACGCACACGGACATTTGCGCGCCGATCGGCTAACGTTGCATCGGCGCCGTTGTCGCAAGCCATCGCGTGCACGCCGGTGTCCGACCCACACTCAACAATCGACAAGGAGATCGGCCATGAAGCAGTCTCGCGTGGTTTCGGTGGCAGTAGCAGTAGCGGCGTCGTTCGGTCTGTCGTTGACCGCCGCGCCGGCGGCATACGCGCAGGACGCGGCGGCGTCCGCGCCGACGCAGAAGCAGCTCGCCAAGGCGCAGAAGAAGGCGGCGCGCAAGGCGGCCCGCGCGCGGCACGCGTCGGACCTGAAGGCGATCGGCACCGGCAGCGGCTACCGGTTGACCGGCGATCAGAGCAACTATCCGCAGAATGCCGTGCAGAAGGCGCCCGCGACGAACGCGGCGCCGGCCGCGCCGGCTTCGGGCCAGTAACGGTCGAACGCGTGGCACAGCACGAACGGCGCCGGTCGAACCGGCGCCGTTCGTTCATCTGCGGAAGGGCGGGACAGCAGGACGGCGGGCCCGCGAGCCCGCCGCGTTACGACGCGAGCTTGCTCGCGAGTTCCGCCACGTGCTTGCCCTGGTAGCGCGCGATGTCGAGTTCGTTCGCGCTCGGCTGGCGGCTGCCGTCCGCGCCCGCGAGCGTGGTCGCGCCGTACGGCGTGCCACCGGTGATTTCGTTCATGTTGACGAGGCCGCTGCACGCATACGGCACGCCCACGATCACCATCCCGTGATGCAGCAGCGTCGTGTGGAACGACGTGATCGTCGTTTCCTGGCCGCCGTGCTGCGTGCCGGTCGACGCGAACACGCTGCCGATCTTGCCGACGAGCGCGCCTTTCATCCATAGGCCGCCGGTCTGGTCGAGGAACGTGCGCATCTGGCCGGCCATGTTGCCGAAGCGGGTCGGCGTGCCGAAGATGATCGCATCGTAGTCGGCGAGTTCGTCCACCGTGGCGACCGGCGCGGCCTGGTTAACCTTCACGCCGATCGCGCGGGCCTGGTCGACGGGGATCGTTTCCGGCACGCGTTTGAGCGTGACCTCGACGCCGGGCACCGATTTCGCACCCTCGACGATGTGCTGCGCCATCGTTTCGACGTGCCCGTAGGACGAGTAGTACAGAACGAGAACCTTGGCCATGTTGCGAATCTCCGATTAAAAGGGCCCCGCGGTCAGCGGGGCCCGGTTTCCCGAACGGGCATCACGCCCATTCGGCCGTCACTTCGACCGGACGCAGATCGAACACCAGCACCTCGGCGTCCTTGCCGTCGGCGATCGTCAGCGCCTGTTCGCCGCGGATGCGTGCGCCGTCGCCTTCGCCGAGCGTCACGCCGTTGACCGTCACGCTGCCGCGCGCCACGTGCACGTAGGCAAAGCGGCTCGGATCAAGTTCCAGCGTAGTGCTTTCGTCGCCGTCGAACAGGCCCGCGTAAATCCGGGTGTCCTGCCGGATCTTCAGCGAACCGGCATCGCCGTTCGGCGACACGACGAGGGCGAGCTTGCCGCGCTTGTCGTCGGCCGCGACATTCGTCTGCTGATAGCGCGGCTCGGCGCCCTTTTCGGCCGGCCCGACCCAGATCTGCAGGAAGTGGACCGGCGTGTCCGGCGAGTGGTTGAACTCGCTGTGGCGCACGCCCGTGCCGGCGCTCATCAGTTGCACGTCGCCCGGCACGATCACCGAACCGGTGCCCATCGAGTCCTTGTGTTCCAGCGCGCCGTCGAGCACGTACGACAGGATTTCCATGTCGCGGTGCGGGTGCGTGCCGAAGCCGCGGCCCGGGGCGACGCGGTCGTCGTTGATCACGAGCAAGTCGGAGAAGCCGACTTGCTTCGGATCGTAGTAATTCGCGAACGAAAACGTATGACGGGAGCTGAGCCAGCCATGCTCCGCACGGCCACGTTGGTTTGCTGCACGGATATCGATCATGATTTTTGTCCTTGAAGTCGCCGGACCTCGGAAGTGGGCTCGGCTGTTCGTTGAGATGAATCTTAGGTCAATCGATTTGACAAATAAATCGCTGCAGAGATAATGACTGTCGCTCTGGAGTGGACAATATGGAACTCAACGACCTGAGGATCTTCGTCGCGACCGTCGACGCAGGCAGTTTCACGGCGGCGGCCGATCAGCTGATGCTGTCCAAGCAGTTCGTCAGCCGGCGCACGATGGCGCTGGAGGCGTCGCTCGGCGTGCGGCTGCTGCATCGCAATACCCGCAATCTCGCGGTGACCGAATCGGGGCAGGAGTTTTATGCGCGCGCGCAGCGGATCCTCGCGGAGATCGCCGACGCCGAGCAGGCGATGTCGGTGCGCAGCACCGAGCTGCATGGTTCGCTCAAGATCAGCGCGCCGCTGTCGTTCGGGATCACGCACGTGTCGCCACTGATCGCCGAATTCCTGTCCGCGCACCCGGCCGTGCGGTTGAACCTCGACCTGACCGACCGGCGCGTCGACCTGATCGGCGAGGGTTTCGACCTCGTGCTGCGGATCGGCTCGCTCGAGGATTCGACGCTGATCGCGCGTCCGCTCGGCGCGTGGCGGATGATCGCGTGCGCGAGCCCCGCTTACCTGAAGCGGCACGGCACGCCGCAGACGCCGGCCGATCTCGCCGGCCACACGTGCGTGCTGTACGGGCGCGAGCGGCGGGTCGGCTGGGAGTTCCGCGTCGACGGCGCGGCGCGCACGTTCGACGTGCAGGGGCCGCTCGTCGCGAACAACGGCGAAGTGGTGCGCGACGCCGCGATCGCGGGGCTCGGCATCGCGCTGCTGCCGCACTTCATCGTCGGCGCGGCGCTCGACAGCGGCGCGCTCGTACCGGTGCTCGACGCGTACGTGCCGCCGCCGATCACGCTCAATGCGGTGTTTCCGCAGCACCGGGAAGGGTTCGTCACGCTGCGCACGTTCATCGGGTTTCTCGCGGAACGGCTCGGGGAGCCGGCCGGGGCGGAGGCGAGCGCGGCGGGCCGGGTACGGTAGCCGGCCGCTTGCGGTGAATGGGGCGTGTAATCTCCGCAGAATTTGCGGAGATTATTGAGTGGTGCGGCGAATGGGTGGATAATCTCCGCATCATGAGCGGAGATTACACCTTCATCTGGGAATCGGCCGACTGGCCGGCATGGCGCTTCGACCTTCCGGCCCTCGCCGCGCCGCTCGCCGACGTCAGCCGTGCGCAAGGCATGCTGGTCGGCCGACTGGCGGATGTCGGCCTGGCATTGCGCGACGAGGCGAGCCTGGCCGCGCTGACGGAGGACGTCGTCAAGACCAGCGCGATCGAGGGCGAGAACCTGGATGTCGCATCGGTCCGGTCGTCGATCGCGCGCCGGCTCGGGGTCGACATCGGCGCGCTGGCGCCGGTCGATCGCCACGTCGAAGGCGTCGTCGACATGGTGCTGGATGCGACGACCCATTCGGCCGCACCGGTCACCGAAGCGCGGCTGTTCGGGTGGCATGCCGCGCTGTTTCCGACCGGCTATTCGGGGCTGTCGCGGATCACGGTCGGCGAATGGCGCACGGATGCGAGCGGGCCGATGCAGGTGGTCTCCGGGCCGATCGGCCGGCAGCGCGTGCATTTCGAGGCGCCGCCGGCCGTACGCCTGACGCACGAGATCGAGCGCTTTCTCGCGTGGCTCAACGCGCCGCCGGCCGAGCCGTTGCTGATCCGGGCCGGGCTCGCCCATCTGTGGTTCGTCACGCTCCACCCGTTCGACGACGGCAACGGTCGTATCGCGCGCGCGCTCGGCGATCTGGTGCTGGCGCGCGCGGATCGAAGCCCGCAGCGTTTCTACAGCCTGTCCGCGCAGATCGAGCGCGAGCGCAACGCGTATTACGACGTGCTGGAGCGCACGCAGCGCGGCTCGCTCGACGTCACCGAGTGGCTCGCGTGGTTTCTGGACACGCTGGGTCGGGCCATCGATCATGCGCACACGACGCTCGATGCGGTGCTGATCAAGGCGCGCTTCTGGCAGCGATGCGCGGGCGTCGCGCTGAACGAACGCCAGGTCAAGGTCATGAATCGCCTGCTCGACGGCTTCGAAGGGAAGCTGACGACCACCAAGTGGGCCGCTCTCGCGAAATGCTCGCAAGACACGGCGCTGCGCGACATCACGGAGCTCGTCGAGCAGCGCATGTTGCGGCGCTCGGCGTCCGGCGGGCGGAGCACGAGTTATGAGCTGGTGCCGTTCGACGGCTGACGTCATTGCCGGCTCGTCTCGCCCTGCGCGCGAAAGGCGTCATGTGCGTGGCCGATGCAGCCGGTGCGATTGCCAGACGTGTGTGGCAGGTTGCGGCGCATCCGGTTCTCGCCGATGGAAGACGGCGGGCCGATCAGGCGTGACGGCGCTCGCGCGATCGTGTTCATCGGGATCGTCGATCGCGCGACGAAAGCTGCGCTGCGCGACGGTATCGTGCACTGCGGCGCGGGCGTCGAGATAGTTCCGACAACATCGAACGTCGATTGATCGGCGTCGCGCATTCGGGTTACGCTTCGCCGGGCGGCGCCATGCGTCGCATGCCGGGCCGGGCGTTTTTACCTCGAATGTCGCGTGCACGTAGCTTCTACGGATGCGCGACCCAGCGACGATCAAGCCGATGACCATTCACAACCGATCGAATCCGCGCGCGCACGCTGCACGTTGCGCAAGCGGCAAGCGGAGCACGTACCTGTTATCCGTCGCGGCGGCCGTGTTGCTGACGCTGCTGCCGCACGTCACGCATGCGGCCGGTTTCGACTGCGCGAAGGCCGCGTCGCCGACCGAGAAAAGGATCTGTGCGGACACCACACTATCGAAGCTCGACGGCGATTTGTCGACGGCGTGGAAGCGGGCGCTCGCGAAGGGCGGCGATACGGCCGCGCTGAAGGCCGCGCAATTGAAGTGGCTCAAGCAACGCGACCAGTGCGGCAGCGATGCGTCGTGCCTGGGCGACCGCTACCGCGAACGGCTCGCGAGCCTGAATGGCATGCCGCTGGCCGCCGATCGCTGGCAGCAGACGTGGTATCTCGACAGCGACAACCCATCGTTCGGCGGTGTGCTGACGTTTACCGGCACGGTGCCGCGCCTGCATTTCGAGCTGAGCGCCAACAACGGCGCCCATGATGGCGGGCTCGACGGCAACATCGTGCTGCACGGTGACAGCGGAACCTATCGCCGGGACAAATGCCGGCTTGACTTCGACCGGAAGGGCGGACGCATCCGCGTCACGCAGCAGGGTGCCGATGTCGATTGCGACGCAGGTATGGGCGTCATGTACGCAGGCAACTACGTGACCGCCGCGCAGTCGCAGTCAAAGCCGCCGGCCGACCTGCTGAGCCTCAAGGTCGTCGCGGACGCACAGCAGAACGCGGCCGCGCACAAACTGCTCGGCGCCGACTATCAGACGCTCGTCGACGTGGTCAATCTCAGCGCCGACGAGAAGGACCTCGATGGCCTCAACGCACACGTGACGTCGTACTGGGTGCGCGGCATCGCGACGACGAACGCGGCGATCGTGATGCGCCGCGGCACCGATCTGTGGATCGGGCTGCTCGTGTTCGATGCGAAGAACAACGTCCGGATGCGTTACTACTCGAACGTGCCCGCGTGGAAGAAAACGGTGCCGAAGACGATCAACGCGTGGCACGACAATCTCGACAAGACGCTGCCGATCGACGTGATGCAGTAAGCAGGGCGCTGCCCCGCTACGTCTTGTTCTTCCGCGCCGCGCGCGCCTGCGGCGGCGCCGCCGATTCCCGTATGCGCAACTCGGGCTGGACCGCATGGCCGGACCCCGTGGCGCCGTTTTCGAGCGCGTCGAGCAACGCATGCGCGGCTTGACGCCCGATCGCGTCGGTGTCGACCCACATCGTCGTCAGCGGCGGCTGGATCTCGCGCGCGAGCGCGATGTCGTCGAACCCGGTGATCGACAACTGCGCGGGCACGTCGATGCCGAGCGCCTGCGCTTCGAGCAGCGCGCCTAGCGCGAGCGCGTCGTTGCCGCAGATCACGGCGGTCGGCCGCGTCGCCGCGTCGCTGCTGGCGATCGCGCGCAGGCTCGCGCGCCCGAACGCGATCGTGGCCGCGCCTTCGTGCTGATGCACGGGGCGCACCGCGAGCCCGTGCGCGGCCAGCGTGTCGTGAATGCCGCGCAGTCGGGCCTGCACGCGGTCGTTGTCTGTCGACGGCTGCATGATGATCGCGAAATCGCGATGACCGAGATCGAGCAGGTGCGTGGTGAGCCGCGCGAACGCCGCGCGGTTGTCGAAGCCGATGCAGCAGTGCGGGCTGTCGTCGCGGTACGCATACGTGACGACGTACGGCACGCGATGCATCGCAAGGAGTTCGAACAGTTCCGGCGGATACGCTTCGCCGACCAGCGACACCGCTTCGACGCCGCGCGACAGCATCGCGCGCACCTGCGCGAGCGCCTGCGCGGGGTCGTAGTTCGAGCAGCCGAGGAACAGCGTGATGCCGTGCTCGGCCATGACCGTCTGCATGCCGGCGACCTGCGACGCAAACACCTGATCGTCAAGGGTCGGAATGATCGCGCCCGTGATGTGGGTGCGCGTGGACGCGAGCGCGCGGCCGGCCGCATTCGGGATCCAGTTCAGCGCGAGCGCCGCGTCGCGCACGCGCTGCTGCACGTCGGCCGACACCTTGCCGGGATCGTTGTACACGCGCGAGACGGTCGCGGTCGACACGCCGGCCAGCTTCGCGACGTCGCCGAGCACCGAGCGGCCGCTGCCGCGGCGTGCGCGGGGCGTGCTCATCGGTTGCCTCCGCACGTGGCGACCGTGCCGCTGCCGTGTGCCGTCAGAAGCGTCATTGGCGTCATTGTTTACCCTCGATTCATGATGGCCCGCTTGCATTCTCGATCGAGCCTGCCAGAATGTAAGCGCTATCTTGCTGCTGATTCCCTATTATGTCAGACACTTTTCCAATCCGTATGGCGAAATTTTCCGAGACGACGGCCTTTTCAGTCATTTTGTCGGTCTCAAATGTAAGCGGTTACATCAAGCAATGAACGGCATCCCGTCACCGCGTATCGCCGTCGTCGGCAGCGTCAACATCGATCTCGTCACGCGCGCGCCGCGCCTGCCGGTGCCGGGCGAGACGCTGCTCGGCACGACGTTCGAGACCGTTCACGGCGGCAAGGGCGCGAACCAGGCGGTGGCGGCCGCGCGCCTCGGCGCGTCGGTCGCGATGATCGGCTGCGTCGGCGACGACGCGTTCGGTGCGCGCCTGCACGCCGCGCTGGCGGCGGAGCGCATCGACGTGACGCACCTGCACCGGATCGGCGGCACGGCGACCGGCGTCGCGACGATCACGGTCGACGACGGCGGTGCGAACAGCATCGTCGTCGTGCCGGGCGCGAACGCGTGCGTCGATGCCGACCGGATCGACGCGGCGCGCGACGCGATCGCCGAGGCCGCGCTGCTCGTGTGCCAGCTCGAAGTGCCGGTCGCCACCGTGGCGCGCGCGATTGCCAGCGCCAGCGCGCACCACACGCCGGTGTTGCTCAATCCCGCGCCCGCGCAGCCGCTCTTCGATGCATTGCTGGCGCGGGTCGACTATCTCGTCGTCAATGAAACCGAAGCCGAGTCGCTGACCGGCATCGCCGTCGGGGACGACGTGTCGGCCGCGCGCGCCGCCGAGGCGCTGTGCGCGAAGGGCGCCGGCAACGTGCTGGTCACGCTCGGCGCGCGCGGCGTCTGCTGGCGCGGCAGCGCAGGCAGCGGCCATCATCGTGCGATCGCGGTGGCGGCCGTCGATACGACCGCGGCCGGCGACACGTTCGTCGGCGGGTTTGCAGCCGCGCGGGCCGGCGGCGCGTCGATGGACGACGCAATCGGCTTCGGCCAGCGGGCGGCCGCGATCAGCGTCACGCGCCACGGCGCGCAGACGTCGATCCCGACGCGCGACGAGGTCATACGGTCGGACACCTGAATTCCGCATGCGACGGAACGGCCGAACCCGGCCCCTATCAGTGACATGGAGACAATCGACATGAACGACAACCCATCTGTTCCGCACGCGCCGCCCCGGATCCGGCGCGGTCAACGCATCGCGCTCGCGCTGTTGATGGCGAGCGGGATCGTCAACTATCTCGATCGCGGCACGCTGGCCGTCGCAAGTTCGGCGATCCGCGGCGATCTCGGCTTGTCGCTCGCGCAGATGGGGCTGCTGCTGTCGGCCTTCTCATGGAGCTATGCGCTGTGCCAGTTTCCGGTCGGCGGGCTGGTCGACCGCATCGGCCCGCGCCGGCTGCTCGGCATCGGGCTGATCGTCTGGTCGTTCGCGCAGGCGTCGGGCGGCCTCGTGTCCACGTTCGGGTGGTTCATCGTCGCGCGCATCGTGCTCGGCATCGGCGAGGCGCCGCAATTCCCGTCGGCAGCGCGCGTGGTGAGCAACTGGTTTCCGCTGCGGGCGCGCGGCACGCCGACCGGCATTTTCAATGCCGCGTCGCCGCTCGGTACCGCGCTTGCGCCGCTGCTGCTGTCGGTTCTCGTGGCCTCGTTCCATTGGCGCTGGGCGTTCGTCGTGACCGGGGCGCTCGGTCTCGTCGTCGCCGTCGTGTGGTTCGCGCTGTATCGCGATCCGGTGCGCGCGCAACTATCTACCGCCGAGCGCAATTATCTCGATGCCGATGCGCAAAGCGTCGCCGCCGCGCCGAAACTGACCTTCGTCGAATGGCGCAGCCTGTTCTCGCACGGCACGACCTGGGGGATGCTGATCGGCTTCTTCGGCTCCGTGTACCTGAACTGGGTGTACCTCACCTGGCTGCCGGGCTACCTGACGATGGAGCGGCACATGAGCCTGATTCGTACCGGATTCGCCGCATCGGTGCCGTTCCTGTGCGGGTTCGTCGGTTCGCTCGTCGCCGGCTGGCTGTCGGATTTCGTCACGCGCCGCAGCCGGTCGCCGGTCGTGAGCCGGCGCAACGCGGTGGTGGCCGCGATGCTCGGAATGGTCGCGTTCACGATTCCGGCCGCGCTCGTGCAGAGCAATACGGTTGCGCTCGCATGCATTTCGGTCGTGATCTTTCTCGCGAACGCGGCGTCGGCGTGCTCGTGGGCGCTCGCGACGGCGGCCGCACCGCCGAGCCGCATCGCGTCGCTCGGCGCAATCCAGAATTTCGGCGGCTTCATCGGCGGTGCGCTGGCGCCGATCCTGACCGGCATCATCGCGCAGAAGTGGTCGTTCGTGCCCGCGCTGCTCACCGCGGCGGCGATCGCGTTCGCCGGCGCGATGGCCTATCTGCTGCTCGTGCGCAAGCCGATTCCCGAACAGGCCGCGAACGCCGCGCCCGGACCGTTGCCGGCGTGATCGTGCAGCCTGCATTCGCATTCACTGAAGGAAGGAGAAACCGATGCAACATCCGCAGCAATCGAACGTGACCATCGAGGGGATCGTGCCGGTGATGCTGACGCCGTTCGACGACGCCGGCGCGATCGACTACGCCGGGCTCGAGCGGCTCATCGAATGGTATCTGGCGCACGGCTCGGATGCGTTGTTCGCGGTCGCGCAATCGAGCGAGATGCAGTTCCTGAGCCTGGCCGAACGCGCGGCGCTCGCGCGCTTCGTGGTCGAGCGCGTGGCCGGGCGCGTGCCGGTCGTCGCGTCGGGCCACATCAGCGACGATCTCGACGCGCAGGTCGCCGAACTGTGCGCGGCGGCCGAATCGGGCGCGCAGGGCGTCGTGCTCGTGACCAACCGGCTCGATCCGCAACGCAAGGGCAGCGCCGCGTTGCTCGACCATCTGCACCGGTTGCTCGCGCGACTGCCGTCGGATCTCCCGCTCGGCCTGTACGAATGTCCGGCGCCTTACCGGCGGCTTCTGTCGGATGACGAACTGCGCGCGTGCATCGACACGGGTCGGTTCGTGATGCTGAAGGACGTGAGCTGCGATCTCGCGACGGTGAAGCGGCGCGTCGCGCTTGCCGAGGGATCGCCGCTGAAGATCCTGAACGCGAACGCCGCGATCGCGTGGGACGCGATGAAGGCCGGCTCCGCCGGTTTCAACGGCGTGTTCACGAACTTCCATCCCGATCTCTACCGGTGGTTGCGCACGCAAGGCGAGTCGAATCCGGCGCTCGCCGACGAACTGTCGACGTTCCTCGTCGTCTCGGCGGTCTCGGAGGCGTTGGGCTACCCGGCGCTCGCGAAGCTGTATCACCAGCGGATCGGCACGTTCGGGTCGATCAAGTGCCGGGCGATCGACTACGACGTGCGCGAACGCTTCTGGGCGCTCGACGCGGTGCTCGACAAGATCGTCGCCGGTACCGAACATTTCCGCCGGCGGATCGCTGCGTTGTAACGGAGGACGCGTGTCACGCCAGTGGCGTGGCACGCGATCGCATCGCGTGCTGAGCACGTGGCCGGCACGCTCGTTGCCTGCTGGAACGATCCGTCTTGCACGATGCGTCGCAATCGCGGCGCCATCCAAACATCGCGATTCCCATCACGCCGGTGGCGGCAACGCGTACCGTCATACCGCTGCGCCGCCGTACCGCCGGCTGTCATTCGACGGCCATTCACCCCATCACGAACGCGAACCGCCCGCGATCCGCGAGCGCGGTGTCGACTATCAACTGATTCCGTAACGTAAAGAAGCTTCAACTTGCTGACAGACGGAGGCGGCGGTTTGCATGGCCAGCAGACGCCGCGTGACGGATCGATCTTCGTGGATTGTCCACTAATTCGAGACAGCGAATCATGTTTTGGCATATTGATGATTTCAGGCGTGACAGTAGACTGCACCCGTGCTTCGCCAGAACCGGTCCGGAGCGCGCCGCCTGCCGCGGCGCCACCGGACGGATTCTTCGGTGGCAGACCAGATGGCTTGCCGTCCGATTGCGCGAAGAGCGATCCGTTGCCGCGATCGCGCGCCGATTCGGCGCGCAGCGGCACCGGACGCATCAAACCGTCAATTCAAGGGTGATTGCTATGCGTTACGTTTCGCTGGAGTCGAAGAAGGACGAGCTGCTGCTGGCCGCTCGCGTGCTGATGATGATCCTGTTCGTGCTGTTCGGCTGGCAGAAGCTGACCGGTTTCTCGGGCACGGTCGCGTACATGGCGTCGACCGGCAACCCGGCGCCCGAGCTGGCGGCCGCGATCGCGGTGGCGGTCGAGCTGGTGGGCGGCGTGCTGATCGCGATCGGCTTCTATACGCGTCCGCTCGCGCTGGCGTTCGCCGCCTATACGCTCGCGACCGCGCTGATCGGCCATCGCTACTGGGCGCTGCAGGGAATGGAGCAGTACATGGCGATGATCAACTTCTACAAGAACGTGAGCATCGTCGGCGGGCTGCTATTGCTCGCGTTGAGCGGGCCGGGGCGGTATTCGGTCGACCGGAAGTAACGCAGGGCGACGTTTCCGTTCGGTATCGGGAGCCCGGCGCGCGCGAGCGCGCCGGGTTTTGCCTTTTCGGGCGACGGAGAGATCGGTGCACATGTTCGCGACCGGATGCGAGCCAGTAGATCGAAGCGTTGCGCGGCGATCGTTCCTGCGATTCAATAGGCTCGATAATCCATTCGTTTCCCGTGATTGATCGCACCGATGCCAAACCCCTCTCCGTCGACCCTGCACAAAACCATCCTCCTCATCGGCGCCTCCGGCCTGCTCGGCCGCGCGGTTGCGGCCTCCCTGGCTCGCGAATCGTCGCTGACGCTGCTGGCAACCATCCGGAACCCGCAAACCGCCGGCGCGAAACTGCTCGCGTTGCCGCCGGAAAACGTCGCCGAGCTCGACGTTCTCGATCAGCCGTCCCTAGAACGCGTTTTCGAAACTCACCGACCGGCAGCGGTGATTCTCTGCGCCGCCGAACGCCGCCCCGACGTCTGCGAACGCGATCCGGCCGCCGCCCGCGCCATCAACGTCACCGCACCGGCCCGCGTCGGCGCGCTTGCCGCGCGATACGGCGCATGGACGCTCGGCATCTCGACCGACTACGTCTTCGACGGCAAGGCAGCCCCCTACGGCGAGGACGCCGCCCCGAACCCGCTGAACATCTACGGCCGCACCAAACTGGAAGGCGAGGCCGCGCTGCTGGCCGCCTCGCCGCTGTCGTGCGTGCTGCGCCTGCCGCTGCTCTTCGGCCCGATCGCCGACTGGAGCGAATCGGCCGTCACGAGCCTCGTGCCGGCCGTCGTCGCGTCGGCGCGGCCGGGCGCCGACGCGGTCGGCATGGACGCATGGGCGATCCGTTACCCGACCTACACGCCCGACGTTGCGCAGGTCATCCGCGACCTGACGCTGCGCCATCTCGCGGGTGAATCCGTCACGGGCATTCGCCATTGGTCGAGCGAGGAGCCGATGACGAAGTACGACATCGCGCAGCGTATCGCGGCCGCGCTCGGCATCGACGCGTCGCTCGCGCCGATCGCCCAGCCGACCGACGCGACGCCGCGCCCGTACGACTGCCATCTGGATGCCGCGCGCGTGCGCGCGCTCGGGATCGATTACGCGACGCCGTTCGATACTGCGTTGCGGTCCGTGCTGCGCGATGCGCCGCAGGCGCGGTAGGGTCGGCGTCCTTCACGGCTCACGATACCTCGCCGACATCCACTCGCCGATCCTCAGACGTGTTTCACGGTCGAGCGCAGCGGCGATCGAATTCAAAATTTGTCTAGTCATCCTTGAGATTCGATCAGTCGAATTGCACCAAACATGTGCCGGATTTCCCCGCAACGATGCACGCTAGACCCTTGAAATTAGGGGATTTCCCGCGTTTCCGCGGTTTTTATTGACCACGGCTTGCTTCGCTGTTTTTCTTCTTGCATGCTTGTATAGACAAATTCCTGAGGCGGCTTGCTGCACCGAAGGGATGGCGAACCTCAACGCAAGGAGAAATCTCGTGAACGGCAAGCGCATCAAGTGGGCAATCAGGACGATCGGCGTCATCGCGGCTGCGGCGGCCACTCTGGCGGCACCGGTACAGGCCAAGGAATGGAAGACGGTGACGGTCGCGCTCGAAGGCGGCTACGCGCCGTGGAACCTCACGCTGCCGGGCGGCAAGCTCGGCGGTTTCGAACCGGAACTGCTCGCCAACGTGTGCGAGCGGATCAAGGTGCAGTGCAACATGGTCGCGCAGGACTGGGACGGGATGATCCCCGGCCTGCAGGCCGGCAAGTTCGATATCCTGATGGATGCGATTTCCATCACGCCGGAGCGCGAAAAGATCCTGCTGTTCTCGCGTCCGTATGCGGCGACGCCGGCGACGTTCGCCGTCACCGATACGAAGATCCTGCCGAAGGCCGCGCCCGGCGCGCCGATCGTCAAGCTGACGGGCGACGCCAACGCGGACAAGCCGACCGTCGACACGCTGCGCAAGCAGCTGAAGGGCAAGACGATCGGTATCCAGTCGGGCACCGTCTACACGAAATTCATCAACGACAGCTTCAAGGACATCGCGTCGATCCGCGTGTACAAGACGTCGCCCGAACGCGATCTCGATCTGGTCGCGGGGCGCATCGATGCATCGTTCGACGACGTCACGTACTACGCGGCGAACAACGCGAAGAAGGACAACGCATCGATCGTGCTCGCGGGGCCGAAGCTCGGCGGCCCGATCTGGGGGCCGGGCGAGGGGCTCGCGTTTCGCAAGCAGGATGCCGACCTGAAGACGAAGTTCGATACGGCGATCGCCGCGGCGCTCGCGGACGGCACCGTGAAGAAGCTCGCCGACAAGTGGTTCAAGACCGACGTCACGCCGTAAGCGCACGTTCGGTCGCCGCCGCGTAAGGTCGTCGAACGACGCGCGGCGGCATGCATTCAGCCGGATTCACTCAACGCATGCAGGGAGGCACGCATGGAGATTCTTGAAATGCTCGGCTTCGGTACCGAAGGCTGGGGCGGTGTGCTGCTTCTCGCCGCATTGATGACGGTCGCGCTGACGCTCGCGGCGCTCGCGGTCGGCGCGGTGATCGGCGCGGCGATCGCGGCGGCGAAGCTGTCGCGCTACCGCACCCTGCGCCTGCTCGGCGATCTGTATACGACGGTATTTCGCGGCGTGCCCGAACTGCTCGTCATCTATCTGTTCTACTTCGGCGGCTCGACGCTCGTGACGGCCGTCGGCCAGTGGTTCGGCGCGGAAGGCTTCATCGGCGTGCCGCCGTTCGTGATCGGCGCGCTCGCGGTCGGGATGATCTCGGGCGCCTATCAGGCGGAGGTCTATCGCGCGGCGGTGCTCGCGGTGTCGAAGGGCGAACTCGAAGCGGCGCGCTCGATCGGCATGCCGCGCAGCATGGTGCTGCGGCGCATCCTGGTGCCGCAGGTGCTGCGCTTCGCGCTGCCCGGCATCGGCAACGTGTGGCAACTGAGCCTGAAGGACTCCGCACTGATCTCGGTCACCGGTCTCGCGGAGTTGCTGCGCACGAGCCAGATCGCCGCCAATTCGACGCACCAGTACTTCGTGTTCTTCGTCGCGGGCGGTGCGCTGTATCTGCTGATGACGGGCTTGTCGAACCGCGTGTTCAACCGGGCGGAAGCGATCGTCGGCCGGTCGTTCCGCCGCAATTTCGCGCGCAACTGACGGAGAACGGGCATGTCCATCGATTTCGCATTTCTCGTCGATACGCTGCGCCAGCTGCTCGCGGCCGTACCGACCACGCTCGGCCTGTTCTTCGCATCGCTCGTGCTCGGCGGCCTGCTGTCGCTCGTGATCGTCACGATGCGCGTGTCGCCGAGCTGGCTGCCGAACCGCTTCGCGCGCGCCTACATCCTGGTGTTTCGCGGCTCGCCGCTGCTGATCCAGATGTTCCTCGTGTATTACGGGCTCGGCCAGTTCGGCGTGATCCGCGACAGCTTCATGTGGCCGGTGCTGCGCGAGCCGTACGTCTGCGCGGTGCTGTCGCTGGCGCTGTGCACGGCCGGCTATACGGCCGAAATCCTGCGCGGCGGGTTGATGGCCGTACCGGTCGGGCAGATCGAGGCCGGCTATTCGATCGGCCTGTCGGGCTTCGCGCTGCTGCGGCGCGTGATCGGTCCGATCGCGCTGCGCCAGTGCCTGCCCGCGTACTCGACCGAGGCCGTGCTGCTCGTCAAGTCGACCGCGCTGGCGAGCCTCGTCACGGTGTGGGAAGTGACGGGCGTCGCGCAGCAGATCATTCAGCAAACCTACCGGACGACCGAGGTGTTCGTCTGCGCGGCCCTCATCTATCTGGGCCTGAACTTCATCGTCGTGCGCCTGCTCGGCGCGCTCGAATGGCGGCTCTCCGGGCACCTGCGTGCGCCGAAGCCGTCCGGTGCGTCCGCCGCGGCGGCGCGCAATCCTCAGCGCGCCGCCTCCTGAGCGCCCCGTCCTTTCAAAGAGAATCCGATGAACACCACTGCTCCCGTTGCGCTGTCGGTCAGAAACATCCACAAGTCGTTCGGCGATCATCACGTGTTGAAGGGCATTTCGCTCGACGCGCACGAGGGTGACGTCATCTCGATCCTCGGCGCGAGCGGATCGGGCAAGAGCACGTTCCTGCGCTGCCTGAACCTGCTCGAGACGCCCGACGACGGCTCCGTCGCGCTCGCGGGCGAAGAGCTGGCGATGAAGCGCGCGCGCGACGGCAAGCTGCATCCGAGCGACCGGCGCCAGGTCGACCGGATTCGCTCGCAGCTCGGGATGGTGTTTCAGAACTTCAACCTGTGGTCGCACATGACGGTGCTCGACAACCTCGTCGAGGGGCCGCTGCGCGTGCAGAAGCGCAGTCGCGCGGAAGCGGTGGAGGAGGCCGAGGCGCTGCTCGCACGCGTCGGTCTCGCGGACAAGCGCGGCTACTATCCCGCACACCTGTCGGGCGGCCAGCAGCAACGCGTCGCGATTGCCCGCGCGCTGGCGATGCATCCGAAGGTGATGCTGTTCGACGAACCGACGTCGGCGCTCGACCCGGAGCTGGTCGGCGAGGTGCTGCGCGTGATGCGCTCGCTCGCGGAAGAGGGGCGCACGATGCTGGTCGTCACGCATGAAATGGGTTTCGCGCGCCACGTGTCGAATCGCGTGATGTTCCTGCATCAGGGCGAGGTCGATACGGACGGGACGCCCAATGAAGTGTTCGGCGGGCAGACCTCCGAGCGCTTCCGGCAATTCGTGTCGAGCCACCACGACCGCACCACGAACTGAGGCTGCCATGACCGTATTCCGTGCGGCGCAGCCGCTTGACTGGCGGCAGGTGGCGGCGGTGGCGGCCGGCGAGCCGCTGGCGTTGGCCGACGACGCGCGCGCGCGGGTCGTGGCCGCTCGCGAACTCGTCGACGAGATCGTCGCGCGCGGGATTCGCGCCTATGGCGTCAATACCGGCGTCGGCGCGCTGTGCGACGTGATCGTATCGCCGGCCCAGCAGAGCACGCTGTCGCACAACATCCTGATGAGTCATGCGGTAGGCGTCGGCATGCCGCTCGGCGCGGCCGAAACGCGCGCGATCATCGCGGCCGCGATCAACAACTATGCGCACGGTCATTCGGGTGTCCGGGCCGACGTCGTCGAACAGCTCGTCGCGCTGCTGGAGCACGATTGCCTGCCCGAAGTGCCGGCGCACGGCTCGGTCGGGTACCTGACCCACATGGCGCACGTCGCGCTCGTCTGCGTCGGGCACGGCCATGCGCGCCATCGCGGCGAACGCGTGCGCGGCGACGAGGCGCTGCGGCGCATCGGCCGCGAACCGCTCGTCCTCGGTGCGAAGGAGGGGTTGAGCCTCGTCAACGGGACGCCGTGCGTCACGGGGCTGGCCGCGCTCGCGCTGGTTCGCGCCGAACGGTTGCTCGACTGGGCCGACTGGATCGCGGCGATGAGTTTCGAGAACCTCGGCGGGCAGCTCGCCGCATTCGATCCGGCTTCGCTCGCGCTGCGGATTTCGCCCGGTATCGGGCAGGTCGGCGCCCGTTTGCGTGCATTGCTGGCGGACAGCGGCATGCTCGTCGCGGCGAGCGGCCGGCATACGCAGGATCCGCTCAGCCTGCGCACGATTCCGCACGTGCACGGCGCGGCGCGCGACGTGTTCGACGTCACGGCGGAGGTCGTCGATCGCGAACTCGCGTCCGTCACCGACAATCCGATCGTCGCCGGCACGCGGGAGGCGCCGGCCGTGCATTCGCAGGCGCATGCGGTCGGCGCGGGCATCGCGCTCGCGATGGATAGCCTCGCGGCGGCGATGGCCCAGGTCGCCGCGATCGCGGAGCGGCGTCTCGACCGGCTCGTGAATCCGCTCGTCAGCGGGCTGCCGGCGTTTCTTGCCGCGCCGGGCGGCAGTTGCTCGGGGTTCATGATCGCGCAGTACACGGCGGTCGCGCTGGTCGCGCAGAATCAGCGGCTTGCCGCGCCGGCGAGCCTCGACGGCGGTATCACGTCGGGGCTGCAGGAAGATCACCTGTGTCACGCGACGCCGGCCGCGCTGAAGGCGCTCGACATCATCGAGAATACGACGCGCGTGCTCGCGATCGAGCTGCTGGCCGCCGCGCAGGCGTACGACCTGCAGCCGGCCGAAACGGCGCGGGCCGCATCGACCGACGCGCTGTGGCGGCAGGTGCGCGAACGCGTGCCGGCGTATCACGACGACCGGCCGCTCGCGGACGATATCGCGATCGCGGCCGGCATCGTCGCCGGTGCGCCGCCGTCGTTGCAGTGACGACGGTCGAGGACGGGCCGATCACCCCACATTCATCCGGTCGAGGGCGCATGAGCGAAACTGAACGCAGACTTTCCGCACGGCCTGCGAAGGCATCGGTCGACACCGTACCGGCGCGGGCGCTGCCGGCCTATCAGCAGATCAAGCGCTACGTCGTCGAGCGCATCGCGCAGGGCGACTGGAAGCCCGGCGCCGCGATCCCGACCGAGGCGGAACTGGTCAAGGAATTCGGCGTGGCGCGGATGACGGTGTCGCGCGCGCTGCGCGAACTGACGGCCGAGCGCGTGCTGACGCGCATCCAGGGCGCCGGCACGTTCGTCGAGCGCCGGCATTACGAATCGACGGTGCTGGAGATCCGCAACATCGCGGACGAGATCGCCGAGCGCGGCCATCGGCACAGTGCGCGCGTGCTGATGATCGAGCGCAGCGTCGACCCGGATGCGATCGACGCGCTCGGACTGCGCGCGGGGCCCGTGTTTCATTCGCGGATCGTGCATTACGAGGAGGACGAACCGATCCAGTTCGAGGATCGCTACGTCAATCCGGCCTTGTTTCCCGCGTATCTGGAGCAGGACTTCACGATCGAGACGCCGAACCATTACATGGTGCGACTGGCGCCGATCCAGCGTGCGGAGTTCCAGATCTACGCGGAGAAGCCCAATGCGCAGGTGCGCCGGCATCTCGTGATGGAAATCGGTGAACCGTGTCTGCTGCTGCGACGCCGGACGTGGGTCGGCGAGCAGGTCGCCACGTCGGTCAGGCTGTGGCATCCGGCGTCGCGGTTTCATCTGGCGGGCAACATGTAGGGAAGCAGGGTGGCGCTGGGCGGAGCGGGCCGTTTGCCGCTTCGGCCGGCGCGTCGGGAAATCGGGCGACCGCATCGCGATGCCGCCGCGCATCGCGCGTCGTCCGGCTCGATTTGACACCCGGCGTCGTCGCCGATTAAAGTCGCGACGCGGGGCGGCGGGTCAAGCACACGCCCGGAACAGGCAGCCGATGTTCCAGGACTACGGGGCTACCCCGTGGATCAGATCGATACGCCGATGCGTCGCAAGTGCGCATGTTGCGCGTTGCGCAACGACTGCACTCGCAGTACCAGCCACGTTGGCTCATCGTCCCGCCCCTCTTCGTCCATGCACTCATCCCTGCGCGACACCACCCGTACGATTGCCGACGCGATGCTCGCCGGTTCGCCCGAGCGCGACGGCGTCGTCGCGCGGATGGCGGCCGTGCTCGGCGACGCGCCGCCGTGGACGTACGAATGCGCGGACGTCGCGCTCGTCCGCTTCGCCGCGAACTGGGCCGATACCGACACCGACGTGCTCGCGGCGGTCCTTGCCGACGCGCCCGCGTTCGTGCGTGCATGGTATGGCGACCGTCGGCCGGCGGTGATTCGCATCGTGCGCCGGCCGCTGGTGCAGCGACCGCCGCCGGCGCCGCTCGCCGGCTGCGACGTGCCGCAATGGCCGACGCCCGGCGATCTCGCCAGCTGGCTCGGCATCAGCACGTCGGCACTCGACTGGCTGTCCGATCATTGGCGCGTCGACGCGCGCGGCAGCGCCACGCCGCTGCATCACTACACGTACGTCCCGGTCGACAAGCGCAGCGGCGGGTGCCGCCTCGTCGAAATCCCGAAGGGGCGGCTGCGCGAAGCGCAGCGCCGCATCCTGCACGAGCTGCTCGATCGCATCGCGCCGCATGGCGCGGTACACGGTTTTCGCAAGGGGCACGGGATCGTGTCGTTCGCGGCGCCGCATGCGGATCGCGACGTCGTCGTGCGCTTCGACCTCGCGGATTTCTTCGTGTCGGTGCGCGCCGCGCGCGTCCATGCGCTGTTCGCGACGCTCGGGTATCCGGCCGAAGTCGCGCGCACGCTCACCGGGCTGTGCACCAATCGCGTGCCGTCGGCACGGCTGCTCGCGCCGGACCTGCGCGACCGGTTCGACTGGATCGGCCGCCAGCGCTATCGCGAACGGCATCTGCCGCAGGGTGCGCCGACGTCGCCGGCGCTCGCGAACCTGTGCGCGTTCCGGTTCGACATGCGGCTCGCCGCGCTCGCGCGTTCGCTCGATGCGACCTACACGCGCTATGCGGACGATCTCGCGTTTTCCGGCGGCGATGCGCTGGCGCGCGACGTCGAGCGGCTGCAAATCCGGGTCGCCGCGATCGCATTCGAGGAAGGCTTCGCGCTGCAATTGCGCAAGACGCGCGTGATGCCGCGCGGCACGCGGCAGCAACTGGCCGGCGTGGTCGTCAACCGCCATCCGAACCTGGCGCGCGACGCGTTCGATCGCCTGAAGGCCATCCTGACCAACTGCATCCGGCATGGCCCGGCGTCGCAGAATCGCGACGCGCATCCGGATTTTCGCGCGCATCTGGCCGGACGCGTCGCGCATGCGACCGCGCTGAATGCGGCGCGCGGCGCGAAGCTGCGCACGCTGTTCGACCGGATCGCATGGGACGCCGGCAGCGAAAACCGCTGAACCGTCGGGCCCGAATCGACTCCGGTCAGCGACTTCTGCAACACGACGCCGCGCACTGCTATCATTCGCGCCATGCCGCGCCCGTGTCAGGGGCGGCGAATCACTTGCCGCCGCCGTTCGTCCCGTGCATGCGTACGCGGCGTGCCGCCCGTTGCCGGCCTGGTCCTGCCTGTCAGTGACGCACGACGTCGTTTGGTGCGCGTCGCGCAAATCATGCCGGCTCAGGTGGACGATTCACCGATTTGACAGCCCCTATGGGCGGAACTTCGTGGTAGGTTCGGCCATCGGAGCTTTTTGCAAAAACATGCCCAAAGAGGATGAATACATGACCCAGGCCCTGCAGGAACTCGAAGCACAACTTCGGGACCTGAACATCAAGCTGTCAGAGGCGAAGCAGAAGGAGAAGCAAGCCGCGCTCGCGGCCTTCAAGGAACAGGTCGAACTGTTGGGAATTTCGCAGCAGGAAGTGCTGAGCGCGCTCGGCTACATCGTCCAGCGCAAGCGCAAGGCGCCTGCCAAGTACTACGATCCGTCGACCGGCCGCTCGTGGTCCGGGCGCGGCCCGCGGCCGAAATGGCTCGAAGGCAAGGATCTCGACACGCTCGCCGTCGACCGCGAGGCGAGGACCTGGTGGCCGGGCGACGATCAGGGCTGAAGCCCGCCGCGCCGCAAGGCCATCCGGCGCCGGCCGGTTCGCGCAGGCGGGCCGGCCGGCTGTCTTTCATTCGGTGTCCGGCCTGATCGCGACATCGTCGGCCTCGCCGCCGTACCGGATCGACGTTTTCTCCTTTCCTTTTCCGTTTCCGCGCATTGCCCGCCGTTTCGCGTCCGCCGTCCGGCCAGCTGCGATCACGTCCGCTGATCTCAACCGCCAGCCGGCCCCGGCCGGCTGAAGCGCTGCTCGACCACTTCGGTCCCCCACTGCGTGCCCGCGGATTCGCTCGTCAGCGCAAAGCCGAACGACTCGTATAGATGACGTGCGGCATCGAGCCCCTTGAAGGTCCACAGATAGGTCTCGCGAAACCGGTGCTCGTCGACGAAACGCATCGCCAGCGTCATCAGCCGACGCCCGACGCCCGAGCCGCGCAACGCGTCGTTGACGATGAACCAGCGCAGGTGCGCGACGCCCGTCGCCGGGTCGCCGTCGATCGCGAGCGACGCGAGCGTCCGGCCGTCTGCCTCGCACAGCCAGAGCGCCTTGCCGTCGGCCGGCAGCGCGCCCGCGAAGGCGGCCAGCTCGGTCGCCACCCGCTGTTCGAAGAACGCGCCGAAACCCCAGTGCTCCGCATAGAAGCGTGCATGCAGGCTCGCGATATCGCCGATGCAGCCCGGCCGATAGCCTTCGCGAACCGACGGCGCATCGGCCGGCGCGACGCTCGCCCTGGCCGCGTTGTCCTGCGCGAGCGCATCGGCATACAGCGCGAGCGAACGCAGCAGCGCCTGCTGGTCGGCCGGAATCATGCGGCGCAGCGCATTCGACACCTGATCGGTCGCGAACGTGTCGATTCTTTTTTGGAGCTTTTTGCCTTCGGCGGTCAGGTACAGCTCGATCGCACGCGCATCCTCGGTCGACACGCGCCGCTCCACGATACCGGCCGCTTCGAGCCGCGCGAGTTGCCGGCTCGTGTTCGATTTGTCGAGCCGCAGGATGGCGCCGAGATCCTTCGCGTTGATGCCGGGCGCCATCCCGATCTCGAGGATCGCATGCACGGCCGACGGCGCCCAGTCGCTGTCGGCCAGCGTCGCGCGCATGAAGCCGAGCTCGCGCACCAGTTTGCGCGAAAAGTCGCGCAGCTCGAGGATGGTTGCGTCGCGCGGCTTGGCCGGTGCGTCGATGAGGTCCATGGTTTGCTCCCGAACGGTTGCGTATCGCAATCAATAATAGTTGCGGGTCGCAACTTGAGCAAGGCGATTTTCACGTGGATCGGTTGTTTCGACGCGGCGAAGTGGCCGCATACTGGGCGGCGCGGGCCGACCTGCGAACAGGGGTGTCGATCGACCCACGATCGACGACCGCGGACCACGGAGATCACGTTGACGTTTTCCTCTCCCTAAAGGGAGAGGATTCCCACACCTGGCGATGCACGTCCGCATCGGAGAATGTTCAGCGCAGCGTTGATATCACGATCATGTTCGACACCACAGTCACTGCAGGTCCATTCTCTTATTCTCAGTCCCGCGATACCTTTCGGTCGCGTCGTGCTGTCTTTCGACCCGCACGCCGAACAGGACTGGGTCGAACCGCTTTCGTCCACTTCCTCGAACGTGGCTCCGTGCGCGATCGCTTTGTAGCGGAGCTTGTTCCGGAAGGACGACCAGGACGCGTCGTAGACGCTTTTTGCCATCCTGGTTCTGGCAAGTTTGACGGCCGACACGTTGCCGACCGCGATGTAATCGAACCGCCGCACCAGATCGAGCGCGAGCTTGTGTTGAAAATCGGCACGGGCATTCGCGACCTTGGCGTGCAGCTTCGCGATATGCCGCTTGTGCTTTCGCGCCCGTTGCGCTTTCGCCAGCTTTTCCGCCGCGCGTCGACCGAACTGGTCATTGGGCAGTTTCTCGCCGGTCGAAAGTGTGGCGAAGTCTTTCAGGCCGAGATCGATGCCGACGCCGGAACGGATCGGACGAGCCTGAACATCCGGCATCTCGATCACGATGTTCAAGAACCAATTGCCGCGCGCATCCTGCGCAAAGTTGGTTCCATCCTTGATCTTGCCTTCGGGAAGCGGTCGGCTGTTGAACACGCGGAAGGTGTTGCCGGCAAAGCGAAACGCGTCGCCTTCGCGCTTCAGGTCGCGGCCCTTCAGCGGCACCCAGCCCAGCGATTTCCTGCCGCGATAGCGCAGGTAGGGCCGACGGTACTGACTGCGCGACTTCGCATATTGCTCGCACGTCGCGTTGACCGTGCCGGAGTGGATGCCGAGTTCCTTGCTGCTGCCAGTCGTCAGCACGTTCAGATCGAATCCCGTCGGCCACTTCTTGCCCCACTTGAGCGCGTGCTTCTGCGTGTCATTGCAGAAGTTCCAGACGTAGTTCACCGCACGGCTCTGCTTGTTGAGCAGTCCGTTGAGCGACTTCACGCGGTAGCGGTAGACAAGGATCATGCAAGTGATCCTAACCCGTGGAAGAAGCTGCCTGTCAACTGCACTCCTTTCCTCCCCGTCCTGAAGGACGGGGTTTCTCGGAGCAACTGATGAACAAGCTGCTGCCGATGACGATCGCGTTGCTTGCCGGGAGCGGCATCGGGGCGGTGCCGCTCCACGCGGCCGGCACCATGGACGCGCTGCCATGCAGCGCCGCGCATGCGGCGGACCCGGGCGGCGGGAAGGCCGCGATGCCGGACACGTCGGTCCGCAGCTTCTCGACCGCCGGCTGTTCGGGCGCGGTGTTGCAGGGAGACCGCGCCACCGCGACGGTCAACGGCGACAGGGTCGAGTTGCGCGACGGCGTCGTCTATGTGAACGGCCGGTCCTATGGCGCGGTCACGCCCGCGCAGACGGTCGAATACGAGGTCGCGCGCGACCGGCGCACGTTGAAGGTCGACGGGAAAATCCGCACGCCGCTGCGCTGATGCGTACCGATTCGGTAGGCGGCAACCGCGACGTGCGATGCGGTTGCCGGATCGCCACGCCGGCGCGCGTCCTATTCGACGAGCGTCAGCCGGCCGTCGCTGAGCCGCACTTCGCGCCCCACCCACGCCGCGTCGACGCGCGGCAGCACGGCCGACGGCTTGCGCAGTTCGCGCAGCAGCGTCGCGCCGTGCGACAGCCGGCCGCCCATGCGCGCGATCACCGCCCGGGCGGCCTGGTACCGCGCGTGCCGGCCCGGGTCGAGCGTGTCTTCGAGCAGGATGTCGCGGCCGAGCACGCCCTGCGTGTCACCCGGATAGATCATGAAGCCGGCGGCCTCGTCGGTGCCTTCGCTGCCGTCCTGCCAGAAGCTGCCGTTGCGATCGCGGCGCTCGGGGTGCGGTGCGAACCACGTGTCGCGGTCGGCGGCCGGCATCGCGTGATGCAGGCGGAAGAACACGCGCATCAGGTTGTCGCGATACCACTCGCGCACCTGCAGATACCAGCCGCGCATGCCGGGCGCGCCGAGCGCGTGCAGTACGCGGACCGGCAGCGGCCAGTCGGGAAACGGCTGCAGCGGCAGGTCGGCGGCCGGTGGCCGCGCGGTGCCCGGATCGGTTTCCCACGGCAGGCGGTGCGGGCTGTCGTCGAGCTGGCCGTACGCGGTCGGCGGACGCCCCCACAGGGCGCCGCCGCTGCTCGCCAGCGATGACGCGATGCACAGGTTGCCCTGCACGACGAACACGTAGAAGCGCGTGAACCAGTCGGCCAGTTGCTGGCCGTCGGCGCGCCGTTCGACGAGCGTCGCCAGTTCCCGGTCGAAGCGTTCCAGGCCGCGCGCGAGCGTCGGCAGGTGCCCGCGCGCGACGCGCAGCATCCGCCAGAACACCGGCAGCGCACGCAGCAGGCGCAGCGCTCGCCAGCGCAGCGGCGGCGTCGCACCGCCGATCTCGCCGCTGTAGTGGGCGGCCGACACGCCCCAGTCCGAGAGACGCGCGAGGAACAGGTCGTTGTTGATGTACGACGCGCCGCCGTACAGCGCGGTGAACGGTTCGTTGTCGCGCAGCACGCGTGCGTCCCAGCGCGCCATGATGGCCGGGATGCTGCCGGCCGCCCGCCGTTGCGCATATTCGACGAGCCGGCTCGGCTGCGGCGGCAGGATCTCCGCGATGTTCGCGGCGGTCAGGTGACGATGCCAGCCGTAGGTGCTGATCGGACGGTACTGCAGCAGCCACAGCTGCGCACCGTCCCACGCCCATTCGACGTCGCCCGGCACGTAATGGAACGCGCGCAGCACCCGTTGCAGGAACGCCCACAGCTGCTGCGCGGTCAGGCCGTGCGCGGTCGCGAACGTGCCGCGCTGCCACGGCTCGCCGAGCCGCGACAGAATCGCGCGCTGCGGGCTGGCCTGCCCGTCGGCGAGCGTTTCGAGGTGACCTTCGACCCATTCGACTTCGATCGCGAGATGGCGCACGAACGCGATACCCGACAGCACGGGCGTGATGAAGCGCTGCACGACGGCTTCCTCGAGGCCCCCGTCGAGCAGTTCGGCCACGCGCGCGGCCGCTTGCGATGCCGGTACGCGCAGGAACGTCGTGTGCAGGCCCGCGTTCGCCGCATCGGCCTGGTCTTCGCCATGGCTCGACGACCGGATCGCCCACTCGGCGTCCGGCTGGCTCGCGAGAAAGCCGGGCAGGCGCGGATCGTCGGCAGCGGTCAGCGACAGCGCGGGCGGCACCGGCAGCCCGGCCATCGCGGCCAGCGCGAGGCGCCCGCCTTTGGTATGCGCGACGAAGCCCGTGTCGTCTCCTTCGAGCCACTGCGCGAACGCCGCCGGCGCATCGATCCACGGATAGTGTCCCCAGCCGGGCTCCAGCGTGACGGTCAGGTCGGCGCGCGCGAGGATCGCCGACCACGCGGCGGCCTGCCCGACGCCGAGCACCGCATCCTGGCCGCCCCACACGAGTTCGATGCGATCGGTGACCCACTCGAGCAGCGGCAGCGCGGTATCGGCGCGCACGAGATCCCAGTGCGGCACGAACGCGCGGCAACGGGCATAGCCGGCGCCCATGCGGCGATACTGCGCGGACGTCCAGGTCCGGTTCGAGAACTTGCGGGCGAACAGCGCCGGGTAGTGCGCGAGCAGCCAGTGGATGGTCTTGCGCAGCGGCTTCGGCGCCATCAGTTTCGGCAGGCGCCGCTCCCACAGGAACGCGCCGACCGGGGCGAGCAGTACGCTGCGGCCGAAGTGGCCGGGGCGCCGCTGCAACGCGTGCAGGACCACCAGCGCATTCACGCCGACCGCCATGATCGCGTGCCCGGGTTCGGTCGCGTCCAGCAGCGCCTGCGCATAGGCGGCGAGATCCTCGCACGGCGGCGCGGGATGATCGCCGAAGCCCGGCAGTTCGAGCGGCACGGGGCGATAGCGCCGGAAGTGGGGCAGCGCGTCGTCCCACCAGTCGGCTGCGCTGCCGTTGCCGGCGAGGAGGTACAGGATCGGTTGGCTCATGAAGGCTTCGTCGGTCGACGATCGTCGCGATTGCCGCGGTTGTCGTTGGTATTGCCCGGTGCGAGTGGAATGGAAGCGTGGCCCCGCTCGGATGGATGGTGGGGCATTCTACGCGAGTCGATTTACGTCAATTTGCCGTTTGTTTGGGTCTCGCGCGGCGTCTTGCCGGTCCAGCGCCGGTACGCATGACGGAAGCTGCGCGGCTCGCTGTCGCCGAGCCGCTCCGCGATCTCGGCGACCGTCAGCGCGTGATCGTCGAGCAACCGCACGGCGTCGTCGCGACGCACGTCGTCGAGCAGCGACTGGAACGTGATGCCGTCCTTGTCGAGCCGACGGCGCAGCGTGCGTTCGGTCGGGTGCAGCGCATCGGCGAGCGTGCCGCCGATCAGCGTTCTTCCGGATCCGTTGCGGCCGCATCGAGTGCCGCAACGGATCCGGCGGCCGCGCGCCTGCGGATCTCGGAATCGAGGATCAACCGTCCGCGCAGCTTGCCTTTCATCCGCTTCACGTGCTTGGGCGCCTCGGTCATGTGCTCGACCATCAGCGCCCGGACGCGCTCGGCATCGCGCTCGCGCGCGGCCTGCAGGATCGCCTTGTGGATCGACACGTTCGCTTCGCCGAAGCGCTTGTGCTCGACGAGCGGCGTGTCGTTCCGGAACTCGATCAACTGCCGGATCATCTCGTTGATCAGTTCGCAGCTGAAGCGCAGGAACGGATTCGGATTCGCGGCCGCGAGGATGTCGTGGAACGTCGTGTCTTCCTGCCGCTGACGCAGCATGTGGCCGCGATCGTGCACGCTCGACGCGCCGTCGCAGCACGCGATGTTCGCCTCCAGCGCCGCGAAGTCGCGCTCGCTTAGATGCGGCACGGCGCCGGCGGCCAGCTCGGGTTCGAGCAGCTTGCGCACCGTATAGATGTCGTCGATCGTCACGTCCTTGAAGAACAGGTAGTTCTGCAGCAGCTGAAGCGTGCGGTCGAGCGGCACCTCGACGACCATCCCGCCGCCCGACGGCCCCGTCGTGACCTTGATGAGCCCCTGCACCTCAAGCGACTTCAGCGCCTCGCGGATCGTGCTCTTGCTCACCGCGTAGAGCTGCTGCAGCTCGGCCTCGCGCGGCAGGCGGTCACCCGGCTTCAGGTCCTTCTCGGTGATCAGCCGCTTGATCTCCTCGGCGACCAGATCGGCCCGCTTCGGCTGCTTGATTTCGACCGCGAGGCCCGCCCTGGCTCGGTCCATGACCATCTTCACGACTCCTTTGTGTGGCTGCGCGCCGCGTCATCGTCGACGACCGGTGCCGGCGCGGGTACGGAATTTTGCCTGATTGACACCAATTTTGATCAACTCTAGCATCAGGTTCATTCTATTTATCATGATAAATAGGATCAACCGGCGGCGCGCATCCAGGAGTGGCGTGGGCACGGTTTGGCAGTCGGTCGTATCGCGTGTGTCCCCGTTCATGAGGAGCTCAACTTGAATCGCCGAGAACTGTTGAAACTGGCCGCGCTGTCGGCCGTGCCGGGCGCGCTCGGCAGCATGTCGTCCCGGGTCGCGTTCGCGCAGGGCTCGCCCATCCAGCTTGCCTGCCCGGTGCCGATGTCCGGCCCGTTCGCCGCCAACGGCAAGTACGCCGATCTCGGCATGCAGCTCGTCGTCAAGCAATACGGCAAGGTGCTCGGCGCGCCGCTCGCCTATACGGCGCTCGACACCGAGGGCAAGCCCGCGACCGCCGTGCGGCGCGTGCAGGAAATCGCGCAGCAGAAGGGCGTGCGCTTCTTCGCGGGCGGCATCCTGTCGTCCGAATCGCTGGCGATGGGCAAGGAAGTCCAGAAGGCGGACGGCGTGTTCATCACGACGGCCGGTGCGGACGAGATCACCGGCAAGGATTGCAACGCGGCGACGTTCCGCTGGTCGGTGCCGACGTTCGGCGCGATCGAGCAGACGGTGCGCCCGTTGATCCAGATGCTGCCGAAGGCGAAGCGCTGGTACACGATCACGCCGCAATACGTGTTCGGCGACGGCCTGCTGTCGGCCGCGAAGGCGGTCTTCAAGGAGAAGGGCATCGAGCACGTCGGCAACAGCTACCACTCGCTCGCCGAGAAGGAGTTCAGCGGCTACCTGACGAACGCGGCGGCCGCGCAGCCGGACGTGCTGCTGATCCTGAACTTCGGCTCGCAATCGTCTGACACGCTGCGCCAGGCCGTCAGCTTCGGGATGAAGCGCAACTGCACGATCCTGCTCGCATGGGCATCGGGCCTCGAGCAGTTCGAGGCGCTCGGGCCGGACATCTGCGACGGCGTGTATTTCGGCGCGCAGTACTGGCACGGCATCGATTCGCCGCTGAACCGCGATCTCGTGAAGCGCGCGAACGCCGCGTTCAAGGCGAACCCGAACTACAGCCTCGCGGGTTCGTACATCTGCTCGAAGATCCTGATCGACGCGATGGTAAAGGCCGGCAGCGCCGATCCGAAGAAGGTCGTCGCGGCGATGGAAGGGATGAAGTACGACGGCCTCACGGGCCCGGAGGAAATCCGCAAGGGCGACCACCAGGTGCTGAAGAACTACTACCTGCTGAAGGGCAAGCCGAAGGGCCGGATGAAGAATGCGGACGACTATGCCGACATCGTCAGCGCCGGCCAGTCGTTCCTGCCGCTCGACAAGACGGGCTGCAAGCTCGCGTGACGCCGTGCATGCGTTCGCGGCGCATCGCGCGCCGCGGGCGTCCGTTACCTTTCTTTCCGACACGGAAGCCATGAACGTCTATCTGCTGCAGATCGTCAACGGCATCGGCGTGGGCATGCTGTATTTCCTGCTCGCGGTCGGCCTGTCGATCGTGTTCGGCCTGCTGCGCTTCGTGAATTTCGCTCACGGCGCGTTCTACCTGCTCGGGGCGTACCTCTGCTACCAGGCGCTGCAATGGTCGGCGAATTTCTGGGTCGCGCTCGCGCTCGTGCCGCTCGTCGTCGGCGCGTTCGCGTGGATCGTCGAGAAGCTGGTTCTGCGCCACGTGTACGCGCAGCAGCATGAATTCCACATCCTCGCGACGGTCGGGCTCGCGCTCGTGCTGCAGGAGTGCGCGATCCTCGCGTGGGGGCCGCTCGGCGACAACGTGCCGCCGCCCGACGCGCTGAACGGCGTCGTGATCTGGGGCGGCTTCGTCTACCCGAAGTACCGGCTGTTCGTGATCGCGTTCACGGCCGTCCTCGCCGCGTTGCTGTGGTGGGTGCTCGAAGGCACGCGGCTCGGCAGTACGGTGCGTGCGGGCAGCGAGTCGACGGAGATGGTGTCGCTGCTCGGCATCAACGTGACCCGCGTGTTCAGCCTCGTGTTCGCGCTCGGCGCGGCGACGGCCGCGCTGGCCGGCGTACTCGCCGCCCCGATCCGCGGCGTCGATCCGTTCATGGGCATCGAGGCGCTCGGCGTCGCGTTCGTCGTGGTCGTCGTCGGCGGGATGGGGAATTTTCTCGGCGCGCTCGTCGGCGGGCTGCTGGTCGGCATCGTGCAGAGCCTGATGAGCACGCTGTGGCCGGAAGGCGCGCGGCTGATGATCTACGTCGCGATGGCGGCCGTGCTGCTGCTGCGTCCGAACGGTTTGCTGGGGAGGGCTGCATGATCGATTCGTCGAAACCGCTGCCGCCGGGCGCGGCGGCGTCGCAACGCCCGCAGCCGTGGCGCGGCGTGTTGCAGCGGCCGGAAGGCTGGCTCGCGGTGGTGGCCGCGTGCGTGTTGCCGCTTGTGCTGAGCTCGGGCTCGCTCGCGACCGAAGTGCTGGTGTTCGCGCTCGCCGCGCTCGGCTGCAACCTGCTGCTCGGCTACACGGGGCTGTTGTCGTTCGGGCAGGGCATCTTCTTCGGGCTCGGCAGCTACGCGGCGGGGCTCGTGCTGACGCGCGGCGTCGCGTCCGTGACGGCCGCGCTGGTCGCGGCCGCGGTGCTCGGTGCCGTCGCGGCCGCACTCGTCGGCTGGTTCTCGATCCGGCAGCGCGGCACGTATTTCGTGATGCTGACGCTTGCGTTCGGGCAGCTGTTCTATTTCCTCGCGTATACGACGCCGAACGTGACGGGCGGCGACAACGGGCTGCTCGACATCCCGCGCCCGGCGCTCGCCGCATTCGGGCAACCGCTCGTGTCGCTCGCTTCGCCGTGGCGCTACTACGGCTTCGTCGCGGTGCTGTTCGTCGCGGTGTTCTGGCTGCTGCTGCGCGTATCGCGCTCGGTGTTCGGCCGCACGCTGCTCGCGATTCGCGACAACGAAGCGCGCGCGGCGGCGGCCGGCTACGACGTGAAGCGCTTCAAGCTCGCGGCGTTCGTGATCTCGGGCGCGGTCACGGGCCTGGCCGGGGCGCTGCACGCGCTGATGACGGGCATCGCGCCGCTGTCGAACATCGACTACCACACGAGCGAGATGATCCTCGTGATGACGGTGATCGGCGGCACGGGCAACCTGTTCGCGTCGGTGCTCGGCGCGGCGTTCTACGTGCTGTTCGCGGACTGGCTGTCGACGCTGTGGCCGCGCTGGTTGCTGCTGCTCGGCCTCGTCTTGATCGCGGTCAGCCTGGTCATGCAGCGTGGGTTGTGGGGGCTGGGCGAACGCATCGTGGCGTCGCTGCGGCGTAGCGATCGCGCGGCGGCCACGGTCAAGGAGCGGCAATGAGCGAAGCGATTCTCGAAGCGCGCGGCATCGTCAAGCGCTACGGCAAGTTCACCGCGCTGGGCGGCGTCGATCTGCGCATCATGCCGCGCACCGTGCATTCGGTGATCGGCCCGAACGGTGCCGGCAAGACGACGCTGTTCCATACGCTGACCGGCACGCTGCCGATCACGTCGGGCTCGATCCTGTTCGACGGTCGCGACGTGTCGCACGAACCCGATCACAAGCGCGTGCGGCGCGGCATCGCACGCTCGTTCCAGGTCACGAGCCTGTTTCCGAACCTGAGCGTGCGCGAGAATCTGCGCGTCGCCGCGCAGGGCGTCGAATCGCGGCGGGCGTTGAATCCGTGGACGCCGCCGCGCGGTGCGCTCGCGCATGACGGCATCGTCGACGACGTCCTCGAGCGGCTCGGCCTGCAGCGCTTCGCCGATACCGCGGCCGGCGTGCTGTCGCACGGCCAGCAGCGCCGGCTCGAGGTCGGCATGGCGCTGGCGGCGCGGCCGCGCGCGATCTTTCTCGACGAGCCGACGTCGGGCATGGGCATCGACGATCTCGACGACATGAAGACGCTGATCCGCGGCCTGCGCGACGACTACACGGTCGTGCTGATCGAACACAACATGGGCATCGTGATGGACATCTCGGACACGATCACGGTGATGCAGCAGGGGCGCGTGCTGGTCGAAGGCAAACCCGAAGCGATCCGCGGCGACGAGCGCGTGCGCAGCGCGTATCTCGGCAACATGATCACCGGAGGCCGCGCATGATGCTCGACGTGAAAGAGGTTCATGCGTGCTACGGCAAGAGCCACGTGCTGCAGGGCATTTCGCTGAACGTGAACGAAGGCGAGGCAGTGACGCTGCTCGGCCGCAACGGCGCGGGCAAGTCGACGACGCTCAAGACGATCGCGGGCGTCGTCGCGCCGACCGGCGGCACGGTGACGTTCGCGGGCCGACCGGTGTCCGGGCAGCCCGCGCACCGGATCGCCGCGCGCGGCCTGTGCTTCGTGCCCGAGCATCGCGGGATCTTCCGGCTGCTGTCGGTCGAGGAAAACCTGCGGCTCGGCGCGCGTCGCGATTCGCCGTGGCAGCTCGACGATATCTACCGGATCTTTCCGCGCCTGAAGGAGCGCCGTCGCAACGGCGGCGCGCAGTTGTCGGGCGGCGAGCAGCAGATGCTCGCGATCGGTCGCGCGCTGATGAATCATCCGCGGCTGCTGATGCTCGACGAGCCGGTCGAGGGGCTTGCGCCGGTGATCGTCGAGGAAATCGTCGAGCAACTGAAGCGGATCAAGGCGGCCGGCGTCGCGATCCTGCTCGTCGAACAGAACCTCGAAGTGTGCACGCAGCTCGCCGATCGCCACTTCGTGATCGAGCAGGGCGTGATCGTCTACGAAGGCAGCAACGCGGCGTTCGCGGCCGATCACGACGTGAAGGACCGCTACCTGGGCGTCGGCGTCGCATGAGCCGTGCCCTTTCAATGCGAGGAATGGCAACGATGCAAGTACAGGATTCGACTCCGGGCGTCGCGGCGTCCGGCTTGCGCGTCGACGGCGCGCGGCTGTGGGACAGCCTGATGCGGCTCGCGCGGATCGGCGCGACCGACAAGGGCGGCGTGTGCCGTCTCGCGCTCACCGAACTCGATCGCGACGCGCGCGACCTGTTCGTCGCGTGGGCGCAGGACATCGGTTGCACGGTGCGCGTCGATGCGATCGGCAATATCTTTGCGCGGCGCGCCGGCGAACGGGACGACCTGCCGCCCGTGGCGACGGGCAGCCATATCGACACGCAACCGACGGGCGGCAAGTTCGACGGCAACTACGGCGTGCTGGCCGGCCTCGAGGTGCTGCGCACGCTCGACGACGCCGGGGTGCGCACGCGCGCGCCGCTCGAGGTGGCGGTCTGGACCAACGAGGAAGGGTCGCGCTTCGTCCCGGTGATGATGGGTTCCGGCGTGTTCGCGGGCGCGTTCACGCTCGACCATGCGCTCGCGCAATGCGATCGCGACGGCGTGTCGGTGCGCGACGCGCTGGCCGCGATCGGCTACGCGGGCAGTGCGGACGACGGGCACGGCGCGCATCCGGTCGGCGCGTATTTCGAAGCGCATATCGAGCAGGGGCCGGTGCTGGAAGCGCACGACACGACGATCGGCGTGGTCGAGGGCGCGCTCGGACAGCGCTGGTACGACGTGACCGTCCACGGGATGGAGGCACATGCGGGCCCGACGCCGATGGAACTGCGGCGCGACGCGCTGCTGGTCGCGGCCGATCTCGTGCGCAAGGTGAACGAGATCGCGCGTGCGCATCCGCCGCATGGACGCGGCACGGTGGGCTGGGTCGACGTGCACCCGAATTCGCGCAACGTGATTCCCGGCCGCGTGACGCTGACCGTCGACCTGCGCGCGGCCGACGACGCGATGCTGGCGGCGATGGATGCGGAGCTGCGTGCGGCATGCGCGGACCTGGGCGCGGCGGCCGGGATGCGGATCGACATCGAGCCGGTCGTGTACTTTCCGCCGCAGCCGTTCGATCCGGCGCTGGTCGAGCAGGTCCGTGCCGGCGCGCGTGCACTTGGGCTGTCGTCGATGAACGTGATCAGCGGTGCGGGCCACGACGCGGTGTATCTCGCGCGCGTCGCGCCGACCGCGATGATCTTCGTGCCGTGCAAGGACGGCATCAGCCACAACGAGATCGAGGACGCCGATCCGGTGCATCTGGAAGCCGGCTGCAACGTGCTGCTGCACGCGATGCTGGGCGCGGCCGGGATCGCGGAGGGCGCCGCGCAATGAAGATCCTGATTGCCCGGATGAACCACGAGACCAACACGTTCTCGCCGGTGCCGACGCCGCTCGCCGCGTTCGGCCGCCACGGCCCCGACTGGGGCGACGACGCGTATCGCGCGAATCACGGAATGCGTACCGCGATGGCCGCGTTCATCGATGCGGCCGAGCGCGAAGGCGCGGACATCGTGACGCCCGTGTCGGCGGCCGCGAACCCGAGCGGGCCCGTCGCGGCCGACGCGTATGCGGCGATCTGCGACGCGATCGTTGCCGCCGCGCCCGGCTGCGATGCGGTGATGCTCGACCTGCACGGCGCGATGGTCGCCGAGCAGAGCGCGGACGGCGAGGGCGACCTGCTCGCGCGCGTGCGCGCGGCGCTGCCCGATGCGCCGATCGCGGTCGCGCTCGACCTGCACGCGAACGTCACGCAGAAGCTGATCGACAACGCAGACGTGATCGTCAGTTTCAAGACCTATCCGCACGTCGACATGGTCGAGACCGGCGAGCATGCGGCGCGCGTGTTGCTCGACCGGATTCACGGCCGCGCGCGGCCCGTGCTCGCATGGCGGCAGCCGCCGCTGATGACGTCGACGCTGCGCAGCGCGAGCGCCGAAGGCGCGATGCGGCGCGCGGTGGAGGCCGCGCGCGCGGCCGAGGCGGACGGCATGCTCGCGGTGTCGATCCTGCCCGGCTTCTCGCTCGCGGATATCCCCGCGCCGTGCATCAGCGTGGTCGTGGTGGCCGACGGCGACCGCGCCGCGGCTGACGCAGTGGCCGAGCGCATCGCACGGCAGATCTGGGACGCGCGCGACGCGTTCGTCTATCGCAGCGCGCCGCTCGCCGAATCGGTCGCGCGGGCCGCGGCGCTCGCCGACGGCGCGGACCGCCCGGTGCTGATGCTCGATCACGGCGACAACTGCATGTCGGGCGGCCCGTGCGACACGATGGATCTGCTCGAAGCCGCGCTCGCGCACGGGCTCGACGGAATCGTCAGCGGGCCGTTGTGCGACCCGGAAGCGGTCGCGGCGCTGATCGACGCGGGCGTCGGCGCGACCGTCACGGTGCCGGTCGGCAACCGGTTGCCGTCGCACGGCGGCGTGCGGCGCGAACCGTTTCGCGCGACGGGCATCGTGCGCGCGATCACCGACGGCGAATACGTGATTACCGGGCCGACGTATACCGGGCAGCGTGCGTACATGGGACGCGCGGCCGTGCTCGATATCGGCACGGCCACGCTCGTCGTCACCGAGCGCACGCAGGAGCCGTGGGATCTCGGCGTGTTCGAGAGCGTCGGCGTCGATCCGCGCCGCGCGCGCTTCCTGCTGCTGAAGTCGCGGATGTATTGCCGGCCGGTGTTCGTGCCGATTTCGTCCGCGCTGGTCGAATGCGACAGCCGCGGCGTGACGAGCTCGGACTACGGGTTGTTTCGCTACGAGCAGCTCGCGCGGCCGGTGTATCCGCTCGACGACATCGTCGAGTGGTCGGCGGGCACGCGACGCACGGATTGACGGAACCGAACCGGGTGCGAGACGCCGGGCGCGCGCGCTTTCGGGCATCATGCGATGGCGCCGGCCCGTCGGGCAGCAGGGCCGGGCAATCCATTGCGTCCGCAACCGATCCGGAGAACCGACCGCCATGCATTCGAATCCCTTCCGCCTGCGCAGCGCGCGCCTGCTCGCCGCGCTGACCCTCGCCACGACGGCCGTTGCCGTGCACGCCGCCGACTGGATCGTGTCCGGCAACGACGGCAAGTATCAACGCGTCGAGGGCCGCGACACCTATCTGCCTGCCCCGCCCGCCGACACGCTGACGCTGCTCGACGCCAGCACGTTCCCGCCGAAGGTTGCTTTGCAGGTCGACGTCGAGAACGGCATCCAGGGGCCGCCGCAGGCCGTCGCGATCACGCCCGACGCGAAGCTCGCGCTGGTCGGCGCGCCGACGCGCTACGACACGGCCGCGAAGCAGCTCGTGTTCGACACGTTCCTGCAGGTCGTGAATCTCGACAGCGCGCCGCCCGCGATCACGCGCGTCGAGCTCGGCACGCATCCGCAAGGGATCGCGATCGACCGCGCGGGCCGGCTCGCGATCGTCGCCAACGTCGACGGCAGCGTATCGATCCTGCGCATCGACGGCACGCAGGTGACGCTCGACGGCAACCTGAAAATCGGCAAGAAGCGGCTGGCCGGGATCAGCTTCACGCACGACGGCAAGCACGCGCTCGTGTCGCTGCGCGACGAGCAGGGCATCGCGGTGCTGAACGTCGACGACGGCAAGGTGACCGACAGCGGCACGCGGCTGAGTACAGGCGTCGCGCCTTACACGATCGACGTGTCGAGCGACAACCGCTGGGCCGTCGTCAGCAACGTCGGGCTCGCCGGGCTGCCGGGCTATACCGGCACGCTCGCGGGCGACGCCGATTCGGTCGCGCTGATCGACGTGTCGCGCGTGCCGTTCCGCACGGTTCAGTATTTGACGGTGCCGTCGCTGCCGGAAGGCGTCGCGATTTCGCCGAACGGGAAGTGGATCGCCGTGCAGGCAATGGACGGCTCGAACCTGACGGCCGACAACCCGGGCCGCCACAAGATCGGCAAGGTGCTGCTGTTCGAGATCCGCGACGGGCAGGCCGTGAAGGTGAGCGAGGTGCCGGGAGGCGAAGCCGCGCAGGGCATCGCGTTTACCGCCGACAGCCGGCACGTGATCGTGCAGTTCAACGTCGAACGGCAGCTTGCGCTGTATGCGGTCGATGGCGGCAAGCTGCGCGATACGGGCAAGCGGATCGCGCTGACGGGCGGGCCGTCTTCGTTGAGGACGTTGCCGCGCTGACGGGCTTGGCGGGACTGGTCGGCGGCTTGCGGATCAGCTGCGAGATGGCGGAAAACATCATCGCGCGGCTCGACGAAGCGTTGTCAGCCGCGCACGCCGGCGGCGCGGATCACGCGGAACGATGCGGGCCGTTCGGTCGTGAGCGGCATGCGCCCCTTCAAGGGTTGAAGGGGCACGCGAGCCGGCGACGCGCACGCGGGGATGCGCGCGGTACGGCCGCACCGGGTCGCACGACCGCGGTTACGGACGCAGCAGATCGAACCCGCCGAATACCACGACACCGCTGAGCGCGATCATTGCGACGGAGTGCTGGCCGAAGTAAAGAATCGCGGCGGCGAGCCACGTCGTGATGCAGAAGGCGCCGATGCGGGCCATCGTGTGTTCCTCGAATGCGTAATGAAGTGAATGCGTGCCGCACGGCGTTCGCCGCTCGGCGGTGAGCGCCGTGCGGTACGCGTGCAAGCAGACGGAAAAGGCGACTCGGGGAAGCTGCGAGGGCGTCGTCGGCATACGTTGTATGCCGTGCCTCGAAAGTCCGGGAGTCGGAGCCGGCGGCATCGCGCGGTCGGGCCTGAACGAGGCGTCCGACGTGCGCATCCGGCCGGCGAAGCGGCGATTTTACCAGTGCCGTCATGCTGCCAATCTGGCCCTTTCGCGATCAATTGCGATCATCAACGGACAATCCACCCGACCCCGATATTCAAGTTTCGTGTGATGAATGCCGTAAACGGACTGGAAGGCGATTTCCGCCCCTGTGACTTCGTTTACCGACACACGGACCGACACGATGCAGATCGATTTATCCACGACCACGCGATCGCCGCTCGTTGACAGCGGCGTGGCCGCGAACCCGCCGGCCGCGACGTCGTCCACCGGCGGCGCGACGGATGCCGCGAGCACGACGGGCACAACTGGCCCAACGGGCGCCACCGCCGTGACTGGCACGTCGAGCACTCCCGGCACGAAGGATTCGACCGGCGCCGCCGGCGCAACGCCCGGCGCCGCCGGCGCATCGTCGGAGGACCCGGCGGTCGCCCAGCTGAAGGCGCTGATCGAGCGGCTGCAGAAGCAGCTCGCGACCTTGGAGCGGCAGATGGCCGCCGCGGCCCAGCGCGCCAAGGACGACCCGGCCGCGGCCGTCGAGCAGCAGTCGCTGAACGCGGAAGCCAGCGCGATTTCGGCCGCGCTCGCGACGGCGATCTCGCAACTCGCCGCGGCGCTGGAAAAATCCGGCGGGTCGCAGTCGGGCGGGCTGGTGTCGACGCAGGCCTGAGCGGCCGCGGCGGCGTCGGCCGCACGCATTACAATCGTCAGTTCGTCTCCCTCTCAAGGACGGCTGAACGATGAACGCGGAACTCGACGACGACGAACTCGTTCGCTTCGACGCGCACGGCGGCACGCCGCTGCCGGCAGCCGATGCCGAAGGATGGCTCGACCACGACGGCGCGCGCATCTGGCACGCGTCGTTCGGCCAGGGGCCGGCGGTCGTGCTGCTGCACGGCGGCCTCGGTCATGGCGGCAACTGGGGCAACCAGGTGCCGGCGCTGCTCGCGGCCGGCTACCGCGCGATCGTGATCGACAGCCGCGGTCACGGCCGCAGCACGCGCGACGACCGCCCCTATTCGTACGAACGCATGGCATCGGACGTGCTTGCCGTCCTCGATGCGCTGCACGTCGACCGTGCACGCTTCGTCGGCTGGAGCGACGGCGCATGCATCGCGCTCGTGCTGGCTGCCCGCGCACCGGAACGCGCGGCCGGCGTGTTGTTCTTCGCGTGCAACATGGATCCGGGCGGCACGAAGGAGATGGCGCCGAGTCCGCTGATCGACCGCTGTTTCGCGCGGCATCGGAAGGACTATGCGCGACTGTCCGCGACACCGGACCAGTTCGACGCGTTCGTCGCGGCCGTCAGCGAAATGATGCGCACGCAACCGAATTACACCGCGCAGGATCTCGCGGCGATCGCCGTGCCGGTTGCGATCGTGCAGGGCGAGCACGACGAATTCATCCGGCCCGAGCATGCGGCGTACCTCGCGCGGACGATCCCGGGCGCGACGCTGACGATCCTGCCCGACGTGAGCCATTTCGCGCCGCTGCAGCGGCCCGCGCGGTTCAACGCGGCGATGCTGGCGTTTCTCGACCGGCTGCCACGGTGATACGCGGGCAGGACGCACGGCCCGCGGACGAGCGGCGGCGTGCGTCGGCCCGCGTTCAGACCATCGCGTTGTCGGCGCCGGGAATCTCGTGCGCCTTGATCTGCTTGCGCTGCAGCTTGTAGCGCAGCTTCCCGAGCATGCCGTCCTCGTGGCTGACACGCGTGATGGTGCGCACGTACTCGTCGTCCGGCGCGATGGCCTGCGCCCCCATGATCCAGCGCACGCTCTCGCGATAGTCGTACAGCGACTTGTCGTTGACGTCGGCAAGGAAGAACGACAGTGCGGCCATTGCGGCCGGGTGGCCGCCTTCGGCATGCCGGCGCAGTTCGTCGACGTAGCGATGGCGCGACGGATAGTCGTCGATGTCGCCGATGAACATCAGCATGCACTCGAGGCCGTCGGTATGCCCCATCTCGTGCGCCTTGCGCGCGGCCTCGACGGCCTCGACCTGCATGCGCGCGCGTTCGGCCCGGTCCGTGCTGGTCTGCCCGATGTGGTAGTACGTGTAGCCGAGCCGATACGCGGCCATGTTGCCGCCGGCTTCCATCGACTCGCGGAAGTAGTGGGCGGCGCGGTACGGGTCGGCCTCGACATGCGTGCCGTCCTTGTAGAAGCAACCGAGCAGGTAATCGCACGAATCGCCGCCTGCCTCGTAGCCAAGCTTGCAGACGGCGACGGCATCGGCAGGGCGCCGGTTTTCGTACTCCAGCGCGGTGGCGACCTGGTTCCATGCGAGCGAGCCGGGCTCGTTCACGCGTGCCGCTTCGAGCCATGCATCGCCGCGCGCGTCGTCCTGGGCGAAACCGAACGTGCCGGTACGATGTCCGTAGCCGCGCAGGATCATTGCCGCCGTGCACGCGCGAGCGTCCGATGCACGTTCGATCGCGCGGGTCAGCCAGTCGCCATGCGGATCGAGACTGAGCGCCAGTCGCACGCCGATCGCCATCTTCTGGTCGTTGTCGATCGGCTGGTCGCGTTCCGCTTCCTGCAGGCGGGCGTACGCTTTTTCGTAGTCCTCGCGCATGTAATGGCTGTGCGCGAGCCAGCTCAGCGTTTCCCAACGGTGATACGGATGCAGCGCCGCCTGCGCACGCGCGAGCGTCGCGGTGATCGCGTGGCGCGCATCGTCGTCGTCGTCATTCGCGTCCAGCGTATTGCCGGCGTAGTCGTCGCGCCAGATCTCGTGCAGCAGCCGGTCCTTTTCGACCGCGTCGAGGTGCGCGCACGCGTCGGACGCGACGAACGCGCGGATGTGATCGTGCGAGCCGCCCCAGCGCGGCTGCATGTACCAGATGAACGTGCGCATCGGGAAGAACAGCTTCGGGTGGATGTGCAGCGTCGCTTCCATCCAGTACCACTTCTCCTTGCGCAGCTTCTTGCCCTGGACCGGGCCGGGCAGCGCGTCCGGAAATTCCGGCGGGCAGGCGACCGGCACGTCGGGGTTCAGTCCCGAACGCGCGAACATGCGTTGCAGTTCGGTGCGCGTGGCTGCGTCGTCGGCGCCGGCGTTCAACTGCAGTTCGGTGACGGGCCAGCGGCGCTCGCGCACGAGCTGCGCGAGCCACTCGGGTTCGCCGAACGACGACACGCTCGTGAAGATCACCATCGGCGCGCTCCACAACGTCGGCGCGAGCATCAGCGCGCGCAGCGCGGCGACGAGCGTCAGCGTCGCGCACGCATGCGCGCCGATCCAGCCGGCTTCGGTCACCGTTTCGGCCCAGCCGCTGCCGCGGTATTCGTAGGCCCAGTGGTGCCAGTAATGCGCTTCGCACAGCCACGCGTGCGCGGAGCGCGGGTTCGCGGCCTGCCATGCGCGCAGGCGCGCGAGGCCGTCGGCGCCGGCGTCGATACACGGCTGCACGTCGGCCGGCAGCGCGTCGACGTACCGCGCCTCGGCGGTGCGATCGGCGAAGCTGGCGGCGAGTGCGGCATCGAGTTGCGCGTCGAGCGCGGCATAGTCGCCGGCGCGCAGCAGCGCGTCGACGTCGCAAATGGACCAGCGGGACGTCGCGGGCGGAATCAGGTCGGCGCAAGCGGAGGACATGTCGGTATCGGCGGTCATGACGAAACGGGTTGGGGGTCGAAGATGCGGTAGCGCTTCCACGGCAGCGAAAGCCAGTTTCCGGACGGATTGCGCAGGTATTCGCGCACTTCCTGCGTGGCGCGCGACGACGCGGGGCCGTCCTGGCTGCTGCCGCGCAGCCACTGCTGGCGTGCCCGCGCATACGCGAGCCCGAAGTCTTCCCAGCTGTCGAAGCTGTCCTGCGCGCGCTGCGCATTGAGCAGCAGCACGATCCACGCGTGCTGTTCGGACGCCCAGCCGAGCAGCGCGATGCAGCGCACGAGAAACGCGGTGCGCGCGCAATCGAACGCGAGTGCGTCGCGCACGCGCCCGACGGCGGCGAGCTGTTCGTAGAAGCCGTCGTGCGAGCGGCCGACGCCGCGAATCCAGCCCGCGAGGATCGACGGCACGCGCTGCACGATCTGCCACTCGGGCAGGTCGGCCGGCAGGTCGAGTTCGCGCCGTACCTGGCGCGCGAGCTGTTCGCGCTGCGCGTCGGGCAGCGCATGGACGAGGTCGTCGCAATCGCAGCGCAGCCCGTTGCGGATCAGCAGGATGTCGGCGAGCGCGAGCGCCCAGCGGCGGCGGTTCGGCGGCGCCTGCTCGGCCTGCGCCTGCGCGAGCCTGACGGCCGCGGTTTGGCGCACCGGCACCGTGCTGTCGGCGCCCGCGGCCTGGTCGGCGTCGACTTCGTGCACCATCCGTGCGGCGACCCGGAACGCGCGCCACACGTACCACGCGAGCCCCAGCACGGCCGCGCCAAGCAGTAGTTTCAGCATGACGCGCTCCCGTCCGTCGGCGCAGGCAACGCGAACGCCGCGCACAGCGCGGGATCGATCGCGATGCCTTCGATCTCGAATGCGGTCGCGGCCGGCGGCGCGTCGGGTGCGCGCGCGGCCGGCAGTGCATCGGCCGGCAACGCATGGCGCGCGGCCGCCGCGACGGCCGGATCGATCTGCCGCAACTGGCCGAGCGCATACGGTGCATTGCGCAGCAGCAGCCATTGCAGCACGGCCGGCGGTTGCTCGAAATGCTCGATCAGGTGGAAGTTCTCGCTCATCACGCTCAGCAGATGGTCGGACGAGCGCACGTCGGTGACGAAGGTCCACGCGCCGGTGGCCGCACCCGGCGCATCCGGTTCGAACACGAGGCCCATGCCCTCGCAATCGGGATGACGCTCGCCGCGCGGCGCGAGCGCGCGCAGGAACTGGCGGACGTCGTCCGCATAGCGGCGCACCGGATGGCGGTTCTGCTTGCCCTTGATCTGGTCGATGCGCAGGCCGTCGCCGCTCGCCTGCAGGCTGATCGTCACGTGCGGCTGGTTGCCCGCGCCGCGCAGTGTGAAGAGGCGCAGCCGGCCGTCCCGTGCGGCTTGCGCGTACTGCTCGCCGTAGCCGCCGCGCAGCCGGCGGCGATCCGCGAACTGGCCGAGACAGTGCTGCATGTAGTACGACTCGTACGCGAGTTCCTCGCGCAGCGCCGGATGATCGCCGACGAATTCGAACACGATCCCGTTCGGCGTGCGCAACACCTCGCGCAGCGCGAGGCCGCTGCTCGGCACCCAGCCCTTGTCGCGGCGCGCCTGCATCCGCTGGTGCTCGCGCTCCCACATGTCGAGCGCCATCGCGCAGGTGATGCGTTGCAGTTTCTGCGCGAGCCGCGTGCCGGCACGCGAGCGCAGGAATTCGACCAGCACGCGTTCGCGGTCGATCAGCAGCATGTGCTCGGGATCGATGAAGTAGAGCGGCGGCGGTTCAGCGGCGGGCGGCAGCGCCGCATCGGGCGTCGGGCCGGATGCCGGAGATGCCGATTGCGCGCGGAACCGGCGCACGAGCCACTCGGGCGCCGGCCGGTCGGCGCCGGCAAGCGCGCGGTAATCGGCCAGCGAAGCGAGCGGCTGCGCCTGCTCGAACGCCCCGACGACCCAGCGGAAGAAATGGTTGCCGAGCCACGCGAGGATCTCGGCCGGATCGCCGCGCTCGGCGCTGCGGCGCGCGATGGCCGCCTTGATGTCGGGCGCATTGACGACATCGCGCGGCCGATAGGCCGACGCGGCCACGGTTGCGGTCACGGGCTCACTCTCCGGTCGGGCAGGGCGTGCGCAGGCGGTGTGCGCGGGACCCTGGCGGTTCTTCTGGCTCAACGACGAAACGGCGAACGTGCGCGCGCAGCAACGCGGCGGCGTCGCGTATTTCGGTTCAGGTCGGTCGGTGCGTGAAAATCACGCGACCACGCGGGAGCCGACGACGCGGGAGCGGGCGATCGGGAAAGGGCGATTCATTGTTTCTCTCAGGATGGGTTTTATTTTTTGCTTCCGCGAGTCTACTTCGATCCATGCGGATGAATCAATCGCGCCGCTGGCCGGCGCCCGCGGATCTGACAAGACTTATCTCTTTTTCGTCGATTTTCGATACGGCGCCAATCGGTGGCCGGATTCGATGCAGTTGAAACCGACAGGTTTTCCTGAAAAACGGGCATGCGGCTCCGAGCGGGGCGCGGCCCCATCCTGCTTGCCGCGTATCTCATAAGTTTTTCTTTCGGCTCGCGCAACATATCGTCGATTGTTGGCGGCCGGGCGGTAGCGGATAGTCCTGCTTCGACAGGCCGGCCGCCGCGCGCTGCGCGCGGCGCGGCCGCATCCGTTGTCCATGCAACCATTAGAAAAGGAAAGGAACCGCACCCATGCGATTCAACGCGACACGCTTCGCCGCGACCCTGTTCGTCGCCGCATGCGCGACCGCCACGGCCGGTCGCGCGGCCGCCGTCACGCAGGACGCGCTCCACGACACCGTCACGCGCCAGGTCGCGCCGCTGATGAAGCAGTACGCGATCCCTGGCATGGCGATCGGCATCGTCGCCGACGGCAAGCCGTACGTGTTCGACTACGGCGTGATGTCGAGGCAAACCGGCAAGCCGGTGACCGGCGACACGCTGTTCGAGATCGGCTCGGTCAGCAAGACGCTGACCGCGACGCTCGCCGCGGACGCGCAGGAGGGCGGCGAACTGTCGCTCGCGGACCCGGTGGCCAAATATCTGCCCGAGCTGCAGGGCAGGCCGTTCGGCGTCGTGACGCTGCTCCAGCTCGGCACGCACACGCCGGGCGGGACGCCGCTGCAGGTGCCGGACAGCATCCGCGACGACGCGGGCCTGATCCGCTATCTCGACGCGTGGCGGCCCGAGTATGCGCCGGGCACGCACCGCACGTATTCGAACGTCGCGATCGGCATGCTCGGCTGGCTCACCGCGAAGGCGACGCACCAGGATTTCGCGACGCTGATGGCGCAGCGGCTCTTTGCCGCGCTCGGGATGACGCACACGACCATCGACGTGCCCGCCGCGCGCATGGCCGACTATGCGCAGGGCTACACGAAGGACGGCAAGCCGGTGCGGATGACGGAAGGCATGCTGTGGCAGCCCGCGTACGGCGTGCGGACCACGGCGGCCGACCTGCTGCGCTTCGTGCAGGCGAACATGGAGATGATCCCGACGGCGCCGCGCCTGCGGCGCGCGATCGAACGCACGCACACCGGCTATTTCCGCGCGGGGCCGCTCACGCAGGATCTGATCTGGGAACAGTATCCATACCCGGTCGCACTGCCGACGCTGCTCGCGGGCAACGCGCCGAAGATGCTGTTCGATGCGGTGCCGGCGAGCGCGATCCAGCCGCCGCTCGCGCCGAACCCCGCGACCTGGATCAACAAGACGGGGTCGACCGGCGGCTTCAGCACGTACGTCGCGTTCATTCCCGCGAAGCGGATCGGAATCGTGATGCTCGCGAACGGCAATGTGCCGATCGAGGATCGCGTGAAGGTCGCGTACCGGATTCTCGGGTCGCTCGGCGACGCCGACGCGCGGTAACGTTGGCACGCGCGTGTCCGGGCACCGGAGCGCTGGAGCCGCGTGGCCAGCGGCACGCGATCACGGCCGACGGCTGCACGCTGGTCGAAGAAGGATTCGTCTGACACGGCCGATCATCCCGCCGCGCGCAAAACTGTTTGAGTGATTCACGCCTTCCGCCGCCGGCGCCGGCCATCGATACTGCGACGCAAGACATCTCGCGGGACGTGCGCCGCATGGCCCGTCTCGCTCCCGGAGCAACGAATGAAAGGCATCGGGATCTTCGTGAGGCGCATGGCGCCGGACGGTCCGAAGTATCGTGTGCGGCGCGCGGCGGATAAACCGATGAAGCGGCATAAGAACTTGTACTGCGCAGTCACGAATCGCAGCCCGCAACGGCGACGCGCGAGCGGTTTCGCGGAGCAGGGCAAGGGGGCGGAAGTGCAGCGACGGCGCGCGGCCCGAATGCCTGTTCAGGCGATTCGGGCCGGCCATGCGGAGGGGACGGACGAGCGGGTGCGCGTATCGAAAGGCGTGCTCTCGTGCGCGCCGACGTGACTCAATGACCGCGATAGATCGAGTCGCGGCCGTTGATCATCATCGCGCGGCCGGATTCGCTGGTGGTGCGGGGTTCGCTGCCGTAACCGGTTTCATCGGTGAGCGGGGCGGCGTGCGGCGCTGCCTGCGCGACGGCGTTTTCGCGCACGCGCTTTTCGGCGGCAACGATCGCGGCCGGATACTGGTTGTGATCCAGCGCCGGCGTGTAGCCGACGGCCGCGAGGCGGGCCATCTCGGCCTTCACTTCGGCACGGGTCGGTTGATGGTCGGCCGGTTGCGCGAACGACAGCGCCGGTGCGGAAAGGATCAGGGCGGCGAGGGTGGAAGAAACGAGCGTTTTCATCATGGGTACCTGTGTGGTTGAGTGAGCCGCAACCAACGCCGACCGCGTCGATGTCGTTGCGAGTGCACCCAATATAGGTATCGCGGCAGCCGGGAAAAATGGCCGCCCGGCCAAATCATTTTTGATCCTGAGTCATGAATCGAACGTGAATTCGGTCGGCAGCCTTGCCGGTCGGGCCGTTCGCCCGAACAGCGCGCCGCAGCCGCGGATCGAAACAGGCCGCTGATCGCCCAATCAGACCTCGCGGGACTCAACTGTGTCGAATTCCGTCTTGGACAGACTTAACCCGCGTGCCTAGACTGAACTCGCTTTCCATCTTTCCCTGGAGAAAATCGTGAGTCTCAAAGACAAGCTGCCCGGCAACAAGATCCTCGGTTTCGGTACCGCCCCGCTCGGCAACATGTTCCGCAACATCCCGGACGCGGAAGCCGCGGCTACCGTCGAAGCCGCGTGGCAACACGGCATCCGTTATTTCGATTCGGCCCCGTTCTACGGCGCCGGCCTCGCGGAAATCCGCCTCGGCGACGCGCTGGCGAACCATCCGCGTGACGAATACGTGCTGAGCACGAAGGTCGGCCGCCTGATCCTCGACGAAATCGAAGACGTGTCGGCGCGCGATCTCGGCGAAAAGGGCGGCCTGTTCGAACACGGCCGGCCGAACCGCATCGTCAACGACTACTCGGCCGACGCGACGCTGCGCTCGATCGAGGACAGCCTGAAGCGCCTGCGCACCGACCGCCTCGACATCGTGTGGGTGCACGACATCGCGCAGGACTTCTACGGCGACGAATGGCTCGCGCAATTCGAAGTGGCGCGCAAGGGCGCGTTCCGCGTGCTGGGCAAGCTGCGCGAGGAAGGCGTGATCAACGCATGGGGTCTCGGCGTGAACCGCGTCGAACCGATCGAGCTGGTGCTCGACCTTGCCGAACCGCAACCGGACGGCATGCTGCTGGCCGGCCGCTACACGCTGCTCGATCACGAGCGCGCGCTGCAACGCGTGATGCCGGCGGCGGCCGCGCGGAACGTCGGGATCGTCGTCGGCGGCCCGTACAGCTCGGGCGTGCTCGCGGGCGGCACGCATTTCGAATACCAGAAGGCGTCGCCGGACATCCTCGCGAAGGTCGACCGGATCAAGGCGATCGCCGCGCGTTACGACGTGCCGGTCAAGGCTGCCGCGCTACAGTTCTCGATGTCGCATCCGGCCACCGTCGCGGTGATTCCGGGCGCGAGCCGTCCGGAGCGAATCGCTGAAGACCAGGCGGCGCTGAACGTGGCGATTCCGGCGGACTTCTGGCGCGAGATGCGCGAACAAGGTCTGATCGCGGCCAATGCGCCGCTGCCGACCGAGCGTTGATCGTGAAGGGTGACGACATGGCGCAGGCCCATGCAGGTATCGAGATCGCGGCGTCGGCCGACACGGTCTGGCAACTGATCGGCGGCTTCGGGTCGCTGCCCGGCTGGTTGCCGTACATTCCGGCCAGCGCGCTGAGCGAAGGCGTCGCATCTGTGGCACGCGTCGATCACGGGTCGCGCACCGCGCATCAAAGATCAGGGTAGCGAAGCAATCGGCACCGTCTTCACTGGCGCGCAAGGCGTCGCGCTGCAACAACGCCCCGCGCTTTCATGGATTCAATTTCAGACTGCCGCGACGACCTCCTCGCCGGTCAGGATCTCGCGAAAGATGCCGACCAGCGGCCGCAGGTTGACCTTGTGCCACGCGGCCCACAGCGGCGTGCGATAGCTGAACCACGGGAGCTCGCGCAGCACGACGCCTTCCGGCACCTGGTGACGCAGGCTCTGCTGGATCATCGTCACGCCGAGCCCCGCGGCCACGAGGCCGAGCGCCGCGAGCGGCTCGGTCGCTTCCACCGAAATGTCCGGCGAGAAGCCGGCCTTCGCGCAGGCCGCGACGAATGCGCCGTGACGCGGCGCACTGTCCTGCTGCGTGACGCCGATCCATGCCTGCGCGGCGAGATCGTCGGCGACGAGCGTCTTTTTCTTCGCGAGCGGATGCCCGTCGGGCATCGCGAGCAGCATCGGATCATCCAGCACCTTCGTCGATTCGAGTTCGGGATCGTCCGGCGCGGGCGGCTCGGTGACGAGCGCGATGTCGAGGCTGCGCTCGCGCAAGCCTTCGAGCTGCGCGGCCGATTGATAGTTGTACAAAGCGATGTGAACGGACGGGCGCCCGGCGCGCAGCGTTTTCAGCGCGCGCGGCAGCACGCCCGAGTGCGTGGCTGTTTCGAGGTAGCCGATGCACAGGCCGCCTTCGTCGCCGCGACCGAGCCGGCGCGCGAGCGATTCGAGCCGGTTCGCGTGGCGCAGGAATGCGTGCGCTTCGCTGAGGAACGTGCGCCCGTCGCGCGTCAGGCGAATGCGCTGCTGGCTGCGTTCGAACAGCGTGAGGCCGAGCTTTTCCTCGAGCTGCGCGATCTGGCGGCTGAGCGGCGATTGCGAAATATGCAGGCGTTCGGCGGCGCGGCCGACGTGTTCCTCTTCCGCGACCGCGATGAAGTACTGAAGCTGGCGGATGTCGAGCATGTCAGACCTTATCGGACTCAAGATTGACAGATTATGTCCTGAAAGGACTTATCCGCTCAACCTGGAGACGGTTCGACGCTAACCGAACCGAGCCCGTATTCGCCGTCAGTTCCCGTACATGTCGAAGTCGAAGTATTTCGACTGGATCTGGTTGTACGTGCCGTCGCTGCGAATCTGCGCGATGGCGCGATTGAGTGCGTCGCGCAGGTCGGTGTCGGCCTTGCGCACGCCGGCCGCGTCGCCGTTGCCCATGATCTTCGCGTCGTACACCACGCCCCCCGCGAACGAGAAGCCCGTGCCGCGCGGTGTCGCGAGGAACCCGAGCTGGCCTTGCACGGCATCCATCAGCACGCCGTCGACGCGCCCGGTGACGAGATCCGCATACGCCTGGTCGTAGCTCGGGTACGGCACGACCTCGACCTTCGCGGCCGCCCACTTCTCGCGCGCGTAGGTTTCCTGGATCGTGCCCTGTTCGACCGCGACGCGCTTGCCGGCGAGCTTCGCCGCGTCCGGCAGCAGCCCCGACCCGGTACGCGCGATCAATCGCGTCTGGTTGCGGTACAGGCGATCGGTGAAGTCGATCTGCTGGCGCCGCTGCTCGGTCGCGGCCATCGACGACAGGATCACGTCGAACTTGCGCGCCTGCAGCCCCGGAATCAGCCCGTCGAAACTGCTCGACACCCACACGCATTTCGCCTTCAGCTTCGCGCACAGCGCGTTGCCGAGATCGATGTCGAAACCCTTCACGCTGCCGTCGGTCGCGGTCGACTCGAACGGCGGGTAGGTCGGATCGACGCCGATGCGGATGGTCGTCCATTCCTTCGCCGACGCCAGCGACGCGAAGGCCATTGCGGCGGCGGAAAGGAGAATCGTGAGGCGCGTCTTCATGGTCAGGCTCCGTTCGTGTGGGGAAGAGTGGGCGGGCGCGTCAGCTCGGAAATTCGCCGCGCTGAAAATCGTTCGACAGGTCGAGTGCGTCGGCCATCTCGCCGACGGTGACCGGCTTGATCGGCGCGCGAATCCGGTAGTGACCGACGTCGCCGACGCTGCGCTGCTGCACGTCGGCGATCAGTTCGCCGACCGTCGTGCCGCACCAGCGTCCCTGGCACGGGCCCATCCCGCAGCGCGTCAACGCCTTCATCTGGTTCGGCCCCTGGCAGCCGCGCGCCGCGAGCTGGCGGATTTCGCCGGCCGTGACTTCCTCGCAGCGGCACACGATCGTGTCGTCGTCGGGGCGGCGCAGCGCGGCGGGCGGCGTGTACAGCGCGTCGAGCAGCGGGCGCACCGCGAGATGGCGGCGCAACGCGTGCAGCACCGGACGTTCGCGTGCGGCCTGCCGTTGCGCGTCGAGTGCACCGAGTCGCGCGGCGATGTCGAGCGCGGACACTTCGCCGGCGAGCGCCGCCGCCCGCGCGCCGCCGATGCCCGCGCCGTCGCCCGCGATCCACACGTGCGGCACGCTGCTGCGGCCGCGCGCGTCGCACTGTGGCCGCCAGCACGCCGACGATTCGTCCCATGCGTGCGCACAGCCGAGCGAACGCGCGAGCTGCGTCGACGGAATGACGCCCTGATGCAGCAGCACGAGCGACGTGTCGAGCGTTTGCACGACGCCCTGCGCGTCGCGAAAGCGGATGCGTTCGGCGCGGTCGTCGCCGTCGATGCGAATATCGGTCGCGCGGCGATACACGGGAATCCCGGCATCGCGCACCGCGCGCAGCATGCGCCAGCCCTTGAGCAGATAGTCGGCGCCGCGCAGCGCCGGCAGCGCATGCGGGAGCGCGCGGCGCCACGCGTCGCGCGGCGTCGTGTCGATCAGCGCGCGCACGCGCCGGCCGGCATTCAGCAATTGCGCGGCGAACAACCACAGCAGCGGGCCGCTCCCCGCGAGCACGGCGTCGGCCGATGGTGCGAGGCCCGACGCTTTCAGCAGCGTCTGCGCGGCGCCGACGCCCATCACGCCGGGCAACGTCCAGCCCGGCACCGGCCACGGCCGCTCCTGCGCGCCGGTCGCGATCAACACCGCACGTGTGCCGATTTCGAGCGTGCCGCGCGACGGGCTGCTTTGCGTGAGCATCGCGACGGGTTCCGGCTCGAACGCGATTTGCCACACGACGCTGCGCGGCAGGTAATGCGCGCCGCTCGCGAGCAGGCCGTCGACGAGCGGGCGGCCCGCCGTGTAGTCGGCGCCGAGCCATTGCGCGAGCGGCGCCGGCGCGTCGGCCACGTTGCGGTAGATCTGGCCGCCGGGCGCGCGCCCTTCGTCCGCGACGACCACCGACAAGCCGGTCGCACGCGCGGCAGTCGCCGCCGCCATCCCGGCCGGCCCGGCGCCGACGATCAGCAGGTCGCACTGGCGGCGTGTCATGCGAGCCTCGCCTTGCCGTGCATCGTGCGCACCTGCATGCCGTCGGCGACGGGCGTCATGCAGCCTTGCACGTTCGGCACGCCGTCGACGTCGACGAGGCAGTCGAAGCACACGCCCATCATGCAGAACGGGCCGCGCGGCGCGCCGCTCACCGCGCTCGTGCGGCACGCGGCCGAACCGGCGGCGAGCATCGCGGCCGCGACGCTGTCGTGCGCGGGCACGTCGTGCGGCGTGCCGTCGATATGGATGCGCACGCGTTCGAGCGTCGCGGCGGCGGGAACGAGGGATTCAAACATGCCGGGCTTCCGTGGGCGCGGCGAAGCGCGCGGTGGTAAAGGCGGACAGGTCGGCCGGCGCGGCGCCGCCGGCGATCCACGGCGCGACGAGATCGGCGTGGGTCGCCGCGAGCGTCACGCCGCTGTGGCAGATCGCGATGAACGCGCCGGGATACGTGGCCGACGCCTCGTAGACGGGCAGGCCGTCGGGCGTCATGATGCGCAGCGCACCCCATGCGCGCACGATGCGTGCATGGGCCAGCGCCGGGAATGCCGTGCGGGCGCGACGCGCGATGTCGACCATTGCGGGCCGCGTCTGCCCGTCGTCGAAGCCGACGTCTTCGGCCGAGTCGCCGAGCAACACCGACCCTTCCGATGTCTGGCGGACGACGAGCGTCGGATAGTCGAGAAACGGCGCGAGGCGCTCGGTGACCATGATCTGGCCGCGCAACGGCGAGATCGGTGCGCGCAGGTCGACCATCGGCGCGAGCCGCGCGTTGTCGAGGCCGGCCGCGAGCACCACGCGCCCGGCTTCGAGTTGCGCGTCGCGCGTGTCGATCTCGAAGCGCCCGGCGCGCGGGCGGATCTCGGCGACTTCGCTGCGCGGCAGATAGACGCCGCCGCACTGCTGGAACGCGTGCAGCATCGCGCGCAATGTGTAGAGCGGATTCGCGTGACCGTCGTTCGGCGACCACAGCGCGCCGGCCAGCGATGGCGACGCCGCGGGAATGCGCCGCCGCAGCGCCGCGGGATCGAGCACCTCGTACGACAGCGCGGCGTCCTGCCGGTGCAGCGATTCGAGCAGCTCGGTCGCGCCGTCGAGCTCCGCGCGATGCTCGAACAGCTCGATGCCGCCCGGGCGTTCGAACGCGCAGTCCACGCCCGTTTCGCGCTGCAACTGCGTGGCGAATGCGCGCCAGCGCGCCGACGATTCGCGCGACCAGCGCGCGTACGGCAGGCAGCGGCCGCCTTTGCCCTGCACCCACACGAGCCCGAAATTGCCGCGCGCCGCGCGAAACGCGATGTCGTCGCCGTCGCACACCGCGACGCGCTGGCCAAGACGCGCGATGCCCCACGCGATGGCCATGCCGACGAGACCGCCGCCGGCCACGACGACGTCGAAGCAGCGCATGGTCATGCGCGGCTCCGGTGTCGCGGGTGAGGCGGTTGCGTGTTATATCCCATGACGGCGCGGCTCCTTGCTTTCAGTACGTTGCGGAACCGATGTTCGGACAGGCAAAATGGGCTGTCCAATACAGCTTGATCAACGACCCATAATCCAGTGTTATGACCACGCCTTCGCTCAGGATTCGCCAGATCGAAGCGTTTCGCGCGGTGATGCAGCGCCATACCGTCACGCGCGCGGCACGCGATCTCCATATCTCGCAGCCGGCCGTGAGCCGGCTGATCGCCGATCTCGAGGCGCGGATCGGCTTCGTGCTGTTCGAGCGGCAGCAGGGGCGCTTCACGCCGACCGCGCAGGCGCGCGTGCTGTACGAGGAGGTCGAACGCGCGTTCGTCGGCCTCGACCGCGTCGCGCAGGCCGCCGAGCAGATCCGCGCGATGCGGCGCGGCACGCTGCGCGTGGCCGGTTCGCCCGCCGTCGCGCTCGACCTGCTGCCGGAACTCGTCACGCGCTTCTCGCACGCGCATCCGGGTGTCGACATCACGCTGCTCGCGCACAGTGCGTCCACCGTCGTCGACAAGGTCGCGTCGGGGCAATGCGACGTCGGGCTGATCGCCGAACCCGTCCCGCATCCGGCCGTGCGCGGCGAGCGGCTCGCGGAAAGCGCGATGTGCTGCGTCGTGCCGCGCGGGCATCGGCTCGCGCGCAAGCGCGTCGTGCAGCCGGCCGACCTGCGCGACGAATCGTTCATCTCGTTTCCGCCGAGTTTCGAGGCGCGCAGCGCGATCGACCGCGTGTTCGTCGAAGCCGGCGTGTCGCGCGTGCTGTCGATCGAGGCGCAGCTGTCGCGGACGATCGTCGCGTTCGTCGCGAACGGCGCCGGCGTCGCGCTGATCGATCCGGTGACCGCCGCATACGCGGGCCCGCGCGTGGTCGTCAAGCCGTTCGAGCCGGCCGTGCCCGATCACTTCTACCTGGTGACGTCCGCGTCGCAGCCGCTGTCGATGATCGGCGACGCGTTTTGCGCGGATTTGCGCGATGCGTTCGCGAGGATGCGGGCGCCGCGCGACGCGTAGGCAGGAAGGGGACGGGAGTCGTTTTGAGCGCGCCGGACGCCGTCACGCGTGCCGGCGCTCCGGCTCAGGCGAGCGCGCTGTCCGTTGCGCGTGCGGCGGGTGCGCCGGACGCGGACGACGTGGTTGCGCCCGCATCCTTCGCGCCCGCCAGCCGCCGATAACGCGCGAGCGCCCACAGCGGGAAGTACGCGGTATAGCCGTGATACTTCAGGTAGAAGATGCGCGGAAAACCCGGCGCATTGTGCGAGCGGTGCCACCAGAAGCCGTCTTCCCGCTGCACCGACTGCAGGTACGCGATGCCGCGCTTCACCGAATCGGATTCGCAGTCGCCGAACGCCATCTGCGCGAGCAGTGCCCACGCGGTGCAGTTCGACGTGCTCTCGCCGCCGTTCGTGCCGGCCAGCGTCGGATCGAGGTAGCTGTCGTTCGTTTCGCCCCAGCCGCCGTCCGCATGCTGCCGCGTACGCAGCCAGTCGAGCGCGCGGGCGATATACGGCTGCGACTTGTCCTCGCCGGCGAGCGCGAGGCCGGCCAGCACGCTCCACGTGCCGTAGAGGTAGTTCGTGCCCCAGCGGCCCCACCAGCTGCCGTCGGGCTGCTGCGTGCGCTTCACGTAGTCGATCGCGCGCGCGAGCGACGCGCGGTCGTCCGCGCGCTTCGTCACGCCGAAGCACAGCAGCACGCGGCCCGATACGTCCTCGGTCGGCGGATCGAGCAGTGCGCCGTGATCGGCGAACGGAATCGCGTTCAGGTACATCCGGTCGCAGTCCGCATCGAACGCCGCGAAGCCGCCGTTGCGCGATTGCAGCCCGCGCATCCAGTCGAGTGCACGGGCGACGCGCGCCGCATACGGGTTCGTGCCGTCCGCATCGCGATGCGTGCGGCCGCGGCGATCGAGCATCGCGGTGACGAGCGCCGTGTCGTCGATGTCGGGGTAGTACGGGTTCGCATACTGGAACGCCCATCCGCCCGGTTCGACGTCGGCCGGGACGTTCTCGATCCAGTCGCCGCGCAGGTCGTTCACCTGCCGCTCGGCGAGCCAGTCATACGCGCGTGCGATGCGTGCATCGAGCTCGCGCAGCGCGCCGGGCGCTTCGCCGGCTTCCGGCGCCGCGACACCGCGCGCCTGTTCGAGCGCCATCGTGCTCCACGCGGTGTCCCACACCGGCGACAGGCACGGCTGGCAATACATGCTGCCGTCCGGCCGCGTGACCAGCAGCTTCTCCAGCGCGTTTTCGCAATCGCGCCGCAGCGGATGGTCGTCCGGGTAGCCGAGCACCTGCATCATCTGGTAGCTGTACACGATAGGCGGGAAGATGCCGCCGAGGCCGTCCTCGCCGTTCATCCGTTCCGCGCACCACGTCTCCGCATACCGGATCGCGCGCTGCCGCAAGCGCTTCGGCAGCAGCGGCTCGACTGGGCGGACCATGCGGTCGAGCGCGAGGAACAGCCGGCGCATGCCGCGAGCGGGCGGGAAGTACTCGCGCTCCTGTTCCGGCGGCGTGACGAACAGCTCGCGGATCGACACGTTGCGCGGATTGCGCGCACGCGCCTTCAGCGAGCACAGCACCAGCAGCGGCACCATCGTCGTGCGCGCCCAGTACGCGACCTTGTACATCGAGATCGGCACCCACTTCGGGAACAGCACGAATTCGATCGGCATGAACGGTGCCGCGCGCCACGGCACCTGGCCGAACGTCGCGAGCAGGATGCGCGTGAACACGTTCGAGCGTGCCGCGCCGCCGAGCTTCAGGATTGCGTCGCGCGCGCGGGTCATGTGAGGCGCCTGTTCGCTGTCGCCGGCCGCCTTCAGCGCGAAGTACGCCTTCACGCTGCACGACACGTCCGGCGCGCCATCGACGTACAGATCCCATGCGCCGTGCGTGTCGAGCCGCTGGTTCGCGCGCAGGTAGCGCGCCATCTTCTCCTGGCGCACGTCGTCGATCTTGTCCATGAAATGCATCATCAGGATGTATTCCGCGGTGATCGTCGCGTCGGATTCGAGTTCGAAACACCAGCTGCCGTCGGGCTGCTGAAGGCGTACGAGTGCGTCGCGTCCACGGGCGATTGCAGTGTCGAGCGCGGACCAGGGAGAGGGGGCCATTTTGTTCATGCGGCGGATCATACCATCCAGCCGGAATGTTTATATCGACACGCCTGGATGCTACCATCCGCACCATGAAAAAACGCCTCGAACCCGCGCCGCGCGACGTGTCCGCGCCCGTCGAACCGGCTGGAACACCCGACGCACGGGCGCCTGAAGGATCATCGGCGCCGGCCGTACCTGTGGCCGGCGTGCGGCGAAAAAAAGCGCCGGACCAAGTGCGCGCGCAATTGCTGGCGGCCGCGTCGGAGATCGCGACGCATCACGGCGTGGCCGCGTTGACGCTCGACGCGGTGGCCGAGCGTGCCGGCGTGACGAAGGGCGCGCTGCAATATCACTTCGCGAACAAGCAAGGGCTGCTGGATGCGCTGTTCGGGCAGGCGACCGAGCGGTTCGGCGCGCAACTGGCCGCGCGGTTGGCGGTCGATTTCCGCGGCGACGGCGCGGCGGCGCGCGCATATCTGCATGCGGTGCTCGATGCGGCCAATCCCGCCGCGAGTATCGAGGTGCTGCGCGTGCTGGTCGCGTCGATGATCACCGAGCAGGACACGCGCGCGCGCTGGTCGGTGCCGATGCGCGAATGGACGCGGCCCGACCCGGTGCCGCTCGAGCGCGCCGCGACGCTGATGATCTGCCGGCTCGCGGCCGACGGGTTGTGGATTTCGGAGTTGCTCGACAGCGTCGACGTATCGGCCGAATTGCGCGCGGAGATCGTTCGGCAGCTCGATGCGATGAGCAAGGGCGTGTTTCCGAAGTGATGCGCCGCCGATCCTGTTGCGCCGCGCCGCGCGTGAACGGCGCGGGAACCCTGCCGGCTTCCTGACGCGCGATCATCCAGCCGGGATAGCAGGGCGGCAACGCGCTCACGGCATCGAGACGCGCCAGTTCATCGTCGGTCAGCACGACGTCGACCGCGCCGAGATTGTCGTCGAGCTGGTCGATCCGCTTCGCGCCGATGATGAGGCTCGTGACCGCCGGCTTGACGAGCAACCACGCGAGCGCGATCCGCGCGACCGACACGCCGCCCACATGCCGGCATCCGCGTTGCCGCTCATCGTCATCGTGCCGAGGCACAGCTCGGACACATACAGGCCGGTGCGGCCCAATTGCTTGTATTTCATTGCAGCGCCCTTCAGAATCGGCCGGACCCGATGCGGGGCGTCGGCCGGTGGCGCCCCGCATGAACGTCGGAATGTTAGTTGGCGCGTGATTGGCCGGCCCGCAACTGCCCGGCAATCCCCGCGACGCGCGCGCCATAGCGTCGGGCCGTTTCGAGATCGCCCGGCGACATCTCTTCCGGCGACGCATCGGCCGGCGTCTGCGCCATCGGCGCGATGTAGGCGCCCATGCGGTTCAGGTCGTCGCGCGTCGACGCTTTCAGATTCGCCGGCTTGATGTCCATGCTGACCCAGATGCCGCCGTGCTGTCCGGCGAGCAAAAAGAAGTATTCGAGCGTATTGAGCTTGTCGCCGTTGACGCTTGCGCTGTTGGTGAAGCCGCCGAAGATCTTGTTCCGCCATCCGCTTTCGAACCAGACCTTCGACGATGCATCCGCGAACTTCTTGAACTGCCAGCTCGGGCCGCCCATGTAGGTCGGCGAGCCGAACAGGATTGCGTCGGCGGCGGCCAATGTGTGCCACGCGTCGTCGGCGAGGTTGCCGTCGGCATCGATCGCGACGAGTGCGGCGCCGGCGCCGTCCGCGACAGCGGCGGCCATGCGTTGCGTATGGCCGTAGCCGGAGTGATAGACGACGACCGTTTTGGCCGGCGGGTCGAGTTGTTGATCCATGAGGGTTTCCTTTCGTTCGGGTTGTCGTTCAGACGACGTGGGAAGTCACTCTACCGAGCCGCAATCCGGTGATAAACGACGACAGATTGAACGTTCTGTTACTTTCCGGATGAACAATGCAGAACCTTGACGCGCTTTTGATTTTTGCCCGTGTCGCCGAAATGGCGAGCTTCACGCGTGCCGCCGAAAGCCTCGGCATTCAGAAAGGACGGGTATCCACGGTTATCCGTGCGCTCGAACGGGACATGGGTGTCGCACTGCTGCATCGGACCACGAGACGCGTGCAGCTCACCGAAGACGGACGCGCGTTCTATGCGCGCGCAACCGATCTGCTCGCCGAAGTGCAGGAATTGCAGTCGATGTTCTCGGGGCGCGGTACCTCGCTGCGCGGCAGGTTGCGCGTGGACATGCCCACGGAACTCGCGCGCAGCGTCGTGGTGCCGGCGCTGCCGCAACTGATGGCCGCGCATCCGGATCTGGAGCTGGAGCTTTCGAGCACCGACCGGCGTGTCGATCTCGTTCGGGAAGGGTTCGATTGCGTGATCCGGCTCGGCCCGATCGCCGACGAGACGCTGATTGCGCGGCCGCTTGGCAGGCTGCGCATGACGAATGCGGCGAGCCCCGACTATCTCGCGCGGCACGGCGTGCCGCATACGCTCGCCGATCTGCGCAGCCAGGGGCACAAGATGATTCACTACACGCTGACGCTCGGCGCGCGGCATCCCGGATGGGAATACCCGGACGGCGACGGCTATGCGTGGCTGCCGTTGCCCAGCGCGATGCAGGTCAACAGCGTGCAGACCTATCACGCGGCGGGGCTGGCGGGCATCGGGCTGATCCAGGCCGGCTATTCGGCGCTCGCGCATCACATCGAAAGCGGCGCGCTCGTGGAGGTGCTGCCCGACTTGCGGCCCGAGCCGCTTGCCGCGTCGCTCGTCGTCGCGCATCGGCGCAATCTTTCGCCGCGCGTGCGGGCTTTCATGGACTGGATCGGGGGCGTGTTGGAGCCGTACCTCGATTAGCGGAGGGGGGCAGGATTTTCCGAATCCGTGTGGCGATGAACGTCGGGCACTGCATCAACACGCCGAGCCCCGCGCCTCGCCCAGCACCCATTCCGCAAACGCCCGCACCGGCGCCGCGCTCAATTCGATCGGCTCCGGCAGCACGAGGCAGAAGTTTTTCGTCACCGCCTTGCCGTCGGGCCAGGGCGCGACCAGACGCTCCTGCTCGAGCTCGGCCCCGATGTAAAGGCGCGGCACCAGCGCGACGCCGAGGCCGGCCAGCGCGGCCTCGATCAGCATCGAATGCAGATCGTATCGCGGGCCGACCGCCGAATTGGTCAGCACGATGCCGGTCTCCTGCGCATAGCGCTGCCACGCATCCGGATTCTGCCGCCGGTGAAGGCGCGGCAGCGCATCCAGCGACGGATTGGCGCCGGCGCGTTCGAGCAGCGCCGGACTGCAGACGGGCACCAGCACCTCTTCCAGCAGCGGATGCAGATGCATGCCGGCCCAGGCCGGATGCGCAAAGTGAATGGCCGCGTCGAATCCGCTGCCGGCCAGCAGGAACGGCTCCATCCGTTCGGCGATATGCACGGTGACGTTCGGATGGCGCGCCTGGAAGCGCGCGAGTCGCGGGATCAGCCAGCGGGTCGCGAAGGTTGGAATCGCGGCGATATCGATGCTCGCGCCTTCGACGGGCTGCCCCATCAGATACAGGCTGTCCCGTTCGAGCCGATCCAGAATCTCGCGCACCTGTACCGCGTATCGCGTGCCGTTGGGCGCCAGCCGTACGCGGTTGCCGACGCGCTCGAACAGCGTCACGCCAAGGAACGCCTCGAGCCGGCCGATCTGGCGGCTGACCGCGCCCTCGGTGCGCGCCAGCTCGTCGGCGGCGCGGGCGAAGCTGCCGTGTCGGGCCGCCGCCTCGAAGGCCAGAAGCGCGGAATTGCTCGGAATCTTGCGTCGCATCGGGGTCTCGCCGGTGGGAGTGCGTTCGACCGTCAGCTTGATCAAATATCACTGAAGGCTGAGTTTAAGTCGATATCTACGCGGGAAGCCGCAGATTAGCATTACGTCACTGCACTGAATATCCCGCATTCGAAGCGAAGGACAAGCCGATGATCTACACCGTGGAATGCAGCTTCGCCGACCCTGCCAGCGAAGCCGAATGGAACGACTTCTACAACCTCGACAAGCTGCCGGCGCTCATCTCGGTGGCCGGTTTTCACACGTCGCAGCGTTTCAGCGCGATCAGCGACGGTTGCCCCGTCTATCTGGCCGTTCACACGATCGACGGCCTCGACGTACTGACCGGCGACGAATATCGGCAGAAGGGCGGCGGCAATTTCGCGCGGTGGCAGCAGCACATCACCGACTGGCACCGCAACCTCTATAGCGATATCGGTCGTGCGCCGGCGGTCAATGCCGACGAACTGCTCGTGCTGAGCGCCAGCGGGCCCGACTCGCTGATCCAACTGGGCCTGAAGCCGCTGGCCATGCAGGCCGTCGCGCTGGAGCAGTGTTCGGCGCGCCGCTGGCTCGCGGTCCTGCCGCGCAGCGATGCGCCGCTTGCCGGGAACGTGCCGGCCGACCTTGATCTGTACGCACCGATGACCGAGCAACTGACGAAGGCCGCCCGCGATGCCTGACGTGACTTTCCATATCGATGTGGAACGCATGCCGCCTGACGCAAGCCTCGCCGAACTGTCCGGCGACTGCATCGAACTCTGTACGGATGTCCTTCAGGCGGAACAGCGGAATGTCCACATCATTTACGTGGCGGTCCGGCACGGCTGCGGGCATCCCGTTTTCGCGGAAATCCGCTATCGCGTGGCGTCGTTTCGCCCGCCCGCGGTCATGAACGCGTTCATGGAAGCGCTGGATCGCGCAATCGTTCGCCGCACGGGGCTGACGGCGCGCATCCGTTGCTTCGGTCATGCCGCGCCGGACCTTCACGCCCGTAACTAGCCGCTGCGGAGAAGCATGATGTCCAACGTTACGTTTCCCGGCCGGCGTGTCGGGGATTTCACGATCACCGCGATCAGCGACGGCTACCTCACGGCCAGCCTCGATTTCCTGTCGAATATCGACGCGACCGACGCTGCCGGGATGCAGCGCGCGGCCGGGCAGCAGCAGCCGTCCGCCGTGCATATCAACTGCTACGTGGTGCGCGGCGCGGGCCGCACGATTCTCATCGATGCCGGAGCGGGCGGCATCAAGGAATGGGGTGGCCGCCTGCACGGCAATTTGCGGCTCGCCGGTATCGATTCTGCCGCGATCGACACCGTCCTGCTCACCCACGCCCATCCCGACCACGTCGGCGGGCTGGTGAATGCGGCCGGACACGCGGCGTTTCCGAATGCGGAACTGGTCGCGCATCGACGCGAGGTCGAATTCTGGCGCGACGACGGCAACCTGAGTCGCGCCGGCGAGCGCGCGCGCGGCAATTTCCGGATCGCGCGTCACGCATTCGACGCTTACGGCGACGCGCTGCGGACCTTCGATGAAGGCGAGGTGCTGCCCGGAATCGCTGCCATACCGCTGCCGGGGCATACCGACGGACATACCGGCTACCTGCTCGAATCCGGCGATCAGGGCCTGCTCGTGTGGGGCGATATCGTGCATTTTCCGCATATCCAGATCAAGCGGCCGGATGTGTCGATTGCGTTCGACCAGGACGCGTCGCAGGCGGCGACCACGCGTTCGCGGCTGCTGGATCGGGTCAGCGCGGAAGGGTTGCTGATCGCCGGCATGCATCTGGGCGAGCCCGGGTTCGCGCGAATCAGGCGAACGAACGGCGAATACGGGCTGTTTTACGAGACCGACGCGTGACGCGATGCCGGTGATCCCGCTGGAGCCGCCTGCCGACATGCCCTACGGCGACAGGCGGGCAATGGGGTAGTACGCGTGCGGAAACGTTTGGCAGATCGCCACGCACCAGCGCGACCTGTCGGCAGATTCGCTCCAGGCTCGGCGGCGGCCGGTAGCCGCGCTGCTTCCCCCTTCCCCTGTCGCAATCGTCAAGATTCGCGTCGCTTGCGGATAAAAGCCGCCCGTTCCCTGCGCCGTTAACCCGTTCGCAGCCCCCGCGCCGCGTACTGCGTGATGGCGCGCGTCGTTCGTGTTCCGGAATTCACATCCGCCGCTGGCCGTGCCCGGCCGGCTCAAGGGAACGTCATGCGAAAACAACTCACTATCCGTGGTGGCCTCGTCGCGACCATCGCCGGCTATACCGTGCTGCTCGTGCTGGTGGTCGGCGCCTGCATCGCGGCGCTCTACGTCGGCAACGGCTCGCTCGAGGCGATGTACCGCGACGACACCGCGTCGCTGCTGCACCTGAAGACCAGCTCCGAGCGAATGCTGGTGCTGCGCGAACGCATGAGCGACGTCGCGCAGATCATCAGTGCCGGCCAGCCCGCGAAGGACGAAGTCGCGCAACTTCACGCGCTGCTCAAGCAGAGCAACGACGAACTGGACGCGTACACGCGTCTGCACGCGCGCGACGCCAGCGAGCAGGCGCTGTTCGACACGCTGCAGAACCACCGTCGCGCGCTGCTCGACCGCGTGTTCCTGAAGGCGCTGTCGCAGCTCGACGGCGACGACGCGTTCAACTTCCTCGACACGCAGCGCACGGCGCCGCCTGCGTTGTTCGCCGCGTACCAGGCGGCGATCGATGCGCTCGAATCGTTCCAGGTCACGCGCCAGAAGGCGCGCTACGAGGCGGCCGGCGTCAATTTCCACCGGATCGTGTGGGGGATGGGCGCGGTCGCGGCGCTGGCGCTCGTCGTCGGGTTCGTGGCGCAACGCGTACTCGCGAAGGCGATCATCGAGCCGATCAACCTCGCGGTCGACCAGTTCGAGAAAATCTCGAAGGGCGACCTGACCGGCGCGGTCGTCGTCCCGGGCGACAATGAAATGGCGTATCTGCTGAATGCGCTGAAGCGGATGCAGGACGGCCTCGTCGATACCGTGAGCCAGGTGCGCGCGAGCACCGAGACGATCGTCGGCGACGTGCGCACGATCGCGAGCGGCAACGTCGATTTGTCCGCGCGTACTGAGCAGCAGGCCGTGTCGCTGCAGCAGGCGGCCGCGAGCGTCGAGCAGCTGACGGCGGCCGTGCGCCAGAACGCGGACAACGCGCGCGATGCGCGCACGTACGTCGAGGGCGCGGCCGGCATCGCGTCGCGCGGCGGCGAAGCGATGCAGCGCGTCGTCGAGACGATGTCGGAAATTTCGACCAGCTCCACGCGCATCTCCGGCATCGTCGGCGTGATCGAGAGCATCGCGTTCCAGACGAACATCCTCGCGTTGAACGCCGCCGTCGAAGCCGCGCGCGCGGGCGAGCAGGGGCGCGGGTTCGCGGTCGTCGCGACCGAGGTGCGCGGGCTGGCCCAGCGCTGTGCCGCGGCGGCGAAGGAAATTCGCGAGCTGATCGGTCATTCCGCGCGACGCGTCGAAGACGGCAGCGGCCTCGTCGCACGGGCCGGCTCGGCGATGGCCGAGCTCGTCGCGGCGGTCGAGCGCGTCAATGCGATCATGGGCGAAACCAGCCAGGCATTCGACGAGCAGTCGTCGGGCATCGAGCAGGTGAACGCCGCGGTGATCCAGATGGAGCAGACGATGCAACGCAATGCCGCGCTGGTCGAGGAGGCGGCGGCCGCGGCACTGTCGCTCGACGAACAGGGCGCGCGGCTGAGCGCGGCGGTCGCGCAGTTCCGGCTGCGCGAAGCGGCGTTCGCGTGACCGGTGCGCTTATTGCGGTGCGTCCGGCAACGTGTAGTCGAAGCGATACGCGTGCTGGCCGTTATCGATATCGATGAGCATCGTGCCGGACAGCCCGAGCAATGCGTCCGTGCCGGAATCGGGCACGACCGTGATCGACTGCGTCGGCTGCCCGCGCGTCATGGTGGCGCTGTGCTGCAGGACGAAGCTGCCCTTGCGTCCGCCGAGCACGCCTTTGACGGTTTCCATCGCGACGTAGCCGGCCGAACCCTGAACGCTGCTGCGAAACGCGAGCATTTCGCCCTGGCTGACGGCTTCCAGATCGCCGTGAAAATGCTTGTCCAGCGACATGCGGCCGAGCCCGCTGCTTTCCGCGACGTGACTCAGGGGTTCCGGATTCAGCTTCACCTCGAACGGACCGCTGGCCTGCAGTTTCATGACTGTTCTCCTCGTTGAATGGGCAAGCGGCACTATAAGCCAACGCTGCCGACGGTGGCTGATCGTCCCTATGCGCGATGATCGTCCTGTTTGATACGCGAAAGGACCGACTTGAAAGGTGCGCCGCCGTAGTTCGACAGGTTCCTCTACTCGTCGCCTTGACCTTGAAGTCGACTTGAAGCTTAGAGTGCTTGCCGACGACAGTGAATCGGCAGGCTTCGGATCTCGCCTGTCACTGGTCGACCATCGACGGGAGACAACGAACATGGACAGGCGTTTTACACAGGTCGAATTCGGGCCGCACACGGTCGACGTGCCCGAGGGCGGGTACTACGACCGATTTGCGGATACCGACGTGAACATCGGCGCCACGGCGCGCGCGCGTGTCGCGGGGCCGGGCGGCCGACCCGATCTGAGCCTGAGCGTGCCGCTGCCGGTGCTGACCAGCGTGCCGTCGCAATCGCACATGGGCACGACGACGATGGTCAACCGCATCGACGGCGCATGGCATCAGGCGTCGGTGCAGACCAACATGCTGTCGTTCGCGCAGCGCCTGTTGCCGCGCAACGTCGAACTCGTGCGGCACGGTGGGCCGCTCAGCCAGTTGCTCGACGGGCTCGGCGCATCCACAATCATGCGTCTCGACGTGGTCAAGGATGCGCAACTGGTGCTCAATCTGCCGACGTCGTTGACGGCCTTCGATGAACCCGGAAAGCCACGCTAACGATACGGATGCGTGCGACGTGCGCGCACCGAAGGAGTCGTCCATGCCGCAACCGACCTACGATCTCGTCGTATTCGGCGCCACCAGTTTCGTCGGGCAGATCCTGGCCCGCTATCTGTCCGACTATCTGCCGGACGCCGGTGCCGGCGAAACGCTGCGGTGGGCGATCGCGGGACGATCCGACGCGAAGCTCAGGCAGGTCAGGGATACGCTCGGCGCGGCCGCGCAGTCGGTGCCGATCATCGTCGCCGACGCGGCCGACGAGACGCAACTCCGGGCGCTGTGCGCGCAAACGCGGGTGGTGGTGTCCACGGTCGGCCCCTACGCGCTGTACGGCGAGCCGCTGGTCCGGGTCTGCGCGCAGACCGGCACCGACTATTGCGATCTCACCGGCGAAACGCAGTGGATCAAGCGGATGATCGACAAGTACGAGCCCGCGGCCCGCCAATCGGGCGCGCGCATCGTGCATTGCTGCGGCTTCGACTCGGTGCCGTCCGACATGGGCGTGTTTTTCCTGCAGCAACAGGCTCGGCAGCAGTGGGGCGTGCCGGCCGCTCACGTGAAGATGCGCGTGAAAGCGCTGAAGGGTGGTGCATCGGGCGGCACCGTGGCCAGCGTGATCAACGTGGTGCGAGAAGCGGCGGCCGATCCGGCATTGCGCCGCGAACTGCTCGATCCTTATTCGTTGTGCCCGCAACGGCATGGTTTCACCGTGCGGCAGCATGCGGTTCGATCCGCCGAATTCGATCGCGACTGTGATGCGTGGATCGCGCCGTTCGTGATGGCGGCGATCAACGAGCGTGTCGTGCATCGCTCCAATGCGCTGGCCGGCCATGCGTACGGCAGCCGCTTTACCTATGACGAAGCCGTGATGACGGGCACGGGTCTGAAGGGGCGCATGACCGCGCTGACGATGGTGGCGGGCCTCGGTGCATTCATGGTCGGCGTCCTCATCGGGCCGGTGCGCGGCCTGATGGAGCGCTTCCTGCTGCCGAAGCCCGGCGAAGGGCCGAGCGTGGACGCCCAACAGGCCGGCCGCTACGATTTGCGCTTCTTCGGCCGCGCCGACGACGGCCGAAGCTTGCGTGTGAAAGTCACCGGCGATCGCGATCCGGGCTATGGCTCCACCGGCAAGATGCTCGGTCAGGCCGCGATCAGTCTTGCACTCGATTGCAGCCGTGACGGCGTGAAGACCGGACGCGGTGGCGGGTTCTGGACACCTGCGACGATGTTCGACGAACGCTATATCGAGCGTCTGGTGCGCCATGCCGGGTTGCGCTTCGAGGTGATTTGAACGGAGCACGTCAGCAACCATTCGAGCCCGGCGGGGCGCGGTACCCGTCCCGGTAATACGCTCGCGGGCGCTACCGCTACACCCGGTTGCGCTTGCCCGCGCCCGTGCGGGCAGCGGTTTCGTCCAGAATCGTCGCCGCGAATTCGATGGCCGCCGGCATCCGCGCGTCGTGCATCATCACGAATTCCATCTCCGGCAGTTCCGGCAAGCCTTCGGGCAACCCCAGTTCGCGAAGCGTGTCGTCGATCGCGCTGCGCGGCACCGGCGCGATCGCGATGCCGGCGCGTGCGAAGGTGCGGATGCCGGTCACGCTGGGGCTTTCGCACGCGATCCGGTAGCGCATGCCGGCCAGCGCGAGCGCCGTGATGGCGGCGCCGCGGTACGGGCACGGATCGGGGAAACACGCGAGCGGCACGTCGCCTTCCGGAAGCGGCTCGTGGCGCGCGAACGCCCAGACGAGCGGCTCGTGCCACAACGTCGCGCCGTGGCCCGCGTGCGCGCACCGGCTGCCGATCACGAGATCGAATTCGCCGTTGGCGTGCCGCCGGAACAGGCTGTCGCCGATGTCGACGACCAGATCCAGCCGCAGGCCACGCCGCGCGGCGCCATGGCGGCGCATCAGGTCCGGCAGCCAGCCGCCTGCAAAGTCCTCCGACACGCCGATCCGCAGCTTGACGTCGGTGGTGTCACCCGTTCCCAGCCTGGCCCGCGCTTCCTCGCTCAGATTGAGCATCGCGCGCGCGTAGCCGAGCAGCGTCTCGCCATGCCCGGTGAGCGTGACGCTGCGCGTGTTGCGCACGAGCAGCGCCTGGCCGACCTGTTCCTCGAGACGAAGGATTTGCGCGCTGACCGCGGACTGGCTGAGGTTCAGCCGACGCCCGGCGCCGGTGAAGCTGCGCACGTCGGCAACCGCAACGAATGTATGAAGCAACGCCGTGTCGAGGGGAGCATTCATTTATCACCAATCCGGGTTAATCTGATCAATTAATATCGTTTCCGGATTATAGGACGACCCGATAGGCTGCGAAGCCAAGTGGGCGAGCGCGCATCCGGCGCGCCGTCGTCACTCTTGGCAAGGACCGACGCCATGACACGCGTGCTCTATATCGAAGGCTCACCCAACAAGGCCTATTCGGCGTCCATCGAGGTGTGCAATGCATTTCTCGACGCGTACCGGCAGGCCCATCCCGATCACGAGATCCGGACGCTCGATATCTGGGATCTGCCGATGCCCGAATTCGACGGCGCCGCGCTGGCCGCGAAATATGCCGGACTGAGCGGCACGGCGTTGACGTCGGAGCAGGCGGCGGCGTGGCAGCAGATCGAGCGGCTCGCGGCGCCGTTCCACGAAGCGGACAAGTTCCTGTTCGGCGTGCCGCTGTGGAATTTCAGCATTCCGTACAAGCTCAAGCACCTGATCGACGTGATCTCGCAGAAGGATGTGTTGTTCACGTTCGACGGAACGGGTTTCACCGGCAAGCTGGTCGGGAAAAAGGCGGCGGTGGTCTACGCGCGCGGGCTTGCCTATCAGTCGCCGGGTTCGTTTACGCCGGCCGCCGAATTCGATCTGCAGCGCCCTTACATGGAAACGTGGCTCAAGTTCGTGGGCGTGACGGACATCACGGGGATCGTCGTCGAGCGCACGTTGTTCGGTCCGGACGGGCGGGTCGACCGGAGCCGGGCGATCGACGAAGCACGAGCGATCGCACCGACGTTCTGACGTTGCTGGCGTGGGGCACCCGGCGCGGTGCACCCGGCGCGGGTCGAGCGTCAGCGCCCGCCGCGTGCGACGGCGAGCGCGACGCCGAAGCCCACCAGCAGGCATCCGAACGTGCGATCGATCCAGTGCCGCAGCGACAGCAGGCGATCGCGGACAGCCGTGGCCGAGAAACAGATCGCCACGAGGCTGAACCAGCCGGCATGGGCGGCCGCGATGAACGCGCCGTAGCCGATCTGCACGATCAACGGCGTGTCGGGCCGGACTGCCTGCATGAACAGGCTGACGATGAACACCGTGGTTTTGGGGTTCAGCGCATTGGTCAGGAAGCCCGTGCGCAGCGCGGCGAGATCGGACAGCGGCGCGACGCTCGTGTCGGCTTGCACGCTGCCGGCTTTCGTCATGAGCATCTTTGCACCGAGGTAGACCAGGTAGATCGCACCGATCAGCTTGACGGCATCGAAGAGCCACAGCGACTGACGGATCAGGAGCCCGACGCCCAGCAGCGTGTAGCTCACGTGGACCGTCACGCCGAGCCCGATCCCGCATGCGGTGAGCACGCCGGAACGACGCGACAGCATCAGGCTGTTGCGCGTGACCATCGCGAAGTCCGGCCCCGGGCTGACGACGGCGAGCAGCGTAATGGTGACTACGACTATCAATTCGGTCATGGCGTTGTTCCTGCGAAGGATAGGTTGATGGCACAATCGTATCGATCGTGCTTCATCAGGAAAAACGATGATTTCTGACCAGAATGGTGAGTCTGAATCACTATCGATTCGGACGAACCTGCCGTCGCTGATGGCGCTGCGCTGTTTCGAGGCCGCGGCGCGTCACGAGCATTTCAGTCGCGCGGCCGACGAGCTGTGCGTGACCCATGGCGCGGTCAGCCGCGCGGTGCGCTTGCTCGAGGACGATCTGGGCGTGGCGCTGTTCGAGCGGCGCAGCCGTCGCGTGTTCCTGACCGAAGCGGGCCGCACACTCGCGCAGGCCGTCCATGACGGCCTGGGCCTGATGCGTCACGCCGCCCACGCGTTGCGCGCCGAGGCCGCCCGTGCGCGGCGTTCGGTGCTGTCGTGCGAGCCGACGCTCCTGATGCGCTGGCTGATCCCGCGCTGGCCGGATTTCCAGGCGCGGCACGCGGGCGTCGATATCCATCTGGCCGCCGCGGGCGGGCCGTTCTCGTTCGACAGCGGTGTCGACATGGCGATTCGTCGCAACGATTTCGCGTGGCCGGCGGGATATCACGCCGAGCATCTGTTCGCCGAGCGGGTGGCGCCGGTTTGCCGGCCGGACAAGGTCGGTGCGTGGTTTGCGTCGCGGCGCGGCGGCCGCACGTTGAAGCCCGACGCTGCGCTGCTGCATACGCGGACCCGGCCGGACGCATGGAACGCGTGGGCGGGGGCGGCGAATCAGCCGGCCGTGAACGGGCACGGGCAGAAGTTCGATCATTTCTATTTCAGTCTGCAAGCGGCCGTCGCGGGGCTGGGGGTAGCGATCGGGCCGTGGCACCTGGTGCGCGACGACATCGAAAGCGGTGTGCTGGTTGCGCCAATGGGGTTCGTCGAGGATGGATCGGATTACTACCTGTTGACGCCGGCGCCGGTGGCGGACGGGAGTGCGCAGGCGGCGTTGTTGGGGTGGTTGAGGGGGCGGGTTTGACGGGGGCCGGTACTTCGTCGACGCTCGCTATCGATATCGACGCCCAAGACGATATTGTCGCTTATGGGGCAGACGCCATCTCGAATCGACATAGAGAATGCATGGTCTTGCCGATGCTTGCTCATGCCAGCCAGCGAACGGAAAATGCGTTGGCGGAGACGCGTTCGCAAGCCCGCCATTAGCGTGAACAGGCCCTGGCCCGACGCTGCATAGGGCGGCAGGATGTCGACCGGCTTTTATCGAAATGACGTGTCCCGGCGCGCGCACGTCGCTAAAAGAATCCCGATGCGTGCTTTACCGCCGCAACGAATCTGCGCCGATGAAGTCGCCGTCATTCTTCATCTTTTTGATACGGTTTTTAACGATGCACGCGCAAACCTGGGCGACGTCAGGCTGCAGCGACTATTTCCCCGTCGCGTTTAAATCTGCATCCTTTACCCGAAGGTCAACGACGAGGCGAAGCCATGCAACTTCAAACCGGTAATTTATTCAGCGTCGAAGGGCGGCGCGGCGGCGACGAGCGAATCGACATGCTCGTCGAGAACTCGCGCGTGAATGTCGAGCGAATCGTGTCGATGGGGCATGCGAGCCCGGCCGGGTTCTGGTATGACGACCCGCGGGCCGAATGGGTCGTGCTGCTATCCGGCGCGGCCGTGCTCGAATTCGAAGAGAATGCGACGCGGCTCGATATGCGCGCCGGAGATTACGTACTGATCGAGCCGCATTGCCGTCATCGTGTCGTATGGACGCGTGACGAATTGCAAACCGTCTGGCTTGCGATCTATTACGAACGCTGAAGAAAGGATGGGCGTGCGGCACGGTCGGTGGATCAATCCGTGCACGACACGCCGATCGGGCAAAACCTCGTCAACCGGAGCGGCCATGGAATACCGCCGGTATCGATGCCCCCAATCAATGCCCAACTTGCCGGGCAGCGTGTTGAATCACGCGCCGGCCCATGCGGGGAATCTTATTCCTGGATCAGGAATCGATTGCGATTCTTCGCATCCTTGATCCATGCGGGCGCGCGACCGCGGCCCGACCAGGTGGCCCCGGTCTTCGGATCGCGATACTTGGCCTGCACGGGGGCGCCCGCCTGTTTGGCCGGCCGACCGCGGCGCGTACCGAAAATGTCTTTTTCGGTAATGCCGTATTCCGCGACTTTGGTGCGGATGTCGTCGACGATCGCCTGGAATTCAGCGGCGCGCGCTGCTTCGGCTTTCTCGGCCAAAGCATCCATTTGGGCTTTCAGTTCCTTGTAAGTTGCCATATATCACTCTTCAGGTTGTGTCCATACATGATAGCGGTTTCAGCTGAAATAATGAAGAAAATTGCTCCGACTACGAATTCCATTGTCGATATCGCAATGGATGACTGCTTCGAACACCTGAGAAGTGGCTCGGCGGGATCGTTTGCGTCCGATCTTCTCGTGCGGGACAAGCTTCGGAGACTCAATTATTCTTTATCTTTTTTCAGAGGGATTGGGGAATTCACTGATGAACAGGGATGAAAAGCTGAAACAGGTCGCAGCCGAATTCGGATTCGATCCGGACGAAACGATCAGGATCGGCGGAAAGTACACGCCGGTCGTGATCGACGGAAGCACCGCCTACATTGCCGGCCAGGTGCCGCGAATCGGGGAAGTCGTGCATTTCGTCGGTATCGTCGGCGAATCCGTTTCACTCGAAGACGGCCGCCGCGCGGCCGGCATTTCCGCGCTGCGCGCGCTGGCGCTGATCCGTAAGCAGTGCGGCACGCTCGATGCGATCGCAACGGTGCCGCGCATGACCGTGTACGTGCGAAGCGCGCCCGGCTTCACGATGCAAAGCGAAGTGGCCGACGGCGCGTCGGACGTGTTGGTCGCGGTGCTCGGCGACGCCGGCGTCCATACGCGTTCGTCGGTCGGCGTGCTGCAATTGCCGAAGGGTGCGTCGGTCGAAGCCGATTTCATTTTCGGGCTGACTCGCGGCGGCGTCGCCGGTTGATTCGGGATCACCGCGGCGACGGGACAGCGGCCCGCGTTGTATCGATCAGTGCGCCTGCGCGAGCGGGCGGCGTCGGGCGTCATCCCGGTCCATTCGTTGAATGCGCGGAAGAACGAATTCGGATCCTGGTAACCGAGCAGGAGCGCGATCTGACTGTAGGGCAGGTCCGAGCGATCGAGGGGATGCCACGCGAGCTTCTCGCGGACTTCCGCCAGCAGGGTTTTGAAGTTCGCGCCTTCGTCGCCGAGCCGCCGCTGCAGCGTCCGCTTGCTGATCGCAAGCGTTTGCGCGACGCCGTCCGCGGTGGCTGGGGGCTGACGTCGCGCGGCAGCGTGACGGCGCGCGCCGACAGCTCGGTGCGGGTCGCCAGTCGCGCGAGTTTCACGAAGAAGCCGGGTTCGGCCGCGACCAGCGTGCCGGGCGGCGGGATGTCGCGCTCGAGGAAATCGACGGCGAGAGTCAGCGCGTCGGCCTCGTGCGACACGCGCAACCGGACCGGGCCGATCAGCGGCTTGAACTGGCCGATGCGCCGGAGCGCGATCTCCAGGTTCGGGCTGCACAACGCGGCGAACAGCGGCGGATCGTGCCGTTGCCCATTTGCCGCACGATCTCGAAGCTCTCCGACGTCGCGTACGGATTGATACCCGGCCCGATCACGAGCGACGGATTGATGGTCACGAGATCCCGGCGTTGCTGCGGGCGGGCAATCTTCCACGCTTCGCGCTCGGCAACGGTCTTCGAATACGAATAGGGCTGATGGGTCGGCGACGAGCTGGTGTTCCAGACCGCTTCGGTGAACACACCATCGGGCGTCACGGCGAGATCGGCATTGTCGCCGTAGATCGCCGCGCAACTGCGGGTCAGCACGACGCGCCGCACCGACGGCGTGCGGTTTGCCGTCTCGAGCACGTTGCGCGTGCCGAGCAGCGCCGGATCGACCAGCGCCTTCTTCGGATCGCGAACGGTGACGGTGAACGGCGACGCGGTGTGGAACACGGTCCCGCAACCCGCCATCGCGTCCGCGTACGACCCGGGTTCGAGCAGGTCCGCGCGGAAATGGCGGATCGTGCCGGGCTTGCCGGCCGCGATGCGCTGGAGGTGCGCGAGCTTGTCCGGGCTGTCGGGGTCGCGGACGGCCGCATGGACCGTCAGGCCGGCTTCGAGCAGCCGCTGCACGAGCCAGCCCGCGACGTACCCGGTCGCGCCGGTGACCATGACGGGAAGGTCGGTATCGATATTCATGAAGGAATTCCGTTGCAGAGGGGATGCGCCATTTGCGCGCCGCTTCACTCGCAAAGCGCGCCAATCGACATGCAGGGGCGACAGGCGGCGCGAGACTGGCACACCATGCCCGGCTTCCAGTCGAAGGGGCTACGACTGGAACGACGATGCCGTGCGTTGGAACATCGCAACGCGTGCGACGAAGCCGCACGTCGCTGCCTGCGGCCGATTCATCAGACGTGAAAGCGCACGCTTCGCCGGAATGCTCGCCGTCGTGCTGCTGCGCAACGAGCCGCCGCGCCAGCCGGCCGTTTTTACCCCGTCCTTTCCGGAAGTCATCGCCTGACCCATATCAACCGGCATCCCCAGTTTTGGGGATGCCGGCGCCGAACGGTGCGCCTACGATGGTCAACGGGGCATCGCGACCGGATGTCGCCAGGACAATCGGACAGGCCTGTCGTTCCTTTGTCGATCGCTGTGTGCGTCCGCACAATCGATTGACATGATCGGCGCGTACGCTGATGCGCAACGTATGCGGCGCGTCGTCGGCGCCGCGGACGATCGCGGGTGGGTGACGGAAGGCCTGATGTCGTATTTCGGGGAATTTCAATCGATATGCTCGCACGAGACTATGTGGAACGTGAGCTCTCTCACATCCAGAGAATGGTGGCGCTGCTGGACAGCGAGACGGCCGTCGTCGATGTGTCGATGTCGGGCGCGGGGCGCGTCCGGCATCCGAGATACTGGCGCGGGCGTATCGAGGAACTGCTGGCGACGCCCGACGTGCCGCGTCACGTCAGAAAGCTGAGCGAAGCGGTGCTCGCGAAGATCGACGAGATGGAAGCGCGGTTCACCGCGATGAAGTAAGTGCCTCGTCGGACCGGGCGGCCAAACGCGTTCCCGTCGCGTCGCCCGGTCGAAAACGAGCGTTACGTCTGACGAGAACCGGTAATAAGCGTGGTATTTCGATCAAACCTGCATCGGCAATTTGAACAATGAGGCCGATTGAGTAAGATGCCCGAACGGCGTTCGATAAAAACGCACGGCACGGGGTGGCCAGATGCAGATGAACGGGGTGGTTCCATCGACATGGATCGATGACGTCTACGCTGCGGCGCTGGGCGACCAGCGATGGGAAGCGGTGCTGGACGGGCTGCGTTTGTCCGTCGGCGTCCGCATGGCGACGCTGCTGTCGTTCGACGACGCGGCGCGGCTGCCGGCGATCGAGCGGGCGGCCGGCGACGATCCGTCATGGGTCGCCGCGTGCCACCGCCGCTACAACACCGAGTTCTACCTGTACGACCCGGTCGTGCCGGTTGCCGCCGACTGGCAGGCAGGGCGCTGGTTCGAGGACGTCAGGCACTTGTCGGTGCGGCAGCGCACACATGGCGTGTTCTATCGGGAATTCCTGCAGCCGTTCGGGCTTGGCAGCATCTCGGGCCTGTACATCCATCGCGGCGAGGGCGCCAGCGCTTTCCTCAGCGTACAGAGCGGCCTCGAATCGCAAGGGCTGTCCGACGAGCAGCGCCGCACCATCGAAATCATGGGCGCCCACATCAGCCGCGCACTGCGCATCCACGCACGCATCGGCGAGCTCGAAGCCCGCGTGGCCGCCGCGGAATCGGCGCTCGACGCGGTGCCCGTGCCGGTATTCCTGCTCGGCGCGCAGCGCGAGCTGCGCTATACGAACCGCGCGGCCGAGCAGCTGATCGCCGCCGAACCCGCGCTGCGGATCCTGAACGGCCGTTTCGCGCCGGAAGGCTGCGTCGACGATGCGCAATGGCGGCATGCATTCGCACGCGGCGGGCTGTTGCTGCGTCGTGCGACCGGCGAGCCGCTGCCGCTTGCGTTGATCCCCGTTCCCGAACAGTCGCGCCTCGCGCGCGAACGGCCCGGCGTCGCGGCGCTGATGACGGCCGCCGACCTGCGTTCGCCATCGGCGCGCGCGCAGCGCTTGCGGGTGTTCTACGGGCTGTCGTCGGCGGAAGCCGATCTCGCCGTGCTGCTGTGCTGCGACGGGCGCTCGCCGCAGGAATGCGCGGCGCTGCGCGGCGTGTCGATCGGCACGGTCCGCGCGCAGATCAAGTCGATCTACACGAAGACCGACGTGGCGCGCGCCGCGCAGCTGACGTCGCTGGTCATGCAGACCTGAGCGATCGATGCGCGCGGGCGCGCCTGCGTTTTTACCTATCCGCCGCCGATTCCCTGCAGGATCTTGCCGGTCCCGCCGCAGACGGTGCACGCCTGTCCCTCCACCATGCCGGTGCCGCGGCAGACGCGGCACGTGTCCTCGCCGATGCCCGGCGCGTCGGCAGGGCCTTCGTCGCCGGCGTTCGGTGGGGTAGCCGGGTCGGGCGGCGCTGATCGCTTCGTGATCGACATGACTGGCTCCTTTCGCGTTTCACGCGGTGGCGGCGCGCATCGCGCGTGCCTGTCAGGCGGCGCGCCCGTCGACCACGGATCGATCGCGCGGGTTATCGCGGCGGCGCGGCAATATTGTTGTCAGTCATCACATGACAACAATGAATGAAGCGAAAGAAGGCCGTCAGGCGGGTGGAAACTGCGACGTCGACGGCCAATCCGCTCGCCGAGCGTTTCCGGAAAACGTTTCGCAAAAAAGTACGAAAACGGAGCATCCAGCTTTCGGATTGCCCCGTAAGCGCTTGATGACAGACGTTATAGGGGTATGCACCAAGTGAGTTAAACGATTAACCGACGTACATTCGCTCCACACGTCATACGACGTATGACTCTGCGGTTCGGGGAAGCGCGTCGGGGAAGTCCGCGCGGGCCGCCGGATCGCCGCACAACAACGATCGACCATCCAGGAGACTCACCATGAAGCACCGATTCACCGGCTCCCGTACCGCCCTGGCCGTTGCCTTGATGGCCGGCTTCGCGCTGTCCGCGCAGGCGCGTGTGTTCCGCTCGGCGGACGTGCACGGCGACAATTTTCCGACCAACATGGCCGTGAAGTTCATGGGCGACGCGCTGTCGAAGCAGACGGGCGGCAAGGACTCGATCAAGGTGTTCGGCAACAGCGCGCTCGGCTCCGAGAAGGACACGGTCGACCAGGTGCGGATCGGCGCGATCGACATGGCGCGCGTGAACGGCGCGTCGTTCAACGAGATCGTGCCGGAATCGCTGATCCCGTCGTTCCCGTTCCTGTTCCGCGACGTCGACCATTTCCGCAAGGCGATGTACGGCCCGGCCGGCCAGAAGATCCTCGATGCGTTTACCGCGAAGGGGATGATCGCGCTGACGTTCTACGAGAGCGGCGCGCGCTCGATCTACGCGAAGCGCCCGGTGCGCTCGCCGGCCGACATGAAGGGGCTGAAGGTGCGCGTGCAACCGTCGGACCTGATGGTCGACGAGATCCGCGCGATGGGCGGCACGCCGACGCCGATGCCGTTCGCCGAGGTATACACGGGCCTGAAGACGGGCCTCGTCGATGCGGCGGAAAACAACCTGCCGTCGTACGAGGAAACCAAGCACTACGAAGTGGCGCCCGATTACTCGGAAACGCAGCATGCGATGACGCCGGAAGTGCTGGTGTTCTCGAAGAAGATCTGGGACACGCTGTCGCCGCAGGAGCAGGCGGCGATCCGGAAGGCGGCGGCCGATTCGGTGCCGTACTACCAGAAGCTGTGGACCGCGCGCGAGGCGTCCGCGCAGCAGCTGGTGACGAAGGGCGGCGCGAAGATCCTGCCGGCCGCGCAGATCGACCGCGCGGCATTCGTGAAGGCGATGCAGCCGCTGTGGACCAAGTATGAAAAGACGCCGCAGATGAAGCAGATCGTCGACGAGATCGAGGCCACCAAGTGACGCGTCGCACTTCGCTGAATGGCGCCGCGACCGTGGGCTCGCCGGACGCGGCGGCCGCCGACGGCGCGACGCCGTGCCGGCCGCACGCGGCCGCGCCGCGGCTGCGCTGCGTGAACGACGTGCTGTTCCGCGTGCTGGCCGTGATCGCGTCCGCGTGCCTCGCGGTGCTCACGGTGCTGGTGTTCTACGCGGTCGTGATGCGCTACGTGTTCGAGAACGCGCCGGATTTCGTCGAGCCGATCGCGCTGCTGCTCGTGATCGTGATCGCGATGTTCGGCGCCGCGATGAAGGTGCGCGACGGCGGCCACATCGGCCTCGATTCGCTGGTGCGCCGGCTGTCGCCGAAGGCGCGCACGGTCGTCATCGCGATCCAGCACCTGAGCCTGATCGCGTTCGCGATCATGATCATGATCGGCTGCGGCAGCATGGCCGCCGAGACGATGGGCGACCGCATCCCGATCATCGGGCTGCCCGAAGGCGTGCGCTACCTGATCACGATGCCCGCGGCGGTTGCGATCATCTTCTTCTCGCTCGAGCACCTGCTCGCGCTTCGTCGTTCTTCGTCGGGACAATAACGCCATGGAACTCGCGATCCTGTCCGTCAGTTTTCTGATATTCCTCGTGCTCGGCGTGCCCGTGTCGTTCGCGCTCGGCATTGCGTGCGTGCTGACCTACATGGTCGAGGGCCTGCCGATCGCGACCGCGATGCAGGCGATGATCTCTGGGATGAACGCGTTCTCGTTCCTCGCGGTGCCGTTCTTCATCTTCTCCGGCGAGCTGATGCTGCATGGCGGCATCGCGGACCGGATCCTGCGCTTCGCGCAGGCGACCGTCGGCCACTTCCGCGGCGGCCTCGGGATGGCGAACGTCGTCGCGTGCACGCTGTTCGGCGGCGTGTCGGGCTCGCCGACCGCCGATACGTCGGCGATGGGCGGCGTGGTGATTCCGCTGATGAAGCGCGAAGGCTACAGCGCCGCGTATGCCGTGAATGTGACCACGCACGCATCGCTCGCCGGCGCGCTGATGCCGACGTCGACCAACATGATCATCTACGCGTTCGCCGCGCAGGGCATCACCGGGATGCTGCACGGCCAGCCGGTGAGCGGCGTGTCGATCGGCGACCTGCTGTTCTCGGGGCTCCTGCCGGTGTTGTGGGTGATGGGCTTCGTGCTCGCCGCCGCGTACTGGCAGGCCGTGCGTCACGGCTATCCGCGCCGCGAGGACGGCTCGTCCGCGCTGCCGCGGTTTCCCGGCTGGTATGCGGTGCTGCGCAGCTTCGTCGGCGCGGTGCCCGGGCTGATGGTGATCGCGATCATCCTCGTGTGCGTCGCGAAGGGCATCGCCACCGCGACCGAAGCGGCCGCGATCGCCGTCGTGTACTCGCTCGTACTGACCGCGGTGGTCTACCGCACGCTGACGGCCGAGAAGCTGCGCCGCGCGCTGTCGCATGCGGCGCGCACGACGGGTGTCGTGCTGCTGCTGATCGCGGTGTCCAACATGCTGCGCTTCCAGATGTCGTACCTGGAGATTCCGGATGCGATCGAAGGGCTGCTGAAGCAGTCGACCGCGGCGCCGTGGCTGATGCTGCTGTACATCAACATCATCCAGGTGTTCCTCGGCACGTTCGTCGACATGGCCGCGCACATCCTGATCACGACGCCGCTGTTCCTGCCGATCGCGATGGCGTGCGGCGTCGGGCCGGTGCAGTTCGGGATCATGCTGCTGCTGAACTGCTCGCTCGGCCTCGTGCATCCGCCGATCGGGTCGGTGCAGTTCGTCGGCTGCGCGATCGGCAACGTGTCGATCGGCGAGACGACGAAGATGGCGTGGCCGTACTACCTCGCGATCTTCAGTGCGATCAACATCGTCACGTACATGCCGTTCTTCTCGACGTGGCTGCCGAGCCTGATCAGCGGGCACGCGGTGTTCTGACCGGATGTTTCGCCGTTCGCGGCGCCGGACGACCGAGGTGGTCCGGCGCCGCGTTCGCATCCGCGGTTTTATTTCTTCACTTCACGCCCCTCCCATGAAAACGACTTTCCTGCGGCGCGCCGTTGCGGCGGCTGCGTTGACGATGGCCGCGTCGCTCGCGCACGCGGCGACGTATGCGTACGTATCGAACAGCGACAGCCGCGACATCTCGGTGTTCGGCGTCGATACGTCGAACGGTGCGCTGACCGCGATCGAGACGGTGCCGGTCGGCGGCACCGTGATGCCGATGGCGCTGTCGCCCGATCATCGGCGCCTGTACGCGGCATTGCGCTCGACGCCGTATCGCGTCGTCAGCTTCGCGATCAATCCGCTCGACGGGCGGCTGATCGAGCTGGGCCGCGCGCCGCTCGCGGAGAGCATGGCGTACGTGTCGACCGATGCGTCGGGCCGCTACCTGTTCTCGGCGTCGTACGGCGGCAACCTGCTCGCGGTGAACCGGATCGGCGCGGACGGCGTCGCGGGCGACGTGCAGCAGACGGTGAAGACCGGCCCGATGGCGCACGCGATCCGCCAGTCGCCGGACGGCCGCTATGCGTTCGCGTCGGTGCTCGGCGCCGATGCGTGGCTGCGTTTGCCGTTCGATGCGTCGACGGGAACGCTGACCGACGATACGACGCCCGCGTACCGGCTGCCCGACAAATCGGGCCCGCGCCATTTCGTGTTCTCGTCGAATGGGCGCTTCGCTTACCTGATCGACGAACTCGACGGCAAGCTGCACGTGCTCGCGCTGTCGCGCGGCGGCGCCGACGCGCGGCCGATCCAGACCGTGTCGATCCTGCCGCCGGATTTCCATGGTGACAAGCCGTGGGGCGCTGACTTGCATCTCACGCCCGACGGCAAATTCCTGTATGCATCGGAGCGCACGTCGAGCACGCTCGCCGCGTATCGCGTCGACGCGAAGTCGGGCAGGCTCGCGCGGATCGGCACGTTCGCGACCGAGCGGCAGCCGCGCGGCTTCGCGATCGATCCGTCGGGCAAGTATCTGCTCGCCGCGGGGCAACTGTCGCCGACGCTGGCCGTGTACCGGATCGATCGCGATACCGGGCATCTCGACGCGATCGGCAAGTATCCGGTCGGCAAGGGCGCAAACTGGATCGAGATCGTCACGTACGACGGGACGAACTGATTCGGCGGGCGGCGCAACGGGCGGCGTCGATCGCGTGCCGCTCGTTGCGCGAACCGGATGCACACGCACGCGCGCGCTTGCGCGCGCCGCACGATCGCGCGGCGAAATTCCGGTCAATCGGCTCAAGTTGGCGTAATTGCCGTCGTTAACCGACAAGGGATAACTTCGGGAGTCGATTCGCCATGCGTGATCTGAAAGTGAAAAGCAGTTTGCTCGCCGTACTCGCTGCATTTGCCGCGATGATCGTCGTCGGCGGCATCGTCGGGATCGTCGCGCTCGGCGGCGCGAACACGAACGCGAAGCGCCTGCACGAAATCGCGGCGCAGACGTCGCTCGTCAACGACGCCTACAAGGACAGCACGCGTACGCGCTCGGCGCTCGTCCGCGCGTATTCGGCGCTGAAGGAGCACGACGATCCGGCCCAGCGCGACTCGGCGCTGCAAAGCGCGCAACGCACGTTCGACCTGTCCGCGAAGGAAACGCAGGCGTTCAAGGATGCCGCGCCGGTCGGCAGCCTCGGCGCGGACCTGAAGCAGGCGCTCGTCGAGTCGTCGACGCATCTCGCGAGCGTGCTCGCGCGGGCGGCCGATGCGCTGCGCAACGGCGACACCGCCGCGTATGCGGCGATCAACGACAAGGAAATCACGCTCGCCGGCCAGGTGTATTCGGCGAACGTCGAGAAATTCCAGCGCACCGCCAACCAACTGGCGGAAGACACGATCGACGCCGACAACGCCGCCTATACGCGCATCATCGCGATGGTCGGGATCGGCGTCGCGCTGGCGCTCGCGCTGATCGTCGCGACGCACTTCGCGCTGCGCGCGATCGTGTCGCGGCCGCTCGCGAACGCGGCCGCGCTGCTCGACCGCATCGCGTCGAACGACCTGACCGTGACGGTGCCCGATGCCGGCGGCAACGAAATCGGCCAGTTGTTCGCGGCGATGAAGCGGATGCAGGCGGGGCTCGCGGCGACCGTCACCGGCATGCGCGACAGCAGCGATGCGATTCATACGGCCGCACGCGAGATCGCGGCCGGCAACCTCGACCTGTCGAGCCGTACCGAGCAGCAGTCGGCGTCGCTCGAGGAAACGGCCGCGAGCATGGAGCAACTGACGTCGACGGTGCGCCAGAACGCGGACAATGCGCAGCAGGCGAGCACGCTCGCGGCCAGCGCGGCGGACCTCGCGCAGCACGGCGGCGAACTGGTCGGCCGCGCGGTCGACATGATGGGCGTGATCAACACGAGCTCGCAGAAGATCGCGGAAATCACCGGAATGATCGACGGGATCGCCTTCCAGACCAATATCCTCGCGCTCAACGCGGCGGTCGAATCGGCACGGGCGGGCGAACACGGGCGCGGCTTCGCGGTCGTCGCCGGCGAGGTGCGCACGCTCGCGCAACGCAGCGCGGGCGCCGCGCGCGAGATCCGGCAGCTGATCGGCGCGTCGATCGACGACGTGCGCGACGGCAATGCGCTCGTGACGCAGGCAGGGCACGCGATGGAAGAGATCGTGTCGTCGGTGCGGCGCGTGGCGACGATCATGACCGAGATCACGACGGCCACCGTCGAGCAGAGCGCGGGCATCGACCAGGTCGGGCAGGCCGTTACGCAGATGGACCAGATGACGCAGCAGAACGCCGCGCTGGTCGAACAGGCCAGTGCGGCCGCGACGGCGCTCGAGCAGCAGGCCGGTTCGATGCAGGTCGCGATGTCGGTCTTCCGGGTCGCGCGGGCGGGGTGAGCCGTCGGCCGAAGCTGCCGTGTTCGGCATGCCGCGCGAAGCGTTGCGGTCACCGGAGTCGGCACCGGTAGCCGCCGTCCCACTTGTATCGACATCGACATCGACATCGACATCGACGACCGCGCGCGGCCGTTCGTCACGGCCGCACGGAGCGACGCGAACGCTCACCTAACCCTGCGGTGCATCCCGCTCGGCGTCGCCATCCGATGCGTGATCGCCCGACCGATCGTTGCGCCAGTGCGCAAGCTCGCGCCACAGCGCCGGCCGCGCATGGTCACGCGGCGGCAATTCAATGACATACGCGACGCCGCGCACGTTGACCATCGCACCGGAGTCGGGCAGCGTGGAAATGCCCGCGGACGACGGATCGTCGTCCGGCTCGACGGCGACGGCGACGGCGACGGCGGGGCTGGGCGGGCGGGGCGACATCATACGAATTCTCCGTGGGGTGTCGAAGCGGTGCATCAGTAACGGACCCGCCCGACCAGGCCGAGCGGATCGATCGCGTGCTGGACGGCGCCCGCGAGTTGCCGTTGCGCGGCCGGCACGTGCTTGCGGTAGTACGCGATATTGACCGGCCCGACGCCATGCTCCGCGCTGAAGCAGCCGCCTGCCTGCACGACGCGGTCGTACAGCGCGCCGCGCAGCGCCACTTGCTGCAGCGGCCCGTAGCGTTGCGCCGCGGTAGGCGGAATCGACACGACGAGATGGCAGCCGCCGTCGCCGAAATGGCCGAACGCATGACAGCGCAGCGCCGGATGCGCGGCGGCGAGCCACTGCTCGGCATCGGCGACGAATCCGGCCAGCGCGCCGCGCGGAAACGACACGTCGAACGACAGCGGCAGGCCGTCCAGCGCGACCGCGGCCGGCAGCGCGTCGCGAATCCGCCAGAACCGTTCGGCCGGCGCGCACGCCGCGTCGAGTACGACGCGTTCGTTCGCGAGCGCATCGAGCGTCGCGACCGTGCGTTCCTCGAGCAGCGCATCGAGCCCCGGCATGCCGGTCGCGATTTCGACGAGCGCGTAGCATCCGGCTTCACCGGGCTCGAACGGCACGCGCAATGCCGGAAACGCCGCGGCGACGCAGCCGACCGTCGCCGCCGACATGAACTCGAACGCGGACACCATCTCGCCGAATGCGCGTTCGAACGCGAGCAGGCCGGCGAGCGCCGCATCGTACGACGCGAACGCGACGAACGCCGCGCACGACGACCGTTCGAGCGGCGCGAGCGCGAACGACACGGCCGTCACGAGCCCGTTCGCACCGTTCGCGCCGATGAAGCATTGCGCGACGTCGAAGCCCGCGTTGCGCTTGCGCAGCGGCGCGAGCGCGTCGATCACGGTGCCGGCTTCGTCCGCCAGCACGACTTCGACGCCGAGCACGTGACGGCGCACATCGCCGTACTTGACCAGGCGGCTGCCGCCCGCGTTCGCGCCGACGAGGCCGCCGGCCGCCGGATCGCTGCCGAGATCGATCGGCACGCAGAGGCCGGCTTCGCCCGCCACGCGATTGAGGTCGGACAGCCGCACGCCGGCGTCGACCGTGATGCTGCGATTGGCCGGATCGAACGCGCGAACGGCGCGCATCCGCTCGAACGACACCACGCATTGCGTGCCGCTGCGATCGGGCACGGCGGCGCCGACGAGCCCGCTGCGTGCGCCCTGGGCGACGAGCGCGATCCGGTGCGCGACGGCGACGCGGGCGAGCGCGCGCACGTCGGCGGTCGATGCCGGCCGCGCGACGCCGAGCGGCACGCCGCCGTGCTGCATGACGTCGGCCGCATACGGCTCGCAGGCCGTACCTTCGAGCCAGCCGTCGCCGAGCGCCGCGGCGAGCGCGTGCCGTTGCGCGGCGTGTGCCGCGTGTGTGGGCAACGCGTTCATCGTCAGCGTGCTCGCGCGAGCTGCTTGCGCAGCCGGCCGCGCACGACGACGAGCGCGATCAGCGGCACGACGCCGCCCCACAGCGGGCTGTGGCGCATCGCAATCGACACCGCGAGCGCGACGACGGTAACCGCAAGCAGCACGAGCGACAGCGAACGCGTGCGCGCATGGTCGACGAACGTGCCGTCGACGAAGCCGCCGTCCGACCAAGCGGTATGCACGATGCCGACCACCAGCACGCAGACGAGCATCGCGGCCGGCCCGAGTTCCTCGCCCCACAGACGGCTACCTGTCGGCGACACGAGCGCGAGCACCGCGCCGATCACGAGGAACAGGTCGACGCCGATCGCGATGCTGTTGCGCTCCGCGCGGCGCATCAGCCACGCGCCGTGCACGAGCGCGAGCACGCCGCCGATCAGGAACGCATGGGTCCAGCGCAGGTCCGGCTGCTCGGGGCCGAGCCGGCCGTAGAACAGAAACACGATCGCCGGCAGGAAGTTGCTCGCGTGCAGCAGGTAGTCGGTTATGGGATGGTTCGATTTCATCGGTGTCTCTCCTTCGTCGAAACAGCGTGGCGACGCGTCACGCGTCGTGCCAGCGGAACAGCCGCGCGGCGGCGAACAGGAACAGCGCGGTGCACGCGGCCATGCCGAGCAGTTGCGGCGCGAGCTGCGCGTACGGCGCGCCGTCGACCAGCGCGCCGCGCAGCGCGACCGCGAACTGGTTGGTCGGCAGGAACGCGAGCCCGGCCTTCAGCCACGCGGGTGCGTCGTGCATCGGGATCGTCAGGTCGCTGAAGAACAGCAGCGGGTAATACGTGACGTTGCACGCGAGTTCGGCCGCCGCGAGCGAGCGGGTGCGGCTCGCCAGCAGCACGCCGATGCTCAGCACCATCGCCGCGCCGAGCAGCACGATCGGCAACGCGCGCAGCCCGTCCGGCGTCGCGATCGGCAGCGCGATGCCGAACGCGACGCGCGCGACCGTCAGCAGCACGAGGGCCGACAGCGCCATCATCGCCATCCGCGCGACGATCAGCGCGGCGAGGAACACGCCGCGCGACACCGGGAAGCACACGTAGAGCTTGAACGTATTGCGCTCGCGCAGCGCGGCGATCGCGGTGGTCGTCGAATTGAGGCCGATCGCCATGAACGCCATCACCAGGATGCCGGTCGCGAAGAATGCGCCATAGTCGAACGGGCGGCGCGTGGGGGCGGCGTTCTCGAAGCGCGCCTGCGCGGCCGGCAGCCCGAGCCGCTGCGCGGCGCAGCGCGCGAGCGCGATCTCGACGACGCGCGACGCGGCCTTTACCGCGAGCGAGCCGTTGAAGTCGTAGCGGATCGTCGCCGGCGTGCGTTCGTCCGCGCCGAGCACGACGGTCACGCGATCGGCCGGCGCGCCGCGCCCGCCGAAGGTCGCCTTCACCGTGTCGCTGTGCGACAGGCTGGCGACGATCTGCGCCTGGCACGCCTGGTTGTACGGTGTCGCGCCGCCGGGCAGGTCGAACGCGAGGTCGGCCGTGCCGAGCGAGCCCGAGCCGCCGAACGCGAACAGCATCACGCTCAGCAGGAACACCGGGAACACGAGCGTCCAGAACAGCGACGAGCGACTGCGCAGATAGCCGAGCAGCTCGTTGCGCACGAGGATCAGGAACACCTTAGTCATGGGTCGGGCCCTCGGTGCACAGGCGCAGCAGGTCGCCCGGCGTGCTCGGCGCGAGCGCGAGATGCTGGATGCCCTGTTCGCCGACGATCCGGTGCACGTTCGGATGCAGCGTCGCATCGCCGAACGCCTCGACCACATGCGCGGCCGATACGCGCACGCCGGTCACGCCGGGCAGCGCCGCGAGCCGCTTGCGCAGCGCGCGCGCGTCGGCTTCGTCGCGGCAATGCAGGACCGCGCGCGCATCGCCGACGAGCCTGGCGCGCAGCGTGTCCTGGTCGCCCTGGTAGCGCACGCCGCCGTCGCGCACCCACACGAGATCGTCGACCACGCTCAGCTCTTCGTCGGAATGGCAGATCATCGCGACGCTCGTGCCGCTCGCGCGATGGCGCAGGAGGTCGATCACGACGCCCGCATAGCGGCGGTCGAGCCCCGTGAACGGCTCGTCGAGCACGGCCAGCTCCGGCCGGTGCGCGAGCGCGACGTACAGGTCCACGCGCTGGCGCTGCCCCTTCGACAGCGCGCGGCACGGCTTGTCGAGCAGTTCGGCGATGCCGAGCGCGTCGGTGATCGCCGCATCGGTGTGCGCGTACATTGCGCGGTGCAGCGCGACGATCTCCGACACACGCAGATGGTCCGGATACTCGACCTTCTGCAATTGCGCGCCGAGCCGCCGCAGCGACCGCGAATCGCGCATGAAGCGTTCGGCCGGCACGTCGAGCACGCGCACGTCGCTGCCGCCGCGCCGGAAGCCGAGCAGCGTCTCGAGCAGTGTGGTCTTGCCCGAGCCGTTCGGCCCCACGATCGCGGTGATCGCGCCGAGCCGGAACCGCACGTGGCGCGCGGACAAGCGAAAGTCGCCGGCCGCGACGTCGATCGCGCGTGCGCCGAGCGCCGCGCCCGGCGCATGCGCGTCGGGCAGCGGCGGCGTGCCCGCGCGCTGCGGCCGGTCGAACGCGGCGGGCGGGCCGAACATCGCGCGCACGGACGCAAGAAACGAAACGCTCATCGTCGGCATCCTCAGTCGAACAGCATGACCTGCGTGTCGCGCGCGCCCCGGTACGGGTTGCGGCCGTGCGCGACCAGCATGTTGTCGACGACGAGCACGTCGCCGGCCTGCCACGGGAACGCGCATTCCTCGTCGTCGAGCGCGTCGTAGATCGCCGCCAGATCGTCGAACGGCATCGGCGCGCCGTCGCCGTAGCGGATCTCGTACGGGAACGCAGCGCGCGCGCCGTAGATGCGCTGCAGGTAGCGATAGCTGAGCTCGCCCATCGAACGCGGGTTCGGGTGCTGCGCGCTCGCCTGGTTGAACCACACCGTCTCGCCGGTGCGCGGATGCGTGCGCAGCGCGCTGCCGACGTGCGACACGGTCACGCTGCCGTCGTCGAGCCAGCGGCAGCCGACGCCGCGTTCCGCACACAGCCGTTCGACCTCGTCGCGCGCCGTCGTGCCGAACGCGTCGTCCCACGGCCGGTGGTACGCGGCGAACGGCAGGTTCGGGTTCGCGGCGAGGCCGTCCGCGCGGTCGCCCGGCGCCGCGAAATTGCGCAGATACATCACGCCGCGCTCGGCGAACCGCGCGCGCAGCGCGGCCGGCACGCGCGCGGTCACGCGCCGCATGTCGCAGATCGGCGTTTCGCCGCCCGCGTCGGCCGGTTGCCGGCAGTAGAACGCGACGAGGCGCGGGAACGCGGGCATGTAGGCCATCTCCTGATGCAGCCCGATCCTGAACGGCGGCGGCATGCGGGTCGATTCATAGACCTGGCCGTCGATCTGCCGGCGCGGGGCGGCGCCGGCCGTATAACCGTTCGCGTGCGCCGGATACAGCGCGCCGAGGCGGCCGAACGCGGCGGTGTCGGGCACCGCGAAGCCGCGCCACAGCAGCGCGCCGCATGCATCGAGCAGCGTGTCGATCGTGTCGAGCCGCGAGCGGTACCACGCGACGAACATCTCCGGCGACGTCGCGAGTTCGGCGCTGCGCGGCGTCACGCACAGCGGCAGCGTCGCGCCGGGCGCGACCGGCGCGCACTGCACGTCGTCGGCGCCGAGCCGCACGGCCGCATGCGCGGCGAGGAAGGCGAGATCGGTCATCGCTCAGGCCAGCGCCGGTTTCTTCAGCAGGATTTCGAAGCCCAGCGCGCCGAGCCCCATGCTCGGGCTGTAGATCGACGCAACGGCAGTCAGGCCGGCTTCGGCCACCAGCGCATGCGCTTCGTCGAGCGTGATCTTTTCCTCGACGTGGGTCGGCGGATAGTCGGCGGCCGCGCGCATCTCGGTGAAGCGGTCGAGCAGGTGCTGCGGCGCGTCGCGGCGCATGTCGTGCACGAGCGCGATGCCGCCCGGCTCCAGCACGCGATACATCTCGGTCAGGCTGAGCGCCTTGTCGGGCAGGTGGTGCAGCGTCGCGCGGCCGACCGCCATCGTCAGCGTGCCGTCGTCGAACGGCAGCGCGAGTGCGTCGCCGACGCGCATCTCGATCGTGTCGGCGAGCCCCAGTTCGCGGATGCGCGGGCGGCCTTCGTCGAGCATCGCCGGATCGAGGTCGATGCCGACGTAGCGCCAGCCGCGCATCGCCGGATCGGTCGCGAGCCGCACCGGCACGACGCCGGTGGCCGTGCCGATATCGGCGATCGTGCCGGCCGTCATCCCGCGCGCGAGCTGGCGGATGCGACTGATGAACAGCAGGTCCCACGGTTCGAGCGTTTCGGTGGCGAAGCGATCGTAGTCGTTCGCCGGGCGCAGGTTCTTGAGCAGCATGACGTTCCTTGTGCGAAAGGGTGAGGGTTCACAGCCAGCCGACCGGCACGGCGGCCAGCAGCCGTCGCGCGGTCGCGCTGTTGACGCCGAACGCCGGGCGGCGGCGCCGTTCCACGGCATGCGCGGCCATCGCCGCGATGCGTGCGCCGAGCCCGACGCCGACGCCCCATGACGGCGCGGCGACGCCGAGTTCGAGCAGCGTCGCGGCGGTCAGGAAATCGATGTTCGGCCGCAGCGCGCGGCGCGCGTCGGCCTGCGCGCAGCACGCGTCGAACAGCGTCATGTATCGGCCGTCGAAGCGTGCTTCCGTCAACCGGCCACGTATGTGCGGCGGACGCGGATCGGCGACGAACAGCGGATGGCCGAAGCCGTACAGCGTACGTTTCGCGTCGACCGCCGCGTCGATCGCCGCGCGCCCGGCCGTATCGAGCGCCGCGGCCCGCGCACCGGCGCCGCCCGGCACCGACTGCGCGAGCGCGGCGAGCCACTGCATCGCTTCGAGCGCCGCGCCGACGTGCGACGGCCCGCTCGCGAGAAAGCCGGATGCGACGGCCTGGGTCAGCGTGACGCCGGTGCCGATCGCGACGCGCGGCGCGAGCACGGTCGGCGTGATGTAGCCGAAGCCCGCGTGCCACGCGACGAGCAGCATGTCCATCGCCGCTTGCGCCGGTGCGTCGTGGCGCGTCGCGCCGGTCAGCACGAGCATGCGTTGCGCTTGTGTTTGCGCTGCGTCGAGCGCCGTGCTGCCAGCGCCCGCGCCTGCCGCGAACGGCCGGCCCTCGATCGCCGCATGCAGTAGAAACGGTGCGGCGGCCGCGCATCGCAGCATCGTGTCGAGATCGGCATCGTCCGGCGCCGCGCCATGTACGCGTGCGGTCACGTCGTCGAGGCCGCGCAGCAGGCCGGACGCGGCCGCGAACACCGGAGCGACGCCGGCCGCGCCGAGCTCGGCCGCGACCGACTGCGCGACCGAGCCGGGCGCCAGTGCGTCGGCGAACGCGGCGAGCCGCGCGCCGATCGTCGCCTCGTGCGCGCGATGGTCGGTGCTGCCGGGCGCGACGTCGAACCACAGATGCGCGAGCGCGCCTTCGAACGTCGTCGCGCCGATCAGCGCGTTCAGGTCGAGATCGCGCACGCGCAGCGCTTCGGGGTCGAGCGTCGCGCCGTCGATGTCGGTGCCGCGATGGCGCGTCGCCGAGCGGCCGAGCAGGTTGCGCGGCGCATCGTCGGTCGCGGCGATGGTGGCGGAGGTGCCGTAATCGAGCGTCGTGTCCATGTCATTCCACCGCGGCGAGTTCGTCGCTGCTGACGCTGATCGCCGCGTGCGCCATCGCGGCGATCACGGCCGCATGCTGGTCGACGACGGGCACCACGTTCGCGAAGTAGTAGCGCGCGCTTTTCAGCTTGCCGCGATAGAACGCGAGTTCGGCCGGCGCGTCGGCCGTTTCCGGCGCATCGAGCCGGCGCGCGGCGATCGTCGCGGATTCGAGCAGCACCCATGCCGACGTGACCACGCCGAACATCTCCAGAAAGCGCGTGTAGAACTGGCTGCTGCGATGCGTATGGCCGTCCTGCACGTCGCGCGCGATGTCGTCGAGCGCGGCGGCGATGCGGTCGGCGCCCGCGCGCAGCGCATCGAACAGCGGCCGCAATTCCACATGCGTGCCGGGTTGATGCTGCTGCGCGAGGAACGCGTCGAGTTCGTCGCGGTAGTACTGGATCAGCCGCGAATGGCGACCGAAGCCGAGCTTGTCGCGCACGAGATCCTGCGCCTGGATGTAGTTCGTGCCTTCCCAGATCGACAGGATCTTCACGTCGCGCGCGTTCTGCTCGACCGGGCTCGCATCGGTATAGCCGAGCCCGCCGTGCACCTGGATCGCCGTTTCGCAGATCCGCCACGCCTGATCGGAGATGAACGCCTTGCAGATCGGCGTCAGCAGCAGTTGCAGCTTGCGATGACGCTCGATCTCGGCCGGGTCGGCGTCCGGCGTCGCCTCGAGCATCGCCGCGCGCGTCGCGGTCGCCGCGAGCTTGCCGAGCAGGCCGCGGCAGCCGTCGACGCGGCTTTTCATGTCGACCAGCATGCGCTGCACGTCCGCGTGCTCGACGATCGCGACGCGTGCCGCGTTCGTGTTCGACGCGCGCTCGATCGGCCGGCCCTGCAGCCGGCGGCCCGCATACTCGACCGCGTGCAGGTACGCGCTCGACGCGACGCCGACGCCGAACATCCCGGTGCTCATCCGCGCCTGGTTCATCAGCGGCATCAGCTGCAGCAGGCCGACGTTGCGGCGGCCGCCGAGCAGCCAGCCTTTCGTCGTGCCGTTCGAGCCGAACACGAGATGGGTGTTCGCGCAGCCCTTCAGCCCCATCTTGCGCGGCAGGCCGATGCAGTCGACGTGGTTCGGCTGCAGCTCGCCGGTCGTTTCGTCGGGCCAGAAGCGCGGCACGACGAGGCACGACAGCGAGAACGAATCCGGCGATGCGGTGTCGACGCGCCCGAGCACGAAGTACAGCGTGTTTTCCGTCAGCTCGTGCATGCCGGCCGAGATATAGACCTTCTCGCCGTCGATCGCGTAGATGTCGCGTTCGAGCGGCGTCGCGCGCAGCGCGACCGCGGTCAGGTCGGTGCCGGCCTGCGGTTCGGTCGCGCAGAAGCACGCATCCCAGCGGTATGCTTCGAGCGGCGCGATCAGCGCCTTCTGGTGCGGCGTGCCGTGCATCTGCAGCAGCTTGACCGCGGGGCGCGTGAAGCCGCCGTACGTCATGAACGACGGATTCGCGCCCATGAACATCTCGTAGATCATCTGCGTGACGATCGGCGGCAGCCCGTGCGCGGTGCCGAACAGCGTGTTCGACCACTCGTCGCGAAAGCGCGCCCACAACGCGTGGAAATGCGAAGGAATCCGTACCTGGCCGTCGTCGAGCAGCGTGCAGCCCTCGACGTCCGCCTGCTGGTAGCTGCGGCCGAGGTCGAGCGCGAAATCGCGTGCGCGTTCGAGGAGCGCATCGATCGACGCGCGATCGTGCGTGCCGTACAGGCCGTGTTCCGACAGGAACCGCTTGTCGGCCTCGAACAGTTCCCACAGAAAGAAGCGCAGCTCGCGCAGGCTGACCTTGTAGGCGCTCATCATGCGTCTCCTTCGATATCGAGTGCGGCGTCGAGCCCGCCGGCCAGGTCGACGACGGCTGCTGCCGCCGCGCCATGCAGCGCTGCATCCCATACGAGCACCGTGCGGCGTTCGCCTTCGTCGAGCGCGCCCGCGAGCCGGATCAGCGCGGCGGCCGATTCGGCCGACGACAGATGGCCCGACCCGTCGTGCTGGATGCGCGCGGGGACCGGAATCGACGCGGCGTCAGCCACGCGCGCCGCGAAGCCGGGATCGAAGCCGGGCGGCACGCACCAGTCGATCTGGTTCGCACGCAGGTTGGCCTGGTCGAGCGCGCGGCGGATCGCGCGCGCGGCGACCGGCGCGAGCGTGTCGCGCAGCGTGGCCGGCGCATCGGCCCACGGATCGGCGATCGACGGCCCGAATTCGAGCGCGACGGACCGCACGCCGCCCCACGCGGCCGGCTCGGGCGACGGGCCTGCGCGCGACACGAGCAGCGCGGCGGCCGCGTCGCCGTAGCCGACCAGGTCGCCGAACTGGCGGAAGAACGGGTAGAGCCACTTGTCGCTGAGGATCACGAGCGCCTGGTCGCCTTCGTCGCGCAGCAGCCCGTCGAGCAGCATCAGCGCCGAATACCAGCCGAGCGTGCCGTTCTGGCCGAGCGCGAACGGCGTCACGCGCTGCAGCCCGAGTTCGTACTGCATGCGGCCGACGACCGAGTCGCCGATGCCTTCGTTGAGCGCGCAACTGGCGACGATCACATGCGTCGTGCGGGCCAGCGCGCCGGAGCCGAGCTGGTCGCGCAGGTCGAGCGCGGCATCGGCGGCGAGATCGGCGAGGCTGCGCCCGGGCGGCGCGACGCGCAGCGCGGGCCGGCCGCCCGGCGCGAGACGCGTGCCTTCGTCGGGCGTCAGCGCGCCCAGGCCGCGCGGCCGCGCAAAGCGCGCCTGCGGCAGCAGCAGGTGCCGGTAGCCGGGATGGCGCTCCTGCGCCTGGATCGCACTGAACACGACGGCGGGCGGCAGCACCACGACGCCGCCGGACAGCGCGAGCATGCCGGGCGCGGCGACGCGCGGCGCGCCGACACAGGTTTCATCGAGCGTCGACAGGGTCATGCGGCGGTCTCCTCGAGGTTCGGGCGCGCGAACGCGTCGCGATACTGCGCTTTCAGCGCCGGTCGGTCGATCTTGCCGTTCGGGTTGCGCGGCAACGCGGGCAGCGGCTCGACGACGAGCGGGTTCATGTAGGTGGGCAGCGCGTCGCGGCATGCGCGGGCGATGTCGGCGCGGCACGCGTCGGCGTCGAGCGTCGACACGACGCACGCGGCGATCGCCTCGCCGAGCGCCGGGTGCGGGACGCCGAATACGGCAGCCTCGCGGATGTGCGGCAGCGCGAACAGCACGTCCTCGACCTCGGTCGGGCTCACGCGATAGCCGGACGTCTTGATCATGTCGTCGCCGCGCGCGACGAAGTACAGGTAGCCGTCCGCGTCGCGCCGCACGATGTCGCCGGACCACACGGCGACGTCCGGGCGCGGGATTTCGCCGTGGCGGCGCGGCAGCGGCCGAAAGCGCTGCGCGGTCAGCTCCGGCCGGTTCCAGTAGCCGAGCGTGTGACGAACGCGCCGCGATGCACGAGTTCGCCGGGCTCGTCGGCCGCGCATTCGCTGCCGTCCGCGCGCAGCACGAGGATCTCCGCGTTCGGCACGGCCTTGCCGATCGACGTCGGGCGCAGCGCCGCGTCCGCGGGCGGCAGGTAGGTCGAGCGGAACGCTTCGGTCAGCCCGTACATCAGGTACGGCGACGCCTGCGTGAACAGCGCTTGCAGGCGATGCAGCAGCGGCGTCGCGAGATGGCCGCCGGTGTTCGCGAAGCGGCGGACCCGCGTGCGTGTGCTGTCGCTCCAGCCGGCCGACGTCAGCTGCATCCACAGCGGCGGCACGCCGGTGATCGACGTGACGCCGAACGCTTCGCAATGGCGCGGCACTTCGGCCGGCTGCAGGAAGTCGAGCGGCGTATAGCACGCGCCGGACGCGAGCGCGGTCGTCAGCTGGCTCAGGCCCGCGTCGAAGCTGAGCGGCAGCACGCCGAGCACGACGTCGTCTTCGGCGAGCTGCTGGTACGCGGCGACGCTGAACGCGCCCGATACCAGGTTGCGATGCGACACGACGACGCCTTTCGGCTTGCCGGTCGAGCCCGACGTGTAGAGCAGCGCGGCCGGATCGTCGTCGACCGGGCGGCCGAAGGGGGGCGCTGCCGATGCCGACGCCGGCGCGTCGGTGTCGGCCGCTTCGATCGCATCGGCCAATTCCTCGATCAGCAGCGTGCGTTCGCCGACGAGCGCGGCGAGTGTTGGCAGGCGCTTGAGCCGCTGCGCGCCGGTCACGAACAGCGCGGCGCCGCTGTCGGCGACGATGTGTTCGATCTGCGCTTCCTTCAACTGCGGATTGACCGGCACGAAGATCGCGCCGAGTGCGTTGGCCGCGAGCATCGCGACCACGGTTTCGATGCGCTTCGGCGCGTAGATCGCGACGCGTTCGCCGGGTCGCACGCCGCGCGAGGCGAGCGCGGCGGCGGCGCGCCGAACCGCGCGCGCGAGCTGGTCGTAAGTCAGGGTGCCGCCGCCGTCGGCATACGCCGGACGATGCGGCCAGCGCTCGGCGCCGTGTTCGAGCAGGTCGGCGATGCTGATCAATGCGTTCATGATCGGCTCCTCGGGTTCAGGCCGGCCGCACGTACACGTGCGCGGCTTCGTGGGACAGGAAATGCGCCATCGAGTACGTGCGGTGATACGCGCCGCAGCGTTCGAACACCGCGATGTCGCCGACCTGGGGCGGCGCGCCCGTGTCGTCGCGGCCGATCACGTCCGCGCGGCTGCAGGTGCTGCCGACGTAGAGCGTCGGCACGCCACGGGGCGGCGGCGCGGGCGTGCGGCGCACGAGCGACGGCGCGGCCAGGCGGCGCATCATCGTTTCGGTCTGCGCGAGCAGGAACGCATGCGACAGCCCGCCGTCGCAGACCGCGATCGTGCGGTCCTGCCACGTCTTGACCGCGACGACGCGCGTCGCGAACACGCCCGCATCCGCGAAGATCGCGCGGCCCGATTCGTGGGCGAGCGAATACTGGCCGGCGAGCGGCGCGAGCGCGGCGGCATAGCGTTCGAACGCGGCATCGCCCGGATGATCGTCGGCGAAACCGCCGCCGAGGCTCAGCGACGCGAGCGGCGCACCGTTGGCCGGTGCGAGATCGCGCGCCAGCGCCGCGAGCCGTTCGGGCAACACGAGCGTGTCCGGCTGCGTCGGGTCCTGGCGGATGAACGAATGCGGGCCGGAGAACACATGCAGCCCGGCGACGGGCAAGCCGGCGGCCACGAGCGTGCGCACCGCGTCGTGCGCCTCGTTCGGCGTCATCCCGAAGTGGTCGTGCCACAGCGCCCGTGCGTGTTCACCCGCCAGCGCGCCGGCGTTCACGCGCAGCAGCACGGCGCCCGGCGTGCTGCCGCCGGCCGCCGCTTCGCGGGCGAGCGGCACGAAGCGCGCGACCGCGTCCGGGTTGTCGAGCACGAAATGGCAGCGCGACGCGAGCCCCGCGCGCATGAACATCTCGTCCATCGACGGATTGTTCAGGTAGCGCGGCGTCTTGATCCGGCCGATCACCGCGTCGAGTTCGCCGCGGCTCGCGAGTTCGACGCCGTCCTCGTACGCATGCGCGCAACGCGCGAGCATGTCCTGGTTCGGATTCGCCTTCAGCGACACGATCAGCCGCGTGCCGAGCCGCGCCTTCAGCGACCGGTAGCGGGCGATCGCGATCTCGGGCTCGTACACGTAGCACGGCGTGCGCAGATCGGCGATCCACGCCTGATCGGCGGCGGGAAGCGGGCGCTCAGGCGTCATGGCGGCTCACCGGATGGAGCGTGGCGGCCGCATACGCGCCGCAGTTCGACTGCATCACGCCGAGCACGCGCCGGCCGTGCGCGACCGCATCGAGCCCGACGTCGGCCAGGTTGATCGGGAAATCCGAACAGCACGCGTGGCCGCGCGCATGGATGTTGTCCGCATAGAGCCGCTCGGCCGGCACGCGCATCGCGCGGCACAGCGCGCTCCAGCCGGGCAGGTCGGCGTTGTGCGGCAGCACGAGGTCGTATGCGTCGAGCGCATGCGGTTCGAGCGCGACGGCCGCGTCGATCGCACGACGCGTGTACGGCCACTCCATCATGATCAGGTCGGCCTCGTTCGCGGCGACCGTGTCAGACCCGCGATGCCATTTCGCATGCGTTTCGATCGCAATGCCGCCGAGCCGGTTCTTCGTGCTGTTGCGCGCGATCAGCATCGCGGCCGCGCCGTCGCACTGCACGCCCGTCATCTGCCGCATCCGGTAATCCTCGCCGTATACGCGGTCGGACGACACGACGAGCGCCGCGTCGATCTGCGGATGGCGGCGCATCAGCGCGCGCACGGTTTCGATGCCGGCCGCGACCGATACGCAGTTCAGTTGCGCGACGGAGCCGAGCCACAGCGGCTCGATGCCGAAGCGCGCGGCCACTTCGTGCGGCAGGCTGCGCGGCGCGGGCGGCACGCTGAACTGCTGCGTGTGCACATGCACGATCGCGCCGACGTCGGACGGAGGCACGCGCGCGGTATCGAGCAGCCGGCCGACCGCCGCGATCGCGAGATCGGTCTCGCTCGTGTCGAGCGCCATGTGGAAATAGCGGCTGCCCGACTGCGCGATCGCGGCCGCCCGCTGGGCTGGATAGTCGCGTTCGGCGGCCCAGGCTTCGATATCGACGGGCGGGCCCGGCAGCTCGTAGGCCACCGCGTCGATGCCGATCCAGAAGCCGGCGTCGCGGGATGCGGGGGAGGAGGGCATCGTCATGTCAGTTGAGCGGCATCGCCGCGTAGTCGAGGACGTCGAGCTTTTCGAAGGTCGCCTGCACGGTCGGCGTGAGCAGGCCCATCTCGCGGATCGTCGGCACCAGGCGCCGGAAGATCGAGCGGCGGATCGAGCTCGATACCGGCGACTCGCGCACCATCGCGCTGCATTCGCGCTTGGACAGTCCCATCGGCTCCCAGATGTCGTCCGCGCACAGATGCTCGTACAGCACGGCCGCGCCTTCGCAGATGAATTCCTCGCGCTCGCGCAGCTCGTGCGAACTCATCTCCGCGTACACGCGGCACAGCGTGATCCGGCCGACCGCGAAGTGACGCGCTTCGTCGCGCTGGATCCGCAGGAACAGGTCCTTGATGAACGGGTCGGTGCTGTACGCGACGACGCTCTGGAAGATCGACAGCGCGATGCCCTCGACCAGCACCTGCATCCCGAGGTTCGTCATGTCGAGCGCGCTGCTCGTGATCGTGTCGTGCAGCAGCCCCTTCAGCGAGCGGCTCATCGGGTAGCTGACGTCGAGCTTCTCGTTGACGAGCTTCGCGTACGCCTCGACGTGGCGCGCTTCGTCCATCATCTGCGCGGCCGCGCACAGCCGCGCGCTCAGGCCGTTCTCGGCCGACGCGAGCTTCGACGCGCAGATCAGCGCAGCCTGCTCGCCGTGCAGGATCTGCGACAGCAGCCAGCCCTGCGCGTGGTGGCGTACCTCGCGCTTGTCGGCGTCGGCCAGCTTGCCCCACAGTTCGGTGCCATAGATCAGCAGCGTCGGGTCGGGCATGCCGAGCGGGTTCGCCGGGTCGAGGTCGTGGCGCCAGTCGACGTCGGTCGCGACGTCCCACTGCGCGGCCTTAGCCTTCTCGTACAGCCGGTTCAGCGCCTCTTCGCGCAGCGCGTAGTCGTTCGACATCAGCGCATCGACGGGCATCGACCAGCGGATATCGGCCGTGTCCTGCATCACGGTAAGCGTGTCGTTCATCAGGGTCTCCCCGGCCGCGCGGCGGCGCCGGAATGATGGGCGGAATCGGTGAATGGGGCGGCGCGCGACGCGCCGGGGTGCGGCTCGAGCCGGATCGCGAACGCCGGCCACGCGCCGCGCAGTTGCGCGTCGAACGCATCGGCGAGCCGCGCGGGCCAGATCGCGCAGCACACGCGGTTGTCGCCGGCGAATTCCGCATCGCGCAGGATGCGGTCGCCGATCCAGACGACCGGCGCGCCGCGCGCGGCATCGCGCAAGGCTTCGTCGTACAGGTGCACGCCGAGCAGCACGTGCGGCGCGAGCAGTTCGGCCGGCAGCGCACCGAAATACGGCGCGCACACTTCGATGAACAGGCGCGCGTCCGGGTGCACCGCGTCGCGAATCCGCGCGGTGATTTCCGCGAGGAATGCGAAATACTGCACGTGGTCGAGCAGCACGCGGCGTTCGCCGTCGGCCGCGTCCGACGTATTGCCAGCGTCGTACGCATCGCCGGCCGCTTCCGCGAGCGCGGCGCGTGCGTAGTCGGTGGGCGTGTCGAGCGGCATCCGGTATGCGCTGGCCGCGACCGCGACCGGCTGGCGCGCATCGCGCTCGATCCGGTAGGTGAAGTGAACGGGTCGCACCATGTCACGCCTCGCCGTCGAGAGAGAACGTCGCGTCCGGCGCGAACGCGACGTCCGCGATCGCGTAATAGCCGTTCAGCGCGAGGGAGCAGACGGCCGCGCGGCGCGGCGTGTCGCCGTCGCGCCGCGCGAGCAGCACCGACAGCCACGGGTCGCTGCCGAACGCATGGCCGAACACGCCGTGGCCGTCCGGCAGCAGCGGCGTCTTGCCGACCGACGCGAGCAGCGCGCGCCGCGACGTCGCCGGAAAGAACGGCAACGCCGCGTGCAGGCCCGGGCGCGCCGCGCAGAACGTGCGGATGTCGCGGCCGAGCCGCACGACCGCACTGGACGGCGGCGCGGCGTCGGCGATCACCGACTGCGCCGGTTCGCGGCCGACGTCGACGAGCAGCGTGCAGACGCCGAAGCCCGAGCGCCCCCATGCGGGATTGCCGTGCCAGTACGTATAGCCGTGCACGTCGATGTCGACGATCTGCAGCAGCAGCGTGCGCGGCCCGGTCTCGGCCGCGGTCGCGAGCGTGCGGCGCAGCACGTAGCCCCACCCCGCGCATTCGTACGAGCAGGTCATCCAGTCGGGCGTGTAGTCGTTCGCGCCGGCCAGCGCCTGCGCGAACACGCGATGCTGCGGCGAATCGTTCATCAGCAGCATCGACAGGATCGTCGAGCTGACCACGTAGTCGTCCGCGCCGACCGCGCCGCACAGCCGCTCGCGCTCGGCGCACGCGAGCGTGCCGATCGCGCGCGCCGTGTCGTCGAGCGGCACCGCCGCGCCGTCGCGCGACGGCGCGACGCGCCGGTACGCGAGCGCCTGCACGGTCAGCGCGGTCGCCGGGGCCGGCTCGATGGCGGCGGTCGCCACGGGGGCAAGGGGCGCGAGCATCGCCGTATCAGGCCGCGTGCTGCTGGCTGCGCAGTTGCGCGTCGAGCTGCTGCAGCGTCGTGTACTGCGTGATGTTCAGCGCTTCCGGATCGATCGAACCGTAAAGCTGTTCGCAGAACACGATCAGCTCGACGATGTTCAGCGAATCGATGCCGAGTTCGCCGATGCCGGCGTCCGTGTCGACGGTTTCGACGTTGAGGATCTTCGCGACTTCGCGGGACAGGATGTCGAGCGCGTCGGCCGGAACGTTCTGGGTCGTCATGAGGGGAGCTCCTGGAGTTGAGTTGAATGGATCGGGATCGATCGGCCTGTCGCGTGGATCAACTGCCGGCTTCGCAGCGCAGGCTCTTGCGAAGCTCGTGATAACAACGGTACGAACTGCCTTCCATCTTCGAAAACGCCAGCAGGTCGCGCTGGTCGTCGAACAGCGGCACCTTGCCGTCGCGCACGAGCGCGCTCAGGAACTCGTTCGACAGCAGCTTGATCGCGAGCACGCGCTGCACCTTGCCGAAGCTGTAGTGCGCGTCGTCGGTCTGGGTGCGCGCGGCGTCCGCGATGAAGCGGTGCACGGCGCGCGCGTCGGCATCGAGTTCGACGCGGCCGGTCCGTTCGAGCCAGCCGACGTGTGCCATCAGCGCGCGGACGAAGTACGGTCGCACCACGGTCAGGTATTTGTTGAAGACGGTCGGCCCGCCGATCCGCAGCCGATCCTCGGCGGCGACGCGCACCTGGCCGCCGACGTTTGCGAGCTGCAGGTTGCCCGCGAGGAACGGCGCGCCGCAGGTCGTGCGTTTCAGTTTTCGATACTCTTCGGGCCACACGAGATAGGCGGCCGGGAACATCACGCCCGGCAGGCGCGCGGCGACGACGGCCATGCAGTCGCGATGCGCCTCGATGCCCCATACCTTGTCGACGGTCAGCGCGAGCCCGTTGTCGTCGCTACGTACGACGGTGCGCCAGGCGGCCAGCGTCGGGCCGCCACCGTCGCTCATCAGGAACGCGAAGTTGTGGCCGGCGTCGATGCACGCGCATGCACGGCGGTTCTGGTCGTCGGAGAAGAACAGCCCGAACATGATGCGGATGAATGCGCGCATGAACGGCTTGAACAGGTGATGAAACCCTTCGCGGTCGATCTGCTCGAGCAGCGCTTCGGTGAGCGGCGCCTCGTCGTGCCGCAGCGGTGTCGACGCGGACGCGTCGGGCAGCACGTCCGGCGTGGCGGCGCGCAGCGCGATCACCATCTCGCTGTCGAGCAGCCGCACGGCGGCGGCTTCGACGAGCCGGGCCGCCGCGCGCGGCGGCGTGCCGATCGCGTCGAGGTGGCGCAGCACCGGATACGCAGCCTGGTCGGCCACGCGCAGCAGCAGCGGCGGTGCGATCGGGGCGGGGGCGGAAAGCGTGGACATGGCAGGGTTCCTGTCAGAAACGCACGCGCACGGCGGCGTCGATGCGGGTGCCGAGGCCGACCATCCGGTACTCGGACTGGCTGTCGGAGAAGGCGTGGGTGAGCGCGACATCGACGCTCACGCGTTTGTTCACGTCGGCGACGACCTGCGCGATCGCGAGCAGGCCCTTGTCCTGCGGCGAATAGACGCCGCGCAGCGAATACTCGACGCGGCCGACCTTCTTGCCGAGCCGCGCGAACAGGTAGTCGCGCAGGCTGCCGTCGACGCTCACGAAGCTGGCCGTGCCGCCGAGGCCGGCCAGCGCGGCGCCGGGCGCGACGGGCAGCAGCGCGTTGTTCGCCTGCACCGCGCCGACCATTCGGCGCCACTGGCTCGCGTCGTAACGCGCTTCGTCGTGCGACCACTCGACGATCAGCGACAGATTGCCGGGCAGCGCGCTCTGCATGCCGACCGCGCTGCGCCACATGTACTGGCGATCGTTGCGGCGATCGACGGCGTCGTACGCGGCGGCCGAATCGAGCGGCGTGCCGTTCGCGATGAACGCGGGCAGCGGCCGCGTCGTGCCGCGCTCGAGCCACGCGCTCGCATAGACGGTGTTCGAGCGCGCGACGTCGAACGACAGCGTCGCGCCCGCGCCGCCGCGGCCCGCGTGACGGCCCGCGAGCAGCGCGGCCGAGCCGCCCGACCCGTTGTACGCGCCGCGCACGAGTTGCGTCGCGCCCTGCACGTCGCGGTTGTCGACGTCGTTGCGCAACGTGCGGTTCTCGCCGGCGATGAACTGCAGCGTGGTCTGTTCGCCGGCCCATTTCGCTTCGATGAGCGGCGTGCCTTCGACGTCGCCGTAGCGATCGTAGATGTCGGCCGTCGCGGCCCGCTTCTGGAAGAAGCCGAGCGGGAAGAACGCCTGCGACGTGTCGAGCGTATCGATCCGCTTGCCGGCCGTCAGCGTGATGCCGTTGTCGAACGCGTAGCGCACGCCCGCTTCGTTGAAGCGGCTCGCCTGCGCGCCGAGCGAATGGTTGCTGGCGACGACGCGCGCGTTCACGAACAGGTTCTCGCCGTCGATGCGTGCGAGCAGGCCGGCTTCCTGCTGGTTGCGCGGCGAGTCGCCGATCAGGCGGCCGAGCAGCGCGCGGCCGTCCATGCTGTCGACGGAGCGCGCGTAGCCGATACCGTTGAGCGTGCCGAGCTGATCCATCAGCGATGCTCCGTGCGCGAGCGTGCAACCGAGCGCGAGCGGGATCGCGAGCGCGACGCCGGGCCAGCCGCAGGACGTGCGGCTTGCGCGGTCGGGCGACGAACGGAGGCGGTCACGATGAGCGTCGGCATCGGCGTCGTACTCACTGGCCATCGGCGAGCGTGTCGGGATTGAACCAGCCCGACGGAATCGTGCGCGGTTGGCCGTCGAGGATGTCGACGACGCTCGCGCGCTGCTTCTCGACCTCGTTGCGATACGTGATCTTGCGGATCACCTTGCGGCCGTTCGCGTCGACCGGAGCCGAAAAGTCGGCGCTGCGAAACAGCAGGCCGCTCGCCAGGAAGAACTGCGCGCGCACCGGCACGTCGGTGTCGGGCGTCACCCACAGCTTGATCGTCGGGTACACGTTGTCGGGATCGGTCGCGCTCAGGTCGAGCTCGGTGGCCGGCTTGCCGGCGATCGGCGTCGTGCCCGGCACGGCCGTCGCGCGATAGCTGTCCGCCCAGTGCGTGCGCGTGATATCGCTGATCACGACTTCCCCTTGCAGCCGCTGCATCCCGTTGATGCGCACCGCGCTGCGCGTGTTCGGCACGTAGAACCAGTGCCCGCGCGTCGTCGCGAGGTATTTCTGGCCGTCGTTCTCGCCGCTGCGCGTCAGCGCGAGCGTGTCGCCGTTGCCGCGCGTGTAGACGAGATAGCGCGTCGCGTCGCCGGCTTGTCCGCCGACCTCGTTGGTGATCCGGATGCTCGTCTGCGTATCGGCGGCCGTGCTGCGGTATGCGTCGGCACGGGCGAGCATGGTCTGGGCCGTCGGCGTGTCGGCCGCGTGCGCGGCGAGCGGCACGCACGCGACGAGCGCGGCGAACGTAAGGCGAATGCGGTTCATGGGGCGAGTCCTTCGAGGATGTTGCGTTTCGCGAGCCCGATCGTCGCGAGCAGCGCCGCGGCCACGCCGAGCACGACGAACGCGGCTTCGACGGCGGCCACGGCGACGGGCGATACGGTGAATTCGAGCAGGATCGGTTTCACGCGGCCGGGCGGCGCGGGCAGGTGGATCTGCGCGTGATTGAGCGCGACCATCGTCAACAGCGCGAGCGCGATGCCGGCGGCCGCGCCGAGCAGGCCGAGCAGCGCGGTTTCCTGGATCAGCACGCCGCGCACCGTCGCGGCCGGCACGCCGAGCGCGCGCAGCGTCGAGATCTCGCGGCGCCGCTCGACGATGCTCATCAAAATCCAGTTGCTCATCGACAGCAGGATCGTCGCGCACAGAATCGCGCCGAACACCGAGAACTGGTTCTTGTACAGCGCGACGACCTGGTGATAGAGCGACACGAGCTGGTCCCAGGTCCGCACGTCGAGCGTCGGCAGCGCGGTGCGCAGCGTCGCAGCGGCGGCCGTCGTGCCGGCGGTGTCCTCGAGGAACACCGCGATGCGCGACGCGCGGTCGGTGCGCAGCAGCGCCTGCGCGGCCGTAAACGTCACGTTGACGATCCGTTCGTCGACGTCCTTGTTGCCGGTGCTCATCACGCCGACGATCTGCGCGTCGGTCGCGTTGATGCCGCCGTGCGCGGTCGACGCCATCAGCTGCACGACCGAGCCGACGTGCACGCCGAGCTTGCGTGCGAGTTCGGCGCCGACGACGACTTCGGTCCCCGCGTTCGTCGGCGACAGATAGCGGCCCGACAGTACCGTGTGATAGTCGAAGAAGCCGGGCGGCTCGCGGTTCGGTTCGATTCCTTCGCCGACGAAGCCGTAGCTGAGATCGCCGTTCGATACGAGCCCGTCGAAGTCGATGCCGCGCGCGGTCGTCGCGACGCCGGGCACCTTTGCAATCGCCTGCGTGGCGGCGGCCTGTTCGTCGGCGGTCAGCCCGTATTGCAGCGGCCGTTCGCCGATCAGGTCGAGGTAGCCGTGATGCAGCACCTGCACGTGGCCGACGCCGCTGTCGATCGACCCTTCGCGCACGGCATCGAACGTCGCGATCACGTAGCCGAGCGCGAGGCTCGACGCGAACGCGGCGACGCCGATCATCGCCATCGTCAGCACGGTGCGGCGCCGGTTGCGCCAGAGGTTACGCCACGCAAACGTCGACCAGTTCACGATTCACTCCCGGTACGCCGTCGCGCATCTCGATGCGGCGCGGCAGGTGCGCGCACAGACGATCGTCGTGCGACGCAATCAGAAAGGCGGTGCCCAGCGTGCGATTGGTGTCGAGGATCAGCTCGGCGACCGCCCGCGCATTCGTGCTGTCGAGGCTCGCGGTCGGCTCGTCCGCGATCACGATCGCCGGCTCCTTGGCGAGTGCGCGGGCCAGGGCGACGCGCTGCTGTTCGCCGCCGGACAGCTCGCCGGGGCGATGTCGTTCGCGCGCGGCGAGCCCCACCGCGTCGAGCATCGCGCGCGCGCGTTCGCGCCGCGTGCGCGGCGTGCCCCATGCGAAGCAGCCGAGCTCGACGTTCTCGAGCGCCGACATCACCGGTATCAGGTTGAACTGCTGGAATACGAAGCCGATGCGTTCGCGGCGAATCCGTTCGAGCGTGTCCGGCGCATCGTCGATGCGGCGGCCTTCGAGCCAGCGTTCGCCGCTCGTCGGCACGTCGAGAAAGCCGGCGAGGTTGAGCAGCGTGCTTTTGCCGCTGCCCGACGGACCGACGAGCGCGACGACGTCGCGCCGGGCGATCGAGATCGTCGCGTCGCGCACCGCGACGACGCGGCCCGCGCCTTCGTACGTGCGTGTGACGTCGCGCAGCTCGAGCACCGGGGCCAGGGGCGCGGCCGTCATGCGAATGCTCCCTGGCCCGCTTCGACGGCAACCGGTGCCGCGATGACGGGCAGCGCGCCGTTCGCATAGAGATCGCGACACTTCACGCGCTGCAGCTTGCCGCTCGTCGTGCGCGGCAGCGAGCCGGGCTCGACGAAACACAGATCCTGCGCGGCGAAGCCGATGCGCGACGCGAGCAGCTGCTGGCACTCGGTGCGCGTTTGCGGCGTCGCGTCGACGGGCCGCGCCTCGATCGCGACGACCAGCCGCTCGGTGCCGGTTTCGGGATCGGGCAGCCCGAACGCGATGCACGTGCTCTTGCGCAGCGCGCTGTGCGACGCCAGCGCTTCCTCGATCTCGTGCGGGAAATAGTTGCTGCCGCGAATGATGATGACTTCCTTCTTGCGGCCGAGGATATGCAGCTGGCCGTCCGCGACGTAGCCGATGTCGCCCGTGCGGAACCAGCCGTCGGCCGTCAGCGGCGCGGCGATCGTGCCGTCGTCGGGGTTCAGGTAGCCGAGCATCACCGACGTGCCGCGGATCGCGACTTCGCCGACCGCGCGGTTCGCCAGCGCGTGGTCGCCGTCGTCGAGGATGCGGAACGCCATCCCGTCGATCGGCGTGCCCATCGCGAGCACCGTTTCGGTGTCCGTCTCGCGACCGTCGTTCGCGGCGGCCGGCTGCGCGTCGCGGCGCTCGATCAGCGCGCGCCGGTCGAGCGTGTCGGCGATCACGTACGGCGCGCGGTCGACCGCGCCTTCGTGCCACGCGCGATGCATCGATACCGCGAGCGTCGATTCGGCCATCCCGTAGCACGGTTGCAGCGCCGATGCCGCCAGGCCGTACGGCGCGAACGTCGCGGCGAAATCGCGCAGCGTCGCGTCGTCGACGCGTTCGCCGCCGATGAAGATGTTGCGGCACGCGGACAGATCGACGCCGATCATCGCGGCCGCATTGAAGCGGCGCACGCAGTAGCGCAGCGCGAAGGTCGGCACCGACGTCGTCGTCGCGCGCGCCGACGCGATGCGCTTCAACCAGCCGAGCGGATTCCGGATGAAGCTGTTCGGCTGCATCATCAGCAGCGGCGCGCGGTAATGCAGGTTCGACAGCAGCGTGAGCAGCCCCATGTCGTGATAGAGCGGCAGCCACGACGCGGTGCCGTCGCCGGCCGCGATATCGAAGCGCACCGAGCCGCCGATGCCGAGCACGTTCGCGATCACGTTCTCGTGGCTGAGCACCGCGGCCTTCGGATGCGACGTCGAACCGGACGTGAGCTGCACATGATGCGGATCGCTGCCGCTCTTCGCGCTGATCAGTGCGCGCGCGCCGGCGTCGGCGGCATTCGACAGCGTCGCGAGATCGACCACGCGCGTTGAGGCCGCGGGAAACGCGTCGTCGCGCCACGCGGCGGCCTGCGCATCCGCGGCGACGACGATGCGCGGCCGGTACAGCTCGCACGCGACGTCGATCACCTGCCGTCCGGCCGCCGCGCGCCGTGCGGGAACGGACACGGTGCAGGGCAGCGCACCCGTCATCACGCAGGCCATCATCGCGACCGCATGTTCGACCGACGCGGGCAGCGCCAGCATCACCAGATCGTTCTCGCGCACACCGAGCTCGCGCAGCGCGCCGGCCTGATGAAACACCGCTTCCGCGAAGCGCCGGTACGTGACGCCGGCTTCGTTGCCCGCATCGTCGACGAACGTCATGCGATGCATGGCGCCCGCGACGTCCTCGAGCGATTCGATCAGGCGATGAATGGTCGATGCGTACTTCGTCACGAGGGTTCTCCCGTTGCGGAACACGGCCGCTCGCGCCACGGTGCCGGCGGCGCCGTTCGTCGAGTGAGGTGGATTCTTGCCGGATCGATCGGCCGCGACAAACGGAATCTATGCAGGCTATGCATGAGCGGAGCGCATCCACTCGGGGCAGCGCACATTCGTTATCAGCGTGAACGATGAATACGCGCTAGGTGACTGGTCTGTCTCATTCGACCGGTCGTCTAGTTCACGATGTGGTGCGCTCATGCGCAGGCGTCATGCAATGCGTTCGGAAAATTCGTTTGTCCGAAACATCGACTCACAGAAGAATTGCATCCCGGCAGCGCGCCAGCGCCGCCGCGTCATCGTGCCGGGCGGGGCCCGGCTCAAGGAGAGCGTCTTGTCCGTCACCTCATCGCTGGTCGCCCGAACGAAATCGGTTGCAGACATGAAGAGCCGCCCGAGCGGCGTGGTCTTCTCGCTGAAGCTGGCGGTGTACGTCGCGCTCATCGCGCACGGGATGATGTTCGCGCTGTCGGCGCTCGTGATCCTGAAGATCTTCGGCATCCTGCTGATCGGTGCGATGTATGCGCACGGCGTCGAACTGCAGCACCAGGCGCTGCATTACCAGGGGTTCCGCAGCAAGCGCCTGAACATGGTGTTCGGCGTGCTGCTCGGCATGCCGATGCTCGTGTCGTTCCACGCGTACCAGGACAGCCACCTGCGCCATCACCGGCTGCTCGGCACGCCGGAGAACAAGGAGTTCTTCGACTACGGCGACCAGTACGGCGCGCGCCCGGTCGTCAATGTCGGGCTGTGGGCGTGGCGGCTGTCGATGGCCGCGCACTATATCCAGTTCGCGAAGAGCGTTGCGAAGCTCGTCGTGCCGGGCGCGCGCTTCGGCGACAACGCGCTCGTGTCGCGTGCGATCCGCCGCGACTACCTGCTGATGGCGGCGGCGATCGCGCTGCTGGCCGCGCTGTCGTTCGCGCTGCACTCGTGGTGCGTCGTCTGGGTGTGGGTCGTGCCGCTCGTGTGCGTCGCGGCGCCCGTGCATGCGCTGGTCGAGATGCCCGAGCACTACCGCTGCGACCTGACGAGCACCGACCCGTTCCGCAACACGAGGACGATCGAGAGCAATGCGTTCATGACATGGTTCACGAACGGCAACAACTATCACGTCGAGCATCACATGATGCCGAACCTGCCGATCGAGCGCCTGCACGATCTGCATGGCGCGATCGCGCCGCGCATCCGCTATTACCACCGCACGTACCGGCAGTTCTACTACGCGTTGCTGCGCGGCCGGCTGACGCCTCGCTCGGTGGACGACGATCGGGACGATCGCGAGCCCGATGCCGAAGCGGTTGCGCCGGCGTCCACGCAATCGGCATGACTACCGCTGCCGACTATCTTGGGACGACGATGCTCTATCCGGAACTGTTCAGATCGCTCGAAGCGGTTCGCTGGGACATGGAGAAGGACATTCCGTGGAACCGGTTCGATGCCGCGTTGCTCACCGACGAGCAGGCCGAGACGATCAGGATGAACGCGATCACCGAATGGTCGGCGCTGCCCGCGACGGAAATGTTCCTGCGCGACAACCGGCACGACAGCGACTTCTCCGCGTTCATGAGCGTGTGGTTCTTCGAGGAGCAGAAGCATTCGCTCGTGCTGATGGAATACCTGCGCCGCTTCAAGCCGGAGATGGTGCCGACCGAAGCGGAACTGCACGCGGTGCGCTTCCAGTTCGATCCGGCGCCGCCGCTCGAGACGCTGATGCTGCACTTCTGCGGCGAAATCCGCCTGAACCACTGGTACCGCTGCGCGGCCGATTGGCACACCGAGCCCGTCATCAAGCAGATTTACGAAACGATTTCGCGCGACGAAGCGCGTCACGGCGGCGCGTACCTGCGCTATATGAAGAAAGCGCTGAACAACTGCGGCGACGTCGCCCGCGCCGCATTCGCGAAGATCGGCGTGCTGATGGCGTCGGCGCGCCGCACCGAGAAGCCGCTGCACCCGACCAACCTGCACGTGAACCAGGCGCTGTTCCCGCGCGACACCGTGCAGTCGCGCCTGCCCGATCCGGAATGGCTCGAGCGCTGGCTCGACGAGCAGATCCGTTTCGACGGCGAGTGGGAGAAGAAGGTCGTCGAGCGGATCCTGCACAACCTGTCGATCCTGTTCGAGCGCACGTTCGCGACCGCGCAGGAACTGAACCGCTATCGCCGCGAAGTGACCGCGCGGACGAATGGCGCGTTGGGCCGCCCGTAGCGGATCGATACAGGCAGCCCGTCGCGCGGTGCGGGCCGAAATCCCGCCGACATCCGAACGCCATGCGGCCGAACGGCGCTACCGGCAGGCGAATTAATCATTCCAGACATAATCGGCGCATCAGTTGCTTGAAATTGCATGGCAGCTTTGAAATTCATTCGTTTAGCATATTTATGTAAACACGGAATTCCGGATTTAGATGGCATTTTCGTGTATGTTACCGACCGGTTGTCTTTCGCAGTCCGGGAAAATAAATTTAAAAGTTGGCCGATTGAAATTGAATTGTAGGAATCGGATGATGCATCTGATTGTGCGACGAGATCGACGTGATAGCGTCGAATTCTGGCGGTAATCCTCTGTTTTTTAAGGAGTTTGTCGACTATTTGAAGTGCTGGATTCGTTCTCATATTAATTTACAAAATCACTACCTGGATAATGTTCATGTAAGGATATCATTGCGATCAAAATCGATAGATAAATACAAGTGTCACGATTGAAAATAAGAATGATGTGCATCCATGCTTCAATATAAAATCGTTTCCGAATCCAAATGGGAGAGACGATTCAGGGAGACGAACGGCGACTTATCGGTCGATGGGTGCAACTTTGAGGCGGCGGTATGGCTAATGTGAGATTGGCAAAGCGATTGAGAAGTCTGCCTTCGCTGGATTTCCTGAGAGGCTTCGAATGCGCGGCGCGCCATTTGAGCTTCACGCGGGCGGGGCAGGAACTGAACGTCACGCAATCGGCCGTGAGTCGGCAGGTCAAGGCGCTCGAAGAGCAGCTCCGGATCGAGCTGTTCCATCGGCACATTCGTTCGTTGACGCTGACCGACAAGGGGCGCGAGCTGTACGACGCGATCTCGTTCGCGTTGTCCGACCTGGAATCGGTGGTCGGTAAGCTGTCGTCGAGTGTCGGCCAGCGCGCCATCTCGTTGTCGACCACCGTCTCGTTCGCCGCGCTGTGGCTGATTCCACGCCTCGGTTCGTTTCGCGCCAGCTATCCGGACATCGACGTGCGCGTGTCGGCCACGAGCGAAATCGAAGATCTCAAACGCAAACGTTTGCACCTGGCCGTGCGCTATGCAGGCCCGTATACGTCGACCGACGATACGGACGTGCTGTTTCGCGAGCGTGTCGTCGCGGTGTGCAGCCCGAGCCTGGTGGCGGCGGGCGACGCCGCGTCGATGAAGCCGGCCGACCTCGACAAGCACGTGCTGCTGCATCTCGACGACCCGCGCGGCGAATGGCCGTGGCACGGCTGGAGCCATTTGCTGAAGGCGCTCGGCGTGCCGCGGCTGCGGCCGGTCGGCGCGCTGCACTTCAGCCAGTACGATCAACTGGTCCAGGCCGCGGTCGACGGCCACGGTATCGCGATCGGCAGGCGGCCCCTCGTCGACGGGCTGTTGAAGCAGGGGCGGCTCGTCGAGCTGTTCCCGCACTGCACCGTTGCATCGGGCAGCTACGTGCTCGTGCAGAACCCCGATGCGTGCAACGAATTCGATATCGCGGTGCTGACCAACTGGTTGCTCGAACAAGCGTGTCATTCGCTCGAGGAGGAGCCGGGCATCGCCGGCAGCAACGTGCTGCCGATGTACCGCGTCGGATAGCGCGGCGAATACGTCGTGCGCGGCGTCATGCACGACGCCTGCAACCTGTGCGATGATGCGCCGCTTCGCGTTCGTCGCAGAACGCCGCCGACTGCGGCACCCGTTTCCGGGCCATCGCCGCGTCCTCACATCCGGAGACAGCATGCCCGCACACACTATTCATGGCAGTACCCTGCACTACCTCGATCACGGCGCCGGTTTTCCGGTGCTGCTCGGGCACAGCTATCTGTGGGACGCGACGATGTGGGCGCCGCAAATCGACGCACTGTCGCGCCGGTATCGCGTGATCGTGCCGGATCTGTGGGGGCATGGCGAATCGGGCGCGCTGCCGGACGGCACGCACACGCTCGACGATCTCGCCGCGCACGCCAGCGCGCTGCTCGACGCGCTGGAGATCGAACAGTGCGCGATCGTCGGGCTCAGCGTCGGCGGCATGTGGGGCGCGCGGCTCGCGTTGCGCGAGCCGCAGCGCGTGCGCTCGCTCGTGATCATGGATGCGTCGCTCGAGGCCGAACCCGATGCGACGCGCGCCCGCTACTTCGGGATGCTCGACGCGATCGAGACAGCGGGCCGCGTCGCGCCGCCGCTGCTCGACGCGATCGTGCCGCTGTTCTTCCGGCCGGACGTCAATCTCGACGACCCGGTGCCGACGGCGTTTCGCGATGCGCTCGCGAACCTGCCGGCCGACCGGCTGCGGCAATCGATCGCGCCGCTCGGCCGGCTGATTTTCGGCCGGCCCGACACACTTGCGACACTCGCCGACCTCGATGCCGCACGCACGCTGCTGATGTGCGGCGCGGGCGACATGGCGCGCCCGCCGTCGGAAACCGTGAAGATGGCGAGCGTGATCGGTTGCGCGCATGCGCTGGTGCCCGACGCCGGCCATATCTCGAACCTGGAAAATCCGGCGTTCGTCACGCGCACGCTGCTCGACTGGTTCGACGCGCAGTCACTGCCGTCGAACTGACGATCGCGCGAACGGCGACGCCCGCGTGCTCGGCGCCGCGCAGATCGGTTTTTCCGGTGGCGAGCCGCCGCAGCGCAGCGGTCGGACGGGCATGGGCGGCTGCCGGGTTTCTAGCGATCCTGATTGCGTGGGCGTGGGCGTGAGCGCCGCCCTCGGGTCGCGCGGCCGAATGGTTGCGATCGACCACCGATCTTCCGGAATACTACCGATTCGGTTGGACATTGGGGTTGCCTGTCGACACACGAAAATCTGCAGTACGAACGAAAGTTTAAAACGCACCGGGCGGGGTCGCCCGCAACCGTTTCCTCCTTTCCTGACCCGGGCCGGCGGTGCGGGCAGGGCAACGCGCATATCGCACGCGCCGCATTCGACCGACGCGAACGCCCATCAAAACGAGTCGATCCGAATTCGATGAGCGCGCGCCGGACGAACTGCCCTATGACGGATCCATACCGACAAGTCCGACAAACGGCATAGGATCCGGCACGCGAACGAATCGTCCCGTGTAATTGATCGTAATCGCATGTAATCCTTGGTCATACCGTGTGATCCCGTGTATCGCCCATAGGTTTCGGTCTCTTCAACGACAAACGTTTGCGTGCCGCTATACCGAAAGATTCGACGATGGAGCCGGTATTTCATTACCGATCCGAGGTCACGCACGATCTGAATTTTCCTTAAATGCCTGGCCAAAATCCCGGGATGACGTTTGCGCGAAATCGCCGGTTTCACCCGCCCTGAGCGACATTCGACCATGCTGCCTGAACGGCTCTCACCAGCGCCCACGCGGGGTCGCCGCGATGCGGCCCGTTCGCCCATTGCGGCGGCGGCACTCGAAAAAGACGGCTCATTCGATCGATTTCGGTTTCTCTTCATTACCGGTGATTTCCCCCGCCTGCGTTATCGCGATTTATATTTCCTGGCATTGATGCACGTCAATTTTCAATGAAATGGCGTGATCGTATTTCCACCAAAATTGATGAATTTCAATAAATAGGTCCATATCATTGGCTTGATTGAATCCGACAACAACACGGCGAAAACAGACATTGACAAATCGGCGGGCGAGGAGCGCCCCTTATGATGCGGCGCAGAAAACAACAAATGTAAGAAATTGTTAAAGGGCCGCAGGATGCAAACAGTGCCGAATCATTCATCGACGGGGTCAAGCGTGAATCGGGGAAGAGGCGCCGGCAACGAACATCAACGGGCAAGCGTAATCGTCCTGTTGCTCGAGGGTTTTTCGATTATGCAGATGGGCAAGCTGGCCGCCGTTTTCGAACTGGCGAATCAGCTCGGACGGGTCGATGGCGCATTCGTCGACCGTTACGAATTGCGCCTGTATTCCGTGCATGGCGGCCCGGTTCGTTCGTCGTCGGGCGTCGGCATCTGGACGGAAGCGGCGCGCACACTCGAAGCCAGCAGGGTGCACGCGATGTTCGTGTTGAGCGGTCAAGGCGGGACCGACGAGCTCGACGAACAGTTTATTGCGTGGGTCCGGCATGTCCATCAGCGGGCGCGGGTCGTGCGCGGCAGCCATGGCGGCCGGAGATTGCTGACGCAGATTCGCCTGGGGCAGAAGGAGATAGAGAGGGCAGCGTCGGGAACGGACGGCGGCGCGTCGGACGATGAAGCCGCCGGCGACGAAGACGACGGGCCTTTCTCCGATGCGTTGTCGATCGTCCGGGTGGACATGGGTTACGAAATCGCGCAGGAAATCGTGATGTGCATGGTGTCCGGCGCGAACCGCAAACTGACCGACGTGTTGTTCGGTGCACGCGTCGCCCGTGCGAGCACGCTGATCCGGATGGCTGCGCATCATCTGCGGGTCAATAGCGAGAACCGCATTTCGATCGCCGATGCCGCGCAGGCCGCCGCGATGAGCGAGCGCAATTTCTTGCGGCGCTTCAAGAACGAAATCGGTGTCACGCCTACCGAGTTCGTGCTGAGGATACGCCTCGAAAAGGCATGCCGCATGCTGATCGAGACGGATCTTCCGGCGGACAAGGTCGCGCGGCGCACCGGCCTCGGCAGCGGCGACCGGATGGCAAAACTGTTTCGCCAGCACTTGCAGACATCGCCGACCGAATTTCGGGCGGCTGCACGAAAAGACAGTGACGCATCGACGGACACGCTGTACGCGTCGGATTTGGGCGACTGGATGAGCGGCGCATCGTCCTAGAGCGGGCGATCGCAATTCGCCATCGGACGCCCATCGGCGAAGTCGCTTTACCCGAATTCAAATCCATGCCTGGATATCGATGTTCATTCAGCATGACGGTTTTATGATTTGGAATGCAAATCAGTGGTATCGGTAATTCTGATTTGACGAAGGCGGATTCGGCCACAATCGTGGCGCGGTCGGACATCGATCAACCCGCGCGTATTTCCACTGATTAGGTTATCGACTGGCCTTTCGAGGAGTCGGCACCCCGGTACTCCTCGGAATTTTGCCTGCCGTGTCGTCGTGAGCGCACCGTGCAGGCCTTTTTATTCGTTAGGCGAGCATCGAGCGCCGTCGTTCGGCCGATGCTCGCTCGTAGGCCAGGACGCACCAGGCGATGCATGCGCATGCCCCGTGCGCGCGCATGGCGGCCGCGGCGAATTGCAAATCGACATGAAATTCATGTCGTACATCCGATCCGAATCCGGGCATGAATGGGTGCGAACGCACGTTATTCGTGCATCGCTCGATTCGAGAAATGGATCGAATAATTCGCTCGGGAAATCGGCCTTGATTTGTTCCGCCATCAACAAGGCGGATTCGGACGCAATCGATAAAGGCGAAAGTCGAGGCGAATATGATGCACTGCGGAAACGTTGAAGCAGAGGCGCCGCAACCAGCGTTCCGCGTGATGTGATGCCGCGCTGCGTCGTGAATGGATATTGGGTGATGACTTAGGAGTTCATATCAATGAATTCGTTGATCAATCGAGCGACCGATATCGGAATGATCGTGCTGGGCGCGTTCATCCCCGCGTTGATCGGTGCGACCGGCGGTGCGCGCGGCACCCTGTTCGACGGTGCCCTCGTCGCGTTTGCCGCCGCGCTGGCGTTGTCGGTATTTCCCGCATGTGGCATCTACGAGAAGGTGCGGACGCAATCGGCGCTGCACCTGCTCGGGCGCACGGTGCTGGCATGGATCGTCGTGCAGGGCATGAGCACCGCGCTGCTTTACGTGCTGCATCGTGCGCATGTGCTGTCGAGCGAGTGGTTCGTGTGCTGGACGCTCGCCAGCGGGATCGGCCTGATCGCATTCCGCGCGCTGACGCTCGCGATCTTTGGTGTGATCGAGCGTGCGGGCGGTCAGGTGCGCGCGGCGGCGATCGCGCACGCGGACCGGCGCGGCCAGTTCGAGATCGGCCACCGGACGGTCGGACGCGTCAAACGGACGGTCAAGCGGAGCTTCGACCTGGTGGGCGCGTCGGTGCTGCTCGTCGTACTCGCGCCGGCATTGCTGGGCATCGCATGGGCCGTGAGGCGCGACGGTGGTCCGGCGATCTTCGGGCATGAGCGTGTCGGCCGAAACGGCCGGCGCTTCAAGTGCCTGAAATTTCGCTCGATGGTGACGAACGCCGATGTGGTGCTCAAGGCGCTGCTGGAGCGCGACGCCGACGCCCGGGCGGAATGGGCGCGCGAATTCAAGCTGAAGAACGATGTCCGCATCACGCCGATCGGCCGCCTGCTCCGCAAGACGAGCCTCGACGAACTGCCGCAGTTGCTGAACGTGCTGAAGGGCGACATGAGCCTGGTCGGGCCGCGCCCGATCGTCGAGGCCGAGCTCGAACGCTACGGCGCCGACGTGCGCTACTACCTGATGGCCAAGCCCGGCATGACCGGCCTTTGGCAGGTCAGCGGCCGCAACGACACCGACTATTCGACGCGCGTGTCGCTCGACGTGTCCTACGTGCGCGACTGGTCGCTGCGCCGCGACATCGGCATTCTGTTCAGGACGATCACCGTGGTGGTGCGCGGCTCGGGCGCGTACTAGCCGCTTCCTCCCGCGTGTGAAGGCGGTGCGATCGCGCGTGGCGGAAGGCGGCGCAACGGTACGGTGTGGCAGCAGGCATGTCCGGTCTCGACAGGGGTGCTGTACTCGCGGTCGACACGACGCGAGGCGACCGAAGCAATTTCAGACTAAAAAAGATCGAGGTTGTAATGCAGAGGTTGCGTCAAATGGAGCCGGCGCGCGCGCCGCGCCGACGATCGCGTGTCGGTCGACTCGTGATGATCCTGCCGCTGTGTGCGTTGCTGGGCGCGTGCGGTATCGCGCCGGGCATGCGCATGCAGCAGCCGGCGTCGATTCCGCTGCAAAGCGGCACGACGCCCGGTGACAACGCCACGCTGCCGGTTCCGGTGACGAATATCGACCTGTCGCTGATCCGGCGCATGCGCGATACGGAACGCAGTGTGCCCGGCGAGCTCCGCGATATCGCCTCGTCGCCGGACGCATACACCATCGGCCGCGGCGACGTGTTGCAGATCACCGTGTGGGATCACCCCGAACTGGCGGCGGCGCTCGGCGCGCCGGCACAGTCCGCGCCGCGTGCCGCGGATGCGCCGCCGGGTTTCGTCGTCGATCAGGACGGTACGCTGCAGTTTCCTTACGCGGGCCGGTTGCCGGTCGCCGGGCTGACGGCCGAGCAGGTACAAACGCAGCTTGCGCGGCGTCTTGACAAGACGTTCAGGAATCCGCAGGTCACGGTGCGGATCGCATCGTTCCGTGCGAAGCAGGTGTATATCGAGGGCGAGGTGCATACGCCGGGCTCGCAGCCGGTGAACGACATCCCGATGACGCTGTATGACGCGATAGGGCGGGCAGGGGGATTCTCGGCGGCGGCCGACCAGAGTCGCATCGTGCTGGTGCGCGACGGCGTCGAGCGCAGGATCGATCTGACCGGGATGGCCGAACAAGGACGCAATCCGTCGAAGATCGTGCTGCGCAACGGCGACCTCGTGCGCGTGCTGGCACGCGACGAGAGCGGCGTATTCGTGATGGGCGAGGTCAACAAGCCCGTCACGGCGTTGCCGATGCGCAATGGCCGGCTGACGTTGAGCGAGGCGATCGCGCAGGCAGGCAGCCTGAACGCGAACACGGCCGACGCCGCGCAGCTCTACGTGGTGCGCGGGATGCAGGACGCGCAACCGCAGGTCTATCACCTCGATGCCCGCTCGCCGGTCGCGATGGTGCTCGCCAATCAATTCCAGTTGAAGCCGAAGGACGTCGTCTACGTCGACGGCAACGGGCTCGTCCGCTTCAGCCGCGTGCTCAGCCTGTTGCTGCCGGCCATCAATGCCGGCCTGACCGCGGCGATCGCGACCAAATGATGGAGTCCATCCTGATCGTCTGCGAAGGCAACATTTGCCGCAGCCCGATGGCCGAAGCGATGCTGCGTCAGTCGATGCCGGGGCGCCGCGTCACGTCCGCCGGCCTGAACGCACTGGTCGGCATGCCGGCCGCGCCGTATGCGCTGGACGTCATGCGCCTGCGCGGGTTCGACGTGTCGCCGCATCGCGCCCGGCAGGTCGACCGCGCGCTGTGTACCGACGCCGACCTGATCCTCGTGATGGACCGTCGACAGCGCACGTCGCTCGAGAACCGGTTTCCGTTCGTGCGGGGACGCGTGTTCCGTCTCGGCGAATACACGGACTTCGACGTGCACGACCCTTACCGGCAGCCCAGGTTCGTATTCGAACGCTGCGCGCGACTGATCGAACTCGGCGTGTCCGAGTGGTCGAAGCGCCTTCGTATCGTCTGAAGCCGCCGTCGGCCGACGCTCCACTGGAACCCCTACGCCTCATATCGTTGCCATGACCCAACCCTCCGCCCCGCCGCAGCAAGCCGCCGAAGACGGCAGCGAGACCGATTTCGTTGCGGTGCTCGACATTCTGCTGGAAAGCCGCTGGCTGATCGCGTCCATCACGTGCGTGCTGCTGGCGGCCGGCCTCGCGTACGCGATGCTCGGCAAGCCCGTGTTCGAAGCCAACATCATGGTCCAGGTCGAGGACAGCCCCGACACGTCGGCCGCCAAGTCGTTGCTCGGCGACGTATCGGCGCTGTTCGACGTCAAGTCGTCGGCCGCCGCCGAACAGCAGATCCTCGCGTCGCGCCTCGTCGTCGAACGTGCGGTCGACAAGCTCAACCTGTTCATCGACGCGGAGCCGAAGCGATTTCCGCTGATTGGCGACTGGATCGCGCGCCATCGCGATGGCTTGTCCGAACCCGGCCTCGCCGGCCTGGGCGGCTACGCGTGGGGCCGCGAACGCATCGACGTGCGGCGTTTCGACGTGCCGCGCAAGAACGAAGGCGACGCGTTCACGCTGACGAGCCTCGGGGGCAAGCGCTATCGGCTCGACGGCGGCGATCTCGATGCGCCGGTCGAGGGCACCGTCGGCGCGCTCGAGCGCTTCGACTCGCCGCGCGGCCCGATCGTGCTGCAGGTCGCGTCGATCGCCGCGAAGCCCGGCGCCGCATTCGTGCTGGTTCGCCACTCGCGGCTGAAGACGATCGAGGACATCCGCGACCGCCTCAACGTGCAGGAGCGCGTGAAGCAATCGGACGTCGTCGTCGCCAGTCTTCAGGATACCGATCCGAAATGGGTCTGCGACACGATGAACGAAATCGGCCGTCAGTACGTGCGGCAGAACATCGAGCGGAAATCGGCGGAGGCCGCGCAGTCGCTTGAATTCCTGACCGCGCAATTGCCGCAGCTCAAGCTGCAACTGGCCGATTCCGAAGCGCGTCTGACCAAACTGCGAGACGAGCATGGCACGGTCGACCTCACCGAGGAGGCGAAGCTCGCGCTGGCCCAGACCGCGGACGCGAAGACGCGCCTGCTCGAGTTGCAGCAGAAGCGGCAGGAGTTGATGTCCCGTTTCACCGAACGGCACCCGAGCGTGGCCGTGATCGACGAGCAGATCGCCGCGCTGAACGGCTATCGGAACGCCGCCGAGCTGCAGATCAGGCGCCTGCCGGACCTGCAGCAGGAAGCCGTGCGGCTGATGCTCGACGTGAAGGTCAACACCGACCTCTACACGGCATTGCTGAACAACATGCAGCAGCTGCAACTCGTGCAGGCCGGCAAGGTCGGCAACGTGCGTCTCGTCGACACGGCCGCGGTGCCGGAAGTGGCGGTGCGGCCGAAGAAGGTGCTCGTCGCGCTGGCGTCGCTGCTGCTCGGGCTGCTCGCCGGCTGCGGCACCGCGATCGTCCGCTCGATGCTGTTCCACGGCATCTCGGATCACAACGAGATCGAGCGCCGCCTCGGCCTCGCGGTGTACGCGACGGTCCCGATCAGCGACCATCAGCGCGACCTGGCCGAAGAAGCCGCGCGCAAGAGCGGCCACAAGTCGATCCTGTCGATCGATTTCCCGAACGAGCCGGCCGTCGAGTGCCTGCGGAGCCTGCGCACCGCCCTGCAGTTCGCGATGCTCGAGGCGAAGAACAACATCGTGCTGATCGCCGGTCCCGCGCCGGGCGTCGGCAAGACCTTCATCTCGTCGAACCTCGCGGTCGTGATGGCCAGCGCCGGGAAGCGTGTGCTGCTGATCGACGGCGACATTCGCAAGGGGCGGATGCATGACTATCTCGGCTTTCCGCGCGGCCGCGGCTTCACGGAGCTGATCGCCGGCAGCGCACGCGTGGAGGACGTGATTCACCGAGAGGTGGTCGAGGGTCTCGACTTCATCTCGACCGGCACGATGCCGAAAAATCCCGCGGAACTGCTGTTGAACCGCAATCTCGCGGCGCTGGTCGACGGCCTGTCGTCGGGTTACGACATCGTCGTGATCGACTCGGCGCCGGTGCTCGCCGTGCCCGATACCGGTATTCTCGGTGCATTCGCCGGTACCGCGCTGCTCGTCACGATGGCGGGCAAGACAAAGCTCGGCGAGATCGACGAATCAGCGAAGCGCTTCGCGCAAAACGGCGTTCGCCTGAACGGCGTCATCTTCAACGGCGTCAACCCGCGGCTCGGACAGTACGGCTACGGTTCGAAGTACGGCGGTTATCGCTATGTCGCCTACGAGTACGGAGCGCAGGATGCGTGATACGTCCAGCGCAGCCGGCGTCCCGGCATGCGAATCCGGTCGCGCGCGGCGCACGGAGGCGCGATGATCAATCCGCGGGATTCGATCGTTTCGCTGGCCGGCGTCGTGATGGGACAGATCGCGCTGTTCGTCAGCATCTTCGTGATCGGACGTCGGTTCGGGCCTGAGTCGCTGGGCCACTTCAACTATCTGCTCGCGCTGGCGTCTTTCGTCGGCACGCTGCTCGCATTGCGCTACGAGCTCGCGTGCGTCGACGATTCGCCGCGCGAATCGTTCAATGCGCTGGTCAACGTGACGGCGTTGGGCCTGATGGTCGCCGCCGCGGGCGGGATGCTGATCGCGATCGCCGGCCGGGCGGATCTCTATCCTGTCGCCGTCTATGCGCTGGCATCGTTCATCCAGCTGGCTGCCGGCGCCTACCTGAACAGCCTCAGGCGCTACGGATGGATCGCGCTGTCGCGCATGGTCGTCAACGGTGCGTTCCTGATCGGTCTCGTGCTGTCGCTCGCCTGCTCCGCATGCGGCAAGGTCGACGTATTCGCGTTGTACGCGTGGGTGACCGCCGCAGTGTCGGTCGTGATGGCCGGTGCGATCGTGCTGAGCGGCTATCGCGCAGGGTATGCGTTCAGGTTGTCGCCGGGTTTCTTCGTCAGGAATCGCCGGTTCGCGCTGTACATCCTGCCGTCGACGCTGTGCGCGTCGGTGCTGACCTACGCGCTGGCGATCGCCATTCCGCACTGGTTCGATGCGCAGAGTGCCGGCTACTTCGCCGCGGCTTACCGGCTCGGTTTCTTTCCGGTTTCGCTGATCGCGCAGAGCGTGGGCGGCGTGTTTCGGCGCGACGCAATCGGCGCGATGGCGCGACCGGATGCCGGCTCGGCGGTGCATCGGGTGTACCGCACCTACGCGCGTGCACTCGCGGGCCTCGCCGTCGCGTACATGGCCGGCGGGCTGCTGCTGTTCGCGCCGCTCGTCGACCTGTTCTTCGGCGCAAGCTGGCGCGGCTCGGTCGGCTTCTATTACAGCCTGATGCCGTTGTTCGCGCTGCAGCTGATCTACGTGCCGCTGTCGCAGATCTTCCTGGCCACGCGCGCGCAGCGCACCGATTTCCTGTTTCAGCTGACCTGCGGGATGGGCCTCGTCGGCGCGTTGGGCATCGCGCGGCTGGCGAACCTGTCGGCCCAGACGAGCGTCCTGATTTTTTCATTGACCGGCGCGGCGCTGATGGCGGCGGGCATCGCGCTGACGTACCGGGTCCTCGACGCGAACCTGTCCCGGTCGGGGGCGCTGGCGTGAGAACGCCGATACGACGAACGAGTACACCATGATCCTGATAGTCATCGACTCCCTCGAGCGCTACTACTTCGCCACCCGTCTGGTGAGCGCGGTCCGGCACGAATACGAGTTCGCATTCCTGACGAGTGAACCGGTCGCGCATCTCGGCCTGCTGCTGGGCGGCTTCCGGTCGGTGTACCTGAACCGGCTGATGCCGATCGACGTGCCCGACGGCGGCGCGGCCGACCGCACGCCGTATCAACTGTCGATCGAAGTGATGAACGGGCAGATGACCGAGGCGCGTGCGAAGCGCGAGTCGGCGGCGATCTTCCATATCGCGTCGGAAGTGCTGCGCGGCCTGCGGGTCGAGCAGTGCGTGATGTGGAACGGGCAGCAGCTCGTGTGCCGCGCGGTGCGGCAGGCGTGCACGGTGCAGGGCGTGGCGACCCGCTTCATTGAGATCTCGAATCTGCCGGGCAAGCTGTTCGTCGATTCGCTGGGCGTCAATGCATTGTCGACGATCAGCCGCTACCCCGAGGTCATCGATCGCCTGCCGCTACCCGACGAGGACACGCATGCGCGCTGGCTGTCGACCTATGAACGCGACAAGCGCAAGCCGCTGCCGCAGGCGCGGACGTCGTTCGGACGCAAGGCGACGTCCGCGACGAATTATGTGCTGAAGCTGGTCAGCCGCGGTGTCGGCCGGCGGCGTCTGGCAAGCGTGCGCGCGCGCAACGGCATGCCGGCGCCGCGCCAGGCCACCTATATGTCGCCCGACACGCTGTCGACCTGCCGCTATGTATTCCTGCCGCTTCAGGTGGCCGGCGATACGCAGATCAAGCTGCACTCTGACGTCGGCAATCTCGACGCGATTCGCCATGCGTTCGAGTTCGCGGCGAACGAGAGCGCCGACCTGTTCGTGAAACTCCATCCGGCGGAAACCGATGCGGCCGAGATCGACGCGATCGTGCGCCTGCAGCAGACGTATCACTTCGAGATCGTCACGACGCCGACCACGGAGCTGCTGCGGCATGCGCATGCGGTCGTCACGATCAATTCGACGGTCGGGCTGGAGGCGATGCTGTACGGCAAGCGCGTGGTGTCGCTCGGCCGGTGTTTCTACAAGGAGTTCGACCGCGAGCGCCTGCTGAAGTACATCCATTCGTTTCTGGTCGACGGCATCGACTACTTCGGCACCGCGCGTATCCCGGCCGATGCGGCGCGGCGCGTTTTCGCGGGGCAGCGTTGACATGACCGTCACGTTGAGACAGACCGCCGACGCGATCGCCGAAGATTGCCGCCGCAATGCGTTCGTGAAGACGCGCAGCGTGGTGATCTTCTACCGCATCGTGCACTACCTCGCGTGCCGGAACCGGTTCACGCTGCTGGCCGGCGCGCCGCTGATCCTGCTGTACATCGTGTTGTGCGACTGGCTGATGGGCATCGAGATTCCGGCGAAGACGAAGATCGGCAGGGGGCTCGCGATCTATCACGGCACCGGCCTCGTGATCAACGGATACGCGACGATCGGCGCGTACTGCACGCTGCGGCACGGCGTGACCGTCGGCAACACGATCCGGAAGGACGGCACGCTCGGCGGCGTGCCGACGATCGGCGATCACGTCGAGTTCGGCGCGCACAGCGTCGTGCTCGGCGAGGTTCGCATCGGCGACCGCGCGCGGATTGGCGCCGGGGCGGTCGTGCTGACCGACGTGCCCGACGGCGGCGTCGCGGTCGGTGTGCCGGCGCGCGTTGTCGACAACGGACAGGAATCGAAATGAAAGTGTTCATTCTGCATCCCGGCAAGGCGAACTATCCCGAGATCGCCGCCTACGGCCGTCGGCTGAGAGCGCACGGGTTCGAGGTGTTCGACGGCGATCTCGATGCGTATGTGCGCTTTCCGGACCGGGACGTCTGCATCCTTTGGTGCATCATGGGTTTCTATCGGGCATTGCCGCCCGCGCGGTTCGTGATTCACGACTATCGGTCGCTATCGGTGGGCCGGCTCGCGGCCGTCAAGGACCGCGTGAAGCGCGTGCTGAACGTACGGCCCGATTTGCGCATCTTCCAGAACGCGCGGATGCGGGACGCGATGGCGTTTGGCGACGGCGTACGCGCGTTGCTGTTGCCGATGGGCGTGCCGGACTGGATCTTCGATCCGGTGGATGCCGGTGCCGGTGCCGGTGCCGGTGCCGACGTCGCGGCCGCGGGTGACGCCGATACCGTGCAAACGCCGTCCGGAAGGTTCTGCTATATCGGCGAGATGAGCCGAGAACGCGGCTTTCACAAGGTGCTCGCCGCCTACCGCGACGCGCGGCGCGACGCAGCGGACACGCTCGTGCTGGTCGGCCATCCGGAGCCCGAAATCCGCGCGGCTTTCGCCGACACGCCGGGCATCCGCTTCGTCGGCCGCGTACCGCAACGCGACGCGCTGCGGATCGTGCGCGACAGCGAATACGCGGTGTGCTTCTTTCCGTATCACCGACCGCATTGCTTCCAGACGCCGACGAAGCTGCTCGAATACGCGTCGCTCGGAAAAAAGATCGTCTGCAACGACGCGCCGTCGAACGTACGCACCGCGAAAGAACTCGGTATCCCGTGTCACGTCACCGGCGCGGCGATCTTCGACGAAGTGTTTCCGTTGTCGCGGATCCGTGTGCGTCGTCCCGATCCGGCTGCGATGAAGTCGCTCGAATGGGGGCGCGTAATCGAAGGGTCCGGCGTGCTCGCGTATATCGATGCGGTCGCGGGGCGCGGCCCGCGTGTTTGACGGTCGTTCGGCGTCGGTGCGCGACGGCTCATTTTTCATGGAACGGACCCGATGAAAATCGTCCACATAGTCGAATCCAGCGCGACGGGCACGTTGTCGATGGTGTGCCTGATTGCCAATCGCTTCGCTCGCGAAGGGCACGACGTGCACGTCGTCTATTCGGTGCGGCCCGATACGCCGCCGGGTCTGGCCGCGATGTTCGACGCGAGGGTGTCGTTGCGCCACCTTCAGATGAAAGGCGCGGGCCTGTTGCAGACCGTGATGCGCCTGCGCGCGACACTCAACGGGATCGGCCCGGACGTCGTGCACATGCATTCGTCGTTTGCCGGTTTTTTAGGGCGGCTGTCGACGCTGTTTGCGTTGCCGAAGGCGGCGTTCTTCTACAGTCCGCACTGCATTTCTTTCATGCGTCGCGACATCTCGCGCGTGAAGCGCCTGGCGTTCGTCGGCCTGGAGAGAATCGCGTGCGTGCGGAAGTGCCTTTACGTCGCGTGCTCGGAGAGTGAAGGTCGGGCGATTCGCACCTGGCTTCGTCAGCCGGTGGTGGTGGTCGAGAATGCGGTGGTCGAGGCTGCGTCGACCGCGCATTCGGGCGACGCCGCGCGGCCCGCGGACGGTCCCGCCTATGTGGTGACGGTCGGCGGCATCCGCGCGCAAAAGAATCCGGGCCTGTTCGCGCAGATCGCGTACGGCATGCGCGCGCGCGGTACGCGTTTCGTCTGGATCGGCGACGGCGACGATGGTGCGAAGGCGGAACTGGCGAAGGCCGGCGTCGAAGTGACCGGATGGCTGTCGCGCGACGAGGTCGAGCGTCGGCTCGGATGCGCGGACGTGTACCTGTCGACCTCGTCGTGGGAAGGGATGCCGGTGTCGGTGATCGAGGCGATGCTGGCCGGCCGACCCGTCGTCGTGTCCGACTGTGCGGGCAACGTCGATGTCGTCCGTCATTTGCAGACCGGCGTGATCTATGCGACGGCAGCCGACGCGGCCGCGTGGCTGCAGCGCCTCGCTGGCGACGTTGCATTGCGGTCAGAACTGGGCCGGCGGGCGAACCGCGAGGCGCGGCAGCGTTTCGGCGAGGAACGCCTGTTCGGCGAGCTTGCGCCGCTCTATGCGACGAGCGGGGAGCGCTGACGTCGGCAAACAGCGGCGGTCGACCTCCGCGTTTCGCGCGGCGGCGGTCGCGGCCGCAGCACGACGCGAACACCATCGTCCTCATTTCGTGGAGATCCATATGAATGTAACCATCACGCCGGACGTCACGGTCGGCAACGACCTGCCGTTCGTCCTCTTCGGCGGCCTCAACGTGCTCGAAAGCCTCGGGCTCACGCTCGACGTCTGCGGCACGTTCGTCGAGGTCACGCGCCGCCTCGGCATTCCGCTGGTGTTCAAGGCGTCCTTCGACAAGGCCAACCGTTCGTCGATCCACTCGTATCGCGGCGTGGGGTTCGACGTGGGGCTGCGGATCCTGGACGAAGTCAGGCACCGGTTCGGTGTGCCCGTGATCACGGACGTGCATGAGGTGTGGCAGGTCGGGCCGGTCTCGCAGGTCGTCGACGTCCTGCAGATACCGGCATTCCTCGCGCGCCAGACCGATCTCGTGGTCGCGATCGCGCAGACCGGCAACGTGGTCAATATCAAGAAGCCGCAGTTCATGAGCCCGACGCAGATCGAGCACGTCGTATCGAAATGCCGCGAGGCCGGCAACGATCGCGTGATCCTGTGCGAGCGCGGTTCCTCGTTCGGCTACGACAATCTCGTCGTCGACATGCTCGGTTTTCGCCAGATGCGCGATGCGACGGGCGACTGCCCGGTGATCTTCGACGTCACGCACAGCCTGCAGATGCGCGATCCGCACGGCGCCGCGTCGGGCGGCCGGCGGCGTCAGGTACTCGATCTCGCGCGCGCCGGGATGGCGGTCGGGCTGGCCGGGCTGTTCCTCGAAGCGCATCCGGATCCCGACCACGCGCGTTGCGACGGCCCGAGTGCGCTGCCGCTCGCGTTGCTCGACGCGTTCCTGCAGCAGACGAAGGCGGTGGACGATCTGGTCAAGCGGCTCGCGCCGCTCGATATCCGGTGAGCGGCGCGATGTATCGCGGGCCCGTGCGCCTGGTGCTGTTCGACGTCGACGGCGTGTTGACGGACGGCCTGCTCCACGTGACGGCCGACGGCGAGTTCATGAAGAGCTTTCATGCGCACGACGGCGTCGCGGTCGCACTGCTGCGCGCGCACGGGATTCGCGTCGGCATCCTGTCGGGCAAGCATAGCGGCGCGCTGGCGTGGCGGGCGGCCCAGCTCGGCGTCGACGTGCTGGTGACCGGCTGCGACGACAAGGCCGCCGGTTATGCGGACATCAAGGCGCGGCAACGGATGGGCGACCCCGAAATCGCGTACGTCGGCGACGACGTGAACGATCTCGCGGTCATCGAACGCGTCGGCGTGTCGTATGCGCCGGCCGACGCGCATCCGCTCGTCCGCGCACGCGTCGATCATGTCGTACGCACGGTCGGAGGCCGCGGCGTGGCGCGCGAGGTGGCCGAGCATCTGCTGACCGGCGCCGGGCTGTCGCTCGACGACGCGTACCGGCCGTTGTTCGACGCATGGAGCAGCCATGACGTCATTCAATAACGGGCGGCCGGTGCACGTCGTGATTCCGGCACGATACGGCTCGACGCGACTGCCGGGAAAGCCGCTCGTCGATCTGGACGGCGAACCGATGATCGTCCGCGTGCACGCGCGCGTGAGCCGTGCGCTGCCCGATACCGACATCGTCGTCGCGATCGACGATCCGCGTATCGCCGACGTGCTCGCCGCGCGCGGCATCCGTTTCGCGATGACCGACGCCGGGCATGAGTCCGGCACCGATCGCGCGGCGGAAGTCGCGCGTGCGTTCGGCTGGCGCGACACCGATGCCGTGCTCAACGTACAGGGCGACGAACCGCTCGTGCCCACGGCGCTGCTGCGGGCATTCGCCGGCTTCTGCAGCGCGGCGCCGGACTTCGGTGTCGCGACGGTGGCCTGCCCGGTCGGCGACACCGCGTTGCTCGACGAGCCGGGCATCGTCAAGCTCGTCGTCGACGGCCGCGGCCGTGCGCTGTATTTCTCGCGCGCGGCGATTCCATTCTGCCGCGACGGCCGGCCCGCGCAAACGAGCGGTCCGAACGGCGGCGGTTTTCTGCGGCACATCGGCCTCTACGGCTACGCGAATACGGCGTTGCAGTCGCTGGCGGCCGCGGCGCCGTGCGAGCTCGAACGATTGGAGCGGCTCGAGCAGTTGCGGGTGCTCTGGCTCGGCATGCCGATCGACGTGATGCAATGGCCCGATGCGCCGCCGGCCGGCATCGATACGCCCGACGACGTCGCGCGCGTCGTCTCCCTTCTCAAACGGCAAACTGATGATGCGACAGAACCATATTGAATCCGCCCGGCAGGTCTTCGAGATCGAATCGCGGGCGTTGGCCAGCGTGGCCGCGCGGCTCGACGCGAACTTCGACGGTGCGATCGAGATCATGCTCGGCTCGCGCGGGCGGGTCGTCGTGTGCGGGATGGGCAAGTCCGGGATCGTCGGCAGGAAGATCGCCGCGACGCTGTCGAGCACCGGCACGCCCGGCTTCTTCATGCATCCGGGCGAGGCTTATCACGGCGATCTGGGGATGGTGACGCCGGACGACACGTTTCTCGCGATTTCGAATTCCGGGGAAACGGACGAGGTGATCAAGCTGATCCCGTTCTTGCGCAGCAACGGCAACGACCTGATCGCGCTGACCGGCGATCCTGCGTCGACCCTCGCACGCGCCGCGCGGGTCCATCTCGACGTCGGCGTCGAACGCGAGGCGTGCCCGCTGCAACTCGCGCCGACCGCGTCGACGACGGCCACGCTCGCGATGGGCGATGCGCTGGCGGTCACGCTGATGCGGGCGCGCGGCTTCCAGCCGGAGCACTTCGCACGCTTCCACCCGGGCGGCTCGCTCGGCCGCCGGCTGCTGTCCACGGTCGACGACGAAATGGCGCGCCGAGACCTGCCGATCGTGACGGAAGACATGTCGACGCTCGACGTGCTGGACGCGATGACGCGCGGGCGTCTCGGGCTCGCGATCGTGAAGCGCGACACGGGTTGGGGCATCGTGACCGACGGCGACATCCGCCGCGCGATCGAGCGGTATGGCGACGGCGTATTGCGGCGCACGGCAGCCGACATGATGTCGATCGAGCCCTGTACGGTACGGCCGGGTACGCGGGTCGAGGATGCGCTGCTGCTGATGCAGACGCAGCGCATCGGCGCGTTGCTGGTGGTCGACGGCAGCGACGTCGTCGGCGTGTTCAAGAAATAGACGAGCGGCGGGCCTCGGCCGGGGCTACTGCAACTCTTGTGTCAGCGCAGTGGATGTGGCGTTGTCGCGGAACCGCCGTACGCGCAGGAACGTGATGAAATTCGAGTCGTGCTGGCTGGCCGCGCCGCCTTCCGGGTCGTCGAACGCGACGCGGAGCACGGCAACGAGATCGCTGCCGTCGAATTGCCAGTCGACGTACTGGAAGCCGTGCCGCTTCTTGTCCGCGTGTTGCAGCAGGATGCGCCGCGCGGTCCACCGCCGCAGATCGGGGGACGACAGCAGCACCAGCGTGTTGCGCACGCGCTCGAGGTTCATCGGCCCGACGCTCTTCGGCACTGCATTCGTGATCGTCCAGTATTGCTTCGACTGGGGATCGAAGCGGATCGTGAACTTCTTGCCCGCGCCGGGCAGGTCGACGAAATCGCGCGTCGGGTCGAACGACAGCGTTCGGCCGTCGTCGCTCGTCGTCACCAATGCGGCTTTCTCCGGCCCGTTCTCAGTATTCACGCGCAGCATGACGACGGGCGCGGCGCCTTGCCTGCCGACGACATTGCCTTCTTCCCACGACTGGAATGTGCCGTCGAGCCAGCGTTTGTCCGACGGCAGATGCGCGGACATGCGCCAGTTGCGCGCGTCGAGCAGATCGCGGTCGACGGGGGCGGACAGCACCGTCGCGCGCAGGTCGCCGCCGTCGACGCTTTCATACGCGCGCCAGACGCGCCCGCGATCGACGAGCACCGGAACCGGCCCGGTGATGAAACGCCCGGAATACGGCAGCAGACCGGTGGACGCATCGATCGGCGTGGTCCACGACGCACCGCCGTCGTCGGAGCGGCGAATCGACGGTGTGCCCATCGAGCGGTTGGTGCCCATCAGATACAGCGCGCCGTTCAGCACGAACAGCGACGACCAGTACTGGTCCGGCACGTCCGCGAGCCGCGACCAGGTCGCGCCCTTGTCGTGCGACGCGAACACGGACACGCGGTTCTGTGCCGCTGCGGCGCCGAACGTGTCGAAGCTCGCGACATAGTCGCCGTTCGGCAGCAGGGCGAGCGACGGGGAGCCGAGATACACGCGCGTGGCGGCCGGACTGTGCGCGATGACTTCGCCGGGCGGCGCGGGTACGGAGTCGGCGTTCGCTGCCGTCATCGCGCAGGTCATGCACAGCGCCGCGATAAGCAATCGTTTCAACGTGCGAAACGTCGACGCATGTCGGAGTGATGTCATGTCGGATGCGCGACGGGCTCGTCGCCGGACAGGTTGGGAAGCGGGCGGACGACCGCGCGCCGCCGCGGCGCATCCTGGTCGGCCAGCACGACGAACAGCAGAATGGTGAGCCAGAGCATGCCATACAGCACGTGATATTTGAACAGCAGGATCGGCAGCAGATAGAGCAGATACTTGCGTCGACCCTTGCGGCGAAACAGCATGACCAGCGTACCGAAGAACACGATGAAACCGGCGACGCCCGCGGCGAATACGAGGTAGATGTAGAACGAGCTGTCGCGCACCTGATAGCCGCGCAGATGCGTCTTGCCGACGTTGTTGCGCTCGTCCCAGAAGAGGCCGTCGCCGAACGCGCCCGCGACGACGTCGCGCTCGGTCAGCTCGGTCAGCACGAGCGTACGGCTGCCGACCGCATCGTAGTCGACGGACTGGTTCACCCGCTGGTCGTACACGCTGTAAAGCCAGGGCACGCAGGCGAGCGCGACGACGACGACGGCGATCCGGGTCCGCAGCCGACCGCGCCCGATGAGTACGTGCAGCCCGCACAACGCGGCGCACACGGCCATCGACGCGACCGAGAAGCTGAGCAGCGCCGTCGCGAACCCGACCGCGGGCGCGAGCGTCATGCGCCGCTGCGACAGCAGCAGGACCACCGCGCTCGGCACGACCGTCATCGCGTAAAACGACGGCTCGGAATACAGGCCGAGCGCACGAATCGAAATCAGGCTGTCGGTCAGCGCCTTGGTGGCGTAGAGCGCTTCGGAGTCGGCTTCGCGCACGTAGCTGTCGAAATCGATGAAGGTACCGGTGCCGAGGTAATAGACGAGCTGAAACGTGAAGAACGCGGCGTGGACGTAGATGAGCATCCGGCATGCGGTGTCGAGCGTATCCCGCGTGAGCACGCCGCCGGCAAACATCCAGTAGCACAGCGCGATATACGTCTGGATCAGCATGAACTTGACGTAGAAGTTCACGTAGAAGTCGCCAAACGCGGACAGAACGAACGCGATGCTGATGCTGATCAGCCAGTATGCGCAGACCGGAAACAGGTGACGCTGCCGGTTCATCAGCGTCGGCGCGCGAAGAAAGGCGAGCGCGCAGAGCAGGAAATAGGCGGCGAAGGTTGCCCGTACGCTGAATGCGTTGAGGGAGAAGAACAGTACGCTGGCTGAAAAGAGCAAGGTCGACATGCGTGCGCCCGATCGGAGACTCCGGATTCGCCACGCGCCGGCCGTTCCGGCGCCGTACGGCGAGGTGCGTCGCGACGCGGGCAAGGTGCCTGTCGGGCAGGGCTCGCTTGCTCGCCGGTTCGCACGAGGAATACGGGGTCGTCGTTCGGGACGACTCGATTCCGGCGATCAAGCATAGGCGGTCGGACGAGCGGGCGAGCGGCGTTGTCCGATCCGGGCGGCATTCCGTCTTTTTCCGGCGGGGTCGACGAAGCGGTCTGCGCGCGCCGGCGCTGGCGAGGGGCAGCGCCGGCCATCGCACGCCGCGTCGTCCGACCCGCGCCCGTCAGGGCCGCAGCGCGAACCGCCCGCACAAAAACGGCGAATAGTTGTCGATCGCCGCCTGAATCGGCGCGTGTCGACCATAGGCGACGGCCGACACGGCCAATAGCGACCCGGCGACGAGCGCGCGATACCGCGCATCGACACGCGGTGCGCCATGCCGCCGCACGAACGCCAGCGCGACGGCCGAGCCGACGAGCCAGCCGGCGACGACTTCCGCCGGCGTGTGCGCGTCGTCGAACACGCGCGCCACGCCGATCAGCGCGCCGAGCGCGAGCCCGAGCGACAGCGACGTGTTCGCCCGCCATGACGTTCCGCTGCTCAGTGCCAGCACGCATGTCATCGGCCAGACCGCCGATGCGAGCATCGTATGTCCGCTGATCACGCGGAAATCGATCGCGCGGATCTGGACCCCGCAGCCGGCGTACAGCATCTTCGTGGCGCCGACCAGCGCCATGCCGGCCGCGAGCATTAGCGCCCACGACGCCGCGTAACGTCGCCCGGTCGCCGAGCACGTCAACCAGCCGATGCACACGAGCGCAAGCGGCAACGTCATCGCCGCGTCGCCGAGATCGCTGATGGCCGTCCACATGACCGGGTGCGTCGTGTGGCCGGTCAGGCGGCCAGCAGCGTCGACATGCGCGCGGCCAGATAGCTTTCGAAGTCCGCGGCCACCTCCGGGTGCCGCAGCGCGAACTCGACCGTCGCCTTCAGATACCCGAGCTTGCTGCCGCAATCGAAACGCGTGCCGTCGTAGCGATGGGCGAGCACCTGTTCGTCCGTCAGCAGCGACTGGATCGCGTCCGTCAGTTGCAGTTCGCCGCCGGCCCCCGGCCGCAGCGCGCGCAGATGCTCGAACACCTTCGGCTTCAACACGTAACGCCCCACCACGCCGAAATTCGACGGCGCGTTCGCCGGCGCCGGCTTCTCGACGATGCCGGACACCTTGAACAGGTTGTCCTCCCAGCGCTTGCCGTCGATCACGCCGTACGACGTCGATGCCTCGGGCGCGATTTCCTCCACGCCGATCACCGACGCGTGATAGTGATCGAACACGTCGATCATCTGGCGCAACACGGGCGTCGGACCGTCGAGCAGGTCGTCCGCGAGGATCACGGCGAACGGCTGGTCGCCGACCAGCTTCTCCGCGCACAGCACGGCATGGCCGAGCCCCAGTGCTTCGGCCTGGCGAACGTAGAAGCAGTCCACGTGGTTCGGCTTGATGCTGCGAACCAGCGACAGCAGCTTTTCCTTGCCGCGCGCCTCGAGCTCGGCTTCGATCTCGTAGGATTTGTCGAAGTGGTCTTCGATCGCGCGCTTGCTGCGGCCGGTCACGAAAATCATTTCGGTGATGCCGGCGTCGATCGCTTCCTCGACCGCATATTGAATCAGCGGCTTGTCCACGACCGGCAGCATTTCCTTCGGGCTGGCCTTGGTCGCCGGTAGAAATCGCGTGCCGAGACCGGCGACCGGAAAGACGGCTTTCGTCACTTTCAACATGGTTTTCGGATTCCACTCGTTCGGGTTCAGGCATCGACGATGCCGATAGAGGGCGACGATGCGCGAATGCCATCGTCGTTGGCACGGTACCGTGCGCGCTCGCGCAACCGGCCCCGCGCGCCGTCCGAAAATCGTAGGGGTGTTCCGCTTTCCGGGGGTGACCGAATCTAGGCCGAATCCGACAGCGACACATGGCGAATCGCGAATCATCGCTTTGCAAGCGGCGATTTCGCGTATGTCGGATCAGACCTGGGAATTGTCCGCATGATGCGCGTCGCCTGACATAGATTCAGGGATTCATTACTGCACGGCCGGTCGCGGCGCCGCGCGCGGCCCCGCAAGACCCGCCGTCGGCTCAGGAGCGGTCATGACCGAACAGGGCGATATCTTCGATGCAATCGCGGAATTCAATCGCGCGTATCTCGTGCTGGCCCAACGCATACTGCGTGTCCACTACGAGCAGGGCAAGCGGCAATTGGGCATCTCGGATGAAAGTGCCGCAACGATCGTCGCGCTGACGGCCGATCAGATCGACGAACTCGCGGTCGGCGGCGAACTTGTCTGCGAATTTCGCGCCGAAAACGCGCCGGGGCGCGCGTGATCCATCGTCCGGTTTTCGCGCATGGGCGTCCGACCCACGTCCGCGAAGCGGAGGCGTCGTGGCAAGCCCGTTGCCCATTCGAACGATCGCGCGAACGGCGACGCCCGCGCAAGCCGCGCGGCGTCGCATCGGCCCGCAGAGGCCCGCGTTACGCGCGCTCGCTGATCGCCGTGAACTTGCGGTCGCGCACCCGCGCTTCGTCGGCGCCGCCGTGCACGAGGCTCAACGCTTCCGCGCGGCTCGCGACGCACGGCCCGGAGCCAAGTAGCGGCTGGCGCGCGGTTTCGCGCAGCGCGAGCACCGACACGATGCCGATGAACGACGCGCCCATCAGGTAGTACGCGGGCATCATCAGGTCGCCGGTGCGATCGACCAGCCACGCGGCGACGAGCGGCGTCGTGCCGCCGAACAGCGACACCGACACGTTGAAACCGATCGCGAGCGCGCCGTAGCGGATCCGCGTCGGGAAGAGGGCAGGCAGCGCCGACGGCATCACGCCCGTGAACGTCGACAGCAGGATCCCGTAGATCAGCATCCCGCCGAAGATCGGCAGCATGCCGCCGGTGCGGATCAGCATCAGCGCCGGCACCGACAGCGCGAGCAGGCCCACGCAGCCGGCCATCATCACCGGCTTGCGGCCGATCTTGTCGGACAGGTGCCCGGCGTACAGCGTCATCGGCATCATCAGCACCATCACGAGCAGCACCATGAAGAGGCCGTGCGATTCGCGCACGTGCAGCGTCGCCGACAGGTAGCTCGGCAGGTACGACAGCGCCATGTAGTCGGTCACGTTGAAGATCAGCACGAGGCCGACGCATTGCAGCAGCGGCTTCCACTGTTCGACGAGCAGCGTCGCGAAGCGCTGCTTCGGCCGCGCGCGCTCGTCCGCTTCGCGTGCTTCGGCCTCCTTCTGGAAGGCCGGCGTTTCCTCGAGCTTGAGCCGCACGTAGAGGCCCACGAGGCCGAGCGGGCCGGCGATGAAGAACGGCACGCGCCAGCCCCATGACAGCAGCGCTTCCTGCGACAGCGTGGCCGTCAGCAGCGCGACCGTGGCCGCGCCGAGCGTATAGCCGATCAGCGTGCCGAACTCGAGGAAGCTGCCCATGAAGCCGCGACGCTTGTCGGTCGAGAACTCGGCGATGAAGGTCGCCGCGCCGCCGTATTCGCCGCCGGTCGAGAAGCCCTGCACGAGGCGGGCGACGAGCAGCAGGATCGGCGCCAGGATGCCGATCGACGCATAACTCGGGATCAGGCCGATCGCGAAGGTGCCGACGGCCATCATGATCATCGTCGCGGCGAGCACGCGCTGGCGGCCGATGCGGTCGCCGAGCGGCCCGAACACCATGCCGCCGAGCGGACGCACGAGGAACGCGGCCGCGAACGTGCCGAAGGTCGCGAGCAACTGCGCGGACGGGCTGCTCGACGGGAAGAACACCTTGCCGAGCGTGACGGCGATATAGCTGTAGACGCCGAAGTCGAACCATTCCATCGCATTGCCGAACGCCATCGCGCCGACCGCGCGCTTGAGGACGGCCGGGTCGACGATCGTGATGTCATCCAGCTTGATGGACTGGCGCGAAGACCGGGTTTTCGCGGGGCGCGCTTGCGATGAACTCAATGATCTCTCCTGGAATGGCCTTGGCGGCGCGGCCGGCGGGAATGCAGCGGGGGCGTGCGGGCCGACGGACAGCGAAGGCGGATGTCTCGGGGATGCCTCGATGCCGGTGGCGTGACGCGCGCGGCGGACGACACCGGGCAGGTGTGTTGTGCGAACCAGTTTAGAGAAACGGGCGCGAGCGGCTATCGGTCATGCGCCCGGAACCCGGTGGTAAACGACACGCGGGGAAGCAGCGATGCCGATCGCGCCCCGGTGGGCGCAGGCGCGGCGTGGACGGTCATCTCGCCGGGCGCCGGCTCGCGGAGACCAGCAACGCGACGAACGCCGCTTCGTCCGCGCGCAGGCCGCGCGGCGTACGCCGGACCGCGAGCGCGGCGAGCGTGCCCGCCTCGAACGCGTCGAGTACAGCCGGATGGATGTAGCAGCGCCGGCACACGGCCGGCGTGTTGCGCAGCAGGTCGGCCACCGCGCGCACGGTCTCGACGATCTGCTTGCGCGCATGCGTGACGCCGCGATGCTCGATGCGCCGCAGCAATCCGAGCGCGTGCACGCTGCCGGCCCAGGTCCGGTAATCCTTCGCGGTGAAATCGGCGCCGCCGGCCTCGCGCAGGTAGTCGTTCACGTCGGACGACCCGACCGGATGGCGTACGCCGTCGTCGTCCACATACTGGAACAGCTCGTGCCCGGGCAACTCCGCGCAGCGCCGGACGATCCGCGCGACCCGCGCGTCGTCGACCGTCACGTCGTGCTCGATCCCGCTCTTGCCGGCAAAGCGCAGCCGCACCTGGCCGGGCTGGATCTTCAAATGGCGCTTGCGCAGCGTCGTCAGCCCGTACGAGCCGTTTTCGCGCGCATATTCCGCGTTGCCGATCCGCGCGAGCGTCGTATCGAGCAAGCGGACGATCGTCGCGACGACCTTGTCGCGCGGCATACCCGGCAGCGCCAGATCGCGCGCGACGCGGGCGCGGATGCGCGGCAGCGCCCGCGCGAACGCGGCCATCCGCGCGTACTTGTTCGCATCGCGGGTTTCCCGCCATTGCGGGTGATAGCGGTACTGCTTGCGGCCGCGCGCGTCGCGGCCCGTCGCCTGCAAGTGGCCGAGCGGGTCGGCGCAGATCCACACGTCGGTGTACGCGGGCGGGATCGCGAGCGCGTCGATGCGGGCGATTTCCGCGGCATCGCGAATCCGCATGCCGTCCGGCCCGTAGTACGCGAAGCCGTTGCGCAGCCGGCGGCGCGTGTAGCCGGGCTGGCGGTCGTCGACATGGCGCAGCGCCGCGACGGCGCTCGAAGCGGGCCGCTTCATGTCGCGACGCGCCGGCCGGCGGCGGCGGTGCGCGGCGACCCGCGCTCACGGGCAGCGATCATGCTTGTCTCCTTGGGTTCGCGTGAAGGGCGCTCGCCTGGCATGGGGTGCGAACAGCCATTGCGACGGAGCAAGAACCGTGCGCCGCCGCGCCCGGCCTCGCTCGCGTGGTTAGGTGTTTATACGCATGCCGATTCCGGCATCGCCCCAATCCAATATTTCATTGGAAGGTTATCGGACTTGTTCCTAAACTGATGCGGGGCCTGTATACCGCGCCGGCACGACACGCCGGCCGGGGCAGCCCGATCCGCGCCAGCGCCACGCAGAAACACAACAGCGCCGCGGCACACAACGACATCATCGGAGACGGACCATGACATTCATCAGGAAGCTCGCGGCCGGCGCGATCGTCGCCGCGGCGACGGTGCTGGCAGGCGGCGCGCACGCGCAGCAAAAGCCGATCACGCTCGGGTTCTCGCAGGTCGGCGCGGAAAGCGCGTGGCGCACCGCGAACACCGTATCGGTGAAGGGCGCGGCGAAGGACGCCGGCATCAACCTGAAGTTTTCCGACGCACAGCAGAAACAGGAGAACCAGATTCGCGCGATCCGCTCGTTCATCGCGCAGAAGGTCGACGTGATCGCGTTCTCGCCGGTCGTCGAATCGGGCTGGGAGCCGGTGCTGACCGAAGCGAAGGCCGCGCATATCCCGGTGATCCTGACCGACCGCGGCGTCGACGTGAAGGACCCGTCGCTGTACGTGACGATGATCGGCTCCGACTTCCTCGAGGAAGGGCGGCGCGCCGGCCACTGGCTCGAAGAGCGCTACAAGAACGATGCGGGCCCGATCAATATCGTCGAGCTGCAGGGCACGGTCGGCTCCGCGCCGGCCAACGACCGCCGCGCGGGCCTGCTCGAAGTGATCAAGAACAATCCGAAATTCAAGGTCATCGCATCGCAGAGCGGCGACTTCACGCTCGCCGGCGGCAAGCAGGTGATGGAAGCGTTCGCGAAGACCTACGGCAAGCAGATCAACGTCGTCTACGCGCACAACGACGACATGGCGCTCGGCGCGATCCAGGCGATGGAAGAGGCCGGCATCAAGCCCGGCAAGGACGTCAGCGTCGTGTCGTTCGACGCGACCAAGGGCGGCTTTCAGGCGATGGTCGCGGGCAAGATCAACGTCGACGTCGAATGCAGCCCGCTGCTCGGCCCGCAACTGATGACCGCGGTGAAGGACGTGGTCGCCGGCAAGCAGTTGCCCAAGCGCATCGTGACCAACGAGACGGTGTTCCCGATGAACGTCGCGGCGCAGGTGCTGCCGACCCGCAAGTACTGACCTGTCCGCTCGGACGGCGGCGTCGCGGCCGCCGTCCGGCGACGCTTCGAGGGAGGATGCATGCAGAGTCCGCCGGTGGTCGAGATGATCGGCATCGACAAGTCGTTTCCGGGCGTCAGCGCGCTGCAGCGCGTGGACTTCCGGTTGTTTCCGGGCGAGATCCACGCGCTGATGGGCCAGAACGGCGCGGGCAAGTCGACGCTGATCAACGTGCTCACCGGCGTGCATGCGCACGATGCGGGCGAGATTCGCGTCGGCGGCGCGCCGGTGAATTTCGCCGCGCCGCGCGAGGCCGAGGCGGCCGGGATCCAGACGCTGTATCAGGAAGTGAACCTCTGCGCGAACCTGTCGGTCGCGGAGAACATCTTCGCGGGCCGGCAGCCGATGCGGCGCGGCGCGATCGACTGGAAGACGATCCACGCACGGGCGCGCGACGCGCTCGCCGAACTCGATCTCGCGCTCGACGTCACGCGTTCGCTCGATTCGTATCCGATCGCGGTGCAGCAGATGGTCGCGATCGCGCGGGCGGTGTCGGTCGACGCGCGCGTGCTGATTCTCGACGAACCGACGTCGAGCCTCGACGACGGCGAGGTCGCGCGGCTGTTCGACGTGCTGCGCCGGCTGAAGGCGTCGGGTATCGCGATCCTGTTCGTCACGCATTTTCTCGAGCAGACCTATGCGGTGTCCGACCGGATCACCGTAATGCGCAACGGCGAGCGCGAAGGCGAGTACCTCGCGCGCGACCTGCCGGTCGACGTGCTGGTCGCGAAGATGACCGGCCGCGAGCGCATGTCCGACACGTTGCAGGCCGGCGCCGCCGCGGTCGAGCGTACCGCCGCGGCCGATGCGCCGTTCCTGTCGATGCAGCAGGTCGGCCGTCGCGGGATGATGAGCGCGCTCGATCTCGACGTGCGCCCCGGCGAGATCGTCGGGCTGGCCGGACTGCTCGGCTCGGGCCGCACCGAAACCGCGCAACTGGCGTTCGCCGCCGCGCGCCCCGATACCGGCGCGATCGAGATCGACGGCGCGCGCAAGCGGCTCGCGTCGCCGCACGACGCGGTGCGCAACGGGATCGCGTACTGCCCGGAGGATCGCAAGAAGGAGGGTATCGTCGCCGCACTGTCGATCCGCGAGAACATCGTGCTCGCGCTGCAGGCGCGGCGCGGCTGGTGGCGGCTGATCGGTCGGGCGCGCCAGCGCGAGATCGCGGACACGTATATCGCGCGGCTCGGCATCAAGGCGCGCGACGCGGAACAGCCGATCGGACTGCTGTCGGGCGGCAACCAGCAGAAGGTGCTGCTCGCGCGCTGGCTCGCGACGGACCCGAAGCTGCTGATTCTCGACGAGCCGACGCGCGGCATCGACGTCGCCGCGAAGTTCGACATCATGGAGCGCGTGCTCGCGCTGTGCGCGCAGGGGCTTGCGATCCTGTTCATCTCGTCGGAGATCGGCGAGGTCGTGCGCGTGAGCCACCGGATCGCGGTGCTGCGCGACCGGCGCAAGGTCGCGGAGCTGAGCGGCGCCGATGCGTCCGAGGAACAGGTTTACCGGTTGATCGCAGGAGGCCAGTCATGACGTGGCTACGCACGCTGTTTCGTCATTCGCTCGCGTGGCCGGTGCTGACGCTCGTGCTGCTGTTCGCGCTGGACGTCGCGCATCGTCCCGGTTTCCTGTCGATCGCGCTGCTCGACGGCCATCTGTTCGGCGCGCCGATCGACATCCTGAATCGCGCGGCGCCGCTCGTGATCGTGTCGCTCGGCATGACGCTCGTGATCGCGACGCGCGGGATCGACATCTCGGTCGGCGCGATCGTCGCGATCGCCGGCGCGGCGGCCGCGACCGTGCTGGAGGCGGACCCGTCGCAAGTCGGCACGGCGCTGGTCGCCGCGCTCGGCGTCGGGCTGCTGGCCGGCGCGTGGAACGGGCTGCTCGTCGCCTTCGTCGGGATGCAGCCGATCATCGCGACGCTGATCCTGATGGTGGCCGGGCGCGGCATCGCGCAACTGCTGACGGGCGGCCAGATCATCCCGATCGGCGCGCCCGGCTACCTCGCACTCGGCGGCGGCTATCTCGCGACCGTGCCGTGCGCGGTGTGGATCGCGCTGGCGACGATCGGCGCGATCGCGCTGCTGGTGAACCGCACGGCGCTCGGGCTGTTCATTCGCGCGATCGGCGTGAATCCGGTCGCGACGCGGCTCGTCGGGCTGCGCTCGGGTGCGATCGTGTTCGGCGTGTATCTGTGCTCGGGCGTGATGTCGGCGCTCGCGGGCATCCTCGCGAGCTCGAACGTGCGCAGCGCCGACGGCAACAACGCGGGGCTGCTGCTCGAACTCGACGCGATCCTCGCGGTCACGCTCGGTGGCACGTCGCTGCTCGGCGGCCGCTTCAGCCTCGCGGGCTCGGTGCTCGGCGCGCTGATCATCCAGACGCTCACCTACACGACCTATTCGATCGGCGTGCCGCCGGAGGCGACGCTCGTCGTCAAGGCGGTCGTCGTGATCGTCGTGACGCTGATCCAGTCGGACGCGGCGCGCGCGCTGCTCGTGCGGCATGCGTCGCGGCTGCTGCCTTCCGCGCGATCGCGCGCCACCACCACCGGAGCGACGCCGCGATGACCCGTTTCCTTGGCCGCCTCGCCGATCCGCGCACGCTGCCGATCGTCGTGACGATCGTGCTGTTCGCCGCGCTGTTCGGCTTCGGGTCCGTGATGTACACGGGCTTTTTCTCGATGCAGGTATTGACCGGCCTGCTCGTCGACAATGCGTTCCTGCTGATCGTCGCGATCGGGATGACGTTCGTGATCGTGTCGGGCGGCATCGACCTGTCGGTCGGCTCGGTCGTTGCGCTGACAACGATCTTCTGCGCGGTCGGCGCCGAACGGCTGCACTGGCCCGTGTGGGTGATCGTGCCGCTGGTGCTCGCGTTCGGCGCGCTGTACGGCGCGGCGATGGGCGCGCTGATCCACTACTTCAAGCTGCAGCCGTTCATCGTCACGCTCGCCGGGATGTTTCTCGCGCGCGGCGCGTGCTTCCTGATTACGACGCAGTCGATCACGATCAATGCGCCGGCGTTCCATGCGATCGCGGGCATCAGCGTGCCGCTCGGCAGCGGCATGCTGAGCGCCGGTGCGCTGATCGCGCTCGCGACGCTCGCCGTCGCGATCTACGTCGCGCATTTCACGCGCTTCGGCCGCAACGTGTATGCGGTCGGCGGCAACGAACGCTCGGCGCTGCTGATGGGCTTGCCGGTCGCGCGCACGAAGGTCGGCGTCTATGCGCTGAGCGGCTTCTGTTCGGCGCTCGGCGGCGTGGTGTTCACGCTCTACGTGCTGTCGGGCTACGGGCTGCAGGCGCAGGGGATGGAGCTTGACGCGATCGCCGCGACCGTGATCGGCGGCACGCTGCTGACGGGCGGCGTGGGTTACGTGATCGGCTCGGTGTTCGGCGTCGGCATCCTCGGCACGATCCAGGTGCTGATCACGTTCGACGGCACGCTGAGTTCGTGGTGGACGCGGATCGTGATCGGCGCGCTGCTGTGCGTGTTCTGCGTGCTGCAGCGGGTCATCGAGCGGCACGCGACGCGGCGCCGCACCGGCGGCACGGGGCTCGGCGCGCGGCGGCCGACGCAGGCTGCCGCGCCCGCGCGGCCGGCGCCGCCCAAGGAGGACATCGGGCTGGTATCGACGATGCGGCGATCGTAGTGCGACCGACTACCCTTGCGCGAGGAGAACACGATGAAGCGCGATGATCTGACGACGGGCATGGCCGATGCGCTGGCCGTCGAGCATGGCCGTCGGCCGCTGCTCGACCTGGGCGACGCGCGCGACTGCCGGATCGTGGCCGACGCGCTGCGGGTGCTGCTGCGCGAGCGCTCGGAAGCGCTGGCGTTCGCGATGCGCGTGGCCGACGAGCATGGCCGGCCGCGCCCGGATGCCGGCGAATTCGGCTTGACCGACATCATTCGGCTGGCCCGCGTGGTCGAGCGGGCCGATCGGCGGCGCGCGGGAATCGCGGTGGAGTGACGCGCGCGGCCGCATGCCGCTTGCGTCCGCGCCGTCACGCCGGCCCGGTCGTGTCCGCCTCGGTGTCGAACGACGTATCCGCGACGCGCGTGCGTTTCAGCGAGCCGGCCAGTCTTTCGATCGCCGGCAAGTCCAGCGCATCGAGGTGCGCGCGCACTTCCTGCGCGAACGGCGCATGGTCCGGCTCGTCCGCATACTGGCCGAGCCATTCCTCGATATCGGTCAGCCGGCCCTCGCCGGCGAGCGCGATCAGCTCGGCGAGCGCGTCGGCGGGCGGGCAGCGCATCGCGGGCGCGGCGCTGGCCGGTTCCGCTTCGACGGCGGGATCGAACCGCCTGACGAGCCCCGACGCCGGCGCGAGCGCATGGCCGAGGGCCGGCGCGACGACCGCGAACGAGAACGTCGTGCCGACGCCCGGCTGGCTCGCGACGGCCAGCTCGCCGCCCATCGCGGCGACGATGCGCTGCGCGATGAACAGGCCGAGCCCGGTGCCGCCGTTCACCGCCTGCACCTGCTGGTACGCGCGGAAGATGTCATCGGTCGCGCCGATGTCGATGCCGATGCCCGTATCGGCGACCTCGAACAGCAGGCGCCATGCATCGCCTTCGCGCGACGCGTGAACCGACAGCGCGACCGTGCCGTCGCGCGTGAATTTCGATGCGTTCGACAGCAGGTTCAGCAATACCTGTTGCAGGCGAATGCCGTCGATCCGCACCGTGCGCGGCAGCGCCGTGACCGGCCGATAGACGAACCGGTTGTGCTGCTGCTCGCACAGCGCGGCCGCGTAGTGGCCGATGTCGTCCAGCAGCCCGGGCAGGTCGGTGCGATCGGGCGCGACGCCGAGCGGCTGGAGTTCGGCCTTCGTGAACGCGAGCAATTCGTCGATCAACGCGAGCTGATAGCGGATGCTGCGGTCGATCGACCGGATCAGCCGCTCCTGCCCGCGCGTCGCGCCTTGCAGCAGCAGCTTCGCGTAACCGTTGATCGTCGACAGCGGCGCGCGCAGGTCGTGGCTGACATAGCCGAGCGTCTCGATCTTCTGCTGCATGTGCGTCTTCGATTGCTGCAACGCTTCGTTGAGCGCCACCGTGCGCCGCGCGACCTCGTCGCGCAGCCGGTCCTGCTCGGTGAGCTGCCAGTGTTCGAGCCGCTTGCGTGCCTCGGTGCGCTGCCGGCCCACGTGGTGGATCCACGCGGCCAGCACCAGCAGGTGCGTCGCCAGCCCGATGATCGCGATGACGGGGTTCGGAAAGACGTCGGAGTGGATCCATGACAGCACGGACGGCAACGCATCCCGGCCGTCGAGTATGCGGATCAGCATGTTGAAGGTCGCGAACCCGACCGCGATCAGCATCACGCGGGCCGTCGGGGTGCGCCGGATCACGAGCATCAGTGCGAGACTGATGTTGACGAGCGCGAGCACGGTGTTCAGCCACAGGCAGAACCGGGCGAAGGTCGCCAGATCGCCGAACGCCGCACCGATTATCCCCGCGCATTCGAGCGCGAGAAACACCATGTACACCGCGCGCATCGGGATGTTCGCCTTCTCGCGATGCGAGACCATCAGGATGAAGGCGATGAAGCACGCAACGGACAGGTACACGAAGATCGTTTCGCCGCGCGTCGACCACTCGCGCGCGCCGGGCAACAGGAGCATCGCGAGATAGCCGCGGTACGCCGCTTCGAACAGCGCGGTGTTCAGGGTGAGCGCGGCCAGCACGTGAAACACGCCGCTGCGCGAGAAGAAGCCGATCAGCAGCGCACACCAGACGAGAGCGAGCAGCCCGCCGAAGAATCCGAAGTTCCACATCGACGCGTGCAATTCCTGCGCGATCCACGCGTCGCGGGTGAACGCGACCGGCGCAAGCCGCATTTCCTTGCGCGACGTGATGCGGATCAGCACGGGGAGTCGTTCGCCCGCGCGCAGCGTGACGTCGAGGGTCGGGTAGCGCGCCGGCGCACCGCTCGCGTCGCCGCGGTCGGTCGGGAAGCTGCGCTCGAGCATCCATTGGCCGTGCCGGTCGACATAGAAGTCGGCGCGATCGACGCGCGCGTCGCGAATCGCGAGCACCAGCGGGCGCGTCTCGCTGTCGCGGTTGACCAGCGTCGCGCGAACCCACCACGCCGAGCGCGAAAACGACACGTTGAACGCGGTCGCGGTTGTCGGGGCCGCGCGTCGCGACGGCTCGGCGAGCTGCGCGGCTACCTCGGCGGCGGACATCGTCGCGCCGGCGTCTTCGAACACCGATACGGCTTCGAGTTGCGCGGGATTCGGCGCCGTTGCGGCACGGGCCGTGGCGTACGTGACGCACGTGGCGGCCAGCGCCGCCAGAAGCAGGAGCGCCGCGCGACAACCCGCCGCCCATGCCGCGCCGCGCCTACGCATCGCCGTGGCGCCCGCCCGGTGCGGCCGGCGCGTCGAGCGCGTGGCGCTGGCGTCGCCAGTCGGACGGCGTGATGCCGAAGCGCTCGCGAAACGCCGTCGCGAAATTGCCGGGCGTGGAGAAGCCGATTTCCTCCGCGATGTCGCCGATCCCCATCGACGTTTCCGACAGGAAGTGCATCGCGGCGCGCAGCCGCGTGTCCCGCAGATACTCGAACACGGTCTGGCCGAGATGATCGCGGAACACGCGCGACAGCCGCTTTTCGTGCGTGCCGACCTGTTTGGCGAGATCCTCCAGCGCCGGCGGATGGCGCAGGTCGCGCAGCAGCACGTCGCTCGCCGCGCGCACGAGGGCCGCGTCGGGACTGTCGGGCAGTTCGGGCAGGTGCGCGAACGGCTGGCTGCGCCGCACGCGCTTCAGGTGATTGCGGATGCGCGCGATGACTTCCGCGGGTTCGAACGGTTTGACGATGTAGTCGAGCGCCCCCGTTTCGAGCCCCGCGATGCGATCGTCGAGATCGCCCGCGGCCGTCAGGATGATCACCGGAATGGACTGCGTCGACGGCGTCGACGCCAGCAGCCGGCTCGCGGCGAAACCGTCCATGCGCGGCATGCGCACGTCCATCAGGATCAGGTCGGGCGCGATGGCCTGTGCGCGATGGTAGGCCTGCAACCCGTCGAACGCGACGCTGATCCGGCATTGCGCGGCGCGCAGGATTTCCGTCAACAGCCGCAGGTCGTTCGGGCGATCGTCGACGATCAGAATATGTGCGCCAGCGAGATCCGGCGTGGTGCGAGGCGGCGCCGGACTGGGCAAGCGGGATGGCATGGTTGCGAACGCGTTGGAAGGGAGGGGGGCCGATCAGATCGTCAACATCGTTATCTGGACGATTGTTGCAAAAAATTATATGCCGACAATAGCGCCGGTGGCGGGATTCCGTGCGGCGCGTGTGGGCTTGTCGCACGGCGTCGCGAGTATGCGGCGGTGTCGTCCGTTTTCCGGGAAAAGGGCAGGGAAAATATGCCGAGTCGACTTCGTTGATTTCGGTCTTTATTTCCGATTATATGATTGTCGAAGTTGAAATGGCCCGAATCATGAATTCGCACTCGCATTATCGAAAATTCGATGGCGATGTGTAATGACGTTCGCTAAATCATGAATCGTTCGATTAATTTCCGGCCGATTCGGGATCGATATTGCGTTGTCGTGAAAATCGGGTTGCCTTCCAATATGTATGAATGTAAATGCAGTCCGCTCTGGAAAAGGGTTTGTCCGCCGCAGAAAAGGTTTTTTTGAGGGAATGTCGGCAAACTAGCCCTGACGCGGCTGGAGTCGGTTCTTTCACGGACGTCGGCTGCTGTAAAGATTGCGGTTGTCATCGCCGTCCGGGCATCCAGTATTCAACGTTTCATTGAAGAATGGCATTCCCGCATGATGGGACGAGGCAACGAAAATAATGGGCACGAGGTAATGAAGACGTCATCATTCGCGCCATCGCTCGATGTGAAAGGCGAGTCGCGAAGCGGTGGGGTTTTCCGGGTGTTTGAGGCATCGGGCAACAAGAAATCGTCAAACAAATTCGATCGATTAATTCGATGCCGGGGTCGTTCGGCGCGTGGCCGGTTGTTCGGGGAAATCCGGAACGGCCGTCGCCGGTCGGACGAAAAAGGGGTGGGCGACTTCGCGTCGGCGGCCGGGCGGTTCGACCGAGCCGGCGGCCACGCGCGGCGCTCTTCGAATCAGGCGGATACGAACAATATGAATACGACAAGCATGGCAGGTCAGCGCACCGGGTCGATCGATCCGGTGCCGGCTGTCAGCGTCAGCGATCCGGCGGCGCATGCTTCAGATCCGGGGACGGCACGGCGCCTTACGCCACCTGAATGAAACACGACGGGCCACCCGCGGCGCGGGTCGGTATCCGTTCGTCCAGCGTCCGAGCGACGCATTTCCAGTGAGAGTCGAAGTCGCCTTCCGTTTGGCGCGACGGTGTACGCACGTGCGGATGCGCGCTGCGTCGTGCGTCATGTCGCCGTCGGGCCGGCGATGTCGATGTCCATCAATCGATAACTGACGATCGTGATCGCGCAGCGCGCCGAACGGGCATGCGCGACGGTCGATCGTGCAATCGCGACGTGGGTCGCGCGTGTCGGGCACCGCCGTACGTTGTTTTGATTAGTCATGCAAAGTAAGTGGCGGGACGTCGCGATACAGGCGAAAGCAAAGCGGTCAGCACTTCGCCTGGCACCGCGCCCGCTGCTGCGTCATCCAGCACATGTGAACCGAGGGAAAACAAGATGAACAAGTCGTTCAAGTCGATCTGGAACGAAGCACTGGGCGCCTGGGTTGCGGCGTCGGAGCTCGATCGTGCGCGCGGAAAGCGGGTTGCGTCGTCGAGAAGAGCATCCGCGCATGCGGCAGACGCGGGCATCGGGACGAACCCGACGCTTTCGCCCAGACGGCTCGTCGTGATGATGGCGGCCGCGTATCTCGGGCTGTTCCAGGCCAGTGCGCATGCGCAATATTCGGCAGGTGGCGGCTCCGCGACCGGTGGCGCCAGTTCGACGGCGATCGGCAACGGTTCCGTAGCGTCGCAGGTGAACGCTACCTCTTACGGCAATCTGTCGACGGCGGCTGGTCAGTCGTCCACGGCGATCGGCCCGGGCGCGCATGCGATGGCCGACGGCGCGACGGCCATCGGCATCAATTCGCAGGCCACCGGCTTCAACGGTGTGGCGATGGGCGTGCAGTCGATTGGCAGCGGCGCCTTTTCGGTTGCCGTCGGCAACCTGTCGAGTGCGACGCAAAGCGGATCGGTGGCGATGGGTAGCGGTGCGGTCGCGACGGGTGTGTCGGCCATCGGCCTCGGCAACAATGCGCTGGCGTCCGGTCAGTATGCCGCGGCGCTCGGTCTCGGCGCGAGCGCGGTAGGCGCACAAAGCGTCTCGCTCGGCTATGCGTCGAATGCAATCAATACGGGCTCGGTTGCGCTCGGCAATCAGTCGACGAGTTCGGGAGCGGCCGGCGTCGCGGTGGGCAGCGGCTCGCTGGCTGCCGGAAATTCGGGTGTGGCGATGGGCGTCAACAGTGGCGCGAAGGGTACCGCGTCGATCGCGATCGGCTGGGGCGGCACGGCGGGCGTGCCCGGTTCGGGCACGCAGTCGCTCGGCACCAATTCGATCGCGATGGGCTCGAATACGACGGCCAGCGCCAACAATGCGCTTGCGTTCGGTGTGAACACTGTTGGATCGGGCGTCAGTTCGATCGCGATGGGCATTCAATCGAGCGCGACGCAGCAGTTCGGCCTGGCGTTGGGCAATCTCGCGCTCGCCACCGGCGTAGGGAGCACCGCCCTGGGCTCCAGCGCGACGGCATCGCAGACCAACGCGTTCGCGGCCGGCACCTCCAGCACGGCGACCGGCACCAATGCGATCGCCTTGGGCACGCAGGCCACGTCCGCCGCCACGAACACGGTCGCCTTGGGGGCTGCGTCTTCCGCGATCGACGACGGCAGTGTTGCCATCGGCGCTTCGTCGATCGCCGGCAACAACACCGGCACGCCAACCTATCGTGCTACGGCAGTCGGTACCGGCAGCCAGGCGACAGGTCAGTTCTCGTCCGCATTCGGCGCGACCGCGGTCGCGACAGGTACTGCCGCCGTGGCGATCGGCGATGCCGCCAGTGCGTCGGCCGCCAACGCGATTGCCATGGGAAGCAGCGCCACCGCTGATTCCGGCAACGCCGTCGCGATCGGCACAGGCGCCACCGCGACGGGCGGCACGGCGGTTTCCATCGGCGCGGGCAACACTGCCGTCGGCAACGGTGCGGTAGCGATCGGCGATCCGAGCTACGCCAGCGGCACCGGTGCTTTCACGGGTGGTGCGAACAACATTGCCAATAGCGACGGCACCGCATCTGCGACGGTCACCAATCAAGCCAATGGCGCGGTGGCGATCGGCAACAACAACAAGGCGATCGGTCAGGGCAGCATCGCGTTGGGCAACGGTTCGACGGCGGGCGCGGCGGGGATGGCCGGCAATATCGCGTTGGGTGACGGCGCGACGGCGGCGACCCGTGCCGGCGACGTCGCGCTCGGCTCCGGGTCGGTGACGGCCGCGCCGAATCCGACTGCGACCGGAACGCTCGGCGGCGTCATCTACAACTACAAGGGCACGAATCCGACCAGCGTCGTCAGCGTCGGCGCGCCGAACGCCGAACGTCAGATCACCAACGTCGCGGCCGGGCGTGTCGATGCGTCGAGCACGGACGCGATCAACGGGTCGCAGCTCGCCGCGACGAACACGGCGCTCGATTCGCTGTCGACGTCGACTGCATCGAGCATCACGTCGCTGTCCACCGGCGTGTCGTCGTTGTCGACCGGCCTGAGCTCGACCAATAGCACGGTAACATCGCTGTCCACGTCGACGTCCACGGGCATCAGTTCGCTGTCCACCGGCCTGAGCTCGACCAACAGCAACCTGACGTCGTTGTCCACGTCGACGTCGACCGTCGTCGGCTCGCTGTCGACCGGCCTGAGTTCGACCAATAGCACGATCACGTCGCTGTCGACGTCGACGTCGACCGTCGTCGGCTCGCTGTCCACCGGCTTGAGCTCGACCAACAGCACGATCACGTCGCTGTCCACGTCGACCTCGACTGTCGTCGGCTCGCTGTCCACCGGCTTGAGTTCGACCAACAGCAACCTGACTTCGCTGTCCACCGCCACGTCGACCGGCATCGGTTCGCTGTCGACCAGCCTGAGCTCGATCACGAACAACAACACGAACCTCGGCAACAGCACGGCCGGCGCGATCGGCGGCGGCGCCACCTACGATCCGGCCACCGGCACCATCTCCGCGCCGTCGTACGTGACGTACAACAGCGACGGCTCCACCACGATCAACAACAACGTCGGCTCGGCGATCGACAACATCAACGCGAACGGCATCAAGTACTTCCACGCGAACTCCACCGCGCCGGACAGCCAGGCGCGCGGCCTGGACAGCGTCGCGATCGGCCCGAGCGCGATCTCGCGCGTGGACGGCAGCATCGCGCTCGGCTCAGGTTCGGTGGCCGACCGCGCGACGGCGCCCGCCTCCGGCATCATCCGCAACGGCAGTGCGTCGATCCCGTTCGACACGACCGACCAGACGCTGCTCGGCGCGGTATCGGTCGGCGATGCGACGAACCGGACGTACCGCCAGATCACCAACGTCGCCGACGGCACCGGCCAGCAGGATGCGGTGACGGTGCGCCAGCTGACCGGTGCGCTGCAGTCGTTCGCGGTCACGGGCCAGAAGTATTTCCACGCGAATTCGACGGCCGGCGATTCGCTCGCGGTCGGCGCGGAATCGGTCGCGGTCGGGCCGACGACGGTCGTCAACGGCGACAACGGCGTGGGCATCGGCAACGGCGCGATCGTCGACCAGACCGCGCCGGGCGGCATCGCGATCGGGCAGGCGGCGAGTGCCGCGCAGGCCGATGCGATCGCGCTGGGCAGCGGCGCGACGGCGACCGGCGCGCAGTCGGTCGCACAAGGCGCCAACGCGGTGGCGGTCAGCGTGGGCAGCGTCGCGCTCGGCTCGGGGGCGCGCGGCAGCGCGACCGATGCGCTTGCGCTCGGCGCAGGGGCCTCGGCGACGTTCGCGAACAGCGTCGCGCTCGGCGCCGGTTCGCTGACCACCGTCGGCGCGCTGACGAACTACGTCGCGTACGGGCTGAGCAGCCCGCAGTCGTCGGCCGGCGAAGTGAACGTCGGCAACCGGCAGATCACCGGGCTGGCCGCCGGCAAGAACGGCACGGACGCGGTGAACGTGTCGCAGCTCGATTCGGTCGCGAACCAGCTGACGACGTTGATCGACCAGCGCACGACCAACCTCGGCGGGCAGTACACGACGAACCCGCCCGGCGGCAACGTGCCGCCGGGGGCGAGCGGTTCGAATTCGTCGGCGGGCGGATCGGGGGCGGTCGCGTCGGGCTCGAACAGCACGGCGGTCGGCAACAGCTCGACGGCGTCCGGCAACGGCTCGACTGCGATCGGCGTGGGGTCGACCGCATCGGGCAACAACTCGACGGCGCTCGGCGCTGGCAGCAACGACGGCGGGCGCTCGAACGTGGTCGCGGTCGGCTCGGCGGATTCGGCGCGCCAAGTCGTGAACGTCGCGGCCGGTACGCAGGGCACCGACGCGGTGAACGTGAACCAGCTGAATGCGGTATCGAACCAGTTCACGCAGTCGCTGAACACGGTGAACAACCAGCTCACGCAGATGCAGCAGCAGATCCAGCAGACCGACTCGATGGCCCGCGAGGGGATTGCCGCGACCGCCGCGATGGCGTCGATCCCGCACATGGACCGCGATTCGAACTTCGCGATGGGGGTCGGCACGGCGACGTTCCAGGGCCAGAAGGCGATGGCGGTCGGCGTGCAGGCGCGCGTCACGGAGAACCTGAAGGCGACGCTGAACGGCGGTTTCGCCGGCAGCCAGCGCGTGGTCGGCGCGGGCGTGCTGTATCAGTGGAAGTGATCGCGCGCAGCGGTTCGTTCCGGCACGCGTTGCCGGATCGGGCCGCGCCGAACGCAAACGCAAATGCATGCGCGTGCGGTCGCGTCATCGCGCCGCGCACGCTGCGCCCATCGCATTCTCGGAGTAATCAAGTGAAAAACATCCATCTTGCCCTGCTGACGTCCGTCGTTGCCCTCGCGGGTTGTTCGAGTGCGTCGGGGCCGACGTACAACGCGTACGAACTGCAGTCGCGAAACGGCATCCGGACGTTCCAGGTCGACTGTCACGGCATCCTGTCGACCGCGAAGACCTGCATGAAGGTCGCGACGCGCATGTGCGGCAACGAGCCCGTGCGCCTGGTCGACACCACCACGCCGTACCGCGACGGCGCCGATCCGCATTCGATCGTGTTCCAGTGCGGTGCGGCGCTCGCGCCGGCCGCCGCGGTCGTTGCGCCGGCGCCCGTGTCGGCCGAGAAGGTGAGCCTGACCGGCGATGCGTATTTCGCGACCGACTCGGCCGTGCTGACGCCCGCGGCCACCGCCGCGCTCGACACGCTGCTGAACCGGCAGGGCGACCGGCATTTCTCGCGCGTGGAAGTGGACGGCTATACCGACGCGACCGGTTCGGATGCGCACAACCAGGCGCTGTCGAAGCGCCGGGCGGATGCGGTCGCGGGGTATCTGCGCGAGCACGGGCTGAAAGCGGATGCGTTCGCCGCAACCGGTCACGGCGAAGCCAATCCGGCGGCGTCGAACGATACCGCGGAGGGGCGCGCGCGCAATCGTCGCGTGGAAATTTCGCTGCGGAAGTGAGAGGTCGTCAGCGAATGGCTGCGGGCGTGGCCGTCGAAACCGGACGGCTCGCTTGCGGCAGGCGCCGTCCGGAGACGCAGGCGGGTGAGTCCCGACGCTCTCCAGTTCAGCGACACGTGTTTTCCCCAAGGGAAATGAGTGGTATGAACAGCTCGCGGCTCCCCGACAAACTGGCCGAGCCGCTGAATGACCGGCCCAGGCCGCTGTTCGCCTGTCGAGCCCATACGTTTGATCCGCCGCAAGCGCGCACCCATCGCGGCTCGCATGTTCGCAATGGACGAGTAAACTGAGGATGCCGTAGAAACAGGAGAATGCGATGATCGACGCTGGCCCCCAAAGCACCTTCCGAGGGCTGCCGCTGACCGTGGAGCAAGACGCGGAAGTGAGGCACTACATCAAGGATCGGACCCGGCGTGGGCTGCCATGGGACACGTCGGAGTTGAGCGCGATGCTCGAGGACATGCTGCATCCCCCAGGCGACGGCGACAGCGATGTCGCCTCCGACGCAGGCGAAACCATCGCGGCGGCCGAGCGCGCAACGGCGTCGGTTGACGAAGCGATGGACCCGATCGAGGCGAATGAGGAGTGGAATGCGGCCATGGAGTCGGAGGGCATGAAAGGCCCCAGACGATAGATAAATCGGAGCAACGACGCTCCGGTTCCCGGCAGCGCCGCATACGAGGCGTGCGCGCCGGATGCCGGGCGTTTCAGGAAAGGCGCGTGCGCCGTACACGGTGGGACTGTTGATGCGCAGGGCGACCCCATCGCGAGAATCACGACACGCAATTCGTCCGTTCGCAGGGAATTTCGTACGCAGCCGATCGCGCCACCGATGTCACATGGCGCCAGCGGAGCCGCCAGCCGCATCACGTCGCCGAGCGCCCGGAAGCGGGCGCCATGTCAGTGCCTGAGCACGCAGACGGCGACGATTTCGTATCCGGGATCGGCATGCGCGTGCGCTGCCTTTTCCGCTTCTTCGTACGAAAGAAACGACGTGGCATCTTCAACCGCCGGTGCCATGCCGATATCGCCATCCTCGGCGGTACACAGGAATTGCTCGCCAGTCTTCACGACGTAGACGGACAACATGATTCCCTCCATCGTTTGCAGGGGGAAATTCCAGTCTAGCAGGCCGGAAACGGGGCGCGGGCGGTTTGGAGCGGCCTTTCCGTGAGGTCGTTGCCGAAAGGGCGGCCGCGTCGAATGTCCGTGCGTCAATCCGGCCGGCGCATCCGGATTCACCGAGGCTTGATCCGACGGGCAACCGGCGCCGCCGGCCGGAGGTGATCGATGGCCGTCACGCTGGAACTGCGTCACGATTCGGCTTCCCTTGAAGGGTCGAATCCGGCCTTCGATCGCTCGGCCCCCGACGCGAGCGGAAAGCCGTGCACAATACCCGCATGCAAACCCCAGACCTTGAACAACTCGTCACCGTCACCATGCCCTTTGGAAAATACAAGGGACGGCCGATTGCCGACCTGCCCGGGCCTTACCTGAATTGGCTGGCCCGCGAAGGGTTCCCGCACGGCGAAATCGGCCGGCAGCTTGCGTTGATGCACGAAATCGATCACAACGGCCTGCGGCACCTGTTGGAGCCGTTGCGCAAACACGGATAGCACCCCTCTCAATCAGCGGCGCATGCCCTGGCATGTCACGCGGGCGCATCGCGCATGCATCGCCGCCGTATGGCCCGCGCGCACCTGGCGCGCCGCCGATGCTGACATAGAATGGAAAGTGCGATTGATTGCAAAAAGGGGTGTCAACATGAGACGCCTTTATTTCCTCGTACCCGATACGCTGACGGCGAAGGCGATCGTCGATGACTTGCTGCGCGCGCGCATCATCTGGCGCCACATCCACGTCCTCGCGAATCACAGCGTCACACTCGATCAGTTGCCCGAAGCATCGTTGCTGCAAAGCAGCGATGTCGTGCATGCGCTCGAGCGCGGCGTCGCGCTCGGCGGTGCGGCCGGTGCGCTGATCGGCCTCGTCGCGCTGGTATTTCCCCCGGCGGAGCTCGTGATCGCGGGCGGCGCCGTCGTCGGGTTGACGTTGGCAGGAGCGGGTTTCGGGGCGTGGACCGCCGCGATGATCGGCATCTCCGAGCCGAATGCGCGACTCCAGCGATTTCGCGACGCCATTCAGGAAGGCCAGATCCTGATCATGGCCGACGTGCCGGCATCGCGAGAGCAGGAAATCGAAGAGATGGTCGCGCGGCATTTTCCGAACGCGGACCTGGAAGGCGCCGAGCCGACGACACCGATCTTTCCCTGACGCGCGACAGCAAGCCGGCCTGCCCGATACGCGCGTTCAGCGACGCGTGTCGTCGAGCGCACGGCCGCCACCGCGGGCCGCGCGCGCAGCGGGCCGTTCGCACGTCGTGCCGGCAACCCTGCCCGCCATTCGGAATCGCGCAGGGCGCCGGCCCGATGCGCGTGACGCCGTCGGAACCGAAGCGTCGACGTCGAATCGTCGACAAGGAGGTCGTATGGAACTGCACATTCGATCGCACCATTGGGCGCGTCGTACGCCCGACTGGGTCGCCGCTGCCGTGGCGGGTCTCGCGGGCGGTGCGCTGGTGATCGCGCTGGAATTCGTCTGGTCGACGCTCGTGCTCGGCGCAAGCCCTTGGCAACCGACACACAAGATCGCGGCGATGGTGATGGGCCGCAGCGCGCTCAGCCAGATGACGCAATTCAACCTTGAAATCGTGGCGATGGCGCTGCTGCTGCACTACGTGCTCGGCGCGATCATGGGGATGATGCTCGCCGCGGTCATGGCGCCGTTCCGCCTCGATTCGAGCGTGGGCATGGAAGCCGCCATCGGGCTGGCGTTCGGGATCGTCGCGTATGGGTGGAACTTCTACGTCATGACGGCCGTGTTCCCGTGGTTCGTCTCCGAGCGGGGGGCCGGGCCGTTGCTGGCCAACCTGTTGTTCGGCGTGGTTGCGGCCATCACCTACGGCAGGCTGGAACGATTGCGCAAGCGGAACGTGGACGACTGACGCATCGCGTTTCCCGCCGCGCCGACCTTGAACACGCGGCGCCCGCGGGAGACGCGGAACCCGGTGTCGGCGGCTCCGGAGAGCGACACGCAGCGAGGTGGCCCATGACCCTTGCGATTGCCCTGGTCCTGATCGTCATCCTGGCGGTGGGGTTTCACTTTGCCAGTCCGTGGTGGATCACGCCCATCGCGTCGAACTGGGTGCGCATGGACGACATGCTGACGATCACGCTCGTCATCACCGGCGCATTCTTCGTCGCAATCAACCTGTTCATCGTGGTCGCGCTCGTGCGCTATCGCCACCGCAGCGGGCATCGCGCGACCTACGAGCCGCACAACCGGCCACTGGAATGGTGGCTGATCGGCCTGACCGCCGTCGGCGTGGCGGCGTTGCTGGCGCCGGGCCTGTTCGTCTACGCCGACTACATCCGGCCGCCGCGCAACGTGCTGCAGATGGAAGTGCTCGGCCAGCAATGGCAATGGCGCTTCCGCTTCGCCGGCCCCGGCGGCAAGCTGGGCACGACGGACGTGCGCTACATCAGCAACGACAACCCGTTCGGCATGAACCCCGCCGACCCCAACGGCCGCGACAACTACCTGATCGAGACACCCGAGGTGCACCTGCCGCTCAACCGGCCGGTGCAGGTCCTGACACGGTCGCGCGACGTGCTGCACGACTTCTACGTCCCGCCGTTCCGGGCGCGCATGAACATGGTGCCGGGCATGGTGACGACCTTCTGGTTCACGCCGACCAAGGCTGGGCGTTACGACATCCTGTGCGCGCAGCTCTGCGGGATCGGGCATTCGACCATGCGCGGCGTGGTGGTGGTGGAAGACGAAGCCGCGTTCTCGCGCTGGCTGGCGCAGCAGACCACGTTCGCGCAACAGCAGCAGGCCCGCGTGCAGGCCGCCCCCGCCGCGGCCGGCGGCAGCGCGCAGGCGCTTGCCGACCTGGGCAAGACGCTCGCGGCCGCCAAGGGCTGCGTCGCCTGTCACACCGTGGACGGCACGCCGCGCGTCGGCCCGACGTGGAAGGGCCTGTACGGCAAGACCGAAACGATGGCCGACGGCAGCACCGCGAAGGTGGACGAAGCCTACCTGCGCGCGTTCATCCGCGATCCGACGGCCCGGGTCGTGAAGGGCTTCTCGCCGATCATGCCGCGCTTCGACCTGAGCGAGCAGGAACTGACCGCGCTGGTGGCCTATATCAAGGCGCAAGGCGGGCCGGCCCCCGCAAGCAGCGCAGCCCAACCCTGACGGAGCGGATGCCATGCCCCACGCGCACCTCGACCATGTCCCGCACAGCTTCTGGACCCGCTATGTGTGGAGCCAGGACCACAAGATCATCGCCGTGCAGTACGCGCTGACGGCCATCGCCATCGGCCTGGTGGGCCTCGTGCTGTCGGACCTGATGCGGCTGCAGCTCGGCTTTCCGGGCAAGTTCGCTTTCATCGACGCGAACCACTACTACCAGTTCGTCACCATGCACGGGATGATCATGGTGATCTACCTGCTGACGGCATTGTTTCTCGGCGGCTTCGGCAACTATCTGATCCCGCTGATGCTGGGCGCGCGCGACATGGTGTTCCCGTTTCTCAACATGCTGAGCTACTGGGTTTACCTGCTGGCCGTGCTGGTGCTGGCGGCGAGCTTCTTCGTGCCGGGCGGGCCGACCGGCGCGGGCTGGACGCTGTATCCGCCGCAGGCCATCCTGCCGGGCACGCCGGGCGTCGAATGGGGCATCGTGCTGATGCTCGTGTCGCTGGCGATCTTCATCGTCGCGGCCACGATGGGCGGCCTGAACTACGTGACCACCACGCTGCAGGCGCGCACGCGCGGCATGACGCTGATGCGCATGCCGCTCACGGTGTGGGGCATCTTCATCGCGACCGTCATGGCGCTGCTGGCGTTTCCGGCGCTGTTCGTGTCGGCGGTCATGATGCTGCTCGACAGGACGCTCGGCACCAGTTTCTTCATCCCGGCCGTGGTGTCGATGGGGCAGACGCTCAAGCATGCCGGCGGCAGCCCGCTGCTGTTCCAGCACCTGTTCTGGTTCTTCGGGCATCCGGAGGTCTACATCGTCGCGCTGCCGGCCTTCGGCATCGCGTCGGACCTGATCAGCACGCACGCGCGCAAGAGCATCTTCGGCTACCGGATGATGGTGTGGGCGATCGTCGTCATCGGCGCGCTGAGCTTCGTGGTCTGGGCGCACCACATGTTCGTCGCCGGCATGAATCCGTACTTCGGCTTCTTTTTCGCGACGACCACGCTCGTCATCGCCGTCCCGACCGCCCTCAAGGTCTACAACTGGGTGCTGACGCTGTGGCGCGGCGATATCCACCTGACCGTGCCGATGCTGTTCGCCATCGGCTTCGTCAGCACCTTCGTGCTGGGCGGGCTGACCGGGCTCTACCTCGGCAACGTGAGCGTCGACATCCCGCTGTCGAACACGTACTTCGTGGTCGCGCATTTCCACATGGTGATGGCCGTGTCGCCGATCCTGGTGGTGTTCGGCGGCATTTACCACTGGTACCCGAAGGTGACGGGCCGCATGCTCGACGACAGGCTCGGGCGCGCGCATTTCTGGATCACCTTCGTCGGCACCTATGCGATCTACTTCCCGATGCACTATCTCGGCATCCTTGGCATGCCGCGGCGGTATTACGCCTATCAGGGCTACAGCTTCATTCCGCATTCGGCACAGACGCTCAACACGTTCATCACCGTCGTCGCGCTGATCGTCGCGGCGGCGCAGTTGCTGTTCCTGTTCAATCTCGCGTGGAGCCTCGCGCACGGCCGGCGTGCCGACGGCAATCCGTGGCGCGCCACCACGCTGGAGTGGCAGACGCCGCAGACGCCGCCCGTGCACGGCAACTGGGGCGCGGCGCTGCCGGTCGTCTATCGCTGGGCATACGAATACAGTCCGCCGGGACAAGGGGAAGACTTCGTGCCGCAAAACCAGCCGCCTGCGGAGGTGCCTGAACCGGTCCATCCGACGCTTCACCCCGGCGAGGCACGCGAATGACCACGCTGCCGCGCCCCTTCGTTCCCGACGCGCCGCCCGGCTTGCCGAATGCGGGCCGCACCGGCCTGATCGTCTTCATGGCGGTCGCCACGACGTTGTTTTCGCTGCTGCTGCTCGCCTATGCGATGCGCATGCGCGAACCCGACTGGCAGCCGATCCCGCATCCGGCGCTGCTGTGGTGGAACACCGGTGCGTTGGTGCTCGCAAGCGTCGCGATGCAGCGTGCCCGGCAAACGGCCGTGCACCGCATGGCGTGGCTGGTGGGCGGCGGCGTGCTGGCGGCCGTGTTCGTGATCGGGCAACTGACCGCCTGGCACATGCTGGCGGCGGCCGGGCAGACCGTCACCGTCAATCCGTCCAACAGCTTCCTTTACCTGCTCACGGGCCTGCACGGGTTGCATGTGCTGGGCGGGCTCGTGGCGTGGGCCGTGACGATCGCGCAGCTCCGGCGCGCGGATCCATTCCGGGCCCGGCGCGCCATCGCGCTGTGCGCGCTTTACTGGCATTTCCTGCTTGCGGTCTGGCTCGTGCTGCTGGCGGCGATGTGGTGGCTTACCCCCGGGATCGTCGCCGCGATCTGCGGGCCGCTGTATGGAGCCGCGCCATGACCTCGCCCACGGTGCACACCGAATCCGCTGCCGAATCGCCGGCGGCCCGGCCCGCCGACGCCCGGCCCGACGGCTGGCGCGGCATCGTCACCGACTGGTCGGCCGACCGCGAAGCCTTCAAGGTGCCGTGGGGCAAGGCGATGATGTGGATCTTCCTGCTGTCGGACACGTTCGTCTTCAGCAGCTTCCTGATCGGCTACATGTCGGTGCGCATGTCGACCACGGCGCCGTGGCCCGACACGTCCAAGGTGTTCGGGCTCACGGTGGGCGGCCTGGATGTGCCGTTGCTGCTGATTGCCATCATGACGTTCATCCTGATCACCAGCAGCGGCACCATGGCGATGGCGGTCAACTTCGGCTACCGGCGCAACGCCAGGCGCGCCGGCGCGCTGCTGCTCGCGACCGCGCTGCTGGGCGCGAGCTTCGTGTCGATGCAGGCCCTCGAATGGACCAAGCTGATCGTCCACGAAGGTATCCGGCCCTGGGGCAACCCGCTGGGCGCGGCGCAGTTTGGCGCGTGCTTCTTCACGATCACCGGCTTCCACGGCTTTCACGTGACCTGCGGCGTGATCTACCTGCTGCTGATCGCACGCAAGATCCGGCAGCCCGGATTCGCCGAACACGGCAACTTCCAGATCGTCGAAATCGCCGGCCTGTACTGGCACTTCGTCGACTTGGTGTGGGTGTTCATCTTCGCGCTGTTCTATTTGTGGTGAGGCAGGCCATGGAGCATACCGATCCCGCCGATCGACCCGACGCCGCACACGGCCAGCAGCATCCGATCGGCCTCTACCTGAAGATCTGGGGCCTGCTGTTCGTGCTGAGCACGTTGTCGTACCTGGTCGACTACTTCAACGTGCAGGGCTTGCCGCGCTGGGTGCTGATCGTCGTGCTGATGATCGCGAAGGCCGGGCTGATCGTGTCGATCTTCATGCACATGATGTGGGAGCGGCTGGCACTCGTGTATGCGATCCTGATACCGCCGTTGTGCCTGCTGGTGCTCATGGTGCTGATGGCGGCGGAAGCGCATCACACGTTCGGGATGCGGGCGCTGTTCTTCCACTGATTCATTCGACGGCCGATTCGCGGACATCCGTTCACGCAAACATGGAGGAGGACGCCATGAAGTTTTCACGCCGACGTTTTATCGCAACCACCACCGTTCTGGCATCCGCACTGGCCTTGGGACGCCGCGCGGCGGCGGATGCCGGTGCCGGTGCCGTGAAGGAGTCCGATGCAAATGCCCAGACGCTCGGCTACAAGACGGATGCCAGCCGGGTCGACCATGCGAAGTTCCCGAAACTCCAGGCGGGCGAGACCTGCTCGAACTGCCAGTTCTTCCAGGGCAAGGCCGGCGCCGGGATGGGGCCGTGCGCCATTTTCGGCGGCAAGCAGGTCAATGCTAAAGGCTGGTGCAGCGCCTATTCGAAAAAGGCGTAGCGCGGCAGGGACGGCGTGGCGGCCGTGCGGCTGAATCGTCGTGGTCGACGGGGGCGCCGGCGAACATCGTCTCGTCGACGACGATACCGAGCGACGTGCTGGCCCGCCGGTGCGTCGCCCATGCGATCGCTGCGGCCTGCCGAGCGCGTACCCATGTCGCACGTCAGGCGTCGATCATCGGCGACGAAGCGGGCTCGCGTGATCGCGGGTCGAGCGCGCGACGACGCCGGCAGTCCCGCTTCGATCGGACGTCAAACCGCCTGATCCTGCACGCTCGCCGCGTCCTTCCTGCGCGCCGCCGCATTCGTGGGCATTACCACCGCCGTGCCTTCCACGACGACGAGGCCGTCGACTTCGCAACGGGTTTCCAGCACGACCCGACGCCGGCTCGCGAGAATCTCCTTGACCGTCACCGTCGCGAGAACCGTTTCGCCCAGCTTGACCGGGCGGCGGAATTGCAGATCCTGCGACAGGTAGATCGAGCCGGGCCCCGGCAGATGCGTCGCGATCGCCGCCGATATCACGGAGGCGGACAACATGCCGTGCGCGATGCGGCCGCCGAAAAACGTTCGCTGCGCATAGGCCTCGTCGAGATGCACGGGGTTCCGGTCGCCGGTCGCGTTCGCGAACAGCTGCACGTCATGCTCGGAAAGGGTCTTCGAAAAGCACGCGTTCATGCCGGGCATGAGATCCTCGAGATCGTATCCGCCTTCATCGTTCATCGTCGTTTCCTGTGTCGTTCGTGCCGAATGGTATGGGGGAGGCGGAGCGCCTTCGTCTTCAGGCCAGCACGTTGCCGTGCTCGCGCGCCGCGTGCCGATCCGCCGAGGCGAACGACTGGTGCGCCACGGCGAGCGCCCATTGCACGGCCAGCACGCCGGCATGCGGCAGTGCGCCGACGATGGTCTCGACGATCTCGTGCCGCGATGCGCCCGACCGGCGTGCGTCGCCGATGTGCGTGGTAAGCGAGTGGGCATCGGCATTGCGCGCGAGGCAGGTCAGGCACGCGATTGACGTGAGGTGGCGCGCTTTCGCATGCTCGACCGGCTCGTCGCCCGATGCCGCACTGGCCAGCCGGTCGACGCCACGCGCGATGGCGGACGACATGTCCGCGAAGCCGCCTACCGCTGGCGGCGGACACAGGTCGCGTTGCAGCGCATGCTGCTCGGTCGGCGCGTTCGCCTGGATCTCCGCCGAGCCGTCCTGCGCGCCGTTGAGCGCACCGAACGCATCGAACACGTCGAGCACGATGCGGGACACGGGCAGGATGAGCGGCCAGCCGATATAGCCGGTCAGTTGAATCAATACCTCCGTCAGCTCGCTGCGCGTCCAGCCAGCGTGCAAACAGGCGTTCACATGTGCACGAACCGCGTCGTGCCGGTTTTCGCACGCGATGACGATCGCGAGCGCGGTGAGGCGGCGCTCCTTCGGCGTCAGCGCATTGAATGGCCGTGGCCGGCGTTGCAACAGCGTGGCGATCGCCGCTTCGGAATCCTTGAAAAGATCGACATCGAGGCCGATATCGATGTCACGCTCGCGCAACAACGCTACGATGTGGCGCATCGCGGCCATGGCCACCGGCACGCCTGCGTAATGGAGCGTCTCGAACGCCGCGTCGAGCACCGCATGCGGCGCCCAGCCGGTATTCAGCATGCCGCCCGCGTGGTATTTCAGAGCACCATCCGTATTGCCCATCGTCGCGAGCACCGCGACCGTGACGAGTTCCCGGTGCTTCAGCGAGAGGTTGGGGCGCGCGATGATGTCGGCATAAGCGCCCTCGATGAGCAATCGCTTGAAATCGGGGTCGAGACGCTCGAGCGCCGCGCTCAGGTCGACGAAGCCTTCGTCGCCGATCGCGTGAATGACGGACATGCCGAGTTCATGCCGGGTGATCGTATTCGCGCGCATAGGAGGCCGATGAGTTGAACGTGAAGTGTCGTGACGTCAGCGATGATATTCGTCCGTCCGACAATCAAATTTGAACTTTTTTCACTTTTCATCGGCGCAGGGTTTTCGCCGTCTAGAATCCATCCCGTCAAGAACCGACGATTCATTTGCGATTCGATCTGAAAAAGATTGGGGTGGTGATGACGGGGCCTGCATATCAACGCGACTGGAGAATACGATGCTGAAGCTTCATCAAAAGGTTGCCCTCGTGACCGGGGGAAGTTCGGGTATCGGCCGGACCACGGCATTGCTGTTCGCCGGCGAAGGCGCGCGGGTCGCGATCGCGTCGCGCCGCATCGACGAAGGTCTGGCCGTTGTCGAAGAGATCCGCCGCGCGGGCGGCGAGGCGCTGTTCGTGAAGACCGACGTGTCCAGCGCGGAGGATTGCGCGCACATGGTCGCGCAGACCGTACGTGAATTCGGCCGGCTCGATATCGCGTTCAATAGCGCTGGCGTGGAGGCATTCGGCAAAGCCGTGGCCGATACCGACGAGGCGAGCTGGGATTACGTGATGGATATCAATCTGAAAGGGATGTTCCTTTCGATGAAATACGAAATTCCGGAAATGCTGAAAGCGGGCGGCGGCGCGATCGTCAATATGTCGTCCACGTATGGCCTCGTGGCATCGGCATTCGGTGGTTGCAGTTATCACGCGTCGAAGGCCGGCATCCTCGGGCTGACGAAAGCGGCCGCGCTCGAATATGCGAAGCAGAATATCCGTGTCAACGCGATCTGCCCGGCGTTCGTGGCGACGGCGATGGTGGAGAAGTTTCTCGATGAAACCGGCATGACCGACCAGATCAAGGCGTTTCATCCGGTCGGCCGGCTGGGGACCGAGCAGGAAATCGCGGAGGCGGTCGCGTTCCTCGCGAGCGACGCGTCCTCGTTCATGACCGGCACCGCGCTGTCGGTGGACGGCGGGATGGCCGCGACGTGATGCGCACGACCGCGTCACGGGCGGCCTAGCGCGAGTACAACGCTTATCGGATCAACTCTTTCATGAATATTGTCATGGATACCAAAACGATAGATCTGGTTGTCGAAACGAGAAGGAACGCACCGGAACTGTTCGACATCGGCAGCGCGATTCCGCTGGGCGTCGTGCCGAAGAAAATGCACGCGTGGACGATTCGCCGTGAGAACCACGGGGAGCCGCAGCACGCATTCACGAACGAAATCGTCGACGTGCCGTCGCTCGGCCCGAACGACGTGCTGGTGCTCGTGATGGCGGCCGGCGTCAACTACAACGGCGTGTGGGCGGCGCTCGGCCAGCCGTTCTCGGTGCTGGACCTGCATGACGATCCGTATCACATCACGGGCTCGGATGCGGCGGGCATCGTATGGGCCGTCGGGTCGAACGTGAAGAAGTGGAAGGTGGGCGACGAGGTGGTCGCGCACTGCTCCCAGGTCGATGGCGACGACGAGGAATGCAACGGCGGCGATCCGATGCTGTCCCCGTCGCAACGCATCTGGGGTTACGAAACCTCGCATGGCTCGTTCGCGCAGTTCGCGCGCGTGCAGTCGACGCAGCTGATGCCGCGCCCGAAACACCTCACGTGGGCCGCCAGCGCCTGCTATACGCTCACGCTCGCGACTGCATACCGGATGCTGTTCGGTCACAAGCCGCACGTGCTTTCCGCGGGGCAATCGGTGCTCGTGTGGGGCGCGGCGGGCGGGCTCGGAACGATGGCGATCCAGCTCGCGGCGCTGGCAGGCGCACGCCCCGTCGCCGTGGTCTCCGATGCGTCGAAGGCCGAGTTCGTCAAGCGGCTCGGCGCGGTGGGCGTGATCAACCGTTCGGATTTTTCGTGCTGGGGCGCGCCGCCGCCCGTCGATGCGAAGGCCGAGTACGCGGCCTATGTCGATGAAGTCAAGAAGTTCGGAAAGGCGATCTGGGTTGCACTCGGCGAAAAGCGCGACGTCGACATGGTGTTCGAGCACCCGGGCCGCAATACGTTCGCCCCGTCCTGCTACGTCGTGAAACGTGGCGGCATGGTCGTGTTCTGCGCGGCGACGAGCGGCTACGACCTGACCTGCGATGCGCGCTACGTGTGGATGCGCCAGAAACGCATTCAGGGCAGCCACTTCGCGAACCTCAAGGAAGCGTCGCAGGCCAACCGGCTCGTGATGAGCGGCAAGATCGACCCGTGCCTGTCGGAAGTGTTTCCGTGGAGCCGCCTGCCGGACGCGCACGCGAAGATCCGCGAGAACCGGCACCTGCCCGGCAACATGGCCGTGCTCGTCCAGGCGAGCAGCAGCGACGATCTCGCCGCGGCGAGCGGCCACTAGGCCGGATGAACCCTTCCCGCCGAGAGGACGGTATGAACCAGTCAAACACGCAAGCGCAACGGGTCGCCATCATCGGCATGTCGTGCCGCTTTCCGGGCGGCGCGTCCTGTGCGTCGAGCTATTGGACGCTGCTGAATTCCGGGCGCACGGCGATCCGCGAAACGCCGCGCGAACGCTTCGATGTCGATGCGTTCTATTCGCCGGATACGGACGAGCCCGGTACCACGTATTCGCGCGTGGCCGGCTATGTCGACGATCCGTTCCGCTTCGACCGTAAGTTGTTCCGCACCTCGGCGGCCGAGGCGATGGAGATGGATCCGCAGCAGCGCTGGATGCTCGAACTCGCATGGGCGGCGCTCGAGAACGCGGGCATCGCGCCGGGCCGGCTGCGCGGCAGGAACGTCGGGGTCTTCATGACGATCGGCGAGGCCGACTATGGCCGGCGCACCGTCTGGTCCGGCGATCCATCGCGCATCACCACCTATTCGAAGCTCGGCAACCTGCGCGCGATGGCCCCCGGGCGCGTCGCGCACATACTGGGCTTGAGCGGGCCCGCGATCTTCGTCGATACGACCTGTTCGTCGTCGCTGGTCGCGATCCATCTCGCCGCGCAGAGCCTGCAGGGCGGCGAATGCGACGTCGCGATCGCCGGCGGCGTGAACCTGATCCTCGGGCCGGAGGAAACGATCGGCATCGCGCGGCTCCAGGCGATGTCCATCTCCGGGCAATGTCGTCCGTTCGACGCGAGCGCCGACGGTTATATTCGCGGCGAAGGCGGCGGCGTGATCGTGATGAAGCGGCATGACGACGCGCTCGCGCATGGCGACCGCATCGATGCGGTGCTGATCGGGTCGGCCGTCAACAGCGACGGAGCGAGCAACGGTCTCACCGCGCCGAACGGCGCGGCCCAGGAAGCCGTCATTCGCCGGGCGATGATGCGGGCGGGCGTTCGGCCGGAAGCGGTTGCGTACGTGGAAGCGCATGGTACGGGCACGGCGCTTGGCGATCCGATCGAGCTTTCCGCGCTGCGTAACGTCTATGCGCGTGCCGTCGCACGCGACAAGCCGATCCTCGTCGGCTCCGTGAAGTCGCAGCTCGGGCATCTGGAGGGCGCCGCGGGCATGGCCGGCTTCATCAAGGCGATGCTGATCCTGCGGCACCGGCACGTGCCCGCGCAGGTGAACTTCGAGACGCCGAACCCGCGGTTTCACTGGGAAGGCGCGCAGCTCGCCATTCCGCGCGAAGGCACGCCGCTCGGCGAAGGCGAGACGCTGGTCGGCGTGAGCGGTTTCGGCATCACCGGGACCAACGTCCACCTGATTCTGTCCGCGCCGGCGCTCGTATCGGACGCCGGTTCGCCGATCGAGCGCGAACGCGTATTGACGCTTTCCGGGCGCTCGCCGGACGCGCGGCGGCGTGTCGCGGCGGCATGGCGGGCGTGGCTTGCGGGCACGTCCGTCCCGCTGCGCGATGCGTGTCACACGTCGAACGTCCGGCGCGATCATTTCGATCATCGCGTCGCGCTGGTCGGCACGACGAAAGCGGATTTCATCGACGCGCTCGACGCCTTCCTCGCGGACGATCCGTCCGGGAACTGGCATGCGGGCGAACCGCCGCGCAAGCCCCGCGTCGCGTTTCTCGTGCCCGGTCAGGGCGCATGGCAGCCGGGCGTCGGCGGGAATCTCTACCACGGCAACGGCCTGTTCCGCAAACACGCGGACGCGTGCCTGCGCCTGCTGGGCGGCGAGACGGCGCGCGACGTGCTCGATGCGATCGTCGGCCGCAGCGCGCAAGCGGTGCGTCATCATCCGGGGCAATTGGCCCACTTCGTCGCGTGCTATGCGCTCGCGCGTACCTGGATGGAACTCGGCGTACAGCCCGACCTGCTGATCGGGCATTCGCTCGGCGAGCACGTGGCCGCCGTGATCGGCGGCGTGATGTCGCTCGCCGACGGCCTCGCCGCCGTGGAGGCACGTGGCCGACTGTTCGACACCGCGACGCCGGCCGGCGCGATGCTCGCGGTGGCTGCCGCGGCCGACGAACTCTCCACGCGCTTCGCGTTCGGGACGGATCTGTTCATTGCCGGCATCAACGGGCCGGGGCAGACCGTCGTGAGCGGTACGCAGGAAGCGGTGGCGCGCGTGCACGACGCGATGGTCGCGGCGGGCAAACGCGTGTCGCTGCTGAAGACCTACGACACGCCGGGCCATTCGCCGATGCTGCGTTCGATGCGCGAAGCGTTCCGGCGTGCGCTCGAACCGCTGACGTTCGCGCCGCCGTCGATTCCGCTCGTCTCCACCCTCACGGGCGCCGTCGCGACCGATGCGATCGCCGGCGTCGAGCACTGGCTCGATCTCGTCGAACAGCCGGTGCGTTTTCATGACGCGTTGCTCGCGGCCTCGGACGGCAAGACGCTCTTCGTCGAAGTGGGACCCGGCGCGGCGCTGTCGAAGCTCGCGCGCGCCGCCGCGGGCGGCGAATGGCAATGCGCGATCGCGTCGCTCGCGGACGGCCCGGAAGGCGATGAGGAAACCGAAGCGACCGGCTTTGCCCATGGCTGCGCACGTCTTTACGGCGAAGGGCAGAAGATCGCATGGCACAAGCTGTACGGCAATGCGCCGCAGCCGGCCGAAGCGCCGGGTTACGCGTTCGACACCGAGCGTTTCGAGCTGCCGTTCCCCGATCTCGCCGAAGCGGGGCGCGGCCCGGTGCGCCAACGAAGCGGCGTCGCATCGAGCGAGGCGGCCCGGCCGCCGCATTCGAGTGCGGCCAATCGCGCCGACGCGGCACCGGCGGGCGCGGCGCAGATGGTCGCGACGCTGCGCACGATCGCGGCAGCGGTCGCCCCGGATACCGTCGTGCTCGACGACGGGCTTTCGCTCGTCGGCCAGGGGCTCGACTCGCTGGCGCTGACGGAGCTGCGGGTCCGCCTGCATCAACGGCTCGGCAAGATGCCGCCGATCGCCATGCTGGCGCGCGGCGCATCGCTCCAGACGCTGGCGGCGTGGTTCGCCGCGACGGACGGTGACGCGCCTGCTCGCGAAGTCCTCGCGCCCGATCCGCGACGACCGGCCGGAGCGGGCGGTGACGCCGGCCTCGTCGTGACGCTGCGCGAGGGGGGCGGGCCGCTCGTGGCGCTCGTGCATCCGGTCGGTGGAAACGTGCTGTGTTATCAGGAACTGGCCGCCTCATGGCCGGGGGATCCGACGGTCGTCGCGATCCGTCATCCGTACGCGGACCAGGGCCATGCGCCAGCGTATCTTTCGATCGCGCAACTGGCGTCGCGCTATCGCGCGGCGCTGCTCGCGACGCACGGCAGGCAGCCCGATCTGCTCGGCGGCTGGTCGTTCGGCGGGATCGTCGCGCACGAAATGGCCGCGCAGTGGGAGTCGGAGGGCGAGAGCGCCCCGCCGTTGATGATCGTCGACAGCCCGCTCCACGACGGCGAATTCGCCACGCGGTTGCGCGCACTGGCCGCTGATCTTGCGCCGGACGACGGCGCGCAGGCAGTCGAGCGATGGCTGGCCGACCCGCGTTTCGATGCAATGCTCGACCAGGACTTCTATCTCGCCGACGTGCGCCGCCGGGCCCAGCCCGCGATGTTCGACCACATCGCGCGGCTGCATGCCGTGAGCGCGGTGGCGCTCGCACGCCATTACCCGCAACAGGTGCAAACGCGCATCGGATACGCGCTCGCTGCACGCGACAAGCGCGGGATGTCGAGCACGCTGGCAGAGCAGCAACTGGGCCGTCTCGGGCACGGCGGCGTCACGGTCAGCGTGTTCGATGACGACCACAACTCCATCGTGCGTGAACCTTCGGCGCGGCGCCTGGCGCACCTTTTCGGTGGACGCGATACCGATGAGCCGCATGCCGAGCCAGAACCGCTGATGCGCGCGACGCCCGCATAGACGCTCCCTTGCCGTTTTCCCCGGTGCGGCGTCGCCGCCGCGCCTTCATCGTTCTCAACCCGACTTCAAGGAATCGATGCCATGAGCGATCACATTCAAGCCGCCACCGTCAACGCGCCGACGGTCACCGCCGCAACCATTCTCGCGTGGATCCAGGAGTGGACCGAAGCGAACAATCTGCAGGTGCCGACCGATCTCGAACAGACCTTCGCCGACGCCGGTTTCGATTCGATGCATTCCGTCGAACTCGCGTTCTTCCTCGAAGAGCGGCTCAACATCAAGATCGACGATACCGTCCTTTACGACTATCCGACCTTCAATGCGCTGGCCGAGCATCTCGTCTCGCTGCAACGGCAGGACACGAGCGCTGCCGCCAGGCCGGGCGAAGACGCGAGCGTCGGAAGCTGGTAACGCCACGGCGCCGGTTCGAGAGATCGGGCGGCCGGCGCGTCATCGACTTTGATCGGAGTACCGAAGATGGTGGAAATCAATCGCGCGGGCCACTGGACGTCGCGCGTCGTCGGCTGCGGTTCCGCGTTGCCCGAACACCGCATGACGAATCATGACATCGCGCTCAGGGTCGACACCACGGACGAGTGGATCACGCAGCGCACCGGCATCAAGGAGCGCAGGATCGCGGCGCCCGGCGAGAACACGTCCGATCTCGCGATCGGCGCGGCCCGCGCCGCACTGAGTCACGCCGGGATCGCCGCGACGGACGTCGATCTCATCGTGCTCGCGACCTGCACGCCGGACCGCACGATGCCCGCGACGGCCGTGCGTGTTCAGGAGGCGATCGGCATGCCGCGCGGCGCCGCGTTCGATGTGCAGGCCGTCTGTTCCGGTTTCGTTTTCGCGCTTTCGGTCGCCGACAACATGATCCGGCTCGGCCAGGCGCGCACAGCGCTGGTGATCGGCGCGGAAACGATGTCGCGTATCGTCGACTGGCAGGACCGCAACAGCTGCGTGCTGTTCGGCGACGGTGCGGGCGCGCTGGTGTTGCGCGGCGAACGGCGCGAAGGCGACAAGCCGCGCGGCGTGCTCTCCACGCATCTGCATTCGGACGGGCGGTACTGGGACAAGATTCACACGGACGGCGGGGTATCGTCGACGCAGAGCGCCGGCAAGATGCATCTGGAGGGCCGCGACGTATTCCTGCATGCGGTGGTCAATCTCGCCGACGCGTCGCAGGAAGCGCTGGAGGCGAATGGCCTGAGCCGGGACGACGTCGACTGGATCGTTCCGCATCAGGCGAACCAGCGCATCGTGCAAACCGTCGGCACGAAGTTGAATCTGCCGATGGAGAAGGTCGTGCTTACCGTCAGCAAACACGGCAACACGTCGGCGGCGTCGATTCCGCTCGCGCTCAGCGAAGCGGTATCCGACGGGCGCATCAAGGAGAACGACCTCGTCCTGACGCCCGCAATGGGCTCGGGCTTCACGTGGGGCTCGGCGTTGATTCGCTGGTGATTCACGCGCGACGCACCGGCGCGCGCCGGTGCGCGGCCGATCGGCGCCTTTCCCGAAATGTGGGCGCGCTGTGGAAATGCTCGCGAAAGTGACAAAAGTTCACTTTGAGCGCTCGGGCCGCCGTTCTATGCTGGCTGCATGTCGCACACGGCGGCGCGAACAAACAGCCCGATCGGAGCGTAGATGGCCGTCGATGTTCTGGATGAATCCCGGGATGCTGCGGCGTCCGGCATGCCGGCCCGGCGCATGACGCATGCAGCCGCGAGCCTGAAGCACGAATGGCGCCTACCCGTCGCCCATGGCGCGACCGGTGCACGCAGGGCTACGAGGGGATCCGCGCATGGTAATCGGTGATGAACGTCGCGACCGCCGCTTCGTGCAGCGGCTCGCCGAGGTAGAAGCCTTGGCCGTCGACGTCCGGCAGCGTGCCAGCCCACTCGAACTGCTCGGCGGTTTCGATGCCGGTCATCACGATATGCTTGCCATGACCTTGCGCGATCTGCACCAGGGTTTCAACGACCCGCATGGATTCGCTGTTCTGCAGGACATCGCGGATCAGCGAGCGATCGAACTTGACGATATCCACCGGCAACTGCTGCAACAGCGTCAGCGAATTGAAGCCTGCGCCGAAGTCGTCCAGCGCGACGCGCACGCCGATTGCCTGCGTCGCGTGGATGGCCTCCACGAGCCAGTCGAGCCGGGCAGGCGGAACGACATCGGTCAGCTCGATTTCGACGCGAGCCGGTTCGAGCGCGAGCGACGTCAGCAGCGCGGAAAGCTGCGCGGGAAAATCCGGGTGGCCCAGCTCCGACGGAGACAGATTGATCGCGAGCGACAACTCGCCGCGACCGGCTGCCTTCCACTGCGCGAGCAGGTGCGCCGCGCGCCGGGTGAGCAGGTCCGTGAAGCGGGTGGCCAGGCATGAATCCTCGATCAGGCTGATGAACGACGCCGGCTCCAGGATGCCGCGCGCCGGATGATGCCAGCGCATCAGACATTCGAACCCGGCCAGACGAATTCCCCGGAGTGCGAACTTGGGTTGCAGGAGGAAAAAGAACTCGTCCTGGCGAAGTCCGCGTTCGGCATCGTCGAGCGGATCGGGTGACGCAAAGGGGGCATTCATGAATATCGGAGTAAGCCGAGTGAAATGTCGGCCGCATGTCTCTGATTGATCGATTCTATGGAGCGGAACGCAAATTTTCAACTCGCGAAAAACAAACAAATGTAAATTCGTATATTGATTTGTATATTGGTTGTGGATTTATGTTGGCGGTTATTTCGTGAAAATCGTATCAGGTTATTGTATTTCCATATTGGAAAATCCAAATCATTAATCATTTCGGTGATGTCGGTCTTGCGCCGCGGGTATGCCAGCCGCTGGCGGGTGCGAATCATCCGAATAAATGACGGAAATGGCATTGAGGCGGTAATTTTTGCTGGTGAGAAAGGCGGGCTCGGATTCGAAATGAATGCAAGTGCAATTACAATAGATGCCTTACATTATTCATATAAAAATTGCAGTATAATTTCTACATCTTAAATTCCGGTTCATTGTGGCGGGCCGATTTGCCCGGTACGTCGGCGTGGGTATGCAGGACGGGCGATCGGCAGGTGAAGGGGGCCGACGCCTGAGGCGCCCGTCAACGCTGTCTGAAGTAGGTTGCGGTGTTTGATGCAGGCATTGCAGATGCCGATCAATGCGATATCGATGGAGCATCATCTGATCGACATGTTCGGAAGATTTTTGGGGCTGTGGCGGCGCCGTTCATGTGACGAGGGCAGACAGATGGCCGGGAACGTGTCCGCGCATTGTGCGACCGACTGGATACGCCTGACGTTTGCGCTGGTGCTGGTCTGCGCGGTGCTCACGGCGACAGAGGCGTTGCATCGTGTCGACCGCGCGTGGTTCGAGTTCGTTTCGCAGTCGGTTCGCCGCGGGCCCGTCAAGCCGCTGGCGATGATCGTGGTCGACGAACGCACGACCGCGCGTCTGGGCAACTGGCCGTTCAGCATCGAAACACGCGAACGGATGATGGAGCGGCTTGCCAGAAGTGGCGTCGCAGTCGTCAGTATCGACCTGACCGGTTTGCGGGACGCCGCGCGCACGCGCGCCGGGCGCCGGGCAGCCGGCGAGACGGCAAGCCGCGGCACTGCACGCATGGAGGCGGGGACCGGCAACGTCGGCAATACCGGCCAAGCCTGCGCGCGCGATGCTGCATTTCGCTGGAATGGGCCTTGCGAGCGCTACTCGTACGTCAATGTGCTGGACGGCGCGGTGCCGTCGAGCCGGCTGAGCGGCCGCGCGGTCCTGATTCGCGCGGCGGTCGACCTCGGGCACGGCCGGCCCGGCGTGTCGTCGGCCGGCACGCTGCCGAGCGGAGACTGGGCCGCGACAGCGAATGCATCGGCTGGGCTGGCCATGACGGCACCGCTTCACCCGACCGGTGTCGCATGGGCGCTGTTGTTCAACGAGACCGTCGTCTGCGTGATCTGCGCGTTGCTCTACCGGTTCGGTCCGCGCGCAGGCCTCGTTGCATCGCTCGTCGTGGCAGCAGCGGTTGCAGCGATTGCGTATGTGATGTTCGCGGTCGGCGGCGAGGCGCTGCCGCCCGCCATCGGCATGCTGATGTGCGTGCTCGCCTGCCTGCTGGTGTTCTGGCGGCGTACCGAAGTGTCGTTGCGCTTCATCGGCCTCTTGGGCGACCGGATGGCGGCCGATCCGTCGCTGCATGCGGAATCGGCGAACACCGCGCCGTACATCGACCCGGTTCGGCGGCAACTGGAGAGGACTGCGAATCTGGATGCGCAGGTACGTCGCTATCGTGCGCTGATCGACGCATGGGTCGACAGTCTTCCGGAAGCGACGTTGATTGCGTCGGCTGCCGGCGTGGTGCTGCTGGCGAACCAGCGGATTGCCGCGTGGTGCGCGGAGCCCGACGAGCATCCTGGGGCTGGGCGGGCGCCGGTGGGGCGTCCGGTTTCGGACGTGCTGTTTCAAATCACCGCTTCGCATCGGGCGAATGAATTCGCCGCGCAGGCGTTGACGTCGCTCGATCACTGGTCTGACGGCGACGCGCTGTCGGCCCAGACGAAATCCCAACTCGATCAGGGGATCGAGATCGCCAATGCCCGGTGCGGTCGTTCGCTGCTGATCAAGTGCGCGCCGATCCGCCCGTCCGTCTACGGCGAGCGTGCGCTGGTCTTTCATGTCGCGGACGTCTCGTCCGTCCGGATGGCCGAGCGGCAGCGCGACATGGCGCTGCGATTCCTGTCGCATGACATGCGGTCTCCGCAGGCGTCGATTCTCGCGCTCGTTTCGCAGATTCAGCGGGAGCCGTCGCGGTACACGCCGCAGCGCTTCGCCGAACTGGTATCACAGTATGCGACGCGCGCACTCAGCCTGTCCGACGATTTTCTCTTTCTTGCCCGGGCCGAGAATCTGCCGCCGAAGCTGGCCGCGGTCGATCCCGCGCTGGTGCTCGGCGATGCCGTCGACGATCTGCTGCCGCAGGCGAGCGCGAAATCGACGATCGTCAACCTGACGGCGGAGCCCGGGCTCAGCACGATCGCCGATGTGCAATTGCTGCGGCGGGCGTTCGTCAATCTGATCGGCAACGCGATCAAGTTCGGTCGCGAAGCGTCCACGGTCGACGTGGAGCTGTCGGCCACGGACCAGCACGTGAAGATCGCCGTGACCGATTACGGAACGGGCATCTCCGAGCGCGATCAGGAAAAGCTGTTTCGCGAATTCACGCAACTGGACGGCGGCGCGTCGATGTCCGGGCATGGTCTGGGCCTGGCGTTCGTCAAGACGGTCGTCGATTCGCTCGGCGGAAAGCTGCAGGTCCGCTCGAAGCTCGGCGAAGGGACGACCTTCCTCATGTTGCTGTCGAAGCACGATCACGACGCGGCGCTGGGGCACTGATGCGCCGCTGATTCGGCCGCCGCCGACCGATCGCCGGCTATGCAGCGGACACGATCTGGATCCGGCGCGCTTCCGGCGCGCCCGCGTGTTTCGCGGGCGTTGCGAGGTCGAATTCGAGGATCGTGCTGCGGGACGGCAGCCGGGCGAGGATCGACGGATCCTGAAAACTGCTGGCGCGAAAGTAGGCAGGGCTGGTCTCGGCTGCCGCAAGCAGCGGCGTATCGGGCAACGCGGCCCAGAACGCGATGAAGCCGTATCCGTCGTCCGGCTCGAACCGGTTGCAGACGCCGCGCACGCGGGACCCGACCTGGCCCCAGGCTGGCGAGCCGGCGGCCGCATCGCGGACCGGCAGCAGGCCCGGTACCAGATAGCCGCTGATGAACTGGTCGGCGGCATCGCGCAACTCGAGCGGCACGTTGTCGAAACCGAGGACTTCGACCCGGCATCCCTTCTTCTGCAGCGCGCGCACGACTTCGACGAAATCGCCGTCGCTGGTGGCGACGAGCACGGTGTCGAGCCGGTCCGATTCGGATAGCGCGTCGATGGCCATGCCGAGATCCGAGTTCGATTTGACGGTTTCGGTGCCGTCCTCGTCGGCGAAGTGTCTGAGCGGCTTGACCGTGACGCGGAATCCCTTGTCGCGCAGCGCCGCCTGATAGCCCTTGATCCGCGCGTCGTAATCGGCGGAGCGCGCGGCGCGGCGCGCGTCGAAACTCAGGTACGCGTGCAGCCGCTGAATCGTGGCGCCGGCCCGACCGGCGAGCGCGCGCAGCACGTCGTATCGCATCAGGTGGCCGCCATTCGCGTCCATGCTGCTTCCATCCACGTACACCCCGACCCTTCTCATCGTCGTCATCCGGATTGCTGGTAGCTCGTCGCTCAGGTGTTCGAATCAAGCGCCGTCGTGCCGCGTCGCGCGCTTTCTGCACGGGTACGGCGGTTGGCGGCCGCACGATCGTGCCGGCCCGGCGCCGATACGGCGGGAAACGGAATGCCGCGCGCGCTGCCGGGAAGCACGACGCGCGCGTCGCCGCCAGCCGGTGCGCGCTGCCGGTTTGCCGGTCGGTCAACGGTGGCGCCTGTCACGCGGGCATCGCGTGAATGACGCCACCCGCGTCGCGGCCCGTCAGTCGCGGCCGCTGACCGCGATCGTGACCCGGCGATCGGGCTGCAGGCACGCGATCACGGCGCGGCTCTGGCCGGGCGGGCAATGCGTGACGGGTTCGCGCGATCCCACGCCGTCCGCCTCGATGACGTTGCCGTCCAGGCCATGCGCGATCAGATAACGGCGAACCGTTTGGGCCCGCGCGCGCGACAGCGGGTCATTCACCGCGGGGGTGCCGATCCGGTCGGTGTGCCCGACCACGACGATCCGCGTAATCGCCTTGTGGCGCTTGATCCGCTCGACCGCATCGTCGAGCTGCGCCTGGCCGCCGGGCTGCATCGATTCGAGGCTCGATTGGCCGAACGCGAACAGTGCATCGCTCTGCAGCGTGAATTGCTCGATCGGCGCGGCCGGCGGTTCTGCCGCGGCCACCGGCGCGGCGGATGGCGTGCGCACGAAGTCCGCGCACGCGGGGTCGCGCCAGTAGGTGTTGCTCACCTTCATGTGCTCGTCGTAGCGCACCTGGTACTGGCACGAGACGACTTCGTTGCCGCGGCGGAAGTCGAACAGGTAGTTCCACGTGTGGCTGCCGACGAACCACTCGTTGAAGTGAGGAGGGCCGAGCAGATCGAACATCTGGTCCTTGTTCAGGCCGGGCCCGACGTTACGCAGGTTCGCCACGTTCACGAACGTGCCACCCTTCGGGCTGGCGGATTGCGGATCCGGGAAGCGGGGCGGCCCGTCGGCCGCACAACCTGCCAGGGATGCAACGGAAAGCACACTGACGGACAGCGCAAGTGCCCATTGGATTTTCATGATCAGTCTCTCATCGTATAAGGAGCCGCGTATCAGGCGCTGCGGCAACGATCGATCGTTACGCGCAGCCGCCGCCTATCGCTGCAGTGCAGCCGTTTATTCCGCCATCACCACTGATAACCCGCGCCGATCACGGCGCCGTAGTCGTTGCGCGTGTTGGTCGTGATGGCGGCCTTATAGATCCAGTGATTGTTTTCGGAGATCGTCGAGATGCCGATCGCCTGTCCCGACTGGCTGCGATAGACGCTGCCGGCGATCGCGACCATGCTCTTGCCGGGCCCGGACGGTTGCGGCAGGCCCGCGACGGCCATCGCACTCGCGGTGCCGCCGTCCGCGTCGCGTCGCAGCGACTGGATCTTCGCGTCGGTGTACGCGTTCGCGTTGCCGACCGCGGCATTCAGTTGCTGGACATTGACGCCATCGGTGGGCGCGGTGCCGGCCGCGACGTTCGTGAGTTGCCGTGTCGAAGTCGCCGTGCCGATCGATACGACGTTGTTGCGCCCGCCGTCGTCGCTCCCCGAGCCGATGGCCACGGAGCCGTTGCCGGACGACGTCGAACCCGCGCCGATCGTCGTCGAGCCGGTGCCCGATGCGGTCGAGCCGTTGCCGACCGCCGTGCTGTTCGAACCGGACGCGACCGCGCCGTTGCCGCCTGCCGACGAGTTCGAGCCCGTCGATGCCGGCGGGGTCGACGAACCCGGCGTCGACGGGAAGCCGCCGGTACCGCCGGTATTGCTGAGGTTCTGGATCAACGTCGTCAGGTTCTGGTTGACCGCGTCGAGCTGGCTGACGTTGACCGCGTCGGTCCCGGCCGACCCGGCTGCGAGACCGGTGATCTTGCGGTTGCCGACGTTGATTTCGCCGGCCGACGACTGTGGGCTGCTCAAGCCGTATGCAATGTAGTTGGACTGCGCGCCCACCGTCGTGACGGAGCCGGCGCCGAGCGCGATGCTGTTCGCGAAGCTCGCGCTGGCGCCCGAGCCCAGAGCGATGGCGTCGGCTGCGCTGCTGTTCGCGCCTGAGCCGATCGCGATACCGCCGGACGTGCTGGCAACCGCGTTCGCGCCTTGCGCGATCGATTGCGGCCCGGTCGCGTTCGCGCCGCTGCCCAGCGCGATGGCATCGGCCTGCCCGGCGTTCGCGGCCTGGCCGATGGCCACGCCGCCGGGCGCCGTTTGCTGGACGATCGCACCGTTGCCGATCCCGACGCCGTTGTCTCCGTTGACGACGGTGGTCGGCCCCACCGCGATCGACTCGGCGCCTACCGCGAGCGAATCGGCGGCGGTCGAGTTGGCATGGAAGTACATCGTCGGCGTGACGGCGAACGATTGCAGCGCACCGGTCAACTGCCGGACCGTGACCGCATCGTGCGCGTCGGTCCCGTCGGCGACGTTGATCAGTTGGCGGTACGTGTTGCCCGACGCGCTGCCGAACGACACGGCGCCCAGCAGCGTCGCGTCGGACGTGTTGAATGGGACGGTGTGGCTGCCGGCCGGAATCGTGCCGCTGCCGGCCGCGATGGCGCGATCCGATACGGCGCCCGAGCCGATCGCGACGCCGCCGGCTATCGAAACGGCCGTCTGCGCGCCGAGCGCCACGCCGTTCGCCGCGCTCGACTGCGCGCCGGTGCCGGCTGCCAGGCTGCTGGCTGCGCTCGCGACTGCCTGAGGGCCGACGGCGATGCTGTCCGTCCCGGTCGCCTGACTGTCGGCCAGCGTCGAGTTCGCGTGGAAGTACTTGATGCCTGCGCCATTGTTGATGTTCGATATCGCGGTCGTGTTCGCCGTTACTTGCTGGTTGGTCGCGAACAACTGCGAACCGTTGACCGCGTCGGTGCTGGCGCCGCTCAATTGGCCGGCCGCGACGTTCTGGATCTGGCGCTCCGCGCCCGGCGCGCCGACGCTCACGACACCGGCCGGTGCCGCGCCCGCGAAGTTGTAGGTCACGCCGCCGATGACGGCGCTCGAAGTCGGCGTGGCGGCGACGGTCGACGAATTCGCGCCGAGCGCGACGCTGTTGGCCACGCTCGCGATCGCGCCCGTGCCGATCGCGACGCCGCCGGTTGCGGCGGCCTGGACGTTGGCCGAATCGCCGATCGCGATCGCGCCCGCGACATTGGCCTGCGATGCGTTGCCGAGCGCGACGGAGCCCTGCCCGGTCGCGACGTTCGTATTGCCCAGCGCGATCGCGCCATTGCCGTTCGCGGTGTTGTTGGCGCCTACGGCTACCGCGCCGTTGCCGGTGGCCGTGTTCGGATCGCCGATCGCCACCGCGCCGTTACCGTTCGCGGTCTGCCCTTCGCCGAGTGCGACCGCACCGGTGCCGCCGGTTACCTGCGAGTTGTGACCGCCGGCAATGGAACCCGCGCCTGCGGCCGCGGCCACCGTGCTGGTGTCGCCGAACGCGACGGTAGAACCGGCCAGCGCTTGCGAGCCGGTGCCGATCGCGACGCCGCCGTATGCCGATACCCCGGCATTCACGCCAAGGGCCACCGAGTTGTCGCCGCCTGCGGTCGCGCCGGCGCCCAGCGCGACGCCGGAAATGCCGGAAGCCGTCGCCAGGTTGCCGAGCGCAATGCCGAACAGGGTGGACGCCGTGGCCGTGTTGCCGATCGCGATCGAACTCGTGCCGCTCGCCGTCGCCTGGCTGCCGAACGCCTGTGCGTAGGTGTTGCTCGCGAGCGCGTTGTAGCCGATGGATACGGCCTGGGCGCCCGTCGCCTGCGTGCCGGAACCGGGCACGCCCGCTGTGCCGCCCGGGCCGAGCGCGACCGCGTTGACGCCCGACGCGCCGCTGTTGACGCCGATCGCGACGCCGGACGCGCCGCTGACCGACGCGCCCGAACCCAACGCGATGCCGGCGTCGGCGGTGTTGGTGGTGATCGCATCGAAACCCGCGGCGATCGAATAGGTGCCCGCCGCAGTGGACATCGTCGCCAACGCGGTCGAATGATCGCCCGATGCCGTACTGCCGGCGCCGAGCGCCGTCGCGGAATTGCTGGAGGCGATCGACGAATTGCCGAGGGAAATCGAAGACGTGCCGGACGCGACTGCATTCAATCCGCCGGACAGCGCGTTGTCGGCGCTCGCGCGGGCGCCCGCACCCAATGCCGTGCTGCCGATTCCGGATGCCGTCGAGAAATCGCCGAGCGCACTGGCGTTCTCGGCGGTCGCGGCGGCGGAGGCACCGAGCGACGAAGCGTTGGTGCCGGTCGCCAGTGCCTGATGCCCGATCGCGCTCGCACCAATTCCGCTGGCCGTGGTGTTGCCGCCGATGGCCGTCGAGCTGCTGTTGGATGCCGTGGCCGCTTGCCCGAAAGCGCTGGCTCCGGAGCTGCCTGCGACTGCGCTGTTTCCGATCGCTGTCGTGGCGGTATCGGTAGCGGCGGCCAAATGACCCAGGGCAACCGAGTTTGCTCCGGTCGCATTTGCGTTGGGGCCGATTGCTGTCGACATGATGGCCGACGCAACGGAAGCGGGACCGATCGCGGTGCTCGTCTGCCCGGACGCCGTGGTGTTCACGCCGATCGCCAATGCATTCCCGCCGTTTGCGACCGTGTTTGCGCCCATCGAGATTGCGCCCGCTGCGGACGAATGGGCGTTCGTGCCAAGCGCGATTGCATTCAGTCCAGCCGTCGACGCTCCACCACCGATGGCGACACCCAGGCCGCCGCTGGCGGATGCGGCAGCGCCGCCGGCACCGGAGATCGCAACATCGCCGGTGCCCGTGGCGCTGCCGTTACCGGCGGAATACTGTGCGTGTGCGATCTGGTAAGACGCACCGAGGCAAACCGGGATCGCAAAGCCGAGAAGGATTCGAATGGTCCGTTGCTGTCCGATCGCCGAGTGTGATCCGGCCAGCCGGTCGTCACACAAGGCGTCCGGGCCGGAGTCGCCCTTGCCGCGCGCCTTGCCGAGCTCCGATGCTGCGACGAACGTGCCGCGCGCCTTGCTCCATATGACCTTGTACACTCTATTCATCTTGATCACCCCTATGAAGGAATAAATCTTTATCAGATTCGATTGGGTAGTCGTGCTAAATGTCTTGTGACAATAAAATTTGCGTCATGGGCGGTTGATCGAGATCTTGCGCTGTCCATGGCCGACGATGCGAGGTGTCGTCCATGGCGCTGCAAGCGGGTCTTGAGCGGGAACGCCGCTCGGCGACTTCGACGGCGCATGGCCGTCGAAATATCGGAATGGAATGATCGGATGCGACCACGACAGTGTGTCGGGCCTCGAATGGGATTGGGGCGGGCCGGGTAAGTCGATCGCGTGACAACGCCACGCGTTCGCGGCGATCACCGACCGCTTCATGAGGTTTTCCATTTCTGTATCTCGGCATGAAAAAATCTTGCTCGGCGGCAGGCCGCCGTTACTGTAACTGGGGCAGTCGGAACACTTGCCAATTCAATATGCGATCTTGATTATTGGATGAATAAATTCGTCTATGCGAATAGTTCTGGCCGGGTATTTGCGGTGATTTTTATGGATTGGTGAATGCCGATTTCCGCGTGGAGAATCGATCATTTGCCAACTGATATAAAAGTCTTTAATTGCATGATCCTTGTGATGCTAGATATTAGGAGAGGACCTTCGAATCAAAAAGCAAACATTTGTCACGCATTGAATGATTGTTAACGTGTGACGACGCTGCCATCATCGCGATGGATTGGATGGGGTCGTACGTAGACGGTTCAAGCTGTCTTGCAGCAGCAGACACGCGTCGGTGTCAAACGCCGGGAGGCATCGGAGGTTCGCTGGTCAGGCGACGTTCTGAAATGAATGGGAATTCAAATCGAACGCGGGGCGGTGCTTACGTCGGCGTGCGGCGCAAGGGAATTCGGCGCGTCAGCCGGCGTATATCAGGCGCCGTGCGGATGCGGTTCGTCGTGGTGCGGAATGCGACGATCGGCATCGGCAATGCCGTTGCGGCGCCCGCGCGAGATTCGAGATTGCGATTGCCGCGGAAGCCCGCCTCGTTGCGTGACGAAGCGCCGGCGCATGCCGGGAGCCGCGCCTCCTGCCGGAGGCGCCACCCACCTGCAACGAAACTCACGCGCGGCTTTCCATCAGCATGCCTACGTCGCGACGAACGTCGGTGGAAGCTTCGGCGGCAGGCTTGATCTGATCCAGTCGATAACCGAGCGTATAGATGGCGGAAAGGCGCAAGCCGTTCTCGATCCCGAGTTTCAGTTTCTGCCGAATCCGGTAGATATGCGTATCAAGCGAACGCGACTCCGTTCCCAGTTCCCGCCCCCACGCCGTGGTCGCCAGCAACTCGCGCGACATGATCTTGCCGAGATTGTGAAACAGGCACGCGACGAGTTGAAATTCCTTCGTCGTCAATTCGATCTTGGCATCGCGAAGCCGGACCGCGCGCTCCACCGGGTCCAGCACGTACGCGCCCGCCCGGATCGGCTCGTCGCGCCTCACGTTGCGCGCGACGCGGCGCAACAGCGCATTGACCCGCGCGGCGAGCTCTTCGGCGCGGAATGGTTTGCTCAGATAGTCGTCGGCGCCGGCCTCCAGCGCCCTGACGACATCGAGTTCCTCGACGCGGCTGGTGAGGAACAGCACGCCGTATTCGACATCCGCACGCGTACGGATCCAGTTCAGGACTTCGATGCCGGTCAGGCTGGGCAAGTGCCAATCGAGCACGACGGCGTCGACGGATTCGGATCGCAGGTAGCGCAGCGCCTGCTCTCCATCGACGACGACCTTGATCGTGTGGCAATAAGGGGAAAGTGCGCTTTGCACTTCCTCCGCCTGAACGGGATCGTCCTCCACAACCAATATGCGCATGCGTGCCCCCGGGTATCGTGATCGGCCTGCCCGACTGAAACGACAAACATGGCTGTGCGAGCAGGCAAACGTTTGCTTTTTGATGCGATTGAAACAAACGGTTAAGGAATATAAGTCATCGGTAATGAACAAGATTGTGACATTTTGTGAATTCATCGTATGAATTGCGCGCCCGGTAAAAAGAGACGGACCCATCTTTTTTGAAGGAATTTTTTACTTGCCCATGCAACGGGCCGATAGATCGAATCGCGATTTCGGGCCACCGGTACGCAACATGTCGGGGCCAGACGGCCGTCGTGCCGATGGCAGCAGCCGTCAATGGAAAACTGTATGAATGTACAGTATAGTATTCGTCGAACTCGATCGGCGCGGGCATCACCCGTGCTGCATCCGCCGCGGCGCGGCGGCACAGTGAATTCCGGCTAACTCATTCAGACGGGCAGGCAAATTGTCATCCAGCACTCTGATCCGCATTCGCGGAGCACGTCAGCACAACCTCAAGAATCTCGATCTCGACCTGCGCACCGGCGAAATGACGGTCGTCACCGGCCCGTCCGGCTCCGGCAAGTCGAGTCTCGTGTTCGACACGCTGTACGCGGAAGGCCAGCGGCGCTACGTCGAAACCTTCAGCGCGTATGCGCGGCAGTTCCTCGACCGGATGGATCGCCCGCAGGTCGAGCGCGTCGACGGCGTGCCGCCCGCGATCGCGATCGACCAGACCAACCCGGTTCGCAGTTCGCGCTCGACCGTCGGCACGATGACCGAGCTGAACGATCACCTGAAGCTGCTGTACGCGCGCGCGGCCGAGCTGTTCGACCGCAAGACCGCGCGGCAGGTGCGGCACGACACGCCTGAAACGATCTACGCGGAACTCGTCGCGCGTACGCAGGCGGACGATCCGCGCGTCGTCGTCACGTTCCCGGTCGAATTGCCGGAAGCGGTGTCCGACGAGGAAATCGCGCAGTGGCTGTCGGCGAGCGGCTACACGCGCGTGCAGGCGCAGCGCGAAGTCGCGTCGCCCACCGGGCCGCGCAAGCTGCTCGACGTGGTGGCCGACCGCTTCCGCGTGCAGCAGGCCGACAAGGTGCGCGTGGTCGAGGCGATCGAGGCGTCGCTGAAGCGCGGCGGTGGCCGCGTGAACGTGTATGTGCTCGCGCCCGAAGCGGAAAACGCAGTGGCGGAGCCGGTGATCTGGCGTTTCTCCACCGGGCTGCACGATCCCGACAGCGACTTGCGCTACGCGGAGCCGCAAGCAGCGCTGTTCTCGTTCAACTCCGCATACGGCGCGTGCGAAACGTGCCGCGGCTTCGGCCGCGTGATCGGCGTCGATCTCGGCCTCGTGATTCCCGACGCGCGCAAGACGCTGCGCGGCGGCGCAGTCAAGCCGATGCAGACGCCTGCGTGGAAAGAGTGCCAGGACGACCTGATGCGCTACGCGGCGAAGGCCGGCATCCGGCGCGACGTCGCGTGGTCCGAGCTGACGGACGCCGAGCGCGACTGGGTCGTCAACGGCTCGCCGGACTGGAACGGCAAGTGGCAGAGCCAGTGGTACGGCGTGAAGCGCTTCTTCGGTTACCTCGAATCGAAAGCGTACAAGATGCACATCCGCGTGCTGCTGTCGAAATACCGCAGCTACACGCCGTGCGCCGTGTGCGGCGGCGCGCGCCTGAAGACGGAATCGCTGCAATGGCGGCTCGGCTCGAAAGAGAATGCCGACGGCGTGCTCGCGCCGGCCGATCGCTTCATGCCGCGCGGCGTCGACTGGAGCCGCGCGCAGCTCGAAGCGCTGCCGGGCTTGACCGTGCACGACCTGATGCTGCTGCCGATCGAGCGCATCCGCCGCTTCTTCGACGATATCGTTCTGCCGAGCGCGCTGCTCGACGATGCGCTGAAGCTGCTGCTCGCCGAAGTGCGCACGCGCCTGAAATACCTGTGCGACGTCGGGCTCGGCTACCTGACGCTCGATCGCCAGAGCCGCACGCTGTCGGGCGGCGAGGTGCAGCGGATCAACCTGACGACCGCGCTCGGCACGTCGCTCACGAAAACGCTGTTCGTGCTCGACGAGCCGAGCATCGGGCTGCATCCGCGCGATCTCACGCGGATCGTCGAGGCGATGCAGCGGCTGCGCGACGCGGGCAATACGCTGGTCGTCGTCGAGCACGATCCGTCGGTGATGCTCGCGGCCGATCGATTGATCGACATGGGGCCCGGCCCGGGCGAGCGCGGTGGCACGATCGTGTACGACGGCACGCCGGGCGACATTCGTTCCGCGCACACGCTGACGGGCGAGTATCTCGGCGGCCGCAAGCAGGTCGCACATGCGTCGAACTGGGCGCGTCGCCCGGTCGACGCGAACACGCCGCGCATCGTGCTCGAAGGCGCGACCGAGCACAACCTGCGCGACGTGACGGTCGAGATTCCGCTGCAGCGGCTCGTCTGCGTGACGGGCGTGTCCGGCTCCGGCAAATCCACGCTGCTGCAGGACGTGCTGTATCCGGCGATGGCGCGGCACCACGGCAAGGCGACCGAATCGCCGGGCGCGTACCGCAGCCTCACGGGCGCCGACCAGGTCGGCGACGTCGTGTTCGTCGACCAGTCGCCGATCGGCAAGACCACGCGCTCGAACCCGGCGAGCTACGTCGGCGCGTTCGACGAAATCCGCAAGCTGTTTGCGAAGGCGCCGCTCGCGTTGCAACGCGGCTACGGTGCGGGCACGTTCAGCTTCAACTCGGGCGACGGCCGTTGCCCGACCTGCGGCGGCTCGGGCTTCGAACATATCGAAATGCAGTTCCTGAGCGACGTCTACCTGCGCTGCCCGGATTGCGACGGCAGCCGCTATCGTGCCGAAATCCTCGAAGTGCGCATCGAGCGCGACAGCCGTGCGCTGAACATCGCCGACGTGCTCGATCTCACCGTCAGCGAAGCGGCCGCGTTCTTCGCGACCGATGCCGAGGTGCTGCGCGTGTTGCAGCCGATCGTCGACGTCGGCCTCGAATACGTGAAGCTCGGCCAGCCGGTGCCGACGCTGTCGGGCGGCGAAGCGCAGCGCCTGAAGCTCGCCGGCTTCCTCGCCGAATCGGCGGCGGCGGCCAACGGGCGCCGGGTCGCGACGGAAGAGGCGCGCATCGCACGCGCGAAGCTGTTCATGTTCGACGAGCCGACCACCGGCCTGCACTTCGACGACATCGCGAAGCTGATGCAGGCGTTCGGCAAGCTGCTCGCGGCCGGCCATTCGCTGATCGTGATCGAGCACAACCTCGACGTGATCCGCGCGGCCGACTGGCTGATCGATCTCGGCCCGGAAGGCGGCGACGGCGGCGGCCTCGTGCTGTGCGCGGGCACGCCCGACGACGTGAAGGCGTGCGCCGAATCGCATACCGGCGTGGCGCTGTTGCAGTACGACCGCGAGATGGATGGCGACGCAGTGCGCGCCGACGAAGGTGTACCGCTGCAGGCCGTGCTGAACGCGGCGCGCGCGCGCCGGGCGATCGAAGGCGAGGACGTCGTGCGCATCGTCAACGCGCGCGAGCACAATCTGAAGGCGCTCGACGTCGACATCCCGCACGGCAAGTTCAACGTGATCACCGGCGTGTCGGGGTCCGGCAAGTCGACGCTCGCGTTCGACATCCTGTTCCACGAAGGCCAGCGCCGCTACCTCGAATCGCTGAACGCGTATGCGCGCTCGATCGTGCAGCCGGCCGGCCGCCCCGAGGTCGACGCGGTGTACGGCATTCCGCCGACCGTCGCGATCGAGCAGCGGCTGTCGCGCGGCGGCCGCAAGAGCACGGTCGCGACCACGTCCGAGGTATGGCACTTCCTGCGGCTGCTGTATGTGAAGCTCGGCCTGCAGCACTGCATCCACGACGGCACGCCGGTCACGTCGCAGTCCGTCGAATCGATCGCCGCGCAACTGCTGCGCGATCATCGCGGCGAGCACGTCGGGCTGCTCGCGCCGCTCGTCGTCAACCGCAAGGGCGTATATACGGATCTCGCGAAGTGGGCGAAGGCGCGCGGCAGCACGCATCTGCGCGTCGACGGCGAATTCGTCACGGTCGACCCGTGGCCGAAGCTCGACCGCTTCCGCGAGCACACGATCGAATTGCCGGTGGCCGATCTCGTCGTGTCGCCGGACAACGAGGCCGAGTTGCGGCGCAGGCTCGACGAGACGCTCGAGCTCGGCAAGGGCGTGATGCATCTGCTCGCGCCGCTCGACGGGTTGCACCATGCGATGCAGAACGATCATTCGACCGCGCAGGTCGGCGCGGTCAAGGTGCTGTCGGTCAAGCGCGCGTGCCCGGTGTGCGGCACGAGCTATCCGGAGCTCGACCCGCGGATGTTCTCGTACAACAGCAAGCACGGCTGGTGCACGACCTGCGTCGGCACCGGCGTCACGCTCACGCGCGAACAGCGCGCCGCATACGACGACACGGTGCTCGCCGGCGACGATCGCGGCCGCGAGCAAACCTTGCCGTCGGACGAGCAGGAGCCGGAAGGCGTCGGCAACGAGCCGTGTCCCGATTGCCAGGGCACGCGGCTGAACCCGTCCGCGCGCGCGGTCACGTTCGACGCGCATCCGATCGTCGAGGTCGCGCAGTGGACGGTGTCGGACACGCGCCGCTGGATCGACGCGCTCGAACTCACCGGGCGCGACGCGCAGATCGCGCGCGACATCGTCAGCGAGATCGGCAGCCGCCTCGCGTTTCTCGAGGAAGTCGGGCTCGGCTACCTGAGCCTCGACCGCGCGGCGCCGAGCCTGTCGGGCGGCGAAGCGCAGCGGATCCGGCTGGCCGCGCAGCTCGGCAGCAACCTGCAGGGCGTGTGCTACGTGCTCGACGAGCCGACGATCGGCCTGCATCCGCGCGACAACCAGATCCTGCTCGACGCATTGCGCAAGCTCGGCGACAAGGGCAATACGCTGGTCGTCGTCGAGCATGACGAGGACACGATCCGTCGTGCCGATCACATCATCGACATCGGCCCGGGCGCAGGCAAGCGCGGCGGCAAGCTGGTCGCCGAAGGCGCGGTGGGCGATCTGGCCGCGCAGCCGGATTCGGTCACGGGGCGCCTGCTCGCGCAGCCGATGCTGCACCCGCTGCAGCCACGCCGCAGCGTGAGCCTGCCGGGCAAGAAGGGCGGTGAAGCCGTGCCGGAAGCGTGGCTGACCGTGCATGGCGCGAGACTGCACAACCTGCGCGACGTCACGGTCGGCATTCCGCTCGCGCGGCTCGTCGCGGTGACGGGCGTCAGCGGTTCGGGCAAGTCGACGCTCGCGCGCGACGTGCTGATGACGAACCTGCTCGACGCGGTCGGCCGGTCGGTACTGTCGTCGCCGGCCACGCGGCGTGCGCGCAAGGCCGCGCAGCAGGATGCGCCGGCCACCAACCGCCGTTCGAGCGTGCTCGCGCGCAGCGCACCGCGGCCGTCGCTGAACGTCACGCATGCGTGGCAGGGCTGCGAGTCGCTGAGCGGCTGGGAGCAGATCGATCGCGTGCTCGAAGTCGACCAGACGCCGATCGGTAAGACGCCGCGTTCGTGCCCGGCCACCTACATCGGCGTGTGGGACACGATCCGCAAGCTGTTCGCGGATACGCTCGAAGCGCGCGCCCGCGGCTATACGGCGTCGCGTTTCTCGTTCAATACCGGCGACGGGCGTTGTCCCGCGTGCGAAGGGCAAGGCGTGCGCACGATCGGCATGAGCTTCCTGCCCGACGTGAAGGTGCCGTGCGACGTGTGCCACGGGCAGCGTTTCAATCCGGAAACGCTCGCCGTCACGTGGCGCGGCCGGAACATCGGCGACGTGCTGACGATGGAGATCGACGAGGCGGTGGAATTTTTCGCGCCGATCTCGAACATCGCGCATCCGCTGCAACTGATGAAGGATGTCGGGCTCGGCTACCTGACGCTCGGCCAGCCGTCGCCGACGCTGTCCGGCGGCGAGGCGCAGCGCATCAAGCTCGTCACCGAACTGACGAAGGTGCGCGACGACATCACGCGCCGCGGCCAGAAGGCGCCGCACACGCTGTACGTGCTCGACGAGCCGACGGTCGGCCTGCACATGGCCGACGTCGCGAAGCTGATTCGCGTGCTGCACCGGCTGGTCGATGCGGGGCATAGCGTCGTCGTGATCGAGCACGACCTCGACGTGATCGCGGAAGCCGACTGGATCATCGATCTCGGCCCGGAGGGCGGCGTGGGCGGCGGCACGATCGTCGCGGCGGCGCCGCCGGAAGCGCTCGCGAAGGTGAGCGCGAGCCATACCGGGCAGGCGCTGAAGCCGGTGCTGGCGCGAACGGCCAGCGAAGGTGCGGAAGCGGCGCAGCAGGGCGCGGCGCGGGTCGGCTGAACACGCTGCACCCGGCAAGCGGCCCCGGTGCCGGGTGAGGCATCCGGGCCGCTCTCGTTTCGTCATTCATGTCGACGATGGCGCGGCGCTCAATTCCCGTTGACGCCGATCGCCTCGATGATCGTCTCCAGTTGCGGGCTCATCGGCAGGTTGAGACTCAAGCCCGACGGAAGCGGACGCAGGAACCAGCGCTTGTACTGCCGCGCGATCTCGCCGTCGGCGGCCAGTTCCTGGAACGTGGTTTTCACGACCTGCGCGAGCTGCGGATCGTCCTTGCGGAACATGATGCCGTACGGGTCGTAGGACAGAAAATCGCCCACCACGTCGTACTGGCCGCCCTTGCTCGCGTTCTCGGCGATCAGGCCGTACAGCAGCACGTCGTCCGTCGCGAACGCGTCGGCGCCGCCGTTCGCGACGAGCGCGAAGCCCTGCGCATGATCGGGCACCACCTGGAGCTGGATCCCGAGCCTGAACCGCTCGTTCAGGTCGCGCAGCGCCTTCTCGTTGGTCGTACCGGCCGTCACCGCGACCTTCTTGCCTGCGAGATCGCGGAACGAGCGGATCGGCGCGCCGCGTTTCACCATCACCTTCGTGCCGGCCACGAAGAAGATCGGCGAGAACGCCACGCGCTTCTGGCGCTCGAGGTTGCTGGTCGTGGAGCCGCATTCCAGATCGACCTTGCCGCTGACCACCGCGTCGATGCGGTTGTCGGACGTGACCGGCACCCAGCGGATCGTCAGGCTCTTGTTGATCGCATCCTCGATCGACGACACGAGCGCCTTGCACAGCTCGATCGAATAGCCGATCGGCTGGTTGCGCGCGTTCAGGTACGAGAACGGGATCGACGCGTCGCGATAGCCGAGCGCGATCGTGCCGCTGCCGCGCACCTTCGCGAGCGTGCCGGTCAGTTGGGCCGGCGCGAACGGTTCGACGCGCGGCAGCGTCGACGGTGCATCTTCCGCGTGCGTGGTCACGCCCGCGGCAAGCAGGCCCGCGAGCGCGAGCGCACGCCAGAATCGCTGCATCTTCATCGCCGGGCCTCCGTCAGACTTCGGTCGGATGTGCGATCGTCGCTTCCTGTTCCGCTTCGATGCGCGCCGCGTTGGCTTCGGCTTCCGCTTCCGACAGCAGCTGGCCTTCCCATTTCGCGACCACCGCGCTCGCGATCGAGTTGCCGACCGCGTTCGTGGCCGAGCGGCCCATGTCGAGGAACGTGTCGACGCCGAGAATCAGCAGCAGGCCGGCCTCCGGCAGCCCGAACTGGTGCAGCGTGGCCGCGATCACGACGAGCGACGCGCGCGGCACGCCGGCCATCCCCTTCGACGTGAGCATCAGCACCAGCAGCATCGTGATCTGCGTGCCGAGCGACAGGTGGATGTTGTACGCCTGTGCGATGAACAGCGACGCGAACGTGCAGTACATCATCGAGCCGTCGAGATTGAACGAGTACCCCATCGGCATCACGAAGCTCGAAATCTTGCGCTTCACGCCGAAGCGGTCGAGCGCGTCGAGGATCTTCGGATACGCGGCTTCGGAGCTGGCCGTCGCGAACGACAGCATGAATGCTTCCTTGATCAGCAGCAGCAGCTTGAACACGCGACGGCCGAGGAACAACAGCCCGGCACACACGAGCAATGCCCAGAGCAGGAACAGGCTGACGTAGAAGTCGCCCATGAACACCGCGAACTTCAGCAGCACCGACAGCCCGTTGACCGCGACGGTCGCGGCCATCGCGGCCATCACCGCGAGCGGCGCGAGCTTCATCACGTAGCCGGTGATCTTGAGCATCACGTGCGACAACTGGTCGATCGCGGCGATGAGGATCTTCCCGCGCTCGCCGAGCGCGGCGAGCGCGACGCCGAAGAACATCGAGAACACGACGATCTGCAGGATTTCGTTGTTCGCCATCGCCTCGGCGAACGACTTCGGCACCATGTGGCCGACGAAATCCTTCAACGTGAACTTGGACGTCGCGAGGTTCGCCGATGCGCCGATGTCCGGCAGCGGCAAGCCGAGATTGTCGCCGGGCCGCAGCAGGTTCGCCATCAGCAGCCCGAGCAGCAGCGAGACCAGCGACGCGGTGACGAACCAGCCGAACGCTTTCGCGAACACGCGTCCGACCGAGGCCGCGTCGCCCATGTGCGCGATGCCGACCACCAGCGTGGAGAAGACGAGCGGGCCGATCACCATCTTGATCAGCCGCAGGAACACGTCGGAGACGAGCGAGATGTACCCGGCGATTTCAGCGGCGGCCTTCTTGTCCGGAAAGCTCGTGAAGACCATGTAGCCGATCGCGATGCCTGCCACCATCGCGATCAGGATCCAGACGGCTGCAGCATTCTTTTTTCGCATCGTAAGCCTCCCATGCAGCGGTTTCGCAATCGGGGATGGGAGGACGATACAGGACCAGAATGGCGATGAACAGTGCAACCGGGTTCGGGTTTGCGCTAGCGCCAGGTCGCGGGCCGGGCGCGCCGGCGACTGCGCCGGTGGCGCTGCGTGCCCGAAGCCGGCGCAACCCGCTGCCGGTTTGTGCGGAGCAGCACGTCGCCTGTTCGGCGGTCGCCGGATCGGGATGGCCGGCGCCGCTGCGCCATTTGCGCCTGTCCTGTGCCTATAGGCGGGCGATGCTGCGTTGCCGCGACGTTGCACTCGTCATGCGCGCGAGGATCGGGCAGGCGCGTGCTGAAATCGCACGCCTGCGCCGCGAGCCGGACGATCCCGGCGGCCAGCGCGACGGCACGCGGTTTTCGATCAGGCCGCCGGCGCGACCGATGCGCCCGTGATGCGGTGCCGGCGCAGCGAATCGGCGACGAAGCCCGACGCCTTCATTTCCTCGACGAAGGCGCTCAGCGCCGCGGCGGCGGCGTCGCCACGGCTCTTCGGCACGCCCATCGCCTGCCGGATCACCATGAAGCGTTCGTCGAGCAGGCGCAGGCCGGGCGTTTTCGCGGCGTCGGTTTCGAGCTGCTGCTTCACGCCGGCCGCCACTTCCAGTTGCTGCTCGACGAACGTCGCCACGACGGCCTGCGACGTCGGTGCGCGCACGATCGTCGCGGCCTTCAGTTCGCGGGTGAGGAACAGGTCGTACGCGCTGCCCTTGCCGACGGCCACGCGGTTGTGCGGCTGGTCGACGTCCGCGTTGGTGCGGATCGGCGATGCGTCCGGCACGAGATAGAAGCCTTCGATCAGCACGTACGGCGCGGTGAACGCGATCGTTTCGCCGCGCAACGGATCGACCGCGAAGAAGCCGAAATCGGCGCGCTCGTCAGTCAGCGCCTGCACCGATTTGCCGGCGGCGTCGAACACCACGAGTTCGAGGTCGACCGACAGGCGCTCGGCGAATGCACGGGCGAGGTCGATCGATACGCCGAACGGTTCGCCCGTTGCCGGGTCGCGGTTCGCGAGGATCGGGTTGCCGAGGTTGATCGAGGCGCGGAGCTTGCCGGTGGGGGTGAAGGCAGAGACGACAGCTGGAGCGATGGGCATGGGCGGACTCGCGGGAGGCGTAGGGTCGGTCGGGTGGCGGGATGCGCGACGGCGCGTCGACGTCGAGCTTATCACCGGACGTCGCGCATCGTGTGTCGCGGGCGTGCCTGCGTGGAGACGATGAGGTCGAGTCGGCCCGCGGCCTTCATGGTCGGTCGCTGCATCCTGTCACGGGGCTGCACACGTCTGCGCGGCCGCAGCTAGACGCCGGACGACGAGCAACACGCGATCAACCCGCGCCGCAGCATGATCGGCAACGACGACGAGGCACTTTTCAACAGCGTGCTAGTACATTTTTCGGGGCGGCAACAGGCGCTTCGCCTGCAAGCGCTGTCGGGCAACGGCGCTGGCTTTTTTCCGCTTGCGCTCCGTCGTCGGCTTCTCGTAGCTCGTGCGACTGCGCAGCTCGCGAATCAGTCCGGTTTTCTCGATGTCGCGCCGGAATCGCCGCAGCGTGACATCGATCGGTTCGTTCAGCTTCGGCGTGATTGTCGTCATGTAGATTCTGTCTGGAAAGAGGTGGGAACGGAAAGCTAGCCGAGCCGCGTCATGACGGCGCTGGCTATCTCGTCGGATTCGAATTCCGAATAGCCTGCGCCGATCGATAGCGCACGTACCGCCATGAACATGTGCAGCTCGGGTTGATGGCACATCGCCGAATCGGCGAGGCCGGCAGGCACGGCGGTGTCGATCCGGGTGACTTCACGCCGGCTGATCAAGCCGAGCAGTTCGTCGATGATCATTTCGACCTCCAAAATACCAACACACTATGTGGCGTTGACGAGCCGCGTCAGCACGCGCTGGCGAAGAATCCCTGTTTGCCACGATTGTCGTCGATGATGTTCTCGGCATAGCGCACCGACGCTCGACGCGCGTCACCGGCGTTATCGAACGGGGACGTGTCGCGCAATCTGAAGGTCTGGCTCTGCGTCAGCGTATCGGTGGTGCCGCGCAGGCAAATCTTGACGGCCGCGTCGAACCCGGCATCGTAGTTATGCGGGCTGCCGTTCAGCGCGGCAACGTGAGGATAAATGAGTGGATAAATCTCGAATCCACGATAGACGTGCATGCTCATGACGAACTCCTGGCGTTCGGCCACGACGAGTCGCATGGGCGAACACATCCGGCCGGTATTCCCGTCATGGGGCGGGCCGATGGGTGAAGGGGACAACGTTGCAGCGCGAAGGAGGGGCGATGCAGCAAGCGGGCGGGTGGAGGGGCGAACGGTCAAAGGACGGCTGATCGCGCGGATGAACTCATCATACGCGCATCGTTTGCCGAGCGGTCGATTTATTCCGGGGTTGGCGCACGCACGGGCACGCCCGGCGGCGACGTCAGAGCGTCGTCAGCAACTGCAACTGACGTTCGGTCTCGTTTCCCGCGACCAGCGAAAAGAACCCGGTCTCGCGACGTTCGACGACCGTGAGCCCCTCGCTGTCGGAGAAGACGTTCCACGCGCTGTCGTCGACATGGGCGATCGCGCCGCGCGTGCGCGCGAATGCCAGCAATAGCGGACTCGCCTGGCGGCGCAGCACTTGACGATCCGCATTCAACACATACGGTGGCCAGCCGGCCCGAAGGACGAGATAGTAAGGAATGGAGCCGGGATCGATTGTCATTGGGGCCGTTTCATGTGTGGGCCTGCGTTTGCCGTCCGGCTGCATTCGGAGCGGTGTCGGCGAAAGCGTGCGATGGAGCGAGGGGCGTTCGCCGTGGCGTGCTTTCAGTTTATGCGTTGAACCGCTCGATTCGCAGGATATCGTCACGATTTCCCGCGGCGTCGGTCCGGCGACGACGCGATCCGGCCGTCAGGCCGAGCGCTCGCTCCGCGCGTCGAGCGGAACTGCCTGCCACCGAAGCGTTGTAGCGATATCTACTGAATTGCAGTGCTCGTGACGGCCCATTATGCTGCCGTCATGAATCCTGCCCCGACGTCGTGGCTCCTGCTGATCGTCAGTCTGCCGACTTCCGGCGCGACTGCGCGCATGCGCATCTGGCGTACCGTCAAGGCGCTCGGCTGCGGCGCGTTGCGCGACGGTGCCTACCTGTTGCCCGCGCATGCCGAGCAGGCGGCGCAGTTGCGCGAGCTGGCCGACGACGCGCGTAACGGCGACGGCCACGCGTGGCTGCTGGACGTCCATGCGGACGATCCCGCGGACGAACAAGCATACAAGTCGCTGTTCGATCGCGCGGGCGATTACGCAGACTGGCTTGCCGAGCTTTCGGAGGCGCGCAAGGCGTTGTCCGATCTGGCGGCAGCCGATCTCAATCGCCTGCAACGCCGCCACGCGCGCACGTACGATGCCATTCGAAGCATCGATTTCTTTCCCGGCGAAACGTCGCTGCGCGCGCAGGCGCAATGGCGGGATTTCACCGCCGCGATCGAAGCGCGGCGCTCGCCCGGCGAGCCGCATGCCGCCCAACGCGGCATTCCCCGTCGCGACCCCGCGCAGTATCAGGGCAGGGTGTGGGCGACGCGCCGTCACCTGTGGGTCGATCGCGTCGCCAGCGCGTGGCTGATTCGGCGTTTCATCGATCCGCATGCGCGCTTCGTGTGGCTGGACAACCTTGCCGATTGTCCGGCTGACGCGCTCGGCTTCGATTTCGACGGCGCGCCGTTCACGCATGTGGGCGATCGCGTGTCGTTCGAGGTCCTGGTCGCGAGCTTCGGGCTTGGCGACAACGACGGACTCGTCCGGCTGGGGGCCATGGTGCATGCGCTGGACGTGGGCGGCGCCACCGTGCCGGAAGCCGCCGGATTCGAGGCCATTCTCGCGGGCGCCCGCAAGCGTCTGGCCGACGACGATGCGTTGCTGATGGAGATCGGCGCGGTACTCGATTCGTTGTACGTGCATTTGCGCGGCAACCGCAAACCCTGACCTCGCTGCCCGCCTCGACATGAATACACATCGCGACCGTCCGGCCTATACGCTGGGGCAACTGATCCTGTACTTCGCGTGGCTCGGCGCGACGGGTTTCGGCGGGCCGGTCGCGCTGGCCGGCTACATGCATCGGGACCTCGTGGACACGCGCCGCTGGATCGCGGACGCGGACTTCAAGGAAGGCCTGGCGCTCGCGCAGTTGGCTCCCGGCCCGCTTGCCGCGCAACTGGCGATCTATCTCGGCTACGTGCACTACCGGATCGTCGGCGCCACGATGGTCGGGATCGCGTTCGTGCTGCCGTCGTTTCTGATGGTGGTGCTGCTCGGCTACGCGTACACGCGCTTCGGCGGCCTGACGTGGATGCAGTCGGTGTTCTACGGCGTCGGCGCGGCGGTGATCGGCATCATCGCGATCAGCGCGCGCAAGCTGACCGCGAAAAGCATCGGTCGCGACAAGCTCCTTTGGGCGATCTATCTCGCGCTGGTCGCCGTGACGGTAATCACGGAATCCGAAGTGGCGTGGCTGTTTCTCGCGGCCGGCGTGCTCGTCTGGTTCACGCGCGCGCCGCCGAGGTGGTTGCGCCAGCGGCGCGTCAATGCGGCCGTGGCGTTGCCCGTGTCCGCCACCGGCGCATGGCTCGGTATCGTCGACTGGCCGCAGCTCGCGCAACTCGCCGTCTTCTTCGCGAAGGCGGGCGCGTTCGTGTTCGGCTCGGGGCTCGCGATCGTGCCGTTCCTCTATGGCGGCGTGGTCACCGAGCACCATTGGCTCAACGAGAAGCAGTTCGTCGACGCCGTGGCGGTCGCGATGATCACGCCGGGCCCGGTCGTCATCACGGTCGGCTTCATCGGCTATCTGGTGGCGGGGCTGCCGGGCGCGTGCGTGGCGGCGGCCGGCACGTTCCTGCCGTGCTATCTGTTCACGGTGTTGCCGGCGCCGTACTTCAAGAAGTACGGCAGGCTGCCGGCGATCCTGGCATTCGTCGACGGCGTGACGGCCGCGGCGGTCGGCGCGATCACGGGATCGGTGATCGTGCTGGCCCGGCGTTCGATCGTCGACGTGCCCACCGCGTTGATGGCGCTCGCGACGATCGTGCTGCTGGTCAGGTTCAGGAAGCTGTCGGAGCCCATGGTCGTAGGCGGGGCCGCCGCGATCGGCCTGATCGTGTACCCGCTGTTGCATCACTGATCGTGGAGGCCGCCATGCAATGGATTACGCGACAACGTCCGAAAATCGACCGGGTGGCGTGCCCCTGGCTCATTGCCCGTTTTATCGACGAGACGCCCGAATTTCTGTACGTCCCGCCGGGCGACGTGCTGCGGATCGCCGACGAGACCGGGGCGATTCCGTACGACATTCCGGGCGTGGAGTTGACGCACGTCGGCGAGCAATGCAGCTTCGACGCGTTTCTCGACAAGTATGGTCTGGCTGACGATCGGGCGTTGCAGCACATGGCCCGCATCATTCGCGGCGCGGATACGTCGCGGCTCGACCTGACGCCGCAGTCGAGCGGCCTTTATGCGATTTCGCTCGGACTGTCGGACATGTTTGCCGACGATCACGCCATGTTGGAGCACGGTCTCGTCATGTACGACGCGCTGTATGCGTGGTGCAGGCATTGTCAGGCCGAAGCCCATGCATGGCCGCCGAAGATGGCGGAGTGACGACGCGGGGAATGGCGGATTCGACGGATGAAAAAATGCCCGCGATGCGCGGGCATTTCGTCAACAGTTGCCTTTCTTGGCCTGTCCCGGCGGACAGAATCCATTCCCCGGCCCGCCTTGCGGCGCGACCACGACCGGTGGGCCCGGAACATAGGCGACGCACCCGCTGAGCGCGCCCACCATGCTCGCCGCTGCGAGCACTGCGATCACCCCTTTTTTCACTTCGTTCTCCCGTTGGTAGGAAAGGGCCGTTCGGCCCTTTCGATGATGCGGTCAGCGCGTCAGAAACTGAAGTTGACGTTGGACTGACTGGTCGTTGCGTTCACGTTGGCCGACTGGGTCGCGCCCGATGCCGCGTCGGCCTCGATCGTGTATTGGCCTGCGGCGGCCGGCGCCGCGGCCAGCGTGACCGGCAGCGAGCCCGAGTAGGTGCCGACGATCGGTGCAGCCACGGGCACGGACAGCGCATAGGCGCCGGTGTCCATGTTCGCGTTGATCGACGTGATCTCGTACGCGTTCGCGTCGATCGTCTGCGGCGCGCGCACGAAGGCGTTCGCGCTTGCGGTGACCGTACCGCTGACGGTGCTCATCGTCGAGGCCGGCAGCGTGATCGGTGCGGCGGACGCCGACACCGCCGTGGTCGCGTTCACGACCACCGGAACCGAGCGGACGATGCCCGACGCGAAGTTGTTCTGCACGATCACGACATCGTAGTTGCCCTGCGTCGAGCTCTGGATCAGCGGCGACAGCACGAACTTCCCGGAGCTGTCGGCCACCGTGCCGCGGACGACCTTGCCGCCTTGTTCGGCATAGACGGTCGCGCCGGCTTCGGCGGAGGCGACGTAACCGGAGATCGCGCCGCTCACGACGGTCGGGATCGCGGTGACGACGGGTTTCAGCGCGTACGAGCCGTTGCCGCGCTGGACGATCGACTTGCATGCGTTGAAGTCGAGCACGAGATCGACGAGGGTGTTGGGCTGGACCGTGAACGGCTGGATGATCTTGTAACCGCTTTGCGTCGCGCTCGGCGTGGCGAGCGCCTGTTCGGTGCCGCCCGTCGGGACGACGGAGTTGGCGAGGGTGTTGCCTTGGTTCTGCGCGAGCACGAGCCTGACTTGCTGATACTGGCCTGCAGGCAGTGCGGTCTGGCCGAGATCGGCGAGCACGCCGTTGGTCAGCGACAGCAGGTCGATCTTCTGCGGCGTCGCGAGGGAAACGGTCGACCAGCCGGCGTCGTTGTCATTGGCGTTCGCGTTGGCGTTGACGCGGACTTGCGAGACGGTGACGTACACGTGGTCGAAGCCGCACGATGGCGCATCCGTCATCGCGACGTGCAGCGTACCGGTTTGCGTGCCGCCACCGTCGTCGCCGCCGCCGCAACCGGCGAGAATGAATGGTACGAAGGCAGCGCACAGGGCGCTCTTGATCATGTTGTTCATATGTCACCCCCAGTGGGATCGTTATTGTGGGTGACGGAAGAATAGCCGGGCCGTAGCTCACTATCTGGGTAACTTTGAAACGAACGGTAACTATTTGTTAGGTCGGTCAGTTTTTTCCGGGATTGATGTCGCAGCGGCGCGCGCCGGGGGTGGCGAGGGGCGATTGCTTCCTGCGGAGGCGGGAGCCGGCTCTTTTGTCAGACGTTAGCAGCGCCGAGTTGGGCGCGGGATTCCATGAAGCTGACCATGACGGCAGCCGCAGTGGCATGTGCCATCGACGTCGCGTCCAGCGCGGAGTCGGGCGGCTCGGCTGGATCGCCCGTTCCCCGCTATGGGCGAGGCATTAACCCGGACCATCGCTCGCGGCCGCGAGAAGCGGCACGACCAGATCGCTGATCGGCGTCGGAATGCCGTGCGTGCGTCCGTATCGCTGCACGACGCCATTCCGGCAGTCCCATTCGAGCGGACGGTTGCCTTGCCGGTCGGCAAGAATCGACGTTCCCAAATCGGGCGGAAAGCCGTGGAATCCATCGACGATCTCCTGCGGCACTTCATCGCCGAGCTTCGCCCCCTCCGCACGCGCGACCTCGAGACATTCCCGCAAGTACGCGAGCGACAGGTCGGTGATGTCGCTTCGCGCGAACATGCCGGCGCGGCGACCGGTCAGTACCATCAGCCCCGCCACCGCGTTCTGCAACAGCTTGCGCCACGCGAGCGAGATGAAATCGTCCGCCACCTCGGGCGAGCATCGCGTGCCGCGCAAAGCCGAAACCACCACGTCGCTCGCGGGCGTATCGGGCAGCGTGAGCCGAGGCTTGCCGCGCAGCCACACCGACGTGCCCGATTCGCGTTGCGCGGGAAACCAGACGATCGACGGCACGATCGTGGCGCCGGCCGCATACGGCGCGAAGGCGGCTTTCTGCTCGACGCCGTTTTGCAGCACGCAGACGACGGTATTCGTATCGCATAGCGCGGAGACCCACGGTGCCGCACTCGGTATCTGCGTCGACTTGACCGCGACGAACACGAGATCGAACCGTTGGTCGACCGCTTGCGGATCGGTCAGCACGGGCCCGGGCACGACGATCTCGCCGCCGTCGAAGCGCAACGTCAACTGCGCGTGCGCCGAGCGGCCGCAGATCACCGGCGTGCGGCCGGCTTCATGAAGGGCCGCGGCGACGGTCGTTCCGATTGCACCGGGACCGACGAGAGCGACGCTCGGATAGTCAGGCTTCGTCATGGCGTTCATCCTGTGAGTGGTCTGTCAGATGCGGGCGCAGTGCGAGAGCGAGCGGAAAAATCGCCAGCGCGGTCAACGCGGTCGCATACGTGGCGCCGTGCACACCGATCCGGTCGCCGAGGAAACCGTAGAGGACGGGCGAGATCGCGCCCGATGCGATCGTCCCGGTATAGAAAATCGCGAATGCGCGCTCGGTGCGCTCGGGCGCGGACATCTCCGGGACGGTTCCGTACAGCACCGACGACGTGCCGTTGAGCATCATGCCCAGAATCGGCAGCAGCACCATGGTAAGCGTCAACGGAAGATAGATCACCGCGACGATGCACGCGGCCGTACCGCCCTCGGTGAGCAGCACCGTCCTCACCGTCCCCATCCGCGCACCGAGCCAGCCGCACATGAATTTGCCGGCCGCACCGCCAATGAAAACGAGTGCAAGCGCCGTTCCCAGCAGTTGCGGCGAAACGCCCTTTGCCTTCAGCAGGAAAGGCAGGAAGGTAAGCAGTCCCATGCGTACGGCCGTATCGAGCACGCCGATGGAAAACAGCGCGGAGAATCCGCCTCTCCCTGTGCCACTGCGTCGAGCGTGCGCTTGCTCTTTTGCCGTCGTTTGCGCGGCGGCGCGCGGCACGGCGGGAAACCACAGCGCGATGCCGGCGGCCACGACGCAGCCCAGCCCGGCGACGATCCATAGCGCATGACGCCACGGCATCATGGTCACGAGCAGCGAAATGGCGGCCGGCAGCGCGGATTTCCCCAGATCGCCGGAAAAGTTGTAGATGCTCAGCGGACCTCTCGCGTCGCGCCCATAGACGCGGGAGACGGCGCCCGACGCGATCGGATGCTGCGTGCTGGAGCCGACGCCCGAGATCGCGAGCGCGACGCCCAGCCCGAGCAGGCCGCCGGACATGCCCGCGATCGCATAGCCGAGCGCGGCGAGCAGCGTACCGATTGCGAGCGTCGCGCCGCTGCCCAGACGTTGCGCGACACGCCCCGCGGACAACTGCAGCGTTGCCATCGTGCCCGCATAGACGCCGCGCAGGATAGCCAGGGCCGCGAAGTCGAGCCCGAATTCCGACTGCCACACGGGTAGCAGCGCGTAGATCATGTCCGTATAGCCGTCGTGTATGGCGTGCGCAACGCAGGAGAGCCACAGCACGCGCGGCCTCGACGGTGCAGTCTCTCGCGCGACGGGCGGGGAAAAAACGGGCAAGCGCATTGTCATTCTCTCCGTACGAGCGATGCATGGAAGGCGCTCGCGGTGTGGTTTTCAGGCTCGACGTGGCAATTTTATGACCGGGATGTCAGGCATTTCAATTGAGCTAAAATCCCGTCAACAGAGAGAAAAAGTCACGTCATGGACGAAAGCCGAGGTGCTTCGACGCACCGGGACGAACTCCCCCCGCTCAATGCGCTGCGCGCTTTCGATGCGGTTGCGCGGCACGGCAGCTTCGCCGGCGCCGCGGCGGAACTGCACGTCACCCATTGGGCCGTCGGAAAACAGATCCGGTTGCTGGAGGACTGGTTCGGCCTGCCGTTGTTCGATCGTCGTCCGCGTGGCGTCGTGCTCACCGACGAAGGGGCCGCGTTGCTGAGCGACGTCAGCCACGCGTTCGAGCGCCTCGGCACCGCGGTGGTGCGGCTGCGCCACAATCCGTTCGCGCACCGGATATCAGGCGTCGTGCGGGTGAACGTGCCGATGAGCTTTGCGCTGTGCTGGCTGCTGCCGCGGCTCGCCGATTTCCATGCGCGGTACCCCGACATCGACGTCAGGGTGTCGACGACGTCGCGCAAGCTGCGCTATGTCGCCGATGCGTTCGATATCGGCGTTCGCTCCGGTCCCGAGCAAGGCGCGGGCGTCGTCTCGCGTTCGTTGATGCCCGACCCGCGTGTGCCGGCTTGCAATCCCGCCTTGCTGCGCCAGCATCCGATACAGAGCGTGACCGACCTGCGTCATCACACGCTGCTGCATTCGGCCACGACGCGTTCCGCGTGGTCGCACTGGTTGAAGGAAGCGGGTGCGCCCGATCTGCGCGCCGCGCGCCACGTCGAATTCGATCACGTGAATCTTCAGCTGGGCGCGGCGATCGAGGGACTCGGCGTGGCGTTGGCATCGCTGCCGCTGATCGGGCGCGATCTTGCCGAAGGGCGCCTCGTGTGTCCCATCGCATCGCCCGTCTGGCGTGCCGACGACTACATGCTGGTGACGAACGCCGATCGCGCCGACGATGCGGCCGTGTCCGCGTTCGAGGCGTGGATGGAAGGCATGGCGAGTCAGGAGGGCGGCTAGGTTCGCCGATCAGGCCGGGCGAGGTACGACACCGGAGCCATGCCGCCACTGCTCCGGTGTCGCGAGTCGGCGATCAGAAGCCGTGGAACATGCCGATGTTGACCTGAACCTGGTTGCCGCCCGACGACGTGTTGCCGAAGTCGGCAGCGGAAGCCTGCGCACCCTTCGCATGCACGTAGGCGCCCATCGCATACAGCGCGGTACTCTTCGACAGCGAGTACGTCGCACCCAGCGACACCTGGTTGATCGAGGCCATCGTGCGACCCTCGGCCGCTTGCGTGGGCGTGGCTGCGGAACCGTAGACATACGTGTAGCCGGTCGCCAGCGACAGCGCCGGCGTGACGCGGTACTGCAGCAGCGCACCGAGCACGTTGAAGTGGATTGACGGCTGGCCATCGTTGCCCTTGTACTGGGCGTTCGAGTAGCGCAGCCCGGCCGTGTACGGACCGACCTCGTATTGCGCGGCGACTTGCGCGATGCCCGCGCTCTTGAACGCATTGCCGCCGTTGTAGCCCGAACTCGGATAGCCGAGCGCGCCGCCGAAACTCGGTTGGGCGGTTGCGTTCACCCATCCGTTCTCGCCCTGGTTGGCCGCACGGAAGTAGCCGCCGGCGACCGTCAGGCCACCTTGAGCGTAGGTCGCGGCCGCCGACCACGATTGCCCCGAACCCGTTGCACCGGCCACGCCGCCGAACGAGTACGCGGCTTCGGCCTGGAAGCCGTGGATGATCGGCGAAATGTACTTCACCGCGTTGTTCTGGTTCGTCGTGTTGTCGTTGTTGTCGACGTCGCCCGGCGTCGAGAAGGTCGACGCCGAAATGGCGTCGCCCGTCAGGACCTGAACCATTTCCGTCACGGCGTCGAGCTGGCGCCCCATGCGCAACGCGCCGTACTGATTGGACGCGAGGCCCACGTACGCCTGGCGGTTGAACAGCGAACGCGTGTTACCGATCGGCCCCTGGCCGCCGATGCCGCCCGTCCCGATGTTGAAACCATTCTCGATCTTGAATACCGCCTGCAGGCCGCCGCCGAGATCCTCCTGGCCCCTGAGGCCCCACTTGTTCGAACCCGAGGCGCCGCCATCGAGACCGTACCGACTGTGGCCATTGATGTTCGACGTGTAACCGATACCTGCATCGAGCATGCCGTACAGGGTGATCGACGACTGTGCCATTGCTGCCGACGATGCTGCGAAGGCGGCAACAGCGATAACGCTGATGTTGATTTTTTTGTTTTTCATCTGCATTTCACTGTCAGGAGTAGTTTCGGGATGGGGTGAAACGACTTTCGTCGTATCCGGATGCAGCGGGCGGCGCATGGCCTGCGCGTCGTTTCGGTCGCGACGGCCTGCGTCATGTTCGCCACATCGGCATGCCGGATCGGCTCACTTCGTGATCCTTACAATTTCCCTTGCTCGGTTGTCGCATCGGTCGTCCTTGCGGACTGGCTAGGCGTCCGGTTCAGCCGCCGGCGACGGGCGCCGATACGGCCTGGCCGCACTTTGCAAGTGGAAGGACCATATCAGGAACATAAATGCCGGTCAAAATTTGTTTGATATAAGTTAATCTCGTCTGATCGCCGGGCGCCTTACGGGATTTCCCTTATAAGAACCGGCGCGAAGGCGACGGGTTATCGCGATCCGCGCCATCACGCTGACGATCTCGACCACGGCAAGCGAATTCAGGTGGGGGGGAGGGAATAATCGGCTTGAAGGGCTGGCACGACGGGCAACGATCATGCAGTCCCGGTTGTAATCGTTCTATTTATTCCCGGGTTGCAATAATCGAAACAGAGAAGGCGATTGTTGAATGTCGGTGCGATTGGCCGCAAGCGGGTTTTCCGCGTGTCGCTGAGCGGCGGATAGTTTTACGCGGGCGAACCGGCTCATGCGGACGCCGGACGAACCGGTTTTCCGGGTCGGCAGCCAGCGCCTGACCTTGGCGTCCGATTCCAATCGAACGTCAATCGCGGACGAAACTCAGCATTCGATCCGGCGTTGCATTAAATAGAATTTCATGTCGTCGCGGCCATGCATTGAAATCGGTATCGGGTCCCGCTCAAAGCCGAGCATTTCGTAGAACGGGTATGCCGATTCGCGCGCCGTGCACCAGAGCAGCACGCCACGCTGTTCGCGCACATGGCGAATGGACAGATTGACCAGCAGGCGTCCGAATCCCAGGCCGCGTACCGACGGATCGACGGCCATGCCGCGAAGGCGCCACATTTCAGTGTTCAAAGCGCCGGATTGTGCTTCTTTACACACCGATGCCACCGCAACGATCCTGTCGTTGTCACGAACGGCAAAGTGCATCGTCGTTGGGGCGTGATCTCCGTGTAGCGCGCTTCCCTCTTCATCTCCCGCCATCAGGATGGCGGCCCTGAGGGGATAGGTTTCTTCCGCACGGACGGCACAGATGGTAAAGCGCACATCTTGTGAAATCATATAATTATCGGCTCTCTTCGTAACGCGGATTTACTTCCAATTCTCTTTCGACATACCCACTCGCAAAATTAGCAGTTGCCGGGCATGGCGAGTAAGGGTAATTTCCTACCTGTTTTGTTTTTTGAATCATACGCTAACTGCGATCACAGATGACGTTGAAAGTATCGACAGATGCAGAACTGGCCTACGACGAGATCCGATCGCGGATCTTTGACGGCCGTCTTGCGCCTGGGCAGAAAGTATCTCACCGAGGCCTGTCGGACGAACTGGGTTTCGGCCAGATGCCGGTGCGCAGCGCATTGCATTTGCTCGAATCCGAAGGGCTGGTCGTCGTGATCGAAAAGAGCGGCACCTATGTCGCGTCGCCGACGACCAGCGATCTTCGCGAAATTTTTGAAATGCGGCTGGCCCTCGAGAGTACCGCAGCGTTTCTCGCAGCGAAGTCCGGCGTAACGGCAGGCCTTCGCGAGGCCGCGGCAAAAATGCGGGAACTGATCGACCGGGACGTCGCGGACATCATGCTCGAGCAACGTATCGGTTGGGTGTTTCATCAAGAGTTGTTTGCTGCCGCACGGAACGTCCGGATCTCGTCGGCGTATGGTTTATTGCGGGCCCAGACCCTGGCCCTGAACGAACTTCCGCGTGGCGACGCGGAAACCGTTCGGCGCGGCACGATCGAGCACCTGCACATCTTTCACGCAATCGAAGCGAACGACGGCGAGCTCGCGCGTCAGCATATGTGGAATCACATCGTTGACGGCACACCGGCACGGATAAAACTGCTAAAGGCACGGCATGAACACGAAAAATAAAGGGCTTTCCCTCCCGATGCAAATGTTTGGCGGACTTGTGCTGGGCGTCGCTTGCGGCGTGTTTGCGCCGGGCTTCGCCGCGAAGCTGGGCTTTCTCAGCACGATGTTCGGCCACGCGATCAAGATGGTCGTCATGCCGTTGATCTTCCTGTCGGTCACGGTCGGGGTCTTCCGTGCGGGCCGGCTTCGCGAGCGGCTTGGCAAGGTCGCCCTGTCCAGTATCGCCTTCTTCATTTTGATGACGGGGCTGGCTGCCTCGTGCGGCCTGCTGCTCAACTTTGCATTTCGACCGGGTCTCGGCGCGAGCCTGACTCACTCTGGATCGATGCCCGCCGCGCTTGCTTCCAGCATCGACTGGACGAAATTCCTCGTCGATTTGATCCCCGCGAACATCGTCGCTGCGCTTGCTGCGGGGAATTCGCTCCCGGTGCTCGTTTTCGGCGTCATTTTCGGCGCCGCATTGTCGGCCGCCCCGGAGCGGGCCGAGCCTGCGATTGCCGTTTTCGAGGCGCTGCTGTCGGGGCTGTTCAAGATGATCCAGTGGGTGATCGCATGGTCGCCGCTCGCGATCTTCGCCGCGATCGCGCAGTTGTTGGCAGCCAAGGGCTTTACGGGCGCGCACTCGCTCATCGAGCTGCTGGGCGTGGCCTATCTCGGCATGGCGATTCTGGCGGTCGTGCTGACCATCGTCATTCGCGTCGCCGGTCAGTCGCCGCTCGCCGTGCTCAGGAAGGTGAAGGAGCCGCTGATCCTGGGGTTCACGACGCGTTCGTCCGAAATTACCTATCCGTTGCACCTGAAGAAGCTGGTTGAACTGGGCGTGCCCTATGGCGTGGCGTCCACGATCTTGCCGCTCGCCTATATTTTCAATCGCGACGGCGCGGTGCTCTACACGGCCCTCGCGGTCGGGTATCTGGCCGACGCCTATCACCTCGTCTGGTCCTGGCCGCTGGTGATCACGATTTTGATCTTGACGATCGTCACCATCGACGGAGCAGCCAACGTGCCGTCCGGCGCGATCGTCGCGATCACCATCGTTCTCACGTCGATCGGATTGCCGGCCGATGCGGTGCTGCTGCTGTTGGGCGTCGACGCGTTTTTCGACATGGGAAGAACCGCGCTCAACGTCTACGGGAGCACGGCGGCCGCGGCCGTGGCGGTGAAGCTTTCCGGTTCGGAGAGTACGGCCGCGGAAACCGTGCCGGGCCGGGCAAGCGTGTAGGGGCTCCGGAAGCGACGGGCGGTGCGCGTTTCCATGTTGCGCCCGCCTGTTGCAACGCGCTGGCGTACCGCCATTCGCGCATCCAGGCACGACGAGGAGAGGGCATTGGATGAGCGCGTGTCTTTATCAAGTTACAGTTAGTAGAGCGGCGTATCGTTGCAGGAGAAACATGATGATTGGTTCAGAATCCGCAGATTTTTTCATGCTGCGTTTGGGCACGCCGCATCCGTCGTGGACATTCACCGATGACAGCAACATGATCGGCATTGTCGATTGCGACGGGGTGGTGAGCGCCATGTTCGAGCTGGATCGCAACCAGGTCGCACAGATCAGAGGGCTGGGCCAATCGGTGGAGAGAATCCGGTGTACTTGCGAGCGCGCTGGCCGGGAGCTGCACTTTTATCTCCATGGCAGACAGGTGTCTCAAGGACTGTGGGCCGGCGTCGCGTCGGCCGATCCCGACTATCTGCCGACCGATGCGATGATCGCGACATGGGAAGGGCCGAATTCCGACGATGCGTTGGAGCTTGCGGGCGTGAACGCTCGCGTGGCAGCATCCGTGAGCTTGGCCTAAACTGCGATCACAGATTGTTGCGCGGGGTCGAGCCGGGCGTCCCGATCTTTGGGGCAGGTCGTTTGCCGTCTCCGTCCGTTTGTACACGTACGCCGGTCAATGTATGCGGTTCTGGCACACTCAACCTCGGATCGCCAGAACCTTTTGCTGGCCAGCTTACTGGCCAGCGTTTTTTATTCCTTGAGCCGATCGCATCGGCTCGCTCGCTTGCTTCGCGCTCGCCGATCGACGAGAGGTGTGCCGCCGAAGTCCGTGTTGAGCGAAGATGTCCGGAGTCAGTTCATGCAAGCGCAAGGCATCGAGGCGCGCTGAAGCGATCACGCGTCCTCGATGCCCGGTGGCCCGTGCCCGCGCATCAGCGCAAAGGCATCGGCGCCGCCGTGCTGCGCGCGATCCTGGCCGACGCCGACGAACATCGAATGCCCGTTCGCGTCGGCGCTTTGCGCGGCAGCGATTCGAACCGCTTCTACGAACGGCACGGCTTCGTGCGAACCGACGAAGCGGAATGGGACATCACCTACCGCCGCGAACCGGGCGCGGCAACGACGTAGCACTCGCGTGATGCATTCCGGTTGAAATCGACACGCACGCATTAGCGTTTTCACCAATGTGGAAAACGCGGCACCGGCCGATGTTGCAGAGAGGGCGTAAATAATGGAGCCGAGGCCGATTATGACGACATCTGCAACAAACGGCGTGAATGCCGTGCCGCCCGAAACGTCCGACACCGCCGCGGCATCCGGCGACGCGGCGCGCGTACCGTCGATCCTGCTGGTCGACGACGAACCGAACGTGCTGTCCGCGCTCAGGCGCGTGTTCCGGCCCACCGGCTACGACATCGTGACCGCCGACAGCGGCGAGGCCGCGCTCGAGATCTTGGCGTCGACGGAAATCGATCTGATCGTGTCCGACATGCGGATGCCGCACATGAGCGGCGCGGAATTCCTGGCGCGCGCGCGGGGGCTGTACCCGGACACGATGCGCATTCTGCTCACCGGCTATGCGGAGATCGCGTCGGTCATGCAGGCCGTCAACGAAGGCGGCGTGTATCGCTACCTGAACAAGCCGTGGGACGATCACGACCTGCTGCTGACGATCGAGCACGCGCTGGAGCAGCGCCGTCTGCGCGGCGAAGCGGCCCGGCTGGCGGCGCTGACGGAAGCGCAGAACGAAGCGCTGCGCCGTTTCAACACGGATCTCGAAACGCAGGTTCGCGCGCGCACCGAGGAGCTCGGCCAGACGGTGATGTTCCTCGAAGCGGCGCAGCGCGACCTGAAAAGCAGCTTCACGGCGATGGTTCAGGTGTGCGCAAGCATGATCGAGCTGCGCTGCGGGGCCGCGAGCGGGCATGCGATGCGCGTCGGCGAGATCGCGCGCCGGCTCGCGATCGCCGACGGGATGAGCGAACTGCATGCGCAGGACGTCTATTTCGCGGGGCTGTTGCACGGCATCGGCAAGCTGTCGCTGCCGGACGAATTGCTGCACAAGCCGCTCACGCGGATGACGACGGACGAGCACCGGGTGTTCCAGGAGCATCCGTTGCGCGCGCAGATGGTGCTGACGCCGGTCGCCCAGTTGCACAAGGTCGCGTCGATCGTGCTGCACCAGTACGAGCGCTTCAACGGCCGCGGCACGCCGGATGGGCTGGTCGGCGACGCGATCCCGGTCGGGTCGCGGATCGTCGCGATCGCGCGCGATTTCGAAGGGCTGCGCCACGGCGAAATCGGGGCGCCGCATTCGATCGAGCAGGCGATCGACGTGTTGCACTCGCAAGCAGGCGTGCGTTACGACCCGCAACTGGTCGCACGCTTCGTCGAGTTGATGCGGGATCCGGCGAGCCTCGGCATCGCGGCGTCCGTCGCGGAAATCCGGTCGGCTCAACTGCGCGAAGGAATGGAACTCGCCGACGATCTGCGCACGCATCGCGGCGTGTTGTTGATGACGAAGGGCAGCGTGATGTCCGCGCACCAGATCGAACTCGTGCGCCGCTTCGAAACGCGGGAGGGCACGCCGTTCGACATTCTCGTGCTGGCCCGTCCGGCGGGGCACGCGCACGCCCCCCACGCAGGCGCGCCGCCGGCCTGACGTCGAACGGCGGCCTGATGGCCGCGGTGCGCGCGAGCGCCCGCACCGCGGCGATGCAATCAACCCGTTCCGGGCGTCCGATCATGCATGGCATCTACAACGTTCCGCTCGTCCTGCTGTCGCTCGCGATCGCGACGCTGGCCTCCTATACGACGCTCGACCTCGCCGCGTTCATTTCGCTGCTCGACAATCCGAAGCTCAAGCGCGCGTGGCTGGGCGGTGGCGCGGCGGCGATGGGCACCGGCATCTGGTCGATGCATTTCGTCGGCATGCTCGCGTTTTCGTTGCCGGTGCCGCTCGGCTATGCATGGCAGGAAACCGGCGCCTCGCTGGCGATCGCGGTGCTCGTGTCGTATTTCGCGCTGAACGTCGTCACGCGCGCACGGCTGGGCTGGCGGCGGCTGTGCGCGGGCGGCGTGCTGATGGGCGGCGGGATCGCCGGCATGCACTACACGGGGATGGCCGCGATGCATATGGAGCCCGGCATTCGCTACGATGCGTTGCTGTTCGCCGCGTCGATCGGCATCGCGGTGATCGCGTCGACGGCCGCGCTGTGGATCGCGCAGGCGTTGCGCATGCAGCAGGCACGCTACGCGACCGCGCAGCGCATCGGCGCGGCCGTCATCATGGGCATCGCGATTACCGGCATGCACTACACGGCGATGGCGGCCGCGCATTTCGCGCCGGATGCGCGGTGCGGCGCCGCGAACGACGTCGACGCACCGTGGCTCGCGACGACGGTCGCGTTGTTCACGATGGCGACGCTGGTCGTCACGCTGCTGGTGTGCCGTTTCGATGCGCGCACAACGTTCCTGCGCGGGATGACCGACACGCTGGAGCGACTCGTGCGGTTGCGAACCGGCGAACTTGAACGCGCACTGCATCGCTACGAGCAGACGACGCAGATGCTGCAACGTACGCGCGAGAACATGGCGACCGAGATCGACGAACGCAAGGCCGCGCACGCGCTGCTCGAACAGGAGAAGGACGAACAGCGGCGCCTGCTGCATGCGCTCGAGGAAACGCACGAGCAATTGCTGCAGTCGGAAAAGCTCGCGTCGATCGGGCAGCTCGCGGCCGGTGTCGCGCACGAGATCAACAATCCGATCGGCTTCGTCAGCGCGAACCTCAATACGCTGAAGACGTGGGTGCGCAGCCTGCTCGACGTGGTCGCGGCGCATGAGGCCACGCTGCCGCAGCTCGATCCGGCCACCCGTGACGCGCTGACGGCCGTGCACCGTGTCGCGGATCTCGACTACGTCCGCGACGAGATCGCGATGCTGATCGACGAATCGATCGACGGCGCGCTGCGCGTGCGGCGCATCGTGCAGGATTTGCGCGATTTCTCGCGCCCGGCCAGCGACGAATGGAGCGTGGTCGATCTGCATGCGGGCCTCGAGAGCACGCTCAACGTCGTCCACAACGAGCTCAAGTACAAGGCCGACATCGTGCGCGATTACGGCGACGTCCCGCACGTCGAATGCTTGCCGTCGCAGTTGAACCAGGTGTTCATGAACCTGCTGGTCAACGCGGCGCAGGCGATTCCGGAGCGCGGCGTGATCACGATCCGCACGTCGAGCGACGGCGACCAGGTATCGATCGCGATCAGCGACACCGGCGCCGGCATGACGCCCGACGTCGTCCGGCGGATCTTCGATCCGTTCTTCACCACGAAACCGGTCGGGCAGGGCACGGGGCTCGGGCTGTCGGTATCGCATGGCATCGTCGAGCGTCATCGCGGCACCATCGACGTGACCAGCGAGCCGGGACGCGGCACGACCTTCCGGATACGGTTGCCGGTTCGGCGTGCCGGCGATCGTGCGAACGCGGCGGCGTTGGAGCAACGGGCATGACGACGCGATGGCGACGGGCGCGAGCGCCGCGCGTCACGCCAATCGCTTGCGGCGCTGACGACGAAAGAAATGCCAGAACATCGCGGTCGCGTCCGGGCCGGTGGCGGAATGGAACGGCTCGCCCGGATCGCCGCCGCTCCATGCATGCGGCAGCCCGCGGACGATGCACACTCTGACGACCAGCCGTCCACCCTTCAGATAGTCGACGTAGTCCGCATCGTCGTGCGCGTAGCTGCGTTGTTCGCCGACGCGGATCGCACCGTGTTCGTCGACGAGCCGGTTGAGCCGCGCGAACGCGATGCCGAGCTGCGTCGCGTTCCGGTCGGTCACGACCGTATCGAGCCGGCCATGGATCACGAAGGCCGGCATGCCGGGATAGGCCGCGACGTCGGCGCACGCGTCGAGCGCGTGGATCGGATCGTCGCGGAGGCCGCGACGCATCAGGCTCATCGCAGCCATCGTCGACGACGGCGGCGCGATGGCCGGCCCGGAGTGCAGGCCGATGGCCGCGAAGCGGTCGGGATACCGGAGCGCCAGCGCCGCGGCGAGCCCCGCGCCGGCGGATAGGCCGGCCACGTAGATCCGGTCGCGATCGAAGCCGTGGCGCTGAACGATGGCGTCGACCAGCGACGCGACGGACGCGGCTTCCGACTGGGTCGCGTCGCCATGCCAGTGCCAGCAACGGTGCGCATGGGCCGTCTTGGCCTGCTCGGGGAACAGCACGGCGAACCCCGAGCGCTCCGCGAGACGGCAGATGCGCGTGCCCGCGGCGAACGATTCGGCGGTTTGCTTGCAGCCGTGCAGCATGACGACGACGGGCATGCCCGCTGTCTGGGCAGGTGTAGCGGGAAGATACAGCGCGTACGCGAGATGGTTCACGAGCCGGCCGGCGCTCGGGCCGGCCGAATGAAACGACCGGAGCCAGGTGCCGGGCGGCCGGGCCGACGGCGCGCGTGCGGTACCCGTCCGTTTGGCGGCGCGGGCGGGGGCGGCCGGCTTGGCGGGCCGTTGAGCGAGCCTGGTGGCGGTTTTTTGGGCGGCCGGCCGCGCCTTGCCGGCGCGCTTCTTCGGACGTGCACCGGCCGCCGCGGAAAACAGTTCAAGATGTCGCAACCAGAGGCTGGATTTTTTCCTGGGCATGTGCAATCTCGTGCCGGCGGCCGGCCGTGACAGGAAGCGGCGGCCGATCCCACCGTCGGATGGAGGTCGAACGGGCGCGAAGCAAGGTTCGTGCTGCCGGTGTCGCGGCAATTGAAAGGTGGCGCCCTGCGGAACCGGAATGACGCGGATCGATTATCGACGATAGTGGCCGCCCGACGTGACGGGCGTGCGAATCGAAGCCCGCTGCGGGCCTCGCCGTCATTCACGTGATATCTTGCGGTTCGACAGAAGCGTCCACCGTTCATTCCGTTGTGAGGGGCGACATGCGTCTTTCCGATTTCATCGTACGGAACATGGAACCGATCCTGGTGCAGTGGGAAGCGTTTGCTGCCACGCTGTTACCGGCCGCGAGGTACATGACCTCGCACGGACTACGCGACCACGCGCGCGAGATCCTGATCGCCGTCGCCAAGGACATCGCGACCCCGCAGACGAGGGAAGCGCAACACGAAAAATCGCTGGGGCGCGCACCCGAGCCGGCGAACGCCAGCGAGACGGCCGCGCAGACGCATGCCGTTTTGCGCGCCCAGCGGGGTTTCAACATCAACCAGTTGGCGGCCGAGTATCGGGCGCTGCGTGCCAGCGTGCTGCGCCTGTGGATCGACGCGTGTCGGCCGGGCCCGGTCGACATGGACGACATGATTCGCTTCAACGAAGCGATCGATCAGGCGCTCGCGGAATCCGTCTCGTTTTTTACCGAACAGGTCGAACAGGCTCGTAACTTGTTTCTCGGCATGCTGAGCCATGACATGCGCACGCCGCTGCAGACGATCCAGCTCACGGCGTCGTATCTTGCCGCGCTCAATGCGGGTGAGGAGATATCGGAGGCCGCCGCTCGGCTGATCAGAAGCGGTGGTCGCATGCAGGGCCTTCTCGATGATCTCTGCGATTTCAATCGAACCCAGCTCGGGCTGGGCATCAACGTCGTTCCCCGTCCTATCGACCTCGCGCATGTGCTCGTCAATGTGGTGGACGAGCTGCGGGCAGGTCATCCGGATCGCGAAATCACCGTCGATATGCGTGGGGATCTCCGGGGCGAGTGGGACGACCAGCGCATGCAGCAGTTGCTGAGCAATCTGGTGAGCAATGCCGTCAAGTACGGTGCGCGCGATACACCGGTGCGGGTGGTGGCCGCGACGACCGGCGCCGACGTGGTCGTCGAGGTCGGCAACAGCGGGCCGGCGATCGATCCGCGCACGCTCGACCGTATTTTCGATCCGCTCGAGCGCGGGGAGGCTGATCGTTCGCGACGGACGGGGGATGATGCCGGTCTAGGGCTCGGGTTGTTTATCGCCAACGAAATCGCCAAGGCGCATCGCGGCCGGATTGATGCGCGGTCGGATCAGACGGAAACCGTTTTTACGGTGCGGTTGCCGAGGGGCATATGAGGCGGGGAGCGCGGGCAGGGGAATGATTCGCCGGGCTTGCGGTTGGCGGTGTGGCGAGAGGCCGCTATCGGCGAGGAAGCGCCATTCTTCGCGTAAGGGGATCTGACATTCGGGTGTCGGCTTTTCAAGGACTTACCGGCCGCTCGCGTACCAATGATGCGCGTCGTGCGGTCGCCCAAAGCGGATTAACTCGTCTCCGCCAAAAATCGACCAGGTCGCATGTCCGCTTCACTAGAGCGCCATCGGCTGAATTGCTTCCGGGCTGACATTGGTGCGGAACATCGGCCCGACGCCGATATGCTGCTTTGGACACTTACTCGCCGTCAGGCCAACCGGTGGCAGCGGCGATGCTGATCGCGCCAACCTGGCCGGGAAGTTCAGTCATGCGGCGGCTTCCGGGCGCCAGTCTGGCGATGCAATATCCTCCTGGTACCGTTTTTGGGGTCAAACACCAGACCTGACCGTCGGTTCCGACACAGACGCGGATGACCATGCCGGCGCGAGGCGATTTCAGGCAGTTGCGGCAGTTTGCCGATTGACGGCACTCGGCGAAGTGACCGGGGCCGTCCGGGTGAAGCCGCCAAAGGTCTCCTCGCGAGTTGACCGTCCACGCGCATCCGTCCGGTGCGCAAGCAATTTGTGTCGCCGCGATGGGTTCTGGCATCTCGTGCCAACACGTCGCCCCTGCGCCTCGTCTCCGAATCGGCTTTCCCCCCAAGCGTGCAAGGCCCCCCAACAACCACAGCGACTCATCGGGACCTTCACAGACGCCAACCGCGTCGAATTCGAGACCATTGGATTGCAGAATACGACCGTCGTCGCCAATCAAGTCCAGCCGGTGTCCTGCCAGCACCCATACGCCTGACCTTGCTGCAGCAATCGCAGCATGCTGTTCCAACTCGATCACCAGCTTCCAGGAAGCCCCGCCAGCAACGCGCAGCCAGACTCCCCATCTCGCGTGACATTCGTTTCGTGCCATGACCCAGGTCCTACCCTGCGCGGCAACCGTGACCTCCTCGGCATGCCATCCCTTCGGAAGGGACGACTCGGTGATTTTTCCCGTCGCCGTGACATGGAAGACTTCGCCAGAGCAACGAACGGCCCAGAGGAGGGGGTGGGAGGGCGTCCCGGTGAATCGATGTAACTCGTTTGGGGTCTGGCCAGGTGAGACGGATTTCATCGAACGCACTCCTGTCGACGCAAGTCGCAGGGTCGCGGTGCCATGCATCACCTGCTCAGGTCGGAGTTGATGGTGCATCTAATAGTAGACAACGCAACGCTACATGGATACGCTCTTTGCGTGTTTCTATCGAGTAGCCACCACACTTATCGCATAAGGGGGCAACGATGGCGGCAGTCCGAATCCGGGGAACGTGGTATCTGTCATTGTCGGTTCACACCGACGACATCAAATCAACGCCGCTACGGGTCGGCGACGCACAATTAGTGGTGCAAACGGCTAATCGGACCGGCATTGGCGGCGAGCTGCACATCGGGGGCGAAAGCCTGGCGGTTGCTGGCAAGATCAAGCCCGGCAGTCCGGCTGTCGTCAGCATTACCGAAGCCGGCGCTGACGGGTTGCTTGTCCAGGACGGCGTGGAAGCCATCCTTTATATCCCGCCATGGTGGCCGAGCGTCAAATACCAGCACGATCTCATTACAGGAACGATGGTCGTGGGGGCGTCGTCGTCGCTCAGAAGCCCACGGCTCGCCCACAAAATCATTCTTGTTTCGGGCGTTCAGCCGTTCGAATGATCGCCTCGATTGCCAGGTACGAGATTCGACTCGCTCACTGGTTGGCGGCTTCGGTTGGCGCCCCGTACAAGTTCGGCGGCCGCGGGCCGACCGGCATCGATTGTTCGAGTCTGTTGATGCGTGCCATTCGCAAGAGCCTGCGGCTCACGGTTGCGCAGCTTCCATGGATGACTGCGGATCAAATGGCGAGAGGCCGTCAAGGCGTTACTGTACAAGCCACGGAGATGGTATCGGCGCAGCGCTGCCTGTTGGCTTTTTTCGACTGGGACGAAGACGGAATCCACGAACATGCCGCGGCGTGCCTGCCGGACGGATCGTGGATCTGGGCGTCTACGTCGGCAGGCAAGGTCATCCGGGTCGATCCTCGATCGACTTCGATTTGGGACCGTCAATGGCGTGAAATTGAGGGGGCGCTGGACGGGCGGCGAAGCACCCTGCGCATGGTCGACTGGCGTGCCTTGGGGGCAATCCGATAATGGAACGAGGATCCGTTCCCCTATGGATCTGGATGGATCTGTCCGCGGCATGCAATCTGGCGTGCCGCGACTGCTATACCAAGCATGTCCATACATCGCGCCTGCTCTCGACGGATCACTTCGCGCTCGTGCTCGAAAAATTGAATGCCGCCGGCGTCACGATCGAGAAACTCCATCTGAACTGGCGCGGTGAACCGCTGACAAACAAGCGATTTGGCGAATTTCTTCGCATCCGCAATACGACCGCTCCTGGCGTTCCACTCGAGTTCCACACTAACGGGCTCCTGCTTTCGCACGACACGTGTGCCGAGATTGTTCGGCAAACACGCGAAGGAGATCTCGCATACGTGTCCATAGACGGGGGTGGACGAGTCCTGCACGAAGCCAACCGGGGGCCCGGCACGTGGTTACCAACGCTGCGCGGCTTGGAAAGGCTGCTGGATGCGCGAGATGCCGCAGGCGAGCCGCATTTGAGCGTCGGAATCTACGAGATCACCTATCTGCGCGGCGCGATCTACGATCGTGAGCTTGTCGTCCTGTCCCGCAGGTGCGACGCATGGACCAGAGTCTGCCCTATTGACAGAGAAGGACGGGAAATACCCTTTGCGGCCGACGTCCTTCCTCAAGGAGCCTGTTTCTGGGCAGGCAACGCGATGTGCATCACGGTAACCGGCGATGTGCATGTCTGCATGCTCTCGTTCGATCGGAGTGGCGTCATTGGAAACATTTTCAGCGAAGAGGTCGACGACATCCTGCGCCGAGGTCAGGCGTTCCGGTCCAGTCTCGTCTCGTCAGGGCGCCGGGTCGTGCCGCACTGCCGCAACTGCTACAAGACCGAGGGCGCGATAGACGACTAATGGCGATGGTGAGCGAGGACGAAAGATGGGCCGAGAACAACTGCTGGCGCTCCATGGCGCGAAGAACGATCGACTGATCGGCATCGACGGGCGTGTCTACTACGACCTGACTTCCGGTTGGAACGTCACCAATGCCGGCTGGAACAACGAAGCGATCTTCACGGACTGGATCGAGGCCGCCAGAGCCCTCCCTTTCAGACCCTCATGGTGCACGGATCCGAACCAGGAGCGGTTCAAGGAACAGCTCGGCAGCATCTTTCCCGGATACATTCCGATCCTGTCATGCAGCGGCAGTGAGGCGATCGACAACGCGCTCAAGGTCGCCCGCGTCACAACCGGCAGAGGGGGAGTCGCGTGCGTCGGCGACGCCTATCACGGAAGCACGCTCGGCGCGGCGCTCGCCGCGGGATATCCTGTCGACCACATTGATGCGCTGGGGCTCGATAATCGACGTTTCGCGCTGCCCGCTCCTGTTTCGGACGCGGACCTTGCAACGATCGAAGCGTTACTCACGCGAGAAGACAGCATAGGAGCGGTCGTGTTCGAAACCGTCCTCACCAACGCCGGGTGCCGTGTCGTACCGGACGCATTCCTGAATCTGCTTCAGCGCCTTTCGGACGAATTTGGCTTTCTGTTGGTCTGTGATGAAATCGGGACGGGTATGAACAGAACGGGGCATCCATGGTCATTCCAAGGCCGCCCCATTCGCCCGCACGTCATTACTTGCGGAAAGGCACTCACAAACGGGCTCTACCCGTTATCTCTCGCGCTCGTGGCAAACGATTTGCGATCCTTTTTGGACGAAGCTTCTTTCGCTTCCACTTACGGTGGGTCGCCGGCGGGCTGTGCAGCGGCGTTGTCGACCCTTGCATTCCACCAGGCCGCCGACCTGGGTAGCCGTGCGCTCGAACTGGCGAGTGCCGTGACCGCGATATTCGAATCCAACGGCCGAAAATTGGGGGGCCACTTCGACATCCATGGCGTAGGGCTATCGATGGCGGTCAACATCGGGGGAGGCGATCCCGAATTTGCGCACGCGTCCCGACCAAAAAAAATCATCCAGTCACTGCTCGAGCGAGGTATCTTCGCTGTGCTTTCACCCGATGGACAGCAACTGATGATTACCCCGGCGTTGACGGCAGAACTGGAGCCGTTGATGGATACGCTGGATGTGGTCGCGGAAACGATCGTCGCGTCCCGCAGCGTTCGCTAGGTCTGTCACGGAAATCGATGCAATCCAGAGGCGGGATCATTCGATGACGATGTCTGCGTCTTTCGGATGCGCGCGCAGGCTCCACAGATGTCCCGGACCTGCTAGGAGATTGGCATACGTCGCCTGCCAGAGTTTCCCGGGATCGGCCTCTCGATATTTCAGAAATCTGGCGCGCCTTGCCTGCGGGGTCATGCCGCCCTTGTGCAGAATGCGAATGATGGTCCGGTGCATGTGCTCCCGGGAGATGTCGTCTGGAATCGGCTGGAAGTGCAGGCGCGCCGCAGGCAAACGCTGTCCGGCCCGGAAGCCGAACATTCGATACACCCAAAGTCGGTGCTGGTCGAAATGAGCCAAGTCCCCGATCATTCTGAGAACCTCGAACGCATAAGCGTGCCCCGGATTTGCGATTTCGGAGATCAGCGTTCGCAGAAGAGGCAGGTCGGGTTCCGCGATGAGTTCATCGGCGTCGAGCCAGACGATCCAGTCGGGTGCGTGGACGGCGCTAGCGTCTAGCAACCTTTGACGGTTCTCTGCGTCGTTCCATCCTGCACAAGACCATCGTCGCGGATTGCGCAGCACCTGAAGAACAAGTGCCTCCCGGCGCAGCAGGTCGAGCGTCTGGTCCGTACTTCCATCGTCCAGCGCGACGATGCCGGACGCGAAGCGCCGCACGTTATCGAAGTATGCCTGCAGGTGCTCCGCGCCGTTGCGAACGGGTAGTAGGCACAAGATGCGGGTAATCATGTGCGGTGAACCTGCCACGTCGATGCCGATCCCGGAAATCCCTTCTGTCGCCCGGATTGCCGCGTCAGGAGGGGGGGGCCGTTGATGCCGCATCCGCCTGGCGCGTCTCGCGCATCGATGCGATCATGCCTGCGATGTAAGTCGCGCAAACTACCGCCGACAGCGCCAGCGACAGCATCGCCGATACCACGATACCGATCTTCGCATGGCCCGTGATCGCCGCAAGCAGCACGAGATTCTCGTCGAGCGGCATCGCCGCGAAGAGAATGCGCGACAACTTGCGCAGCAGCGCAAACGGGCCGTCGCCTGGCACCCAGCTCGCGAGTTGCAGGTACAGGTAGTAGAACGTGCACCAGCCGGCCAAGGCAAACATTCCCCACGTCGCCATCGACGGGTTGCCGGACTGCACGGAGGCGCCGAGTGCCAGCCCGATCTGCAGTGCGACGAGCGTCACCCAATTCGAAAGCTGATCGAGCTGTCCGCCGAACGCGGACGCCCGGCCGCCGGCTCGCGCAACCTCACCATCCATGCAGTCGAACAGATACGCGACCGCGATAAGCGCCGCTGCCGCCATCATCGCGCCACGCTGCCCGTACGACATCAGGGTCGCGGCGGCGAGCGCCGCGAGCGCCCCGAGAAACGTCAGCAGGTTGGGGTGGACGTTCGCTTTCGCGAGGCGCCACGACAGGCGCGTCGACAGCCTGCGAATCGGCTTGTAGACGGGCGCCTGCTCCCGTTCGATCTGCTGACGCAAGAACGCCTGAAAAGTGCCCGAATCGGAGGTCATGATGAGCGTGCTCTCACAAGTGCGGCCTAGTTTCAACCAGGCCGCATCTTTCACTTGATCTCGCTTGCCTTGATCAACAAATTGCTTTGCGACTGCACACGCTCACGCAAACGGCCTACGTTGTTCGCGAACGAATCGGCACGCGACACGTGGGAGATCGACGTCGCCAATGACGCCGCGAGTGACGCCAGTGTGTTCGCGAGCGAGGCCTCGAGCACCTGCTTGAGTACTGCCTGATTGGGCGCGGGCCCCCTGCCGACGCGCGCGATCGCCTCCGAGAACGATCCGATCAGGGTCGACGCCTCCTTCTGGAACAAATCGAAATTCGCATGTACCACTTCGGGTTGCTTGCTCATCACTTGCTCTCCATGCCCCCGTAAAGTGGTCCGCTGATCAACGCGTCGGGGGCAAATGCCGCGTTGCGGGCCGATTATCTGGATTGAAATCGATCAGCGGTCCGTACTTACAACGCATCGAGCAAATGTTGCAGATCGAGGCGTACCGGATGATTGGCGAGCCGTTCGAGATTCACCTCCGCAACGAGTTCCGCGTATGCCGAGCGCGGGACGCCGGCCTCTGCGAGCGTCGCGGGCAGCGCCCATTCACGCAACTGCGCCTCCCATCGCTGCCGTGGCGTGCGTGCATTCGGCAACGCGAGGCGTGCCAGGATCGTCTCCTGATATTCGGCAATGCCCTTGCCGCGATGAACCGCACGCGCGTGTTCGGCGAGCACCGGCCCCATGAACAGGCCGACCGCATGACCGTGGGGGATACCGAACCGCGCCGTCAGAGCGTACGACAACGCATGTGCCGCGGTTGTGCGGGTGATCGCGATCGCGCGGCCGGACAGATGCGCAGCGTACATGACGGCGGCACGTGCGTTGGCGTCTCCCTTGCGAATCGCGTCGCCTAGATGCCTGCCACAGAGCGTCAGCGCATCGCTCGCATACGTGATGCTTTCCGCCGTCGCCGCGTTCGACCACATCGACTCGATGCCGTGGCAGATTGCGTCGACACCGGAGCAGGCCGTCTGGCGTGCGTCGAGGCTTCCCGTCAATCGCGCATCGACCACGGCGCGGTCCGGCATGGCGTCCTGATGGTCGACCGAATGCTTGATGCCTCCGACATAGAACGTCGCGAATGGCGTGACTTCGCTTCCCGTCCCGGCCGTGGTTGGCACCGCGATGCAAGCAGGAAGCCGTCGGGTAGACCCGCCGCGCATACGTAGCGCATCGGCGGCGCACAAGTGCGGACATGCGGCGATCCGTCTGACACCTTTCGCCGTATCGATGACAGCCCCGCCGCCTATCGCAAGAATCGCGTCCGCGCCGCTCGCCGCAAAGAACGCGCCGGCCATCTCGATCGATTCCAGCGTGGGGGAAGCGTCGGCGACGACGTAGTCGACGCGATCGCACGTCATGGCCCCGAGATGCAGCAATGCCTGCGCATCGCTCAGATCGAACGAGCGAGGGCCGCGAAGCACCGCGATCCGCCGTGCGACAAGTTCGCGAACAAGCTGCGGAACGTGCGCGGCGGCGCCCGGGAATACGAGCGACAGGTGTACGGACATGTCGTTCCACCTCTTTACACGGTTTCGCCGGTTCTTGGCGTCGCATCGGCCCGCGCGCCGGCATCGGCCACATTGCCGGCCACCACGGACAAAATGTCGTGCAGGCTCGCGCCCGCACGCGCGCATTCGTGCGCGCGTCCATGGCGCAATATGGACTCGGCGGCGGCCGTCATTGCTGGATACGCAGCGCGCAGCAGGTGATTGGCGTAAATCACGCCGTTTACGCCGGCAACCTCGAGGTCGTGCTCGCTGACGATGTCATAAGTTGACGGGATCGCAAAGATCGGCGTCCGCGCATCGGCGAGCCGGAACGCACGACAGAAGTCCAGTACCTCGACGGGTTGGTGGTTGCGGCTGTGGATCAATACCGCGTCGGCGCCCGCCTGCGCATACGCATGCGCGCGTTGAAGTGCATCATCAATCCCCGCGCCCAGGATGAAGCTTTCGATCCGTGCCACGATCATGAACGCGTCGTCAACCTGCGCATCCTTGCCGGCGGCAATCTTCTCGCAAAATTCCGCGATGTCGCTCTGGCTCTGGGCGGATACGCCGGACGACAAGGAATTGCGCTTGAGGCCAACCTTGTCTTCGATCACGACGGCCGACACGCCGACACGCTCGAGCGCACGCACCGTGAACACGAAATGCTCGGGCAGACCTCCGCTGTCCGCATCATAAACGAGTGGCTTCGTCGTCACGTCAAACATTTCGTTGATCGTTTGCAACCGCATCGACAGATCCACGACTTCGATGTCCGGCTTGCCGCGCACTGTCGAGTCCGTCAGGCTACTCGACCAGATCGCGTCGAATTCGCGAACGCCTCCACCGTCTCGAACCTGCGCGCGCTCGACGATCAGCGCAGCGAGCGGACTATGGGCCTCGAGCACGCGAATCAACGGGCGTACGCGCAGTGCGTGGCGCAAACGCGCTTGCCGCGCGCTCGGTGCAATACCGTTTCGGCGGATGCGTTGCTGGGCATAGGTCGACGATACGCCGTGCGTATAGGGTATTTCGATCAGTGTGCCGCTCCACTCACGCAACACCTCGACAACTTGTGCACGCGTATCGCGCTGTGCGCCTTCTCGCCAGTCATCGCCATGTACAACGAATTCGGGCCGAAGCTCGCGTAGATTGGGGCGGAAGTCGAGTGTCGTCTGCGGCACGACATCCTTGACCCAGACACTGCTCGCGACGACCGCACGCCGCTGCTCGAACGAGAAGAGCGGCATCCGCTTGTAGCTCGCAATTGCCTCGTCGGTCATCAATCCCACGATCACGTCGCCGTAAGTCGACGCATGATGCAGCACGTTCACGTGACCATCATGGAACACGTCCGCGCACATCGCGACATAGACGACCGGCCGCGGCCGCGTACCTTCGCCATTACATTCAGTATTGCTGCTCGCTCCAGAATCGGCGTCCATGCTTGACACTCCCTCTGTTGAACAACGTGTTGAATTCGTGTGCGAGTGCGGCGATCTCGGTGCCGGTCCAAAGTCCGGGAACTTCGATCAACCCCTGCTTGTACGACATTCTATAAAGCGGTGTGTCCGGGGCAACGAATCCTTGGCGCAAGCATTCCGTCAGCAGTTCCGAACCGACTATCGGCGTTGCCGTGAAAAACGATGCGCTGGTGAAGCCCGCGTTGCATGCGAAGCGATAGGTTTCGCGCATTTCGTCGATCGTTTCGCCATCGCAACCGAACATCGGCGGCATGCCGATGATGAAGAAGCCATGTACGTCGAGCCCGATATCTCGTGCGTATCTCACGAGATGACGCGTGCGCGCGAGATCGAGCGGCTTACGGATCAGCTCGGTCAGCACGCGCTGCACGCCGCTTTCGATCGCGAACGTGATTTGGTAACATCCCGCGTCGCGCATCAGATCGAGCAGGCCTTCATCCATGCGCCAAAGCGCGGTTCCTTGCGGCGTGCACCACGGAAGCTTGATGTCGGCCAGCGCACGAAACAACATGCGCGCATGCTCTTTGTCGTTCGTGATGTTGTCGTCCTGTATGTGATATTCGTCAATTCCGTAGTGCTCGACGAGCGAACGGATTTCATTCGTCACGTTCTCCGGACTGCGACGGCGCAGCTTGCCGCCCCAGAAGTTGGTCGTCGTGCAGAACGAGCATTTCGCGGTACATCCTCGGCTAGTGTAGAGCTGAGCCACACGCGATCCGACCGTATAGGGCGACTGATAGGCGCCGATTTCGAAGTAACGCTCCATGTTGTATAGGTGCCAGGCCGGATAGGGAATGACGTCGAGGTCGGCGATCGGGTCGGTCGAACATGCTCGCGCAACCTTGATGAGCGGCATCGACTTGTTCGAGAAGATCCGGTTGACGCTGCGCTGCCGCACGACGATGCCTTGCAGGCTCTCGAGTGGTCGTGCGCCGTTCGCCCAGTCGAGGAATTCCACGATCGTGTTTTCCGATTCGCCGAGAAAAACCGCGTCGGCGTCAAGCGACTCGAGATACTGCTCCGGAAAATACCGTGCGTGGGCACCCCCCGTGATCAGAAGCGCGTCGGGAACCGTATCGCGCGCGATACGGAAGATTTCCTCGATGATGTCGGACTGGTTCGAGAAAATGCTGGACACGCCGATCACGTCCGGCTCCCACCGGCGCAACGCGTCGCGGATCGACCGGGCACCGAGACCGTAGCGAACGAACTCGCCCGCGTTGTCGACGGGTTCAATCTGATCGTAGCCCTCAACCAGGCAGTCTAGCAGCCGTACGTCATAGCCATTGCGCTCGAGCATCGCGCCGAGATAGCCCAGTCCCAATGGATAGGTGCAGCGAGGCAGGTCGCCACGGTACAGGATCGCCCCGGGGGACACCAGCATCACACGCTGAAAACGTCGGGAATCCTTCGCCGACAGCGCGGTTTCGAGGCCCCGGTAGACAACGTCCGACCGTTGCGCGGGGTCAAGAAACTCGACCCTGATGTTGCCGACGAAGCGTGTCATCGCATGGCTCCTTCGGGACCGAAATCGAACAGTCGGAACGCGTAGCCGTCGCCGTGCGATGCCATGCCCGCGATCTTTTCCGCGTAATAGCGGTCGCGAAAATCGCCCTCGTCGGCGCAATTGAACGTGAGAAAAAGATGTGGGACAACATGTCCCGTTCGGTTTGCATATGTCCGATGCGCCGCATAGCCGTCAAATAGCAGTCCGTCGCCTGCGTCTACATCGAGTGATTGCGGGCAAAGCGACGCGAAGAATGCGTCGTCGAGTTGACCGTTCAGATTCGGATAAAGAAAGCCGGGCGACGCCCCGGTCGCGAATTCAAAGCCACCGCTGTCAGGCTGCGACGCCTCAATCAGCACAGCAACGGTCGCGTAGTGCGACGCATAGCGATTCCAGCCCGCGGCGGCGTCCTGATGCGCCCTAAAGCCTGGCGAGGCCGGGTAGCGGAAATTGATCTTGTCCTTGAATAGCAGGCAGGGACGCTCGAACAGCGCTCGCGCGAGCGCATTGCAGCGCGCATGCAGATCGATCCCGGTCCGCTCGGCGAAATCTTCCACAAAGCGCTCGATACGTACGAGACGCCGGCCTTGGGCACTATCCTCCCGATACGCGATCAGCGGCAGGCGATGCACGGGCGCGTCGAGCAGAGACTGGCAATATGCACGCGCGGCGCCGAGCTCTCGATCACCAACGAGAATGTGTTTCACCAACGTCCACGGCTGACCAGGCGTATTCATTTTTCTTCGCCGACATCAGTAGGCCACGCTTCGTTGACTATGCGTTTGCGAACGACTCAAACGCCCCCGTCCTTTCAATGCACATCGTGTCGCTTCACTCGATACGCACATTGAATGCGCATCCCGAGCAATTCGCAATCTACTTCGGATAATTGATCGAAGTCTTCGGTTCACACGACTCAGTTGGCCAATCGACAATCTGAGTCTTTATCGAATCAGCGATCACGAGCGTGCCGCGCTCGATTCATATTAGGTAGACAAACAGGATTGTCAACCGATGAATCGGGAGTTTTTAAGTGACTGTTTCGCTAAAAGCGAATGGTCGAAAAGCATCGATGACTCGCCTACCCGCTTGATGGTGCGGACGGCAGTTTCATCGTGAAAGCAGTCGTTGCACTAGCGGCAATGCGAAAGTCCGCTTCGGGTTGCGGATTCAACCGGGCACATGGCGGAACGTCACTCCTGTACGAAGCATGCGGCCGACGCGCGTTGCCCACCGACGTGACGCGGTACATCGCCGCGCCGGCGGGCATGCTGCCGTCAATGCACGTCAATAAACCGCGAATCGATATACGCATCGACGTCCTGCGACTGCTTGTACACGGCGTTACGCACGTTGAATGCATTCGCATTTCGCGTCGAGCCGTAGATCGAATCGAGCCCGTCTCCCTTGCGGAACGCACGCTTCGCGGCCGCTTCGTCGAGCAGGTGCGTGCCCTTCAGCAACGGAAGGTATTGCGCCGGTGCGAGCCCGACGCGCGCCGACATGATCTTGACCGCATCGGCTTGCGTCTTCGGATCGTTGATGTACGCGACGCAGCGATACCAGACCTTGACCACCTTCGCCCAATCGGCGCGGCGCGCGGCGAGGCTCGCCGGCGCGACCGTGATCGCATCGTAGATCAGCCCCGGCGCATCCGCCGACGTGAAGATCGCGCGTGCGCCCGGCGCGCGCTTCAACGCCTCGCCGGCATTCGGTTGCCACGCCGCTACCGCCGCGATGTCGGCCGACGAACCGAGCACCTGCGGCAGCTCGTTGGTTTTCGCATTCACGAGCGTGACGTCGCTGTCCTTGAGCCCATGCTTCTGCAGTGCGGTTTCGAGCAGCAGGTGGTCGACGAGGCCGAGCTCGACGCCGACCTTCTTGCCTTTCAGCGCCTCGACGGTGCGCAGCGGCGGCTTCGCGACGATCATGTCGTTGCCGGCCGAATAGTCGGTCAGCAGGATCATCACGTTCTTCGCGCCGGATGCGCCCGTCACGAGCGCATCGCCGTTGGTCGCCGCGACCGCGTCCAGCTTGCCTGCGGAAAACGCGTCGAGCGACGCCGAATAATCGAACCACTCGAAATCGACGTCGATGCCGGCCTCCTTGAACCAGCCCTTGTCGAGCGCGACCTGGAACGCGACCCAGCCGGGCCAGTCGCTGTAGCCGATCTTCAGCGGTGCGGCAGCGTGAGCGGTAGGCGCCACCCATAGCGCGGCGGCCGCGGCGGCGGCGCCCAATGCATGACGGAGGAAACGGAAGGACGGCAGGCGGCGGAACGCCGGGGCGGGACGGGTCATCGTTGTTCTCCAGGAGACCGGGATCGGGATCGTCGATACGGACCGTGCGCGTACACACGTTCCGGCTACGTGACCGGTTCCTGCGGATGCGGAACGAACGAAGCGGCCACGGAGAGGCGCGACGGCCGTTGCCATCGCCGATCTCCCGGGCTTTTGTCCCGCCGTGTAGCACGCGTGCATCCGGTCTCGCGATCGGATGAACCCGCGCCGGGCTGCTCTCGGACCAGACGTTCGATGAACCGGAACCCTAGCACCCCTAAGATGCGACGCCGCCGCACCTCTCGGCGTCATGCCGAGCGAGAAGCGTGCCAACGGCGCGCGGCAATGCGATTCAACGGCGGCGCAGGGTGCGCTGAAGTTCGATGAAGCGGGCGGCGAACAGCACGTGCAGCGCGCGTCGGAGCAGGTCGAGCTTGTTCATGAAGGAGCGGGGATGAGGTGGCGGTGCGTGAGTTCAGCAATGCCCATGCCATCGCGGATCGTTCGGTGCGAGAGCACGCGACGCGCACTGCACCGGTGCGCGGTTGCGTGCGCATGGTGCGCCGCACGCCCGCCGCGAGGGCAAGCTCATGCGTGCGCCATTCGCTTGCCGCGCGCCATCGCGCCGCCGGGCCGCGTCGTACGGCCGACGGGCTGCGGCTGGCATGCAACTCGCTTATTCGATACCCGAGAGGTGCGAAGCAATTTGCATCATCTTCAGGATCGCTAGGGTTCCGGTCGTGCGGCGTGCGCCGCGCGATGCCTGGTCCGAGAGCAATCCGGTCTTGCCTTCGCCTCGATACGAGGAAACGGCGAGGCTCCACGGAGGGATAAAAGCCCGGGAGGTCGCGATGTCGTTCGGTCGCCCTCTCACGCCTTTTGTCCAACCGACCCCGGAGCCGCCATGTCGCCGAGCCCCCAAGCCGTCCTTGCCCCGCCGCCACACGTCGCGTGGGAAACGCTGATTCCCGCCGGAACCCACTGGTCCGGCATCCTGCGCCGCGGTCTCGCGCTGCGCATCGTCGATATCGACGGCGGCGCGAACCTGTCCGCCGTGTTTCATCGTCAGGAAGACCCGCTCGAACGCTACAACATGGCCGATACGCTGAAGGCGCAGCACACCGCGCATCTCACGCGCGGCCATGCGCTGTATACGGACATGGGGCGCGTGATCGCATCGATCACGGCCGACACGCTCGGCTGGCACGACCCGCTCGGCGGCGTCGGCGATGCGCGGCTGTTCGCGCACAAGTACGGCACGTCGTCGTATCAGATCGATCGCAACGCGATGATCCGCAACGGCCGCGACAGCCTCGTGCTCGAGCTCGCGAAATACGGCCTGTCGGCGCGCGACCTCGCCGCGAACGTCAACTTCTTCAGCAAGCTGGACACGCGCGACGACGGCGCGCTCGATTTCGTCGCCGGCCATTCGCCGGCCGGCAGCGCGTTCGACCTGCGCTTCGAGATGAATACGCTCGCGGCGTTCTCGACCGCGCCGCATCCGCTCGATCCGCGCCCGGACTACGCGCCGAAGGCCGTGAAGCTGATCGCGTACCGCGCGTATCCGGTTGATGGCGCGGCGCCCGAGGATGACCCTTGCCGGCGCGCATGCGCGGAGAACACGCGCGGCTTCGCCAACACCGACCGTCTGTTCGCATGAGGAGCGAGACCATGCCGATCATCGAAAGCCGACTCGACCCGCGCGACGCGATCCACGACACCACGCTGAACGCGGGGGACCCGTGGCTGCACGACCTGAAGCGCGGGCAGACCTTCCGCATTCTCGATCTCGAAGGCAACCAGGCCGTCGACACGCTGTTCTATAGCACGGACGATCCCGAGGAACGCTACAGCGCGCAGGACACGATCCGCGCGCAGCGCAACCTGTACCTGAGCGCGGGCAGCGTGCTCGTGTCGAGCCGTGGCAACCCGATGGCGACGATCGTCGCGGACACGTGCGGCCGTCACGATACGCTCGGCGGCGCGTGCGCGGCCGAGAGCAACACGGTGCGCTATGCGCTCGACAAGCGTTACATGCACAACTGCCGCGACAGCTTCCTCAACGCGATCGCGCACTGCACGTGCGGCGCCGGCGCGCGGCTGACCAAGCGCGACCTGGTCGGCAACGTCAACTTCTTCATGAACGTGCCGGTCACGCCGCTCGGCGGCCTCACGTTCGAGGACGGCATCTCCGCGCCTGGCAAGTACGTCGAGATGCGCGCGGAGATGGACGTCACGGTGCTGATCTCGAACTGTCCGCAACTCAATAACCCGTGCAACGGTTACAACCCGACGCCCGTGCGCCTCATGATCTGGGAGGCGCAATGAACTGCCCCCACGCTCACTTGCTTTGCATGGGGCCGGAGTACGCGCTGAAGCGCTACTCCGGGCCGACACGTTCGCTGCCCCCCAAGGGGGCGGTTGCCTCATTTGGGGCGGCCCGGCAGGAGGCAACATGAGATTCGCCAAAGTCCTCGTCGCGAACCGCGGCGAAATTGCGTGCCGCGTGATCCGCACGCTGAAGCGCCTCGGCATCGCATCGGTCGCGATCTATTCGGATGCCGATCGCGACGCGCGCCACGTGGCGCTTGCCGACGAAGCCGTGCGTGTCGGGCCTGCACCGGCGGCCGACAGCTATCTGAATGTCGCGGCGATCCTCGACGCCGCACGCGAGACCGGCGCGCAGGCCGTGCACCCCGGCTACGGCTTCCTGTCCGAGCACGCGGGCTTTGCCGATGCCTGCGAAGCGGCGGGCCTGCGCTTCATCGGGCCGCGCGGCGATCACATGCGCGCGTTCGGCCTCAAGCACACCGCGCGCGAACTCGCGGCGGCGCACGGCGTCGCGCTGCTGCCCGGCACCGGGCTGCTCGACGATGTGACGACGGCGCTCGCCGAAGCCGACGCGATCGGCTATCCGGTGATGCTGAAAAGCACCGCGGGCGGCGGCGGCATCGGCATGTCGCTGTGCCGCGATGCCGGGCAGCTCGGCGCGGCGTTCGAATCGGTCGTGCGGCTCGGCGCCGCGAACTTCGCGCATGCGGGCGTCTATCTCGAGAAGTTCGTCGAACACGCGCGGCACATCGAAGTGCAGATCTTCGGCGACGGCCGCGGCGGTGCGATCGCGCTCGGCGAACGCGATTGCTCGGTGCAGCGGCGCAACCAGAAGGTGATCGAGGAAACGCCCGCGCCCGACCTGACCGACGCCGAGCGCGACGCGCTGCACGGGAGCGCGGTGCGGCTCGCGCGCGCGGTGGGCTACGCATCGGCCGGCACGGTCGAATTCGTGTTCGACGCGAGCACGCGGCAGTTCTATTTCCTCGAGGTGAACACGCGGCTGCAGGTCGAACATTGCGTGACCGAGGCCGTGACGGGTGTCGATCTCGTGGAATGGATGATCCTGCAGGCCGAAGGCGACCTGCCGCCGCTCGACACGCTCGCCGTCGCGCCGTGCGGCGCGAGCATCCAGGTGCGGCTCTATGCGGAGGATCCGAACAAGCAGTTTCAGCCGAGCGCCGGGCTGCTCACGTACGTCGCGTTTCCCGACGACGTGCGGGTCGACGGCTGGATCGACGCAGGCACGGAGATCAGCGCGCATTACGATCCGCTGCTCGCGAAGCTGATCGTGCACGGCGACACGCGGCGCGACGCGCTGGCCGCGCTGCGCGCCGCGCTCGACCGGACCGAGTTGTACGGGATCGAGACCAACCTCGACTACCTGCGCGCCGTCGTCGGCTCCGACACGTTCGCGCGCGGCGCGCCGACGACCGCGTTCCTGTCGCGCTTCGCGTTCGCGCCGCACACGATCGACGTGCTGGACGGCGGCGTGCAGACCACCGTGCAGCAGGCGCCCGGGCGGGTCGGCTACTGGAGCGTCGGCGTGCCGCCGTCGGGGCCGATGGACGATCGCGCGTTCGACCTCGCGAACGCGCTGCTCGGCAACGCGCGCGACGCGGCCGGGCTGGAATTCACGATGGTCGGCGCGACGCTGCGCTTCAATACCGCGACGCTGTTCGTGCTCGGCGGCGCGCCGCTCGCGGCCACGCTCGACGGCGAAGCGGTGCCGTTCTGGCAGGTCGTGCGCGCACGACCGGGTGCGGTGCTCAAGCTCGGCGGCGTGACGGGCGCGGGCGTGCGCGCGTGTCTCGCCGTCAAGGGCGGGCTGCACGTGCCCGACTATCTCGGCAGCAAGGCGACCTTCACGCTCGGCCAGTTCGGCGGCCATGCGGGCCGAGCGCTGCGCAAGGGCGACGTGCTGCATCTGCACGCGGACGCCGGGCGCGGTGACGCCGGTGCGACGCTGGCCGCGGCCGATATTCCCGCGCTGACGCATGCGTGGACGCTCGGCGTGCTCGACGGTCCGCATGGCGCGCCGGATTTCTTCACGCCGGACGACATCGCGATGCTCTACGGCACGCAGTGGACCGTCCATTACAACTCCAGCCGCACCGGCGTGCGGCTGATCGGCCCGAAGCCGCAATGGGCGCGCGCGGACGGTGGCGAGGCGGGGCTGCATCCGTCGAATATTCACGACAACGCGTATGCGATCGGCGCCGTCGATTTCACCGGCGACATGCCGGTGATTCTCGGCCCGGACGGGCCGAGCCTCGGCGGCTTCGTGTGTCCGGTGACGGTCGTGCGCGACGAGCTGTGGAAACTCGGGCAGTTGCGGCCGGGCGATACCGTGCAGTTCGTGCGGGCGAACGTGTCGGTCGGGATATCGGCTGCGGCGATCGTGAATGCGACGGATGACGTTGCTGCTGTTGCTGCTGCATCCGCCTCATCCGACGATTGCGTGCTGCACCGCGCCCCGTCGGCCGGCGGCGGTATCGGCGTCGTCTACCGGCGCTCGGGCGACCGCAACGTACTGGTCGAATACGGGCCGCCCGTGCTCGACCTGAACCTGCGCTTTCGCGTGCACGCGCTGATGGGCTGGCTCGACGCGCACCGGCTGCCCGGCATGCTCGACCTGACGCCGGGTATCCGCTCGCTCCAGGTGCAGTTCGATTCACGGACGCTGCCGCTGGACGCGCTGCTCGCGCATCTGCAGGCCGCCGAGCGCGAACTGGCCGACGTGGCCGACCTGCGCGTGCCGAACCGCATCGTGCATCTGCCGCTGTCGTGGGACGACCCGTCAACGCGCGTCGCGATCGAGCGCTACATGCAGTCGGTGCGGTCCGATGCGCCGTGGTGCCCGAGCAATATCGAGTTCATCCGGCGCATCAACGGGCTGGCGAGCATCGACGACGTGAAGCGGATCGTGTTCGACGCGCGCTATTTGGTGATGGGCCTCGGCGACGTCTACCTCGGTGCGCCCGTCGCGACGCCACTCGATCCGCGGCACCGGCTCGTGACGACGAAGTACAACCCCGCGCGCACCTGGACGCCGGAGAACGCGGTCGGCATCGGCGGCGCGTATCTGTGCGTGTACGGAATGGAAGGGCCGGGCGGCTATCAGTTCGTCGGCCGTACCGTGCAGATGTGGAATCGCCACCGCACCACGCGTGAATTCGAGGCCGGCAAGCCGTGGCTGCTGCGCTTCTTCGACGAGATCCGCTTCTACGAAGTCAGCGAGGCCGAACTGGCTGCGCTGCGCGCGGATTTCATCGCGGGCCGCGCGACGCTGAAGATCGAGGAATCGGTGTTCGATCTGCGCGAATACAACCGCTTCCTGAGCGACGAGGCGGAGCCGATCGCCGCGTTCAAGGCGACGCAGCAGGCCGCGTTCGACGCGGAGCGCGAGCGGTGGCGCGCGGCGGGCCACGCGGAATACGTCGGCGACGGGGAACTGGGCGATGCGCAAGCGGACCGCGTAGCGGGCGCGCTCGACGACACGCAGCGCGCGATTGCCGCGGACGTGTCGGGCAGCGTGTGGAAGGTGCTGGTGGAAGCCGGCGAGCGCGTGACCGAAGGGCAGGTCGTCGCGATCGTCGAGTCGATGAAGATGGAGGTGGCGGTGACGGCAACGGAAGACGGCACGATCGAGACGATCGATTGCGCGCCCGGCGCGGCGGTGGTGGCCGGCCAGCGGCTGATGGTGATGAAGGCGGGCGCCGCCGAGGAGGTCGCATGAGCACGACGGAACGCCCGGTTCTGCCCGGGCTGCACTCGATTGCCGCGCTGCGCGCGCGCTACGCGGCGGGCGGCCTGACGCCGCATGCGCTCGTCGACGCGATCGCCGCGCACTTCGACGCGGGCGACCCGCACCATGCGTGGATCCGGCCGCTGACGCGCGACGAGATGATGCCGTATGCCGACGCGCTGGCCGGGCGCGACATCGCGTCGTTGCCGTTGTACGGCGTGCCGTTCGCGATCAAGGACAACATCGACCTCGCCGGCATACCGACGACAGCCGGTTGCCCGGCCTATGCGTACACGCCGGCACGCAGCGCGCCGGTGGTCGAGCGATTGATCGCGGCCGGCGCGATTCCCGTCGGCAAGACCAATCTCGACCAGTTCGCGACCGGGCTCTCCGGGCAGCGCTCGCCTTACGGCGCGTGCCGCAATGCGCTCGATCCGCGCTATGCGTCGGGCGGCTCGAGTTCCGGGTCGGCGGTGGCGGTCGCGCTCGGCGTCGCGACGTTCTCGCTCGGCACCGACACGGCCGGCTCCGGGCGCGTGCCGGCCGCCTTCCACGGGCTCGTCGGGCTCAAGCCGACACGGGGCGTGCTGAGCACGCTCGGCGTGGTGCCGGCCTGCCGGTCGCTCGATTGCGTATCGGTGTTCGCGCGTTCGGCGGACGACGCGCGCACCGTGTTCGCCGCCGCGCATGGCGTGACGGAAGGCGACCCGTACGGGCGCGCCTGGCAGCCGCTGTTGGGCGCGGACGGATTGCGCGCGGACCCGGCGCGGCCGCTCGCACAATTGCGGTTCGGCACGCCGCGCGCCGATCAGCTCGAATTCTTCGGCGACGCATCGTATCGCGCGGCGTGGGGCGCGGCGCTCGACCGGCTGCGCGCGAGCGGCGCGTGGATCGTCGAGATCGACTTCGCACCGTTCCTGGCCGCCGCGCGGCTGCTGTACGACGGCCCGTGGGTCGCCGAGCGGCTCGCCGCGATCGGCGCGTTCGCCGCGCGCGAGCCCGACGCGCTGCATCCGGTGATCCGCGAAATCGTTGGCGGCGCGGCGCGCTTCAGCGCCGCCGATGCGTTCGCCGCCTTCGACCGGCTCGCGGCGCTGCGCGTCGATGCGGCCCGCGCGTGGGACGGCCTCGACGCGATCGTGATGCCGACCTCGGCGACGACCGCGACCGTCGACGCGCTCGAAGCCGATCCGATCGCGATCAATTCGCGCTTCGGCTACTACACGAACTTCGTGAACCTGCTCGACCTGTCGGCGATCGCGGTGCCGGCGGGCACGTGCGCGACCGGGCCGCATGCGGGCTTGCCGTTCGGGATCACGTTCGTCGGCCGTGCGCACGACGACGCGCGGCTGCTCGATCTCGCGCACGCGTGGGGCGATGGCGCTGCCGCCGTCGACGACGTTCGGCCGCCTGCGGCCGCGATGTCGGCGCGTGCCGCAGCCGCGGGTGTCGTGCGGGTGGCCGTCGTCGGCGCGCATCTTCGCGGCGAACCGTTGAACGGGCAGCTCACGCAGCGTGGCGCGCGCTTCGTCGCCGCGACCACGACCGCGCCGGCCTATCGCCTCTATGCGCTGTCCGCCGATGCAAGCGGCGGTGTCGCCAAACCGGGCCTCGTGCGCGTGCCGGACGGCGGCGCGCCGATCGCGGTCGAGGTCTGGGAGATGCCGGTCGACGCGTACGGCAGTTTCGTCGCCGGCATCGCGGCGCCGCTCGGCATCGGCACGCTGACACTCGCCGACGGTGCGCGCGTGCAGGGCTTCCTGTGCGAAAGCGCAGCGCTCGACGATGCGCAGGACATCACGCGCTTCGGCGGCTGGCGCGCTTACCGCGCGCAGGCGGCGCGCGGCGCACCGCAATGAACGCACGGTCGCGCGATGCCGCGGCATCCGCGCGACCGGCACCCGAAACGAGACGGAGATTCCGATGACAACGACCCGCAACACGACCGGCTGGCTCGCGGTGCGCCGCGAGCTCACCACGCGCGGCAAATGGACGCTCGGGCTGGCGTCCTTCCTGCTGCCGTTCGCCGTCTGGTGCCTGATCAGCTATGTCCCGTTCGTCTGGCATCCGCAGATGCGCATCACGAACCCGGGCAGCGTCGATTATTTCCAGACCGGCATGCAGATCGACCGCGACGTGTTCGACGACGAGCTCGCGCATGCACGCGCGACGCACGCGGCGGTGCCCGAAGGCGTGCGCGCGAATCCGGTCTACCTGCCGGCGCCGCACCAGGTCTTGCGCGCGTTCTATACGGCGTTCACGACGCCGCCCGCGTCGCGCGACGGCGTGTGGCTGCACGAAAGCCTGTGGCACAGCATCCGCATCATCTTCTGGGGCTTCGTGATTTCGTCCGCGATCGGCGTGCCGCTCGGCATCGTCTGCGGCACCTTCAGCGCGCTCGCGCGGCTGCAGGAGCCGTTCCTGGAGTTCTTCCGCTATCTGCCGGCGCCCGCGTTCGGCGCGCTGATGGTCGCGATTCTCGGCATCTACGACGCACCGAAGATCGCGATCATCGTGATCGGCACGCTATTCCAGCAGGTGCTGATCGTCGCGAACACCACGCGCAAGCTCGAATACGGGCTGTTCGAGGCCGCGATGACGCTCGGCACGAAGAAGCTGAAGCTGCTCACGCACGTCGTGATTCCGGGCGTGCTGCCGGACCTGTATCGCGATCAGCGGATCCTGCTCGGCTGGGCATGGACTTACCTGATCGTCGCCGAGCTGGTCGGCACGAGTTCGGGCATCACGTGGTACATCAGCCAGCAGGCGCGCTACCAGCATTTCGACAACGTGTATGCGGCGATCCTGATGATCGGGATCATCGGCCTCGGCACCGACATCGTGCTCGGGTTGCTCGGCCGCCGGCTCTTTCCGTGGGACCGCACGCTGAAAGCGTGAGCGCCGCCCGCCCGTACCCATCGACCGATTTCCGCAGAGGGCATCATGCAGAATCCGCAAGCCGTTCCCGATTACCTGGTCCAATCCGACGCGGTGCGCGAGCGCTTCGCGCGGCTGAAGGCCCGCGACGTGATACTCGACGTACGACACGTCGGCAAGCGTTTCGCGACGCCGCAGGGCGACTGCGTCGCGCTCGACGACATCAGTTTCCGTACGCACCGGCGCGAGTTCGTGTGCGTGATTGGTCCGTCCGGCTGCGGCAAGTCGACGTTGATCCGTATCCTCGCCGGGCTCGACGCGCAGACGAGCGGCGAGGTGCTGCTGGACGGCAAACCGGTCGACGGGCCGGGCGCCGATCGCGGGATGGTGTTCCAGGGATACACGCTGTTTCCGTGGCTCACGGTGAAGAAGAACGTGATGTTCGGTCTGCGAATGAACGGCAGCAGCAGCGGCGTGGCCGAGCGCGAGGCGTTGCAGTGGCTCGATCTCGTCGGGCTGACGCGTTTCGCCGACGTGTATCCGCACCAGCTGTCGGGCGGCATGAAGCAGCGCGTGGCCATTGCGCGCGCGCTCGCGAACCGTCCGCGCATCCTGCTGATGGACGAACCGTTCGGCGCGCTGGACGCACAGACGCGTGCGAGGATGCAGACGCACCTGCTCGACATCTGGCGCAACATCGACGTGACGATCCTGTTCATCACGCACGACCTCGACGAGGCGATTTTTCTGGCTGACCGGATCCTGGTGCTGAAGGCGAATCCGGGCGGGGTGCAGGAGCTGATCGAGGTGCCGGTGCCGCGGCCGCGCGATTATTCGCAGGTCAATACGCCCGCGTTCATCGCGACGAAGGCGCGGCTCGAAGCGCTGATTCATCCGAAGGAAGCCGCGACGGCGGAAGACGACGGCATCAAGCCGCACATGATCCGGATGACGGATGTTGCGGATAACGTCGAATAGCGCGGAGCCAATTCATGCCGTCACGCGTCGATCCATGTCTCGTGCCGGATATCGGGGCTCAAATTGACGACTTCACTGACGCTTGCACCCAAATGATGACGTCGACTGGCTTACACCGGATTAATTTTGTCCACGCTTAGTGAACGTCGACTTCCCACGGTAAGCTGATGAATTCCTGATCGATTCTTCGGCTTGCGAGAGAAAGCGATGAAGGTGAGCATTGCGTACATCGAAGAACCGCCATTCGGCTGGACCGAAGCGGAGGGCACCGCTACCGGCGCCGATCTCGAACTCGCGGCGATGATCCTCCGGCAGATTGGCGTCACCCGGATCGAGTATTGCGCGACGACGTTCAGCGAATTGCTGCCCGGCGTCGCATCAGGTCACTGGGACATGAACGTGCCGCTTTTCGTGACGCCGCAGCGGGCCGATACCGTTGCGTTCAGCGCACCGGTGTGGGGCATCGAAGACGGTTTTCTGGTTCGGCCCGGCAACCCGAAGGCGCTCACGAGTTATGCGTCGATCGCCCAACGTCCCGATGCGCGCCTCGGCATCATTGCCGGGCAGGTCCAGCACGATTCCGCGATGGCGTCGGGCGTGAGCCGGCGGCAAATCGTCGTCTTCGAGCAGCAGGCCGACGCGATCGCGGCCGTGCTCTCCGGCGTGATCGACGCCTATGCGAGCACCGCGTTGGGGAATCGAATCGTGGCGGGCCGGATAGGCAGCGCGCTGATCGAGGCCGTCGCGCACGAGCCGGATGTCGACGGCAGACAGCGGACACCGCCGCTCGGCGCGTTTTCGTTCAGCCGGGAAAACCGCGGTCTTCTCGACGCGTTTGATCGGCAACTTCGTCGCTATCTCGGCTCGCCCGACCATCGCGCTCGCATGGCGAGGTTCGGGCTGACGGCGCGCGAGATCGATCCGGCCGTCTCGCAGGCAGGATAGGTCGGCGCCCGGCCGCGAGGGGGCATGCCCGCGCGTTGCCGTTCGGGCGTCGGACGTGCCCGGCATCAGGTGACAGGGTAGTGATGGGGCAGCGGTGCTCGACTCGACCACCCACCAGCACGTCACTTTGGCCATCGCCACACGGGATTGCCGAGATGTTCGGCGAAGTAGTCGGACAATGCCGTCACCTTGGCCGGTCGCGCTCGCGCCGACGGCGTAACGAAATAAAGACCGCCCTTCGTCAGCGACCAGTCGGTGAGGATCGCTTCGAGACGGCCATCGGCCAGATATTCGTACGCAATGAACTCCGGCAACTCGGCGATAGCAAGACCATCGAGCAGCGTCGGCAACAGCGCATCGGCGTTGGTCACGCGTAGCGGGCCCGTCGGCATCACCGATTCCTCGTCGCCCGCGTCGTTCGTGAAGCGCCATACGGCACTGCGCGCGCGATACGCGTACGACAGGCACGGGCGATCCGCCAGCTCGCTCGGATGCGTGGGTCGCCCTTCGCGCCGCAAATATTCCGGCGACGCCACCACGAATTGGGTGACCGCGCACAGCCGACGCGCGACCAGCGACGAATCCGGCAGCGCGGCGATGCGCAACGCGGCGTCGAATCCATCGGCAATCAGATCGACCGACGCATCCGATAAATGCAGGTCGATCGATACCGCCGGATACGCGCGAAAGAAGCCCGGCAGCAGCGGCGCGACCCAGCGCAGCCCGAACGACATCGGCACGGCCAGACGCACCAGTCCGCGCGGCTGCACCGACATTTCGCGCGCCGAGCTTTCCGCCTCCTCCGCCTGGCGGTAGATCTCGCCGGCTTGCTCGCTGATCGTCCGGCCGAACTCGGTCAGCGACAGCTGGCGCGACGTGCGGTTGAACAGCCGCGCACCGAGCCGGTCCTCCAGACGCGCCACACCGCGCGAGACAGTGGCGACCGACACGCCGGTCGCGCGCGCCGCGGCGGCGAACGATCCGTGCTCCGCCACCTTCGCGAACATCGCGAGCCCTTCGAAATCAGGTAGCTGCGCCATTTCTCCTCATCTTTGCATTTATGCAACGTTTGTTTGCGATTGATTCTATTTCGAAAAGATTGGGCCGTCGATATTCTCTTCACATCGCAGCACGTCACACCCAACCGAAACACATTGATCGAACGAAAGGAGCAATACCATGGCACGCAAACTCGACAACAAGATCGCACTCGTCACCGGCGCAACCAGCGGCATCGGCCTGGCCACCGCCCAACGCTTCGCGGCTGACGGTGCGCACGTCTATCTCACGGGCCGCCGGCAGGCCGAACTCGATGCCGCCGTGGAAGGGATTCGCGCAGCCGGCGGCAACGCGACCGGCGTGCGTTCGGATTCCACGAAGCTCGATGAACTCGACGCGCTGTATGCGCAAATCAAGGAAGAACAGGGGCGCCTGGACGTGCTGTTCGTGAACGCCGGCGGCGGTTCGATGCTGCCGCTGGGCAGCATCACCGAAGCGCACTACGACGAAACCTTCGATCGCAACGTGAAGGCCGTGCTGTTCACCGTGCAGAAGGCGCTGCCGCTGCTCGCCGATGGCGCATCGGTGATTCTGACCGGCTCGACGGCGGGTAGCGCGGGCACCGCTGCGTTCAGCGTGTACTCGGCGTCGAAGGCGGCCGTGCGTGCGTTCGCGCGCAGCTGGATTCTCGACCTCAAGGACCGCCGCATCCGCGTGAACACGATCAGCCCGGGCGCGACCCGCACGCCCGGCCTGCTGGATCTCGCCGGTGACGATGCGGCTCAGCGGCAGGGGCTTGCCGATTATCTGGCGGCCCAGATCCCGATGGGGCGCCTCGGCGAGCCGGGCGAGATCGCGAGCGCCGCGCTGTTCCTGGCGTCGGACGACGCGAGCTTCGTGAACGGCATCGAATTGTTCGTCGATGGCGGTCAGCAGCAGATTTGAGCGGGACTGATCGACGCGACCGGGTGCAGGCGGTCGCGTCGATCGTCTTTATCGAGGTAAGCAATCACGATATCGACGCCCCCGGCGCATTCAATTGCCGGATACCTGCCGGCACCCTGTCGAAGCTCGCTAACGGGTTTCGCCGGAACAGCACTAACGGGCGCCGACGCCGCCGTGCACGCCCGTCAGTTCGACCATGAAATCCAGGAACGCGCGAGTCTTCGCCGGCACGTGATGCCGGGATGGGTAGTACGCGTATAACGGGTACCGCTCGTCGGCCCATTCGGGAAAAAGATTGATCAACCGGCCGTCGGCGATCAGCGGCTCGGCGCCGAGCAGCAACATCTGCGCAATGCCGGAACCGGCGAGGCATGCGTTGAGCAGCGCGCCGGGATCGTTGACCGTCAGGCGTCCGCGGGTGTCGACCACGATGCGTTTGCGCTGGCGATGGAATTCCCACGCGAACGGCCTGCCTGTCTCCGGATTGCGGAATTCCAGGCAGCGGTGGCTGCGGTTTTCGAGGTCCTGGGGTTTGGCCGGTCGTCCCCGGCGTGCGATGTACGAGGGCGCCGCGACCGTCACGACGCCGGTATCGAGCAGCTTTCTCGCGATCAGGCTGGATGGCCGCGGTTCGCCGAATCGCACGGCGAGGTCGAAGCCGTCCATGACGAGGTCGCCCAGGCTGTCGCGCGCGATGAGCTCGATTTCGAGCTCGGGATGCGCGTCCATGAACGCATCGAGCCGTGGCCCGAGAATGGCCCGGTAGACGACCGGATCCAGATTGATTCGCAGCCTTCCGCGCACCGCGGAGACGCTGCCCGCCGCCGCTGCCGCGGCTTCCTCCAGCCCGGCGAGATGGGGCATGACCTGCTCGTAAAAGCGGCGGCCCTCTTCGGTCAGCGACACCGACCGCGTCGTTCGGTTGAAAAGCCGGATGTTCAGCCTTCTCTCCAGCCGCGCAATCGCTCGACTGACGCCCGGCGGCGTCATGCCGATGACGTCGGCGGCGGCCGAAAACGTCCCCGCATCGACCACGGCAGCGAACACGCTGATGCTGCCGGACAGTTTCTCGCTACTGGATCTCATGGTTGTTCGACTGAGTACGGTTGGGCGATCGCGCGCGACCCACTGAAGGCCGACACGCCAACGCCGCACAGCGTAGCCATGCCGGGCGTCGGTGTCGATCATGCCGAATTGATGACCTGTTGTCACTTATCTGATGCCATCCATGTCATTTTGTTTTGGTCGGCGTTTGTCCAGAATGCGACCCACGTATTCGCACATGGAGAACGAGCAATGTATGCAATCACTGGAATCACCGGTCAGGTCGGTGGCGCACTGGCGCGCGAACTGCTGGCCTCGGGCGACGCGGTGCGCGCGGTCGTACGCGACACGACGCGGGCAGCGGCATGGGCGGCGCGCGGGTGCGAGGTCGCGACCGCGTTCATGGAAGACCCTTCGTCGCTCGCCGCCGCATTCACCGGCGCGAGGGGCGTGTTCATCCTGCTGCCGCCGGTGTTCGATCCGGCGCCCGGGTTTCCCGAAGCGCGGAAGGTGATCGAAGCCGTATCCGCCGCGCTGCTGAAGGCGCGCCCCGAAAAGGTCGTTTGCCTGTCGACGATCGGCGCGCAGGCCGACGAGACCAATCTGCTCACGCAACTCACGCTGATGGAGCAGGCGCTGCGCGAGATGCCGATGCCGGTGACGTTCCTGCGGCCCGGCTGGTTCATCGAGAACGCCGCGTGGGACGTTGCCTCCGCGCGCGACGGGGGCGTCGTCGCCAGTTATCTGCAGCCGCTCGACAAGCCCGTGCCGATGGTCGCCACCGCGGACGTGGGCCGCGTCGCGGCGGAATTGCTTCGGCAGACGTGGAGCGGGGTGCGTGTCGTCGAGCTCGAAGGCTCGCGCCGGGTGAGCCCCAACGATCTCGCGCTGGCCTTCGCTCGCGTTCTGGGCCGGGACGTGCGAGCGGAAGCCGTCGACAGGCGAACGTGGGACGCGTTGTTTCGCGCGCAGGGCATGAAGCATCCGCGCCCGCGCACGCGCATGCTGGACGGCTTCAACGAAGGCTGGATCGATTTCGAAAGCGGTCCTGACGAAATCTTGCGAGGCCATGTCGCGCTGGACACGGTGCTGGGCGAGTTGGTGTCGCGTGCGGTCTGATTGAGTGCGGTGGCGGGGCGTGGCGTGCTTGCGCTACGCCCGCCCATGCATCGGATTTCCGGTCAGGCAGATAGTGGCTTCCATGCCGAAGGGGGGGGGTAAATGTCGCTATTGACGTCATTGATGACTATGGCGAACGGCCTCGTCCGGAGTCTGGACTGCGCAGCATTTCGGGCATCCGCCGGTGTCTCCTGCGGCTCAGCCCGATGGAGGCCAATCGGATGACATTTTCGCCGGAACTTCACCTGCTGGATAGATCGGAAAATGCAGCGCTTTCGCACCCCAAGAAAGATCCGCGTCGGGACAGGTCCCGACGCGAGCCGGCACTTGGATTTCGCCGCTGTGTTTGCACAAGCCACGGCCTCGATCCGTTTATCGACGCTGGTAGACAACGCCCTGAATCAAGACCTGATCCGGCTCCGGCTCCTCGTCAAAACGTTTATGCGCTTCGGCAATGGCGACTTGATTCTCGTTCGCCCAGTTGACCAACGCCATGACAGGCTTCAACAGCGTTCTTCCCATGTCAGTGAGTTGGTAATCGACGCGAGGAGGAATCGTTGGATACATCGTTCGCGTTACCAGTCCGTCGCGTTCCAGTCCGCGCAAGGTCAGTGTCAGCATCCGCTGCGAAATGCCGTCGATGCCGCGCTTCAATTCGTTGAAGCGCCGCGAGCCATTGGCCAGCATGGCGACAATGTAGAGGCTCCACTTGTCGCCGATGCGATCCAGGATTTCACGAGTTGCCAGGCAGCCGCCAGCGTCAGGTGCAGGCATATCGGCAGGTAGTTCGGAGTGACTAAGTGACATGCGTGTGCCTTCTTGTGGGAAAACGGCAGGAACCATACCATCCTTTGTATGAATTGGTAAGTAAGGATCGATATCTTACTTAGTTCTCTTTTTATACCTTGGAGCCGCCGTGAGCCACACCCTACTTGTCACGTCCAGCCCGCGCGGGGCTGACAGCCTTTCCACCCGATTTGCCACCGAAATCGCAGAGGGCATCCAGGCGCGCGCGGGCGGCCCGCTGACCGTGCGTGACCTTGCCGCGAATCCTCCGCCCCATATCGCACCGGCCTACATCCAGGGCCGGATCACGTCGCCCGAAGATCGCACGCCGGAACAGGTCGAGGCGGTGAAGGTCGCGCAAGAGTTGGTCGATGAGTTGAAGGTCGCCGATGTGATCGTGCTCGGTTCGGGCATGATCAACTTCAGTCTGTCCTCGCAGCTAAAGGCGTGGTTCGATCACGTCACCTGGCCGGGCGTCACCTTCAGTTACGGCGATACTGGGCCGAAGGGACTGCTGACTGGCAAGAAAGTCTATCTCCTTGCCGCTGCCGGTGGCGTGTTCTCGGAAGGTGCCTGGGCGCCGTTCGACTTCCAGACCAGCTATTTGCTGCATCTGCTCGGTTTCATCGGCCTGACCGACGTTGAAGTGGTGCGTGTCGAAGGCACGGTTTTCGGCCCCGATGCGGCGAAGGCCGCAATCGCCCACACCGAAACGGCTATCAAAGCCTTGTTGGCGAAGGCTGCGTGACGCTGGCTGACATTGCCGCCGACTACGGTTTTAACCGCGATCAGGCGCGTGCCATCGCTCTTGATCCTGAACGGCACCATCGCGTCGAAGCGGAAGCGTTCAAGTCGGCCAATGCCGGTGTGCGTTCGGTTCCTCATTTTGTCTTTGGGGAAAGCATTGCCATCAATGAGGGGCGCAGCGAAGACGAGATTGCTGGCAATACAAGCAGCTTCCGGCGCGATCGCTCTCTGACGCGGCTTCCTCAAATCCAATGACTCGGAAGTCGGCGTACGCCCGATAAGGTTCTGCGGAGGTGTCGACCGTGTTGGCCGATGCCCGACCAAAAGACCGGCCGTCGGATGACCGAAGTACTTCAAGAAGCGACGAAGGGACCGTGATCTTACGACCGATCGCAATGGGTCGACAGCTGACGACGCGCTGAAAACCCATACCGCCTTCTCCCACCGATTTCCCGCCGCAACTCACCGACCATTCCCCGCCCGCGCGGGAACGACTGCCACCCCCAAATTCGCGCCACCCATTCTCGGCAACCACGCAAACGCAATCGTAACCAGCGTGACGCCCACGCCAAGCATCGGCACCACCATCGGCCACGCGCCGGACGGATAGCGCGGATCGGTGAAAGCCGCCGCCGTCTGCCCCACGCTGAAAGCGAAGAACATCATGATGAAGCCGGACCACGAGACCGCGCGGCCGGCAAGATGTGGCAGCCCGCTGACCGCGCCTGCCTGCCCGCACGGCTGATGGATCCCGTGGCCGAGGCAATACACGCCATGCCCGACGAGCAGCGGCCAGATGCTGCCGGGAAGCAGCGCGCACCCCAATGCCTGGATCACCGCACCGGAGAGGCTCAACGTCGCCCCTTGGCGTACCGTTCGCAGCATGCTTTGACGTCGCAGCAACTGCCGGCAGCCAAAGGTACTCAGCACATAGACGAGCGTCCCGCTCGCGGGGATCCAGCCGTATCGCTGCGGCGAGATGCCGAACTGCCGGATGTAGATCGTCGGAGAAAGCAGCAGAAAACAGAACATGCCGGTGTACGTCGACGCGGCCAGCAGCGTCCATACCCTGAACGGGGCATTGCCGAATATCTCGCGCACGTCCCCGGTCGAGTTCCTACGCGGCGCGATTCTGGCGGCGCTTTCCTCGAAGCCGTACCAGCACATGACGAGCAAGCCGAACGCATACAGGCTCATCCCCGCGAGTACCCATCGCCAGCCGGCGTGCTGCGTGACATACGCACCGACAAGCGGGGCGAGGAACGCCATCATTCCCATTCCCATGAAACCGCGCGCCATCACGTACGGGCCGTCGCCCGCCGAATACCGGTCGCGCACCGTCGCACGGGCGCATACCAGGATCGCGGCCATGGCAAAGCCCTGCATCGCACGCGCGGCCACCAGCATCGCGGCGGTCGACGCGATCGCCGCCGCCAATGCACTCAGCGCATAGAGCGCAAGGCCGGTCAGCAAGACGGGACGACGGCCGAATCGGTCGGAAAGACTGCCCATCGGCAACTGTCCGATACCGAATATCAGTGCGAAAACCGTGAGGCTGACGCTGGCGGAGCCCAGCGTCGCGGCGATTTCGGGCAGTGCCGGCAGGTAACTGTCGGTCGCCACCGGCTGGGCCGCCAGCAGCAGCGGCAACATGAGCGCGAAGTTCAGGCGAGCGGGGCGCGTGGTGTCCGGCATGACGGTGTTCGGCACGGTCTCGGGCGTGGGAGGAGGGCCGCGGCAAGGCAGCGTTGCTCGGTGCAGCGCGTTCGTATGGACGCGCCGAGTCTACCCGATCGCGCCTGCCGCCTCTGTCGCGATCGATGGCATCGCGCATCGGGATCGCCTGCATGCCGATCCCCATCGCGTGTTCAGTCGAACGGCACGGCCAGCCGATCGATCACCGAACTGGTCGCGGGGCGCACACCGCGCCACCATGCGAACGCCTCGGCCGCCTGCTCGACCAGCATGCCGACGCCATCCGCGATCCCGTGCACGCCGGCATTTTTCGCGAGCCGGAGAAACGGCGTGAGTCGCTTGCCATAGGCGAGCTCGTAAGCAGTTCCCTTCGGACTGAACACGCTCGGCGGGACAGGCGGCAGGTCGCCGGTCAAACTGGCCGACGTCGCGTTGACGACCAGGTCGAAACGTCCCATCCGCGCGAGGTCCGCGTAGCTGCCGGCCACGAGCGGGCCGCGCCCGGCGACCTGCGCGGCCAGTGCGCGCGCCTTGTCGACGTCGCGATTCGCGATCACGAGTTCCGCCGGGCCGGCTTCGAGGAACGGCAACAGCGCGCCGCGTGCCGCGCCGCCCGCACCGAGCACCAGCACACGCTTGCCGGCCATCGGCAGATGGAGGTTCGCCTCGATATCGCGAACCAGCCCGATGCCGTCGAAGTTGTCCGCCAGGATGCGGCCGCCGTCGAACTTGAGTGCGTTGGCCGCGCCCGCGAGTTGCGCACGCTCGCTGCGTTCATCCGACATCGCGAACGCGTCGAGCTTGAACGGCGCGGTGACGTTGATGCCCTTGCCGCCGCCATCGAAAAACGCGCGCACCGCGGCAGCGAAAGCGCCTGCCGGCTCGAGCGGGCCCTCGATCGCCGTATAGCGGAGGTCCTGCTTCGTCTCTTGCGCGAAGAGGCCGTGAATCAGCGGGGATTTCGTATGTCCGATCGGATTGCCGATCACCGCGTATTGATCAGTCATCGTTGGCTCGCTTTCGAGTAGAGGACACCGTCGGCCTGCATCGCATCGATTTCGGCCGAATCGAACCCGAGAGAACGGGCGACTTCCGCGTTGTGCTGCCCGAGATCGGGCGCGACGTCGCGAATCGTCGTATCGCAATCGGAGAACCGGAACGGCAGGTTGGGCAGGCGCAGCGTGCCGTAGCGCGGATGCTGCTGCTCGACGACCATGCCTCTGGCCTGGATCTGCGGATCGTTCAACACTTCGTCGATGCGCTGCACCTTCGCGCACGGAACGTCGATGCCGTCCAGCAGGTCCAGTACCGACGCGACGGAACGCGCGGCCACCCACGGCTCGACCACCGACAGAATCTCCGTACGGTGCGCGTTGCGTCCGGTGCTGTCGTGAAACCGCGTGTCGGCGCCGAAACCCGCCGGGCCACCGTGTGCCGCGATCAGCGCGGCGAAGCGCTTCCACGCGTCGTCCACCTGCGCGGCGATCACGAGATCGCCGTCCGCGGCGCGGAACACGCCATAGAGCGTCGACGTCGGCATGTCGTGCCCGGTCTGCTCGGGCAGCACGCCCTTCAGCGTGTAGCACTGCACCGCGTATTCGTGCATCGATACCAGCGTGTCGTACAGCGCCATGTCGACGTGCTGCCCGCGACCGCTCTTCACGCGTCCCAGCAGCGCGGCGTTGATCGCCGCGACCGCATGAATGCCCGTGTACATGTCGCCGAGCGAAATGCGCAGCAGCGGCGGGCGCTCGCCCGGCGTGCCGACCATCTGCATGATCCCGCTCTTCGCTTCGGCGATCAGCCCGAAACCTGCGCGATGCGCATCGGGGCCGGTGTGACCGTACGCCGAAATCGAGCAATAGACGAGGCCCGGATTGCGCGCCGACAGTGCTTCATAGCCGAGCCCGAGCTTGTCCAGTGCGCCCGGCCGATAGTTCTCGATGAAGACGTCGGCGGAGTCGCACAGCCGCTGCATGAACGCCTTGCCGCGCGGGTCCTTCATGTTGACGCTCACGCCGCGCTTGCCCATGTTGAGCTGCAGGAAATAGCCGCTTTGCTGGTCGTCGAGCACGGTCGCGTGCTGGCGTCCGGCGTCGCCGGCGCCGGGACGCTCGACCTTGATGACTTCGGCGCCGAGCGCCGCGAGACAGCGCCCGACATACGGGCCGGCGAGGAAATGGCTGTAGTCGACGACGCGAATGCCTTCGAGGGGACGAGCCTGCATCACAGTGCCTCCGGACGGCGCGGCACCATCAGTCGATGTTCGCCGCGTTGAACGACCTGCCCGTCCTGATTGATCAGTTCCGACGGCAGCACGACGATGCCCCAGTCCGGACGGCTCTTGCTGGCCCGCATCGACCCGACGCGGAACGTCACGTGCAGCACGTCGCCGACCTTGATCGGCAGCAGGAAATCCCAGGTCCAGCCGAGCGACATGCCCGGCAGGAAGCGATAGTCGCTCTGCGTCTTCAGGCCGTCGGCCACGGACAGGCCGAACAGCCCGTGCGCGACGAGGCAGCCGAAATGGCTGGCGTTCGCGTATGCCTCGTCCACGTGAACGGGCGTGTGGTCGCCGGTGAGGTCGGCATACGCGAGAATGCGCTCCTTGGTCACGACGTAGGTCGGGCTCATGCAGGTGTCGCCTTCGCGGGCGTCGTCCCAGTATTTCTCGACGATGGTCATGGTCATGCCTCCGCGCGCGGGTTGATCGCCAGCGCCTGCGCAACGCAGGAAGCCGGCCGCGCCTGAATCAGTTCGACGGCGAGCCCGTCGGGCAGGCGAATCCAGTTGCGCCCCTGCGGCATCTCGGTCACGTCGAATCGCTGCGCCGCGGCCAGCGCGGCCTCCAGGTCCTCGCACATCACGCCGAGATGGGCGAGCCGGCCTTCCGGGCCGTCATGTTCCGGCGCGTGGATGAACTGCAGGCCGCCGAGCGTCCAGTACTGCCGCGGTGCGTCGAGCGTGCCGTCCACTTCGCGCAGCGTCATGCCGAGCACGTCCTCGAAGAAACGGATGTGCCAGTGGATGTCCTTCACCCAGATCGCAACGTGTTCGAGATAGGCTTTCGTGGCGCTCATGCGGCTGCCTCCTCGCGTTGGCGATCGGCCATCGCGCGCTCCAATCCCTTGATGCAGGCGACGAGCGTGGCATTGACCGGCGTCGGCACGCCGTGGCGCTGCCCGGCACGCACGACCGAACCGTTGATGAAGTCGATCTCGGTGATCGAGCCTTTCTCCAGGCTTTGCAGCATCGACGTCTTGAAAGCGGCCGGCAGGCCCTCGGCGGCGAGCGTCCATGCCTGTTCGGGATCGGTCATCGACAGTTTCACGCCGGCCGCCTGCGCCGCCGCGATTGCCTCGGCGACCGCCGCGAGCGACGTCGCCTTCAGCAGCGGCTCGTCGTAGAGCTGCCCGTAGGTGAGGCCGGTCAGGCCCGTCAGCGCGCCCGTCGCGACATTCACCAGCAGCTTGTCCCACATCGTGCCGACGATGTTGTCGCTGATCGTCGTCGCGAGGCCGGCGGCATCGAACGCGGCGGCGATCGCCTGCACGCGCGGCGTGATGCGTCCGTCGAGTTCGCCGATGTACGTGTATTTGCCGATCACGCCGGATTCGATATGACCGGGCCCGCGCAGCACGCCGCCGACGTAGGTCTTGCCCGCGAGCACGCGCTCGCGGCCGACGGCGTCGCTCAGAATGTCCTCGTGGCCGAGGCCGTTCTGCAGTGACAGCACGACGCTATCGGGCCCGACCAGCGACAGGGCGCCGCGGATCGCCGCGTCGGTGTGGAACGACTTGACCAGCACCACGACCATGTCGGCCGTGCCGACTTCGGCAGCCTGTGTCGTCGCGTGCACGCGTACCTGCCGGGTGCCGCGCGCGTCGTCGACCCGCAGGCCGTCACGGCGCATCGCATCGACGTGCGCGGGCGAGCGGTCGATCAACCAGGTCTCGTGACCGCCTTCGGTGAGGGTGGCGCCGATCGCACAGCCCAGTGCGCCGGCTCCCAGAATCGCAATTTTCAATGCTGTCTCCTTGACGTATGGCCTCACGATAGGAGCCGTCGCTCATGTCGACAATGCAATGGATACAATGGCGTCATTGCCCTGGACAATAATGAAACGATGCCCACCGATCTGCCGGACCTGAAGCTGCTTCAGCTATTCGATCTCCTGTACGACGTGCGCAGCGTCACGCGCGTCGCCGAGCAACTCGGCCAGAGCCAGCCGACGGTCAGCATCTGGCTCGGGCACTTGCGGGAACATTTGCACGATCCACTCTTCATCCGCACGCCCGGCGGCATGGCGCCGACTCCTCAGGCCGACGCACTGATCGGGCCATGCCGGGAAATCCTCGAATCGCTGCGGCGCTTCACGGCGTGGGAGATCGCGTTCGACCCGGCGACCGCCCAGCGACGCTTTCGCATCTGCATGACCGACGCGAGCCACGTCACGCTGTTGCCGCGGCTGCTGGCCCATGTCCGCGCGCAGGCGCCGGGCGTCCGGCTCGAAGCCGCGCGGATCGACGGCAATACGGAGCGGGCGCTCGAATCCGGCGAAGCCGATCTCGCGATCGGCTACGTGCCGTGGCTGGGCGGTGGCATTTACCAGCAGAAGCTGTATGACCAGGACTGGATTTGTCTGGTGAATCGGCATCACCCGCGGATTCGCGGCCGGCTCGGGGTCAGGCAGTATCGGGCGGAAGGACATGTCGCCATCACGGCGGGAACCGGGGCGCAACTGCTCGAACAGGCGCTGCGGCAGGCGCGCATCGAGCGGGACGTGGTGCTGGAATTGCCGGGGTTTCTCGGGTTGGGGGCGATCGTCCAGACGACCGACCTGATCACGACGCTACCTCGTCATATCGGCGAGACGCTGGCGCAGGCCAACGATCTCGCGGTTCATGCCTGCCCGATTCCGGTCGACGGCTTCGCGGTGCGGCAGCATTGGCACGCGCGCTATCACCACGAGGCCGGCAACCGGTGGCTGCGCGGCGTCGTGATTCGATTATTCGGTCATTCGCATTGATCTGCGGTTTCGGCGTTCGCGATGGAGGCTGGAACGCACGCGGCTTTCGGGCGGTGCGGTACACGACAACGGGCAATGTCCCCGTGATGGGCGGAAGGCATGGCTCGTCACGACAACATCGGTGCGGATCACACTTCGGCAGCACCCCACCCTTGGCCGCTGACGTCTGCCAGCGCGTCGAATACAGCCGGCGAGCGTTCCAGACGCGCGATCGTGCGGGCGCCCTCCAGCGCGGCGACCAACGCGGCCGCGGCTGACGATGCGCGCGCGGCAGCAAAACCGCATCCCCTGAAATGCGCCGCAATCACCTCGGTCGAATCGGCAAACCCGCGCGCGACCCGCTCGGTCAGCTCGGCGTCGAGCGCGGGCAGTTCGTTGGCCAGGTTTTGCATGAGACACCCGTACTGGAAATCGGCGGCGACCATTTCGGCCGCAAACGTGCTGAAGAGCCGACGCACGAACTCCAGCGCATGACCGGTCGTTTCGGCCGAGATGTTCTGCAAGACGGCAATGCGATTCGTGACGTACTGATCGATTGCTTCTTCCGCAAGTTGGGCCTTGCCGCGTGGAAAGTGAAAGTAGAACGATCCCTTGGGCGCGCCGCTTTCTTCGAGGATCTGGGTCAGTCCGGTCGCGGTGTAGCCCTGGATGCGAAACAGCCGTTCGGCCGTGGCAATCGCGCGAGCGCGAGCGTCAGTCTTGCGTGTCATGCCGGAAAAGTACCACGTTCGGCTTGACCCGGCTATGTCGATCGCCATACTATGGTGATCACCATATTCCGGAGCGCCGCGATGCCCGTCGACAAGAGCAAGCCATCTGCGTCGAGACGAACCGTCCTGGCGATGGGCGCGGCCGGCCTGATTGCGGCTTTGTTTCGACCTGCCCGCGCAAACCCGACAGCAGAAGGGGATCCGACCATGCCGACCTACGCCGCAGGAACGCTTCCCGAAGGGGTGCGCTCGCGCATGATCCACGGGGTGAACGGCCTCGACGTCCATGTTCTCGAGGCCGGTCATGAAAGCGCCGGCCGGCCGCTCGCGTTGCTTTTGCACGGCTTTCCGGATCTGGCCTACGGCTGGCGACATCTGATGCCCATCCTGGCTGACGCGGGATACCACGTCGTGGCGCCCGACCAGCGGGGGTTTGGGCGCACCACCGGCTGGGTGAACGACTATGACGCCCCGCTCGCGCCGTTCAGCTTGTTGAATATGACGCGCGACGCGCTCGGATTGGTTTCTGCGTTGGGGTATCGGCAGACGTCAATGCTGGTAGGACACGACCTCGGCTCGCCCGTGGCGGCGTATTGTGCGCTGGCGCGACCTGACGTCTTTCCGTCGGTGGTGTTGATGAGCGCACCGTTCCCCGGCCCGCCGGCGCTTCCGTTCGACACGGCGCGAAGCGAGACATCGTCGGCTCAACCGAGCAGTGACGGTCGGAAACTGGCGGCGGCGCTTGCCGCGCTCGATCCGCCGAGACAGTATTACCAGCAATACCTGTGCACCCGGAACGCCAACCGGGACATGTGGCGCCCGCCCCAAGGTTTATCCGCGTTTCTTCGCGCATTCTTCCATGTCAAGAGTGCCGACTGGCCCGGAAACAAGCCGCATCCGCTCAAGGCGCTCACGGCCGCGGAGCTGGCGCAAATGCCCACGTACTACGTGATGGATCTCGGCAAGACGATGTCCGAAACCGTCGCGCCATTCCAGCCGTCCCCCGCCGAAACCCTTGCCTGCAAGTGGCTGACCGACGCGGAACTTGGCGTGTACACGACGGAGTACGGCCGCACCGGGTTTCAAGGCGCGCTTCAGGCTTATCGTGTGTTGTCCGATCCTGATCTGAATGCCGAGTTGCGCCTGTTTTCGGGCAAGACGATCGACGTCCCGTCGCTCTTCATTGGCGGCACGAGCGATTGGGGCACCTATTCGGCGCCGGGCGCGCTCGATCTGATGAGAACGAAGGCGACGACGAGCATGCGTGGCATCGAACTGATCGACGGCGCAGGCCACTGGATCCAGCAGGAGCAACCGGCCAGACTGGGCGAACGCTTGCTCGCTTTCGCGAAGGCGTGAAGGAGGGGCGCGGTGGCATAGGGCTTTTTCGCGACCGGCGGCGGTAGCCGCATCAGGTCCGGGAGGCCGTTTCGGCGCCGAACCGGTCGACCACGAATTCCGTAAAGCTGCGAAGCTTCGATGATTTCTGCTTCTGTTGCGGATAAAGCAGATTCATCGACCGCTCGGGGGCGGCGAAGTCCGGCATGATCTCGACGAGGCGCGCCTTGCGAATGTCCTCGTGGATCAGCATCGAAGGCAGCATCGCGATACCCAGCCCGCTCAACGTCGCGCGGCGCAACGCTTCCGCGCTGTCGATTTTCAGTCGGCCGTCCACGCAGATGCTCATCGGCCCGTCCGGGCCTTCCAGCATCCAGCGGGATTGTGCCGCGTGCCATTCCGATCGGGGCGGATACGCATACGTCAGGCAGTGATGCTCGCGCAGCGCATGCGGCGTAGTCGGCGCGCCATGTTCGTGAACGTAAGCGGGCGACGCACACATCACCAGCCGATAGGGCGCTAGCGGACGCGCCACCACATCCGGATTGGCGAGCGCGCCGATGCGAATGGCGGCCTCGAAACCCTCGTCGAACAGATCGGCGAGCGAGTCGGTTGCGACGATATCGAGCCTGATCTCGGGGTAGCGCCGGTAATAGTCCGCGAGCGCGGGAATCAGGCACTCGTTCGTGAACACGACAGGCGCCGTCACGCGCAGACGCCCGCGTGGATGCTCGAGGTGATCGAGCGCAAGCTGTTCCGTGTCGTCGACCAGACCGAGGACTTCGACGCAGCGCTCGTAGTAAGCCTGGCCGAACGCGCTGACTTTCTGCTTACGCGTCGTGCGGTGAACGAGGACCGCGCCCAGCCGACTTTCCAGCGCCTGAAGGTAGTTGCCGACCATGGTCGGCGACAGATCGGACGCTTGCGCGGCGGCCGTCAGGCTGCCCGTTTCCACGATGCGGACGAATACGGCCATCGCCTTGAAGAGATCCATTGCGCAATGCTACTGGATTCTGTTTCAAGGTGCGGCGCGTTTATCAGCCGCCGGTTTGGAAATACAGTGCAATGGAAATACATTGCGACAGGCGAGCGAAAGGAGGGCAGACATGCTGTATGAACTCACGACGTTGTCGTGTCCGCTTCTGGACCAGGATAGGGTGTCCGGCCGTGCGCATCGCTGGGTATCGGATGCCGACGCGCAAGGGCGGCTGCTTGGCGCGTGGCGCACGGAAATTGGCGAGCTATCGCGGGTCGTCGTGCTGCGTGGCTTCGAGACGATGGATGAATTGCAGCATGAACGCAATCGGGCATTGAGCGCCGAGCAACCTTTCGGGATCGAAAGCGCGTCCGTTCGAGTGAGCATGGAAAGTTACGCACTTTTTCCTTTTCTACCCGATATCGAACCGGCGGTATTGGGCGAATTCTATGAGATTCGTTGCTACTGGCTGAAGGCCGGCGGTGTGGCGCCGACCATTTCCGCGTGGGAACGTGCGGTGGGCCCGGCCCAAGCCTATACGTCGCATCTCGTCTGCAACATGTACGCGCTCGACGGACCGCCGCGCATCACGCACATTTGGGGGTTCTCGAGTCTGGAAGAACGCATGGCGTTGAGAAAGCGGCACTACGCGGAGGGCCTGTGGCCGCCGGCAGGCGGGCCGGAACAGATCGAACGGGCGACGTCGACGATCGGCCTGCCGGAGGCGTGGTCGCCGTTGCATTGAATGCCTGGCCGGCGCAGGCAAACCGCGCTCCCCCGACGTCAGGCTGACTCGGTAGTTGATTTCAATTCACCGCACTCAGCCGCCAAACCCACGTCGTGCGCTGAACCGTGCATCGCCGGCAACGCTACCCGCACATAAAGAAACGCACGCCGTTCACGATCGGGCAGCACCTGCGGTCCATAGCTGATCCTGACCGCGCCATCGTCGATCTCGCCGCCTTGCGCGAAACGCCACGCACGGGGATCGCTGTCGAGCAGGAATTCGGCGCGCGCATACGCGTGCGGCTCGAACAGCTCGGGGATCGTTACCGCGCGCCCATCGAGCTTGTCGAGCAACGCGTCGACCACGTTGAAGCCGTAGCCGTCGCGCACGATGTCGCAGATGAAGCTGCCCGCGATGCGCGGATTCAGCTCGATCACGTGCGGCACGCGGTCGTGCACGATGCAGTCGAGATGCACGGGCCCCCACGTGAGCCCGGCGGCGGCCGTCGCGCGCGTGCCGACGTCGATCAGCGCACGCAGCGTGTCGGCGTCGAGATCGAGCTCGGACGTATACCCGCGTTCGAGAAAACCCGCGCCATGCCGCTTCAGCTTGCGCAGCGCGCCGACGTAGCGGCCGTCGAAATACTCGACGCAGTATTCGCTGCCGTCCAGGAATTCCTCGATGACGATGCGTTCGGTCGCAAGCGACGGTGCATCGGCCTGTGCGGCAGCGAGCGCGTCGAGCTGCGCGCGCACGGCCGCGATGTCCTCGCAGCGGCGCACGCCGTCGCTCGCGGAGCCTTCCGACGGCTTGACGACGACCGGAAAGCGCAACGGCGCCGCGGCGGCCGCGAGCGCCGCCGGCGCGGCGAGCGTGCCCGCGACGAACTGGGCGGCCGGGATTCCGTGCGCGGCGAGCAGCGCCTTCTGGTTCGACTTCGACACCGCATGCGCGACGTGCCGCGCATCGGGGCCGGGCAGGCCGAGCGCATCGGCGACCCACGCGGCGGTGCGCGCATAGCTGTCGTGCGCGGTCGTCACGCGCAGCGTGTCGAGTTCGTCCGGAAAGCGGGCGCGCAGCCAGTCGACGAGCTGGCCGGCGTCGGGCGCGAGGTTGACCGTCTCGACGCCGTCGGGAAACACGCCATCGAGACGATGGCCGGGTGCGGTGATGACGGTCACGGCCACCTGGCGTGCGATGGCGGCGCGCACCAGTGCGACGCTGCTGCCGGTGGCGCGTGCGCCGATCAAGATGAGTCGCTTCATGATGAATCCTGGATCGAGGGCGGAAGAGGGATGCCGGCTAGCGTGCGCGCCGGCGCAGTCGCTGCGCTTCGAGGCGCGGCAGCAGATGCTGAACGACGCGCGGCAGCGTATAGATCGGCAGCTGCGCGCACGCGAACACGAGCGCCATGGTCGGCGTCGCGGCGAGCCCGAGCGCGGCCCACATCAGCCCGACGTTGCGATTCGCGACGATCAGCGCGACGTTCAGGCGCGTGCGGACGTCGCCGGGCGTGAGCCCGTACGCGACGATCTGGAAGCCCGCGTTGACGGCGAATGCGAGTGCGATCGCCGTCAACGCGCGGTGCGGTGCGTCGATGATCGACTGCTGCATGCCGGCCATCGTGCCGAGCGCGAATATCAGCAGCGCGACGACGATGGTTGCATCGATCGGCGTCGCATGGCGCGCGAGTCGCGCGCCGGCAAAGCGCCGCACGAGCAGCGCGACGCCCTCGGCGCTGCCGATCAGCAGCGCGAGCCGCAGCGCGAGGCTCGACGGCGAAATCGACACCACCGCGTCGTGGCTGAACCACGCGGTCAGCAGCGGCGCGGTCAGCGGCACGAACACCATCGACGCGAGGGTCGCGACGAGCGCGACACTGGCGTCGAGCGACAGCATTCGCGCGATCGTCGACGTGCCGCTCGACGGCGGCGCGCAGTATGCGATCACCAGCGCGACGACCCAGTCGTACGGCAAACCCGCGAGCCGCGCGGCGATGCCGAGCGCGACCGGGCACGCGATCATCGTCACGGCGGGCAGCAGCAGCGACACGGCGGGCCGCCGTGCGACCGCGCGCACGGCGCTCGGCTCGACGCGCAGCAACGTGCCGAGCACGAACAGGAACACGGTAACGGGCATCAGCGGCCGTGCGAGATCCGCGAGCGGCGGCGCCAGCAACCCGAGGCCGACGCCGCACGCGAGCACGGTCGGGCCGCGCCGCACCAGCGCGGCGATCACTGCGCGCACGGACGAACCTCGGGCCGGCGGCGGACGGGAGTGAAGCCGAAGCAGGCAGCGGATGGCATGCGGATTCCTTGGAGAGGCGGCCGGCAGGGAATACCCGCTAGGCTAATCCCGATGATGAGCGAAGTAAAATGATATAAGATCAATCAGTAACAAGAGAAACTGATATGAACATCCCTCTGCTCGAAACTTTCCGGGCCGTCGTGCAGGAAGGCAGCGCGTTGCGTGCGGCCGAACGGCTCGGCTGTACGCAGTCGAACGTCACCGCGCGGCTGCGCCAGCTCGAAGAGTCGCTCGACGCGCTGCTGTTCGACCGGCACGGCAAGCGGCTGGTACTGAACGATGCCGGACGCCGGCTGATGCCGTATTGCGACCGCATCCTGCGCCTCGTCGACGAAGCGACGCAGGTGGTGCGCGAAACGCCGGTTGCCCGCAGTTTCCGGCTCGGCTCGATGGAAAGCACGGCCGCCACGCGGCTGCCGGCGCTGGCCGCCGCACTGAAGGAGCGCGATCCGGCGCTCGGCCTCGCGGTGCAGATCGGCAGCGAGCCGGATCTGGCCGACGCGCTGCTGCGCGGCCGGCTCGACGCGGCGCTGACCGCACGCGCGGTGGTCCGGCCCGGGCTGCATTACGAGCCCGCGTTCGCGGAAGACATGGTGCTGGTGAGCGCGGCGACCGTCACGCGCCGTCAGCTGCTGGCCGACAACACGGTGCGCTTGCTCGCGTTTCACGACGGCTGTCCGTATCGCGCGGTCGCGGAGCACTGGTTGAAGGCGCGCGGCGTCGCGATCGAATCGGTGTCGTCGTTCGGCACGTTCGGCGCGATCCTCGGCTGCGTCGCGGCCGGGATGGGCGTCGCGATCCTGCCGAAACGGATCACGACCGAACATGTGGCGCGCAAGGAGCTGCGCACGCACGCATTCGACGATCTCGACAGCGTGACGACCTACCTCGTCACGCCCGACGAAGCGCCTGCGTTGCCCGAACTCGACGCGTTGCGCGCGGTGCTCGGCCGCCGGGCGGGTGCGCTGCTCGCGCGCTGACACACGCACGCCGCAGCCCTAGGCCGGCACGACCGCGCACTCATCCGCGAAGAAATCGGCCTCGATTTCGCGAATGCGCGCGCAGTCCTCGAGCAGTCGCTCGAACGTCGGGCTGTAGAGGCCGACCGTGCCGAGCGCCGTCTGCAGGTCGGTGGTCACGCGCAGCGTGTCGCCGACCTTGATCCACTGCTTGAGCCCGACGAACGACGGTAGCGCCTGGATCGCCTGCCACGTGAAATCCTGCCGCAGCACGCCGTTGCGCGACGAAAGCAGCAGCACGTGCCCGCAGTACCCGTGAAAATCCGTCGGCGTGGCGACGTCGCCGAACAGCCGCTCCGGATGCAGCACGGCTTCGACGGTGGCCGACACGTGATTCTCGCCGCTGACCGCGCTCGTCAGCCGCGGGTCGAGGCTGCCGTGCAGCCGTGCGTTCAGCTCGACGATCGTCGGGCCGTCGGCCGTATCGAACAGCTCCAGATGAGTCGGCCCGAAGCGCACGTCGAGCGCGTCGAGCACGTCGGCCGCGTAGTCGAGCAGCGGCGCGTAGCGCGGGTCGGCGTGGTTCAGCACCAGCATCTTGTCGAGCCGCGGCGCGTGCGTGCGGTCGCGATGCACTTCCCACAGGCTGACCACGCGATGGCGGCCCTCGAACGACACCGAATCGACGATGTATTCCTGCCCTTCGGAGTAGCTCTGGATCACGATGTCGTCGTTCGGCTGGTTGTACAGCGAACGGGTGGCGAGCACGTCGCGCGCGGCGGCCTCGACCTGCGCGAGCGTCCGGCAGATCTTCACGCCGGCCACGCCCGCGCTGCGCGCCGGCTTCACGACGAGCGGCAAGGTACCGTGCGCGCGCGCCCAATCGAGCGCTTCGTCGACCGACGTGCTGTGGAAATGCGTCGGCGCGCGCAGCCCGGCCTGGCGAATGCGCTCGTTCATCGCGAACTTGTCGCGTCGCGCGGCGGAGGTCGCGAGCGGGTTGCGTGACGGCACGTCGAGCCGCTCGGCCAGCGTGTCGGCCAACTCGAGCGCCGCGTCGAGACCGTGCAGCACCGCGCCGATCCGCAGGTCGCCCAGTTGCGCGAGCGTCGCGTCGATGTCGCCGCGATGCTGAACCTGCCTGATGTAGTCGGACGGCACGAACTGGTTTCGATAGATTGCCGGCAGATCGGGGTCGCTGATCACGTGTACGCAACGGATGCCGTAGGCGCGAAACGCGGGGGCCAGGTACGCGGCGGTCGACGCGCCGTCGACGATCAGGACGGTATCGATGAAGCGATGCTGCATGGATTCCTCGCTCGGATGGGGGATCGGTTGAAGGATGTCGTGCGGCAAGGTGCTCAGGCCCGCGTGCCGGCGTCGCGGGCGTCGCCGGGCCAGCGCACGGCGAGCACGACACAGACCGCGACGAGCGCGGCCGCGATGGCGAACGCGCGCGCCGCGCCGGCGACGATTGCCGCGCCCTGGCCGGCAACCAGCGCGCCGAGCGCGGCGACGCCGATCGCGGCGCCGACCTGGCGCGCGGTGTTGAGAATCGCGGACGCGGTGGCCGAGCGGCCGGCCTCGACGCTGCCGAGCATCGTCGACGTCAGCGCGGGAATCGCGATGCCGCCGCCGATCGCCATCGCCGCGAGCCCCGGCGCCAGCAGCGCGTACGGCGTGTGCGCGGCGAGCGTTTGCCACAGCCACACGTAGCCGGCGAGCGATACGGCGAGGCCGACGATGACGGTCGCGCGAAACCCGTAGCGGACCGCGAGCCGTGCGCTCGTGATGTTGGCGAGCATGATGATCGTGAGCGGCGCGAGCGCGAGCCCCGATTCGGTCGCCGTGAAGCCGCGCGCGTTCTGGAAATAGAGGCTCAGCGAGAAGATCAGTCCGTAGAACGCCGCATTCGTGACCGCGCCGATCGCGAGCACGCCCGGCACGCGGGCGATCCGGAAGAACGCGAGCTGGAGCATCGGCGCGGCCACGCGTCGCTCGATCGCGACGAACAATGCGCCGAGCACGGCCGACGCGATCAGCGCGGCGGCCGCATACGGATCGCCGATGCCGTGCGCACCGGCCCGGATGATCCCGCCGGTCAGCAGCCCGAGCACGAGCACCGCGACGATCTGGCCGGCCGGATCGAACAGCTGCGTGCGCGCAGCGGCCGAATCCTGCACGTGACGCAGCGTGAGCCATAGCCCGAGCGCGCAGATCGGCAGGTTGATGAAGAAGATCGCGCGCCAGCCGGGCGAATCGATCAGCAGGCCGCCGAGTGTCGGCCCGGCCGCGCTGATCGCGCCGCCCGTCGCGCTCCACCACGCGACGGCTTTGACGCGCGCGGCGGCATCGTCGGCGCACGCATGCGTGATCAGCGCGAGCGACGTGGGCAGGATCATCGCGGCGCCGACGCCTTGCGCGACGCGTGCGGCGACCAGCGCGGCCAGCGACGGCGCGAGCGCGCAGCCGAGCGACGCGAGCAGGAACAGCGCGAGACCGTGTGCGAACAGCCGGCGGCTGCCGAAGCGGTCGGCCAGCGTGCCGGACGTCAGCAGCAGCGCGGCGAACGACAGCGTGTACGCATCGACGATCCACTGCAGCCCGTGGACGCTCGATCCGAATGCGTGGCCGAGGCTCGGAATCGCGACGTTGACGACGGTCACGTCGAGCTGGACGATCGCGAAGCCGAGGCTCGCGGCCGCGACGGTCGGGAAGATCGCGCGTAGCGACGTGCCGGGCGGAGTCGCGGCGGCGGTCGGCGCGCGCTCGACGCGGTCGACGTGCTCGAGTGCCGGGGCATGGTCGCTCATCGCGGCTCCCACGGCAGATGGGGCGTGCGGGACATAGGGCACAACAGGCGGTATCGAGTCATCTGGCGGGTTCCCGTAGGGAGATGAACGGAGCCGGCTTCTCGTCGGGAGCCGGCCGCATCGTCGAATCCGACAGAAAACTAGCATCAACCCGTTAGCGAATACAAATAATAAGCAACGATTTTTTAACAAGTATTCATGTTAAAGGACGGCGCATACGACGTGAACCGGTTCCGTCCGCATTGCTGAACTTATATCGATAATTTTTGTTTGCAATCGCATTAATATCATTTCGCAATGCAATGACGGTCTCCTAGTCTTGTCGAGCGCTTCGCACCGAGGACGGCGGGGCGCGGCGGCGATGCCACGCCGCTCTTCGAACCAGATCTTTATACGAGAGACTTATGACCTATCTCGCAGATGAACGTATTGCTTTGACCGCGGCGGAATCCGCTCACATCCGCAAGACGCTCGGCGCGCTGGATTACGACCCGGCCGGCGGCGCGGGCTATATCAGCGCAGTCCGCAAGCTGGCCTACAACGCGTTTCCCGACCGGATCGTCGACGCATTCGATCGGGCGAAGGCGCCGACCGCGGACGCGCACGGCTCGATCGAGATCGACAACCTGCCGATCGACGACGGCGTGACGGGCAGCCCGCGGTTCGAGGAAACCGGCCGCTCGTTCAAGGCCGGCGTGCTGAGCGAGAACGTGCTGGTCGCGTTGAGCACGCTGGCCGGCGAGCCGTACTCGATCGCGCACGAAGGCCGCGAGCTGGTGAACAACCTGACGCCGCACAAGGCGACCGCGCGCGACTACACGGGCCTCGGCTCGGAGGTCGAGCTGGACTTCCATATCGAGAACGCCGCGCAGGCGCACATGCCGGAAGGCGACACGTCGCCGTTCGCGCTGCTGCTGCTCGGCGTGCGCAGCGAGGCCGGCGGCGGCCCGTACACGCGGCTCGCCGATGCGCGCCGCGCGCTGCAACTGCTGTCGCCGGACGATATCGCGCAACTCTACGGCGAGCACTACATCATTCGCGTGCCGTACCGGTGGCGCGGCGCCGCGCCTACGCCGCGCGACAACACCGACCTGAGCGCCGTGCTGTCGGGGCCGCTCGAGGCGCCGCGCGTGACGGTCGCGTTCTATCCGGACATGGTGCTGGCGGTCAACGCGCGCGCGCAGGAAGCGCTCGCCAACCTGTATCGCGCGGTGCGCGAGGTGTCGTTCGGCGTGCAGGTGTCGCCGGGCAAGCTGGTGCTGATCAACAACCACTTCACGCTGCATTCGCGCGACCGCTTCGATCCGCAGTACGACGAGAACGACCGCGCGTTCCGCTGGGTGCAGCGCGTGTTCGTCGCGCGCAGCCTGTGGAACTTCCGCGCGTTCACGTCGCTGCAAGCGCGTGTGTTCGATCCGAAGGCGGTGTATGCGGGCGAGTCGGCGCACGCGAGGCGTCCGTCGCCCGTCGTGCAACCGCCGACGCAGCGTGCGGCCTCGGTCGAACTCGAAGCGACGCCTGCGTGATCGACCCGGCGGGGCAGCGACTGGCGCCGAACGTTGCCAGCCCGCTGCCCGCGCTCGCTCCCAGCATCCTCGAATAAAAACAGGAATCCACAAGAAATGAGAAGAACCGCCTTTCCCGTTGGGCGCATCGCCCGCGTGCTGGCCGTCGCGCTGATCGCCGCGAGCGCCGGAAGCGCCGTCACCGCGCGCGCTGCATCGTTCGACCTGAGCCCCGAGCAGCCGGCCCGGCAGCGCGGCGCCGTGAACCCGGCGGTCGAGCAGGCGCTGCCGGCCGGCTTCCGGTTTGCCGAAGCGAACACGCTGACGATCGGCATCGCGCCGAACCTGCCGCCGCTCAGCACCTATGCGACCGACGCGCGCACGGTGGTCGGCTTCGATCCCGATCTCGCGCAGCTGATCGCGGACAGCGTCGGCCGCAAGCTGAAAATCGTGCCGCTCGCATGGGCCGACTGGCCGCTCGCGCTGCAGTCCGGCAAGGTCGACGCGGTGATCTCGAACGTGACGGTGACCGAGCAGCGCAAGGAGAAGTTCGACTTCTCGACCTACCGGAAGGACCAGCTCGGCTTCTACGTGAAGACCAACAGCAAGCTTGCCGCGATCCGCGAGCCGAAGGACGTCGCCGGGCTGCGCGTCGTGACCGATTCGGGCACGAACCAGGAAAAGATCCTGCTCGAATGGAACCGGCAGAACGTCGCGCGCGGCCTCGCGCCGATCGAGATCCAGTATTACGCGGATGCGGCCGAGCGTTGGGTCGCGCTGCAGTCGGGCCGCGTCGACACGATCTTCAGCGTGAATTCGATGCTCGCGTACCAGGCGTCGCTGCGCGGCGATGCGAAACTGATCGGTACCGTCAGCGGCGGCTGGCCGCGCACCGCCGATATCGCGATCACGACCCGCAAGGGCAGCGGCCTCGCCGATCCGCTGACGCTCGCGATCAATGCGCTGATCGCGAACGGCAGCTACCGGAAGGCGCTCGATCACTGGCGGCTGGACGCCGAAGCGATCGACCGGTCGCAGACCAATCCGCCGGGGCTGCCGCGCACCTGAGTACCGCACGCGGCGGGGCGCACGTGAGCGTCGTCGTAGTCGTCCTCCGCCCCGGCCGCGTTGAAACCGCCAGTCGGCGGCTGCTTGAAATAGCCGTCGCGATCCGGTTACGGCTTGGCGCCGGGCGGTTTCGCGTCCGGCTGGCTGGCGGCGATCTCGATCGTCGTTTCCCAGCGGAAATAGCCCGACACGGCGCCGTCGCGATCGAGCACCGCGAAATCGGCCGTGCACGAGGTGGCGCCCGCGGCCAGCACCTCGCTGCGCCAGAAATGGTCTTTCATCGGCCGGCACGACGGATGCAGCAGATCGTCGCCGTCCGGCACCGGCACGGCGGCGTCGCGGATTTCCGCTTCGATCGGCGCGACGATGCCGGCGTCCTTCAACGCGAACCGGACGAACAGCACGGTCGCCTCCGCACGCAGCGCGAGCGCGGTTTCGCGCAGATGAAGCTGGTCGCCCGGCAACAGGTCGGCGAAGAGCCGGTTGTCGTTGCGGCCGACCTGCCCGGCGTCGCCGGGGCTCAACACGTAGATGTGCCGGCCGTCGATCGCGGTCGGCGCGTCGGCGTCCCGGCTCGCATCGGGATAGGCCGACAGCAGCGTGACGGCGTCGACGATCGCCAGCACATCGCAACGAACACCAGACATGAGCACGCCCTCCGCAACAAGGGAGCGGCACGGACGGCCGTCGTGCGGCCGCCCGCGTGCCGCGATCAGTTATGGATCGAGATGAACGGATCCCACGAGAAGCAGCCCTGGCTCTGGCAATTGCGATCGATGATCTGGAACTGGAAGTGGTAGGTCACGCGGCCGACCTTCAGGCATTCCGACGACCAGTAGTAGTTCGCGACCTTCTGGCACGTCGGCACTTCCGGTTTGCTCGTGTTCGGCACCGGGATCGACGCTTCCGCGACGCGCGGCGTCGGCGTCGAGATCAGGTCGTTGCCGACGTTGCCGATGAACTTGTAGAACACCACCTGGTTTTCGAAGCCCAGCGACAGGCTCGTTTCGCGCCAGCGGATCAGGTCGCCGACCTGCGCCTTCAGATCGAGCTCGCCGCCCGCCTGCCCGGAGATGACGTTGTCCTGATTCGTCACCATATACACGTAATGCCAGTCGATCAGCGTCGGCGCGGCCGGATTCTTGCTGGGATTCGGATATTTTTTGAGAATGGTTTCGGTGTCGAACGAGACGAGCACATCGGTAACGCGTGACATAGAAGCTCCCGTTTCAAGTAATGGAACTTATCGTTTCGAGAATTGCTTCATGCGGCCGCCATCGCGTTGTGCTGCAAGGGTTTTCGCCGGATTCGACGCATGCAGAAGCGACGGCGAATGCAGATTATCCCGTTTGGTTAATCGTGGAAGCTGTAAAAGTAAACAGGTCGGAAAATGATTTATCGGGTTAATTTTGAAATCGTAATCAATCGAATCGATGCGTGACATAAATATCACGACATTGAATCTGTTAATTGATTGACCGATTATTGGCGGGAGCGGGAAGCGGGCCGCTTACCGGTACGTCCAGAGCCGGTGCAGCACGAACGTCGTCGGCGGAATCAGCAGCGCGATCGCGACGACGCTCATCGCGCGCGACGCATCCAGCGCCTCGGCGGCGCGTGCAAGCAGCATCGTTTCGACGAACCCGACGAGCGTGACCGCGAGAAAGCGCGTCGCGTTGCGGGTGCGCACCGTCGACGAGAAGCTCCACAGCGTATTCGCCAGATACGAGAACCCGGTCGCGCAGAGGAACGCGACCGCATTCGCGGTCACCGGCGTCGCATCGAACAGCGCGAACAGGGCGGCCGCGACCAGCGAATGGATCGCGGTCGAGCCGAGCCCGGACACGCCGAAGCGCACGAGCCGCGTGCGCTCGGCCTGCAGCAGCGCGATCATGGCGCCTGCGCGTCAGCGCGCGCCGATGCGCGCCCGGACCGGCTGCGCGCGCCGGCGTGCGGGCTGGCGGCGTGCGTCGCGCGCGACCGGCAGTTCGATCACCTTGCCGTGCGTCTGGTAGCGGCGGCGGATCAGGTACACGGGCCGTTGCTTCGATTCGTCGTAGATCCGCCCGACGTATTCGCCGACGACGCCGATCCCGATCAGCTCGATGCCGCCGATGAACAGCGTGACCGAGATCAGCGACGCGTAGCCGAGCACCGGATTGCCGAACAGCAGCGTGCGCAGGATGATGAACGTGCCGTACACGAATGCGAGCGCCGCGATGCCGATGCCGATGTAGGTCCAGCTGCGCAGCGGCACGGTGCTGAAGCTGGTGATGCCTTCCAGTGCGAAATTCCACAGCTTCCACCCGGAGAATTTCGAGTGCCCGGCGCTGCGCGGATCGCGCTGGTATTCGACGATCACGGTCTTGTAGCCGACCCACGCGAACAGGCCCTTCATGAAGCGGTGCCGCTCGGGCAGGTTGCGCAGCGCGTTCACGACCTTGCGATCCATCAACCGGAAATCGCCGACGTTCTCCGGCAGCTTCACGTCCGACAGCAGGTTGTGCACGCGATAGTAGATCGCGGCGGCGGTGCGCTTGGCGAACGAATCGCATGCGCGGTTGCTGCGCTTGGCCGCGACGACCTCCGCGCCGTCGCGCCAGTGCTCGATCAGCACCGGAATCAGGCTCGGCGGGTCCTGCAGGTCGGCGTCGAGCGGGATCACCGCATCGCCGGCGGCTTCGTCGAGGCCGGCCGTCAGCGCGGCCTCCTTGCCGAAATTGCGGGTGAGATCGATGACGCGCACGCGCCGCTCGGCGGCGCCGATCCGGACCAGACGTTCCAGCGTGTCGTCGCAGCTGCCGTCGTTCACGCAGACGATCTCGAAGCGGATCGCATCGATCGCGCTCATCAGCGGAATCACGACATCGAAGAAGCGCTCGACGGCTTCGCCTTCGTTGTAGAACGGCACGACCAGCGAGACGAGCGGCGTGTAGATGGATTCCCGCATGATGATTCCCCTTGTGATGTCGTTTTACCGGTGGGCGCCGAGCGTCAGGCGGCCGGTGCGGCGCATGCCGTGCGCCGGGCGGTGGTGCGGTCGGACCGGGTGCGCGAATTCGGTCTCGGTCGAGATGTCGCGCGCGTCGGGCATCGACGGCACGTCGCGTCTTTCCTGGGCGATCCGGCTGACGAGCAGCGCGAGCGACGCGAGCGTCACGAGCGGCATGAACTGGAACGACAGATGCGGGACGATCGCGAGGCTCGCGAGCGGCATCGGCCACAGCAGCATCAGCCATTCGCGATCGAAGCGCCGCCAGCCGTGCGTCCACGCATAGCGTGCGTACCACGCGATCACGATGCCGTACCACGTCAGGTCGTAGTCGTACAGATAGGGGCTGACGAGCAGGCATGCGCATGCGAGGGTCGCGGCGCGCAGCGCGTACGAACACGCGCCGCGCCACGCATAGACGACCGCAATCGCCGCGCCCGCCGCCGACAGCAGTTGAAGGCCGCGCGCGACGAGCGCGGGCCAGCCGGCCATCGTCGCCAGCGCGAACATGGTCGGCATGCGCGCGAGCTTCGCGTGGCCGGTGCCGACGATCGTATAGACGTGGGCGATCAACTGGATGAACGCGATCCATGGGCCGACGCCGAACGCGAGCGTCGCGAGCAGCGCGCCGACGGCGATCGTCGCGGCCCATGCGCCCAGCGCGCGCCATTGGCCGGCACACAGCAGCGCGAGCGGGAACAGCACCGCGAGCTGCGGCTTCATCGTCAGCAACCCGAAACAGATGCCGGCGCAGACGGGGCGGCGGTTCAGCGCGAGCAGGCCGAACGCGGCGAGCGTCGCGGTGAAGAGGCTCGTCTGCCCGACGATCACCGTGAGGAACGCGCCGGGGAACGCAAGCGCGCACAGCCACGCGGCGTCGCGCTGCACGGTCGCGCGCATCGCCGCGGCGAACAGCGCATACGTGATCGCGAGCCACAGCACGAGCGCCAGCGTGTACGGCAGCCAGCCAAGCGGCAGCACGAGCAGCAGCATCGTCGGCGGATAGAGCCACGGCAGCGTGCCGTCCGCGAGGGTCATCGTCGGGATGGCGAGTTGTTGCACCGCGAACAGCGTGGAGTAATGCCACGCGTCGGCGCCACGTCCGTGCGCGGCGAGCCATGCGGCGCTCCAGACCGGCGAGAAATCCTGCGACAGCGGCTCCAGCGCGCCGTCGTGCGACAGGTGCATGCGGATCAGGTAAATGCCGATGAACAGCAGCTCCGTCAACAGCACGCCGGCGGCATAGAGCCGTACGCGATCGCGGTTGAGCCAGTGCGGATGGCGGCGCGGGCCGGCGATCGGGAGTTCCGGATGCAGGTCGGCGGCCGAGTGCGCGTGGCGGGCGAACGATGGCGTTTTCATCGTGCGCTCCGCGAGGCAAGCGCCGTGCGGCGCACCACCACGAACAGCACCGCGAGCAGCACGACCGGCCCGATCTGCGGCAGCTTCATCAGCCGGTTCAGCATTTCGAAGATGGGCAGCAGCCACGCCAGCACGAGGATGCCCTGGTCGCCGGGCAGCCAGCCTTCGTCGAGACCGTGCGCGATCAGGCAGAAGACCGCGATGCCGAGCCACGTCAGTTCGTAGTTCCACAGGTACGGCGTCGTCAGCAGCGTGGCGACCGCCAGCACCGCGCCGCGCAGTCGCATGTCGCGCGTGCGGCGCCATACGTCGACGGCCGCGGCGAGTGCGACGAGCGCGACCGCCGCCTGCGCGGCCAGCGCGGCCGCCACCGGCGCGCCCGCCAGCCGCAGCGCGGCGAACGGCGTCGGCGACGCGAGCCAGTACGACGCGAGCATGAAGTGCTGCTCGCGCACCGTCGACATCGCATGACTCAACCCGTGCAGCGCGGCGGGGCCGGCCAGTGCGACGCCGGCGGCCGCGAACAGCGTCGCGCTGAGCCCGGCCGCCGCGAAGGTGCGCCATGCGCGCGTCGCGATCAGCACGAACGGGAACACGACCGCGAGTTGCGGCTTGATCGCGAGCAGCCCGATCAGCACGCCCGCCACGACCGGACGCTTGCCGAGCAGATGCAGCGCGAGCGCGGCGAGGCCGGCGGTCAGGATGCTGTTCTGGCCGAACAGCGCGGACATGCACACGGCCGAATACGCGACGACGACGAGCGCCGCGGCGCGCGGCACGGGAAGATGCGCGCGCAGCCCCGACAACCGCGAGACGGCGAACGCGTAGCATAAAAGACTGCCCGCGAAAAAGAGGAAGTAAGCGGGCAGGAAAGGCACGAGGGCAACCGGAGCGATGAACAGCAGCATCGTCGGCGGATAGAGCCAGGGAAGCGGCCGGTTTTGCAGATACGCACCGAAGTGCGCGAACTCGGCCTGCAGGAATGACGACGTGTCGTAGGCCGCCGCGGCGTGGCCTTGCAACACGAGATGCGATGCGGTCCAGAAGACCGAGAAGTCGGTGCCGGGGCGGGCGGTGGCGTTCGACGTGAAGCCGTCGGTCACGACACCCCAGACGATCAGCAGCGCAACGAAGAGCGCCAGCATGATGCAGCTGTACGGAATGATCCGGTCGGCCGTCAGCCATTGAGCACAGCGTATTGCGCGATCGCGCGTTCCACGATTGGCTGTGTACATGATGCCCCGTCTGTGGTGTGGCCGCGTGGTCTGTCGCGGCCGTTCGATGTTGTCGTGCCTGCGGATCGATCGCTCTGAAATGGCGTTGTCCGTGAATTCATTGTTGAAGAAAAAAACGCGTGATGCAAACCAGGCACGGCCGGACGGCATTGAATGTGTTCAGCGATTCGGGCGAAAACCGCCATTTCTGGTATGAGAAAACGCCGCCTCCGGAATTTGTGTTTCTGGCCTGAAACATTCCGTGATTTTTACCGACCGGGCATGCCGCCGAACCCGCGACGCTCGGGCAACGCGCGGCGTTCGGGAAAATCCCGAGAAAATTTTTTAGGCCCTTTGTGCAGCGCGATGACGGGGTTTCATGCGGGCTGCATGCGCCCGACCCGCATATATCAAAGTTGAAACATTTCGGCAGCCGAGCGTTTGACGGGCTGGCGTGCGGATCGCCGAAACCCTTGGTACGCCTCGATTCCGCCCAGGATGGTCCGCTCTTTGCGTAAGCGTTGGCACGGCAGTCGACGACGTGGCGAGCGGGCGGTTCAGGCAACAGGCAGCGGAACCGGCTCGCGAATCGCCTGCGGCAAGGATGGTCCGGAGCGCGTCGGGGAACAGCGGCTCCAGATCCATCAACCGCGGGAACCGTCGTCGAACGACCCACCAGACCTGGCAGCTTCCGGGCAATAAGAAATCGGCATGGCAGTACATGGGGAATAAAAATGAACGACCACAGCACATCGCGGATCGCAAGCCGCGTTAAAGACACATTGCAGCTTTGCCGGGAGTTCCTCTCCCGTTCAACCGGATTCCATGCGTCGAATGGCCGTCGTGCCGTTCCGGTCGCTCGACCTGCCCGATTCATCCGGCCGGTCGGACCGTACACGCGTCTCTCATGCTCCGTCTCGCCGATACCCGTTCGTACGAACCGCGGTAGTCCGCCCCGTTTCCGCGACTGATTGTCGGCTTCCGATTTCTAGCGTAGTGCCGGTGGTGCCCACCCCCGACGTCTTGACCGACGAAGGGTATTTCATAGCAGTCCGAAAGGAGAGTGCTCATGTCAAGAATCATCGAAAAGATCGCGTGGTTCGTCCAGGATCAGGACGGCGTGACGGCCATTGAATACGGCCTGATCGCCGCGCTGATCGCAATCGGCATCGTCGCCGCGCTGGCGACGGTCGGTACGGATCTGAAGACCGTGTTCAGCACGATCGCCGCGGATCTGGACTCGGCGGTAGCAGGCCTCTGATGGACGGTACGACGAACGGTTTGTCCGATCGTTCGAATCGTTCGTCGGCGCCACACGGCATCAACGATATTCCTCGACGTATCGATGCACGGTCGTCCGACCAGCCGGTGCGCGAGGGTTTTGAAAGTCACCACGCAAGGAGAACACCATGTCCAAGTTCATTCAACAAGCCGGCCGTTTCATTCGCGACGAAGACGGCGTGACCGCCATCGAATACGGCCTGATCGCCGCGCTGATCGCCATCGGCATCATCGCCGCGCTGTCGACCATCGGGAAGGACCTCAAGACCGTGTTCAGCACGATCGCGGCCGACCTCGATTCGGCGGTTGCAGGCATCTGATGCACCGCGCCGCGGGCGGCTCGGCTGGTGCAGCATTCGAGCCGTCCCCGGCCATCCCGATCAACCGGAAACCGGAGACCATCATGCAAGCCTTCGCGCGTGTCGCCCGTCGCTGGATCGCCGACGAACGGGGTGTGACGTCGATCGAATATGCATTGCTCGCGTCGATGTTCGCCGTCGCGGTACTGGGCAGCGTCGTCACGCTGAAGGGCTCGCTCGTCGATACGTACGAGATGATCGCCGCGGCCGTGAGCGCCGCCTTGACCACCGCATTGTCCATGGTTTCCTGATCCACCGATTCGATACGCGAGGTTCGCCATGTTTCCCGTTGCGCCGCCTTACCCGGTTCCGTTGTGCGTGACGCTGCTCGCGATCGCCGCGGCCAGTACGGACATCGCCAGCCGTCGCATTCCGAACCGCCTCGTGTTGCTCGGCCTGGCCGGCGCGCTGGTTGCGCAGTGCCTGCTGCACGGCGTGCTGGCCGGCGCGCTCGGATGGCTCGCCGGAGCCGCGACCGGCTTCGGCCTGCTGCTGCCGTTCTACCTGTTGCGCGGGATGGCGGCGGGCGACGTGAAGCTGATGCTCGCGATCGGCGCATGGGTCGGCGCGGAAATGACGTTTTACATCGTGCTGGCCACGTTCGTGGCCGGCGGGGTCGGCGCCATCGCCTACGCGCTGCTGCGCGGGCGGATGCGCCAGATGTGGGCGAACGTGCGCACGCTGATCGTGCGGCGCTCGCGAGCGGCGCGCGCCGAGGCCGACGACGGCCCCGTCGAGATCGCGTCGGTCGGCACGCTGCCGTACGGCGTGGCGATCGCGGTCGGCACGCTGGGCATGCTGTTCGCGTCGTGCGCATAGCGCGGCGGATCCGCAACGAGGACGCAACGAGGACGGAGCGACCATGAACACGAACCACACCGAACCGAGACGCGACGCGCAGGTGGCACGCCTGCCCGATCCGCCGCCGTCGCGGGAGATCCATACGAAGCTGGGCGCGCAGCTGCCCGCGGCGCCGCGCACGCTCGCGGAAACCGGCCTGAGCACGACGTTCGTCGCCGGCCTCGTGCTGAAGTCGACGCTGATGCTCGGCCGCCCGTCGTACGGCGACCTGGTCGAGCGGCACTGCCTGCCGCTCGCGGTGCTCGACGACGTCTTTGCGTTCCTGGTGCGCGAGCATCTCGTCGAGCTGACCCATCGCGGCGCGACCGATCTCGACGTCACGTTTCGCCTGACCGACGCGGGCCGCGTGCTCGCGCTCGAGGAACGGGAACGCAGCGGCTACAGCGGTCCCGCGCCGGTCACGCTCGACGCGTATCTCGCGAACGTGGCCGCGCATTCGGTGCGCAAGCTGCACATCGGCCAGAGCGACGTGTGGGCGGCGTTCGAAGGCGTCGTGATCGACACGTCGATCCTCGACTCCGCCGCTGCCGCGCTGAACGCCGGCCGGCCGCTGCTGATCTACGGCCCGGCCGGCAGCGGCAAGACCTTCCTCGCCGAACGGCTCGGCACGCTGATGCATGGTCGCGTACCGATCCCGTACGCGATCTGCGCGGCCGGCGAAGTGATCCAGGTCTACGACCCGCTCCTGCATGTCGACGCAGCGTCGCAGGCCCGCGGCCAGTCGGTCGACCGTCGCTGGCGCCTGTGCGAACGGCCGGTCGTGATGTCCGGCGGCGAACTGACGCTCGGCGAGCTCGATCTTCGCCGCGACGAAGCGGCCGGCTTCTATCAGGCGCCGCCGCACATGAAGGCGAACATGGGCATGTACGTCGTCGACGATCTCGGCCGCCAGCGCGTCGAGCCGCGCGACCTGCTCAACCGCTGGCTACGTCCGCTCGATCGCGGCGTCGATTTCATGACGCTCGAATCCGGCAACCGCTTCGTGATGCCGTTCGACGTATGGCCGGTGTTCTCGAGCAACCTGGCGCCGGAGCAGTTCTGCGACGACGCGTTCATGCGCCGCCTCGGCTCGAAGCTGCACGTCGGCGCGATGTCGATCGATCACTACCGCGCCGTGTACGACGCGGCCTGCACGTCGCTCGGGCTCGTATCGGCGAGCGATGCTTTCGACTTCCTGCTGCACCGGCTGCATTTTCCGACCGGCAAGGCGTTTCTTGCCTGTTTCCCCGTGGATCTGCTGCGCCTGGTGGCCGCCGGTGCGCGGTATCGCGGCGATCCGCCCGAAGTGACGCACGACGCGCTTTACGACGCGTGGGCGAGCTATTTCGGCTCGGCGCCCGAACGTGACGACGGTCGTCCGCCGCCCGTCGAGCGCGGAGGCCGCACGTTCATCACCGGTTGAGCCGTTTCTTTCACGATTCGTCGAGGAGCATTGCCATGAAAAACAGTCGAGCGCTCATGATGCTGGTCGTCGCGATGATCGCGGGTCTCGCCGCGGTCGTGTTCGCGTCCCGCTGGCTGGTACAGACGTCCACGAGCTCGGTCACGTCCGTCGCGGTGGCCACCACCGACCTGAACCTGGGCGAACCGCTCGGGCCGAACCAGATCCACATGGTCAGCTGGCCGGCCGGCAGCGTGCCGACCGGCGCCTTCACCGATACGAAAGCGCTCGAAGGGCGCGTCGTGCGCACCAGCCTCGCGCGCGGCGAGCCGGTGATCGAGTCGAAGCTCGCGCCGGTCGGCACGAAGGGCGGGCTGTCCGCGGTGATCGCCGACGGCAGCCGCGCGATCACGGTGCGCGTGAACGACGTGGTCGGCGTCGCGGGCTTCGCGCTGCCGGGCAACTACGTCGACGTGATCGTCAACACGCAGGAACAGCAGGGCAAGACCGACGGGCAGAGCATCTCGAAGATCGTGCTCGAGCACATCCTCGTGCTCGCCGTCGCGCAGCAGGTCAGCCGCGACGACACGGCGCCGAAGGTGGTCAACGCGGTGACGCTCGAAGTCACGCCCGACCAGGCCGAACGGCTCGACCTCGCGCGCAGCGTCGGCACGCTGTCGCTCGTGCTGCGCAACCAGGTCGACCAGAAGACGCTGACCACCGGCGGCGCGACCAAGCTGACGCTGCTCGGCAAGGAGCCCGCACCGGCAGCGGCGCCGGCGCCCGTCCAGGTGCGGCCGGTCCGTGTGCACGTCGCGTCGCATGCGGCGCCGGAAGTGCGGCGCGACTGCGTCGGCGTGCTGACGGGCGTGAAGGGCAGCGTCGAGTGTTTCTGAAGCCAAACCAACCAGCCAGATAAACAAACCGGCCGCCGGCAACGCGCGGCGGCCTTGGAAGTCGATAACCGGCACGGCGCCGGTCTCTCGGGGGATCAGACGAAATGAAGATCAAACCGCAACGCACAGGTACCGGCCCACTGCGCACACGCGTCGCACGGGGCACGATGATGGCCGCGATCCTCTGTTCGGGATGGCTGACCGTATATGGCGCACTCGCCCAGGAAGGCATCGAATCGGCGGTGCTGACCAAGGGCGGCGCCAGCGCGCCCGCCGCGGCCGGCAAGGGGCCGATGCAGATGACGATCAGCATGACGCCGGCGCCGGCCGCCGCGCCCGCCGCGTCGGCGGGGCCGCTGCGCGGGCCGAACTGCGTCGGCGCCGTGCGCGAATCGACCAGCGTCGCGGTGCCGCTCGGCAAGTCGCTGCTGGTGCCGATGCCGGAGCCGGTCCGCAACCGGACGATCGGCAATCCGGCCGTCGCGCAGGCGACGATGGTGTCGCCGCAGACGCTATACATCCTCGGGCTCGCGGTCGGCACGACCAACATGATCGTGCAGGGCAGGAGCGGCGCATGCCGCGTGATCGACGTCGCGGTCGGCGCGGACGCCGGCGGGCTGCAGGCGTCGCTGCTGCAACTGATGCCGAACGAGCGCGACATCCATGTGTCGACCGCGGCCGGCACGATCGTGCTGGCCGGCACCGTGTCGAGCTCGCAGGCCGCGCAGCAGGCCGTGCAGATCGCCCATGCGTACGGCGACAGCGCGGGCGAAGGCGCGGGCGGCGGCAAGCAGGGCGGCGGCGTGCTCAACATGCTGAACGTCACGTCGCCGCAGCAGGTGATGCTCGAGGTGAAGGTGGCCGAGGTGTCGAAGACGCTGATCAACCAGATGGGCAGCGCGTTCAACATCCAGGGCGGCTTCGGTTCGTGGAGCGGCGCGCTGGTCAGCAACCTGCTTGCCGGTGTCGCGAGCGGCGCCATCTTCAACAAGGCGAACAACAAGCCGTTCAGCATCGCGGCCGACGCGCAGAACACCGACAACCTCGTGAAGATCCTCGCGGAGCCGAACCTCGTGACGATCAGCGGCCAGGAAGCGACGTTCCTCGCGGGCGGCAAGATCTTCATCCCGATCCCGCAGAGCGGCAGCAACGGCGTCTCGTCGATCACGCTGCAGGAAGAGGAGTTCGGCGTCGCGCTGAAGTTCACGCCGACGGTGCTGGCCAACGGCCGGATCAGCCTGAAGGTCGCGCCGGAAGTGTCGGAACTGTCGCAGACGGGCGTCACGCTGAGCGCGTCAAACATCGGCGGCACGTCGATCCTGCCGCTGATCACCACGCGGCGCGCATCGACGACGGTGCAGATGAGCGACGGCGAATCGTTCGCGATCGGCGGGCTGATCAAGGACAACGCAAGCGGTGCGCTGAAGGCGATCCCCGGTGTCGGCGAAGTGCCGGTGCTCGGCGCGCTGTTCCGCAGCACGTCGTTCCAGCAGGACCGCACCGAGCTGATCTTCCTGATCACGCCGCACCTGGTGAAGCCGCTGCAGACGGCGGACGTCGCGCTGCCGACCGACAGCTTCTCGAAGCCGAGCGAAATCGACGTGTATGCGACCGGCAACATGGAAGGCCGCCGCGGCGTGCGCAAGGCAGGCGCCCAGCCGATGCAGCCCGCGAACGGTGCGGCCGCCGCGCCGCAGACACCGGCCCAGGCGCCGGCACCCGCTCCGGCGCCGAAATCGGAAGCACCGGTCGTGCCGGCCGCGCTGCCCGCGCCGCGCGCGCCGCAAGCCGACGTGCAGCAACCGGTGCCGGCCGAGCCGCCGAAGGCGCCCGCGCCGGTCGCGGCCGCCGCGCCGCAGCCCGATGCGGCCACCGCGGCGCGCGTCGCACGCATCGAAGCCGCCGCCGCGCGTCTTGCGGCCGCCGGCGCCGAACCGTCGGACCAGCCGTCGGCGCGCACCAAGCACCGGACCGCGGCGGCGCCCAACGCGCAGATCGCGCGTACGGGTGCGGAACCTCAGTCCACCGATCGTTGAAGCCATCCAAGGGGAAGCTCATGAAATCCGCCTACCTCGTATTCGTGCGCCGCGCGGCGCTCGCCGTCCCGCTCGCGTTCGCGCTTGCCGGCTGCATGTCGTCGACCCCGGTGTGGGACAGCCGCTTCGGCGACTCGGTCCGCACCGTGATGCACGCCCAGATCATCGACCCGCATGCCGGCGAACATCCGGCGTCGGCGCCGGGGGTCGACGGCAGCGCCGCCGCGGCCGCGCTCGACAATTACGACAAGTCGTTCAAGCAGACCGTGCCGCCTGCCAATGCGTTCGTGATCGGCATCGGCAAGGCTACCCAATAACGACGGCATGCTCAGGGAGAACGCCATGAACCGCGCAGCCCGCTATCCGAAAGTCACGCGTCGCAGCCTGCATCGCCAGCGCGGTGCCGTCGCGATCATCGTCGGCCTCTCGCTGGCGGTGATGATCGGGTTCGTCGGGCTCGCGCTGGATCTTGGCAAGCTGTACGTCACGCGCAGCGAACTGCAGAACAGCGCCGATGCCTGCGCGCTGTCGGCCGCGCGCGACCTGACCTCGGCCATCAGCCTGTCGGTGGCCGAGGCCGACGGCATCGCCGCCGGTCACCTGAATTTCGTGTTTTTCCAGAAGACGTCGGTGCAGATGTCGACGAACGCGAACGTCACGTTCAGCGATTCGCTGACCAACCCATTCCTGGCGAAGAACGCGGTCACGAACCCGGCGAGCGTCAAGTACGTGCAGTGCACCGCGACGCTGAGCAACATCGCGCACTGGTTCATCGAGGTGCTGAACGTGCTGCCGGGCACGAAGCTCGCGAATGCGGCGGAAGTGTCGGCGAGCGCGATCGCGACCGTCGGCGGCGGGCAGACGACCTGCGCGATTCCGGTGTTCGTGTGCCGTGGTCCGTCCGATCCGGCCTACAAGGTCGGCGACTGGATCACGTCGCCGTCCGGATCGTCGTCGACCTACGGGCCCGGCAACTTCGGCTGGGCGGCGCTCGACGGCTCGACGAACGAGACGACGCTCGCGAGCGAGCTGTCGGGCAATACCTGCAACATCACGAGCCCGCCGGACCTGGCCACCACGGGCCTGAAGTCGGCGTCGCTGCGGGCCTGGAACACGCGCTTCGGCATCTATACGAACGGCGCGAATGGTTCGAGCGGCCAGCCCGACTTCACCGGCTACGCGTATGTCGGCCCGAACTACGGGCCGCCGGGAACGCCGGGCATCAAGGGCGACGCGTACACGCAGTTCGTGGCCGACCGCGCGAGCTTCAAGCCTTACCAGGGCGACGGCGCACCGCCGTCGGGCAGCGGCATCGCCACCAAAGGCACGGCGACGGCGAGCAACTACGCGACCTACGGCAGCGACCGGCGCCTCGCGCTCGCGCCGGAGGGCGACTGTTCGACGCTGAAGGGCACCAGCGGCAAGGTGCACGTCACGCAGTGGGATTGCGTGCTGATGCTCGATCCGCTCCCGTTCAGCGCCGGCAGCGGCGCCATCGTCGCGCATCTGGAATACCTCGGCTCGTCGGTGTCCGGCAACAACCCGTGCGCGACGCACGGCTTGCCCGGCAGCGGCAGCGCGTCCGGAACCCAGGTTCCGATGCTCGTTCAATAGCGGAGAGACGATCATGAAGAAGCCGTCGATTCGTCGTTCGCGCACCCGCGGCGCCGTCGCCGTCGAGTTCGCGCTCGTGCTGATGCCGATGATCATGCTGGCGACCGGCGTGGCCGAGTTCGGCCGGGCGATCTACCAGTACGAGACGCTGACCAAGGCGACCCGCGACGCGGCGCGCTACCTGTCGGTCTGGTTGCCGACCGACAGCGCGTATCCGGTGGCGCAGGCGCAGTGCCTGGTCGTCTACGGCAGCACGACGTGCGGCACGTCGGGCACCGAGCTGGTGCCCGGGCTCACGACGTCGATGGTCACGATCTGCGACGCGCAGCACACGACCGGCTGCAGCGATGCGTCCGATCCGTCGCAGTTCGCGAACCTGCCGACCTACGATTCGAACAACAACGCGGCAAGCGGCACGGCCACGGGCGCGATCAACGTCGTCGAAGTGAAGATCAGCGGCTACAAGTACCAGCCGATTCCCGCGTACCCGGGGCTGCCGTCGATCACCTTCGGCAACATCGTCACCGTGATGAGGCAAGTGTCATGAACGCGCGCCATTTTCCGCTGTCCCGCCGGCGCGCGCAGCGCGGCGCGGCGATCGTCGAATTCGCGCTGATCGCGACGGTGCTGATCATGCTGCTGATCGGCATCTTCGAGTTCGGCCGCGTGCTGTTCTACTGGAACACGGCGAGCGAGGCCGTGCGCCTCGGCGCACGCACGGCGGTGGTCTGCGACGTGAACGCCGCGGGCGTCGTGAAGCGCGTGCGATCGCTGATGCCGCTGCTGTCGAGCGCGAACGTGTCGGTCAACTACACGCCGTCGAGTTGCGACGTCAACACGTGCTCGTTCGTGACGGTGAGCGTCACGAACGTCACCGTCAAGACCATGATCCCGTTCATGAACGTCACGCTGAAAATGCCGCCGTTCACGACGACGCTGCCGCGCGAAAGCCTGAATTCCGCGACGGGCGGCTCCGCCTGCAACTAATCGACAAGACGAGGCACACGACATGATCAATATCCTCGTAGCTTCCGACGATACCGCGCGGCTTTCGCAGATCGCGCGTCTCGTGGCCGACTGCGGACGCTATCGCACGACGCGCGCCACCGGCCGCCCGTCGCAGATCGAACATCGCACCGACGGGCTCGACGCGTTCGACATCCTGCTGGTCGACGGCGCGTCGCTCGAGCCGTTCGAGCTGTCGGCGATCGAGCGCATCTGCCGCGCGCATGCGGGCCTGACCTGCATCCTCGTGACGGCCGACGCATCGCCGCACGTGCTGCTCGATGCGATGCGTGCGGGCGCCCGCGACGTGCTGCAGTGGCCGCTCGATCCGCAGGCGCTCGGCCACGCGCTCGGGCGGGCCGCCGCGCAGAGCACGCGGCGCGATACCGACGACACGCGCATCGTGTCGTTCATGTCGTGCAAGGGCGGCGCCGGCACGAGCTTCGCGGCCAGCAACGTCGCGTTCGAGATCGCCGAGGGCTTCAAGCGTCGCGTGCTGCTGATCGACCTGAACCAGCAGTTCGCCGACGCGGCGTTCCTCGTCAGCGACGAAACCCCGCCGTCGACGCTGCCGCAGCTATGCGCGCAGATCGAACGGCTCGACAGCGCGTTTCTCGACGCGAGCGTCGCGCACGTGACGGAAAACTTCCACGTGCTGGCCGGCGCCGGCGACCCGGTCAAGGCCGCCGAGATGCGCGAGGACGCGCTCGAATGGATTCTCGGCGTCGCCGCGCCGCGCTACGACTTCGTGATCTTCGACGTCGGCGTCGGCATCAACCCGCTGTCGATGGTCGCGCTCGATCGCAGCGACCAGATCCAGCTCGTGCTGCAGCCCGCGATGCCGCACGTGCGCGCCGGCCGCCGGCTGCTGGAGATCCTCGTGTCGCTCGGCTACTCGACCGACCAGTTGCGGCTGATCGTGAACCGCGCGACGCGCGCGAGCGAGCGGACCCGCACCGCGCTCGAGGAAGTGCTCGGGCTGCAGGCGGCCTGCACGATTCCCGACGACGCCGACACCGTGCTCGAAGCGATCAACCAGGGCCATCCGGTGTCGCGGCTCGCGCGCGGCTCGGCGGTCGCACGGGCGTTGCAGGGCCATGCGAAACAACTCGTCGACGGCGAGGTGCGCGCGGGACGCAGCGCGACGCACAGCGAGCCGTTGATGTCCCGGCTGTTCGGCCGCAAGGCCACGCCGAAGCTCAAGTCGATGTAATTCTTACGGGGAACCATCATGTCATTGCGCGAACAGATGTCCTTGCATCGGGCCCAGCCGGCGGCGGCGGGCGGCGAACCGGTCGGCCCGGCGCATTCGTCGGTGCGCGACGCATACCAGAAGCTGCGCCGCGAAATTCACCTGGCCGTGCTCGAGCGCGTCGAGCTCGAGCGCCTGTCGCGACTGCATCAGGACCAAGTCCGCATGGAGATCGGCTCGCTGATCGCACGCATCCTCGACGAGGAAAGGATGCCGGCGAACGACATCGAGCGGCGCCAGCTCGCGATCGACGTGTACGACGAGATGTTCGGCTTCGGCCCGCTCGAAGCGCTGCTGCGCGACCCCGGCATTTCCGACATCCTCGTGAACACGTACCGGCAGGTCTACGTCGAGCGCTGCGGGCAGCTCGAACTGACCGACGTGACGTTCTACGACGATGCGCACCTGATGAAGGTGATCGAGAAGATCGTGTCGCGCGTCGGGCGCCGCATCGACGAATCGAGCCCGATGGTCGACGCGCGGCTGCCGGACGGTTCGCGCGTGAACGCGATCATCCCGCCGTCCGCGATCGACGGGCCGCTGATGTCGATCCGGCGTTTCGCGGTCAACCCGCTGAAGATGGACGACCTCGTGCGCTACCACAGCCTGACGCCGCCGATGGCCGAGCTGCTCGACGCGCTGTCGCGCGCGAAGGTGAACGTGCTGGTGTCGGGCGGCACCGGCAGCGGCAAGACGACGCTGCTCAACATTCTGTCCGGCTTCATTCCGCGCAACGAGCGGATCGTGACGATCGAGGACGCGGCCGAACTGCAACTGCAGCAGCCGCACGTGCTGCGGCTCGAAACGCGCCCGCCGAACATCGAGGGCAAGGGCGAGATCACGCAGCGCACGCTGGTGCGCAATGCGCTGCGGATGCGCCCGGACCGGATCATCCTCGGCGAAGTGCGCGGCGCCGAAGCGCTCGACATGCTCAACGCGATGAACACCGGCCACGAAGGCTCGCTCGCGACGATCCACGCGAACACGCCGCGCGACGCGCTGACGCGGCTCGAGAACATGGTCAGCGTGTCCGGCCTGACGCTGCCGCCGAAGACGATGCGCCAGCAGATCGCGTCGGCGATCTCGGTGGTCGTGCAGGCGGCGCGGCTCACGGACGGCAAGCGCAAGATCATCAGCATCCAGGAACTGACCGGGATGGAAGGCGACATCATCAACATGCAGGAGATCTTCACGTTCAAGCGCACGGGCGTGGACCGCGACGGCGCGGTGCGCGGCCACTTCTGCGCGACCGGCGTGCGGCCGAAGTTCGTCGAGCGGCTGCAGGCGTTCGGCATCAACCTGCCGGATTCGCTGTACGACCCGTCCATGCGGTACGAGGCGGACTGACGCCAGGGCGTCCTGTGCTGCCGGGGAGAGGCTCATGAATGCGATCTTTTACGGTTTTGTGATTCTTACCTTCGTCGCGGTCGTGCTGTCGATCGAAGGCATCTATCAATGGTGGAACGCGCGACACGGCGCCGCCGCGCGCCGGATCGAATCGCGCATTCGCGCGATGTCGGCCGGCGGCAACGTGCAGCAGGAGCGGCTGTCGATCCTGAAAAAGCGCATGCTCGACGAGTCGAAGCCGTTCGACCGGCTGCTGCTGCGCCTGCCGCGCGTGCACGCGCTCGATCTCGTGATCCAGCAGTCGGGCCTCGACTGGACGCTGCCGAAGCTGATCACGCTCAGCGCGACGTTCGCGGCGCTCACGTGGTTCGCGGCGAGTTTCGCGCGAGCGCCGCAGCTCGCCGCGGTGCCGCTCGCGCTGTTCGCCGGGTGGTGGCCGATGATGTACGTGTTGCGCCGCCGCGCCCGGCGGATGCGCAAGCTCGAACGGCAGTTGCCGGAGATCTGCGACATGATCGCGCGCGCGCTGCGCTCCGGTCATTCGTTCACGAGCACGCTCGGGATGGTCGGTGACGAGTTTTCCGAGCCGATGGGCGGCGAATTCCGCGTCACGTTCGACGAGGTCAACTACGGCGTGTCGCTGCACGACGCGCTGATGAACCTCGCGACGCGCGTGCCGGTGCAGGACCTGCGCTACTTCGTGATCGCGGTGCTGATCCAGCGCGAGACGGGCGGCAACCTGGCCGAGTTGCTCGACAGCATCGCCGCGCTGATCCGCGAGCGCTTCAAGCTGTTCGACAAGGTGCGCGTGCTGTCGGCGGAAGGGCGGCTGTCGGCGTGGATTCTCGGGCTCTTGCCGTTCGGCACCGCGGCGGTGATGGCGCTGCTGAACCGCGAATTCCTGTCGGTGCTCTGGGAGGATCCGGCCGGGATCCGGATGGTCGGCACGATGCTGGTGTCGATGCTGTTCGGCCTGTTCTGGATCCGCCGAATCGTGCGCATTCGCGTCTGACGCGCGAGCCGAATAACGAACCGTTGCGAGGTTGTCATGCAAAACCTGAGCGTGGTCCAGGCCGTGATGCTGGGCGGCTTGTTCATCTTCGTGGCCGGCGGCGTGCTCGTCGCGATGCTGCTGTTCGCGCCGCGCGGCATCCAGCGCCGGCTCCAGCAGGCCGGCGGAACCGGGGCGGGCGGCGTCGCCGGCCCGGGCGACGGCGACGACATGGCGTCGCGCTGGGTCGCGAAGCTGGTCGAGCTGTCCACGCCGATCTCGAAGCTGTCGGTGCCGAAGGAGGGCTGGGAGAATTCGCCGCTGCGCATCCGGCTGATGAATGCCGGCTGGCGCAACCAGAGCGCGGCCGCGCTGTATTTCACCGCGAAGACGATACTCGCGCTCGGCCTGCCGTGCGCGGCGCTGCTGGCGCTGATCACGACGTCGCTCGGCGACGAGCGCGCGGTGCTGTCGCTGATTCTCGTGGCGCTCGCCGGCATCGGCTACTACATCCCGAACATCGTACTGTCGCAGCGGGTCAAGGTGCGCCAGCAGAAGATCTTCGAGGATTTCCCGGACGCGCTCGACCTGCTGACGGTGTGCGTCGAGGCGGGGCTCGGGCTCGACGCGGCGCTGATGAAGGTGAGCGAGGAGCTGCGGTTTCGCAGCGAGGTGGTCGCGAGCGAACTCGATCTGCTGCTGCTCGAGATGCGCTCCGGCTTCACGAAGGAGACGGCGCTGCGCAATCTCGCGCTGCGCACCGGCGTCGAGGACATCGAATCGTTCTGCGCGATGCTGATCCAGGCGGACCGGTTCGGCACGAGCATCGGCGAATCGCTGCGCGTGCTGTCGGACATGCTGCGTACGCGGCGCCGGATGCGCGCGGAGGAACGCGCGGCGAAGATCGCGCTGAAGCTGCTGTTTCCGCTGATCTTCTGCATCTTCCCCGCGCTGATGATGGTGCTGCTCGGGCCGGCGATGATCCACGTCTATCGCGTGCTGCTGCCCACGTTCGTCGGCGTCGCGCCGTAAGCGGCGCGCGGATGCGGCTTCACGCGCATCGATCCAGGCTCGACGTGCCGGCCCCGGGGCGATTCGGCGGCCGGCGCGGCAACAGGCTTCATGGAGGCTCCCTCCCCAGGCGGCGCCGCGAGACAGGTCGACCATAGCGGCGTCGATGCATCCTGGACCCATGGTCGATCATGGAACGAGCCGTAGTCCACCGCCTTCACGGCTGCCCCCTGCGGCTAACCGCCGAGCCGGCGTGCTGCGTATCGGGACGGCCGACGCCCGGTGTATCACTGAAAGTGATGCACGTAGCGCAGCACCATCCGCGTCCCCTGCGGCCGGTTGCGCGCATAGGTCTCGAAGTACGCGTTGAACAGCAGGTGATCGTGCGGCGAGAAGCTATACATGGCGCCCGGCCCGATCGCGAACACGGCTTCCCGCGTGCCCGGCACGTCCTGCCCGTTGGCCTTCATGTCGGTGGTCTGACGTAGCCAGTAGCCGTTGAGCCCCAGCCGCAGGCCGGGCCGCACTTCGTACTCGGTCGCGAAGTTCACGTGGATCGCCTGGCCCGCTTGCGTCGACGTCACGTCCGGGCCGAGTGCCGTCGCCGGTTGATGGTTGGTCGCGTTCCACAGATAGTGCAGCCGCCACGATACGGTCCATTTCGGCGTGAGCCACAGCGTCGCGGCCCAGTACGGATCGAACGACCAGAAATGGCTGCCCGGATTGATCGCGCGCGCCGGATCGTACGCGCCGGTCGGCACGACGAACTGGAATTCGACGCGCTGCGCGAAGCGTGGGCCCTGCGCGCCCATCACCGGGTCGAACTGGACGAACGGGCCGATCAGCAGATCGCCGAAGCCGGCGCGCGCATTCAGCGCGACGTTGCCGATGCCGTCGTCGGTCCGCGCGGACGCGATCCACGGCAGGATCACGTCGAGGCCCGGATGCATGCCGGCAAACGTCAGCGGGGACTGATAGACGAGCTGACTCAAGCCCGCGAACAGGTCGATGTCCTGCTTCGGCAGCCCGACCTTGTTGCCTGCATTGTCGTTGACGCGGCCGGCCGTGTAGTACTGCAGGTACTGCGTGCCGTACCAGCCGGCGCCGGCCGGCGGCATGCCGTCGAGGAAACTGGTCATGCCGAGGTTGACCGCCGGCAGGTCGGCCGCATGGGCCGGCGTATGACCGGCGAGGCCGCCGAGGCCGGCGAGTGCGAAGCCTGCGGCGACGAGCAGGCGAGAGCCGATTTTCATGTTCACCACCTCTTGGCTATTTGATTGTATGTACTAATTAAATGGAGCGTGAAAGATCGGGATGATCGGCGATCGCGCGATACTGGCCCGCATGGAACACGAGCGGCGCCTTGCCGAAGGCGTCGAACTGCTCGATCTCGCCGATGAACAGCAGGTGGTCGCCGCCTTCGTAGTGGCCGACGTTGCGGCACACGAAGCGCGCGCTCGCGCCGTCGAGGCACGGCACGCCGCCGTTCTCCGAATCCGCGTGCGGCACGCCGTCGAACTTGTCGGCGCTGGGCGTCGCGAAGCGGCGCGACAGGTCGATCTGGTCGTGCGCGAGGATGTTGATCGCGAAGTGGGTCGCCGCGACGAAATCCGGGCGGCTCGGCGCGAGCTTGCGCAGGCTCCACAACACGAGCGGCGGATCGAGCGACAGCGACGAGAACGAATTCGCGGTGAGGCCGACCTTGCGCCCGTCGGCAGCGCACGTGGTGATCACGGTGACGCCGGTCGGGAACTGCCCGAACGCGGCGCGCAACTGCATCGGGTCGAGGGCCGGACGGTCGGTAACGGTCGTGTCCATGGCGCTCACTCCGCACGCACGCTGTGTTCGCGGATCAGCGCCGCGCACGCCGACGGTTCGAACCACCACGGCGCGAACCGGCGCGGATCGTCGAAACCGTCGACAATCGTTTTCGCGAGCGACGGCAACTGGCCGGCCGCGCCGAGCAGTTCGAGGATGTGCGGCGGCGGCGGGGTGAGCAGCGAGTTGGTCCAGCGCACGACGTGCCGCGCATACGCCCAGTAGCCTTCGAACGTCTGGTGCATCCAGTCTTCGCCGAACGGTGCGGCACCGCGCGCGACGATCGCGTCGAAATACGCGTTCGCGCATTTCGCGGCGTTGTTCGAGCCCTGGCCGGTGATCGGATCGTTGACCACCACCGCATCGGCCATCCCGAACACGGTGCGGCCCGACGGCAGCCGGAAGAACGGCTTGCGCACGGTCGGCGCGAAGCGCCCGGCCAGCGTGCCGTTCGGATCGGTGAGCGCGACGTCGCGGCAGCGCTCGTATTCCCACGGTACGTACTGCTGCAGGAACGACAGGCTGCGGTCCAGATGCTGCTCGGGCGTCCTCACGTCGGCCCAGCAGTCGAGCGGGCCGCCCGGGATGCCTTCGAACACCATGATTTCGCACGGGCCGGTGGTGGTCAGCGCGGGAAACACGAAGTACTCGCCGATGCCCGGCAGCAGGTTGAAGCGCACGCGCGAATACGGCTCGCTCGGCGTCATCCCTTTCACGTAGGTCAGCGCCAGCGCGCGCTGCGGACGATCGAACGGGCTGCGCGCATCGTCGCGTCCGAGCAGGCCGACGATGTCGCCCTTGCCGGCCGCGAGCAGCACGAGATCGTGGCTGCGGGCCAGTTCCTCGAGTTCGGGCACGCCGATGTCGGCGATGCGCACGTCCGCGCCGCGGCGGCGGACGCCGTCGAGCCAGTCGGCCATCTTCACGCGCTGGTCGACCGACTGCGCGTAGCGGGTCAGCCGCGACGACCAGTCGATCGCCTTGCGGCCGTGGCCGTCCGGGTGCGGCACCGCGATGCCGATGCCTTCGACGGACGGGCATGCTTCCTCCCACGTATTCAGGCCGAGATCGCGCTCGATCTGCAACGACGTGTGAAACATGCACTGGCTCGACATGACCTTGCCGGAGCGGATCTGCTCCGCGTCGCGGTTGGTCGCGAGCGTGACGTGGTAGCCCTGGTCGAGCAGGGCGAAGGCGAGTTGCAGGCCGGACTGGCCGGCGCCGACGATAGCGATGCGTCTCATGGGAAATTCCTTGGTTGGTCGTGTAGCGGCCGTAGTGATCGAGGGAAGCAGCGGCGACGCGCGGTCACTCCGCGAGCCGCGGAATCGCCGGCACCGCCTGTTCGGGGCCCATCGCGGCATAGCCGCCGTCCACCGCGTAGTCGGCGCCCGTCACGAAGCTCGCCGCGTCGCTGCACAGGAACGTGACGACCTGCGCGACTTCCGACGGATCGCCGACGCGGCCGAGCAGGTGGAACGGCGCGGCGACGCGATCGGTCTTCGCACGGTCGCCGTGCGTGAGCTCGTCCATCACGCGCGACCAGGTCCACCCGGGCGACACCGAGTTGACGCGAATCCGGTCGGGCGCGAGATCCATCGCCATGCTGCGCGTGAGCTGGCGGATGGCGGCCTTGGAGGTCGGATACAGCCAGCGGCCGGTTTGCGCGCACTGCGCGGAGATCGAGCTGAAATTCACGATCGCGCCGCCGCCGCGCCGCGCCATGTGCGGATGCACGGCCTTCGCGAGCATCGCCGCCGACACGACGTTGACGTCCATCGCCGCGAGCCAGTCGTTGCGGGTCGCGTGGATGCCGTTGTCGACATAGCTGCACGCGAGGTTGACGAGCACGTCGATCGCGCCGAATCGTTCGACGATCGTCGCGATCGCGCGCTCGATCGCACGGTCGTCCGTGATGTCGAGCGCGATGAACAGCGCCCGTTCGCCGAGCGATGCGGCCACGCGTGCGCCGTTGTCCGCATCGAGATCGAGGATTGCGACGCACGCACCGGCGCGGCTCAGGTCCTGTGCAACCGCGGCGCCGATCAGCGTGGCGCCGCCGGTGACGAGCGCGACTTTGCCAGCAAGGGCATTCATGGGGTGTCTCCGGGAATCACGGGGGTGAGGGTGGGGCCGCGTCAGTGCGCACCGGTGGACGGCGCACTGTCGCGCCAGCGGCGCATCAGGCCGTTCGACGGCACGGTGACGTCGAGCAGCTTGCGGGCCGTGTCGACGCCCGCGACCGGCAGGCCTGACGGGTCGAGCAGGCCGATCTGCACGAGCACGCTCGCCTGATCCCAGTAGATGTGCTCGTGATAGAGCTTGTCGCCGCGAAACTTGACGATTGCGACGAGCGGAATCTCGACGCGCTTGCCGGTCGGCGCGACGCCCGGCAGCATCCAGTCGATCTCGGTGGTGTGCGTGAAGCAGAACAGCAGCTCGTCGACGATCTGGCTCGCGCCGATCGTGCGCGAGATCGGCGTGATCGTCGTGTCGGGCGGGTTCGCATGCACGAAGTGATGCGTGTAGAAGCGCTTGAGCTCGTCATGGCCGACGCCGCCGGTCAGCGTCGGAACATGGTTGACGTACGGCTCGGCGACCATCGTGGCCATCGTCGCGTCGACGTTGCGCGTGTCGAACTCGTGCTGCAGATGCGTTTCCCACAGCGCGGACAGGTCGTAGCGCGGGCCGAGCGCGGCGCGGAACGCGGCGATCGCGCGCTGGTGGGCCATGACCGCGGCGGCCTGGTCGTAATGATCGCCGCCGGCGCGGGCGAACGCGTGGTCGACGCCGGGGTAGACGTAGACTTCGACGCCGTCGCGGCCGGCCAGCGCAGCCGCGATGCGCTGCTGCGCGTCGGGCGGGCAGAAACGGTCCTGCGCGGCGATCTGCAGCACGAGCCGCCCGTGCAGGTGCGCCGCTTCGTCCAGCGCATGCTCGATGCCCACGCCGTAGTAGCTGACCGCCGCCGCCACGCCCGGCAGCCGGCATGCGGCGAGATACGCGAGCTTGCCGCCGAGGCAGTAGCCGAGCACGCCGGCCTCGCCCGTGCATTCCGGCCGCTGGCGGAGCGCGTCCAGCGCGGCGCCGACGTCGTCGACACCGTTGTTTTCGTCGAATTCGCGATAAAGGGCCATTGCGCGCTCGACATCGGCCGCCGCATACCCGAGCTCGATGCCGGGCGACTGGCGCCAGAACAGGTCCGGCACGAGCACCGTGTAGCCTTCCTCGGCGTAGTAGTCGGCCACGTCCCGCATCGTCGCGTTCGCGCCGAAGATCTCGTGACAGAGCACGATGCCCGGCCCCGTGCCGCCGGCCGGCGTGCTCAGGTACGCGCGAAACGCGCCGCCGTCCGGCGATGGAATCTCGATGTGACGTCCGTTCATCTGTCCCTCCGTGCTGTTGGTTTCGGTGATGGGCCCAGTATTGGCGGCCGAAATGGGCGTTTCTATCCGCTTTCTTCGGCCGGTATCCGCGAATTCCGGAAACCTGCGGCAGCGGCCGCCGCGAGCCGGCGGGCCGCGGGCGACTGCGGGTATGTGCGGATGCGGACAGCCCGCACAGTTTTCTACGATGCGCGAACGGTCCGCTTCTTGCGTGGCTTGCGCGGGACTTGCGTGTTTCGTGGGACGGATTGTCCGGATGCTCCGGGCGCTGTCCGGATCGTGCGACGCATTCCCCGAGATCGGGAATGCATGCACGGCGCGAGTGCGATCGAGCACGACGGGAGAACTTCGATGGCGCAATTTTCCGAAACCGGCTGGCTGGGTGAAGCCGCCTGTTTCAATCACGGCACGCTGCTGCTGGAGTCGAACGACGTCGACGAGGTGCGTGCGCGCGTGGCGGACGTCTTCAAGCCGCATCGACTCACGCCGACCGGCGAATCGCGCGTGCTGCACAGCTGCATGCACCATGCGCGCTGGGGCAACCTGTCGCTGAACCTGCTCGATTACGGCGGCGAGGTGTCGATCGAACCGGGGCCGCTCGAGCATTTCTATCTGTTGCAGATTCCGCTGCGCGGCGACGCCCAGATCGAATGCGGCGCGACGCGCTTCGTGTCGTCGCCCGACACGGCGTCGCTGCTGTCGCCCACGCTGCCGCTCCGGATGCGATGGGGCGAAGCGTGTCCGCAAGTCATCCTGCGTATCGAGCGCGACGTGATGGAGCGCCACGCGCAGCGGCATTTCGGCGACGACCGGCGCGCGAGCGTCGAATTCGAACCGGCGTTCGACCTGTCGTCGCCGCAGGGCGTCTGTCTCGCGCAGGTGCTGCCGGTGCTCGCCGGCGCGATCGCGACGGACGCGCATCCGCTGCGTCATCCGCTCGCGTTCGAGCAGCTCGAATCGACGCTGCTGAACCTGCTGCTGTACGGCCACCCGAACACCGCGCGCAACGGCACCCGTTCCGCGCCGGCGCCGCTCGCGCCGTTCTACGTGCGGCGCGTCGAGGAATACATCCGCGCGCATCTCGACGAGCCGCTGACGATCGAACGGCTCGCCGAACTCGCCGGCGTCAGCCCGAGCACGCTGTTCGCCGGCTTCCGCAATCGCCACGGGATCACGCCGATGGGCTTCGTGCGGCAGTTGCGGCTGCAACATGTGCGCGACGAACTGCTGGCCGACGACACGCCGGGGCTCGCGTCCGTCACCGACGTCGCGCTGAAATGGGGCTTCGCGCACCTCGGGCGGTTCGCGATCGAGTACAAGCGGGCGTTCGGCGAATCGCCGTCGGCGACGCTCAGGATGCGCCGCGGGCGGGGGTGAGGGCGGCGCGATGGGTCGGCCCGCTCGATCGCGCGGCGACGAAGGTCGTTCGACAGCGTTGCACGGATCGTCCACAATCCGTCGTGCACATCGCGCCCGTCGGCGCGATGCCTCCGGGAGCGTCCTCAATGACTGGCCTATCCATCCGGTCCGCCACGATCGGCGATGCGCAGGCGATCGCCGATTTTCATGTCAAGGTCTGGCGGCACACCTATCGGGATCTCGCGCCGGCCGACGCGCACGCCGTTCTCGACGAACACTATCGCCGCAGACAATGGAATGAAAAGCTGTCGTCGAACGACGGGAACCCGCTCGTGCTGGTGGCGGAGATCGACGGCAGCATCGTCGGCATCGGGGCCGCCGGCGCGCCGTCCGATCCGGTATTCAACGGCCGTGGCGAGATCAAGTTTCTGTATGTCGATCCCCGATTCCAGCGTCGCGGCATCGGCCGCCAGCTGCTCGCGCGGCTCGCGACGCATTTGGGCCGGTTGCGGTATCCGGGCGCGGCGTTGAGCGTCGTCGACGGCAACGACGCGGCGATCGCGTTTTATGCGGCGCTGCATGGCCGGCCTGCCGGCGAATACATCGATCCGGGGCCGGTCTGGCGATCGCGCAACATCGTGATGGTGTGGGACGACCTCGCGAGCCTTGGTGCGTGAGCACACCGCGCGCGGCGACGCGTATCACGCGAGGCGTGCCCGCAGCCACGACGTGAACGCGGCCACGAGCGGCGACTCGGCCAGTTCATGACGCGTGACGAGATAGTACGCGTGGCGTGACGGCACCGTGGCGCTGAACGGCCGCACGAGCGTGCCGTCGATCAGGTCGTCGCGCACCGACAGGCTGTCGCCGAGTGCGACGCCCTGGCCGTGCACCGCGGCTTCGACGCCGATGTGCGCGTTGCCGATTTCGAGAATGCGGATGCCCGGCAGCTTGTCGGCGTTCGCTTGCGCGAGCCACCGCGTCCACGAGCCCGCATGCTCGCAGAACAGCGTCCGCCCCGCGAGATCCTGCACCTTGCGGATCGCATCGGGCCCGTTCATCAACGCCGGGCTCACGACCGGGAACAGCGCCGGATGCGCGAGCAGCTCGACGCGCCGGTTGCGCCAGTTGCCTTCCCCGTAGCGAATGCAGACGTCGACGTCCGCCGAATAGGTTTCGCGATCGTCGTTCGACGGAATCACTTTCAGATGGATACCCGGATAACGCTCCAGAAAATCGCCGATGTGCCGGGCGAGCCAGCGCGACGTCAGCGACAGCGGCGTCGACACGACGAGATCGCCGGCGGCGGCCGGCGAATCGAGCCTGACGGTGGCGTTCGCGATCATGTCGAACGCGGTACCGACCGGTTCGAGCAGCGCCTCACCTTCGGGCGTGAGCTTCACGCGGGCCTTTGATCGGACGAATAGCGCGATGCCGAGCGTGTTCTCGAGAATGCGGATCTGGTGGCTGACCGCGCTGGCGGTCACGTGCAGTTCATCGGCGGCGGCCGACACGCTGCCGCACCGGGCGGCGGCTTCGAATGCGCGAAGCGGGTTCAGCGGAGGCAGGCGGTTGCGCATCGGCGGGGCACGTCGCGGGCGACGATACTGAGAAAAATTTCATTAAAACGGATTCAATTTCTCGCTACAACAAAAAAAATTGAATGCCTACAGTGGGAGCAATCCAACCGAGTCGAGGTCGACCGCAATGAGCCTTACCGAACCGATCGAACGCCTGTGGGGCGGCCGCTTCCAGTCGGCGCCGTCCGACGCGCTGCAGAACCTGTCCCGCTCCGATCCGAGTTTCTTCCGTCTCGTGCCGTACGATCTGGCGGGCTCCCGGGCCCATGCGCGCGAACTGAACCGCGCGGGTATCCTGAACGACGACGACCTCGCGCAACTGCTGGACGCGATGGACGGCATCGCGCGCGACTATGCCGCCGGCGCGATCGCGCCATCGCTCGCCGACGAGGACGTGCACACGTTCCTCGAGCGCGTGCTCACGCAGCGGCTGCCGGCGCTCGGCGGCAAGCTGCGCGCCGGGCGCTCGCGCAACGACCAGGCGGCGAACGACCTGCGCCTGTATCTGCGCGACAAGGCGCGCCGGCTCGTGCGCGGCGTGCTCGACCTGCAGGATGCGCTGATCGGCCAGGCGAGCCGGCATGTCGACACGGTGACGGCCGGATTCACCCACCTGCAGCCCGCGCAGCCGATCGTGTTCGGCCATCAATTGCTCGCCCACGCGCAGTCGCTGTATCGCGACGCCGATCGCCTGGTCGACTGGGACCGTCGCACCGCGCGTTCGCCGCTCGGCGCGGCCGCGCTCGCGGGCTCGGCGATCTGCGTGCGGCCCGAGCTGTCGGCGCGGGAGCTGGGTTACGACGCGCCGTGCGAGAACTCGATCGACGCGGTGGCCGCGCGCGACCACGTCGCCGAATTCGTGTTCGTCACCAGCATGCTCGCCGTGAACCTGTCTCGCCTGTCGGAAGAAGTGATCCTGTGGACGTCGCGACAATTCCGCTGGGTGGAACTCGACGACGGCTACGCGACCGGCAGCTCGATCATGCCGCAGAAGAAGAACCCGGACATCGCGGAGCTCACGCGCGGGAAGGCGGGGCGCCTGATCGGCAACCTGACGGGGCTGCTCGCGACGCTGAAGTCGCTGCCGCTCGCGTACAACCGCGATCTCGCGGAAGACAAGATCGCCGCGTTCGATTCGATCGACACGCTCGAACTCGTGCTGCCGGCGATGGCGGGGATGATCCGCACGATGCGCGTGAACGTCGACGAGATGCGTCGCCAGGCGCCGCTCGGCTTCACGCTCGCCACCGAGGTCGCCGACTGGCTCGCGCTGACGGGCGTGCCGTTCAGCGAGGCGCACGAGATCACCGGCACGCTCGTGCGCGCGTGCGAGCGGGACGGCATCGAGCTGGCCGACGCGAGCGCCGAACAGTTGCAGGCCGTCGACACGCGCCTCGCACCGGCGGTGCGCGCGCATCTGACGCTCGACGCGGCCGTCGCCGCACGCGGCGGGGCGGGCGGCACGTCGCCCGCACGCGTGCGCGAACAGATCGACCGCCTGAGCGAGGCAATCGAGCGCCAGGCCGCGTGGGCGGCCGATTACCGGGGGCCGTCATGCTGAGCGCATCCGATTCCCGCCGTCTCGACGGCGCACCGGCGGCGGCCGATGCGGTCGCGGACGACACGGCCGCCCTCGTGCGCGTGCGCCGGCGCTACTGGGGCCGCTACGTCGCATCTGTCGCGATCGTTGCCGCGCTTGCCTATATCGCCGCCGCGTTCGCGCGCGGACAGATCGAATGGCGTGTCGTCGGCCAGTTCCTGACCGCGCGCTCGATCCTGACGGGGCTCGCCAACACGATCGTGATGACCGTCCTCGCGATGACGGTCGGTGTCGTGCTCGGGGTCGTCACCGCGGTGATGCGGCTGTCGTCGAACCCGGTGCTCGGGGCGATCGCGCAGGGCTATATCTGGCTGTTCCGCGGCACGCCGGTGATTCTGCAGTTGCTGCTGTGGTTCAACCTGGCGCTGGTGTTTCCGACGCTCGGCATCCCGGGCATCGCCGAATACCGGACCGTCGACGTGATGACGCCGTTCCTCGCGGCCGTGCTCGGACTCGGCATCAACCAGGGCGCGTATACGTCGGAAGTCGTGCGGGCCGGGCTGCTATCGGTCGATACAGGCCAGTACGAGGCCGCGAAATCGATCGGCATGCCGCGCCTGCAGGCGCTGCGCCGGATCATCCTGCCGCAGGCGATGCGCGTGATCGTGCCGCCGATCGGCAACGAGCTGATCGGCATGGTCAAGCTGACGTCGCTCGCGAGCGTCGTGCAGTACGCGGAGATGCTGCACAACGCGCAGAACATCTACTACGCGAATGCCCGCGTGATCGAACTGCTGATCGTCGCCGGCATCTGGTATCTCGCGGTCGTCACCGTGCTGTCGCTCGCGCAGGCCCGCGTCGAACGGCGCTTCGCACGCGGTGCGGGGCGCGCGGCGGGCCGAAAATGAACGACACGATCCACAACTATCGGGAGAACGTCATGACGAATGCAGTCGTTCGCGCGGTCGACGTGCGCAAGTCGTACGGCGATTTCCAGGCGCTGCACGGCATCACGCTCGACGTCGAACAGGGCGAAGTGCTGTGCATCATCGGCCCGTCGGGCTCGGGCAAGAGCACGTTCCTGCGCTGCATCAATCAACTCGAGACGATCAGCGCGGGCGCGCTGTGGGTCAACGGCGAACTGGCCGGTTACCGGCGCACGGGCAACCGGCTCCACGCGCTGTCCGAGCGCCAGGTCGCGCGCCAGCGGCTGGCGACGAGCATGGTGTTCCAGCGCTTCAACCTGTTTCCGCACAAGACGGCGCTCGAGAACGTGATCGAGGGCCCCGTGCAGGTGCTCAAGCGCCGCCGTGCGCAAGCGGAGGAGGAGGCGCGCGCGCTGCTCGCCCGCGTCGGGCTCGCCCACAAATGCGACGCGTTTCCGGTCGAGCTGTCGGGCGGCCAGCAGCAGCGCGTCGCAATCGCGCGGGCGCTTGCGATGCATCCGCAACTGATCCTGTTCGACGAACCGACGTCGGCGCTCGATCCCGAACTCGTCGGCGAAGTGCTGGCCGTGATGCGCGATCTCGCGAAGAGCGGGATGACGATGATCGTCGTCACGCACGAGCTCGGCTTCGCGCGCGAGGTGGCCGACCGCGTCGTGTTCATGGACGGCGGCCGGATCGTCGAAAGCGGGCCGCCGGACCAGGTGCTGTCCGCGCCGACCCATGCGCGCACGCGCGACTTCATTTCGGCGGTGATTGCTTGAGCGGGTCGGGCGCCCCGTGCAGAAGCGCCCGAACGATTCCTCCGTCAACGATACAAGCCCACAACGACAAGGCGACACCCCCATGAAAGCATCCGTCCTGACCCGCACGCTGGCCGCCGCCGCATTCGGCGCGCTCGCGCTTCATGCGACGTTCTCGGTCGCGCAATCCGCCCCCGCGGCCGCGAAACGCACGCTGAACGTCGCGATCGTGCCGAACTATCCGCCGTTCGAATACAAGGATACGGCGACCGACAAGCTCGCGGGCTTCGACGTCGATCTCGGCGAGGCGCTGGCCGCGAAGATGGGCGCGAAACTCAACTGGGTCGAGACGAGCTTCGACCAGATGATGAGCGCGGTCGCGACGCAACGCGTCGACATGATCCTGTCCGGGATGACCGACCTGCCGACGCGCCGCGATGCGGTGACGTTCGTCGACTACATCGAGACGGGCCCGCAGTTCTACGTGCTGAAGGCACGCGCCGGCGAGTTCGCGCAGATGAGCGCGCTGTGCGGCAAGCGCGTGGGGTCGAGCCGGCGCACGTCGTTCCCGGACAATACGACCGCATGGAGCGCGGAGAACTGCGTGAAGGCCGGCAAGCCGCCGATCGTGGTGGTGGGCACCGACGGCTCGTCGGATGCGCGGATGCAGCTGCGCCAGAACCGCATCGACGCGGCGGTGCAGGGCGGCGAGACGCTGCCGTACCAGAACAGCCTCGAGCGGAACGCGTATGCGCCGGTCGGCAAGCCGTTCCTGTCGCAATACACGGGCATTGGCGTCGCGAAGAGCAACACGGCGCTGAGCAGCGCGCTGACGGCGGCGCTCGACCAGCTGATCGCGGACGGCTCGTACCGGAAGCTGCTCGCGAAATGGGGGCTGCAGGAACACGCGGTGGCGAAGGCGATGATCAACGGCACCCACTGAGCGCGCGATGACGGACCTGGCGCCCCGCTGGCCCGACGCGAAGCGCGCATGCGTCGCGCTCGCGTTCGATCTCGACGGCCCGACCGGCGACGCGATGCTGAACGGGTCGATCTGGCGCAACCCCGCGTATTTCACGCTCGGCAGCTACGGGCCGTGGCGCGCGCTCGGCCGGCTGCTCGACCTGCTCGCCTCTTTCGCGTTGCCCGCGACGTTCTTCGTGCCCGCCTGGGTCGCGCGAACGTGGCCCGCGCAATGCGCGGCGATCGTCGAGCGCGGCCACGAGATCGGCTATCACGGCTACCGGCACGAAGCGTTCTGGACGCTCGAACCCGATCGGCAGCGCGAGATCATGGCGCAATCGGCCGATATCTTCGCGCGCACGCTCGGCGTGCGGCCGGTCGGGTTCCGCACGCCGTCCGGCGACTGGAGCGCCGCGACCGTGGCCGTGCTGCGCGAAGCGGGCGTGCGCTATTCGAGCTCGATGCGCGGCGACGACCGGCCGTACCTGCTGCACGGCGAGGACGGCGAGCCGCCGCTCGTCGAGATTCCCGGCCGCTGGGAGACCGACGACTACGCGTCGCTCGCGTATCACCGCAATCCCGACTACCCGGCCGGGCTCGACCGGATCGCGGGCTACGGCGCGACGCTCGACAACTGGACGCGCGAATTCGACGGCGTATACCGTGAAGGGCTGTGCCTGACGACGCTTCTTCATCCCAAGGTGTGCGGCAAACCGGGACGCATCGCGCTGCTGGATGCCTGGCTCGACCACATGCGCGCGCAGGACGGCGTATGGTTCGCACGCTGCCGCGATGTCGCCGACTGGTGGCTCGGGCAGGCCGCGCGGGAGGCGGCGCCCACGCAACGGAGCGGCACGTGACCCACCTTCCTGCATGGCCGGGCGGCGCGCGATACGCGGTCGCGATCACGGTCGACTTCAACGACATTCATGGCATCCAGACGCGCGAACCGCGTATCGTCGGCCGCGAGAAATCGCTGTCGGTCTGGCGTTACGGCGCGACGCGCGGTGTCGACCGGCTGCTTGCGGCGTTCGATGCGTTCGGCGTGCCGACGAGCTGGTTCGTGCCCGGCGCCGTCGCCGAAACGCATCGGGGCACGGTATGCGAGATTGCCGCAGCCGGCCACGAGCTCGGCGTGAGCGGCTATCGCTGCGAGGATTTCGATGCATTGCCGCTCGCTGCCCAGATCGACGCGTGCCGCGCGGGGCGTGCGGCGCTCGCGGACGCGACCGGTCGCGACGCGCACGGCTTTCGCTCGTTCACCGGCAACTGGGCCGACGGCTTCGCCGAATTTCTCGTCGCGGAAGGTTTCACGTGGTCGTCGTCCTGGCGCGGCGACGATCTGCCTTACGTGCATCCGCGTAGCGACGGCGACGTGAAGGGCGCACGGCTCGTCGAACTGCCGCTGCACTACGAGCTCGAGGACGAACCGTATTTCGAGTTCAACCTGTCGCCGCCCGTGCCGGCAGGCCAGCCGCGCATCGCCGCGTACCGCGACGTGCTCGACAACTGGCGGCGCGACGTCGACGGGTTCAGGCGTTTCGGGCTGTGCTGCGTGTTGCGCCTGCATCCCGAGATCATCGGCACGGCCGGCCGGATCGCTTTGCTGCACGCGTTGCTCGCGCACTTGCGCGGCACCGGCGATGCATGGTTCGCGACGGGGCACGACATCGCGCGCTGGTGGCATGCGCACGCACCGGTCAACGACCCGGGCCATCCGGTCGACGTGTTCGCACGCTGCGTGGCAGACGAGGCGGCACGATGACGACGGACACGCAAGCGCGCGCGACGCGGCTCGCGGCATTCGTCGCACGGACTTCCGCCGATGCATTGCCGGACGACGTCGTCGCGAAAGCCACGCGTCATGTTCTCGACACGTTCGGCGCCGCGCTGGCGGGCACGTCGGCCGTCGAGACGCGCAGCGCCCGTGCGCTGACCGGCGCCGTTGGCCGCGGCGGCGCGTCGCTATGGGGCACGCGACGGCGTGCGAGTGCGCGCGACGCGGCGTTCGTCAACGGCATTGCCGCGCACGCACTCGAGCTCGACGATTCGGGCGGCTGCGATCATTCGGGCGCGGTCGTGCTGCCAGCCGTGCTGGCAGCGCTGTCGTGCGCCAGCCAACCGGTCGCGGGCCGAGAATGCGTGATGGCGATCGTGCTCGGATACGACGTCGGTCGGCGCGTGCTCGAGGCGGCGGGCGGCTACTCGGCCCACAACGGCGCGGGCTGGCATTCGACGCTCAGTTGCGGCGTGTTCGGCGCGGCCGCCGCGAGCGCGCGCGTGCTCGGACTCGACGCCGTGCGCACGCGTGACGCATTGGGCCATGCGGCGAGCTTCGCCGGCGGCCTGTGGAGCTTCATTCACGACGGATCGCAGACCAAGCGGCTGCACGCCGGGCGTGCGGCGGAAGGCGGCGTGCTGGCGGCGTTGCTTGCCCGGGAGGGCGTGAGCGGTCCCGCCCGCGTGTTCGACGACGTGTGGGGCGGCTTCTTCAACACGTTCGCCGCGCCGTCGCATGCGCCCGACGCGTTGACCGACGGTCTTGGCGCGCACTGGAAGCTGATGCGCTGCTCGATCAAGCCGCACGCGTCGTGCCGCAGCGCGCATGCGGCGGTCGACGCGGCGCTGCAACTCGCGGACGGCCGCACGTTCGCGGCGGGCGAGATCGAACGGGTGACGGTGCGGGCGAGCGCGTTCGTTGCGCGGATGTGCGGCGGCCGCGACCTGTCGACGCTGGCGTCCGCGCAGATGAGCCTGCCGTACGCGGTTGCGGCGGCGCTCGTGTTCGGCGACACCGGGATCGACGCTTATCGTGCGGACCGGCGCACCGACCCGAGCGTGACTGCGCTGCTCGCGCGCATTACGGTCGATGTCGATCCGGCGCTCGGCGATCTCGACGAGCCGACGGTGAGCCTGCAACGCGCGGACGGGACGCGGGAATCGCGGCACGTGCCGATCGCCCTCGGCGATCCGCGCAATCCGCTACCGGATGCGGCGCTGCTGGCCAAATATCGTGCGCTGGCAAGCACGGCGTTCGACGGTGCGCGCGTCGACGCGTTGAGCGACATGTGCCTGTCGCTGGACCGGCAGGCCGACGCGCGCGTGCTGAACGAGCGGCTCGCAGGCGATTCGGAACACCTCGATTGACCGTGTCGAGGGGCTTCATGCGGCAGTTGCAGCTGCAACGTGTGCGCGAGAAGCGGCCGGCCGGCGCTGACAAGGGGCTCCCATGAGCCTATGCGCGGCCGACAGTCCTGTCAGCGCGATCGCGGCATCCGCGTCGCGCTACGACCGATCGCGATTCCGCGCGCGCGTCGCGCCGGTAATGACCGCGATGCCGAACAGGATGACGGCCACGATCTCGATGATGTGCTGCGAGACGTGCAGCGTCATCAAGCCCCAGGCGACGCCGCCGATGAAAATGATCCATCCGACGAGGTAGATAAGCAGGGTCATCGTTTTTCTCCTTGCAGTATTGGCCCATGGCGCGGGTGACCGGCCGTGCAAAATTTACCGGCCGAGCGGGGGCGCGATGGAGGCGCGATTCGCGAGTGGACGAGCATATTCCGGGCCCGGGCATGCGGGGCCGGACCGGCGTCCCGATGGTCGCATTTGGCCGCACGCTTCATTCCGGCGCCCCATCGTGCGCCTGCAGCCCGAGCCGCGCCATGAGCCGCCCGGCATCGAACGGCGCCTGCGTTTTCGTGTCGTTGTCGAAATAGCAGTACACGTCGCGCGTCGCCGCACGCGGTGGTTTCAGCGCCGGTGCGGCGAGACGCGCATCGTCGGGCTGCGCGCCCCGGCTCCACGCTTCGATTCTGCGCGCCCATCGTTCGAGCGCCGCATCGGCGTATTCGCCCGAATACTTCGTTTCGGTGCCGTGCAGCCGGATATAGACGAACCGCGCGCTCAGATCCTCGAAGTGCGGCCACGCCTCGGTCGAATCCGACACGACGAGCGCGACCTTGTGGCGGCGCAGCAGCTTCACGAACGCCGGATCCACGAAGCTGTCGTGTCGTACTTCCACCGCATGACGCAACGCGCGCTTGCGGTCGATCTGCAGATAGGGCTCGCGCACGCGCGCATCGTGCCGTCGGGCCAGCGCGAGCGCGGCTTCCGTGTCGTGCGGCAGCCGGCTCAGGAAGCGCTCCATGTGCGCCGGGTCGAACCGCAGCGACGGCGGGAATTGCCACAGCAGCGGCCCGAGCTTGTCCTTCAGCGCGAACAGCCCCTGCGCGAAAAAATTCGCGCATGCGATCGTGGCCGTTTCGTCGCGAAAGCGCAGCATGTGCGTCAGGTAGCGCGAGCCTTTCACGCTGAACACGAACCCGGGCGGCGTGTCGGCGTACCAGCGCCGCCAGCTGTCAGGTGCTTGCAAGCTGTAGTGCGTGCCGTTGATTTCGATCGTCTGCATGTGGCCCGATGCATACCGCAGCTCTTTGGCCTGCTTCAGGTCGGGCGGGTAGAACGTCCCGCGCCAGCCGGGGTAGCGCCAGCCCGAAATGCCGATGTGAATCCTGCCGGATGTGCGTGTCACGTCGATGCCCGGCTGCGCCGGGTCCCTGATGGGGTTCGGGCGACGAGCAATCCGCGTGCCGCCGCCGTCGCCGAGCCGATTTTTTTAAAGACCGCGCCACGTTCGGCCGGTATGATCGCTGCGCTCGCGAACGACGCAATCGGCCGATGCATCCGGCCGATCCGTGCGTCACAGCCTTCGCCGGCACGGCAAACACGACACCACCGGATGGACCGCGGCGACACGCGGTCCGCCGATCCGGCCGAACGGGCCAACCCAGCACGACGGAGTATCGACACGATGTGGACGGAGACAGGGGCGGGGCGGCGCGCGACAGCGATCGCGGCCGGCGGAGCGTTGTGCGTGGCCGCCGCGGGCGGCGCGTACGCGCAGGCATCGGTGCCGGCGGCGACAGCGGCCGTGCTGCCGGCCATCGACGTGCGGGGGCCGGCCGACGCATCGTCGATCGGGCTCGTCGGGCGGCGCACCGCTACCGGCACCAAGACCGACACGCCGATCGACGAGATTCCGCAAACGGTCAACCTCGTGACCGCGCAACAGATCGACATGACCGGCGCGACCGACCTGAACCAGGCGTTGCGCTACGTGCCCGGTTTCGCGACGTTCGGCGCCGACAGCCGCACCGACTGGTATGCGGCGCTGCGCGGCTTCACGCCGACGCTCTACGTCGACGGCCTGCCGGCGCCGGATACGGCCGTGATCGCGAACTGGCGCGTCGATCCGTACACGATCGATTCGATCGCGGTGCTGCGCGGGCCCACGTCGGTGCTGTACGGCGCAGGCGAGCCCGGCGCGATCGTCGACGCGCACACGAAGCTGGCCGACGGCGAGCGCGTGCGCGAAGCCGGCGTGCAGATCGGCAACGATGCGCGCAAGCAGGCGATGCTCGATGTCGGCGACACGCTCGACCCCGACCGCAAGTATGCGTACCGCTTCGTCGGCGTCGCGCGTGACGGCAATGCGGTGACCGGCCCGAACGGCGACCGGCGCGTCGCGCTCGCGCCGTCGTTCCGCTGGCGGCCGAACGCGGACACGTCGCTGACGGTTTCCGCGACGTTCCTGCAGGACAGCGGCGACATCTCGTCGAACTTCCTGCCCGCGTCTGGCACGGTGCTGCCGAACCCGAACGGCCGCCTGTCGCAGGACCGCTACATGGGCGACCCGTCGTTCAACGACTACCGCAAGAAGCAATGGTCGCTCGGCTATGCGCTGGAACACCGCGTGAACGCGATCTGGACGCTGCATCAGGACGTGCGCTGGTCGCACCTGTCGCTCGACGATGCGACGGTGTTCGGCAACGGCCTCGCGCCGCGCAGCACGACGAACATGATGCGTTTCGCGGGGCTGTTCCAGCTCAACTACAGCCGGCTCGACATCGACAACCACGCGCAGGCGCGCTTCGGCACGGGGCCGCTCGAACACACGCTGCTGTTCGGCGTGCAGTTCGACCGGCAGACGACGACCAACAGCGTGTACCTCGCGCTCGCGCCGTCGCTCGACCTGTACCACCCCGTCTATCGGCCGGTGACGGCCGCGATCTTCTCCGGCCCGACGTCGCTCGGCCACGTCGATCAGTACACGGCGATGAACGGGGTCGGCGTGTACGCGCAGGACCAGATCCGCTGGCAGCGCTGGACGCTGACGCTCGGCGGCCGCGAGGATGTCGTGAATGCGCGGTTCGACGACCGCGCCGCCGGCACGCACGCGCAGCAGGACGTCAGTGCGTTCTCCGGGCGCGTCGGGCTCACCTATCGCGGCGACGCCGGGCTGTCGCCGTACGTCGGCTATTCGACGTCGTTCGATCCGGTCATCGGCGTGCGGATGTTCGGCGGCGGCCTGCCGAAACCGACTCGCGGCGTGCAGACGGAGGCCGGGCTGCGCTGGGAGCCGCCCGGCCGGAACCTGATGCTGAACGCGGCCGTGTATCGGATCGACCAGACCAACGTCGTGACACCGACGCCGGTCAATCTCGACCCGACCGGCACGACGTCGGTCCAGACCGGCAAGGTGCGCTCGCGCGGCATCGAGTTGAGCGCGGTCGGCAAGCTGACGCGCGAGCTGTCGATCGTCGCGTCGTATGCGTATCAGGACGTCAAGAACGTGCAGGCGAACGACGCGTCGCTGAACCACTGGCCGGTGTCCGTGCCGCTGCCGCGGCAGATCGCGTCGATGTGGGCCGACTGGACCTGGCATACGGGCGCGCTGGCGGGCCTCGGCGTCGGCGGCGGCGTGCGCTACCAGAGCGCATCGGCGGGCGCGCCGGACAACTCGCTGACGGTGCCGAGCGCGACGCTTTACGACCTCGCGATCCATTACGAACTGCCGCGCTGGCGTTTCGCGGTGAACGTCGCGAACCTGTTCGACCGGCGCTACGTGAGCGGCTGCCAATCGTACGCGGTGTGCGTGTTCGGCAACGAGCGGACCGTGCTGGCCAGCGCGAAATACAACTGGTAGGCGCGAGCGCGTCGCATGCGGCCTACGCGCGGCGTTGCGGCTCCCGCGCGGCGGTGCGCGCGCCCGCATGGCCCTGGCGCCGCCATTCGGTCGGCGTGATGCCGAACCGTTCGCGAAAGGCGGTCGCGAAATTGGCCGGCGTGGAAAAGCCGATTTCCTTCGCGATGCTGGCGATGCTGAGCGACGTGGAATCGAGCAGATCCTGCGCGATCCGCAGCCGTTCGTAGCGTAGATACTCGAACACGGTCTGACCGAGATTGTCGCGAAACGCGCGCGACAGGCGCTTTTCGTGCGTGCCGACCGCGCGCGCCAGTTCCTCCACCGTCGGCGGATCGTTCAGCGTGCGCGACAGGTGGCGGATGGCCGCGCGCACGATGATGTCGTCTTCCTTGCCGCCCGCGGGCGGGCGTTCCGCGTGCTCCGTCACGGCGGGCCGTTCGCGCTTCGTCCGCGACAGCTGCACGCGAATCCGCGCGATCACCTCCGCCGGCTCGAATGGCTTCACTACATAGTCGACGCCGCCGATCTCGAGCCCCTCGAGCCGTTCGTGCAACGCGTCGGCCACGGTCAGGAAGATGACCGGGATCGCGCTCGTCAGCGGATCGGCGGCCAGCAGGCGGCATGCGGTGAAGCCGTCCATGTGCGGCATGCGCACGTCCATCAGGATCAGGTCGGGCATCAGCGCCTGCGCGCGCTGGCACGCTTGCGTGCCGTCGAATGCGATGCTGATCCGGCATCCCGTGCTGCGCAGGATCTCGATCAGCAAACGGAGCTGGTCGGGTTGATCGTCGACGATCAGGATATGCGCGTCGCTCAACGCGGAGATCGGTGAAGACATCGTGCACCTGTGGTGAAAAGGCGGTTGGCTGCGTTTCCGCGGGTGGCCTGCCCGGTGCGGTGGAAACGTCGGAAGCCGCTCTGTGGCGACGCATCGCACGGCGTTCGTCGTTTTAATCACGGAGCCGGTCGACACGCGACGGATTGCCGTGAGCGCGTGGAGAACGATCACGACTGCCGGAATCGATGCGAGCGGAATTGTAGGAGCATATTTCGAATCCGGCCAGCCATGACGACTCTATTCGCACCATTCAATCTTCTCGATTATCGAAAATGGCGGTTTGCGACAGGAATGTAAGGCGTCGACGTGCGTCAATATTCATGGTTTACGCGTATATCCAGTGAGAAATCGCACAGCCGGGCAGTTTCGCGATTGTCTTTTTGAAGAAAGATGTTATTGGAATCCGCTTTGGCAAAGTATTTATCCGCTAGGTAAAAGATTTTTAATAACGGCGTCGGCGCGAAATCGTTTGCGCAATGGATATGTTTTACCTAAGCCGTTGAATATTTGGAATTTTACAATCTATAAAGAATGCCGTCTTTAATAACTCGGGCTCGTGTCTCATAATTCGTCCGAACTTTGAACGACGGGTCGAGCAGGGCAGCGGAAGCGCCGCAAGCGGTGACGGACGTTGCCTGACCCGGGGCCGGCGCATCAATTGATGACTGTCCAGGCCCGTGCTTGCTGCACGGAAACGAAACCCCGGTTGTTGCCCGGGATGAAATAAAAGAAGCGTGGTGGGTCGCGGTCGGCGCGACGACAAATCGGGGATGTACATGACGACGGGTTGAATCTCCGGATTCAGTCGGGGGAAAACTCGTCCATGAGAAACAATACGCATTCCTAATGAAATTGTCGAATTAACGGAACGGGACGTCGGGACGACGACATGCCCGCGGCTTTCGAACGCCCTGCCGAAACGGGTGCTCGATGCGTGTCGTGTCTATATGGTGGCCCGGTAGCGGAATCCGCTTCCGAAACGAAGTCGCAATCGAAGTCGAAGCTGTCAATAAAAGTAAGTAGTCCGTATTCAAACCCAGACGCTACACAACGGAGCAGAAGACCATGAAGAGGAAGCAGATTTCGGCGCTCGCCGCCGCGATGTTCACCGGCGCGGGTGTGCTGATCGCCGGCGCCGCCCACGCGGACAATTTCGTCGACCGCGGCAACCCGGACAACGCGCTGAACGGCCAGTGCATCGACGGCACCAACCCGCTGTGCGTGGCGACCAAGAACGGCAGCTACGTGGCGGTCAGCACCACCAACGTGACGCAAGGCACCAACGCGAAGGCCGGCGCCAGCGGCATCGCGATCGGCGACCAGTCGAATGCGAGCAGCAAGGGCGGTAGCGGCAGCGGCGGCGCGATTGCGATCGGGGTCGGCTCGCAGGCGTTGGCGAACTCGGCCACCGCGATCGGCACGGTCGCGGTCGCACAGGGCAACACGGCGCTGGCGATCGGCCGCCAGTCGGCGGCGGTCGGCGATTTCTCGATGGCGCTCGGCAACGTCGCGGACGCGCACGGCACGAGCTCGATCGCGCTCGGACACTCGGCGCTCGCCAGCGGCGACCGCTCGGTCGCGATCGGCGGCGCGAACCCGACGTCGAGCGACGGCGTATCGGCCGGCGCATCGTACGACGCGGTCACGCAGACGCGTGCCGCCGGCACCCAGTCGGTGGCGATCGGCGCCGGCGCGCAGACGAACGACAACAACCAGGTGGCGATCGGCTCGGGCAGCGTCGGCGCGAACAACGGCGGTACGCCGGTATTCGGCGGCACGGCCGCACCGGTCGGCGGCGCGGTATCGTTCGGCGCGCTCGGCAGCGAACGCCAGCTCAAGAACGTCGCGGCGGGCGCGGCCGATACCGATGCGGTCAACGTCCAGCAGCTGAAGAACGTGAACAACACGCTGAGCACGGGCATCGGCAATGTCGACGCACGCGTGACGTCGGTGGGCAATTCGCTGTCGACCACGATCTCGAACGTCGACCAGCGCGTGACCAGCGTCGGCAACAGCTTGAGCACGAGCATCGTCACGGCGACGCAGAACGTCGTCAAATACACCGACGACTCGCATGCGGCGATCGCGCTCGACGGCGCGACCGGCACGACGATCGGCGGCGTGGCTGCGGGCGTTGCCGATACCGATGCGGTCAACGTCGGCCAGTTGAAGGGCAGCGTCGCGCCGTTGCAGACGTCCCTGTTGACGGCGGCGTCGAACATCACGAACCTGCAGAACAGCGTGACCGGCATCAACGGATCGTTGAGCACCGCGGCGTCGAACATCGCCGGCCTGCAGGCGGCCGATACGCGCAACGTCAAGTACGACGGCGCGAGCGGCTTCGACTCGGTGACGTTCGCCGGCCCCAACGGCACGACGTTGCACAACGTCGCGGACGGCAAGGATACGCACGACGCCGTGAACGTCGGCCAATTGACGGGCGGCCTTGCATCGCTGAGCACGAGCGTGACGAACAACCTCAGCACGACGCTCGGCAACCTGAGCACGTCGATCACGAGCCAGATCGGCAACGCGACGAAGAACGCGGTGCAGTACGACGACGATGCGCACGGCGGCGTCACGCTGGGCGGCACGGGTGCAACGGCGCCGGTCGGCCTGCATAACGTCGCGGACGGCGTGGCGGCAGGCGACGCCGTGAACGTCGGCCAGCTCGGCAAGGCGACCGACACGCTGAACCAGTCGATCACGGCCGTCGGCAACCAGGTGACGACGAACACCGGCAACATCGCGGCGCTTCAGCAGGACGCGCTGCAGTGGAACCCGGGCCTCGGTGCATACGATGCAAGCCACGGCGGCCACGGCCCGCAGCTGATCAGCAACGTCGCGGCCGGCAAGCGCGGAACGGACGCGGTCAACGTCGATCAGCTGACCGCGGCGATTCACGACGGGACGAGCCAGCTCGACGCGCTCGCCGTCAAATACGACGATGCGAGCAAGCAGCAGGTGTCGCTCGGCGCAGGCAACGGCGGGAATCCGGTGCGCGTGACCAACGTCGCGGAAGGCAACGTGGCGGCCGGCAGCACCGATGCGGTGAACGGCGCGCAACTGCGTCGCGCGACCGACGGCGCCGCGGCCGCGCTCGGCGGCGGCGCGACGGCGAACCCGGACGGCTCGATCGGCGCACCGAACTACAAGATCGGCGGCAGCGCGTATAACAACGTCGGCGACGCATTGACGAACCTCGACGGCCGCGTCGGCAGCAACACGACGACGCTCGCGAATCACGAAACGCGCCTCGGCAACGCCGAAACCAATATCACGAACAACACGGCCGCGATTGCCGGGCTGCAGCAGGATGCGCTGCAATTCGACCCGACGCTCGGCGCGTTCAACGCCGCGCGCGGCGGTGCGCCGACGAAGCTGACGAACGTGGCCGACGGCAACCTCGCCGCGGGCAGCACGGACGCGGTCAACGGCGGCCAGTTGTCGGGCGTGAAGACCGCGCTCGAACAGCAGATCACGAACGTGTCGAACCAGGCCGGCGAAGCGGTGAAGAACGTCGTCAAGTACGACGTCGACCCGAGCGGCAACCGGCTGAATTCGGTGTCGCTCGTCGGCGGCGACGCCACGTCGGCCGTCGTGCTGAAGAACGTCGCGGCCGGCACCAGCGATACCGACGCGGTGAACGTGAAGCAGCTGAAGGACGTGCAGTCGAACCTGAACCAGCTCGGCGCGCTCGCGGTGCAGTACGACGACAGCTCGAAGAGCACGATCACGCTCGGCGGCGCGGGCGGCACGCGCATCACCAACGTGCAGGCCGGCACGCTCGGCGCGACCAGCACCGACGCGGTGAACGGCTCGCAGCTCTACGCGACCAATCAGCAGGTGTCGAAGAACACCACCGACATCTCGAGCCTGCAAGGGAGCGTGACCAACATCGCGAACGGCAAGGCCGGCCTCGTGCAGCAGCAGGACCCGAACGGCGCGATCACGGTCGGTAAGGAGTCTGCCGGTACGAGCGTGAACTTCTCCGGCACGGCGGGCGATCGCGTGCTGACCGGCGTGGCGGCGGGCGTGAACGCCAACGACGCGGTCAACATGGGCCAGTTCAACGCCGCGCTGCAGAATGTCGCGGTCAACGACCGGATCCGTGCGACCGCGACCGATGCGAACACCACGTGGATCGCGCGCGCCGATGCGGGTGCGATCGGGTCGACGGCGACCGCAACCGGCAAGAACGCGGTGGCGGTCGGCCAGGGCTCGGTCGCCGATCGCGACAATTCGTTCTCGGTCGGCGCGAAGGGCAACGAGCGCCAGGTCACGAACGTCGCGGCCGGCACGGCGCCGACCGACGCGGTGAACGTGCAGCAGCTGAACGACAACCTCGCGACCGCGTCGACGCAGGCGAAGGGCTATACCGACCAGCGCATCGGGCAGGTGTACAACTCGTTCAACGACCTGAAGAAGGACATGTACGGCGGCGTCGCGTCGGCGATGGCGGTGGCGGGCTTGCCGCAGCCGACCGGCGCGGGGCGTTCGATGGTGTCGGCGGCGACGTCGAACTATCACGGTCAGCAAGGCTTCGCGGCCGGCTACTCGTACGTGACGGAGAGCAACCGCTGGGTCGTCAAGGCATCGGTGACGGGCAACACGCGGTCGGACTTCGGCGCGGTGGTCGGCGCGGGTTATCAGTTCTGATGCAGGCCGCGTCGCGTTGAGCGACGCGCGGTGCCGGGCAATGGATACTCAGCCCGGCACCATCCGCTGTCGATCGAGGGCCCGGGGTTCGTTCGCGAATCCCGGGCCGTCGTCGTTTGATGTCGCCAGTCGATCGGGCACCGCGCATCGACGATGCCGTCGCGAATGCGAGTCACACTATCCGCCGCGATCGTCGCCATCCCGCAACCGACGGCGCGGCAAGGGTTCCACGCGCATCCGGCGGAACGTCCAATGCGAGTTGTGGAATGCGAGCCCGCGCTCGTATTCTGAAGTCCTCGGGCGGCATGGCATGGAGCCTTCGCCCTTCACCGCATCAGAGCGCGCGACCATGACCGACACGACCCACACGATGAAACTCAACCACCTGAGCTTCCCCTCTGCCGACACGCTGGCGACGGCCCGATTCTTCGAGCGATACCTCGGCTTCACGATCGCGGGAAGCTGGGACAAATCGTGGATTCTCAAACGCCCGGGCTTCGACGTCGTGATCGATCACGTCGGCGACGGCGTGCCCGCGTGGCCGACCCATTTCCACGTCGGCTTCGAACTGCCGAGCCTCGAGGCCGTGCAAGCGTTGTTCGCGCGCTTCAAGGAGGAGGGCGTCGCGATGGAGACGGACGTCTTCAACAACGGGCGCGGCTCGCGCTTCTTTTGCCGCGCGCCGGGTGGCGTGATGTTCGAACTGAACACGCGCGCGGACGCCGCGCCGGAATATCGGGGCACCTTCGACGATTGACGTCGGAACAAGCGGATCGGGGAAATCCACCCCACGGGCATAAGAATAGAGCCGCGTAGCGTGCCCGATGCGCGACGGCCGCCACGCGGCCGTCGTCGCCTGTCGCGATGCGCCGCGCCGTCAGCGCGGCTGAAAGCGGATCCATGGCGTCGCATTGTTGGTCGGATAGACGACCCACCAGTGCGCGTACACGTCGACTTGCAGCTCGTTGGCCAGCGCCTGCGCGAAACTGAAGCGGCCGGCCATCCCGGCGAAGCAGGTGACGAGCTTGATCGGCCTGCCCGACGCGGCGGGAAAGTTCCTGTCGATCGCGCCATAGCCCTGCGCGCGCAGGAACCGCGCCAGCGTGGACGCGGAGGTCGGCCGGTTGATCGGCACGCCGTTCTTGGCCGTCCACTCGACCATCGCGCTGCGCGAAATACCGTGCGTCGCGACGACGTCGACGTCGAGGTTGCCGACCCGCGTGAGATTCTGCGCGAACTGCTGCCGCTGCAGATCGGTGGTGAACGCATCCCACGTGGCTTTCACGCTGGTCGTGACCGGATCGTTCGGCATCAGGATCCGCACCTTGCCGACCAGGCCGCTCTGGCCGGGTTCGCTCGGCAAGCCGGGCGCGTTCGGCGGCGGATAGTTCGGGATTTCGCCGGCGTTCTCCAGCGGCGTCGGGTTCACGCCGACCGACGCCTTGCCGGTGAAGAAGGTGAGGTGCGCGCCCGCCGCCATCAGCCCGGCGCCGCCGCCCGCCACCGCGCCGATCGCGATGTTCAGCGCGGTCGCGCGGCTGAAGAACGGCTGCCCGGTCATGCCGGCCGTCACGCCGGCCCCGGCCGCGCCGCCGGCCACGCCGCCCGCGATGCCGGAGACGAGCGACACCGACAGCGTGGTGGCTACCTTGCCCGCGCTCAGGCCGAGCGCCGCGCGCGCGGTCAGTGCGCCGGCGCCGCCGCCCGCGAGCGCGCCGGCCGCGCCGGCCGCCGCACCGGCCAGCGCATCGATGCCGAACTGTTTCCAGCTGATCTGGTCGCCGGTGGCCATGCTCATGAGGTCGCCGGCCATCGACCCGACCGCGCCGGCCACGACGCCCACCAGGATCGCCGCGCCGATGCCGGTGCCGAGCAGCAGCACGCCGGCCACACCCACCGCCAGCGTGACCAGCGCGCCGACGATGATGCCCCACACGTTCATGCCGCTCGGATCGGTGAAGACGAGCGGGTTGTTGCCGACATAGACGTACGGCGACGGCGTTTCCAGCATCGGATCGACGCTGAGGTAGCGGCCGTAGCCCGGGTGGTAGAAGCGCGCGTTGCAGTCGTAGAAACCGGAATCCGCGTCGTAGTTGTGGCCGGTGAACAGGCGCGGCCACGCGAACGGCGCGGCCACCAGCACGGTGGGCTGGCCGTACACGTCGTACTGCCACGCGCCGACGGTCTCGCCGCTCGCGTCGAGCAGCACGCGCACGCTGCCGAGATGGTCGAGCAGCGCGAAGTAGAAGCGCCCGTCGTGCCATGCCACCTGGACGTCGAGCGCGGCGATGAAGCGGGTCGGCGCGCTCGCGCCATTCGCCGCGTCGACCATGAGTTCGCCGTCGGGCATCGACGTCTGGAAGCGCTGCGACGTCGCGCCGCCGCTCGTCCGGGTCAGCGCCGCGCGATTGCCGTCCGCGTCGCGCAGGATCGATAGCGACGCACCGGGGCCGGCGTAGCTGACGGGCCGCCCGGTACCGGCGTCATAGCCGATCTGCCAGCACGTCGCACCCGCGCCGTCGCTCGCGCCGACGATGCCGCCCGCATGGTCGTACGCGAACGTGGTGGTGTCCTGCGCGGCCGTGTAGCCGGTCAGGCGGTTGGTGCCGGCCGCATACGTGTAGCCGGCCGAATCGGCGCCGCGCGTGTGCCGCTCGAAGTTGCCGTTCAGGTCGATCTCCCAGCGTTGCGCGTCGGCGCCGGAACCGAACGCGGTCAGCTGGCCGAGCGAATCCATCGTGGTGCAGGCCGGCCCGACCGACCCGCCGGGCACGTCCGACGTGACGGTCTGTCGTGCGATTTCGCCGTTGTAATAGCCGCCGCCCTCACAGGCGCCGGTGTCGTAGGCGAGCGTTTCCCTGAGCACGCCCCCGGCATCGCTGACTGTGGGCCAGCCGGGCGGCGTGTACGCGAAGCGTCGGGACAGCATCGACGCGCCTTTGCCGTCGGGCAACAGGCGGGTGAGCGCCGGTTTGCCGTTCGGCTCGTACTCGTGCGCGATCAGCACCGTCGTCGTGCCGCCGGTGTCGGCCGCGACCTCGAGCAAGCGGCCGAGCGCGTCGTAACGGCGCAGGCTGACGAGCCCCGTGGTCGAATCCGTGCTCGACAGCAGATTGCCGCCGGCCGACCACGTATTCGCGATGACGCAGTCGCCCGCGGGCGTCCCGGCGAATTGCCGGCGCCGCGCGAGCACGCGCCCGGCCCGGTCGTACGCGACCGTCTCGGTCAAGCCGGCCTGCCCGGCGTCGCCCTGGTTGACCTCCACCTTCCAGAGCCGGCCGGCGAGATGGTCGTCCTGGGTCGCATCCGATCCGTCGCCGTCGTAGTGGCGGCGCACGCTCCAGGTGGGCGACGACGGGGGCCAGTCGGGGTCGTCGGCATGCTGCTGAAGCTGCGCGCGGTCCCACGCGACGGCACAGGTGCCTTCCTCGATCACGCGGCTCAGCGTGTCGTATTTCCGATAGGCGATGTAGCCGCCGTTCAATGCATTGCCGTCGGCGAGGAAGCGCATCAGCCCGGCGCTGCTGTAGACGATCTGCGTGGTGCCGCTGTCGGGATCGGTCGAGCTGAGCCGGTGCCCGGCGAAGTCGTAGTCGGCGGTGCTGCTGCCGGCCGGCACGGCTTTCGTGCCGGCGCCGCCTGCCGCGTACGACGCGGGCGGCACCGACGCGATGGTGCGGCCCTGCGCGTCGTAAATCTGGCTCATGCGCCAGTCGAGGCTGTCGTCGGTGAGCGCGTTCTGCACGACACGGCCGATCAGGTGCTCGGCCGTGTCCGACCAGCTTTGCGTGACCGCGCCGTTGGGATCGACGTCCGTGGTCAGGTGATACTCGCCGATCGGCAGCGGATAGGCGAAGCGCCCCGCGTCGGCGTTGACGCCGTAGCCGCGCGTCGCGTAATGCGTGCTGCCGGGCCGGATCGCATAGTCGTAGCCGGGCTGACCGAACGCCACCGGCCGGCCGAGCGGGGCGTTTTCGTAGACCGTGCGCGCGAACGGATAGCCGCCGGCGTCGGGATGCCACGCGGCGAGCGCGCCCTCGAGCGGCGCGCCTTGCCAGAGGCTGCCGTCGGCGCCGCCGTTGGTCACCAGCCCGTCCTGGTAGACGAACAACGCCTGTGCGCCGGACACCGTGACACGGCTCGTGAGTGCCCGGATCGCGGTGTTGCCGCGATCGTCGTACACGCCGGTGTCGAGCACCGCGCTATCGGCCGATTCGAGCTTCAGCGTCTGCAGGCTGCGCGCGAGGCCATCCCGATACTCGACGCTCAGGCCGACGTCCTCGGCCACGGCCAGCGCCGAGAAGCTGCCGGGCTGCGTCATGCCGAGCTGGATGCCGAACGGGGCGGCGACCGCGGCGTCCGCATATTCGAACACCTTGAGCCCGTCGGCGAAGAACAGCACGCGGCCCGTCACGGCCACCAGCAGCCATTCCCGTGCGGCCGGCGCGCCGCTGTCGGATTGCAGCAGCACGGGGTTCGCGCCGTCGAGCCGCCACAGACGCCAGCCCTGCGCCGGGCTGAAGCCGACGAACCAGGTGCCGGTGCCGAGCACCGCGTCGCCGAGGCTGGCGCGGTCGACCAGCACGCGCGCGGCGATGCTCGCCGCCGCGAAACCGGTGCGTTCGAGCCGCGCGCCGAGCGGCCCGGCCGCTTCGCCGTGATAGCTGAGCAGCCCGCCGCCCGCGCTCCAGTCGGCCGCATTGCCCGACGCGGCCGTGTAGAACGCCAGCGCGCCGTTGCAGAAGCCGTCGTATATGCCGATCCCCTGGCCGTTGACGTTGATCGCCGCGTTCGGCGTGGCGCGCGGAAACGGCGCGGCCGGGCCGATCGTCGTGTCCTGCGCGGCGAACCAGGTCATGCTGATCAAGCTCGGATTGTCCCAGGGGCCGACCGTCACGGACGGCTCGGCGAACGGGTTGTAGAGCGTGCGCGAACGCACGCCGTTCGGCGCGGTGGTGCCGAGCGTGCGCAGCCGTGCGCCGTCGTAGGCGATCGACTGGAACTGGCAGTCGAGCGGCGTGAAGAACACGTCGTCGAGCCGCAGCCACGCCGCGCCGCCCGCCGGCAGTTCGGCCCGAATGCCGAGCGTGACGGTGGCGTTCGCGCCGAGGCCGAGCGACGACGGATCGACGGTCCATTGCTGCGGTTGCCACTGGCCGGCGGTGGGCGCGAGGCGCCGGCTCAACTGCGCGCCGCCCGGCGCGGTGAGCGTCAACGTCACGGTGAAGTCGCTCGCGGTCGCGCCGGGCGGGCTCTTGAACCAGAGGCCGAACAATTGCCGCGCGCGGCCGTCGGTCAGCGTCACGGCACGGGTGAGCGTCGCCGACGCGGTGATCTGCAGGCAGGCGGTGCCGCTGGCCGCGTCGTCGCGATAGACGGCGGCGCCGGCCGGCAGGCTCCAGGTCGGCCGCTGGTAATCCTCGAAACTGTCGTACGCATTGCCGCTGGCCGAATTGACGAAGCCGGCGATGCGAAAGCGCGCTGCATCGTCGAACAGCGAAGCCATCGGCCGGCCGGTGACGTCGTGCGAGAGCAGCACGTTGCCCTCGCCGTCGCGCGTATCGATACGCTCCTCCAGCAGCCAGCCCGCGCCGGGCTGACCGCCGTTCCACGCGGCGAACGGCGGCGCGTTCTCGTCGACCGCGACCCAGCTGTCGGCTTCCGCGAGATAGGTGGTGCCGTCGTCGTGCGCCCAGTTGCGGAAGGTCTGCGCCTTCGCGGCCTGCAACAACCAGCCGCCGTCCGCCTGCACCCGCGTCGATGCGCTGGCCACCGGCGCGAGGATGTGCGCGCTCCACATCGCCGGATAGACCTCGAAACCGAACAGCGACGTGCGCTGCGTGACGTTGAGCTCGCCCCGGCTGTCGTAATAGGCAGTCTGCACCGTGGCCGGATAGCCCGACGCCGCGTTGTACGCATAGGTCATGGTGCGCGCGACGCCCTGCAGGCTCTCGACCGACGTCGCGATCTGCGGCACGGCGTCGTAGAGATTGCGCAGCGTGGCGCCGTTCGCGTCGCTCGCGACCTGGTCGGTGTAGGTCCAGTCGCTGGTGGTGGACGACAGCAGCGTGCCGTCGCGGTCGTACACCGAACTCGACAGCAGCAGGCCGGCCGCCAGCGAGTACGCGTCGTCGACGGGCGCGGCCGTCCCGCGTACGCCGGCGCGGATGCGGCAATCGTCCGGCAACTGCAGCGTCCGCGCGGGCAGGCCGTTGTAGAAATGGCTCGTGGTCCAGCCGTAGCGCTGCGCCTGCGGCGTCTCGCACGCCTGGTATTCGGACACCGTCGAGAATTGCACGATGCTGCCCGACGGATCGGTGTTGGCCGACACGTCCGCGTACGCGTAGCAGCGCAGCATCGTGTCGTAGCCGCTGTCCATCGCGAGCGCGGTCACGACGAAGGCCGCGAGCGGCGCATGCAGCGAGTGATTCGCATAGCGGTGCAGCGTGATGTGGGTCGATGCGTCGATCTCGTTGCCCGACGGGAAGGTCACGAACCCCGACGGAATCGCCGGCAGCTTGCCCGAAATGGCCGTCTCGTAGTGCAGCGTGCTGTTGAGCAGGCGGAACATCTGCTGCCCGGGAAAACGCTCGACCACCGGCTCGCCTTGCGCGTCGCGCAGCAGCCCGCCGTTGCAGAAGAAGCGCACCTGCGTGTCGAGCGGCGCACCGTCGGCGTCGAGCGTCATGAACGCGAGGAAGTCCGGCGCCTGGTTGATGACGGTCGTGCTGTCGAAGCGATCGACGGTGATCTCGCCCAGCCGGAAGCCGGCGAGCGGGTTCCACGCGGGCCAGACCGACCGGCCGTAGAGGTCGCGGTTCTGCGACAGGAACGTGCCGGCCAGCGTCGGGAAGCCCTGCGTCTCGCGGTCCGCGGGCGCCGGGTCCTCGTCCTGCAGCACCTGGGTGACCCACGGCGTGTCGGCGTCGGGATCGAAACTGTCGAGCGCGGCGTAGAGCGCCGACGTCGTGTTCTCCGTCTTCAGCACGCCGAGCTGATCCCACGCGTACCAGTAGAACTGGCGGTTCGCGTCGCTGCCGGGCGCGTACTGGATGCCGGCGAAGTGGTAGGACCAGCTCACGCCGTCGAACACCAGCACGTTCGGGCCCGAGCCGATCAGGCTGTTGCCGGTGATCACCGGGCCGAGCGTCTGCATGAAGGCCGGCGACAGGTTCGTGAAGCCCGGGCCGTCGAATACGTCGGGCAGCGGGCGCAACGCGAGGTTGCCGTAGTCGTCGTCCCACGCGAGCACGGCCAGGCGGTAGTCGAAAGCCTGCACCACGCCGCCCGACGACGCATAGCGGTCGATCCACGCGGCGGCCGCGAAGCCCTGGCCCATCGACAGCTGGAAATACGACGTGGCGCCGACCGCCGGAATCGTGATCGCGTCGGTGTCCAGCGTGCTGCCGAGCCGCCACGCCAGCGTCGCCGCATCGCGGACCATCAGGCTGAAGCGGCCGCGCGCCGTGTCCTCGTCATAGCAGAACACCAGATAGTGATTCGTGGCCGCCGCCACGTACGATTGCGTATTGACGCTGCCGGACGGGCAGCACGTGCCGCTCGCGAGCGCGGGCGCGACGTCCCAGTCGCGCGTCTGCCAGTTCAGCGCGTAGCGGTCGACGCGGCGATCGTCGTCGTCGATCACGACGAAGAAGTCGGCGCCGTTGGCGATCCGCAGTTGCGTGCTGTCGTAGCGGTACGGCGTGGGCGAGCCGGGCTCGCCCGCGAAATGCCAGTCCGCGTTCGCGACCGGCCGGCGCGACGCGAGATAGAGCGTCGATTGCGTGTCGTCGAGGTTGGCCAGCAGCAGCATGAAGCTGTCGGCGCTGGTCGTGGCTACCGTCCGATCGAGATCGAGCGCGCCGTCGAAGCGCTGCCAGTCCGTCCAGGCCGAAATCCAGCGGCCCAGCCACGTGTAGACGTTCACCAGCAGCGCGTTCTCGCTGGCCTCGTACCAGGCGACGACCACGTAGTCGGCGCCGTACCAGATGCGCGGCGCGCCCGGCCGGCTGGCGCCGAACGGATTGTCGACGGTGAGGTTGCGCGAGCCCGGATCGACGTTCTCGTCCGCGCCCACGTCGATCTCGGCGTACGTGTAGCGCAGCACGCCGCCGGTGGGCAGCGTCATCGACGTCATCGCGCCCGGGTTCGGCGCGCCGTCGGCATCGAAGTTGTAGTCGAATGCGATGCCGGGGCGGGCCGCGCCGCCGCTGAAGGTATCGGTCACCCCTTTCAGATAGCGTTTGTAGCAGGCGCCGGTGGCGAGCGGATTGGCTGCGTCGCGCGGCGCGAGCAGGGTCAGGTCGTACCAGTCGAAATCGAGCCGGGTCTGCTGCGCGCCCGAGCCGTCGATCACGTCGACGTGGTCGAGATAGCGCGTCTCGTAACGGTCCTGCCATGCGTTCGGCTGGTCGCCCGGCGCCTGGGCAGGGTCGCCGTGCGCGGCCAGGTATTCCTTCGGCGCGTCGAGCGAGCGGGTGTCGTAGGTCATCGGCTGCCATGCGAACCGGCACGACCAGCCGAGATCGTTTTCCATGCTCGCGATCTGGCATTCGCGCGTGTAAGTCAACGTGCCGTCGCCGACCGCCTGCTCGATCGTGCTGTACGAAAATTCGATCCAGTGCCCGAGCGTATTGCGCAACTGCGCGAGATTCCACGCGAGCGCGTAGCGCTGCTGGTTTTCCGCGCGGCGGCTCGGGCCGACCCAGTTGCCCCAGCGGATGCCCCACTGGATCAGGTTGCGCGCGGCGGCGGCCGCATCCGAGCCGCCGTAAGTGGCGACCGTGCCGTCCGGGCGGACGACTTCCCAGCTGTCCCAGGCCGGGTAGTGCGTGATCTGCCAGAACTGGTAGGGCGCCGTTTCATAGGACTGGCCGTCGGTGGTCACGGTGATCGTGCCGTCCGGTTGCCGGCGCAACAGGTGCGAGCGGCGCAGCGGCGCATCGTCGAGACGCCACTCGTCGGGGCGGCCGGTGGACGCGATCCGCGCGTCGCCGGACGGGCGCCAGCCGTGTCGTTCCAGCGCGGACGCGAGCGGCGCCGGCACGCGGTCGCTCGCGAACAGCGCCGCGGTCGCGGCGTCGTCGAACGCGTCGGCGGGCAGCGTGCCGCGGCTCCACGCCGTCGGGATCGGCACGAGCTGCATCGCCTGGCCCTGGCTCATCAGGTAATACTGGACGTCGAGCGGGCTGCCCGTACCCTGCGTTTCCGCGACGATGCGTTCGAGCGGCATGCTCCAGCCCACGCCGAGCGCGCCGCTCGGGTTCGTGAGGTTCCATTGCGAGACCTGGTCCGCGACGTTGCTCTGGTACAGCAGGGTCAGGTCGAACGCCAGCCCGCCACGTGCCGGCAGCGTCAGCAGCTTGAGCGGAAAGGCGAGATTGCCGCGGAACAGGTTCACGGCGGAACCGAAGCTGCCGGCGTCGAACTGGAGCACGCCCAGGGCGGGGATGTCGGCTTGCTGGCTGGCGCTGGTGGACATGGCGACTCCTCGAGAAAATGGTCCTCGGCCCGAACGGCGGGCGGAGGACCACGAAAGGCACGACTGCAAACCGGACAATGGAACGACGCCGCGCATCGCGGCGATGCGGCGGCGAACGTCGCTTATTGCGCCCAGGCAATGACCGACGCGGTCAACGAGCAACTGCTCGGGTTGAGTTCGTTGTTGCTGTTGTCGATCAGCTGGAGCGAGCCCGTGATGGTCACCGTCGGCGAATTGTTCTGCGTCTGGACCTGCACGCTCGCGCCTACCGTGCGCAGGTGGTGGTCGGTGCTGCCGAACGAGGCCGAGTAACTGGCCACCGACGCGCCGGCCGCAATCACGTTGGTCGGGAAGCTGTAGGTGGTCTGGGCCGTGATGACGCCCGAGTCGGACGGCGTGGCGGTGCTCACGGGAATCGAGATGTTCTGCACGTAGATGGACGGCATGAAAGACTCCTGTCGATCGGTAGGGTGGGGAAACACGCTGCGCGCGAGATGACGCGCACGGGCCGTACGGCGACTGCACGCTGCCGCGACGCGGCGACCCGTCCCGCGCGCGGAATACGGTTCAGGGCAGCGTCACGCCGTGAGAATCGTTCTCGCCGGTCACGCCCGACTGCCATTCGCTGTTGCGGGTCCAGAAGATGTACAGGTACTTGCGCTCGCCCGGCGCCGGATCGCCCCATTGATTGCTGGCGGTGAATACGCGCTGGCCGTTCTTGTAGGCCGCCGCCACCTGGGTCGTGACATCGATGGTCGAGTTGTAGACCCCGTAACCGGCATTTTCGATCGTCGTGGTACTCATTTTCATTCCTTCATCAATATGTGAAATATCGAGGCACGTCTTTTTTAAAGAAATCCCGAATTTATATTGCGCGACCGGTGAAATTCGGGACTCACCGGATTTTTGAAATGAGTATTCCGCGAACATGCCGTCTCGCATTGAAACCCGACGCATGCGCGACGCGATGCGGGTGGACGACGCACGTGACGATGCCGCCCCGGTTCTATCGAAAAACCGTCGGCGGACCTGCGTGGTCGGATGGCTGAATGACGGGAATCAACCGCCAGGCGGCGGTTTGCTGGTAGCGGACATGGATGTGGCCCCCGTTCGGATCACGTCTGTTTTACTTCTTCGTCTTGCATTTCGCCGACGCGCATTTCTTGCATGCCGATGCAAATGCAACTCTCAGTCCTGTTGTTTTGTCGTGCTGCGATTGCGTATTGCGTCGAGTGCAATGGGAGTAAATACCACGCGATTCGGCATGTCAAGGATGCGCTTATAAAAAGCGTTTGTAATCGACCGTCATTGAATAGGCGCGTTTTTGTGGTGGTGCGGCGGCCGCGTATCCTCGCGCGATCCCGGTATGGAGGGGGCCGACGGGTGAGGCGGCGCCCGAGCCGGGCTGGCGAACCGCGCTTCAATCGAGCGGCGGCACCGCGCCATCGCGCAACATCTTGACGAGCCGCGCGCGCCGCTTTTCGAGATCGGCGATCTGGCGGTCGATCGCTTCGAGGCGTTCGCGCTGGACGTCGGTGATCTGGTCGCACGACCGCGCGCCGTCGATCAGCAGCATGCAGTCCGGAAAGCCGCGAATGTCGTCGAGGGTGAAGCCGGTCGCGATCATGCGCTGAATCTGCTTGACCTGCGTCACCGCGTTGTCGGCGAACAGGCGATAGCCGTTGGCCGCGCGCACCGACGCGAGCAGGCCGTGCTCGTCGTAGTGCCGGATCGAGCGCACGCTCGCGCCGGTGAGCTGCGCGAGTTTGCCGATGGTCAGCAGGGGCTGGGTAGGCGGGTTTTTCATGGAAAGCAGGTTAGCACGATCCGCTTGACTCTCACACCAGTGTGAGGGTTGAGACTGGGCGTCCGTTCATGCCTGGAGGAAAAATCGTGACGACCCGAGTGCTGATCCGCTGGCTGATGGCCGTGATCTGGTGGGCGACGCCGTTCGCGTTGGCGTACGACGCGGCCGCCGCGCCGCTGAGCTATACCGTGACGTCGACGGACGGCGTGAAGCTGGCCGTGCAGGAAAGCGGCGACCCCGACGGCGTGCCGGTCATCCTGATCCACGGCCTGCTCGGCAGCCGGCTGAACTGGGACGCGCAGGTCCGGAGCCCCGACCTGCGCGGATTCCGGATCATCACGTACGACCTGCGCGGCCACGGGCTGTCGGACAAGCCGCTCGGCGCGCAACCGTATCGCGACGGAACCCGCTGGGGCGACGATCTCGCCGCGGTCATCGACGGTGCGCATGCGCGCAAACCCGTCGTGGTCGGCTGGTCGCTCGGCGGCGCGGTGATCTCGAACTACCTCGCCAAATACGGCGATCGCGCGATCGCGGGCGCCGTGTATGTCGATGGCGTGGTCGAGCTTGCGCCGGGCCAGATCGTCGATCATCCGGACGTGTACCGGGACATGAATGCGCCGGACCTGAAAACGCATCTCGACGGCGAGCGTACGTTCGTCGGTCTGTGCTTCAACCGTCGGCCGGATGCCGTGACGTTCGAGCGCTTGCTCGCGAACGCGGCGATGGCGTCGTGGGACATGCAAAAGACGATTCCGACGATGTCGGTGTTCGCCGCCGCGGGGCTCGGCAATGCGCGTGTGCCGCTGCTCTTCATCTACGGCGGCCGCGACGCGCTGGTCGATACGCACGCGACGCTGGCTCGCGCGGCCGAGTTGAATCCGCGCATTGCCAGCAAGGTGTACGCGGAGTCGGGGCACGCGCCGTTCATCGAGGAAGCCGAGCGGTTCAATCGCGATCTGGCCGCGTTCGTGCGGTCGGCGTCTGCGCAATGAAGTCGTGTGCCGCGCGGCCCGGAGAGGTCGGGCCGGCGTGACCGGCTAATGTAATGAAGCGCAGGCGATTCGTTAACGAAGGCATTCTCGATTGAACATGCGTGCCGCTGCCAAGCGCCGCCCGCGCAACTTTATGACGCACGCCGATTAATTTATCGGTTTATATCGCTTGGGATTGCCGGACCGGAGGAACAGAATTTCCGCTGCCGGAACCCGGCGACAGCGGCGCCGCGTTCGTTCGACGCCGCGATGGTCGCGCAGGCACTTGCCCGGTTCCCGGCTTCACGACGACCTTGCCATGCATTCGGCATCAAACTAAGGAATCCGATGAGTTCGATCGATCTGAGCCCGGTCACGCCGGTTTCTTCTCCCATCCGCTCGGCCAGCGACGTCGCGCGCCTGATCAATACGGTGGACAGTTCGGTCAGCCACGCACGGATGATCGTGCTGCTGGCGCTCGGCGGCGTGTTTCTCGACGCGTACGACCTGACGACGCTGTCGTACGGCATCGACGACGTCGCGCGCGAATTCGGGCTGACGCCCGCGCTGACCGGGCTGGTCGGTTCGGCGATCATGATCGGCACGATCTTCGGCAGCCTGATCGGCGGCTGGCTGACCGACCGGATCGGCCGCTACCAGGTGTTCATGGCCGACATGCTGTTCTTCGTGGTCGCGGCGATCGCGGCCGGGCTCGCGCCGAATGTCTGGGTGCTGATCGCCGCGCGCTTCGTGATGGGGCTCGGCGTCGGCATCGACCTGCCCGTCGCGATGGCGTTTCTTGCCGAATTCTCGAAGTTCAACGGCCGCGGCAACAAGGCGTCGCGGCTCGCTGCGTGGTGCCCGATGTGGTACGTCGCGTCGTCGGTGTGCTTCCTGTTGATCTTCGGCCTGTATTTCCTGCTGCCGGCCGAGCATGCGGGCTGGCTGTGGCGCGCATCGCTGATTTTCGGCGCGGTGCCGGCGCTCGTCATCATCCTGTTCCGCAACCGCTTCATGAACGAGTCGCCGCTGTGGGCCGCGAATCAGGGCGACCTGGCCAATGCCGCGCGCATCCTGCGCGAGTCGTACGGCATCCACGCGCATGAAGCGGACGATGCGCGACGCGAGCCGAGCCCGCCGCCCGTGCGGATTCGCGTGCTGTTCCAGCGTCCGTATCTGGGGCGCACGATCGTCGCCAGCGTGATGAACCTGTGCATCCCGTTCGAATACACGGCGATCGCGTTCTTCCTGCCGTCGATCCTGTCGCAATTCCTCGGTGCGGGCGTGTTCGAGACGATCGCGGCATCGCTCGCATTGAACGTGCTGTTCGCGTTCACCGGCGGCTTGCTCGGCATGCGTCTCGCATATCGGTATGCGTCGCGTCATGTCGCGATCGCGGGGTTCGCGCTGCAAACGGTCGCGCTCGTCGCGCTGGCGCTCGCAGGCCATCCGCACGGGGCGATCGCGGTCGGCGTCGTGTTGCTGATGCTCGGTACGTGGTTGTTCGCCGAAGGCTTCGGCCCCGGCGCACAGATGATGATCTATCCGACGCTGTCGTATCCGGCCGCGATTCGCGGCACCGGCGTCGGCTTCGGGCGGTCGTTGTGCGGCATCGGCCAGGCGCTGGCGCTGTTCGTGCTGCCGATCCTGCAGGCCCGTCTCGGCACCGACATGTTCTGGGTCGTCGCGATCAGTGCGGTCACGCCGATCGTGTTTCTGCTGATCGTGCGGTACGAACCGACGGCGCATGACGTCGACGACGAAAGCGTGGCGTAAGCGCCGAGGGGGCGTTTACCGCCCCCTCGGAAAACACGAACGGCTTCGTCGAATCGCACGAAGCCGTTTTTACTGAAGCCGGTCGCCGCGCGAATGCGGACAGACCGGCTTCGATATATGACGCGTCAAGCGCTGACCGCTTCCCGCTCGGCCGCGCGCTTGACCTGTTCGATATCGCGAAACTGCGCGGCCGGATGTTCGTCCGGCAACCGCGCCGAGCCGCCGAACAGTTTTTCGCGCAGCGTGCCCGGCGCATACGCGGTCGGATACGCGCCACGGCGCTGCAGTTCGGGCACGAGATAGCGCACGACGTCCTCGAAGGTTTCATGCGCGACCGCATACGCGAGATTGAAGCCGTCCACGTCGGTCGCGGCGACCCATTCCTGCAGGATGTCCGCGACGGTCGCCGCCGACCCGACGAACACCGGGCCCATCCCGCCGATGCCGCCCCACGCCGCCAGCGCCTCGATCGTCCACGCGGTGTCGCCGCCCGACAGGTGTTCGACCGCGGACACGATTGCATTCGTTTCGACGCGCCTGACGGGATCGGTCGGCGCGTACTGGCCGAAGTCGATGCCGGTCCAGCCCGACATGAACACCAGCGAGCCGTCGTACGACACATAGCGGCGATACTCGTCGAACTTGGCCTGCGCCTTCTCGTCGGTCTCGTCGACGATCACCGTGACGAGGTTGTAGATCAGCACCTTCGCCGGATCGCGCCCGGCTGCCGCGGCCTGTGCACGCACGTCGGCCACGTAGCGCGCGAGCTGGTCGCGGGTCGGCGCGGCGACGAACACGCATTCGGCGTGCTGCGCGGCGAACGCCTTGCCGGGGCCCGACGCGCCGGCCTGGAACAGCACCGGCGTGCGCTGCGGCGACGGCTCGCACAGGTGATAGCCGGGCACGTCGAAGAAGCGGCCCTTGTGGCCGATCTCGTGCACTTTCTCCGGATGCGTGAACACACGGCCGTCGCGATCGCGCACCACCGCGCCATCTTCCCAGCTGCCCTCGAACAGCTTGTACAGCACCTCGACGTATTCGGCCGCGACCGCATAGCGGTCGTCGTGCGTGCGCAGCCCGTGATCGCCGACGTTCTTCGCGCCGCTCTCCAGGTACGACGTGACGATATTCCACGCGAGCCGGCCCTTCGTGTGATGGTCGGCGGTCGACAGCCGGCGCGCGAACGTGTACGGGTGCTCGAACGTCGTCGACGCGGTGATGCCGATGCCGAGATGCTCGGTCGCCATCGCGATCGGCGCGGCCAGTTGCAGCGGATCGTTGACCGGGATCTGCGCGGCCTGGTGCAGCGCGTGATAGTTGCTGCCCTTGTACACGTCGTAATAGCCGATCACGTCCGCGATGAAGATCGCATCGAAGATCCCGCGTTCGAGCACGCGCGCGAGGTCGGTCCAGTAGTCGAGATCCTTGTACTGCCACGAGCGGTCGCGCGGATGCGCCCACAGGCCGGGAGATTGATGGCCCACGCAATTCATCTCGAATGCGTTGAAGCGAATGGTCTTGCTCATTGCGCGACCCTCGTTTCCGCTGCGGTGTCGGTATTGGCGCCCGCACCGCTGCCCACGCGCCAGACGAACGGCGGCGTACGGCCGTTGATGATCCAGTCGCCGACGATGCGCGCCTTGTACACGAGCGGGTTGTGCGACGACACCGTGCGCGCGTTGCGCCAGTGGCGATCGAGCGCGGTCGTGCTGCGGGTCGCGGATGCGCCGAGCGCGTCGAACAGGCGCGTCGCCGCGCGCAGCACGAGTTCGGACACGACGAGCTGGCTCTGCGCGGATTCGATTTCGGCCGCGACGTTCGCGGCCTGCTCGGCCGCTTCGTCGCCGCCGAAGCGCGCTTCGTACGCGTGCTGAAGCGGCTGCGCGGCGCGCAGCGCGAGCGCGTCGGCCGCGTATGCCCATGACGCGATCTCGCCGATCACCTGCTGCAGCTGGGCGTCGTCGCCCGCACGCTGCGCATTGCCGTGGCTGTAGACGCGCGTGCGGTTGCGCACGAGCTCGCCCGCATCGCGCACGATCGCGTGGCCGATGCCGGCCAGCGTCGCGACGTGGAACAACTGGTAGAACGCGGTCTGGTACTTGAAGCGGCGCGCGAAATCGATCACGTTGTCCGCGTCGACCGCCGCATTCTCGAAACGCGTCGTGCCGCTACCGGTGGTGGTCTGGCCGAAGCCGTCCCAGTCGTCGTCGCGGATCACGCCGGGCTGCGCGGTCGCGACGGCGACGATCACGTCGCTGCCGTCGTGCGCGCGCTGCGCGAACACGTCGATCCAGTCGGCGAACAGGCTGCCGGTGCTGTAGAACTTCCGGCCGTTCAGCACGAGCCGGCCGTTCTGCTCCGACACCTTGGTGACGGTCTGGCCGAGCGGTACGTCGCCGGCTTCCGACCACGCATTGCCGACGAGCTGGCCGCTCGCGAAGCGGTCGAACCAGGTCGTGCGCTGCGGCCCGGGCGTCGCGTTCAGCCAGTCCTCGACGAACGCGAAATGCCCGCGTAACGCCTGCGGCAAATTGGAATCGGCGGCGGCGAGCTCGGTCAGCAGCCGGAACAACTGCGGCAGCGATGCGCCTGCGCCGCCGGCGCTTGCCGGCAGCCGGATCGCGCCAAAGCCTGCCGACTTCAGCCAGCCGATCGCCTCGTGGGGTAGTTCGCGGTTGCGTTCGCGCTCGGCGGTGCCGGCGGCGATACGCTCGAAGATCGGCCGGAACCGGCTCGCGAGCGCGTCGTAATCGGTACCGGTGGAAAGGTCGGGAGCTGCGTGCGACGAAGTCATGCGGATTTCCTCGAAGGGCGGGGCCGTGTGCGCCGGGAGCCCAGTATAGGAAGCGCGATGCAAGCGTTCCAATAACGGATTCTCAGATCGTTATCGTCGCTGCGTATTACCGAGACCCGCGCGGGGACGTATCGACGTTCTCGCGTCCATTGCGACGTCGAAGCGCCGATTCACCTGCATCCATTGCGACGTCGTTTGTTCTCCAAAGGAATATCGTTTCGAGAATCGCTCGGTTTCCCGGTCCGCGCGGCGCTGCTAGATTGAATGCTTTCGCCATTCGACAGGAGAACCCGATGTCAGACACGAGCGCGACGATTCAGGATCGGCCGGCCGATGCACAACCACAGCTGGCGCGTGTGATTGCGGATGATGCGGAAGCGATCGCGGTCGCGCATGCGCTGGCGCAACGTCTCGCGCAAGGGGCCGCCGAGCGCGATCGAGAACGCCGGCTGCCGCGTGAGGAAATCGAATGGTTCTCGCAGTCGGGGCTGTGGGCGATCACGGTGCCGAAGGCGTACGGCGGCGCAGGCGTGTCGCACGTGACGCTCACCGAGGTGATCAAGATCGTCGCCGCGGCCGATGCGTCGCTCGGGCAGCTTCCGCAGAATCATTTCGGGCTGATCGACGTGATCACGCTCGTCGGCACCGACGCGCAGAAGCGTCATTTCTTCGCCGAAGTGCTGAGCGGCAAGCGGTTCGGCAACGGATTCTCGGAGAAGGGCACGAAGCACGTGCTCGACCTGAAGACGCGCGTGCGGCGCGACGGCGACGACTATGTGGTCGACGGCACGAAGTTCTATTCGACCGGCGCGCTGTTCGCGCACTACGTGCCGGTGCTCGGGCTCGACGACGCGCAGCAGGCCTGGCTCGCGTACGTGCCGCAACCGACGCCGGGGCTGACCGTGATCGACGACTGGTCGGGATTCGGGCAGCGCACGACCGCGAGCGGCACGGTCGTGCTCGACGCGGTGCGCATCCCCGCGTCGCACGTGCTGCCCGCGCAGCGCGTGTCGGACGTGCCGACGCTCAACGGCCCGCTGTCGCAGATCATCCAGGCGGCGATCGACGCGGGCATCGCGAAGGCGGCGATCGACGATACGCTCGCGTTCGTGCGGACCCGCACGCGGCCGTGGGTCGACAGTGGCGTCGAGCGGGCGGTGGACGATCCGCTGACGATCCGCGAAATCGGCCGGCTGCATATCCAGCTGCATGCGGCCGACGCGTTGCTCGAACGCGCGGCGCGCACGCTCGACGAGATCGCGGCAAAGGGTGACGTGACCGAAGACGACGTCGCGCGGGCGTCCGTCGCGGTCGGCGAAGCGAAGGTGCTGACGACCGAGGTCGCGTTGCTCGCCGGCGAGAAGCTGTTCGAGCTGGCCGGCACGCAGTCGACGCTCGCCGAGCACAACCTCGACCGGCATTGGCGCAATGCGCGCACGCATACGCTGCACGACCCGGTGCGCTGGAAATATCACCTCGTCGGCAATTACTACCTGAACGGCGCGCGCCCGGCGCGGCATGCGTGGAATTGAACAGTCCGCGGCAAGCGAGGCGGGCGCCGAGGATCGGTGACGCGCCCATGCCACGGGCTGCGCCGCGCCGCTCAAGCCAGCGGATCGTCAAAAGTATGTTCTCGTGGCGACGAAGGCGACGTCCGCGATGTGCACCGCACGACGGCGATTGACGCAGGTCAACCGCATTCGCGCCGCCGGCAATACAGTGGACTCCGGCGCTTGCATGACGCGGCGCCCGATGGCGCGCGCAAGTCGCCGCGTGATGAGGCATGGGCAATGAAACATCCGACGTGGGCGATCGGGGCTGCGCTCGCGCTGGGCGCTTGCGCCGGTATGAGCCAGGAGGCGGCGTTCCGGTCGACCGAGACGCCATTGCTGGCGGCACGAGAGGCTGCAGCGCTGCACTGTTCGACGGCACCCGAATGCGACCGTGCATGGCAGCTCGCACGGCGCTACGTCGACGCACGTTCGTCGACCCGTATCACGCGATTCAGTGAGGACCGGATCGAAACCGCGCAACCGCATTTCGCCGGAGAAGTCTATCTGTGGGCATCGCGCACGGCATCGGGCGACGGCGGCGCGGTGATTCGGCTCAAGGCGATGTGCAAGGGCATGTACGGCACCGACGGCGGCCCCGGCTGGCAATACGATGCATGCGTGTCGAAGATTCTTGAAATCGAGCGGGGCTTCGCGGCGTACGAGCGCCCGCCGGACACGCCGGCGCTGCCGGTCGACCCTCGCTAATCGGCGCCGTCCGCGCCGGCGCATACCGCTTCGAACCGTTGACTTCGGTCAACGCAGGTTTCCGGCGAGCGCTGATGATGAAACAACGCCGAACGTCACCGGCGCGTCCAGTCATCCAGCGAGGTAGGTATGTACACGAACATCATGGTCGCCGTGGACGGCAGTCCTTCGTCGAGTCAGGCGCTTGAAGAGGGCCTGAAGGTTGCCCGGTCCTGCGGCGCGCGCGTGTTCGCCGTTTTCGTCGTCGACCAATCGCTTCTGATCACGTACGCCGGACGCATGAACCCGGATGCGCTGCTCGACGAAGTCCGGCGCGATGGCGCGGCGGTGCTGCGAAGCGCGGAACGGGCCATCTCGCATGCGGCCGTCAACGGCGATACCGAAATCGTCGAGACCGAACCCGGCCAGGATATCGCTGAACGGCTGCAACGCTATGTCGTCGAACGGTCGATCGATCTCGCGGTGGTCGGCACGCACGGCCGGCGCGGCGTCCGTCGGCTGGTCCTCGGCAGCGTAGCCGAACGCTTTCTGCGCGGATCGCGTTGCCCGGTCCTGCTCGTACGCGGCGACGATGCCGCGCCTGCTGCCGTCGCGGCAGCCTAGGGTCGCCGCGCCCGATACCGGGTCGGCCCGCCATCTGCCCAAGGGATCGTCATGCCGATAACTTTTCCTTCCGAACCGCCGACGTATTGCGGCCAGGACCCGGCGCTGGCCTTTCCGGCCGTGGTCGAAGGCCGCCGCGTGCGCTGCGTGATCACCGCGGAAGCGCTGGAAGACCACTTCCGGGCGGCATCGTCGCGCGAACAGGATCTCGTCGATGCATTCGCACGCCATCGCCCCGCGATCGAACGCGCGGCGCGCTGCCTGCTCGAGGAGATGGACGGCAGGCCGATCCTGCTTCACAGCGGATTTTTCCGGTTCTGTACCTGATCGCGCCGGGTCGTCGACGCGTATCAAGCGCGTGACGGTGCGAGCGGATACGCCGATTTCTGAAGCGTCCTTCGTCCTTCGTCCGTTGTGCGACACGCGATGTCGCGCGAGTCCGATCCGCATCGGGGCGCCGCGCTGGCGGGACGAAAGCGCGGGCCGCGTGCCCGCCATTCGACGAAGTGCGAACCCGGCGGCGACTGCAACGCATCCGTTGACCTGCATCAGCAACGGGCGGCCGCGTGTGTGCAAATCTGGTCGTGTATGGCGGACAAGCGCGCCGCGGCTCTCGGGAGTACAGATGATGAAAACCGACAAGCAGTTGAAGCAGGACGTTCAGGACGAACTGGAATCCGACCCGGCAATCGATGCGACACGAATCGGTGTCGAGGTCTCCGACCGGATCGTGACGCTTTCGGGTCACCCGCCGAGCTATGCGGAGAAACTCGCGATCGAGCGCGCGGCGAACCGCGTGGCCGGTGTCAAGGCGCTCGTCGTCGACATGACCGTGCATCTGCCGAACGACGACATCCGTACCGACGAGGACATCGCGAATGCCGTGCGCTCGGTGCTGCACTGGACGGTCGGGCTGCATGACGACGCGGTCAAGGTGCAGGTCGAACACGGCTGGATCACGCTGTCCGGCAAGGTCGAATGGGCCTACCAGAGCCATCTGGCCGTGCGCGCGATCTCGCAGATGCGCAGCGTGACCGGCGTGACCGACCACATCGTCGTGCAGGGGGCGGTCGGCTCGGCCGACATCGGCGGCAACATCAAGCGCGCGATCATGCGCCACGCGGAGCGCGAGGCGAAACACATTGCGGTCGAGGTGCGCGACGGCACCGTTCGGTTGTCCGGCAAGGTCGGCTCGTTCTCCGAACGCAAGGCCGTGCGCGGCGCGGCGTGGTCGGCGCGTGGCGTGCGCGCCGTCGTCGACGACCTGGTCGTCGAGTAAGGCCGGCGGACTGAAGCCGGCCGCTCCTCCCGGCCGGATGCGATACGCGCGGCGGCCGCCCGTCTTCAAGCGTCTAGCCGCCCTTCCTTTTCCGCGCGGGCGGCGATGACGCCGGGCGCATGCGGTGTTCGCCCGCGCCCGCGTGCTCGCCTTTCCGCTGGACGTGATGCGCCACGGCATCGGTCACGGTCGGAAAGAAGCTGGCGGCGCCGAACACGTCGAACAGCCCGTAGGCGCGCAGGCGATCTTTCACCGGCCCCTTCATTTCCGCGAAGTTCAACGCGATGCGTTGCTCGCGGAGTTCTTCGCACAGCGCGACGAGCCGGTCTGCCGCGCTGACGTCGATATCGGTGACGGGCTCCGCGGCGACGACGATACGCGCGACCGGGCATGCCGAGCGCGCGATTGCCGCGTGCAGATGCTCGCAGAAGATCTCGACGTTCGCATAGAAGAGCGGTGCGTCCCAGCGGAACAGCACGAGGCCCGGGATTTGCACGGCGTCCGGATGGCGTGTGATGTCGTGATAGCCGCGCACGCCTGACAGCCGACCAAGCACGGCATCGTACGGGTGCCAGGCACGCCACACGAACGACAGCAGCGACAGCGCGCTGGCGAGCAGGATGCCGGGAACGACACCCACGCTGATCACGCCGGCAAGGCACAGGACCGAAATCAGGCATTCGCCGCGGCGCATCCGGTACAGCCGGACGACGCTGCGGACGTCGGCGATGCCGAACGCCGCGTAGATCACGACTCCGGCCAGCGCCGCGCGCGGGACGACCGTCAGCAGCGTCGGCGCGGCAATGAGCAGTATCGCGATGCATGCGGCCGCGACGAGATGGGCGACCTGGCTCTGCGCGCCGGCGGCGATCGCCACCGGCGTGCGGGACGCGCTGCTGCTGACCGCGCAGCCCTGCGTCACGCCCGCCAGCAGATTCGCCGCGCCCAATGCGATCAGTTCCTGGTTGCGGTCCGGCGTGTCGCCCGCACGCACGGAAAGCGCACGCGACAGCATGCTGATGTCGGCGAACGACACCAGCGCCACGGCGATCGCACCGGACGCGAGCGCGCTCAGGTCGGCGAGCGAGACAGCCGGAAGGTGCGGGGTGGGCGCACCGGCCGGCAAGGCGCCGACCGTGGCGATGCCGTGCAACGGCAACACGCGTGCGGCCAGGGTCGCCGCGAGCACGGCGATCAATACGCCGGGCCAGCGAGGTATCACGCGCTTCATCAGGAAAATGGCCGCCAGAACACCGACACCGAGCAGGCAGGCAGTGGGTGAAAACCGGCGGTCGACGAGGGCATGCATGATGTGCGGGACGCTGGCGAACACGTCGCCGCCCGATGCGGTCATGCCGAACAGCTCGGGCAGGCGGCCGATCGCGAGCGTGATCGCAATGCCGTTCAGATACCCGTACTGGATCGGGCGCGACAGCAGGTCGGTGACGAAGCCGAGGCCGAGCGTACCGAGCAGGACGCAGATCGTACCGGCCAACAGCGCCAATGCGCCGGAGAGCGCGATGGCCCGCTGCGGATCATGGTCCGCGAGCGGCGCGATCGCGCCGGCGATCAGCGCGGCCAATGCCGAATCGGGGCCCAGGACGAGGATGCGGCTCGGGCCGAGTACCGCATAGGCGAGCAATGCCGCGATCGACGCATACAGTCCGGTGACGGCCGGCAGGCCGGCCGCCTGCGCGTAGCTCATGCCGACCGGAACCAGCACGGCGGAAAGCGCGATGCCCGCATAGAGATCGCGCGGTAACCATGCACGCCGGTAGTTCGCGAGCAGCGCCACACCCGGGAACATGCGTGCGATGCGTCCGGAACGGGGCAGGTTCATCGCCGCTTCATCCAGCGGATATCCGGTAAAAAAGAACTGATCGATCCGGCAGGTGCAGGTTCATCGGCATGGGTGCAGCGCGCGGCACGGAAACGACCGCGCCTGGCTTCATGCAGCCTTGAGCGCCGAAAGTTGCAGCGCCTGCGCGAAACGGGCCAGCGTGGCGATCGATCCCGTCACGCTTTCGTACCGCTCCCGTCCGATCTGGCCGTCGAGGATCACGAGCATGCCGGCGTCGCGGGCGAGGGCGACCAATGCCAGCGTGTCGAGCGCGGCTGCATCGGACCGACCGGACGGATTGCCTGAATCGGCAAGCTGGGTAGCGTGTGACATGACGTCTCTCCTGATGGCCCGCGATCGGTGTGCCGGGAGCCGTGATCCGTGATTTCAGTATCGTCGGCGCGCATGCGCGATTCAATCGGCGTGTCCCGAAGTTGTAGTAGGAATCGAGCGGCGGCCGTCGGCGGATTCCTACACGGCGGACGGCTTCGGTGAAGGGCTTCGTCGGGCCGGCCGCTTGGCGCGGCACCGTGCGTACCACGATCCGATCGCATGCCAGATGTCGGCGGCCGATTCGCAGTAGGTGAACAGTTCGAGGTCGCGGCGGTCGATCATCCCTTCGTCCGCGAGAAACGCCAGATCGACGGCGCGCCGCCAGTACGCTTCGCCGACCAGGACGACCGGCAGCGGCGCGATCTTGCGTGTCTGCAGCAGCGTCAGTACTTCGAACAGTTCGTCGAACGTGCCGTATCCGCCGGGGAAAAACACGGCGGCCTTGGCGCGCTCGAGCAGGTGAAGCTTGCGAATCGCGAAGTAGTGGAACCGGAAGCACAGATCCGGCGTGATGTACGGATTCGGCGCCTGTTCGCGCGGCAGCTCGATATTGAAGCCGATGCTCGGCGCGCCGCGCTCATAGGCGCCGCGATTGGCGGCCTCCATGATGCCGGGGCCGCCGCCCGTGACGATCGCGAGGCGCGCGGTACGCGTGCGCCGGTCGGCATGGCCGACGATACGGCCGAATTCGCGTGCGACCCGGTAGTACGCGCTGTGCTCGACAAGACGGCTGGCGACCGCGACGGCCCGACGCCGGCCCGGGTCACGCGGGCGCAGCGCGAGCAGGCGGTTCGCTTCGTCGAGCCGAGCGTTCGCGACAGCGGGGGCGACGATGCGCGTGCTGCCGTAGATCACGACGGCATGGCCGATTCGCTCATGTTGCAGGCGCGCCTCGGCTTTCCAGTAGTCGAGTTGCAGCCGGATCCCGCGCATGGTCGCGCGTTGCAGCAACGTCGTGTCCGCGTCGCCGGGCGTGCAGTTCGGATGGCTGGCGAGATGCCGCGCCCGACGAGACGGCCGCGGGATGTCGTCGAGGCTGGCGGTCGCTTCGGGCCGGACGCGTATCCGCTTGCCGTGCGCGCCGCCGCGCGCGGTGCCGGCGGGAACGCGTTTGACTATCGTGGGCATGAGCGGGAAGGCAGTGGCACGGTCACTGACTCAGCACCCATTGGACGAGCTGATGGGCGTCGTCGGCAGAGAGCGGCCCGCCGCGATCGATGGCGGACGGCATCGGCGTGTCGCCCCAATGCGTGGGGCCGCCGACGCGCAACTTGCGCTCCAGCTCGGCGGCCGCGTGCGGATCGCCGCGGTAGCGCGTGGCGATATCGTGGAACGACGGCCCGAGGAACGTCATGTCGGGCGTGTGGCAGAACATGCAGTGCTGCGCGTTGACGAGCTCGGTCGGTTCGGGCACGGTCGTTTGCGCGGCCGCCGTGCCGGCAATGGCCGCGATCAGAAGGAAAGCGAAGCAACGCGTGATGTTCATGGTTTTTCTCGTCCGGATCGGCAGGCGCGCAGCGCGCCGCCGGTTGCGCTCAGGCGATCACTCACGAGATCACTTCGCCGAGCGGGCGACGGGGCGAATGCGGCGTGTGCGGGCCGCGGCCGACTCGCAGCAGCAACTGCGGCTCGCCGCGCAGCCCGAGCGTCCGGCCGAGGTCGGCACGCAGCGCGGCCGTCTCGATCGGCTGGTTCAGGTACGACGCCGTATAGCCCGCGCGCGCCGCGACGAGCAGGATTCGCTCCAGCGCCTGGCCCGCGGCCAGCCACGCTTCGCGATCGTCGCGCACGGTCGACAGGCAGACGATCAACGGCGACGCGCCGACGAGCTGGTGATGGAGCGCGGCCAGCCCGTTGCCGAGATCGAACGTCCGCACCGCCATCGTCACGACAGGCGCCGCGAAGTCCAGCAGCGTCGGTACGCCGGCCGCGAATGCCGGCATGCCGTCGACGCGCCGGCGCGGATCGATCCAGCTCGCCAGTTCGCGCCGGAAGCGCGGATCGGCGAACTGCTGCTGGTCGGCCTGCGCAACCAGTTCGGCGACCCGTGCGCGATGCGCGATCGAGTCGATGCACGCGACCTCGGCGCCTTCCGCGACGCCGGCCGCGATCAGCTCGCGCTGAATCTCGTCGGGCACCGCGGTGGATTCGAACGGCGCGCGCGTCGTGACGCGCGCCTGGATTGCGTCGAACAGCCCGCCGAGAGACCGATCGGAATAGCCGTCGTCGCAGACCCGGACCAGCGCAAGGAGATCGGGGTCGACCTCGGACGGAAACGTGCTGATCGTGTGGGCGAGGCCGGCGTGATCGAGCGCGACGCGCAGATTGAGCAATGCCGCGCCGCAACTGATGATCAGTTCGCGGTCGAACGGATCGACCACGGGCAATGCGCGGACCCGGTCCGCGCAGACGGCGATCGTGGCGCCGTTGACGATGAACCGCCACGGCTGGGAATTGTGGCTGGACGGGGCCAGCACCGCGTACGCCAACAGCGACTTCAATTGATCGTCGACATGGGCGCTTGCGGCAAGCGGGGGAACGGACATCATTGATCATCTCCTGGCACGCCGCGCGGGCGACGTCATGCCATCTCATCGTGTCAGCAACCGTCCGGCAGCCGTTGACCCACATCAAGCGCCCGTCACCGGGCCATGCACGCGCGATGCGCCGGGGTTAGTCTTGGACAGCGAAGCACGAAGACGATCGGCCGGGAGGTGAGCATGCTTGCGATGATGTTTGACGGCACGACACCGCATTTGCGCGAGGCGCGCGTGCCGGATCCGCGGCCGGCGCCGGGCCAGTTGTTGATCGACGTGCATGCATGCGGTGTCTGTCGAACCGATCTGCACGTCGTCGACGGCGAGCTCGCGCACCCGAAGCTGCCGCTGGTGCCGGGGCACGAAATCGTCGGAACGGTGCGCGTGCTCGGCGATGGCGTGACGGGGTTCTCCGTCGGCGACCGGGTGGGGGTTCCCTGGCTCGGTTCGACATGCGGGCATTGCGCGTATTGCACGTCGGGCCGCGAGAACCTGTGCGACAGCCCGGGTTTCACGGGCTATACGATCGACGGCGGCTACGCCGAGTGCGCGGTCGCCGACCACCGGTATTGCGTGCACCTGCCGCAACGCTATTCAGATCTCGAGGCCGCGCCGCTGCTGTGCGCCGGCCTGATCGGCTATCGAACCTTGCGCATGGCCGGCGATGCGCGTCGCATCGGCATCTACGGTTTCGGCGCGGCCGCTCATCTCGTCGCGCAGGTCGCGCGTTTCGAGGGGCGCAAGGTGTTCGCGCTGACGAAGCCCGGCGATACCGCGGCCCAGCAGCTCGCGCTGTCGCTCGGCGCCGCGTGGGCCGGCGGCAGCGACGAAACGCCGCCGGAAACACTCGACGCCGCGCTCATTTTTGCGCCCGCGGGCGCGCTGGTGCCGGCCGCGCTGCGCGCCGTGGGCAAAGGCGGGATCGTCGTATGCGGCGGCATTCACATGAGCGATATCCCGAGCTTTCCGTACGCGTGGCTGTGGGGCGAGCGCCGGATCGCGTCGGTCGCCAACCTGACGCGTGCGGATGCGGCCGAATTCATGCGGATCGCCGCTGCGATGCCGCTGCGGGTCGAAGCCGTGCGCTACGCGCTGACCGATGCGAATCGCGCACTCGACGATCTGCGCAGCGGGCGCGTGTCCGGCGCCGCCGTGCTCGGCATGCGCGATTGATCCCGCCCGGTATCCGCGCGTTCTGCTCAGATGCGCCCGAGGCCTTCCGGATCCACGATGCGGATCTGCTTGCCTTGCGCGGCGACGAGCCCGTTGCGTTGGAACTTCGACAGCATCCGGCTGACCGTTTCGAGCTTCATCCCGAGATATTCGCCGATCTCGTCGCGCGTCATCCGCAGCACGAATTCGGCGGCCGAGTAACCGCGCGCCTTGAAGCGGGTGGAAAGGTTCAGCAGGAAGGCGGCCACGCGCTGCTCGGCGGTCATCGTGCCGAGCAGCACCATCTGCGCCGATTCGCGGACGATTTCGCCGCTCATCATCTGATAGACGTGATGCTGCATCGGCCGCACTTCGCGACACATCTGCTCGAGCTGGCCGAACGGGATGATGCAGACCGTGCTGTCCTCGAGCGCGATCGCGTCGCCGTTGTGCCGCCCGGTGTGCACGCCGTCGAGCCCGAGCGCTTCGCCGACGATCTGGAAGCCGGTGATCTGCTCGTCGCCGTCGCGATGCATCATCACGGTCTTGAACGACCCGGTTCTGACCGCATAGATGCTGTGGAACGCGTCGTCCGCGCGAAACAGCGTTTCACCGCGTTTGACGTGGCGCGTCGTGCAGATCATCGCGTCCACCCGGGCGAACTCGTCGGGCGTCATTTCCCGCGGCATGCAAACGGTGCGCAGCGTGCAGGACGAGCAGCGCGACGACGTGCGCTTCGGCTGCTCCGTCCGCGTGACGGGATGCAGCGGAATGAACGGGCGCGACGGCGCCGTCGTCGGGATGTCGGCATGGCTCTGCATGATCTGCTCCGGTTGGGGCGGCAGCGGGTCGCACCGTCGCGGTTGCGCTGGCCGTCGTACAGGCGGACACGAACGTCGCCGCCTGGTTGGTCGAATCGGCGCCCATCGGATCGGCGGGCCGGCAGCCGTCGCGACGGGACGGCAAGGCCGGGCAGCTCCGGAAGGCACGCCGGTGTGTTGTTGTTGATCGGAGTATGGACAGCCGAGCGCTTGATTGAAATCAGCGGAAATTGAAGATGCGGTAGGTGTTAGGGAAGGTTTGTAGGACGATTCCTACAAGGGTGCGGCAGGTTGTCGCGGTCAGAGTTCGTCCGGGTCGTCGAACAGCCGGTGGCGCATCGCGTACCGGACGAGCGCCGTATCGTTGGCCATCTGCATCTTCTCGAGGATTCGCGTCTTGTAGGTGCTCACGGTCTTGACGCTGACGCACAACGCCTGCGCGATCTCGGAAATGGACTCGCCGGACGTCACGCGTCGGAACACGTCGAACTCGCGGTCGGACAAGCGTTGATGCGGCAACAGGTCGGTCGGCTCGTTGAGGCTTTGCGCGAATTGCTCCGCCATCGACAGGCTGACGTACACGCCGCCGCCGGCAATTTTCGTCAGCGCGGCCACCAGCTCCGCGCTCGCGCTTTCCTTGGTCATGTAGCCCGATGCGCCGGCGCGGAACGCGCGCACCGCATATTGCTGCTCGGCGTGCATCGTCAACACCAGGATGTGCAGGGCCGGTTTCTCGTCCTTGATCTGCTTGATGAGTTCGATGCCGTTGCGGCCGGGCATCGACAGGTCGAGCACCAGCACCTCGGCCTCGGTGCCGCGCGTCAGCGCGATCGTCGATGCACTGTCGCTTGCTTCTCCCGCCACGACGAAATCGTGGGCGTTCTGCAGGATGTGCCGCAGGCCGTCCCTGACGAGCGTGTGATCGTCAGCAATGAGTACCCGGATCATGGCGTGCATCCTTTGCCGGTTTGCGCGGGGCACGCGCCCGCCGGCGTTCGTCGATCCGGCTCCGACCGGAATGTTGCAATCGCCCGATTCTGAACGGTGGACATGATGACTGCCGTCGATGAACGGACGATGTCTCTTCAAAGGGTCGCATCAAAAGCGTCTCCGATGCGCCGCAATTGTGCGCGTTTCGCCGGTATTCGCCAATCGGGCCGGATGCGGACGCGTGCTGCATCGCAGGCTTGACTGGCGTCGGCCGGACGATATGCGTCGGGCCTACGGGCAGAACGCTGATGCGGCCGTCTCGTGACGAGGCGGGCAGCCGTAACCAGGCAGCCCGAACCTCGCCGGTTCAGTGAGACAGCAGCACCGGCACCGTCATCGTCTCGAGGATCGTGCGCGTCGCGCCGCCCAGCACGCGCTCGTGGGCGCGGGTATGGCTGTACAGGCCCATGACGAGCAGGTCCGCATGCACGTCGGTCACCCGGTTCAGCAGCGTCCCGCCCACGCCGACCGACCGCTCGCGCGGCGTCGTCGAGAACGACGCGCGAACGCCGTGTCGTTCGAGATACGCGGCGACGTCGACGCCGGCCGGCGTCCGGTCCGGATCGGGTTGCCCGCGGACGACCGTCTCGACGTTGACGAAGCGTGCGCGGGCGAGCAGCGGCAGCGCGTCGGCCATCGCGCGCGCGGCCTCGCGCCCGCCGTCCCAGCCGATCAGCACGTTCTCGCCGAACGTGCGCACGTCGCCGGCATACGGCACGACGATCGCCGGACGGCCGCTGCCGATCACGACATCCTCGACGAAATGGCGCGCCACGTAGGTCATGCGGTCGTCGGGATCCTCCTGGCCGAGCACCAGCAGATCGGCGTGACGGGCGTGCAGGATCGCGGCATCGATCGCATTGCCGGCCGGCGCCTGCCATTCGACGCTGCGTCCGGCGCGTTCGGCGGCCGTCAGGAAGCGTTCTTCCGCCTCCTTGCGCCGCTGCTCGCACAGGCGCTCGTAGACGGCCAGCTTCAGCGGTTCGTCGGGCCGGCGCAATGGTTCGAGGAGATCCTGGCAGACCAGGTAGAGGCCGATCAAATGCGCGTTCCAGCGTCCCGCGAGCTGGAGCGCGAGGTCGACGCGCGTCGCGCAGCGATCGCTGTCGTCGAGATGAACAAGCAGGGTCTTGTAGCTCATCAGTTGCTCCGAGAAACCCCGTCCTTCAGGACGGGGAGGAAAGGATTGCTGTTGACAGGCAGCTTTTCCCAGGGGTTAGGATCACCTGCATGATCCTTGTCTACCGCTACCGGGTGAAATCGCTCAACGGACTGCTCAACAAGCAGAGCCGCGCGGTGAACTACGTCTGGAATTTCTGCAACGACACGCAGAAGCACGCGCTCAAGTGGGGCAAGAAGTGGCCGACAGGATTCGACCTGAACGTATTGACGACCGGCAGCAGCAAGGAACTCGGTATTCACTCCGGCACGGTCAACGCGACGTGCGAGCAATACGCGAAGTCGCGCAGTCAGCACCGTCGGCCTTACGTGCGCTATCGCGGCAGGAAATCGCTCGGCTGGGTGCCGCTGAAGGGCCGTGACCTGAAGCGCGAGGGTGACGCGTTCCGTTTCGCCGGCAACATGTTTCGCGTGTTCAACAGCCGGCCGCTTCCCGAAGGCAAGATCAAGGATGGGACCAACTTTGCGCAGGATGCACGCGGCAACTGGTTTCTCAACATTGTGATCGAGATGCCGGATGTTCCGGCCCGACCTATCCGTTCCGGTGTGGGCATCGATCTCGGCCTGAAAGACTTCGCCGCACTTTCGACCGGCGAGAAGCTGCCCAATGACCCGTTCGGTCGACGCGCGGCGGAAAAGCTCGCGAAAGCGCAACGAGCGCGAAAGCACAAGCGGCATATCGCGAAGCTGCACGCGAAGATCGCCAATGCCCGTGCCGACTTCCAGCACAAGCTCGCGCTCGATCTGGTGCGGCGTTTCGATTACATCGCGGTCGGCAACGTGTCGGCCGCGAAGCTCGCCAGGACCAGGATGGCGAAGAGCGTCTACGATGCATCCTGGTCGTCCTTCCGGGACAAGCTTCGTTACAAAGCGATCGCGCACGGGGCCACGCTCGAGGAAGTCGACGAAAGCGGTTCTACCCAGTCCTGTTCGGCGTGCGGGTCGCAAGCCAGCACGACGCGGCCGAAAGGTATCGCGGGACTGCGAATAAGAGAATGGGCCTGCAGTGACTGTGGTGCCGAGCATGATCGAGATACCAACGCTGCGTTGAACATTCTCCGATGCGGACGTGCATCGCCAGGTGTGGGAATCCTCTCCCTTTAGGGAGAAGAGGACGTCAAGATGGCTCCTTTTCGGTGGAAGCGGCCGTGACGTCGGCGGATGCCTTCGCCGCGCAGCTCGCCGGAATCATCAGGACCGGGCATCTGGCCAGGCGCAGCACGCGTTCGGCCACGCTGCCGAGGAACAGGCGCCGAAAGCCGCGCCGGCCATGCGTGCCCATCACGATCAGATCGGCGTCGATCTCGCCCGCGACGCCGACGATCCGGTGCGGGATGTCTTCGCCTGCCGGCGCGACGTTGGAAATCTGCGGCGTGCCGGCCACGTCGCGCGCCTGCATGCGCCGCGCGGCGTCCTCGGTCACGCGCAATCCTTCTTCACGGAACGAATCGACCAGGATCGACGGATCGTATCCGACCATGTCGTAGGCCGGCGCCAGGAAATCGACGACGTAGACGGGTGTCAGCCGCGCACCCGTTTCCGCCGCGAGCGCCAGCGCGGCGTCGAGTGCACGGGACGACGTGTCGCTGCCGTCGAGTGCCACCAGAATGTTCGAGTACATGGCATTTCCCTTGAACGGATGTGGATGAAACCATCATCGGCGCGTGCACGCCGATGGCGCTGATCTGGATCAAGCGTCCCGGTTGCCGCGCAGCCCGCCCGCCGCGGCGCGATTCACGCGTCGTTGGTCGATGCGCGTCGGGCGGCTCAGTGCGACATCAGCACCGGCAGCGTCATCGACGCGAGCACCGTGCGCGTGGCCCCGCCCATCAACAGCTCGCGCCAGCGCGGATGGCCGTACGCGCCCATGACGAGCAGGTCGGAACCTGTGTCATACGTGCGCGACAGCAGCGTGTCGCCGACGGACGAGCCGGCGCCGGCGTCGATGTCGAGCACGTTCACGTCGTGCGCATGGCGCGCCAGCATCAGCGCGGCATCGGCGGCTGGAATCCGCGTGGCCGCGGCCTCCGAATGGCCGTCGACCACGGCGACGACCGTCGTGCGTTTCGCGTGTTCGAGAAAGGGCAGCGCGTCGTGCGCGGCGCGGGACGCTTCGCGGCTGCCGTCCCATGCGACGAAGACCCGTTCGCCGACCGACGGGAATTCTCCGGTGTACGGCCAGAACAGCACCGGGCGGCCGGCGGTCAACACGAGATTTTCCGGAAACTGGTCGTCGATATAGGTCTCGGGATCGTTCGGGTCGCTCTGGCCGGCAATCACCAGATCGGCGAGACGGGCGGCGCGCGGGACGGCCACGTTCGCGCGCTCGTCGGTGAGAATCCAGGTTGCCGGCACCTTGGCGCGCGCCGTTTCCGCATGGAACAGACGTTCCAGCGCGGCCATCCGCTCGTCGCGCCGTTCGCGTTGCGCGCGGAAATAGTCGGCGGAACCGGCCATCACGTAGAACGAATGCGGCTCGGGCGTGTAGATCGCGAACAGCCCGGTGAGATGCGCACCGAAGCGCCGGGCGAGACGCAACGCGAACTCGAGACGCGAATGCGCGCGGGTGCTCGTATCGAGGTGCACGACCATGCTTTTGTAGCTCATCGGAATCGCTCCATCGACGGGTGATCCGCCAGTGCAATCCAGTCTACGAAGCAGGGTTTCCACGCGGTTGACTCAGATCAACGGGGGCCGTGCGCGATACCCGCACAGTGAAGCGGTCGAGACGCCGAGGCCGGGCAGGCGGCGCGACGCGGATGCGAACCCATTGATCCGATCGAAAGGGGAAGCCGATGAGTAGCGATGCTTTGACGACACCGAACGGCGCTTGGCGCGCGAGCTGCGATCTCGCGTTGCGCATGGTCGCGCTGAACCGCGACTGGCAACACGAATGGCATGCGCTGGCAGGGCGGCGCATCGAGCGCGACCGCACCGCGGTGCGCCGCCTGCAGCAGGCGCTGGCCGCAACGAACGAGTGGACGGCCTTCGCCGAGGCCGGCCGGCAGGTGACGAGCGACTACGCGATCGCGAGCGTCGAGATCTGGCAGGACGCCGCCGAGCTGTGCATGCGTGCGCAATTCGAGCATGCCAGTGCGTGGCGTACCTGGTTGCGCGAATACGGCTCGGGCGCGCTGACGCGTTATCAGACCGACTGGTTGCCTGACCTCGAGCGACTCGCGGTGGTCAACGAAGCCAGCATGCCGTGGGCCGACTGGATGGCCGCGCTGGAGCGCGGGATCGAGGAAGCGGGCGGCGCGACGAACGGGGCGCTCGCGGCGCGCCGCCTGAACGGCATCGCAGGCGAACGGGAGCACGATCATGTCCGCTAAGCGCGTCGCGTTCGTCACCGGCGGGATGGGCGGGCTCGGCGCCGCGATCGGCCGTCGCCTGCACGACGCCGGCATGACGGTGGCGGTGTCGTACACGGAACACAACGACCACGTCGCGACGTGGCTCGCGCACGAGCGCGACGCGGGCCGCACGTTTCATGCGTTCGAAGTGGACGTGGCCGACTACGATTCGTGCCAGCACTGCGCGGCACGCGTGCTCGCCGAATTCGGGCGCGTCGATGTGCTCGTGAACAACGCCGGCATCACGCACGACGCCACCTTCGTGAAGATGACGAAGAGCATGTGGGACGCGGTGCTGCGCACTAATCTCGACAGCATGTTCAACATGACGAAGCCGTTCGTGCCGGGCATGATCGACGCCGGTTTCGGGCGGATCGTGAACATCGGCTCCGTCAACGGTTCGAGAGGCGCGTACGGGCAAGCCAACTACGCGGCCGCGAAGGCCGGCATCCACGGCTTCACGAAAACGCTCGCGCTCGAACTCGCGCGGCATGGCGTGACGGTCAACACGGTGTCGCCCGGCTATCTGGCGACCGCGATGCTCGAGTCGGTGCCGAAGGCGGTGCTCGACGCGAAGATCCTGCCGCAGATTCCGGCCGGGCGGCTCGGCGACCCCGACGAGATCGCCGCGTTCGTCGCGCTCCTGTGCTCCGACGCCGGTGCGTTCGCCACCGGCGCGGAATTCGACGTCAACGGCGGAATGTACCTGCGATGAACGCGTCCGTGCTGCGCGCGGCGCTCGCGCCGGCATCGCTGCCGACGCCGGGCGACGACGGGCATGCGCCGGCGGCGACGCGATGCGCGCCTTCCCCGATGAGCGCTGCCGAACAGTGGAACCGTGCCGCGCACGCGAACGTGGCCGCGCTGACGTTCGGGCTGTCGCCGGTGTCGCTGGCGCTGGCGATGCTCGACTGGGGCGCGCATCTGGCGGTGGCGCCGGGCAAAGGCTTCGAGCTCGCCGCACAGGCGTGGTTGGGCGCCGTGGCGCCGACGGCAAGCGGGCGCGACGGCGAGGCCGACGATGCGGAGTCGAGCGGCCTGGCCGTGCACGCCGGGGGCGCCGATCCGCGCTTCGCCGCGCCCGCATGGGGCGGCTGGCCGTTTCGCGCGTATCGAGACGGCTTCCTGTCGATCCAGCGCTGGTGGCGCGACGCGACCCGCGGTGTGCCGGGCGTCGAACGCCATCATGAGGAACTGGTCGGATTCGCCGCCCGCCAGTGGCTCGACGCCTGTTCGCCGGGCAATTTCCTGGCGACCAATCCGGTCGTGCTCGACGCGACGATGCGCAGCGGCGGCGCGAACCTCGCGGCGGGCTTGCGGCATTGGCTGGACGACGCGAACGCGTTCGTCGAGCGGGCGAGCGGCACGCAGGCCCACGATGCGCGCGCGTATCTGCCGGGTCGCGACGTGGCGATCACGCCCGGTCGCGTCGTTTGGCGCAACGCGCTGTGCGAGCTGCTGCAATACGCGCCGACGACGGCCCGCGTGGCGCGCGAGCCGATCCTGATCGTGCCGTCGTGGATCATGAAGTACTACATCCTCGATCTGCAGCCGCATAATTCGCTGATCCGCTTCCTGGTCGATGCGGGCTATACGGTGTTCACGGTGTCGTGGCGCAACCCGGGCGCGGAATCGCGCGACCTCGGGCTCGACGACTATCTGCGCGACGGCTGCATCGCGGCGCTCGACGCCGCGCGGTCGATCGGCGGCGAAGCGGTCCACGCGGTCGGCTATTGTCTGGGCGGCACGCTGCTGGCGATCGCCGCGGCGGCGCTGGCGCGCGACGGGCGGCAACACGAGGCGCTGCGCTCGGTCACGTTGCTCGCGGCCCAGACCGATTTCAGCGAACCCGGCGAACTCGGCCTGTTCATCGATGCGAGCGAGCTGTCCGCGCTCGACGCGCTGATGTGGCGGCAAGGCTACCTGGACGGTGCGCAAATGTCCGCCGCGTTCGAACTGCTGAACGCGCGCGACCTGATCTGGTCGCGGATGATGAGCGAATACCTGCTCGGCACGCGCACGAAGCCCAACGACCTGATGTCGTGGAATGCGGATACCACGCGCATGCCGTACCGCATGCATTCGGAATACCTGACGCGACTTTTTCTCGACAACGATCTGGCGGCCGGCCGCTACTGCGTCGACGGGCGGCCTGTCGCGCTGTCGGATATCGACGTGCCGACGTTCGTGGTCGGCACCGAGCGCGATCACGTGTCGCCCTGGCGGTCCGTCTACAAGCTCCATCTGCTCACGCACCATGCGCTGACCTTTGTGCTGACGTCGGGCGGGCACAACGCGGGCATCGTGTCCGAACCGGGCCATCCGGGACGCCACTATCGGTGCGCGACGCGCGAACCCGGGGTGGCTTACCGCAGCCCGCACGACTTCGTGCGCGATACGCCGGCGGTCGACGGATCGTGGTGGACAGGCTGGCGCGACTGGTTGCACGCGCGCTCGTCGGGCGACGTGCCGGCCCGTACGCCGCCCGACGGCTTCGCGGCGGCGCCCGGCGCCTACGTACTCGAAACGTGAATGGAGAAACCACAATGAAAGCACTCGTCTACCACGGGCCGGGGCGCAAGGCGCTCGAGGAACGGCCCAGGCCGGAACTGCAGTCGCCCACCGACGCGATCGTCCGCGTGACGCGCACGACGATCTGCGGCACCGATCTGCATATCCTCAAGGGCGACGTACCGACCTGCGAACCGGGCCGCATTCTCGGCCACGAGGGCGTCGGCGTCGTCGAGCAGGTCGGCGCCGCGGTCGATTCGCTGAAGCCGGGCGATCGCATGCTCATTTCGTGCATCTCGTCGTGCGGCCGCTGCGAATACTGCCGCCGCGGCCTGTATTCGCATTGCACGACCGGCGGCTGGATTCTCGGCAACCGGATCGACGGCACGCAGGCCGAGTACGTGCGTATCCCGCATGCGGCGACCAGCCTGTACCGGATTCCGGGCGGCGCCGACGAGGACGCGCTCGTGATGCTGTCCGATATCCTGCCGACCGGGTTCGAATGCGGGGTATTGAACGGCAAGGTGCAGCCCGGGTGCTCGGTCGCGATCGTCGGCGCGGGGCCGATCGGGTTGGCCGCGTTGCTGACCGCGCAGTTCTACTCGCCCGCGCAGATCATCATGATCGACCCGGACAGCAACCGGCTCGAGATCGCGCGGCACTTCGGCGCGACCGACTGCATCGACGGCCGTGCCGGCGATCCGGTCGCGGAAGTGATGAAGCTGACCGACGGCATCGGCGTCGATTGCGCGATCGAGGCGGTCGGCATTCCGGCGACGTTCGAGATGTGCACGGCGCTCGTGGCGCCGGGCGGTGTCGTCGCGAACGTCGGCGTGCATGGCGTGAAGGCCGACCTGCACCTCGAGAAGCTGTGGGATCGCAACATCTCGATCACGACGCGGCTCGTCGACACGGTCAGCACGCCGATGCTGCTGAAGACCGTGCGCGCCGGGCGTCTCGATCCGACACGCCTGATCACGCACCGGTTTTCGCTCGACGACGTCGAGCGTGCGTACGACACGTTCGGTCGCGCGGCGCAGACCCATGCGCTGAAGGTCATCATCGAAGTCGGCTGACGGGCCGGTGGCGCGTGACGGAGGCCGGTACGCAACGTCGCCCGGTTCTTGCCGCGCCCGACCGGTGTCTACCGGCGTTTCGGCGGCGCCGTAGTCAGGACGAAACGCCGGCCGGCTCGCGCGCATCGTCCGATTCGACTGCGTCGAGATCGACGGTCTGCGCGTAGGTCGGGACTTCGCACGGCCAGTGCAATCGCTCCGAAATGCGCCGCCGCAGTGCGTCCGCCGATGCAGGTTCGCCATGCGTGATGAAGGTCCGTGCGGGCGCGGGCTGCATCGTGCCGAGCCACCGGAGAATCTCCTCGTAGTCGGCATGCGCGGACAGCGCGGCGATCGACTCGACCTGCGCGCGCACGCGCACGTATTCGCCGTGAATCTTGACCGTCGGTTCGTGCGCGGCCAGCGCCGCGCCGCGTGTACCGGCCGCCTGATAGCCGACCAGCGCGATCGTGTTGCGCGCGTCGGGCGCGTAGCGGCTCAGGTGATGGAGCACGCGGCCACCCGTGGCCATGCCGCTGCCGGCGATGATGACCATCGGGCCGTGGTGTTCCGCAATCGCCTTCGACTGCTCGACCGACCGGATCATCGTCGCCGCGTGGCCGAGCGCGTTTGCTTCGGAAAGCGTCAGCCGGTGTTCGAGGATGTGGTGGCGATAGATGTCGGTCACGTCGGTCGCCATCGGGCTGTCGACGAACACGGGCACGCGCGCCATGCGGCCGGACGCCTTCAGCCGCGCGATGTAGTGCAGGATCTCCTGCGCGCGGCCGACGGTGAAGCAAGGCATCACGACAACCCCGCCGCGCGCGAAGGTCGTGTCGAACAGCGTGGCGAGCTCGTTCTCGGGATCCGAATCCGGATGCAGCCGATCGCCGTAGGTCGACTCGACGACGAGATAGTCGGCATGCGCCGGCGGCCGCGGCGGCTGCATGATCGGGTCGTGATAGCGGCCGAGGTCGCCCGAGAACGCGAGCACCTTGTGATCCCAGTGCATCACGACGCTCGCCGCGCCGAGGATGTGCCCGGCCGGCAGCAGGCGGAACGCGAGGCCATCGCCGAGCGCCGTGCATTCGTCGAAGGCGACGGGCTTCAGCAGCCGCAGCGCGCGCTGCGCATCGTCGAGCGTATAGAGCGGTTGCGCCGGATGATGCTTCGAGTAGCCGTGCCGGTTCGCGAAGTCGGCTTCTTCCTCCTGCAGCCGTGCGCTGTCGCGCAGCATGATGTCGCAGAGTTCGGCCGTGGCCGCCGTGCAGTACACCGGGCCGCGATAGCCTTCGCGCGCCAGCACCGGCAGATAGCCGGTATGGTCGAGATGCGCATGCGTGAGCACGACCGCGTCGAGCGAGTCGGGTGCGAGCGGCAGCGGGCTCCAGTTGCGCAAGCGCAGGTTTTTCGTGCCCTGGAACAGGCCGCAATCGATCAGCACGCGCCGGCCGCCTTGCTCGACCAGATACTTCGAGCCGGTCACGGTTTCGGTCGCACCGAGAAAAGTCAGTTTCATCGCTCGTCTCACTGGAAGTCGAGGGGTTCAGTGCGTCGATTACATCGCGAAGCGGCGCGCGGCGATTGACGGAAATCAGCGATTCCCGCATCAAGCATGATGTCGAATGCGGCGCGTCCGGCGGTTTCGCTAGCGCTCGCTCGGCGCGGGATCGAGCTGCGCGACGAACGCGACGCCGCCCGACACCAGCGCGACGATCGCGTACGGCAGCACGTGCGCGTCGACCAGCATCGCGTGCACGACGCCCAGTAGCGACGCGAGCGCGACGAACACGCCCAGCGTGGCGAGCGTGGTCCGGTACGAATGGCGAATCATGACGTTCTCCCGTGGAGCGGCCGGTGTTCGTCCGCGTTGGCACGCAGCGGCAGTTTGCGATTTCGCAAGCTATGGCGTCATGATCGCGTACCGGCTTCCGGCGCGGTTGATCTGTATCAACCGGCGAATCCCGGCCTCGCGCGCAATCGGGCAATCAGGCAGTGGGGCGATCAAGTCATCTGACCAATGGTCTTGCGGAATCGCATCAGCGACAGCAGGAACAGCGCGCCCCCGATCGCGAACAGCGCCGCGAACTGCGGCCACACCGCATCGAAGCCGGCGCCCCGGTACAGGATGCGTTGCGCGAGTTCGACGAAATGGGTGGTCGGCGCGGCGAGCATGATGTCCCGCACGGCCGGCGGCATGCTTTCGCGCGGCGTCAGTCCGCCCGACAGCAGTTGCAGCGGCAGCAGCACGAGCACGAGCAACATGCCGAACTGCGGCATGCTGCGCACGAGCGTCGCGAGAAAGATCCCCATCGACGTCGTGGCGAACAGGTGCAACGCCATCCCGGCCACGAACAGCGGGATGGAGCCGGGAATCGGCACGTGCAGCGCGCCGCCAACGACGCACGTCAGCGACGCGACGGCCGCCACCGTGACGACGAGCCCCATCGACCAGACCTTCGCGAGCATGATCTCCGCTGCGGTCACCGGCATCACGAGCAGATGCTCGATCGTGCCGTGTTCGCGCTCGCGAATCAGCGCGGCGCCGGTGAGGATCATCGACAGCATCGTCACGTTGTTGATCAGTTCCATCAGCGCGCCGAACCAGACTTCGTCGAGATTCGGGTTGAAGCGCATCCGCAGCGCGAGATCGACCGGCGGTGGCGGCGTGCCGCGATAGCGCCGCACGAACGCGTCGATCTCGCCCGACACGATCTGCTGGATGTAGGTGCTGCCGGTGAAGGCTTGCGTCATGCGTGTCGCATCGACGTTGAGCTGGATCGTCGCATGACGGCCGGCCAGCACGTCGCGCTGGAAGTTCGGCGGAATGTCGAGCGAGAACGTGTAGTCGCCGTTGTCGAGCCCGCGATCGGCCGCGCCGGCGTCGACGACCGGGGGCGGCGCGAACTGCGGCGGAAAGAACGCCGCCGCGATCCGTGCCGACAGCGGCGACGCGTCTTCGTCGACGAGCGCGATCGGCACCTTGTGCAGCGTTTCGGGGCGTGCGGTCGCGGCGACGTAGATCGACGCGCTGAACGTATACACGATGAGCGCGAGCAGGATCGGGTCGCGGGCGAGGCTCCACAGTTCCTTGATCCCGAGCCGGTAGATGGCGAGCACGCGCGACATGGTCAGCGCTCCTGTTTGCGCAGCAGGACGCCGGTCGTCACCATGATGACCGGCACGGCGGCGAGCAGCGGCCAGAACTGGGACGACAGGTCGGCGAGCCCGAGCGCCTTGTTGTAGACGCCGCGGCTGATCGCGAGCATGTAGGTGGCCGGATAGATCGTACCGATCCACTTGCCGCTGCCTTCGAGCGACGACAGCGGCGTGAGCAGGCCCGAGAACTGCACGACGGGGATCAGCGTGCCGACGATCGTCATGAAGATCGCGGCGATCTGGCTGCGCGTGAACGTCGACGCAAACAACCCGATGCCGGTGGCGACGACATTGAAGATCAGCACCGCGGCGGCCAGCGTCGCGAAGCTGCCCTTGATCCGCACGCCGAACACGACGTCGGCCAGCACGACCATCAGCAGGAAATTCAGCATGGCCAGCATCACGTACGGCGCCTGCTTGCCGAGCAGGAATTCGGCGCGGGTCACGGGCGTCACGTACAGGTTGACGATCGATCCGAGCTCGCGTTCCCGGACGACGGCGAGCGCCGTCAGCATCGCGGGCAGCATCAGCAGCAGCATCGGCATGATCGCGGGAATCATCGCGGGCAGGCTCTTGACGTCCGGGTTGTACCGATAGCGGATCGCGACGTCGACTGCCGGGACGAGCGACACGCCGAGCCGGCGCTTCGCCTGATCGCGCAGCCAGTTCTCGTGCATGCCGGCCACGTAGCCGCGAATCGTTTCCGCGCGCATCGGCATCGCGCCGTCGACCCACGCGCCGATCTCCACGTGCCGGCCGCGGGCGACGTCGCGTGCGAAGCCGGGCGGGATCTCGATCGCGAGCGACAGCTGGCCGTTGCGCATGCGGCGATCGATATCGCGGTCATCGGCAAGCTGGGCGCGCGGCACGAAGTAGCGGGAGCCCGCGAGATGCTGCGCGTAGTCCTGGCTCAGCATCGATTGATCGCGATCGAGCACGGCGAACGTCAGGTTGTCCACATCCAGACTGATGCCGATGCTGATCACGCACATCAACACGAGCGAACCGAACAGCGCCAGCGTCGCGCGCAGCGGGTCGCGGCGCAGCTCCAGCACTTCGCGCCACAGGTAGCTGCCGGCGCGCGCCGGGCTGAACCAGGCGGCGCCGCGGCCGGCGTCGCTCGCGTCGAGCGACGCGGCGAGCCAGCCGGCGCCAGGTGACGTGTCCGTCGGTGCGCTGTCGCCGCGTTGCGCGTCGGTCAGGTAGCCGATGAACGCGTCCTCGAGCGTGGCGGCGCCGCGCAGGCGAACCAGTTCGTCCGGCGCGGCGCTCGCCAGCACGCGGCCCGCATGCATCAGCGAGATGCGGTCGCAGCGGGCGGCCTCGTTCATGAAGTGCGTCGAAATGAAAATCGTGACGCGGTCGTTGCGCGCGAGCTCGATCATCAATCGCCAGAAGTCGTCGCGCGCAACCGGGTCCACGCCCGACGTCGGTTCGTCGAGGATCAGCAGTTCGGGCTTGTGCACCATCGCGACGGCAAGGGACAGCCGCTGCCGCATGCCGAGCGGCAGGCGTTCGGGCAGCGCATCGAGTACGTCCGCGAGACCGAAGCGCCCGACCATTTCGTCGATGCGCGCGGGCAGGTCTGGTTCCGGCACGCCGAACAGGCGCGCATGCAGCACGAGGTTCTGCCGGACGGTCAGTTCGCCGTACAGCGAAAACCCTTGCGACATGTAGCCGACGCGCCTGCGCGTATCGATGTCGTTCGCGGCGACCGGCCGGCCGAACAGCGTCGCCGTGCCTTCGGACGCGGCGAGCAGGCCCGTGAGCATCTTCATGGTCGTCGATTTGCCGCAGCCGTTGGAGCCGAGAAAGCCGAAGATTTCGCCGCGGCGGATCTTCAGGCTCACATGGTCGACCGCGACGAAATCGCCGAACCGCATCGTCAGGCCGTCGGCCTCGATCGCGTAGCCGTCGGTCGCGTCGGGCTGGAACGGCGTGATCCGGATCGGCTGGTGCCCGTGCCGGCGCGCTTCCGGCAGCAACGCGATGAACGCGGCTTCCAGCGTGTCGCAGCCGGTGCGGGCGAGCAGGTCGCCGGGGCTGCCCGTCGCGAGCACGCGGCCGGCGTCCATCGCGATCAGCCAGTCGAAACGCCGGGCCTCGTCCATGTACGCGGTCGCAACGAGCACGCTCATCGCCGGACGCGCGGTGCGAATACGGTCGATCAGTTCCCAGAACTGGGCGCGCGACAGCGGATCCACGCCGGTCGTCGGTTCGTCCAGGATCAGCAGGTCGGGATCGTGGATCAATGCGCAGCACAGGCCGAGTTTCTGCTTCATCCCGCCGGACAGTTTGCCGGCGGGGCGGTCGAGAAACGCATGCAGCCCGGTGCTGTGCGTGAGCGCGTCGATGCGGCGGCGTCGCTCGGCCGCATCGTGGCCGAACAGTCGGGCGAAGAACTGCAGGTTTTCCTCGACCGACAGCGTCGCGTACAGGTTCCGACCCAACCCTTGCGGCATGTAGGCGATGCGCCGGCATACGCGTGCGCGGTGGCCGCGCGACGACAGGTCGCCATCGAGCGCCCATACGCGGCCCAGCTGGATCGCCCGTGCGCCGGACACGAGCGCGAGCAGGCTCGACTTGCCGACGCCGTCCGGTCCGATCAGCCCGACCATGCGGCCGGCCGGGATATCGAGCGTCACGTCGTCGAGCGCGCAGGTATCGCCGTAGCGCAACGAGACGCCCGACAGCCGGGCGACCACGCCCGATTCAACGGATGCGGGCGGACCTTCGCCCGCACCGGCACCGCTAGCGACGGGCAACGTCGCGTTCATTGCGGCACCTTGATCGCGAGGCGCGCCGGCCAGCCCGCGTTCGGATCGGTCTTCAGCCACGCGACACCCGGCAGGCCGGTCTTGACGAGCTTCAGATGGCGCTGCAGCAGATCGCGGTCGATGCGCGCCTTGACCCGAAACATCAGTTTCTGCCGTTCGGTGGCCGTCTCGACCGTTTTCGGCGTGAATTGCGCCGTGCTCGACACGTAGGACACGCGTGCCGGAATCACGTATTCCGGCGCCGCATCGAGCACGATCCGCACGTCGGCGCCGAGCGGGACTCTGCCGACAACCGTTTCGGGCAGGAAGAACGTCATGTAGACGTCGGACAGATCGACGACATTGAGCACCTTGCCGCCTGCCGGCAGGACTTCGCCCGATTCGGCGATGCGATACTGGACCCGCCCGTCGCGCGGCGACGTCAGCTCGCTGTCCGAGATATCGGCCTGCACGCGCGCGACGGTCGCTTGCGCGGCCGTCACCGCCGAGCGGGCGGCGACGAGCTGGGCCCGGGTGGCGTCGATTCCGGCCTGCGCGGCTTCGACCTGGGCGCGCGCGGCGTTCACGGTCGCCCGCAGGCTGCCGGCGCGCGCGCGGTCGTCGTCGAGTTCCTGCAGCGACGACGCGCCGTCCCGCGACAGCGTTTCGGAGCGCGCCAGCCGGCGCGTGGCCGCGTCGAGCTCGCTTTCCCGCTGCACGACGAGCGCGGCCGCCGCGGCCTTGTCGCTGCGACGCTGGGCCACCTGCGCGTCGATGCTCGCCGCGGTGTTCACCGCCTGTTGTTCCCGGGCCTGCGCCTCGTCGAGCTGCGCCCGCAGGACGACGACGTCCATGCGGGCGAGCGGCTGACCGGCACTCACGAAATCGCCTTCGTCGACGAGCATGGCGGTGACGCGCCCCGGCAGCTTGGTCGCGACGTCGATCTCGGTCGCCTCGATGCGGCCGTTGCCGCTGACGAGCCCGGCGTCCGTCTGTGCGTCGCGCCAGCGCGTCCAGCCGTAGTAAAGGAGGCCGATCGCGAGCACGGCCGCACCGGCGCCGATCAGAACAGGGCGCTTGATGGTCTTCATGGTCTGGAACCCGAATCGATGGAAAGGTGGTTCGATGCCGCGGCGGCGCGGTCGGTATCGGTGGTCCCGCCGCCGAGCGCGCCGTACAGCGCGACGCGGCTCGATAGCAGCGCACGACGCGTCATCACCCATTGCTGCTCGGCGTTCATCAGGTCCCGTTGTGCATCGAGCACTTCCAGGAAGCGGGTGGCGCCGCTGTCGTAGCGCAGTTTCGCCAGACGTGCGCGCTCGGCCTGGGACGCGAGCGTCGCCCGTTCGATGGCAACCTGGTCGGCGAGCCAGTAGCGTGCGGCAAGTGCATCGGACACGTCGCGAAACGCGCGCTGCATGGTCTTCTCGTACTGGGCGAGCGCCTCGTCGCGCTGGGCGTGCGCGAGGGCGAGATTCGACCGATTGCGGCCGCCGTCGACGAGCGGCAGCGTGACGTTCGGAATCACCGACCACACGCCCGTTCCGGACGACAGCAGGTCGCGCAGTGCGGTGCTCCCCGAACCGATCGCGCTCGTCAATGCGATACGCGGGAAAAACGCCGCGCGCGCCGCGCCGATGTTCGCGCGCGTGGCCTGCAGTTCGTGCTCGGCCGCGATTACGTCCGGACGCCGCGCGAGCGGCGACGACGGCAGGCCCGGCGCGAGCGACGGCATCACGGCGCCGTCGTCGAGCGTCAGCGGCGCGTCGGCCAGCGCCGGCGTCGCACCGACGAGCAATGCCAGCGCATCGGCCGCCGATGCACGCGCCTGCTGCAACTGGATGCCAAGCGACTCGGCCTGCTGCAGCAGAATCTCCGATTGCGTCAGGTCCAGCCGCGAGATCGCGCCGGCCGCGTGACGCAGCCGGAAAATCCGTAGCGATTCGCGTCGCGTGTCGATCGTCGCGCGCGTCAGCGCGATCCGTTCATCGATCTCGCACAGGGTCAGATAGGCGTCCGCCACGCCGGTGATCACGCTCAGCGTCACCGCTTGCCGGGCCGCATCGCTCGCGAGATAGCGCTGCAGCGCCGACGCTTTCAGGTTGCGCACGCGGCCCCAGAAATCGATCTCCCATTGCGTCTCCGCCAGCTGGACCTGGTAGACCTGGCCGATGACCGGCGTCGGCGTCAGGAAGCCGCCCGGTGTGCGAAACCGCGCGTAGGCCGCGCCGGCGCCGATCGTCGGCCACTGATCCGCGCTGCGGATGCCATAGACGGCGCGCGCCTGTTCGACGCGTGCAACCGCTGCGCGCAGATCCCGGTTGTTGGCGAGCGCCTGCTCGATCAACGCACGCAGACGTCCGTCGACGAAGTAGTCTTGCCAGGCGGGCGGCGCCTGCGCAATGGCGGCGCTGCGGGCGGCAGGATCGGGGAACGCGGCGGGGATCGGCGCGGCGGGACGTTCGTCGGGTGGCGCGAGCGACAGGCATCCCGACAGCAGGCCCGCACAGGCTGCCAGCGCAACGAGACGAACGCGCCGCGCGGCGGCAGGCTGAAACAGCGGCGGAAGCGCGACGGCGCGCATGGGGTTCCTCATCGGCTACACGAACACGGGATGGCGCCGCGCTCGTGGCGACGCCGCTTCGGGTTCACTTATATCCGACGATTGCCGCGCGCCCCCTTGATCTGAATCACTGCGGCGGGAATGCGGGTCGAGGGCGGCCTCGGTTGACAGGCAGCGGTAATTCGCGTCAGTCGATGTTCCGCTTACGGTCGACGCCGGCGCGGCTCGCGTGCCGGCGATGCCTCACGCCCGCACGCTATGCGTGAACCGCGACCCGATACCGCGTGGTCTGCCGATAGACGTCGCCCGGACGAACGATCACGTCGTCGCGCAGGCCGTCCATGTTGACCTGGTCCGGAAACCCGCCCGCCTCGACGCACAGCGCCGCGTGCTGCACGCAGCGCGTGCCGCCGCTCACGCGCAGGCCGTCGAGATAGTTGCCCGTATAGAGCTGCAGCCCGCGCTGATCGGTCGACACCATCAACTCGCGGCCGCTTTCCGGATCGTAGATCCGCGCGACGGGCCGGACCTCGCGCGCGCCGTTGCCGACGACGTAGCAGTGATCGAAACCGCGCGCCCGCGCCAGTTGCGCATGCGGCCAGTCGAGGCGCGCGCCGATCGGCGCGCTGTGCCGGAAATCGAACGCCGTGCCCGTCACGTCGGCCGTGCCGGTCGGGATCAGCGCGTCGTCCACTTCGAGGAACGCGTCGGCGTCGATGTGCAGCAGATGGCCGCGCACGTCGCTGCCCGCGCGCCCGTTCAGGTTGAAGTAGCTGTGGTTCGTCAGGTTCAGCGGCGTCGGCGCATCGGTCCACCCCGAATAGTAGATCGTCAGCGTGCCGTCGTCGTCGAGCGTGTAGCGCACCTGCACGCTCACGTTGCCGGGGAATCCCGCATCGCCTTCCGGCGAATCGAGCCGCAGCGTCAGCCCGCCGCTGTCGTCGACCACGTCCCACCGTGCGCGATGAAAGCCGTTCGCGCCGCCGTGCAGCAGGTTGCCGTTCTCGTTGCGGTCGAGCAGGTAGTCGACGCCGTCGAGCGTGAAGCGCGCGCCGGCGATCCGGTTCGCCCAGCGGCCGACCGTCGCGCCGAGATAGGCGCCGGATTCGAGGTACTCGGCCGGCGTGTCGTGCGCGAGCACGATATCGGCCAGGCGCCCCGTGCGGTCGGGCGCGAGCCACGACACGACGGTCGCGCCGAGATCGCTGACGACGACGCGCATCCCGTGCGCGTTGCGCAGCGTGTAGCGCCGCACGGGCTCGCCGTCGGGCAACGCGCCCCACGGCTCGGCCAGCACGCGTGCCACGCCGGGTGTCAGAGGTGAGGAATCGGTATCGATGTGCATGAGTGGATGTCGAATGGGCGGCGGGCGTCAGTTCGTGGCGGCCGCGCGTTCCTGATATTCGCGCGGCGTGCAGCCGAGTTCGCGCCGGAACACCGCGTACATGTATTGAAGCGACGTGAACCCGCAACGGATCGCGACTTCGGCGCTCGACGCCTGCCGGCTGGCGAGCAGCGCCTGCGCGGCCTCGAGTTTGTGACGCAGGATCTCCTGGTGCACGGTGCGCTGCAGTTCGCGCCGGAAATGCTCCTCGAGCAGCGAACGCGACACGCCGACATAGTCGGCGACCTGTTCGGTCTTGATCCCCTGGCACGCGTACTGGCGGATGAAATGCCGGGCGCGCATCACGTGCGGGCTCGCCAGCGGCTGGTGGCGCGTCGATTCGAGCACGTTGATGCCGACCGGCGGCACGAGAATGCGCTGCCCGGGAAAGCGCGCGCCGCGCAGCATCCGGTGCAGCAGGTGCGCGGCGGTGCGGCCCATTTCCTCGGTGCCCTGGATCACCGACGACAGCGGAATGCGCGTCAGCGTGCGCGTGAGCGGATCGTTGTCGATGCCGATGATCGCGACCTGTTCCGGCACCGCGATGCCGGCGATCAGGCACGCCTGCAGCAGATGCCGCGCGCGCGCATCGGTCACCGCGATCACGCCGACCGGCTTCGGCAGCGCATGCAGCCAGTCGATCAATTGCTCGATCGCGTGATTCCAGCCCGACGCGCTGGTCGACAGCCCACGATAGATCGGCGCGTCGAGCCCGTCCGCGCGCGCGAGCCGGTCGAACGCCAGCTCGCGCTGCTGCGCCCAGCGGTTTTCCTGCGCGACCGGCAGGCTGTACATCGCGAAATGCGCGAGGCCGGCCCCGATCAGGTGCGTATAGGCGAGCGACACGAGCTTCGGGTTGTCCGTCGCAATATATGGGACATCGTCCGGGTACTGCGCCGGGTCCTCGTACGACGATCCGATCGCGACGATCGGCAGCGGCGAACCGGCGAGCGCGTCGGCGACGGCCGGGTCGTCGAAGTCCGCGATGATGCCGTCGCCGTCGAAACGCTCGATTCCGGTGAGCCGGCAGCGGAAATCGTCTTCGAGGAACAGGTCCCACACGACGCGCGTCGTGTGCAGGTACTGGCCGATGCCGCTGATGATCTCGCGGTCGTAGACCTTGTTCGCGTTGAACAGCAGCGCGATGCGGTGCGGTGTCTGGGCGGATGGGGCGCGTGTCATCTCGGTGTCGGGTGAGCGCGTCGGGGCGCCGTGCCGTTGTCTCCGGGGCGCGCTCGACGGCGGCGCGCGGTTGTCTGGTGTACGGCGATTGTAGGACGGAACGCAGGCCGCACGCGTACGACTGGCAAGAAACATCAAGCGCGCTGCGCAATTTCGCAATTGCCGGCCGGCAGGCGCGGGGGCACGATCCAGCCAACCGAATTCGGCCGCGTGCGTCGCCGCGACGCGCGTTGCGCTGCAACAAGAACCTGCACGGAGACGCCATGTCGTATTTCGAACACATTCCCGCCATTCGCTACGAAGGCCCGCAGTCGGACAATCCGCTTGCGTATCACCATTACGACCCCGAGAAGCGCGTGCTCGGCAAGACGCTTGCCGAGCATCTGCGGATCGCGGTCTGCTATTGGCACACGTTCGTGTGGCCGGGCAACGACATCTTCGGGCAGGCCGCATTCCAGCGGCCGTGGCACCAGCCCGGCGACGCGCTCGAACGCGCGCGAATGAAGGCCGATGCCGCATTCGAATTCTTCACGAAGCTCGGCACGCCGTTCTACACGTTCCATGACACCGACGTCGCACCGGAAGGCGACAGCCTGCGCGAATACGCGGGCAATTTCGCGCGGATGGTCGACTATCTCGGCGAGCGCCAGCAGGCGAGCGGCGTGCGGCTCCTGTGGGGTACCGCGAACCTGTTCTCGCACCCGCGCTTCGCGGCCGGCGCCGCGACGAACCCGAACCCCGACGTGTTCGCCTGGGCCGCGACCCAGGTGTGCCATGCGCTCGACGCGACCCACCGGCTCGGCGGCGAAAACTACGTGCTGTGGGGCGGACGCGAAGGCTACGAGACGCTGCTCAATACCGACCTGAAGCGCGAGCGCGACCAGTTCGCCCGCTTCCTGTCGATGGTCGTCGAGCACAAGCACCGGATCGGCTTCAAGGGCGCGCTGCTGATCGAGCCGAAGCCGCAGGAGCCGACCAAGCACCAGTACGACTACGACGTCGCGACCGTGCACGGCTTTCTCGTGCAGTACGGGCTGCAGGACGAGATCCGCGTGAACATCGAGGCGAACCACGCGACGCTCGCCGGCCATTCGTTCCATCACGAGATCGCGAACGCGTTCGCGCTCGGCGTGTTCGGCAGCGTCGACGCGAACCGCGGCGATCCGCAGAACGGCTGGGACACCGACCAGTTCCCGAACAGCGTCGAGGAGCTGACGCTCGCGTTCTACGAGATCCTGCGCCACGGCGGCTTCACGACCGGCGGGATGAACTTCGACGCGAAGGTGCGTCGCCAGAGCATCGATCCGGAAGACCTGTTCTACGGCCACGTCGGCGCGATCGACGTGCTCGCGCTCGCGCTCGAACGCGCGGCGGTGCTGGTCGAGAACGACCGGCTCGACGCGCTGCGCCGGCAGCGTTATGCGCAGTGGGACGATGAATTCGGCCGCAAGATCCTGTCGGGTGGCTACACGCTGGAGTCGCTGGCGGCCGATGCGCTCGCGCGCGGTGTGGACCCGCGGCATGCGAGCGGCGCGCAGGAGCGGCTGGAGAACATCGTGAACCAGGCGATCTACGGGCTGCGCTGACGCCATGTACATCGGACTCGATCTCGGCACGTCGGGCATGAAGGCGGTGCTGCTCGACCGTGACGGCGCGGTGCGCGCGAGCGCGAGCCGTCCGCTCACCGTGAGCCGGCCGCAGCCGCGCTGGTCCGAGCAGGCGCCGCGCGACTGGTGGGAGGCCGCCTGCGACGCGCTCGCCGCACTCGTGGCGGAGGCGCGTACGGCCGGCATCGATCCGCGCGACATCGACGCGCTCGGGTTGACCGGCCAGATGCACGGCGCGACGCTGCTCGATGCGCACGGCGACGTGCTGCGCCCCGCGATTTTGTGGAACGACGGCCGGGCCGACGCGGAGTGCGACGAACTCGAACGGCTCGCGCCCGCGCTGCGCACGGTGGCCGGCAACATCGCGATGCCGGGCTTCACCGCGCCGAAGCTGCTGTGGGTGCGGCGTCACGAGCCCGACGTGTTCGCGCGCATCGCCTACGTGCTGCTGCCGAAGGATTATCTGCGCTACCGGCTGACCGGCGCGTTCGCGACCGATTCGTCGGATGCCGCCGGCACGCTGTGGCTCGACGTCGCGAAGCGCGATTACGACGACACGCTGCTCGCCGCCTGCGGGCTGTCGCGCACGCAGATGCCGGCCGTCTTCGAGGGCAACCAAATCACCGGCACGCTGCTGCCGGCCGTCGCACGGGCGCTGGGCCTGCGCGAGATTCCGGTGGTGGCGGGCGGCGGCGACAACGCGGCCGGCGCGGTGGGCGTCGGGATCGTGCGGCCCGGCGATGCGCTGCTGTCGCTCGGCACGTCGGGCGTGTATTTCGCGGTGTCGGACGGGTTTCGCGCGAATCCGGAATCGGCGGTGCACAGCTTCTGTCATGCGCTGCCCGATACGTGGCACCTGATGTCCGTGATGCTGAACGCGGCCGGCTGCATCGACTTCACCGCGCAACTGGCCGGCTACGACGGCGTCGCGGCGCTGCTCGACGATGCCGAGACGAACGCCCGCGCGAGCCGCCCGTGGTTCCTGCCGTACCTGAGCGGCGAGCGTACGCCGCACAACGACGTGAACGCGAAGGGCGTGTTCTACGGGCTCACGCCCGACACGCGCCGTACCGATCTCGCGAACGCGACGCTCGAAGGCGTCGGCTTCGCGCTGCTCGACGGCATCGACGCGCTGCATGCGGCCGGGCTCGCCCCCGACAGCATCACCGTGATCGGCGGCGGCTCGCGCAGCGCGTACTGGACGCAGATGCTCGCCGACCTGAGCGGCCGCGCGCTGACGCTGCGCGAAGGCGGCGAAGTGGGGCCGGCGCTCGGCGCCGCGCGCCTCGCGCACCTCGCGGTCGAACCGCGTGCGCGGCTCGACGACGTGTGCCCGCAACCGCCCGTCGTCGCGGTGCGCGAGCCCGATCCCGAGCGGCACGCGTGGTATCGCGACGTGCGCCGGCCGACGTTTCGCGCGCTGTATCGGGCGCTCGAACCGGTGTTTGCGACGGGCGCTTGACACGCACGTTGCAGTGAATCGATGCGGGCGGTGCAATCCGGCGGCCGCCCGCGGTTCGTGAGTGGTTCCATAACAAGGAGTGGAGACATGAAATCCGTGACGCGTCGTACCGTATTGAGTTCGCTTGCCGGCGCCGCCGCGCTGGCGATCCTCGCACTGGGCTCGCCGCTCGCCCATGCGAGCAAGGACAAGCCCGAGATCGGTTTCTGCATCGACGACCTGCGCGTCGAGCGCTGGTCGCGCGATCGCGACTATTTCGTTGCAGCCGCAACCAAACTCGGCGCGAAGGTGTCGGTGCAGTCGGCCGACGCAAGCGAGGCGCGGCAGATTTCGCAGATCGAGAACCTGATCTCGCGCGGCGTCGACGTGATCGTCATCGTGCCGTTCAACTCGAAGACGCTCGGCAACGTCGTCGCCGAAGCGCGCAAGGCCGGCATCAAGGTCGTGTCGTACGACCGCCTGATTCTCGACGCGGACGTCGACGCGTATATCTCGTTCGACAACGAGAAGGTCGGCGAGCTGCAGGCGCAGGGCGTGTTCGACGCGAAGCCGAAGGGCAACTACTTCCTGTTGGGCGGCGCGCCGACCGACAACAACGCGAAGATGCTGCGCGAAGGACAACTGAAGGTGCTGAAGCCCGCGATCGACCGCGGCGACATCAAGGTCGTCGGCCAGCAGTGGGTGCCCGAATGGAGCGCGTCGACCGCGCTGCGGATCGTCGAGGACGCGCTGACCGCGAACAATAACAAGATCGACGCGATCGTCGCGTCGAACGACGGCACGGCCGGCGGCGCGATTCAGGCGCTCGCCGCGCAGCATCTGGCCGGCAAGGTGCCGGTGTCCGGGCAGGATGCGGATCTGGCCGCGGTCAAGCGGGTGATCGCCGGCACGCAGACGATGACCGTCTACAAGCCGCTGAAGCTGATCGCGAGCGAAGCCGCGAAGCTGGCGGTCGATCTCGCGAAGGGCACGAAGCCTGCGTTCAACGCGCAGTACGACAACGGCAAGAAGAAGGTCGACACGGTGCTGCTGCAGCCGACGCTGCTGACCAAGCGCAACGTCGACGTCGTCGTGAAGGACGGCTTCTATACCCAGGCCCAGCTGGCGAGCCAGTAAGCGTACGACGGACGCGACGCGCGGCCGCCGCGACGGCGGCCGCTTACTGCGAGGCAATGAACGAATGACGGAACCCTTGCTGACGATGCGTAGCATCGTCAAGGCATTCGACGGCGTGAAGGCGCTCGACGGTATCGACCTGACCGTGCGCCCCGGCGAATGCGTCGGGCTGTGCGGCGAGAACGGCGCCGGCAAGTCGACGCTGATGAAGGTGCTGTCGGGCGTGTACCCGCACGGCACGTGGGACGGCGAGATCCGCTGGGAAGGCGCGCCGCTCGTGGCGTCCGGCGTGCGCGACACCGAGCGCGCGGGCATCGCGATCATCCATCAGGAACTGATGCTCGTGCCCGAACTGTCGGTGGCCGAGAACATCTTCCTCGGCAACGAGATCACGCTGCCGGGCGGGCGCATGCACTTCGCGGCGATGGTCCAGCGCGCGGAGGAACTGCTGCAGGAATTACGGATCGACTCGATCAACGTCGCGCAGCCGGTGATGAACTACGGCGGCGGCCACCAGCAGCTGATCGAGATCGCGAAGGCGCTGAACAAGCGCGCGAAGCTGTTGATCCTCGACGAACCGTCGTCGTCGCTGAGCGCGTCGGAAACGCGGATCCTGCTCGACATCGTGCGCGACCTGAAGCGGCGCGGCGTGGCGTGCGTGTACATCTCGCACAAGCTCGACGAGGTGGCGGCCGTGTGCGACACGGTCACCGTGATCCGCGACGGCCGCCATGTCGCGACCGAGCCGATGGCCGCGTTGACCACCGACCGGATCATCGCGATGATGGTCGGCCGCGAGATCCGCGACCTGTATCCGCGCGAGCCGCACGAGATCGGCGACGTCGTGCTCGACGTACGCCACGTGACGTGCCGCGACGTGACGAACGCGCGCCGCAAGCGCGTGGACGACGTGTCGTTCAGCGTGCGACGCGGCGAGATCGTCGGCGTGGCCGGGCTCGTCGGCGCGGGGCGCACCGAGTTGATGCAGGCGATCTTCGGCGCGTATCCGGGCGCGTGCACGGCGACCGTGACGATGAACGGCCGGCCGCTGTCGATCCGCTCGCCGGCCGACGCGATCCGCGCCGGCATCGCGATGGTGCCCGAGGACCGCAAGCGCCACGGCATCGTGCCGCAGCTCGGCGTCGGCCACAACATCACGCTCGCGGTGCTGCAGCGCTTCGCGGCGCGCGGGCGGATCGACGCGGCCGCCGAGCTCGACGCGATCCGCACCGAGATGCAGCGGCTGTCGGTGCGCGCCGCCCACCCGTTCCTGTCGATCGCGAGCCTGTCGGGCGGCAACCAGCAGAAGGCGGTGCTCGCGAAGATGCTGCTGACCGAGCCGCAGGTGCTGATCCTCGACGAACCGACGCGCGGCGTCGACGTGGGCGCAAAGGCCGAGATCTACCGGCTGATCTTCGCGCTGGCCAAGCGCGGCGTCGCGCTGATCGTCGTGTCGTCGGAACTGCCGGAAGTGCTCGGCCTCGCCGATCGCGTGCTGGTGATCGGCGAGGGCGAATTGCGCGGCGATTTCGTCAACCAGGGCCTCACGCAGGAACAGATTCTCGGCGCCGCGCTGAAGCCCGCGCGGCTGCCGGCCGAACCCACCGCAGCGAGTGCGACATGAATTCCGAACTTTCTTCCTCGACCCCGGCGACGCCGGATGCAGATGCCGGCCGCGCGCCGCGGCTGCCATTGCGCCACGTCTTCACGCGCTACAAGGTGCTCGCGCTGCTGTTCGCGGTCGTCGCGATCTGGGCGTTCTTCTCGGTGCTGACGGACGGCGCGTTCGTCACGCCGCGCAACGTATCGAACCTGCTGCGGCAGATGTCGATCACCGGCATGCTCGCGTGCGGGATGGTGTTCGTCATCATCGCGGGCGAGATCGACCTGTCGGTCGGCTCGCTGCTCGGGCTGCTCGGCGGCGTCGCCGCGATCCTCGACGTCAACCGCCACTGGCCGGTTGCGGCGACGGTCCCGGCCGTGCTCGCGCTCGGCGTGCTGATCGGACTCTTCAACGGCTGGTGGTCGACCTATCGGCGCGTGCCGTCGTTCATCGTCGGGCTCGGCGGGATGCTCGCGTTTCGGGGCATCCTGCTCGGCGTGACGGGCGGCTCGACGATCGCGCCCGTGTCGGACGGCTTCGTGTTCATCGGGCAGGGTTATCTGCCGCGTCTCGCCGGGGACGGCCTCGCGGTGCTGCTGTTCGTGGTCGCGACGCTGCTGGTGGTGCGGCAGCGCGGCACGCGGCGGCGCTACCGGCTCTCGGTCGCGCCGTTGTGGCAGGACGTCGCGAAGATCGTCGGCGCGGGCGCCGTGCTGTTCGCGTTCGTCGCGACGCTCGACCGTTACGGCGGCATTCCGGTGCCCGTGCTGCTGCTGCTCGTGCTGCTCGGCGTGTTCTCGTGGATCGCGACGCAGACCGTGTTCGGCCGGCGCATCTATGCGGTGGGGTCGAACCTGGAGGCGACGCGGCTGTCGGGCGTGGACACCGATCGCGTGAAGCTCGTGATCTTCGCGCTGATGGGGCTGATGTGCGCGTTCGCCGGCCTCGTCAACACGGCGCGGCTCGCGGCCGGGTCGCCGTCGGCCGGCTCGATGGGCGAACTCGATGCGATCGCTGCGTGCTTCATCGGCGGCACGTCGATGCGCGGCGGGTCGGGCACCGTCTACGGCGCGCTGATCGGCGCGCTCGTGATGGCGAGCCTCGACAACGGGATGTCAATGCTCGACGTCGACGCGTACTGGCAGATGATCGTCAAGGGCGCGGTGCTGGTGCTGGCGGTGTGGATCGACGTGGTGTCGCGGTCGAACCGGCGCTGACGTGCGGGTCGGCGCCGGTCGGTCGCGAGTCGACGAAGAGGACGACCATGGAACGAAACACGATGCGCGCGGCGGATGTTTCCGTGCGGGTGGCCGGACCGTTCGCGATGCCGGATGCCGGATGCCGGTTCCGTGCTGGGCCTGGATGACCCGCGCGACCGGCAGGTGATCGCGGATGCACTGCGCGCGCTGCTGCGCGAGCGTTCCGAAGCGCTCGCGTTCGCGATGCGCATGGCTGACCAGTGCGGCCGGCCCCGGCCCGATGCAGCCGATTTCGCGCTGACCGACATCATTCGGCTGGCACGCATCGTCGAGCGAGTCGAGCGGGACGGTGCGTCGCAGCGCGCTGCCGTTGCCGCGGACGCGCGTTGAAAGGCGAGGCGGCTCCGACGCGCGGGCCGCGGACCGAATGCGCCGCGCATGCCGCGCGGTCGACGCTCAACGCGGCGAATCGAATCGCACGCCGATCAGCGGACGACGATTCCCCGAATCGCGGGCTGACGCGGCCGTTTCCTTACAACGCGTAATTGACCCGCCCGATCCCGACGCGCACCATGCGCGGTTGCCGCCGCTTCCCGCCACTGTCATCGTTTGCGTTCAGGATCGCATGACGTGTGGCGGCCGGAGCCGGTGCAGGCGAAGCGGGGCGCTTCCGCAGATGCCTGACCAACCGCCGTCTGCTTCGCCGTGCCGGGACTTCCGGCGACAGCGGCACACTTTCGACGAAGTTCGAACCCAGGGCCGCGCGCGGGCGCGGCCGCAACGACCAAGGGAGACGCATGAGCGGCAAGGACTGGACGAAGGACAACGCGATGCGCGAAGCGGTCGCGCATCGCACGGGCGACGCTTCGCAACCCGAATGGATGTCGGACGACGCGATGTCGCGGCGCACGTTTCTCCACAGTCTGGGCGCATGGGCGATGCTCGCCTGCGGCGGGACGTTCGGCGGTGCGAGCGCCGCATTCGCCGCGGTATCGCAGGGCTCGACGGCGGCCTTCGTCCATCCGGGCCTGCTGCATACGCAGGCGGATTTCGATCGCGTCGCGCAAAAGGTGATGACGCACGCGCAGCCGTGGTTCGACGGCTGGTCGGTGCTGATCGCGAACGGCCACGCGAGCCAGTCGTGGCAGCCGCGGCCGCAGGTCGAGATCGATCGCGGCGGCAGCGGGCCGCAGAACTACGGAATCCTGTACAACGACGTCGCCGCCGCCTATGCGTGCGCGCTGCGCTGGAAGGTGACCGGCGACAAGCTGTATGCGGACACGGCCGTGCGGATCATGAACGCATGGGCGGCGACGCTGAAGCGCCTGGGCGGCGATTCGAACGTCGACCTCGCGGCCGGCCTGTACGGCTACGAGTTCGCGAATGCCGGCGAGATCATGCGCGGCTATCCGGGCTGGGCGGCCGCGGATTTCGCCGCGTTCCAGCGGATGATGCGCACCGTGTTCTACCCGATCAACACCGATTTCCTGCATCGTCACAACAATACCGAGATCACGCACTACTGGGCGAACTGGGACCTGTGCAATATCGCGTCGATCCTCGCGATCGGCGTGCTGTGCGACGACCGCGCGCTGTTCGACGAGGCGATCGACTATTTCCGCGCGGGGCCCGGCAACGGCGCGATACCGCAGGCGGTGTATTACCTGCATCCGGGCCATCTCGGCCAGTGGCAGGAGAGCGGCCGCGACCAGGGGCACAACACGCTCGGCATCGCGCTGGCCGGCGCGATCTGCGAGATGGCGTGGAATCAGGGCGTCGATCTGTACGGGTACGACAACAACCGTTTTCTTGCCGGCGCCGAATACGTCGCGAAAGCCAATTTGCGCCAATCGCCCGACGGCCCGTTCTTCGACGTGCCGTACGTCACCTACTCGAACGTGAACGTCACGCAAACGCAGTTCGCGACCGGCGGCCAGGGCGGGGTCCGGCCGTGCTGGGCGCTCGTGTACAACCACTACGTGAACCGCAAGGGGCTCGCGGCGCCGTGGTCGAAGCGCTTCGCGCTCGCCGCACAGCCCGAGGGTGGCGGCGGCAACTACGGGCCGAACAGCGGCGGCTACGATCAGCTCGGCTACGGCACGCTGATGTATACGCGCGATCCGGCCGGCCCGGCGCCCGCACCGAGCGGGCTCACCGCGCACGCGAGCGCCGGGCGCGCGGTGCTGTCGTGGTGGGGTGTCGCGAACGGCACGCACTATACGGTGAAGCGCGGCGCGGCGTCGGGCGGCCCGTACGCGACCGTCGCGACCGGCATCGTCGATCCGCTGACGTGGACGGACAGCCCGGCCGCGGGCACCTGGTATTACGTTGTGAGCGCAACCACGCCGACCGGCGAAACGCAGCATTCCGCGGAGGCGCGCGTGGTGACCGGCCAGCAGCTGCAGATCTGGCTGCCGTTCGACGAATCGCGCGGCGTCACCGCCGCCGATCGCAGCGGCAACGGGCACCCCGGTACGCTGGTCGGCGGGGCGGCGTTCGCGCCGGGGCGCAGCGGCAATGCGCTGTCGCTCGACGGTGCGGGCAGCTACGTCGCGCTTGCGGCGGGCGTGCTCGCCGACGTGTCGGATTTCACGGTCGCGGCATGGGTGTGCGCGCGCACCGTGCGGAAGTGGTCGCGGGTGTTCGACTTCGGCTCCGGTGTCGGGCGCTACATGATGCTCACGCCGCTCGCCGACACCGGCGCGCTGCGCTTCGCGATCACGGTCAACGGGGCGCACGGCGAGCGGCGTATCGATGCGAAAGCGCCGCTGCGAGCCGCGCAGTGGACGCACGTGGCCGTCACGCTGGCGGGGACGACGGCCACGCTCTACGTCGACGGCGCAGCAGTCGGTAGCGCGGCCGACGCGTTTCTCGCGCCGTGGCGGCTCGCTCCGACCGCGAACAACTGGATCGGGCGGTCGCAGTTCGCGGCCGATCCGGCCTTCGACGGCTTGGTGAGCGATTTCCGCGTGTACCACGGTGCGCTGACGGCGGGGCAAGTCGCCGCGCTTGCGCGGTAGGGGCGCGCCGCACGCCAAGAGGGGTCGAGACGCCCGACGCCGGATTTCCGGCGGCGGGCGTTTTCGATTCCCGTTCGATTTTCCGGGCAGGTACCTTCAAGCCTGAGTACGGTCGGCGCAACGGCGCGGGCTCGGCGAAGGCGGTGATTGCGGACACGTATGTCGATGGCGGCAAGGCGGCCCAGGCGCGTGCGATCGGCGGGATTTGTCGCCGATACCGAAATGCAAGTGGCGAGCGTGACGGCACTGGCGCGCGCCGTTGCCGTTCCGATCCGATCGGGCCAGCAGTCGGCGCAATGCATGCCGGTCGTGACCGCTTCGCATGACATGCAATACGCTATTCTGTCGTCCTCAACCGCCAGCCCGATCCGATGAAGCGTCCGTCGTTTTCCACCCAACTCGTCATGCTCTGGGCACTCGTCGCGTCGCTGTGCGCGACGCTGGTCGCGGTCGTCTGGGTTACGGCGACTTCCGCCGAGAGTCAGCAGGTGGCCAGCGCGAAGGCCGCCGGCGCGTCGGCCTGCGAAGCGGTCGCGTCGCGTTACGGCGCGTCTTCCGCGTCGGCGGGCGCCGGGCCCGCCCCGGACCTGATGCACGCGATCCTCGACATCGTGCTGTCCCGCGCGCCGGACATGGAGGGCGGGTTCTGGATGCCCGACGCCGCCCCGGCGGCGAGCGGCTTTCTCGCGTATTCCTTTCCGACTTATCAGGGCAGCGGCGTCAAACACGACGTTCCGGAAGCGGAAACGCCGCTGATCCTCCGCACGCTGCGCGCCGCGGCCGCGACGCATGCCGCGACGGCGAACGTCGTCGAAGGCGCGCAGGATGCGGTGATCGCGGCGGCCTGTCCGGTACGCGGCGGATCGGGGCTGTACGTGTGGATGCTGACGCGTGCGCGCCCGCCGCTGGGCCGGCACGGGGAATTGCTGGCCACGGGCCTCGCGGCCGTGCTCGCGGTGATTCTGGCGATCGCGGCGGCGCTGGCCGTGGCGCTGCGCCGATGGAAGCGCAATCTCGCGCGGATCGAGAGCGGGCTCGGGCCCGACGGTCGCGAGCATCAGCTGCCGTACGTCGGCGAACCCGATCTCGACCGCGTCATCGATGCGTTCAACGAGCGGGCGCGGCGCGCCGACCTGCTGCAACAGCAGGCCGACGAACTGCGCACGCGCCTCGCGCAGGCCGAGCGCTTCGGCATGCTGGGGAAGCTTGCCGCACAGGTCGCGCACGAGATTCGCAATCCGATGGGCGCGATGCGGCTGAAGGCGGAAAACGCACTGGCCGGCGATGGCCGACGGCAGCAGGACGCGTTGCGCGTGATCCTCGCGCAGATCGAGCGCATCGATGCGCAATTGTCGAGCCTGCTCGCGCTGACGCAGCCGGTGCGCCCGCATGCGACACGGGTCGACGTCGACGCGTGGCTCGCGCAGGTCGTCGATGCGCACCGCGAGCTCGCGCAGCGGCAAGCGATCGACCTGACGCTATCGCTCGCGGGGCAGGGCGAGCGGCTCGCTTGGCCGTCGGATCGTCCCGCCTTCGATCCCGACCAGATGCGGCGGGCGCTCGACAATCTGCTGCTCAACGCGCTGCACCACGCGGGCGACGGCGGCGCGGTCACGCTCGCCGCCGAGCGGCGCGCGTTCGCCGGGCGCGACTGGCTGTGCATCACCGTGTCGGACAGCGGCCCCGGCGTGCCGGCCGCGCAGCGCGAGCGGATTTTCGAGCCGTTCGTGACGGGCCGCGCGGATGGCACGGGCCTCGGCCTCGCCGTCGTCCGCGAAGTGGCGGCGGCGCATGGCGGGCACGCGCGCCTCGACGGGGGCGCCGCATTCGTGATTGAAATTCCATGGCAAACATCCTCATAGTCGACGACGACGCGGCCTTCCGCGACAGCCTCGCCGAAACGCTCGCCGATCTCGGTCATCGGGCCGTCGAGGCCGCAACCTGCCGCGCCGCGCTCAGCGCGTTGCGCGACCGCGGCGGCATCGAATGCATCTTTCTGGATTTCCGCCTGCCGGATCTGGACGGGCTGGCCGTGCTCGCGCAACTGCGCGACGATCCTGCGCTGGCCGCGATTCCGGTCGTCATGCTGACGGCCCATGCGACCAGCGACAACACGATCGAAGCGATGCGGCTCGGCGCATTCGATCACCTGACGAAGCCGATCGGGCGTCGCGACATCGCGCAACTGCTCGAACGCATCGTGTCGGCGAATCAGCCGCCCGCGCTCGCGCCGCCTGACAGCGGTTTCGCGGGCGAACCGTCGGCGGACCGACCGCAACTGCTGGGCGTGAGCGCCGCGATGCGCGACGTGCAAAAGCAGGTCGGCCGCGCCGCGATGAGCGACGCGACCGTGCTCGTGACCGGCGAGACGGGCACGGGCAAGGAGGTGGCGGCCCGCGTGCTGCATGCCGCATCGGCCCGACATGCGGGGCCGTTCGTCGCCGTGAACTGCGCGGCCATCCCGGCCGATCTGCTCGAAAGCGAGTTGTTCGGGCATCGTCGCGGCGCGTTCACGGGGGCGCACGCCGATCGCGCGGGGCGGCTCGTCGAGGCCGACGGCGGGACGCTTTTTCTCGACGAGATCGGCGACATGCAGGCCGCGATGCAGGCGAAGCTGCTGCGCGCATTGCAGGAGCGCCAGGTGATGCCGCTCGGCGCGGATCGCCCGACCGCGATCAACATTCGCGTCGTGGCCGCGACGCACCGCGACCTCGCCGCGGCCGTCGCGAACGGCACGTTCCGCGAAGACCTGTTCTATCGGCTGAACGTCATTCCGCTGCACCTGCCGCCGCTCGCGGAGCGCGTCGCCGACATCCTGCCGCTCGCCGCGCATTTCCTCGGCAGCGCGGCAGGCATGCGCGCGCTGCATCTGACGAACGACGCGCAGCGCGCGCTGCTCGATCACCGCTGGCCGGGCAACGTGCGCGAACTGCGCAACGTGATGGAGCGGGCGGCCGCGCTCGCCCCCGGGCCGGCCGTCGGCGCGGCCGATCTCGGCCTGGCCGCCGTGCCGGCGCGCGCGTCGGGCGCCGAGGCGGTGCCGGCGCACCTGCTCGACATGCCGCTGCCCGATGCGCTGGCGACGGTCGAGCGCGCGGCGATCCTGCACGCGCTCGAGCGCGCGAACGGCAATCGCGCGGAGGCCGCGAGGCAGCTCGGGATCGGCCGCCAGTCGCTCTATGCGCGCATGGCGAATCTCGGGATCGAGCGGGACGACTAGTCGCGCCGTTTCGACCGTCGGGAATGCCGACATCCGGTGAAGCGACGTGTCGGGAAATCCGACACGTCAGACGTGCTTCGCGATTCGGCGCACGGCCACACAGTGCTTCTCAGGCTGGCACGGGTATTGCGGATATCGATGCATCGCAACCCGTCGCCGGAGCCCGTCATGAAGTCGTACCTGCCTGTCGTTCGATCGCGGTCGCGGCGCCGTGCCGCCGTTCACCGGTCGTATCGCATGCTCTGCGCTGCCGCACTCGTTGCCGTCGCAACAGTCAGCCTGGCGCAGGTGCCGCCGGCGCCGCGTGCGGAAGACCCGGCCGGCGCCATGCCGCCGCCTGCTCCTCCTCGGCCTCGTGCGCTTGTGCCTGCCGCGCCCGGAAACGACGCCGCGTCGGATGCGCTGGTTTCCGGCACGCTGTCGCGGCTGACGATCAATCCGGAAGGCGCCGTCGACGGCTTCGTGCTGACCGACGGCACGCTCGTCCGCCTGCCGCCGCATCTCGGTTCGCAATTGACGGCGCTCGTGCGGTCGGGCCAGCGTGTCACGATAGCCGGCGAACGACACGTCGACGATGAAATCCGCGCACGCGTCGTCCGCAACGACGGCACCGGCGCGTCGCTGTCCGATCAGCCGCCCGCGCCCGTCGCACCCGTGCCGCCGATGCTGCGCGGCGTCAATCTCGCCCGCCTGAGCGTGTCCGGCGTCGTGCGCCGCGTGACGCACGCGCCGCGCGGCGAGCCGGACGGCGTGATGCTCGACAGCGGGACGATCGTCAAGCTGACCGTTCCGGCCGCGCAGCAATTCGGCGCGCTGCTCGTTCCCGGCGAGCGCGTGGCCGCGGTCGGTTACGGCACGCGCAATGCGTACGGCGAAGCGTTGCAGGCGACGGCGTTCGGCGCGCCGGGCCATGTCGTGAACCTCTACGACGATGTCGCGCGCTGATCGCGCGACGCTATTCCCCCATCCATCGAAAGGAGTCCTGTCATGCACTGGATCGATCCCGCGTGCCTGCCCGAAACGCGCGGCCGCGTCACGCAGTTCCTGCTCAATCCGCACGGAGAAATCGACGGCCTGATCCTGAACGGCGACCTCCAGGTGCACGTACCACCGCATCTGGGCCGCGAACTGGTGCGTCATGTCGCGGTCGGCGACCGCATCCGCGTGCGGGGCGTCAAGCCGCGTCGCGCGGCGATGATCGCGGCCGTGCAACTGACCGGTCGCGGCGGCATCGACATCATCGACGCCGGGCCGGAGCACGCCGTCCCGAAGCCGCCGCGACCGCCTCGACAGCCGATGGAATCGAGCGGCGAAGTCGCGTTCGGGCTGCATGGCCCGAAAGGCGAGTTGAACGGTGCGTTGCTGACGAGCGGCGTCGCGCTGCGGGTGCCGCCGCATGCGGCTGAAGCCCTGCGCGACTATCTGCTTCCCGGCGTCCATGTGCAGGCGTGGGGCCACGGCGTCGTCACGCCGCACGGCACGACGCTCGACGTGAGCGAGATCGCCGAGCTCGTCGATGCGGATGCCGAATGATCGTGTGACGGTGAGACGCCCATGAGACCGGCACGCGCGCTCGAGGCGCTCAACTTCTTCCTGGCCGACGTGCAGGCCGGCATCGGCCCGTTCATCGGCGTCATCCTGCTGTCGCGCGGCTGGGGCGCCGATGCGATCGGCTCGGTGATGACGCTGGCCGGGCTCGCCGCGATGGCCGCGACGCCGTTGGCCGGCGCGCTCGTCGATGCGGTGCGCGCGAAGCGGGCGCTGATCGTCGTGGCGACCGCGGCGACGGCGCTTGCGTCGCTGGCGATGCTGTTCGTCCACAGCTATCCGGCGGTGGCGGCGTCGCAGATCCTCGCGGCGGTCAGCGGCGCGGTGCTGGCGCCGGCCGCCGCGGGCGTGACGCTCGGCATCGTGCGCCGGCAGGGTTTCGACCGGCAGTTCGGGCGCAACCAGATGGCGAACCACGCCGGCAACGTCGCCGGGGCGGCGCTCGCCGGGTGGCTCGGCTGGCATGTCGGGTTCGATGCGGTGTTCGCGCTCGTCGGCGTGTTTACGGTCCTCGCGATCGTGAGCACGTTGGCGATTCCCAGGTACGCGATCGATCATGCGTCCGCACGTGGCCTCGATCCTGCCGGTGCTGCGCCGGCAACGGACGCGACGCATCCCGATGCGTTCGACGCGGCGTCGACGTCGCGCGTCGGCGGCCTGCGCACGCTCGCCGAGAACCGGCCGCTGGTGCTGCTCGGCGCGTCGCTCGCGCTGTTTCATCTCGGCAACGCCGCGATGCTGCCGCTCTACGGGATGGGCGTCGTCGTCACGCATCGCAGCAACGCGAGCGCGTTCACCGCGCAGACGATCGTCATCGCGCAGTGCGTGATGATTGCGGCGGCGTGGCTCGCGCCCCGGCTGATCCGCGCGCACGGTTACTGGCGGGTGCTGCTGTGCTCGTATCTCGTGCTGCCGGTGCGCGGGCTGGTCGCCGCGACGTGGATGAGCGAAGCGGGCGTGTGGCCGGTGCAGGTGCTCGACGGTATCGGCGCCGGTCTGCAAAGCGTGGTCGTGCCCGCGCTCGTGGTGCGCCTGCTGCATGGCTCCGGCCGCGTGAACGCCGGGCAGGGCGCCGTCGCGACCGCGCAGGGCATCGGCGCGGCGCTCAGCCCGGTGCTGGGCGTCATGCTCGCGCAGCACTTCGGCTATCCGGCCGCGTTCGTCGTGCTGGGCGCCGTGTCGACGGGCTCGCTCGCGCTGTGGCTCGGCCATGCGCGATCGCTGAGCAGCGCGTGCGGCAAGCCCGCCGATTTATCGGCGACATCGTCGTGACAGCGATGTCGATTCCCCTGCCTCCGTCCACTTGCCCATGAATCCTGTTTCGCTTGCCTGGCTGATTTCCGCGCTCGCCACCGCGGGCGTCATCACGCGCCCGTTCGGCTGGCCCGAGGCCACGTGGGCCGTGAGCGGCGCGCTGCTGCTGGTCGGGTTGAACCTGTTGCCCGTCGCGCAGGCGCTGGACGCCGTCGCGAAAGGCGGCGACGTGTACCTGTTCTTGACGGGCATGATGCTGCTGTCCGAGGCGGCCCGTCGCGAGGGGCTGTTCGACTGGGTCGCGACGCACGTCGTCAATCTCGCACAGGGATCGCCGCGGCGGTTGTTCGCGCTGATCTACGCGGTCGGTGTCGTCACCACGGTGTTCCTGTCGAACGATGCGACCGCCGTCGTGCTGACGCCCGCGGTCCTGGCCGCCGCGCGCCGCGCGAAGGCCGATCCGATGCCGCTGCTGTACAGCTGTGCGCTCGTCGCCAATGCCGCGAGTTTCGTGTTGCCGATTTCGAATCCCGCGAACCTGGTGCTGTACGGCGCGCACATGCCGGCCCTCGGCGTCTGGCTCGCGCACTTCGCGGCGCCGTCCGTCGCGTCGATCGCGTGCACGTTCGTCATGCTGCGGATCGTGCAGCGACGTGCGCTTTCCGGCCGTTGTGAGTCCGCGCTGCCGGTGCAGCCGCTGACCGGCGGCGGCCGCATCGCGCTGGCAGGCATCGCCGCAACGGCCGTCGCGCTGATGGCGGTATCGATCGCCGATCGCCCGCTCGGGTTGCCGACCACGCTGGCGGGTGTCGTCACGGTCGCGTGCGTGGTGATGCGGGATCGCGCGGCGGGCGTGCCGATCGTTCGCGCGATTTCATGGAGCGTGTTGCCGCTCGTCGCGGGGCTGTTCGTCGTCGTCGAGACGCTCGACCGGACCGGCGCGGTGCGCGCGCTGGCGGGGCTGCTACACACGCTCATGCAAAGCGGCGAGCATGTCGCGGCGGCCGTAGCCGGCGTCGCGGTCGCGCTGGTGTCGAACGGGGTCAACAATCTGCCCGCCGGGCTGATCGCGAGTTCGACGATCCACGTCGCGCACAGCCCGCGAACGGTGGTCGATGCAATGCTGATCGGCGTGGATCTCGGCCCGAACCTGTCGATCACCGGATCGCTCGCGACGATTCTGTGGCTGACGGCGATCCGGCGCGAAGGGCTGCAGGTCGGTTTCCGCGCATTCCTCGCGGTCGGCGCGTGCGTGATGCCGCCGGCGTTGCTGCTCGCGCTGGGCGCGCGGTTCGTGGTCGGCGGCTGACGCGCGATGCGCGTCGCGTCAACCGTCCGGGCCGGCTTAGAACGAGTAAGCGAGCGACGCGAACAGGCTGCGCGGCGCGCCCGGCGCGACCCACAGGCTGTTGTACGAGCTGACGTAGGTGGTGCGATTGAACAGGTTGTTCAGCACGACCGACGCGCGCAGGTGCTTGTTGACCTGAACGTAGCCGTTGAGCTGCACGGTCGCGTAGGCCGGCAGCTCGAAGCCGTCCTGCGTGTTGGCCGTGTTGCCGGCGCGGCGCCCGACGTAGATCACGCCGGCGCCGGCGCCGGCCTTGTCCGCGAACGGCAGGGTCGTCTCGTACATCAGCAGCGCGCTGCCGCTCAGACGCGGCACGTCGACGAGGCGTGAGCCGGGCGCCAGCACGGTGTCGCGCGTGACCTCGGCGTCGACGTACGCGAAATTGGCGATGCCGCGCAGGCCGTGGCCGAGATCGCCGCTCCATTCGAATTCGACGCCGCGGCTGCGTACTTCGCCGGCCGCGCGCGAGAAGCCGGCGTTCGCCGGATCGGCGGTGAGCACGTTGCGCTTGGTCACGTAGAACGCGGAGACGGTCGTGAGCGAGCGCGCGCCCGCCCATTTCGCGCCGGCTTCGTAGCCGTGGCCCTTTTCGGGATCGAACGCGTTGCCGCCGACGTCGGCGCCGTTGTTCGGCCGGAACGAATACGCGGTGTTCGCATAGAACGACCACGCGGGGCTCATTTCATACACGACGCCGATACGCGGGCTCACCGCGGTCTGCAACTGGCTCGTCGTCACGCCCTTCAGGCGGTTGTCGATCGACTGGTGGAAGCGATCCCAGCGCAGCCCGGCCAGGATCTTCCAGTGCGGCCCGAACGCGAGCGTGTCCTGCGCGTAGACGCCTTGTCCGTTATCGCGTTCGAGCAGGTTGGTCGCGGTGCGCGGCGTCGGCGCGGGCTGGCCGTACACCGGATCGAAGATGTCGATCGCATACGGCGCCGCGGCGCTCGGGGTGGAGCGCGCGACGAACTGGTCGTAGTTGAAGCGATACGCATCGACACCCATCACGAGCGTATGGCCGATACCGCCCGTGCGGAACGAGCCGGTGGTTTCGACGCGGCCCTGCAGGTCGTTCGAATGAAACGCGACTTGCCGGTAGCGGCGCCACAGCGTGCGGCCGTCCGGCTGCAATGCGAATGCCTCGGACGAGCGCCCCGACAGGTCGGTGTTGCGTTGCGCGACGCCCGCATTGACCGACCAGCTGGAATCGATGCGATGCTCGAGCGTGAACTGGTGGCCCGTGTTGCGCACGTCGTAGTCGCCGTCGCGCGGCTCGCCGAGAAAGCGCGACGTGGGGATCACGCCAAGCTGGCCGTTGACCGCCAGCACGCCGCGATCGAGCGGCGCGCGCTGACGCGCGCTCTCGAATTCGTAGTGCAGCGTCGTGTCCGCGCCGATGTCCCACGTGAACGACGGCGAGAACAGGTAGCGTTTGCTCGACACCGTGTCGCGAAAGCTGCCGTTGTTTTCGTTCATCGCGACGAAGCGGTACGCGAGCGATTTCGTGACGGGGCCGGTCGAATCGAGGGTCTGGCGCAGTGCGCCGTAGCTGCCGGCCGATACGCCGATGGTGTTCGCGCGTGCAAACTGCGGCTGCTTCGTCGTATAGCTGATGATCCCGCCCGGATCGCCGCGGCCATACAGCGCGGATGCCGGCCCCTTGAGCACTTCCATGCGCTCGAGGTTGACGGTGTCGCGCGGCACGCTCATCCCGCGATTCCACGAAAAGCCGTTGACCAGGTAGTCGGTGCCGGACGTGTTGCCGTCGCCGGCGAAGCCGCGCACCGCGTAGTTGTCCCACAGGCCGCCGAAGTTGTTCTGGCGCGAGACGCCCGCGACCCAGTCGTAAAGATCGTCGCCGCGCGTGGCGGCCACGGTCTGGATCAGCTTCGTGTCGACGCTGCTGACCGCGAACGGAATCTCCATCACGTCGGCCTCGCTGCGCGTCGCGCTCGTCGATTCGCGCGTGCGGAACGGCGCCGTCGCGCGTTGCGCGGAGATTTCGATGGTGGGCAGCGACGTTTCCTGCGCGTCGGCGGCGCCCATGCCGGTCGTGCCGACGACGATGGCCATCGGCGCGGCCGCCCAGTTCCTCCTGCTCATACCTCTCCTTTTCGTGTCGTTCGCGTTCGGGCACGGCGGGCGGCCTTGCGCCGACATCTGTGTTCCAAACAGTACATTTGCGCGGCAATTTAATGCAAATGAGAGGCATTTGCAATCGTAATTTTGAGAATGGATGCGAGAAGGGAAACGGTGCGCGTCGCGGACGCGGTCGATCGGGCGTAGCGGTTTCGTGAAATTCCGAATGGTGGGAAATGTGTCGTGTCGTGGTGGCGATCGTATATCGCCTCAACATCTGCAATATGGGAAATTGGCAAGAAATATCGGGTAAACGTGGACCTTGGTGAAGTCATGGAATGTGAATTGGGTTGTTTGACAAATCCCGTAATTCGGGATTAAAGTAAAAACACTTCAGCCAAACCCGTCGAGCAGCCGCATGAACATCCCACAGTTGGACAGCGATACCGAAGCAAGAAGCGGGGCGAGCGTCGTGCTCGCCACTGCGCGAGACGCGGGCGTCGACGTCTGTTTCGCCAATCCCGGCACGACCGAGATGCCGTTCGTCGGTGCGCTCGACACCGTGGCCGGCGTGCGGTCGATCCTCGGGCTGTTCGAGGGCGTGTGCACGGGCGCGGCCGACGGCTATGGCCGCATGACCGGCAAGCCCGCGATGACGCTGCTGCATCTCGGGCCCGGCCACGCGAACGGCATTGCCAACCTGCACAACGCGCGCCGCGCCCGCACGCCGATCCTGAACATCGTCGGCGATCACACGCGCGCGCATCTGAAGTACGACGCACCGCTCACGTCCGACATCGAATCGCTCGCCCGTCCGGTGTCGGTGTGGTATCGCAGTGTGGCGCGCGACACGGATCTCGCGACGGATACGGCCGATGCGATTTCGGCCGCGATGGGCACGCCGCGCGGCGTCGCGACCCTCGTGCTGCCCGTCGATCTCCAGTCGGCCAGCGTGCGCGGCGCGGCGTGGCCCGCCGTCGTACGCCCGGCCGCGGTGTCGTTCGACGCCGCGCGGGTCGAACAGGTGGCCGATCTGCTGCTCGGCGGTCATCGCGCCGTCCTGCTGATGGGCGCCCGCGCGCTGTCGGCGCGCGGGCAGCGGGCGGCGGCACGCATCGCGGCGGCCACCGGCGCGACCTGTTTCAGCGAAACCTTTCCTGCGCGGGCGGAGCGCGGCGGCGGCTTGCCGGACATCGACCGCCTGCCTTATTTCCCCGAGCCGGCGCTCGCGGCGCTGGCCGGCCGGCGCGTGGTGCTGGCCGGCGCGCTCGCGCCCGTCACCTACTTCGGCTACGACGGCATTCCGGGCGAACTTGCGCGGCCCGAGGACATCGTGACGCTGGCAACACCGGGCGATGCGGCGGACGACGCGCTGGAGGCGCTGGCCGATCGCATCGGTGCGGCGGCGAATGACGATGGCGTGCACGTCGAGCGCTGGCGCGTGGAGGACGGCCCGCTCACGCCGCAGGCCGTCGGCCGCGTGCTCGCGAATGCGCTGCCCGACGACGCGATCGTGTCGATCGAAGGCGGTACGTGCGGCTACCCGTTCGTGACCGCATCGGCGCGCGCACGTCGTCACACCATTTTGACGAACACCGGCGGCGCGATCGGCCAGGGCCTGCCGGTGGCGCTCGGCGCCGCCGTCGCGTGCCCGGACCGCCGCGTGTTCGCGCTGCAGTCCGACGGCAGCGCGCAATACACGATCCAGTCGCTGTGGACGATGGCGCGCGAGCGTTTGCCGATCGTGATGCTGATCGCATCGAACCGGCGCTACGGCATCCTGCAGACCGAACTCGCGCGCAGCGGCCTGCCGGCCGACACGCCGCACGCGAGCCGCCTGACGCAACTGGACGATCCGCCGATCGACTGGATCGCGCTGTCGCGCGGCTACGGCGTGCCGGCCGAACGCGTGGGCACGACGGAAGCGCTGGTGCAAGCGCTCGACAACGCGCTCGCGCATACCGACGGGCCGACGCTCATCGAAATGCAGTTGTCCTGATCGCACAACGCGCTTCTTTCCTTAATCCCGACTCTCACCTTTCATCGACATGGATCTGCAACTGCACGGAAAAGCCGCGTTCATCACCGGCGGCAGCATGGGCATCGGCAAGGCGGTCGCGCTCGAACTGGCGCGCGAAGGCGTCAACGTCGCGATCGCCGCGCGACGCATCGAACACCTCGAAGCGGCGGCCGCCGAGATTCGCACGACGCTCGCGCCGCTCGGCGACGCGGCCGGCGCGATCCTGCCCGTCACGGTGGACACAACGGACATGGCGTCGATCGAAGCGGCGATGGCCGCGTGCGTCGAGCGCTTCGGCCGGCTCGACATCCTGCTGAACGGCGCCGCGCATCCGGGCGGGCTCGTGCGCGCCGAACTCGAACACGCTGACCCGGAGGGACTGCTGCAGGATATCGACATCAAGGTGGTCGGCTACCTGCGCTGCGCGAAGGCGGCCGCACCGTACATGCGGGCCAACGGCTTCGGCCGGATCGTCAACATCGGCGGCCTGACGGGCCGCGGCAGCAAGCAGCTGTCCGGCATGCGCAACGTGGCGATCGTGCACCTGACCAAGACGCTGTCCGACCAGCTCGGCCCGTTCGGCATCACGGTCAACACGATTCATCCGGGCGTCGTCGAGACGCCGCACATCCACGAGCTCTACGAGAAGGAAGCGCAGAAGCAGGGGCTCACGGCCGCGGAAGTCGAGGCCAACTACGTGAAGGTCACGCCGATCCGCCGCGTGCTGCAGCCGGAAGAAATGGGGTGGATCGTCGCGTTTCTCGCGTCGCCGAAGTCCGGCTCGATCACCGGCGAGTCGATCGGCTGCGACGGCGGGCTCACGCGCGGCATTTTTCTCTGACACAAGGAGCACTTCATGACCGCAACCGTACTGGTCGCCACCGCCGGGCAAGGCATCCTGCGCTCGAACGACGACGGCGAGACCTGGCATCGCCTCGGGCTTGCCGAGCCGATCGAGTTCGACGGCATCGTGCGCGCGCTCGCGGTGTGCCCGGCGACGCCGTCGCGCGTCTATGCCGGCGCCGATTCGGGGCTGTGCATCAGCGACGATGGCGGCGCGCACTGGCTCCGGCCCGAGAACCTGCTGAACGGGCAGACGGTCTGGTCGATCGCGATCGATCCGGCCAACCCGGCCGTGCTCTATGCGGGCACCGGCGCGCCGTCGCGCGCCGCGCTTTACAAGTCGAGCGACGCGGGCGCAACTTGGGCGCGAACGGCGCCCGAGTTTCCGGAGTTTTGCGCGGGCGTCAATCGTCCGCGGCTGCTGACGATCTGCGTGGACCCGGAAGACAGCCGCAACGTCTGGTACGGCGTGGAGGAGGGCGGCGCGTGGCGCAGCCGCGATGCCGGTGCGAGCTGGACGCGCGTGGACGGCCCCGGCACCGCGATCCGCAACAGCGACATTCATGCGATCGCCGTCGTGCCCGCCGCGCAAGGCCGGCCGAAGACCACGGTGCTGCTGACGGTCAACGCGGTGTACGTGAGCGAGGACGACGGCGTGACGTGGGACGGCAAGCTGTCGCGCGACCGCTTCGACGGGCTGTACTACACGCGCACCGTCGTGCAACTGCCGGAGCCGGAAGGCGACCTGCTGATGGCGGTCGGCGACGGCACGCCGGGCAGCCGCAGCCGCATCTACCGCTCGACCGATCGCGGCCACGCGTGGCACGAGACGGATCTGCACACGCCGCCGAACTCCACGTTCTGGGCGTTCGGCGTGCATGCGGCCCGGCCGGCGCTCGTGTATGCGGGCACCAAGTACGGGCACCTGTTCCGCTCGCGCGACGGCGGCCGGAACTGGACCAAGGAATGGCGCGATTTCAGCGAGATCACGGCGGTGGCATGGACGCCGTTCGAGGCGCCGCTGGCCGCCCACGCGCAGTCGACCCACTGAGCGGAGCGAACGATGACACCGTCCGATATCCGCCAACGCGCCGAGCGTGCGAACGCGAGCGGCCTGCCGCTGCCGACGCCGCGCGTGCAACGCACCCACCTGTCGCTGTTCGTGCGCGATCCCGTTCGCTCGAGCACCTGGTATGCCGAGGTGCTCGGCATGACGGAAACCGCGCGCGGCGAGCAGTGGGTGTTCATGTCGTTCGGCCAGAAGCACCACGACATCGCGCTGATTCGCGCGGCATCCGATGCGGAACTCGGCACGATCGGCCTGCAGCATTACGGCCTCGAAATCGCGGGCGGGCTGACCGAATTGCGCCGTCTGTACGGGATGCTGATTCGCCGCGACGTGCCGATCGTCAAGATCACCGATCACAAGGTCGGGATCGGCGTGTATTTCACGGACCCGGACGGCAACCGGCTCGAATTCTTCTGCGAAATGGTCACGGACGACGAAGAGGGCAAGCGCGTGCTGCATCGATACAACGCGCCGAGCGATCCCGTCCAGCTCCAACCGCTGTTCGACTGACGCACCGCCTTTCCATCCGCATCATCGACGTTTTATATAGGAATGCAAATGAGCAAGATCGCCAATTTCGAAGGCTTTCATATCCGCAAGTGGTACACGCAGATCGAGGATTCGCTCGCGAACGAAACCGGCCAGCTCGCGGACGGCGAGCCGTTGCGCAAGATCGTGATCGCTGCGGCCGTTCACAACCCGTACGCAGGGCGATTCAGCGAAAACCTCGACGATCTCGTGCGTCCGTCGCCCGCGCTCGGCAAGGAGTTTGCGCGACGCATCGAGTCGCTCGCCGGCGGCCGCGCGATCGAGAGCTACGGCAAGGCGTGCCTGGTCGGTTCGGCCGGCGAATACGAACACGGCAACGCGTTCCTCACGTCGATCTTCGCGGAGCCGATCCGCGCGGCGCTGGGCGGCGGCAAATCGTGGGTGCCGTCGAGCGGCAAGCGCGGCCCGATCAATACGGTGATCGACGTGCCGCTCGCGCACAAGGATGCGCTCTACGTGCGCTCGCACTACGACACGGTGACGTGCCTGTTTCCCGATGCGCCGAACGACGACGAAGTGCTGGTGATCTTCGCGTTCGCGACACGCGGCCGGCTGCATGCGCGGCTCGGTGGGCTGAAGGCGAGCGAGATCGTCGGTCGCGACGGTCTGGTCTGAGCGCGCATGTCGGGCGAGGAGCAGATGATGAACACGGCGTCCGTCAACGATGGATGGATAGACAACGATGGACTGCGGCTGCACTACGTGAGCTGGGGGCGCGACGATGCGCCGACCGTGGTGATGCTGCACGGCCTGCGCAGTTACGCGCATACCTGGGCGCCCGTCGCCGCTGCGCTGGCCGACCGCTACCGGGTCGTCGCGCTTGATCAGCGCGGGCGCGGGCTGAGCGATTGGGATCCGCGGCGCGACTACTACGCGGCGGCCTACGTGCGCGATCTCGACGCATTGGTGCGCGCGCTCGGCCTGCGACGATTCGTGCTGGTCGGGCACTCGATGGGCGGCGCCAATGCATTCGTCTACGCGGCGGCGCAGCCGGAACGGCACGCCGAAAGGCACGCCGAACGGCACGCCGAACGGCTCGCGGGCCTCGTGATCGAGGACATGGGCCCCGGCGCGTCGGCCGGCTCGCCGGGTTCCGAGCGCATCAAGCGCGAGCTGCAGGAAACGCCGGACGCGTTCGCGTCGTGGGACGACGCACGCGCGTTCTGGCGGCGCCAGCGGCCGAACATCGCGGAATCCGCGCTCGATTCGCGCATCGCACATTCGCTGAAAGAAGGCGAGCCGGGCCGGATCGTCTGGCGGCACGACGCGCAAGGAATTGCGGCCGCACGGCTGGCGGCGACGCCGGAGCAGCTCGTCCATCTGTGGCCGTTGATCCTCAACCTGCACGTGCCCACGTTGCTGGTGCGCGGCGGCGACTCGGATTTCCTGTCCGCGGACGTGGCGGCCGAAATGGCGGCCGCCAATGCGGAAATCGAGCGGATCGACATTCCCGGCGCGACGCATTACGTGCACGACGATCAACCCGATGCGTTCAATCGCGCGTTGCGGTCGTGGCTCGATCGTCTCGAGGATCCTGCATGGCGCAGCGGAGGCGTGGGCGAATGAAAGCGAACAACCGGAACCGGACGTCGGTCGCGATCGTCGGCGCGGGGCCGAACGGCGTCGCGATGGCGAATCTGCTGGGCCTTTACGGCGTCGCGACGGTGCTTATCGAGAAGGCGGCGGACGTCGTCGATTTTCCGCGCGCGGTCGGCATCGACGACGAAGCATTGCGGATGTTCCAGACCGCGAGGCTCGCCGACGAATTGAGCCGCGACATCATCCAGAACGTGCCGTTGCGCATGTTCAAGGCGAACGGCGAATGCTTTGCCGACATCCGCCCGTCGATACGCGAATTCGGCTGGTGGCGGCGCAACATCTTCATGCAGCAACTGGCCGAACACACGCTGCGCGCGGGGCTGGCGCGCTATCCGCACGTAGCGCTGCGGACCGGCGAGGAAGTGGTCGGCGTCGAACAGGACGACCGATGCGTCACGTTGCAGGTGCGCGCCGCCGACGGCAGGCAGTATGCGCTCGACGCCGACTACGTGGTGGCGGCCGACGGCGGACGCAGCCCGATGCGCGACTGGCTCGGCATCAAGCTGGCCGGCACGACGCATCCGATCAAATGGGTCGTGGTCGACGTGAAGAATGCCGGGCTCGACCAGCCGTGCACGGCGCTGAACTGCGACCCGCGCCGCCCGAACGTGTGCATCTATCTGCCGTTCAATTTCCGGCGCTGGGAGTTTCTCGTATTCCCGCACGAGGACGCAGAGGCGATCGCGCGGCCGGAATCGATCCGTGCGCTGATCGCGCCGTACGTCGACGACGTCGATCGTATCGAGATCGTGCGCGCGCGGACCTATACGCACCATTCTCGCGTGGCCGAGCGTTTCGTGGCGGGCCGCGTGGCGCTCGTCGGCGATGCTGCCCACCTGAGCCCGCCGTGGATCGGCCAGGGCCTGAACGCCGGCCTGCGCGACGTCGGCAATCTCGCGTGGAAACTCGCAGGCGTCGTGAACGGCACGCTGGATCCCGGCGTGATCGCTACCTACGAATCGGAACGCCGCGACCACGCGAAGGCGATGATCGATCTCGCGGACACGTTCGGTGCGATGCTGATGCCGACCAACCGGGTCGTCGCGTTTCTGCGCGACCGGTTCCTCGGGCTCGCGCGGTATGCGCCGGGCCTGAAGGACTACGTGCTGCAGATGCGTTTCAAGCCGATGCCGAGCTATACGCGCGGCGTCGTGCTGCCGGGCGCGCCGGGCGACGCGGCGGGCAGGATGATCGCGCAGCCCGACGTCGAAACGGCCGACGGCGTGCGCCGCAAGCTCGACGACGTGCTCGGCCCATGGTTTTCGATCGTCGGCTGGCAATGCGATCCGCAGGCGTGCCTGAGCGACGACGATCGCGCGTACTGGACGGCGCTGGGCGCGACCTTCGTTCAGGTCAACCGCTCGCGCAGCGGGACGGGCCGCGCGCGGCGCGTGACGAGCGCCCACGGCAGCGTGTGCGTCGAGGACGTCGACAACGCGCTGGCGGCATGGTTCGACCGGCATCGCGGCCCGCTCGTGGTCGTGCGCCCCGACCGCTACGTGGCCGCGCAGACGGACGCCGCCGGCATCGCAGGCGTGACCGCGGCGTTCCAGGCGTTTGCGCCGCGACAACGGGAGACCGCGGATGTTTGTTGAGCAACGCACGTACACGCTGGTGCCGGGCGGCGTCGCCGAGTATCTGCGGCTCTATGCGGAGTGCGGCCGCGCGCCGCAGGAGCACGCGCTCGGCACGATGGTCGGCTGTTTCGCGACGGAAGTCGGACCGCTGAATCAGCTCGTCTATCTGTGGGCGTTCGATTCGCTGGACGATCGGGCGCGGCGTCGTGCCGTGCTGATGGCCGATCCCGACTTCAGGACGTTTCGCGGCAAGGTCCGGCATCTGCTCGTCCGGCAGGAAAACCAGATTCTCCGACAGGAAATCGGCGGTCTGCTGCGTGCACCGCCATCGGCCGCGTGATGCGCGTTCGTTGCATGTCCGGCCCATCGTACAGTCTCTACCGAGGTATCCGTCTTGATCCCGTTTACGCCGCTGACTTCCCGCATGACGCCTGATGCGCAACGCGATTACGCGTCGCTCCATCTGTATATCGACGGCCGGTTCCTTCAGGCCGATGGCCGGCGCACGCAGCCCGTTCTCGATCCGGGAACCGGCAGCGTGCTCGGCGACTTGCCGCATGCGACGCCGGACGATATCGACGCCGCGGTGCGCGCCGCGCATCGTGCGTTCGCGACGTGGCGCCGCGAGTCGCCGCTCGCGCGCTCGGACATCCTGCGCCGCGCAGCTGCGCTGGTGCGCGAGCGGGCACCAGCGATCGGCCGCCACATCACGATGGACCAGGGCAAGCCGCTTCGCGAGGCGATTGCCGAGGTCGTGTCGTCGGCCGAGCAGCTCGAATGGCATGCGGAGGAGGGGCGTCGCACCTATGGCCGCGTCGTGCCGTCGCGCTCGCCGGACGTCGCGCAGACGGTGCTGCGCGAACCGATCGGCGTGTGCGCGGCGTTCTCGCCGTGGAATTTTCCGTTCAGCCAGGCGATGCACAAGATCGCGGCCGCGCTTGCGTCGGGCTGCACGCTGGTGCTGAAAGGGCCGGAGGAATCGCCGAGCGCGATCGTCGCGCTCGCGCGGATCTTTCACGACGCCGGCTTGCCCGCGGGCTGCCTGAACATCGTGTGGGGCGTGCCGGCCGACGTGTCGAGGCAGCTGATCGAGTCGCCGCTCGTGCGCAAGATCTCGTTCACGGGTTCGGTGCCGGTCGGCAAGCAACTGGCGGCGCTCGCCGCGTCGCACATGAAGCGCATGACCATGGAGCTGGGCGGGCATGCGCCGGTGCTGGTCTGTGCGGACGCCGATATCGACCGCGCCGCGACGATGCTGGCCGCGTACAAGTTTCGCAATGCCGGGCAGGTTTGCGTGTCGCCGACGCGGTTCTTCGTGCAGCGTGCGGTGTTCGACCGGTTCGTCGGCGCGTATCTGGAAGCGGTCGGCAAGATTCGCGTCGGCTACGGGTTGGAAGAGGCGACCACGATGGGGCCGCTTGCGCATGCGCGACGCGTATCCGAGATCGACGCGTTCGTTGCCGACGCAAAGACGAAAGGGGCGAAGATCGCATGCGGCGGGACGCGCGTGGCCGGACCAGGGCACTACTTCGCGCCGACGGTCGTACTGGGACCGGCGCGCGACACGCGGCTGATGAACGAAGAGCCGTTCGGCCCGATCGTCGGGATCGTGCCGTTCGACGCGCTCGACGATGCGCTCGACGAAGCGAACCGCTTGCCGTTCGGCCTTGCGTCGTACGCGTTCACGACGTCGGCGCGCGATGCGCACCGGATCGGCCGCGCGCTCGAAGCCGGCATGGTCAACATCAATCACTTCGGGATGGGGCCGGCGGAGATTCCGTTCGGCGGCGTGAAGGACAGCGGTTTCGGCAGCGAGGGCGGAATGGAGACGTTCGACGGTTATCTGGTCACCAAATTCATCACGCAGATGAACTGACCGGATGTCGGTCGACGGTCGCGCGCGACGACGGTCGCATGCTCAGGTCGCGTCGCCGATCTGTGCGGTGGCGTCGATCAGCAGCTTGCCGAGCACGTGCTCGTCGAACAGCGCGAAGTGTTCGGCGCGAAAGACCAGCGACAGGCTGCTGTTGACCTCGCCGCTGCTGGCCGTGCGAATCGGCGCGGCGATGCCGACGAACCCTTCATCGAGTTCGCCGCGCGAGATCCAGTAGCCCGCGTCGACGATCTGCTGGCACGCGCGCCAGAACTGCGTCCAGTCGCTCGCGAACTCGCCGAGCTCGGCGTTGTGGCGTTCGTGCAGGCGCTTCAGCCGCGCGCGCGACATCGCGGCGACGATCACTTTCGACGACGCGCCCTGGAACAGCGGCATGATGCGGCCGCGGCCGAAACCGAGTTGCAGGTTCTCGGCGCCGGTTTCGTGCATCACGTTGATGATCTGTTCGTCGAACAGCGTCGACACGAGCGCATCGCCGCCGGTGACCTGAACCAGCTTCTGGATCACGGGCTTCGCGGCGGTGAGCGTCGGGTCCGACTGCCGCATGTTGTAGTCGAGATGGATGATGCGCGGGCCCAGCGTATAGCGGCCGTTGGTGCCGACGAGCAGGCCGACGGATGCCAGTTCCTTCACGTAGCGATAGCACGTGGTGCGCGAAAAGCCCATGTGTTCGGCGATTTCCTCGGCGGTCATCGACGTCGCCGACGAAGAGAAGACGTCGAGGATGGACAGCATTTTGGTGAGGCTCGACATGACGTAATCCGGGATCAGACGGCTTGCGGCTAGGGAACGTGAAGGGCGAATGCGGTTTCGGGTTGCCGCGCTGCGGCACGAAATGCAGCGCGGCGGGCGACAGGCCGTAGTCTAACTTAAGTCGTGCGGGCGGCAACCGGAACCGCGTCGACGCATGCGTGGAAGCGAGCCAATCGTATCGAGTTGGATCGTTTTTCAGAAGATTGATATGGATTCCTATTTTAGACAATGAAATCGCACTGGATCGATGTTGCTGCCGCGCCGGCCGGTTCACGCGTGCATCGTCCGGGAAAATTCGATGAGGAGAAGCAGATGAAACGGTGGTTCCGGATGGTGGCATGGTGCGGCTGCGGTGCCGTCGCACCGGCGTTCGCGCAATCGAGCGTGACGCTCTACGGTTCGCTGGACACGGGCGTGACCTATACGAACGACGTGGCGTCCGCCCCGCGCGGCGGACGTCAGATCGCGTTGCAGGCCGGCGTGTCGCGCAACGACGTGTGGGGCGTGACGGGCAGGGAGGATCTCGGCGGCGCCGACTATGCGGTCTTCCGGCTCGAAAGCCAGTTCCAGACGTCCGACGGTGCGCTGACCGTACCCGGCTCCGCATTCAGTTCGCAAGCATACGTCGGGCTCGGCGGCGACTGGGGGACCGTGACGCTCGGGCGCCAGTTCGATTTCGTCGGCGATCTCATGCCGGCTTTTGCAACCGGTGCGAACACGCCGGCCGGCCTGCTCGCGTGGGGCTTGCCCGCGAACGCGTCGGCGGGCGGCGCGCTCGACAACCGCGTATGGGGCGTCCAGGTGAACAATGCGGTGAAGTACGTGAGCCCGACATTCGGCGGATTGTCGTTCGGCGGCCTATGGGGATTCGGCAACGTGCCCGGCACGGTCGCGCGCAGCAGCGTGCAAAGCGCGATGCTGTCGTACACGCAAGGTGCGTTCGGCGCCGCGCTCGCTTATTTCGGCCAGCATGACGTCACTGCCGGTGGCAATCTGCGCAATGTCTCGGGCGGCGCAGGCTACAACGTCGGGCCGTTTCGTGTCTTCGGCATGGTGTCGGACGTGCGGATCAGCGCTGCCGCGCCGCTGCGGGCCACCACCTATGACGCCGGGCTGACCTATGCGGTCACGCCGGCGTTGCAACTGGGCGGCGGCTTCCAGTACCAGCAGCGCGGCGGCGACATCGGCTCGGCCAACCAGATCACGTTGAGCGCCGACTATTCGCTGTCGAAGCGGTCCGGCCTTTACGCGGTATTCGCACGCGGGCACGACAGTGCGTATGGCGCGCAGGTCGAGGCGGCGCTCGGCGGGGCGGCGTCCGGTTCGACGCAGACCGCGGTTCGGCTCGGCCTGCGGCATCAGTTCTGACGATGCGCGAGAAACACGGGCTGCCGCGTCCGTCGCGCGAGAGCCCGTGTTTCCTCACCCGGTTCAGAACCGATGCATCATCCCGACGCGCAACGCCAGCTGGTTGCGGCCCGACGACTGTCCGGCCGTGCCCAGCACGTGCGCGTAGTCGAAGTCGGTGCCGGTATGGCCGGTTGCATGCTGGTACGCGCCCTGGATGTAAGTCGAGGTCCGCTTGCTCAGATCGTAGTCGAGCATCATCGACATCTGATGCCAGCTCGGCGACGCATCGCCTGCCGTCGTCGCGACATGCGCATGCGTGTAGGCATAGGCGGCGCCGAGCCAGAGATCCGGCCGGAAGAAATACTGGCCGTTGACCTCGAAGTTGTCGAACTTCCACGCGTGCTGCGAGCCTGCGGCCGGCTGGTTCGCGAAGTACAGATTCGACTCGGGGTTGGTCACGTCGACGTGCGAATACGCGGCGGACAGCGTCAGCGTGTCGCTGAACTTGTACGACATGCCGGCATCGATGTTCTGCTGCGAGCGGCCGCTGAAGACCGTATCGTCGCTCGACAACGCACCGCCCGCGGTCGCGCCACCGTTGTTGGCCTTCAGGTACGCGACGGCGGCGGAGAACGCGCCCGCCTGGTACTGCACGGCGGCGCTATAGACGCGGTTCCGTGCGAAGCCCCCCGCCTGATTCGCGAGCCCGTAGAGTACTTCGCCCTTGAAGCCGGCGTAGGAGGGCGACACGTACTTGACGCTGTTCTGGATGCGGTAGTCCCAGTCGGCGTTGTCGTTGTCGTACGGGTGCGCGCCGAAGTCGCCGAGCCAGTTGCCGGTGGCCGTGAACGGGCTCCACATGTCGAGCGTGGGGTCGTACTGGCGGCCGAACGTGAGCGTGCCGAACCGGTCGGAATCGAGGCCAACGTAGGCTTGCCTGCCGAACATCCGCGACGTCACGCCGAGCGCGCCGGTGCTCGCGTTGAAGCCGTTCTCGAGCTGGAACAGCGCTCTGAGCCCGCCGCCGAGATCCTCGGTGCCTTTCAGCCCCCAGTTGCTGCCGACGGTATCGCCGCTGACCATCTGGTAAGCGTTGCTGCCGCCCGCGTTGCTCGTGAAATTGACGCCTTCGTCGATCAGGCCGTACAGCGTCACGGTGCTTTGCGCATGGGCCGTCAGGCCGAATCCCATCGCGCTCGCGGCCGATACGGCCGCCATCATCTTCTTCATCGTCGATCTCCAGGTGTGGACGGCCCACGCGGCGCGGTGCGGTTTCCGACGGCATACGTCAGCACCGGACGCGTGTAGCGGGTCCGCTTGTCGTTAGTAAAACGAAATATTAAATTTGAAGAAAAGAGACCCGCCGCGATCGGGCGGACCGAATACGGAACCTCGCCGGGCGCGCGGTTCCGCGTGGCGGCGGCGTTACAGCATCCGCCGCAGCACGTCGTTTTCCGGGTTGCGGTCGAAGAACCGGTGTTTCAGCGCGCCAAGCACATGCAGTACGATGAGCGCGAGCAACGTATAGGCGAGCGTTTTGTGCAGCCATTGAAACGCCTCGAACCAATGGTCGTTCTTCGGCAGCAACTCGGGTACGCGGAAAAAGAAGAACGGCACGCCGTCGCTCTGCGTATACGTGCTGGACATCGAATAGCCCATCAGCGGCACGATGATCGCGAGCCCATACAGCAGGTAATGGCCGATCTTCGCGAGCGTGCGATCGAGCGTCGGCAGCGTGGAAGGCAGCGGCGGCAACGGCTTCATCGAGCGAATCGCCAGTTGCGTGACGACCACCAGCAGCGTGAGCACGCCGAACTCCTTGTGCGTCGGGTAATACCAGTCGAACTTGGCCGGCAGGTTGTCGTCGAGCCGGACCATCGTCCAGCCGGTCCACAGCTGCGCGCCGATCAGGATCGCCCTGACCCAGTGCAGCAGCCGAAGCGCGAGCGGGTATTTCTCCGCGGGGAATGCGATGGCCTGGTTTTCCATTTGATTTGTCTTCCTTTTAAACGAAACGGGGCACGCGGGATGCCGATCGTCGACTTCGGCGCCCCGCGGCGATCTTCGTCGAACCGAGGCCGGATGGCGATGCGCACGAGCCTTCGACGAAAGGCCCGTGCGCCGGGCCGGTTCGCGCGGTCAGGCGATCGCGCGCGAATCCGCGCAGCACTCCTGCAGCGCCTCGCGCAGCGTCACGGCCATGAAGTCGGCTTCGCCTGGCTGCAGCGTCAGCGGCGGCGACATCACCACCTTGTTCGCGATCGCCCGCACCAGCACGCCGCGCCGGCGCGCGGCATCGGCCACGCGGGCGGCGAACCCCTTGCCCGGATCGAGCGGCGTGCGGCTGGCCTTGTCGGTCACCAGGTCGAGCGCCAGCATCAGTCCCTTGCCGCGGACGTCGCCGACGGTCTCGAAGTCGGCCTTCAGCGGCAGCAATTGCTCGAGCAGGCGCTGGCCGACCCGTGCCGCATTGCCCGGCAGATCCTCGGCCTCGACGATGTCGAGCACCGCGAGCGACGCGGCGCACGCGAGCGGATGCCCGCTGTACGTATAGCCGTGCATGACCACGTGCGAGAAGCCCGCGCCATGTTCGATCGCGTCGGCGATGCGCCCGTTGTACAGCGTCGCGCCGAGCGGCACGTAGCCGGCGGAAATGCCCTTGGCGACGCACAGGATGTCGGCGGCGACGCCCCAGCCGCGGCTGCCGAGCAGGCTGCCGGTGCGGCCGAAGCCGGTGACCACCTCGTCCGCGATCAGCAGGATGCCGTTACGGTCGCACACGGCCCGCACGCGCGCCCAGTAATCGGCCGGCGGGACGATCAGGCCGCCGGCGCCCTGCACCGGTTCGGCGACGAACGCGGCGATGGTCTGCGGGCCGTGGAACGCGATCGTTTCCTCGAGCTGCCGGATGCAGTGCTCGACGAGTTGTTGCGGATCGTCGCAATTCCACGGATTGCGATAGAGCCAGGGCGTGTCGAGCAGCACGCAGCCGGGCAGCAGCGGGCCATGATTGTAATGGTAGACGCCGTTGCCGCCGATCGACGTGCCGCCCATGTGCACGCCGTGATAGCCGTTGCGCAGCGACAGGAATTTCGTGCGCGACGGCTCGCCCGCGGCGACCCAGTACTGGCGCGCCATCTTGAGCGCGGTCTCGATCGCGTCGGAGCCGCCGCTGCCGAACATCACCCGCTGCATGTCTTCCTGCGCGAACATCGCGCACAGGCGGTCGGCCAGATCGTAGACGCGCGGATGGGCGACGCCGTCGAAGGTCTGGTAGTACGACAGCGCGTCCATCTGCCGCGCGATCGCGCTTTTCACTTCCGGCCGGTTGTGGCCGACGTTGACGTTCCACAGTCCGCCGACGCCGTCGAGCATGCGGTGGCCGTCGACGTCGTACACGTAGTTGCCGTCGCCGCGCTCGATGATCACGGTGGGAGTCGTATGCCCGGCGGCCGCCGAGCTCATCGGGTGCCAGAATCGTTTTTGACGCTTTTGATAGTCCATGGTGTCTCTCGTCTCTCTTGCGAAGTACTTGAACAGGGTTGGGGCGCGGTGTGCGCCGTCGGGTCACAGGGCTGCGGTGACGATCTTTTCCTCGAGATACGAATCGAGCGCGGCCTTCGACAGGTCGCGCCCGATCCCGCTTTGCTTGGTGCCGCCCCACGGCAGGCGCGCGTCGATCGGGCTCCACGCATTGATCGCGACCGCGCCGACGTCGAGCCGCTCGGCGACGCGGTGCGCGGTGCCGACGTCCTGCGTCCACACCGAAGCGGAGAGACCGAACGGCGTGTCGTTGGCGATGCGGACGGCGTCGTCCTCGGTCTCGAACGGCATCACCATGCCGACCGGGCCGAACACCTCGTCGCGGGCGATCCGCATGCCCGGATGAACGCCGCCCAGAATCGTCGGGCGCATGAAGCAGCCGCGCGGCGGCACCTGTTCGTCGCCGGCGAGCATCACCGCGCCTTCGGCGAGCGCGCCGTCGACGAGCGCGCGTACCCGCGCGAGGTGGCGCGGGTTGATCAGCGCACCCATCTGTACGCCGGGCTCCGACGGCGGACCGACGCGCATCGCGCGAGCTGCGTCGGCAAGCCGTTCTTCGAGCGCCTGCGCGATCGAGCGATGTGCGAGCACGCGCGAGCCGGCCGCGCACGTCTGCCCCTGGTTCGCGAACATGCCGGCCATCAGCGACGGAATCGCCCGGTCGAGATCGGCATCCGCAAACACGATCTGCGCGGCCTTGCCGCCGAGTTCGAGCGTGACGCGCTTGAAGGTCTTCGCTGCCACGCCCGCGATCGTGCGGCCGACTTCGGTGCTGCCGGTGAAACTGATCTTGTTCACGAGCGGGTGCGCGACCAGCGCGGCGCCGACTTCCGCGCCGACGCCGTGGACGATGTTGACGACCCCGGCGGGCAGGCCGGCTTCGCAGACGAGTTCGCCGAGCCGGGCGACGGCCAGCGGCGTGTCCTCCGACGGCTTGATGACCACCGGACAGCCGGCCGCGAGCGCCGGCGCGAGCTTCCACACCGCGATCATCAACGGCGCGTTCCACGGGATGATCTGACCGGCGACGCCCACCGGCGCGCGCCGCGTGTAGCTGAGCGTCGGGCGGCCCATGAAGCCGTCGGTCGGAATCGTGCGGCCCTCGAGCTTGTCGGCCCAGCCGGCGAAATAGCGCAGCGTGTCGATGCACATCGGCAGGTCCATCATCCGCATCTCGGCAAGCGGGCGCCCTTGTTCGACGGCCAGGCATTCCGCCAGTGCGTCACGGTCGCGCTCGACCAGGTCCGCGAGCCGAAGCAGCCAGCGCGCGCGGGCCGAGCCGCCCGCGCGGGCCCACGCGTCGCCGTGCAGCGCGGCGTGCGCGGCACGCACCGCGCGATCGACGTCTTCGGCGGTCGATGCGGGCACGGCGGCCACGTAGTCGCCGGTCGCCGGCGCCAGCTTTTCGAAGGTACGGCCGGCCGCTGCGTCGCAATGCCTGCCGTCGATCAGATTCTGAATTTTCATCATGGTGTTCCGTGTTTCCCAGGGGCGAATCGTCGGGCCGAACGGGTGAGGGCGATGACAACGGCCACCGTCAGGCTTCGACGTCGCATTCACTGTATGTCGATGAAAACGCGCGCCTTGTCCGCTATCGGCAATCGTTGCGGCGCGATCGGGATAGGGAATACCCGTGCCGGCGCGACGCATCGCGCGTCACGTTGGCAGCGGGGAATGCTCGGGGAGTGAACAACGAGACGACGGTGCGGCGCGGCACCGTCCGGTCGGCGGCTACTGGGCGGCGCGCCCGAGTTCGCGATACAGGTCCGGGTCGCTGCGCTTCAACCGCAGCGCGGCGCGGATGCCGAGCGCACCGACGGCGACGAGGAAATACGGAAACATCGCGACGAAGGTCGAATCCGATCCGCTCAGCACGGACAGGTTGCGCACAACGAGCACGAGGCACGCACCGAGCGCGATCACGCTGACGAGCGGCGCGATCAGGCGGTGCACGACGCCGGCGTCGCGGTGATCGCGCGCGAAGAACGCGATCACCGACGCCGCCACCAGGATCTGCACCGCGATGATGCCGATCGTGGCCAGCGCGCTCATCCACGAGAACACGACCGCGAACGGATCGAGGCGGAACGCGGCCGACCCGGCGATGGCCGCGAGCGCGATCAGCGTCTGCACCTTGCCGGCGACGTCCGGGCAACGATGCACCGGGCACGTATGGCCGAGCTTGCGCCACAGCACGCGTTCGCGGCCCATCGCGTAGAAATAGCGCGTGATCGTGTTGTGGAACGACAGGATGGCCGCGAACAGGCTCGTGACGAGCAGCACGTTCATCGCGTCCGTCGCGATGCTGCCGAGCAGCCGGCCGCTGACGGCAAACCACAGATTGGCCGGATCGCGCGCGGCCTGCGCGGCGATCGCGCGCTCGCCCCACGCCTCGACGATCGCCCACGACGACAGCGCGTAGAACGCCATGATGAGGATCACGGCGAGGTAGGTGGCGCGCGGAATCGTGCGCTTCGGGTCGCGCGCCTCCTCGGAGAAGATCGCGGTCGCCTCGAAGCCCATGTACGAGCCGAGCACGAACACGAGCGCGGTGCCGAGCCCGGGCGCGAACACCATCGCGGGGCTGAACGGTTTCGCGCTGAAGCCGCCGGCACTCGCGCCGTGCACGACGATCGCGAGATCGAGCAGCATCACGATCGCGATTTCGCCGATCATCAGCATGCCGAGCAGCCGGCCGCTGAACTCGATGCGCCGCGCGCCGCAGAAGTGGACCGCGACGACGCACGCGAGCGCGAACGCCCACCACGGCACGTCGACGCCGTAGTGCCGCTGGATGCTGTCGTTCAGAAAGAAGCCGAACATGCAGTAGATCGCGATCTGCACCGCGTTGTACGCGACGATCGCGACGAACGCGCCGCCCACGCCGGCGGGGCGTCCGAGCCCGTTCGCGATGTACGCGTAGAACGCGCCCGCATTGGAGATGTGCCGGCTCATCGCCGCATAGCCGATGCTGAAGATCAGGTACATGACGCCGGCCAGCACGAATACGCCGGGCACGCCGGGGCCGTTGCCGAGCGAGAATGCCGCGGGCGTCGCGCCGACCATCGCGGTGAGCGGCGCGGCCGCGGCGACGACGAAGAAGACGATGTGGGAGAGTCCGACGGCGTTCTTGCTGAGCCCCGCTTCGGACCGGGGTGACGATTCGTTCATGATGGGTCCCGCTGGCCGGCTCGTCCGTCAGGAGTCGACACCGGCATGCCTGATCGATATCCCCGTGCCGCGCGCCGATCCTGACGTGCCGGCAATCGATGCCGACCTCCGCCGACGACACAGGTATGCGCTTGGACGGCCGCTCGATGCGGTGCAGCGCATCGAGCAGGGCCGACGACAAAATTTACGGTGCCGAAAAAACGGGCGTTGTCCGTAATCGGCAATCCGCATGGGCGGGGGCGGCAGGGGATTACCCGGATGCGACGCCGCCATGCGTCTGTCGCGGGCTCAGCTCAGGCGCGGCGTGTGCGACGGCAGTTCGTGGAAATGCTGCTGGTAGTACGCGGAGAAGCGTCCGAAGTGGCAAAAGCCGAATTGCGCCGCCGCGTCGCCGATCCGCATCGTGTCGGGCGTCGTCATCAGGAAGCGGCGCACGGCGTTCAGCCGGATCGAGCGGAGATAGGCGGTCGGCGTGGTGCCGACCACGTTCTGAAAGCTGTATTGCAGCGTGCGGCGGCTGATCCGCAGGTGATGACAGAGATCGATGACCGTCGGTACGTCGTCGGATTCCAGCGCGATTTCCTGGCTGCGCCGCACGATGTAGCTTTGCGTCGAGGCCGACGGCAGCGCACCGGCATCCGGGTCGTCGGGCTGCACGAGGTCGAGCAGGATGCCGACCAGACTGTGCGCGAGCACGCGTTCGTCGAACGCATCGCGCGCGGTGAGCGAACCGCTGTCGAGCGCCTGGCCGAGCACGCGTTCGAGGCCGTCCAGCGCGTTGCGGTAGCGCGCGGGCGAGATCGGCAGCACCGGCTGCTTCAGGAAACGTGCGGGCAGGTTCGCGAGTTCGTCCACCTCGCGATCGGCTGCGAGCGTGCGGTCGATCGTGAACGCGAGCACCTCGGTGTCGCACGGCAGGTGTGCGACGAATTCCTCGCCGCCGCGCAGCGTCAGCAGGCTCGGCCGCTCGACGGTGCGCCCCTGGACCACGGGCGCGACCGCACTGGCGATCGGCAGCGCGAAGCAGAGCCGGTCGCGCGGCGCGAGGCCGTGCTGCATCACGCGCTGGTTGATGCGTTCGCGAAAGACGTGAAAACGCTGGCCGGCGACCTGGCGCAGCGTGGTCGTCGCGGTGCCCGGACTGATCTGGTCGTAGTGCTGCGACCAGTTCACGATCGCCTGGGAATGGAGGAACACATCCGAGAAGCACAGTGTTTCAGCGCGCAGGTTCATGGCGTGGCGAATGCATCCCGTTTCAAATTCGATGCCGGCCGAAGCCGGCTCATGCTGCCGGCGCGGGCAGCGCGATCGCGCCATGCGCGCGCCGCCCGGATGGCTTTCCGAACGCGCGGTGCGACGCGGTCAGTCCCGCCGACGATCATATCCAGAAAAAAACACCGCGTGACGCGATCGAAAAGTCTGGTGGCGTTTGTCGAGCGAGCGGCCCGCGGAAGGCGGCGGCGCATAGCCAAACCGAAAGAAATTCGGGGGTGCCGGACGATATCGACTGACGAATGTCATTGGCAACTATATTTTTCAAAATCTCATTATAGGGGATTAAATTTATTTTTGCGGTGGGGTTTGCACATGGCGTCATGCGCTGCCGAGTAACGGGGGCTTCATGGTCAACACGATCGCGCGCCATCGGTATTTTTTTACAAAACTGTCGAATGCCGATTCACGTCATGGCCCAGGGCACGCACGACGCCTCCTCTCGTGTTAACTACCGATAAATCCCGAAATACGGGATTTGTATAATTACCCCGCAACGCCTCGCCTGTTCGTGACGCCTGTCCACATACCGGGAGCGGTCCATGTCCGAGTCACCCCCTGCCTTGTTGTATCGCCGGATCGCGCTGCGCGTGATTCCGTTTCTGTTCGTCTGCTACGTCGTCAACTTCATCGATCGCGTCAACATCGGGTTCGCCAAGCTGCAGTTCCTGCAGGACCTCGGCTTGAGCGAAGCCGTATTCGGCTCCGCGACGGCCATCTTCTTCATCAGTTACGCCGCGTTCGAGGTGCCGAGCAACCTGCTGCTGGCGCGCATCGGCGCGAGCCGCACGCTGATGCGGATCATGGCGCTGTGGGGCCTGTGCACGGTCGCGCAGATGTTCGTGACCGGCAGCGTGTCGCTGTACGTGGTGCGGTTTCTGCTCGGCGCCGCCGAGGCCGGCTTCTTTCCGGGCCTGATCCTGTACCTGTCGTACTGGTTTCCGGATAGGGTGCGCGCCCGCGTCAACAGCGTGCTGCTGCTCGCCGTTCCGGTCGCGGGGATGATCGGCGGACCGCTGTCCGGCTGGATCATGGCGCACCTGCAGGACACGATGGGGTTGCGCGGATGGCAGTGGCTGTTCCTGATCGAGGGATTGCCGGCCATTGCGCTCGGGCTGGTTGCGCCGCTGATGCTGAGCGACCGGCCGGAACGGGCGGCATGGCTGTCGCCAGCGGACCGGCAGGCGCTGTTGCGCGATCTGGACGCGGAGCGGGCGTCGGCCGTGGTCGGCCATGACCGAACGGGCGTGCTCGACATCGTTCGCCACGCGCGCGTGCTGGGGCTGGCGGCGATCTATTTCTGCGTCTACGTCGGGATGGGGACGGTGACGTTCTGGTCGCCCACGGTGCTGAAGGCGGCCGGGGTCGCGAGCGTTACCGGAATCGGTTGGTTGTCCGGATTGATTTCCGTGTTCACGATGATCGGCAACGTGGCGATCGCATGGAGTTCCGACCGATACGGCGAGCGCCGCTGGCATACGGTGGCTTGCATGCTCGTCACCGCGTGCAGTCTGCTGCTCCTGCGCTTCTCGGTCGGCCATGTAGGAGTCACCGTCGCGTTGCTGGCGATCGCGCAGCTGTGCGCGTTCACCGTGCCGATCGTGTTCTGGACGATTCCGGCTGCCCAGCTGACCGGCCGCGCGGCGGCAGCCGGCATCGCGGTGATCAGCATGCTGGGTTCGCTCGGCGGCGCGTTCAGTTCGTGGCTGGTCGGCATCCTGTTCGCACGTACCGGCGCGCCGTATGCCGGGTTCGCGGTGGTCGCGGGGCTGCTGGTGGTCGGCGCGGTGCTGGTGACGAGCCTGGTGCCGCGCACGCTGCCGTCGCGCCGCACGACGAGCGAACGGGCCGCGTGGCAGGGCGTCGAATAGCGCGTTGCCGCGCCCTCGCCGACGCGCGCCGGCGCCCGCTCAATCCGGATCGGCTTTCAGCCCACCCTCGATCCACCGCGCTTCCGACGCGCGAAGGTGCGCGCGAATGGCCGTCTGGGCCGCGATCGGATCGCCGGCCTGCAACGCGACGAGCACGTCCTCGTGCTCGCGCACGGCGGCCGTCCACGTCTGCGGATTCTCCGCATGGCCGCACATCGCGGTCGCGATCGGGTCGTGGCGGCTGTCGAACAGCTCGCCGACGAAGCGGGTGAGCACCGAATTGCCGGCGGCTTCCGCGATCAGCATGTGGAACTGCCGGTCGGCTTCGACCGGGGATTTGCCGGCCTCCGCGAGCCGCTTCATGCGCTGCACCGTGCGGCGCAGGCGCTCGAGCATCGCGGCCGTCATCCGCGCGGCGGCCAGCGCGGCGACGCTGCCCTCGACGGCCGCGCGCGCCTGCATCAATTCCGACGGACTGTCGCCGAGCGTGGCCATCGGGCCGACCGCGTCGGCCGCCGTGTCGCGCACATACACGCCGGAGCCCATCCGGATCTCGATCTGCCCGCCGATTTCCAGCGCGATCAGCGCTTCGCGCAGCGACGGGCGCGATACGCCGAGCGTCAGCGCCAGCTCCCGCTCCGGCGGCAGCCGCTCGCCGATCGCGAATTCGCCCTGGCGAATCAACGCGACGATCTGGGCCGCGACCGATTGGTAAAGCCGCTTGGGTTCTGTCGATTTCATACGAGTGATAGGGATCAATGCGCTTTCGGCGCAAGCGCGTGTCGCGGAGTCTATCACGCCTACCGCTTTGCCCCGTGTGGCAGCGGGATCATCCGGATGTCGGGGTTTTCACTATTGGTAAGATCGGATGAGGATAGATAAATTGGCTTGACCAAATTCGGTTTGATTGCTGTAATTCATCCAAATTGGACTGACCAGATAGTGCCGCGGTCGATCCACCCCAAGGAGACGCAATGGCAATGCCTCGCAATCTGCCCGGTCAGGCCGCGCACGACGAAGCGGACCGGGAGATCCTGCGCCTGGACGGGATTCGCAAGCGCTTCCCGGGCGTCCTCGCGCTCGACGGGATTCGCCTCGACCTGCGCCGCGGCGAGGTGCATGCGGTGTGCGGCGAGAACGGCGCGGGCAAATCCACGCTGATGAAGATCATCAGCGGCCAGTACCTGCCCGACGACGGCGTCGTTCACTATCGCGGCGCGCCGGTGCGATTTCGTTCGGCTTCCGAAGCGCAGGCGGCCGGCATCTCGATCATTCACCAGGAACTCAATCTCGTCCCGCACCTGAGCGTGGCGGAGAACCTGTTCCTCGCACGCGAGCCGCGGCGCGGGCCGTTCGTCGATACGAAACGGATGAACGCGGATGCGACGCGCTGCATCGCGCGCATCGGGCTGAACGTGGCCCCGACGACGAAGGTCGGCGTGCTGTCCATCGCGCAGCAGCAGATGGTCGAGATCGCGAAGGCGCTGTCGCACGATGCGCGCGTGCTGATCATGGACGAGCCCACGTCGTCGCTGACGGAAGCGGAGACGGTGCAGCTGTTTCGGATCATCGAGGAACTGCGCGCCGACGGCGTGGCGATTCTGTATATCTCGCACCGGCTCGACGAAATGGCGCAGATCGTCGATCGCGTGACGGTGCTGCGCGACGGGCGTCACATCTCGACGGACGATTTCGCCGACGTGAGCATCGACGACATCGTCGCGCGCATGGTCGGACGTACGCTCGACGACGCGTATCCGTCGCGGCAATCGGTGCCGACGGACGACGTGCTGCTCGACGTGCGCGACCTGCGCCGCGACGGCGTGTTCGGGCCGGTGTCGTTCGCGCTGCGCCGCGGCGAGATCCTCGGTTTCGCGGGATTGATGGGCGCCGGGCGCACCGAGATCGCCCGCGCGATCTTCGGCGCGGATCGCATTGACGGCGGCACGATCGCGCTGCACGGCCGGCCCGTGACGATCCGCTCGCCGCGCGAGGCGATCCGGCACGGCATCGCGTATCTGTCGGAGGACCGCAAGAAGGAGGGGCTCGCGCTGCCGATGCCCGTCGCGGCGAACCTCACGCTCGCGAACGTGCGCGGCATCACGTCACGCTTCGGATTCCTGCGCTTCGAAGACGAGCTCGACGTCGCGCGCCGCTACGTGCAGGACCTCGCGATTCGCACGCCGTCGGTGCACCAGCGCGTGCGCAACCTGTCCGGCGGCAACCAGCAGAAGGTCGTCATCGGCAAATGGCTGTACCGCGGCTCGAAGATCCTGTTCTTCGACGAGCCGACGCGCGGCATCGACGTCGGCGCGAAATTCGCGATCTACGGGTTGATGGACCGGCTCGCCGCTGACGGCGTCGGCGTGGTGCTGATCAGTTCGGAATTGCCCGAACTGCTTGGCATGACCGACCGGATCGCCGTGTTTCACGAAGGTCGATTGACCGCGTTGCTCGACACTCAACACACCAGTCAGGAGGAGATCATGCACTACGCGTCGGGGCGTTCCCATGCTTGAAATGACATCCGATCGAAGCCAGGCCGACGAACGGGCGGCGCGACAGCGGCGGCGCGACCTGATCCAGAAGTTCGCGGCGCTGGGCAGTCTCGTCGTGCTCGTGTTCGCGTTCTCGATATCGAGCGCGGCGTTCTTCTCGGTCGACAACCTGATGACGGTCGGCCTGCAGGTCACGTCGATCGCCTATCTGGGCGTGGCCGCCACCTGCGTGATCATCACCGGCGGCATCGACCTGTCGGTCGGCTCGGTGCTCGCGCTGGCCGGCGTGTGCGCGGCGCTGCTCGTCAAGGCCGGCGTGCCGGTGCCCGCCGCGATGGCGGCCGGCATCCTGGTCGGCGCGCTGTGCGGGCTCGTCAACGGCATCTGCGTGACGCAGATGGGCCTGCCGCCGTTCATCGCGACGCTCGGCATGATGCTCGTCGCGCGCGGCATCGCGCTGCAGATCACCGGCGCGCGGCCGGTCTCGGATCTCGGCGACGCGTTCGGCGCGCTCGGCAACGGCGCGCTGCTGCGGATCTCGCACATCGGCGCGGACGGGTTCCCCGACACGACCTTTCCCGGCATCCCGTATCCGGTCGTGATCATGGTCGTGCTGTTCGTCGTGGTGTCCGTGCTGCTGTCGAGAACGTCGCTCGGCCGGCATATCTACGCGGTCGGGTCGAACGCGGAAGCCGCGCGGCTGTCGGGCGTGAACGTGCAGGGCGTGAAGCTGTTCACCTACGTGCTGTCCGGCGCACTCGCGGGCGTGACCGGCTGCGTGCTGATGTCGCGGCTCGTCACCGGGCAGCCGAACGAAGGCGTGATGTACGAGCTCGACGCGATCGCCAGTTCGGTCATCGGCGGCACGTCGCTGATGGGCGGCGTCGGCACGATTTCCGGCACGGCGATCGGCGCGTTCGTGATCGGCGTGCTGCGCAACGGCCTGAACATGAACGGCGTGTCGAGCTTCATCCAGCAGATCATCATCGGCGTCGTGATCCTCGGCACGGTGTGGATCGACCAGTTGCGCAATCGCCGGCCCTGACCGGCAGCAAGCAGTCCCTACCAACGAGAAGCGGAGCGAGACATGAACAAATCCATCCTGCTGGCGGCATCGGCGTGCGTATTCGCGGTATGCAGCAGCGGCGCGCATGCGGCGGGCGGCGAGATCGCGGTGATCGTCAAGACGGTCAATTCGAACTACTGGCAGAACGTGCAGAAGGGCGCGAAGGCGGCGCTCGACGGCGCCAAGGGCTACACGATGACGTTCCAGGGCCCGGCGGCCGAGTCCGATATCAGCGGGCAGGTCAACATGGTCGACAACGCGGTCACGCGTCACGTGGCGGGCATCGTGCTCGCGCCGTCCGATCCCGATGCGCTCGTGCCCGCGATCAAGAAGGCGTGGGAAGCGCACATTCCCGTCGTGCTGATCGACTCGGCGATCGCGGACGCCGGCAAGCCGTACTACCAGGCGTTCCTGTCGACCGACAACGAAAAGGCGGGCGCGCTGTGCGCGAAGGCGCTGATCGACCGCATCGGGCAGTCCGGCAAGATCGCGATCATGTCGTACGTGCCGGGCGCGGGGTCCGAGGTCAGCCGCGTCGGCGGGTTCCGCAAGTACCTCGAGAGCCATTCGAAGCTGCAGGTCGTAGGCCCCTACTACTCGCAATCGCAAATGGCGACCGCGCTGAACCAGACGACCGACGTGCTGTCGGCGAACCCGGACCTGAAGGGCATCTTCGGCGCGAACGAGCCGACCGCGGTCGGCATGGGCCGGGCGCTGAAGCAGTCCGGCAAGGCGGGCAAGGTGGTGGCGATCGGCTTCGACGGCAACGAGGACTTGCAGGGCTTCGTGCGCGACGGCACCGTGCAGGCGATCGCCGTGCAGGGCTCGTGGCAGATGGGGAACCAGGGCGTGCGTACCGCGCTCGACGTGATCGAGCGCAAGCCCGCGCCGAAGCTGATCGATACCGGCGTCGTGATGGTCGACAAGCAGAATCTCGATTCGCAAGCCGCGAAGAACGTCCTGTACTGATCCCTTTACCCCGCATCCAGTCACGCCTCATGAACGCAAACGATACGCGCACCTTGCCGCGCAGCGGGCTGACGGTGTCCGCGCTCGGCCTCGGCTGCTCGCAGCTCGGCGGCCTTTATCGGCCAATGTCGGCCGCCGATGCCGCCGCGCTCGTCGACGCCGCGTGGGCGGCCGGCCTGCGCTATTTCGACACCGCGCCGTATTACGGCTACACGCTGTCCGAGCGGCGCGTGGGGGCCGGCCTCGCCCCGCGCGAGCGCCGCGCGTTCACGCTCAGCACGAAGGTCGGGCGGCTGATGCGCGCCGACGCCAGCGTGCAGCCGGGCGACGACGGCTGGGCCGAGCCGCTGCCGTTCCGGCCGGTCTACGACTACAGCTACGACGGGATCATGCGCTCGCACGACGACAGCCGGCAGCGGCTCGGGCTCGCGCGCGTCGACATGCTGTACGTGCACGACATCGGCGCGATGACGCACGGCGATCGTCACGCGCACTACTGGGAACAGTTGACGCGTGGCGGCGGGTTTCGCGCGCTCGACGCGCTGCGCGCGGGCGGCGAGATCGGCGCGTTCGGTCTCGGCGTGAACGAATGGGAAGTCGCGGCCGACGCGCGGAACGAAGCGGAACTCGATGCGGTGCTGCTGGCCGGCCGCTATACGCTGCTCGAACAGACGGCGCTCGAACCGCTGCTCGACGCGTGCGCGCGTGACGGGACGGCGATCGTGATCGGCGGCGTGTTCAATTCCGGCCTGCTCGCCGGCAACGGCAAGTTCAACTATGCGGACGCGAGCGCCGACGTGATCGACAAGGCCACGCGGCTCGGCGCGCTGTGCAACCGCTTCGACGTGCCGCTTCCCGCCGCTGCGTTGCAATTTCCGTTCGGCCATCCGGCCGTCGTGTCGTGCGTGGTCGGCGCGCGCAGCGTGGCCCAGTTGAAGCAGAACATCGACTGGTTCGAGCGCCCCGCGCCGGCCGAGCTGTGGGATGCGCTGCGCGACGAAGGTCTGATCGATGCGCACGCGCCGGTGCCGGGAGCACGCGCATGACTGCACGGATCGACGCCCATCAGCATTACTGGCGCATCGGTGCGCGAGCCGGTTGCTGGCCGCCGGCCGAACTCGATGCGATTCACCGGGACTTCGGCCCGGCCGATCTCGCGCCGCTGCTCGACGCGGCGCGCATCGATACCACCGTCCTCGTGCAGTCGCTGCCGAGCGAAGCCGATACGCGCTTTCTGCTCGATCTCGCGGCTGAAACGCCGCGCGTCGGCGCGGTGGTCGGCTGGGTCGACCTGAAGGCCGACGACGCACCGGCGCGAATCGCGGCGTTTGCATCCGCGCCGAAGGCGCGCGGCTTGCGACCGATGCTGCAGGATCTGCCGGACGACGCGTGGATCGACGATCCGCGGCTGGATCGCGCGGTCGCCGCGATGCGCAAGCATGCGCTGGGTTTCGATGCGCTGGTGATGCCGCGTCATCTCGATGCGCTGCATGCGTTCGCGCGACGCCATCCGGATCTGCCGATCGTGATCGACCACGGCGCGAAGCCGTTCATCGAGCGCGGCGAATTGCAGCCGTGGCTGTCGGCGATGAGCCGGCTCGCGCGCCTGCCGAACCTTCACTGCAAGCTGTCCGGCCTCTGGACCGAAGCGGGGCCGTCGGCCGGCCCGGATGCGGTGCGCGCGCGCACGCGGCCGTATGTCGATGCGCTGGCCGATCTGTTCGGGCCGACGCGCCTGATGTGGGGCAGCGACTGGCCGGTGCTGCGGCTCGCGTCGGCATGCGGCGGATACGGCGAATGGCTGGCCGCGTGCGAGGACGATTGCGCGCGGTTGCTCGGCGCCACGGCGCTGGACGGCCTCTTCGGCGGCAACGCGCGCCGCTTCTACCGGATCGACACCGCACGCCACGACGAATGAACCAGAACGAAAGGAACCCGACATGCTCAGCGTGATTTGCGAATCCCCCGGCGTGCTGCGCGTGCAGCATCGCGAACCGCCCGTGCGCGGCAGCGGCGAAGTGTTGTTGCGCGTGCAACGGGTCGGCATCTGCGGCACCGACCTGCACATCTTTACCGGCAACCAGCCGTACCTCGACTATCCGCGCGTGATGGGCCACGAGCTTTCGGCGGTCGTCGTCGACGCGGAGCCGGCGTCGGGGCTCGGCGCCGGCGATGCGGTATACGTGATGCCGTATCTGTCGTGCGGACACTGCGTCGCATGCCGTCACGGCAACACGAACTGTTGCGTGAACATCAAGGTGCTCGGCGTGCATCGCGACGGGGCGTTGGCCGAATACCTGAGCGTGCCCGCGCAGTTCGTCCACAAGGCCGACGGCATTTCGCTCGACCAGGCGGCGATGCTGGAATTTCTCGCGATCGGCGCGCATGCGGTGCGGCGCGCGGACGTCCGTGCCGGGCAGCGCGCGCTGGTCGTCGGCGCCGGGCCGATCGGCATGGCCGCGATGATCTTCGCGAAGCTGCGCGGCGCTGACGTCACGTGCCTCGACACGCGGGCCGACCGGCTCGCGTTTTGCCGCCAGCATCTGGCGGTCGATGCGGCGGTTGAGGTGGGGGAAGGCGACGCGGCGCGTCTCGCCGCGCTGACGAACGGCGAGTATTTCGATGCGGTGTTCGACGCGACCGGCAACCTCGATGCGATGAATCGCGGTTTCGAATTCGTCGCGCATGGCGGCAAATACACGTTGATCTCGATCGTGCGCGGGCACGTCGCGTTTTCGGATCCCGAATTCCACAAACGGGAAACGACGCTGCTCGCGAGCCGCAACGCGACGGCCGAGGATTTCGCGACGGTGCTCGACGCGATGCGGGCAGGGAGGATTCCCGACCGCGCGCTGAACACGCACCGCATGCGGCTCGACGAGGTGCCGGACGCGCTGCCGCGTCTGCTGGATGCAGGGCAGACCGTCGTGAAGGCGCTCGTCGAATGCTGATCCAGCGAATCCGGCACGCGGAGCGCACGCGATGACGCCGCCGATCCTGCAATTCGGCACGAGCCGCTTCCTGCTCGCGCACGTCGACCTGTTCGTCTCGCAGGCGCTGGACGATGCCCACGCGATGGGCGGCATCGGTATCGTGCAGACGACCGGCAATCCGGCCAGCCGCGCCCGCATCGACGCGCTGCGTGCCACCGGCCGCTATCCGGTGCGGATTCGCGGGCGCGAGCGCGGCGGCGTGGTCGACGAAGTCGTCGAGTGCCGCGCCGTGCATCGCGCGTGGGACGCCGAGCGCGACTGGGCGGAGATACGCGGCGCCGCGATCGAGACGGTGCGCGCCATCGTGTCGAACACCGGCGACGCAGGCTATCGTGCCGATCCGCGCGACACCGTGGACCTGCTGGCCCAACCCGGGCAAGCGCCGCACGGCTTTCCGGCGAAGCTGCTCGCGCTGCTGCATGCGCGCTGGCAGGTGCGGCCCGATGACGGCGTGTCCATCCTGCCTTGCGAACTGGTGACGAACAACGGCGACACGCTGCGCGACATCGTGCTGGACCTCGCACGCCGGTGGCGGCTGCCCGGCGCGTTCGCCGACTATCTGGGCAACCGCTGCGTGTGGGTCAACTCGCTCGTCGACCGCATCGTGTCCGAGCCGCTTCATCCGGTCGGCGCGATCGCGGAGCCGTATGCGCTATGGGCGATCGAACGACGTGCGGGCATGGCGCTGCCGTGCCGGCATGCACAGATCGTCGTCACCGACGATTTGCGAAGCCACGAGCGGCTGAAGCTGTTCTTCCTCAATCTCGGGCACAGCTGGCTCGCGGAACAGTGGCTCTCGGCCGGGCGCGACGCATCGGAAACGGTGCTGAACGCGATGAACGATGCGCGGCTGCGCGACGGTCTCGAAGCCGTGTGGCGGGATGAAGTCGCGCCGGTGTTCGTCGCGCTCGGCCTGCGCGAAACGGCCGAACGCTACGTCGACAGCGTGCGCGAGCGCTTTCTGAATCCGTTTCTCGCGCATCGCATCGCCGATATCGCGGTCAACCATCGCGAGAAGGTGGCGCGGCGGATCGAGCCGCTGCTCGCGCTCGCCGATTCGCTGGCGGTGCCGGCCGACCAACCGCGCTTGCGGCAACTCGTCGCCCGCTATGAGCCGGCCGGCATCGCAACCACTGGGAGAAATACATCGTGAAGCAACCGGCAGTCGTGATCCTTCACGGCAACGACAACGTCGCCGTCGCACTCGACGCGCTGGCGCCGGACGTGCCGATCGACGTGCACGGCGCACCGTTGCGGCTGGCGGACGCGGTACCGGCCGGCCACAAGGTCGCCACCGCGCCGATCGCGCGCGGCAGCGCGATCGTCAAATGCGGGCAGCCGATCGGCGTCGCGCTGCGCGACATCGCCGCGGGCGAGCACGTGCACGTGCACAACGTCGGGATGCCCGAGCGGCATGCGCACGACGACGGGCTCGTCGGCGACGCGCACGACGTGGCGACGGATCGCCGCGATACCTTCGACGGATTCGTGCGGCCCGACGGCAGCGTGGGGACCCGCAACTACGTCGGCGTGATCGCGAGCGTCAATTGTTCGGCGAGCGTCTGCCATGCGATCGCCGATGCCTACCGGCACGGCGCGCTCGATGCGTTCGGTCACGTCGACGGCGTCGTCGCGATCACCCATCAGAGCGGCTGCGGGATGTCCGCGACCGGGGACGGCATCGAACTGCTGCGGCGCACGCTCGTCGGCTATGCACGGAACCCGAATTTTGCGGGCGTGCTGCTCGTCGGCCTTGGTTGCGAAGTCAACCAGGTCGGCGCGCTCGCGCAACGGCTCGACGCGGCCGCGCCCGGCACCGTGCGCACGCTGGTGATCCAGGACGAGGGCGGCGTGCGCGACACCGTGGCCAAAGGCGTGTCGATCGTGCGTGAACTGGTGGAGGCGGCCGACGGTGCGCGTCGCAGCGCCGTGCCGGCCTCGCGGCTGACGGTCGGCCTGCAATGCGGCGGCTCCGACGGCTACTCGGGCATCACCGCGAATCCGGCGCTCGGCGCGGCCGTCGACTTGCTGGTCCGCAACGGCGGCACCGCGATTCTGTCCGAGACGCCCGAGATCTACGGCGCCGAGCATCTGCTGATCGCGCGCGCGGCGTCGCGCGACGTGGCCGAGCGTCTGCTCGGCCGGTTGCAGTGGTGGGAGCGCTACGTCGCCGACGACGGCGGCGAAATGAACAACAACCCGTCGCCCGGCAACCTCGCCGGCGGCATCACGACGATTCTCGAGAAGTCGCTCGGCGCGGTGTCGAAGGGCGGCCGCTCGCCGCTGCGCGCGGTCTACGACTATGCGGAGCCGGTGCGGCAGGCCGGGCTCGTGTTCATGGATACGCCCGGTTACGACCCGGTGTCGGCCACCGGGCAGATCGCCGGCGGCGCGAATCTCGTGTGCTTCACGACGGGCCGCGGTTCGGTGTTCGGCTCGAAGCCGGTGCCGACGATCAAGATCGCGACGACGACCGGCCTGTTCGAGCGGATGCAATCGGACATGGATTTCGACAGTGGCGGGATCGTCGCCGGTTCGCTGACGGTCGATGAAGCGGGCGAACGGCTGTTTCGGCTGATGCTCGACGTCGCGTCCGGACGCAGATCCCGCAGCGAGGACAACGGCATCGGCGAACGCGAATTCGTGCCGTGGCTGCGCGGCGCGGTCATGTGACGTGCGACGCGACGTGCGACCGCGCGCAATCGGACAGCGAAGGAGAAGCCGCGATGGAAACCCGCATGCGCGAGCCGACGATCGGCGAAATCGATCAGGACGGCTCGCTATCGGAACTCGAGAAGGGCTTGCTCGGCGAGGCGCTGAGGTTGCTCGCCGAGACGCGCGCGCGTGCGCTGGAACTCAGTGTCGAGGTTAGCCGGCGGCAGGGCGGCGCCGCGCCGGACGTCCACGATTTCAACCTGCCGACGATCATCGAACTGCAACGGCGCTTCGGTACGCGGCTTTGCCCGTGAGCGGCGCCGTTGCAGGATCGAGCTTCGCTGCCGGTTACGCCGCCGACAGCGTGATCGACACGCCCGTCGCGGTGTAGACCGGCGTGGCCTTGAACCCGTCGACCGTCACCGTCGCGAACTTCGCGGCCGCCGCCGCGCCGTCGATCAGCGCGATCGTGTCGCCGGCCTTCGGTGCGTAGCCGTTCACGAATGTCACGTGCAGCGTGCCGCCCGTGACGGTGAGCGGCCCGCCCACGCGCAGACGCCCACCGCCGTTGCCGTCGATATCGAGTTCGAGCGTCGTGTTGTCGAGCTGCGTGTAGCGGGTCGCGATCGTCACCGGCGCGGCGGCCGCGATCCGCACGCTGCCGCCCGGGCCGACGTACACGTCGCCTTTGCCGAACGCCGTCGGCGACGCGGCCGCCAGCGTGCCGCCGCTCACCTGCGTGCCGCCCGTGTACGCGTTGTTGCCCGCCAGCGTCAGCGTGCCGCTGCCTTGCAGCGTCAGCTTGCCGGCGCCCGCGACGTCGTTGCGCCACAGGTCGGCAGCACTGAGCCCGCCTTGCGATGCGTCCATCGACACGATCACGTTGCCGTTGAACGCGCCGTAGCCGTCGGCCGCCGCGAACAGGTTCAGGCGGCCCCAGCCTTCCGCGTCGTCCATCACCGGATAGCCGGACGGCAGCTCGGTCGTCTTCAGCACGACGCGCCGCTGGTCGGCGCTCAGGTACGGAAAGCGCGTCTGCAGCAGGATCTCCGCGCCCTTCGGCACGACCGGCGGCGCGTTCGTCGATTCGATCGCGCCGAAGCCGAACGTCATGCGGCGCAGGAATGCGGTCTTGTTCGTCGTGTAGTCGGCGAACCGGTCGGTGGCCGTCGTGCCGGAGCGCGCGAATGCGGAGAAGGTCGTCGCGCTCGTGCCCGTCAGTTGTTGCAGCGTCTGATGGGCTTGCGTGTACGCGGCCTGTGCGTCGCCGGCGTATGCGGTCAGGTTCGCCGCGCTGACGGCCAGCGCGAGCATGCGTCCGCCGATCACGTCGAGCGGCGAATGCATGCCGGCGAGGATCCGGTTCTCGCCGAGTTCGAGGCCGCGGCTGACCATTTCCTGGAAGCGTTCCGGCACGAGCCACGCCATCGTCGTCGCATCGCGCATCGCCTCGGCCGTGTGGCCGCTGATGAAGCCGCCGTCGGTCGCGGGCGTCGTGCTCTCGGCCGGCACGAGCGTCGGCGCGACGACGACGCTGCTGCTCCAGCGGTACGGGCGCGCATATTTGAAGAAGCGCTTCGACGGTTCGGTCGACGCGTTGTTGCCCATTTCGTTGAGCAGGTCGACGACCTTCCCGAAGCTGGCGTTGCCGCCGCTGCTGCCGACGCCGACGTTGTTGCCGGAATCGTTGTACAGCACGGTCGTCGCATCGGCGGGCACGCTGGTGATGCTGGTGGTCTGCTGGGCCGCGGTGCGCCATGCGGCGGTGAGCGGGCCCATGCCGTCGGTCACGCTGTAGCCCTTGCCGCGCCGGTCGTCGTAGTACGCGGCATCGGCCTGCTGCGGCGTGCGGGCGGTCGTCGCGTTGACCACGTACTGCACGTTGGCCGACAGCACCGCATCGTTCAGGATCGTGCCGCACGGCACGCCGCTGTTCGGCAGCCCGGAGCAGGTCGACGGCGAGATGGCCGGGAACGCGCCGTTCGCCGGCGCGGTCACGCCCGCGTCGACCAGCATCGTCGCCGGTTGCCAAAGGTCGAGAAAACGGCTCAACACGCGCACCGCGGCGTTGGTCGACAGCGTCGCATAGCGCGCATCGCCGCGCTGGTTGGTCGCGACGTTGTCGACGAAAGCGGGCGCGCTCGGGATCGGCGCGCTGTCGACGAAGCCGGGGTCGGCGGGCGGCGCCGGAACGGCCGCGGCGATCGTGGCGGTCGACGCGACGTCGTCGCCGCCGCCGCACGCAGCCAGTACGATCGCACTCGACAATGCCGCGACGTGCAGCGGGAAACGGCTTCGTGACGCAAACATGCAAGACTCCATCCTGAGGGTAGAAGACGGAGGATTGTGGTCAGCGATCGTTACGCGGTCGTTACGGAATTGTTTCGCGTCGCATGCGGCGGGCGAAAATTCCCACTATCTGGTTAATTTCCGATGCTGAACATGACGGACGGCGGAATTCATGCGCCGTCCGTCATCGATAGAGGGCGCCGGCCTACGCGCCCACCGCGCGCGTGTCCAGCCGGAACAGCGAGACGGCCTCGGCAAGCCGGTTTCCCTGTTCCTCGAGCGACTTCGAGGCGGCGGCCGCCTGCTCGACGAGCGCCGCATTCTGCTGGGTGACCTCGTCCATTTGCGTGATGGCCAGATTGACCTGCTCGATGCCGCGGCTCTGCTCGCTCGACGCCGCGGCGATCTCGCCCATGATGTCGGTCACGCGCGAAATCGCGTGCGTGACCTCGCTCATCGTATCGCCCGCGTTGTTCGCGATATGCGAGCCGTCCTGGATTTTCCGGACCGATTGCGAGATCAGCTCGCGAATTTCCTTCGCGGCGCTCGACGAACGCTGCGCAAGACTTCTGACTTCGCTCGCCACCACCGCGAAGCCGCGGCCCTGTTCGCCGGCGCGGGCGGCCTCCACGGCCGCGTTGAGCGCGAGAATGTTGGTCTGGAACGCGATCCCTTCGATGATCGCGGTGATCTCGGCGATCTTGGCGGAACTCGCGCTGATGTCCGTCATCGTGTCGACCATCAGGCCGACGGCCGAGCTGCCGCGCTGCGCGACCTCCGATGCGTTGTTGGCGAGGCCGCTTGCCTGCTGCGCATTGTCGGCGTTCAGGCGCACGGTGGACGTCAATTGCTCCATGCTCGACGCGGTTTCCTGCAGCGACGCGGCCTGCTGTTCGGTGCGGGACGACAGGTCCTGGTTGCCGGACGCGATTTCGCCGGCGCCGGTCGCGACGTTGCCCGATGCGGTACGAACCTCCGAGATCAGGCGGATGAGGTTTGCCTGCATGTCGCGCATCGAAGCCAGCACGCTGCCGGCCGGCGCGGCGCCGGTCGCGGCTTCGGCGCCGAGATTGCCGGCGGCGATATGGCCGGCGATATCGCTGAGCACGGCAGGCTCCGTGCCCAGCGCGCGCAGCAGGCCGCGGGTGATGAAGAGGCCCGAGATCGCGGCCGCGGCGGCGGCGGCGATGCAGATCGCGATCAGCATCAGTCGTCGCGACGTATAACGGTCGTCCGATTCCTTCACCAGTTGGTCGGCCCGCGAGCGCGAGTACTTCGCATACGTGTCGGTGGCCGCGACAAGCTGCGCCAGCAGCGGTCGACACTGTTCGTTGATCATCGTGATCGCCTGATCGCGCCGGTTGTTCGCCGCCGCGTCGACGATGGCGCGCGCCACGGGGCCGTACTGCGCCTCGATCGCCCCGATTTGCCGAACCAGTTCGCGAGACTTGTCGGACGCGCCGCTCCCCTCGCGGACCGCATTCGTCAGTTCGCCCATCAGCGCGCCGACTTCGCGGTCGGCCTGCAGCGCCGCTTCCTTCTCGATGTCCGCATCGCGCGGGCTGGCCGCGAGGACCTGGTTGCGGGCGGCGATCGCGCGCCGGTCGACGGCGGCGAGCACCTTGTCCGCCAGGGTCGCGCGGGCGTTGATGCCGTTGACATAATGGTCGAATGCCGCGTTCGCGTTGCCGAGCGAGACGATGCCGACGACGGAGACGAGCACGACCGTGCACGTAAGAAGTCCGAAAGCCATGATCAGCTTCGTGCGAACCGTTAATCGTCGATCGTTCATAGGAAGAATCCAGTTGTGGGTATTAAATAGATTTCCTGATTAACGGAACGGGGAACGAACAGTTTAGGACCGTCGCTCGAGGCAATCGTTTGCGGGTTGCCTGTCGTCAAAAAAATCCGGCAGCGCTCCGCATTCGTCACGCCGAACGGACGAACGGCTCCGTTTTCGCGCGCCACAACCGGTTTCTGCCTCGGCGTACCCGTGCCGGTCGCCGTCCGTCCGGCATCGCTCAACTTCCCGCCGACGGTGCCGTTAAACGGATCAGGGTCGCCCTTTTCAGCGATCCATTTCAATCACGCGGTAACGGAGACCGAAGTCATCATGCTGTCATCAATTCGCGCACGGATCCTGGCGACGTGTGTCGCCATCGTCGTGACGGCGCTGGCCGTCACCGGCGGGCTCGTCTATTACGTCGTCAAGACCCACAACGACGAGGCCATCGACCAGAATCACAAATCGATCCTCGCCGGCCACGCGCTGGCGATCGACGAATGGGTGGCCAGCCGGTCGCGCGAAACCCAGGCGCTCGCGGATACGATCGCGATCGGCGACGGCGATCCGGTGCCGGCATTGAAGCTGCTCGGCAAGTCGGGCGGCTTCGAGGTGCTGACGCTCGGCCTGCCGGACAAGACCGCCTTCTCGAACGTGCCGCTCGCGCCCGGCTACGATCCGACCGCGCGGCCCTGGTACAAGCAGGCCGTCGGCGCGGGCCATCTGGTCGTGACGGCGCTCTACCGCGATGCGACAAGCGGCAAGCCGGCCGTCGCGTTCGCGGTGCCGGTGGTGCGCGACGGCGCGGTGAAGGGCGTGCTGGCGGCCAGCCTGTTCATGGAGAACGTGAGCTCGATCGTGACCTCCGTTCACCCGACGCCGGCGAGCTTCGCGTTCCTGGTGGACAAGGGCGCGCGCGTGATCGCGTCGGCCAAGACCGACCTGATCATGAAGCCGGCCACCGGCCTGTCGCCGGAACTCGATGCCGATCACCTCGGCGCGCTGCAGACGGCGTCGGCGCCCGTCGCGGTCGACATCGACGGCGCCGCCAAGCTGATGCGCGCACAACCGATCGTCGGCACCGACTGGTCGCTGGTGCTCGCGCTCGACAAGGGCGACGTGACGGCCGGCATGCGCGCGGTCGCGACGACCACGCTGCTGGCGATCGTGATCGTCGCCATCATCGCGGCCGCGCTCGTCGGCGCGATGACGAACGCGGCCTTCAAGCGCATCCTGATGGTGCGCGACGCGCTCACGGACGTCTCGAGCGGCAGCGGCGACCTGACGAAGCGCCTGCCGGCCGACGGCGCGGACGAAGCCGCGCAGATCGCGCGCGCGTTCAACGCGTTCGCCGAGAAGATCAGTGCGATCCTGCTGCAGATCCGCGCGTTCAGCACGTCCGTCAACCTCGCGAGCGCCGAGATCGCGCAGGGCAACCAGGATCTGTCGGCCCGCACCGAACACGCGGCGTCGAGCCTGCAGGAAACGGCCGCGGCGTTGGAGGAGATCGCCGGCACGGCGCGCAACTCGGCCGATGCGGCGAGCCAGGTGAACCGTCTGGCGGAATCGGCGTCGGATGTCGCGCTGCGGGGCGGCACGGTCGTGCGCGAAGTCGTGTCGACGATGAACGACATCACGCAGGCGTCGGCAGAGATCGCCAACATCGTGGGCGTGATCGACGGCATCGCGTTCCAGACCAACATTCTCGCGCTGAACGCCGCCGTCGAGGCGGCGCGCGCGAACGAGCACGGCCGCGGCTTCGCGGTCGTCGCCGGCGAGGTGCGTGCGCTCGCGCAGCGCAGCGCGCAGGCCGCGCGGGAAATCAAGCAGTTGATCCACTCGTCGGTCGAGAAGATCGAGGGCGGCTCCGGGCTCGTCCAGACGGCCGGGGCGACGATGGACGAGATCGTCGACGGCGTGCGCAACATCACGAGCGTGATCGCCGAGATCAGCGTCGCCGCGAAGGAGCAGAGCACGGGGCTCGAGCAGGTGAATCAGGCGGTGTCGCAACTCGACGACACGACGCAGCAGAACGCGGCGCTCGTCGAGCAATCGGCGGCAGCCGCGACGTCGCTGCGCGAGCAGGCGGCCCGGCTCGCGCAGACGGTGGGCGAGTTCAAGCTGGCGGAGCGCGCGGTGGCGGTGTGAGGGTTTGATTGACGGGGCCAGCGGGCCCCTGTTTCATGCGGCGCGGCTAAGTCGGTCCGGCTGGCGTACCCGCCGACGACGGGCGGGATTTCGTTCGTATCCTGCGCCGGTCCGCTGGTGCGTCGCCCACGCCGTGGCTGACTGCGATCGATCGCAAGCGGGGAGGCGGTATCGCCTTCGTTCCGTTCAGGCAAGCAGCCCGCGTGCGGCCAGATTCGCATACAGCGCGCGCACGCCGAAGGTCCACGGCGCGATCTCCGTGCAAAGCCGCACGGTGTTGACGAGCGCGCCGAGCGCGGGCGTCGAGATCGTCACGCGGTCGCCGAGGTGATGCGTGAATCCGCCGCCGGGCGCGTCGCGATCCTGGATCGGCGAGAACATCGTGCCGAGGAACAGCATGAAGCCGTCCGGATACTGGTGATGCGCGCCGCAGGTCTGCGCGACGAGGGCGGCCGGGTCGCGGCTGATCTCGCGCATGTGGCTGATGCCGTCGAGGACGAAGCCGTCGTCCGCGCCTTCGACGCGCAGCGACACGCTGCATTCCCGCACGCCATCGAGCGTGAAGCCATCGTCGAACAGCCGCACGAACGGGCCGATCGCGCACGAGCCGTTGTTGTCCTTGCATTTGCCGAGCAGCAGCGCCGAGCGGCCTTCGACGTCGCGCAGGTTCACGTCGTTGCCGAGCGTCGCGCCGACCGGCCTGCCGTCGCTGGCGACCGCCAGCACGATCTCCGGCTCGGGGTTGTTCCACACCGATATGGGCAGCAGCCCCACGTCCGCGCCGAAGCCGACCGCGGACATCGGCTGCGCCTTGGAGAACACCTCGGCGTCCGGGCCGATGCCGACTTCCATGTATTGCGACCACGCGCCGCGGCGCTCGAGCTCCGCCTTCAGGCGCAGCGCGGCTTCCGAGCCCGGCACGATCTTCGACAGGTCGGTGCCGATGGTCGCGGCGATGGTGTCGCGTACTTCCCGCGCCTTGGCCGGATCGCCGCCGGCCTGTTCCTCGATCACGCGTTCGATCAGGCTGACCGCAAAGGTCACACCGCACGCCTTGATCGCCTGCACGTCACACGGCGCGAGCAGGTGCGTCGCGCCCGGCGTGCCGTCCAGCGCCGCCTGCAACAACGGCTCGACGCGGCCGAGCGATTCGCCGGGGGCCGTGCGCGCGACCGCGACGGCATCGGGACGGTCGAACAGGTCGGCAGTGGTTGGCGCGGTGCGCGTGATGTCGAACACTTCGCCGCCACGTACGGCGACGACGCTCGGGCCCGCGTGGGCGCCGTCGTGCCGCCAGACGCGGCCGATCAGCAGCGCGTGGGCAAGGTCGTGCGGCAGGCAGTCGGAAACGGAAGGAGTACGCATGGTCAGCTCGGCAAGAGTCGGGGGCGGCGGGGTCAGTGCGAATGGCGCGGGTTGCCGCGCTGCTCGATCACCTTCAGATACAGCGTGGCCGGTTCGAGGCAGCCGCCGGTGGACAGCTGTCCGACGAACCGGCGATAGAGTTCCTGCCACGGCGTTTGCGCCTGCGGCACGGTGAAGCTGGCGGTTTCGCGGCGGCGCGCGAGTTCGTCCTCGTCGACGAGCACGTCGACACTGCGGCGGTTCAGGTCCACGCGCACGCGGTCGTTCGTGCGCAGCAGCGCGAGACCGCCGCCGACCGCGGCTTCCGGCGACATGTTCAGGATCGACGGGCTGGCCGACGTGCCGCTCTGGCGTCCGTCGCCCATGCACGGCAGCGACGTCACGCCGCGCTTCACCAGCTCGGCCGGCGGCGCCATGTTCACGACTTCGGAGCTGCCCGGATAGCCGACCGTGCCGCAGCCGCGGATCACGAGGATGCAGCGCTCGTCGATGTTCAGCGCGGGATCGTTGATGCGCGCGTGGTAATCCTCGGGGCCGTCGAACACGATCGCGCGCGCCTCGAACGTATTCTCCGCGCCCGGCTCGGAAAGGTAAGTCTGGCGGAACGCGTCGCCCACCACCGACATCTTCATGATCGCGCTGTCGAAGAAGTTGCCCGACAGCACCATGAAGCCGGCGCCATGCTTGAGCGGCGCGTCGGGCGTGCGGATCACGTCGCGGTCGGCGTCCTGCGCGGTGTCGGCGATCTCGCCGATCGCGCGGCCCGATACGGTCAGGCAGTCGCGCCGCAGCAGGCCGGCCGCATCGAGCTGGCGCAGCACCGCGGGCACGCCGCCGGCGCGGTGGAAGCTCTCGCCGAGGTATTCGCCGGCCGGCATGCAGTTCACGAGCAGCGGCACGGCTTCACCCAGGCGCTGCCAGTCGTCCAGGCTCAGTTCGACGCCCATGTGGCGCGCAATCGCGATCAGGTGAGGCGGGCAATTCGTCGATGCACCCAGCGCGGAGGCCACGACGATCGCATTCTCGAACGCCGCGCGCGTCATGATTGTCGACGGGCGCAGGTCTTCGCGAACGAGCTCGACCGCGCGCTTGCCGGTCGCGTAAGCCATCTGGCCGCGCTCGCGATAGGCGGCGGGAATGCTCGCGCACCCGGGCAGCGACATGCCCAGCGCCTCGGCGAGGCTGTTCATCGACAGCGCGGTGCCCATGGTGTTGCAGTGGCCGATCGACGGCGACGACGCCGTGGTCAGCTGCATGAAGCCTTCGTAATCGATCTCGCCGGCCGCGAGCAGGTTGCGCGCATGCCAGATCACCGTGCCCGAGCCGACCCGCTTGCCGTCGTGCCAGCCGTCGAGCATCGGGCCGCCCGACAGCACGATCGCGGGCAGGTCGACGGTGGCCGCGGCCATCAGGCACGCGGGCGTGGTCTTGTCGCAGCCGGTCGTCAGCACCACGCCGTCCAGCGGAAAGCCGTGCAGCACTTCCACCAGCCCGAGGTAGGCGAGATTGCGGTCGAGCGCGGCGGTGGGCCGGCGGCTTTGCTCGGCCAGCGGATGCACGGGGAACTCCATCGGAATGCCGCCCGCGTCGCGGATACCGGCCTTGGTGCGTTCGGCCAACTCGATGTGGTGGCGGTTGCACGGCGCGAGGTCGCTGCCCGTCTGTGCGATGCCGATGACAGGACGGCCCGACTGCAGTTCCTCGCGCGTCAACCCGTAGTTCATGAAGCGCTCGACATAGAGCGCGGTCATGTCTGCGTGCGCGGGGTCGTCGAACCATTCCTGGCTGCGCAGACGGCGAGGGGTGTGTGACATGGCAGGCTGTCTCCTGAGGGGCCTTCTTCATTTTGCGTGCCGGATGGTACCGGTAACATCGATTGGATGTTAGCACGGCTTTTTTGCGTAGCGGAAGGGATTTCGTGCGCGCGTGGCGAAGGAATGGGGCAGGGGGCCGGTGCGAAGCCGCGCGCATCGCGTCTTGGGACGCGCGCGGCCGTCGGCTTGTCACGCGCTTTCCCGCGCGATGATCGTGTAGTCGATACGGATGCTTTTCGAGTCGGTCGGCTCGCCGCCGTCGCGCGCTTGCAGCGCCGCCAGCAACGCTTCGCCGGTGCGCAGCCCGATGCCGTACGCATCGACCGACACGGTGGTGATGGTCGGGTGGCAGCACTCGGCGACTTCGAAGTTCCCGAAGCCGGCCACGGCGATGTCGGCGGGCACGGTGAGGCCGCGCCGGTGGCATTCCATGATCGCGCCGAATGCCGACATGTCGCTCACGCACATCACCGCGTCGGTATCCGGCCAGCGCTCCAGCAGCGCGGCCATCGCGGGCCCGCCGTGGCTCATCGTGATCGGCGATTCGCCCAGCCGCACGACGCGCGGTTCGCCCAGGCCCAGCGCCTTGATCTCCGCCTGGTAGCCCTTGAGCCGGTCCAGGCCGCGGCGATCCAGTTCGCTCGCGCCGACCAGAAAGCCGATGCGCCGGTAACCGCGCTCGGCCAGGTGGCGCACCATCGCACGGGCGGCGCGCACGTTCGAGAAGCCGACGGCGGTGTCGATCGGGCGCGTGGGCAGGTCCCACATCTCGACCACCGGAATCGCCGAGCGCTCCAGCACCTTGCGCGTCGCTTCGGTGTGCTGCGACCCCGTCAGCGCGATGCAGCGCGGCTGGTGTCGCAGCATCGAGCGGACGAGCCGTTCTTCCCGTTCCAGGTCGTAATCGGTATCGCCGAGCAGCAATTGCAGACCATGCGGCTCGAGCGCATCGGTCAGGCCGCGCACGGTGTCCGAGAAGTTGGAGCTCGACAGCGACGGCACCAGCACCGCGACGAATTCCGAGCGTCCCGACGACAGCGCACCGGCGGCGGCATCCGCCACGTAGCCGAGCTGGTCGATGGCCTCGCAGACCCGTGCGCGCGTCTCGGCGGCCACGCTGTGGCCGGCGAGCACGCGCGACACCGTCATCTTCGATACGCCGGCGAGGCGCGCTACGTCGGACATGCGGGGCGGCCCGGCGGGCCGGACGGCGGTGGGACTGGGCATCGGAATCGCGATCGGGAGAAAGCCGGAAAGGCTACATCATACCGGTGCGGCATACCGCGCAGGCGGGTCGCGCCGTACCCGTCGCGGTAAGCTCCGTACTAGGGAAACCACGCGTTCGGCGGGACTTGTATGCGCGTATCGCAGCATGCTACCTTCAGATTTGTTACCGGTATCAGCGTGCCGATCGCTTCCCGTCGCCTCGTCGGCTTTTTTTTGCCACCGAATGTTATCGGTAACATCGATGCGCCAAGCGCACGCGACGGTACGAAGAAGACCTACACAATCAGGAGACAGACCGATGCCATCCCTAACGCAGGCCGCTGCCGCACCGGCCGCGGCCGACTCGTCCGAAGACGCCCTTTACCGCAAGGTCATGCGGCGCATCCTGCCGTTGCTGCTGCTGTGCTACGTCGTGGCCTACCTGGACCGCGTCAACGTGGGCTTCGCGAAGCTGCAGATGCTCGACGACCTGAACCTGAGCGACGGCGTCTATGCGCTCGGCGCCAGCATCTTCTTCTGGGGCTATTTCCTGTTCGAGATGCCCAGCAACCTGCTGCTGCATCGCTACGGCGCGCGCTTCTGGATCGCGCGGATCATGATTACGTGGGGGATCGTGTCGTCGTCGATGGCGTTCATCGTGCCGCTCGCGCAGTTCTTCCACGTGCAGACGACCACGATGTTCTACACGCTGCGCTTCCTGCTGGGGCTGTGCGAAGCGGGTTTTTTCCCGGGCGTCATCCTGTACATGAACTACTGGTTCCCGGCGCGCCGCCAGAGCGTGGCGATGTCGGGCTTTTTGGTCGCGATCCCGCTGAGCCTGACGCTGGGCAGCGTGGTGTCCGGCTGGCTGATGGAGCAGACGCACGGCCTGTCGGGCATGAGCGGCTGGCAATGGATGCTGCTGCTCGAAGGGCTGCCGTCGATCGTGGTGGCGTTCATCGTGCTGGCCTGCCTCGGCGACGGCCCGCAGTCGGCGAAATGGCTGTCCGCCGACGAGAAAGCGGTGCTGTCACGCAATCTCGAATCCGAGGCCGCGCACAAGTCGCACAGCATCGGCGCCGCGCTGCGCAGCCCGCGCGTCTGGCTGCTCACCTTCATCCTGCTGACGTTCAATACCGGCTTCTACGGGCTGGCCTTCTGGCTGCCGTCGATCATCCGCGCGTCGGGCGTGCACAGCCCGCTGCACATCGGCGTGCTGACGGCCATTCCGTACCTGACGGCGATCTTCGCGATGGTGTGGAACGCATCGCACTCGCGCAAAACCGGCGAACGCCGCCTGCACGCGGCGATTCCCGCGCTGATCGGCGGCGTTTTCCTGATCCTGAGCGCGGCGTTCGCGCAGAACGTGGCGCTGTCGATCGTATTCCTGACTATCGCCACCTGCGGCATCCTCGCACTGATGCCGATCTACTGGACCTTTCCGGGGCAGATCCTGTCCGGCACGGCCGCGGCCGCCGGCATCGCGCTGATCAACTCGGTGGGCAACCTGTCCGGCTTCACGGGCTCGATGATCACCGGCGTCGCCAAGCAAATGACAGGCAACATCAACAACGGCACCTATGCGCTCGGTGCTTGCCTGTTGGTCAGCTGCGTGCTGATCGCGTCGATTCCACGCGATATTTTGCGGCCGCCAGCGGGGCGGTAGGGCGTTCGTTCAACGTTACGTCCGCTGGGGGCCGCGATATCGCGTCGCCCCCGGCGCCGGATGCATCAGGTCATGTGGATTGATCTCGTGTGAGTTCGCTCGACGATCACACGCGGAATTCCGGATCTCTCCAACCAGCGACGCCCTGCTCGCTGCTCGCTTTTCTCGTGAGCGGCCGTCATGCGTCCTCCAGTGCGAAGCGCACCTTGTCCCCGAGCGTGCGCAACCGTTCAACCGGTTCGTTCGAGAACACGAAACGGACGTACTGCTCGCCGTGTGCGACGCCCCATCCGGTCATCGCCGTCGCACATACGCCGCGGTGCAGCAACCGCTCCGACATCTGCGATCCGGTCAGGCCGAAGTCGGACACGCGCAGCAGCATCGACCAGCCGCCCGCCGGCATGCCGAACGGGAGCCCCGACAGTTCAGCGGAGACCGTGTCCCGCCGTCTCTCGAGTTCGCTCACATAGCCAGGCAGATCGGAGGCGGAGTGTTCTAGCGCAACCGCCGCGGCCTCCTGGGCAATGCCGACCGGCACCACGACATTGGCGAGCGACACGGCCACGAGATCGGGAATCAGCCATTCCGGCGCGACGATCCAGCCGACCCGCCAGCCGATCATGCGCAACTCTTTCGACGCTGCGCCGACCGTCACCGTACGCTCGGCCATGCCGGGCAGGCCGGCGGGATGGATGACCGTGCGTCCATCGAAGAGCAGCCGTTCCATCGCGCTGTCGAGGATCAGCAGCAGATCGTTCTGCACACACAGGCTCGCGATCAGTTGCCAGTCGGACGCATCGAAGAAGCCGCCCGAAGGCATCGAAGGAGACATCAGCAGCATGGCTCGCGTTTTCGGACCGATTGCAGCCCGCAGCGCGACGTGGTCGAGCTTCCATTCGCCGCCCGGCGTGAAGGCGAACTGCACTTGCCGAGGTACGCCGCCCGCCAGGCGGACGCGGTTCAGCAGACCTGCGTACGTCGGATCGGTGACGATGACTTCGTCGCCGATCTCGACGGTGGCGAGCAGCGTGTTCAGAATGCCGGAGAGTCCGCCCGCCGACACCACCACCTGGTCGGTCGTGAAGCGCTGCCCGGAAAGCGCCGACACGTGGGCGGCCGCGCTCGCGCGCAGCCGATCCTGACCGACGAATGGGAGATAGGAGTTGGCCGAATCTCGCTGGATGGCCGCTCGGGTGAAGGCGAGCGCTTCCGCGGTAGGCGGGATGTCGGTATCGAGATTTTCGAGTCGCAAAAGGTCGACGTCGGCATGATCGGCGATCGAACCCATGCGATCGACGCCGATACCGGCGATGTGCTGCAGACGGACAGGGCGGTGGTGGCGCATCGAGCCTCCGGATTTGTTACAATTTAATAGATAATCTATGCATGGTGGTCGGGATGAATTTGGAAGTCAAGGAGGATCGCTCGCTGGCCGATCGGATCGCTGGCGCATTGGCGGACCGCATCATCTCGGGCGCCATCGCGCCGGGGGAATGGCTGCGTCAGGACCATATCGCGGCAGAGTTCGGTGCGAGTCATGTGCCGGTACGCGAGGCGTTCAGACGGCTGGAAGCGCAGGGATTGGCCGTGGTGGAGCCGCGACGAGGCGTGCGGGCGGCGCCGCTCGAGCCGGCGGACGTGCTTGAAATGGCGAAGATGCGTGCTGCTTTCGAGGCGCTGGCGCTGCGGGAGGCGATTCCCGCGCTCGATGCACGTGCGCTGGAGGAGCTCGATGCGATCCTCGATCAGGAAGCGGCGGCGCGTGGCATAGCCGTGCTTGGCACGCTGAACCTGAGGTTTCATCGCGCATTGACAGTGCGGTGCGGGATGCCGCGGCTCGTCGCTGCGATTGGCGACATGCATCGGGCCAGTGCGCGGCATTTGTATGCGACGTGGCAGCAGCTCGACTGGCAGGATCGCTCGAATGATGAGCATCGGAACATCGTTCGGGCGATACGCGAGGGTGATGTGGACGCAGCGTGTGCGGCCTTGTCAGCGCATATTCTGGCTGCGGGGGATGCGCTGGCTCAGGCGTTGCGGAGGCGGTAGGAATGCGGGCCGAGCCGCAGTTATCAAGCGGTTCATAGGACCGGCTTTGGGAACGGCTGGTGTCTTCTAAACGCGTCGGGCGGCATCCGGCCATCGACAGTCGTAGGCAATCGCTCTCAAGCAGCCATTCGAACGTCGGCTGTACCTTGCCCAGGGACACACGCGTGCCAATCGTATCCGTCGCGGCACGCCACGCCCTGTACGCGAAGGCGCGAATGTGGGCGCGTCCGATCGTCTTGGAACACGCGCACCGGACACCGACCGATGCCGTGGCGCTTGACCCGGAATGCGACTCGGTCGCCGCTACCGATAAACAGCCCGTGGCTGCACCGGCGGGGCGACGACTAAATTGACGCGAGCAGACAAGCGGCAGCGTGTACCTTAGACTCCTGCCGCAATGACCATTGAGTGGCCGGAGGCTTCGTCAACGAGAGCATCCGGGAGATGCATCCGGTTCAGGGACGACATCGCCTTTGTCCATCTGATCAGCATCCGAGCGAGTCCCGAAAGGTTTGGGCAACCGCATGGAAGCGTTGCTGCGGCAAAGCCGCTCGGCCGTCGCGGTGAATCCTGTGAACGATAGAAGTATCTGCTATATGGCGACCAAGCTGTCATTCGAAGTTCTCGAAGTGTTGGATGCAATTGACCGGACCGGTACATTCGCCGAGGCGGCCGAGTTGTTGCATAGAGTTCCGTCGACGCTCACTTACCTTGTGCAAAAGCTGGAAAGTGACATGGATGTCGAGCTGTTCGACCGCAGCGGCAGACGGACGAGACTCACGGAAGCGGGTCGTGCTGTTGTGGAAGATGGGCGTCGACTTTTAGACGCGGCTCGACACCTGGAGGCCAAAGCAAAAGGTATTCGAGACAGTTGGGAATCGGAGCTTCGACTATGCGTCGATGCAATCTTGCCAATCCAGTCCTTATGGCCGTATGTCCATGCCTTCTACGACCTGGAGATGAATACCCAGCTAAGTCTTTCCACCGAGGTGCTTGGGGGCGTGTGGGATGCCCTGGTTACGCGGCGTGCCGATCTCGCGATAGGGGCGTTCGGCGAGCCGCCGCATGCCGCCAATATTGCGGCCCGGCCAATCGGAACCCTCCGGCACGTTTTTGTCGTGGCACCGGACCATCCACTCGCCCGCATGCCCGAGCCGTTGGAGAGCGAAACGATCGCAAGATATCGAGGTGTTGTCATCAGTGACACTTCCCGCGAACTGCAACCGCAATCTGTGGCCACCCGTGACGGACAGCCGCTGATCATCGTGCCGACGCTCGCAGCCAAACTGCAAGCACTGTGCGAAGGTATTGCTGTCGGGATGCTGCCCGATTTCGTAGCGAAAGAACCGATACACGAAGGCAGGCTGGTCGCGCGTCGCATTGTGGGTGTGCGCGAGTTCACGAATGGCTACCTCGCTTGGCGCGAGGACAAGGTAGGGAACGCTTTGAACTGGTGGATTGCGCAACTAGACAGCGCCGATCTGCTTGAACGGCTCCTGACGCCGCGTCAAGAGAGTAAAGGGCAGCCCGGGGCGCCCGCTTGCGCAGTCCGTTACCAAAGCGCGGAGTAACAGGCCATCAGTGCTACTGTCCGAGCACCTTCGCCGGTGCATGCAGTTGGACATTCGAAGGTCAGCTTGGCACCGAACCTTGCCGTTGAGTTGCCGAGGCACCCAATGGCTGCGACGGGTCGTTCAGCGTCGGTCGCGCGTTGCAGGGCAGCGGCCGGCCGCGTTCGGCCAACTACGGTCAGTCGACGGTGGTCCCAAGATCGTCGACAATGCGGCTGCGGAGGACGTGGAGAGCAGATATGAACAAGACTCGAGAATTCTTGCTACCGTTCGGAATCGACCTCAGGGTTGAAGGCGGAATCGCAAGTATCGAATCCGACTTGCCGGAAGCGCTCCCGAGATTCAGTGATCCCGTCGAAAACGGACGCATCGTAGGGGTTGTTGAAGGCGTCGAGCAATTGTTGCTTTCGCTTGCGCGTGTCGGTATCGATTTATCCAATCCGCAGTTCGCACAGGCAATCAACGATTGCGTAGCCAACCTTCAATCAAGCTGATCGGCGAATTTCCATGTACGGCCACAAGCGGTCGGTCGACTTCAACGTCCAGATCGTTGACTATTGCGTATGGGTCTTTGGCCACTCTCAGTCACGAAACCGTATGAGGTGCCTAGTCATACATGAACTACCCTCCACTTGAACTTGGTGCTGTTTTCCAAACGGACTGGACAGAGCATCCTATTCGCGTGATCGCGTTTGATGCAGATGTGGTCATGTATGACGCTTGGTGGCCACACAAGCAAGCCTGGGGCATGGAGAACCTGTCCGGCACCTTTAGCTACTACCGCGTGCGACGCACCTTGTTTTTGTCACGAGCGCACTATCTGCGAACCGATGAATACACTGAGCTCGAGGCTAGCATTCACAGGCCAGATCTTCCCTTGGCCTACGCGCAGTTCGAATCGTTGAACTGGTATGACCAAAGGCCCGAATCTCTATCGCAACTGGCTCAACAGATCGCCCAAGCACGAGGCCATCAAAACCCGAGCGATGATGCTTCGCTTCTAAAAACATCAGCCATCTACCTCGCGCCTTTCGGTCCAAAGGGCAGCCAGAAGCCGCCGACGGTATGCTATGCGCAGGACGGCTATGCGTTCAACGAATCAGAAGTTCTATGGAACGCGTGGCAATTCCAGGCCCCGCACCTAGGTGATCGCCATCTCACGAGCGGCATCGGCATCTATCGTTTGGGGGTTCGGCGGCGCACCCCGACTTTCTATATCTGGGGTTCTTTGAGCCAGCTGAATGGAGGAACGAGCAGCTCGTAAGAAAGGGGAGCCACGATTGCTCCTGTCGCTGCTCTGCGTCCCGCGAACGGCTGCTTCCGGGATAGCCCGACGGCTGCTCCGGGTCGTTCAGCGCCATTCGCGACCGCGTGCAGGTCTTCATTCCGACCGCCGGCTCACGACACCCTGCGCCGCATCCCCCGCACCTGCAGCCAAATGGCGGATATCAGGAAATAAAGCGCACCCACTCCCGCATAGCCGGCGATCTTCACGATCGCGGGCGGCATCGGCGCGTGGCTTTGCAAAATGAAGAACAACCCGGCCAGTGCCGATTGCGCGCCGCTCAGCACCATCACCCACTGCGCACCGGCATGCTTCCACCGCCGCACGGCAGTGCCGAGCTGCAGCGCGCCAGACAGAATCGCCCAGACGCCGAACACCGTGAGCACCGCCGGCAGGCCCGCACTCAACGCCGGAAATACCGCCAGTGTCGTGACGGCGCTGATCGCGACGTTGACCGCCTGCGTGCGGTTTGCCGCCATCCCGCCGCTGCGGGCGAGGTCGACGAAATTGGCGAGCGCATCCCAGGCCGGATAAACGACCAGCAGGACCGCCGCGCCGGCCGCGCTCTGCCGGCCGACGGAAAACGCCAGCGCGACCCAGATCAGCGAGAATATCGCCCGGGAAAAGTAATACCGTTTCAACCAGTGTTCGTCGGCAGGGGCGTGGAATTCGGGGTAGCGATCAGTCATTTGCACTCCTTGTTACATTGAATCGTCGTTCCGGCCCGCATGCACGATTCCCACCACGCGAATGCGGCCTCGACCGGATCTCCAGTGCGCCGAGTATCGCAATCGTCCGCGCCTGCCGCCATCGGTCAGATATCCGATGGCGAAGTTCACCGGCTGCTCGCACCGATGCCAGTGAACATCGCACCGGATTGGCCCCGGCGCGCCGCCGACGCACATGCCCCTGCACGCCGCGACGCCGTCGCGTATGATCTTTTTCCCATCCTCGCGAATGTCTCCGCCCACCCGATGCCCGACGCCGAAGCCCATCACGCCCCGCTGCGCATAGTCGACGCCGTCCGCGCGCTGGCCTTCATCGGCGATCTCAGCATGGGCCAGCCGACGGACCATTCGCCGCGCACCAGTTGGTTGGCGGCGCAGCTCGCGCACGCGGCACGATTCGATGCATCGGTCTGCGACACGGCCCGCGAGGTGGCGCTGTTGCGCTGGTCGGGCTGCACGGCGAACGCGGCGGGCTTCGCGCAGATATTCGGCGACGACGTCGCGATTCGCGCCGCAATGCTCGCGAGTCAGCCCGGCATGGCCGAAGCGATCGGCGGCGCGGGTGCCGCGCTGATCCCGCTCGCGCAAATCCATTGCGAAGTCTCGGGCGAAGTTGCGCGAATACTCGGCCTGTCCAGCGCGACGGAAACCGCGCTGCGGCACATTTTCGAAACCTGGGACGGCAACGGGCTGCCTGCGCGGCTCGTGCGCGAACAGGTGCCGCCCGCCGTGTCGATCGTCGCGCTGGCGGGCGATCTCGACGTGTTCAGCCGCACGTACGGCATCGAACGGGCCCTCGAATTGATCGGCCAACGCGCGGGGTCGCGCTATCCGGCCGTGCTCGTCGAGACGGCTGCGCGCGACGCACCGCGCTGGCTGGCGGCGCTCGAACACATGGCGCCCGCCGACCTGGACGCCGCACTGGCCACGCCGGACATGTGGGGCGCGACGTCCGCCGAATTGATTGCGGACGTCATCGATCTGAAATTGCCGTGGATGACGGGTTTTTCGCGTTCGGTCGCCGCGACGGCCGCCGCGTGTTACGGCCGTCTGTCGCCGGACGAGGCCGCGCGCGAACGCGTGTACCGCGCCGGACTGATTCACGGCATCGGCAGGGCCGCGGTGCCGAACGACGTGTGGAATCTGCCGACGCGGCTGCCTGCGAGCGCGTGGGAAAAGGTGCGACTCGTGCCGTACTGGACCGAGCGCGCCGGCAGGCAGACCGGCGCGCTCGGCGAAGCCGCCGTGCTTGCGTCGTATGCGTACGAGCGGCAGGACGGCTCGGGCTATTTCCGCGGCGTGCGCGATACGGCGCTGACGCTGGAAGCGCGTGTGCTGGCGGCGTCGCTGGCGTGGGTCGCGTTGCGCTCGGCGCGTCCGTGGCGAACGGCCCTGAGCGATGCGGCCGCCGCCGGCCAGTTGCAGGAAGAAGTGGCCGGCGGCCGGCTGTGCGGCGAAGTGGTGGCGGCGCTCGTGACGGGCGGGCCGCCCGTGGTCCGGCGCATCGCGACGGGCGCGTCGGCCGCTGGCCCGCGCCTGTCCGCGCGGGAAATCGACGTGCTGCGGGCGATTTCCCGCGGTGCGAGCAACAAGCAGGTCGCGCAGGCGCTCGCGATGAGTCCGAGCACGGTGCGCACCCATGTCGAGAAGGCGTTCCGCAAGCTCGAATGTTCGACACGCGCCGCGGCGACCCTCAAGGCATCGGCGCTCGGGCTGCTCTGATGCGCTCCGCGACGCGGATTCGCTTTCGTGTGTACGCCGACGCTCACGGCCGTTCGCGTTCCGGGCCGAAGCCCGGACGGACGGCAGCACGCATCGACGTGCGCGCGGCGGGCGCGCGTGCAAGCGAGATGCCCAGCGCGGCGCCGACAGCGAGGAACACCGAGATCGACAGGAGTGCGACGATGAACGCGTGCGCGATGGCCGCCGGATCCTGGCGCGTACCGAGCGTCGTATAGAAAATGCCGCCGATGATCGCGACGCTCAGCGACGTGCTGACCTGCAGCGTCGAGCTGGCGATGCCGGCGATCATGCCCGACAGCGCCGGTGCGACGCGCCCCGTCACCATGCGCATCAGCGTCGGCAGCGCGAGCCCTTGTCCGAAACCGATGACGAAGAGCACGACCGCGAGCGGCACGGCAGCGAGCGGCATCCCGAGCGGCGTGGCGTCGATCAACCACGCGAGGCCGACGAGCCCGACGATCTCGAGGCTCATCCCGAACGGATTGACGTAAGCGCCGATGACACGCGAGCAGAAGGGCGTCGACAACGGGCCGAGCAGGAACCCGACGCCGAACGGCAAGAACACGAGGCCCGCGCTCAGCGCGTCGACGTGCAACGCATTCTGCAGATACACCGAGAACAGCAGGAAGAACGCGCCGATCGAGTACAGCAACAGCGCGATCAGCAACGCGCGGCCCAGCCCCGGTGCGCGCAGCGCGGCCGGATCGAGCAGCGGGGCGCCGCCGCGGCGGCCGAGCCGGCGCTCGTAGCGCCAGAAGAAGCCGGCGAGGGCCGGCACCGCGAGCAGCGACGCCCAGGCCCAGACGGGCCAGCCTGCTTCGCGCCCCTCGATCAGCGGCACGATCAGCGCGCCCAGCGTCAGCATCGACAGCGCGGTGCCGCCGAGGTCGAGCTTGCGCGCATGCTGTGCACGCGTTTCGTTCAACAGCGGAATCCCGAACAGGACGACCAGAATCGCGAGCGGCAGGTTGACGAGGAAGATCGTGCGCCAACCCAGATTCAACAGGTTCAGCGAGATCAGGATCCCGCCCAGCGCCTGCCCGACCACGGCGGCGAGGCCGAATACCGCGCCGTACAAGCTGAGCGCGAGCGGCTTTTCCGCTTCGGGAAAGATTGCCTGGATCGAAGCGAGCGCCTGCGGCGCCATGATCGCGGCCGTCACGCCCTGCAACGCGCGGCCGACGATGAGCGTCCACGGCGAACTCGCGAGACCGCACAGCGTCGAGGCGATCGCAAAGCCGATCAACCCGAGGAAAAACACGCGGCCGCGGCCGAACAGGTCGCCCAATCGCCCGCCGGTGATCAGCGTCACCGCGTACAGGCCCGCATACGATGAAATGACGAGTTGCTCGGCGGATGACGACGCGCCCAGTTCCGCGCGGATCGACGGCAGCGCGACATTGACGATGAAGAAATCCAGCGGCGGCAGAAACGCGCCGACGAGCAGGACCGCAAACATCGCCCAGCGGCGCGGGTCGGGTGAGACGGGGTCATTTCGTGACATGGACGGCTCTCCATACGGAACCATTCGGTTCCAAATTGGGTAAAAAAATATCAGTCGAGGATGCGCATCGTGCGGTCGACCAGCGCGAGCATGTCGTGCTCGGACACACCGGTTTTCCCCAGCACGCGCATCCCTTCGATCTGGCAGACAAGCAAACGCGCCAGCACCTGTTCGTCCTGCTCCGCGATCTCGCCGCTTGCCTGGCCACGGACGATCGCACCGGCATAGAGCTGTTGCAGGCGTCGGAACAGGCGCCCGGTGCGTTCCGCGACATCGGCGTCGCGCGCGGCCAGTTCGGTGGTCATCGCGACCGCGAGACATCCGCGCCGGCCCGCGTCGCCGACGGACAGGCGCGCATAGCGCAGCAGCGAATCGCGAATCGCATCCTTCACGGCGCCGGGTTGCGACAGGATGTCCGCGGTCGCCTTGAGCCCATCGGCCATGTACAGGTCGAGCGCCGCCAGCAGCAGCGCCTTCTTGTCGCCGAACGCCTTGTACAGGCTGCCGCGCGACAGGCCGGTGCCGGCCATCAGGTCGGGCAGGGACGCGCCCTCGTATCCGCGGTCCCAGAAAACGTCCATCGCGTCGCGCGCGGCATCGCCAAGTTCGAATTCGCGCGGACGGCCCACGCCAGCCGGATTTGCCATGATCGGTTTCGCAAACGATGCGGTGCCTGAAGTTGGAGTGATTATATGGACCGATCGGTTCCGATGTCAACGTGTGTGTCGACCGGGCGCGGCGATGGTCGCCCCCGGGTGCCGCGCACCCGTCGCTGGCCACCGGACCGTTCACGCGCCCGACAGCCCGACGCACACCGGCGGCGCACGATCGCCCCACGGCGCGGCGCGTTCGAGCTGGGCGGCGAGCGAGAACAGCAGCGACTCCGCGCCGAATGCCGCCGCGAACTGGCTGCCGATCGGCAAACCTTGTTCGTCCCGGTAAAGCGGCACCGACATCGCGGGCTGGCCGGTCGCGTTGAACCAAGCGGTGAACGGCGAAAACCGATGCGACCGATCGATGACGTCGCTCAACGATTGCGCGTCGTCCACCGTCGCGAGTGCGGCCGGTGCGAGCGGCGGCATCGCGAGCGTCGGCGTCAGCAAAACGTCGTAGCGCTCCATCAACCGGCCGAACGTCCTGCCCAACGCATGGATCCAGTCGACCGCGCCCGCGTACTCGGCGCCGCTCACGTTGCCCTTTTCGCGCACGATGATGCGGGTGCGCGCCTCGATTTCGTCGTCGCGTAGCGGCGCGTGTCGCTGAGCGCCGATCGTGTCGAGCAGTGCGCGCGTTTGCGCGCCGATGATCGTGAACACGTGGCCATAGAAAGCGGCCGAATCGACGGGACTGTCGAGCGGCTCGACGTCATGTCCGAGCGAGCGCAGCAACGCGACGGTATGGTCCAGTGCGGCTCGGCATGCCGGATGAAGCGGCCAGGGCGGCGCGTGCTCGATCACGGCGATTCTCAGCGGCCGCGGATCGCGCTGCGTGGCCGCGAGAAACGTGTCGGCCTGGTGCGGCGACGCATAGGGCGCGCCGATATCGGCGCCGGCGGTCAGGTCCAGCAACGCGGCGCTGTCGCGCACCGAGCGCGTGATCGCGTGGTTGATGCCCATGCCGGCCCATCCCTCGCCGATCATCGGGCCATTCGGCGTTCGGCCGCGCGTCGGCTTCAACCCGAATACGCCGCAACAGGAAGCGGGCACCCGCAACGAGCCGCCGCCGTCGTTGCCGTGCGCGAACGGCAGCACGCGGGCGGCGACGAGCGCCGCCGCGGCGCCGCTCGAACCGCCGGCGCTCACGTGCGGATGCCACGGATTGCGCGTGACGCCGAAACGCGCGGACGACGTGCAATAAGACGTGCCCAGTTCCGGCGACAACGAGGTCCCCGCGATCGGTATGCCGGCCCGCCGCAGCCGCGCCACGAGTTCGCCGTCGAAGTCCGGCCGGTAGTCGCCGAACAAAAACGATCCGTTCGACATCCGCGCGCCGCGCACCGGCATGAACAGGTCCTTGATCAGCGTCGGGACGCCGGCGAGTATGCTTTCGCGCCCGGTGACGGACGACGCGGCCTGTCTCGCCGAGTCGTCGAGTCGTTCCGCCACGGCATTCAGCGCGGGGTTGAGCGTATCGAGACTGGCGAGCACGGCGTCCAGCAATTCGGTCGGCCGTACTTCTTTTGCACGGACGAGCGCTGCGAGCGCGATGCCGTCGTGCGTGGCGATGAGCGTCTGAAAATCTTTCATGGGTCTAGGGTTCGGGAACGGGAAAACGTGAATGGGTTATGCGTCGTCGCGACGGCGAAGCGCCGGCAACAACCACGACAACGCGGCGACGGCCGTGCCCGCCGCAATCGCGAACACCGCCGCGCGCAATCCGCCGAATGCCTGCGCACAGCCGAGCACGACGAGCGGGCTGACGAACTGGCCCAGATAGAGCGCGGCCGTGAAACCGCCGAGGCCGCGGCCGCGCATCGCGAGCGACAGCGTGCGCATTAGCGGCAGGATCGCATTGGGCACCAGCATGCCGCCGCCGAAGCCGTGAATCACGACCGCCACGACGATGGCCGGCACCGTATGCGCGCGGGCCAGCAAGAACAGGCCCGCCGCGAGCAGCGCCAGGAGCACGACGTTGACGAAGCGGCGGCCGAGCGCGTCGCGCAACCATGGCCACGCGATCGAACCGGCCAGCGTCGACAGCAGGCCGACGCCCGCGACCGCACCGATCATCGTCGACGAGCGCTGGCCGATGTCGACCATCAGCTGCGGCATCTGCACCGGCACCACGAACGAACTGACCATGCCGATGCAGATCAACCCGTAGCCGACCGCGAGCGTCGGCGCGAGCCGGTTGCCGGCCGGCGGCGTGCCGTTGTCGGCCGGCCCGGCGGGCTGACCGTCGCGCAGCGGTTCCCACAGCACGGTCGCAATCGCCGGCACGAGCAGGATCGGCAACAGGTACAGATAGAACGGGTAGCGCCACGCGTGCTCGCCGGCCGCGCCGCCGAGCACGAAAAACACCGTGCCGACGATACCGATCGTGACGACCTGCCGGTTCACGTAGCGCACCCGCTGTTCGCCATGCCAGTAATCGCCGATCAGCGTCGTGCAGCAGGTCATCACGCACGCTTCCGCCGCGCCGAGCGCGAGCCGGCACACGAGGATCGCGGCGAGGCTGTCGAGCCACGCCGGCGCCGCGCCGACGAGCCCGTACACGAGCGTCGCGAGCAACAGCAACATCTTGCGTCCGACGCGATCGGCCAGCCAGCCGGCGAGCGGCGCGCACAGCGCGATCGCGAGCGCGGGGCCCGTCGCGATGAGCGGCACGAGCGCGGCCATGCGCGGGTCGGCCGGCACGAATTCGGCCGCGAGTTTCGGCAGGATCGGCGCGATCATGACCGCGCCCATCACGGTGAGACTGCTGCCGAGCAGCAGTACGGCGCCCTGGCGGGTACCGGCCTGCCGGGCGGCACGCGGGTAGGCGGGCGCGGATTGCGTTGAGGAAAGCGGATTCATCGACGGCTCCCGAATCGGAACATCAGAACGACAGCGCGGCACGCAGCGCGATCTGGTAACCCTGCGCGCGGTTCCGCGCGCCGAATTCCTTGTACGCATGCAGCCAGACCGCGGGCTTGCCCGGCTCGACGTAACTGATCGCCGGGCCCAGCGCATTCACGCGCGCGCGGTTGCCGTCGATGGTCGGGCCGTGGTCGTTGCTCAACTGCCGCTCGATGTAGCCGCCCAGGCCCGCCGTGAAAGGGCCGATGTGCTGGCCGAGCGCGAATTCCTGGCGGAACCCGGTGCCGCTGCGATAGTTCGTCGCGCGGTTGGTCGTGTTCTGATCGATCTCGATGCTGGTCGAGATTTCGAATCCGCTATCGGTGATGTACGTCGCGCCGATGATCGGCGAGAAGGTCCAGTGGTTGACGCCCGGATTGAAGAGCCGCGTGGCGCGATACGCACCGGTCGGCGCCTGCACCTGCAGCGCGACGTTGACGAACAGGTTCGGCGAGGTCCATGCGAGGATCAGCGGCTGGAAGTCCGCATCGCCGATGTTGGTCGGATCGGCCGACATCGCGAGCGTGCCGGCCGGCGTCGGCACGTTCACGTGGCCGTTCAGGTTCAGGAACGGCACGACCGCGCCGAAGCCGACGTTCGCGCCGAACAGTTTCGCGTTCGTCATCCGGATGTACGCGAGGCTCCAGGACGCGACCGTCAGCGAGAAGTCGGTGTTGCCGCCGTTGCGGATCGTGCGGGTCGAGTAGTACGCGAAGCGCGTGGCGAGCGTGCCGTTCGGCGTGGGCGGCGGCGTGATGCCCGCGCCGAAATCGAATACGCCGAACGGCGTGATCGGACCGTCGTTTTCGAGCGCGTGGGCGTGCTGGCAGGCGAGCGTGGCCGCCAACGTGCCGATCGCGACGGCGGTGGTGCGTGTGCGGCAGCGCCGCACGCCGTGCGGACGTCTGAGGATTTCCATCGTGCCGTTCCCCGTACAGTTGAAATGTGTACGGAGTCTAGGAACGTCAAAATCCGGCGCGTTATCCGCTTTTGGTAATTATCGCGGCGGGCGTTTGAGCGTGTCGGACGGCAGTTCGCCGAACAGTTCCCGGTAGTGCGACGCGAACCGGCTCAGGTGCCAGAAGCCCCAGCGGCACGCGACGTCGCTGACCGACGTGCTCGCCGGGGAATGTTCGCGCAGTTCGCGGCGCACCGCGTTCAGCCGCAGCACGCGCAGGTACCACGCGGGGTGCGTGCCGAGGATTTCCTCGAAGCAATACTGCAATTTGCGCCGGCTCGCGCCGACTTCGCGGCATACGTCGAGCACCGTCAACGGCACATCGGGCCGTGCCGCGACGAGTTCGCGCACGCGATCGACGACGCGGTGCCGCGCGGATGGATCGAGCCGCACGGGGCGGCCGGCGGCTTCCATCGCGTGCACGAGTTCGACCAGGATGGCGTCGCGCAGCGACTTGCGCGTGTGCGGCCGGGCGAGCGGGCGCTCCGGTGTATCGCACGCCCCGAAGCCGGCCACCAGCAACGAGGTCAGTGCGTGATGGCGTGCGGCGGGCACCCGCAGGATGCGGGTTTCGTTCGACGATACGCGGTCGCCGTCTTCGTCCTGATCGCCGAGCCACGCCAGTTGGTGCAGCGTGTCGTTGGGCACCGTCAACAGCACGACGTCCTGATGGTCGGGCGTGCGCAGTTCCGGCAGCGAGGTGCCGCCGGAGACGAGCAAGGCCTTGTCGCGCAGCAGCGCGCCGCCGCAGAAGCCGGCGCCGGCGGTTTCCAGCGGGATGCTGAACGACGTGCTGCCGGCGCACTGGTCGCCGCGCTTGAGCAGCGCGCGGTTCACGCGTTCGCGCAGCAACTGCATGCCGTCGAAGCGGATTTCATGCAGCGTGCCATGGAACGGCCCGGGCGACAGCTGATCGAGCCGGATCGACCAGCCGTGCGTGCATTCCGCGTGGGTATCGACATCCTCGCTGGCGAAGCGCCGGATCAACGGCAGCGCGTCAGGCGCGGTGTCGGCAAGGCTTGCGGCGGACGACAGCGGAGCGGAATGCATGGGGAGTGGGGCGGTGGACGAGGCGTCCGCCGACAATGCGCACACAAATTCCGGTTGGCAATGCGTTTTTACCCGGGGCCGCGGGTGCGGTGCCGCCGCGGATGACGGGACGCCGCGTCGGGCATGCATGATTCGGTATGGCGCCCGCACCCGCAAGGACCCGCCAGCGGGCGCGGAACGCGCAACGGGAAATCGAACGCGCGGCGACGCCGGTTCAGTCGAGCCCGCCCTGGCACAGATACTTGATCGACAGATAGTCGTCGAGGCCATAACGCGAGCCTTCGCGACCATAGCCCGATTCCTTCACGCCGCCGAACGGCGCGGCCTCGCTCGCGAGCGCGCCTTCGTTGATCCCGACGATGCCGGTTTCGAGCCGCGCCGACACGCGCGCGATGCGCCGCACGTTCTGCGTGTAGAAATACGCGGCGAGCCCGAACGGCGTGTCGTTCGCGGCGTCGACCGCTTCGTCCTCCGTATCGAACCGGAACAGCGCGGCGACCGGGCCGAAGGTTTCCTCGCAGGTCAGCTGCATGTCGGCGGTGGCGTCGGCGAGCACGGTCGGCGCGTAATAGTTCGCACCGAGCTCGGTCAGGCGCTTGCCGCCCGTCAGCACGCGCGCGCCGCGTTCGACGGCATCGCCGACGTGCCGCGCGATCTTGTCGACCGCGCGCGCGTTGATCATCGGGCCGATCTGCGCGGCCGGGTCCGTCGCCGGCGCAACCTTCAGCGCGGCGACGCGCGCGGCGAGCTTCGCGGCGAATGCATCGTAGACGCCGGCCTGCACGTACACGCGATTCGGCGACACGCACGTCTGCCCGCCGTTGCGGAACTTGGCGGCCATCAGCCCGTCGACCGCGGCATCGAGCTCCGCATCGTCGAACACGATGAACGGTGCATTGCCGCCCAACTCCAGCGACAGCTTCTTCAACGTCGCCGCCGAGTCGCGCGCGAGCAGCTTGCCGACGGCCGTCGAGCCGGTGAACGTGATCTTGCGCACGCGGCCGTCGGCGAGCCAGTCGGCCGCGGCTTCCACGCCGCGTTCGCGCGACGCGGTAATCAGGTTCAGCACGCCGGCCGGTACGCCGGCTTCCTGCGCGAGAAACGCGAGCGCGAGCGCGGTCAGCGGCGTGTCCTCCGCCGGCTTCGCGACGACCGTGCAGCCGGCCGCGAGCGCGGGTGCGATCTTGCGCGCGATCATCGCGAGCGGGAAATTCCACGGCGTGATCGCCGCGACGACGCCGATCGGCTCCTTCACCGCGCTGAGCCGCTTGCCGCGCTGCTGCTGCGGGATCAGGTCGCCGTACGTGCGCGTCGCTTCCTCGGCGAACCACAGCACGTACGACGCACCGTACGCGACTTCGCCGCGCGCTTCGGCAAGCGGCTTGCCCTGTTCGCGCGACATCAGCTTCGCGAGATCGTCGGTGTGCGCGACGATCGCCGCATGCCAGGCACGCAGGATCGCGGCGCGTTCGCGCGCGGGCGTCGCGCGCCACGCGGGCAGCGCGCGGGCCGCCGCGTCGGTCGCCGCGCGGGCGTCGGCGGCGCCGCTGTCGGGTGCGTGGGCAACGGTATCGAGCGTGGCCGGATCGGTGACGGCGAAGCGGCGGCCGTCGAGCGCATCGCGCCAGGCGCCGTCGATCAGGTTGGCGGTGCGGACGAGTTCGGTTCGGGACAGCGTAAGCGGCATGACAGTTCCTTGAATGAAGCGGTTCGGCGGCAACGACAACGACGGCGGAGCGGGCGCGCGACGACCCCACGCGGACAGCGGGCTGCCGCGTTCAGGGGTGTCGCGCGTACGTCAGTGACGTTCGCCGAACAGCGATTCGAGCGGGTAATGCCGTTTGACGAACGGCGATTTGATGATCACGTAACTGAAATACTTCTCGATGCCGATGTTCTGCTCGAGCAGCCCTTCGACGATCGTCTGGTAATGGCTCACGCTGCGCGTGATGAACTTCAGCAGATAGTCGTAGCCGCCGCTCGCGAGGTGGCATTCGACGATCTCGTCGACGTTGCGGATCGCCGCGACGAAGCGGTCGAAATCCTCGCGCCGGTGGTCGGCCAGCGTGACCTCGGTAAACACGACCTGCACGTCGCCGAGTTTCTCGAGCTGGATGTGCGCGCCGTAGCCGCCGATGTAGCCGGCCTTCTCGAGCCGCTTCACGCGGATCAGGCATGGACTGGGCGACAGCCCGACCGCATCGGCCAGCTCGACGTTGGTCATGCGGCCGCGCTTCTGCAACTGGGAGAGGATGCGCAGGTCGATGCGATCCAGCTTGCTGTCCGTCATGTTCACGTGAGAAGGCAAAAATGGAATGTCCGGTTACTTTAGAGTCGAACGATGGCGGCCACAAGCCCGGCTTTCCCTTGTCCGGTCAGGCCGGCTGCGCGTGCGCGGCGTCGAGCGCGCGCTGCACGCCCGCATCGGCCAGCACGTCGTCGAGCGTCTTGCGCACGCGTTCGAACAGCAGGTCGAACTCGCCCGCGGTGAAGCTCAGCGCCGGCGCGAAGCCGAGCACGCCGTCGCCGAACGCGCGGAACACCACGCCGTTCGCGTACGCGGCGGCCGCGATCTTGTCGGGCACGTTCAGCGCCGGGTCGAAGCGCGTCTTGTGCGCCTTGTCGGCCACCAGTTCGAGCGCGCCGAGCAGGCCGACCGAACGTGCGTCGCCGACGAGCGGATGCGCGCGCAGCGCGTCGAGCCCCGCGGCGAAGCGCGGCGCCAGCGCCTGGCCGTTCGCGAGCAGCCCGCCTTCGTGATAGAGCTTCAGCACCTCGAGGCCGATCGCCGCGCTCACCGGGTGCGCGGAATACGTATGGCCGTGGCCGACCACCGGCGCATCGGCGCGGTCGCCCGCGATCCCCTCGTAGATTTCGTCGGACATCAGCACCGCGCCCATCGGCGCATAGCCGGCGGTCAGGCCCTTCGCGACCGTCATCAGGTCCGGATCGACCTGCTCGGCCTCGCAGGCGAACAGCGGGCCGGTGCGGCCGAAGCCGGTGATCACCTCGTCGGCGACGAACAGGATGCCGAGACGCCGGCACGCGTTGCGCATCGCCTTCAGCCAGCCGGCCGGCGGCACGATCACGCCGCCGGAACCCTGCACCGGCTCGCAGAAGAACGCGGCGACGTTGTCCGCGCCGAGTTCGGCGACCTTCGCTTCGAGCGCGGCGACCGACGCGGCGATCAGCGCCTGCGGATCGTCGCCGAGCGGATGGCGGTACGGGTAGGGCGACGGAATATGGTGCTGGTCCGCGCGCGGCAGGTCGAAATGACGGTGGAACGCGGGCAGTGCGGTGAGGCCGGCGCCGACCGACGACGAACCGTGATAGCCGCGTTCCAGCGCGATCATCTGCTTCTTCGACGGGCGGCCGGTCGCGTTGAAATAATGCGTGATGAAACGGATCGCGGAATCGACCGCGTCCGAACCGCCGAGCGTGAAGTACACGCGGTTCAGCGACGGCGGCGCGAGCGCGGCGAGCCGTTCGGCGAGTTCGATCGCCGGCTGCGAGCCGAAGTGGAAATAACCGGTCGCGTAGGGCAGCTTCGCCATCTGGTCGGCGGCGGCCTTCACGATGCTGTCGCGGCCGTAACCGACGTTCACGCACCACAGGCCCGAGAACGCGTCGAGCAGCGTGTGGCCCGCGGCGTCGCGCAGGAACACGCCGTCCGCGGATTCCAGCACGGTGACGCCGCGCGCCTCGTGCGCACGGTAGTTGACGACGGGGTGGATCAGATGTTGACGATCGGCTTCGATCAGCGCGGCTTGGTTCATGGGAAGGCGGGACTCTCGTCAGGTGTCAGCGGTGAGTTCATGCTAACGGGCGAGAATTCCGCATGCGTCTTCAATTTGCGGCCTGAAACGTATGCGCGCGGCGTTTGTGCGGGGCGCTTCGGCATTTTCTGCTGCGCGCCCGGCGGGCCGGGCGCGCAGCAGGTCAGTAGCCGCGCGTACGATCGACGACGCCGATCATCGGCTGCCCCGCGCGATGGCGCGCGAGGTTCGCGAGCACCGCGTCGACCGCGGTGTCGGGCCGCGTCGCGCTGGCGATGTGCGGCGTGATGCGAATGCGCGGATGCGTCCAGAACGGATGGCCGGCCGGCAGCGGTTCGGGGTCCGTCACGTCGAGGATCGCGCTGTCGACGCGGCCGCTCGCGAGCGCCGCGAGCAGCGCGGCTTCATCGAGTTGCGGGCCGCGCCCGACCTGCACGAGCGACGCGCCGGCCGGTAGCGCGTCGAACACGCGTGCGCCGAGCAGCCCGCGCGTGCTGTCGGTGAGCGGCAGCAGGCAGATCAGGATGTCGGTGCGGGCGAGGAACGCGTCGAGCGCCGCATCGCCCGCGTAGCAGTCGATGCCGTCGAGCGTGCGCGGCGTGCGGCTCCAGCCGGCGCACGGGAAACCGAAGCGCCGCAGCGTGTCGAGCACGGCCTGGCCGAGCGTGCCGAGCCCGAGCACGCCGACGCGCCGCGACGCGGCCGCGCGTACGGGATGCTCGCGCCACACCTGGTCGCGCTGCTGCGTCGCATAGTCGAACAGGTCGCGATGGATCGTCAGCACGGCCTGCGTCACGTATTCGACCATCCCTTCGACGATGCCCGGCTCGATCATCCGCACGACGGGGATGTGCGAAGGCACGCGCGACAGGTCGAACTGGTCGATGCCGGCGCCGACCGAGAACACGACTTCGAGATTCGGCAGCAGCCCGACCGGATCGTCCGGCGGCTGCCAGGCGGCGAGATAGCGGACGGCCGCGGCGTCGCCGAGGTCCGGCCAGATCCGGAACGGCAGGTCGGGCGCCTGTTGCGCGAAGCGTGCCGCCCACTGCGCGCCGCGCACCGGGTCGGCCTTGTACAGGAAGCTCATCGTCGGTGTCCTTCAGCCGAGTGCCTGGCTCACGATCGCGAACGCACGCAGCGCCGGGTCGCGCGCCGGCGTCGTGCCGCGCGCCATCGCGACGACGGTATCGACGCGCGGCAGCCCGAGCCCTTCCAGCCAGTCGGACAGCCCGCTGTCGCTGGGCAAGTCGAGCCGCACGAACATCCCCTCGTTCAACGCGAGCCAGTGGCTGATCAGCGCCTGCGCGCGCAGCGCATCCGGCGCGATCACCGGGCCGATCACGTGGCCCGGGCCGAAACGGCGGAACAGCGCGAAGCCGAGCAACTCGCCGTCGCGATCGAGCGCGATGCCGTTCGCGACGTCGAGCAGCGCATCGGTCACCGCGCCGCGTTCGTAGCCGGCCGCACGCGACGCGAGCGCGGCGAGGCGCGGCCCGTCGTTGGTGCCGAGCGGGCGCAGGCGCTCGCCGGGCGGCAGCGAGATCAGCGGCGGCCGGAACGCCGCGCCCTGATGCTGGTCGATCGTATCGATCGGCTCGAAGCCGAACGCGGCGTACAGCGGCTCGCGCCCCGGCATCGCATGCAGAAAGACGGTTCGTGTGCCGAAGCCGTCGAGCGCGCGGGCCAGGAGCTCGCGCTCGATGCCGCCGCCCGCCCGCTCGGGCGACACGATCACCATGCCGAGCGCCGCGTGCGATTCGCCGAGGCGCCAGCCGAGTGCGGTCCCCACGACGCCGGTCTCGTCTTCGGCCACGATGCCGCTGCCGAGCTGGAACGCGAAGCGCCAGTCGTCGAGCCGGTGCGGCCACTTGACCGCCTCCGACAGCCGATGGGCGGCGGGCAGGTCGGTTTCGGCGAACGGGCGATAGGTGAGCGTGCGGGAAGAATTGAGGTCGGACACGCCGGACTCCGGATGGGTAGAAATGACCTATCGACTCTGCCAGCGACCCACGGGCGCGGATAGGACGATTCGCCTGTTTTCCGGCGGTGACGGACGCGCCCGCGAGATCGACGCAAACCCGTTCGATCGATGCGGACGAACGCGCTGATCGTGCCGGCGCGGCCGGTCAATCCCACCACTCCTGCTGTGGGAACGCCGCTACGATAAATGCACGGCCGCGCTGCCGCCTGCCCGGAGGGCCGCGCCGGCAGGCGAGCCCGCTGCGGCAGCACGCCGCCCACCGGCCGGCCGCGCCGCGCCCGATCGCGCCGCAGATCGTGCTGCATGTGCCGGGCAACACGCGGCGATTCTGCGTTTTGAGCGACGCCGAACGATGCGCGAACGACTTTTTGCCCTGATTCAATTTCGTTAAACCCAGCCCACCCCCGGCCCTGCCGGGGCTTCACACCGACAGGACGTCACCATGATCCAGTTTGAACCGAAGTACATCACCTTCGACTGCTACGGCACGCTGACCCATTTCCGGATGGCCGAGACGGCGCGCGAAATCTATGCGGACCGGCTGTCGCCGGCCGCGATGGAGGCCTTCGTGCGCGCGTTCGCCGCCTATCGGCTCGACGAGGTGCTCGGTGCGTGGAAGCCGTACCGCGACGTCGTCGTCAACTCGGTCCGCCGCACCTGCGCGCGGCTCGGCGTGAAGTTCGACGAAGCCGAGGCCGAGCTTTTCTATCATGCGGTGCCGACGTGGGGCCCGCACCCGGACGTGCCGGCCGGGCTGTCGCGGCTGGCGTCGAAGTACAAGCTGGTGATCCTGTCGAATGCGATGGACGAGCAGATCATGAGCAACGTCGACAAGCTCGGCGCGCCGTTCCACGCGGTGTTCACCGCGCAGCAGGCGCAATCGTACAAGCCGCGGATGCAGGGCTTCGAATACATGTTCGACAAGCTCGGCTGCAAGCCGGAGGACGTGCTGCACGTGTCGTCGAGCCTGCGCTACGACCTGATGACGGCCGAGGATCTCGGGATCAAGCACAAGGCGTTCGTGAACCGCGGCCACGAGCCGGGCACGCCGTTCTACAACTATTACGAAGTGTCGGACATCGGCCAGCTCGCGACGCAGCTCGGGCTGTAAGCCGGCTGCGCCGGCAGATCCATCGAACGCGCGACGGGACGCAGCCGTGATGCCGGCGCGTCCCGTCACGCGTTCGATCAGCGTACGAAACGAGGGTAATTACCGATATCGAGTCGTTCAAGGCGGGGCCGCCCGGGCCGATATATGTACCGAACGGTTAATATTTCGAGGCCCCCGCATGAAGTTGTCCACCAAACTGCTGATGCTCGTCGCCGCGGCGCTGCTCGGCGTCGTCCTGCTCGCCGCGTTGTCGCTGCACACGCTGCGCGACGCGCTGATCGACAGCCGCCGCGAAGAGATCGTCATTCTGCTGACCAAGGCCGAGCATCTGGTCGATTCGTATCGCGCGCTGCAGACGAGCGGCACGCTCACGCAGGAGCAGGCGCAGCAGCAGGCCAAGGCCGCGCTGGCGGCGCTCAACGCGAATTCGAAGAGCTACTTCTGGGTCACGACGTCCGACGGCGTCAACCTCGTGCACCCGAACGCGAAGTTCATCGGCACGCGCGCGAAAGGCAACCGCACGACCAGCGGCATGACCGACAGCGAGGCGTACCGCGCGGGGATGGCGCAGGCGCATTTCGCGCTCGTCGACGTGCTGATCAAGCGCAGCCCCGACGCGGACCTGGAGCCGAAGCTGCAGGGCGTGGTCGCGATTCCGGACTGGAACTGGTGGATCGGCACCGGATTTTTCTACGACGACATCAACGCGGCGTTTGCCCGACTCGCGATGGTGCTCGGCGCCGTCGCGCTCGTCATCGCCGCGGCGCTCGCGGCCATCGCATGGGGCGTGCTGCGCAGCGTCAGGCGCACGCTCGGCGGCGAGCCCGCGCATGCGACGCAGATCGCCGCCCGCATCGCCGCCGGCGAACTGGACGTGCAGTTCGATACGGCGCACGCCGCGCCCGGCAGCCTGCTCGTCGCGCTGGGCGACATGAAGGCGCGGCTGACCGACACCATCGCCGAGATCCAGACCACGACCCACTCGATCGCCACCGGCACCGGCGAGATCGCGCAAGGCAACCTGGATCTGTCGCAGCGCACCGAGCAGCAGGCCGCGTCGTTGCAGGAAACGGCGGCGAGCATGGAGCAGATCACGTCCACGGTCAAACAGAACGCCGACAACGCACGTCAGGCGAATGCGCTCGTGGCCCAGGCGAAGGATGCGACCGAACTCGGCGGCGCCGCTGTGCAGGCCGTCGTCGAAACGATGCGGCAGATTTCGGATGGATCGGTGCGGATCGCGGACATTACCGTCGTCATCGAAAGCATCGCATTCCAGACCAACATTCTCGCGCTCAACGCCGCGGTGGAAGCCGCGCGGGCCGGCGAGGAGGGGCGCGGGTTCGCCGTCGTCGCGTCGGAAGTGCGTTCGCTCGCGCACGCAACGCAGCGCCGCGGCCGCGAAGGACATCAAGGGATTGATCGACGCGTCGGTCGAGCGGGCCGGCAGCGGCAGCCGGCTCGTCGAGACGGCCGGCGAGCGGATGACGGAGATCGTCCGGTCGATCGACCGGGTGGCCGACATCATGGGCGAGATTTCGGCGGCATCGGCCGAGCAAAGCACCGGCATCGAACAGATCGGGCTGGCGGTCGCGCAAATGGACGAAGTCACCCAGCAGAACGCCGCGCTCGTCGAGCAGGCGGCGCGCCTGCGGGCCGCCGTATCGGTATTCCGGCTCGCTGCGTGACGGCTTCGCGCCGTCCGTTCGCGGCCGGCGCATCCTCTGCTTCTCGGGCGCCGCGCTGGCGGCCGCCCGGCGTGCGCGTCGACATGCCGGTGACGCACGCGTCGCCTGACGGCTGCACGGTCCCGGTTTCCCGGTAGTCCCGTGATCTTCCCGTCTTCCCGCCAAGCCGCTCCGATCGAGCGGTATTCCTCTGAACTTTCCTGTGCGACGTCCCGTCGCGATCCCCACCGTCGACGCCCGTGCATGCGGCGATCTGCCGCAATGCGCCGCTCATTTCGGCCGTCGTCGGCATGCGCACACGCATTCGACACAAACGTGTGGTTTGCGTGAGCCAAACGCGCGCCGGATGCCGAACGGGCAATTTTGTCGGCGCAATCTGCGGCGGCTGCGGCCTTACGATTTCCTGCATCGACACGGATTCGGCAACCACCGCGACACGCCACCGGGCCAACGGCGACACGTGCGCGCACGCAGCAATTCATGCTGCGCGGGCGGCCTAAAACGGTCGATTCGTATCGTGCGGGGCGCCCGAATCGCGACAAACCGCATTTTGGCGATGCTTAAATGAATTGCATGTGTACGACGTCGCGCCCGCCACCAGCAAGCGGGCGCGGCGCGATTGAACAACCACGCTGGACCCTTGGACCCACTTCCCACAGTCAGGAGCAGTTCGGATGAGCGACGATATCGACAACGGCGGCAAGGGCGGCTTCACGCGCCGCGACATGATGAAGGTCATGGCGGCGGGCGGCATGATGGCCGCCGGCGCCGGCGGACTGCTGATGACCCCCGATTCGGCATTCGCCGCGCCCGCGCCGAAGCGCGGCGGCAAGATCCGGGTTGCGAACGAAGCCGGCTCGACGGCCGATACGCTCGACCCGGCCAAGGGCTCGACGGGCGCGGACTACACGCGCTTCTTCATGTTCTACAGCGGTCTCACGCAGCTCGATGCGAGCCTGACGCCGCAGATGAACCTCGCCGAGTCGCTGCAGACGACCGACGCGAAGACCTGGATCATCAAGCTGCGCAAGGGCGTCACGTTCCACGACGGCAAGCCCGTCGGCCCGGCCGACGTGGTGTTTTCGCTGATGCGCCACAAGAACCCGGCCACCGCGTCGAAGGTCAAGACGCTTGCCGAACAGTTCTCGGATGCGAAGGCGACCGGCCCCGACGAAGTCACGCTGACGCTCGCGAGCGCGAACGCCGATCTGCCGGTGATCCTCGCGACGCCGCAGCTCGTGATCGTCAAGGACGGCACGACCGACTTCTCGACCGGCGTCGGCTGCGGCCCGTACAAGCTGAAGTCGTTCAAGCCGGGCGTGTCGACCATCGGCGTGCGCAACGACAGCTACTTCAAGCCGGGCAAGCCGTATCTCGACGAGATCGAGCTGATCGGCATCAGCGACAGCGCCGCGCGCCTGAACGCGCTGCTGTCGGGCGACGTGCACCTGATCAACGCGATCGATCCGCGCTCGACGCAGCGGGTCTCGTCGACGCCGGGATACGCACTGAAGGAAACCAAGTCCGGCCTCTATACCGACCTGATCATGCGCAGCGACAACCCGATCGTCGCGAACCCCGATTTCGTCGAAGGGATGAAGTACCTGTTCGATCGCGAGCAGCTTCGCACGGCGGTGTTCCGCGGCTATTCGGTGATCGGCAACGACCAGCCGATTCCGCCGGGGCATCGCTACTTCAACGCGTCGCTGCCGCAGCGCGCGCACGATCCGGACAAGGCGAAATTCCTGCTCCAGAAGGCGGGGGCGCTCGGCGCCGCGCTGCCGCCGATCTATGCGACGTCCGACGCGAACGGCTCGATCGAAATGGCCGTGCTGCTGCAGCAGGCCGGCCAGAAGATCGGGCTGAACCTGCAGGTCAACCGCGCGTCGCCCGACGGTTACTGGTCGAACCACTGGATGAAGCACCCGCTCACGTTCGGCAACATCAACCCGCGTTCGAGCGCCGACGTGCTGTTCACGCAGTTCTTCAAGTCGGATGCGCCGTGGAACGAGTCGGGCTGGAAGAACGCGAAGTTCGACCAGTTGCTGCTCGCCGCGCGTTCGGAAACCGACGACGCGAAGCGCAAGCAGATGTACGGCGACATGCAGGTGATCGTGTCGCAGCAGGGGCGGGTCGGCATTCCGGCGTTCATCAGCTTCCTCGACGGCTACGACAAGCGGCTCGCGGGCCTCGGCTCGATCCCCACCGGGCCGATGATGGGCTTCACGTTCGCCGAGAACGTGTGGTGGAACGCATGATGTTGTGGCTGGCCGCCGTCGCGCGGCCGGTGCGGGCGACCGCGCCGGCCACGCGGGGGCTTTTCGGGAGTGTCGCTCCATGAACCGAGTTCTCATCGGGCTGATCGGCCGGCGCATCGCGGTCACCGCGCTGACGCTGCTGATCGTGTCCGCGATCATCTTCACGATCACGAACCTGCTGCCGGGCGACGCCGCGCAGGCCGCGCTCGGCCAGTCGGCGACGCCGGAGACGGTCGCCGCGCTGCGCCAGCAGTTCGGTCTCGACATGCCGGCGCACGTGCGTTACCTGCACTGGCTCGGCGGGCTGCTGCACGGCGATTTCGGCCGGTCGTTTTCCGGCGACATGCCGGTGTCGGAACTGATCGGCGGGCGCCTGCCGAAGTCGCTCGCGCTGGCGGCGATCACGACCGCGGTGTCGGTGCCGATCGCATTGCTGCTCGGGATCCTCGCGGCGGTCAAGCGCGAGTCGGCGATCGACCGCGTGATCAGCCTCGGCACGCTGTCGCTCGTCGCGACGCCGGAATTCCTGATCGCGACGGTCGCCGTGCTCGTGTTCGCGGTGAAGCTGCACTGGCTGTCCGCACTGTCGTACAGCGGCCCGATCGAAAGCCTGCACGATTTCCTGCGTGCATATGCGATGCCGGTGCTGACGCTGTGCGCGGTCGTGATCGCGCAGATGGCGCGCATGACGCGCGCTGCGGTGATCGAGCAACTGAGCGCGTCGTACGTCGAGATGGCCACGTTGAAGGGCGCGAGCCCGGCGCGCGTCGTGCTGCGCCATGCGCTGCCGAACGCGATCGGCCCGATCGCCAATGCGATCGCGCTGAGCCTGTCGTATCTGCTCGGCGGCGTGATCGTCGTCGAGACGATCTTCAACTATCCGGGCCTCGCGAGCCTGATGGTCGACGCCGTCAGCAATCGCGATTTCCCGTTGGTCCAGGCGTGCACGCTGATCTTCTGCGTCGCGTACCTGACGCTCGTGCTGTTCGCCGACCTGTGCTCGATCGTGTCGAACCCGCGACTGCGCACCTGAGTGTTTCGTCTTTCTTCCGAGATGCCGCCCATGCAACCGATCGAACCCGTACAACGCAGCAGCGCGCTGCCGCCCTCCGGCGACCCGCCCCTCGGGCGGGGCAGCATGCCGCCTGCCGCGCCTGCTCCCGAACAGCCGCGCAAGCGCCGCGCCACGCGCCTCGCGTTGACGACCGGCGGCCGCGTCGGCCTGTCGATGGCCGGCCTGATGCTGTTCGTTGCGGTGTTCGCGCCGCTGATCGCGCCGCATGACGTCGGCGCGATCGTCACGCCCGACGTGTTCGCGTCGTTCAGCGCGAAGCTGCCGTTCGGCTCCGACTTCCTCGGCCGCGACATGCTGAGCCGGATCCTGTACGGCACGCGGCTGACCGTGCTGCTCGCGCTGGCCGCGGTGCTGCTCGCCGCGGTGACCGGCACGACGCTCGGGCTGCTCGCGACCGTGTCGGGCCGCGCGGTCGACGAGACGATGAGCCGGCTGCTCGACGCGCTCACGTCGATTCCGTCGAAGATGTTCGCGCTGATGTTCGTCGCCGCATTCGGCTCGTCGCTGCCGCTGCTGGTGCTCACCGCCGCGGTCAGCTACATGCCGGGCTCGTACCGGATCGCGCGTGCGCTGGCGGTCAACATCAGCACGCTCGAATTCGTGCAGGTGGCGAAGGCGCGCGGCGAAAGCGCGCTGTACATCGCGTGCGTCGAGATGCTGCCGAACATGATCCACCCGATGCTGGCGGACACCGGGCTGCGCTTCACGTTCGTCGTGCTGCTGCTGAGCGGCCTGAGCTTTCTCGGGCTCGGCGTGCAGCCGCCGTACGCGGACCTCGGCTCGCTCGTGCGCGAGAACATCGCGAGCCTCGGCGACGGCTCGGCCGTCGCGATCATGCCCGCGGTCGCGATCGCGATCCTGACGGTGGGCGTCAACCTGTTGATCGACGGTCTGCCGCATCGCGGCCGCCGCAAGGGCGCGGCCGGCGCCGCCGGAGGACACTGATGCGACACGAATCGAATCCGCTCGTCGAGGTGCGCGGACTGCGCGTGGTCGGCGGCCGGCCGGGCGGCGACGAAACGACGATCGTCCACGGCGTCGACTTCGACATCGGGCGCGGCGAGGTGCTTGCGCTGATCGGCGAATCGGGCTCCGGCAAGACGACGATCGCGCTGTCGCTGATGGGCCATGCGCGCGCCGGATGCCGGATCGCCGGCGGCTCGGTGAAGCTCGACGGCACCGACGTGTGCACGCTTTCCGGACCGGCGCTGACCGCGCTGCGCGGCCGCAAGGTCGCGTATATCGCCCAGAGCGCGGCCGCCGCGTTCAACCCGTCGCGCACGATTCTCGACCAGGTGATCGAGAGCGCGCTGATCCACAAGACGATGACGAAGCGCGACGCGCAGGCGAAGGCGATCGAGCTGTTTCGCGCGCTCGCGCTGCCCGAGCCGGAGACGATCGGCAAACGCTATCCGCACCAGGTATCGGGCGGCCAGTTGCAGCGGCTGATGGCCGCGATGGCGCTGATCACCGATCCGGAGCTGGTGATCCTCGACGAGCCGACCACCGCGCTCGACGTGACCACGCAGATCGACGTGCTGCAGGCGTTCAAGAACGTGATCAAGCGCTGCGGGATGAGCGCGGTGTACGTGTCGCACGACCTGGCCGTGGTCGCGCAGATGGCCGACCGGATCGTCGTGCTGAGCGACGGCGTGATCCGCGAGGCGGGCGATACCGAACAGATCCTGCATGCGCCGACGCACCCGTACACGCAGAGCCTGATCGCCGCGGTCACGCCGAACGATGCGGAGCGCGACGCGCAGGCGCAAGCACAGGAGCCGGCCGCGCCCACACCGCTGCTCGACGTGCGCGGCGCGATCGCGGGCTACGGCGGCCGCGCCGCGAACGGCTGGCCCGCGAAGGTGATCCTGCATGAAGTCGACCTGCGCATCGGGCGCGGGCAGACGGTCGGCGTGATCGGCGAATCGGGCTCTGGCAAGACGACGCTCGCGAAGGTGATCGCGGGCCTCGTGCCGGCGACCGGTGGCGAGATCCTGCTCGACGGCGTGCCGCTCGCACGCGATATCGTCAAGCGCACCAAGGAGCAGCATCGCCGCGTGCAGATCGTGTTCCAGAACGCCGATACCGCGCTCAACCCCGTGCATACCGTCGAGCGCACGCTCGCACGACCGCTCGCGTTCTACCACGGGATCAAGGGTGCGCGTGCCCGCCAGCGCGTCGCGGAGCTGCTCGAGCTCGTGCGGCTGCCGCCGGCGGTGGCGTCGCGGCGGACCGGCGAGCTGTCGGGCGGGCAGAAGCAGCGCGTGAACCTCGCGCGCGCGCTCGCGGCCGAGCCCGACCTGATCCTGTGCGACGAGGTCACGTCGGCGCTCGACACCGTCGTCGGCGCCGCGATCATCGAGCTGCTGCGCGACCTGCAGGCAAAGCTCGGCGTGTCGTACGTGTTCATCACGCACGACATCGCGAAGGTGCGCGCGATCAGCGACGACATCGTCGTGCTGTATGCGGGCCGCCGCGTGGAGACGGGCAGCCGCGACGCGCTGTGCGCGCCGCCTTATCACCCGTATTCGCATCTGCTCGTGTCGTCCGCGCCGGAGTTGCGCGCGGGCTGGCTCGACGATGCGGCCGAGCGTTGCCACCGGCCGCTGGTGCCGATCGGCGCGCGCGAGAACGAGGACGAGCTGTGTCCGTTCCTGTCGCGCTGCGCGATGCGCGTGGACGGCGTGTGCAACCGGACGGCCCCGTCGCTGCGCACGCTCGGCAACGGCGCGCAGGTGCTGTGCCATCGCAGCGAGGAGGATCTCGCGCGCTTCCAGGCAGAGCCGATTCCCGCCGGTGTCGCGCCGCTGCAGCTGTAGTGCGTGGCGCGCGAACCGTTCATCGCGCGGGGCGGTGAACGGGCCGCCGCATAGTCTGCCGCGGCGGTCGCGCAAAACGGCAATTTGCACGCGTGTCGCGCGCGAATACGCGGCAACTGCGGTTTTTGACGGTGATTAAATGATTCTCATTGAACGGTCGCCGATCGTCGTTGCGGAAATGCTCGAGAAGGATCCGATGAAACTGGAATCGTACTGGCTGGATACCCGCCCCGCGTTTCGCGCCGGAAGCGTTGGCCCCGTCGAAGGGCGGGCCGACGTCGTCGTGATCGGCGGCGGGTTCACCGGTTTGTCGGCGGCGCTCGCGCTCGCGCAGCGCGGCGTTTCGGTGGTCGTGCTCGAAGCCGCGCAGGTCGCGGGCGAAGCGTCTGGCCGCAACGGCGGCCAGTGCAATACGGGCGTCGCGCAGGACTACGCGTCGCTGGCCGCCCGCATCGGCGCCGCGCAGGCGAAGCAGTTTTATCTCGCATACGAAAGCGCGGTGAAGAGCGTCGAGACGATCGTGACCGAACAGGCGATCGATTGCGATTTCCGGCGCGCCGGCAAGCTGAAGCTCGCCGCGAAGCCACAGCATTTCGCGGGGCTCGAAAAGACCTTCAACGCATTGCGGCGCGACGTCGATCCGGATATCGAACTGATCGAACCGTCGCGGATCCGCGACGAAATCGCATCCGACGGTTTCTACGGCGGGCTCCTGCAGCGCAACGGCGCACAGATGCACATGGGCAAGTTCGGCGTCGGCCTCGCGCAAGCGGCCGTGCGGGCCGGCGCACGCGTGGTCGAGCACGCGGCCGTCACGCAGATCGACCGGCTCGACGGCGAGCGCCACCGGATCACCAGCACCCGCGGCACGATCGTTGCCGACCGCGTTCTGGTCGCCACCGGCGCATCGCAGCACGGGCCGTTCGCGTGGTTCCGGCGACGCATCGCGCCGGTCGGCAGCTTCATCGTCGTGACCGAGCCGCTGCCGGATGCGCAGCTGAACCGGCTGTTTCCGCATCGCCGCGCCTACGTGACGTCGCGCCAGATCGGCAACTACTTCCGCGTGACGCCCGACAACCGGCTGCTGTTCGGCGGCCGCGCGCGTTTCGCGATGTCGAGCCCGCGCTCCGACGCGAAGAGCGGCGACGTCCTGCGCGCCGGCATGGCCGGCTACTTCCCGGAACTGGCCGGCGTGCGGCTCGACTACTGCTGGGGCGGGCTGGTGGACATCACCGCCGACCGGCTGCCGCGCGCGGGCCAGCACGACGGGCTCTATTACTCGATGGGCTACAGCGGCCACGGCGTGCAGATGTCGGTGCACATGGGCCGCGTGATGGCCGACGTGCTGTATGGCGCGGCCGCGTCGAACCCGTGGCGCGAGCTCGACTGGCCGGCGATACCCGGCCATTTCGGGCACGCGTGGTTTTTGCCGCTCGTCGGCGCGTATTACCGGATGCAGGATTTCCTGCATTGAAGCGCGCGCCGGGAGAATTCGACATGACAGTGCAATTCGTTGGCTCGCCGCGTGTCGCGCGGCCCGTGTCGCCGGCGATCGGCGACGTGCTGCGCACGATCGACGCGTCGTTCGCGCAGCCGCTGAACCTCGACACGCTCGCGGCGGTGGCCGGGTTGAGCGTGTCGCGCTTCACCGCGCGCTTTCGCAGCGAAACCGGGCTGTCGCCGCACCGGTATCTGTGTCTCGTGCGGATACGGCGGGCGCAGGACCTGTTGCGCGCCGGTCTCGCGCCGTCGGTCGTCGCGACCGACGTCGGCTTCTTCGATCAGAGCCATCTGTGCCGGCATTTCCGGCGCGTGCTCGGGATCACGCCGCGCGATTACATGGTCGCCCGTACGGGCGGCGCACCGGTGCGAGCGCCATCGACGCGCATGCGCGCCGAACGCCGCGATGCATCGTGTCACGCGGCGTAAGCACACGTATGGACGACATGCCCCGCTGAGGATTTTCCGGCAGGCGAGCCGGCGAACGACGATTTCCGATATCGCGTGACCGCTTTCGAACGAATCCGTCACGCACTGCACAGGAGCAGAAATGACCGCAGTTTTCGTGTTGCACCGGGCCGACGGCGCACCGTCTTCCACCGCATTCAGCAAGCAGGCGCTCGGCGCGAGCGATCCGTTCGCGTCGCATCGCGAGATCGCGTGGGAAGGCCCCGACGCGATGGCCGCGGGGCGCATCGGCTTCGTGGGCGAACTGGATGTGCCGAGCTTTCCGCACATCGAAACCCTCGTCGTCGTCCAGGGCGAGTTGACGCTCGAAGCGCCCGGGGCCGCACCGCTGGTGGTCGGCCCTGGGCAAGGCGCCGTGATCGGCTGCGGCACCGCGCTGCGTATCGCCGCGGCATCGCCGGTACTGCTGATGTTCTGCGCGGCAACGTGCGAGACACCGACGAAACGCGGCATCTTCGCGCTGCACGCCGACGCGAACTTCAAACCGTCCGCCACGCTGCCGGCCGAGGTGCTGCTCGGCCCCGCGCCGCAATGCCGCAGCGACAACGTGTTCACCGACGACGGCGCCGGGTACTGCGCGGGCACGTGGGATTCGACGCCGTATCACCGGATCGTCCGGCCGCATCGCGCGAACGAGTTCATGTTCCTGCTGGACGGCGGCGTCCGGTTCGCGGCGCCCGACGGCAGCGTGCAGTCGCTGGGCACCGGCGACGCGCTGTTCGTGCCGCGCGGCGCGTCGATCGGGTGGGAAAGCAGCGAACGCGTCGCGAAGTTCTACGTGATGCAGAACGTCAAACCCTCCACCGAACGAGACTGAGCATGTCCCCTCCGCTGCGCCATATCGAAACCTTGTCCACGCCGCCGGCCGCGGCCGACGTCGTCGTGATCGGCGGCGGCATCATCGGCGTCTTCACCGCCTACTATCTGGCCCGCCGCGGCATATCGGTCGCGCTCGTCGAGAAAGGGCGCATCGGCGCCGAACAGTCGAGCCGCAACTGGGGCTGGTGCCGCCAGCAGAACCGCGATGCGCGCGAGTTGCCGATGGCGAGCAAGAGCATCGATCTGTGGGAACGATTCGCCGCCGAATCCGGAGAAGACACCGGCTTTCATCGCTGCGGGCTGCTGTATCTCAGCAACGACGAGGCCGAGCTGTCCCGCTGGGCCAGCTGGGGCGAATTCGCGAAGACCGCCGGTGTGACCACATACATGCTCGACAGCAAGCAGGCCGCCGAGCGCGGACGGGCGACCGGGCAGCAGTGGAAGGGCGGCGTGTTCTCGCCGACCGACGGCACGGCCGATCCGGGCAAGGCCGCGCCGGCCGTGGCCGCCGCGCTGATCAAGCTGGGCGGCAGTGTTCACCAGCACTGCGCGGCGCGCGGCATCGAGCTCGAAGGCGGCCGTGTCGCGGGCGTCGTCACCGAGGCGGGCGTCATCAAGACGCGAACGGCCGTGATGGCCGGCGGCGCATGGGCGTCGTCGTTCTGCCGCCAGCTCGGCATTCGCTTTCCGCAAGCGTCGATCCGTCAGTCGATCCTGAGCGTGTCGCCCGTCGACACGCCGTTGCCGGATGCGATGTACACGTCCGGCGTGTCCATCACGCGCCGCAGCGACGGACGCTACGCATTGGCGATCAGCGGCCGCGCGCGCGTGGACCTGACGCCGCAGTTCCTGCGCTTCGCGCCGCAATTCGTGCCGATGTTCGCGAAACGCTGGCGCAATCTGCTGCCGGGCGGCCTCGAAGGCGTGCGTGGCGGCCATGAAACGTTGAAGCGCTGGCGCCTCGACGCGCCGACGCCGATGGAAGCCGTACGCATTCTCGATCCGAAGCCCGACATGCCGACGATCACCGAAACGTACCGACGCGCGTCCGAACTGCTGCCCGAACTGCGCGAAGCGAAGATCACGCACGCGTGGGCCGGGTTCGTCGACAGCACGCCGGACGGCGTGCCGGGCATCGGCGAAGTGCCGGGCGTGCCGGGGCTCATCCTCGCGGCGGGGTTTTCGGGTCACGGCTTCGGGATCGGCCCGGGCGCCGGGCACCTGATCGCCGATCTCGCATCCGGTGCGCAACCTTTCGTGGACCCGGCGCCGTACCGGCCCGGACGGTTCAGCGAGTCCGCGTGGGGCAAGGTCGCCGATTTTTGATGCAACGCCGTTACATGGATGAGCGGTCGCCTGAGTACGACGCGCATCGAGCCGGACCGCCCGCGAGCGGCCGGATCGGTGCGGCGAACGTTCGCCGGTCCGTCAGTGCGATGCGACAGCTTGGGAGTGCGTGATGCGTTTCAGTTCGTACTGGCTCGATACGTCGGAGCCATTCGTGAGCCACTCGCCGGAATTGCCCGACGGCAGCTGCGACGTGCTGGTGGTAGGCGGTGGGATCACCGGTTCGGCCGCCGCGCTGGCGCTGGCCAAGAAGGGCGCGCGCGTGATCGTCTGCGAGGCGGGCACCGTCGGCCAGGCGGCGTCGGGCCGCAACGGCGGCATGTGCAACAACGGCTTCGCGCAGGATTACGCGTCGCTGTCGCAACGTCTCGGTACGGAACTGGCGAACCGGCTCTATCTGGCGTTCGACGCGGGCGTCGACACGGTCGAGCGGCTCGTGAAAGAAGAGTCGATCGATTGCCATTTCGCCCGCACCGGCAAGCTGAAGCTCGCGGCGAAGCCCGAGCACTACGACAAGCTCGCGCGCAGCCAGGCATTGCTCGCGGCGAGCGTGGACCCCGACACGCGCCTGGTGACGAAGGCCGAGCTGCGCGACGAGATCGGCTCGGATCGTTATCACGGCGGGCTGCTGTTCGGCAAGAGCGCGGGGATGCATGTCGGCCGTTACGTACGCGGCCTGGCGCGCGCTGCGCAGGCGCGCGGCGCGCACATCGTCGAGCAGGCGCCGGTGCTGGAATTGAAGCGGGACACGCGCGGCACCTATGCGGCGCGCACCCCGCTCGGCGAAATCCGTGCGCGCCAGGTGCTGCTCGCGAGCGGCATTTCGCACGTCGGGCCGTTCGGCTGGATTCGCCGCAGGGTCGTGCCCGTGGGCGCCTTCATCATCGTCACCGAGCCGTTGCCGCGCGAGCTGCTCGATCGCCTGCTGCCGACACGCCGGATGGCCACCGACACGAAGAACTTCGTCAACTTCTTCCGGACGACGCCCGACGGCCGTCTGCTGTTCGGCGGCCGCGCGCGGTTCGCGACGTCGAATCCGCGTTCGGACGAAAAGAGTGGCGCGATCCTGCGGCGTCAACTGGCCGCCGTGTTTCCCGGGCTGGCCAGCGTACGCATCGACTACTGCTGGGGCGGGATGGTCGACATGACGGCCAACCGGCTGCCGCGCGCGGGCGAGCGAGACGGCGTTTACTACTCGATGGGCTATAGCGGCCACGGCACGCACATGGCCACGCTGATGGGCACGTTGATGGCCGAGATCATGGACGGACGCGCCGACCTCAACCCGTGGAAAGGGTTCGACTGGCCCGCGATTCCGGGTCACTTCGGCAAACCGTGGTTCCTGCCGTTCGTCGGCGCCTGGTATCGACTCAAGGACTCTTTTCAATGAATTCCCCTGTTGTTCACCTGATGCAAGCCGGCCGGCTCGAGCGTTTCTTCATCGACGGCGACTGGGTGTTGCCCGACGGCAGCGACCGGTTCGCAGTCGTCAGTCCGTCCACCGAGGACACGCTGGGCGAGATCCCGCTCGGCAGTGCGCGCGACGCCGACCGCGCGGTGCAGGCCGCGCGCCGCGCGTTCGAACGCTGGTCCGCGACGTCGCCGCAGGAACGCGCGGCGCTGCTCGACCGCGTGCATGCGCTGATGCTGGAGCGCGCCGAACTGTTCGCCGCCGCGCTCGCGATGGAAATGGGCGCACCGATCGGCTATGCGCGTGCCGCGCACGTGCCGCTCGCGGCCGAACATATCCGCGTCGCACGCGACAACCTCGCGCGCTACCCGTTCATCGAGCGGCGCGGAACGACCGCGGTCGCGCGCGAGCCGATCGGCGTGTGTGCGCTGATCACGCCGTGGAACTGGCCGATCTACCAGATCACCGCGAAGGTCGGGCCGGCGCTCGCGGCCGGCTGCACAGTGGTGCTGAAGCCGAGCGAGCTGTCGCCGCTCAGCGCGCTGCTGTTCGCGGAAGTGCTCGTCGACGCGGGCGTGCCCGCCGGCGTCTTCAACCTCGTGAGCGGCAGCGGCGAAACGGTGGGCGCGGCGCTTTCGTCGCACCCGGAGGTCGACATGGTGTCGATCACCGGCTCGACGCGCGCCGGCGTGCTCGTCGCGCAGGCGGCCGCGCCGACCGTCAAGCGCGTCGCGCAGGAACTGGGCGGCAAGTCGCCGAACATCGTGTTGCCGGACGCGGACCTGTCGCGTGCGGTCCCGCCCGGCGTGGCCGCCGCGTTCCGCAACATGGGGCAGTCGTGCAGCGCGCCGACCCGCATGATCGTGCCGCGCGCCGTGCTCGGCGAGGTCGAGGCACTGGCCGTCGCGGCGATGCAAACGCTCGTCGTCGGCGATCCGTTCGACGAGGCCACGACGCACGGGCCGCTGGCCAATCGCGCACAGTTCGGGCGGGTTGCGCAGATGATCGACGTGGGCATCGACGAACGCGCGAAGCTGATCGCCGGCGGCCCCGGCCGGCCCGCGGGTCTCGAGCGCGGCTTTTATGCGCGGCCGACGATTTTCTCCGAGGTGCGCACCGACATGGCGATCGCGCAGCAGGAGATCTTCGGCCCGGTGCTCGCGATCCTGCCTTACGACACCGTCGACGAAGCGATCGCGATCGCGAACGATACGGTCTACGGGCTCGGCGCGCACGTGCAGGGCACCGACAAGGACCGCGTACGCGCGGTGGCCGCCCGCATCCGCGCGGGGCAGGTGCATCTGAACTACCCGGCATGGGACCCTCAGGCGCCGTTCGGCGGGTACAAGCAGTCGGGCAACGGCCGCGAGTACGGGATCGAAGGGATGGAGGAGTACATGGAGATCAAGTCGATCGTCGGCTTTTACGACTGACGCAGTCGCTGCGCGCGATTCGCGCCGGCAGTACAGTTCGAAGCCCGCTACATTCCGAAGGTGCCGAAATTGGACAACCCCGTGATTCCCGACACATCGCTGCAAACGCATCACGCGCACTGGGCGAAGCTGCGCCGCGATCTGCATGCGCATCCCGAATTGCGATTCGAAGAACACCGGACGGCGGACGTCGTCGCCCGCGAGCTCGAGGCGCTCGGCTATGCGGTGTCGCGCGGGCTCGGCGGCACGGGCGTCGTCGCGAGCCTGCCCGGCGCGGATCCGCGCCGCGGCATCGTGCTGCGCGCCGATCTGGACGCGTTGCCGATCCACGAAGCCAACGACTTCGCGCACGCGTCGTGCACGCACGGGATCATGCATGCGTGCGGCCATGACGGCCATACCGTGATGTTGCTCGGCGCCGCACGCGTGCTGAAGGAACTGCCGCAGTTGCCGGGCACCGTCCATTTCGTGTTTCAGCCGGGCGAAGAGGGCGGCGCGGGCGCGCGCAAGATGATCGACGACGGGCTGTTCGAGCAATACCCGACGGAAGCGGTATTCGGCATGCACAACTGGCCCGGTCTGCCGGCCGGGCATTTCGGGTTGCGCACCGGCCCGATCATGGCCGCGGGCTCGCGCTTCAGGATCACGGTGACGGGCAAGGGCGCGCACGCGGCGCAGCCGCATCTGGGCATCGATCCGGTGCCGCTCGCGTGCTCGATGGTGCTGCAGTGCCAAACCATCGCAGCGCGGCACAAGGACCCTGTCGACCCGGCGGTCATTTCCGTCTGCATGTTCCATGCGGGCACGACGGACAACGTGATTCCGGACACCGCCGAGCTGCGCGGCACGATCCGCACGCTGTCGTCGGCGTTGCAGCAGAAGCTGCAGCGCGACGTGCGGCTCGCGTGCGAAGGGCTCGCGGCGGCCTATGGCGCGCAGGTCGACGTGGAGTTTTTTCAGTACTACCCGGCGACGGTCAACACGCCGGCCGAGACGGCGCTGTGCGAAGCGGTGATTCGCGATACGTTCGGCGAGGCGCGCGTCGAGCGCGACGTGCCGCCGAACATGACGTCCGAGGACTTCGGCTTCATGCTGGAGGAACGGCCGGGTGCGTACGTGCTGATCGGCAATGCGAAGGACGGCGCGGCCTCACCGGCGCTGCATCACCCGAAATACGACTTCAACGACGACATCATTCCGGCCGGCGTCCGGTACTGGGTCGCGTTGGCGCAGCATTACTTCGCGCGATCGCGATGATGCGCGAAGCCGGCATTGAAGTCGGGCCGTGGCGCACGACGACACTTTTGTAACGATTGCTTGATGAAACAGGAAAACGAGATGAACGATTCCGACACGATGCCGGCGCTTCGCTACCGGCGCTTCACCGCCGCGGACGTCCCCGCGGCCCACGCGCTCTCGGTGGCGCTTCGCTGGCCGTTCAGGGCGGAAGACTGGCAGTTTTCCGCCGACACGTCGACCGCATTCGCGGCCGAGGAAAACGGCGTGGTGATCGGCACGGCGATGTGCTGGAAGTACGGTGCGGATCGCGCCGCGATCGGGCATGTGATCGTGTCCGACGCGCATCAGGGGCGAGGCATCGGCCGCAAGCTGATGGAGATCCTCATCGACGAACTTGGGCCGCGCATCACGTTTCTGCATGCGACGCCGGCCGGCCGGCCGCTGTACGAGAAGCTGGGTTTCAACGTGTGCGGATCGTTGAGCCAGTATCAGGGGAACGTGGTGCAGCCGGCCGACGTGGTCCTGCCCGAAGGCGTGCGGCTGCGGGCAGGATCGCCGGCCGACTGGCCGCGCCTCGTCGAGCTGGACGCACGCGCGTCCGGCCTCCAGCGCGATGCGCTGATGGCCGCGCTGTTCCAGCGCGGTGAAAGCGTCGTGCTCGAACGCGATGGCGAGGTGGTCGCGTTTTCGGTGCTGCGGCGCTTCGGTCGCGGCGACGTGATCGGTCCGGTGGCGGCGCCGCGCGCGAGCGACGATGCGTATGCGAAGGCGCTCGTCAGCCATTGGCTGACGCAACGGGAAGGCGAATTCGTCCGCATCGATGTGCCGGACGGGACCGGCTTGCCGGACTGGCTGGCCGAACAGGGTTTGGCGCGGGTCGATACGTGTTCGAAGATGGTGCGCAACGCGCCGGCGTCGGCGCACGAAGGGCCGGCCGACCCCGTCTGCGGACAGTACGCACTCGTCAGTCAGGCGATGCTGTAGTCCTCGGCCGCACGCGCGGGCTTGCCTCGCGCTGCGGTGACGTCAGTGCGTCCGGCCCAGTTGCTCGTCGATCGCGCGGGTCAACGGCGACTGCACGTCTCCGGTGTGCCGCGTCGGCACGGGCTCGATCAGCACGATCCAGCATTCATCGTCGGCGACCGGGTTGTGCCGCGTGCCGCGCGGCACGACGTGCATCCAGTAGACGGGTGTAAGCGCTCGGCATCGCCCGGGACGCCGCTCAACGCGCCAGCGCGGCCACGAAGTCGCGATACGTCCGCAGCGGGCGGCCGAGGATCGCGGTCAGCCGCTCGACGTCGCCGGCCTCCGGCACCATCCCGTCGCTGACGTAGCGCTCGGCCATCAGCCGCATTTCGTACGCCATCCATTTCGGCATGAACGTCGCCAGATTGTCTTCGAACGGCGTGGGATCGTCGCCGCCATACGCAACGGGGCGGCCAAGCGTGTCCGACCAGATCGACGCCAGTTGCGTGCCGGTCAGCGTGTCGGGCCCGACCAGGTTGATGGTGTCGACCGGCAGCTTGCCCGGCGCATCGTTGCGGCGGATCAACTCGATCGCCGCGACTTCCGCGATGTCGCGCACGTCGACCATCGCGACGCCCTTGCCGCCGATCGGCATCGGGTACACGCCGTGCCCGACGATCACGTCCTTCACCATCGATTCGTTGTCCATGAAATACGCGGGCCGCAGGATCGTCGCGCCGAAGCCCATCTGCTCGATCATCCGCTCGGCGCCGAATTTCACCGCGAAGTGCGGCACGTTGACGAAGCGGTCGGCGTGCAGGACCGACAGATAGACGACGCGCTCGATGCCCGCTTCGCGGGCCAGGTTCAGCGCGATCAGCGCCTGCGTGAATTCGTCGCCCGCCACGCCGTTGAGCAGGAACAGCGTGCGCACGCCGGAGAAGGCCGCCCGCAGCGCGTCGACGTCGAGCATGTCGCCCTGCGCGACGGTCACCGCCGCCGGAAAATCGGCCTTGGCCGGATCGCGCACCAGCACGCGTACGTCGGCGCCGCGATCGACGAGTTGACGGACGACCTGGCGGCCCACACGGCCGGTGGCGCCGGTAACGAGAATGGTCATGATGTTCACTCCTGAGATAACGATGGGATTGACTGCCCACGTAAGTTATGTGATCCACCTATGATCCGGAAGATGTGATAAATAGACATATCGTCTCACTGGTGGAACACATGGACCTGCTCGCTCTCGCCGATTTCAATCTCGTCGCCCGCCATGGCAGCTTCGGGGAGGCTGCGCGGGTCGCGGATCGCCCGAAGGCGACGCTGTCGCGCCGCGTCGCGGAACTGGAGAACAGCCTGTCGCTGCGTCTGTTCGAGCGCGGCTCGCGCGGCGTGAAGCTCACGCAGGAAGGGCGCGCGCTCTACGAGCGGACGGGCGCGCTGCTCGCGGAGCTGGCCGACAGCGCATCGGCGATCGCAGCGGGGAGCGAGCGGCCGCGCGGCCGGCTGCGCATCAGCGCGCCGATGCTGTTTTCCCAGTTCGCGATGGGCAAGCTGGTGGCGACGTTCGCGCTGAGATACCCGGACGTCCGGCTGGAGGTGACGACCGAAGACCGGCCCGTCGACATGATCGAGGAAGGGTACGACCTCGTGATCCGCGTGAACCCGGACCCCGACGAGAGCCTGATCGGGCGCGTGTTCCTGCGCGACCGGCTGGTCGTCGTCGCGCGGCCCGAACTGCCGCGGCCGGGCGGCGACGCGCCCGCACCGGCCGTGGTGCGCGGCGCGAACGACACGCGCACTGCCTGGGAGGTCGCCGGGCCGGCCGGGACGGCGCGCATCCCGATCGACCCCGTGGCACGGCTGTCGTCGCTGAGCATGGTGCGCGATACGGTCCGCCTCGGCCTGGGCGCCGCGTGCCTGCCGGCGTCACTGGTGAGCCGCGACCTGGCCGCCGGCACGCTCGTCAGTTGGGGCGACGTGCCGGGTTCCGATATCGCGCTGTGGGCGCTGTATCCGTCCAGGCGATTATTGAGCACGCGCGTGTCCGCGTTTCTCGATCACCTGAAGGACGCGTTTCCGTCAGGTGAGCCGGAAGAACTGGCCGCGTATATCGAACCCGGACAGTGAAACGGCCATGATTGCGGCAGCGCACGCGCGTTGTCGCGACGTCCTGAGCGGAATGCCGTCGCGATCGGCAGCGCATGTGCCGCCGTCCGTCCCGATCCGAACCGCCGCGTTCACGCCGGCTCGGGCTGCGCGCAACACACGCGGTTCCGGCCTTCGCGCTTCGCGCGGTAGAGCGCCATGTCCGCCTGGTGCGACAGCGCGTGCATGGAAGCGTGCCGCGCGCGCCGGCCGGTCGCACAGCCGATGCTGACGGTGAAAGGCGGAACGGTTTCCGCAAACCCGTCGAGCCGGTTGCGTTCCACCTCGCGGCGAATCGCTTCGGCGACCCGCGCGGCGCCGCTTTCATCCGTATCGGGCAACACCGCGACGAATTCCTCGCCGCCGTAGCGCGCGGCGAGGTCACCGCGCCGCCGCGTATGCGCGCGGATGCATTCGGCGAGAAAGCGCAGCGCGGTGTCGCCCTGCGCATGCCCGTGCCGGTCGTTGTACTGCTTGAAGTGATCGGCGTCGATGAACAGCACCGACAGGGTGCCGCCGCTGCCGCGCTGCAGCCGCTCCCATTCGTCGGCCAGCGCGGTATCGAGCGCGCGACGATTGCGCAATCCGGTCAACGGATCGGTACGCGTGAGATCGGTCAGCAGCGTCTGCTTGCGGAAATTGTCGCGCAACGCGAAGGCCAGCAGCCAGACCACCGCACCGAACAATGCGCAGATCACGGATGCCGACACGCCGACCGTCCACGACAGGCGCCGGATGCCGGCCAGCACGTCGTGTTCGGCCGGCGCGACGACCGCGATCAACGGGGTGCCCGGTATCCGCTGGTAGGTATACAACCGCACGATGCCGTCGATGCTCGAACGCGCGGGATAGAAGCCGGATTCGCTGTTTACCATCCGCTTGAAGGAGGTCGAGCGACGCAGGAGGTTCATCTGGCCTTCGTTCAACGACGGGTTTCTCGCGAGGATCGTGCCGTCCGCGCGCACGATCGCGCTGACCCCGTTCGGCCCGACATCGAGGCGGGACAGCAACTGCTCGAAGTAGGCGAGATCGACGGCGACGACCGCGATCCCGTCGAACGCATGATCCGGCCGCTCGATGCGTCGCGACAGCGCGATGGATTCCTTGCCGCCGCGCGAGCGTGCGCGATAGGGCTGGGAGACGTAGAGCCCGACGTTGTCCGCATCGCGATGGACCTTGAAGTAGTCGCGATCGGCGAAGTCCCACCGGTGGGTCGTGCTGCAGCATCCGTCGATCAGCCGGCCGCGACTGTCGGTCACGCCCATGCCGGTCACGTATAGCGCGGCGGTGCGCTCGAACAGCAGGTCGTGCCGCAACCCGGCGTCCATGCGCTGCACGGCCGGCTTGCCGAGGTCGGCCGCCAGCGCGATCAGCGCGTTGTTCGACGTTTCGACCGTCCTCGCGATCTGGCTCGCGAGCACGGCCGCGACGTTGCGCGACGTCTCGTGCGCATGCTCGACGACTTCGCTGCGCGCGACCCACAGCGTCACCGCGCTGATCGCGAGCGCCGCAAGCGACATCAGCGTGCCCAACGCGCCGACGACGAACGGGTGGCGTCCGGCCCAGTCGGCGATTTTCTCGATCGAAGTGAATGCGGGCATGCTCGCGCTCGTGTTGAGATGCCGGCTGCACTTGCGCCGGCGCGGGTCCAATTCCCGTTAACGGCACGGTTAACAAAAAATCGAGGCCGGCATGGCTGCCCGTCGACGACCACGGCCCGACGCGACGACGCAAACGTGTGCGGCCACGCGGCCATGCGGCGAGACGGCCCGGGCGCGGCCCCGGACCCGTGCAAATCACGTCGATTGATAACCACACTGCATCAATCCTTCCAAAAATCGCACTTATCGTTTGATCGATACCGCGCCAACATGCCGGAAAACGACAATCGACCAGCCCCTCCCGCGTATTCCAGGATTTTCAGGAGACACCCAGATGCACCCCTCGTCCAGCCTTCCGGCCGAACGCTCGAAGGCCGCCGCGATCTTTCGCGTCACGGCCGGCAACTTTCTCGAGCAGTTCGACTTCTTCCTGTTCGGCTTCTACGCCACGCAGATCGCCAACGTCTTCTTCCCCGCGCAAAGCGAGTTCGCATCGTTGATGATGACCTTCGCCGTGTTCGGCGCCGGCTTCCTGATGCGCCCGCTGGGCGCGATCGTGCTGGGCGCGTACATCGACGAGGTCGGCCGCCGCAAGGGGCTGATCGTCACGCTGTCGATCATGGCGAGCGGCACCATCCTGATCGCGTTCGTGCCGGGCTACGCGACGATCGGGCTGCTCGCGCCCGTGCTCGTGCTGATCGGCCGGCTGCTGCAGGGCTTTTCCGCGGGCGCGGAACTGGGCGGCGTGTCGGTCTATCTGGCCGAGCTCGCGACGCCGGGCCGCAAGGGCTTCTTCACGAGCTGGCAATCGGCCAGCCAGCAGGTAGCGATCGTCATCGCGGCGGGCCTCGGCTTCGCGCTCAATCAGTGGCTGAGCGCATCGCAGATCGGCGCCTGGGGATGGCGCGTGCCGTTCTTCGTCGGCTGCATGATCGTGCCGTTCATCTTCATGCTGCGCCGCAACCTGGAGGAAACCCAGGAGTTCAAGGCCCGCAAGCATCGTCCGGGCATGAAGGAAGTGTTCGGTACGCTGGTCCAGAACTGGGGCGTCGTGATCGCCGGCATGATGCTGGTCGCGATGACCACCACGAGCTTCTATCTGATCACCGTCTACGCGCCGACCTTCGGCAAGACCGTGCTGCATCTGAGCACCGCCGACAGCCTGCTCGTGACGCTGTGCGTCGGCGTGTCGAACTTCGTGTGGCTGCCGATCGGCGGGGCGCTGTCCGACCGGATCGGCCGCCGGCCGCTGCTGGTCGGCATGACGATGCTCACCGTCGTGACCGCGTATCCGGCGCTGTCGTTCCTCGCTCACGCGCCGTCGTTCGTCAACATGCTGCTCGTGCTGCTCTGGCTGTCGTTCATGTACGGGATCTACAACGGCGCGATGATCGTCGCGCTCACCGAAGTGATGCCGGTGCAGGTGCGCGTCGCGGGCTTCTCGCTCGCGTACAGCCTCGCGACGGCCGTGTTCGGCGGCTTCACGCCGGCCATCTCGACCGCGCTCATTCACGCGACGGGCGACAAGGCCGCACCGGGCTACTGGATGAGCTTCGCCGCCGTGTGCGCGCTGCTCGCGACGTTCGCGCTGTATCGTCACCGCACGGCGACGTTGACGCCCGCGCATTGATGTCCGGCCGATCCGGAACGTTCATCCCCACCCACGCATCCGCACGACCACGAACACGACCATGAGAAACCTGTTCCTGAAATACTGCGCGACCGCGCTCGTCGCCACCGCGGCGGTCGCGGCCACCGTCCAGGCCGCCGAACTGCACGTGATGAGCTCGGGCGGCTTCACCGCCGCGTACAAGGTGCTCGGCCCGCGGTTCGCGTCCACGACGGGCAATACGCTCGCGACCGCGCTCGGCCCGTCGATGGGCAAGTCGCCCGAAGCGATTCCGAACCGGCTCGCGCGCGGCGAGCCGGCCGACGCCGTGATCATGGTCGGCTACGCGCTCGACGATCTGATCAAGCAGGGCAAGGTCATCCCCGACTCGCGCGTCGATCTGGCCGACTCGCGCATCGGCATGGTCGTGCGCGACGGGGCGGCCAAGCCCGACATCAGCACCGCCGACGGCCTCAAGCAGGTGCTGCTGCACGCGAAATCGATCGCCTATTCGGACAGCGCGAGCGGCGTGTATATCGAACGCGAACTGTTCAAGAAGCTCGGGATCGAGGAACAGGTGAAGTCGAAGGCGAAGATGATCCCGCGGATTCCGGTGGCGTCGGTCGTCGCGAACGGCGACTACGAAATCGGCTTCCAGCAGGTCAGCGAGCTGCTGCCCGTCAAGGGCGCGACCTTCGTCGGCAAGATCCCCGAATCGCTGCAGTCCGTCACGCGCTTCGCCGCCGGCATCCCGGTCGGCGCGCAGCACCCCAAGGAAGCGAAGGCGCTGCTCGACTATCTTGCGTCGCCCGACGTGCAGGCCGACGTGAAGTCGACCGGCCTGGATTCCGTTTCCGCGCATTGAACCCGATCGACGGGAAGGCGCCGATCAGACCGTCTTCCCGTCACTCCCGCCGCCGTCTGCCGCGGCACTGTCTTCATCGGCCGCGTCCGGCAACGCCGGCCCGGCCGCCGCGAGCCGCTGCACCAGACGCGCGCGGTCGCACGCACCTTCCCACACCGACACGAAAATCACCGCGCACGCGTTGCTGATCACGCTGGTCAGCGCGCGCGCCTCCGACATGAAGCGGTCGATGCCGACCAGCAGCGCGACCCCGGCGACCGGCAGGTCGGGCATCACGGCGAGCGTCGCGACCAGCGCGACAAGCCCGCTGCCGGACACGCCGGCCGCCCCTTTCGACGTGACCAGCATGATCGCGAGCATCGTCGCGACCTGCGGCGCGGAAAGCGGGACGTCGCAAGCTTGCGCGATGAACAACGCCGCGAGTGTCAGATAGATCGCGGTGCCGTCCAGATTGAACGAATAGCCGGCCGGCAGCACGAGCCCCACGACGCCCTTGTCGCAGCCGAGCGCTTCCAGCTTGACGATCAGGCGCGGCAGGACCGGCTCCGTGGACGAGGTCGCGAGGACGATCAGCAACTCTTCGCGCAGGTAGCGCAGGAGCCGCCACAGCGCGAATCCGTGCAGTCGCGCGAGCGGGGCGAGCACCAGCGCGACGAACAGCGCGCAGGCCACGTAGAAGCACACCATCAGCTTCGCGAGCGAGCCGACCGAGCCGATCCCGAAGCGGCCCACCGTGAACGCCATCGCACCGAATGCGCCGAGCGGCGCGAGCCGCATGATCATCGCGAGCACGCGAAACACGATCTGCGCGATGCCGTCGATCAGCGCCAGCACGGGCCGGGCGGCGCGCGGATGCGCATTCAGCGAGAAGCCGAACAACAGCGACAGCAGCAGCACCGGCAACACTTCGCCGGTGGCGAACGCGCCGAGCATCGTGTCCGGAATCATGCCGAGCGCGAACGCCACGAGGCTGCGCGGCTCCGCATGCTTCGCATACGGCGCGAGGATGCTCGCATCCAGATGACGGACGTCGATATGCATGCCGGCGCCCGGTTGCAGCACGTAGGCGACGACGAGCCCGAACGCGAGCGCGGCGGCCGTCAACAGATAGAAAAGCGCCAGTGCGCGCACGATCGTGCGGCCGATGGCCCGCCCGTTCGACAGCGACGTGATGCCCGACACGATCGTGCAAAAGACGATCGGCGCGATGGTCATCTTCACGAGCGCGACGAACGCGTCGCTGAGCGGCTTGAGCATCGCGCCCGCCGCCGGCCACACGTGACCGATGCCGATGCCGAGCATCATCGCGAGCAGGACCTGCACGTACAGCGATTTGAACAGCCGGGTCCACCTCACGATGCAGCCTTCCTTCGTTTCCGTTCCGTCGTCGTCATGCCGATGTGCCGCCGCCGGCGTCGCCGCGCTTCGCGTCGACGATCATCCGGTGGAACGCCTCGGCGGCCGGCGTCAGCGAGCGCCCGCGCCGCTTGACGATACCCACGCGCCGCTTCACGGCCGGCTCGACGAGCGGCACGCTCGTGAGGACAGGATGGTCATGCCCCGGCATCGCCATCGACGGCACCGCGGCGACGCCGAGCCCCGCCTCGATCAGCCCGAGCAGGGTCGTGACGTGGCGCGCCTCGCAGACGCTCGGCTTGCGCGGCGCGACGGCCGCCAATGCCTGGTCGAGCAGCAGGCGATTACCGGACGTCTTGTCCACCGACACGTAATCGTGCTCGTAAAGCTCGTTCCAGGTCACGCGCTTCTTGCGCGCGAGCGGGTGGTCGCGGCGACAGGCGGCGACGAACCGCTCCTGGAGCAGCACCTTGAACTCGACCTCCGCCTCCTGGCTGCCGATGAAGCTCACGCCGAAATCCGCCTCGCCGCTGATGACGGCGCCCAGCACTTCGTTGGCGCTGGCGTCGAGCAGCTTCACCCGGATGCGCGGAAAGCGCTGATGATAGCGGGCGATGATGGGTGGCAGGAAATAGTAGGCGACCGACGGTACGCACGCGATCGTCACATGGCCCAGGCGGCTCGACGACACGTCGCGGATGCCGAGCAGCGCGGCGTCGAGATCGTCGAGCAGTTGTTCGGCACTCTGCGCGAACACGCGGCCGACGGTGGTGAGCGCGACACGGCGCGTGGTGCGCTCGAAGAGGCGCACGCCGAGCGCGTCTTCGAGCTTGTCGATCCGGCGGCTCAACGCAGGCTGGGACAGGCTGACCGCTTCGGCGGCCTTGCGGAAACTGCCGGTTTCCACGACCGCGCGAAACGCCTGCAAGTCCGTCAAATCGAAATTGATGCCCACCGGTCGAACTCCGCCACTCAGATGCGCAGCATTTTGCATGATTCCGTGGGCGTCAGGCGTGTGGCGTCGTCGATGCGGCCGCGTTGGCGCGGCGCGGTGTGCGGCACGGCCGGCCGGAATCGCGCGGGCCGAGCCGCGAATCGGGCCGCCCGACGCCGCTTCCTGATGTACCGTATCGCTTTTGGGCGGGCAATGCGCCAACGCTGGCGCAGCGCCGGGCCGCTCTCTTCAACGGATTCCAGCATGCGCATTCCGCCGCTCAAGGCCATCATCGCGTTCGAAAGCGTCGCCCGGACCAAAAGCGTGAACCGCGCGGCGGAAGAGCTCGGCCTGACCGCATCCGCCGTCAGTCATCAGCTCAGCAATCTTGAATCGCAGATCGGGCAGCCGCTGTTTCAGCGTTCGGGGCGCGGCCTCGTCCTCACGCCGACCGGCGAACGCTACCTGGCCGATGTCACCGGCTCGCTGGCCGATCTGAGCCGCGCGACCGAGCGCGCGTCGAGCCGAACCGAGGTCGATATCCTGCGCGTGCATTCGAGCCCGAGCTTCGGGCTGATGTGGCTGCTGCCGCGCCTGTCGTCGTTTCAGGAGGCGAACGGCGATATCCAGCTGAACCTCGCGTGCTCGTACGAAAACGTGTCGTTCTCGAACGGCTTCTACGATATCGACGTCCGGCACGGCTACGGCAACTGGGACAACCTCGAGGTCCGGACCGTGCGCGGCGAGTTCATCGCGCCGCTCGCGTCGCCGCGCTATCTCGAACGGCATCCGGTGAACGCGCCGGAAGACCTGCTCGCGCACCGGCTGATCTATTCCGAAACGCCGCTGGTCCAGTGGAAGCAGTGGTTCGGCCGGACCGGCGTGCCGTTGGCGGCGCAGAAGACCTTCGATTTTTCGTTCGACCGTTCGTACATGTCGCTCGAGACCGCCGCGCTCGGCCTCGGCATCGCGCTCGAAAGCCTGATGCTCGCGTCGGTGAGGATCCGCGAAGGGCTGCTGGTGCCGGTGTTCGGCGACGCCCATGCGGTCGAAGTCGGCGCGCATCATCTCGTTTACCCGCGGCAGAACGCGGAACTGCCGCGCGTGAAGCGCTTTCTGGCGTGGATCGAGCGGGAGGTCGCGGCGCACGGCGGGGCGGGCTGAGCGGCGCATCCGTGATTTTGCGTTGCAGCATCGGCGGGCCGCGCGCCGTCATCTGAATTTTTCTCAACTATGGCTGAGCGTTTCCGCGTTGATGCGGGTGTCCGGTGAGCCGACACTCCGGACAACACATCAACACAGGAGACAAGCGATGTTGCTCGACAACCGGACCATCATCGTCACCGGCGCCGCGTCGCCGCGCGGGATCGGCAAGGCCACGGCCCGCGCGCTGGCCGCGCAGGGCGCACGCGTGGCGATCCTCGACCTTCGCCGCGAGGATGCGGAAACGGCCGCCGCCGAACTCGGCGCCCGCCATCTCGGCCTCGCGTGCGACGTGACCGACCGCGACGCGTGCGCGGCGGCCGCTCGCGCGACGCTGGAGCACTTCGGCCGCATCGACGGTCTCGTCAACAACGCCGGCATCACGCAGCCCGTGCGCACGCTCGATATCTCGGCGCGTGATTTCGATGTGATCGTCGACGTGAACCTGCGCGGCACGCTGTACATGTCGCAAGCCGTGCTGCCCGCGATGCAGACGCAGCGCGGCGGCAGCATCGTCTGCATGTCGTCGGTGTCCGCGCAACGCGGCGGCGGCATCTTCGGCGGCCCGCACTACAGCGCCGCCAAGGCCGGCGTGCTCGGCCTCGCGAAGGCGATGGCGCGCGAATTCGGCGCCGACCGCATCCGCGTCAATTCGATCACGCCCGGCCTGATCCAGACCGACATCACCGGCGACAAGCTGACGCCCGACATGCGCGAGGACATCGTCAAGGGCATTCCGCTCGGCCGGCTCGGCGATGCCGCCGACGTCGCCCATGCGTGCCTGTTCCTGCTGAGCGACCTGTCGAGCTATCTGACGGGCATCACGCTCGACGTCAACGGCGGGATGCTGATTCACTGAGAACGGCGCCGCCCGATGCGCGGCGCCGACCATCATGCACCCGGGACAACCCGGGGCCATGGCAGGAGACAAGGATGAGAGCAAAGTACCCCGCATCGCCGGTCCATGGCGAGCCTCTGCAACGGAACGACGCGCAGACGTTCGAAGCGGCGACCTACGCGAAGGTCGCGCGCCGGCTGATCCCGTTTCTGATGTTGTGCTACCTCGGCGCGTATCTCGACCGCGTCAACGTCGGCTTCGCGAAACTGCAGATGCTCAACGACCTGCGCTTCAGCGAGACGGTCTACGGGATGGGCGCAGGCATCTTCTTCCTCGGCTATTTCCTGTTCGAGGTGCCGAGCAATCTGATCCTGCATCGCGTCGGCGCGCGCCGCTGGCTCGCGCGCATCATGCTGACCTGGGCCGTGATTTCGGCGAGCTTCGTGTTCGTCAAATCGCCCGCTGCGTTCTACGCGCTGCGGTTCCTGCTCGGCGTCGCCGAAGCCGGCTTCGCGCCGGGCGTGATCCTGTACCTCACGTACTGGTTCCCGTCGGCGCGGCGCGCGAAGGCGCTGTCGCTGTTCTTCATGGCGATTCCGCTCGCCGGGATCATCGGCGGGCCGCTGTCGGGCGCGATCATGCACTCGCTGCACGGCGCGATGTCGATGGCCGGCTGGAAGTGGCTGTTCCTGCTCGAGGCGCTGCCTTCGTTCGTGCTGGGCTTCGCGATCCTGCTGTATCTCGACGACGGCATCGCCGGCGCGAAGTGGCTGACCGACGCGGAAAAAGCCTTGCTCGCGCGCAACGTGTCGGCCGACGCCGCGCACACCACCGCCCATGTGTCGATTCGAACGTTCGTCGCGGATCGCCGCTTGTGGGTGATGGCCGCGATTTACTTCTGCGTGGTGCTCGGGCAGTACGGCCTCACGTTCTGGCTGCCGACGATCATTCGCAAGGCCGGCGTCGCCGATCCGCTGTGGGTCGGCCTGTTCACCGCGATTCCGTATGCCTGTGCAATCGTCGCGCTGCCGCTGATCGGCATCAGCGCGGATCGTCGCCGCGAGCGCCGCTTCCATCTCGCGGTGCCGATGCTGGTCGCGGCGGCGGGCTTCGCCACGTTGCCGATGCTCGGCAGCGTCGGCGCGTCGATCGTGTGCCTGAGCATCGCGTCGGCCGGCATCCTCGCGTCGTCGTCGCAGTTCTGGTCGCTGCCGACCGCGTTGCTGGGCGGGATGTCGGCGGCGGCGGGCATCGCTGCGGTCAACTGCTTCGCAAATCTAGCGGGCTTCTTCTCGCCGGCGATCGTCGGCTGGCTGAACGACCTGACCGGCAAGTCCACCGCGGGGCTCGTGTTCATCTCGGTCGCGATCGCGGCCGGTGCGCTGCTGGTGTTCGTCGTGCCCCGGTCCGTGAACCGCTGACAACCGCCGATTCATTTGCATTCCTTCCGACCTGATACTGGAGTAATCGATGGCTACCGAAACCATCCATGACGCGGTCCCGCTCGCCGAGCGCGCGTACCGCATCCGACGAAACGCCGTGCTGATGGGCGAAGTGCAGGGACAGGGCTATGTCGGCCAGGCGCTCGACATCGCCGACGTGCTGGCCGTCGCGTATTTCGGCGCGATGCGCTATCGCGCCGACGATCCCGACTGGGAAGGGCGCGACCGCTTCCTGCTGTCGAACGGGCACTATGCGATCGCGCTGTACGCGGCGCTGTTCGAAGCCGGCATCCTGCCGGCCGCGGAACTCGACACCTATGGCAGCGACGACAGCCGCTTGCCGATGTCCGGCATGGCGAGCTACACGCCCGGCATGGAAATGTCCGGCGGCTCGCTCGGGCAGGGCCTGACGATCGCGGTCGGCCGGTGTCTGGGGCTGAAGCGCAAGGGCTCGGATGCGTTCGTCTACACGCTGTTTTCCGACGGCGAACTCGACGAAGGCGCGGTCTGGGAAGGGCTGATGTCGGCCGCGCACTGGAAGCTCGACAACCTGATCGCAATCGTCGACGTGAACAACCAGCAGGCCGACGGCCCGTCGACGCAGATCATGGCGTTCGAGCCGCTGGTCGACAAGCTCGAGGCCTTTGGCTGGTACGTGCAACGCGTGGACGGCAACGACATCGACGCGGTGAAACGCGCGTTCGACCACGCGCGCCAGCATGACGCACCGCAGCCACGCATCATCGTCTGCGACACGAAGATGGGGTGCGGCGTGCCGTTCCTCGAAGCACGCGAGAAAAGCCATTTCATCCGGGTCGATGCGCACGAGTGGCAACTCGCGCTCGACGCACTCGAAGCAGGGAGACATGCATGAGCACCGTCGACAACAAGCCGCGCCTGAAGACGTCGGCGATGATCGCCTCCATCGCGGCCGAAGGGCAGGCGACCCGCTCCGCGCCGTTCGGCCATGCGCTGACCGAACTCGCCCGCACGAACGGCAACGTGATCGGCATGACGGCCGATCTCGGCAAATACACCGACCTGCACCTCTTCGCGAAGGCATTCCCCGAGCGGTACTACCAGATGGGCATGGCCGAGCAGTTGCTGATGGGGGCCGCCGCCGGGTTCGCGCACGAAGGCGCGCAGCCGTTCGTCACGACCTATGCGGTGTTTGCGACGCGCCGCGCGTACGACTTCATTCATCAGGCGATCGCCGAGGACAATCTCGACGTGAAGCTGATCTGCGCGTTGCCTGGGCTCACGACCGGCTACGGGCCGAGCCACCAGGCCGCCGAGGATCTGGCGCTGATGCGTGCGATGCCGAACATGACCGTGATCGATCCGTGCGACGCGCTGGACATCGAACAGATGGTGCCGGCCATCGCCGCGCACAAGGGGCCGGTGTATGCGCGCCTGCTGCGCGGCAACGTGCCGGCCGTGCTCGACGAATACGATTACCGCTTCGAACTCGGCAAGGCCAAGCTGCTGCGCGACGGCAACGACGTGCTGCTGATCTCGTCCGGGATCATGACGATGCGTGCGCTCGAGGTGGCGAAGGCGCTCGAAGCCGATCGCGTCGATGTCGCCGTGCTGCACGTGCCGACGATCAAGCCGCTCGACACGGCGACCATCGTCCGCGAGGCTGCGCGAAAAGGGCGCATGGTCATCGTCGCGGAGAACCATACGACGATCGGCGGGCTCGGCGAAGCGGTCGCGACCGCGTTGCTTGCGGCGGGCGTGGCGGTGCCGTTCCGGCAGATCGCGCTGCCGGATGCGTATCTCGCCGCGGGCGCGCTGCCGACGTTGCATGAGCGCTACGGAATCTCGGCTGGCGCGATGCGCGTGAATATCCGGTCGTGGCTCGGGTGATCGGTCGGCCGTTCGACAGCCGCGTGTCGACGCGCAGCGCCCGGGCCGCCTGCGCCGACGCGGGACGCTCGCATTCTGCGCATGAAGCGGCGCAAGCCTCGCGGCTTGCGCCGCTTCATGTAGCGCTTGCGGCGAACCTCCTCACCCCGCCGTCACCTGGATTCGCCGCGGCTTCGCTTCTTCGCGCCGCGGGATGCTCAGTTTCAGCACGCCGTCGCGCAGTTGCGCGTCGATGCGCGACACGTCGAAATCCGGGCTGAGCGTGAATGCGCGCGAGAAGTGCGGATGCTGCACTTCGCCGTGCTGCAGGCGCAATCCCGCCGGCGTCGGGACGACGGCTTCCGCTTCGATGGCCAGGCTGCCGTCGTGCACGCGGACGTCGAGCTTGTCGCGCGGCACGCCCGGCAGGTCCGCGTACAGCGTGATGCCGTGCGCATCCTCGACGATGTCGACGGCGGGCGCAATCCGCGTGCGCGGCGTGTCGGGCCGAGCCGCTTCACGGTTCGTCACGGCCGTTCGCGTATCGGTCGAACGGGTCGTCAGTTCAGTGGTGTTGGTGTCACTCATGATGTCCTCCGTCATGCGTTCGTGACGTCGTGCTGTTTACTGGACGGTAATCGCCCGCGGCTTCGAGGCTTCCGACTTGCCGACGCTGATCGTCAGGCAGCCGTTCGCATAGCGCGCGTCGATCTTGTCGGGGTCCGCGTGCTGCGGCAGTTCGACCACGCGGCGGAACGCGCCCATGAACCGCTCGTTCGCGTAGACGCGTCGCTCGTCGTCGGTCGTGCCATCGTCCGGGGGAGTCCGCTCGCCGCTGATCGTCAGCAGCCGGCGATCGACCGAGATGTCGATCTTCGCGGGGTCGAGACCCGGCGCGAACGCGACGATCTCGACCGTGTCGTCGGTGCTGCCGATGTTGACGGGGGGAAACGTACCGGGGCGCGGCGCGCGCAGACTGGCCGGAAAGCCCGTAAATGCGCTGGCCATCTGCCGTTGCAGGCGGTCGAATTCCGCCAGCAGATCGGTGGGGAAGAAGATATCGCTCATGACTGGCTCCTGTTGTGCCCCCTGCAGGGGACGAACCGGACCACGCGCTCCAGTTCGTCCATCCGCGAGAGAGTCGCTGACTAACAAATCGAAACACGCAGCGCGAAAACCGCGACTGCCTTGAGCGATACCTAAAATAGGATACGGCGCGTGAATTTCAAGGGGGGGGGCGTCATCCTGATCAACCCTCGGTCAACCTCCGCGCCGACCGCATTCAGCGCGCGAACGGACGTCGCCGGCTCACGGCCGGCCGCGCGCATACAAAGCTTTCAAATCGAAAGATTTGCGGGGGCCGCAGCCACCGAGGCTTGCCTATCGGCCTCGTTCGGCAGCACGGCGCAACATCGACGTGCCGGTGCCGCCGCCGCGCTATACATACCAATCCAGCGTCTTCACGATCCCCGTTTCGAAGCTCTCCGCCGGCCGCCATTGCAATTCGCGGGCGAGCTTCCCCGCATCGATCGCATAGCGCCGGTCGTGACCGGCGCGATCGGTGACGAACCGGACGAGGCGCGCATGCGGTGCGTGTTCGGGCCGCCGCGCGTCGAGCAGCGTACAGATCAGCGCGACGATGTCGACGTTGCGCCATTCGTTGCAGCCGCCGACGGTGTACGTCTCGCCGACCGTCCCGCGCCGGATGACCGCGTCGATCGCACGGCAATGGTCGTCGACGTACAGCCAGTCGCGCACGTTCGCGCCGTCGCCGTACACGGGGATGTCGGTGCCTTCGAGGCAATGACGGATCACGGTCGGAATGAACTTCTCGCCGTGCTGGCGCGGCCCGTAATTGTTCGAGCAGTTCGTCGTGGTGACGGGCAATCCGTACGTATGGAAATAGGCGCGGACGAGATGGTCCGAGCTTGCCTTGGTGGCGGAGTACGGGGAGTTCGGCGCATACGGTGTCGTTTCGGAAAAAGGCGGGTCGTCGGGACCCAGCGAGCCGTACACCTCGTCGGTGCCGATATGGTGAAAGCGGCGGCGCGTGAGGGCGTCGGCCCGGCCGAGTTTTTGCTCGTTCAACCAAAGCTGGCGGCACGCGTCGAGCAGCGTCCACGTGCCGAGCACGTTCGTGCGAACGAATTCGCCGGGGCCGTCGATCGAGCGGTCGACGTGGCTTTCGGCCGCGAAGTGGACGACGGTGTCGATCGCATGGTCGCGTAGCAGCGACTCGACGAGCGGTCGGTCGCAGATGTCGCCGAGGACGAAGCGATGACGATCGGCGCCCGGCAGGGCGTCGCCGAGATTGTCGAGGCTGCCCGCATAGGTCAGCAGATCCAGCGTGACGACGCTGACCTGCGGATCGCTTTCGAGCAGATGCCGGACAAAATTGGCGCCGATGAAACCGGCACCGCCCGTCACGAGAACATGTTTCGGTCGATAGCTCATGAGGTTCGCTTCCAGGTGGCAAACACGTCGGTGAGACCCGCGATCCACGAAGGCGATTCGACCCCGAAGTGTTCTCGCAGGAGGCTGCAGTCGAGCGCGGAATTCGCCGGTCTCGGCGCAGGCAACGGATAGGCGTCGGTCCGGATCGGCCGGACCAGCGGCACACGGTCGATCAGGCCGGCGCGCCGCGCCTCGGTGAAGATCGTTTCGGCGAAGCCGTGCCATGTCGTCACGGGCGTGCCGCACAGGTGATAGGTGCCCCAGCGCAGCGCTTCACCGGCCCGGTATCGCGCCGCGATCGTCAGCAGCGCGTCGGCGATCGCACCGGCATGCGTCGGGCCGCCGTACTGATCGGCGACGACGCCGACGACCTCGCGCTCGCGCGCCAGCCGCAGCATGGTGCGCACGAAATTGCCGCCGTGCGCGCCGAACACCCAGGCGACGCGCAGAATCAGGTGACGGTCGGGCAGTCGCTCGCGCACCGCTTCCTCGCCCGCGAGCTTGCTCCGGCCGTACACGCCGAGCGGCGCGACGGCGGCGGTTTCCGCGTACGGGCCGGGCATGCGGCCGTCGAACACGTAGTCGGTCGACAGATGAATCAACGGAATCCCGAGCGCGGCGCACGCGTTGGCCAGCACGGCCGGCCCGTCGCGGTTCGCCCGCCACGCGGCATCGGGCTCGGCCTCCGCGCGGTCGACGGCGGTCCATCCGGCGGCATTGATCACGAGCGCGGCCCGGTGTTCGTCGAACGCACGGCGCACCGAGCCTGCATCGGCGATGTCGAGCGCGGCGCGCGACAGCCCGACGAGCGGCTGCCCGCCCGCGCGCAACACCAGTTCGCGGCCGACCTGGCCGAGCGCGCCGGTCACGACGATCGTCATCGCGCACTCCCGTATGCGGGCAGCAGCGCCGGCGCGCCGGCTGCCAGTTCGGCGAGCGGAGGCTGCCGCCGATCCTTGTCCGACAACTGATACGGCGCGCCGGCGTCCGGCCAGTCGATGCCGATATCCGGATCGTCCCAACGCACGCCGGCGTCCGAATCGGGATCGTAGTACTGCGTGCACTTGTACGCGAAGTCGGCCTCGTCGGACAACACGCAAAAGCCGTGCGCGAAGCCGGGCGGAATCCACAGCATCCGGTGCGATACGTCGTCGAGCTGCGCCCCGAACCAGCAGCCGAAGCACGGCGAGCCGCGCCGGATGTCGACGGCGACGTCGTAGACCGCGCCGCGCGCCGCGTGCACCAATTTGCCTTGCGGATTCACGCGCTGGTAGTGCAGCCCGCGCAGCACGCCGCGCCGCGAGCGCGACTGGTTGTCCTGGACGAAGGTCGCGTCGACGCCGGCGTCGCGCAGCCAGCTTGCCCGGAAGCTTTCGACGAAAAAGCCGCGCGCATCGCCGAACACGCCGGGCTCGATCAACAGCACGCCGGGCAACGGCGTCTCGATCACCCGTGTCATGCCGCGACCTCCTTGCTCAGCAGATCGAGCAGATAGCGGCCGTAACCGCTTTTCGCGAGTTTGTGGGCCAGCGTTTCGAGCTGCTCCGCATCGATCCAGCCGAGCCGGTACGCAATTTCCTCGGGACACGCGATTTGCAGGCCCTGCCGCGCCTGCATCACCTGGATGAAATTGGCCGCGTCGAGCAGCGATTCGTGCGTGCCGGTGTCGAGCCATGCGTAGCCGCGTCCAAGTATCTCGACGTTCAGCGCGCCGCGCGCGAGATACGCGAGATTCAGGTCGGTGATCTCCAGTTCGCCGCGCGCCGACGGGCGCACGGCCTTCGCCAGTTCGACGACGTCGTTGTCGTAGAAATAGAGGCCGGTGACCGCGTAATTCGACTTCGGCTCGCGCGGTTTCTCCTCGAGGTCGATCGCGCGGCCGTCCGCGTCGAACGACACGACGCCGTAGCGCTCCGGATCGCGCACGTAGTAGCCGAACACGGTCGCGCCGGCGGTCCGTGCGGCGGCCTGCTGCAGCAGCGACGACAGCGCGGGCCCGTGATAGATGTTGTCGCCGAGCACGAGCGTCGCCGCGTCGCGACCGATGAACGGCGCGCCGATCACGAACGCCTGCGCAAGACCGTCGGGGCTTGGCTGCGTCGCATACGAAAAGCTCATGCCCCACTGGCTGCCGTCGCCGAGCAGTTGCTGGAACGCGTCGAGATCGCGCGGCGTCGAGATGATCAGCACGTCGCGGATGCCGGACAGCATGATCGTGCTGAGCGGGTAATAGATCATCGGCTTGTCGTACACCGGCATCAATTGCTTCGATACCGAATGCGTGAGCGGGTGGAGCCGGGTGCCCGAGCCGCCCGCCAGAATCAGTCCTTTACGGCCAATCGCTGTTTGCATGAGGTCCCTCGCTGCAAGAGGAAAAGTGCGTGCGTGATACGCGGAATACACCGAATGCGTCGACGAACGTCGATACCCGTGCGCGCCTCGCTACGGCTGCTCGGCACCGCCAACGTGAATCGCGCGAAATACGATCGCGAAGCCGAGCGCGTACAGCGCGGCGATCACCGCGAAGCCGACGGCCGTCGCGCGGTCCGGATCGTCGATCACGTGCAGGATCACCGATGCGATCGCGATGCCGACCAGCGAACCGATCTGCCGGCTCGCGTTCAGCGACGCGGCGGCGAGGTTCGCGTCCGCCGCATCGGCCGACTGCATCACGACGAGATTCATCGCCGGAATGGCCTGGCCGGCGCCGAAGTTGGCCAAGCCGATCGCGACGGCCAGCACCGGATACGGCATCGCCGCGACGCCGACGAGCGCCACGCTGCCGAGCGCGGCGAGCGCGAGCCCCGAGAGCAGCGTGCGGCGCGCGCCGAACCGGGCGCTGACTTTCGCGGACGCGAGATTGCCGATGCCGAACATCGCCATCAGCGGAAACAATTCGAACCCGGCCACGAGCGCGCTCGCGCCGCGGACGTTCTGCAAATAGAGGCTCAACAGAAAGATCTCGGCGAGAATGCCGAAGTTGATCGCGAGACCCAGCGTGCTGCCCGCGACGAAACGCCGATTCGCGAGCAGCGCCGGCGACAGGATGCGCGAGTGCGCGTAGCGCTCGCGTAACGCAAATGCCGCGGTGGCGGCCAACGTCGTGGCGACGCCGGCGAGGATCGACGGCGAGCGCCAGCCGGCGCCGGGCCCTTCGATCAGCGTGAAGCTCAGCGCGGCGAGCGCGAGCGCGCCGAACAGATGGCCGAGCGCATTCAACGGGCCGGGATGACGCGGCGCCCGCGCGATATGCCGGTACGTGAGCCACAGGCCGGCCGCACCGACCGGCAAATTCACCCAGAAGATACCGCGCCAGCCGATCGCGTCGACCAGCACGCCGCCGACGCAGGGCCCGAGCGCCATCGCGGCCGACACCAGCGCGCCCCAGATGCCGATCATCCGCGTGCGCATCGGCCCTGGCGGGAACGCGAGCGTGAGCAGGCTCAGCGAACTCGGCATGAACAGCGCCGCGCCGACACCTTGTGCAAGGCGCGCCGCGACCAGTGCGCCGCTGGACTGCGCGGCCGCGCACAGCACCGACGCGCCGACGAACAGCGCGAGCCCCGCGACGTAGACGGCTTTCGATCCGTAGCGGTTCGCGAGCGCGCCGCCGAGCAGCAGCAGCGCGGCGAAGCTGAGCGTGTACGCATCGACGACCCACACCAGCGCGGTCAGCGACATCGACAGGCTGGTTTCCATCGCCTTCAGCGCGACGTTGACGATCGTCACGTCGAGCATGGCCATCACGAAACCGCACGCGAGCGCGACCATCACGAGCACGGGACGCGCGGCCGCGGCGGCGTACGCGCCGGCGACCGGCGTGGCGCGCCCGCCGTTCATGCGGCCCTCCCGCCGAGGTACAGGCGTCGCATCTCGTCGCTGTCTAGCAGCTCGGCCGCGGCGCCTTCGAGCGCGACGCGCCCCATCGTCAGCACGATGCCGCGATCCGCGATGCGCAGCGCCTCGATCGCATTCTGCTCGACCATCAGCACGCCGATATGCTCGGTGTCGCGCATCCGGACGATCGCGTCGAACACCTCGTCGACCATCTTCGGCGACAGGCCGGCCGACGGCTCGTCGAGCAGCAGCAACACCGGGCGCGGCATCAGTGCGCGTGCGAGCGACACGATTTGCCGCTCGCCGCCGGACAATGCGCCCGCCAGCGACCGGTAGCGACGCCGCAGCACCGGATACTGCTCGCACAGCTCGTCGATCCGCGCCTCGCGCGGAAACGCCGACATCGACTGGCCGCCGAGCATCAGGTTTTCGCGCACGGTCAGCGACGCGAACACGTTGTCGGTCTGCGGCACGAAGCCGATCCCGTACTCGCGGATCTTTCGGTGGACCGGCACGCGCGCCACGTCCGTGCCCTGGATCGTCACGCTGCCGGCCCGCGGCAGCACGAAGCCTGCGATCGCCTTCAGCAGCGTCGATTTTCCGCAGCCGTTCGGGCCGAGGATCGTCACGATGTCGATGGCCCCGACCGTGAGCGACACGCCATGCAGGATGTCGACTTCGGGCGTGTAGCCGGCGACGAGTTCGCGCACGTCGATCATGACGCCTCCAGCGGACGAGGGGCGGCATGGGCGCGCCCGAGATACGCGTCGAGTACGCGACGGTTGCGCTCCAGCTCGGCCGGCCGGCAGTTCGCGATCGTCACGCCGCGGTCCAGCACGACGCAGCGGTCGCACAGCTCGCGGATGAAATGCATGTCGTGCTCGATGACGACCAGCGTGACGCCTTGCTTGCGAATCCGTCGCAGTTCGTCGATCAGCTCGCCGCGCAGGTTCGGGTGCACGCCGGCGGTCGGCTCGTCGAGCAGCAGCAGCTTGGGCGCGGTCATCATCGCGCACGCGATGCCCAGCAGCTTCTTCTGGCCGCCGGAAATCGACGCGGCGGACAGGTGCGCGACGCCGGACAGTTTCAGCTCGTCCAGCAGCGCGGCGGCGCGTGCACGCGTATCGGCATCGAGCGCGCGCGTCGCACGGCCGGGCCAGAGGGCGGCGGCGATGCCGTGGCGCGCGGACGAAGCCGCCATCGCGAGTTCGAGCACCGACATGCGTGCGGGCATCGACGGCAACTGGAACGTGCGGCGCACGCCCAGCCGCGCAATCTTGTGCGGCAACAGCGCGTCGATCCGCCGACCGTCGAAGCGGATCGCGCCCGCCGCGAGCGGCGCGAAGCCGGTGATCGCGTTGAGCGCGGTGCTCTTGCCGGAGCCGTTCGGGCCGAGCAGTCCGACGATTTCGCCGCCGTCGACCGACAGCGTGACCCCGGACAAGACGACGTTCTCGCCGTAGCGGATCGTCACGCCGTCGAGATCGAGCAGCGTGCTCATGGCCGCACCTCCAGGCGCTCGGGTACGAGCCCGTGCGGACGCCAGAGCACGCACGCGAGCAGCATCAGGCCGACCAGGCCCAGCCGCACCGCGCCGGTCAGGTCGCTGCCGACATCGAGCCAGTCCTTGAGAAACGGCGCCAGCGCGTAGACGGCCTGCACGATCAGCGTGCCGACCAGCACACCCAGGTGGCTGCCGAGGCCGCCGACCATCACGACGGTCCACAGCGCGAAGGTCTCGGACGCGATCATCGCGTCCGGCCCGACATAGCCGATGTACCACGCGGCGAGTGCCCCGGCGAGCGCGGCGGGCAGCGCGCCCGCGATGCATGCGCGCGTTTTCAGCGCGAGCGGATCGTAGCCGAAGCAGACCGCGAGCGCGGGTTCTTCGCGCATCACCTTCAGCGCCCGGCCGAAGCGGCTCGCGGTCAGGCGCCGGTACGTCGCGTAGGTGAGCGCGAGGCAGCCGGCCGTGACCGCGAGGAACGCGAGTTCGGCCCACGGCGCGCGCAGCCCGGGGAATAGCGGCGCGATGCCGCCGATGCCTTGCGCGCCACCGGTCAACCCGCTTTCGTTGAGCGCGATCGTGCGCAGGATCTCGGCGATCGCGAGCGTCGCGATCCCCCAGTAGTCGGCGGAGAGCTGCCGCCCGAGCCGCGCGACGACGATCGCCAGCGCACCCGCCGCGGCCAGCGCGAGCGCGAGCGCCGAAGGCAATGGCCAGCCGAGCCGAGACGCGATGCCGGCCGCGTACGCGCCGAGCCCGCTGAACGCAATGAAGCCGAAATTGACGAGTCCCGCATAGCCGGCCTGCAGGTTCAACCCGAGCGCCATCGTCGCGTACAGGCAGCCGACGGTCAGCAGATGGATGACGAAGCTAGACACGCCGTACCTCCCGATCGAAGATGCCGTAAGGCCGGAAGATCAGTGCGACGAGCAGGATCGCGAACGACACCGCGCCGACGTACTCGACCGGAAAGAATTGCATCGGCCGATCGACGAGCCCGCCGAAATCGACGTTCAGCGCGACGGTTTCGGCCACCGCGATCAGCAGCGCACCGGCCGCGGCGCCGAGCGGATTGCCGAGGCCGCCCAGGATCGCCGCGGAAAACACCGGGATCAGCAGTCCATAGCCGAGATTCACATGCACGCTCTCGGTGGCGCCGAGCATCGTGCCGCCGAGCGCCGCCAGCACGCCGCTCGCGAACGTGATCACGTTGGTCACGCGCGTCGCGTCGATGCCGGTCGCGAGCGCCAGCGCGCGATTCGACGCGAGCGCACGCATCGCCCGCCCGAGGCCGGTGCGGTACAGCAGCGCCGCGAATATCGCGAGCGCGCCGGCGCCGCATGCGATCGAGCCCAGTTGCGGCACGGACAGCGCGACGCCGGCGATCACCATCGGCGGATGCACGTCCTGCGCATACTGCTGCGGCCGCGAGCCGGCGACGCCGAGCACCAGCGCGACCGCGAGCATCGAGATCGCAAGCGAGCCGATCATCGCCACCGCGCTGCCGGAGCGCAGCAGTCTCGCGAACACGAACAGGTTCAGCAGCGTCGCGGCGGTGCCGACCAGCGCGCAGGACACGGCCGTCGCGAGCGCGAACGGCAGCCCCGCGCGTTCCAGCCAGAGCGTCGCGAATGCGCCGAGCATCGCGTACTGGACATGCGCGATGTTGGGAAAGCGGATCAGCGAATAGAGCGTCGACAGGCCGACCGACACCAGCAGCAGATCGGCGGTGCGGATCAATACGTCGACAATGAATGACAGCATGGCGAGATCCTCTGGTTCATCCGGGCGGGCGCTTACTGCTGCGCGACGACCGATTGGCGGTAGACCACCTTCTCGTACGGCTGGACTTCCCGCTGACCGTCGGCATCGAACGCGATCGCGCCGGTCACGCCGGTATACGACTTGCCCAATGCCGCGAGCGCGGTGCGAATCTTCGCCGGGTCGATGGATTGCGCGCGGCCGATCGCCGCGGCGGACAACAGCGTCGCGTCATACGCATAGCTGCCGAACGCCGAGCGCGGGGCCTCGTTGTACGCGGCCTGATAGGCGCTCGCATACGCTTTCGCGCCCGCGCCGAGCGCGGCGACTTCGAGGCCGATCTGGCCTTGCGCGATCTGCGCGGGCGTGTCGCTCGTGCACATCGTCAGGTAGATGCCGTACCACGGATGCTGGTTGAGCCGCATCTCGAATGCCTGCCGGTTCAGCGTCGCGGCTTCCTGGCCATAGGCGCTGTAGACATACGCGTCGGGCTGCGCGCGCGATGCCTGCTCCAGTTCGCGGCGATAGGTCGATTGTCCTTCCGTATAGAGCACCGTCGACACCACCGTGCCGCCGAGCGCCTCGAAACGCTTCCTGAATTCGCCGGCAATCCCCTGGCCGTAGCCGTTGTTCGGCGCGATCAGCGCGATGCGACGCAGCTTGCGGGCGTACACGTCCTGCGCGGCGAAGCGCGCGGACAGGTCGTCCAGCCCGATCACGCTGAACGAGCCCGCGCCGATCTTGCGCACCTGCTGGCTCGACGAGCCGATGTTGATGTGCACGTCGCCCTGGCGCACCAGGAACTGTCCGACCGGTATCGTGACCGACGACGAGAATTCGCCGAGCACGACCGGCACGTGTTCGACGGTCGCGAGCTTGCGCGCGGCGTCGAGCGCGGTATTGGCCGAGCCGCCCGAATCCTCGATGCGCACGGCGAGCTTCTGGCCCAGCACGCCGCCTTTCGCATTGATCTGCGCGACGGCCAGCTCGATGCCGCGGCGCTGGTCTTCGCCGATCGACGCACTCGCGCCGGTCAGCGGCAGCACCGCGCCCACGCTGACGTCGGCGTGCGCAGCGCCCGACGCAAGCGCCCCGAGCGCGATCCAGATACCGATACTCCACTGACTTGCCTTCATCTTCGTTCTCCCGTCGCATGGTCGGCCGCACGGTTGGCGGCATGGTTTGATATACAGAAGTGTCGACAGAATCACAGAACAAAAATCGTTTGCAAATAAATTTTCGAGCCGCTGTGACGAATAGCGAAAGTCTTGTTTGAGATAGAAAATTTTCCCTGTTTTCATGCATTTATGCACGCGGATAAAGCGCGTGGATAGCCCTGGTGCATGGGCGCGCCAATCCGGCGCAATCGAGAATATTTCTGAAAAAAGTGTATACAGAGGTGAATTGCAGTGCTTAAATCTGCCCAACTCGACACGACCTCGGAGGGCAGTCAGATGGTGGAGATCAAGCGATACGGCGTAAGTGAACGGATGAGCCAACTGGTGGTCGCGGGCGGGCTGGCCTTCGTCGCGGGGCAGGTGGCGGACGACACGTCGCTCGACGTGGCGGGGCAGACCCGGCAGATTCTCGACAAGATCGACCGGCTGCTCGAAGACGCGGGGCTCGACAAGCGCCGGATCGTGTCCGCGAGCATCTGGCTGGCCGACTATCGCAGCTTCGCCGAGATGAACAGCGTATGGGACGCGTGGGTGCCGCAGGGCGAGTCACCGGCACGCGCGTGCGTCGAATCGAAGCTCGCGTTTCCGCAGTACACGGTCGAGATCGCGGCGATCGCCGCGAGCTAGCGCAGGGAGAACCAGACGATGAAGACGATCGTGCTCGGCGGCGGCATCGTCGGCGTGACCACTGCGTATTTTCTCGCGAAGGCCGGCGACGAGGTGACGGTGATCGAACGTCGCGACGGCGTCGCGCTCGAAACGAGCTTCGCGAATGCGGGGTTGATCGCGCCCGGCCATTCGTACACCTGGGCGTCGCCGCGCGCGCCGAAGATTCTGTTCAAGTCGCTGTTTGCCGACGGCCAGGCGCTGCGGCTCAAATGGACGCCCGACTGGCGGATGTGGGCCTGGTGCGCGCTGTTCCTGCAGAACTGCACGGCCGAGCGCTCGCGCCGCAACACGTCGATCAAGGTGAGGCTGTGTCGTTACGCGCAGCAGCGGCTTCAGCAGGCGACGAATGATGAACTGCTCGAGTACGACCGGACGAGCGGAGGATTGTTGTACCTGTATCGCGACCCTGCATCGTTCGAGCGCGGCGTCGCGAACATGCGGATTCTGACCGACAACGGCCTGCCGCTCGACATCCTCGATGCGCGGGCCACCGTCGAACGCGAGCCGGCGCTGCGCCACGCGGCGGCCGGGATCGCGGGCGCGATCCATTGCCCGAGCGACGAGAGCGGCGACGCGCATCTGTTCACGCGCGCGCTGGCCGAGCGCTGCCGCGCGCTCGGCGTCGAATTCCGCTTCGGCACGTCGATCGACGGCGTGCGCGCGAGCGCCGATGCGATCGACTACGTCGAGACGTCGCAGGGCCGCGTGACCGGCGATCGATACGTGCTCGCACTCGGCGCGTACTCGCCGTTCGTCGCTCGCTCGCTCGGCTACCGGCTGCCGATCTATCCGGTCAAGGGGTACTCGGTCACGCTGCCGATCGACGACACGCACGAGCCGCCCGCGCTCGGCGGCGTCGAGGAGAACCAGCTCGTCGCATGGGCGCGCTTCGGCGACCGGCTGCGGCTGACCGCGACCGCCGAGTTCAACGGCTACGACACCACGCATTCGCCGGGCGATTTCGCGCACATGCTCGCGACCGCGCAGGCGCTGTTCCCGAACGGCGCCGACTACGCGAAGCCGTCGTACTGGGCCGGGCTGCGGCCGATGACGCCGGAGGGCACGCCGATCATCGGCGCATCCCGGCACCGCAACCTGTTTTTCAACACCGGCCACGGCCATATGGGCTGGACCATGTCGTGCGGCACCGCGAAGATCGTCGCGGATCTGATCCACGGCAAGCGGCCCGACATCGACATCACCGGGATGACCCTGCAATGAGCGAACTTCTTTCCACCTCCGAGGCGTCCGATCCGGGTGTCGGCGCCGGCCCGGCGCGCGATGCGTACGCGCGCTTCGATTTCTCGCTCGACGCCGGCATCGCGCGGCGCGCGGCGATCGGCCTCGTCGTGCTGGCGACCGATCATACGATCGAATACGAGTGGCGACGTCTGCTCGCGATCGATGGCGTCGCGTTCTACGAAAGCCGGATCGCGAATTCCGCCGAGATCACCGCCGAGACGCTCGCGCGGATGGACGGCGGGATCTGCGCCGCGGTCGAATTGATCCGGCCGGGCGAGCGCCTCGACGTCGTCGCGTTCGGCTGCACGTCGGCGTCGATGGTGCTCGGCGAGGAGCGCGTGTTCGAGCGCATCCGCGAGGCGCGGCCCGGCGTCGCGTGCACCACGCCGATTACCGCGGCGCGCGTCGCGCTGACGGCGCTCGGCGCGCGCGGGGTCGCACTGCTGACGCCGTACGAGCGCACGATCAACGATGCGATGGCCGCGTACCTGCGCGCGCGCGGCGTCGATATCGTGCGGGTCGGCTCGTTCGAGCACCGCGACGACAACGAGGTCGCCCGCATCGAGCGCGCGTCGATCGAGCACGCGGTGCTGACGCTCGCCGCCGATCCGGCCGTCGATGCCGTATTCGTGTCGTGCACGAGCCTGCGCATCGTCGATGCGCTGGCCGATATCGAAGCGCGCGCGGGCAAACCCGTACTGTCGAGCAATCACGCGCTCGCCTGGCACGCGCTGCGGCTCGCGGGCATCGACGATCCCGTGCCGGGCTTCGGCAGCTTGCTGATGCGCTGACGCATGGCTCGTGCATGTAAAAAGAACGCGCGCGGGCAAATTGCCGATGGATAATGACGCGCGGTGACAACAGGTGGAACCAGGAGACGAGATGTCGACTTCCGTTATGGCTGGCCGGGAGACCGCGGCGCCGACGCGCACGGGCCTCACGGTCAACGAGATTTACGAGCAGTTGAAACAGATGGCCGTGCTGTACGAGATCCGGCCGGGCGAGCGGTTCAACGAGCTGGAGCTTGCCGAGCGCTTCAACGTGAGTCGCACGCCGATTCGCGAGGCGCTGAATCGGCTCGTTGCCGAAAACCTGCTGGTGTTCGTGCCGAACCGCGGTTTCTTCATTCGGGAACTGGAGGGGAAGGATGTGTTCGATCTGTTCGAATTGCGTCGCTCGATCGAAACGACCGCGGTGATGCTCGCATGCGAGCGCGGGTCGGACAACGACATCAAGGCGTTGCGTCGCTTCTGGAAGCAGGTGATGAAGAATGCGGCGCGGATGTCGTCGGCCGAGCTGGTCGTCAAGGACGAGCAGTTTCACCTGGAGCTGGCCGCGTTGTCGGGCAATGCCGAGATCGGCCGGGTGCTGCAAGGGATCAACGCGCGCATTCACTACGTGCGCTGGGTCGACGTCGATCAGCGACGCAACGAGGCGTTTACCGAGCATCTCGAGATTCTCGACGCGCTTGCCGAACGCGATGCGGAACGTTGCGCGACGCTGACCGACACGCATATCCGCTGGCGGATGGAAGAGATCACGCGCGTCGTCCAGGCGAGCGTCGTCAAGCTGTACGCAAGATAAAGCAAGACCGGCCGCGGCGCCTGCGACGATCGCGTACAGCACGCGAACGGGCAGGGCAGGCTGGTCGACGAGACAAGCAGTCGTGCAAAGGAGGACGGGCCGCCCGGATCGACCGGCGCGGCGCATCGCTACTTGATCGTCACGAGGTGCCGTCATGACACACGGTACGTTGGTCACGCTGTATAAACCCTCCGCGGCGCAGATCGAGCATTTGCTGACCTTGCCCGCGAAAAGCCCCGTCGTCGTCGCGGTCGACAATTCGCCCGTCGCCGATCGTGCGCTGTACGCACGGCTCGCCGCAGGCGGCGTCGACGTGATCGCGAATCACAATCGCGGCGGCATCGCCGGTGCGTTCAACGCCGGCGTCGAATTCCTGATCGGCCGCGGCTGCGACGTCTTCTTCATCTTCGATCAGGATTCGCACGTTCCGGACGACTATTTCGATCGCATGCTGGCCGGCTGCGCGCGGGTGGGCGACAGCCGCTTCCTGGTCGGCCCGCGGATCTTCAACCGCAATTTCCAGCGCGACCTGCCGTTGTTCACGGTGCGCCGCTGGTCCGCGCAGATCACGCCGATCCACGGCGGCGCGCACGGCCTGCTGTCGTGCTCGGTCATCATCTCGTCGGGCACCGCAATCTCGCTCGACGCGTATCGCGCGCTCGGCCGCTTCCGCGAGGACTTCTTCATCGACCACGTCGACGCGGAATACTGCATGCGCGCGCAGGCGCACGGCGTGCCGGTGCGCGTCAACGCCGACGTGTCGCTGCCCCATGAACTCGGCAGCCCGTCCGCGCAGCAGCACTGGCCGCGCGTCGAGATATTCGATCAGAGCGCGCTGCGCCACTACTATGCGGCGCGCAACTGTATCCTCGTCGCGCGCGACTACTGGCGGCGCTATCCGGCGATGCTGCTGATCAATCTCATCACGCTCAAGCACGTCGCGTTCGTGCTGCTGCATGCGCGCAACAAGCGCCTGAAGCTGAAGGCGATCTATTGCGGCGTGACGGACGGGTTGCGAGGGCGGTACGGGCGTGTATGACGCGTGATTTATCGCGGTATGGGCGCACGACAAACGCACCATACAATTCGGATCACTGATTATAAGAGAGGGTTTCAGATGAGCTTGTCTACGCCGATTCACCGCCGCTATACGGGCGCGTTTTCCGTCGCGCCGACGATCTTCACCGAGTCGGGCGAGATCGATATGCCGGGCCAGAAGCGCTGTGTCGACTTCATCATCGACGCGGGAGCGGACGGCCTGTGCATCCTCGCGAACTACTCGGAACAGTTTTCGTTGACCGACGACGAGCGCGAGCGGCTCATCGCGGCGATCCTCGAACACGTGGCGGGACGCGTGCCGGTGATCGTGACGACCACGCATTTCAATCCGACGATCTGCGCGGCGCGCAGCCGCGCCGCGCAGGAGGCCGGTGCGGCGATGGTGATGGTGATGCCGCCGTACCACGGCGCGACGATTCGTTGCGGCGAGGCCGCGATCGAGCAGTTCTATGCGGCGCTTTCCGACGCGATCGAGATCCCGATCATGTACCAGGACGCGCCGATGAGCGGCACGCAGGTATCGGCCGCGTTTCTGGCGCGCCTCGCGCACACGATTCCGAATCTGCGCTATTTCAAGATCGAGGTGCCGCAGTCGGCGTCGAAGCTGCGCGAACTGATCGCGCTTGGCGGCGACGCGATCGAAGGGCCGTTCGACGGCGAGGAGGCGATCACGCTGCTTGCCGATCTCGATGCGGGCGCGACCGGCAGCATCCTCGGCGGCGGCTATCCGGACGGGCTGCGGCCGATTCTCGCCGCGTATCTCGCCGGGCAGCGCGACGAGGCGGTCGCCCAGTACGAGCAATGGCTACCGTTGATCAATTACGAGAACCGTCAGGCCGGCCTGCTGGCGGCGAAGGCGCTGATGAAGGAGGGCGGCGTGATCGCATCGGACGCGCCGCGCCGTCCGCTGGCGCCGCTGCATCCGGCGACGCGCGCGGGCCTGATCGAAATTGCGCGACGGCTCGACGCGCTGGTGCTGCGCTGGGCACGCTGACGCGACCGCCTGGCAGCATGACGTTGCGAATTCCGCCGCCATCCGTGCGCCCGACGCGTACGGGCGGCTTCCGCACTCGATGACCCAACCAAGGAACCCGAAGAATGAGCATGCCGACGATACGCGCGGTCCGCGCGCTGACGGTGCGTGGTGGCGGTGCCGATTACCACGATCAGGATGCCGGTCACTGGATCGACGACCACATTGCGACGCCGATGTCGCGCTACCCCGAATACCGGCAGAGCCGCCAGTCGTTCGGCATCAACGTGCTCGGCACGCTCGTGATCGAAGTCGAGGCCAGCGATGGAACGGTCGGCTTTGCGGTGACGACCGGCGGCGAGATCGGCGCGTTCATCGTCGAGCGGCATCTCGCGCGTTTCATCGAAGGGCAGTGCGTGACCGACATCGAGAAGATGTGGGATCAGATGTTCCATGCAACGCTGTATTACGGGCGCAAGGGTGTCGTGCTCAATGCGATTTCCGGCGTCGATCTCGCGCTGTGGGACCTGCTCGCGAAGGTCAGGCGGGAGCCCGTGCACCAGTTGCTCGGCGGCAAGGTGCGCGACGAGCTGGAGTTCTACGCGACCGGTGCGCGACCCGATCTCGCGAAGGAGATGGGTTTCATCGGCGGCAAGCTGCCGTTGCATCACGGCCCGGCCGAGGGCGAGGTCGGCCTGCGTCGCAATCTCGATGCGCTCGCCGAGATGCGTTCGCGCGTCGGCGCCGATTTCTGGCTGATGCTCGACTGCTGGATGAGTCTCGACGTGCCGTATGCGACGCGGCTCGCGCACGAAGCGCATGCGCTCGGCCTGAAATGGATCGAGGAATGCCTGCCGCCCGACGACTATTGGGGCTATGCGAAGCTGCGCCGCGACGTGCCGCGCGGCATGCTCGTCACGACCGGCGAGCACGAGGCGACCCGCTGGGGCTTTCGCATGCTGCTGGAGATGGAGTGCTGCGACATCATTCAGCCGGACGTAGGCTGGTGCGGCGGGCTCACCGAGTTGATGCGGATCTCGGCGCTCGCCGATGCGCGTGGCGTGCTGGTGATTCCGCACGGCTCGTCGGTCTACAGCTATCACTTCGTCGCGACGCGGCACAACAGCCCGTTCGCCGAATTCCTGATGATGGCGCCGCAGGCCGATCGTGTCGTGCCGATGTTCGATCCGCTGCTGCTCGACGAGCCGGTGCCGGTCGGCGGGCGGATGAAGGTGCCCGACACGCCCGGTTTCGGCGTGCGCCTGAATCCGGACGTGCGCATGCAGCGCCCGTATGAACACTGAGCGTACGGAGGGGCGCAATGACGAAATTGCTTGAAGACAGGATCGTCGTCGTGACGGGCGGATCGCGCGGGATCGGCCGCGCGATCGCGCTGGCGTGTGCGCGGCATGGCGCCGACGTCGTCGTCAACTACTGGACGAACCCGCTGCTGCCCACGCAGGCCGATCACGAGATCGACGCGCTCGTCGACGCGATCCGCGCGACGGGGCGCGACGCGCTGGCCGTGCCGGGCGACGTCGCGCAGCCGGACACGGCCCGCGCGCTCGTCGCGGCCGCGGTCGAACGATTCGGCCGGATCGACGTACTGGCGAGCAATGCCGGAATTTGCCCGTTCCACGGCTTCCTGGACTTGCCGCCCGAGCTGCTGCAACGGACGATGGAAGTGAACCTGCACGGTGCGTTCTACATGACCCAGGCCGTCGCCCGGCAAATGGCCGCGCAAGGGCACGGCGGCGCGATCGTCGCGACCAGCTCGATCAGCGCGCTGGTCGGCGGCGGCATGCAGACGCACTACACGCCGACCAAGGCCGGCGTCCATGCGCTGATGCAGTCGTGCGCGGTCGCGCTCGCGCCGCATCGGATTCGCTGCAATTCGGTGCTGCCGGGCACGATCCGCACCGAAATCAACGACGACGATCTCGCCGCGCCCGGCAAGACCGAGTACTTCGAGCGCCGGATTCCGCTCGGCCGCCTCGGCGAGCCGGACGACGTCGCCGACTGCGTCGTGTTTCTCGCGTCCGACATGGCGCGCTACGTGAACGGCGCCGCGCTGCTCGTCGACGGCGGCATGTACGTGAACCTGCAATGAAACCGCGAGGCATGGGCATGGAAACGATCGCCTTCAGGATGCGCCTGCACCCCGGCAAGCGGGACGAATACCGGCGCCGGCACGATGCGATCTGGCCGGAACTCGCCGACGCGCTTCGTGCAGCGGGCATCTCGGACTACTGGATCTTTCTCGACGACGACACCCATCACCTGTTCGCCGTGCTCAAACGGCCGGCCGATCACCGGATCGCGCAACTCGCCGAAAAGGACGTGATGCGTCGCTGGTGGGCGTACATGGCCGACCTGATGGCGACCGGGCCGGACGGACGTCCGGTCGAGAAATCGCTGGAGCCGATGTTCCATCTGGAATGACGCCGGCCCGTTCAACGGATCGGCAGCGCTCGGCGTGTGCCGAACCATTGCAGCGGATCATCGTGTCGCATGAACTCACGGAGCCCACATGCAGGTTGTCGATCCCCATGTCCATTTCTGGGACGCCGACGCGTTGAGCTACAGCTGGCTCGATCGCGCTCAGCCGGCGTTCTCGGGCGCGGTGGCGGACTTGCCGCGCCGCTACCTGCCCGCGGACCTGCGCGCGGACGCCGGCGCGGATATCGACGTGCTGAAGGTCGTGCATGTCGAGGCGATCCACGATGTGTGGACGACGCCGAGCGAAGTCGACTGGCTGCAGGCGCTGGCCGATGCGCCGGCGAGCGGCGGGATGCCGGACGGCATCGTCGCGGGCGTCGACCTGTTCGCGCCGGACGCACGCATCCGGCTCGCCGGCGCGGCGGCGCATCCGAACGTGCGCGGTATCCGGCAGGTGTTGAACCGGCATCCGGACCCCTGGTACAACTACGTCGACGTGGACTATCTGGCCGAACCGCGCTGGCGAGAGAACTTCGGGATGCTGAGCGAGTTCGGTTTGTCGTTCGACCTGCAGTTGTACCCGGCCCAGGTCGGCGCCGCGCTCGCCGTCCTCGATGCGCATCCCGACACGTCCGTGATCGTCAATCACACGGGCATGTTCGTCGACCGGACCAGCGTGCACGGCTGGCGCGAGTGGCGCGACGGATTGCGCGGGCTCGCGCGGCGGGCGAACGTGACGATGAAGCTGTCCGGGCTCGCGATGTTCGACCATCGCTGGACGGTCGAAAGTTTCCGCCCGTACGTGCTGGAGGCGATCGACGCGTTCGGCGCGGCGCGCTGCATGTTCGCGTCGAACTTCCCGGTCGATCGGCTCCATGCCGGCTATCAGGCGCTCTGGCACGCTTATGCGGCGATCGTCGCGGGCGCCCGCGACGATGAGCGCGAGGCGCTGTTCGTCCACAATGCGCTGCGAACTTACCGGTTGTGAGCCACTTGCCCGCCATCGGGTGGCGAGCGTTGTCACCGAAGCACGTGCCGGGCGCGCGCCCCGGCAGCATCAGCCGAACCCGCACGCTGCAGCGGCGCTGGCTGATGCTTCATCGGGGCTTGTTCGCCCTAATCGCGCAACGCAGTCGCGACGACGCTCGCCAACGGCGTCGTGGGCCGACCGATCAGTCGCGCGAGGACGCCGCCGTCGTCGAACAGCGCACCGCGCGACGCGGCCACGTCGGCATCCGCGAGGACGCTGGCAAACTCGGGCGGCAACCCGGCGCTCGTCAGCACGTCGGCATAAGCGTCCTCGGCGAGATCGTTGTAGACGACGGTCTTGCCGGACTGCCGCGAAACCTCCGCGGCTAGCTGCGCCAGCGTGTACGCATCGTCTGCCGCCAGTTCATAGGTTTTTCCTGCGTGGCCGTCCGTCGTCAATACCGCGGCCGCGGCCGCCGCATAGTCCTTCCGCGCGGCGGCAGAGAAGCGCCCGTCCTTCGCGGCCCCGATGAACGCGCCATGCTCGAGCGCAGCGGGAAGGGCCATCAAATGGTTCTCGGTGTACCAGCCATTGCGCAGGAGGACGGTGGGGAGGCCGGAGGCCGCGATGACTTCTTCCGTCTGCCGATGCTCGATCGCGAGTCGGACGGGCGACGTGTCGGCGTGCAGCATGCTCGTATAGGCGAGCAACGAGACTTCAACCCGCCGGGCCGCGTCGATCACCGCGCGGTGCAATGGCAGGCGGCCGGCGACTTCGGTCGACGAGATCAGCAGGAGTTTGTCGACACCGAGGAACGCGGTGGCGAGCGTTTCAGGCCGCTTGTAGTCGGCCTCGCGCACCACCACGCCGCGCGCTTCAAGGTCGCGCGCCTTCGCCGGATTCCTGACCGCCGCGATAATCCGGTTGGCCGGCACGGTTTCAAGCAATGCGTCGATCACAAGGCGCCCGAGCTGCCCGGATGCTCCCGTTATTGCATACATGTTCATGCTCTCCGTGTATCGATAGGTGAGGCTCCAAGTGTAGGGATGAAGGTTTCCATTGGAAACCACCTATCCATCGGTTACCATCATTTTCAAGTAACCAAATGGAAACCATTCCCGGTGCGACGATGGGTTTGAGAATGCGAAAGAAGGTGGAGCCGCTTCCCGGCTGCCCGATGTCGAAATGCATGGCGTTGATCGGCGGTCTGTGGACGCCCGAACTGATCTGGTGCCTGAGCAATGGCCCGCGTCGGTTTTCGGAGTTGCGGCGCGACAACCCGACCATCACCGCGAAGGTGCTGACCGGCAGGCTGCGTGATCTGGAGGAGCGGGGCGTGATCCGGCGCAGCGTGTTGCCGACGTCGCCGCCGTCCGTGGAGTACGAGCTGACGTCGCTCGGCCAGGAACTGCTGCCGGCGATTACGTCGATCGTGGAGGTCGGGTCGCGCCTGCTGCTGCGTGACCGGGCGCGCTAGCGATTAGCGACCGCGCGGGCTATCGCGCCGCCGTCGAACGCCGGCGCTTCGTATTCGGCAAAGGCTGGTGATGCATCGGCCCTGTGATGAGTTCGCTCATCGCGTCGCGGATCCAGCGGTGGGCCGGCTCGTGATGAAAGCGCGGATGCCGAAACAGATCACCGGGTACGACACCCCGCCGGCGCAACGCTTTACGCGTCTTTCAGCCAGGGCATTTCCACGGGCGACACGACCAGTTGGCGGAATTCGCGCTTCAGATCGAAGATGAACCCGACCAGGATCATCGAGTCGGCGTAAGGAATCGGAAAGACCTGCGGATTTTCCGGGGTACGCAGCGGGCGCTCCGGCGTGTCCGCCGTCGCCGCGGCGTTTTCGCGAACGCTTTCCAGGTCGTCTGCCATGGCCGGGCCGCCGGCTTTCAGCACACGGCTACGCAGCTCGCTGAAGGGTTCGATGCGCGCGGCGTCTTCGTGGTATTCGGGCACTTCATAAACGAACCAGGACATTGTCGTCTCCCATGAGAAGGGGCGCTATTCTAACGCTACGCGCGAATCCACCGAAAATCGAGGCCGCCCACTTCTCAAAGCACATCCACGAGCCCTGCAAGGTCATCGCATCCGAGGCGGATTGCAGCAATGTCACACTTCGGATAACACCTGATGCGCCGCGCGAACCACCGCATCTACCGTGATGCCAAACTTGTCGTACACGTCCTTGATTTTCCCGGACTCGCCGAAGCTGTGCATGCCGACGAACCGGCCTTCCGGTCCGATGTACCGTTCCCAGCCCAGTTCGACCGCCGCCTCGACCGCGACCCTCGCGGGAGAAACGCCCAGCACGGCCCGCCGGTAATCGCGCGGCTGCTCCTCGAAGAGCAGGCGGCACGGCATCGATACGACGGCCGTCGGCACGCCTTCCTGTTGCAGGATGTCGCGTGCCTGGACGGCGAGGTCGACCTCCGAGCCTGTCGCGATCAGCGTGAGTTGGCGCGGCCCGCCATCGGCCTCCCGCAAAATATAGGCGCCCCGCGCCGACTTGTTTTCGTTTCCAGGCTCGTTGCGCAGGAGCGGGACCGGCTGGCGTGACAATGCGAGGAGTGCAGCTCTGCGCGGCTGTTCGAGAATCAGTTCCCAGCACTCCGCCGTTTCGACTGGATCGGCCGGCCGATAGACGGCGAGTTGCGGAATGGCGCGAAGAGCGGCGAGGTGCTCGACGGGTTGATGAGTCGGCCCATCTTCTCCGAGACCGATGGAATCGTGCGTCATCACGAAGATGGATCGCACCCGCATCATCGCGCTTAACCGGATCGCCGGGCGACAGTAGTCCGAAAAGCAAAGGAAGGTGCCGCCGTACGGAATGAGGCCGCCATGAAGGGCAATGCCGTTCATCGCGGCGGCCATGCCGTGTTCGCGGACGCCGTAGTGGAGGTATGAACCCTTGAACCGGCCAGGCTCGATCGCGATTTGGTTCTTCGTCTTCGTATTGTTGGACTGCGTAAGATCCGCCGAGCCGCCCAGCAATTCCGGAATCGCGTCGAAGAGATGATCAAGCACTTCACCGCTGGCCTTTCGGGTAGCCATTGCACGGCCACTGGCAATAAATGCCTGCCGTGCCGCCGCGATCGCCGCCTTCCAGTCATCCGGAAGCTTTCCCGCATTGCGCCGGTCGAATTCGGTGCGCAGCGCCTGCGGCGCCCGGCGGACACGCTCGTCCCACGCGAGTCTCGTCTTGCGGCCGCGCGCGCCGATCTCCCGCCATGCTTTCAGCAGGTCATCCGGGATTTCAAACGGCGGCGAATGCCAATCGAGGGCCTGGCGTGCGCCCGCGATTTCATCCTCGCCCGGGGCATCGCTATGGGCTTTCTCGGTCCCGGCCTTGGTCGGAAAGCCGAACCCGATGATCGTCCTGCATGCGATCAACGTCGGTCGGTCATGCGTTGTCCGAGCGGTCTCGATAGCGCGCCGTATCGCATTCGTGTCGTGACCGTCGATTTCCAGGACTCGCCATCCAGCCGACTGAAAGCGCTCGATCTCGTTGTCCGAAACCGCGAGCTTGGTCGCGCCGTCGATGGAAATCGAATTGTTGTCCCAGAATGCAATCAATCTGCCCAGCCGGAGGTGGCCGGCCAAGGAAATGGCCTCGTGGCTAATGCCTTCCATCAGGCAACCGTCGCCGAGAAATACGTACGTGTAGTGATCGACGAGATCATCGCCGAAGTGCGCATTCATGACGCGCTCGGCCAACGCCATGCCGACGGATTCCGCGATGCCTTGTCCGAGGGGGCCGGTCGTCAGTTCGATTCCGTCGGCGTGCGAGTACTCCGGATGGCCCGGCGTCTTGCTGCCGACTTGCCGGAACCGCTTGAGCTCGTCGAGGGTCATGTCGGCATAGCCCGTCAGATAGAGGAGGCTGTAGAGGAGCATCGACGCGTGTCCGTTGGACAGTACCAACCGGTCTCGATCGATCCAGTGGGGATCCGACGCGTCAAATTTCATGAACTCGTTGAACAGGACCGTCGCAACGTCAGCCAACCCCATTGGCGCACCAGGATGTCCGCTGTTCGCTTTCTGCACTGCATCCATGGCGAGGAAGCGAATACAGTTCGCCAGTGCGCGAAGATGGGGGTCTCGTGGGGGCGGCACCGCTTTTGCAGCCGTCCGGGAATGTGCAGTGGGATCGCTCATCGGTTCTCCTGGTTTAGCTCGGAAAGATGAGGCTACGGGGCAAGGTGCATGCCTTCTCGACGGCGGCGAGGTTACGCCGGAATGCGCTTGATATTTGGTGTGGCCTTGCTACACGTTCTGGGATTCGACCCTTTTGAATTGATAATACGCATTATGTCAACTAAGATCGGTATAGATACCGTGCGCGGTCTGTAGCCTGCGGTCGGCCAAAGGCTCGAACATCACCGGAAGCGATCAGCAAGATACTTCACGAATCACCTCCCACTCGTTGTCATGCGAGCATCGCTCGCCCGACGCCCATTGGACATGTGATGACTTCACGTCACAAACAGAAGATACAAAAAGCATTGAAAATTAATTTGACGGCACGCGAATCGGCAACAATCGAAATCAATATTCAATAACGAAAATCCCAACCATCCACTTGACTCGACTTCTCATCGCGCGTCCTCCTTACACACCCGCCACGACGAGAAAACCCCAAAGCGTCCCAGCCACACGCCGTCGATGCATCGCCCCCGTTACCACCATCAACACGATCATTTCAAATTTCTCACCAAATTTCGACTTGATTGACAGCAACGACATGAAAAATTAATCCAATAGAAAATATCTTGTAATTATAAAAATCACCTCCTAGCATCCCCCTGCTGTTCGCGACATGTCTTGTTTAAAAGTCATCACTTGATGCATTCCTCGAACAAACCCACTCATAACCTGGGGAATTACATGAAGAAACTGTCTCGACTGCTGCCCATCACCGCGATTACCGTCGCGAGTCTCAGCGCTTTTGCCCAGGCCGGCGACCAGCCGGCCGCGGTCGACAAGGCGCTGCAACTGATCCAGCAGAACCCGACCGCCTTCAGCGTGGCGGCCAGCGGCACGGCACGCACGTTGAAGTTCGCGGGGCCACAAGCAGGCGCCCCAACCGACGGCGACCAGTTCCAGGTGCGGGACGTGATCGTCGATCCCGACGGCACCGAGCACGTGCGTTTCGATCGCTTCCACGCGGGCCTGCCCGTGATAGGTGGCGACGTGGTCGTCCACTCGAGCAACGGGCAGTTGAAGCAAGCCAGCGTAACGCAGCTCGCACCGATCAACCTCGCCGGCACGATCGGCAAGGTCGGGAACCGCGCCGTGGTACGCAACGCACCCGACGTCGGTGCGACGCGGGCCAGACACATCGCGGCCGCGCGCTTCAACTCGGACGTGCGCCGCGTCGACGAGCCGGAACTCGTCGTGTTCGCCCGCGACGTCACGCCGACGCTGGCCTATGCGGTACGCGTCTACGGCAAGTCGACCGACACGCACGGCGACGCCGTGCTGTACTACGTCGACGCCCGCACCGGCGCCGTGCTCGACGCACAGGACCTGATCAAGACCGCCGCCGCGACCGGCACCGGCCGCTCGCTGTACTACGGCAACCTGACGCTCACGACGGACCAGACCGGCACGAACGCATACCGGATGCTCGATCCGGGCCGCGGCGGCGGCTCGGTCTACGATGGTCGCGGCCTGAGCTCGGACGAGGTCGAGCAAGCGACCGACCTGCCGATCTTCACGAGCAGCACGAACGTGTGGGGCAACAACACGACCACCGATCGGCAGACCGTCGCGGCAGACATCGACTACGGGCTCGCGTTGACTTGGGACTACTACAAGACCACGCACAATCGCAACGGCATCTTCAACGACGGTCGCGGCGTGAGAAGCTACGCGCACGTGGTGTTCAATACCGGCAGCGGCACGACCGGCGCGAACGCGGCATGGCTGTCGTCGCGCGTGATGGCGTACGGAGACGGCGAGCCGGGCACGCGCCTGCCGAAGCCCGTGGTGTCGGTCGACGTCGCCGGGCACGAGATGAGTCACGGCGTGACCGAGGCCACCGCCAACCTGAACTATTCGGGTGACGCGGGCGGCCTGAACGAGGCGACTTCCGACATTTTCGGCACGCTCGTGAAGTTCTACGCGAACAACCCGAACGATCCCGGCAACTACGTGATCGGCGCGCGCGTGGTGAGCGGCGGCCTGCGCAAGATGTACAAGCAGGATCTCGACGGCCGGTCGTTCAGCTGCTACCCGTCCGGCGGCTTCTCGTGGTCGAATCCGCGCCACGATCCGCATTTCACGTCGGGAGTCGGCAACCGCTTCTTCTACCTGCTGTCGGAAGGGCCGTCGGTGCCGTCGACCGACACCGGCCTGTCGAGAGCGCAACTGGTCTGCAACGGCGACACGACGTTCAGCGGGCTGGGTCGCGACAAGGCCGGCAAGATCTGGTACCGGACGCTCACCGTGTACCTGAACGCCAACTCGAACTACCCGAACGCGCGGCGTGCGTCGATCCAGGCGGCCAACGACCTGTATGGCGCGAACTCGGCGGAAAGCGCGACGGTCGCGCGCGCGTGGAGTGCTGTCGGGGTGAATTGACGGCGCTTGTGTGGATACGTCGAACGCCAGAGGTCGCGTGACGGTACTTCGCTTCGGAGGAAAGCGATTCGGTCGTGATCACGCGGCGCCGGGGTGAATGACGGGAAGTGCCGACCGATCGCCTGCATGTGCAGGCGATCGGTGGACGGTGTGTTCTTGCGGTCAGCCCCCCGCCGCCGCCACCGGATTGAACGACGTATCCCACAACGGCGCGACACGCGCCGGCCCGTCCAGCACGCCGATGCGCGCAAACACGTCCGCGACCTGCTGATGCTGCGCGATCACGTCGGGCGTCACCGGCAGCAGCGCGTAGTCTTCGCTGCGCTGATCGAACATCGAGACGAGATCCACAACCGGCACACGCGTCTCGTGATTCTGCGCGAGCGCATAGTCGCGGAAATGCCCGTTCGCCCACGCATACGCACGTCGGAACCGCAGCAGCAAATCGCCGGTCGCCGCGCGGCGACGCACATCGTCGAGCGTGCGCGGATTCGCATACACCGGAAAATTGCCCGACAGATAGCCCTTCCCCGTCTTCAGTACGCGGGCGCCGTAGCGGTTGCGCGCAAGCTGGCCGTTGTAGCCGTAGATCGCCCATGCGTCGATGTCGCCGCGATCGTACGCGGACAACCCGTCGGTCGGCGACAGGTTGATCGGCTGGATGTCGTCGAAGCTCAGGCCGGCTTCCGCCAGCTGTCGATACAGGAAATAGTGCGACGTCGTCGCGCGCACGTAGCCGACACGCTTGCCCTTCAGGTCCGCGATGCTGCGGATCGGCGTGTCCTTGCGCGCGAGCGTGACCTGGTTGTTCAGGTCTTCGCGCACGCGCGAGATGAACTTCACATTGGCTTTCTGCCGCGCGGCGAACACGGCGGGAATTTCGCTACCCGAACCGATATCGAGCGCATCCGCGTTGAGCGCCTCGATATGCAGCACGCCGTTGTTCAGTTCGCGCCAGTCGATCCGATACGGCGTGTTGTCGAGCCCGGCCGCCTGCAGCAGCGCGCGCCAGCCGCCCTTGTAGGTCGCGACGCGCAACGTCGTTCCGGCCAGATCGGCATCGGCGGCCGGCGTGGCGAACGCGGCCAATGGGTGCGCCGCGACTGCGGCGCCGGCAAGCAGCAGGCGGCGACGTACCGCCGACATTGACGACATCGGATGCTCCTGTTCGATCGGATGGAACCGGATGGAAAGCGAAACCGCCGCGTCAATGCAGCGCCGGAAAGCCGTGGCGCTCGGCCAGCAGTTCGAGGATGCGGCGCGCATCGGTGACGAAGCGCACGTCGCCGAGCGTCTGCGCGTCGTCCGGCGCGGGCTGGTCGCGGCCCAGCACGAGCACCGGCAGGCCCTGGTGCGCATCGTCGAGCGCGTCGATCACCGCGGGCCGCGGCCGCTCGAAGCCGACGCGCTTCACGTCGATACGCGCGGCGCGATCGGGCGCGCTCGCGAGCAGCCCTTCGATCGGCAGTCCATGCGGACAGACGAAGCGCTGGCCCGGATGCTTCGGATCGGCAAAGCCCGGTTCCAGCAGAAACAGTACATCGCGACTCATGTCGAATGGCTCCTTTCTCGTTGGGCGTCCCATCGGTAAGCGCGCGTATCCGTGCGCGCTGCCGTTCCCGACGCATGCCGGCCAGCGGCCGGATGCCAGACTCTACCGTCGTACCTCGCCCGGCCCTACCAACGTTTTGCGGAATCGATATGCGAACGCGCATAGCGCATCGGCCCGTCTTCGCCCAGTGGGCCGTTGCATAGACGCATCGTCATGCGAACGACGAGCACTACGGATATCGAACGATTTCATCGATCGATATGACCGCGTCCACGGGTTTCCGGCGGCCGACGTTCGCGGTCCGCACGATGCGTTCGCCGCAGCAGGCGTGCCGGACGCAATCGCGGCACACCTGCCGGGCCCGCGGCAATGAACATTACAAATCGGCCGCGCAGCGATTTACAAACCACGGATCGGCCGTTCATCGGCGCGTCCGTCGTCAATAGCATCGTGATCCTCGCAAACGTACTGACAAAAAACAGAGGTTGGTCATGATCAAAAAAACGGTAGTGCTGGGTTTGGTTTCGATCGGTTCGGTCGGCGCGCATGCGCAGAGTTCGGTGACGTTGTACGGGGTCGTCGACGCCGGCATCGCGTATACGAACAACCAGGGCGGCGCGAGCAACGTCCAGCAGACGAGCGGAAAGCTGAGCGGCAGCCGCTGGGGCCTGAAAGGCGCGGAGGATCTCGGCGGCGGCCTGCAGGCGGTCTTCACGCTGGAAAGCGGGTTCCGGCCGAGCGACGGCGGGCTCGGCCAGGGCGGCCGGCTGTTCGGCCGGTCCGCGTACGTGGGCCTCGGCAAGAAAGGGCTCGGCACGTTGACGTTCGGTCGTCAGTACGAGCCGATCACCGATCTCGTCGCGCCGTACTCGGGCGCGGGTTTCTGGTCGCCGGCCACGCACGTGGGCGACAACGACAACCTGAACCAGAGCTTCCGGCTGAACAACGCGGTGAAGTTCCGCAGCGACGCGATCGCCGGCTTCACGGCCGACCTGCTCTATGCGTTCAGCAACCAGGCCAATGGCGGCGCAGGCACCGGATTCTCGAACAACAACGCGTGGGGCGCATCGGCGAACTACGTGAACGGCGCGCTGTCGATCGGCGGCGGCTATGTGCGGTTCAATCACCCGAATGCGGCGTCGAATACGAGCGGCGCGGTGGGCGGAGCGACCTCGACCACCGGCAACGACTACAGCGGCGCGTTCTTCTACGGGCTGAATGGCGGCGTACTGAAGCAGCAGATCGGCGCGGCAGGCGCGAACTACGTGCTCGGCCGTGCGACGCTCGGCTTCGCGTGGAGCCACACGCAGCTCAATTATCTCGACGGTTCGTCGCGCAAGTTCAACAACTACGACGTGAACGCGCGCTACCAGCTCACGCCTGCGGCCACGCTGATCGGGGTCTATACGTTCACCGACGGGCGCGCGAGCGGCCTGCCGGGCACGAGCGGCCAGACGCTGAAGCCGCGCTGGCACCAGTTCACGCTCGGGTTCGACTATGCGTTGTCGAAGCGCACCGATATCTACGTGTCGGGCATCTACCAGCTCGCGGCCGGCGATGCGAGCACCTCGACGTCGGGCGGCTATCGCAAGATCGCGGCGATCTCGAACATCGGCAGCGCGTCGTCGACGAACCGCCAGCTCGCGTTCGTCAGCGGGCTGCGCGTGAAGTTCTGACGGCACGCGCATCGGGCGCGGCGCAACAAGCACGACAGGCGCGATAAGCAAAGCGGGAATCGTTGTTTGCCGCGCCGCGCCCGGTTGCCGAGAATGATCGTTTCCCCGCGCGCGATTCCCGCGCGCAACACGCGTTCGACCATGACCGATTCCCGTTTTTCTCCCCGTGCGTCGCGCAGCGGCCGGCGCGCGGCGCTGCGCCAGCTCGCCGGCGGTTGGGCTGCCGCGATGCTGCCCGCCGGCGGCGCGCTCGCAAGCCAGCCGCTCGACGTGCCGCCGTGGACGCGCACGCCCGGTGCGCCGCTGCTGTCGCCGCCGTACGGCCTGCCAGGGGAGCATGAACGCGACGTGATTCGCCGCAGCGCCCGCGCGCCTGCGCTACCCGGCTCCGGCTCGTCGATGACGCCGCTCGCCGACCTGTTCGGCGACATCACGCCGAACGGGCTCGTCTACGAGCGTCATCACGCGGGCGTGCCGGACATCGATGCGCAGCGCCATCGCGTCGTCGTGCACGGCCTCGTGCGCGCGCCGCGCGTCTTCACGATCGACGACCTGCTGCGTTTTCCGTCCGAATCGCGGATCCACTTCCTCGAATGCTCGGGCAACACGGGCAGCGAATGGAACGGCCCGAGCGGGCTGCCGGTTCAGTTCACGCACGGGTTGCTGTCGTGCTGCGAATGGACCGGCGTCCGGCTGTCGACGCTGCTCGACGAGACGGGCATCGATGCCGACGCACGCTGGCTGCTCGCCGAAGGCGCGGACGGCGCGGCGATGACGCGCAGCCTGCCGCTCGACCGGATTCTCGAGCGCGCGCTGGTCGTCTATGCGCAGAACGGCGAACGGCTGCGCCCGGAGAACGGCTACCCGGTGCGGCTGATCGTGCCGGGTTTCGAAGGCAACACGAACATCAAGTGGCTGCGACGGCTGAAGCTGGTGCGGGCGCCGGAGATGACGCGCGAGGAAACGTCGAAATACACGAATCTGCTGCCCGACGGCTGCGCGCGCCAGTTCGTGTTCGAGATGGACGCGAAGTCGGTCATCACGCGGCCGTCGGCCGGCCATCGGCTCGCCGCGCAAGGCTATTACCCGATCAGCGGCTACGCGTGGTCGGGCCGCGGCCGGATTCGCGCCGTCGACGTATCGACCGACGGCGGCCGCACGTGGCGGCCCGCCCGGCTCGCCGGCGACGTACGCGACCGCGCATTGACGCGCTTCGAGGCCGACTGGGTGTGGCGCGGCGAGCCGGCCGACCTGCAAAGCCGCGCGACCGACGAGACCGGCTACGTGCAACCGACCCGTGACGCGCTCGTCGCCGCGCGCGGCCTGAACTCGCAGTACCACTACAACGGCATCCAGAACTGGCGCGTCGGCACGGACGGCGAGGTGCGCAATGCGTAAGCCGCTCGCTTGCCTGCTGGCAACCTGCGCAATGACGACGAGCGCGTTCGGCGGGGGCTTCGGCCTGGGCCAGCCGATCGATCGCGGGGCGCTCGCCGCGTGGGACATCGACGTCGCGCCGGACGGCAGCGGCTTGCCGCCCGGCGCGGGCACGGTCGCACGCGGCGGCCACGTGTTCGCCGACAAATGCGCGATGTGTCACGGCGCCGGCGGCGAAGGCGGCGTCGGCGATCCGCTCGTCGGCGGCAGCGGCTCGCTCGCGAGCGCGAAACCCAAGAAGACGGTCGGCAGCTACTGGCCGTACGCGACGACGCTGTTCGACTACATTCGCCGGGCGATGCCGTACAACGCGCCGCAATCGCTGAGCACGGACGACGTCTATGCGGTCACCGCGTACGTCCTCCACCTGAACGGCATCGTGCCCGGCGACGCCCGGCTCGACGCACGTACGCTGCCGCGCGTACAGATGCCGAACCGCGACGGCTTCGTGTCGGACCCGCGGCCGGGCCAGCTATGACGCGCGTCGCTTCGCTTGCCGCCGCATCAGCCGCATCAGCCGCATCAAGCAGCCCACCCGCGCGCAGTGCGTCGCCCCTTTCAGCAAGGACCCCGTGATGAGCGATTCCTCCGTCACCGCCCCGCTCGCGCCGTCGCCGTTCGTCGACGTTCGTTCGCCGGCGGATTTCCCCGACAGCCCCGTGTCGCGCACGCTCGCGCAGCCGCTGATGCTCGGGCTGTTCCTGCCGATCCAGGCCGGCGGCTGGAGCGCGTCGACGCTGCCGCGCTCGACCGACTGGACGTTCGACTACAACGCCGATCTCGTGGCCCGCGCCGAAGCGCTCGGCTTCGATCTCGTGTTCGCGCTGTCGCAGTGGCTGCCGAAAGGCGGCTACGGCGGCGTGTTCGACGGCCACGCGCTCGACTCGTTCATGACGCTGGCCGCGCTGACCGCGCGCACCGAGCGGATCATCCTCGTCGCGACGAGCCACGTGCTCTACGGGCCGTGGCATCCGCTGCATTTCGCGAAGTTCACCGCGACGCTCGACCACATCTCGCGCGGGCGCTGGGGCATCAACGTGGTGACCGGCCACCGCGCGATCGAACACGAGATGTTCGGCTGGAACCGGATCGAACACGACCGGCGCTACGAGATGGCCGCGGAATTCCTCGACGCGGTCCAGCAGTTGTGGGCGCAACCGGATAATTTCAGCTACACGCCCGAACTGTCGAGCTGGCGACTGGGCGGCGCATTCGTGACGCCGAAGCCGCGCTACGGGCGCCCGCTGCTGATCAACGCGACGGGTTCCGATGCGGGCATCGCGTTCGCCGCACGCTATTCGGACATCGTGTTCGTCACGAGCCCGGCCGGCCCCGACGCCGAACGCGCGATCGACGCGCTGCCCGCGCATACCGCACGCGTGAAGGCGGCCGCCGCCGCGCGCGGCCGCACGATCCGCACGCTGCTCAATCCGCTCGTGATCTGCCGCGAAACCGCGGCCGAAGCGCGCGCGTACCGCGACGCGATCGTCGCGCATGCGGACGAAGGCAGCTTCCACCGCTTCGACAGCGACGCGCATGCGTGGCGCGGTGGGTTCGAGCAGCGGGCGCAAGCCGCCGCGCGCGCGATCGGCGGCAACATCTCGATCACCGGCTCGCCGGAAGAAGTCGCCGATACCATCGTACGGCTGCACCGCGCGGGTATCGACGGTATCCAGTTGAGTTTCTACGACTTCAAGCCCGATCTCGACTTCTTCGGCGAGCGCGTGCTGCCGCTGCTGCGCGAAGCCGGCTTGCGGCGTTGACGACGGCGCAGCAGCAGTCGCCGGCCGTCGTCAGAACACGCGCCCTTCGGTCAGGTGCGTCGTCACGCCGTTCAATACGTAGTCGCCGATCACGCGCGCCTTGTGCAGCAACGGGTTGTGGCTGAAGATCGTGCGCAGGTTGCGCCAGTGGCGATCGAAGTTGTGCTCGCGCGCCGTCGCCGATGCGCCGCCCACTTCGAACAGCCGCTCGGCCGCATGCAGCGCGAGCTTGCTGACGATCAATTGCGTGCGCGCGGTCGCGAGCGCACTGTCGAGCACGAGCGCATCCGCGTCGGCCGCGCCTGCTTCGATCGCGTCGGCGGAGCGGTCGAGCGCGCGTGCGTTTTCTCGTACGAGCGCGTCGATCGCGTGACTATGCGCGGACAGCTCGCCGACGATCTGCTGAACAAAATGATCGTCGCGCGCGGTCGGCGCGGGGCTGTGCAGCGCGGGCCGGCCGTGCTCGAGCACGTAGCGGCGTGCATCGGCCACCACGTTGCGCACGATGCCGGCGCCCGTCGCGACGAGATGAAGCTGCCGCAGCGCGCCGCAATGACGGCCGACGAGCGTCGACCCGTCCCGCGGGGCCACTTCGTCCGCGAACACCTGCACGTCGTTCAGCAACAGGCTGCCGCTCGCGGTCATGCGCTGGCCCATCCCGTCCCAGTCGTCGAGCACCTGCAGGCCATCGCGCGCGACGGGAATGATCACCGCGAGCGCGTCGCCCTGCTCGTTCTCCACGTTGATGCGCGCAAAATCGGCAAACGCGGTGCCCGTCGAATAGTATTTGCGGCCCGTCACGCGGTAGTGGTCGCCGTCGCGGCGCAGCACGGTCGTGTTCTCGCCCGGGCGCGACGTACCGCGCTCGGTCGACGCGCCGCCGAAGATCGCGCCGCTGAGCACGCGCTCGAGTTGCACGTCGTTGAACGCCGTGCGCGGCGACAGCCGCAGCGTCTCGGTCTGGTCGTAGTGGATGCGCAGCGCGTGCGCGAGATTCGAATCGGCGGCCGCGAGCGTCGCGATCGACTCGAACAGGTCGACCAGCGTGCCGCCGAGGCCGCCGCGTGCGACCGGAATCCGCAGCGCACCCAGCGTCGAGCGCCGGAAGATCGCGAAGCCTTCGAACGGCAGTTCGCGACGCGCCTCGCGTTGCGCGGCGTCCTGGCCGATCGCGGTCGCGAGATCGGGCAGCGCGGCAAGCGCGTCGCGCAATGCGTCGCGCGGATCGACGGCATCACGGGCAGTCATTCGGCAGGTCCTTGTTCGGGGAGATCGGGGCGTGTCGCGGCAGCGCGCGACACGGTGTCCGCAAGTATAGGGACGCCCCCGCCGCGCGTAAAAAGCCGATTTCAGCTTACGTTATGCCCGCGCCGGGATTGATCGCGTACGGACGCCGTCAGTGCTGAATGCCCCAGCGCCGCACGGTCACGCGCTCGAGCGTATCGAACACGAGGTTCTCGACCAGCAGCCCGATCACGATGACGGCCGCGAGACCGGCGAACACGCGGTCCGTATACAGCTCGTTGCGGTTCTGGAAGATGTACCAGCCGAGGCCGCCCTGCCCCGCGCTCGCGCCGAACACGAGCTCGGCGGCGATCAGCGTGCGCCACGCGAAGGCCCACCCGACGCGCAGCCCCGACAGGATCGACGGCAGCGCGGCCGGCACGAGGATCAGCGCGATCTGGCGCAGGCCCGTGAGCCCGTAGTTGCGCCCGGCCATTTTGAGCGTGGCGGGCACGCCGACGAAGCCGGTATAGATGCTCAGCGCGAGCGGCCACAGCACCGCGTGCACGAGCACGAACAGCAGGCTGCCGGTGCCGAGCCCGAACCACAGCAGCGCGATCGGCAGCAACGCGATCGACGGCAGCGGATTGAACATCGACGTGAGCATCGTCAGCAGATCGCGGCCGATGCGCGTCGATACCGCGAGCGACGTCAGCGCGAACGCCAGCAGCACGCCCAGCGCATAGCCGCGCAGCAGCACCGACATCGAGATGCCGGTCTTCACGAGCAGTTCGCCCGACTCGATGCCCTGCACGAACGCGGCCAGCGTCGCGCCGAAGGTCGGGACGAGCAGATCGTTCGCGACGATGCGCGCGACGATCTCCCATGCGGCGATCAGCGCGAGCGCGATGACGCTGCGGCGAAACCATGCGGCACCGGCGATGCGGCGCGGCAGCGGCGCCGGCGCCGCGCGCGCGGCGTCGGGCAGCGTGTCGAGCGTGCGCGTATATTCGGCACGCACGGGCGGCAGCGGCGGCACGGCCGGATCGATCGTACTCATGATGCGGCGTCCTCCGTCGTCGGTACGTGCGGTGCGTCGGTGTCGAACAGCAGGCGATGGATCCGTGCGACGTTGTCGCGGAAGTCGCCGGTATCGACGTTGTCGAGCGAATGCTCGTGACTGTTGAGCTCCGCGCGCACGCGGCCCGGGTGCGGCGACAGCAGCAGAATCCGGTTGCCGACCACGAGCGCCTCCTCGATCGAGTGCGTGACGAACAGCAGCGTGAAGCGGAATTCATCCCACAGCCGCAGCAGTTCCGCCTGCATCTTGCGGCGCGTGAGCGCATCGAGCGCGGCGAACGGCTCGTCCATCAGCAGCACGCGTGGCTGCATCGCCAGCGCTCGCGCAATCGCGACGCGCTGTTTCATGCCGCCCGACAACGTATGCGGATAGGCGTCGGCAAACGTGCCGAGGCCGACCTTGTCGAGATAGTGCAGCGCGCGCTCGCGTGCTTCGGCGCGCGACAGCTTCGCGGCGGCGCGCAACGGAAACGCGACGTTCTCGACGACCGTCTTCCACGGCGGCAACTGATCGAATTCCTGGAACACGACGATGCGGTCGGGCCCCGGCCCGCGCACCGGCCGGCCGTCGAGCGCGATCGAACCCGCGACGGGCTCGATGAAGCCGGCGATCGCCTTCAGCAGCGTCGACTTCCCGCAGCCCGATGGGCCGAGCAGCACGAAGCGGTCGCTGCCGTACACGTCGAAGCTCACCTGATGCGTCGCACGAACGATCCGCGCGCCGCTGCGGTATTCGAGGCTGACCTGGTCGATCGCCAGCAGACGTTCGCTGTGCGTGCCGGCCTGCGCGGCGTTCGCGGTCGGGCGATCGTCGGCACGCGTATCGGCCACGGCCGGCGCGGCCGGCGACGCGCCGCCACGTGCCGCATACGGCGGCAACCAGGTTCGGGGAGAAGTGGCGTTCACGATCGAATCTCTTGCGGGAAAACCATCAACATACGGCCGGGCGCCGTGCGGACCAACCATCGATTGCGCATATCGAAACCGCACCGACGCATAAGCGTCGATCGCGGCGCCCGAACATCGGCGCTGCTCAGCTGCCGCCCGCCGTCGCCGGATCGTCGAAGAAGTAGTCGCGCCACGACTTCGGTTCGTTGCGGATCGCGCCGGTGCGATGCATGAACTGCGCGAGCGGCAGCGTGTTCTGCGGCGCGGTCTTGAACTGCACCTGCGGATTGCGCAGGATCTTCAGCAGCAGCGCACGATCGATCTTCGACCCGTTCACGCGGATATAGGTATCGGCCGCGCGCTCGGGATCGGCCGCGATCTGCCGGGCGGCGTCGGCGAGCGCGGCAACGAACGCGCGATAGGTCTTCGGGTTGTCGTCGCGGAATTTCTCGGTCGCATACAGCACCGTCGCGGAGCTCGGGCCGCCGAGCACGTCATACGAATTCAGCACGATGTGCGCGTTCGGGTTGCCAGCCAGTTCCTGCTCCTGGAACGGCGGATTGCCGAAGTGGCCGGTGATCACGTTGCTGTTCGCGAGAATCGCGGCCGTCGCGTCCGGATGCGGAATCGCCTGCGTGAGCGCGTCGAGCTTGTCGAATTGCTTGTCGCCCCACTGCTTCGCGGCCGCGTACTGCAGCACGCGCGACTGCACCGACACGCCGACCGCCGGCACCGCGATGCGGTCCTTCGCGCTCAGGTCGGTGATCGTCTTCACGTTCGGGTTGCTGCTCACGAGGTAGTACGGAAAATTGCCGAGCGACGCGACGCCCTTCACGTTCTGCCGGCCGCGCGTGCGGTCCCACACGGTCAACAGCGGGCCGACGCCCGCGCCTGCGACGTCGACCGCGCCGGACAGCAGCGCGTCGTTCACGGCCGCGCCGCCCGACAGCCGCACCCAGTCGACCTTGATGTCGAGGCCGGCCTTGCGCCCTTCCTTCTCGATCAGTTGCTGGTCGCGCGCGACGTTCAGCATCAGGTAGACGACGCCGAACTGCTCGGCGATGCGGATGCGGCCCTCCGCATGCGCGGCTTGCGGGATGAGTGCGCCCGCGAAGGCGAGCGCGGTGGTGAGCGTGGCCGCCAGCGCGCGACGCGCCGGCAATAACGAAAACGACATCGGAACTCCGGTCGGGATGCGGCGGAAATGAATGACGCGGCGCGCGGCTCAGAAAGGCGCGTCGCCTTCGATCGTCGTGCGGTACAGCTTGCGGCGCAGGTGGTCGGGCGTGCCGGCGGCGAGATGCATCAGCGAACGGTTGTCCCAGAACACCAGATCGTGGTCGCGCCACGCGTGCCGATACAGGTGCTCGGCGCGCACGCTGTGCGCGAACAGTTCGTCGAGCAGCGCGCGGCTTTCGTCGTCGGGCAGCCCGACGATGCGCGTCGTGAAATGCTCGCTGACGAACAGCGCCTTGCGGCCGGTTTCCGGATGCGTGCGCACGACCGGATGCACGACCGCCGCGACCTGCGCGATCTGTTCGGGCGACAGGTTCGGCCGCCACGGGCTGCGCGCCTGCAATTCCGCGTAGCGCGCGAGATACGTATGCTCGGCGCGCCGCCCCTCGACCGCGCGGCGCAGATGGGCCGGCAGCGTGTCCCACGCGAGATGCATGTTCGCGAACAGCGTGTCGCCGCCTTCCGCCGGCAGTTCCTGCGCGTGCAGCAGCGAGCCGAGGCTCGGCTTTTCCTTGTACGACAGGTCGGAATGCCAGAAATGGCCGGCGTCGCCGAGCCCGACCGGCTTGCCGTTCTCGACGATGTTCGACACGATCAGCACTTCCGGATGGCCGGCCAGCGCGAACTGGTGCAGCACGTGGATCTGCAGCGGGCCGAAGCGGCGGCTGAACGCGATGTGCTCGTCCGGCGTGATGCGCTGGTCGCGAAACACCAATACGTGGTGATCGAGGTGCGCGCGATGGATGCGCGCGAAATCGTCGGCGTCGAGCGGTTGCGACAGGTCGACGCCGATCACCTCGGCGCCGAGCGGCGCGTCGAACGGCACGATGTCGAAATGCTGCGCCGCGCCGTCCGGCCGCAGGGCGGGATGCCCGGCGGAAAGCGTTGCGGCGTCGCGGAGGGTGGGAGTCGTCACGGCACGGCCCTGATTCGGTCAAAACGCGAATCTACGAGGCCGTGCCGGCGTGCGTCAACGAAGCGATTCGGATACGTTTATCTGCTGCGGTGATAAAGATCGCTGCTCGCGCATACGTCGACGATCGGGCGTGGAATCGTCCGACTGGTGGCAATGGAGGTTCCGCCCGCATCCTGCCGCGGCACTCCGCGCCGCGCAGCCAACTATGGCTGCCCCGCACCGCCCGACGCCCCATGCCGGGGCGCGCGGTCGATTCGCCGCCGGGTGTCGGGTTGCGCCGGTTCGGTACGTCGGCGGCCTCGCGTGCCGCGTCGGGCGACGCGCTGTCCTGTCGTTCACTGTCACGGGTCATGAATTTCTCCCCGTGCGGATGCTGAATACGTTGCGCCGCACCGCGCCGCGATGGGTGGCACGGCGGCCCACAACGCTTCCAGCAAGCGACATGCCGTCGTCGGACTGCCCGGTCGCACCCCAAGCGAATGAATCCGCCAAAGAAATTACACGTGGCGCGTCATCCGGCGCAGCCTCCCCAACGCGCGTGGCAGCGTCGATGCGAAAACGCAACGCGGCACGCGCGATGCGACGTGCGCCCTGCCTACTTGTTGCCCGGCTCGCGCGTACGCTCGCCGTACGTGCCGTTACCGCAGTGCGGGCACTTCGGGATCGGGTGTTCCGCCTGCACGTGCGTCGACGGGTGGCATTTCTCGCATCGAAAGTCACCGGTTTTTTCCGCTTTCTCTCCTGCGTGCGCCGTCATCTTCGTTCTCCTTCCGGCTTGCGATTACCCGCGCTTCACCGCGTGCGTCGCCTTTCGTGCGCGACCTCGCCGGTCGGCACCGCATCGACGTCCTGCAGCGGCTCGCCCGGAATGCGGCGCTTCGCGGACTGATCGACCGGCCAGTCCACCGCCTGCTCGCCGCTCCCGTCCGCGCTGCCGCCCTCGGCATCGAGTTGTTGCTCGGCCCGCTGCCAGTATTCGTCGGCCCGGCCGTCGGGCGCGCCGTCCGCCTGCCACAGCCGGTACGCACGCTCGCGGATCTGCGTTTCCCTGTCTTCGTTCATGTCGTTCTCCTTGTCTGCGATGGCGATCACCGATCCGGGCGCGACGGCGCCGATACCGCGCCGAGCGTCGACGACATCGCGCCGTCCGCGGCGGTCGCCAGATCGCCCAGCGCGACGATGCCGACCAGCCGCTTCTGCCGGTCGACCACCGGCACGCGGCGAATCTGCGCGTCTTCCATCTTCTTTTGCACCGCCGAAATGTCGTCGTCCTCGTAACACCAGTTCGCGGGCCCGCTGACGACGCCCTCGATCGACTCGTTCGGCGGCACGCCCATCGACACCGCGCGCACGACGATGTCCCGGTCCGTCAGCATGCCGATCAGCCGCGTGCCGTCGCAGACGGGCAGCGCACCGACGTTGAGGTCGCTCATCAGTTTGGCCGCCTCGCGCAGGCTCTGCGTCGGACCGACGGTCGCGGCGTCGCGTGTCATCACTTCCGATACACGTGTCATGTTTCGCTCCTTGATAAACCGCCGACGGCGGCCTGCTGCACGAGCATCGCGCGTTCCGGCGGCCGCGCGCGTCAGTTCTCCGTCGAGCAACGGACCGACGTCAGGCCGGCCGACTCGACGATCCGCATCAGTTGCTTCAGCATCACGTCGGCGCCGGTCGCTTCGCGCCACTGCACGAATAATTCCTCCTCTCGCACCGCGCGTGCGGCCGTTTCGCAAAAGCTTTTTGTCCGGCACGTGAATCCCGCGTCGCGCAGCTTCGCGGCCAGTTGTTCGCGCGCAGCCGAGCCCACCGGATACTCGACCGTGATGAGCGCGGTCCTGACGCGCCGCAAGCGCTGCTCGACGAACCGCAGCGGCCACACGACCAGCAGCGCGAGGACGAGCCCGACCGCACCGAGCGACAACTGGCCGCCGCCGATGCACAGCCCGATGACCGTCACGAACCACAACGTCGCGGCCGTGGTGACGCCGGACACGAGGCCGTCGCGATGAAGAATCGCGCCGCCGCCGATGAAGCCCATCCCGGTCAGGATGCCGAGCGGCAGCCGCATCAGGTCGAGCACCGAGAACGCGCCCTCCGGTTTGCCCGCCTGCAGCAGCAGCGCATTGACCTGCAGCATCGACAGGCACGAGGCGAGGCAGACGAGGATCGTCGTGCGCAGGCCGGCCGTCTTGCCGGATTCGCTGCGATCGACGCCGATCAACCCACCCGCGACGAGCGCCAGCGCGATCCTGACCAGAACGTCGTGCCACTGCAGTACGACCGGCATCGGTTCCATGCGCCCTCCCATGCAAATCGTCGTGCGTCGGGGCGCGAACGCCGCCGACGACGCCAGCGCGGCGCAAGGATCGGGCCTGCTTTCCCGAGGGGGCGACGCGTGTAGTACGTCGGAGGAAATTGTAGAAAGGCGCGTGCTGCGCACACCTTGCCACCGCGGCTACGGTGTCCGGACGTTCTTCGCGGCACGATCGCGCGTCGCCACTCCGCGCACGGGACGGCGGCAAGCCGGCGGCCCCTGCAGCCATCCGCCGCGCGCACGATCCGGCGTGGCCGGTCGGACGCGCATGCGAAGGCGCCCACGTCCCTTCTCTTCGCATCCGATCGGATACGAATACTGTTCCTACGCCCCTTTTCTCGATATTTCGTTCCCGATTGGGAACGAAATGGCATCCAAGCCGTCGGGATCATTCGTTCGTTCCCGTACGAATACGAACTGCTGCCCAACCCCGCGAGTTATGCAATACTGTTCCCGATCAGATACGAAGCACGGAGAACGTCATGTCGGAGTCCCAATCCGTCGACACGATCGGCGCGCTCGCCCACTTCATTCGCGCGGCGCGAATCCAGCAGGGATTCACGCGGGACGAACTCGCGAACGCGACCGGGCTGTCGCCGAAATTCATCAGCCAGGTGGAAGCCGGCAAACCGACCGCGCAAATCGGCAAGGTCATGCTGCTGCTGAGCGAGCTCGGCGTGCGGCTGTACGCGGAGTCGTCGATCGAGATCTCCGAAGCCACCGCGCTGAAGGCCGCGCAACGCCGCAGGAGCAGCTATGGCGGCTAGAACGCTGATCGCGTCCGCGAACGGCGTGCGCATGGGCACGCTGACCGACGACAAGGGGATCTGGTCGTTCGCGTACGCCCCGCAGTGGCTCGCGTCGCCGGCCGCGTATCCGCTGTCGCCGGCGTTTGCGCTGCGCGCAGACGTGTTCACCGACACGTCGACCGATCGCCCGGTCCAGTGGTTCTTCGACAACCTGCTGCCCGAGGAAGGCATGCGCACGTCGCTCGCGCGCGAGGCGAAGGTCGATGCCGCCGACGCGTGGGGCCTGCTCGCGTACTTCGGCCGCGAATCGGCCGGCGCGCTGACGCTGCTGGCCGACGGCGAGCAGGAAACGCCCGGCGGCCTGCAGCCGCTGCCGCTCGACGAGCTCGAGCGCCGGATCCAGGCGATGCCCGAGCGCGCGCTGACGGCCACCGCGCCCAAGCGCATGTCGGCGGCCGGCGCGCAGCAGAAGCTGCTGCTGGTGCTGCGCGGCAACGCGCCCGACTACGCGCTGTTCGAGCCGGTCGGCAGCGAACCGTCGATGCACCTGCTCAAACCCGACATGCGCGCGGCCGGCTATCCGCATTCGGCGATCAACGAGTTCTTCTGCATGCGGCTCGCGAAAAAGATGGGGCTCGACGTGCCCGACGTGCATTTCCTGCGCGCGCCGTCCGCGTGCTACGTGATCGACCGGTTCGACCGCGACGTCGCGTCGGAACCGGCCGGGCGCGTGCATACGATCGACGCGATGCAACTGCTCAACTACGACCGCGGTTTCAAGTACCAGCGGGCGAATGCACAGGAACTGGCCCGCGCGATCGACCGCACCAGCACGCGCGCGCTCACGCGTCTGTCGGTGTTCCGCTGGACCGTGTTCAACGTGGTGGTCGGCAATGCCGACGCGCACCTGAAGAACCTGTCGTTCTTCGTCGACGCGCGCGGCTACCGGCTCGCGCCGTTCTACGACATCGTCAGCACGGTCGTGTATCACACGCCGACGCACCGGCCCGACCATCGCGGCGATCACTGGCCGCACTGCGAGCTGACGATGCCGCTCGGGAATGCGACGCGGTTCGCCGATATCGGCGTGGATGCACTCGTCGCGTTCGGCCAGGCGCTCGGGCTCAGGGAGAAAGCGGCCGCCAGCGAACTGCAGCGCTTTCTCGAAGCGCTCGATCGTCACGTCGAGCAGACGCTCGATGAAGTGCGAAAGATCGCGCATCCGGACGCCGGGGAAATGCGGTTGCTGAATTCGATCGTCGCGATGCCGATCGCGGAAATGGGGCGCGCGCTGCGAAAGACGCGCGGATAGACTGCCACGCGCGAGTATCGAATCGCCGCCGATACCCGCGCGGCGCCCGGGCCGGCGAATGCGTGGGCGTCAACGGCGCACGGCAAAGGCATCGACGCCCGTCGCCGCGGCGGACCACGCCCACAGCCGCGCCGCGTCCTCCGGATCGATCGCATGCGGCCGCACGCCCGATTCCTCGTTGCCGCGCGTCACCATCGCGACGTCGCAATCCTCGCAATAGACGCCGCCGAGATCGGCAATGCGCGGCGACGTCGCCGCCCATACCTGGGTTGCCGCGCCCCGCGCAGGCGTTTTGAAGGTCGGATCGATCGGCACGCCGTGCTCGTCGACCCAGCCCTGCGCCATCATTTCCGCGCGCGTCAGATGACGCTGCAGCGGCGTCGCGATCTTGCCCGGATGCAGCGAATACGCGCGAACCCCGAACGGCGCACCGAGCACGTCGAGCTGTACCGCGAACAACGCGTTGGCGGTTTTCGACTGCCCGTACGCGAGCCATTTGTCGTAACCGCGCGCGAAATCGATATCGTCCCAGCGGATCGGCGACAGCCGGTGCCCGAGCGACGACACCGCAACCACGCGCGCGCCGTCGCCGTGCGCGAGCGCCGGCCACAGCCGGTTGACGAGCGCGTAGTGACCGAGGTGATTGACGGCCATCTGCGCTTCCCGGCCGTCGCCCAAGCGAGTTTCCGGGCACGCCATGATGCCCGCGCTGTTGATGACGACATGCACGTCGCGACGCGCGTCGACGAACCGCGCGGCGAATGCGGCCACGCTCGCGGGGTCCGCGAGATCGAGCGTCGCGATCTCCACGCCGGCGATGCCGCGCGTCGCTTCGCGCGCGGCCGCGGCGCTCCGTGCGCCGACGACAACGTGCGCACCGGCCTGCGCCAGTGCCCGCGTGGTTTCGAGGCCGAGACCCGAATGGCCGCCCGTGACGATGGCGGTCTTGCCGTGCAAGTCGAGGCCGGCCAGTACGTCGGTCGCCGTCGATCCCGCGTCGAATCCGGAATGAAGGGGATGCTGCCTGTTCGTCATCGAAAGCTCCTGGAATGATGCTCGATGCGCGCGGCCGCCCGTCGGCCGCGTCACTGCACGAGATCATTCTCCGGCCGCGCATCCGGACTGTGAATGCAATAGAATCCGGGTTTTCGTCGAGATCGTCCGGGGATTGCGCGTGGACCCGCTATCGGAAGTGCTGTCGCTGCTGGAAACGCGCGACTCGTTTTTCACCGGCCTGCGGGCCGGCGGCCCGTGGGCGGTCGACCTTCCGCCGCCCGACGGGATCAAGTTCAACGCGGTGGTCGAAGGCAGTTGCTGGCTGACCGTGGACGGTGCGGGGCCGCCTGTCCGGCTGCGCACGGGGGACTGCTTCCTGCTCGCCGCGCCGCGGGCATTTTCGCTGGCGAGTGATCCGTCGGTCGCGCCGGTGCCGGCCGCCGACGTGTACCGGCATCTCGAACGCGGTATCGCGCACTACGGCGAACCGGCCGACTGCTTTCTGATCGGCGGCCGCTTCGCGTACGAGGAAGGCATGCCGCTGCTGCTCGGCAGCCTGCCGCCCGTGGTTGTCGTCAGCGGCGATTCCGAACCGGCGGCGGTGCTGCGCTGGTCGCTGCAGCAGCTCGCACGGGAATTCGGCGCGGCGTCGCCGGGCGGGTCGCTGATGGTCCGGCATCTCGGCCACATGATGCTGGTGCAGATCCTGCGGCGCTATGTGGACGCCGGCGCGAACGGCGATGTCGGGTGGCTGGCCGGGTTCGCGGATGCGCGCGTCAGCGCGGCGCTGGCCGCGATTCACGCCGCGCCCGAGCGGCGCTGGACCGTCGACGCGCTGGCGGCCTGCTGCCACGTGTCGCGTTCGACGTTCGCGCTGCATTTCAAGCGGCGGCTCGGGTTCGGGCCGCTCGAATACGTGCTGCGCTGGCGGATCCAGCTGGCGATGCGCGAACTGCGCAGATCGAACGCGTCGATCTCGGCGATTGCGCAGCGGCTCGGCTACGACTCGGATAGCGCGTTCGGCCATGCGTTCAAACGCATCGTGGGCTGCTCGCCGCGCGCCTATCGTCATGACGTGACGAAGGAACCGCGCAACTAGCGTCGTGACCGCCCTCGTCGGGCGCGTGGCGGCGCGAATTCGTCAACGTCATGCATTCGCATTACGACTATCAGGATAAGTATTCTTATCACAATACGTCTATTTCATTTCCAAACTTGGCCGTGCAGCAATGCGTCACGCATCACGCGCCGGTATGCCGCAATTCCCCGTCGATGTGCTGCGGCAGCCTCAGCAGGTTGAAGATCGGGCACACCTCCTCGACCGCCTGATGCAATGCACGGATCGCCTCCGGCGGCTCCGGCGACACGATGTCCAGCGTATAGCGGATGTTGTGCGGGAATACCGGCACCTGTTCGAACCCGGGCTGCTGCGCGAGCGGATGCTGGTCGCCGGTGACTTCGACTTCGACCGCGTCGATCTTCAAGCCCCGCTCCGCGGCCTGGATCAACGTGATGTGCGTGAGGCAACTGCCGAGCACGCCAAGCTGCAACTCCGGCGATGCAGGCCCCAGGTTGTAGCCCGCGAAATCGGGCGGGCTGTCGCTGATCACCTGGAAATCGCGAATCCGGATCTCGCGCACGCCGCTGCGGCCGAGCGCGCGCACGGTCGCCTTCAGCGGCGTCGCCTTGAAATCGGGATCGTTGCGAGCGGCCTGCTGCTTCGCGTGCCACGCATCGCGCTTTTGCGCGAGATAGTCGTTCAGGGTCGTCATGGTCAAGTCATGGGCAGGCGGCACGCACGCGACGGATCGGTTCACTGCGCGCCGAAGCGATCAGTCGATCGCCGGAATCCACGCGGCCGTCGCCGCGTCGCTCGCGCGGAACGCCGGGAACTTCGCGCCGAGTTCGGCCACGGTATGAATGTCGTTCTTCACAAGATCGTCGCGCGTGATCAGCGTCGGCTTGACCGCGATGCGCGCGCCCGGGTTTTGCCCGGCGACCAGCAGCGCCGCGGCCCGCACCGACACCGCGCCGACGACCGCCGGATTGGTCGCGGCCGTCGCGACCCATGCGCTGTTCGGCGCGCGGATGGCCTCGATGTCGGCCGTCGACACGTCCGCGCTGTAGATGCGCAGCTTCGACGACAGCCGGGCCTCGTCGGCCGCGAGCTTCGCGCCGCGCGCGAATTCGTCGTACGGCGCGAACACGACGCGAATGTCCGGATTCGCGCGATACACGGCCGCCGCCTGGTTCGCGACCGACTGCGCGATCGGATTGTCGACGGTGCCCCAGCGCGCCTTTTCCCGAACCTGCGGGTGCGCGCGCTTGAAATCGCGCCACGCGGCATCGCGCCGGTCGAGCGGCGCGAATCCGGCCACGTACACATACCCTGCCGAGAACGCGTCGCCGTTGTCCTTCACCGCCTGATCGAGCAGCAGGTTCGCGAGGTCGCGATCGTTCTGCTCGATCTGCGGCACCTTCGGATTGGCGAGATCGACGTCGAACGCGACGACCTTGATGCCTTTGTCGAGCGCACGCTGAACGACGTCCTTCAACGATTCCGGCAAGCCGTGATTGACGATGATCGCGGACACGCCGATGTTGATTGCCTGCTGAATCTGCTCGCGCTGTTCGGCTGCGTCCTGCCGCCCTTCGTAGATGCGCAGATCGACGCCGAGCGCGCGTGCCTGCTTCTGCGCGCCGGCTTCGTAGGCCTGGAAGAAATCGCCGGTCGACAGGTAGTTGACGAGCGCGATCTTCACGCCGCCCTTGTCGAACGGTGCGGGCGCGCCCTTGAGCGGGCCGGCGTGTGCCGCGGGCATACCGAGCGCGAGTGCGGCGCCCAATACGAGTGCTCCGAGTTTCGGTTCGAGGCGCGACTTTCGGCGAAGCAACGAGCGCATGGCGTGTCTGTCTCCGTACAGGACGATATCGGCTCAATCTATCAGCACGGCACGCGAACTCAAACCGACCGATTCGGCAATCGATATTACTTTGGATAACAAACGGTCAAGCTTGAAGATTCTTCGGACCCTTGGACGCAGGAACCGAGTCTTGGCGCCCTCACCGTCACGCCCGGGCATCCGTACGGCGACCGATGCCGAACGTAAACGCCAGGGCGAGCACGAGGAGCACGCCCTTGATGAAGTCCTGCATATAGTAGGGAGCATTCAGCATCGTCAGCCCGTTGAGCAACACGCCGACGAACACCGCGCCGACGACCGTGCCGAACACGTTGGGCCGCTTCGCGCCCCACACCGCGTAACCGATCAGCGCGGCCGCCACCGCGTCGAGCAGCAGCGAGTGGCCCGCACTCACGTCGCCGCGGCCAACTCGCGCGGCGATCAGCACGCCGCCCAGCGACGCGATCGCGCCCGACACGACGTACGCGGCGACACGGTAGCGCGCGGCCGGCGCACCGGCCAGCCGCGCGGCCGTTTCGTTGCCGCCGATCGCGTAGATCACGCGGCCCCAGCGCGTCGCTTCCATCGTGATGCAGGCCAGCACCGTCACGGCCGCCAGCAGCAGCACCGGCAACGGTACGACGTCGAACACGCGCAGGCGGCCGAGCGCGAGGAACGCGTTGGGGAACACGCCGGTGGCGTCGGTGCCGTCCGGCAGCACGGAGCCGGTCGCGAGCGAACGGCCGCCGGTCGGAATCAACTGCAGGCCGGCCAGCAGGAACAGCGTGCCCAGCGTCGCGAGCTGGTCGGGCACGCGCAGCCGCGTAATCAGCAAGCCGTTGAACAAGCCGGCGGCCACGCCAAGCGCGACGCAGGCGAGCGCGGCAGCCCACGCGCTGCCGTGCCAGACGACCAGCACGTAGCTCGCGGCCATCTGCGCGGTCGCGGCCATGCTGCCGACCGACAGGTCGAAACCGCCGGCCGCGAGCGTGACCGTCACGCCGATGCCGAGCAACGCGACGATCGACACCGCCTGCAGGATGCTGAACAGATTGTCGAGGTTCAGGAACGCGGGCTCCTTGCGCGCGAATACGACCACGAGGATCGCCAGCACGAGCAGGATGCCGGTCCGTTCGAGCGCATCGCGGAGACGGACCGGCCAGGGGCGCGACGAACGTTGGACGGATGCGGCATGACGGTCAGCGGAAGAAGTCACGGGTTTCATGAGCAGGCACGCACGATGGAAGAAGTCGGAGGCTGGCAATCGAGCGTCGCGCGATCGAACCGCACGATACGATCGGCGATCTCGGCGGCTTCCTCGAGATCGCTGACGAACACGATCGTCGCGCGCTCATGCGCATGACGCCGCAGCGTATCGACGATATCGGCGCGCGCGCCCGCATCGATGCCCTGGAACGGCTCGTCGAGCAGCAACAGCCGCGCCGGTTCGGCGTGCCAGCGCGCGAGCACGACCTTCTGCTGGTTGCCGCCGGACAGGTGCGCGACGCGATCGTCGGGCCCCTCGCAGCGAATGCCGAACCGCGCGATCGCCGCCGCGGCGGCCGTGCGTTCGCGCGCTCGGCGCACCGCGCCGCTCGCGAACCAGCGCGACAGGAACGGAAAGCCGATCGTGCCCGCGATCGATGCGAACGGGACGCTGTCGGGGAACAGCGACGTGCGCCAGCGGTCCTCGCCGGCCAGGAATACGCCGGCGCGAATCGCGTCCGCCGGCGAACGTGGCCGCCACGGCCGGCCGTCGAGCGTCATCTCGCCGGCCGCCGCCCGCACCGCGCCGAAGATCGTCCGCGCGAAGCGCGATTTGCCGCCGCCGACGGGGCCCGCGATCGCGACGATCTCGCCGCGCCGGACGTCGAGGTCGAACGGCGTGCCGGTCGGCGTCAGCCGGACCTGCCGCGCGCTGAAGCCTGAGCCGACCACACCTGCGGATTCGACCCGCCCGGCACGCTCCGGCGCTGCTGCACGCGCACGCGGCAAGGGCCGCCCGATCATCGTTTCCACCGCGGCGTCGAAATCGATCGGCGCGGCCAGATCGGCGACGATCCGGCCGTCGCGGACGATCGCCGCGCGATCGGCGATGCGGCGCAAATCGCCGAGCCGATGCGATACCAGCAGGATGGCGACGCCATCGCGGCGCAACGCGTCCACCAGCACGAACAGCCGCTCGGCCTCCGCCGCTGACAGGCTCGCGGTCGGCTCGTCGAGAATCAGCAACGACGGTTGCCCGGCCAGCGCACGCGCCAGCGTCACACGTTGCTGGTCGGCCAGCGACAGCGCGGCGAGCGGCGCCGCCAGGTCGACGTCGAGCCCGACCCGCGCGGCGAGCGATCGTGCCGCGTCGCGGCGAGCTGCCGGCGGCACGCGCCACGGCGACGCCGGATCGCACAGCCGGTCGAGCAGCAGGTTGTCCGCGATCGACAGCGTCGGCACGACGGCATCGGCCACCGACTGGTGCACGGTCGCGACACCGAGCCGCTTGGCCGCGTGCGGCGACGCCGGCCGATACGGTTCGCCGCGCAGCGTCAGCGTGCCGCCGTCCGCGTGCAGCGCACCGCTCAGGATCTTGACGAAGGTCGACTTGCCCGCGCCGTTCGCGCCCATCAACGCGACGACTTCGCCGGCGCCGATCGACAGGTCGAGCGCCGACAGTGCGACGGTCGCGTCGAATCGCTTCGCGATGCCCGTGGCGCTCAGGACGGGCGGCAACGCCGATCGACGGGGGCGATCTTCGCGCCGCGTCGCGTCCACGGTTTCGTTCGTCGCGCGATTCATGCCGGAAGATTCCGGCCGGCACGATGCGGTTGCAGCAGGAACAGTACGTCATCGGTCATGTCATGCCACTCCGCGGAAAGTCGTTCGGTATCGATCGGATCGTCAGCCCGCTTCAGGCACGGGAAACCGGAACGACGCGCCATGGGCCGTGTCCGGCAGGCGGTCGCGCCCGCTCAGCCGGGAACGGAAGGTGCCGCCCGCCGGCGACGTCCGGTACAGGCCGCGCTTTTTCAGTTCCGGCACGATCAGTTCGGCGAAATCGTCGAGCGTGCCCGGGCTGATCAGCGGATTGAGCATGTAGCCGCTCGTCGTCGACTGCCGCGCATGCTCGGCGAGTTGGTCCGCGACTTCGTCGGGGGAGCCGACGAGGATCAGGTCGGTGCCGCGCGTGACGCTCGCGAACTTGCGCCGCACGTCGCCGGCGGTGAGCGGCTTGCCGCTGCCATCCGGCCGCACCACGTAGGACGTCAGCCCTTCCGTCTGCGTCGTCAGCGGTTCGTCGTCCGCATAGCGGTCGATGTCGATGCCGGTGTCGCCCGCATAGCTGACGAGCTGCGCGTGCTGGTGATAGTGCTGCTGCAGCGTGTGATATTTCTCCTTCGCGTCGCCCGACGAGCGCGCGGTCACGATCCGCAGCACCGTCAGCGACTTCACGTCGTCCGCCGCGCGGCCGCGCTCGGCCGCGCGCCGGCGAATCTCGTCGAGGCCCGCGCGAATCTCGTGCGGATTCGACTTCGCGACGAACACCACTTCCGCGTGCTTCGCCGCGAACTCGCGCCCGCGCCCCGACCAGCCGGCCTGGATCAGTACGGGCGAGCGCTGCGGCGACGGCGCACAGACGTGCGGCCCCTGCACGCGGTAATGCCTGCCTTCGTGCGCGATTGGCCGCACGCGGTCGCCACGCGCATAGCGCGGCGCGTGCTTGTCGGCGACGACCGCGTCGTCCGCCCAGCTTCCTTCCCACAGTTTGTAGACGACGTCGAGAAATTCCTCCGCGCGCGCATAGCGTTCGTCATGGCCGATCATCCGGTCGAGCCCGAAGTTGCGCGCCGCGCTCGTCAGGTAGGACGTCACGATGTTCCAGCCGATCCGGCCGTTGCTCAGATGATCGAGCGTGCTGAAGCGGCGCGCGAGCGCGAACGGATGCTCGTACGTCGTGCTCGCCGTCACGCCGAACGCGAGCCGCTCGGTCTGCGCGACGAGCGCCGGAATCAGCATCATCGGATCGTTCGCGGGCGCCTCGACCGCCCACTGCACCGCGGCGTCGGCCGACCCGCCATAGACGTCGTACAGGCCGAGCACGTCCGCGAAGAACAGCATGTCGAGATCGGCCTGCTCGGCCGTGCGCGCGAGGTTCGACCAGAACGGGAGCGTATTCGCGCGCAGCCGCTCGTCGGCGGGATGGGTCCACAGGCTCGGCGCGCCGCCGCAGCCGACGCTGGCTTGTTCGTACAGGGAAAACAGCAAGGGGCGAGGATCGGACATCGTCGAAATCGGTACCAGGCAAGAAATCAGTTGGGTGCCGCCCACGCGCCCGACGACGCGCGGCCGCGCGGTGCGGACACGCGGTCGTCGGGCGTGCGCGTCAGGTAGCGATTGATGCGCTTCTCGAGACGGGCGGCGGGAATGGTCAGCAGCGCGACCAGCACGACATAGACGATCGCCGCGCCAGCCAGCGGTTCGTACACGCGCAACGTCTCGAAGCGCAGCGTATTGGCCGTGCCCATCACGTCGAACACGGTCACGGTCGACGCGAGGACGGTCGATTTCAGCAGCAGGATTGCCTCGCCGGTGAGCGCAGGCAGCGCAAGCCGCCATGCACGCGGCCCGACGATGCGGCGCAGCACCTGCATGCGCGTCATCCCGTAGGCATGGCCGGCCTCGATCTCGCCGGCCGGCACGCCGGCGATCGCGCCGCGCAGGATCGTCGCGACGTACGCGCTCTCGTTCACGCTCAACGCGACGATCGCGTACCAGAACGCGTCGCGCAGCAGCGGCGACGCCCAGCTGTCGCGCATCCATTCGCGCGGAACGATCTGCCCGAATCCGTAGTACAGCAGATAGAGCTGAACGAGCAGCGGCGTGCCGCGGATCAGCATGAGCCAGCCGCGCGCGGACCAGCGCAGCGGCGGATGGCGTGCACCGGCGGCGAGCGCGAGCGGCACGCCCAGCAGCACGCTGGCCGCGCCCGACCAAAACGTCAGCGCGAGCGTGGTCGGCACCGCGGCGAGCAGCTTCGGCATCACCGTGTCGAGCAGAAAAGGCAGCGAGAAGATCATGTCGTCGCGCGCCTCGTGCCGCGATTCGCATGCCGTTCGAGCGCCGCGAAAATGCCGGTCGACGTGATGCTCAGCAGCAGGAACAGTGCGGCCGTGACCAGATAGAAGAAGACGTAGTGCCGCGTCGCACCGGCCGCGAGCTGGCTCGCCTTCAGCAGATCCGTGAACGAACCGAGCACGCTGATGAACGACGCGTCCTTGGTCGCGTTCAGCCACACGTTGCCGACGCCCGGCAGCGCGAGCCGCGCGGCGGCCGGGAGCCGGATGCGCGCGAACGTCTGCCAGGGCGTCATCCCGTACGCGTGCGCGGCTTCGATCTCACCGACCGGCACGTTGACGAGCGCCGCGCGGAAGATGTCGGTGAGATACGCACCCTGGATGAAACCGAGCGACAGCGCGGCGACGACGAACGGATCGAACGCGAAGTCGCCGGACACGATGCCGCTGCCGCGCAGCGCGTTCTCGATGGCTGGCGCGACCGCGTAGAACGCGAGCAGCAGGCACAACAGCTCGGGCAGCGCGCGCACGAGCGTCGTGTAGAGGCGCGCCAGCCACACGAGCGCCGCGTATCGCGACAGCTTGCCGAGCGCGCCGGCGATGCCGAGCAGCACGCCGGTGCAGAACGATGCCGCCGCGACGCCGAATGTCAGCGCGAACGCGCCCGCGAACACGCGGCCATAACCGCCGTCGCCGAATGCGAGCAACGCGAGCAGCGAATCGTCGCCGGCCATGCGCTCAGCGACCCTTCTCGATCGTGCCTTTCAGGTTCGGATAGCGGGCGGTGATCGCATCCCACGTGCCGTCCTGCTGCAGTTGCGCGATCGCGGTCGACAGCTTGCCGCGCAGCGCATCGCCATGCCGCACACCCGCGCCGATGCCGAGCCCCAACACCGGATTGTCCGCGCACGTGGCCTTGACCTCGAAGTCCTTGCCGTCGCGCGACGCGAGGAACGCCGTGAACAGCCCCTTGCCTTCCTGCACGTAGTCGACGCGACCGGACACCAGATCCGCGAGCGCATTGTCGAACTTGTCGAACGCCTTGATCTGCGCATCCTGCTTGAAGCGGGCATCGAGGAACGCCGAGAAGTTCGTGCCGGCCTCGACGCCGATCACGCGGCCCTTGAAGGTGGCGGGCACCGCGCAGTCGACGCGGCGCCGGTCGCTTTTCGCGCCGACGAACACGGTCGGCGATTCGTAATACGCGCGGCTGAAATCGATGGCTTTCTGCCGCTCACCGGTGATCGTCATCGACGACCAGATCACGTCGATCTTGCGGTTCTGCAACGCCGGAATCAGGCCGTCCCACGCAATGTCGGTAAGCTCGCAGCGCACGTTCAGCTTGCCGCACGCGGCCTCGAGCACGTCGATTTCCCAGCCCTTCCACTTGCCGGAGGCATCCTTCGAAAAGAACGGCGGGTACGACTCGGCGTCGATGCCGACGCGCACCGTCGGCTGGGCCGCATGGGAAACCGGCGCAAGGCCGAGCACGAACAGCGCGGCCGCGACACGGCGGCCCCCGGAACGCATCAAACGATTCATGTGGCGCATTTCTGGAATAACGTCGGAACGACCGGCGTTGCAGCCGGCAGGAGGCGTGACTGTAATGCGCGCCGAAGCGTGTACCAAATGGTTATTTTTTCGATGGATATCTGATCGCGCGATATGCGCGCAACCGCGTACCGTCCGACGTCCGGCACGGTACGCGGTTCATCCGTCGTTCACGCCGCCACGGCCTCGCGCCGCAACGCCGGCAGTTCCAGATTCGCGCGGAAATCGCCGCCCATATGGTCGATATCGAGCAGATCGCGCCGCCGCAACTCGGGCAGCAAGCCGTTGAGCAGCAGGTCTTCCCGGTCCGGCTGGCCGAGCCCGTGCAGCGGCGGCGCGCCCGCCGTACACGGCTGCAACGGATCGCGCGGGACCCGTACGGTTCGTTCGACCCGCGCTATCCGGTCGGCTGGATCATCGGCGAAGGACTCGACGCGGTCGGTATTCACGGCGACGCGCGCCGCCGCCCGCGCGACAACCGCGCGTCACCGCCCGATCGGCAACCCGGTCGGTTCGATCCAGCCGAGCTTGTACGCGATCAGCAGCGACAGAAACAGCGTGACCGACAACCCGACGCGCGCGGCGAGCGACCACGCCATCCGCTTGGATTTGCCGCGATCGTGATTCATGAAGTACAGCGCGAAGATCAGGCTCGCGATGATCATCGCGAATGCCACAGAAACCAGCAGGGTTTTCATTGCCGTTGCCTTTGAAGATCCGAATCGGCCTGAATCAGTTCGGCCAGTTTTTGCCGCTCGTCGGCGACGCCGCCGACACCCGATGCCGGCCAGTCCAGCGCGACGCCGTTGCCGAGCGAATCGCGCACGAGCGCCTGGTAGCGCCGGTCGTTGATCGTGCCGTGTTCCATCGTGTCCGAGATCTCGCGCCGAAACGGCAGCGGGAAACTTGCGTACCCGCGCGACAGCGCCGCATATTGTCTCGCATCGATCTCTTTCGACGAAGGTATGACGGTCCAGATCACCACGGCGACGATGGCCGTGAACGGGATCGCCGTGTAGCGAAGGATGAACTTGATCGGGGTCATGAAGCGGTGAGCAGAAGGGAATCGCGAGTGAGCGAGCGCCGCGCGGCGTCGAAACCGCCAGCCGCCGCGCGTTGCATCATTGTACTGAAAGCACCATCCTGCCAACAGAGTATGATAATGACATTATCATGTTCATCACATGATTCGACAGCCCCAGGATCCGGTGCAAGCAGCGTGCCCGTCACGCCATCCGCACCGGTTTTCCGCCTGTACCCGCGAATCCGCGACGATCGAGCGAAGCCCTTATGCCAGCGCAGTACTTTCGAACCCTGACGGGAAAACACCGCAGCGCGACCGCGAACCGCCAGCTCGGGTTTTCGCTCGCGTTCGTCGCCGGCGCGGCCAATGCCGGCGGCTTTCTCGCGGTCAAGCAATACACGTCGCACATGAGCGGCATCGTATCGGCGATCGCCGACCAGACGGCGCTCGGCGACGTGCGGCTCGCGCTCGCCGGCATCAGTTCGCTGGGGTCGTTCCTGATCGGCGCCAGTTGCTCGGCGATCCTCGTCAACTGGGGGCGCCGCCGCGGGCTGCACAGCCAGTTCATGCTGCCGCTGCTGGTCGAGGCCGCGCTGCTGTTGCTGTTCGGACTGCTCGGCAGCCATCTCGCGCTGTGGGAAACGTTCTTCGTGCCGGTGACCGTGACGCTGCTGTGCTTCATCATGGGGCTGCAGAACGCGACGATCACGAAGCTGTCCGGCGCGGAAATCCGCACGACGCACATCACCGGCATCGTGACCGATCTCGGCATCGAGCTCGGCAAGCTGTTCTACTGGAATCGGTCGGCCATCGACGTCGACGCGCATGCGGTGATCGCCAACCGTTCGAAACTGAGGATACACGCGACGATGCTCGCGTCGTTCTTCGTCGGCGGCCTGGCCGGCGCCATCGGCTTCAAGCACGTGGGCTACGTATCGACCGTGCCGCTCGCCGCGGTACTCGTCACGCTCGCGATCGTGCCGGTGCTCGACGACCTGTTCGCGCTGCTGCGCGCCAAGCGCTGATCGTGTGCCACGGGCGGCACTTGGGCGCTTCCGGAGCTCGAGCCGACAGCGCATCGATTATAATTTGATTAACATACTGATCACTCTCGCCCCGTCATGGAAACGAAAACCGCCCGCCTGACCGTCCTGATCGATCCCGCGAAGAAGGAAGCCTTCGAGATGCTCTGCGCGGAGCAGGATCTTACGCCGTCGCAAGTCGTGCGGCAGTTGATCCGCGAATATCTCGACCGGCACGGCGTCACGTACAAGACTCGCAGCGCGATCGGCAAGCGCGTGAAGTAAGCGCGTGAAGTAAGCGCGGCCGCAAAGGCGCGCGGCGTCGGCGCGGTAGCCACGGCCGCCGCCACCTCCGTCACCATCACGCGCCGATCTCCCAACGTTCGTGCGATTGCGCACGCCACACCAGCCGCCGCGGATCGATGCCCTCGCCGTGCTTCATGCGCCTCGCGGTGGCGGCCAGCTTCAGTTCTCCCGCCTGCGGGCACGCAAGCGCCCGCTCCAGCAGGATACGCAGCGACGGCAGCCGGCTGCCGTCCTTCCATGCGAATGCAACGAAGTTGTTGTCGTCGCCGCACGGCACCAGCGCATACGACGAGCCGAATACCGATCGCAACTGCTCGAGGTGCTGCGGCAATGCCGAATCGTCGTCCATGAAGTTGATCGCGAGCACGCCGGCTTCGCTCAAGCGCGCGCGGCACGCATCGAGAAATGTGCCGCCCGTACAGCGGCCGCGCATACCGTCGGCGACGAATGCATCGTGCAGGATCACATCCGTGCGCACATCCGCCCGCTCCAGATGATCGGCGCCGTCGGCGCATACCACGCGAAAGCGCGCGTCGTCGGCAGGAATCCTGAACACGTCGCGCAGCGCGATCACGTCCGGATTGATCTCGACCGCGTCGATCGACGTGCCGGGCAGGTGGCGGTAGCAGTACTTCGCGAGCGACCCGCCGCCGAGCCCGAGCATGCAGATGTGCGCGGGCTCGGCCTGCAACAGCAGAAAGCCCATCATCACGCGCGTATAGCCGAGCGCGAGCCGCACCGGATCGCGCAGCGACATGAAGCTCTGGGTGCCGAGATGATCGAAGTGCAGCGAGACCGCGTGCTGCGTCTCCAGCACGAACGGCCGGCCGTCGTTCAGCGGCGTCGCCAGGAACCTGACGAACGCGTCGTAGGAAGTTCGATCCTCGGCCATGTGCGGGTAATCGGTTGACAAGCAGCGGCTGAAAAAGCAGCGAATGAAAACGCGGATGCAACGGTCGCCTGGACCGTGCGCTCAGACCTTCTTCAGGTAGCACGCCTTCAGCATGAAGCCGCCCATGTCGGTCTTGCAGTCGACCTCGTGATCGCCGCCGACGAGCCGGATGCTCTTGACCTTGGTGCCCATCTTCAGCGTGATCGACGAACCCTTCACGCGCAAGTCCTTGATCAGCACGACCGAATCGCCGTCGGACAGCACGTTGCCGTTCGCGTCCTTGACGACGTCGCCCGCCGGTTCGTCGCCGGCCTCGGCGCCGGCGTCGGCCGACCATTCATGGCCGCAGTCCGCGCACACGGTCAGCGCGCCGTCCGGGTAAGTGTTTTCCATCGCGCATTGCGGGCAGGCAGGGGCGTTCATTGCAGCTTCCATTCGGGGAGGGGTTCGGGTCGATCGACGATGCCGGGCGAGCACGTTGCGCGCCCGGAGGCGCGGCGACTCGCTCCGCCGGCAGTGCGGCGGGCCGGCATCGGCGCACACGGCATTATAATGCAATTCACATGATCTGGCGGATGCATTATAATCGTCCACTTCCGACAATCCGCGAACTTGAATGCGCCTTCGCAGCGGATGTCGGCACGTTCGCGCCGAATGGCGCGCGCAATCCGCCCGGCCGGCGCCCCGCGACCCTGCGGGAAATCGTGACATGCCGGCCGCCCGATGTCCGCAACACGTGCGCAACCGTGCACCGTGCATGTCGTGCACCGCCCCGCCCACCTGTCCGGATGCTTTCCAGCATCGTGGCAACCGTTGTGTACGTTGAAATCGGCCCCGCATGGAACCGCAATCGCGGCCGCGCCGCGCGCGACGCGGCGGTCGACGCGGCACGCCGTTTCGACAGCGACATCCAGCTGATCGCGAACGGGCACCGCAGCAACGCAAAAGACAGCGGCGCGATCGCGTCGCTGCAGGTTCACGGCGGCACGTCGGCGCAGGTGCTCGCCACCGGCCCCGACGAGGAAGCGGCGCTGCACGCGCTGCTGCCGTTGCTGCAAGCACGCTGACGCGTGCGCCGCCGATCCCGCGGCCACGCGCCGTCCATCCCGAAACGCCATTTCACGAGGAAGCGATGAACGAGACTCTCACGCCCAACACCCCCAACCTGTCGGCCTCCGCGATCTGGGCGCTCGAACGCCTCGCCGATGTTCGCTACGGCCGCGACGCGCCGGCGCTCGGCTGGTCGATCGCGCGGGAGCTCGTCAACGCCGGGTTCGTCAGCCATCCCGCGCACGGGCGCTCCGGCGCGTCGATCACGGCCGAAGGGCGCTCCTTTCTGAAAAGCCGCAAGTAACCCCTGCCACCGCCGAACCCCGGCCATCCGCGCGATGCGCATGCCTACCCCGATGCGGGCGGGGAATTGCGTCCGCATCGCCGTTTACGCGGTATCGTACGGGACCCAAGCGCGGCGCCCTGCGTCGCCGTCCTTTCCTCATGGAACGCCCGATGACAATCAGCGCCGTGCCACCCGTCTCGTCCCCGCCCGTTCTCGACACGCCACGCCTGATCCTCGAAGGCCACCCGCTCGGCGACTTCGACGCGCTCGCCGCGATGTGGGCGGAGCCCGGCGTCGTCGCGCACATCTTCAACGGCACGCCTTCCACGCCGCGCGACTCGTGGATGCGCATGCTCGCGTATCGCGGGCTGTGGCCGCTGCTCGGCTATGGGTACTGGGCGATTCGGGAAAAGGCGTCGGGCCGGTATGTCGGCGATCTCGGCTTCGCGGATTTCCACCGCAACATCGAGCCGTCGATTCGTGGCGTGCCGGAGGCCGGCTGGGCGCTGGCGACGTGGGCGCAAGGCAACGGCTATGCGACCGAGGCGCTCGCGGCCGCGCTCGCATGGCTCGACGCGCAGCAGCGATTCGAGCGCAGCGTGTGCCTGATCGCGCCGACCAACGTCGCGTCGATCCGGGTCGCGGAGAAAGCCGGTTACGGCGCGCCGCAGCGCATCCGCTTCAACGACGCGGAGTCGCTGATGTTTTCGCGCAAGCGTCGATAGGTTGGGCGAACCGGCGGGCGAGTCAGTCGGCGACCGGTTCGTAGCAATGCATGAAGAGGCCGTCGTCCATCGGCCAGCAGTTACCGCATTCGTCGCGCAGGATCCAGTCGCCCGGCTTCACCGAACGCCAGCCTTCCGGCGTCGCGACCGCCCACCCGCCGTGACGGCGCTCCACCCGTTCATGGTCGCCGTCGGCGAACCACCGCGTTGCATCGACGTGACCGGTGCGTTTCTTGAATTTCATTCCACCACCGAAGGAAGCGAGTCTTAGTGTCGCGTAGCCGCCGCGCCCGGATCGGGCAACCGCTGCTGCGCCCTCAGTGCGTTCGTTGCCAAGCGGGTTTCATGCAACGCTTGCCAGCCCTCCGCGATGAGCGCCTCCAGCGTGTCGCGCGCGACCGTGGAAATCCTGACGTCCATCTCCTGCACCTTCATCAGCGCCGACACGACCGCGGCCGGTTGATTGGGTGCAAGCGCAACGATAAACGCCGAACGCATCTCGGCGGCCCGGACGGCCTCGTTCCAGTCGGCACGCGCCACCGCGGCTTCGATCGCGTGCGTGAGTGCATCGAGACGCTGGACGACTTGCAACGGCGTCATTTCGTTTCCCCGTGAATGATTCGTACTGTCCGCTTGCGGGCCCGTCGGGAGCCGGCGCGGCGTCGATTCGACCCACGCGCAGCCGGTTCCGCACCCGAGCAGCATGACGCGACGTGCCGTCGAAACCGGCCGTCGACGCGCTCGGGAACCAGCGGCGATCGCACGATGCGAGGCGCGTCAGTCAGGTTCGGGAATTGTAGGGAGCAGGATGCCGGGACGTCGGTAATATTTTGTAATGATATGTCGACTAACCTTGCCTGGCCTGGGTTCGGCCAGTGCGAACGACGTTCGCGACAGCGCATCGGCGCAAACGTTTTCGTCTGAAGGATGCCTGCTCGCGCATCGTCGCGAGCGCCGCGCCGGATCTCGCATCGACCCGTTTCGGCCGCGCGCGGCCCTGCCCCGCCCACCCCCTGCGTTTCACCCGGCAGCGGCGATTCCCCCATAGCTAAGCTCACCGAACGATTCAGAATTCACCACATTCCATTGGAATGTTGCGCAGTATCATCCACGTCGCTTCGGCTACGACGCGCTCGGACTGGGCCTGACCGCTCGCCACCTTCCCGTTTGCCCCTTCGTTTAGCGATGCCCATCCGAATCCTGCTCGTCGAAGACGACGTCCCGCTGTCCGCGCTGATCGCCGATTACCTGCGCAAGCATCATTACCTGGTGGATACGCTGTTCGACGGCGCCGGCGCGGTGCCGGCGATCGTCGCGAGCCACCCCGACCTCGTGCTGCTCGACGTCAATCTGCCGGGCAAGGACGGCTTCGAGATCTGCCGCGAGGCGCGCATGCACTACGACGGCATCGTGATCATGGTGACGGGCCGCGACGAACCGTTCGACGAATTGCTCGGCCTGGAACTCGGCGCGGACGACTTTCTCCGCAAGCCGGTCGAGCCGCGCCTGCTGCTCGCGCGGATCAAGGCGCAGTTGCGGCGTACGCGCGCGCCGACGGGCGACCCCGTGCCGGATTCGCCGCAGCGATACGTGTTCGGCAAGTTCTCCATCGACCGGACCGACCGCCGCGTGCATCTTCCTGACGGCAGCATGCCGCGCCTGACGTCGACCGAATTCGACCTGCTGTGGGCGCTCGCGTGCCGCGCCGGCGAGGTGGTCAGCCGGGAAGACCTGACGCTGCTGCTGCGCGGCATCGCGTTCGACGGCCTCGATCGCTCGATCGACGGCCGCATCTCGAAGCTGCGCCGCAAGCTGCGCGACGATGCGAACGAACCGAAACGGATCAAGACCATCCGCTCGAAGGGCTATCAGTTCAGCAAGCACGCGTGGGATTGAGGCCGCGCGTGAGCGGACGAGCTGCGTAGCGCGCGGCCCGCGATGCTCGGCGCGCGCTCGGGGCTACTGCGCCCGTGCCGTACCGGTATCCGTATCCGGTCCGGCCTGCCATCCACCGCCGAGCGCCTTGTACAGCGCGACGAGATCGGTCGTCGTCTGCAACGCGCCCTGCTCGGCCTGCTGCCGGCCCTCCGACCATTGCCGCTCGGCGTCCAGTACGTCGAGGAACGGCGACAAGCCCTTCCGGTATCGATCGCGCGCGAGATCCAGCGCGCCCTGTTCGGCCCGCACCGCGTCGTCGAGCGCGGCCGCGCGCGCCTGGTCGGTGCGGTACACGGCCAGCGCATTGTCGACGTCGCGCAGCGCGACGAGCACGGCTTGCCGGTAAGCGAGCGCCGCTTCGGCCTGGCGCGCCTGCGACAGCCGCAGGTTCGACACGAGCTGCCCGCCGGAGAAGATCGGCAGCGATACGGCCGGCCCGAACGCATAGAACAGGTGCGACCAGTGCGCGAGTTCGCGCACGTGCGATGCGCGCAGGCCGACCTGCCCGGTCAACGAGATGTCCGGATAGAACTGCGCGACCGCGACGCCGACGTCGGCGGTGGCCGCGTGCAGCTCGGCCTCCGCGCGACGGATGTCGGGGCGTCGGCGCGCGAGTGTCGACGGCAGGCCGACCGGCACGGTCGGCGGCACGTCCGGCAACGCGCGCGGCGCGTCGAGCCAGTCGTCGAGCGCGCCCGGCGCGCCGCCGGCCAGATACGCGAGACCGTTGCGCAGCAGCACGATCTGCTGGTCGAACTGCGGCAGTTGCGCGCGGATCTGCGCGAGCCGGGCCTCGGCGCTGCGCACGTCGAGATCGCTCGCGAGACCGTGCGCGGCCTGCTCGCGCGTCAGGTCGACCAGTTCGCGCTGCGCGCGTTGCAGGTCGTCGGCCAGCGCGCGTTGCGCTTGCGCGCCCCGCAGTTGCAGATAGGTCTGCGCGACTTCGGCCTCGAGCGACAGCAGCGCATCGTCGCGGCCCGCGACCGCCGCGCGCGTCTGCGCGCCGGCCGCTTCGACCGAGCGGCGCACGCGCCCGAACAGGTCCAGCTCCCACGATGCGTCGAACCCGGCCTGCCACAGGTTGACCGGCGATTCGAGCGCATCGAGCGCGCCGCGCGCGCCTTGCTGCATGCTCTCGCCGGTGCCCGGCCCGAACCGGTCGAGCGGCGAGCCCGGCGCGCCGAGACGATCGACGCGCTGGTCGATACCCTGCTCCTCGACGATGCCTTTCAGGCCGAGCTGCTCGCGCTGGTAGCTCGCGTTCGCGCGCACGTCCGGCAAGCCCTGTGCGGCAGCGGCCCGCACCTGCGCGCGCGCCTGCACGATGCGCAGCACGGCGGCCTGCACGTCGAGGTTGTCGTGCGCCGCGCGCTCGACGAGCTGGTCGAGCAGTGGATCGCCAAACGCGCGCCACCAGCGCGGATCGGGATCGGCGTCGACCGTCGGCGACGACCGTGCGGCGACGCCGGACGCGGGGGCGGCCGCCTGCCCGTCCGCCCGCATCGCATGCCAGGTGTCCGGGACGTCCGCTTGCGGCGGCTGGTAGTCGGGTCCGACGGTGCAGCCCGCGACGATCGCGCATCCCGCGAATAGCGTCACCGCGCGGCACACGATGGGGCGAATCAGGTGGCGGCGACGATTGTTCCGATGCATGCGCATGTCAATGCCCTCCCGCGCCGCCAGCGGCCTTCGCCGGCGAGAACAGGAACGTCAGCGGAATGCTGAACGCGCAAAACACCGCGAGGATCGCGAACACGTCGATATACGCGAGGATCGTCGCCTGCGCGATGAACGTCTCGTACAGCCGCCCGGTGGCCGTCTGCAGCGCGGATGACGGCGGCGCCCCCGTCAACGCGCCCACCGCGCGCGCGTTCTCCTGCAGCGCATCCTGGAAGTTCTGCGACAGCGTCGACATGTGCGTGGACAGATGCGCCATGCGCGCCTGCGTGCGCTCCCGGATCAGCGCGGTCGACACCGAGATGCCGATCGAGCCCGCGACGTTGCGGAACATCGTGAACAGCGCGGACGCGTCGTCGTTGAGCCGCTGCGGCACGGTCAGGTACGCGAGCGTCGTGATCGGCACGAACATGAAGCCGATCGCGAGCGACTGCGCGCAGCGGATCATCATCAGGTGCGTGTAGTCGATGTCCGGCACCAGCGTGCGCGAATAGATCAGCGAAACGCACAGCAGCACGAAGCCGAACCCGACCAGATAGCGCGTCTGCACGTGCGGCATCAGCCGGCTCACGAGCGGAATCTCGAGCGTGATCAGCAGCGCGCCGGGCGACAGCACGAGCCCCGCGAGCGTCGCCGTGTAGCCGAGCCGCTGCTGCGCGAGCTGCGGCACGATCACCGCGCTGCCGTACAGCACGGCCGCGAACGTCGCGATCGTCACGCAGCCGAGCGCGAAATTGCGGTCGCGCAGGCACGACAAGTCGACCACCGGCTTCTTCGTGCGCAGCAGCCACAGCGTCGCGCCGACCAGCCCGAGCGCGGACAGCACGGCGAAGACGCGGATGAAGTTGGAGCCGAACCAGTCCTCGTCCTCGCCGCGATCGAGCATCACCTGCAGGCAGCCGAGCCCGATCGCGATCAGCCCGATGCCGATGTAGTCGATGGAAATCCCGCCTTCGGCGCCGCGCCGCCACGGCGGATCCTCGACGAGCTGCATCACCGCGAGCACGGTCAGCGCGCCGATCGGCACGTTGAGCAGGAACACCCAGCGCCACGAGAAATGGTCGGTGATCCAGCCGCCGAGCGTCGGCCCGAGCACCGGCGCGACGACGATCGCGATCGCCGAGATCGAGAACGCGCGGTTGCGCTGCGCGGGCGGGAACGTATCGAGGATGATCGACTGCTGGTTCGGCTGCAGCCCGCCGCCGAACAGCCCCTGCAGCACGCGGAACACGATCAGTTCGCCGAGGTTGGTCGCGACGCCGCACAGGAACGAGCACACGGTGAACGCGGCGATGCACAGCAGGAAGTAGCGCTTGCGGCCGAGCAGGCGTCCGAGGAACCCCGAGATCGGCAGCACGATGCCGTTCGCGACCAGATACGACGTGAGCGTCCAGGTCGCCTCGTCGTAGCTCGCCGACATCGTGCCGGCGATGTGCGGCAGCGCGACGTTGACGATCGTCGTGTCGAGCACCTCCATGAACGCGGCGAGCGTGACGACGATCGCGATGAGCCACGGGTTCGCGGCGGGACGCCACGTGCCATCGGATGCGCCGCTGCGCTCGGGTGGCCGGTTCATCGGCGGGCCTCGTCAGGCAAGAACGGCATGCGGGTATCGGGCATCGGATCGCTCCGGTCGACACCGGTCGCGGCACGGCGGCCGGTCATTTCAGGTGGACGGTCGGCACGGCCGACAGGCCGAGACCGAGCGGCGGACGGTTCGGCAGCGGGCCGTCGAGCACGATCTTCACCGGCACGCGCTGCACGATCTTCACGAAATTGCCGGTCGCGTTCTCGGTCGGGAATGCGGAGAAGCGCGAGCCGCTGCCGAGCTGGATGCTGTCGACGTGGCCGTGCAGATCGAGATCGGGATACGCGTCGACCGACACGTCGACGCGGTCGCCGACGCGCATCCGCTCGAGCTGCGACTCCTTGAAATTCGCGGTGATCCACACGCGCGGCGTGACGATCGAGAAGATCGACGTGCCCGCTTGCAGGAACGAGCCCAGTTGCACGTTGCGCCGCGTGACCCAGCCGTCGGACGGCGCACGCATCTCGCAGTACGACAGGTTCAGGTTGGCCGTCTCGAGCTGCGCGCGCGCCTGCAGCACCTGCTGGCGGCGCTCCTCGACGGCCGTCTCGGCCTGCCGGATCTGCTGCGGCACGAGGCTCGCGGTGCGCGCCTGCGCCTGGGCCATCGCGACGTTCGCGTCGGCGGTCGCGCGCTGCGCGTCGGCCGCGTCGATCGCCTGCTGCGAGGTTGCGCGCGCATCGACCGCGCGCTGCCGCGCCTGCGCGGCGAGCGCCTGCCGGTACGCGGCTTCCGCGGATTCGATCTGCGCGCGCGCCTGCCGGTACTGGGCCGGATACTGCACACGCGCGATGTCGAGCTGCACGCGCGCCGCATCGAGCTGCGCCTGTGCGAGACCGCGCTGCGCCTGCGCGGCGTCGACCTGTGCGCGGTAGTCGCGCGGATCGATCTCGACGAGCACGTCGCCGCGCCGCACGAACGTGTTGTCGTCGACCGCCAGCCGCGTCACGTAGCCGGACACGTGCGGCGCGACCGCGACCGCGTTGCCGTCGGTGTACGCATCGTCGGTGCTTTCCTGGTTGCGCGTCGCGAACCACCACACGAGCCCGCCGACGAGCAGCACGAACACCACCGCGCCGAGGATGATCAGCGGCTTCTTGCCGGGCCGCTTGCGTTCGCCTTCGCCGTTGTTGCCATCTCCGTCGCCGCCGGTGCGGCCGCCGCGATCGTCGTGCGGATGGTGGTCGCCGCCACCGCCGCCCGGCGCGTCGGTCGGCCGCTCGCCGTTGCCGCCCGGCGCGGCGCCCGAGCCGCCGGCGCCGGACTGGCCGTCGCCCGCCCGCGCGACGGCGGGCGGCCGGCGCTCGAACGCCGGCCACGGCACCCGCAGCGGCGTCGACGGTACGACGCCGGCCATCGCCGGCGCAAGCGCGTCCGGCGCGCCGGCGCCGTCCCGTCCGGGCGTCGACGCGCGCCGGAACGCGACGCCGAATCGCTGACGAACGGATAACGGGCACAAGATCGCATCGGGCATGAAACGGAGCTCCAGGCGGCGGGCGCGGGCGTCATTGCCCGCGCCGACCTCAAGCGCGCGATCAAGCAAACAGCGGGCCCGGCAACGGGCTGCGTTCGACCGCGGCACGCCCGATGCGCGCTGCGTACGCTTCAACCGCCCCGACAGGACGCTCGAACCATGACACGCTCGACCTCACTCGACACCGACACACGCGACGAAGATCGCGGCGACAGCACGCCCGGCCCCGAGGGCAAGCGCCGCGGCACGACCACGCCGCCGCCACGCAGCGCGCACGACCCCGCCGAAGGCAAGCCGGCCGGGAAGGAAAACGGCACGTCGCCGCATCGTCCGCCATCCGGCGAACACGGCCGCACGTGATCGCCGCGCCTCGCGCGGCCCGCCCGCCGTCCCGAAGGGGCCGCACCGGACGGCGGCAGAAATGACAAGCCGTTGAAAATTCGCGGGCGACGATCGACACGTTCGCCCGAATCGTCCACACGCCGCCCCGCGCGACGGCGACGCAGGAACGCACGTTGCGGCACAGGCGCATGGATCTTTCAATCACCCACCCCCTGCCCTGCATGACGCTACCCGACCCGTCCGATTTCCCCGTCCGCGCGGTGCCGCTCGCGCCGCTGGCGAAGGAACGCGCCACGATCGTCTGCGTTCGCAACCGGCGCGTGCTGCTGGTCGCGCGCGGGCGATCGTCGCGCTGGACGCTGCCGGGCGGCGTGATCCGGCGCGGCGAATCGGCACTCGACGCCGCGCATCGCGAGCTTCGGGAGGAAACGGGACTTGTCGATCTCGAACTCGCGTATTTCTTCTACGTGGACGGCAGCGTGAAGCGCCATCACGTGTTCGTCGCGAGTCTGCCGCGCGGCGCGCACGCGTGCCCGGGCCGCGAAATCGCGCTGTGCCGCTGGGTCGGCATCGACGCGGTATCGCACTGGCCGGCGAGCGCGCCGACCCAGCGCATCATCCGTCAGTTCGCGGGCCTGTGCATCGCCAGCGGCTTGCAACCGGACGCGGTCACGCGCCTTTCGTCGTCTCGTTGAGCCCGGCGACCGGCGACTGCGGATCGCGCGCGAGCCCTTGCGCGAAGACTTTCAGCCCTTCGAGCAGCGGCGTCAACGCATCCCACAGCGCCGCGTCGTGCAGCAGGCGATAGATGCCGCGCACGCCGGGCGCGACATGCTCGTGCTGCGCCGGCTGCCACGCGCCGACGTGATGCAGCGCGTCGGCCGCCGCGAACGCGGCGCGACCGAACTGTTCCGGCGGAATGCGCGACAGCGCCGTCACCAGCATCGCGAGATTCTGCATGCCGCTCTGCATGCCGGACTTGTCGAGCGCGTCGACGAACGTGTCGGCGAGTCGCGCGTTCGCGCTGACGACCTCGTTCGCGAAGCGCAGGAAGCCGTGCCGATGCAGGCTGCCGAGCAGGTGTTCGAGCGCGTCGTGCGCGCCGGGCTCCGGATGCGGGGGCGTCGTATCGGGGGGCTGGCGGTCGGTCATGGGCTTGCTCCGGTTGAGGCGCCAGGCTGCCGTCGTACCGGCAGCCGTGCGTGCGCCGAATGCGTGTCGTACTCGTTCGCCGGCCCCCCGCCAGTGCGGGCAGCCGCGGCCGCGTCAGTGCGAATGACCGTCGGGCGACGCCTTGTATTCGCTGCGCGCGCCCATCGCGTCCTCGACGTGATGCACGCCGTGCAGCGCGGCGACGCCGTCGATCAGCGCCTGCCGTTCGGCCTCCTCGACCTGTCCGGTCAGGCACACGTTGCCGTGCTCGACGCTGACGTCGATGTCGCGCGGGCGACCGACGAGCCGGCCGAGCGCCGCACGCACGCGCTCGGCGACCTGCACGTCGTTCGCATCGCCCGCGAGCCAGTCGGCCCGCAGGCCGGCGATCGCGCCGCGCGCATGGTCGGCCGCACGCTTCACCTGCGTATTCGCGTAATCGGTGACGCCGTGCCGGCCCGCGGCCGCCTTGTCGCGCAGATAAGCGCGACGACGCCGGCCGGACGACGGATCGAGGAAGTACATCGCGGCCGCCCCGCAGGCGACGGCCACCGCAATATTCAACAGCGGATTCGAAGGAGTTCTGGAGTTCATGGAAGCACCATACGCAATACCCGGAACGACCGGGCTTCGTCTCGGTGTGCAGCACGTGCCGTTCCCCGCTGCAGGCAGCGCGTGCACGCGGTCGCGCCGCGACGCGGCGCCGGAAACGACAAGCGTTTGAAAAATCATCGGGCCGCGCATCGCTCGACCGGGAGACCGGAAGATCGGGAGATCCGACGATCAGGATTCGGACGGCGTGTCGGCCGTTTCCGCGCGCGTCCCGCCCGGCTCGTCGTCGCCGCGCTCGGCCGCCCGCTGCGCCATTTCCACGTAGGTCTGCGCCAACGCGCGCAATTCTTCCTCCGACGCATCCTCGATCCCGATCAGCCGGTCGCTCGCCGCGCGCGTGACCGCGAGCAGTTCGTCGAGCTTCAGGTGCAACGCCACGCTGTCGCGATTCTGGTTGCGCTGCAGCAGGAACACCATCAGGAACGTGATGATCGTGGTGCCGGTATTGATCACGAGCTGCCACGCGTCGGAGTAGTGAAACAGCGGCCCGCTGACGAGCCACAGCACGGTGATGGCGACCGCGCTGCCGAACGCCACCGGCGAGCCGGCCCAGGTGGTCACGCCCGACGCAAAGCGTTCGAACGCGCGGGTGACGGTGTTCCCGGCCGGCCGGGAACCGGCGCCGGGCTCGCACGCCTTGTCGCGACGGCCGCTCGGGGGTTCGTGGGGTTCGCGCATGAAAGCCTCCGGATTCGATCGTTTGTTTGAATGCGCGCATGAGCCGCCTTGCCGCCCGCCGCGAACCGGTCGCAAGCTGGGGACTTGGGGTTCGGTCCCGTGTGCGCGCCGTCGAGACAAGCATCGCGCGTGCCCGGCCGCACGGCCCGCGCGGGGTTTACTGCGGCGTGTGCGTGTCCTCGTCGTCCGGGAAATAGCGCGTGTCGGTCAGTTGCGCGATGCCGTCGAGATCCGGAAAGATCGTCGCGATGCTCACGCCGACGCCGGCCAACTCCTGCCGGATCGTCGCGAACCGGCCGCCCGGCACGACGATCCGCATCAGGCGGCCGGCGAGGTCCGCGTCCTCGTCGAGCGGCACGAAGCGCTCGCCACGCGGGTCATAACGGTGGATCGTGAACCAGCCGTCCTGCGCGGTGATCCTCGGCATCACGTGACGCGGCCGGAACACCTTGGTGCGCGTGACCTCCAGCGGCGCGCGCCGTTCGGCGGCGGTCGCGATGTCGTCGGCGTCGTGCGACAGGCACCACACCACGCCGTCTCCGCCCGATTCGCTCGCGCGCCTGACCGCGAACCACAGCGCGGCCAGCGCGTTGCCGGACCAGTCGAGCAAGCGCGTGCGCATCCCGTGCTGCTGCGCGAGCGCGAGCCAGTCGCACGCATCGAGGTTCTGTCCGGGTTCGAGATGCGGCAGCGCGCGCCGCGTGAATTCGTCGAGCATCCGCGCTTCGACGTCGGGCGACGCGCGCTGCCGCGCAATACCCGGCACGAGCGGCCAGCCCGCGTTGCACTGGCCGCGAAACAGCCGCAGCGCCATCGTCTGCCGCTGCGCGCCGATCACGGCCATGTAGTCGGCCACGCTGTCGATCGCGCGATCTTCGGCCGCACGCTTATCGTCCATGCATCGTGCCTCCTGCCGCGGCTGCCCGTGCGCGCGGCCATTGCGTCGGCGCGGGTCCGGGATCGGCGCTTGCATCGCCGCTCGCCGGCCGCGGAACGGCCGGGACGGCCGGCTGCGTATCGCCCTGCGTATCTCCGTGTCGCATCGCGGTTCACCGCGTCGTGCCGTGCTCCCTCTGCCAGCGCTCCATCAGCGCGATCTCGTCGCGCTGCGCGGCGACGATCCGGCTCGCGAGCTGACGCAGCGTCGGGTCCTTGCCGTATTTGAGCTCGACCTGCGCCATGTCGATCGCGCCCTGGTGATGCGGCGCCATGTGCGCGACGAAATCGCGGTCGGCGTCGCCCGTGTATGGCGCGCTATCCATCGCTTCCATCATCTTGCGGTCGGCGCGCTTGAACGCCTGCGTGGACGTGTCGGGCACGCTGGCGGGATTGGGAGGACGCAACTGTGCCGCCACGGGCAGCGCCGCTGCGCACGCGGCCAGCAACGCGCAGGCTGCACCGCGGCGTATGAACGAACGGTTGAATGCAGACATGTGACGATTCCTCGACAAGAAAGTGAACGGTTCGCGTGCGGCATCCTCGCTCGTCAGCACACGTCGTATCGGCCACAGGCGGGCAACCGATGTGCCCGACGCACGCAGCGCGGCACGTGCCTTGCGCGGCCGCCTCGCATCGGCTCATCCGGGACCAAGGAGAAACGGCATGGCGACAGTGGCGGATTTCATCGTCGAGCGGCTGTACGACTGGGGCGTGCGCCGCATCTACGGCTACCCGGGCGACGGCATCAACGGATTTTTCGGCGCGCTGAACCGCGCGGACGGCAAGATCGAATTCATCCAGGCGCGCCACGAGGAGATGGCGGCCTTCATGGCGTCCGCGCATGCAAAATTTACAGGCGAGCTCGGCGTATGCGTCGCGACGTCGGGCCCGGGCGCCGCGCACCTCGTGACGGGCCTCTACGACGCGCGGCTCGACCACATGCCGGTGCTCGCGATCGTCGGCCAGCAGGCGCGCGCGGCACTCGGCGGCCACTACCAGCAGGAAGTGGATCTTCCGGCGCTTTTCAAGGACGTTGCAGGCGCATTCGTTCAGCTTGCGACGGTGCCGGGCCAGGTGCGCCATCTGGTGGACCGCGCGGTGCGCACCGCGCTCGGCGCGCGCGCGGTCACCGCGCTCGTGCTGCCGAACGACCTGCAGGAACTCGACTACGCGCCGCCGAAACGCGCGCACGGCACCGTGCATTCGGGGGTCGGCTATACCGCGCCGAAAGTCGTGCCGTATGCGGACGACCTGCGACGCGCGGCCGACGTGCTCAACGCGGGCTCGAAAGTCGCGCTGCTGGTCGGCGCCGGCGCGCTGAAGGCGACCGACGAAGTGATCGCGGTAGCAGACAAGCTCGGCGCGGGCGCCGCGAAAGCACTGCTCGGCAAGGCCGCGCTGCCGGACGACCTGCCGTGGGTCACCGGCTCGATCGGGCTGCTCGGCACCAAGCCGAGCTACGCGCTGATGACCGAATGCGACACGCTGCTGGTCGTCGGCTCCGGTTTTCCGTATTCGGAATTCCTGCCGAAGGAAGGCCAGGCGCGCGGCGTGCAGATCGACCTGAAGGCCGACATGCTGAGCCTGCGCTACCCGATGGAAGTCAATCTGGTCGGCGACAGCGCCGAGACGCTGCGCGCGCTGCTGCCGCTCTTGAACGAGCGGCGCGACACCACGTGGCGCGACCGGATCGCGAAATGGAACCGCGACTGGCACGACACGCTCGCGGCGCGCGCGGCCGCGAAGGCGAGCGCCGGGCGCGGCGTGAATCCGCAGCGCGCGTTTACCGAGCTGTCGCCGCGCCTGCCCGACGACGTGATCCTGACGAGCGATTCGGGCTCCTGCGCGAACTGGTATGCGCGCGACCTGATGATGCGGCGCGGGATGATGGGCTCGCTGTCCGGCGGGCTCGCGTCGATGGGCGCCGCGGTGCCCTACGCGATCGCCGCGAAATTCGCGCATCCGGTGCGCCCGGTGATCGCGATGGTCGGCGACGGCGCGATGCAGATGAACAACATGGCCGAGCTGATTACCGTCGCGAAATACTGGCGCCAGTGGCCCGATCCGCGCTGGATCTGCATGGTGCTGAACAACGAGGACCTGAACCAGGTCACGTGGGAGCAGCGCGTGATAGAAGGCGACCCGAAGTTCGACGCGTCGCAGCAGATCCCGAACGTGCCGTACTACCGCTTCGCGACGCTGCTCGGCCTCAAGGGTATCTACGTCGACGATCCGGAACAGCTCGGCGCCGCGTGGGACGAAGCGCTCGCGTCCGACCGGCCGGTCGTGCTCGAAGTGAAGAGCGACCCGGAGGTGCCGCCGCTGCCGCCGCACGTGACGCTGCAGCAGGCGAAGCATTTCGCCGAAACGCTGGTGAGGGGCGACCCGCGCGAGGGCAACGTGATCGTCGAGACCGCGCGGCAGGTGTTGTCGGCCGTGCTGCCGGGCGACCACGGCGACAAGGCCGGCAAGGGCAGCAAGGACGGGAAAGGCGAATCGTAAGGCCGCGGGACGGCGCGACGTTCACGGTCGGTTCTGGCGTTTTGCGATGATGGCCGGCACGCCGCCGCTGTCGCTGTCGCGCCGTTCCGGAACTTGATCCGCACAGCAAACGACCTTCCGCCCGCCACACGCGCGCGTAAAAACGCGTCACTCGATTTACAAGCCGGCTGTGACGCACCGGCCGTTGCGCGCGGCATTCCGCACCCCCGCACGACTGCATACGTGCGAGCCGCGCGCGCACGAAACTTGCTCTGCCGCGAACGGTTGTCGTCACGCCGCCGAATGCGGCAAGGAGTCGCGTTGCTCGTCCCGCTGTCCAGGAACACGCGTCATATCGCATGCATCGCACCGTTCGCTTGGGCGGCCGCGCCGATCGTCGCGCGCGCGGCCGCCGAGCGTGCCGAGCCCGGCAATCCGGCCGCGCCGCTGCCGCTCGCGTACGTGATCCACGCGGCAGGCCCCGCCGCGCAGCCGGTCTTCGTGCTCGGCTGGGCGCTGCTCGCGCTGTGCTCGTTCGTGTGCGTCGCGATCGCGGTGCTGCTGCTGATCGCGCTGTTTCGTCGTCGCGCGCAGGCGGGCGGCGGCTACGGCAGCGGGCTGACGATCGTGACCGTGGGCACCGTGATCTCGATCCTGCTGCTGTTCGGCGCGCTCGTGTACATGCTGCGCGTGCTGGGCGCGATCGCGGCGCCGCCGCGTCCGCCCGCGCTGACGATCGTCGTCACCGCGCAAGACTGGTGGTGGGCCGTTCGTTATCCGGACGATGCGAACGGCCCGGGCTTCGTCACCGCGAACGAAATCCGTATTCCGGTGGGCGAGCCCGTCGCGATCGAACTGAAGAGCGCCGACGTGATCCATGCGTTCTGGGTGCCGCAACTCGCCGGCAAGACGCAGACGATTCCCGGCCAGACCAACCGCCAATGGCTGCAGGCCGACCGGCCGGGCATCTACCGCGGCCAATGCTCGCAATACTGCGGCGCGCAGCATGCGCACATGGCGTTCGAAGTCGTGGCCGAGCCGCCGGACGCGTTTCGTGCGTGGCTCGCCGCGCAGCGCCAACCGGCCCAGGCACCCACGGCGAGCGCCGGCGCCGAACGACGCGGCCAGCGCGTGTTCGCCGCGCGCTGCGCGGGCTGCCACGCGGTGCGCGGCACCGACGCGACGGGCGACGCGGGCCCCGATCTCACGCACGTCGGCACGCGCCGGCTGCTCGCGGCCGGCACGCTCGACAACACGCCGGACAACCTGCGCCGCTGGATCGCGCATGCGCAGCAAATCAAGCCGCAATCGCTGATGCCGTCGATCGCGCTCGCGCCGCGCGACGCCGACGATCTCTCCGCGTATCTCGCGACGCTGCACTGAACCGAGGATGCCGATGGCCATTGCCCGCGACACGCCCGCCCCGCTCAGCCGCGTACCCGATCTCGGCGACGCGCCGCCCGGTTCCGCGCACGAGCGCGCGCTGGCCGAGCTGTGGGAATCGGAACCCGGCTGGCGCGGCTGGCTCGGCACCGTCGATCACAAGCGCATCGGGCTGCGCTACATCGTCACCGCGTTCGCATTCCTGCTGCTCGGCGGCGTCGAGGCGCTCCTGATGCGCATCCAGCTCGCGCGGCCGAACGCGACGCTGCTCACGCCCGCGCAATACGATTCGCTGTTCACGATGCACGGCGTCACGATGATCTTCCTGTACGCGCTGCCCGTGCTGTCCGGCTTCGCGAACTATCTGTGGCCGCTGATGCTCGGCTCCCGCGACATGGCGTTTCCGCGGCTGAACGCGTTCTCGTACTGGGCGTTCCTGTTCGCCGGGCTGTTCCTGTACGCGAGCTTTCCGCTCGGCGCGGTGCCGGACGGCGGCTGGTTCAACTACGTGCCGCTCACGTCGCTCGACTACAGCGCCGGCGCGAACATCGACATCTACGCGCTCGGGATGATCCTGCTCGGCATCTCGACGACCGGCGGCGCCGCGAACTTCGTCGTCACGTTGCTGCGGATGCGCGCGCACGGCATGTCGATCGACCGGGTGCCGATCATCGTGTGGGGCACGCTGACCGCGTCGGTCGCGAACCTCGTCGCGGTGCCGTCGGTGAGCCTCGCATTCCTGCTGCTGTGGCTCGACCGCAATGCCGGCACGCATTTCTTCGACGTCGCGCACGGCGGCCGTCCGCTGTTGTGGCAGCACCTGTTCTGGATGTTCGCGCATCCGTGGGTCTACGTGGTCGTGCTGCCGGCAATGGGGATCGTGTCGGACGCGCTGCCGACCTTCTGCCGACGCCCGCTCGTCGCATACGAGGCCGTCGCGGTATCGACGGTGGCGACGATGCTGATCGGCTTCGAGGTGTGGGTCCACCACATGTTCGCGACGGGCATCGCGCCGCTCGCGCTCGCGTTCTTCGGCGCCGCGAGCATGCTGATCTCGATTCCGAGCGCGGTCGCGGTGTTCGCATGGATCGCGACGATCTGGACCGGCCGCCCCGTGTTTCGCACGCCGTTCCTGTATTTCGCGGGCTTCGTGCTGATGTTCGTGATCGGCGGCGTGTCCGGCGTGATGACCGCGGCCGTGCCGCTCGACTGGCAGCTCACCGATACGTACTTCGTCGTCGCGCACCTGCACTACGTGCTACTCGGCATCAACGTGTTTCCGGTGCTCGGCGGCGTCGCGTACTGGTTCCCGAAATTCACCGGGCGGATGATGAACGAGCGCGTCGGCAAGCTGACCTTCTGGGTCGTGCTGGTCGGCTTCAATCTCGGGTTCTTCCCGATGCATATTTCCGGGCTGCTCGGGATGCCGCGCCGCATCTATACCTATCCGTCCGGGATGGGCTGGGACACGTCGAACCTGCTGACGACGATCGGCTCGTTCGTGTTCGGGATCGGCATCGTGATGTTCGTCGTCAACGCGCTGGTGAGCGCGCGGCGCGGCGTGCGCGCCAGCGAGAATCCGTGGGGCGCGGCGGGCCTCGAATGGTCGGTCGCGTCGCCGACGCCCGTGTACAACTTCGCGGTGCTGCCGCTCGTCGCGTCGCGGCATCCGCTGTGGGAAACGCGCGACGATCCGGCGCGCACCAGCCTGCGGGTCGGCTACCGGCTCGCCGATGGGCGCGAGGCGCTCGCGGTCACGCCGCTCGCCGCCGCGCCGAGCGCGATCCTGAAGATGCCCGAAGACAGCTGCATGCCGTTCGTGCTCGCGCTGCTCGCGACCGCCGTGTTCGCGGCGATGCTCGCGCGCTCGCCGACGCTCGTGTGCGTGGCAGTCGCCGGTTGCGCGATCGCGATCGCCGCGTGGCTGTGGCCGCGCCGCGAACTCGGACAACGCGCGCGCCTGCCGGTCCGCGCCGACACGCAGGCGCCTGCCGCGGCCGCCGGGCGTCATCCGGACGAGCCGCCGTCGGCGACGGCGCCGGCAGCCGCGCCGGCCGCGTGCATCGAGCCGCTGCCGGTCGGCAGTTGCGGCGAACGCGCGGGCGGCTGGTGGGGCATGCTCACGCTGATCATGACCGAGGCCGGACTGTTCGGCTACCTGCTGTTCTGCTACTTCTACCTGCAGTCGCAGTGGTCCGCACCGTGGCCGCCCGAAGGGATGCCGAAGATCGGGCTCGCGGCCGCCAACACGGTCGTGCTGCTGTCGAGCAGCGTGTTCGTGTGGCTCGCCGAGCGCGCGGTGCGGGCCGGCCGGCAGGCGCGCGCGGTCGCGCTGCTCGTCGTCGCGCTCGTGCTCGGCACCGTGTTCGCGCTCGTTCAGTTGCACGAATGGCGCGATCACCCGTACGGCCCGACCGCGCACCTGTACGGCAGCCTCTACTTCACGATCACCGGGTTCCACCTCGCGCACGTCGTGGCCGGTCTCGCGATCCTCGCGCTGCTCGCCGCGTGGACGGCCGCCGGTTTCTTCGGCCGCGAGCGACGCGTCGCGCTGACGGTCGGCGGGTTCTACTGGCACTTCGTCGACATCGTGTGGCTGTTCATCTTCACCGCGCTGTATGTGTCGCCGTTCTGGCTGAGGGGCACGGGATGAGCGATGCACGACGCGCGTGGACACCGTTGCTCGCGATCGCGGCGGGCCTCGTCGGCGCGCCCGCGCTGTGGTTCGCGCAAATGCTGGTGTCGGAGACGCTCGCGTCCACCGCGTGCTATCCGCTCGGTGTCGCGCAGGCCGCGCCGCGCTGGGCGCACGTCGGCGTGTGGCTCGCGCTGATCGCCGCGGGCGCGTTCGCGCTGGCCGCGGCCTGCGCGACCTGGCTCGCGCACGCGTGGCGGCACCGGCACGATGCCGATGCGCATGCCGCGACGCGCGACGGCAGTACGCGCTTTCTCGCGCGCTGCGGCATACTCGCGGCGCTCGGTTTCGTGATCGGTCTGGTGTTTACGGGGATCGTCACCGCTTTCGTGGGGCCTTGCAGTCCATGGCGCTGATCCCGTTCGCTTCGTTTCCGTTCCCGTTCCGAGTTCTGGGCCAGCGCGCGGGTGTCGCGTTTGCGGTATGCATCGCGCTCGGCGGATGCGACATGCAGCGCGACGACAACGCGGCCGCGGCCGGCGACACGGCCGACGCCGCGTCGGCGGCGGAAGCGCCCGAGCCCGCATCGGGCTGGCGGTTCGTGCGGATTCGCGCGTCGGCGGCCGATGCCGGCGCGTCAATGTCCGCTCGCGTGAAGGACGACCGTCGGCTGTCACGCGACCGGGACGCGTCAGTGGCGGATGCGACATCGTCCGCGGCGCCCACTCCGCCGCCCGATGCTGCGTCTGCCTCGACTGCCCGCCGCCCGATAATCGCGGCGGCGGCCGCGAGCGCCGACGCCGCGACGCTCGCACGCGGCCGCTATCTCGCGCTCGCCGGCGATTGCGCCGCGTGCCACGACGCGGCCGACCATACGCCGTACGCGGGCGGCCAGCCGGTGAATTCGCCGTTCGGGCCGATCTATGCGCCGAACATCACGCCGGACCCGACGCACGGCATAGGCCACTACACGCTACGGCAATTCGACGATGCGATGCGGCGCGGCGTGCGCGCGGACGGCAGCCGGTTGTATCCGGCCATGCCGTACCCGTCGTTCGCGCACCTGAGCGACGACGACGTGCGCGCGCTGTATGCGTATTTCATGCGCGGCGTCGCGCCGTCCGCGAATGCGGCGAAACTCACGCAACTGCCGTTTCCGTTCAACCAGCGCTGGGCGCTCGGGCTGTGGAGCCTCGTGTTCGCGAACCGCGACCGGTTCACGCCGCAGCCGTCGCAATCGGCGCAATGGAATCGCGGCGCGTATCTCGTACAGGGGCTCGGCCATTGCGGCGCGTGCCATACGCCGCGCGGGCCGGCCTACAACGAACGCGGCTACGACGAACGCAGCCCCGCGTTCCTGACCGGCGGCATCAACGACCACTGGTTCGCGCCGAACCTGACCGGCGCGGTTCCGGGCGGCCTCGGCCGGTGGTCGGCCGACGACATCGCCGCGTTCCTGCGCAGCGGTCATGCGGCGCGCGGCGCGGTGTTCGGCGCGATGGCGCCGGTCGTCGGCGAAAGCACGGCGTTGCTGACGGAGGACGATCGTCGTGCGATCGCCGTGTACCTCAAGTCGTTGCCTGCGCAACCGACTGCCGCGACGAATCCGCTGGGCGTGGGCGTGCCGCGGCTGACGGTTGCCGGCCCGCGTCCGGAAGGCGGCCAGCAGGCGCCGGGGGCCGGCGTGTATGCGGGGTTCTGTGCACGCTGCCATGGCGCCGAAGGTAAAGGCGTACCCGATCGCGGGCCGGCGCTCGCGGGCAGTTCGATCGTGCTCGCGGCCGATCCGACGAGCACGATCCGGATCGTGGTCGAAGGTGCGCGGCCCACGCCAGGCAAGCCGGGGCCGGTGCAGCGGATGCCGGCGATGCGCGGCGCGCTGACGAGCGGCGAGATCGCGGCGGTGGTCAGCTACGTGCGCGGGGCGTGGGAGAATCGGGCAGCGCCGGTGTCGGAGCAGGATGTGAGGCGGTTGCGGGGGGCGATCAAGCGGTAGCGGCGTGCTGCTCGCGGGGCTTCCCCTGCGATGCCGGCCGGATCAATGCGGACCGGCCCGGCACGAATGTTTCAGCCCGGCCCTGACGATATCAGCCGTGGGCCGCCGCGGTAGAGCGCTTCACGCTTCACACCGGACTCGCGCGCCAGCGCCGTCATGCCGCGCGCCTTCGCGACATTCCCAGCGCGGCCTGGATCAGTCGAGGATCCCCATCTTCGAACGCCTGCGCCAGGTCGTGACGAATCGCTTCTTCGTCCTTCAGGTACTTCGAGCCATCGAATTCGGCCAGTTCGCTGATTTTCATCTTCAATCCCCCGGTGCTGATCGCGGCGCTGCCGACCGGGTCGAAGGCCATCGGTCCGTTCCGCTACCGGCTCGCAACAGCCTGCGCTTCCGGCGCCTGCCACCCACCGCCAAGCGCCTTGAACGCCGCGACCGCCGCGCGCGCCGCTTCGGTTCGCGCCTGCACGCGTTCGTCCGATGCGCGCAGCAGGCCTTCGTCGGCCTGCAACACCTCGATCAGGCTGACCACCCCTTTCTGGTAAGCCGCGAACGATGCGGTCCGCGCGCGGCCGAGCGAATTCACGCCGTCGCCGAGAATGGCTGCCTGCTCGTCCCGCTTGACGAGCGCCGAGAAGGCATTCTCGACGTCCTCGGTCGCGTGCAGCGCCGCGAGCCGATACGCGGCCAGCATTTCGGCATCCTGCCCTTTGGCCTGCGCGATCTGCGCATTGATCCGGCCGAAGTCGAACAGGCGCCAGCGCAGGCCGAGCACGCCCGCCGCCTGGGTCGCGCCGCCGGCAAACAGGTTGCCGGCGCCCATCGTCGTCGCGCTGCCGATCAGCCCGCTCAGCGAAAACTTCGGGTAATACTCGGCGATGGCCACGCCGATGCGCGCGTTCGACGCCGCCACGCGCCGCTCGGCGACGATCAGGTCGGGCCGGCGCCGGAGCAGTTCGCCGGGCGTGCCCGTCGCCGCAATCCGAGGCGCAACCGGCACGTCGCCGCCGGCGAGCAATTCTGCGCGATGCGTGCCGGGCTGCGCGCCGAGCATCACGTCGAGCGCATTCATCGCCGCGTCCAGCGCCGCTTCGAGCACCGGCACCGTCGCGCGTACCTGCGCGAGCGCGCCTTCGGCCTGCCTCACCTGAAGCTCCGCCGCGAGGCCCTTTCCATAGAGCAGGTTGAGCGTCGACAGCAGATCCTGCTCGGTCCGCACCTGGCGCCGCGCGACGTCGAGGCGGCCCTGCAACCCGCGAATCGTGATGTAGGTGTCCGCGGTTTGCGCGGCGACGGCGAGCCGCGTCGCGACCGCCGCCGCTTCGGATGCCTGATAATCGGCGAGCGCCGCTTCGCGGCCGCGGCGCAACCCGCCGAATACGTCCAGTTCCCAACTCGCGTTGAGATCGGCCTCGTAGTCGTTGCCATGACGGTCGAAACCGGGTGTTGAATTCAACACGCGCCCCAACGGCGTTTCGACCGACTGGTAGACGCGCGCGGCCTGCCCGCTTACATTGCCCGACGGCAGCAGCGCCGCGTTCGCCGCACCGAGCCCCGCGCGCGCCTGCTCGACGCGCGCCGCGGCCTGCGCAAGATCGAGGTTCTGCGCGAGCGCCAGCGTGATGTATTGCGTCAGTTGCGGATCGCCGAAGCCCGTCCACCACGTCGCGAGGTCGGCGTCGGCCGCCGCGTGGCGCTGGTCCACGGCGCGCTGACCCTGGAACTGCTGCGGCATCGCCACGTCCGGCCGCACATAGTCGGGACCGACGGCGCACCCCGCCGACAAGATGGCGGCCAGCGCCGCGGCAACGATGGGTTTGGGTAGCATGTGGGCTTTAGCAAGAATCCGGTAGTGACTATAATACCAAATAGTCACTCGTTGTCCATTCCCGTCCGTTGCAGCCCATGAAAAAAATCGACCCTTCCCCGGCGCCCGCGCGCGGCCCGGCCGACCACGACGTCCGCGACCAGATCGTGGCCGCCGCCACCGAGCACTTCAGCCGGTACGGCTACGAAAAGACGACCGTGTCGGACCTCGCGAAGGCGATCGGCTTCTCGAAGGCCTATATCTACAAGTTCTTCGAGTCGAAACAGGCGATCGGCGAGATGATCTGCGCGCACTGCCTGCACGAGATCGAGACGGACGTGCGCGCGGCTGTCGCCGAGGCCGAACTGCCTACCGAAAAGCTGCGGCGGATGTTCAAGGTCTTCACCGAGGCGAGCCTGCGGCTGTTTTTCCGCGACCGCAAGCTGTACGACATCGCGGCGTCGGCCGCCACCGAAAACTGGCCGTCGGTGCAGGCCTACGAGGCGCGCGTGCAGAAGCTGCTGCAGGACGTCCTGCAGGAAGGCCGGCAAAACGGCGAGTTCGAGCGCAAGACGCCGCTGGACGAAACCGCGACCGCGATCTACCTCGTGATGCGGCCGTACCTGAACCCGCTGCTGCTGCAGTACAACCTCGACACGACCGACGCCGCGCCCGCCCAACTGTCCAGCCTCGTCCTCCGAAGCCTCGCACCGTGATGTGCTCCCATTTGTGACCATTGACTATATTGGTCACTAGATACACAATGAAAGCCCCGATCACTTCATCACTGGGTCTTTCATGGTTCGGCGTCGCCTCGCTTTCTTCGCAGTCGCTTCCGCACTGCCCGTCGCGCTAGCCGCCTGCAGCGGAAAAGCGCCGTCCGATCCGCGCACGGACGCGCCGCTCGTGCGCACCGCCGTCGTGCAGGCGGCCGTCCCCGCGTCCCGCTCGTTTACCGGAACCGTCGCCGCGCGCGTGCAGAGCGATCTCGGCTTCCGGGTAGCCGGCAAGGTGCTGGAGCGGCTCGTCGATACCGGGCAAACCGTGCGGCGCGGCCAGCCGCTGATGCGGCTCGACCCGGTCGACCTGAAGCTCGCGGCGCGCGCCCGCGACGAGGCGGTCGCCGCCGCACGGGCCCGCGCGCGGCAGACCGCCGAGGACGAAGCCCGCTACCGCGACCTGCGCGGCACCGGTGCGATATCGGCATCCGCGTACGACCAGGCCAAGGCCGCGGCCGATGCCGCGAAAGCGCAGTTGAGCGCCGCCGAGGCCGACGCCGACGTCGCGCGCAATGCGACCGGCTATGCGCAACTCGTCGCGGACGGCGACGGCGTGGTGATGGAAACGCTCGCGGAGCCCGGTCAGGTCGTTAGCGCGGGGCAGCCGGTGGTGCGGCTCGCGCACGCCGGCAGCCGCGAGGCCGTGATCCAGCTGCCGGAAACCCTGCGCCCGGCGATTGGGTCGCTCGCGCAGGCCGGGCTGTTCGGCAAGCCGGACGTCGGCGTCCCCGCGACGCTGCGCCAGCTTTCCGATACCGCGGATGCGAGAACGCGTACTTTCGAAGCGCGCTACGTGCTGCAGGGCGCGCTGGCCAATGCGCCGCTCGGCGCGACCGTCACGATCCGCATCGCGGACGACGCGCGCACGGCTTCGCCACGCGGCATGCAGGTACCGATCGGTGCGCTGCTGGACGCGGGCAACGGGCCCGGCGTGTGGGTCGTCGCCGGCGAACCGGCCAAGGTGGCGTGGCGGTCGGTCAAGGTCGAGCATCTCGACGACGACAGCGCGCGCGTGTCCGGCGACGGCACGCTCAAGCCAGGCGAGCGCGTCGTCGCACTCGGCGCGCAGTTGCTGCACGAAGGCGAAGCGGTCCGCGTGTCTGCGCCGGCCGCCACCATCGCGAGCGAAGGAGCACGGCCGTGAGCGAACGCCGCTTCAACCTGTCCGCGCTCGCCGTGCGCGAGCGCGCGATCACGCTGTTCCTGGTCTGCCTGATTTCGCTGGCCGGCCTCGTGTCGTTCTTCAAGCTGGGCCGCGCGGAAGATCCCGCGTTCACGATCAAGGTGATGACCGTCATCACCGCATGGCCGGGCGCCACCGCGCAGGAAATGCACGATCAGGTTGCCGAAAAGATCGAAAAGCGCATGCAGGAGCTGCGCTGGTACGACCGTACCGAAACCTATACGCGTCCGGGCCTCGCGATCACGACGCTGACGCTGCTCGACAGCACGCCGCCGTCTGAAGTGCAGGAGCAGTTCTATCAGGCACGGAAAAAGATCGGCGACGAGGCGACCAACCTGCCGGCCGGCGTGATCGGCCCGATGGTCAACGACGAATACGCGGACGTCACGTTCGCGCTGTTCGCGCTGAAGGCCAGGGGCGAACCGCAGCGCCTGCTGGTGCGCGACGCCGAAGCGTTGCGTCAGCGGCTGCTGCACGTGGCGGGCGTGAAGAAGGTCGACATCATCGGCGAGCAGGCCGAGCGCATCTACGTGCAGCTGTCGCACGACCGGCTCGCGACGCTCGGCGTGAGCCCGCAGGACGTATTCGCGGCGCTCAACGGCCAGAACGTGCTGACGGCGGCCGGCTCCGTCGAGACGCGCGGGCCGGAGATCTTCATTCGCGTGGACGGCGCGTTCGACAAGCTGCAGAAGATCCGCGACACGCCGATCGTCTCGCAGGGCCGCACGCTGAAGCTGTCGGACATCGCGACCGTCGAGCGCGGCTACGAAGATCCGTCGACGTTCATGATCCGCAACAACGGCGAACCCGCGCTGCTGCTGGGCATCGTGATGCGCGACGGCTGGAACGGGCTCGACCTCGGCCGCGCGCTGGACGGTGAAGTCGGCGCGATCAACCGCGAACTGCCGCTCGGCATGAGCCTGACCAAGGTCACCGATCAATCCGTGAACATCAGCTCGGCCGTCGACGAGTTCATGGTCAAGTTCTTCGCCGCGCTGCTCGTCGTCATGCTGGTGAGCTTCGTCAGCATGGGCTGGCGCGTGGGACTCGTCGTCGCCGCGGCCGTGCCGCTGACGCTGGCCGTGGTGTTCGTCGTGATGGCCGCCACCGGCAAGAACTTCGACCGCATCACGCTCGGCTCGCTGATCCTCGCGCTCGGGCTGCTCGTCGACGACGCGATCATCGCGATCGAAATGATGGTCGTGAAGATGGAGGAAGGCTACGGGCGCGTGGCCGCGTCGGCCTACGCGTGGAGCCACACGGCCGCGCCGATGCTGGCCGGCACGCTGGTGACCGCGGTCGGTTTCATGCCGAACGGCTTCGCGCGCTCCACCGCCGGCGAATACACGAGCAACATGTTCTGGATCGTCGGGATCGCGCTGATCGCGTCGTGGGTCGTGGCGGTGGTGTTCACGCCATATTTCGGCGTGAAGATGCTGCCCGAGTTCAGGAAGATCGAAGGCGGCCACGACGCGATCTACGACACGCCGCGCTACAACCGCTTCCGCCAGCTGCTGACGCGCGTGATCGCGCGTAAATGGCTGGTCGCGGGGTCCGTCGTCGGCCTGTTCGTACTCGCCATTCTCGGCATGGCGGTCGTCAAGAAGCAGTTCTTCCCGATCTCCGATCGCCCCGAGGTGCTCGTCGAGGTGCAGATGCCGTACGGCACGTCGATTTCGCAAACGAGCGCCGCCGCGTCGAAAGTCGAAGCGTGGCTCGCGAAGCAGAAGGAAGCGCGGATCGTCACCGCGTACGTCGGCCAGGGCGCGCCGCGCTTCTATCTGGCGATGGGGCCGGAGCTGCCCGATCCGTCGTTCGCGAAGATCGTGGTGCGCACCGACAGCCAGGACGAACGCGACGCGTTGAAGGCGCGCCTGCGCCGCGCCGTCGCCGACGGCCTTGCGCCCGAAGCGCGCGTGCGCGTCACGCAGCTCGTGTTCGGCCCGTATTCGCCGTTCCCGGTCGCGTATCGCGTCACCGGCCCCGATCCGGACACGCTGCGCGGCATCGCGTCCGACGTCGGGCAGGTGATGAACGGCAGCCCGATGATGCGCACGGTCAATGCCGACTGGGGCACGCGCGCGCCGACGCTGCATTTCACGTTGCAGCAGGATCGCCTGCAGGCGGTCGGGTTGACGTCCAGCGCGGTCGCGCAGCAGCTGCAGTTCCTGCTGACCGGCGTGCCCGTCACCGCGGTGCGCGAGGATATCCGGACCGTGCAGGTCGTCGCGCGTTCGGGCGGCGACGCGCGGCTCGACCCGGCGCGGCTCGACGACTTCACGCTCGCCGGCGCGAACGGGCAGCGCATTCCGCTGTCGCAGGTCGGCAAGGTCGACGTACGGATGGAAGAGCCGATCCTGCGCTGGCGCGATCGCGTGCCGACGATCACGGTGCGCGGCGACATCGCCGACGGCTTGCAGCCGCCGGACGTATCGGCCGCGATCACGAAGCAGCTTCAGCCGATCGTCGCGCGGTTGCCGAGCGGCTACAGGATCGAGGAAGCAGGCTCCATCGAGGAATCCGGCAAGGCGACGAAGGCGATGCTGCCGCTGTTCCCGATCATGCTCGCGATCACGCTCGTCATCATCATCTTCCAGGTGCGCTCGATCTCGGCGATGGTGATGGTGTTCATGACGAGCCCGCTCGGGCTGATCGGCGTGGTGCCGACGCTGATCCTGTTCGGGCAGCCGTTCGGCATCAACGCGCTGGTCGGGCTCATTGCGCTGTCGGGAATCCTGATGCGCAACACGCTGATCCTGATCGGGCAAATCCATCAGAACGAACAGGCCGGGCTGGATCCGTTCCATGCGGTCGTCGAGGCGACCGTGCAGCGCGCGCGGCCGGTGATCCTCACCGCGATGGCGGCCGTGCTCGCGTTCATTCCGCTCACGCATTCGGTGTTCTGGGGCACGCTCGCGTACACGCTGATCGGCGGCACGTTCGCCGGCACGATTCTCACGCTGGTGTTCCTGCCGGCGATGTACGCGATCTGGTTCAGGATCGGGCCGGGTCGTGCCGCCGGCTCGCATCGCGGCGAACCCGAACCGGCGTCACTGACCGACTCCACGCTCGCGGCCGCGCTCGACGCACGCAACTGACGCGCCCACCATTCATACTCGAAGGAAACAATCATGTCGAACCCTACCGTTGTCGTCGTGACGGGCGTGTCTTCGGGCATCGGGCGCACCACCGCAGAGCAGTTCGCCAGACGCGGGTGCCGGGTGTTCGGTACCGTGCGCAGCATTGCCCGAACCGCGCCCGTCGCCGGCGTCGAGTTGATCGAGATGGACGTGCGCGACGATGCGTCCGTTCAATCCGGAATCCGTACGATCGTCGAGCGCGCCGCGCGTATCGACGTGCTCGTCAACAATGCGGGCACGAGCCTGATCGGCGCGGTGGAGGAAACGTCGGTGGTCGAAGCGGCGGCGCTGTTCGACACCAACGTGTTCAGCATCCTGCGCACGGTGCAGGCGGTGTTGCCGCACATGCGCGCACGGCGCGGCGGACGCATCGTCAACGTCAGTTCGGTGCTCGGGTTCCTGCCCGCGCCGTACATGGGCCTCTATGCGGCGTCCAAGCATGCGGTCGAGGGATTGACCGAAACACTCGATCACGAGCTGCGCCAGTTCGGCATTCGCGCGACGCTGGTCGAACCGTCGTTTACGCGGACCAGCCTCGACGTCAATGCGCCGCGCGCGAGCGCGAAGATCGCCGACTACGACCGCGAACGGACGCTTGCGGCGCGCGCGGTCGTCGACAACGTGAAAGCTGCGCCCGAGCCCGACGGGGTGGCGAGCACCATTGTCGAGGCCGCGCTCGGCGCGTGGCGCATGCGACGCGCGCCGAGCGGCGAGGCATCGCTTTTGCGTACGCTGCGGCGCTTCATGCCGGCCGGCCCGGTCGATTCGAGCCTGCGCAAGAAATTCCGGCTCGGGTGACGGGACGATCGATGCAAGCGCCTTATCGTCGCAAGGGGGCCGCAAGGACGGTTCCCTCGCAACGATACCCGTCGATCACCGCCGCAGCACCGCCACCGCCTTGATCTCGACGATATAACCGGGCGCGCCGCCGAGCATGTGCGCGCCGACGGCCGTCCATGCCGGCCGCGGATGCGCATGGAAATAGCGGTCGCGCACCTGCATGAACAGCGGCAGGTCGCGCATGTCGGTGTGGAACGTCGTGAGGTCCACGACGTCGTCGAACGAAGCACCGGCCGCCTCCAGCACGTGCTTCAGATTCTCGAACGCCTGCACGATCTGCGCTTCGCGATCCTCGACCCGCTGCATCGCGGCGTCGCGGCCGATCTGGCCGGATATGTAAAGCGTATCGCCGACCCTCACTCCCGGCGCATAGCCGATTTTTTCGTACACGGCCTCCATGCCGGCCGGGATGATCGCTTCGCGTTTGCTCATGAGTGTCTCCATGGCCGGGTTTGCCGCGCCGACCGGTTACGTGATCGTTGTCGTGCGCACGGCAGCAGCGCGTGCACTGTGAAGCACAGCAAATCGGCAGGCGCGCCCCTCAACCCGTATCCCCACCCGCGACCGGCAGCACCGTGCCGGTGATATAGCTCGCCTCGTCCGACGCGAGGAACAGGATCGGCGCGATCTGCTCGTCGAGGCTGCCGTAGCGCTTGAAGTACGTCGATTCGGTCACCTGCCGTACGGCCTCGCCCATCCACGCCTGTTCCTGCTCGGTGTCGCCGGCCGCATTGCGCGGCACGCGGCGCGGCGGCGCGCTGGTGCCGCCCGGCGCGGTGGCGACGACGCGGATGTCGTGTTCCGCATACTCCATCGCGAGCGCCGACGTCAGCGCGTTCACGCCGCCCTTCGCCGCCGAATACGGCACGCGGCGAATGCCGCGCGTCGCATTCGACGAGATGTTGACGATCGTGCCGCCGCCGCGCGCGATCAGGTGCGGCAGCACGGCGTGACACGCGTAGAGCGTCGGCATCAGCGAGCGGCGGATTTCCGCGTCGATCTGCGCCGGCTCGAACTCGGCGAACGGCCGCATGCGAATCGCGCCGCCGACGCCGTTGATCAGGATGTCGATGCCGCCGAACGTCTGCACCGCGTATGCCATCGCCGCATGCGCGCCTTCGTACGTCTCGAGATCGGCGACGAAGCCGGCCGTCTCGCCACCGGTCGCTTCGGCCGCCACGTCGGCGACGAAATCCGCGCGATCGACGAACAGCACCTTGCCGCCCTCGGCCGCCGCGCGCAGCGCGACACCGCGGCCGATGCCCTGCGCCGCGCCGGTGACGACGACGACCTTGCCGGAGAATCGTTGCATGGTCATGCCGCCTTTGCCGTGACGTTGGGGGTGAACTTCTCGTAGTGGAAGCTGTTCGGCTTCACGCCTGCATCGTCGAAATACTGGCGCACCGCATCGACCATCGGCGGCGGCCCGCACAGATACACGTCGACGTCGCCGTCGTTCAGCGCGTCGGCCGGGATGTGCTGCGTGACCCAGCCCTTGCGTGCGTGGTTCGACGCCGAATCGGCAACGACCGTCGCGAAGCTGAAGTTCGGCAGCTTCGCCGCCAGCGCTTCGATCGCGTCGACCAGCACGAGATCGAGATCGCGCGTCACGCCGTAGATCAGGTGCACCTTCTGCTGCGACCCGCTGCGCGCGAGCACGTCGAGCATCGACAGGAACGGCGCGAGGCCCGTGCCGCCGGCGAGGAACAGCAGCGGCCGCTGCACGTCGCGCAGATAGAAGCTGCCGAGCGGCCCGTGCAGTTCGAGCGTGTCGCCGGGCTTCGCGGATGCGAGCCACGTACTCATTACGCCGCCCGGAATCTTCTTGATCAGGAATCCGACCTTCGCGTCGCCCGGCGCGGACGAGAACGAATACGACCGATGCTGGCCGCTGCCCGGCACACCGATGTTCACGTACTGGCCCGGCAGGAACGCCGGCGCATTCGCGCCGACGTCGAGTTCGAGCACGACGGCCGCATCATTGTGCTGCTCGACCTTCGTGACCGTCGCGACAAAGCTGCTTTGCCCGGTCTTGCACGCGACCGACGACGTCGGCACCGCGATCACGCAATCGCTGTGCGGCACCATCTGGCACGTCAGCACGAGGCCGCCGCCCTTTTCGTCCTCGGTGAGCGCATCGTCGATGTAATCGTCGCCGAGGTCGTAGTGCCCGCTTTCCGCGCGGCACTTGCAGGTGCCGCACACGCCGTCGGAGCAATCCATCGGCAGGTTGATCTTCGCGCGGAAGGCTGCGTCGAGCACCTTCTCGCCGGCCTTGCAGTCGATGAAGCGGGTTACCCCGTCCTCGAAATTCAATGCAATCCTGTAACTGGACATCGCGTCACCTCCACTTCCTTTCATGGCAAAACAACGGGCGTCAGACGTGATACACGTCGAGCACCTGCCGGATGTAGTCGTTCTTCAGCACGATCTTCTTGTGCGAAATCAGCAGTGCGTCGCCCGCCCGGCGCAACGTGACGAACATCGTGCCGAAGAAGTGATCGGTCACGCGATAACGGTGGTTCAGCGTGTGGAAGTTGTAGCGCACGTCGACCTCGCCGTCGCGTTCGGCCAGCACCTCGACGTTCGTCACGTTGTGGCTGGTGCGCGGCTCGGGCGTCGATGCGCCGCTGCGCTCGGTCTTGATCCGGAACACGCGATCCTCGAGTCCGCCGCGGTCCGCGTAGTACATCAGCGAGACCTGGCGCTGCGGATCGTCGGTCGGCCGATCGTCGTCGTCCCACGCCGGCATCCAGTACGTGACGTCCTCCGTGTAGCAGGTCAGCCACGCGTCCCACTCGCGATCGTCGAGCAGGCGCGCCTCGCGATACAGCGCCGCGCAAATCGTCCGGTAATCGAAGCTCATGCCGCTACCTCCCCGCGTTCCTTCTTCAGCGCATCGCGCATCACGTTCACCCAGTGTTCGTGCTGACACACGAACAGCCCTTCGTCCTCGCTGCGCTCGCCCGAAATACGCGGGTTCAGCCCCATCTTTTTCGCGTTCTCGTCCGGCCCGTCGATCCACAGCGGCGCGCCGCGCGACAGATCGTTCCACATCGCCGTGATGCCCGCATAGCCGGCCTGGCACGCACGAAACTCCTCGAGATCGTCGGCCGTGCCCATGCCGCTCACGTTGAAGAAATCCTCGTACTGGCGAATCCGCGTCGTGCGATCGGCTTCGCTCTCGCCCTTTGGCGCGAAGCAGAAGATCGTGACTTCGGTTTTGTCGACGCCGAGCGGCCGCACCACGCGGATCTGCGTGCTGAACTGGTCCATCAGGAACACGTTCGGATACACGCACAGGTTGCGCGTCTGGTTCACGATGAAATCGGCCTGAACGTCGCCGACGCGCGCACGGATCTCGTCGCGGTGCTGGTACACGGGCCGCACTTCCGGGTTCATCGTCTGGGTCCACAGCAGGATGTGGCCGTGGTCGAAGCCGTACACGCCCGCGACCGACTTGCTCCAGCTGTTCGCATCGACCGCCTTGGTGCCGTCCTCCTTGCGGCGGCTCATCGTCGCCGCATAGTTCCAGTGCACGGTGCTGACGTGGTAGCCGTCGCAGCCGTTTTCCATCTGCATCTTCCAGTTGCCTTCGTAGATGTAGGACGAGTTGCCGCGCAGCACTTCGAGCCCGTTCGGCGCCTGGTCGACGATCTGGTCGATGATCACGCGCGCTTCGCCGAGGTAGTCCTCGAGCGGCAGCACGTCGGCGTTGAGGCTGCCGAACAGGAAGCCGCGATAGTTCGCGAAGCGCGCGACCTTCTTCAGGTCGTGCGAGCCGTGCGTGTTGAACTGCACCGGATACTCGGTCGTCTTCTCGTCCTTCACCTTCAGCAGCTTGCCGGTGTTCGAGAAGGTCCAGCCGTGGAACGGGCACGTGAAGCTGCCCTTGTTGCCGTGCTTGCGGCGGCACAGCATCGCGCCCTTGTGCGCACACGCGTTGATCACCGCATGCAGCTCGCCGCCCTTGTCGCGCGTGATGACGATCGGCTGGCGGCCGATCCACGTCGTGTAGTAATCGTTGTTGTCCGGAATCTGGCTTTCGTGCGCCAGGTACACCCAGTTGCCCTCGAAGATGTGCTTCATCTCGAGTTCGTACAGCTCCGCGTTCGTGAAGATGTCGCGGCGGCAGCGGAAAATGCCGGCCGCCTTGTCATCCTGCACGGCGGTTTCCAGCAGGTGATCCAGTTCGTTGGTAGCGTCGATCGTGACGGACATGATGGCTCCTTCCATGCGCGTGCCGCGTCCTGCAAGCACGCTCGCATCGATATCGGTTGAATCTCGGGGGACCGGCCAGCAGCGGCGACGCACGCACGCGCGCCACCGTGCTGCCGGACGGGTTATGCCGTGGCTGAGGCGCGCAGGCGGTCGACGATCTGGTTGTCCTTGCCCTGTACGCGCGGCGTCAGCACGAAGTTGAATTCGATGTCCTGGTACGCATCGGTCTTCATGCCGAGCGCCGTGCCGCCGGTCTTGTCGGTCACGGGCGGAATCAGCTCCTCGCGCGTCGCATACGCGAAGTCGTCCCAGATCAGCGGATCGCCGTCGATGTTGAACTGCGTGGTCAGCTTTCGATGGACATCGCTCGTCACGAAGAAGTGCACGTGCGCCGGGCGGTTGCCGTGTCGGCCGAGCCGGTTCAGCAGTTGCTGCGTCGCGCCCTGCGGCGGGCAGCCGTAGCCGACCGGCATCAGCGTGCGGAATTCGTATTGGCCGTCGGCGCCCGTCTTCACCGCACCGCGCAGGTTGAAGTCGCTCTGCTTGCCGGTCGGGTCGAAGTGCGAATAGAAGCCGTGCGAATTCGCATGCCAGCATTCGACCAGCGCGCCGGCCACCGGCTTGCCGTCGAGATCCTTCACCGTGCCGTGGATCACGAGCGGGCCCGCGCCGTCGTCCGCGTCGAGGTCGATCTTCGCGACGCCGTCGCGCACCGGGGCGCCCGCCACGTACAGCGGCCCCTCGATCGTGCGCGGCGTGCCGCCGTCGAGGCCGATCGCCTCGTCCTCGGCATCCATCCGGATGTCGAGATACTTCTCGAGACCGAGGCCGGCCGCGAGCAGCGCCGCTTCGCCATCCTGACCCAGCTTGTTCAGATAGTTCACGCCGGCCCACACTTCGTCGGGCGTGATGTCGAGATCGTCGATCGCCTTGAACAGGTCGCCGAGCAGGCGCAGCACGATCTGCTGCGTGCGTGCGTCGCCGTTCGTGCCGCTTCCGCCAGTCCCGCCCGCGTTCGATGCGGCCTTCAACAGATCCTGCACTTCCCGGGTATCGAAAACTTTGACGCTCATGATGCTGTCTCCATGTGTATTGGGGGGGATGGCGGTCTTTGCCTGGCTCGACTACCGCGCGACGTTCGTCAGCCCGTTGCGGGTGAAACGCCTGACCTTGTCCTCGTCGAGCACGATGCCGAGACCGGGGCCGTCCGGCACGGTCAGTTCGAAGTCGCTGTAGTCCAGCGGCTGGGTCAGGATTTCTTCGGTGATCAGCAGCGGCCCGAACAGTTCGGTGCCCCACTGCAGGTTCGCGACGCTCGCGAACAGGTGCGCGGACGCCACCGTGCCGAACGCGCCTTCGAGCATCGTGCCGCCGTACAGCTCGATGCCGGCCGCGTCCGCGATCGCGGCCACGCGCTGCGCGGCGAAGAGGCCGCCGCTCTGTTCGATCTTGATCGCGAACACGTCCGCGCCGTGCTGCTTTGCGATGTCGAATGCGCTGTCGGGGCCCTGCAGGATTTCATCGGCCATCAGCGCGACGGGGAAACGGCGCATCAGGCGCGTCAGCGCCGCCGCCGACGCGACCGGCTGCTCGACCAGTTCGCAGCCCGCATCGGCCAGCGCCGGAATCGCGCGCGCGGCCTGCGTTTCGCTCCACGCCATGTTCACGTCGACGCGCACCGACGCGCGCTCGCCGAGCGCCTTCTTGATCTCGGCCACGTGGCGGATATCCATTTCCGGCGCCTTCGCGCCGATCTTCAGCTTGAAGACGTTGTGGCGGCGCAGGTCGAGCATCCGTTCGGCTTCGGCGATGTCGGTGGCCGTGTCGCCCGACGCGAGCGTCCACGCGACCGGCAGGCGATCACGGCGGCGCCCGCCGAGCAGTTCGCTGACCGGCACGCCGAGACGCTTGCCGTGCGCGTCGAGCAGCGCGGTTTCGAGCGCGCTCTTCGCGAAATGGTTGACCTTCGCGAGCTTGCCGACGAACGCCATCAACGTCTGAACGCGCGTCGCGTCACGGCCGATGATCGCCGGTGCGAGGTAAGCATCGATCGCGAGCTTCATCGCTTCCGGGCTTTCCGGGCCGTAGGCCATGCCGGCGATCGTCGTGCCTTCGCCGATACCGGTCACGCCGTCGCTGCAGAACACCTTCACGAGCATCAGCGTCTGGCCGTGCATCGTGGCCACCGACAACTTGTGCGGGCGGATCGTCGGCAAGTCGACGAGACGGGTTTCGATGCGTTCGATGGTGGGGGAGGACATGGGACACGCTGCGTGGGGGCTGTTCATGGAACGGATTTATACGCGGCGGGGAAATCGGGCGTCCAATACTTTTGGGCGGGATTTTCGATACCTAATTGGTATTGAAATCGCCCCCTGAATGCGAAATATTGCGGTGCGCCATACCTGTTTGGGTAGGCAGACGGGCTGGGAGGGTTGATGGAGCGGGTTGTGCGGGGTCGGGGGATCGTTTGGGCGGGGGCCTGCCGAGGCTGCTTGCGGCAGCGGGAAAACGAGCTGAAAACCGGCGGCCTGCCGAGTCGATCAGGGTTTTCCTGAGGGAAAAAAACGGTGGGCCGCCGTCGGGCCGTCGGCTTCGGTGTCGGCGTCGGTTTCGGCGAACGACCGGAAGGCCGTCACGCTTGCACTCATTGACGCAAACATGCTCCCTAAGACATCGATGAGGCGTCGGCAAGCGGTCGTATGTGCGACCGGCCGCCGGGCCGATACCAGCGACCGGATGCCGGGCACACGGCGGCGGGTGCGCCGTTCGACCAGACTTGTTCCTCATCCAGGTGCAGCGAGGTCGAACGGGCAGTGTCGAAGACGACGTCAAGCGCTTGCCCGACATGGACGTCTTCGATGGGAAGCTCCCAGGTCAGGAATATCTGGATGCAATCGCGGCCTGGCGCGAAGTCGACCGCATTAAATTCGCGACTGCCGCGCTGAATGACGCCATGAGGCTGGCCCGTATCGAATATCACAGCGGTCCCCCGGGTCAGCGGAATGCGATGGCCGGTAGCGGGAAAATGCAAGTCCAGCCCTCGGTCCTCGCTCAGGAAGAGATTGCAGAAGGCCGCACCGCCATATTGCGCGCCGTCATGGTGGTACCTCGCGCCACGACAGGCCATGAGGGCCACGTCACTGGCGGCAAGCACGTTGGGCAGTCCGAGTGCGCCCGTCCAGTCGGACATGGCCTGCACGCAGCGCTTGTAGTCCGGCCAGCGCGCTTGCGTTCGCGCCAACGGCATTGCCTCGACGTCCCCCGGCTCCAGGACGAGCCGCGACGATGTCTCTCTTTCCCAATCTGCGAGCAGCCGTGCGGAAGGAACCGGCACGTCGACCGTGCCTGATAGAACGATGTCACTGACGCGTCGACTGCGAATGGCGTCGCCGCTCCAGAAATAGGAAGTCAGCATGTCTCGAATTCGATGCCGTCGAAGGGGACAGATGGGGCAATTGTAGCGATTCAGCCTGATCACGTCGGCGAAAATCGGCCACGAACTGCCGGTCGCATGCGCCGCCGGCAGGCCGCTCAGGCGTCGGCTCTGCTTCGCAACCGGCCATCTGCCTGTCGCAAGGCGAGCGCTCGTTCAGCGCTCGAAATGGACATCCATCTGAGCGGCCAACGACGCCCGGCGCGACCAAGCGGCCGCGTCTCGCCTGTTAATCCCTGTCAGCCTGCCGGATTTCGTGCCGTGACGACCCAGGCAGCGCCGTTGATCAATACCGCTCCCTCGCCGGGGAGGCTCGCGAAGGCGGCATGAACGGCGGCGGAGGCACGGGCGCGGATGTCGTCGGGTTGACCAGCGAGCGCACGCGACAGCGGGCCGACCTCGAGCGTCATCCTCACTGCGTCGGCGATCGCGGCGTCCCGCGTTTCGCCCTCGCCGAATGGGACGGCGGCGTCGAAGGGCGAGATAACGATCTCGGCGAAACCGGCCGCCGTCAGGATGCGCGCCACGTGCTCCCGGTCGCCGAACGAAAACGGGCCGGGCGCGTCGGGATCGGGCAGCGCACTCGGCGGGACGATGTCCTTGAGCGCGCCCACCGGCAGTCGCATCCAATCGTTCTCGGCCGCCCCGCGCCAGCAGACGAAAGCGACCCGGCCACCCGGCCGGAGCGCGCGTCGCATATGGGCGAACGCCGCTGTCGGATCGGGGAAAAACATCACGCCGAAACGCGAGAACAGAATGTCGAACGCGCCTTCGGGCAGCGCTGCGCTGCTGGCGTCGGACACCTGAAACAGGGCCGGCGTATCGTGGCGCGCAAGCGCGCGCGCTCGATCGATCAGCGGTTCGGATATGTCCACGCCCAGCACGTGGCCCGCCGCGCCGACGCGAGCAGCCAGCGCCAGACTCGACGCGCCCGCGCCGCAGCCGATGTCCAGCACGCGCTCACCCGTCGCGGGCGCGGCGGCTTCGATCGCGGCCTGCCCGAACACCGCCACCAGAGCGTCGAGCCGAGCCTGGTTGGCGACCCAGCGCTCGCCGCTTTGACCATTCCAGTCACCCGCCTGATCAGCACTTTGCTTTGCCATGTCATTCTCCTTGACCCGACGATCCGCCTTTCGCCGCGTCGATCCATGTCAACCTGTTCGAACGCGACGACGCAACGAGAGCAGGAATCCGTGCGCTCAAACCACCATCGACTGCTGGGCGAAGATACCCGCCATCGCGCCCTGCGATGATGCCTGGGTGACCGAGGGCAAGAACGGCGTGGCGAGGTCGCCGGCGGCGTAGATGCCGGGCATGCTGGTTTGGCGGCGCTCGTCGACCGCGAGAACGATGCCGGTAGGCGTATCGACCGTGGCGAGGCCCAGTGATTCGTGCAGGCTGGCGGACGGCTTGTTGCGCGGTTGGGCGAACAGGACGTCGACCGCGACGTTGCGGCACGTGTCGAGATTGACGGTGGCGATATGGCCGTTCTGGTGCGCGATCTCGACGATCCGGCCATCGACGACAGACAGGTTGCGGCGCGCCAGATCGGCCCGGATATCGGGCGCGATGTCATGACCGTCAGTGAAGATCGTCAACGCGTCAGTCCAGTCGCGGAACAGCCTGGCAGACTGGTACGACTGCGGTCCGGACCAGACGAGGCCCCAATGCTGGCCGGCGACTTCAAAGCCGTCGCAATAGGGGCATGGCACGATGGACGTGCCCCAGCTTTCGGCAAAGCCCGGAACCTCAGGCATCTGGTCGGCGACGCCATAGCTCAGGATCAGGCGGCGCGCCCTCAAGCTTTCGTGATCGTCGGTGACGACGCAGAAATCGTCGATCGCGCCAGACACGCTCTCCGCCCGGGCATTGACCAGCTTGATCGTCGGATAGCGCGACAGCTGCTGCCGCGCCTCGACCAGGATGTCGAGCGGCGGCTTGTGATCGTGGCAGAGCAGGCCATGCGAGTGACCGGCAAAGCGATTGCGCGGGCGGCCGGTATCGAGCACGGTGACCTCGCGGCGGGCACGGCCGAGCTGCAGCGCGGCGGCGAGGCCGGCAAAGCTGCCGCCGATGATGATGACGTCATTCATGGTGATGGGCTCCGTGTCCTGGTGGGAGGGGCTGGGCTTGGTGCGCCATATCGTCCAGCGATACGCGCTCCAGACGGGCTGCGAGCAGGGCTTCGGCAACGGCGCGACAGTCGCCGTCACCGTGTTGAACGGCCGGACAATGCCGCTCGATATCGCCGGGCGGCCGGGGAAACTGATTCGGACGACCGGTTGAAACCGACCCTTGGCTTGCATATTTATGATACTGAATGGTATCCTAATGCATGGATTTGAATACTGTCAAGTACTGAAATGATCGTGACCGAAAGCAACCAGGGCCGCCGCGGCCGGCCCGCCAACGACGCGCTTCGCCAGACGATCGTCGACGCCGCCTGCGAACTCTTCGTGGAATTGGGTTTTCAAGCGACGACCATGGACAAGGTCGCCCAGCGCGCGAAGATATCCAAGCTCAGCATCTATCGACACTTCGAGAGCAAGGAGGCGCTGTTCAGCGCGGCCATGGCGGCCCACTGCCAGCAGTTTGCGCCGCAGACCCTGACCGAAGGCATCGCCGGTTCGGCTGAAGATCAGCTCATGGCGGTAGGATCATCGCTGCTTCGCACGCTGTTGAGCCCGGACGTCCGCAGCGTCGAAGCCATGGTTTTGGCCGACAAGACGAATCAAAGATCGTTGAGCAAGCTCCATTACGAAGCGGGGCCCGCCCATGTCATTGCCCAAATCGAGGCCGTGTTGCGTCAGTTGCACGCGAAAGCGATGCTGAACGTACCCGATGCTCACCGGTCCGCCCGCTTGTTTGGCGCGCTCTTCAAAGGATGCGATCTGCTGCTTGTCGCGCGCTTCGACGAGGCGAGCGCACGGAACGACAACGAAATCGAGTCCTATTGCCGGTCGGCCGTCGCCATGTTCATCGCCGCGCACGGCGGCATCTAGCGGTGCGTTGTCGCGGCTTGATGACGAACCCGCAGCAGTTGCAGATGATGTTCGCCCCGGGCAACCGATGGATGATCCGTGGACGACTGACGGGGAGGCCATTGCGCGAGCGCAATGGCCCGACAACTGTTCAATTTCCGCACACGGAATCGCAAACGCGTCCCGATCCACGCGCCTCCCACGCGTGGGAAGTAATCCGGATAGCCCCGCTTCCCCGCGCTTGCCTACCCTCGCGCGCATGCCGATCGACGCCAACCCACGCCCGATCCGGCCGATCCGAATTTCCCCAGGAGCGCAAATGGATAGCAACACCCCCGCACTGTTCGACACCGACATCTGGCGCGGCAAGACCTTCAATGGAAACTGGCACGCCAGCCCGCACGCCGCCGACGTAATCGAACCGGCAACCGGCAACGCGCTCGGCCGCATCGGCGTCGCCGACGCCGCAGCCATCGCCGAAGCATCGGCTACCGCACACCGCACCCAGCCCGCCTGGTTCGCCCTGCCCTACGACGAGCGCGCGGCCGTCCTGCGCCGCGCGGCGGCCGTCGCCGAAACGCACTTCGATTCGATCGTCGACTGGCTCGTGCGCGAAAGCGGCTCGACCCGCGCGAAGGCAGCGTTCGAAACGTCGGTTACGATCAAGGCGCTGCACGAAGCAGCCGGGCTGCCGTCGCGCGCGGCCGGCGAAGTACTGCCGTCGGCGGCCGGCCGGCTGTCGCTCGCGCGCCGCCGCCCGCGCGGCGTGGTCGGCGTGATCTCGCCGTTCAATTTCCCGTTGTATCTCGCGATACGCGCGGTCGCGCCGGCGCTCGCGCTCGGCAACGCGGTCGTGCTGAAGCCCGATCCGCGTACCGCGGTGTGCGGCGGCGTCGCGATCGCCCGCGTGTTCGAGCTCGCCGGCTTGCCCGAAGGCGTGCTGCACGTACTGCCCGGCGATGGCGCGGCCGGCGCGGCGCTGGTCGCCGATCCGCACGTCGCGATGATCCAGTTCACCGGCTCCACCGCGGCCGGGCGCAAGGTCGGCGAAGCGGCGGGCCGCCACCTGAAGAAGGTATCGCTCGAACTCGGCGGCAAGAATTCGCTGATCGTGCTCGACGATGCCGATCTCGACCGCGCGGTCGCGAACACCGCGTGGGGCGCGTATCTGCACCAAGGCCAGATCTGCATGGCGACCGGCCGCGTGCTCGTGCAGCGTGCGATTCACGACCGCTTCGTCGCGAAGCTCGTCGAGAAGGCGCGAAGCCTGCGCGTCGGCGATCCGGCCAGCGGCGACGTCGGCCTCGGCCCGCTGATCAACGCCGCGCAACGCGACCATGCGGCGAGCGTGGTCGACGCGGCCCGCCGTGCGGGCGCACGGGTCGAGACGGGCGGCAATCATCGTGGCCTGTTCTTCGAGCCGACCGTGCTGAGCGGCGTCGCGCCGGGCAATCCGGCATTCGACGAGGAGATTTTCGGGCCGGTCGCGATCGTCGTGCCGTTCGATACCGACGAAGACGCGATCGCGCTCGCCAATCAAACCGAATACGGACTGTCGATGGCGATCCTGTCGGCCGACGTCGGCCGCGCGCTGAGGATCGGCGAGCAGTTGAACACCGGGCTGTTGCACATCAACGACCAGACGGTCAACGACGAAGTGATCAATCCGTTCGGCGGCGTCGGCGCATCGGGCAACGGCACGAGCATCGGCGGTACGGCAAACTGGGAGGAATTCACGCAGTGGCAGTGGCTGACGATCAAGGGCGAAGCGCCGCTGTATCCGATTTGACGAGGAGACCGACATGTACACCGAACACGACACACGCGCCGTCACCGCGGCCGTCGCGCGCGCCGCCGGCGCGCCCTTCTCGATCGAAGCGGCCCGCATCCGCGCGCCGCGCGGAGACGAGGTGCTCGTGCGCGTCGTCGCGACCGGCCTGTGCCATACCGACCTGATCGTGCGAGACCAGTACTACCCGGTGCCGCTGCCGGCCGTGCTCGGTCACGAAGGCGCCGGCGTGGTCGAGGCGGTCGGCCCGAACGTGAAGACGCTCGCCGCCGGCGATCACGTCGTGCTGACCTACGGCGCGTGCGGCCACTGCACGTCGTGCGTCGGCGGTCACGGCGCGTATTGCCGGCAGTTCTTCGCGCTGAATTTCGGCGGCGCCGACGCGGACGGGCAGACGGCCATCCGCGACGAAGCCGGCCAACCGCTGCACGATCATTTCTTCGCGCAATCGTCGTTCGCGAGCTATGCGCTCGCCCGCGAGAACAACGCGATCAAGGTGCCGAAGGACGCGCCGCTCGAACTGCTCGGCCCGCTCGGCTGCGGGATCCAGACCGGTGCGGGCGCGGTGATCAACTCGCTCGCGGTGCGCCCGGGCAGCAGTTTCGCGAGCTTCGGCGCCGGCGCCGTCGGCATGAGCGCCGTGATGGCCGCGCGCATCGCGGGCGCGACGACGATCATCGCGGTCGACATCGTGCCGTCGCGGCTCGCGCTGGCGCTGGAGCTCGGCGCGACGCACGCGATCAACAGCCGGGAAGTCGACGTGGCCGACGCGATCCGCGAGATCACCGGCGGCGGCGTCGACTACGCGCTCGAATCGACCGGGCTGCCGGCGGTGCTGTCGCAAGGAATCGACGCGCTCGGCTCGCGCGGCACGATGGGCGTGGTCGGCGCGCCGAAGTTGGGTACGAAAGCCGAATTCGACGTGAACAGCCTGCTGCTCGGCGGTCACACGATTCGCGGCATCGTCGAAGGCGACAGCGTGCCGCAGACGTTCATTCCGCAGCTCGTGCAGCTGTATCTGCAAGGGCGGTTTCCGTTCGACCGGCTGGTGAAGTTCTATCCGCTCGACCAGATCAACCAGGCGGCGGAAGACAGCAGCAAGGGGATCACGCTCAAGCCGATCCTGCGGTTGCCGCACTGAGCGCGCGGGCGCCGCGCGTGCCGCCGACGCGTCGCGGCGGCACGTGGGGCGCCCTCGGGGAAGGCAAATGCCGCATTCCGGGCACCGCGCTATATTACGCATTCGCTCGACACGCCGGCGCGGCACGCGCGCCCGAACCTTCGACCCACATGGAGCGCAGCGTGAACATGGCCCCCGAATCCCCTGCACGACCGGTCGACCTCGACCGGCTCCGCGCCCGCTTCGCCGCGGGCGAGCCGCTGCCGGAAACGGCGTTGCCAGCCAGCGTCGCGCGCTCGTGGCTGCGCTCGCGCGACGCCGGGCTCCGGCCGTGGCAAACCGCCCGCTATGAAATGCAGCGCGAGCGCGACGAATCGCGCGCGGATCGGCGGCTCCATCGCTGCGTCGCGCAGGAAATCGAGCCGCTGTGGGCCGCATTCGGCGGCAGCGAATGGACGATCATGTGCGTCAATCCGCACGGCACGATCGTCCATGCGCGCCGCAGCCCGCAATGCGACGACGTGCTGCTGACGCCGATCGTCGCCGGGCGCCGGATCGTCGAACCGAACATCGGCACGACCGCGCCGAGCTGCGTGATTCACGACGGCGCCGAAGCCGTCGTCGCGGGCGCGCAGCATTATCTCGACGAGTTGTCGCGGGTGTTCTGTCTCGCGGTGCCGCTGGTCGGCTTCGACGGCGAAGTGATCGGCGCGCTCGATATCACCGGCGTCGGCAGGCGTAATATCGCGCAGTTGCGCGAGTCATTCCGGCACGCATCGCTGTCCGCCGAACAGCGGCTCTATGCGATGCTGCGCGACTGCCATCTGCTGCAGGTGCAATTCGATCCGCGCTGGCTCGGCACGCCGCTCGCCGGCGTCATCGCGCTCGACGAAGCGGGCCGCGTGCGCGCGGTGAGCCGCCTGGCCCGCCAGATGCTCGACCTCGCGCCCGCCGGGCCGGCGGCGCCGGTCGATCTCCGGCAACTATTTCCGGGCGCGACGCCCGCGCAGCAGCGTCGTTTGCTGACACCGGCGCGCACGCCGCAGCGAATCGCGCGCGACGATGGTAGCCACGTATGGGTGCGCACCGTACGCGCGCCGCTTGATCGCGCGGCCGCAACGCGCGACGCCGATGTGCTCGAAGACGCGGAGGACGTGTGCAACGCGGCGCCGGCGGGCCGCCCTCACGCCAACGCCAGCCTGCACGAACAATCGCTCGATGCGATCCGGCGCGCGCTCGACGAGCACGACGGCAACGTGTCGGCGGCCGCGCGGCAACTCGGCATTTCACGCACGACGCTATACGCGAAACTTCGGCAGCGCGATGCGGCGGGGCTCGGGCACGACGGGTCGCGTTGACGATTCGGGATGAGCCGATCGTCCGGCGATTGCACTAAGCCACTGCCCGCCGTTCATGCAGCCGCAGCGCGAGCCATGCGATCCCGACCGCGAACGCGCCGACCACGCCGCCGAACGTGCCGATCCACGGCAGCCCGAAGTCTCCCGCGATATGGTTGCCGAGCAGCGCGCCGGCGCCGATCCCGACGTTGTACAGCCCGGAGTAGATCGACACGGCGAGGTCGGTCGCCTCCGGCGCCAGTTTCAGCACCCATGCCTGCATCGCCAGCCCGAAACAGACGATCGCGCCGCCCCACACCAGCGTGTGCACGGACAGCGTAACGATGTTCAGCGCGCACGGGAACAGGATCAGCAGGCAGCCCGACAACGCGACGATCGACGCGAGCAGGAAATCGTCGGGCCGGTGCGGATAGACGCGATTGAAGCAGACCGCGGCCGGCAGGCCCGCGACGCCGAACAGGATCAGCACGTACGTGATCCGGCTGTTGCTCGCGTGGTTGACGCTCTGCACGAACGGTTCGATGTACGTGTACGACGTGAAGTGCGCGGACACGACGAGCACGGTGATCGCGTACAGCGCGACCAGCGCCGGCTTGCGCAGGAACACGCCGATGCTGCTCAGCGACCCGGCGCCCTGGCTCGGTAGCACCGGCAACGTGGCGCGCAGCAACAGCAGCGTGACGCCCGCCGCGCCCGCGATGATCAGGAACGTGACGCGCCAGCCGAACGCCTCGCCGATCACGCGGCCGAGCGGAATCCCGGCCACCATCGCGATCGCGGAGCCCATCGCGATCAGGCTGAGCGCACGGCTCTTGCGGTCGCTCGGCGCGAGCCGCACCGCGAGCGGGATCGAAATCGACCAGAACACCGCATGCGCGCATGCGATGCCGAGCCGGCCGATCATCAGCACCGTCAAATTCCATGCGAAGCCGGTCACGACATGGCTGCCGACGAACACCAGCAGCGCGACACTCAATAGCTTGCGACGCTCGACGTGCCGCGTGACGAAGGTCAGCGGCAACGACACGACCGCGACGGCCCACGCGTAGATCGTCAGCATCAGGCCGACGGCGGTCGGCTGCATCTGCAGGCTGTCGCCGATCGCGCTCAGCAGCGCGACGGGCACGAATTCGGTGGTATTGAAGATGAAGGCGGAAAGCGCGAGGGCCAGAACGCCCCACCACGATTGCTCGGAACTGACGGCGTCGGGGGTTGCCATACGGGGATTCGACGAAGGTTAGGCGCGCGCGGGCGGCCCGCCCGGCGCATCGGCGCGATTGTACCAGCGCCGTTCGACACGCCGCCGCCGCGCGCGGCGCGTGCGGCGCGGGACATGGCGGTGACACGGCCGTGCGCCGATAATGTGACGAATTGGGTTTTGCCGACGATTTGCCCGAATGCCATCGGGCCAGGAGATTCACATGCGCATTGAAACGTCATTTCTGTTCGATCTCGACGGCACGCTCGTCGACAGCGTCTATCAGCACGTCCTCGCGTGGAAGGAAGCGCTCGATGCCGAAGGCATCGAACTGTCGGTGTGGCGCATCCATCGCAAGATCGGGATGAGCGGCGGCCTGTTCCTGAATCAGCTGTTGCGCGAGACGGACGGCGACATCGACGCCGACCGTGTCGAGCGGCTCGCGCGGCTGCACGCCGCTGCGTACCAGCGGCTGCGCGCGCAGGTCCGGCCGCTGCCGGGCGCGCGCGAGTTGCTGGCCGCGCTGTCGAACGCCGGCATTCGCTGGGCGATCGCGACCAGCGGGCGGATGGAAACCGCGGCGATCAATCTCGAGGCGCTCGGCGTCGATCCGGCGAAGAACGTGGTCGTCACGCGCGATCAGGTGAAGTATGCGAAGCCGGACCCCGACCTGTTCCTGACCGCCGCCGCGAAGCTGAACGTGCCGATCGAGCATACGGTGGTGGTTGGCGACAGCATCTGGGACATGCTCGCCGCGAGCCGCTGCCGCGCACTGGGGGTCGGGCTGCTGGCCGGCGGGTACGGCAGCGACGAGCTGGAGCGCGCGGGTGCGCTGCGCGTGTACGACGATCCGGCGGATCTGCTGTGGCATCTCGACGAGATTGCCGCACGGCCGTAGGCGCCGGCGGGGCGCGCCGGGCCGCGTCCGGCCGGGCAGCCGCACGCGCACGTTCGCGGCGCCACTGCCCCGTTTCGATTCATCGAATCAAAACAATCCAAATCGCCATTGACGATCGCGATTTAAATATTTTTTACCGATGCCCGTTTTCCCGTCTTTTTAAAACAGACGGGAAGATTCTTGAAAAAACGAATCGCCTCTCATATAACGAATACACTTCGCTTCCGGTTCACGATCGCAGTATCCGAATCGTGAAAACGCAAGCGGCATACGGAGCCGAACCGGCCAGCCGGCGCAACCCCGCGTCGCCAGACGTCCCGCGCATGATATGGGGCCTGCATCGCGATACTGCGTCACCGCGCCCTTTCCGCCATTTATTCGGGGCCCTATAAATGCGCACGGATCTTTCGCCTTCATAACGCTTCTACAGAAGCATTACATCGATTCATTCAATCGCACGATCGCACGTGTCGGGCGCGGAGCATTTTCGCGCCGGCGTTTCGTGAAGGCGTGCGCTCCCGCTCGATCGGCGGGCATTGTTTTGTCCGGTTTGACGGAAATGGACGACGCGAGGATTTCGATGAATCAGATCAGCGAACAGCCAATCGCCGACATGCGCGCGCCGCACCTGGCGCCCGCGCTGCCTATCCGCGTGCTGCACGGCGAAACGGTGAGCGACTACGAGCAGAAAGTGCAGTCGACCTACGCCGGCAGTCCGGACGACTGGCGCAAGGCGATCGGCGAGTACCTGTTGTTTCAGTTCGGCGTCTACGACGATCCGCGCTCCACGCCGCCGATCTCGCTCGATGAATCGGGCATTCGCTACTTCGAACGCCAGCTTCGCCTCGCCGGCTTCGACGACCCCGTTCCCGCACGCGTCGAGCGCATTCTCGACATCGGCTGCGGCTGGGGCTACATCCTCAAGTATCTGGCCGGCCGCTTCCCCGGCTGCATGCGCCTCGACGGTATCAACGTCAGTCGCGAGCAACTCGAGTACTGCGCACGCTTTCATGCGCAGCACGGGCTCGCGGAACGCATCAACCTGTATCAGTGCAACGCGCAGGACGTCGATCGACTGCCCGATCCCGCGACGCCGTACGATCTCGCGATCATTCGCGGCGTGATCTCGCATTTCCCGAACGCGCTGTACGAAAAAGCCATGCGCGCACTGCATGCGCGCGTGCGCGGCGGCGGGTCGGTGATCATCTCCGATAATCTGTACAACGTCGCACTCAACGAATACGAGTCCGACACGCCGGACGAGATCGACCGGATCGCGTGCAAGCATCGGAAGACGCCCGACTATTTCAGGCAGGTGCTGATCGACGCCGGGTTCGCGATCCGCGACATGCGCGTGCTGCCGTCGAACATCGACGTGGCGCGCTGGCTGATGGACGCCAAGGCCAACATCGACCGCCATTTCCCGCACCGCGCACCAGACACGCTGGAAGAATTGCGCGTGCTCGCCGAAAACTGGTCCGTCGCGCTGATCAAGAACAAGGTGTCGACCTACAGCATCGTCGCGGTCAAACCGGACGCGTAACCCGGAGATCCGCATGCAAGCATCCGGAACGCCGCACGCCGACAGCGCCCCGCCGAGCGCGACGCACACGCTGGTGCTGCCGCTGCCGCGGCTCTCGCTGCCCGTTGCCCGGCACCCGCGGCACGCAGCGATCGAGCAGCAGCTCGCGATCGACGACTATCCGACCATCCTGCGGCACTATCGCAGCGACGCGGCGGCACGCCGTTTTCTCGCGCAGCGCATTCCCGCATATGGCAGCCTGTGCTACCCGAATGCGCGGCCCGATCGCGTGTACACGATTCATCGCATGATGAACGTCACGACGCTGATGGACGACGCGTTCACGCATCTGGCGCGCACCGGCGACCAGGCGGGGCTCGACACGTTGCGTGATCATTTTCTGGCGGCCGTCGACGGCACGCCGCCGCCGGCCGATGTGCCCGCCGCGCGACTGCTGCACGACACGCTGCGCTTGATGCGCACCCGGTGCGACGCGCGCCCGGCCTTCTGGCAGCGCTTCGTCGAATGCATCCGCGACCAGATCCGTACGCAGGCCGATCCGACGGCGACCGACGCATCGCGCCTGTCGCTCGACGACTATCTGGCGTTTCGCCGCGTCGAGGGCTTCGGCCACTGGATCACGCTGCTCACCGAATACGCGCTCGACATCGACATGGAGCAGCGCCTCGCGCAACACGCGGCGCTGGCCGACGCACGGGACAGGACGATCGATTCGGTGATCCTCGTCAACGACCTGTTTTCGTTTCGCAAGGAACGCTCCGCGCACGAGCGATTCAATGCCGTCTGGATCCTGATGCGCGTCGAGCAGTTGAACGTGCAGGCGGCGCTCGACCGGCTCGCGGCACTCTGCACGTCGAACGAGGGCCGCCTGATCGACGCGCGCGAAGCGGTCGCGACCGGCGCGCTGGCGGACGACCCCGACGCGCAGGCCTACGTGACGGAGCTGGGCTACATGAGCGCGGGCAACGCGGAATTTCACGCGTTCAGCACCCGCTACCACGGCGACGATCTCGGCGGCGGCCGCTTCGCCGGCGGCGAAGTCGCGATGACGCCACTGCCGACGCTCGAGGAAATCGCGGCGGCGGACCGGCATGCTTCGCCCCGATGACTGGAGACGCGCATGCACGCATCGATCCCTGTTGTGCCCGAACCCGCGGCCGCTTCCCGACATCGCTATCCGGACGGCTGGTTCGCGCTGGCCTACAGCCGCGACGTCAAACGCGGCGCACTCGTCGTCACGCGCTTCATGGGCGAGGACGTCGTGCTGTATCGAACGGCATCCGGCCTGATTCGCGCGGTCGCGCCGCATTGCCCGCATCTCGGCGCGCATCTCGGGCATGGCGGCGTCGTGCGCGGCGAGGAGATCGTGTGCCCGTTCCATCACCTCGCGTTCGCGCCGGACGGCACCTGCGTGCGCGCCGGGCGCGACGGCAAGCCGCCCGCCACCGCGCTGCGGCAGCGCCACGTGTGCGAATGGAACGGCCTCGTGCTCGCATGGCAGGACCGTACGGGCGCGCCGCCGTCGTGGTCGCTGCCCGAACTCGACCTCGACGGCTATTCGCGGCCGCGCGGCCAGTGCCACACGCTGAACGGAAGCCTGCAGAATCCGGCCGAGAACGGCGTCGACGTCAACCATTTCAGCCCCGTGCACGGGTGGTCGAATCCGGTGCTCGAGCCGCCGCAAGCCGATGGCCACCGGATGACGATGCGCTCGACGCTCGTGCTGCTCGGCCAACGGCTGCTGCTGGATATCACGATGCACGGCCTGGGCTGCATGGCCGCGCGCATGGAACTGCCGGACCTCGGGCTGCATGCGCGGGTCGTGCTGTTCCCGACGCAGATCGAAGCCGATCGCTGGACCTGCCGCGAATTCGTGGCGCTGCGCGTCGAACGCGCGTCGGCGTGGCCGTCGCCGCTGCGCCGGGCCGTGCACGAGATACTCGTGAGCGCCGCGTACCGGTTGTGGTTCGTGCCGCAATTCAAGCGCGACCTGCGCATCTGGGATCACCGCGACTACGACGCGCGCCCGACGTTGATGGCCGGGGAGATGCCGATCATGACGTTCCGGCGCTGGGCCGCGCAGTTCTACCCGGCTTCCGGCGGCGACGCGCCTGACGGACAACGCGACGCCGTGCCGGCGGCTGTCGCGCACGCCGATCGGGAATTCGCGCGATGAACGCCGTGCCAATGCAGGAGCGCGCGATGCATGCAACCGGCCCCGTCGACGAAACCGCGCCGCTGCCCTATCCGGACGGATGGTTCGCGCTGTGTTTCAGCCGCGAGTTGAAGCGCGGCACCGTGCTCACGACGCCTTTCATGGGACGCGATGTCGTGCTGTACCGGACGGCATCCGGCGTCGCGTGTGCGGTCGACGCGTATTGCCCGCACCAGGGCGCGCATCTGGGCCACGGCGGCGTGGTCGACGGCGAGCAGATCGTCTGTCCGTTCCATCACTACGCGTATGGCCCCGACGGCCGGCGCACCACCGCCGGCTGCACGAAGGGCGGGCAAGCGCTGACGCTTCGCACCCGGCACGTGCGCGAATGGAACGGCTTCGTGTTCGTGTGGCAGAACGCCGACGGCCTCGCGCCGACGTGGGAACTGCCGGAAGTCGACATGACCGGCTTCTCGGCGCCCGTCGGTCAGGCTTTCACGCTGCGCGGCGTGATGCAGAACCTGCCGGAGAACGGCTACGATCTCGAGCATTTCGGCGCGCTACATCGCTGGAAGGACATGAAGCCGCATGCGCCCGTGATCGACGGCCCGCGCATTTCGATGCAGGTGGACATGGCATGGAAGAACATCAGATGGAGCACGCTGATCGGCGTTCATGGGCTCGGCTGCGTGTCGTCCGACCATGAAATGAAGGCGATCGGCCTCGAAGCGAAGATCTTCGCGTGCGGCGTACAGATCGCGCCGCTGCGCTGGACCTTCCGGGACGGCATCTCGTTCCGCTTTTCGTGGCTGTCGCGGTGGCCGGCCCCGGTGCAGCGGATCGTCTACGCCGCGCTCGGCCGGTTGCTGCATCGACTGTGGCTGGTGCCGGTGTTCAAGGAAGACATCATGGTGTGGAGCCATCGCGACTACACGGGCTACGGGACACCGGTCGCAGGCGACGGGCCGTATCCGGTGTTTCAGCGATGGGCGCGGCAGTTCTATCCGGCCGAGGGTCGCGCAGCGGCGCAACGGCGTGCCACGCATGTGGACGCGTTCGTCGAGAAATAGCGGGAGCCGGAGGTTCCGCTTCGGGACGCTTTGCGCTAAACCGTCCGCCTAACCAGCATCGTCCGGATCTCCGAAATCGCCTTCGTCGGATTCAGCCCCTTCGGGCACACGTCCGTGCAGTTCATGATCGTCCGGCAGCGGAACAGCCGGTACGGATCCTCCAGATCGTCCAGCCGCTCCGCCGTCGCCAGATCGCGCGAATCGGCGATGAACCGGTACGCCTGCAGCAGCCCGGCCGGCCCGACGAACTTGTCCGGGTTCCACCAGTAGCTCGGGCACGACGTCGAACAGCACGCGCACAGAATGCATTCGTACAGCCCGTCGAGCTGATCGCGCTCTTCCGGCGATTGCAGCCGCTCGCGCGCGGGCGGCGTCGTGTCGTTGATCAGGTATGGCCGGATCGAGTGGTACTGGTTGAAGAAGTCGGTCATGTCGACGATCAAATCGCGCACCACCGGCAGCCCCGGCAACGGCCGCAGCACGATCTCGCGTGGCAGCGTCTGCATGTTGGTCAGGCACGCGAGGCCGTTCTTGCCGTTGATGTTCATCGCGTCGGACCCGCAGATCCCCTCGCGGCAGGAACGGCGATACGCGAGCGTCTCGTCGTCGCGTTTCACGCGGCCGAGCACGTCGAGCAGCATGCGGTCGTCCGGATTCACGTCGATCTCGTAGCGCTGCAGGTACGGCTGCGCGTCGCGATCGGGGTCGTAGCGGTAGATATGCAGGGTACGCGGATCGCTCATCGGTTCCTCCCGGCGCGGGCCTGCATGGGTGGGTTGACGAGATGCTGCGGGGCGGCTGTCGCGGCCTGCGGCGCCGCAAGCGCCATGCCGGTCAGTCGTCGTCCACGCGCTTGTCGACCAGATAGCGGCCGCGCTCGAGCCCCGCGCGCAGCGCCTCCACCTCGGTCAGCCATTCGGGGGCGACGGCCTCCGGTACCATCAACTCGATGCGCGCACCGTTGACGTACACCTGTACCTCGTCGCGCCATGCGCCGCGCTCGTTGGGTCTTGCCCATACCAGGATTTCGTGGCCGCGATACGGGTCCCGAACCTGTGCGTCCTGTTGATGTGTCACGGTGGCCTCCTGTCTTATCTGCGATGGCGATGAAAAAAATGCGCGCCGCATGATCGCCGTGCGCGCCGCCGGCCTCGTGCGCACGCGCCGTGCCCGGCCGGCACGCTGCTTGCGTCCCTTTTCCGCATCGAACCGTTACCGCGCCCGCCTCGCGCAGGGCCGGATGGGATACACATCATGATCGGCCACCTCGAATTGCTGGGACGCCTGCTGCTGGCCGCGCTGCTCGGCAGCGTGATCGGGCTCGAACGCGAACGCCTGAACTGGGCCGCCGGGCTGCGCACGCACATGCTCGTGTGCGTGGGCTCCGCGCTCGTGATGCTGGTGTCGACGTTCGGCTTCGAGGACGTGCGCGGGCTGAACGGCGTCGTGGTCGATCCGTCGCGGGTCGCCGCGCAGGTCGTGTCCGGCATCGGCTTTCTCGGCGCGGGCTCGATCCTGCTGCGCGGCGAAGTGGTGCGCGGGCTGACGACGGCCGCGAGCCTGTGGGCGGTGGCCGGCGTCGGGCTCGCCGCAGGCGGCGGCATGGTGGTTGCGTCGGTCGGCGCGACGGCGATCGTGCTCGCGATCCTCGCGGGCGTGAAGCCGCTCGAGCGCCGCTTCATCGCGCAGCGCCAGCAGCGCACGCTGCTGCTCGTGGCGGAACGCGGCGGCCTGACGCTCGGCACGCTGCACGAGGCGCTCGGCCCCGGCCGCGTGCGCGTGAAACGGTTCATCGTCCAGCAGTCGGACGACGATCCGGACACCGACGACATCTCCGTCTCGTTCTCGCGCACGAGCGGGCCGGAATTCGCGGCGATCTGCGAAACGCTGCAAAACATCGCGTGCGTACGGACCTGTCAACCCGACACCTCGTCAAGGAGTTTCGTGTGACCCAGACCGACCTGCTCTCCTATCTCGTGACGAGCCAGCTCGCTGCCCGCATGCGCGGCGGCGCGTGGCTCACGACCAGCCAGCTGGTCGGCGCGTTGCGCGCGTGGCTCGCGTGCCGGCACGCCGACTGCGAGTGGCTCGACCGGATCAGGATCGCGCACGCGTCGGCGACGATCGCGCAGGAGATCTACGACATCGCGATCACGCACGGCGACCCGCAGAGCGGCGAACGCGTGCTGCTCGACGCGCATTCGCCGGAATTGCAGGCGCTGCGCGCGCGCTGCGACGCGCTGTTGCAGCGGATCGACGGCGACCGGGACGTCGGCGCACGATGATCGTGGCGGACCGCGTGACCCGCGCCGACGACCGGCGCGTCGCCCCCGCGCCCGCGGACGGCCCTTCGCGGCACGGCCTGCTCGAACGCGGGCGCAACTGCGACACGATCCGCCACGCGGACCGCTTCGCGATGCTGGTCGACGGCGACGCGTACTTCTCGACGCTGCGCGCCGCGCTGCTGCGCGCGCGCCATACGGTGTTCATCGTCGGCTGGGACGTGGACAGCCGGATGCGGCTCGCGCCGGGCGGCGCCGACGACACGTTGCCCGATACGCTCGCGGCCTTCCTGCACGCGCTCGCGTCCGCCCGCCACAATCTGCGCATCTACGTGCTCGCGTGGGATTTTGCGATGATCTACGCGCTGGAGCGCGACTGGCCGCCCGTGTATCGGGCTGGCTGGCGCGCGCATCGCGGCATCCGGTTCCGGCTCGACGATGCGCACCCGCGCGGCGCGTCGCATCACCAGAAGCTGGTCGTGATCGACGACCGGCTCGCGTTCGTCGGCGGCCTCGACCTGACGCGCGCCCGCTGGGACACGCCCGCGCATGCGGCCGACGACCCGCGCCGCCGCGACGAGCACGGCATGCCGTACGGGCCGTTCCACGACGTGCACGCGATGTTCGACGGCGACGCGGCCGCCGCGATCGGCGAACAGGCACGTGCCCGCTGGCTGCAGGCGTGCGGGCGTCCGATCGCGATCCGCGCGCAGCGGCATCTCGACCGGCCCGACGACCCCGATCCGTGGCCGCCCGACGCGCGCGTCGACGTACGCGACGTGCGGCTCGGCATCGCGTATACGGCGCCGCGTCACGGCGGCCGCGAGCCGGTCACCCAGGTGCGCGCGCTCGTCGAGGACACGATCCGCGCCGCGCAGCGGCACCTGTATGTCGAGAACCAGTACTTCACCGCGGCGGTGGTGCGCGAAGCGTTGTCCGCGCGCCTCGCCGACGCGCACGGGCCGGACGTGACGGTCGTCGCGCCGCGCGTGCAGAGCGGCTGGCTGCAGGAAGCGACGATGGGCGTGCTGCGCGCGCGGCTGCACGCGACGCTCGCGTCGGCCGACCGCTTCGACCGCTACCGGCTGCTGTATCCGCACGTCGACGGGCTCGGCGACGGGTGCGTGAACGTGCACAGCAAGGTCGCGATCGTCGACGACGAATGCATCGTGATCGGCAGCGCGAACCTCAATAACCGCTCGATGGTGCTCGACACCGAATGCTGCATCGCGCTGGTCGCGGCCGGCGATGCCCGCGTTCGCGCGGCGATCGCCGGCATGCGCGAGCGGCTGCTGGCCGAGCACCTCGGTACGACGCCCGCGGCGGTGGCCGACGCGTTCGCGGGCGGAGAACGGCCGAACATCGTGCTCGACCGGCTGCGCGCGAACCCGGGCCGCACGCTGCGCACGCTCGACCCGGCCGTGTCGCCGCAGTTCGAGGCGCTCGTGCCGGTCAGCGCGCGGCTCGATCCCGAGCAGCCGATCGAGCCGGACCGGTTCGTCCGCGAATTCGTACCGCACGAGCAGCATCGCTCGCTCACCGCGCGCTTTTTCGTGCTGGGCGCGGTGGTGCTCGCGATCGCCGCGCTCGCGCTCGCGTGGCGTTTCACGCCGCTGGGCGCGCACCTGAACGTCGCGTCGCTGTCGCACGCGGTGGCCGGCATCGCGCGGCTGCCGGGCGCGCCGGTGCTGCTACTCGCGGCCTACGTGATTGCCGCGACCTTCGCGGTGCCGATCACGCTGCTGATCGCCGCGACGGGGCTCGTGTTCGGCGCGTGGCCGGGCTTCGCGTATGCGGGCGTCGGCTCGATGGCGGCCGCCGCCGCGACCTACGCGCTCGGCCGCTGGCTCGGGCGCGACGCGGTGCGCCGGCTCGCCGGCGCGCGCGCGAACCGGCTGAGCGAGCACATCGGCCGGCGCGGCGTGGTCGCGATGGCCGTGCTGCGGCTGCTGCCGATCGCGCCGTTCACCGTCGTGAACCTCGTCGCCGGCGCATCGCACATCGGGCTGCGCGACTACCTGATCGGCACCGCGCTCGGGATGCTGCCCGGCATCGTGCTGACCGTCACGTTCGCGCATCAGCTGACCGCCGCGCTCAGCCATCCGGAGCCCCGCGCGTTCGCATGGCTCGCGGCGATCGGCCTCGCGCTGGTCGGCGTGTCGATCCTGCTCGTGAGGGTGCTGCGACGATGGCGCTGAGCCAAGACCCGGCCCCGCCGCCGCACGTCGTCACCGCCGACGCGGCGCCCGCCGCCGCGCCGGGCGGGCGCGACCTGCGGATCGCGACCTACAACATTCACGGCGGCTACGGCGCGTGGCCGGCGCGCGCGGTCGACCGGATCGCGGCCGTGATCGACGAACTCGACGCGGACGTGATCGCGCTGCAGGAAGTGCCGCTCGGCGGCACGCGTGTGCCGGACGTGCTCGCGCACCTGCGCGACGCGACCGGCATGCACGCGGTGGCCGGCCCGACGATCGATACGCCGGAGCGCCGCTACGGCAACGCGGTGCTGTCGCGCTGCCCGATCCGCGCGGCGCGCACGCTCGACCTGTCGTTCCACCCGCGCGAGCCGCGCGGCGCGCTCGACGCCGACATCGATTGCAGCGCGGGCCCGATCCGCGTGGTCGCGACGCATCTCGGGCTGTCGGCGAGCGAACGCAGCGCGCAGGTGCAGCGGCTGCTCGCGGCGTTCGACACGGGCGCAATGCCGGTGATCCTGCTCGGCGACATCAACGAATGGTTCGTGCGCGGCCGCGCGCTGCAGGCGCTCGTCACGCGGTTCCGGCGCGCGCCGGCGCCGCGCACGTTCCCGACCGTGTGGCCGGTGTTCTCGCTGGACCGGATCTGGATTCATCCGGGCGAGTTGCTGGTCGACGTGGTCGTGCATCGCAGCGCGCGGGCGCGGCACGCGTCCGACCACTATCCGCTGGTGGCCCGGATGCGCGCGACGCCGGCGACGGGCACGGCGCTTGCGCGATGAGCCGTTTTTCGATCCGACGGAGGCAGCTCATGCGAATCGACGCACTCGACGGAAAGGATCTCGATTACTGGTGCGCACGCGCGTTGTGCGCCGATGACGAAGACACGCTGCGCTTCACGGCCGTCGCGCCGACCGTCGTCGTGACGGCCGCGTGCGACGCGTTCCGGCATCTCGACGCGCCGTTCGCGCCGTCGGCATCGTGGGCCGACGCGGGCGCGGTGCTCGATCGCGTGGAGGACCTGCGGATCGCCCGCCACGGCGACGACGTCGAATGCGACGCGACCTTCGTCGACGGCCCGTCGACCTGCGGCGCGCGCGGCCGCGATGCGCGCGTGGCGCTGCTGCGCGCGTTCGTGCGCGCGCGCTTCGGCGACGAGGTAGACGAGCCGCCGTCGTTCCCGCACCGGATCGAACACGGCAAGGTGGTGCGGTATGACCCCGGCGTGCCGATTCCGACTTCGGACGACGATGCGGCGACGGGGGACAGTTCGGACATCCGCTCGGTGCCACGCATGTAGACCATGCGCGAGTCCGGCGGTCATGTAAAAACGACAGGCCCTTTCAGGCCGGCTTTCCGCACACGCCGTGCCCGCAGGGAATCGCGCAGCAGGCACGCAGATTGCGACGCACCGGCTTTACCGCTCGCGCCACCCGCTCACGCCACGCCATGGACTCCACACCGCCGTTCGCTCCGCACCTCTACTTCTGCGACGCCCGCCTCGTCGGACCGCTCGACGCCTGGCCGCAGACCTTCGCGCATATCGCGGGAATGGGCTTCGATCACGTGCTGGTCGGTGCGTTCTGGGCCGCGAGCGTCGCCGGCTTTCCGCGCCACGTCGCCGACTTCCGGCGGCCGGCCCAGTCGTTCGCGACCCGCGCGAGCGCGCTCGAAACCTTCTCGCGCCTCGCGCACCTGGCGAAGGGTCATGGGCTGCGCGTGCTGCTCGAAGTCGTCCCCGATCGCATCGCGCGCGAGAACCCGCTGCGCGCCGAGCATCCGGACTGGTACGTCGAGCGCGCGTACGACGACGCGTTGATCGACCCGCGCGGCGCCGCGCATGCGCTCGACCTCGCGCATGCGAACGCCGGCGACGAAACGGTGCGCGACGCGCTGTCGGCATGGTGGTGCGTGCATCTCGCGACGTTCGCCGACGCGGGCGCGGCCGGCTTCCTGATCGACGCGCCGCATCATCTGCCGGCCGACTGGTGGCCCGGCTGGCGCGCGGCGCTGCGCCGGGCGCGCCCGGACGTCGCGGTGCTCGCGGGCGTGCCCGGCCATGCGCGCGACGCGCTCGCGCAGCTCGAAGCGGCCGGGTTCGACGCGGTGTTTTCATCGGTGCGCTGGTGGGACCTGCGCGCGCCGTGGTTCGCGGACGAACACCGGCTGCTGCGACGCATCGGCGCGCCGATCGCGTTTCCCGATGCGCCCGACGGCCCGCGTCTCGCCGACGACTGGCCAGACGCGCCGGACGACACCGTCGCCCGCGCGTATCGCCGCGCGCTGTGGACAGCGGCGGCCGTCGGCACCGGCTGGCTCGTGCCGATGGGTTTCGAGCGCGGCGTGACGGTGCCGCTGATGGCGCGCGACGCGGATGCCGCGCGCTACCGCGCCGCATTCGAGCACGCCCGTTTCGACCTGTCGGGCGCGCTCGCCGATGCGAACGCATGGCGCCGCGCGACGCCCGTCGCCGCGGCGCGCGGCGAGATCGTGCAACTGAGCGCGCCGGGCGCGGGCGCGACCGCGCTGCTGCGCGGCACCGGGCCGTCGCTCGAACACGATGACGCGGCGTTGCTGATCGCATTGAATCCCGATCTCGACGCACCCGCCACGGTCGACCCCGCGACGATCCTGCCCGGCGTGCCGGGCGGCTTCACGCGCGTCGCCACGCAGGCCGGCGCGCACACGCAGCCGCCGGCCGCGCTCGAGTCGTTCACGCTCGCGCCCGGCGCGTATGCGTTGCTGCATGCATGGCGGGCGCCGCCCATCACGACGCGCGCCGACGCCGCCCGCGAGCGCACCGCGCTGTCGGCGGCGCTCGCGGCCGACCGGATCGCGATCGAGCGCGTCGAGCCGTCGGTCGACGACGGCCGCTTCGCGATCAAGCGCGTGATCGGCGAGCCGCTCGTCGTGAGCGCATCGATCTTCACCGACGGGCACGCGCATCTGGCGGCCGTGCTGCAGTGGCACGCCGCGGGCGACGACGAATGGCGCGAAGTGCCGTTCGAAGCCGAGCCGAACGATCGCTGGCACGCGTGCGTCACGCTCGACCGGCTCGGTCGCCATGAATTCCGCGTGGTCGCATGGCGCGACGACTGGGCGTCGCTCGTCACCGACATCGCGAAGAAGCGCGCGGCCGGCCAGGACGTGACGCTGGAGGTGCGCGAAGCGCAACTGCTGCTCGCGACCGCGCTGAAGCTCGCCGAGCCGGCCGACCCGCGCGCGGTCACGCGGATGAAACAGTTCGTCGCGGAACTCAAGGACGCGTCGCCCGACGACCGCCTCGCGCTGATTGGCGGGTCCGCGCTCGCCGATGCATTCGCGGCGCTGCGCTACCGCCCGTTCGTCACGCACGACGCGACGATCTACCCGGTCGACGTCGAACGCCGCAAGGCACGCTTCTCGAGCTGGTACGAGATGTTTCCGCGCTCGGCCAGCGACGATCCGCACCGGCACGGCACGTTCGACGACGTGATCGCGCATTTGCCGCGCATCCGCGACATGGGTTTCGACGTGCTGTATTTCCCGCCGATCCACCCGATCGGCACGTCCGCGCGCAAGGGTCGCAACAACAGCCTGACCGCCGGCCCCGACGACGTCGGCAGCCCGTACGCGATCGGCTCGCCCGACGGTGGCCACACGGCCGTGCATCCGCAGCTCGGCACGCTCGACTCGTTCCGTGTGCTGGTCGACGCCGCGCGCGGGCACGGGCTCGAGATCGCGCTCGATTTCGCGATCCAGTGCTCGCCCGATCACCCGTGGCTCGCCGCGCATCCCGGCTGGTTCGCGTGGCGGCCCGACGGCTCGCTGCGCTTCGCGGAAAATCCGCCGAAGCGCTACCAGGACATCGTGAACCCCGATTTCTACGCGCCGGACGCGCTGCCCGACCTGTGGCTCGCGCTGCGCGACGCGGTGCTGTTCTGGGTCGACGCGGGCGTGCGGATCTTCCGCGTCGACAACCCGCACACGAAGCCGCTGCCGTTCTGGGCGTGGATGATCGACGACGTGCGCGGCCGGCATCCGGACGTCGTATTCCTGTCCGAGGCGTTCACACGGCCGGGGATGATGTATCGCCTCGCGAAAGTCGGCTTCTCGCAGTCGTACACGTACTTCACGTGGCGCGAGTCGAAGCGCGACTTCATCGACTACCTGACCGAGCTGACGGCCGGGCCCGCGCGCGAATTCTTCCGGCCGAACTTCTTCGTCAACACGCCCGACATCAACCCGCGCCACCTGCAGAACGCGCCGCGCTCGCAGTTCGTGATCCGCGCGGCGCTCGCGGCGACGCTGGCCGGCTCGTGGGGCCTGTACTCGGGCTTCGAGCTCGGCGAATCGGCGCCGCTGCCGGACAGCGAGGAATACGCGGATGCCGAGAAATACGAGCTGCGCGCGCGCGACTGGAGCAAGGCCGCGCATATCGGCACGGAAATCGCGCGGCTGAACCGCGCGCGCCGCGATCACCCCGCACTGCAGACGCATCTCGGTCTCACGTTCGTCGACGCCGACAACGACTCGGTGCTCGTGTTCATGAAGGCGACGCCCGCGTTCGACAGCGTGGTAATCGTCGCGATCAGTCTCGACCCGTGGCATCCGCAGGCCGCGAACTTCACGCTCGATGCGGCGCTGTGGCGCGGCCTCGGGCTGGCCGACGGCGAACCGCTCGATGCGCTCGAACAGGACGCCGCGCACGCGCAAACCTGGCGCGGCCATCGCCAGTACGTGTCGCTCGATCCGCACGTGCGGCCGTACGCAATCTGGCGGCTCGCGCCGTCTCCGGGCGCCGCGCGGGCGGCCGCGCCCGAACCGGATCCCGCCCGCCGCCCTTCGGGAGCGCATGCATGATGAAACGCGAAGATTCCCTCGACGACGTGCGCCGCGCGCAATTCCCGTCGCTCGCGCCGGCCGGCACGCCGCGCCGGCGCCGCGCGCGCCGCCGCGAACCCGCGCTCTGTGCGGACGATCCGCTGTGGTACAAGGACGCGATCATCTACCAGGTGCACGTGAAGTCGTTCTTCGACTCGAACAACGACGGCATCGGCGATTTCCCCGGCCTGATCGCGAAGCTCGACTACATCGCCGAACTCGGCGTCGACACGATCTGGCTGCTGCCGTTCTATCCGTCGCCGCGCCGCGACGACGGCTACGACATCGCCGACTACCGCGACGTGCATCCCGACTACGGCACGCTGGCCGACGTGCGGCGCTTCATCCGCGAAGCGCATGCGCGCGGCATTCGCGTGATCGCCGAGCTCGTGATCAACCACACGTCGGACCAGCACCCGTGGTTCCAGCGCGCGCGCCGCGCGAAGCCGGGCTCCGCGCATCGCGACTACTACGTGTGGTCCGACACCGACACGAAATACGCAGGCACGCGGATCATCTTTCTGGATACCGAAACGTCGAACTGGACGCACGACCCGGTAGCCGGCCAGTACTACTGGCACCGCTTCTATTCGCACCAGCCGGACCTGAACTTCGACAACCCGGCCGTCGTGCGCGAGGTGATCCAGGTGATGCGCTTCTGGCTCGATCTCGGCATCGACGGGCTGCGGCTCGACGCGGTGCCGTACCTGGTCGAGCGCGAAGGCACCAACAACGAGAACCTGCCGGAGACGCACGCGATCCTGAAGCGGATCCGCGCGACGATCGACGCCGAGTATCCGAACCGGATGCTGCTCGCGGAAGCGAACCAGTGGCCGGAAGACGTGCAGGAATACTTCGGCAACGAGGACGAATGCCACATGGCGTTCCACTTCCCGCTGATGCCGCGCATCTACATGTCGATCGCGAGCGAGGATCGCTTCCCGATCCTCGACATCATGCGGCAGACGCCGGCGCTCGCGCCGAGCAACCAGTGGGCGGTGTTCCTGCGCAACCACGACGAGCTGACGCTCGAGATGGTCACCGATTCGGAACGCGACCTGCTGTGGCAAACCTATGCGAGCGACCGCCGCGCGCGGCTGAACCTCGGCATCCGGCGCCGGCTCGCGCCGCTGATGGAGCGCGACCGGCGCCGCATCGAGCTGATCAATTCGCTGCTGCTGTCGATGCCCGGCACGCCGGTGATCTACTACGGCGACGAGCTCGGGATGGGCGACAACATCCACCTCGGCGATCGCGACGGCGTGCGCACGCCGATGCAGTGGTCATCGGACCGCAACGGCGGCTTCTCGCGCGCCGATCCCGAACTGCTGGTGCTGCCGCCGGTGATGGGCTCGCTGTACGGCTATGACGCGATCAACGTCGAGGCGCAGACGCGCGACCCGCATTCGCTGCTGAACTGGACGCGGCGCATCCTCGCGACGCGCCGCGCGTCGCAGGCGTTCGGGCGCGGCACGATCCGCTTCCTGCGCCCGGACAACCGCAAGGTGCTCGCGTACCTGCGCGAGCTGGACGGCCACGAACCGGTGCTGTGCGTCGCGAACCTGTCGCGCGCGTCGCAGGCCGTCGAACTCGACCTGTCCGAATTCGCGGGCCGCGTGCCGATCGAGATGACGTCCGATTCGCCGTTCCCGCCGATCGGCCAGCTCCCGTATCTCCTCACCTTCCCGCCGTACGGGTTCCTGTGGTTCGTGCTCGCCGAGCATGGCCGCGAGCCGTCGTGGCGGCAGCCGCATGCGGAGCCGCTGCCAGAATACGTGACGCTCGTGATGCGGCGCGGCGATACGCGGCCGGACGTCTCGCAACTGCATGCGCTCGCGCACGACGCGCTCGCGTCGTGGCTCGCGCGGCGGCGCTGGTTCGCATCGAAGGATCGCAAGATCGGCGACGCGTGGCTGAACGTCGTCACCCCGATTCCGGACGAGCCGTTCCAGTACGCGGAGGCGTGGGTGTCCGCAAGCGACGGCCGCGTCGAACGCTACGTGGTGCCGCTCGCGGCCGCGTGGGGTGGCGAGACGTCCCATCCGCTGTTCGCGCAACTGGCGCTCGCGCGCGTGCGGCGCGGCCATACGGTCGGCTATCTGACCGACGCGTTCGCGCTGCCGGCGTTCGCGCGCGGCATGCTGCGCAAGCTGCGCGACGGCGCGACGGTGCCGATGTCCGACGGCGGCCGGCTCACCTTTCTGCCGGAAGACGCGCTCGCCGGGCTCGACCCGGGCGACGACGCGGAAGTGCGCTGGCTCGCGGCCGAGCAGAGCAACAGCTCGCTCGTGATCGGCGACGCGATCGTGCTGAAGCTGGTGCGCAAGGTCGCGCACGGCATTCATCCGGAAGCCGAAATGAGCCGGCACCTGACGCGCATCGGCTATGCGAACACCGCGACGCTGGCCGGCGAAGTCGTGCACGTCGATCCGGACGGCACGCCGCATACGGTCGCGATCCTGCAGCGCTATGTCGACAACCAGGGCGACGCGTGGACGCGTTCGTTCGATTTCCTGCGGCGCGCGATCGACGAGCTCGCGCTGCCGGCCGCGGACGAAGGCGAGGCCGCCGAAACGGACGAGGAGCCCGACGCGCTGCTCGGCTACGCGGCGTTCGCGGGCATCATCGGCACGCGGCTCGGCCAGTTGCACGTCGCGCTCGCGCAGCCGTCCGACGATCCGGCGTTCGCGCCGGAGCGCGCGACGCCCGATCACGTCGACGGCTGGTGCGTGGACGCGATCGCCTCGTTCGAGCGCGCGCTCGACGTGCTGCGCACGCGGCTCGATGCGCTCGATCCGGCCACCCGTGCGTCGGCCGACGCGCTGCTCGCGTCGCGCGACGCGGCCGTCGAGGCGCTCGGCGAACTCGTGCCGCGCACGCTCGACGCGCAATGCACGCGGATTCACGGCGATTTCCATCTGGGCCAGGTGCTCGACGTGCAGGGCGACGCACTGCTGATCGACTTCGAAGGCGAACCGGCGCGTGCGCTCGAACGGCGTCGCGCGAAATCGCATCCGCTGCGCGACGTGGCCGGCCTGCTGCGCTCGCTGTCGTACGTGAGCGCGACCGCGCAGTTCGCGATCGAAAAAGCGCCGCCGCAGGCGGCCGGCCGCAAGCGCGCGCTGTTCGACCGCTTCGGGCAGGCCGCGGCCGACCGCTTCGTCGAATGCTATCGCGCGGCCACCGACCACGCGCCCGCGCGCTTCGTCGATCCGCACTACGCGGACCGCCTGCTGGCGCTGTTCCTGATCGACAAGGCGTCGTACGAGCTGTGCTACGAAGCCTCGAACCGGCCCGACTGGCTGAGCGTGCCGGTCGGCGGGCTCGCGGCGCTGGTCGACCGGCTGCTCGGCGACGGCGTGCTGCCCGACGACGGAGGACACCCATGACCGACACGCTGTTCGCGCGCGCGGATATCGACGCGCTGCTCGCCGGCCGCCACCCCGACCCGTTCGCGTGCCTCGGCCCGCACGAACAGGCTGACCAGGTCGTCGTGCGGGCACTGTTGCCCGGCGCCGAGCGCGTGCGTGCGCTGTCGCCGAACGGCGCCGAACTCGGCGCGCTCGCGTGCGTCGATCGCGCCGGCTGCTTCGCGGGGACGATCGCGCGCGACGGCGGCTCGCCACACTATTTGCTCGCGATCGACTGGCCGAACGCGCATCAGGTGACCGACGACGCATACGCGTTCGGCACGCTGCTCGACGAAGCGGCGCTCGCGCGCTTCTCGGCCGGCGATCCGGAAGCCGTGCTCGACTGCCTCGGCGCGACACCGGTGCGCATCGACGATACCGACGGCGTGCGTTTCGCGGTGTGGGCGCCGAACGCTCAGCGCGTATCGGTGGTCGGCGATTTCAATGCATGGGACGGGCGCCGCCATCCGATGCGACTGCGGCGGCCGTCGGGCGTGTGGGAGCTGTTCGTGCCGGGCATCGGCCCGGGCGAACGCTACAAGTACGAACTGCGCGCACCCGACGGGCGCGTGCTGCCGCACAAGGCCGATCCGTGCGCGCGGGCGACCGAGGCGCCGCCGCGCACGGCGTCGGTGGTCGCGGACGTCGCGGCGCTCCACGCATTCGCGTGGCACGACGACGGCTGGATGCACGCGCGGCCGCGTAATGATCGCTACCGCGTGCCGTGGTCGATCTACGAGGTGCATCCGGAATCGTGGCTGCGCATCCCCGAACAGATGGAACGCAGCGCGACGTGGGACGAACTCGCCGAGCGGCTGATTCCGTACGTGAAGGGCATGGGCTTCACGCACGTCGAGTTCATGCCGATCGCCGAATACCCGTTCGGCGGCTCGTGGGGCTACCAGCCGCTCGCGCAGTTCGCGCCGTCCGCGCGCTTCGGGCCGGTCGACGGCTTCGCGCGCTTCGTCGATCGCGCGCACGCGGCCGGCATCGGCGTGCTGGTCGACTGGGTGCCCGCGCATTTTCCGAACGATGCGCACGGGCTCGCGCAATTCGACGGCAGCGCGCTGTACGAGCATGCCGATCCGCGCGAGGGGATGCATCCCGACTGGAACACCTGCGTGTTCAACGTCGGGCGCACCGAGGTCAGCGCGTTCCTGGTCGCATCGGCGCTCGCGTGGGCGCGCCGCTATCACGTCGACGGCATCCGCGTCGACGCGGTCGCGTCGATGCTGTACCGCGACTATTCGCGCAAGGCAGGCGAATGGGTGCCGAACGTGTACGGCGGCCGCGAGAACCTCGAATCGGTCGCGTTCCTGCGCCGGCTGAACGACACGCTGCACGGTGACGCCGCGCCGGCCGGCGTCGTCACCGTCGCGGAGGAATCGACCGCGTGGCCGGGCGTCACCGCGCCGACCGCCGACGGCGGGCTCGGCTTCGACTTCAAGTGGAACATGGGCTGGATGCACGACACGCTCGCGTATCTGCACGAAGACCCGATCCACCGCCGCTATCACCACGACCGGATGACGTTCGGGCTCGTATACGCGTTCTCCGAACGCTTCGTGCTGCCGCTGTCGCACGACGAGGTCGTGCACGGCAAGGGCTCGCTCGTCGCGAAGATGCCCGGCGACGCGTGGCAGCGGCTCGCGACGCTGCGCGCGTATTTCGGCTTCATGTGGGCGCATCCCGGCAAGAAGCTGCTGTTCATGGGCAGCGAATTCGCGCAATGGGCGGAGTTCGCGCACGATGCGACGCCGCATTGGGACTTGCTCGACGCGCCCGCGCATCGCGGCGTGCAGCGGCTGGTGCGCGATCTCAACCGCGCGTATGCGGCCGAACCGGCGCTGCATGCGCTCGACTGCCACGCGGCCGGGTTCTCCTGGCTGATCGGCGACGACCGCGACAACAGCGTGTTCGCGTTCGCGCGCCGCGACGATGCGGGGCATCTGGTCGTCGCCGTCTGCAACTTCACGCCCGTGCCGCGCGCCGGTTACCGGCTCGGGCTGCCCGCGCCCGGTCATTGGCGCGAACTGATGAACACCGATGCCGCGACGTACGGCGGCACCAACGCCGGCAACGACGGCGCCGTATGGGCCGAAGCCGTGCCCGCGCACGGCGAAGCGTGGTCGGCGACGTTGCGCCTGCCGCCGCTCGCGACGCTGTGGCTGACTCCCGCCTGATCACTCACCTCCCCGATACGGAGATCCACCCCCATGCCGACCGCCCTGCCCGACCGTCTCGAACCCGGCCGCAGCTACCCGCTCGGTGCGACCTGGGACGGCCTCGGGACCAACTTCGCGGTGTTTTCCGCGCACGCGCACCGGATTCAGCTGTGCGTGTTCGATCCGACCGGCCGCAAGGAACTCGCGCGCCTCGATCTGCCCGAATGCACCGACGAGGTGTGGCACGGCTATCTGCCGAACGCGCATCCGGGCACCGTGTACGGGTTCCGCGCGGACGGCCCGTACCAGCCGCAGCACGGCCACCGCTTCAATCCGACCAAGCTGCTGCTCGACCCGTACGCGCGCAAGCTGGTCGGCCAGTTCCGCTGGTCGGACGCGCTGTTCGGCTATCGCGTGCATTCGAACCGGGCCGACCTGTCGATGGACCGCCGCGATTCGGCGCCCGCGATGCCGAAAGCCGTGGTCGTCGACGAAGCGTTCGACTGGAGCACCGACCGCCGACCGAACGTGCCGTGGCGCAGCACCGTGATCTACGAGACCCACGTGCGCGGCGCGTCGATGCGCCGCGCCGGGCTGCGCCCGCCGGAGCGCGGCACGTTCGCGTCGCTCGCGCATCCGGCGTTCGTCGATCACCTGCTGTCGATCGGCGTGACGACGGTCGAGCTGCTGCCGATCCATGCGTTCCTGCAGCAGCGCGAGCTCGTGAAACGCGGGCTGCGCAACTACTGGGGCTACGACACGGCCGCGTTCTTCGCGCCGGAGCCGTCGTACCTGACGACCCGCAGGCTCGACGAGATGCGTATCGCGGTGCGCCAGTTGCACGCGGCCGGCATCGAAGTCGTGCTCGACGTCGTCTACAACCACACGTGCGAAGGCAACCAGCTCGGGCCCACGCTGTCGTGGCGCGGCCTCGACAACGCCAGCTATTACCGGCTGCTGCCCGACGATCCGCGTTACCACGTCGACGAAACCGGCTGCGGCAACACGCTGAACATGTCGCATCCGCGCGTCGTGCAGATGGTGATGGATTCGCTGCGCTACTGGGCGACCGCGTTCAACGTCGACGGTTTCCGCTTCGATCTCGGCGTGACGCTCGGCCGCGAGGATCACGGCTTCGAGCCCGGCGCGGGGTTCTTCGACGCGTTGCGGCAGGACCCGGTGCTCGCGCAGCGCAAGCTGATCACCGAGCCGTGGGATCTCGGCCCCGGCGGCTATCAGCTCGGCCGCCACCCGCCCGGCTTCGCCGAATGGAACGACCGGTTTCGCGACACCGTGCGGCGCTTCTGGCGCGGCGACGCGGGGCAGCGCCCGGAACTGGCCGCGCGCCTGTCGGGCTCGGCCGACCTGTTCAATCACGGGCGGCGCCGCACGTGGGCGTCGGTCAATTTCGTCACCGCGCACGACGGCTTCACGCTGGCCGACCTCGTGTCGTATGCGGGCAAGCACAACGACGCGAACGGCGAGGACAACCGCGACGGCCGCGACGACAACTGCAGCGCGAACTGGGGCGTCGAAGGGCCGACCGACGACGCGAAGATCCGCGACGTGCGCTCGCGCGTCGCGCGCTCGATGCTCGCGACGCTGTTTACCGCGCTCGGCACGCCGATGCTCGTGGCCGGCGACGAATTCGGCCGCACGCAGCACGGCAACAACAACGCGTATTGCCAGGATAACGAACTGTCGTGGCTCGACTGGGAGCTGGCGCGCGGCGACGACGGCGTGCAGACGACGCGCTTCGTGTCGCGGCTCGCCGCGCTGCGGCGCATGTATCCGGTGATGTCGTCGCCGCGCTATCCGAACGGCGACCGCGACGGCGCGCCCGGCATGCGCGAGATCGGCTGGTTCGACGAACGCGGCGACGCGCTGACCGTCCCCGCGTGGGAAGACGGCGAACGCCGCGCGCTGACGATGCGGCGCGTCGGCACCGGCCGCACCGGACGCACCGAGGCGTTGCTCGTGATGCTGAACGCATCGGCCGAGACCATCACGTTCCTGCCGCCCGCGCCCGTGCTCGATTACCGGATCCTGCTCGACACCGCGACGCCCGACTCGGGCCCGCGCTCGTGGCCGGACGCCGGGCTCGACGTCGCCGCGCACGCGGCCGTGATCGCGGTCGCGGCCGTGCCACCCGACCTGTCTTCGTGAGGAGCCGCCATGACGTCCCGTTCCGCCCATTCGCCCGGCACGCACGCATACGCGTCGTCGTTCGGCGCGACCTGCCTCGATGCGGACCGCACGCGCTTCCGGCTGTGGGCGCCCGCGAGCCGCACGGCCGCCGTCGAACTGCAGGACGCGGGCGGCCGCGCGCTGCCGATGGCGCCGGCCGGCGACGGCTGGTTCGAGACGATCGCGCCGTGCGGCCCCGGCACGCTGTACCGCTACCTGCTCGACGACGCGCTCGCGGTGGCCGATCCCGCGTCGCGCTTCCAGCCGTATGACGTGCTGGGCCCGAGCCAGGTCGTCGATCCGGCCGCGTACCGCTGGCGTCACGACGCGTGGCGCGGCCGTCCGTGGCGCGAGACGGTGCTGTACGAGCTGCACGTCGGCGCATGCGGCGGCTACGCGGCCGTCGAACGGCGGCTGCCGGCGATCGCCGAACTCGGCGTGACCGCGGTCGAGCTGATGCCCGTCAATGCGTTCCCCGGCGCGCGCAACTGGGGCTACGACGGCGTGCTGCCGTTCGCGCCCGACGCGTCGTACGGGCGGCCCGAGGAACTGAAATCGCTGGTCGACACCGCGCACGGGCTCGGGCTGCAAGTGTTCCTCGACGTCGTGTACAACCACTTCGGCCCCGAAGGCAACCTGCTGCCGCGCTACGCGCCCGACTTCTTCCGCGCGGACCGGCAGACCGCGTGGGGGCCGGCGATCGACTTCTCCCGCCCGCAGACGAGCGCGTTCTTCATCGACAACGCGCTGTACTGGCTCGACGAATACCGTTTCGACGGGCTGCGCATCGACGCCGCGCATGCGATCGACGACGACGCGTGGCTGCGCGAACTCGCGCGCCGCGTGCGCGCGCACACGGGCGACGCGCGCCACGTGCATCTCGTGCTGGAGAACGAGCGCAATACCGCGAGCCTGCTCGGCCCCGGCGGCTTCGACGCGCAATGGAACGACGACTTCCACAACAGCGCGCACGTGCTGCTGACCGGCGAGCGCGACGGTTACTACCGCGCATACGCGGATGCGCCGCTGCGTCATTTCGCGCGCACGCTCGGCGAAGGCTTCGCGTATCAGGGCGAACCGTCGCCGCTGCACGACGGCGCCGCGCGCGGCGAGCCGAGCGCGCACCTGCCGCCGACCGCGTTCGTCGCGTTCCTGCAGAACCACGACCAGATCGGCAACCGCGCGTTCGGCGAACGGCTGCGCGCGCTCGCGAACGACGACGCGGTGCGCGCGGCCACCGCGCTGATGCTGCTCGCGCCGTCGATTCCGCTGCTGTTCATGGGCGAGGAAGACGGCAGCACGCAGCCGTTCCAGTTCTTCACCGACTATCGCGGCGCGCTCGCCGACGCGGTGCGCGAAGGCCGGCGTCGCGAATTCGCCGCGTTTCCCGCATTCGCCGACGCCGCGCATCGCGACGCGATTCCCGACCCGAACGACATCGCGACGTTCGTGCGCTCGTCGTCGCACCATCCGCCCGACGAGTCGTGGCCCGACGCGGCCGCGTGGCGGCGCTTCTACCGCAGCGCGCTGGCCGTGCGCGCGGCGCTCGTGACGCCGCACCTGGCCGATGCGCGCGCGCTCGGCGTCGACCTGCTCGCGGGCGACGGCGACCCGCCCGCGCTGGTCGCGCGCTGGCGCCTCGGCGACGGCAGCACGCTGACGATCGCGCTGAATCTCGGCTCGCACGACGCGACGCTGCCCGCGCTGCCGGTCGGCAAGATCGTGTTCGAGACGCCGCCGCGTGCGCGCGACCGGCTGCCCGGCGGGCACGTGCCGCCGCGCGCGTGCATCGCGTGGCGCGACGGCGCGGTCAACCACGATGCGCGGCAGCACCGCGCGAACGGACGGAGCCCTTCATGACGACCGACGTCCCGATCGCGGCGCTCGCCCGGGCGGCCGGCCTGGAACCCGACTGGACCGACTCGGGCGGCGTCGCGCGACGCGTGGACGACGATGCGCTCGTCGCGCTCGTCGATGCGCTCGGCTGGCCGTGCGGCACCGCGATCCAGCGGGTCGACAGCGCGGCGGCGCTCGCCGATGCGAACGCGGCGCCGCCGCGCGTCGTGACCGGTGACGCCGGCCTGCCGGTGACGCTGCCCGCGACCGTCGCGGCGCCGGGCGCGCGCTTCCGGATCTCGCTCGAAACCGGCGGGCACGTGGATGGCCGCGTGGGCGGCACGGGCGAACCCGGCACGCTGCCGCCGCTCGCGATGCCCGGCTATCACGCGCTCGACATCGGCGAGCAGCGTATCGGGCTCGCGATCGCGCCGCCGCGGGCGCGGCCGTTCGACGCGTTCGCCCGCGCCCACGACGCGGGCCGCCGCTGGGGCATTGCCGCGCAGCTCTACAGCCTGCGCCGCACCGGCGACGACGGCGCGGGCGACTACACGGCGCTCGCGCGACTTGCCGCACAGGCCGCGCGCCACGGCGCGCAGGCGGTGGCGATCAGCCCGACACACGCCGGCTATCCGGCGCTCCCCGCGCACGACAGCCCGTATTCGCCGTCGTCGCGACGCTGGCACAACGTCGCGTATCTCGACTGCGATGCGGTGCCGGGCGCCGATGTCGCGCGTCGGGCACCCGACGGCCCGGCCGATGCCGCGCTGATCGACTGGCCGCGCGTGCTGCCGGCGAAGCTGCGCCGTCTGCGTGCGTGCTTCGACGCATGGCGCGCGAGCGACGACCCGTCGCGCGATACGTTCCAGCGTTTTCGTGCGGCGGGCGGCGCGGCGCTCGACGCGCATGCGCGCTTCGATGCGCTGCAGGCATTCTGCATCGAGCACGGGATCGGCGCGGACTGGCGGCAGTGGCCCGCGCAATGGCGCATGCCGGGATCGGCGGAAGTCGACGCGTTCGCGCACGCGCATGCCGACACGATCGCGTTCCACACGTTCCTGCAATGGTGCGCGTCGCGCGCGCTCGGCGACGCGCAGCACGCGGCGCGCGGCGCGGGGATGGCGACCGGTCTGATCGCCGATCTCGCGGTCGGCTCCGATCGGGCCGGCAGCGACGCGTGGGCGCACGGCACGACGCTGCTGCGCGGCGTGTCGCTCGGCGCGCCGCCCGACCTGTTCAATGCGGCCGGCCAGGCGTGGGGCGTGACGACGTGGACGCCCGACGCGCTGCGCGCGGACGGCTTCATGCCGTTCATCGAACTGCTGCGCGCGGCGTTCGCGCACGCGGGGGGCATCCGCATCGATCACGTGCTCGGCTTCGCGCGGATGTGGATCGTGCCGGACGGCGGCCCGCCGCGCAGCGGCGCGTACCTGCGCTATCCGCTCGACGATCTGGTGCGGCTTGTCGCGCTGGAAGCGGCGCGTCATCGCGCGATCGCGATCGGCGAGGATCTGGGCACCGTGCCGGCCGGGTTGCGCGAACGGCTCGGCGCGCAGGGTGTCGCGGGCATGCGCGTGCTGTGGTTCGAGCGCGACGCGCACGGCGCGTTCCGGCCGCCGTCCGCGTGGGATCGCGACGCGATCGCGATGACGTCGACGCACGATTTGCCGACCGTGGCCGGCTGGTGGCGCGGCGTCGATCTCGGGTGGCGGCGCGTCGCGGCCGACGCCGAGGCCGCTAAGCGACGCGACGAAGCGCAATCGCGAGACGTCGCCGCTCCGGCGCCGGACGATGCGAGCGCGCACGATTCGGACGAGATCGTGCAAAGCATGGCGTTCGGACACGATACCGTGCAGCGCCCCGATTCGAATCGCGCGACGCCCCCGCCGCCGCCCGACCTGCTCGCCGCGCATGCGGAACGCGCGACCGAGCGCGCGGCGCTGTGGCACGCGCTGCAGCACGCCGGCTGCGCGCCGGCCGGCGCCGCGGTGCCGCCGGCCGACATGCCGCCGGTGAACGCGATCCTGGCCTACGTCGCGAGCAGCCCGTCGCCGCTCGCGCTGCTGCCGCTCGAGGATCTGCTCGCGCTCGACGCGCAGCCGAACCTGCCGGGGCCGCCGTGTGGCCATCCGAACTGGCGGCAGCGGCTGCCGCGCCCGATCGACACGCTGTTCGACGCCGACGTACGCACGCGCATCGCCGCGGTCGTGCAGGCGCGCCGCGCGCGGAGGCACGGCCCATGACCCCACGCGCGACGCTGCGACTGCAGCTGCATGCGGGCTTCACGTTCGACGACGCGGCCGCGCACGCCGACTACTTCGCGCGGCTCGGCGTCAGCCACCTGTACCTGTCGCCGGTGTCGACGGCCGAGCCCGGCTCGCTGCACGGCTACGACACCGTCGACCACGGCGCGCTCAGCGCGGAACGCGGCGGCGAAGCCGGTTTCATGCGGCTCGTCGACGCGCTGCGCGCACGCGGCCTCGGCATCATCATCGATATCGTGCCGAACCACATGGGCGTCGGCGGGTCGTCGAACGGCTGGTGGAACGACGTGCTCGAATGGGGGTCGGCGAGCCCGTACGCGCGCTATTTCGACATCGACTGGCATCCGCCCGACCCGGCGCTCGATGGCAAGGTGCTGTTGCCGTGCCTCGGCGCGCCGTACGGCGACGCGCTCGCGGCCGGCGACATCACGCTGCGCGCCGATCCGGCCGCGGGCCGCTTCTATATCGCATGCCCGGGGCGGCGGCTGCCGGTCGCCGCCGCCACCTACGCGGAGATCCTGCGCATCGCGAATCGCGCGGACCTGAACGCGCTCGCCGAGCGCTTCGACGTCGCGCCGATCCGCGACAGCGCGCGGCTGGCCGCCGCCCATGCGGCGCTGCGCGACCATGCGGCCGCGCACGGCCCGCATGCGCTCGATGCGGTATTGCGCGGCGCCGATCCGCGCCGCGCACGCTCGCGCGCGTGCCTGCATCACTTGCTCGAACGCCAGCACTACCGGCTCGCGTGGTGGCGCACGGCCGCCGACGAGCTGAACTGGCGGCGCTTCTTCGACATCGCGACGCTCGCGGCCGTGCGCGTCGAAGACGAGGCGGTATTCGACGCCGTGCATGCGCTGCCGCTGCGCCTGCATGCGGCCGGGCTCGTCGACGGCGTGCGCGTCGATCACGTCGACGGCCTCGCCGATCCGCGCGCGTATTGCCGTCGGCTGCACGCACGGCTCGCCGCGCAGCGCGACGCGCGGCCCTATATCGTCGTCGAGAAGATCCTCGCGCCCGGCGAAGCACTGCGCACCGACTGGGCCGTCGACGGCACCACCGGCTACGACTTCATGAACGACGTTGGCGCGCTGCTGCACGACCCGGCCGGCGCCGAACCGCTCGCCGCGCACTGGGCGGCCGTATCGGGTTCCGCGCGCACGTTCGCGCAGGAAGCGCTCGACGGCAAGCGGCGCGTGCTGATGCGCCAGCTCGCCGGCGAGCATGCGCGCGTCGCGCGGCGGCTGCACGGGATTGCGCGGGCGTCGCCCGCGACGCGCGACATCAGCCTGATCGCGATCCGGCGCGTGCTCGGCGAACTCGCGATACGGCTGCCCGTGTACCGGATGTATCCGGCGCGGGGCGCCGAACCGGCCGACGTCGACCGCCGCGTGCTCGCGCACGCGTACGACGGTGCTTGCGCGACGGTCGATCCGACCGACCGCTTCGCGCTCGAGCGTGTCGCCGCGTGGCTCGGCTTGCCGGTCGTGCGCGTGCCGCGCGTGGACGCCGATGCGCTGGTCGCCGCGCGTGTCGCGTTCGCGCAGCTCACCGCGCCGCTGGCCGCGAAGGGCGTCGAGGACACGGCCAACTATCGCTACGGCCGGCTGCTGTCGCGCAACGAGGTCGGCGCCGATGCCGGCGACTTCAGCCTGTCGCGCGGCGCGTTCCATGCACGCAACCGGCGCCGCGCGCGCACCGCGCCGCACGGGCTCGTCGCGACGGCCACGCACGATCACAAGCGCGGCGAGGACGCGCGGGCGCGGCTCGCGGTGCTGAGCGAGGTGCCCGATGCGTGGCGCGCGGTGTCGCTCGACTGGTCGGCGCTGAATCAGCCGCATCGCGGCGGCGCGCACCGCGACCTCGCGTGGACGCCCGGGCCGGCCGCCGAGGCGATGCTGGTCCAGACGCTCGTCGGCTGCTGGCCGCCTGCGCTCGCCCCCGACGACGCGGCCGGCCTCGACGCGCTCGCGACGCGCGTCGTGCAATGGCAGACGAAGGCGCTGCGCGAAGCGAAGCAGTACACCGACTGGCTCGCGCCCGAGCCGGACTACGAGCAAAGCTGCGAAGCGTTCGTCCGCGCGATCCTGACGCCGCGCGGCGCGGGCGATTTTGCGCATCGGCTGCATGCGTTCGTCGCACGGATCGCGCCGGCCGGCGTCGTCAACAGCCTGACGCAAACGGCGCTGCGAATCGCGTCGCCCGGCGTACCCGATCTCTATCAAGGTAGCGAGTCATGGGATCACTCGCTCGTCGATCCGGATAACCGGCGCGACGTGCCGTTCGCGACGCTGGCGACCGAAGCGGTCGACGGGCCGGTTGCGTCGTATCTATCGACATGGCCCGATGCGCGCGTGAAGCGTGCGCTGATCGAGCGGATGCTGGCGCTGCGTGCGCGATGGCCGACGACATTTGCGGACGGCGCATACGTTCCGTTGCGGGTGCGTGGCACGCTCGCGCGGCACGCGGTGGCGTTCGCACGCTGCGATGACGCGGCGACCGTGGTGGTGATCGCGACTCGGCTCGCGTGCCGGTTGCTCGGCGAAGCGCCTGCGTTGCCGCGGGTGGAGCCTGCGCAATGGGGCGATACGGCGGTCGTGCTGCCGCGCGCCGTCGAAGGGCCGTGGGTCGACGGGTTGAATGCGGGGGACGCGCTCGATGCGCCGGAAGGGGTGCTGGCGCTCCATCGCTGTCTGGCCGAGTTGCCTGTGGCGGTGCTGGTCGCGGGGCGGAATGGTGGTTGAAGCCGACGCCCGGTTCGTGCCAGCCGCGAGTCACCGAAATCGATTTTGTGCAAAACGTGCCGTGAATAATCGATTTTGCACACGCGTCATCGAATTCACCCGAAACGCCCGATCGTAAGCGTCTTTGTGCAGTCAACGACGGGCGTCGGCAACCTCACGACCACTCTTCCGGCGGCATCTCGCCGCTATCGTCTTCCCACAGCGGTTTCCCCGCCTCCGCTCCACGGCTCGGCGTCACGGGCCCATTTCCGCTTGCACGACCGCCACCGCGCTCACCGCGCCGCGCGCCGTCGCGCGGGGCCGCCGCATGCGGTCGTGCGCGCACCCGCGTCGGCGTCACGGTCCGCTGGCCGTCGCGGCGACGCTCGTCCGTCGATCCCGCATCGTTCGTCTGTCGTGCGTTCGAAGCCGTATCCATTTTTCTCTCCTGAGTCATCGAAAAAACCGGTCGCCCGAACGCAGCAATTTCGGTGCCGCGCGCCGGGCAAGCGTCTTGCTCCATCGCTTCGCCCCCTAACCATTACGGAGGTGACGATGACGAATCGCAACGCGCCGCCCGCCACACGCCGCCGCCTCGGCGGATGGATGGCCACCGAGGAATCGCACATGGCCGCGTTCCGCGAAAAAATGGCGAACGAAGCGCGCGCGCATGCCGGCGACCGGCTGCGCACGCCGGCCGTCCAGGAACTCGCGCGGCTGTTCGACGACAACGCGGTGCTGCGCATGAGCCTGACGCGCGCGATCGACGAAGCGCTCGAAGCGGGATACCGGCTCGGCTACGCATCGATCGGCGAGCTGATGACGGTGCTCGACCATCTGATGACCTACACGCCGCCGTTCAGCGAGGAAAGCCTGATCGTGTGCCCGCTGAATGCGTTCTTCGACTGGCCGATGTGCATGCCGTCGGGTCACGCGGTGTTTCGCGACGCGTCGGTCAATGCGCAGTTGAAGCGCGTATTGAATGCGTGGTGCGACTTCCTCGGCGGCCCGCATTCGCGCGCGCATCTCGACACGTCGCCGCCCGACGGCTGGTTCTGCGACGAAGCGCGCAAGCGCCTCGGGCTGTCGCAGTTCCAGTATCGCGAAGACCAGCCGCACTGGGGCTTCGATTCGTGGAACGACTTCTTCACGCGGCGCTTTCGCGACGGCGCGCGGCCCGTCGCGGCGCCCGACGATCCGCACGTGATCGTCAGCGCGTGCGAAGCGTCGCCGTATCACACCGAAACGAACGTGAAGCTGCGCGACACGTTCTGGATCAAGTCGCAGCCGTACTCGCTGCGCGACCTCTTCACGCCCGCGTGGCTGTCGCTCGCCGAGCGCTTCGTCGGCGGCGACGTCTACCAGGCCTACCTCAGCGCGTACAACTACCACCGCTGGCATGCGCCGGTGCGTGGGGTAGTCACCCACGCGTATCGCGTAGACGGCACCTATTACTCGGTCGCCGAAGCGGAAGGCCCGGACCCGGCCGGGCTCAACGACTCGCAGGGCTACATGACGGCGGTCGCCGCGCGCGCGGTGGTCGCGATCTCGAGCGACGATCCCGGCATCGGCACGGTGGCTGCCGTGTTCGTCGGGATGGGCGACGTGTCGTCGTGCGTGATCGAGGTCATGCCGGGGCAGCGCGTCGACAAGGGCGACGAGATCGGCTATTTCCAGTTCGGCGGCTCGACCTACTGTCTGCTGTTCGAGGCCGGCGTGATCGACCGCTTCCTGTACGCGCCGCCGTTCGAAGGCCAGCCGCCGGTCGTGCAGGTCAATGCGCCCGTCGCGATCGCGCGGTGAGCGCCGCGCGCGGCCCGGTGCGTCACGCTTCCGTGGCGTCGAACCGGGCCCCGTCCTGCCGCTGCACGCAGCGCAGGACCGACAGGCCGTCGGCAGTCAGCGCGGGCCGGTGTTGGCCGGACGCAGCGTCGCGCTCCATCACGATCAGGTGTCGTTCGACGAGCGCGACGATGTCGTCGCGGTCGATCTGGATCTGTTCCGGCGCGTGATGCGCCAGGAACAGCGCGGCAAATTCGTGTGCGGTCAGCATGCTCGTTTCCCCGTTGGCGGCGATGCGCGACGCGACACCGGCGTCGCATCGGCAGCGGCGCGAATCGTGCGCTGGCGACGTTACGGGCATGCAGGGAACGTGCCAATCGGTGTTATTCGAGTGGTGGCCGTGCGATGCGCGCGCCGCGCGATGCGGCACCGCACGGCGCGTTCGAGCCGCTGCAAAGTTTTCAACGGCATGTAAGGGCGGCGGGCCGCACGCGGACGGCGTAAAAGCGGGCGCAACACCTGGGGACTGCGCCGCCGCTCACGACCCCCGCGGGCCAAACAACCCAGCCCGCGCACGCCCGGCCGGCGCACGGAAATACCCGCTGTGCAGCACCACGTCGTGGTTGCCGCTCGCCAGCACGTCCGCGCACGCGGCTTCGATACGCGCACGACCGCGCTCGAACGCGTCGCGCAAATCGGCCTCCAGCGCGGAGCGCGCGCCGAAATGATCTTCCAGCGCCTCCACCGTAATCGCGCAGGCGTGCGGCACCCCGTCGACGTCGACGACGAAGCGCAACTGCAGCGCCGCGCCGTCGAACGTGGGCGGTTCGTCGGTCAGCGTCACGCGGCGTGGGGAATCGGCCGGCATCGGCTCAGGCCCTCCGCGACGCGAGGCGCTCGATCAGCGCGCCGTTGAACGCGGGCAGATCGGCCGGCTTGCGGCTCGTGATCAGGTTGCCGTCGCGCACGACTTCCTCGTCCACCCACTTGCCGCCCGCGTGACGGATGTCGTCCTGCAGGCTCGGCCAGCTCGTCATCGTCTTGCCTTCGACGAGCCCGGCCGATACCAGCAGCCAGCCGCCGTGGCAGATCGCGGCGATCGGCTTGCCGGCGCCGACGGCCGCCGTCACGAATTCGCGCGCGGCCGGCACCATCCGGATCGCATCGCCGTTGATGACGCCGCCCGGCAGCACGACCGCGTCGTAGTCGCCTTCGCGCGCATCGTCGAACGTGCGGTCGACCTTCACGCGCTCGCCCTTGTCGACGTGCCGGAAACCCTGGATCTCGCCGCGCTGCTGCGAAATCACGTCCACCTGCGCGCCTTCGGCCGCAAGCGCGCGCTGCGGTTCGACGAGCTCGGCTTCCTCGAAGCCGTCGACCGCAAGAATCGCTACCTTGCAATGATCCAGCCTGCCGCTCATGAATGCCTCCGTGGATGGGATGGGGATAGAGATAGGTCGGCACATGTCGTGCCGTTGCCTGTCGCGCAGCAATCGCCGTTCCGGCCGCGGAAGCCGCTGCCCATGTGCGTCGTCACGCCGTGCGTAGCGCGGCACAAAGGGGAACGACCCGCCATCGATGGCGGCCACCCGCGAACGGGCGGGATCGGCCGCTGTACGTCGCCGCGCCCGGCTGCAAAGATTTCAACGGGATGTAACGCAACGCCGCGGCGACGCCGCACGTCGATCCGATGCGATTACTGCAGATGACGGGCGGCGTCGAGCATCGCGTCGGTCAGCTCCACCGTCAGCGTCAGGTTTTCGCCGGTATCGGGCAATTGCTCGAGCGTCTGCTGCACGGCGTCGTGCAGCATCGCGTGCACGCGCATCCGCGCGCCTTCGTCGAGATCCGCGTAGCGTTCCATCGTCGAGCATTCGAGCGCGAGCACGACCGAATGCCGGGCCGCCTCGGGCGGCGCCTCGACGGCGTTCGCCCACGCTGCGTGGAACATGACCCTGCCCGTTTCGACGTCCACGTGGACCGTCGTGTCGAGATCGTCCATGTCGCTTGCCTCGCCGTCGATCTCGTCGTGCTCCAGGAAAATCCGGGAATTCGATTGCATGATGTCCTCCTGCGTGGTGGCGGTGCGCCCGTCCCGGGAAACCGCGCCGCCATCGCGCCGTGCCGGCCGCGCCGGCACGACACCGTCAATAACCGCTGGACCCGCCGCCCGTGCCGCCGGCCCCGCCGCCGCCCGTGCCCGTCGAGCCGGCCGAACCGCCGTTGCCGGCGCCCGTGCCGCTCGTTCCACCCGAGCCGCCCATACCGCCCGACCCGCCGGCGCCGCCAGAGCCGCCGCCGACACCGCCGCCCGCGGCGCCGCTACCGCCCTGGCCCGCGCCGTTCGGGCCGCCGCCCGGCTTCACATGGCCGGCCGCCCCGCTATGCGAACGCATCCCGTGCTTCGCGCCATGCCGTTGCGTACCCGCCGGCGGAGGCGGCGCGGCCGTATTGCCGTTGGCGCTCGGCGTCGACATGTCCATCGACGGATTCGGCGCGCCAGTGCCCTCGTCCGAGCGCTGCGAATTCTGCGCCCACGCGGGCGGCGCCGCCGCGACGATCGCGACGGCCGCGCCGGCCAGCACGCGCCGTGCGACAAACTTCGATTCGAATGCTGATTTCATGGCGTTTTCTCCCTATGGGTGATCGCGTGATGGAAATTCCTGCTCCGACGTCTCAGCAAGGCCCATGCCGTCACTGGCCGCGCTCGCGCCGCGGCACGGGATTTGCGGCGCCTCTGTCCACACGACCTTTCTGTCATCTCATACGGAGCCCCTGCCTGATGCCTTCCGCTTCCGCCTCTGCTTCCCATGCGCACGGCAAGCGCCACACGCGTCGCCCGGGCCGCGCGCGCAGCGCCGACCCGGCCCACCGCAAGCGCTGGTCCGGCGAAGTCACGCAAAAAAGCGATGCGCTCGACATCGAGCCCGACATCTTCAAATCCGACGATCCGGCCGCGATCGCGGCGTCGCTGAAGCACTCGGCCGAGCACAGCCGTCGCCGCAAGGCGTCGCCGTTCCAGTCGGCGATGTCGATGCTGAACTTCTACGTGAACCGCGCGGGCCGCAACCTGCCGAAGACGCGCCGTACGACGCTCGAACGCGCGAAGCGGAAACTGCGCGAAGCCTTCGGCCGCAAGCCGTGACGGCTGGCGCGCCGCCCGTCTCCCTCCCTGCGATTCACACGCATGCACGAAACCCTCTGGTACCTGATCATCGGCGCCGTGCTGCTCGGCATGGGCGTCGTGACGTCGGCGCTGCGCCACCTGCCATGCAGCTCGGCCATGATTTACCTGGTGCTCGGCGTCGCGCTCGGCCCGGCCGGCGCCGGCCTGCTGCATCTCGACCTCGAACGCGACGGGCCACTGCTGCGCGAGATCGTCGAAGTCGCGCTGCTGGTGTCGCTGTTCGCGATCGGGCTGCGGCTGCGCGTGCCGCTGTCCGACAAGCTGTGGCTCGTGCCGTGCCGTCTCGGGCTGCTCGCGATGATCGTCACCGTGCCGCTGCTCGCCGCATGCGCGGTGCTCGCGCTGGCCCTCGGCTGGGGCCCCGCGCTGCTGCTCGCGGCGATCCTCGCGCCGACCGACCCGGTGCTCGCGCACGACGTGCAGGTGCACGATCCGGGCGATCGCGACCTGGTGCGCTTCGCGTTGTCCGGCGAAGGCGGGATGAACGACGGCATCGCGCTGCCGTTCGCGCTCGCGGGGCTCGCGCTGTGCGGCGCACCGGGCGCCACGCACGGCATCCCGCCGCTGTCCGGCACGTTCGCGCTCGTCGCGCTGTGGGGCATCGCCGGTGCGGCCGCGATCGGCGGCGGGCTCGGCTGGGTCACGACGAAGACGATCGGGTGGCTGCGCACGCGCCACGGCCAGGCGCTCGGCCTCGAAGGCTTCTTCGCGCTCGCGCTGATCGTGCTGTCGTTCGGCGCCGCGCAGCTCGCGCACACGTTCGGCTTCATTGCGACGTTCGCGGCCGGCGTCGCGATGCGGTGGGTCGAGCATCGCGCGAGCGGCGACCGGCCACCGCGCGAAGTGATCGGCCAGATCGACTCGGAAGACGTGGTCGCCACCGAGAAGCATCCGGACAAAGCGCATGCGTTCATGGCCGAATCGGTGCTCGGCTTCACGATCGAGCTCGAACGGATCGCCGAAGCGATCGTGATGACGATGATCGGCAGCGTGCTCGCGACGTTGCCCGGCCCGCTGCTCACGTGGGGCGCCATCGCGCTGGCCGCCGCGCTGTTCGTCGCCGTGCGTCCGCTCGCGGTGCTGGTCACGCTCACCGGCTCGCGCGCGACGCATGCGCAGCGGCGGCTGATGGCGTGGTTCGGCATCCGCGGGATCGGTTCGTTCTACTACCTGCTGTTCGCGCTCGAGCACGGGCCGTCCGACGTGGTGCGCCCCCTCGCGGCGCCGGTGCTGGCCGTGGTATCGGCTTCGGTGGTCGCGCACGGGATCTCCGCGACGCCGCTGATGAACTGGTATTACCGGCTGCAGCAGCATCGGCGCTGACGCTTCACGCACCGGCGTCGAGCCGCGCCCGCATCGCCGCGGTGATGCGCTGGCGCGTCCTCGCATAGCCTTCCCACGGGTCGCGCTTCAGCGTGTCCAGCCGCTCGTGCAGCGTATCGATCGTCCATTGCGCGCCGCCCGTCGTGTCGGGTACCTCGTCCCAGTCGAGCGGCACCGACACGCCCATGCCGGGCCGCGCCCGCACCGAATACGCGGCGATCGTGCTCGCGCCGCGCCCGTTGCGCAGATAGTCGACGAAGATCTTGCCGCGCCGGTGGCGCGGCCCCATCGTCGCGGTGAAACGGTCGGGCAGCGTGCCGGCGACGTGCTGCGCGACCGCGCGCGAAAAGTCCTTCACGTCGTCCCAGCCCGCATGCCGCGTGAGCGGCACGACGACGTGCAGCCCCTTGCCGCCGCTCGTCTTGCAGAACGACACGAGCCCCAGTTCGTCGAGCAGCCCGCGCACGAGTTGCGCGGCGTCGATCATCGTGCGCCACGGCAGCGCCGGGTCGGGATCGAGGTCGAACACGATGCGGTCCGGCCGCTCGATGTTCGACGCGTGCGCGTTCCACGTGTGCAGCTCGACCGTGCCCATCTGCGCGGCGCCGAGCAGCGCATCGACGCTGTCGATCGACAGCAGCGGCCCGTGGCCGGGATCGAGCCCTTCGTGCTGCGTGACGAACGGGATCTCGCGGCGCTCCGCGTGCTTCTGGAAGAACAGCTCGCCGGCGATGTCGCCCGGCGCGCGCACGAGCGATACGGGCCGGCCTTTCAGGTCGGCGAGCAGCCACGGCGCGACCCACTGCCAGTAACGCGCGAGATCGATCTTGCGCGTGCCGCTTTGCGGGTCGAGCACGCGCTCGGGATGCGTGATGCGCACGCGGCCGAGCGTGTCGGGGCCGGACGCGTCGCCTTCGGCGCGGGCGGCTGCACGAGAACGTGACGGGCGCTTGCGATCGGCGGTGTCGCGAGCGGCAGGCGATGCGCGCTTGCGTGTGTCGTCGTGCGGGGTCTGGCGTTGATCCATCGTCACCTCCGTTTCCGTGTGTTTCGGCATTTCGCGGACGATCTGCTCCGCCGGCTTGTCGTCGCGCAGCGCGATGAACGCGGCCTGTCGCACGATCCCGTCGCCGGTCCATTCCGCGAATTCGCATTCGGCGACGAGCGTCGGCTCGACCCAGTGCACGCGCGTGCGCGTGCGTTCGCGCGGCGGCGCATCGAACGGCATCGTGTCGCGTTCGTGCTTGCGCAGGATCGCGGCGAGACGGTCGAGCATCCGCGCGTCGAAGCCGGTGCCGACGCGGCCGACGTAGCGCAGCGGCGTCGGCCCGCGCCGCCGCTTGCCGGCCGGCGCCGGTTCGTGCACGCCGAGCAGCAGCGCGCCGAAGCCGTGCCGGCTGCCGGACGGCTCCGTAAAGCCGCCGATCACGAACTCCTGCCGACGTCGGCATTTGAGCTTGATCCACGCAGGCGAACGACCGGCGCGGTAGCGCGAGTCCGCACGCTTGCCGATCAGCCCTTCGAGGCCGGTGTCGCACGCGCTCGCGATCAGCGACGCGACGTCCTCGCCGAGATCGGGCGAAAAGCGCACGCGCGCCGGGTCGCTGTTCGCGAGCAGCGGTTCGAGCAGCGCGCGACGCGCGGTGAGCCGCGCGTCGCGCAGGTCGTAGCCGTCGAGATAAGGCAGATCGAATACGAAGAAGGTGACCGTGTCCGAGCGGTCCGCGCCGAACGCGTTCTGCAGCGCCTGGAAATCGGGCAAGCCGTTCTCGCCGAGCACGACGGCCTCGCCGTCGAGCCATGCGTCGTCGACGTCGAGCGCCGCGAGCGCGTCGCGCTGCGCGCGCAGCTTCGCGGTCCAGTCGCGGCCTTCGCGCGTCGTCAGCGTGACGCGCCGGCGAGCGCCCTTCCCCGCGATGCGCGCGAGGATCCGATAGCCGTCGAACTTCAGTTCGTAGCACCAGCCGCCGTGGGTCGGCGGCGCGTCGACCAGCGTCGCGAGTTGCGGGCCGACGCGCTCCGGCAGCGGCGCACGCACCGCGCCTTCGACCTGCGACGGATCGGCGGGGCGGGGGCTTTCGTGGCTTTCATGGCTGGCGTCACTGGCGTGGCGCGCGTCATGTCCATCGCCGGCGTCACCCGTCGATCGACCGCGCCGAGCCGCGCGCTTGCGCGCCGCGCCGTTCGACGCGCCGGCGTGCACACTCCCCGGCCGCTCGCCGACGACGTCGAATTCATCGGCGCTGCGGGCGTCGTCGTCGCGCTCCTTGATCAGCAGCCACTGCTCCTGGCGCCCTTCCTGCCGCCCGCTGCGCACGAGCGCCCAGCCGCCGTGCAGCTTCTCGCCGTCGAGCCGGAACGACAGCTTGCCGGCCCGATAGCCTTCGCGTGCCCGCGCAACGCCGCCGTCCGGCGTCCACGTGCCCTCGTCCCAGACGACGACCGACCCCGCACCGTAATGCCCGGCCGGAATCTCGCCTTCGAACGACGCGTATTCGAGCGGATGGTCCTCGACGTGCACCGCGAGCCGCTTCACCTGCGGATCGAAGCTCGGCCCCTTCGGCACGGCCCACGACTTCAGCGTGCCGTCGAGTTCGAGCCGGAAGTCGTAGTGCAGCCGGCGCGCGTGGTGCTCCTGGATCACGAAGCGCAGCGGATGGCTTGCGCGCGCGGCAGGCTTCGCCTTCGGCTTCGTGCCCGCTTTCGTGTCGCCCTTCGCATCGGCCTTCGTGCGCCGCTTCCCGTGCGCGCCTTCGGGCTCGGGCGTTGCGCCGAAATGGCGCTTGCGGCGATACGGATCGAGCTTGCCGGCCATCGCGTCACCTCGTCGGAATCGGAGTCGAAATCGAAATCGGAGTCGGCGTGATCGGCGTCACGCCGCGTGCTTGCGGCGCGCGGCGGTCTTCTTCGCCGCATGGTCGCTCGCGGCGCCGCGTTTCGCGGCGGTCTTCTTCGCCGCGGTTTGGGTTGCCGCGGTTTTCGTCGTCGTGCCTTTCGATGCGGATTTCGAAGGCGGCTTGCGGCGCGCGCCGCCCCGCGACGATGACGATGACGCCTCGTCCTCCCCTTCGTCGCGCGCTCCACGCAGATCCGCCGCCCGCGCACCGGCGCCGCCCTTCAGGCTGCGCTTCAGCAACTCGGTGAGATCGACGACGTTGCTCGCCGCGCGGCCGGTCTGCGCGGGCCGATCCTCGATCTCCTCGATCTTGCCCGCACGCACCTTGCGCTCGACCAGTTCGAGGATGTCGTCGCGAAACGTGTCGTGATATTCGTCGGGCGTCCAGGTGCCGGACATGTCGTCGATCAGCTTCTTCGCCATCCCGAGCTCGCGCGCGGTGACGCCCGCGCCCTTCGCGTCGCCGGCCGGCACCGACAGTTCGTCGAGCGGCCGCAGTTCTTCCTGCCAGCGCAGCGTATCGAGCGCGAGTATCGGCCCGACCGGAATCAGCGCGCCCAGATGCTGGCGGTCGCGCATCACCACGAGCGCGATGCCGATCTTGCCGCTGTCCTTCAGCGCGTCGCGCAGCAGCGTATAGACCTTCTCGCCCTTGCGGTCCGGCACCAGGTAGTACGGCGTGTCGAGATAGAGGAACGACACGGCGTCCTCGTCGACGAAGGTCAGGATGTCGACGGTCTGCGTCGATTCCGGATTCGCCGCGCGGATCTCGTCGTCGGTGAGCACGACGTAGCGCTCCTTCTCGTACTCGTAGCCGCGCACGATGTCCTCGCGCGTGACTTCCTTGCCGGTGCGCTTGTTGATCTGCCGATAGCCGATCGGGTCCATCGAGCGCTTGTCGAGCATCCGGAACGACGGCTTCACGGTGCGCGTCGCCGGAAACAGCTGCACGGGCACGTGCACGAGCCCGAAGCTGATCGCGCCTTTCCATATCATCCGCGGTGCCATGCGTGTTCCTCCTTGCCGAATGCGCGCCCGCCCGAAGGCAGGCGCGCGGTACGGCGCAAACCGCTGTCGGCCGCTTCTGGCCGCTTTCGGCCGCTTCTGGCCGCTTTCGGCCCTATGCCGGCAGCTCCGCCGCCTGCTGTTCGCGCGCCCAGACGCGATGCTGGCCGAGGTGATCCGACAGCGTGTTCAGGACCTTGTCCATATCGACGGGCTGCCCGACGCACACGCCCTCGGCCGGGTCCGGCAGGTGCGCGGCGCTGAGCAGTTGCCGCCCCGAGCCGACGGCCGCGATCGGCTTCAGGTGCTTGAACGCCTCGCGCACGAAATGGCGGGCCTCGGCGCTATGCGCGAGATCGCGGCCATCGCCGTCGCCGCCGCACACGAATACCGCGTCGAACATCACCGACGGCATGCCGACCAGTGTCGCCTCCGGCACGATGCCGCCGATCGGCGCGAGCGTCGGCGCGACGATCGTCGGCACCGCGTGCGCGGCGAGCAACGCGTCGCGCACCTGCTCGACCAGCACCTGATTCACGCCGGGCGTCGCGATCAGCGCGATCTTGCGCGAGCGGATGCCGGGCTTCGCGCGGCCGATCAGGCTCAGCGCCGGCGAACGCTGCGCGACGACCGGCGTCGCGCCCGCCTGCGGCGCAGGCAGTCCGAGCCGTTCGGCGACCTGCGCGGCGAGCCCCGCGTCGAAGCGCGCGATGATCTCGTTGACCACGCGCTCGCGAATGTGCGGCTGCGTCACCTTGCCGAGCTCGAAGCAGTACGCGTCGCGGATATGCCGCTGCTCGATGTCGGTCATGCTCTGGTAGAACAGCGCGGCCTGCGAGAAATGGTCGGCAAACGATTCGCTGCGCACGCGCACCTTGTGGCCTTCGAGCGGCTCGGGCACGGTCTCGAACCCGCCGCCGGACGGCGCCGGCGGCGTCTCGCGCGGCCAGCCGCCGCTCGTCGAATTCGGCTCGTACGACGCCTGCCCGACGTTGATCGTCTGCCGATGCATCGCGTCGCGCTGGTTGTTCGCGAACGGGCACACCGGCCGGTTGATCGGAATCTCGTGGAAGTTCGGACCGCCGAGCCGGCTCAGTTGCGTGTCCGTGTACGAGAACAGCCGCCCCTGCAGCAGCGGGTCGTTCGTGAAATCGATCCCCGGCACCACGTGGCCCGGGTGAAACGCGACCTGCTCGGTCTCCGCGAAAAAGTTGTCGGGGTTGCGATTCAGCGTCATCCGGCCGATCGGCCGCACCGGCACGAGCTCTTCCGGCACGAGCTTGGTCGGGTCCAGCAGGTCGAAGTCGAATTTGTCCGCATCGGCCGGGTCGATCATCTGCACGCCGAGTTCGAACGCCGGATAGTCGCCGCGCTCGATCGCGGTCCACAGGTCGCGCCGGTTGAAATCCGGATCGTGGCCGGCGATCCGCTGCGCCTCGTCCCACAGCAGCGAATACGCGCCGCTCACGGGCCTCCAGTGGAATTTCACGAAACGCTCGACGCCGGCCGCGTTCACGAAGCGGAACGTGTGCACGCCGAAGCCGTCCATCGCGCGATAGCTCGCGGGCAGCGCACGGTCCGACATCAGCCACAGCACCATGTGCGTCGTTTCCGGCACCAGCGACACGAAATCCCAAAAGGTGTCGTGCGCGGACGCGCCGGTCGGCATCTCGTTCGGCGCCTCGGGCTTCACCGCATGCACGAAGTCGGGAAACTTGATCGCGTCCTGGATGAAGAACACCGGCATGTTGTTGCCGACGAGGTCGTAGTTGCCTTCCTCGGTATAGAACTTCACCGCAAAGCCGCGCACGTCGCGCACGGTGTCGGACGAGCCGCGCGGCCCCTGCACGGTCGAGAAGCGCACGTAGACCGGCGTTTCGGCGGCCGGGTCCTGCAGGAACGCGGCCTTCGTGTAGTCGGCCATCGGTTCGTACACGCGGAACACGCCATGCGCGGCCGAGCCGCGCGCATGCACCACCCGCTCCGGAATGCGCTCGTGATCGAAATGCGTGATCTTTTCGCGCATGATGAAGTCTTCGAGCAGCGACGGCCCGCGCGCGCCGCCGCGCAGCGTGTTCTGGTTATCGGCGATCCGCACGCCCTGGTTGGTCCGCAGCGCCTCGCCGTCGGGCCGCGCACGGTGCTCGTCGAGCTGACGCGACTTCGCGCTGTCGTGCGGTTGCGTCGGGGGCGTCTTGCCGGCGGATGGGGGAGTCGTCATCGTCAGGTATCCTCTTGGAATTCGGTAGGAAGCCGCTGCCGCACGGCGCCGCGCCGCGGCGCGCGCGTGCGAACGGCAGGGAAAGCCGGCCCGGCGTGCCGCGAACGGCCGCGGGCCGGTGGCGGCGTCAGGGCGCGCGCAGCGCCGCGTCGAATTCCGCGGCCGTCACGTCGAGCGCGACGTTGCATTCGATCGCGGCGTCCTCGACGCGCGGCTTGTGCTCGTCCACCGCGCGCCGCGCACGGTCGCACAGCTGCGTGCGCACGCGCAGCCGGTCGGCCGTGTCGAGCGTCGCGTAGCGGTCGATCACGTCCGCGTCGAACCGGATGTCGACCGTGCAGCGCCATTCGCGCGCGTCCTCGTCGGACGGCACGCGCACCCACGACACGTGGATCGTCAGCCGCCCGGACGCGTCGTCCGCATGCACGACGACGGTCGACTGCGACGGAAAACCGATCGCGAACGCGTGCTCGAGTTCCGCGACGCGCTGCGACCGGTCGGGCATCACGTTCATCGTCGCACGACGCCCAGCAGCAACGTGACCAGGAAGATCACGACGAAGATGTAGAACAGGATCTTCGCGATCTCGGCCGCACCGGCCGCGATGCCGCCGAAGCCGAACACGGCGGCAATGATCGCGATGACGAAGAAGATGATGGCGTATCGAAGCATGGAACCCTCCTGGATGACTGCAGTCGTCACTAAACGTCGGCGCCGATCACGCATCGTGCTTGTGTTTCGGTTTACCGTGCGTGGGTGTGGAAGCCATTTTCTCGAGCTCCTTCTCGCTCATCGACTTGGCCATCGATTTCGACGGCGGCTTCAGGTCCTTCATTTTCGTGTCACCGCGCTTGGCCGACAGCGCGGCCCCGGCGGCGCGCTGCTGAGCCTGGGATTTGGCTGGCATGGTTGCGCTCCTCTCGTTGGCGCGCGAGCCGACGCGACGCGCGGCACGCGCGGGTTGGAACAATGAGGCCGTCACGCGGCGTCGCGACGCCGCAGGTCGGCCGGCGGAATCTTCATCGCCTGGCGATACTTGGTCACCGTGCGACGCGCAAGAAGAATGCCGCGGCCCGCGAGGTTCTCCGCGAGCGCGACGTCGGACAGCGGGTCGGTATGCCGCTCGGCCGCGATCATGTCGCGGATCAGCACCTTCGCGGCCGACGCCGAACACACGCCCTTGCCGGCCGCCTCGAGCTTGCGCGGGAAGAAATGCTTGAACTCGAACGTGCCGTGCGGCGTGGCCATGTACTTGTTGCCGGTCGCGCGGGAGACGGTCGATTCGTGCAGGTCGAGCTCTTCCGCGATGTCGCGCAGCACGAGCGGCTTCATCGCGATCTCGCCGTAGCGGAAGAAATCGCGCTGACGCGCGACGATGCATTCGCCCACGCGCTGGATCGTGTCGAAGCGCTTCTGCACGTTGCGGATCAGCCAGCGCGCTTCCTGCAACTGCTGGCCGAGCGGCGAATCGCGTTCGCCGCTCGACTGCGCGAACAGCGTCGCATAGCGCTCGTGCAAGCGGGCGCGCGGCAGCACGGCTGGATTGATCGTCACGATCCATTCGTCGCGCACCTGGCGCACGATCACGTCGGGCACCACGTAGTCGCCGCGCGTGCTGCCGTAGTGATTGCCGGGGCGCGGATCGAGCCCGCGCACCAGCGCGCAGGCCGCCTGCAGCGTGTGCGCGTTGCAGCCGAGGCGCCGCTGGATCTCGGCCGTCTCGCGACGCGCGAGCCGCTCCAGATGCTCGCGTGCGATCGCCTTCGCTTCCGCGAGCGCCGGCGTGCCGGCCGGAATCGCGTCGAGCTGCAGCACCAGGCACTCGGACAACGAGCGGGCCGCGATGCCCGGCCGGTCGAGCATCTGCACGAGCCGCAGCGCGACCGCCAGATCCTGCTCCGACAGCAGCAAGGCCGGATCGGCGGCGACCAGCAGTTCGGCCAGCTCCTGACGCAGATAGCCGTCGTCGTCCAGCGCATCGATCACGAGGCGCGCGGCTTCGCGGTCGCGCCGGTTGAGCGGATAGAGTCGCAGCGCATCGTGCAGCTGCTGATGCAGCGACGGCTCGGCGGCCATCCATTCGCCCGGCGACAGGCCGTCCGCGTCGTCGCCCTGACGGCTCGTGCCGCGCGGCGCGGGCGCGGCCGTAAACGGCACCTCGCCGTCCGGCGGCCGGATGTCGTCGCGCTCGGGCGCCGCGTCGGGCGCCGCCGCTTCGGGCGGCTGCTCGGGGGTCGCCGCAGCGGTTTCGTCGTCGCTCTGGCCGTCTTCCAGAAACGGGTTCATGTCGAGCGCCTGGCGCAATTCCTGTTGAAACTCGAGCGAGGACAACTGAAGCAGTCGCAGCGACTGCTGGAGCCTCGGCGTAAGTGCCAGATGCTGTCGCATCTGCAGCGCAAGCGAGACGGGCATCGAAAGCCTCCTGACGTGGGGTTCGCGGGTTCGCGGTATGTCTTCTCCCGGACGTCATGCAGCTTCCATGCCAGTCGCGCGAAGCGCGCTGCGACGCGGCTCTCGCCGGTTCGCGCCCCGTTTCGCCGCGTGCGAGAGCCGCTTTTTTACAAGCCGGGGGCAAGTTAGGGGGCACGTATTTCGCTCGCGGGAGACGACGCACGCCGGAAGCGGCTCGGCGGCCGCGCGGCTATCGTTTCGCGTCGATGCGGTCGACCGCCGAACGGTCGAGAAACGCGGTCGTCAACTCGGGCAGATGGCGCAGCAGCCACGCAGCCATGTCGCGCTCCTGCTGCAGGATCCGCTCGCAACACGCGCGGATTTCGTCTTCGCCCGCAGCTTGCGCGGCCGCGACGAGCGCCGTGTAGGCGGCGATCTCGAGCTGCGAGAACGCGTAAGCGGCGAGCGCCGTCTTCACGACTTCGTCGTCCGCGAGCATGCCGCTCGCGACCTGCCCGTACGCGGCGACGCGCGCGGCGAGATCCTTGGTCGCCGACGGCGACGTGCCGAGCCGCATCAGGCACGCTTCGACGAGCGCCTGCTGGCCGAGCGTGGCGTCGAGATGCAGCCGCAGCCGGTCCTGCAGTTGCGGATAGTGGTCGACCCGCTTCATCTGCGCATCGATCATCGTCTCGGCCTGGCGCTCCATCGCGTACGCATCGCGCAGCCAGTCCTCCAGGTGCTCATGCTGATTCGCCATCGCGTTCCTCCGGCCGCATCGCGGTGCGGCATGCCGTGACGCGTCGTGTCGTCAGTACTGCATCGGCGGCGGCGTGCCCGGCAGCGGCCGGTCGCTCTGCGTGCCGTTCGGGCCCGGCGGCGGCACGTCTGCCGGTACGTCGACGGTCGTGCCCGGCGGCATCGTGTTGCCCGGCGACGGACGCGTGTCGTAGCGCGTGTTCGCGTCCGGCATCGTCGTGGTCGACTGCGCGCCGCGCCCGTCGGGCGGCGCGGGCGGCGCCGCATGCGTGCCGTACGGGCCGCTGGCCGGTTGCGTGCATGCGCCCAGCGCGCACGCCGCGGCGAACGCACAGGCTATCGTCTGGATCGTGTTCATCGAGTCCTCCTCCCTGGAATCGACGGCTCCGGGCTACACCGTGGCGGCACGGCTCAGAGCCGGTTGAAATGGAAATCGCCCGCGTACGCGGTCGGTGCGCGGCGCGCCATCATCGTGTCGAATTCGGCCGCGACGCGCGTGAGCGAGCCGCGTTGCCGGTCGATGTCGGCCCGTTCGAGCGCGGCGAACGCATCGGCGTCGAACGTCACGGTCAGCGACGCCGGATGGCCGTCGACGCGAAAGCCGATATGCAATGCGCCGGCCGGGTGCTCCTCGACGTGGAACGGCATCGCGCGCGCCTCGAAATGGCGGCCGAGCGTTTCGGCGAGGTCGCGCAGCATGCCGGGTTTCACGCGGATGCTCATTGCAGTCCCTCCCTTCGTCTCGGCGGCATCGCGCCCGCCGGCCGTGCACGCACCGGGGGCTCCGGCGACGGCGGATCGCGTTCCGGCGGCGCATGCCCCGGCGGATCGCCCTCCGGTTCCCGGTACGGTTCGGGCATGCCTGGCGGCACGTCGTCGGGATCGGGCGGCGCGGGGTCCGGCTCGATGTCGGGCAACGGCGGTTCGGGCCGTTGCAGCCACTGCGCAGATTCGTGTGTCATCGGCATTCATTCCCTCGTTGCGGAGTTCGGGTCGGGATCGGCGCGACGCGCCGTGTACCGGAGATCCGCAAGCCGCGTGCCATCCGTTCGGGTGGCCGCACGCGGGGGGCCGGCGGGGATCGATACGCAGTCGCGCGGGCCGGCGCGCCGCGCCGTGCCTTCGCTACACCGCTCGCTGCAAATCTTGCAAGCACGCCGCTACGCGTCGTACGCGGCCATCACGAGCCACAGCTCGCGGCCGTCGTCGCGCACGCGCGCAGCAAGCGCATACGGATCCGACGGCTCGCACGCGCGCTGCAGCGCGAAGCGCGCGGGTTCGGTCGCGCCGAACGTCTCGTCGCCGAGCGGCCGCACGTCGGCCTTGCCTTCGAACATCCGGCGCTCGGGCCGGTAGATCAGCGGTTCGTGTTTCCACGTATCGAAATGGCTTTTCACCGAATCGAATCCGCCGCCGCATACATTGATTTCGTAGCGCACCCCTGGTCGTCGTTTCGGAATCGTCATCGTGCCTCCCGCTCGATGTGCGCGCAGCAGGCACCCTGTTGCGCCGTGTCGTCATGGTCGTCGTCGTGGTCGTCGCTGTCGCAGCGGCAAGTCGCGTGCCGTGCGTGCGGAGCGGGAACGCCGGTTGCGCCAGAGGCGGCTCCTCGTCACCCATACGGAGCACCGCCATGAAGGATTCGACCCGGCACGGCCAAGACGCACCGGCGCGCGAGCGGCAGCCCGACCCGCACCCCCCGCTGAAGGACCAGGACCACACGCGCACGCGCCATTCGGAGCGCCATATCGACAAGCAGCTCGAGGACACGTTTCCGGCCAGCGATCCGCCCGCGACCGGCGGCGTCACGCGCATCGAGCCCGACACGCCGCCCGGCACGCACGACGGCGGGCCGTGGGAGGACAAGCGCAAACGCGACGACAAGTGACGAGACGAGCCGCGTGCACGGCACGCGGTTTGCTGGATCGCAACAGCGCATCGGCACATTGCTTCAACACCCGCAAGGAGAATTTCATGCATCGCGTCAACGAAATCATGTCGCAGGACGTCGTGCGGATCGCCCCGACCGACTCGATCCGTCACGCCGCCCAACTGATGGAGCGCTACGACATCGGCGCGCTGCCCGTGTGCGACAACAACCGGCTGATCGGGATGGTGACGGACCGCGACCTCGCAGTGCGCGCGATCTCGGCCGGCAAGCCGCCGGAGACGCGAATCCACGAGGTCGCATCCGGCCCGATCGAATGGTGCTTCGACGACGATCCGCTGGACGAGATCCAGCACTACATGGCCGACGCGCAACTGCGCCGGCTGCCCGTCGTCGATCACGACAAGCGACTGGTCGGCATGCTGTCGCTCGCCGACATCGCGACGCGCACGGCCAGCCCCGCGCGCGACGACGTCGCGAACACGCTGGAAGGCGTGTCGCAACCGAAGCAGACGTGACGGAGCGATTCCCGCTTCGCCTCGACAACCCGCGCGACCCGCAGGGCCCGCCCCCCGGGCACGGTCGCGCCCCACGCAGCCAGGAGGAAACCATGCAGACTTCCGATCAAGGTCAGACCCGCATCATCGGCAAGGGCGCCGCGACGGCGGCCGGCCCCGGCCCCGACGTGATGGCGGCCGATACGCTGGAAGGCGACAAGGTCTACACGACCGACGGCGACGATGTCGGCAAGATCAAGGACATCATGCTCGACGTGCGCTCGGGCCGCATCGCGTACGCGGTGCTGTCGAGCGGCGGCATCCTCGGCATCGGCGACAAGCTGCACGCGATCCCGTGGAGCGCGCTGACGCTCGACACCGAACGCAAGTGCTTCCTGCTGTCGGTTTCGTCCGAGCGGATTCGCAATGCGCCGGGGTTCGACAAGGACCACTGGCCGGCGATGGCCGACCCGCAATGGGCCGAGCCGCTGCACGAGTTCTACGGGAGCACGCCGTATTGGAGCGCCGGCGACGAACTCGGGCTGACCGACCCGACCGAGGACCTCGACGATCCGCGCACGCGCGGCCGTCACTGACCGTCCCGTGACGCGCGTCTGTTCGCCGGCGCCTGCGTTCCGCATTCATTCGACACGCCCCGCTCGCGCGGGGCGTTTTTTTGTCCTCGCGCCGCGGCGCGGGCGGCGCGTCCGGCACCCGCCAGCCTTTTTACAAGGAGCGTGTAACGTCCTCGTCCGGCGTCACGGCGCCGCCGCTCGCCGATTCGAGGTAGCCCAGCAGCCGGTGCGGCGTCAGCGGCTTCGCGCAGTGCGCGTCGAAGCCGGCTTCCTTCGCCTGCTCGCAATCGCGCCGCGACGCGAGCCCGCTGCACGCGACCAGCAGCATGTCCGACGTTCGCGGATCGCGCCGTAGCAGCGCCGCGAGCTGCAACCCGTCGAGGCCCGGCATCGCGATGTCGAGCACGACCGCGAATGGCTGCCAGTCGCGCGCGACGTCGCACACGGCGAACGGATCGTCGGCGACGCGGCACTCGAAGCCGCGCGCCTCCAGCAGCAGGCGCAGCGCATCCGCCGCATCGCGATAGTCGTCGACGACCAGCACGCGGCGCGGACGGCGCGGCACGCTGTCGGGTGCGCGCCACAGCAGCACGTCGTCGGCGGCCGGATCGTCGCCGGGGTCGGGTTGCATCGTGCTTCTCCTGTCGTTGGACCGGCTTGCCCCGCAAGGCGCGCGCCCATACCGACTGCATGCGGCATGCCGGTTGCTGCATCTTTCGCATCGTCGACCCAGGAGTCCTTCATGCGCGCGATGCGGCTTCAAGCGTCCGGTTTGCGTCCCTCTGCGCGTGCGACCGCGCGCGCGCCGGCATGTTCCGCGCGATCGCGGCGCGCCGCTGTTTCGGCCTGCGCCGGAGGCGCCGCATGACCCGCAAGGCACCCGACCGTCCGAAGTCGACGTCGACGCCGAAACCGACGGCGACGGCGACCGACGACGATGCGCCGTCCACGCTCGACGCGTGCCGCCGCTGCGCGCTGTGGGAACACGCGACGCAACCGGTGCCGGGTGCCGGCCCCGTCGACGCGCCGATCATGCTGGTCGGCGAACAGCCGGGCGACCAGGAGGACCGCACGGGCCTGCCGTTCGTCGGCGCGGCCGGCCGCATGCTCGACCGCGCACTCGACGAAGCGGGGATCGAACGCTCGCACGTCTACCTGACGAACGCGGTCAAGCATTTCAAATGGGAACCGCGCGGCAAGCGGCGGCTGCACAAGACGCCGGCGCAGCGCGAAGTGGCCGCGTGCCATTACTGGCTCGAGCGCGAGCTCGAAGCCATCCAGCCGCGCGTGGTGGTCGCGCTCGGCGCGACGGCGCTGCGCGCGGTGCTGCAGGACAACGACGCGACGCTGGAGCGCACGCGCGCCCCGGTACGCGCCGCCGACGGCCGGCTCGTCGTCGCGACCTATCACCCGTCGTACGTGCTGCGCACGCGCGGCGCCGATTCCCGCGAACACGCGTACCGCACGCTGGTCGATGCGTTGCGCACCGCGTCGCGCCTCGCACGCGAGCGGCGGCACGGCGGCGCTCGCCCGTCGCACGGGGACGCCGGATGAGCGGACTGGACGAAGACGCGCGGCCGGCAGTCGACGCGCCGCCGACCGCCGCGAAACCGTGGTATCGGCGGCTCGGCCCCGGCCTGCTCGCGGGCGCGTCCGACGCCGATCCGAGCAACGTCGCCGTCTACGCGCAGGCCGGCAGCCAGTTCGGTTTCAACATGCTGTGGATGATCGTCGTCACGCTGCCGATGATGGTCGCCGTGCAACTCGCGGCGGCGTTCATCGGGCGACGCAATCGCGAAGGGCTCGTGGCCGGCATCCGCGAACACTTCTCCGATCGCCTCGCGAAAACGCTGATCGTGATGGTCGTGATCGTCAACGTCGTGAACGTCGGCGCCGATCTCGCGGCGATGGGCGATGCGACGGCGCTCGTCGTCGGCGGCCGCAGCTACTGGTATGCGTCGCTCTACGGCCTGGCGTCGCTCGCGCTGCAGGTGCTGCTGTCGTATGAACGCTACGCGCGCTGGCTCAAATGGATGACGCTCGGCCTGCTCGCGTACGTGATCGAACTCGGCTTCGTGCACGTCGACTGGAGCAACCTGCTGCATGCGATCGCGCTGCCGCACATTTCGTTCACGCACGACTATGCGACGACCGCGGTCGCGGTGCTCGGCACGACGCTGAGCCCCTATCTGTTCGTGTGGCAGGCCGCGCTCGAGGTCGAGGAAACCCAGGCGGAGCGCCGCAACGGCGATGCGTCGTGCGCACCGGGCGCGCGCCGCGAGACCGAGCAGCGCGTCACGTTCGATACGTGGAGCGGCATGATCGTCACCAACGCGGTGTCGTTCTGCATCATGGTGATCGGCGCGGCCGTGTTCTTCGCGCACGGCCGGCACGACATCGGCAGCACCGCGCAGGCCGCCGAGGCGCTGCGGCCGATCGCCGGCGAAGCCGCGTTCCTGGTGTTCGCGTTCGGCATCGTCGGCTGCGGGCTGCTCGCGATTCCGGCATTCGCGGGCAGCGCCGCCTACGGTTGCGCGGAAGCGTGGCGGTTCCGCGAAGGGCTGAACGAGCCGGTGCGGCGCGCGCCCGCGTTCTACACGGTGCTGGCGCTGTGCGTGATCGTCGGCATCGCGATCTGCTTCAGCCCGATCGACCCGATCCGCGCGTTGTACTGGAGCGCCGTGCTCAACGGCGTCGCGGCGGTGCCGATGCTCGTGTTCGTGATGCTGCTGTCGCAGAAGCGCGATGCGGCCGGCCAGCCCGGCAGCGGCCCGGTATCGAAACTGCTGGGCTGGCTGGCGGTCGCGCTGATGGCGGTGTCGGTGATGACGATGATCGTCGACGTGCTGACGTGATGAATCGCAGCGGGGGGCGTGCAGACGGTTGCGTACGCAACCTGATTGGCCTGCAGGCGGGCGGCCGCGCCGCGCGACACCGCCCGCCTGGGCATTACATCATCTTGCCGCGCGAACGCTCGGCACGCGCCGCATCGGCGGCGGACTCCACCTTCTTCACTTCCTCCGGCGGCGGCAGCACCGCCTTGAAGCCCATCGACTCGATCCACATCTCGCGCGCCCAGCCCCGCGTGTGATACAGGTGATGATCCTCGTCGGCCTCCACCTCGTCGTGCGCGGCCTTCAGCGCCTTCGCCGCGTCGCTGTCGGGCAGTTGGTCGGCCGCATAGCCGATCAGCTCCCAGTTCAGGTGGTCCTTGGTTTCGGCCAGCACCACGCACTCGGCCGCGACGACCTGCGCGACGGCCGGATCGGCCTGCTTCTTCGCCTGCTCGATCACCCGCACCAGCGACTCGCCGGTCGCCGCCACCGCGGCGCGCCCCGGCGATTGCGCATCGGGATCGAGGCCGAGCGTGTCGAATACCTTGCGCAGCACCTCCTGGTGATGCATCGTCTCGCGATGGTACTTCTCCCATTCCTTGTGCAGGTCCTCGTCGGTCGCGCACTGGAGCGCGGCCTCGTAGATCTTCGCGCCGCCAAGCTCGGTTTCGTATGCCTGGCAGAGCAGTTCGAGGATACCTTCGTGCTTCGATTGCCGTTGGGCCATGACTGCTTCTCCGAAAAAGCGGGCCGCACGTGCGGCCCAGGGTGGAACCGGGCGCGCGTTATTGCGCGCCCACCTTGCGTGCGAGCGTCTGCGCCATGCTCAGGTGATGCCTGAGCGTCGGCAGCGTGGACTTCGCGAACGCGCGCAGCTGCGCGTCCTTGCCGTCGCGCGCTTCGTCCTCGAACAACGCGACCGCCTTCTTGTGCGCGTCGGGGCCGGCCGCCGCGAGATACGCGGTGTCGAAGTCGTGCCCGCGCTTGCCGCGCAGCGCCTCGACGTCCGGATCCGAGATCTGGTCGACCTGCGGCTTCATGCCCTTGCGCGCGGCGAGTTCGGTGAGCTTCGCGTTCGCCTTGCCGTGATCCGCGACCATCCGTTTCGCGAATGCCCGCACGTCCGCCGACTGCGCCTGCTTCAGCGCGAGCTGGCTCGCCTGCACTTCCGCCTTGCCGGCCATCGCGGCCTTGTCGACGAACTCCGCGTCGACGCCCTTCGGCGCTTTGGCGATGCCGGGGTCGCCTGCGCCGCCCGCGCCCGACGACGGGTTGATCACGCCGCCCGGCACGTGCGAATTCGACGCGGGCGGCTCGCTCGGCATCTGCGCGCGGGCGAGCCCCGATACGGCGAGCACGCCGGCGGCGAACGCCGCGATCGTCCAGTGGGGTTGTCTCATTGCTTTCTCCTTGTGCTTGCGTGGAAACGGCCATCAGCCGCCGACGATCGAGCCGCCGTTCGGATGCAGTGTCTGCCCGGTCATGTAACTCGCGCCTTCCGACGCGAGCAGCACGTAGCAGTCGATCAGTTCGTCCGGCTGGCCCGGCCGCTTGAGCGGCACGTTCGAGCCGAATTTCGCGACCTGCTCGGGCGTGAACGTCGACGGAATCAGCGGCGTCCAGATCGGCCCCGGCGCGACCGCGTTCACGCGGATGTCGCGTTCGGCCAGCTTGATCGACAGCGACCGCGTGAATGCGACGATCGCGCCCTTGGTCGCCGAGTAGTCGGGCAGTTTCGGGCTGCCGTGATACGCGGTGACCGACGCGGTGTTGACGATGCGGCCGCCCTGCTTCATGTGCGGCAGCGCGGCCTGCGTGCAGAAGAACATCCCGTACACGTTCGTGCGGAACGTGCGTTCGAGCTGCTCCTCGGACACGTCCTCGATGCCCGGCTGCGGATGCTGCTCGCCCGCATTGTTGACGAGCACGTCGAGCCGGCCGAGCCGCTCGACCGTGCGCGCGACCGCGTCGCGCGCCTGCTTGCGATCGCCGACGTCGCAGGCGATCGCCTCGCAGCGCCGGCCGGCCTGCTCGATCAACCGCTTCGTATGCGCGGCGTCGTCGGATTCCTTCAGGTAGACGATCGCGACGTCCGCGCCCTCCTTCGCGAAACCGATCGCGACGGCGCGGCCGATCCCGCTGTCGCCGCCCGTCACCAGCGCAACCTTGCCCGCGAGCTTGCCGCTGCCGACGTAGTCGGCCGCTTCGTCGCGCGGCTTCGGCTGCATGTCGCGTTCGGTGCCCGGCTGCTGCGCCTGTTTCTGCGGCGGTGGAGTCTGTGCGGTGGTCATGGATTCCTCCTTGAACGGATGCCGCCGATGCGGCGCAAGCGGCGTGCCACGTGCCGCGCACGCCGGCGCGCACGCGGCGGCCGCGGGGTGGCGGTTGGCGTTGCAAGCGTTTGGAAAAAAGGGCGTATTCAGCGCGGGACGCGGGACGCGGCTTCGTCGGGTCGGCGTACCGGATCGAAATCGCGCCATTCGCCGTCCCGCCAGTCGCCTTCGACGCGCTCGATCGACTTCGCGCCGGTCGCGCGCAGCACGTCTTCGGCGGCCGTTGCGGTGTCGGGCGTCACGCGCGCAGCGAGGATCACGCCCGTTTCGCTCTGCGCGAGCGTGCCCTTGCCTTCGGCCTGCTCGCCGCGCATCCGGCCGAGCGCGCCGCCGAATGCGCCGAGATACGCGCCGGCCAGCGCGGCGGCGGCCGGCACGAACCAGTAGCGCAGGCCGAGCGCATACACGATCAATCCGATCACGACGCCGATCAGCAGCCCACGCATCGCGCCGACCATCGCGCCGCGCCCGCCCGGCTTCGCCGCCGTGTCGGCGTACACGTCGCCGCCGATCGGGAAGCGCGCGTGCTGGCCGCCGGGGTTCAGGAAGAAGATCGACACGTCGTCGGGCCCGAATGCGCGCTCGTAGAGGTGACGCGCCCCACCTTCCGCTTCATCGAACGTCGTGAAACGGCCTGCGACGATCATCGCCATGGTCGTGCTCCTCATGATGGGTGCGCCGCGCGCGCACGCACGCACGCGGCGCGACGGGGCGACGCTTACATCAGCCGCCCGAGTTCCTTCGATACCGATGCCGGCGTGTCGTATTCGCGCTCGGGAATCTGGCGCAGCATGTCGAGCACCTCGCGGTCCGCATGCGAGCGTTCCGCGCACTGCACGACGTCCGACTTGCTCGCCGGATAGTCCATCCCCTTCAGCGCCTTCTGCACGTCGACCGGGCTCGGCGGCTTGCCGTGGCCGGACTGATGGCCGCCCTTGTCGTGGTCCTGCTGCGTGCGCTCGCCTTCGTGCGCGCGCGAGTGGCTGTATTCGTGGCCCGTATGTTGTCGGGATGTCATGAAAGCCTCCTTGGAAAATGAACGAAATCACGCGGACGACCGGCGCGCCCGCGCGAATGCGGCAAACACCAGCGCCGCCGCGCCGAGCGCGACCGCGCCGGCGACCTTCGGGCGCTGCACCACCGAGTTGTACGCACAGCTGCGCAGCACCGGCCCTTCCATGCCTTCGCGCTCGTGCAGCGCATGGCGCGAGTCGTACAGCGCGTTGTCGTCGCGCGGCCGCGCGGGCCGCACCGTGCGCTGGCCGCGCGAGAACAGCGTGGCCGCGACGCGATCGAACAGCCGCGGCGCGTGATACGCGCTCGCCGACGTGAACTTGGCCGCGCCGCCGACGAACAGCGTGCGGCGCGGATGCGCGGCCGCGAACAGGACCGCGTCGGCGACCAGATCGGGGTCGTAGATCGGCGGCGGCAGCTTCGCCTCGACGTTCATGTAGTTTTTCGCGTGCATCACGAACATCGTGTCCATCGCGGCCGGCTTGATCAGCGTGACGGACACCGGCAGGTGGTCGGCTTCCATCTCGAGCCGCAGCGAATCGGTGAAGCCCTTCACCGCGTGCTTCGACGCGACGTACGCGCTTTGCAGCGGCAGCGGCGCGTCGGACGCCTCGCTGCCCATGTTGATGATTGCGCCGCCGTGGAAATCGCTCTTGCGCCGGAAATGGTCGGCCGCGACGAGCGAGCCGTGCACGACGCCCCAGTAGTTGGTGTCGAACAGCCGGCGCTGATCCTCGAGCGGCACCTGGGCGGCCGTGCCGAAGATCGACACGCCCGCGTTGTTCACCCAGGTGTCGAAGCCGCCGTACGTGTCGGCCGCCGCCGCGGCCGCGCGCTGCAGATCCTCGATGTTGCCGACGTCGCCGGCGACCGGCACCGCGAGCCCGCCGTGCTGGCGGATTTCCTCGCACAGCGTGTTCAGCGCGTCCTCGTTGCGCGCGAACAGCACGAGCTTCGCGCCGCGCCGTGCCGCCTTGCGCGCGGTGACGAGACCGATGCCGCTCGTCGCGCCGGTGATCACGATCGCCTGTTCGCCGACCGGTTTGAGCATGCAGTTCATCACTGGACTCCTGTTACGGTCGCGTCGCGATTATTTGGGCCGGATGGTCAACTGGTCGCGCACGTCCTGCACGCCGTCGATCTGCTTCACGACGCTGACGGCCTGCGTGCGCTGCTGCTCGTCGGGCACGCTGCCGGTGAGCGTCACGGTGCCGTGCCGCGTCTTCACGTGGATGTCGCCGGTCGACAGGCCGCTCGTGCCGGTCAGCTCGGCCTTCGCCTTGGTGGTGATCGTCGCGTCGCGAATCTTCGTGCCGGTGCTCGAATGCGACGACGTCGACGACGATGCAGTGCCGTCGTCGCCGGCGGCGACCGCGTTCGGCGCGACGACCATGCACGCGGTGGCCGCGGCGATCGCGACCGCCATGCCGGTGCGCAGCGCGCGCTGACGACGGATGCGCGGCGGGTGGGCTTGCAGCTGGAATACCTTCATCGTGACCTCCTTTTCATCGGGCCGGGCGAACCGGCGAGTGAGCGGAAGTCGCGCAAATCGCGTGCCGCGCCGCGTGCGCCGCATGCCTGCGCGCCATCGCGATCAGACGCCCTTTCATCCAACGCGTTGTAATTTTTTCGGCACGGGGAGAAGCGGTTTTCCCCGCCATGCGGCGGGCATGCCGATTGCCGAGGGACCGATAACGGCGGCCCGTGTGCGCGGCCCCGATATCGGGAGCAATACCATGCAGAGAATCGCGTTGATCAGTGAACATGCATCGCCGCTGGGCGTGATCGGCGGCGTCGATGCCGGCGGTCAGAACATCTATGTCGCGAACGTCGCGAAGCAGCTCGCGGAGCGCGGCCTCGACGTCGACGTCTACACGCGCTGCGACAATCCCCATTTGCCGGAAGTGGTGTCGATCGGCGCGCGCATGCGTGTGATCCACGTGCCGGCCGGGCCGCCGACCGACGTGCCCAAGGAGCGGCTGCTGCCGTACATGGGCGCATTCGCGCAATACATGATCGCGCGCATGCGGCGCGAGCCCGACCCCGTCGACGTGATGCACGCGAACTTCTTCATGTCCGGCGAAGCCGGGCTGCGCGTGAAAAAAGCGCTCGGCATCCCGCTCGTCACGACGTTCCATGCGCTCGGGCGCGTGCGGCGGCTGCACCAGGGCACGGCCGACGGCTTCCCCGACGCGCGCTTCGCGATCGAGGACACGCTCGCGCGCCGCTCGGACCGCCTGATCGCCGAATGCCCGCAGGATGCGCTCGACCTGACGACGCACTATCGCGCCGATACCGCGCGCATCGAGATCGTGCCGTGCGGCTTCGATGCGCGGGAATTCCGGCCGGTGCCGCGCGTCGATGCGCGCGCGCGGCTGGGCTGGCCGCAGGACGCATTCGTCATACTGCAACTGGGCCGCCTCGTGCCGCGCAAGGGCATCGACACGGTGATCGACGCGCTCGCGCGCATGCCGCGGGATCCGCAACGGCCGACGCACCTGTACGTCGTCGGCGGCAGCCAGCCGACGCCCGACCCCGCGCGCGATCCGGAACTCGCGCGGCTCGCCGCCTTCGCGCACGAACTCGGGATCGCGAACCGCGTGACCTTCGTCGGCCGGCGCGATCGCGACGCGCTGCACCTGTACTACAGCGCGGCCGACGTGTTCGTGACGACGCCGTGGTACGAGCCGTTCGGCATCACGCCGGTCGAGGCGATGGCCTGCGCGGCGCCGGTGATCGGCAGCGACGTCGGCGGCATCCGCACGACGGTCGACGACGGCACGACCGGCTATCTCGTGCCGCCGCGCGACCCGGCCGCGCTGGCCGCGCGCCTCGTGCAACTGCGGGCGCAGCCGGACCTGTGCGCGGCGCTCGGCCGTGCCGGCTACCTGCGCGCGCATCGCTTCTACACGTGGCAAGGCGTCGCCGACCGCCTCGTCGACATCTACCGCGACGTCGCCCACGCGCAGCGCGCCGGCACGTCGGCCGGCACCGGCCGGCGCACGCCGGTCGCCACCACGCGAGGCGTGTTCGCACACCGCAAGGAGAATACGTAATGAAGGGCTACGATCGAAAACGCGTGCTCGTCACCGGCGGCGCCGGCTTTCTGGGTTCGCATCTGTGCGAGCGCCTGGTGACGGACGGGCACGACGTACTGTGCGTCGACAATTTCTACACGGGCGCGAAGGACAACATCGCGCACCTGCTCGATGCGCCGAACTTCGAGCTGATGCGGCACGACGTGACGTTTCCGCTCTACGTCGAGGTCGACGAGATCTACAACCTCGCGTGTCCGGCGTCGCCCGTCCACTACCAGCGCGACCCCGTGCAGACGACGAAGACCAGCGTGCACGGCGCGATCAACCTGCTCGGTCTCGCGAAACGCGTGAAGGCGCGGATTTTACAGGCGTCGACGAGCGAGGTGTACGGCGACCCCGACGTCCACCCGCAGGACGAGCACTATTGCGGCCGGGTCAATCCGACCGGCATTCGCGCGTGCTACGACGAAGGCAAGCGCTGCGCGGAAACGCTGTTCTCGGACTATCACCGCCAGTATGGCGTCGACGTGCGGATCGCGCGGATCTTCAATACCTACGGGCCGCGCATGCATCCGGCCGACGGGCGCGTGGTGTCGAACTTCGTCACGCAGGCGCTCGCGGAACAGCCGCTGACCGTCTATGGCGACGGCAAGCAGACGCGCTCGTTCTGCTACGTGGACGACATGATCGACGCGCTGATCCGGCTGATGGACGAACCGGGCGACGCGAGCGAGCCGGTCAATCTCGGCAGCGACGTCGAGATCGCGATGATCGACGTCGCGCGCGAAGTCGTGCGGATCGTCGGCGCGAACGTGCCGATCGAGTTCCGGCCGCTGCCGTCCGACGATCCGCGCCAGCGGCGGCCGAATCTGGCCGCCGCGCAGAAGCGGCTCGGCTGGCGCGCGACGACGACGTTCGCGAACGGGCTCGCGCACACCGCGCGCTACTTCATTCAACGCCAGGTCACGCACCACGCGCCCGGCGACCTGGTGCGCAGCACGCGCATCGCGTCGCATCTGCTCGCGCAGGTCCACACGCAGAACCGGCCGGCGCCGACCACGTGACGCGACCCGACGCGACCGACACGACCTGACGCCGCCGCGACGCGCCGCGCGTCAGCCGTCGCGTTTCGTCACGTGCGCGATCTTGTACGCCAGTTCGCGCACGTCGACCGGCTTGCACAGGTAGCCGTCGAAACCGGCCTCCAGCGCACGGCGTTCGTCGGCGAGGCCCGCGTGCGCGGTGACGGCCAGCACGCGCACGTCGGGCGGGCCGCCGTCGCCGTTCAGCGCGCCGCGCCGCAATGCGTCCAGCAGCCAGAAGCCGTCGCCGTCGGGCATCGCGAGATCGGACAGGACGACCGTCGGGCGGATGTCGGCCATCATCGCGAGCGCCTCGCGGCCGGACGACGCGATCGCGACGGCCGCACCGAACGTGGTCAGCGCGGCCGTGAGGCTCGCCCGCGTGGTCGCATCGTCGTCGACGATCAGGATGCGGTGCGTGTCGAGCACGAGCGCGTCGCGCCGGCCGCCGGCCTGCGCGATGCTCCACGCCATCGCACCGCCCGGCTGCCAGCCGGCCGGCAGCGTCACCGTGAACGTCGTGCCGCGATCGCGGCCCGCGCTCGCGACGCTCACGCGGCCGCCGTGCAGCTCCGCGATGTGCCGCACGATCGACAGGCCGAGGCCGAGCCCTCGCCGCGGCGACGCGGGCGAATCGTCCGCGCGGCGGAACATGTCGAACACGTACGGCGCGAATTCCGTCGCGATGCCCTGCCCCGTATCGACGACGGTCAACACCGCATGCTTGTCGTCGCGTGCGAGCGCGACCGTCACGCTGCCGCCGGTCGGCGTGAATTTCAATGCATTCGAGATGAGGTTCGACAGCATCTGGCGCAACCGCTCGGCGTCGCCGGACACGATGCACGCGGACGCGTCGCAGTCGAATTCGAGCAGGATGCCGGCCGACGACGCGGCGGTCTGGAACGAGCCGACCTGGTCGGAGAACAGCCGCACGACGTCGACCGGCGTCGCATCGAGCCGCAGCTTGCCGGTCGCGAGCGACGACGCGTCGAGGATGTCGCCGACCATCCGCGTGAGCGAGCGCGCGCTGCGATCGATCGCGTCGATCGCCTGATGCTGCAACGCGTGGTCGCCCGTGTTGCGCAGCACCTCGATCCACCCGTAGATCACGTTCAGCGGCGTGCGCAGTTCGTGCGATACCGTGGCCAGCAGCTCGTCCTTCAGCCGGTTCGACGTGTCGGCCTGGTCGCGCTCGTCGCGCGCCCCCTGCAACGAACGCTGCGCCCGCAGGTCGCGGCGGCGCTGCGCACCGGTTTCGCGCAGTGTCAGCGACAGCGCGACCCACGCCCGCGCGTCGCCGTGCACCGGGCATGCCGATACCGTCGCCCGAAAACGTCGGCCGTCGCGTCGCACGCACAACAGTTCGAGCGGCCCGATCGGCTCCTGCATCGTGTCGAACGACTCGACGAGCGGGTTGAGCCGCAACCAGCGCCGCGCGATCAGCGTGTCGAACCGGCGGCCGCGCGCGTCGTCCTCGTCGTAGCCGAAGATCCGTTGCGCCGCCGCGTTCCAGCTGGCGATGCGGCCGCTCGCGTCGATCCCGACGATCGCGTCCGGCAACGCATCGACGACCGCATGCTGAAGCCGCGACGCGTCGACGCGCGCGCGCTCCGCACCGGCATCGCGCAGCAGCAGCACCGCGCCGTCGACGTTGCCGTCCCCATCGCCGATCGGCGACGCGACCGCGACGATCGGCACCGGATCGCCGCTGCCGGCCTGCAGCCAGTGCCGGTCGGACGTCGCGTCGGCGCCGCCCAGCGCGTGGTCGAGCGGCGTGGTCTGCACGCGGCGGCCTTCGCGATCGACGAGCCGCAGCACGTCGCGCACGGGCCGGCCGATCGCATCGTCCGGCCGGCAGCCGACGAGTTCGGCCGCGGCCGCGTTGACATAGGTGAGCCGCCCGTTCGGATCGGTCGCGATCACGCCGTGCGGCAGCGCGCGCAGCACGGCTTCGAGCTGCCGGCGCGCAGACGCCTCGCGTCGGCGCGCGCGATCGTTCGTGAGCCGCGTGTGATGCAGCAGCGACGCGACCGCGCATGCCAGCGCGCCGATCAGCATGAACGTGCCCAGTTGCACGAGCCGGTCGGGCAGCGGCGCCGTATAGGCGGCCGGGTCGGACAGGAACAGCGTCCAGACGAGCAGCCCGCTGACCACCGTCGACACGATGCCGAACACGAACGACGTCGCCCATGCGGCGCCGGCGAGCAGCGGGTAATACAGCACGAACGGCAGATTCACGCCGCCGAACCGGATCGCGAGCGTCTGCAGCACGGTCGCGATCGCGACCAGCATCACGGCCGTTGCGTAATTTCCGGCCTGCGGCCGTGCAATTTCGATCATTGGACATGCTCCTGTGCGGACAGTCGACGGCGGCCGGCGGGGGCGCCGCGAGTGGGCACGACACATGCTGACCCGCATGTTGGCCGATGCGCACCGGCGGCCCAGCCGCTCACGATGGAGATCTTCACGCCATGCCCGATCCGACACGCTGGCTCGTCGTCTCGCCGCATCTCGACGATGCCGTCTTCAGTTGCGGGCAACTGCTCGCGCAGGCGCCCGGCTCGATCGTCGTCACGGTCTTTGCGGGGGTGCCGCCGCCCGGCACGCCCGCGCCGCCGTGGGATCGCCGCGCGGGGTTTCGCCACGCCGACGAAGCCATGCGCGCGCGCCGCGACGAAGACCGCCGCGCGCTCGCGCTGCTCGACGCACGCCCCGTGTGGCTCGACTTCCTCGACGATCAGTACGGCGTGCCGGCCACGTCGACCGCGATCGCGGCGCGCGTGGCCGACGTGATCGACGCGCACCCCGGCTTCGGCGTGCTCGCGCCGGCCGGCCTGTTCCACCGCGATCATCTGCAGGTGCAGGAAGCCATGCTGTGGCTGCTGCGTGACGACGATGCGTCGCACATCTGGCGCTTCTACGAGGACGTGCCCTATCGCCGCATCGAAAGGCTGATGGCCACGCGCGTGAGCGGCTGGCGCGAACGCGGCTGGATCGCGCATCCGGTCGCCGCGCCGGCCGGCAGCAAGACGGACGGCGTCGCCGCGAAAGCCGCCGCCGTCGATGCGTATGCCAGCCAGGTGACGCTGCTCGAGCCTCATATGCGCGCCGCGCTCCGCGAACCCGAAACGATCTGGCGACTCGAATGCGACGTCCCGTCCGTGTAACGCCCGCGCGCGCCGCGCTGCCGCCGGCCGAGCCGCGCGTGACGGCCGTCGTGCTGACCTGCCGACGCACCGCCGAACTCGCACGCACGCTCGACCACCTTTGCGCGCTGCCGGACCGGCCGGCGATCGTCGTCGTCGACAACGGAGCCGACGCCGAGACGGCCATGCTGATCCGCGAGCGCTTTCCGTATGTCGCGCTCGTGCATGCGCCGGGCAACCTCGGCGCGGCCGGCCGCAATCTCGGCGTCGACGTCGCCCGCACGCGCTACGTCGCGTTCTGCGACGACGACACGTGGTGGGCGCCCGGCTCGATCGCCGAAGCCGCGAACCTGCTCGACGCGTATCCGCACGTCGCGGCCGTCACCGCGCGCGTGCTGGTCGGCCCCGGCGAGCGCGAAGACCCGACCTGCCGACTGATGGCCGACAGCCCGCTCGACGCGCCCGTCGCGCTGCCGGGCAGGCCGATTCTCGGGCTGCTGGCCGGCGCGACCGCGTTCCGGCGCGACGCGTTCGTGCACGCGGGCGGCTACCACCCGCGCTACTTTCTCGGCGGCGAGGAAGCGCTGCTCGCGCTCGACCTGACTCGCGCGGGGCACTGGCTCGTGTATGCGCCGCGCCTCACCGTCCATCACTACCCGTCGACGCAGCGCGACCGGCCAACGCGCGAGCGCACCGCCGCCCGCAACGCGGTGTGGACCGCGTGGCTCAGATGGCCGGCCGCCGCCGCGTGCCTGCATACGGTGCGCATGCTGCCGCTGCTGCGCCGTGAACGCGCGATCGTGCGCACGTTCGCCGGGCTGCCGTGGATCCTGCGCGAACGACGCGCGATCCCGCCGCACGTCGAACGCATGCGTCGCCGCCTCGAGCGCGACCCGCGCCGCGAGGCCGGAACCGAAACATGAACGCGAGCGTAGCGGCATCAGGAATCGGGCTTTTCCGCTTCGTCTTCCAGTTGCGCGAGCCGGTTGTAGATCGTCTTCAGGCTGACGTCGAGCACCTCGGCCGCCTGCGCCTTCACGCCGCCGCATTGCGCGATCGTGCCGAGGATCAGCTTGCGATCGACTTCCTCGAGCGGCGTGCCGAACGGCACCGTCACGCGATCCTCGTGCGAATCGACCATGCTCGACAGTTCGTCCATGATCGGCGGCGGCAGCGTGTCGATCACGTCGGCATCGGTGAAGATGCTCGCGCGCTGCACGAAGTTGCGCAGCTCGCGCACGTTGCCGGGCCATTCGTAGGTTTTCAGCGCTTCGCGCGCGGCTGGCGAGAAGCGCAGATTGCGGCCGCTCTCCTCGTTGTAGCGCTGCAGGAACGCATCGGCGAGCATCGGGATGTCGTCGCCGCGTTCGCGCAGCGACGGCAGCGGGATCGGGAACACGTTGATCCGGTGGAACAGGTCGGGCCGCAGCTTGCCGTCGGCCATCGCGGCTTCCGGGTCGCGGTTGGTCGCGGCGACGATGCGCACGTCGACGTCGATCTCGCGCGTCGAGCCGAGCCGCGTGACGCGCCCGGTTTCCAGCACGCGCAGCAGCTTGACCTGCGATTCGACCGGCATTTCGGTGATTTCGTCGAGAAACAGCGTGCCGCCGTCCGCGCGTTCGAAGAAGCCCTTGTGCTGGCGCTCCGCGCCGGTGAAGCTGCCGCGGTCGTGGCCGAACATCTCGCTCTCGACCAGGTTCGCGGCGATCGCGCCGCAGTTGACCGCGAGGAACGGCCCGCGGCGGCGCAGGCTGAGGTCGTGCACCGTCTGCGCGGCGAGCTCCTTGCCGGTGCCCGATTCGCCGGTGAGCAGCACCGACGCTTCGGTACGCGCGACGCGACCGATCGCGTCGTACACGGCCTGCATCGCGGGCGAGCTGCCGAGCATGCGGCCGAAGCGGCCGAGGCGCTGCAGCTCCGAACGCAGCTCCGCGATTTCCTCGTGCAGCGCGCTCGTGCGCGGCACGCGCGCGAAGATGCTGTTCAGCCGCTGCATGTTCAGCGGTTTCACCAGATAGTCGGTCGCGCCGCGCCGCAACGCATCGATCGCGGTTTCGAGGCTCGCGTGGCCGGTGGTCAACACCATTTCGCAATGCGCGCGCTTGGGCAGCGCGTCGAACAGATCCATCCCGTTGCCGTCGGGCAGCACGAGGTCGCACAGCACGAGATCGGGGGTATGCGTCGAGACGAGCGTGCGCGCTTCTTCAAGCGTCGCGGCCGTATCGCACGTCAACTGCTGCGTGCGTGCGAGCGTGGCGAGCATCGTTCGCGTATCGGCATCGTCTTCGACGATCAGGACGTAAGGCATCGAGGCTCCTGTTAATGCGGCCCGGCACATGCGTCGGCCGGTACCGCGACACGTGCAGCGTCATGCACGTCACAAAGGCCTCGACGGCATTTTCAACGCTGCACACGAATGGGCAGACAAGCTGTCCTGCACTGAAAACGCGTGCTTAGCAGTATAGAAGAAGGGTGTCGTGCATTCGTCGCTCATCGAATAAATCTATCTGCCGGCGCGAACCGCATTGCCAGATTCAATGTCGATGAAGCGGTATAAAAGGTATCCTGAATACGTAAATAACGACGCATGCTACGCCGTTTTTACCTGGTCACGACACATTCGGTCAAAACTTCCCAACCGGTCATACTCCATGTCGAAATCCGACGATGACGGCACGCGACTGTTCGGCCGTTCGAGAACCATTCAGGATCTGCTACTGAAAGTGTCGCGCGTCGCCGCCACCCGCGTGAGTGTGCTGGTGGTTGGCGAAAGCGGAGCGGGCAAGGATATCGTCGCCCGCCTCATTCACGATATGAGCCCGCGCCGGCGCGGCCCGTTCGTGCCCGTCAATTGCGGCGCGATTCCGAAAGACATCGCGGAGTCGCATTTGTTCGGTCACGAAAAAGGCAGCTTCACGGGCGCCGTTGCACAACATGTGGGCATGTTCGAAGCCGCGCGCGGCGGCACGCTGTTTCTCGACAAAATCGCCGAGATGCCCCTCGAATTGCAGGTCAAGCTGCTGCGCACGCTCGAAACCAACACGATCGTGCGCGTGGGCGGCCACGACGCGATTCCGCTCGACGTGCGGATCGTCGCGGCCACGCATCACGATCCGGTCGAGGCCATGCGCAACGGCACGCTGCGCGAAGACCTGTTCTACCGGATCGCGCCGATCGCGCTGCACGTGCCCGCGCTCAGGCAGCGCGAGGACGACGTCGGCGACATCGCGCTGCAGATCGTCGAACGGCTGAACGCGCGGCACCGCACGAGGAAGCGCCTGTCGACGCAGGCGATGAAGGCGCTGCGCGCCTACACGTGGCCCGGCAACGTGCGCGAACTGCGCAATGCGCTGGAGCGCGCGTTCATCCTCGCCGACGAGCAGATCGAACTGCAATTGCCGCGCCGCCCGCCGCCGCGCGAGGAAGTGCGTCACAACGCGATGACGCTGCATATCGGCACGACGCTCGCGCATACGCAGCAGCGCTTCATCGTCGCGTCGCTGCGGCATTTCAACGGCGACAAGCCGCGCACCGCGAAAGCGCTCGGCATCAGCCTGAAAACGCTGTACAACCGCCTCGCGCTGCTGCCCGAAAGCGAGCGCAATGCGGCCAGCGGCAACGCGCCGGCGGCGGCGACTGCGTCGAACGGCAACAGCACGCCGAGCTCGCCGCCCGCGCCGCCTCCGTGAGCGCGGCGGCCCAAGCCGCCGCCGTCACGCCGTCACGTCCCGCAGCGCGGCGTCCCAGTCGCGCGCGAAGCGCTCGATGCCGAATCGCTCGCACGCGTCGCGTTTGGCCGCCGCGCCCCACTCGCGCGCGAGTTCCTGATCGCGGATCAGCGTCCGCATCGCGTCGATCAGCACGGCCGGCCGCGTATCGGCCACGCCGTTGCTGCCGGTCTTCACGAGTTGCGCCATCTCGGTCGTCGCGAGCGCGACGATCGGCAGCCCGATCATCATCGCCTCGATCACCGCGAGCCCGAGGCTCGTGTAGCGAATCGGATTGAAGAAGAACCGGTAGTGCGACAGGAACTGCGGCAGCGCCGGGTTCGGCACTTCGCCGATCCCGCCGAGTTCGGTCGAGCCCATCCCGACCAGGTCGATCGGCACGCTGTGCCGCACGACCTCGAACAGGTCCGCGCCGAGGCGCCGGCCGCGGCGCGCGAGGTTGTTCACGACGGCCACGCCCTTCGGCAGCGTGCCGCGATACTCGACGCCTTCCGGCACCAGCACGCCGTGCTCGATCACGCGCGTCGGCGTCACGCCGTTGTCCCACATCAGCGCGTTGAACGGCGTCACGTGCACCAGCAACACGTTCGGGTCCTGCACCGGATGCAGCGTGTCGGTCGGATGCTCGCGCGGCGGATCGTGCTCGACGAACAGCGTCGGCAGCGCGCGCTGCGCTTCGCTCAGCAGCCGCAGGCGGTCGTGCTGGTAGTGCTTCACGTGCTGATACAGCACGCAGTCGAATTCGGTGTCGCGCACGCACTCGGCCGGCACCTCGTGCACGTTGTCGCCCCACGGCAGGTGGCCGACGCGGCCCGCATAGCCGGGCGGATGCTGCGGCTTCGTCACGATGTAGAAATCGTGCGGCGCCTGCGACAGGTAATACAGATAATTGCCATGCACGTGCCAGGTCAGCACGCGCAACCGCTTAACAGACATGACGTCTCTCCTCCGCGAGCAGTTCGCCCGCCCGGTCCATCACGTCGCCGACGCCGATCGCGGTCGCGCACTCGTGCCCGTACGGGCAGGTATCGAACATGCACGGCCGGCACGCCGGGTAGTTCGCGAGCACGCGATGACGTTCGGCGTCGAGCGGCGCCCAGCGGGCCGTATCGCTGCCGCACGCGACGACGATGCTCGGCGTGCCGAGCGCCGCCGCGACATGCGATACGCCCGTGTCGTTGCACAACAGCAGCCGCGCGCGGGCGATCAGCGCGGCCAGCGCGCCGAGCGGCGTGCGGCCGCACAGGTTCACGCACGGCCGCCCGAGGTGCTCGGCGAACGCGCTCGCGAGCCCCAGTTCCGCGCGCGTGCCTGTCAGCACGATCTGCCAGCCGTCGTCCGCGAGCTGCCGCGCGGCGAGCGCGAAGCGTTCGACGGGCCAGCGCCGCGACGCCATCCGCGCGCCGGGATGAACGATCACGTAGCGGCCGGGATCGAGCGCATGTTCGTCGCAGAGCACGTGCCACAGCGCGTAGTCGAGGCCGCCGAGCGGGAATTCGAGGTAGTCGCCCCAGTCCGCATAGCCGAGCTTGCGCGTGAGCGCCAGATAGCGCGCCACCTCCGGTTCGTCGTCGCGCCAGACCAGCGCGCAGTCGAGCGTGGTCGTGCCGCCGTCGGCCGGCACGAAGCCGGCCGTGCGCGTCGCGCCGAGCGACGCGACGATCGCGTTCGTGTGCACGCCGCTGCCGTGCAGTTGGATCGCGAGATCGAAGTCGCGCGCGCGGCATTCGGCGATGAACGCTTCGCGCGTGGCCGCGTCGGGTTCGGGCTGCTCGGCGAGGCCCGGCGCGCCCGGGAACGCGATGAAGCTGTCGATGTAATCGGAAAATCGCGACGCGAACTCGCGCGCCCACGGCAGGCCGATCAGCGTGATGCGCGCATCGGGTTCGCCGCGCCGCAGCGCGCGCAGCGCGGGCACCGCGCACAGCATGTCGCCGAGCTGAAGCGCACGGAACACCGCGATCCGCTTCGGGCCGTGCAGGCCGTCTGAATCGACGCTGGGATCGAGCTTCATAGGAATAGCACTCTGAAGTGAAGTGCGCCGCGCATGCGCCAATACAGCGACACGGGCGGAATCGCGATGGACGTGACGATCATCTCTGCCACGTGCGACGCCGTGAGCTGCGTGCCGCGCAACCGTTTCGCGCAGAACCCCGCGGTAATCGCGGCCCACACCGCGACGCACACGATGGCCGGCGCCGGCCAGCCAGCGGCGAAACAGCCGATCGCGCCGAGCGCGGCGAGCACGGCCGCGTAGTAATGCCACGGCGGCACGGGCCGGATATGACGCCGGTACGTCGCGCGGTGCTTCTTGTACAACAGCGCATCGAAATACACCTTCGACTGCGCGCCGATGCTCGATCCCCAGCGCGCGGGGCGCACCGGATGCACGATGCGCGCGGCGTCGGCGTCGACGATCGGCCCCGCATGCTCGCGCAGCGCGAACATCAGGTCGGCGTCCTCGCGCCACGCGCGCGTGAAGCGTTCGTCGAAGCCGCCGATGCGTTCGAGCGCCGCGCGCCGCACGAAGCAGTTGGCGGTTGCGAATTCCGCATGCGCGAGCCCCGCCGCGTCGCGTTCGTAGTCGGTCGGGCGCGGGCGCAACGGCACGTCGATCCGGCCGGCGGCGGCCGCCGCCGACGGCGCGGCCTGCAGCGCGGCCGCGCCGTTGCGCAACCAGTCCGGATCGGGGATCGTGTCGTCGTCGGTGAACGCGATCAGCGCGCCGCCCGCGCTGCGCCAGCCGACGTTGCGTGCGCCGGCCGGGCCTTGCGTGTCGGGCGCGGTCATGTAGCGGATCACCGGCACGTCGGTCACGCGCGCGCGGCACGCATCGACGACGGCGCGCGCATTGCCGGCCGGGTCGTCGTCCACGACGACGATCTCGTAGGTGGTCGGGTCGAACACCTGCACGCACAGCGCGTCGAGGCAGCGTTCGAGCAGATCGGGCCGCCGGTAGGTCGGCACGACGACCGACACCACCGGCGGCAGCTGCGTGTCGCGCATGTTCATCACGGCTTCTCCAGCAGGAACGGGCCGATCACGAGCGCGTCGAGCGGCGACGTCCAGAAGCATTCGATCGCGTCGCGCGGCGAGCACACGATCGGTTCGCCGCGCGTGTTGAACGACGTGTTGACGAGCACCGGCACGCCGGTGAGCGCGTCGAACTCGGTCAACAGCGCATGCAGCAGCGGATGCTGCGTCGCGTCGACGGTCTGCACGCGCGCGGTGCCGTCGATGTGGCGCACGGCCGGAATTTTCTCGGCGCGCTCGGGCAGGACGTCGTACACGAACAGCATGAACGGCGCGCGCAGCGGCGTGCGCCGGCCGCCGCTGAACCAGTGATGCGCGCGATCCTCGAGCACGACCGGCGCGACCGGCCGGAAATCCTCGCGATCCTTGATCCGGTTCAGCTTGCGCTGCATGTCCGGATCGATCGGCGACGCGAGGATCGACCGTGCGCCGAGCGCGCGCGGGCCGAACTCCATGCGCCCCTGGAACCAGCCGATCACGCGGTTCGCCGCGAGCAGCGCGGCCGTCTGCGCGGCGACGTCGGCGAGCCGCCGGTACGGCAGCTGCGCTTCCTTCAGGAACGCCTCGATCGCGTCGTCGTCGTAGGCCGGCCCCAGGTACGCATGATCCATCCGCCAGCCGCCGCGCGCGCCGCGCATCCGGAAGTCGGTCCATAGCGCGGCGCCGAGCGCGGTGCCCGCGTCGCCGGCGGCCGGCTGCACCCACACGTCGTCGAACGGGCCGCGATCGCGGATCTTCGCGTTCATCACGCAGTTCAGCGCGACGCCGCCCGCCATCGCGAGCTGCCGCTCGCCGGTCTCGGCGGCGAGCCAGGCGACCGCCTGCAGCGTCGTCTCCTCGAGCACCCGTTGCAGCGCGTGCGCGATGTCGCAGTGATGCGGCTCGATCGGGCCGCCGCGTTCGCGCGGCGGGCCGAACAGTGCCGCGAGATCCGCGTCGCGCACGTCGTAGCGCCCTTCGCCGCGATACTGCACGAGCTTGCGCATCTCGTCGGCGAACACCGGCTTGCCGTACGACGCGAGCGCCATCACCTTGTATTCGTCGGACGAGTGCAGGAAGCCGAGATAGCGGGTCAAGCGCTCGTACAGCAGCCCGAGCGAATGCGGCAGATTGACCTGCCCGAGCCGCCGGTACGATCGGCCGTCGAACACGCCGTAGCTCGTCGTCGCCCGTTCGCCGCGCCCGTCCATCGTCATCACCGCGCAGCGTTCGAACGGCGCGGCGAGAAACGCGCTCGCCTCGTGCGCAAGATGGTGCTCGATGAAATGCCAGCGGAACGGCCCGTCGTGCGTGACGCCGCGAAAGCGCCGCTGCAGATGATGCGGCACGCCGCCCGCGAGCTGGCGCGGCGCGTTGACGATCGACGACAGGAACAGCGGATGCCACGGCGACGCGCCGTCCTCGCGCGGCGCATGCGCGGACGGCGACAGCGGCAGGGTCAGCGCCGGCGCCGTGCCTTCGCGGTCGAGTTCGAACCACGGGTCGTACGAATACGCGACGTGGTCGACGTCCGCGAGCGTGATGCCCGCTTCCGCGAGGCAATAGTCGATCGCGTGAAAAGGCAGCTCCCAGGTCGAGAACGGCACCGGGCGCTTCGCATGCTTCACGTGCGTGAAGCGTTCGTCCTCGGCCGCCGCGATCACGACGCCGTCGCGCACGATGCACGCGGCGCTGTCGTGGAAGGCGGCGTTGATGCCGAGCGTATGGATCGGATCAGGCATGCGTCAGTTCCTCGTGATGACGTGCGCGAACGGAATCACGTTCGATGCGTGCGCCGCGACCGGCTCGTCGTCGTGCGCGGCAGCCCGCGCGGCCGTGCGTTGCGCATGGCGCGCGCTGCCCCGCAGCAACGCGTGCACGGCGGCGGCGACGTCGTCGACGCTCACGCCGCGCAGGCACGGATGGCCGGGCTGGTTGCACACGCTGCGATAGCAGTTGCGGCACGGCACGTCGACGTTCAGCACACGGTGCGGCACACGCCACGGCATGTGCTGCGGATTGGTCAATGCATACAGGTCGACCACCGGCGTGCCGAGCGCGGCCGCGAGATGCACGGGGCCGCTGTTGTTCGACAGCAGCAGGTCGGCCGTCTCGATCAGCGCGCCGAGTTCGCCGAGCGGCAGCACGCCCGCGAGCGGCACCGCGCGCGAGCCCGCCCGTTCGCACACCGCGTCGACCAGCGCGCGTTCGTCCGCGCTGCCCGTCACCGCGATGCCGTCGAACAGCGGCGCGACCGCGGCGGCCGCTTCGCCGAAACGCTCGGCCGGCCAGCGCCGCGACGCGGCGGTCGCGCCCGGATGGACGACGAGCCAACGCGGGCGCTCCGCCGCCGGCCGCCGTGCACCGCCGAAGCGCTGCAACGCGGCCTGCAGGCGCGCATGCACCGCACGCCGCGCCGCGTCGCCCGGCTCGAACGCCATCCGCCAGTCCGCCGTCTTCGCGCCGACGGCACGCACCAGCGCGAGCTGGCGCGCGACCTCGTGGCGCACGTGCGATGCCGGCTCGGTTTCCGGCACGCGGTCGGTCAGCAATTCATACGGGTTCTCGCGGCAATGCGCGAGCCGCAGCGGGATGCCGGCGAGCCAGCACATCATCGCGGCGGGCAGCGGATTCTGGCTGTAGACGGTGAAGATCACGGCCGCGTCGAAACGGCCCGCCAGCAGCCGGTCGATCATGTCGAGATCGGCCACCGGATCGCCGCGCACGTCGGGATGCTTGACCCATGGCGCGTCGTAGCTCCACACGTCGTCGACCATCGGCAGATGCCGCGCGAGCGCGGCGCCCGTGCGCGACGTCAGCAGCGTCAGCTGGCGATCGGCGCCGCTCTCCTTCAGCGCGCGCAGCGCGGGCGTGGTCATCAGCACGTCGCCGATGCTGTCGAGCCGCACGCACAGGATGCGGCGGGCGCGGCTCCAGGCCGTGCTCATTGCCGCACCCACGAGCCGTGCCGACGCGCGGCTTCGCGCACGACGATGTCGGCGGCGAGGTCGATGCGATCGACGACGTGATGCGGCGTGCGCGCGGCGTTGAGCCGCCACTCGGTCTCGTTGCCGCAGTCGACCAGGATCGTGCCGCAGCGGGCGGTGCGGCCGGCCTCGACGTCGTCGAGGATGTCGCCGATCATCCAGCTCCATTCGGGCGCGGCGCCGAGCGCGGCCAGCGCGCGGCGCAGCATGCCGGGGCGCGGCTTGCGGCAGATGCAGTCGCAGGTGTAGCGCGGCACGCTGCCCCTCGGGTGATGCGGGCAGTAAAAAAAATCCGCCAGCGTCGCGCCGTTCGCTTCGAACAATTCGGCGAGGCGCTGGCGGACCGCGCCAAGCTCGTGTTCGGTAAAGCGGCCGAGCGCGACGCCCGGCTGGTTCGACACGACCGCCAGCGGCATCCCGGTCGCGCCGAGCGTGCGCAGCGCGCGCGCAGCGCCCGGCGCGAGGCGCATGCGCGCGGGATCGACGTTGTACGGCACGTCGTCGAGCAGCGTGCCGTCCTTGTCGAGCAGCACCGCGCCGGGCAGCCGGCGTTCGCGCTTCAGGGCCATGACGTCTCCTTCATCGGCAGCACCATCAGCTCCGGCACCACGGTGCCCGGCGGCTGCATCAGCACGAAACGCACGGCGGCCGCAACGTGCTCCGGCGGCTGCAGCGTGTCCTCGTCGATGTCGGGAAAACGGTCGAGCAGGAACGGCGTGCGCATCCCGCCCGCGACGATCGCCGACACGCGCACGCCGCTCGGCCGCAGCTCGGCATGCAGCGCGTGCGACAGGCCGAGCAGCCCCCACTTCGTCGCGTGATACGCGGACGCGTTCGGCCACGCACGCTTGGACGCGGTCGACGCGATGTTCACGATATGGCCGTCGCCGCGCGCCTTCATCATCGGCACGGCCGCGTGACACATCAGGTACGGGCCGAACAGGTTCGTCATCAGCACCTGCTGCCACGCGTCGACGCTCACGTCGTCGATCGGCGCGGTCACGTCGATCGCCGCGTTGTTGACGATCACGTCGAGGTCGCCGAGCGATTCGCGCGCATCGTGCACGACCTGCAGCACCGATGCTTCGTCGCGCACGTCGAGCGGCCGGCCCACCGCCTGCCCGCCGTGCCGTTCGAGCCGCTGCGCGACGGCTGCCGCGCGGTCCCCGTCGAGATCGGCGACGACCACATGCGCGCCGTGCTGCGCCAACTCTTCGCAAATGGCTTCGCCGAGACCGCGGCCGCCCCCGGTCACGAGTGCGGTCCGGCCGGCGAGCGGCGGTTTGGCTGGATCGTGAGTCGCGTTCACCTGCACCTCCTGTCGATGTCGGAAAGCAATCCGGCTGACGGCGACACTTGTCGCGACAACCGTCCGTGCAGGAGGTACAGCTAAAACCGTGCCGGCCTACGCGGGCCCGCGCCGCATCGGGCCGGAGGCACACGCTCGCTGGCTTTTTTATAACCTGCTGTAAAAACCGGCCCGGGCGGCCGCGCCTGGGCGGCCCCACCTAGGCGGCCCCACCTGGGCGGCCCCACCTGGGCGGCCCCCTCAGATCGCGAGCCCGTCGGGCGTGGCCTGCGCGCGGTGCTTCGCGAGCGCGCGCAGGCAATGCGCGATGCAGCCCGCGAACGCCTCGTCGAACCACGGCTGCGCGCCCGACACGCCGACCACGATGCCGCCGAGCGCGACGCCGCCCCACAGGTTCGTGTCGCCCGCGCGCAGCCGGTACGGCTCCAGCGCCTGCACGACGTGGCCGTCGCGGCCCGTTTCCCACGACAGCCGCGCCTTGGCCCGTGCATACGCGCGATAGTCGGCGTCCCAGTCCTTCGGGTCGGGCAGCGAAAACTCATACAGGATCGCGTCCTCGAACGCCGCATCGTGCGGCCCGAGCGCCGGGTCCATGATCACGATGTGCAGGCAACCGCTGTCGCCGACGAAATCGCTCTGCAGCGCGGCGGACAGGGTCGGCAGCAGCAGCTCGACGGCCGCCACCGCGGCCTGGCGGTCCGCGAACGCGCTACCGCCGCGACGTGCGTTCAGGGCTTCGGGTGTCGTCGGATTCAGAAGGTTCGGCATGGATTTCTCCGGAGGAAAACGCGAGCGCACGCAACGCCGCGATCAGGTCGGCCGCTACCGCGGGCTTGGTCAGGTACGCATGGAAACCGGCTTCGACCGCACGCGTGCGGTCGCGATCGCGCGCATGGCCGGACAACGCCAGCGCTTCGAGCGGCGCACGGCCGTCGCGGTCGCGCGCGGCATCGAGCTGGCGCACGCGCGCCATCACCGCGTAGCCGTCCTCCTCGTCGTCGCCGAGATCGATGTCGCAGACGAGCAGCGCCGGCCAGTCGGCCCGGCGCGCGCGCCACAGGTCGTCCAGCAGCGCCTGGCCCGACGCATACGCGTGCACGTCGGCGCCGGCCACCTTCAAGAGCGCGGTGAGGGCCTCGCGCGCCTCGTCGTGGTCGTCCACGCACGCGATGCGCAGCCCGTCGAGCGGCTTCGCCGTGGCCGCCTTGCCGGCCTCCGGATGCGGCGACGCGCCGTCGGGCTGCATCGACGCCGGCGCCACCGCATACATCGGCAGCGACAGGTGCAGCGTCACGCCAGTATCGTCGCGTTCGCGCACGACGTAGCCGCCGGCCTCCTCGATCGCGTCCTGCAATCGTTCGAGATCGATCAGCGACAGTTCGGTGGCGTCGACGCCCGCGCACGCGATCGTGATCCGCGCTTCGGGGTCGTGGCGCGCGGTGCGCACCTCGAGCTGCCCGCCGCTGCTCGCTTCGATCGCGCCGCGACACAGTTCCCACACGAAGCGCCGCAGCGCGGCCGGATCGGCGTTGACGACGAGATCCTCGTCCGACACATGGCGGAACACCGGCACGCCGCGCAGCGCGGCCGCCTCCGCCAGCGAATCGAGCACCTGCGACACGAGCGGGTTGATCCGCACCGGCTGCCGCGCGAACTTCGCCTCCGTGCGTTCCAGTTCGCGCTGCTTCGCCTGCAGCGACCACATCTGCGCATACACGCCGCCGCTTTCCAGCAGATCGTCGTGGGTGCCCTGCTCGACGAGCCGGCCGTACTCCATCACGAGGATGCGGTCGGCATCGACGATCGTCGACAGCCGGTGCGCGATGATGAGGCTCGTGCGATGCTGCGCGACGCGCATCAGCTCCTGCTGGATCGCGCGCTCCGAGCGCGTGTCGAGCGCCGACGTCGCCTCGTCGAACACGACGATCGGCGGCGCCTTCAGCAATGCGCGCGCGATCGCGACCCGCTGCCGCTCGCCGCCCGACAGCCGCACGCCGCGCTCGCCGACGCGCGTGTCGTACGCATCGGGCAGCCGCTCGATGAACGCGTCGAGCTGCGCGCCGCGCGCGGCCGCGATCACCTCGCCGCGGGTCGCGTCGCGCTTGCCGTACGCGATGTTGTACGCGAGCGTGTCGTTGAACAGGATGGTGTCCTGCGGGACGATGCCGAGCGCGTCGCGCAGGCTGCGCTCGGTAACGAGCCGTAAATCCTGGCCGTCGATCCGGATCGTGCCCGCGTCGGGCTGGTACAGCCGGAACAGCAGCCGCGCGAGCGTCGACTTGCCCGAGCCGCTGCCGCCGACCACGGCGATCGTCTGCCCGGGCTCGATGCGGAACGACACGTCGAACAGGATCTGCCGGCTCGGCTCGTAGCCGAAGTCGACATGCTCGAACTCGATCGCGCCGCCGCGCACGACGAGCGGCTGCGCGCCGGGCGCATCGCCGTCCTCGCCGGGCTTGCCGCGCGCATCGAGCAGCCCGAACAGCCGCTCGATGTTCGTCATCGCGTCGTTCGCCTCGCGGAACACGAAGCCGAGCGCATTCAGCGGCAGGCTGATCTGGATGATGTACGCGTTGATCAGTACGAGATCGCCGATCGTCATCGCGCCGCGCGCGACCTGCTGCCCGGCGAGCAGCATCACCGCCGCGATTCCCGCGCCGATGCACGCGCTCTGCCCGATATGCAGCGTCGACAGCGCGTACTGGTTGTCGACGCCGGCCTCGCGCCATGCGTCGAGCACGCGGTCGAGGCGGTCGCGCTCGACGTCCTCGCGCGCGAAGTACTTGACCGTATCGACGTTCAGCAGGCTGTCGACCACGCGCGAATTCGACTCGGCCTCCAATGCGTTCACGCGCCGCTGGTAACGCATGCGCCGGCGCGTGAACACCACCGTATACGCCGCGTAGACGGCAAACGTGACGAGGATGATCGCGGTGAAGCCGCCGCCGTACTTGCCGATCACGATCACGAGCACCGAGCCGATCTCGATCGCCGTCGGCACGATCGTGAACACCGCGACGCCGAGCAGGTAGCCGATGCCGGCCGTGCCTTTCTCGAGGTCGCGCACGACGGCACCCGTCTCGCGCTGCGCATGAAAGCGCGCGCCGAGGCGATGCAGATGGCCGAACGTGCGCACGGTAAACGACGCGACCGTATGCTGCGTGACCTGCACGAAGGTCATGTCGCGGACTTCGTTCAGCGCGTTCGACGCGAAGCGCACGACCGCGTACGCGAACAGCAGCAGCACCGGCCACGCCATCGGCTGGCCGGCCGCGCGACCGAAGCCGTCGACGATGTCCTTGAGCAGCAGCGGCACCGACACGGCCGCCGCTTTCGCGAGCACCAGCAGCACGATCGCCGCGAGCACGCGTGCGCGGTAATGCCAGATCGCGCGCCAGAGTTCGACCGCGATCCGGACGCGCAGGCCGCGCCTGTCGTGGCGATGGCGGAGTTCGCGCGGGTCGCGGCCTGCCGCCGCATCACGTTCGTTGACGGGTGTTTCGTCGATTCCGGTCGTCATGCACGCATTACTCGCGGTCGGGGGCGCGGCGTTTCACGCACGGGGCTCAATGGCGCGGTTCGCGCTCGCGGCCGCCCACCACGGTGCCCGGTTCGGGGTCGCGTGCGGCAGGCTGGGTCGGCGTGACGGTCCGCTGGTCCGGATGCAGCACCATGCCCGTATCGTGTTCGTCGTCGCGGCGCACGCGCACGCGATTCTCGACGTCGCGCACGCCCAGGCAGCCGTCGGCCAGATCCTCGATGTCGTGCTTCATCCAGCGCGCCGGCACCGTGCCGTCCAGTTCGACGCGACCTTCTTTCACCTGCACGGCGACGTCGCTCACGTCGATCTCGAGCGCGTGCGCGAGCCGCTCGCAGACGTCCTCGCGAATCCGTTCGTCCGAGCGCGTATAGCCTTTCGGCCCGCGGCGATGGCGCAGTGCGTCGCGTTCGGTGTCCCTGCCGAAGCGCGACAGATCGGGGGCGCTGCCGCCGTAGCGCGGGTCGCCGCGCGGGTCGCCTATGTCGCGCTCGCCGCCGGATGCGCGCATCCGGTGCGGGCTGCGAAATTCGGGGCGCTCGCCGCCGTACCGGCCTTCGCGACCCTCCGCACGGCGACCCGGTTCGCCGTAGCCGCGCTCGGCGTCGCGCGCCGGCTGGCGCGCGACGCCCGGCCAGTCCGGGTCGGCCGCGCCGCGCTGCTGGTCGGCCGGCCGCGCGGCGCGCTCGGTCCATTCGCTGCCCCAGTCTTCCGGGCCCACGTCCTCGCTCGCGAAGCGGCGGTAAGCCGATTCGTCATCTTCTTCCGGCCATCGGGCCGGGTCGTCCGGGATGCCGCGCTCGCCGGCGCCCCGGTACGCGCGTTCGTTGCGCTCGTGCCAGTCGGGCGGGCCGCCGCGCTCGCCGGACCGTCCGGGATATCGTCGTTGCATCGTGTCTCTCCTTGATCGCCTGCGCCGCGCACGGCACCGTGCCGCGTCGCGGCGCGCGTCGGTCGGGTGAATGCAAATCGCGTGCCGGCGCCGTGGCCGGGCCGCGACGGTTGCGCGCCGCAGCGCCGGGAAGCCGTCAGGCGCCCCAATCTGCAACGCGATTGCAGTTTTTGCGTGCCGGGCGTCACGGCACGGCGCCGGATTCGTCCGGGTCGTCCGTGCGGCCGGGTTCGCTCAGCCGCTCGGTGCGGTCCGGCTCGATATCGGCGCCCTCCTCGAGCGTCGAATCGCCGTCCGCCGACGCGCGCTCGCCGGTCCCCGCGCGGTCCGTATCGCTGTCGAGCGCCGCGTCGCCGCGTTCGAGCGCGTGGTCGTCCAGCGGCGAATCGACGTCGAACGGATGGCGCCGCGCGCCCGCCGTGTCGCTGCCGCTGTCGGACGAGTCGCTCGGGCCGAGCGCCCTGCCGTCGCGACCGCGGCTGGCGTTGTCGTCGTCCGGGCCGGCCGGTTCGTTATCGGGATTCAGCGTGCTGTTCATGTCGATCTCCTTGCCTGGCTTGCCGCCGCGCGGCAGGCGGACCGTCCCGGCGTGCAATCGGCATGCCGCGCCCGGCGCGGACGGCGGGCCCTGCGGACGGCACGGCCCATGCGCACCCATTGATCAGCTGAATCGAGTTCCTTTATGCTTTCGGACGTGCCAATTCGCTCCGTATGGCCGCCGCCGGCGCGCCCGGCAGCGGGCCGGCGACCTGCGGCCGCCCGTATGTTCAACTTGCCGCTCCGATGAAGAAAGACGACGCCGATCTCCAACCGCATCCGCCGCCGCCCGGTTCGCCCGACGCGCGCGACCTGCTGCACCGCTTCGCCGAATTCCGGTTCCAGACCGTGGTGGAGTCGATCACCGACTACGCGGTATTCATGCTCGACCCGCACGGCAATGTCGCGACGTGGAACGCCGGCGCCCAGCGCATCAAGGGTTACGCCGCCGCCGAGATCGTCGGCCACCATTTCTCGCTGTTCTATCCGTCCGACGCGATCGCGGCCGGCCGGCCGGCGCACGGGCTCGCGCTGGCCGCCGCGCACGGCCACTTCGAGGACGAAGGCTGGCGCGTGCGCAAGGACGGCACGCAGTTCTGGGCGAGCGTGACGATCACGCCGGTGCACGACGCGACGCACCAGCTGTGCGGCTTCATCAAGATCACGCGCGACATGACCGAGCGCAAGCGGCTCGAGGAGCTCGAAGCGTCGACGCATCGGCTCAGCGTGTTCATCGCGATGCTCGCGCACGAGCTGCGCAATCATCTGGCGCCGCTGCGCAATTCGGTCGGCGTGCTGCAGAGCCTGCCCGATCCCGCGCCCGCGCTCGTGCAGTGTCGCGACGCCGTGCATCGCCAGGTCGGGCAACTGACGCGGCTCGTCGACGATCTGCTCGACGTCGGGCGGATCACGGCCGGCAAGGTCGAACTCGACGCGCGCCCCATCACCGTGCGCGACATCGTGTGCCGCGGCGTCGAAAGCATCCAGCCGAAGCTGGCCGCGCGCGGGCAGTGGATCCGCGTCGACCTGCCGACCGATTCCGTGGTCCTGCACGGCGACGACGCACGGCTCGTCCAGGTGCTGCACAACCTGCTCGACAACGCGTCGAAATTCTCGCCGCACGGCGGCCGGATCGACGTCGGCGCGCGGATCGAGGGGCCGTCGGTTGCGATCCGCGTCGTCGATCACGGCGTTGGCATCGCACCGGGCGCGCTCGAAACGATCTTCGACCTGTTCCAGCAGGAAGGCGCATCGGGTCGCTCCCCGTCCGACGGGTTCGGGCTCGGGCTCGCGATCTGCCGGTCGTTCGTCGAACTGCACGGCGGGCGGATCGTCGCGGAAAGCGACGGGCCCGGCGACGGCGCAACGTTCACGATATGGCTGCCGATCGCGCAAACGACCCGCAACGCCCCTTCCGCACCGCCCGCGCCAGCCGTGCTCGAACCGCCGGCCGACGCGCCGCTGCGCATCGTCGTCGTCGACGACAACCGCGATTCGGCCGATACGCTCGCCGTGCTGCTGCAAATGAAAGGGCATGCGCCGCGCGTCGCGTACAACGCGGCCGACGCGCTGGCCGTCGCGCGCGACTACGCGCCGCACCTGATGCTGCTCGACCTGACGATGCCGGACGTCGACGGCTTCACGCTGCTGCAGGAACTGCGCGCGATCGACGCGCTGCGCGACACGACCTGCGTCGCGCTGTCCGGCCATGCGCGCGCGTCCGACCTCGCGCGCACCGAACGCGCGGGCTTCGACGACCATCTCGTGAAGCCCGTCGAGATGGCCGTCCTCGACGCGCTGCTGCAGCGCGTCGCGCGCCAGGTTCAGGACACGCCGTAAGCGCCCGTACTCAGGCCATCGCGCGGCACATCGCCGCGCACGCCTCGCACGCGAGCGCGCAGCGGCGGCAATGCTCGTGCGCATGCCGCGAACACTCGGCCGCGCACAAGTCGCACGCGTGTGCGCACAGCGCGCAAATGCGCGGTGCGAGCCCGCTGCGGCGCGCCATCGCGCCCGACGCGAAGCGGCACAGCTGCGCGCATTCGATGTCGAGCGCGATGCAGCCGGCCAGCGCGTGCACGTCGCGCTCCGCGAGGCAGGCGGCCGCACAGGTGTCGCACGCGTGCGCGCACGCGTCGCACGCGGCCATGCAGTTGTCGTATTGATCGCTCATCGCAGTTCTCCCGGTTTCGGTTTGCATCGTTTCGGTTCGTGTCGTCACGGCGTCAGCTTCACTTTCATCCAGCCGGGCTCGCGCACGTCGAACGCACGATACGCATCGATCGCGTTCGTCAGCGGCTCGCTGCGCGTGAGCACCGACAGCGGATCGAACGCGCCGCTGCGCACCAGCTCGACGAGCGGCGGCGTCACCGTCCGGTGATTGCAGTTGCCCATCTTGATCGTGAGGTTCCGGTTCATCGCCTCGCCGATCGGAAACACGCGCGCCGCCTGCGGATACACGCCGATCACCGAGATCGTGCCGGCCTTCGCGACCGCGCGCACCGCCCATTGCAGCACCTGCGACGGCCCGTCGCCCGGCACCCAGTTGCGGCCGTCCGGCTTGCGGTGCGGCGCGATCGCGTCGACTTCCGCATCGAACGCGCGCGCGGCGTCGCGATCGGCCGCGGCCGGCCCGTGCGTCGCGCGCATCGCATCGACGCCCACCGCGTCGATCACGCGATCGACGCCGATCCCGCCCGTCAGCCGCAATATCGTGTCGACCGGATCGTCCTCGGAAAAATCGACGATCTCGGCGCCCTGCGCGCACGCCATTTCGAGTCGCGACGCGATGCGGTCGACCGCGATCACGCGCCCGGCGCCCATCAGCTTCGCGCTCGCGATCGCGAACTGCCCGACCGGCCCCGCGCCGAACACGGCGACCGTATCGCCCGGCTTCACTTCCGCGAGCTGCGCGCCGAAATAGCCGGTGGGGAAGATGTCCGACATCAGGATCGCGCGATCGTCGTCGATCGCATCGGGCAGCCGGATCAGGCTCGCATGCGCAAGCGGCGTGCGCGCGTATTCGGCCTGCAGCCCGTCGAACGGGCCCGTTTCCGCCGGCCCGCCGAAGAACGAAGTGCCCGCGCGCGGGCCGCCGGGGTTCGCGACGTCGCATTGCGCTGTGTAGCCGGCGCGGCAGTACGCGCAGCTGCCGCACGCGATCGTCGACGGAATCAGCACGCGATCGCCGCGCCGCAGGTTACGTACGTCGCGCCCGACCGCCTCGACGATGCCGACGCCTTCGTGGCCCAGGATCGTGCCGGGCTTCATCCCGCCGAGCGTACCGCGCACCATGTGCAGATCGGTGCCGCAGATCGCGCTGGCGGTCAGGCGCACGACCGCGTCGGTCGGCGCGGAGACTTCCGGATCGGGCACCGTGTCGATGCGAATGTCGCCGATGCCGTGAAATACGACTGCTTTCATGTCAGGCCCTCCTTGTCGAAAGCGGAAACGGTGAATGTGACCGTCGAGCCGATCGAGCAAGGGGTGCGCCTGTGCAGCGCGCGCGGTGCGCGGGGATGCGCGGGCGGGAAGCGCGGCGATTTCGGGGAAAGACCGTGCCGGCGCGTCAGTTCGTCTGCGGGTCGTTGCCGCTGTTGCCGTCGTTGTCGTCGCGTGCGTTCGAGATCGCTTCGACGAGCTTCAGTTCGTCGTCGACCGACAGCGTCGTGTCGGCCACTTCGCCGCCCAGCGGCGCGAGCGCCGCGCTCAGCGCGTAGATGTCGACCTGCGTCGCGGCCAGCCCGAGCGACACCGTGCCGGGACGCGCCTTGCGCGCGACGCGGTCGGTCAGCGCGTCGTCAACCGGCCGTTCGCGCCACGCGTCGAGCGACGATTCGATGTGCACGACCACATTGTCGAGCAGCAAGCCGGACGACACGCGGCCCGGGTCGACTGCATGCGTGCGCAACTGTCCGTCGGTCGAGCAGGCGACGATCACGACACCCGCGAGCGCGACGACGTGCCGGTCGCGCAACGTGCCGAGTTCGGCCAGCGCGGCGCGAACTCGGTTTCGAAACGTGCACGGACGTCGGGGTTCATCTCGTCTCCCTTCAAGGTTCGGTGGGGGTCGTCATGCTGCTTTCAGGCGGGCACGATCTGCCGCTCGAGCGCCGCTTCGGCCTTCAGGCTGTCGAGATCGCGGGCGATCGTCACGACCGCGCACCGCGTGTTGCCGCGCCAGTATGCGATCGAGCAGTCGTGCGCGCCGAGGTCGCCGTCGATCTCGACGCGATCCCATTGCTCCGCATGCCCGACATAGCGGAGCGTCAGGTCGTAATGCTGGCTCCAGAAAAACGGCACCGCGTCGAACGGCCGCTGCTGGTCGAGCATGTTGCGCGCGGCGACGATGCCCTGCCGTTCGGCGACGACCCAGTGCTCGACGCGAATCCGCTCGCCCGTCAGCGGATCGGGCCAGCGCGCGATGTCGCCGGCCGCGTAGATGCCGGGCGCGCTCGTCTGCAGGAAGCGGTCGACCGTCACGCCGCGCTCGACGGCGAGCCCCGCGTCCTGCGCGAGCGCGACGTTCGGATGCACGCCGATGCCGACCAGCACGACGTCGGCCGGCAGCACGTCGCCGTTCGACAGCGTCACGCTGTCCGGTCCGATCCGCGCGGGCGTCGCGCCGAGGTGGAACACGACGCCGTGCGCTTCGTGCAGCGCCTTGATCGTGTCGCCGAGCGCGTCGCCGAGCACGCGGCCCATCGGATGCGGATCGGGCGCGACCACCTGCACGTCGAGCCCGCGCGTGCGCAACGCGGCGGCCGCTTCGAGCCCGATGAAGCTCGCGCCGACCACCACGCAGCGGCGCGCCGTTTTCAGCCTGGCGATCAGCGCATCGCAATCGGCGCGCGAGCGCAGCACACAGACGTGCGGCAGATCGGCGCCGGGCACGTTCAGCCGGTTCGGCTCGGCGCCCGTGGCGAGCAGCAGCGCGCCGTATTCGATACGACTGCCGTCGGCGAGCTCGACCGCCCGCTGCGCGGGATCGATGCGCGCGACCCGCGTGTTGCAGCGTACGTCGATCCGCTGCTCGGTATAAAGCGACGGTGCGCGCAGCGGCAGCCAGTCGGCCTGAGCCGTGCCCGCGAGGTAATCCTTCGACAGGTTCGGCCGGTCGTACGGCGGATCGGCATCGGCGCTCAGCAGCGTGATCGGATGCGGATAGCCTTCCTGCCGCAGCGTGACGGCTGCCGCGATCGCGGCCGCGCCGCCGCCGACGATCACGACCGAGGCCGGCAGCCCGGCCGCCTTCAGCGCGGGCGGCACGGCGGCCGGTCGCGCATCGATAACGACTGCGCGGCCGTCGCGCCGCTCGACGCGCCAGCACGGCAGCCCGTCGAGCGCCGGTGCGCGCTCCATCTCGCCGGTGCGCAGGCAGAACGCCGCGTGATGCCACGGGCATCGAATCGTGTCGCCGACCAGCAGGCCCTTCGCCAGCGGGCCGCCGTAGTGCGGGCATTGCGCGCCCACCGCGAACAGTTCGTCGCCGCGGCGCACGAGCAGCACCGCCGCATCGCCGACATGGCCTTCGATCATCGCGCCGTCGGCGAGATCGTCGAGCGCGATCCCTTGCGTGAGATCGGGTGAGGACGCAGCATCGCTTCCAGTCATGACGTGGCTCCCGAAAAGTCAGGTAACGATCCCATTATCGACATCCCTCCTGAAAAGAACAGGTACAGACGCCCCGCAGCGCACGAGAAACGCGGACTGTAGCTTGTACGCGATCCACGACCGGCGTAGAACGTGATCGACGTTGCGGCGCAACACGCCGGCCGCGCTGCGAGCGCCCGCGCGACCCGCGCAATCCGCGTGCCGCCTTCCCCCTGTCACAGGAGCGCTACCCGATGGCCACCGTGCTGTGCGTGCTCTACCCCGATCCCGTCGACGGCTATCCGCCGCGCTACGTGCGCGATGCGATGCCGGTCATCACGCGCTATGCGGACGGCCAAACCGCGCCGACGCCGGCCGGCCCGCCCGGCTTCCGGCCCGGCGAACTCGTCGACTCGGTGTCCGGCGCGCTCGGCGCAGGGCGCATCGGTCTGGCCGTGCTGCGCCGGCTGCACCCGTTCGGCCTGCCTCTGCATTACACGCAGCGCCACCGGCTCGATGCGTCGATCGAGCAGGCGCTCGCGCTCACGTATCACGCCGACGCGGCATCGCTCGCGAGCGCCGTCGATATCGTCAACCTGCAGATTCCGCTGTACCCGTCGACCGAGCACCTGTTCGACGCGGCGATGATCGCGCGGATGAAGCGCGGCGCGCACCTGATCAACACCGCACGCGCGAAGCTGGTCGACCGCGACGCGGTCGTGAATGCGCTCACGTCCGGCCATCTCGCCGGCTATGGCGGCGACGTGTGGTTTCCGCAGCCGGCGCCCGCCGATCACCCGTGGCGCACGATGCCGTTCAACGGAATGACGCCGCATATCTCGGGCACGTCGTTGTCCGCGCAGGCGCGCTATGCGGCCGGCACGCTGGAGATCCTGCAATGCTGGTTCGACGGCAGGCCGATCCGCAACGAATACCTGATCGTCGACGGCGGCACGCTCGCGGGCACCGGCGCGCAGTCGTATCGACTGACATGACGTCGCACCGCGCGCGGCGGCGCGCTCAGCCGACGCAGGCGGCAGCGAGCTTGCCGACGGCGACGACCGCCTGCTCGATCTCCGGCGACCACGGGCTGCTGTAGTTCAGGCGGATGAAGTTTCGATAGGTGTCCGCGATCGAAAACATGTAGCCCGGGCCGATCGTGATCCCCTGCTCCAGCGCAAGCTGGTACAACCGCATCGCATCGACCTGCGCCGGCAACTCGACCCACAGCACGTACCCGCCCGCCGGGCTCGACATGCGCGTGCCTTCCGGAAAGAACCGCGACACCATCGCGCGCATCAGGTTCGCCTGCTGCGCATACGCCTTGCGAATTCGCCGCAGGTGATGTTCGTAGCCGTCGCGCTCGAGAAACTCCGCGATCGCCAGTTGCGGCAACGACGGCGTCGCGAGCGTATTCAGGAACTTCAGCTTCTCGACCTGATCGCGATAACGGCCCGGCAGCGCCCAGCCGATCCGGTACGCGGCCGTCAGGCTCTTCGAGAACGACGAGCAATGCAGCACGATCCCGGTCCGGTCGTAGGATTTCAATGAACTCGGATGCGTATCGCCGAAATACAGTTCGTTGTATACGCCGTTCTCGATGATCGGCATGCCGGCCTTCGTTGCGAACTCAACCAGTTCGCGCTTGCGCTCGTCCGGCATCTGGAAACCCAGCGGATTCTGGAAGTTCGGCATCACCATGCACGCGGCGATCGGCTGCGACTTCGCGATCGCGGCCAGCGCCGCGATGTCGATCCCGTATTCCGGATGCGTGGCCACCTCGATCGCCTTCATCCCCATCCGCTCGATCGCGTGCAGCATCGCGTAGAACGTCGGCGATTCCACCGCGATCGTGTCGCCCGGTTTCGCGACCGCCTGCAGGCACAGGTTGATCGCCTCCGTCGCGCCGACCGTCACGATGATCTCGTTCGGGTCCACCGACATCCCGTTCTCCAGGTAGCGGCGCGCGATCTGCCGGATCAGTCGCGGATGGCCGGGCGGCAGCCCGTCGGTCACGCCCCACAGCGACTTGTCGCGGCCGGCCGCATACGCGTAGCGGTTCAGTTTCTCGAACGGGAACAGGCTCGGGTCCGGATACGGCGAGCCGAGCGGCACCGCGTCGTCCGTGCCGATCGAGCGCAGCGTCGACAGCACGAGCCGGCTCACGTCGACCGACGACGAGATCGCGATCGGCTTCGACGGCCGCAGTTCGCGCACCGGCGCGTGCCCGTCGTCGCGCCGCAGGTTCACGAAATAGCCCGACTGCGGCCGGCTTTCGAGCAGCCCGCGGCTTTCCAGCAGCAGATACGCATGCAGCACCGTCGTGATGCTGATCCGGTGCTGCTGGCTCGCCTGCCGCACCGACGGCACACGGTCGCCGTGTCGATATACGCCTTGCCGAATGAGTCGCTCTACGTCGTTCGCAAACTTCTCGTAGAGCTTCATCCGCCTCGCCCCGGCCGCGATGAACCGGCTTGCGCCGCATGGTCGGCACGGCCGCGCCGACGCATGAAGCCGGATAGCCGTCGCCGGGCGCGGGTGTCCCGGCTGGAACCTCGTCCGTTATCGAAATTGAAGGCGGATAGCAATGCGAATCTCATCAAGACAAGGTTCGGCATCCTACTGCGTCATTTCGGCGAATGTAAGTGACAGTTTGGCGAGGAAACGTCAAATCAGGCCGGCGTGGTGAACAGATGCGCATGCGACGTCGCGACCGCCGTTCGCCGCGCGCACGTCATGATGTCCCGAGGATGGCGGAGCGGCCGGCGGTGTTGCGAAGCCCGGCCATGCGGGGGCCCGCTCGCCCTCACGCGTCGTCGACGTTGTCCGCGTAGTGGTCGATCGCGACCTTGCACTCGTCGAACACCACAGTCAGCAGCGCGACGTCGTTCGACTCGAGCCACTTGCGGATCTGCAGGAACTGGCTCGTGCCGAGATCGGCGAGGCGGCCCGGATCGTCGGTCGTCACGTCGACGCTCGCGATCGCGCGGTTGCCGGGCAGCGGCGACAGCGTCGCCGCGATGTCGAAGCGGCGGTACGATTGATCGATACGCATGCGGTTCTCCCGACTCGGTTCGAAAAGGGGCGGGCTCAGTCGAGCGTCTGGCGAAACACCTTGCCGCCGAATCCCGTGACGACGTTGTCGACCGAGAACGGCGTGTCCTCCTTCGCTTCGAGAATGACCGCGACGCTGCCGGGCACGAGCCGCGCCGCGACCGTCTCGACGAACGTGCCGTCGAGCAGCGCGTTGCCGGCCGCTTGCGCGAGAATGCCGGCGCCCGCGCCGGCCGCCATGCCGGTCACCACGCCGAGCGGTCCGGCCAGCAGGCCGAGCAAGCCGCCCGCGATCGCGCCGATCACGCCGCCCCTGAACGGCCGCGATTCGGCGTCGAGCACCGCGAGCTTGCCGTTCGCGTCCTTCTCGACGACGACGCCATTCTCGATATGGAATCCTTCGTTCTTCTCCGACAGCGCATCGAAATCGTTCGCGGCCCGGCGGGCCGTGTCGACGCTGCCGAATACGGCGACGATCAATTGCCTGGTCATGCGACACCTCGCGTGTTGGGATGAGAATGAGGCCGCCGCACGTCGCACGGCGCGCCGGGGTTCGCTTCGAATGCCGCCCGGGCCGCGTTACTTGCGCACATGCACGTCGTCCTCGACATCGTCGACGTCCGCCGGAAAGCGATGCTGGCCGAAGCTCAGGATCAGCACGCCGACCGCGAGCAGCACGATCCCGAAAGTCGTCATCAGCATCCGCTCGGGGCTGTCGGTCGCGCCGCGCAGGATCAGGTCGCGCGCGAGCGACGTCATCGCGATGAACAGCGGAAACCGCACCGGCAGCCGGCCGAGCCGCAGGTAGCGCAGGTCCATCGCGAGCACTTCCAGATACAGGAACATCAGCAGCAGGTCCGTCAGCGACACTTCGCCCGCGAGCACGACCTTCCACGCCTCCTGCGTCATCGCGAACGCGGTCGCCAGCCCGATCACGACCAGCCCGGCCAGCTCGGCCGCGTGAAGGAAATGGCCGAAGCGGCGACGAATGCGCTCGGCGGTCGTATCGGCGGATGCAGTGGAAATATTCAACGCGTTGTCCGGTGCAGTGTCGTCGGTGCCGCGATCGATGCGCCATCGCTGCGGCGGGGGGTGTCGGGAAACGGAAAGCCTGCGACGGGCGGACGGGAGACCGTTGCGCACGCACCGGTTCCGATCGCGCCGGTCGCCTGCGCGACCGCGGACAGCGTGCGCCGGCAACACGCATGAAACGCGACGCCGGCCTCGGTGCATATGACGTCGTCGCCCGAGCGGTCCAGCAGCAAGCGGCAACCGAGATAGCGTTCGAGGCCATCGAGCCGCGCGCTCACCTGCGCGACGTCGAGCTTCAGGTCGGACGCCGCGCCGGACAGCCCGCCGTGCTCGACGATTGCACCGAAAATACGCATCGCTTCCAAAAGGTTCATCATGATGGTCGTCGTCGGGCGGAGCGGAACCGTGGCGGGACCGTAGCGGGACCTAATCTACTGCACGCGACACGCACGCTCAAGAGCACAGCGCCGCGCGCGCCAGGAGTACAGCTGCGCGGGCGCCGCACAAAACCGGGCCCTGTTTGATCCATTCGAATGACAGATCATCGATACGTGTTCCAAAGACCCGTCGAAGCTGCTAGATTGCAGGCTCGACGCCGTTACGCGGTGCGGACAGCTCACGCGCCGGGCGAACGCGCGGCCGCCACGTCCGCCTCCCCTTCGCGCCGGGGGCCGGCCGCCGCCGCTGCGGCCCGTTGCGCGATGCCCGCGCAACGTCCTTCATCCGCACGTCACAAAGAGAACCGTCGCATGACACAGTTCAACCGTTCGCGTTCGCGCGCCGCGGCTGCCGCGGCCCGTCCGTCCCGACATGACTGACCGGCAGGCCGCGATGCAGACTACCCCTCCCCCGCTCTCCCAGGCCGTCCACAGCCCGATCACGCGCAGCGCGATCTTTCTCGTGGCGACGATCAATCCCGGCGCCGATCACGCCGACACGATCCGTTCATGGTGCGGCGACATCGCCGCGCTCGTGCGCTCGGTCGGCAAGCGCGTGCCGGGCGGCAACCTCACGTGCGTCTGCGGCTTCGGCTCCGACGCATGGGATGCGCTGTTCGGCGAGCCGCGCCCCGCGTCGCTGCATCCGTTCCGCGAATTCGGCGCCGGCCAGCGCGTCGCAGTGGCGACGCCCGGCGACATCCTGCTGCACATCCGCGCGGAAGCGATGGACCTGTGCTTCGAATTGGCGACGCAATTGCTCAATGCGCTCGGCGACGCGGTCACGGTCGTCGACGAGGTGCACGGCTTCCGCAATTTCGACCAGCGCGCGATGATCGGCTTCGTCGACGGCACCGAGAATCCGGAAGGCCGCGAAGCGGTCGACTTCACGGTGATCGGCGACGAAGACGCGGAATTCGCGGGCGGCAGCTACGTGCTCGTGCAGAAGTACCTGCACGACATGGCCGGCTGGAACGCGCTCGCGGTCGAGACGCAGGAGCGCATCATCGGCCGCACCAAGCTGTCCGACATCGAGCTCGCGCCGGACGTGAAGCCGTCGTGCTCGCACAGCTCGCTGACCACGCTCGACGAGGGCGGCCAGGAAGTGAAGATCCTGCGCGACAACATGCCGTTCGGGCGTCCGGGCGCCGGCGAATTCGGCACCTATTTCATCGGCTATGCGCGCTCGCCGGCGCCGATCGAGCAGATGCTCGAGAACATGTTCGTCGGCCGCCCGCCCGGCAACTACGACCGCCTGCTCGACTACAGCCGCGCGGTCACCGGCTCGCTGTTCTTCGTGCCGTCGGCCGACCTGCTCGAAACGCTCGCCGACCGCCCCGCGCCGGCCGCCGAAGCCGCCCAACCGGAATCCACGCCGTCCGCGCCTGCCGCACCGCGGCGCGACGGCTCGCTGAACATCGGCTCGCTGAAAGGAACCCCGACCTATGAATAACCTGCATCGCGAACTCGCCCCGATCTCGTCGTCCGCCTGGGAACAAATCGAGGAGGAAGTGGCGCGCACCTTCAAACGATCGGTGGCCGGCCGCCGCGTCGTCGACGTCGAGGGCCCCGCAGGCCCCGAGCTGTCGGCCGTCGGCACCGGGCACCTGCTCGACGTGGCCGCGCCGCGCGAACTCGTGAACGCGCGGCTGCGCGAAGTACGCACGATCGTCGAGCTGACGGTGCCGTTCGAGCTGAGCCGCGACGCGATCGACAGCGTCGAGCGCGGCGCGCGCGACGCCGACTGGCAGCCGGCGAAGGAAGCCGCGCAACGGCTCGCGTTCGCCGAAGACAGCGCGATCTTCGACGGCTACCGCGCGGCCGGCATCATCGGCATCCGCGAAGGCACGTCGAACCGTCGGCTCACGCTGCCGGCGGACGTCGGCGCGTACCCGGACGCGATCAGCGACGCGCTGGAAGCGCTGCGCCTCGCCGGCGTCGACGGTCCGTACTCGGTCGTGCTCGGGTCGGATGCGTACACCGCGCTCAGCGAAGCGCGCGACCAGGGCTATCCGGTCCTCGGTCATATCAAACGCATCGTCAGCGGCGAGATCATCTGGGCGCCGGCGATCAGCGGCGGCTGCGTGCTGTCCACGCGCGGCGGCGATTACGAGCTGCACCTCGGGGAAGACCTGTCGATCGGCTACACGAGCCACACCGACAAGGGCGTCCGCCTGTACCTGCGCGAAACGTTCACGTTCCTGATGTTGACGAGCGAGGCATCGGTGGCCGTGGCGCCGCAGGGTAACGCGGCCGCCTGAGCGCGGTTGCCGGCGCGCGATGTCCGCCCGGGCGTCGCGCGCCGGCCGCGCCGCCGGCCACGGGTTCGTCGCCGCTCCAGCCCATCTTGCATGGAGGATTTCATGAGCGAATCGAATGATGCATTACAGGCGCTGCAGGCGTCCGTCGCGACCCTGAAGCAGACGGTCGACGCGAATGCCAGCCGCCAGGCCGGCGACACCGCCGTGCTGTTTACCGTCGTGTCGCTGATGCTGGCCGAGCTGCCGCCCGACACGCGCAACCTGATCGAGGATTCGTTCTCCGTCTGGGCCAATGGTCTGCAGAATGCGGCACTGTCGGCCGACGTCAAGCAGATCGCGCGGCAACGGCTCGCGATGACACTCTCCGACTGATCGTGGTGCACCGCGGTTGCGCGATGGCCGGCGCGTGCGGTGTCACCCGCCTTCGCCTTCCCCGGCCGCACCGCGCGTCTCGGCTGCGGTGCACGCATGGCCGGACGCCACCGGTTCGCGCTCGCGCGTCGCGTCCCGTCTGGCCCCCGTTCGGCCGCTGCCGGCGCACTGCGCGCCGATGTCGCACCGCGCGTCGTTCGGGCGCCGCCCTTTCCCGCGCCTTCCACCGCAAGCCGTACGCGCCGCACACGCCCGCGCCGCCGCCCGCTTGCGCGTCTGTACTCCTTGCCGCCCCGGCCCACGTCCATGTGAGGGTGCAATTCACGGCCGGTCCGGCATGGAACTGTGTCTTGGACGGGCCGCGTCGATTCGTTATTTTGAACGCAGTCGAAGCGATGCCGTGGGCTCCTTGCGGCACTCGCGCTTCCCGCCCCGACCGCGATCGGGACGCGCGAGCGCCGCACCGCATCGGGCGTCACGCTTCGACCCACCTTCACCGACAGGAGCCAGACCACCATGCCCGCACTTTGCGATATCTGCCACGCGCGGCCGGCCGTTGCACGCGCCACCGTGATGCAGGACGGCGAGCGCAAGACGATCTCGATCTGCGATTACCACTTCCGCCAGCTGATGCGGCATCAGAGCATGCTGAATCCGTTCGATTCGCTGCTCGGCGGTGGTGGACCGTCGTCGCTGTTCGGCGGGCTCGGCGACGAATCGCCGCTCGCCGCCGAGATTCCGCGCGAATCGGTCGATCCGACCGACGCGTTCAGCGAACAGACGCTCGAACTGCTGCAGCGCGCGGCCGAGAAGGCGCACGAGCTGCGCCGCAGCGAGCTCGATTCCGAACACCTGCTGTACGCGCTCGCGGACACCGACGTATGTGCCGCGCTGCTGAAGGAACTAAAGCTGTCGCCGGAGGACATCAAGACGTACATCGACGCGCACGCGCACACCGGCACGGCCGCTCCCGACGCGCCGCTCGACAAGCTGTCGATCTCGCCGCGCGTGAAGAAGGCCGTGCAGTACGCGTTTCAGGCGTCGCGCGATCTCGGCCACTCGTACATCGGCCCCGAGCACTTGTTGATCGGGCTCGCATCGGTGCCCGACAGCGTCGCCGGCACGCTGCTGAAGAAATACGGCGTGACGCCCGAGGCGCTGCGCCAGAAGGTGGTGAAGGTGGTCGGCAAGGGCGCCGAGGACGGCCGCGTCGATGCGCCGACCGGCACGCCGAACCTCGACAAGTTCGGCCGCGACCTTACCGCGATCGCGCGCCAGGGCAAGCTCGATCCGGTGCTGGGCCGCGCGCAGGAAATCGAGAGCACGATCGAGGTGCTCGCGCGCCGCAAGAAGAACAATCCGGTGCTGATCGGCGAGCCGGGCGTCGGCAAGACCGCGATCGTCGAGGGGCTCGCGCAGCGGATCGTCAACGGCGACGTGCCCGAAGTGCTGCGCGGCAAGCGGCTCGTCGAAGTCAACATCAACTCGATGGTGGCCGGCGCGAAGTATCGCGGCGAATTCGAGGAACGCGCGAAACAGCTGATCGACGAAGTGACCGCGAAGCAGGACGAACTGATCCTGTTCATCGACGAGCTGCATACGATCGTCGGCGCGGGCCAGGGCGGCGGCGAAGGCGGCCTCGACATCGCGAACGTGCTGAAGCCCGCGCTCGCGCGCGGCGAGTTGAGCCTGATCGGCGCGACGACGCTCAACGAATACCAGAAGTACATCGAGAAGGACGCCGCGCTCGAACGCCGCTTCCAGCCCGTGTTCGTGCCGGAGCCGAGCGTCGAGCAGACGATCGTGATCCTGCGCGGGCTGCGCGACAGTCTCGAGGCGCACCACCAGGTGACGTTCGCCGACGAAGCATTCGTCGCGGCCGCCGAGTTCGCCGACCGCTATATCACGTCGCGCTTCCTGCCCGACAAGGCGATCGACCTGATCGACCAGGCCGCCGCGCGCGTGCGGATCGGTGCGACGTCGCGCCCGGTCGACATTCAGGAAGGCGAAGCGCAGATCGCGCAACTGAAGCGCGAGCAGGACTACGCGACGTCGCGCAAGCGCTTCGACGAAGCGAAGCAGTTCGAAGAGCAGATCAGCGCGAAGCAGAAGGCCGTCGACGAGATGATGGAGGCGTGGCAGCGCAAGACCGGTTCGGAGACGCTCGAGGTGACCGTTGAATCGGTGGCCGAGGTCGTGTCGCGGCTGACCGGCATCCCCGTGTCCGAACTCACGCAGGAAGAGCGCCAGAAGCTGCTGAAGATGGAGGAGCAGTTGCGCGAGCGCGTGGTCGGCCAGGCCGATGCGGTGGTCGCCGTCAGCGATGCGGTACGGCTGTCGCGCGCGGGGCTCGGCCAGACGCACCGGCCGATCGCGACGTTCCTGTTCCTCGGGCCGACGGGCGTCGGCAAGACCGAGCTCGCGAAGGCGCTGGCCGAGACCGTATTCGGCGACGAGCAGGCGATCATCCGCATCGACATGTCGGAATACATGGAACGCCACGCGGTCGCGCGTCTGATCGGCGCGCCGCCCGGCTACGTCGGCTACGACGAAGGCGGCCAGCTCACCGAGCGCGTGCGGCGTCGCCCGTACAGCGTGATCCTGCTCGACGAGATCGAGAAGGCGCATCCGGACGTCTACAACGTGCTGCTGCAGGTGTTCGACGACGGGCGTCTCACCGACGGCAAGGGTCGCGTGGTCGATTTCAGCAACACGATCATCATCGCGACCAGCAACCTCGGCGCGGCGATCATCATGGACAACCTCACGCAGCCGGAAGCCGCGCGCAAGACCGACAAGGCGATCCGCGAGGAACTGATGCAGGTGCTGAAGGGGCATTTCCGGCCCGAGTTCCTGAACCGGATCGACGAGGTGATCGTCTTCCACGCGCTGTCGAAGGACAACATCCGCGCGATCGTGCAGATCCAGCTCGATCGCGTGGTGCGTACCGCCGCCGCGCAGGACATCACGCTCGTGATGGGCGATTCGCTCGTCGCACACCTGACCGAAGCCGGCTACCAGCCTGAATTCGGCGCGCGCGAGCTGAAGCGCCAGATCCGGCAGACCATCGAGACGCGGCTCGCGAAGGAAATCCTCGCCGATCGGCTGAAGTCCGGCGACAAGTGCGAGGTCGACTACGACAAGGACAGCGACGAAGTGAAGTTCAACAAGCTCGCCGCGCCTGACGCGAAGGAGGCGAAGGACACAAAGCAGGACGCCGACGGCAAGGCCAAACCGACCGGCAAGGCCGCCAACGCAGCAGCGGACGCGAAGGCGGACGACACGCGTGCCGACGCCCCGCCGCCCGCCGCGAAGCCGTCGGGCAAGAAGTCGTCCGGCGCGAAGAAGGACGCGCACTAAAACAACGCATGCCCCGCAACCCGGGGCACGCATGACCGGCTCCGTCCGCGGACGGAGCCGCCCCACGCCGCGACACGGCGCAACCGAGCCACCCGCATCGGGCCCGGCTATTGGAGATTCACATGACAAATCGACGCGAAGTGCCAGGCATCAGGAAATACGACGGGCCCGCCGGCGGTTGGGGCGCGCTTCGCGCGACAGCCGATGCGGTGCGCACGCAAATGGAAACCATCGAGGCGCCGATCGTGCTGATGCGGACCAACCAGCCCGACGGCTTCGACTGCCCCGGCTGCGCGTGGCCGGACAAGGAGCACAAGTCGACGTTCCAGTTCTGCGAGAACGGCGCGAAGGCCGTTACGTGGGAAGCGACGACCAAGCGCGTGACGCCGGAGTTCTTCGCGGCGAACACCGTGTCGTCGCTGCTGCGCATGTCGGACTACGAACTGGAGAACATGGGCCGGCTCACGCATCCGCTCGTCTACGACCGCGCGACCGACACGTTCCACGCGATCGAATGGGACGACGCGTTCGCGCGCATCGGCGAAGTGCTGCGCGCGCTGCCGCCCGAGCAGGTCGAGTTCTACACGTCGGGCCGCGCGTCGAACGAAGCCGCGTACCTGTACCAGCTGTTCGCGCGCGAGCTCGGCACCAACAACTTCCCCGACTGCTCGAACATGTGCCACGAGCCGACCAGCGTCGGCCTGCCGCAGTCGATCGGCATCGGCAAGGGCACCGTGTCGCTCGAGGATTTCGACCACTGCGAGCTGATCATCTCGATCGGCCACAACCCCGGCACGAACCATCCGCGGATGATGGGCACGCTGCACGAGTGTTCGCGCCGCAACGTGCCGATCATCGTGTTCAACCCGCTGCGCGAACGCGCGCTCGAACGCTTCGCCGATCCGCAGGACATGATCGAGATGGCGTCGTTCGGCTCGACGCGGATCGCGTCGACGTACTACCAGGTCGACGCGGGCGGCGACGCGGCCGCGCTGAAAGGCATCATGAAGGCGCTGCTGAAGCTCGAGGCCGAGCGCGGCGACGTGCTCGACCGCGATTTCATCGCGCAGCACACCGACGGCTTCGACGCGTTCTCGGCCGATCTCGAAGCCACGTCGTGGGACGACATCGAACGCGCGAGCGGCCTCGCCCAGGCGCAGCTCGAAGAGGTCGCGCTCGCGTACGCGAAGTCGAACGCGACGATCGTCACGTACGGGATGGGCGTCACGCAGCACAACAAGGGCACGGCCACCGTGCGCCTGATCGCCGACCTGCTGCTGATGCGCGGCAACATCGGCAAGCCCGGCGCCGGCGTGTGCCCGCTGCGCGGCCATTCGAACGTGCAGGGCAACCGCACGGTCGGCATCACCGAGAAGCCGTCGGCCGAATTCCTGAAGAAGATCGAGGACGTGTGCGGCTTCACGCCGCCCGCGAAACACGGGCACGATGCGGTGCAAGCGATGCAAGCGATGATCGACGGCACCGCGAAGGCGCTGCTGTGCCTAGGCGGCAACTTCGCGGTCGCGCTGCCCGATCCGGAGCTGTCGTTCCCGGCGATGGCGAAGCTCGACCTGAGCGTGCATCTCGGCACGAAGCTGAACCGTTCGCACCTGCTGGTCGGCAAGGAAACCTTCATCCTGCCGGTGCTCGGCCGCACCGAGCTCGACATGCAGGCCACCGGCCGGCAATCGATCACCGTCGAGGATTCGATGTCGATGGTCCATGCGTCGGCCGGCAAGCTGAAGCCGGCGTCGGACCAGTTGCGCTCGGAGCCCGCGATCGTCGCCGGCATCGCGCATGCGACGCTGCCGAACAGCAAGGTCGCGTGGCTCGACCTGATCGCCGACTACGACCGCATCCGCGACCTGATCGACAAGACGGTAGCCGGCTTCGACGCGTTCAACGAGCGGATCCGCACGCCGGGCGGCTTCCGCCTGCCGCTGCCGCCCACCGAGCGCGTGTGGCCGACGCCGACCGGCAAGGCGATGTTCTCGGTCTACAAGGGCGTGAAGGAGGACGCGGACGCGCTCGGCGCCGAGCAGGTGCTGCGGCTGATCACGCTGCGCAGCCATGATCAGTACAACACGACGATCTACGGGCTCGACGACCGCTATCGCGGCGTGTTCGGCCGGCGCGACGTGCTGTTCATGAACGCGGCCGATCTCGACAAGTACGGGCTCGAACACGGCGACCTCGTCGACATCGAGACGGTCACGGCGTCGGGCCGCACACTGCGCCTCGAGAAGATCACCGCGATCGAGTACGACATCGCGCCGGGCTCGGTCGGCGCGTACTACCCGGAAGCGAACGTGCTCGTGCCGCTCGACTACATCGACAAGGAAAGCGGCACGCCGTCGTACAAGTCGGTGCCGGTGCGCGTCGCGCGCTCGGCGGTGGTCTGATCCGCGGGTGGGCAAGGGTCGCGGCACACGCCCCGCCCTTCGGCCCGCCTGCCGCCCTGCACTTGCCGCTCGCGGCCGCCGTATCGCCCCCGATGCGGCCGCCGTTTCATTCGAGCGCGTCGAACGACGCCGCGCTTACCGCACCGCCGTCGGCGGCAGGTGCGCGCCGCCCTGCCGACGCCGATACGCGCTGTCGCGCGTCGCGAGCCAGTAGTACAGCGGCGACGTCAGCAGCAGGCCCACGAGCCAAGACAGATCCGCGCCGCCCAGATGCGCGGGAATCGGGCCCGCATACATCGGCGTGTTCATGAACGGAATCTGCACCACGATGCCGATCGCATACGCGAGCAGCGCCTGCGGATTGAAGCGGCCGTAGATTCCGCCGTCCGCCATGAAGATCGACTGGATGTCGTACTTGCCCTTGTGGATCACGTAGAAGTCGATCAGGTTGATCGCCGTCCACGGCACCAGCACGACCAGCAGCGCGAGCACCAGGTCGACGAGGTTGCCGACGAAGTTCTTCGATGCGCCGATCGCCGCGTAGCAGCACGCGACGAAGATCACGACCGACACGATCGCGCGCGCCTTCGCGGTCGGAATCCACTTGTACGCGAACGTCTGCACCGACGTGATCACCGCGAGCACCGCGCCGTACAGGTTCAGCGCGTTGTGGCTGATCACGCTCAGCAGGAACAGCACGAGCATCAGCGGGCCGAGCGGGCCCGTCGCCTGCTTGACCGCGTCCATCGTGTCCGCGCCGGCCGGCACCGCGAGCACGGCCACCGCGCCGAAGATGAACGCGAGCGTCGAGCCGATCGTGCAGCCGAGGTAGGTCGCCCAGAACGTCGATGCAACGCCGACGTCCTCCGGCAGATAGCGCGAATAGTCCGACACGTACGGCGCGAACGCGATCTGCCACAGCGCCGACAGCGATACCGTCGCGAGCCAGCCCGCGAAGTCGAAGCCGCCGCGCGTCAGGAAATCGGTGGTGTTCACGTGCGAGAGGATCATCCAGAAGCCGACGGCGATGCCGATGCCGAGCACCCACGTGCCGATCCGGTTCAGGATGTGGATGAACCGGTAGCCGACGATCCCGATCAGCCCGGAGCCCACCGCGCCGATCACGATGCCGACGGGCACCGGCACCGACGACGCGATGCCGTGCACCGACTTGCCGGCGAGCACGATGTTCGACGCGAAGAAGCCGACGTACATCACGGCCGCGATCACCGTGACGAGCAGCGCACCCCACGAGCCGAACTGCGCGCGGCTCTGGATCATCTGCGGGATGCCCATCTGCGGGCCCTGCGCCGAATGCAGCGCCATCAGCACGCCGCCGACCGCCTGGCCGACGACGATCGCGACGATCCCCCACATCAGGTTCAGGTGGAACATCTGCACGCCGAGCGCGCCGGTCACGATCGGCAGCGGCGCGATGTTGCCGCCGAACCAGAGCGTGAACAAGTCGCGCACCTTGCCGTGGCGTTCGGCGGGCGGCACATAGCCGATCGTGTGCTTCTCTATCATCGGGGACGCATTGCGTTCCGCGTTCGTCATGGTGAAGTCTCCAGTCCTGCGCGGCAATGCGCGCGTGCCGTTCACGCCGGCGCGCGTCGGGGTGCGCGCCGGCCATCGGTCCGGATGCACGGGCGACGCCGCACCGCGTGCATGCGCGGCGGCGCCGAACGAAGCGGCGCGTGCGCGGCAAGCAGGGACGGATGACATGTCCCGCCGGCGCGCACGCGGCCCCGTCGCGATCCAGGTTGGAGACGATGGTGCGCCACGTGCATCGCGACCGGAAAATACTAAAAATATTTCCGCGACATACGAAAAAGCTCTGCAGCGGAAATTTCGGCGCCGATCGACTTCAGGTAAGGTGCCAGGGTCTGTTTCCCCATGGAACGCGCACGCGCCCGCGGAGGCACGCCGGGGCGGGCATCAGAGGTGCTTGTGGCTCACTACACATTGCGGCAACTGAAGTACTTCATCACGACGGTCGAATCCGGCAGCGTCGCCGAGGCATCGCGTCAGCTCTTCATCGCGCAGCCGTCGATTTCCAGCGCGATCAAGGGGCTCGAAGAGAGCTTCGGCGTGAAGCTGTTCATTCGCCATCACGCGCAGGGCGTGTCGCTGACGCCGAGCGGCACGCGCTTCTACCGGAAAGCGCAGGAACTGCTGCGCATCGCGCACGAGTTCGAACAGAACGCGCTCGCCGACAACGACGTGATCGCCGGGCAGATCGACATCGGCTGCTTCGAGACGGTCGCGCCGCTCTATCTGCCGCAACTGATCGCGGGCTTCCGCGAGCGCTACCCGGGCGTGAACATCCGGCTGCGCGACGGCGACCAGCAGGAACTCGTACAGGGGCTGACGTCCGGCACGTTCGATCTCGCGCTGATGTACGACCACGATCTCGACGGCACGATCGAAACCGAGCCGCTGATGCCGCCGCAGCAGCCGTACGTGCTGCTGCCCGAAAACCACCGGTTCGCGAGCCAGACGCACGTGTCGCTGCGCGACCTGTGCGTCGAGCCGATGATCCTGCTCGACGTGCAGCCGAGCCGCACGTATTTCGTCAGTCTGTTTCACGAACTCGGGCTGACGCCGAACATCGTGTTCGGCTCGCCGTCGATCGAGATGGTGCGCGGGATGGTCGGCCAGGGCTTCGGGTTCTCGCTGCTCGTCACGCGCCCGCATTCCGACTATACGTACGACGGCCAGCGTGTCGTGACGATATCCCTCAGCGAAACGGTCAGCCCGTCCGGGCTCGTGAGCGCGCGGCTGAAGCGCGGGCAGCTCACGAAACAGGCGCAGTCGTTCGTCGATTTCTGCCGCGAGCGGCTTGCGCAGATCGTCGCGGAAGCGGCGCGATGAGATCGCGATAGAGAACAAAAAAACGCATGCGCCGCCCGGTGCGGACCGTGCGTGTCGGTGGCCAGCTCAGTCGGCTGAAGAAAGATACGCGGCCAGACGACCGAGCATCGCGTCGCATCCGTGCAGTTGTTCGAGCGTGACGAACTCGTCGGGCTTGTGCCCCTGGTCCATGCTGCCGGGACCGCACACGACGGTCGGAATACCGGCCTGCCCGAACAGCCCGCCCTCGGTGCCGAACGCCACCGTGCCGAACGCGTCGGACCCGCTCAGCCACGCGATCAGCCGCGCGGCCTCGCCGTCCGGCGCGGTCGCCAGCCCCGGATACGCGCCGAGCGGTTTCAGTTGAATGTCGGTATCGGGCTGCACCGCGCGCATCCGCGGCAACAGTTCGGATTCCGCATAGTCCTGCAGCTTTCTCGGCACGTCGTGCGCATCGAAATCCGGCAGCGCGCGCACCTCGAAATCGAACTCGCATTCGGCCGGCACGATGTTCAGCGCGCGGCCACCCTTGATCAAGCCCGTCTGCACGGTCGAGAACGGCGGATCGAAGCGGCTGTCGTGCCGCTCGGGGCGTGCGAGCGCCGCGCCGATCTCGCCGAGCCGGCCGATCAGCTTCGCCGCATAGTCGATCGCGTTAACGCCCGACGGCGCGTAAGCCGAGTGACACGCGGCGCCCTTCACGTGGCAGCGCATCGCGAGCTTGCCCTTGTGACCGAGCACCGGCTTCAGTTCGGTCGGCTCGCCGATCACGCACAGCCGCGGACGATGTGCGCGCGCGGCCAGTTGTTCGAGCATCGGCCGCACGCCGACGCAACCGACTTCCTCGTCGTACGAGAACGCGAGATGCACGGGCACGCTCAGCGGCCGCGCGACGAACGCCGGCACGGCCGCGAGCACCGATGCGATGAAGCCCTTCATGTCGGCCGTGCCGCGACCGTACAGGCGGCCGCCGCGCTCGGTCAGCCGGAACGGCTCGACCGTCCATGCCTGCCCGTCGACCGGCACCACGTCGGTATGGCCCGACAGCGCGACGCCGCCGCGATCGCGCGGGCCGATCGTCGCGTACAGGCTCGCCTTCGTGCGTTCCGCGTTATAGAACAGTTCGCTTTCCACACCGAAACCCGCGAGATAGTTGCGGATGAAACCGATCATCTCGAGGTTCGAGTCGCGGCTGACCGTCGCGAAGCCGATCAGCCGTTCGAGCAGCGCGCGGCTCGACGGATCACTCATCGCCCGGTACTCCGTAACTCGGTGCGGCGGTCGGATTCAGCGCGCGCGTCTGGTAGTCCTGCATCTGCGGCCGATACGCGCGCCACAGCGCATCGAGTTGCCCGATCGGATCGGTATCGGCCCAGTCGACGCGCAGGTCGACGATCGGCCAGGTCACGTCGCCGGCCACCTTCAGCGCGGCCGAATGCACGGGCCCGGCCTCGCCGCCGGCCGTCGTCGCCGCGTGCATCGCGGCCAGCAGGCGATCGGCGAGCAGCCCGGGCGCGTGCTCGAAGGCCCGCACCATCGCATCGATCACGGCCGGCGCGGCCAGCAGATTGCCGGCCGCCACGCATTGCTCGCCCTGCACCGCGCGATGCGTGCCGAGCGCCTCCTTGCCGGTGAAGCATGCGGTCTGCCCCTGCCCGTCGATCGCCGTGACCTGCCGGTACTGGCTCCAGCCGTTCGCGCTCAACGCCCGGTCGAGCGCCGCGGCCGGCGCGAGCTGGTCGTGCTCGATCAGGTCGAGAATCTGCGGCCCAAGCGCCGGCAGCGTGATGTTCTGCGTCGCGACGGCGCCGACGCCCGCACGCACCCACGGGCAGCGCGCGCCCACCGCGATGCTCGACGAGCTGATCGCGATCCCGAGCTGCCCCGTCTCCGGGCAGCGTCCGACGATGGAGAACGTCATGTCGCCTCCCGTGCGCGGTTCGGCTGCCAGTTGTCGGGAATCACCGCGATCACGTCGATCTCCATCAGCCACTGCGGCTGACCGAGCGCGGAAACGACGAGCCCCGTCGAGATCGGGTAGACGCCCTTCAGCCACTTGCCGACTTCCTGGTACACGGGTTCGCGATAACGCGGATCGATCAGGTAGGTCGTCGTCTTCACGATATGCGTGATGTCGCTGCCGGCTTCCTCGAGCAACTGCTTGACGTTCTTCATCGCCTGCTCGGCCTGTGCACGCGGGTCGCCGAGGCCGATCAGGTTGCCGTCGAAATCGGTGCCGACCTGGCCGCGCACGTAGACGGTGTTGCCGGCCCGCACGGCCTGGCACAGGTCGTTGTCGAGCGTCTGGTTCGGGTAGGTATCCTTCGTGTTGAACATGCGGATACGCGTATGGGTAGGCTGGCTCATCGAGGTCCTTCGAGTGTCGGTGTGGTCGCCCGCCGCGCGGGAAGCGGTCGCGGCGGGGTCGTCAGGTCGTCAGTTCGCCGCTTCGGCGAGCGGGCGCGCGTCCGGCTGCGCCGCTTGGGCGGCCGCGCGGTGCTGCGCCGCATCGTGGTATGCGAGGTACTTGCGCTGCGTGACGATGTGATCGGCGATGTGCTTCGCGTCGTGCCACACGCCCCAGATGAAGCTGGAGCCGCGCCGCGACAGCCACGGCAGCCCGAGGAAATAGATGCCCGGCTCCTTCGACACGCCGCGCTGGTGCTGCGGCTTGCCGTTCGGCGCGAACGCGTCCACGTTCAGCCAGCCGTAGTCGACCGCATAGCCGGTCGCCCAGACGATCGACGTGACGCCCGCGCCGGCGAGATCGAGCGAGAGGATCGGATGCGAGACGCAGTCGGGATCCGGCAGGATGCGTCGCGCGGCCGGTTCTTCCGGCAGGTCGAGGCCATTGCGCGCCGCATACGCGTCGGCCGCGTCGAGCAGCGACAGGTAGTTCTCGTCGCCGCGCGCGAGATTGATCGCGAGATCGGGTTCGAACACGGCCACGCCGCCGTCGAACGACTTCGTCAACCCGACCAGCGTCACGCCCTGATTCGCGAGCACGCGGAAATCGACCGTATGGCCGCCGCGCGCGCCGCTCACCGCGATCGTCACGTGTTCGCGGCCGGGCGTCGCGACTTCCTTGTCCCATTCGCCGAGCACGCCAAGCCACCAGCAGAAGTCGCGGCCGCGATACGCACGCGGCGGACGGTCGTGCGGCCCGACCGACAGGTAAACCTGCCGGCCCGCGCGCCGCAGCTCATCGGCGATCTGCACGCCCGACGAACCGGCGCCGACCACCAGCACCGCGCCTGCCGGGAGCTGGCCCGGGTTGCGATAGTCGGCGGAATGGATCTGCACGACGCGCGCGTCGTCCGGCGCGATCGGCGGAATCACCGGGCGCTGGAACGGGCCCGTCGCGACCACCACGCGGTTCGCCTCGATCGTGCCGTCGGACGTCTCGACGACGAAGCCCGGCTTGCCCGTGTTGCGCACGACGCGCTTCACTTCGACGCCGGTGCGGATCGGCGCGTCGAACTTGCGCGCATACGCTTCGAAGTAGTCCGCGACCTGGTCCTTCGTTGCGAACGCATCGGGATCAAATCCGTCGAATTCGAGGCCGGGGAAACGGTCGTGCCACGCAGGGCCGTTCGCGACCAGCGAATCCCAGCGCCCGGTGCGCCAGCGTTCGGCGATGCGGTCACGCTCCAGCACGAGATGGGGCACGCCCAGCTTGCCCAGGTGCTCGCTCATCGCCACGCCGGCCTGCCCGGCGCCGACGACGAGCGTATCGATCGAGGTTGTTTCGACTGCCACGGCTGCCTCCTTCGGAAGTGCGGCTCATGCGACGCTTGTGTCGTCGCGTGAGCTGGAATGGAGACATTCTGCTGACAGGCCGCGTGGCGCGAAACGAGGTTTTTTGTTGGCGTTGACGAGCAAAAAGCTGGGGCGAGGCCGGCGCCCGCGCGCATCGCGGGCACCGGTTTCGACGGATCGTGCCGGCTACACGTTGGTCCACGCGGCGGTGCCCTTCTGATACTGCATCACGCCGCCGTCAAGCCGCACCCGCAGGTTGCCGTCGGGCACCTGCACCCAATTGGTCATGCCGAGGCTCATCATCAGCGCGACGAAGAAATCCCGCACCTCCGGCGACACGTTGGCCTGCCAGACATCGATGCGCCCGAGGCATGCACGCATGTTGCCGCTCTGCTGCATGATCGTCTCGACCTGTCCGGCGACATCCGCCGCCGTGTCGTAGACCTTCGTGCCGCCGTCGCCGACGATCGACAGATGGATGCCGCGCACCAACGTCGGCTGGCCCGGCGTCTGCTCGACGAGCGCGATGCAGCTCGTCATCGCGCCGAAATCGATTTCCGTCGCATCGCCCCATTTGCGCTCGCCAACCCGCAGCGGCGCGGCACCGTGTGCGTTCTGAATGATGTAAGACATGGGTTCCTCACATGATTGGACTGGACTGCCGGTAGCAGGCGCGACGCGTTCGACCACGAACGTGCATCGCGCCCGCCGCTCACATCCCGCATCGGGCCTGACGGCCCGGCGGGTCGTGTCGATGGAGACTGTTTCGCCCGCTGCACGCGTGGCCCGCGATTGCGCCGCGGTTCTCGACGCATGATTGCCCGCGACGTTCCTATCGACGCCGCGCCCGACGTGCGTGACGTGTCTCAGGTGCCCTTCTTGTCGAGCAGCGCCTGATACTTCTGCAGGCTCTCGTCGATCCGGTCGAGCGCGACGCTCGCGGCCTCCCCTTCGATCGCCTCCGCGGCGCCCGCGACCACCGCCGCGGTCGCGACGAACAGGTCCGTCAACAGCAGGCCCACCGCATCCATCGCCATGCCTTTCACGTCCTCGTCGATGGTCTTCTGCGCGAGGTCCTTCATCAGCACGCTCTTGCCCGCGATCGCCAGCGACGTCGACGCCTCGAAGTAGTTGGCCGCCGCCTGCGCGACCATGCCGCCGGCCTGCGTGATCATCATGTTCGGACCGACGGATATCTGCGTCGTCGCGTAGGACGCCGCCTCCGCGTTGATCGCCTGCACCGTCTTCAACGCCGATGGGGCGGCGCCGGACACGCCCGCGATCTGGTCCGGCGCCTTCAGCGCGTCGGTGAACCTGCGCAACCGGTTGACCGGCCACGCGCGCTTGCGGGCTGTCGACGTCGCGTCGTGCGGCGCAGCTTCGGCCGCGGCGTCCGCGACGTCGTCCGGTGCTTGCGTCGCGCCTTCTCCGCGTCCATCCAAAAGACCTTTCATGTTCATGGTTCAGGTGTCCCGATAGTCGTCGTGTCCTAGTGCGTGGAACCCGTCGGCGACCCGCCCGCCGCGGGCAGCGACGCGCCGCCCGATGCCGGCTTCGGCGATGCCTCGACGGACAGGATCATCGCCACGGCCTTCGACACGACGGCGTTCGAAATCTGGTTCAACGCCGCCTGCTGCTGGGTCATGTTCTGCGCCGAGATGCCGACGGCCTGGCTGAACATCTGGTAAAGCATGCCCAGCGCCTGGGCCGGCGATCCCGCGACGACGTTGACGTTGGTCTGCGTCAGCGCATCGGTAATCTGCTCATTGACTTTGTCTGCCACGAGGCCTCCTCGGATCTCGGCTCCGGCATGCGATTGAAGGAACGGGCGGGCCGGCAGGCCATCGACCCCGCGCATGCCGTTAGGAACGCTGCGTGCCGGCATTCGTGAACGCGCTCACGCGAGTTCCTCGCGCAACTTCTTGCGCAGCAGCTCGACGCGCTTTCTGGCCAGCGGCTCGTTGATCCCGAGCGTCGCGGCGATGTGGAAATACGGCCGGTCCTCCTCGAACTTCAGCGTGAACAGCATCTGCTGCTGCGGCGAGAGCACCGACAGCGCCTGTTCGAGACGCAGCAGCTGTTGCCGCAGCAGCAGTTGCTGCTCGACCGACGGCGCGTGGCCGGCCAGCTCGACGGCGTGATCGTCGTCCCACGCCGGGTCGAATTCGAGCATGCCGCTTTCGCGCAGGCGGCGACGCGCGCCATCGAGGAACGCGTGGTTCAGGACCAGGAAGAGAAACCCGGCCAGGTTCTGAACGCGCCCGGGCGAACGCTGCAGGTAAATGTGGACCTTGAGGGCGGTGTCGGACAGCAATTCGTCGGCGCGGTGAATATCGCCCTTGCACAACAGGCGCGCGCGGCGCCGCAATTTCCCCTGCATTTCGCGCCACGTGCGATCGAGCTGCTGCGCCGGAGACTCGGGCGCGGCGGCAGCGTGCTGGTTCGAGGTTGTCATCCCGTGTCTTCCTTTTCTTTGGAAAACACAGAATCGATTCGATCCCGGGAATGGCGCTGTTACCCGCGTAACACCGCTATAACGATAATCGGAACCGGTAAATTTTCTTGATTATTGTGAACAGAAACATTAATCCCCCGGCATACTCCGATCCGTCGTTTCAGGTGCGTCGCCCGGCCTGAATTACGGCATTGCGATGAAAGAAAACGACTGCCGTCGCGCAGCGTTCGCGAGCCGGCACAAGGCAGTCCACGTCGCGCAGCCATGCGCCGTTGTCGCCGACGTGCCGTCATATCGGGACGGCCCGCCGATTATCCCGATATTTTCGTTATGCATTCTTCACGCCATGCCGAAGGCAGCGTTTTTCGCTAGGTGGCCGCATCGTCAAACAACCTCGCGCGGAAAACATGCCTGCCCTTGCCCACGCTCCAACGTTGCGCAACATACCGATACTCGCCGGTCTCCCGGAAAGTCTGATCGTCCATATCGAGCGGCATGCCACGCCCTGGCCCGAACACGGCAATCGCCTGTTGTTCTTCAAGGGCGATCCGGGGGATTTCGTCGCGTTCGTGCATCGCGGCCGCGTCTACAAGACGCTGCACGAACCCGGCGGGCGCGAGATCATTCTCGGCCACTCGATGCCCGGCGAACTCATCGGCGAAAACACGCTGATTCGCGCACACCGGCGCAACTTCACCGCCCAGTTGAGCCCCGACTGCCGCATTTCGGTGTTGCATCGCCAGTACTTCACGCCGCTGCTGGCGAACGCGGAATTCATGGGACGCATCCATGAGCAGCTGTGCCGGCATATCCAGCAGTTGAGCGATTTCGTCGAATCGGCATGCCTGTACCGCGTCGAAGCCCGGCTCGCGCGCCATCTGCTGAACCGCATGCAAGGGGACGGTCTCGAGGTGCCGCTGCCGGAGAACCAGAGCATCCTCGCGGCGATGCTCAACGTCAGCCGGCCGCGACTGAACAGCAGCCTGCAGAAGATGCAGCGCGACGGCCTGATCCGGCTGCACGAGCATGGTGTGACGATCGAGAAACCGGAGCAGCTCCGGACGATCGTCGACGCCAATTGAAGGCCGGCACGCCCGTGAGCCGGGCGGTGCCGTCGGCGGACGAAAGCCGCCTGCGCGGGTGGGGGCCGCGCGTCGCGCAGGTCAGCCGCGCCAGTGGCCGATGGCGTTCATCAACTGCGCGACCGCGGCCAGTTGCGACGCAACGCTGTCGTTCGCCGAGCGCGCCGCGCCAGCCGCCGCTGCCGCCGGCGACCCGGCATAGAGCTGCATGACGCCGACGGTCGTCGCGGCAAGGTTGGACATCGCCTGGTTCGCCTGCATCTGCACGGCGTTGTGCAGCAGGATCGCGGACGCATGACTGTTCGACTGCATGAGCGTGCCCAAGGCCACGGCGGGCGCTTCGCCCACCACCTTGACGTTGGCTTGCGTGACCGCGTCGGTCATCGCGGGAGAAACCTGTTCCGGCATGTCGTTGCTCCTGGTTGGCTCGCCGCTGCGGCGCTGTCACGGCGAAAGCATGAATAGGTCGGTCGGCGCCGATACGCGGCACCGGGGCCCGCTTGCGCGGGCAGGTCGACACGGCGTCCGACGCCGGGCGGCAGCGCCCGATGGGAGCCACCGCCCGGCGTCCGCGCCAGTGACGCGTCAGGCCAGCGCCTTGCCGAGCGCGAGCACGTCGGCCAGCACGGACAGCACGCCGTTCGAGCCGATTTCCGTCGCGGACGCGCCGGCGCTCGCCGGCCCGAGCGTGTACAGCTGCATCGTGCCAACGTTCGTCGAGGTCGGCAGTTGCACCGCGGCCTGCGACTGCTGCTGCACCGCGTTCTCGAACAACACGCTCAGCGAATGGCTCTGGGCCTGGTACAGCGAGCCCGTTGCCATCGCAGGCGCTTCGCCGACCACCTTGACGTTGGTCTGCGTGACCGCGTCGGTGATCGCGGCGTTGACCGCGCATGTCGTGCAGTTGCAGGGGTCTTTCGGGTCCTTCTCGTCTTTCGGGTCGTCTACACCGATAGGCATCGTATTTCTCCTGATTTGCGAACGGGCGCCGCATCGAATCGGCGCTGCCCGTTCTGTCGATTGCTCCGGAACACCGCGCGGCACGGCGGCGGCATCGGCGGCTCGCACCGCTTGCGCCGCCGCTCAACCACGGCGTTGCGATCGTGCGTCAGCCCTTGACTGCCTTCCCGATCGCGATCACGTCGGCCAGAATGGAAATGATCCCGTTCGCGCCGATTTCCGTGGCGGCCGCGCCCGCGCTTTCCGGCCCGATCGTGTAGAGCTGCATCGTCCCCACGTTCGTCGACGTTTGCGACTGGATCGCGGCCTGCGACTGCTGCTGCACCGCGTTCTCGAACAGGATGCTGAGCGAATGGCTCTGGGCCTGGTACAGCGAGCCCATCGCCATTGCCGGCGCTTCCGCGACCACCTTGACGTTGACCTGTGTGACCGCATCGGTAATCGCGGGATTGACCTGGCACACTTGACACGTTTCAGCCATTTGTTGCTCCTTGGTTCACGTAGTTGAGAGGTCGCACACGGGGCCGGCCGGTTTCGCTGTCGGCCGAATGACCCGCGTGCTACTCCATGGACGCTGGGCCGCGCGTATCGTGAACGGCAGCGGTGGGTTCGGTGGGTTCGACCGGGCCGGCGACGATGCTGCGCAACCGGTCCTCCATCGCGTCGAGCCTGACGGCGAGCGCATCGCCGTATTGCCGGAAGCATGTTTCGATTTCCTGGCGGATCAGGCCCGTCAGTTGTTCGCCGATCATCGTCATCGCCTCGCGGGTGCTGTCCTGGATTCCGGCTGCGCCGGATGCCTGCGCGTCGCCGGCCGGCTCGTGCGCGTCGAGTACGCCCGATACTTTCCGTTGCTCCGACGCCAGCATGCCGAGCGTCGTCTCGTTCTGCGTGTCGATCGTCTGCAGGATGCCGCGCATCTTCTCGTACGCCTTTTGCTGGTTGAGCTGCAGAAAATGCTTGATCTGTCGGCGCGCCTCTTGCCGGGTTTTGAACTGCGGCAAGGGCGCGTTCGCGGTGCGCGCCTGCGTGGCCGGGCCGGCAGCGGGCGCCGACGCGTTTCCTTGCCGGCCCGACAGCCGCTCCAGCAGCGCCTGTTCGTCGGCGGGCTCGAGAGGCCGTCCGAGTCGCTTCTCCGCGAGCTGCCGCAGCAGCGGGTCGAGTGCTTCGTTGCTCATGGCTCACACCTCCTCGAGGTTCACGCGCGACACGGGTACGTGCGGTTCGGGGTTGGATGGACGCCGCGCCACGGCGGCTTGGTCGGCGTGCTGCAACGGATATCGCATGGGGTTCTCCGGGAAAGGGATGTGCGACGGCCTTGCCGGAAATTCGGCAGGACTGCTGCAAGGACGAACCGTGTGACGGGTCTGTGAAGTGGGGCGAGGCCGCGTGCGGGCGGTGGGTGTCAGGTGAGCGGATAACCACCGACAGGCGCGGCCGTCGTTTGCGCATGCGGAGGAACGGCGACCTGCGGCCTCTCCGGCAGCATAGGGCCATCGGGCACGTATGCGCGGTCCGTACGCAGCGATACGGGATGCGACGCGGGTTTGACCGGCGACACCGGCACGGATGTGACCGCTTTCGCCGCGTCGATCAACGTCTCCTTGTTCCCGTCCCACTTGGGCAGCTTGGCAGGCGGCAGCGGCACGACCTTGTCCAGATTCGGCAGACGCAGGTCGGGGTCTCGGTCGAGGCGATCGGCCAGGACACTGTAGCGCTCGGCACGGGCCCGATCCTTCACATTGCCGACCACGGGATCGCCATCGTCGAACGCACCGAACAGATAGGCCGCACTTTGGGCATTGCCGAATTTCACGCCTTCATGCAGCGTCTTGAGCGCGCGTTCGTTGTTCTCGCTCAATTCGGCTCGATCGCCCACGATCGTCGTTCCCAATTCATATGCAGCAAGTCCGTTGCCTTGCGCGACCGCACATTCAAGCATCCGCAGGGCGATCTTGCGGTTGCCCCAGAAGCCCGCCTTCGGGTCGTCATAGAGCGCATCCATCTTGCCGCCCAGATACGCCATCGAACTCGGGCTGCCCATATCGGCGGCCAGTTGCCAGAATGCGTACGCGCGGCTGGCATCCTGCTTCACGCCCATTCCGTCCATGTGATACGTGCCCATCAGATCGTAGGCGGCCGGAATACCCAGCTTCATCGCCTGTTCGGTGATCTGAATCGCATGTTCCGAATCACGCTCCACGCCCTGCCCCTGCGCGTACGCATTCGCCAGATTCAGCATGGCCTTCCAGTGCTTGCGCTCGGCCGCTTTCGTCCACAAATCGACCGCGCCCTTGTAATCGCGCTGGTTCGGCCACAACAGCGAACTGGTCAGCGCCATGGCCTGCTGATTCCAGCGATCGGCGTCCGGATCGACAGGCGGAACCACGGCAGCTTCATGCCTGCACTCAAATGCCCCGCGATGCGGATTGAAGGCAGTCAGCGACATATTCCGGGGAAGCGTGTCGCCCTTCGAACAGGCTGTACCCGTGAAGATCAGGAAAACAGAAACCAATTGCGTGAAGCCAATGCGGCTGGCAGCAGTTGAACGTAATTGATTTCGCACGATGTCGAACACCCACGTAAGAAAAGGGAACACATTGTCGCGCGCTTATTATGGTGTGAGCACGCGAGACCGGAATATCCCTCCGGTTTTTCCGAGCGCTTTCATTGGCCACCGGCATTCGCACCCAGCCGGGAAGCACCCGGGCCTCGGCCCGTAGAATGGACGCGACGCCATCCATTCCGACCATTGCCCTACAATCCTTGACCATGCATACCGCCCCGAACTGGTAGCATGCGCATCGCTTCGCACGAGACGTGCGTTTCAGAATATACGATCGAACCCTTTTTGAGGTTCCGGACACCCTGCCCACGGGAAGTCTCGTTGACCCATTCCCGCAACACCCCGGCTCGCCTCGCGCGACCCGTTGCAGTAACCGTTGGAGTGGCGCACCCGCGCCTGCAAGCATGAAGAAATCGAAGCAGCCCACCCATCCCCCTCGCGACAAGGACCGCACGCCGCTCGTACGCGCCGGTGCGTTACTGCTGATGGCCGGCCTGCTGTATCTGTTGTGGCCGTCCGCCGAAACCGCGTACCTCGCGATGGAGTCGGTGATCCGCTGACGCGCACGTCCGCCCGCGCACTACGCTATACTGCCGCGATGGAAACGAAACCCGCCTCGCCGATCGTGCATTGCTGGTGGCGCGCCTGACCCAGGCGGCCCGTTTCCTTTTGCATGTCCCAAACGTGATGCCGCCAGCGATGGCGGCATTTGCGTTTCTGCGATGACATCATGGCTGGCGGCTTCGATAACCCGGAGCAACGACGACCATGACGCACCCCACCCGCCCGACCATCCTCACTGGCGACCGCACGACCGGCCCGCTGCATCTCGGCCACTACATCGGCTCGCTGCGCGCGCGCGTGCAGATGCAGCACGACGCGACGCAATTCCTGCTGCTCGCCGATACGCAGGCGCTGACCGACAACATGGGCCGCCGCCAGCGCGTCACCGAGAACGTGATCGAGGTCGCGCTCGACTATCTCGCCGTCGGCATCGATCCGGCGATCTCGACGATCGTCGTGCAGTCGCAGGTGCCCGAACTCGCCGAGCTGTCGCAATACCTGCTCAACCTCGTCACGGTCGCGCGCCTCGAACGCAATCCGACCATCAAGGAAGAAATTCGCCTGCGCGGCTTCGAGCGCGACATCCCGGCCGGCTTCCTGACCTACCCGGTGAGCCAGGCGGCCGACATCACCGCGTTCAAGGCGACGCACGTGCCGGTCGGCGACGATCAGTTGCCGATGATCGAGCAGACCAACGAACTCGTGCGCCGCTTCAACGCGACCGTCGATAAGCCGGTGCTGGTCGAATGCGAGGCCGTGCTGTCGTCGGTCACGCGGCTGCCGGGCATCGACGGCAAGGCGAAGATGAGCAAGTCGCTCGGCAACGCGATCACGCTCGGCTCGACGCCGGACGAGATCGCGCAGGCCGTGAAGGACATGTATACGGACCCGAACCACCTGCGCGTGAGCGACCCCGGCCAGGTCGAAGGCAACGTCGTGTTCACGTTCCTCGATGCGTTCGAACCGGACGTGGCGAAGGTCGACGAGTTGAAGGCCCACTATCGCCGCGGCGGCCTCGGCGACAGCGTCGTCAAGCGCGTGCTGAACGAGCGGCTGCAGGCGCTGATCGAGCCGATCCGCACGCGCCGCCGCGAGTTCGAAGCGGACAAGGCCGAAGTGATGGCGATCCTGAAGCGCGGCACGCTGCATGCGCGGGAAGTGGCGGGGGCGACGCTCGCGGAGGTGAAGGGGGCGATGGGGCTGACGTATTTCGATTGAGCGGCGCCGTCACGACCGCTCCCGCTCCGCGGCCGCCGCGTGACACACGGCCTCGATCCGGTTGCCGGCCGGATCGATCAGAAAAGCCGCGTAGTAGTCGCCGTGGTACTGCGGCCGCAATCCGGGTTCACCGTCGGACTGGCCGCCCGTCGCAAGCCCTGCCTCGAAAAACGCATGCACCTGCTCGCGGGAAGCGGCCTTGAAACACCAGTGCCGCTTGCTCGCGCCGACTTCGGCGGGATCCAGATACACCGCCAAGAAGGTCGACTCCGGGTCATTCGCGCTGCAACGTTCGCCATAGCCGAGCGCATTGGGCCGGTCATAGATCTTGGCTGCGCCCAGCGCAGCCATGACGGCATCGTAGAAAGGGCGTGCCTGGTCGATATCCGGCACGCCGATCGACACATGATCAAGCAGTTGCATGGTGTGGGCTCCATTGAACGAGCACGAGTCTACACAACCGCCCCCGCTCGGGCCGAGCAACCTTACCGACGACTACACTACCGACCCCGCCGCCTACGTGATCTGATACGTCGACGCCGGCACGAATTCCTCGGGCATCGGCCGATCGCCGAGTTCGAGCACCGATCGCTCGATCGTGCGCGTGATCGCATCGAGCGCGAGCGCATTCGGCGCAAGGCCGAACGGCTCGGCCACTTCGTTCGCGATCGCCTCGAGCGCGATCAGCGTGTAGGAAATGAACACGCAGATCAGCGGCGTGAAGAACTCCGTCGAATCGACGAGCCCGAACGGCAGCAGCACGCAATACGCATACACGGTGCGATGGAGCAGTACGCTGTACGAAAACGGGATCGGCGTCGACTGGATGCGCTCGCAACCGCCGACCGACTTGCCGAGTGCGTCGAGTTGCGTCTCGAACATCCAGCAGGTCGCGTCGCTGCCTGGTGCGCGCCCCAGCGCACGCACGATGCCGCCGCGCAGTTCGTCGAGGATCGCGACCGGCTTGTAGCATTTGCCGCCGAGCGCGGCCGTGCGCTCCGCGCCGAGAATGCGCTGCAGGTCCGCGCTCGGATCGGTATGGCGCAGTTGATGCTTCAGCGCATACGCGAGCGCGATCAGCAGATCGGCGAGCCGGTTGCGCTCGGCGTCGCTCACGTTGTCGGGCAGGTAGCGATGCAGTTGCGACGTCACGGCGCGTGCGGCGATCAGCAGGTTGCCCCACAGATGCCGCGCCTCCTTGAAGCGCTCGAAGCTCGCGTTGTTGCGAAACCCGAGGAAGATCGCGAGCGCGAGCCCGAACAGCGTGAACGGCGCGGTGTTCAGCGGAATCTTCTCGCCGAAGATTCGGCCGTTCGTGAAGACCGCCAGCGTGCTGACGATCGCCATGAACACGAGCTGCGGAATGATCGACTGCAGCACGGAGCCGTTCCATACGAACAGCATCCGGAGCCAGTTCTGTCGTGGTCGGACGATCATGATGTTTTCTCGACTGGCAAAGGAATAGGGAACCGGAATACGCAACCCGTTGCGCCCGCACCTGATGTGCAACGGCCCGCGCGTGGCGGGCCGCTTTCGCATCGAGTGCCGTGCCGCTCAGTGATAGCCGATGTCGCCCTCGCGCACCTTGCCGCGGAACACGCGGTACTGCATCGCGTTGTACACGAGGATGATCGGCAGCACGATCACGGTGCCGACGAGCGCGAACAACTGGCTCGAATGGCTCGACGACGCATCCCAGATCGACAGCGACGGCGGCACGATGTTCGGCCAGATGCTGATCACGAGCCCCGTGTAGCCGAGGAACACGAGCGCGAGCGTCAGCAGGAACGGCGTGGCCTCGTGCGCACGCTTCACCGCGTAGAAGATGCCCCATACGCATGCGACGACGAGGATCGGCACCGGCAGGAACCAGCCGAGGTTGCCGCTGCCGAACCAGCGGTGCGCGACGGCCGGCAGCCCGATCACGGTCCACAGACTGACCACGCCCATCACCGCGAGCAGCACGCCCGTGAGCGGCTTCATCAGCAACCGCATCTTGCGCTGCAGTTCGCCGTCGACCTTCAGGATCAGCCAGCCGCAACCGAGCGTCGCATAGGTGACGAGCACGCCGATCCCGCACATCATGCTGAACGGCGACAGCCAGTCGAACGGCCCGCCCGCGAACTGGTTGTTCTCGATCTTGATGCCCTGCAGCAGCGAACCGAGCACGATCCCCTGGCAGAACGCGGCGAGCGCCGAGCCGCCGATGAACGCGAGGTCCCACATGTGCTGCGTGCGGGTCGCTTTCGCGCGCAGCTCGAACGCCGCGCCGCGGAAGATCAGCCCGACCAGCATCAGCACCAGCGGCAGGTAGTTCGCCGGCAGCAGCGTCGAATACACGACCGGGAACGCGCCATAGAGGCCCGCGCCGCCGAGCACGAGGAACGTCTCGTTGCCGTCCCACACCGGCGCGACGGTGTCGAGCATCACCTGGCGCTCGGCCTTCGCATCGAAGAACGGAAACAGCAGCCCGATGCCGAGATCGAAGCCGTCCAGCATCACGTAGATGAATACGCCGAGGCCGATGATCGCGGCCCACACGACAGGAAGATCGATATGCATGATTACTCCGCCTCAGTCACGTTCAGCGGCGTGGACAGCGCGCTCTTGCGCAGCCCCGGATGCCGGTGCAGCTCGATGTAGCCGGCCTGCGCAGCCGGCCCGCGCTTCATCAGTTTCATCATGTAGTAGATACCCGTTCCGAATACGAGGAAATACACGACCACGAAGATCAGCAGCGACACGCCGACCTGTTGCGCGGTGAGCGGCGCGACCGAATCGACGGTGCGCAGCACGCCGTACACGGTCCACGGCTGCCGCCCGACCTCGGTCGTGATCCAGCCGGCCAGCAGCGCGACGATGCCCGACGGGCCCATCGCGACCACGAACCACTGGAACCAGCGCGTCTCGTACAGGCGTCCGCCCTTTCTCAGCAGCAGCCCGAGCAGCGCGGTCAGCAGCATCAGCATCCCGAGGCCGGCCATGATCCGGAAAGTCCAGAAGATGATCGGCGAATACGGGCGGTCCTGCGGCGCGAATTCCTTCAGCCCGCGGATCTCGCCGTCCCAGCTGTGCGTGAGGATCAGGCTGCCGAGGTGCGGCACCTGGATCGCATAGCGGGTGGTTTCGGCCTGCATGTCGGGCAGCCCGACGAGGTTCAGCGCGGTGCCGCCCTTCTCCGTTTCCCACAGCCCCTCGATCGCCGCGATCTTCGCCGGCTGGTATTCGCGCGTGTTCAGCCCGTGCGCATCGCCGACGAAGATCTGGATCGGCGCGAGCACCAGCAGCATCCACAGCGCCATCGAGAAGCTGCGCTTCACCGGCTCGTCGCGGCGCCCCTTCAGCAGGTGCCACGCACCGCAGGCGGCGACGATGAAGCCCGCGACGATGAACGCCGCGATCGTCATGTGCGCGAGACGATACGGAAACGACGGGTTGAAGATGATCTTGAACCAGTCGACCGGCACGATGAGGCCGTTCTCGATCTTGTAGCCTTGCGGCGTCTGCATGAAACTGTTCGACGCGAGAATCCAGAACGTCGAGATCAGCGTGCCGACCGCGACCATCAGCGTCGCGAAGAAGTGCGCACGTGGGCTCACGCGCTGCCAGCCGAACAGCATCACGCCGAGGAAGCCGGCTTCGAGGAAGAACGCCGTCAGCACTTCGTACGTGAGCAGCGGCCCGGTGATGTTGCCCGCGACGCGCGAGAACCCGGACCAGTTGGTGCCGAACTCGTACGCCATCACGACGCCGGAGACCACGCCCATCCCGAAGCCGATCGCGAAGATCTTCGACCAGAACTGAAACATGGACTTGTAGGCGGCGTCGCCGGTGACGAGGTAGCGCCATTCCAGCACCGCCAGGAAGCTCGCCATGCCGATGCTGATCGCGGGGAACACGATGTGGAACGACACCGTGAATGCGAATTGCAATCGGGCGAGATGGAACGCATCGAAGATTTCCATGACCGTAATTTGCTCGTGGTTGTGAGGACGTACGCTCGAAGCAGGAAATCGCGCGACGGCTTGGCGACGACACATGCGAACCCGAACGGCGGCTCGCACGGCATCGAAGCGTGAACGACGATATCGCGTTTGCAACGATACTCGCAATCAATCGAACGTGCGCTGAAACTGTGCTGCTTGCACCGCCGAAGATGTGTGCACGGAAAATAGTTACCATGCCGACGGGACGCTCAGCTGTACTGCTTTTCGTGTGGCGGCGCTGTATCCCGGGCGCACTGTTCACTCCACTTAACATGTTGTCCAACGCCTGCCCGCGGCGGTCGCGCGCCCTTCGCCGCCCGCCCGGCGGCGTCGATTCCCGTGGTTCGGCGCACACGCCGGGCCCGGCCGGCCCGCCGGCCGCCCCGCCCTGGAGAAACCTGCATGGAGTCCTGCATCCGCCGCGACGATCCGACCGGCAGCACCGCGTGTCGGGTGACGCGCCATCGCGCCGGCGACGCGCTCGACACCGTCGATCGCGTCGTCGACGAAACCCCGGTTGCGCTCGTGTTCAACGGCATCTCGCACACGGTCATGATGGCGACGCCGATCGACCTCGACGCGTTCGGCCTCGGCTTCGCGCTGAGCGAAGGCATCGTCGAGCGCGCGTCGGACGTCTTCGACATCGAAAGCGAGTGCCGGTCCGGCAGCGCCGAAGTGCGGCTGACCGTGTCGCAGCAGGCGTTCATGGCGCTGAAGGCCCACCGCCGCGCGCTGGCCGGCCGCACCGGCTGCGGCGTGTGCGGCATCGAAAGCATCGCGCAGCTCGACCTGCACCCGCCACGGATCGCGGCCGCCGGCACGGCCGCGGGCATCGGCGGCGACGCGATCGCGCGCGCCGCGCGTGCGTTGCCGGCGCGGCAGACGCTGATGCGCGAGACCGGCGGCATCCATGCGGCCGCGTGGTGCGATAACAACGGCGCCGTGCTCGACGTGTGCGAGGACGTCGGCCGCCACAACGCACTCGACAAGCTGATCGGGCAGCGCGCGCGCCGCCGCGCCGACCTGCACGCGGGTTTCGTGTTCCTGTCGAGCCGCGCGAGCTACGAACTGGTGCGCAAGGCCGCGCGGGTCGGCATCCCGATGATCGCGACGATCTCGGCGCCGACGGCGCTCGCGATCGACGTCGCCCGCGAAGCCGGCGTGCGGCTGCTCGGTTTCTGCCGCAACGACGGCTTCGTCGAATACGTGTCGCCCGCCGCCGTTCACCTCGACCCACCCGCGCCCGCAACGGCGCATCCGGCCCACTCGTCATGACGCACCTGTCCGATTTCGATACCGCGCAGCAACGATTCGCCGCCGCGTTCGCGCCGCTCGAGGCCGCCACCTCCGTGCCGATCGCGCAAGCGGCCGGCCACGTGCTGGCCGCGCCGCTGACGGCCGTGCTCGACCAGCCGCCCGCCGACCATAGCGCGATGGACGGCTACGCCGTGCGTCATGCGGACCTCGCGCACGGCGAGCCGCTGCGTGTCGCACAGCGCTGCTATGCAGGCGATACGCCGGCGCCGCTCGCGCCGCGCACGGCTGCGCGCCTCTTCACCGGCAGCCTGATTCCGCCCGGCGCCGACACCGTCGTGATGCAGGAGCATGCGCACGAACAGGACGGCGGTGTCACGTTCGACGTGCCCCAGCGCAGCGGGTCGCACATTCGCCGCCGCGGCGAGGAAGTGCGTGCCGGCGAGCTGCTCGTGCCGGCCGGCGTGCGAATGGGCGCGATGCACGTCGGCGTGGCCGCCGCGCAGGGGTTCGCGCGGATCGACGTGCGCGCGGCGTTGCGCGTCGGCATCCTGACGACCGGCGACGAGTTGGTCGCGTGCGGCGAGCCGCGCGCGCCGCAGCAGATCTACAACAGCAATGCGCCGATGCTCGCCGCGCTGGTCGTGGGAACCGGCGCCGACGTCGCGATGAGCGTGCACGCGGCCGATACGGCGGCCGCCGTCGATCGGGCGCTGCGCGACCTGCACGCGCAGTGCAACCTCGTGATCTGCGTCGGCGGCGCGTCGGTCGGCGACAAGGACCTGCTGCGCCCCACGCTGGCCGCGCTCGGCGCGTCGTTCGTCGTCGCCGGCGTGCGCATGAAGCCCGGCAAGCCGGTCGCGCTCGCACGGCTCGATACGCGGCCCGTCGTGCTGCTGCCCGGCAATCCGGGCGCCGCGATGACGACGTTCGCACTGTTCGTCGCGCCGCTGATCCGCCGCCTGCAGGGTCGCGACGCGTGCGTGCCGGTCGTGCCGTCGCTGCCGATCGACACCGGCTTCGAGCCGGATGCGCAGCGCGAGCGCTTCGTGCGCGTGCGCTGTACGGTGGACGCAAACGGTGCGCCCGTGCTCGATGCGCTGCGTCAGCAAGGCGCCGGCACGCTGCAGTCGCTGGTGCAGACAAGCGGGCTCGCGCGGCTGCCGGCCGGGCGCACCATCGCGCGCGGCGACGCGGTTCCGTACTACGAATTCGCGCGCTGGCTCGCATGAGCGTGAAGTCGACTCTCCACCCGATACGGCGCGTTCGCCTCACTCGCCGCGCCTGTCGCGCGCCCCGGGCGGCGAACTGTATTCCTGCGATTCGGGCGCGATTGTGTCTCTGCCGGCCCAACCCGGCGGACTATGCTCACGATGAGGCTCGTCACGACCTGTGCGCCGATACGTCGGCACACGCACGGCCGAGCGGCGACGCCCCTCCGCTTACTACATGCAGGCCGACGACCCGATCGTGAATGCCATCGTTTCCGCCGCGCCGGCCGCCGCCGTTTCATCCGGCGACGCATCGCCCGGTGCTTTCCTCCGCCCGTCCGACACGCTCGGCCGTCCGCTGCGCGACCTGCGCCTGTCCGTCATCGACCAGTGCAATTTCCGCTGCGGCTACTGCATGCCGCGCGAAAGCTTCGGCGCCGACTACGCGTTCATGCCGTCGTCCGAGCGCTTGTCGTTCGCGCAACTGGAAAAGATCGCCCGCGCGTTCACATCGCTCGGCGTCGAGAAGATCCGCATCACGGGCGGCGAGCCGCTGCTGCGCCGCCACCTCGAAGCGCTGATCGAACGGCTCGCCGCGCTGACGACCGTCGACGGCAAACCCGTCGAAATCGCGCTGACGACCAACGGCTCGCTGCTCGCCGCGAAGGCGCGCACGCTGCGCGACGCGGGGCTGTCGCGCGTGACCGTGAGCCTCGATGCGGTCGACGACACTGTGTTCCGCCGGATGAGCGACGCCGACGTGCCGGTGTCGCGCGTGCTGGCCGGCATCGAGGCCGCGCACGCGGCCGGGCTCGCGCCGGTCAAGGTCAACGCGGTGATCGAGCGCGGCGTGAACGACGACCAGATCCTGCCGCTCGTGCGGCACTTCCGGCACACGGGCGTGGCCGTGCGTTTCATCGAATACATGGACGTCGGCGGCGCCAGCTTCTGGTCCGGCGACAAGGTCGTGCCGGCCGCGCGGATGCGCGAACTGATCGACGCGCACTATCCGCTCGTGCTCGTCGGCGAGCCGGGGCACGACGCCACCGCGATTCGTTGCGCGCACATCGATGGAGCAGGCGAAGTCGGCTTCATCGCGAGCGTGTCGCATCCGTTCTGCGGCACGTGCTCGCGCGCCCGCGTGTCGGCCGACGGCCAGCTTTATACGTGCCTGTTCGCGACGCAGGGTGCCGACCTGCGGCCGTGGCTCGACGATGCGGCGTCGATCGCCGACCTCGCCACCGCCGTGCGCGAACGCTGGACGCGGCGCGACGACCGCTATTCCGAGCGCCGGGCCGCACGGCCGGCCCGCGCGCCGGGCAAGACCTATCCGACCGTGCGCATGTCGCTCGTCGGCGGCTGAAGGGCCGCCGCGCGACACCGGATGCGCCGCCTACTGGAGAACCTGTCATGACGACTTTCACCGAATCCCGCGCCGGGCTGCCGGACGATCCGCTGCATGCCGGCAACCCCGCGCCGCCCGTCGATGCGGCCGGCACTCAGCCCGAATCGGCGCCCGCGATTGCCGCCGGCTTCGAAGTACGCGTGCAGCATGCGCCGATCGACGCGGGCGCGGAGCTTGCACCGATCGTTCGCAATCCGAATGTCGGTGCGGTCGTGAATTTTCTTGGGGTGGTGCGCAAGGAAGGCGATGTCGACGACGTCGTCGCACTGGAAGTCGAGCATTACCCGACGATGACCGAACAGGCGCTGTGGAGCATCGTCGAGGAAGCGAGCGCGCGCTGGCGGCTCGAAGCGGTCAGGATCGTGCACCGCGTCGGCCGCATTCCGCTCGGCCAGCCGGTCGTCCTGGTCGTGGTGGCCGCCGCGCATCGCGCGTCCGCGTTCGATGCGTGCGAATTCCTGATGGATTTCCTGAAGACCCATGCGCCGTTCTGGAAGAAGGAGATTCGGCACGACGGGGAATCCGGGTGGGTCGAGGCAAAGGCGCACGACGACCAGGCGATGCGACGCTGGGGGTGATTGCGTTCGCTTCGTGTCTCCGATTCCGCTGTTCCTTTTGAAGACAATCCAATGAAACTGACGATCAAATACTTCGCAAGCATTCGCGAACAACTGGCAATCGATGAAGAAGCCGTCGAGATCGATGCCCGCGAACTCACCGTCGACGCGCTACGCGGCACGCTGGCCGCCCGCGACGCGCGCAGCGCGGACGCGCTGCGGATGGACCGCCCCGTGCGGGCGGCCGTGAACCTCGAAATGGTGACCGGGGACTTCGTCGTGCGGGAGGATAGCGAGGTCGCGTTCTTTCCGCCGGTGACGGGGGGATGACGCGACGCGCGGGGTTGCGCGCTTGCATGCAGTCGTTTCGCCGCGCTCGATGGATCGAGCGCGAACGCGGTCATCGGCGCCGGCGTGGAAAAACAAAGGTTCTTCACGGATTCCCGGCGAGAGTCGGGGAGGAACATCGGCTGCCGGTCATTTTGAGATGTTCGACATCGTGGTCTGGTTCGTCGACAATCCGCTTGGGGTTCAGGCTCTAGAGTCACGAGTGCTCCCAATTAGCGAACAATCGAATGGCGCGAGAATGACCTCGTACGCAGAAATATATTTGAAAGATTTTCACTGCCGCCGGGCAGGAGCAACGCGTCGAGCCTACGGTAATCGACCTGCACGATCTGCGCAGGCAGCATACCCCTCCTCCTATCACGCACTGGCGAATCGTGTACCGAATGACGCGATGTCGCGGACTGTGCTCGATCTGGCATGTGGTGATGGGCCATTGCTGCAAATTCTGAACGACAGGGGGCATGCAGCAACGAAGCTAATTGGCATAGACATGAGCGATGGCGAGTTGAGCCTGGCTCGGCGAATATTGCCGCACGAAATACGATTGCTTAACGAGCGTGCACAAGAAGTGTCGCTCGGTAGCGGCTCGGTAGACTACGTGCTGTCGCACATGGCTCTCATGTTGATGGACGATATCGAACAAGTTGTTCGAGAGATTCGCCGGGTATTGCGTGACGGCGGCAGCTTTTCCGCTATCGTCGGGCGGAGCTTTTTGACTGGCAAGGTCGGCGAAGTATTTTTGGACATCTTCAAGCCAATCGCGAAGGATCAGCTCACAGAGTTGCGGCTCGGTGATGCGCGCACACGCAGTGAAGCGGGGTGGCAAGAACTATTAAAGCCCGATTTTGTTGATGTGGCTTTTGAAGACATCGAAATCGACTGGGCACCTACACCCGAGCAGCTGTGGTTGAAAATGCTGGACACCTACGACGCCGACCGGATGTCGGAAGCGGCGCGCGTACAGTTCAAAAGTGAACTGTTGTCGGCGTTCGCGCCCATGCAAAGCGAAGACGGTACGTTGCAAACTGGATGGGGCCTGCGTCTTGTTCAGGCCACTGCTGCCTAGATGCTCGCTCGTCCAGCGATACAAAACGCATGATTCCGCTGTCGGCCAGTTTCAGACACTCGACCATACGGACTAGATCGCCGACAATCGGCAGTACCCGCTTACGTTTGGTCAATATCGATGAAAGTTTCGAGAGATTTCGGAATCGTTGTCCGGCGGGCTGCGCTAGCAGCCAAGAATGTCGACCTATCGACGGTCATGGTCGAATTCAATTTTCGGGAATATTTTGACGAATCCGATAGCCTCTTGTCGCTTGGCCCGTTCTTCGGCGGCGATGCGGCCGATGAGTGCACGAAGTCATTGGAACGGCTTGGGCTAACATACATCGACGACTTTTTTGTCTTTGAGCAGTTTGTGCCCGCCTGGTGTTCGTTCGAAGTATTTTGATGTGAGTGTCGATATCGAGTTGCCGAGGTTGAATCCGCATCCAAAAGCGGTCGCTCGACGCTGCAGCCTAGATCGACGACATCGACCAAACTGAGCGAAATCCAAATGAAGACCAGATGCGCTAGCGCTGAGCCCACCCCAGGCGCCCGGCTGCAATACAACAGGAAGCTCTATGCCGACATTCTCGTGGGAGCCGTTGGATTTTCTTGAAGCACTTGAAGTCTCTCCAGTCGAGGAAGAGTATGGGATCTCCTACCGGTATCTCGTTTCGAGAGGCTCCGTTTTCTTGAGTCTAACTATATGGCCACTCAATTGCGACGTTGAGATTTTGCTTGGCAATGCAAGGGGTGCAGAGCCGCTTGTTCGGCTCAACTTGTTGGATTGTCCAGGTGCGCGTGTCATGCGAGACGATGAGCGGACATATATCGAATTCTGTGCTGCCAAGGTATTCGGAGGGCGATACGACCAGACACATACGCCGCCTTACGGATTTCGATTGCAACTCGAGCCGTTTATTCAGATCTCGACGTTTTCGTACCCCGTCTAATAAAACTTGGACGTTGGCGACAAGGTCCGCTGCGGTCCTAGGGCGGTACGATTGTGCGCCACCGAACGACCGCTTTGGGGACATCCCGCTGACCGCTCAGGGTCGGCCAGCGACGTCCACGGAAAACCATGAGGAACCAAAACAAAGCCGGCACGAGGCCGGCTTTGTCATCGAAACACAACGTACCGCCCGCGCCCCTTCACCGCATGCACGCCGCGGCCAGCTTCCCGACCGTGATCACCGCCTGCTCGATCTCCGGCGACCACGGGCTGCTGTAGTTCAACCGGATGAAGTTCCGGTAGTTGTCCGTGATCGAGAACATGTAGCCGGGCCCGATCGTGATCCCCTGCTCCAGCGCAAGCTGGTACAACCGCATCGCATCGACCTGCGCCGGCAACTCGACCCACAGCACGTACCCGCCCGCCGGGCTCGACATGCGCGTGCCTTCCGGAAAGAACCGCGACACCATCGCGCGCATCAGGTTCGCCTGCTGCGCATACGCCTTGCGAATTCGCCGCAGGTGATGCTCGTAGCCGTCGCGCTCGAGAAACTCCGCGATCGCCAGTTGCGGCAACGACGGCGTCGCGAGCGTATTCAGGAACTTCAGCTTCTCGACCTGATCGCGGTAGCGGCCCGGCAGCGCCCAGCCGATCCGGTACGCGGCCGTCAGGCTCTTCGAGAACGACGAGCAATGCAGCACGATCCCGGTCCGGTCGTAGGATTTCAATGAACTCGGATGCGTATCGCCGAAATACAGTTCGTTGTATACGCCGTTCTCGATGATCGGCATGCCGGCCTTCGTTGCGAACTCAACCAGTTCGCGCTTGCGCTCGTCCGGCATCTGGAAACCCAGCGGATTCTGGAAGTTCGGCATCACCATGCACGCGGCGATCGGCTGCGACTTCGCGATCGCGGCCAGCGCCGCGATGTCGATCCCGTATTCCGGATGCGTGGCCACCTCGATCGCCTTCATCCCCATCCGCTCGATCGCGTGCAGCATCGCGTAGAACGTCGGCGATTCCACCGCGATCGTGTCGCCCGGTTTCGCGACCGCCTGCAGGCACAGGTTGATCGCCTCCGTCGCGCCGACCGTCACGATGATCTCGTTCGGGTCCACCGACATCCCGTTCTCCAGGTAGCGGCGCGCGATCTGCCGGATCAGTCGCGGATGGCCGGGCGGCAGCCCGTCGGTCACGCCCCACAGCGACTTGTCGCGGCCGGCCGCATACGCGTAGCGGTTCAGTTTCTCGAACGGGAACAGGCTCGGGTCCGGATACGGCGAGCCGAGCGGCACCGCGTCGTCCGTGCCGATCGAGCGCAGCGTCGACAGCACGAGCCGGCTCACGTCGACCGACGACGAGATCGCGATCGGCTTCGACGGCCGCAGTTCGCGCACCGGCGCGTGCCCGTCGTCGCGCCGCAGGTTCACGAAATAGCCCGACTGCGGCCGGCTTTCGAGCAACCCGCGGCTTTCCAGCAGCAGATACGCATGCAGCACCGTCGTGATGCTGATCCGGTGCTGCTGGCTCGCCTGCCGCACCGACGGAATCCGGTCGCCATGCCGGTACACGCCCTGGCGGATCAGGCGCTCGATATCGTCCGCGAGTTTTTCATAGAGTTTCATCGTGCGTCTCCCGCCGACGCGCGCGGCCGCGCCGCCCCGCCGTGTGCGTCCGATACGCGCGTGTTGCTCGTGTTTCGCCCGCCGACCGGGCCGTCGTGATTCCTGATCTTCCCCTCCGGTTTTGCCTTTTCCATCGCGCTGGCTCTCTCTTGAAGATGCGCCGCCAGGGTTCCGGATCAACTGGATCTGCGGCACTGTGCACTTGATGGTTTGATCTTAAGAGAAGAACAGTTTGCGGCGGGTACACACATCGAACGCGCGAACAAGAGTACAGTTCCGCCGGAATCGCGCATCACGGGAAAACTGTACGTCTTATGAAATGGCCGGACGGTCGGTTGGCCGGCACGAGGCGGCCGGATCGGCCTGGACGCCGCCGTACCGGCGAGGCAATTGGGGGGCACTACTGCAGGGCTTTCGTTGGGAGAGCCACACGATGCGGTCCACGATCGAACACGTAGCCGCGCGTAGCCGCACGTGCCAGATTGATGCGCACGCCGAGCCCGAGTTCCGCGCGGTCGACACGCGGGCGAAGGCACGCAGGATCTGGAGCCCGGCCCCGCGCTCGACAAGCTGCCGTCGGCCGTCGCGTTCGCGCAGCGCGACAAGCACTACAAGGCGCGCTTCAACCAGGACGTCGAGCTGTATGCGCCGTTCGCGTACGACGCGGCGCTCGCGATGATCGCGGCGGTTCGCAAGGCCGACTCGCCCGATCGCGGCAAGATCGTCGCGAGCCTGCCCGGCGTGTCGGTCACCGGCGTGACCGGCAAGATCTCGTTCGACGAGCGCGGCGACCTGATCAAGCCGCCCTACACGCTGTTCCGCGTCGAACAGGGGCAGTGGCACAGCATTCGCACGGTCGGCGGCGCGTCGAACTGATCGACACCGAGCAGCAGGCGGCAGGCGACGTCATCGCGCCGCCTGCTGCCGCTGCACCTCCTGCGCTTTCATCTGCAGATACGCGCCCCGCTCCACTTCGTGCAGTTGCTGCGGATACTGCTCGGTCGCGTCGAACCAGCGCGCGAGGCGCTGGTCGATCGGCTTGTCGAGCGTCGCGAGATACGTGTCGATCGCAAGGTAGTAGCGCATCGTGTTGCGCTCCAGCAGCCCGCGCACGCCGCCGACGTACTGCGGCTGCCCGGCCGACGCGGCGCCGACGGTCGTGAACCCGACCTTGTCGCTGCCGACCGTCGCGAGGTAGGTTTTCATCGCCATCCGGCCGACCGTGCCGAAACCATACGAATACGTGAGATGCAGGAACGTGCGCGCCGCGCCGACCGGCACGGCCTCGAGCGCGATCCGGTAATCCTTCGTGCCCATCGGGCCGCTGTCGGCGGTCAGGTCGACCTGGAAATAATCGGGCGTCGCGGCCGCCACGCGATAGCGGAACTGCACGCGATAGGTGTCCGACAGCTTTTGCTCGATCTTGCGGCCGAGGTTCACGTCGAGCACCGGGCCGTTGCCGCCGCTCGACGCATGACAGTACTTGGTGTTCAGGTGCAGGATCAGCACCGCGCACCAGTTCGCGGGGCCTTGCGCGGGATCGTTGAGCTGGCCGTTCACGGCCGCGAACGGATAATCGACGACCGCATAGATGTCGCCCTTCAGCGACGACGATGCTTCCGACGATTCGAGCACCACGGGCCGGTGAAACGCGTTGTCCTTCAGCTGGGGCCCGAGGCTGCGGTAGCGGTCGAGCAGCGCGGCCGCGCCGCTCGCGCCTTCCGCGCCGAACGACAGCGCGCTCCAGCCGACACACAGGCTCACGACGAGCACATGCCATGCGCGGCGCGCCGGGCGCGTGCCGCGCGTCAATGCGGATGTCTCCATGTTGGTACTCCCTGGCGCACGATGGTCGCGTGCATGTGTCACAGAATACGCCTGGCCGCCGCGCGGCGTGGCGCGGCGCCGTATTCGCCGAACATCTTGCGGGCCGATACCGTACCGGCCGCCGCGATCTGCTCGACGATGAAATCGACCGTGCGCTGGCTCGACGCCATACGACCCCCCGGGATCGAAACATCGTCTGACCGGCGCCGATGCCGCGCCGTTCCACTCATTTGTCGATGCCGAACGCGCTCGACATCTGCCGCGCCCGCTTCACGTCGTCGCCATGCAGATAGATCGACGTCGTCGAGATCGACGCATGCCGCAGGTTGTCGCGCACCGTCGTCAGCTCCGCGCCGCGCGCCAGCGCGTGCGTCGCGTGCGTATGGCGCATCCAGTGCGGGCTCGCCTGGCGCAGCTTGTGCGCGAGCACCGGGTGGTCGGCTTCGACCGCAACGGCCGTCTGCGCGAAGAAACGCTGCATCACCTTCCACAGCCGCACGCTCGTGATGGCGGCCGCGTCGTCTTCCGCGAGGCTCGGAATCAGCGGCGTATCGGGCCGCCAGCGCGCCGGCGTGACCGGCAACCGGCGCGCGACCAGATAGCGGTCGAGCGCCGTGCGCGCGAGCGGCGGCAGCGCGACGCGCGCGGCCTTGCTGCCCTTGCCGATCACCTTCAGCCACGCGTCGCCGTGCGCGTCCGTCTCGATGTCGCCGAGCGTCGCGCCGACCAGTTCGCTCGCGCGCAGCCCGGTCGCATAGCCGAAATCGAGAATGAAACGCAGCCGTTGCGCGGCGGCCGGCGTCCAGCCCGACTGCGGCGCACCGTCGCCCGCGCGCTGGCCGAACTCGAGCCCGTCGGCGATCGTGCGGACCAGCAGCCACTCGCCTTCGGTGAACGCGTGCGACGTATCGAGCGCGGTCGCGCCGCGCGTGTCGCGCACCTTCACGCCCGCGAACGGATTCGCGAGCAGGTAGCGCTGCTCGATCAGCCAGCGGAACAGCGCACCGAGCACCGACAGCGTGTACGCCGCCGAGCGCGCGGACAGCGCGCCCGAGAACGGCCGCCAGTCGGGCACGCCGCGCGGCCGCACGGGCCCGACCCAGCGCTCGTGCGGCGTCGGCCGCCGGATGAACGCGCGATACGCGAGCGCGTCCTCGGTCGTCAGCGACGACAGCGCGCGGCCGCGCTCGACGATCGCCCACAGGATCAGCCGCTCGGCCTCCTTCCGGTACGCGCGCCGCGTCGCGGCCGATTCGTGCAGCGACAGCCACGCGTGCACGGCCGCGTAATCGTTGTCCGCGTCGAGCGTGCTGGTCGCGCGCGGCGCGCGGAACGTGCCGGCCGAGCCGTCGACTTCGTGCGGCAGCTTCAGGTGTTCCCACGGCACGATGCTGCCGCGCGGCGTCGCGGCGATCAGCGCGCGCGCCCGTTCGGTCAGGTCCGGATGCGCGGCGAAGAACGCGTCGATGCGCCGCGCACTGGCCATGCCGAGGCCCGCGATCGCCCGCCACCACTGGCGCCGGCGCGGAATCCGCACCGTCAGGTCGGCGAGCGTCGCGATCCCGTGCGCACGCAGTGCCACGACCGCGCGCGCCGGCAGCCACAGGCCGACGTCGTCGCTGATCTGCGGTGCCGGCGCGCGTGCATGGCGCAGTTGGGCGATCGCGTCGGTGGCCGCTTTCGCCTCCCGCAAACGCTCACCGTCCGCATGGCCGAGCCGTTCCGCGAGATCGGGGCGGCCAACCTGCCGCGCGACGCGCACGAGGCGACGGCGGATCGCGCCGATCACGCCGCGCGCCGAGCGCCCCGCGCCGAGCCGGTCGGGCAGGTAGCGTTCGACGGCCTGACGCACGGTCATGCCCGCGTACCACGCGCGCAGCGCGGCCAGTTCGTCGGCGTCGGGAAAGCCTGCGGGCGCAGGCGCGGAATCGGCGGAATGCGATGAAGCGAGGCGCGGTTTCATGGGCGCCAGTTTGACAGAAGCGCGCGCGGCCGGATACGTCGCGCGCGCCCTTCCGAACGGGACGATGCGCTGGCGCGACCCGGGCTCCCTCGGGCATCGCACCGGCGCATCGGATCGATCGAAAGGAGGTCAGCCCGTGACGACGGGTGTGCGCCGCACTTCCGACAGGTAAATGAGGATCAGCGACACCCACACGATTCCGTACAGGAACATGAAGCACGTCGTGCGCACGCGCAGCAGGTCGAGCAGCATGCCGAACAGGATCGGCAGCAGGAAGCCGCCGAGCCCGCCCGCGAGCCCGACGATGCCAGTCACGACGCCCATGTTGTCCGCGAAATCGTCGGCGACGTACTTGAAGGTCGACGCCATCCCGAGCGCGAACACCGCGCCGAGCACGAAGGTCAGCGCGACGAAGCCGGCCACCGGCATCGCGACGTTCAGCGTCGCGGTTCCGTCGATCGTGTGAATCACGAAATCGGTCGCCGGGTACGACAGCAGGAACAGCGCGATCCACGCGACCCACAGCCCCCACCACGTGACCGCGTGCGCGCCGAAGCGGTCGGACAGCGCGCCGCCGAGCGCGCGCAGCACGGAGCCCGGCAGCGAGAAGCCGGCCGCGAACGCGGACGCCATCACCAGCGACATCCCGTATTCGCTCTTCAGGTACTGCGGAATCCACAGCGACAGCGCGGTGAAGCCGCCGAACGTGATCGAATAGTACTGGCAGAGCCGCCACACGCGCGGGTCGCGCAGCACCTTGAACGAATCGAGCATCGATCCGCCGCGCTTGCCCGCCCCTGGATCGGGCGCCGACGCGAACCAGAAGATCAGCGCGGTGACGAGCAGCGCGACCGCATAGATGCGCGGCACGAAACGCCAGCCATACGCGTCGAGCAGCAGCGGCGTGACGAACAGGTTGACGGCCGCGCCGCACGTGCCCGCGCCGAACACGCCCATCGCGAGCCCGCGTCGCTGCGGCGGGAAAAACCGCGCGACATACGGCGTGCCGACCGCGAACGACGCGCCGACGCAGCCGAGGAACAGCCCGATCAGCAGGAACTGCCACAGCTGCGTCGCGTAGCTGACGACGTAGACGGGCACCGCGCACACGACGAGCAGCACCGTCATCACGATGCGACCGCCGAAGCGGTCGGTCCACGTGCCGAGCGGCAAGCGCATCAGCGCGCCGGTCAGCACCGGCGTCGACGTGAGCAGCCCGAACTCCGTGCTGTTCAGCCCGAGATCGGTGCGCAACTGCACGCCGAGCACGCCGAACATCATCCACACGACGAAACACACCATGAACGCGAGCGTGCTCGCGGCCAGCACCGACCACGCACGCAGCGGAACGGCCGGTGCGTTCACCACCCGCCCGGCATTACCTTGTTGAGTTGCCATACGCCAAACCCCGTTTCATTGAACCAGCGGCCCGTTCGCACCGTCGAATTCGACGCCTTCGACGCGTGCGCCGCCCGCGAGAATCGCCACGTACTGCCGGATCGCCTGCCGCCGCACGCGCGCCGCGAGGTACGCGGCGATCTGGTCGGCGGCTTCGTCGAACGGCACCGTGTCGCCCGGCACGCGGCGCTCGATGCGCACGATGTGGAAGCCGAAGCGCGTGTTGACGAGTTTGGGCAGCACGCCGGTGCCGTCGGTATCGAACAGCGCGGCCTCGAATTCCGGCACCGTGTCGCCGCGCAGCAGTTGCCCGAGGCTGCCGCCGACTTCCGCCGACGGGCAGTTCGACGACGCGCGCGCGACCGCTTCGAACGTATCGGGCGCGGCCACCACGTCGGCGAGCACCTGTTCCGCGCGCTGCCGCAGCGGCGCGAGCGGCACGCGGTCCGTCATCGCGAACAGCACGTGGCTCGCATGGACGATGTCGTCGCGGCGAAAGCGCGCCGGGTGCTGCGCGTAATAACGCTCGCAAGCCGCGCGATCGGGTTCGGGCACGTGCGTGAGTTCGCGTTCGAGCAGCGCGTCGACGGCCGCGTCGTCGAGCGGCGCGCCTTCGTCGAGCAGCGCCAGCGACACCGCGCGCTGCCGCAGCAGCTCGCGCACCGCGAGCGTGCGCCGCGCCGCGTCGAGCGGATCGGCTGCATCGTGGTAGTGCTCGGCTTCCGCCGAGATCGACGCAGCGTCGATCTCGATGCCGTTGACGATCAGCGGCATCGTCGCGACTTCGGAAAGAACCTCGTTCATGCTTTTTCCTCCTCAGCGCTTGCGTACGAGCTGGTACGGACGGATCAGGTACGCGATCGACGCGATCCCGCTCCAGATGTGCACCATCCGCGTGAACGGCGACACGAGGAAGATCGTGAAGCCGAGCAGGATGTGCAGCCGGTACGTGAGCGGCACGCCGACGAGCAGGCTCGCGATGTCCGGGCGGAACGTGACGACGCCCTTCACGTAGTCGGTGAGTTGCTCGAACATCACGCCGTCCATGTGGCGCGTCGACAGTACGACCGTGCCGAGCCCGAGCGCGAGCTGCGCCCACAGCATCAGCACGATCACGATGTCGGACGTGCGGCTGTTCTTGCGGATGCGCGCATCGCCCAGGCGGCGCCAGATCAGGATCGTCAGCCCGACGATCGACGCGACGCCGGCCGCGCCGCCCGCCACCATCGCGACCAACTGGTGCCCGGACGCCGACAGGAACGGCGACACGAGCCAGTGCGGCGCCAGGAAGCCCGCGAAGTGCCCGAGCACGACGACCAGCACGCCCCAGTGAAACAGGTTGCTGCCGAGCCGCAGCATCCCGTGGCGCAGCAGCTGCGACGAATCGCTTTTCCACGTGTACTGCTCGCGGTCGAAGCGGATCAGACTGCCGACCAGCAGCACCGCGAGACAGATGTACGGGTAGATCCCGAACAGGAACTGATGCAGGTAAGCGTTCATGTGTTTCCCCAGTTGGGCCCGCGCTTACGCGCCGCGGGCCGGCCGCTTGTCGTGGAACCGCACCGTCTGCTCCGCGGTCGCCGGTGTTGCAGCGCCGACGAAGCGCACGGCTTCGTCCGCATACGACGCGTCGAGCGCGCGGTAGTCGTCGGCGCTCGGCCGCTCGGCGGCGACGTCGTCGTCCGCGGCGGCCGGTGCGTCGACCGGTGCGAGGCCCGCCATCGGCAACAGCGCGCCGACGACGAAGCTGTAATGACTGCCGCGCTGCGCGAGCTGGCCGGCCACCGCGCGCAGTATCTCGCCGGTTTCAGCGAGCAGGCTGCGCGCATCGGGCGCCGGCAGCCGCGACAGGTATTCGAGGAACACGGGCAGATAGTCGGGCAGTTCGCCCGGGTTCAGGAACAGCCCGTGCCGCTCGTACATCTGCAGCAGGTCGACCATCGCCTGTCCGCGGTCGCGCGATTCGCCGTGCACGTGCTCGAACAGGTGCAGCGACGTCGCGCGGCCGCGATCGAACAGCGCGACGTAGTTCTCCTGCAGCGTCAGCAGGTCGCGCTCGCGCATGTACGCAAAGAACCGGTCGAGCCCGGCGCGTACCGTCCTCGGCAAACGCGCCGCTTCGCGCAGGTGCGTTTCGACCGAATCGAGCACGTCGACGAGCGCGTCGTCCGGATAGTCGAGCAGCGCGGCGAGCGCCGCATAGGTCGGATCGGGTGCGGTGCTCATCGGGAGACCTCGCGGATCGGAATGGTCCGTGTGCCCTTCTCCTTCTTCGCGCTGAACAGGCTCGCCGACGACCGGCCGTCCGAACAGCCGTTGCCGAACGAGAAGCCGCACGACGCGCGCAGGTCGTACGCGTTCTCCGCATACTCGCGATGTGTGGTCGGGATCACGAAGCGATCCTCGTAGTTCGCGATCGCGAGATAGCGGTACATCTCCTCGACCTGCGCGAGCGACAGCCCGACCTGGTCGAGCACGGCGCGCGCGTCGATGCCGTCGACGTGGCGCGCGCGCATGAACGCGCGCATCGCGAGCAGCCGTTCGAGCGCGAGCTTCACGGGCGCTTCGTCGCCGGCCGTCAGCAGGTTCGCCAGATAGCGCAGCGGAATGCGCAGCGATTCGACGTCCGGCAGGTAGCCGTTCATGCCGAGATCGCCACTGTTGGCGGCCGCGTTGATCGGCGACAGCGGCGGCACGTACCAGACCATCGGCAGCGTCCGGTATTCCGGATGAAGCGGGAACGCGATCTTCCAGTCGATTGCCATCTTGTAGGTCGGCGAACGCCGCGCGGCGTCGATCCACGCGGCCGGCACGCCGTCGCGCTCCGCCTGCGCGATCACGGCCGGGTCTTCCGGATCGAGGAACAGCGACAGTTGCGCTTCGTACAGATCCTTCTCGTTCTCCGCGCTGGCCGCCTCGCTGATCCGGTCCGCGTCGTACAGCAGCACGCCAAGATAGCGAATGCGGCCCACGCAGGTTTCCGAACACACGGTCGGCTGGCCGGCCTCGATACGCGGATAGCAGAAGATGCACTTCTCGGCCTTGCCGCTCTGCCAGTTGTAGTAGATCTTCTTGTACGGGCAGCCGGACACGCACATGCGCCAGCCGCGGCACTTGTCCTGGTCGATCAGCACGATGCCGTCTTCCTCGCGCTTGTAGATCGAGCCCGACGGGCACGCCGCGACGCACGCGGGGTTCAGGCAGTGCTCGCACAGGCGCGGCAGGTACATCATGAAGGTGTTCTCGAACTGCCCGTAGATGTCCTTCTGCACGTTCTCGAAGTTGGTGTCCTTCGCGCGCTTCTCGAATTCGCCGCCGAGAATTTCCTCCCAGTTCGGCCCCCACTCGATCTTCTCGAGTCGCTGGCCGCTGATCAGCGAGCGCGGCCGCGCGACCGGCATCGCACGCGTGTTGCCGGCTTCCTGAAGATGCGCGTAGTCGAACGTGAACGGCTCGTAGTAGTCGTCGATCTCGGGCAAATGCGGGTTCGCGAAGATCTGCGCGAGCAACCGCCACTTGCCGCCGAGTCGCGGCTCGATCCTGCCGTCCGCGCGCCGCTGCCACCCGCCACGCCAGCGGTCCTGGTTCTCCCAGTCCTTCGGATAGCCGATGCCCGGTTTCGTCTCGACGTTGTTGAACCACGCGTATTCCATCCCTTCGCGGCTCGTCCACACGTTCTTGCAGGTCACCGAGCACGTATGGCACCCGATGCACTTGTCGAGGTTCAGCACCATCGCGATCTGTGCGCGTATCTTCATGACGTTTCTCCGGTGCGGACGTTCGACGTATCGGTCGCGGCTTCTTCGCCGTCGAGCCAGTCGACCCTGTTCATCCTGCGCACGATCAGGAATTCGTCGCGATTCGAGCCGACCGTGCCGTAGTAGTTGAACCCGTACGCGAGCTGCGCGTAGCCGCCGATCATATGGGTCGGCTTCAGCGCGATGCGCGTGACCGAGTTGTGGATGCCGCCGCGCGTGCCGGTGATCTCGGAGCCCGGCGTATTCACGATCTTCTCCTGCGCGTGATACATCATCACCATCCCGGACGGAATCCGCTGGCTCACCACCGCCCGCGCGCACAATGCGCCGTTCGCGTTGTAGCACTCGATCCAGTCGTTATCGACCGCGCCGATCGCCTTCGCGTCGTCCTCCGACATCCACACGATCGGCCCGCCGCGCGACAGCGTCAGCATCAGCAGGTTGTCCGTGTACGTGCTGTGGATGCCCCACTTCTGATGCGGCGTCAGGAAGTTCAGCACACGTTCGGGGTTGCCGTTCGAGCGCGTGCCGACCATGTGTTCGTAGCTGCCCGTATCGACCGGCGGCTTGTACGCGCACAGCGATTCGCCGAATGCACGCATCCACGCGTGATCCTGATAGAGCTGCTGGCGGCCGCTCATCGTGCGCCACGGCACGAGTTCATGCACGTTCACGTAGCCGGCGTTGTACGACACGTGCTCGGATTCGATCCCGCTCCACGTCGGCGATGAAATGATCTTGCGCGGTTGCGCCTGGATGTCGCGGAAACGAATCTTCTCGTCCGCGCGCGCGGCGGCCAGGTGCGTGTGATCGATGCCGGTGATGCCGGACAGCGCGCACCATGCCTTCACCGCCACTTCGCCGTTGGTTTCAGGTGCGAGCGCGAGGATCACCTCGGCCGCATCGAGTGCGGTGTCGATCCGCGGGCGCCCTTGCGCGGCGCCGTGAGCGACCTTGTAGTTCAGTTCGCCGAGCAGCTTCACTTCGTCTTTCGCATCCCAGCCGATGCCCTTTCCGGCGTTGCCGAGCTTGTCCATCAGCGGGCCGAGCGACGTGAAGCGCGCATACGTGTTCGGATAGTCGCGTTCGACCGCGACCACCGCCGGCATCGTGCGGCCCGGCACCGGTTCGCATTCGTCGCGCTTCCAGTCCTGCACGTCGAACGGTTGCGCGAGTTCGCCCGGCGTATCGTGCGCGATCGGCGCGAGCACGACGTCGCGCTCGACGCCGAGATGCCCGTCGCACAGCTCGGAGAAGCGCTTCGCGATCCCCTTGAAGATCTCCCAGTCGCTCTTCGATTCCCACGCGGGATCGACCGCCGCCGACAACGGATGGATGAACGGGTGCATGTCGGACGTGTTCATGTCGTCCTTCTCGTACCACGTCGCGGTCGGCAGCACGACATCCGAGTACATGCAGGTCGTCGACATGCGGAAGTCGAGCGTCACGAGCAGATCGAGCTTGCCGCGCGGCGCTTCGTCGTGCCACGTCACCTCCTCGGGACGCCGGCCACCGGTCGCGCCGAGGTCCTCGCCCTGCACGCCGTGAGTGGTGCCGAGCAGGTGCTTCAGGAAGTACTCGTGGCCTTTGCCCGACGAGCCGAGCAGGTTCGAGCGCCATACGAACAGGTTGCGCGGGAAGTTGTCCGGTGCGTCCGGGTCCTCGCACGCCATCCGCAGCGCGCCGGCCTGCAACTGCCGCGCGACGTCCGCACCCGCCTGCGACGGGTCTCCCAGGCTCGCGCCGACCTTCAGTGGATTCACCGACAACTGCGGCGCGGACGGCAGCCAGCCCATCCGCTCCGCGCGCACGTTGTAGTCGATCGGCGCGCCGTGGAACCGCGACTTGTCCGCAAGCGGCGACAGCAGCGCGGCCGGATCCATCGGGTCGTAGCGCCACTGGTCGGTATGTGCGTAGAAGAACGACGTCGCATTCATCTGGCGCGGCGGGCGGTTCCAGTCGAGCGCAAATGCGAGCGCGGTCCACCCCGTCTGCGGCCGCAGCTTCTCCTGGCCCACGTAGTGCGACCAGCCGCCGCCGGGCTTGCCGATGCAGCCGCACATGATCAACATGTTGATGATCGCGCGGTACGACATGTCCATGTGGAACCAGTGGTTGATCCCCGCGCCGATGATCACCATCGACTTGCCCTGCGTCTTGTGCGCGTTCTCCGCGAACTGCCGCGCGACCGAGATCACGTCCGCGCGCTTCACGCCGGTGATCGCTTCCTGCCACGCCGGCGTGTACGGCAGATCGTCGTCGTAGCTCGCGGCCACGTCGCGCCCGCCGAGCCCCTGGTCGAGCCCGTAGTTCGCGACGAACAGGTCATAGACGGTCGCGACCAGCATGTCGCCGTTGCGCGTCGCGATGCGCCGCACGCCGATCCGGCGCGACAGCACGGACGCATGCTGCGTCGAGTTGAAGTGCGCGTGCGGCTGGTTGCCGAAATACGGGAACAGCACGTCGACCACGTCGTCGTGCGCGGCCGTGCACGACAACCGCGGCGACAGCACCGCGCCCTTCGACGTCTCGCCGCGCAGGTTCCACTTGCCCTTGTCGGCGTCCGCCTGTTGACCCCAGCGGAAGCCGATCGAGCCGACCGGCACGACGAACTCGCCGTTCGCGTCGTCGATCATCACGGTCTTCCACTGCGGATGCGCGGCTTCGTCGAGCGCGTCGTCGAAGTCGGATGCGCGCACGAGGCGCTCGGGCACGTAGCCGTCGCCGTGCGGCACGAGCCGCACGAGGCACGGCATGTCGGTGTAGCGCTTGCAGTAGTCGGCGAAATAATCGCTCTTCCCTGCAAGATGAAATTCCTTCAGGATCACGTGGCCCATCGCGAGCGCGAGCGCCGCGTCGGTGCCCTGCTTCGGGTGCAGCCACAGGTCGCCGAACTTCGCGCCTTCCGAGTAGTCGGGAAACACCGACACGACCTTGGTGCCGCGATACCGCGCCTCGACGAGGAAGTGCGCGTCGGGCGTGCGCGTCTGCGGGACATTGGAGCCCCACATCATGATGAACGTGGAGTTGTACCAGTCGGCCGATTCCGGCACGTCGGTCTGCTCGCCCCAGGTCTGCGGCGACGCGGGCGGCAGGTCGCAATACCAGTCGTAGAAGCTCAGGCACACGCCGCCGATCAGCGACAGGTAGCGCGAGCCCGCTGCGTACGACACCATCGACATCGCCGGAATCGGCGAGAAGCCGACCACGCGATCGGGACCGTAGCGCGCCACCGTGTAGACGTTTGCGGCCGCAACGATCTCGTTGACCTCGTCCCAGCTCGCGCGCACGAAGCCGCCGAGCCCGCGCCGGCTCTGGTACGAGCGCCGTGCTTCATCGTCGTCGACGATCGAGCGCCATGCGTCGACGGGCGCGAGCGTGCGGCGGCGTTCGCGCCACAGCTTCACGAGCGCGCTGCGCACCATCGGATGCTTCAGGCGGTTCGCGCTGTACAGGTACCACGAGTACGACGCGCCGCGCGAGCAGCCGCGCGGCTCGTGGTTCGGCATGTCGGGACGCGTGCGCGGATAGTCGGTCTGCTGGGTTTCCCAGGTGACGATCCCGCCTTTCACATAGACCTTCCACGAGCAGGAACCCGTGCAATTCACGCCGTGGGTCGAGCGCACGATCTTGTCGTGCTGCCAGCGCATCCGGTAACCGTCTTCCCACTTGCGGTCTTCGTCGGTGACGGCGCCGTGCCCGTCTGAAAAGCGTGGCCTCGTGGTGGAGAAATAACGCAATCTATCCAGGAAATGGCTCATGGGGATCTCGTTTTTCCGGTCTTTGGCAGACCCTGATTATTTAAGGAGGGGAAATGCTGGTTGTAAAGGACGGTCGGATTGGAATCAGTCCGCCTTCTGCATCCTTTTCGTCCGGCTCGAATGAATTGTCTTTCGGATCGACGTATCACAACTTGATACAAATCACGGCATCGTTCATCGAGCTGCAACGTCCAGAAATAGGGACCGATAGTGTCGCCTGCTATGCTTCGCACGGCAGTGCCGCGTCCTGCTGGTTCGTTTTCCGTTGAATCGGGACATCGGACTCAACCGCATCGAATGGCATTGAACGAACGACGGTGTCATGCGGAATCGCCGGCCGGCAGCGGGCCGTTCATGGAAGACCGCGCAATGCGTTCGACCGTTTTACCGGCCGTCGGCCAATGACATCGCCACCAATAAGAACCGCATTTTCATGACATCACGCCTTTTCACTGCCTGTGTCGCAGCAGCGATCGGGTGCGCCGCCCTGCCCGCCGCCCACGCCCGCACCTACGTCCCGCCGACGGCGTCGTTCGGCAACGGGGCTTACGTTCATCGATTCGTGTTGCGCGACCCGGTCACGCAACGACCGCTGCCGAATGCGCGCTATCGGCTGTTCCTGCCGGACCAGGCCATCGCGGGGCTGCCCGGCAAATCGGCCGAGCACGACAACGTGATCTTCGGCACGACGGACGCGGCCGGCCGCACGGCCAGGATCCGGCTGCCGAAGTTCCATCCGGAGCAGCAGTGGGTGTTCAACCCGATCATCGGCGAAGGCGAGATGGGTCAATCGTTCCGCCTGGTCGATTCGTCCAGCGACGCGCCGCTCGGCGGCGTGCCGTACGTGCTGGACGTCCAGGACGAATATCTCGCGTGCGGCTATTCGGATGCCCGTGGCAATACCTACTACGCGCAATCGCGTACGCGTCGGAACATCAATCTCTCCACCAGCGTGCTGATCGCCCCCGACGACACCGACTGGTGCGCGGGCCCGGGCGCGGCCATCGCGAACGGCACGAACGCGCCCGGCACGCCGGACCTGTACACGCAATATCTCGGCAGCCTGATCGCCAACGGCAACCGGGTCGGCGGCGAATTACGGCAGCAGATCGTCGCCAAGCTGCTGTCGCTGGCCATCTCGGAACGCGACACGGCGCGTATCGCCGCCGTGCTCGACCTCGGCGGCATTTCCGACGATCACCTGAACGACGTCGGCTATCGGCTCGTCGACGCAGGCGTGGAAGTCGAGCGCGGGCTCGCGATGATCGACGCGTATCTCGCGAAGCAACCGGCGGATGCGTATGCGCTCGACAGCAAGGGCTGGGCGCTGTATCGCGTCGGCCGCCACGACGAAGCGCTCATGTGGTTCGACCGCTCGATAGCGACCTTCGCGGCGGACGGCGACGAAGCAAGCGCTGCACGCGAAGCGCATGCGACCGCGCTGGCGCACAAGGGCGAAGTGCTGTGGAAGCTGGGGCGCCAGGATGAGGCGCGCGACGCGTTCGCGCAGGCAGGGAAGATTCAGCCGGAGAGCACCGAGCTGGCGCAAACGTTGAAGCGGCTGATGATTGGGAACGGGCAGGACGGCCCGAACGCGCCGTCGACGACAAGCGACTAGGCGACATCGCGGCGGCGTAACGGCTGTCGCCAGTCGTCGCGGAACCGTCGACGAACGTGCGCCGCCGCCCCGCCCGTGCGGGTCACTCCTCGCCTTTCGGCCCCGGGTTCAGCATCACGACGAAGCCCGCGACGCCGACGATCAACGCGAGCGCGCCGCCGCGCAGCGCCGTCGCGGCATCGAACAGCAGGCCCGTCACGACGGCCATCATGCCGGCGAGCGACACGAACACGGCGATCGCCGCGACGACGATCCGGTACTGGCGGCGTATCATCGCGCGCGCCGCGTCATGCCGCGGCCGCTGCGGCCGCCGCGTCGGCGTCGTCGCCGCGAATCAGCAGCACCGGGCACTTCGAGCCGCGCACGAAACGCTCGGCGACGCTGCCGAGCAGCACGCGCCGGATGCCGCGCCGCCCGTGCGTACCGACCACCGCGAGATCGATCCCGTGCTCGTTCACGTAGCGTTGCAGGCGTTCCGCGACGTCCTCGCCGATGCTCTCGGTCTCGACGAGTTCGGCTTCGCCCTTCGCGCCGGCCAGCGCGATGATCTGTTCGGCTTCGCGCAGCACCTTGCGCCCGTCGTCGCGGATTTCCTCGACGAGCGCGTGCGGATCGAGACGGCCCGCATACGTAAACAGCACCGACTTGTCGACCACATACACCGCGTTGACGGGCGTGTCGCCCGCCAGCGCCACCTTCACGGCTTCGGCGAGCGCCTGTTTCGACGAAGCGCTGCCGTCGACGGCCACCATGATTTTCTCGTACATGCGAACCTCGCTGGGGTGAGTTGCCGCACGCGCTGTCGCGTGCGGCCATGCCACCATCATCGGCCGGCGGCGGGTCCGGATGTTGACGGCGGTCAAGCTCCGGCGCTACCGCCGCATGCGGCAAAGCGACGCGACGGGAAGCGGCCGGCTTGCGTTGTCGCTCAGCCCCCGAACCGGGCAGGCGATGCGGACGCCGCTGCCCTTTCGAGCGCCCATCGCGCCGAAGGCGCTATCATCGACTATGCGACTTTCGTCCGGCCCTTTTTTGCCGGCCCCACTTTCAACTCGCTCAACCGACATGACAACGACTACCGAACGCGTGGACGGCGCCGCCCAGCATCTCGTCGCCGCCCGCCATGCCGGCTCGCCCGGCCCGCTGTTGCCCGATGCACTGCGCCCCGACGACATCGACACCGCGCTCGCGATCCAGCAGCGCGTGGCCGATCTGCTCGGCGAACCCGTCGGCGGATGGAAATGCGCGCTGCCGCCGCCCGATCGCGTGATCCTCGCGCCGATCTTCGCGTCGACGATCCGCGAAGCCGATGCGCCGTACCGCGTCGTCGGCGGGCCGATCGTGCGGATCGAGCCGGAAATCGCGTTCGTGCTCGATCGCGACCTGCCCGCGCGCGCGCAGCCGTATGACGAAGGCGACGTGCGCGCGGCGATCCGGGAAGTGCGCATCGTGCTCGAGGTACTCGGCTGCCGCTATGCGGAACCGGCGCGCGCATCGAAGTTCGAGCTGCTGGCCGACGGGCAATTCAACCAGGGGCTGTGCGTCGGCCCGGTCGTGCCCGACGGGCTGAACGTGCCGCTCGCGACGCTCGCGCTATCGTTCGAAGGCGCGCTGAACCGCACGATCGACGGCCGCCATCCGGACGGCGATCCGCTGAAGCCGCTGGTATGGCTCGTCAATTTCCTCGCGTCGCGCGGCGACGCGGTGCGCGCCGGCCAGATCGTGACGACGGGCTCGTACGCGGGCGCGATCGACGTGCCGCTCGGCGATGCGCTGACGGTGCGCTTCGGCGAGCTCGGCAGCCTGTCGGTGACGCTGACCGCTTGACGGGTCAGGTCTCTTTCTCGCCCAGACCGCCATGTCGCTGACACCGCTTCCCGCCCTGCTCGACGCCATCCTGCGCGCCGTCGCGCGCCGTTACCGGCTGCCGCCGCTCGAGCGCGCGTCGTCGCTGACCGACGCGACGAATCCGGCCACCGCGCTGGCGATCGTGATCGAGGAAGCGCGCAGGATGCGGGCGGACGGCCACGCGCCCGGCGCCGACTTGCGGCAGCGCTTCATCGATGCGCTCGCGCGGATGATCCGCGACGCGATGGATCCGTCATCCGGCGATCCGTCGTTTCAGGCGTCGGTGCTGCGTCACGATGCGCCGAACGTGCGCGAATACGCGTCGTTGTCCGCGCACGCCGAGCAGGACCGGCGCGCGCTCCACTCGGCCGTCAATGCGATCGCGCACCCGGCCAAGCTCGAACGAAGCGCCCAGGCCTGGCAACGCGACGGCCTCGCGCGCCTGCATGCGGCGGCCACTTCGGCGTCGTGGGCCGAGCTGCACGCGGCACTCGCGCATCTGCTCGCACTGCCCGAGATGGCGACCGACGCGGCGTTCGAGCAGGACATCGTCAAACTGAAGGACAGCCCCGCGCTCGAACGCATGCTGCGGCTCGATGCGCTGGCCGCGGACGAGGACGTCCGTCGCTACCGCGCGCTGTGGGTCCGGCAGGGGCCGCTCGTCGGCAGCACGGTCGCCGTCGCGCAGGGCGTCGCGTCGCAGCAGCGCGGCGCGGCCGTCGAAGCGCTGGCGGCGCAGGCGCTCGACGCACTGGCGCGCAGGCTCGACGCGGTGGACGAGCAGCGCACCTACCGCGTCGTCACGTCGATGCGCGTGCCGTCGTCGATCCCGGGCCGGCACGACCGCGCGAAAACCGAATGGGATGCGATCCTGCTCGAACGCGCGCGCGGCAACGACCCGGCGCCCGCGTGGAACGTGCGCTTCCTCGTCGAGGCGAAGGCGTCCGCGGATGCCGCGACGACCGATCTGCCGCGGCTGCTGCGCGGCCTGACCCTGCTCGCGCAGGCGGCCCCCGACACGGTCTATGCGTTCGAGACGCACCAGGGCACGGTACGCGTGCATGGCGCATCGCTGCATGCGCTGACGACCGACGAAGCGGCGCTGCCCCGCGAAGTGCTGTATTGCTGCGACGCGTCGGCGGATGCGACGCCGCGGCTGCTGAGCGCCGCGAGCCGGATGCAGCTGCTGTCCGCGCAGGCGAGCCTCGAATACGCGAGCGTGTTCGCGCAACGGCCGGATGCCGATCCGGACGGCCTCGGCGTCATCTGGCACGCGCTGCTGACCCTGCCGCAATGGCAGGCCGTGCTGCATCAGTACCCGTCGTTACGGCAGGTGCGTGAGCTGATGGTGGCCATCGACGACTTGCGCGCCGCGCTGGACGAGATGGACGACGGAGGCATCGCCAGCAGCGTGTGCGCGTGATGCGCGAATACAGCCGGCCGCCGCACGGCGCTCGCGCATGGACCGCTCAGTTGGTGAGCACCCCGAACGGCAGCGTCCACCCCGCCAGCCGGCCGCCGTCGCCCCAGCGCCCATCGGTCGCACCGCACGGCAGCAGGATCGGCGCGGCCGCGCACTCGAGCGTCTCCTTCGGCGTGTGGCCGAATTCCGCCTTGAACAGCCGGTGGAAATACTTCTCGTCGGGAAAGCCGTGCGCCCACGCGATTTCCGCGATGCGCTGATGCCGGCGCTGCGGATCGCCGAGCACGTGCTACGCGTGACGCAAGCGCCGCCGCGTGATCTGCCGCATCACGCCGCCCTCTTCCTTGAACAACTGATAGAGCCGCGCCCGCGATACGCCGATGTCGCGGCAGATCCGTTCGGGCGTCAGATCCGGCTCCAGCAAATGCACGTCGATGTAGCGACGCACGCGGTCGACCAGCGCATGCTCGATCGGGCCGCGCGCGTCGTTCAACGCCTGCGCGGTCGGCGACACCGCCGCGGCCAGCAGCAACAGCATCGCTTGCACGATGCTCGGCACGTCCTGCATGCGAAGGTTCGGCAGGTTCCGGAACAGCGACAGCATCTGATCGGCGACCAGCCGGCCCACGCCGCTCGTCAGCGTCTGGCCGTGCATCTGCGCCGCATGGCTCGGTAGCAGGTAGCGGGGCACGACGAGGCTGATCACGTCGCCGGCCTCGACCTTGCAGTCGTTGATCTGCGCGACGTCGTAGACGAACAGGTCGCCGGCGCCCTTGATCAATTCGGGGCCGCCGGTATGGCTCGCGAGCCGACCGCCGAGCAGCAACGTGAAGCGGATCGAATCCTGCCCGTCGAGCCGGATCCGCCGGGGGGTGCGGCGAACCGTATAGGTCGGCGCGCGCGAGTGCCAGTGCCGGCCCGACAAGATCAGCGGGCCGAGCGCCGCGCCGCTGGCTTCCGCGTCGCACGGGCCGTGGCCGCCGTCGTCGTCGAGGCGATAGTCGCACAGCATGTCCTTGACCCAGACGTGGAACCGGTCCGGCTCGGGGTAGTCGATCGTGCGGAACTTGAAAACAGGGACAAATGCAGCTTGATCCATGACAGTTTTTTTATCGAACCGGCGGGCAGGAAAGAATCGGTTCGTCGATTATCGGACCAAATTGCGCGGGCGCAAGGCCCACGCGATGCATCGTGCCCCTAAGCGATCGACCGACGCCCGATGGCGGGCGCGGTCCTCATCGCGGCCATCAGCGTTGCGGATGGCATTCCCAGTTGTTGTACGTCGGCCGATCGATCGGCGTGAGCCCCGGAATCATGAACACCGTACAGCCGAAACGCCGCCCCTTGCCGGTCGTCGCGTCGTAACTCACCTTCTGGCCGCCGAGCCCGTCCTTCTTCCCGTACTGGACGTTGGCGATCGTGATCTCGTCCGACGACGCGAGCCCGAGCGTCTTCGCGGTCGACGTCTGCACGTCGACCATGTTCATCTGCGTCGAGCCGCACGCGGCGAGCACGAGGCCGGCGACCGTGACGCCCAGCGCGGTCCGTACGGTGCAATGCAAGGTTTGCTTCATGGTTTCTCCTTCGATTTCCCAATGCGAGGCGCTTACGTGCCCGGCGTATAAAAGCTGGCCTGGATCTGGCTGCCGATCGTCGCGACGTACGATTGCCAGAGCAGCGCCATCGCTCCCGTCGCGTTGACGGCCAGCGCGGGCCACGACGCGCTCTGCGGCGCCACCGTCGACGCGCTCCACGCGCCCTTCCGGTAGCTGGCCGCGATGACGGCCGACGCACCCGGCAAACCGGTGTCCTGCCACGCGGCCGTCACGTTGCCGCCCGCATCGACCACGAGCGGCGGGTACTGGAGTGCCGCGCCGTTCAGGTGTTCGGTCAGCCGCTGCAACGGCCCCCAGTTGCCGCTGGCATCGGACACGCTCACCTGCAGCGCCGCGCCGCCTTCCGCCCACATCGCGGCGGCCACGCCGTTCTCGTTGACGGCGAGCATCGGCGTCGCGATGAAACCGGTCGGCTCGACGATGGCGGGCGCGACGGGTTGCGACGGCTGCCACCCGGTGCCGGACACGTAGCGTTGCGACATCGTGGTGGTGGTGAGCTTCCCGCCCGTCACGTCGAGCTGCCCCCAGAGCAGCGTGATGTCGCCCTTCGCGTCCATGCCGGCCACCGGCGAGATGATCGTCGTGAACAGGCTCGTGTTCGATACGGCCTGATTGACGTCGGTCCAGCCGTTGGCCGGGTCGTACGTGGCCGTCCACAGCGCCGAGTGCGTATGGTTGGTCTGCCGCCACGCGAGCACGGCGCGGCCGGACGACAGCACCGAGATCATCGGCCCCACGTTGTCGGTGTCGCCGGTCACCGCGCCCGGCCCGGTCTGCACCGGCATCTGGATCAGCGCCGTCGGCGACCACTGTCCGGACTGCGTGTAGCGCGTCCATGCGATACGCGTATCGAGCAGGCTGATCGACTGCGTCCACGCGACGAGCGCGTTGCCCTGGCCGTCGATGCCGGCCGAATAGGTCGACCCCGTCACGTCCGGCGCGACTTCGAACGCCGCGCCCCAGCCGCCGGCCGGGCTGTACGGGCGTGCCCACAGCGCATACGTGTTCGGGCCCGGCATCCATTCGGTCCAGAACGCGACGGCCTGCCCGCTCGCGTTGCCGACCACGCGCGACGGGCTCGAGCTCGTCGTGTTCATCGAATGCGAGCCGTCGCCCGTGTCGAGCCGCGTCGCGGTTCCCCAGCCCGAGCCAGCGGCATAGCGCGCGCCCCACATCTCGTTGCCGTTCGCGCCGGTCGGGCCGTTGGTCATCCACGTGGCGAGCGCATTGCCGCTCGCGTCGATCGTCACGCTCGGGGCGCCCTCCGGCCCCTTGCCGTCCACCGCGGCGGCCGTCGACCAGCCGGCCTGCGGCTGCGTGGCGCCGCCGCCGGTCGGGCCGCCTGTCGACCCGCCGCCGGGCGACGTCGAGCCGGACGGCGAACCGGGATTCGTCGGCGTCGACGACGACGCGCCGCCGTTCGTCGCGACATCGTCGCCGCCGCATGCGGTCAGTGCGAGCGCGGCCGCCATGACCATCCATGTAATGGGTTTCATCGGAATCCTCTTGTTTTCATTTGTCGGCGTACTCTCGTCTGCCGTTGGGCGGATACGGCGCATCGTTTCGCCCGCACAATCGTTAAGCAATGCTATTGAACAGGCATGGAAACCGGCATCTTCCCGTGTCCATTTCATGATCGCTTCCGTCGTGCGGATCAACGCGAATGCCGCTTTCGGCAGCCCTCCCCGTCGTGCAGCGCGGCCCCCGTCAGGTCGTCCATCGTCGGACGTCCACCACTGCCGGCTGCATCTTAATTCAAGCGATCCGGATTCAAGGTGGCGTTGCGTCCACACTGAGTGGATTTCCGTTTCGCGGGCGCCGGCCCCCGGCGCGGCTGGCAGGCCGGCACACTGCCGGACATGACGGCCCGTGAGGTACGATACGCGCCGGGGCAACGCGCCCCCTGAGAGAACCGGCCGTCGCGGCCCCCTACCCGACACAAGAAAAATGCCAAGAAACCCGACGCTGAACCGAAACCTGTTCGCCGCGCTGGCGGCCAGCCTGCTGTGGATGCCGGCCGCCCATGCGAGCGGAGACGACGGCTGCTGCGTGCCGAACACGCTCCGGCAGACGTCCTACTCGTGCGGCAACGTACCGATGCTGACGCCCGCCAACGACACGCGCATCAACGCGATGCTGATGATGGTCGACAGCGCCAAGGTCGCGCAGGTGTTTCCCGACCCGAAGACCATCCCCGCGAAAGAGCGGATCGACCGGATCATCGTGCCGTTCCCGATGGACTTCTCCGGATGGATCGACATCGGCCAGAAGGCGCCCGACAAGACCGGCGGCGGGACGGATGCCGATGCGTCGTCGAACCGGTACGCGGACGGCGAAGGCAGCATCTGCCGCAGCATGAGCGCGGGCGCGGACGCGTTCAACGATGCACTGGGCGGCGCCGGCGGCCTGCCCGCCGACGAAGCCGCGCGCCTGCGCGCGGCGCGCGCCGACATCGCGCAGAAGACCTGTGCCGCGGGCGGCGCGAGTGCCGCGTGGACGAAGCCGCCGGTCAAGTCGCCGCTCGGCCAGCAGTTCGCCGCGTACCTCGACGGCACGAACGCGTTCTACCGCGCCGACTTCCTCACCGCGACCCGCGCGTTCGCGAACGCCTCGCACAGCGCGGACCCGTGGCTGAAGGAAACCGGCCTGTACATGGCCGGGCGCGCGCAGTTGAACGCCGCGCAAGCCAACGCATTCGACAACGACAGCCCGACGCCGACGCGCGCGCGCGTGACGAAGGTATCGCTCGACGCGGCGAACACGGTGTTCCAGACCTACCTGAAGGTGTATCCGAAGGGGCGCTACGCGGTGTCCGCGAGCGGGCTGTTGCGACGGGTCGCGTGGCTCGGCGGCAATGTCACGCAGCAGGCGGACCTGTACGGCCATGCGCTCGCGCGCTGGTCGCCGGCGACGTCGAACGTGCCGCTGATGCAACTCGCGAACGAACTCGACAGCAAGCTGCTGTTCGGGTCGGAATTCGACGCGCGCCAGATCCAGTCGCCGACCGTGCTCGCCACCGTCGACCTGCAGCGCATGCGCACGTCGGACAGCACCGATGCGAGCCGCAAGCCGATGACGCTGGACGAGCTGCAGGCGCAGAAGCCGCGCTTCGCGAACGCGCCCGCGCTGTACGACTACCTGCTCGCGACCTGGTACGTGCAGCTCGGGCACAAGCCGGACGCCGCCCTCGACCTGTTGCCGCAGACGCCCGCCGCGCCGCTCGACTACTTCGGGCTGAGCCAGCAGGCGCTGCGCGGGTTCGCGCTGGAGGACAGCGGCCAGAACGACAAGGCCCGCCAGCTGTGGCGCGACCTGATCCCGCTCGCGACGTTCCGCTTCCAGCGCGAAATGCTCGAACTCGCGCTCGCGATCAACCTGGAGCAGGCCGGGCTCGTCAACGACGCGTTCGCCGACGATTCGCCCGTGCAGAACGCCGCGATCCGCGGGGTGCTGCTGCAGCGCACGGCCAATGCCGACCTGCTGCGCGCGCAGGCGCAGAATCAGGCGACCACCGGCGCGCTGCGCAGCACCGCGCTGTACACGTTGCTGTACAAGGAGCTCACGCGTTCGCACTACGCGGACTTCCTCGCCGATACCGCGCTGGTGCCCGGCACGCCCACCGATCCGGTGAAGCCGTTCGTCGCGGCCGGCGCGAAAAACGAAGACGGCTACACGTGCCTGTCGGCGCGCGACATCGCCGCGACGCTGCAGCAGAATCCCGCCGATCCGAAAGGGCTGAACTGCCTCGCCGATTTCGTGCGGCTGCATCCGCCCATGTCCGGCCTCGAAAGCGATCCGGTGCCGCTGTGGATCCGCAACGCGTCGAATACGGCCGCCACGCGCGTGCCGCCGACGCTCGGCGCGACGCCGTCGCAGTTCGCGGGCAAGCCGTACGAGCGGATGTCGAGCTACGTGACGGTGATGGCCGATACGCAGGCGAACCCGAACGACCGCGCGTACGCGTTCTATCGCGCGATCAAATGCTATGCACCGGGCGGCTCCAACGAATGCGGCGGCAAGGACGTGCCGAAGAGCACGCGCAAGCGCTGGTTCGACACGCTGAAGACCGCCTATCCGGGCAGCCCGTGGGCGCAGAAGCTCCGCTACTACTGGTAAGCGCCGCATGAAGCGCATCGCGTGCGTCGCGCTGCTGCTGGCCGCGCGCGTCGCGCTCGGCGGCACCGTCGACGCCGCGCGGTACGACGCGTTCTGGCTGTGGGCGGGCGTGAAGCCGCAGGCGGTCGTGCGCGGTGCGCGCATCGTCTACGTGCTGCAAGGACAGATCGAAGCGTCGCCGCAAGACGAGTCGCAGGTGCGCGTGATCGCGCAGGGCGTCGCGCTGCCGCCCGCGCCCGATGCGCGCGTGTGGCTCGTCTATCGGGCGCATACGCTGCGCTGGACGCCGCGCGTCACGCAGATCATGCTCGCGCAGCTCGCACGCTGGCGTGCGTCGGGTCGCACGATCGCCGGCATCCAGATCGACTTCGATGCCGGCACGCGTCATCTTCAGGATTACCTTGCGTTCCTGCGCACGTTGCGCGATACGTTGCCCGCCGATTGCCGGCTCAGCATCACGGGGCTGCTCGACTGGAGCAGCCGCATCGATACCGACCAGGTCAACCAGCTCAAGGGGATCGTCGACGAGGTGGTCGTGCAGACCTACCAGGGCCGCCGCACGATTCCCGACTATGCGGCGTACCTGCCGCGCGTCGCGCGGCTGCAACTGCCGTTTCGGATCGGCGTGATCCAGGGCGGCGAATGGGATGCGCCGCCGTATCTCGCGTCGAATCCGTGGTTTCGCGGTTATGTCGTATTCCTGCGCAACGGTTAGCGGGTGAAAACACGGCGCGGGCGATCGCAGCCGCGGCTGGATCGCCCGCCTTCAATCACGGCGCCGCCCGCCGCAGCGGGCCGGCGCCGCCATCCTTACGCCCGCACGAACGCGAGCAGATCGGCGTTGAGCACGTCGGCGTTGACCGTCAGCATCCCGTGCGAATAGCCCGGGTACGTCTTCAGCGTGCCGTTCTTCAGCAGCTTGATCGACTTCAGCGCGGCATCCGCGATCGGCACGATCTGGTCGTCCTCGCCATGCAGCACGAGCGTCGGAACGGAGATCGACTTCAGGTCGTCGGTCTGATCCGTTTCCGAAAACGCCTTGATGCCGTCGTAATGCGCCTTCGCGCTGCCTTCCATCCCCTGCCGCCACCAGTTGCGGATCACGCCCTGATGCACGGTTGCACCTTCGCGGTTGAACCCGTAGAACGGGCCGCTCGGCACGTCGAGGAAAAACTGCGCGCGATTGTCGGCGAGCGCTTTGCGGAAGCCGTCGAACACCTCGAGCGGCAGGCCTTCGGGGTTCGATTCGGTTTTCAGCATCAGCGGCGGCACCGCGCTGACCAGTACGGCCTTCGCGACGCGGCCGGCCGGCTCGCCGTGCTTCGCGACGTAGCGCGCCACTTCGCCGCCGCCGGTCGAGTGACCGATATGCACCGCATTGCGCAGGTCGAGCGCCTCGACGACCGCGAATGCATCCGCCGCGTAATGATCCATGTCGTGACCGTCCGACACCTGCGCCGAGCGGCCATGGCCGCGCCGGTCGTGCGCGATCACGCGATAGCCGTTCTGGACGAAGAACAGCAGTTGCGCATCCCAGTCGTCGCTGGACAGCGGCCAGCCGTGGTGGAACACGATGGGCTGCGCATCTTTCGGGCCCCAATCCTTGTAGAAAATCTCGACGTTGTCCTTCGTGGTGACGTACGGCATCGCGGTGCTCCTGTGAGGTGGATGAACGTGGCGAACGGGCCGCCGTCATTATCGGCTTTATTGTGAAACCGCGACGCCATCGTGCAATGCGATGGCCGATCATTCACCGGCAGGAAACGAACGACGCAGCGCGTCAGCCGTCCGTCGACACCGTCACGGCTTCCCACGCGCGGATTTCGTCGTCCAGCGCCGCCAGCTTATCGCGCACGAGCCGCAACGCATCGCTGCCGAGCAGCAGATGCGCGGGCGGATGGTCCGCTGCCATCACGGCGAGCATCGCCCGCGCGGCCTTCGCGGGATCGCCCGGCTGCTTGCCGCTTTTTTCCTCGCGCGCGCGGCGGATCGGGTCGAACAGCGCATCGTAGTCGGCGATCGAGCGCGGCGTGCGCGCCATCGAGCGGCCGGCCCAGTCGGTGCGGAACGAACCCGGCGCGACGGCCGTCACCGCGATGCCGAACGGCTCGAGCTCCTTGACGAGCGTCTCGGAAATACCTTCCAGCGCGAACTTGCTGCCACAGTAGTACGCGATGCCCGGCATCGTGATGTGCCCGCCCATCGACGTGATGTTCAGGATGCGGCCGCGCCGGCGCTCGCGCATGAACGGCACGACGGCCTTCATCATCGCGACCGCGCCGAACACGTTCACGTCGAACTGCCGCCGCATCGCGTCGAGCGGCGACTCCTCCATGATCCCTTCGTGCCCGTAACCGGCGTTGTTCACCAGCACGTCGACGGGCCCGACGTTCGCCTCGATGTCCGCGACGACGCCGTCGATGCGCTCGAAATCGGTCACGTCGAGCACGCGCGCGACGGCCGCCTGCGCGGACAGCGCTTCGAACGCGCGCGCCGCCTGCTCGCTGCGTACCGTGCCGACCACCGTGTGACCGGCGGCCAGCGCTTCCTGGGCCAGCGCGCGGCCGAAACCGCTGCTGACGCCGGTAATGAGCATGAGGTTGCCGGATGCCATGCGAGCTTCTCCCGAATGTGGATTGAAGCGTGCATACTAGTCTGACGAACGACGCCGAATAAGCCCGATTCCGCTGATTTTCTTGCACAAAACTATGAGCACAGTGCCCGCCTCCGCCCGACCTCCATTGCTGTCGCCGCGTGACCGAAAGCGCCTGGTGACGCTGCTGCGCGCGCTGGCGCCCGACGAGGGCTACAACCTGACCGCGCTGCCGAGCGTGCGCGTCCTGCGCTCGAACCGCGCGCTGTCGCGCACGCCGGTGCTGTACGACCCGGGCATCGTGATCGTGTGCCAGGGATCGAAGCGCGGCTACTTCGGCGGCGAGCGCTATCTGTACGACGAACACCATTACCTGGCCGTGTCCGTGCCCGTCCCGTTCAGCATGGAGACCGACGCGACGCCCGAGCGCCCGCTGCTCGCGCTGTACCTGCACCTCGATTTCACGCTGGCCGCCGAACTCGCCGCGCAGATCGACCGGGCCGGCGTCGCGGAAACCGTGCAGGCGCCGAAGAGCATGATGTCGACGCCGATGGACGAAGCGATGCACGCATCGGTGCTGCGTTTCGTCGACGCGATGCAGCGGCCGCTCGACGCCGCGGTGCTCGGCCCGGCGCTGCTTCGCGAGTTGTATTTCCGCGTGCTGACCGGCGCGCAGGGCAACGCGATGCGCAGCGCGCTGGCGATGCGCGGGCAATTCGGCCGGATCGGCCGATCGTTGCGGATGATCCACGCCGATTACGCGCGGCCGCTCGACGTGTCGCAACTGGCCGACGCAGCCGGCATGAGCGTGCCGAGCTTTCACAGTCACTTCAAGGCGATCACGCAGGTGTCGCCGATGCAGTACCTGAAGTCGACGCGCCTGCATCAGGCGCGATTATTGATGGTGCGCCAGGACCTGACGGCGGAGGCGGCCGGCTACGCGGTCGGCTACACGAGCCCGTCGCAGTTCAGCCGGGAGTTCAAGCGCCTGTTCGGTTCGACGCCGGCGAAGGAAGCGCAGCGCATGCGCGCGAGCTTCGCGATCCCGGAAGCGTTCGACGATGCGGTGTTCGTGTCGTCGCATTGATGCCATTCACGTGCGCTGAACGCCGACCGCGACGCACGCGTTCATCGCGCGGCATCGAGCGCGAGGCCGGCCAGCGACTTCAGGATGAACGCGGTCACTCCCCAGATGTCCTGCGGCTGATCCGCCCAATACCAGCCGCCGGCACGTTCGCCGTCCGCGTATTGCCGCGGCAGATCCGGATTCAGCAGCGCGGCGAACGGGAACTCGAAAATTTCCTCGACTTCGGCCGGCGCGGCCGCCCACGCGGCGGCTTCCGGCACGATGCCGACCACCGGAAAGATCGCGTGATTCCGCTTTCGGGTCTTGTGAATCGGCAGGCTGCCGATCACGCGCACCGCAGCGGGATCGAGGCCGATTTCCTCGAATGACTCGCGCAATGCGGTCGCGCCGATGCTCGCGTCGGACTCGGTCGGGCGGCCGCCCGGGAAGCTCACGTGCGACGAATATTCGCTGAGCCCCGACGATCGTTTGGTGAGCAGGATCGTCGGCTCGCGCCGCGCGACGATCGGGACCAGCACGGCGGAGAATTTCCACTGGCGGTCGTTGTCCGTGAGGTAAAGCCGCGCCGTCGGCCACTCCGTATCGGCGGGAATCCGGAGCGCTTCCACGCCGCGCACGATCGTTTCCAGCGCGGTGTACGGTGAATCGGTAGGCGCGTCGCGGGGATGCAGGACGCCTTCGTCGGATGTCATGTCTTCCTCCTGCATGCGTGAAAGTCGGGGTCGCACGCGATTGCTCATCGCACCCCTTCGAACGTGATCGTCTGTTCCGGCGCAAAAACCGACTGCCGCTGCCGGCTCGCCGTCAGCGAATCGGTGCACATCGATCATGCATGAAAACCGGACGGCACGTGTGCCGCCACCTTCGTCGAATCATGCAGGCACAATGGCGTACGGCATGCCCTTCCCGGCTGCGATCCATACGAAATGCCCATGCCCCCCTACACCTTCCGCCTGCTGAACGTCTTCGCCGAATCGACGTTCGGCGGCAATCCGCTTTGCGTGTTCGACGATGCGCGCGGCATGGACGACGCGACCATGCAGGCGCTCGCCGTGCAGTTCAACCTGTCGGAGACGACCTTCGTGCTGCCGTCCGAGCGGGCGCATGCACGCGTGCGCATCTTCACGCCCGGCTACGAGATGGCGTTCGCGGGCCATCCGACGCTCAGCACCGCGCACGTCGTGCGCGAGCGGCTCAACGCAGGCGATGCGCTGACGCTGGAATTCAAGGCCGGCGTCGTCGACGTCACCGCGCGCGACGACGTGTGGACCTTCATCGCGCCGCACGCCGGCATGCCGAACACGGCGCCGTGCACGTTGTCCGATGCGCGGATCGCGGCGCTGCTCGGGCTCGCCGAGGACGACCTGCTCGCGCCGCCGCTGTGGGTCGACACCGGCGCCGACCAGTTGCTGGTCGCGCTCAAGGACCCGGCCGCCGTGCGACGCGCGCAGCCTGACAGCGCGCATCTCGACATCTGGCCGCGAAGCAGCCTCGGCCGGAAGACCGCCTATGTGTTCGCGTTCGACGCCGAACGGCCGGGGACAGTCGTGTCCCGCTACTTCTTCGTGAAGCAGGGCGGCGGCGTATCGGAAGATCCGGGCACCGGATCGGCCTGTGCGAACCTGGGCGGCTGGTTGCTTGCCGCCAGTCACGATCTGCCGGCCGCGTTTCGGGTCGAGCAAGGCGAAGCCGTCGGCCGGCCTTGCGTGCTGCGGTTGTCGGTCGATGCGGCGGGCAAAATCGGCGTCGGCGGGCGCGTGATCGAAATCGGGCGCGGCACGATCAACATGTGACCGACACGCGCGCGCCAGCGCCGACGGTCATCGCGCGCCCACCCGCCACACCGTCACTTCGTGCAGCGTGTCGCCCGGCTTGAGCACCGTCGACGGGAAGGCCGGACGATTCGGCGAATCGGGAAAATGCTCGGCTTCCAGCGCGAACGCATCGGTTTGCCGGTAGGCGGTCCCGCCCTTGCCCGCGACGCTGCCGTTCAACCCGTTGGCCGTATAGAACTGCAGCCCCGGCTGCGTCGTGTACAGCTCGAGGAAACGCCCGGACGCCGGGTCGTAGGCGCGCGCGGCAAACGCCGGCGCCGGCTGGCCGCCCTGGTCCAGCACCCAGTTCTGGTCGTAGCCATGCGCGATCGCCAACTGCGGATACGCATCGCGCAAATGCGCGCCGATCGGCGTCAACTGGCGCAGATCCATCGGCGTGCCCGCGACGCTCGTCAGTTGTCCGGTCGGAATCGACGTATCGTCGGTCGGCGTGAAACGCGAGGCGGCGATCTCGATCAGTTGCCGCTCGACGCTGCCGCCGGCGTGCCCCGCCAGATTGAAGTAGCTGTGGTTGGTCAGGTTGACGACCGTGTCCTTGTCGGTCGTCGCGCGGTAGTCGATGCGGATCTGGTCGTCGCGGGTCAGCGTGTAGGTCACGTCCGTCGTCAACGTGCCGGGGAAGCCGTTCTCGCCGTCGGGGCTCACGTAGCGCAGCGTGACGCTCGAACCGGCCGCGTCGCTGTGCGTGCCGGTGACCTTCCACACCTTCGCGTCGAAACTGTCGGGGCCGCCGTGCAGCGTGTTCGGCCCGTCGTTGACCGGCAGCGTCCACGTCTTGCCGTCGAGCGCGAAACGCCCGCCCGCGATGCGGTTCGCATACCGGCCGATCAGCGCGCCGAAATGGATGTTGCCGTTGTGCGCTTCGTAGTCGCGCAGCGAATCGAAGCCGAGCACGATGTCGGCAACGTGGCCGGTGCGGTCCGGCACGTCGAGCGCGGTCACGATGCCGCCGTACGTGATCACTTTCAGCGTCACGCCGTGCCGGTTCGCGAGCGTGTACTGGCTCACCGCCTGCCCGCTCGCGGTCGTCCCGTAATCGGCGCGGCTGATCGACACGTCGGCTGCCGCCAATGCGATGGCGGCATGCAAGCCGAACGTTGCGAACACACCTATCGCGAGCATCGATTGTCGCGGCCAGTGTCGTTTCATGAAAACCTCCGAAGTGATGCGGCCCGTGCTCGCATGCAAGTCGCATGCCTGCACGTCGCCGCGTGTGTCATGCCGCGCGCCCCGCCTCCGTCGTATCGCGACGCTCACGTATGGTCCGCGCGCCACCGGCGTGGCGTGACACCGGTCAATCGCGCAAAGGTTCGCGAGAAATGGCTCTGATCGGCGAAGCCGCACGCAACGGCGATCATGCTCAACGGCACGTTCGGGTTGCGCATCCATTCCTTCGCCCGTTCGACGCGCTGCACGACGAGCCAGCGATGCGGCGGCAGCCCGGTCGTTCGATGAAACGCCTTGACGAAATGGCTGCGGGACAGCCCGCACGCGCTCGCGACGTCGGCCAGCCCGATGTTGCCGTCGAGGTGCGCGAGCAACAGCTCCTGCGCACGGCGCGCCTGCGACGGCGTGAGCTTGCCGTCCGACCTTTCCCGCCGTTCGCCGACGCCGCCGTAACGGTGCGCGACGTGTGCCTGAAACGCCAGCCCCACGTGATCGATGAAGATCTGCGATGCTTCGCCCGGCCGGGCCAGCGCCGGCAGTAGCGACTGGCCGAGCGCGTGGATGATCGAGTCGTGGGTGCTCAGATGCGGCGGCAGGTAAAGCTGCGGCCGCTGCCGGCCGCCGAGGTCGTCGACCGTTTCCTCGAGCGTGTGGCGCGGCAGGTGGAAATGCAGGCAATCGAACGCGCCCTTGAGGTCGGCCACCCAGCGACGGTCGAGATCGTAGATCGACACGGTTCCCGCGTCATACGGGACGAACGGCGCGGGGCGGCCATCGAGCCACAGATCCTGTTCGCCGAACGGACGCAACTGCAATACGATGAGATCCGTATTCTCGAGTTCGTACGGTGCGGTCAGCCCCATGTTCCGGCGCAAGCTCTGGAGTCGGACGATACCGATTTGCCCGTGCGGCAACGCTTGCGTGACGACGGTCTGCCTGACGTCGGCGGGGAGGAAATCGGACGGTGCGGTGTCCGGCTGAGGGGCGCTCATGGGGCGATGCGGATCGCGAATGACGATACCCGCCACTCTAGCAAATCGCGGCGACGCACGCTGCTCATGCCGCCCCGGCGCTGGTATGATGCGCCAGCCACCTCTACCGGAATCCGCGATGAAGCTGTCATTCGAAGCGCTCGAAGCCCTGGACGCGATCGACCGCACCGGAACCTTTGCCGAAGCCGCGGAACTGCTGCATCGCGTGCCATCCGCGCTGACCTACCTGGTGCAGAAACTCGAAAGCGATCTCGGCGTGGCGCTGTTCGACCGCAGCGGACGCCGCGCGAAGCTCACGCATGCGGGACGCATCGTCGTCGAGGAAGGCCGGCGCCTGCTGCGCGCGGCCGAGCAACTCGAAATGAAGGCGCTGCGTGCGCAACAGGGCTGGGAAACGGAAGTGCGTGTCTGTATCGACGAAATTCTGCCGTTCGATGCGCTGTGGCCGTACGTGCACCGGTTCTACGCGCTCGGGATGGACACGCGGCTGCGTTTGTCGACCGAAGTGCTCGGCGGCGCGTGGGATGCGCTGATTTCGCGTCGGGCCGATCTCGTCGTCGGCGCGGCGGGCGAACCGCCGGAATTGCCGGGCATCGTCGCGCGGCCGATCGGCTCGCTGAAACACGTGTTCGCGGTCGCGCCGACCCATCCGCTCGCATCGATGCCCGAACCGCTGGCGATGGCGTCGGTCGTTCGGTATCGCGGCGCGGTGATCAGCGATACGTCGCGCGAATTGCAGCCGCAGTCGGTCGCGATCGATGCGGGCCAGCCGACCCTCGCGGTCCCGACGCTGGCCGCGAAACTCGAAGCGCAATGCGAAGGGCTCGCGGTCGGCACCCTGCCGGAATGCATCGCGGCGCGCGCGATCGCCGACGGCAAGCTCGTCGCGCGGCAGGTGACGGGCATGCGCGACACCACGCACTGCTATCTCGCGTGGCGCGGCGACGAGGCCGGCCGCGCGCTGCACTGGTGGGTCGAGCAACTCGACCAGCCCGATCTCGTCGAACGCTTCACGACGCCGGACTGACGCGCGCGTTCACGGCCCGGCGGCACGGCGGGGTCGCGCGCGCGGCCGCCTCGTCGATGGCTGACGGCCCGGCAGCGCGCGTCATCCAGCGCCCCCGGCACGGCGCCACGCGCCGTGAAAAAAAGCGCATGCCGATCCCCCCGCTGCCGGCCCCTCGCGGCCCACCCCGGCGTCAGCCGAGCGAATCGTGCAGCCGCTTCATTTCCTTCTCGAGCCAGCCGATCAGGCTGAACCCCGCGTGCGCCTTCTCGACCGGCGGAATCATCATTCGTTCCTCGGTCGCGAAATGGTCGGTGAGCGACTCGCACATCAGCCTGCCGAGCGCCGGCTTCCGGCCGATCAGCGCCGACAGATCCTCGCTGCGAAGCTGATGCACGGTCATCGCGGTCACCGCGTGGACGGTCGCGTGAAGCCGCGTGCCGGCGAGCACGACCGACTGCCCGATCGCATCGCCCGGCGCCATCCGCCGGACTTCGACGTCGCCGGACGCGCCCGGCACGAACACCGCCGCGACACCCGATTCGACGATCGTCAGCACGCGCGACTCCGAATTCGACGCATAGATCACGTCGCCCTTGCCGAACGAACGCGAAACCAGCGCATCGGCCAGCACGGCCAGATCGTCGTCGTCGACGCGCGCGAACAGTTCGACCGCGCGCAACAGCAGCAGCCGACGCGATACCGGATCCGCTTGCGACGTCGACGACGATGCGGACACCGGCGCCGGCCCCACGAGCGGCCGCCACACGACGCCCGCCGCGGCCAGGTGCCGATGCGCGAGATCGTAGAGCGCGTTGCGCACGGTCGTTTTCTTCTGCAGCGCGTCGACGTAGCAGACGAGTTCGTACTGGATCGCGTTCGCGCGGAACGCCTTCACGACGGCGATCGGCGCGGGGCGCGCGAGCACGTCGAGCGAACTCGCCGCGGCCCGCTCCAGTGCGCCGACGGCGACGGCCGGCCGCACCGCGGGATCGAGGTCGAGCACGAGCGTGACGCCGTGCAGGCCGGCCGGCTCGCTCAGGTTCACGATGGTGGCGCGCGCCGCCGAGCTGTTCGGCACGACGACCAGGTTGCCGAGGTTGTCGATCAGCTTCGTCGAACGCCAGTTGCTCTCGACGATCCGCCCTTCGAGCTCGCCGATCGACACCGTATCGTCGAGCCTGAACGGTTGCGTGGTGTTCAGCACGAGCCCGGAGAACACGTCGTTCAGCGTGTTCTGGAGCGCGAGACCGAGGATCACCGCGACCGCGCCGGAGGTCGCGACCAGACCGCTCAACGGCAGGCCGAGCACGTAGCCCAGCGCGGCCACCGCGGCCGCGCCGAACACGATGCCCGCGGCGATGTCGTGAAAGAGCCGCTGGCTGTGCCACGCACGCGGCAGCAGCAGATGATTGAGCAGCAGGCTGAACACGATCGCGCACTGGAGCCACCACGCGATGCACACGGCCTGGACCACGATCCGGTCGAGCCCGCCGAGCGACGCGGGAACGGCGAGCGGGCTGACGCCGGTCGCGAACAGCACCGCGCTCAGCGCGGCGAACGCCGCGCAGCGCCGGATCGCGCGAACCACGGGGCGATCGCGCGCGAACAGCCGCCACGCGGCGAGATCGGCGAGCACGATCGGCGCACCGTAGATCGCCGTATCGGAGAAATTCAACATGTCGGAGCGCCAGCGCGGCGCGCGAAAAGGGCGAAGCGGCAGCACGCAGCTCGCCGCGGGAACGGCATCGTCAGGCACATCGCGTGCTGCCCGCCGACGCGCGGGCTGCGGCTAGTCACGCCGACGCACGATGCCCGGCAACGGCAACACATAGCGGCCGGCGCCCGCGATCGCGATCGTGCCGAACAGGATCAGCAGCATCCACGCGAACTGCGCGTCGCGCAGCGGCCAGTCCGGATGGACGAACACCAGCGCGACGAGCGTGACGACCATCACCGGCAGCGCCGCCAGCCGCGGGTACAGACCGACGATCATGAAGATCGGGCACACGACCTCCGCGAAGATCGCGAACAGGATCGACAGCGTGCGGCCGAGATGGAACGGATCTTCGATGGCCGCGGCTTCGGCCGTGTAATGGACGATCTTCGGCAAGCCGTGCACCACGAGCAGCAGCACGCTGGCGGCGACACGCAGGAACAGCAGGCCGAGGTCGGTCGCGTGACGGGAAAGGTCGGAAGGATCAGGTTTCATGCGCCGGTTCGTCGATTGAGCGGGATGCGCGGCGACGTGCACCCCGGGGCGTTTCGCCGCGCCGGCGTTCAGTGATGTCGCGCGATGTCGGCGAGCGCGCGGGGTCGGCGCGCACGCGTGCCGACGGAGTGCGGGCGCCCTCCGTCCACGCAATCTACGCGTGCCGCCTGCCGCCGTCCTGTAACCGGGCTGAATCGTTCTGAAGCATCGGAGACGCGCGACGAACCCGGCGTCACGACTCGCGCGTCGGCCGCTCGGCCTCGGCCGCATCGAATCCGAGCGCATGCACCTCCGACCACGCATCGTGCACGACCTGTGTCGACCCTGCGGTATGCGCGAGCGCGGCCGCATACGCGGCCAGCAACCGCACGCGCGCATCGTCGGACACCGGGGTCGCGTCCGCGTCGCGCATCGCATCGAGCGCGACGCGCGCCCGCTCGCGGCATTCGTCGACGAGCGACAGATCAAACAGGCAAGGCACCGCGACGGCCGCGAGCGCGGTGCCGAGCGCCGCGTCGCCCTGTGCCGAAAACGCCCAGTCGAGCGCGGCCCGCAGATTGCCGAGCTCGCGCCGCACCGCATCGAGCCGGGTCGTGCTGCCGGCCTCGCCGCGCGGCTCGCCGCCACCGTGGGCCGCGCGCCGGAACAACGCGAGGAAGTAGGTCGCATGCGCGCGCGCGGCAGCCGCCCCTTCGCCGTGACTGTCGAGCTGCTGTTGCGCGTAGGCGCGCGTGGTCGTCAGCAGCCGGTAGCGCGGTGCGCCGTGTGCGGTCTCGAGGATCAGCAGCGACTTCGACACGAGGCCGGCGATCGTATCGAGCAGGTCGGCGCCGGCCAGCCCGTTAGCGCCGACGACCTCGCGCACGGCCTCGATCGAGAAGCCGTCGCGAAACACGCCGAGCCATCGCAGCAGCAGGCGCTCGGCGTCGCCGAGCAACCGGTAGCTCCAGTCGACCATCGCCTGCAGCGTCTGATGGCGCGGCAACGCGGTGCGAAAACCGCCGGTCAGCAGCCGAAAGTGATCGTCGAGATGGGCGGCCAGCACGTCGATGCCCAGCACGGCGGCGCGGGCCGCGGCCAGTTCGATCGCGAGCGGCAGGCCGTCGAGGCGGCGGCAGACCGACGCCATCAACGACAGGCTGCGCGCATCGAGCGGAAAACGCGGATCGGCCGCGCGCGCACGCGCCGCGAACAACTGCACCGCGCTCGCGCTCATCGCCTCGCGATCGCCGGCCCCTTCGTCGGGCACGTCGAGCGGCGGCACCGGGCACACGCGCTCGCCGTGGATGCGCAGCGATTCCCGGCTCGTCGCGAGCACGCACAGCCCGTCGTCCGCATCGGTGAGCGCGCTCGCGATCTGCGCGGCGGCGTCGAGCAGGTGCTCGCAATTGTCGAGCACGAGCAGCATCCGCCGACGCGCGACGCTGGCGAGCACCGCTTCGAGCGTCAGCGAGCCGATCGGCTGCGTGATGCCGAACGCGCCGGCGAGCGCGTCGGGCACGAAGCGGGGACACGCGACGGTGGCGAGCGAAACGAATACGGTGCCTTCCGGAAAACGTGCGGCGGCGCGCGCCGCCGCTTCGATCGCGACCCGCGTCTTGCCGATGCCGCCCGCGCCGACCAGCGTCACGACGCGCGCGCCCTGCAGCGCGGTCAGCACGTCGGCGACCGTCTGTTCGCGGCCGAACAACGCGCTCGGCGCGGCGGACGGCCGCCCCATCGCGGGACGCACGGGCGCGTCGCCGTCGTCCTGCCCGACGACCAGACGATAGCCGCGGCCGGGCACCGTCACGATCAGGTTCCGGTCGCCGGCCAGCGCCTTGCGCAGCGAAGCGATGTGCACCTGCAGGTTGTTTTCCTCGACGACGGTGTGCGGCCATACGCGCTGCATGATGTCGTCTTTCGATACCAGCGCACCGTCCGCCCGAATCAACAGCTCGAGAATTTCGAATGCGCGGCTGCCGATGCGCAGCAGCTTGCCGTTCGAACGAATTTCACGTCTGTCGAGAAAAACGTGAAGTGTTCCAATCCGGATCATGAGAATTTCTTGAGGGTGACATTCAACGGCGCCCCACTGAAATCGGGGGCCGGTTCGGCATCAATGCTACGGTATTTGCATGGTCGAATGATTCAAATTATCAGAATGAACGACACGAATTTTTTGAAATGACGAACAATGCCGTCGGGAAACGCTGCTTTTCGCCCCCGCACCGACATGCGGCAGGGTCACGCACGTTTCATGTGCAAATCGTGGATGCGCCGATAAATGCGATTTCGTTATATCAGACGAAATGATTTTCGCTCGGCGCAATGCGGCGCATTTTCGTTTTGATTGACCGGCCGGTTTATTTCAGACGCCTCTATTGTGGCCGCCGAATATCCGTCGGCTCGTTTGCCCGCGTTTGCGCGCGATTCGCCGCAGGCCGGGCCGGCCTGCGGCGCCGGCTCAGGCCTGCGCGAACGCCAGCAGTTCGTCGTTCAGCCTGGCCGCGTGCGTCAGGTAGAGCGCGTGCGGGCCGCCTTCGTAGACGCTCAGCGTCGCATGCGGGACGCGCTTCGCGGTGGCGGCGCCGGTCAGCGCGAGCGGCGCCGTCTGGTCGTCGTCGCCGTGAATCACGAGCGTCGGCACGTCGAACCGTTGCAGGTCGGCGCGGAAATCGGTTTCGGAAAACGCGCGGACGCAATCGAGCGTGCCCTTCAGCCCGCCCTGCAGCGCCATGACCGACGTCCACCCCAGCGCCGCCCGCGACACCGTCGAGCCGCCGCGGTTCGAGCCGGTAAAGAGCGGCCAGAAGCCGTCGAAAAACGCCGCGCGATCGGCCACGATGCCCGCGCGGATGCCGTCGAATACCGCGACGTCCACCCCTTCCGGATGATCGTCGCGGCGCGCGACGAGCGGCGTCACCGAGCCGATCAGGACCGCCTTCGCGATTCGGCGCGTGCCGTGCCGGCCGATGTAGCGCGCGACCTCCCCACCGCCCATCGAAAAGCCGACGAGCGTCACGTCATGCAGGTCGAGCGTGTCGAGCAGCGTCGCGAGATCGTCGGCCAGCGTGTCGTAGTCGTATCCGCTCCACGGTTGACCGGACCGCCCGAAGCCGCGCCGGTCGTACGCGATGCAGCGCAGGCCGTGCGACGCGAGATGATGCATCTGCACGTCCCACATGTCGGCGTTCAGCGGCCAGCCGTGAATGAACACGACCGGGCGGCCGCTGCCCCAGTCCTTGTAGTGAATCGACACGCCGTCGCGGGTGGTGAACGTGCTCATGAGGGTTCCTTGCGGGTAGGGAAGCCGCGGACGCGGCCGAAGCGTGCGGCGCGGCGCGTCATGCCCGGGACTGCCGGGCGACGAACTGCTCGAGCGCCGTCGCGAGAACCATCTCACGGCAGTTCGCGGGGCGTTTCTCGCCGCGCCACTGGGGTTTGTAGATCGCGTCGCCGATCCGGATCGGCTGCCCGGTGAGCGCGCAGCGTGCCAGCCTGCGCGCCTTCGCGCAGATCCAGCGTTGTTCGTCGTAGCGGCAGCGGGTCGGATCGCTCCACGACACCAGCATCGACGAATCGGTCTGCCGCTCGACGGCGACGATCGCGCTGCGGCGGCGCACGTCGCCGCTCGACGGCACCGGCGCATCGTCCCGATGCGGGCGACGCGCGCCGTCCGTGTCCCGCGTGCGCGGCATCGGCAGCATCCGGACGCCCGCGACGGGCATCGGTCCGAGCGACGTGATCATGTGCTCCCAGCGATTGAAGGCGTCCATGGCGGCATATCCAGGCAGGTGACGGGCGGCGCGGGCCCTGCCGGCCCGTTCGCGTGGCGCGCAACGTGTGGCGGTGACCCGATGTTGACGATAGCCGCCGCGCGCTGAAGAGTCCCTGTCCCGCGCTTAATTTTTCTGCAATGCGGCAAATTCGCGCGCGGCGCCGCGGCGTTCAAGAAAATTCAGCCGGATTTCAGTACGGCGCGCACCGCATCGGGATACGCTCCCGACGGCATTCGTTCGTCCGCGCGCGCCAGTCGCCGCGCGGCGGCGCACGCCGGACGGCTGCCGGGCGGGATGGCCGCGGCCGGCCGCCACCGATCCACCATCCCGTGCGGCCTTGCCGCCGCATACCCCAGGAGTCCAGATGCATCCCGAACCGACCGATGCCGTTGCGTCGGCCCGCCGCCGCGACATGCTGCTCGCCGGCGCGACGGCCGTTGCCGCAGCCGCGCTGCCCGCGATGGCGGCCGCCGCCGGCACGCCGTCCCACAGCCCCTCTTCAGCCCATGCAGGCGCGCAAACGATGAACACCATCACCACCAAGGACGGCACGCAGATCTACTTCAAGGACTGGGGCAGCGGCCGCCCGGTCGTGTTCTCGCACGGCTGGCCGCTGTGCGCGGACGCGTGGGATGCGCAGATGCTGTTCCTCGTGCAGCGCGGCTATCGCGTGATCGCGCACGACCGCCGCGGTCACGGCCGCTCCAGCCAGCCGTCGCGCGGCAACGACATGAACACGTACGCGGACGATCTCGCCGCGCTGCTCGATGCGCTCGACGTGCGCGAAGCCACGCTCGTCGGCCACTCCACCGGCGGCGGCGAAGTCGCGCGCTATATCGGCCGTCACGGCACGAAGCGCGTGGCGAAGGCCGTGCTGATCGGCGCGGTGCCGCCGCAGATGGTGAAGTCGCCGACCAATCCGGGCGGCCTGCCGATGGACGTGTTCGACGGCATCCGCAAGAACGTCGCGGAGAACCGTTCGCAGTTCTACAAGGATCTCGCGGTGCCGTTCTTCGGCTTCAATCGCCCGAACGCGAAGGTGTCGCAGGGCACGATCGACGCGTTCTGGTCGCAGGGGATGATGGGCGGCATTCACGGCCAGTATCTGTGCGTGAAGGAGTTCTCCGAAGTCGACTACACCGAGGACCTGAAGAAGTTCGACGTGCCGACGCTCGTGCTGCACGGCGACGACGACCAGATCGTGCCGATCGACGATTCGGCGCGGCTGTCGTCGAAAATCGTCAAGCACGCGGTGCTGAAGGTGATCGAGGGCGGCGCGCACGGGATGTGCGTCGTGAACGCCGATCGCATCAACGCCGAGCTGCTCGCGTTCCTGCAGGCGTAAGCGCGCCGTCCGCCGCGGCGGCGCGCATGCCGCCGCGACGGACGCCGCACACGTGCCGTTCAGGACTTTTCAGGAAATTTCAGATCGCGCGGCGCCGCGCTCACGGCGCCCGCACCGGGCGCAGCAGGATGCCGAGCAGCGCGCCGGCGAGCGCGAACGCCATCGCCACGCGGAAGTTGTCGGCCAGCGCGAGCGTCGTGGCCTGCACGCGCACCGCGCGATCGACGAGCGCATAGGTCGCCTGGTTGCCCGTCGCGAACGTGGCGCCATGCGCGACCAGCGACGCCGCGCCGGCCCGCAGCCGTTCGAGCGTTTCCGGATCCGACAGCGACACATGCAGACCGACGAGATTCGAATGGGTAGCCTCCCTGATCCGCTGAATCACCGCGATCGACGTCGTGCCGAGCTGCCCGCTCAGCAGGCGCGTCGTCTGCACGACCGCGCCGAACGTCAGCGCATGCTCGGCCGTCACGTGCCGGCCGAAGAAAACGATGACCGACGTGAGCGCCATCGTCTGGCCGAGCGCCTGCAGCAATTGCGACGGAATGAAATCGGGCTCGGCCCACACCGGCGTGAGCCGCGAGCCGAGCGCGAACGCAATCGCCACCATCGCGAAGCCGGCGACGATCAGCCGGCGCGGGTCGACACGCTGCAGCAACAGCGCGACGCACGGCGCGAACAGCAGTTGCGGAATCGCGATCCAGCGCAGCGTATCGCCGATCTGCAGCGGGCGCAGCCCGTAGGTGCTGGCCAGGAACAGCGACGGGATGAAGCTCGTGTTGAGCACGGTGAAGCGCACGAGGCCGACGAGCACGATCAGCAGCGCGATATTGGGCCGCGCCAGGTAGCCGAGATCGATGCCCGCGCGCGGCGACGCGAGTTCGTGGATCAGGAACGCGGCGATCATCAGGATGCCGGCGGCCAGCAGCGCGACGATCAGCGGCGACTGCAGCCAGAACAGCCGCTCGCCCTGGTCGAGCGCGATGCACAGGCACGCGAACCCGCCCGCGCCGAGCAGCATCCCGCGCGCGTCGATGCCGGACGCGAAGCGCTTGATCGGCTCGTCGGGGAGCGACAGCATCAGGCACGCGATGAACGGCACGGTCAGCGCCGCGTTCTGCCAGAACAGCCAGCGCCAGCTCAGGTGTTCGCTGTACCAGCCTTCGAGCGTGGCCGACAGGTTCAGCGACATCTCCAGATTCATCGCATACGCGGCGATGCCGAACGGAATCAGCCGCGGCGGCAGCGTGCGCACGACGAAGCCGATCGTCAGCGGCACGAACACGCCGGACGCGAGCCCCGCGATCGCCTGGCACACGATGAACGCGCCGAATTGCGTGCAGAGCGGCAGCACGGTTTCCGCGCCGAGAAACACCACGGCGCCCGCGACCAGCACGCGGCGCGTGCCGAACATGAAGGCCGCCGCGATCGCGAGCGGCCCGACGAACATCTGCGATGCGGTAAACGCGGTGTTGATCCACGCGCCTTCGTCGAAGCCGACGCCCAGCGCGCCACGAACGTCGGCCAGCCCGAGCGACGTGATGCGCGACGTCAGCGTCGCGATGATCGCGCCGAGCAGCACGGCCGCGATCGCGGCGATCGACCGAAACGTCGGAATGTCGGAGGCCGGCCCTGCGGCCGGCGCCGGCATGGCACTGCCGGTGGCGAACGTCGTGTTCATCGTCGAGCGGCTCCCGCCTGTCAAGCTGGCGCAAGCATAACGCGGTGCGTCGAATCCTGCCCGTACAACGGAGTTTGCCGATCATGACCCCACCCTCACCCGCGCCGTCGCCCGCCGTGCCCGCGCGTTCCCGCAAGCCGGCCATCGTCGCGATCGCCGCGATCGCGCTGCTGCTCGTCGCGTTGCTCGCGTACGAGTTCGACGCACGCGATCGCGGCACCGATGATGCATACGTGACCGGCCACCTGCACGTGATCTCGCCGCGCGTGTCCGGCACGGTCGAGCGCGTGCTCGTCGACGACAACCAGTTCGTGCACGCGGGCGACGCGCTCGTGCAGATCGACCGGCGCGACTTCGACGTGCGCGTCGCCGCGCAGCGCGCACGCGTCGCGCAGGCGCATGCCGATGCGAGCCGCGCCCACGCGCTGATCGAGCAGGCGGACGCGGCGCTCGTGTCGGCGCACGCCGATGCCGAAAAAGCCGAACTCGATTACGCGCGGGCACGCGAACTGACCCGCGAGACGCCGCGCGGCTTGTCGAAGCAGGAGTTCGATGCGGCCGATGCCGCTCGCAAGTCCGCCCGCGCGCGCGTCGCGGCGGCCGATGCGCAACGGCGCAGCGCCCTCGCCGCCGCCCAGGCCGCCGACGCCGCGTCGAGCCAGAACGATGCCGAATTGCGCGACGCACTGCTGCAGCTCGGCTACACGGCGGTCGTCGCGCCGTCGGACGGCTACGTCGGCAAGAAGACCGTCGAGACCGGCGAGCATGTCGCGCCCGGCCAGGCGCTGCTCACGCTGGTCGAGCCGCATCCGTGGATCGTCGCCAATTTCCGCGAGACGCAGTTGCGGCACGTACGCGCCGGCGACGCCGTGCAACTGCGCTTCGATGCGCTGCCGGAACGCGCGTTCAGCGGCCGCATCGACAGCTTGTCGCCCGCGACCGGCGCGCAATTCGCGCTGCTGCCGCCCGACAACGCGACCGGCAACTTCACGAAGGTCACGCAGCGCGTCCCCGTGAAGATCCTGCTGGACGGCCCGGCCGCGACGGAGCCGCGCATCCGGCCCGGGCTGTCGGTCGTCGTCACGCTGCAACCCGGCGGCGCAGCGCGATGAAGCGCGCCTTCGCCGTACTCGCCGCGAGCCTGCTGGCCGCCTGCTCGATCGCGCCGCAGCCGCTCGCGCCCGTCCCGGTCGGGCGCGACGGGTTCCGCCATGCCGATCCGTCGACCGATGCGCGCGCGCCGTCGCTCGCGGCGTGGCCTGCGTGGTTCGGCGACCCGCAACTCGGCCGCCTCGTCGACGCCGCGCTCGCGCACAACCTCGACATCCGCGCGGCGGCCGCGCGCGTCGACCAGGCGCAGGCGCTGCTCGGCGTGCGCGAGGCCGCGCTGGCGCCGGCCGTGCGCGTCGACCCGTCGTTCAGCCGCACGCGCGTATCCGGCACGGTCGACAACGCGCTGCCGAAGCGCACGATGCACAACTGGTCGGTTCCGGTCGCCGCGAGCTACGAAGTCGATCTATGGGGACGCTTGCGCGGCGACGCCGACGTCGGCGAACAGAACGTGCTGCAGGCGGCGGCCGACCGCGATGCGGTGCGTTTGCGGGTGGCGACCGAAGTGGCCGTCGACTACCTGACGCTGCGCTACGTCGACGACGATCTCGTGACGCTCACGCGCGCGATCGGGCTGCGGCGCACCGCGCTCGACGTGATCGCCGCGCGCGTGCGGGCCGGCGCGGCGAGCGATCTCGACGGACTGCGCGCGTCCGCCGATCTCGATACCGCGCATGCCGATCTCGCGGAGAGCCGCCGGCTGCGCGAGAACCTCGTCGACGCCATCGCGGTGCTGACCGGCGTGTCGCCGACCGCGTTCGACGTCGACACGGGCGCCGTGCCCGTGCAGGTGCCGGATGTGCCGGCCGGGCTGCCGTCCGCGTTGCTCGCCCAACGCCCGGACGTATTCGCGGCGGCCCGGCGCGCCGACGCGGCGTCGCTCGAGCTGGGCATCGCGCGCACCGCGTGGCTGCCGACGCTGACGCTGACCGCCGACGGCGGTTTCGCCACCCGCGACCTGCGCTCGTTTCTCGACCGCAACAGCTCGCTGTGGAGTCTCGGCGCGAACGTCGCGCTAACGCTGTTCGACGGCGGCAAGCGCGACGCGGCGGTGGCCGCCGCGCGGGCCGGCACGGACGTCGCCGACGCCAACTATCGCGCGACCGCGATCGCTGCGTTACGCGACGTGCAGGACGCGCTCAACGACATCGCCGCGCAAAAGGAGCGGATCGTGCGCTACGACCATGCGGCACACGCGACGGACGCCGCGGCGCGGCTGTCGCTGAGCCGTTACGCGCACGGTTACGTCAGCTACCTGGAAGTGATCGACGCCGATCGCGATGCGCTGAATGCGCGGCGCCAGCTGATTCACAGCCGGCAGGCGCTGGCCGTCGCGACGGTGAGCCTCGTGCGCGCGTTGGGCGGCGGATGGACGCCGCCGGCGCGCGCCGGCCGGGCCGGGTTACGCGACGCGACGCAGGCCGACGCGCGATGAATGGACCGAACGGCCGGCGAACGCGTCACACGAGCGCGAGCCGATGCGCATCCTCGCCGAGAAACCGGTGCACGAAGGTCACGGCCATCGCGCCTTCGCCGACCGCCGACGCGACGCGCTTGACCGATCCCGATCGCACGTCGCCGGCCGCGAACGATCCCGGCACGCTGGTTTCCAGATGGTACGGCCGCCGCTCGAGCGGCCATACGCGCTCGAACGCGGGACAGTCGTACAGGTCGCCGCCGGTCACGAGATAACCGTCCGGATTGCGAATGATGTCGGTGTCCTTCGCCCAGTCGGTATTCGGCGCGCCGCCGATGCACACGAACAGGCGCGTGGCCGGCAGCCGTTCGCGCGTGCCGTCGGCCGAGCGAAGCTCGATCGCGTCGAGCCAGCCGTCGCCGTGCAGCGCGGCGACGCTCGACCGATAGCGGACCTCGATGTTCGGCGTCCGCTCGATCCGGTCGATCAGGTAGCGCGACAGCGTGTCGGCGAGCGACGCCCCGCGCACGAGCATCGTCACCTGGCGCGCATGCCGCGCGAAATTCATCGCGGCCTGGCCGGCCGAATTGCCGCCACCGACGATGAACACCTGCTCGCCCGCGCACATCGGCGCTTCGCTCGACCCGGCGCCGTAGAACAACCCCGCATTGAGAAACGCCGGCTCCTCCGGCAGCCCGAGGCTGCGATATTCGATGCCGGTCGCGCAGATGTTCGCGCGCGCGACCAGGATCGATCCGTCGGCGAGCTCGACGCGGATCTTGCCGTCGACGAACGTCGCATGCACGCCTTCACGCATCGTCAGCAGTTCGACGCCGAACTTCACCGCCTGCTCGCGCGCGCGTTCGGCGAGCTCCGCGCCCGGGATGCCGTCCGGGAAGCCCATGTAGTTCTCGATCAGCGAACTCGTGCCGGCCTGCCCGCCGATCGCGCCGCGCTCGATCACGACCGCGCGCAGCCCTTCGGACGCCGCGTAGACCGCCGCCGACAGCCCGGCCGGCCCCGCGCCGTAGATCGACACGTCGTATTCGACGAAACGCGGGCGCGCGACCCAGCCGAGCCGCGCCGCGATTTCGGCCAGGGTCGGCTGGTACAGGCGCGAGCCGTCCGGAAAGATCACGACCGGCAGCCGGATGTCGTGCAGCGGCGCGATGCCGAGCACCTGCGCGCAGTCGGCGTCGGATGTCAGCTCGCACCAGTCGTACGCAATCATGCGCCGCTGCAGGAAATCGCGGATCGCATACGCGTCCCTGCTGCGCGGCAGGCCGACGATCCGCACGTGTTGCGGTTGATCCATGAGCGCCTCCCGAGGATGTCGATGTCGAATGCGGCCCGGCCGGTGCCCGCGCCGGACGCATTCGCGACTGTACGCCGTCGCCGCGCGCCGCGCGGGCCGCTTCATGACAATTAAGGTGCGGCCGCAACGCGACGCTGCACAATGCCGCGTACCCCTTCCGCTTGCGGCTTCGCGCCGGCCGTGCCGCAAGCGTCGCTCCCGCGCCGGCACCGGAGCGCAAGATGACCAACGCCTGTACGCATCTCGACGAAGCACGCGTGTTCGACACCGACAAGGACTACTGTGAGGAATGCGTCAAATCGGGCAGCCGCTGGGTGCATTTGCGGATGTGCCTGATCTGCGGGCACGTCGGCTGCTGCGACTCGTCGCCGAATCGCCACGCGAGCCGGCATTTCCGCGAAACCGGCCACCGGCTCGTCCGCTCGATCGAGCCCGGCGAGCGCTGGATCTGGTGCTACGCGGACGAAGTCGTCGCCGGCGAAGTTCCGTCGTAACGCGACACGCGGCGCCATCGGCGCCCGTTCATCCCCGATTCGCCCCCGATTCCGGGGCCAAGGGTTAACACGACTCGATCACGGCTTTGCGCTGCGCCGTTTTCGACCTACAATTTATCGAACGATAACTTATCCCTCGATAAACAAGAGGTTCGTCATGCCCGTATCTCGACTCGCGCATTACTCGATCCGCACGCCCGATCTCGAAGCATCGTGCCGCTTCTACGAACGCGTGCTCGGCTTCAGACGCGGCTACCGCCCGCCGTTCGACTTTCCGGGCGCGTGGCTCTACCTCGGTGACGACGAAGCCGATTACGGCACGGTCCACCTGATCGGCATCGATCCGGCCAACCCGAACGGGCTCGCCGCGTATCTCGGCGACAAGCCCGTGCCGGCCGCGGGCACCGGCACCGTCGACCACATCGCATTCGTCGCGACCGGCGTCGAGGCGATGTGGCGCACGCTGCGTGCCGAGCACATCGCGTGGCGCGACCGCACCGTGCCGAGCCTCGGATTGCATCAGGTCTTCATCGAGGATCCGTCGGGCGTGACGATCGAACTGAACTACCCGGCCGCCGAAGTCGCCGGCCTCGACATGCACGGCGCCGCAGCGCCCGCCGCTACCCGTGGAGACTGACATGAGCATCCATTCGACGCATCGCAAGGCCGCCATCGTCGGCGGCTCGCTGGGCGGGCTGTTCGCCGCGAACCTGTTGCTGCGCAACGGCTGGGACGTGGACGTGTTCGAACGCGTGCCCGACGCGCTGTCCGGCCGTGGCGCCGGCATCGTCACGCATCCGGAGCTGTTCGACGTGCTGCGCGCGGCCGGCGTGCGCGTCGACGCATCGATCGGCGTGAACGTCGAATCGCGCGTCACGCTCGCGCGGGACGGCTCGCTCGCATCCGAGCGGCAACTGCCGCAGACGCTGACCGCATGGAGCAAGATGTACCACGTCCTGCGCGCCGCGCTGCCCGACCAGCACCATCACGCGGGGGCCGTCGTCGCCGACGTCGCGGACGGGCCCGAGCACGCCACGCTCACGCTGGCCGACGGGTCGGTCGTGCATGCCGACCTCGTCGTCGCGGCCGACGGCTTCCGTTCGGCGATCCGCGAACGATTCCTGCCGCACGCGCGCCTGCAGTACGCGGGCTACGTCGCGTGGCGCGGCCTCGTCGACGAGCGCGAACTGTCGGAGCGCACGCACGCGGCGCTGTTCGACAAGTTCGCGTTCGGCCTGCCGCCGCGCGAGCAGATCCTCGGCTACCCGGTCGCCGGCCAGCACAACAGCACGCGGCCCGGCGAGCGCCGCTACAACTTCGTGTGGTATCGCGCGACCCGCGAGGACACCGACCTGCCGAACCTGCTCACCGACGCGACGGGCAAGCTGTGGGCGACCGGCATTCCGCCGACGCTGATCCGCCGCGACGTGCTCGCCGACATGGAAGACGCCGCGCATGCATTGCTCGCGCCGCAGTTCGCGGAAGTCGTGTCGCGCGCCGCACAGCCGCTGTTCCAGCCGATCTACGACCTCGAGGTGCCGCGCATGGCGTTCGGCCGCATCGCGCTGCTCGGCGATGCGGCATTCGTCGCGCGGCCGCACTGCGGGATGGGCGTCACGAAGGCCGCGGGCGATGCGCTTGCGCTGGTCGGCGCGCTGGCCGCGCATGCCGATCCGCTGGATGCACTGCACGCGTACAGCGAAACGCGCACCGCGTTCGGCGCCGCGATCGTGGAACACGCGCGCCATCTCGGCGCATACATGCAGGCGCAACTGAAGAACGACACCGAACGCGAGATGGCCGAACGCTACCGCACCGCGGAAGTCGTGATGCGCGAAACGGCCGTGCCGCCGCGGTTCTGACCGCCGGCGGGCGCATGGACGACGTCTCGCGCCCGCCGCATCGCGCCCCATCCAATACCGACAAGGAGACACCGTGAACCGTTCGATTCCGGCCGCCGCCGGCCCCGCACCCGATCAGGACGTGCCCGCCGCGGCCACGCATCCGCTGCTGCGCGATGCCCGCTTCCGCCATCTCGTCACGCGAAGGCGGCGATTCGCGTGGTCGCTGACCGCCGTCATGCTCGCGCTTTACTTCGCGTTCATCCTGTCGCTGGCGTTCTCGCCGGCATGGCTCGGCCGGCCGATCGTGCCGGGCCGCCCGACCACGTGGGGCATCCCGGCCGGCTTCGGCATGTTCGTCGCGACGTTCGCGCTCGTCGCGCTGTACGTGCGGCGTGCGAATGCGGTGCATGACGCGCTCGTCGCGTCGATCCGCGACGGAGGCGGCCAATGAAACGCACCTTCGCCATCCTCCTCGCTGCAACCGCGAGCGCAGCCGCGGCGCCGGCGTTCGCGGCGGGCTCCGCGCCGCTCGCGCACCCGCACAATCCGGTCGCCATCGGCATGTTCGTGCTGTTCGTCGCGTCGACGCTCGTCATCACGCGCTGGGCCGCCCGCCAGAACCGCAGCGTCGCCGATCATTACGCGGCCGGCGGCCGCATCACCGCGCTGCAGAACGGCTGGGCGATCGCCGGCGACTACATGTCGGCCGCATCGCTGCTCGGCATCTCCGCGCTCGTGTTCACGAGCGGTTACGACGGGCTGATCTATTCGGTCGGCTTTCTCGCGAGCTGGCCGATCATCCTGTTCCTGATCGCGGAGCCGTTGCGCAACCTCGGCAAGTACACGCTCGCCGACGTCGTGTCGTACCGGCTGCAGCCACGGCCGATCCGCGCGTTCGCCGCGTCGAGCTCGATCGTCATCGTCCTGCTGTATCTCGTGTCGCAGATGGTCGGCGCCGGCAAGCTCGTCGAGCTGCTGTTCGGGCTCGACTACACGGCCGCGGTGGTGATCGTCGGCGTGCTGATGGTCGTCTACGTGTTCTTCGGCGGCATGCTCGCCACCACGTGGATCCAGATCGTCAAGGCCGTGCTGCTGCTCGCCGGCGCGGCATTCATGGCGTTCATGGTGCTGAGCCGCTTCGGCTTCAGCCTCGACGCACTGTTCGCGCAGGCGCTGCGCGTCCATCCGAAGCACGCGGCCATCATGCGGCCGGGCGGCCTCGTGTCCGACCCGGTGTCCGCGGTGTCGCTCGGGCTCGCGCTGATCTTCGGCACGGCCGGCCTGCCGCACATCCTGATGCGCTTCTTCACGGTCGGCGACGTCGGCGCGGCGCGCAAGAGCATCCTCCATGCAACCGGCATCGTCGGCGCCGGCTATGCATTGATCATCGTGATCGGCTTCGGCACGATCGCGCTCGTCGCGGCGGACCCGCGGTATCACGATGCGTCCGGCGCGGTGGCCGGCGGCGCGAACATGGTGGCGATCCATCTCGCGCATGCGATCGGCGGCAACTTTTTCCTCGGCTTCATCTGCGCGGTCGCGTTCTCGACGATTCTCGCCGTGGTCGCCGGGCTGACGCTCGCCGGCTCGTCGGCGATCTCGCACGACCTCTATGCGAACGTGCTGCGCCGCGGCCAGGCGACCGACCGCGAAGAAATGCGCGTCGCACGCGCGACGACGCTGGTGCTCGGCGTGCTCGCGATCGTGCTGGGCATCGCATTCGAGAAGCAGAACATCGCGTTCATCGTCAGCCTCACGTTCTCGATCGCCGCCAGCTCGAATTTCCCGGTGTTGCTGCTCTCGATCTACTGGCGCGGCCTGACGACGCGCGGCGCGGTGGTCGGCGGCACGATCGGGCTCGTCACGGCGGTCACGCTCACCGTGCTGAGCCCGACCGTCTGGGTACAGGTGCTCGGCCACGCGCACGCGCTCTACCCGTACGAATATCCGGCGCTGTTCTCGATGGCCGCCGCGTTCGTCGCGATCGTCGCGGTGTCGGCCACCGACGGCTCGGCCCGCGCGCGACGCGAACGCGCGCGGTTCGACGCGCAGCTCGTCGCATGCGAACTCGGCGCCCTGCCGCGCCACGGCACGCCACAACACGACAATCACGACCTGGAGACGATCCGATGACCTGCCCCTGCTGCCTGCCCACCGGCCGGCGCCGCATGCTCGGCACATTCGCCGCGCTTGCCGTCGCGGCCCTTGCCGGACGCCCGGCCGCGGCGGCGCAACCGGCGCCCGCCTCGGCCGCTGCAGCCACGCTGCCGGCCCGGCGTCCACGCGCGATCGACATCCACGCGCACTATTACCCGGAAAGCTTCTGCGACCTCGTCGGCGGCGAAGGCAAGCGGTTCGGCGGCGCATTCGCGTGCGACGACACGACGTTCACGTTCCGCACGCCGGCCGGCGGCCTCGGGCCGCTGCCGATGAAATTCATCGACGTCGACGCGCGGCTCGAGGACATGGACGCGTCGGGCGTCGACGTGCAGGCGCTGTCGCTGAGCGTGCCGATGGCGTACTGGGGCGACCGGCCGTTCAACGCGAAACTGGCGCGCACATGGAATACGGCCGCGTCACGCGTGCACCAGCGGCATCCGGCGCGCTTCGTCGTCCTCGCGACGCTGCCGATGCTCGACGCGACCGATGCGATCGACGAGCTCGAGCGCGCGTCGGCGCTGCCTGGCGTGCGCGGCGTGTACATGGGCACGAACATCGACCACCGCGACCTCGACGATCCGCGGTTCGCGCCGGTGTTCGCGCGCATCGAGCAACTCGGGCTGCCGGTGTTCCTGCACCCGCAGCAAACCGTCGGCGGCGCGCGCCTCGGCGATTTCTACCTGAGCAACCTGCTCGGCAATCCGTTCGATACGGCAATCGCCGCTTCGCACCTGATACTCGGCGGCGTGCTCGATCGCCATCCGGCGCTGCACGTCACGCTGCCGCATGCGGGCGGCGCGCTGCCGATCCTCGTCGGCCGGCTCGACGCCGGGTGGACCGTCCGGCCGGAAACGCGCCGGCTCGCGCAACAGCCGAGCAGCTATCTGCGGCGCTTCAGCTACGACACGGTGTCCCACTCGGGGCCGGTGCTGAACTTTCTGATCGAGAACGTCGGCATCGACCGGCTGGTGCTCGGCAGCGACTATTGCTTCGACATGGGCTACGCGCAACCGGTGCGTTTTCTCGACCGGCTGGACCTGCCCGACGACCAGCGCGCGCTGGTGCTCGGCGGCAATGCGGGCCGGCTGCTGCGGATCTAGCGCGTGCGTGCCGGGTGCCGTCGAACCGGGCCGGAACCCGTTCAGAACGTTTCAGCCCGGTTTCAGGAAATGACGCGGGCGTCTGCGTAGACTGGCTGCAAGAGCGACCGCGCTGGCCAGCCCGCGCGCCTTTTCGATTGATGGAGTGACAACGTGGATCCAGTTGCCAATCACCGCCGCGCAGCCACGCGTTCGCGGCCCGGCCAGCCGACGCACGACGCCCCGGGGGCGCCGCGCACGACGTGCGGCGCACCGCTTCGCGCGGAGCGCACATGAAGCACAAACGACTCTGGTTCGGCGCGGCCGGCATCGCGATCGCGGGCATCGCGGTCGCGATCGGCATCATGGTGCGGCCGTCGATCGCGCCGATCGATCCGCCCGCCCCTGCTTCGTTCGATCCGCAACTGGTGCGCGCCGGCGCGCGGGTCGTCGCGCTCGGCGACTGCATCGTGTGCCACACCGCGAAGGACGGCAAGCCGTTCGCGGGCGGCTTGCCGCTCGCGACGCCGTTCGGCACGATCTACGCGACCAACATCACGCCGGACGCCGAAACGGGCATCGGGCGCTGGTCGCGCGACGCCTTCGCCCGTGCGTTGCGCACCGGCATCGGCCGCAACGGCCAGCCGCTCTACCCGGCGTTTCCGTACATTCATTTCACGCGGATGTCGGACGACGACATCGCCGCCGCATACGCGTACCTGATGACGCGTGAGCCGGTACATGCGACGGCGCCCGCCAACGACCTGATCTTTCCGCTGAACTTCCGGCCGCTGGTCGCGTTCTGGAACGTGCTGTTCCTGCGCGAAGGCGCGTATCAACCCGACCCCGCGCAGTCCGCGCAATGGAACCGCGGCAGGATGCTCGTCGACGGGCTCGGTCACTGCGCATCGTGCCATTCGCCGCTGAACGCGATCGGCGGCGAGCAGCGCGGCCGTGCATTCGACGGCGGCATCGTCGACGGCTGGGAAGCGCCGCCGCTCAATGCGCTCGGCCAGGCCGCGCGCCCCTGGACACAGGCGCAGCTCGTCACCTACCTGCGCACCGGCCGCGCGAGCGAGCACGGCGCGGCGGCCGGGCCGATGCTGCCGGTCACGCGCGACCTCGCGACGGTGCCGGTGGAGGACGTCGACGCGATCGCCGCGTACATCCTGTCGATCCAGAAGCCGGCGACCGCGCGTGCGGCCGCGGCAACGGCCGCGGGCGAACACACCGCGACGACGCCGGCCGCGCAGCGCGGCGCGACGCTGTTCCAGGCATCGTGCGCGCAGTGCCACGGGCCGGCCGCGCCGATGCAGTCGATCGGCGAGCGGCCGACGCTCGCGTTCAGCACGGCGGTCAACGCCGATACGCCGCGCAACGCGATCCAGATGATGTTCAACGGCATCGGCTGGCACGGCGAGGACACGCTCAACTACATGCCGTCGTTCATCGACCAGTACGACGACGCGCAGATCGCCGATCTCGCCGCGTACGTGCGCGAGACCTATACCGATCGTCCCACGTGGGCGGGCGTCGACGCGATGGCCGCGAAGCTCAGAAAAGAGGACACCGCACGATGATTACCCTCACCGTCAACGGCGTGCGGCACACGCTGGACATCGATCCGTCCACGCCGCTGCTGTACGCGCTGCGCAACGACCTGCACCTGCACGGCGCGAAGTTCGGCTGCGGCCTCGGCCAATGCGGCGCCTGCACCGTGATCGTCGACGGCAAGCCGACCTTCTCGTGCCTGATGCCGGTGGCCGCGGTCGGTTCGCGCAGCGTGCGCACCATCGAGAGCCTCGGCACCGCCGAGCATCCGGGCCCGCTGCAACGCGCGTTCATCGAGCACCAGGCCGCGCAGTGCGGCTACTGCATCGCCGGGATGATCATGCGCGCGCAGGCGCTGCTCGAACGCAATCCGAAGCCGACCGAACAGGAACTGCGTACGCACATGGAACCGAACCTGTGCCGCTGCGGCACGCACATGCGGATTCTCGCGGCGGTGCGCTCGGTCGCAGGGCTGCCGGCCCCCGAACCGGCTTCCGCTCCCGTCACGATCAGCAAGGGGCTGTGATGAATTCCCACGACGACATCGACGAAGGCCGCCGGCACTTCATCGTCTCCGGCGCGCTGTTCGTCGCGTTCACGCTCGCGCCCGCGTCGCGCGCGGCCGCGCAGCTGGTGATCGCCGACGAAGGCGCGGCCGTGCACGTGGCGAAGGCCACGCAGGCGCTCGCCGGCAGCCTGAAGACCAATCCGCTGCTCGATGCATGGGTCAAGATCGCGCCCGACGGCAAGGTCACCGTGTACACCGGCAAGGTCGAGCTCGGCACCGGCGTGCGCACCGCGCTGCTGCAGGTGGCCGCCGAGGAACTCGACATGAAGCCGTCGCTGATCACGTTCCTGACCGCCGACACCGGCGCGTCGCCGGACGAAGGCTTGACCGCCGGCAGCCATACGATGGCCGACAGCGGCTCCGCGCTGCTGAACGCGACCGCGCAGGTGCGCGCGCTGCTGGTCGAAGGCGCGGCGAAACGCTTCGGCGTCGATCCGCGCGTGCTGACGACCGCCGATGCGGTGATCACGGCGCCCGACGGCCGCACGATGACCTACGGCGACGCGATCCGCACGGTCGACCTGCACCGCAACGCGACGCCCACGTCGCCGCTGAAGAGCCCGGCGACATTCGCGGTGATCGGCACGTCGCTGCCGCGCGTCGACATCCCGAACAAGGTCACGGGCGGCGTCAGCTACGTGCAGGACATGCAGCTGCCCGGCATGCTGCACGCGCGCGTCGTGATGCCGCCGGTGTACGACGCGAAGCTGCTGTCGTTCGACGAAGCCGCGATCCTGAAGCTGCCGGGCGTCGTGCGGATCGTGCGCAACGGCAGCATGCTCGCGGTGGTCGCGCAGGGCGAGTGGCAGGCGGTGGTCGCGCAGCGCGCGCTCGCCGCCGGCTGCCAGTGGTCGCCGGGCCGCAAGCTGCCCGAGCGCAGCACCGTGCACGCGGACCTGAAGCGGATCTCGACGCAGCGCATCGAGATCGCGAACACGCACGCGGCCACCGCGCCGGCCGCGAAGACGCTGAACGCGACGTTCCTGAAGAACTACCTGTTGCACGGGTCGATCGGGCCGTCGTGCTCGGTCGCGCATCTCGAGAACGGGATGATGACGGTGTGGACCCACTCGCAGGGCGTCTATCCGCTGCGCGACGCGCTCGCGGAGATGCTGTCGATGCCGAAGGCGAACATTCGCTGCATTCACACCGAAGGCTCCGGCTGCTACGGCCACAACGCGGCGGACGACGTGGCCGCACATGCGGCGCTGATCGCCGCCGCGATGCCGGGCAAGCCGATTCGCGTGCAATGGATGCGCGAACAGGAACACACGTGGGATCACTTCACGCCCGCGATGGTGACCGAGGTCAGCGCATCGCTCGACGCGAGCGGCCGCATCGTCGACTGGAACTATGCGCTGTGGAGCAGCTCGCACAACGAGCGGATCGTCAACGCGGGCCGGCTGCTGCCCGCGCGCATGCTCGAGCCGCCGTTCGTGCCCGCGCCGTCGACGCCGATGCTTCAACCGGAGGGCGGCGGCGACCGCAACGCGATCCCGCTGTACGCGCTGCCGAACCAGCACATCGTCAACCACTTCTCGCCGACGATGCCGCTGCAGACGTCCGCGATGCGTTCGCTCGGCGCGCACACGAACGTCTGGGCGATCGAAAGCTTCATGGACGAGCTCGCGCACGCGGCCGGCGTCGATCCGGTCGAATTCCGGCTGCGCCACATGGAAGACCATCGCGCGCGGCAGGTGATCCAGCTCGCCGCGAAGCACTTCGGCTGGCCGCGGCCGCCGCGCGCGCGCAACCGCGGCGTCGGCTTCGCGTTCGGCAAGTACAAGAACCTGATGGCCTACGTCGCGATCGCGGTCGAGGTGTCGGTCGTGCCGGAAACCGGCCAGGTGACGCTCGAACACGCGGAAGCCGCCGTCGACGCGGGCCAGATCGTGTCGCCGGACGGCATCCGCAACCAGATCGAGGGCGGCATCGTGCAGGCCGCGAGCTGGACGCTGTACGAGGCGCTGAAGTACGACACGGAACGGATTCGCAGCTTCGACTGGAGCAGCTACCCGATCCTGCGCTTCTCGGCCGCGCCGCAGAACGTGAAGGTCCATCTGGTCAATCGCCCCGGCGCGCCGTTTCTCGGCGCGGCCGAGGCGTCGATGGGGCCGACCGCCGGCGCGCTGGCCAACGCGATCTTCGACGCGACCGGCCAGCGCCTGCGCGAAATGCCGTTTGCCGGCGACGCGCTGAGAAAGCGCATCGACGCGTAGCGGTCGGTCGCATTCGCTGCGCGACACGCCCTATCCGATACACGACAAGACGGCGCCGGCACGCACCGGCGCCGCATGCCGACAGGCGGGAGAACTTCCGACGATGGATACCTTGCTTTCGATGCGCGTGTTCACGCGCATCGTCGAAACCGGCAGCTTCACGCGCGCGTCGGACACGACCGGCCTCACCACGCCGCGCGTGTCCGCGCTGCTGAGCGCACTCGAGCAGCATCTCGGCTGCCGGCTGCTGAACCGCACCACGCGCCGCATCTCGCTGACCGAGGACGGCCAGGCGTATTACGAACGCGCCGTCGCGGTGCTGCGCGAGATCGACGACATGGAGGCGTCGGTGTCGCAGGCCCGCAACGTGCCGCGCGGCCGGCTGAAAGTGAACCTGCCGCCCGCGATGGCGAAGCAGGTCGTCGTGCCCGCGCTGCCGGCGTTTCTCGACGCCCATCCGGACATCATGATCGAACTCGGCGTGACCGACCGGCAGATCGACCTCGTCGGCGAAGGGGTCGACTGCGTGGTGCGCATCGGCGCGCTCGACGATTCGGGGATGATCGCGCGGCGGATCGGCAGCCTGACCACCTGCACGTGCGGCTCGCCCGCGTATTTCGCGCGGTGCGGCGAGCCGGAGACCGTCGACGATCTCGCGCAGCACGTGGCGGTCAGTCACATCTCGGCCGACACCGGGCGACCGCGCCCGTGGGATTACGTCGTCGACGGCGAGCCGCGCATCGTGCAGATGTGCGGCACGGTGGCCGTCAACGACGCGGACAACTACATCGAGTGCGGCGTCGCCGGCATCGGCCTGATCAAGACATCGCTGTACCTCGTCGAGCCTTACCTGAAATCGGGCCGGCTTCGCGAGGTGCTGACCGATTTCAACGCGCCGGCCAGGCCGATTTCGGTGCTGTACCCGCCCAATCGCCACATCCCGGTCAAGCTGAAGGTGTTCGTCGACTGGCTCGCGGGCCTGTTCGAGCAGATTCCGACACTGCAGGGCAAACGCGGCTGACCCCACCGGGCGCGGCACTTTTGCGTGCCGCGCAACGCTCGATTGCGCGGCGTCTCGCTTCCGGTTTTATCGATTGATCAATAGTATGGACGGCAATGCGGTGCACCGTAGCGCGGCCGAGCGAACCCGATGCCGGCGCGACGCTTCGGTGTCCGGCCTTTCCCTTTTCCAGGAGTCGATCATGTCAACGGATTCAACACCGCTCGCGCCGCCCGCGCACGGCGTCAAACTCACGCAGGGGCTGATCCTGCTGTTCGCGTTCAGCTGCGGCGCGATCGTCGCGAACCTGTATTACGCACAGCCGATCACCGAGCTCATCGCGCCGAGCCTGCACATGTCCGGCAACACGGCGAGCCTGATCGTGTCGCTGACGCAGATCGGCTACGCGCTCGGGCTGTTCTTCATCGTGCCGCTCGGCGACCTGCTCGAAAACCGCAAGCTGATGATCGTGACGGCCATCGTGTCGATCGCGAGCCTCGCGGCGGCCGCGTTCGTGCGCACGCCCGGGCTCTTCCTCGCGATTTCGCTGCTGATCGGGTTCAGCTCGGTGGCCGTGCAGATCCTCGTGCCGCTCGCCGCGCACCTCGCGCCCGACCATTCGCGCGGCCGCGTCGTCGGCACGATCATGAGCGGGCTGCTGCTCGGCATCCTGCTCGCGCGGCCGCTGTCGAGCGTCGTCGCCGACGCGTTCGGCTGGCGCTTCGTGTTCGCGGCCGCGGCCGTGCTGATGACGCTCGTCACGGCCGTGCTCGCGCTGACGATTCCGTCGCGCCAGCCCGATCATCGCGCAACCTATTTCGAACTGATCGGCTCGCTGCTGCACCTCGTTCGCACGATGCCGGTGCTGCGTCACCGCGCGTTCTACCAGGGCCTGATGTTCGCGTCGTTCAGCCTGTTCTGGACCGCCGTGCCCGTCGAGCTGACGCGTCACTACGGGTTGTCGCAATCGGCGATCGGCCTGTTCGCGCTGGTCGGCGCGATCGGCGCGACGTCGGCGCCGGTGGCCGGACGCCTCGCGGATGCCGGCCATACGGTGCGCGCGACGCTGATCGCGCTGGTTGCCGGCGCGCTCGCGTATGCGGTCGGGGTCGTGCACGGCGCCGGCCTGTACGGGCTCGTCGTCACCGGCATCGTGCTCGACTTCGCGGTGCAGATGAACATGGTGCTCGGCCAGCGCGAGATCTACGCGCTGCATGCGGCGAGCCGCAACCGGCTCAATGCGCTGTACATGACGAGCATCTTCGTCGGCGGCGCCATCGGCTCCGCGCTCGCGAGCCCGCTGTACGAACACGGCGGCTGGCCGCTCGTCGCCGCGGTGGCCGGCGCGTTCCCGATCGTCGCGCTCGGCCACTACCTGCTCGTCGGGCGGCCGCACGCGCAACGTCACGCCGCGGGTTGATCCATCGTCACCCATCGAATCGATCCGTTCGCGGGGCGCAAAGCCGCCCCGCTCCCCGTCGAACCACAGGAGTCCATCATGTCTTCCCTGCTCAGTGCCTACGATCTGCGCGGCCTCGCGCTGCCGAACCGCGTCGTGATGGGGCCGATGACGCGCTCGCGCGCGCCGTCCCGCGGCCTGCCCACCGAACTGATGGCCGAGTACTACGCGCAGCGCGCGTCGGCCGGCCTGATCGTGACCGAGGCCACCAACGTCAGCCCGGCGTCCGCCGCATTCGAGCTGACGCCCGGTCTCGTCGACGATGCGCAAGCCGCCGCGTGGAAAACCGTCACCGACGCCGTCCATGCGAACGGCGGCCGCATCTTCGCGCAGCTGTGGCACGGCGGCCGCGTCAGTTCGCTGACGCTGCTCGGCGGCGCCGCGCCGCTGTCGCCGTCCGGCGTGAACGACGACCTCGAACAGTTGCAGGTGTGGGCGCAGTTGCAGAACGGCTACTACACGAAGATTCATGCGACGCCGTCGCGCGCGATGACGACCGATGAAGTCGTCGCGGCCGTCGACGAATTCCGGCAGGCCGCCGCGCACGCGATGGCCGCGGGCTTCGACGGCGTCGAGATCCATGCGGCCAACGGCTATCTGCCGCACCAGTTCCTGTCGTCGACGCTGAACCGCCGCGACGATCGCTACGGCGGTTCGGTCGCGAACCGCGCGCGCTTTCTCGAGGAAATCGTCGACGCGGTCGGCGGCGTGATGCCGCTGAACCGCGTCGGCGTGCGCATCTCGCCGTACGCGAAATACAACAACGTGCGCGACGCCGATCCGGACGCGACGCTCGCGTACGTCGGCCGGATGCTCGACGCGGCGGGCGTCGCGTACCTGCACGCGGCCGACACCAACGGCTGGAGCGGCGAGCCCGATCTGCCGCGCATCGTCGAGCACGCGCGCCGGTCGTTCCATGGCACGCTGATCGTCAACGGCGGCATTTCGCCGGACGCGGCGAACGCGCTGATCGACGCGGGCGACGCCGATCTCGTCGCGTTTGCGCGCGCGTATATCGCGAACCCGGATCTCGTCGAGCGCATCGCGGCCCGCGCACCGCTCGCGGAGCCGAAGGCCGCCGGCTGGTACGGCGGCGACCGCGCCGGCTACGTCGACTATGCGCGGTACGATGCGGCGCCGTCGCACGCGTGACCCGCACATGCGGCGCGCCACGTGCGGCATCCCGCGCGCGGCCGCGCGCCGCAGCCGGTCGAGCGTGCGGCTGCCGCACGCTCGACCGGGGCCGTCACATGTCGTTCCACCGCGCGCCCAGCACGCGGCCGCAGAAATTCGGCCGATGAAAATCCGGATCCGCGCGTTCGAGCACGTCGGCGCTCCACGTGCCGAAGGTCGACTGCGGCCGGTGCGCGACGCCGCGCGCGACCAGGTCGAGAAACGCTTCGGGGAAATCGCCAGCGCGCGGATACGCGGCAAGGAGCGCGTCGCGCTCGTGGGCCATGTACGCGTCGAAGTCGGTCGCCATCAGGTCCGTCGACACCGCGCACGCCAATGCGCGCGCGAGCGGCGACGCGCGGACGGCCACGCCCGGCGTCGTATGCAGCGCGATCGCGTGCCACACGTCGTCGCGCATGCGCCGCGACCGGCGATGCCGCAGCAGCAACGCGTGCGCGGCATCCGCGCCGTCGAGCTCGTAGCGTTCGGTCGAACGGCCGTACGCCGGGCTCAGCCCCATGTTGGCGTACATCGCGGCGACATACAGTGCATCGGCATCGCACGCGTCGCCCGCACGCCGCGCGGCGAGCGATGCGAACACGAACACGCGCGCCGCGTGATCGACGAGCGCGGCGGGCAACGACGCGCGGGCCGCGTCGGCTGCCTCGACCGCAACGGGCGTGCGCGGAATGCGAACGCCGGCCACTTCGTCGCCGGTGGCCGATGCGCGCGGGTGCGCAGCATTCATCCTGTCTCCTTCATGCCCCGCGCACGGGGCGGAAAATCGTTCAATGCACGGCGGCGTGCGTCGCGCACCGGCACGCGCCGCTCAAAACGCGACGCAGCAGCGGCCGAAGGCTTCGCAGCGTTCGGCGGCCGCGCTTGCGGTCGGATAGCGCGACCGCGCGAAGCGGCGTCCGTGACCGCGCGCGCGGCACGCATCGATGCCGGGCGCCGCGCATGCGTCGCCCGCCGCCGACGCGTGCGGCGCGTCGCGGCCGCCGGCGCCCGCCGCATCGGCGACGCCGCCTGCGGCGACCGGCGACCATACGGGGCTGACGGGCGGCGGCGGCGGCGCCAGCGGCGAGAATTCCTGCTCCGCGTGCACGACCTTGCCGTCGACGACCGTCAGCACCGACGACAACGTCGGGATACGCCGCGCGTCGACCGTGAAGTAGTCGTCGCTCAGCACCGCGAAGTCGGCGTATCGGCCGGGCACCAGCGCGCCCTTGCGATGCTCGTCCGCGGAGAACCACGCGCTGCCGACCGTGTAGCGGCGCAGCGCCTCCATCCGGCCGAGCCGGTTGCGCGCCGGATACAGCGCGGTGCCGCCCACGCTGCGCCCCGACACCATCCAGTACAGTGCGACGAACGGGTTGTAGCTCGCCGCGCCCGTCGCGCCCGAACCGGCGCCGACCGGCAGCCCGGCCGCGAGCATCGCGCGGATCGGCGGCGCGCGCGTGGCCGCCGCCGCCCCATGGCGCGCGATGAACGCTTCGCCCTGGAACGCCATGCGCGGCTGCACGGTGATGCCGCCGCCGAGCGCCGCGACGCGCGCGATATTGGCATCCGAAATCGTCTCGCAGCGGTCGAAGCTCCAGCGCAGCCCGTCGAACGGCGTGTCGCGATCGATCGCTTCGAATACGTCGAGGAAGCGGCCGATCGATTCGTCGTAGGTCGCATGCAGCCGGAACGGCCAGCGGTGACGCACCAGCAGCCGGACGATCGCCGCCAGCTCCGCGTCGACCGACGCGGGCAGGTCGACGCGCGGTTCGAGAAAATTCCCGAGATCGACGGCCGAGCACAGCAGCCGCTCGCCCGCGCCGCTCGTGCGCAGGAATGCGTCGCCGCGGTCGGGTGCCGTCAGCGCGATCCATGTCGCGAAGTCGTCGAGCTCGCGGCCCGCGTGCCGCGCGCCCAGCGCATACGCGATGCGCGTCGTCAATTCGCCGCGCCGCGCGAGCGTCGCGACCGCCGCATAGTCGTCCGGATACGCGAGACCGTCGCCGCCGGCGTCGATCGCGCTCGTCACGCCGACGCGGTTCAGCGCGCGCATGAACTGCCGCGTCGAGTTGACGCGGTCGTCCGCATCGAGCATCGGCGCGCGGGCGAGCGCCGCGCCGAGCACCGCCGGGTCCGGGCGCGCGAGCAGCAGCCCGGTCGGCCGCCCATGGCGGTCGCGCCGCAACTCGCCGCCGGGCGGATCGGGCGTGTCGCGCCCGTAGCCGAGCGCGCGCAGCGCGGCCGCATTCAGCCACGCGCTGTCGGCCAGATGCTGGATGAACACCGGCGTGTCGGGTGCGATCGCGTTGAGCTCGGCCGCCGTCGGGCCGCGCTTTTCCACGAACTGCAGCGCGGTCCAGCCGCCCGCCACGCGCGCCCAGTGCGGCGCGGGCGTGCGGCGGACCTGACGGCCGAGCAGCTCGAGCGCGTCGGCGAGCGACGGTACGCCGTCCCAGCGCACCTCGAGGTTGAAGTTCATGCCGCCGCGGATCGCCTGCAGGTGCGCGTCGATCAGGCCCGGAATCACGGTACGGCCGTTCAGATCGATTCGGGTCGTGTCGTCGTGCGCATGGCGCAGCACGTCGCGATCGTCGCCGGTCGCGACGATGGTCCCGTCCTTCACGGCGAGCGCGCGGACGAACGAGCGCTGTTCGTCCTGGGTCGCGATCTTGCCGTTGAACACGACGAGGTCCGCCGAACGCGCGGGTTCCGTCGCTCTAAGCACCGTCGGGTCTCCCGTGCGCGCCCGCGCGCGACACCGCACGACACGCGCGGCTTCCCGCGGCGCGCGCGTCGGCACGCATGCTGCGATCGCGCGGCCGCACTGCCGTACCGGATTCGCGCATCGTCATGCCGCCTGCTGCGCCGCGTCGGCGGCATCGCGTCGTGCATGCGTCAGGCACGGCGCGGGCGGCGCATCCGGACGGACGAAGTTCTGCACGCGCAGCAAGCGGCGCACGTCGTGGGCGCGCGAATGCGGATCGAAGTGCCGCGCGACTCCGGCGACGAGCGCCGACGCCTGCGCGGTGTGGCCGCGCTCGATCAGGTGATCGGCGAGATCGAGCGAACCGCGCAGCGCCCACATCGCGGCGCCCTGCGCGTTCGCGGTCTGGATCGCCATCTGCAGATGACGATGTCCGTCCGCCTCGTACGCGACGGCGAGATCCGCGCCGACGGTGCGCGCCTGCTCGAGCATCGCGACGCCTCTCACGCGCAGCAGTTCGGGGACGAACAGGTGCTCGCCGTGCGCGCGGCAGCGCGCGAGCGTCGCATCGAGCCGGGTGCATGCTTCATCCGCGCGGCCGGTCCGCACGAGGCCTTCCGCGTACGCGACGGTCAACGGCGCGAGCACGCGCCGGAAGCCGCTCGCCTCGACGCGCCGCAGCGCCGGTTCGAGGCGCGCGAGCCCGGCGCCGGGATGGCCGGCCTGGACGTCGAACTGACCGGTCAGGCATTCGGCGTGACTGCGCCAGATGTCGAAACCGTGCGCGTCGGCGGTCGCGCGCAGCGTCGCGAGATAGTCGGAGCTGATGTCGTGATCGCCGTAGCGCAGCGCGATCGGCACGGCGGCCGCGCCGAGCACGATGCACAACGCGAGCGGCGACGGGCCGCGGCGCGCATGCTCGACCGCTTGCGCGGCGACGCGCATCGCGTGCTCCGGCTCGCCTTGCATCCACAGCAGACGGATCAGCATCGTGCGGCCCAGCGTCGCCATGTCGACGCCCAGCGCGGCCTGCGCGCACGGCGATTCGCCCACGTCGGCGAGCTCGGCCGTCGCCGCTTCCAGCCGCTCGCGCGCCTGCGCATGCTCGCCGAAGTAATGCAACGACGTCGCGACCATCGTGTTCGCCAGCAACCGCTGCGACCGGTCGCCGCGCCGCTCGGCCGCGCGCTCGAAGCGCGTCGCGTAGCGCAGCGATTCGTGAATGTCCGACAGCGTCAGCATCGTGTTCCACAGCCCGACCAGCGCGCGCGCGTCGAACGCATCGTCGCCGATGTGCGCGGCGAGACCGAGCGTGCGGTCCCACATCGCGGCGGCGGCCAGCGCGTCGCCGTCCGTATGCAGCAGCGCCGACGCGCAGGCCGCCCGCAGCCGCATCTCGCGCGCGGCGTCGACCGGGTCTGCCGCGCCCGTGTCGAGTTCGTCGAGCACCTCTCTCGCGCGCGCCGTGCATGCGCGCATTCGCGACGGCTCCAGCAGCGCGCGCGCCAGCCGGTCGGGCTCGGGCACGGCTGCGGCCTCGGCGGCGTCCGCCGGTTCGTCTACCGCTTCGTCCATCGGTTCGTCCACGGCCAGCGCGCGCGCATCGGCAGGCGGCACGTCGGCGGGCGTCACGGGCGCGACGAGCCGCACGGGCGCGCGCTCGCGCTCGTACGCCGCATGGCGCGCGACGATGCGCTCGAACTCGCCTTCGTTGTGCAGCTTTTCGAGCGCGTACGCGCGCGTCGATTCGGTCAGCCGGTAGCGCGCATACGCACCATGAAACTCGACGGTCACCAGCGATTTCGCCACCAGTTCGCCGAGCACCGCGATCATGTCCGCGGCCGACGTGCCGGGCTCGGTGGCGACCGCGTACGCGGCATCGAACGAAAACGGCCCGATGAAGCACCCCATCCGGCGAAACAGCGCGCGCGCGGGCCGATCGAGCAGCACGTAGCTCCAGTCGAACGTCGCGCGCAGCGTCTGATGACGCGGCAGCGCCGAGCGCAGCCCGCCCGTCAGCAGGTTCAGCCGGTCGTCGAGACGCGACGCGACGACCGCGAGCCCGAGCGTCGCCACGCGCGCCGCGGCCAGTTCGATCGCGAGCGGCAGCCCGTCGAGGCGCCGGCAGATGTCGCCGATCAGCCGCACGCCGGCTTCGTCGACCCTGCAATCCGGCGCGGCCGCGCGCACGCGTTCGAGGAACAGCTCGACGGCCGAGCAGCGGACGATTTCGTCGGCGGACGCGTTGCCGTCCGGCACCACGAGCGGGCTCATGCGCAGCACCGCCTCGGCCGAGATGTGCAGCGGCTCGCGGCTCGTCACGAGCACGCGCAGCGAGCCGGCGCTCGACGTCAGCGTTTCGACGAGGCTCGCCACCAGATCGACGATGTGCTCCGCGTTGTCGAGCACGAGCAGGCAGCGCGACGTCGCGAACGCGTCGCCGATGCGGTCGATGGCGGGCACGCCGGGCGTGTCGAGGCCGAGCTCGGCGGCGAGCGCGATCAGCATGTCGTCGCGCGTCGACGCGCGCGCCAGTTCGACGAACAGCACGCGCTCGCGCGAGCGGCTGCGCACGCCGTGCGCGACGCGCACGGCCAGACTCGTCTTGCCGATGCCGCCCGCGCCGACGAGCGTGACGACCGGCGTGCGTTCGAGCATGTCGACGATCTGCGCGAGTTCGGCGTCGCGCCCGACGAGCGGCGCGAGCAGCGACGACGCGGGCGCATCGGGTACATCGGGCGTATCGGGCGAGGCGACGACGGCCGGCGCGTCGACCACGGGTACGAGGTCCGGGCCGGACGACGCGCTCGCCACCAGCAGGTAGCCGCGCCCGGGCACCGTCTTGATCAGATCGCGGCTCGCGCCGAGCGCCTTGCGCAGCGTCGCCACATGCACCTGAAGCCGGTTTTCCTCGACGATCAGGCCCGGCCAGACCGCGTCCATGATGTCGTCCTTCGACACGACCGAACCGCTCGCGCGGTGCAGGACTTCGAGAATGTCGAGCGCGCGCGCGCCGATGCGCAGCGACGCGCCGTGCTGGCGAATGTCGCGTTGCTCGAAATCCACAGACAAAGTTCCGATCTGGATCATGGCCGCCTCCGGTTCCCTCGGGATGGCTGCCCGATGAACGCGGCAGTTCACCCGGCAGGAAGTCCGCGTCCGGCGCGCCGTTGCACCGGACGGAAAATGTCGAATTCCGGACCGAGTGTAGACGGATGGCCATCGAAAATCTTGAAGGAAAATGCGCTCTGCCCGCGCATTTCGGGCGGGCGCGACCGGCACGATCACTTGCGTGTAAAAGTGGGGCGCTATACTCTGCCGGGCCGCTCGCGCAGGCGTTGAGCCGGGTGGCGCACTCGCCGCGCCCACGCATTGAAAGCAATTTGTCAGGATGGCGAGCGGACGTTTATGCAAATTCATTTTGAACGTTCGCGTGCGCATCTAAACTGGACTCGTCATTTCATGTTCCGAGTCCCTCGCTGGGGAATTCCATGTCAGACTCCGTCATCGCCGCGCCGGTGGCATCGCCTCCGCGGCGGCCGAAAGACACGCTCGGCTGCGTGTCGAGCCTGCTGGCAAAGGATGTCGAGACGGCATCCGGCGGCCTGAGGCTGCACCGCAAATGCATGCGCGAGGCGCACGTCGAACGCATCGAGATGCCGCCGTGCGACCGCGGCTTCCTGGTCGGCGTGTCGCTGAGCGGCGGCCACCGCCGCACGCTCTATGGGCGCGCCGGCGCGAGCGAGCGCCGGTTCCAGCATCACTCGATCTACATTCGCGATTTCTCGCGCCATTTCCACGCGGATCTGTACGGCAACTTCGACTTCGTGCTGGTCGAGCTGCCGCATGCGTATCTCGAACACGTCGGCCCCGAGCACGGCGGCCAATCGATCGGCGGCCTCACGTGCCGCCCCGACGTACGCGACCCGGTGCTCGGCCATCTCGCGCACGCGGTGGCCGACAGCCTCGACGCGGGCGGCCCGCTGAACGCGCTGTTCATCGAGCAGATCGGGCTCGCGATGGGCACGCATCTGCTGCGCCGCTACGGCAGCGCGCGCACGCGCGAGCTCGAGCGCAAGGGCGTGCTGTCTGCCGCGAAGGTGGCGCGCGCCCAGGAGCTGTTGATGGAAAAGGCGGACCTCGGCGTATCGATCGAGGAAGTGGCGAACGAATGCGACCTGTCGCGCGGCTATTTCATCCGCGCGTTCTCGCGCACGACCGGCCGCACGCCGCACCAGTGGCTGCTCGAACAGCGCGTGACGCGCGCACGCGAGCTGATCGAGACGTCCGACATGACGCTGGCCGACATCGCGGTCGCGTGCGGCTTCGCCGACCAGAGCCATCTCAACCGCGTGTTCGCGCGGATCGTCGGCCATCCGCCCGGCGCGTGGCGGCGCGCACGGTCGCGCTGAAGCATATAGGCCTGGCGCTGCTCCCATCGATCCGCCTTCCCGGTAGTTCGCGAATCTGGATGTATGTCCCATGCCGGGATTGAAGCAATTGCACGGATCCAGGTCCATGTAATGCTGCTTCAACGCGGGTTTGGCGACATAGACCGACATTTGCGTGTATGCAGGACCACGTTGCACGAGTGCACCGCCCGAGTTATTGCAGACGCCACCGAATACCGAGGCGAGTCGGTCACGCCTGAATTAGAGGACGTCCCCCAACCGAGGGCAACTTAATCGTTATGATGGACACGCGCTGCTGCTCGACTTCCTGAGGAGAGGGGAAGGTTGAGCTGCGGCGTTCGTCAATGCACTCGACTGACATATCGATCTGTCCCATATTCAGTGTCCGCGTAGCGTCGCGCGGATCGTGCCGCATGCCAATCGCAATGCCGCCTCGGCGGGCGGCGTGTCGGCGAGGCCATCGAGCACCGTGAAATCGTGAATCGTGCCGAGGCAGCGAACCGCGCTGACACGCACCCCGGCGAGCATCAGCTTGCGGGCGTAGGCTTCGCCGTCGTCACGCGCGACATCGTTTTCGGCCGTGACGATCAGCGCGGGCGGCAGGTCTTCGAGATCCGTGTAACTCGCGTTTAGCGGCATTGCGATTGTTTCGCCGAGGTTGTCCGACGGAAAGCGCGTCCGTGCACGCATGCCCGTGGTCTGTGTGGTCAAGCTCGGACCGCCCGCATATCTCGCTGCCGACGCGCCCGCCGTGCTTGCGGAAAGCGTCGGACACAGCATGATCTGAAGCGCGATACGGGGGCCGCGGCGCGCCTTGACGAGCAGCGCGAGGGTGGCGACGAGATGACCGCCCGTGCCTTCGCCCGCGACGATGAGGGCACCTCCGTCGAGATTCAATGCCCGTGCGTGCTCCTGCAGATGAACGAGCGCGGCGAATGCCTGCTCGTTTTGGGTCTGAAAGCACGCAGCGGGCGCGGACGTGTAATCGACCAGTACGACGGCCGCCTCGGCGTCGGTGGCGATCCTGCGCGCCAGCCGGTTGTCGCTTTGGCCACCCGCGAAACTCGCGCCGTCCGGCAGGAAGAGCACGGCGGGCAGCGGAGTGGGCGCCGCCTGCGGCGGCCGCACGATCCGTATCGTGAAGCCCGGATCCGCAGCACCCGCTGTCAGCGCGATTTCTTCGGCGTGTATCGCGTCCGTCGCATCGCCGTTTGCCCATTCGCGCAAACGCTCTGCCGGAACCCCTGCCTCGGCGGCATGGTCGACGAACGATTGCGTTTCCGCATCGAGAACCGGATACGAGTCCGCGGATCTGATCAGGCCCGGTGCGGCGTCTTCGGGCAGACGGGCAGACGTGAAATCGTTCATGGCGCAGTTTCCGATGAGTGAGCTTGCTTGTCGATCCGGCGCCGTTGGCCGTCGACAGATCAAATTTTCATCGGATTCCCGCACGAGCCACAGTTAAGCGTTGCTAAGAGCCGTTAAGCCCATGTCCAGCAAGGCATTCAGGCTACCGACGCGCGCTTCGAGCCGATTTGCCGTCGCTTCAGGTCCGCACACCGCGCGTTGCCGCGGCCTCCTGCAAATGCCCCTGCAACCACGACGGCGTGTCCGCCCGTCCCGCTTCGATCAATGCGTGTGCGCTCGCTGCGTCGCCGGCGCGTGCGAACACTTCGAGTTGCATCGGGGTGGCGCCCGCCGGCGTGACAGGTCTGCCTTCGTGAATGGCCTCGAAGCCCTCGCCCCATTTGTCCCAATACGCGAGACCGCGCCGGCGCGTGCGCTCGCGAAGCCGCGCGGTCCATTCGCGCGCAAGCGCCACTTCGCCTTCCCATGTCGCGACGGCGATCGAGCCGATCGCGAGCCCATAACAGACGGTCAGATCGTGATCGATCGCGAGCGCCTCCGTCGCGCAGTCGCGCGCGAGCGCCATCGCCGCGTCGGTCTCGCCCTGCAGCCACAGAATGCGCATCAGAATGGAAATCGCAGCGATATGCGCGTCGACCTGCGCGTGATTCGCGTGCGTCGCGCGCACCGGATCCTTGTCGCGCGCCATCACCGCTTCGATCAACGCGCGCGCGATATCGTGGTCCCCGAGGAAGTGATGTGACAGCGCACACATCCGGTCGGCGGTTTGCGTCGTCGAAAAATCACCCGTCCGTGCGGCGGCAGCGCGAAACGCACGCGCATGTTCGAGGCTTTCCGTGTACGCGCCCGCGAGCGTGCGATGCGCCCACACGCCCCACCGCATGCGCAATGCGAGCCGGTCGTCGCCGAGGCGCTGCGCGGCGGCCTGTGCGGCGTCGAATGCGTTCGCCATCGCCGCCGTCGGCCCACGCGTGTGCCACAGCGCGTGACCGTACGCGGCGAGCAGCTCGATATGCTGCGCCTTGCCCGCCAGATCCGAGTTTTCCGCCGCGGCGATCGCGCGCTCGGCCATCCGGAGGAACTCGTGAGGGAGCGAAAGATGAAACCACAGCGGCGCCGTCGCGATCAGCAGGTCGATCGCGAGCTGCGGCTCGCGATCCTGCGCGGCCGCCCAATCGAACGCGGCTCGCACGTCGTCGATTCGCTGGCTGTGAATCGCAAGCCACTGGCGCGGCGCCTTGCCTTCCCACGCCGCCACGGGGTCGGCAAAGATCGCGCAGCAGTACAGCGCATGGCGGCGGCGCGCGTCGTCGAGTTCGTCCGCCTCTTCAAGTCGCATATATGCGTAATGGCGCGTCGTGTCGAGCAGTCGATACGGATGGTCCGGATCGTCGATCGCGCAGGCGATCAGCGACTTGGCGATCAGGCCGGTGACGGCGTCGAAGGCGGCGAGTTCATCGACGTCGCCACCGGCCGCGACAGCCGCCGCGGCATCCATGCCGAACGCGGCCCGCATGACCGAGAGGCGGCGCAGCACCTGGCGCTCCTCCGGCCGGAGCAATTCATAGCTCCAGTCGAGCGTCGCGCGCAGCGTCTGCTGGCGCGGAAGCGCCGTGCGGCGGCCCTGCGTGAGCAGCGCGAAACGGTCGTCGAGCCGCGCTGCAATCGAATGCACGTCCATCAGGCCGACGCGCGCCGCCGCAAACTCGATCGCGAGCGGGATGCCGTCGAGCCGTCGGCAAATATCGATCACGGCGGCCAGATTCGCGTCGCTCAACGCGAACCGGTCATTGGCGGCGCGCGCACGGTCTTGAAACAGCGCGATCGCCGGGAACTGCACGGCATCGTGGAGGCTCACGCCTGCGACCGTTTCGGGCGACGGCAACGCGGCGAGGCGATGGACGGATTCGCCTTCCGCGCGCAGCGGCTCGCGGCTCGTGACCAGCAGATGCACGCCCGGCGCGCCTTGCAGCAGTTGCTCGGCGAGCACGGCAACGGCATCGATCAGATGCTCGCAGTTGTCCAGCACCAGCAGCACCGGCGACGCCCCGAGCGCCTGGATGAGATCGGGTACCGGATCGCCGCTGGAGACGGCCACGCCGAGCGCCGAGGCGATCGTACTGGCCGCGCTCGCGGCCGCGGAAACCGGCGCGAAATTGACGAACACGGCGCGCATGCCGGTGCGCTGGGCGAAGCGATGCGCGATGGCCACGGCTACCGTCGTCTTGCCCATGCCTCCCGGGCCGGCGATGGTGAGCAAGCGTCGCTCGGGCAAGTGGTCGGTCAGACCTGCGATGACGTCCTCGCGGCCTATCACGCGAGCGAGCGTGACCGGTAGACCGCGTGAACCGCTTTCGGACCCGTTGGAAGGCTGGGCGGCGTGCGTATGGGGCCGTGGTGCGGCAGGGTCCACTGCGTCGGCACGGGTAACGGGCGCCGCGAAACGATAGCCGCGTCCGGGTTCGTTGACGATGTAACGCGCGCCGTCCGGTCCGTCACCGAGCACCTTGCGCAACGCCGACAGATGCACGCGCAGCGCGCCTTCCTCGACGACGTTGTCGACCCAGACGCTGTCGCACAGATTGCGCGTCGAGACCAGCACGCCTGCCTGCTCGACGAGTACGACGAGAATGTCGAGCGCGCGGCTGCCGATTTTCAGCGGCGTCCCGTCCTTGAGCAGGATTCGTTGCGGGAATTGCAGCGTAAAGGGGCCGAACGCGAGGCTGTAAGGAGCGGTCATCGAGAGCGTCGTCGCGCGGGTTGAGGGTCGGCCGTGTCGACCAATACGGTGCGCTGGGCGCGCACACTGACGCAAAAACAGCCAATCATTACTCAAAAGCTCAGTACGCGCCCTTAAAAGATCTTAAAAAAACCGCTTTGTTGCAGCCGACGACGATTGGCACGGATCCGGGCGCCGACTTAGCAACGCTTAACAAGTCGTAACTGGCCCGATGCGCGTCTGCCCGCCAATATGGCTCCATGCAAGCCAATCAATGATCGGAGGTCGATATGGAGCGTCTGAAAGCACTGGAGGTATTCAAGGCAGTGGCGGACCACGGCAGTTTCACGCGGGCAGCGGACGCCACCAATCTTGGCGTACCGTCGGTGAGCCGCGCGGTGCAGGATCTCGAAACGATGCTCGGCGTGCAGCTCTTCAACCGGACCACGCGCCGCGTCGCGTTGACCACGGCGGGCCATGCGGTGCTCGAGCGCGTCACGGGCGTCCTGTCCTCCTATGAAGACCTCGCGCGTACCGGCAGCGACGAAGCCGGCGATTGCGCGGGTAACGTCCGCATCGAGGTGCCGGCAATCTTCGATACCGCCCGCCTCACTTCCGTCCTGGTCCGCTTCATGCGCGCCTGGCCGAAAGTACGGGTCGACGTGCGGCGCGTCGATCACCTGGCCGACACGCTCGGCGATCTTGCCGACCTCGCGATCGTCGTCGGTCGTTCGGCGCCGTCGTCGTGCATCGCGCGATCGCTCGCGGCCGTGCCGCTCGGGCTCTATGCGAGTCCTGCGTGGCTCGAACGGACCAACGATCTCGCTCACCCGCTCGATGTGCCTGCCGAAGCTTGCCTCGCGACGGGCGCACAGCATTCGGTGTGGACGGTCAGCCATGCAGCATCCGGGGACAGTGTGACGCTTGCCGCGCGCGCGGCGCTGCGCACGAATTGCCCTCATGCGCTTCTCGCGGCGGCCGTCGACGGCGAGGGGCTAGCCATCCTGCCCGACCCGCTCGCACGAGCGGCGCTCAATCGCGGCGAACTCGTGCGTGTGCTCGATGCGTGGCAGGTGGCGCCACTGGAAGCCTGTCTCGTTTACCGGTCCAGACGCAATCTCCCCGCGCGGGTACGCAAATTGACCGAGTATTTGCTCGACGCCTTCGGCGAGCAGCGCGAGGAGATCGGCGCAATGGCCGCTGTACCGAACATGGCCCGGATGGCAGCGACGCAGGCGACGCTCACGCCGTGCGCAGCTTGATGACGATTTTGCTGATACGAATGCAGGGGGAACGACGAAATGATGGTTGATTTTGCTGGATGTCTGCTGGATGTGTCGTCGCGGTATCTCGGACTCGCGATCCAGAACCGGACGGTCGTGGCTTGCGTCGACGCCGGACCGGGACACGCAACGCGCCTGAGCGATTCGCATCGTGGCGCGTCGTCCTCCAGAATGCCGCAGCATGCGCATGCCGCCACGGAGGTGGCCTCTCCGCTGTAGCCGGCCCGTCGGAGAAGCGGTGTGACGGCACTTCGTGTGCGATGACGAAGGACGCCGGGCCGTCACCGCACCGGCGTCGCGTCGTAGTTGACCGGCACCCAGTCGTATTGCGCACCCTCGCGGCGCAGGTGGCCAAGCCCCGGAAACGCGATATGCGCGGCGCCGACGAGATAGCGTCGATCGGCGACGCGCTTCAGCGTGTCCCGCCGCGTACGGCGGGCGGCGCCGGCATCGCTGTCGTACTGGACCGTCGCGTCGACATCGCGCAACTGGATCGCCGCCACATGCACGATGTCGCCCCATGCGAGCAGGCCCGCATTGCCGCTCTCGATCAGATAAGCCGTATGCCCCGGCGTATGGCCGGGCATCGGCACCGCGCGAATGCCGGGCGCGAGCGTCGCTTCGCCGCGAAACGTCTTGAAGCGGCCGGCCGCGACGTAAGGGGCGACCGCCGCGGCGGCCGCGTCGAAAAACGACGCGAGGAACGCCGGCGCCTGCGCCTTGTTGGCGGGATCGAGCCAGTACGCGGCCTCGACGGCGTTCACGCGCACGACGGCATTCGGAAACGTCATCGCGCCATTCGACGCGATCCCGCCGACATGGTCCTTGTGCAGGTGCGTGAGCAGCACTTCGTCGATCTGCGCGGGCGCGTAGCCGGCCGCGCGCAGGTCGTCGATCAGCTTGCCGCAGCAGTCGCCGTACAGCGTGCCGGCGCCCGCATCGACGAGGATCCGCTTCGATCCGGTATCGACCAGGAACGCGTTGATCGACCCCTGCACGGGCGGCTCCAGGAACGCGCGGTCGAGGTCGCGCCGGATCTCGTGCTTCGAGATGTCGCGAAACACCGTGTCGACCGGAAACGGATGAGTGCCGTCGGACAGCGCGATCACCGTGAAATCGCCGATCTTCTGCCGGTAGAAGCCGGGAGGCTGCTGGCCCGCGCCAGGGGCTGGCGCTGCGGATTGCGTTTCGGTTTGCGCATTGGCGTGGGCGTCGGGCTGCGCGCCGGCCTGCGCGAACGCCGCAGGCGCCGACAGGCCCGCGCACCCGGCCACGATCAGCAAACGGGCTGCATGCGCAACGCACGCGTGCCGGAACAGGGTCTTCATGCGATCTCCGCGACGAACCGTGCGCGCGCCCGGTCACGAACGGACCGACCCGTGCAACACGCAATGTCGCGCAGCTTATCGGGCGTCGTGGCGAAGATCCTGAGCGTCGCCTGAATTGTCCTGAAGACGCGGCACGCGCGCGCGGCCGCCGCACCGGCCGGCGCTAGAATGCGAACCGCATGCAACGCGACGTTACGACCCGCACAAGGGCCTGTTCACGCTAATAACGGGCTTGCGAACGTGCCTTTCCGCCCGCAGTGCAAGGAGTAAGGAGCGCCGTTTGGCCGTGCCAAACAAGCGACGCACGACGCCGCAATGTGGGCGGAAAGGCGCGTTCCCCTGTTTGGAAAAATGCATTCGTGGGGCTGCCCCCGGAAGGGCCGATCGCCGCGTCATGCTCCTCGCGAATACGTCGAGTATCCGCTTCGTCGCAATCCTTGCGCTCGGCCCTTCCGGGGGCCAGCGCAAGCCCGTTATTAGCGTGAACAGGCCCTAGCAGGCTGTTGAAATTCGGAACGGTGTAAACGGGCGTTGCGAGCGGTGCGTTAGAGATATCGTGTTCATGACCTTGGGCAGATAAGAGCGATGCGCGGAATGGACGAGATGCAGGAACCGCTGTTCACGACGGTGAAGCTGGAAGATTTCGTGCCGGCCGATCACCCGTTGCGGCCGCTCCGGCTGCTGGTCAATCAGGCACTGAAGCGGCTCAACGGGTTGTTCGGCACGATCTACGCGGACAGCGGCCGCGCGTCGATTGCACCGGAGAAGCTGTTGCGTGCGTTGTTGCTGCAGGTGTTCTACTCGGTACGCAGCGAGCGCATGCTGATGGAGCAGATGCGCTACAACCTGCTGTTCCGCTGGTTCGTCGGCTTGGCCATCGAAGACGCCGTGTGGGACCACTCGGTGTTCTCGAAGAACCGGGATCGACTGCTGGAGCACGACGTGGTCGAAGCGTTCTTTACCGAAGTCATGAGCCTGGCCGACAAGCAAGGGCTGCTGTCCAGAGAACACTTCTCGGTCGATGGCACGCTGATCCAGGCTTGGGCCAGCCACAAGAGCTTCCGGCCCAAGGACGGTTCGGACGATCCGCCAGCCGGCGGTGGCCGCAATGTCGACACCGACTGGAAGGGCAAGCGGCGCAGCAACGACACGCATGAATCGAGCACCGATCCGGATGCGCGCCTGTTCCGCAAGGGGCGGCAAAGCGGAGCCATCCTTTGTTATCAGGGGCACATCCTGATGGAGAACCGCTCGGGCTTGGTGGTCGGCGCAGTGGTCAGCCACGCTGATGGTTTCGGCGAACGCGCGAGTGCGTTGCGCCTGCTCGATTGCGTGCCGGGTCGTCACGCCAAGACGCTCGGCGCCGACAAGGGTTACGACATGCGCGACTTTGTGCGGGATTGCCGAGCGCGCAAAGTGACGCCACACGTCGCGCGCAACGACACGCATCAAGGCGGCAGTGCGATCGACGGCCGCACCTCGCGGCACGCCGGTTATGGCATTAGCCAAGTGATTCGCAAACGCATCGAAGAGCACTTCGGCTGGGGCAAGACCGTCGGCAGGATTCGACAGACCGCGTATCGCGGCCTCAAACGGGTCGACCAGCACTTCAAGCTGACGATGCTGGCGAGCAATCTGACTCGAATGGCGCGAATGCTGACGGTGGTGCCGCCGCAAGGAGCGGTGCAATGAGCCGCCCAAGCGCGGCCGTCGTACGGCAACGCGCCGGCTGGATCGCTCGCGAACGGTCCAGCTTCGGCGATTCGTTGGCAACTCGGCAGCCAAGCGCATACGAAATCCTTTTAAACAGTGCCCCAGTCATCAAAGCGAGGCGCTTTTCAACAGCCTGCTAGCAACCCCATGGACAAATTCTCCGCGCTGCGCGCATTCGTCGAAGTAGCGGAAGCCGGCGGCTTCTCGAGCGCGGGGCGCCGGCTCGATCTCGCCGCTTCGTCCGTCGTGCGCGCAGTGGACGCGCTCGAGGCATCGCTCGGCACCGTGCTGCTGAACCGCACGACGCGGCAGGTCACGCTGTCCGACGCGGGCGCCGTCTACTATGCGCGAGCGAAACGCGTGCTCGGCGAACTCGCCGATGCCGACGCGCTGGTGGCCGACCGCGGCGACGCGCCGTCCGGGCCGCTGCGCGTGTCGGTCCCGGTCGCGTACGGGCTGCGACGCATCGCGCCGCACGTCGCCGCGTTCGTCGCGCGCCATCCGAAGCTCGACCTCGACCTGCAACTGACCGACGAACGCGTCGATCTCGTGTCCGCGCGGATCGACGTCGCGATCCGGCTCGGCGACGCGGCCCCGACCGCGGAAGTCGTCGCGCGGCCGCTCGGCACGTTCCGGCGCTACGTGGTCGCGAGCCGCGCGTACCTCGACGCGCACGGCACGCCCGCGACGCCGGGCGAACTGGTCGATCACGCGTGCCTGCGCTTTCATTTCGGCGTCGACCAGCAGACGTGGACGTTCGCCGGCGCGCAACGCACGACGCAGGTCGTCGTCACCGGCCGGCTGAAATCGAATCACAGCGAGGTGCTGCGCGAGGCCGCGCTCGACGGCGCCGGTATCGCGCTGCTGCCCGACTGGCTCGTCGACGCGGATATCGAAGCGGGCCGCCTGCAGCGGCTGTTCGATCAGTACGACGTGACGCCGGGCTCGGCGCGCGCGGTGATCACCGCGCTGTACCTGCCGAACCAGCGCGGCTCGAAGCGCGTGACCGCGTTCATCGATTTCGTCGAATCGCTCGCCCGCGCGCAGCGCTGACACGTGCGGCGCGGAGCGACACGACGCGTCACCAGCCGAACTTCGCTTCCATCCCGAGATAGTCGGCATTGCGCGCACCGAGCGCGCGAATCGACGAGCCAAGCTGGAAGTGCACGGCCTCGAGCGCGAGCGCGACGTTCGCGTTCACGAGCCAGTCGACGCGCGCCTGCGCGTACATCCCCGTCCACGCACTGCCCTTGCCGGCCGTGCCCGGCACCGCCGACATCCCCTGACCGTAGATCGCGTCGGCGGTCGTCTGCCGCCACTGGAAGCCGACGGCGGTGAGCACCGTCACCGAGCTGGCCGGCTTGAACGTCAGCGACGGCTTCACGTGGATCAGGTTGCTGTATCCGGTGTAGCCGGCGAGCGTGAAGTAATAGCCGTTCGGAAACATCGGGTTGAACGTGCCGACGCGCCGGTCGCCCGGATGCGCGTCGCCCGACGCGCCGTCGACCTGGATGCCGACGCGCGGCGTGCCGGCCGTCTTCGCGAACGTGTAGCCGCCCAGCGCGCCGAACGCCCACGCGCCGACCGTATCCTGCCCGACGTGGCCGGTCTGCAGCATCGCCTCGACGTCCCAGTCGAACCCGTCGGTCTTGCCCGCGTAGCGCATGTCGAACACGTCGCGCCGCTCGGTGCCGGATGCATCCGGATAGCGCGCGTTGTCGCGCGTATAGCGCGACCAGTACGCGGACAGATCGCCGGGCCCCGTTGCGGTGCGCTCGACGCGCACGCCGTCGAATCGCAGGTGCCGGTTCGACACGTCGTCGAACACGGCCGCATTGCGATACTGCACCGGGCGCGTCACATAGCCGATCAAGCGCCATTTGCCGATTTCGTAATCGGTCCACAGTCCGTCGTACGCCTGCCGCACGTTCGGGCCGTCGCGCACCGACACGAAACGCTGCAAGTCGAACGCCATCTCCTGCCGGCCGATCCGCGTCTTGAACGTGCCGGGCCCCAGTTGATCGACGTACGCGATGAACGCCTGCTCGATATCGAGCTGATCCTTGTCGACCGGGCCGACCGTGTCCTTGCCGAACGGCCGCGCATCGACGAACTGCACGAACGCCTGGAAGTGCCCGCGATAGCGCAGATCGGCATGCACGTTCGCGCGCTGGATCACGTAGTTGTCGTCGTGCGCGGCGCCGAGGCCGAACAGCGGCGCGTTGTTCAGTTCGAAGCGCTCGCGCAGGTTCGCGCCGAGCGACAGGTAGGTCGACGGATCGTCGCCGAGCCGTATGTATTTCAGCGCGTCGAACGGCTTGCGCGGCACGCACGGATTCGCGAGCACCGACCAGTCTTCCTGCCAGCGGTTGAACGACACCGTCGGGCGCTTCGCGGTGCACGCCGCGGCGGCGGCGGCCGGCGACGCGGCCGCGCCGGCCGCCGCCACATCGGCATCGGCGCCGACGGCCGATCCCGCGTGCAACGCGGCGCCGCCCGCCAGCACGACGCACGGCAGCGCGCCGCGCCACGATCGCTTCATCGGCCTGCGCACCGTCATTTCGACCGCGCGTGGATTTCGGCGACGTAGCCGCCCGGGAACTGCACGAGCGCCGCGTCGCGACCGTCCGACTTGAACGGCGGCACCAGCACGGTCACGCCCGCGGCTTCGGCCTGCTTCAGCGTCGCGGCGAGATCGGCGACTTCATAGCCCGTCATTTCCCGCCCGAACGGGTAAGGCAGGTGGCCGTCGGTCGCGAGCACGGTCATCTTGCCGAAGCCCGACTCGATGCGAATGCGGCGGTACGTATCGTTCGGCCGGCCGATCTCGATGCCCGGCGCATGGCGCACGTCGGACACGATCTTGCCGTGCGAGAACGCGGCGAAGTTGCGTGCGAGCTTGCTCGCGCTTTCCGGCGATACGTACACGCGGTTCTCCGGCACCGTCTGCAGCGGGTCGTAGTTCGGCGCCTGCGTGTGCCAGTACAGCTGCATGTTCACGCCGCCCGGCCACCGGACGATCGCGTCGCGGCCGATCGGGTCGGGGAACGTCGTCACGACGATGTCCGCGCCATGCGCACGCGCCGACTTCACCGCGACGTCCATGTCGGTGACGAGATAGCCGGTGCGTTCCTCGCAGAACGGATACGGGATCGGCGTCTTGAAGCCGAATACCGAGATCGTGCCGACCGGCGTCAGCACGAGCTGCGACATCGTCTGGCTCGGCGTCGGCGTGACCTGGAACACGCCCTGCTTCGACTTCTTGCCGCCGAACGTCGCGACGAAGCTGTCGGTGAAGCGATCGAAGTCTTCCGGCGCGACGCACACGTGGGTCGTGTCGTACTGCGGGCCGACCGCGATCGCGGGGGAGCGCGCGGCGGCGGCCGGCGACGCGATGTCGTCGAGGTGGGTTTCGTCGGCGAATGCCGGCGCGCCGACCAGCAGCGCGGCGAGCACGGCCGACGACGCGGCGGTCATGCGCAGCAGGTTGCGCAGGTTGAATGAACTCATTGGTTTTCTCCGTGATGTTGACGCGCGCGGCGTGGCGCCGCGCGCGGATTCTGATTCAGCGGGATGCAGGCCGCTCATCCGGGCGGCCCGGACGACAGGCGAGAAACACGCGCACCGCGAGCGGCAGCGCGCGGACCCATGCCGGGGAGTTGAAAGCGGTATGCACGCGATATCAGATCGCCCAGCACGAACACCCGAACGCGCCCCAGAAGCCCTTCGCATCCGACGTCGGCAACGTGCTCGCCCATGCGCTCGCGTGCGCATGCTGGTGAAGGTTGCATTCGTTCGCGCAGCCGCACATCGCTGCGGCCGCTGCCGCGCGTTGCAGCGGCGCGCCGTTGCGTTGCGTCGCGCCCCAGCCGCCATAGCCGCCATAGCCGCCGAACTCGCGCACCGGCGACCAGTCCGGCATCGCCGGCGGAATCGGCGCGTCGTGCGACGCGAACGGCCCCGCGCCCCACACGATCTTCCCGTCGACCACCGTCAGCAATGCGGTCGTGGCGGCGATATCGTCCTCCGCGCACCCGAAGAAATCGCGATCGGGGACCACCAGGTCGGCAAGCTGACCCACCGCGATCCGGCCTTTCTTGCCTTCCTCGTTCGAGAACCACGTCACATACTCGGTCCACATCCGCAGCGCGGTTTCGCGATCGAGCAGGTTACGCTGCGGATACATGCGCATGCCGCCGACCGTCTTGCCCGTCACGAGCCACGCAAGCGACACCCACGGGTTGTACGACGCGACGCGCGTCGCGTCCGTGCCGGCCGACACCTTGAGCCCCTTCGCGAGCATCTTCGCGACCGGCGGCGTCGCCTCCGCGGCTTGCGCGCCGTAGCGCTCGACGAAGTATTCGCCCTGGTACGCCATCCGGTGCTGCACCGCGATCCCGCCGCCGAGCGCGGCGATCCGGTCCATCGATTGCTCGGTGATCGTTTCCGCGTGATCGAAGAACCAGTTCAGCCCTTCGAGCGGAATGTCCTCGTTGACCTTCTCGAACACGTCGAGCGCGCGGCTGATCGTTTCGTCATAGGTCGCGTGCATGCGCCACGGCCAGCGGTTTTCCGCGAGCACGCGCACGACGCCTTCGAGATCGTCCTCCATCTGCGCGGGCAGGTCCGGACGCGCGACGCGGAAGTCTTCGAAGTCGGCCGCGGAAAACGCCAGCATCTCGCCGGCGCCGTTGTTGCGGAAGTAGTCGGTGCCGTCGTGATACTTGACGCTCTTCGTCCAGTTCACGAAGTCTTCCTTCTCCGCGTTCGGCTTCTGCGTGAACAGGTTGTACGCGATCCGGATCGTCATCTCGCCCGCGTCGTGCAGCTTGCGGATCACTTCGTAATCGTCGGGGTAATTCTGCGAACCGCCGCCCGCGTCGATCACGCCCGTCACGCCGAGCCGGTTCAGCTCTCGCATGAAATGGCGCGTCGAGTTGTACTGATACTCGAACGGCAGCTTCGGCCCCTTCGCGAGCGTCGCGTAGAGGATCGTCGCGTTCGGGTTCGCGAGCAGCAGGCCGGTCGGGTTGCCGGCGGCATCGCGCAGGATCGTGCCGCCCGGCGGCTCCGGCGTGTCCTTCGTGTAGCCGACGACACGCAGCGCGGCCGCGTTCAGCAACGCGCGATCGTACAGGTGCAGGATGAACACCGGCGTGTCCGGCGCGACCGCATTGAGTTCTTCGATCGTCGGCAGCCGCTTCTCCACGAACTGATGTTCGGTGAAGCCGCCGACCACGCGCACCCACTGCGGCGCGGGCGTGATCGCGACCTGCTGCTTGAGCATCTCCATCGCGAGCGCAAGCGACGGCACGCCGTCCCAACGCAGTTCCATGTTGTAGTTCAGTCCGCCACGAATCACGTGGCAGTGGTTGTCGATCAGACCCGGCAGCACGCCGCGGCCGCCGAGATCGACCACCTTCGCCGCGCGGCCCGCGAGCGGCATCACGTCCGCTTCGCTGCCGACCGCGACGAAGCGCCCGGCGGCAATCGCGACGGCCGTCGCGACGGGGTTCGCGCGGTCGAGCGTCGTGAATCGTCCGTTGTGCAGGATCAGATCCGGTTGGGTCACGGTTGCGGTCATATGCATCACCTCTTGTTGATCAGAAGCCAAAGAGTTGTTTGACGGTGGGTAGGGCTTGCACGCCGATCAGCATGCCAAGCAACCCGACCAGCGCAATCAGCGGCGGTGCGGGAGAGCGAACCTTGATGGCGCTGTAAATCACACCGATCAGCAGGCCCGCACCAAGGGAAACCAGATAAGGTTCCATGCGATAAATCTCCCGGACAATTTCAAATGCAGGCGCAGTGTTTCGACCCGCATGCCGCGGGCGGCATTCGTGTTTCGGTCACGTCCGCCGCCCGCGGCAATGGAGCCCATGCGGCGCGTTCGCGTCGAACCCGCCGCACCGGCATCAGCCGTTACCGGCCGTCTTCACTTACTTCGCCGGAACCGGCGCAATCGACTCGTGCGGCGTCGCGGTGCGCTGCGGTGCCTTGTGGAGCATCGTGTACGCGTAGTCCACGCCCATCCCGTATGCGCCCGAATGCTCCTTCGCGATCGCCATCACCGCGTCGTACGTCTCGCGGCGCGCCCAGTCGCGCTGCCATTCGAGCAGCACCTGCTGCCACGTGACCGGCACCACGCCGGCCTGCACCATGCGCTGCATCGCGATATCGTGCGCAGCCTGCGTCGTGCCGCCCGATGCGTCGGCGACCATGTAGATCTCGTAGTCGCCTTCGAGCATCGCGCACAGCGCGAACGTCGTGTTGCAGACTTCGGTCCACAGGCCCGACACGACCACCTTCTTGCGGCCGTTCGCGGCGAGCGCGTCGCGCACCTTCTGGTCGTCCCACGAATTCATCGACGTGCGTTCGAGCGTCTTCTGGTTCGGGAACACGTCGAGCAGTTCGGGATACGTGTGGCCCGAGAAGCTCTCGCTTTCGACCGTCGTGATCGTGGTCGGGATGTTGAAGACCTTCGCGGCCTTCGCGAGGCCGACGACGTTGTTCTTCAGCGTCTGGCGATCGATCGACTGCACGCCGAACGCCATTTGCGGCTGCTGGTCGATGAAGATCAGCTGGCTGTTGTGCGGGGTAAGTACTTCAAGCTTGGGGTTGCTCATGATGGTGATGTCCTTTGACGCGGAGAAAGATGAGACTCGCCTGGCCGACGAATCCGCGAAGCGTCCAATGCGCGGTGCCGGCAACCGGCCTGCGTCATTCAATACGCGAATGCGCGACCGCACCAGTTAATTGTTCTGATTCTCGCCACGCGCTGAATTCAGACTGAAAAGATCTGAATTTCATTGAATGCGCTGACGACGAACGCGCAGACCTGATAGGCTGGCCCAAGACTTTCGGATCGACGCCAGCCCGGTATTCATCCGTATTTTTAAACGGCCGTCATTCCATTCCAGACCCATGAAACCGTACATTGCTTCACTTCTCGCCGGCATCCTCGCCGGCGTCGTTTACGCGCTGATCGGCGTGCAATCGCCGGCGCCGCCCGCCGTCGCCCTGGTGGGCCTGCTCGGCATTCTGGCCGGCGAACAGATCCTTCCCGTGGTGCGACGGATGTTCGACGGGATCCGACTGGGAACCGCGTGGCGCGACGCGAAGTGCAACCAGCACATGTTCGGCGCGCTGCCCGGCGCACACGCCGACGCTGCCGTGAAGCGCCGCGAATCGACACCGACGTGACAGGCGGACGTCGAGCGAATGCGGCGGCGGCCCGTTGTGAACAGGATTGGAATCCGCGTCGCCCGACGGCGCGACATCGCCTGATGCCCTTGCCGTAGAAACTCGCCATGAAGCTGTCTTTCGAAGCACTCGAGGCACTGGACGCGATCGACCGCACCGGTACGTTTGCCGACGCGGCAGAGCTGGTGCACCGCGTGCCGTCAGCGCTGACATACGTCGTACAGAAGCTCGAGAGCGATCTCGGCGTCGCGTTGTTCGATCGCAGCGGGCGTCGTGCGAAGCTCACGCATGCGGGCCGCGTCGTCGTCGAGGAAGGTCGCCGTCTCCTTCATGCCGCCGAACAGCTCGAACGGAAGGCCCAGCGCGCGCAGCAAGGTTGGGAAACCGAGGTCCGCGTCTGCATCGCCGAGATACTGCCGTTCGACATGATGTGGCCATACGTTCACGCGTTCTACGATCTTGAAATGGACACGCGACTGCGCTTCTCCACCGAAGTGCTCGGCGGCACCTGGGATGCGCTGATTTCGCGGCGGGCCGACCTGATCGTCGGCGCGGCGGGCGAGCCTCCGGAACTGCCGGACATCGTCGCGCAGCCCATCGGCACGCTCCGGCACGTGTTCGCGGTCGCCCCTACCCATCCGCTCGCGGCGCTGCCCGAACCGCTGTCGATGGCGGCGATCGTCGAGTATCGCAGCGCGGTGATCTCCGACACGTCCCGCGAACTTCAGCCGCAGCCCGTCGCGCTTGACGCCGGCCAACCGTATCTCGCGGTGCCGACGCTCGCCGCGAAACTGGCCGCGCAATGCGAAGGACTCGCGGTGGGTACCCTCCCGGACTGCATCGCGGCGCCCGCGATCGCGCAAGGCAGGCTCGTCGCGCGGGAAGTCACCGGCATGCGCGACACGACCCATTGCTATATCGCATGGCGCGCCGACGAAGCCGGACGCGCGCTACGCTGGTGGGTCGAACAGCTCGGTCACCACGACCTCGTCGACCGGTTCACCGCGCGCGCGTGACGTTGCGCTTTCCGCGAACGGTCGAGCGGTCTCACGCTTGCCGACCTGCATCAATCAAGCGGTTCTCGAAGTCAGCGTTGAATGAAATGAAGAAACGCAGGGCGGCTTCGCCGCCGCCCCGGTGGCGCACGCAGCCGACGCCGCGTGCGGAATCGGCGTTCAGCGCGACGCGGACGGCTCGCCGGCGCGGCCGGATCGCCAGGTGAGGAAACCGAGCGCCGCAAGCGGCAGCGCCAGGGCCCAGAACCCGGCGTACAGGTACGCGGTCGCGCCGGCGCCCGCGCCGATCGCGAAACCGACAACCGGCGGCAGCGTGCGTCGCAGCCGCGCGCGTGCGGCTTCCCGTTCGGCCGGCGCGGCGATCGGCACAAGCCAGTCGAATGCATCGATGACCGCCTGCGTGACGTTGCCGGTCATCACGGTATTCGCGACGACGGTGCGCGCGGTCAGCCGGCCGTGCGCGTTCTGCACGCCCATTGCCGCCGCACCGAGCAGCCCGCAGACGATCGTCGCGGGCGCATCGGCGCTGCCGATCGGCGACGCCGCGACGCCCGCGAGCATGAAGCCGGCCAGCAGGATCGTCTGCAGTGCATACAGCGAGCACGCCCGCGGGCCATGCCCGCGCACGCGCATCCGGTGATCGAGCAGGCGGGCGGCCACGATGCCCGCAATGAAGGCCGGAAACGCGAGCCACTTGATCATCAGGCCCTGGCCGACACCGGCGAGGCCCGAGCCGATGAGGATGAAGTTGCCGGTGACGTGCGCGGTAAAGAGCCCGAACAGCGCGACGAAGCCGAGCGTGTCGACATAGCCGGCGATCGAGGCGAGGAACACATCCTCGCCGCGCAGGTGATCGGGGGCCGCCGCGCCCGCTGCCGTTACTTGCGCGGGCTGCATGTCGTGGCTTCCGTGGTTCTATCGAAGGTGTCCGTATCGCGGACCCGCGCGGCGAGCACGCGCCATTGCGCCTGCACGAGCGGAATCGCATGCTCGCGGAAGACGAGGCCGAGCAGGCCCGCTGGCGCGGTCAGCGGCCGCGCGGGCGACTGCACGCGCACGAGGGGGGGCAGGAAGCCGACTGCGATGCCGGCTCCCGGCGAGATCAGGTAAGCCATGGTCCGTTCCGGTTGCGCCGCGGGCCGGCCGAAGGGCGTCGGCCTCGTGCAGCGGTTCGGGAGCAAGCGTAGGGAATGCGGGCCTGAAAGTCATGGCGGCGACCTGAAATTTTCTGAAACCGCCGAACCGCGCGCGGCACGACGCCCGCCTTCGCGGCCTGCCGCGCGGCCCTCGCCGGGGCGCGCCTTGCTATTTTTCGATCGATAAGTGCAGAATGGCCCATTCAGGAGCCGACGCATGACCGAGACCAAGCGCAATGCAGCGCCCCGTGCGCGCAGGACGACCGCCGACGACACCGCCGGCACATCGGGCCGCCGCCTCACGCCGGAAGCACGCGAACGACAGATCGTCGAAAAGGCGGTCGAACACTTCGCGACCCACGGTTTTTCCGGCAGCACGCGCGAGCTCGCGCGGCAGATCGGCGTGACCCAGCCGCTGCTCTACCGGTATTTCCCGAGCAAGGAAGCGCTGATCGATCGCGTATACGACGAGGTCTACACGTGGGACCCCGAGTGGGAAAAGCTGATCGCCGACCGCTCGGTTCCGCTCCAGCAGCGGCTCGTCGCGTTCTACCGGTCGTACGCGCAGACGATCCTGCGGCGCGAATGGATCCGCACGTTCATCTTCGCGGGGCTCAGCCGCGAGGGCTTCAATACGCGCTATCTGTCGCGGCTGCGCGAACGCGTGTTCCTGCCGGTGCTGCGCGAGCTGCGGCACGCGTACGACATCGCGACACCGGCGTCGGAAGCGCAGCGCAACGCGGAAATCGAACTGGTGTGGAGCCTGCACGCGAGCATCTTCTATCTCGGCGTGCGCAAGTGGGTATACGGGTTGCCGGTGCCCGACGATCTCGACGCGGAAATCGAACGGCAGATCGACGCGTTCCTGAACGGCACGCCGGCCGCGCTGCAGCGTGTGGCGTCCGACGCATCCGGCAAGCGCCCCCGCCGCAAGTGATGCCGGCGTGGCATGGCGCTCAGGCCGGTTCAGAACGATTCAGCCGCGACGCACGTCGCCTGCCCTATCCTCGGACAGCATCGGACGCGTGCCGTATCGCGCACCGCCCGCACAACCGGGATTTCCCATGACGACCGACACGCTTGCACTGACCCACCACACCGTTACGGCGAACGGCATCCGCCAGCACGTCATCGATGCCGGCGCGGGGCCCGTCGTCGTGCTGCTGCACGGCTTCCCCGAAACGAGCTTCGCGTGGCGCTTCCAGATTCCGGCGCTGGCACGGCACTATCGCGTGATCGTGCCCGACCTGCGCGGCTACGGCGAAACCGACAAGCCCGCGGCCGGCTACGACAAGCGCAACATGGCGCGCGACGTCGCCGCGCTGCTCGATGCGCTCGGCATCGGGCGCATCGCGCTCGTCGGGCACGACCGCGGCGCACGCGTCGCGACGCGTTTCGCGAAGGACTTCCCCGAACGTGTCGACCGGCTCGTCGTGATGGACAACGTGCCGACGCGCATCGTCGCGCAGAACATGACCGCGCAAACGGCCCGCGCGTACTGGTTTTTCCTGTTCCACCAGGTGCCCGACCTGCCGGAGGCGCTGATCGCCGGCAAGGAAGCCGAATGGCTCGGCTATTTTTTCGCCGACTGGTGCTACAACCCGCACGCGATCTCGGGCGATGCGTTCGACACGTACGTGCGCGCGTATCGGCGTCCGGGCGCCGTGCGCGGCGCGCTGGCGGACTATCGCGCGAACGCGGAAGACGTCCAGCAGGACCTCGTCGATGCGGATATCAGGATCGCGTGCCCGACCATGGCGATCTGGGGCGAGGATTTCTACGCGGTCGGCAAGATGTTCGACATGAAGACCGTGTGGGAAAGCATGGCAACCCACCTGCGTGCCGAGCCGATCGCGCAGTGCGGACATCTGCCGCACGAGGAGCAGCCCGAGCGCGTGAACGCGCTGCTGCTCGATTTCCTGCGCGGCTGGGGCGGCTGACGCGCCGTTCGCCGCACGCGGCATCATCGAGGGAACATCGGATGGAACACGGATCGGGCCGCAAGGCCGTCATCGCCGGCGGATCGGTCGGCGGGCTGTTCGCGGCGACCGCGCTGCGCGCGGCCGGCTGGGACGTCCGCGTCTTCGAGCAATCGCCGCACGCACTCGACAGCCGCGGCGGCGGCATCGTGCTGCAGCCGCCGATCGAGCGCGCATTCGCGTTCGGCGGCATGGCGCTACCGCGCGACGCGGGCGTCGATTCGGTCGACCGGATCTACGTCGACGCGCAGGACCGGATCGTGCAGCGCTTCGCGATGCCGCAGACGCAGACGGGATGGAACGTGATCTACACGGCGCTGAGGCGTGCGCTGCCGGCCGAAATCATCCACGCGGGCGACGCATTCGAGCGGTTCGAGCAGGACGGCGAGCGGATCGTCGCGCATTTCGCGAGCGGCCGCGTCGAGACGGCCGACCTGCTGATCGGCGCGGACGGCGGCCGCTCGACGGTGCGCGCGCAGTTGCTGCCGGACGTGCAGCCGGCGTATGCGGGTTATGTCGCGTGGCGCGGGCTCGTCGACGAACGCGCGCTGCCCGAGCAGGTGCTGGTCATGCTGCGCGAACGCTTCACGTTCCAGCAAGGCGACCGGCACCTGTTCCTCACCTATCTGGTGCCCGGCGCCGACGGCGCGACCGAACCGGGCGGGCGGCGCGTGAACTGGGTGTGGTACCGGCGGCTCGCGTCCGACCGGCTGCCGTCGCTGTTCCTCGCGCGCGACGGCACGCAGCGCGACGGGTCGCTGCCGCCCGGCGCGATGCGCGACGACAACCGCGCGGAACTCGTCGACGCCGCCGACCGGATGCTCGCGCCGACACTCGCCGCGCTCGTCGATGCGACCGCCGCGCCGTTCGCGCAGGCGATCGTCGATCTCGCGGCCGCACGCATGGCGTTCGGCCGCGCGGTGCTGCTCGGCGACGCCGCGTGCATCGTGCGCCCGCACACCGCGGGGGGCGTCGCGAAAGCGGCGGACAACGCGGTCGATCTCGCCGAAGCGTTGCGCGACGTCGCACGCGGCGTCGCGTTCGACGCCGCGCTGGCGGGCTGGGACGCCCGTCAGCGGGCGGCCAGCGCGCTGTTGTCCGCGCGCGGGATCGCGCTCGGCGCGCGGCTGATGGGCGCGGCGTGACGGCTCGCCGGCCGGAGGTCGAGTGCCGCGCGGTGCGGATCGAAGTCGGGGTTCAACGCGCGCAGCACGCCGGCGCGCCCGCCGTCGTCATCGGGCAGTTGCGGCTGCCCGCGCGCGAAAGCCGGGGCCGCGGCCGCCGCAAGCCACGCGGCGATCGCCAGCCCCGTCACGCGTATCGATATGGCGGCCCGCTTCATTGCGCGCTCGCGGTCGACACGGCGGCCGACGTCATGGCCATTGCCGTGTGGCTGTCGCCATGCGCGATCGCATACAGCTCGCGATTGCGCGCGATCGTCTGCGTGCTCGGCGGATAGTCCCAGTTCGACGTCGGCACCGTGCCGTCGCGCTCGGCCCGAACCAGGTCGGCGCGCACGTCGGCGCGCGTGACCGTATGGTCGGCGGTTTGCGCGAATGCGACGACCGGCGCGCTCAGCGCACAGGAAATCAGGACTGCACGAATCAGCTTGTTCATGACCTTCACCTCTCAAAGATAGCGTGTTCGCGTCCGCCGATCAGGCCGGACATCCGCTCCGCATCGATGCGATGAGGAGTGATGTCCATTCTGCGATTCGCGCGCTGTCCGGAAGGTGAGGCTTCGATTACGGTCTTGTCATCTGGTCGCGGCCCGGCCGCACGGCCGTGTCGGTCAACGCGCAGCGGTTTCCGGATTCCGCACGCTGCTCAGAAACCGCGTCAACTCCACCGTCTGCGGCCGCTCGAAGATTTCCTCGGCCGTCCCGCTCTCCCACACGCGTCCCTGGTGCATGAACACGATCCGGTCGCTCACCGCCCGCGCGAAGTTCATCTCGTGCGTGACCATGATCAGCGTCATGTCCTCGCGCGCGAGTTGCTCGACGACGCCCAGCACCTCGCCGACGAGCTCGGGATCGAGCGCGGACGTGATCTCGTCGCACAGCAGCACGCTCGGCTTCATCGCGAGCGCACGCGCGATCGCGACGCGCTGCTGCTGGCCGCCCGACAGCTGTTCCGGAAACGCGTCGAACTTGTCGCCGAGGCCGACGCGCTCGAGCATCAGCTCCGCGATCGCGCGCGCCTGCTGGCGGTGCGACTTCTTCACCACCGACTGCGCGAGCATCACGTTCTGTCCGGCGCTCAGATGCGGAAACAGGTTGTATTGCTGGAACACCATGCCGACCTTCAGCCGCAGCGCACGCAGGTCCGCATGCCGTGCATCGACGCGTTCGCCGTCGACCGAAATCGTGCCCGCGTCGATGCTCTCGAGCCCGTTGAGCGTGCGCAGCAGCGTGCTCTTGCCCGAGCCGCTGCGGCCGATGATCGACACGACCTGCCCGCGCTCGACGGACAGATCGATGCCCTTGAGCACATGATGGGTGCCGAAGTTCTTTTCGAGACCCCGGGTTTCAACGAGCGGCATGCCATCTCCTTTGCAACGTGCGCGCATAACGGGTAAGCGGATAGCAGAGCGCGAAATAGATCAGCGCGACGAGGCCATACACGACGAACGGCCGGAACGTCGCGTTCGAGATCGCGATGCCGACCTTCGTCAGCTCGGTGAAGCCGATGATCGACACGAGCGCCGTATCCTTCACCGCCTGCACGCCGAAGCCGACCGTCGGCGCGATCGCGATGCGCGCGGCCTGCGGCAGGATCACGTGACGCAACTGCTCGACATAACTCATCGCGAGGCTCGCCGACGCCTCCCACTGCCCTTTCGGCACCGCCTCGACGCAGCCGCGCCAGATCTCGGCCAGATACGCGCTGGTGAAGAACGTGAGCCCCGCGGTGGCCGCGACCCACGGCGAAACGTCGAGCCCGACGAGCGGCAAGCCGAAGAACACGATGAACAGTTGCATCAGCAACGGCGTGCCCTGGAACACTTCGATATAGAGTTTTGCGACACCGCGCAGCACCGTCGAATTCGACACGCGCATCACGAGCAGCCCGAGGCCGACGAGGCCGCCGGACACGAACGACACGATCGACAGCACGATCGTCCAGCGCGCGGCCAGCAGCAGGTTCGCGAGCATCTGCCCGAACGTGAAATCGGTCATCGCGCACCTCGCATGCGGCGGGAGAACAGGCGGCGGCCCATCGCGCCGAGCGTCGCGCGCATCAGCAGCGCCATCGCCAGATACGCGAGCGTGATCACGAAGTATGTCTCGAATGCGCGGAAGTTGCGTGACTGGATGTAGCTGGCCGCATAGGTCAGATCGGCCACCGAGATCTGCGACACGACCGCCGAGCCGAGCATCGTGATCACGATCTGGCTCGACAGCGCGGGAAACACCTTGGCGAGCGCCTGCGGCAGCACGACGTGGCGCAGCATCTGCGCGCGCGACATCGCGAGCGCGGACGCCGCCTCCAGATGCCCTTTCGGCACGGCGGCCACGCCCGCGCGCACGATCTCGACCGAGTACGCGCCGAGATTGAGCGTCATCGCGAGGATCGCGGCCGTGTATTCGTCGATGTGCACGCCGAGCGCCGGCAAGCCGAAGAAGATGAAGAACAGCTGGACGACGAACGGCGTATTGCGAATCGCCTCGACGTACGCGCCGATCAGCGGGCGAAGTTTCACGGCCGCGCGCGCGTCGGCGCTGTACGCGGCCGCGCCGAGCACGCCGACCGCCACGCCGAGCACGGTCGCGACCGCGGTCAGCGCGAGCGTGATCGCCGCGCCGCTCGCGAATACGCCGGCATACTCGGCAAGCTCGCCGAATTGAAGCTGGTAGCTCATGGGAACGGGATAGATTCGGGTTCGGACAACGACACGCGCCGCGCCGGGCATCCCGGCCGCGGCGACGTGTCACGCGACACGGCGATGCGTCACAGTCCGGCCGGCAACGGCTGGCCGAGCCACTTGCGCGACATTTCGCCCAGCGAGCCGTCCTGCTTCGCATGCGCGATCGCATCGTCGATCTTCGCGAGCAGGCGCGGTTCGTTCTTGTTGACGCCGACGAAGCACGGCGAATTCTTGATCACGAACTTGACCTCGGGGCGGCGCGGCGGATTCTTCGCGAGAATCGCCGCCGCGACGATGTTGCCGGCCGCGATCAGTTGGACCTGCCCCGACAGGAAAGCCTGGATCGTCGCGTTGTTGTCCTCGAAGCGCTTGATCGTCGCGTTCGGCGCGAGCTGCGACAGCGCGATCTCCTCGAGCGCGCCGCGCGTCGCGCCGACCGTCTTGCCGCCGAGGTCGGCGGGCGTGCTCACCTTCACGTCGGACGGCCCGAACACGCCCTGGAAATACGGTGCGTACGCGCTCGAGAAGTCGATGACCTTCTCGCGCTCCGGCGTCTTGCCGAGCGACGAGATCACCATGTCGACCTTGTTGGTCGTCAGGTACGGAATCCGGTTCGCACTGTTCACGGGCACCAGCTTCAGCTTGACGCCGAGCGCCTTGGCGAGGAGTCCTGCCATGTCGATGTCGTAGCCCTGCGGCTGCATGTCCGTGCCGACCGAACCGAACGGCGGATAGTCCTCGGGCACCGCGACGCGCAGCGTGCCGTTCTTCGCGATGGTGTCGAGCGCATCGGCGTGGGCCGGCGCGGCGGCGAACAGCGCGATCACGGGGGCGGCGAGCAGCGCAGCCAGCCAGGTGCGTCGGGGGAACGGTCGGGTCGTCGGGCTCACGGTGAATCTTCCTTGTCTGGTATGTCGTCGGGCAGCGCGCAACGATTGCGCGGCCGACACCACTCCAGCAAAAACCGGGCCACCGACGTGAAACGCTTGCCGCACCGGCATGAGGCGGAAATTTCGGCGAACCTCTCGGCGAACCGGATTCCTCATTTCGGTGCACGAACCGGTGCCGTCGGTAACGCTTGCCCCCGCAGCGCGCGCCGGCGCACCAAATTACCTATCCGGTTCACCCGGCGCCGGGGCCCTATGCACGGATTCGAACAGCCCCAGTCCAAATTTGCATTCCGTTTGTGACGGGAATTACGGCTGAATACGTTCGCGACGTACCGGGCCTTTCGTCACGTCCGACGAATCGCGATCAGGACGGGCGCGCTCGATTGCGCGCGCGGCTCCTCCGGTACCGGTGGTCCCGATCGTCCCGCGATCGGGGCGAGTCCCATCCCATCCGTGCGCGAGGATACCGTCATGGCATCGATTCCCGACCCGTCGACAACCGGCGAAACCGACAAACGCAGCTGGCTCGAATCGCACGAAGCCGGCTATCACAAGACCCTCGGCAATCGACAGGTGCAGATGATCGCAATCGGCGGGGCCATCGGCACCGGGTTGTTTCTCGGCGCCGGCGCGCGGCTGCAGGCCGCCGGCCCGGCGCTCGCGATCGTCTATCTGGTGTGCGGCGCGTTTTCGTTCCTGATCCTGCGCGCGCTCGGCGAGCTGGTGATGCATCGCCCCAGCAGCGGCAGCTTCGTGTCGTACGCACGCGAATTCCTCGGCGAGAAGGCATCGTTCGTCGCCGGCTGGATGTACTTCCTGAACTGGGCGATGACCGGCATCGTCGACATCACCGCCGTCGCGCTCTACATGCATTACTGGGCGCCGTTCGCGGCCGTGCCGCAGTGGATCTTCGCGCTCGTCGCGCTGTGCATCGTCGCGACGATGAACCTGATCGGCGTGAAATGGTTCGCCGAGATGGAGTTCTGGTTCGCGCTGATCAAGGTCGCCGCGATCGTGCTGTTTCTCGTGATCGGTGCGGCGATCCTCGGCACGGGCATGCCGGTGGCCGGCCATGGCACCGGCATGCATCTGATCACCGACAACGGCGGGTTCTTTCCGCACGGGCTGATGCCGGCGCTGGTGCTGGTGCAGGGCGTGGTGTTCGCGTTCGCGGGCGTCGAACTGGTCGGCACGGCCGCCGGCGAATGCAAGGACGCGCGCAAGGTGCTGCCGCGCGCGATCAACAACGTGATCTGGCGCATCGCGATTTTCTACGTCGCGTCGGTCGTCCTGCTGGTCTGCCTGCTGCCGTGGAGTGCGTACAAGGCGGGCCAGAGCCCGTTCGTCACGTTCTTCGGCGCGCTCGGCGTGCCGGGTATCGGCTCGGTGATGAACCTGGTGGTGCTCACAGCCGCGCTGTCGAGCCTGAACTCCGGCCTGTATTCGACCGGGCGCGTGTTGCGTTCGCTGTCGATGGGCGGCTCGGCCCCCGCGTTCCTCGCGCGGATGAGTTCGCAATCCGTCCCGTACGCGGGCATTCTGGTGACGGTCGCGATCTATGTGGTCGGCGTGCTGCTCAACTATCTGGTGCCGTCGAGCGTGTTCGAGATCGTGCTGAACATCGCGTCGCTCGGCATCATCAGCACATGGGGCTTCATCGTCGTGTGCCAGATGAAGTTCCGCGCCGCGGTCAGGCGCGGCGACGTGGAAGACGTCGCGTTCAGGATGCCGGGCGCGCCCGTGACGTCGTGGCTCACGCTGCTGTTCCTGCTCGGCGTGCTGGTGTTGATGGCATTCGACTACCCGAACGGGACGTGGACGATTGCGTCGATCCCGCTGGTCGCGCTGCTGCTCGTGGCCGGCTGGAAGTGGCTGAGCCGTCGCGCGCGCCGTGCGTTGCTCAAGCCGACGATTCCGTCGATCGCGCTCACGCAGAACGTGCTCGAGAACGGCGAGCACTGACTCGCGGCGGCACGCGCGCCGTCGAACGATCCGCCGTCGGGCCAGCGACGGCGGTCGACCGCCGCATTCAGTGATGCTCGTACAACGACTGCTCGTCGAGCGATGCGAACGACGGCGCAGCGGTCTTGGCCGCGACGCTCGGCCGTGCGGCGGCCGATTGCGCTCGCTGTGCCGCGACCTTCGCTTCCGCGGCCTGGATGTCGTCGGGATAGTACGGATCGCTGCCGACCGGACGATAACCGGCCTTTTCGACGCGGACGAGATCGGCGCGCACGTCGGCCCGTGTGACCGCATGGTCGGTGGTTTGCGCAAATGCGACGATCGGTGCGCTCAGCGCACAGGAAAGCAGGACTGCACGAATCAGGTTGTTCATGATGTTCACCTCTCAAAGATGGCGTGTTCGCGTCCGCAGATCAGGCCGGACCTCCGCTCCCCATCGATGCGATGAAGAGTTGGGTGCATTCTGCGATTCGCGCGCTTTCCTGAAGGTGAGGCTTCGATTACGGTTTTGTCATCTGAGCGCCGGCGCCCGTCGCGGGCCGGCCGGCCCGGTTCGCCGGACACGGTGCGGGCCCGCCACGCGACGCCTATGCCAATCGATCGTCGAGTTCACGCGGACGCGTCGAGCGGCCGTACTTCCGGAATCATCGCGGCCTGCCCGTGCACGATTCCGTCTGCGTCCATGAGCTGCCACACGGTCGCGCGCTCGATCCGGAACCGCTTGCCGGACTTCGTCACCCGCACGCCGCGGTACTCGGACACGAAGCCATCGCGCATCACCTTGTCGAGAAACACCTGGCGCTCGTGGCGCTCCATCGGCTCCGCCGACAGACGGGACGGCAACGCCGTCAGTTCATCCCAGTCGTATTCGAAGATCGCCTGCGCGCGCTGGTTGCCGTACACGAACACCGGGTCGGCCGACGTGTCGTGCGCAAGGATGCCGAACGGCGCCGTCTCGTACAGCCACGCGGCGCCGTCGGATGCGCTCATGCCGTCGGGCACGAGCGGGCCGTTCACGAGCCGGCGATACGAGTCGGCAAGAAGGAGGAAGAAGTTTGCATCGGTGCGCAACGACATCGGTCTGGCTCCTGAAATCAGCGAGATACGCGAACGAGCGAAAGTTTGCCGCCGGACATTATAGGGATGAAGCGGCGCACCGCCGTCGGCGGCGAGGGTCGGCCAGCCCGCATCGCGCTGCGCCGCCCGCCGCACGGCCGATGCCGCCGCCCGCACAGATAACGGTTTCGTAATCTTCGAGTCAGGGTCGGGTCAACGCCGCGCCGGCAGACTGCATGCTCGTCGCATCGAATGCGCATCCAAGCCCTGCTTCGAGGAGCACCATCATGTGGATCGTCCGGCTGGCGTTACGCAGGCCCTACACGTTCGTCGTACTCGCACTGCTGATCTTCATCGCGGGGCCGCTCGCGCTGCTGCGCACGCCGACGGACATTTTCCCGAGCATCGACATTCCGGTCGTCAGCATCGTCTGGTCGTACAACGGCTTCTCCGCCGAGGACATGGCCAAGCGCATCACGTCGAACTACGAACGCGCGCTCACGTCCGACGTCGACGACATCGAGCACATCGAGTCGCAGTCGCTGAACGGCGTGTCGGTCGTGAAGATCTTCTTCCATCCGGGCGCCGACATCAATCGCGCGATCGCGGAAGCCGCGAGCAACGCCGCGTCGATCCTGCGCATCCTGCCGCCCGGCACGCTGCCGCCGAACATCATCACGTACAACGCGTCGACCGTGCCGATCCTGCAGCTCGGCCTGTCGAGCGACACGCTCCCCGAGCAGCAGCTGTACGACCTCGGCAACAGCTTCATCCGCACGCAGCTCGCGACCGTCCAGGGCGCGGCCGTGCCGCTGCCGTTCGGCGGCAAGATTCGCCAGATCGTCGTCGATCTCGATACGCGCGCGCTGCAGGCGAAGGGACTCGCGCCGATCGACGTCGTCAACGCGATCAACGCGCAGAACCTGATCCTGCCGGGCGGCACCGCGAAGATCGGCACGCACGAATACAACGTGCAGATGAACGGCAGCACGCAGACGGTCGCCGCGCTGAACGACCTGCCGGTGAAGACGATCGGCGGTAATGTCGTCTATGTGCGCGACGTCGCGCACGTTCGCGACGGCTACGCGCCGCAGACCAACATCGTACGGGCGGACGGCAAGCGCGCGGCGCTGCTGACGGTCGAGAAGACCGGCAGCACGTCGACGCTGACGATCATCGACCAGGTGAAGACGATGCTGCCGAAGATCGCGGCCGGGCTGCCGAAGGCGCTGCACATTTCGCCGCTCGACGATCAGTCCGTGTTCGTGAAGGCGGCGGTCCAGGGCGTCGTGCGCGAGGCGCTGATCGCCGCGTGCCTGACCGCGCTGATGATCCTGCTGTTCCTCGGCAGCTGGCGCGCGACGCTGATCATCGCGATCACGATCCCGCTCGCGGTGCTCACGTCGCTGCTCGCGCTGTCCGTGCTCGGCCAGACCATCAACATCATGACGCTCGGCGGGCTCGCGCTCGCGGTCGGGATCCTCGTCGACGACGCGACCGTCGCGATCGAGAACATCACGCATCATCTCGAGCTCGGCGCGCCGCTCGAGGAGGCCATTCTGACCGGCGCGGGCGAAATCGCGGTGCCGACCTTCGTGTCGACGCTGTCGATCTGCATCGTGTTCGTACCGATGTTCCTGCTGACCGGCGTCGCGCGCTATCTGTTCGTGCCGCTCGCCGAAGCCGTGATCTTCGCGATGATCGCGTCGTACTTCTTCTCGCGCACGCTGGTGCCGACGCTCGCGATGGCGCTGATGCGCGCCAAAGGCAGCGGCCGGCCGCCGCGCGGCGTATTCGCGCACATCGCACGTTTCCAGGCCGCGTTCGAGCATCGCTTCGAGGCCGTGCGGCTGCGCTATCGCGCGCTGCTGTCGGCGGCGATCGCACATCGCCGCCGCTTCGCGGCCGCGTTCCTGCTCGCCTGCGTCGCATCGACCGGCCTCTATGCGTTCGCCGGGCAGGACTTCTTCCCGTCGGTCGACACCGGCGAGATCCGCCTGCACCTGCGCGCGCCGACCGGCACGCGGATCGAGGAAACCGCGCGGCTGACCGACCAGGTCGAAGCAAAGATCCGCGGCGTGATTCCGGCGAACCAACTCGCCGGCGTGCTCGACAACATCGGCGTGCCGGTGAGCGGGATCAACCTCACGTACGACTCGTCGGACCCGATCGGCACCGAGGACGCCGACGTGCTCGTCACGCTGAAGCCGAATCACGCGTCGACCGCCGCGTACGTCGCGAAGCTGCGCAACGTGCTCGCGCAATCGTTCCCCGGCGTGACGTTCGCGTTCCTGCCGGCCGACATCGTCAGCCAGATCCTCAATTTCGGGCTGCCCGCGCCGATCGACATCCAGATCGTCGGCAACAAGCTCGACCAGAACCGGGCGGTCGCGAACGCGCTGCTCGCGAAGCTGCGCGGCGTGCGCGGGCTCGTCGACGCGCGCATCCAGCAGCCCGGCGACGAACCGGCGATCAACGTGAACGTCGATCGCACGAAGGCGATCCAGGCCGGCCTCGAACAGCGCGACGTCGCGCAGAACCTGCTGATCGCACTGTCCGGCAGCTCGCAGACGACGCCGAACTTCTGGCTCGATCCGCGCAACGGCGTCAGCTACCCGGTGCTCGTGCAGACGCCGCAATACACGGTGAATTCGCTGCAGTCGCTCGCGAACGTGCCGCTGCCCGCCGGCACCGCCCGCTCGCCGCAGACGCCGGCCGGCGGCCCGGCCGCGGGCGTGCCCGCGCAGAACCTGCTCGGCTCGCTCGGCACGTTCTCGCGCGCGACGCAGCAGGCCGTGGTGTCGCACTACAACGTGCAACCCGTGCTCGACATCTTCGCGTCGGTGCAGGGGCGCGACCTCGGCGGCGTCACGGCCGACGTGACGACGCTCGTCGACGCCGCGCGCGCGCAACTGCCGCCCGGCTCGTCGATCGTGCTGCGCGGCCAGGTGCAGGCGATGCACGAATCGTTCGCGGGCCTGCTCGGCGGCCTCGCGCTCGCGATCTCGCTGGTCTACCTGCTGATGGTCGTGAACTTCCAGTCGTGGCTCGATCCGCTCGTGATCGTCGGCGGGCTGCCGGCGTCGCTCGCCGGTATCGCGTGGATGCTGTTCGTCACGCGCACCACGTTGTCGGTGCCCGCGCTGACCGGCACGATCCTGTGCATCGGCATCGCGACCGCGAACAGCATCCTCGTCGTGAATACGGCGCGCGAGCTGCTCGCGGGCAGCGCATCGCCGTGGCAGGCCGCGCTCGACGCCGGCTTCAGCCGCTTCCGGCCCGTCGTGATGACCGCGCTCGCGATGCTGATCGGCATGTTGCCGATGGCGCTCGGCCTCGGCGACGGCGGCGAGCAGAACGCGCCGCTCGGCCGCGCGGTGATCGGCGGCCTCGCGTTCGGCACGGTGTCGACGCTGCTGTTCGTGCCGGTGCTGTTCGGCTTCGTCCACGCGTGGCTCGCGCGGCGTCGCGACGCCGCCGCCCGGCGCGCGCAGCACGCACCCGATACGCCGGCGCTGCGTTGAGCGCAGGCGCCCCACCTTTCCTATCCATCGATTCGCCCGACCCCGGACCCATCATGAACGACTCGATCGAACCCGTCGCCCCGCCGCCCGCCGCCGAAGCGGCCACCGCGGCCGCAGCCGTACCGCCCGCCGCCCGCGGCGGCGCCCCCGACACCCCGCCGGCCCGCGGCCGCCGCAAGCTGGCCGTGCCGCTCGCGGCCGTCGCGCTCGCCGCCGCGCTGCTCGCGCTCGGCATCGTGCCGCGTATCGACGCACGCGCCGCGCAACGTGCGCAGGTGGCCGTGGAGCAGGCGCTGCCGGTGTCCATCGTCGTGCCCGGCGCGGCGCCGGCCGACCAGACGCTGACGTTGCCCGGCTCGGTCGCGCCCTATGCGGACGCATCGATCTATGCGCGCACGAGCGGCTATATCGCACACTGGAGCGTCGATCTCGGCACGCACGTGAAGGCCGGCCAGACGCTCGCGCAGATCTCGGCGCCCGATCTCGACGCGCAGCTGCGCCAGGCGCGCGCCGACGAAGCGAGCGCGCAGGCGAACTACGACTATGCGAAATCGACCGCGCAGCGCTGGCAGGACATGCTGAAAACGCAGTCGGTGTCGCAGCAGGACACCGACACGAAGGTCGCGGACATGAACGCGAAGCGCGCGATGCTCGCGTCCGCGCAGGCGAACGTCGCGCACCTTGCCGAACTCGTGTCGTACGAGTCCGTCACCGCGCCGTTCGACGGCGTGATCACCGCACGCAACGTCGACGTCGGCACGCTGGTCACCGCGGGCGGCACGCCCGGCAGCCCCGGCCTGTCGGGCGAACTGTTCCATCTCGAACAGACGGACACGCTGCGCGTGTTCGTCGACGTGCCGCAGGACAGCGCGGCCGGCGTATCGACCGGCACGCCGGTCTACCTGACGACGCCGCAGTATCCGGGGCGGCGCGTTGCCGCGCGTGTCGCGCGCAGCGCGGGCGCGATCGATCCCGTCACGCGCACGCTGCGCGTCGAGATCGACGTCGACAACCGCGACGGCACGCTGATGCCCGGTGCGTATGCGCAGGCGCATCTCGTCTTGCCGAGCGCGGCGCCGGCGCTCGACCTGCCGGTCAGTGCGCTGCTGTTCCGCCCGAACGGCGTGACGGTCGCCACCGTCGGCGCGAACGGACGCACCGCGCTGAAGACCGTGCGGATCGGGCGCGATTTCGGCACGCGCGTGGAGATCGTCGCGGGGCTCGCGGCGACCGATCGCGTGATCGATAACCCCGGCGATGCGATCACGGCCGGGGAAGCCGTGAAGATCGTGGCGACTTCGCGCGATGCGGCGCCGGTTGCGGCTTCGGCTGCTTCGGCTGCTTCGTCCGCGCAGGCCGCGCAACCGGCGTCCGCGACCGGTGCGCGCGACGTGCCGCCGCTGCGCGCGGCCGGCGTCGCACGCGCTGCTTCAACGCCCGCTCCGGCGCCCGCCCGCGGCTAACCCATCGACGACCACCCACGAGATGCCTGCCATGCGCCTTCTTCATCCGCTCCCGTTCGCTCGCCGCATCGTCGCGCTCGGCGCCGTCGCCACATTGACCGCCTGCTCGACGCTGCCGCCCTATTCGCCGCCCGCCGTCGCGGTGCCCGCGCACTACGCGGGCGCGCCGGCCGCACCGGCCGCGCAAGCCGGCTGGCACGTCGCGATGCCCGCGGACGCCGCCGCGCGCGGCGCGTGGTGGACCGTGTTCGGCGACGCCGACCTGAACACGCTCGAAGCCCGCGTCGACGTGTCGAACCAGACGGTGAAGAAAGCCGTCGCCGACCTGCAGCAGGCACGCGCGATGGTCGACTATCAGCACGCCGGGTTCCTGCCGACGATCACGGCGGGCGTCGCGCAAAGCCGCTCGCGCGTGTCGCAGAACCGGCTCGGTTCGTCGCTCGCCGGCAAGACGACGCCCGACTACCAGGCCGGCGTGGCCGCGAGCTGGGAACCGGACGTATTCGGCCGCGTGCGCGACGCGGTGACCGGCGCGCAGGCGAATGCCGCCGCGAGCGCGGCCGACCTGCAGGCCGTGAAGCTGTCGGTCACGGCCGAACTCGCGACCGACTATTTCGCGCTGCGCTCGCTCGACACGCAGAAGCAGTTGCTCGATGACACGGTGCACGCGTACGCGGACGCGCTGACGCTGCTCAAGCAGCAACTCGCGGCCGGTGCGATCGACGCGTCGGCGGTTGCGCAAGCCGACACGCAGCTCGAATCGACGCGCACGCAGGACACCGACATCGACGCGTCGCGTGCGCAGTTGCAGCACGCGATCGCGACGCTCGTCGGCGAGAGCGCATCGACGTTCGCGCTGCCGCCGCGCGTGCAGGCGTTCCACGTGCCGGCCATTCCGGCCGGCGTGCCGTCGCAATTGCTCGAGCGGCGGCCCGACATCGCGGCGGCCGAGCGCCGTGTCGCGGCCGCGAACGCGCAGATCGGCGAGGCGCGCGCCGCGTTCTTTCCCGATCTGGTGCTGTCGGCGAGCGCCGGCCTCGAGAGTTCGTTCTTCGCGCCGTGGCTCGCCGCGCCGAGCCTGTTCTGGTCGCTCGGCCCGCAACTCGCCGGCACGCTGTTCGACGGCGGCCGCCGCAGCGCGTCGCTGCGCGGCGCGCATGCGCAATACGACGGCGCGGTCGCCGATTACCGGCAAACCGTGCTCGTCGCGTTCCAGCAGGTCGAGGATCAGTTGTCCGCGATCGGTGCGCTCGCATCCGAAGCCGGCAGCCAGCAACGCGCGACCGACGCGGCCGACCTGTCGCTGCGGCTGACGACGAATCGCTTCAATGCGGGCGCCGTCAGCTATCTGGACGTGGTGACCGCGCAGACGATCGCGCTGACGAACCGGCGCACGGCCGATCAGATCGACGCGCGGCGGATCGAGGCGGAAGTCGGGTTGCTGAAGGCATTGGGTGGTGGCTGGCAGACAGGGGCGAACGCAGGCTCTGGTGCGGAATCGAACACCGGCGTGATGGAACACGCCGGGGCCGCGCAACCCGAACCCGCCGTCACGCCGCCGGCGGCTGGTTGAACCTGCAAGGAACGCGTGCCGCGCGCTATGCCCGCAAAAATCCTTTCGCGGCGCACTTGCGATGCTGTCTAGGGTCTGTTTACATATGGAACGCGCATGCGAATGCCCGAAATCGCTCGTAGGGCAAGGAGTGAGGAGCGCCGTTTGGCCGAGCCAAACAAGCGACGAGCGACGCCGCCATACGGGCGATTTCGGGCATTCCCGTGGAATGATTTTTTAATTTGGGGTTGCCACGAGAACGGCCGCTCGCCGCGTTGCGCCCCTTGCGAATACGTCAGTATTCGCGGCGTCGCGCGCCTCGCGAGCGGCCGTTCTCGTGGCAACGCATGCGCGTTCCATATGTAAACAGACCCTAGGGTAAACAACCACTAGAGTCGCCCCACCGGGCTTCGGATGATGGTTATATTGTTGTGCACGCACCAATTTGTTGATCATCCGTTACGTGCACGCTATGCTTTTGTCACGAGTAGCTTTCCTCATTACGCCGCTCATGAACCCAATCCGACATTGCAAGCGCTTGAAGGCGCATTAGCAAAATCTTCGCGCATACGTCCCCCGTTTTTTGCATGAGCGCAACGCGTGCAGACACAAAAAGAACGTCGCTCTCAGCCTTTGCTGACGGCACTACCACGAGTTTTCCCATTAGCCGTATCTGTGGTGACCGTTAGCAGAAACTTCGAACGGCAACAGCGATGGACCACGCTGTTGCTCGCCCCCGTTCAACCGGGCGCGACCGTCTGATGTGCGGCTTGGCTGGGCTGATTCGCTACGACGGCCAGGCACCCGCACAGGTCGAGCGGGTGCTCGCCATGCGCGAGCGACAACGGCATCGTGGGCCGGACGGCCGGGGCTTATGGCATGACCAACACGCCGTGCTTGCTCACGACCGTTTGGCGCTACTCGACGCCGAGCATGGCGCGCAGCCGATGTGCAGTGCCGACCATCGTTACGTGCTGGTCTACAACGGTGAAATCTACAACTACGCTGAGCTTCGCCGCGAACTGAGCGCGCACTGGTCGTTCCGTACGAACACCGACACCGAGGTGGTGCTAGCCGCGTATGCGGTTTGGGGCGAAGTGTGTCTTCGGCGCTTCAACGGCATGTTCGCGTTCCTGGTGTGGGACACCCATCGTCAACGCGCCTTTGCCGCGCGCGACCGGCTGGGCGTCAAGCCGTTCGTTTACCTGCAACAGGGGCCGGAATTCCTGTTTGCGTCGGAGGCCAAAGGACTGCTGCCCGCGATGCAAGCGCCGCGTGCGAATATCGACGCCGTGCTGGAATACCTGGTGGCGCCGTTCTTCAGCGGCGTGGCGCAACCCATGTTCGAAGGCATGGCGTACCTGCCGCCCGGGCATCTGCTGCGCGTGGATCGCGATGGCTTGCAGCTGTCGCGCTGGGCGCCGGAGATTGCCGAAAACCCGGCCACCCGGGCCGACGATATCGCTCCCGCGCTGCGCGAGCGCCTCGCCGCAGCCGTCCAGCGCAGCTTGATCGCCGATACACCGGTCGGCCTGTTTTTCAGCGGTGGCCTCGACTCCACGCTGATCGGCGGCCTAGCGCGAGCGGCAGGTGCGACACCGCCCTGCTTCACCATTCGCTTTGAAGATCACCATCGCTACGACTACGCGCGTTCGCTGATCGTGGCTTCCGACGATCAACCTTTCGCCGAGCAGGCCGCCGATGAATTGGGTTTGCCACGTGAAGACGTCACACCGACGCGCTCGACACTCGCCCAGGATCTGCTGCAATTGGCCACGCAGAACGATGCACTGCCCGCGTGGGAACAGGAGCTGGCGCAACATTACCTGGCGCGAGCCGCCAGCACGCGCCTCAAGGCGGTATTGGTCGGCGATGCCGCCGATGAAACGCACTACGGCTATCACTTCTTGCTCGACCCGCACGCCACCCGTGACCCGACCCATATCCTGCAACGCTTGACCGCCGATCCCTATCTACGGCCCGGCCTGCTGGCGCAACCGTTGCAACACTACGGCGAGGTCTATCGCCAACTGGCGATCGCCGCCGGACACGATTGGCATACGCCCGCCTCACGTCTGCGCGCCACGCAATGGCTGGTGCGCCATCGTTGGTTGCAGCGGCTGTTGCATAACGGCGATATCCATGGGATGGCACATGGACTGGAAGCGCGCATCCCCTTCAGCGATACCGAAGTTCTGGACCTGGCTGCCACCATTCCGGCCGAACTGGCGCTACGTGATGGCGTGGAAAAGGCCATGTTGCGCGAAGCGTCGCGCGGTGCGTTGCCGGAAGCCGTGCGCCTGCGCAGGAAATCGGCCTTACCCAAGGATCAAGGCAACGGCGAGGCATTGCGCCAGCACACCCGCGAAATACTGGCTACGGACGCCGACCGCATCGCCGGCTTGCTCGACGTACCCCGGCTGCAGCGCCGCTGCGCCGATCCATCGCCGCTGAATGAACAAGAGCGCGCCATCATGTTTCGGGCGTGCTCGTTGGCTCACTGGTCGCGGGTTCACGGCGTGAGCATGCCATGAGGCGAGCCTCGTTTTGCGTGGTGCCCGAGAAGGAGCATCTCAATCTTTGTGTCGAACCCGCCGTCACGCTGCCGGCGGCCGGTTGAACGTGAGCACGAACCGCGTGTCGCGCGCGTCGCTTTCGACCTGCGCGGTGCCGCCGTGGAGTTCCATCACCGAGCGCACGATCGCAAGGCCGAGCCCGGCCGTGCCGCCCGGCACACCGCCGCTGCGCGCGGGGTCGCCGCGCACGAACCGGTCGAAGATCCGCGGCAGCAGCGCGGGATCGATCGGCTCGCCCGGATTAGCGACGACGACGCGCACCGCGTCCGGCGTTTCGTCGACAGCGAGCGTGATGACGCCACCGGCCGGCGTGTAACGCAGCGCGTTCGCGAGCAGGTTGCCCACCGCGCGACGAAACAGCTCGACGTCGGCGGTCAGTTGCCCGTGCCCGTCGACGCGCAGCGTCGAGCCCGCTTCGTCGGCGAGCCCCTCGAAATACTCGGCGATGCGCTCGAGTTCCTCGCGCACGTCGAATGCGCGCTGCCGCGTGACGAAGCTCGGGTGCTCGGCGCGCGCGAGAAACAGCACGTTCTCGATCATCCGCGCGAGACGGTCGTATTCCTCGAGATTCGATTCGAGCAGCGTCTGGTACTCGTCGACCGAACGCGGTCGCGCGAGCGCGACTTCGGTCGCGCCGCGCATGTTGTTCAGCGGCGTGCGCAAGTCGTGCGCGAGATCGGCGCTGAATTGCGACAGATGCGCGAACGCCTGCTGCAGGCGGCCGAGCATCGCGTTCTGCGCATCGACGAGCGCGCGCAGTTCGGGCGGCGCGCGCGACGCATCGAGCCGCGTGTCGAGCTTGTCGACCGTGATCCGGCCGGTGTCGTCGACGATCTCGCGCAGCGGCGCGAGCGCCTGGCGAATCAGCCAGTACCCGAGCAGCAGCGCGAACAGCGCGCCGAGCGCGCCGGCAAGCTTGAGCCGGTCGCGGTAGCCTTCGAGCAGATCGGCCCGGTCGTGCATGTTGCGCGCGATCGCGATGCGGATCGGCGTGCGGTCGCCGAGTGCGGCCTCGATCAGGACGCCGCGCATCGGCGTGCCGCCGCCGGTGGTCCATGTGACGAGCCGGTCGGCCGTGATCCGGTCGTTCGACGGAACCGGCACCGCGTGCGGCGCGAACAGCTGCGCGTCCGCCAGCGGAACGGATGCGGCCGCAGGCGCGTCGTCGAGCGCCGCGAGCCGGACGTTGTGGCGCGCGAGCACGTCGCCCTGCGCATCGACGACGACCATCGACAGCGCCTCGTTGCCCAGCACCTGGCTCGTGAGCCGCTCCGCGTGCGCGCGAACCGCGTCGAGCGACTCGAGTTCGCCCGCGAGCCGGCGCGTGTGACGCGCGGCCAGCACGATGTCCAGATCGTCCTGCGTGTTGACCTGTCGCTCGAGGCCCGCATACACGTATGCGCCGACGAGCGCGAACGCGGCGAGCGTGGTTGCGGCGAACGCGAGCGCGAGCGTCGCCGCAAGCGAGCGCGGGCGCGTCATGCGTCGTCCTTCGGTTCGAGCACGTAGCCCACGCCGCGCACGGTATGGATCAGCTTGACCGGGAACGCATCGTCGATCTTCGCGCGCAGGCGCCGGATCGCGACCTCGACGACGTTGGTGTCACTGTCGAAATTCATGTCCCACACGTACGACGCGATCTGCGTGCGGCTCAGCACCTCGCCCTGCCGGCGCGCGAGCAGCTGCAGCAGCGAGAATTCGCGCGGCGTCAGGTCGATCCGCGTGGCGCCGCGCTTCACGCGGCGGCGCACCACGTCGATTTCCAGATCGCCGACCACCAGGTGTTCGGTCTCGCGCGGCGGCCCGCGACGCGCGAGCGTGCGGATGCGGGCGAGCAGTTCGACGAACGCGAACGGCTTCACGAGGTAGTCGTCGGCGCCGAGTTCGAGGCCGTGCACGCGGTCCTGCACGTCGTCGCGCGCGGTCAGGAACAGCACCGGCGTCGTGTGCGTTTCGCGCAGCCGCTTGAGCACGCCCCAGCCGTCGAGCACGGGCAGCATCACGTCGAGCACGATCACGTCGTAACGCTCTTCCTGCGCGAGCATCAGCCCTTCAGCGCCGTCCTTCGCGAGATCGACACTGAAGCCCGATTCCTCGAGCCCCTTCTTCAGGTACGCGCCCGTCTTCGGTTCGTCTTCGACTATCAGGATGCGCATGGCGGCTCCGTCGCATTCGTGGGGACATCCGGCGATGTTACCCGGAAACGGCGACACGGCTTCGCTCCGTGCAGGCCCGAACGGCGTAGATGACAAAACGGTAATCGGACGGTCAGCCTGGCGTGCGGTCGCGGCGCCAGACGGCGGATTCCCGCGCCGTCGGTCCTGATGCGCGACTTTTTCGACCAATTGCCGTGCGGTCGGCTATCGCAGGCGGTGCATCGCGCCCGCTCTCCGGCATTGAAATGACTCGATGAAATCCGGAAGGCCGCATGCCGAAGCAAGACCATTTTGATCGTATTAATAGATCAACATGTTCTCGGCGATCGCATGCTTCAACTCCTTCAGAACAAGCGTGAGAAGACGAGATACCTGTATTTCGACATCGTCGCCGTCGAAAGTAACGAGCGCACTCACCCTGTTCCCTTCGATGCCGCCGACCCAGTCGAGGTCCTGCGGGCGTGTCGACCACACCAGCAACGGCACGCCTCGCGGCAATCGACCCGATCGGCACTCCGCGCTCGTCTTCGCCGCATCGGGACCGTTACCCGGCATGAGCGACGCGCTCCATGCACGGTGCGCATCGACGGGATCGTCAATCTGGAGAAGCGCGACTTCCGGCATCGCCGTGAAGCACGCTACGGTCGCCAAAACCGCGGCAACGCCGAGGCTCGGATCAATGACGACACACACGCGGGCCCGCTCCGAAGGCGGCAACAGCCAATTCCACGTCGACGCGACCGACGATACCGTGTCCAGTTTCCTTGCACTCATCCCGATCTCTCCTCGCATGTCGTCGAAACAGTCTCGGACCGCACCCGACGAAGCAATCGCTCGACTGTGCGGGATTCTCTCGATGCGCCGCCTTATCGGAGATTCAACATTGATCGACAGCCGCGCAACGCCATCAAGCTCAGCACGCCGAGCAACATCAGGTAAAGCGCCGGCGATGCCAAATTGCCTGTCTGATGGATCAACGATGCGACGATCAGCGGCGCGAAACCGCCAAAAAGCGTGACGCCGATGTTGTAGCTGATGGCCATGCCCGTCGCTCGGGTTTCTGTCGGAAATACTTCCGCCATCAGCGCCGGCAGCGCGCCGAAATAGACCGCCTTCAGCGTCCCGATCCAGGCCATCATCGCAATGAGCCTTCCCAGATCGGGATGTGCGCCAAGCAATTTGAAAACCGGATAAATGGTCAGAATGAATGCCATCCCGGCCCAGATCATCAGCCTGACGCGGCCGATCCCGTCCGACAGATAGCCGACGAACGGCGTCACGAACGTCAGGATGGCGCCGGTCAACGTCGTTGCGATGAAGCCGAAACTGGCGGGCAGATGAAGCTCACGTACCGCGTAGGTCGGAATGTAAAGAATGACGTAGCTGGCGCCGGTGGAAAGGACGAGCGTACCGATCGCCAACAACATCCTGGCTTTCTGGTTGACGAACACTTCCCTTACCGGGAACGATTCGCGCTTTTCACGCGTTGCGCCGTCGGCCTCATGCACGTGCTTTCGCAGGTACAGGCCGACGGGGCCGATCAACACGCCAAAGAGAAACGGTATGCGCCAGCCCCATGCGTCGATGGCGTCTGCATCGAGCGTCAAGGTCAGGAGAACGCCGAAACCGGCCGCGAGCATATAGCTCAATCCCTGACTCGCGAACTGGAAGCTGGCGAACAATCCCTTGCGTTCGGGACACTGTTCCACCAGAAATGCAGTGGTACTGCCGAACTCGCCGCCCGCGGAAAAGCCCTGAAGCAGTCGAGCGCAGATGACCAGAATCGGTGCGATCACGCCGATCGACGCGTAACTCGGCGTCAGTGCGATCGTCGTCGTGCCGATCATCATCGTCACAATCGACACCATCATCGATGCCTTGCGACCGCGGCGATCCGCATACGAACCCAGCACGAGCGCGCCGATCGGCCTGGCCAAATACGAGATCGCGAACGTCCCGAACGTCAGAAGAAGGGAGACCCCGCTACTCGACGCCGGAAAGAAAGCCTTTGAAATCGAGATCGCGAAGAATCCATAAATCAGTATGTCGAACCACTCCAAGGCATTGCCGACCGTTGCGGCGGACACCAGTCGCAACACGTTTGGAGCCTGTTCTCTTGTGGGCGCGGCATCCACCATTTCCATCGTACGCATCTCATTCTCCGGTAACCTACGATAACAAGTGCATTAAAAATTGGCGTCTTATGCCTGGGCGACAAGCACTCCTTCCTTGCGCCGATCCCGGACGGCGGATGCCGACTCCCCGAGATCCCAAAATATGCCGGCCATGATCTGAAGCGCCTCACGCGCGACACTTCCAAGCAGGTGTTCGTTCGGTGCATGCTGCGAGCAGGCGCCGTATGAGTGCGGAATCCAGACCGTCGGAAGGCCCAGCACCTCGGAAAAGACGTCGTTGGGCAGCGACCCGCCAAGATTGGGCAGCAAATCCGGCTGCTTGCCGGTCGTCCGCTCGATCGAATCGAGCGCCCATGCGACCCACGGATCTTCCGGCGGCAGGCGCGTGGCGCCCATCCGCTCGCCGATGGCCACCTCGACCCGATCGAACCCGCATGCGTCGAGGCGATGCCGCAAGACTTCTTCGATACGCTCGCAATCCGTACCGACGACGTACCTGAGTTGGCAATGCGCGTGCGCAACGGGCGGAATCGCGCCGATCGGGCTGGTCGGGTTACCGGTGGTAAAGGCCAGTACTTCCAGCGCGTTCCATGCATAGACGCGCTCCTGGGCGGTCAAGCCAGGTTCGCCCCAATCGGCATCGACGTGAGGATCGTTGGGCCCGCCGCCGACGGCAATATGCTTCAGCGCAGTCCGCACCGCATCCGGAATATGCGTCGGCAACAGCGCGTCAACGAGGATCCGCCCCCGCCCGTCGACCAGCGACGAGATCGCGTTGGCGAGGACGGTGCCGGCATTGCCGAGCGCCCCGCCCCAATTTCCGGAATGATGTGCGCCCGACCGGAGCCGGACGGAAAGCGTGAAGTTGACGAACCCGCGCGACCCGAGAAAAACGCAAGGGACGTTCGATCTGGCCCGGGGGCCGTCCGAAGCGATCAGAATGTCGGCGGCGAGAAGGTCCTGGTTCTGCTCGCAGACCGCACGCAGCCCGGGCGATCCGGTCTCTTCCCCCATCTCGAGCAGCAGCGTCGCATTGAAACCCAGGCGTCGATGCCTGGCCGCGACGACTTGCTCCAGCGCGGCCAGGTTGATCGTGTGTTGCCCTTTGTTGTCCGCGGTGCCCCGCCCAAACCATCGGTCTCCTTCAACCGTGACGTTCCATGGCGACATCTGGTCCTTCCACTGTCCGTCATGGCCACGGACGACATCACCGTGCCCGTACATCAGGATCGTCGGAAGCGAGGGATCCTCGATACGCGTCGCAATCAAGAACGGCGCGCTCCCCGCAACCGGGTTCTCGACGATACGAGACTCGAAACCCATACGGTCGATCGACGGGACGATCTCGTCGACGAGGTAGGCTCTAAGATCGTCGGCCCTTCCGGAATCCTGACTTTCCGTCATCATGTGGACGCGTCGCGCGAGATCTTTCAGGAAGCCCCCCGAATCGAAATATGTTGTGGCAGAGTCGATTGCTTGGCGGCGCGTCATGACGATCCTCGCGTGTATTGTGGAAGAGCGGTTTGTTCAACCCTGATGGATCAAGCGTACGGAGCCAAAACGCGCACTACAATTGACTTTTTTGCGTGCCCTGCTTTCCAATAACGCAAACTTGGCGGCCGTCATGCACAACGCTGCACTCCGATACTTCCTTGCCGTTGCCAACACCGGTTCGCTGAGCGAGGCGTCCGAGAAGCTGCACGTTTCGATCTCGGCGATCAGCCGTCAGATGACGAGGCTCGAGGAGGAGGTCGGCTGCCCGCTGTTCGAGCGTCAGGCGCGCGGCATGGTCCCCAACAAGGCCGGGGAGCTGTTGGCTGCGCATGTCCGACGAACCCTGCTCGAAGGTCAGCAGGTGATCGAGGAGATCAAGGCGCTGAACTCATTCGATCGGAGCACGATCCGCGTCTCGACGTCGGAGGCGTTTGCCCGGGATGTTCTCCCTCGCGCCATCACGCAATTTCTGGAAAAGTCGCCCGGTACCCGTTTCGAGGTGGCAGTGACAGCGCCGAAAGAGGTGACGGCACACGTCCGCACCGGCGAAGCCGATATCGGCCTGACGTTCGGTGTCGTACGAGAGCCGGAGATCAACGTCGAGTACACGCAGAGCGCGCCCATTTGCGCGGTCATGCCCCGTTCTCACGCGCTGGCCGGGCGTGCGACGGTATCGATGGCGGAGTTGCGGAATTTCCCGATTGCGCTGCTTGACCGCGGCACGACGATCCGTCAGCTTTTCGATACGACGGCGAGCCTGGAGAATCTTCTCTTCGAGCCTGTCCTGACCTGCAACAACTCCAACATGCTGTATGCATTCACTCAAATGTCGGGGGTCGTGTCCCTGACGAGCCGTCTGACGGTGCAGGCGCGTCTGGCGACGGACGGTCTGGTAGCGATACCGATCGATCATCCGGGCATGTCGTTGCGTGCGATCCAGATCCAGACCTTGACCGGAAGAGTGTTGTCGACCGTATTGATCGACTTCGTTGGCGAATTGGTGAAGCAACTGCAAACGGCCGATTAGGTACACGGCGACGTCGCACTGTTGTCACGCCCAGTCCGAATCCCACGAACTGGGACAACAAGGAAACCACGACCCTGAGCAGGACCTCCTTTGCCGTCCGCCCAAGGACGCGCCTTTCTTTTGGTTACTTTTCTTTGGAAGACAAAGAAAAGTGACCGCCGCCCCGCGCAGGGGCGACGCTAGCAGACCGATAGCAAACAAATCCGCGGCGGAAGCATAGCTTGCAATGTGCCCGCCCAGTTCACCCAGCGCACGGTTGGCGCGAACCACCATCGCGAGCGCGTTCCACCGTATCAACGCCGCGATCCGCCGCTCGAGGTGCAGATCGCCCGGATAGGCCGGCTGCTCGTCGGGCGCCACGGTATTGACGTACGGCGTGACCAGCGGCGGCCGCCACGCGACGCGACGGGTGTGTGCATGCGCCAACAACGAGTCGAGAAGATGGCGTGCACGTGCGTTGCCTTGATCGCCGCCCCACGCATGCAACACGCCATCGAGCGCGTCGCACCATTCCCTGAGTTCCTCCGGGTCGGGATCCGTCATCGTGCTGGTCGGAAGTCGATTCTGCATGTCCATACTTGGCGCCCCGAATTGGCGATATGCACGCCGCGTTCCGACTTCACTTGCAGTCGGAACGCGGCCAAAGCCTCAACCGTTCTTGAACAGGAAGCTGTATGCGTTCAATGCGGGGACACCGCCGAGGTGCGCATACAAGACCCGGGACCCTTCCGGAAACTCGCCGCGGCGCACCCTATCGATCATTCCGTGCATCGACTTGCCTTCATAAACCGGGTCGGTCAGCATTCCCTCGGTCTTCGCGCACAGTCGAATCGCTTCGAGCGTCCCTTCCGACGGCAGGCCGTATTCAGGGCCGCCGTAGCGCGTATCGAGCACCACGTCCGCGTCCTCGATCGGCCGCTCGAGTTCCACGAGATCGGCGGTCTGGCGTGCGATGCGAAGAATCTGCTCGCGCGTCTGCTCGGGTTTGGCCGACGCATCGATACCGATCACGCGATCCGCGCGTCCATCCGCCGCGAACCCGACGACCATGCCGGCCTGCGTGCTTCCGGTCACCGAACACACGACGATGTAGTCGAACTTGAATCCGAGTTCAGCTTCCTGGGCGCGCACTTCCTCCGCGAAACCGACGAACCCGAGGCCGCCAAGCCGATGCTCGGAACAACCGGCGGGGATCGGATACGGCTTCCCGCCCGCGTTGCGGACACTCTCCAGCGCCTCTTCCCAACTCGGGCGAATGCCGATGTCGAAGCCGTCGCTGACCAGCCGAACGTCGGCGCCCATCATGCGGGACATCTGAATGTTGCCGACGCGGTCATACACAGCATCCGAGTAGTTGACCCAGTTTTCTTGAACCAGCACGCATTTCAGGCCAAGATGAGCCGCGACTGCCGCGACCTGACGCGTCTGGTTCGACTGGATGCCGCCAATCGATACCAGCGTGTCGGCGCCGCTCGCCAGCACGTCCGGCACGATGTACTCGAGCTTGCGGGTCTTGTTGCCGCCGAACGCCAGGCCGCTGTTGCAGTCTTCGCGTTTTGCATAGAGCTGCACTTTGCCGCCCAGCGCCTTGCCGAGGCGCGGCAACTCATGAATGGGGGTGGGTCCGAAGGTCAGCTTGTGGCGGGGAAAGCGATCGAGGTTCACGGAGGTTCTCCGAAAGATGGGCGGTGGGTTCGGACGCCTGTCGTCAGGGCGACCGGGCATGAAGAAATTCTAGTGAAATACCCTCGAAACGTGGTTGCAAACATATTTCCTCCTCCGTGCTTTGAAATACAATTTTCCCCATCCCGACGAACGCAAATTTTTTCGAATCGATGAAATCGACAACAAAATTTCTCGACAAATCGCGCCCGGCGGACGCGAGCCACGTCGAACTTGACCGTACGGACAAAGCGATCCTGCGCGCCCTTCAGAAGGACGCATCGATCTCGAACGTCGCGCTGGCGGCGAAGGTGAATTTGAGTGCGCCGGCCTGTTTGCGCCGCGTCGAACGGCTCAAGAGCCTCGGTTTGATCCGAGGAATCGTCGCGTTGCTCAACGCGCCTGCCCTCGACGCGGGCATGGTCGTCATCATCGGGGTCGTGCTGGATCGATCGACCCCCGAATCCTTTGCCGCGTTTGAAAAAGCGGCACAGAACGTATCCGGCTGCATGGAATGCCATGTGGTGACCGGCGAGTTCGACTACTTCATGATGCTGCGCACCCGCGACAGCGAAAGCTTCAACCGGCTCCATGCCGAGCAACTGCTTTATCTGCCCGGCGTGCGTCAGATTCGGACTTTCATGGTGCTCAAGCAGGTTTTTTCTTCGACGCAGATCGCCATATAGCGGCTGAGACAGGCGGGCCCTTTCCTGTGCACGCTGGAACGCACCGGCGACAATCGCGCGGAAGCGGATCCGGCCGACTCGCGGCACGCGAAGGCGACACGCGGTCGCTCAGTGCGCCGCGGTTCGCGAGCGCCGGACGAAGCGGCGCGACCGACACCGGGCCGGCCAGCGCCGCCGACTCATGCGTTACCGCTCGCTCGAGCCGACGCGGTCGACCCACCCGCGGTAGAACGCGCGGTACTTGAGCACGAGCTTGTCGTACTTGCTGTAAGCGCCGCCGCCGTCCGGCTTCATCCCGTTCCAGATCTTGACGTCGTACCCCGCGGCCTGCCGGGTCTGGAGCCCGAACAGCACGTAGTCGGTCGCGCGGCGCAGGACGCCGCCCACCTTCTTGATCGAGATCAACATGTGCATGACGTTCTTGCCGTCGCTCACCGGCGTCACGCACTGGAGCAGCTTGTACTTGACGTCTCCGTCCAGCGCGACGGTCATCACGCACCCGCCGGGGTAGCCGTCGAAGTGCAGGTTCATCTGCGACATGTTCAGGCCCAGCGCGCGCGACAGCATGCCGAGGGGCCCGAAGTACCGGTTTACGGTGAAGTCGATCCCGGCGCCGAACCACGCGCCCGCCCGCGCCAGCGACTCGACCTCCGGCCACGCGCGCCAGTCGTCGAAGAGCTTGAGCTCGAAGGCCGAGACCGGGAGCGCGTGGACGGGCGTCGCGTGCTGCGCGTCGTAGAAGTTCTCGACGATCCGCAAGACCGCCGTCGTCGTCTCGAACGCGAAGTGCAGGTGCATGAAGTCGCCGTTGTCGACGTCGGCCGCGGCGATCTCGGGCAGCGGGTGCAGCGGCTGCGGGGAGCCGTACCAGATCCACACGTAACCGTACCGTTCCACGGTGACCCACGTCGGCTGGCGCGCCCCGCGCGGCACCGGCTCCAGCCGGTGCACCGCCGCGCTGTGGCCGGGAATATGCACGCACTGGCCGTGCTCGTCGTACCGCCAGTGGTGAAACGGGCACTGGATGCACCCATCCTTGATCTGCCCGTCGGCCAGGTTCGCGCCAAGATGCGCGCAGTGGCGGTCCATCACCACGGCCCGGCCCGTCGTGCCGCGCCACGCGACGCACGGGCGGCCGAACAGCGTCAACGCGGTCGGCTTGTCCTTGAGGTCGTCCGAGCGCATCGCGACGTACCAGCTCGCGGCCACGCGCGTGGTCGCGTCATACGCCGCCGACGGATGCTCGCTGGCGCGCACTTGATTCAATTGAACGTCGTCTATCATTTTCATTCCGGGGTCGGTCGACTACTTCAGCGCCAGGCCGATGCGGGTCGTGACGTACGCCCTGAGCAGCGCGAACATCGGGTTGTAGTCGAAGTACCGCTTCACCTCCGCCGGCGCGCTGGTCTGCGTCCAGTGCAGCAGCTTCATCGCCGGCAGCAGGCTGTACTTCGAGTTGTTGAGCTGCGGTTTGGCGCCGGTGATGCAGTATCCGAAGCCGAACATCGGCTTCGCGAATTCGCGTTCGTCGATGAGGGCGTGAATCCGCGCCGCGGCCTCCCCGGCCGGCTTCAGCCCCGCGCTCACGGCCTCGACCTCGGCTTTGGCGTCGTTGAACAACTGGTAGTACCCCTCCATGTCCGCGCACAGGTACCCGAGGTACGGGGGATCGTCGTCGAGATGATCGAGGGCGCGCTCGTCGCGCGACGCGCGGAACCTCGCGTGCGCCTGCACGAGCCGGAACTGCCCGAGGATCGTGCCGACCGCCCACAGCCGGTGGAACGCGTCCCACAGGCGGAAGTCCGAGAACGCCGTGTAGCAGCAGCTGATGAAGTCGTCGTTGTGGTCCAGCAGCTTCTGCTGCAGGCGCTCGATGTACTCGAAGCGTTCGGGGGAGAAGTCGTCGTCGCGCAGCGCCTTGATCAGGCGTGCCGCGAGCGCGTGGATAGTCACCGCGGTGTTCTCGAGCCCGCGGGAGAACAGCGGATCGATGAACCCGTTCGCGTGCAGCATCAGGCAGTAGCGGTCGCCGACGCACGCGCGCGACGAGAACTGCAGGCGGTCGGTCTTGACCCAGTCGCGCACCGGCACGGCATCCCGGAACTGCGCCGCGATGCTCGGGAACCGCGCGAGGAATTCGTCGAATTCCTGCTGCGCGGAGATGTCCGTTTTCGGGTAGACACGCGGATCGAGCTGCAGGCCGACGCTCACCAGGTTGTTGGTCGATCGCGGGTGGTTGTTGAACGGGATCACCCAGAGCCAGCCGCCCTCGAACATGTGGTGCAGGGTCCCCTCGTGCCAACGCCAGCGCTGCCCCTTGACCTTGAAGATGTCGTCGAACGGCTTGACCCCGAGCATGTGCGTGTAGAGGCTGCGCGAGTGTGTCTTGAAACGGCACGGCTCTTCGCGCAGCCCGAACTTCGTCGCGAGCGGCGCGCGCGGCCCGCCGCAGTCGATCATGTAGCGGCCGGTGAAGCGTTCGCCCTGGGCGGTGGCCACCGCGACGCCGTCCTGGTCGGCGTGGTATTCGGTCACGCTCGTCTTCTGGCGAACCGTGCAGCCGTACTTGATGGCGGCTTGCAACAGGTACGCGTCGACGTCCTGCCGGTAATAGTGGCTCTCCGGCCCCCATGGCAGCTCGGGAATCACGCACTGCGTGAACTCCTTCGGGTCGTGCTCCTCGCCGGGCTTGTGGAACACGAAGCCGAAGTTGCGCTTGATGCCCGTGCTCGACGCGACGTAACGCTGCGTCGCATAGAACGACGTGATGTGGTCGAGCTCCGGAATGCCGTAGCGATCGGCGATGATGCGGTTCATCAGCGACGTCTCGGGGATCGACGATTCGCCGATCGTGAAGCGCGGATGCGACGATTCCTCGATGATCAACACGCGAAACCGTTGCTTGGCCAGGATGGCCCCCATCTGGGTGCCCGACATGCCCGAGCCGAGAATGATCACGTCGTAGTGGTTGCTGTCGCGCCCGTTCGCGGGGCTCTGCTGAGTCATGGGGCAAACTCTCCTGGTGAGATGGAACACATGGCCGCCGCCCGCGTCGCGCCGTCAGCGCGCGTCGAGCGCGGCGCGAACGCGTGACCGTGCCGCGCGCGTGAGCGTGAGCAGATCGCCGAGCATGCTCGGTGCGTACCCGCCGCTGCCGATCGTGGGGCCGCTTCGCCCGACTTCGTACGCACGCTCGGCCAATTTGCCGTGCGGCGCGCGAAAACGCAGCAGGACCTCGAATACGCGGTCGAGGGCCGCCAACCCGGCCTCGACCGGCTCGCCGCGCGCACGGGCCGCTTGCGCTTCGCCGAGCACGCGGTCGACGAGCGCCGGCCGCCCGGCGAACCGCGCGTAGATCGCCCTGAACGCGGGAAGCACGTAGGGCAGGTACGTCTCCTTGAACTCCAGATAAGCCTCGTGGTCCGATCGCGCCCCCCACAACACGTGCTCCAGCACGAAAAGGGGCATTTCGACCGCACCAGGGCCGAGGTAGTTCTGACAGCCAACTCGAATCGGTTCGTAGTACGGACGAAGCTCGTCGTAGAACACCTGCAGCGAGATGAAGCGATACGCGTAGACGATCGAGTCGACCATTTTCTGCAGATAGTCCGCCAGCGCGTCGCACCCTTGCGCGAACGCGGGCGAACGCAGCGGCACGTCGGTCAGCTCGACGGTCAACGCGATGGCCGCCTCGAGCGCGGCCATCGAGATGCGCACGCTCTCGAGCAGGTGCGCTTCGTCGCGCAGCCCCGTGTAGCTGCGCTGCGCGTCGGCCGCCGCGGGGTTCCAGACCGTCACGTGCAACAGCGTCTCGCGCGGCGGCAGGCCGGTCGCGCGCGCCAGGTCGAGCAACACCGGCTCGAGCCCGGGCACCGCATCCACGGGCTCGTGTCCGTGCCGCTTGAGCGATCCCAGAAAGAACCCGATGTCGCGCATCGCGGCGGCGGCTTCGACGAAGCCCCAGCCCGAGGGCACGCCGCGCGCCGGGAGGAACTCGCGCAACAGCCCGACGATGCCCGGCACATCCTGTCGACGGTTCAGGCCCGGCAGCCGCAGGACGAGCGCGCGCGCCTGCAGCGGGTCGCAGGCCGCCACGGCAGCGTGCGTGGCCGCGATCGCGCGTACCCGGTCCGGGGCGCGGTCCACTACAGGATCTCCGGCGTCGCGAGCGTCGGCCCGGGCTGGCTGCGGGACAGTCCCGCATCGCCCGCGCGCAGCGAGCGCAGGTAATCGTAGTTCGTCGGCAGGGTCGCTCGCAGACGCTCCGCCTCGCGCCGGATCCGCGCGAACATCGCCTCGGCCTTGTCGATCGACTCCGGCCGGTGCCGCAAGAGCGGCAGCGACTGGTCGGGCAGCAGTCCCAGGCCGGCAAAAATGCAGTAGTAGTTTCCGTTCAACCAGAAGTTCTTGAATTCGTAATCGAAGGTGTCGTAGTACGTGGAATCGTCGAACGACGTGGTGGTCAGCGGCAGCCCCGCCTTGTAGCGTTCGACCTTCTCCTTGATCGCGTCCGACAGCCGCAGGTCGTGCCGGTTCGCGCGCCAGAACGCGGTGTCGTCGCGCGACGTGGTGAAATAGTGCGCCTGCACGAAATCCCGGCAGTCATCGAACATGTAGACGATTTCGGCGTTGAATGCGTCGGCCAACCGCGGGTCGAACGACGTATCGGGGAAGTGCTTCACGAGCTGGTAAAGCGCCGCGTAGATGAAGTAGATGCCCGTCGATTCCAGCGGCTCCAGAAAGCACGACGACAGCCCGATCGCGACGCAGTTGTTGACCCACGCGCGCCGGTTGCGCCCGACCCGGAACTTGATCTGGTTGAGCGGCTGCTTGTCCGAGAGCCCCCAAAGGTCGAGGAAGTCGGCGGTGGCCTGATCGCGCGACGTGAACTTGCTCGAGAACACATAGCCGCTGCCGAACCGGCCGAGCATCGGGATCTTCCAGGTCCACCCCGAGTTCATCGCGATCGCCGACGTGTACGGCTCGATCCCGTCGCGCGCGTCGTCGGCGGGCACGGCGCTGGCGACCGCGCTGTCGCACAGCAGGTGGTCTGACATGTCGATGAAGGGCTCCTTCAGCGCCTGGTTGATCAGGAGCCCGCGCATGCCGGAGCAGTCGATGAACAGGTCCGCTTCCAGCGTGCGCCCTTCCTTGGTGGACAGGCTGGCGATGTAGCCGCGATCGTTCAGGTGAACCTGCTCGACCTCGTCGACCACGCGCTTCACCCCGCGTTCGGTGGCCCAGCGCTTCAGGAAGTCGGCCACCAGGTGCGCATCGAAGTGCCACGCGTGGGACATCTGGCGGGTGCCGTCGGCCAGGCACGGCGCCAGCTTCGCGTCGAGCGCGTCGGTCTGCGGATAGCACGCGTATTCCATCGGCTGCTGGAAGCCGTGTTCGCGCTTGCGCAGCCAGTAGTGGGTCAGCGGCACGCCGTCGCAGTTCGGCACGTTGCCGAACAAATGGTAGAAGTGATCGCCGCGCGAACCATCGGGCGACTTCCGCCAGTTCACGAACCTGATCGCGGATTTGAACGCGCCGTTCACCTGGGGCATCCACTCCCGCTCCGGTATCCCGAGGAAGTCGAAGAACACCTTCTGCAAACTCGGGATGGTCGCCTCGCCCACGCCGATCCGGGGGATCGCCGCGGATTCGACGAGCGTGATGTTCGCGTGGTGCTGGAGCGCCCGGACGAGGTACGACGCGGACATCCAGCCCGCCGTGCCGCCGCCCACGATGACGATATTCTTGATCGGATTACTCATGAACGCTTCCCATGGGATTTGAAACCTGAATGGATAGTGTCGCCTTGTCGAATTGAACCAGCCACTCGTCCGGTAACGCGTAATGACGCGCCCGGTCCATCACGACAAATGACACCGAAAAGGCATAGTGAATCGCAGCGAAGTCAGGCGACAACGCGAAGCCTCCATCGCACGCGGAGGCACACCACGGAATGGATTCTGCTTCGACAAATTGAATTTACGATACGGTGATTGCCATTAGTGCATTTACAAATTCAGTCAACCTAATTGTTTCCGGGATCGTCGTACCTTGTGCTTGACTGTCCGACACACAATAGCAGCGTTCATGATGGCACATCTCGAAAAATTTCATATCAATCCCCGGCTGTCCAGAGAAATTCTAAATACCTGAAAATATCGACCAAATACCTCACAACGACCGATTCAATTTTTTCGAAACAACAAAATTAATTTTTTCATTTTGCGCGCATGACTCAAGAATCATTTCTTCAAAAAATATGAGAAATGACAGACGCAATTCACATGAAAGAAACAAATAATTCACCACTTCAAATATAAAGCTTCCGACCTTTTCGCATTTCGACGATCGTGATCTCGACCCAAAAATAATCCGACTCGTCGGCAGAGAAATTCGTCATCATGTGCCCGGGCGGACACGAAGGCCATGCGATGAAAACGGGCAAGCTCACGGAAGCGCAGATCGAACGGTCTGTGCATGAAGGTCAACCGCTATTTCAGCGGCGCGCCGCTTCGGCCGGACGCGAACCGCGACACTGACGAATCGAGGAGGCCGCGTGCCGATCCAGGAAGCGTTGCTGAAAATGTCGATGTACGTCTCGCTGGTGCTGATCGTGCCGGGGCCGACCAATACGCTGCTGCTGTCGTCCGGGTTGAAGGTCGGCCTGCGCGGCACGTGGCCGCTGGTCGTCGCGGAGGCGCTCGGCTATGCGATCGCGATTGCCGTATGGGGGTTCTTTCTGTCCACGTTCGCTGCCGGCCGGCCCTGGCTGTATGACGTGGTCAAGCTCGCGAGTTCCGTCTACATCTTTTTCCTCGCGCTCAGGATGTGGACGCATAGCCGCGTGCTGCAGGACGTATCGGTCGCGCCGGTGCGCTTTCGCGACGTGTTCGTCGCGACGATGATGAACCCGAAGGCGCTGCTGTTCTCGAGCACGCTGTTTCCGCTGGAGGCGTTCAGGTCCGCACACTATTTCGCGTGGGCGCTCGTCGTATTTCTGGTCGTGCTCGCGCCGATCGGGGTGGGCTGGTCGTCCCTCGGCGGGCTCCTCACTTCGCAACGCGCGTGGGCCGCCCGTACGTCGACGCTGCTGCGCGGCGCGTCGCTCGTGCTGTTGATGTTCTCCGGCACGCTCGTGTACTCGGTCGTGAACCGCTGACTGGCGCGGGCGTTCCCGCGAACGCCCGCGGACGCCTCGGCCACATCGCCATCCCTGCCGCACGAGCGTCGTGTCCCTCTGCGTAAATCTGCGGACCAGATAACGGTATGAGAATTTCTTGGTTCTTGGATGCGTTCCACATCCCGAAAATACAGGCTCCCACAACTGCGTGGCCTCCGTGCATGTCGCCCCGACACTGCGCATGCTCGTCGCGCGCAATCCGGACTGGAAGGACTATGCGACGCCGCTACCGACCGACCTGATTTCGTCACCGGCGGGTGCTCGACCTGCACGCGAAGCTCAAGGCAATTTGTGGCTGGCCGAACATCAGGAACTGCCCGCGATTCGCACAGAGCTGATCTTTGAGCCTCCGCGTCGTGCCGATGTCGACGCGATAGCGACCGAGCGTTCAGACATCAAGAGCGGCTGAAACAGCTTTACCCGAAGAAGCCCGGGACGGCCCTTACGTCGCTCGCCAAGGATTGAAAACACGTGGAAGTGGACCATGTGTCAGCTAATTCTCACGCACAAAGGTCAAGTCCTTGCCGGGAATAATCAATATCTTTCCTGACGCAGGAATACGAATCACCCATCGATTCCCCAACGAGTTAAGGACTTCGACGCTTTTTACGAGGGAGGGACCTTTCTCCTCACATCGAAGCTTGGGTGTGGCAGCAGATATACGAATGGTATTGCACAGATCATTGCCAACCAATAGGTCTACCGGTGTCTTCTCAGCAATACCAACCGCGTTTGCGATAAATCGAGGCACCGGCGGCCCAAGCAATAGACTTATCTCGAGTACCAGCATGACGCCGATACTTAACTGTGCGCCCACATCCCGGAGCCCAATAGCCACCTGTGCCCCTCCCAACATGACAACGACGAAGACGGTGATCAGAAACCAAAAATTGCTATGATGGCCAGGCGAACTCGCCCAGAGCAAGTTCAAGGTTACCAGCGAGGATACCGTCGTGAATATGCCTAAAACAACCGACACGAAAAATGTCCATCGACTCTCCAATGCCTCCACACCCCACACGCGCGGACATGACACAAGGAAAATAACGGACCATATGAACCCGATTACAGCAACACCTACGCAAATAGCTGCGTGAGGCTCAGCACGCTGAGGAAAGTAGGCGAGCGCAGCCACCCCGGAGATCGTCAACGCTTGTGTGCAGAAAAATCTGGTGACGAGGTGGTTAATCGCCTCGCGTCGACGTCTTAGGGACACGAGTTCTGCCGGCCTAATCCCAAGCATGTAATAGACCCACGCCGGTACAGACAGCGAAATTATGAGCACCGCCAGAAGAAGTCCACCGGTCAAGCCCGCTTGTACGGCTACAAGGGCTCCCTGAGCGAAAGAAATATCCGGCGTGAACTCGAGCGTTCCAAAATATACGGTTAAGCAGATGATTCCAAACGCTGATGCAACCGGCACAATGGCACTGATTGTTTTCTGTAACCCATGTTGCCGTAGCATCTGTGCGAAGCTACCGATGTTCGATTCCAACATTCGCCTCCAACGCAGAACGAAAAATTGAAGTCTCTGGATAAGGTCGCTGAAAATCTAGCGAACGTCCATGCGCGGATTTCGTGTCTATCGGCGCAAAGGTAGACTCCCGTAGCTCGTAAAAGTGATCAAGCGCTCGGGACATGAAATTTACCATGTCAACTCGCATCGTCACATTCGACCACGGCGCGGGGGCGACGCGCTATCCAAAGCTCGACCAACTCTATTTGGACGAGGTGCAGTTGTACTGCGACAACGGCCCGTGTAGTCCTGTCCATGACCTCAGGATTCGCGCGCTACTACGCAACATGCTGGTCGCTCACATTGCGCAGTTGAACCAGCCCGCAGGTGGCGCGACAATGAGCGCCGCCAGTTCAGCTGACCGCGGCCGTTGGTCGGACGTATCCTCAGCGCCACCGAAGGCAGCGTCTCGGTCTCGACCGAAATGAACGTGCCAGCCGGCAGCGCGCAATGGTTCAACCAGACACCATGCGGCGCGGCGTTCCGGGCGGCGACCACCGCGTATCGCATGATGCGCTACGTAACAGTGCCGCCATCGCGCAACATGGATCCGTATTCGCCGTGGTGACGTTATGGCGAGCGTGGTGTCGGGTGGCAATCGGGTCGCTGCCGCGTTGCGCGAGTTCGCTACGAAACGCGATACGTCCGACATGCTCGAAGTCGGCTTCATGGACGGCGCGACCGAGGCCGACGGCATGCAGGTCCCCGTTCGTCGCGTGGATCAAGGAGTTCCCACGGATTCGGTCTATGTAACGACGGTCTTGTCGGGCGTGTCGCAGCAGTATGTCGCCCTGCTCGCCGACGGCATCGACAACGTGTCACCGGCGCGCACCCAGCTCTCGGCGCCGTCAATCGCCATTCAGGCGTCGAACGACATCAGCATAACGGCGGGCGGCGCACTGACGAACTCGGCGCGGGCGATTGCCCTCGACCGGGACGTAATGCAAGGCGAAGAGCCGAATGGTGACGCGGCCAGCATGGCGGGACCGCCCACCATGCGGCAGGACGTGATGGCGGCCAGCAAGAACGGTCACGACCACACGCACCGTGATTCACAGCGCAGCACGACGAGCCAGCCCCTATGAATTGCACTGATCCTGTGCCGTCTGCCTGCATCGCGATATGCCTACCGCGCCCCGACGCCTCTAGTTTACTTTCTGAGGTGGATGCAAATGCAGCCGATCTACAACGCGACGAACGACCTGCTCCGCAGTCATCTTTGCGTCGCGAGCGTCTTCCGGTCGTAGATCTGGCGGTCCGCCAGGAAACTCGGAGAGCATTCGACCAGCATGTATCCGTTGCCTTGCTCGAATTAATGTGTCCGCGCGAAGCTTGGTTGTCGGATGGAGAATTGCAGTCTTCCCGCCTGCCGCAGCGCTGGATACGAGGTCGTCGATGCGTCAGCTTGTCGTCGGACCGTCGAAACTCTTCGAACCCATCGTTCCCAAATTGAGCGAACGTGCATGCTTCACTACAAACGTCAGCGCGCCTTCAACGAGTGCGGCCGACAAAACCGTTGCTGCGAGGGACGAATTTTGCGTGCTAGCTTGCCGGAACTCAGCAACCATTTGAGTCCACCACAGACGGAATGCCGCATAGCCCAGCATTCCAAGCTCCATTGCGAATACCTCCAGCGGTTCTGCCGCTTTGGGGCGCCCATCTGTACGGCGATCGATGACATTCTTCACAATGAGAAAGGCATTCGGCGCATCCGGAAACACGCGCCGGCCGATCTCGATCATGTCGCCCGAGAGGAAGCCGTACCGCCCTCTTTCCAGCGCGCTCCACAGAGCGTCGTCGAGGGACATCAGTCCGACTGACATCGCGTCGCCGAGTTGGAATTTCATGTAGCCGATGCACCATTCAATGAACGTCTGCTGGACAACGGTCATCGGGCGTTTCACTTTGCAATCTCCGTCGCCGCGCCCGCGTATCGAAGGCCATTGGAATACCGGATCTGCCGGTGTCGGCCGCAACCCCTTCTCGACTTCCAGTCCGACGCCGCCCCTGCTGGGCTGCGCGCATGCGGCATGAGAAATTCCCAAAAAATCATGCATTACATCGTACCGCTGCGCAGCGAAATGCGAAGTACGGCCTTTTTTGCACATCGTCGCTCCGCTCTCCCGATTGCAAATTTTTTGTATGCCGACAGCGGCGTGGGCCCGTCTCGGGCGCGCTCCGCCGCCCCCAAAGTGACCCTCCTAACATCATAGGATTGCATTTTCACACTTCATGTGATTTTATTATCACTTGCCATGACCCGCCGCCGCCCACGCGCGCGGTCGCACCCCATACCAAGGAAGAGACCCAGATGGAGACAATCGCCGTCATCGGCAGCAACATGGTCGACCTCGTGACCTACGTCGCGCGCATGCCCGCCCGGGGCGAAACGCTCGAGGCGCCGAACTTCGAGCTCGGCTGCGGCGGCAAGGGCGCGAACCAGGCCGTCGCGGCCGCACGCCTCGGCGCGCGCGTCGTGATGGTCACCAAGGTCGGCGACGACGTGTTCGCCGACAACACGATTCGCAACTTCGAGCGCGAAGGGATCGACACCACGCACGTGCGCAAGGTCGCCGGCGTGCCGAGCGGCGTCGCGCCGATCTTCGTCGAGCCCGATTCGAGCAACAGCATCCTGATCGTCAAGGGCGCGAACCGCCACCTGCGGCCGGCCGACGTCGACGCGGCCGCGCCGATGCTCGCCGAATGCGCGCTGATCGTGCTGCAGCTCGAGATCGAACTCGACACCGTCTATCACGCGATCGAATTCGGCGCGCGGCACGGCATTCCCGTGTTGCTGAACCCCGCGCCTGCCGTCGCCGATCTCGATTTCGAACGCATCCGTTCCGTCGAATTCTTCGTGCCGAACGAAACCGAGCTCGCGATCGTGTCGGGCATGCCGGTCGATTCGCGCGAGAGCGCTACGCGCGCCGCCCAAGCGCTGGTCGCACGCGGGCTCCAGCACGTGCTCGTCACGCTCGGCAGCAACGGTTCGCTGCTGGTGTCGCGCGACGGCGTGCACCACGTGCCGGGCGTCCCCGTCGACCCACGCGACACGACGGGCGCCGGCGACGCCTATATCGGCTGCTTCGCACGCTGCTACGCGGCGTCGCGCGACACGGTCGACGCGATGCGTTACGCGTCCGCGTACGCCGCGCATTCGGTCACGGGCTTCGGCACGCAGAAGTCGTACGCCGACGCCGCGACGTTCGAGCGCTTCCTCCGCGACGCCGGCTTCTGACCGGCGCCTTCATCGACGAGACATTGGGAAGGAGACACCCATGAGCCGGACCCCGATCGAACACACGCCTGACGGCTATTACCTGAATCGCACGCCGCTCTTCGCGTTCACGCTGCTGTGCTGCCTGTTCGCGCTGTGGGGCACCGCCGCGAACCTGAACGACGTGCTGATCGCGCAGTTCAAGAAATCGTTCTTCCTGTCCGATTTCGAATCGGCGTTCGTGCAGTCCGCGTTCTATCTCGGCTACTTCTTCCTCGCGATTCCGGCCGCGACCGTCGTGAAGAAGTTCAGCTACAAGACGACGATCCTGGTCGGCCTGCTGCTCTACACGACCGGCTGCCTGCTGTTCTTCCCGGCCGCGTCGATGGCGAAGTACGGGATGTTCCTCGTCGCGCTGTTCGTGATCGCCGCCGGCCTGTCGTTTCTCGAAACGGCGTCCAACTCGTATTCGACGCTGATGGGCCCGCGCGACACCAGCACGCGGCGGCTGAACATCTCGCAGACGTTCTATCCGTTCGGCGCGATGGCCGGCGTCTACATGGGCAGCTTCCTGATCTTCAAGGAAGGCGACGCGTCGCATGCGCAGCTCGCGGCGATGTCCGCCGCCGACGCGCACACGCACCAGCTCGCGATGATCCAGGCCACGCTCGAGCCGTACAAATGGCTGATCGTCGTGCTCGTCGCCGTGTTCATCGTGTTCGCGCTCACGCCGTATCCGGCCTGCAAGGGCAACGGCGCGAGTACGGTCACGCACCGGATCGACGCGCGCGGCACGCTCGCGCGGCTGTTCGGCAACCGGCGCTTCGTCGCGGGCGTCGTCGCGCAATTTCTGTATGTGGGCGCGCAGGTCGGCGTGTGGAGCTTCACGATCCGGCTCGCGATGCAGATCGGCGGCCTCACCGAGCGCGGCGCATCGCGCTACCTGCTCGCGACGTTCTTCACGTTCTTCGTCGGCAAGCTGGTCGCGACGCTCGTGATGAAACGCGTCGGCCCGGCCAAGGTGCTGATCGTGTACGGCATCCTGTGCATCGCGCTGCTCGCGTACACGATCAGCGTACACAACATCACCGCCGTGTATGCGGCCGTGTGCGTGAGCATCTTCCTCGGCCCGTGCTGGCCGACGATCTACGGGCTGACGATTGACGGCCTCGGCAAGGACACCGAATACGGCGGCTCGATCCTCGTGATGAGCATCGTCGGCGGCGCGGTCGTGCCGCTGATCCAGGGGCTGATCTCCGATCACACCGGCGGCAACATGCAGCTCGCGTTCGTCGTGCCGCTGCTGTGCTTCGTCGTGATCGTGTACTACGGCTTCTACTGCCTGCGTCACCTGCCGGCAGCGACGCCCGACGCTGCGACCGACGGTCATGCGTCCGCGCGCTACGCCGCGACGCGCAACACGTCGGGAGCCTGACCGTGCGCGGCGAGATCGAACTGCGGCGCGACGACTTCCGCGAAGCGCCGCGCACGCTGTACCGCACGGACAGCCTCACCGTCACCGCGTTCGCGTATCCGTCCGGCGTCGAGGCGCTGAAGCTCGAGAACCGCCGCGGTCATCTGGTCGTGCTGCCGTATCTCGGTCAGATGATCTGGGCCGCCGAATTCGACGGCCGCGACCTGACGATGAAGCACATGTTCCGGCAGCCGAAGCGCGCGGCGTCGATCATCGATACCTACGGCTGCTTCATGTTCCATAGCGGGTTGCTGCGCAACGGCTGCCCGGGGCCGGACGACACGCACGCGCTGCACGGCGAGATGCCCTGCGCGCCGATGGACCGCGCGAGCCTCGTCGTCGGCATGGAGGCGCGCGGCGCGACGGTCGAAGTGACCGGCGAATACGAATACGTGCAAGGCTTCGGCAGCCACTACGTCGCGCGGCCGTCGGTGCGGCTGGCCGAGCACGAGGCGCGGATGACGATCGCGATGGACGTGACGAACCTCGGCGGCGCGCCGATGGACCTGATGTACATGGCCCACCTGAACTACGCATACGTGCCGGGCGGCCGCTTCGTGCAGTCGCTGCCGCGCGGCGGCATGCGGCTGCGCGACAGCGTGCCCGCGCACGTGAAGCCCACCGCCGCATGGCGCGACTACACGGCCATGCTCGCGCACGAACCGGCCCGGCTCGCGACGCTCGATGCGCCCGCGCTGTACGACCCCGAGATCGTGTTCTTCATGAACGACGTGGCAACGGACGCCGACGGCGTCGCGCATTTCCGGCTCGCGCATCCGGACGGCGGCGCGTTCCACACCGCGTATCGCCCCGCGCAATTCCCGCATGCGACGCGCTGGATCCTGCACAACGCGGATCAGCAGGTGGCCGCGTTCGCGTTGCCGTCGACCTGCGAGCCGGAGGGTTACGAAGCGGAACGCCGCAAGGGCCACGTCGCGGCGCTGGCGCCCGGCGCATCGCGCCGCTTCGAGGTGCTTACCGGCTACCTCAGCGCGGCGGAAGCGCGCGATGCGTGACGTGCTGAAAAGCGCGATGCACGGCGCCGCATCAGGTCACGAGCGCAATCCCGTGCTCGCGGATCGCCGTTTCGTAGCGGCGGCTCAGTTGCCCGTCGGAGATCACGTAGTTGAAATCGGTCAATTCGGCGAAATAGGCTGCGCGCACTTCGTCGAACTTCGTGTGGTCGACCAGCAGGAAGCGGTTCTGCGCGCGCGCCATCACCTGCTTCTTCGCATCGACTTCGTGGAAGTTGAAGCACGTGACGCCGCAGCGTTCGCTCACGCCGGCCGCCGAGATGAACGCCTTCGACACGCGTACCGAATCGAGAATGCCCGTTTCGGCGACCGATTCGAACACCATGTTCTGCCGGTGATACGCGCCGCCGCACAGGATCACGTTGCAATGCGGCTTCTGCTGCAGCTTCGCGAACACGTTCAGCGAATTGCAGACCGCGGTGAATTCGAGGTCGTCGGCAATGAAGTCGACGATGAACGGCGTGGTCGACCCGCAGTCGACGAAGATCGTGTCGCCGGTCGTCACGAACTGCGCGGCCAGCTTGCCGATGCGGCGCTTTTCCTCGGTCTGCCGGTTGTTCTCGGCACTGATCAGATATTCGCCGATGTCGCTGCGCTGCGCGGCGAAATGGCGCGTCACGTAGCCGCCGATCAGGCTGAGGCCGTGGGGGTTGTCCGCGAGATCGCGGCGGATCGTCATTTCGGACACGCCGAACAGCTCGGCGACTTCCCTCAGATGAATCGCGTTCTGCCCTTGCAGCACGTTCATCAATGTCTTGATCCGTTCGCCCTTCTTTGTTTCCATGCCTGTATCCTGCGGGCCCGCCGCGTGAGTCGCTCGTCGTGCCGGGCGCGCGGGCCCGGCCGGAATGTCGTATTTGTAACAAACCGATGTGAAAACATCAACTTTCCGTGTGCCCTTTCCGCACACGATCCGTGGAGTCCTGACACATGCCGCTTTCCAACGCCCAACTCGCCCAAACCATCGATCACACGCTGCTCGCGCCCGACGCGAGCGACGCGCAGATCCGCGAACTCTGCCGCCAGGCGGCCGAGCATCGCTTTTACTCGGTCTGCGTGAATTCGGCGAACGTGCCGCTCGCCGCGCGCGAGCTGGTCGATACCGGCGTGCTCGTCTGCGCCGTGGTCGGCTTCCCGCTCGGCGCGGGGCTGTCCGCCGCGAAGGCGTTCGAAGCCACCGCCGCGATCGCGGCGGGCGCCGGCGAGATCGACATGGTGATCAACATCGGCGCGCTGAAAAGCGGCCGCACCGACGACGTGAAGGCCGACATCGACGCCGTGCATCGCGCATGCGGCACGGTGCCGCTCAAGGTGATCCTCGAAACCGGGCTGCTGACCGACGATGAAAAAGTGCGCGTGTGCGAGATGTGCCGCGATCTCGGCGTCGCGTTCGTGAAGACGTCGACCGGGTTCGGCCACGGCGGCGCGACGCTCGCCGACGTCGCGCTGATGCGCCGCACGGTCGGGCCAGCGCTCGGCGTGAAGGCGTCGGGTGGCGTGCGCGACCGCGCGGCCGCGCTCGCGATGCTCGAAGCCGGCGCGACGCGGCTCGGGACGAGTTCGGGGGTGGCGATCGTGACCGATCAGGGAGCGAGCGCGTCGGGGTATTGAGCAGGCGCCGCCTCTCACACACCCTGAGCAGTTCAATATCCCGCGGGAGGGATCGGTGGAACCAGCGAAATCGGATCAACCGACGGATGCGCAATTTGCGGAGGCACGACCATCTGATCATTTTCGTCATAGACGAACGTCGCCTCGTCTGACCGCGATGACGGAAGCGTTATCCGGATGACGGGTACGATGCGCTTCGAGGCTTGCTGGTAATCCACCTGGTCACCTTGAGCGCCTTTGAGTCCATTGGCGCGACCTGCAAGATAGAAAAATGCCATGATCGGCAGCTTCTCAGGGATATCTTGCTCCCATGTAGCTAAACGCAACTCATTTTGCTCGTGCATGGATTCTTCGGCAATCAACGCCATTGCATCAATGCTGGCTTTGAAAATCGCGGCGCTCGCTGGGGCACCGTGATGTACGTCGAAGCCGCATTGGTGTGCGTGCTTATTACCATTTGTGTTGTTGTAGTGTGACAGCCATTCCGAAGCAGTTGAAATGCCTCGCGCCTGACATGGACCGCTGTCACTCGGAAATGAGTTATCCGCACCGCATCCGTTGCCCACTCGATTTTCAGTGTTGGCGTCGATTGGGAATGAGCATAGAACTTCCGGCTCGACGACATTCGGCTTTATATTATACCTATAAGGAACGAAAATTAACCCATTACTGTACCCATAAGCCAGTTTGCTGAACTTCGAATCTTTTCGCAGATAGGAGAATGAGACGCCTCCGCTCGAAACGGAAGCAGGACTCGGGTTCCATGAGTGGTACTGAGACGAATGCACGGTCCCGCGAAGCATTACCCCGGAACAGCGAAACGCCGGGTTCGTCGCTCTACCGCAATCTGGAGCCAGATTATTGTAATTGTCCGTGAGCTGTTGCGCGACCTTGTTGCCGGCGACTCCGACAAGCGCGACCGAGCCATCTTCGCCCGAGTATGCATGGGCGAGTGATATTCCAGCGAGCGAAGACACCATTGTCATCAAGATAAAAAGCCATTTGTATTTCATTTTCCACTTTTCTTAAAATGGATATAATCCATGATACATGCCGAATTTTCATCTTCGGCACTCTTGCTTTTAATATGATTGAGCAGACGAGCTCCATCATCTCGCCCGGGCGCCAATGGAATGAACGCTCCGCGACATGGATATGTCGAAATGGCAAATAATCGGAAATGGTGTCGAACAGGCGCCATGGCGCCGTCAACTTTCCCGACGAAATGGGCAGCCCGATAGCGTCATTGCTTACGGGAGTGAATGATGCGTTTCCGCGATTCTCGCTTGCGACGGCTTCGGCGCGCGGTAACCGCCCGCGGCCACTATCTCGTCGCTCCATGGCTGCTGGTCCTGCCGCATATTGCCAACAGGACCAGCCTCAGCGATGAGGTGTGCTAATCACGACCAGCAACGCAACGCGTGACTCCGGTTGCTTACCACACGAAACCGGCGCCGACGCCGCCCGCCACGGTTCCTCGTGTGTTCGTCGAACCGGAAGCCTTGATGATCCACCGCCCAGCGTAAGTGGACAGACCCACCGCAAGAGCAGACTGGCCGGCGTACGTGCCGCCGCCCACTGCGACGACGCTCTTTCCGGGCGCCGGCGCTTGCGGCAGCGACGCAATGGCCACGGCTGACGCGGTGCCTCCATTTGCATCCGCACGATCGTGTTCGATCTGCGATCGCAAGCCGCCCACCGATTCGTTGAGCTGCTGGACGTTGACGGCATCCGTCGGTGCGACGCCGGCCGACACGTTGGTCAGCGTGCGCGTCATGCCCGTGGCGCTGTTGCCGAACGAGACGGCGTTGTCCGCGTCAGCCACGGAACCTGCACCAATTGCAACGCTGTTATTGCCCCAAGCCGTCGCGCCCTGGCCGACCACGGTGCTGTTCTCGCCGTGAGCGGATGCAGCTTGCCCGATCGCCGTGCTATTGATTGCACGTGCATCCGCCCCGGCGCCGATCGCTGTCGCGCCCGACGCTTGCTGCGCCGAATTCGCGCCGATTGCCGTGGTGTCGCCGGCATCGCTGTCGATAACGGAGCCTGAGCCGGCCCCGACGTCGTTAACGTCCCGGCGCAGATTGGCCATCGTCATGACCCGACCATCACCGCGCGGATTGCCGGCATCGGTTTCGATCTTGCTGACGCGATCGTCCATCGCGCCCATTCGGTTTTCGAAGTCGCTTTGCAGCGACGACAACTGGCCATAGTTCACCGCGTCGTATCGGCGCTTGCCATCGGCAACGTTGGTCAGCATCACCGGCGCTGCCGACGGGCCGCCCAGCGTCACCGAGCCATAGTTCGGATTGCCGTGCGAGTCGAGATCGTAGCGCAGCGCCAGCGAATCCGTGGCGCCATACGCCGCAGCCGCCTGCACCGCCTCCGATACCGTCCCGTACTGGTGACCGTGCACTTCAATCGAATGAATGGCCACGTGGCCGCTTCCATCGACCGTCGTGTCGCCGCCGATCGCGTTCGCAAGACTCGCCGCCGCGCCGTGCAACTGCGCCACGTTCACCGCGTCGGTACCCTGCGTACCCGCCGCAACGTTCACGATCTGGCGCTCGCTTCCGGCATTGCCCACTGAAACGGTATTGGCTCGACTCGCCTGGGAACCCGCCCCCAGTGCCACGGCGCCGTTCGCCCCTTTTTCCACGAAGGCTTTCGCGCCGAGCGCCATCGCATCGGTCACGTTTCGGGCAACGCTCGCCCCCGTGCCCAGCGCAATGCCATTCGTCGCGCCCACCACGGCCTCGGCGCCACTGCCGATCGCAATCGAGCTCTCACCGATCGCCTGCACATTGTTATTGCCGACAGCGATCGCGCTCTCGCCGTTCGCCCGCGCCTGGGAACCGATTGCAAGGGCGCTGGCACCATTCGTCGTCACATGCGAGCCGATCGCCACCGAGTACGGCTGCTCGGCACCGGTTTGCGCCATATTGCCGATCGCCACGGAGTTGTCCGAGTTCGCGATGGTACGCATGCCAATGGCAATCGTGTCTGCGCCCGACGCAACCGACCCGACACCGATTGCAGCCGAGGTCATACTCGCCGGATCGCCATCGGCAATACTCGCCGCGTTCGGCAGGCTACCGTCAGCACCCTGGCCGTCGATCAGCACGAAATTCGACAAACGTTGCTCGTCGATGGCAGAGGGATCGGCAACCAGCAAGTTGCGCCGCGATGCCAGATCGGACGAGAGCTTGTCGGTACGGCTCGACACCTTTCCGATCGCATCAGTCAGCTGATTCAAGTTGACCGCGTCGGTACCTCTCGTACCCGCTGCGAGGTTCGAAATGCGGCGCTCGCGCCCCACGTCGCCCACCGACACTTGGTTTGCTTCCAGTGCGACGGAGTTGATACCGATCGCAACCGAATTGACTCCGGTCACGCGCGAACCCGCACCCAAAGCGATCGAGCCATTCGCTATCGCATTTGCACCGGCGCCAACCGCAACGGCATTCGTTCCCGTCGCAATCGCGTCTACACCTTGAGGCTTGATCTGGATGGCCTTCATCGCAAGGCTGACGTCAGCCAGCTCATCCCGTATCGGCTGCGTCGCAGCGGTCAATTGCCCCACATTGACCGCATCGGTATCCGCACTGCCTGCCGCGACGTTCTTCAATGTCGTGCCATGCTCGCCACGCAGCGTTATCGTGCTGCCGGCGGCATCGTCGTACGCCACCGCGTTCCGACCGATACCGCCGCCACTGTCCGCGGCTGCCGCGATCGCGTCGCCGACGTTACCGTAGGTTTTGTCACCGACGCGATACTTCGGCGCCGTCACGTTACCTCCCGCGTCCACCGTCGAACCGCCCCCAAGTGCCGTCGCGACGCTCTGTGACGCACGGTGCAATTGCGAACCGTTTATCGCTTCCATACTCGTCGCGCTGACCGTGCCGGCCGCCACGCTCTTCAGTGTCGTGCCCTTCGCGCCAAGCGTGACCGAACGCTTTGCGGAATCGTCATAAACGACCGCATTCGGATCCGTACCGCTATCGGCGGCTGCCGCAATCGCATCCGCGACGTTGTCGAAAGATTTGCTGCCCACTCGATATGTCGGCGTCGTTACGTGGCCGTTGGTGTCGATGTTCACGCCAAGCACGTTCGCCACCCTCGAAAGCTGGTTGACGTTGACTGCATCACCGGCGTGCGCGCCGTTCTTGACGTTGGAGATTCTAGAACCCGAAACGCTGATTCCCGCCCTGGACGACAACACAAGCCGGTTGCCGACAATGGTCGCGCCTTCGGCATCGACGATTATCCGATTCGACTTGAACGGATCGTCACCATAAAACAGCCCGGCCGATCTACTTCCCGCCCATACTCCCGACCACAAATATGTGTCGGCCCCATTTCCGGAGGTAAGATAAGAAAAATACCGGCCCGCCATCTGGGAAAAATGAGCCCCGCGCACACCCCTATAATTTGAATTATCCCATCTAGCGCAATTTTCAAATAGCACACCGCTATTGATGCAGTTGCTGGCCACCGGGGTTTCATATCCAATGTATGGATTATGCGCATACGCAGCAGAAGAAAACAGGACGCCACACCCGCCGCCAGCGACCGTCGCGAGAACGACGGAAACCTTATACAGCTCGCGCGCCCCCACATGCAACACCGTGCCTGAAACAAATTTACGTCGCATACTAATCAATTCCAATAGTTACAACACAAACCGACAACCATCAAAACAATTCGCCAGAATTTTAAAATCGGTTGCGTTGGCAGCAGAATACCGGCATCTGGAGAGCAGCCTCAATACATAGTCGGCGCGCTGTTGTAATTTCGGAAATTTCTCCAGTTCCAGAATTATCTAGCAGCGTTTCGAAACGAACACGCTTATCGTCCCGGTCGTGCGGTTGCATATATCCAGTTGGCGTTGCCCCTCCGCGCCGCGTAACGACGGATTCGATGCATAGCATCCTTGGAGCACCGAATGTCGGTGTTTCGGCGGTTGGTAACCGAGGCATCGTGGAAGATCGATGCTCACGGGCATGCACGCCGATCTCTCTTTCCAAGCGTTGTGCAACGCGCGCCCCGTGGTTTGCCGTCAGCGCCGCAGGGCGAGAGTCGACACGACAACTCCTGAAACACCCGAACGATACGGAGGATTTTATCGAACAGAAAAATGGCGATGAAAATCGCAACAAGGGTGCCGCCAGCCAATTTCCACCAACAGCATCACCATGAATCATTTATTCAAACTTTTCTTATCTTCAATAGCAATCATTTTTCTCAACCAAACCGTGGCTGCACAAAACATCGCCGCTCAGGCGGAAGCAAAAGTTATCGACTACGTCGGACCTATTGCGATCAGCCAGCTATACGATTGGTATTACAAAACTCCCAAAAGCTGCGGCGGTCAGTCTCGGCCAGCTTTCCTGTGTAGCGGAGTGATGTTGCGCGCCACCGTGGAAAGTCCCGCTTTCCGGCCGTGGAACCCAAGCCCGGCCTCCGAAGCGAGTGGCGGCGTCTCTTTCTCCTGGATCAGAGCCGACAGTAATTTTTCAAAGCTTGTTTTCGGTTATAAAAATGGATTCATACTATACCCCGGATATAGCGCGCTTCAAGGCAAAGACAGCATCATGGTTCTCTGTGCTTATTCAATGGATGGCGGCACCGACCAGCGCCCTGGGAATGGTTGCGGCGCGTCCGCCAATTACCCTGCCGAGAGCCGCCCCTGCATCGAGCAGGGAATCACAGATGCTCAAAAGTGGATAGAACATTTTGATTCGCTAAAGATAAAATACATCGATCAATGCGGCTGGGATGTCACCAAAGGACACTCTGGCACCGCAGATCATTTTTATCAAAGCATTCTGGCGAGGCAAAAGATGCTTTCGCCATGGTGGGACATCCAAAACGAGTTGCGCGTGGCTACATGGAAGCAAAACAATGGTAAAAAACTTCCGATTCATTCGTTTTTCTACATAGCCGGCGACAACCAGGCCCTAACCAATGCAAAAATCGATCAAAAAACCTTCTATCAGGAATATGGAATTGTAGTTCCGGTGATTGCGATAACTCTTCCAACATCGCAAGGCAAGGAAGCTTCTTTTTCCTATCAACGCAGCGATCAATCTCCGGAAGTTTTGTAACTGAATTGGGGGCTTTGACCCCCAAGCTCGGCATGATGTTCGCCCTGGTCGATACCGTCCGTAACGTGAAGACGTGCCATGTCATCCGATGCGGAATCCATGCTCCGACGTCACTCCAGTGTGGTCCGCACGATACCGGACCCGCCGATTATGCCGGACCGCTTCAATCCTGAGCGGCGCCCTCTCCATGCACGACGGCAGCAATCAGAGACGCACTCAGCAGCAGAAATTCCTGCACTGTATACCCGAGCTTCCGCGCCGCCGACTCGATATGTCGGTAATCACTGGAATCCACCTCCACGATCACTGCCTTACCGTCCACCCAAGCGCTTCTCATTCCTCCTCCTTGCATCCGACTTCTCGTATCTACTCGGCTTCATCCTCGATGCCATTTACAACGTTGCCCGGTACCGAAACACCCCAAAAAAGAGCCGTGACGATCAGCATTCTAATTACCACTATACTCACCAAAAAACCGCCCAAAAAATTTACTAGTAGAAGACAAAGACAAATACAAACCTGAGAAATCCAGATAAGACTATAAGGCAAAGCGTCCATTTTACACATCAGCCAATGCTTATTTTCAATCCAGGCACGTAGGCGCATTCTGGTTTTATTCTTTGATGAGCATAAGCGGTCTATCACTTGCTAAACTTTGCCGAAATTAATTTTGGGGATTCTGAAATGGCTTGGCGCGTTGTGCTCGCAGACGACCATCCCATCATGTTGCTCGGTTGCCGTCTTCTGATTGAGCAGAATGGCATGGAGGTCGTGGGGGAGGCGCGCGACTCGAGCGAGTTGATGTCCATCCTGGCTCACGTCGCCTGCGATATCGTCATCACGGATTTCTCGATGCCCAACACCGGACGCGCCGATGGACTTGCAATGCTGTCGACCCTTCGACGGGATCACGGCGCCTTACCCGTCATCGTGCTCACGAATATGGCGAATGCCGGTTTGTTGCGTGCAATGTTGAACGAAGGCGTACTGGGCATCGTGGAAAAGGGCGCGGAAAAAAGCGAACTGTTCGCTGCCGTTCGCACTGCGCTGCGAGGTGCGATCTACATCAGTGCCAGACTGCAGCGCGAATTGACGAAACTCGGACTGACCGAGATGGAAAGCCAGCGGGCCGCGAATTTGACGCCCCGCGAGTTGGAGGTGCTGCGCCTTCTTGCCAGCGGCAAATCGCCGACGGAAGTCGGCCAGATACTGCATCGGACCATCAAGACCGTCAGCTGGGCGAAGACATCGGCAAAGCGCAAGCTCGGCCTCAAAAGCGATGCCGAACTGTACGAGTATGTCGTCAATCTCGGACTCATTGGCTGATGCCGCTTGCCCGGCCGCGATGGCGGTTGGACGTGGCAGACGGCCCCGGTTCAAGCGTCATGCCCGCCGGAACGATTCGGTTCACGCCCCCATCAACTGAAATGTGCGCGCCGCATCGGCGGCAGCATCGCCATCCCATCGCACGGTAAGTCAATTTTGAAGAACAGCTTGTGGGTCAGCTCGCGGTTGAGCGTGGCCGTCGTCGTCGCGGTCCTGAGCACGTGCCCGATCGAGCCCGTAACGGTTGCAAATGTCGGAGAATCGACGCTTCGGTCGGCGGTGCCCTGGCCGAAGGAACCGACGGTGCCGATACAAACCCATCGCAGGGTCGAGCACTTGACGCTTACGCCGGAAGACCGTAGCTGGCTGGCCTCGCTTCCCCCGATCAAACTGGGCGTGGACCCGGAATGGGCGCCCATTGCCTACCTTGACGCGAACGATCGCCCGAGCGGCATTGCTGCGGACTATCTGGAACATATCTCGGCATCGCTCGGCATTCGCTTTGCTGTCGTGAAAACGAATTCGTGGGCGGAAACCTTGTCTCGCGCGCAGTCGGGTGAACTGGATGCTGCCGTACCGGTCAATACGCCGGTCGCCCGTGACGGGGTCTTGCTCTATAGCGTCCCGTTCATCACGCTCCCGGACGTGGTCGTGACTCGACCTCACGTGTCGCCGCAAGGCATCGTCGATCTAGCCGGCCGCCGGATAGCGGTCTCGGATCCCAGCGAGCTTCCCGCCACGGTACGGCAACAGATGCGCGACGCGGAAATCGTCATGGCCGCGAGCGCTCATCAAGCGATGAGCGCGGTGGCAGAAGGACGTGCCGATGCCTATGTCGGAAACGCGGCGATCGTCGATTTCAACATCCGGAACTATTTCCCCGGCATTCTCAAGATCGCGTCGCCGGCCGATCTCGACAGCCGGCTGAGTATTGCAGTCAACCGCCGCTACGAACGACTGATTCCCCTGATCAACCGCGCGATTGCAGCTATCCCCAAGAGGGAACAACAACGCATTCGAAGCCGATGGCTGTGGCCTCGATATTTGGCGGGCCTGCCATGGAAAACGTTCGAGCTTGTGTTGCTCGGCACCGCGATCGTATTGGCAACCATTACCACTGCATACGTCCGGCTGCGCCGCGAGGTTCGCCGGCGATTGGCAGTTGAGCGCGAACTGGCCGATCAGCTCAGCTTCCGCGAAGCGCTGATGGAATCCCTTCCATACCCATTGGTCGCGAAAGATAGCGCGAACCGATATATCGCACTCAATCACGCTTATGAAACTGCATTCTCGGTGAAGCGCGACGAGCTGATCGGTAAAACGACGCTCGACGCGTCGCCGCTGGATCCCCAATGGAATCGGAGCATCCACGCGATGAGCGAGCGAGTTCAGGATCAGCAACAACCTCATCACGCCGAGGTCAACCTGATGGATCGCGACCAGAAGCAGCGGTCCTGGCTGTACTGGATGCATCCCTTTCAATTGCCGAGCGGGAAGCCGGGCGGGCTGCTGGTCACGTTGGCGGATGTCACCACGATTCGTGATGCAGAACAGCGTGCACGCGCGCTGGATCAACGATTGAGGCGCGTGACCGCCCATCTTCCGGCGGTCGTCTTCGAATTGCGTCGCACTCCGGATGGCGTGCTCCGTTTTCCTTATGTCGGAGGCAATACCCGCGCCATGTGGGATCTGGATGCGCAAACGATGGAAGACGATGCGCTGGCGGCGCTTTCACGGGTGCATCCCGATGACCGACCTCTCATCAAATCGGCTGTCAGGCATTCCGCACGGACCATGCAGCGGGTTTCCATCGATTTTCGCTGCCGTTCCCAGGGATGCGAGCGCTGGATTCACACGGAAGCGACGCCCCAAACCGAGCATGACGGGACGATATTCTGGAGTGGCGTCTGGTCGGATGTCACTCACATCAAGGCGCAAGCCAGGGAACTGGCCCGTGCGAAAGAAGCGGCCGAATTGGCCGCGGCATCGAAAGCGAGATTTCTCGCCACCATGAGCCACGAGATACGCACACCGATGAACGGGATCATAGGGATGCTCGAGCTGTTGCGACACGAGTCGTTGAGCATCAGGCAGCAGCGCATGCTTCACATGATCGGGGAATCCGCGATGACGTTGATGCAGATTCTCGACGACGTCTTGGACTTCTCGAAGATCGATGCAGGACAGTTGGAAATCGTGACCGAACCGACCGACCTGCGCGCGCTCCTGGACGGCGTCAGTGGGGTAGCCGCCACACTCGCCCACGACAAGGGCCTCGTCGTGCGCAATTTCGTCAGCCACCGACTCGCCGCCGAACTCGAGATAGACGGCCTGCGTCTTCGCCAGATTCTATTCAACCTGATGAGCAACGCAATCAAGTTCACGGAAAGCGGCGAGGTCGGCGTACGCGTCGAGATTATCGACTACCGCAATGCGTGCCAGCGCGTTCGCTTCACGGTACACGACACGGGCATCGGCATCACCCCGGCGCAACTGCAATGTCTGTTCGCGCCTTTCACCCAGGCCGACACGTCGATCTCGCGCCGCTTCGGCGGCACCGGTCTGGGGCTGGCCATCTGCAAGCGACTGGTCGAACTGATGCAGGGCTCCATTCGCATCGAAAGCACGCCGCGTGTCGGTACGCACGTGATCGTCGAATTCGACCTGAACGTCCATCTTGTGGCTCGGTCTACGCCGGTCGCAGGCAAGCAGGCCAGTATCGACTTATCCGACATAGCGCTCGCGGCCGCGCTGCGCGAAGTTCTGATGCCGCTCGGCGTCGTCGTGACCGGCGATACGTCGCGAGCAGACATACGCTTTGTGGACGAATGCCGGCTCTTCGAAATCCGCGACGACGGGCTCGTTATCGGCCTGACCGACGAACCCATCCCGACGGGCTACGAGATCTCGCCCGACGGCACGTGTCGGCTCAGCCACAATCCGTTGACATGCGCCGCGGTCGAGGCATTGTGCCTTCATGCCACTGCCGCACCTCGCTTCGCAGGGACCGATACCCGTCCTCCATCCGTTGAATATCCGTCGTCGGGTATTCGAATCCTCGTCGTGGACGACCATCCGATCAATCGGCTCGTCATCGAGGCGCAACTCGCCCGACTCGGCTATACCGCCATTGCGGTCTCCAACGGCACGGACGCACTGCACGCGCTGGACGATTCCGGTATCGCGCTGGTGCTCAGCGATTGCGCGATGCCGGACATGGATGGTTACGACCTGGCGAGACGCATCCGCTCCCGCGAGCCCCGATCGCGGCGCATCCCCATTCTTGCGTTGACGGCCAATGCATTGCCCGACGAAGCGATTCGGTGCGCCGAAGCCGGCATGGACGGCCTGCTCGTCAAACCCACCACGCTGGCGGCACTGCGCGAGCAGCTCGCGCGTTGGGTGCCGGCGTCGCCTTGCCAGATACAGACGGACGCCATGCGCTGGCTTTCCCCGCCCGTCTCGCCTGAAGAACGCACGCACTTGCCCAAGCTGATCCGGGGATTTCTGGTCGAGACCGCGAAGGATATGGCCTTCCTTCAGGCCGCAATACAAAGCGGCAACGCAGTGGCGGCGGCCGAGCATATCCACCGCATCGCCGGCGCCAGCAAATTGTTCGGCTCGGACGTCCTGGCTGATGCCGGCGAGCGATTATCCGAGCGACTTCGAGAGGATGGCGTGACGGGCCAGGAGGCAGCACTGGCGGCGTTTTTCGCACAAGTCGAGCAGTTGACCACCAGACTCAGCACGTTGATGGCCGCACAGCGTGAATAGTGTGGCCACCCGGCGCGAAAAATCGGATTGTGGCGAGCGCCACCTCTAAAATGAAAGTCAGCCCTTTCATTAGCGGGTCGGGCTATTCCGCTCGGCGGCAGCAGTCGATACAGCAGCCTGCTGCATCGTGTATGCCACCTCTCGGCGAAATCACCCTGCGCGATCGTGTCTCCGGCGCAATTGACGCAAAACGTGCCGTGCGCTTCAAAATGCTCGCGACCTCAGCGGGGGCCAACCAAGGGTTGGTCGTCAACATCAGCGATACCACGCCCGACACCTGGGGTGCCGCGAGACTAGTGCCATGCATATCGCCGTGGGACGCATCGGCCGGTGCTCGCGTACCGGTATGGGAGAGAGTCCCGATGTTCGTCCCCGGTGAGCTCAGCGTCACACGTGAATGCGTATTGCCGCCGAGCACGCGACGACCGGCCTGGTTGCTTTTCGTCACTGAAATCATATCCCGACAACCCGGCGATGCATCGATCTCGCTAACGACATCATTGCTGGCGGCAGCGACAACCGTCACGCCTTGCCCCATGAGATCGTCGATAGCGTCCTGAAATGTCCAACTGCAGGCGTCGACCGATGCGACGCTCAGGTTGACTGCCTTTTCAGGACGTCGATTTTCCAGCGCGCGAGTAACCGGCACCGCCGCCCATCGCGTTCCGTCAACTACATCGTTGTACATGCCCCGTGCCATCACGGTGCCGTAGCGTTGCGTCCCGCCTGACGAGGAAAGTAATACGGCTATCATTACAAAAGCGGGGCATAAGAGCGGGAATTTCCTACGATCTTCAATCACGTCGAGCTCGAAAACGTAATTTAACGGTGGCGCGGGCGGCCCTTTCATTGAAAAGAATTATCTTCATAAAATGACCAAACCGCATCAAAAAATCAGCTAGCCTCGCCAAAGCATATCCCGCACGGCGTCTACCAGATCGACATTGGTCTTCACGCCGAACTTCTTCATTGCGTTTGCTTTTTGCGTACTGATCGTTTTCCGACTTCGACTGAGCTTTTCCGCGATTTCCCCGACTGCCATTCCGCGCGACAGAAGCCGTACCACATCAAGCTCGCGCGGTGACAATAAATTGGTTCGCGCCTGCCTGTCACCACCTCGACCCGAATCGCACAGCATATCTCCCGCAATGTCCGGATCCACATACCTTTTCCCGCGCATGACTTTATCGACGATTTTCGGCAAGGAAAGTGAATCGTCACTCGATTTCACAACGAATGCCGATACGCCCTTTTTCATCACGCGCTGGACGGACAGTCCATCCCTCAACTCGGCCAACAGGATAATCTTCACGTTCGGATGGTTTCTGCGGATGGTTTCAAGCATTCGCATCCCGTCCGGCTCCGGATCGTCGCCAAATGCATAATCGCAAATCAACACATCACATTCGCAAGTGCTCAACATCGAGGCCATGCCGGACAACGTATGCGCCTCGGCGACGATTTGCATACTTTCCACACTCGAGAAAATGTGACGCAGGCCCTGCACTATCATCGGATAGGAGTCTGCGACGACAATATTTATCTTCCGTGTCGAAATAAAATCATCTGCATTCATGCCGGACGAAAACGAACTCGAATAGCTCTCTCGATCAATAAAACTCATCGATGGAAATTCCAAACATGACTATCAAAAAACTGTCGTGGCGACACCTCCGACACGACAGAAGGTATCAAGTCACTGCGACAGTACGCTATCCCAAGCTGGAGATCGTGACACCGACGGTCGCGCGAAATCCAATGCCTGAACAATAGCGCTCGACATCGCCGCAAGGGACTAGAAAATTCTCATCGTCGGCGCGAAAAAAGCATATTCGTCGTGCATCATTGCGAAGACCATGGCGCGCGAAAGGCGCTTAGATGCGTTGGTAACCTACATGCGCAGCCCGTCCGGTATGTGCACGTGGCTCATGCCTGCCGTTCTCAGCGCAGATGGCATGTCGCGCCCGATCGAATGGCATTGTTCGATCACGCGTCATGGGGTGCCCACTGGCGGAACGGCTTCCGGATCGCGAGGATTTCGGCTGGGTCGTGAACGCGTCGCCCACTGTCAATACGGGATCAGGCGCGGGTGGTTGATGGAGTCGAAGTACCACTCGCCCAGTTCGGAGAGGGGCTCTCGACGGCGGGAATGATCCCGTGTCGCTTCCCGCCAGTGCGCGAATTCAGCGTCGGTCATGTCAAGTCCTTCGGCCAAGCGCTCTACCGGCACTCCATGCTCGGCCTTGGCTTGCACGTTCGTGCGCATCGTTCGCACCGAGGTGTGCCCGCCACGGTTGTGAGACTTCGTCACTGCCGTCGGGGCGGCAGCGTTGCGCACCGGGTCACGATGCGATACCTCATGCCGTGACATGGCATGCGAATACGGCCCCAGCGCCACCTCCACCTCTACGTCATCAGCGGCCGATACGCGCGCTGGTACCGATTGCCGCGTCGACACACCCGAGATGGAGCCCCGGTAAACGGTGCCTGGAGATGGATGTGCTGGCCCGTTTTCGAGCACATGTGTCGCAAGGCAGCACGACGCCGCGAACGCAAGGCCAGCGGCAAGCGTCCGCCGCAACGAACGGGACGCAGGACGCTGACGCAGCCATGCAGCGTTGCCGGATCCGAAATCCGCCGCGGACGCTTTTGCTTGCTCACGCGAGATTCCGTGGGAGCACAAGTCGAACACGCGTGGCCCGGGGCCGCCCCTTTTCTCACACATGCTACGGCACCGACCGTACGGCGGTGGCACATCCGAAAAAGGGGGCGTAAGCGGGAGCGCGAAACGACCGGTAATGTCCTGCATATCCGTATGTGAGCGACGATTCTGCCGACACGTGACGCGTCGCCCCTCCGTCAATTTGAATGAAGTGCCGAGTATCGCTGTGGGTTCCGACCGCCGTAAATCAGCCAAGGACGAATCAGCGCAATCCGGCGTCGGCCGATTCCCATCCGCCCCCGACTTGCATCCGCAGCAGCGTACTCAGGCGCAAGCACGATGGTGGCAGCCATCGCGAGCAGGACGCTCCCGGCAGCAGCATCTACGGAGTCGTGGCCGGTGCCTGGAGAATCACCATCGATGTCGGCTCCGCCGCAAGCACGCCAGTCGCTATGCTTGTCCAATGGGGTCGCGATTGATCTGGAATGCTTGTGCAGAACGCGCCCCTGTTAAACGCGATGATGCGTTCGTCTAGGCCGGTGAAGCGGCGCTTATGCTTGGGAATCAGGATCGGCTCGAAGCTGCTGTCGCGATCGCGGGGGACGTCGCCCCGGACCGGGCCGCGATCGGTGATGACCGTTTCGCCGCTGGCGCCGTTGCGCTCGTTGGCCTAACCAGGCGGCTTGGACTGGCCCTGCAGGTAGCCAGATGCAGGTTCATCTCGGCGCCCATCGCGCGCTCGATGACTGTCTTGTTGAACGCCAGCATCAGGTCCGGCACCTCGGCAGGCGTCATCGGCCCCTTGACCAACTGGTTCAGCAGTGGCTTGGCCAATTCAGGCAGCGGCCCCCGGGCCGCTGCCTTGGACGCCACCGTCTGCTTCTTCTTCATTGGCGGCATATCCATGATTTTTACACCTCATGACATGCCCGCCCACGAAATCACGGATAGGTCCTTAGTTAGAGGATTTGGCGCCTCTCATGCGTAGCATGTCGATCGTCTTCAACGTCACCTTGTGGCCTCCCGATGAGTAGAGCCCGTCCGACACTTCCTCCACAATGACGACCGTATGCGGACGAATATACTCTCCCGCTATTGCCGCAATCGCGTCGGTAACACCATCCATCATCTGCTGCGTCTTCTCTTGCGAAAACGCGCCTTTCAGCAGCTTCAAGGTGACAACTGGCATTGCTTTTCTCCCATAGGAATTGCCATCACGGCTTTGGGGCGCCCACATCACGAGGCGGGTACGTCCGGAATAAAGACCTTTCAGAGGAGTGCCGGCGTGGCATGGCGCGATCAAAAAACAATATAAAGTGATGCGCGCACTTTCGAAATCAGACAATTCTGATATTTATGAGAAGCGCACAGGCGTAATCTGGCTTTTTGGTTGGCGCACATCGGCCCCATATCATTTGGCAAACTCGGCCGATACTAATTAGTGGGGAGTCTGGAATGGTATGCCGTGTTGTACTCGCAGACGACCATCCGATCATGCTGCTCGGCTGCCGCGTTCTGATCGAGCAGAACGGCCTCGAGGTCGTGGGGGAGGCTCGCGACTCCAGGGAGTTGATGTCGATCTTGGCACGCGTCGCGTGCGATGTCGTGATTACCGATTTCTCGATGCCTAACGCCGGACGTGTCGACGGATTGCCTATGCTCTCGATCATTCGACGAGAACACGCAGCCTTACCGGTCATCGTGCTCACAAACATGGCAAATGCCGGGCTGTTACGCGCGATGTTGAACGAAGGTGTGCTGGGTATCGTCGAGAAAGGAGCGGAAAGGGCCGAACTGTTCGCCGCCGTCCGCGCCGCCCTGAGAGGGGCAGTCTACATCAGTGCCAAGCTGCAGCTCGAACTATCGAAGCTTGGGCTGACCGAAGCGGAAAGCCGGCGTGCTGCTAATTTGACTCCTCGAGAGCTCGAAGTGTTACGCCTTCTCGGCAGCGGTAAATCACCGGCTGAAGTCAGCCAGGTTCTCCATCGGACAATCAAAACGGTCAGCTGGGCCAAGATATCGGCAAAGCGCAAGCTTGGCCTCAAAAGCGATGCGGAACTCTACGAGTACGTCGCCAATCTCGGGCTCAACGGTTGACACTACCCTCCTCGCTGCGAGCGCCATTGGACGTCACGGTTCTCCCGGCTCAGGATCCATGCCCCAAAGCGATGAGGTACACGGCGCGTTGAAACGCCGTATACGGCGCGCGTTGCAACGTACTCCACATAATCCGTTATTTTGAAGAATACCTTTTGGATAAGTGCCCGGTCGAGCAGTCTCATTGCCATAGTCGTCCTGACTATGAGTCTGATCGATTCGGCAACGGTTGAAAATATCGAAGCATCAGCGCTTCGGTTGACGCTACCTTCGCCGACAAACCCGGTGTCGCCGCCGCAGATTCCTGACGAGGCCCACGGTTTGGCGCTCACGGCAGATGAGCGACGCTGGCTGGCTTCGCTGCCTCCGATCAAACTTGGCATTGACCCTGACTGGGCACCGATCGCCTACATTGATGCCAATGGTCGCCCGAGTGGCATCGTCGCCGACTATCTGGCGTATATCTCGAAATCCCTTGGCATCCGCTTCGCACTGGTGAAAACGAAGTCGTGGGCAGAGACCTTGTCCCTGGCGCGATCAGGTGAAGTGGATGCCGCCGCGCCTGTCAATGCACCGACGGGGCACGGCGACGACTTGCTCTACAGCACCCCGTTTATTACCCTTCCCGACGTCATCGTTACCCGTCCCCACGCGCTGCCGCAAGGCATCGTCGATCTCGCTGGCCGTCGAATCGTTATTTCGGATCCAAGCGAGCTTCCCGCTCAGGTATTGCGCCAACTGCCAGACGCCGATATTGCCGTGGCCGCGAACGCCTATCACGCGATGCAAGAGGTAGCGGAGGGGCGCGCCGACGCGTATCTCGGAAACGCAGCGATCGTCGATTTCAACATCAGGAGCTACTTTCCGGGTGCTCTCAAGATTGCATCACCTGCCAATATCGAGAGTCGGTTGACCATTTCAATAAACCGCCGCTATGAGAGACTGGTACCTATAATTAATCATGCGATCGCCGCGATGCCAAAAATGGAGCAGCAACGGATTCGAAGCCGTTGGCTTTGGCCTCGCTATTCAGTCGGACTGCCATGGAGGACCTTCGAGCTTACGTTACTAGGCGCTGCGATCATATTGGCGATCATTATCATCGCGTACATCCGGCTTCGTCACGAAGTCCGTCAGCGGCTGGCGGTCGAGCATGAGCTGGCAGACCAGCTTAGCTTTCGTGAAGCGCTAATGGAGTCACTACCGTATCCGCTGGCCGCCAAAGATAGTGCGAACCGATATATCGCGCTCAACCATGCCTATGAAACCGCATTCTCGGTGAAGCGCGAGGACTTGATTGGTCGAACAACGCTGGAAGCTTTACCGGTGGAGCCCGCATGGAGTATGCAAATCCACACGATGAGCGAGCAAGTCCAGGATCAAAATCGAGCCCATCATGCCGAGGTCAACCTGATGGACGGCGACCATAAGCTGCGATCCTGGTTGTACTGGATGCATCCGTTTCAATTACCAAGCGGAAAACCAGGCGGCCTTCTCGTGACGTTGGTCGATGTGACGACCATTCGCGACGCAGAACAACGTGCGCGTGCTCTGGATCAACGTTTAAGACGCGTGACTTCTCATCTTCCGGTGGTCGTCTTCGAACTTCGTCGTACACCGGATGGTGCGCTAAGGTTTCCTTATGTAGGTGGTAATACGCGTGCCATGTGGGATCTGGATGCGCCGACGATGGAAGCCGATGCGCTTGCGGCGCTCTCGCGGGTTCACCCCGACGACAGGTCTCTCATTAAAACCGCCGTCGAGTACTCGGCGCTTACCATGACGCCGATCTCCATCGATTTTCGATGTGTGTCACATGGCCGCGAGCGATGGATCCACACCGAAGCGACGCCGCAAACGGAGCCAGACGGCATGATGTTCTGGAGCGGAGTCTGGTCGGACGTCACTCACGCGAAGGCGCAGGGGGAAGAGCTCGCCCGCGCGAAAGAAGCGGCTGAAATAGCGGCAGCGTCAAAGTCGCGTTTTCTCGCCACCATGAGCCACGAGATCCGCACGCCGATGAACGGGATCATAGGGATGTTGGAACTGTTGCACCACGAATCGTTGAACACAAAGCAGCAACGGATGCTTCACATGATCGGGGAATCTGCGATGACGTTGATGCAGATTCTCGACGACGTTCTCGATTTCTCAAAGATAGATGCCGGACACTTGGAGATCGTGACGGAGCCGACTGATCTACGGGCGCTCGTGGACGGCGTCAGCGCCATAGCCTCTACGTTGGCTCACGATAAGGGTCTTATCGTTCGTAATTCCGTCAGTAACCAACTTGCCGCCGAATTGAAAGTCGACGGCCTGCGGCTTCGCCAGATTCTCATCAATCTGATAAGCAACGCGATCAAGTTCACGGAAAACGGCGAGGTCGGCATCAGCATCTCGGTCTTCGACCAACGGCAGGCATGCCAACGTGTGCAGTTCACGGTACATGATACGGGCATCGGCATCGCGCCCGCGCAACTGCAATGCCTGTTTGCGCCTTTCACGCAGGCCGACACTTCGATCGTACGCCGCTTCGGCGGCACTGGATTGGGTTTGGCCATTTGCAAACGCTTGGTCGAGCTGATGCATGGATCCATTCACATTGAGAGCACGCCGGGTTTCGGCACTCGAGTCACGGTTGAACTGGACCTGGACGTACAGCTGCAGATCCGTTCCACGCCGCTAGCGGGAAAACATGCACATATCGCGTCGTCCGACCCGGCGCTAGCCGCATCGTTACGCGAACTCTTGACACCGCTAGGTATCATCCCTGCGGGAGCCGCCTCACAGGCCGACATACACTTTGTCGACGAAAGTCGACTCGAGGCAATCGATAACGACAAGCCAGCTATCGGACTAACGGCCGACCCGATTCCAACGGGCTACGAGATCTCGGCTGACGGCACGTGTCGGCTCAGCCACAATCCGTTGATGTACTCCGCGGTCGAAGCACTTTGTCTACACGTCGCCGGTGCAACTCGATCCGCCGCGACCGATATCCGGCATCTGCAGGTCGAATATCAAACGTCGGGAATTCAAGTTCTTGTCGTCGACGACCATCCGGTCAATCGCCTGGTCATCAAGGCGCAACTTGAACGACTCGGTTATACCGCTGTTGCGGTATCCAACGGCATGGACGCACTCCGAGTACTGGACGATTCCGACTTCGCATTGATACTCACCGATTGCGCGATGCCGGAGATGGACGGCTATGAATTGACGAAACGCATCCGCTCCCGGGAACATCGATCACGGGATACCCCCATTGTTGCCTTGACTGCAAGCGCGTTGCCCGATGAAGCAATCCGATGCGCGGAAGCCGGCATGGACGGCCTGCTCGTCAAACCGACAACCTTGGCCGTGCTGCGTGACAAACTCGCGCATTGGATTGGAATTTCGCCTTGCTCGACCCGGACAGACTCGACGAGCAGTCTGGCCCGGAATTTCTCGCCCGAAGAAGGCGCATACCCGCCGATATTGATTCAAGGGTTCGTGACAGAGACCTTGAAGGATATTGCTTTCCTTCAGGCAGCAGTAGCCGACAAAAACGCGGTAGCCGCCGCCGACCGCATCCATCGGATAGCTGGCGCAAGCAAATTGTTCGGCTCAGGTGCTTTGGGGGATTACGGGGAAAAACTGGCCGGCCAACTTCGGCTGGGTGACCTCTCGGGTCACGAGGCGGCACTGGCGATCTTTTGCACCAAAGTCGAACAACTCATCACACGGCTTAACAAGGCACGCACCCGTGGCGAGTGATCCGCCATGTCGAAACACGCCGGATTTCCAGATCATTTGCGCCGCTGCGACGAGCACGAACAGCAGGACGACCTTCCTGAAAATTTCAGGGGACATCTTGTCCCGCAGCGGACGAACCAGCCACATGCCGGCAATCGCTGGCAGCGTGGCGGCCGCCGAGATCGCGAGATCCGCACCGCTCGCCTGCGCCGCGCCGCTGAACGTAGTGAGCAGCGTGACGACCGAAACCACGAGGATGATCGCGATCTGCTTCGTAAACGCCCGGCCGCTCGCGCCGGACGAAATCAGGTAAGTGGCCAGCAACGGGCCGGGAACCGATGCAATGCTCTCCGTCACTGCCGCACCGAAGCCGAGCGCGAAACCAACAGGTTGGCGCCACGCGGGTGCCAAATTGAACTTCGGTGCCGCGAGCATCAGTGTCGCGACCACAATCAGTACTGCGCCAGAGGCTGCCTGTGCGTGACCCGAGTTCAGCGAAAGCAGGATCGCCACGCCGACGATATTACCTAACACCGTCCCCGCGATCGGCGCGGCGATCTTCCGCGCCGTCGCAAGCACCTGGCCACCTTCGAGCGCCTGCGGAATGTTGCCGAGAATGATCGGCATGGACAGCAGCAATACTGCATCCCGAATCGGCATGAACTGGCTGACGATCGGCATCGCGATCAGCGGCACGCCGATGCCGGTAATGCCCTTGGCCATTCCGCCCAGTACAAGCGCAACAACGATCCCGATTAGGTCGAATGTCGGAAGCACCTGCAGGCTGGAAGCCAGCACCCCTTCTGCCACATTGAATTGCATCATTGAATGACGTGTCTCGGCATATCTGTCAGCAGTCGATGTCGATCGCGCCTGTAGGGATCAACCACGCCCCAAGTTGCCATGAAATAACCGGTTAATTCCGCCGTCCAAATGAGCGAGCCGCGCACGACTCAAAATCTCGCCTCAGCACGGTCAAATCAGTCTTGACGCTCCAATACCGCATCACGCGCAATCCGATGGCCCGCGCAACATCATCTTCCAACAAATCATCTCGTCGGGTATATTGCCACGCATTCGACCTATCATCCAACTCAATAGCATACAACAAACCACCATCGCTCCCACGAACCGCGAAATCGAAAACCTTTTTATTATATGATTTTATATCCGATTTATCATTATGCTCAACATCAACGAGCTCTTTCAAAGCAACTTGCTTGAAAATGTCCGCCTCCGGCAATGCAGTGCACAATCGATCATAAAACTCTGACTCCTGCGCAGCGGTAAGTGTCCGATGTCCATGAGGAGCTGCCCCCGCGAGCAAAGGTTTCGGCTCGCTTTTTATCATTGGACCGCGCCTCGCGGTGAGCTTATCCGTGCAGTCAGGATGACTTCCGACGTCAGGCACTGCCGTTCCGGCCGCTCGTCCACGCTCCACAAGCAACTCGCCCTCGAACTGCGCACGCCCCGGCTCGAGCGGCTCAACTCCCTTCGCAAGACTTTGACGCTCGGCCCCCGAACCACTTTCCGATTGCCGCCTATATTTTCGCGAACGCCTTACCCCGTTCACGCCAAGAGCGACAAAAGCCGTACCGACAATCTCAAGAAAAACCAGCAACAGAACCATCATGGTTTTAATTATATTTGGAAAACATGAATTTTCTTTAACGCTCTAAAATCGATCAAGTCTCCCGTGACAATCCGCAACACCTCGCCACCCAATCATCTTAATTAGATTATTCCAGTTGCAAAATCGATGACCACCTTTCCGTTCATGCGGACGCGGTTCACCGGGATGACGGCCCCGAAGCGCGGCAGCTGGGCGTATTAAAAAAAGACCCGCGCGAGGCGGGTCCGGAAATACGGGAGCGGGTTGCCCCGCTCCGCCAGTCAGGCAGTTACCACTGATACGATGCCCCCAGGCCGACAGTGTTACCACCGCTCGACAAGCCCACACCGGCCTTCATCTTCAGGTTCTTGTTGATGCGGGCCTCCCCGCCGAACGCGACCGCCTGATAGCCCTTGTAGCTCGCACTGCCGATACCGAACGACAGCGTCTTGCCAGGGTCGACACCCGGGATCATCGTCAACGCCGTTGCCGCCGCGATACCCGAATAGGCATTGCGCGATACGCCGTTGATCTGACCTTGCAGCCCGCCAACCGCCCGGTCGAGCTGCCCCTTGGTCGCCGCATCCGACGCATTCACGCCATCCGCGATATTGACGATCCGGCGCTTGCCCTGGTCGGAGCCGTCACCGAACGAGACCGTGTTGTCCTCGTTCGCGACGGAGCCTGCACCAATCGCAACGCTGTTGTCGCCGCGGGCCTTCGCACCCTGACCGATCGCCGTGCTGTTCTCGCCGCGAGCCGACGCGTCCTGGCCGATCACGGTGCTATTGGCCGCGTGCGCATCAGCACCTGCGCCAATCGCCGTGCCGCCCGCGGCGCGCACCGTCGCGTTCGCGCCGACTGCCGTGGCGTTGCCAGCGTCGTCGTTGATCGTCGAGCCCGACCCCATCGCGACGTTGTCGCTGCCGTTGCCGGATTGGGCCGCCGTCACCGCCTGGCCTGCTTCGCCCGAACCGCTGATCAGGTCGTTGCCGACCGTACGGCGCGAGTCACCGCCCGAACCGCCGGTGGTTTCAATCTTGCTGACGCGATCGTCCATCGTGCCCAAGCGGTTTTCGAAGTCGTCTTTCAGCGACGACAACTGGCCGTAGTTCACTGCGTCGTACTGGCTCTTGCCGTCTGCAACGTTGGTCAGCATCACCGGCGCCGCCGCAGGGCCGCCCAGCGTCACCGAACCGTAGTTCGGGTTGCCGTGCGAGTCGACGTCGTAGCGCACCGCCAGCGAATCGGTGGCGCCATACGCCGCAGCCGCCTGCACCGCCTGCGAGACGGTCGCATACTTGTGACCGCCCACTTCGATCGAAGTGACGGCAACCTGTCCGTTTTCATCGACGGTCGTGTCGCCTCCGATCGCATTCGCGACGCTTGTGGCTGTGCCGTGCAGTTGCGAGCCGTTCACCGCATCGGTGCTCGTCGCGCTTACCGCGCCGGTTGCCACATTGTGCAGGCCAACAGGTGCACCGGCATCCCCGAGCGTGACCGACGCATGATTCGCCGAGCCGTCTTCATTGCGATCGTAGCGCACCGATGCGATCGCGTGCCCGGTTTCCGGATCGATCAGACCGCTGTTCTCGATCGTATCCTTCAGGGTCGAGATGTCGCCCGTGTTGGCCGTCACCCGCCCGTCGAGGTTGTCGATCGCCGCACCGACACTGTTCACCGTCGTCGTGCCGCCCGCGAGCGAGTAGCTCGGCGCGGAGATCGTGCCGTCGGCGCCTGCCTGCGAGCCGCCGCCGAGCGCAGTGGCCATGCTCTGCGACGCACCATACAGTTGCGAGCCGTTCACCGCTTCCATGCTCGTCGCATTCACGGCGCCGGCAGCAACGTTCTTCAGCGTCGAGCCTTTCTCGCCAGCCAGCGTGACCGTGCTCTTCGCCGCATCGTCGTACGCCACCGCGTTCGGATCCGTACCGCTACCGCCGCCGCTTGCCGCTGCTGCCGCGATCGCGTCGCCGACGTTACCGTAGGTCTTGTCGCCGACGTGATACTTCGGCGCCGTCACGCTGCCATCGGCGCCGATGCCGGCACCGCCGCCCAGCGCGGTCGTTACGCCGCTCAGCTGCGCGACGTTCACCGCGTCGGTGCCTTGCGTACCCGCCGCAACATTCACGATCTGGCGCTCGCTTCCAGCGCTACCCACCGAAACGGTATTGGCTCGCGTCGCCTTGGCGCCTGCGCCCAGCGCCACGGCACCGTTCGCCGCGCCTTCCACGCTCGTATTGGCACCCAGCGCCATCGCATTGGTCACGTTCGGTGCAACGCTCGCACCCGTACCCAGCGCAATGCCGTTGATCGCGCCTACTGCGGCTTCCGCTGCATTGCCGATCGCGATCGAGCTTTCACCGATCGCCTTGATGCCGTTATTGCCGACCGCGACCGCGTTCTCGCCGTTTGCCTTCGCGTTCGAGCCGATCGCCAGCGCTCCCGCGCCATTGGTCGTCACCTTCGAACCGATGGCCACCGAGTACGCCTGGTCCGCGCCCGTTTGCGCCATATTGCCGATCGCAACCGATTCGTCCGACAGCGCCCCGGTATTCAGGCCGAGCGCGATCGCGTTCGCCCCTGCCGCATGAGCCTCCACGCCGATCGCGGCGGCCGTCGTGGTATCCGGATCGCCCCCGCTGATACTCGCCGAGTTCGTCCCCCCCATACCGTCGACCACGACCAGGGAATTCGGCTCGTCCGAATCCGCAAGCGCGTTGACCCGAGACAACAGGTGCGACTGCTCAGCTGCGACACGGGATTTCAGTTTGCCCAGCGCCTCGAACAACTGCGATCCATTGATCGCATCCGTACTCCTGGCGGTGACGTCCCCCGCTTTCACGTGGACGATCTTGCGTTCGGTCCCGTCATCACCAACGGACACCGTCATCGCTTCGTTCGCGACGGAATTGGCACCCAGCGCAACCGATCCGCTCGCCAGCGCACGCGCACCGGTACCCAGCGCCAATGTATTCGAACCGCCTGCCAGGGCCTTTGAACCGATCGCAACAGACTGAGCGCCGGTGGCGGTCGCCGGTGCGCCGCTGGCCCGGACCTTGATGTACTTCAGATCGATGTTGCCTTCAGCCAGCTCGCGCTTCACATCGGACAACCCGGTGTTCAGCTGACCCAGGTTCACCGCGTCAGTATCATCCACGCCTGCTGCGACGTTCTTCAACGCCACCGGATCTTTTGCACCCGCACCGCCAAGCGTCACCGAGCCACGATCTGCCGTGCCGTCCTCCTTACGGTCATACGTCACCGCCGCGATCACCTTGCCCGTGTCCTTGTCCACCAGACCGGATTCGGCAATATCGTCTTGCAGCTTCTCGACGTTCGTCGCGTTCGTCGTCACACGGCCGTCAAGGTTCGACACCGCGTCGCCAACGTTATGCGCGGTCGTCTTGCCGCCGTCCAGCGTGTACGCCGGGGCCGTCAGCTTGCCTGCGGCGTCCACCGTCGAACCGCCGCCCAGCGCGCTCGCCACGCTCTGCGACGTGCCGTACAGCTGCGAGCCGTTCACCGCTTCCATGCTCGTTGCATTCACGGCGCCCGCTGCAACGTTCTTCAGCGCCGTGCCTTGCTCGCCAGCCAGCGTGACCGTGCTCTTCGCCGCATCGTCATATGCAACCGCGTTCGGGTCCGTACTGCTACCCATTTCGGCTGCGGCAACGATCGCATCACCCACGTTACCGTAGGTCTTATCGCCGACGTGGTAGTTGGGTGCCGTCACCTTGCCCGCCGCGTCTACCGTCGAACCGCCACCCAGCGCGCTTGCCACGCTCTGCGACGTGCCGTACAACTGCGAACCGTTCACCGCTTCCATGCTCGTGGCGTTTACCGCACCGGCCGCGACGTTCTTCAACGCCACCGGATCTTTTGCACCCGCACCGCCCAGCGTCACCGAGCCACGATCTGCCGTGCCGTCCTCCTTACGGTCGTACGTCACCGCTGCGATCACCTTGCCCGTGTCCTTGTCGATCAGACCGGATTCGGCAATATCGTCTTGCAGCTTCTCGACGTTCGTCGCGTTCGTCGTCACACGGCCGTCCAGGTTCGACACCGCGTCGCCAACGTTGTGCGCGGTCGTCTTGCCGCCGTCCAGCGTATACGCCGGTGCCGTCAACTTGCCTGCCGCGTCCACCGTCGAACCGCCCCCCAGTGCGCTTGCCACGCTCTGCGACGTGCCGTACAGCTGCGAGCCGTTCACCGCTTCCATGCTCGTCGCATTCACCGCGCCGGCCGCAACGTTCTTCAGCGTCGTGCCTTGCTCGCCAGCCAGCGTGACCGTGCTCTTCGCCGCATCGTCATATGCAACCGCGTTCGGATCCTTGCTGCTACCAATCTCAACCGCGGCCGTAATCGCATCACCCACGTTACCGTAGGTCTTGTCGCCGACGTGGTACTTCGGCGCAGTCACGCTGCCATCGGCACCGATGCCCGCGCCACCGCCGAGTGCGGTCGTTACGCCGCTCAGTTGCGCCACGTTCACCGCGTCGGTGCCTTGCGTACCCGCCGCAACGTTCACGATCTGGCGCTCGCTTCCCGTGTTACCCACCGAAATGGTATTGGCTCGCGTCGCCTTCGCTCCTGCGCCCAGCGCCACGGCACCATTCGCCTTGTCGTCCACGCTCGTATTGGCACCCAGCGCCATCGCATTGGTCACGTTCGGCGCAACGCTCGCACCCGTACCCAGCGCAATGCCATTGGTCGCCCCTACTGCGGCTTCTGCTGCATTGCCGATCGCGATCGAGCTTTCACCGATCGCCTTGATGCCGTTATTGCCGACCGCGACCGCGTTCTCGCCGTTTGCCTTCGCGTTCGAGCCGATCGCCAGCGCTCCCGCGCCATTGGTCGTCACCCATGAACCGATGGCCACCGAGTACGATTGATCCGAGCCTGTTTGCGCCATATTGCCGATCGCAACCGATTCGTTCGACAGCGCCCCGGTGTTCAGGCCGAGCGCAATCGCGTTCGCCCCGGCCGCATGCGCGTCTACACCGATCGCGGCGGCTGTCGTGCTTTCCGGATCGCCCGTCGCGATGCTCGCGGTGTTGAACCGACTACCGTCCGAACCCATACCATCGATCGTGACGAAGCTCGAGCCTTTACCACCACCGCCGCCGCTGGCTGCCGCGGCCGCAATCGCGTCACTGACGTTACCGTAGGTCTTGCTGCCGACGCGGATCGTCGGCGCCGTCACCTTGCCGGCCGCGTCCACCGTCGAACCACCGCCCAGCGCGCTCGCCACACTCTGCGACGTACCGTACAGCTGCGAACCGTTCATCGCTTCCATGCTCGTCGCATTCACCGCACCGGCTGCAACGTTCTTCAACGTCGCGCCTTTCTCGCCGGACAGCGTGACCGCGGTCTTGGCTGCATCGTCGTACAAGACCGCATTTGAATCCGTACCGCCGCCCCCGCTCGCTGCCGCGGCTGCGAGCGCGTCACCGACGTTACCGTAGGTCTTTTCGCCGATGCGATACTTCGGTGCCGTCACGCTGCCATCCGCGCCGATGCCCGCACCACCGCCCAGCGCCGTGGTAACGCCTTTCACCTGGCCCACGTTCGCCGCATCGGTGTCGCCGATGCCCATCGCAACGTTCTTCAACGCCACCGGGGCCTTTGCGTCCGCGCCGCCAAGGGTCACCGAACCGCGATCCGCCGTGCCGTCTGTCTTGCGGTCGTAAGTCAGCGCCGCAATCGCCTTGCCCGTGTCCTTGTCCACCAGACCGGATTCGGCAATATCGCCTTGCAATTTCTCGAGGTTCGTCGCGTTCGTCGTCACACGGACGTCCAGGTTCGACACCGCGTCGCCAACGTTTTTCGCCTTGGTCTTGCCGCCGTCCAGCGTGTACGTCGGCGCCGTCACCGTACCGCCCGCGTCCACAGTCGAATCACCGCCCAGCGCACTCGCCACACTCTGCGACGCGCCGTACAGCTGCGAGCCGTTCACCGCATCCGTGCTCGTCTTGGCCACCGCGCCATCTGCAACGTTCTTCAACGCAACCGGCGCTGCCACGTCCGCGCCGCCCAGCGTCACCGAGTTGCCATGCGCCGTGCCGTCGTTACGGTCGTACGTCACCGCCGCAAGCACCTTGCCCGTGTTCTTGTCCACCAGACCCGAATCAGCAAAATCGCCTTGCAGTTTCTCTACGTTTGTCGTGTTCGTCGTCACACGGCCGTCGAGATTCGACACGGCTTCGCCAACGTTTTTCGCACTGGTCTTGTCGCCGTCCAGCTTATACGTCGGCGCCGTCACCTTACCGGTTTCGTCTACCTTCGACTCACCACCCAGCGCGCTCGCCACACTTTGCGCGGCGCCATACAGCTGCGAACCGTTCACCGCTTCCGTGCTATCCGCATTCACCGCGCCCGCTGCAACTTTCTTCAGCGTCGTGCCTTTCTCGCCAGACAGCGTGACTGCGCTCTTGGCTGCATCGTCGTACACAACCGCATTCGAATCCGTACCACCGCCACCGCTTGCTGCCGCGGCTGCAAGCGCGTCACCCACATTAGCGTAGGTCTTGTCACCGATGTGATACGTCGGTGCCTTCACGCTGCCGTCGGCGCCGATACCCGCATCACCACCCAATGCCGTGGTGATGCCCTTCATCTGGCCTACGTTCACTGCGTCGGTATCCGAAATCCCGCCTGCAACGTTCTTCAACGCCACCGGCGCTACTGCGCCGGCACCGCCAAGCGTCAACGAACCGCGATCCGTCGTGCCGTCTGCCTTGCGGTCGTACGTCAGCGCCGCGATCGCCTTGCCCGTGTCCTTGTCGATCAAACCGGACTCGGCAATATCGCCTTGCAGTTTCTCAACGTTCGTCGCGTTCGTCGTCACGCGGCCGTCCAAATTCGACATCGCGTCGCCAACGTTGTGTGCGGTGGTCTTGCCGCCGTTCAGCGTGTACGTCGGCGCCGTCAGCTTGCCTGCTGCATCCACCGTCGAACCGCCGCCCAGCACACTCGCCACGCTTTGCGCGGCGCCATACAGCTGCGAACCGTTCACCGCGTCCGTGCTATCCGCATTCACAGCGCCAGCTGCAACGTTCTTCAGCGTCGTGCCTTGCTCGCCAGACAGCGTGATCGCGCCTTTGGCCTTGTCGTCGTACGAAACTGCATTCGGATTCGTACCGCCACCGCCACCGCTTTCCGCCGCAGCCGTGATCGCGTCACCGACGTTACCGTAGGTTTTGTCGCCGACGTGATACTTCGGTGCCGTCACGCTGCCATCGGCGCCGATGCCGGCACCGCCACCCAGCACCGTCGTTACGCCACTGAGCTGCGTCACGTTCACCGCGTCGGTGCCTTGCGTACCCGCCGCGACGTTCACGATCTGGCGCTCGCTTCCGGCATTACCCACCGAAACGGTATTGGCGCGCGTCGCCTTGGAACCGGTACCCAGTGCGACCGCACTATTCGCGCCTTTTTCGACGCTGGCATTTGCGCCCAGCGCCATCGAGTCGGCCACGTTGCGTGCAACACTCGCGGACGCGCCCAGCGCAATGCCATTGGTCGCACCTGCTGCGGAGCTGGCCTTGTTACCGAGCGCAATGGAATTCGTGCCGATTGCCGCCACGCCGTTATTGCCGAGCGCGATCGCGTTGTCACCGTTTGCCCGCGCCTGCGAACCCACGGCAAGGGCGCTTTCCCCGTTGGTCGTCACATTCGACCCGATGGCCACCGAATTGGCTTGGCCGGCACCCGTTTGGGCCATGTTACCGATGGCCACTGCGCCATCCGAGTACGCGTAGCTACGCACGCCGAGGGCGACCGCATTCGCGCCTGAGGCAATGGAACCTACACCGATCGCGGCGGCAGTGTCGCTCGCCGGATCGCCGCCGACGATGTTCGCGGTATTTTCCTGACTACCGTCCGCTCCCGCACCGGCAACTTGCAGGAATTTCGATGGGTCGACCGATGCCAAGTCTGTCTTGGCTGCAAGGACGTTAGCCGTCAGCGAGCCATGTCGCGACCTGAGTTCCGACGAGAGCTTGTCGGTCCGGTCGGTCATCTTTTCGACCGCTTCGGTCAGTTGATTCACGTTGACTGCGTCGGTATCTTCCGTACCATCGGCCACATTCGAAATGCGACGTTCGCGACCGACGTCGCCAACCGATACCTGGTTCGCCTCCGTAGCAACCGAATTGAAGCCGATCGCAACCGAGTTGAGTCCATTCGCACGTGAACCCGTACCCAAGGCCAGCGAGCCATTTCCGGTCGCGTTTGCTCCCGAGCCGATCGCGACGGTATTGGTTCCCATGGCATTTGCGGCTTGCCCCGTTGCCTTGACCTTGATGTAGCGCATCGACAGGCTGCCGTCCGAGAGCGAATCGCGAATCGACTTCGTTGCATCCGACAATTGGCCGACGTTCACTGCGTCTGCATCGTCAACGCCCGCTGCAACGTTCTTCAACGTCGTGCCTTTCTCGCCAGCCAGCGTAATCGCGCCTTTGGTCTTGTCGTCGTATGAGACCGCGTTCGGATTCGCGCCGCCACCGCCGCCGGTTTCCGCCGCAGCCGTAATCGCGTCACCGACGTTACCGTAGGTCTTGTCACCGACGTGGTACTTCGGTGCCGTCACGTTGCCATCGGCGCCGATGCCCGCACCACCGCCCAGTACCGTGGTAATGCCTTTCAATTGATTCACGTTCACTGCATCGGTGTCAGTCGTACCGACTGCAACGTTCTTCAAGGCCACCGGCGCTGCCGCGCCCGCACCGCCGAGCGTCACCGAGCCGCGATCCGCCGTGCCGTCTTCCTTGCGGTCGTACGTCAGCGCCGCAATTGCCTTGCCCGTGTCCTTGTCCACCAGACCGGAACCGGCAATATCGCCTTGCAGTTTCTCGACGTTCGTCGCGTTCGTCGTCACGCGGCCGTCCAGGTTCGAGAATGCGTCGCCAACGTTGTGCGCGGTGGTCTTGCCGCCGTCCAGCGTATACGCCGGTGCCGTCAACTTGCCTGCTGCGTCGACCGTCGAACCGCCGCCCAGCGCGCTTGCCACGCTCTGCGACGCGCCGTACAGCTGCGAACCATTCACCGCTTCCATGCTCGTCGCGTTCACCGCGCCGGCCGCGACGTTCTTCAGCGTCGTGCCTTTCTCGCCAGCCAGCGTGATAGCCCCTTTGGTCTTGTCGTCATATGAGACCGCGTTCGGATCCGTACCGCTACCGCCGCCGGTTTCCGCCGCAGCCGTGATCGCGTCACCCACGTTACCGTAGGTCTTGTCACCGACGTGGTACTTCGGCGCCGTCACGCTGCCATTGGCGTCGATGCCTGCACCGCCACCCAGCGCCGTAGTAACGCCTTTCAACTGGCTCACGTTCGCTGCGTCAGTGTCAGCCGTACCGACTGCAACGTTCTTCAACGCCACCGGCGCTGCTGCGCCCGCACCGCCCAGCGTCACCGAGCCGCGATCTGCCGTGCCGTCTGCCTTGCGGTCGTACGTCACCGCCGCGATTACGTGATTCTTGTCCTTGTCCCACAGACCGGATTCGGCAAGATTGTCTTGCAGTTTCTCGACGTTCGTCGCGTTCGTCGTCACACGACCGTCCAAATTCGACACCGCGTCGCCAACGTTGTGTGCGGTGGTCTTGCCGCCGTCCAACGTGTACGCCGGTGCCGTGTGCTTGCCTGCTGCGTCCACTGTCGAACCGCCACCCAGCGCGCTTGCCACGCTCTGCGACGTGCCGTACAGCTGCGAGCCGTTCACCGCTTCCGTGCTCGCAGCATTCACGGCGCCCGCTGCAACGTTCTTCAGCGTCGTGCCTTTCTCGCCAGCCAGCGTGATCGCGCTCTTCGTCGCATCGTCGTATGCAACCGCGTTCGGATCCGTACCGCCGCCGGTTTCCGCCGCAGCCGTGATCGCGTCGCCAACGTTACCGTAGGTCTTGTCGCCGACCTGGTATTTCGGTGCCGTCACGCTGCCATCGGCGCCAATTCCTGCACCACCGCCCAGCGCCGTCGCTACGCCCTTCAACTGCGTCACGTTCACGACGTCGGTGTCCTGCGTACCCGCTGCAACGTTCACGATCTGACGCTGGGATTTGGCGTTCCCTACCGAGACCGTATTGGCTCGATCGGCTGCCGAGCCGGTGCCAAGCGCCACCGCCCACGTAGCATTCGCACCTACACTGGCTTGGTGCCCTAACGCGACCCCATTACCTGGGCTGGACTGAGCATCGGGTCCAATGGCAACAGAAACCCCTTGCGCCTGCGCGCCTGCTCCGATTGCTATTGCACGCATATAGCCGCCTTGCGAGCCATCGACCGCGCGTGCATCCTGGCCAATCGCAATAGCACCCGAATACCCCGACCGACCGGCTGCTGCGTTATCGCCAATAGCAATCACGCCCGTTCCCGCGCCCGCAGTATCCGCCTTCGCACCCACGCCCACCGCGACATTTTTACTGGTTGCGTACGCATCCTTCCCCATCGTGACCCAACCGGCATCGAGCCGGTCACTACTAGCTTTCGCAACCGCGGCATTCATCTGGTCCGACGTCACCGCCGCAGTCACTTTGCCAGTTTTCGCGTCCAGCAGGCCAGTATCAGCAAAGTTGCCTTGAAGTTTCTCGACGTTCGTCGCGTTCGTCGTCACGCGGCCGTCGAGGTTCGACAGTGCGTCGCCAACGTTTTGAACAATGGTCTTGCCGCGGTCCAGCGTGTATGCCGGTGCCGTCACACTGCCATCAGCCCCGATACCCGCCCCGCCGCCCAGCGCCGTGGCAATGCCTTTCAGCTGAGCCACATTCGTTGCGTCGGTGTCGGCCGTACCAGCCGCCATGTTTGTAATTTGACGTTGAATATTTTTGCTGCCGATCGACACTGAGTTCTCGCGAAGTGCTTTGGAGTCTGTACCCAACGCAACGGAGTTATGGGCATCCGCATAGGTGTACGATCCGATTGCCGACGTGGAATCACCCTTCGCCCACGAGTTCGCCCCGAGCGCAACCGCTCCTACGCCCTTAGCTTGCGCACGCGCTCCAAGTGCCGTTGCCGAGGCGACCTGCCACTCGTCCTCTTTGCGTGTAATACCCCCGCCTTCGGCATGCGAGGCCCAACCTACGGCGACGTCCTGACGATTAATCGCCTCGGGAGGAAAATTGAGATCTTCATATATCGAATTTGAGCGAATCGGAATGCCAGCAATCGAATCTTTTAGCTGCTTCACGGTCACTGCGTCGTCATCCGCAACTCCGGCCGCGAGAGATGTGATCTTCGAATTTGAAACATTAACGTCACTCGCCGATGACAATGTCACTTTTTGGCCGTAAATGCTCGTTCCATCGGCATCAAGCACAAACCGGCTTTTCCCTTGCTCCGCCCCACCTCCAAAAAATAAACCTGCCGACTTGTTCCCAGCCCACACACCTCCTCCGCTCAAACCATTTTCACTGGTCATAACGGAAAAAGTGGTTCCGGAGACATTGGTCAACCCGGCATCCCACGCTGCGCAATTTCGAAATTTCTCGTCTGATCCATTGGCGCACTTTTTGTTATCGCCACTTTCCCATCCAAAATACGGACCGCCCTCATTTGCGGCTGCGTAAGCATGACCCGTGGCCCCGGCCATCACAACTCCCATAGCAGCGGCTGCGAACATTACAGGAGTCTTGCGTAAAATAGCCCTCGACGATGCCCCACCGGCATACGATTTCGCTACCTCAGAGGCGGCCGTCCATGTACCGCTGGATGCATTCCAAACCACCTTGTACGACTTATTCATATAACACTCTCTATCTCAACACAAAATAGCGTCCATCCATCAGTGGATGGACCATTGCTATCGAACGAACAGCCGACCGAAATCTCGCGCCACATCGATTCGGGTAATGGCCATGAGACCCGCCGGGCTTCATGCGCGCACCCATTGCTTTACGCTCATGGACGCAATGACGATCCGACTCCAAAGTCCATCGAATTATCGGCTTCACCCGGTGCCATGAAATATAGGAAGCGACGCAAAAAAGTCGCCCGATGTCCTATTTTTCGACGAAAACATAGGCCATTTCCTATTCGAGCACTGGGGGACCATCTAAAGACGAATCGATTTAATTACAAAATCGAATTTATATTGGAAACGATTATCGGCAGGTGAAAATAACGCGCGCCTTCAAGATCCACTTTTGAAATCGTGGATCAGGCATATTTAATTTTTCAGACGGCAAGGTGGCCGTCGCGCGCAGCAATCACCTATGGTGCTCGGACGGCCTCGAATTCCACGGCGACAACGGCGAGCCGCTGTGCGTATCATTCGCACTGGATTGATGTGATCGTGAGGCGATGAGTTGGGCAGGCACGACGGAAAGCCATAGCGGCGACATCGTGCGAGACGTGATGCTCGCTACAGTGGAAAATCGGATTGGCGACGAACTGCATAAGCCATCCGAAATCGAATGGCTGAGCGACAACGGCGAGCTACATGGCCGACGACACGCGCCGGTTCGCAGTGGCCATCGGCCTAAAGGCATTGACCGCACTGGTGTCCAGCCCACCAAGTAATGGGATGGCCGAGAGCTTCGTGAAGACGACGAAACGCAACTACGTCGCCGTCATGCCGAAGCCGGACGCAGCGACTGCTACACGCAACTTGGCCATCGCGTTCGAGCATTGCCACGAGAAGCATCCCCATAGCGCGCTGAAATACCGCTCGCCTAGCGAGTCCCGGCGTTCGATGGATTCGGCAACCTTAGTGTGATGCCGTGTCCGGTATTACAGGGCCAGCTCCACCGGCGTGGGACCCTTGAAGGCCGTTGAGCGTGTATCTCGACCGCTGGCGTCACCTTTCAGGAATACTTTTGGGCTGTAGCATGCAGCGCCAGCCAAGACTCCACCGCATCGACAAACGACTTGCGATCTGCTTCCTCGACACATTTGGATTCCGCTATCTTCGCGGCCCAACCTTCCAAGTGACTCACCAGCTCGCCCCTATCAAGAATCATCAGGGCGCCCTGAATCCGGTGCAATCTTTCCAGCACCTCGGATACGTGACCCGCCTGCACCATCAATCGGAGTGCTTCTCTGTCGGAAATCCACGATTCGATGAACAACGATAGAAGTCGGCTGACACCAGGTGTAGCCCGTGGCAATTGCTGAACGTCGCCAGGCCCGAGCACGTTTTGCAGCACGAGAGAAAGGTCGCTCAAAGTCGACGGTTTTGTGATGAGCGCGTCGAACGGGGTGTTTGCCACTCCCGCGAGTGTCGCATCGGCAGTACACGAAACGACCGGCCACGATATCCCCGCTGCTCGCAAGTCGGACAACAGCTCCGCTCCGCCCTTGCCGGGCAAATTGGAATCGGTGACGACGAGATCGTAGATCCGGGACTGGCAACGTCGAATGCCATCCTCCGCGCTACCGACGACTTCTACATGTCCGATCCCGAGCATCCGCAATTGATCGTACATCAACTGCGCACTGACTCGGTCGTCCTCAACCACCAGGACGCTGGCATCACTCCACGCACCACCCGTGATCTCGCCGGAACCGTCAGTGCTCTGACGGCCATCATCATCCGCTCCGGAAAGGACCAGTTCGATCGCATCGAGAAGCAACTGACCGCTGTAAGCGCTAATTGTGACGGCATGGCCTGTGGAGATCGGGACAAGCGGCCCATCCAGGCCGATCGTTATGCGACGGTAGGCACCACTCGTTTTGGGCGAACCGTCATGTTCGAGCCAGTCGCGCGCGTCGATGAAAACGGTGGATGCAGGCGCTTCCTCCCGCCCGTCATCCTGACCACTCGTGACGCGGGCCGCCGGATACCACGCGCTGAGCTGGGCCACCAGTTGCCCACGCCAACTGGGAATATCGCAATTCACCACGAAATCGATGCCTTGGCCGGCATTGCCGTTGATTCGCGCCGCTGAATCGTGACGAAGCGGCAACACGACGGTGAAGATCGATCCGACGCCAACCTCGCTTTCGACGGTGATATTGCCACCCATTCGTTCGGCGATTTTCTGGCAAAGAGACAAGCCGAGCCCGGTACCTGCTCGCGAACTTTTCGGCCCGGCCGAGCCCTGGACGTACGGCATAAAAATCTTTTCAATCTCGTCTTCGGGAATACCCCTGCCGGAGTCAGCGACGCGGAGCCGAACCTGGCCGTCCTCCGTCGAGCCGAGTGAAACCGTGATCGCCCCGTGAGATGTGAACTTGACTGCGTTGCCAATGAGATTGGTGACTATTTGCGTGAACCGGTACCCGTCGCAAATCCACGTGCCCCGTAGCGCCGGATCGATCAGGCAGAGAAGCCGCACGCCGTTCTTCTGCGCGTCCACCGCAAACGTCCGGCTTGCCTGCTCGACGAGTTGATCAATGTGTTGTGGCTGTTCCTGTAGCAGGAACTCACCTGCCTCGATTCTGGACAGATCAAGCACGCCGTTGATCAGCGAAAGGAGTGAGCCAAACGAGTCCTGCGCGATCAATAAGCGCGAGCGCTGCTCCTCGGTCAATCCCATCCGCGAAAGCAATTCAAGATTCCCTAATGCCCCGTGCAACGGTGTCCTGATTTCATGGCTCATCGTCGCCAAAAACATTCCCTTCTCGTGACTTTCGGCCTGAGCACGCGCTCGAGACTCTCGCAGCCGCCGTTCGATTTCCTTTCGCTTCGCCAAATCGACCATCCCGATCACGAAAACATCGTCTCCGCGATACTTTGCCTGCGCATAGGCAACCTCGAGATCAGGCTCCATCTCAAACCGGCTTACCACGCCGGAGCGCTCGGCACTTCCCGCATGAAACCTGACCAGTGCGCCGGCACGTGCAAGTACGTTGTCGGGGCTGGCGTCCTTTTCCCCTTGGCTGGCAAAGGCCATCTGGAGGCTCTGCGCTTCCGCGTTCTGCAGCAGGATGGCTCCGCTCCTCCTGGCCACGACGGTCAAGCTCACCGGCGCGACCTGGATGATGGACCGACTGAACGCCTCGCCCTCTAAAAGGCTATGCAGTCGCTCGCTGGACGGCCGAATCACCTCACGATTCATCCAGAACGCGCCTCCGATGACCAGACCGCACCCACTCAGCGTCGCGAGTACAACAAGCAGCAGTTGCTGGGTGATTGCGCCCAGAAGGTCGCTCCAGGTATATGCATATACCGCGACCCACTGCGGGCCCGGCACACGTTGAATAACGAAGAAGCTGCCCTCCCGCCAGATGCGTTGGGGCCGTCCGTTCGCCGCCTGGTATACCCATGGATTTCTCGATATGATTTCCGCCCAATGCGCCTCTTGCGGATTCGTTTCGTCGATACCCAATAGTCGCTGCACCGCGCACGAGACAACAAAAAAATGCGGATCGCCTTCGTTGTGCAGAAAATACTGATTGAATCGATTACACGGAATTGACAACGCGATCGTTGCCTTGCGTTGCTCACCCTCGTAGACGGATGTCGCAAAATACGTGGTCGTCATGTCGTTGAGCGGATCCTTGGACCCGGTCACCCACACAACCTTGCCCCGCACTCCATTCCGGGCATCGCGCTGCATCTCCTCTTCGACAGGCTCCATGCGTTTCCCGATGAAGTCTTCCGCGGCCTTGTCAGTGTTCAGCTCGGCAATCTGGTCCGGTGCGAGTGGCGGAAGCGTGGCCAAAAATCGCTTATCGGGCGTATAGATAAACCCTTCCGATAGCGCTGGCGAGTTGTCCTGAGGGGAAAGCGAAAATGTCGACGCATATCTTGCCAGATCGATCAAATTTGTCTGGCGAGCCGCGTCCGCGGGTGAAGTGAGTGTCGACACGACCGAGAATGCGCGGGTCGCCGCAGATCCGGGCACTGTCTGAGCCAACTGGTTCTTTCTGGGCAACAGAACTTTCCGTGCCCGCGAGTCGCCTGACTCCAGGTACTCCTTTGCAATCTGGTACGTCACGACCAACTGGCGAATGCGGGCCTCGCGCCTGTCGACCTCCTCCTTCAATGCCTCTCTCTGCGCGGAAAATTGCTGCGCAAATTCCTCGTGCTGGTGTGATATCAGGAGTTCGGTCACGCCCCCGGCGCATACCAGGATCAGGCACGTCAGCGTTATGGTCGAAACAATCAGCAGGCGCTTTGAGAACGTCAACCTGAGCGGGACGTAAGCTGGGGTTGCCGTTACGATTCCGTCGTCGGCCCCATCCGAAGCTTCCTCTGCGTTGCCGCGAGACTGGCTCATGAGCCGAAATGCTCCGTGTAGATGCGGTAGAGGTCCGCTTCGGATCTTGCCCCCAGTTTGTGCATGGCCCTCATCTTCTGGTGGCTGATGGTCTTGATGCTGCGATTCGTATGCATCGCGATTTCCGTCACCGACATCCCGCGCCCAAGCATTCGAAATATTTCGAGCTCGCGCTCGCTGAGCGATTCGATCGAAGTCTGCGCTGCATGTCCGGCCTCGAGCAGGTCGACAGCCACGGCCGGATCAACGAACGTTTGCCCGGCATGCACACGGCGCACGATTGCAGCCAGGCGCGCGAAATCCTGGCTTGATTTTCTCAGGAAGCCTGCAACGCCCGTATTCATGACGCGAGAGACGAGCAGCGCGATATCTTGATGTGCGGTCAGCACGACGATCGCAACATGTGGATGGCTGCGCCTTAGTCGCTTGAACAGTGCCACTCCATCCGGCTGCTGATCGCCGCTGAACGAATAGTCGCAGATCAAGACATCGCAAGGCTGCTGTTGCAACAAATGCAGCAGCTCCGAAATTGTCGATGCAACACCGGCCACATTGATATCCATCTCGGCCGACAGGATCGCGGCGACGCCGGTAGAAACTACCGGATGGTCATCGGCCACGACGACATTGATGCGACGACGCGCGTTGCCGCTTTCAGTGGATGCATTCATCAACATTTTCCCAAAAAACAGCTGTCTATCCTTCCGATGCCCAGTTGCAATCCGGGGGCTCGCCTTTCGGCCCTCTGTCAATCTTAATCAACTTTCTATTCGGATACCGACCCAGCCGGGATTTCTCTTCGAACGTCGCGTCTGCATGCGCGGGGATTCATGTTACCCATGGTGGCTTGCGGAGCGGCGGCGCACCGCGATGTCACGGCATTCGCCAGGTCACCTTTCTCGACGTCTCGCCTCGAGCATGGCATTTTGCAATGCACAATATCCAAGAGCTTACGCAGAATGCCGCCCAGGACACCTTTCTCCTATTTCAGCCCCACGAAGCACTCGTTGACTGCATTCTAAATCTAGATCGTCCGCAAATTAATCAGGCTGACATCATCGCATCCGGTGGATAATTCGTCGAGACCCAAGCCCTGACACAGGCACCAAAGCCTCCAAAGAATATACGATGTGTCATGCATCGCGACAGAGCGATGCGATCGCGTAGGAATACACAGCGACGTTGCCAGGATTGTGGATGCTGACCGAATTGAGCAGGTGCTTCGAGCGCTCGCGGCACGCGCCGCGATTTTCGCGTCGTGCTCCGTAAATGCCTGTAGCAGCACGCGCCCGGCCGGGCGTCGAAGTCCGGATAGAAATACCCGGCCTTGCCGAGGAACGGCGAGTTATCGGTCGACAAATGGTCTGCCGTACAGCAGCTCGTAGCACAGGTAGTTCTGCGCGTTTTCCTACGTGCGCGACACCACTGCGTTGCCGTAGGCGGCCATGAACCCGTACACCGGGTAGCGCGGCACTCTCGAATGTCGTGATTTCATAAAGGTCACCGCTGTGCAACGGTGGTGGTCGATCTGCTCAGCCGGAAAATACTTTGAATCGGCCGGGGTTCGCTCGCGTGAGATGGCCGGGCCATTCAATCAGTGCCCCAAAGATGCAGCCAAGCGTATCGAAGCGGCAGCGATCGACATTGCCGCGGCCTATGAACTCGAAATCCGGGAACAGTGGTTGCAGGCGGAAATCGCCTTCGAGCTGCACCACTTTCGTGACCAAGTATGGCCGCGAAGTGATCGATCGGGTGCGGGTCGACCCTCCACCACCTACTTCAACGAAGCATTTACCCTATCTTATTCAAGTTTCCGAAGCCGCATCAAAAACAAAAGTGAAATCACCCGTGTACACCCCTGGCTTTTGTGTACCGTCCAACATACTGCCGCTTCCACCATTAAAAAGTTTGGCTGCGTAGTTGAACGTTGTACCGACGGCGGCATCCGTGCTTGCGATCGTGAAAGTGGCGCTTTGTCCCGGCAAGTAGTCATTGGTACTCGGCCTCGATCCAATTTTGGCGTACGGTCGAATGCGGATATAGCTGCCTGGATCGTCCTTGTGAACCAAATGCACTTGATAGGTATTTCCACTCAGCTCTTGGTTATGGCGATAAGTCACGCGAACGGGACCATAAGAGCTTTTGACACCAAAGCTAACAAGGTGATTTATTGGCTGCTCGCTCCCGTCCCAGTCGTCCGGAACCGGAATTGAAAGTGCCTGATCCAGCGATACGTCTGGTTTCACCTCAAAGTATTTCTGCGAGGGCACTTCACCGGAGATCTGAACATCGAAATCGATCGGCTCCGGATTTCCCGCATACGCCGAGATCGCACATGCACTCGCAGCGATTGCCAAAGCAAGGTTTTTCATCTGATTACTCCTTACTCCACTTCAGTTTCAAACACGAGGGGCACTGTGCCCATATACTTACCCGCCACCGGGGCGGCCTTGATTTTGTCGCTCGCCTCCCCGGGCGTGATCACCAGCTCGATCGACGTGCCGCTCTTCGCCTCGTCCTTCGTCACAACCTCGACAGGATCAGTGCCGACGTCCTTGCCGCCGACCTTGGCACCCACCTTGAAGTAGGCTTGCGCGTCGGCTTCGTGGACGAGGCGCGGCCCCGCGGCGTCTGCAAACTTGACCCGCACCTTGCCCACCCCGCATTTCGCGGTCACCTTCAGCTTCAACGACTCGAACTTTTTCCGGTCGTCGCCCCACTTGATCGGCTGCTGCTTGGTAAGGTCCCAACCAACCGCCTTGATCTCGATACTGCTCGCCACCGGTACCTCAGCGCTCAGCTTGATCTCCAATTCCTGCGGCTTCAGCGGCGCTGCGTGCGCGGCACCGGCGATTGCGATCGCACCCAGCAGACACGCGCGGATGATAGATTGATGCATACATGTTCCAGGAGCGGTTAATAGGGCAGCGCATCGGACTGGCGCTGCCAACCACATTTTCGGTGCCGAGCCAGTTTGACCCAATCAGACAACTCTTATTTTTGCACTCCCGATCAAGAAGGAGCACTCATAGAGGTCATCGGGGTCGCTCCTCGTGGAGCGCGCGACGGTTGTCGACCAACCGACCTATCTCTCGGAGTACACCGCTCGCAAGTTGGTGGGCCAGCCTCACTGCGGCCTTGCCACTTGCGTTGCGGTGGGATACTTCAGCGGAGGAAGGTCATCGTCACGCCCCTGACGCGACTTGCCCGGCCTCGACATGCATCCTCGTTCGCTTTTCACCTTCGCGCAGTTCGAACTCGCAACGCGAGCCGGCTTCGCACGGCAGCTCCTTCGTTTTCCCCGGGCGGATGTAGTACGCCGTCGGTTCACCGCATGCACCGTTCTTCTCCTTGCACACGCGATAGGCCTCGAGCGTCACCATCGAACTTCCCTTGTTCTCGACGATGCTCTTGCCACCCTCCACTTTGAACTCCGTTTGATAGCGCTCATCGCCCGGACGCACGATCACCATGGCCCCGTATCCGGTCAGGACGTTGATGCCCGCGGACAGCGATTCCTTGTATTGCTCGATTTCATCGTTGCTCAGCACAAAGTCGTCTTTCGCCTTCGGCACGACAGGTACAAAGCGCACGCGATAGTAGCGCTCCGCGTCGCGCTTGCCGCGATAGAGCAGACGCACCGATTGGGCACCCTCGGCCGGCACGATCAGGCGAGAGGGACTCGCGATCAGCCCTTGGCCGTCTCGTTGGGTCAACAGTGCGGAGTCGAGCGGCACCTCTTCCTGCTTGCCGTCTTCTTTGAACACGACCTCGCTCACCTCGACCCGTACGAATGCAGTCGCATCCCCCTTATTCCGGATCCGCTTGAGGATCGATGACTGTTTTCCTCCCATGTACTCGAACATGGGGCCAATGTTGATCGACGGCGTGCCCGCACTGACCGAAAGCGAGCACATGGCCAGTAGGCCAGCAAACATACACTTCGCGAGATTGACTTTCATTCGATACTCCTTTTATCGGCACTGAATGCGATCTCGCCCGATGCTTCCAGGGCCCGTCTTTCGCTCATTGCGTGTGTGCCAGTTCAAAAAATATGCAGCGATTGCGTGGACCGGCTGCATGTCAGAGATCCCATTTTCCGCATGCCGGGTTACGGCGAATATCGGAATAATCTGAAAGCGGCGGCTGCAGCCCTGCTCGCCGCGTCAGTCGGTAATCGCATCAAATACAACGGAGACCCTTCCTGTATAGGTCGTCCCCGGATGCTGGCCCATCTCTGAGACCCCCGGGCCGTCAATGGCGACATGGGCCGTTGCCACGGCATTGTCCAGATACCGGTCGACATCGAGCGCGGCGGGTGCCCGCGTGGTCAGTGGAATCCGACTAAATGGCGCTTTACGGTCAGTAGTCGCGCCGATCACCGTCAACGAAAGATCGACGGGCACGACCGAGCCATGGGCGTTGCGCATTACGCAGCGGCCTGCTGCGTCTTCACCGTCCTCGCACCGCAGGCTTACCCGCAGCGGCTCGCCCGTAGACAGTCCGTACATGACATCACGCTCGATCCTGGTAGAGGGCTTGCCTTCGGCTATCCAGTTCAACCAGCCCTGAGCTGGAGCGAGCTTGACATCGTTACCGGCGCCCGAGTCCGTGATCATGAATTTGTGGCGCACCTTCAGCACGAACGCGACATCAACGCTCGAGCGCGCCACCTGAGCATGCGCGCCGAAGTCGAAATCCTTTCCTGGCCCAACCGTGAAGGTGTGCACCCCTTGGTAAGTGCCATTGGGCAGCGATACGGGATCCGGCGTGACCAGCTCGTAGGCCACGGCAAGTGAACTTCCATCGAGGACGACTGCTCCGGCGGGAAGCGACTGTCGAGGGGTTTTGAAACAACCCCCACCGTCGCGGGGCAAACGCCAACCGAACCGATAGGCATTTGCCGTGGCCATAGGCTGGACGGAGAGCGCCGTACATCCTGCCGGCGGCTGTAGCCAGCCGCCTCCATTCCAAAGGGCCGCATGTGCCGTTTCAGCGCTTCCTGCCGGCGTACCGGTCAGTTGGTACACATCCGGCCGGAGCGTGTATTGCCCGACAATGCCCGCGACCCGGAAGGTGACCGCAGTGACCCGGTTCGTGCGTTCGTCCCTGAGTTCGACGCGAATCGGATGAGCTGGCGCCCGAAGATATACGCCATCCTGCCCATTCGCACCGCTATCGAGTGCACTGTAGCTCACATCGCCCACCGGCAGGTCGACAGTCGTCACACCTGCACAGCCACCAGGATCGGCCGTACAAAAGCTCGCCGGCCTCGTGATATTGCGAAAGCCGTTTTCGCCTTGGGTCTGCGCACCGGGCAGGTATTCAGCCTCGATCGACATATCGGCGGCACGCGCGACCGTTACACCGGCTAGCACCAGAACCGAACCGGCCAGCCATCGCATGAGCACGATGAGCGCTCGGACGGTGGATGCGCGCGCACCCCGATTGGCGCTACCCTTCTGATTAGCCCTGTTCATCGCGGCTTTCCCCTGAATCGGCATTGGTCTGCTCCTGTTCACATTCCAACTCCCCGACGATCAGAGAGTCACCTTCCATTTGATGGTCCTGCGGCTTCAGGTGAAGCGTGCGGAGCGGCTTGCCCCCTTTCTCGACCTTTACGATCGGATTGGCGTGGCTCACTTCGAGCGCGAAAAATCCGTCGGCCTCGGTGACCGACCGGCCCGCGGGGCTGGACAGGTGAGCTGCTCGCACCGGATTGCCTGCATGGTCGACCAGTCGACCGATCACCGTCATCGTCTTCATGACCTGTACCTTCTCGTACCCGACGCCGCCCTTGTTCAGGTGGTAATGCGTCGTGCTCGGCTGCAGCGTCGCGGCCGGCGCCTGCGATCGATCGAAGAAATACTGGAGTCGACCCGCGCGATAAGCCGACACGGGCACCAGATTGCGACCCGGGTGCAGTTCAATGCTGCCCCCCGAGGTGTCCTGGGCACGCACCTTGACGTCCTCGAAATCGGATGCCAAGTCCACGATCACCGCGGACTCGCCGTTGAAGGCGTTGCCCTTGCCAGATACGGCAGCGGACTTGCCGTTCGTGCCAACGGTACTGGACAGGTTCATCCCGCCGGCAAAGCCGCCTTCCTTGGACGAGCGCTGGAGGAACGCATCGCCGCGAGCCACCGAATGTTCGAACTGCGTGGTGGCGCCCACGCTCAAGCCATACCGGTCGACGGTTCCGTTCGCCCCCACCGACTTGAAGAAGCCACCGTCGAGCTCCTGCCGTACGCCCAGCGACGCATAATGATCTCGCTGGCCATCCGAGCCGCTTCGCGTTCCGAGGTTCACGTTGTAACTGCGTTTTTCCTTGCCCAGCGCAATACTCAAGCCAACATCGACGCCTCGGTTACGGGTTCTCGCCAACGTCCCGGTGGGGCGATCGAAGCCGGACACACGCCAGGTGAGATCATTGCCGAACAAGCTATGTCGATGCGAAACTGACAGGTCGACACCGAGGCCGGTCGTCGCGCCGCTGGCGTATGAAGCGCGCGACATGATGCTCGTTTGCGGCGTGAAGCGATGGCTCCACGTAATCGCCGAGTCATGCACCTTGCCGCTGCGCACGCTCGCGCGCGCATTCCGATGCCGCCGGTCGCTGCGTTGCCAGCGCTGGCTGTGGCTCAGCGATACGCTCCCGTCCCGGTATGGCATCAGGATCTGCACATCGCCACCGACTCCGTGCTTCGAGGAGTGGTACACATTCCAGTAGGTTCGCGCACGGTCCGTAAACTGCCAGTCGAGCGACGCGCCGAACACGTTGGCGTCGGCCACATGCTGCGCCGACGCACCGAGCACGACCCGCGGATGGGCGAGGTAGTTGATCGCGCCACCCGCGGTGAACGCGTGCGAACGATCCTCGCCGATCAGGTTGCGTTCCTGTCCAGCAAAAAATGCGTACTTCCACCGTTGTGTGGGATCGCTCCACGCCGCGGGCTTGTAGACGAGCTCGTTCTGCGTGGACACAACCTGACCATCCTCGACGAGCCGGACCTCCACTTCATAGATGCCGCTGGGCAGCGGGCGCGTATCGACGACCTGCAGCCCCGGTTGCACCGATTGGCTGTGGATCAACGCGCCATTTCGGTAGATTTCCACCATGCCCTGGCGATTGGCGGTCACATAGACGGGATAGAGGCTCGGGCGCGCGCCTTCGACCTCGCGCGCCTCGGAGGTGCCGAACATCACCCCAAGCGTCGTCGCCGCGCCTCCGCCTGGCATGCGCGGAGGCCGGATACCCGTTGCCAGGTCCGGCGTAAAGAAGCCCGCGCGCGCGAATTTGCCCTCGAACTCGCGCTGCGCGTACAGGCTGGGCACCGAGTATTCAATCTCGCTGGCTCGCCGCATGCCGCGGTTCTGCGTCGCCTGCAATCCGGTCGTGATGGACCAGTTGCCCACGCTACCGATGGCGTCAAACGAATACCGCCCGCCGATTTCACGGCCCTGGCCACCCGTGAGATTCAGGTAGTTGTACGTAATCAGGCCGGTGCTTCCACTGGCCGGCAGCGGATGATATTTCTTCTGCTCACCATCCTGTTCCGCACGGCGCGTCACGATCGATAAAACGGAGTCCTGGAGGTTGTAGTGAAGCGCGAGCACACCGTCGCAGTTGGTCTCGCAGGCGCCGAGCGCACGCGGCTTACGGAGAAATTTTTCGATCAGCTCGCGATCGCCCTGTTCGATGTCGTTGCGCCGCTCATCCGAGAGCGCGACCAACTGGACCTTTCCATCGCGACTCAACGTGATCGTGCCCTCGCCTGCCGAATGGCCATCGAAATCGATTCGCACAACCAGCGGCGAATCGAACAGTTGCTCGAGAAAATCCGCCGGAAGCTGCTCCGCCTGCTCGAATAGGTCCGCTCCCGAGCCGGCAACCTCCGCACGCGCGAACGCGCCCTGTTGGCACAGCGCGCCAATGGCAAGAAAAATAGCAACGCTGATCTTGCTCATTTTTGGCATAGCTGCTCCGACATTCGTCAAATTCCGTTAAATGGTTAACCCGCCAGATGCGCGGAACAATCGAAACCGGACACGCCGCATTGGCGAAATGCGCCACAAGCCACGCGAGCACTACCGCCCGATGGACGTGGTGATTTATCTGTGTGGACGGCCGGGAAGCGCAACGCCGACGGGATACGATCGGTGTCGACTGATGAAATTATGAGAAATTGAATGGCCGAAACGAATCAGAGAATTCTGATTTAGGAGGCCAAGACACGGCTGAAGCGGCTTGGTAAACCGGCAGATTATTAAATAATGAAAAGCGGCGCCGGTTTGTTTGGACAGGCCTGCGCCATGCTGGCGCGCGATGGCCATTGAACCGGCGCCCGCGGGAGGACGGATTCATCGCTATTTATAGGGACGAATCCGTTGTCGTGCGCTGGCGGGGGAGAACCACCACGCACGCGCGAAAGCACCACCTTAAGACTCGACCCCGGTCTCGAAGATCGCAGTCATCGTGCCAGTGTAGGTACCGCTACGCGGGACGCGGTTCGGAGTGTGAAGGCGCAGTCGGGCACCAACCCAGTCGCCTTTGGCGGCCGACCCGGCCCACACGGCCTGCACTCGCTTGCCGTTCATCGCCCCCCAACCGATCCACCCCCCATTCGCTTTAGTTGTATCGGCGTCAAGCTCGACAAAATCGTCACCACTTTCGTGCACGAGCACCCCACGGTTTTCTGCCGACACGTCTTTGCCCTGCAGCGGAGACCGAAGTTCAACATAGATGGGTCCATAGGTGCTTTTCACATCCCATTGGACTTCCACCATCTGGAGACTCCCGCCACTCCAGTCCCAGCCGTCTGGCACGGTCCACTTTACGTTGGCGCCATCCCAGTTGCCCCTGTGCTTTACTTCAAAGACATCCTGCGTCGGAACTTCACCGGCGAGTTGAACCTTGAGATCGATCGGCTCCGGATTTGCCGCATACGCCGACATCGCACATGCACTCGCAGCAATTGCCAAAATCAGCTTCTTCACCTGACCACTCCTTACTCGACTTCAGTCTCAAACATCAACGGCACCGTGCCCGCATAGTTGCCCGCCAGCACTTCCGTCTTGATCTTGTCGCTCGCAACCCCGGGCGTGATCACCAGATCGATCGACTTGCCGTTCTTCGCCTCGTCCTTCGTCACAACCTCGACGGGTTCAGTGCCGACATCCTTATCGCCGACCTTGGCACCCACCTCGAAGTACGCTTCCTCGTCGCCTGTGTGGACGAGGCGCGGCACATCGGCGCTCGAGAACTTGACCTGCACCTTGCCCACCCCGCTTTTCGCACTCACCTTCAGCGTCAGCGGGTTGAACTTTTTCTCGTCGTCGCTCCACACGAGCTTCTGCTGCTCAGCACGGCTCCAACCGTCCTCCTTGATCTCGAAGCCACCCACTGCCGGCACCTCGGCGCTCAGCTTGATCTCAAAGCTCTTCTCCTTGACCTCTGCGTGCGCGGTACCGGCGATTGCGACCGCGCCCAGCAGACACGCACGAATGATAGATTGATGCATACATACTCCAAGAATGATTAATAGGGGCTGCGCAATAGAGTGCGCTCTGCCAGCCACATTTTCGGTTCCGAGCCGCTCCGACTAAATCAGACAACTCTTATTTGTTCTCTGCTGCCACGATAGGATTACTAATATATTTCATCATCTGGGCCGCTTCTCGCGGAGCTCGCGATGGCTATCGGCTAACGGCCAGGCATATCGATTGACTGGGCTGCGCCCAGTTTTAGCCCGAACTGCGATTAGAGCCGAGGCTAAGATCGATGCTTCGCGTCGTACGCCCGTACGAACTGCGAAGGCGTCAGAAAGCAGCCTCGCCAACGAGCAAGCTTTACACTAAACGCCAAGGCGCACCGCAAATACAACACCCTTTTGGACAGGCCAGCGCCACTCGGACACGCAATGGCCATTGAACCGGCGCCTGCGGAAAGACGGATTCGCCCCTGTTTACAGGGACGAATCCGTCGTCGTGTGCTGGCGGGGAGGGCCGCACACGCACGTGCGAAAACACCACCTTAAGACGCGACCTCAGTCTCGAAGATCGCAGTCATCGTGCCAGTGTAGGTACCGCTAGGCGGAATGCCATGCGGAGCCTCCAGGCTCAATCGGACACCGACCCAGTCGCCCCTGGCGGCCGACTCGGCCGACAAAGCAAGCCTCCCCTTGTCGTGATTCATCAACTCCCACCCCGCCCATCCCCCAGTTGCCTGGGTTACATTCGCATTGACCTCGATAAAGTCGTCGCCATTATCGTGTAAGAGCACTCCTCGAACGTCCTTCGACGGGGTTTTCCCCTGCAGAGGAGACCGCAGCTTAATATGGACAGGTCCATAGGTGCTCTTTACGTCCCACCTGACTTCCGCCAGTGTAGACGTCCCCTTGCCACCCCATCCGTCTGGCACGGTCAACTTTACGTTGGCGCCATCCCAGTCGCCCTTGTGAGTTACTTCGAAGATGTGCTGCGGCGGGACTTCACCGGCGAGCTGGACCTTGAGATCGATCGGGTCCGGATTTGCCGCATACGCCGACATTGCACATGCACTCGCAGCAATTGCCAAAATCAGCTTTTTCATCGAACTCCTCCTTACTCGACCTCAGTCTCAAACATCAACGGCACCGTGCCCGCATAGTTGCCCGCCAGCACTTCCTTCTTGATCTTGTCGCTCGCAACTCCGGGCGTGATCACCAGATCGATCGACTTGCCGTTCTTCGCCTCGTCCTTCGTCACAACGTCGACGGGTTCAGTGCCGACATCCTTATCGCCGACCTTGGCACCCACCTCGAAGTAGGCTTCCTCGTCCTGTTGGTGAACGAGGCGCGGCACATCGGCGCTCGAGAACTTGACTCGCACCTTGCCCACCCCGCTTTTCGCACTCACCTTCAGCGTCAGCGGGTTGAATTTTTTCTCGTCGTCGCTCCACGCGAGCTTCTGCTGCTCGGCACGGTTCCAACCCTCTTCCTTGATCTCGAAGCCGCCCACAACCGGCACCTCCGCGCTCAGCTTGATTTCAAAGGTCTTCTCCTTGACCTCTGCGTGCGCGGCACCGGCGATTGCGACCGCGCCCAGCAGACACGCACGAATGATAGATTGATGCATACATACTCCAAGAATGGTTAATAGGGGTAGTGCAATAGCGTGCACTCTGCCAGCCACATTTTCAGCATCTGATCAGCCTGACCCAATCAGATAACTCTTATTTGCGCACAACCAATTAAGACCGGACTACTAACAGATATCGTCAGGGCCGTTTCTCGTGGAGCTCGCGATGGTCGTCGACTAATGGCCAGGCATCGATTGACTGGCCTGCCCCCTGTTTTAGCCCGAACTGCGGTTTGAGCCGAGGCTAACATCGATGCTTCGCGTCGTGCGCCCGCACGAACTGCGAAGCCGTCAGAACGTAACCTCGCCAACGTGCAAGATTCACACTAAACACCAAGGCGCACCACAAATACAACACCCTTACCCATCGATATCCGTCTCAAAGACCACAGACACAAGCCCTGTATAGGCGATGCCGCGTTTCACGGGAATGGTATCGTCAAAATAGACCCCTAGCCGCAATTTCATTTCGCCGCCATTTGCCGCGATTTCTTTACTTGCGACCTCCATTTTCGCCTGATCTACCCATTTCTCACTCGTCCCACCGGCAGCAACCAGCCTTCGCTTTACACCGATCTTCGAGATTCCATCTTCACCCTGGAAACGCCAGCTACCAGCAGCCATTGACTCTCCACCCGAAGTCGCTGACAGCGTCATATGAATAGCGCCATAGCTACTTTTAACTTGAAATGGAAATTCTCTATACCGCACCGTGCCACCCCACTCCTGCGGAATGTCAATCTTGGCCTCCTCACCACTTGCCCAGCCAACTGGCGTTACTTCAAAGACGCCCTGCGGCGGGACTTCACCGGCGAGCTGGACCTTGAGATCGATTGGCTCCGGATTTGCCGCATACGCCGACATTGCACATGCACTCGCAGCAATTGCCAAAATCAGCTTTTTCATCGAACTCCTCCTTACTCGACCTCAGTCTCAAACATCAACGGCACCGTGCCCGCATAGTTGCCCGCCAGCACTTCCTTCTTGATCTTGTCGCTCGCAACTCCGGGTGTGATCACCAGATCGATCGACTTGCCGTTCTTCGCCTCGTCCTTCGTCACAACGTCGACGGGTTCGGTGCCAACATCCTTATCGCCGACCTTGGCACCCACCTCGAAGTAGGCTTCCTCGTCCTGTTGGTGAACGAGGCGCGGCACATCGGCGCTCGAGAACTTGACTCGCACCTTGCCCACCCCGCTTTTCGCACTCACCTTCAGCGTCAGCGGGTTGAACTTTTTCTCGTCGTCGCTCCACGCGAGCTTCTGCTGCTCGGCACGGTTCCAACCCTCTTCCTTGATCTCGAAGCCGCCCACAACCGGCACCTCCGCGCTCAGCTTGATTTCAAAGGTCTTCTCCTTGACCTCTGCGTGCGCGGCACCGGTGATTGCGACCGCGCCCAGCAGACACGCACGAATGATAGATTGATGCATACATACTCCAAGAGTGATTAATAGGGGCAGCGCAATAGCGTGCACTCTGCCAGCCACATTTTCGGTTCCGAGCCGCTCCGACTAAATCAGACAACTCTTATTTGTGCACTGCCGGCAGGATAGGATTGCTAACAGATCCCAACGAAGCCACTCCCAGCGAAGCCCCGGTTTCCGCCGACTAACGGCTATGCATTGCAATAGACGACCAGGACGTCGAGTGAAGGTTACTGCCCGGAGGTTGGCCTGCAGCCTTGTGTCATCGAGACAAAAGATCAGTGCTATCGCGCAATGCCGCCGGCGTCTTTAGTGCATCGTCGCCGTTCGCGATGGCAGACGCCACGAGAGAGGCGCTCAACATCACGAACTCCGAGGTTCCGTAGCCCAACCTCTCTGCGGCCCGTTCTACATGGTGATAATCGCCGGGATGGACCTCCAAAACGACTACCTTGTTTTCGCATCGATTGTTATTCACCGAAGCTCTCTCCTTTCGTTTCCCGTGGCCAAGATTTTGAACCCTGTCGGCGGAGTCCAATTGAAGCTGATGGTACCGACAGTGGCAAGCCACATCGATCAGAAATGTCTCAAAAGAGTCTCGGGTTCGCCTCGGCGCAGGCTTCGAGTCAGCGGCGTTACAGAATTCCGACCTTGCGTCGAACGGGGCATCGATAGATAGTCTGATCGGCACGGCGCCATTGAGCGGCCTCGGTTCCGGGGCGTACTTCGCGGACGTACGTGCCGGCCCGCATTGGACCCATCCGGCTTTTCCTCGCCCCCACACCGTCAATGCTTAAGTAGTGCTTCGACTCTCCCGCGGCTCAGACCAAACAACGTCGACGTGACGACGGACAGCACTTTGAAGTCCGCCGAGTCGGCAAGCGCGTCCGATACCGACTGAATGTCCGTCGTCGCCCGCACGACTGCGGGCCCGTGCTTGTCGCCTTGCAGGGCGTGTCCCGCGGTATCGAGGTGGGCGCGCAGCGTGCGGTCCGCTTGCGTCAACCCGTCGAGCGCGTGCACCACCTCGCGCAATGCCGCGCGCCGCGACACGCGGTCGGTAACTTGCCAGCGCGATGGATCGATGGCTTCCGGCACCGCGTCGACTTGCGCGCGGCTGGGACGGCCTCCAGGGAACCGCCTGCCCCCGCCCTGCACCATCAGATGATCGCGCACGATGGGCCAGCGCGACTCCGCCACCGTGAAATCGATCTGGCCGTCCGCGGCCAGCGCCGCGCGAACGCCCGTGCAGGCCAGCGCACGGTCCAGCTCGCGCGTAAAGGCGGCTGCGTCGAGCGGCGCATCTCCAAAGCTGACCGATACCGGCTGCTTGCCCAAGCCGGCCGGGTGGAAAACGAGCGTTTCCGCACCGCCGCTTCGCCATTGCTCGACATCGAGCGCGCGCATGCGGAACGTGCATACTGCATCGGCAGCCGGATGCACCACCAACTGCGCATCCAGCACACCGCCCGCCAGCGCCGCGCGGTCGCGCCAGAGCGCGCCGAATTTCGCAATAAGCTCGGCAGCACCGTCGCCGCTGCGTTCCGCGCCGCTCAAGGCCATGCCGATCGTCCTCTTCAACCCGCGCAACTGCCCGGCGGCCGTCTCTACAAACACCAGCGCGCGCTGCGCGACAGTCACGTCGGCATTCAGTTGTGCGTGGCGTGCGGTGAAGGCGACCGACACGTCCGGGAAGCGCGGCGCCACGGCGGTAATTCCCGATTCCGGTAGGTGGGCAATCGACGCCGAGGTAAGTGCGGCGGCCTGCTTCGTACGAGCACCACGCTGCGTGCGGCTGGCCACGTGCGCATCATCACGCCGGGAAACCAGCCGACCGCGAACGGGTGGGGTAGATCCCATCTTCATCAGCGGGGCCTCAGATTGCGTCGAACAGCGACAACTGCGTCATGCGCGTATAGATCGCGTACGAACCTTTCACGGCTGCGATGTAGTTGTTCAACTGGTCGATCGCCTCGGCAAAGTCCAGTTCCCCCACCAGACTAACGGCTTGCCCGTTGGCGACGAGCTGCGCCGAATGATTCTCGCTCATCAGATCCAGCGTGTTCTGGGCACCGCCCAGATCGGTAATCTTCACGCTCAGGGCATCGATACCGTTGCGCTTGACCGAATCCAATGCCGCACTCAAGACGCCTCGCACCGCCGGTGCGCTCGGATCGACTTCAGGATTCTCCATGGCCGCAATCGCCGCCTCCAGCTTGTTCATCACATCGGCCAGAGGCTCGACCGTGACGTTGGCATTCTGCGTGACGCCGTGGCCGATCACCACTTGCTGCAGTTCACCATTGCCGGCGTACGAGTAGCGACTGCCGACAGGCGCGGTCGCGTCATATGCAATCGGCGCCGTATTCGTTTGCGAGCCGGAGAAAAGAAAGTTGCCATCGCCATCCTTGGCGTTGGCGGCCTGCTTCAGATTGTCGAGCCGCATGCGCAGCGGCGCGGCGAGCGCATTCAGATCGGCCGCGCTACGACTACCGTCGGCGGCAGACAGCAACGAATCGTGCACGGACATCACCGTGTCGAGCATGCCGTCAAGATGCACTTCATTCTTTTGCAAGCGCACCGAGAGGGTATCGATGTTGTTCCGATAACGCTGAAGCAGCGAGGTGTCGCGGTCAATCAGCAGCAACCGCGCGGCCGCAATCGGGTCGTCCGATGCCCGCTGCACTCGCTGGCCCGTGGATATCTTGGACGTGAGATCGGCGGCCATGCTGTTCGACGCGCGTAGCGTCGCGAGCATGGTGTTGCCGAAGTGTTGACTGGCGATACGCATGTGCTCTTTACCGAACGCATCCCGACTGCAATAGCTTTCCTGTGGTCGTACCGAGGTTCGGCTCCCTGTCGATATTCGGCCTCTTTTTCAAACGGCCCACGCGCCACGGCTTCCCGATAGAAAGCGCCGACTCGCGCCTGATTCGCTACCTGGCCTTCAACCACATGCGATTACTTTGCAATCTTTCGACGTTCTCCCTGTGTTAAACGTTAGTCTTCGACGCTCGCAGGTGCGAGCCATCCATTCCTCTTAGAAAGCGCGCATCGTCGCGTCGAACAATTCCTTTGCGACGGAAATCACTTTCATGTTGGCCGAGTAAATCTGAAGGGCCTCGGAAATATTGACGGCTTCCTCGTCCATGCTGACCCCGGACAGCGACTGCCAAGCTTCTTCCGCTCGCTGGCGAACATTAACGGCAATTGCCAAGCTCGACTGGTTCTGCTCACTCTGTGTGCCGAGCTTCCCGACGAGCTGCACGTACGCGTCGCCCAACGACGCCTCGCCGAAACCCGGCAAATCGATACGTCGGGAGCGCAGGTCGATCAGCTTGAGAAGATTGTCGCTGTTGCCAGGGGTCTTGGGATCGCCCGAAAAGCCGAGTTCCTCGGGCTTCATCTCGTTAGCCGTCAGGTGGCCCGTTACCGGATTGAACGTGAACAGCGCCTTGCCCGGCGAACCTCCCATGCCGAAGCCTGCAGTGAGCTGGTCGTTGAAGCTGCCCGCGAGTTCGGCCGCCAGCGAGCGGAGCGCCTCCATCTGCGGCAGCAGCGTGTCCTTCGCAAAAGACGACAAGCCGCCCAGCTCACCGCCGACCTTGGCGCCGTCCACCGAATACTGCGTGCCGGCTAGTTCCAGCTTGAGTTCGAACGTGCCGGCGGATAATGTTTCCACCTTCATCTTTGCGACCTGACGGCCCGCAATGAGCGGCGTACCGCCCGCAAGACTCACGTCGACGGCGCCGTCGGGTTGACGAACGGTACGGATATCGACCAGCGCCGACAACTGGTCGATGGCCTGGTCGCGCTGATCGATGAGCTCGGAGGGTGCGCCACCATTGGCTTCCGCATCGGCGACGAGCCGGTTCAACTCGGCGGCAGTTCGGGATAGACCGTTGATCTGCTCCACGGTGGCCGCGCTCTGTTGGCGCAGCGTATCGAGCTGGCCACGCATCATCTGCTGCACACTGTTGAAACTCTTCGCCATGCCACCGGCAGCCAGCAGCACCTGCTGCCGCAGCGCGGAGTTGGCCACATCGGCGCTGGCCGCATCCAGCGCACCAAAAAACTTGCCCATCGAGACTTTGATGCTGCCGTCCTTGAGCCCCATCACTTCCTCGAGCTGACGGAAGTACGATTCCGCCGCCCGATGCTCGCCAACCGATCCGTGGGACGCCCACTTCTGCTGCGTATTGGTGTGATCGCCGAAACGGATCACCGAACTCGCATCGACACCGCCACTCACGCGCGAGGTTCGCAGCACACCCTGGCGCGTGTAGCCGACGGTCTGCTGGTTTGCCGTGTTGCGTGCCGACCTATCCATCGCTGCTCGCGCCCCGAGCGCGCCTGACAAACCAATTTGGGTAATGTTCATAGTGAGGTTCAAGTGCAAAAAATGTGGCGGTGAACGTGTCAATGCGTCAGTCTTTCGACGGCGTCGCGTCAGGCGGCAGCATCTGCGCAACCAGCGTGTCCGCGATGCCAAAGCCACGTTGCTTCGCGATAGCATCGGCCACCGCCCGGTTCGCGTAGTCAAGCATCGCTTCGCTGGAACGGTCGGCAAAGCCATCGTCTCCCTTGAGCTGGTCGGTCGCCTTCTTCATTTCGCTCAACATCTGTGCGATGAAAAGGCCTTCGAATTTCACGGCCGCATCTTCCACGCGCGCGCGGTAAGCTGGATCCGACGCCTTGACGGCCGCGGTCTCAATCGCAGCGTACTGTGCGTGTGGCTGGTATCTGGGTTCAAGCGTCATAATCGAATTCCTCGTCAGATCACCACCAGGTCCCCCGTCAGCGCACCGGCTTCGGAAAGGGCTTGCAGGATCGCCATCAGGTCATCCGGCGTGGCACCGGTGCGGGTGATCGTGTCGACGATCGCTTGCAGGCTAGCGCCCGATGTCCACTGAAACGCATTGCCGCCCGCCTGCGTCACCCCGATCTCACTCACGGGCGCCGTCACGGTGCTGCCGTTGGCGAATGCATTCGGCTGGCTGACCATCGTGCCTTCGGCGATCGTCACCTTCAGCGAGCCGTGCGAGACGACCGCCGGTTTGACCGTCACCCCCTGACTGATAACGACCGTACCGGTGCGCGAGTTAAAGACAACGCGCGGCGCCTCTGCGCCCTTGCTCACCTTCAGCGCGTTCAGGCGGGCAACGAACGCCACACGCTGGCTCGCCACCTGGGGGGCAACCACATCCACCGAGGTAGCGTCCACCGTGCTGGCGACTTCGCTGCCGAGAGCGTTGTTGATAACGTCCGCGATACTGGAGGCGGTCTGGAAATCCGGACGTTTGAGGTTCAAGCGTACGGTCGGCGTATCGGCGAAGTCGGTGGCAATCTCCCGCTCGATCGTTGCACCCTTGGGAATCCGGCCCGTGGTGGGCGTATTGATCGTGACGCTGGTGCCGCTGCGTCCTTGCACATTCAGACCTGGAATCACCAGGTTGCCCTGCGCCAGCGCATAGACGTCGCCGTCCGCCGCACGCAAGGGGGTCATCAGCAGTGTTCCGCCGCGCAGGCTCTTCGCATCACCGAGCGACGAAACAGTCACGTCCACTTTCTGGCCGCGGCGATAGCCCGGCGGGAAAGTCGCGCTCACTATCACCGCGGCCGCGTTGCGCGAACGCAAGTTGGAATTTTCCGGCAGTCGCGTGCCGAATTGCTTGAGCATATTCGTCAGCGATTGGGTGGTGTACTTGGCTTGCGTGCCGTCACCCGATCCGGCCAAGCCAACCACGATGCCGTAGCCGACGAGCGCATTCTCACGCACGCCCTCTACGTCGACCAGGCTACCGACGGTCTGAGCGTGCGCTTCAATTGCGCTGCTTAGCGCGATGCCGATTACGATAGCCAGGGCGGCGACACGGGTTGTGAGTCGGGTTGGTTTCATCGCTTCATCCTGCGGTCGATTGGGCGTCGACCTGGTTCAATCCGTTCGTCGTCAACTCAGAACGGCATCCATGGGCTGTTGAAGAATCGGGTCAACAAGCCGGGCTGGTTTGCGTCCGCCAGCGACCCGCGGCCCGCGTAGGTAATACGCGCATTCGCCACACGTTGAGACGACACACGATTGTTCGAATCGATATCGGCAGCACGCACGTAACCCGCCAAACGCACGTTCTCTTCGCCCTGGTTGAGCACGAGGCGCTTCTCGCCCCGCACTTGCAGCAGGCCGTTGGGCATCACGCGCAGCACCACCACCGTCACCGAGCCGCGCAATGTGTTTTGCTGCGAGCTGGAACCCGCACCGTTGAACCCGCTCTTCGCGCCGAGTTCGGCCTCGACTGGCAGCGCCTTGCCGAACAGTGACGGCTTCTTGGCGCTGAGACTGCTGTCCTTGCCGACCTGCGTGCCGCTTTTCTTGCTCGCCTGGGTCGACTCTTCGAGATCCACCGTCAACACGTCGCCGGCGCGGAAAGCGCGCACGTCCGACGTGAGCGACCACGCCTGATCGGGAACCAGCACGCCGCCCGCCGTGCCCCGACGGATATCGAAAACGGTATCGGGCATGTTGTCGTCGAAGTCCGGCAGCGAACGATCGAACGGCCCGGTCGCACAACCGCCCAGTAAGGCCAGCGCACCGCCCATGGCAACGAAGCGGGTGACCGTCATCAGCGCGCAGCCTGCGACAGGTACTGCATCATGTTGTCGGCAGCCGACAGCACCTTGGTGTTCATCTCGTAGGTGCGTTGGGCAGCGATCATCTCGACCATTTCTTCCACGGCCAATACGTTGGAACCCTCGAGCGCACCTTGCTTGATCGTTCCGATGCCGTTCTGACCGGGCTCACTTTCGGTGGGCGCGCCGCTGGCAACGGTTTCCGCATACAGGTTGCCACCCAATGCGAGCAGGCCAGCCGGATTCACGAATTGAGCAAGCTGAAGTTGACCGACTTCGGCCAGCGTCTTGCCAGCGCCCGTCGAAACCGACACCATCCCGTTCTCGCTGATGGTGATACCCACCGCCTCAGGTGGAATGTCGATACCCGGCACGAGCGGCAGGCCCTGTGCATTGGTCAGACGGCCCTGGTCGTTCAGGCGTAACTGGCCGGCGCGCGTGTAGCCCACTTCGCCGTTCGGCATTTCCACCTGCAAAAAGCCATTGCCGACAATAGCCACGTCCAGCGGCTGGCCGGTCTCCTGGAGCGCGCCAGTGGTGAACACCTTTTGCGTGCCGGCAATCCGCGTGCCGTTGCCGAGTTGCACACCCGGCCCCGTTGCGTTGTCCGATACCTGGGCGCCGGGCTGACGCTCCGCACGGTAGAACATGTCTTCGAAAACGGCACGATCGCGTTTGAAGCCGACCGTGTTGACGTTCGCAAGGTTGTTGGCAATCGCCTGCAGCTTCGCGTCCTGGGCCTGGATGCCCGTCTTGCTGATCCACATTGCGTGATTCATCGTTGCCCTTCAGTGTTGGTTGATTCGTTTGGCACCGGTCCACCCGACCGCTTACCCGCGGATGAGCCGGTTGCCGGCATCGGCCATTTCATCGGCCACCTTGTATAGCTTCATCTGCATCTCGAATGAGCGCGTGAGCGACATCGTTTGCATCATTTCCTCGACGGCCGACACGTTGCTGGCTTCCAAATGGCCGCCCTTGACGGTCACGCTGTCGTCGGCCGCATAGTCGGTACCGGTGCGCGAAACGATGAGGCCCTGTGCGTTCTTCACCAAGTCGGTCGGCTCCGGGTTCACCAGCAGCAGGCGACCCGCGTCCTGCACCTCCTTCTCGCCCGCCGTCACGACGGAAATCGTGCCGTCCGCGCCGATCGTCAACGCGTCGTGCTCGGGCAGTACGATCGGACCGCCTTCCCCCAATACGGCATTGCCGTTCAGGGTAAGTGCGCCATCGCCGTCGAGCGTGAGCGCGCCGGCTCGCGTGTACGCCACGCCCTGAGCAGTCTCCACCGCAAGATAGCCGGGTCCGTCGATGGCCACGTCGAGCGTGCGACCCGTTTCGCTGATCTTGCCGGGCTCGTGATTCACATGCGTCGACGTGAGCGTTGCGTGGTAACGCGAGTCGTAGCCATAACCCCGAGCTGCCTGACTCGTCACACTGGCCAAATCGGCGCGAAAGCCGCTGGTATGCGCGTTGGCAAGGTTGTTGGCTCGCACGTTGAGCGCGCGCAGCGAATGCTCGGCGCCGGTCATGGCCGTGTACAGGAAATTGTCCATCGCGTTACAGCGCCTGCATCAACGCGCGCATCATTTCGTTTTCGGTCGACAGCACCTTCGAGTTGGCCTGGTAGTTCTGCTGCGCGCCCATCAGGCTCACGAGCTCCGCGGTCATGTCTACGTTCGACTGCTCGACCGCGCGCACGGCGAGCTTGCCGGCCATGCCGGTACCAGGCTTGCCGACCAGCGGTTCACCGGTAGCAGAACTGGCCTGCCAGCCGGACCCCTCCACCGGCACCAAGCCGTTTTCGTTCTGGAACGTCGCGATCGCCAATTGGCCGGCCGACAGCTTCTTGCCGTTGCTGTACTGCACCTCGATCGAGCCGTCCTCGGCCAGCGACACGCCGGTCACGGTGCCTGCCTTGTAGCCGTCCACACGATTCTTGTCGGTCGTCTGTTTGCCGCCAAACATCGTCGTGCCGGCGTAGCCGATTGCAATCGACATCGGTGCGGCGTCGGTCGGCGTGCCGAGGTCAAGTTGAACGGTGGCGGTCGGCGTTACCAGCTTGCCCGTGTTGTCGAAGCTCAGCTCCACGGGGTTGCCGACATTCTGACCGTCCATCGCGTAATAGACTTGCATCTTGTTGCCCGCATCCTTCACGAAATACTGGGTGACGGTGTGCTCGCGACCGAGAGAATCCGTCACAGTGGCGGCCGAGATGCCGTTGTACGACTTCGGATCGTCCTTGTCGAATGGCGAAACCGTGGGCGTGGTCCAGTCGGCAGACATATTGCCGACGTATTCCAGCGAACTGCTCGCCTGTGCGGGAATCGCGCCCGTAGGAATCGTCAGGCTGCCCAGTGCCCCGTCCGCGCCATACCCCTGCACGATGCGGCTCATGAAATCGATCACGTTGCCGTTCTTGTCGATGTTGAACACACCGGCGCGCGAATACACCATCGAGCCGTCGGTGTCGCGAGAGATGAAGAATCCCTTGCCCGCGATCGCGGCGTCCAGGCCGCGCCCCGTCGCGGAGAAATTTCCGGCGACGTCCATCGACTGCGAGGTCGAACCGATCGATACTCCCGACGGCATCGCATTGATGTAACTCGACGCGAAGTTGGCGCGGCCCGATTTAAAGCCGAGCGTGCCACTGTTGGCGATGTTGTTGCTGATCTGGTTGAGCTGCCCGTTGATAGCGTTGATGCCGGCGAGCGCGATGTTGAAACTCATGACTGGAACCTCTTTGAAATGGGGAGACTCTGGGGAGACGCGGTTTCCGAATACGTACGCTGCTGGTTTGATCGGCCGAGAAAGCGAGTGATATCAGCGGCCGCCGCATCACCAATGCCCGCGATCGTCAAGATCACGCGACCGTCCGTTCCGAGACGCACGCTTTGCAGATTGCCATCGAGCTCGACGGGGGGCTTCTCGCCGGAGTCGGCAACCACACGGAGCGTGTAATTGCCCGGCGGCAGACCGTGCTCTGCGGGGTCGATGTTGAAGTCGACGTCGCCCGCCTGTTTTGCGCCGAGCGAGACCTTGTACTCGGTGCCGCCCCCATCGGTCAGGATCACGCCGACCTCCGACGCCGACGATTCGAGCTTGAAGCCCCCTTTGACCCCCGCATCGCCCAACTCGACCTTTTCCGATCGCACGCGCACTTGTGATCCGACTTGTGACCCGAGCGTCACGACCAGCATGCTTTCCTGCGTCCTGGCGGTGGCGGCGCTAAGGTTGGCAAGCGTCCGCATGGCTTCCACCTGGCTCATCTGCGCGAACTGCGTCACGAACTGGTTGGCTTCCATCGGCGCCAACGGATCTTGATTCTTGACCTGCGCGACCAACAGCCGGGTGAACATGGCAGACACATCGCCTTCGCCATTGCCTGCTGTCGGCGTGGCGACCGAGCCACCTGTGCCAGTGACGTTATTGACATTGTTCTGGATGTCCACCGTGTTCAGCCCTCACCCATGCGCAGCAGGTCCTGCTGCATTCCCTTGATGCGCGTGAGCACCTCGACGTTGGTGGAAAAAGCGCGCGATGCGGCCATCATGTCGGCCATTTCTTCGACGGCGCTGACGTTCGAGTAAAACACCATGCCGTTATCATCTGCCAGCGGATGGCCCGGCTCATGTCGAGCAGCGAGCGCATCGTCGGTGGCAATCACGTCCAGCACCTGCACGCGCGCACCACCGTTCTGGAACACCGATGCGAATACCGGTTTGCGCGCGCGGTACGCGGTTTCCTCGGTGCCGGACGTACCTGCATTGGCAAGGTTGCTGGCAATGGTGTTGAGTCGCACGGCTTGTGCGGACAACGCCGAACCCGCGATCTGCGAAATGTCCTTGAAGCTCATCAGATGTTCCCCGTGATGGCGGATTTCAGCCCCTTGATTTTCATGTTGACGAATGTCAGGCTGGCCTGGAAATCCGCCGCGTTTTGCGAAAACGCCGCCTGCTCGACACCGAGTTCGACGGTGTTGCCATCTTGCGAGGGACTGCTGGGCACGCGGTACATCGGTTCATCGCCACCGAATCGCAGCGCGGCATCGAAGGCATCGTTGGCGAGCACATAGCCGAGGCTCGCACGGAAGTCCAGATCGCGCGCCTGGTAGCCCGGCGTCGATTCGTTGGCCAAGTTCGATGCAAGGAGCTTGGTGCGCTCGGCACGCACTTTGAGTGCGGCCGCATGTACGCCAAGTGCTTGTTCGAGATTCAATCCCATAGTGGCGGCTTGCCTCCGGAAAGTGCCGCGCGGTTGTTACCGGGCAGCGGTTGAGTCATAGACCGGGTGGAGGTTACGGGCTGGCGAACGTGGCCGCGAAGAGGTTTTACAGAACTTGAACACGGCGCTCGAGCGTTCGCTACAGCCGCGCGGCGCCCTATAATCGAGCAACATTCAGTTCAAGAAAAAGGATGCGATGGCTCCGACACACTCCCGCAAGCAACCGCACGAGCATGTGGTGCTGGCAGCAGTAATCGCAGCGTTGGCGATGCCGCTTGCAGCCTTTGCGCAGGCGCCCGCACCCGCCACGGCGCATCCAGGCGATCCGGCCATCCCACAGGTCGAGAAAGCGGCTCAGACCTGGCTTGCGCGCTATGTTGCCGATCGCGCGCTGGCCAAACCGGATGCTTCAGTCGCGGTGTCGGCCTCGCGCCGGCCTGCCCCGACGTGCAGCAAGCCCTACGAAATCGCCGCGACTGACACCAAGACGCTGACCCGCATGCGTTTTTCAGTGCGCTGCAACGGGGAACCGCGCGCCACGACATATCTGGTGAAGGCTCACATCGACACGCCAGTGCTGGTAGCGGCAACCGCGTTGCGCTCCGGCCACACGCTCAACGAAGCGGATTTCAAGCAGGATGTCCGCGACTTTGCGCTCACCCCCGATGCGCTGACCGATCCCGCCCTCGCTGTTGGGCGCATGCTCCGCCGCACGGTAAAGGCCGGCCAGGTGATCCAAGCCCGGCTACTCGACCGCGCGGAAGCCATCCGCCGCGGCCAGGCGGTCCAAATAGAGGCGAATACCGGGCCGATACGCGTGTCCGTGCCAGGCACGGCCATGCAGAATGGCGCGATCGACGAGGTTATCCGCGTGAAAAACGCGAGTACTGGCAAAGTGATCTTCGCGCGGGTGACCGGTGCCGACACCGTCGAGCCGGTTGGCGTTACGAAGTAGAGGTAAAGCGGCCGCCGGCACCGGGCCGCGACGAACGTCAGCGAATCATCCGCTTGACCAGCCCTACCATGTCCACAAGCTTGGTCGCGTAGGCAGGATCGGTCGCGTAACCACCGCGCTTGAGTGCGCTGGCGAATGCGCGGGCGTCGTCGCCTACGTTGCGCACGCCGGCATAGCGGGGCGAATCGCGCAGCAGCTTGGCGTAATCGTGAAACGCGCTGCCATAGCTCGGGTACGCGCGGAAGCGGTCGACCATCTTCACGGCCGAGCCGTCCACATACTCGGTGGTGACGGCAGCAGCCGACTCCCCCGCCCATCCGCCCGTCGATTTGATGCCGAACAGGTTATGCGTGGTCTCGCCGCGTACGTTCTTCAGCGGTTTGCTGCCCCAGCCGGATTCAAGCGCCGCGTGCGCGGCGATTAGTTCCGGTGCCGCGCCAATCATCGCGCCCGCACGACGAGCGTGCGGCATGATCTCGGCCAGAAAGGCCTGCTGATCTGAATCGGTGAAGTTCGGCCCCGTCGCGGGAGCGCCGTTTCCCAGGACACCCTGCTGCGGCTTCGCGAGTGCTTCCGCGCGGGCTCGCATCATATCGGTCCATGTTGCCGCCTGCGACGAAAGCTGCGGCTCGATCGAGTGGCCGAAGCCGTTGCGGATCGTGCCGCGGATATCGCGATTCAGCGATGCGTACAACGAACCAAAGCCCATCGCCGACTCGCTTGCGGACGCAACGGGAGAGGGAGTGCGGGCAGACGGACCCGGCGCGGCAGGCACGAATGCGACGTCAGGCCGGAACATAGGTGTGGCTTTCTCCATACACCAGGCGCTGCATCACCTCGTACTGCGCGACCAAAAGGCCGCTGTTGCGCCGAGTGAGGGCGTGGCATCGCGCTGCAAGCAGCTTCACTTCCTCACACCGCTCGACGAACGATGCGCGTTGCATTGCGTGCCTGTCGTCGGCCAACAGACGCCGACCCAGTTCCAGCACCGCACCCGGCACCTGACCGAGCCGCTCAATGCGGTAGCGGCGCCGCATGTCAATCGCATCGGCTTCGGCCGCGATCACGCCAGCGAGCACGCCAAGCCTCACGGTATCGAGTTGCCGCGCCGCGGCAAACTGATCTTCCAGCAATTGCACAAGCTTGCGGTAGCCGACGCAGTCGGCGATAACGTCCACGAGCAGTTGGTGCGGGGTACCCGTGCCCGTCATTCGCTACCTCCGTGATAACGTTGAATCGTGCCCGCAAGCTTGCAGGCATCGAACCGGATCTTGCCGGCGGCCAGCGCGGCCTGAACGCGAGCCACCCGAACCATGTCGATTTCCGGCGTCTCGTCCAGCACGGCGCGTGCTGCATCCAGCACCAGGCGATCACGGGTCTTTTCGTGCACCACTTCAGTTGACGCCACAGTACGCTTGTGGCGCACGCCCTCGGAACGCTGTACGCCTTCCGCTCCATTGACTGCGGCGTGTGCCGCCAGATTAGCAATTCGCATGATGTCACCCTAAGGCCCCGCGGCCCTCAAAATTGTTACCCGTTCACACTCCTTCAGAACGAGCAAGCGGATCGATCTGTTAAGTCCTTTTTTTGTCGAGCTTGACGCCGACCTCCGCACCGACTCGGCCCGCGTCAGGATCGCCGGCCGACGTGGCGTTAATGCCGGGCGTCAGCGGCACGACTTGGTCGACTGGGCCGAACATGGAGCAGATAGCGCGGGCGCGTTCCGGCGTCAGCACCAGAAATTCAATGCGTCGATTGATTGCAGCGCGAGGATTGTTCACTAGCGGCGCCCGGTCAGCCATGCCGATCACTTGCATCACTTGCTCGGCGTTCACGCCGCCTCGCAACAGCCACGACCGGGCGGACATCGCGCGATCCACAGACAGATCCCAGTTCGAGCGCGAGCCGGCGTCCGAGTTGCGATACGGCACCGAATCGGTGTGCCCCAGTACGAACAGTGGATTGCCGATCGAGCCCATGAGCGCGCCCAGCTTGATCAGCATCGGTCGAAACGGCTCGGAAGGTACCGCACCACCACTGACGAACACGCCGCGCTCTTCGGTATCGTGCAGCATGACCCGCAGGCCCATTGGCGTGACGATCGCTTGAACGTTGTCGAGCACCCCCGCGTCCTTGCCGAGCTTGCGCACACGTTCGGCAAGCGCGTCCATCGCCTCGCGGCTGTCCGCCATCGGCTGGCTGCGCTTCACGTCGCCAGCCCCCTCGTCAGCCACGTGCGACGCCGACGTGTCCTGCAACGCGTGAGTATTCGGCCCCAACGGCGCACTGGCCGGCATGTCCCAGTCGTCGTCGTACAGTGCACTGTCGACCATTGCGTCCATTTTGCGGCGCGTCTCCTCGTCGCGTGCACTGAGCGCCCACAACAACATGAACACACACAGCAGCGCGAGGCAGAAATCGGCGAACGCGACTTTCCAGCCACCACCATGATCGTCGTCGTAATCGCGCCGAACCGGGCGTTTGACGATCAAGTCGACGGGGGCCGCCCGGCGTTCACCTCGCTTGGCAGGAGTGGCCGTCGCGGGCGCGCCGGGCGCATCTTCGGTTGCGACGCTTTCGTGGGTGCTATCCAAGCTCATTCACGCCCCGCGTCCAATTGGCCGATCCAGCCCTCGAGCTGCGCGAAGCTCGGCTTGCAGGCCGGTTGCATCATGCGACGGCCTGCATCGATCGCCAGCAGCGGTGGCTTGCCGCCAGCAAAGGCCACCAGTATCACTTTCATGCATTCCATTTCCGACATCTCGGCCTTCATCGCCTGCTTGATCAGATTCGACACCGGATCCAAAACGCCATAACAGAAGAAAATGCCGATAAGCGTGCCAATCATGGCGGCCGCGACGTTCTCGGCCAGCTCGGCCGCACTGGCGCCGTCTCCAAGTCTGCCCATGGCAATCACCACGCCCAATACCGCAGCCACAATGCCAAAGCCGGGCATGGCTTCCGAAATCTTCTTGATCGAGCGCGATGGCAACTCAATGTTCTCTTGAACGGCAACCAGCTCCTGCTCGAGCACGCTTTCCAACTCGTGGGAACTGATCTTGCCCATCGCCATCAAGCGGAGGTTGTCGACAATGAAGGTAAGCAGCTCGGGACCCTGCAGCACCAGCGGGTAGCGCTGGAACAGCCGGCTTTCGTGCGGGTTCTCAACGTGGTTGTCGAGCGCCTTGAGGTCTCTGCCGATGTTCAATAGCTCATACATCAGCAGCAATTGCTGGCGCTGGAGTTCCTTGTTGGCCGTGCGCTTGCGCCTGCCCATCACCTTACGCAATTGCTTGCCCATGTCGACGAGCACGTGGCGCGAATTGCCCAGCACCAGCGCACCAACGGCCGAGCCGACGACGATCAACAATTCGACAGGCTGCCAGAGCTTGCGGAAATCGCCCCCCATGAATACGAAGCCGCCGAAGACGCAGCCAAGCACGATCAAAATTCCAAATATCTGTTGCATGATTCCTTCCCGACCTGGGCGCCGTCCGATGGGAGCGGCGCAATATTCTTCACTGTCAATGCTGAGCGAGGCGCTTGCGCATCTTGACCAGCGCGCTCTTGTTGATCTGACAGACTCGAGCCCGCGTCAGGCCCAGCACCGCCCCGATCTCCGCTTGACTCAGATCGAATTCGTAATAGAGCTGGATGATCTGCTGCTCGCGCGCATCGAGCACGCCCAGCGCCTGTTCAAGCGAGTGGCGCAGCATGGCGCGGTGTTCGATGCCGTCGCTGCCGCCGCACTCGTACCGTTCCGCGTCCTCTTCCAGCAAGGCGTCAAAACTGACGAACTCTTGTGCGCAGTCGTCCAGTTGCAACTGCTCGTATTCGTCGTCGCCGATTTCCAGCGCGTTGCACACTTCTTCTTTCGTAGGATCGCGGCGCAGTTCCCGGCGCAGTGCTCGCTCAGTGCTGCGCAGACGGTGAGCACCTTGGCGTGCCGAGCGCGGCCGCCAGTCCTGGCGGCGCAGTTCGTCCAGAATCGCGCCCCGCACGCGAAATAGCGCAAAATGCTCGAATTCGTCATCGGGCTCACCGTAGCGACGCAGCGCTTCGAGCAGACCCATCAACCCGAGTTGCTCGAGGTCGCAGGCCTCCATGGCCCCACCCGCCTGCGACGCGAGCTTGCGCACGATGCGCTTCACCAGCGGCGCATACCGCGCCATCCAGCGCGCCTCATCGGCGGGGGACAACGCCTGGTTCTCGCGCTGTACACTTTGGTATTCGGTGTAGATCGTTGCAGTCATCGTATTCGGTCCATCATGACCTTCGTTACCGTCACGTTACGAGAGCGTGCGATTGGTGCCGCAGCACAATGTTCGTATTCCAAATTGAGCAATGCTGCTGATTCGAGCTATTCCATGCACTGCACACCGACCAGCGTGCGCGTGGCCGGTATGCTTCCGACCCTCTCGCTCAGCGCCGGCAGCCCTTCGCGCAATTCGTTTCGTTAGCCGAAAGCAGCAGATCCGGCATCAGATTGCACGGCCGCGTGTTGCCCTTGTTGCCGTGCGTTCCGGATCATGTCGTCGCCCTCTTCACGTCCGCGAATTCGCGAGGCGCCAATTCGAATATCGAATCGCCGCCTGCGGAGGCCAAACCGCCACCAGGCCCTCGCGTGGGCGGCTCATCGCGTGGATGGTGCTCGCGGCCGCCCGAGCCGCCCGCCTCGCCATGGCTTTGCCGACCTGCCGAGACCTGCACGGTCACGTCGCCACCATGTCGCGCGCCCAGATCCTGGCGCAAGCTTTCTCCGATCGCCTGCAACTGGAGAACGACCTCGGGATGGGTGGCCGACAAGTGAACTGCCATGCCGTTGACGTTCTGGCGTAGTTCGATGCGTATCGATCCGTTCGAACCCGGTTCGAGTCGGATCACGGCTTGACGCATGCCCTGAGCCATCTGCACGCTCAGGCGCTCTCCCAACGCGTCGATCAGCTTCTGCTGACGCGCGGTCGGCGCACTCGTAGCCGTTGTCGGCACCATTGCCGCTTCCGGTGCCTTTGCCACTTCCGGTACCCTTGCCGCTTCCGTCAACAGTTCGGCTTGTGTTGCGCGGGTGCCTACCTCGCAGTCGGGCGTGACGGCCGATGGCCCTGTCGGAGCGATTGCGTCACCGAACGCGAGCGGGCCGAAGATCGGCGACACGTGCGTCGTCGCGAAATTCATGCTTTGGTTCAACAGCGCCCCAGGTACCGCACTCGATCGATGGTCGAACAGGCGCGCGGCCAGCATGGGCGCGACCGGTTCCTTCGCACCAACTTGCGGCAAAACCGCTTGCTCGATCGCGCCGCGCCGGTACAAGTCCGCTGGTTGCGCTGTCCCATGTGTGTGTGCCGGCAACGAAACGATGGTGGAAAGGCGTTGCATTGCGACGGTATCGACCGGTGCGTCGCTTGTCGTCCGGTCCGGTGCGACAGTGTCGACTGCACGTGCTTCCAGCGCCTGCATAAGGCCCGGTGCGGCCACCGCGCCGTCCTGCAACAATGGCATGTCGCCAGCCGGGGGTTCGGTTTCAGGCGCTCGCGCCAGTGCCAACCACGGATCCGGCACCGACACCGGATCCGCCGTGGCGTCCGTGCCGTCGTCCAGTCCGGAGCCTTCCACCAGCAAGGCCTCGAAATCATCGGTTAACACGGATGGCTGCCCGCCGAGCACTGCAGCCAGCACGGCGCTACCGTCGGCTGCCGTTGCCGGCACAAGGTCGGCCGTTGCCGAAAGACCGCTCATCATTGCTGGCTCCCTTGAACTGCATAGGCATGCCAGACTTCGCGGCGATCATTGAGATCGCTCATCGCCTCGATCAGCCGTTCGGATTCAATTTCCAATAACGAAATAGCGACGCGGTGCGCGATCGTCAGAAGTCTCAGTGCTTCCAGCTCGGCAGCGGTCAACGCCGTTCCGGTTGCCATGTTGCTCACGATATCGTGTACTTCGACGTTCAAGCACACCAGCGCGTCGAAATCGCACTTCGCAATCGCTTGTCGTACGCGCATTGCAAGTCGTAGCACATAGTCGCTCTGGTCCATGGTCTATCATCCGAATCGTTGATCGACGCCTTCCCACGCCGCGCGCAGCGTGCGAATCAGCATCGAGACTTCATCGATGAGGACCGGATCCAGAGCGAGTCCGGCTTCATTCAGGCGTACCGTGCAGTACTCGTACAGCCGGGCAAGATTGACGACGACCTCGTTGCCGACGTCGAAATCGAGTGCACTGGTCAGACCATGCAGCATGCCGATGCACTTGTTCAGGCTGTTGCCCTTCTCTTCGTAGCGTCCAGCTTCGATATGGGCACGCGCGCGCGCCATCTCGTCGAGCAGGCCATCCATCAGCACAATCACCAACCGTACCGGCGACGCGCTTGCCGCCTGACTCGCCAGGTTCGTCGTCTGGTAATTGCCGTAACCATGTCCGGTCATCATTTCTTGTTTCCGCTAAGGAGGTCGTCGAGCAACTGCTTCGTGTATTCCATCCGCTTCTGCAGTTCCGCCACGCGCGTGAACTGGGTCAGATATCGGTCATAGACCTGACGGTATTGCACTTCGAGCGAACGCTCCTTTTTCTTTAACGATTGCTGAATAAGCTCGGCGGAATCCTGACGACGCTTGACCTGACCGTCGACGGAGGAGGTCCATGTCTTCAGGTAGGCGTCCATGCGCGCGACGATGCCCTTCTCAGGATCGGCAAACAAGGCGGCGAGACCATTTGGATTCTTGTCCAGTGAGGCTTTCATCTTGTCCGTATCGAGCGACAGCTTGCCGGTACGGTCCGCTGAGATGCCGTAGTCCAACATCCGCCTTTCGCCCACTGTGGCGCGCAACAGCGCGTTCATTCGCTGTTGGAGATTGCGCACACCGGCATCGCCGACGAACGGCCCTGCGTTGGATGGATTGTCAGGGTTGACCTTGGTCAGCTCGGCCAGCACGCCCATTGCTTTGTTATATGCATCGACAAACGCCTGCACGGCGTCGGCCGTGCCGCCGTGGTCAAGCTTGATATCGAGCAACAATGGCGCGTCGCTTTCGACCATCGACTGCTTGAACGTGACGGACACGCCCTGAATGCCGGTGAAAGTATTGCTGCCCTGCTTGATTTCGACGCCGCTCTCCCCGCCAAGCTTGAATATGGCGTCTCGTGCCACCGACAGTTCGTCCGGCGTACCCGACAGGGCAGCAGACAGCACTGTATCGCCGATGCCGCTGGCGTCGAGCGAAATGGCACCGGCCTCGCCGGTCTCGCCCGAGGTCAGCACGAGACGCTGCTCGCCTTCGATCGTGACGATCGATGCAGATACCTTGCCGTTGTTGCCGGCGGCCTGGTTGATCGCGCGAGCCAGTTCGGCCGACGACACGTTGCCGCTCGCGTCGGCGTTGGCTGCCGATAGGTCCACCTTGAACGATTCTCCGTTCGCGAGTGCGATCCCGAGTGTGCCCGCGTCCTTGGCACCGTATGACGAGAGGCCCTTGAAGGCCACCTGATGCGTCGACGCGAGTTGCTTGACGAAGAACGTGTAACGACCAGGCTGCGCATTGGCCGCCGCGGTGGCTTCGCCCAGCGCCGGGTTCGACAGCGCGGCCTTTTGTTTGACGATGCCGCCCACACCGGACAAGCCCTTCAACGCGCTCTGAAACGAACTCAACGCGCCTTGTAACCGGGTGAGCCCGGCCTGGGCGATCGCGTTGCCCGCTTGCTGGGTTTTCAGGCGCTGAACAGCATTCAGCATGTACTTTTCGGTAAGCGCCTTGGCGCTTGCCACTGGGTCTCCAATACTACCGAACATGGCGTCCTCGCTTGATCAGAATGGGTTGGATATCGAACGTTGCTGCGACAGCCGCCTGCGCAGCCATGCCTGGGAAGCCTGTTGGTCTTCGAGTTTGCGATCGCGTGCGCGCTTCTCGAGTTCGAGCGCGCCAAGCTTCCTGCTGCGAACCCGATCGATCTGCTCGTACCGCAGGCGTGCGCGGCACAAATCCGCGCGCAGGCCCGCGACCAATGCCTCGTGCTTTGCCAATTGATGCTGGTGCAGATGAATCAGATTGGCGAGCGCGGAGCGATAGCGCGCGCCGTTCATTGCGTGCTCGGGATGTACGTGCGTACCGGTGTCGACGCTTTGCATCAGCAAAGTCATTTGCGAAATATGATGGCGATAGCGAGCGCCTTCCGCGTCGCGCGCGGCGACATCGATTTCCAGCCGATCCACTTCCTTCGCGCGCATCGCGACGAGTTGCGTGAGTCCCGCAACGACATGTCGGGCGTTCATGCGGCAATCTCCGCCAGAATATCCAGCGTCGCCTGGCGCGGCGCGACCTCGTCCTGTGCCTGACACAGGAAGGCTTCGATCCGGTCGTGCATCTTCACCGCGTGATCGGTAACGAGATCCGCGCCGGCCACGTAGCCGCCCAGCGGGATCAGATCGCGAACATTGGCGTAGCGCGACATCATTTGCTTCACCTTGCGTACCGCGTCGATCTGCTCGCGCGGCGCCACGAGTGACATGCAGCGGCTGACCGAGCGCAGCACGTCGATCGCCGGGTAATGCCCCTGGGAGGCGAGATCGCGCGACAGCATGATGTGGCCATCGAGAATCGCACGCGCCGTGTCGACCACCGGGTCCTGTTCGTCGTCGCCTTCAGCCAACACGGTGTAGATGGCACTCATGCTGCCAACACCTTCGCCGTTGCCCGCGCGCTCCACCAGGCGTGGCAACATGCCGAACACCGAGGGCGGATAGCCGCGCGTGGCCGGCGGCTCGCCCAGCGCCAGCGCGATTTCCCGCTGCGCCATCGCGTAACGGGTGAGGGAATCGATCATCAGCAGCACATCGTTGCCGGCATCGCGAAAGTGTGTGGCAATGGCGTGGCACAGCTCGGTCGCCATCAAACGCATCAGCGGGGATTCATCCGCCGGCGCGACCACGACGATGGCTTTGGACAAGCCTTCGGGGCCAAGCGAGTGCTCGATAAACTCTCGCACCTCGCGGCCACGCTCGCCGATCATGCCAACCACCACCACATCGGCCGCGGCCTGGCGCGCGATCATGCCGAGTAGCACGCTCTTGCCAACGCCACTGCCCGCAAAAAGGCCAACGCGCTGCCCGCGGCCCAACGTCAGCATGCCGTCGATCGCGCGCACGCCTACGTCCATCACACCCTCCACCGGCTGCTTGCGCAGCGGGTTCACGCGCGGGGGAGCCAGATCGAGTACGGCGTCGCCGATGAGCGGACCACGGTCGTCGATCGGTTCACCGAGACCATCGACGATACGGCCACGCCATGCCGGGCCGATCGACAGCGTGCGCGCACCTTCATCGCCAAACACGCGCGCGCCCGCGGCCAAACCCTCTGCGGGCCTGAAGGGCATCAAATACGACACGCCTTCCCGAAAGCCGACCACGCGCGCATCGAGCCAGTCGTTCGATGCGGTTTCGATCCGTGCGAGCTGACCGGTTTCGAATGCATAGCCGGTCACTTCAAGCAGGAGGCCCGAGACGGCGGACAAGCGTCCTACCGGCCTTGCGACGGGCACATCGCCAAGGTCGAGCTTGCCGAGTACGGAATGGTTCATGCCGGCACTCCGTCCGCCTCCTCGGCATGGGCATGCGCGAGCTGTGAGGTAATCCGTTCGATGCAGGCGACAAGGCGCTGACCACAGCCCGCGTCCATTTCGATGTCATCGGCCCGCACGCGGCATTCGCCAGGCTCGAGACGGTCGTCCGGCACCAGTTGCCAGCCCTGCACTCGATCGGGTGCCGCTTCGGCCAGGCGCGCGTAATCGGCCGGGTTCAGCCGCACGCTGACGGATTCGGGCGGTTTGGTCAGCGTGCCGACGGCTTCATCCACAAACGCGAGAATCCGCTCGGGACGGGTTTCGAGCTCCGCACGCACGACCTGTCTGGCAACGTCGCCAACGAGCTCAGCCACTTCGCTGCGCACCTTGGCTCGATAAGCTTGCTGCACGCACTGGAAGCCACGAACCAGCGCGTCGACCGGTGCTACCAGCGCATCGAACCTGGAACGCACGTCGCGGCGTGCGCCTTCGGCGCCGACTCGTTCGCCGGCGACAAAGCCCTCCTCGTAACCCGCTTGCCGAGCTTCTTCAAGCAATTCCGCGGCCGGAGGGACATGCAGTTGCTCGGAGATCAGATCCACCTCGTCGGGCGCCGTGAATCCGCCAGGCTGCTCGCTTGCCGCGCGAATGCGCGCCAGCGAGGGAAATGCATAGCGTCGGTACGTCCTCATCGAAGTGCTTCCTCCGCCACGAGCCGAAGTTCGATGTCGCCGTCGTCGGCCAGTCTTCGTATGATGTCCATGATTTCGCGGCGCGCCGACTCGACTTTGCTGGGGAGTGCGGGCTCCGCCCGGCGCAACATCTCCTCGAAGGCCTGCACCGCGCGCCGCGGCATCGAGCGCAACAATGCGTCGCGCACGGCTGGGTCGGCGCCCTTAAGCGCCACGCCCCACAGCGCCGTGTCGACATGTTCGAGAATGACGGAGATCACCTCATCATCCTGGTTCGCGATCACCGCGAAATCGTAGATGAGCTCTTCCACCGCCGCGACCAACTCCGGATCCCGAGCACGCAGAATTTCCACCATGTGGGTGCGGTCGCCCGGCATACGGTTGATGATGTCGGCGGCCTGCCGCACACCTTCGACGGCCGTGCTTTGTGTGCCAAGGTTGGCGATGCAACAGTCGACCACGTCTTCCAGGTCCCGCAGCAGGTCATGATCGATCTCGGTCAGACGCGCGATATCGAGCAGCACCTGCTCGCGCCGCGCTTCGGGCAGCGCCTGAATCACGCGGCTCGCCTGCTCCGGCGGCAAGAAGACGAGGAACATGGCTTGCATGCGCACGTGCTCGTCGCGCAGGCGATCGGCAAGCCATTGCGGCTGCGCCCACTGCAGGCGCGCCATTTTCGGGCCGATCGCGTCGCCGTAAATCTTGTTGAGCACGCTGTTGGCCACCACACCGCCGAGCGCCATCTCCAGCGAGCGTTGCAAGAACGAGCGCGAAGCACCCCGTACGCCACTCTGCTCGCGAAAATTCGTGAAGAAGTGCTCGATGGTGTTCTGCACAGCCTCCACCTTGACGCCCTGCATGCGTGACATGGCGAGTGTCACGTCCAGCAACTCCTCGCGCGAAAGGCATCGCAGCACGCCCGCCGCAGCTTCCTCACCGATGCTGAGCAGGATGATGGCAGCACGCTCCACCGCGGCAAGATTCTGGGTTGGCAGGCCTGCCGTTACGGCGGTGTCCGCGGTCGCAGGTACGTCAGTTGGTGTGCTCATCGTCTCGAATCCAGGGTTTGATGACTTCGGCGACGCGCTCAGGGTCCTGAGCGGCCAGATGCTTCAGGTGTGCGATCAGCACGTCGGCACCGGAGCCAATCGGCGGGAGATTCGCGTCGGCCAGCAGCAGCGGCTGCGTGTCGGCTTCGGCGGCTGCCGCAAGCGCCGGGGTTTCCGAACCGCCGGATACGGCGTGGGCGCCCTGCGACTGCGGATCGCGCCCGCCGTTGGCCCAAATGCGAAGCACCTTAAGCAGCGGGCGGAAGATGAATACGAACCCGAGTAGCGTACCCAATGCCCACGCTGCCCAAGTACCGATCGTCACGATGTTGTCGGGCTGTTTCCACCACGGCTGCGATACGGTCACCGGCGTGCCGCGGAAGTCCAGCGACGACACCGTCAGTGCATCTGCACGGTCGGCATCGATGCCCAAGCCGTTGCGCAGGATTGTGTCCACCTGCGCAAGTTGCGCTGGCACCCATGCCTTTCCACCGCCGGGCGCGGCGGCGTTGTTCAGAACCACCGCCACGTTCAGGCGCTTCACGCGCACGGGACTGCGCTTGATCTGTACGACATTGCGGTCGTAAGCGTATTGGCGTGTCTGCGCGTTCTTGGCCGAGTGCGGCGCTTCGGGCATGCTGGCGGTCGACGGCGGTGCCGGCCGGTTCGACAACGAACCCGGTACACCCAACGCTGCCTGACCGATGTCCTTCTCGTCGCGAATCGCTTCCTGTGTAATCTTCGGGGCCTCGCCGTATTGTTCGCGGGTCTCTTCCACGCGATCGTGGTCCAGCTCGACGGCAACGCTCGCGCGAAAGTTGCCGTCACCCAACGCAGGCGTGAGCAACTCGCGAATATTGCGCAATACCTGTTCACGCATTTGCGCGCCCAACTCGCTGTCGAGTGTGGAATTTCCCAGTACCGGATCGATCTGCGCGGACAGGTGATTGCCGGCCTGGTCTATCACCGTCACGCGGGCCGGGTCGAGGTTCGCCACGCTGCCCGCAACCAGCGCGACGATCGCGGCAATCTGCTCCTTGCTCAGCTTGCGGTTGGGCTTGAGCGTGAGCACCACCGACGCCGAACTCTTGTCGCCATCGGCCAGAATGAACGACGCCGATTTGGCGATCGACAGATGCACACGAGCCGACGACACCGGCTCGAGCGCCATCACGCTCTGCGTCAGTTCGCCTTCGAGGCCACGCCGAAACCGGACGTCCTGCACGAACTGACTGACGCCCAGCGGATCGCTCTTGTCCACCTGCTCCAGCCCCTCCGGCAATTTGGCTACCACACCCTTGGCGGCCAGCATCATGCGCGCGGCGCCGAGCTTCTGCTCCGGCACCAGCACCTGGCCACTGTCCGGGTGGATACGGTACGGAATGCCGTCGGCGTCCAGCGCGGCCATCATGTCGGCGGCGACCACGGCTTCCTGGGAGCCAAAAAGCGGTTTGTAGCGCGAGTCCTGACGATGCATCAGCATCATGGTCAGCGCCGCTAGGCTAATCGCCAGGATGACGATGGGCGCCAGTTTGGACAGCGCCGCGGGGGACGGCAATCGGAAATGGCCGGGAGGCGCGAAGCGCGCAATCTGAGCCTTGACTTGAGCAAGCACGTTTGCGGTCCTCATCAAACCTGCATCTTGATGATGTCGTCAAAAGCACTCATGACCTTGTTACGCACCTGGACCATTGTGGAGAACGACAGGCTTGCCTGCTGGCTGGCAAGCATGGCGCCCACGAGGTCATCGCTGGCGCCTGTTTCCACGGCGGTGACGAGATCGTCGGCGTGATGTTGTTGCGCATCCGTGCCACGCACGGCCTGTTTGAGTAAATCGGCGAAGCCACCCGCGATGTCGGCGGAGGCGGCTTCGGTTTTCGGGTCATCGTTTTTTTGGATGACGGATTGGCGAATCGAATCGAGCATCGCGCTCGAGAGGTCGACAGTCATGGCGGCTCCAGATTGGCTATGGCACGGATTCTGGGACGTCATCCGTCGTAGAACGAGAATGTTCAACGAAACATTGATTGGCCCGCTAACGGCGGCCTGTCACTGCTGCTCGTGCTCGGTCGGGCAGAGAACGACCATACGGCAAATGAGCCGGTAAAAAATGGAGGAGCATGGTTCGGGGCGGCCCCGCTCCCGAGCGCCCCTGGCGTCGCGCTACATCGCGAACCGGCAGCCACGCGCGGGCGCGGCAGTCATCGCCACCGTCGCAGGTCGGGTTACGCCGACCGTTTCCAGCGATCCAACACCTCGCGCCTTCGACGAGACGCGTGGCAGGATCAGCTCGAACACGGTGCCGCTCCCTGGCGCACTGTGCACGGCAACCGTGCCGCCGTGTCTTTCGATCACGGCCTTGACGAAAGGCAACCCCAATCCGACGCTGGCGCTGCCATCGGCCTTGCGCTCGGCCTGGAAGAACGGCTCGAACAGGCGACGGACCGTGTCGTCGGTCATGCCGACGCCGCTGTCAGCCACCGTCAGTACCAGTGCGCCGTCGCCAGCCGAGCCGATGGTGAGCGACACTACGGCACCAGGCGGCGAATACTTGATCGCGTTGTCCAGCACGTTGACGACCGCACGCATGAGCATGTCTCCATTTCCGCTGACGAGGGTGTCTTCGACCAGGAATGCCGGTTCGCGCAACACGACGCCCTTTTGCTCGGCGGCGAGCCAGTTCTGGTCGATCGCCTCTTCGGCCACCTCGCTCAACGCCACCGGTTCGAATTCGGTCCGATCGAGTCGTTCGGCACGGCTCAACTGCATGAAGTCCTTCGCAATACGTAACGAGTATGAAGCCTGCTGCCGTAGATCGCTCAGGAAGGCGCGATCCGACTCCCCGTCCGGATTGCCGCCAACGGACGCGCCCCGGCGATCGATCAACGACAGGATGGCCGTCAGTGGGCTGCGCAGATCATGGGCGATATGACGCAACATCCACTTGTCGTGCGAGACAAATCCCTTCAGATCGCAAAGGTCGATCAGACAAACCAGGTGGGACATCTGCGTGTCGCCGTCGGAAGAAGTATCCCCGCTCAGCCCACTCGACAGCCGTTCGCACATCAGCATGTAGGTGCGACCGCCCCATTCGATTTCACGACTGGCGTCTCCGCCCTTGCATACGCTCTCGGCCACGAGCCGCTCGACTTGCATGAATGGCAATCGAGCGTCGGTCAGCTCACCTGCGGAGTCCTCGCGCATTAAAGTGGCAGCCTTCGCGTTCCACACGGCAACGTGGCCGCCCATCGTGAGAAAGACTGGATACGGAAACCGGTTGACCATGTCGACGTAGAGCTTTTGCCAGCCGCGTACCTGCAGCAACGCTGCCTTGATGCCGACCAGTTCGTCGGACCGCCCGGACGGTGCAGCGACCGCGGCAGCACCCTCTCGCGGATGGATCGCGGCGGCGATCGCTCCCCATTCGCGCAATTCGCCCCGCAACATCGAGAGCATGCGAGCATGTCGCTCCCACGCAAAAAAGCCGTAGATCAGCAGGCAAACAACCGGAAGCAGCCCCAGCGGCAACCAGATATGGAATACCAGCATTCCCAGTGGAACGGCGAAGATCAGCGCGCCCCAGCCGAGCGCCGCCAGATGCACCGCCCGACCGGGCACAAACACGCAGATCAGCACGACGCCGAACGCGAGGATCAGATAGATCGACACCCCGACGGCGGCGGGCGCTTCACGCGCGAGATTGCCTGAGGCCACGGCGTCGGCGATGAGCGCGTCGAGTTGTGAGCGCGTAACCTCGTGCGAGTTGAGCGACGAGATCTGGAACATCCCTCCGGCGCCCCACGCGTGACTACCGACGAATACCACCTTCCCATCGAACGCATCCGCAGGTACGCGTTGCTGCAGCACATCAATATCCGAATACTGCGTGAGGTGCATCGATGCCGGCAG